>CAVZZN010000001.1:0-58005 GCA_963779805.1 uncultured beta proteobacterium
AGGGTCGCGAGCGGCTGCTGACGCGAAATCGGCGGCGGCTTCAAAGCGGCAGCCGGTGCCTCGTCCCGAATCCCTCGGTGTTGTCGACGAAGTACACGGTGTGCGGCACCACGCGATACCACCGGATGCGCTTGAGCGCTTCGACGATCGGGGCAACCGCTGCAGCAGTGCTCCCGATCACGGGAAATTTCGCGGCATAGAGCGCGCGCACATGCGCCTCGAATGCCGACGCGACCGGTTCCACGGCACCGGCCAATTGGATTCCGCGGATCGCGCGCCAGTCGTCCTGGTCGTCCTGGATGGTGACGGCGACGCGTGCGTCCGTCGCGAGCGTCTGCGCGTGCCGGCTTCGCGGTGACGACAGGTAGTAAAGCGTCAGTCCATCGCTCACGTAGAACACGGCGGCGGCCCACGGCTCGGCCGTGGCGAGCGTCATCACGCTGTGCGCGGCGAGGAACGCCAGCACGCGCCCGCGCACAGCGTCCGCGCCCGCGGTGCCGCCAGACGCGTTCATCGCAGGCCGATCGGCCACGTCGCCGGCCGCTGACGCGTCTCGGCGCTCATTGCAGCGTCGCCTCGTGCATCGCCTTCTCCAGCACCCGCACTTCGGCCCGCACGATCTCCGCGATCTGCGCCTGGCGCTCTTCGCCCATGCGGCTCTGGATGGCGCCGACGCTGATCGCCGCGAACGGGTGACCCCAGCGATTCACCACCGGCAACCCGATCGAGCTTGCGCCCGGCGTGATGTGGATGTCGTTGATCGCGTACCCGAGCTTGCGCGAGCGCGCGAGCATCTTGAGCAACGCGGGGATGGTGAGGTGATTGTAGGTGGTGAACCGGACCGCGTTGGCCTTCACGATCTCCTCGACGGCTTCGTCGGGCAGCAGCATCAGCAGTGCGATGCCGCCGGCACCCGCACCCAAGGGCCGGCGGGTCCCGACCTCGAGCGTGAGCGTCTTGATCGGAAACGAGCCCTCGCGCCGGTCGAGGCACACCGACTCGTAGCCGCTGCGCACGGTCAGGAACACCGTGTCGCCGGTCTTCTCGGCGATGCGCTGCAACGCCGGCCGGCAGATGTCGACCAGGTTGAACTGCGGCGCGACAGCGAGGCCGAGCTCGAACACGAGCGGGCCCAGGAAGTAGCGGTGCGTCTCGGCGTCCTGCATCACGAGGCCCTCCTCGCTGAGACACTTGAGGATGCGGCGTGCGGTGGATCGCTCGAGATGCGCGTGCTGCACGATCTCGGCCAGGCGCAGGCCCGTACGGCTGCGCGATGCGATCACGCGGATCAGCATCGCCGCGCGCTGGATGCTCTGCGTGCCCGCTCGCGCCGTAGTGGCGGAGGCGACCGCAGGCCGGCTTTGCAGCGCGGCGGGACCGAGAGGGCTCATGATCGTGCAGTAAGCACAATGTGGAACATTTTTTTGGGCTGGCGCAGCGCACCCCCGGGGCGGAATGCTACAGTCCGCCGAGGATAGGCGATGCGTCGCGCGGCCAGGATACGCGGGCACTATAGCAAGCCGCGTACGGAACTGCCACGTTTGCAGTCACAATGTGGCCATGCGCCGCGCATGCCGTCCATTCGGTTCACAGCGCGTACCCCGGCGTCTCGACGCGCCGCGGCGATGCTCACGGAGGAGACATGATGCGTATCCGGCTTGCGTTCCTGCTCGGCCTGGCCCTGGCCTGCTCGAGTTTCGCGGCGAGTGCCCAGGTGTACAAGATGACGCTGTCCGGTGCGAGCCCCAGCGGCTTGTGGACGGTTCTCGGCGTGGGCGTCGACGCCGCGGTCAAGGCATCGTACCCGGGCTCGACCATCACGTACCAAACCTCCGGTGGCGGACTCGCCAACATCGCCCTCCTGGACCGCGGGCAGGTGGAGCTCGGCATTGCCCACGACGCCGAGCTGCGCATCGCGAAGCAAGGCGAGAAGCCGTTCGCGAAGCCGATCACCAGCCTGCGCGCCATCGCGCTGCTCTACGACTGGGCGCCCATGCAGATGATCATCACCAAGGCGTTCGCGGACAAGTACGGCATCCGCACGTTCGACGACATCGCGGTGAAGAAGCCTCCGCTGCGCGTTGCGTTCAACAAGCGCGGCAACATCACGGAGCATGTCGCGGTGAAGATGTTCGAGGCGATCGGCGTGCGGCTCGATGACATCAAGAAGTGGGGGGGTGATGTCGTCTACGCCGCCTCGGACGAGCAGGGCGATCTCATCAAGGACAAGCGCATCGACATGCTCACCAACGGCGTGTTCGTGCGCACGAGCTTCATCCTTCAGGCAGGCGATGCCGTGGACCTCGTGCTGTTGCCCGTGTCCGAGCCCGTCATCGAGAAGGTGTCGCAGGAGCTCGGCGTGAAGCGGTTCGTGGTGAAGGCGGGGACCTATGCATGGCAGCCCCAGGACGTGCCGACCGTCACGCTGGGGGCGTTGCTCGTCGCCAGCGAAAAGATGGACGACAAGACCGCTTACGACATCGCCAAGGCGCTCGGTCAGCACATCGACAAGCTGCAGGGCGTGCACAGCACGTTCAAGACGATCTCGCCGGAGTTCCTCGCGAGCCAACGCATCATTCCGTACCACGACGGCGCGCAGAAGTACTACCGCGAAGCCGGGCTGCTGAAGTAGCCCGGTCATGATCCCCGCGGGGTCGCGCTGGGCCAGCCCGGCCGCGGTGGGCGCGGGCGCCCCGGCGGCGACGCCGTTCTCGCCGGGCATTGCCTCCCGGCGAACGCGTCGGCGCAGCGGCCGGTGCGGCTTCCGCGCGTGAGCGACTCGATGCTCCGCGGGCTTTTCTCGACCGGCGTGCGACGCAGCGCCGGGGGGTGGCAGGGACGGCTCGTGAAGCCGTTCGCGGCGCTGATCGCGCTCGGCATCGTGTGGGTGACGACGGTGCAGATCGTGCAGATCTTCGCCATGACCATCGTCTTCCTCGGGCTCATGCTGGCGCTCGTGTTCGTTTCCACCGGCGCGTTCGCCCGCTCCGACCCGGCAGCCGTCCCGGTGTGGGACCTGCTGCTCGCCCTCGCCAGCGTCGGTATCTCGGCGTATTTCTGGTACCACAACGAGCGGATCGTCACCCGCATCACGCTCCTCGACGAACTGACCCCGTGGGACGTGATCTGCGGCAGCGGCCTCCTGCTGATCACGCTCGAGGCGACCCGCCGCACCGTGGGGCCCGGGCTCACGGCGGTGGTGCTCGTTTTCCTTGCCTACAACCTTTGGGGCGATCACCTGCCCGGGGTGCTCGGGCATGGCGTCATCGGCTATCGGCATTTCCTCGACATGATGGCGTTCACGAGCGATGGCGTCTTCGGCGTGCCGATTCGGGTGGCGCTCACGTACGTCTTCCTGTTCGGGCTGTTCGGCACCTTCCTGTCGCGCACCGGCGGCGGCGAGTTCTTCTTCGATGCCGCCGCCGCGATGAGCGGGCGCAGCCCCGGCGGGCCGGCGAAGATCGCCGTGGTTTCGTCGGGGCTCTACGGCACCATCTCGGGCAGCCCGACCGCGGACGTGGTGACCACCGGATCGATCACGATCCCGATGATGAAGAGGCTCGGCTACAGCGGTGCCCTGGCGGGCGGCATCGAGGTCGCGGCCTCGACCGGCGGCAGCGTGCTGCCCCCCGTGATGGGCTCTGCCGCGTTCATCATGGCCGAGTTCACGGGCATCCGCTACGCCGAGATCGCGCTTGCCGCCATCGTGCCCGCCTTTCTCTATTACTTCTGCGTCTACCTGCAGGTGCACCTGCGCTCGGTCAAGCTCGGTCTCGCCGGGCTGGAGGACGTGCCGAGACTGCGCGACACGCTGCGCCGCGGCGGGCTCTTCCTGGTGCCGCTGGTGGCGCTGGTCACGGCACTGCTGCTCGGCTACTCGCCGACGTTCGTCGCCATCGTCGGTACGGGGGCCGTCATCGCCGTCGCGATGACCCGACGCGAAACCCGCCTCGGGCTCGCTTGCTTCTACGACATCCTCGCCGAGGCGACCCTGCGCATCGTCCCGGTGGTGGCCGCGTGCGCCGCCGCAGGCCTTGTCGTGGGTGGGCTCTCGATGACCGGACTCGGCGCCAAGGTGACCGACCTCATCTTTGTCGTCGCCGGTGCGAACCTGCTGGGATCGCTCGCCGTCGCCGCGGCGATCACCCTGCTGCTGGGCATGGGCATGCCCACGCCGAGCGTCTACATCCTGGCGGCGGTCCTCATCGCGCCGGCATTGACGAAACTGGGCGTGTCGCTGATGGCTGCGCACCTGTTCCTGGTCTATTACGCGAGCCTGTCGGCGATGACTCCACCGATTGCCGTCGCCGCGTTCGCTGCGGCGCCGATCGCACGCGCCCATCCGATGGCGATCGGCATCGCGGCGGTGCGGATCTCGATGACGGCGTTCGTCGTGCCCTTCGCATTCGTCTACAGCACCGAGATCCTGCTCATCGGCGCGCCGTGGCGCATCGCGCTCGCGGTCGTGGCGGCCACGGCGGCCGTGGCCTGCCTGTGCCTCGCTGCGGAAGGCCATCTGCGGCGTGCGCTGTCAGCGCTGCGGCGGTGGCTGTTGTTCGCAGCCGGCGTCGGATTGCTGACGCCATCGCTGATGGTGCAGGCAATCGCCGGGGTGCTCGCGCTCGGTGTCGTGTTGCCGCTGGTCTGGCGAGCCCCGCTCGCACGCGAGCCGTCGAAACAGCACTGACGCGCGCGCCCGCTGATTGCGGATGCGGGCGACATGAGCGCCAAGCCGGTGGGCGACCCGATCGGCAGTGCACATTGTGGAACGTTTTTTCGGCGCGTCGCCGGGACGCGCACCCGGGAGCGGTGCTACATTGCTCTCGCGCCAGAGCGAGAGCAGGTCCTGCGGACTCGGCGGCCGTCAAAGTGAGCGCCACGAGGCGGCCACAATGTGGACCACATAACAGCAGGCAGCCAGGAGGAGGGGCACGATGCGCAGACTCATCGTCGGCATTACCGGCGCCACCGGCGCCATTCTCGGCATCCGCCTGCTGGAGGCCCTGCACGAAGCCGAGGACATCGAGACCCACCTCGTGCTCTCGAAGTGGGCGATGCAGACCATCGAGCACGAAACGTCGTACACGCTGCGCGAGGTGCGCGACCTCGCCGACGCGGTGTACGAGCCCGGCAACATGGGCGCGGCGATCTCCTCGGGCTCCTTCCAGACCGAAGGCATGGTGATCATTCCCTGCTCGATGCGCAGCCTCGGCGCCATCGCGCACGGCATCGGCGACCACCTCGTGCATCGCGCTGCGGACGTGATCCTCAAGGAACGTCGCCGGCTCGTGCTCGTCGCGCGCGAGATGCCGCTCTCCGAGATCCATCTCGAGAACATGCTCAAGCTTGCGCGCATGGGCGTGACGATCATGCCGCCCATGCCCGCCTTCTATCACCATCCGCAGGGCATCGACGATCTCGTGAACCACGTGGTCGCGCGCGTGCTCGACCAGTTCCACATTCCCGCCGACTTCGCACGCCGCTGGACCGGCGAGATGCGGGCCAAGGTGGCCCACCTCGAACCCAAGCGCTGACGCCCATCGCCCCGAGCGCAAGCGCCCGCCAAACCGCAACCGTCCCCACTCACCGGAGGAACCCCATGAGCGATGTCGTCAGCAAACCCCGCGCCCGCAGCACGAGCAGCAAGGCTGCAGCGGCCAAGTCCGCCAAGGACATCACCAGCCTGCGCAGCGCGATCGAATGGCTGCGCTCCGAGGGCTTGCTGATCGAGACGAGCAAGGAGGTGAACCCGGACCTCGAGATCACCGGCCTGCAGAAGCATTTCGACGGCAGCTACCCGATCCTGTTCAACAAGGTGAAGGGCAAGCCGCACGCGCGCGCGATCACGAACCTCTTCGGCGACATCCGCGTGATCGAGCGCATGTTCGGCTTCGAGGACTCGCGCGATCGCACGCGCAGGATCGCCGCCGCGATCAACAAGCCGCTCAAGCCCGTGGTGCTCGACCAGAAGGATGCGCCGTGCCAGGAGCACGTGATCACCGAGGACCTCGACGTCAACAAGTGGATCACCGCCATCCGCCACACCGCGCTCGAGCCCGAGCTCACCATCGGCTCCGGCATCCGCTGCATCTTCGGCGACTATTTCGACGGCGGCGGCGACATCGGCTACAACCGGATGAACTTCCGGTGGGGCAACGTCGGCACGTTCCAGATCTCGCCCGGATCGCACATGTGGCAGGTGTATACGCAGCACTACGACGACGACAAGCCGATCCCGATCACGATGTGCTTCGGCGTGCCGCCGGCGTGCACGCTGCTCGCGGGCGCGGGCTTCGACTACGTGATCCTGCCCAAGGGCTGCGACGAGATCGGCGTCGCCGGCGCCGTGCAGGGCTCGCCGGTGCGGCTCGTGAAGGCGCGCACGGTCGACGCGTACGCGCTCGCCGATTCCGAGTACGTGCTCGAAGGCTACCTGCACCCGCGCGACAAGCGCTACGAGACGGGCGAGGCCGAGAAGGCCGGCGTGCAGGGCAAGACGTTCTTCCATCCCGAGTGGGCCGGCTACATGGGCAAGGCGTACAAGGCGCCGACGTTCCACGTCACCGCCATCACGATGCGCAAGCCCGAGAGCAAGCCGATCATCTTCCCGCTCGGCGTGCACACGATGGACGACAGCAACATCGACACCACGGTGCGCGAGGCGGCGATCTTCGAGCTCTGCGATCGCCTGCAGCCCGGCATCATCCAGGACGTGCACATCCCCTACTGCATGACCGACTGGGGCGGCTGCATCATCCAGGTGAAGAAGCGCAACAAGATCGAGGAAGGCTGGCAGCGCAACTTCCTGTCGGCGATCCTGTCGTGCTCGCAGGGGATGCGCCTCGCGATCGCGGTGTCCGAGGACGTCGACATCTACTCGATGGACGACATCATGTGGTGCCTCACCACGCGGGTGAATCCGAAGACGGACATCCTCAACCCGATCCCGGGCGGACGCGGCCAGACCTTCATGCCGGCCGAGCGCATGACGGCGGGCGAGAAGGCGTGGACCGCGTCGAACACGCAGTTCGAGGGCGGCATGGGCATCGACGCGACGGTGCCGTACGGGTACGAGCAGGACTTCCATCGGCCGGTGTATCCGATCGATCGCGTCAAGCCGCAGGACTTCTTCGACGAGGAACAGATCGCGAAGATGAAGGCGCGCATGGCGGGCTGGGTCCTTTCGCTTGCGCGCACCGGTCGCTGAGGCGTAACCGGAACGCGCGGGAGACGCCCCGTGCTCGGCGGATATCGCGCGATCGACGCTTCGGGCGAGCTCGGCTGGCTTGCGGGCCGGCTGCTCGCCGATCTCGGCGCGGACGTGGTCAAGATCGAGGCGCCTTCGGCATCGGTCGACGCTGTCGATTGGCGCGCCTTCAACGTCAACAAGCGCCTCGTGCGCCTCGATGTGCACGAGCCTGCCGGGCGCGCCGACCTCGATCGCCTGCTCGCGGGTGCCGACGTGCTGATCGAGACGGCATCGCCGGCCGATCCCTGCTCGCCGTTCGATCCGCGAGCTGCTGCACGCGCGCTTTCCGCGTCTGGTGCACGTGTCGGTCACGCCGTTCGGGCGTACCGGGCCGCACGCGGGATGGCGGGCATCGGACGTCGAGATCATGGCCGCCGGGGGTGCGATGTCGCTCGCGGGGGAACCGGACGGCAAGCCGATGCGCATCAGCGTTCCGCAGGCGCGCGCCTGGGCCGGCACCCAGGCCGCGGCGGGTGCGCTCGTCGCGCTGATGCATCGTGCGAGCTCGGGCCGCGGGCAGCACGTCGACGTGTCGGCGCAGGCGGCCGTGCTTGCGGCGCTTTCGCATGCGCCGGCGTTCGTCGATCTCAACGACACCGTGCCGACGCGGTGCGGCGCGTACATCACCGGCCGCGCGATCAGCGGCGCGCGCTTCCGGGCGTTCTGGCCGTGCGTCGACGGCTACATCAACTTCGTGCTGTACGGCGGCGCCGCGGGCCGGCGCAGCAACGAGCAGCTCGTCGCCTGGATGCGCGAGAGCGGGGCGGATCTCGGCCCGCTCGCCGCCATCGACATCGCCCATTTCGATCCCAAGCTCCTGTCGCAGGAGCGAGGTCGATCGGCTCGAAGCCCCGGTCGCGCGATTCTTCGCCACGCTCACCAAGCGCGAGTTCCTCGAAGGCGCGAGCGCGCGCGAGATGCTGGGCTATCCGGTCTCCACCGTCGCCGACATCGCACGCGATCCGCAGCTCGCGGCGCGCGGGTTCTTCGCCGACGTGCGCGATCCTTCAGGCGGCACCACGCGCCATTGCGGCGCGTTCGCGCTGATCGACGGCAAGCGACCTGCGCTGCGCCACGCGGCCGGCGCCGAGATCGCGCTGCCGGACCTCCTGGCCGAGTGGAGTGGCGGGGAAGGCCTGCGCGCGAAGCGGGCACGCCTCGGGGAGCGTACCCAATGAGCAGCGTCGATCAGGCCCTCGCCGGCCTCAAGGTGGTCGAGTTCGCGAGCTACGCGGCCGGTCCCCACATCGGCAAGATCCTCGCCAACTTCGGCGCGATCGTGGTGCACGTCGAATCGCGCCAGCGGCCCGATGGCTTCCGCCTGGAGTACCCGCCGTTCAAGGACGGCATCCCGGGGCTCGACCGCGGCGGCACGTTCACCTACTTCAACGATTCGAAGTACGGCGTCACGCTCGACCTCAAGAACGAGGCCGGTATCGATCTCGCGCGCAAGCTGGTCGCGTGGTGCGACGTCGTCATCGAGAACATGCGCCCGGGCGTGATCGAGCGCCTCGGCCTCGGCTACGACGCGATGCGCGCGATCAATCCGGGGCTGGTGATGGTGTCGAGCTGCAACATGGGCCAGACGGGGCCGCGCGCGCATACGCCGGGCTTCGGCTCGCAGCTTTCGGCGCAGGCGGGGTTCTGCGGACTCACCGGCGAGGCCGATGGCCCGCCGATGCTCCTGTACGGGCCGTACATCGATTTCGTGGCGTCGACGATGGGGCTCTCCGCCGTGCTCGCGGCGCTGCTGCGCCGGCGCGAGACGGGCGAGGGCGCGTGGATCGACATCGCGCAGTACGAGACCGGTCTCGTCTTTCTCGCCGGTGCGCTGCTCGACTATCACGAGACGGGCAGGGAAGCCTCCCGCAACGGCAACGCGAGTCCCGAGGCCGCACCGCACGACGCGTTTCCCTGCGCCGATGGCGAGTGGCTCGCGCTGTCGTGCTGGTCCGATGCGGAGTTCCGTGCGCTCGCCGACGCCATCGGCCAGCCGGGACTCGCAACGGACGCGCGCTACGCCGACCTCGCGGCGCGCCAGCGCCATGCGTCGAGCCTTTCCGAGACGATCTCGGCCTGGTCGCGCGCGCGCCGTGCGAGCGAAGCTGCAACGCTGCTGCAGCGCGCCGGCCTGCATGCCTACGCGGTGAACACCGTCGGCGATCTCATGCACGACCCGCAGCTCGTCCATCGCCACGTATGGCGCCGGCGCCGCCACGCCGTGCTCGGCGACCAGACGTACTGCTTTCCCGCATTCGACCTGTCCGAAACGCCGGGCGACATCACGGCGGCCGGACCGCGCCTCGGCGCGGACAACGATACCGTGTTCCGCAATTTCATCGGCTTGACCGACGAACAGCACGCGGCCTGCCAGCGCGCCGGTGCATTCGAATGATGCCCTAGCGCGAGGCAGCAAGCCCAAGGAGGATTCATGAACGACCTGATGAGCAACGTCATCGGCAAGCCCGCTCCCGATGCCCCGCAACGCGAGCGCAATCCCGAATTCCACGTCGGCTACGACGACCTGCGCGGCTGGCTTGCCGCGGCCGAGAAGCTGGGCGAGGTCCGCATCGTCAAGGGCGCGTCGTGGCAGAAGGAGATCGGCATGGCCGCCGATCTCGTCATGCACTCCGACGACGCGCCGTGCCTCGTGTTCGACGAGATCCCCGGCTTCCCGAAGGGCCACCGCGTGCTCGTGAACTTCTTCGGCGGCCGGCGCAAGAACATGACGCTCGGCTTCCCGCTGGGCTACGGCAAGCTCGATCTCTCGCGACGCGTTCCTCGAGCATTACCTGCGCGACATGCAGCCCCATCCCGCACGAGGAAGTCGCCACGGGACCGATCTTCGAGAACGTCATGATGGGCGACGACGTCGACGTGACGACGTTCCCCACGCCGCTGTGGCACGACTCGCGACGGCGGACGCTACATCGGCACCGGCAGCTACAACGTCACGCAGGACCCGGACGAGCACTGGATCAATTGCGGTACCTATCGCGTGATGATGCACGACAAGCAACACCGTCGGCTTCTACATCTCGCCCGGCAAGCACGGACGCGTCCATCGCGACAAGTACGAGGCGCGCGACGAGCCGATGCCGACCGTGCATCGTGCTCGGCGGCGATCCGCTCAACTTCCTGATGGCCTGCAGCGAGGTGCCGTACGGCGTGTGCGAGTACGACATGGTCGGCGCGCTGCGCGGGCAGCCCCGTGCAGGTGGTGCGCGGCAAGGTCACCGGCCTGCCGATTCCCGCGAACGCGGAGATCGTGCTCGAAGGCTTCGTGCACCCGGGCAAGCGGCGCAAGGAAGGGCCCGTTCGGCGAATGGACCGGCTATTACGCGAGCGACGTGCGCGACGAGCCGGTGCTCGACATCAAGGCCGATCTACTACCGCAACAACCCGATCATCCTCGGCTGCCCGCCGCTGTGCCCGCCGGACGAGATGGCGCGCTACCGCGCCGTGACGCGCTCGGCGCTGCTGCGCCAGGAGATCGAGAAGGCCGGCATTCCCGACGTCACCGCCGTGTGGGCGCACGAGGCGGGCGGCGCGCGCATGCTGCTCGGCGTGGCGATCAAGCAGCGCTATCCGGGCCACGCGAAGCAGGCGGGACACGTCGCCTCGATGTGCCACGTCGGCGCGTACGCGGGCAAGTACGTCGTGGTCGTGGACGAGGACGTCGACGTGTCGAATCTCGAGGAGCTGATGTGGGCGATGGTGACGCGCTCCGATCCGGCCACGTCGATCGACATCATCACCGGGGCGTGGAGCACGCCGCTCGATCCGCGGCTCGATCCGGACGATCGCAGCAAGGGCAACTTCACCAATTCGCGCGCGATCATCGACGCGTGCCGGCCGTTCCACTGGCGCGATCGCTTCCCGAAGGTGAATCGCCTCTCCCCCGAGGCGCTCGAGGAAGCGCGGGAGAAGTTCGGGCACCTGCTGACGTAACGCGAGGCGCGTTCAGGGACCGACCGGGTCCGATCCTTCCAGCAGCTTCACCATCGCGTGCAGCGTGCGGTTGACCGGCGTGGGCACGCCGAGTTCCGCGCCGCGCCGCGCGACCAGTCCGTTCAGGTCGTCGACCTCGGTGCGCCGGCCGCGCGCGATGTCCTGGGCCATGGAGGACGACTGCTGCGGCATCGCGTCGGCGAGCTTCATGACCCGATCGACCAGGTCGCCCTCGGGAAGCCGCACGCCACTCGCGGCGGCAACCGCCAGCACTTCCCGCGCGGCTTCCTCCATCACCGAACGCGACTCCGCAGTCGCGATCATGCGGGCGTAGCGCGAGCGTCCGATCGCGGAGATCGCGTTGTAGGCGCAGTTGATGAGGAACTTCATCCAGAGCTCGCCCTCGATGTTCTCCGACACCGTGCACGGGATCCCGGCGCGCGCGAGCATGGCGGCGAGATCGTCGAGCCCGCGCCCGGGAGGCAGGGCGCGAGCCTCCCCGCTGGCGATCGTGCCGATGACGAGGTCGCCGCGGCCATGGTGCTTCACGTGCCCGGCCCCGGCCATCTCGCACGCGACGTAGACGACGGCCGCAACCACCGGATTGGGGACGTGCCGGCAGATGCGCGCAACGTTGTCCACCCCGTTCTGCAGATCGAGCACGATGGCGTCCCGATCGAGGTGAGGCGCAAGCGATCGCGCGACGGCTTCGGTATCGATGCTCTTCACGCAGAAGAGCACGAGCTTCGCGCCGCGCGCCGCGGCGACATCGGTGGACGCCGCGACAGGGATGGCTTCGTCGAAGCGGCGACTCTCCAGGCGCAGCCCGCTGCGCCTGATCGCGTCCACGTGGGCTGGACGCCCGATCAGCGTGACGGGAGCGCCCGCACGCGCGAGCATCCCCCCGAAATAGCAGCCGACGCTCCCTGCGCCGACGATGGCGATCGCTGGCCAGTCCGGGTATGTCATCCGACGATCACGGTGTGCAGGACGCGTTCGCGGGGAGCCGCAGGCATGGAGTATCGCTCGCCGCAGCGCGCAGCGCTCACCAGCGCAGCAGCCGCGGGCCGAGCAGCGCGCCGACAGTCGTCGGGATCATGATGCCCAGCAGGTACCAGAACCCGAGGAACGGCGCGGCCAGCTCGGGGCAGTGCAGGGCGTAGATCACCGCGGCGATGGCGCCCGACGCGAATCCGGCCGCGGCGCCCGCAAGGCGCAGCCGGGTGGGCGCGAGCTGCCTCATCGCCCAGACCACGGCGACGAACACCGGCGCGGAGAGCAGCGCGACGAGCCACGGGGCATGTCCTCCACGTGCGCCCGAAGAAAAGCGCCTCGCGCTCTCCGGGAGGCGCCTCGAGCAGCACGATCGCGGCCAGCAGCCACATCGCAACCACCGGCGTCAGCAGCGCCGTGCCCATCCTGCCGAGCCGTCCACCGGGCACGGACAGTCGTACGGTTGCCACGAGTGCCGCTGCAGCCAGCGCCGCGACGTACGCGAGCTTGACCCAGAACATCGGCAACAGGATCGCCTGCGCAAGATCGCGCCGGACCCCGAGAAAGATGGCCATCAGCAACGTCGCGGCGAGCGCGCCCCAGCCGAGCGAGGTCGCGTAGCTCCGGTGGGCCGCCTCGGGCGCGACCGGTGCTGCTCCGGTCGCCAGCATCGTCACCAGTTCGTCAGTCTTCATTCCTGCCTCATCTTCGCTGCCAGGGCCTTGAGCCCCCGGTGCACTCCGACCTTGACCGCGGACACCGACATGCCGGTCACGCGCGCGGCCTCGGCGGCGGAGAGTCCGCCGAGCTTCATGTGCACGATCGGCAACCGCTGATTGTCGGGCAGCGTCTCGAGCAGCTGACCGATGTCGCGCCGGGCATCGGCCGCATCGACGGCGGAGGCGGCGAAGACGCCGGTCTCGTCATCGTACGGGTCGGTGAGAAGCTCGCGCCGCCCGCGCCTGCGCAGCAGGTCCGTCATCTTGTACTTGGCGATCGCATGCACCCATGCGGTGAGCGGTTGCGTCGCGTCGTAGGTGTGGCGCTGCAGATGCACGGCGAGCAAGGCTTCCTGCACGAGATCCTCCACTTCGTCCGGCAGGCCCGCAAGACGCTTGCGCAGGAAACCCCGCAGGTAGGCGCTGAGTTCCTTGAGGAATGCGTGATAGGCCTCGGCTTCGCCGGCGAGCCCGCGCACGAAAAGGTCCTTCAGTCGGTCTTCCCTCGCGATCACGGCGGTCTTCGGGCCCTTGGGATCCATTCGTCGCGGCGGCGGTTCCGGTTACAGCGATGAGCAGAAAAAGTGAGTGCTGCGCAGGCCTGGACGCGCATTGTCCCCCTACGCGTAACCGCAGGCCAACTTGCGGCGAACTAGCCTGCACCCCTCCACGCCGCCAAGCCCATGGCGGGGCAACCCGGGCAATGCGCTGCGGTGTGCGCGAGGGCTTCGTAGCGTCGGCGATGCGCGGCTCGTGCACGAAGGCACACGGGCAAGGCCTCGTCGCGTGTTCATCCGTGTCACCGCTCCCGTCGCGATGGGAGCCCAGCGAAGGAGATCTGCAATGAACAAGAGGTCATGGTTGCGCTCGGCCGGTGCGGTCGCGCTGCTCGTCTCGGCGAGCATCCTCCATGTCGGCGCCGTCAATGCGAAGGACGGGGCCGCGGGTGCGGTCTACACGATGACGAACGATCCCGCGGGCAACGCCGTGGTGATCTTCGATCGCGACGAGAAGGGCATGCTCACGCCGGCGGGCGCGGCTTCCACCGGCGGCAACGGATCAGGCGGCGGGCTCGATCCGCTGGTATCCCAGGGCTCCCTCGTGCTGACGGACAATCATCGGTGGCTGCTCGCCGTGAATGCCGGCAGCAACGACGTCTCGGTGTTCGACGTGAGCCGCGACGGCCTCGAGCTCGTGGACAACATCCCCTCGGGCGGCGTGCGGCCGACCAGCATCGCGGTGGTGCAGGACCTCGTGTACGTGCTCAACGCCGGCACGCCGAACATCACCGGGTTCACGCTGAATCACAAGGGTCACCTGACCCCGATCGCCGGATCGACGCGCGCGCTCGGCACGGGCGGCTATTCGCAGGTCGGCTTCGACCCCAGGGGGGACGTGCTCATCGTCACGGACCGCGCCGGCAACCGCCTGCTGACGTTCGCGGTCGGCGAGCACGGTCGGCCCGCGGCGACACCGGTCATTACGGCATCGAGCGGCTCGGCGCCATTCTCCTTCGCCTTCGGCAGGGACAGGGAGCTCCTCGTGGCCGAGGCGGGCAGCAACGCAGTGACCGTCGTATGCGCTCGAGCGCAACGGCATGCTGAGCGTGATCGATGGTTCCGTGCCGAACGGACAGGCCGCGACGTGCTGGATCGCAACCGCGGGCGAAAAGTACGCCTTCACCGCGAATCCGGGCGCGAACAGCATCTCGAGCTACCGCGACAAGCCGGGCAAGACGGGTCTGACGCTGGTCGCCGGCGCGGCAGCGGTGGCCGCGCGCCCGCTCGACATCGCCGTCACCGAGAACCGCCGGTTCCTCTACGCGCTCGATCCGGGCCTCAATGGCATCGACGCCTACCGCATCGAGGCGGACGGTACCCTCACCGATCTCGGCCCCGTCCCCGCCGGGCTCGCGATCTACGCGCAAGGGCTCGTTGCGCGTTGACGATGTCCGGGCGAGCGCGCCCCGACCGTCGTTTACTCGCTAAGATGGGCGTCACCAGTCACGACAGGAGCACGCGATGCCCGCCGCACGCAAACGCGCCAGGACGACGACCCGGCCCGCCCGGGTCGCAAAGCCACGCAGTGCAGCCGCTCCACCCGCTCCGTCGAGCGACATCGGGGCTGATGGCGATGGCGCACGACGTGCGCGAGTGGACGGATTCGGTATTGGGTATCGCCGGTGCCGCGGCCGATGTGTCGATCGGCGCCGCGAAGTCCATGCTGGCCCCGCGCGGAAAGCGGGGCGCGCTCGAGAGGGCAGGTGCGGTATTGCGCGGGATGCGCGAAGCCACGGGCCTCACGGTGCGCGAGGTCGGGGAGGCCATCGATCTGAAGGATCCCGCACTGCTCGAGCTCGTCGAGAACGGCAAGGTGGCGCTGCCGTTCGAGATCATCCTGAGGCTTGCGTCGGTGCTGGGGCGCAACGACCCGATCTCGTTCGTGATGCGCTTTACCCGCTCGTACAATCCCGAGGTGTGGCATACGCTCGAGAAGCTCGGCATCGGACGATTCGCGTTGCAGGCGGGCCGCGAGCGGGAGCTCGCCAACATCTATCGCGGCAACGATGCCGCCCGGCAACTGTGCGACGCGGATTTCGCCGCCGTGCTGGCGTTCACCCGACAGGCGTTCGAGATGGGCGTGGCGTTCCGGGGCAGCACACCGGCACCGAAGACGGGCGTGACGCCCAGGCATGCCAAGCGGGGCCCGAAGTGAGACGAGGGTCGAGGCGGACCGATCAAGCCGCCTTGCTGCGATTGCGCGCGAGCCACTCGTCGACCAGCACGACGGTCTGATCCACGACATCGTTGCGCATTCCCTTCTGCGCCGCGATCGCCTGCACCAGCCGGTCGGTGCGCTCGATGTTCCGCGCCCCGGCAGCGAGGGCGCGCGCGGCGGACGAAGGGCTTTGCAGCGAGTGGGCCGCGTTGGCGTACTTCTCGAACGGCACGAGATCCTCCGCGGCCGCCCCGAGAGACATGCACAGGTCGACCACCCAGGCGTATACCGCCCGCGAGACCTCGATGTCGTCATGGACCGCGACGCTGATGGGACGCATCCCGTCCTTCTGCACGCAGCGGTAGTTGCCTGCGAGCAGCATCGCCCACTTCGCGAGCGGCACGAACGTGGAGTCGTGCACCTTGAGCTTCACGGGCAGCTCGATCTTGCCGGCATCGGTGTCGAACCGGGCCGCCTCGATGTCGCCCTGCAGGCGGCGCAGAAGCGCGGTATGGGCGTACAGCTCGAAGGCAGCCGCCTTGAAGTTGGTCGGCAAGCGGACCTGGAGCACGTTCACCGTTGCGTCGGGCGGCCTGAAGGCCTGCGCGTCCGGACTGCACAGCGTCATCAGCCTGGGGTCGAAGCCATCCCAGACACTTGGATCGGTGTAGCAGCTTCGGCATGCGTCGACGGCGACGCCGGGAATGCGGGCGAGATAGGGCAGCGGCGGCATGTTCATGATCGACATGCACGGAACGCCGGCCTTGGCGACTCGGTCGAGCAGCTCGCGCACGCCCGCCGAACCGTACTGCGGCTCCTGCATGGCCAATGCGACAAGGTCGAAGTCGGAGGGATCGACGTCTGCCGGGCCGCCGGCGGACAGCTTGCCCGGCAGCCTGCGCGAGTCGATCTCGACCAGACCGTCACGGCCTTTCACCGGCATGCGCACGCGGGCACCTTCGGCGTTGATCAGGTCGGCCTCGGCCGGGAGGCAGATCAACTTCACGGTGTGGCCCGCGAGCACCAGCTTGATCGCCAGGAGCGAGCCGTACGACGCGCCCATGATCATGACGTTGTAGGCCGATTGCATGAAGCCTCCCCGCGTGAGTCCTTCGACGATGCCGGCGCGCATGGCACGCGCCGAACCGCATCATCGTGGCGCGCCCAGCCCCTGCATCGAAAAGCCGAGTTGCCCGAGGTCCGCAATGAGCGCGGCCGCTTGCGCGCCGGTGAGCTCGACCAGCGGCGGTCGCAAGCGTGCCCACTCCGGATCCTTCGCCCAGTGCGCGACGGCCTGCTTGAGCGCCGGGATCATCGGATACTTCTGGAAAGCGGCGCGTACGGCATCGAGGCCTCGCTGCATGGCGTCGGCCTCCGGCGACTGCCACCGCGCGTAGAGGGCGTGAATGGCGGCAGGATTGACGTTGGCGGTGGCGCTGATGCAGCCCTTGCCGCCGTGCGCATGTTGGCGAGCAGGAACGTCTCGCTGCCGGCGAATACGTCGAATCCACGCGCCCCGAACCGCTCGAGCATGGCCTTCGTGTTGTTCCAGTCGCCCGACGAATCCTTCACCCCCGCGATCGTGCCGGGGTAGGCCTCGAGCAGGCGTTCGATCAGGGTGAGCGTGATCGGCACGTGGGACACCGGCGGGATGTGATACAGGTAGATGCGCAGCCGTGCATCGCCCACCCGCTCGATCACCTCGGCGAAGTTGCGATACAGGCCCTCGTCCGAGACGCCCTTGTAGTAGAAGGGCGGCAGCATCAGCGTTCCGGCACAGCCCAGCTTGACGGCATGCGCGGTCAGGCGCACCGAGTCCGTCAGCGCGCAGGCTCCGGTGCCCGGCATCATGCGCGAAGGATCGGCACCGGACGCGACCAGCCGGTCGAGCAGCTCCATGCGCTCGGATACGGACAGCGAGTTCGCCTCGGAGTTGGTGCCGAACACCGCGAGCCCGACGTTGTTCGCGAGCAACCATTGGCATTGCCGCACGAAACGATCGGGATCCGGCGACAGGTCCGGCTTGAACGGCGTGATGACGGGCGAAAGGACACCGGTGATGCGTTCCGACATGATGGCTGGCTCCTGCAGCGCCGCGTTGGGCGACAATCGACGAAGCGCAATGCGGTCATGCCGATCGTCGGCACGAACCGTTGCTCTGCGTAAATCGTACGGGATTGCCTCCGGCCTGTACATCAGCGGCAACCTCATCGAGCTCCAGGGTGCATCGCGAACGTCGACTGCAGCGAAGGGTTCTTCGCGCGCGTCGAGTTGGATGCGCACGGTGGCACTGTCGCGAATTGTCAGGACTGCGCCTGTGTCGCGGCGCACGCTCCACCCGGTACGCCAGGCTCGCTCGACCCTCGACAATGCCGGTTTCCGGTCCCATTCCCCCGGCCGTCCTGACCCTGCTCGCAGCGGCGACGCTGTTCACGGTCATGTTCGGCATCGGGCTCGCCATCGTGCCCGGCGAGTTCAGGTGGGTGTGGCGCAACGCTCGCTTGCTTGCGAAAGCGCTCGTCTCGGCGCTGATCCTGATGCCATTGATCGCCATGACGGTCGCGCGCTGCCTCGCCGTGTCCTATCCGATGGAGATCGGCATCATGCTGATGGCGATCGCTCCAGGTGCGCCGGTCGCACTGCGGCGGTCGCTGGACGCGGGAGGTCATCGCGCATTCGCGCCGGCGCTGCAGATATCGCTCGCGGTTCTTGCGGTCGTGTCGATGCCGCTGTGGATCGCAGCGCTGAACGTCTGGTACGCAGGGCACGCCGCCATAGCCCCCGGTGCCGTCGCGCGCCAGGTGTTCACGGCGCAGCTCCTGCCGCTGTGTGCAGGGATCGCCGCGCGCAAGCTGCTGCCCAAGCCGATGACGTGGCTCGAGCCGCGGCTCGGGCGCATCGGCGCCATGCTGCTCATCTTGTTCGCGCTGCTGCTGCTCGTCGACGTGATGCCCGCTGCGGATGTCCAGCCGCGCAATGCACTGGCCGTATTCCTGATCACCTGCGCCGCCTTGGGCGCGGGACACTGGCTCGGTGGGCCCGTGCCCGCGACACGCACGGCGACGGCAATCTCGACCGCGACGCGCAACCCCGGGCTCGCTTTCCTGGTGGCCACCGTGAATGCCGCGTCTGCCGACACCGTTGCCGCGGTGCTGGGGTACCTGCTCGTCTCGGTGTTCACGGTTCTGGCGTACGTCGCGTGGCGCAAACGCGTCGCGCGCGCCGTGAATGCGGCCCCGTAGCCTTCGGTCGTCCGCGATGCGGGCGACGCGCGCCGTGGCGATGCACGCAAACAGGAAAGCCCGCCATGAGCGGGCTTTCCCGGGCGCCTGCCGTTCGTGACTACTTGCCGGACGCTGCAACGACCTTGTTGCCGGGCGCTGCGTTCTTCGTCTTTGCCGCCACCTGCTTCACCGCGGCGGGAGCCGGTGCGGTGACCTTCGTCGCGGTAGCGGACACCTTGCTCGCCGGCAGGGCCGGCGCCAGTGCCATCTTGGAGGGCGGAGTCGCCGAGGCCGACGAATCGTCGTACTCGCCGCAAGCCCAGCCGACCGCGGGTGCGAGCCCGAAGGCCGCCAATGCAGTGATTGCTGCGATCCGCTTCATGGTCACCTCCTGTGGAATGGGCCGAGCGAGAAATCTGCGCTCACTGAGAATTGTTGTCAACAACGGCCGCGCGCGCCCGCATCCGGGCACTCGAACCACCGGCGTCAGCTTGCGCTCCCCGACGCCACGGCCAGGCGGGGGCGTGGGAGTACCCTTCCGTCACGTGGCCATCGGGAGGGGTGTGGGAGCATGGAAGCCGTAAGTCTGTGGCTGATGGCGGGCGGGCTGTTGATGTTTCTCGCCATCCTGCTCGGAGCGGCGTTCTCGGCGCGCCTGGGCATCCCCTCGCTGCTGGTCTTCCTGTTCGTGGGCATGCTGGCGGGCGTGGATGGCCCCGGTCGCGTGGAGTTCGACAACTTCGAGCTTGCCTTCCTGGTCGCGAACCTCGCCTTGGCCGTGATCCTGTTCGATGGCGGACTCAGAACCAGGCTCGCGACGTTTCGCGTCGGCCTGTGGCCGGCGCTCACGCTCGCCACCGTCGGTGTCGTCATCACTGCTGCGCTGACCGGCGCGCTCGCCGTCGGACTCTTCTCGTGGCCATGGCAGTCCGCGTTGCTGCTGGGCGCGATCATCGCGTCGACGGATGCAGCCGCGGTATTCGCCCTCCTGAATACGAGCGGATTGCGCCTGAACGAGCGCGTGTGGAGCACGCTCGAGATCGAGTCGGGCCTGAACGACCCGATGGCGGTCTTCCTGACGATCGTGCTCGTCGCCTTGGCGCTGGACCCGAGCAGGCCACTCGGCGGCACGGCCCTGATGCTGGAATTCGTCCGGCAGTTCGGGCTGGGGGCTGCCCTGGGCGGGGTGTTCGGGTGGGCGCTCAGCGCACTCGTGCGGCGCTTCCCCATGGATGGCGCGCTGCGCGCACTGATGATCTGCGCTGCCGGGGTTGGATCGTTCGGCGCGGCGACTTGGCTTGGCGGAAGCGGCTTCCTTGCGGTCTACCTCGTCGGACTCATCGTAGGCAATCGCGGTGCCCCGATCAGCGTCAGCACGCTGCGGGTGATGGACGGCCTCGCCTGGTTGGCCCAGGCAGGCATGTTCCTGCTGCTCGGCCTTCTGGTCACGCCGCACGAGCTGCCCTCGCTGCTGGTGCCTTCCCTGGTGATTTCCGCCTTCCTGATCGTCGTCGCGAGGCCCGTTGCGGTCGCCGTCGGACTGCTGCCCTATCGCTTCCGGGCCAACGAGATCGGGTATGCGGGATGGGTGGGCTTGCGCGGCGCCGTGCCGATCGTGTTGGCGATGTACCCGCTGCTGTCCGGCGTGCCGGGGGCCAAGCTGCTGTTCAACGTGGCGTTCGTCGTGGTGCTCAGCTCGCTGCTGCTGCAGGGAACGAGCGTGGCCGCGGCCGCGCGGTTGTTCAAGGTCGTGCTGCCGGCGCGTGCCGAACCGCGCGCCCGCGTGGTGCTGACCGACCCGGCGGGGGAACCGGTCGAGGTGGCCCTGTTCAGGCTGGAGGCGAGCAGCCGCGCCGAAGGCAGCCGCCTCGCGGATCTGTCGTTGCCTCAGGGCTGCAGGCTGGTTGCGGTGCTGCGTGGCGGCGAGCCGCTCGATCCTCGCGACGCCGGTGCGTTTCTCCCGGACGACGACCTGATGCTCGTGGGACCGGAAGCGGCAATCGAGCACGTGCGCGACTTGCTCGCACCGAGCACGGACCAGTCGAATCGCGAACGCGTCCAGGCGTTCGGCGAATTCGTGCTCGACGCCGACGTGCGCGCAGCCGATGCGTTGCCGTTGTACGGTGTCGCCGTCGAAGGAGAGGAGTCGCTCGCGGACTTCGTCGCGCAGCGCCTGCGGCGCAAGCCTGTCGTGGGTGACGCCGTCACGACGGCGCGGGTCGTGCTCACCGTCGTCGAGTTGCTCGACGGACGGGTTCACCGCATCGGACTGAAGTTGCCGCCGATGCAAGTGCCAACGGGCAACCGCAAGGGTTGATCAGCGTCGCCGGCCCCGGAAGGCCACACACCGACACACGACGCGCAGGATCGATCGCTTGCACTCCATCGCCACGACTCTCATGCTGCTCCTTGCAGTCGCCGCGAGCGAGATCGACCGACGCATTCCCGACGTGCAGTGACGCGATGCACTGGCGAATGGACGCATCCGCTCCGAGCGGCAGGACCGGGCAACCGAACCGATCTACTTCGGGCCGCCGCGGTGGCGTGCCTCGTCCTGATGCTGCTCGCGCCCGGCGTCGGCTCGGCTACGCCGTTGGCGCGGTGTGCCGCCATCGCGAGCGACGCCGAGCGCCTCGCGTGTTACGACGCGCTTGCCAAACGCGAGAATGCGCAAGCGCCCGCCGCGGGCGCGGCCGCCCAGCGGCCGACAGGGCAGCAGCCGTCGCTCGAACCCGCCGCGACGGAGCTGGAAACGAGCTGGGAGCTTCGTCCCGATCTCAAGCGCGGCACCTTCCGCTTGCGGCCGTACCGTCCGGTCTACGCGCTGTTGCACATCACGAGCGACATCGACAACGAGCCGAGCTCGCCCACGCGTCCGGTCGGCACGCGCGACGTGCAACTCGACCGCGCGGAGGTCAAGCTGCAGTTCAGCCTGAAGAGCAAGCTCGCGCAGGATCTCTTCGGGAGCGCCACGGACCTGTGGTTCGGCTACACGCAGCAGTCGTACTGGCAGGCGGCCAATGGCCGGTACTCCTCGCCGTTCCGGGAGACCAATTACCAGCCCGAGCTGATCCTCATCCACCCCTTGCGCTTCGAGGCGGGCGGGGTCCACGGAAGATACGTCGGCGCAGCATTCGCGCACGAGTCCAACGGTCGAGGCGAATCGTTGTCGCGCAGCTGGAATCGCCTGATCGGCGACGCGGCTGTCGAAGCGGGACCGTGGTCGTTTTCGGTGCGGCCGTGGATCCGCGTCGATCCCTCCTCCGGCGAGGATGACGACAACCCGGACATCGAGGATTTCGTCGGTCGCGGGGAGCTGATTGCAGCTTGGCGCAACGGTCGCCAGGTCGTGACATTCACGGGTCGGCATTCGCTCAGAAGTGGCGACAGGTCGCGCGGATCGGTTCGGTTGGATTGGGCGTTTCCGGTGACCGGCAATCTGGACGGGCACGTTCAGCTCTTCACCGGCTATGGCGAAAGCCTCATCGACTACAACCATCGCCAGACGACGCTCGGAGTCGGCGTGTCGTTCTTCGATTAGCCGCCGGTGGCGCGGGAGTCGCCACGCGATCGCTTCCCGCGCGGATCCGCTGCTCGCGCTCCGAGTTCTGGATCGCGCCCGCCTTGATTTTCGAAGTCGGCTGGCGGAACATTCCTGCTCTCGCAGCAGCGCGTTGCCTTCCGGCATTCGGCTCCGGGCGCCGCCGCGGTCGTAGGCGTCCGGTCGTGGTCGTCGCGCGGTTCATCTATGGGGAGACCCCACGATGTCCAGCTATCGCGTCGAGCTGCATCGAGGCCATGGACGAACGCGCCTGCGCGGGGTCCTCCTGCCGCTGACGCTGACGCTCGCATTCGCAACGTCGGCTGAGCCCGGCTCCGCCTCGCCCGGCATCGAGTTCCGTACCTTCGACGGCAGCGGCAACAATGTCGCCCATCCCGACTGGGGCAGCGCTGGCGCTCATCTCCTGCGGCAAGCGAGCGGGGCGCATTACGGCGATGGCATCGCGTCGATGGGCGGCGCCGGACGGCCGAGCCCGCGTGCTCTGAGCAACGCCTTCTTCGACCAGCGGCAGCCCGTCTTCAGCTCGGTCGGCCACAGCGACTTCATCTGGACGTGGGGCCAGTTCCTCGACCACGATCTCGCCTTTACGCCGGGCACGAACGAGTCGGTGCCGATTGCGGTGCCGGCGGGCGACGCCTTCTTCGACCCGGGATTCGCGGGGACGGCGATCATCCCGTTCCACCGCTCCGTCTACGATCCCGGGACGGGCAGCGCCAGCCCGCGCGAGCAGGTCGACCTGGTCACAGGCTACATCGATGGCTCGATGATCTACGGCTCCGATGGAGATCGGGCCTCGTGGCTGCGCAGTCACGTCGGCGGTCGGCTGAAAGTGACGCATACGCGCAAAGGCGACCTGCTGCCCTACAACGACGGCACGGTGATCAATGCCGGCTCGCCGGAGGTTCCGGACTTCTCGACGACGTTCTTCGTCGCCGGCGACGCGCGCGTCAACGAGCAGCCGACCCTCGCGTGCATGCACACGCTGTTCGTGCGCGAGCACAACTACCAGGCCGCCCGGATCGCCGCGGCGAATCCCGGGCCTCGCCGATGAAGCAATCTTCCAGCGCGCGCGACGCATCGTGATCGCCGAAATCCAGGCGATCACCTACCAGGAGTTCATCCCGGCAGTGCTCGGGTTCGGGGCTCTGCATCCCGACCGAGGTTACGACCCGGCCGTGAACGCCGGCACCGCGCAGGTGTTCTCGACGGCGGCCTACCGGCTCGGCCACACCTTGGTGAGTGCCGCGATCCCGCGCCTCGATCGGTACGGCAATGCGCTACCCGGCGGCCCGCTCACGCTGCGCGACATGTTCTTCGCTCCCACGCCGCCCGTGCTCGAGCAGGACGGCATCGAGCCGATCCTCCGGGGCATCGCCGCCCACAAGGCGCAGGATCTCGACAATCACGTCGTCGACGAGCTGCGCAATTTCCTGTTCGGTCCTCCGGGGCGAGGCGGTCTCGACCTGATCGCGCTCAATATCCAGCGCGGACGCGACCACGGCCTGCCCGATTTCAACACCGTCCGGCAGGACTTCGGCTTCCCGCGCAAGGCGGCCTTTTCGCAGATCACCTCCGACCCGGCGCTGGCAGCGCAACTCGCCGTCATGTACGGCACCGTCGACGACATCGATCTCTTCGTAGGCCTGCTCGTCGAGGACCGGCTCCCCGGCATGATCGTCGGTGAGACGCTGCGCGCCATCCTGGTCGACCAGTTCGAGCGCAGCCGCGCGGGCGACCGCTTCTTCTACACGCGCGACCTGTCGCGCGAGGAATTGGCGCGCGTGCGTACGACGCGCCTGTCCGACATCGTGAGACGCAACACCTCCATTGGCGACATCCAGGACGACGTCTTCTTCGTTCGGGGCCGCGGACGCACCTGAACGGCGCGGGGGCCGAACCGCGCGGGTTCGGAGCGGGGATTGCCCGACGTGCGAGAATGCGCGTCATGACCGAACGTCCCCAGAGCCTCGGCGAAGAGATCGTCAACAGCGTGAGCCACGGCCTCGCGCTGATCGCGGTCATCGCGGCGGTGCCCTTTCTCATTATCGCTTCCGGCCGTCTTCCGACGCCGAACGTCGTCGGCGCGGCCGTGTTCGCGGCGGCGCTGGTGCTGCTGTATTTCACCTCCACGCTGTACCACGCGCTGCCGGCGGGCCGCGCCAAGCGCGTCTTCCTGAAGCTCGACCACGGCGCGATCTACATCTTCATCGCGGCGAGCTACACACCGTTCACGCTGGGTGCGCTGAGCGGGCCGTGGGGCTGGACGCTGTTCGCGCTCGTATGGTCGCTTGCGGCCGTGGGCATCGCGCTGAAGGCGCTCGACCGACTCGCGAACGCCTGGGTCTCCACGGGTTTCTATCTCGCCATGGGCTGGCTCGTCGTGCTCGCGGCCGTACCGCTCGTGCGGCACGTTCCCGGTCCGGGCATCGCATTGCTCGTCGCCGGTGGACTTGCCTATACGGTCGGCGTCGTGTTCTTCATGCTCGACTCGAGGATCCGCTACGGCCATGCCGTGTGGCACGGCTTCGTGATGACCGGCACGACGTGTCACTTCTTCGCCGTCCTGCATTACGCGTCGTGAGACCGTGCCCGGATGCACGCGCCTGACCGCGACGTTCGCCTTCATCGTCACGTCCGGCGCTCGGATCTGCAGGGGCTGTCGCGTCTCGCCGTCGACGGGGTCGTCGGAATCACCGATCTCGTCGAGGCGATGCACCACGCGATCGCCCCATGGCCCGCCGTCCTCCGGTCGACGCGTCCCGATCGCACCTCCGGCATAACGGGTACGGTTTACCGCACGGTCCGAGGCACGACCCGGATCGTGGGGCGCGCGTTGGACGTCGCGCTCGGTGCGTTCGCGCGGTCGGCCGACGAGAGACGCGCGTCGCCGGCTCGCGACGCGTACATCGCTGCACTGAACGGCGTCTGCGGCGATCATCTGGCCGACACGGCCAACCCCCTCGCCATCCCGATGGCGCTGCGGGTGGCCGGCCGGTCGCTCGTGCTCGAGCGCGGTGCGCTCGCAAGCGCAATCCCGGATGCGGGTGGCAAGCTGCTCGTGCTCGTGCACGGCTTGTGCATGAACGATCGCCAGTGGTCGAGAGAAGGCCATGATCACGGGCTTGCCCTCGGTCGGGACGCCGGGTTCACCCCGCTGTATCTGCACTACAACAGCGGCCGCCACGTATCGCAGAACGGGCGAGCGTTCGCGGCGCTGCTCGAGCAGCTCGTCGCGCAATGGCCCCGGCCCATCGACGAGCTGGTGCTCCTCGGCCACAGCATGGGCGGCCTCGCGATGCGCAGCGCGTGTCACTACGGCGCCGAGGCCGGCCACCGCTGGCCGGGATCGCTCACCAAGCTCGTGTTCCTCGGGACGCCCCATCACGGCGCCACGCTCGAGCGCGGCGGGCACCGTGTCGACATGCTGTTCGGCGCGAGCCGCTACATCGTCCCGTTCGCGCGCCTCGGGAAGGTACGTAGCGCGGGAATCACCGACCTTCGGTTCGGGAATCTGCAGGATGCCGACTGGTGCGGCCGCGATCGGTACGAGCAACGGCACGACGATCGCCGTCCGATGCCGTTGCCCGTCGGCGTCAGGTCTTACGCGGTCGCCGCGTGCACGGCCAAGCGCGTCGACAGCGTGCGTGCACGCGTGATCGGCGATGGCCTCGTGCCCCTCGCGAGCGCGCTCGGCGAGCATGACGATCCGGGGCGCAACCTCGCGCTGGCGCCAGCGCATCGGCGCATCGTTTCATCCGCCCACCATTGGGATCTGCTGAGCCGCGCGGATGTGTACGAGTTGCTGCGCGGGTGGCTCGCTCCCGCGCGACGCGGAGCTCGCAGCGGCTGCTGATCGTTGTGCACCGCGCGGGCATCGAGTCCGGACCCGATCGCTCGCACGCCTCGAGGTGGTGCATGTAGGCGATGTCCTACACCAACTGCCGCTTGCGCCCTACGGGCGCGTTATGACAACGGCATAAAATGAGTTAACCTCCGCGGTACGGACCTACGCTTCCTTCCGTTTCTTCGGAAGGAAGCGGACCGTTCTCTCGTTTTCCGCGTTCGCAGCCCTCCTGGAGGGAACTCTCATGGAACTCGTCCATCATCCCGGCGCATCGGATGCACCGATCGCAATGCCACCCCAGGGGGCCGCTGCCCTGGAAACGGCGTCGCTTCCCGGTGTCGTCACCTGTGCGTTCCTTCGACTGCACCTTGCCCAACGCGTTCGCATCCTGCGCCGGCTGCTGCTGCCGATCGGTCCTCTGGCGCTCGCGGTGATCGGCGGCGGCGCCTTCGCCAAGTTCGTGGGGCAGGCGCGCTGGCCGCGCATGTCGCTTTCGCTGCAGGATGCTGCGCGAGTGACGTCGACGCAGATCTACGACCTCGTCCGGTACGTCGAGCAAAGCAACCCTCTCGCTGTGCAGCAGGTGCTGGTGGTCCTCGCGCGGGATGCAACGACCATGGCTGCCCTCGGCGCGTCGATGGCGGCGATCGTCATGCGGCAGGTCGCAAGCCGCAAGCCGACACACACATAGTCACCGCACAACCACGACCGTTCGCGCCGTCGATGCACCCGGCGCGCACCCCATGCAACACCTGGGCGTCATCATGATCGGGATCGGCTGGCTGCTGTGCTGGCTGGGAGCCGAAATCCGCAAGCGACGCCGGCGAACATCCGCGACGTGGGTCTTCCGCGTCGGCTTTGCCCTGGCGGTCGGCGGCTTCCTCAGCCTGGGCTTGGAGACCGTGCTGCCGATCGCGTTCTGACTGCGATGGCGGGTGCACGAATCCGCCGCGCCTCGACGTAGAACCGCTTCTCGTCGGCCTCGCCCATCGAGAACGTCTTGCGGGGCAAGGGCCCTTCGCGCACGACCATGCGCAGGAGGTCGCGCTTGCCCACCGGCGCGAGGTGAATGCCGACGTTGCCGCGGCTGAGTCGCGAGGCGTTCGAGCGTGTCGTCGCCGTGCACGTAGTCGACGTGGGTGGCGCCACCACGCTCGACGAAGCCATCGATGAACGCCTGGAACGTGCCGACCGCCAGGGTGGACTGCGGTTCGCGCGATCTCGATCACGCTGCAGCGTGCACCGGGCCCGATCAGTCCCGCGGCGTGGACGGCACTCGACGCGGCATGCACCCGCTCGCGCATCGCCGCTGCGCAAGGCACGTCGATGCACGACAGTCGACGGCCGAACGCCTCCGCCAGTGCCTGCCGAACGTCCGCGGATACGCCGAACAGCACGCGGTGGATCGGCGAGAACTCGAGGGCAGGGTCGTGGATGTTCTCCACTTCGACCAGCGCGAAGCGCGCAGGATGGTCCATCCCCACCGAGGCCTTGATGCCGTCCCAGAAGGCCTTGGCGGTGGCGAGCGAGTGATTGCCATCGCCGACGGCGAAGAGCATCACCGGCGTTTCGGCCGGAACGCCGTAACGCGCGCGAACGCCTGCGGACTCGCGAGCGCGCGCAGCGCGAGGGCAGCGCGTTCGGCGTGGGCCGTCGTCGACGGCGTATCCGGCGACCCGCCCGCCGCCGAACATCAGGTCGGTTTCGTAGAGCCTGGCGAGCGTGTCGCGTTCGGCGCCGATCGGCTCGATCACCGTGCAGGCGGGATCGTCGATCAGCACCAGGATGTGCGGCAATTCCAGCTCGGCGCCGCGTCGCACCTCGATGCGCGGGGCGAGGCGCTCGGTCATGGTACCTTCGGTCGGACGGATCGGGCTCGCGGAGCTGCTGCCGAAATCGTAGTGCTCGAGATCGAGCTCGAGCATCAGGCCACGGCGGACACGATGATCGATCGTCCGCTCGACGTACACGGCACCTTCGCGCTCGTACAGCAGTCCCTCGGCGAGGTACCTGCGCATCGCTGTCGTGGATCCGGCCGATGCGTGCAGGCGCGTCGTCCGTCCCCAGGTACGCTTCGGGAAAGATCAGATGCAGGCTCGACGGCGCGTCGCCGACTTCACGCTGCCACCCGGCGCCAGTACTCCGGCTCCGAGGTGTACTGATCGCAGGCGATGACGGCCCATTTCGCGAGATCGATCCCGGGTCGAGGCAGAAGGATCCGCGGCAGCCGAAAGCAATGCTGAGCGCCCATGGTTTGCGCCGGGTAGTGGAAAGGCGACCATAGTATCCATTCGCCGCGAGGGGCGTCGAACGCTTCTGGCGACACACTGCCGCTCCGAGCCAACCGCCACCGGCAGCCCGCATTGCGGTCGATCAAGCCCGAAGCGCGCAAGGCTCTCTATGCTCGCGGGATGCGGGCGGAGTGAACCCGCCTTTCGTCGCACACGACAACAGCATGGCGGCCGCGCCGCCGACCCCGGGAATCCAAGTGGAACACATCGCTACCATCGAGAACCGCACGTTCGACGAGATCCAGATCGGCGACACCGCCACGCTCGAGCGTACGCTCACCGAGCAGGACATCACGCTGTTCGCGGTCATGTCCGGAGACATCAATCCTGCGCACGTCGACCCCGAATACGCGAAGAGCAGCCGCTTCCGCGAGGTGATCGGCCACGGCATGTGGAGCGGCGCGCTCATCTCGACGGTGCTCGGCACCGAGTTTCCGGGGCCGGGCACGATCTATCTCGGCCAGAGCCTGCGGTTCCGCCGCCCGGTGAAGGTGGGCGACACCATCACCATCAAGGTCACCGCGACGGAGAAGGATCCCGAGAAGCGCAAGGTGCTGCTCGACACCGAGTGCGTGAATCAGGACGGGGAGGTGGTCGTCTCCGGCACGGCCGAGGTGATCGCGCCGGCGGAGAAGGTGCGTCGCGCCAAGATCGACCTGCCCGACGTTCGCTTCGACGACAAGGAGGCGCGCTTCCGCGAGGTCATGGCGCGCATCCGTGGGCGCAAGCTCGCGCCGATTGCAACGGCCATCGTCGATCCCATCGATGCGGATTCGCTCGCGAGCGTCGTCGCCGCAGCGGCACAGGGCACGATCATCCCGATCCTCGTGGGCACCGAGAGCGTGATTCGCGAAGTCGCCGCAGCGGGCGGCGTCGATCTCGACGGATTCCAGATCGTGCCGGCCGCCAATGCGCGCGAGGCCGTCGCGGAAGCGATCCGCCTCGCACGCGAGGGCCGCGTGGAAGGCATCATGAAGGGCAGCATGCCGACCGAGGACCTGATCGTTCCGGTCATCTCCGCGAGCAAGGGCTTGCGCACCGAGCGGCGCGTGAGTCACATCCACGTGATGGACGTGCCGACGTATCCGAAGCCGCTGTTCATCACCGACTCGATGATCAACATCGCGCCGGGCCTGTCGGAGAAGCGCGACATCTGCCAGAACGCGATCGACCTCGCGCGCTGGCTCGGCATCCCGGCGCCCAAGGTGGCGCTGCTGGCGGCGGTCGAAACCATCAACCCGAAGATGTCCGCCACGATCGAAGCGGCGACGCTCTGCAAGATGGCGGAGCGCGGGCAGATCACGCATGGCATCCTCGACGGCCCGCTCACCTTCGATCATGCGGTCTCGCTCAAGGCCGCCGAGAACACCGGCATCCGCTCGGCCGTCGCCGGACAGGCCGACATTCTCCTCGCGCCCGACCTCGAATCGGGCAACATGATCGCGAAACAGCTCATGTACATGGCCGACGCGCTGTCGGCGGGCATCGTGCTCGGTGCGCGGGTGCCCATCGCGCTCACCAGCCGCGGGGACGATCGCACGTCGTGGCTCGCGTCGGCCGCCCTCGTGCAGCTCGTCGCCCACATGTATCGCCAAACCGCGGCGAATACGCGTCGGGGCCGCTGACCGGGTCCGGCCCGTTAGAATGCCTGCTTCTCGAACGGGAGGCAGGCATGACGACAGGCGATCACGTTTCGCCCGTGTGGTTCATCACGGGATGTTCCACCGGGCTCGGCCGCGCCCTCGCGCAGGCGGTGCTGCAACGCGGGTACCGCTGCATCGTCACGGCGCGTGATGTCGACCGGGTTCGCGACATCGTCGAGCCCCATCCGGCGACATCGCTTGCGCTCGCGCTGGACGTGAACGACGAAGCGCAGAGGCGCGACGCCGTCGCGGCTGCGCAAGCGCGCTTCGGCCGCATCGACATGCTCGTGAACAATGCGGGCTACGGCTATATCGCCTCCGTAGAGGAAGGCGACGACCGTGAAATCCGCGCGATGTTCGAAACCAACTTCTTTTCGGTCGCGGCGCTGTTGCGCCTCGTGCTGCCCGGCATGCGCGGGCGCGGCAGCGGCTGCATCATCAACATCTCCTCGGTGGGCGGGCTCCTCGGCAATCCGGGGTCCGGGTACTACAACGCGACCAAGTTCGCCCTCGAAGGGATGACGGAGGCGCTCGCCAAGGAAGTGGGCCCGCTCGGCATCCGGGTGACCCTCGTGGAGCCCGGACCGTTTCGCACCGACTGGGCGGGACGGTCGCTGCGCGTCGCCGATCCGAAGCATGAATACCGCGAGACCGTGGGTTCGCGCCTGGCGCAGCTGCGGGCGCATTCCGGCAAGCAGGCGGGCGATCCCGTGCGCGCCGCGGAGGCCATCGTCAGGATCGCCGAATCCGAGGATGCGCCGCTGCATCTCGTGCTCGGCAGGATCGGCCTGGAGCGCGTTCGTGCCAAGCTCGACGACCTGCAGCAGTGCCTCGACCAATGGCAGGACGTCACGCTCGCGGCCGATTTTCCGCGCGCGTAGTCCCCCGCATCGCGCCGACGATCGACGCGAGTCGCCCGGGCGCCGCCGTTTGTTCCGCACCGACGGCAGGAGAGGCGATCAGGGCGGTATCATGCGCGACTCCAACCGCTTCTTGCCGCCCGCCACGTGGTTTCACGTCGCGGCCCTATGCCCCGATGCCTTCCCTGCCCACATTCAATCGTTCACCCGGTCGAGCCGCAGTCCTGCTGTGCGCGATTTGCGCGAGTCTCGTCGCCGGGAGCTTCTTCGTCCAGTACGTGCTGGGGGTCGAGCCGTGTCCGCTGTGCATCATCCAGCGCTACACCTACGCCGCCCTGGCCTTGACCTTCCTGGCGGCTGCCCTGATCAAGCGCAAGCCGCGCCTGCGCCAGGGCGTGCTGCTCTTCGCGGTGCTGCTGGTGCTGCTCGGCGGCGGAGTCGCGGCCTATCAGTCCAAGCTGCAGCTCTTCCCCGCGGCGGAAGCGGCGACCTGCAGCGCGAGCCTCTCGTACATGCTGGACACGCTTCCGCTCACGGACGTTCTCGCTCGCCTCTTCCAGGCGCACGGCGACTGCTCGGATACGTCGTTCAAGGTCCTCGGCCTCACGCTCGCGGAGATTTCGCTCGTGATGTTCACCGCGCTGCTGGTGTGGCTCGCCCCCGTGGTCGCGCGCACGTTGTCCCGGCGCTGACGCGCGCTAGATCGGCAGGAACATGGCGGTCGCCACGTTCTGCACGACGCGCCGGATCATCCGGTTCGTGCGCTGCGCCGCGATGCGGGCCATCAGGTCCTGATAGGCGATCATCTTCCCGAACTCGCGCTCGAACGACAGGTTCGGCGCGTCGCCCGCCATGTCGTTCGCGAGCAGCAGGGCTTCGCCGCGTTCGTCGCGCGCGTTCGCGAGCTTCCATGCCGCGATCTCGATGTTGCGGGCGCAGTTGTACAGCTTCTGCGGGTCGAGCGCATCGATCATGTAGAACTGCGTCTTGCCGTTGTAGGACAGGAACACCATGCTCGCGAGGCCCACGCCGAACGCGAACACGCGATCGCCGGCATAGCCGGGGTTGAGGCCGAGCACGATGGCGTCGGCACCGCGCGCATCGCGAAGCTCGGAGAAGCGGAACCGGGCCTGCGGGTTGAACGCAAGCGTGATCGCCGCATCCATCCCCGCGTGATGGCCCTTGCGCCATTCGCGCGGGTTGCGCCGGTAGAGCTTTTCCATCAGCAGGCGCGCCGACCCGAGACACTCCTGGGCCGCGACCTCCGTCGCGACGTCGACGTCCGACTTGGCGAGGTCGGACGCCGCGAAATCCCTCTCCGCGGGCTGGGTGCGCTTGCCGGTGCCGGGAGCGGCAGGCGGGAACCGGGTGGCCGTGCTGCAACCCATCAGGGCCGAGCACAGGCCGAGGGCGCAATGGACCAGCGCTCGCCTGCGACCGTGCGCTGTAGGGGCGATGCCTGCGAGTCCCCGGTTCACGAGAGGCGCGCGGCCACGCTGCCGCGGGATTCGCGGGACGGCTCGCGGCGGCTGCGGCGTTCGTGACGCCGGCGTCGCTCACTTCGCCGTCGGCGTCCCGAATTTTTTCGTGCACTCGCCGATCGGCTCCGCGTAGACCTTCGGCTTCCAGTCCGGGCCCGTCTTCACCTCGTAGGCGGCCACGACCCGGTACCGGGTGCACGGGTCGAGGTCGAGCTGGATGTCCCGGGATTCGGGGCGGAACCGCCCTTTCTCCGTCTCGAAGCGCAGGGTGATCGTGTGCTTGCCCGGGGGAATGGGATCGCTGTCGCGCGTGCTGCGGGTGCTCGCGCCGTCGATTCTGGTGACCGCGACCCGCGCTTCCTTGCGCACATCCGACGCGAATCCCGGCTCGACCAGCGCGTACGGCTTGTCGTACATGCCGGCCGCCTGGGCGGTGGCTGCGGCGACGGCGACGAGAACGAGCAGTGCGTGCATGACGGCCTCCTCAAGTCGACCGCTCCACGGTGCACGCCCGAACGCCGCGGCGTCCTGCCAAATCGCGACACGCGTGCCGAACAACCGGCGCGGGTGCGGCCCACAGGCGCGGCCCGCGACGTGCGTCCGTCCCGCGCGCCCACTCGAGTCCGTTCGGCGGAAGGCCCTGCGCGTGTGTCGGCAACTTTGACAATCGCCCGCGCGCCGCGGCTGGCGGTCGCTGCAACTGTAGGAAACATATAGTCTTTTTACAAGAGGCATGCCACCTGCTTGCAGCTACAGCGTCCAGTGCATCCCGAGCGAACTCGATTGACATGACTGGCCGGATCTCGCTGCAACTCACCGGGTTGCACGGGGCCATCCACGAGGAAGGATGAAATGAAGCGTACAACTGCAACGCGGTTGGCAGCGGCCGTGGGATTCGCGCTGCTCAGCACGTCGGCCATCGGCGCGACGATGATGGCCAACAACAGCAACAAGGGCAGCCTGGTCATCTTCCCCCGCATCGACGTCCGGCCCGGCGTCGATACGTTGATCACGCTGGCGAACGACAGCGCGACCGACGTGCTGGTGAAGTGCTATTACCGCTCCAGCGAGCCGCTGCCCACGCCGTTGCCGTCCACGTTCAACACGGCGTGGATCAAGCACACGATGGACTTCACGGTGCCGCTGACCCGCAATCAGCCCATAACGTGGTCGGCCGCGACGGGCATGGTGCTCGGCGGCGGCGCCCAGGTCGCGCAGCCGTTCAATGCGCTGGCCCGACGGTGCGAGTCGCGAAACCGGCGAGCTCAAGTGCTTCGCCATCGGCTCCGATGCGAACGGGAACTTCACGCAGATCAACTTCAACCAGATCCTGGGCACGGCCAGCATCGTCGGCGCACCGTTCGGCGTGGCTGGCCAGGCTTACGAGTACAACGCATGGGCCTTCCAGGCGCTCGCCGGCACGCTGGCGCAAGGCTACCCGGTCGGCAACACGCCGGGCACCCTGAACCTGTTCAGCGTGCTCACGACGACGTCGCTCACGCTCAATCCAGCCGCTCCGAATACGGGCTGCATCGTGAGTGCAGGCCTGCCCAATGCGGGTAACGCGTGCGGCCAGATCGGCACGCAGCCCGCATTCCAGACCGACAACGCGCACATCGGCTATACCGGCATCCTCGACATCGACGCCCCCAGCGGCACGGCCAACTTCACGGAATCGGGCAATTTCCGGATCCTGGACTTCCAGCTCGGCGCCAACCAGCTTCCCGCGACGGTCAGCGGCGTGAGCCGCCCGCAAGGCGGTACGTACGACATCTACGCGACGTACTTGATTACGGGTACGGGCCAATGGGCCGGCCCCTTCAACTTCCTGACGACCGGCATCAATGCCCTGAACGTCACGCTGTATGCCTCGCCGGCTTCCGGCACCCCGATGGCGCTCGGCGCACCGGGCCCGGCGGACGTCACCCCCGGCAGCCGCGACATCCTGCTGGGCACGGCAACGCTGGTACCCGATCCGACCAACTTCGGCAGCGCGAGCATCGGCGCGAACAACCAGGCGACGACGAGCCTGCTCGCCTTGCTCCAGTTCACGCCGGCGGGCGGTCCCACCGGTCCGCTGACGGGCCCCACGGGCTTCTTCCAGGCGCCGGTACCGTTCGTCATCAACATCGGCGCGCAGGCGGGCGGCAACGGCTTGAACACGTCGTGGATCCCGTTCAACGGAGGCTATCGCATCCAGACGCTGCAGAACCTCGGCGGCGGCAGCATCTCCTTCGTCGCGCAGACCCAGGGCGGCTACGACTCGTGCCCGAACATCCTGGTCGGCGCATTCCAGCCGCATGGTGTTGCGACGCCTCCCTCGCCGCTGCCTCCGGCTCCCGCGATCTTCGCCGGCGGCCTGCCCGGGACGCAGATCTCGATCGCGGCCTGCGACCAGGATCTGACGCAGCGTGCGCGTCCGTTCATCACCAAGTACACGTGGACGTTCTGGAACGAGGACGAGTTCTCGCGCACCGGCACCCACGAGTGCGGCGACAGCTATTACGAGACGAGCTTCCCGGCGCTCGGCGGCGTTGCGGGTCCGCCCAACCCCGGTCCGTTCCAGGGCTTCCCGCTCGCGCAGTTCTCGTCGCTGGGAACGCCGACCGCGTACTTCCGGCTCGAGTCGCTCGCCGACACGTACGTCTGCGCGAATGCCGTGCACTTCGGCATGATCGGCGTGATCGCGCACGCGAACAACGGCGTGTACGTTCGCGGCACGAACCTGATCGGACGCGGCACGCAGCCCGGCGTGATCACGTGGGATCCGGGTCCGGCCGACAGCTTCAAGAAGTAAGGCAGGATCGCGGCATCCGACGGCCTCGGCGCACGCGATGCGCCGGGGCCGTTGCTCGATCGGGCGCTACACCCTGGAGGAAGTGATGAATCGCAACGCGCTGTCCCCGCTCGCTGTGGCCATCGGCCTCGCGCTGCTCGCGAACGCGAGCTTCGCGGCCACGATGATGGCCAACAACAGCAACAAGGGCAGCGTGATGGTCTTTCCGCTGATCGACGTCACCAACGACTTCGTGGACAGACCCCGATACGCTCGTCACGCTCGTCAACGACAGCTCGCAGAACGTGCAGGTGAAGTGCTATTACCGCTCGAGCGAGCCGCTCCCGACTCCGCTGCCATCGACGTTCGACACGGCGTCGATCAAGCACACGATGGACTTCACCCTGCGCCTCACCCGCAACCAGTCGGTGACGTGGTCGGCCGCGACGGGCCAGGTGCTCGGGGGGACGCAGACGATCGCGCCGCCGTTCAACGGCTGGCCCGACGGCGCCGGGCGCACGACGGGCCAGCTCGTCTGCTGGGCCATCGGGCCGGACGCCAACGGCAATCTCACGCAGATCAATTTCAACCAGCTCATCGGCACGGCGACGATCGTCATCCCGAACGGGCAGGCATGGGAGTACAACGCCTGGGCATTCCAGGCGCTTGGCGGCACGGTCGCGCAGGGCCAGCCCGTCGGCAGCACGCCGGGCGTGATCAACCTGGATGGAACGCTCGCGGGCTACGATCTTTGCCCGAACATCCTCGTCGGCGCCTTCCAGCCCGGCGGATCGCCGACGCCTGCGGCCGGCCCCTTCCTGGGCGGCTTCCCCGACACCCGGGTCATCATCACCGCGTGCAACCAGGATCTGACGCAGCGCGCGCGTCCCTACATCACCAAGTACACGTACACCTTCTGGAACGAGGACGAGTTCTCGCGCACCGGCTCGCACGAGTGCGGCGACGGCTACTACGAGACGATGTTCCCGGCGGTGAGCATCGTCGGCTTTGCGCCCAATCCGGGGCCGATGCAGGGGATGCCGCTCGCGCAGTACAGCTCGCTCGGCACGCCGACGGCCTACATGCGCATCGAGTCGGTGGGCGACACCTTCGTCTGCGCGAATGCAGTCCAGTCCGGGATGATCGGGGTCGTCGCACACTCGAACGACGGCATGTACGTTCGCGGCGGGAACCTGATCGGCCGCGGCACGCGCGCCGGGGTGATCACCTGGGATCCGGGGCCGGCGGACAGTTTCAAGAAGTAACGCAGGCGCAACGACCCGACGGCGTCGACCCTGCAGGGTCATTGCAGGACGTCGTTTCACGGCGCCGCGTAACATCGCGCCCCGCGCGGCGCCGAGGAACTGCGCGATCCCGCGGCAGGCCGCTGGCCGACGGCGGTAAGATCGCCGCCATGGATCTGCTCACCGTCTCGTTCCCCGCGCCCTGGCAGGCCACCGCGTTCGCGCTGCTGGCACCCGTGCTGGCGTGGGCGGCGTGGACCGCGCCATGGCGGCGGTTCGACAGCAGCGAAGCCGCGCACGTGTGGTACGGCACCATCTTCTGCCTCGTCGCGCTGTGGAGCATCAAGGCCTCGTTCGCGCCCGGGATCGCGTTCCATCTCCTCGGCGTTTCGCTGTTCACGCTGCTGGCAGGGCCGCGGCTCGCGATCGTGGGCACGGCGGTCGTCGTCGCCATCGTGATGGCGCTGCGCGATGCCGAATGGGCGAACTACGCGCTCGGCATGCTGGTCGCGGGCGTGACGCCGGTCATCGCGACGACGACGGTGCTGCGCGCCGCCGAGCGATGGCTCGCCGCCAATTTCTTCGTGTATGTCTTCGTCGCCGGATTCTTCGGTCCGGCGCTGTCGATGCTCGCTGCCGGCGCGCTCGCCTGCGCCGTCGTCGTGCTCGCCGGCGCGATGCCCGGGGCGGTCGTCGTCGACCAGTGGCTGCCGTATCTCGTCAGCCTCGGTTTCGGCGAAGCGACGATCACGGGCATGCTCATCACGCTGCTCGTCGTCTACCAGCCGGGATGGGTCCACACGTTCGACGACGCGCGCTACCTGCACGGTCGCTGAGCGCGGATCGGCCTGCCTTCCCGCGCCACCCGCGAACGACCGGCCCGTTGCATGCCCGAGCTCGACGTCCTGCTGACCCAGGCGAATGCGGATGCCGCGGCCGGGCGCAGCTCTGCAGCGCTGCAAGGCTATCGGCGCGCGCTCGCCCTCGCCCCCGCCAACGCCCAACTCCATCACAACGTGGGCGTGCTGCTTGCCCAGGCCGGGGACGACGCGGGCGCGGAGCGGCATTTCCTGGAGGCGGAGCGCCTCCATTCGACCTCGCCGGCGTCGAGCCTGGCGCTCGGGCACCTGTGGTTCCGGCGAGGACGCGTCGCGCACGCCGCGCAGGCGTTCGAGCGTGCGCTGCGGCGTGCACCCGATTCGCTCGAAGCCACGTGCAATCTTGGCCTCGCACTGCAGGCGATGGGCGAGTCCGCGCGCGCATGGCCCCTGCTGATGCGTGCCCGCGCTGCGCTGCCGCTGGCCGAGCCGCTGTTGCGGGCTCACTTCGAAGCTTTGCAGGCGGTGGGTGAGCGCGAGCAGGCCGATCGCGTGTTCATGGAGTACGCCGCCGCCGCGCCGCCGTCGGCCTGGCTCGTCGCGACGGGCCTGCATTGGGCACGCACCGGCGCGCATCCGCAGCTCGAAGGGAAGTACCTGCAGCTCGCGCTGAGCTGGCGTTACGACCGTGGGGATCTGCCGTGGCTTGCTGCAGTCCTCGACATCGTCCAGTACTTCGATGCAGGCCGCGATGACATCGCTTCGCTGTACCGCACGTACAACGCGCTGATGCAGGCTTCGCTGCCTCGAGCGGCCTCCGGTGCGGCGGTCGCGGCGCCCGGGCCTCGCTTGCACGGTACGCGTACTCGACTTCGAATCGGCTATCTGTCGAGCGATTTCCGTCGGCACGTGATGGGCGAGCTGATGCTCGAGGTCTTTCGCCACCACGATCGCCGGCAATTCGAAGTGCTGGCCTATTCGCTGGCGCCCGCAGCGCTCGAGGACGCGCTGACCGCGCGCTTCGGCGAGCATTGCGACGGCTTCGTGCGGCTTGCGGCACTCGACGATGCGCAAGCGGCGCAGCGCATCGGAGAGGACGAGCTCGATCTGCTCGTCGACCTCGCGAGTCGCACGCCGCAGGCGCGACCGGGCATCCTGCTGCGCAAGCCCGCGCCGGTGATCGTCGGTCACCTCGGCGATCACGGAACGATCGGCCTCGAGCAGGTCGATTTCAAGCTCACGGACGACGTGGCGGACGTGCCGGACGCCGTGCGCTATCAGATCGAGCGGCCGCTCGTCATGCGCGGGTGCGTGATGCCCTTCCGCCGCATCGCGCCGTCGCCGCCGGACGGGCTCGCGCGCGCGCGCCTCGGCATTCCGGCCGACGCCGTGGTATTCGGGGCATTCGCACCGGTGCTGAAGTTCTCGCCGCGCTGCCTCGATCTGTGGCGTCGCATCCTGCACGCGGTGCCCGGCGCGTATCTCGCGCTGTCGCCATTCACCAACGTCACGCGCCTACAGAGCCTCGCGCGCATGGCGGCGAGCGGCATTGCGCGGGAGCGGATCGTCGTCATCCAGCCGAGTGCGGACGCTGCCGTCAACCGCGCACGCTACCGCTGCGTCGACGTGCTGCTCGACACGCTGCCCTACACCGGCGGCGATTCGACCGTGGCGGCGCTCGACATGGGCGTGCCGGTCGTCACGCTCTCAGGCGAGCGGCAGGCCGAGCGCATGGGACTCAGCATCCTCTCGCACCTCGGCGTGGTCGATACCGTGGCCCGCAGCGACGACGAGTACGTCGCGATTGCGACACGGCTCGCGACGGACCTCGCGTGGCGGCGTGCGCTCTCCGCGCGAATCCTGGAGCGCATCGAGAGCTCCGGCATCGCCGACCTCCAGCGCTACACCCGCAACCTCGAGGACGCGTACAGGCGCGCGCTCGCGCCGACGGCGATGATGCTGAACGCGCGAGTGATGTGGCGTCGTCGCGCCCATCCCGAGCCTCGCCATCTCCCGAGCATCCGAGCGAGGGTTTCGGGAGGGCTGTTGACAGTAGTCAAGGCGCCGGCATGGCGTTGGGGGCGTAATGCGCTGAGCGCCTGCGCCCCCCGCGGCGCGCACTTTTCCCATGCCCACCCTCTTCGACCCCGTACGCGTCGGCGCGCTCGATCTCGCCAACCGCATCGTGATGGCGCCGCTGACGCGCAACCGCGCGGGCCCGGGTGAGGTGCCGTCGGATCTCGCGGTCGAGTACTACCGCCAGCGCGCGAGCGCGGGCCTCGTCATCAGCGAGGCGTCGCAGATCTGTCCGGAAGGGCAGGGCTACATCGACACGCCGGGCATCTACAGCGCCGCGCAGGTCGCAGGCTGGCGCCGCGTCACGGCCGCCGTGCACGCCCAGGGCGGCCGCATCGTATGCCAGTTGTGGCACGTCGGGCGCATATCGCACGCGGACCTGCAGCCCGATCGCCAGGCCGCCGGTGTCGTCCACCGCCCGCCGCGCGGATGCGAAGACGTACATGGGGAACGGCTTCGTCGACGTGTCGCCACCGCGCGCGCTCGTCCACGGCCGAGATCCCGGGCATCGTCGCGAGCTACGCGCACGCGGCACGGTGCGCGCGCGAGGCCGGCTTCGACGGCGTCGAGGTGCACGGTGCGAACGGCTATCTCGTCGATCAGTTCCTGCGCGACAGCATCAACGATCGCACGGACGCCTACGGCGGCAGCATCCCGAACCGCGTGCGCTTCCTGGTCGAGGTGATGCAGGCCGTCGTCGACGCCATCGGCGGCGAGCGCACCGGCCTGCGGCTCTCGCCCGTGACGCCTTCGAACGACGCCGGCCAGGACAGCGATCCGCAGGCGCTGTTCGAGCACGCGGTCGCGCAACTCGCGCCGATGAAGCTCGCGTTCATCGAAGTGGTCGAAGGACAGACCGCGGGTGCGCGCGACTTCGCTGCCTTCGACTACGCCGCGCTGCGCCGCCGCTTTCACGGCGCGTGGATCGTCAACAACGGCTACCAGCGGCAGATGGCGCTCGACGCGGTCGCGTCCGGCGCGGCCGACCTGGTGTCGTTCGGCCGGCCGTTCATCGCCAATCCGGACCTCGTGCGCCGGCTGCGCGAGAACGCGCCGCTCAATCCGCTCGACAAGACCACCCTGTACGGCGGAGGCGAGAAGGGCTACGTCGACTACCCGACGCTGGATGCCCGCGCACCGGCGTGAACGGCGCGAACCGCGTGCGTGACGATACCGCACGCGCCCTCCCATCAGCCGAGGAGATGCGTATGCTCAAGCTGACCGTGAACGGTCGCACCCGCGCGGTCGACGTGGAGCCCGACATGCCGCTCCTGTGGGTACTGCGCGATCACCTCGGATTGCCCGGCGCGAAATACGGTTGCGGCATCGGTGCATGCGGCGCGTGCACCGTTCACGTCGACGGCGAGCCGGTGCGCTCGTGCTCGCTGCCCGTTTCGGCCGCGATCGGCAAGCGCATCGTCACCATCGAGGGCCTCTCGGCGAAGCGCCTGCATCGGGTGCAGGAGGCGTGGATCGAGCACGAGGTTCCGCAGTGCGGCTATTGCCAGACGGGCATGATCATGTCCGCCGCCGCGCTGCTCGCGAAGAACCCGAAGCCGAGCGACGCCGACATCGATGCCGCGATGACGAACCTGTGCCGCTGCGGCACGTATCCGCGGGTGCGCAAGGCGATCCACGCCCTCGCGGCGTCCGCGGTGCCCGCACCGAAGAACGCGCGAGGAGCACGCTCATGACGACGACGCTGACGCGACGCGAGTTCCTGAAGGTGTCCGCGGCGGTGGGCGGCGGCGTTGCCCTCGAATTCGCATTTCCGGTGCCGTCCGCCGCAGCGGCGGGTGCAGCACCGGTGGAGGTGAACGCGTGGATCGTGATCCATCCGGACGATCGCGTCGTCATCCGCATCGCGCGCTCGGAGATGGGGCAGGGCACGTACACCGCGCTCGCGCAGCTCGTGGCCGAGGAGCTCGATTGCGACTGGTCCAAAGTCAGCGCGGAGTTCGCCTCGCCCAACGAGCACATCCGGCGCAATCGCATCTGGGGCTCGATGTCGACCGGCGGCAGCCAGGGCGTGCGCTCGTCGCAGGATTACGTGCGCAAGGCAGGCGCGAGCGCGCGCGAGCTGCTCGTCGCCGCAGCGGCGCAGCGCTGGCACGTCCCGGCCGCGCAGTGCACGGCGAACCGCGGCGTGATCGAGCACGGCCCGAGCCGGACGCAAGCTGCGCTACGGCGAGGTCGCCGCGGCGGCGGCGAAGCTCACGCCGCCCACCGACGTGAAGCTGCGCGATCCCGCAACGTGGAAGATCGCGGGCAAGCCGCTGCATCGCCTCGACATTCCCGACAAGGTGCGCGGCAAGCCGGTATTCGCGACCGACGTCTCGCTGCCGGGCATGCTGCACGCGTCGATCGCGCAATGCCCGGTGTTCGGCGGCAAGGTGGTGGCCGTCGATGCGCAAGCGGCGCTCGCGATGCGCGGCGTGAAGAAGGTCGTGCGCGAGGAAGGCTTCGTCGCCGTGATCGCCGACAGCTGGTGGCGCGCCAACGAGGCGATCAAGGCGCTGAAGATCGAGTGGGACGCCGGCGGTCGCGAGCACGCCGACAACGCGACGATCGCGGCGATGCTGAGCGAGGGACTCGCCGCTCCCAACCTGCCGCAGGCGCGCAAGACCGGCGACGTGCAGGCGGGATTCGCCGCGGCTGCGAAGATCGTCGAAGCCGAGTATCGGTCGCCGTATCTCAACCACGCCACGATGGAGCCGCAGACGTGCACGGCGTGGCTCAGGCCCGACGGGTTCCTCGAGGTGTGGACGTCCACGCAGAACGGCGAGGCGTCGATGGCTGCCGCCGCGGAAACGGCCGGGCTCCCGCTCGAGCAGGTCGAGGTGCACAAGATGATGCTCGGCGGCGGTTTCGGCCGTCGCGGCGGGCCGCAGGACTTCGTCCGGCAGGGGGTGGCCATCGCGAAGGCCATGCCCGGCGTGCCGGTGAAGATGATGTGGTCGCGCGAGGAGGACATGCAGCACGGCTTCTATCGGCCCGCGAGCATGGTGCGCATGAAGGCGGGACTCGATGGGCAGGGCAGGCTGGTTGCGATGCACACGACGATCGCGTGCCCGTCCATCCTGAAGGTGCTCGCGCCGACGGCGCCGCTCAAGGACGGCGTCGACTTCAGCGCGGTGCGCACGTTCAGCGACATGCCCTATCTCGTTGCGCACCAGCAGGTCGACTACGCGATGCGCAACGGCCACGTGCCGGTCGGCTTCTGGCGCGCGCCCGGTCAGCAGAACGGCTTCTATCGCGAATGCTTCATCGACGAGCTTGCCGCCGTTGCGGGCAAGGATCCCGTCGAGTTCAGGCTGGCGATGCTCGGGGACGACGACAGGAATCGCCTGGTGCTGCAGGCGGTCGCGAAGGCGGGCGGCTGGGGCTCGCCGCTGCCGGCGGGTGTGCATCGCGGTGTGGCGCTCGTGGACGGCTTCGGCAGCTATGCCGCGGCGGTGGCCGAGGTCTCGGTCGATGCGAAGGGCACCCCCAGGGTCCACCGCATCGTGGTGGCGATCGACTCGGGCTACGTGGTGAATCCGGACACCTGCCGCGCGCAGGCGGAGAGCAACGTCGTGTACGCGCTGGGCAGCATCCTGTACCAGGAGATCAACATCAGGAACGGGCGGGTGGAAGAATCGAACTTCCACGATTTTCCGCTGCCGCGCATCGACGAGATACCGAAGGTCGAGACGGTGCTGGCACCCACCGGCGGGTTCTGGGGCGGACACGGCGAGCCCGCGATCCTGCCGCTTGCGCCGGCCGTGTGCAACGCGATCTTCGCGGCAACGGGCAAGCGCGTGCGTTCGCTGCCGCTCAAGCATCACGACCTGCGCGCCAGCTGAGCGGTCGGCCGCGATGGCGCGCGATCAGGGGTCGTAGGTCGAGGCCGGTCCGACGAAGCGGCCGTTGTTCGCGCGCACGATGTCGTCGCGGCTTGCCTTCGCCGTCAGCGGCGCCACGCTGTTGCCGTCGGGCCCCGCGCTGTACAGGTCGAAATCCGAGTTGATCGGCACGATGTTCTTGTCCTTGCGCCAGTGGCCCTTCGGCTCCGTCGCATGGTTGATGTACTGGTATGCATTCCCCCAGGGATCCGTCATCCCGCCGATCGCGACGCCGACGTCGCTCAGCGCCGCCGGATATTGCTGGGTCTCGACGAAGTACTGGCCGATCGCCGTCTGGATGACCGCGATGTCGCTCGCGGCCCGTGCGGTCCGGGCACGCGCCTGGTAGGAGCCGTACGCACCCACGGCGAGGGAGGCGAGGATCCCGACCGCGAGGACGGCGAGCGTGAGCTCGAGCAGGGTAACGCCGTGCTGGCGCCGAGGATGTGGAGTTGTAGCGGACATGGTCATGGGGTCGGGTGGCGGGCGCAGGCGATGTGCAATGGACGTGCCAGCGTGCGGATACCCGTCGAAGCGGATGCGCCGTCCTCAACTTCGGCCGGGCGGTGCCGATGTGAGGTGGACTCGCGTGCGAGCGACGTTCGGCCGCCGGGCCGTGCCCCGACGAGGCGCAGGGGCGACCCGCCGAATGCGAACGAGCCTCTGGTCTGCCCGGCTTGAGTAACTCCTGACCATGAACGGCAGGGTGTCGCGACAGTGGATCATGCAAACGCTGTCACCGACAGGGGCCATGAACCGCAGGTCGTCTACATTCCGCGCCTCGACCGCTCCGGATCGAGGCGCACCGCCGACGAGGGCGTCTTGAGCGCAGACCACGCCGCCTCCGCCGCTCGTCCTCCGAGGCGCGGCGTGCCGTGGGAGCTCACGGCAGCCGGGGCCTCTCTCGTCGTCGTCGGGCTGCTCTTCGCCGTGCACCTGCAGGGCGCGCTGTCGCGCAACGCGTTCGTGTGGACCGCGTGTGCGGTGCTCGTTGCCGCGCTCGCCTTCCACGGCGCCTTCCGGACCCGGCTCGACGCGCGCGTGTCCGATCCCGGCCTCACCGGACCGCAGATGATCGCCGGCACCGTGGTGATCCTGTGCGCGATGTACGCGAGCGAAGGGGCGCGCGGCGTCGTCATCGTGTTCGTGCTGATGGCCTTCATGTTCGGGAGCCTGCGGCTTTCCCCCCGGACGCTCATGCTGCACGCGTTCTTCATCCTCGGCGCGTACGGCCTCGTCATCGTGTGCGTGTGGGCCTTCGGGGCAAGCTCGAGAGGCCTCGGCGTCGAGGTGCTGCAGTGGTTCGCGCTCGCGATCTCGTTGCCGTGGTTCGCGCGCATGGCGGCCTACGTCCGCCAGTTGCGGTGCAACGACAAGGAGCGCAATGCGGATCTCGAAGCCGCGCTCGCCGCCGCGCGCGACATCCAGGCGGACCTCACGCGGGCGCGGGATGCGTCCGCCGCCGCCAAGGCCACGCTCGATGACGCGATCGAGACGCTGACGGAAGCCTTCGCGCTCTTCGACGCGGACGATCGCCTGGCGTGCTGCAACAGCCGCTACGCGCAGATGTTCACCGGCCATGCGGACGTGCGCGAGGTCATCGGGAAGACCTTCGCCGACGTGGTCCTCGCGTCGGTCGCCAATGGCGAGGTGATCGAGCCCGAGTTCCGGGGCGACGTGGCGGCCTGGGTCGAGGAGCGCGTGCGCAGGCACCGCAACCCCGGCACCAAGCCCTACGAGCTGCAGCTCGGGGACGGTCGCTGGCTGCAGGTCATGGAGCGCCGGACCAGCGCCGGCGGCCTGGTGGGGGTGCGCCGCGACATCACCGAGTGGAAGCAGCTCGAGCAGCGCCAGGCGATCGCGTACACGGTGACGCGCCTGCTCGCCGAGTCCGAAACCGTGAACGAAGCGGTCACGCGCATCATGCACACGCTCGGGGACTCGCTGCATTGGGATTGCGCGGCGCGCTGGTACTGGGACGCGAAGGATCACGAGCTGCGCTGCGCGGAGACGTGGGGCGTGGGGTCGGTGGAGATCTCGAGCTTCCTCGAGGAATGCACGCGCACGCCGATTGCGCCGGACTCGCTCGACGTCGCACGGCGTGCGTGGACCGCGCTGAAGCCGCTCTGGCTCGAGGATCTCGCGAAGACGCCGCCCTCGCCGCGGGCGAGCCTCGCGGTGGCGGCCGGCCTGCGCTCCGCACTCTTCTTCCCGATCGTACGCGACGACGGGCCGTACGGGGTGATGGAGTTCTACAGCCGGGCGCTGCGCACGCCCGACGCCTCGCTGCTCGCGATCGCCGAGACGATCGGCATGCAGATCGGGCAGTTCATCACGCGCAAGGACGTCGAGGACAAGATCCGCCAGCTCGCGCTCTACGATCCGCTGACGGGGCTGCCGAACCGCAACCTGTTCAACACGCTGTTCGACACCGCCATCGCCCGCGCGCAACGGCGAAAGTCGAGGATCGGCCTCATGCTCGTGGATCTCGACGGGTTCAAGTCCATCAACGACACGCACGGTCACGATGCCGGCGATCACTTGCTGAAGCTGTTCGCGGTGCGCCTTGCGGCCTGCATTCGCAACACCGACGTCGTGGGACTCAACCGCACCGACGCGTGCGCAGCCCGCCTGGGCGGCGATGAGTTCGTGGTGATGCTCGAGGACGTCGAAAGCCGCTCCGATCTCGCCGGCATCGCCGAGCGCATCATCGCGGCGGGCAACGAGCCGTTCGATCTCGCGGGACCGAAGGAGCGCGTCAGCGCGAGCATCGGCATGGCGCTGTATCCGGACGACGCGTCGGACATTCCATCGTTGCTCAAGCGCGCCGACGCCGCGATGTACCGCGCGAAGCAGGCTGGCAAGAACCAGCACGCGGGCTAGGGCGCGTTCGCGCGCGTGCCCATGGCGTGAACAGCCCTGCAGCGGGGGCGGCGGCCCGCGGCCTGCGGTCGGTGCCCTCCATGCCGCCCAATCGGGATGCCGCGGGTTGACGGCCTGCCGACGCGTCCCCATCTTGGGGGTATTCCCAATCCTTGGGCACGTTGCCATGCCTGCCATCGACCTTACGCGCGCCAACTTCGACGACGTGGTGCTCGCCGGTTCGGCCATCCGGCCGGTCCTCGTGGACTTCTGGGCACCCTGGTGCGCTCCATGCCGGGCGCTTGCGCCGGTGCTCGACCGGCTCGCCGCGGAGTTCGCCGGCCGCTTCACGCTTGCCAAGCTCAACACCGAGGAGGAGCCGGAGATCGCAGCGCGTTACGGCGTGCGCGGAATTCCGAACTGCAAGCTGTTCGTGGACGGAGCGGTCGCCGACGAGTTCACCGGTGCGCTGCCCGAACGCGCCCTGCGCGACTTCCTGGCCGGCGCGCTGCCGTCGCCCGCGTCCGCGCTCGTGGCGGCGGGGCAAGCGCTCCTCGCCGCCGGCGACGCGGCGGGCGCGCTCGCGAAGCTCGACGAGGCGCAGGCACTCGATCCGGGCGACGAGACGCTGCAGCTCGCGCGCATCGAGGTGCTGCTCGCGCTTGGCCGCGCGCATGAAGCCGCGGCGATCGTGGCGCAGGTGGAGCAGGGCGCAATGCCGGTGCGCGACGAGCGGCGCTTCGCGGCGCTCAAGGCGCGCGTCGCACTCGCGCCAGGCGCAGAAGGCGACCTCGCCGACCTCGCCCAGCGGGCATCGCGCACTCCGGTCGATTGCGCCGCCAAGCTCGGCTATGCGCGGGCGCTTGCGGCGCGAGGCGATTACGAGCGCGCGCTGGCGGAGCTCGTCGCCATCGTGGCGGCGGACCGCAAGTTCGGCGACGACATCGCACGCCGCACGATGCTTACCATCTTCGAAGCGCTGCCGCGCGACAGCGATGTCGTCCGCCGTTATCGCCGCGAGCTGTCGGCGCTTATCAACTAGCGGGTTGCGCTGGCGCGCATGAAGGCGCGCTCCGATCAGCGAGCTCGCTCGGGCTGGCAGCGCGCTCAGGCCAGCAGCGCGCCAAGGGCATCGGCTTCTTCGACGACGAAATCGAAGAACGCCGCCACGGTAGGCGTGTGCCGGACGCTCGGATGCGCGAGGACGCGCCAGATGCGCGTGAGCTCGGGCACGGGGCCGAGCACGCGCACGAGCCCGGGTTCCTTGTCCGCGAGCGCGGTGGGCAGCGGTCCGAAGCCGACGCCCGATTTCACCGCGTACAGCAGGCCGAGCACGCTGTCGTTGCGCGCGACGACCCGGCCGTTCGGGGCGACACTGCGCAGCCACTTCGTCACGCGGTGATTCGCCATCGTTTCGTCGAATGCGACCAGGGGATACTCCCCGAGCGCCTCGATCCGCGCCGGCTTGCCGTGCTCCGCAATGCAACGCTCGCTGCCATAGACGGCCCAGACCGAGTCCGCGATCCTGCGCCCCACGAGATCGCCGTCGGTCGTGTCGCCCGAGCGTAGCGCGACGTCCGCATCGCCCTTGCCGAGGTCGAGGTACTTGTCGCTCATCACGAACTCGACGCGCACGCCGGGATGCCGGGCATGGAAGCGGTCGAGGAACGACGACTGCCGGAGCAGATAGACGAGGGGCTCGGGGCAGGTCACGCGCACGACGCCCACCACCTCGCGCCTGTACGCATCGAGCCGACCTTCGAACCCGCGCACGCTCTCCTCGACGCGTTGCGCGTGCACCAGCATCTCGCGACCGAGGTCCGTCAGGCGATAGCCGGTGGGTTGCCGCTCGACCAGCCGGCAGCCGATGCTGCGCTCGAGCTCGACCAGGCGCCGATGCACCGTCGACTGGTTCACCCCCAACGCACGCGCTGCGGCGAGCGTGCTGCCGTGTCGACCGACGGCCAGGAAATAGCGCAGGTCGTCCCAGTCCGTCATGGCGAGCTATGCAATCGCGCGGCCCCTGAATGCAATTCTGCGGCTTACGCGGAGCGGACTCCGCCTCTAGAGTTGTTTCACGACCGTTGACCAGGAGCCCGACGATGGAAACCGCATACGCACCGGACCCGAAGCTCTTCGAGGAGCGCGCCCGCAATGCCTGGGACCAGGCCGCGCGCGGCTGGAACGATCATACTCCGCGCATCCGCGCCTGGCTGCGCGATGCCACGCAGGCGATGCTCGATCTCGCCGGGATCCGACGCGGCTCCGTCGTGCTCGACGTCGCGGCCGGCGCCGGCGATCAGACGCTCGACATCGCAAGCCGCATCGGCGCCGAGGGCCGGGTGCTCGCGACCGACTTCTCGCCCGCCATCGTGCAGCTCGCGCGCCTCAACGCGCGGCAGGCCGGCTGCACGAACGTCGTCATGGAGGTCGCCGACGCGGGACATTTGCCGGTCGAGGATGCGAGCTTCGACGCCGCCGTCTGCCGGCTCGGCCTCATGCTGTTCGCCGATCCGCTGCAGAGCCTGCGCGAGATGTGCCGCGCACTGAAACCGGGCGGGCATGCGTGCACGCTCGTGTTCTCGAGGCCGGAAGCCAATCCCTGCATCACCCTCCTGCTCGGGACGGCGCTGGAGCATGCCGGCCTCGGCCGCCGCGATCCCTACCAACCCGGCGGCCTGCTGAGCCTCGGCAAGCCGGGACACGTGGACGAGCTGTTCCGGGCGGCAGGCTTCCGGGACGTGGCGACCACCCGCATCGATGCGCCGTTCAGGTTGCCCAGCGCGGCGCACTACCTCGCGTTCGTGCGCGCCTCCGCAAGCCCGATCCAGCAGATCCTCTGCGGCGCTCGACCCGGGGGCGGCCGCCGCCGCGTGGGCCGACATGGAGCAACGCCTGCAACGGTTCAACACGAGCGATGGCTGGGCGGGTCCGAACGAGCTGCTGCTGACGGTCGGCAAGCGTTGATCCGAGGGCGCGCTTCGTCCCGACCGGAACGCGGCCGCGACGCGAGGGGAAGGCGGAAGCATCACCACGTGCGGCCGCGCGGCAGCGATCCCGACCGCGCGTGCCCGGTCACTCGGTGCCCTTGACGCGCACGGCAGCGGTCGGCGCTTCGTTCACGACGAGCTGGAAGACGTCGGGCCGGCTGTAGTGGCCGACCACGTCGAAATCGAACTTGCCGCGTCCGATGTCCGCGAGATCGAGCGTTGCGGTGAGGATCGTTTCGCCCTCGTAGCTCGGCCCGGCGAGCACCTTGCCCAGGGGGCTGACGATGGCGCTGCCGCCGCGCATCAGCACGGCGTCGGGGCCGTCGCCCAGCTTCACGCGCACCGACGCGGGCAGGTCGCGCCGGCGCAGGAACTGGCACGCGGTCAGGACGAAGCAGCGCCCTTCGAGCGCGACGTGCTGCATCGAGGGAATCCACGTGTCGCGATCGTCGGCCGTGGGTGCGCAGTAGAGCGCGACACCCTTCGCGTACATGGCCATGCGCACCATGGGCATGTAGTTCTCCCAGCAGATCACCGAGCCGATGCGGCCGTACGGGCTGTCGACGGCCGTGAGCGTGGAGCCGTCGCCGAAGCCCCAGATCATGCGCTCGAGCGCGGTGGGCATGAGCTTGCGGTGCTTGCCGAGGAGCGCGCCGTCGGGCCCGAAGAACAGCACCGTGCAGTAGCAGGTGCCGTACTCGCGCTCGATCACGCCCATGACCACGTAGGCGCCATTCGCAGCGGCCGCCTCGCCGAGGCGCTCGGTGTGCGGCCCGGGGACGTCGATCGCGGCGTCGAGATACAGCCGGTATTCCTCGCGGCCCTGCGGGTCGCGGGCGCCGACGACGAGACCGTAGTCGAGGCCCTTCGGATAGCCGGTGATGAACGCCTCGGGGAAGACGATCACCTTGGCGCCCGTCGCGGCCGCTTCCGCGATGAGCTTCACCGCCTTGTCGACGCACGCCGTGGCATCGAACGCGATCGCGCCCGCCTGCACGACGGCCACCTTCACCTGCTGCGCTTGGGTAGGAGCCATGTCAACCCCTTGGGTCCGAGTAAAACGCGCGCGACCCCGTTGCAGTGAAGCGGCCGCGCCTACTCGCGCGGTTTACGCAAAACAACGGGTTTACGCAACCACGTGCACGCCGCTTGCCGCGAGCGCGTCGTGCAGCATGCGCACGTGCTCGTGGCCGGTGGTCTCGACCACGCAGACGACGCGCACGGCCGACAGGTCGGGCCCCGAGAACGCGCGGTCGTGGACGATCTCCTTGATGCTCGACCCCGTGGATGCGATCACCTGCGCGACCTTGGCGAGGCCACCCGGGCGATCGCTGATCGACACCGTGAAGCGCGCAAGACGGCCGTCGGCGACGAGCCCGGTCTCGATCACGCGATCGAGGATCGTGAGATCGATGTTGCCGCCCGAAAGCACCAGCACCACGCGCTTGCCCGCGAGATCGCGCAGCTTGCCGGCCAGAAACGCGGCGAGCGGCGTCGCGCCCGCGCCTTCCACCACGCTCTTCTCGAGCTCGATCAGGCGCAGGATCGCAAGCGCAATGCTGGCCTCGTCCACGGTGACGAGCCGATCGACGACGCGCGTGATGCTCTCGAACGGAAGTCGTCCGATCTCGGCCACCGCGAGACCATCCGCGAGCGTGGGCGCGACCGTCACCTCGGTCGGACGCCCCGCGGCAAGCGCAGCCTGCAGACACGCGGCGCGCTCCGCCTCGACGCCGATCACCTTCACTTCGGGCCGCAACGCCTTCAGCGCCGTGCCCATGCCCGCGATGAGGCCGCCGCCGCCCACGGGAACGACGACCGCGTCGATGGCGGGCGTCTGCTCGAGGATCTCGAGCGCCATCGTGCCCTGGCCCGCGATCACGTCGGCGTTGTCGTAGGGATGGATGAACGTGAGGCCCTCGCTCGCCGCGAGCGCTTCGGCGTGCGCGCGTGCCGCCGCGACGTCCTCCCCGTGCAGCACGACCCGCGCGCCGAGCTGCCGGCAGTTGGTCACCTTGATGAGGGGCGCGAACGTCGGCATCACGACCGTCGTCGGAACGTCGAGCAGGCTGCCGTGGTACGCGATGCCCTGCGCGTGATTGCCCGCCGATGCCGCGATGACGCCGCGCTTGCGCTGCTCCGCCGAGAGCAGCAGCAGGGCGTTGCGCGCGCCGCGCTCCTTGAAGCTGCCCGTGCGCTGCAGATAGTCGAGCTTGCAGAAGACGTGCGCGCCGGTGAGCCGCGACAGCGGGATCGATTCCACGCATGGCGACAGATAGACTCCGCCGGCGATCCGCTCGCGCGCCGCCAGGATGTCCGCGACGCTTATCACGTCAGAACGGGATCTCGATGCCGGGCTTCACGTCGCTGCAGGACGCGCCGGAACTCGCGCCTTGATGCGCTCGAGCGCCTCCGGGATTGTCGGCCTCGAAGCGCAGCACGATCACGGGTGTGGTGTTGGACCCGCGCGCGAGACCGAAGCCGTCGGGATACTCCACGCGCAGCCCGTCGATGCGCACGATGTCGGTGGCGCCGGGGAATTTCGCCGTTGCACCGAGCTTCTCGATGAGCGCGTGATGCTCGCCCTCGGCGCACTTGATCTGGATCTCCGGCGTCGAGAGCGCATCGGGCAGGCCGTTCAGCAGCGCCGAGGCGTCGGCGTGCTTCGACACGATCTCGAGCAGGCGGGCGCCGGCATACATGCCGTCGTCGAAGCCGTACCAGCGCTCCTTGAAGAACGTGTGCCCGCTCATCTCGCCCGCGAGCGCCGCGCCGGTCTCCCTCATCTTGGCCTTGATGAGCGAGTGCCCCGTCTTCCAGAGCAGCGGCACGCCGCCGTGCTGCTCGATCCAGGGCTTCATGTTGCGCGTGCACTTCACGTCGAAGATCACCGTCGCGCCCGGTGCGCGCTCGAGCATGTCGGCGGCGAAGAGCATCAGCTGGCGGTCGGCGTAGATCGCATTGCCGTCCTTCGTGACGACGCCGAGGCGGTCGCCGTCGCCGTCGAACGCGAGCCCGAGATCGTGCCTGCCTTCGCGGAGCATCCGGATCATGTCCTCGAGGTTCTCGGGCTGCGACGGATCGGGATGATGGTTGGGAAAGGTTCCGTCGACCTCGCAGTAGAGCTCCGTCACCTCGCAGCCGAGGCGCCGATAGAGCGTCGGCGCGTAGGCACCGGGCACGCCGTTGCCGCAATCGACGATGATCTTCATCGGCCGCGCGAGCCCGACGTCGCCCACGATGCGATCGATGTACGCGCCGCTCACGTCCTCGGTGCGATACGAACCCTTGCCGTGCCGGAGCTCGCCCGCTTCCAGACGGCGGCGCAGCGCCTGGATGGCGTCGCCGGACAGCGTGTCGCCGTTGATCACCATCTTGAGCCCGTTGTAGTCGGGCGGATTGTGGCTGCCGGTCACCGCCACGGAACACTGCGTGCCGAGGTGCGTGGCCGCGAAATACGTCATCGGTGTCGCGACCATGCCGATGTCCACCACGTTGCAGCCCGACTGCTGGACGCCTTGCGCCAGCGCGCCCGCGAGTGCGGGCCCGGACAGGCGACCGTCGCGCCCGATCACGATCGTGTCGCGGCCCGCTTCCAGCGCGAGCGAGCCCAGGCCGTGGCCGATCGCGCGCACGATGTCCGGCGTGAGCGTCTTGCCGACGACGCCGCGAATGTCATAGGCCTTGAAGATTTCTGGAGGAAGCGTGGGTGCGGACATGATCTCGACCGGTGAGCGCGTCGTGCCGACGCGAGGGATGAACGAGAGCGCGCGCGCCGCGCGCCGGCTGCGTTGCGCGCTGCGCCAGGTGCGGCGGCAGCAAGTCTACGCGCCGCGCTGGAAGAATTGTAGCAACCGCTCCGGCAGCCACTCGAGGCGACCCGGAAAACGACCGCTCAGGAAGCCGACGTGGCCGCCGTGCTCCGGTTGCTCCAGCAGCACGTCCGCGCTCGCCTGCTCCGGTCCGGGCAGCGACGATGCGGGGACGAAGGGATCGTTGCGCGCGTTGAGCACGAGCGTCGGAACCGCGATGCCGGACAGCCACGGCTTGCTGGACGCGCGTCGCCAGTAATCGTCGGTGCCCGCGAAGCCGTGCAGGGGGGCCGTGACGATGTCGTCGAAATCGTAGAGCGAGCGGGCGCGACGGATCGCGCGCTCGTCGAGCAGGCCCGGATAGCGCCGCGCCATCGCGAGGCTCTTCGGCTTGAGCGAATCGAGGAAGTGGCGGGTGTAGATGCGATTCAAGCCCTGGCCGATCGCAATACCGGCCGCCGTGAGATCGAGCGGCGTGGACACCGCCGCCGCCGCATTGAGGACGGCCGCCGCGCCGCGACCTTGGCGACCGAGCCAGTTGACGAGGGCGCTCCCGCCGAGCGACACGCCGACCGCGTACAGCGGCGCGTTCGGTACGCGTTCGCGCACCGCTGCGAGCAGCGCGTCGATCTCCTCGTGATCGCCGGAGTGATACGCCCGCGGCTGCTGATTGAGCTCCCCGCCGCAGCCGCGAAAATGCGCCACCACGCCCATCCAGCCGACGCGTGCAGCGTGCTCATCAGCGCGCGGGCGTAGTGCGAGCGCGAGCCGCCTTCGAGGCCGTGGAAGAGCACGAGCGAGCGGCGTGTCGGGCGCCGCGTCGGCCGGCGCATCCAGCCAGTCGAACTGCCAGAAGTCGCCGTCGGCCGTAATCACGCGCTCGCGCCGGAACGGCACCGCGGGGCGTGCGAGCAGGAACGGATAGATCGTCTGCGCGTGCCCGCCGCCGAGCCACGGCGGCGCGCAGTACGTCGACGCGATGAGCGAGGCGTGAGCCATCGACTCCTAGGCGTCGCTCACGTGCACGCGGCGCTGCCGCACCGCCTCGGCGAGCGCCCGCAGGACATCGATCGTCGCGTCCCAGCCGATGCACGCATCGGTGATCGACACGCCGTATTGCAGCGGCTGGCCGGGCACGAGGTCCTGCCGTCCCGCATTGAGATGGCTCTCGATCATCACGCCGATGATGCGCTCGTCGCCGCCGGCAACCTGGGTCGCGATGTCGCGCGCAACGTCGATCTGGCGCTCGTGCTTCTTCTCGCTGTTGGCGTGCGAGCAGTCGATCATGAGCCGCGCGGCGAGGCCGGCGTTGGCGAGCTGCCGGCAGGTCGCCTCGACGCTCGCCGCATCGTAGTTGGGACGCGTACCGCCGCGCAGGATGATGTGGCAGTCCTCGTTGCCGGACGTGTGCACGATGGCGGAGTGACCGCCCTTCGTCACCGACAGGAAGTGGTGCGGCGCGGACGCGGCCTTGATCGCATCGACGGCGATCTTCACGTCGCCGTCCGTTCCGTTCTTGAAGCCGACGGGACACGAGAGCCCGGAGGCGAGCTGCCGATGCACCTGGCTTTCCGTCGTGCGCGCGCCGATCGCACCCCACGCGATCAGGTCCGCGATGTATTGCGGCGTGATCATGTCGAGGTATTCGGTGCCGGCGGGCAGCTCGAGGTCGGCGATCTCGAGCAGGATGCGGCGCGCGAGGCGCAGGCCTTCGTTGATGCGGAAGCTGTCGTCGAGGCGCGGATCGTTGATGAGTCCCTTCCAGCCGACGGTGGTGCGCGGCTTCTCGAAATACACGCGCATCACGATCGCGAGCTCGGACTCGAGCTCGCGCCTGACCGCCGCGAGGCGCGTGGCGTAGTCGATCGCGGCATCGTAATCGTGGATGGAGCACGGACCCACCACGACGAGCAGCCGGTCGTCGGCGCCGTGCAGGATGCGATGGATGGCCTGTCGGGTGTCGAACGTCGTCTTGGCCGCACGCGCCGTGGCCGGAAACTCGCGCAGGAGGTGCGCCGGCGGCGCGAGCTCCATGATGTCGCGGATGCGGGTGTCGTCGATCGGCAGGCGGGAGCCCGCCGCGGGTGGCGGCGCGATCGTCCTGGACGGGTGGGCGGTTGAGCTGGTCACGCTGGTCACTCCGGGTGCGTACGGCACAAACAATGTAAAAACAACATTTTACGACATGTGTGCCCCATCGGCCAAGCGCGTCGGCCCGGCGCTGTTGCGCGCCGTTGCCAGTTTGCACCGGAGGCGACCATGGCGTCCGCCAAATCGTTGCCTGCGGCGTTGCGGATGCCGTAGACTGCTTTCGACGCCGGGCCAAGGCGTCAGGCAGGCCAGGTCCCCCGAACCCCGCAAGTCCGATCCGAGCAGCCGGCTGGAGATTCCATGAAGCAGTTGCTTGCGCTGATGCTGGTGGCGGCGGTCGCGGCGGCGGCACCCGCGATGGCGGCGGAAAATGCCCAGCAGAACAAGATGAAGACGTGCCAGGCCCAGGCCGGCGAGAAGAAGCTCGAGGGCAAGGCGCGCCAGGACTACGTCAACAACTGCCTGAAGGCAAAACCGGAGGCCAAGCCCGAGAAGAAGGAAAGCAAGATGGCGATGTGCAACAGGCAGACCGCCGGCTTGAAGGGCGAGGCGCGGAGCAAGGCGCAGAGCGAGTGCATGAAGGGGAGCTGATCCCCACCTCTTTCCGTATCCGGTCGGATGACCTCCTGTCCATCCGATCGAGACTGCAAGGCCGCATCCGGGCAACCTGATGCGGCCTTGTTTTGTCCGGATGGCGTAGGCCATCGGTCTGTGGGGCGCCCCGCGCAGGCTATCTCGTTGAGGGAAACGTTCCGGCAAGGTGCCGGGGCGCGTTCAAACCTCAAGGAGAAGCCATGCACATCCGTACTCTCGTCGTCGCCGTTGCGGCCCTGTTCGCGTCCACCCTCGCTGTCGCCGCGGATGCGGTGCCTGCCGGCGCATCAGGCGCCGCCAAGGCGGTCGCGCCGTCGGTGGCCGTGACGCCCAGCCCGAAGGCGCAGCCGGTCCCGGCAGCCACCCCGGCCGCGTCGCGCACCAGCACCGGCACCGTGAAGGTCACGTCGTCGGGCAGCCAGCAGAACCGCATGCGCGAGTGCAACAAGCAGGCCACCGGCAAGAAGGGCGCCGAGCGCAAGGCCTTCATGAAGTCCTGCCTGTCGACCAGGAAGAACCGAACGTAGGTGTGAGCCCCTCGGCCAGGAGCAGCAGCAACGTGGCCGATTTCGACGGGATCCAGCCCGCCTGCGGGCGGCCGGGCTTCGGCGTGTGCGCGTCTAGCGCACGCGCCGGAGCAGCAGGCCCTTGAGGTATTCGCCCTCGGGAAAGGCGAGGGCGACCGGGTGGTCGGCGCTCGCGCCGAAGTGGCGCAGCACGACCGCGTCGGCCTGCGCGTCGACGGCCGCGCCGGCCACGATCTTGCGGAACAGCGCGGCATCGATGCCGCCCGAGCACGAGAACGTCGCGAGCAGGCCGTTCGGGCGCAGCAGCTTGAGCGCCCACAGGTTGACGTCCTTGTAGGCGCGGGCTGCGCGCTCGGCGTGATGCGCGGTGGGCGCGAACTTGGGCGGATCGAGCACGACGAGATCGAAGCTCGCGCCGGCGTCGCGCAGGCGCCGGAGCTCGGCGAAGGCGTCGCCTTCGCGCCACTGCGCGCGCTCCGGTGCGAGCGCCGGATTGAGGCCGACGTTCGCCTGCGCGAGCGCGAGCGCTTCGCCGGAGCTGTCCACCGACAGCACGCTGCGCGCGCCGCCGGCCAGCGCCGCGAGCGTGAAGCCGCCCGTGTAGCAGAACATGTTCAGCACGTCGCGGCCGGCGGCGAGGGCGCGCACCGCCGCGCGATTGTCGCGCTGGTCGAGGAAGAACCCGGTCTTCTGTCCCGCGGCGACGTCGACGCGGTATCGCAAGCCGGCTTCGATCATCTCGACGTGCGCGGGGAGCTCGCCGCTGACGATGCCGCTGCGGGGCGGCAGCCCTTCGAGCGCCCGGACGTCGGCATCCGAACGCTCGTAGATGCAGCGCACGCCGTCGAGCGAAGCGAGCGCGCCCACGATGGCCTCGCGCCAGCGCTCGGCACCGGCCGAGCTCAACTGGAGCACGACGACCTCGCCATAACGATCGGCGATGACCCCCGGCAGGCCGTCGGATTCGCCGTGCACCAGCCGGCACGCGGTGTGCTGCGCATCGAGCAGGGTGGCACGCGCCGCTGCCGACGTTGCGATGCGGCGCGCGAAGAAGGCCTCGTCCACCGTTTCGGCGGGATCGAACGTCCAGGCGCGGGCGCGAATCTGCGAGCTCGGCGAGAACGCGGCACGGCAGAGGAAGGCGCCATCGGCCGCGATCACGGTGACGGTGTCGCCCGGCTGCGGGCTCGCCGCTAACGCTCTCGATCGCACCGGAGAAGAGCCAGGGATGCCGATGGCGCAGCGATTTCTCGCGTCCGGGCGCGACCCGCACGACGGGGCCGTCGGCGCGCACCGTCGGGCCGGCCGAGCCCGCGCGACTTTCGCGTGAATGGCCGGCGCGCGCCCGCGCCCCGCCGCCACGCTCGCGCGCGTTGCCCCTGCGCGGTGCGGCGTTCACGCCTGCGCCGGCAACGGCCACGGCCGGCGCAGGCGCCACGCGCCGCAGGCGCCAGCCCTTGACGAGCGTGTAGATCGCGGGAATCACGACGAGCGTCAGCACCGTGGAGGAGATCATGCCGCCCACCATCGGTGCCGCGATGCGGCTCATCACCTCCGAGCCGGTGCCCGTGCCCCACATGATCGGCAGCAGGCCCGCCATGATCGCCACCACGGTCATCATCTTCGGCCGCACGCGCTCGACTGCACCTTCCATGACGGCATTGTAGAGGTCCTGCGCGCTCGGCGATGCGCCCTCGGCGGCACGCTCCTCGCGCAGGCGCGACCAGGCGGCATCGAGGTAGATCAGCATGACCACACCGGTTTCCGCCGCCACGCCGGCGAGCGCGATGAAGCCC
>CAVZZN010000002.1:0-359569 GCA_963779805.1 uncultured beta proteobacterium
AGGCGCGGCAGGCGATTCGCGAGGTCATCGAGAACTGGGCGGTCTGGCGCGACGCCGGGGATTGGGGGCGCTTTCGCTCCGTGTGGCACGACGACGGGCGGATGATGGCGACCTGGTTTCAAGGCCCGTTCGCCGAATTCGTTCGCGTGAGCGAGGAAGGTTTCCGGCGCGGCGTGCGGATCCTGCACTTCCTCGGCGGGTGCTCCATCGACGTCGCCGGTACGCGCGCCATCGCGCAGACCAAGATGACGATATCGCAGCGCGCTCAGGTCCACGGCGTTGCATGCGACGTGGTGTGCACCGGACGCTTCTACGATTTCTTCGAGAATCGCGCTGGTCGCTGGGGCATCGTGCTCCGCCAGCCGATCTACGAGAAGGACCGGCTGGATCCGGTCGACCCGCGGGCGACGATCGCGCTCGACGCGACGGTGCTGGAGCAGTTCCCCGAGGGCTATCGGCACCTCGCGTACCTGCAGACCATGATCGGCTACGAAGTGAAGCGAAACATGCCTGGTCTGGTGGGCCCCGAGGTGGAGCAGCTGTACGATCGCGGGCGCCGCTGGTTGGCGATGGAACCGATGCAGGCGGTGGTCGGCGCGTGAGCGTCGATCCGGGTGTGGCCATGGGCCGGTGAACCTGGCCCGCGCGGGGTGCGCGCAGCACACGTTCGGATCGACGGCGACAGCATCCGGGCGCCCGGCCGCCTAGAGCTGATTCTTGTAGAACCGGCCCCCTTTCATGATCGCGGCCATCCGGGCCCCCTGGTCCTGCAGCACGCCCAGATCTGCGTACGGATCGCCGTCGAGCACGAGCAGGTCCGCATACGCACCGGGGACGAGTTCGCCGATCTGGCCGGGACGCTGCACGATCTCGGCGTTGACGATGGTGGCGGAGTGGATGATCTCCTGCGGCGTCATCACCTCCGACCGGATCAGGAACTCGCGACACTGGTCGTCCTGCAGCTGTCCGAGCAGGTCGGTGCCGAAGCCGATGCGCACGCCTGCTGCGCGACAGAGCTCGAGCGAGCGCAAGCCGGCCTCGAGCACGATCTTGTTCTTCTCGAGACTGTACGGCGTGAGACCGTATTGCGGCCCGCGGCGCTGCAGGCCGTCGTAGGCGACGAGCGTGGGCACTATGTAGGCACCGCGCTGCGCCATCAGCCGCGCCCCGGCGTCATCGATGAGATTGCCGTGCTCGATCGTGCGCACGCCGCATTCCACCGCACGACGGATGGCCTCGGCCGAATAGGCATGCGCCATCACGTACGAACGCCAGCTCGCCGCCTGCTCGACGGCAGCCTCGATCTCGTCGATCCGGAATTGCAGGCTCTCGAGGGGATCGGATTGCGAGGCGACGCCGCCGGACACCATGAGCTTGATCTGATCGGCGCCCTTGCGCAGCTCGTCGCGAACCGCCTTCAGCATCTCGGGCACCCCGTCGGCAACCCGGCTGACGTAGCCGAGCCCGGAGCAGCAGGAGCACTCCATGGCGGTCTGGTTGCGGCGGCGAAAATCCGCATGCCCGCCGGTCTGGCTGATGGGCATGCCGGCGATGAACACCCGCGGCCCGTCGACGATCCCGCTGTCGATGCGCGGACTTGATGCCGTGATCCGCACCGCCCGCGTCGCGCACGGTCGTGAAGCCGCGCAGCAGCATCGCTCGCGCCGCGACCACGGCCTTGGTGGTCAGCAACGTGAGCGGCATGCCCTCCAGCAGCCCGAGGTTGACCTCGGCGAGGAAGAGATGGATGTGCGCATCGATCAAGCCCGGCATCAGCGTGCGCCCGCGCAGGTCGATGCGGGTGGCCGTCGACGCACTGATGGGCCGATCCGAGACTTCGCTGATGCGATCGCCTTCGACGAGCACTTCGATGCCGTCCGCAAGATCGCGACGGCGCGGATCGAGGAATCTCCCGCCGTGGAACAGGTATGCCGTCATCGGTGACCTCCATCGGGGGCGGGAGTCGAGGGCACCGGCAGCCGCACGAGCTCTTCAGGGATCAAGCCTGACGGCTTGTAGCGCAGCATCACGATCAACAGCGCCGCCACCATGAACTCCCGCAACGCGGCGCCCTGCACGGGCGCGACGCCGGGGATCAGCGGGATCACGAAGCGGGACGATTCGAGCAGGAACACGACGGCGAACGCGCCCAGGATCGCACCGCGGTTGTTGCCCAGGCCACCGGCGAGGAGCGCGAGCTTGATGTAGAGCGTGAACAGCGGGACGAAGATATCGGGCGCGATGTACGAAGTGTAGTGCGCGTACAGCGCGCCGGCCAGGCCCAGGGCCGCCGAGCCCAGCGCGAACGCCTTCACCTTGAACACGGTGACGTGCTTGCCGGCCACGGCCGCGACCTGCTCGTCGTCCCTGATCGCGCGCAGCACGCGGCCGAACGGCGACGCACGCAGCCTCTCGGTCATGACGTAAGCGATGGCCACGATGACGGCCACGATCGCGAGGTACAGGAGGTTGAATGCCTCGGGCGAAAGCACGCCGCGATACGGGCCCGGAATGCCCGAGATCCCGTCCGTGCCGTTGGTCAGCCAGATGGCGTTGCTGGCGACGATGCGGATGGTCTCCGCGAAACCGAGCGTCACGATGGCGAGGTAGTCGCCGCGCAGGCGCACCGTGACGAGCGAGACCACCACGCCCACGACGGCAGTGACGATCATGCCGGCGGCCATGCCGGCGGCCATGGCCCAGCCGGCCTTGCGTCAGCAGCGCACTCACGTAAGCGCCGACGGCGAAGAAGCCCACCAGACCCAGGTTCACCATGCCGGCGAAGCCCCAGATCACGTTCACCCCGAGCGCCATGAGCGCGTAGATGCCCGCCGAGACCGCCATCGCGATCAGGTAGTTCTCCATCAGTACGCCGCCTGGCCGAGGATGCCGCGCGGACGCAGCGTGAGCACGAGCAGGATCGCGACAAAACCGACGACGCTGCGATAGTCGGGCGAGAGGAACAGCAGGCACAGCTCCTCGCCGACGCCGATGGTGAGCGCGCCGAGCACCGCCCCGGGAATGCTTCCCAGCCCGCCGACCACCGCGGCCGCGAACACCGAAAGCATCGAGCGAAAGCCCGTCAACGGATCGATCGTCGTGTCGAGCCCGATCAGCATTCCGCCCAGGCCCGCGAGTCCCATGCCGACGAAGTTGACGAGCCGGCCGATCACGTCGGCATTGATGCCCTTGATGCTCGCGAGCATCGGGTTGTCCGCGACGGCCCGCATCGCCTTGCCGGTTCGGGTGAAGCCAAGGAACGCGAACAGCGCAGCCATGGCCACTGCCGCGATGGCCAGGTTCTGGAGCTGTTGCGGGCCGACGCGGATGCCTTCGAAACGCAGGTCACGCGCAATCGGCAACGCGTACCCGCGCAGCTCGTTGCCGAAGACGAAGCGCACGATGTTCTCGAGCGCGATCGTCAGGGCGATGGACGCGATTGCCGTCGTGATGAAGCCGGCCGGGCGGAAGCGCTTCAGCACGAACTCGTCGCTTGCGATGCCCACGATCCCCGCGGCGACGAACGCGACCAGCACGGACGGCAGGACGGGCAGGCCGAGCCTGACGTTCGCCAGATAGCCCGCGAACGCACCGACCGTCGCGTGCGAAGCGAGTGCGAAGTTCGGGAAGCGCAGCACCGCGTAGATGGCGGTGAGGCCTATGGCGGGCACGGCGAGGATCGTCCCCGCCATGACGCCGTTGACGACGAGCTGCGCAACCTCCGCGAGGGACGGCATCGGCCGTCAGGCGACCTTCAGGAGCACGAACTTGCCGCCGTCGACCTTGTTGTAGCGGAACTTGCAATCGATGATGTCGCCGATGTCGGTAAAGTCGCAGGGTCCGCTCGCGCCCTCGTAATTGATTTCCTTGCCCTGCGCGAGCAGCTTCAAGCCCTCCACGGCGCTGTAGACCTTGGTCCCGTTGCCCTGCGAGATCCTGCGTACGCTGTCGTGGATGCCGACGCCGGTGGCGGCCTTGCCGCGGGCGATCGCGAGCGATACCAGGCTCGCCCAGTCCGTGGCCTGCGTCTCGTACGAGTCCGGCTCCGGCACGCCGAGACGCTTCTTCGCGAGCTCGTAGGCCGGTGACGAGACGTCGGCCGACGGCTGCACGGTGATCACCCCCTCGGTCACCTCGTTCGGCAGCGATTCCAGCACCTTGGTCGTGACGGCGTAGGACTGGGCGAAGCGCATGCCCGAGTAGCCGGCGCGGTACAGATCGCGCAGGAGAATCGTCACGTCCGGCGCATAGCCGTTGAGGTAGATGAGATCCGGGTTGGTCCGCAGCGCCTGATCCACTTCCGAACGGTACGTGGTCTTGTCCTTGTCGTAGATGAGCGTGCCCACCATCTGCGAGTTCTTCTGCTTCAGCACCTCGGTGGCGCGCTCCTGCGTGGGCTGCGCGAACGGGGCCTGGATCGACATCATGAAACAGCGCTTCACGCCCATCGATGCGATGAACTCGGCGTGCTTGCCGGCCTGCAGGTGGTTGTTGGGTTGCGTGCGAATGAGATAGCCCTGGTGCGGCAGCTTGGTGATCGAGTCCGCGCCGGATACGGTGGTGAGGAACGTCCTGCTCTCCCAGCACAGCGGCGCGACCGCCGAAGTGACCGCCGAGGCCCAGGTGCCCATGATCGCGGGGACCTTGGTGACGTCGATGAGCTTGCGTGCGGCCCGCACCGCCGCTTCCGGATTGGTCTGGTCGTCCTCGACCACGAGCACGACCTTGCGTCCGAGCAGCCCGCCCGCTGCATTGACCTCGTCGATCACCGCCTGCATCGCCTTCGCCATGCGCGGCCCGTCGAATCCGCCGGCGCCGGTCAGCGGCGTCAGGACGCCGAGCTGCAGCGGCGCGCCCTGAGCGCGAACGACCGCCGGTGCCATCGCCGCAAGCGCGAGCGCACCGCTGGCTTGCATGAAGCGACGACGGGATTTCGCTGAGCGAGCATTCATGCGTTCCTCCGTTGGTGACTGCTGTAGGTTCGTCGAGGCGCGCTATCCGCCGAGGAAGATGCGCCTGATGTCCGGATCTGCGGCGAGCGCGGCGGCGGGCCCGTCGCGATGGTTGCGCCCGTCCACCAGAATGTACGCCCGGTTGGCAATGGTCAAGGCCTCGCGCGCGTTCTGCTCGACCATCGCGATCGATGTTCCGCCCCGGTTGATCGCGACGATGTCCTCGAACAGCCGTTCCGCCGCCACAGGCGACAACCCGGCCGAGGGTTCGTCGAGCAACAGCAGCTTGGGCTCGACCATCAGCGCCATGGCCATCGCGAGCACCTGTCGCTCGCCACCCGAAAGCACGCGAGCGGCAACGCGGCGCCGCTTGGCAAGGATCGGAAAGCGCTCGAGGGCAAGCTCGATCCTGCGGCGACTGCCGTGGGGATCGACGAAGCCGCCCATCTCGAGGTTCTCCCGCACCGTCATGCTCGGGAAGATGTTCTGCTCCTGCGGCACATACGCGATGCCGAGCCGGCTGATCTCGCGTGGCGCGTGACCTCCGATCGCCTGCCCCGCCAGCGTGATGCGCCCGCGGCCGGGCTTGAGCAGGCCGGCGATGGTCTTCAGCAGCGTCGACTTGCCGGCGCCATTGGGCCCGATGACCCCCACGATCTCGCCCGCCGCCACCGCGAAATCGACGCCCTTGAGCACCTCGTCCGAGGCGCTGTACCCGGCGACGAGGCCCACGACTTCGAGGAGGCTCACCGCCGCCGGCCCATGTAGGCCTCCTGCACCGTCGGGTCGGCGACGAGGTCCGCGAAGCTGCCTTCCGCGAGGTTCTTCCCCTCCGCGAGCACCACGACGTGATCGCAAAGCTGGGCGATGGTGTCCATGTGATGCTCGATCAGGAGCACGGTCAGGCCCTCGTCGACGAGGCGACGCAGGTGCTCGGCGATTTCCCGCGCCAGCGAGGGGTTCACGCCGGCGACGGGCTCGTCGAGCAGGATGAGCTGCGGGTGTGCCATCAGCACGCGCCCGATCTCGAGCAGCTTCTTCTGCCCGCCCGAGAGGCGCGAAGCCGGCTCGTTGAGCACGCGTACGAGATTGAGCCGCTGGGCGACGCGATACGCCGTGTCGATCAGTTCGGCTTCGCGTTTGCGCGCTGCCGGCGAGCGCGACAGCGCCTGCCACACGTGCTCGCCGGGCTGCCTGTCGCCATACAGCAGCAGATTCTCGTAGACGGTGAGGCGCGGAAAGCCGCGTGCGATCTGGAACGTGCGCACGAGCCCGACGTTGACGATGCGGTCCGGCCGCCAACCGGTGATGTCGGCCCCGGCGAAGTGCACGCTTCCCGAGTCCGGCGGGACGACGCCCGAGATGCAATTGAAGAGCGTGGTCTTGCCTGCGCCGTTGGGACCGATCAAGCCGGTGATGCGGTGGGCTTCCACGCGGAGGTCGACGCCATCCAGCGCGTGCACCCCATAGAAGCTGCGCCTCAGATGACGGACTTCGAGGAGTGATTGCGACACCCGAAGTCCTCCCCGCAGCGCCAGGTCATGCCGGAATCAATCGGCGAGCAGCGATGGCACCACGAACGGCGCGATGAGGCGCCCGGCGGCGGCATCCTGCTCGGTGAACCAGCCCGCTTCGTGCGAGATGTTCATCGTCCCCAGGCGGCGGCCGCGATAGGCGAGGGGAATGTTCATGATGGCGCCGACGCCGAGGCTGAAGATCAGCGGATAGTCGGCGAACGCTTCCCGGACTTCGTCGGGGTTGCGGGCGACGAAGACCTCGCCGCGATCGAGCACGACGCGGCTCCACGGCGTGCCGCGCTTCTCCTTGCGGCCGCCGACCGGATAGGCGTCCGTGTTGCTGCTGTAGATGCGCTCGACCTCGGACGTGGCTTCGTGCACCCGCATCATGGTGAACAGCCGATGCCCGATGACCTCCTGCACGATCCGATCGATCGCGGCATAGAGCTCCATGGACTCGTGTCTGGCGGCCGACAATTCCGCCAGGCCGGCGAGATCGGCGAGGGTCAACGCACGTCTGGCATTGCTCATTCTGGCATTGCTCATTTTGGCCTCGAGCTGACTTCCGGCGGGCCCGGTCTCCTTCGAGCCCGCGCCAGCGCCGAAAGGATACAGTACCTGGCGCTCGCTCACACCAGACGGCGGGAGCTCATGCGCCTGGAGCCGCTACGCGCGCGAAGGAGGGCGACGCGTCTTCGGTCTCCGGACTCCCGGACACGTCACGAACACGGGACCGTCAGCATGGTGCGTGACGGCTGGCTAAGCGTCCCGACTGCGCATCACTCCGAGAGGGTGTCGATCGGCGAGGCGGCAGAAGTCAAAGCGGTGGCTGCAGATCGTCGATGCCGATCGCCATTGCCGTGTCCGCGGCCGAGGAAGGAGCCGTCCTCGTGTATCAACGCGGCGATAGCTTCAGCGGGTCTGCTGCAAAACATGAGTCGGTCCAGGTCGTGTGCGCCAATGAGGCCTGCATCGAGCATCCGTTCCTGCATCCAATCCAGCATGCCCTGCCAGAACGTCTTGTCATAGAGCAGCACGGGCGCGCGGGGGGACTTGCCGCACTGAATGAGCGTCAGCACCTCGCCCAGCTCGTCCAGTGTGCCGAAGCCCCCGGGGAAGAAGATGAAGGCTTTGGAGTGGCGGCAGAACGCGACCTTGCGCGAAGCGAAGTGGTCGAACCTGATTTGGACGTCCAGATGCGGGTTCGCTGCTTCCTCGACCGGCAAGCGTATGGACAATCCCACGCTGCGTCCGCCGCCTCCCGCCTTGGCCCCTTCATTGGCTGCCTGCATGATGCCGGGACCTCCACCCGTGATGATGGCGACGCCCAACGCGGACAGGAGCCGCGCGGTCTCCCTTGCAGCGACGTAATACGGGTTGTCGGGCGTGACCCTTGCGCTGCCAAAGATGGCGACCGAAGGACCAAGATCGGTGAGCGCGGCTTGGGAAGCGTCGACTTCCCTCGCCAGACGCTGGCTCAGCGTATCGTGGTCGACAATCCTGCTTCTCGAATTGGACATCGTATGGCGTATCCCGGCCGCAATCGCGGTTCACGTTCGCCTGATCTCGTGCGATGCTCTGGTGGCCTTGCGATCCGTGCAAGAACAGTGCCAATCGCGTTTGCGTGTGCGAAGCGTCGTCCGGGCAGTCCGATTCCGGCGTGGACACTACGCATCCGGTCAGGTGCTGCCGCGAACAGGGCAGGGGTTCGAGCGGTTACACGTTGTCGTCATCAAGTCGAGGCTGTGGTCTTGGTCGGCGTCGCGGTACGCGAGGCTGGCGTGCCACGGCCAAGCGGGTGACGGCAGTTCAGCGGCCGGAGCGCAATCTCGCGTGCGATCTCAATCGGAGGTCTCATGATCGATCTCGTCATCCAGCAGCGCCGGCGCGACCTCGGCGGCTTCGAGGTGGGGCGCGTGCTGCCCTACGCGAAGCGGCACATGGTCGGGCCCTTCATCTTCTTCGATCACATGGGTCCCGCGGATTTCCCGCCCGGCGTGCCGCGATCGGTGGATGTCCGGCCGCATCCGCACATCGGATTGGCCACGGTCACCTATCTGTTCGACGGCGAGATCATGCATCGCGACAGCGTGGGCTCGGAGCAGCCGATCCGACCCGCGGAAGTGAACTGGATGATCGCCGGGCGCGGCATCACGCATTCCGAGCGTTTCGAACGCGCGCGTCGCGAGGGCGGGCGCCTGCACGGCATCCAGTCGTGGGTTGCCTTGCCCAGGAGCGACGAGGAGATGCCGCCTTCGTTCCGCCATCACGCTTCGAGCGATCTGCCGAGTCTCGACGAGCCCGGCGCGCTCGGACGCCTGATCGCGGGAGAGGCGTTCGGGCTCGCGGCCAAGGTCGAGACGCGCTCGCCGATGTTCTACCTGCACTGGGATCTCGCGCAGGGCGCCCGCGTCGGGCTGCCGGCGGAGCATGCGGAGCGGGCCGCCTACGTCGTCACCGGCGCGGTCGAGGCCGACGGCGCCGTGTTGCGCGCCGGCGAGATGGGCGTGTTCGTCGCCGGGGCTTCAGCCGTCGTTCGCGCCATCGAGCCGTCGACCGTGATGATGCTCGGCGGCGAGCCCGTCGGCGAGCGCTTCATCGAGTGGAACTTCGTCTCGTCGTCGAGGCAGCGCATCGAGCAGGCGAAGGCCGACTGGCGCGCCGGGCGCATGAAGCTGCCCGATCTCGATCACGACGAGTTCATCCCGCTGCCGCCCGATCCCGCACCGCCACCCAATCCGATGTCGTGAGCGGGTGATCCCGCGTTGCGACACTGCCACAGGCGCAAGGCCATTTGCACCGGCGTGCTCGCCGGTTCCGACGACGACTGCCGCGAAGCGAGGACGAGCCGGCTCTCCGATCACCCGGCGGACGACCCGGCGCCCGGACCCTTTCGATCCGAGATCTGCCTGATTGCGATGGCCGCGATCGATGCGCCGAGCGCCGTCAGGACCATCCCGTCCTGCGAGATCATGGTCATCAGGCCGTCGACGAGGTTGGGATTGCTTTGCTCCACATAGCGCACGAGCTCATACACCTGGCTCGACGTGGCAAGCGCGGCGTCCTCGAACGACACGGGTATGACGGGCAATCGAGCATTCGGGAGAAACTTGGCGAATACCCCACCACCGATGACCGCGAGCGCCAACGGACCGACGGAGCCGAGCAAGCGGCCCAATACCCGGGCGCGCCGATTGAGATCGAGTTGGCCGAACGCGCTCGCCACGATCGCCGGTGCCGGCAAAGTCGCCTTCGACGCGTCCTCGGCGCTCGGCGCCGGCATCGATGCGCCCTCGCGGGCATGCCGCGGCAAATCGGGCTGCTTTTCGAGCTCCATCAAGATCTCCTTCACAAAGTGCGGAACAGTCGCACCTTCACCAGATCCAGCAGGCCCATGTACACGAGCACCGCCAGCAACAGTCCGGCGACGAGCCCGGGGCTCAAGGCAGTCATGAGAATGCCTCGGGTAGCGAGTACGACGACGACGACGATGTCGAGAGCCGAAGCGAGCACCAGCCAGCGGCTCGGACGTGATTGCCAGAAGTGGCGGTTGGTTCGCACCAGATAGACATTGCCCTGGCCGGTGAACACCAGCAGCAGGAAGATGAGCGTCTGAAGCTGCGGCAGCGGCAGATGCAGCCAGTGGCGGCCGGCGAAGAACACCGAAAACGACAACACCAGGATCAGCGACGCCAGCACCACGGCGATGCGAACAAGGCGGCGCACGTCCCAGCGCACCGGCTTCTGCGCGGGTTCCGCGCGGTCGGTGGCGATCGCCATGGTGACGAAATCGTTGGTGAAGAGCAGCAGCACGATGAGCAGCGGCGTGACGAGGAACTCGCCCGTCAGCATCACCCCGACGCTCAGGAACAGCGCGATCTCGATGGTCTTGACGATCTTGTTCAGGGTGTAGGTGAGCATGCGCCGGTAGATGCGCCGGCTTTCCTCGATCGCGGCCACCACGTCGGTGAGCCCAGGATTGGTCAGCACGAGGCTCGCGGCGGCCTTGGCGACATCGGTGGCATTGGCCACGGCGATGCCCACTTCCGCCTGCTTGAGCGCAGGGGCGTCGTTCACGCCGTCGCCGGTCATGCCCGTGACGTGGCCGGCGCGCTGCAGCCGGCGCACCAGATGAAACTTGTCCTCCGGCAGCACCCGTGCGAACACATCGCAGTCCCGCGTCGGGTCGTTCTCGCCGGTTCGCAGCAGCTCGGGCGCACATGCCCGGTCGCCCAGACCGACGCGGGCGGCGACGGCGCGCGCGGTGGCAAGGGCATCACCGGTCACCATGACCACGCGCACGCCGAGTGCCGTGAGGCTGCGCACGAGCGTGCTCGAATCGGCGCGCGGCGGGTCTTCCAGCGCCACCAGCCCGATGAGCGTCGGCGTCCCGACGCCGGCGGCCACGGCGAGCACGCGGTAGCCCTGCGGCTGCGAGTTGTCCCGCTTCGACCGTCAGGTCGGGCGCCCCCGGAACGATCGCCGCCACCTCGGCTACCGCGCCCTTGACCACCCGCAGTTCGCCATCTTGCCCGATAGACAGCCTCGGTACGCCGGGTTCCGGGGTCGAAGGGAATGAAATCGATACGCTGCGGCAGGCTGCCGAGGACGCCGCGCGAGCGCGCGGCCAGAAGTATTGCCAGATCGATGGGATCCTGGCCGGCCTCGTCGCAGGCAAGCGCCGCGAGCCGCAGCAGTTCGCCCTCGTCGTGCGTCGCGAGCGGCCGCAGCGCCGCGAGCGTGAGCCGGTTCTCGGTGAGCGTGCCGGTCTTGTCGCTCGCCAGCACGTCCATTGCCGCCGCCTCCTCGATGGCGGACAGGCGCGTGACCAGCACGCCGCGCTGCGCGAGCGCCTGCGCACCGAACGCCTGCGCGAGGGTGAAGGTGGCCGGCAGCGCCGCCGGCACGGAAGCGACCAGCAGGATCAGCGCGAACGGCATCAGCTCGTGCACGGCGAAACCGGTCGCGATGGCATAGACGAACAGCGCCACCACCAGGATCACGTCGAGCGTGACGAGATAACGGACGATCCTGAGAATCAGCTGGGTCAGGTGGCTCTCGGTCTTCGCCGTGCGCACCAGCTCGGCCGTGCGCCCGAAGTAGGTGCGCGTGCCCGTCGCGACGACTACGCCCGTCGCTTCGCCGCGGCGCAGCGGGCTGCCGGCGTACGCCGTCGCGCCGACGCCAGCCTCGACCGGCAGGGCTTCACCGGTGAGCACGGACTGATCGAGCAGCACCTGGCCTTCGGTCAGCCTTATATCCGCCGGCGCCAGATCACCGAGCCGCAGATGCACCACATCGCCGGGCACCAGCAAGTGGGCGGAGATCGTCTGCCAGCGTTCGTCGCGCAACACGCGCGCGGTCACCGCCAGGCGCTGCTTGAGCAACGCCAACGCCTCGATTGGCGCGATGCTCCTGGAAGAAGCTCAGCAGCGCGTTGAGGACCAGCAGCATCGCGATGACGACGGCCTCGTCCGGCTTGCCGAGAGCGAGCTGGAGCGCGATGGTCGCCTCCAGCATCCACGGCACCGGCGCCCAGAACTTGCCCAGGAGCAGGTGCAAGGGATGCTCGACGGCCTCCGGGATCGCGTTGGGGCCGTATTGGCGAAACAGGGCGGCGGCCTCGGCTGCGCTCAGGCCATGCGTCATCGGAGCGCCGCTCGCGGGCTTATTCCGGGTATCGCCAGTCGGTTCCGCATCCATGGGAGCCGTTCAGAGGCGTTCGCCAAAGCCGTCGTGAAACAACGTCGCGATGGCGCGGATGGCGACGTCTTCGTCGGGGCCGTCGGCCTCGATGGAAACCGTTGCGCCGACGGAGGCGGTCAGCAACATCACTGCGACGATGCTGCGCGCGCTCACGCGCCGCCGCTTGACGACGAGGGACAGATTGCAGCGACAGCGTTGCGCTATGTTCACGATTCGCGCGCACGCCTGCGCGTGCAATCCGCGAGGGTTGGCGATGACGAGCTTTCGTGTCTGCATCGATGGTTTCCGTCGGCGAGCGACACTGCGTCACCGATGGCATTCAATCACGGCTTCCGCGGTGAGCGCCCCTATTGCATGAACCAGCCGTGGCTGACCACGAGCGACTGGCCGGTCAACGCGTTGGAGGGAAAGCTCGCGAACAGCAGCGCGACCGCGGCCACGTCCTGCGTGGTCGTGAACTCGCCGTCCACGGTGTCCTTCAGCATGACATTCTTGATCACCTGCGCTTCGGAGATGCCGAGGGCCTTCGCCTGCTCGGGGATCTGCTTGTCCACCAGGGGCGTGCGCACGAACCCGGGGCAGATGACATTGGCGCGTACGCCGTGGCGCGGCTCCCTCCTTGGCGACGACCTCCGCCAGACCGACGAGTCCATGCTTGGCCGTGACGTAGGCGGCCTTCAGCACGGAGGCTTCCTTCGAGTGGACCGAGCCCATGTAGATGACGCTGCCGCCGCGACCGGACGCATACATGTGCGGCAGACAAGCCTTGGTGGTGAGAAAGGCGCCGTCGAGGTGGATCGCCAGCAGCCGTTTCCAGTCGGCGAACGGGAATGCCTCCAGCGGATGGATGATCTGGATGCCCGCATTGCTCACCAGCACATCGACGCCGCCCCAGGCGCGCACGACCTCGTCGATGCCGGCGTTGACCTGTGCCTCGTCGGCGACGTTCATCGCGATGCCCATCGCCGATGCGCCGGTTGCCGCGATCTGCGCTGCCGTGGCGTGAGCCGCGTCGCGGTCGAGATCGGCGATGGCGACCTTGCCGCCTTCCGCGGCGAAGGTCAGCGCGATTTCCTTGCCGATGCCGCTGGCAGCGCCGGTGATGATGCAGATCCTGTCTTTCAGTTTCATCGAGCAGCTCCTCGAGTTGGGGCGAGATAGTCGAAGACCACGGTACCGAGGCCGAGGGTGAGGTCGCTCACGACGTGGGTGCCCGAGATGACCTCCAGCACCGGCAGTCGCGCTACCGGCGCCAGCGCGTGGTGCGCGAGCTCCAGGGCGGCGGGACCGGTCCAGGCGCCTTTGACCGTCGACGTCCTCGAGGTAGTAGCGCACCAGCTCGCAGATGCGCGGCGTGCCATCCACGTGCGGGATGATCTTGAGCAGGAAGCTCGGCGCCATGAGGGCCTCGCGCACGGGCCCCGGTTCCAGCGCCCGGTGCTTGTAGCCCATGGTGGCGGTGGCCACCCGCACCGGCCCGTAGTCGAGCGTGCCGAGCAGCGTGTCCTTCTCGACGCCGAGCGCCGGGGACGCGAGCTTCTTCGGAAATCCCCACAGCTCCCTGCCGCCGGCAATCGGCGCGTCGTCGTTCAGGTACATCGAGTGCACGTAGCCGCCGCGCTTGCCGTTGAAGACGACCGGGATCACCTGCCCGGACTCGGTGTAGTCGCCGAAGCCCGTGGAGTCCGGCATCCGGATGAACTCGTACTTGACGATCGGGTCTTCGATCTCGAGTGGCTCGGGAACCACCGCCCGCAGCGTGTCCGGGTCGGTGCGATAGGTGACGATGAGGAACTCGCGGTTCACGAACCGGTAAGGGCCGGGCGGAAACGACGGGCTGGTGAGCGGCATCGCGAACGCGGTCTTGCGGACATCGTCGATCTTCATGGGTGGTCCTTCGATGAGTGGTGCGCATGGCTGCGAGTCAGGTCGAAGACGTGGATTCCGTCCTCTGGCGGGGTTCTCGCGCGCCAGTCGGGGTGGTCGAGGGTGCGGGTCATGTCGGCGTGCCCCGCGCGCCAGTGCTCCAGCATGGACACGCGCGAGAACTCGTAGTCCTTCGATTGCGTTTCATAGCGCTTGCGCCGGTGGATCAGGTGCACCACCGTTACCGCCGCCTGGTGGCTGCCGGCCTTCAGGGCCTGTACGTCGCCGTCGTCTGCGAACTTCGGCGGCAGCTTCGCGATCAGGTTGCGGGCAGCCTGCGCCAGCGCATGGCGAGCCAGCACGTTGCTCGTGTTGAGCCGCGTGCGACTGGAGAACCGGATGTCCTTCTCGCGCTCCGCGACCTGCATCAGGTCGGTGGGCATCGGTCCCTCGGCCACGAACACGTCGACCTGGAACACCAGTCGGCAGTCGGCGTCGGATTGGTCGAGCACGTATTGCAGCGGCGTGTTCGACACGAGGCCCCCGTCCCAGTACCACTCGCCATCGATCTCGATCGGCGGAAACCCGGGCGGCAACGCGCCGCTCGCCATGATGTGTCGCGCATCCAGTCGCTGATCCGCGGTGTCGAAGTAGGCGAAATTGCCGGTGCGCACGTTGACGGCACCGACCGACAGCCGCATGGATCCGCTGTTCAGCAGCTCGAAATCCACCAGCCGCTCCAGCGTCGCCCGCAGCGGAGCGGTGTCGTAGAAGCTGAGCGCGCCCGGCGTGCCGGGCAGCTGGAACGGCGCGGCGGGAAAACGCGGCACGAAGAAGCCGGGCAGCCCGAACAGCGCCCCGATCGTCGCGTTGGCCTCGTCGAGCGTGCTGCGCAGCTCGACGCTCGGCGCGACCGGGGGACCCAACATGGCGGAGGACGATGTCACCATGTTCCAGAACTCGCGCAGCCGCTGCACGCGTCGCTCGGGCGGATTGCCGATGATCAGGGCGGCGTTGATGGCTCCGATCGAGATGCCGGCCACCCAGTGCGGCGCCTCTCCTGCCGCGGCGAGCGCCTCGTAGACTCCGGCCTGGTAGGCGCCCAGCGCCCCACCGCCTTGCAGCACGAGAATGCGCTCCTCCTCGGGTCGTGCGGTTGCGGGCTTCGCGCGCGTAGTCATCGTAGTCATGCTTGCTCGATGACTTGCCGGCGAAGCAGGATGCCTGCAGATGGAAGCGCGGAGGTGTCAGGCACCGACGTCGACCCGCGAGGCCTTGCCGGTGCCGCCGATTCTCCCGCCCAGGGCATCGATGCCGTTGCCCAACGATTCGAACCCCTTGGCCACCTCGGCGCGCGTCCACGCGCCACCGGCGGCGAGCTTGTCCCCGAGGGTCACGGCGTCGGCCACGGTCGCTGACGCATCGGCCTTCGCTGCACTCCCAGCCCAGCCCGCAGCGCTCTGCAGGCCGTGGGCAGCCGCCGTGAGCTCCCGGCCGGCCTTGTCGTACTCCTTGCGCGCCCAGTAATCGGCCGCCTTGGCACGGTGCTCCAGGGCGAGCGCGTGGTCGGCCTTCGCGAAGGCGTTCGCCGTCGATTGCTCGCCGTTCACCGCGCCCCTTTCGATCGAGGCGGCGAGCGTGTCGAGTTGCGCAATCGAGCTGTCGAGCTCCTGCTGGGCATCTCCGGTAGCGCGGCCGGCCTCGAGGCGCAGGTAACGCGTCGCGTCGCGAATGTCGGCGGCTGCAGCCTTGTAGTCTTTCCTGGCATAGGCCGCAGACGCACCGGCGAAGTGACGCTCCGGCTCACCGCCTGCAGCCTGTGACGTCGGGATCGGCGCCGTGGTCGCTGCCGGCGCAGCGTGGACTGCGGGCGCGGCAGGTGTGTCCAGGGCGCGCGCGTAAGCTCGCGCCAGCGATCTGGGCCGTTGCAACGAGCATCGCCAACGCAATGGGTCTGAGTGCGAGTTTCATGAGGCGCTCCGTTCCGGGACAGTCGTTGCCGATTACGGGTGTGCGGGCGACGGGACATCGTCCTGTGCACGGTGATGGTCGAACGACGCAAGCCCGGAAGTCTTCAGCAGCTCGTGCGCGCGCTTGATCTCCTGCGCGTCGCCGTGCACGACCAGCATGAACTTGTTTGCCTTGAGCGCCGTCTCGTAGCGCAGCACCGAGTCCCTGGGAATGCCGAGGCTCATCAGGGCACCGGCCAGCGCGCTGATGCCACCGACGAGCACGGCGCCCTGCAGGCCGCCGAACAGTGCGGCCGCGAGCGGGCCCAGCACGATGACGTGACCCACCACCGGGACGAACATCATCGCCGAGCCGAACAGCACGCCCATCAAGCCGCCCCAGAACGCGCCGAGCTTGCCGAACACCTTGGCCCGATCGCCGGCATTGAGGAATCCGACGACGTGCTGCTCGGTCTCGTAGTCCTTGCCGATGATCGAGATCTTCTTCATGTCGAATCCGGCGCGTTGCAGCGACTTCACGGCGGTTTCGGCCTGGGTATGCAGGTCGTACACGGCAACAGCGATATCGGTCACTGGTCATGGCGTGGTCCTTTGCGGATTGAATTCGCGGAATCGGCCGTCGCCGTGTCGAACATCATCGGCGCGTCCGTTACCTGAACTCTAGCCATCGCCGACGCCATCCGTAAGCTGCTGAAGGTCACGATCTCGGCCTGCAGGAAGTCACGATCGGCACGTGACGAAGGACATGCGGCGGGGGTCGGCTTCGGCGCGAACGGCCCGGTCAATCGCCCCGCCGCTGGCGCACCGACATCACGGCGAGCTCGGTCCGCGTATTGGCGTGGAGCTTCTCCATGATGCGACTGACGTAGTTCTTGACGGTGCCCTCGGCCAGGAACACGGCAGCTGCGATCTGCTTGTTGCTCTTGCCCTCGGCGATAAGGCCCAGGATCCTTTCTTCCTTGTCGCTGAGTGCCTCGGCCGAGGCATCGCCGGCCTTGGCTTCGGTGGCGCGCGAAACCTCGATCGACGCGGCGGGACCGCCCGGGGCGGCAGCCGAGGGGGGAGCCTGGACCGGGGATGCGAGACGCCGAAACTGATCCATGACCTTGCGCGCGATCTGCGGCGTCATCCGGGATTCGCCGCGATGGACCGCGCGCACCGTCTCGAGCACCTCGTCCTCGCTTGCATCCTTGAGCAGGTAGGCGTGGGCACCCGCGCGGACGGCCTCGAACACCATTTCATCGGCGTCGAGCGTGGTGAGCACCAGCACGTGCGTGTGCGGGAGCGAGCGCGTGATCTCGCGCGTGGCGGCCACGCCGCCCTTGCGCGGCATGTGCAGGTCCATCAGCACGACATCCGGCCGCAGACGCTCCGCCATCGCGACGGCTTCCTCGCCATCGGATGCCTGGCCCACGACTTCGATATCCGGCTCGAGCTCGAGCATCAGCGTCATCCCGCGCCGGATCAGGGCCTGATCGTCGACCACGAGCACCCGGATGCGGGACACGCCTTCCGGGACTTCCTCGGTCACTGTGCTCCCCTGTTTCCGACATCCGGTTGGCGGGGGCGCGGTAGCTCGCCCAGTTGCTCGCGAATGCGCCCGACCACCGGCGAAGGCAGCCGCGCCGTCAGATAGTCCAGCATCGCCGCGACCGCAAGCGCGGCCTGGGCCGAAGGGATTCCAACGCGTTGCGCCACCAGTTGTACCAGCTCGTCCACTTCGAATCGCTCCGGCGTTGGAGGCCTGCACAGACGCGAGCAGCTGCGACGTTCATGTCGAGGAGAATGTACCGGATGCCTGCGCCGCTCGCGAGGGCCGCAGGTCACGAGTTCGGTGTTACTTTCGTCACTTGCGAACTTGCTGTGATACTTTTTCGCGGTCCCTTCATGCACCCTCTGGCGCGCTACCTCGACCCCCGCCGCAGCCTGGCCTCCGCCATCGGCTGGCTGGTGTTCGCATTATCGATCGGCCTCGTGCTGGTCGCCAGCATCTGGGTGGATGACATCGTGCGCACCAACGTGCTCGACCAGCGCGGCCGGCAGCTGGACAGGACGGCCGACCGCGTCGAGGCCGAGCTGAATCTCAACATTGCGCTTCGACTGCAATCGGTGCGCGCGTTGGCGGCAATGCTGGCCACCGAGCTGCGCGACGAGAACCGGGCTACGCTGCGAACGATTCTCGAGAACCTGCAGCGGACGTCGCCCGAATTCGAGTGGATCGGCGTGGCGAACCCGCAAGGCCGGGTGCTTGCGGCCACCCGCGGCGTGACCGACGGCACGAGCGTTGCCGAGCCGTCATGGTTTGCGTCGGGTCTCGCGGGAGCGAGAGCGGGCGAGGTGCGACTGGCGCCGATGCCGACGAAGACGCTGCCCGCCAGCGCTCGACGGTACGCCCGGGCCCGTCGCACACGTGATCGCATCGGTGATCGATGCCAGGGGGAATCCGGTCGGCGCCATCGGGGCGCAATTGGGCACCCGCTGGCTGTTGAATCTCGCGCAGAGATTCGGACAGGAGCAGGGAACATCGGCCGCTACCGAAGTGCTGCTCCTGGACGCGAATGACACGGTGCTGATCGGACCGGCGAGTCGCGAGGGCCGGCGCTGGCAGAGCACTCCCGATCCGACCGACACGGCCACGGCGATCGTTGCAGCCAGGGTGTCGCGTGGCAGTGCCGAATGGCCGTCGCGCGTGGAACGTCTCGCCGATGGCAGCCGCTACCTGGTCGCGCGCGCGAAGCCGGTCGCGTCCGACGTGCTGCACACCCTGGGCTGGCGCGTCGTGGTGGTCGAGCCGTTGCGGGATGCGACGCAGGGCGCCACGGCCCTGCAGCGTCAGATCGCAGCCGTGCTGGTCGGCCTGGGGCTGCTCGCCGCGTTGCTGGGCGCGCTGCTGGCACGCCGCGTCGCGCGCGACCTCGAATCCATCGCGCGCTCGGCCGATGCCGTGCGGACCGGTCTGACACAAAGCATCACGGTTCCTCCCGGCCGGAATGAAGCGGCCCGGCTGGGACGTGCCCTGGACGAGCTGCTCACTTCGCTGCAGCGCGAGCGCGGCGCATTGCAGACCCTGAATGCCGAACTGGATCAGCGCGTGACGGCACGGACCCGTGAAATCGAACGACTGGCCGAACAGGCACGTTACGACGCGGTAGCGCGCGAGCGCCTGAAGATCGCGCGCGATCTGCACGACACGCTGGCGCACTCGATGATGGCGATGCTCACGGAGATCCGGCTTCTGAAGAGGCTCGCGGCCACCCATCCCGCGGCACTGCCCGAGGAGTTGATCCGCGCCGAGGAAACGGCCCATCAGGGATTGAAGGAAGCCCGCGCCGCGATTGCGCAGATGCGCTTCAACCCGGTGCGCGATGCGGGGCTTGCAGCGGCCCTGCGCGAGTTTGTCGATCTGTTCGTCGAGCGCACCGGCATTCCCGTCGACTACAGCAGCGATGCGGAGGCAGGAGCGTTTGCCGACGAACGGGCGGAGACCCTGTTCAGGATCGCCGAAGAAGCGATGCGCAATGTCGAACGCCATGCCGGGGCGACGCGCGTGACGATCTCGCTGCGGGCGTCCGACGACGGCGACCGGTTGACCCTGACGATCTCCGACGACGGCGTCGGTTTCGACGCGGAGGCCGCGCATCCGGGACATTACGGCCTCGCGGGTCTGCGCGAGCAGGCGCGGCTGATCGGGGCCGCCCTGACGATCCATAGCGCCCCGCAACAGGGCACCACGATCATCGTCGTGCTGGCGGGATGCGTGCGTTCGGCCGTGCCCGTCGACGCGGCAAACGGCCGAGTCGGCGATGAAGGTTAGACATCCTCGATCCCCACGCCATGTCGTGACGTAGGAGAGCTCACCTGGCGGCGATGCCGTAGCTCTCCCGCAGCCGGTCCGCGAGCGCCTTGCCGGCCGCGGACACGGCGAAGATGACGACGATGTAGATGATGGCGGTCGCCGTGAGGATCTCGATCGGCTCGTAGGAGATGTTCACGATCTTCTGCGACTGGAACATGAGGTCCTGGACCGTGATCACCGACACCAGCGCGGACGACTTCACGATCACGGTGAACTGGTTGATGATCGATGGCGCCGAGCTCAGCAGCACCTGCGGCAGGATGATGCGGCGAAAGACCTTGATCGGGGACATCCCGACCGAGAACGCGGCTTCGCGCTGTCCTCTCGGAATGGCCTCGATCCCGCCGCGGAAGGTCTCGGCGAGGTAGCCGCTCGACTGCAGCGCCAGCGAGCACCACGCGGCGGCGAAGAAGCTGTTCGGCCAGCCGAAGATCTCCGGCCACGCATACGCGACCCAGAGCAGCTGCACGATGATCGGGGTCGCGCGGAAGAACTCGATGAGCAGCGTCGCGACGGGACGCAGCGGCCGCACGTACATGCGCAGCGAGGCACAGCACGAGACCGCCGACGATCGCGCACGCAAACGCGATCATGCAGACCTCGACCGTGACCCCGAGGCCGGCGAGCAGCGCATCGCGCTGGTTCCAGACGAGCCGGTGCCAGTTGTCCATGCCTCAGGCCACGATCCGGGCACGCCAGCGATCGGCCAGGACGCGCAGGCTCGATCCCGCCACGAGGACGATCACGAAATAGGTGAGCGCCGCACCGGTGTAGAGCGGCAGCGGCCGCATCCGCTCCTGCGTGATCATCGACACCTGGTACATCAAGTCCGGCACCGCGATCAGGTACACGATCGTGGTGGCCTTGAACAGCGAGATGAACTGATTGATCGACTCCGGCAGCATGCGGCGGACCACTTGCGGCAGGATGATCCGCCGCAGGATGAGACCTTCGCCCATGCCGAGGGAGCGCGCCGCCTCGAGGTGGGCCAATGGAATCGCTTCGATGCCGGCCCGGAACGTCTCGGCGAAGTAGCCGCTGTAGACAAAGCCGAGCGCGACCATCGCGGAGACGAACGGGTCGAACTCGAAGCGGCTGTGCAGCAGCAGCCCGATCAGGAGAGGCAGCACGAAGTGCACCCACACGACCATCACGTATTCGGGTGCGTTGCGAAAGACCTCGACGTGCAGCGTGCCGAGCCAGCGCAGTCCCCGAAACCGGCTGATGCGCAGGAGCGCGGCACCCAGCCCGATCGACAGCGCGAGCGCGGCCGCCGCGAAGAAGACGTAGAAGTTGACCGCGAGACCGCGCAGCAGCACGGTCCGGTACTCCCAGAAGATCCCGAGGTCGAAGAACTCGCGCAGCGAATCGGACATGCGTCGGGTCTACTGGAGGTGCTTGGAGATGAACTGGCGCAGCCGCTCCGAGCGCGGGGCGCCGAAGACCTGCGCGGGCGGCCCTTCCTCCTCGATGAGGCCGTTGTGCAGGAACATGACCTGGTCGGACACGTCCTTGGCGAATCCCATCTCGTGCGTCACGACGATCATGGTGGTGCCGTCGTCCGCGAGCTCGCGCATCACGGCGAGCACCTCGTCGGTGAGCTCCGGATCGAGCGACGAGGTGGGCTCGTCGAACAGCATGACCTTCGGCTGCATCGCAAGCGCCCGCGCGATGGCGACGCGCTGCTGCTGGCCGCCCGACAGGCGCGCCGGATACTCGTGCGCCTTGTCGCCGAGGTGCACGCGCGCGAGGCACGCCTGCCCGAGCTCGACCGCTTCCTTGCGCGAGAGCCCGCGCACGCGCTGCGGTGCCTCGACGACGTTGCCCAGCACCGTCATGTGCGGCCACAGGTTGAATTGCTGGAACACGATGCCGAGCTCGCGCCGGATGCGGTTGATCTCCGAAAGCGGCCGCGGCCTGCGCTTGCCGGCCGGCTCGGCGCGGTAGCACAGCGATTCGCCGTCGATGAGAATGTCGCCGGCGCTCGGCACCTCGAGGTAGTTGATGCAGCGAAGCAGCGTGCTCTTGCCCGAGCCGCTCGCGCCGATCATGCTGACCACGCTGCCGCGGTGGACCTCGAAGGAAACGCCTTTCAGCACCTCGAGCGTGCCGAAGCGCTTGTGCACGTCGAGCACGCGGATCATGGGAATGTCGCTCATTTCGCCAAGCAATGCAGTCAGGAAGAACCGATCGCGTCGACGAACGTGCGTGATCGCTGCACCGGAGCCGCGCTATCATCACTTAGGACCCGGCGGATTGGCAAGCACGCAACGCCGACGACAAGTCACATGCCCGCGAACGGGCTCCCGAGGAACCAAGACATGAACGACGCTCCCGCCCGTATCGGTGCAACGCTCGACGAGATCGACACACCCGCGCTCGTGGTGGACCTCGACGCCTTCGAGGGCAACCTGCGCAAGATGGCGTCGTTCGCGTCCGCGAACGGGGTGCGCCTGCGTCCGCACGCCAAGACGCACAAGTGTCCCACCGTTGCGCGCAAGCAGATCCTCGCCGGCGCCGTCGGGCAGTGCTGCCAGAAGGTCGGCGAGGCCGAAGCCCTCGTGCGCGGGGGCGTGCGCGACGTGCTCGTGAGCAACGAGGTCGTCGGCACGCAGAAGCTGCGCCGCCTCGCCGCGCTGGCGACCGAAGCGACGATCGCGTTGTGCTTCGACGCGCCGGAGCAGGTCGACGCCGCGTCGCGCGCGGCGACCGAGGCCGGCGTCGAGATCGGCGGTCTCGTCGAGATCGACGTCGGCATGCAGCGCTGCGGTGTCGCCACGCCGCAGGCCGCGCGCGAGCTCGCGCAGCGCATCGCGAGCGCCCCGGGACTCGCGTTCCGCGGACTGCAGGCCTACCACGGCACGGCGCAGCACCTGCCCACCTGGAACGAGCGCCGGGCGGCGATCGAGCGCGCGGCGGGAATCGTGCGCGCCGCCGTCGAGGCGCTCGCGCGCGGCGGGCCTCGAGTGTCCGATGATCAGCGGCGCCGGCACCGGCACGTTTCGCATGGAGGCTGCGAGCGGGCTCTGGACCGAGCTGCAGGCCGGATCCTACCTTTTCATGGACACGGAATACGCGCGCATCGGCGGCGAGCGCGGCGGGCGTTACGACGAGTTCGAGCACAGCCTCTTCGTGCTGGCCACCGTCATGAGCACCCCCACGCCCGAGCGCGCGATCGTGGATGCGGGGCTCAAGTCGTACAGCGCCGAGAAGGGCCTGCCGTGGGTGCACGCACGCGCGGGCCTCGAGGTGACCGGCGTGTCCGACGAGCACGGCAAGATCGCGATCGGCCCGGGTGCGCAACCGCTGCGCCTGGGCGACAAGGTCATGCTCATCCCCGGCCACTGCGATCCGACGATCAACCTGCACGACTGGTACGTGTGCGTGCGCAACGGCCGGGTCGAGACGTTGTGGCCGATCACCGCACGCGGGGCGAGCACCTGATGCGGCCTGCCCGACGTTGAAGCTCACGCTGGCGCAGCTCGAGGCGCTGTACTGGGTTGCGAGGCTGGGCAGCGTGCGCGCCGCCGCGACGCGGCTCTCGCTCACGCAGCCCGCGCTGTCGCTGCGCATCAAGGACCTCGAGTCCGCGATGAATGCGCGCCTGCTCAATCGGGATTCGTATCGCGCCACGCTCACCACCCTCGGCGTCGAGGTCGTGCAGCAGGCCGAGCGGATGCTCGAGATCGCCGAGCGCATCGGCGAGCGCGGAGCGGAGAGCGACCTTTCCGACGACATCCGCGGGCTGATCCGCATGGGCGCCACCGACACGTATGCGGCCCACTACCTGCCGTCGCTGCTGGTCGACGTGGAAACGCATTACCCGCGGGCCCAGATCGAGCTCGTCGTCGAGTTCAGCGTCAATCTCTACGCGAAGCTGCTGCGCGGCGAGCTCGACGTCGCGGTCATCTCCGGTCCGACGCTCTCGCCGATGCTCGCCTACGAGCGCCTCTCGGACCTGCCGCATTACTGGGTCGGTTCACCCAGGCGCCTCGGCGCGATGAAGGTCGCCACCCCGGCAGCGCTCGCGCGCATCCCGATCGTCACCCATCCGGCGCCGTCGCTGCTGTACGAAACCATCCACGCGTGGTTTGCGCGGGCGAATCTCAAGCCGTTGCGCCTCAACACCTGCACGAGCCTGTTCATCAGCAAGGCGCTCACCGTGGAAGGGGTGGGCTTGAGCCTGCTCCCGGTCGAGATCATCGGACCGGAGGTGAAGGCGGGCACGCTGCGCGTGCTGAAGGCGCGTCCCGCCATCCCGCGCTTTCCCATGTTCGTCTCGTACCGGCGCGACGCGCCTCCGGCCAACGTCCGGCGCCTGGTCGAGCGCATTCGCGCCAGCGTGGACGCGCTGTCCGGGTCCGCGCGCGGCGCGAGGCGAGACGATCAGAAACGTTAATCGAATCGGCAAAAATAACCAACTATCCCTTATTCTCGGGGGCGCCGATAATCGTCGGTTCGTGGATCGCTCAGGACCCGACTGTGATCGTCGAGCCGTTGCCTGCAGCGTCGTCGCCCGAATCGCGCAGCGTGCCTGCGCACGCGCGCGGCCGTGCATCCTGGGTCGAGATCGACGCTGGCGCGATCCGCCACAACCTGCGCCTGATCCGCAGCCTCGCCGGCAAGGCGCGCGTGTACGCGGTGTGCAAGGGCGATGCCTACGGCTTCGACGCCGGAACCCTCGCGCGCCTCGCAGCGCAGGAGGGCGTCGATGCGCTCGCTTGCGGCGACGCCGATGACGTGCGCAAGGTGCGCGCGGCCGGCGTCGCGCTGCCGATCCTGCTCTACGGCGCGACCCAGGCCGAGGACTTGCCGGCATTCGCATCGCTGAACGTGGTGGTCACCGTCCACGACCGCGCCACGCTCGACGTGTGCCTCGCGCACGATCTCGCGTTCAGCGTGAAGCTCGACGCAGGCTTCAATCGCCTGGGCTTCCGCGACGAGGATCTCGAGCCGGTGCTGGCGGCGGCGAGGCACCGGCCGGACGCGCGCGTGCACGGCGTCTACACGCATCTCTACGACAACGACGCACCGGCGTCGATCGCCGCGCAGGTGGCGCGCTTCGGCGCGATGCTCGCGCGCATCGAGGCGGCCGGATGGAGAGGACGCGAACGCATGGTCGCGAGCAGTCGCGTGCTCATCGCGGCGCCGGAGCTCGCGTTCGACGCGGTGAACCCGGGCGGCTCGTCTACGGCCTGCTCGAGCAGCCGTGGGATCGGCGCGTCGACGCGCGCGCGGCGCTCGCCGCCGTGAAGGCGCGCATCATCGCGCTGAAGCGCATCGCGAAGGGCGCGACGCCGGGCTACGCCGGGCGGCCGGTGAAGTGCGACACGGTGGCGGCCGTGATTCCGTTCGGGTTCGCCGACGGGTATCCGCGGCTGCCTCCCGGCGGGATCGCGCTGGTGCGCGGGCGTCGCGTTCCGCTCGTCGGCGCTCGGCACACCGAGCACTCGATGCTCGACGTGACCGCCGTGCCCGACGTCGCGCTCGGCGACGAGGTCGTGCTGCTCGGGCGCCAGGGCGGCGAGGCCATCACCATTCACGATCTGGTTGCCGCCACCGGCGTGCCGCTGATCGAGCTCGTGCCGCGACTCGCGCGCAACTCGCGGCGGGTCGTGCTGTAGCGCCGACGGCGACGATCCTGTACGTTTGCAGGCGCGGCGAGCAACGACCCGCCATTACCCACCGAAGGAGACCGCGATGACTGATGACGTGAATGATGGCAAGCGAGACTTCCTGCGCACCGCCGCCGTGCTCGGCGCGACGGGCAGCCTGCTGGGCGCAGCGCTCTCGCCGCGCGAAGCGATGGCGCAGATGCTCGAGACCGGCATCCCCGAGACGTCGAGCCTCGCCAAGATCCGCAAGGAAGGCGTGATGCGCGTCGGGTACTCGCAGACCGGGCCGTGGTTCTACAAGGATGCGAAGACGGGGGAGCTCGGGGGCATCTACAAGGATGCCGTGGAGCGTCTCGCGAAGGAGATGGAGGTGAAGGTCGACTGGAAGGAGGTCACGTTCCAGAACTCGACCGTCGGCCTGCGCCGCAGGGACTACGACCTGTACGGCTCGTCGCTCACGTACACGATGGCCCGCGCGCTCGTCGTGGATTACATCGGTCCGATCTGGTCGAAGGGCAGCCTGCTCATGGTGCACAAGGACAACGCCGGCCGGTTCAAGAAGCTCTCCGACTTCGACGATCCCAAGGTGACGTTCTCGGTGGTCGCGGGCGGCAGCGAGGAGCCGCGCATTCCGATCCTGTTCCCCAAGGCCAAGCTCATCACGACCGCCGGCCAGGTCGTGCTCGGCGCCGAGCCGGTGCGCGCCAAGAAGGCGGACGTGTGGATGAGCGGCGACAGCGACGTGCTGCTGTTCGCGAAGCGCAACAGCTGGGCGCACGTGTTCGATCCCGACCACCCGCTCGACAAGCGCCCGAACACCTGGGCCGTGCGCTACGGCGACAGCGAGTGGAAGCACTTCCTCGACATGTACGGCGCATTCCTCAACGTCAATGGCGAGATGCAGCGCCTGTTCAACCTGCACATGGAGAAGATCAGCGCCTGACGCCGCAGCGCTGCAACCGGGGCCGGCCAGCCGGCCGGCCCTTCGAGTCCCATAGCGGCAGCTCCTTGCATGATCGTCGATTGCCACGCCCACGTTTTCCGGCACTGGAACGGCCCCTGCGGGCATCGCGTCCACCGCGGTGCACCTCAAGTACCTGCAGAAGGTCGTCACGCGCCCGGCCGCGCGCGCCTTTCGTGCGCGCGACGGCGCGGAAGTGAAGCCCTCGATGCTCTTTCGCGCGGGCGACAACACGTGGGCGGGGCTCGACCGACGTGGACTTCCGCGTGGGCCGCTTCGGCCAGCTCGCATTCACGCACGAGGGCGAGGACTACTACGTGCAGTACCTGCCGGTGGGGATGCAGGAGCTCGCGTGTCCGCCCGAGCTCATGCTGGCGCAGATGACGGTGGCCGGTGTCGACCACTGCATTCTCCAGGCGGGCGGCGGCTACGGCGCGATGAACGACTACAACGCGTTCACGCAGCGCCAGTACCCCGGGAAGTTCACGGGGCTGCTCAACGTCGACGAGGCGACCGCGGATCGCGCCGAGACGCTCGCCGAAGTCGAGCGCGCCGTCGACGTGCTGGGCCTGCGCGGCCTGTACTACGCCCACGACATGTCGCGCCACGGCTATGCGCGCAACGTCGACCACGACGCTTTCCGGCCGTTCTGGGACCGCGTCGTCGCGCGCGGCCTTCCCGTGTTCATCGAGCTTTCCTCGACACCCGGCTACGACCGCGCGGGTTATCTCGCCAATCTCGCGGCGCTCGACCGCCTGCTCGCGCGCCATCGCGCGCATCCTTTCCTGCTGGTGATGGGACCGCCGGTTGCGCATTTCGCGGGCTCGGGCGCGTGGGACTTTCCGCCCGAGGTGCTCGCCACGTACAAGCGCGACAACGTGCTGCTCGAGGTCATGTTCCCGATCACGTGGGGCGGGGTGTGGGACTACCCCTATCCCGAGGCGCAGGGCCTGATCCGCGGCATGCGCGATCTGTTCGGCGCGGGCAAGCTCGTGTGGGGCTCGGACATGCCCAACGTCGAGCGCTTCTGCACCTACCGGCAGTGCGTGGACTACGTCCGCAGGCACTGCTCCTTCCTCACCCCGGCGGAGAAGGACCGGATCCTCGGCGCCAACGCGGCCGAGCTCATGCAGCTTCACTGACGGCGCGCATCGCGCGAAACGCGAAGGCAATGGAAACCAGGATCGGCATCGACATCGGTGGCACCTTCACCGACCTCGTGTTCATGGGCAGTGAAGGCCGCGTGGTGCGCGCCAAGGTCCTGTCCACCCCGGACGATTACAGCGAAGGCATCGCGCAGGGCCTTGCGAGCGCCGCGCAGGAGGGCCTCGAGATCGGCAGCGTGTCGCGCATCCTGCACGGCACGACCGTGGCGACGAACGCGCTGCTCGAAGGCAAGGGTGCGCGCGTTGCGCTGCTCACCACGCGCGGATTCCGCGACGTGCTGGAGATCCGGCGCCTGCGCATGCCGGTGCTCTACGACATCCGCTGGCGCAAGCCCGAGCCGCTGGTGCCGCGGCGGCTGCGGTTCGAGATCGACGAGCGCGTCGACAGCAACGGCAACGTCGAGCGTGCGCTCGACGAGGCTGCCGCGCGCGCCGTGATCGAGCGCATGCTCGCGCAGGAGGTCGACGCCATCGCGATCTGCCTCGTCAATGCGTACGCCAACGGTGTCCACGAAGCACGCCTGCGCGCGTTGATCCGCGAGCGCAATGCCGACATTCCGGTGACGCTCTCGAGCGAGCTCCTGCCCGAGATCCGCGAGTACGAGCGCACCAGCACGACGGTCGTGAACGCGTACGTGCTGCCGCTCGTGCGCGACTATCTCGCGGGCCTCGAGGACAAGCTGCGGCGCCAGTCGATCGAGCGGCCGCTCACGATCATGCAGTCGAGCGGCGGTGCAATGAGTGCGGCCGCGGCGGCCGAGCGCCCGATCCACATCATCGAATCGGGTCCCGCGGCGGGTGTCGTCGGTGCTGCGGAGCTCGCGCGTCGGCTCGGCAACCTGAGCCTGCTCAGCTTCGACATGGGCGGCACCACCGCGAAGGCGGCGCTGATCGATGCCGGCCAGTTCCTGCGCGTGAATTCGCTCGAAGTGGGCGGCGGCATCAACATCGCGGGCCGGCTGCTGAGCGGCGGCGGCTATCACGTGCGCGCGCCGGCCATCGACATCGCCGAAGTCGGCGCGGGCGGCGGCAGCATCGCGCGTCTCGATGCCGGCGGCGGGTTGCGCGTGGGGCCGGATAGCGCCGGTGCGGCGCCCGGACCCGCATGCTACGACCGCGGCGGGACGATGCCCACGGTCACCGACGCCAACCTGATCCTCGGGTTCATCAATCCGCGCGCGCTGGCGGGCGGCGGCCTGCGGCTGCGGCGCGAGCTCGGCGACGATGCGCTCCAGCGCGAAGTCGCGGCGCCATTGCACCTGTCGCTGGAAGACGCGGCGTGGGGCGTGCATCGTGTCGCGAACGCCACGATGGCGCGGGCGTTGCGCGCCGTATCCACCGAGCGCGGCCGCGACCCGCGCGATCTCGCGATGCTCGCCTTCGGCGGCAACGGCCCCGTGCATGCCGCCACGCTCGCGCGACTGCTCGACATCAAGCGCATCCTCGTGCCGCCCGTGCCGGGACTCTTCAGCGCGCTGGGCATGCTGTTTCCCGAGATGGAGCATCACTACGTGCGCACGTGCAAGCAGCGTCTCGAGCGCCTGGATCCCGCAGCGCTGGAGCCGCTGTTCCGGGCCCTCGAGCACGACGGTGGCGCCGTGCTGGCGAGCGAAGGCTTCGCGCCCGCCGAGCATCGCTTCGAGCGCCTGCTCGATCTGCGCTACGCAGGCGCGAACTCGGAGCTCACGCTGCCGTTGCGCCCCGACGATGCGGCGGCCGAGCTGCGCGAGCGCTTCTCGATGCTGCACGAGCAGCAGTTCGGGTATCGCTCGGACACCGAAGCGGTCGAGACCATGAACGTGCGCGTCATCGCGCGTGCGTCGAAGGGCAAGTCGCAAGTCCCCGAGCGCCTCGTGCTCGACGACAAGGGCGAGGCCGCACGCGGAACGCGCGAGGTCTACTTCGGTCCCGAGGTCGGTGCGGTGCCGACCCGTGTCTGCGCGCGCGGCGATCTCGGCGCCGAAGTGGACGCGCGGCCCGCTGCTGATCGAGGAATTCGACAGCACGACGGTCGTGCCGCCGGACGCCCGCGCGCGGCTGATCGCGTGGGACACCATCGAAATCGAGCTCGATTGACATGACGAATCTCCAGGACGCTCCCACTCTCGCGCCGGGCACGCCATCGATCGCGCGCGATCCCTTCGCGCTCGAGCTCATCAAGAACGCGCTGGTGGCGCTCGCGGACGAGATGGCGCTCACCATCTATCGCACCGCACGCTCGTTCGTGGTGAAGGAGGCGCTCGACTTCTCGACCGCGCTTTTCCTCGCCGACGGCCAGCTCATCGCGCAGGGCACGTGCCTGCCGTTCCACCTCGGGGCGATGCCGTTCGCCGTGAAGGCGGTGATGCGCGCGTACGAAGGCCGGATCCTGCCCGGCGATCTGTTCATCACCAACGACCCCTACGACGGCAGCACGCACCTGCCCGACATCGTGCTGGTGAAGCCGATCTTCCACGAGGGCGCCCTGATCGGCTACTCGGTGGCGCTCGCGCACATGACGGACATCGGCGGCCGCATTCCCGGCGGCAATGCGAGCGACTCGACGGAGATCTACCAGGAAGGCCTGCGCATTCCCGCATCGCGCTTCTGGCGCGAGGGCGAGCCCGACGAGACGATGGAGCGGCTCATCGAGAAGAACGTGCGGGTGCCCGACAAGGTGCTGGGCGACATCCGCTCGCTCGTGGCTGCGTGCGTCGTGGGCGAGCGCGAGATGGTGAAGCTCGCGCAACGCTACGGCGCCGCCGAGTTCGAGCAGTACTGCCGCGATCTGCTCGATTACACCGAGCGCTTCACGCGCGCCGAGATCGCCAAGCTGCCCAAGGGCACCTGGCGTTTCCTCGACTATCTCGACGGGGACGGCGTGGATCCCGATCCGATTCCCATCGCGGCGGCCGTCACCATCCGCGAGGACAGCATGACGATCGACCTCACGGGGTCGGCGCCGCAGGTGCGCGGGGCGATCAACTGCGTGTACCCGTTCACGCTGTCCACGGCGCTCGCGTGCGTGCGCTCGATCGTCGACCTCGCGATCCCCAACAACGCCGGCTACTTCCGGCCCGATCGAGGTGATCGCCCCGGAGGGCACGGTCGTGAATCCGCGCATGCCCGCGGCGGTGGCAGCGCGCGGCATCACCGGCATCCGCATCGGCGACGCGATCTTCGGCGCGCTCGCGCAGGCCGTGCCGGACGTGCTGCCCGCGTGCGGCTCGAATGCGCCCGATGTCGGCATCTCGTTTGGCGGTCGCGACGAGCACGGCGAGTCGCACGTGTATCTCGAGTTCCTGCTCGCGTCGTGGGGCGGCGGTCCCGATCGCGACGGCATGGACGCGTGCACCGGCACGCTCGTCAACTACTCCAACGCGCCGGCGGAGATGATCGAGGCCGACCAGCCCATCGTCGTGGAGCGTTATGCGCTGGTGCCGGACTCGGGCGGACCCGGTCGATACCGCGGCGGCCTCGCTCTCGAGCGTCACCTGCGCTTCAAGGCCAACCGCGCGACGCTGCAGATCCGTTCCGATCGGCGCGACCACCCGCCTTACGGTCTCGACGGCGGGGGGTGCGGCGCACCCTCGGACGTGTCGATGCTGCGCGCCGACGGGCGCGAGGAGCCAGTGTCCGGCGAAGTTCCTCACCACCGTCGACTACGGCGACGTGCTGCGCGTGCGCCTCGCCGGAGGCGGCGGCCACGGCAATCCGCTCCTTCGCGATCCGAAAGCCGTGCTCGCGGACGTGGTCGAGGAGAAGATGACCGTGGCCCACGCCCGCGCGAATTACGGCGTCGTCATCGCCGGCGATCCGGCTGCCGTGGACGAGGCCGGCGACGCAGCGTCTGCGCGACCAGTTGCGGCGTGGGTGACCGGACGGTAGCGAGCCGGCGCGACGCGTCGGCGTCCCCCGGCAGACCGAATCCCGTTGACGCGCCGTGGGCCGGCCGTGCAACATCGACGTCCGCTCCTGCCGCTGTCGCTTCGAGCGCCCCGCTTCTCCGGCCGGAGGCGTACTTGATGGCACGTATCGCGATCGTCAACCCACGATTCGAGGTCTCGTACTGGGGGGTCGAGTACCTCATGCCGATCGTCGGCAAGAAGGCGAACATGCCGGTGTCGGCGCTTCCGCTGCTCGCGGCGCTCACGCCGGCTCCGCACGACGTCATGCTCATCGACGAGAACGTCGAGGCGATCGACTACGATGCGCTCGCCGACGTGGACATCGTCGGCGTGACCGGGATGAGTGTGCAGCGGTTCCGGATGCGCGAGATCCTCGCCGAGCTCAAGCGCCGCGGCAAGTTCACGGTTGTCGGCGGCGCATGGGTGACCGTGCAGGAGGACTATTTCGAGGAGCTTGCCGACGTGATCTTCGTCGGCGAAGCGGACGAGAGCTGGCCGCAGTTCCTGCAGGAGTGGGAGGCGGGGCGCTCGAAGAGCCGCTACGAGCAGCAGGAGCGCACCGACATGGCCCGGTTGCCCACGCCGCGGTTCGACCTGCTCAAGACCGACCGGTACCTGCTGGGCAGCATCCAGATCTCGCGCGGTTGCCCGTTCCTTTGCGAGTTCTGCGACATCATCGTCACGTTCGGCCGGCGGCCGCGGATCAAGACCACCCCTCAGATCATCGCGGAGCTGGAAGCGCTCCGAGCGCGGAAGGTCAACGCGGTGTTCATCGTCGACGACAACTTCATCGGCAACAAGAATGTCATCAAGCAGATCCTGAAGGACCTGATCGCATATCAGCAGGCGAACGACTATCCGTTCCGTTTCTTCACCGAGGCGTCGCTCGACCTGGCCGAAGACGACGAGCTCATGGCCCTGATGACGGAGGTGAACATCCACGCGGTCTTCATCGGGATCGAGAGCCCGAACGAGAAGTCGTTGCAGGAGACGCGGAAGACGCAGAACGTGCGCCCCAAGGCAGGCTCGCTGCTCGAGCGCGTGCACAAGGTCCAGCGCGCCGGCATCGAGGTCTGGTGCGGGATGATCGTCGGCTTCGATAACGACGATGAAACCATCTTCGACGCTCAGCTCGAATTTCTCGGGGAGGCGCGCATACCGCACATCATGATCGGGATGCTGTATGCGATTCCGAAGACGCCCCTGCACGAACGCCTGGCGAGCGAAGGCCGGCTGGACCGCGCCGACGTGTCGGCCTTCGGAACCAACGTCATTCCCCTGCGCCTCAGCCGCGAGGCGCTCCAGCAGGGCTACCAGCGTGTCATGCGCTCGCTGCACGAGCCCGCCGCCTATTTCGCGCGGCTCGAGGACCTGTACATCCACGGCATGCTGCGACGCGAGCACCTGGGACGCGTCAAGCACTGGAAGACGCATCCCAGGCTGCGGTTGCGCCAGCAGTCGCTCAACGTCGTCGGCGCCTCGCTGTTTTTCGCGCGCCTGATGAAGAACGTCGACCGTCCCGCGCTGCGTCGGGAGTACCGTCGCCGGATCTGGCGCGTGGCGAAGGCCACGCGCGATCCGAGCGTGATCTTCACCTACATCGGCAAGTGCGCGATGCACTTCCACTACGACAAGCTGATCCGCGCGATGGCGACGGGGGCGGCGATCAATACGATCTGAGACGCCGGCGTTCGGCGGCCACGATCCGGGGGCTTCGTTTCGCGACGGCCCCGTGAAGCGTGGTCCGCCGGGAGCCGCCGCCTCGGCGCACCGATGTTCCGGCAAGCCAGCACGCACCCAGGTTCGGATCAGGAGCTCCTCGCGGAGTGCTGCGATCGCGCGCGCGTGCTGCTCCGGCGCAACCTCTCGCCGGGGGGCATTCTCGCGGCCACCCCCGGCTCCGCCGCCAGCGCGCGCGGCTACGCGGCGGTCTTCGGCCGCGACGCCGCGATCTGCGCGCTGGGCATGGCGGTCTCGGACGACGCGCAATTGCAGCGCGAGGCCGCGACCGGGCTCCTGACGCTGGCGCGCTACCAGGCGCGCAACGGCCAGCTGCCGAAGTTCGTCGATCCCAGGGAGGACGAGGCGGACTTCTGGTATCTCGGCTGCATCGACGCCACGCTGTGGTGGCTCATCGCGATCGCGTGGCTCGACGGCCGCGACCCGACGCGCGGCCTCGCGGGCGAGCTGGCCCCGCGCATCGAGCGCGCCATCGCACTGGCTGTCGTGCCAGGAGCACCAGCGCTTCTTCCTGCTGCAGCAGAACGAGGCGAGCGACTGGGCCGACATCATGCCGCGCTCCGGCTTCGTGCTCTACACGAACGCGCTGTGGCACCTCGTGAAGCGCCTGTATCGCCTTCCCGATGCGGACGAGACCAGGCGCAGCTTCAACGAGCTGTTCCACCCGTTCGCGCGGACGATCGCGGATTACCGTCGCGCGCGGCTGCTCATGCATTACGCGCGCCGCAACACGCGCAATCGCGACCTCTACCTGAGCTTCGTCAACTTCTCCTTCTGCGGCGACGAGGGCGACGTGTTCGGCAACGTGCTCGCGATCCTCGCCGGCCTCGCCGACGAGACCGCCACGCACCGGATCCTGCGCGCGATCGATCCGCGCGCGGGCCGACGATCCCTACCCGGTGCGCGTGGTGTGCGATCCGATCCTGGAGCAGAGCATCTTCTGGCGCCCGTACATGTCGCGCCATCGCCAGAACTTCGCGTGGCAGTACCACAACGGCGGCATCTGGCCTTTCGTCGGAGCCTTCTGGGTCGATCGCGCTCGGCGAAGCGGGCCTGCACGCGCAGGCCCGCGCGGATCTCGTGCGAGATCGCGCGCGCGAATGCGGTCGGCGGACTGGGCCTTCACCGAATGGCTGCACGGCCGCACCCTGCGGCCGGCCGGCATGCGCGGCCAGTCGTGGAACGCGGCGGCGTTCCTGCTTGCTTGCGAATGCCTCCGCTCGGGCACCCCGCTGTTCGGGACCGCGCGCATCGCGTTGCCGGCCGCCTAGAACGCCGCGGAAAACCGGGCGTCCTCGCGGCAGGTTCCGCCCAGCGCTGCCGTCCAGCGTCCTTCGATGCCTTGCGCGGTGGACTTGATCTCGGACATCGCGGCGGTCGTCGTGAAGGGCGAGGTGCCGGTGCAGGAGTACGTGGCGTTCGGCATCTCGAAGATCTGCCCGTGCTGCTCGATCGCGCCCGAGAGTGTGCAGGTCAGGTTGTTGGAGTAGCTGAACGCGAAGCTCGCCTGGGTCGTCGTCTGCGCGACGGTGAGGGTGTACGGCACCGCGTAGTTCCCGTTCTGGTTGCCGCAGCCGGAGTACGTACCGGTCTGCCCGCCGATATACGAGGCGGCCGATCGCGATCCTCGTCAGCGTCTGGCGCTCGATGCTCTTGGTCACCGGGAGCAGGCCGCTCACCGTGTAAGTGAGCGTCCCGCGGTACGCGTTGGTGGCGCTCGGGGTGAACGTCGCGCTCCCGACCTGCTGCGCAGTCCGGGTGATCGGCCGGATTCCAGGGCTGCGCGAAGAACGTCCCCTGCGTGAGGTACAGCCCGCCGGTGAACGTGCCGGTTGCCGGATCCTGCGACAGCTGGCCCGTGTACCACGTGGGCTTCCGGTCCGCACCGTAGATGAAGAAGGTGAGGAACAGGAAGGGCTTCCCCGTGCCGTCGTCGGACTGCACCATGTTGACGCCCCAGCCCGGCTCGCTGGCGGTGTACCAGATGTCGGTGTAGTCGGCGGCACGGGCAAGCGCGGGCGCGAGCAGCAGGCCGGCGAGGACGAAGGGCAGGGCGCGTTGCGGCAGGGAACGGAGGTGGCGAAGGCTCATGGCGTCGCTCGCGGTGGTGAAGGTCCGGCGATTGTCGCACCGTTCGCCTCCGCTGCTGACCTGACTCGTTCCGGACACGGTCGGGCTTTCTTACACCCGGCGCAGCGCTGCGGCGGCGGCCCGCGAAGAATCAATGTCCTACGATACGTGGTGCGGTTGTTGCTGCGATCCATTTCCGCGCCGGACTGCAGACGGTGGCCCGGCGCACTGCATGCGCGCGCATCGCGTTCCGCTGATCCACGCGGAGCGTCACATGCGCTCGACGAGCCGCAGGAAATAGCGGCATCACCGCGTCCGGCCTGCGTAGCGATTCACCGTCATGAGGTGACGATGCCGGCCGCCGTGCGTTGGGCAGTATCCGTCGATATCGAACGGAGCATCGTTTCGCTCCTCCGCCAGCGGGGCGCACCGGCCCCCGTCGGCGTGCAACGTGCGCCGCCACCGAATCCACGGGCCCCACGGGCGGGACCGGTTCGCGCCCGGGCGGCGCAGCATCCCCACGAGGTCGAGCGCGCGCGGCGCCTGGTCGAGCGTCGGTACGCATGGCGCGGATACGTGCTGGCGGATGGGCTCGCGGCGTGCGTGCCGGACAGCGCCGGCGAGATCGCGCTCGTGGCCCTGCATCGCGACAGGACCGTGGGCACGATGACGTTGCGCGTGGACGGCCCGCACGGGCTTCTCGCGGAGCAGGGCTACGCCGAGGTCGTGCAGCGCAAGCGCGGGGAGGGCCGCAGGATCTGCGAGTTCACGCGACTCGCTGTCGCCGAGGATGCGCCGTCGACCCGCGTGCTCGCCTCGCTGTTCGGCCTCGCATACGTGATCGGCACCGGTCACGGCGCGAATGGCGCATTCGTCGAAGTGAACCCGCGGCATGCACGCTTCTACACGCGCGTGCTCGGGTTCACGGTGGCAGGTCCGGAGCGCGTGTGCGAGCGCGTGTCCGCCACCTCGGTGCTGCTGTGGCTCGAGCTCGAGCAACTGCACCGGCGGCTCACGTCGGTGCGCGCCGATCCGCTCGCGTTCGCGATGCGCGCCGCGCAGCAGGACAAGTCCGGGACGAACTGAAGCCGGATCCGGCGCAGGAAAGCGTTCCGGCGTGCCCGCGCCGGAGAGTTATCACACCGGGCCGGAGCAATGCTGCGTACGGGACTGCGTGCCGACGACCTCGGGCACCGGGCTTCAGTCGCGTCCGGGACGCACGCGGAAGCCGAGCACCTCGTTTCGGCCGAGCAGCCCGTGCTCGAGGCTGGCCGGCGCGTCGGTGTCCTGCGACCACATGACCATCTCGTAGGTGACGGTCTGGGCCGCACGGTCGAGGCTGGACGAGATCTCGCCGATGTTGAAGCCGTGGCTTGCCACGAAGGCTTCCACCGCCTTCCGGTCCCACGGCGAGTCGCGCGCGATCTCGATGTCGCAATGCACCAGCGAGTGGACCGGGATCCGGTTCTCGAGCTGGCGCAGCAGCTCGAGCGCGGCCCACGTCACGGCGGTGGCGCCCGCTCCGACCGCGTACAGGCCCGAACCGAACACCACGCCGATGGCCGCGATCACCCAGATCGACGCGGCCGTGGTCAGGCCCCGGACCGAGAAGCCCTCCCGAATGATCACGCCCGCGCCGAGGAACCCGATGCCGGTGACGATGCCCTGCACCACCCGCGTGGGGTCCCCTGCACCGAAGGCGGCCCATCCGCCCGCGAACTCGGCCGCGGCCACGAGCAGCGCCGCGCCGAGCGAGACGAGCGCATAGGTACGCAGGCCGGCGGCCCGGCCGCGGTAGCTGCGCTCGAGCCCGACGAGCGCGCCGGCGACGATCGCGGCCGCGCTGCGCAGGAAGATGTCGAGCTCGGTCATGGGATCGTCAGCGTCGCTCGATCTTCGGGTCGAGCGCGTCGCGCAGGCCATCGCCCAGGATGTTGAATGCGAGCACGGTAACGAAGATCGCGATCGCAGGGAAGATGGCGACGTGCGGCGCGATCAGCATGTCCGCCCGGGCGGCGTTGAGCATCGCGCCCCACTCGGGCGTGGGCGGCTGCGCGCCGAGGCCGAGGAACGACAGGCTCGCCGCGGTGATGATCGACGTGCCGATCCGCAGCGAGAAGTACACGACGACGGCGGAGACGGTGCCCGGAAAGACGTGGCGCAGGATGATGGTCGCGTCGGAGGCGCCGATGCTGCGCGCCGCTTCGACATAGGTGAGGTGCTTCAACGCAAGCGTGTTGCCGCGCACCAGCCGGGCGAACGTCGGCACGCTGAACACCGCCACCGCGATGACGACGTTGAGCATGCCGCCGCCGAGGATCGCGACGATGCCGATGGCGAGCAGGATGCCGGGAAACGCGAACAGCACGTCGCAGATGCGCATGATGATGCGATCCCACCAGCCCTCGAAGTAGCCCGCGAGAAGACCCAGCGCCGTGCCGACCGCGGCGCCGAGCGCGACCGAGCCGAAGCCTGCCGCGAGCGAGATCCGCGCGCCCCACACGAGGCGGCTGAAGATGTCGCGGCCGAGCGGATCCACTCCGAGCCAGTAGCGCGCCGAGGGTCCGCTGTTGAGGCTGTCGTAGTCGAAGAAGTTCTCGGGATCGAACGGCGCGATCCACGGTGCGAGCACGGCCACGAGCACGAGCGCGATCACGAATGCGCCCGCGACGAGCGCGGCCTTCTGCCGACGCAGCTTTCGCCAGAACTCGCCCCACGGCGTGCGCAGCGCGGTCGCGACGTCGGCCGCATCGCGGGCGACGGGTGGGGTCGCGACGGGGGAGGGCGCGGTCAAGGCGTCACCGATACCGGATGGCCGGGTTGATGAGGCCGTAGAGCACGTCCACCACCAGGTTGATGAGGATGAACTCGAGCGAAAAGAGCAGCACGAGCGCCTGCATGACGGGGTAGTCGCGCATGTCGACGGCATCCACCAGCAGGCGACCCAGTCCCGGCCAGTTGAACACGACCTCGACCACGATCGAGCCCCCGAGCAGGAAGCCGAACTGCAGCCCCATCATCGTGACGACCGGAATCAGCGCGTTGCGCAAGCCGTGCTTGAGCACGACGATGCTCTCCGCGAGTCCCTTCGCGCGCGCCGTGCGGATGTAGTCGTCGCCCAGGATGTCGACGAAGGAAGAGCGCGTGAAGCGCGCCATGATCGCCGCGACCGCCGCACCGAGCGTGAGCGAAGGCAGGATGTAATGCCGCGGCGTGTCCGCACCGACGGTCGGCAGCCAGCCGAGCTGGACGGAGAACACCTGCATCAGCACCATGCCGAGCGCGAACGCGGGAAAGGAAATGCCCGACACCGCGATCGTCATCCCGATGCGATCGGGCCACCGGTTGCGCCATACGGCCGACACGATGCCGATCACGAGCCCGAACGCGACCGACCACGCCATGCTCGCGAGCGTCAGCCAGAACGTCGGCATGAAGCGATCGCCGATCTCCTGCGCCACCGGTCGCTTCGTGCGCAGCGAGCGTCCGAAATCGCCGCGCACCGCGCCCGCGAGGAAGCGGGCGAACTGCTCGGGCAGCGGGCGATCGAGGCCGAGATCGCGCCGCACGAGCTCGACGGTTTCCGGCGTCGCATCGGGCCCCGCCGCGAGGCGTGCCGGATCGCCCGGCAGCAGGTGCAGGAACATGAACACGAGGACCGCGACGATCGCGAGCGTCGGCACGAGTCCCGCGAGGCGCCGGGCGATGTACTGGAGCATGGAAGGCGAACGCCGCGCAGGGCCGCGGCGTTCGGATCGTGGCGGTGCGGAAGCGAGGCGCGCCGGGCGCTGCTTCCTCGCGTCGCTACTTGAGATCGATCTCGGTGAAGTTGAACGACGCGTCCGGAATGACGTAGACGCCGGAGAGCTTCTTGTTGTGCGCCGACAGCAGCTGCTCGGTGACGAGCGGCGCCCAGGGCGCATCGCGCCAGATCTGCTCCTGCGCGTCCTTGTAGAGCGCGGCTTTCTCGCTCGACGAAGTCGTGAGCTTGCGCCTTGCGCAGGTCGGCGTCGACCTTGTCGCTCCTGTAGTACGCGGTGTTGAAGAGCCTGGGCGGCCACGAATCCCCGCCGAGGAGCGGCCGGATCGCCCAGTCGGCTTCACCCGTCGATGTCGACCACCCGACGTAGTAGAGCCGCACGGGCGCGGTCTTCGGATCCTGCCAGCTCTCGACCTGCTCCACGCGCTGCCCGGCTTCGAGCAGCGTGATCTTCGTGCGCACGCCGATCTGCTGCAGCTGCTGCTGCAGGAACTGGGTGACCTTCTGCGCGGTGCTGTGGTTGTAGGCGGACCAGAGCTCGGTCTCGAATCCGTTCGGGTATCCCGCCTCGGCGAGAAGCCGCTTCGCTTTCGCCACGTCGTAGGGCCAGGGACCCAGCTTGATCGCGTACTGCACGCCGCGCGGCACCACGCCTTCCGCCGGCTGCGCGTAACCGTTGAAGGCCACCTTCGCGAGCGCCTCCTTGTTGATCGCGTAGGCGAGGGCCTGGCGAACCTTCGGGTTGTCGAAGGGCTTCTGCTGCGTGTTCATCGACAGGTAGCGCAGCACGATCGACGGGGCTGCCACCACCTCGATGTCGGGCTTCGACTTCAGCACCTGCGTGAGCTCGTAGGGAACCGGGAACGTGAACTGCGCCTCGCCCGTCTGCATCAGCGCCGCGCGCGAGTTGTTGTCGACCACGGGCTTCCAGGTGATGCTGTCGACCTTCGGGTACCCCTTGCGCCAGTAGCCGTCGAACTTCGCGACCTTGAGGTAGTCGGTCTGCTTCCACTCCACGAACTTGAACGGACCCGTGCCCACGGGGTGGAACGCGATGTCCTTGTTGCCGTACTGCCTCAGCGCGGCGGGGCTGATCATCACGGTCGAGGGATGCGCGAGCAGGTTGATGAACGGCGAGAACGCGGTCTTGAGCGTGATGCGCGCGACGTAAGGCTCCACCGCCTCGACGCTGGCGATGTTGTTGTTGTACAGGCCGAAGCGCTTGAGCTTGTTCTCGGGGTTGGTCACGCGCTCCAGGTTCGCCTTCACCGCCTCGGCGTTGAAGTCGGTGCCGTCGTGGAACTTGACGCCGTGCCGGAGCTTGATGGTGTAGACGAGACCGTCCTTCGACACCTCGTAGCTCTCCGCGAGCACCGGGACCATCTTCATGTCCTTGTCGAAGCCGAACAGTCCCTCGTAGAACGACTTCGCCATGGCCTGCGAGAGGGTGTCGTTCGCGTCGTACGGGTCGGTGGTGGTGAAGGTGGACGCGACCGCGAACACGACGTCCTTCGCGGCGAGCGCGGGTGTTGCGGCGAATGCGCCGGCGATCAGGACGCCCGCGAGCAGGGGGCGCAGCGGCAGTTTCATCATCGTTCTCCTTGGCAGTGCGGCGCACGCGTGCCCGCCGCACTCGTCGAAGCTAATAGTCGCCGCCGACGCGGTGCACGGCAACGAAGTGGTCGGGTCCCACCCGCTCGAGCGGCGCGACTTCGGGCTCGTCGCCGACGGCGCGGATCGGGCTCGCAATCTCCGCCGATGATAGCTCCAAACGGCGATGGCGCCGGGCGGGGTCGGCAACCGGCACGGCCGCGATCAGCTTGCGGGTATACGGGTGCTGCGGGTCCTCGAACACCGCGCGGCGCGGGCCGATCTCGACGATCTGGCCGAGATACATCACGGCCACGCGGTGACTCACGCGCTCGACGACCGCCATGTCGTGCGAGATGAAGAGGTACGCGAGGCCGAGCTCCGCCTGCAACTCGATCAGGAGGTTCACGATCTGCGCCTGGATCGACACGTCCAGGGCGGACACGGCCTCGTCCGCGACGATGATGCGTGGATTGAGCGCGAGCGCGCGCGCAATGGCGATGCGCTGGCGCTGTCCGCCCGAGAACTCGTGCGGATAACGGCGCGCGTGCTCCGGCTCGAGGCCCACCTTGCGCAGCAGGTCCGTTACGCGCTCTTCGGCTGCCCGACCGCTCGCGACGCCATGCACGTACAGCGGCTCGGCAATCGAGAAGCCGACGGTGAGGCGCGGATCGAGCGATGCGAACGGATCCTGGAACACCATCTGCAGGTGGCGGCGGACGGCACGAAGCGCATCGCGCGACAGGTGTGCGATGTCGCGACCTTCGAGCTGCACGCTGCCGCCGTCGATGTCGAGCAGGCGCATGAGCGCGCGGGCCGTCGTCGACTTGCCGCAGCCCGACTCGCCGACGAGCGCGAGCGTCTCGCCGGCGGCGAGGTCGAAGCTCACCTTCTCCACGGCATGCACCTGCCGGCGACTGCGCGCGAACATCCCCGAGCGCACGGGGAAGCGCTTGGTGAGATCGCGCACGCGAAGCAGCGGCGCCCGGTCGTGGTTGCGCGGTGCAGGTGCGGCGCGATCGGTGGACGTGCCGAGGCCCGAGGCGCTCGGCGCTGATGCTGCGGATCGAGCTGCGTCGTGCGCCGGCAGCGCGGAGTGAGGCGCATCTGCCATCCGCAGCAGGGGCAGCTTGCGCGGGCCGTCGGTGCCGCGCATCGCGCCCAGCGCCGGCACCGCCGAAAGGAGCACGCGGGTGTACGCGTGCCGTGGCGCGGCGAAGACGCGCTGCGCCGGCCCTTCCTCCACGTTCTCGCCGCGGTACATGACGACGATGCGATCCGCGACCTCGGCGACCACGCCCATGTCGTGCGTGATGTAGATCACGGCCATCTCGAGCTCCTGCTGCAGCAGCCGGATGAGCGCCAGGATCTGGGCCTGGATCGTGACGTCGAGGGCGGTCGTGGGCTCGTCGGCGATCAGCAATCGAGGCCGGCAGGAGAGGGCCATCGCGATCATCACCCGCTGCCGCATGCCGCCCGAGAGCTGATGGGGGTAGCGGTCGAGGACCGACCGCGCCTCGGGAATGCGCACGAGGTCGAGCATGCGCAGCGACTCGGCGCGCGCCTCGGCGTACGACTTGCCCTGGTGCAGCCGGATGGACTCCGCGATCTGCCCGCCCGCCGTGAATACCGGGTTGAGCGAGGTCATCGGCTCCTGGAAGATCATCGCGATCTCGGCGCCGCGGATCGCGCGCATTTCGCGCGGCATCGCGTGCGCGAGATCGATCGAGCTGCCGTCGGCGCGCGCGAAATGCAGCGCCCCGTGCACGATGCGTCCGCCGCCGTGCTCGACGAGGCGCATCACCGATAGCGCCGTGACCGATTTGCCCGACCCGGACTCGCCGACGATGGCGAGGGTCTCGCCCGGCTTCACCTCGAACGAGACGTCGCGCACCGCCGTGACCGTGCGTTCGGTGGTGGCGAAATCGACGGTGAGCCGGTCGACGACCAGCGTGGGAGGCGCAGCGGGGACGGACACGATGGGCACGCGCGGCGGTCGAGACCCGCGCGCGCGGCCCGATTATACGTCCCGGCTCCTGCCCCCGACCCAGGGTCAACCCAGGGTCAGGCGGCGGCTTCGAGCCCTTCGGCCACTTTCACCCACGCCGCGCGATTGCCGGTGCCGGCCTGCTCGCGCTCGACCACTTCGAAGCGGCGCATCACGTCGTCGTGCTGATCGGAGGGAATCACCCGCGACGCCATCGGGAAGAGGATGTTGTCCTCCTTGTAGATGTGCTGGCGCAGCAGGGATGCGTACGCGCGGGCGTTGGCGGCAACCGCCGCGCTCGCACTCGCATCGCCCGCGGCGAGCTGCTCGGCCGCTTCACGCAAGCCGGCGGTGTAGGCGCGACCGCGCTCGTGCTCGTGCAGCATCACGGCGATCGGGCCGCCTTCGGTCGGCAACCCGTTGGCGGCCATGGTGGGGAAGAGCACGCCTTCCTCCTTGCCGTGGTGGCAGCCGTCGGCAAAGCCCTGGATGAAGCGCGCAGCGTCGAGGAAGAACTGCGGAGCGACGGCCTCGCCGCGCTCGAGGCGCTCGGCTGCGCGGTCCAGCGCGGCGAGCACACGCTCGATGAGACGATGGTCGGAGGACAAGGTATCGGTAGCTTGCATGGCGCACCACGAGAACTAAAGGTGCGTCGAGACTGCTGCAAAGCGCCCGCTGCGAACACGACGTGGATCAAGGATCCGCGATTACGGATCGTAGGACGACGCGGGCCCGACGAAGCGCCCGTTGTTGGCCCTCACGATGTCGTCGCGGCTCGCCGGCGCGGTCAGCGGTGGCCGGCTGTCGCGGTCCGGCCCGACGCTGTAGAGATCGAAGTCGGAGTTGATGGGGACGATGTTCTTGTCCTTGCGGAACTTGCCCGTGTCGCTGTCGGCGCCGTGGTTCGCGTACTGATAGAGACTGCCCCACGGATCGCGCATCGCGGCGTAGCCCGGGCCGAGATCGTCGAGGCTCGCGGGCAGCGCATGGTTGTCCATGGCGTAGCTGCCGATCGCGGCCTCCAGCGCGGTGATGTCGGTGACCGCCTGCGCGTTCTGCACTCGCGCGCGGTAGGTCCCGTACGACGTCGTGATCATGCTCGCCAGGATGGTGATGATCATCACCGTGAGCATGAGCTCGAGCACGGTGAATCCGTGCTGGACGTCGCGCGGCGAGCGCACGACGCGTGTTTCCTGGGTCGACGACCTCATGTAGGGCGCGGCATCGTTGTTGTGTCTGCCGCTGCCAAGGCAAGAGCCGTGCCGCAACTGCGATGCGCTGCACGCTACAACGTGACCAGAGGCGTCCCCTCGCGCGTCGGTGCGTGCCGCGCGGACGCGCGCGCAACGATCGGCAAATCCGCCGGGCATCCGGACACGGGCCGCATGCTAGGCTCGTCGTCCGCACCCGGAACGAGGAGCCGCACCATGAGCCTGCGCGAGCGTCTTACCCCCGAGGCCTGCCTGCCCGTCGATCATCCCCAGGCGACGCTGGTCGCGCGCGTGTGGCTGCCGAGCGCGCAGGGGCCCGCACCCGCGCTCGTGCGCGACGGACAGGTGCTCGATCTCTCGGCCGTCGCCGCGACCGTGCGCGACGTGTTCGAGCTCCCCGACGCCGCGCGGGCGATGCGCGCGGCCGCAATTCGGTTGCCCTCGCTCGGAACGGTGGCGGACATCCTCGCCAACTCGTCGGAGCACGAGCGCGACGTCGCGCGCGCATGGTTTCTCGCGCCGTGCGATCTGCAGGCGATCAAGGCGAGCGGCGTCACGTTCGTGTCGAGCCTGCTCGAGCGCGTGATCGAGGAGCAGGCGCGCGGCGACCCCGCGCGTGCCGAAGCCGTGCGGCGCTCGATCGTGGCGGTGATCGGAGACAACCTGTCGGCAGTGCGGCCCGGCTCGCCGGAAGCGGCACGCATCAAGGAGGTGCTGATCGCGCAGGCGGCGTGGTCGCAATACCTCGAGGTCGGCATCGGCCCCGACGCGGAGATCTTCACCAAAGCGCAGCCGATGTCGGCCGTGGGCCAGGGTGCCGACGTCGGCCTTCATCCCGGCTCGCACTGGAACAACCCCGAGCCCGAGATCGTGCTCGTCGTGAACAGTCGCGGCGAAACGGTCGGCGCAACGCTCGGCAACGACGTCAACCTGCGCGACTTCGAGGGCCGCAGCGCGTTGCTTCTCGGCAAGGCGAAGGACAACAACGCGTCGTGCGGCATCGGCCCGTTCATCCGCGTGTTCGACGACCACTTCGGGATGCAGGACGTACGCGAGAGCGAGCTCGCCATGCGCATCGAGGGGCCGGAAGGCTTCGTGCTCGACGGCGCGAGCTCGATGCGCAAGATCAGCCGCGACCCGCTCGAGCTCGTGCGCGCGGCCATCGGGCCCACGCATCAGTATCCCGATGGCCTCGTCCTGTTCCTCGGCACGATGTTCGCCCCGACGCAGGACCGGCTCGCGCCGGGCGAAGGCTTCACGCACGTGATCGGCGACGTCGTCACCGTGAGCACGCCGCGCCTCGGCGCGCTCGTGAACCGCGTCGATCGCTCGGACGCGATCGCGCCGTGGACCTTCGGGACCGGCGCGCTGATGCGCAATCTCGCGCGCCGCGGCTTGCTCTAGCGCGCGCTGCAGCGCTCGCGCGGCGCCGTCGTTCAGCGCTCCAGCAGTTCGAGCCTGACCGTGCTCGCCTTGAGGTAAGGGTAGAGCTGGCAGTAGTACTCGCTCAGCAGCTGGATCTCGCGTGCAACCGGCTTCGGGAAGCCTCTGCGGCCGCCGCGGCGGTCGATCAGCAGGTCGTTGAGATAGCGCCGGCAGTCGGGCGGGTTTTCCCACGACGCGCAGATCAGGTTCGCGATGCGCGCGAACTGCATGGCGAGCGCGCGCGGCCGCACGGGTGCCGGAAGCGACATCAGCCACTGCCTGGTCCGCGGCAGCAGCACCGTGACCGGCTGGCTCTTGCGCAGGTGCATCGGTGTGCAGGGCGACGGTCGGGGCGGCGCCGGGCTGTACACCTTGTCGTGTGCAGGATGCTGCGTGACGGTGTTGGTGGCGAGGCGTGTCAGTGCCGGGAATGAGGACATGGTCAGTTTGTGCCCGCGTAGGTCAGTTGAGGTCGGCCTGGCCGATCGTTGCAGCCGACAATTCGACGCCGAGCAAGACGCAGGCCACTCCAGTACGTTGTCATATCCGTCGTGCTTCGCGAACGCGTGCGGACGTGCCGAGCATGCTTCTTGCGGTCCCCGGCGACCTGTCATCGGCGCTTGCTAGAATCGCTCGACCCCCATGTCTCGTTCGGCCATGACCCGCGCGGCGCCCTTCGGGCTACGCGATCACGACGGGCGCGCCGGTGCGCGCGATACTCGCTGCAGGCCCTCGCGATGATCCATACGTGCCCCCAATGCGGCAGCCAGAAGGTGAGGCACGCGACGCACGCGGAGGGACATCGTCTCCTGCGCTCCGCCTTCCGCTGTCGCCGGTGCAACGCCCAGTTCTGGGCGATCGCCGGCCGGACCTGGCTGCGCATCGGGGTCCTCGGCGTGCTGCTCGCGACGGCCGGCTTCACCGCCCTCGTGTTGTGGCAGCTCGACCGCGGCGAGGACGATCTGGACGTCGCGGGCAAGGTGCAGGCGGCGCGCCTGCGCGACGGCAGCGACGACTACGCGGCCGCACAGAAGTACCTCGGTGGCGTTGGCGTGCCGCGCGACGTGAAGGAGGGCGCGCTGTTGCTGGAGCGCTCGGCGCAGCAGGGCTACGTCAAGGCGCAATACGAGCTCGCAGTCGCGTTGCGGGATGGCACCGGCGTGGTCGCGGACGATCAGCGCGCGCTGACGTGGTTCCGCATGGCGGCCGAGGCCGGCGATTCGCGTGCCCAGCATCAGGTCGGCCTCATGTACATGCAAGGCAGAGGAACGAAGGCCGATGCGGTGAAGGGGTACGCCTGGCTCACGGTCGCCGCCGCGAATGGCGCCGTCGGCGCTGCCGAGGCGCGCGACGTGGCGCTCGCCGCGATGTCGGAAGCCGAGATCGCGCTGGCCGGCAACGAAGCACGCCGGCTCGCGACGACGCAGCGCGTCGCGCGCGACAACGCCGCCGGGCGGCACTGACGCGGGCCTCATCGGACGCGCCGTGCGCAGGTTGTCGCGCACAGCGTGCGTCGCTCGCAGCGCGTGCTGTAACGTTCAGACTCGTCGATCCCGTCGCGCTCGCGTCGAGCGCGCGCGTCGCGCGCAAGGCACCAAGTCAGCTTGTGACGTTGCGCGCCACGCGCGTTTCCCTCCGATCTTCCGAGGAACGCGTTCGGCGCCCGAACAGGCCGTTGATACCCCGGCATGGCTCTTGCCTAGAAGGAATGCGAAACCTGGCCGCTTCCTTCTCCGACCGTGTCGACGACAACAAGCCAACGCCGCGCCTGCCCGGTGCAATGCCCGCAGCGCGGCGCCGCGATGCGGGCGCGGCGCACGCGTGCCGCCGCCGCGCGCGGCATGACGCTGATCGAGCTCGTCGTCGCGATGCTCATCCTCGCCGTGTCCGCCGTCATGGCGTACCAGGCGTACGGCACCTATCGCACGCGGATCCAGGAAGCGGCGGCGGTCAGCGATATCGTCGTCGATCCAGTCCGCGATCCAGCAGTACCTCAGCGACAACGGCAAGTACCCGGATGCGCTCGCCGACGCGGGCGCGGCGATCGGCGCGATGACGGATCCCTGGGGCAACGGTTACCGCTACCTCAACCACGCCACGGCGTCGAACGGGGCGTACCGCAAGGACAAGAACATCGTCCCGATCAACGCGGACTACGACCTCTACAGCATGGGCAAGGATGGCGCGACGGCGGCGCCCCTGACCGCGGCGCCGAGCCGCGACGACATCGTCCGTGCCAACAACGGCCGGTTCGTCGGCCGCGCTTCGGTCTACGATCCTTGAGAATCGAAGGTGCGTTCCTGCGCAGCCGGATCGCGCGCCGCATCGTCGCGCTGTTCGTGCTGTGTGCCGTGGTCCCCGTGGCGGCCATGGCGCTGCTCGCGTTCGATCGCGTTCGCTCGATGCTCTCCGAGCAGGAGCAGGGCCAGCTGCTCCAGGTCAACGAGGCCTACGGCACCACGGTGTACGAGCGGCTCATCGCCGTCGATCGCCAGGTGCGCACGCTCACCGCATCGATCGCCGACGCGCAGCGCTGGAGCGAAGACACGCGCCAGCGCCTCGGCACGGTGTTCGACGCGATCGCGCTGGTCGAGCCCCGGGGCCCCGTGCAGAATCTGCTGGGCGACATCGGCGTTGCTCCGTCGGTGCCGGCCGGCGCGCAGCGGCATCTCGCGGCAGGGGAATCCGTCGTGCTCACGGCGCATCACGGACGGGCACCGGCGCGCGTGTTTCTCGCGAGCCTGGTCGACCGGCAGCAGCCCTCGGGCGCGCTGATCGTGACCGAGGTGCGGCCGGGCTATCTGTGGGGCGAGGAGGGCACCTTCGCCGCATCCACCGATTTCGTCGTCCTGGACGAGCAGAATGGCGTGCTGTTCTCGACCCTGGCAGGCGATTCCGATCGGCCTGCAGGCGTTCATCGACAAGCGCGGCACGGCCGCCTCCGGCCAGTTCAAGTACAGCCAGGACGACGGGGAAGAGCTCGCGAACTTCCGCGAGGTCTTCATGCAGCCGCGCTTCTTCGTCCACGGCTGGACGATCGTCGCCACGCGGCCCGAAGCGCAGATGCTCGCGACGGTGAACGCGTTCAAGGCGGTGCTGGTCCCCGCCGCGGTGCTCGCGCTGCTCGTCGTCGCCCTGTTCTCGATGGCGCAGATCCGGCGCACGCTGATCCCGCTCGAGAAGCTGACCGCCGGCACGCGGCGCGCGGCCGACCAGGACTTCACCGTGCGCGTCGAGGTGGATGCGGCCGACGAATTCGGCGATCTCGCGCGCTCGTTCAACGCCATGGCGGCGCGCCTGGGCAGCCAGTTCAATGCGCTGATGACGCTCGCCGACATCGATCGCGCGATCCTCTCGCGCCTCGACGTCGACCGCGTGCTGGAAACGGTCGTCATGCGCATGCGCGAGATCGTTCCCGCCGAGTTCGTGAGCGTCGCCGTGCTCGACCGCAACGCGGGGGCCATGCTGCGCGTCTACAGCCGCGATCACCGCGGCGAAGACGGCCTCGACATCGAGCGCAGCACGTGCTCGGAGCAGGAGACACAGGCGCTGCTCGTGCATCCGGAAGGCGCGTGGGTCGACGCGTCCGCCACGCCGGCGCCGTACACCGCGCCGCTGCAGCGCCTCGGCGCCCGGCGCATGTTCGTGCTCCCGATCATCTGGAACGAGGCGGCCGTCGGTGCCGTCGTGCTCGGTTTCAGCGGCGACGCCGTGTTGAGCGACGAGGAGCGCGCTCGCGCCCGCGACCTCGGCGATCGCGTGGGTGTCGCCTTCGCCACGGCGGTCAAGGACGAGCAGCTCTACCAGCAGGCGCACTACGACGCGCTCACCCAGCTGCCGAATCGGCTCTACTTCAAGGACCAGCTCGCGCGGCGCATCGTGCACGCGCAGCGCGATCGCCGGCGCTTCGCGCTGCTGTTCATCGACCTCGACCACTTCAAGAAGGTCAACGACAGCATGGGCCACGCCGCAGGCGACGACCTGTTGCGCCAGGCCGCCGAGCGCCTGCGTCGCTGCGTGCGCGAGGCGGATGCCGTCGCGCGCCTCGGCGGCGACGAGTTCACGATCGTGCTCTCGGAGATCAAGATGGCGCGCGATGCCGAGGTCGTGGCCAACAACGTGATCGCGGCGATCTGCGCGCCGTTCGTGATCGGGACCCAGGAGCAGTATCTCAGCGCAAGCGTCGGGATGGCGATCTATCCCGCGGACGGCCACACCGCCGACGAGCTCCTGCGCAACGCCGACACCGCGATGTATCGCGCCAAGGAGTCCGGCCGGGGCCGTGCGGTGTACTTCGAGGAGCGCATGAATGCCGCGGCCCAGGCGCGCGTCACGTTCGAGCGCGACATGCGCCACGCGATCGAGCACGACGAGTTCCTCGTGTTCTACCAGCCGCAGATGGCGCTCGCGTCCGGCGCCATCGCGGGCGCGGAGGCGCTCGTGCGCTGGGATCATCCGAAGCGCGGGCTGCTCTCGCCGCTGCACTTCATCCAGCTCGCCGAGGAGACGGGTCTCATCGAGCCGCTCGGCGAATGGGTGCTGCGCGAAGCCTGCCGCCAGTTCGTGGCGTGGTGCGAGGCCGGTCTCAAGCTGCCGCGCGTCGCAGTGAACGTATCGGCACGGCAGTTCAAGCAACGCGACTTCGCGGGCCTGGTCGGCACCGTCCTGCAGGAGACGGGGATGCCCGCCAACGCCCTCGAGCTCGAGGTCACGGAGACGCTGCTGATGGACGCCTCGCGCACGGTCGAGCTGACGCTGGGCAAGCTCGGCGCGCTGGGCGTGCGCATCGCCCTCGACGACTTCGGGACCGGCTATTCGTCGCTCGCCTACCTCAAGCGCTTCCCGGTGGACATCGTCAAGATCGACCGCTCGTTCATCAAGGACCTCCCGGCCGACGAGAGCTCCGCTGCGATCACCGCCGCGATCGTGGCGATGGCCCATGCCCTGCAGAAGGAAGTGATCGCGGAAGGCGTGGCGGAGGCCGAGCAGGCGGTATTCCTGCGGCGCCTGCGCTGCGACATGATGCAGGGCTTCCACCTGAGCCGGCCGCTGCCGGCGAGCGAATTCGCGGACTTCGTGCGCGGGGCGGATGCCGCCGCCAGCGTCTCGGCGGCGAGCCGCGCCGCCTGAGCCGGCACTCCGCCGCGCCGCGGCGGGGACCTTTCGGGCGAAACTTTCCAGGGCCACTGCCAGCCTAACCGGATCCACCTTCCGGGAGAGCGGGCATGGCCGACCTATCGCGCGAGCAGCTCGATCGCATCCGCGGCGTCCTCGATGCGCGCCGGCGCGAGTTGCTCGATGACGTGCGCGTCCACCTCGAGGACACCGGCAACCAGCGGTACGAGGAGATCATCGGCCGCGCGCCGGCCGATGCCGGAGACGCGTCCCAGAGCGACGAGCTCGCCGATCTCAACCTGTCGATGCTCGATCGTCACGTCTCGGAGCTGCGGGCCATCGAAGCCGCTGAAGCGCGCATGGGTGCCGGCACGTACGGGACGTGCGAACACTGTGGCGGCGACATCGGTTTCGAGCGCCTGCTGGCCTTTCCCACGGCCGTGCGCTGCGTGCGCTGCCAGGGCCAGTGGGAAAGGACGCACCTCTCCCAGGCCACGCCCACGCTCTAAAGGCGCGGCGGGCAGGGACCGGAGTGTCGTCCCTGTCGCAGACGTGCGTGCCTGCACGCCCGGCGATCGCAGCGTTCGAAACCCTCGACCGCGCGGTTCACCGCCGCGGTTGACCTGTGTCAACCCCGGGCAGCCGCAGGCGCCTACCATCCAATGCGTGCGTGGCGTGCCATGCCGCGGACGTTGGAATGCCTCCCCCTGCGCGGGGAGAACGACGTCGTCGCGGGGTTTGCGCGCGCGCATGCAGCGCGACCCCATCGCGGTCGCGAGGAGTTTTCGATGACGTTGGCCGCCGAAGGTACGCACGACGTGCGGCTCGCCGATGCGGGCAGCCCCGTTGCGCTTCGACCGCCTGTGCGTACCCCGGGCATGACGGGTCGCTTCCGGCCCGAGTGCGAGCAATGCCGCGTTCGCTCGCTGTGCCTGCCGGCGGGCCTCGCACCGCACGAGGTGCGGCTGCTCGACTTCATCGTCGTCGCGAGGCGCCCGGTGCATCGCGGCCAGACGCTCTATCGCGCCGGCGATCCGTTCGAGGCGATCTACGCCATTCGCGCCGGCTTCTTCAAGACCACCGTCGTGTCGAGAAACGGCGACGAGCACGTCACCGGCTTGCGCATGGCAGGCGACATCCTCGGTCTCGACGGCATCGCCACGCGCCACCACAGCGCGGATGCGTTCGCGCTCGACCATGGCGAGGTCTGCGTCATTCCGTATGCGAACCTGCTCGACCAGGCGCTGCACAGCGCGCCGTTGCAGCGCACGATGTGCACGGTGCTCGGACGCGAGATCACGCGGGACCAGGACATGCTGCTGCTCCTCGGCGGCATGTGGGGCGTCGAGCGCGTGGCCGCATTCCTCATCGACGTATCGCACCGGCTGCAGCAGCACGGCTATTCGCCATCGGATTTCCAGCTGCGCATGACGCGCCGCGAGATCGGCAGCTATCTCGGCATGGAGCTCGAAACGGTGAGCCGCATCTTCTCGCGCCTGGAGCGCGAAGGCCTCATCGTGGCCGATCGCGGCCACGTGACGATCACGAATCTCGACGGCCTCGCGCGCCTCGCGGGCCAGCAGATCGAGCGCCGCCCCGTGCGCTGACGCGCGCGGCGCGTTTGCCTCGCCTTCCGGTATTCGCGCCTAGCGGCGCAGCTCCATCTCGCGCTTGCGGCCGCGCGCCGCGAGCTCCGACAGCTGTGCGAGCGGTGCCGCGAAATACGGCAGCAGATCGTCGATCGACACCACGCCCACGAGCGCGCCGGACGCGTCCACCACGGGCATGCGGCGCACGCCGTTCATGGCCATGACGCGCACGCAGTCCTCGCACAGTTCGTGTTCCTCCGCCGTGACCAGCTGGCGGGTGACGAGATCGCTCACCTTGAGGATGCGCGGATCGAGCTCGGCGGCGACGACCTCGACCACGATGTCGCGGTCGGTGACGATGCCGACGGGGATCCTGCGGCCACCATCGTCCTGCTGCAGCACCAGCACGTCGCCGATGTGATGCGCGCGCATCAGGCGTGCGGCCTCTGCGATGCTGGTCTCCGGCGCGACGCCGATCACGTCGCGCTTGCAGATCGTGCCTACGTTCATCTCGATTCTCCAGGGCGGCAGCGCCGGGGCCGGCGTTGCGACCGGCTCCTGCGTCGGCGTCCGAACGGTACGCGCGTGCTTCCCGGCTGATCGGTCTTTTATCATGCTATTGCACCTGCAAAAAGGCCGGGCGTGAAAGAGGGTCCGGCTCCCACGCCCGGCCTGCCTCGCACGACGGACCGCAACCCCTCCTGGCGGCTGCGGCCCGGGCGCGACTAGTGGACGGCCACCTCGCGAACAGGGGCGACCTCCTTCTTGGGCAGCGTCAGTTCGAGCACGCCGTCCTTGTAGGTGGCCTCCGCTTTCGCCTCGTCGACGTCGTGACGCACCGTGAAGCTGCGGACCTGACGACCGTAGGTGCGTTCGGTGTAGAGCGAGGTCTTGCCCTTCTCTTCCTTCTCTGCCTTCGTCTCGGCGACGATGGTCACGAGATTGCCGTCCACCGTGACCTTGATCTCCTCCTTCTTCATGCCGGGGAGATCGGCCTTGAGGTAGTACGCCTTCTCGTCTTCCCTGAGGTCCATCCTGAACTCGGGCAATGCCGGCGGCGGCTTCGGCCAGCAACGGCCTCATCCGCCACATCTTCAGCATGTCGTCGAAGTCGCGGAACGGATCCAGGCGAAGCAGATCGGTAACGGGTTCGAAACGAGTGATGTTGGCCATGTGTACCTCCTTCCTTCTCGGGCCGGTTCGCGGCCCGCTGGCGCCTTCCCTGGATGCAACCGCAGGCGGGAAGCGCCGTACTGCAACTGCTGCGTTCAGCATAGGCGTGGAGTCCGCAGCGGTGTTGACGACTGTCAACGAGCAATGCGATCGCTCTCGTGAGCGCGCGGCGCGCGGTTCAGCGCCGCCGCAGGTGCGCGAGCAGCGCATCCCATGGCTCGCGCGAGCGGCCGTCCGGCACGGCTGCGTCGGCAGGCATGCGCAGGGTGTGCGCGAGCTCGTCGGCCGACAGCGCTTCGCGCGCGGCGAGCTGATGCGCGAGCACCGCGAGGTCCGCATCCGATGCGTCGCGACCGGCGCGGTTGCGTGCTTCGATGCGCGCACGCAACACGGGCTCCGGTGCATCGAAGGCGAGGATCGCGAACGGCGCGTCGAGCGTGCGCGCGACGTCGTGCAGCATGTCGCGCTGCCAGCGCGCGAGGAACGTGCCGTCCACGACGGCGATGAACCCGGCTTCGAGCACCCGGCGGGCGAGCGCCGCGACGCGCTCGTACGTCCGTCGCGTCGAGTCCGGGCCGTACAGGTGCGCCGCGTGGGCGTGGTCGGCGGGTGCGAGGCCCGCGAGGCGCTTGCGCTCGACGTCGGTCCTGATGCGCACGGCCCCGGTGAATTCGAGCAGCGGCTGCGTGAACGCGGTCTTGCCGCTGCCCGACACCCCGTGGGTGATGACGAGCGCCGGCGCCGGTGCGGCCGTGAACCGGTGCGCGATGCGCAGATAGCCGCGGCACTCGAGCTCGGCCGCGTCGCGCGCCGCGCCGGGCGCGAGCTGGTGACCGCGCAGGGCGGCGACCTTCGCCCGCACCAGCGCGCGATACGCGAGGTAGAGCCCGAGCACCTCGAGTCCGCCGTGATCCCCGGTCGCTTCGAGATAGGCGTTCTGGAAGCGATGCGCGAGATCGCTGCGCGTGCGCTCGTGCAGGTCCATGACCAGGAACGCGATCTCGCTGATCACGTCGATCCAGCGCAGCGCGTCGTTGAACTCGATGCAGTCGAACACGCACGGCCGGCCTTCGAGCAGCACGATGTTGCCGAGGTGCAGGTCGCCGTGGCATTCGCGGATGGCGCGCTCGTCGTGGCGATGCTCCAGCACGCCCTGGAGGCGCGCGCACTGCGCCTGCGTCCATTGCTGCAGCTCGTGGAGCAGCGCGGCATCTTCGGCGTGCGCGAGCAGCGGCCGGATCGCGTCGAAGTTCGCCATGGCCTGCGCGCGCACCTGCTTCGGCGACCCGAACGGGCTCGATCTCGGTGCGACGTGGGCCCGCGTGTGAAAGCGTGCGATGTCGTCCGCCAGCATGTCCACGTGCGGTGCGGCGAATGCTCCGCGCGCGAGCGCATGCGACGCGAGCGCCTCCTGCGCGAACGCACGCATGCGCACGGCGTAGTCGAGCACGCGGCCGTCCCCGTCGACGACGGGATGCTCGGGCGACCCGGTGATCGCGACGACGTCGAGATAGAGCTGCGGCGCGAGGCGACGGTTGAGCCGCAGCTCCGCCTCGCAGTAGCGGCGACGATCGGCGAGGGTCGTGAAGTCGACGAATCCGAAGGCGACCGGCTTCTTGAGCTTGTACGCGTAGTCGCCGGCGACGATCACGCTCGAGATGTGCGTCTCGAACAGGCCGACCGCAGCCACGCCCCAGAATTCCGGCTGCCGTAGCGCGGCCACGATCTGCCGGTGCCGCACCTCCGAGGCCGCACGGGCATGGGCGAGCGCGTGCGGATCGGGATGGCCGGGACGATGTTGCGGATGCGTAGCCGCCTCCTCGGATGCGCGAATGCGCAGTGGCGCAGCGCGCGGAGCCCCTCGGGCGCACGCGCGGTCGGGCGCGACCTTCCGATGGTCGCAGATCGGGGGCAGGGGCGCTTGACGGAAGTCAGCGCCGCGATCAGTTGCGGGCGACCGGGTCGAGCATCTGGCGCAGCTTCGCGTCGAAGGTGGCGTACGGCATCGCGCCGACCAGCCGCACGCCCTCGAGACGGTCGTTGCGCAGTCGGCCGATCACGAACGAAGGCGTGCCGTTGATGCCCGCCGAGAGGCCTTCGGCGTAGCTCTTGTCGATGTCGGCCTTGTACTTGTCGCTGGCGAGGCAAGCGTTGAAACGGCCCACGTCGAGGCCCGACTTCGCGCGCGTAGCCCGGCAGGCGGTCGGGCTGGAGCTTCTCCGCGTTGACGATCATCGTGTGCCGCAGCTCCCAGAACTTGCCCTGCTCGGCGCCGCAGTGCGACGCAACCGCCGCGCGGCGCGCATTCTCGTGAAACGCGAGCGGGAAGTCGCGGCTGATGAAGCGCACCTTGCCGGTATCGATGTAGTTCTTCTTGAGCTCGTTCCAGGTGGTGTTGTGGAACTGCTGGCAGAACGGGCATTGGTAGTCGGTGTACTCGACCATCACCAGCGGGGCGTCGACGCGGCCCAGCGAATTCTCCGTGTTGCGGAAGGGGATGCTGACCTTGTCGTCGACGGGTGCCTGCGCCGGCGCCGCGGCCGGCTGCGCCGTTGCCTGCTTTTCCAGCGCCTGCCGGATGAGGCGCAGCTCGTTCAGGAGCTCCTTCACCTGCTCGTTGGTGAACCCGTCCGCAACCGCGGCCGGGCTCGACGGCGAGCATTGCCCCTGCGAGCGAGAGGGTGAGCAGCGTGCGGCGCAATGCGGGCATCTCCGTTCTCCGGAAGCGAGGCGATGGCGGTTTATACACGGGCGTTGTAGTCGTCAATCCGCGCGTCTGACGAGCGGCAGCGCACGGCCGCCTCGCGCGTCGTCCGACGTGCGAAGTGTCGGGGTGCGCCGACGGCAACGTGACATCTTTGCAGGCGTCGCGAACTGTGGAACAATCGTTCCAACTATCACGTTTCGGGGTGATCTGATGCTGGATCGCGACGGTTTTCGCCCGAACGTAGCCATCGTCATAGCCAACGCAAAAAACCAGGTCTTTTGGGGAAAAAGGGTCAAAGAGCATTCGTGGCAGTTCCCGCAGGGCGGCATCAACCCGGGCGAAGCGCCCGAACAGGCGATGTACCGCGAGCTGAACGAGGAAGTGGGGCTGCTGCCGGATCACGTGAAGATACTGGGACGTACGCGAGACTGGCTGCGTTACGAGGTACCGCAACACTGGGTCAAGCGCGAGTGGCGGGGTAGCTACCGCGGGCAGAAGCAGATCTGGTATCTGCTGCGCCTTGTCGGCCGCGACTCGGATCTCAACCTGCGCGCCTACGAGAAGCCGGAATTCGACGCCTGGCGGTGGCACGACTACTGGGTGCCGCTCGAGGGCGTGATCGAGTTCAAGCGCGAGGTTTACCGGCGCGCGCTCACGGAGCTCGAGCGCTACCTCCACCAGCGCCCGCAGAACCGGCGCGACCGCCTGTACGGCTGGGCGCACCCGGTGATGCCGAGCTCCTACGGCGATCCGACGCCGAGCGCGTCGTCGAACTCCTGAACCCCGTTACTCGGAGTAAATACTCAGAGTAACGGGTGGCCCGTCCCCCTCTACTCTGAGCATGCGTTGGCGAGGGGACGTCAGCGCATCATGCTCCCGAACATCGTGCCGCCGAACAGCGTCATCATCAGGAAGCCGGAGAGCAGGACGCTCAGCAGCAGCCCGCAGATCACCACCACGATAGTGAAGAGCGCCGCCTTGTCCGCGCTGGCCTTGCCCATCACCGGCACGCCGAGGAAGAACGTGTAGAACGCGTAGATCGCCGCAAGCAGGGCGATGATGCGGCCGACGAACGGGACCAGGGTGAAGATGCCGGACAACCACGCCGCCGTGTAGCTGTAGGCAACGAGCTTGAGCGATTGCACGAAGTTCTTCTCGCCGCCGAAATTCGGCGCGAGGGCGTCCACGATCAGCGCGAGCAGGTAGGTCACGCCGAGGCTGATCGCATACGTGATGAGTGCCACGCCGATGCCCACCATCGGCGTCGTTACCGCCATCGCGATCGGCCCGATGGCGGCGAGGATCATGATGTAGCCGGTGAAGAGTCCGCTCACGGTCGCGGGCTCCTCCGCGATGCGCGGCCACTCCGTGCGCGGCGTCACGATGATGTTCTTGACGCGATCGATCAACGCCATGCGACCCTCCCTGGGTTCATTGTGTGCGCGGGAGTGTAACCCGCGCGCGGACGGATTGCCGCGCCGCGGACTTCAGAGCAGGACCAGGTTGTCGCGATGGATGAGCTCGGGCTCGTCGACATAGCCCAGGATGCGCTCGATGTCGGAGGACGGCCGGCGCAGGATGCGCGCGGTCTCCTGCGCCGTGTAGTTGACGAGGCCGCGCGCGACCTCGCGTCCGTTGCCGTCGAAGCAGCCGACGACCTCGCCGCGCTCGAACTCGCCCTCGACCGCAACCACGCCGATCGGCAGCAGGCTCTTGCCTTCGTGCGCGAGCGCGCGCACCGCGCCGTCGTCGAGCACCAGCCGGCCGGCGAGCTGCAGGTGATCGGCGAGCCATTGCTTGCGCGCACCCAGGGTCGCGGACTCGGCGACGAGCGTGGTGCCGATGGCCTCGCCGCGCGCGAGGCGCGTGAGCACGTCGGGCTCGCGCCCGCACGCGATCACGGTGGACGCACCGGAACGGGCGGCGCGCTTGGCCGCGACCACCTTGGTGAGCATGCCGCCGCGACCGAGCGCGCTGCCCGCGCCGCCGGCCATCGCCTCGAGGGCGGGATCGCCGGCCTTCGCTTGCGCGACGAGGGTCGCGCCCGGGTCCTTGCGCGGATCGGCGGTGTAGAGCCCCTGCTGGTCGGTGAGCAGCACGAGCACGTCGGCTTCGACCAGATTCGTGACGAGCGCGCCGAGCGTGTCGTTGTCGCCGAAACGGATCTCGTCGGTGGTGACCGTGTCGTTCTCGTTGATGATCGGAATGACGCCGAGCCGGAGCAAGGTGAGCAGCGTCGAGCGCGCGTTGAGATAGCGCCGGCGGTCGGCGAGGTCCTCGTGCGTGAGCAGGATCTGCGCGGTGTGACGGTCGTACGCCGCGAACGCGCGCTCGTAGGCCTGCACGAGGCCCATCTGGCCCACCGCGGCGGCGGCCTGCAATTCGTGGATCGCGGATGGGCGCGTCTTCCAGCCGAGGCGCTTCACGCCTTCTGCGATCGCGCCCGAGGACACCAGCACGACCTCGCGACCCTGGGCTTCGAGTGCCGCGATCTCCGCAGCCCAGCGACCGACCGCATCGTGATCGAGGCCGCGCCCTTCGTCGGTGACGAGGCTCGAGCCGACCTTGACCACGAGTCGCTTCGCCTGCGCGACGACGCTCCCATGCGCGGCCATCACGCCTGCCCTTGCGTGGACGATGCGTCGTCGTCGCCGTGCCCCGGCGCGTCCTGCGTGCTCGCACGGGCATCCTGCGCGCTCGCATCGGAGCCGGGTCCGTTCGCGGCAGCCGCTTCATCTTCCGCAGCAAGCCCCGGATGCGCGTCGAGCCAGTCCTGCATGCGATACACGAGCTCGCGGCAGCCCTCGCCGGACAGCGCGACGATGGCGAACACCGGCCCGCTCCAGCCCAGCGCCGACGCGAAATCCGCGACGCGCGCGTCGCGTTCTTCCGGCGCGATCAGGTCCATCTTGTTGAGCACCAGCCAGCGCGGCTTGCGATGCAGCGCTTCGTCGTAGCGACGCAGCTCCTCGACGATCGACTTCGCATCGCGCACCGGATCGGCCTCGGGATCGGGCGGCGCGATGTCCACGATGTGCAGCAGCAGGCGCGTGCGTTGCAGGTGGCGCAGGAACTGGTGTCCGAGGCCGGCGCCTTCGGCCGCGCCCTCGATGAGTCCCGGGATGTCGGCGACCACGAAGCTGCGGCTGGCATCGGTGCGCACCACGCCGAGGTTCGGCGCCATCGTCGTGAACGGGTAGTCGGCGACCTTGGGCCGGGCTGCGGAAACCGCGCGGATGAACGTGCTCTTTCCGGCGTTCGGGAGGCCGAGCAGGCCGACGTCCGCGAGCACGCGCAATTCGAGACGCAGGCGGCGCTGCTCGCCGGGCTCGCCGGGCGTGAACTGCCGCGGCGCGCGGTTGGTGCTCGACTTGAAGTGGATGTTGCCGAGTCCGCCCTTGCCGCCTTTCGCGAGCAACGCGCGCTGCTCGTGCGCCGCGAGGTCGGCCACGAGCGCACCGGTATCGGCGTCGGTCACGACGGTGCCCACCGGCACGCGCAGCGTGATGTCCTCCGCGCCCTTGCCGTACTGGTCCGCGCCGCGCCCGTTCTCGCCGCTGCGCGCGCGATGGATGCGCGCATAGCGGTAGTCGATGAGCGTGTTGATGTTGCGATCGGCAACGGCGTAGATGCTGCCGCCCCGACCTCCGTCGCCGCCGTCGGGCCCGCCGCGCGGCACGAACTTCTCGCGCCGGAAGCTCGCCGAGCCGTTGCCGCCGTTGCCGGCGATGACCTCGATCGTCGCTTCGTCGATGAACCTCACTGGGTGCGCTCCGGAATCGCTGCGGATGTCTGCGGGCTGCGAGCGTACACGACATACCGCTCGGTGTCGTCGCCGCGCCGGCCCCCCTGCCAGACCGGCGTCCAGCCTGCCGGTCCCGCCTGCGGGGGCCCGCTGTCCGGGCGCGCGTACTGGACCAGCAGCGTGGGGCAGGTGGCGTCGGATGCGCCGGCGACGGGCCGCGTCCTGATGCCGCCGAAATAATAGAACAGCGCCCGTTGCGGCTCGCCCACGTTGACGCTGTCGACGCACGCGTCGCGCGGCGAGGTGCGCGGCGACGGCTTCCGCGACGTGGCGATACGTGCGGCGCGAATCGAGGTAGGGCAGCCAGATCGTCATGTACATCGTCCACAGCAGCGTCGTGCCGGCGGCCCAGTTCAGGATCGCGCGGCGGTTCGAGCGCCGCGCGGGGCGGACGAGCACGAGCCAGAGCACGGTGAGCAACACGCACGCGAGCACCGCTCGGCCGTGGAACGACGGGTGATAGCCCGCTACCGTGTCGCGAAACGCGCGCGCGATCGGCGGCGACATGCCGTGCAGGTACGCATCCCACCATGTCCACCACGCGAGCGCGGCGAGCAGACCGAAGGTGAGGATGCCGAACCAGTCGAGCGCACCGGAGAACCCCCGCTTGAGCGTATCGACTTCCAGCGCGCCGAGAAGCGACAGCGGCAGGATCAGCATCATGAGGTCGGTCGGGTGCGGCTCGGGCATGACGAGCAGCTCGACCAGGATGGCGACTGCGAGGGTGAGCGGGATCTGGACCGCGGCGCTGCCCATGCCGCCGTTGAAGCCGCGGCCGCGGGTCCACAGTGTCCACGCGGTGAGGGGCAGGGCCGGCCACGTGAACCAGGGGATGTTCTTGAGCACGTACAGGGGGGCGGCGGCCTGCTCCGGCGCGGCGAGGGGCGCGAAGTAGTCGCCGACGTGCTGACCCTGCCACCATTGCGCGAGATGCGCGGGCGCGGCCCAGGCGAGGTAGGCCGGCCAGGCGCCGATGCCGACGGCGGCGAGTGCGAGCGCGATCGCGCAGCAGACGCCGTACGCGCGCGCTCGCCACTGCGCAAACAGCACGGGCAGACAGGATCGCGGTGGCCGCGATCCAGAGCGGTCCCAGGAAGCCGTCCGACAGGAACGCGACGACCGCGCCCAGGCCGATCACGGCGCCCGCCGTCGCGGGTCGCGCAGCGAACAGGGCCCAGCCGAATTGGGCAAGCGCGAGCCCGAGCAGCAGCCCGAGCTCGGGCGAGAGCAGATGCGCGCGGTCCCACAATCCGATGGACCCGATGAAGATCAGCACCGGCAGCCACGTCATCGCCCGGCCCGCGACCTGCCGCGCGGCGTGCGCGAGCAGCAGGAGCGTGGCGGTGAGGAACACGCTGACCGCGAGCCGCGCCGCATCGTGTGCGTCGAGCCACGGGCGGAAGAGCGTCCCGGACAGTGCCGCGAGCCCGTACACGAGCGGAGGGTGGTCCGCGTAGGCTTCGCCCATCAGCGTAGGCGCGAGCACGGGGCCGCCGTTCATCATGTCCCACGCGACGCCGAAGGTCGTGGCGTCTTCCGTCTTCCACGGGTCGTGACCCACGAGCCCGAAGACGATCCACGCCGCGCACAGGAGAACGAGCCCGAGCTGCTTCACCGCGCGCCACCTGCCCGACGGGCTCAGGTTCGCGGGATCGACGGCGGGCGCTGCAGTGAACGGGCTGGGCTGCAGGCGGGGCGGCATGCGGGCGGTTGGGCTAACAAAAAAGGCAGCCGAAGCTGCCTTTTTCCTGGGTGTCGGTGGGCGGGTGGCCTGCACTTCTCGCGGCTCGCCGCGCCTGCCGAGCGGGTTCAGGCAGCCGTGCCGGAGGACTTCGACCCGTAGCGCTGACGGAATTTCTCGACCCGGCCCGCGGTGTCCATGACCTTCTGCTTGCCGGTGTAGAACGGGTGGCACGACGAGCAGACTTCGACGTGCAGCGGCTTGCCGACCGTGGAGCGCGTGGTGAAGGTATTCCCGCAGCTGCAGGTGACCTGGATCTCGGTGTACTTCGGGTGGATGTCGCTCTTCATGATGTCCTCGCTTCCGCGGTCCGGGTGCTCACGGCGGGTGCCGCAGATGCAATGGCGGCAGGCGACCCGGTCAATCGGTAATTATGCCACGACCCGCACGTCCGGGGCAACGCGGTCTAGATGGTGCCGTGCTCGCCGCTTGCAAGGGGCGCCTTGGGAGCCCGGGACGACTGGCGCCATTCCAGCCGCGCCTCGAACCCCGTGGCGGCCCCCGGCGGGGGACTCAGCAGGATGAGCTTGGCGCCCATGCGATGCGCCAGCGTGTCGACGATGGCGAGCCCCAATCCGGCACCGCTTCCGGCCGCAGACGCGCCCGCGGCTGAAGCGCTTGACGAGCGAGCCGAGCTCCTCCCTGGCCACACCCGGGCCGTTGTCGATCACGGCGATGCGCGCGTGGACGCCGTCGCTGCCGCACGCGAGGCGCACCGTGGTTCGCGGCCCGGCGTGCACCAGCGCATTCTCGACCAGGTTGCGCATCGCGAGGCCGATGGCGTCGAGATCGCCGCGCACCCGCGCGGGCCGGGCGTCGGCGACGAGCCGGCAGCCGCGCGCGCGTGCCTCGTGCTCGAACTCCTGCGCCACCAGCCTGACCACCGTGTCCAGATCGACGGATTGCGTCGCGAGCGGGGCGCCCCCCTCCGCGCGCGCCAGTGCCAGCAGCCGCTCGGCGAGGCGTGCGAGTCGCGTGAGCGCCTGCACCAGCGTCTCGCGCGCGCTCGCGCATGGCCGCGGAATCCGCCATGCTGGCGAGGAGCTGCGCCTGCGCGAGCGCGCCGGCGATCGGCGTGCGCAACTCGTGGGCGCTGTTGTAGGTGAAGGTCCGTTCGGTTTCGAGCGCCTCGGCGAGGCGGGCGAGCAGCCGATTCGTCGCTTCCACCGCAGGTCGCATTTCCGTGACGACTCCGGTGAGCGGCAGGAAGCGCAGGGCCCGCGGATCCTGCTCCGAAACGGCGCTCGCCGTGCGCTCCACCTGCTGGACCAGCGAGCGGGATGCGCGGAACACGATGAACGTGACGAACGCGAGGAGCGCCGCAAGGGGCACCATCAGCCCCAGCATCGACGTCATCAATTCCTCGTTGCGCTCGCTGACCGGATCGGCCATGTGCAGGAAGCGCTTGCGCACGGGATCGACGAGCGTCGCTACCCGCCACGGGCCGGCATCGGCGAGGCCCTGGCGCAACGGAACGTGCAGCAACTCCGGGCCGGCGTTGTGCGACTTGAGCAGGACCGTTCCGGCCGCGTCGCGGATCACGAACGCGTAGCGCGCCCGCGCGCCGCCCTGGTCGGGCTCGGCAAGGCTGCGCCCGAGAATCGCCGTCGCGAACACGAGGTCGTCGGTGGAGGTGGCGAGGGACATCAGGACCGCGCCGCTTTCCTCGAGCTCGTGATCGGAGCTGCGATCGATGAGGCCCTTGAGCACGAAGCCGCTGCCGATCACCCCTGCGAGCCACAGCAGCGTCACCCCCGCGAGCAGGCTGCGCGCGAGCCCGCGGGTGACCGATCCCGTTGCACGCAGGTTCATCCCGCTGCCTGCGCCGGCGCCGCTTCGGCAGTGCCCCACTGGTAACCGAAGCCGCGCACCGTGCGGATGGCGTCGCGCCCGAGCTTCCTGCGCAGGCGCGACACGTACACCTCGACGACGTTGCTGCCGGCGCCGGCCGCGTCGAGCGCGTAGATCGCCTCTTCGAGCTGCGTGCGACTGAATACGCGCCGCGGCTGTTGCGCGAGGGTTTCGGCGATCGCGTATTCGTGCGCCGTCAGCGCGACGGGCACGCCGCCGAGCGTGACCTCGTGGGTGGCGGGATCGATGATCACGGCGCCGATCTCGATGCGCGGTACCCGTCTTCCGGTGCGTCGGCGTGCGAGCGCCCGCAGTCGCGCCGCGACTTCGGGCAGGTCGAAGGGCTTCACGAGGTAATCGTCGGCGCCCGCATCGAGGCCGCGTATCCGGTCGGACAGCCGATCGCGCGCGGTCAGGATGAGCACCGCCGGCGCATCGGGCTTCGCGTGCAGCGCCGGCAGCAGCGCCAGCCCGTCGCCGTCGGGCAGCCCGAGATCGAGCACGACGATGTCGTGGGGTGCGGAAAGGCACGCGCGTGCCTCCGCCAGGGTGCGCGCGTGGTCGACGGTGCAGCACTTGCGCGACAGGTATTCGCGAATCGCGGATGCCAACGTCGCATCGTCTTCGATGAGCAGGACACGCACCGCATAAGGCTACGACATTCGTTGCGGCGCCCGCAATCGCGCGCAGCGATCGCACGCGGCGCCTGCAGGTGCGCATGCGGTACCGGGTCGCAGGAACCCCGCGTTCAGGATCCGTTCAGGTCCGTTGCATACGCTGCATCCCGAAGGACCGTGCTTCGCGTGCTCGCGCATGCGAGGCGACGCACGAGGTGAACAACTACCGCGGGGGAGTCGTCATGCAACACAGATGGGCGCAATGGGTGCTGGCGTTGTGCGCGGCGATGCTGTGGGTCTCGGTCGCGTCGGCGGAGGAGCTGCGCGTGTCGGTGAGCTCGGTCGCGCTGTCGATCGGTGCGCAGGCCAAGGTGCGGGTGAGTGGTGCGTCGGGATCCGTTCGTGCCGTGTCGTCGGCGCCCGCGATCGCAACCGCCGCGCTGTCCGGTGCAACGCTCGTGATTACGGGCAAGAGGCTCCGGCAAGGCCGTGGTGCGCGTGAGCGACCGGGAGCACACGGTCACCGTCGAAGTCACCGTATCGGGGAGTTCGAGCACGCCGCCTCCGACCTCGACCGGTTCGAGCGCACCGTGGCGCGTGCTGGCGAGCAACGATCTCGGGATGCACTGCGCCGATCTCGATTACCAGGTGTTCTCGATCCTGCCGCCGTTCAACGTCGTGCATGCGCAGGTGCTGCAGCCCGGCACCGCGACGACCAAGCCGAGGCTGCTGACGGACGCGGAAGTGGACGTGGCTTATCTGTCGACCTCGAGCACGATCGATCCGGCCGGCGCAGGCTCCCTCAACACCGGCAACGTGGCGACGACAGGGCTGAAGTCGAACTTCTGGCAGCCGGCGCCATTGCCCGGAGGCAACGACCGGAACGCTCGGCGGGCTCGCGTATCGCGCGCTCTACCCCGGTGCGGTGCTCGATCTGTTCGACCCCATCGCGCAGGACACCGGCCTGCCGGTTCCGGATCCGGCCAAGCTCCCCGCCCTCGCCGCCGCGCAGCAGAAGATGCCGAGCCCGAGCAACGTGCCGCAGAAGTTCAACCGCTACGACGCGGACCTGCCGTTCTTCGCGGGCTTCCCGTTCGGCACGACGGTGACGGGGGCGCGCTGGTTCTCGGCGGACGGCATTCCCATCCTGCCCGTCGACGATGCCGGGCGCTCGAACCCGTATCCGCTGATGCGCGTGCAGGCTGCACCGAAGGGCGCCGACCAGACCAAGCCCGCGAACGTGCGCGCGAGCCTCGACATCGTGCTGCCCGTGGCATCGGAAGCCGACTGTCGCAATTGCCACAACGGCGTGGACGGCGTCGCGGCTGTCTTTGCGACAGTCCGGAACTACTCGAACGGGACGCCGTGGGCGGTCGCCACCGAAGAGAGCGCACCGGGCCCCGACAAGGCGAACAACGCGGCCAAGATCAACATCCTGCGCCTGCACGACGCGAAGTTCGGTGCGCAGTACACGTCCAGCGTCGACGGCACGCCGCTGCCGTGCAGGTCCGGCACCGAGGCCTCGTGCCTGGACGCTGCGGCGCGCCATCCAGTGCTCGCAATGCCACTACTCGCCCGCGCTCGATCTCGCGCAGGTCGGCCCCGTGAACGAGACGACGATCGGCGAAAGCGGACGGCAGCAGACGCGGCACATCTCGATGTCGCGCGCCATGCACGCGAACCACGGGCAGCACACGGCGCTCTTCCCCGAGATGCCTTTGCCCGGCGATCTCCTGCGTACGGCAGCGACGGTCCAGGACGTCTTGCAGAGCACCTGCTATCAGTGCCATCCGGGCAAGCAGACCAAGTGCCTGCGCGGCGCGATGGCCAATGGCGGCGTCGTTTGCCAGGATTGCCACGGCGACATGAAGCAGGTCGGCAACGACTTCACCGCGGGCCTGCCCACGGGCGGCGGGCTCGATCTCACGCGCCGCGTGCCCTGGGCGATGGAGCCGAAGTGCCAGTCGTGCCACGTCGGCGACGCGAAGAGCGTGACGACGATGGATCGCACGGACCAGGTGGTCGCGTCCGACGGCATCCGCAATCTGCTCGCCTACGGACGCAGCAGCGCACGCGCCGCAAGCGTCTCGATGATCGCGTCGCCCGCCTCGCGCTTCGCGGAGAACGAGGTGCTGTATCGCCTCTCGAAGGGTCACGGCGGCGTGGCCTGCCAGAACTGTCACGGCAGCACGCACGCCGAGTGGCCGAACCCGAACCCGGCGGCGAACGACAACGTCGCTGCGCAGCAGCTGCAGGGGCACACGGGCACGCTCACCGAGTGCACGACGTGCCACGCCGCCGGCTCGCTCGGACTCACGCTCGACGGACCGCACGGCATGCACCCGGTCAACGATGCGCGCTGGACGCGCGACCACGGCGACTTCGCCGAGCGGAGGCTCGACAGCTGTCGCACCTGTCATGGCATGAAGGGGCAGGGGTCCGTGCTCGCCCGGGTGGCGACCACGCGTGTGCTGCCGTCGAACGAAAGCGGCACGCGCAGCGTGACCTTGCAGCGGGGCGCGCAGGTGCGCTGCGACACCTGTCACGAGAACAAGCTGCTGTAGACGGCGAGGCCCCTGCGACACGGAGCAGGGGCCGATCCAGCCGAACGGAGCAACGAAGCGAAGCCGGGCGTCGCGGATGCGGCGCCCGGCTTCGTCGATTGCGAACGCAGCGAGTGGTCGACCCGCGGAGGCCGGCGTTCAGCCCCGGCGCATCGAGTCGAAGAAGTCCGCGTTCGACTTCGTCTGCTTCACCTTGTCGAGCAGGAATTCCATTGCCTCGAGCTCGTCCATCGGATACAGCAGCTTGCGCAGGATCCAGACCTTCTGGAGGATCTCGGGCTTGAGCAGGAGCTCTTCCTTGCGGGTGCCCGACCGGTTCACGTTGATGGCCGGGTAGATCCGCTTCTCGGCCATGCGGCGGTCGAGGTGGATTTCCATGTTGCCCGTGCCCTTGAATTCCTCGTAGATCACGTCGTCCATCCGCGAGCCCGTGTCGATGAGCGCGGTGGCGATGATCGTGAGCGAGCCGCCTTCCTCGATGTTGCGCGCCGCGCCGAAGAAGCGCTTCGGGCGCTGCAGCGCGTTGGCATCGACGCCGCCCGTCAGCACCTTGCCCGACGCGGGCACGACGGTGTTGTAGGCGCGCGCGAGGCGGGTGATCGAGTCGAGCAGGATCACCACGTCCTTCTTGTGCTCGACCAGGCGCTTGGCCTTCTCGATCACCATCTCCGCGACCTGCACGTGACGGGTGGCCGGCTCGTCGAACGTCGAGGACACGACCTCGCCGCGCACCGAGCGCTGCATTTCGGTCACTTCCTCGGGTCGCTCGTCGATGAGCAGCACGATGAGGACCACCTCGGGATGATTCGCAGCGATCGAGTGGGCGACGTGCTGCAGCATGACGGTCTTGCCGGACTTGGGCGAAGACACCAGCAATCCGCGCTGACCCTTGCCGATGGGCGCGATGATGTCGATGATGCGCCCGGTGATGTTCTCTTCCGCCTTGATGTCGCGTTCGAGGATGAGCGGCTCGTCGGGAAAGAGCGGCGTCAGGTTCTCGAACAGGATCTTGCTCTTGGCGTTCTCCGGCGGCTCGCCGTTGACCTTGTCGACCTTGACCAGCGCGAAGTAGCGCTCGCCGTCCTTGGGCGTGCGGATCTCGCCCTCGATGGTGTCGCCGGTGTGCAGGTTGAAGCGACGGATCTGCGAGGGCGAGATGTAGATGTCGTCGGTGCCCGCGAGATAGCTCGTGTCGGGCGAGCGCAGGAAGCCGAAGCCGTCGGGCAGCACTTCGAGCGTGCCGTCTCCGAAGATGCTTTCGCCCTTCTTCGCCTGCTGCTTGAGCATGGCGAAGATGAGGTCGTGCTTGCGCATCCGGTTGGCGCCTTCGAGCTCGTTCGCGTTGGCGATCTCGACGAGCTCCGTGACGGGCTTGGATTTGAGTTCGGACAGATGCATGGTCGGCTGGACGGCAGGCGTGCGGAAGGAGGGTGCGGCGGATGGACGAACAGGCGGCCGGTGGCCGCGATAGAGCAATGTGGGAACGTGGCGCCAGGGAAGCCGGCCCGGGCGTTGGGGCCGAAGCGGTCGTGCGGCGCTCTTTGACTGTGGTGCGAGAGCCGCCCCTAGGGGGAGGGCGGCTCCGCGAGCACGAAGATCAGGTTAACGGGTTCAGAGGTTGCTGTCAACAAAGGTCGTAAGCTGCGCTTTCGAAAGCGCGCCGACCTTCTGCGCGTGCACCTTCCCATCCTTGAACAGGATCAGCGTAGGAATGCCGCGGATGCCGAACTGGCCGGTGATCTGCGGGTTGGCGTCGACGTCGAGCTTGGCCACGGTCAGGCGGCCGGCGTACGTGCGGGCGACCTCCTCCAGCACCGGCGCAATCATCTTGCAGGGGCCGCACCACTCGGCCCAGTAATCGACCAGGACCGGTGTGCTCGACTGGAGCACCTCCTGCTCGAAGCTCGCGTCGGTGACGTGCTTGATGTTCTCGCTCATGGATTCCTCTGATGATGCCCGCTCGCGGCGCGCACTCGGCGCGCTGCGGGCGCTGTCCGGACGGATCGAAATCAACGGTAGCGGAAGCGCGATGCGCGCGCAAGCAGCGGGATACCCGGATGCGGCGTCTCAGGCGCGGCGGCGTTTGCTAAAATCGACGTTTTCGCGCCGGGCCGAGCAATGACTTACGTCGTCACCGAAAGCTGCATCCGCTGCAAGTACACCGACTGCGTCGACGTGTGTCCCGTCGACTGCTTCCGGGAAGGGCCGAACTTCCTCGTCATCGATCCCGACGAGTGCATCGACTGCACGCTGTGTGTGGCCGAATGTCCCGTCGAGGCGATCTTCGCCGAGGACGACGTGCCGCCCGACCAGCAGGAGTTCATCGCGCTCAACGCCGAGCTGTCGAAGGCGTGGAAGCCGATCATCGAGCGCAAGCCTGCTCCCCCCGATGCGGAGGAATGGAAGGACGTGCGCGACAAGAAGAAGTATCTCGAGCGCTGACGTGCGCTCGTGCCGCATGAGCCCGAAGGGCCGCCCCGAGGGCGAATACGGAGGGCGCGGCACGAAGCCGGTCCGATGCGCGCGCGGCGTGGGCCGGGTTTGACCGGTCTCGTGCAACCCCCTAGAATCGCGGGGCTTTTTCGCCCCCAGCCGCAATCGGCAGGCCGGCGCCGACCTTCTCCCATTCTGGACAAATGAACAAGACCCTCTTTTTTGCAAGGGCCGCGATCGCATCGTGCGCTGTGGCTGTCGGTTCGGCGGCGCTCGCGCAGGCGCCGGCCCCGGCGGGCGACCCGGCCAAGGGCCGGGCCAAGATCGGCGATGTGCGCCGGCTGCCACGAGATCCCGGGCTGGCAGACGGCGTTCCCGGAGGTGTACAAGGTGCCGCGCATCATCGGCCAGCACGGCGCCTACATCGTGGCCGCGCTCAAGGAGTACAAGAACGGCGATCGCAGTCATCCATCGATGCGCGCGATCGCAGCGTCGCTCTCCGACCAGGACATGGCGGATCTCGCCGCGTACTACTCGCAGGGCGCCACCGCGACGGCGGCCAAATGAAACGGACCGGGACGAAGCGACTCATGAGCCAACGAAGCCTCCTTTTCGCCGCCCTCGCCACCGCCGTGCTCGGCGCGGGCGCCGCCAACGCCGCCGACATCGCCGCTGGCGCCACGAAGGTCAAGGAAGTCTGCGCCGCGTGCCACGGCGTCGACGGCAACAGCCAGGTCGCGGATTATCCGAAGCTCGGCGGGCAGTATCCCGACTATCTCGCCAAGGCCTTGCGCGATTACAAGGCCGGCCGGCGCAAGAATCCGATCATGGCGGGCATGGCGGCACCGCTCACCACCGCCGACATCGACAACGTCGCGGCGTACTACGCCTCGCAAGCGCCGGTGGTGAGGAACACCGCGAAGTAACGCGACCCGCTTGCTGTCCGCACGAAGGCGCCTGCGGGCGCCTTCGTCGTTTCGCGCTCACCGCTGCCGCGCGAGGCACGCGAGATAGAGGGCGGCGTCCGGCGGCTTGCCGTGGCGTTGCGCGGCCCAGATCACTTCACCGAGGCATTCGACCACCGCGTGCAGCGCGGCGTGCTCGTCGCCGCGTGCGTCGCGCAGCCGCTCGAATTGCGCGCGCAACCCGGGCGGCTGGTCGATCGCGAGCTGCTCCGCGACGGCGAGATGCAGCGAGAGGTGCAGGAACGGATTGATGTCGCCGCTTTCGGGCCGGTAGTCGCGATCGAGCGTGGCGTTCGGGATCCTCGAGCGCAGGCAGGTATTCCGGATGCAGCGCGATGATGTCGGCAGCCATGGTTTCGAGCGACGACATCGGCGCACCGGCCTTGCGCTTGCTCCAGGCGTCGACCAGGAAGCGGCGCGCCTCGTCGCGGCTGGGAGTGAACATGCGCAAGCCCTAGATTGGACGACCTTCGTGCTGCGCACTCCGGTGTTCGCGCTCGGGCGCGCCCGGCGCCCTCACGCCGTCTTGTCGGCGGTATTCGCACAGGTCGCGGATGGGACACTCGCCGCACTTCGGAGCCCGCGCGACGCAGATGTAGCGCCCGTGCAGGATCAGCCAGTGATGAGCATGGAGGCGGAACTCCTCCGGCACGGCCTTGAGCAGCTTCTGCTCCACCTCCTCGACGTCCTTTCCGGGCGCGAGCCCGGTGCGGTTGGCGACGCGGAAGACGTGCGTGTCCACCGCAATCGTCGGCTGTCCGAACGCGGTGTTGAGCACGACGTTGGCGGTCTTGCGCCCGACGCCGGGGAGCTTCGCGAGGGCAGCGAAATCCGCCGGCACTTCGCCGCCGTGCTCGTGCTCGATCGCCTGCGCGAGGGCAACGACATTCTTCGCCTTGGTGCGAAAGAGCCCGAGGCTCTGCAGATACGGCTGCAGCTTCTCGCACGCCCAGGCGCGCGATCTTCGCGGGCGTGTTCGCCACGGGAAAGAGCACCGCGGTCACCTTGTTCACGCCCTTGTCGGTCGATTGCGCGGACAGCACGACGGCGACCAGCAGCTCGAACGGCGTCGAATACGCGAGCTCCGAGCGCGGATGGGGGTTGGCGGCGCGCAGCCGTTCGAAGATGGCGCGGCGCTTGCGCGGGCTCATTCCGGCGCCGCGCGATCGGCCGGGTGCGGACGCGACCTGCCGGCGCGCACGGGCGCGCGCGAGCGCATCCGCCACGGCGGCGCGACGCTCGTCCGCCGTCAGTGCGTCGCGAGCGGGTGTCTGCACGCGCATCGGCGCATCCGTGCACGACGCGTCGGCGTTCACGCGTGCGTTGCGCTGCGCGTGCCGGGCGCGCGCGGCATCGGCATCGGCCGCGCTCCACGTGCGTCCTGCGGGTGCCATGCGGATGCAGTCGAGCGGACACGGCGCGATGCACAGCTCGCATCCCGTGCACAGCGCGTCGATCACCGCGTGCATGCGTTTCGCGCCGCCCGCGATCGCATCGACCGGGCACGCCTGCAGGCACAGCGTGCAGCCGATGCACCACGTCTCGTCGATGCGCGCGACCTGCAGCGGTCCCGGCGTGCCGAGGCTCGCGTCCGGCGCGACCGACGGGGCGACCGACGATCGCGGCGATCCGCGCGAGGCCGCTCTCGCCGCCCGGAGGACAACGGTTGAGGGCTTCGCCTTCCGCCACGGCCTGCGCGTAGGGCGCGCAACCGTCGTAGCCGCAGCGCCCGCACTGGGTCTGCGGCAGCACGGCATCGATGCGCCGGGCGAGCGCGCGAAGATCGGGATCGGCAAGGACTTCGAGCATGATCCGCATTTTACCGGGTAGATAGGCGTGCCCCCGGCCGGGGCAACTGCTGCGCGGCCGATCAGCCCGCCGTCGGGCGGCCGCGCGGCGGGCTGATCGCCACCGGGAACGGTGCGCTCGCGCATCGCGCGCGACTGCGGCTCGCCCTCCACGGCGGGGCTTGCTAGACTCCGGGCGCCTCGACTCATGCCGAATCCGATCGCCACTGTCCGCACCGCACGCGACGACGAGCGCGATTACCGGCCTTCGCACGAAGCACGGTGGCTTGCGCGCTGGGCGTGGCGCGCGCTGCATGTCTTCGGCTGGCGCGTGGTGCTATCGCAACCGGTGCCGGCACAGTGCGTGGTCGTCATCGCACCGCATACGTCCAACTGGGACTTCTTCGTCGGGCTGCTCGCGAAGTGGGTCGTGGCGTTTCCCGTGCGCTGGATCGGCAAGGATTCGCTGTTCCGCTGGCCGGTGCGCGGGTTCCTGTTGCGCATCGGCGGCATTGCCGTCGATCGCAGCCGGCGGCACGGCCTCACCGAGCAACTGCGCGACGAGTTCGCGCGGTCACCGGTGTTGCGCCTCGTGATCGCGCCCGAGGGCACGCGCTCGCGCACCGACTACTGGAAGAGCGGCTTCTATCATCTCGCCCTCGCGACGGGGTTGCCGCTCGGGCTTGCATTCATCGATTACCGCAGGCGGGAGGTCGGGATCGCGACGTACCTCACGCTGACCGGCGATGCGGCCGTCGACATGGGCGCGATCGCCGCGTTCTATGCCGGCTGCACGGCCCGCCACCCGGAGCTGCAGGGGCCCGTGCGTCTGCGCGAGCAGTGACCAACGGTTCGCGCCCCCGGCGGCCCGCGGCCGGGCGCGGGATGGAGGTCGAGCCTCCCGCGCGGCCCGTTCGATTGCCCCGACCGAAGCGCCCCTGCACAATGCTTTCTTCGGGACGACATCCCCACCGGACGGCTCATCCGCACGTGCGCGAACCGACAACATCACGGGCACGACCACCAGGCGCACGACCACGATCACGCGCGCGGCGACCCGCCCGGGCCACACGATCACCACGACGCCAGCCGGCGCGCGCTCTGGGTGGCGCTGCTGCTCACGGGCGGCTTCGCCGTCGTCGAGGCGCTCGGGGGCTGGTGGGCGCATTCGCTCGCGCTGATCTCGGACGCGGGGCACATGGCGACCGATGCGGCTGCGTTCATCGTGGCGTTGATCGCCACCGCCGTCGCGCGCCGACCGCCGTCGACCCGCGCGTCGTACGGTTACGCGCGCGCCGAGGTGCTCGCCGCGTTCATCAACGCCCTCGCGATGCTCGCACTCATCGTGTGGATCGCGGTGGAAGCCGTGCAGCGCCTGCTCGCGCCGGCGGCGGTGGCGGGTTCCACCGTGGTCGGTATCGCGGTCGTGGGTCTGGTGGTGAACATCGTCGTGGCGTGGATGCTCGCGCGCTCCGGCGGCGGGCTCAATACCCGCGCCGCGCTGGTCCACGTGATGGGCGACCTGCTCGGTTCCGTGGCGGCGATCACCGCCGGCGCGGTGATCAGCTACACCGGCTGGTATCCCATCGATCCGATCCTGTCGGTGGTGGTCGCGCTGCTCATCCTGCGCTCGACGTGGGAGCTGTTGCGCCAGTCCACGCAGGTGCTGATGGAGCAGGTGCCGCAGCATCTGTCCTTCGACGCCATCGGCCAGGCGCTCGCGGGCCTGCCCAACGTGTCGGGCGTGCACGACCTGCACGTGTGGCACATGGCGCCGGAGCGCGTCGCACTGTCCGCGCATCTCACGATCGTCGACGGCGCGCGCTGGCCGCAGACGCTGGCGGCGGCGTCGCGCCTGCTCGCCGAGCGGTTCGACATCCGCCACGTCACGCTGCAGCCGTCGTGGCCGGTGCCGGTCGAGGGCAGGCGCGTGATCCCGGTGGTCGACGAAAGCAGTGCGCGTCGCCGCGAGCGCGATGCGCAGCGCCGTGGCCGGCGGCGTGCCGGGCCGTGATCGCCGGCCGTCGCGCTCTAGATCCAGCCCACGCGGCGGAAACGCCAGAACAGCAGGCCGTCGACGATCACCATCAGGACGAGCGCATACGCATAGCCGCTCACCCAGTCGAGCTCGGGCATGTGCCTGAAGTTCATGCCGTAGATGCCGGCGATGAGCGTCGGCACGGTGATCAGCGCGCCCCACGCGGCGAGGCGCTTGGTGACCTCGCTTTCGGAAAGGCTGATCAGCGCGATATTCACCGAAATGGCCGTGGTCAGCATTTCACGAATGCTCTCGATCGACGCGGCGATGCGCGCGAGGTGGTCGTACACGTCGCGGTAATAGTCCTGCATGCCGACGAAGAGCGCCGGCACGCGCCCGCCGTAGAGCTTGCCCACCGCTTCCATGAGCGGCACCACCGCGTGTCGCAGCACCATCAACCGACGCTTCAGGGCGTACAGGTCCTGGATCTTGCCCTGGCTCGAGGTGCCGTCGAACAGCGATTCCTCGATGCCCTCGAGCTCGTTCGACAGCGCGTCGATGACGGGGAAGTAGCGGTCGACCACCGCGTCCATCAGCGCATACAGGACGTAGGTCGAGCCGAAGCGCAGCAATTCGGGCTCGCGCTCGGCGCGAGCGCGCACGTCGGCAAAGCCCCGCTCGGTGCGATGGCGGATCGACAGCACGTAGTTCTTGCCCACGAACACGTGGATTTCGCCTACGCGCACCTGCGCGGGATCGGCCGGATCGGCCTCGACGGCGTGCAGCACCACGAACACGCAGTCGTCGTATTCCTCGATCTTGGGCCGCTGGTGGCCTTTGAGCGCGTCCTCGAGCGCGAGCGGATGCAGCCCGAACTCTTCCGCCATCTGCTGCAACTCCTCGGCCGGCGCGTTCGCGAGGGCGACCCACACGAACGTGTCCTCGCGATGGACGTACTCGCTGATGTCGGCTGGCGGGATGTCCGCCACCTTGCGGCCCTGCTGGTAGACGACGCAATTGACGATCATGGATGGCCTCGCGCCCGCGCATCATACCCGGGAAGCGCGGTAACATGCGGTCTCGCCGCCGCACGCGCGCGGGACGTCGTGCCGCTCATGCGATGATCATCAAGTCCCTGCTCGACACCGACCTCTACAAGTTCACCATGATGCAGGTGGTCCTGCATCACTTTCCGGGCGCGCACGTCGAGTACCGGTTCAAGTGCCGCAATCCGCAGGTCGACCTCACGCCCTACGTGAGCGAGATCCAGGACCAGATCAGGATGCTGTGCCGCTTGCGCTTCACGCCGCGCGAGCTCGACTACCTGCGCAGCTGGCGCTTCTTCAAGAGCGACTTCGTCGATCTGCTCGGGCTGTTCCAGCTCGACGAGCGCTTCATTCACGTCTCCCGCATTCCCGGCGCGACGGAGATCGACATCGCGATCAAGGGGCCGTGGCTGCACACGATCCTGTTCGAGGTGCCGGTGCTCGCCATCGTGACCGAGATCTACTTTCGCAACACGCAGCAGCAGCCCGACTTCGCCGAAGGGCGGCGGCGGCTGCAGGCCAAGATCGCGCAGATCAACGCCGTCGAGGACCCCGTGTTCCGGATTGCCGACTACGGGACGCGCCGGCGCTTCTCCCGCGCGTGGCAGGACGAGGTGATCCGCACGCTGCGCGACGGCATCGGGCCCAAGTTCGTGGGCACGAGCAACGTGCGGTTCGCGCTCGATCACGGCCTCACGCCGCTCGGCACGATGGCGCACGAATACCTGCAGGCGTGCCAGGCGGTCGGGCCGCGCCTGCGCGATTCGCAGGTCTTCGCGTTCAACATGTGGGCGCGCGAGTACCGGGGCGACCTCGGGATCGCGCTCTCCGACGTGTTCGGCATGGACGCCTTCCTGCGCGACTTCGATCTGTTCTTCTGCAAGCTCTTCGACGGCGTGCGCCACGATTCGGGCGATCCGTTCGAGTGGGGCGAGAAGCTGCTCGAGCACTATCTCAGGATGCGCATCGACCCGCACACCAAGACCATGGTGTTCTCCGACCAGCTCAACGTGCCGCTCGCGATTCGCCTCTTCGAGTACTTCCGCGGGCGCGTGCAGACGGCCTTCGGCATCGGCACGAACCTCACCAACGACCTCGGCTACGAGTCGACCAACGTCGTCATCAAGATGACGCGCTGCAACGGCCAGCCGGTGGCCAAGATCAGCGACGAGCCGTCGAAGATGATGGACTACGACCCGTCCTATGTCGCGTACCTGCGGGAGGTGTTCCACCTCACGCCCGAGTCTTCGCGCGAGCCGCCCACGACCGCGCAGCACGGGGCGGAGCAGGGGACGCATTAGCCCCATCCGGGGGACCTCCGGGGTTCCCCGGAGGCAGAGCGCGAGCCGCGGTGCGTGCGAGGGTCCTCGGAGGCAACGCCGGGGAGGTCGTGCAGCCTTCCGGAGCGGATGCGCCGCCGCCCGCCGGCGCGCCCGACGGGACGCGCGGCGCGGACCGGGCGCCCCCGCTGCGGTAGAGTGCGCGGATGGCCACGCCCGTCACCACGGCCGGCAAGACCCGGCCCGAAGCGCCCGCCAGTCGCGGGTCCGACCGTCGTCTGCGGCTCGACGACATTCTCAAGCTGATGGTCGCCGACGGCCTCGTCTCGGCCGCGGACGCGGACAAGCTCGCACGCTCGCGCACCCAGCGCTTCGAGCACCCGCTGGAGATGATCGCCGACCAGAAGTGGCGCTCGCTCGCCCCGCCGCATCGGCTGTTGAATGCGGACTGGCTGGTCGAATGGCTTGCCGGGAAGCTCGGCGTGCCGCATCGCCACATCGACCCGCTCAAGATCGATCTCGGCGCGGTCACGCAGACGATGTCGAACGCGTACGCGGAGCGGTATCGCGTGCTGCCGATCGAGGTCGGCCGCGACACCCTGACGGTCGCGACCGCCGAGCCTTTCGTGCGCTCGTGGGCCGACGAGCTCGAGAAGATCCTGCGCCTGAAGGTCGAGCTCGTGTTCGTGAATCCCGCGGACATCCGGCGCTACGTGGGCGAGTTCTACAGCCTCGCGCGCTCGATGAAGAAGGCGCAGGAGACCTCGCACGGCGAGCTCTCGCTCGCGCGCAACTTCGAGCAGCTGGTCGAGCTGGGTCGCAGCGGCCAGCTCGACGCCAACGACAGCCACGTCGTGCACATCGTCGACTGGCTATGGCAGTACGCCTTCGAGCAGCGCGCGTCCGACATCCACATCGAGCCGCGGCGCGACGTCGGGCTCGTGCGCTTCCGCATCGATGGCGTGCTGCATCAGGTGTACGCGATCCCCAACCCGGTGCTGATCGCGATGACCTCGCGCGTGAAGCTCCTCGCGCGCATGGAGATCGTCGAGAAGCGCCGCCCGCAGGACGGGCGCATCAAGACCGTGGCCCCCGATGGCCAGGAGATCGAGCTGCGCATCTCGACCATGCCCACTGCGTTCGGCGAGAAGATCGTGATGCGCATCTTCACCCCGGAGGTGCTGCTGCGCGACTTCTCCGAGCTCGGCTTCTCCGCCGAGGATCGCCAGCGCTGGGAGAAGATGATCAACGAGCCCAACGGCGTGGTGCTGCTGACCGGCCCCACGGGCTCGGGCAAGACCACCACGCTCTACTCGTCGCTGCGCATGCTCGCGACACCCGAAGTGAACGTGTGCACGATCGAGGATCCGATCGAGATGATCGAGCCCGCGTTCAACCAGATGCAGGTGCAACCGGCGATCGGCGTCGATTTCGCGCATGGCGTGCGCACGCTGCTGCGCCAGGATCCCGACATCATCATGGTGGGCGAGATCCGCGACCGCGACACCGCCGAGATGGCCGTCCAGGCAGCGCTGACGGGCCACCTCGTCCTCTCGACGCTGCACACCAACGACGCGCCGACCGCCGTCACGCGCCTGCTCGACCTCAACGTGCCGCCGTATCTCATCAGCTCGACGCTGCTCGGCGTCATGGCGCAGCGCCTCGTACGCACGTTGTGTCCGCATTGCAAGAAGCCGACCGATCCGCCGGACGACGAGACCTGGCAGATGCTGACCTCGCCCTGGCGCGCGGACAAGCCGGCGCAGGTGATGGGCCCGGTCGGTTGCCTCGAGTGCAGGATGACGGGCTACTACGGACGGGTCGGCCTGTACGAGATCATGCTCATGACGCCGGCGATCCGGAAGCTGATGACCCAGCATGCCGACGACGCGAAGATCCGCGAGCAGGCGTACAAGGAAGGCATGAAGCCGCTGCGCGTGTCGGGCGCGATGAAGATCGTCGCCGGCCTCACCACCGCCGACGAGGTGGTGAAGGTAGCCCCTCTCGGCTAGGAGCAGGGGCCCCACGCAGTGGGGATGCGACGGGCCGAGAGGGGCAGGCGGCCGACCGCGACACGCATGGTGTCGCAGCCCGCGTGCGGAGGCCGCGCACCATTGGGCTAGGAGCAGGGGCCGATCGGAGCGTCAGCGCAGCTCGGGCCGGCATAGTCCCCGGTCGACGATCTCCGGCGTGCAGACGGAAGTCGTGCGCGACGCGAGGCTGTCGTTGGCGTCTCGCCGCCGCGGCGCGCTCGGCGCGGTTGGCGGCGCAGTGCGCGCGGTGGAGGTGAGCGCCGGGGCCCGCGCCGGCCGCGGGACATCCGGAATCCTGGCCGGCATCGGTGTGGACGCCGCGGGAATGCTGGCCGGTACGCGCGACGTGCCGGGAATGCCGGTGGGTGCGGGCGGAATCGCCGGCGCAGCAGGGATGCCGGTCGGCGCGGGCGCGAGCGCCGGCAAGGTCGACGCATCGGCAGGTGCCAGCGGCGAGCCGTCGCCCACGTACGCCCAGCTGGCGAGATCGAGCCGCATCTTCGCCGCCGCGACGACGTGCGAAACCACCGCCGGACGAAAGTGCGCATACACGCCGACCGCGATCAGCGCCGGCAGCACGAGGAGCACGAGCGCGGCGAGCATCGTCCACCCGGCGCGCCAGCGCGCGCGCAGCGTCGCGGTCGGCGTGCGGACTTCGCTCGCCGCGATGAAGTCATTCCCGTCGTAGTGTCGCGGCACGTCCATTTCCTCCAACTCGTCCAGCAGGATGCAGCGCATGGCGGCCTCATGGTTGCCGCAGCGCACCGCCGCGGCCATCGGACGCCAGTGACCGCGCCTGTAGGCCATGGACTACATCGACACAGATGCCGGGCAACCCCGGGCAGGTGCCGCCGCGCTCGGGCTCGCAGGCGCGCCGAAGCGCGAGCGGCGACCTACACGTGCATCGGCGAGGTCCTACGATCGAATGTTCCTTCCGGTGACAGTCGCGTCGATGGCCGGGCCCTAATCTGCTGCCTGCAAGACCGAAGCGCCGCCTGCGGGCGGCCGTTACACGACAACTTGAAGGGAGTAGCCCATGAACAAGCTTGCACTGGCCATCATCACTGGAACGTTCGTCACCTTCGGCGGCAACGCCTATGCGGCGGATCCCGTCCGCCATCCGATCGAAGCCACCAAGGAGAAGGTCCGCGCCGAGCAGGCCGAAGACCGGCAGGAAGACCACGCGAAAGCCGAGTACAAGGCCAAGAAGGACGAAGCCGAAGGCAAGTACAAGGCCGCGAAGGATCACTGCAAGGAACTGAAGGGCGCCGAGGAGCGCGCGTGCAAGAAGGAGGCGAAGGCCGACTACGATCGCACCGAGAAGGAGCTCAAGGCGAACTACAAGACGGCCAAGCGCAATGCCGAAGCGACCGGCGAGATCGCGCACAACAACACCATGCGCCGCTGACGTCGTCGGTGTGATCCGCGAGGAAGGCGCCCGTTGCGTGGGCGCCTTCCTGCGTTTTGGCAGGGTCTCCCTGACCCCATCCGCGTGGCGAGACAGCCCGCCGAGCGCCGGTCCGCCACGCTTGCGCCGTTCCCGCAGGCTTGGGTTACGATGGCGCCCACGATGCCGCGCACGGCGCGCGGCGGCGGTCTTCGGGAGTGGCGATGGCGATCTACAACAGGATCCTGGTGGCCTACAACGGCGCTGCGGAGTCGCGTGCGGCACTCGACGAGGCCGCGCGCCTCGCGGCGGAGCCGGGCGTCGCGGTGCACATCGCCGCGGTGATGAACACTGCCGCGTATCTCGTGGCCGGCGAGTACGTGCCGGAGATGACCCTCGCCACCGGGCGCGAGGAGCTCGAAGCCGACGTGAAGGAAGTCGAGGCGAGGATGGCCACCCGGGGCCTCGCCGTCACCTCGCACCTCGTCATCGGCGAGCCCGTCGACGTGATCGCGCGGCTCGCGGAATCGCTGAAGATCGATCTCCTCGTCATCGGCCACTCGCGCGCGAAGTCGTTCGCGATGAGGTGGTGGCGCGGCTCGGTCGACACCATGCTGATCGAGCGCGTGCGTTGCAGCATCCTGATCGCGGCGGATCCGAAGGAGTGAGCCGCGCGCCGGTGCGCACGGCGTTGCGCCGGGTGCCGCGCTTTCTGCTCGCCGCCGCAGCAGCATTCGCTCTTGGCGCGATGCTGGCGGCCTGTGCGCCGTGGGGTCCGCTCCAGGCCGACGAGGGCGCGCGCATCTGGGACGTCCGGGCCCGCCGCTTCGTCGCCGAGCCGGAGCTCGTCGCGCGCCTCGCGGCCACGCGCTACCGCCTGCTCGGCGAAGTGCACGACAACCCCGAGCACCACCGGATCCGCGCGCGCCTGATCGCCGAGATCGCGGCTGCAGGCAAGGCGCCCGCAGTGCTCATGGAGCAGTTCGACCTCGAGCACGACGCAGCGCTGCGGACCGCGCAGCTGCGGGGCGCGGACGCGGAAGCGCTCGCCACCGCCGGTGCCTTGAATCGCGAGGCGTGGTCGTGGCCGCTGCACAAGCCGGTGCTCGAAGCTGCGGTGCGGGCGCAACTGCCCGTGCATGCGGCGAACGTGCCGCGTGCCGTGCTGCAGGCGGTGATGAAGCACGGCAAGGCGGCCGCGCTCGATCCCGCGTGGCTCGCGCGCATCGCCGCTGCGCCGTGGTCCGACGCGCAGGCTCGCGAGCTCGACGAGGAGATCGTCGAAAGCCATTGCCGGAAGCTGCCCGCGTCGATGGTGCCGCAGCTCGCGTTCGCGCAGCGGGTGCGCGACGCGGCGATGGCGAGTGCGCTGCTGGCCGATGCAACCGCCGACGGCGCCATTCTCATCGCCGGCAACGGTCATGTACGGCGCAATCTCGGCGTGCCGGTGTACCTCGATGCCGCGGCCCGGGAAGCGAGCGTGGCGGTGGGCTTCGTCGAAGCGGACGCTCCGGCTCGCCTCTCACGTGCGGATGCCGAGCGCCTCGCGCGCGAGCACCCCGAGTACGATTACGTCTGGCTGACGTCGAGCACCAGGCGGGCGGATCCGTGTGCAGGTTTCGTCATCCCACCGTCGCGGGCCGCGGGAGCGGTCGCGCCGTCGCCCTCGAAGCCCTGATCGGAGCGAAGCAGATGAACGAGGAAACCTTCAATCTCAGCATTCGCAAGTTCCTGAAGATGGTCGGCGTGAACTCGCAACGCGAGATCGAGCACGCCGTCGCGCGGGCGCTCGCTGCCAATGCCATTCAGGGGAACGAGCGGCTCCCGGCGACCGTGCGGCTCGAAGTGGGCGGGCTCGCGCTCGACGTGCGCTTCGAGGGCGAGATCCGCCTGGAGTAGCCACCCCTCTACTCGGAGTAATTACTCAGAGTAACGGGGTGGTCAGCCGGCGCTCGTGCCCGCGATGCGCTGCTCGATGGCGTCGAGCGTCATGAGATAGGCCGAGGCGGAGCCGACCTCGGCATCGAGTTCGGCCGCCAGGGCGCGTGCCTGCTTGAGCGGTGCGGCAAGCGCCTGCCGGATATGCGGCGGGAGAGGGCCGTCGGGCACTGGATCCAGGATTGCAGCGAGGTGCTCCATCACTGCGATCAGGGCATCCTTGGTGCTGGGTTCGGGCGTGTCGGCCATGAGGCGTCCTGCGTGCGTGATGCGTTGCGCGATGATAGCGCGAGGCGTGCGCCGCAGGAGGGTCCGGACGGCTGAATGCGTTGTCAGCCGGCCGGCAACGCCTTGCGCGGCAGCAGCGTGCCCTTGCGCGCGCGATGCAGGACGTGCTTCGCAAGCTCCTCGCCCTTGAGCACGAGGCGCTGCGGCTTCCCGCGGATGATCACGGGGACGACGAGCTCGTCGCGATACACCCCGATCCACGCCATGCGCTCGCCCTTGTCGAGCTGCATCAGGATCGTGCCGCGGCCCTTGTCCTGCACCTTCACTTCCGAAAGCGCGAAGCACAGCAGCTTGCCGTTGGACGCCGCGCACGCGACGAATCCGGCCGCGTCGAAGAGATCGTCGCCGGCCGCGTCGAGCGCAACGGGCGCGAGCGTGGTTTCGCCTTCCTCGAGGCTCATGAACGCCTTGCCCGCGCGAACGCGACTGACGAGTGCTGCGAACGGGGCGATGTAGCCGTAGCCGCCGGTGTTCGCGAAGAGATACCGCGCATCGGGCGCGGCGGAGAGCATGAAACGCGCCTTGGCACCGTCCTGCAGCTCGATGAGCGAGGTGATCGGCACGCCGTCGCCGCGTCCGGACGGCACTTCGTGCGCCTCGAGCGCGTACGCGCGACCCTTGCTGTCGAGGATCGCCACGGGTCGCGTGGTGCGCGTCTCGACGGCCGCGCCGAGGCTGTCGCCCGCCTTGAACCCGAGCGTCGAGAGATCGAGCCCGTGTCCCGGTCGCGAGCGGATCCAGCCGTTGCGCGAGATCACGATCGTGACCGGCTCGTCGGGCACGGAGATGGTGAGCTTCGCGGCCGCGGGACGCTCCACGGGCTCGAGCAGCGTGCGCCGATCGTCGCCGTATTTCGCCGCGTCGGCCTCGATCTCCTTCACGATGAGGCGGCGCACGGCCTTGTCGCTCGCGAGCAGCGCCTGCAGGCGTTCGCGCTCGGCGACCATCTCCTTCAGTTCCTGCTCGATGCGTATGCCTTCGAGGCGCGCGAGCTGACGCAGGCGTATCTCGAGGATGTCCTCGGCCTGCACCGGCGTGAGCTCGAAGCGCGCGATGAGGTCGGCCTTCGGGTCGTCCGCCTCGCGGATCACCTTGATGATCTTGTCGATGCTGAGGAACGCGATGCGGCGTCCCTCGAGGATGTGGATGCGCGCTTCCGCGCGATCGAGCTGGAAGCGCGTGCGGCGGACGACCGTCCCGACGCGAAACGACGCCCACTCGGCGAGGATCTGCGGCAGTCCCTTCTGCTGCGGGCGGCCGTCGCCGCCCAGCATCGTGCAGTTCACCGAGAATCCGCTCTCGAGGCTCGTGTGCGCGAAGAGCACCGCCATGAGCTCGTTCGGATCCACCTTGCTCGTGCGCGGCTCCAGCACCAGGCGCACCTTCTCCTTCTGGCCCGATTCGTCGCTCGCGCGCTCGACCACGTTGAGCACGACCTGCTTCAGGTTGAGCTGCTGCTGGGAGACGGACTTCTTGCCCGCGGGCGGTTGCGGGTTGGAGAGTGCGTCGAGCTCCTCGAGCACGCGCTTGGTGGACACCTGGTAGGGCAGCTCGTAGACGACGATGCGCCACTGCCCTCGTGCGAGATCCTCGATGCGCCAGCGCGCACGCGCACGCAGCAATCCGCGTCCCGTGCGATACGCCTCGGCGATGTCCTCGCGTGACGAGATGACCTGGCCGCCATCCGGAAAGTCCGGTCCGGGCATCACCTCCAGCATTTGCTCGATGGTGACGCCCGGCTTCGTCACCGCAAGCGCGGCCGCCGCTGCGACTTCGCGCAGGTTGTGCGGAGGGATATCGCACGCCATGCCCACCGCGATGCCCATCGAGCCGTTGAGCAGCACGAACGGAAGGCGCGCGGGCAGGCGCGCCGGCTCCGTCGTGCTGTTGTCGTAGTTCGGGACGAAGTCGACGGTGCCGAGATCGAGCTCGGCGAGCAGGAGATCGGCGATCGGCGCGAGCCTCGCTTCGGTGTAGCGATACGCCGCGGCGGGATCGCCGTCGCGCGAGCCGAAGTTGCCCTGGCCCTGGACCAGCGGATAGCGCAGCGTGAAGTCCTGCGCCATGCGCACCAGCGTGTCGTACACCGACACGTCGCCGTGCGGATGCACGCGGCCCAGCACCTCGCCGACGATGCGCGCGCACTTCACCGGCTTGGCCGCGCCGCTCAGGCCCAGCTGGCGCATCGTGTAGAGGATCCGGCGCTGCACCGGCTTCTGGCCGTCCTCGACCTGCGGCAGCGCGCGGTCGCGCACCACGGCCATGGCGTATTGCAGGTACGCGTTCTCGGCGTACTCGTGCAGGATCAGCTGGTCCTGCTCCGCGGGAGTGATCGCACCCATGCGAACCGATCTATGGTGAAGGGGTGAAGGTCAGTCGACGCTCTCGTCGACCTCGTTGCCGCGGCGCTCCATCCACTCGCGGCGCGCGCCGGAGCGGGCCTTGGCCATCAGCAGGTTGAAGCGCTCGACCGCGGCGTCGCGGTCGGCATCCGGCAGGGTCACGCGCAGGAGGCGCCGCGTGTCGGGATTGAGCGTGGTTTCCCACAGCTCGGAGGGGTCCATCTCGCCCAGGCCCTTGAAGCGGCCGACCTTCCAGCTCGAATAGCCTTCCTTGCGCAGCCGGTCTTCCCACGACTCGAGCTCGAGCCGATCCATCGCGTAGAGCTTCTTGGCCGCGCGCTTCTTGCCCGCGCTGTCGACGTCGACGCGATAGAGCGGCGGACACGCGATGAACACGTTGCCGCGGGCGATCAGCTGCGGGAAATGACGGAAGAAGAGCGTGAGCAGCAGCGTCTGGATGTGCTGCCCGTCGACGTCGGCGTCCGACATGATCGCCACCGTGCCGTAGCGCAGCTTGCTCCAGTCGATCTCGTCGGCGAGCCCGTGCGGCGACACCCCGAGCGCGGTGGTGAGATCGCGGATCTCCTCGTTCTCGAGCGCCTGGTGCGCGTCCTTCTCCCAGACGTTCATGCCCTTGCCGCGCAGCGGAAGGATCGCCTGCGTTTCCTTGTTGCGCGCCATCTTGGCGCTGCCGCCCGCGCTGTCGCCTTCGACCAGGAAGATCTCCGTCTCGGCCGGATTGCTCGACTCGCAATCCGCGAGCTTGCCCGGCAGCATCACCACGCTCGACGAGCGCTTGCGCTCGACCGTCTTCGCGGCGCGCGTGCGCGCAAGCGCCTGCCGGATCGCGAGCTCCGCGATCGTCTTGCCTTCGCCGACGTGCTGGTTGAGCCAGATCTCGAGCGGATCGCGCAGCATGCGCTCGACCAGGCGCACGCCTTCGCGGCTGGTGAGGCGATCCTTCGTCTGCGCCGCGAACTGCGGGTCGAGCATGCGCACCGACAGCACGTAGCGCAGGTTGCGGCACACGTCGTCGGGTTGCAGCTTGAGGCCTTTCGGCATGAGGCTGTGGTGCTCGATGAACGCCGTCACTGCGCCGAACACTGCAGCCCGCAGGCCCGAGACGTGGGTCCCCCCCAGCGTCGTCGGAATCAGGTTCACGAACGCTTCGCCGTCGCCCTTGGCTTCTTCGTACCACGAGAACGCCCACTCGACGCCTTCGCCTTCAGCGAACGTCTCGTCGGCCTCTCCGGCGTAGTTGCGGCCGGAGAACACCGACACGAGCGGCGGCTCGCCTTGCGCGAGCTCGGCGAGATAGCCCTCGAGGCCTTGCTTGTACTGCCAGGTTTCCGTCGTGGGCTCGGCGTTCTCGCGCTCGACCGTCAGCTTGACGATGAGCCCCGGCAGCAGCACGGCCTTGGTGCGCAGCAGGCGATCGAGCTCGGCGGTCGGAATCACCGCCGTGTCGAAGTACTTCGGATCGGGCCAGATCCGCACCGACGTGCCGGTGCCGCTCGCCTTGCCCTTCACCGCGAGCTTCTCCGCGACGGCGCCGTCGCGGAACACGATGCGATGCAGCTTGCCCTCGCGCTTCACCTCGCACTCGAGGCGCTGCGAGAGGGCATTGGTGACGGACACGCCCACCCCGTGCAGGCCGCCGGCATAGGTGTACGCGCCGGCACCGGAGGTCTTGTCGAACTTGCCGCCGCTGTAGAGGACCGTGAAGATCGCCTGCACCACGGGAATGCCCTCGACCGGGTGCGGGCCGACGGGAATGCCGCGACCGTCGTCCGTCACGGTCACGGACTGGTCGGCGTGCACCGTGACCTCGACGTGCTTCGCGGCACCGGCGATCGCTTCGTCGACGGCGTTGTCGATCGCTTCCTGCACGATGTGCAGGGGCGTGTCGGTGCGCGTGAACTGCCCGGGGCGCAGGCGCACCGGCTCGAGCCCTTTCAGGACCCGGATGGAGGATTCGTCATACGTAGCGCGCGTACTGGCCATGGGCGTGCAGCCCGCGTAGGGCTGCGTTCATTGTCGTTCGGGAAGGTGCAACAGGTACGCCGCGTCGCGCGGCCGAGCTTCACTCGCGAGCCGACGGCGCTGCACGACGCGAGCGCCGCCACGTTCTCGAGGCCCACACTTTACCCGCTCTTCGGTCGCGGATGAGGCCCCTGCTTAAGTGCAGGGCCACATGCGACGCACGCTACGTGTCGCCGGGACGTTCGCTTCGAACAGAGCTATCGGCTGTGACCTGTCGTCGAGCTTCGGCGTCACGGGGCTGTTCCGAACAGGGCGCCGACGCCTGCGGTCAGCGCCATGGCAAGCGGACCGAGACGTACTCCCCGGCCGCCATCGACATCGCGCCGGCGACGAGGCCGGCGATACCCGCGACCATCACGTTCTGGTGCGTCGCCTGCGCGGCCGCGACACCGAGCACGAGGCTCGCCGTAGAAACGATGCCGTCGTTGGCACCGAGCACTGCGGCCCGCAACCATCCGATGCGGTCGGTGCGATGCCGTTCGTGATGGCGTACGGTCATTCCGGGAAGGCTCCAATGTTCACGCCGATGACTCGGCGTTGCCGATGGCGGATTGACGATCGAGTCGGGCGCGCGGAGCATGCGAGCGGAGTCTCTCGAACGTGACACGATCATTGTAAGCGCCGCGCATCGCAAAGGAACCGTTGCGCCGGCATGTGCGCCAGATGAGCGCGGCAAGCAGCACATAGCGTCTCACGACGTCGAGGCGCCCGCTATGTGTGGCAGCGTACATACGACAACGGACGCTTCGGGTATAGGTGATCGAAGTGCAACTTCCGCCGTCTGCAGCATCGACCCGGAAGGCACCCGGTCGGCTCTCCTGAAGGGCTTCGCGACCCAGCGATTGCGTTGCATCCAGGAGGGCGCCAGCGCTCGTTTCCCTTACCTTTCGAAAGGCACCCGATGAACATCCCCGTCGAAACCAAACCTGCCCTGTGGGGCGCCGCCGGCGGTGCGCTGCTGTTGGCGATCGTAGGATTCACCTGGGGCGGCTGGATGACCGGCAGCAAGGCCGAGGCAGACGCGTCGCAGCGCGCGACGACGGCGGTCGTCGCGGCACTGGCGCCGGCCTGCGTGGAAAGGTTCCAGCACGCGGCCGAGGCCCCCGCCAATCTGGCCGCGCTCAAGAAGACCGATTCATGGTCCCAGGGCGATTTCGTCGAGAAGGGTGGCTGGGCAGCCGGCCCCGGCACCAATCCGCCCGAGCAGGTCTCGGCGGTTGCCAAAGCCTGCGCGTCGTTGCTGGTCCCGGCGTAGCCGTTGAATCCCGTCGTTCGGCACGTCGCAACGTGCGGCCGCTTCCGGCCGGAGTGCGGCAGTTGCCACGTGCGAGCGATCTGCCTGCCGTCCGGACTGCGGCCGACGGACGTGCGTCTGCTCGACTTCGTGGTCGTGTCGCGCCGACCGGTGCATCGTGGCGACGTGCTGTATCGCACCGGCGATCCGTGCGATACCGTGTATCAGATTCGCGCCGGCTTCTTCAAGACCACGAGCGTTTCCAGCGATGGCAGTGAGCACGTCACGAGCCTGCGCATGCCGGGCGACGTGCTTGGCCTCGACGGGATTGCGACCGGCCGGCACAACTGCGATGCCGTCGCGCTCGACAACGCCGAGGTGTGCGTCGTCCCCTATGCCAACCTGCTGGAGCAGTCGACCCACAAAGCGCCGCTGCAGCGGATGATCTTCGACCTCCTTGGCCGGGAAATCGCTCGCGAGCAGGAACACTTGCTGCTGCTCGGCGGAATGTGGGGGATCCAGCGTCTGGCGGCGTTCCTGCTCGATGTTTCGCTGCGGATGCAAACCCGCGGCTATTCGGCGTCGGAGTTCGACCTGCGCCTCGGCCGGCGCGAAGTCGGCAGCTATCTCGGCATGGAGCTCGAGACGGTGAGTCGCCTCGTTTCCCTTCTGAAGCGCAAGGGGTTGATTGACGCCGACCGCGGGCACATCCGGATCGTCGATCGGGAGGGCCTCGCCGCCGTTTCGGCGCGCGATTCGCAAGATTCGCTCACGGCGCGCACCCAACGGGCACCGACGCCAGTGCCGACGCCCGCGTTCCCGCTATCCGCGTTCGACCACGGGCAGCCGCCGACGAATGGCCTACGCGAGCGTCCGGTCGTATGACTCGAGGTCTGCCTTGTAGCAGCCGCAGGACGCGGCCTTGAGCCCGCGTCGGTTGAGCACCGTGATGTGGCCGCGACTGTAGTGAATCAGCCCGCAGTCCTGCAGCGAGCTCGCCGCCTTGGTGATGCCGACCCGGCGTACCCCGAGCATCAGGGCGAGCCACTCCTGCGTGATGTGAAAGTTGTCGGCATGCGCGCGGTCCTGCGTCATCAGCAGCCATCGCGCGAGCCGTGCCTCGACCACGTGGAACCGCGTGCAGGCCGCCGCCTGCGCGAGCTGGCTGAGATGGACGAACACATAGCGGTGGACCGCGTCTCGCAGCGCCTGGCTGCGCCCGAGCTCACGGCGGAACTCGGCAGCCCCCATCCGTAACGCGGGTCCGGCGCCCTGTACGACCGCACGTACTCGCGACACGTCCACGCCGAGCGCGAGCGGAATCCCGAGCATGCCTTCGTTGCCGACGAGGCCGACCTCGACCGACGACGCATCGTCGATCGGCATCATCAGCGAGACGTAGCTTCGCGTCGGGAAATAGGCGTGGCCAAGCAGCTCCCTGGGCGCGTACAGCACGTCGGCGAACGCGAGCTCGACCGGTTCACACGCCGCCAGGAGCCGCGTCGCCTCGCCGCGCGGAAGCGCCTGGAGCAGGTGATTGACTGCGGGGGCGCTTTGCGTCGACGGCACCGATGCTCTCCTCGCGCATCGGTGACACCGGCCCGTCGGCGCCCCGCGCATTGGAGTGCTGCTCCGATGCGCGACATCGGGGATCGTCGGGAAGTCTCACCTGCAATGCGATTGGACGAGATTACGGCGACGACGTTGCCGCGTCTGCGCGCTAGCGCACATAAGACGGCTGCTGCGATGAGGCGCGCAACGCGCGCGACGGGACCCCGGGGCGCTACTTCGTGACGTACGGCAGCAGGCGATCGAACTCGGTCTTGACCACCTGGTAGCACTCGCAGGACCGGCCTTCCAGGCCGGGTCGATCGATGACCGTGATCCTGCCGCGGCGGTAGCGGATCAACCCGGCATCCTGCAGCTTGCCTGCGGCCTCGGTGACGCCTTCGCGGCGCACGCCGAGCATGTTCGCGATCAGCTCCTGCGTCATCGTGAGCTCGTTCGACGACAGGCGATCGAGGCTCAGCAGCAACCATCGACACAACTGCTGGTCGACGGAATGGTGCCGATTGCACACCGCCGTCTGTGCCATCTGGGTGATCAGCGCCTGGGTGTAGCGCAGCAGCAGGTGGAGCATCGGGCCGAAGCGGCCGAACTCGTTCTTGAGCAACTGGGCCTTCAGCCGGTAGCCGTAGCCCGCGCTTTGCACGACGGCGCGGCTGGGCGTGGTCTCGCCGCCCATGAAGAGCGATATGCCGAGGATGCCTTCGTTGCCGACGATGGCGATCTCGGCGGACGCCCCATCCTCGAGGACGTACAGCAGGGAGACGATCGACGTCGTGGGGAAATAGACGTAGCGCAATTGCACCCCGGGCTCGTAGAGGACGTCACCGAGCTTCATCGGGATCAGCTCCAGGTGCGGCAAGAGGCGCTCGTATTCACCGGCCGGCAGCGCGTCGAGCAGGTGGTTCTGGCGGGGACTGTAGAGCGCCGACGCCGACGCGCGTGTCCGCGCCTTCGCCGGCGAAGGCGGTGCTTGCTCGATGCTGCGGCCCTGCGTTCCGGAGGTCACGACGACAGTCTAGGCCATCTTGGCGCTCCTGTGCGGTGGCGGACACAGGTGCGGCATCGCGGCCGTTCGGCGGGCCGCGCCGCGCGCGTACGTGCGCCAGCGTACAGACGCTGTGGAAGGGCCGGGATATACCTGCATGCACTTGCGGCCGGCAATGCGTCGGGCGAGCAGAACAAAGGAACACATCATGAACTGGGACATCATCGAAGGCGACTGGAAGCAGTTCAAGGGGCACGTCAAGGAAAAGTGGGGCAAGCTCACCGACGACAAGCTCGAGGAGATCGCCGGCAAGCGCGAGCGCCTGGCCGGAGGCATCCAGGAAACCTACGGCATCACGAAAGATCAGGCAGAGGTGCAGGTCAAGGCCTTCGAAGCGCTGCACAAGGACTACGAGCCGACAGCTTCGGCTTGACCGCCGCCGCAGGGACCCGCCCGGCAATGGCCCGGCGGGCAACCGCAACATCACCTGAGATCACATGAAATCGATCCTCGATCCTTCGTTCCGATACACCGCAAGCTTCGATACCGACGTCCGGAAGACATTCGCGAGAATCCGCCGCGAACGCTGCAACGACGCGAAGCAGGCGCTGCAGGCGAGCGCGGAGGCGCGCGTCAAGGTGTCGTCGATCGTCGGGAAGATCGTCGCAGCCCGGTAGCAGCAACGCTCCAGCCGGGGCGGCCGCCGCCGGGGCGCAACTGCGCCGGTCGTGCGACGTCGCGCGCACCGGATCAGTACCACGCCGGCTCGACGTGCATCCCCGAACGCACGCGGCCGTCGCGTCGATCCGCTCACCCCACCACCGAATCCCGTTCGATCGACGACGCTGCCGCATCGCCGTCGAGTCTCTGTACGCGAACAACTCACAGGAGCAGCAATGAATGCAACGTTGAGAACCGCGTTCGCGGTGGCCGGACTGGCCGTGGCCACGCAAGCGGTGGCGCAAGTCACCTTCTATGAGGATGAAGGCTTCCAGGGTCGGTCGTTCACGACCCAGAAGCAGGTCGGAAACTTCGAGCGCTATGGGTTCAACGACCGAGCGTCGTCGGTCGTCGTGGCGCGCGACCGATGGGAAGTGTGCGACGACGCGCGCTTTGGCGGACGGTGTGTCGTTCTGCGGCCGGGCCGGTACGCGTCACTCGCCGCCATGGGCCTGAACGACCGCGTTTCGTCGGTTCGCGCCGTGAGCAGGAACGCGCGCGTCGACGACGGCCGCTACGCGCCTGCTCGCGGTCGCCGGCTACGATTCGCACCGGCGCAACCACGAGCGCCTGTACGAGGCGAACGTCACGTCGGTGCGGGGCGTCATGGGATCGCCCGCGCAGCGATGCTGGGTCGAGCGCGAGCAGGTGGCGCAGGAGCGCGGCGGCCCCAATGTTCCGGCGGCGGTCGCCGGGGCAGTGATCGGCGGGATTCTCGGCCACCAGGTCGGGGGCGGGCACGGCAACGACATCGCGACGGCCGGCGGCGCGGTCGCTGGCGCGGCGATGGGCGCTCACATGGGCCGCGACGGCGGCGGACAGCAGATGTACATGCAGGATGTCCAGCATTGCGAAAACGCGGCCAGACCGGCCGGCCCGAATACTGGGACGTCGCGTACACCTTCCGCGGCGAGCAGCATCGCATGCAGATGACGACCGCGCCCGGGAGCACCATCACCGTCAACGCGCAAGGCGAGCCGCGCGCATAGCGTCGACCGCCTCCTCGCCCGAGCGGGCCGCACCATGCGTGCCGCATCGTCCTTCGCGACGACCATCCTGCTGATCGTAGTGATCCTGATGCTGGTGGGCGTCCTGCCGTGGGCCGCACGCCCGCAGCTGGGGTTACGCCCCCGGCGGCATCGTGGGCGTCGTCCTGCTGATCATCATCGTCCTGTTCCTCATGGGACGCCTGTAGTACCGCGCTGTGACGGCGGAGCATTCACCAAAAGGAAACAGCATGACCAACATCACCCGTAAATTGGCAATGATCGCCGGCGCGTTGTTCATCGCAACGGCACTGGGCTGTGCGTCGACTGCGCGGCAGGAGGGCACCGGCGAATACATGGACGACAGCGTCATCACCGGCAAGGTCAAGACCGCGATCTTCGCAGGAGCCGACGCTGAAATCGGCCGAGATCAACGTCGAGACGTTCAAGGGCGTGGTCCAGTTGAGCGGCTTCGTGAGCTCGCAGGGCATGGAAGACAAGGCGGTCGACGTCGCCCGCAACGTGGGCGGCGTGAAATCGGTCAAGAACGACATGCGGGTCAAGTAAGGCAACCGGTCGCCACGTGACGGTTTCCGTTCCAGCACTGCCTCACGCCGCTCCCCGCACTGTCGCGGCGCCCGAGCAGGCGAGCCGGCGGAGCGACCGGGAGGCTGCGGTCGAGATCGGGTTCCTCACGGTCCGGGCGTGCGCACGGTGGTCGATGCGCGGGGCATTGCGCTCGCGAGTTCTCGCGGCACTCGCCTGCGTGTTCGCGCTTTCGTGGGCGCAGACGCTGATCGTGCCGCTGCTGCTGGGCGTCTTCATCACCTATACCCTCAATCCGTTCGTCACCTGGCTGGAGTCGATCAGGATCCCGCGTGTGTTCGGCACCATGATCGTGATGGCAAGCGTGATCGGCGCGCTCGGCTCGGGCACGTACTCGTTGCGCGGAGAGATGCAGACGATCGTCGAGCAGTTGCCCCAGGCGCCGACCAAGTTCACGACCGGGGCTCGCGCGCTTGCGCATCAGCCAGACCGACAATCTGAAGAAGATGCAGACGCGCGGCGACCGAGGTCGAAAAGGCGACGCTGCAGGCGACGGGGAGTGCCACGGCTGCGCGGCAGGCGGCGACGCACGTCGTCGTCGACCAGCCCACGTTCAAGATGACCGATTTTCTATGGGCGAGCTCGATCGGCGCCATCGGCGCGCTGGGCAGGCCGCCATGGTCGTGTTTCTCGTGTTCTTCCTGCTGATCGGCGGCGATACGTTCAAGCGCAAGCTGGTGCGGCTGACCGGGCCGTCGCTATCGAAACGCAAGATCACCGTCCACATGCTCGACGACATCAACGACTCGATTCAGAAGTACATGTTGATGCTGCTCGCGACCAATCTGTCTGGTCGCGCTGCTGACCTGGGCCGCGTTGGCGTGGATCGGACTCGACAACGCAGGAGCATGGGCGGTCGCCGCCGGGCTCCTGCACATCGTGCCTTACCTCGGCCCCGGCGTCACCGCGATCGCGATCGGGATGGCGGCCTTCATGCAGTTCGAATCGTTCGGAACGGCCTGCTCGTCGCGGCAGCGTCGCTCGCGATCGCCACCGTCGTCGGAACGTTCGTCACGACCTGGATGACGGGCCGCATCGCGAACATGAATGCCGCCGCGGTGTTCATCTCCCTGCTATTCTGGGGCTGGATCTGGGGCGTGTGGGGAATGCTGCTGAGCGTTCCTCTCATCGTCATCGCCAAGGTCATCTCGCAGCACGTCGAGCAGCTGCACCCGGTGGCCGAGTTGCTGGGCGAGTGACGCTTTTGATGGCCTGCATCCGCCCCGACGGGCCGCGGAGCGCACCGCGGCTCGCGATCGCAACAGGACCGGGACAACGCACTTGGCGGCAAGCAGTCCATCGATCTTCGGGCATCTGACCCAATTCAGGACGCGCCTGCGCACCGCGGGTCGGGCGCAACGGCCGGTCGTCGAGGAGCCGCCGCTCCGGTCGGAACTCTTCAGTGCCGACCAGATGGAGCGCTACGGCAGGACGCTCGCCGAGGCGCATCGGGTCACGCCCGCCAGGACGCGGGACCAGCTCCTTCCGCGGTTGGCCGAGAACGAGACCGTGCTGATCGATGTCGTCGGCCGCCTGACGACCGCGGTATCGGAGAACCACCGCATCAGTCCGGCCGGCGAGTGGCTGCTCGACAACTTCCACCTGATCGACGAGCAGATCAGGACGGCCAAGCGGCACCTGCCGCGCGGCTACAGCCGGGAGCTGCCGCGCCTTGCCATCGGCCCCTCCGCCGGCCTGCCTCGCGTGTACGACATCGCGCTGCGAGACGATTTCGCACGGCGACGGCCGGGTCGACGCCGAGAGCCTGTCCCGCTTCGTCGTCGCCTACCAGTCGCGTGACCACGCTGAAGCTGGGCGAGCTGTGGGCCATTCCGATCATGCTGCGCCTGGCGCTGATCGAAAATCTGCGCCGCGTCGGCGTGCGCATTGCCGCCGGCATGGTGGAGCGCGACCTCGCCAACAGCTGGGCCGACCGGATGATGGAAACCGCGGAGCGGGATCCAAAGAGCCTCATCGTGGTCATCGCGGACATGGCGCGCTCGGCCCCGCCGATGGGAAGCGCATTCGTGGCGGAGCTCACGCGCCGCTTGCAGGGACAAAGCACCCCATTGGCGCTCGCGCTGACGTGGATCGAGCAGTGGCTTGCGGAATCGCATTTCACCATCGAGCAGCTGGTGCAGGTGGAGAACCAGCAACAGGCGTCGGACCAGGTGTCGATCAGCAACAGCATCGGCAGCCTGCGCTTCCTCGGCGCGATCGACTGGCGCGAGTTCGTCGAGGACACCAGCGTTGTCGAGGGACTGCTGCGGCAGGATCCGCTGGGTGTCTATCCGGCGATGGACTTCGCGACCCGCGACCGTTATCGCCACGCGACCGAACGCATCGCCAAGGAGGGGCGCCTCACCGAGGCGGAGGTCGCCGCCAAGGCGATCGAGCTGGCGCGAGCAAGCGTGGTCGGCGCGGGCGGCGACGACCGGGCGCGACATGTCGGCTTCTATCTCATCGACAGCGGGCGTGCCGGCGCTCGAGCGCGCCGCCGCGGTCAAGCCTTCCGTCGTCGCGCCATGAGCAGCGTCGGCCGACGGTTCCCGCTCTTCTTCTACCTTGGCGCGATCGCGGTCATCACGGGGGCGTTCACCGCCATGCTCGCCGCGAGCGCCCATGCCGCCGGAGCAGGCACGCAGATCCTGGCGGTGGTCGTGGCACTTGCGCTGGTTGCCACCAGTCAGTTCGGCGGTGACGATCGTCAACTGGCTCGCGACGTTGCTGGTGGCGCCGCGCGCGCTGCCGCGCTCGATTTCTCCGCGGGCGTCTCGGCGAAGGCGCGCACGCTCGTGGTGGTTCCCACCATGCTCACCAGCGCTCGCAACGTCGGGGAGCTCGTCGAGGCGCTGGAAGTGCGGTTTCTCGCCAATCGCGACGCGCATCTGCACTTCGGATTGCTGACCGATTTTGCGGATGCGCCTGCTGAATCGCTCCCGCGGACGAGCCGCTGCTTCGTCTCGGCCGAGTCGCGGATCGAAGAGCTCAATCGGAAGTACGGGCCGGCCGCGCCATCAGCGGACGCCAGACCGCCGGTCCGGGTGCCGACCGACGATTCCACCGAGGGCAGCATCTTCTATCTGTTCCACCGCCCTCGACGCTGGAACGCGGAGGCACGGATCTGGATGGGCCACGAGCGCAAGCGCGGCAAGCTCGGCGACCTCAACTCGCTGTTGCGCGGAGGTCACTTCGGACCGGTTCTCCCTCGTCGTCGGTGCAGACGCGAGATCCTCGCGCAGGTCAAGTACGTGATTACGCTCGATACCGACACGCAACTGCCGCGCGACGCGGCGCGACAGTTCGTCGGCGCCATGGCACACCCGCTGAATCGACCCCGCTTCGACGAGACCGGGAAACACCCGGGCAGGGAAGTGGTGACGTCGGGTTATGGAATCCTGCAGCCGCGCGTGTCCGTGAGCCTGCCCGGCAGCCAACCGGTCGTGGTACGCGCGCCTGCACGGCGGCGACGCGGGCATCGACCAGTACACGCGCACTGTTTCGGACGTCTACCAGGATGTATTCGGTGAAGGCTCGTTCATCGGCAAGGGGATCTACGACGTCGATGCATTCGAGCGGGCGCTCAAGGGGCGCTTCCCGGCCAACCGCATCCTCAGCCACGATCTGCTGGAGGGCTGCTACGCCCGCGCCGGTCTCCTCTCCGACGTCGAGCTGTTTGAAGAGTTTCCTGCACGCTATAGCGCTGACGTAGCGCGCCGGCGGCGCTGGATCCGCGGCGACTGGCAGCTCGTGGGATGGCTGCGGCGGCGGGTCGGAGGGGGCCGACGGCGCGCCGCGAACCGAATCCACTCTCGATGCTGTCGCAATGGAAGCTGTTCGACAACCTTCGCCGCAGTCTCGTCCCGGTGGCGCTCACGTCCTCTGCTGCTCGGGTGGATCGTCGTTGGCACCCGCGTGGCTCTGGACCGCGGTCGTGCTCGGCAGTGCTCCTGGTGCCGTCGCTCATCGCGGCGTCTGTCCGATCTCGCCAGCAAGCCGGCCGAGATGTCCATCGCACAACATCTGGCGGCGGTCGGGCAGTCAGCGCGCCGGCATGTGATGCAGGCGCTGCTCGCGCTCGCGTTGCTGCCGTACGAGTCGTTCTTCTGCCTCGATGCGATCGTGCGCACGATCGGGAGGATGCTGTTCACGCACCAGCGCCTGCTGGAATGGAATCCCTCGATGCGACGTGAATCGAGCGCTGGAGGGAAGCGGCCGCACGGGCCTGCGCGCGAGCTATCGAGCGATGGCGATCGCCCCCTTCGTCGCTGCCGCGGCGTGGGCGAGCCTGACCATCCTCCATCCCGCGCTGCTGGCCCTGGCGGGTCCGATCCTGCTGCTCTGGGGGGCATCGCCCGCCATCGCGTGGTGGGTGAGCCGTCCGCTACCGCGGCGCAGCGCCCAGCTCACGGCGGACCAGACTCGCTTCCTGCGCAGGATGGCGCGCAGGACGTGGGCCTATTTCGACACGTACGTCGGTCCGGACGACCACTGGCTGCCCCCCGACAACGTGCAGGAAGCGCCCCTCGCCAAAGTCGCGCATCGGACGTCGCCCACCAACATGGGACTCGCGCTGCTCGGCGAATCTGGCGGCGCACGACTTCGGCTACGTGTCGACGGGGCAACTGGTCGTACGCACGACGAATGCCCTGCGCAGCATGGAATCGCTGGAGCGATATCGGGGACACTTCTACAACTGGTACGACACCGAGACGCGACTGCCCCTCGCTCCCCTGTATGTCTCGACGGTGGACAGCGGCAACCTCGCGGGGCACCTGCTGACGTTGCGACCCGGCCTCACCGCGCTTGGGGACGCGCCCATCCTCAACCCGCGCTGGCTGGAGGGCGCCCGCGACGCATTCTCGATTCTGACCGACACCGTCGGCACGGCGCCCGCCGCGCGCCGTCGTGCAATTGGGAACGTTGCTGGAAGCGGCGGAGCGTTCCCCACCCGCAACCCTCGTGGACGCGTGGGAGCGGGTGCAGGAGGTGACGGCAGTGCGCGGCCGAGGTGCTCGCGCACTTCACCGCCGGCGGTTCCACCGACTCCGGGACCGACGCCGCCTTCTGGGCCCGGGCGCTGGCGACGCAATGCGCGGACATTCGTGATGACCTGATCTCTCTCGCGCCGTGGCTGGAGCTCGCGGGCGCGGGCGGAGCAGGTTCCGGTCTTGCGGGCGCGAACGGCATCCCCACGCTGCGCGAAGTTGCGGCGCTCGGCACACCTGCGCCGCGGATGACCGAACACGCGCGCGAAGCCACTCCGACGGCCGAAGGGCGCGATTCGCACAGCGCTCTGCAGCGTCTGATTGCGCTGGGTGCGCAGCGCGCAGCGGCAAGAATGGTCACGCTCGACCGGCTCGTGATGCAGGCGGGGGCGCTGGCCGAGATGGATTACGACTTCCTGTTCGACAAGGTGCGTCGCCAGTTGGTGATCGGCTTCAACGTCAAGGAACTCCGCTGCGACGCGAGCTATTACGACTTGCTCGCATCGGAGGCGCGATTGTGCAATTTCATCGCCATTGCGCAGGGCAAGCTGCCGCAGGAAAGCTGGTTCGCGCTGGGGCGGCTGCTCACCTCGGCCGGCGGAGAGCCGGTCCTGCTGGCGTGGAGCGGCTCGATGTTCGAGTACCTCATGCCGCTCCTGGTGATGCCGACCTACGAGAACACGTTGCTCGATCAGACGTATGTGGCCGCGGTGGAGCGACAGATCGAGTATGGGCGGCAACGCGGTGTTCCCTGGGGGATGTCGGAGTGCGGCTACAACACGGTCGATGTCCACTCCAATTACCAGTACCGCGCCTTCGGGGTTCCCGGGCTGGGCCTGAAACGCGGACTCGCCGCGGATCTGGTGGTTGCGCCCTACGCGTCGGCCCTCGCGCTGATGGTGGCTCCGGAAGCGGCGTGCCTCAACCTGCAGCGTCTCGCCGGCGGCGGGTTGGCCGGCAACCTGGGCTTGTTCGAGGCCATCGACTACACGCCGTCGCGGCAACGTCGCGGGGAATCGAGCGCGGTGGTCCGATCGTACATGGCACACCACCAGGGCATGAGTCTGCTTGCCTACGCCTACGTGCTGCTGGGGCGACCGATGCAGGCGCGCTTCGAGTCGGACCCGCTCTTTCAGGCCACATTGCTTCTGCTTCAGGAGCGCGTCCCGCGAGCCACGTTGTTTCATCCGCATCCCGCCGATGTCTCCGCCGTGCGCATTGCAGGGGCCGGTGCGGAGTTGCCGGTGCGCGTGCTGGCCAGTCCGGACACCGCGATCCCGGAGGTGCACTTGCTGTCGAACGGCCGCTACCACGTCATGGTCACGAATGCCGGAGGCGGCAGCAGTCGCTGGAAAGACCTGGCCGTGACCCGGTGGCGCGAAGACACCACGTCCGACAATTGGGGCACCTTCTGCTATCTGCGCGACGAGGCAAGCGGCGAGTTCTGGTCGACGGCATACCAGCCGACGGGGAAGCAGGCGGATCGCTACGAAGCGATCTTCTCGGAGGGCCGGGCGGAGTTTCGACGCAAGGATTTCGATCTCGAGACGCATACCGAGATCGTGGTTTCGCCGGAAGACGACATCGAGCTCCGCCGGGTCCACATCACCAATCGGTCGCGGACCGCGCGGACGCTGGACGTGACGAGCTATGCCGAGGTGGTCCTCGCGCCGGCGGCCGCGGACGCGCTGCATCCGGCATTCAGCAACCTGTTCGTCCAGACCGAGATCGTCCCGGGGCGAGGCGCCATTCTTTGCACCCGTCGGCCGCGCTCCCTCGAGGAGCAGGTGCCGTGGATGTTCCATCTGATGACCACGCACGGCGCAGAGGCCGGCGAGATTTCGTGCGAGACCGACCGCAGGCGATTCATCGGGCGCGGCGCTAGCGTGGCGGAACCCATCGCGATGACGCTCCCCGGTGCGCTGACGGGCACCGAGGGTTCGGTGCTGGATCCGATCGTCGCGATCCGCCATCGCCTCACCATCGACGCCGGAGCCACGGCGACGATCGACGTGGTTTCGGGCGCTGCCGAGACGCGGGACGCCGTGCTCCATCTCGTCGACAAGTACCAGGATCGCCGTCTCGCGGATCGCGTGTTCGAGCTGACGTCCACGCACAGCCAGGTCGTGCTGCGGCAACTCAACGCCACCGAGGCCGATGCGCAGCTCTACGGACGCCTCGCAGGCTCGGTGATCTTTGCCAACGCCTCGTTGCGGGCCGCCGCGAGCGTGCTGGTGAGAAACCGTCGGGGGCAATCCGGCCTCTGGGGCTACGCGATCTCCGGTGACCTGCCGATCGTGCTGCTCCAGATTGCCGATGCCGACAACATCGAGCTCGTGCGCCAACTCGTGCAGGCGCATGCCTACTGGCGCCTCAAGGGGCTGGCCGTGGACCTGGTGATCTGGAACGAAGATCACGACGTCTATCGGCAGCGGCTCCAGGAACAGATCGTCGGGCTCGATCGCCGCCGGGGTCGAAGCCCATTTCGTCGATCGTCCCGGCGGGATCTTCCTCAGGCATGCCGAGCAGATATCCGCGGAAGACCGTGTCCTGTTCGAATCGGTCGCGCGCGCCATCATCACCGACACCCGCGGAACGCTCGCCGACCAGATCAACCGTCGCGCGCCTGCCGAGGTACGCATTCCGCGGTTTGCACCGACGCGCACGCATCGGCCTCAGGCCGCGGCCCATGGGCCGGCGTCGGGAGCCGGCTTGGTCCTGTTCAACGGTACGGGCGGATTCTCCCCGGACGGGCGCGAATACGTGATTGCGCCGTGGACGGGAAGCACGACGCCAGCGCCTTGGGTCAACGTGCTTGCGAACCGCGGCTTCGGCGCGGTCGTGTCGGAAAGCGGCCTCGGCTACACGTGGAGCGAGAACGCCCATCTCTTTCGCCTCACCCCATGGAACAACGATCCGGTGTGCGACGCGGACGGCGAAGCGCTGTACGTGCGCGACGAGGAGACGGGACATTTCTGGTCGCCGACGTCCTCGCCCCGCCGCGGCGCCGCGCCGTACGTGACCCGGCATGGCTTCGGATACAGCGTGTTCGAGCACACCGAGGATGGAATCCGCACCGAACTGACGGTGTTCGTGGCCATCAACGCTGCCGTGAAGTTCTTTTCGCTGAAGCTGAGCAACGCTTCCGGGCGTTCGCGACGGCTGTCCGCCACCGGCTATGTCGAGTGGGTGCTGGGCGATGTGAGGGCCAAGTCGGCGATGCACGTGGTGACCGAGGTCGACGGCGCCGAAGGTGCCGTGTACGCGCGCAATCCGTACAACAGCGAGTTCTCGGACTGGGTCGCGTTCTTCGATGCCGACGGGCCAACGCGAACCGTGAGCGGTGATCGCACCGAGTTCATCGGCCGCAACCGCACGCTGCGAGATCCCGCCGCGATGTACCGGACGCGGCTTTCCGGCAAGACCGGCGCGGGCCTCGACCCTTGCGCCGCGATCCAGGTGACCTTCGACCTGGCGGACGGACAGCAGAGCGAGATCGTGTTCCGGCTCGGCGCGGCAAGCAACGCCGATGCGGCGCGCCAGCTGATGCGTCATGTTCGCGGTTCGGCCGTCGCCGCCGATGCGCTCGAAGCGGTCACGCGGCATTGGCAGCACACGCTGGCCGCGGTGCAGGTGCAAACGCCCGACGTGGCGCTCAACGTCATGGCCAACGGCTGGCTGGTGTACCAGACCCTGGCGTGCCGACTGTGGGCGCGCAGCGGGTTCTACCAGTCGGGCGGGGCCTACGGCTTCCGGGACCAGTTGCAGGACGTGATGGCGCTGGTTCACGCGGAGCCTCGCCTCGTGCGCAAGCAGATCGCGCTCTGTGCCAGCCGGCAGTTCATCGAAGGCGACGTCCAGCATTGGTGGCATCCGCTGTCCGGAAGGGGCGTGCGCACGCATTGCTCGGACGATTTCCTGTGGCTGCCTTTGGCAACGTCACGGTACGCCCTGACGACGGGCGACATGTCGATCCTCGACGAAATCGTGCCGTATCTGGAAGGCCGACCGGTCAACGCGGAGGATGACTCGTACTACGACTTGCCGGGCCGATCGGACCAGAGTGACGCCGTGTACCAGCACTGCGTGAAGGCGATCCTGCACGGTCTGCGCTTCGGCAAGCATGGATTGCCGCTCATGGGGTCCGGCGACTGGAACGACGGCATGAATCTCGTCGGCAAAGGCGGCAAGGGTGAAAGCGTGTGGCTCGCCTTCTTCCTGTGTCACGTTCTTGGCGAGTTCGCGAAAGTCGCGCGCCTGCACGACGACGCGACCTTCGCGGATCGCTGCGAGAGCGAGGCAGCGCAGTTGCGCGCAGCGCATCGAGCAGACGGCGTGGGATGGCGATTGGTACCGGCGCGCCTACTTCGACGACGGTACGGCGCTGGGCTCGCGCGCGAACGCCGAGTGTCAGATCGATTCCATCGCGCAGAGCTGGTCGGTGCTCTCGGGGGCGGGTGACCCCGCCCGCTCGCGCATGGCGATGACTGCGGTGGACACCCGCCTGGTGCGGCGTGACGACGGCCTGATCCAGCTCCTCGATCCGCCCTTCGATGCTTCCGCCCTCGACCCGGGCTACATCCGCGGCTACGTGCCGGGGGTGCGGGAGAACGGCGGGCAGTACACGCACGCCGCAATCTGGACGGCGATGGCTTTCGCCGCCCTGGGCGACAGTGCGCGCGCGTGGGAGTTGACGGCGATGATCAACCCGGTCAATCACGCCCGCACGGCCGAGGGGATCGCGCGCTACAAGGTCGAGCCTTACGTGGTCGCGGCCGACGTCTACGCTCTGGCGCCCCATACCGGCCGGGGCGGCTGGACCTGGTACACGGGCTCCGCCGGCTGGATGTATCGTCTCGTGCTGGAATCGCTGCTTGGACTGCAACTCGAAGCGGACCGCCTTCGGATGAAGCCGTGCCTGCCCGCCGACTGGAACGAGTTCGCGCTGCGATACCGCTATCGCGAAACCTTCTACGACATCGCGGTGCGAAGAAGCGCGGAGGCGGGCGGCGAACCCGGCGCGCGAATCGCGCTGGACGGAGTCGCGCAGGACGCCGGGTTCGTGACGCTTGTCGACGACCGACAGCAGCACCGCGTGGAGGTGCGCGTCGCGTCCATGCCAGCATGACGAAGCCGACTTCAACGGCCCCGGCCCGGATGATTCGCATCGGCGCCATGCAGCGCCTTGCCTGGGCGCTCGCGATCGGCCTCGCTGCATTCCTGGGCCTGCCGGACTCCATCTCGTGGCACACGCGCGCCGTTGCGGGGTGGGACCTCGGCGTGCTCGTCTACCTGGGATGTGGCGTGGTGGCTGATCGCGCACAACGATGCCAAGTCGACGCGAGAGCACGCGCTCGGCCAGGATCAGAGCACCTTCGTCATCTTCCTCCTCGTGGTCGTCGCGTCCTGTGCCAGCATCGTCGCCATCGGCTTCGTGGTCGGCACCATCAGGGAGCTTCCGTTCTGGCCACGGGCGTGGCACCTCGCCCTCACGATCGATGCGCTGATCTCCTCGTGGGTGCTGATCCAGACGGTGTTCGCGTTCCACTACGCGCGCCGCTACTACGTCGGCCTCCACCGAGTCCGCACGCCGTCGCCCGGGCTCGTCTTTCCGGGCGGCAACGATCCGGACTATCTGGATTTCGCCTACTACGCGTTCGTCGTGGGCATGACCTCGCAGGTGTCCGACGTTGCCGTGACGTCACGGCAGATGCGCCGCCTGACCCTCATCCATGGCGTGCTGTCCTTCGTGTTCAACATCGCGGTGCTTGCGCTCGCCATCAACATCATCGCCGGCGTGATCTGATCGTGGGTGCCGTGGCAGGGATGGAATTCGCTTTCTGGTTCATCGGGATCGGTGCCCTGCTGATCGTGATGAACGTCGGCAGCGGACTCATCGCGCGCCTGCCGCTCAGTCCCGCCATCCTGTACTTCGGGTTCGGCGTCGCGGTGGGTCCCTGGGGGACCGGCTGGCTGACGATCCGGCCTGCCGATCACGCCGTGCTCATCGAGCGCGTTTGCGAGGCTGCGGTCCTCGTATCGCTGTTTGCGACCGGATCGAACCTCGGCGGGACCCTGCGGGGTCGGCATTGGAGCGTGCCTATACGGCTCGCGTCATCGGCGATGCTGGTGACGATCGCGGGCCTTTCTGCCTTTGCGTACGGGGTCCTGCAGTTCTCGCTGGGCGCGTCGGTATTGCTCGCTGCGATCCTTGCTCCGACCGATCCAGTGCTGGCGAGCGAGGTACAGGTTGCGGACCCCGCGGATCGCGATCGGCTGCGCTTCGGCCTGACAGGCGAAGCCGGGCTAAACGACGGAGCGGCCTTTCCATTCGTGATGCTGGGCCTCGGACTGCTCTCCTTGCACGATATCGGTCCCGCCGGCTGGCGCTGGTGGGCTATCGATCTGGTGTGGGCGATCGGAGCGGGACTCGGCATCGGCGCGTTGTTCGGCGTGCTGTTGGGGCGTGTCCTGGTCCGCCTCGATCGCGACCGTGTGCGAGAAGCAGGAACGGACGCATTCCTCGGCCTCGGCCTCGTGGGCGTCGCGTATGGCGTGGCGGTGGTGCTGCATGCCTACGGGTTCCTGGCCGTGTTTGCCGCGGCGGTGGGATTGCAGTGGACCGTTGCCGGCGCCGCCGCCAGGACCGAAGGCGCTGGACTGCCAGAGCCGCGGCCGAGCGCTGCGGATGCGGCAGTGGCCGGCGCCGCTGATGGCGGCCAACGCCACCGGGACCCAGACCCTCGCCACGCCCATCCAGCGCTTCAACGCACACCTGGACAGCCTCTTCGAATTCGGGGTGGTGATGATCGTGGGGGCGTACTACGCCGTCGCGCGCGTGCCGGTGGAAGCGATCGCCGTCATCGTCATCCTGTTCTTCGTGATTCGACCCGCAGCGGTCTTCGCGGGGCTGTATGGCACACGCCTCGACCGCGAGCAGCGCGTCCTCGCGGCGTGGTTCGGCATCCGCGGCGTGGGCTCGATCTACTACGCGATGTACGCCATCAATCACGGGCTCCCAGCGCCGCGTTGCGCAGCAGGTGCTGGGGATCACCACCGCCGTCGTCGTGGCGTCGATCTTCCTGCACGGGATCTCGGTCACGCCGCTGATGGCGCTATACGGCCGCGGCAAGGCGCGCATCACGAGGAAACGCAGGACCGGCAAACGGGCGCCGTGAGCCGTTGACCGTCTATGCGCCGCCTCGAGGTGCGTCGGCGGCGTCGTAGCGGCGAGGAAAGACGATCCGGAACGACGTGCCCGTGCCCGGATTCGACTCCATTTCCACACTCGCATCGAGCAGCTCGCACAGGCGCTTGACGATGGAGAGACCGATGCCTTCGCCTTGCTCCTGATGGATGGGGCGGTGGTCTCTGCTGTCCGCAGCGGGCGAAGGCGGCTCCCGCCCTGGCTGACGGTCCTGCCCCGTCGACGGCACGTTCCTCGACGTGGCGGGCTTCTTCGGTCGCATCTTCCAACGCGCCCGGCGATGGGCGCGCCGGGACCCGCGTGAAAGCCGGGACCCGTATCCTGCACGCACAGCATCCAGCGATCGGCGTCGTTCTTTCGGCTGTCGCCCCACGTCACGGTCACGCCCCCCTTCGGGGTGTACTTGAGGGAATTGAGCAGCAGATTCTGGGCGATGCGACGGACCTTGATCGCGTCGCCCTCGACGAGCAGGTGCTGCGGGACCTTCCGCCTTGAGGAACAGTTCGCGCTCGTCGGCCAACGGCCGCACGCTCTCGCACAACTCGCGGAGGATCGCGGCGGCATCGAACGCCGTGACCTGACGCTGCTCGCGGCCTGCTTGCAGGCGGGCCAGGTTCGTCACGTCGTCGAGCAGGGAATGCAGCGACGCGACATTGCGCTTGAGCATGCGCAGGAAATTCCCGCGCAACGGCTCGGCGACGTTCTGAAGGCTCAGCCCGACGGTCGCGTTGGCGACCACGCCGAGATTGCCCCGCAGGTCGTGCGCAGCCTGCGCCACAGCTCGGCGCGCTGACGCTCGAGCTCCTGCACCTGTTCCAGCGCCAGCTCGAGATCGCGCAGGTGACCGACGGCCTCGATCTGCTGCAGATGGAAATACCGCGCGGTGCTCTCGCTGATGCCTTCGCTGCACAGCTGCGCCCACAGGCGCCGCGCACGGGGCATCACGGCGGGCTCGAGCTCGCGGGTGGGCAGACGCGTAGACGCTCCAGCTCGTCGACGCACGCACAACTGAAGCCGACCCCACTCGCGCGTCACTTCGCGCAGGTCATATCCTTGCTGCCAGCGCTGCAAGCCATGAGCGGCGGCATCGGCCTTGTAGGCCGCGGTCGAGCGCGGGACTCGGCGTGGCTGCGGCCGTGCGCAGTCTCTGACCGAAGTCTTCGAGCAGATTGGGCAGATGATCGTTGAGCTGAGCGCGCGGAAGCGCGGTGCCGGTGGTCATCTGCGGGTCGCGACTGACGGCGGTGCGCCACGCCTCCAGGATGGCGTCGCGGCGAGCGGCGAGCTACGGCCGCGAGGGCGTCCATCTGTTCATCGACTCGGTGGGCGCGATCCAAGGTGACTCTCTTTCGCATGGCGATGCGGCATGCACGGCCACGCGGCTACGGGGACGCGCGATCCGGCAACGAAAACGAGCCCGGACGCCCGGGCCCGCGGCGGCGGACGCAGAAGAGCGTCGTCGCGTTCCAAGCCGGACACCGCTAGGTCAGCTCGTTGATCGCGCTCTTGATGGCCGCGCACCGGTTGCCGGTCGGCGTCGGTGTCACCCATCACGGTGTCCCAGTGCAGGCGCACGTAGGCAGACCGGTGCTTGCTCTTCAGCACGAGCGTCTGGGTCCCCCGCTGCTGCCCGAACGCGTAGTCCGACGCGTAGCCCAGCAGATCGTGGACGCCGGCCTCCCAGATGCCGGTCTGCACGGCATCGATGATCGCAGCCATGCGCCGGTGGAATTCCCGCGCCGTTTCTACGGTAATGGGCTCTTTGTCGATCATGGGCGATAAGGCGAAACTTATAAATTCCATTATCCCCCCAAAGCGCGACTTCGACGCGGATTTCGACGCAACCTCGTCCGGGGCCGGCGCTCGCATGCAAGGCGCGCTCAGCCTTCGCGTAGGGGTCTTGCAGTCGCGCAGCGCCGGTCGCGCGATTCGGTGCAGCCCCGTGGACGGGGCCCGCGAGGCATCGGCTCCGTGAGGAATCCGCCTGCGGCACGACGAGATCGCGGGCTTCATCCGAGCGGCGGAGCGTGCCTAGGCGTGCCTGCGCGATGCGGCTAGACTATGCCGCAGTTTCCTCCCGCAGCGTTCGACCGCCGCTTCGATGACCGCCAGTCCCCTCCCTGCCGCTCGACCCGGCCTCCGCGCCGTGCCGCATTCCCGCATCGTTCATGCGCGGCGGCACCAGCAAGGCCATCATGTTCGACGCGCGCGACCTGCCCGCGGACATTGCAGCGTGGGACGCGATCTTCCTGCGCGCGATGGGCAGTCCCGATCCGTACGGCCGGCAGCTCGACGGCATGGGCGGCGGGCTCTCGTCGCTCTCCAAGGTGTGCGTGATCGGGCCCGTCGTCGCGACCCGGCGCCGACGTCGACTACACCTTCGCGCAGATCGGCATCGACGTCGCGCGCGTCGATTACAGCGGCAACTGCGGGAACATGTCGTCCGCGGTGGGGCCTTTCGCGGTCGATCGCGGTCTCGTGCAGGTCGAGGGCGACGAGGCGCGGGTGCGCATCTACAACACCAACACGCGCAAGCTCATCCACGCCGTGTTTCCGGTGCGCGACGGACGCTACGCGAGCGACGGCGATCTCGCGATTCCCGGGTGTCGCGGGCACGGGTGCGCCGATCCGCCTCGAATTCCTGCAGCCCGGCGGTGCGTCGACCGGCGCGCTGCTGCCGACCGGACACGCGCGCGACGTGCTGGCCGTGCCCGGTCACGGCGAATTCGAGGTGTCGATGGTCGACGCCGCCAACGCGTGCGTGTTCGTCGCCGGCGAAGTCGCTCGGACTCGCGGGCACGGAGATGCCGGCCGAGCTCGATCGCAACACCGACGCTGCTCGCGACCGCTCGATGCGATCCGGGTGCAGGCCGCGATCGCGATGGGGCTCGCGCGCAACGCCGAGGAAGCGCGTGCGCGCAAGGCCGTTCCGTTCGTGGGCTTCGTCGCGCCGCGCGCAGGACAGTCGCACGCTCGCGGGCGCGGCGATCCCGGCAGACGCGGTCGATCTCGTCGCGCGCATGCTGTCGTCGGGGCAGCCGCATCGGGCGCTGCCGCTGACCGCCTCGCTGTGCATGGCGGTGGCGGCGCAGATCGACGGCAGCGTCGTGCATCGCGTGGCGCGCAGCGGGAGCGGCGGCGTGCGTGCGTCTCGCCACGCCGTCGGGCGTGATCCAGGCGAGCGCCGACGTGCGGCGGACGGGCGATCGCTGGCACGCCGAGAGCGGCTCGTTCTACCGCACCGCGCGGCGGCTGTTCGAAGGCTGGGTGTACTGCTGAGGGCTGCGCCGCACGCAATCGTTCGCGAAGGAACGCGATGGACTTCGAGTATTCGCCCAAGGTCGAGGCACTGCGCGCGAAGCTGCGCGATTTCATGGACCGCTACGTGCTGCCTGCGAATCGCGAGTGGCATCGGCAGGCGGAGGGCGGGCGCCTATCCGCTCGCGCTCGTCGACGAGCTCAAGGCGCTCGCGCGCGAGGAAGGGCTGTGGAACCTGTTCCTGCCCGGCCTGCGCGAGAACGAGCCGGGCACGCGCCTCACCAACCTCGAATACGCGCCGCTCGCCGAGATCATGGGCCGCGTGCCGTGGTCGTCGGAGGTCGTTCAACTGCAGCGCGCCCGACACCGGCAACATGGAGCTGCTGCACCTCTTCGCCAATCCGGAGCAGTACGCGCGCTGGCTCGAGCCGCTGCTCGAGGGCGAGATCCGCTCGTCGATCGTGATGACGGAGCCCGACACCGCATCGTCGGACCCGACCAACATCCGCACCGAGCATCCGGCGCGAAGGCGACACGCTACGTCATCAACGGCCGCAAGTGGTTCATCACCGGCGCCGCGCATCCGCGGTGCAAGGTGGGCATCGTGATGGGCGTCACCGACGAGCGCGAGGACGCGTCGCGGCATCGCCGGCACTCGATGGTCATCGTGCCGATGGACACGCCGGGCCTGACGGTCGTGCGCAACATCCCGATCATGGGTCACCACTCGCCGGACGGCCATTGCGAGATCGTGCTGCGCGACGTGCGCGTGCCGGTCACGAACCTGCTGGGGGAGGAGGGCGCCGGGTTCGCGCTCGCCCAGGCGCGCCTCGGGCCGGGGCGCATCCATCACTGCATGCGCACCATCGGCCAGTGCGAGCTCGCGCTGGAGCTCGCGTGCGAGCGCGCGCTCGAGCGACGCGTGTTCGGCCGTCATCTCGCGGACTACGCCAACATCCAGGACTGGATCGCGGAATCGCGCCTCGAGATCGACCAGTGCCGGCTGTACGTGCTGCAGGCCGCGGCCAAGATCGATCGCCTCGGCAACCAGGCGGCGCGCGTCGACGTGTCCGCGATCAAGATCGTCGCCGCACGGCTGCAGACGCGCGTGCTCGATCGCGCGATCCAGGTGTTCGGTGCGATGGGCCTCACGCCCGACACGCCGCTCGCCTACCTGTGGACGTGGGGCCGCGCGCTGCGCTTCGTCGACGGTCCCGACGAAGTGCATCTGCGCGTGGTCGCGCGCAACGAGATCAAGCGGGCGAAGGAGCACCTGGGCGAGCTCGCGCCGTACTACACGCCGTTCCGGGACCGGCCGCACTAGGATGAAACCGCCCCCGTATTACACGCCCGTTTCGCATCGCGGAACGGAGCGCGCGGTGAGCAACTGGCAGGGCGACGGGCGCGGAGCGATGCGATGAAGGCGGTCGTGTGCGAGGGCTTCGGCCCCCCGGAGACGCTGGTGGTGCGGGAGCTGCCTGCGCTCGCGGCGGAGCCGGGGCACGTCGTGGTGAGCGTGCGCGCGGCGAGCCTCAACTTTCCCGACGTGCTCGTCATCGCCGACAAGTACCACGAGAAGCCCGGCCTGCCGTTCACGCCGGGCGCGGAAATGGCGGGCGTGGTCAAGGCGGTCGGCCCCGGCGTGACGCGGTTTCGCGTCGGCGATCGCGTCATGGGCGTCGTGGGGCAGGGTGCATTCGCGCAGGAATGCGTCGCAGCCGCCGATCGCCTGATGCCCGTCCCGCCCGGCATGGACTTCGCCGTGGCTTCGGGCTTCACCATGACCTACGCCACGGCGTACCACGCGTTGCGCCAGCGCATCGCCGTGAGGCCGGGCGAAACGCTGCTGGTGCTGGGCGCTGCGGGGGGCGTGGGGCTCGCGGCGATCGAGATCGGGCGCATCCTCGGCCTCACGGTGATCGCGTGTGCGTCCGACCCGGAAAAGCTGGAGCTCTGCCGCGTGCACGGTGCGAACGAGGGCATCGATTACGTGCACGAGGACCTGCGCGGACGCATCAGGGCGCTCACCAACGGCGCCGGTGTCGACGTGATCTTCGATGCCGTGGGCGGGCAGTACGCGGAGGCGGCGCTGCGCTCGTCGGCGTGGCGTGCGCGCCATCTCGTGATCGGGTTTGCGAGCGGCGAGATACCGCGCGTGCCGCTCAACCTGCCGCTGCTCATGGAGCGCGACATCGTCGGCGTGCACTGGGGCGCGTGGGCCGCGCGTGCACCGGCGGAGCACATCGCCGCGATGGAGCAGCTCGCGCAGTGGCATGCGCAAGGCAGGCTGCGGCCGCGCGTGGCGGCCACGTACGCGCTCGAGAACGTGGCGGCGGCATTGCGCGCGATGATGGAACGCAAGGCCCTCGGCAAGATCGTGGTGGCCGTCTCGTCGTGAAGCCCCCGGTGCCCATCCGTTCCTGCTCACCGTCCCGACAACGCACGACGTCATGACCTCTGACCTCCCGCGCAACCCGGCGAATCACGTTCCGCTCACACCGCTCACATTCCTGGAGCGCAGCGCGCTCGTGTGGCCGGACAAGGTGGCCGTCAGGCATGGAGCGCTCGCGTACACGTATCGCGAGTTCGAGGCGCGGTGCCGGCGTCTCGCGTCGCGCGCTGGAGCGCCACGGCGTGCAACGCGGCGACACGGTGGCGGTGATGGCTGCGAACGTGCCCGCGCTGCTCGAGGCCCATTACGCCGTGCCTGCGCTCGGCGCGATCCTCAACGCGCTCAACGTTCGGCTCGACGCCCGCACGATTGCCTTCTGCCTGCAGCACGGCGGCGCCAAGGTGCTGCTCACCGACACCGAGTTCGCCCCGGTGATCCGGGCCGCGCTCGCGCAAGCGAAGCGCGATCTCATCGTCATCGACATCGAGGATGCGGCCGTGCCCGACGGCGAGCGCCTCGGCACCATGACGTACGAAGCGCTGCTCGCGCAAGGCGATCCGGCGTACGCGTGGGCGGGTCCGCACGACGAGTGGGATTCGCTGTCGCTCCTCTACACGTCGGGCACGACCGGCGACCCCAAGGGTGTGGTCTATCACCATCGCGGCGCGTATCTCAACGCGCTGGGCAACGCGCTCGCGTTCCGGCTCGCACCCGACAGCGTGTACCTGTGGACGCTGCCGATGTTCCACTGCAACGGCTGGACGTACACGTGGGCGGTGACCGCGGCCGGCGGGACGCACGTGTGCCTGCGCCGCGTCGAGCCGGCCGCGATCTTTCGTGCGATCCGCGATCATCGCGTGACGCACCTGTGCGGCGCGCCGATCGTGCTCAACCTGCTGATCCACGCGCCGGCGGAGGCGAAGCTCGCGTTCGGGCACACGGTCGAGGTCGCGACCGGCGGCGCCGCGCCGCCGTCCGCGATCATCGAGGCGATGGAGGCGATGGGCTTTCGCGTCACCCATCTCTACGGCCTCACCGAGTCGTATGGCCCGGCGAGCCTGTGCGCGTGGCAGGACGGAATGGTCCGCCCTGCCGCTCACGCAGCGCGCGCAGAAGATGGCGCGGCAGGGCGTTGCGATGCCCACGCTCGCGCAGCCTGCAGGTCGGCGATCCGCAGACGTGCGCACCGGTTGCGCGCGACGGCAGCACGCTGGGCGAGTTGATGCTGCGCGGCAACACGATCATGAAGGGCTATCTCGCCAATCCGGCGGCGACCGACAAGGCGTTCGCGGGCGGCTGGTTCCACACCGGCGACCTCGGCGTGTGGCACCCGGACAACTACGTCGAGATCAAGGATCGCGCCAAGGACATCATCATCTCGGGCGGCGAGAACATCAGCTCGCTCGAGGTGGAGGAGTGCCTGTACCGTCACCCGCAGGTCATGGAAGCCGCGGTGGTGGCGCGGCCCGACGAGCACTGGGGCGAGACGCCGTGCGCCTTCGTCACGCTCAAGCCCGATGCCTCCGAAGTCGCGGCGGCGGACATCATCGCGTGGTGTCGCGAGCATCTCGCGCATTTCAAGGTGCCGCGCACGGTCGTGTTCGGGCCGTTGCCGAAGACGTCGACCGGCAAGATCCAGAAATTCATGCTGCGCGAGCGCGCCCGGCAATCCGATGTCGATCCCGCCTAGCGCGCGCGACCCATTCCCACCTCGGTGTCCCGAACAAGTGTTCGGGACGAGCAAGGAGACGCCATGACCGATGCTGTCCCCGTCGCCGACGGCTTCGTGCCCGACCTCCTGCGCGACCGGGTTGCATTCGTGACCGGCGCATCCGGCGGGCTCGGGCGGCATTTCGCGGACGTGCTCGCCCGTCACGGGGCGCGCGTGGTGCTCGCCGCGCGGCGCATGGCCGAGCTCGACCGCGCGGTGGGTGAGATCGAAGCTGGCGGCGGGCGCGCCTACGCGGTGGCGCTCGACGTGCGCGATGCCGCGAGCGTGAGCCGGGCCGTGCAGTCCGCGCAGCAGAGCGCGGGGCCGATCGACATCCTGGTCAACAACTCGGGCGTCGTGATCTCCAAGCCGGCATTGCACACGACCGACGAGGAGTGGCAGGGCGTGATCGACACCAATCTCTCGGGAGCGTTCCGCGTGGCGCGTGCCGTCGGGGCCGCCATGCGCGAGCGCAAGCGGGGCGGCTGCATCGTCAATATCGCGTCCGTGCTGAGCTTCCGCGTGGCGAAGCAGGTGTCGGCGTACATCGCGTCCAAGGCAGGATTGTTGCGCCTTTCCGAGGCGCTGGCGCTCGAGTTCGCGCCGTACGGCATCCGCGTCAATGCCATCGCGCCGGGCTACGTCGAGACCGATCTCAATCGCGATTTCCTGCGCTCGCCGGATGGCCAGAAGATCGCGAAACGCGTGCCGATGCAGCGCTTCGTCCAGGCGTCGGAGCTCGACGGCGCGCTGTTGCTGCTCGTCTCCGACGCAGGCCGCTTCATGACGGGCAGCACCATCACCGTCGACGGCGGCCACAGCCTGACCTCCATCTGACCCAGGGTCGACCCAGGGTCAACGCAGGGTGAGCTTCGTGTGCTCGCCCAGGTCAGGCTCGTGCAGCGATGGCTGTGCAGGTTCATTTCTGAAACGGATCGGGCTCCCGATGTGCCGCCGGCCGTCGCCGCCCGTGAACACCATCCCGCGCTCTATTGCGTTCGCATCCTCGAGCGCTTCGGGCAGCGTCTTGACCGCGCCGTAGCACACGTCGATGGTCCCGAGCCACGCGTCCCATTCGTCGCGGGTCTTCTGCAGGAACGCGGCTGCAAGGAAATCCATCACCGGCTGCTGATGCGAGCCCGGGCCCCCGCTGCACAGCGCAACGAGGTCGGGGCGGCCGAGCGCCGTCAGCAGGTTCACCACGAACTTCTCCTCCTGCCCGGCAAGCGCGATGTGCTTGCCGTCGCTCGTCTCGTACACCCGGTACAGCGCGGCACCGCCGTTGGTGCGCTCGCCCTTCGGCGTGGGCTGGCGCGATTGCGCGAACGCGGGGCCAAGCACGTTGTGCAGCGCGCCGAGCGTGGCATCGTGCAGGCAGATGTCGAGATAGTCGCCTTCGCCCGTCTGCTCGCGTCGCAACAGCGCCATCAGCACGCCCGAGAGGCCCTGCAATCCCGCGAGGATGTCGCCGAGCGGAATGCCGGGCATGGCGGGCTGGCCGTCGTTGCCGAGCGCTGATGCCGAGCAAGCCGGCCACGGCCTCCACGCCGATCTCGTGCGCCGGACGATTGCGGTACGCTCCCTGCTGGCCGAACGCGCTCAGCGAGCAGTACACGATGCGGGGATTGCGCGCGCGCACCGCATCGTAGCCGACACCCAGGCGATCCACGATACCCGGCCGGAACGACTCCACGAACACGTCGGCGGTCTCGCACAGCGCGAGCAGCGCTTCGCGACCGTGGTCGGTCTTCAGGTCGAGGACGACGCTCTTCTTGCCGCGATTCAGGGTGCGAAAGTACACGGTGCTCGGGCCGTCGCGCAGGCCGATGTGACGCGTGGGATCGCCGCCGTTCGGCGCCTCGATCTTGATCACCTCCGCACCGTGATCCGCAAGCGCCAGCGTGAGATACGGCCCCGGCAGGAACACCGAGAGGTCGACGACCCGAACGCCGGCGAGCTTCATCGCCGGACCCTTTCCTCGACGCTCCGCGCCGCGCTCACTTCAGCGTGCCGACGTACTTCACCGCATCGCGCCCCGCATTGCCCGTTCCCTTGTAGAACTCGTCGTACATCGGCTCGGTCTTCGCCTGGAAGTCGGCGCGCGCCGCGCGATCGAATTGCGTGACCTTGACACCGGCCTTGGCGAGGCGCTCGTAGATCTGCCCCTCCTCGCTGACGATAGCCTGATTGGACGAGCTCGCCGCGGCCTTCGACGCCTCGTTCATCGCCGCCTTCACGTCGGCGGGCAGGCTCCCCCACAGGTCGTCGTTGATGATGATGGCCATCTCGACCAGGCCGAATTGCGACTTCGTGATGTTCGGCGCCGCCTCGAACCACTTGCGCGCTTCGTAGGACGACATGCTGGTGGTGATGCCGTCCACGGTCCCCTGCGACAGGGCCGTCGAGACCTCCGAGGGTGCGATCGTCGTCGGCGCTGCGCCGAGGAGCTGCGCCATGCGCGCCAGCTCCTTGCTGTGCACCCGCAGCTTGAGGCCCTTGAAGTCGGCGGGCGTGTTGATCGGTCGCTTGGTCGTCGCGATCTCCACGAAGCCCTGCTGCGCCCAGTACAACGGATGCACGCCGAGCTTGGCGAGGCGCTCGGAGAGATTGCGTCCGAGCTCGCCGTCGAGCGCCCGGGTCGCCTGGTCGTACGACTGGAACAGGCCCGGCAGGTCGAAGATCGAGAAGATCGGATCGTACGACGAGAACTGGCCCACCACGACGAGGCCCGCCTCGACCGACTTCTTCTGCACCGCCGGGATGACCTCGTTGTCCTTGTACAGCTGGCTGTTGGGATAGAGCTCGACCTTCACGCGACCCGCGGTCGCCTTCTCCACGCGGTCCTTCCACAGCTCGAGCCCGCGCGACACCGCGGAGCTCGGCGGCAGCTGGTTGGTGATGCGCAGGCGAATGGGCTGCTGCGCATCGGCTACGGACGCGATTGCGAGCAGCGACGTCGCCGCCACGGACAGCACGAATGCACGAGCGCTTCGAGTGAACAGCATGAGTCCTCCTAGTGAGCTGATGCCAGCAATGCTGCGAACGATCCGATATCCGCGGCCTCGTCGAGCCGCATGCCCGCCGACCACAGCGCGTCGGCCTGAACTGCCGGCAGGGCGCGGCGCGCGTTGGCCTCGAACTTGGCGCGCACGTCGTCGGTCGACATCGGATTCTCGCGCGATCCGCGCGACGCCTCCATGCGCGCTTCGATGCGCGAGCCGTCCTTGCGGTGCACGATCACCCAGCCGGGGAACGAGCGCGGGAACGGCAGCGTGTCGTCGATGACGTAGCGTGTGCGCGCGCAAAGGTCCAGCACGACCGGATCGTCGAGCCGCGCATCCTCGAACTCGTCGATGCCCGCCTTCCCATTGACGAGCACGACGGCCACCGCGTACGGCATGCTGAAGCGCGCCGCGTACGAATTGCGCGGCCGGCGCTTCTCGGCCTGCGGCTCGAACAGGATCGGCACTGCCGCAGCGGGTACGCGCAGCTCGATCGATTCCACGTCGGCGGGCCGAAGATCGTGCTCGCGCTTCAACTGCAGCGCGCAGTCCATGTACGGGTGGCTGATGTGGCCGCAGGGGTACGGCTTGTAGTCCGTTTCGAGGATCTCCCACTCCGAGCCCAGGTCCGCGGTCGCGAGCGCGAGATCGGGCTGCACCGTCGGGGCATAGACGTTGTAGAGCCCGTAGCGGCCTTCGAAAATGCGTTGCGGTCCGACGAAGCCGCGCGCCGCGAGGCCCGAAGCGACGATGCCCGCGTGCGCGGCCCATCCCGGATGCATGCGCTTGGTCCATGCGCCTTCCTCCAGGAACTCCATGCGAGCCCGCGGCCTGGCTGCCCGCGATGCCGAACGCATGCGCGATCGCGGCGGCATCGAGGCCGGCGATCCTGCTCGCGGTGGCTGCCGAGGAGAACGCACCGACCACACCCGTGGGATGGAAGCCCTGGGCATGAAACCCCTTCGCGGCGGCCATGCCGATCCGCGCCGCGACTTCGTAGCCGGCCACCACCGCCGCGATGACTTCCTTGCCGGAACGACCATGCGCTTCGGCCATCGCGATCGCCGTCGGCACGACCGCGCCGCCGATGTGCACGATCGACTTGCTGTGCGTATCGTCGTAGTCGTTGCCGTGCGCGAGCGCGCCGTTGTAGAGCGCGGACCAGCTCGCCGGCAGGCGCTGCGCCTTGCCGTAGGTGGTCGCGAGCGCGGGGCCGCCCTGCTCGCGGCAGAAGTCGTGCACGGCGTCGGCGTAGCGCATGCCCACGCTCGCGAGGCACACGCCGACGGTGTCCAGGATGCGCAGCTTGGCGCTGACGCGCACCTCGGCCGGCAGGTCGGAATACCGAAGGCCGGCCGTGAAGCCGGCGAGGGTCTGGGAGATCGTCGGGTCGGGCATGCGTGCCAGTCCTCCTGTCGAAGCGGCGCCGGTCAGCGGGCCTGTGCCGGAAGCCACGTGGAAAGCTGCGGCTGCCACCACATGAGCAGCAGCGCCGCAACGATGACGACCATGAACGGGGCGGTGCCGCGCAGCACCTGCTGGTAGCTCAGGTCGCGCTGGATGCCCTGGATCACGAACAGGTTGAGCCCCACGGGCGGCGTGATGTTGGCGAGCTCCATGTTGATCACCAGCAGCACGCCGAACCAGATCGGATCGATGTGCAACGCGGCCATCGCAGGCAGCAGCACCGGCACGACGATGAGGATGATCGAGATCGGATCCAGGAAATCCCCGAGCAGGATCAGCACCAGCATGGTGACGGCAATGAACGTCGACCGGGCCGATGCCCGCCGCGGTCAGCCATTGCGCGAAGTCCTGCGGAATCTGCATCGTGGTGCTGACGTGCCCGAAGAGCTTCGCGCCGGCCACGATCAGGATGATCATCGCGCTCACGTGCACGGTCTCGCGCGCGGCGGCCCAGACCGCGGCGAGCGTCAGGCGGCGATAGACGCCGGCCGCGAGCACGATCGTGAGCGCCACGGCCGCAGCGGCCGCCTCGGTCGGCGTGAACACCCCGGTGTAGATCCCGCCCAGGATGAGCACCGGCAGGACGAGCAGCGGCGCCCCGCGGCCCAGTGCGCGCATGCGGGCGCTCCAGGGCAGCGGCGGCTCGGGCGTGCCGTAGCCGCGCATGCGCGAGATCACGACTGCATAGACGAGGATCAGGACGGTCACGATGAGCGCCCGGCACGACCCCGGCGAGGAACAGCTTGCTCACCGACTGATCGGCGATCGCGCCGTAGACGATGAACGGAATCGACGGCGGGATGAGGATGCCCAGCGTGCCGCCGGCCGCGATCAGCCCCGCGGCGAAGGGCTTCGGATAGCCGTGGCGCACGAGCGACGGAATGGCGACGAGCCCGACGGCGGCGGCATTGGTGACGCTCGATCCCGAGATGGCGGCGAAGAATGCGCAGCACAGCACCGCCCCGGCCGCGAGGCCGCCGGGGAGATGGCGCAGGAAGGCGTTGATCAGCTCGAAGATCTCGTCGCCGAGGCCGGTCTTCATCAGCAGCCGGCTCATCAGCACGAACAGCGGGATCGACAGCAGCACGAAGTTGTCGACGGCGGAGTAGAGCACCTCGCCCACGATGTCGAGCGACTGCCCGGTCGCCACGAGCCCGATCGCGCCCGCGATGCACAGCGCGATGCCCACCGGAAACGCGAGCGCGAGCAGCACGCAGAGCACGACCACGACGAGCGCGAAGCTAAGCACGCGTCGCTGCCGCTGCTGCGCAGGAGCTTCCATGCGCGCGACGAGCGCGCCGAGGGCGAGCAGCGCCATCCCGAAGGGCAGCAGGAGCTGGGGAATCCAGACCGGGACCGCGAGCAGCGTGGGCGAGCGTCGCCCGAAGCGCAACGACTGCTCGACCATCTGCCAGCCGCCCCACGCGGCAACCGCGGCGAGCGCGGCGATCGAGAGCAGCGTGACGATCTCGAGCCTGCGCCGGGCCGCAGCGGAAAATCGCTTCGAGACGACGTCGATGCGGATGTGCTCGCCCGCATGCTGCGTGGGCGCGAGCCCGAGGAACGTGACCGCGATGAGCAGGTACACCGCGATCTCCTGCACCCAGATCGTCGGCGCGTCGAAGACGTAGCGCGACACGACCTCGTACATGACGATCGCGCCGAGCACGAGAATGCACAGCGCGCACAGCGCCTCCGCGACCTGCACGATCGCGCTCCACAGTCCGGGCTTCATGCCGGCACGTTAGGTACGCGTGCAGCACGTTGTCAAGCGCGCTGCCGCGTGCGTTTGGCCGCGTTCGCGAGTGTGAACCGGCTTGACACGCCGGCCGCGGCAGGCGTAATGTCCGGACATTCGAATTTGAACAGCCAGGAGGAGGCCGGCATGGACACCGCCAAGAACCCAGCGCGCCATCGGGGCAGCATCGGGCGTTACCTCGAGGATTTCGCCGTCGGCGACATCTACGAGCACTGGCCCGGCCGGACCATCACCGAGTCGGACAACATCCAGTTCTCGCTGCTCACGATGAACTTCCACCCGATGCACTGCGACTCCGCGTTCGCCGCCAAGAGCGAATTCGGCAAGCCGCTGGTGAACAGCGGGTTGACGCTCGCCATCGTGCTCGGCATGACCGTCGGCGACGTGAGCGGCAAGGCGATCGCCAATCTCGGCTGGACCGACATCAAGCTCACCGCGCCGGTGTTTCCCGGCGACACGATCTACGCGGAGTCCGAGGTGCTCGAGAAGCGCGAGTCCAAGTCGCGCCCGACCCAGGGCATCGTCACCGTGCGCACGACGGGCAAGAAGGCGGACGGCACGGTGTTCATGACGTTCGTGCGCTCGGTGCTCATTCCCAAGCGCGGCCACGCGGTCGCAGGACGTCGCCTAGCCCGCGCCGGTCCGCGGCCGGCGCTCGCCATCGCTACTGCTTGCTTCATCCAGGAGGAGATTCATGAACAGGCTCATCCGTCGTCTCACGCTCGGCAGCGCGCTGCTCGGGCTCGCGTTCGATGCTCGCCATTCCGGCCGCCCGCGCCGCCGAGATGGTGCTGCCGAGCGAGGTTGCGGCATCGCACTGGAAGACGAGGTACATGAACGACTTCGCCGACGACGTGAAGAAGCGCACGAACGGCGCGCTCGTGGTGAAGGTGTTCCCGGCAAGCCAGCTCTACAACGACCAGGACGCGCTGGCCGCGCTGGGCACCGGCGCGGTGCACATGGTGTGGCCCGTGGCGGTCCGGCTGGAGACGATCGATCCGCGCACCGGCATCATCAACCTGCCGTTCGTGCTCTCCGACGACCTGATGGAGAACAAGTGCTTCAACGACGGCATCACCAAGCTGATGTCCTCCTACGTCGAGCCGCGCAAGCTCGCGGTGCTCGGCTTCCTGCGCACCTCGGACCTCATGTTCACGTTCAAGGACCGCGACGTGCAGAAGCTCGAGGACCTGAAGGGCGCCAAGATCCGCGTCACCGGCGGCAAGGTGTTCCTCGACATGATGCAGGAACATCAACGCGAGCCCCGTCTCGATGGCCGCCTCCGAGATGAGCACGGCGCTGTCGCAGGGCGCGATCGACGGCGTGTTCACCTCGCCCGCGGGCTGGGCGGAGATGATCGGCATCACGGCGAAGCACGCGTGGTACGTGCCCGGGCATGTCGGTCGCCACCTATGCGGTCGTCGTCGACAAGTCGTGGCTCGACGGGCTGCCGCCCGAGCAGCGCAAGGCGGTGACGGACTCGATCGGCGACATCGCCAAGCGCCAGTGGAACGAGGCGATCCAGGAGGACAAGAAGCTCATCCAGAAGATGGTCGGCGCAGGGCGCCGTGTTCCGCACGGCGTCGGGCCGCGGAGCTCCAGCGCTGGAAGGACCGCGCGGTGCCGGGCAACAAGACGTTCACCGACAAGCATCCCGACGTTGCGGCCAAGGTGAGCGCGCTCGAGAAGAGCTGTGGCGTTGCCAAGTGACGCTGCCGCGCCGGCGGCTCCGCGCGCCTCGCGCGCGGAGGGCTGGTGGGACCGGATCGAGTCCGGGTCCGGTCCTGAGCTTCTCGTCGATGCTGTTCGTCGCCTCGACGCTGGTGATGCTCTCTCGAGGGATTCACCCGCTCGTTCTTCGACGTGAGCTACTTCTGGGCCGAGGAATCGGTGCGCTACCTGATGATCTGGGCGTTCTTCCTGACGCTCGGCATCGCCGGGCGGCGCGGCCATCACATCCGCACCGAGCTGCTGGTCGACGCGGTGCCGCCGCGCGTGCGCTACTGGATGCACGTCGTGTCCGTCGGCGCCGGCGTGCTGTTCTGCGTCGTCCTCTTCGCTCGCCTCGCTGCCGCAGGTCCATGCGCTACTACACGATGGGCATGGTGTCGGAATCGAACCTCGACATCCCGCAGTGGATCATCTTCCTCGCGATGCCGATCGGCGCGGCGCTGCTGTTCCGGCTACTACCTCGGCAGCCTGGTGCGTGCTCCTCCGCGGCGCGAATCCGTTCGTACTCGGACGAGCCCGACGGGCTCGGAACTCTAGGGCCGGGCGCGAAGCCATGCTGATCGTCGTCGCGCTCGTCGCTGATGCTGGCGCTGCTCGCGATCGGCACGCACGTGGCCGTCGCGATGGGCCTGGTGACCACCGGCATGATCCTGATGCTCCAGGGCGTGCCCACCACCGTCATCGCGCAGACGGCCTTCAAGTCGGTCAACAGCTATCCGCTGATGGCGATCCCGATGTTCGTGCTCGCGGGCAATCTCATGATGCGCGGCAACATCGCCGGCCTGATGATCGACCTGATCGGCAGCATCGTGCGCGTGGTGCGCGGCGGACTTGCGCTCACGGTGATGCTCGTCCTGCGTGTTCTTCGCCGCGATCTCGGGCTCGAGCGTCGGCAGCGCGGCGGCGATCGGGGTGGCCACGGTCGACGGGCCTGAAGAAGGAGCATTACCCGGCGCGCTTCGCGGCCGGCATCGTGGCGGTCGGCGGCACGCTGGGGCTGATGATCCCGCCCTCGCTCGGCTTCATCCTCATCGGCTCGATCGTCGGGCTGCCGGTGGACAAGCTGTTCATCGCCGGCGTGCTGCCCGGACTGATGGAAGCGACGCTGCTGATGATCGCCGTGGGCCGGATCTCGCGCAAGCACAACTACGGCACCACGCTTCCCGCCGTGGACTGGAAGCGGCTTCGCGCAAGCGCCTGCCCGGGGCCACCGCGGCGCTCTTCATGCCGGTGCTCATCCTCGGCAGCATCTACACGGGCTACCTCACGCCCACCGAGGTCTCCGCCTTCGCGGCGGCGTACGCGGCGATCCTGTGCCTGCTCGTGTATCGCAGCGTCACCGTCGGCGGCGTATGGACCGTGGCGAAGGAGTCGCTGCTGCAGACGACGATGATCTTCGCGGTCGTGATGGGCGGCAGCCTCGTCGGGTTCGTGCTCGCGCGCATGGGGATCTCGGCGCGCGTGATCGAGTTCATCACCGGCGATCAACATGACCGCGTGGCAGTTCCTGCTGGTCGCCAACGTGATCCTGCTCGTCCTCGGCATGTTCCTGGACGGCGTGGCCATGATCGTGCTGACCGCGCCGCTGCTCTTCCCGATCGCCACCACTTTGGGCATCAACCCGATCCACTTCGCGGTGATCATGGTCGCGAACGTCGAGATCGCCACGCTCACGCCGCCGATCGGGCTCAACCTGTTCGTGATGAGCGGGATCTCGAAGCTGCCCGTGCACGAGGTCGTGCGCGGCGTGATGCCGTTCTACTTCGTGCGCCTGCTGTCGCTCGCGCTGATCTCGTACATCCCGATGATCTCGCTGGCGCTGGTGCAGTGAACGAACGGGCCTGCAACTTGAAGGAGTCGTCATGACGAACATGGCCGTCCCCCCGGGTGTCGCAACCGACGCCACCACGAAGCCGACTGATCGCCCAGACGCTCGCGCGCTTCGCGGCGGACCTGCATCCGGACGACATTCCGGCAAGAGGTGCTCGAGCGCGCGAAGTACCTGATCCTCGATGCGGTCGGCATCGCTCATGCCTCGACGCGCTACGAATTCGCGCATCGCTCGCTCGCCGCCGCGAGCGACATGTCCGGCGGACTCGGCGACATGCCGGTGATCGCGCGTGCCTGCGCGCCTGCAGCTGCGCGATGCCATGCTGATGAACGGCATCCTGGTGCACGGCCTCGATTTCGACGACACGCACGCGAACGGCGTCATCCACGCCACGGCGAGCTGCTTTCCGTGCGCGCTCGGCGTGGCCGCGCACACGGGCGCGCGACGGCCGCGAGCTGCTCGCGGCGTACGTGATCGGCGTCGAAGCGGCGACGCGCATCGGTGCGGTCGCGAAGGGCGGCTTCCACCAGGTCGGCTTCCATCCGACGGGGCTCGTCGGCGCCTTCGCCTGCACGCTGATCGCCGGACGCGCTGTTCGGCCTCAACGCGCGAGCAGCTCGCGATGGCGCAGGGCATCGCGCTCAGCGTCGGCGCCGGCAGCCTCGAATTCCTGCAGGACGGCGCGTGGACCAAGCGCATGCACCCGGGCTGGGCCGCGGTCGCCGGATACACGGCGGCCTCCCTCGCCCGCCACGGCTTCGTCGGGCCGCGGGCCGCCTACGAAGGACGCTTCGGGCTCTTCGCCAGCCACCTCGGCGAGCGACTGCAAGGAATGCGATTTCGAGCTCGCCACGGCGGGCCTCGGGCGCGCAACTGGGAGCTCGGCCAACGTCGCCGTGAAGCCCATCCCCGCGTGCCACTTCACGCACGCCTGTGCCGACGCCGCAGCCATCCTGCAGCGAGAAGCACGGCTTCAAGACGGCCGACATCCGCGACGTGCGCGCGCTCGTGCCGGCGGAAGTCGTGAAGACGGTCTGCGAGCCCGAGGTCACCAAGAAGAAGCCGCAGAACAGCTACGACGCGCAGTTCAGCATCCCGTACATCGTCGCCACCGGGCTCGCGCGCGGCAGCTTCGGGCTGCAGCACCTCGAGGACGCCGCGCTCGCCGATCCCGAGGTGCTCGCACTCGCGCAGAAGGTGCACTACGAGGTCGATCCCGACTCGCCGTTCCCGAAGTACTACTCCGGCGAAGTCGTCGTGACCACGCAGGACGGCCGCGAGCTGCGCCATCGCGAGCACGTCAATCGCGGCGCCGCGGACCGGCCGATCACGAACGCGCGAGATCGAGGAGAAGTTCATGGCCAACGCCACGCTCGCGGTGTCCGCGCGCCGCGCGGCCGAGGTGCGCGACCTCGTGCTCGGCATGGACCGGGGCATCGACGCCCGCGCGCTCGCCGAAGGTCTCGCGGGCCGCGGCTGACCAACACGACAGAGGCTCACTCATGGACGAACGGAACCACGCCGGACGCCCGGCACCGATTACGAACGCATGGTCCTCGACGCGGTCGACAAGTTTCTCGAAGCCGACGTGCGTCCCCACGCGCATCGCCTGGAGAAGGAGGACGCGTATCCCACCGAGATCGTCGAGAAGATGAAGGAGCTCGGGCCTCTTCGGCTGCACCATCTCGCAGGAGTATGGCGGACTGGGCCTGTCGACCTCCACCTACGCGAAGATCGTCGAGCACATTTCGGCGGTGTGGATGTCGGTCTCCGGCATCATCAACTCGCACCTGATCATGGCGAATGCGGTGCAGCGCAGCGGCACCGAAGCGCAGAAGCGCCACTATCTGCCGAAGTTCGCGACCGGCGAGCTGCGCGGCGGGGTCGGCCTCACCGAGCCCGACTGCGGCACCGACCTGCAGGCGATTCGCACGGTGGCCGTGCGCGACGGCGACGACTACGTCGTGAACGGCGCCAAGACCTGGATCACCAACAGCATGTACGGCAACACGATCGCGCTGCTGGTGAAGACCGATCCGGGCGCGCAGCCGCGGCACAAGGGCATGAGCCTCTTCATCGCCGAGAAGGGCCCCGGGCTTCAAGGTCGCGCGCAAGCTCGAGAAGCTGGGCTACCGCGGCATCGACACCTGCGAGCTCGTGTTCGAGAACTATCGCATTCCGGCGGATCGGCTCATCGGCGGCGTCGAGGGCAAGGGCCTGCAGCAGGTGCTCGCGGGCCTCGAGCTCGGACGCATCAACGTCGCCGCGCGCGGTGTCGGCATCGCGCGTGCCGCACTGCAGGAGGCGGTGACCTACGCGCAGCAGCGCAAGACGTTCGGCAAGCCGATCTGCGAGCACCAGGCGATCCAGCTCAAGCTGGGCGAGATGGCGACGCAGCTCGAAGCCTCGCGGCTGCTGGTGGAGTCGGCCGCGCGTGCCTTCGATCGCGGCGAGCGCTGCGACATGGAGGCGGGCATGGCCAAGTACTTCGCCACCGAAACCGCCATGGAGAACGCGCTCGACGCGATGCGCATCCACGGCGGCTACGGCTATTCGACGCGAGTTCAACGTCGAGCGCTACTTCCGCGACGCGCCGCTGCTGCTGATCGGCGAAGGCACCAACGAGATGCAGCGGATCATCATCGCGAAGCAGCTCATCGAGAGGAACCCCGCATGAGCATGCCCTTGCGCGGTGTGCGCATCGTCGCCGTCGAGCAGTACGGCGCCGGTCCCTTCGGCACGCAGCAGCTCGCCGATCTCGGTGCGGAGATCATCAAGATCGAGAACCCGGCCGACGGCGGCGACATCGGCCGCGCGGTGGGACCGCATTTCTTCGCGCCGGGCGACAGCCACTTCTTCGAGGCGTTCAACCGCAACAAGAAGAGCATGACGCTCGACCTGAAGACGCCGGGCGGCCAGGAGGTGTTCGCGGCGCTGGTGAAGACCGCGGACGCCACCTTCGACAACCTGCGCGGCGACCTGCCGGCGAAGCTCGGCCTCACCTACGACACGCTCGGCAAGCACAATCCGAAGCTCGTGTGCGCGCACCTGTCCGCGTACGGCCGCACCGGATCGCGTGCCGCGTGGCCCGGCTACGACTACCTGATGCAGGCCGAGGCGGGCTATCTCTCGGTGACCGGCGAGCCCGACGGCCCGCCGGCGCGCTTCGGCCTGTCGATCGTCGACCTGATGACCGGCGTCACCGCCGCGCTCGGGCTGCTCGCCGGCATCATCGACGCGCGCGCGAGCGGCAAGGGCCGCGACATCGACGTGAGCCTCTTCGACGTCGCGCTCGCGAACCTCAACTACCCCGGCACGTGGTACCTGAACGAGGGCACGGTGATCACGCGCGAGCCGCGCTCGCGCGCATCCGTCGCTCACGCCGAGCCAGCTCTACCGCACGAAGGACGGCTGGATCTTCGTGATGTGCAACAAGGAGAAGTTCTGGGGCGCTCTTCGCGCAGGCGATCGGCAAGCCGGAGTGGGTCGAGCATCGCGCGAGTACGGCAACTACAAGGCGCGCCTCGCGAATCGCGCGCAGCTCACGCAGGAGCTCGACGCGGTCCTCGGCGACAGCGACCACCGCCGACTGGCTGCGGCGCCTCGAAGGCAAGGTGCCCGTCGCGCCGGTGTACGACATCGCGCAGGCGCTCGAGAATCCGTTCGTGGCCGAGCAGGGCCGCATCATGAGCGCGCCGCATCCCGCGCGCGGCACGATCCGCACGATCGCCTCGCCCATCCGCTGCGCAGGCGAGGAGGACATCGTGGGCGTCGCCCCGGCGCTCGGCGCACAGACCCGCGAGATCCTCGGCGAGCTCGGCTACGACGCAGCGCGGATCGACGCGCTCGCCGCATCCGGCGCGATCTAGCGCCATCCGGTGCCCGACGGTGCGATGAAGGACGACACCTCCCCGCTGCGCGCGAGCCAGCCGCAATACGTGCTGGTCGCGCAGGCGCTGATGGCCGACATCCGCCGCGGGCAATATCCCGTCGGCGGGATGCTGCCGCCGGAGCTCGAGCTGTGCACGCACTTCGGGGTGAGCCGGCACACGATGCGCGAGGCGATCCGTCGCCTGCAGGAGCGCGGTCTCGTCTCGCGCCAGCGCGGCGTGGGCACCGTGCGTGAAGGCCGCGCAGCCGGAAGCGCGCTACGTGCAGTCCACCGCAACGCTCGCCGAGCTGCCGCGCTACGTCGAGGACACGCACCTCGTGCCCGCCTGGGGCAGAGGACGTCATCGCCGATGCGGAGCTCGCCGAGCTGCTCAAGTGCCCCGTCGGCCAGCGCTGGCTGCGCGTGCGCGGGTTTCGCTACGCCGGCAACGAGAAGCTGCCCATCGCGATGACCGACATCTACATCAACGCGGCGTACGGCGGGATCCAGGCGCAGATCGGCAAGGCGCGCCAGCCCGTGTACACGCTGATCGAGAAGGAATACGGCGTCACGCATCGTGGAAGTGCAGCAGGAGATCAGCGCCACGATCATCGGCGCCGCGAACGCGCGCGAGCTGCGCGTGAAGCGCGGATCCCCCGGCCTCACCGTGATCCGCCGTTATGTCGGCGCGGACGATCGCGTGCTGGAGGTGGCCGTCAATCTGCACCCGGCCGATCGCTATTCGTATTCCATGTCGCTGCGCCTGCAGGTGCGCCCGCAGGACGACACCCGCGGCACGGATGCGTAGCACGCTCTTCCCGCTGTTCGCCACGCTGGCGGTGCAGGTGCTGGTCGCGATGGCGGTGGTCACGATTCCCGTGCTCGCGCCGGCGGCGACGCCCGAGATCGGCGTGTCGGCGGGTTACGTCGGCATCGCCGTCGCGCTCGCCTACGGCGGCAGCATGGCGGCAAGCGTCACCAGCGGCGATCTCATCGCGCAAGTTCGGCGCGATCCGCGTCAGCCAGTCCTGCCTCGTGCTCTGCGCGGCAGGGCTCGCGCTGACCGCGTCCGGCTCCGTGCCGCTCATCGCGGCGAGCGCGTTCGTGCTGGGCCTGGGTTACGGCGCCGTCACCCCGGCGAGCTCGCACATCCTCGCGCGCAGCACGCCCGCCCGCATGATGTCCCTCGTGTTCTCGGTCGAAGCAGACCGGCGTGCCGATCGGCGGGGCGCTCGCGGGCGCGGTGGTGCCCTCGCTCGTGCTGTGGCTCGGCTGGCGAGGTGCTGCGCTCGTCGTGGCTGCGTGCTGCCTGCTGAGCGCGTTGCTCGCGCAACCGATCCGCCGGCGCTTCGACGCCGAGCGCGAGCCTGCGCGTCGCGTCGCGGTGGCCGGACTCGCGGCGCCGCTGCGCCTTGCGTTCGCTCGCGGGCGGGCCCGGCGCATGTCGATCGCGTCGTTCTTCTTCGCCGCGCTGCAGTTGTGCCTGGTCACGTATCTCGTGACCTATCTCGCGCAGGCGCAGGGCTACACGCTGGTGCAGGCGGGGCTCATGCTGGCGGTTGCGCAAGGCGCGGGGGTCGTCGCGCGCATCGTCTGGGGCGCGCTCGCGGACCGCAGTGGCCGGCCGCTCGTCGTGCTCGGCGGCATCGGCTGCGGAATGGCGCTCGACCGCGCTCGCATTCGCGGCGATGACCCCGGCGTGGCCCTGGGTCGCGGTTACGCTCGTGTGCGCTGCGTTCGGCGCGACGGCGATCGGCTGGAACGGCGTGTTCCTCGCGGAGGTGGCGCGCGAGGCACCCGCGGGCAAGGCGGGCGAGGCGACGGGCGGAACGCTTTTCTTCACCTACTTCGGCGTGCTCGTCGGTCCGCCGCTCTTTGCCGCGATGGTGGAAAGCGGCGCGAGCTATCCGACCGCCTACGCGGTGGTCGGCATGCCGACACTGGTCTGCGGCTTGTGGCTGTTGCTTCACGCCCGCGTTGCGCATGCCCGCCCGCATGCGGCCGTATCCGACTGAGGAGATTCGTCATGGCATCGCGTTCGTATCTGTTCGTTCCCGGCAACCGGCCGGAGCGTTTCGACAAGGCGTGCACGGCCGGCGCGGACGTCGTCATCGTCGACCTGGAGGATGCGGTTGCGCCGGGCGACAAGGCGAGCGCGCGCGAGGCCCTGCGCGCGTGGCTCTCGCCTGCGAAACCCGTGTTCGTGCGGATCAATGCGGCGGACACGTCGTGGTTCGCCGACGATCTCGCGCTCGTCGCCCTGCCGGGGGTTGCCGGCATCGTGCTGCCCAAGGCCGAAGCGGCTGCGCCGCTCTCGGAGCTGCATCGCCGCGCGCCCGATGCCCGTCTCGTGCCGCTCATCGAGACGGCAGCGGGATTGTGGAACGCGCATGCGGTGGCATCGGTGCCCGGCGTCGAGCGCGTCGCGTTCGGTTCCGTCGACTTCCAGCTCGACCTCGGCATCACGGGCGAGGGCGAGGAGCTCCTGTTCGCACGCTCGCAACTCGTGCTGGTGTCGCGCGTCGCCGGCAGGGCCGCGCCCATCGACGGCGTCACCGTCGCGCTCGATGATCCCGTGGTGTTGGCGGAAGACGTCGCGCGCGCGCGGCGGCTCGGGTTCGGCGCCAAGCTGTGCATACATCCGAAGCAGGTCGCGGCGGTCAACGCCGGCTTCATGCCGCCCGCGGCCGAGGTCGCGTGGGCGCGCGAGGTGGTGCGCGCTGCGGACGCTTCCGGCGACAACGCGGTGCGCCTCGACGGCAAGCTGATCGACCGTCCGATCATCGAGCGCGCTCGCGCCGTGCTCGTGCTCGTCCAGGGAGCAGGGCAGTGAGCGTGGCACGGGTGCCGCGCCTGCAGACGCGCCCGCAGACGCACCCGCGAGCGAAAGCGCACGCGAGGTCGTGGTCGACGAAGTGGAGGTGATCGCCCGCGCCGCTGCCGCTCGCGGGAGCGCGCGTGGTCGAGCTCGGATGCGGCAAGGCCGAGGTCGCGCGCCGGCTGGTCGGCGCGCGGTCTCGTCGGCTCGGTGATCGCGCTCGAGGTCGACGCAGCGTTGCACGCGGCCAATGTCGCGGGGCCGCCGTTGGCAGGCCTCGCGTTCATGATCGGCGGCGCCGACGAGATTCCGCTGCCCGACGCGTCGTGCGACGTCGTGCTGATGCTGAAGTCGCTGCACCACGTGCCGATCGCGCGCATGGACCGCGCGTTCGCGGAGATGAGGCGCGTGCTCGTGCCGGGCGGCTACGCCTACGTCTCGGAGCCGGTGTATGCGGGACCGTTCAACGAGATCGTGCGCCTCTTCCACGACGAAGGCGCCGTGCGCGCGGCCGCGTACGAGGCCATTCAGCGCGCCGTGCGGGCAGGGGTGATGGAGTCGGTCGCGCAGATCGCGTTCGACGCGCCCGTGGAGTTTGCCGACTTCGACGACTTCGATCGCCGTCTCATCCGCACGACCACCGCGGGCCGGACGTTGCCGCCGGCCACGCGCGAAGCGGTGCGGCGCGGATTCGAGCGCTTCATGACGCCCGCCGGCGCGCGCTTCGTGCGGCCGATGCGCGTGAACGTGCTGCGCAGCCCGTAGGCAACGCGCGCTTCCGCCGTTGCTCATGCCTTGCGTCTTACTCAGAGTAAAAAGCGCGCTTTTTACTCTCGAGTAACGGTTCGAGTAACGGGTTCGAGTAACGGGTTCGCGCTCAGTTCGTGCGCATCGCGGGCTTCACGATCTTGCTCCAGCGCGCGATCTCGCCGCGAATGAAATCGCCGAACTGCTCGGGCGTGGTGCCGACCACGTCCGCGCCCATCTCGGCGAGGCGCTGCTTCACCTCGGGCGCCATGATGGCGGCGATTGATCTCGGTGTTGAGCTTCGCGACGACGGCAGGCGGCGTGCCCGCGGGCACGAGCACGCCTTGCCACAACGACACGTCGAACCCGGGATAGCCCGCTTCCGCGAACGTGGGCACATCCGGCAGCGCCGGCTGACGCTTCGCCCCGACGACCGCCAGCGCGCGCAGCTTGCCCGCCTTGATCTGCTGCAGCACCGGCGGCACGGTGGAGATCGCCATCTGCGCCTGCCCGCCGAGGATCGCCGTCATCGCCTGCCCGCCGCTCTGGTACGGCACGTGCACGATGTCGAGGTCGTTGCTCGCCTTGAACAGCTCGGCGCCGAGGTGGTGCATGCTGCCGATGCCTGCGGATGCGTAGTTGAGCTTGCCCGGCTCGCTCTTGGCGAGCTTGATGAAATCGGCAACGGTCGTCACCGGCAGCTTGGGATCGATCACCAGCGACGCCGGCAGCGTCGCGACGAGCGTCACCGGTTGCAGGTCCTTGAGCGTGTCGTACGGAAGCTTCTCGTGCAACGCCGGGTTCGAGCCGATCTCGATCGCGCCGAGCAGCAGGGTATAGCCGTCGGGCGCGGAGTGGGCCACCGCGGCGGCGCCGATCGTGCCGCCACCGCCGCCGCGATTCTCGACCACCACCTGCTGGCCCAGGAGCTCCGAGAGCTTCGGCGCGATGATGCGCGCGAGGATGTCCACGCCGCCGCCGGGTGCATAGGGCACGATCAGGCGCACCGGTCGCGATGGATACGCCTGCGCGCGCGCGTCGTTGCCGAACATGCCCAGGGTTGCCATCACGATCGCCAGCACCGCTGCCTGCAGGGTCTTCATCGTCACCTCGCTATCGAGTCGTTGCTAGGCCTCGTTCGGTCGGAACCATCGTCCCGAGCGAACGCGGGGAAGTCAGGGCGTCGAAGGCGGCGGGCAGCGCGTGAGATGCATCGACGCACGCTCCTCGAAGCGCGCATGCCACGCCGCGAGCTGCGGATGAGCGTCGCGCCACCCGAGCTCGGGATGGCGCAGATCGAGATAACCCAGTGCGCAGGCGATGGCGACGACCCCGACGTCCAGGCGTTGCTCGAGCGTGTCGCAGCGCGGCTCGAGCATGTCGCACGCGGCGCGGATCGCGGTGATCTGGCGTGCCATGAAACGGGCGTACTGTGCCTCGCGCGGACGGATCTTTTCCCCGCGCAGCGCGACGGCCGCATCGCAGATCCCGTCGCCGAGCGCCTCGTCGCGCAGCACCGGCCACGAGTCGCGTCCGGGCGGCGGGACGAGCGTCGCGTTGCCCGCGATGTCGGCGAGCACCCGGCAGATCACGCGCGAATCGAAGAGCGCGACGCCCTCGACGATGAGCGTGGGCACCTTGCACAGCGGATTCACCTCGCGCAGCGATTCGTCCTCGTGCGGATTGCACTCGGCGAGCTCGATGCGTCCGGTCAGCCCGAGCTCGTCGGCGCAGACGCGGACCTTGCGCACGAAGGGCGAGAACCTGCTGGAGCGCAGGAGCATCGTGCCCGGCACCGAAGCGGGTGGCGAGCCCGTGATCATTTGCGCCGACTCGTGGCGACCGCCGTCTTGCCGGTCTTGCGCAGCGCGGAGGCGGGCTTCGCGGGACTGCGCTTGCGCGCCCCGACGGCCGACTTACCGGGACTGCGCTTGCCCGTCCCGACGGCCGACTTACCGGGACTGCGCTTGCCCGTCCCGACGGCCGGCTTCGCGGCGCGCGCCTTGCCACCCGTCGCTGCGACCGGCGCCGGCGCGGCCACGCGCGCCACGGCCGGCGAGTACGCGTCGCTCAAGCCGCCGCTGCCAAGCTCGGCCGAGAGGCGCTGCGCCGCGGCCGCGAGCATCGACGCGCGCCCCCGCACCGCGTCGTCGCTCATGCGCCACACCGGCCCCGACAGGCCGATGGCGCCGACCGTCCGGCCGGAGAAATCGCGGACGGCGACGGCGATGCAGCGCACGTCCTCGTGGAACTCGGCGTCGTCGAGCGCGAGCGCGCCTTCGCGGACGCGCGCGACGTCGTCGCGCAGGCGGCGCGGGTCGGTGATCGTGCGCGCGGTGAACCGCACCAGGTTCGCGTGCGCGAGGAAATCCTCCAGCGCCGGAGGCGGGAGCGCGGAGAGCAGCACCTTGCCCAGGGCCGTGGCGTGCGCGGGACGCGTGCCCGCGCGATCCGTGAGCTGGAACGCGCCGGCGCCGCTCGACTTGGCGAGGACCACGACCTGATCGCTCGCCCACACGGCGAAGTGGCCGGTCTCGCCGGAGCTGCGCGAGAGATCCTCGAGCGCGGCACGCGCCCGGTCCACCAGCCAGAGCTCGTCCAGCGCGGTGGCGGCGAGGCAGAAGAGCGGGCGACCGAGGCGGTAACGCTTGTCGTCGGGCGACTGCCAGAGATAGCCGAGCGACACCATCGTGCGCACCAGGTTGAACACCGTGCTGCTGTGCAGGCCCACGCTGCGCGCGAGGTCGGACAGGCCCACGCCGTTGCTCGCGCGCGCCACGGTTTCCAGCAGCGCGAACGCCCGCACGATCGACTGGATGCCGCCGTCGTCGCGTTGGTTGCGCCGCGCCGGCTTCGCGTTGCGCGAAGGCGTGCGCGCGTTGCCCTGGTCGAACATCGCGGCGGGCCTCGTGGGTGTCAGGCGACGATCGGCTTGCCGAAGGCCGGCTCGCGATACGGGGTGGGCGGGAGCTGCCACGTGCCGGTCGCCGGCGGACGCACGTTCGCGTCGACGTGCACGTCGAGCAGATACGGCTTGCGCGCGGCCACCGCCTGCTCGAGCGCGGCGCCGAGATCGCCCGGACGCGTCACCCGGGCCGATTCGACGCCGTGCGCGCGTGCGAGCGCCGCGAAATCCGGGTTGTAGGGCTTGCGGTCGGGGCCTTCGTAGAATGCGGTGCCGATCTCGCGACCCCCGAACATGCCGATCTGGATGTCGCGAATGGCGGCCCAGGCGAAGTTGTTCCAGACCACCCACACGCACGGGATGTCGTACTCCACGGCCGTGCACAGCACGTGCGGGGTCATGGTGAACCCGCCGTCGCCGCAGATCGAGATGCACGGCCGATCGGGCGCGGCGAGCTGGGCGCCGAGGATGCCGCTCACCCCGAAGCCCATGGCGGAGTAGCCCCACGCATTGAGCATCTGCTGCGGGCGCTTCGGCTTCCAGAACTGCATGAACCAGTTGTGATGCACGCCCGAGTCGAGCGAGATGATCGCCTCGTCCGGGAGCGTGCGCGCGAGCTCGTGCACGACGCGCTCGGGCCGGATCGGCACCGCGTCCGACGTGAAGTGGGGACGGGTGAATTCCTCCCACTCGCGCTGCCACTGCGCGACGTGCGCCAGCCACTGCGCCGTTGCGTCGTCCTTGCGACCGCGCCAGTTGCCGGCATCGAGGAGCTGGCGCAGGAACGTGCGCGCGTCGGCGTTGATGGCGACGTCGGGCACGTAGTTGCGGCCGAGCTCGACGGGGTCGATGTCGACGTGGATGAGCTTCGTCTTGGGGAAATTCCACGAGTAGCCGGGGATCCACGACGAGGACGAGCGATCGTCGAAGCGCGCACCGACCGCGAGCACCACGTCGGCGAGCCGGCCCGCCTGGTTCGCGGGGAACGCGCCGTTGCGGCCGATGAAGCCGAGCGACAGCGGATCGTTCATGTCGATGCAGCCCATGCCGTTCGGCGAGCTGATCACCGGGATGCGCAACCGGCGCGCGAGCGTGGTGAGCTCGTTCGCCGCCTCGGACAGCGTGACCCCGTGACCGACGAACAGCACCGGGCGTTGCGCGCCGGCGAGCAGCGCCACCGCGCGCTGCAGGTCCTCGGGCGAGGCGGCGCTGCGATTGCCCAGCGTCGCGGCCGAGGGCGTGTACGCAGGAACGTCGGTCTCTTCCTGGAAGACGTTGAACGGAACGTCGAGATTGACCGGTCCCGGCCGTCCCGAGAGCATGGTCGTGTAGGCCTGGCGCAGCATGAGCGGCAGCATCTCCGGCCGGTACGCCTGGAACCCCCGCTTCACGACGGGGCGCAGCACGGCGGGGAAGTCCGCCTGGTTGTGCTTGTGCAGCTCCTGGAACGGGCCGCGGTTGAACTGCTGCGTGGGCACGTTGCCCGTGATCGCCATGAACGCGGACGAATCCGACATGCAGTTGGCAAGCGCCATCACCAGATTGGCCGAGCCCGGCCCGCACGACGTGAGCGTGGCGACCGGCTGGTGCTTCACGCGGAAATAGGCGTCGGCCATGTGGCCCGCGGTCTGCTCGTGGCGCGGGGAGATCAGCGTGATCTCGTCGCGTCGCTCGTACAGCGCGTCCAGCATGCCCACGTTGCCGTGGCCGCACACGCCGAAGACGTAGGGGACCTTCTCGCGGATGAGAAAGTCAGTGATGATCTGTGCGCCTTTCATGCTGGTCCTCGTTCGTTCACGGATGCGCGCGCGCTCGGCGCGGTAGACGTCGCGAAAAGCATAGCATATGCTCTACCCACAACAGCAAAAGGCTTCCCACATCGTGGGAAATTGGAGGAGAACCGTGGCGACGCTCGGCAGGCTTTTCGGCAAGGTCGCGCTGATCACCGGCGGCAGCGGCGGGCAGGGCGTTGCCGATGCGAAGCTCTTTGCGCAGGAGGGCGCTGCGGTCGTGCTGGCAGACGTCGTGCCGGAGCCGGGGCGCAGCGTTGCGGCCGAGCTGCGCAAGCAGGGCGGCCGCGCCTTGTACGTCCCGCTCGACGTGACCCGGGCGTCCGCGTGGGAGCGCGCGGTCGAGCGCATCCGGCGCGAATTCGGCGCGTTGCACGTGCTCGTGAACAACGCCGGCGTGGTCAGTCGCACCGGCATCATGGCGACTCCGCTCGCCGAGTGGCGGAAGGTCCTCGACATCAACCTCACCGGAGCGCTGCTCGGGATGCGCAGCGCCGCGCCGCTGATCCGCGATTCGGGCGGTGGTTCGATCGTGAACATCTCCTCCACGTCCGGTCTCGTCGGCCATCACGGCGTCGCCTATGTCGGCAGCAAGTGGGGCCTGCGCGGCATCACCAAGACGGCCGCGATGGAATTCCTCGACTGGCGCATCCGGGTCAACTCCGTGCATCCCGCCCAGGTGAGCGACACCCGCATCACGGACGGTGCGCCGCCCGGCCATCCCGAAGCGAACGCCAGGGTGATTCCCTTCGGCCGCCTCGCGCGTCCGGAGGAGGTCGCGTACGCGGTGCTGTTCCTCGCGTGCGAGGAGTCGAGCTACATCACCGGGTCGGAGATCGTGGTCGACTGCGGCTATACCTCGTTTGCGCTTTCGCAGACTGCGCAAGGTGCTGCAGAGCGAATTCGCGGCGGGTGCATCGAGCGCCGTCGCCAAGCCGGTCGCGCGCCGCAGGGTCGGTGCGAAGCGCGCTGCCACGTCAAGGCGGGAAGCATGATGTCGACACGCATTGCATTCGTCGGTCTCGGTGCCATGGGCGAGCCGATGGCCGCCAACCTCGTTCGCAAGGGCATGCGCGTCACGGTCGTGGGTCATCGGCGACCGGAGCCGGCGCAGCGGCTGCGCGGGCTGGGTGCCGAGACCGCGGAGACAGCCGGCGCGGCGGCGAGGGACAGCGAAGTGGTCGTGCTGATGCTGCCGGGTTCGGGGGAGGTCGAGCGCATCGTCGAGGGCGCCGACGGCGTGCTGCAGCATGCGCGACCCGGCGCCCTGGTCATCGACTGCTCGACGAGCGATCCGGCGAGCTCGCGGCGTCTTGCGGGCCGGCTCGCGGAAAAGGAGGTCGCCTTCGTCGATGCACCCGTCACGCGGGGCGTGCAGGGTGCTCAGCAGGGCAAGCTCGCGTTCTTCGTCGGCGGCAGCGCCGACGCGATCGCGCGCGCGAGGCCCGTGCTGGAGTGCATGGGCGACACGTTCTTCGAGATGGGCGGGGTCGGCGCGGGCCACGCCACCAAGATCATCAGTCAGGTGCTGAGCTACGCCACCGTTGCGCTGGTGAGCGAAGCGTTGATGCTCGGCCACGCGCAGGGTCTCGATCTCGGCGCGCTGCAGCAGGCGTTGCTCGCGGGCTCCGGCAGCAAGGCGCTCGAGTCGTTCGGTCCGCGCATCGTCGCCCGCCAATACAGCGCGCCGCGCGTGAAGGTGGGCGACGTGTGCGCGCACATGGATGTCGCCGATGCCATGGCTGCGGGCACGACCGCGGCACGCGCGGTGACCGGCGCGGCGGCGGACGTGTATCGCGTCGTGGCCACGCTGGGCCACGCACGCGAGGACGTCGCGACGCTCGCCGAGCTCTGGCCACGCACCTGACGGAACATCATCATGCCTGTCATCGACCTGCGCGTGCGTCCGCCGATCGGCGGCTTTCTCAACCTGCTGCTCTACACCGACGCCGCCCGGCGCGACCGCATCACGCGCATGCACGGCTTCGAGCCGGCAGCCTCCGCGCAGGCGAAGTCCATGCCCCTGCTGCTGCAGGAGATGGACGCTGCGGGGCTGACGATCGGCGCCCTGCCCGCACGCTACTCGGATCGCCTCGGAACCATCACCAACGACGAGGTGATGTCGATCGTGCGCCAGTACCCGGGGCGGTTCGTCGGCTTCGCCGCCATCGATCCGACCCATCGGCGTGCGGCGTGTGCCGCCATCGCCGAGGCGGCGAAGGCCGGGTTCAAGGCGATCAACCTCGAGCCCGGCTCCTATCCCAGCCCCATGTACGTCGACGACCGTCGGCTCTATCCGATCTATGGCTGCTGCGAGGACGTCGGCATCCCGGTCGTGATCATGTCGGGCGGGAGCGCGGGACCGGATCCGAGCTATACGGACCCCACGCAGATCGATCACCTCGCGGCCGACTTCCCGACGTTGAAGATCATCGTTTCGCACGGCGGGTGGCCGTGGGTGCACAACATCCTGCATGTCGCGTATCGGCGGCTGAACGTGTACGTCTCGGCCGACCAGTACCTCGCCAACATGCCCGGCATGCACGACTACATCGACGCGATCAACGGCTATCTCGGCGATCGCTTCCTGTACGGGAGCTCGTATCCGTTCCTGCCCGTCGACGCGTGTCTCGAGTGGTTCCGCAAGCTGCCGATCCGGGCAGAGCTGATGGAGCGCGTGCTCTGGCGCAACGCGGCGGAGGTGCTGAAGATCGAGATCGCGTCGCAGTGAAGTGCGATGGCGTACGCGAGCCCGCGTCGCGGGTCGCCGAGCGCCGCGCCTGTGTGTAACGTCGATGGAGGAGGACCCCATGAGCGTCAGGCTTCGAATTGCAGCGTCGCTTTTCATCGTGCTGTCGATGATCGCGTTGGTGCCGTCGGCGCAAGCGCAGAAGTATCCGGATCACCCGATCAAGCTCGTCGTGCCGTATGCGCCGGGCGGCAGCGTGGACATCCTCGGGCGGCTCCTCGCCCAGAAGCTCTCGGAGAGCATGGGACAGCAGGTCGTCGTGGAGAACCGCGGGGGCGGTGGCGCCACGATCGGGACCGGCGTGGTGGCCAAGGCGCCACCCGACGGCTACACGCTGCTGCTCGCGGACATCGCGTTCGGAGCGAACCCTGCGCTCATGAGCAAGCTGCCGTACGACTCCAACAAGGACTTCCAGCCCGTCGCGCTGGTGGCGCTGCTGCCGAGCATCCTGGTCGTCGATCCGCACCTCGGCGTCAACTCGGCCGCGGAGCTCGTGAGCCTCGCCAAGGCGAAGCCCGGCAAGCTCAACTACTCGTCGGCCGGCGTGGGCAGCATGAACTATCTCGCCGACGAGCTCTTCAAGCAGCAGAACGGAATCGATGTCGTGCACGTGCCGTATCAGAGCGGCGGTCAGGCGATCACGTCGATCCTCGGCGGCCAGACGCAGATGGTGATCACCACCATCCCGCCGGTGCTGCAGCACGTCAAGGCGGGCAAGGTGAAGGCGCTCGCGGTATCGGGCAACAAGCGGCAACCGTCGCTGCCCGACGTGCCCACGTTTGCCGAAGCGGGGTTCCCGAAGTTCGACGTGTCGCTCTGGCAGGGTGTGCTGGTCCCTGCGGGAACGCCGCCGGAGATCGTCGCGCGCCTCAACGCCGAGATCAACAAGGTGCTCGCGCTGCCCGACATGCGCGAGCGGATCGGCGAGCTGGGCGCGGATCCGGCGGGTGGCACGTCGGAGCAGTTTGCGACGTTCATCAAGGACGAGATGACGCGCTGGCATGCGCTCATCAAGCCCGAGATGCGTGTGAACTGAAGGGCGGGGCTCACATGAGTACAAGCGGCGGGCGGCTGCAGGGCAAGGTCGCCCTGATCACCGGGGCAAGCGGTGGGCAGGGCGCCGCCGAGGCGCGTCTGTTCGCCGGCGAGGGCGCAGCGGTCATGCTGGCCGACATCGCCGATGATGCGGGCGAGGCGATCGCGCGCGAGATCGAAGCGGGCGGTGGCCGCGCGCGCTACGTGCACCTCGACGTGCGCAGCCGCGCAGCGTGGACCGCGGCGGTGGACGCAACGCACGACGCGTTCGGCGCCCTGCACGTGCTCGTCAACAATGCCGGCGTCGTGAGTCGGCTCGGCATCATGGATATCGACGACGCCGAGTGGCAGCGCGTGATGGACATCAACCTCACGGGGTGCCTCTACGGCATGCGGGCCGCCGCCCCGTCGATCCGCGATTCGGGCGGCGGCGCGATCGTGAACATCTCGTCGACGGCGGGGCTGCTTGGCTATGCCGGCGCGGCGTATGTCGCGAGCAAGTGGGGCCTGCGCGGCCTCACCAAGACGGCGGCCATGGAGTTCGTCGACTGGGGCATTCGCGTGAATTCGGTGCATCCCGCCCAGGTCGCCGACACCGCCATCGCGCAGAAGGCGCCGCCGGCGTACCGCGAGGTCACGGCCCGCGTGATCCCGATGGGACGCGGTGCGCGCTCCGAGGAGATCGCGCGCGTCGTGCTGTTCCTCGCCTGCGACGACTCGAGCTACATCACGGGGGCGGAGCTCGCGGTCGACGCGGGGTATTCGTCCTTCGCATTGCCGCGGCTGCGCGAGGCGCTGATCGCCGAGGCTGTCGCACGCAACAAGACGACCCAAGGTTGACCATCGAGGTCGAAAGCCCGCAATCGACGGCGCACGCGGGGGCCTGTCGGGGTCCGCAAAGCGCCGCCTTTCGTTGCCAACGTTCCGGAGGATCGCCGATGAGTACGAAGCTTCGCGTTGTGGCCTGGATCGTAACGTTGCTGGGTGCCTTGGCGTTTGCGCCGCCTGGCGCAGCGCAGAAGTATCCCGACCATCCGATCAAGCTCGTCGTGCCGTACGCGCCGGGCGGCAGCGTCGACATCCTCGGGCGCTTGTTGGCGCAGAAGATGTCCGAATCCATGGGGCAGCAGATCGTGGTGGAGAATCGCGGCGGCGGCGGCTCGACGATCGGGACGGGCTTGGTCGCGAAGGCGCCGCCGGACGGCTACACGATCCTGCTCGCGGACATCGCGTTCGGCGCCAACCCGGCACTCATGAGCAAGCTGCCGTACGACTCGCACAAGGATTTCCAGCCGGTCGCGCTCCTGGCGGTGCTGCCGAGCATCCTGGTGGTCGATCCGGCGCTCGGCGTCAATTCGGTGAAGGAGCTCGTCGCGCTGGCGAAGTCCAAGCCCGGCAAGCTCAACTACTCCTCGGCGGGCGTGGGCGGCATGAACTATCTCGCGTCGGAGCTCTTCAAGGAGCAGAACGGCCTCGACATCGTGCACGTGCCGTATCAGAGCGGCGGCCAGGCGATCACCTCGGTGCTCGGCGGCCAGACGCAGATGGTGATCACCACGGTGCCGCCGGTTCTCCAGCACGTCAAGGCCGGCAAGGTGAAGGCGCTGGCGATAGCGGGCGCGACGCGTCTGCCGTCGCTGCCCGACGTGCCGACGTTCGCGGAGGCCGGGTTCCCGAACTTCGACGTATCGCTCTGGCAGGGCGTCCTGGTCCCCGCCGGCACGCCGCCGGACATCGTCGCGCGCCTCAATGCCGAGATCAACAAGGCGCTGGAGCAGCCCGACATGCGCAAGCGCGTGGCCGAGCTCGGTGCCATTCCCGAGGGCGGCACACCGGAGCACTTCGCGACGTTCATCAAGAACGAGATGGCGCGCTGGAGCGCACTGATCAAGCCGGAGATGCGCGTGAACTGACTCGCCCAAACCCGTTACTCAGAGTAAAAAGCGCGCTTTTTACTCTGAGTAAGAAGGACGAGGTGCAAGGAGAGGATGTGGAACAACCCAAGGCTGCACTGATTTCGATCCAGGATCATCGCGCCGTCGCGCGCGACGAGCTCGACGACTGGTACGACACCGAGCACATTCCGCAGCGCCTGGCGATCCCGGGCTTCCTGCGTGCGGAGCGCTGGTCGAGCGACGACGGCGCGCCGGTGTCGCTCGCGCTCTACGACCTCGCCGACATCGGCGTGCTCACGAGCGACGGATACAAGGCCGTGACCGGCGAGCACCTGTCGCCCTGGTCGAAGCGCATCCTGGGCAAGTGCGTGCGCACGCGCTGGGACGCGGAGCTCACGATGCATCTCACGAAGCCCGGCGACCAGGTCGCGCAAGGCCTGCTGCTGGTCGCGATGAACGTCGAGGACGCGATTGCCGACGATTTCGACGCGTGGTACCGGCAGGAGCACCTGCCTTCGCTGTTCGCGTTGCCCGGCGTGATCGATGCGCGCCGGTATCGCGCCGTCGTCGGCAAGCAGAAGCATCTCGCGGTGTATCACCTGGAGCACCCGGACGTGCAGGCCTCGGCGGCGTGGAAGCGAGCGATCGACACGCCGTGGGCGAGCCGGGTGCGCCCGCGCACCATGGATCGCGCGCGCTACGTGTTCCGCCGCTACGAGCGAGCGGCCCCAACGCAACGGACATGAAGGAGACTGCCATGCTGCGCAAGCTGCTCGTCGCTGTGGTGACCGTGATCGGACTCGTGCTGGCGCCGGGCGTTTCGGCGCAGTCGTATCCGTCGAAGCCCATCCGCCTCATCTCGCCCTACGCGGCCGGCGGCGCGAACGACATCGTGTGTCGCGTGATCTCCGACAAGCTCGCCGAGCTCATGGGCCAGCCCATACTCGTCGACAACAAGCCGGGCGCAGGATCGATCGTGGGCTCGACGCTGCTGGTGAAGTCGCCGCCCGACGGCTACACGATCATGATGGCCGACATCGCGCACGGCGCGAACCCGGCGCTGCACAAGAAGATGCCGTACGACACGCTGAAGGACTTCACGCCTGTCATCCTCGTGGCGCAGCTGCCGACCGTGCTGCTGGTCAATCCGTCCCTGCCGGTCAACTCCATCGCCGAGCTCGTTGCGTACGCGAAGCAGCATCCCGGCAAGCTCAACTATTCCTCGTCCGGATTCGGCAGCACCAACCATCTCGCCGCGGAAGTTTTCAAGAACGAGCTCGGGCTCGACATCGTGCACGTGCCTTACCAGGGCGGCGGCGAGGCCATGAACGCCCTGCTCGGCGGACAGGTGCAGATGCTGTTCATCACGCTCCCGCCCTCGCTGCCGCACATCAAGGCTGGCAAGGTGAAGGCGCTTGCGGTCACCAGCGCGAAGCGCACGGACCTGTTGCCCGACGTGCCGACGGTCGCCGAAACCGTGCTGCCCGGCTTCGACGTGAACCTGTGGATCGGCGTGGTCGCCCCGGCGGGAACGCCCGCTGCGATCGTGAACCGCATCAATGCCGACTTCAACAAGGTGCTCGCCATTCCCTCGGTGAAGGAGCGGATCGCGGCGCTCGGCGGCAACGTCGACGGCGGCACGCCGGAGCAATTCGACACGTTCATCCACAACGAGATCGCGCGCTGGGGCAAGACCATCAAGCCCGAGATGCGCGTCGACTGACCTGGAATCTTCCGAACCCATGCTCATCGATTTCCGCCTCCGGCCGCCGTTGCCGGGCTACCTCGAAACGGCGATGTATGCCAACCCGCAGCGGCGCGATCGCTTCACGCGGCAGCTCGGGCTCGAGCCCGCGCCGTCGGCCACGCAGAAGTCCATCGCGCTGTGCCTCGCCGAGATGGATGCCGCCGACGTCGGCATCGGCGTGCTGCCCGCGCGCCACTCCGACATGCACGGCTCGACGTCCAACGCCGCGGTCGAGAAGATCGTGCGCGATCATCCGGGTCGCTTCATCGGCCTCGCCTGCGTCGATCCGATGAACCGGCGACAGGCGATCGCCGAGCTCGATCGTGCGATCGAGGCGGGCTTTCGCGGCGTGAACATCGAGCCGGGGGCGTATCCGATCCCGCTCTATCCCGACGATCGCCGGCTGTACCCGGTGTATGCGCACTGCGAGGACAAGGCATTGCCGGTGGTGATCATGGCGGGCGGCAACGGCGGGCCCGATCCGAGCTACAGCAATCCCGTTCACGTCGATCGCGTCGCGGCGGATTTCCCGACGCTGCCGATCGTCGTGTCGCACGGCGGCTGGCCCTGGGTGCACCAGATCCTGCACGTCGCGTACCGCCGGCCGAACGTCTATCTCTCCCCGGACATGTATCTTTCGAACATGCCCGGCATGCGCGACTATCTCGATGCCGCGAACGGTTTCCTGCAGGACCGCTTCATCTACGCAAGCTCCTATCCGCTGTGTCCCATCAAGCAATACGCCGACTGGTTCATGACCCTGCCGATCGAGCCCGAAGTCCGCTCGAAGCTCACCTACGCCAACGCCGCGAAGCTGCTCAAGCTCGCGTGAGCGCGCGATCGAACCCATGAGCCCCAGCTCCTCGCCACCCGCCATTCCGCAGGGCGCGGACGTCCTCGTGATCGGCGGCGGCAACGCCGCGCTGTGCGCTGCATTGATCGCGCGCGAGCGCGGCGCTTCCGTCGTGCTGCTCGAAGTGGCGCCGCCGTTCTATCGCGGCGGCAACAGCCGCCACACGCGCAACCTGCGGGTCATGCACGACGCGCCGATGGGCACGCTGCAGGACCGCTATCCCGAGGACGAGTACTTCGACGATCTCATGCGCGTGACGGGCGGCATCACCGACGAGACGCTCGCGCGCCTCGCCATCCGCGGAGTCGCAGGCCTGTCCGGCGTGGATGATGCGCCACGGCGTGCTGTTCCAGCCCTCGCTCGGCGGGACGCTGCACCTCGGGCGGACCAACGCGTTCTTCCTCGGCGGCGGCCGGGCGCTCGTGAACAGCTACTACGACGCTGCCGCACGCATGGGCGTGCACGTGTGCTACGAGACGGCCGTCGAAGCGCTCGAGCTCGATGGCGGGCGCTTCGTGTCGGCCACCGTGCGCCACGCGCAGGGCACCTCCAAGGTCGGCGCCAAGGCGGTCGTCGTGGCGTCGGGCGGGTTCGAGTCCAACCTCGAATGGCTCGAGGAGGTGTGGGGGCCGACGGCGCGCAACTTCATCATCCGCGGCACGCCGTACAACCGCGGCGCGGTGCTGCGTGCGCTCATCGATCGCGGCGTGGAGGCCATCGGCGATCCGACGCAGGGCCATTGCGTCGCGATCGATGCCCGCGCGCCCAAGTTCGACGGCGGCATCGTCACGCGCCTCGACTGCGTGAGCCTCGGCGTCGTGGTGAATCGCGACGCCGTGCGCTTCTACGACGAGGGCGAGGACTTCTGGCCCAAGCGCTACGCGATCTGGGGCCGCCTCGTCGCCGGACAGCCGGACCAGATCGGCTATTCGATCATCGACGCCAAGGCGATCGGCAAGTTCATGCCCTCCGTTTATCCCGGCCGTGCAGGCCAACAGCATTCCCGAGCTCGCGACGAAGCTGGGTCTCGACCCCGTGCGTCTCGAGCAGACCGTGCGCGAATTCAATGCCGCGGTGGTGCCCGGGCACGTTCGATCACACCGTGCTCGACGATTGCCGCACGCAGGGCCTGACGCCGCCGAAGACGCACTGGGCGCGCGCGCTGGATACGCCGCCGTTTTGCGGCTATCCGCTGCGGCCGGGCCTCACGTTCACCTACCTCGGCGTGAAGGTCGACGAGCATGCGCGCGTGCAGATGGCCGATGGCACGCCCGCCGACAACATCTTCGCGGCGGGCGAGATCATGGCGGGCAACATTCTGGGCAAGGGCTATCTCGCGGGGATCGGCATGACGATCGGCACCGTCTTCGGACGCATCGCAGGCGACGAGGCGGCACGGCATGCGACTCGCATCGCAGGCGAGAGGCGGCACGGCATGCGACTCGCATCGCAGGCGAGAAGGCGGCAGGGCATGCGACTCACTGACGTGATCGCCGAGGGCGATCGCATCCTCACCATCTGCAATGCCTGTCGCTACTGCGAAGGCTATTGCGCGGTGTTTCCGGCGATGGAGCGGCGGCTGACGTTCGCGGCGGGCGACCTCGACTATCTCGCGAACCTCTGCCACAACTGCGGCGAGTGCTACTACGCGTGCCAGTACGCGCCGCCGCACGAGTTCGCCGTCAACGTGCCGCAGACGCTCGCGCAGATCCGCGGAACGACCTGGCGCCGGCATGCATGGCCGCAGGCGTTCGCCAGGCTGTACGACGCGAACGCGCTCGCCACGTCGCTGCTGCTCGTGCTTGCGCTCGTCGTGCTGATGCTCGCCTTGCCCGGTCCGGGCGCCGGCACGCTGTTCGCAGCGCCCGCCAAGCCGGGCGACTTCTACGCGGTGATGCCGCACTCGCTGATGGCGGGCATCTTCAGCGTTGCGGCGCTGTACGTGATCGTCGCGCTGGCGATCGGTTATCGCAGCTTCTGTCGCGACATCGGCGAGCCGCTGCGCGAGATGGCGAGTCCCGCGGCCGGCATGGAAGCGTTGCGCGATGGATTGAGCCTGCGCTACCTGCACGGCGGCGGGGCAGGGTGCCGGCATCCCGACGAAGCGTCGGCCGGCGCGCGCCGCGTGTTCCACCATCTCACGTTCTACGGCTTCATGCTGTGCTTCGCAGCGACGGTGGTGGGCACGATCTACCACTACGGTCTGGGGCTGCACGCGCCGTACGCGTACACGAGCCTGCCGGTGATTCTCGGGACCGTCGGCGGGATCGGTCTGATTGCCGGACCGCTCGGGTTCCTGTGGCTGCGCACGCGGCGCGAGCGCGACACGAGCGATCCGGATCAGCTTCGGCTCAACGCCGTGCTCGCGATCATGCTGCTGCTCACGAGCGTCACCGGTCTCGCGCTGCTCGCGCTGCGCGGCACCGGGTGGCTCGGCCCGCTGCTGATCGTGCATCTCGCGTTCGTGCTCGCGCTGTTCCTGACGCTGCCCTACGGCAAGTTCGTGCACGCGCTGTATCGCCTGGCCGCGCTGACGCGCTACGCGCTCGAGCGCAAGCGGCCGGCCCTGAACGTGGGCGCCGAATGACCAACCCGTTACTCAGAGTAATTACTCAGAGTAACGGGTGGGGGGTGCACGCGTGATCATCGACATGCGCGTGCGCCCGCCGCTCCCGCCGTGGACCGGCAGGCCGCAGTTCGCGGCCGGCAACTACTACCCGGCACGGGCGGGATTCCCGCGCCCGCCGTCGTCGCAACAGCAGTCGATCGAGCTCCTGTTCCGCGAGATGGACGAGGCCGGCGTGCGCTGGGGCGTGATCTCGGGACGGCAGGCCAAGGAGCCGCTCGGCATCCTGTCCAACGACGAGATCGCGAACGTGTTGCGCGCCTATCCCGACCGCTTCGTCGGTCTCGCGGCGATTCCGGTCAATGCGCCGGCGGAAGTCGCGGTGGCCGAGATCGATCGCTGCCTCGCCCTGCCCGGGTTCAGGGGCATCGCGATCGAGCCGGCGGCAGCCGTGGAGCCGATGCTCCTCGACGACCGCCGGCTGTATCCGATCTACGAACGCTGCATGGAGCGCGAGGTGCCGCTGTCCATCACGATCAGCGGCGAGCTGGTGCGCCTCGTCTCGAACCCATGGCAGTTCGCATCGCCGATGCCGCTCTACACCGCCGCGAAGGATTTCCCGAAGCTGCAGTTCGTGGTGCAGCACGGGGCCTGGCCTTCGGTTCAGGAAATGCTCGGCCTCGCGTTTGCGCTGTCGAACGTGTGGGTGTCGCCCGATCTCTACATGGTCGGGACGAACGTGCCTTTCGCGCAGGAGTACGTGAAAGCCGCCAACCTGTACCTCGAGGACCGCACGCTGTTCGGCACGGGCTACCCCAGCCGGGGCCACATCGAGAGCGTGCGCGCCTTCGACGAGTGGGCGTTCGCGCCCGGCGTGAAGCACAAGGTGATGTACGCCAACGCCGCGCGCCTGCTGCGCATGGCGGCGTGAGTTTCCCCGGCGTTCACCTCGGGGGTGCCCCGGAGGTGAAGCGGACTTATGTGATGAGAGGAGGTCGCATGAAGAAGCGCTTGCTGTGGGTCGTTGCGATGTTGCTCTTCGCTGTCGTCGGGCCGGCGCATGCACAGGGCAGCACGTGGCCGGCGGGTCCGATCCGGCTCATCGCGCCCTATGCCGCGGGCGGGGCGGTGGACCTCGTCTCGCGCATCATCGCGCAGAGGCTCGCCGACAATCTCGGCAAGCCGGTGGTGGTCGACAACCGGCCCGGGGGCGGGTCCATCGTCGGCACGGAGCTCCTCGCGCGCGCAGCACCCGACGGCTACACGATCATGATGGCCAACATCGCGTTCAGCGCGAACCCGGCCCTGCACAGGAAGAAGCTCCCGTACGATCCGCTCAAGGACTTCACGCCGGTGATCGAGGTCGTCGATCTCGCCACCGTGCTGATCGTCAATCCCAACGTGCCGGCGAAGTCCGCGTCGGAGCTGATCGCGCTCGCCAAGTCGCGTCCCGGCAAGCTCAATGTCGCTTCCGCGGGCTTCGGCTCGGTCAATCATCTCGCGGCCGAGCTCTTCAAGAGCGAAGCCGGCATCGATGTCGTGCACGTGCCGTATCAGGGCGGCGGGCCATCGCTCGCGGCGCTGGTGGCGGGACAGGTGGAGATGGAGTTCATCACGCTGCCGCCCACGCTGCCGTTCATCAAGGCGGGCAAGGTGAGGGCGCTCGCGGTGACGAGCGCCAAACGCCATCCGGCGCTGCCGGACGTGCCGACCGTCGCCGAATCGGCGATCCCCGGCTTCGAGCTCACGGAGTGGTACGGGATTCTCGCTCCCGCCAATACGCCGCGCGATGTCGTCGGGCGGCTTGAACTTCGAAATCAATCGCGTGCTGCAGATGCCGGAAGTGAGGGAGCAGCTGACCCATCTCGGCGCCGAGATCGTGGGCGGGGATTCCGATCGCTTCGGGCGCCACATCGCCTCCGACGTCGAGCGCTGGGCGAAGACGATCAAGCCCGAGATGCGCGTCGACTGAGCGGACCTGCGCCGTGACACGCTTCCTCGCGTTCCCGACGCACGCCGACGTGACGGACGCCGTGCGCAAAGTCGCGCTCGTCGCCGGAGCGAGCGGCGTCGTCGGGCATCGTCTCTCGCAGCATCTTGCGAACGATGCCGGGTGGCAGGTCATCGGACTTGCGCGGCGCGCCCCTGCGCGCGGCGCCGCGGCGAGCGGGGTCGAGTACCTCGAGTGCGATCTGCGCGACGCAGGTGCCTGTCGCGAGCTCGCCGGCAAGGTGGGCGGCGTCACGCACGTGTTCAACACCGCGCGCTTCGACCACGACACGTCGCAGCTCGAATCGCCGCACACCAACACCGGGATGCTCGCCAACCTGCTCGATGCGCTCCACGCGAGCGGGCACCCGCTGCAGCACGTGCACATCGTGGAGGGGACGAAATACTACGGCTCGCATCTCGGGCCGTTCCGCACCCCGGCGCGCGAGACGGACCCGCGCTCGCTGCAGGACAACTTCTACTACCACCAGGAAGACCTCGTCATCGCGCGGTCCGCGGCCGAAGGCTGGAGCTGGAGCGCGAGTCGGCCGCACGCGATCGTCGACAAGCTGCGTCCCGTGCCGCGAAGCATCCCGGTGGCGATCGCGGTGTATGCCGCGATCTGCCGGGAGCTCGGCTTGCCGCTGTGCTTCCCCGGGACGCCGGAGAACTACACGGCGCTGTACCAGTTCACCGAGGCGGGATTGCTGGCGCAGGCGATTGCGTGGATGGCCGACACGCCCGTCGCGCGCAACAACGCCTACAACGTCGCCAACGGCGATTACATCCGCTGGTGCAATCTGTGGCCGTCCTTCGCGCGCTTCTTCGACATGGAAGCGGGACCGGTCCGGACCGTGCGCCTCGCGCAGGCGATGGCCGACAAGGCCGAGGTGTGGCAGCGCATCGTCGCGAGGCACGGGCTCGTGCCGACGCCTTACGAACGTGCGGCGCTCTGGACCTATGCCGATTTCGTGTTCACGCCGGGCTGGGACATCATGACCAGCACCAACAAGATCCGGTTGCACGGCTTTCACGAGATGGTCGACACGGAGGCGATGTTCTTCGAGATCTTCGGTCGCCTGCGGGAGATGAAGCTGATTCCGCCGGTGTGACCGGCGGCCCACGATGCAGCGCGCAGACCGGCGGCGCCTGTCGTCGCGCGAGGATCGCGAACCTGAAACGAAAAAGGGCAGAAAGTGGACACCACACAGCAGGTACGTTGGGGATTGTTCGGGTTGGGCAAGATCGTGGCGGCGCGGGTCGTGCCGGCGCTCAAGGACAGCACGCGTTGCACCTTGCTCGCGTGCGCGGCGCACACGCCGGAGCGCGCGCGTGCGTTCGGCGAGCAGCACGGCGTTCCCCACGTGCACGCGAGCTATGCCGACCTGCTCGCCGACCCGGAGGTCGACGCGGTCTACATCGCCACGCCCAATTCGATGCACTACGAGCACGCGCTGGCGGCGCTGCGGGCCGGCAAGCACGTGCTGCTCGAAAAGCCGATGGCGATGACGGTTGCGCACGGCGAGGAGCTCGTGCGGGTGGCGCAACAGGCGGGCAAGCTGCTGCGCATCGCCTTCCAGTTCCGGTTCGAGGATCTCTTCGGCCGCGTGCGCGAGCTGATCACGCAGGGCACGCTCGGGGAGTTGCGCTCGATCACGCTGTACGGCGCATCGCCGGTGGGGCCGCCGCCGACGTGGCGCCAGAACGCGGCGGAAGGCGGCATCCTCGCCGATCTCGGCGTGCACATGCTCGACCTGGTGCGCTGGATGACCGGGCTCGAGTTCACCGACGTCTCCGCGCGCGCCACGCCCGCGGACATGACGCGCGACCCGGTGCAGACGATCACGATCCTCGGCCGCGTCGGATCGTCGTGCCATTCGGTGATCCGCGTGAGCCGCGAGATCCCGTTCGGCGTCAACACGCTGATGGTCGAGGGCACGCACGGCTCGGTGATCGCGCCGGCGTGGCGAAACGTGCCCGAGTACGAGCTCATCGTCAGCACGGCTGCCGGACGCAACGTCGAGAAGATCGCGCCGTCGCCGATGTTCATGTGGGAGTTCGAGGCGTTCGGCGACGCGATGCGGGGCGAGAAGACGATTCTCGCGACGGATGCCGATGGCGTGGTCAATATCAGGCTCACCGATGCCATCGCTCATTCGACGCTCGGCAACCAGGGCACGGTCCGGTGACCCGGCGCTCGTCCGGCGCGGTGTCTTCCAACGGCGCCGCTCGATGAGGAGGTCGGCATGATCATCGACATGCGCTGCCGGCCGCCGATCGAGGAATTCCGGCGCTACTTCGACGTCCCGCGGATTGCGTGGCACGGCGCGCGCACGGGGGCCGCAACCGTGTCGCGGGCGTTCGTCGAAGGCTCGATGGAGCTCTTTTTCGAGGAGATGGCGCAGGCCGGCATCACGCTGGGCGTCGTGCAGGGGCGCAACAGTCCGGAGCGCTTCATGGGCACGAAGTTCAACGAGGCCTTCATCGCGAACGAGCGCATCGCCGAGTTGCAGGACACCTATCGCGGCCGGCTGATCGGCTTCGGCGGCATCGACGTCAGCAATTCCGCGCACGACGCCGTGCGCGAGACGGAGCGATGCCTGACAACGTTGGGACTCAAAGGCGTCTTCGTCGAGCCCGGCCGGGCGCTGGGCGCGATGCCGGACGATCCGCGCCTCGACGGCATCTACGAGAAGTGCATCGAGCACGGCGCGCCGGTGAGCATCATGTCGGGGCCTTACGCGGGACCGGACATCGCCTCGTCCGATCCCGTGTACATCGATCGGGTGGCTACGCGCTTTCCGAAGCTCAAGATCGTCTGCGGGCACGGGTGCTACCCGTACATCCAGCAGATCATCGGCGTCGCGTACAAGCACACCAACGTCTTCGTCTCGCCGGACATGTACATGTTCGCGCCGGGAGGGCGCCAGTACGTGGAGGCGGCGAACACGTCGCTGCGCGAGCAGACGATCTTCGGATCGGCGTATCCGCTGTGGCCCATGCCGCAGGCGGTGGCGGACTCCCGCACGATGGGCTTCGCCGAGCATGCCCTGCAGGACTATTTCTACGGGAACGCCGCGCGCGTCCTGGGTCTCGAGCGCGCCTGAAGCGCGCCACTCTAAGGAGCAACAGATGGTTCGACGATTGGCATCACTGCTGTTCACGGCGCTGCTGTGCTTCGCTTCATCGGCGTGGGCGCAGAACTATCCCGACAAGCCGATCAGGATGGTGGTGCCGTATCCGCCCGGCGGAGGCGCCGACGCGATAGGCCGCATCATTGCGGAGCAGCTCTCGAAGGACTGGGGACAGACGGTGGTGATCGACAATCGACCCGGTGCGAACGGCAACATCGGCTCGGGGATCGTGGCCAAGGCCACGCCCGACGGCTACACGCTGCTGATGAACACGATCGGACTGGTGCTGAGCCAGAGCATCTACAAGTCCCTGCCGTTCAACGTGCTGACGGACTTCGCGCCGGTGACGCTCGTTGCGGGTGTGCCGCACGTGCTGATCGTGGGTCCTGCGACCAAGGTGAACTCCGTCCCGGAGCTCATCGCGAAAGCCAAGGCCGAGCCCGGCAAGATCAACTATGCGTCGGTGGGTCTCGGGAGCCCGTTCCAGATGGCCGCCGAGCTGTTCAAGAACCTTGCGGACGTCAAGATCACCGAGATTCCGTATCAGGGCGGCGGCCCGGCGGTGATGTCGGTGCTCGGTGGGCAGACGGACATCACCTTCGCGAATCTCCTCGCCGCGCAGCCGCAGATCAAGGCGGGGAAGGTGAAGGCGCTGGCGGTCACGAGCGCCAAGCGATCGCCGATTGCGCCCGACATTCCCACGATGGCGGAAGCCGGGGTGCCGGGTTACGACCTGACGAGCTGGTTCGGCATCTGGGCGCCCGCGGGTACGCCGAAGCCGATCATCGACAAGCTCAACCAGGAGATCGTCAAGATCCTGCACCAGCCCGACGTGCGGGCGAAGCTCGAGCACGACGGCGCGGACGTGATCGCGAGCAGCCCCGCCGAGTTCGACGCGTACATCAGGTCCGAGTATGCGAAGTGGGACAAGGTGGTGAAGGCCGCCGGCATCAGCGCGCCGTGACCATGGCAGGCTGGAGCGTTCTTCGCGAAGGATCGAGTGGAGTGAGCCGATGATCGTCGACATGCGGCTGCGGCCGCCCCTTCCGACCTGGGTGAGCAAGCCGCAGTTCGACGAGGCGGCGGGGTACTACCCGACGCGCATCGGCTTTCCGCGGCCGCCTTCGGTCGCGGCGCGGTCGATGCCGATGCTGCTCGCCGAGATGGATGCCGCCGGCATCGCACTCGGCGTGATCATGGGCCGGCAGGCGGCGGAACCGTTCGGCGCGATTCCCAACGACGAGATCGCCGATGCGTTGCGGGCCCATCCCGATCGCTTCGTCGGATTCGCCGGCATCGACGTGAGCCTCGATCCCGCGCAGTCGATTGCGGAGATCCGGCGCTGCATGGCGATCCCCGGATTCAAGGGCGTTTCGCTCGAGCCCGCGGCGTCGAAGACACCGATGCCCGCGGACGATCGCCGGCTCTATCCGATCTACGAGGAGTGCCAGCGCCTGCGCATTCCGATTTCGGTCGGGTCGAGCAACGGCATGCTGCCCGGCGCCGGCGCGGTGTACGACTACAACCATCCGCATCACTTCTTCCAGCCGACGAAGGACTTTCCCAAGCTCGACTTCATCGTCTCGCACGGCTCGTGGCCATGGGTGCGCGAGCTGCTGGGGATCGCCTTCCTCCGTCCGAACGTCTACGTTTCGCCCGATCTGTATCTCAACTCGCCGAGCCTGCCCGGTGCCGAGGATTACGTGCTGGCGGCGAACATGTACATGCCCGATCGGCTCCTGTTCGGCACGGCGTATCCGAGCCGGCCGTTACCTGAAAGCGTGGTCGCGTTCGATCACTGGAAGTTCGCGCCGGGGGTGCGGGAGAAGGTGCTCTCCGCGAATGCGCGCGCGGTGCTGCGCCTGGACGCGTGACGTCGGCTGCATGACGCATGCCGGGCGCAGCTCCGGTGCGCTGACTGGCGCGGCGTGCGCCTCCCGTCAGGCGGTGCCGAGGATCCGCGCGAGATCCTCCGGCGACGTCCAGTGATGGCCGCAGGTGTAACGGGGCAGCGTCCACACGCTGTCGTCCTCGGCCACCGGCCGCGGCTCGGTGGTGAACGCCGCGCGGATGCCCGCGACATCACCGCGCGCGGGGAAGTACGTCGCGGTCAGGAACTCGTTGTGGTGCCCGAACGGGTAGGCGAAATAAGGCGCCGCGCGACCGCCGGTGTGCTCGGCGATGTACCGGGTCGCCGCGAGGATCTGCGCATCCGCGTCGCCGACATTGTCGACCGCGGTGAAGTCGGCGCGCACCTGCCGCGAATGGGCGACGCGCTCGAGCGCGGGATGCAGGTGGTCCCAGCTGTGATTGCCGATCGCGAGCAGGCCCGTCGTTGCGGCCTGCCGCCACCACTCGTCGCCCATCGATCCCTCGCCGAGGAACGTGTACTCGCGGTCGTACGTCGTCTGCATCACGTGCCGCGCCTCGGGCGAGGCGATGACGAAGCTCGTGGCGGCAAGCTCGGGCTGCTCTCTCCCCAGCGCCGTTTCCAGGAAGTCCTGCATCGCCGGAGCGAAGCCGCGCTGCCAGCCGAGGACCGGGTGGCGAAAATCCTCGATGTCGTACACGGGTCCGTCGTCGAAGGTCAGCGCGACGCAGCCGGGACCGTCGTCGACGGCGTGCCCCGCGCGGCGAGCGAGCACGCGGTCGACGATGCGGGCCAGTGGCACGATCCGGTACCCGGCCCGCGTGATCGCGACGAGATCACGCGGCAGCGCGATGTGGTCGTTGAGGCCGTACTCGGCCGCGAGCGTGTGGTGGGAATGGTAGGTGAGGACGAAATCCGTCAAGTCACGACCTCTGCGTGGCCATCGGCCGTCTTCGACAGCGAAAGATGCCGATCAGGCGCGCGGGTAGAACTCATGGTACATGCTCACACTCTCCTCAGGTCGCCGCATGTCGATCCCGGCCAGGGGCGCGAACCGGCTCTCGCGGTAGCGGACCGGTACCGCGTCGAAGCCGGCGTCGCGCGCAAGCTGCACGAGTGTCGGACTGTCGAACTGGAAACGGCCCGCAAGCTCCATGGCGAGGTTCATGACTTCGCATCCAGTGCCGGTCGTTACGGGGGTGCCCACGGTCCGATTCCAGAGATCAACCAGTGCTGCCCCCTCGTCGAGGTACATCCGGGCAAGCCGCGCCAGATCCGGTGTCAGCACGCGCATCGCGCCATGCGGCTTCAAGATGCGACGGCATTCGGGGAGGAATACTCGTACGGCATCAAGACCGATGTAGGCAATCATGTCCTCGCTGAAGATGAACTCCACCGTGCCGGTCGCGAACGGGAGGTTGCGGCCGAAGTCGGCGACCAAGTCGGGCCGGCAACCCTGGTCCAGATCCAGATTGATCCAGCCCTCGAGCGGGAACGTGCCTGATCCGAAATTTATCTTGACCATGAACGCAATCCAGCGACGCGCGAGCGCAATGCAAGATCTTACATGACAAAATCGTACACGGTCCGTGCGCAGCGAACCCCCCCGCTATACGAGGCGTACTCCTGCGCGGGCCTTTTTTTCCGAAGCAAGTCTCTCCAAGATTCCATGAAGAGATACATGTGCCTGATCTGAGGCTGGGTCTACGATGAAGCCGTCGGCGCGCCCGCCGACGGTGTGCGAATACCGCGTTCGATACGTGGACGTTCACGCCAGGGGTGCGAGAAGGTGCTGTCCGCGAATGCGCGCGCGGTGCTGCGACTGGGCATGTGACGTCGGCTGAATGACGCATGCTGCCGGGCGCAGCTCCGGTGCGAAGTGGGCGCAACGTCGTCGGGCGGTGCAGCGGCTGCGGCGGGCGCCTAGCGGGATCTCGCCGTGTGCTCCCGGCGGGCAAGCCAGCCTCCGGCTCCCATCAGGACGGCGTTGATCCAGAACACCGCGAGGATGCTGGAACCCGCCGCAATGACGCCGAACAGTGCGGGACCGCTCATCCGCACCACGTTGTTGACGGTCTGGCGCAGCCCGAGGGCCGATCCGGAGCGCCCGCCGGCGGACTGCGCGAAGATGAGCATCGTGGTGATCGGCTGGCCGCAACCCATCCCGAGCCCGATGAGGAACGAGACGGCGCCGAGCAGTCCGACGTTCTGGAACAGCGGCATGAGCACGAAGCCGATGGCGGCGACGAACATCGAGTAGCCGAGCAGATGCCCCTCGCCCAGCATGCCGATCAGCCGCGGCATGAACACGCGCGAGACGAATGCGGCGGCCGCGAAGCAAGCCAGCACGGCGCCGATGGCCGAGCCCGACAGCCCGATGCCGTGACCGTAGATCGGGACGTAGAGCTGATGGATATCCTGCCCGAGCTGCACCAGTGCGCTCGTCAGGAGCGTGCGCAGCATCGCGGGGCGGACCAGGCCCGAGCTTTCGGTCGCCGTGGCGCGTCGCGCAGCGCCCGGGAGAAGGCCGCCCCGCAGCACCAGCAGCCCCGCGGCCAGCAGCGGGAAGACGACCATGGATAGCGACGCGATGGCGTTCCCGCCGCGATCGATCGCGACACCCGCAAGTACCGGCCCGATGAGTCCGGTCGTGGCACCGACCAGGCTGGCATTGCTGAAATTGCGCGCACGCTCCTCAGGCCGGCTCAGCAGGCCCACGATGTTCTGCAGCAGCACGAGGTAGAACGAGAACGACAGGCCGACCAGCGCGCCGGCGACATAGACGGCGGCAAGCTCGCGCCAGAAATACGGAATCACGCATGCAATCACGCCGAAGATGCTGCCGAACAGCAGCAGCCAGCGCGACCCGACGCGGTCCGAATAGCTGCCGATCGGCCAGGAGATCACGACCGGGAAGGCGTAGAACGTCGCGTACAGCATTGATACGGCAAAGGGCTGCGCGCCGAGATCGAGCGCGTAGAGCGACAGCACCAGGCGGGTCGCGTTGATGCTCGTGAAGCACAGGAGCATCAGCGCGAATGTGACGTACAGGGGCATGGCCCATCCCGCGCGAGGCGCGTTCCCGCTCTTGAAGGATGTAAGTCGGTTGCAGATCAGCGGTCGGATCGTGCGGACCACCGCAAGACGCCCGCGGGAAAGGCCGGACGAATGCATGCGAGCGACGTCATGCTAGCGAAGAATGGGGCGGATGCCAATGAATGACGGCGGTGGTGCGGGCGACCGTGTTGCTTCGGACATGTAGCAAACCTCGATTCCGGCCGACCCATGGCTGAACGTGCAGGTGACCACGTTTCGTTGCGCTGTGCGGATGAAGTTGTAGTGGCGGAACGTGGCACTCGACGGCCTCGACGCGGTCCGCAGGCCCGCGTGGGGCACACGCGCCGCGTGATCGCGCTTGAAGGTCTTCAAGAACGGCCGCGGCCACCCCGTTCGACGACGGGTTTTGGATAATCGTGATCAGCGGTTCCAGACCGATCCTGTCGTCGGATTTGCCAGCATCGACGTCAGGCTGGATCCCGGACGGTCGTTGCGGAGATCCGGCGCGGTTTCGCGATACCCGGATTGAAGGGCGTTTCGCTCGGGCCTGCGGCACTACGTCGCAACCTCGATCAAGAACGCCGACGAATTCTCCTGGCCTCTGCAGAAACTCATCACCGAATACTGCTGGGGCGCCGTATGGTCCCGACCCGGCTTGAGCCTGCGCGATCGCAGCCTCATCAATCTCTCGATGCTGACCGCGCTCAACCGCCCGCACGAGTTGAAGGTGCACATCCACGGCGCGCTCAACAACGGCGTTTCCAAGGAAGAAGTGATGGAAGTGCTGCTGCAGGCGGGCATCTATTGTGGTGCGCCGGCAGCGCTCGACAGCTTCCGCGTCGCGAAGGAAGTCCTGCGCGAGCGCGGCGTTGCCTTGGAACCTGCCGGTCCCGAAGCGCAAGCGGCGGCAGCGCGCGTCGAGCAGGGCTGATGCGCGTGGCGTGACCGGCATTGCGCGCACTCGCATCCCGCGCGCATCCCGAACCTGTCACAATGTGCGGCTGTGCACGGCCGGCGGACACAGGCGCCAGCGCCCGCGCACCACGCATGGGCCGCGCCTGGCGGCCCGACTCTCGATACATCCAAGGAGCCTCCGTGCCCGTCGACATCGCCGCGCTGAAAGCGCATCGCAAGCCTGCCGACCTGCCGTTCTCGCTCAACAAGATCGGCCACGTGGTGCTCAACGTGACCGATCTCGATCGCTCGGTCCGCTTCTACACGCAGGTGCTGGGCTTTGCGGTCTCCGACGTCTATCCCGACGACATGGTCCCCGGCGGCATGGTGTTCATGCGCTGCAATCGCGATCATCACGGGGTCGCGCTCGTCGGCTCCGCGACGCAGCCCTCCGAGCATCGCGAGCTCAATCACATGGCCTTCGAGGTCTCGACGCTCGACGACGTGCTGCGCGCGCGCGAACACCTGCGCAAGGTCGGCGTGCCGATCGACTTCGACGGCCGTCGTCGCGCGGGCTGCCAGATCGCGGTGGAGTTTCGCGATCCCGACGGTCATCGCCTCGAGATCTACTGGGGGCTCGACCAGGTCGGCCCCGACGGCAAGGTGCGCCCCCCGTCCGAATGGAAAGGGGCCCACAGCCTCGAGGACGCGATCGCCGATCCGGTGAACGGCCAGGACACGAGCGTGTCGGAAAAGCATCTCCTCAAGCGCTGAGCACGGACCCAAAGTGACACAAGCAAGCGAACTACCCCTCGCCATCATCGGCTTCGGCGAAGTCGGCACGTTGCTCACGCGCGGCTTTCGCGCGCTGGGCCATGCCGTTGCCGTCTACGACATCCTGTTCGACGATCCCGCCGCGGCGCCGGCCTTTCACGCCAAGGCGATCGAGCTCGGTGCGCGCGCCGGGCGCAATCTCGCCGATGCGTCGCGCGATGCCCGCATCGTGATCTCGGCGGTTACGGCGGCGTCGTCCACGGACGTCGCGCGCGAGGCGGGGAGCGCGCTGCGCAGCGGGCAGTTCTTCCTCGATCTGAATTCCGTGTCGCCGCGCACCAAGCGCGTGAATGCGGAAGCGGTGGAGGCTTCCGGCGCGCGTTACGTCGAAGCCGCGGTGATGGCGCCCATCATGCCTGCGGGCATGCAGACGCCGATGCTGCTCGGCGGAACGGCCGCGCACGAGCTCCGCGAGCTGCTGGGACATGCCGGCATGAAGCTCGAAGTCGCCGCCACCGAGATCGGCCGCGCCTCGGCGATCAAGATGTGCCGCAGCATCATGATCAAGGGCCTCGAGGCGCTGACGGTGGAGTGCCTGCAGACCGCGCGGCAGTACGGGGTGGAGGACGACATCATCGCGTCGCTCTCGGCGAGCTATCCGAGCATGCAGTGGGAAACGCTCGCCGGCTATCTGATCGAGCGCGTCGTGCGTCACGGTCGCCGTCGCGCCGCGGAAATGCGCGAGTCCGCCATCACGGTGAGCGAGACGGGCCTCGAGCCGTTCATGGCGAGCGCCATCGCGAACCGGCAGGACGCCGTCGCCGACCTGGTCGCGCGCGAGCCGTCGCTCAAGGACATGAGCGAGCGCGACTGGCGCCAGGTCCTCGACGCCCTCGCACGCCTCGCCGAGCTGCGCTCCATGCGCGCCGGCTGAGCGCGCTTCCGCACCGACCGGGCACCGCAATCCGATGGACGCGCACGAGGCGAGGATCGTCGTCACGGGGGCCATGTGCGTCCTGTTCCTCTCGGCGCTCGAGCAGACCATCGTCTCGACCGCGCTCCCGGTCATCATGGCGGAGCTGGGTCACGTCGAGCTCGGGTCGTGGGTCGTGACGGCCTACTTGCTGAGCTCGGTTTGCGCGACGCCCGTGTTCGGCAAGCTGTCCGACATGTACGGCCGCGCGCGGGTGCTGCGTACGTGTCTCGTGCTGTTCATCGGAGGATCGGTGGCGTGCGGCGCGGCGGGAAGCATGCTGGCACTCGTCCTCGCGCGTGCGTTGCAGGGCCTCGGCGGCGGCGGCTTGATGACCATGGCGCAGTCGATCGTGGCCGATGCCGTGCCGCCACGCGAGCGCGGACGTTACGCGGCTTACTTCTCGCTCGTGTGGATGGTCGCCGCGCTGCTCGGTCCCGTGCTCGGCGGCATCCTCGCCGAGCACAGCGGGTGGCGCTGGATCTTCTGGATCAACGTGCCGTTGGGGGCGCTGGCGTGGGTGCTCTCCGCGCGCTCGTTGCGCCGGATCCCCCGCGTGCGGCGCGAGGCGCATGTCGATTATCTCGGCATCGTGCTGCTGACGGTGTCGTCGACGGGATTGCTGTCCGCGGCGTCGATGTTTCGCCGCCTCATCGACGGCGACGCGCTCGCGGCGGCAATCGCGATCGGCGCACTGCTCGCGACGACCGCCTTCGTCGTGCAGCAGCGAAGGGCGCGCGAGCCGATCGTTCCGCCGCACTTCCTGCACGACGCGGTGATCGCGCCGGTGCTCGGCGCGGGCTTCCTGGTGTTCGGCGCATTCCTCGCGTTGACGGTGATCGTGCCGCTGTACTTCCAGGTCGCGCTCGGGCGCAGCGCGGCGGAGTCCGGGCTGCTGCTGGTGCCGACGATGTTCACGTCGTCGATATCGGCGCTGATCGCGGGCCGCTACACGCGCACGCACGGCCGCTATCGCAGCCCGCCCCTGCTCACGCTGCCGTTCGCGATTGCGGCCATGCTGCTGCTCGCGTGGCTCGTGCCGCGCGGTGGCATCTGGCCGATGGCGATCCTGTCTGCGCTGGTCGCATTGGGCATCGGCACCATCTTTCCGTGCTGCATGGTGGCGGCACAATCGGCGGCCGGACCGCGCGACATCGGGGCGGTCAGCGGCGCGATCGGGCTTTCGCGTGCGCTCGGCGGCGCGCTCGTCACGGGCCTCGTGATCGCGATCCTGCTCGCGCTCGTGCAACGCGGGCTCGGCCAGGCGACGACGCTGGAGAACCTCGAGGACCTCGTGCGGCGGCCGCTCGATGCCGGCATGCGCGCGGTCGTGCTCGATGCATTTTCGACGGTGATCGCGGGACTTGCGGTGGTGCTTGCCGCGGGGCTGCTCACGTTCATGCGGGTCGAGGAGCGGCCGCTGTCGAACGTCGCGCCGCACGCCAAGTAGCGCGTCAAGGGCATCGCAGGCGGCGGACGTCGTCGACGACGTGCACGACAACGTGTTCGTCTTCGCGGGTCACGCCGCGCCTGTTGCGCTTGTCGCGCCGAAACACGTAGTGCCACGCGCCAATGCAGCGTCACGCCGTCCTTGACGAACGACCTACGCACGCCTTATCGTCAGTCCGTCCAAGACAGGAGCGAACATCGTTCGAATATATGAATGAGCTTGCAAGTGTGAAGTCGGCCACCCGGGTCCTCGACATCCTGGAGATGCTCGCCATCGACCCGAGCCAGCTCGGGGTCTCCGAGATCGCGCGCCGCCTGCGCATTCCCAAGAGCAGCACGCACATGCTGCTCGCTACGCTGGAAGGTCGCGGCTATGTCGTCAGCGACGACGCGCGGCGCTTCCGGTTGCACCCGTCGTTTCGCGCGGAGTCGCGCACGTGGGTGGGCGGGGCGCGTGTCGCGCGCTTGCTGCCGCTGGCGCGCGAAGCGATGCGCCGCCTGGTCGGCGTCACTCGCGAGACGTCGTTCCTCGGCGTGCGGCGCGACGAGCGCCACTTCCAGTGCATCGAGAAGGTGGTGGGCGACAAGGAAGGCGCATTCGACATGGACCTCGGCGGCCCCCGGCCGATGCACGCAGGCAGCATCGGTCTCGTGCTGCTCGCATTCGAGCCGCCCGATCGCGCCGAACGACTGCTGCGCTCGGAACCGCTGACCCGCGTGACGACGCACACGATCTGCGAGCCCGAGCGCCTGCGACGCGTGCTCGCGGACGTCCGGACGCAAGGCTTCGCGATCGTGCGCGGCAGCGGCATCATCGGCGCGGCGAGCGTGTCGGCGCCGATCTACGATGCCAACGGCGCCGTGATCGCAGGCATGACGGTCACCGCACCGTTGTCGCGTTTCGACGCGATCCTGGACGACGCGAGGTCGGAGCTCCTTCGCACCACCGCGCTTCTCTCGGAGGAGCTCGCGGGCGCCGAGGCTGCCACGGTCTGAGCGCGCCGCGTCGGGACCGGTGCCGGTGCTCGGCACCGGTCAGCTTCCTGCGAAGGCTGGCCGAAGAGGCGCCAATGGCGCCATACTTCACGTTTCGGTCAACTCCAGCAGGCGAGCCATGAGCAGCAAGACATTCCAGAACCTCATCGCGGGCGAGTGGGTGCCCGGGGTCGGTGTTTCGGTCAACCGCAATCCCTCGAATGTGAACGATGTCATCGGCGAGTTCGCACAGGCCGATGCGGCACAGGCCAATGCAGCGATCGCGGCGGCGAAGCAGGCGTTCCCGGCCTGGGCCGAGGGCTCGATCCAGGAGCGCTCGAACATCCTCGATCGCGCCGGCAACGAGATCCTCGCGCGCAAGGACGAGCTCGGCCGGCTGCTTTCGCGCGAGGAGGGCAAGACCTTGCCCGAAGGCGTGGGCGAGGCGATGCGCGCCGGCTACATCTTCAAGTTCTTCGCGGGCGAAGTGCTGCGCCTCGCGGGCGAGAAGATTCCCTCCGTTCGCCCGGGCGTCGACGTGGAGATCACGCGCGAGCCGATCGGCGTCGTCGGCATCATCACGCCGTGGAACTTCCCCATCGCGATCCCGGCATGGAAGCTCGCGCCGGCGCTCGCGTACGGCAACACCGTCGTGATGAAGCCGGCGGACCTCGTGCCCGGCGTGCGCGTGGGCGATTGCGGACATCCTGCAGCGCGCCGGGTTGCCGAAGGGCGTATTGAATCTCGTGATGGGCCGCGGCTCGGTCGTGGGCGACGCGATCGTGAACCATCGCGACATCGCCGCGATCACGTTCACGGGCTCGGTGCAGACCGGGCGCGGCATTGCCGCGAAGGCGGCCGCCCGCATGGCCAAGGTGCAGCTCGAGATGGGGGGCAAGAATCCGCTCGTGGTGCTCGACGACGCGGATCTGCCGACGGCCGTCAACTGCGCGGTCCAGGGCGCGTACTACTCGACGGGCCAGCGCTGCACGGCGTCGTCGCGCCTCATCGTCACGCAAGGCATCTACGATCGGTTCATCGCCGCGATGACGGAGGCGCTCGGCAAGCTCAAGGTGGACGATGCGCTCGCCGACGGCACGCACATCGGCCCGGTGGTCGATCCGTCGCAGCTGAAGACGGATCTCGACTACATCGCGATCGGCAAGCAGGAAGGCGCGCGCCTCGTCGTCGGCGGGGAGCGCCTGACGCGCGGCAGCGAAGGCTACTATCTCGCACCGGCGCTGTTCGCGGACGCGACCAACACGATGCGCATCGCGCGCGAGGAGATCTTCGGTCCGGTGGCGTGCGCGATTCGCGTGCGCGATTACGACGAAGCGCTCGCGCTCGCGAACGACACCGAGTTCGGGCTGTGCTCGGGTGTGGTGACTACCTCGCTCAAGCACGCGTCGCACTTCAAGCGCCACGCGCAAGCGGGCATGGTGATGGTGAACCTGCCGACCGCGGGCGTGGACTATCACGTGCCGTTCGGGGGCCGCAAGGGCTCGAGCTACGGTCCGCGCGAGCAGGGACGCTACGCGGCCGAGTTCTTCACGACCGTGAAGACCACGTACATCGCCCCGTAGCGCCGCGACCGACCCTGGGCCGACCCAGGGTGGACCCGGGGTCGGTTCGTCGGGTCGGTTCGTCCTACGCGCAGGCGCGACTTTAGCCGACAGACCCGACCGACCCCGCTTCGGCAACATGGGCTTCTGAAAGGGGCCGTGCTCGCGGCCCCGCCCCGGGAGTTGCCATGCGTTTTCGTTCGGCGCCGACCGTGCTGCCACGTCGCGGTCGGCGGTCCTTCGCGCGCCGTTTCCAGCGGCCGGGTATGGTCGGCCGGGTGCTCATGACGGCCACGATGCTGGGGCTCGCGATCGCGCTATCGACCGTGGGTGTCATCGCGCACGTCGATCAGCAGGAGACCACCCGCCGCCTCGCGCTCCAGCGCGAGCACAATCTGCAGGCGATCGGCGTGTTGGTCACGCCGCGCGCGGCAGGCAGCGCGCGCACCACCGTGGCCGCTGCGTCGGCCACGCCGGAGGCTACCGCTTCCGAGCGCCGCGCTGCTCGCTGATCATCGCGCGCCGGTTGCGGGCGCAATAGGCCCGCCAGTACTCCTGCGCGAGCGCACGCATCGCGCGTCCGATGTCGTCGTACACGGCGTCGTCGAGATTCGCGAACGACACGCGCGCCGACCAGTCCGGCGCATCGAAGCCGCCGCCGTTGAGCAGCACGATGCCGTGCTCTTCCGCCAGCCTGAACACGATGTCGAGCGGGTGCACGTTCGCCTTCATCCAGCGCACGAGCTCGCTGCCGTATTCCGCCGCGATCCAGCGCTCGAAATCGATCAGGCCGTAATAGCGGTCGAACAGCGCGCCGCCCGCGATCTGCACGCCCATGCCCGCGCGCAAGGCGTTCACGCGACGCTCGAGCAGGGCCGTGCAGGCTCGCCGGTACGTTGCGCTCTCGTCCATGAGCTCCGCAATCGAGAGCAGGGTCATCATCGCCTGCTGCGGCCCCGACAGACCGGCCGTGTGGTTGAGCGCAACGTCGCGGCTGTCGGCCACCATGCGATCGATGAACCGGAGCTTGCGTGGCTCGAGACTGAGCGAGGCATAGCGGCGCTCCAGGCGCTGCGCGACGGCAGGTGAGTGCCGCGCGATCGTCTCGTCGACGACGTTGTCGCGGTGAAGCGCGATCACCCCGAGGCGCCAGCCCGTGCAACCGAAGTACTTGCTGTACGAGTACAGGCCGATCGTATTGCGCGGCAGCTCCGCGAGCAGCGAGCGGAATCCATCGACGAAGGTCGCGTACACGTCGTCGGTGAGCAGGATCAGGTCCGGGCGCTGCGCGACCACCGCCGCAATCGACCCGATCGTCTCCGGCGCGAGCGCAACCGCACTCGGGTTGCCGGGATTGACCACGACGAAGACCTTCACCGCCGGATCGAGCAGGGGCGCGAGATCCTCGGCGCTCCACTGGAACGATCGCGATTCCTGGCCGCGCACGTGCACGACCTCGAGCCCGTAGTCCTCGAGCAGCGGCAGCTCGAGATACGGCGTGAAGATCGGCGTGCCGAGCGCGATGCGATCGCCGCGGGCGAGGAGCCCGTTGGCCCGAAGCGAGCGCAGGACGTAGCAGATGGCCGCCGTGCCGCCTTCCACGGCGAAAAGATCGAACGGGCCCTTCGGCGCACGCCTCCGCGCACAGAGCGTAGCGCAGGTACGCGTGCACGACCGCTTCGGCATGCACCAGCATGCGCGGCGGCAGCGGATAGTTGTCGCCGATCACGGCGTCCGCGAGCTCGTGCACGAACGCGTCGGGGTCGAAGCCGAGCTTGCGCACGGCCCACGGCAGCGCGTGCTGCAGGAAGTCGGCACCGGGCGCTTCGCCGTGGCGCGCGACCCAGGTCGCCAGTCGCCCGGCGATGCCGTTGCGCTGCGGCATCCCGGCGAGCACCGTCGCGTCCAGCGTGCGCCGGCATTCGGTCATCGCGAACTGGCCGAGGAGGAAGAAGCCGTCGCGCGCGGCCGTCGCGATCCAGTTCGGATTGCCGCGTCCGGCGTTGAGGAACGCGATCGCGGACGATTGCGTTGCCTTGCTCGCCGCCTCGATCAGGTACTCCTTGATCTCGAACGGGCTCAGCTTCTCGTAGTCGCGGAGCTCGCGCGCGCGCTTTGCGTTGCCGGGGACGCTGTCGTGTAGCATTGCGGCGGAAGAGGAGGGGCGCCGGATCAGTCCGGCCGCACCCTTCCACCGTACCAAAATCCCGGCCTGCGACTTTGACCCGCGACATGCAGCGTGCGCGACGTGTAGTCGCGCAGCGCCATGCGCCGGGGCATAATCTTCGCCCCGCTCGATGCGCCGCGCGCGAGCGGGGCCGGGACTGGAGGAAGCCTTGGACACGGGTGCGCCCGGACTGAACCCCGATGCGATCGCGCCGTCGCACCTCGCTGCGCGGGTGTGGGTGGTCCGCCTCGCCTGGCTTCCGCTCGTGGCCGGGCTCGTCGGTATCGCGGCGCTTGCAGCGACACAGCCTGCCGGCGGCGTCGAGTCGCCGCGGCTGCTGCTGGTCCTCAATTTCGTCTTCAACACGCTCGTCTCGCTGGTGATCGCGTGGATCGTCGCGCGCGCGTTCCTCGCGCACGGCGAGACGGCGCTGCTGCTGCTCGGCACGGGTGCGCTGGTGTGGGGATCCGGGGGCGTGGCGGGAGCGCTCGCCGCGATGCGCGGCCCCGCGGGCTTCGACGCGAACACCACCGTCACGATCTACAACGTGTGCGCGTGGGTTGCGGGGCTGTCGCATCTCACGGGCATCGCACTGGGACCGCGTCTGAACGCGGCGCCGGCGGCGCGACGCAGCGCGCTTGCGGGTGCGCTGCTCGCCGCCGTCTTCGCGATCCTGGTCGTCGTGTATCTCGCCGCATCGGGCGCGATGCCCACGTTCTTCACGCCCGGCAAGGGCGGTACGCTCGCGCGGCAGTTCGTGGTGGCGTCGGCCGCGTTCATGTTCGTCGTGAGCGCATTGCTGTTGCGCGACAGCGTGCGTACAGGCGCCTCGTTCCGATGGTGGTACGCGCTTTCGCTGCTGCTGCTCGCCGAGGCGTTGCTCGCGGTGCTCTTCCAGAGCGTCACCGGTGGCGTGCTGAACTGGCTCGGTCGAGCGCTGCAGTACCTGGGCGGGCTCTACATGCTCGCGGCTGCATGGCAAGTGCGGCGAGCAGGCGAAGCGATCACGCTCGAGCCCGTGCATGCCGGCGGCCGCATGTGGCCGGTGCTCGTGCTGGCGCTCGTCGCGGCGGCCGCCACGGTGCACATCGTGTTCCTTGCGAACCTGGACAACCGCTTCGTGTTCATCACCTTCTACCCGGCGGTGATGATCGCGGCGCTGTATGGCGGCATGCGCGCGGGGACCGCGGCGACGCTGTTCGCGGCGCTGGTGGTGAGCTATCTCTGGATGGAGCCGCGGGGTTCGCTCGGCATAGCCGCCGCCGGCGATGCGTTCGCACTGGTGTTCTTCATCGCGACCGGGTTGCTGCTGTCGGGCATCGCGCAGAGCACGCGCGCGGCGCACGCGCGGGCCATCGAGGCCGAGATGGAAGCCGCCGAGGAGCGCCGGCGCCGCGAGGTCGCGCAGCACGACGCGCAGTTCCGCACGCTCGCCGAATCGATCCCGCAGCTCGCGTGGATCGCCGACGCCGAGGGCAGCATCGGCTGGTACAACCGGGGCTGGTTCGAGTACACCGGCACGACGCTCGAGCAGATGCAAGGCTGGGGTTGGGAGAGCGTGCACGATCCGGACACGCTGCCCGCCGTGGTCGAGCGCTGGAAAGCCTCGCTCGCGAGCGGGCAGCCGTTCGAGATGGTGTTTCCGCTGCGGGGCAAGGACGGCGTGTTCCGCCCGTTCCTCACGCGCGTCGCGCCGGTCAAGGACGAGAGCGGCCGCATCACGCGCTGGTTCGGCACCAACACCGACATCACGGAGGTGAAGCGGGTCGAGCAGGCGCTGCAGGAGCACCGCCGGCTGCTGCAGGCGATCACCGACAACGCGACAACGCCGCTCTTCATGATGGACAGCGCCGGTCGCATCACCTTCATGAATCCGGCCGCCGAGCAGCTCACCGGCCATCGCTTCGACGACGTGCGCGGGCGCGTATTCCACGATCTCGTGCATCACACCCGTCCGGATGGCACCGCGTTCCCGCGCGAGGAGTGCGCCCTCGGCCGGGAGGTGCAGCGGCGACCGGCGGGTGCGCAATCACGAGGACGTGTTCGTGCATCGCGACGGCAGCTTCTTTCCGGTGCGCTGCTCCGCGATCTCGATCCGCACCGACGGCGTGGTGACCGGAATCGTGCTGGAAGCGCAGAACATCGCCGAGGAGAAGCGCGCGCAGGAGGCGTTGCGCGAGAGCGAAGGGCGGTTCCGCGCCCTGGCCGAAAGCGTGCCGTTGTTCATCTGGTCGGCGCGCGCCGACGGCGTGACGGACTACCAGAACCCGCAGTTCCTCGCGTACCTCGGCACGACGCCGGGCGAAGCGCAGGGCTGGAGCTGGGAGGCCATGCTGCACCCCGAAGATCGCGAGCGGGCGCTCGCGGCCTGGAAGAGCGCGTGGCAGGACGGCGCGCGCTACGAGTGCGAGTACCGCATCCGCCGCGCCGCCGATGGCGCGTATCGCTGGTTCATCAGCCGTGCGGTTCCGGTCCGCGATGCCGCCGGGCGCGTGGTGCGCTGGTACGGCTTCGCGAGCGACGTCGACGACCTCAAGCGCATCGAGGCGGCGCTGCGCCTCGCCGATCGGCGCAAGAACGAATTCATGGCCACGCTCGCGCACGAGCTGCGCAATCCGATGGCGCCGCTGCGCACCGCGCTGGAGATCCTGCGTCGCGCCGATGCCGGCGAGGAGCGCGCGCGGGCGCAGGCGATGATGGAGCGCCAGGTCGCGCATCTCGCCCATCTCGTCGACGACCTGCTCGACCTGTCGCGCATCTCCACCGGCAAGCTGCAGCTGCGGCTCGAGCCCACCGAGTTGAACGCGGCGGTGCGCGCGGCGCTGGAGACGTGCGCCCCGCTCATCGATGCGCGCGGTCACGCGCTGGAGGCGACGCTCACGGACGTGTCGCTGATGGTCGAGGGCGATGCGATGCGCCTCGCGCAGATCGTGACCAACCTGCTCACGAACGCGGCCAAGTACACGGAGCCGCATGGGACGCTGCGCGTGGCCCTCGTGCGCGAGAACAACGAAGCGGTGCTGCGCGTCGCCGACACCGGCATCGGCATCCCGCCGGACAAGCTGGAGGCGATCTTCGAGATGTTCGCGCAGATCGACCCGCAGCGCGCGTACCACGACGGCGGCCTGGGCATCGGCCTGCATCTCGTCCGGCGCCTGGTGGAGATGCACGGCGGGATCGTGATGGCGCGCAGCATCGGCGCCGGGCAGGGCAGCGAGTTCGAGGTCCGGCTGCCGATCGTGCAGACGGCGTCGAGAGCCGCCGGCGCGAACGCGTGGCCGGCGGGCTCGCGGGCGCCGTCGCGCGTGCTCGTCGTCGACGACAACACCGATGCGGCGCAGAGCCTCGTCGTGCTGCTCAGGATGCTCGGTCACGAAGCCGCGGCCGCGCACGACGGAGCGTCGGCGCTCGCGTACGCGGCGGCGCAGCGGCCGGACTTCGTGCTGCTCGATCTCGGCATGCCGGGAATGGACGGCTACGAGGTTGCGCGCCGCCTGCGTGCGCAGGATCCCGGCGGCAACCTGCGCCTGATCGCGCTCTCAGGGTGGGGGCAGGAGGAGGACAAGCGCCGCACGCGCGAAGCCGGCTTCGACTTCCACCTGACGAAGCCCGCGGAGCTCGGCGAGATCGAGCGGCTGCTCGGCGATCCGAACTGACCCGCCTTTCCTCTGGAGGAGATCGGGGCCGGTAGAGGCGGGGCGAATCGCACAGGAGATAGAACCGCGAATCGCCGCGGAGAATGCTGTGCTCCACTATGACTTGGGATAGGGCGTGCCATCCTTGTGCACGAACCGGCCGTCGACGGCTGAACTCATCATGTCGATATCGGAGCAAGTGGTGAGGTCGTGCGGATTGCGCGAGCCTACCTCCAGATAGACGGCCGTCGCAGAGGATTTGTTGATCAGGTGATGGCCATTGCCCGTGCCCTTCGGAAATGTGGCGCAGTCGCCTGGGTGCAACACTGTCTCGCCGCCGTCTTCGATGAGCGTCACTTCTCCTTCAAGCAGATAGACGAACTCGTCCTCGTCGCTGTGCCAATGCCGCTGGCTGGACCAGCTGCCTGGCGGCAACGTCATCAGATTGACGCCGAAATCGCGGAGCCCGCCCGCCTCGCCCAAGCGCTTCCGAGTACGCGTAGCGCAGGGTGCATCAAATGGCGGCGGATAGCCCGAACCCTCACGCGCGGGTACGGTGGCGATGTCGATTCTAGGCATACATTGGTCCCTCGTTCCGTGCGGGCAAAATTCATTTTAGCCGCTCGCTGACCACACCTTGCGGCCGACCGGCCGATGCTGACCGGCAGCTTTGAGGTAACTGGGCCAGCGCGTCACATGTCGCCGATGGATCGATCTCGGACGTCCCTCCACGGGGGCGGCGAGCATGCACCAGGAATACGCCGCCGAGATAGGTCGGCTCGACCCGTCCCGTGTTGCGGTCGAAGAGCTGATGCCGGTACGCCGCTCGAGCTCCTGGATGCTGCGGGAGCGCGCCGGCTGCGCCAGCAACCCCGTCGCGCTTACAGTCTAGCGCGGAGCGGCCTATGGCCGACGCGGAGGCCGCCGCGATTGTCGACGGGAAACACCCACGGCGAAACGCTCAGGAAATGGCTGTCAGGACGTACGCGCAACGGCGCACAGGCCGGAACCGGTGTCGACATACACCCGCAGCGACGCCGGATCGCCCGCGCCGGCGGGCGCATACGCCGTCCAGCGCAGCGACGCGTTCGTTGCCGTTGCGCCGAAGCCGTGCCATGCACGCTCGACCTCGCCCAACCCCACGACGCGATCCGCTGCATCGGCCACGTACACGCGATGACCCGACAACGATGCCTGTGTGCGTGCGATCGTGCCGTCGAAACGCGTGCCCTCGCCGAGCTGCTTCGTCGCGCCGGTCCTCGCGCTGCAGTCCGCAACAACGCTGCCGAAGGCGCCGACGGCATGCCCGATGTACGCCGAGCGCTCCTCGTACAATGCCGTCACACGGTGATCCAGCAGCGTGCGCGTCACGTCGCGTACGAACTGCGGGCGCGTGCCGACGAACACGTACGCAAGATACTCCTCGTCCGGAACGCCGGACACCAACGAAGCCTGCGCACGCGCGATCGCCGTGCGGAACCCGAGCCACCACTCGATGTACGAGACCTGCGTGACGGCAACGAATACGAGAACGATGGCCGCTCCGGCACGCACGACGGCGGCAGGCAACCGTCTTGCGCCGGTCGCGTCGTAGGCAAGCAGCGGGAACAGCGCGAGCCAGAACAGCATGCAGTACATGCCGTAACGCGACGCGAGCGCCGACGACGCAAACGCGCCGCCCGAGCGCGCGAGCGCTCCCATCGCCCCTGTGGCGAGCATGAACACCACCACCCCTGCGAAGAACGCGGCGCCTTCGGTGAGCGCGCGCTCGCGCACGGCCGCGTAGACGCGAACGAGCGCCCAGCCGGCGAGCGCGATGCCCGCATAACCCGCAACCAGCACGGGAAGGAGCTTGCCGGGACTGGTTTCGAGCACTCGCGTATTGCCGCCGACATACAGAGGCGCGCCGAGGTACAGCGGCACGAAGTTGAGCAGCGAGAGCAACCTGGCAGACTTCGTTTGCTGAATTGCGGGTGGCGGCGAGAACGCAACGGCGCAATAGCCGATGATGCCAACGATGCTGACCGCCACCACGATCGCGCGAAGCTTCCATGCGCGCGGCCAGTTACCCGTGAGGACCATCAAAGCAGCAGCCGGCCAGAACGCGAGACCGACCCCGAAGGAAAGCGACGAGGCCAATCCCAGCGCTAGCGCCAGCGTGGCGTGGCCATCCGGCCGCAACTGCAGCGCTGCGCGCGAGAGCACGAGCAGCCCGGCGAGGCCGAGCAGCACAGCGACGCACTGGTGAAGCTGGAAGGGCCAGAACAGGTTCTGCCAGCCGTACAGCCAGAACAGAAGCGCGAACGCCACGGCGGTGTAGATGCCCGCATCGCGACGCGCTGCTATCGGCAGGCGAGCGAATCCCGCGCGCAGCACGAGGCACGTGCCGGCGAGCGCCAGGATCAGCACGAGGAGGTTGAGCACGTTGGATGCGCCGGTCAGCACGATGTCCGCCACGTACACGAGCAGGGGCAAGGCGACGATGTGCCCATTGATCGGCCGAAACGCGAGGCGCAGGAAGGGCTCCTCGGGCGCGTAGTAGCGGCGCAGCCATCCCCACTGGTCCCAATACGGGATGTAGACTGCTTCGCGCGCGATCACGTACAGCGACCACGCGACGAAGAGCGCGGCCGCGATCGCGATGACGAGCGTCGCGGGATCGCGTTTGCGTGCGTCCTCGGGCAGCGAGGCCGGTATCGACGCCGTCATGGTCCGTGTCGCTTGTGAAGACTCAGCCCGTTATCTCAGGCAGCTCGAAGGGGCTGATGGGGAAAGGAGTAAGCGGCGGCAGCTGATGATCGGCCCGGGGCGATTCTAGGATGATGCGAGCTCATTTACAATCGCGCACCTGTACGGCGATGTGATCGCGTACATGCGATGGCCGCATCGAGTTGTTTGGCGGCGCGTTGGCGCCTTGGGGAGTGACGCTTTTGCCTGGTATCTTGATCCTCGCGCATGGCAAGACCGGCACGACGATCCTGTTCGAGAAGCTGAGGCGGGCATTGCCCGCGGACACGGTGTGCCTCTTCGAGCCCACCGACTGCGCGCCGCCGCAGCCCGTAGCGGCCGCGGGTCGCTTCGTGCTCTCTAAAGTCCTGTTCTCGCAGCATCGCGCGGTCGACGATTACGGGCCGCAGGCGTGCAGCTATTTTGATCGGCGTATCTACATTCGCCGCGATCCGCGCGACATGCTGGTCAGCCATCTGCTGTATTCGTCGTACCACCTGCAGATAACGAGTCGCTTTGACGCGTTCATCGAGTTCGTCAGCGCGCTCAAGGCGAAGCAGCAGGATCCGCGAAGCGTCACGTTCATGGAGCTGGCTGACCTGCAGGAGCGACTGAAGAAGAAGGTCGCGCCGCGCTGGGCGCGCGCGACGGTGGACCGACTCGTCATCCGGAACCTTCGCTTCGGGGCGCGTGTTGTCGCCGCGCATGGTTCGGCAATGTTCACGCTGGACTATGAAGACCTGGTCGATGGTCGGCTTGATGCGCTCGAGCAATACCTCGGACTCAAGCTGCACCCGACGCGGGACGTCGCCCCCGAGTACGGGCGCGTTGCACGGACGAAGAGCTACGGCGACTGGCGCAACTGGTTCACACCCGAGGATGTCGCGTTCCTGCGACCGAAGCTCGCCGAATTCGGCGACCTGCTGCGGGATGACTGGGAGCTGCCGGCCGAACCTCGCATCAGCGTGGCGTCGTCGACTTCGTATGTCGAGCGCCTGGCGCGCGATCGCGGTTGCTTTACCCGCTTCCAGTACGATCCGGAGTTGATACCCGCTACGGCGCGGCTGCTCGGCCATCCCAGGGGTGGGCGCCAACCGTGCTACCTCGAGGGCCTGCGGCCGCCATCGACCGAGGTGCATCCGATCCGCGGCGCCGAAATCCACGACCCGCATTTCGAGACGCCCGACGGCAGACGCGTGAATGTGCTCATCCAGGGTCAGCACTACGTGGGCACCTACAGGGCCTCGCTTGCTGCGCGAACGTCCGATCTGTCCTTCTGGATGTGGATCGTCGACGCCTCGGGCCAAGTGGTTCGGCGGATGGGTACCGCACTGGACGGCATCGATCTTGGCTCGCTGGACGTGCCCGGGGACGTGCGGGTCGAGTTCGAATTCGCGTGCAATCTCGCGCCCGAGGTCTACTTCGTGCAAGTCGCTGCGACGAGCGGGAACGAGGAAGCGCCGGTCGAATTCCTGCACCGCATCGACAACGCGCTCGCAATCGTCGTGGCCGAAGGCCCGCAGCCGCGTCTGCGCGTCATTCCGCTGGCGCCCACCTGAGTGTGACGCATCCGATGCCTGCATCGCCCACCCGCGACAACGACCTCGAACCTGCTGCCGATGCCGTGGCCGATGTCGGTGTGGCCTCCGCGGCGCGATCCGCGTCGACTCGCTTCCAGCGCGTCCAGGTGCTGCGCTTCGTCGCCGCGCTCGGCGTCGTGCTGTTTCATGCGAGCGCCTACCTGCAGCGCGCCGGGGCCGATGCCGGTCCGCTGGTCCGTTTCTTCGACCATCACTTTTCGTGGGGCGTACAGCTCTTCTTCGTGATCTCGGGCTTCGTCATCGCGCAGACGATCGAGCGCATGCCGGTGCGCAAATTCGCGGCGCATCGTTTCCTGCGCATCTATCCTGCGTACTGGCTAGCCGTGGCGCTTGCCATCGTCCTGCAGTGGGCCCTGCTCGGCCGCACCTCGGGCGCGAGCGATCTCGGGCGTGCGCTCACGCTGCTGCCTTTCGGCAGGATGGACTATCCGCTCGCGGTCGAATGGACGCTCGTATACGAGGTCTTTTTCTATGTCCTGGTCTGTGTCGTCGCGCTCGCCGGGTGGAAGCGCGCGCGCAATGTGCTGCTGGTGATCTGGCCGATCGCGATCGTGGTCGCATTCGTCCTGCGCACGCCGCCGTCGGCGCCGGTGTCGATCATTCCCAGCATCGACCGCATCCTCTTCTCGGGCTACAACCTGCTCTTCATCGCGGGGATGCTTGTTCAGCGCGTGCACCTGACCGTCCCGGTGCAAGTGCGTCGCTACGCACTCGTCGTCGCGCCGGTGTTCATCCTCTTGACGGACCTGATGTCGTTGCGCGCCGTGCCCAGCTTCGCATCGCACGCCGTCGGCTTCGGCGCGATCGTGCTTTGGGCCGTTCTCGCCGACCGCGCACGGCCGCTTTCCGCGCGCAATCCATTCGCCACCCTCGGCGATTGGTCCTACGGGCTCTACCTCGTGCACGTCCCGTTCATAACCCTCGCGATCGGGCTGGGCTTCGGTGCGGGGCTACCGGTCACGCTTGCGTTCGTCGGCCTCGCATCCGGGGCCCTGATCGTCGGCTCGGCGTTCGGGGCGTTCGAGGTGAGGCTGTATCGGTGGCTGGTGCGCATCGCGGGCGTGCGCAAATGACAAGCGCCCGACCACGCGACGGACGAAGCGGCCTCGGGCCGTACATTCCGAACTGCATGAGCGTTTGCGCTAGTGTCTAATGCCCTCGCCGTCTGGACTTCGAAGACGACCTCGACTATCGTTACGGCCTGCCTGCGAGTCGCTACTGCATGCATGTACGTGCAGGACCGACTGATCAGCATTAACGATAGTCGCGCGGGCTTCTCAACAAGGAGGCCCGACATTGCATCGCGAGCTCAACGGCTCCGAAATGACCCTCTCGCGCACTACTGATAACCGCGGCAAGGCGGTGCAAGCGGTCTTTCGTGCCAGCCCGGTGCCTTCTGGCGCACGAGCTCCACTCCTCGACGTCCTGCGTTGCCTTGCGGTATTTGCAGTGATGGTTGAGCACTTCGGGATCCGCCACTGGTTCGCGCCGATCGGATTGGAACGCCTGAATTTTGGAGGTGTCGGCGTACGATCCTTTTTCGTCTTGAGCGGATTTCTCATCACCGGCATCCTGCTGAAGTACCGAGATCGGCTCGAGCAGGGCACGTTGAGTGCACGGACGGCACTCGGAACATTCTTTGCGCGTCGGGTGGTCCGGATCTTCCCGATCTACTTTGTCGTGCTGTTCGTCTGCTGGTTCTTGGGCGTCGAGGCTGCTCGCGCTCATCTGGGCTGGTTCGTTTTCTTCCTGAGCAACATCCAGAGGGCGCTCACCAACGACACCCAATTGCCGCTCGGCCACTTCTGGTCGTTGGCGGTCGAGGAGCAGTTCTACCTGACGTGGCCGTTCTTCATTCTCCTGGCACCCAAGCGCTATCTGCTGGTCGGCACGACCATTGCCGCGTTGGTCGGATTGTTCACCCGAATCTGGCTAAAGGGTGCTGGCTACGGCCCGGAGTTCTGGGCGGGCCTTACTCCGTCGTGTTTCGATTCCCTGGGTATCGGCGCGATCACGGCATTGGCGAGGCAGAATCCCGCGCTGCATCGACAGTGGAGAATCGTGATTGCTGTCCTCGGTTTCGGGGTCGGCCTGCCGACGCTGATATTTCACTTCTTCCCGTTCGAAGGAGGCCTCGGGTTCTTCTTTGCGAATTTCTTCTACGCCGCAATCGTCGATCGCTGGTATGACGTCAGGCTCACCGCCCCAATGTTGCGCGCCCTCGCGAAGCCGCTCGTCTATCTTGGCACCATAAGTTACGGCATCTATGTGATTCACCTTCCGGCGTGGAGTGGATTCCACTGGGCCATGCAAGTCTCGGGCTACGTTGTACCCAGGCCGTTACAGGCCGTTGTCGGCATGGGAATCGTCGTTGCCCTTGCATCGGTTTCCTGGCACCTAATGGAGCGCCCGCTCCTGCGAGCACGGAAAGACGTATCAGCCGAAAGCGCCAACAGCATTCAACCCGCTGCGTCTCGGTGATCGCCACCGGAGCGCAGATTCCAACTGAATAGCGCTTGGCCCGGCGGATCGGCTGGCAATGCACGCGGACCGAGCGCGCCGCACTCCGGACACGTGACGACCTCGCGGCCGCCAACATATTGATACAAAAAGGAGTCGTGGCGGATGGGGTGTCCGCCCAAACGCTTGCAAAAACAGTGTCATGCCGAGCTACGACGTATCCACCCGCCAATCACCCGCCAGCTAAAACTTCAATAGCTTTGACGGACCGCAAGGGATTCGAATTCGCGAGCCGCGACCCCAGGGCCTGGGCCAATGAACGCTCGGGGAGCGGCCGTAGGGGCAAAGCAAAAGGCAACCGGCTAGACTGTAGCCGGGGCAGGCTTGTATCCCTTTCCACGTAAGCGGCCTCGCTGTGGCATGGTTCAACGAAGCTGATTGGCCGCGATGCCGCCCCAAAGCAGTCATTGATGGAACGCCTCGCCAGAGGGGGCCATGGAGAATGTGCGCGTGAACGTGTTTATCAGTTGGTCGGGGCCGCTTGCAAGAGACGTAGCGAAGGAACTCCGCGATTGGCTTCCACTCGTGTTACAGGGGGTCGAGGTCTTCATGTCTGAGCAGGACATCGACTCCGGTGCGCGCTGGTTTGATGTTATCGGGAAACATCTTGAGCAAACACACTACGGGATCATTGTCGTTAGTCGGGCCAACCAGCAGCAAGCTTGGCTGATGTTTGAGGTCGGTGCGCTATCCAAGAAGGTCACTGAAGCCCGCGTAGTGCCTCTGCTGGTCGACCTGCCGCCGACAGACTTAGTAGGGCCGTTGGCGCAGTTTCAGGCCCGGGAGATTACTGAGGCCGACATCGCGCGTCTAGTGCGCGACATCAACGAGCTGCGCGATGAAGCGCGCTTATCCTCCGACCAACTCGACCGGACGCTTCCCCGCTGGTTACCGGACCTTCTCCATTCTCTAGCGGCAATTCGCAAGGAGCATGGCCAATCAGATGGGCCGCTGCCCACCAAGCGCTCGCAACAAGAGATCCTTTCGGACGTGTTGACTTCGATCCGCAACCTCGAGCGAGACTTCTACGAGTACACCCAGCGACGTCCGATCCCATCATCGTTGCAAAGCACAGGACTGCTGGGGGGCTCTACGGTTCGGGGACGCTGAGCGATGCTGCTCCGACAGGATTGCTAGGCAATCCGGCAGCGCTGGCCGCAGCACTCAAAACGAAGCTGGATGCTCGCGAAGCGGGACGGAACGCAATTCGACTCGCGCCGGACGAAGATGTTGGTGAGGGGTCGAAAGGGTCAGGGTGAAGCGCACTGTTACGCAGCCAGTTCGATTCCAGCCCTGGGCATCAAACGAGTCGACGAATCAAAGGAACAGTGATGGATGCAAAGCTCGAAGCGCGCCTCTCCGATATCGAGAAGCGGCTGGCCACAATCGAGGAGCGGCTCGACGACACCGTTGCCGCCGCGAGTGCTCTTATCCCGATCATGCTGAAAGCGATGCCGCTGGTGAAAGACCGAATCGCGCAGGAACTGGCTGAACAAATCGAATCGGCGGACGGACACCCAACCGTCCAGACGATACTCGAAGGTGCGCGTCGCCAGATCACCTAACCGGCGCGGCGGTGATCTTCGAACTGGAGAGCGTGCGAGATCTCCCCGCGCATCAGCGCTCATGGGTGCCGCCGCTTGAGGTACGGATGCACTTGCAGATAGGCGCCCAGGTGCGCCTCATGGTGCTTGTTGATGGCGAGGTGCACGAACATCCATGGGTGGAAATCACAGAGATAACGGACGCCGGCTATATCGGCCGCACGTGCGGAACTACGGGCTCGCCAAGGTGATCCCCGCCCATACTCGCTTCGAGTTCACAGCGGATAACATCATCGAATACTGATCCCCCGGCGGTCGGGTCGCACGAAACAAAACCGCCCCGAAGGGGGGTGCGTTGTGAGGCTGACGCAACTACGCGGCCTCCTGCCCGCTGCTCGCTTTCACAGTAGCCATGGAACGCGCCGAATTGCGGATCGGCCCGCGCGTGGCAGCGGCGCAAACCTCACAACGCCGTGGCGTCATTGCTTCGTCAAGGACGACAGGCGAGGGGTACGGTACGGCCCAGGGGGAACCAGACCGCGCGCGTGGACGATGCAGAGCAGCGCATAGTCGTCAACGTCCATGTCCATGAGCGCCGCGGCCGACCAGGCGGTACTCCAATCGATGCCCGGCAGAAGGATCGCGTAGGCGCGCTCGAGCGCCTTCCGCTCGCTCGCGTAGTCGCTGCTCAGCCTGGAGGTAAACTTGTTATCAGCCATGATTGCACTCCTTCGGTAGTGCGTTGTGGTCAGGGCGCGCGAGGGCTGTATTCCCTCGCGCTGCCCGCTTCCCGGTTGCCGCCGGGTCGGACAATCGTTTTGCTGCCATCGTTGGCGCCCAACGGCGCCGCTCCGGCCATCATGGCGGCTTTGCTCGCTGAATCATTCGCCGCACCGATTCCGCGGCGTTGACCACGCCGAGTTCAAGGTCCGGATGATCGTTCACGAACACCCGGAAAATTTCATCCGCAAATGCCTGCCCGATCGAACTAACGTCGGCGAAATCAAGTATCACGACCCGGAAGCGATCAACACGGGCCAACAGCCGCTTGGCTTGCGACCGCGACACCAGTTGGTCCTGCCCATACTGCGCCAAACGGACCGGCACGATTGTCTTGTTGAAGCTGACATCGTCGGTGGTCGTGAACTGATCGAAAACCCGCTTCGTCGTTCGGGACGTATGATTATTCAGTTCCATGAACACGGCAGTACCAGGCCCGGAATCCGCACCATCCATGATCCAATCTTCATCGTAGCCATGCTGGTGCGAAAAGTACGTCTTACCGGACAAGATCCCGAATCGGTCGAACATGCGCGACGAAAAGAAGATGCCCTCGCCGGTGTGGCGAGCGGGATCGGTGGTGAGTTTGCCCTTTGCTAGCTCCAGGACCGCGTGTCGCTCATCAAGTAAGTTCAACGCGGTCTGAAATCTTTTTGAAGATTCCGATGCCAACGTCGGCGACCTGGACGCGAGTCGATTGCGCTGTCTTTTCGACACGAACCATGATCGATTTAGAGGAGGAGTGATCAATCGCATTGTTGAACATTTCCGTAAAGCCGTAGTGCCAGATATCGAGCGCGTTCGCAGGCAACTTTCCTAGCGCGGGCGCGATATCGTTTCTCCACACGACGTCTTCCGCGAGATCGTCCGTAACCGGATAGATTTGATCCACGACGACGCGAGGGCATAAGCGGTACCGCCGACTCCGAGTCGACCCCGTACTGAGGAGGACGCCCTCTTCTACAAGAAGCTGTAGGTGTCTATTGACCGCCTGCCGAGTGATGACGAATTTTTCCGCCGTTAGCTTGGCTATGTCGGCCGGGTGCTTCTCCACGTGGGAAATGATGAACTCCCTTGCCTGCTCGCCACGCGCCCTCACGGTCACCACCGGGTTGTCCTTTGATTGTCAACTTATACGCCTTACATTGTAAACAAAGCGGCGAGGCATTGTCAACGCAAGGTCTGTTGGGCAGGGTAGGACGACCCGTTATCGCTAACATTGAATGGTCGCCCGACTATCCGCGCCTATCGCCAAACGGGTTGAACGCGGGTCCGGCCGGTCCGTGGATCACCATCGGCTCGCCCACGATCTCGAAGTCCTCGCCGTGGCGCTCGCGGATCACGTCCAGTTCGGCCTTGTAGCGGGCCATGCGCCACTTCCCGGTGAGCCGGTCGTGGTAGCGGAACGGGTACAGGTACAGGGGATAGGGGGACATGCCGTATGGATATACGGTACTCCCGGAAGTGTGCAACCGCTCTCGCGGAAGATCCCGCTGGCACGCGACTCGCTTGAGCCTGAGCCTCACGACGGAGGACATATGGCGGACGATCTCAGCAACAGGGGCGGACAGGACCGGAGCCGCATCGCCTCGGCGAGGAACATGAGGTGAGCTACTGGACGAAGGCGCTTGGCGTGACCAAAGACCAGCTTGCCGAGGCGGTGAAGCAGGTGGGAAATTCTGCCGATCGGGTGCGGGAATACTTTGCAAGGAAACGCTAGCGCGCCCAGCGGATCGCGTGCTGCCGCGAGTAGCCGCGGTGCTTGATCTTCACCCAGCACGGCTGCCGGCCGGCGCTGTAAGGCGCGTCCATTCGCTTCGCGACGATTCCCTCGAGGTCATTGTCGACCGCGACCGCGGCGAGGCGGCAGCGTGGCGAGAGCGGGGCGGAAGTCCGGGAGAGAAGAGCTCGGCCCCGCTGGAGACGGGGCCGAGCCAAGCGGAGAACTTACTCCTAATCCATCGACGCACGATCGCGCAATCTATAGGGGCACTGCGCGCGACGCTTCGCCGGAGTTGATCGAGATCAACGTTGCCGTCAGATCAGACCTTCCAATGGGCGATCTAGGGAATTTCCCGATACTGCGATGACATGGCTCGGCCGACACTACGGTTCGTGTCCCGCAGTCAATCCCGGAGTCGATCATGTACCTACCCGGCTGGCTCTATGAGCTCAAGCCGATCATCTACGCTGCCCTCGCCATTGTCGGTTTCGATCATTTAGTGCTGCAGCCGTTGGGGGCATTCAGCGCGTACCTGCTGTGGCTGGCCGCGGCTCGCATGTGCTACATGCGGTTCGTGTATCGCAAAGAACATCGCGGCCACTACTGGCATCGCCCGGAGCATCGTCTCAATGTGGCCACCGCGACGCGCTATACAGCTCAGCCAGATGCCCGGCGATGACCGCAGCCCGCCTCGCCTCCGTCACCAGCTCGGTGCTTCGCAAGGGGTACGCCGACCCGATCGCGGATAGCCCCGCGAGCTCCTTGTGGGGCAACCAATCCCTCCGCCAGGGCCGCATCTTGATAGACATCAATCAATCCTGGGTCACTTCGACGCAGACTGCGCGTGGGCGACGATAACCGCTACGGCAGTTGACCAAGCTCCACCGACAGGCGTTCCGCAGCGCATGCACGCACTGATGATCGACACTGGCAATGCACTCGCGACGCGCGAGGCAAAATCGTACGCGGTGACGTGCCGCGTTCTGGAAGATTGACCGGGAAGGCCTGCCGCGCCGGGCTGCCGAGGGACCAACGTGGAATGGGACATCGAATACTCGCCTCGTGATGACCGCGTGGTATCACGCGTCCGTGGGGAAATTGTTTGCGACGACGCCGATCGAATGCTCAGCGACCTGGCCGCAAAAGCGAAGGCTTGCGGCACGGGCCGAGTGCTCGTCGACGACCGTCTGGCGACACTTGCGTTCAGCATCGTTGAGCTCCACGCCCGACCTGCTCACTATACCGATGCCGGCTTCTCGCCCAGCACGCGGATGGCGGTCCTCTTTGAGGACTGGAACATTGACGAGATCTACCTCGAGACGCGCGTAGCACGCTGTCCCTTCCCATGCCAGATCTTCGTCGACTACGACGCCGCGGTGCACTGGCTGAACGCTGACGAGCGACCGCCGCTCTACGCAGTGACCGCCGAAATGGGCGCGATGTGAGGCGATGCCGCACTGGGCGACGTCCCGTCGGCTGCCGCTTGTACTGCCCGCGATCGCCACGCCTGCCGTGATCTTGACCGCTTCGCGCAAAGAAAAACCGCCCCGAAGGGCGGCGAGTAATGCGTGCGTCGGGCCTTAGTCGCTTGTGGGACTGATGCCTGGCGCGGCTAGTGGGCTAATGTCCGCGATGCCGGTATAAGAGCGGCCCTCCAGCGCTACGATTGCCGCGTCCGCGACACGTGCTGCGCTCGCGGCCGATTCGCGGACGGTGATGAGCACGGCCGCGGTGTCGTCGTCGTCGCCGGAGCACTCGGCCAGGACCGTCAATCGGCCCATAGCATTGAGCAGCGCGCACAGGTCCTCTAGCCGGCTCGCTACGCGCCGCACGTCCTCATCGCTAATCCGGTACGGCGTCTGCCTGGGCACGAGCAGCGCAGCGGCGGCGACGGCCTCGGCGCGCGCTCGATCGCGGTTGATCTCCTGGGCAAGAGGCAGCATGCGCCTGCCGAACGCCGCCATCGCTTGATCGTCCTCGGGCGACAGCGGCTTGCGCGGTGTGGCGGTCTTCACGGATGTCGTCTTAGCCATGCTGCACCCCCAACGAATCGGCGTGCTTGCGCAGCGATACCACGTTCGCCGGCAGTGGCCGCGCGGGCGGCTGGAATGCCGGGGACTCGGGGGCCGGCGTCGCGTTTTGAATCGCAATGTACAAGCGCGACGCGGCGTTCCAAATCGCCTGACGATCCGCGTGCGTCATCAGAAAGCGACCGTCGCGGCTGATCCGATAGAAGCACTCGGACCGCGAGTCGCCCCCGGCTTCGGTCACTTCATGGGGGTCTTTATTGAAGTCCAGCAACCCTGTCGCGGTGACCGCTATCCAGACTTGCCGGGCAAGCTCGTGCGCTTCCTTCCGCGCCTCGCGCCGAAGTTCATCGTGCCGTGGTAATGCTGGTTTCTTTGCTGCCATGGTAGCTCCTGAATGGAGCGGGCAGGCGTCGCGCAGCCTTGGGCTGAAACGGTAGAATTGGAACCGCTGCGTCATCCTGCTAGCTCAGGTGGTGCGGAAGTCGTCGCCGGGGATGCTGAACACATCCTCGGCGGCGCGCTACCGGCGGTTCGGGGCCGGCGAGACTACGCTACGCCCCCGAGCGGACGGCGTCAAATTACGCCCCGATGATGCCCCGAACCTGCGTGCCGTTGTTCCCGGCTATCCAGACGATGCTATTGCCGTTCAACGTGATCGCGTTCCCCGCAAAGCCGCCATAGCCCGCGGACGTGTTCCCGCCGTCCAAGCCCCAGCCCCCGCCGCTACCGCCCGTCTCGCCGGTCGTTCCGTAAAACGGATTGCTCGCACCCGGTCCGCCCGCGCCACCGCCTGAGGTCGTGCCTGCAGACCCATCGCTACCGGCCGGTGAGGCTGCCGGCGCCGCGCCTCCTGCGCCGCCTGGGCTGCCTTGCCCACCGCCGCCGCCACCGCCCCCAGCCGTTGTAACGCCGCTGCCCGACGTAGCACCAACAGCACCAGCGCCGCCACCGCCAAAGATGTATCCGTAGGTGTTATCGACGGACAGCACGACGCCGGTCTGTCCCGCGACGAGTTCCACCGCAGCAACACCGCTTCCGCCATTCCCTGCCCCGCCCTGCCCTGCGAGCGTCCCGCTGTTGTTTATGCGGATCGTGGAACCGCTGCCGAAGTTATCGAAGCGGAGACTAGGCACGCCAGTTCCACCGCCGATCCACACGCCGGAATTGACCGTGAGCACGACATTGACCGCCGCGCCGTTGCTCAGGCCGAACGTCGCCGGCTCGTACAAAGCGTCGGCAGTGCTCGACGCGATCGAGAGTTGCGCTGAGGTTGCCGCCGGTCCGCACACACGCGCCATACCATGATGCCGAGCGCTCATTGCTGTGCCCGATCGAGCACGTCGGCAACGGCGGCCGAGTTGAGTATCGGAACAACCCTAGAACGTGCATCCTGGAGGAGCGCTGTGCACAGGGCGGCGAGTTCCTCCGCGGTTCCGCCGGTGTGCGAGAGCTCGCGGACCTCCTGCATCGCGTGCTCGAGCCATTCCTTCGGGGGGCGGACAGTATCGATATTTCCTTCGTCCCTAAAGCCGCGCATTCCGGTGCTTGGATTCGTGAACGAGTATGTCCGGCATTGCAGTGCATTCAGCACGAGCCCATGAAGGCGATCAAGCTTACGGTAGGTCTCGTGCAGGCACGACGGCGCGATTTCATCGAGCGCGCTGCGCATTACCCGTTCACGGTATTCGTCCAGGTTCTGATTGTCTGAAACCGCGCGCCACGCGATCGCCTCTTGCTGCGCGTCGGCCCGGAAGATGGCTTCGGATGTCTTGCGCGTTTCCGTGGTCTGTTTCGCGGTTGCGAGGGCCGGAGCCAGTCGTTGTTCGCGCGTCGCAACCAGCTCGAGCAGGTCGTCGGCAAGCGCCTTGCGCTTCGCGTCGTGCTCGCTGTTCGCCTCGCGCTCGAGCTTCTCGAGCAAGCCCGTCCGTTCAGCCGGTCGGCCAACTTTGTTCATGCGTTCCGAGGTACTTGCTTGCGGTTTGCATCGCTGCTCCCGTATGCCGCCACGCGGCGTTGATGATTCATCGCTCGTACACCGATGCGGGGTTCGACTCCCGCGCCATCTGCTCGTAAACCGACTCGCCCATTTCTTCGCCGACTGCCATCCGGCCCAGCGCCATGCATGCGGCGACGACGCCGTCGATCTTGTTTTCCGGACGTTCCTTGCGCGGGTAGATGTTGTCCTTCGCGTCGGTGTGGCAGACGACGTTCGACACCATCCACGTCAGGATCGGGTCGCCGTTGTGATGCAGCTTCCCCGACAGCACGAGCGCCTCGAGTTGCTTTAGCGGCTCGCTCATGTTCTGCACCGTCTGGCGGTACTCCACCATCGGCAGGCCCTCGCGTTCCATCTCGGTCGCGATCTGCGTCGCCTGCCACGGATCGAACGGCACCTCGCGAACGTTGAAGCGCGCGGCGTCCGAGCGGAGGTCGTCCTTGATGACGTCGAAATCGATGACGCTACCGGGCGTGACGGTCAGCAATCCGCGTCGATTCCAGCCGTCATATTGCGAGTTGACGCCGTTCTCGACCGCGGTTTCGGGCAGGTAGTACCGGCCGAAGAGGTAGTAGTGTCCGTCGCGCTGGAATAGCTTGAGCGCCGCCGCAATGTCGACCTTGCTGGCGAGGTCCAGGCCGATCACGCACTCCTCGCCCTCGAAGTCGTCTTCGCTCAACTGCGGATTGGCGCAACGGTCCCACGCCTGCAGGTCCATCCATTGATGGTCGGCGTTCGACCCAGACGTTCAGGTGCTTCGTCAGGAAATTCGACTGCGCGGAGGGCATCTGCAGCGCCTTGGCGCACTTCACCTGCAGATCGTCGGCGCTGTTCGATACGCCGAGATTCGGATTCGCCTTCGCCCATACCGCGGGGTCCATCCAGTGGTCGCGTCTTCGTCATCGATGCTGTAGATGATCCCGAACGTCGCATCGCCTTCCGCGATCCCCTCGAGCAGCTTCGTGATGTAGGTCCGGACCTCGTAGCAGATGCCGGAACGGTCGGTGCCCGCCGTCGTGATGCCCCAGATAAGAGGCTGCGACCGCGAGCCGGTCGCCGTCTCGAGCACGTCCCACACGTCGCGCCGCTTGTGCGCGTGGAGCTCGTCCACGGACGCGAAGTGCACGTTCTTGCCGTCCAGCGTCGACGCCTCGGCGTTCAGCGGTTGAAAGGTGGAATTCGTAGCCGCGCACGTAGATGGCGTGCTCGCCAGTGACGATGCCGAAGCGCTCCGCGATCCGCGGCGCCTTGCGCACCATCGCCTTGCGCCACGTCGAACACGATGCGGGCCTGGTCGCCCGTCGTCGCGGCGGAGTAGCACTCGGCGCCTTGCTCGCCATCAGCGGCGAGCATGTAGAGCGCCACGCCTGCTGTAATCGTGCTCTTGGCGTTCTTGCGCGGCACCTCGATGTAGGCGACGCGGAATCGCCGCAGGTCGTCGGCGTTGCGGCGCCAGCCGAAGACAGACGTCAGGATGAAACACTGCCACGGCTCGAGTTGGATCGTCTTCGATGGCCAGCTGCCCTTTGATGTGCGGCAGGCACTCCAGGAACGTGCAGACGCGATCGCCCGCTTCCTGGTCGAAGTAGTACGGGAACCCATCGCCATCCGCGCGCTCGAGGTCCGACAGGTGCCGTTGGCACGCGAGCCGAACCCATTTCCCCGCGGGAACCGTCCCGGCGACGACGTCGCGGGCGTACTGCAGGCGCCTTGGCGCCGTAGCTCATCGCCGGCCCGCCGTCAGGCGATCGAGCTTCCTCGTCAACTCGGGGTCATCATCACGCGGGCAGTCTTCGGCGTCGGCGCGTTCAGTTGCGCGCGGCCGTGCGCCGTCATGCCCAGCTTGCCGAGCGTGGCGACGAGCAGCGTTCCCTTGCCGGCGCTGAATCCGGCGGGGTCGCTCCGCGCTTGCGCGATGAGGCGCACGACGAGTTCGAGCGCAGGGCGATCGGCCGCGGTCAGGACATCGTCCGGGGCATTGGCGACCAGTTCGGCCCAGATCGTCGCCGGGTCGGTGGCGCCGTCGCTCCATGCGCCAATGTCGCCGCTTGCGGTTACTGGCTGCCGCTTGCGGTTCGGGTTCTTGCGGAAGGCGCCACTCATCGCGAGCAATTGGGCACTCTTGCGGGGTCTAGCCATGATGTCTGAATCTATGGTTTTGTGGATGCAGATTTCGCGGCGGGAGGCGAGGTTGACCGCGGGACCAGCGTCCAGAAAGCGCTGGGCCCCTTGCCCCTTGGCCCCTTCGCGGTTCCATGGGTGATTCGGATCGAGCGGGTGTCCCGTCTCGTCGCAGCCGTAGGCGTGACGGTTGCCGCGCTCGCGTGCTGTCTTCTCGGCGGTGATGGGCGATGCACCGGCCGACCAGGTTGTCGAGGCTGTTGTCTCCGCACCTTGCGACAGCGGGCGCACGTGATCGACCACTCCGTTGCCGCGACGTAGGCCGGTCGGTAGGCAGTCGACGCACAGCGGGCGAGTTCGCGGAGCACGGCAGCGCGTAACTCGCTGCCATGCGCGGCCACGCAGACGCGGGATGCGTGCCAGCTTCGTGCCGGTTGATGCGCCGGGCTTCGCGTTCGCGTTGCGCTTGCAGTCGATGCGGTTCGCAGTACGTGACACCGCGTACGAGCTCGCGGCAGCCGACGTGATTGCAGGGCTTGCGGGGAGCGATCGGCATGGTTCAACCCTTCCGTCCGGTGCGGACCATGGCGCGCACCCGGTTGTCCATGCGAGCGAGGGCAACCTTCGCCTGCGTTACCGGCTGGCGACGGGCGGCATGGCCTTGCGGCGGGTGTCGGGACGGTGGCCCCCCGGTCTTGTGGGCAGTGGCCGCATTCAACACGACCGCCAGCTTCTCGCCGTACTCCCGGTCCTTCTCGGCACGATTGCGGCGTGCCTGCGCGTTAAGCTCATCAACCAGGCGATGCGCCTCCTCGGTTGTGGGCGGCTGGGTCGCGTATGCCATGGTGATTCGCGCCAACGGGTCGTCTTCATGTTTCATCGTTCTGTCCTTTCAGGGCGCGGCGCGGGGGAACGCAGCGGATCTCGCGCGCCTCGCAAAAACGGCGGCGCATGTAGCCATACGAAACGGGGGCAGGGAAGGTGAACAAGTCGCGGGTCTCATCGCGGCTGATAACGACCCACTCGGCCGCCCGAAAGTCGTCGTGATAGTTCACGCTGACGGGTTGCGGCTTCCGAAGGGGGCGGGTTGTCACAATTGCCCCCGGGTCGATTTGTTGCCGTTGTTGCCTCGCGTGCACGAGTGGGTAGGAGAAAGAAGGGTCAATTTCCCCTCTACCCCCGCGCGCGAGACAACATCGGCGACGTCGGCTTCATTGGGAAACTTCCTCGAGACGGGACCGGACGAGCTCGCGGCGCTGCCTTGCCGCCTCGCCGTGGGCCGCGAAGAGGTCATGGACGCGCGGGTTGACTGTCCAGTAAGCGCCGTGGCCTGGGGTAGCCGAGTCCATCGCGATCCAGCCGCAGTCGGAGAGCAGCGTTAGGGCGGCATGCCGGGCAGGTTCTTCGGCCGCTCGGAACGCCTTGCAGCACGGCGTCATCTCGCGCCGGTTGAACCCCTCGAGCCTGCTTGCCAGGATCGCCCGCGCGATGTCTTTCGCGAGTGCCATGCCGGTGTCACCGCCGAGCATCGATCCATAGATAGCCTGTGCATGTCGCTCTTGCCGGCGCAGGAACCGCACGGCCTTCGCCATCGTTTCGCTGTCGAGGTCAGCCGAAACGTCGGGCACCTCGAGCGCATGGAACACAAGAGCAAGCCGGGCGAGCATCGCTGCACGCTTGGCGACGTGGGCCGCGAAGAGGGGTGCGAATCCTCGAATGCTTGCGGTGAGTTGGTGCAGTTCCACGTGCTCACGATCGAACGCGGCGCGGGCGCCTGCCGATAGCCGCACAGTGCATGCGGGTGCGGCGTGCAGCCGACGCAGCGCCGCGTCCCATGCTTCGCTTGGTTCGCGTGTCTCGACGCGGAGAAGGGCCTCGTCTGGCAATTCGCGCGGGCGGGCGAGCACGAGCAGCAACCGCTGCAGGAGTCCGTCGTCGGGCAGCTTCGGAGCGAGCTTGCGTAGCGCGGCCGGCGTCGTCGCGGACATAAGCGATGCGCCCCAGTTCGGAACGAAGAAGGCGCCGCGCTTCACGCGATTGACTTGATGCGGACCGCCGTCGTAGAGCCGCAGCCATTCGCCGCGGTCCTTCCCGGCGCCGCCGGTGCGGTAGGCGTCATGTGACGCCAACCAGCCCTCGAGCTCGTCCGTGAAGTCAGAGCAGTCCGCGGGCGGTCCCGCGCAGCACGTCAGCCAGCGCCTCGGTCGTCGCATCGCTCACGTACAGCGTCGGCATGGGCGGCGCGTCTTCCTCGCCTTCGTGTTCCTTGAGCCATTGCGCGATCGTTTCCCGGTGCACCGCGAAGACCGGGGCCAATGCCGCCTTCGTACCTGGGCTCTTACCCGTTCCCGGCCCGCCGACGATCGCGAGCCAGAGCCGGGCGGACTCAAACCAGCCGGAACGGTGCGACACCAGCAGACGCACGTCGTCAGAGAGCATCGCGCATGCGGCGCCAATGCCGGCGGTCGAACAAAATCGAGACGTCGAAACCCGTCGCGCGGGCCTGTGCCTCGGCAAAGCGCGCCAATACGCGCGGTGCGTCGGCCGGAAGAAGTGGCGGCGCCGACATCGGCTTGAGCAGGTCGACCGGCGACGGTTCGGCAACACGAACCTGCGGTTCCGGGCGAGTCGGCCTTGCGAGCAGGTTGGCAACCGCTGCCATCCCGTCGCGCAGGTGCAAATCGTTAACGTCGCCGTTGCTGCCCAGATCATCCGGCAAGGTGACGAAGGAACATCCCGTTGCAGCTGCGATACCGGCCGCCTGAGCCTCTTTGCCAACGTCGGGCACCAGAACTACGTCCGCGCCCGGATGCGCGCTCCTGAGAGCGTCTGCGACCTTGCGCACGTTGCCGGCGCCAAAGCAGACGACAGCGGGCCGGGTGGTCGCTTGATGTGCCGACCATGCTTGCCCGATGCCCTCGACCACGTACACCGGACCGGGCGTGATTTCGCCGCCGACGACGAGGAACCCTGCGACCGAATGACCGGGAAGGTTGAGCTTCTTGCCCTCTGCGGGGATGAACTGCAGCGTGCGCAGCGCCCCACCAATATCCCGCGCCGGGACCACAAGGGCGCCGTCGACGGCAGTTCCGGCGATAGTCAGCGGTCCGCGATAGACGCGCACGCCGTCGTGCAGACCCAGCTTGAGCGCAATGTACGGGTGCGAAGGATCGGCGGCAACGCATCTCTCCCATATCGCCGCGGGGTCGTGCTTTGGGGCGGGTCGGTCGGGTTCCTTGCGCGTCCGGTTGCTGTCTCGTGCGTAGATCGGCGCGGCGTCATCGTTCCATCCGGCGTCTCGAGCAAGCTTGAACAGCGTGCCAGCACCGATACCGCCGCAGCCGTTGATGGATCGCCACGTCGCCGCCGTGTCGCGCTCGCCGCCATAGTTCCCAGCCGCAGAACTCCAGCGGTCGAAAGTCTTCGAAGTCCCCGCCCGCAGCTTTGAATGCCATGGCGGCGCGGACCCATGTCTCACGATCGCAGCCGGGGTCAAGCGCGCGCAATGCGGACGAGGCGCGGAGGGCGTCATTCATTGCAGGCGCTCCCGCTCGATGACCACAGGGCAGCCCCATCCTTGCAGCGACTTGGCGATGAGTTCGGCGGAGTGTCGCGTCTTGTAGACGCCGAAAGGCTTACGCGTGCCGTCGTGTCGAATGCAGTGAACGACGAATACGCAGCCGCAATCTTCTGCTGCGGGTTGCCTCGTCTGGGGGCCGGGCGGTCATGCGTCGCCCTTCGTACCGCCGGCCAACTTCCGGCGCAGCGCGCCGACGTTCCAGCGCGTGCTATTCGGCCCTTGCTGGGAGGGCTGCTCGAGGATGCCGCTCTTTGTCCATCGCCAAACAGTGGCCGGCGAGACACCGAACACGGTCGCCACGACGGTGACAGGAACGCCAGCAGCGTCCGGCAGTCGGTCGAAGTGTTGCGCCCCAATCGGGATTCCGGAAACTTCTTGCTTCATGTCGCCCCTTTCCGCCGCACGCCGTTGCATCCCAGCGCATCGGTCGGATTGAACCAGCGACTTTTTCCGGTTTACCCTTCCTTCGGTCCTTGCTTCAGCCAGTAGTGCGCGGCGCCAGCCCAAAGCGATGCAGGCACGCGCAAATTCGGCCCGGCGCGCCGACGCTTCGATGATGCGTCAGAGGTGCGCGCTGACGCGACCGCGCCGCGATTACGACGCGATGGATTGCCGTTCGTCAATTGGACGACGCGGTGCATTTCTGAATGTCGCAGAGTCACTCCGCACGCGCTCAACAGTGCGGAGGCAAACTCCGCCGGCATCCGGCGCGTGGAGCCCGTCAACTGCCGCCACAAGTCCCACGCCGCGACCACGACTAATCGAGCCGGTACCTTTGCTCGCTTTCCGGAGCGCGCGGCGGACGTTCCGCGCTTGACCGATACACCAGGCGCGACGGACAGCGGCGCTCCTGCGCGTACTGCGGCTTCCCGCATCCGTCGGCCAACTTGAAGCTCTGCCCAACGCGGCAATCGCCTTGTCGAGCCGAACGCGCAACCGAGCTCCCGATCAATGGCGAGTTGAGTCCAAGCATCCGCGCGAACATATGCGTTCATGACCTCGTCTGCGGGCAGGCGCACGATGTGCGCGAGTGTTCGCTTGATGTCCTGTGCTGTGGGGAACGCGGGCCGCGAAACCGTCTCTCCGTTACGGTTCTCGTCGACGAAGTGCGTCGTGACGAATGCCGTGTGGACAGATACGAACTCGAGAACGGATCGGCGCTGCCGTTCTCTCAGCGTGCACGGCAATGTCTTCTGTAACCGCGCCCAGAGGGCGCTCGGTATGGTCGGGGCGTCGATGTCCGACAACCAATCGCCAGAGCTTGGATGGCCGCGCCCGCCTCGAACTCGCGCAGTGTTGATGCCTGGCATGGGCGCCTTTTAGAGCTGCCTTGCCGCCGTGGATGCTTACGACCTTTCCGCGCTTGGCGCAGACGTAGTCCGTCCATGCGAGACGGAGCGCGCATAGATCGCGCTCGAACCGTTCACCTTCTTTCGCCGATCGATTGTATGCCGCACGCACGCGGTCGCCTTCGCGGTGCGCCAACGCGGCCTCGATGACGTCGGTATGCGCGGTGCGCGCGTCATTAGCCCAGGTGCTAAACGCCGCGCGGAAGCCGTGGAGGGTAGCTAGATCGCCGAAGGTCTCCGGTTCTTTGTCTTCCCGAGTGCGCCCGGTCGGCAACCGACGCAGCGCCATGGTGAGCGCCATATCACTCAATGGCTTTTTCGGGTCGCGCGGCGCGGGGAAGACGAGCGCATTGGCGGATGCATCGTTGCGTAACGCTTTGGCGGCCTCGAGGAGCTCCATTGCGCGCCCGGATAGGTGAACCCGGTGCGTTTCGCCGCCCTTCATGCGATCCGCGGGGATTGTCCATGTCCGCGTCTTGAGGTCAATCTCGTTCCAGCGGGCGCCGCGCACTTCGCCCGATCGGCTGGCCGTGATGATCGCGAACTCAACCGCCAATTTGACCGTTTCGCCATTGCGGTCCGACGCGCGGAGTGCGAGCAGGAACGCCGGCACGTCGCGATAGTGCAAGGCGCGCAGGTGCGGTGCCTCTCCGGTGCGCTTGACGCGCATTCGGCGAGCGATGAGCGCGGCCGGATTACCGGCGCAAAGTCCACGTAGCGCCGCGTCAGAGAACACGGCGTCAAGTCGTTGCCGAACGCGCCTCGCGGTTTCCGGCACCCGATCGCGGAGCGGAAGCAGCACGTCGAGCAGATCGGCCGCGGAAATTTCGCTGATTGGCCGACGGAGAAGCGTGGCCGGAAGGCTGTTCTCGAGGCTGGAGAGCCATTGCGCTCGGTGCTTCCGGTTGCGGAAATCACTGGCGACGCTATTGTGGTACGTTGTTGCTACATTGAGCAGTGTTGCTGCCTGGAGTTGCTCCTGCCGCTCGGCTGCGGCAACTGTTGCGCGCTCACTCGCCGCGCGCTGCTCCGCCTGGAGGAGCGGATCGCTCCCGCTGCGCACAACATCACGCTGTTCATCCGCCCAGGTGCGAGCAGCTTTCAGGGATAGTCCCGTGCGCGCAGGTGACCGGCGCTTGCGCGTCACGGGACTGGTGTATCGATACACCCATTGCACGGCGCTCGCGCTGGTGCGCGTGCACTCCAAGCCGCCTCCGTCGTACAACGTCTCGCCTATCGCGGCATTCTTTACATCCGCCGCCGTCAGCCGGTACAAGCTTCGCTGTGCCATGGTATCCGCCAATTACCCGCCAATTTTGGCTGCGCTACCATGATACGCCGTGACACGTGATGGAGAGATACTACCGCGTCAAGTACTTGAAAATACAACCAAACTAGCGGGAGACTGACGCTTACTGCCACGGGGTGAAAGTGCTTACTGGCGGATGGGGTGGGATTCGAACCCACGAAGGGCTTTCACCCTTGCCGGTTTTCAAGACCGGTGTATTCAACCGCTCTACCACCCATCCGGCGCTGCGGGGCTTCCCTTACGCCGATCCTGTCGGCGCGGAGGCGTCGCGCCGGGTTGAACACCGGCGGAGCGGCCCCATTTTACCGTGCAGTTCCGGTAAGCTCGGAAGGCCGTTGAAACCCGCGGCCTTTCTGCTAGTCTAAGTACTACGCCGACCCCTGCCCGGGGTCTTTTTGGAGGAAGTATGGAATCGAAATTCGAGCCGGTGATGTCGTCGTCGACCGCGCAAACGCGAGCGCCGGAGAGCGGCTTCGACCGCGGCGCGATCGTCGCCGACCAGAGCAAGGTCCTGCGCAACACGTACTGGCTGCTCGGCCTGTCGCTGCTGCCCACGGTCGCCGGCGCGATGGCCGGCATGTCGTTCAACTTCATCGCGCTGTTCCGTGCCGCACCGATCGCGACGCCGCTGCTGATGTTCGGGCTCATGCTGGGGTCGCTGTTCGTGGTCACGCGCCTGCGCAACAGCTCGTGGGGTGTTGCGGCGCTGCTCGGCTTCACGTTCATCGCGGGCCTGATGCTCACGCCGATCCTCACGGTCGCGGCGGGTCTGCGCAATGGCGGCCAGCTCGTCGCACTGAGCGGCGGCCTCACGGCCGTGGTGTTCTTCGCCCTCGCGAGCTACGCGACGGTGACCAAGCGCGACTTCAGCTTCCTGGGCAAGTTCCTGTTCGTGGGGCTGATCCTGCTGATCGCCGCGTCGCTGGCCAACCTGTTCTTCCAGGTGCCGGCCCTGTCGCTCACGATCTCGGCGGTCGCGGTGCTGATCTTCTCGATGTACATCCTGTTCGATGTGAGCAACATCGTGCGCGGCGGCCAGACGAACTACGTGATGGCCACGCTGAGCCTGTACCTCGACATCTACAACCTGTTCATCAGCCTGCTCAGCATCCTGATGGCGTTCACGGGTCAGCGCGACTGACGTAGTCGCAACAAGGAACCGGAAGGGGGCGGCGCGAGCCGCCCTCTTCGTTTGACGATCGGTTGCGGACGCGCGATCGGCCCTGAGCCCGCGCGATTGCCTGCGCGCGGCGCATCGGCACCATGCGCGTCAGTGGTAGCTCAGCCGGCTCGCGCTCGAACACCGCCATCGATTCGACGTGCGCGGTGTGCGGGAACATGTTCACCACCCCGGCCGCGCGCAACGTATAGCCGTGTCCCTGCACCAGCACCGAGGCGTCGCGGGCGAGCGTCGCCGGACTGCAGGAGACGTACACGATTCGCACCGGACCGCCGTCGCCCGGCAGCGCCTTCACCAGGGCGATCGCGCCTTCGCGCGGCGGATCGATGAGCGCCTTGTCGAGCGGGCCGAGGGCCTCGATCGTCTCGGGCGTGGCCTCGAACAGGTTCGCCGTCTCGAAGCGCGTATTCGCGGCCAGTCCGTTCAGGGCGGCATTGGATCGTGCGCGCGCCACCAGCGCCTCGCTGCCTTCGATGCCGACGACGCTCGCGCCGCGGCGTGCGATCGGCAGCGTGAAGTTGCCGAGACCGCAGAAGAAATCGGCGATGCTCTCGCCTGGCTGCGGCTCGAGCAGCGCGAGCGCGCGGCGCACGAGCACGCGGTTGATCGCTGCGTTGACCTGCGTGAACTCCGTCGGCGAGAACGGAAAGATCACGCCGAACTCGGGCAGCGTGTAGGCGAGTCGCGCCTCGGCGGGATGGAACGGCGTCGCGGTTTGCGGTCCGCCCGGCTGCAGAGTAGAACTGGATGCCGTGCACGTCGGCGAAGTCGCGCAGCAGCGCGTCGATCGGCGTCGCTCGGGCGGCTCCAGCACGCGCAGCACCAGCACGCAAAGCGGCGCGCCGGCGTGCAGTCCGCCATGGGTCGTGGTCGCATCTTCACCGACCGCAAGCTCGATCTGCGGCAGGCGATCCCGGATCGACAGCTGCCCGATCAGCTCGCGCAGCTGCGGCAACAGCGCGGACACCTTCGGCGGCAGGATCGCGCACGACGTCATGTCGGCGACGTAGCTCGACTTGCGCTCGTGAAAGCCGACCAGCACGCCGCCTTTCTTCGGCACGTGGCGCACCGAGAGGCGCGCGCGATGGCGATAGCCCCACGCCGGGCCGTAGATCGCAGGCAGGATGCGCTCCGCGCGCACGCGCCCGACGTGCCACAGCGTGTCCTCGAGCGCGCGCTGCTTGGCGGCGACCTGCGCGCCGCTCGTCGAAGTGCTGCATCGTGCAGCCGCCGCACGTGCCGAAGTGCACGCACTTGGGAAGGACGCGCGCTGCGCTCGCCTTGTGCACCTCGCGCACCCGCGCAATTTCGTAGGTCGGCTTGCGCTTCAGCGTCTCGATGGTGACGAGCTCGCCGGGCAGCGCGCCCTCCACGAACACGGCCTTGCCCTCGATGCGCGCAATCCCGCGCCCCTCCTGGTCGAGGGACTCGATGTGAACGGGCGAGACGGCGGCGGACGGAGCGGGCACGATGCGGGCGGAGGGCGAGCGCGGGAAAACTATCCATTTTACGCTGGGGAGGCGCGCGATACCTCCGGCGCCGGTCGCCGCGTCGGCATGCTGCGCGCGCACTCGCGTAAAATCGCCGCATGCGCCTCGTCGCTTTCGATACGTCCACGCAGTGGTGCAGCGTTGCGGCCGGCGACGGCACGAGCTGGCACCAGCGGCACGAGCCCGTGGGCCAGACGCATTCGGAGCGCGTGCTGCGCATGATCGACGAGGTGCTCGCGGAGAGCGGCTGGTCGCGCCGCGACATCGATGCGATCGCGTTCGGCGCGGGGCCGGGGTCGTTCACGGGCGTACGGATCGCGGCCGGCGTCGCGCAGGGCCTCGCATGGGGACTCGACCGGCCGGTGCTCGCCGTCGGCACCCTCGCCGCGATTGCGCAGGAGGCGCTGCAGCGCCACGGCATGACGCGCGTGCTCGTGTGCACCGATGCGCGCATGCGCGAGGTCTACACGGCGGCCTATGCGCGCGAAGGCGAAGCGTGGCGCGAGATCGCCGCGCCCGCCGTGATGCCGCCCGATGCCGTGTCGGTGCCGGACTCGGGCACGTGGTCGGGCGCGGGCAACGGCTACGCGGCGTATCCGACGCTCGCGCAGCGCCTGCAGCTCGCCCACGTTGCCGCGGACGTTTCGCCCACGGCGTGTGCGATCGGCACGCTGGCGCTGCCGCGCCTGCAGGCGGGCGAGGGCGGGCCGCCCGAGCAGGCGCTGCCCTTGTACGTCCGCCATCGCGTGGCGCTCACGACGGCCGAGCGCGACGCCGGCTTGCGCCTGTAGCGCATGGCGATCCTGCCGCACTTTCGTCCGCGGCCCGAGCTGCGCTGGCGACCGCTGCGCGAAGGCGACCTCGCGTACGTGGCCGCGCTCGAAGCGACGATCCATCTCGCGCCCTGGACGCTCGGCAACTTTCGCGACGCCCTCGCGGCGGGCTATTCGGCCTGCGTGGGCGAGCGCGAGGGACGCATCGTGGCCTATGGCGTGCTCATGCTCGGGCCCGGCGAGGCGCAGATCCTGAACGTGTCGGTGGTGCCCGATGCACGGCGGCAAGGCCTCGGGCGCGCGCTGCTGCGTCGCTTCATCGCCGATGCGCGGCGGATGGGAGCGGAGCAGGTGTTCCTGGAAGTGCGCACGAGCAACGAGGCCGCGATCGCGCTGTATCGCGGCGAGACGTTCGCGCCGATCGCACGTCGCGCGGGCTACTATCCGGGCCCGACGCCCGAAGCCCCGCGCGAGGATGCGCTGGTGATGCGACTCGAGCTCGGCGAGGAGGAAGCCGAACCCCATGGCCACGCGTGAAGACGTCCTGAAGGAGCTGGGCCTTGCGCCGCTGTGGACGCGGCGCCGAGGCAGTGCATCGGATGGGTCCGCGGCGCGCGACGAAACGCGACTGCCGATGTCGCCGTGCTCGAGCCGGTGCGCGCCGCGCGAATCGCAACCCTCGACTGGACCGGGCTCGTCGCCGACATCGCGGGATGCACCGCGTGCGGCCTGTCGCGCACGCGTCGCAACACCGTCCCGGGGGTCGGCGACGTGCGCGCCGACTGGATGTTCATCGGCGAAGCGCCGGGCGCCGACGAGGATGCGCAGGGCGAGCCTTTCGTCGGGCAGGCGGGGCGCCTGCTCGATGCGATGCTCGCCGCCATCGGCCTCGCGCGCGGCAACAACGTCTACATCGCCAACGTCCTGAAGTGCCGGCCGCCCGCGAACCGCACGCCGGAGCCGGGCGAGATCGAGGCGTGCAAGCCGTATCTCGACCGCCAGATCGAGCTCGTCCGCCCGAAGCTGATCGTGGCGCTCGGCAAGAGCGCGGCCGCGACGCTGCTTCGCACCGACAACTCGATCGCGAGCCTGCGCGGCCGCCTGCACCGGTATCGCGGCGTTGCGTTGCTCGTGACCTACCATCCGGCCTACCTGCTGCGCAACTTGCCCGACAAGGCGAAGGCGTGGGAAGACCTGCTGCTCGCGCGGCGCACGGTGCAGGGCAGTGCCGCGGACGCCGAGCGCTGACGCAGGATTGCCGAGGCTCGATGCCGCGCCCCCTTGCGCCCGGGGAACGCAGGCCCGATATTGGAGAGGGCGCCGTTGCCCGATCACCGGAGGGAGTCGATGATGCGTTACCTCGCTGGCCTGCTTGTGGTGCTTGCCACGGTGTTGCTGCCGGGGTGCGGCTACAACGATCTGCAGCGGCAGGACGAAGGCATCAAGGCCGCCTGGTCCGAGGTGCTGAACCAGTACCAGCGCCGGGCCGATCTCGTTCCCAATCTCGTCAACACGGTGAAGGGCTACGCCGCGCACGAGGAGGCCGTGCTCACGGCGGTCACGAACGCGCGCGCGAACGTGGCCGGCATCAAGGCGACGCCGGAGCTCATCAACGATCCGGTCGCGTTCGAGAAATTCATCGCCGCGCAGAACCAGCTGCAGGGAGCCCTGTCGCGCCTGCTCGCGGTGGCGGAGAACTATCCGAACCTGAAGGCCGACACGCTGTTCCGCGATCTGCAATCGCAGCTCGAAGGCACCGAGAATCGCATCGCGGTCGCGCGCAACCGCTACATCAAGACGCGTGCAGGAGTACAACACGACGGTGCGGCAGTTCCCGACCAACCTTACGGCCATGATCTTCAAGATGGACGTGAAGCCGAACTTCGCCGTGGCCGACGAAGCGGCCGTGAGCAGGCCGCCGACGGTCGACTTCAACAAGGCGCCGAGCGTGCCGGCACCAGGTGCGGCGCCCTCGACGACATCGCCGCCGGCCACCCCGGCCCCGAGCGCCCCGGCGAAGACATCGCGGCTCGAGCTGCTGCCGTTGCCCGCAGCGGCGTAATTGTCCCGAGCCATTGTTCGGGACAATGGGGTGGGCGAAAGGCGTCGCGCGGTGACCGTGATCGCGCTTCCCGCGATCCTCGATCGCTGTCGCGCGCGAGTGCTCGTGCTCGTCGCGGGCCTCGTGCTCGCCGCCGGCCTCGTGCTCGCGCCGAGCGCGCACGCGGCCGAGCCGTGGGACCCCTCGACGGAAGGGCTGCAGGCCGTACCGGCGCTGACGGGGCGCGTGGTCGACCAGACGCAGACGCTCTCCGCCGCGGAGAAGGACGCGCTCGACGCGAAGCTCGCCGACTGGGAAGCGCGCACGACCAATCAACTGGTCGTGCTCGTGGTCCCCACGACGCAGCCGGAGCCGATCGAATCGTTCGGCATCCGTGTTGCGGAGGCATGGAAGATCGGCCGTCGCGGCAAGGACAACGGCGCGATCCTTCTCATCGCGAAGAACGACAAGAAGATACGCATCGAGGTCGGGTACGGCCTCGAAGGCACCCTCACGGACGTCACCGCGCGGCGGATCATCGGCGATACCGTTGCGCCGCTCTTCAGCAAGGGTCAGTTCGCGGCCGGCATCAACGCGGGTGTGGATCGCATCATCGAGGTCGTCGGCTCCGGCGAGCCGCTGCCGCCGGGCGCGCAGGCGCAACCGGAGCGCGGTGCCCCGGGCTTCGATTTCGGCACGCTGCTCATCCTGCTGTTCATCGTGGTCCCGCTGCTCGGTCGCATCCTGCGCGGCATCTTCGGCAAGCTGCTCGGCTCGATCGTCGGTGCGGGCGTGATCGGATTCGCGGCGTGGGTGATCGCGAGCTCGCTGGTGATAGCGATCGTCGCGGCGATCATCGGCTTCCTCGTGATGATCTTCGCCGGTGTCGCGTCCGGATTCGGGCCGCGCGGACCGGTGATCTTTCCCGGCGGCGGTTGGGGCGGCGGCGGCTTCGGCGGCGGGGGCGGCGGGGGTGGCGGCTTCTCCGGCGGGGGCGGCAGCTTCGGCGGCGGCGGCGCTTCCGGCGGCTGGAACTAGACGAGCGACCTATGACAGCGATGCCCTGGCGACGTCCTCATCGTTGGCTGCGTCATCTCGCAACCGACACGGGGCGCGTGCGGCGGGCGTTCGATGCCGCTGCGCTCGCGCGCATCGAGCAGGCGATCGCGACCGGCGAGCGCGCGCATCGCGGCCAGGTGCGGTTCGCGGTCGAGCCCGCGCTGCCGCTGCCGCGCGTGATCGCCGGCGTCGCGCCGCGCGAACGCGCGCTCGAAGTGTTCTCGCTCTCGCGCACGTGGGATACGGAGGAGAACTGCGGCGTGCTGCTGTATCTGCTGTTCGCGGATCGCGACGTGGAGATCGTGGCCGATCGCGGCATTCACGCGCGCGTCGGCGATGCGGCGTGGGAGACGATCTGCAGGTCGATGGAGGAGGCGTTTCGGGCCGGGCGGTTCGCGGAAGGCGTGGAGCACGGCATCCGCGAAGTCAACCGCCTGCTCATCGCGCATTTCCCGCGCGAGGCGGCAATGCCCGGGGCGAACGAGCTGCCCGACAAGCCGCTCGTGCTCTAGCGCCGTACTTCCAACCCGTACGCCCCGTTACGCAGCGTTACGCCAACCCGTTACCGGCAGCGAACCTGCGGCGGCATCGTGACGACGAGCAGGCGCTCGTGCCGCAGGTTTTACTCCGAGTAAGGGGTTGGGTCGGGGAGTAACGGGGTTCGGGGTCAGTGCTCCGCCTTCTCCATCCCGATGAGGTGCAGCGAGTCGGCGCGCGCCTGGTTCATGCGATGGCGCACCAGCACGAGCGCCATGGTGCCGGACACGAACACGGCGAACAGCACGATCGCCATCGGGATCGTCACGCCGCCCTGCAGCATGAACGCATACAGTCCCACCATGACGAGGATGCCGATGTTCTCGTTGAAATTCTGCACGGCGATGGAGTGACCGGCGCCCATCAGCACGTGACCGCGGTGCTGCAGCAGCGCGTTCATCGGCACGACGAAGAATCCGGCGCAGGCCCCGATCAGCACCATCAGCACGAGCGCGAGCGGCAGGTTGCGCACGAAGATCATGCTGATCACCACCATGCCCATTGCGATCCCGATCGGCAGCACGTTCACCGCTCCGCGCAGGCTGACGATCCTGGCGGCGAGGATCGCGCCGATCGCGATGCCGACGGCGACCACGCCCTGCAGCATCGAGGCCTGCGACAGCGTGAAGCCGAGCGCGTGCGCCGCCCAGTCGATCACGATGAACTGCAGCGTCGCGCCCGCGCCCCAGAACAGCGTCGTGGTCGCGAGCGAGATCTGGCCGAGCTTGTCGCGCCAGAGCAGCGAGGAGCAATGCGCGAACTCGCGGATCAGGTACAGCGGGTTCTTGTGGATGATGCGGTGGTCCACGCCGGTGTCCGGAATGAACCAGTTGAAGAGCGCGGCGAGGCAATAGAACACCACGATGAGCACGATCGCGGCTTCCGGCGGCGTCTCGATGCCCGTGTCGAGCATGGGCATGTCGAACCCGAGCAGCATGCCGCTCACCCGCGGCGTGATGAGCGCGCCGCCGACGAGCACGCCGATGATGATGGAGCTCACGGTGGTGCCCTCGATCCAGCCGTTCGCGATCACGAGCTGCTGCGGGGGGAGGAGCTCGGTCAGGATGCCGTACTTGGCGGGCGAATAGGCCGCGGCACCGAAGCCGACGACGGCATACGCGAGCAGGGGATGCACGGCGAGGAGCATCAGCAGGCAGCCCGCGATCTTGATGAAATTCGTGATCAGCATGACCCGGCCCTTGGGCATCGAGTCCGCAAAAGCCCCCACCAGCGGCGCGAGCAGCACGTACGAGACCACGAATGACATCTTGAGCGCCGGCGTCATCCAGGCCGGTTCGTGGGACTGGCGCAACAGCGCGATGGCGGCGATCAGGAGCGCGTTGTCGGCGAGCGACGAGAAGAACTGCGCCGCCATGATCGTGTAGAAACCCTGCTTCATCGTCCTCCAGGAAACCAGCGCGCCGGGGCGACGCGAGGGAGCGGGCGTTGGGTATAATTCTTGGTATCGCTCGCCCCGGCGCTTTATACCATGAGCGCGGCCCTTCCGCCGCCGGAGCGCCCCGAGGTCCCGGCCCTTCCCCCTTCCGACCCGAGAGACGACCCGCGCCATGGCCCGACCGCTGCACGCCGAGGTGAATCTCGACGCGCTGCGCGCCAACCTCGCCGAGGTGAGGCGCTTCGCCGCCGGCACGCAGGTGTTCGCCGTCGTCAAGGCCAACGCGTACGGGCACGGGCTCGCGCGCGTGCTTCCGGCCCTGACCGACGCCGACGGTCTCGCGCTGATCGAGCTCGACGCGGCTGTCGCGCTGCGCGAGCAACGCTATTCCCGCCGCATCCTGCTGCTCGAAGGCTTCTTCGACCCGCGCGAGCTCGGAGAGATCGCGGCCCGCCGGCTCGCGGTCGTGGTGCACAACGAGGAGCAGGTGCGCATGCTCGAGACGACGCGCCTCACGCGCCCGCTCGAGGTGTTCGTCAAGGTCAACACCGGCATGAACCGCCTCGGGATTCGCCCGCGCGAGATCGTGCGCATCACGCAGCGTCTCGCGGCCTGCGAAACGGTCGGCGCGCTGCGGGTGATGACGCATTTCGCGCGCGCCGACGAGCGCGACGGCATCACGGAGCAGATGCGCGCGTTCGAGAGCGCGTGCGGCGGCCTCCCGTATCCGCGCTCGATCGCGAACTCGGCGGGCGTGGTGCGCTACCGCGAGATCGGCGGCGACATCGTGCGGCCGGGCATCATGCTCTATGGCGGGACACCCTTCGCGCACGCGAGCGCGGAGCAGCTCGGGTTGAAGCCGGTGATGACGCTGCGCTCCGAGATCATCGCCATCCAGGAGCTCGACACCAACGAGGCCGTGGGTTACGGCGCAACGTACTCGGCGCAGCAGCCGCAACGCATCGGCGTGATCGCGTGCGGTTATGCCGACGGCTATCCGCGCCACGCCCCGAACGGCACCCCCGTGCTCGTGTGCGGCCGGCGCGCGCCGATGGCGGGGCGGGTATCGATGGACATGATCACCGTGGACCTCACCGGCATCGAGGAAGCGCGCGTGGGCAGCCCGGTGGTGCTGTGGGGCGAAGGCCTGCCGGTGGACGAGGTCGCCACCGCTGCAGGCACCGTCGGCTACGAGCTGCTGTGCGCAGTCGCGCCGCGCGTCCCGATCGCTGCGACGAGTGCGCAGCCGGTTGCGCTCGACCTCGAAGTCTGACGCGGGTTCCGTCCGGCCCACTTCCCTCTCCAGGAGCACGCGTGTACATCGTCGTCACCGGCGCGGCCGGCTTCATCGGCGCCAATCTCATCCGCGGCCTCAATCTGCGCGGCGAGCGCGACATCATCGCCGTCGACAACCTCACGCGCGCCGACAAGTTCCGCAACCTCGTCGATTGCGACATCGCGCACTACGTCGACAAGGACGAGTTCCTCGAGCGCCTGCTCAACGACGACTTCGAGGACGACATCGGCGCCATCCTGCACCAGGGCGCGTGCTCCGACACGATGGAGTCGGACGGGCGCTACATGATGCGCAACAACTATCGCTACTCGGTTGCGTTGCTCGAGTGGTGCCAGAACAACGACGTGCCGTTCCTGTACGCGTCGTCGGCGTCGGTGTACGGCGGCGGCAGCGTGTTTCGCGAGGAGCGCCGGCACGAGGCGCCGCTCAACGTGTACGGCTACTCCAAGTTCCTGTTCGACCAGTACGTGCGGCGCGTGCTGACCGACCGCGCGGCGCCCGTCGCCGGCTTCCGCTACTTCAACGTGTACGGTCCGCGCGAGCAGCACAAGGGGCGCATGGCGTCGGTGGCGTACCACTTCGTGCAGCAGTACCGCGCGCAGGGCAAGGTGCGCCTGTTCGAGGGATCGGGCGGCTATGGACCCGGCGAGCAGCGCCGCGATTTCGTCGCGGTGGAGGACGTGGTCGCGGTCAACCTGCACTTCCTCGACCATCCCGAGCGCAGTGGCATCTTCAACCTGGGCACGGGCCACGCCGCCACGTTCAACGACGTCGCCGTCGCGGTCGTCAACGCCATGCGCCAGCAGGAGGGACGCGCACCCGCGTCGCTGGCGTCGCTGGTTGGCGACAACATCATCGAGTACATTCCGTTCCCGCCGGCGCTCGTCGGCAAGTACCAGAGCTTCACGGAAGCCGATCTGACCCAGTTGCGTGCGGCGGGCTATCGCGAACCCATGCGCACGGTGCAGGAAGGCGTCCCCGCGTACGTGGCGGCGCTCGTGGCCGAGCCTCCTGTCAACGCCTGACGCGCGCGGCGCGTTCTAGGCGCCGTGCCGGACGTGCCGGCACCGGTGCGGCGCAACCCGCTCGGATCACAAGGAGAAACAATGAAACGCATTCTGCTGTTCGTCGCTGCGCTGCTGTTTTCCGCGGTGGCGTTCGCGGCCGTCAACATCAACACGGCGACGCAGGAGCAACTCGAGGCGCTCCCCGGCATCGGCCCGGTGAAGGCGCAGGCCATCATCGAGTACCGCAACGCGAACGGCCGGTTCAAGACGCCCGATGACATCATGAAGGTCAAGGGCATCAAGGAAGGCGAGTTCGCCAAGCTCAAGGGCGAGATCAGCGTCTCGGGCGCGACGAGCGTGCCGGCGGCGGCAGCGGCCAAGGCCGCGGAACCGGCGAGGGCGGCCAGCAGGGCCGCGGAGCCGACGAAGGCTGCCCCGAAGGCGGAAGCCAAGGCTGCGGCCACGAAGAGCGAGCCGGCGATGAAGGCCGAGGCCGCGGCACCTGCCAAGGCCGAAGCGCCGAAGGCCGCCGCCAAGGCGGAAGCGGCCAAGGCGGCGCCGGCCGCGAAGGCGAGCAACGCGGCAGCCGCCAAGGCCGAAGCGCCCGCCAAGGACGACAAGGCCGCCAAGGCCGAGAAGGCCAAGGAGGAGAAGGTCGCCAAGGCCGAGAAGGCCAAGGAAGAAAAGGCCGCCAAGGCCGAGAAGGCCAAGGAAGAAAAGGCCGCCAAGGCGGAGAAGGCCAAGGAGGAGAAGGCCGCCAAGGAGAAGGCGAAGGAAGAGAAGGCGGCCGCCAAGGAAAAGGCCAAGCAGGAGAAGACGGCGATGGCGCAAAAGTCGGCCAAGTCCGTGACTCCCACCAAGGCCGAGAAGAGCGACGAGAAGGCGAAGAAGTAGTCGCGCGTTCTCGCGTGCAATGACCCCGCCCGCGTGGCGGGGTTTTCGTTTACGGCGGCGGGTTCGCGGTCGCGGCTTTCTGCTGCCATTCCCGCACCGCCGCCGCGAAGGCTTCCGCTTCCTCCGGCGGCACCGGCGCCCCGCACTCGTAGCAGCAGTTGGTCATGCGATCGAACCAGCGACAGCCGCACTCGTCGCACGCGAGCTCCGGCGCGCCGGCGGGATTGCGGAAGATCATCGGCACGCGCCCAGGAACGGCAGGCCGAGGAGGTCCAGGAAGTCCTCGTAGCCCAGATCGCGCAGGTGCTGCCGCGAGCGCAGCACGAACACCTGGATCGCGCCGCTCGCGATGCGGCGCTTCATCTCGCCGAGCGGATGGCGGTCGATGCGCGAGAGCACGTCCTCGAACGCGCCGTCGTTCGCGACGAACAGCAGGTCCGCCGCGAGGCCGTCGAGACCCGTGAAGGTCGCTGCGCGCGCGACCATCGCGTCGTCGTTGCGTGCCCACTCGATCATCGGGACGGGCGGCGAGGTGCGGACGACGACGGCACGCGCGACGCCATCCGCATGCGTGTAGCGCCGCGGCACGAGCGCGAGCCGTGCCGCGGGATCGATCTCGGCGAACGCGTCCTGGTACTGATCGAGCACGCGCTGCCATCCTGCGGGATCGAGGCCGCAGGGATGCCCGGTGATCACGGCGGACATGCGATCGCCCTCAGATCCGCACGCCGAGGCGGAAGCCTTCCTGGATCGCGGCGTCGAGTCCGCGCGGCACCAGGGCGTCGCCGCAGCCGTGCAGCTCGTCGATCATCCACTCGAACTCGCGGAAGAGCTCCTGGTTGGAGCGCCGCGGCGAGGCGGCGACGACGGTGTCGGCGGGGAGCAGCTTCTCCGCGCCCTTGGCGTCGACGGCGACCACGCCGTCGGCCGTGATGCGCGCAACGCGCGACGACGTGTAGGTCGCGATCTCGAGCTCGTCGATCCACGCGGAGTGGCGCCACTTGAACGACGGCATGACGTCGCCGGCGATGCGCTTCTCGCTCTCGACGATCGCCACCTCGGCGCCGCGCTTGCGCAACGATTCCGCGATGACGAGGCCGATCTTGCCGCCGCCGAGCACCACGACGCGCGCCCCGGTGGTCACGGTGCCGCGCGCGACATCGATCGCGTCCACCAGCCGCTCGCGTCCTTCGATGTGCTGGTACGCGTCGCGATCGATGCGTGCGCCCGTCGCGACGACGCACGCGTCGTAACGGTGCAGCATGGAGCGCATGAACTTCGCGTGCGCTTCGGTGTTGAAGACGACTTCGATGCCGAGCTTCGCCGCCATCGTCTCGTAGTAGCGGATCACGCTCGTCAAGTCGTCGCTGCGCGCGAGGTCGTGCGCGGCGTAGCCGAGCAGCGCGCCGCCGATGCGCTCGCCGCGCTCGTAGACCGTCACCGCATGGCCGCGCTTGGCGGCGGTCATCGCGCATTCCATGCCGGCGGGCCCGGCGCCGACGATCATCACCTTCTTCGTCACGGCGGCCGGCGTGATGTGGTACTCGGGCTCCACTTCGTGGCCCAGCGCCGGGTTCATCGTGCAGGTGTACGGCAGGTCGCGGAACAGGCGCGACAGGCAGTTGAGCGAGCCGATGCAGCGCCGCGCCTCGTCGAGCCGGTCCTCGGCCGCCTTGTGGATGAGCTCGGGATCGGCGAGCAGCGGCCGGCACACTTCCCAGAAGTCGAACTCGCCGCGCGCGATGCATTCGTCCGCCATCGCGGGATCGGGCAGGCGGTTGCCGAACGCGATCAGCGTATCGGGGCAAAGCTCCTTCGCGCGCACGGCGAGGCGGTTCCAGTGGCCGGGCGGAATGTCGCGACCGATCGACGACTCCGGCGCTTCCTGCCAGCCCACGGTGACGCTGATCATGTCCACGCCGCAGCCGCGCGGCCTGCTGCATGAGCTCGAAGCACTCGTCCTCGGTGTTGCCGCCCCATTGGTCCATCAGCTCGGCGCCGTTCAGGCGGATCACCAGCGGATGGTCGGGCGTCGCCTGCTTGATGGCGTCGATCAGCTCGCGCATGAAGCGGCCGCGGTTCGTCGAGCGAGCCGCCGTACTCGTCGGTGCGCTGGTTGGTGAACCCCGAGTTGAAGTTGGCGAGGAGGTAGCCCATGAAGCTCGTCACCTCGGTGCCGTCGAAGCCGGCCTTGATCGCGCGCTGCGCGGCCTCGGCGTGCTCGCGCACGCACTGGCGGATGTCGTCCTTCGTCATCTCGCGCGGCGGGCGGAAGTGCGGCAGCGTCTGCGGCACGACGGACGGCTGGACGCAGTAGCCGAGGTCGATGCCGCCGTAGCGGCCGGCGTGCAGGATCTGCTGGATCGCAAGCGCGCCGCCGTCGTGGATGTAGCGCGCGATCGTCTCGAACTGCGGCAGGAAGCGATCGTCGAAGATCGCGATCTGGCGGAAGTAGGCCTTGCCTTCGCCGCGCGGATCGGGATACGCGCCCTGGTTGGTGATGATCCCGCAGCCGGTGCTGGCGATCACGCGCATGCGGGCGAGCTCGCGCGGCGTGATGGTGCCGTCGCGCTCGTTGTAGTTGGACACGCAGCACGCGCCGTACTTGATCAGGTTGCGCGTCGCGTGCCGTCCGAATTTTCCGGCCTGGAAGAGGTGGGGGAGCTTCGCTTCGCCCGGTCGCTCGGTGGAACTCGTCATGCGTGCTCCAGGAAGAGGCGCGCCGGGGCAGCCGGCGCGAACGCCCCATGCTAGGAGAGGCGACCAGCGCGCGCAATTGAGGTACATCAATCGCCTGCGGATCGCGCGCGCAGGCGAGCGCCGGCTGCTCAAGCAGGCTGTGGCTCGACCTCGCGGTCGAGGGCGTGGTCTCGGCGAGCAAGCGCGCGCGCCTGCTCCTGGAACGAGCGGAACGTGGCCTCGTACTGGCCATCGCGCGGGTGCGTGGCGGCGAACCGGCGCAGGAGCGCCTGCAGCGCCTCGTTGCGGGCGCGCGACGGCGGCGATCGCCTGCTCGTGCTCGTCGGCATAGACGAACTCGCACCTTGCGGTGCTCGCATACGCCGATGCAGGTCTGCGGGGCTTCGATGCTGCCGCAGCCGATGCATTGCCAGGCCTTGACGTGATCGCTCATGGGAGATTCAGACACTTCGGGAGGCGCGGGGGTGCGCCACGCGGATTCGACAACGCGCGCAGGGGCCGGGTTCCGGCCGCACGCCGTCCGGCCTACTGCGGGGTGCGCGCCTTGGCGCGCGCTGGGGGGAACAGCACCTTGTTCAGCGTCCGGCGGTTGTGCACGAGATCGGCGAGGGTGTACCGGTCGAGCACCGCATAGAACGCGTGCACGGCTTCGTCGAGCACGCCGCGCAGCCGGCACACCTTCATGATGTTGCAGGAGATCGTTGTCCTCCTCGAAGCACGCCGCGGGCACCGCCGCGCCTTCGGTGTGGCGCACGACGGCGCCGACGTTGATCTCCGCGGCCGGCCGCGCGAGCTCGACGCCGCCGCCGCGGCCGCGCACGTTGGCGAGGAATCCCGCCTTGCCGAGAAAGTGAACCACCTTCGTCAGGTGGTTCTCGGAGATGTCGTAGGTGCGCGCCACTTCCGCGATGGTGGCCCGGCTCTCGGGCTGGGCCGCCACGTAGATCAGCACGCGCAGGCTGTAATCGGTGAAGCTGGTGAGTCGCATGTCCGCTTCCCAACGAAAAGGGCGGCGCGTGCTCCGCGCCGCCCGTGACCCGATCAGGTCGGTTGCAGCACGCCAGGGCGCTCGACTTCTTCCTTCGGCGGCCGGCGCAGCAGCTTGGCAGCGTAGACCGCGAGGAACAGTCCGCCGAACGCGAACACCACGTCGCCCGGCACGCGCAGCCACACCAGCGTTTCCATCAGCCGGGAGTGGATGATCTCGGGCGAGCGTGCGAACCACAGGCCGTGCGCATAGCTCGCCCACGCCTGGTAGATGCCCGCCGGGAGCAGCGACATGAAGACCATCATGAACGAGCCCGATGTTGAAGCCCCAGAACGTCCACGCGAGATAGCGGTCGGCATGCAGGCTGCGTGCGAAGAGGCCGCGCAGGCAGAAGAGCATGAGACCGACGCCGAGCATCCCGTACACGCCGAACAGCGCCGCATGACCGTGCGCAGCCGTCATGTTGAGACCCTGCACATAGTACAGCGAGGCCGGCGGGTTGATCGCGAACCCGAGCAGGCCCGCACCCACGGTGTTCCAGAAGCCCACGGCGACGAAGCGACAGGATGAGCCACTTGTACGCGGCAACCCAGGGCGCGGCCTTGCTGCGCTGGTAGTTGTGCCAGCCTTCGAGCCCGATCAGCGCGAGCGGGACGACCTCGAGGGCGGAGAACACGGCCCCGACGGCGATCACCGAGGTCGGCGTGCCGGTCCAGTACAGGTGGTGCAGCGTGCCCAGGATGCCGCCGAACAGGAACACGATGGTCTCGAGCACGATGGCGCGGTTGGCGCTGCGTCGACTTGATCAGGCCGAGACGGGTGAAGATCAGCGCGACGACGGCCGTGGCGAACACCTCGAAGAAGCCCTCGACCCAGAGGTGCACCAGCCACCAGCGCCAGTACTCGATCATGGCGTAGTGCGTGTGCTGGCCCCACACGAGCGAGGACGCGTAGAAGCCGCCGATGCAGGTCGCGGAGAGGAACACCATCGCGATCAGGCCGCGCGTTTCCGACGGCCGCTTGAGGGCGGGCCAGAGGGCGCGACCGAGGAGCAGCAGCCAGAAGAGCAGGCCCACGAAGAGCAGGACCTGCCAGACCCGGCCCATGCTCGTGAACTCGAGGCCCTGGTTGCCGAGCCAGAAGCTGAAGTCGAAGCCGTTCTTCTGCAGCGTGCCGAGCCAGCCGAACGCGGTCGAGCCGACCACGATGGCGATCAGCGCCCAGAACAGCACGTCGACGCCGAGCTTCTGCAGCTTGGGCTCGTGTCCCGGACAGCAGCGGCGCGATGTAGAGGCCGGTTGCAAGCCACGCGGTTGCGATCCAGAAGATCCCGAACTGCGTGTGGATCGTGCGGCGTGACCACGTACGGCAGCACCTCGCCGAGCGGCAGGCCGAAGAACGCGCGCCCTTCGACCGCGTAGTGCGCGGTGATGGCGCCCATCGCGATCTGCACCAGGATGAGGCCGATCACGACGAAGAAGTACTTGCGCGTCGCCTTCATCGAGGGCGTCGCGATCGCGTTGATCAGCGGATCCTTCGCCGGCGCCTTCGGGTCTTCCTCCTCGGCGTGCGCGGTGTGGTACCAGATCATGCCGGCGATGCCGGCGATGAGCAGGATGATCGACGCGATGGACCACATCGCGCTGCTCGACGGTCATCTCGTTGCCGACCAGCGGCTCGTGCGGCCAGTTGCTGGTGTACGACGTGCCGGTCTCGCCGGGACGATCGGTGGCGGCGGACCACGCGGACCAGAAGAAGAACGCGGTCAGCGCCTGGCGGTCCTCGGGCGCGCGGCAGCGCGTTGTCGGACATCGCGTACTGGTCGCGCAGCTTCTCGAGCGCAGGGGCGTCGCCGAACAGATCGCGGTAGTGCGCCGCGACCTGCGCGATCGCCTTCGCGCGCTCCGCGGAGACGGTGATCGTGCCGCGCCGCGGGATCGTAGGTATTGCGTGCGCAGCTCCTGCTTCACGGCGGCTTCGACCCCGGCGCGCTGGACGGGTGACAGCGCGTCGAATGCGCGGCCGTAGTTGTCATTGGCGACGATGTCGCGCAGCGCGAGGGCTTCGCGATGCAGCCAGTCGGCCGACCAGTCCGGCGCGACGTAGCTGCCGTGGCCCCAGACGGTGCCGAGCTGCTGGCCGCCGGCGGAAAGCCACGCCCGCTGACCGTTCTGGACGTCGTCGCCGGTGTAGAGCGTGGTGCCGTTCGCGGTGACGACCGCGGCGGGAATGGGCGGCGCGGCGAGGTAGATCTCGCGGCCGAGGTAGCCCAGCGCGGCGAACGATAGAACGAACACCACGCCGAGCCATTGCCAGAGCTTGCGGGTCGGTTTCACTGCCTGATCTCCTTTGAGGGGTGGGGTGACTGCGTAGGTGCATCCTACATGCACCTTTAACAGAAGGAGTAGCGGCAATGCATCTTTTCTTGACCCGGATCAAACCCGACGCAGGGTCGACCCAGGGCGGACCCAGGGCGGACCCAGGGTCAGAGAGGACGGTCCGCTACAATGGGCCGCTTCCGTCCCTGCCCGATCGATCCACCCGCATGTTTCCCACCCTCGAATCCGCCGTCGGCAACACGCCGCTCGTACGGCTGCAGCGCCTGCCGGGAGCGACGTCGAACGTGATCCTGGGCAAGCTCGAGGGCAACAATCCGGCCGGATCGGTCAAGGATCGGCCCGCGCTGTCGATGATCGTGGAGGCCGAGCGCCGCGGCGACATCCGGCCGGGGGACACGCTCATCGAGGCGACGTCCGGCAACACCGGCATCGCGCTCGCGATGGTGGCGGCCATGCGCGGCTATCGCCTGATCCTGATCATGCCGGAGAACCAGACGGTCGAGCGGCGCCAGGCGATGGCGGCCTACGGTGCCGAGCTCATCCTCGTGCCCAAGGCCGGCGGCATGGAGCGGGCGCGCGATCTCGCCGAGGAAATGCGCCTCGCCGGCAAGGGCGTGATCCTCGACCAGTTCGCGAACCCGGACAATCCGCTCGCGCATTACCGCGGCACCGGTCCCGAGATCTGGCGCGATACCCACGGCAGCATCACGCATTTCGTCTCGGCGATGGGCACCACCGGCACGATCATGGGCGTGTCGCGCTATCTCAAGGAGCGCAACCCGAACGTCACGATCGTCGGCGCGCAGCCGGAGGAGGGCTCCCAGATCGCCGGCATCCGCAAGTGGCCCGAGGCGTACCTCCCGAAGATCTTCGATCGTTCGCGCGTGGACCGCATCGAGAACGTGAGCCAGGCCGATGCCGAGGTCATGACGCGGCGCCTGGCGGCGGAAGAAGGGATTTTCTGCGGCGTCTCGGCGGGCGGCGCGTGCGCGGTGGCGCTGCGGATCTCGGCCGAAGTGGAGAACGCGGTGATCGTGTTCGTCGTGTGCGATCGCGGCGACCGGTATCTCTCCACGAACCTGTTCGCTTCCTAAGCGGCAAGGCCATGGCCACGACGCCGATTCTCGTCTTCGACATCGAGACGGTGCCCGATGTCGAGGGCCTGCGCCGCGTGCATCGCGTGCCGTCGAGCGTGTCGGACGACGGCCTGCTCGACTGGGTCACGCAGACGCGGCGCGCGCAGACCGGCAGCGATTTCCTCCAGCTCCCGTTCCAGCGCGTCGTGGCGATCTCGTGCGCGCTGCGCGAGGGCTCGAGCTTCAGGGTGTGGTCGCTCGGCGAGGCAGCCGATCCGGAGCCGGAGCTCGTGCGTCGCTTCTTCGACGGCATCGATCGCTACACGCCGCAGCTCGTGTCGTGGAACGGCGGCGGCTTCGACCTGCCGGTGCTGCACTATCGCGCGCTCATGCACGGCATCTCCGCCGCGCGCTACTGGGACTGGGGCGACGACGATCGCGATTTCCGCTACAACAACTATCTCAGTCGCTATCACACGCGTCACATCGATCTGATGGACGTGCTCGCGGCGTACCAGCCGCGCGCGAGCGCGGGCCTCGACACGATGGCGCGGCTGTGCGGATTTCCCGGCAAGCTCGGGATGGACGGCAGCGCAGTGTTCGACGCCGTGCGCGCGGGCGCGCTCGACTCGGTGCGCCGGTATTGCGAGACGGACGTCATGAACACGTACCTGCTCTTCCTGCGCTTCCAGCTGCTGCGCGGGACGCTTGCGGCCGGCGAGTATGCGCACGAGGTCTCGTTCGCACGCGACAAGATCGCCGCGACGGGCGCCGTGCACTGGGTCGAGTTCATCAACGCCTGGGACGCGCAGGCCGCCCCCTGATTCGACCCAGGGTCAACAGGGCAACCCAGGGTCAGGTGCGCAGGAACGGCACCGGGCGCGCGACGATGCCTGCCTTCGCCGCGGGCACGTTCCACCATTGGTCCAGCACCGTCGCATAAACGCCGTGGAAGTCGAGCGCGTGCGGCGGATTGCCGTTCGCGTCGAGGCGATCGAGCGCGGGCTGCTCGCCGTAGAAGCCGCCGGCAACGCGACCGCCCCACGCGAAGTGCACGCTCGAGGTGCCGTGGTCGGTGCCGAGCGACAGGTTCTCCTTCGGGCGGCGACCGAACTCCGCATACGTCAGGATCAGGGTGTCGTCCCAGCGATCGAGCTCCTGCAGCGCGGACTGCAGCGCGACGACGCCCTGCGCGAGCTCGCCGAGGAGCCGTGCCTGCGTCGGCTGCTGGTTGCCGTGCGTATCGAAACTCGCGAGCGTCAGGCGCACCACGGCGACACCCGCGGGATTGGCGATGACCTGGCACGCGGTGCGCACGGCGTTGCCGAAGCCGTTGCTGCGGAAATGTCGTGCGGAAGGCATGGGTCGCGGTGGCGCCGAGACGGCTTGCGGCCTGCACGATGTCGCCCTCGACCTTGAGGATGTGCTCGAGCGCCTTGTTGCGCGCGGTGCCCTCGTCGCTCGCGAGCTTCGCCTCGCGCACGAAGCGATCGGTGTTGGCGAGCGCGACCGCGCGCGTGCCGCTGCCCGCGAGCGGGCCGAGATCGTTGCTGCCCACCAGCACGCCGTCGGCGGCGAATGCCCGCGGCACGGGAGCGCTCGCGAACGCGCGCGTGAGCCAGCCGTCCTGCAGGTAGGTGGTGCTGTCGGATGCCGTATCCCAGATCTCGATCGAGCGGAAGTGCGACAGGTTCGGCTCGGCATAGCCCACGGCCTGCAGCACGGCCATGTGTCCCTCGTTCCACAACGGCTGCAGCGGCGCGAGCGCCGGATGCAGGCCGGCGCGATCCGAAAGCACCACGAGCGCATCTTTCGCGATGCCGATCCTGGGTCGCAGCCGGTAGTAGGCCGGATCCGCATAGGGCACGACGGTGTTGAGCCCGTCGTTGCCGCCCTTGAGCTCGATCAGCACGAGCAGCTTGCGGTAGTCCGGTGCGGGAGGTGCCGCCCACGCAAGGCTGCGCCGTCCCGTCGAGTGCGGCGATGCCGGCAACGCCCGCCGCGGCCCTCAGGAAATGCGACGACGATAGCGACGGCGGTTCCGTTCATGAGTGTCTCCGCAGCGCCTCACTTGAGCTGATACGCCGGATCGAGCAGCGTCGCGCGCAGGAATGCCGGCGGCGGCTGCGTCGCGTCGAGCGCGCGCTGCGGCGCGGTGGCGAGCAGCAGATGCTGCGCAGCGACGTTGCGTTCGGCGCTCGAGCTGCCGGGAAGCGGCGCCGTCCACTGCATCGCATCGAGATGCACGCTGCGCAGTCCCTGCTCGACCCGACGCGCGAAGCGTTGCGCGCGCATCTTGTCGCCGTCCGCGTCGCCGGCGGCACGCGAAGCGGTGCGGGGCAGGGGCGCGGCCTGCGCCGCGTTCGACGTCGCCACCCGCAGGCGACGTGCGGGCCACGGACGCCATCGCCACCGGCGTTGCGTCCTCTCGCGCGAGGCGGTCGAGGAATTGCTTGCGTGCGAGCAGCGTGGTCGTGTTGATCCACGCTTCGCCGCCCGGCCAGCCCTTCACGTTCGGCGGCGAGAAGAGGTTCTGGCCCATGCCGGCCATCGCGACGGCGAACGGCACGGTGTCGCCCGGCGCGAGGCCGAGCTCGCGCAGCGTGCCGACCACGAGCTCCGCCGGCGACTTCACCAGCACCGCGCGGTTCTGCGGCGCATAGAACGCATCCGACGACGAGCAGGTCGTGCAGCGCGACCTTGATCTCGTAATGCGAGTCGCGGAAGCGCTTCGCGATCGCGCTGACCTCCCCTGCATCCGGTTGCGGCGACACGAACTCGCGCCACAGCTTGGCGGTGACGAGCTCCGCGGTTTCGGGTCGCGCGAGCAGCAGGTCGAGCACGTCGTCGCCGTCGTACGCGGCCGAGCGCCCGAAGATCGTCTTCACCCCGGCGTCGTGCTGCGGCCACCGGTAGATGAAGGATGCGTTGCGCCGATCGATGCTCCAGCCGGTGAATGCGCGCGCCGCCTCCTTGACGTCCTGCTCGGTGTAATGGCCTTCACCGAGCGTGAAGAGCTCCATCACCTCGCGGGCGAAGTTCTCGTTCGGCGCGCCCTTGCGGTTCTGCGCGCCGTCGAGGTAGACGATCATCGCGGGATCCTTGGCGATCGCGTGCAGCAGGGTGGCGAAGTTGCCGAGCGCGTTCGCGCGCAGCGTCTCGGTTCTGCGCGAGCATGAAGCGCGTGAGCCGAACCTTGGGCTGCGCGGAGACGAAGTGGTTGTGCCAGAAGAGCGTCATGCGCTCGGTGAGCGGCGACGGCGTGACGAGCATCTCGCGCACCCACCAGCCGCGCAGCAGCAGGCCCTCGCGCACCTGCTCGCGGATGAAGGCCCGGCGCTGCTCGAGCGTCGCGTTCGGGCCCGGGAGATCGAGCGGCGGCAGTGGATCGAGTCGCCGCCGGCAGCGGCGTGACCGCAGTCGGTGCGAGCGCCCGCCAGCAGCCGATCGACGGCGTACTCGCGCGTGAGCCCGGTGAAGGCGCGCACCTCGGCGTCGGTGGGGCCGAAGCCCGTGCGCGCGAGGAGGTGCCGCGCGTCGTCGTACGGAGAGCGGTGCAGTCGGTGCACCTGCAGCGGGCGCGCCCCATGCTGCCGCGACGACCAGCGCGCCGGCAAGCGAGGAGCCGGGTCGCTCGGTGGCGCACCGCCTCGAAGCTGCGCGTGTTGCCGCGCGTTCGGGTTACGCCCCTGGGGCATCCGCGAGGTACCCCGAAGGTGAGAGCGATCGCGACGTGGGCGTCATGGGCGTCTCCAGCGCAAGCCTTGGGACGGCATGACTGCAGTCTAGTGGCTTCCGTGGCGTGCTACGGGCCCGTCGTCCTGCGAAAGGCGTAACGAATCGTTGCGACCGCCGCGTGCTCCGAACCGGCGACCGGTGTTGCGACGCCCGCTTGAAGCGCGCGGCGCAACGCGTGCGCACCCGCCGTTGCCGGCGCAGGTGAAGTGCTTGCGGTTCGCTTACAGCGTGAGCGTGCCGCGTCGCGAGCTCGATCACGCGGCCGGACACGCGGATGCGCCGATCGGCGGTTACCTCGAGCGTGAGGGCGCACGGCCGCCCGGTCGCGCCACCCTGCGCGATGACCACGTGCTGCGGCAACGATGCCTGCGTCGCGAGCAGCCATCCGCCGAGATTGGCGCACGCGGAGCCCGTGCCGGGGTCTTCCGCGATCATGCCCTGCTTGGGAAAGAAGAAGCGCGCGAGCACGGCACTCGAGCCGATGCGCGCCGACGCGTCGGGATCGGGCGCCCAGATGTAGGCCATCGCGCGCTGGCCGTTGCTGCCGTGCGCGAGCATGAGATCGGGTTGCGGCGCGGCGCGGCGCACCGCATCGGTCGTGGCGAGCGGAATGACGAGCTGATCGGAGCCGGTATCGACCCACAGCGGCGGCCCGGCGGCGAGGTCCTCGGGCAAGAGGCCCAGCATCGCGGCAAGGTCCGCGCGCGATGCGGTCGGCTCGCGCCAGCGCGGCGCATTGGCCTCGAGCGTCCACATCGTCGCCGTCCGCCTGCACGGGGATGATCCCGGCGCGCATTTCCAGGGTGACCGCGTGGCCGGCACCGCGCAGGCTGCGGACCACGTGCGCCGTGCCGAGCGTGGGATGTCCCGCGAACGGCATCTCGAAGCTCGGCGTGAAGATCCGCACCTTCGCCGTCGCGCGCTCGGAGGGCAGCACGAACGTGGTCTCGGACAGGTTGAACTGCAGCGCGAGCGCCTGCATCGTCGCCTCGTCCAGCCCTCGCGCATCCTCGAACACGCACAGCGGATTGCCGGCGAGCCGCGCTTGCGCGAACACGTTCACGAGGCGAAAGACGTAGTCGGTCATGTCAGTGGGGAAGGGCCGCCCGAGCCACTGACAAGCCCCCTGGGGGGAGCGAGCGAAGCGAGTTCGGGGGGTCGCTTCATCCTAACCCTCCAGCGTCGCCGGCGCGCATTGCGCATCGTCGCGCTCGACGGCGGCGATCAGCTTGCCGGCGATCGCGCGGTAATCCGCCATCGCGATGCCTTGCGGGCGCACGACGAGGCCCTCGACGTGGCGCGGGAAATTGCGATCGATGGAGCGCGTATACACCGGATCGTAATGCTGCGCGAGGAGCTCGCCGACGAGCGTGTCCCAATCGCCCCGTGCCGCGGCGGCATTCCAGCGCTCGATGGTCTTGTGGCCGTGCAGCGCGGCGAGCGGCGCGAGCGCTGCGTGCGAGCTGCGCCGTGTCGTCGAGGAAGTGCGCGTACTCCTCGCGCAACAACGCGATCCGCAGCGGCGTGGCGAGCTCCACGCGCACGCACCGCGACGCACGCATCGCCGCGAGCAGGACCTCGGGCACCTGCAGCGTGCCGATGCGCTTGCTCTCGGATTCGACGAAGATGATGCGCGCCGGATCGAGCTTCTGCATTGCGCAGAGCAGCTGCGTCTCGAAGTGCTTCTGCGACGGCTGCGGCGCGCCGGGCAGATCGCCCAGCAGCGAGCCGCGATGCGCGGCGAGGCCTTCGAGATCGAGCACCTGCGCGCCTTCGGCTGCCAGCGCGGCGAGCAGGCGGCTCTTGCCCGACCCCGTGAGGCCGCAGATCACCCGCAGCGCGAGCCGCGACGGCACGCGATCGAGCTCGGCGCGCACGTGGCGGCGATAGGCGCGATACCCGCCTTCGAGCTGCACGGCGCGCCAGCCGATCTCGTTCAGCACGTGCGTGAGCGCGCCGCTGCGCTTGCCGCCGCGCCAGCAGTACACGAGCGGAGCCCAATCGCGCGGCTTCGTCGCGAACGCGGTCTCGAGCATGTGCGCGATGTTGCGCGCGACGATCGCGGCGCCGCAACGCTTGGCGACGAACGCGCCTTGCTCCGCGTGCAGCGCGCCGACGAGGGCGCGCTCGCTCGTCGGACAGGACGGGATGGCTCTGCGCGCCCGGGAGATGATCGTCCGCGAACTCCGCGGGGCTGCGCACGTCGATGCGCTCGGGATAGTCCGCGAGCGCCTCCACGGTCACGATGCGCGATGGCGTTCCCTTCGCGTGCACGGGGTCAGCCCTGGCGCCGCCGGTCGAGCAGCGGCTTGAGACTCGGCCACACGTTGTCGAGCAGCTTCGGCTGCGCGTTCGCCGTCGGGTGGATGCGGTCCGGCTGGAACCACTCGTTCGATTCCCCGAAACCTTCGAACAGGAACGGGACCAGCGGCACCCTGAATTTCTGCGCGACGTCGCGATACGTCGTCTCGAACTGGCGCGTGTAGCCCGAGCCGTAGTTCGGCGGCAGGCGCATGCCCACGAGCAGCACGCGTGCGCCGGCGTGCAGGGCTGCGCCGACCATCGTTTCGAGATTGCTGCGCATCGAGCGCAGGTCGCCCCCGCGCAGGCCGTCGTTGCCGCCGAGCTCGATCACGACGACGGCAGGCTTGTGCTCGGCCAGCAACGAGGGCAGGCGTGCGCGTCCACCGGCCGTGGTGTCGCCGCTGATGCTGGCGTTGACCACGCGATACGGATAGCGCTCCTCCTGCAGGCGGCGGGCGAGCAGCGTCGTCCAGCCGCTGTTCGCCGGGAGTCCGTATGCCGCCGAGATCGAGTCGCCGACGACGAGCAGCGTCGGTGCGCTTTGCGCCGACGCAGCGAAGGCAAGCAGGGCGAGCAGCGCCGCCGCGATTGCGGCGAAGCCTCGGCGCAGAAGGGGAGCGGGGAAGGTCATGGTCGTGGCGCAGCCGGGTGCGTATTGTAGGGGCTGGGGTGGGCGGGGCGTAAAATGCACATCGAAAGACCTCGAAGCGGGCCCGGCGTTCCGGTCATGGCTGCGCCGGCAGCGCCAACCTCCTCGTTCGGAACGATCGTGCCGAACATTCGGGGGGCGGTTGAACAAGCGCCCGCAGGCCTTGCGCAGGTCGTTTGCGCCCCCACGTTTCCCGGCGTGCCGCACGCCCGCACGCGGCATCGCCCTCCATCATGTCCAAAGCCATCCTGAGCGCGAAAGCGCTGACCAAGATCGTGCAGAGCGGCGATTCGCCGCTCACGATCCTCGACGACGTCAGCTTCGAAGTCGAGCGCGGGGCGACGCTCGCCGTCATGGGCGCGTCCGGCTCGGGCAAGACCACGCTCCTCGGGCTGCTCGCCGGCCTGGATCGGCCGACCTCGGGCGAGGTCTGGCTCGATGGCGCGCCGTTGTCCGCGCTCGACGAGGATGCGCGTGCCGCGTTGCGCCAGCGCCTGCTCGGCTTCGTGTTCCAGTCGTTCCAGCTCCTGCCCGCGCTCACCGCGCTCGAGAACGTGATGCTGCCGCTCGAGCTCGCGGGCGCGCCCGACGCCGCCGCGAAGGCGCGCGGTTGGCTCGACCGCGTGGGACTCGGGCGACGCGTCACGCATTACCCGAAGCAGCTCTCCGGCGGAGAGCAGCAGCGCGTGGCGATCGCGCGTGCGTTCGCCGGCGACCCGAAGCTGCTCATGGCCGACGAGCCCACCGGCAATCTCGACGGCGCAACCGGTGCCGAGATCGCCGATCTCATGTTCAGGCTCAATCGCGAGCGCGGCACGACCCTCGTGCTGGTGACGCACGACGCCACGCTCGCCAACCGTTGCGCGCGTCGCCTCTCGCTCGCAGCGGGTCGCGTCGTGGCCGACGAGCTCGTTGCCGCGTGAAGGGCGATCGGGTGCGCATGCTCATCGCCGCGGTCGCCACGCTCACTCGCGCCACGACGCATCCGGATGCGACGGTGAACATCCTGCGACTCGGCTGGCGGATGCTGCTGCGCGACTGGCGCGCCGGCGAATTGCGCGTGCTCGCCATCGCGCTCGTGCTCGCGGCGGCAAGCGTGGGCACCGTCGCGTTCTTCGCGGAGCGCGTGAAGGCTGCGCTCACGCAGGAAGCGAACCTGCTGCTCGGCGCGGACGTGCTGGTCTCCGGCGACCGCCCGCTGCCCGACGCGTTCGCGGCCGAGGCCGCGGCGCGCGGCCTGGTCACGTCGCCCGCGATCAAGTTCAACAGCATGGTGCAGCGGCTGGGAGCAGCCGCGAGCGACCCGGGCACCGCCGTGCTCGCCGACGTCAAGGCGGTGAGCACCGGCTATCCGTTGCGCGGTGCGATCGTGCTGGTCGATGCGGCGAAGGCCGAGGGTGTGCCCACGAACGGCCATCCCGGCGCGGGGCGAAGCGTGGCCCGACGCGCGTCTTGCGGCACGTCTGGGCGCGAAGGTCGGCGATCGCATCGCGCTCGGCGATGCGACCTTGCGCGTCGGCGCGATCGTGCAGCAGGAACCGGAAGTGGCGAGCGGGTTGCTCGCGATCGGTCCGCGCCTGCTGGTGAACCTCGACGACCTGCCCGCGATGAATCTGCTGCAGCCCGGCAATCGCGCGACGTATCGGCTGTATGTCGCCGGGTCCGACCGCGGCGGCGCGCTCCCGGCTTACGTGAAATGGGCGGAGGGTGCGGTGAAGCCCGGGCAGCGCCTCGAGAACGTGCGCGACCTGCGCCCCGAAGTGCGCCAGACGCTCGAGCGCGCGGAGAAATTCCTCGGCCTCGCCGCGCTCGTGGCGGTGATCCTCGCGGCGGTGGCGATCGCGCTCGCCGCGTCGCGCTATCTGCGTCGTCACCTCGACACGGCCGCGATGTTGCGTTGCCTCGGCGCACCGCAGCGGCGCGTGCTCGCGCTCTTCGTCGTGCAGTTCTCCGTGCTCGGCATCGTCGCCGGCGCCGTCGGCGTCGTGGTCGCACTCGCCGGACAGCAGCTGCTCGCGATGCTGCTCGCGACCGTGTCGCCCGCGAAGCTGCCGCTGCCGGGTGCGTGGCCGGCCATCGCCGCCTTCGGCACCGCACTGCTGCTGCTGTTCGGGTTCGCGTTGCCACCGCTGCTGGCACTCGCCGGTGCGCCGCCGCTGCGCGTGCTTCGGCGCGATCTGCCGCGGCCGCGAGCGGGCGGATGGATCGCCTATCTGCTCGGCGCGGGCGTGATCGCCATCCTCATCGCAGGCCAGGCGCAGGATGCGAAGCTCGCGGGCATCATGGTGGGCGGTGTCGGCGGCGTGCTCGTCGCGGCGGCACTGGCGGCGTGGTTGCTGATCGTGCTGCTCAAGCGGCTGCCGCAGCGCGGCGTGACGTGGCGCTTCGGGCTCGCGAACCTGCGCCGACGTCCGCTCGCGTCCAGTCTTCAGGTGGGCGCGCTCGCACTGGGCCTGATGGCGCTGCTGCTGCTCACCGTCGTTCGCGGCGAGCTCGTGAGCAACTGGCGGGCGAGCCTGCCGCCCGATGCGCCGAACCAGTTCGTGATCAACGTGCTGCCCGACCAGGTCGAGGGCGTGCGCAACCTGCTGAAGCAGGCGACGAAGCAGGACGTTGCGCTGTATCCGATGGTGCGCGGACGGCTCGTCGCGGTGAACGGTGCGCCGCTCGACACGGCGAAGTTCGACGCGCGTGCCCGACGCATGGCGCAACGCGAATTCAATCTCTCGTGGGCCTCGAGCCTGCCGGCGACGAACCGCATCGTGGCGGGGACGTGGTGGGGCGAGCGCACCGGGCGCGAGGCCGGGGTGTCGATGGAGCAGGGGATCGCCGACACGCTGCACCTGAAGCTGGGCGACGAGCTCACGTGGGACATCGCAGGCTCGCGGGTGTCGGTGCGCATCAGCAGCCTGCGCAAGGTGGACTGGGACAGCTTCCGGCCCAACTTCTTCACCCTGATGGCGCCGGGCGTGCTGGACGACATGCCGGCGACGTACATCGGCGCCGTGCACGTGCCGCAGACGCCCGCGCAGGGCGCGTGGCTGTCGGCGCTCGTGCAGCAGTATCCGAACGTGCTCGCCATCGACGTGGGCGAGATCCTGCATCAGGTGCAGACGATCATCGACCAGGTCTCGCGTGCCGTGGAGTTCGTGTTCCTGTTCACGCTCGCGGGCGGTCTGCTCGTCCTGCAGGCGGCCATCGCGGCAACGCAGGACGAGCGCCGCTTCGATGCCGCCGTGCTGCGCACGCTCGGTGCGTCGCAGGCGCAGCTCACGTCAGCGCAGGTGGCGGAGTTCGCCGTCCTGGGCCTGCTCGCAGGCTTGCTCGCCGCGGCGGGCGCGACGGCGATCGGCTATGTGCTCGCCGATCGCGTATTCCAGGTTCCGTACGGGCCGAGCGCGGCGGTGTGGCTGTACGGCCTGGTCGGTGGCGCGGTGAGCGTGACGCTCGCCGGGTGGCTCGGCACGCGCGCAACGCTGCGCCAGCCGCCGCTCGCGATCATCCGGCAACTGGCATGAGGACCCGAGGGCTGCAATGAGCGACGATCAGCGCAAGGGCGGTTCCGTCGAGCCCGTCACGGGCAGCGAGCAGCACGGCGATGCGCCGCAAGCGCCGACACCCTACGAGCTCCTCGGTGGCGACGCCGGCGTGCGGGCGCTCGTCGATCGCTTCTACGATCTCATGGACGCTCGATCCGCAGTTCGCGCTGCTGCGCTCGCTTCATCCCGAGCGCCTCGAGGGCTCCCGCGACAAGCTGTACATGTTCCTGTCGGGATGGCTCGGCGGGCCGGCGCTGTACGTCGAGCGCCACGGGCATCCGCGTCTGCGCGCACGCCACCTGCCGTTTCCGATCGCCACGACCGAGCGCGATCAGTGGCTCGCCTGCATGCGGCAGGCGATGGACGACACCGGCGTGCCGGACGAGCTCCGGGCGGCGCTGATGAAGGCGTTCTACGGCACCGCGGACTGGATGCGCAACCGGGCCGATTAGCGCCTCGCGGTGCGGCTGCGATCATCCGCAGTGACAACCGTCATTGCATCGTCCGGGCCGCTGTCGCATCGTTGCCGAAATGACGGTGGAGCGAGCCGCGATGGCCCCGAAGGTCTGCCGCGTGCACCTGGGCTGCGGTGCGATGCCGACGCTGATCGTCGCGTTGCTGCTCGCGTGCCTTGGCGTTGCGCTGGCAACTGCCGGCGAGCCGGACGCGAGCGCGCTGACAGCGCGCTACGCGGCCCTTCGCGATGCGCTCGACCAGAGCCCGTACGGGCAGCCGATCCATCTCGAATCGGTCCAGAGCGCCGGCAATCTCGCAGGCGACGCCTACGGTGTCGTCGAGCATCCGTTCGCCGACGTGCGCGACGGCCTCGCGAACGTGGAGCACTGGTGCGACATCCTGATCCTGCATCTCAACGTCAAGTTCTGCAGGGCGTCGGGCGATGGCGCGGGCGCAACGCTCACCGTCCATCTCGGACACAAGTTCCATCAGCCCCTCGCGAGGACGCATCGCCTCGAGTTCGGGTATCGGCAGTTGCGCATGGCCGAGGACTACTTCGCCGTCGCGCTGGATGCCGATCGCGGTCCCATGGGCACGCACGACTACCGCATCATGGTCGAAGCCGTGCCGCTCGCGCCGTCGCGCTCGTTCATACACCTGGCGTACTCGTACAGCTACGGCGGCGTGGCACGCCGGCTCACCCAGGCGTATCTCGCGACGTTCGGTGCGAACAAGGTGGGCTTCAGCCTCGTCGAGCGCCGCTCCGACGGTCGGCCGGTCCAGGTCGGGGGCCTGCGGGGAATGCTCGAGCGCAACACGATGCGCTATTACCTCGCGCTGGAGGCGTGGCTCGACACCCAGTCGCTGCCGCAGGCGCAGCAGCCGGATGCGCGCCTGCGTGCCTGGTTCGCCGCCACGGAGCGTTACGCGCTGCAATTGCACGAGGTGGACGAGCAGGCGTACCTCGACATGAAGCGCAAGGAAACGCAGCGCCAGCAGGCGACCGGCGGCGAGGGGAGCGAGCGCTGATCGCGCCCGCTTTCACTTGCCCGCGAGTGCCGATTCGCGCGACAGCAGACGCGCCGTAGCGACGAGGGCCACGACGGCGAGCAGCAGCGGCAGCGCATACGACTGCAGCAGCAGGAGCGTCGAAAGACCCTCGCCGCGCAGCGCGTCGCGCAGCAGCGCGTACTGCGCCGATACGGGCATCCAGCGCAGCCACGCCGGCTCGCGCGACTGCGCGAACATCTGAATGAGCGGCACGATCGAGATCACGAACAGCACCACGGACACGTTCGACTGCGCTTCCTTGAACGTGCGGCCGCGCGCGCCGACGTAGAGCAGCACCGCGGGCATCAGCACGACCATCGGGATCAGTGCAGCCACGAAGCGTCCCACCTCGCGCACGCCGAACAGGAAGGGCACGCCGATCGCGGGCAGCGGTCCGAACCGCAGCGTGAGGTAGAAGCCCAGCAACGTCACGACCACGACCGCGAGGTCGAGCAGCGCGATCGCGAGCCACTTGCCGAGCGCGAGCTCGAACGGGCGTGCGGGGGTGAGCAGCAGCGGCTCGAGCGACTGTCGCTCGCGCTCGCCGGCCGTGGTGTCGATGGCGGCGGCCATGCCGCCGATCACGGCCGCGAACAGGCCGTAGTACGCGATCATGAACAGCACGATGGAGCCGGAGCCCTGCGGGGTCGCGAGATCCTCCGACTCGATCTGCAGCGGGTTCGCGACTTCGGGAGCGACGCCGCGCAGCAGCAGCCGCCCTCGACCCCATTCGCGGTTGTACGCGCGCAGCAATCCTTCCGCCTGGGCGATGGCGCTGCGCGCGCGGTCGCGTGAGCGGTCGAACACGAGGCGCACGATGCCGGGCTTGCCTTCCGCCACGTCGGTCGCGAAGTCGGAATCGATCTGCAGCACCACGTCGAGGTCGCCGCGTTTCACCTGCGCCTCGAAGTCGGCGGGTGCCGGCACGATCTGCACCTGCTGCCGCGCTGAGGAATGCGACCAGCGCGGGCGCGCGATCCTGACCGACGACGGGCAGGCGCAGCGTGCGCGTGCGGTCCGCCTGGGCCGCCGCCATGTTCACGACCAGCATCATGAGCAGCGGTCCGGCCGCGATGGCCGTGATGAACATGACGATGAGCGTGCGGCGATCGCGCAGGCTGTCGACTATCTCCTTGCGCAGGATCGCGAGCACGCGCGAAGCGGCGCTGTCGACGCGCTCGATGGTGCCGGGCACGAGGTCTCTCACGGCTGCGTTCCCGCCCGCCCGCTCGACGGCGTCTGCCCGCGCGGCGTACGCACTGGACTACCTTCGTGCTGCGCACTCCGGCATTCGCCCTCGGGGCGGCCCATCGGACTCATGCCGCCAGGCCCTCGCCCGAGCCGAGCAGGCAGATGAACGCGTCCTCGAGGCTCGCGCTGCCGGTCCAGCGCAGGAGCTCGGCCGGCGTGCCGGTCGCGACGACCTTGCCGCGACCGAGGATCACGATGCGGTCGCACAGCGCCGAGACCTCCTGCATCACGTGCGAGGAGAAGAGCAGGCATTTGCCGGCGCCGCGCAACGTGCGCAGCAGATCGCGCAACGCCCGCGTGCTCATGATGTCGAGGCCGTTGGTGGGCTCGTCGAGCAGGAGCGTGTGCGGATCGTGAATCAGCGCCCGTGCGATCGCCACCTTCATGCGCTCGCCCTGCGAGAATCCCTGCGCGCGGCGATCGGCGATCGAGTCGATCCCGAGGCTCGCCACGAGCGCAGCCACGCGCCCGGCGAGTGCGGCGCCGGACAGCCCGTGCAGCGCCCCGTAGTACGCGATGTTCTCGCGCGCGGTGAGCCGCGGATACAGCCCCCGCGCGTCCGACAGCACGCCGATCGTGCGTCGCACCGCGTTGCGCGCGGAGTGCACGTCGAAGCCGTCGATCGTTGCCGTGCCCGCCGTGGGCTCGACCAGGGTCGCGAGGATGCGCAGCAGCGTGGTCTTGCCGGCCCCGTTCGGCCCGAGCAGTCCGGTGATCTCGCCGTCGGCGGCGCCGAAGCTTACCCCGTCCACGGCGCGCACGGGGTCCTTCGTGCCGAACACCTTGGCGATCGCGTCGATCGTGATCATGGGCGCGCGCGTTCCCCGCGCGGCGCGGTCCTGCGCAAGCGCATGCGCTGCCGCGTCATGGCTGCGGCCCCAGGCGGTTCGACCACAGCGGTGGCCGCGTGCTGTTCTCGAGCAGCGCGACACAGTCTGCGGGCAAGCTGGAGAAACCCGCCTCGTCGACGAAGGCCGCGATCAGGCGCGGCGTGCACACATGGGGCGAGACGTTGTGGCCGTATCCCTTGGCGACGATGTGCCGGCTGTTGGGGAGCGTCTTCGCCACCTCGGCGCCGTTGGCGGGCGGCGTCACGGGGTCGAGCCCGCCGGACAGAATGAGCACCGGAACGTCGCTTCGCACCGGCTCCTGCGAGAGACGAACCGCGGCGTCGTGCGGCCAGGCCTCGCAGGCGTCGAGCCCGCGCGATGCGAGCTCGCGCGCCCGCAGCGGACCGAGGCGCGATTCACGCTCCGCGGCCGTCACGCGCGGCGCATCCTCGCTGCACGTCACCGAGTAGTACAGCGCGCTGTTGAGCTGCTCCGAGACGCCGGACGTGAGCGACACTGCGGCTGCATACAGCGCGCTGAAGTCGCCGTCCTTCGCGAGACCGAGCGCGGCGGGAACGAGGCTCGCGTACTCCGGGACGTACACGAGCGGCTGCAGGGCGCCGACGACGTGATCGAGCGTGAGATGCGCCGTGCGCGGCGCACCCGTGCGCGGGTCGGCGAACGTCACGTCGCGACCGTACGGCCCGAGATTCTCCGCGATGCGGTCGAGCAGGGAGGCCAGCGAACCCTGCGCCGCATTGCACGCGCTCGACGCGGCGCACGCGTCGAAGAGGGCGCCGATCGCGGCATCCCGGGTGATCCAGACGTCCAGGTTGATGCGCATCGACGGCGGCGCGACGCCGTCGAGCACGACGGTGCGCACGTGCTCGGGATGCGCGCGCAGGTATTCGAGCGCTGCGCGCGTGCCATAGGAACCGCCCCAGAGGTTGAGCTTGTCGTAGCCCAGCGCCGCACGCACCGCTTCGATGTCGGCGATCCACGCGGGCGTGGTGTATTGCGACGCATCGACACCCTGCTGCGCGAGCTCCCGGGCGCAACGCGTGGCGCGCGGCACGGGATCGAGCTCGAGCGCCGCTTCGGGACTGTCGACGGGCTTGAACGCGGCGCATTCCAGGGGTGACGAGCGTCCGGTGCCGCGCTGATCGATGAGCACGATGTCGCGCTTGCGGCGCAGGTTCACGAACTGCTCCGCAAACGGACCGAGGTACGTCGCCGCCTGGCCCGGGCCGCCAGCGAGGATGACGAAGGGATCGGGCGCGGGGTTGAGCGTGTTGGCCGGCAGGATCGCGACCGCGATCCCGATCTTGCGGCCCCCGGGCGCGCTGCGATTCTCCGGGACCTCGAGCCGGCCGCATTGGGCCGCGAGCGCGACCTTCGGCAGCCGGCACTCGGTGAGCTCCAGGGAGCGCGCGGGAGCCTTCTGTGCGTCACAACCCGTGACCATCGCGCCCGAGAGCGCCAGTGCGCAAAGCAAGAGGCAGCGGCGCACGGCGCAGACGAGGCGGGATCGTTCCATCGCCGCGCATGGTAGCAAAGCCCGGCGCCGCGGTCGCCTCCTGCAGCCGGGCCTATACTTCCCGCTCGTCCATCGTGGAGCTTCGACACCGTGCGCGAGCTCGAGCCCGGCATCGTCACCGATCTCAAGGACCGCCTGTCCTACGGCGGCTATCTGCGCCTCGATCTGCTGCTTGCCGCCCAGCAGCCGCTCTCGGGCGCGCAGGGCAGGCCGGCCCGCCACGACGAGCTCCTGTTCATCATCCAGCACCAGACCTCGGAGCTGTGGATGAAGCTCGCGATCCACGAGCTCGAGGCGGCGATCGCGTTCGTGCGCGCGGACCGCCTCGAGCCGTGCTTCAAGATCCTCGCGCGGGTGAAGCTCATCCAGAAGCAGCTCTTCGAGCAGTGGGCGGTGCTGGAGACGCTCACGCCCTCGGAGTACGAAGGCTTTCGCGACACCCTCGGCCACGCGTCCGGTTTCCAGTCCGCGCAGTACCGCGCGCTCGAGTTCCTGCTCGGCAACAAGCATCCCGAGATGCTGCAGGTGTTCCGGCACGATCCGGCGGCGCACGACGAGCTCGCGGCGTTGCTCGCGGCGCCGAGCCTGTACGACGAGTTCCTGCGCCATCTCGCACGCATCGGCTTGCCGGTGCCGCAGGCCTGCATCGAGCGCGACTGGACGTTGCCGTACGAGCGCAATGCCGATCTCGTCGAAGCGTTCCGGATCGTGTACGAGGACCCGGAGCACTGGTGGGAGGCCTACGAGATGGCCGAGAAGCTCGTGGACGTCGAGGAGATGTTCCAGCTCTGGCGCTTCCGCCACATGAAGACGGTGGAGCGCATCATCGGCTACAAGCCGGGCACGGGCGGGTCATCGGGTGTGGCCTTCCTGCGGCGCGTGCTCGATCATCGTTTCTTCCCGGAGCTGATCGACGTGCGTACGGTGATCGGCACGCGGCCGCCATGACGCCGGCGTGCGGCAACGCAGTCGACGTGCGCCGCCGAGCGCGTTGTCCGTGGGGGCGCGCATGATCGAGCTCGCCCATCCGGTTGCACGGGCGCTGTCGAAGCTTCCCGAAGGCCCGCTCACCCCCACGGCGATCGACGCGCACATCCGGCCGCTCTTCACGCGCGTGCTGGATCGCGCGGCGGGTCGCGTCTATCTCGCCAATCACTCCCTCGGCCGGCCGCCGGATGCGATGGCCGATGACGTGCGCGAGGCGACGGACGCGTGGTACGCCAATCTCGGCGACGCGTGGGACGCGTGGAGTGCGGAGATCGAAGCGTATCGCCGCCGCCTGGCGGTGTTGCTCGAAGTGCAACGCGCGGATGCGATCGTGCCGAAGACGAGCGCGGGGCAGGGATTGCGCGCGGTGCTCAACGCCTGGGACCGCCGGTTGCGCGTGGTGGCCACGCGCGGCGAGTTCGACTCGCTCGACATCGTCCTGCGCGAGTACGCGCGACGGGGACGCATCGAGCTCGCGTGGGTCGAGCCGGATGCCGACGGTCTCTTCAGCGCCGACGCGGTGCGCGCGGCGATCGTGCCCGGCGTCGATCTCGCCGTGCTGTCGAGCGTGATGTTCCAGACGGGGCAGGTGCTGCCGGAGCTGCCGGTCGTCGTACGGCACGCGCACGCATGCGGCGCGCAGGTCCTGCTCGACGTGTATCACTCGCTGGGTGCGATGCCCGTCGATCTCGCAGCGCTCGACGTCGATTTCGCGGTGGGCGGCAGCTACAAGTACATGCGCGGCGGCCCGGGCGCGTGCTACCTGTACGTGCATCCGCGCCACCTCGATGCAGGACTGCGCACGCTCGACGTAGGCTGGTTCGCGAAGGCGTCGCCGCAGGACTACGCGCGTCCCGATCCTCCCGAGTACGCGCCCGGAGGCGACGGCTGGATGGAATCGACGCCCGCCATCCTGCCGTTCTACCAGGCGCGTGCCGGGCAGCTCTTCGTGCAGGGCGTGGGTCCGCGGCGCCTGCGCGAGTGCAGCCTGCAATCGCAGCAGCGGCTCGTGGCGATGCTGAACGGGGAGGGCATCGGCGCGCGCGGCGGCACGAGCGCTTACGGCGCGTTCGTGACGGTGCGCGATCCGCGGGCGCAGGAGTGGGCGAAGGCGTTGCGCGACGCGCAGGTGATTGCGGACGCACGCGGCGAGTGGCTGCGGCTGTGCCCGGACGTGCTCACCACCGACGACGAGCTCGCGCGCGCGGCGCGTGCCCTCGGCCGCCTCGCGGGGAAGTGAGCGTTGCTTGCCGCGCTGCGCAGGCTTACGCGGCGTGACTGAGGATGAAGCGCACGAGCAGCAGCAGCGTGAGCACGAAGATCGCGGCAAGCGCGAGGCCGACGATCACGACCTGCAGCGGCTTGATGGTGACGGCATCGCGCTGCATGGCCTTGCCCTTGCGTACGCCGAAGAAGCTCCAGAACACGGCGCTGACGACCTGGCCGAAGGTCGCCTCGCGCGGCGGTGTCGACGTGGGTGCGGGCTCGTTGGAGGGCGAATGAGGCGGTTGAGGTGACTGAGGCGATTGCGACATGATGCCCGATATGCTAGCGCGCCCGGACCCCGGCTGTCGCGCGCTCGCGCGACCGGCGACGATCCGGCCTTCCCCCGAAGACCCGCCCATGAGACTCGAAGACGTGCACGAGCGCCTTGCGGCGCTCGGCGCCAAGCCGTGCCACGCGCGGCTGGTGCTGCGGGCGTGGACCCGGGCGCTCCCGCTCGACTCGGGACCGCGCACGCCCGAGGCGTTCCTGCCGCGTGCGTTGCGCGATGCGCTGCCCCGAATCGCGGACGAGCTCGGCGGCCTTGCCCGCCTGCGCTCGCGCCACCCGGCCGAGGACGGCGCCGAGCGCCTGCTCCTCGAGCTCGCCGATGGCGAGACCGTCGAAAGCGTGCTGTTGCCCAAACAGGGCCTGTGCGTTTCGACGCAGGTGGGCTGTGCGGTCGGTTGTGCGTTCTGCATGACCGGACGCGATGGTCTGCAACGACACCTCGGAAGCGCGGAAATCGTGGCCCAGGTGGCGCTGGCGCGAACGCTGCGCAGCGTGCGCAAGGTCGTGTTCATGGGCATGGGCGAGCCCGCGCACAACCTCGACAACGTGCTCGCGGCCATCGATCTGCTCGGACGCGAAGGGCTCGTTCCCCACAAGGACCTCGTGCTCTCGACCGTGGGCGACCGGCGCGTGCTCGAGCGCCTGCCGGGGTTGCGCGTGCGGCCCGCGCTCGCGTTGTCGCTGCACTCGACGTACGCGGACAAGCGCGCGAGCCTGATGCCGCGTGCGCCGCGCATCGAGCCCGCCGAGCTCGCCGAGCGCGGCGAGGCCTATGCACGACTCACGCACTACCCCATCCAGTACCAGTGGACGCTGCTTGCGGGCATCAACGACGGCGACGACGAGGTCGAGCGCATCGTCGCCCTGCTGCGCGGCAAGTACGCGGTGATGAACCTGATCCCCTGGAATCACGTCCCCGGCCTCGCCTTCCAGCGGCCGGACGCCGCGCGCGCGACCGCCATGGCCCGCGCGCTCAACGAGCGGGGCGTGCTCGCCAAGCTGCGGCAATCGGCGGCCCAGGACGTCGACGGCGGATGCGGCCAGCTGCGGGCGAGGGCCGCTGCGCACGCGGCCCGCCCACGCGGTCCAACTTCCCGTCGGCCTGCGGCCCGCTTGAAATCGCGGGGCCGCTTCCCCATCTCGGATGTAACCGGAAACAGGACGGGGTCTTTCCATGCGCTTCGACAAGCTCACCACCAAGTTCCAGCAGGCGTTCGCCGATGCCCAGAGCATGGCGCTCGGCCACGACAGCGGCTTCATCGAGCCGCAGCACCTGCTGCTCGCCCTGCTCAACCAGGAGGATGGCGGCACCGCGTCGCTGCTGTCGCGCTCCGGGGTGCCGGTGCCGCGGCTCAAGACATCGCTCGCGCAGGCGATCGAGCGGCTGCCCAAGGTGGAGGGCCAGGGCGGCGAGATCGGCCTGTCGCGCGATCTCAACAACCTGCTCAACCTGACGGACAAGGAAGCATCCAAGCGCGGGGACCAGTTCATCGCGAGCGAGCTCTTCCTGCTCGCACTCACCGGGGACAAGGGCGACACCGGACGGCTGCTGAAGGAGCTCGGCCTCACCCGCAAGGCGCTCGAGTCCGCCATCGAGGCCGTGCGCGGCGGTGGCAACGTCGAAAGCCAGGAAGCCGAAGGCCAGCGCGAGGCACTCAAGAAGTACACGATCGACCTCACCGAGCGCGCGCGCGAAGGCAAGCTCGATCCGGTCATCGGTCGCGACGACGAGATCCGCCGCACCATCCAGATCCTGCAGCGGCGCACCAAGAACAATCCCGTGCTGATCGGCGAGCCCGGCGTGGGCAAGACCGCGATCGTCGAAGGCCTCGCGCAGCGCATCGTCAACGGCGAGGTGCCGGAGACGCTCAAGAACAAGCGCGTGCTCTCGCTCGACATGGCGGCGATGCTCGCCGGCGCCAAGTACCGCGGCGAGTTCGAGGAGCGGCTGAAGGCGGTGCTCAAGGACATCGCCGCCGACGAAGGCCGCACGATCGTGTTCATCGACGAGCTGCACACGATGGTCGGCGCCGGCAAGGCCGAAGGCGCGATCGACGCCGGCAACATGCTGAAGCCCGCGCTCGCGCGCGGCGAGCTGCATTGCGTAGGCGCGACCACGCTCGACGAATACCGCAAGTACGTCGAGAAGGACGCCGCGCTCGAGCGCCGGTTCCAGAAGGTGCTCGTCGACGAGCCGTCGGTCGAGGCGACGATCGCCATCCTGCGCGGCCTGCAGGAGCGCTACGAGATCCATCACGGCGTCGAGATCACCGACCCCGCCATCGTGGCGGCCGCGGAGCTTTCGCATCGCTACATCACCGACCGCTTCCTGCCCGACAAGGCGATCGACCTGATCGACGAGGCCGCGGCGCGCATCAAGATGGAGATCGACTCGAAGCCCGAGTCGATGGACCGTCTCGACCGGCGCCTCATCCAGTTGAAGATCGAGCGCGAGGCGGTGAAGAAGGAGACCGACGAGGCTTCGCGCAAGCGCCTCGATCTCATCAACCAGGAGATCGCGCGGCTCGAGCGCGAGTACGCGGATCTCGACGAGATCTGGCAGGCCGAGAAGGCGATGGTGCAGGGCACGCAGCACATCAAGGAGGAGATCGACAAGATCAAGCTCCAGATGGAAGAGGCGCGGCGCAAGGGCGACTGGCAGAAGATGTCGGAGCTGCAGTACGGCCAGCTGCCGCAGCTCGAAGCGCAGCTCAAGAAGGCCGACGCCGTCGAGGACAAGGAGCAGGCGCAGCGCTTCCGGCTGGTGCGCACCGAGGTCGGTGCCGAGGAGATCGCGGAGGTCGTGTCGCGCGCCACGGGCATCCCGGTGTCGAAGATGATGCAGGGCGAGCGCGACAAGCTCCTGCACATGGAAGATGCGTTGCACAAGCGCGTGGTCGGCCAGGACGAAGCGGTGCGTCTCGTGTCCGATGCGATCCGGCGCTCGCGCTCGGGCCTCGCGGATCCGAACCGGCCGTACGGCTCGTTCCTGTTCCTCGGGCCCACGGGCGTGGGCAAGACGGAGCTGTGCAAGGCGCTCGCCGAGTTCCTGTTCGATTCGGAGCAGCATCTCATCCGCATCGACATGTCCGAGTTCCAGGAGCGGCACTCGGTGGCGCGGTTGATCGGCGCGCCGCCCGGTTATGTCGGCTACGAGGAAGGCGGCTATCTCACCGAGGCCGTGCGGCGCAAGCCCTACAGCCTGATCCTGCTCGATGAAGTCGAGAAGGCGCACCCGGACGTGTTCAACGTGCTGCTGCAGGTGCTCGACGACGGCCGCATGACCGACGGGCAGGGCCGCACGGTCGACTTCAAGAACACGGTGATCGTGATGACGTCGAACCTCGGCTCGCACAAGATCCAGCAGATGGCCGACAGCGGCGAGGAGCAGGCGCTGATCAAGATCGCGGTGATGGCGGAAGTGAAGACGCATTTCCGGCCGGAGTTCGTGAACCGGATCGACGAGATCGTCGTGTTCCATCCGCTCGGGCAGGGAGAGATCGCGAACATCGCGCGCATCCAGTTGCGCATCCTCGAGCAGCGGCTCGCGAAGATGGACATCCATGTCCACTTCTCGGACGCGGCGCTCAACTCCGTGGCACAGGCGGGCTTCGACCCGGTGTACGGCGCGCGGCCGTTGAAGCGCGCCATACAGCAGGAGATCGAGAACCCGCTCGCCAAGGAGATCCTGTCGGGCAAGTTCGCGCCCGGCGATACGGTCAACGTGCAGTCGACCGGCGGGGAGATCGCGTTCGCCAAGGCGTAGGCCAGCAAGCCTTGCTCTGGGCAAAACGCGCGCGTCTTACTCGGAGTCAACGGGTTCGGGGCGTGCGACGGGATGTTCCGGCGCGGAACGCGCGTGCGGCGCCGGGGTCTGTCAGGCGATGCCGCGCTCGAACGGCGTATCCGCTGCCGACCGGAATCAACTTCGCCGCCGTCGCGCGGCACCATCGAAAGGAGATCATGGCCTGGAACAACACGGCCGAGCGCTTCGGGCTCGGTCCACGTCTGCTGCACTGGCTGATTGCGGCCCTCGTGATCGTCGCACTCGTGTTCATCGAGACGCGCGAGTACGCCCCGCGCGGCAGCGCGCTGCGCGGCAATCTGCGCGTGTGGCACCAGCAGGTGGCGCTCGTCGCCTTCATCCTGATGTGGCTGCGCATCGCGTTGCGGCTGCGCAACGTGCCCCCGCCGATCACGCCCGCGCCCCCGCAGTGGCAACACCAGGCCTCGCAGGTCCTGCATGCCGTGTTCTACCTGCTGCTGATCGTGCTGCCGGTGCTGGGCATGGTCATGGTGCAGACCGATGGCCGCAGCGTGAGCCTCTTCGGCGCGACCCTGCCGACGTTCCTCGCGCCGGACAAGGCGCTCACGCACCGGCTGGAGGACGTCCACGGGTTCCTCGGCGACGTGATGATCGGCGCCATCGCGCTGCACGTGGCGGCCGTGCTGTGGCATCAGTTCATGGTGCGCGACAACACCTTGCGCCGCATGCTCTGACGCGCTCGCGCGCCGGGTCGAAGCCGCACGCAAACCTTCAGTAGTAAGGCACGGCTGCGCGACGCGACCGGGCCGGCACGCGGCGCAACGCACGCGCGATCGCAGCGGCCGCCGCGCGCAGGGCGCGGAATCCGGCCGGGCGCATCAGGCGCAGCGACGCCGGCTCGTGCGCCATGATCACGGTACGGCCGGGGCGGTCGATGCGAAATCGTTCGCCGGCGCCGACGAAGATGTCCCGCGTGTCGTGCTGCAGCGTGAGCCAGATCATGCCCGCGTCGACCGCGACGGCGACGCCCTGCGCATCGTCGAGCACGAGCAATGCGTCGCGCGAGAGCGCGGCGCGCGTGATTTCGGGATCGGTGTGGGGCATGGCAACCTCCTCGCTTCGGGCCAATCGCTGGTAACATGCACGGGCTGCATGGGACGTCGGAAGAACCGGGGCCGTGCAGCGACTCCAGTATCCGAGCGGCGAAGGGCGGCCGCAAACGCAAAGTTCGCATCGATGCCATGAGAATTGCGAATGGCAGGTGACACGATCCGCCGGCCCGGCGGCGCGCGGATGCCGTCGCTCGGCTTCCTCGAAGGCTTCGAGGCCGCCGCCCGGCACGCGAGCTTCACCCGCGCTGCCGAGGAGATGCATCTGACGCAATCGGCGCTGTCGCGACAGATCCAGACGCTCGAAGACGAGCTCGGCACGCGGCTGTTCGTGCGCCGGCATCGTTCGATCGAGCTCACGGCGGCCGGGCGGGTGCTCTACGAGACCGCGGTGGTGACCCTCGACGCGCTCGCGCGCGCGGCCGAGCGCATTCGCCAGGACGCGAAGGCCCGCCCGCTGGTGGTGTCGACGACGATCGCGTTCGCCTCGCTGTGGCTGCTGCCGCGTCTGCCGCAGTTCCGCGCGCGCCATCCGGGCACCGACGTGTTCCTGTCGGCGAACAACCGCATCATCGACCTCGAGCGGGAGGGCATCGATCTTGCGATTCGCTACTGTCCGGAAGCCGCCGCTCCGCCGGATGCGCCGCGCCTGTTCGGCGAGCGGCTGCAGGTGGTGTGCGCGCCGGCGTTGCTGCGCGATCGCACGCGGCCGCTGAAGAAGCCCGCCGATCTCGCCCGCCACGCGCTGCTGCACTTCAGCGACGAGCAGGGCCGGTATCCGTGGCTCGACTGGTCCGTGTGGCTCGCGGCCAATGGCGTCCCGGATCTCGTCCCTGCCGCCTCGATGCGGTTCAACCAGTACGACCTCATGATCCAGGCGGCGGTCGAGGGGCAGGGCATCGCGCTCGGGCGCAGCCCGCTCGTGGAGCGCTACCTCGCCGATCGGCACCTCGCGAGTCCCTTCCCCGCGATGGCCGAGAGCTCGCGCGCATACTTCGCGCTGCGCTCGGCGCGTGCGCACGACCGGCCCGACGTCGACGCGTTCGTGGAGTGGCTCGCGGCCGAGGCCGCGACCACGCGCGACGCCGCGGCGCCTGTGCCGGCCCGCAAACGCGAGCGCGCCAAGCCCCTTCGCGGGCAGCCGCCGCCGTCGAGCGCGCCGGCAACCCACGCGGCCCGAAGCGGGACCACGAGGTGATCCCATGACGCATCCGGCCCGAAGCGAGACCCCGAGGTGACCCCATGACGAGCGCTGCGCCGGGCCACGTGCACGATAGCCAACCCTCGCCGTGGATCGTGCGCTTCGGCGCGCTCGTGCCTGCAGGCGCCTCGGTGCTCGATCTCGCCTGCGGCGCCGGTCGTCACGCCCGCTGGTTCGCGGCGCGCGGGGCGCGCGTGGTCGCGGTCGATCGCGACGCGAGCCTCGTCGCCGGTCTCGCCACGGTGGCGAATGTCGAGACGCGCTGCGTGGATCTCGAGGCCGGCTCCTGGCCGCTTCGCGACGCGCGCTTCGATGCGATCGTCGTGACCAATTACCTGCACCGGCCGTCGTTGCAGCACCTGCGCGCAGCGCTCGCGCCCGGCGGGGTGCTGCTCTACGAGACGTTCGCCCGCGGCAACGAACGCTACGGGCGACCCTCGAATCCGGCGTTCCTGCTCGAGCCCGGCGAGCTGCTTGCCGCGTTCGGTCGGGATCTCGTCGTGCTCGGGTTCGAGCAGGGCGAGGTGCGCGGCGGCCCCCGGCCGGCCGTGATCCAGCGCATCGCGGCGGTCGATCCGGCGCGCCCGTGGCCGGTGGCGCTGCCCTGACGCGCGACGGCCCGCCGTTGGGTTAGAATCCGACTTTTCCGAGCACTTCCCCCTATGCTCACCGGCAGTCTCGTAGCCATCGCCACGCCCATGCGGGCGGGCGGCGCCCTCGATCACGGCGCGCTTTCTCGCCTCATCGAATTCCACATCGAAAACGGTACGGCGGGCATCGTCATCGTCGGCACGACGGGCGAATCGCCGACGGTCGATTTCGAGGAGCATCGCAAGCTCATCGCGACCGCGGTCGAGCACGCGCGCGGACGCATCGCGATCGTCGCCGGCACCGGTGCCAACTCGACCGCGGAAGCGATCGAGCTCACCGCCTACGCCAAGTCCGTCGGCGTCGCGGCTGCGCTGTCCGTCGTGCCGTACTACAACAAGCCCACGCAGGAAGGGCTGTATCGGCATTTCCGCGCCATCGCGGAAAAGGTCGACCTGCCGCTCATCATGTACAACGTGCCCGGACGCACCGTCGCCGATCTCGGCAACGAGACGGCGCTGCGCCTCGCCGAGGTGCCGGGCATCGTCGGGCTCAAGGATGCAACCGGCGATCTCGGTCGCGGCAGCGAGCTCTTGCGCGGCTTGCAGCTGGCGGGCCGTACCGGGTTCGCGGTCTACAGCGGCGACGATCTCACCGGGCTGCCGCTGATGCTCGTGGGCGGGCACGGCGTCATCTCCGTCACCGCGAACGTCGCGCCGCGCCTCATGAGCGAGATGTGCGCGGCCGCGCTCGCCGGCGACGTGCGTCGCGCACGCGCCTGCAACGATCGGCTGCTGCCGTTGCATCGCAAGCTCTTCGTCGAGGCCAATCCGATCCCCGTCAAGTGGGCGCTCGCCGAGATGGGGCTCATCGAGAACGAACTGCGGCTGCCGCTCACGCCCCTGTCGCCGCAGTATCACGAGGCCGTGCGCAGCGCGTTGCGCGAAGCCGGCTGTCTCACCTGATCCGAAGGTACTCCATGCACGTCGCTGTTTCGCTGTCCGCGCCGGTGCGCGCGCTCGTTGCTGCCCTGCTGATCGCGTTCGCTGTCTCCGGCTGCGAGTCGATGTCCTCGGCCGGCAAGAAGATCGATTACCAGTCGTCGGCGAGCGCGCCCGCGCTCGAGATCCCGCCCGACCTCACGACGCCGCAATACGACGATCGCTACAACGCGACGACCGCCTCCGCGCTGGCGGCGCGCGATCCCAACCGCCCGGCGACGGGCCAGGAGATCGCACCGAAGATCAACGCGGACGCACGCATCGTGCGCGCGGGAACGGAGCGCTGGATCGTCGCCAAGACGACGCCGGAGCAGGCGATGACGATCATCCGGCAGTTCTGGCAGGACAACGGGTTCGCGATCGCGATCGATCAGCCGCAGATCGGCGTCATCGAAACCGACTGGGCCGAGAACCGCGCCGACATCCCGCAGGACTTCCTGCGCAAGCAGCTGGGCAAGATCGCAGACGTGCTCTACACCACGTACAAGCGCGACAAGTTCCGCACCCGCATCGAGCGGGGCGCGGATCCCGGCACGGTGGAGATCTACCTGTCGCATCGCGGCATGGAGCAGATGCCCACCGCCATGAGCCAGGGCTCGCCGGTGGCATTCGCGTGGGCGGTGCTGCCGCCGAATCCGGGGCTCGAGGCGGAATTCCTCACGCGCCTCCTCGTGCGCTTCGGGGCTACGGAGACGCAGGCACCCGCCGAGCTGCAGGCGCTCGCGAACCAGCCCGAGCGGGCGCGCATCGAAACCGCTGCCGACGGCACCACGCGGCTGGTGGTGGACGACACGTTCGACCGCGCCTGGCGCCGCGTCGGCCTGTCGCTCGATCGCGTCGGCTTCACCGTCGTCGACCGCGACCGCTCGAAGGGCGAGTACTTCGTGCGCTACGCCGATCCGGATGCCGTGAAGAAGGACGAAGGCTTCATGTCGCGACTCGCGTTCTGGCGCGACAAGACCGAGAAGCCCGAGCAGTACCGCATCGTGGTCACCCAGAGCTCGCAGAGCGTGAGCGCCGTCGTGGTGCAGAACGCGGAAGGGGCAACCGACAAGTCGCCGACCGCGGGCCGGATCCTCGCGCTGCTTCGCGACCAGCTCAAGTAACGCCGCTCCCATGCCGGCGCGCCCCGCCCCCTTCGCTGCCGGATCGTGCGCTTCGCATCCCTAGGCAGCGGCAGCGAAGGCAACGGGCTCGTGGTGCAGGCGGGCTCGACCTGCATCATGATCGACTGCGGTTTCGGCGTGCGCGATGCCGCCGCGCGCCTCGCGCGCCACGGCGTGCACCCGCACGAGGTGAGCGCGATCATCGTCACGCACGAGCACTCGGATCACGTCGGCGGCGTGCCTGCGTTCGCGGCGAAGTACGGCACCGCCGTGTGGGCGACGTTCGGCACCCTGACCGCTACGGCCCCGCGGTTCGAGGGCTGCGAGCGCGTCTACGGGTTCGACAGCCACGACTGCGTTCGCCATCGGCGACATCGAGGTGCGGCCGTTCCCGGTGCCCCACGATGCACGCGAGCCCGTGCAGTTCGTGCTTTCGGATGGCGCGCGGCGCCTCGGCGTGCTCACCGACATCGGCGTGTCGACGCCGTACGTCGAGGCGAGCCTCTCCGGCTGCGAGGCGCTCGTGCTCGAGTGCAACCACGATCCTGCGCTGCTCGCCGGGAGCGACTATCCCTGGCCGCTCAAGCAGCGCATCGCGGGGCGCTTCGGTCATCTCGCGAACGACGCCGCGGCGGAGCTCCTCAAGCGCATCGACACGTCGGCCTTGAGGCACGTCGTCGCCGCGCACCTTTCGCAGCAGAACAACACGCCGGAGCACGCGCGCGCCGCGCTTGCCGGGGCGCTCGGATGCGAACACGATTGGATCGGCATCGCGGACCAGGCGATGGGTTTCGCCTGGCGCGATTGCTGAAGCGGCAGCAACGGCGCGCGCCGATGCGGGGCGTGCACCGAGAGAACACGGGAGAGTCCATGGAAAAGCGCGAGGAGCTGTACCGCGGCAAGGCGAAGACCGTCTACGCAACCGACGATCCCAACCGGCTCATCATGCATTATCGCGACGACGTGTCCGCCTTCGACGGCGTGAAGCTCGCGAAGCTCGATCTCAAGGGCGAGACCAACAACAAGATCAACGCCTACGTGATGGGCAAGCTCGCGGCGGCCGGCGTTCCGACGCACTTCGTGCAGGTGGTGAACGAGCGCGAGTCGCTCGTGAAGGCGATGAAGATGCTGCCGGTCGAATGCGTGGTGCGCAACGTGTGCGCGGGCTCGATGGCCAAGCGCTACGGCATCGAGGAGGGCACGCGGCTGTCGGAGCCGATCTTCGAGTTCTTCCTGAAGAGCGACGCGCTGCACGATCCGCTGGTGAACGAGGATCACATCCGCGTGCTCGGGTGGGCGAGCGCGCAGGAGATCGAGGAGATGAAGCGCCTCACGCACCGCGTGAACGCGCTGCTGAAACCGATGTTCGGGCAGGCGGGCATCGATCTCGTCGATTACAAGCTCGAGTTCGGGCACCTCAAGGAAGACCCGAAGGGACCGCTCGTGCTCGGCGACGAGTTCACGCCGGACGGCTGCCGGCTGTGGGACGCGAAGACGCGCGAGAAGCTCGACAAGGACCGCTTCCGCCGGGATCTCGGCGAGGTGATCGAGCACTACCGCGAGGTGGCGCGGCGCATCGGGGCGCCGCTGTAGCCAACGAGGTTCGAGCAACGGGCTCCAGGAACGAAAAAGGCCAGCGCGAGCTGGCCTTTTTCGTTGGTGCGGTGCTGCTTACTTCTTCATTGCGTCCTTGGCGGCGCCGGCGGCTTCGTTCGCCTTGGTGGCGGCGTCGCTGGCAGCGGCAGCAGCATCCTTGGCGCTGTCGGCGGCGGACTTGGCGCTGTCGGAAGCGGACTTCATTGCATCGGCAGCGGCCGGCGCAGCGGCGGCGTCGGCGGGCTTGGCGGCATCAGCCGAGGGCGCGGCAGCCGGAGCTGCAGCGGGGGCGGGAGCCGCTGGCGTGGTGGTCGTGGTCGTGGACGATGCGGGAGCGGCAGGCTTTTGCTCGCTGCACGCGCTCACGGCGAGAGCCAGCGCGGCGACGAGGAGGAGCGACTTGTTCATTTGGATCTTCCTTGATGGACGTGGAATAGTTGTCGATCGGTCCGCGCGGGCCCGCATGTGTCGCAGTTTGTGTCGCTTGATTCGCCCGCGTCGGCCGAACAAGTTAATGTAGCACAGATTGCCTTGTTTTAAAAGGGGTTTGTGCGCCGCAAAACGCTCGGTGTCGCAGGCTGTTGCGAATCGGGCCACACGAGGCTGGCGCCTACAGGCCCAAGCACGGTGGCGCCCACGCCGGGCTCGCCGGTGGCCCAGATCTCCTCGAACCGCTCGAGGAGCGGCCGCGCACGCGCCGGCTGCTCCACGCGCAACGGCGGCACGCGGCTGATCGATGTGAAAGCGGTGCACGAAGTGCCGCTCGTCGACGATCAGCGAGCGGATCCATCGCGCCGCGCGCGCGAGGCCCGCTGCGCCGGATCTCGATGGCCTCGGCGTGGCGCAGGAGCAGATTCGCGATGCGCGCACACGACTGCTCGAGGTATTGCGTGTCGTGCACGACGATGCGCAGGCGCGCCTGCGGATCGCGCCGCAGGAATGCATCCAGCGCGGTCGCGCGGGCCTGCGTGTTCCATCCCATGTGCGCGAGATCCACATCGAACACGCATACGCTGCGGCGCGCGAGGGGCAGCAGCATGTCGATCGCCTCGACCTGCGCTGCGACGGTAGCGACGACGTGCTCGTTCGGCACGGGCGACGGGGATTGATCGGTGTTCATGGGCGCGATGCGAGGTGGAGGAAACCGTTGCAGTACCACTCGTGAAGCAGCGCCACCGTGGCGGCGCCGGCGTTGCCGAGCGCGCCGCCGGCGAGGCTGCGCGCATTCGCAAGCGCTTCGAGCGCCGCGCGCCGTCCTTCCGGCCACGGGTGCGCGCTGCCGTTCATGTAGATCGCGTCGTCGTCGTAGAGGAGCTGCGTGCGCCGGTCGAGCGCGATGCCCGCGCGCAGCGCGGCGCGTCGGAAGGCGACGAGGCCAGGCGGCGATTCCGGTGCAGCGAAGAACACGCTCGGCTTCGGCTCCGACAGCCACGCGCCGAGGAAGCGCGCGACGGCTTCGTCGTTCCAGCGCACGCCGCGCAGGATGCGCGCGACCTTGCGCTGCATCGCGCGGCCGATGCGCGCGGGCTCGCGCACGGGCGCGAGATCCGGGTCCGCGTAGCGCCCGCGCAGCTCGACCGTGTCGCGCATCCAGTCGAGGAACGCGGTGGCGATCTCGTTGGCGAGCGGCGCGCGAAAGCCGATCGAGTACGTCGTGCACGCGTCGAGCGCCACGCCGTCGTGCGCGTACTCGGGCGGCAGATACAGCATGTCGCCCGGGTGCAGCACCTCGTCGGCGGCCGGCGCGAACCGGCGCAGGATGCGCAGCGGCAGGTTGGGCCGGAAGGTCGGGTCCTGCTGGCGGCCGTAGCGCCAGCGCCGGCGGCCTTCGCCCTGGAGCAGGAACACGTCGTAGGCGTCGAGATGCGGGCCCACGCCGCCGCCCGGCGCGGCGTAGCTCACCATGAGATCGTCCAGCCGCGCGTAGGGGATGAACGCGAACTGCCGCAGCAGCGCGTCGCCCGCAGCGACGTGCAGGTTGACGCCCTGCACGAGCAGCGTCCAGTTGCGCGCCGGCAGGCGCTCGACATCGCGGCGCCGGAGCGGACCATGCGCGAGGCTCCAGCGCGCGCCGTCGCGCACGACGAGGCGCGACTCGACATCGTCGCGCCGCGCGAGCTGCATGAGCTCGTCGCGACCGAGGAAGCCGCGGAAGCCGGGCAGCGCGCCGCGCACGAGCAGCGCTTCCTTCTGCCAGCAGCGCCGCAGGAACGCTGCGACGGACTGCCCGCCCAGCAGGGACGCCGCGGCAGGGCGCGGTGCAGCCGCTCGGCGCGACGGAACGGGCGAAGCGGACGCAGCGGCCATCCCCGGATTATAGGCGGGGCCGGTAGGCTAGAATGGCGGGCCAGCCCGCCTTCACGCGAACCCCGCGCGGCGTTTCGCGTCTCTCATCCATCCCCTGCTTCGAGGTACGTCATGAACGTCTTCACCAACACCGTGGTCACGCTCACGTTCGAGCTCTACGACAGCGAGGGCACGCTGCTCGAATCGACCGACGAGCCGATCGCGTACCTCCATGGCGGCCATTCGGGCATGCTGCCCAAGCTCGAGGAGGCGCTCAACGCCAGGACGGCGGGCGACAGCATCTCCGTTTCCGTCGATGCCGTCGACGCGTTCGGCGAATACGACCCCGAGCTCGTGAAGGTCGAGCCGGCCGACCGCCTGCCGCCCGAGGTCGAGGTGGGCATGCAGTTCGAGGCGTATGCCAACCCCGACGATGCCGAAGGGGAGGGCATGGTGTACACCGTGACCGACATCGCCGACGGCAAGGTCGTGCTCGACGGCAATCATCCCTGGGCCGGCAAGCGCCTGCGCTTCGATTGCCAGATCGTCGACGTGCGGCCGGCCACCGAGGAGGAAGTCGCCCACGGGCACGTGCACGGTGCGGGCGAGCATCATCACTGATTCGGCGACAGGTCGAAACCCCGCTTTTCGCCGCCGCAGCTGCAGCTAGCCCTTCAGCAGACGCTTGAGCTCGTATAGCGCCGCCAGCGCGTCGCGCGGGGTCATCGCATCGGGATCGAGTGCTGCGAGCGCCTGCGCAAGCGCCGCGTTCGCCTCGCCCGCCGCTTCCCGTGGCTCGCCCGCGGACGTGCTTTCGTCGGCGGCAGCCGGTGCGAACAGGTCGCCCTGCGGCGTCGAGCGCGCGTTGAACTTGTCGAGGCGTGCGAGATAGCGTTCGCGCCCGCCGCACCGTCTCGCCGGGCACGCCCGCGAGCTTCGCCACCTGCAGGCCGTAGCTGCGATTCGCGGGGCCGTCCTCCGCCGCGTGCAGGAACACGATGCCGTCGCCGTGCTCGACGGCGTCGAAGTGCAGGTTCGCGCAACCCTCGGTTTCGGCGGGCAGCGCGGTCAGCTCGAAGTAATGCGTCGCGAAGAGCGCGAGGCAGCGGTTGCGCTCGACGAGATCGCGCGCGATCGCCCAGGCGAGCGCCAGGCCGTCGAACGTGGACGTGCCGCGTCCGATCTCGTCGATCAGCACGAGGCTCTGCGCCGTCGCGCGATTGAGGATCGCGGCGGCCTCCGTCATCTCCACCATGAACGTGGATCGCCCGCCGGCAAGATCGTCGGCCGCACCGATGCGCGTGTAGATCGCGTCGAGCGGTCCGAGCGTCGCGGCCCGCGCCGGCACGAAGCATCCGCAGTACGCGAGCAGCGCGATCACCGCGGCCTGGCGCATGTAGGTCGACTTGCCGCCCATGTTCGGACCGGTGACGACGAGGAGCCGGCGGTCGGGCCGGAGCTCGAGATCGTTCGGGATGAACGCTTCGACCTGTCGTTCCACCACGGGGTGCCGGCCGCCGCGGATGTCGAGGCACGTCGCGCTCGTGAACGAGGGCTGCACGAGGTCGAGCGCCTCGGCGCGCTCGGCGAAGCACGCGAGCACGTCGAGTGTCGCGATGGCCGTCGCGCACTGCTGCAACGCCGGGATCGCGGGCGCGAGCGCCTCCAGCAAGCGCCTCGAACAGCGCCCGCTCGCGTGCGAGCGCGCGTTCCTGCGCGGACAGCGCCTTGTCCTCGAAGGCCTTGAGCTCGGGCGTGATGTAGCGCTCCGCATTCTTGAGCGTCTGGCGCCGGCGGTAGTCGTCGGGCACCTTGGCGGCGTGGGCGTGCGTGACCTCGATGTAGAAGCCGTGCACGCGGTTGTACTCGACCTTGAGACCGGCGATGCCGGTGCGCTCGCGCTCGCGCGCTTCCATCTGCAGCAGGTACTCGCCGCAGTGCGCGTCGATGGAGCGCAGTTCGTCGAGCTCCGCGTCGTGGCCGGGCGCGATCACGCCGCCGTCGCGCAACTGCACGGAAGGCTCGCTCGCGATGGCGCGCTGCAGGAGCGCGAGCCATTGCGCATCGACGGCGAGGTTCGCCGCCACGCTCGCGAGAAGCGGCGACGCACCTTCGGGCGGCACGGCTTGACCGAGGGTGGCGTGAAGCTCCGGCGCGCGCGCGAGGGTGTCGCGCAGGCCGGACAGATCGCGCGGCCGTGCGCTGCGCAAGGCGATGCGCGCGGCAATGCGCTCGATGTCCGCCGTCCTGGCGAGCAAGCGCGGCGAGCGCGCGTCGCGTTGCACCTGCCTCGCGTAACGTCGCGACGGCGGCGTGACGCGCAGCGGCGTGCGCCTGGTCGCGCAGCGGACGCGTGATCCATTCGCGCAGCATGCGGCTCCCGCCCGCGGTCGCGCAGGTGTCGAGCAGCGACAGCAGCGTCGGCTCGGGCTCGCCGCGCAGGGTCGAGGTGATCTCGAGGTTGCGCCGCGTCGCGGCATCGAGCGCGATCTCGCTTCCGCGCTGCTCGACGGCGAGCGTGCGCACGTGCTTCAGCGTCGATTGCTGCGTGCGTCGACGCGTAGGCGAGCAGCGCGCCGGCCGCGCCGACGGCGAGATCCATGTCGGCGATGCCGAAGCCCGCGAGATCGCGCGTTTCGAAGTGTCGCGCGAGCGCGCGCGTGGCGGCGGCAGCATCGAAGTGCCACGCGGGCAGCGCGCGCCACGCGGCTTCGCCCGGCGTTCCCGCGCCGTCCGGATACAGCACCTCGGCAGCGTCGAGCCGTTCGAGCAGCGCCGCGGTCTCGGCGACCGGGATCTCCTGCACGACGAAGCGTCCCGAGGCGAGATTGAGCCAGGCGACGCCGGCACGATGACGCGCGGGATTCACCGCGACGAGCGGAGCGTCGCGCCGCGGATCGAGCAGGTAGGCGTCGGTCAGCGTGCCCGGGCGTGACGATGCGCGTGACCTTGCGCTCGACCGGTCCCTTGCTCGTCGCGGGATCGCCGATCTGCTCGCAGATCGCGACCGATTCGCCGAGCTTCATCAGGCGCGCGAGGTACTGCTCGACGGCGTGATACGGCACGCCGGCCATCGGAATCGGCGCACCCGCCGACGCGCCGCGTGCGGTGAGGGTGATGTCGAGCAGGCGCGAGCCGCGCTCGGCATCGTCGTAGAACATCTCGTAGAAGTCGCCCATCCGGTAGAACAGCAGCTTGTCCGGATGCTCCGCCTTGAGCTTCAGGTACTGCTGCATCATCGGCGTGTGCGCGCTGACGGATGCGGGGGCGGCACGCGCGGGCTCGGCAGCGGAATTCGGCATGGCCCGATTATAGTTTGCCGGTCAGGCACGAACGGCGGCTCGCCGCCGCCGCGTGCCACCGTGCGCCCCGTGACACGCGCATTGCGCGATTCGCGTAGGGACGAGACGCGCAGACGAGCCCGGGAATTCCGACTAAGTTCGGCATGGCTGGCCGGCGCGCGGAACCGGGAACCGACACGGTCGTGTGCAGCCGGACCTGCAACTCGGGGACGAGCCATGAACGACCACGTGCCAGGGCGCCACTCGCATGCCTATGCCGGCGGCTCGCCGGTGCGCGCATCGGCAGCGCGCGACGACGGCGTAGCAGCCGACGCGGCGGGCGCAACGTCGCCACCTGCGCCGGACGGCACGGTCTACACGTGTCCCATGCACCCGGAAATCCGGCGCGACCGTCCGGGGCACTGCCCGATTTGCGGCATGGCGCTCGAGCCGGTCATCGCCGTCCCTCGGCGACGACGAGAACCCGGAGCTCGCGGATTTCCGGCGGCGCTTCTGGTGGACGCTGCCGCTCACCATCGCGGTCGCCGTGCTCGCCATGCTCGGTCACCGCATGCACGGGCTCGAGCCCGGCGCACGGACGTGGATCGAGCTCGTGCTCTCGCTACCGATCGTGCTGTGGGCGGGCGCGCCGTTCTTCGTGCGCGGCGCACGATCGATCGTCGAGCGCAGCCCGAACATGTGGACGCTGATCGCGCTCGGTACGGGCGCTGCGTTCGCGTACAGCGTGGCCGCCACCGTTGCGCCGCAGGCGTTCCCGACTTCGTTCATGGCGATGGGGCGCATCGGCGTGTACTACGAGGCGGCGGCGGTGATCATCTCCCTCACGCTGCTCGGGCAGGTGCTCGAGCTCCGGGCGCGCTCGCCAGACATCCGCAGCGATCAAGGCGCTGCTGGGCCTCGCACCGAAGACGGCGCGGCGGATTCGGCCGGACGGCAGCGAAGAGGATGTGTTGCTGAGTCATGTCCACGTGGGCGATTCGCTGCGCGTGCGGCCCGGCGAGAAGGTCCCCGTCGACGGCGTCGTGCTCGAGGGCAGCAGTGCCGTCGACGAATCGATGCTCACCGGAGAGCCCGTGCCGGTGGACAAGCGCAGCGGGGACAAGGTGATCGCGGCGACGCTCAACACGTCGGGGGCGCTCGTCGTGCGCTCGGAGCGCGTCGGCGCGCAGACCGTGCTCGCGCAGATCGTGCAGATGGTTGCCCAGGCCCAGCGGTCGCGCGCGCCGATGCAACGACTCGCCGACGTGGTCGCGGGCTACTTCGTCGTGGCCGTCGTGGCGATCGCCATCGCGACGTTCGTCGTGTGGGGCGTGTGGGGACCCGAGCCGTCCTGGGTGTACGCGCTCATCAACGCCGTGGCGGTGCTCATCATCGCGTGCCCGTGCGCGCTGGGTCTGGCGACGCCGATGTCGGTCATGGTGGCATCGGGGCGCGGCGCAGCTCGCGGCATCCTGTTTCGCGATGCGGCGGCGATCGAGAACCTGCGCAAGGTCACGACGCTGGTCGTCGACAAGACAGGCACGCTGACGCAAGGCAAGCCTGCGTTCGATCGCGTGGTGCCGGTCCCGGGCTTCAGCGAGAACCAGGTGCTTCGGCTCGCGGCGAGCCTCGACCAGGCGAGCGAGCATCCGCTCGCCGCAGCGATCGTGAAGGCTGCAACCGAGCGCCGTCTGCCGCTCGACAAGCCGCAGCAGTTCGAGTCCGGCAGCGGCATCGGCGTACGCGGTGTCGTCGGCGGCCGTCGACTCGCGCTCGGCAATCGCGCGCTCATGGACCTGCTCGACGTCCCCGTCGACGTGCTCACGAACGCGGCGGAAGCGCTGCGCGCCCAGGGCGCGAGCGTGATGCACCTCGCCGTCGACGGCAAGCTCGCGGGTTTGCTCGCGGTGTCCGATCCCGTGAAGGCGAGCACGCCCGGGGCGCTGCGGTCGCTCGCGACGGCCGGGTTGCGCGTCGTCATGGCTACCGGTGACGGGTGGACGACGGCGAGGGCCGTGGCCTCGCGACTCGGCATTGCGGAGGTGCGCGCGGAAGTGAAGCCGGCAGGCAAGCTTGCGCTGGTCGAGGAATTGCAGAAGCAGGGCGAGGTCGTCGCCATGGCCGGCGACGGCATCAACGACGCGCCGGCGCTCGCCAGGGCCGACGTCGGAATCGCAATGGGCACCGGCACCGACGTGGCGATGGGGAGCGCGCAGGTCACGCTGGTGAAGGGCGATCTGCGCGGGATCGCACGGGCGCGGATGCTTTCGCTCGCGACCGTGCGCAACATGCGCCAGAACCTGGGGTTTGCGCTCGTCTACAACGGCGTTGGCGTGCCGATCGCGGCGGGTGTCCTGTATCCGTTCACCGGCTGGCTGCTGTCGCCGATGATCGCCGCGCTCGCGATGAGCCTGAGCTCGGCTTCCGTCATCGCCAACGCGTTGCGGCTGCGTCGCGCCTGACGGCACGCACCATTGCGTTCCGCCTTGGCGCACGGCTCGCCGCAATGAGCGGCGCCGGGCCGTTCAGCGCATCGGCAAGGGTGCGCCTTCCAGCGCCGGCGCCGGCGGGAGCCCGGTGACTTCGAGGATCTCGTGCTCGCCGAGCGTCTCGCGCGCGAGCAGCGCCTGCGACCAGCGCGTCGAGCGCCTTGCGGTGCTCGGCGAGCAGGCGCTTCGCCTGCTCGTGGCAGTCGTTGATGATGCGATGCACCTCGGCATCGATCACGCGCGCGGTTTCCTCGCTGAAAGGTTTCTCGCCGCCGAAGCCGGAGGCGGTGCCGAGGTACTGGTTCTGCCGCGGCGCGAGCTGCACCATCCCGAGCGCATCGCTCATGCCCCAGCGGGTGACCATGTTGCGCGCGAGACTGGTGGCCTGCTCGATGTCGTTCTCCGCGCCGGTGGTGCGCGTGCCGTACACGACTTCCTCGGCCGCGCGCCCGCCGAGCATGCCGACGATGCGTGCGCGCAGGTAGGCTTCCGGGTAGTTGTAGCGGTCCGTCTGCGGCCGCTGGTACGTCACGCCGAGCGCCTGGCCGCGCGGCACGATGCTCACGCGGTGCACGGGATCCGCGCCCGGCACGAGCAGCGCCGAGGATGGCGTGCCCGCTCTCGTGATAGGCGATGCGCTCGCGGTCCTCGCGCGTGAGCAGCAGCGGCCGCTCGGGCCCGAGCACGATCTTCTCGAGCGCGTCGAGGAAGTCCTTCTGGCGCACGGCGTCTTCGTTGCGCCGTGCCGCGAGCAGCGCCGCCTCGTTCACGAGGTTCTTGAGATCCGCGCCGGAGAAGCCCGGCGTCGCCGCGGCGAGATCGGCGAGGCTCACGTCGCCGGCGAGCGGCACCTTGCGCGTGTGCACCTGCAGGATCGCTTCGCGGCCGGCCTTGTCCGGCAGGTTGACGACCACGCGTCGGTCGAAGCGGCCGGGCCGCAGCAGCGCGCGATCGAGCACGTCGGGCTGGTTGGTCGCGGCGAGCACGATGATGCCTTCGCGCCCGGTGAAGCCGTCCATCTCGGTGAGGATCTGCTGCAGCGTCTGCTCCTGCTCGCTCGCGCCGCCGATCGCGAGCTGGCCGCGCGCGCGGCCGATCGCGTCGATCTCGTCGATGAAGATGATGGCCGGCGCGTGCTCGCGCGCCTGCTTGAACAGATCGCGCACCCGCGCCGCGCCCACGCCGACGATCATCTCCACGAACTCGGAGGCGCTCATCGAGAAGAAGGGCACGCCGGCTTCGCCGGCGACCGCCTTGGCGAGCAGCGTCTTGCCCGTTCCCGGCGCGCCGATCAGCAGCACGCCCTTCGGCGCGGTACCGCCCAGGCGCGTGTACTTCGCGGGCGACTTCAGGAAATCGACGATCTCGACGAGCTCGTTCTCCGCCTCGTCGATGCCCGCGACGTCGTCGAACGTCACCCGGGTGTCGGCGTTCGTGTCGTAGCGCCGGGCCTTGCTCTTGCCGATGCCCATCAGGCCGCCCATGCCGCCCATGCCGCCGCCCTGGGCCGTGCGCCGATAGAGCCACACGTAGAAGGCGATGATGAGGATCGCCGGTCCGAAGCCGAACAGCAGCGTCGCCCACGGACTCCCCTGGCGAATCGGGACCGCGCTGATCTCGACGCCGTGCTCGATCAGGAAGCGCTCGAGACCGGGATCGACGAACGCGGGCAGTTCGGTGGTGAACGTGTCGGACGTCTTGGGCGGCAGCTGCGGGGGCAATCCCTTGCGCGGCGCCGCCTTGCTCGCCGCTTCGTCCGGCCAGGTGACGGGCGTGTCGAAGCGGCCCTCGATGCTGGTGCCCTGGCTGTAGATCGACGCGACGTTGCCCTTTTCCACCTGCTGCTTGAACACGGTGTACGGGACCGTGACGGACTCGGTCGCCGGAAAGAGGTACCGCGCCACGAGGTAATTCAGGAACACCATGGCGAGGAAGATCAGCCACGCCTTGCGCGGCGGCAGCCGCGATGGCGCGTTGCCCGTCGCCTGGCGGTCGGGTGCGTTGGGCTGCGATCGTGGTGTGTTGTTCGTTGCCATGCGATCTACGCTCGCAAGAAACGGTCCGTCCCGCGGGCGGCGCACGGGCGACGCAGCGCCCTGCTGCCGCGGGCTGCGCGGCGCTTGCGCGACGCGTGCAACGCGAGCGCGCAGCGCTCAGGGAGTGGGAGCGGCACCAGGCGCGTTCGCGAGGCCTGGAATGGTCGGGGTGAGAGGATTCGAACCTCCGGCCTCTACGTCCCGAACGTAGCGCTCTACCAGGCTAAGCTACACCCCGACTGTTGCGATGCCGGCGCGAACGGCCGGCTGAAAACGGGCTCGATCGCGCGGGATGATGCTGCTTCGCGACCGGTATTGCGGCGATGCGGTTGCTGTTCGTTGCTGGCGTTCGGTGCTGAAGTTCAGTACGAACGGCTCGCTGCAAAGGACGCCAATTCTAGCAGGATTTTGCGGTGCGGAGAATCGGGCACCTCCGCGATGCATGCCTTCGCCGCTTCGCTCTCCTGCACGGCGCGCGCGCGTGCGTAGTCGAGGGCGCCGGTGCGCAACAGCACGTCGACCACCGGGCCGAAGTCCGTCAGCCGTCCGCTCTTGATGGCATCGCGCACGAGGCTCGCCTCGGCGTCGGTGCCTACCGCGATGGCGCGGATCAGCGGGAGGGTCATCTTGCCCTCCGCGAGATCGTCGCCGAGGCTCTTGCCGATGGCGCCGAGATCGCCGGAATAGTCGAGCACGTCGTCGACGAGCTGGAAGGCGGTGCCGAGGTGCGCGCCATACCCCGCGAGCGCCGCCTCGCGCACGGGATCCGCCCCGGCGATGACGGCACCGAGCTGGGCCGCGGCTTCGAACAGCTTGGCCGTCTTGCGCTCGATGACCTCGAAATACGCGGCTTCCGTGAGGTCCGGGTTGCCCGAGTTCATGAGCTGCAGGACCTCGCCCGCGGCGATCGTGTTGGTGGTGTTCGACAGGATGTCGAGCACACGCATCGACCCGACGGCGACCATGAGCTGGAACGCGCGGGAGTACAGGAAGTCGCCGACGAGCACGCTCGCGGCGTTGCCGTAGGTCGCGTTGGCCGTGGCGTGGCCGCGGCGCAGATCGGATTCGTCGACGACGTCGTCGTGCAGCAGCGTGGCCGTATGGATCATCTCCACCACTGCGGCGAGGTCGTAGTGGTGGTGGCCGGCATAGCCGCACGCGTTGGCGGCCATGAGGAGCAGCGCGGGGCGCAGGCGCTTCCCGCCGCCGCCGATGATGTATTCCGCCACCTGCCGGATCAGCACCACGTCGGACCCGAGGTTGGACCGCAGCACGCGGTCGACCTCCGCCATCTCCTCGGCAACGGCTTGCATGACGAACTGGGTCGGCACAGCGGGCGTGGGCGGTTTATTGGCGGCGTGGCGAGCGCGCCCGGGAGGCCTTGGGCGCGCGGCAGCGGATTGTACCCGATGGAGGCGCGATATCCGCCACGAGGACCGCGGCCTTGCGCCGCGAAGTCGCCACGCTCGCATGGCGCCGGGCGCTTTGACATCCCGAAGACGAAACCGCTATAATTCAAAGCTTTCCGCGAGGAGCAGTGCTGCGGGGCGGTCAGCCGCAGCGGATCTGCGGGCACCAGGAGCAGAGCCTTTCGCAGCGAAGCCTTCGCGGCCGCATCACTCAATCGGAGCATCCACCATGTACGCGGTCATAAAAACCGGAGGCAAGCAGTATCGCGTCGCCCCCGGCCAAAAACTCAAGGTAGAACAGATGCCGGCGGACGTGGGCGCAGAAATCATCCTCGACCAGGTGCTGATGGTCGGGGAAGGCGAGAGCGTCCGCCTCGGTCAACCCACCGTCGCCGGCGTGGCGGTCAAGGCAACGGTGGTCGCGCACGGCCGCGGCGAGAAGGTACGCATCTTCAAGATGCGCCGCCGCAAGCACTACCAGAAGCACCAGGGCCATCGCCAGAACTACACCGAGCTGCTGATCGACAGCATCAACGGCTAGAGCGATCACCCAGCGAACTCCCGGAGCATCTCACCATGGCACACAAGAAGGCGGGCGGCAGCTCGCGTAACGGCCGCGATTCGCAATCGAAGCGGCTCGGCGTCAAGACCTACGGCGGCGAGGCCATCAACGCCGGCGGCATCATCGTGCGGCAGCGCGGCACGCAGATCCATCCTGGCGTGAACGTCGGCATGGGCAAGGACCACACCCTCTTCGCACTCGTGCCCGGCAAGGTCGCGTTCCAGACGAAGGGCAAGGCGAAGCGCAAGGTCGCGAGCGTCGTGCCCGTCGAGGCCTGACCGCAGCACCGCGACACCGCGATGCGGCTGCGGCCGCGTCGCTCACGAAATCCCGGCCCGATGGCCGGGATTTTTTCGCCCCCCGTACTCGAAGCGAGTGCTCCGAGTACGCGCAAGCGGCACAGCCATTCTGTTACTCGGAGTATTTACTCTGAGTAAGGGGGTTCGCGGCGGCTCGCGTCAGCGTCGCTCGAGCCACCACAGCATGGCCGACGCGAGCGCGACGAACACCAGCAGCGGGAACATCGCCGAGAAGAGCGGGGGCCAGTCGTTGAGCACGCCGAGGTTGCTGAACATCCGGGACAGCAGGAAGAACGCGAGGCCGAGCATGGTGCCCGCGAAGATGCGGAAGCCCACCCCGCCCGAGCGCCGCTGGATGTAGGCGAACGGCAACGCGAGGATCATCATCACGACCACCGCCACGGGGTAGAAGATCTTGTTCCAGAATGCGATCTCGAAGCGCGTCGTCTTCTGCGCGTTGCCCCCGAGGACGCGCATGTTGTCCCACAGCGTGTTGAGCTCGAGGCGCTCGGGCGCGACCTGATACACCGTGAGCAGCGAGGGCCGCAGGATCGTGTCCCAGGCGAGCGTGGGGACCTGCGTCACGCGCGTGCGGTCCGCCTCGATGGCGGTCGTGCGCACGTTGGTGAGCACCCAGCGTCCGTCGTCGCCGAACTTGCCGGTGTCGGCGATGCGCAGCGTGCGCAGGCGCATCTCGCGATCGAACTCGTAGATGCGCACGCCGACGAGCGTCATGTCCGCGAGCACGTTGCGGATGTTGACCATCGTGTGGTCCTGCTTGAACCAGAAGCCCGAGCGGAACTGCTTCGCAAAGAACTTCGAGCTGTCGCCGCGCGTGGCGCTGCGCAACTGCTGCGCGAGCCGGTCGGCGGGCGGCGCGACGTACTCCCCGGCGAGCAGCGTCGCGAGGGCGAGCGGCAGGCCCACGCGCACGAGCGCCCACGTCACCTGCAGCAGCGACGCTCCGGATGCCCGCATCACCGTGTACTCGGAGTTGGCGACGAGCTGCGACATCGCGAACAGCGTGCCGATCAGCGCCGCCACCGGAAAGAGCTCGTACATGCGCGACGGCAGCTGGAGCGCCACGTACAGCGCCGCTGCGGCGATGGTGTAGTTGCCGCGCCCGACATCCCCGAGCTCGTGGATGAGGTCGAAGAATGCGAACAACGCGACCAGCGCGGCGAAGATGAGGAGCACGGCCGCGAGGACCTCGCGTCCGATGTAGCGCGTGAGGATCTTCACGCCTGCCTCCGCATCCGCAGCAGCCCGCGCCGCCAGAGCAATGGAATCGCCTGGCGATGATTGAAGAGCACCAGCCCGACCAGCACCGCGATGACGTGCGGGACCAGGAGCCCGATCCAGAAGTCGAGCTTGCCCTGCGCGATGAAGCTCTGCACGATGTTGAGGCAGTTGCTGTAGACCATGTACACCAGTGCGGCTGCGACGAGATTGAACGAGCGGCCCAGCCGCGGGTTCACGTAGGCAAGCGGTACCGCGAGCAGCGTGAGCACCAGCGCGGAGATCGGCACGGACAGCCGCCAGAACAGCTCCGCGCGCTCCGGGTCGCTGCGCGTCGCGACCAGGAGGGGCGTGGGGATCGCCTTGCTCGATGCCGGCAGGGTGCGCTGCTCCGCAGGCTCGATGCGCCGGCCGAGCGACTCGAACTCGACGATGCGGAAGTCGGCGGTGCCCGGCGTGCCTTCGTAGCGCCGCCCGTTCTCGAGCACGATGAAGCGATCGCCGTTGGGCATGTCCTTGAGCGACCCCGAGGCGGCGACGGTCGTGACGTCGCGGCCCTCGTCGATCGAGTGCAGGAACACGTTGGTGATGGTGCCCGTCAGCGGGTTCAGGGCGTCGATGAACACCACCAGGTTCGCGCGCGCGAACTCCTTGAACAGGCCGGGGGCGATGAGCACGAACTCGTCGCGGTTCTCGAGCTGGCGCTCGTATTCGAGCCGGCGCTGCTCGGCCCATGGCGACAGGAAAAGCGACAGCACGACGATGGCGACCATGAACGGCGCGGCAAAGATCACGATCGGCCGCAGCAACGCCACCGGGCTCTGGCCCGACGTGTACCAGACGATCATCTCGCTGTCGCGATGCCAGCGCGACAGGGTGAGCAGCACCGTGAGGAACAGCGTCACGGACAGCAGGATGTTGAAGTAGAAGAGGGCGTTGAAGCCCGAGCAGCGCGACGATGCCTTCCGGCGCGACCGCGCCGCCCGCGGCGCGCGCGAGCAGCCGCAGGACGAGATTGGTGAACAGGATCGCCAGCAGGACGACGAACAGCCCGACGGCCGTCGCCGTGAGCTCCCGGATCAGGGAGCGACGAAAAATCATGACGGCGGGAGAATTTTGACTTTTTTGGCCCTTTTTGCCGATAATGCCGCCCTGTTGGCCTCAGGGCAAAGAAAGCAACGGCGGGGAGTGGCGAGGGCGATGGAATTTACCATAAAAAGTGGCAGTCCCGAGAAGCAGCGCAGCGCCTGCGTGGTCGTCGGCGTTTTCGACAACCGCAAGCTCTCGCTGTCGGCGGAGCTGATCGACCGGGCTTCGAACGGTTACATCAGCGAAATCATCCGCCGCGGAGACATGGAGGGCAAGCTCGGCAGCACGCTGCTGCTGCACAACGTGCGCGGCACCCTCGCGGATCGCGTGCTCCTGGTCGGCCTCGGCAAGGAACGCGATTTCCGCGACAAGGAGTTCCGCGCCTCGATCCGCTCGGCCGTGAAGCTCCTCAACGAAACGGGCTCGTACGAAGCCGTGCTGTACCTGACCGAGGAAAAGGTGAAGCGGCGCGAGGTCGCGTGGCGGGTCGAGCACGCCGTGGTGGTCGCGATGGAATCGGTGTACCGGTTCGAGCAGATGAAGAGCCAGCCCACCGAAGTGCGCCGGCCGCTGCGCAAGCTCACGCTGTCCGTGCCGCAGCGCTCCGACCTCGCGGCCGGTGAAGCGGCGGCGGCGCGCGGTCTCGCGATTTCGCACGGCATGGAGCTCACCCGCGACCTCGGCAACCTGCCGGGGAACATCTGCACGCCGGCGTACCTCGGCGAGCGTGCGACGCAGCTCGCGGAAACGTTCCCGGACCTGAAGGTCACCGTGCTGGAGCGGCCGCAGATGGAGGAGCTCGGCATGGGCTCGTTCCTGTCCGTCGCCAACGGCAGCGAGCAGCCGCCGCGCTTCATCGTCTTCGAGTACAACGGCGTCCAGAAGAAGACGAAGCCCGTGGTGCTCGTCGGCAAGGGCATCACTTTCGACACCGGCGGCATCTCGCTCAAGCCCGGTGCCGACATGGACCAGATGAAGTTCGACATGTGCGGCGCGGCGAGCGTGTTCGGCACCATGCGCGCGCTGCTCGAGCTCAAGGCCAAGGTGAATGTCGTCGGGCTCGTCGCGGCCTGCGAGAACATGCCGTCCGGCAAGGCGACGAAGCCCGGCGACATCGTGAAGAGCATGTCGGGCCAGACCGTCGAGGTCCTCAACACCGACGCCGAAGGCCGCCTCATTCTCGCCGACGCGCTCACGTATGCGGAGCGCTACGAGCCCGAAGCGGTCGTCGACATCGCGACGCTCACGGGTGCCATGGTCATCGCGCTGGGGCACGTGTGCTGCGGCGTGTTCAGCAACAGCGACGCGCTCGCACGCGCACTCATCGCGGCCGGCGAGGACGCCTTCGACCGCGGCTGGCACATGCCGCTGTGGGAGGATTACCAGGAAGGCCTCAACAGCAATTTTGCCGACTTCGCGAACATCGCCGGTCGCGCGGGGGGAAGCATCACGGCGGCGTGCTTCCTTTCGCGCTTCGCCAAGAAGTACGATTGGGCGCACCTCGACATCGCGGGCGTCGCGTGGAAGGAGGGCAAGGAGAAGGGCGCCACCGGCCGTCCCGTTCCGCTGCTCACGACGTGGCTCCTGTCGCAGGCCGCCGCGGCCTGATGGAACGACCCCCGCTCGCTGGCGTTCGCTGCCCGCCGAGGGGCTCGCCAGTGCCCCTGGGGCGGCCGAGCGGGCACTGACGTGACCACGATCGATTTCTACACGCGCTGCGCCGATCCGCTGCGGATCGCGGTGCAGCTCACCGCGAAGGCGTGGGCTCAGCATGGACACGTGCGCGTGCTCACCGTGGACGAGGCGATGACGGCAGCGCTCGACGGGCTGCTGTGGAAGTGGCCGGCCACCGGCTTCATGCCGCATTGCCGCCTGGCGAGCCCGCTCGCGCCGGAAACGCCGATCCTCGTCGATCACGTCCCCGAGCACGACGGCCCCGCGGGCGTGCTCGTGAATTTCCAGCCTTCGCCGCCGCCGTTCTTCTCGCGCTTCGAGCGTCTCGCCGAGATCGTCGCCGACGACGAGGCGTCGATCGCTGCAGGACGCGCCCGATGGAAGTTCTACAAGGAACGGGGCTACGAGCTGCGCCAGCACAATCTCGGTGAACGCTGAAGGCGTGCGCCGTCGCGGAGCTGCATTGACCCGCATCGCGCCCACCCCACGCCCAGCGCATCTGCACGGGATGCCGGGATCCCGCTGACGTGCCCACCGCACGGGAACTGCTGGAGCAGGTCGATGCGCTGATGCGCCGCAATCGCGGTGCGCCCTCGGCGGGCGAGGGGGCTGCCGGAAATGTCGTGCCGCCGGGGATCGCGAGCCCGCGCGGCGCGCCGCTCGATGCGCTGGTCGACCGCCACGGCACGCACAGCAGCCTCGAAGCGGATTTCGATCGCGATCTCGCGGCCGCGGCCCAATCCTCCGCAGCGCGGGAATGGGCCGAACCCGGCGCGCCGCCGGAGCACACGAAGGACACGAGCGCAGGCGCGCCCTCCGGCGCGACGGAGGCAGCGGCGGGCGAGCGCGACGTGGTGTTCGGACCGCCCGCGCACGCACCGATCGATCTCGATGCGGAGCTCGAGCGCGGCCTCCAGGCCCGCGACGAGGCGGTCGAGGCCGCGCTGGAGACGGGTCTCGATGCACGGCCCGAGGACGCGCCGCTCGAGGTGGCTCCGCCGCCGAAGCGGCCCGACGCCGCGCGCACGTCGGAGCCGGTCGAGCGTACCGAGGCTTTGGAACCGGCAGAACCTGCCGAGGCGGTTGCGCCCGAGCCGTCGGCCGAGCCGCACATCGCGGACGTCGCGAGCGGTGCCGCCTCCACCGCTGGCGCCCGGCACGCCGCTCGCGTACGACGACGTTCCCGAGCTGACCGAAGTCGCGGAGGACATCGCGCTGCCGGCGAACGACACCGCGAGCGAGGCCGCGCTCGCGCCGGAAGTGCAGGTTGCGCCGCTCGCCGCGCTCGACGACATCCCGGAGCTCACGGACGCGATCGAGGACGTGCCGACGATCGAAGCGCCGGGGGCGGTGGAGCGCGGAGAGGTTGCGGTCGCACCACAGCCGCTGACCGCGCCGACCGAACCGGTCGAGCACGCAATCTCAGCGGAACCCCCGCAGGTTGCAGCGGCCGCGCATCCGCAGCTTCCCGGAGCATCCGCGAGCTCCCGGAGCATCCGCATCTCGCCGAGCCGGAGGCGGCGGTCGAAGCGATGGCGAGCGCAAGCGCTGCCGACGCATCCATGGGCTCTATCGAACCGCGTGCGCCGGCGCAACACGCGCTTGCGGATGCGGCCGCCGTGCAGGCCGAGGATGCCCGATGGCGCGAGCTCGCCGAGGACGTTCGCATGCAGGTCCTGCAGCGCATCGACATCTTCACCGATGTGGGCTTGCAGGCGAAGCTGCGGGAGCGCATGCAGCCGATCGTCGATCGCGCGAGCACCGAGCTCGTCGACACCATCAACCACCAGGTGGGAGAGCTGTTGCGCACGTACGTCGCCGAGGCGGTGGAGCGCGAGATCGAGCGCTGGCGTAACGGCGAGCCGTAACACCGCCGCGCGCGCGCCTTGCTCAGAGTAAACGTTGCCATGCCCGGTGCACGGGTGGTACGCTCAGGAGTATTTACTCCGAGTAACGGGTTTGGCGGGCCGCTATAATTCGATGTTTTGCATCCGCATCGGTCCCCATGGAACTCCCGAAAAGCTTCGAGCCGCTCGCCATCGAGCAAAGGTGGTACCCCTTCTGGGAGAGCCACGGCCTGTTCAAGCCGTCGATGGATCCGGCGGCACGGCCCTTCTGCATCCAGCTGCCGCCGCCGAACGTCACCGGCACGCTGCACATGGGGCACGCGTTCCAGCAGACGCTGATGGACATCCTCGTGCGGTATCACCGCATGGACGCAGACAACACGCTCTGGCAGATCGGGACCGATCACGCGGGCATCGCGACACAGATCGTCGTCGAGAACCAGCTCAAGGCGAAGGCGCAATCGCGGCATGACCTCGGCCGTGAGGCATTCATCGAGCGCGTGTGGGCGTGGAAGGAGGAGTCGGGCTCCACGATCACGCGCCAGATGCGTCGGCTCGGCACTTCCGGCGACTGGTCACGCGAGCGCTTCACGATGGACCCGGGCCTCTCGGCCGCGGTGCTCGAGACGTTCGTTCGGCTGTACGAGGACGGCCTCATCTATCGCGGCAAGCGCCTCGTCAACTGGGACCCCGTGCTCGGGACTGCCGTCTCCGACCTCGAGGTCGAGAACGAGGAGGAGACCGGCAAGCTGTGGGAGATCCGGTATCCGCTCGCCGACGGCAGCGGCTCGCTCACGGTCGCGACCACGCGGCCCGAAACGATGCTGGGCGACGTCGCCGTCGCGGTGAATCCCGAGGACGAGCGCTACGCGCATCTCGTCGGCAAGGCGGTCGAGCTGCCGCTGACCGGACGCACCCTCCCGATCATTGCGGATGCGTATGTCGACAAGACGTTCGGTACCGGCTGCGTGAAGATCACGCCGGCGCACGACTTCAACGACTACGACATCGGCCAGCGTCACGGCCTCGCGCCGATCAGCATCCTCGATCTCGACGCGACGGTTAACGCGAATGCGCCGGAGCGCTACCGCGGCCTCGATCGCTATGTCGCGCGCGAGCGCGTGCTCGAGGATCTGAAGGCGGCCGGGCTCCTCGTCGGCGAGAAGGCGCACAAGATGATGGTGCCGCGCTGCGGGCGCTCCGAGGCCGTCGTGGAGCCCATGCTCACGGACCAGTGGTTCGTGGCGATGACCAAGCCAGCGCCCGCGGATCATCCGTTCTTCCCGGGTCGCACGATCCGGGACATCTGCCTCGCCGCCGTCAACGCGAGCCTGCCCGATCCCGAAGGCGGCGCCCCGCAGACCGTCCGCTTCGTGCCGGACCATTGGGTCTCCACCTACAACCATTGGCTCGAGAACGTGCACGACTGGTGCATCTCGCGCCAGCTGTGGTGGGGTCATCGCATTCCGGCGTGGTACGACGGCGAGGGCAACGTGTACGTCGCGCGCAATGCGCAGGACGCGGCGGCCAAGGCCGGCAAGCCGGTCTCGGCGCTGCGCCAGGACGACGACGTGCTCGACACCTGGTTCTCTTCGGCGCTGTGGTGCCATTCGACGCTCGGCTGGCCCGCGCCGACGCCGGAGCTGAAGGCATTCCTGCCGAGCTCCGTGCTCATCACCGGCTTCGACATCATCTTCTTCTGGGTCGTGCGCATGGTGATGATGACGACCTACTTCACCGGCAAGGTGCCCTTCCGCGACGTGTACATCAACGCGATCGTGCGCGACGAGGAAGGCCAGAAGATGTCGAAGTCGAAGGGCAACGTGCTCGATCCGCTCGATCTCATCGACGGGACCGACCTCGAGTCGCTGGTGCAGAAGCGCACCTACGGGCTGATGCTGGAGAAGCAGCGCGACGCGATCGAGAAGCGCACGCGCAAGCAGTTCCCGGACGGCATCCCGGCCTTCGGTGCGGACGCGGTGCGCTTCACGTTCGCGAGCCTCGCCACCTTCGGGCGCACGCTCAACTTCGACTTGAGCCGCTGCGAGGGCTATCGCAACTTCTGCAACAAGCTCTGGAACGCCACGCGCTTCGTGCTGATGAACGTGAGCGGCAAGGACGTGGGCCTCGATGCCGATGCGCCGGTCACCGTGTCGGTTGCGGATCGCTGGATCGTGTCCGCGCTTCAGGACGCGGAGGCGGAGATCCGTACCCAGCTCGACGCGTACCGCTTCGATCTCGCGGCGAAGGCGCTGTACGAGTTCGTGTGGGAGAGCTATTGCGACTGGTACGTCGAGCTCGCGAAGGTGGATCTCGCGCAGGGCGACGAGGCCGCCCAGCGCGGCACGCGGCGCACGCTCGTGCGCGTGCTGGAGGCGACGCTGCGGCTCGCGCATCCGTTCATCCCGTTCATCACGGAGGAGCTGTGGCATGGCGTTGCGCCGCTCGCAGGCAAGACGGGCGAGTCGATCTCCGTGCAGCCGTATCCGCGCCCGGATGCCGCAAAGCGCGATGCCGCCGCGAGCGCACAGATCACGGCGCTGCAGGCATTGGTGGAGCAGTGCCGGTCGCTGCGCTCCCAGATGAACCTGTCGCCCGCGCAGAAAGTGCCGCTCAAGGTGATGGGCAGCGTTCCGGGCGTGCACGTCGATGCCATCGCGCCGTACGTGCAGGCGCTCGCGCGGCTGGCGAGCGTCGACGAAGTCAGGGAGCTCCCCGCGTCGGACGCTCCAGTCGCGGTGGTCGGCGACGTGCGGCTTATGCTGGAGGTGGCAGTCGATCGCGAAGCGGAGCGCGAGCGGATCGGCAAGGAGATCGCGCGGCGCGAGGCCGAAGTCGCCAGTGCGCGCGCCAAGCTCGCCAACGAAAGCTTCGTCGCCCGAGCTCCCGCAGCCGTGGTCGAGCAGGAGCGCAGCAGGCTCGCCGCGTCGGTCGCAACGCTCGAAAAGCTCCACGAGCAGCTCGCGCGCCTGTCGGCGTGAGGGTAGCCCCACCCGGACCGGCTTCGGCCTGCAGCTTTCCTTGCGCGCGTGCGTGCCCGGGAGTGCGCGCGTCCCGCCGCTCCCCGGTCGCTCGCTCGTCGTCGCGCTGCGCATGCTGATGCTCGCGCACACGTTCCGCGCCCTGCGGCACCGGAACTATCGCCTGTTCTTCATCGGTCAGAGCCTGTCCAACGTCGGGACGTGGCTCCAGCAGGTCGCGATGGGCTGGCTCACGTATCGCCTGACCGAATCCGCCTGGATCCTCGGCGTCGTCGCGTTCTGCACGAACATCGGCATCCTCGTGCTGAGCCCGTTCGCCGGCGTCCTGGCCGATCGCGTCAACCGCCGGCGCGCATTGATGATCGCGCAAGGCATGATGCTGCTGCAGGCGGTGGTGCTCACCATCATCGTCGCGCTCGGGGTGGTGCAGGTCTGGCATCTCATCGCGCTTGCCCTCTGGCTCGGCCTTGCATGGGCCTTCGACGTGCCCTTGCGGCAGTCGATGTACTTCGTCCTGGTGCCCGATCGCGAGGACCTGCCGAACGCGATCGCGCTCAACTCGTTCATGGTGAACGCCGCGCGCGTGATCGGTCCGGCCCTGGCGGGCGTGCTGCTCGCCGCCGTCGGGGAGGCGTGGTGCTTCGGGCTCAATGCCGCCAGCTTCGTGATCGTGATCACGATGATCGCGCGCCTGCGCTGGCCGCCGGAGCACCCGCACGCTCATCGCGGCGGCTGGTGGGCGAGCTGGCTCGAAGGCGCGCGCTACACGTTCGGGTTTGCGCCGATGCGCTCGCTCCTGATCCTGCTCGCGGTGCTGTCGTGGACGATCGCGCCGTACTCGTCGCTGATGCCGATCTATGCGCGCGACGTGTACGGTGGCGGACCGAGCACGCTCGGGCTGCTGCTGTCGTGCGCGGGTGCCGGAGCCCTCGCGTGCATGGTGTACCTCGCCGGTCGCTCGAGCATCCGCGGCCTCGGTCGGGTGATCGGCGCGGGCGCATTCACCTGCGCGCTCGCGCTCGCGTCGTTCGCCTACCTGCGGATCTTTCCGCTCGCGCTCGTGCTGGTGTGCCTCGTCGGGGGCGGCCTCATCCTCGCCGCAGCGTCGTCCAACGTGATCCTGCAGACGATCGCGGAGGATCGCCTGCGCGGTCGCGTGGCGAGCTTCTACACCATGTCCTTCCTGGGCATGGCGCCGCTCGGCAATCTCGCCGCCGGCGCGCTCGCGGGCCGCTTCGGGGCACCCGCCACGTTCGCGTTCAACGGCCTCGTGTGCCTCGGTGTCGCGTGCTGGTTCTGGCGGGCGCTGCCCCGGCTGCGGGTGGCGATGGAGCCCGCGTATCGCAAGCTCGGCATCGACGGCTGACTCCATTACGCGAGTGACTCCGGCAACGCGCTGCGGTTGGGCGGAACCGATTGCAGGAGTTGCCGCGAGCAACGGGTTCGCGCTCAATCCACCCGCGCGATGTAGCCGGTCACTTCCTCGCGATCGTGATACAGCTGCTTCAGCACGAGCGTATGGCGCACGCCCGCTTTCGCGAGCGCTTCCTCGATGAGCGACCGGCAGCGCACGACTTCCTCGTAGCGCCGCTTCATCGGCAGCTTGAGGTTGAAGATCGTGCGCCGCGCGTCACCCATCGCGATCCAGCGCGCGACGAGCGCGGCGATGCGCGATGGCTTCTCGACGATGTCGCACGTCATCCAGTCGACCGGCCGGCGCGGATGCCACGACAGGCCGTCCTCGCGCAGATGCTGGACCAGTGGGTCCTGCGCAACCGCGCCTTTGAGCGGGCCGTTGTCGACTGCGGTGACGCGCAGCCCGCGGTACGCGAGCTGCCAGCTCCATCCTCCCGGCGCCGCGCCGAGGTCCACCGCACGCATGCCCGGCCGCACGAGCGATGCTTCGGCTTCGCCCAGGAAGGTGAGGAACGCTTCGGCCAGCTTGAGCGTCGAGCGCGAAGGCGCCCCCGGCGGCATGCGCACGCGCGGTATGCCCATCGGCCAAGGCGAGTCCTGCGCGGGATCGCTCGTGCCGACGATCGCGCGCTCGCGCGCGGTGAGCAGAACGTGCAGGCGCGGGCGTTGCCGTGCAGCCGCCAGGAGCACGCCTGCACCGGCGAGCTTCGCTTCGAGCAGCGGAGCGAGCCGGCGGCACAGGCCGGACAGCGTGCGGCCCTCGTCGCTGTCGGCGTGCTCGAGCCAAAGCGATCCATAGCTCGACTGCGGTGGCATTGCCGCGACGATCGGCCCGATGCGATCGGCGCCGGGCAGCGCGATCGCGCGACCCGTGGGTGAACATCGCCCGCACGAACACGGGCGGCGCGGTCTGCACCGCCGCCGACCAGCGTCGTGGGTCGAAGGATGGCAGCGCGCGCGACGACGAGCGCGCTGCGCGCGGAGGCCTCGCACTCGATGGGGGTCCTCGCGAGCGCCGCGACCGCCGCGAGGTCCTGCGCGGCCTCGGCTTCGAACCCGGGCCGGCAGTGAGCGACGACCGAGGCCGTCGCGTTCGGCGAGAGCTGCCGGCGTGGCCGGCGGCACCGTGCGCCCGGGAATCAGACCTTCTCGGGCTCGGTCGTCGGCGGCCTGCGCAGCAGCGCCGCGACGGCCTGAGTCGCTCGGCGATCGGGCGGCGGGGAGGCGGCGCCGTTACCCGCCGGACGCGGCTGATCGGGATTGAGCGCATAGGCGCGCTCGCGCTCTTCCTGGCGCGTGAGCCCCGTGCGTGGCTCGGTACGCACCTCGCTACCACCTCGCTGCGCACGTCGCTGCGCGTGCTGCGCACGTCGCTGCGCACGTCGCTGCGCACGTCGCTGCGCACGTCGCTGCGCGGCTCGGCGGGTGTTTCCTCGCGCCGCGGTGCTCGCGGCGCGCGAGTGCGCTCGCGTGCAGCGCTTCCGCCCCGTGCAGCGCCGCTTTCGCGAGGCGACGCACGCGTGCCGCGCTGCGCTGCGGCGCTCACGTCGAAGCCTTCGGGCACGACGAGCTCGATCTTCTTCTTGAGCAGCTTCTCGATCTCGTCGAGCAGGCGCTCTTCGTCGTGGGCGACGAACGAGACCGCCCGGCCCGACGCGCCGGCCCGGCCGGTGCGGCCGATGCGATGGATGTAGTCCTCGGGCACGAACGGCAGCTCGTAATTCACGACGAGCGGGAGGTCGTCGATGTCGAGGCCGCGAGCCGCGACGTCGGTGGCGACCAGCACCTGCAGCTTGCCGTCCTTGAACGCCTGCAACGCTTCCATGCGCGTCTGCTGGCTCTTGTCGCCATGGATCGCATCGGTGACGAGACCGTCGCGCTCGAGCTGGCGTGCAAGCCGCGAGGCGCCGTGCTTGGTGCGCACGAAGCACAGCACCTGGTTGAGGTTGCCGCTGCGCACGAGATGCGCGAGCAGCAGCCGCTTGGCATCCGTGGGGACCTTGTAGGCGGTCTGCGTCACCGTTTCGGCGGCCGTGTTGCGCTTGGCGACTTCGATCAGCTGCGGCTCGTTGAGGAGCGAATCCGCGAGCCTCTTGATCTCGTTGCTGAAGGTCGCGGAGAAGAGCAGGTTCTGGCGCTTCGCGGTCGCCGGCAGCAGCGCCATGATGCGCTTGATGTCCGGGATGAAGCCCATGTCGAGCATGCGATCGGCCTCGTCGAGCACGAAGATCTCGACCTGGCCGAGGTAGACGCTCTTCTGCTCGATGTGGTCGAGCAGGCGTCCGGGAGTGGCGACCAGGATCTCGACGCCCGCGCGCACGATGGGCAGCTGCTGCTTGATGTCGACCCCGCCGTAGACGACGGTGGACCGCAGGTTGCTGTGCTTGCCGTACGTCTTGATCGCTTCCTCGACCTGGATCGCGAGCTCGCGTGTCGGCGTGAGGATCAGCGCGCGCACCGGATGTCGCGCGGGCGACGGGCTGGTGTTGGCGAGCGGTGCGAGCTTGTGCAGGATCGGCAGCGCGAATCCGGCGGTCTTGCCCGTGCCGGTCTGCGCGCCGCCCATGACGTCGCGCCCGGCGAGAATCACCGGAATGGCCTGGGCCTGGATGGGAGTGGGTGTGGTGTAGCCGGCTTCGGCCACGGCCCGCAATAGCTCGGGCGCGAGGCCGAGCTCGTCAAAGCTCGTGCTCTGCATGCATGCTCCTGACGCGGCCTACCGCTTTTTAGCGGTTTCCGGTCCAGGCAGCGAATCGCTGGGAAGTGTTGGCGCTTGCGCAAACCGGCGCTGGAGTGCGGCGACGGCGTGCGGCGGATGGGCGGTGACCGGAACGGCCGCCCGAATGCCGCAGTATACCGCAAGTTGCGTCGATTCCAAAATTCTGCTAGCCCGGCACCCCCGCGCCCAGCTATAATGCGGGTTGCCTTCAACGTCCCCTGGCGGGCGCTGCACCTCCTCGACCACGACCCAGATTCGGCCCGCATGCCCTCCTCCGACCCAGCAACCAGCCCAAGCCAAGCCGAACGCCCAGGCCAAGCCGCTGCGCAACATCGCCATCATCGCCCACGTCGATCACGGCAAGACCACGCTCGTCGACAAGCTGCTCGTGCAGGCCGGGACCTTCGCCAAGCACCAGCACGTCACGGAGCGGATGATGGACAGCAACGATCTCGAGCGCGAGCGCGGGATCACCATCCTCGCCAAGAACTGCTCGATCCAGTACCGCGGCACGCGCATCAACATCGTCGACACGCCCGGGCACGCGGACTTCGGCGGCGAGGTGGAGCGGGTGCTGGGCATGGTCGACGGCGTGCTGCTGCTCGTGGACGCCGTCGAAGGGCCGATGCCGCAGACGCGGTTCGTGACCCTCAAGGCGCTGCAGCTCGGGCTGCAGCCGATCGTGGTGGTCAACAAGGTGGACCGGCCCGGCGCGCGCCCCGAGTGGGTCGTGAACCAGACCTTCGAGCTCTTCGATCGCCTCGGGGCCACCGACGCCCAGCTCGACTTTCCGGTGGTGTACGCGTCGGCGCTGAACGGCTGGGCGACGCTCGACGTCGCGCATGCGAAGGCCGGCAACACGCCCGATCGCGCGGACATGCAACCGCTGTTCGAGACCATCCTCAAGCACGTGCCCGCACCGGTGGGCGATCCGGAAGGCCCGCTGCAGTTCCAGGTGAGCGCGCTCGATTATTCGAGCTACGTCGGCCGCCTCGGCATCGGCCGCATTCGCCGCGGGCGCATGGTGCCGGGACAGGAGGTCGCGATCCTGCACGGCGCGCTCGCCGAGGGCGACGTGCCGCCGAAGGCGAAGATCGGCACCGTGTTCATGTTCTCCGGCCTCGAGCGCGTGCCGGTCGAGTCGGCGGAAGCGGGCGACATCGTGCTGCTCACCGGCGTCGAGGACCTCGGCATCGGGACCACGCTCGCCGCCGTGGATGTCCCCGAAGCGCTGCCGCCGATCAGCGTCGACGAGCCCACGCTGTCGATGTACTTCCAGGTGAACACCTCGCCGCTCGCCGGACGCGAAGGCAAGTACGTCACGTCGCGCAACCTGCGCGACCGGCTGTACAAGGAGACGCTCACCAACGTCGCGCTGCGCGTCGAGGACACCGCCGACACCGATGCGTTCCTCGTGTCGGGTCGCGGCGAGCTGCATCTCACGATCCTGATCGAGAACATGCGCCGCGAGGGCTACGAGCTCGCGGCGTCGCGTCCGCGCGTGGTGCTGCGCGAGATCGGCGGCGTCACGTGCGAGCCGTACGAGCTGCTCTCGGTGGACGTCGAGGAGGTGCATCAGGGCGCGGTGATGGAAGCGCTCGGTCCGCGCCGGGGCGATCTCACCAACATGGAGTCCGACAGCCGCGGCCGCACGCGCCTCGACTACCGCATTCCCGCGCGCGGCCTCATCGGCTTCCAGGGCGAGTTCATGAACCTCACGCGCGGCACCGGTCTCATGAGCCACGTGTTCGACGGCTATGCGCCGGTGAAGGGCGACATCCCCGAGCGGCGCAACGGCGTGCTCGTCTCGCAGGAGGATGGCGATGCGGTCGCGTACGCGCTGTGGAAGCTGCAGGAGCGCGGGCGCATGTTCGTCGCGCCCGGCGAGAAGCTCTACGAAGGCATGGTGATCGGCATCCACAGCCGCGACAACGATCTCGTGGTGAACCCGATCAAGGGCAAGCAGCTCACCAACGTGCGCGCCTCGGGCAAGGACGACGCGATCATGCTCGTGCCGCCGATCCAGCTCACGCTCGAGTACGCGGTCGAGTTCATCGCCGACGACGAGCTGGTCGAGGTCACGCCCAAGTCGATCCGCATCCGCAAGCGCTACCTCAAGGAGCACGAGCGCAAGAAGGCGAGCCGCGAGGCGGCGTAGCCTCGACCTCGACCGGCTCGTCCGGGGCGATCGCTCGAGGGCAGCGCAGCGACGCGCCGATCGTCCCGAACAATCGTTCGGGACGATCGGGTCACGCCTTCGATGATGCACTCGCCAGGCTCGTCGCTGCCCCACGCTCGACGCCGCGCTCGCGGAGCGTCTCGCCGCGATCGCGCTCGCCAACGTCGCGCAGGCCTACCCGCACAAGCTCGACCACGTCCTGACGGGCGACGCGGACAGCGTGCCGCCGCGCGTGCTGCATCCCGCGTTCCACGCGAGCTACGACTGGCATTCGTGCGTGCACATGCACTGGCTGCTCGCGCACCTGTATCGACGCTTCCCGGCATTGCGGCAGCGCGCCGAGATCGCGGCCGTGCTCGACGCCCATCTCGCGCCGGACGCGATCGCAGGCGAATGCGCGTATCTCGCGCGGCCGGACACGCAATCGTTCGAGCGCACCTACGGCTGGGCGTGGCTGCTGGAGCTCGCGGCAGAGCTCGCCCGCGGCGGCGCGCAGTGCGCGCGCTGGGCGACGGCGCTTGCTCCGCTTGCCGATGCGTTCGTGCACCGCTATCTCGCCTACCTGCCGCGCGCGGACTATCCGATCCGCTACGGCACGCATCCGAACAGCGCGTTCGGCCTGGCGCTCGCGCTCGACTATGCGGAGACTGCGCGCGACGAAGCGTTGCGCGCGCGGCTTCGTGCGAAGGCGCACGCCTGGTTCGACGACGATGCCGCTGCCCCCGTCGCCTGGGAGCCTTCCGGCGCCGACTTCCTGTCGCCGGCGCTCATGGAGGCGGAGCTCATGCGACGCGTGCTCGATCCCGAAGCGTACGGCGCGTGGCTTGCGCGCTTCCTGCCCGGCCTCGCACGGCGAGCGCTCGCGACGCTGCTCGTGCCGGCGCAGGTGTGCGATCGCGCCGACCCGCAGATCGTGCATCTGGACGGGCTCAACCTTTCGCGCGCGTGGTGCTGGCGTGGCATCGCCGGAACGCTCGCGACCGACGATGCGCGGCAGGTCGTGGCGCGCGAAGCCGCGGTGGCGCATCTCCACGCGGGCCTGCAGGGACTTGCCAGCACCGAGTTCGTCGGCGTGCATTGGCTCGCGTCGTTCGCGGCGCTGGCGCTCGGTGCGCTCGATCCCCGGCAGGCCACGTAAGGCGCACGGACCGGCGGCCGGTGGCGCACGGCCTGAGCCACACCGCTGCTAGAATCGTCAGCCATGGACACTCTCCTGCTGCTAGCGAGCGCGCTCGGCGCGATCGTCCTCGTCGTCGCCATCGTCACGCTTGCGCGCGTGGCGGGGCAAGCGCGCGCAATCTCGGGCACCGAGTCGGCCGTGCGCGATCTCGGAACGCGCACGGAAGTGCTGAAGGAGCAGGGGATCGATCTCGAGCGCGATCTAAGGCAGGACCTCGCGATCGCGCGCAGCGAGCACGCCAACGCCGCGCAGACGCTGCGCACCGAGGTCGGCGAGCGCGTGACGCAGTTCACGCAGGTCACGCAGCAGCAGTTGGCGGCGCACGCGAGCGCCCAGGCCGAGCAGCTCAAGGCTTTCGGCGAGCAGCTCAAGGAGCTCACGCAGGCGAGCGAGCAGCGCCTCGATGCGATGCGCCAGACGCTCGAGCAGCGCCTCGACGTGTTGCGGACCGAGAACACGAAGAAGCTCGACGAGATGCGCCAGACCGTCGACGAGAAGCTGCAGGCCACGCTGGAGCAGCGCCTCGGACAGTCGTTCAAGCTCGTGTCGGATCGGCTCGAGCAGGTGCATCGGGGCCTTGGCGAAATGCAGAGCCTCGCGATCGGCGTCGGCGATCTCAAGCGGGTGCTGCAGAACGTGAAGACGCGCGGCGGTTGGGGCGAAGTCCAGCTCGGGGCATTGCTCGCCGAGATGCTCACGCCGCAGCAGTACGCGTCCAACGTCGCGGTGCGGCCCGGACAGCGCGAGCGTGTCGAGTACGCCATTCGCCTGCCGGGCAAGGAGGACGACGGCGCACCGTGCTGGCTGCCGATCGACTGCAAGTTTCCGCTCGAGGACTGGCAGCGCCTGCAGGATGCGCTGGAGCGCGCCGATGCCGTCGCGGCGGACGCCTCGCGCAAGGCGATCGCAGCGTTCCTGCGCAATCAGGCCAGGGACATTCGCGACAAGTACATCGAGCCGCCGCACACGACGGACTTCGCCATCCTGTTCCTGCCAACGGAAGGTCTTTACGCCGAGATGATGTCGCAACCCGGGTTGGCGGACACGCTGCAGCGCGAATCGCGCGTGATGCTCACGGGCCCGATGAACCTCGCGGCTTTCGTGAACTGCCTGCAGCTCGGCTTTCGCACCATGGCCATCCAGCGCCGTTCGAGCGAGGTCTGGAAGGTGCTCGGCGCCGTCAAGACCGAATTCGGGAAGTTTGGCGAGATCCTCGCCAAGACCAAGGACAGGCTCGATCAGGTTGGCAAGACGCTCGACGAGGCGGGCCGGAAGAGCACCACCATCGCGCGGAAGCTGCGCGACGTCGAGGCATTGCCGCAGGCCGAGGCCGATCGCCTGCTGATCGGCGAGTCGACGACCGAGCCCAACGGCGCGACCATCGACGGCGAAGCGGACGCACGCGCAGACGCAGAGGCCGACGCCGAGACACCGCTGCTGAGTTGACCGCCGTGTTCGAGGCGCTGCGCAGATGGCGGCAGCAGCGGGTGTTGCAGCGCGCCGCGCTTCCCGACGCATTGTGGAACGACGCCGTCGCGGCCCTGCCGTTCCTTGCGCCCTACACGCCGGAGGAGCTCGCGCGCCTGCGCGACAAGGTCGTGCTGTTCCTCGATGCCAAGAGCGTCGTCGGCGCCCGCGCACACGAGGTCACGGCGCTGCAGCGCGTGGTCATCGCCGTGCAGGCGTGCGTGCTGGTGCTGAACCTCGAGCTCGCCCTGTACGACGGCTGGGAGAGCGTGATCGTGTATCCCGACGAGTTCGTGCCCGACTGGCAATGGGAGGACGAGGCGGGCGTCGTGCATCGCAACGACGGCGCGCTCGCGGGGGAATCGATGCCGCACGGTCCCGTCGTGCTGTCCTGGCCCGATGTCGAGGCGAGCACCGATTGGGAAGCCGCCGGCATGAATCTCGTCGTGCACGAGTTCGCGCACAAGCTCGACATGCGCACCGGCGACGCGAATGGCTGCCCGCCGCTGCCGGCCGAAATGTCGGCGAAGACGTGGAAGCATGCGCTCGCAGCGGCCTTCGCGGATTTCAGTCGCCGCGTGACCCGCGGCGAGCACACGCAGATCGATCCCTACGCGGCCGAGCACCCGAGCGAGTTCTTCGCGGTGCTGTCGGAGGTGTTCTTCGCGGAGCCATTGCTCCTGCGCGAGCAATACCCGGAGGTCTATGCGCAGTTCGCCTCGTTCTACCGGCAGGATCCTGCCGCGCGCGTCAGCCCGGCAGCGCGCGCTCGATGATCGCCGCGGTGTCGGCGCCCGAATGCAGGCTGCCGAACGCCGCGCCGCCGAAACGCGATTCACTGCAGCGCGATGCGCAGAACGCGTCGGCCACGAATGTCGGCGCGTGGCGCAGCAGCAGCGAGGCCTGCATCAGCGTCGCGAGCGCCTGCGAAAGGCGTCGCGCTCCCCCGGCATCGTCGCTGCGGACATGCAATTGCGACTCGAGCTGCGCGAGCGCTGCATCGAATGCGCGATGTGCGCCGCGCGCCGCGCCGATCTCTGCGAGGATCGCCTCGACCGCGCGCGGCTCGCGCCGAAGCGCGCGCACCGCCTCCAGGCACATCACGTTGCCCGAGCCTTCCCAGATCGAATTCACCGGGGCCTCGCGATACAGCCGCGGCAGCACCGAAGCCTCGACATAGCCGTTCCCGCCCAGCACTTCCATCGCTTCCGCGGCGAAGCCCGGACCGCGCTTGCACACCCAGAACTTGGCCGCGGGCGTGATTGCGTAGGCGAGCGCGTGCTCGTCGGTGCCCTGCGGCGCTTCGAACGCCCGCGCCAGGCGCAACCCGAGTGCCGTCGCGGCCTCCGCGTCGAGTGCGAGATCCGCGAGGACGTTGCGCATCAGCGCGTGATCGTCGAGCTGCGCGCCGAACGCGACGCGGTGGCGCGTGTAATGGATCGCGCGTGCGAGGGCCGCCCTCATGATGCCGGCGCTGCCGAGCACGCAATCGAGGCGCGTGTAGCGCACCATCTCCAGGATCGTCGCTACGCCGTGCCCGGGACGGCCGATGCGCCACGCTTCGGCGCCCTCGAACTCGACCTCCGAGGACGCGTTCGAGGTGTTGCCGAGCTTGTCCTTGAGTCGGTTCACGCGGATGCGGTTGCGCTCGCCGTCGGTGTCGAACCGGGGCATGAAGAAGCACGACAGTCCTTCGTCGTCCTGAGCGAGCGCGAGGTGCGCATCGGACTGCGGCGCGGAGAAGAACCACTTGTGGCCGGTAATGCGGAAGGCGCCGTCGACGTCGCGCTCGGCACGCGTGCGATTGCTGCGCACGTCCGAGCCGCCCTGGCGCTCCGTCATGCCCATCCCGATCAGCGCGCCGCGCTTCGCGTCGATGGGCAGCGACCGGGGGTCGTGCGTGCGCGCGAGCAGGCGCGGCAGCCAGACTTCCTCGAACCCGGGCACGTCGCGCGCGTAACGTTGCAGCACCGGGATCGCGGCGTGGGTCATGGTGAGCGGACACTGCGTTCCGTTCTCGACCTGCCCGTGCAGCACGAAGTGCGCGGCCCGCGCGACATGCGCGCCGGCGCGTGCATCGGCCCACGGCGAGCAGTGCTCGCCGGCCGCCTTGCCGAGCTGCATGAGCGTGTCCCACGCCGGATCGAACACCACCTCGTCGATGCGCTCCCCGCGTGCGTCGTAGTTCTGCAGCTCGGGACCGCGCCGGTTGGCGGCATCGCCCAGCGCGAGGACTTCGTCGCGTCCGAGCTCCGCGCCGAACGCGAGCAGCGCCTCGTGCGCGAACGCGGCGCCCTCGCGTTGCACGGCCTCGCGCAACGGGGCGTCGTCGACGTACAGGCTGCGATTGGCGTATGGCTCGGGTTGGTTCGGGAACGGCGTCTCGATCATGTGGGCTCCGTCGTTTCGGCGCGGGTCGCGGCGGGTGTCTCACCGGCGCGTGCGAGCAGCACGACTGCCGCAAGGATCAGCATACCCCCGACGAGCTGGATGAGCGTGACGCGCTCGCCCAGCACGGCTGCTGCGAGCACGACGGTGAACGCGGGCTCCACGGTCGAGAGCGTCGAAGCGCGGGTGGGACCGATCCGCGCGACGCCTGCGAAGAACAGCGTGATCGCCGCGACCGTCGAGACGAGCGCGATGCCGAGCACGGCAAGCCATCCCTGCGTCGTCGCGGGCCAATGCGGGCCACGCCAGAGCACGATGAGCACGAACACGGCGGCCGCACTGGCGATGATCACCGCCGACATCACCGGCGCTGCGACGCGGCGCGTGACGCCGGCGCCGGCCACGATGTACACCGCGTAGATGACGGCCGCTGCGAGCCCGAGCAGTACCCCGAGCGGCTGCGTGGGCACGCCGACCGCGTCGCCTCTGCCGAGACCCGGAAGAATCGTGAGCGCCGTGCCCGCGAGCGCGACGAGAAGCGCCAGCATGCGCGCGCGCGTCAGCGGCTCGTGCAGCCACGCCGCCGCGAGCAGTGCCACCATCGCAGGATGCGTATACAGCAGCAGGGCCACGATGCCTGCGGGTGCGAACATGAGGGCTGCGAAGAACGAGAAGGCCTGGCCCGCGTAGCCGACGGCCCCGAGCCCGATCAGGCGTGCGACATCCGAGCGCTCGGGCGCGGCCGCAGTGCGAGATCCGACGGGCCGTCCCGGAGCTGCATCCTGGCGCGCGCGGCACGAAGCGCGCCGCGTGACGGTCACGAACGCGAGCATCACGAACGCCGCGATGCTGAATCGCAGCGCGAGCAGGGTGGGTATGTCCGTTCCGGCTTCGTATGCGATGCGCGCGAGGATCGCCATCACGCCGAAGGCGAGGGCGGAGGCGATCACGCAGGCGAACCCGACCGCGCGGCCTGCGCTCTGACGCTGCATTGCTAGCGCCGTCGGGGTCGGGCGCACATCGGTCGCTCGGCGACGCGCCCTTCGAGCCTGGCCTGCGGCCGGCTCGCTCCCTCGCGCTCGCGCGTAGCGCCGGCCATGAGGCGACTCAGGCGCGCGGCGGACGCTGCGCCGACTTCGGACGGAACGCGCGGCACACCTCGTCGTTCGTCTCGATGTACGGCCCGCCGATGAGATCGATGCAGTAGGGCACGGCGGGAAACACGCCGTCGAGCGTTTCCTTGATCGCCTTGGGCTGTCCAGGCAGATTGAGGATGAGCGCGTTGCCACGGATCACGCCGACCTGCCGCGACAGGATGGCAGTCGGCACGTACTTGAGGCTCACCTGACGCATCTGCTCGCCGAACCCGGGGAGCACCTTGTGCGCAACGGCGAGCGTTGCCTCGGGCGTGACATCGCGCGGCGCGGGCCCGGTGCCGCCGGTCGTGAGCACGAGATGACAACGCGCCACGTCCACGAGATGGATTAGCGTGCGCTCGATGACGGGTTGCTCGTCGGGGATGAGGCGCGTCTGCATCCGCCACGGCGAGCGCAACGCGGCGCCGAACCAGTCTTTCAGGCCCGGAATGCCCTGGTCCTGGTACACCCCGGCCGAAGCGCGATCGGAGATCGAGACGAGACCGATCAGCAGGGTGTCGTCGTGGGTGGAAGCATCGGAGCTTGCGGTCATGGCAGCAGTCGTTCGCGGGTCGCGGGAGTGTGTCTGTACGCCACAGGTGTCACGCGGTCGTGTCGTCGGCGACGAGGTCGTTGAGCGCGCGAAAGAGTTCGCGATAGGCGTGCGGCGGCGTTCCCGCGGCGCGCTCCTCGCGCGCCTTCGCGATCAGCGCACGCAAGCGCGGGCGATCGAGCGCCGGATGCGCGGCTGCGAGCGCGTCGAGGCCGTCGCTTTCGGCGAGCAGGCGATCGCGCCAGCGCTCGAGCGCGTGCTGGCGTGCGGCACCCATCTGTCGACCGTGCGCCAGCGCGTCGAGCCACCGCTGGATGGGATCGGGATCGACCTCGCGCATGAGCTTCCCGATGAACTGCAGCTGGCGCTTGCGTGCGCCCCATGCCGTGATCGCGCGCGCTTCGACGACGGCCTCGCGCAGGCGCTCGGGGAGCTCCACCTGCTCGAAGAGCCCTGCGAGCTGGCGCGGCTCGAGCGCGACGATCGCTTCGCCCAGGTCCTGGAGCGAGTGCATCTGCGCCTTGCGCTGCGTCTTCGACACGTCGGCCTGCGCACGGGCGTTGTCGTTCCGGTGGGCGGTGCGACGCATGGATTCGGATCTGGACATGGGCGCCGGGGAAATGCTGCCGCGCCCACGGGGCGCGAGTGCGGTAGATCGTTTGCTATCATAGCTCACCGACCTGCGGCGCTTCCTCGCGTCGTCGTGGCCCCGTGGGATGCCGAGGATGCGTGCGCCAATCAGTCCCGCGGCGCGCTCGTGTTGCGCTCGAGACCCCATCCGTCCGTCGCCGCGGCTTGCGCCACGGCTTCACCCGTTTCATGATCGCTTCCCGATGACTGCATCTGCCCCTTCCTCCGCCGGCGACGAACGCTTCCCGGTTTCGTCAGCCGAGCTCACCCGGGTTGCCGGCGCCGTGCTCGATACCGCGCGCGCCGCCGGCGCCACTGCTGCGGAGACGGATGTGTCGCAAGCCGTGGGCTTGAGCGTCACGGTGCGCAAGGGTGAGATCGAAACCATCGCGTACAACCGCGACAAGGGCATCGGCCTTACCGTGTACCTGGGCAAGCGCCGCGGCCACGCGAGCACGGCGGATTTCTCGGCCGATGCGATCCACGCGACCGTGGACAAGGCGGTCACCATCGCGCGCTACACCGCCGAAGATCCGGCGTCGGGCCTCGCCGATCCGCATCGGCTCGCGCGCACGATTCCGGATCTCGACCTGTATCACCCGTGGGACCTCACCGTGGACGAGGCCGTCGCGATGGGGCGCGAGGCGGAAGCCGCCGCGCTTGCCGTCGATCGACGGCTCACGAACACCGAAGGCGCCACCGTCGCGCGCAGCGAATCGGAGTTCGTGTACGCCAACAGCAACGGCTTCAACGCCGGCTATCGCAACTCGCGCCATCACATCGACTGCTCCGTCATCGGCGAGGACGAAGGCGGCATGCAGCGCGACTACTGGTACACCACCGCGCGTGCGCCGGGCGACCTCGCGGATCCGCGCGAGATCGGGCGCATCGCGGGCGAGCGCACGGCGCGGCGCCTCAATGGTCGCCAGCTCGGCACGCTCGAGTGTCCCGTGCTGTTCGAGGCGCCCGAGGCGGGCGATCTCATCGGCTATTTCATCGGTGCGGTCTCCGGCGGCGCGCTGTATCGCAAGTCGTCGTTCCTGCTCGACTCGCTCGGCACGACGGTGTTCGCGCCGCACGTGTCGATCCGCGAGGAGCCGCACATTCCGCGCGGTCGCGGCAGCGCGCCCTTCGACAACGAAGGCGTGGCCACGCAGGCGCGCGACGTCGTGCGCGACGGCGTCGTGCAAGGGTATTTCCTGGGCAGCTACTCCGCCCGCAAGCTGGGCATGACGACGACCGCCAATGCCGGCGGCAATCACAACCTGGTCGTGAGCCACGGCGACGACGACCTCGCCGGGCTGATGCGCCGCATGGGCCGCGGCTTGCTGGTGACCGAGCAGCTGGGGCATGGCGTCAATCCGGTGACCGGCGATTTCTCGCGCGGGGTCGCCGGCTTCTGGATCGAGAACGGCGAGATCGCGTACCCCGTCGAGGAGATCACGATCGCCGGCAACCTCAAGGACATGTTCCGCGACATTGTCGCGATCGGGTGCGATATCGACCGCCGCGGCTCGCGCCACGTCGGTTCGGTGCTCATCGGCCGCATGACGGTGGCCGGCCGCTAACGTGCCCCCAAACGCCGACACCGCCTGACCATGGAGCCCCTCCTCGACTGGTTTCGGGCATTCGGCGATCCGCTGCGCAATCCCAACAACGCGGGCCGCTGGATCTCGTCGCTCGCGTCGACCGATCCGCTGGTGCTGCAGCGCGATGCGCTCGACATCGTCGCGCAGTTCCCGGGCAAGCGGCGGCAGGCCGGCGTACCGCAGGTCGAGGCGCTGCTGCGCATCGACGCGCGACTCGAGACTGTGGTCGCGCAACTGACGCAGCAATACACCGCGACCTACGCCACGAGCTCGAGCATCGAATCGCGCCTGTGGCACGCCGTGTTCGATCTCGTGAAGGCGTTCAGCGCGGCGTACCAGACGGCGCTCAAGGCCGGTTATCCGCACGCGCACAACAAGCGCTGGCGCGCCGTGCTGCCGTGGGTGCTGGTGCGTCTCGCGCATTACAAGGCCATCGACGGCAAGTTCCGCCTGTTCCGCTACGGCCAGTGGATTCCGTCGCACTGGCGCGAGCTGCACGAGCTCTACGACTTCGCGCGCATGCGCGGCTGGCAGCGCGAGCAGCTCGTGTTCGGATCAGCGCCGTTCTCGCGCCCCGGCGTGTGCGTCGAGCAGGAGTACCTGCAGACGCTGCTGCTGATGCGCCTCGATTCGGGCAACTTCACGCCCGACCAGGTGGAATGGGTCGCGCGGCAGATCGAAGACTGGGCGCCGTCGCTCGCCCTCGTTCCGCCGCCCGGCGACGAAGCATCGTTCTACGTCGACCTCACCGGCACCCAGGGGCTGCGCCGGCTGGATCGGCCGCATGCCGCGGGCGGGCGCCTGCTGTTCCTGGACACGCGCCCGGTGTACCAGCGCGTGGTCGAGCGCATGCGCTGGCTCCCCGAGCAGGACGACGAGACTGCGAAGCCCGGCGAGATGCCGCCGCGCGAGCAGCGACTGCTGCTGATGCGCCTCGCCTCGCTGTTCGGTCCGGATGCCATCGCCATGGCGCCGCGCTCGCCGCGCTACGCGACCGATGTCGACGTCCGCGTGGTCGTCGGCCTGCAGTCGCTGTGCCGCGCCGTGGCCGAGATCCCGCGCCTGCCCGAATCGGTGCGCACGCCGGCGCTCAGCACGAGCTACGACGAGGTGACCCAGGTCGTGACGCCGTCGGTCAACCCCGAATCGGTGACCCGTCGCGTACGGGGTTCCGTCTGGAAGATGCTCGACCGCAGCGAGAGCGGCTGTCGCCTGATCGCGCCCGCGGCCGACGCGCCGCATCGCCTGGGCGAGCTCCTTGCGCTCAAGGAAGAGGAGACCTGGTCGCTCGCCGTTGTGCGCCGCATGCAGAAGCAGCAGATCGAGGAGGCGACGATCGGCGTGGAGATCGTCGCCCGCCGGCTCGTGCGCGTGCTGCTGCGCAACTGGCTCGCGCCCTCGGAGGCCGAGCGCAGCCTCGAGCGCCCGTTCTTCGGCATCTACCTCCCGGCGCACCCCGAGAACCGCCGGGCTTCCCAGCGCAGCCTCATCGGTCCCGACGACAAGTTCGTGCCGGGCGGCATGGTCGAGCTCGACACCGGAACGGCACGCTACCTCATCCGCTTCACCCACACCTTCGAGCGCCAGCCCGGCTGGGCCTGGGCGGCGTTTTCCGCGGTTCGCAAGCTCTCCGGGTAATCCGTTTCGCGTCCTCGCGCGTTCTTGACCCAGGCGGTGTATTTGGCCGCCGGTTTCGTCTAAACTCGCCACCCGCCACGGTTTAACCTCGATCAATCCGGAGTGCCGCGGTTTCGGCACAATTCCAGGTTGGCCAGTCAGACAACGCCGGCACGCGCAACCTGCGTTCGGCGCCGCACCCGGCGTGTTCCGGGGAAAAGAGGAGAAGCTTCGATGCAACGCCGTTCCTTCATCAAAAATGCGGGCCTTGCCGGCATTCTCGCCGCCGGCTCCGCTCCCGCGATCGCCCAGTCCCTGCCCAGCATCAAATGGCGCTGCACGTCGAGCTTCCCGAAGAGCCTCGACACGATCTACGGCGGCGCCGAGACGCTCGCCAAGCGGGTCAGCGCCATCACCGGCGGCAAGTTCCAGATCCAGGTGTTCGCGGCCGGCGAGATCGCCCCGGGCCCGCAGGCGCTGGACGTCGTGCAGAACGGCACGGTCGAGTGCTGCCACACGTGCTCGTACTACTACGTCGGCAAGGACAAGGCGTTCGGCTTCGGCACGGCCGTCCCGTTCGGCCTCAACTGCCGCCAGCAGAACGCGTGGGTCTACAACGGCGGCGGCCAGAAGCTGCTCGACGAGTTCTACAGCAACTACAACATCGTGTCGTTCCTCGGCGGCAATACGGGCACCCAGATGGGCGGATGGTTCCGCAAGGAGATCAGGACGCTCGCCGACTGCAAGGGCATCAAGATGCGCATCGCCGGTCTCGGCGGCACGATCCAGGCGATGCTGGGCATGGTGCCGCAGCAGATCGCCGGCGGGGACATCTACCCGGCCCTGGAGAAGGGCACGATCGACGCGGCCGAATGGGTGGGCCCGTACGACGACGAGAAGCTCGGCTTCTACAAGGTCGCCAAGAACTACTACTTCCCGGGCTGGTGGGAACCGGGCCCGTCGATCCATTTCTTCGTCAACAAGGCCGAGTGGGCGAAGCTGCCGAGCGAGTACAAGGCAGCGTTCGAGGCCGCCGCGTACGAGGCCAACGTCACGATGATGGCGGATTACGACGACAAGAATCCCGCTGCCGTCCGCCGGCTCGTGCAGAACGGCGTGCAGCTTCGCCGCTTCTCGAACGAGATCATGGAGGCCGCGTACAAGGCCGCCGTTCAGTTCTATGCGGACGAGTCGGGCAAGAACCCGGCGATTCAAGAAGCTCTATGACTCGATGCACGCGTACCAGAAGACGGAGAACCAGTGGTTCAGCGTCGCCGAACTCGGCATGGACCAGTTCCTGCAGACGCACATCAAGTAACGCCTGCCGGCACGGCGCGGAGCATTCGCGCGCCGCGGTGCATGCGAACCAAGCCCCGGCGAATTTGCCGGGGCTTTTTTTGGGGTTCAGCGCGCAAGTCGATGCGGCGCCCAAACGAATCGGGGCGGCCGTGGCCGCCCCGATTCGTCGTCGCGAGCGCGATGACCGCGCTACTTGAACGACTTCGTCAGGTCCTCGTCGCTCGGCTGCGGCGGCTCGGCCTGCTGCGGCGGTGACTGCTGCGGCGGTGACTGCGACTGCGCCGGCTGCGGCGGCGACGGGCCGCCGAACGACTTCGTCAGGTCCGCGTCGCTCTCCTGCTGCTCGGACTGCGGTTGTGCGTCGGCGGGCGCGCCCGGCGTCGCCGGCTCGGATTGCTGCTGATCCTGCTGCAGCATCTTCTGGATGTCGATCTGCGGTCCGGATCCCGCCGCCTGCGGCTTGTCGTACGCGACCAGCGACGGGAACGCGATGATGAGCGCGACCATGATCAGCTGGATCAGCACGAACGGGATCGCGCCCCAGTAGATCTGGCCCGTGGTCACCGGCTGGAGCGTGCGTCCGCTCTGCACGTCCTTGTAGGGATGCGTGGGCGCGACCGAGCGCAGGTAGAAGAGCGCGAACCCGAACGGCGGATGCATGAACGAGGTCTGCATGTTGACGGCGAGCAGCACCCCGAACCAGATGAGGTCGATGCCGAGCTTCTCCGCCACGGGGCCGAGCAGCGGAATGATGATGAACGACAGCTCGAAGAAGTCGAGGAAGAACGCCAGCACGAACACCAGGATGTTGACGACGATGAGGAACCCGACCTGGCCGCCGGGCAGGTCGGAGAGGAGGTGCTCGACCCACACGTGGCCGTTGACGCCGTAGAACGTCAGGCTGAAGACACGCGCGCCGACGAGGATGAAGACGACGAACGTGGTGAGCTTGGCCGTGCTGTCCATCGCCTGCTTCAGCAGGGACCAGGACAGGCGCTTGCGCGCCATCGCCATCAGCAGCGCGCCCGTCGCGCCCATGGCGCCGCCTTCGGTCGGCGTCGCGATGCCGAGGAAGATCGTACCCAGGACGAGGAAGATCAGCGCGAGGGGCGGGATCAGCACGAACGTGACCCGCTGCGCCATCTGCGACAGCAGGTTGATGCGCAGCAACCGCGCGGCGACTGCGATCACGAATGCGATGCCGATGCCGACCAGCATCGCGATGACGATCGTCTCGTCCATGGCGCGGTCGGCGAGGCGGAACTTGGCGTACGCGAGCGCGCCGCCCACGGCGACGATGGTGAGCACCAGCAGGGAGCGCCCTCCGCTGCGGCCGCTCGGCTCGCGGAACGTGCGCGCCTCCGGCGGCAGCGCGGGGGCCCAGGCCGGCTTCAGGACGCTCGAGCCCACCACGTACAGCATGTACAGGCCGGCGAGGACGAACCCGGGAATGAACGCGCCCTTGTACATGTCGCCGACCGAGCGGCCGAGCTGGTCGGCCATGATGATCAGCACGAGCGACGGCGGGATGATCTGGGCGAGCGTTCCCGAGGCGGCGATGACGCCCGTGGCGAGGCGCCGGTCGTAGCCGTAGCGCAGCATGATCGGCAGCGAGATGAGGCCCATCGAGATGACGGACGCGGCCACCACGCCCGTGGTTGCGGCGAGCATCGCCCCGACGACGACCACGGCGTAGGCGAGGCCGCCGCGCACCGGGCCGAAGAGCTGGCCGATCGTGTCGAGCAGGTCTTCGGCCATCCCGGAGCGCTCGAGGATGAGCCCCATGAACGTGAAGAACGGGATCGCGAGCAGCGTGTCGTTGCTCATCACGCCGCCGAAGATCCGCTCCGGCAGGGCCTGGAAGAAGCTCGGATGGAAGAGACCGAGCTCGATGCCGAGGAAACCGAAGATGATGCCGTTGGCGGCGAGCGAGAAGGCCACCGGGAAGCCCAGCAGGAGGAACACGACCAGGGAGCCGAAGATGATCGGCGCCATGTTCGCGATGAGGAAGGCGCTCATGGCCGGCCCCCTTGCTTGCCCTTGGCCATCTCGTCGGCCATGCCGACGACGTCGGCGACTTCGCCCGCCACCTGGTGCTTGCGGATCTCCTCGGCGAGCTCCTCCTCCGCGGTCGGAGCCTTGACCTTCTCGAGGGCATTCGGACCCTTGCCGGCGAGGAACGCGAGGCGCTTGATCAGCTCGGAGAGGCCCTGCAGCAGCAACAGGAAGAAGCCTACGGGCATCAGCAGGCGCACTGGCCAGCGGATGAGGCCGCCCGGGTTGGCGGACGTCTCGCCGCTCGTCCACGCGAGCGTGAACACCGGCCACGAGAGCCACATCACCACGATCACCATCGGCAGCATGAAGGCGACGAAGCCGAACACGTCGATCCAGTTCTGCGCACGCGGCGACAGACGCCCGGCGATGATGTCGATCCTGATGTGCTCGTTACGCTTCAGCACGTAGCCGGCGCCGAGCAGGAAGATCGCCGAGAAGAGGTACCACTGGATCTCGAGCAGGCTGTTGCTGCTCCAGTCCACGGCGTAGCGCATGACGGCATTGCCGGCGCTGATGAGGACGACGACGAGGATCAGCCAGGTGGTGGCCTTTCCGACGCGCTCGTTCAAGGCGTCGACGGCCCGTGCAAATGCTAGCAGGGCATTCACTTTGCCGATTCCTCCCGGTGAAGGTATCCCTCTGTCGGAACGTCCCAGCGTGATGATGCGAGGGGTCGCGCCGGCGTGCGCGGACGCCGGATTATACGGGGACGTTCGTCCGCGCAGGCAAATCGCGGCGCTGGACTTTGAGTCCGCTCAAACGACGCGGCAATCGATCGCGCCAGGCCCGTGGATTGCTCCCGCGATGGCACCGCCCGGCTGTCGAGCCGGCGCCCAGTGCTAAAATCTTCGTTTACATTCGCCCACGCGCCGGTGTCCCCGATGTTCCATTACGCGAAGTCGCTCGCCCAGTCCGACCCGGAGCTGTGGACTGCCATCGCTGCGGAGAACCAGCGCCAGGAGCAGCACATCGAGCTGATCGCCTCCGAGAATTACGCGAGCCCGGCCGTGATGGCGGCGCAGGGCTCGCAGCTCACGAACAAGTACGCCGAAGGCTACCCGGGCAAGCGCTACTACGGCGGCTGCGAGAACGTCGACGTCGCCGAGCAGCTTGCGATCGATCGCGTGAAGCGGCTGTTTCGTGCCTCGGCGGCCAACGTGCAGCCCCATTCCGGTGCACAGGCGAACCAGGCGGTGTTCTTCGCGGCATTGAAGCCGGGCGACACGGTGCTCGGCATGTCGCTGCCGCACGGCGGGCATCTCACGCACGGTTCGCCCGTGAACATGAGCGGCAAGTGGTTCAACATCGTCCCCTACGGGCTCGACCCGGAGACCGAGCTCATCGACTACGACGCCGCCGAAGCGCTCGCGCACCAGCACAAGCCGAAGCTCATCATCGCCGGCGCGTCGGCCTACTCGCGCGTCATCGACTGGAAGCGCTTTCGCGCGATCGCCGATGCGGTCGGCGCGCTGCTGATGGTCGACATGGCGCACTACGCGGGCCTCATCGCCGCCGGCGTGTATCCCTCGCCCGTGGGTGTCGCGCACTTCGTCACCAGCACCACGCACAAGACGCTGCGCGGCCCGCGCGGCGGTTTCGTCCTGACCGACACGGAGCACGAGAAGGCGATCAACTCGGCTGTCTTTCCCGGCCTGCAGGGCGGGCCGTTGATGCACGTGATCGCCGCCAAGGCGGTCGCGTTCGGCGAGGCGCTGTCGAAGGACTTCACGCGCTATCAGGAGCAGGTGCTCGAGAACGCCACGGTGCTCGCCAAGGTGCTGCAGGAGCGCGGGCTGCGCATCGTTTCCGGCGGCACCGACTGTCATCTGTTCCTGGTCGACCTGCGGTCCAAGAAGATCACCGGCAAGGACGCCGAGGCGGTGCTCTCGCGGGCGCACATCACGGTCAACAAGAACGCGATCCCCAACGATCCCGAAAAGCCGTTCGTGACCTCCGGCATTCGCCTCGGCAGCCCGGCGATCACCACCCGCGGCTTCACCGAGATCGAGACCGAGGAGTTGGGGCATCTTATCGCCGACGTCCTCGATGCGCCGCAGGACGAGACGGCCATCGGCCGCGCCCGCGCGGGCGTGGCCGCGCTCACGGCCAGGTTCCCGGTGTATGGCTGATCGGCTGCCCGCGCCGGCGGCGATGCTGCAAGGCGCGGGGCGCTGAAGGGCCGGACATGAAGTGCCCGTTCTGCGGCAGCTCCGATACGCAGGTCATCGATTCGCGCGTGTCGGAACCCGGCGACAGCATCCGTCGCCGACGGCGCTGCACGGAATGCCACAAGCGCTTCACCACGTACGAGACCGCAGAGCTGCGCTTGCCTCAGGTCGTGAAGACCAACGGCAGTCGCTCCGAATTCGACACGGCCAAGATCCGCAACGGCTTTGCGCGCGCGCTGCACAAGCGCCCGGTGCCCACCGAGTTCGTCGACCAGGCCGTCGATCGCGTCGTGCAGCAGGTGCTCTCGCTCGGCGAGCGCGAGATCCAGTCGCGCCAGATCGGCGAGATGGTCATGCAGGAGCTCTACAAGCTCGACAAGGTGGCGTACATCCGGTTCGCCTCCGTGTATCGCAGCTTCCAGGACGTGGAAGACTTCCGCGATGCGGTGCGCAGCATCAACAAGCGCTAGCGGCGACTTCGCGGCGCCCGAATGAGCACGCAGCGTCACCAGCGATGACCTCGCGTTCATGCAGCGCGCGCTCGCGCTCGCCGAGCGCGGGCTCTACACGGCCACGCCGAATCCGCGCGTCGGTTGCGTGCTGGTGCGCGATGGAACGATCATCGGCGAGGGCTATCACGCGCGGGCAGGCGACCCGCATGCCGAGCCGAACGCGATTGCCGATGCGCGCCGGCGCGGCCACGACACGCGTGGCGCAACGGCGTACGTCACGCTGGAGCCGTGCAACCACACGGGGCGCACCGGGCCGTGCACGCAGGCGTTGATCGCGGCCGGCGTGACCCGCGTGCTCGCCGCGATGGCGGATCCCAATTCGCAGGCGGGCCACGGCAGCGAGCGTCTGCGCGCCGCGGGCGTCGAGGTCGAGATCGGTCTCCTCGGCGCCGAGGCACGCGCGCTCAACATCGGCTTCGTCACGCGCATGAGCCTGGGTCGACCCTGGGTCAGGATGAAGATTGCGGCGAGCCTCGACGGGCGCACCGCGCTTGCCAACGGCGCGAGCCAGTGGATCACGGGCGAGGAGGCACGTCGCGACGGTCATCGGTTTCGTGCGCGGGCCTGCGCGATCCTGACCGGCATCGGCACGATCCGGCACGACGATCCGCGCATGACGGTGCGCGATGTCGACACGCCGCGGCAGCCGCGGCGCATCGTGGTCGATCGCCGCGGGGAGACGCCGCCCGCAGCGCGCATCCTCGACGGCGGCGCGATCGTGGTCACGGCAGGCAACGCGAACCCCGCCTGGCCCGCAGGCACCCAAGTGTGGACGCTGCCGGATGGGAGCGACCGCGTCGACCTTTCCGCATTGATGAAGCGCCTCGCCGCCGAGGGCGTCAACGAGCTGCACGTCGAGGCGGGTGCGGGCCTCAACGGCGCGCTGCTCGCGGCGGGCCTGGTCGACGAGCTCGTGCTCTATCTCGCGCCGTGCCTCATCGGCGATCCCGCACGCGGCATGCTCACCTTCGAGCCACCGCTGCAGCAGCTCGATGCGCGCGTCGGGCTCGCGATCGACAGCGTGGTTGCGCTCGGCACGGATTGGCGCGTGATCGCGCGCGTACGACACGAGGAGGACTGATGTTCACCGGGATCGTGCAGGCTGTCGGACGGATCGTGCGCACCACGCCGCAGGGCGATGGCCTGCGGCTCTGGCTCGATGCGCAAACGCTCGCCATCGACGATGTCGCGCTGGGCGACAGCATCGCGGTGAACGGATGCTGCCTCACGGTCGTTGCGCGGGAAGACCGTCCTGCGCGGCTCGCCTTCGATGTCTCGGGCGAGACCCTGCGCTGCACGTCGGGGCTTGCGGCAGCGGGACCGGTGAATCTCGAGAAGGCACTGCGTCTGGCCGATCGCCTGGGCGGGCATCTCGTGACGGGACACGTCGACGGCGTCGGCACCGTGTCGGCCTTCGCCGCGGTCCCCGCTCGTGCCGGCGAGCCGGCGAGCTGGCATCTCGAGATCGAGGCACCCCCGGAGCTCGCGCGCTTCATTGCCGCGAAGGGCTCGATCGCCGTGCAGGGCGTGAGTCTCACGGTGAACGCCGTGCAGGGCGCTTCGTTCGAGGTGAATCTCATCCCGCACACGCTCGAGGTGACGACTCTGCACGCGCTTGCACCCGGTGCGCGCGTCAATCTGGAGGTGGACCTGATGGCGCGCTACGTCGAGCGGATGCTCGCCGCTGGCCGGGGCGAGTAGCGACGCGTCCGGCCACGGCGAATCCGTGCGCTGACTACATCGACGGCTCGGTGCTCGTCGGCGCGCCGTTGCCCCCGGCATTGCCCGAGACGCGGTTGTTGCCGAACGAGATGATGTTGCCGCCCGTCGCGCTGCTCAGTCCGACCCCCGCATTGCCGACGACCGTCGTATTGTTGAGGCGCAGGAAAGCCTGCGCTCCCGAGGCGCGCACGCCGCTCTGATTGGTCGTCGATGTGGTCCCTTCGAGCGTGAGCATCGCCGGACGCAAGGTCGAAACCACGTTGAATCCGGCCGTGTCGCTGCCTGTGGCAAGGCTGTTCTTCACGAGCACCACCGAGCCGTCCTCGACGCGCAGGCCGCGCCCGTTGCCGGCCATCTGCACGTTGGAGACTGTGCCGCGCGCCGTTCCGCTCGGGTCTGCATGCACCCAGATGCCTCCGACCGCGTTGTTGCGCAGTGACGTGTTGTTGACGTAGAGCTCGCTGTTGCCGGTCGGTGCGAAATCGATGGCGTGGCCGCTGAAGCCGTAGATGCTCGTATCCTCGACGTGCAGCGCACCTCCGCTGTGGAAGACGATGCCGTTCGCGCCGTTGTCGCCCACGCCGTTGAGGTCGAGACCGCGGAGGTAGACGACGTCGCTCGGACCCGCATCCACCGTGATGGTCGTAGCTCCGTTGGACAGAGCGCCGGCGAGCACGCCCCGCGCGTTGATCGTGATCGACCTGTCGATCGTCACGGCGCCGAAGCCGCCGGAATCGAGGGGCACGATCTCGCCGCCTGCGTACGTCTTCGCGAGCGCGCCGGCGAACGTCTTGCAGGGCGAGGTCCTGCTGCAGGGATTGGTGTCGTCGCCCGCGGCGGACACCCACGTGCGGAATGCCATTGCAACGGGCGTCGCCTCGGCGGCGGCGAGGAAGCAGGACGCAGCGAGAACCGAGACCGAAGCGAGGGAGTGCAGGGCGAGCTTGTTCATTGCAGGCTCCTAGCGGGAGGGGGAGTGATCGGGTGCTGCCGGTGCAATGTAGTCCCCGTAAGGGCGCTGGCGCAACGCCGTTTGCCGCGATGCGCGCAAATGTCGCCGCCGGTGTGTGATGCGTGAAGGCACTCGCCGCCCCGGCCCCGGTCGGGCGGCAGGAAAGGATCCGCGATGAAGACGCTGCTTATCGTCTTCCACTCCATGACGGGCGGCACCTGCCAGATGGCACAGGCGGCCGCGCGCGGTGCGGCCACGGAACCGGACGTTCGCGTGCGCCTGCTGCGCGCGGGCGAGGCGGATACCGCGGACGTGCTCGCGGCCGATGCGTACATCTTCGCGACCCCGGAAAATCTCGCCGCCATCGCCGGGCTCATGAAAGACTTCTTCGACCGCAGCTACTACGGCGCGCTCGGTCGCATCAGCGGGCGCCCGTATGCGACGCTCGTGTGCGCCGGCAGCGACGGCGCGAATGCGGTACGGCAGATCGAGCGCATCGCCACCGGCTGGCGCCTGCGGGCCGTGGCGGATCCGCTGATCGTTTGCACGCACGCCCAGACGCCGGAAGCGATCCTTGCGCCGAAGACGATCGCGTCCGACGACCTCGCCCGTTGCGAGGCGCTCGGCCAGGCGCTCGCCGCGGGGCTCGCCGCAGGCATCTTCTAGCGCTTGCGCCTGCCGGGGCGCCCGACCGGGCAACGGCTAAAATGGCGGATTGGGTGCAAAGGCGTGCAGACCGCGGCCGCGCATTAGCCGGCGGGTGCACGCATGTCGAAGGAGGAATTTCGTGGACCTGACGACTCTCGATCGGCTTCCGCTGTGGATCGGCGGGCGTCCCGTGCCGGCGCAGACCCAGCGCTATGGCGAGGTGACGAATCCCGCGACCGGCGAGGTCATCCGCCACGTGCCGCTCGCCAATGCGGCGGATGTCGACGCGGCGGTCGCTGCCGCGCGCGCGGCGCTGCTGGCGTGGAAGGCGGCCCCGGCGCTGCGCCGGGCCCGCATCCTCATGCGCTTTCGCGAGCTGATGGAAACGCACAAGAGCGCGCTTGCGGCCGTGGTCACCGAGGAGCACGGCAAGACCCTGTCCGACGCCGAAGGATCGATCACGCGCGGCATCGAGGTGGTCGAGTTCGCCTGCGGCGTCCCCCATCTGCTCAAGGGCGAGTTCAGCGATGCCGTGGGCTCGGAGGTCGACAGCTGGTCGCTGCGCCAGCCGGTCGGGGTGTGCGCCGGCATCACGCCGTTCAACTTCCCCGCGATGGTGCCGATGTGGATGTTCCCCATCGCGCTCGCGTGCGGCAACACGTTCGTGCTGAAGCCGTCCGAACGCGATCCTTCGCTCGCTTTGCGCATGGCCGATCTGCTGCGCGAGGCGGGACTTCCCGACGGCGTGTTCAACGTCGTCCACGGCGACAAGGAAGCCGTCGATGCGATCCTCGCCCACCCCGACGTGAACGCCGTGTCGTTCGTGGGCTCGACGCCGATCGCGCGCTACATCTACGAGACGGGCGCCCGCCACGGCAAGCGGGTGCAGGCGCTGGGCGGGGCCAAGAATCACGCGATCGTGCTGCCCGATGCCGACCTCGGGTTCGCGACGGAAGCCATCATCGGTGCCGGCTACGGCTCCGCGGGCGAGCGCTGCATGGCGATCTCGGCAGTGGTGGCGGTGGGGGATGTCGCCGAGCCGCTGCGCGAGCGGCTCGGCGAGCGCGCGCGTCGCGTGCGCACCGGCCCCGGCACGGACGCGGGCTCGGAGATGGGCCCCGTCGTCACCTGCGCCGCGCGCGATCGGATCATGGGCTACATCGATCGCGGCGTCGCGGAAGGCGCGGAGCTCGTGGTCGACGGCCGCCGGCCGAAGGTGCCGGGGCACGAGCAGGGCTTCTTCGTCGGCCCGACGCTGTTCGATCGCGTCACGCCCGCGATGAGCCTGTATCGCGACGAGATCTTCGGCCCGGTGCTGGTGATGGTGCGCAGCGAATCGCTCGACGCGGCCATCGCGCTGGTGAACGCGAATCCGTACGCCAACGGCGCCGCGCTCTTCACGCGCTCGGGTCACGCCGCGCGGCGCTTCCAGCAGACCACGGAGGTCGGCATGCTGGGCATCAACGTGCCGATACCGGTGCCGATGGCGTTCTACTCGTTCGGCGGCTGGCGCAATTCGCTCTTCGGCGACCTCAACGTGCACGGCATGGACGGCGTGCGCTTCTATACCCGGCTGAAGACGGTCACCGCGCGCTGGCCCGACGACGGCAGCGCCGCCCCGGGATTCCACATGCCGCTGATGGGATGACGCTGCGCGCCCGGCGTGCGTGACGTCTCGCCTGGTCGCCGGATGCGGCTTCGACCGATCGCACAACGTCAGGGCAGTCTGCGGTTGGCCGACCAGGCGGCGGACCGCCCGGTCAACGCGCGCTGATCGCGAAGTCGAACTCCAGCACGGCCCAGTACGGCACGGGGTGGGTGGCCACCTCGGCCGGTGTGAAGCGCGCGTCCTTCAGCGCCTCGACCACGGCGGGTGCGAATGTCGCGTCGTCCGGCACGAGATGGGTTCCTGCGATGCGGCCGCCCTCGTCGATGTCGAGCACGGCGGTGATCCGCGCGCTGGTGCGCGAGCGCCGCGCCGCCGTGGGGTAGGGCACGATCAGCGCAGCGGTGAGGCGGGGCGCACGATCGGGGCGCGTGCGGTAGCGATCCGTCATCGCGGCGACGGCGGGACCGACCCGCTGCGCATCCGTCAGGACGCCCACCGTGACCGAACCGTTCGGGTCGAGGGCCCGCGGCTCGATCCTGGCCATCGCAGCCGCCGGGCTGGCGGACGGTGGCGCGACGGGCGCGGTTCGCGCGCTGGCCGTGTCGCTCGGCGGCGGTTCGGGTGGCAGCAGCGGCACGATCAGGGGGGCGAGGGTCGGCATCGCGATCCGCTCGATCGGATCCGGCAGGGGGGGCGGCTCCGGCAGCGTGGTGTACTGGAGGACCGCGCGCACATCGGGGCTGGTGCCCACCGGCCGCGGATCCGGCAGCGTGACGAGCCGCATCGTGATCACGATTGCGAGCAGCGCGTGAACGATTCCCGAGCCGACCAGCGCGAAGGTGATCGGACGCTCGCGCGACAGCCGCGGACCGACGGGGAAGGACGCGAACGGGATGCCGATGCTGGCCATGCTGGATCGTTGCCGCGGCGCGGTGCGGACCGCAGTGCGCGGGCAGGTCAGTCCGACAACAGGCGCCAGGACATCCGATGCGCAGCCACGAGGCTGTTCAGCGCGACCTCGGCGAACCTGTTCTCGCCCGAGGTGCCGAGAGTGATGCTCAGGGCAAGGGTTGGCACGCCGCCGGCCCCGCCAGTCGTGCCCGACCCATCGCCGCCGTCCGGCGAAAGCGACAGGATCTCGAGCCCTACGCCGCCTTCGGGTGAGGTGACGCTCTCGACGATCTCGTGGTTCTGCAGCAGCATCGAAGCGCCGCCGCTGTAGCTGCGCGCATAGATCGTCGCGGGCTGTCCGGTGAGACACGGATCCGTCTGCGGGGAGGTGCCGACGTACGCCACTACCGACAGCGCGGCCTGCGGCGGCACCACGACGCGTTGTCCCGCCGGCAGGTCGTCGTACCAGCCGGTGGCGGGCTCCTCGACGCCCTTCAGGCTGGCTACTTCCTTGAGCACCGATCGCGTGAGCGGTTGCGGGAACGGCGCCGGTGCGTCCACCGTGCCGTCGCGCAGGGCGTACAGCGTCTGGACCTGCGTATCCGCGAGATCGCTGTCGTCGTAGAGTTTGCCGGTCCCGACGAACACCCAACGGTTGATGGCGGTCACCGTGTCGATCTCGATCTGCGGCGGCGTCGTGACCGGCTGCGGAGCATTCCTTTCCGGGTCCCTCAGTTCGGCGAGCTTCGCGACGGTCCACTTGCTCGTATCCGGGCTCGAGACGTCGAAGCGCCAGAAGTTGCCGAGCAGATCGCCGCCGTACACCTGCTCCGTGAGCTGGTTGCGGTAATCCTGCGTGTACCCCGCGATGTGACCGAGTCCGGACGGGGTTCCCGCCGATCCGGTCGAGGTGCTCATGGTGTAGAGCAGCTGCCCGGTGGCGGCATCCACGAAGAAGATCTTGCCCTCGCCGCTGCCGGGCGACACGTTGTTGTAGCCCGACGGCAGGATCACCACCCAGCGCCCGCCGAACGCGCGCGTCTTGGTCACGACCGGCTTGCCGTAGGTATAGCCGAGATCCGGATCGGTGAACTCCCAGAGCACTTTCTTCGCGACGTCCGCTTCGGTCGTGAAATCCGATGGGCGCGTGACGTCGATCGCGTAGTACGACCGGCCGCCCTTGCCGAGACCGCCGACGAGGAGCGACCGCCAGTCGCCGGCGCCGAATCGGACGTCGACGACCCGCGGCGTCGAATCGACGTAGTAGTGGTGCCGGAACGGCGGCAGCGCGCCGTCCTGGTAGGCCAGGGCGCCGAGGCCGGTGTCGTCCGCCCGGTACAGCGCGCCCGGCACGAACGCCCATGCCTCGCTTCCGGTGGCGTCGTCGAACGCGTGCAGCATGCCGTCGTTGGCGCCGACGTAGATGCGCGCGGCGCGGTTCGCATTGGCAGCCGTGAAGAGCGCGTACCCGGGATCGTTGGCCTCGAGATACGGTGCCGACGGCGCGCCGACGTACACCGGCTGCGAATCGACGATGTCGCCCAGGACCCCGGCGCGCACGCGCAGCTGGTTGAGCTTGGTGCCCTCGTTGGTGCGATTGCCGCGCAGGAACTCCATGATCGCCGCGGAACGCTTGGGCTTGCCGGGCGCGAGCGAGTCCTGCTGCGCCGTGCTCAAGTATTCCCAGCGGAACGGCACCGCCTTGCCGGTCGCGTCCATCGTCACGATGCGGCGCTCCGTGAACCACGGCGTGTCCTTCACCCCCGGCACGACCGTGAGCTGCGCGGTGAGCTGATCGCTCGCGCTCCACACGACGCTGGTCGAGCACGGGCCGACGTGATCGAGTGTGCAGGAGGGATCGATCTGGAGCTTGGTGAGACTGCCGGCCCAGCCCGGCTCGAAGCGTGCGCGGTACGCGTAGCGGTTGGTGGTCGTGAGGTTCACGTCCTGGAACGCGACGCCGTTGCGCGCGCCGGCCTGATTGGTGATGTCCTGCAGGATCTGCCCCATGCCGAGCTTCAGCTCGTCGGCGGTCTGGGCATTCACGAAGCGGCCGCGACCGTTGATGGCGGCGTGCCACAGGTCGTCCACGCCGGATTCGTCCGGCTGGTAGACGTTCGGGTAGGGGGTGGGCCACGAGAGTGCGCCGGTGCGCAACGCGTCTTCGGTGACGGATTGATTGCCGGCGGGAAGCTTGCCTTCGGTGCCGAGCGACATCGCCGCGAAATTGACGTGCTGCCACGTCGCGGGATCGCGCTCGCTGCCGACGAGGGTGTTGTCGGCCGCCGCGCCACTGGTGCGAAGGTCGGTGACCCAATAGAACGTCGTGTAATCGGCGGCGGAGTCGGACACCGCCGTCGCACCTTCTCGATACGGCGTTGGCCATGGCGCGCCCGGCGTCAGGCCCGGAACCGCAACCGGCAGGTTCGGAACGAGCTTGTCCCAATTGCCGAGCGACGGCTTGGGTGGATCGCTCTGGTTGGTGAGACCGTCGGTGAAGAGCATGTGCCAGTTCTTCTGGCAGGACAGCACGATCGGATCGGTGCCGGAGAGCTCGCCGCTGCCGCCCGTCCTGTAGTACTCGCCGACGCGCTGGATCGCGTGCAGCGTCGGCGTTTCCTGGCCTGGCTGGATGCGGATCGCGTTCAGGCGCGAATACCAGTCGTTCTTCTGCGTTCCGCCGAAGTCCGCGACGGGCAGGAACGGCGCCCCCGGGGTGTTGTTCGAGAGCGTGTGCAGGCCGACGCGGTAGCGTGTGTCGAGTTCCTTGAAGGCGAGCGAGGTGACCGTCTTCACCGCCTGGATCCGCGTGCGGTAATACACGAACCAGTTGGCGTAGTTCGTCATCTCCTCGTCGAAGCTGCGCGTGACCGTCTGCGCCGTTCCCGTGTCGTCCTTCCACGTGTGCGTGTACTGCGCGCTGCCACGCTTGCTGATGTCGAGGTCGACGCGCTGGAAGGCTGGATTGGCCACATTGTCGGTGCCAGGGTCCGCACCGTAGCGATAGAAGCGCGGGAGCAGGTGTTGTTCATCGCGGAATGGCTGGCACGAGCCGTCTGCGCTCCCGTATCCGAGCCATTGGTCCCCTTGCCCTGCAACGGCGCCATGGCACCACTCCACGCTCGTCTTCCAGTAGTGACGCGCAACCGAGGTGAAGCGCGGCGTCGGCGAGCAGGCGTCCACGACGCTCGACGAGTACAGTGCGGAAGCGGCGCGACCCGCAACGTCGAAGAATGCAACTCCGTTGGAAGGCGTGAAGGCGATGCCCGAGATGCTCGCGCCCTCGGCGCCGACCAGGCTCGCCGGTACCGTCAGCCGCGTCCAGCGGCCGGCAGCGGGCAATGGTCCAGCGAACCGGTGAGCCGGATTGTCGACGGCGCCACCCCACGGAATCAGATCCTCGCCCCAATATGCCCGCCCCCAGTCGTTGCCATTGAACCATTGCAGCATGATCTCTCTGGGCGGATTGGCCGGGTCGAGATAGACCCACACGTACAGGAAGTCGCCGGGCTGCATCACCATGGGCGCGGTTGCGCCGAAGAAATATGCCTGCTCCAACTCCGGATTGGCGCTCACCTGCACGCGCAAGGCGCGCGTTCCCGAATGCGGCGTCGGATTGGCGCCGATCCAGTTCGACTCGTTCAGGTTGTACGTTGTGGCACCGGCCGGTGCGCTGTCGTCGAAGTAAGGGACTTCGGGTCCCATGCCGCCAGTGACCGGGAAGTTGTACTTGGCGTCCGGATAGTTGTAGCGGCCTGCCGAGACGCCTGCGTAATCTTTGTTGTTGCGCCGGCACACGCGGCCTTCGTTGGCGGCGTCCGCAAACAGCGATCCCGAGCCGTCGGCGAGCAGATCGGTGCACGTGGCGCTTGCAGATGCCGAAGTCACCGGAGCGCAGCCGCCATCGATCGTGCACTCGTCGCGTGTGATGGAGCAGGTGCCTTTCGTGGTGGGGCAGGACGTGGTACCGGGCGTGCAAGTCAACCCTGTGATCGAGCAGGCGTAATTCGTGAGCGGACACGTGCCCGGGCCGCTGGGGTCCGATGTCACGCAAGACGACTTGTCGACGCTGCACACGCCGTCGAGCCGCGGGCACTGCTGGTCGCTCGTACAGGTGGCCGAGGTCTGGACGCTGCAGCGTCCCAAGGCAGGGCATTGCGTTGACGAGCTGCAATCGGCGCCCGTCGCGGAGCACGTGCCAGCAGTGCTTGCGCAGCCCGCCTGAGGCGAGCACACATTGCCGTTGATCGAGCAAAAGCCCGCGCTGCCGCACTGGGTGTCGTCCGCGCAGCTCGTCTTGTCGAGGGTGCAGCTTCCTTTCCTCGGCGGGCAATCGGCCCCGGACGTGCATTTGTTCTTTTCGATCGAGCAGCGACCGGCCGCGCCACAGCTAGCGTCGGACGTACACACGGTCCCCGTCGTGGAGCACACACCGGGCGCATTGGGGCAGGTCCCGCCGAGCGTGCAGCTCGCGCCGGTAGTGCTGCACTTGCCTACCACCGGACAATCGGTCTTTAGCGTGCACGTTCCACATTCCTTCGTGCACAGGTTGCAGCCCGGAGGATCGTAGCTGATCGTGCATTGACTCGTGTCCGTTGTTGCCTCACACGTCTGGCTTTGCATGCCATCGCAGCGCTGTGACGTGATGTTGTCGCAGGTCTGGTTTGCGGCACCCACACAGCTTTGCGGCGCGACGTTGCCGCAAGATTGGGATTGCGCCGAGCAGGTCTGGGGTGTCAGGCCCTGACACTGCTGGGCCGTGGTGTTGGTGCATTGCTGCTGCTTGCCGTCGCAGGTTTGGCGGCTCGAGTTCTGGCACACCTGCGGCTGTGGCGTGCCACCCTGGGGGAAAAGGCCGCTCGTCGCATCGCACCAAAGCACGTTGTCGTTTTCGTAGAACCACTTCGGGAGCTTCGGGTCGAGATCCGCGCTGGAAGGATTGCGCCAGCTGTCGCGAGGTCGGAACAGGCCCGAGCCGTCAACCTCCACTTTCGAATAGGCGATGGATAGCGCAACGCTGGAGGTTCCGTCGAGCGTGATGCCCGGCGGCACCCACGGGTACGCGTAGTCGCCGTTCGCCGCCGATATGCCCGCCGACGCGGGAGCGACCGTGCCATTCGATCGGCAATAAGCTGGATCTGTTGCGTACGGTAGACCAGTGCTCGGGTTGGTGCCCTGCGTCCAGTCGGAGTTGCACCAGAGCCCGACGGTGACGGGTGCGGTGAGATCGACGAAAACCTTGTCGGTCGCCCATGGATCGGCAAGGACTTTGGTCCAGTTGGTCGTATGCGCCGCGTCCATCGCATCGTAGCTGGTGCCGTCCGGATACACCGCCGGCGTATAGCTGAGCGCCGGGTTGTAGTAGAGCTTGTTGAAGCGCGCTGTTGTGAACGGGTGCCGGCCACAGCGTCCAATACTCGTAGAGCTTGCCGGCGAGCGGCGAGCCCTGAGGATAGTGTTCGATGCCAGCAGGCACGTTGTTCCCAAGCGTCGGGTCTATACCGGCGAGCAGCGTGGCGGGCTGACTGAAAGATCGCAGCCGGCGCCGGGACCGCTGTCGTCCCAATGCTGTTTGGGATCGTTGCCGTATTTGAACGCGTAGGTCGAATACGGGAATCTTGAACTGCTGTGAGACGTAACCCGGGGAGACGAATCGGCCATGCGTGCCGAAGTCCCTGTTGACGTCGCCTTGGCCACAGGCGGCGCCCATCTTGCCGGTCGCATCCCGGCAGAAGTTTCCGATCACGTAATCGGGCAGGAAGTCGAACAGCATCGACGTCGAATCGTCCACCGTGAGCACGATGTTCGGCTTCGATGCGTTCTTGACGTTGAGCGGCTGATCGGCAAGGGGCGTGAGCGCGGCGTACGCGGGGCTCGCGAGCGGGCCGAGTCCGACGAGCACGACCAGCAGGGTGGCGAGCGAGCGCTTGAACATGGAAGGGCGACGGGGCGCGGTCATGCGTCGGGGGGGGCGGCGCGCCTAGCGCAACATCGCCTGCAGGAAAGTGGTGGTGTTCTTCGGCCCGTCCACGCGGACGGTCACGCGGTAGAACGGGATCTGCGGCAGGACCGGCTGCCCGCTGTCGCCGACCGTCGTGCCGGGGGATTGCTTTGGCGGCATCATCTCGCAATTGTTCGTCGTTGCCGGGCCGGGCGAGCGACACATGCGCTCGATCACGTAGCGCACCTCGAACTCTTCCCCGGGATTCGCGGGCGGCGTGTTCCATTGCCCGTTGGCCCACAGGACTCGCGCGACGCCTTCGTCCTTGGTCTGCAGCAGCTTGGGCACGCCGCGCACGTCGGCGCCCGGCTGCAGCGATGCGAAGTAGTTCTGCGCCGGGACGTCGGCCGACTTGTCGGCGACCGTGACGGTTCCCGTGGGCGATGCGTCGGTGAAGAGCGCGGCGCTTGCGGCCTCGACGGCAAGATTGGCAGGCAGCACGGCCGCCTGCCGCAGCGCGAGGTTGCCGACGATCGCGGTGGTGGTGTCGACGGAGCGCACGAGGCCCAGGGCGGCGAGGCTCATGGCCACCATGACCACCAGGGCGATGATCAGCACGATGCCGTGCTGCGAACGCCGCGCGGGGGGTGGCGGCGTGCGCATGCGTGCACGTGCCCCGGCACGCAGAGGTGCCGGCGCACCCCCGGAACCGGCGCGAGCGCGGTGGGAGCGTCGGGCGGCGCTCATAGCTGCCGGTTCCACAGGCTGTTGCGCAGCGGCACGACGGTCTCGTACACGCGATAGCGGAAGCCACCGCCACCGGTGTCGTGGGCGATGGTGCGCCGCAGCTGCCCGTCGAACAGCACCCACTCGAAATCACTCTTGATCTTCTGATCGTACTGGCTGCTCGCGACGACGAGGCCGATGCGCACGGCCTTGATGCGGCTGATGGTCTTCCAGTCCGCATTCATGAGATCTTCGTAACGCCACGGTGCCTTGTCGGCGCCAACCCACGAGTGGAGCAGCCCGTCGCCGACGTCGTCGACTCCGTATTGCAGCTTCATGTTGACGATGTTCGACGCGATCGGCTGGAACGTGCCGCCGTCGAGCAGGTCCTTGCTGCGCAGCGCACCGTTGATCCGTGCGCGATCGCCTTCGCTCGTCTCGCTGCGCGGCACGCAGGTGCTGCCCTTCGGGAAGCAGACCGCGTACTGCACGCGCTGCACGTGGGGCTCTCCCGCGGCCGCGGCGTCGGGGGCGGTTCCGAGGTTGAAGAGGCTCGCCTTCGCCGTTCCGCCCTCGAAGGTATGCGGTGACGGATCGCGCACGGTCACGTTGACCACGCCGTTGCCGTCGGGCCCCGAAACGCTGGTCACGACGGTGCGGTCGCAATTGCCGCCGCCGATCGCGACCACCATGTCGCCTGCCCTGAATCCGAGCGGGCTCTGGACGTCGTACTGGGTGGCGCCAGCCTCTGCCGTCGTCGCGAACGGCGCGGGGTAGACGATCGTGCGCGGCACCGCGTAGTTGACGATGAACTGGTCCGGATCGTCCGCCGACGCGCCCGCCACGATCATGATCGGCAGCGGCCGCGCGGTGACCTTCATCCAGTCCGCCGGGTCCGTCGTGCCGAGGTCCTTCGGGCACGCGTCGAGCGCGAACGCCGCGCTCGCGAGCGCGTTGCCGGCATTGGAGATGTCCTGCGCGAGCATGAACGTGGACAATAGCCCGTTCTGCTGCGCGTCGCCCGCGCCGGTGGCGTTGCGCTTGAACGCCTCGGAAACGGCGAACGTCTGGTAGATGACCGCGGTGGCGATCAGGCCGATCAGCACGCCGACGAGCAGCTCGACGAGGCTGATGCCCGCGTCGTGCGAACGCAAACGCCCGTGCTGATGCCGCGTCGTCATGGGTTGAGCCCGACCACGGCCGTGGTCGTGTAGTTGTGCCGGTTCGCCGCCGGCTCGCCAGGCAGTAGCCAGAACACCTGCACGGTGACGAGGCTGCTGCTGGCCGACGGGCCCTGTGCGACGGTGATCTTCGGCTTGTTGGTGTCGCCGCCGGGCAGCTCCGCGGCGCGCTGGGCGAAGGCGTCGTACCCGGCGCCGCCATCCTGGTACTTCGCTGCGAGCGTCGCAGGGTTGTCCGCCCACATCGCCGCGATGACCGAGTTGGCGAGGTACACCGCTTCGCCGCGGTATTGCGCGTCGTTGATGTGGCGGATCGATTGCGCCTGGAGGCCGACGACGCCGAGCACGCCGAACGAGAAGATGAGGATCCCGATCAGCGCTTCGAGCATGAAGCTGCCGGCTTGGCGGGGAGGGGGTGTACGCGAGCTCATGATTTCGGGGTCTGCGGGCAGCCGGCGGGATCGACCGACGGCAGGCGAGCGTCGCACAGCTTGATGCCGTTCCAGTGATCGACGACCACGCGCAGCGTGCGCGGGTCCGCGACGTTGGTCATGCTGGTGCTCACGTCGAAACGGGCGGTGGCCGGGCCGAGGCGCCCGAGCCCGTCGAACTCGACGCGACGAACCTTGCCCTCGCTCTTGACGACCGCCTTCGGTGCCCCATCCGCCCACGCGAAGTTCCGGAGCGGGTTCTGCGTGGTGTCGGTGAGATCGTTCACCCGGAACCCCGTGCTCTCGTCCAGGACGAATTCCACGTGGCCGTTGCGCTTCACCGCCTCGGCCTGCGCGAACCGCAGGCCGCCGGTGATCGCCTCCGCCGCGCTGCGGATCTGCGTGTTGGCCACGAAGGTCGAGTACATGGGCACCCCGAGCATTACGAGAATGGCGAAGATCGTCACGACGGCCATGAGCTCGACCAGCGTGAAGCCGGTCGCCGGGCCCCGCCCCGAAGTGACGTTTTTCAGCCGCAACTGCCGTCCTTGCGCGTAATCCAGCACGTGTCGACGTTGTCCCGGACCCACCCCGGAGGGACGCCGAGCGTCTTCTTGTTGCCGGTCTGGTCGATCGAATACTTGAACTCCTGCATGCCCTTGGCGGCGAGGCCGCTGGCCGTCACGGTGTAGCTGCGGTCGCCGTTGGGCACGCACTCGACCGCGAACGACTCGGACCCCGTCAGCGGAAAGTTGGGGATGCCACATTCCCCCGCCCCTGCGGTGTACTTGCGGTTGTCGAGGAAGTACTGCTCCATGCGCACTCGAAAATCGGAAAGGCGCGAGGTCGCGTCGACGATGCGGCTGCGCTTGACGTAGTCGGCGTAGTTGGGGATTGCGATCATCGCGAGGATGGCGATGATCGCGACCGCCACCATGAGCTCGATCAGCGTGAACCCGGAGTGGCGAGGGCTGGCGTGGTTGTTGCTTTTCATGTCAGTTTGCCCACAGTGGGTCGATGGTAGGGTGCGGCGTGCGCGCCCGCAAAGGTTGCCCGACCAGTGGCACGGACGCCGGAACGGACGGTGCGATACAACTCGTCCGTTGCACGCCGTAGCGCGCGAGCGCCGCTGCAGCCCGCTGCTGTCCACTACAGCAGCTACGGGCACACGCTGGTTGCGCGTTCCATGCGCACGCGTCCGGTGCTCGCGAGCACGACGTGCCAGCCCTTCAGCCCGGTCTTGCACACGGTGATGGTGCCCATCTGCAGCCCGCCCGACGCGAGACGCGCCTGCCCGAACGCGGTGAACGAGACATAGCTCGCGATCGGCTGGTTGCCGCGCGCGGTGATGCCGTATTGCGCGGCAGGCTCGACGCGCACGATCGGCTCCGCAGCATCCGCCTTTGCGTTGCCGTTGTCGTCCGGAAACATCATCCAGCCGCGTTCCCATCCTCCGGCCGTCGTGCAGCTCGCACCCGCGCCCGCAACCTTGCAGAGATTGATCCGACCGCCGTGCTTCACGGCCTCGGCGCGCGCGAGTGACAGGCTGTACGCGAGCTGCTCGGCGAATGCGGCGAGGCGAGCGTTCGCGATCCACCCGGCGTAGGCCGGCGTGCCCGAGGCCACGAGCGTCGCGAGCACGGCAAGGCAGACGAGGAGCTCGACGAGCGTGAGCCCGCGACTGCATCGCGTGCGCCGAGGCCGCGCGTGGTTTGCCGGGCACGCCGGCGTGCCGTGCCTGCAGGCGGCTTGGTGTTGCTGCATTCGATTTCCCGAGGCCCACGTCACCGGCATCGATGATGCGCACGCCGGGATGCAACGGCCATCAGCCGGAAGGCCGAGCCTGCCGGTCGCGTCCCGACGAGATCCGATCGAGCCGGGGGCCTTGACGCCAGATGCTTTAGGTCTAATATATTCACTTTGCAAGCAACCTGCGGCCGCCGCGGTGCACCGGCACCGTCCCCGCGCGCCGTCGTCGCCGCAGCCTCGAAAGGCCGGACGAGATGCGCATCCTCTGCATTGGCGGCGGTCCCGCCGGTCTTTATCTCGCGCTGCTGATGAAGCGCGCCGACCCGGGGCACGAGATCGTGGTGGTCGAGCGCAACCGTGCGTACGACACGTTCGGCTGGGGCGTGGTGTTCTCCGACCAGACGCTCGGCAATCTCGCAGAGGCGGACCCGGAGTCGCACCGGGAGATCCTCGACGCCTTCTCGCACTGGGACGACATCGACGTTCACTTCAAGGGCCGCACGATCACGTCGGGCGGCCACGGCTTCTGCGGCATCGGGCGCAAGCGGCTGCTGAACATCCTGCAGCGGCGGTGCGAGGAGATCGGCGTGCGGCTCGTGTTCGAGACCGACGTCACGGACGAGATGGGGTTCGGGCCGCAGGATCTCGTCGTCGCGAGCGACGGCGTCAACAGCGTCCTGCGCGCCAGGTACGCGCACGTGTTCGAGCCGCAGCTCGAGCGCCGCAAGTGCCGCTACATCTGGCTCGGCACGCATCGCAAGTTCGACGCGTTCACGTTCGCGTTCGAGCAGACGCCGTGGGGCTGGTTCCAGGCGCACGCGTACCGCTTCGATCGCGACACATCGACCTTCATCGTGGAGACGCCCGAAGCCGTGTGGCACGCCGCCGGCCTCGATCGCATGTCGACCGCCGAGAGCATCGCGTTCTGCGAGAAGCTGTTCGCTCCCTATCTGCATGGCGAGCGTTTGATGACCAATGCGGGACACCTGCGCGGGTCGGCGTGGATCAACTTCCTGCGCGTGACCAATGCCACGTGGCTCAACTTCACGGGCGCCGCGCCCATGGTCCTGCTCGGCGACGCCGCGCACACGGCGCACTTCTCCGTGGGGTCGGGCACCAAGCTCGCGCTCGAGGACGCGATCTCGCTCGCGCACGCCGTCACCGGCACGCAGGACCTGCGCCGCGCGCTCGCGCAGTACGAAGCCGAGCGCATGGTCGAGGTGCTCAAGATCCAGAACGCGGCGCGCAACTCCACCGAATGGTTCGAGAACGTCGAGCGCTACACGTCGTTCGAGGCCGAGCAGTTCGCGTACAGCCTGCTCACCCGCAGCCAGCGCATCTCCCACGAGAACCTGCGCCTGCGCGACCGCGCGTTCGTCGAGCGTACCGAGGCGTGGTTCGCGGCGCGCAGCGATCTGCCCGCGAAGCCCGTCCCGCCGATGTTCACGCCGTTCCGGTTGCGCGGCCTGACGCTCCCCAACCGTGTGGTCGTCTCGCCCATGGCGCAGTACTCGTGCGTCGACGGCACGCCCGACGACTACTACCTCGTGCATCTGGGCAGCCGCGCGCACGGCGGTGCGGGGCTCGTGTTCACCGAGATGACGTGCGTGTCGGCCGACGCGCGCATCAGCCCGGGCTGCGCGGGCATGTACACGCCGGCGCACCGGGACGCATGGCGGCGCATCGTGGAGTACGTGCACGCGCGGACGCCGGCGAAGCTCGCGCTGCAGCTGGGGCACGCGGGCCCCAAGGGATCGACGCAGCGCGGCTGGGAGGATGCCGACGAGCCGCTGCCGCCCGGCAGCGCCACGCCCAACTGGCCGCTGCTCGCGCCCTCGGCGCTCGCCTACGGACCCCGCAACCAGGTGCCGCGGCCCATGACGCGGGCGGACATGGACCGCGTGCGCTCCGACTTCCTGCGCGCAACGCAATGGGCCGTGGAATGCGGCTTCGACTGGCTCGAGCTGCACTGCGCGCACGGGTATCTGCTGTCGGCGTTCATCTGTCCGCTCACCAACCTGCGCACCGACGAGTACGGCGGGTCGCTCCAGAATCGATGCCGCTTTCCCGTCGAGGTGTTCCGCGCGATGCGCGAGATCTGGCCGAAGGACAGGCCCATGTCGGTGCGCATCTCGGCCCACGACTGGGCGCCGGGCGGGAACACGCCGGACGACGCGGTGGCGATCGCGAGGATGTTCCAGGAGGCCGGGGCCGATCTCGTCGACGTCTCGTCCGGCCAGACGACGCGCGAGGCGAAACCCCTCTACGGCCGCATGTACCAGACGCCGTTCGCCGATCGGATCCGCAACGAAGTCGGCATCGCGACGATGGCAGTGGGCGCGATCTTCGAGCCGGATCACGTCAACAGCATCGTCATGGCGGGTCGCGCCGACCTGTGCGCGCTCGCACGGCCGCATCTCGCCGATCCCTACTGGACGCTGCATGCCGCCGCGCAGCTCGGCTATCACGATATGCCGTGGCCGCAGCAATATCTCACCGGGAAGGAGCAGCTCGAGCGCAACCTCGCGCGTGCCGCCCAGGGCCCGCAGGACGTTCCGGGAGCGAACGGATGATGTCGCTTGCGCAGTGGCGTTTGGCGGTAGTCGACGCAGGAGGTCGCGATGCCTGAAAGCGCGCATCCGCTGGCGGGACTGCACGCGGTCGTCACGGGTGGCGGGCGCGGCATCGGGCATGCGATCGCGCAGCGCCTGGTCTCGATGGGCGCCACGTGCACGCTGCTCGGTCGGGACCACGATCGGCTCGTCGCGGCCGCGCAGGCGATCGATCCTGCAGCGTGCACGCACACCGTGTGCGACGTGGGCAATCTGCAGGAGGTCGAGGCCGCATTCGGCGAGGTGGCGGCGCTCGGACGCGGTCTCGCGCTCCTCGTGAACAACGCAGGCGCTGCGAAAAGCGCGCGTTTCGACGCGACGGATGCCGCGCTGTGGGACGAGATGCTGCGGGTCAACGCGACCGGCGCCTATCTCTGCACGCGGTCCGCGATGCCGTTGCTGCGGGCGGCGCCGTTCGCACGCATCGTCAACATCGCGAGCTCTGCGGGACTCATCGGGTATCGCTACGTCAGCGCGTACTGCGCCGCCAAGCATGCGCTGGTGGGCCTCACGCGCGCGCTGGCGGTGGAGCTGGCGCGCACGAACATCACCGTGAACGCCGTGTGCCCGGGCTACACCGACACCGACATCGTCGCGCAGGCGGTCGACAACATCGCGAGCAGGACCGCAAGCACCCCTGGGGAGGCGCTTGCCGCGCTGGTGGCGCACAACCCGCAGGGACGCCTCGTGACGCCGGACGAAGTGGCGGGCGCAGTGGCCTGGCTCTGCCTGCCCGAATCCGCGGCGGTGACCGGACAGGCGATCGGTGTCGCCGGGGGCGAGGTGCAGACCGGATGATCCGGATGGACACGACCGCATCGCCCGATCGGGAATCGCGCCTCACCGATACGCATCACGACGCGCTGCGCGTCTGGCTGCGGCTGCTCACCTGCACGCTCATGATCGAGCGCGAGATCCGCACGCGCCTGAGGACGCGGTTCGGCACGACGCTGCCGCGGTTCGATCTCATGTCGCAGCTCGAGCGCAACCCGCAGGGTCTGCGCATGGGCGAGCTGTCGCGGCGCATGATGGTCACCGGCGGCAACGTCACCGGCATCACGGATCAGCTCGTCGCCGAAGGCCTGGTCGAGCGCAGGCCGATCCCCGAGGACCGGCGCGCGTATGCCGTGCGCCTCACCGCGCGCGGCAAGCGCCAGTTCGACGCCATGGCGCAGGCGCACGAGGAATGGATCGCGCAGATCCTGGGCGCGCTGCCTGAATCGGAGCGCGCACGCCTGCACGAGCTCCTCGGCCGGTTGAAGCGCGGACTGGTGCAGGTGAGCGAGCCCGGCGCGAAGGCGCCGGTCGTGCGCAAGGCTTCGACCCCACGACGGAGGGCATCATGATGAAGAGTGCGCACGTCGACACGTTTGCCCGCGATCACCTGCCTCCGGCTTCGCAGTGGCCGGAGCTCGTGTTCGACCTGCCGGAGCTGCAGTACCCGGCGCGCATGAACGCCGCCGTGGAGCTCCTGGGCAAGGCCATCGCGCGCGGCGATGGCGGGCGCGTTGCGATCCTCGCGTCGGGCGGCGTGCGCTGGACGTACGCCGATCTCGACGCGCACGCGAATCGCATCGCCCACGTGCTCGTGCGCGAGCTCGGGCTCGTGCCGGGCAACCGCGTGCTCCTGCGGGCCCCGAATTCGCCGATGCACGCGGCGTGCTGGTTCGGCGTGATCAGGGCCGGCGGCATCGTGGTGGGCACGATGCCGCTGCTGCGCGCCCGCGAGCTCACGGACGTGATCACCAAGGCCGAGATCTCGCACGCGCTGTGCGACGCGCGCCTCGCGGCCGAGCTCGACGCGGCGCGCCCGAATTGCCCGACGCTCCGCAAGGTGATGCTGTTCGGCGACGGCGCACCGGAGGCCCTCGAGGCGCGCATGGCCGCGCACCCCGGGCGATTCGAGGCGGTGGACACCGCGAGCGACGACGTGGCGTTGATCGCGTTCACGTCGGGCACCACCGGCAAGCCCAAGGGCACGATCCACTTCCACCGTGACCTCATCGCGATCTGCGATTGCTGGCCGCGCTCGACATTGCGTGCGCGGCCCGACGACGTCTTCACCGGCAGCCCGCCGCTCGCGTTCACGTTCGGCTTGGGCGGCCTGTTGCTCTTTCCGTTGCGCATCGGTGCCGCGACGCTGCTCCTCGAGCGGCCCGCGCCGGAGTTCCTGCTGCCCGCGATCGCGCAGCACCGCGCGACCGTGCTCTTCACCGCGCCGACGTCCTACCGCGCGATGGCCGCGCACGTGCGCGAGCACGATCTCTCCTCGCTGCGCAAGTGCGCATCGGCCGGCGAAGCCTTGCCCGCGGCGACCCGGGCGCTGTGGAAGCAGGCGACCGGGATCGAGATCATCGACGGCATCGGCTCGACCGAGATGCTGCACATCTTCATCTCCCACGACGAGGCGCATGCGAAGGGCGGGGCCACGGGCACGCCGACACCGGGCTATCAGGCGTGCATCATGAACGACGAGGGTCGGCCCGTGCCGGCGGGAACGGTAGGGCGTCTCGCGGTCAAGGGTCCCACGGGGTGCCGCTACCTCGCGGACGACCGCCAGCGCAACTACGTGCGCGACGGCTGGAACTACACGGGGGACGCCTACCTGGTCGACGACGAGGGCTATTACGTGTACCAGGCTCGCACGGACGACATGATCATCAGCGCGGGGTACAACATCGCCGGTCCGGAAGTGGAGAGCGCGCTGCTTGCTGCACCCGGCGGTCGCCGAGTGCGGCGTCATCGGGGCGCCCGACGAGGAGCGCGGTCAGATCGTCAAGGCCTTCGTCGTGCTGAACCAGGGCCATGCGCCCGACGACGCCACGACCGCAGCGTTGCAGAAGTACGTCAAGGAGACGATCGCGCCGTACAAGTACCCACGTTCGATCGAGTATCTCGAATCGCTTCCGCGCGGGGCGACCGGAAAGCTGCAGCGCTTCCGCCTGCGCCAGATGGAGTCGGAGCGGCAGGCGGCAGGAACGGCGGGAGCGCCGACATGAGCGCTCGCGCCGAAGACGAGTCCCCACGCGGGGCCCGCGCCGATCGCCCGGCGAACGCGCTATCGCACGTGCTGCAGCCACGCGAGTGGGCGGCCCCGCGCGGCTATTCCAACGGGATCGCGGCGACGGGCCGGCTGGTATTCGTTGCCGGGCAGATCGGCTGGGATGCGCAGAACCGGCTCGTAGGTCCGGGCTTCCTGCAGCAGGCGGAGCAGGCGCTGCGCAATATCGTGGCCGTCGTCGCCGAGGCCGGCGGCTTGCCCGGGCACGTCACGCGCCTCACGTGGTACGTGCTCGATCGGGCGGAGTATCTCGCGTGCCAGCGCGAGCTCGGCGGCGTCTACCGCGCGGTGATGGGCCGGCATTTTCCCACCATGACCGCGGTCGAGGTGCGTGCGCTGATGGAGCCGGGTGCGCGCGTGGAGATCGAAGCGACGGCCGTCGTGCCGTAGTGAATCGCTGCGGCCGCCGCTGTCGTATCGCGGCGGCCGCCGCTGTCGTATGGCGGCCTGCGCGGGTGCGATGCCGCAGCTCCTAGACCCAAACCGGCGCGAAGTCCATGACGCGCCACAAGGCCGCATCCCCGGCGCTCGGTTAGAATCGTCCAGCCGCAACACCTTCCGCTTGCATGCACGTCGCGCGCATCGGCGCGCCATCGTCAGCCGAGGACATCATGGCCGCTTCCAGCTCCGGTAGCCCGCGTTTCGTGTGGGAAGACCCGCTCCTTCTGTCCGAGCAGCTGAGCGAGGAAGAGCGGATGGTGCGCGACACGGCGTACGCCTTCGCGCAGGAGGAGCTGCTGCCGCGCGTGCGTGACGCATTCCGGCACGAGACGGTCGATGCCTCGATCTTCCCCGCGCTGGGCAAGCTCGGCCTGCTCGGGCCGACGGTCCCGACCGAATACGGCGGCGCCGGCCTCAACTACGTCTGCTATGGCCTGATCGCACGCGAGGTCGAGCGCGTCGATTCCGGTTACCGCTCGATGATGAGCGTGCAGAGCTCGCTCGTGATGTTCCCGATCTTCACGTACGGCACGGAGGAGCAGCGGCGCAAGTACCTGCCGAAGCTCGCGACGGGCGAATGGATCGGCTGCTTCGGGCTGACCGAGCCCAACCATGGCTCCGACCCGGGCAGCATGGTGACGCGCGCGCATGCCGCGCCGGGGGGCTATCGCCTCAGCGGGAGCAAGATGTGGATCTCGAACTCGCCCATCGCCGACGTGTTCGTGGTGTGGGCGAAGACCGACGACGGCATCATTCGCGGGTTCATCCTCGAGAAGGGCATGAAGGGCCTGTCGGCGCCGAAGATCGAAGGCAAGTTCAGCCTGCGCACGTCCGTGACAGGCGAGATCGTGATGGACGACGTGTTCGTGCCGGAGGCCAACCTGCTGCCGAACGTGCAGGGGCTCAAGGGTCCCTTCGGCTGCCTCAACTCCGCGCGCTACGGCATCGCGTGGGGCGCGCTCGGCGCGGCGGAATTCTGCTGGCACGCGGCGCGCCAATACACGCTCGACCGCAAGCAGTTCGGGCGTCCGCTCGCGGCGAACCAGCTCATCCAGAAGAAGCTCGCGGACATGCAGACCGAGATCACGCTCGGCCTGCAGGGCTGCCTTCGCCTCGGCCGTCTCAAGGACGACGGCAAGGCCGCGCCGGAGATCACGTCGATCATGAAGCGCAATTCCTGCGGCAAGGCGCTCGAGATCGCGCGCATGGCGCGGGACATGCACGGCGGCAACGGCATCGTCGACGAGTTCCACGTCATCCGCCATCTCGTGAATCTCGAGACCGTCAACACCTACGAAGGCACGCACGACATCCACGCGCTGATCCTCGGGCGGGCGCAGACCGGCATCGCCGCGTTCTGACGACCTGCGTGCGCGCATGAAGCTCTACGACTACCATCGTTCATCCGCGGCGTATCGCGTGCGCATCGCGCTCGCGATGAAGGGCCTTGCCCCCGAGCGCGTGTTCATCCATTTGCGCAAGGGCCATCAGCGCGGCGAGGACTACCTCTCGCTCAATCCGCAGGGTCTCGTCCCGGCGCTGGTGACCGACGCCGGCGACGTGCTCACCCAGTCGCTCGCGATCATCGAGTGGCTCGACGAGACGTATCCCGAGCCGGTGCTGCTGCCGCGCGATCCGCTGGGGCGGGCGCGGGTGCGCAGCATCGCGCTTGCGATAGCTTGCGACATCCATCCGATCGACAACCTGCGCGTGCTGCAGTACCTCACGGGGACGCTCGGCTGCTCCGATGCGCAGCGCGACGGCTGGTATCGCTACTGGATCGACACCGGCCTCGAGGCGCTCGAGAAGAAGCTTGCGAGCGATCTCGCGACGGGTCGGTTCTGCCATGGCGACACGCCTACGCTCGCGGACATCCTGCTCGTGCCGCAGCTCGCGAATGGCCGGCGGGTCAACATGGACCTGTCGCCGTATCCCACGTTGTTGCGCATCGAGGCCGCATGCCAGGCGCTGCCCGCGTTCGCGAGCGCTGCGCCGGCGAAGCAGCCGGACGCCGATTGACGCGCGCCGCACGTCGTCCAATGACCGACGAGGAAGTCGAGCGCGGGTACAACAATCGCGCTGCGGTGCCCGACTACGCGGACTGGTTCGCGCGCTGGGCGAAGACCTCGGCCGAGGTGCGATCCGGGCTCGGAGCGCAGGTGGACGTGCGCTACGGACCCAATCCCAAGCAGACGATGGACATCTTCGTGCCAGCCGGGAAGGCGCACGGCACGTTCGTGTTCATTCACGGCGGCTACTGGCGCGCGCTCGACAAGTCGGAGCACGGCTTCGTCGCGCCGGTGTTCGTCGACGCGGGCTACGCCGTCGCGGTGGTGAACTACGATCTTTGCCCTGACGTGACGATCGACACCATCGTCGACGAGTGCCGGCACGCGGTGGCGTGGATCGGGCGCGACGGCGCGGCGCACGGCCTCGCGCCGTCGCGACTGGTCGTCGGGGGGCATTCCGCCGGGGGACACCTCGCGGCCATGCTGCACGTGACCGACTGGAACGCGATCGGCGTCGCGCCTCCCGCAATCGCGGGCGCGGTATCGATTTCCGGCGTGCACGATCTCACCCCGATGCTGCAGTTCTCGTACAACGCCGACTTGCGCCTCACGCAAGCCGACGCGTTGCGACTCTCGCCGATCCAGTACCGGCCGACCACGGCGGCGCCGGTGCTGGTCGTCGCCGGCGCGCAGGAAACGTCCGAGTTCCTGCGCCAGGCGCGCCTGCTGTGGGATGCCTGGCCGCAGCACCGCCCGCGCGGCGCGCGCGACCTGCTCGTGGTCCCCGACCGCCACCACTTCAGCGTCGTCGCGGATTACGGCGATCCGCACAGCGACCTGACCCGCCAGACTCTCGCCCTGTTCCACCCCTGACGCCGCCGTGACCCTGGAGAAGACCCAGGGTGAGGGGTGGGACGCCACCGCGCTTGACAACTGACCGACGGTCACTTAACGTCCCGGCCAAATGACCGCGGGTCAGTTGATAGGGGCGCAGCATGGCGATCCGGCAACGGGCAGTTCAGGCGGAAGACAAGCACGAGCGGCATACCGCGATCCTCGACGCGGCCGAGCGACTTCTCTCCGAAGCGCCCGACCGGCTGGCGAGCATGGCGGACGTGGCCGACGCGGCCGGGCTCGCCAAGGGCACCGTTTACCTCTACTTCCCGAGCAAGGAAGAGCTCTATCTCGCGTTGCACGAGCGCAACGTCGACGCGTTCTTTCGCGACGTGATCGCGAAGGTCGAAGCGGCGAGCCCGGTCACGATCGCCGACATGCAGGGCTTCACCGCGCGGCACATGATCGAGCCGCCGCTCTTCCTGCCCCTTGCGGCACGTTGCTTCGGGTTGATGGCGCACAGCGTGTCGCCCGAAGCCGCACTCGCATTCAAGCAACGCATGATGACCCGGCTGCAGCGCGCGGGCGCCGGCCTCGAGCGTCACTTCCCGCAACTCGGCGACGGCGGCGGCGTCGCCCTCCTGCGCCGCAGCTACGCGCTCATCATCGGCCTCTGGCAGGTCTCGGCCGAAGCCTGCCCGCTCGAAGGCCGGGGGGCGCTGCTGGCGCGGCCTTATGCGCAGGATCTCGCCCAGGCGCTCGACGCGCTCTGGCGTGGCAGCATCGGAGACGCGCCGTGAACGCGAAGGGTCGCGTCGAGCGCGAATGCCGGAGTGGTGAACCCGTCACGGCCATGCCTCGGCCGCGGTAGAATGCACCCTCGCCGCCGGCCGCCATGTCCCCCGCCATCAGCCCCATCAGCGACATCATCGCCGACATCAAGGACGGCCGCATGGTCGTGCTCGTCGACGAGGAGGATCGCGAGAACGAAGGCGACCTCGTGCTCGCGGCCGAGTTCGTCACGCCCGAGACGATCAACTTCATGGCGCGGTACGGGCGCGGCCTCATCTGCCTCACGCTGACCGAGGAGCGCTGCCGCCAGCTCGAGCTGCCGCTCATGGTGGCCTCGAACCGCTCGGTCCACGGCACCAACTTCACCGTGTCGATCGAGGCCGCGGAGGGCGTGTCCACCGGCATCTCCGCCGCCGATCGCGCGCGCACGGTGCAGGCCGCCGTGGCGCCGCGCGCGAAGCCTTCCGACATCGTGCAGCCGGGCCACATCTTCCCGCTCATGGCGCAGCCGGGCGGGGTGCTGTCGCGCGCCGGGCATACGGAAGCGGGCTGCGATCTCGCGGGGTTGGCGGGCGTCACGCCCGCCGCGGTGATCTGCGAGATCCTGAAGGACGACGGCACGATGGCGCGCCTGCCGGATCTGGTCAATTTCGCGGCGACGCACGGGCTGAAGATCGGCGCGATCGCCGATCTCATCCATTACCGGGCGCGCACCGAGCGCCTGATCGAGCGCGTCGGCGAACGGCCGCTCGCGACGCCGCACGGCACGTTCCGCCTGGTGGTGTATCGCGACAAGCTCACGGACGCGACGCACCTCGCGCTCGCGCGCGGGCCGATCGGTCCCGACAGCGAGACGCTCGTGCGCGTGCACGAGCCGGTCTCGGTGATGGATCTGCTCGACAGCGACAACGCCACCCACTCCTGGAACATCGCGACCGCGCTCTCCACGATCGACGAGGCGGGCCGGGGCGTGCTCGTGCTGCTGCATCGGCCCGAGACGGCGCAGGAGCTGCGCCGGCGCGCGATGGGCACCGAGCAGCCGATCAACGCCAAGATGGACCTGCGCAACTACGGCATCGGCGCGCAGATCCTGCGCGATCTCAACGTCGGCCGGATGCGCCTGATGGCGCGCCCGCGGAAGATGCCGAGCATGACCGGCTTCGATCTCGAGGTCACCGGATTCTACGAGCAGCCGCCTGCCAGGGCGGCGACCTGACGCTTCAGCCGTCGCGCGACGGCGCTCCCGCTGCGAACCGCCGTTCTTCCGCCATGCCCATCCATCGCATCGCTCCCAACGTGTCCGGCGCCGGCCGCCGCGTGGCCATCGTGCAGTCGCGCTTCAATCCGGCCATCGGCGAACGGTCTTCTCGCCGGCGCCTTGCGCGCACTGCGCGAGGCGAAAGTGCGCGACGAGGACGTGCTCGTGGTCACGGTGCCCGGCGCGCTCGAGACGCCGCTCGCGCTGCAGCACATCGCGCAGTCCGGCGACTACGACGCGCTCGTCGCGCTCGGCGCGGTGGTGCGCGGCGAGACCTATCACTTCGAGATCGTGGCCAACGAATCGGCGCGCGGCGTCGCGAACGTCTCGCTCCAGTGCGGCGTTCCGATCGGCAACGGCATTCTCACGACGGACACCGACGAGCAGGCGCTCGCGCGCGCCGAGACCAAGGGCTACGAGGCCGTGCAGGCCGCGCTCGAGCTCGCCAACCTGATGGAAGCGATCGATGAGGAGTAGCCCGCGCCGCAGGGCCCGCGAGCTCGTGCTGCAGGGCCTGTACCAGCGGCAGCTTTCCGGCAACGCGGGCGAGGCGATCCGCACCCAGCTCGCGGAATCGACCGGTTACGCGAAGGCGGACGCCGACTTCTTCGGCGAGATGTGGGCGGGTGTCACGGGCGGCTACGACGCGTTGCTCGAGCGCCTCGCACCGTATCTCGACCGCAAGCCCGCCGAGCTCTCGCCCATCGAGCGCGGCATCCTCGCCATCGGCGCGTGGGAGCTCATGCATCGGCTCGACATTCCGTATCGCGTGGTGATCAACGAGGCGGTCGAGCTCGCCAAGTCGTACGGCGGCACCGACGGCCACAAGTTCGTGAACGGCGTGCTCGACAAGCTCGCCGCAGCCGTTCGCTCCGACGAGATCCGCGTGCAGGCGGCCGAGCGCACGCCCCGTGCTGCCGGCTGATCGTCGGCCGCGGATGCCGCCGCGCTGATCGACACCCGCCTGCGGCCGCCGGATCGCCCGGCCCCGCGTCGGGCCCCAGCCGCAGCGCTTCTCTATAATCCCCGCGTGAACGAGTTCGAGCTCATCGAGCGTTTCTTCACGCGCGCGCCGCGCGATGCCTCCGTTCATCTCGGCGTCGGCGACGACGCCGCGCTGCTCGCGCCCGACCCCGGGGCACGAGATCGTCGCGTCGGTGGACATGCTCGTCGCGGGACGCCATTTCCTGCCCGATGCCGATCCGGAGCGGCTCGGCCACAAGACGCTCGCGGTGAATCTTTCCGACATGGCCGCGATGGGCGCGCGGCCGCGCTGGGCGCTGCTCGCCGGCGCGCTGCCGGCAGCCGATCGCGGCTTGGCTCGGCGCGTTCGCGCGCGGCTTCTTCGCGTCTCGCCGACGCGCACGGCGTCGACGTCGTCGGCGGCGACACCACGCGCGGTCCGCTCAACCTGTGCGTCACGATCCTCGGCGAGGTGCCGACCGGATCGGCGCTGTTGCGCAGCGGCGCACGCGTCGGCGACGACATCTACGTCTCGGGCACGCTGGGCGACGCGGCGCTCGCGGTCGAGATGCTGGCCGGACGCACGAGCGTCGAGAGCGACGTGCGCGCCGCGCTGCAGGAACGCCTGGACCGGCCGCAGCCGCGCGTTGCGCTCGGGCTCGCGTTGCGCGGCGTCGCGCATGCCGCGCTCGACATCTCCGATGGTCTCGTCGGCGATCTTGGCCACATCCTCGAGCGCTCGCACGTCGGCGCACGCATCGAGCTCGCGCGCGTGCCGCGCTCGCCCACCCTCGACGCCAAGCTGCACGCGACGGAGCGCGCGCTCGCGTTGCGCTGCCTGCTCGCCGGTGGCGACGACTACGAGCTGTGCTTCACCGCAGCGGTCGGGCAGCGCGCGCGCATCGACGCAGATCGGCGCCGCGCTCGGTGTTGCGCTCACGCGCATCGGCGCGATCGAGCCCGGAGGCGCGCTCGCGATCGACGACGAGGGCGGGCAGCCCCTTGCCGCGCTGCCGCGATCGTTCGATCACTTCGCGACGCCATGACGCCGGCGTCGTTCGATCCGTCCGCCACGCCATGAAAGGCGCGCCGCCGCCCCGCGGCTTCCTGCTTTCGCATCCGGCGCACTTCTATGCCCTCGGGTTCGGAACCGGCCTTGCACCCTTCGCACCGGGTACGTTCGGCACGCTCGTCGCGATCCCGATCGCGCTCTCGCTGTGGCGACACGCGGGGGATGCGGCGTACCTCGCCGTGCTCGCGGCCCTGGCGCTGATCGGCGTGTGGGCGGCGGAGGTCACGGGCCGCGATCTCGCCACCGCGGATCACGGCGCGATCGTGTGCGACGAGTTCGTCGCCTTCCTGCTCGTGCTCTTTTTCGTGGGACCGGACGTCGGCGGGATCGTCGCCGCGTTCGTGCTGTTCCGCCTGTTCGACATCGTCAAGCCGCCGCCCATCCGGTCGCTCGACGCGACGTGGAAGAACGGGTGGGGCGTGATGATGGACGACCTTCTCGCCGCGGGTTATGCGCTCCTCGTGCTCGCGGTGTGGCGCTGGGCGGTGCGATGAGCGCGCGCGCGAGATCGCCCGCGCACGTCGCGCCGGAGCGCATCGAGGAAGCGAGCCTCAACGCCCTGCAGACGCAGCGCCAGCTCTTCTACGACGGCTGGCTGCTGCGCGTGTCGCCGGGCTCGGCCAAGCGGGCGCGCAGCGTGAGCGCGCATTTCGGGTCCACGCTGCCGCTGCCGGAGAAGATCGCGCACTGCGAGGACGTGTACGCGCGCTGCGGCCTGCCCACGCTGTTTCGCATCACGCCGTTCTCGCAGCCGTCCGGATTGCCGGACGCGCTGCGCGCACGCGGCTACGTGGAGTTCGGCACGACGCTCGTGCAGACGCTTTCGCTCGCGCGAGCCCCGCACGAGCTGCCCGCGAACCGGCGCTGCGGTCACGCGCGCGGTGGACGTGATCGAGTTCGTCGATGCCCTTGCGCAGATGCGCGGCTCGACGGAGGTGCAGCGCGACGCGTTGCTCGAGCGCATGCAGTCCTCGCCGCTCGAGAGCCACTACGTCGTGGTGGAGCACGGTCGCAATGTCGTGTGCACCGCGCAGATCGCAACGGACGGCGGCATCGCCGGCGTGTTCGACGTCGTCACGGCGCCTCACGCGCGAGGTCGCGGTCATGCGTCGCGCGCGATGTCGCGACTGCTGGCGTGGGCCTGGGGCCATGCGCTCGACGTCGCGTATCTGCAGGTGACCGCGGACAACGCGCCCGCCCTCGCCGTGTACCGGAAGTTCGGGTTCGCCACGCTCTACACCTATCGCTACTTCGGGCCGCCGGGGCGGTGCGCATGACGCCCTCCGACAGCGTGCCGCCCGACGCGCCGGCGCTCGCAGCCGCGCTGGGCCGCGCGCTCGTCGCGCAGCGGCGCATGGTGGCGACGGCGGAATCGTGCACCGGAGGACTCGTCGCCGCGGCGATGACCGTCGGTCCCGGGCAGCTCCGAGTGGTTCGAGCGCGGCTTCGTGACGTACTCCAACGATGCCAAGTGCGAGCTGCTCGACGTGACGGGCGCCACGTTGATCCTGCACGGCGCGGTCAGCGAGCCGACCGCGGCGCAGATGGCGCTCGGGCGCGCTGCGCCACTCGCACGCGCATCTCGCCGTCGCGGTGACGGGGATCGCCGGACCGGGCGGCGCGGTGCCGGGCAAGCCGGTCGGCACCGTGTGCTTCGGCTGGGCGGTGCGGCGGCGAAGCGGCGCAGACGGCGACCCACGTCTTCGCAGGGGATCGCGAGGCGGTGCGCGCGGCGAGCGTGCGCATGGCCCTGGAAGGTCTGCTGGCGCGGCTCGGCCCCGGGGCGGGCCCCTGAGCCTGGCGGGTCGGGTGCGGCGCTGCAGGCGCTCCGGAGGGCCGGAACGGGCGGCCGGGCCGCATGCTTCGCGCGGGATCGGCCGCCCCGTCGTTCCGATGCCGCATCATCCGTTTGGGGCCTTCATCGAACGATCGTTCCATGCCATAATCGGCCGCATGAAGGGTGGTTCCAGGCGTCATCGAGCATGAGCCCGCAGCCCGCCCCGACGTAACCGCCAACTCCTCCCAGGACAGGACTCGAACAGGATGGACGACAACAAGGGCAAGGCGCTCTCCGCGGCGCTGGCACAGATCGAAAAGCAGTTCGGCAAGGGCTCGATCATGAAAATGGGCGAGTCGCAGATCCAGAACGACCTGCAGGTGGTCTCCACCGGCTCGCTGGGCCTCGACATCGCGCTCGGCGTGGGCGGGCTTCCGCGCGGCCGGGTGGTCGAGATCTACGGTCCGGAATCCTCCGGCAAGACGACGCTCTCGCTGCAGGTCGTCGCCGAGGTCCAGAAGGGCGGCGGCACGGCCGCCTACATCGATGCCGAGAACGCGCTCGATCCGGTGTATGCCGGCAAGCTCGGTGTCGACGTCGGCAACCTGCTCATCTCCCAGCCCGATACCGGCGAGCAGGCGCTCGAGATCGCCGACATGCTGGTGCGCTCGGGTGGCGTGGACATCATCGTGATCGACTCCGTCGCGGCGCTCGTGCCCAAGGCCGAGATCGAGGGCGAGATGGGCGACCAGCTCCCCGGGCTGCAGGCGCGCCTCATGAGCCAGGCCCTGCGCAAGCTGACGGCCAACATCAAGCGCGCCAACACGCTGGTCATCTTCATCAACCAGATCCGGATGAAGATCGGCGTGATGTTCGGCAATCCGGAAACCACCACCGGCGGCAACGCGCTCAAGTTCTACGCCTCCGTGCGTCTCGACATCCGCCGCATCGGCGCGATCAAGAAGAACGAGGAAGTGATCGGCAACGAAACACGCGTGAAGGTGGTGAAGAACAAGGTCGCGCCGCCGTTTCGCGAGGCGCTGTTCGACATCCTGTACGGCGAGGGCATTTCGCGCGAGGGCGAGATCGTCGAGCTCGGCGTGGCGCACGACATCGTCGACAAGTCGGGGGCGTGGTACGCCTACAACGGCGAGAAGATCGGGCAGGGCAAGGACAACGCCCGCGAGTTCCTGCGCGAGCATCCGGAGATCGCGCAGGAGATCGAGGCCAAGATCCGCACCGCGGTGGGCGTGCCCGTACCCGGCGCGCTGCGGGCGCGCGGCGAGCCGGCCGAGGCTTAAGCGGCTTGCGCCCGCGCCGGCCTTCGGGAGCAGGCGCTCGCGCGAGCCGGGGCGGCCCCGAGGCGTCCGGCGCGCAGCCTGAAGGCGCGGGCGATCGCGCTGCTCGCCCGGCGCGATTACTCGCGGGCCGAGCTGCGCCAGAAGCTCGCCCGCGGGGCTCGCGACGCCGACGAGGCGTTCGAGACCGAAGCGGCCCCGGCGGCGAGCCGCTGGAGCCGCTGGAGCCGCTGGAGGCGCTGCTCGACGAGCTCGCGCAGCTCGGCTACCTCTCCGACGAGCGCTACGCCCGCAGCGTCGTCGCGCGCAAGAGTGCGAGCCACAGTCGGCGGGCGATCGCCGAGGAGCTGAAGGCCCGCGGCGTGGCCGGCGACGCGGTCCAGTCCGCCATCGACGCCAGCGAGGCCGACGACGCGGTCACGTTGCGCGCGCTGTGGCAGCGCCGGTTCGGCGTCGCGCCGCGCGACGACCGCGAGAAGGCGCGGCAGGTGCGCTTCCTGCAATCGCGCGGCTTCACGCTGTCGGCGATCCTGCGCTTCCTGCGCGAGCTTCCCGCCGAACGCCGACGAGCGCTGAGGACGGACCTGCAACGGCCTGATTTCTACGGCAAATCGGCCGTTCCGCGGTAAAATCCAAAGCTTTGCCGGCGAAAGCAAGAAGTGCGCGCGTCGCCCGCCTGGAAGAGCCCATGAAAGCCTCCGAAATCCGCAGCAGGTTCCTCGAATACTTTGCCGAACGCGGCCACACGGTCGTGGCCTCGTCGTCGCTCGTCCCCGCCAACGATCCGACGCTGCTGTTCGTGAACTCGGGGATGGTGCAGTTCAAGGACGTCTTCCTCGGGCTCGAGAAGCGGCCGTACACGCGCGCCACGTCTTCGCAACGCAGCGTGCGCGCGGGGGGCAAGCACAACGATCTCGAGAACGTCGGCTACACGGCGCGGCACCACACGTTCTTCGAGATGCTGGGCAACTTCAGCTTCGGCGACTACTTCAAGCGCGATGCGATCCGCTACGCGTGGGAGCTCCTGACCAAGGTGTACAGGCTTCCGCCGGAGAAGCTGTGGACGACGGTGTACGTCGACGACGACGAGGCGTACGACATCTGGACGAAGGAGATCGGCGTTCCCGCGCAGCGCTGCGTGCGCATCGGCGACAACAAGGGCGCGAAGTACGCGAGCGACAACTTCTGGCAGATGGCGGACACCGGGCCGTGCGGACCGTGCTCGGAGATCTTCTACGACCACGGCCCCGAGGTGTGGGGCGGCCCGCCCGGATCGCCGGAAGCCGAGGGCGATCGCTACATCGAGATCTGGAACCTCGTGTTCATGCAGTTCAACCGCGACGACAAGGGCGTGATGCATCCGCTGCCCAAGCCGTCGGTCGACACCGGCATGGGCCTCGAGCGCCTCGCCGCCGTGCTGCAGGGCGTGCACTCGAACTACGAGATCGATCTGTTCCAGGACCTGATCCGCGCGGCGGTGCGCGAGACCGGCGCCGCCGATTACCTGAGCCCGAGCCTGCGCGTGATCGCCGATCACATCCGCGCGTGCGCATTCCTCGTGGTGGACGGCGTCATTCCGGGCAACGAGGGCCGCGGCTACGTGCTGCGGCGGATCATCCGGCGCGCGATCCGCCACGGCTACAAGCTGGGCCACGCGGTCGGCAAATCCGAACCGTTCTTCTACCGCCTCGTCGACGATCTCGATCGCGTCATGGGCGATGCGTACCCCGAGTTGCGGCGCGACAAGCAGCGCGTCGCGCAGGTGCTCAAGGCCGAGGAGGAGCGCTTCGGAGAGACGCTCGAGAACGGCATGCGCATCCTCGACCAGGCGCTCGCGGGCGGACGCACCGTGCTCGACGGCGAGACCGCGTTCGCGCTCTACGACACGTTCGGCTTTCCCCTCGACCTCACGGCCGACGTGTGTCGCGAGCGCGACGTGACGGTCGACCAGGAAGGCTTCGATCGCGCGATGGAGGCGCAGCGCCAGCGCGCGCGGGCGGCGAGCCAGTTCAAGGTGGGCGCGCAGCTCGAGTACAGCGGCCAGAAGACCAGGTTCCGCGGCTACGACACGCTGTCGACCGAGGCGCGCGTCACCGCGCTGTACAAGGACGGCACGCCGGTGGAATCGCTCATCACGGGCGAGCGCGGCTCGGTGGTGCTCGACCAGACGCCTTTCTATGCCGAATCCGGCGGGCAGGTCGGCGATCGCGGCGAGTTGAGCAAGTCCGGCGTGTGCCTCACGCTCTTCGCCGTCGAGGACACGCAGAAGATCTCCGCCGACGTGTTCCGCCACGTCGGGGAATTGAAGACGGGCGAGCTTCGCGTGGGCGACGTCGTCGCGGCTCAGGTCGATCATGCCGCGCGCGCGCGCACCATGCGCAACCACTCGGCGACCCACCTCATGCACAAGGCGCTGCGCGAGGTGCTCGGGCCGCACGTGCAGCAGAAGGGATCGCTCGTCGATGCCGAGAAGACGCGCTTCGACTTCTCGCACAACGCGCCGGTCACCGACGAGGAGATCCGTCGCGTCGAGGCGATCGTCAACCACGAGATCCTGCAGAACGCGGCCACCGACGCGCGCCTGATGGCCTACGACGATGCGCTCAAGTTCGGCGCGATGGCGCTCTTCGGCGAGAAGTACGGCGACGAGGTGCGGGTGCTGTCGATCGGCTCGTCGAAGGAGCTGTGCGGCGGCACGCACGTGACGCGTACCGGCGACATCGGCTTCTTCAAGATCGTCGCCGAGAGCGGCGTCGCGGCGGGCATCCGGCGAATCGAAGCCGTCACCGGCGACAACGCGCTCGCGTGGGTGCAGGCGCAGGAAGCGCGTCTTGCCGGCGCGGCTGCTGCGCTCAAGGCGCCGGCTGCGGAGGTCGAGCAGCGGATCGCGCAGCTTCTCGAAAGCGCCAAGTCCACCGAGCGCGAGCTCGCGCGCCTCAAGGCGAAGCTCGCCGCGTCACAGGGCGACGATCTCGCCGGCAGCGCGTCGGACGTGAAGGGCATCAAGGTGCTCGCGGCCGCCGTCGACTCGGCGGACGTGAAGGCGATGCGCGAGACGCTCGACAAGCTCAAGGACAAGCTCAAGAGCGCCGCGATCGTCCTCGGCGCGGTGGCCGATGGCAAGGTCACGCTGATTGCGGGCGTGACGCCGGATCTCACCGCCAGGGTCAAGGCCGGCGAGCTCGTCAATCACGTCGCGAAGCAGGTCGGCGGCAAGGGCGGCGGGCGTCCGGACATGGCGCAGGCGGGCGGCAACGATCCCGCGGGCCTGCCGAAAGCGCTCGACTCCGTCGCAGCGTTCGTCGCCGAGCGGCTTTAGCGCGAGCGTTCGTCGCGGGCGCGTTCAGCGCTCGCGTTCACCCCTGCGCGGCGAGGGCACCGGGCCCTTCGCCGTCCTCGCCGCGTCGCCTGCCTGGCGCGAGCACTGCCCGTAACGCTAACGGCGATACCGGGCGAACTCGTCGCGCGAGAGGCTGCCGTCGCGGTTGCGATCGAGGCTTCGCGCCTCGCGGGCCAGCCGCGAATCGTGCGCAATCTCCGGGCGCTCGAGCTTGCCGTCGTGGTTCGTGTCGAGCGCGTCGAAGATGTACATCTTCGGGTTGGACTCGCTGACATTGGCGAGGTTGACCGGCACGGTGGTCTGCCCCACCCTCATCGTGCCTGCGTGCGAGTAGTCGTCCCGATCGGCGTAGTGTTTGCTCGCATGCGAGGGCTTGGCGTGAGCCGGAGGCATCGCTCGATGCTCCATTCCTGTCGCGCGCGTGCGATGCGGCCGAGGTCGTGTCCGCCTTCTTGGCAGGGCTGGTTGCCGTGCCGTTGGCGGCGTTGGCGGTCCCGAGCCCGAGCGCGGGCACGAGCAACATCACGGCGAACGTAGGCTTCAATGCGTGCTTCATGGATCCTCCTGTGCGCGAGGGCGCGCGAGGTGTGCGGAAGAAGGTTTTGCCTGCAACATTCCTGCCACCGCAAGCGGATGATTCTGCGAAGTCGGACGGCATCGATCGTGTACGCATTGCACGGCTCGCGGGTACCGCGCAAAAAATTTGCAGTGCCGCCGGTCGTGCCGGGCATCGCGCGCATCGATCCACGGCGGCACCGGGCCGCGCACGTAGAATGACGCTTCGGCCCGCCGGGGCCGGCCACACGAACGGAGAACGACCACGATGCTGCGCGCCGGAATAGACCTCGAGGAGTTCAACGCCCGAGGCAAGGGGCGCCTGCCGGAACTGTTCGGGTTCCGGGTCATGGCGATCGAGGACGGCCTGGTCGTCGCGGAGATGGACGTGCAGGCGCAACTGCTCGCGCCCAACGGCTTCCTGCATGCCGCGAGCATCATCGCGCTGGCCGACACGGCGTGCGGGTACGGATGCCTCGCGCACCTGCCCGACGGCGCGGAGAGCTTCACGACGATCGAGCTCAAGAGCAATTTCCTGGGCACCGCGCGCGACGGCACGCTCGCCTGCATCGCACGGCCGACGCATCTCGGCAACAGCACGCAGGTCTGGGATGCGACGGTCAAGCGGCGAAGCGACAGCCGCGACATCGCGCTTTTCCGCTGCACGCAGATGGTCCTGTGGCCGCGAAAGGGGGCGTGATGCTGACCGTCCGGCGCATCGACCACCTCGTCGTCACCTGCCGCAGCGTCGAGGCGACGCGTGCGCTTCTACACCGAAGTGCTCGGCATGACGGAGGTGACGTTCGGCAACGGGCGCCGGGCGCTGTCGTTCGGACGGCAGAAGCTCAATCTCCATCCGGTCGGGCAGGTCGCGGATACCGGGACGATGAACGTGGCGGCGATTGCGGCCCATCCCACGCCCGGTTCGGTGGACCTGTGCCTGGTGGTCAACGAGCGGCTCGAGGCCGTGGTCGACCATCTCGGCGTGTGCGGGGTGCCGATCGAGGAAGGCCCCGTGGTGCGCACGGGCGCACTGGGCCCGATACGTTCCGTGTACGTGCGCGATCCCGATGGCAATCTGATCGAGCTCGCGAATTACCTCGACGACGTCGACTGACCCGCGCCGCACCCCGTTACTCTGAGTAATTACTCACGAGTAACGCGGGCATGGCCGCAGGGTGACCGGCGGGCCGTCCGCCTGCGCCGGTGCGCCGATCCACGCGTGCAGCGGCCTGCACTGCGAATCGATGCACAGCGTGTGGTCGGCCGTGAAGCCGGAAGCGCTCAGCGTGAGCTCGGGCAGGCGCCGGTCGGGGTGCCACGCCCACCAGCCCGCGCTCAGGACGGCGTGCTCGCCAGCCTCCATGCCCGCGCCCGATCCCTGCACCCGCGCTTCGTCCAGATGCAGCGCATCGGATTCGACGCGGTAGTGCTCCTGCCAGCGCGACTTCTGCACCGAGTGCTGCCATTCGAGCGTCAATTCCTGCGCCGGCACCGCAGCGCGCACGACGCCGGCGACGACGAGACAGACCGCAAGCGCGGCCATGGCGGCGTACGCGACCGGCGGCTACGGCGCGGCGCGCGGCCGCCGGCGCCTTGCGCGTGCGCCAGACGTGCCACGCGATGAAGATCGCCGCGAGCGCGAAGCCGATCTGATCCGTGAGCGGCACCGCCGCAACGAGCAGCGCGGCGGCGACGAACGCGAAGGCGCGCTCGGCCGGGTTGAGCGGCCCGCGCAGATAGCCCACCGCGGTAGCGCCCCACAGGCCGATCGATACGATGGCCTTGAACACGACGTACACGACGGCCACGATGCTGACGCCCGCACCCGCCGTTGCCGGCTGCAGCATCAGCGCGGGGTCGTACACCGCCATGTACGGAATGACGAAACCGGCGATCGCGATGTGCGTGGCCTTCCAGCCGGTCTTCATCGGCGAAGCCTTCGAGATCGAGGCCGCGGCGAAGGCGGCGAGCGCCACGGGTGGCGTCAGGTCCGCCATGATCCCGAAGTAGAACACGAACATGTGCGAGACGATCAGCGGCACGCCGAGCTTCAGCAGCGCCGGGGCGGCGATCGCGCTCGTGATGATGTAGTTCGGGATGGTCGGAATGCCCATGCCCAGGATCAGGCACACGATCATCGTCAGGAACAGCGACAGGAACAGGCTGCGCGATCCGATGTCCAGGATGAAGCCCGCGAAGTTCGAGGCGGCGCCGGTGAGGGTCAGCACGCCGATGATGACGCCGACGATCGCGCAGGCGATGCCGACGGCGATCGCCTGCTTCGCGCCGTCGACCAGGCTGCTGCGCATCGTGTGCAGCGTCTTGCGCCCGCCCTTGACCACGAAGTTGACCGCGACGAGCACGCGCGATCGCGCCGAGGATCGGCCAGATGCCGTATTCGGGCAGCTCGAAGAAGCTGCCGACCGTCAGGCCCAGCGCGATCCAGAACACGACGCGGAACGCCATCGAGTCGAAGCCCGCCGCGATGCCGACGCCCAGGATGAGCATCGCCGTGAGCGAGAGGCCGACGATGCCGGCGAACATCGGCGTGAAGCCGTGGAACAGCATGTACACCAGCACGGCGAGCGGCACGATCAGGTACCACTTCTCGCGGATCGCGCGCCAGGGGTTGGGGCACTGGTCCTTGGGCAGGCCGAGCAGGCCGCGATTGCCGGCCTCGAGATGCACCATCCAGAACGCGGTCGCGTAATACAGGAACGCCGGAATCACCGCCGCCTTGACGATCGCGACGTACGGCAGGTTGAGCGTCTCGGCCATGATGAAGGCGACCGCGCCCATCACCGGCGGCATGATCTGGCCGCCCATCGACGACGGTGGCTTCGACCGCGCCGGCGAACACGGGCGAGTAGCCGAAGCGCTTCATCAGCGGGATGGTGAACTGGCCGACGGTGAGCACGTTCGCGACACCCGAGCCCGAGATCGTGCCCATCAGCCCGGACGAGATCACCGCCACCTTGGCCGGACCGCCGCGTGCATGGCCCACGAAGCCGAGCGCGATGTTGTTGAAGAGCTGGATCATCCCGGCGTGCTCGAGGAAGCTGCCGAACAGGATGAACAGGAAGATGTACGTGGCCGAGACCAGGGTCGGGATGCCGAAGATGCCTTCGGTGCCGAGGAAGAGCTGGCCGATGATCTGGTCCATGCCGTAGCCGCGGTGCGCGATGGCGGCCGGCAGATACTGGCCGAACACGCCGTAGGCGAGGAAGGTCGCGCAGATGATCGGCAGCGCGAGGCCCAGCACGCGACGCGCGGCCTCGAACACCAGCACGATGAACACGCCGCCGACGACGAGATCGGCCATGTTCGGATCCCCCGAGCGCTGGATCAGCTCGGCCTCGAACGCGAGGTGGTAGAGCGCGAGGGAGAAGGCCACGGCGGCGAGCACCGCGTCCCACCAGTCGATGCGGTTGCGCTTCGCGCGCTTGCCGAAGGGGTGGATCAGGAACGACAGCGCGAGCAGAAAGCCGACGTGGATGGAGCGCGTCGGCAGGCTCGACAGCGGCGCGAAGCCCGCGATGACGAGCTGATACGCGGAGAAGCCGAGGGCGACCGCGGCGACGGTCTTCGCCGCGATGCCCTGCAGCTGGCGCTTGACGCCCGTTTCGTCGAACGCCTCCTCGTGCGGCACGTGCACGAGCGGGTTGTCAGGCGTGCTGGCCATTGCGGCTTCTCCCACCAGCGCGCCCGCTCCCGGGCGCGCGACCGAAGGACGTCCACGCGGACGCCCTTCATACGGATCACTTGATCAGGCCGACCTCGCGGTAGTACTTCTCCGCGCCCGGGTGCAACGGCACGGGCATGCCTTGCAGCGCGTTCTTCAGCACGATGGCCTTGGCCGCCGAATGCGCGGCGACGAGCTGATCGAGGTTGGTCCACAGCGCCTTGGTCATGCCATACACGACGTCGTTGCTCACGCCCTCGTGGGTGACCAGGAAATTCTGCACGGCCGCGGCCGGCACGTCGGCGTTCTGTCCCTGGTAGGTGTGGGCCGGGATCACCGTGGCGACGTACGCCGGATCGTTCACCTTCTTGATGACGTCGGGCGGGACGGCGACCACCACGATCTCCATCGCCGTGGCGAGGTCGCGCAGGCTCGACACGCCCAGGCCCGCCGACTGCAGCGTCACGTCGAGCTGGCGGTTCTTCATGAGCTCGACGGATTCGCCGAACGGCAGGTATTCGACCTTGGAAAAGTCCTTGTAGCTGATGCCGGCGGCGCCCAGGATGGCGCGGGCGTTGAGCTCGGTGCCGGACTTGGGCGCGCCCACCGAGATCTTCTTGCCCTTCAGATCGGCGAGCGTCTTGATGCCGGAGTCGGCGCGCGCGACGATCTGGATGTAGTTGGGATAGATGGCCGCGATGCCGCGGAGCTTCTTCAACGGCGTCTTGAAGCCGGCTTCCTCGTTGCCCTTCCAGGCGTCGGACAGCGAATCGCCCAGCGTGAACGCGATCTCGCCGCGGCCGGCCTGCAGCAGGTTCAGGTTCTCGACGGAGGCCTTCGTCGCCTGCACCGAGGTCTTCACGTTCGGCATCGACTTGCCGATGACGTTGCCGAGCGCGACGCCGAGCGGGTAATACACGCCGCTGGTGCCGCCGGTCAGGACGTTGATGAATTGCTCCGCCGCGAGCGCCGGGGCGGCGGCCACCAGCAGGCAGGCGGACAGGGCAAGGCTGCGCAGATCGACTTTCATGCATCCTCCAGGAAGACGGGGGCTCCCCCGCGAAAGGGCGGACGCGCCTCATGGCACACCGCGTTTTTGACCGGTGCAATTATAGCCTTCGGCGAGGATCGCCCCGTCCCGTCGTGCGATCGGATGCTCCCGGCACGTCGGCCCGATTGCGCCCGATGGTTTCGGACAATAGGAGCGGGGTCAGCCGGTCGTGCGTGCGCCTTGCTCGGCGTAGATCCGCGCGCACCGTGTCGATCGTGTCGGCCTCGTCGGCGCGCTTGTCCGGACGGTAGCCCTTGATGCGGGCGAAGCGCAGCGCGAGCCCGGCCGGATAGCGGGGGCTCGCCTGCAGGTCGTTGAACGTGACCTCGACCACGAGCTCGGGACGCACGTGCACGACGTGCCCTTCGCGACCGATCTCGCGCTCGAGCAGCGCCTGCGTCTGCCAGGCGAGGATCGCGTCCGTCATGCCCTTGAACGTCTTGCCCAGCATGACGAACGTGCCGTCGGCGGGATCGCGCGCGCCGAGGTGCAGGTTCGAAAGCCACCCCTGCCGCCGGCCGTGCCCCCACTCGGCCGCGAGCACCACGAGGTCGAGCGTGTGCTCGCGCTTCACCTTGAGCCATGCCGCGCTGCGGCGCACCGGGCTCGTAGCCGGCCGCGAGCGACTTCACCATCACGCCTTCGTGGCCGCGCGCGATCGCGTCGTCGTAGAACGCCTGGGCACGCGCTGCATCGGTTGCGATCGCGCTCGGCATGCGCTGCGCGGCGGGCAGCGGCATCCGCGAGCGCCGACGCGCGCACCCCGGTCGGCTCGGGCGTGAGGTCCTGCGTTCCGTGACGCAGGCAATCGAAGAAGAACACCGCGAGCGGCAGGGCGGCGCGCTGCGCGTCGATGTCGAGCGTGCGCCCGAAGCGCGACATGGTCACCTGGAAGGGGTAAGGGCCGGCCGTCCGCGTGCAGGGCCACGACCTCGCCGTCGAGGATGAGCTCGTCCACGGGTGACGCGCGCACGACCTCCACCACCTCGGGCGCCGCGGCCGTGACGTCGTTCAGGCTGCGGGTGTACAGCCGCACCTCGCCTCCCGCCTTGTGCGCCTGCACGCGAGCGCCGTCGACCTTCCACTCGACCGCGGCCTCGCCGAGGGCTTCCAGGGCGGCGCCCATGTCCTCGGCCGGCTGCGCGAGCATCGGCGCGACGGGATGGAAGAGGCGCATCGCAAAGCGGGCGAGGCCCGGCGCGTCCTTCGGCGAGCGCCGCGCTGCGCCACGTTGGCGATGCCGCCGGCGAGCATCGCCGCGCGACGGACTTCCGCAACCGGAATGTCGGCGGCCGCGGCGACACCTTCGATCATCAGGCCTTCCAGCGCGCCCTGGCGCAATTCGCCGACGAGAAGCCGGGCGAGAAAGTCCTGCTCGGGCGCGGTGGCGCGCGCGAACAGCGCCGCGAGCCGACGCTGACGCTCGCTCGCCGAACCCCGGCCGCCGACGGCGGCGATCGCGTCGATCTCGGCATGCGACGTCGCGCAGGTCGAGCACCGGTGCGGCCATCGCGCCTTCGGGTCGCGCGGCGCGGATCGCAGTCCAGCCGATGCCGGTCCTGCGCTGCGGGAGCTCGCCGGCGAGATACGCGACCGCGATGCCGATCTCGTCGGGAGCGAGGGCACGCAGGCACGACGCGATCGCGGCGGCCTTGGCGCGACGGCTCGCGTTCGCGCCGACGGCCTGCGAGGTGGCCACGATGTCGGCGAGCCGCGTCATCGCTCGGCATTCGACGGAACGCGCCGCGCCTGCACGGCGAGCCTCGCGCAGGGCATTACGCGCGGTGCCTGCCGCCGTCGCGATCCGATCCTTCGGCGCGGTACGCCGCGCGCTCGAACGGATTGTCGAAGTACGGATCGCGTCCGCGCAGCCACAGCAGTGCGCTCGCGCCGAGGTAGGCGGGAAAGAACAGCACGCCCCAGCGCTCGTATTGCGCGACGTGCACGCGCTCGTGCCGGCGGCTTCGCGCGAGCGTGCGCGCATCGATGCCGATCACCACGTGCCCGAACGTGATCGCGCCGAAGCGCGATGCGAACGGCACGCGATGCAGCGCGCACAGAAGGCGACCGCCGCCGAACTCGAGCACGCCCTCGATCGACCCGCGCGCGAGCGCCGCCGAGCCACGCCGCAAGGCCGAGCACGCCACCGACGAGAGTCGCCGGCGAGGCCCAGAGGTAACGCAGGAGGGCGAGGGCGGCGGCCATGAGGCGATCGCGTGCGGCCGCGATGCACTTTCAGAGGATGCGGTTGAACCAGAGCATCGACAGCGCGCCCGCCAGCAGGGCGAACAGCGCCGCCGCGGCCACGAACACCGCCGTGATCTCGGTTTCCTTCTTCTCGAGCGTGAACTTCGAGTTGAGCGTCTTGTAGATCCGCTTCAGGTCCGGTGCGCTGCCGGCGTAGAAGTAGTCGCCGAGGGTGACGTCCGCGATCTTCTTGAGCGACTGCTCGTCGAGGCGCACGCGCATGCTCCACCCTTCCGCGCGCAGCGTCTCGCCCGCCTGGGTCCCCACACCCACGGTGTAGACGCGCACGCCACGCTCGGCTGCCATGCGCGCCGATTCGATCGGGTCCGGCCCCGTCGTGGTCTGCCCGTCGGACAGCAGGATGATGACGGCATTGCCGTAGCTCCCGGGCGCCGCGATCTGGCCGCCGTCGATCCCGGCCTTGTCCCTGTCGCCGGGCGCGGCCTTGTCCTGGTCGAGCGAGCGGCCGCGGCGGCCGGGCCGCGCACCGTCGCCGCGCGGGTTCTGCGCCTGCAGGTCGAACTTGACGTCGGGGAAGATCGTCTTCAGCGCCACCAGGATGCCGCTGCCGATGGCCGTGCCGCGGTCGAGCTGGAAGCGATCGATCGCGGCGATCACGTCTTCGCGCACGTCGGTGGGCGGCTGCACCACGGTCGCCGTCGCGGCGAAGCTCACCACGCCGATCCGCGTCGAGCTCGGCTGCTCAGCGATGAACGCCTTCGCAGCTTCCTGCGCGGCGGCAAGGCGATTCGGCTTCACGTCGACGGCGCGCATGCTGCCCGACACGTCCATCGCGAGCACCACGATGTCGTGCTGCGACGGCAGGGTGATCACCGCGGCCGGGCGGGCGATCGCCAGCACCATCATCGTGAGCGCGCTCACGTACAGCGCGGGAGGCAGGCTGCGGCGGAGCCGGCCCGAGCCCGCCATCGCGTCGCGGAACATCGCGAGCTTGGCGTAGCCCACCGCCGCCTGCTGCTTGCGTCGCACCAGGCGCGCATACGCCCAGATGGCCAGCGGCACCAGGACCAGCAGCACCAGGAGCTTCGGCCACAGGAACGTCATGCTGGATGAGCCCCCACGCCCCCGAGGGGGCGCAATTCGCGACTTGGGGCGGCCGGCGTCGCTCATGGCTACCGGGTGTGCTGGATGTGCGACGGCAACGAGCCGCCCGCCGCGAGCTGGCTGCGCCGCTTGCGCAAATCGGTGAAGCGCATGATGACGTCGACGAGATCGTCGTCGGTCGCGAGCTCGAGCGCGTCCACCCCCGATTCGCGGAACGACGCGCGCAGCTCGTCCTCGCGCTGCGCGGCCGCCGCGGCGAAGCGACGGCGAAAGCCGCGATCGTGCGTGTCGACGAAGAGCTGCTCGCCCGTCTCCGAATCCTGGATCACGAGCATGCCCATGTCCGGCAATTCCATCTCCAGCGGATCGTACAGCCGCACGGCGATCACCTCGTGCCGCCGCGCGAGCAGCGCGAGCTCGCGCCCCCATCCCGGCGTCGTGATGAAATCCGACACCACGAACACGAGCGAGCGGCGCTTGATCGCCTGGGTGGCGCTGCGCAGGAATGCCTTGAGGTCGGTGGTGTGGGTCGTGACGATGTGCGGGCGCGTGGTCATCGCATGCAGCAGATGCAGTACGTGCCGCCGCCCGCTGCGCGCTGGAATGACCGTGTCGACGTCGCGACCGTAGAGCAGGGCGCCCACGCGGTTGCCGTGCCGCGTGAGCAGCCGCGCGAGCACGGTCACGAACTCGGCGGACACCGACTGCTTGCGCACGTCGCGCGAGCCGAAGTCGATGGACGGCGAGAGGTCCAGCAGGAACCACGCCGCGACCTCGCGTTCCTCGTTGTACTCGCGCACGTACGGCACCTGCATGCGCGCGGTCACGTTCCAGTCGATGTGCCGGACGTCGTCGTTGTACTGGTACTCGCGCAGATCGGCGAGATCGAGTCCGAAGCCGCGGAAGAGCGACCGGTAATCGCCGTGCAGCAGGCCGTCGAGTCGACGGATCACCGTCCACTCGAGGCGACGCAGCACGTGCTCAGGCGTTTGCGCCGACTCGGACATGCGTGTCCAGAGGCTTGTCGGGTGCCGCGATCTTCTGCATCACGCGATCGACCAGCTCGTCCGCGGTGAGGCCGTTCGCGAGCGCTTCGTACGACAGCACCAGGCGATGCCGCAGCACGTCGGGCGCGATGTCGACGACATCCTCCGGCAGCACGTAGTCGCGGCCGCGCAGGAACGCGAGCGCACGCGCGCCTTCGATCAGGTGGATCGATGCGCGGGGGCTCGCCCCGAACGTGAGATACGGCGCGAGATCCTTGATGCCGTAGCGCTCCGGATCGCGCGTCGCCGCGACGAGGCGCACGGCATACTGGATGAGCGAAGGATCGACGTAGCTCTGCCGGCACTCGTGCTGCAGCGCCATGAGCTGCTCGGTGGTCGCGACCGGCGTCACCGCGCTCGAAGCGCCGGTGACCCGCTCGACGATCACGAACTCCTCTTCCTCCGTCGGGTAGCCGACGAGCACCTTCATCATGAAGCGGTCGACCTGCGCCTCGGGCAGGGGATAGGTGCCTTCGGTCTCGATCGGGTTCTGCGTGGCCATGACCAGGAACGGCTCGGGCACCCGGTGCGTCTCGCCCGCAATGGTCACCTGGTATTCCTGCATCACCTCGAGCAGCGCGCTCTGCACCTTGGCCGGCGCGCGGTTGATCTCGTCGGCGAGCAGCAGGTTCGTGAACACCGGACCGAGCGAGGTCGCGAACTCGCCGGTCTTCTGGTTGTACACGCGCGTGCCGACGAGGTCCGCGGGCACGAGGTCCGGCGTGAACTGGATGCGCCGGAACGTGCCGCGGATGGTGCGCGCGAGGGTCTTCACGGTGAGCGTCTTGGCGAGACCCGGGACGCCTTCGACGAGCAGGTGGCCTTGCGCGAGGATCGCGACCAGCACGCGCTCGAGGAAGTGGTCCTGCCCGACCACCACCTTCTTCACCTCGTAGAGGATGCGCTCCATCAGCGTGGCGACTTCGCCGCGCGAGGTCTCTTTGGCGTTCATCGGGCTCCCTGTGTGTGCGCTTGGGTCCGCGCTCGCCGGCGCGGTGTCGGGTGAAGTGCGTTGCAGAGCGTGACGTCAGAAGGGCGACAGGCCCACCGCCGAAGCGGCGTTCTCGATCGGCACCGCGAAGCCGATGCCGACGAACACGCGCTGCTCCGTCGGATTCAGGATGGCCGTGACGATGCCCACCACTTCGCCGTCCATGGTCACGAGCGGCCCGCCCGAATTGCCCGGATTGGCCGCCGCATCGAACTGGATCAGGTTGGTCAGCACGCGCTTGCCTTCCGGCGAACGGTATTCGCGCCCCAGACCCGAGATTACACCCGCCGACGCGGAGGGCCCGATGCCGAACGGGAATCCGACGGCGACGACTTCGTCGCCCGGGCGCAGATCGCCGGTCGAGCGCAGCGTCGCTGCAGGCAGGTCGTCCGGAACGTTGCGCGCCTTGAGCACCGCGAGGTCGTTTTCCGGCTGCAGCGAGACCACGTCGGCCTCCGATTCGAAGCCGTCGTAGAACGTGACCTTGATCGTCTTCGCGCCGGCGACCACGTGCAGGTTGGTGAGGATGACGCCGTTCTCGAGGATGACCACGCCGGTGCCGATGCCTTTCTCGGCGGGCTTGCCGTCCTGGTGCTCCTCGGCGATGCCGAGCACGCGCACGACCGACGGGATCACGGCCTCGTAGGCCTTGGCCGCCTGCGAGTTGGGCGGCATGGTGTCGAGGCTGTGGGTCACCGCGGCATCGATGTCGTGCTGCGTGAGATCGCGCGGGGCGGGCGTCAGCATCGCGTGCACGATCGCGAGGAACGCCACGAACAGGCCGCCCGCGAGCAGCAGCAGGATGCGATCGTGGCGGCGCACGCCTGCGCGGAAGCGCGACCAGCGCGAGGGGCGCGCGGGCGGTGCGGCGTTTTGCGCGCCGGCCTCCGCGGCCGTGGCGCGCGTTGCGTCCGCCGCGTCGGCACGCGCCGGCTGCGGCACGCGCATGAGCGGTCGCCGGCGGCGGTCGGAGCTGCTGTACAGGGTGCCCTTCTTCATCGCAAGTCGCCTCGCCGCGCAAAGCGGCCAGCACCAAAACTTAACTCACCGCGAGCGGGAATGGCAACGATTCGCGACCGGACCGGCCGTCTGGTGCAGACAAGGCCGGCGGGGCCGGGTTCAATCACCGCACGGCGTGCACCACAGCGGGGCTTCGGCGCGTCAGCGCACGCGGGCGTCGGGCGGCCTGGCCCGCGGGACCCGCAATCTCCCACGCTTTCGTGCCGGCGCGCAACTTCCCCTCGGTCGGAAGCAGAGGGTGATCAGGCCTTGCGGCCTGCGGCCACGGGCAGCCAGTCCTGCCGGTGTTCCTTCGCCTGCACGTAGTCGAGCAGGAACTCGCGAAAGCTCTCGGCTGCGGGCGAAAGGGCGCGGTCGCGCCGCGTGATGAGCCAGACGTCGCGGCGGATCGCCGGCGAGCCGAGCTTCATGAACCGGATGTGGTGCAGGCGCGCGAGCGGTCGCGCGTGCGAGGGCAGCACCGCAACGCCGAGGCCTGCATCGACCAGTCCGATGGCGGTGGCCAGGAACGCGACCTGATACGCGGGCTCGAAGCGTGCGCCGGCTGCGCCGAGCTGCTCTTCGAGGAGCTGCCGGATCGCGGTTTCGCCGGACAGCGCGATCAGCGGCTGCGCCGCGAGGTCGCGCCACGTGACGCGAGTCTTGCGCGTGAGCGGGTGCCCCGCGGGACACGCGACCTCCAGGGTGTCGACGAGGAACGGTGTAGCCGACAGCGCGTCGTCGCGCGCCGCAGTGGGTCCGATGCCGATGTCGACCTCGCCGTCCTGCACCATGCGCGCGATCTGTCCCGGCGGGGCGCCATCGCGCAGCACGATGCGCACGCCTTCGTGCCGTTCTCGGTAGTCGGCGATCGCACGCGGCAGCAGGATCGACGCGATCAATGTCGTCGCGGCGATGGTGACGCGGCCGCGCCGCACCTCGGCGAGCTCGCGCGAGCGTGCGACCGCATGCTCGAGATCCTCGAGCGTCTTCTCGGCCAACGGATGGAATTCCTCGCCCGCCGCGGTGAGCTGCACGCGGCGCGTGGTGCGGTCGAAGAGGCGCACGCGCAGCTCGCGCTCGAGCTCGCGGATCATCACCGACAGCGCCGACTGCGTGACGTGCAGCCGCTCCGCCGCGGCGGTGAAGCTGCCGTGACGCGCGACCTCGAGGAATGCGCGGAGCTGGCGCAGGGTGACGTTCACGACCTATTGATGAATCAAGTTGATGAGTGCATGAACAGATTGCGCTTGCATGATAAATCACCGCGGCCTTAAATGGCAGTTGCCCTTGGACGCTCCCCAACGGCGAACCGCTGCCCGGGCACCACTTTGACTCGGAGTAACTACACCGAGTCGTTACTCCGAGTAACGGGTCTCGGGCCCAGAGAAGGACACAGGCGCATGAAGCTCGACATCTTCAACCACATCTTCCCGCGCGCGTTCTTCGACCGCATGCTCGCGGTTGCGCCCGGCGGCAAGGACATGCACAAGCGGGTGCGCGAGATCCCGTGCATCGTCGACCTCGACGAGCGCTTCCGGATCATGGACCGGTTCGACGACTACGCGCAGGTGATCTCGCTCGCCTCGCCGCCGATCGAGGTGTTCGGGCCGCCGCCGGTGTCGACCGACATGGCGAAGCTCGCCAACGACGGCATGGCCGACCTCGTGCGCCGCTATCCCGACCGCTTCCCGGCGTTCGTCGCGTCGCTGCCGATGAACGATCCGGAGGGCCTGCTGCGCGAGGCGAGGCGGGCGATCGTCGACCTGAAGGCCGCCGGGGTGCAGGTGTTCAGCAACGTGCTCGGACGCCCGCTCACCGCACCGGAGACGCTGCCGCTGTTCGACCTCATGGCCGAGCTCGACCGCCCGATCTGGCTGCATCCCGCCCGCGGCGCCGACTTCGCCGATTACCGCGGCGAGCGCAAGAGCCATTACGAGATCTGGTGGACGTTCGGCTGGCCGTACGAGACGAGCGTCGCGATGGCGCACATCGTGTTCGCGGGGCTGTTCGACAAGCATCCGGACCTCAAGATCATCACCCATCACATGGGCGCGATGATCCCGTACTTCGCCGGGCGCGTCGGGACCGGGGTGGGACCAGCTCGGCGCACGCACCTCGGACGAGGACTACACGGTGCTGCTGAAGCAACTGACGAAGCGCCCGCTCGACTACTTCCGCATGTTCTACGCGGACACGGCGCTCTTCGGTGCGCGCGCGGCCACCGTGTGCGGCCTGGACTTCTTCGGCGTGGACAAGACGCTCTTCGCATCGGACTCGCCGTTCGATCCGGAGAAGGGCTCCGCCTTCATCCGCTGGACGATCGAGATCATCGACGGCCTCGATCTCACGCCCGCGCAGCGCCACGCCATCTACGAGGGGAACGCACGCAAGCTGCTGAAGCTCGACGCGGGGGCGCCGGCGCCCAAGAAGGATGCCGTCGGGGCGGCCTGACCCCGCGTACCGAACGGAGGACTCGATGCCACTCGACAGCGCTACCCGGATCTACAGCGACCTTCGCGATTACCTGCGCGTGCTCGAGGAGCACGGCAAGTTGAAGCGCATCACCCGCCCCGTGGACAAGGACTGGGAGATCGCGGCCGTGGGTCGCGTCAACTTCCAGAGCGTGCCGGAGGAGGAGCGCTGCGCACTGCTGTTCGAGAACGTGAAGGGCTTCGACATTCCCGTCGTGTTCGGCATCCTCGGCGGCTCGCGCGCGATCTATGCGCTCGCGCTGCGCGCCGACGGCGTGGACGACATCGCGGATGCGTGGACGCGCGCACTGCACAATCCGGTGCCGCCGCAGATCGTCGCGAATGCACCCGTGCACGAGAACGTGCTGCTGGAGGACGTCGCCAGCCTGCTGAAGCTGCCGGTACCCACGTGGACGGTGGCGCACGACCCGGGACCGTATCTGACCGCGCCCTTCGTGATCACGAAGGACCCCGAGACCGGCGTGCAGAACATCGGCACCTATCGCTGCCAGATCAAGGGACCGCGCAAGATCGGCATGTTCATCGCGCACGTGCAGCACGGACGCAAGCACATCGAGATGAACAATGCGCGCGGACAGCCGACACCGATCGCGGTCGCGCTCGGGACGGACCCCAGCATCGGGCTGTGCTCCGTCGCCAAGGTGCCCTACGGGGTCGACGAGCTCGCCGTCGCGGGTGCGCTGCGCGGCGAAGGGGTGCCGGTCGTGCAGGCGAAGACGGTCGACCTGATGGTGCCGGCGAACGCGGAGTTCGTCATCGAAGGCTTCATTCGCGCGAACGAGACCGAGTGGGAGGGACCGTTCGGCGAGTTCACGGGCTACATGGGCCCGCGCTCGCAGTCCTTCGTGCTCGACGTGACCGCGATCACGCATCGCCACAAGCCGATCTTCCAGGCGTTCCTGTCGCAGATGCCGCCGAGCGAGTCGAGCACGATCCGCGGCTACGGTCGCGAGGCTGCGATCCGTCGTCATCTGCTCGACCTCAAGCTGCCGGTGAAGGACGTGCATCTGCTGCACGCCGGCGGCGCGTCCAACTATCTCGCGATCTCGATCCGCAAGGAATATCCGGGACAGGCGCAACAGGTGCTGTTCGGCGCGTGGGCCGTCGATCCGACACTCGGCAAGTTCACGGTGATCGTCGACGACGACATCGACGTGCGCGATCCGTTCATGGTGAACTGGGCGCTCGCGTTCCGCGTGCAGCCGCAGAAGGACACGCTGATCGCGCCGGATACGGTGGCGTGGCGGCTCGATCCCTCGCAGGCCGCGGAGGACGTGCCGCAGCAGGACCCGAGCCGGCGCCTGTCGAGCAAGATCGGCATCGACGCGACGAAGAAGCACCCGTACCCGCCCATCGCCCTGCCGCCGGCCGAGCATCTCGCCCGGGTGCGCAGGGAATGGAAGGAGTACGGGTTCGGCTGATGTTCGCGCCGGGAGGGTCTTGCGCGGCGGCGGTATCGCGCGGGCGCGGGTGACGGGTTCATAATCCGTCCCTCGCCCGTTGCGCCTGTGAGCCCGACGGGCCGCCCCGAGGGCGAACACCGGAGTGCGCAGCACGAAGGTAGGCCAATGAGCCCGACGGGCCGCCCCGAGGGCGAACACCGGAGTGCGCAGCACGAAGGTAGGCCAATGAGCCCGAAGGGCCGCCCCGAGGGCGAGCACCGGAGTGCGCAGCACGAAGGTAGCCCAATGAGCGCAGCGGGGCGCGCGTCCGGGAGGCCGCCGTGAAGCACGCATGGCCCGTCGTCGCCGCCACGCTCCTGGCGGCGCTCGCGTTGCTCGCATCTTCGCGCTCACTCTTTGCGACGCAGATCGCGGTCACCGACGTGGCGGGCTTCGGCAACGGCCGCGGCGAGGCCGCGTCGCTCGCCAACGCGACCGATGGCGACACCGAGACCTACGCCTCGACGGGCAGCGGCGGCGACGCTGCGGGGCCGGTGTACCTCGCAATCGGCTTTGCGCGCGCTCCGGTGAACCGCATCCGCCTCTGGAAGCGAGGCTATGGCGAGCAGGGCGTCCGCAACCTCGCGATCCAGTACACCACGGGCGGCGGGCCGCTCGAGCGCCGGACGTGGGCCAACGTGGCCCATCTGGCGACGGGCTACCACGGGGAGTTCCTCCACTCGATCGCGGTGAACGCCGACGGGACCGTGGACGGGGACGATCACGACAGCCCGCCGATACCCGACGGCGAGGGCCACCTTTGGGCGTCCCTCACCTTCGACACGGTGCTCGCAACGGGCCTTCGCATCACGTTCTCGAAACCCGGCCCGACCGACGTGCGATGCGACGCGCGGCTGCGCAATGCATCGTGCGCCCGCTATCGCGTTGCCGAGTTCCAGGCGCACTACGAAGCGCCGCCCGACCGGACGGCCCCGATCACCATCGCGACGCTGTCGCCGCCGCCGAACGCCGCCGGCTGGAACAATGCCGACGTGACGGTGTATCTGCACGCGACCGACGATCCCGGTGGCTCGGGCGTGGAGCGCGTCACGTACTCGACCGCCGGCGCGCAGACGGCCACCCCGACCACCGTCACCGGTGCCTCGGCTGCGGTCCTGATCACGGCGGAAGGCACGACGACGGTCTCCTACGCCGCGACGGACAAGGCCGGCAACGCGGAAGCACCGCAGTCGTTGACCGTGAAGCTCGACAAGACCGATCCCGCCGTGACCGGGATGCCGTCCCATTGCCTTCTCTGGCCGACCGCGCGAACGGATGTCGATGGTGGCGACGCTGAGCGCAACGCGATGCGCTCTCCGGCCCGGGGAGCTTCACCGTGAGCGCCACCAGCAACGAGCCGCCGGTGCGCGGCGAGACGGACATCCTGCTCACCGGCGCACCGCCCGGACCCACGACCGTGCAGCTTCGCACGGACGCTCTCGCGGCAGCCACCGGACGCCTGTACACCCTCACGGCGGTGGCGAGCGACATCGCAGGCAATTCGGTGCTCGCGATGGCGACCTGCATCGTGCCCGGCGGGCGCGACGAATGAGCGCGCGCGGCGGCGCGAGCGCCGCCACGCCGGCCGGGTGCGGAACAGCGACAGGTCGAAGCGCGTTCGTCCCTCGATAACGGAATCGGCGACGATCTCGCCGATCACGCTCGCGAACTTGAAGCCGTGCCCGCTGCACGGACTCACGATCAGCACCTGCGGATGCGCGGGGTGACGATCGATCCAGAAGTGCTCGTCGGGCGTGTTGGTGTAGAGGCACACCGCGCTTTCGCGCAACGGGCTATCGGCCCGCGGCACGAACCGCCGAACGAGGCGACGGATGTCGTCGATCTCGTCCTTCGCCACCTCGCGCTCCGCACCCTCCACGCTCGTCTCGCGGCCGCGGTGATGGCGCGCGACCTTGATCCCGGTGCCGAGGTCGGGGAAGCCGTAGAAGAACTGGCGGCCGTCGAATTGCCAGAGATGGATCGGACAGCGCGTCGCGTCGAAGACGTCTCCCGCGCCCTTTGCCTCGAACCAGTAGAGGACCTGGCGTTCGACGGCGAACGGCAGTGCAAGCTCCGGGAAGAGGCTGCCCACCCAGGCACCCGCCGAGACGATCAGGTTCGCTGCAACGTATTCGCCGCGCTCGGTGAACACCCGAATGCCGTTGCCGTGCGCTTCCCAGCGCTGCACCGGCTCGTCGAAGCGCAGCTCGGCTCCCGCGGTGCGCGCGAGATCGAGATGCGCCGCGATGCACCGCTCCGGAAACAGCACGCCGGCGCGCGGCTCCAGCACGCCGACCATGTCGGCTTCGGGCTGCAGGGCGGGAAAGCGCTTGCGGATGTCGCCGGCGATCGACGATCTCGTGCGCGAGGCCGTGCTCGCGCGCGCTGCGCAGCGCGCCCGCGATCAGGTCGCTGTCGGCTGCGCCGATCATCAGCCCGCCGGTCTTGCGGTAAAGCGCGGTCCCGCTGCGTTGCTCGAGCTCGCGCCACAATGCGTAGGCGCGCTGCACGATCGGCACGTAGACGGGATGCTCGAAGTACGCTTCGCGGATGATGCGCGACTGAGCGGGAGATGCGCGATGAAAGCTGCAGTGCTCGAGGCGATCGGGATCGACAATCTTCGCGTGAAGGACGTTGGCGATCCCCGGCCCGGACCCGGCGAAGTGCTGGTGCGCGTGCGCGCCGCTTCGCTCAACTTCCGCGATCTCGTCACCGTCGATGGCGGCTACGGCTCGCGCCAGAAGCACAGCGATCTCATTCTGCTGTCCGACGGCGCGGGCGAGATCGTCGAGACCGGCAATGGCGTCGGCGACTTGAAGGTCGGCGACCGCGTCGTCACCTGCTTCTTCCAGGACTGGCAGGGCGGACGTCCGACGGCGGAGCGCGTGGAGAGTTCGCTGGGCGGGCTACGCGACGGCATCGCCTGCGAGTTCCGCGCGCTGCCCGCTTCGGGCGTGATGCGCGTGCCGGACTACCTGTCGTGGATCGAAGCCGCGACGTTGCCGTGCGCGGCGCTCACGGCCTGGAGCGCGGTCGTCTGCGGAGACCGCGACGAAGCCCGGCGAGGTCGTCGTCACGCAGGGCACCGGCGGGGTGTCGATGTTCGCGCTGCAGTTCGCGCTCGCGTGCGGCGCGCGCGTCATTGCAACGTCGTCCTCCGATGCCAAGCTCGCGCGGCTTGCGGATCTCGGCGCGAGCGACCTGATCAACTACCGCGACGTGCCGGAGTGGGGACGCGTCGTGGTCGAGCGGACCGCGGGTGTCGGTGCCGACCTGGTGGTGGAAGTGGGCGGGGCGCAGAGCCTGAAGCAGTCGCTGCGCGCCGTTCGTGTCGGCGGTGCGATTGCGTTGATCGGGGTGGTTTCCGGCGGCCGCACGGAGCTCAACCTCGGGCCCGTCGTGACCCGGCACATCCGCATGCAGGGTGTCACCGTCGGCAACCGGGATCGCCTGTCCGAGATGATCGTCGCGATGGCCCGGAAGCAGATTCGCCCGGTGATCGATCGCGTGTTCCCGCTCGCCGAGATCAAGGATGCCTTGCTCTACCTCAAGAGCGGCGCGCACCTCGGCAAGGTGTGCGTCGAGCTCTGAGTTGCCCCGCAGCTCCCTCGGAGCGTGCTTCGGAGGTGGTCGGGCGAGGCCGTCAGGCCGTCGCCTTCGCGAGCTTCGCCTTGAGCCGCTGCGCGGTCTTCTCGATTCCCACGATGTAACGGTTGTGCTTGCCGCGCGCGACGTCCTCCACGGCGTCGCGCGCGGTGAAGTCGAACGAGACGGCTGCGCCATTCACCGTGGCGAGCGTCACCGTGATCTCCACCCACATCCCGAGCATCGTCGCGCCGACGTGGTCGAGCTCCACGCGGGTGCCGACGGAGTCCTTGCCCGGCTCGATGTGCGCGAGCAGCAGGTCGCGACACGCCATCTCGACGTCGTAGAGCAGCTTCGGCGTCGCATAGACGCGGCATTCGTCGCCCATGAAGCTGATCGTGCGCTCGCGGTCGATCGCAATGCGGGTCGTGCTGGTGAGTCCGGGCTTCAGGGTTTCGCTCATCGTGAATCCTCCGGGAGTGGAAGGTGTCGTCAGGTCTCGTGCCTGCCGGCCAGGGCGGCGGCGTACAGGCGCGCCTGCACGTACTGCACGAGTGCCTTCGTGGCGCGCGCGCAGTTGCGGAAGACGCACACACCCTGGTCCATCAGGCGTGCGCTCATGGTGTCGTAGAGCCTGCCGGCATCGACCACCCCGATGATCGGCTTGTCGTTGCGCGCGACGATGGGGGGCATCAGGTGCACGGTGCTGTTCGGATCGTCGAGGTCGTAGCCCGGCCGCAACTTGCTCTGCTCGAGCGCGCGCACCGCGGGTGCCGTCGGGTCCAGTGCGACCACCACCGCGTCGATGTTCGGATCCTGCAGGAAGGCCTCGGTGATCTGCAGGTGGGCCTCGTCGTCCGCGCCCGGATTGATGTCGATCGGGTTGTTGACCTCGACCAGCGCGTCGAGGCGCTTGGCGGCGAGGATCGCCCGGACGCGTTCGGTCGTGGCGGGGTCCAGCCTGCCCATCTCCATGCCGAAGCTGTCGGTCTCGATCGCATCGGCCATGCTGACGGCCTCGAACCCGGCGCCGCTGATCGCGCCCAGCCGCTTCCCGGCGATCGTCTTGGCGTGCAGCGCACCGGCGATGTAGAAGAGATCATCGAACGCGGTGACGTCCTCGGCAACGATGGCACCCGCATGGCGCACGACCGATTCGAACAGTGCGTAGCTTCCGGCGATGGAAGCCGTGTGGCCCAATGCACCGCCGACCCCGGGCACGGTGCGCCCCGCCTTGTAGACGACCACGTCCTTGCCGTTGCGCACGGCCCGGCGGACGGCGCGCGCGAAGTCGAGGCCGTCGAGGTCCCTGAAGCCCTCGAGATAGATCCCGATCGTCTCGATCTCGGGTCGCTCCGCGAAATAGCTCAGCAGATCGCCGTGCGTGAGGTCGGTCTGGTTGCCCATCGCGAGCATGTAGCGCGGATCGAGCCACGGGTTCTGCGACATGCGCGTGATCATGAACGCGCCGCTCTGGCTCAGCATGACCGAATTGCGCTCCGGCTTCTTCTTCGGCTTCGGCAGGCGCTCGAGCGGAATGAACCAGGAATCGTAGGAGCCCGGATGCGACACCACGCCGAGGCAGTTCGCACCGAGGAAGATGGGACCGCCGCCGGGATTCGCGTGCGCGGCATTGATCCGTGCCGCCATGGCAGCTGCGGGCTCGCGGCTCTTCGCTCGTCTCCCCGAGACCGCCGGGAATCAGCATCACCGCCTCGACCGCGTCGGTCTCGATGATCTCGTCGACGAGCGCGTACACGGCCTCGGCATTGACGGCCACGATCAGCAGATCGAGCTTGTGCGGGAGCGTGCGCAGGCCTTCGACGCACCGGACGCCGTCGATCTCGGTCTCGCCGGGCCGGATGATCGTGATCCGCTCTTTCGGGTAGCCGCTTCCGATCAGGTTGCGCAGGATGATGCGGCCGAAATTCATTCCGCTGGCGGAGACGCCGACGATCCCGAGCGAGGCGGGATGCAGCAGCTTGTCGATCTTGGCGATCGGGCGGGGCAGGGGACGTGCAACGGCGGCGCCGACCGCGCAACGCGCTGCCGTCACGCTCAGCGCGTTCGCGCTGCAGACCGCATCGAGCGTCACGTGCTGCAGCGCGAAGCGTGCATCGGGCGCGCCCGCCGGGTGTTGCCTCGCGAGCGCAAGCAGCGCGGCGAAGCAGGCCTCGAGCTCGCCGTCCGGAACCGGCACGCCGTCGCGCTGTGCGACGGCCGCGAGCTTCTGGTACGCGATCGTCTGGCGAAAGAGGCGGAGGAAATCCGCGGCATCGGTCAGCTCCGCCGCCGCGTGCACGCTGCCGCGACCGCGGCGGAAATTGCGCTCGTCGACGACGCCGTCGAGTCCGCCCGGTCCGGCGCAGAGCACGATCCCGAACTCGCGCGTGTTCTGAAGACCGATGGACAGATCGACGCCCGGTGCGCGCGACCGCGACGCATCGCGGGCCTGGGCGTCGGCGCCCTCGAACGGGATGCCGAGTGCCGCAAGCAGCTCCCCGACCTGCGGAGCCGAAAGCTCCGCGCGCCCCTCGCGCGCGGCGCGCTCGAGGATCGCCGTAGCCGGCGCGACGTCCGGGACAGCCCCCCGGTCGCGTTGCACGAGATCGTTCACGATGTGCTCCCTGCATCCGCCCTGTCGCGGGCGTTGCGTGCGCAGCGACGGCCGCGCGTCCCACCGTGCCCGCGGTCCGGCCGGGCGAGATAGCTTGCGGGAGCGGCCTGCCGGAGTCCTTAGCCTAGGTCAAGCCGGCATGGCTGCAGCCGACCTGCACGAGCATGGAGCGAAGGGGTCAGGGCGGCGACGAATCCGGCACGCTCGACGATGCCGTCCGTGTCCCGGCGAAGGAACCTGCGGCCGCGATGGATCGCGTCGTCGACGTAGGTGAACACGACCGGCACGACGAGAAGACTCAGGAAGGTCGACGTGATGAGCCCGCCGATGACGACGATCGCCATCGGCGCGCGGAAGCTCGGATCGGTTCCGACGCCGATCGCGATCGGGAGCATGCCCGCGCCCATGGCGACGGTGGTCATCACGATCGGCCGGGCGCGCTTGCGGCACGCGTCGAGCAGTGCGTCCCACCGCGAGAGCCCGTGCTCGCGGCGCGCGAGGATCACGTAGTCGATGAGCAGGATCGCATTCTTGGTCGCGATGCCCATGAGCATGATGAGGCCGATCATCGACGGCATCGACAGCGCCGTGTGCGTCAGGAACAGCGCGAGGAACGCGCCCGGCACCGACAGCACGAGCGCGGCGAGCACGGTGACCGGCTGCACGAAATCGCGAAACAGCAGCACCAGGACGATGTAGATGCACAGCACGCCGGTCGCCATCGCCAGCCCGAAGCTCGCGAAGAGCTCCGCCATGGCTTCTGCGTCGCCCACCGTGGTCTGCGTGATGCCCGGCGGCAGGTTGGCGAGGCTCGGCAGCGCGAGCGCCTGCCGCGCCACGTCGCCCAGCGGCTGCTGGTTGAGCTCGATCTCGAAGTTGATGTTGCGCAGCCGGTCGTAGCGATCGATCCGGGCGGGCCCGCTGTCGATCGCGAGCGAAGCGACGTTGGCGATCATCACCGGGCCGCGCTTGCCCGGGACCGTCAGGCGCTCGAGCAGCGACAGGTCCTGCCGCGCCGCCGCCGGCAGCTTGACCACGATCGGCACCTGCCGCTGCGAGAGGTTGAGCTTGGCGAGGCTCTGGTCGTAGTCGCCGCTGGTCGCGATGCGCAGCGTGTCGGCGATGGCGGCGGAGGTCACGCCGAGATCCGCCGCGCGCGCGAAGTCGGGACGAACGACGAGCTCCGGGCGCACCAGGCTCGCCGTGCTGGTGACGTTGCCGATGCCCGGGATGGTGCGCAGCTCGCGCTCGACCTGCCGCGCGTGCTGCGCCAGCGCGGGCCCGTTGTCGCTCGCGAGCACGACAATGTACTTCTCGGACGAGTTGCCGAAGCCCACGCTGATGCGCACGCCGGGAATCGCCGCCAGCGCCTCGCGCAGCTCGCGCTCGATTTGCTGCTTGCGCAGGTTGGGGCGCTCGCTGCGCGGGGTCATGTTGATGGTCAGCGTGGCCTTGCGCACCTCGGCCGCGCCCTTCGGTGCGAACGGATCGGAACCCGCGGCGCCGCCACCGATCGCCGTGTACACGAGCTTCACGTGCGGATTCCTCTGCACGATGGCGCGCGCCTCTTCCGCCGCCGCGTACGTCTGCGCGAACGTGCTGCCGGGCGGCAGCGACAGGTAGACCTGCGTCTGCGACAGGTCGTCGGGCGGTATGAATCCCGTCGGGAGCAGCGGGACCAGCGCGAACGATCCGAAGAAGAAGGCGGCTGCGCCAAGCATCGTCGCCACGCGATGGCGCAGGCACCACGCCGCCATCGCGAGATAGGGCGTCAGCCAGCGCGGCGTGGCGTGGTCGTTGCGCGGCAGCTTCAGCACGTAGGCCGCCATCATCGGGGTGAGCATGCGCGCGACCACGAGCGAGAAGAACACCGCGATCGCTGCGGTCCACCCGAACTGGACGAAGAACTTGCCGGGCACGCCGCCCATGAACGCGGTGGGCAGGAACACGGCGATCAGGGTGAACGACGTGGCGATGACGGCGAGCCCGATCTCGTCGGCCGCTTCCATGGCCGCCTGGTACGGCGTCTTGCCCATGCGCAGGTGCCGCATGATGTTCTCGATCTCGACGATCGCGTCGTCGACCAGGATCCCGACGACGAGCGAGAGCGACAGCAGCGTGACGACGTTGATCGAGAACCCCAGCAGGTACATCGCGCCGAACGCCGGCAGGATCGACAGCGGCAGCGCCGTCGCCGACACCAGCGTCGCCCGCCAGTCGCGCAGGAACAGCCAGACGACGAGCACGGCCAGGATCGCGCCCTCGATCAGCAGCCACATCGACCCGTCGTAGTTCTCCCGCACGGGGTCGACGAAGTTGAATGCCTCGACGATGGCGATGTCCGGATGCTCGGCCTCGAGCTTCGCGAGCTCGGCGCGCACCCCCTGCGCAACCTCGATCTCGCTCGCACCGCGGCTTCTCACGATCTCGAATCCCACCACCGGCTTGCCGTCGAGCAATGCGGCGGAACGCTGCTCGGCCACGGTGTCGCGCACGCGCGCGAGCTGGTCGAGGCGCACGCGCCTGCCGTCGGACAGCGCGATGTCCATGCGCCCGAGCTCGTCGGCCGACTGCACGGTGCCGATCGTGCGCACCGACTGCTCGACGCCGCCCACGTCGGCGCGGCCGCCCGAGGCCTCCTGCTGCGTCTGTCGCAACTGGCGCGAGACGTCGGCCGCCGTGGCATCGAGCGCGAGCATGCGGGCCGGATCGAGCTCGACGCGGATCTCGCGATCGACGCCGCCCACGCGCGAGACCGACCCCACGCCGGGCACGCTCAACAACCGCTTGGCGACGGTGTTGTCGACGAACCAGGAGAGCGCCTCGTCGTCCATCCTCGGCGACGCGACCGTGTAGGTGAGGATCGGCGAGCCGGCGAGGTTGACCTTCGAGACCACCGGATCGCGCAGATCGCCGGGCAGCGAAGAGCGGATCCGCGAGACGGCGTCGCGAACGCCGTCGAGCGCTTCCTGCGGCGGGATCTCGAGCCGGAACTCGACGGTCACGGTCGCCACGCCCGACTGCACCATCGTGTAGATGTGCTTCACGCCCTGCAGCGTCGCGATCGAATCCTCGAGCTTGCGCGCGACGTCGGTCTCCATCTGCTCGGGGCTTGCGCCCGGCAACGCCGCCGTGACGGTGACGGTGGGCAGGTCGATGTCCGGGAACTGCTGGATCTTCATCGCCCGGAAGCCCATGACGCCCATCAGCGTCAGCAGCGCGAACAGCAGGATCGCCGGAAGCGGGTTGCGGATCGACCACGACGAGACGTTGATCATGGCAGCGCGTCTTCAGCGGTTGGCCACCGTGCCGGGCGACACGACCCGCACCAGGTCGCCATCGGCGAGAAAGCCGGCACCCGAGGCGACGACCTGCGCATCCGGATCGAGTCCCTGCGTCACCTCGATGCGCTCGCCGACGCGCCGGCCGACGCCGATCTTGGTCTGGACGACGCGACTGTTGCCGTCGACGCGGAACGTGTAGGCGAAGCCTTCGCGCTGTACGACGGCGGTTTCCGGCAGCGTCAATGCGGGGGCCCGGCCGAGGTCGAACTCGCCGCGTGCGAACATGCCCGGGCGTGCGGGATTCGTCGCTGCGATGGGGAGGTCGACGTACACCAGGGCGTTGCGCGTCTGCGGATCGACGGTCGGCGCGACGGTGCGCACGCGTCCGATCACGTCCGCTCCGCCCGGCAACCGCAGCGTCGCCGCCATGCCGGGCGCGATGCGATCGACCTCGGATGCCGTAACCTCGGCACGCCACTCGAGACGATTGCCGCGGATGAGGCGGAAGAGCTCCTGCCCGGGCTGGGTGAGCGCGCCGACCGTAGCGGTGCGCGCGGAGATCGTCCCTTCGTCGGGCGCGAGCACCACGGTCTGGGCGAGTCGCACGTCTTCCGCCTGGAGCCGCGCCTGCGCCGCGGCGAGGCGCGCCGCGGCCGTCTCTGCGGCGGTGGCGGCCTGGGTGGCGGCCTGCGGGCTCACGAATCCCTTCGCCGCGAGATCGCGCGAGCGCAGCGCATTCGCGCGCGCCTCGGCGAGCACCGCTTCGGCTTCGGCGACGGAAGCGCGCGCCTGGTTGCGGTCGGCGTCCACCGACTCGGCATTCATGCGCGCGAGCGGCTGGCCCTTGCGCACACGGTCGCCGACGTTGACGAGCACCTCCGTGATGCGAAAGCCCGACAGCTCGGCTCCGACGGCCGCCTCCTGCCACGCGGTGACGTTGCCCTGCGCCGCGAGCGTGCGCGGCCACTCCTCGCGTCTCGCCTGCACGAGCGCAACGGTGAGCGCGGGCCGCGCGGGAGCGTCGGACCGGGGCGACGATGCCGCCGTCGGCTGCGGACCGTTTGCGGGTTCGTGCCGCGCGTTGAACCAGAGAACCGCCGCGCCGCCGACGACGATCAGGAGGGCGAGCACACCCCACGGCAGCAGGCGGCGGGCACGGGGAACGGGTCGATGTTCGATCATGGCGTGATGTCCGGCGATGCGCGGCGCGCGCGGGCGCGTGCGCCGTTGCGGCGATCCGCGCCGCGCCGTCCCTTCTCGCAAGCGAGCAGCGCGACGCTGTACCCGACCAGCCGGTCGACGATGTGGCGCACCGCGTCGCGGCGCCCGATCACCTCGGGGAGCGAGCAGCTTCATGAATTCGCGCGACATGCAGTAGTCGTTGGCCATCGCGATCAGTGCGAACGCGAGCTGGTGGATGGCCGCATCGGCCCGGCGCAGCCCGCAGTGACGCGCGAGGACCGACGCGAGCGCGTCGTGTTGCGGCACGATCAGGCGCGCGACCACGTCGCGGAACACGGGCGAAGACTCGAGCGCCTCGCGCAGGTGCACGCGCTCCACGTGCAGCGCGTCGGGATTGTCGTCGAGCGCCATCGCGACGAAAGGGTGCAGCACGCGACGGATGGCGTGCTCGAACGGCAGCGACGGATCGTCGAAGTTGCCGAACTCGGCCGCGATCGCGCTGACGGGTCGCGTCAGCACCTCCCGGTAGAGCCCTTCCTTGTCGCCGAAGTAGTAGTGAATGGCCGCGACGTTGGTCCCGGCGGCCTGGCAGATTTCGCGGGTCGACGTCGCGGCGTAGCCCTTGGCGGCGAAGATGCGCGTCGCGTGGACGACGAGCTGCTCGCGCGCGTGCGCCCCGCGGTCGGCGGCGCGCTCGGCGGTGCGCACGCCGCCGCTTGGGGAACGGGCCTCGGACGTGGCGCGACGGCGGCTGCGGGCATTCATGGCGGTCGCCATCCTATCACCTTAATCAAGCGCTTGCTTGATTTGGCGATCGTGTCCAATCCGCGCCGGCGAAGGGGATTTTCGCGCCGCCCTCGCGCCGGGCCGGTATGCTGATGCACGCGATGCCGCACGCCACCCGGAGGCGGAACATCGCGCCCGCCCGTCGGCGCTGTCCTTGTCCGCGTCACCCGCCAAACCCATGTCTTCGCTGAATTCCGCCGTTGCACCCGGAGTGCGCCCCGCCGAGGTGTGGGCCTGGGCCATGTTCGACTTCGCGAACTCCAGCTACACGACGATCGTGATCACCGCCGTGTTCAGCGCGTATTTCGTGTCCGTCGTCGCCGGCAACGCAAGCTGGGCCACGCTCGCGTGGACCGCGGCGCTTTCCGTCTCGTATGCACTGGTGATGGTGACCGGGCCGTTGCTCGGCGCGTACGCCGACATGCGCGCCGCGAAGAAGCGGCTGCTGCTCGCGACCACGCTCGGCTGCGTCCTCGCCACTGCCGCACTCGCGGCGGTGGGCCCGGGCGATCTCGTCCTCGCGATCGTCCTGATCGTGGTATCGAACTACTGCTTCGCGAGCGGGGAGAATCTGATCGCAGCGTTCCTGCCCGAGATCGCGAAAGGAGAGTCGATCGGCAAGGTGTCCGGCTGGGGATGGGCGCTCGGCTACGTCGGAGGCTTGCTGGCACTGGGCCTGTGCGTCGCTGTATCTCAAACACGCCGCGAGCCGGGGCGTGGCGACCGAAGCGGCCGTGCCGATGACGATGCTGATCACGGCGACGCTGTTCGCGCTGGGCAGCGTTCCGACGTTCGTCGTGCTGAGGGAGCGTGCGGTGCCGCAGGGGCGCGGCGGACATGTCGTGCGCGACACGCTGGTCCGCCTGCGCGGGACGCTCACGCACGTGCGTCGCTTCGAGGACCTGTGGCGGTTCCTGTGCTGCATCGTGCTCTACCAGGCGGGCATCCAGGCCGTGATCAGCCTGGCGGCGATCTACGCGCAGCAGGCGATGCACTTCTCCACCCAGGACACGCTGCTGCTTCTGCTCGTCACCAACGTCACGGGGTCGGTGGGGGCGCTCGTGTTCGGCCAGGTGCAGGATCGCATCGGCCACAAGGCCACGCTCGCCATCACGCTCGCGCTGTGGATCTTCACCATCGTCCTGCTGTCGGTCGCACGCGGCGCGATCGTGTTCTGGATCGGAGCGAACCTCGTCGGCGTGTGCCTCGGCGCCAGCCAGTCCGCGGGCCGCGCGCTGGTGGGCTACCTCTCACCGGAGCAGCGCGTCGGCGAGTTCTTCGGACTCTGGGGACTCGCCGTCAAGCTGTCGTCGATCATCGGCCCGCTCACGTACGGCCTCGTCACCTGGATTTCGCGCGGCAATCACCGGTTGGGGATCCTGATGACGGGCAGCTTCTTCGTCCTCGGGCTCGCATTGCTGGCCTCGGTGAACGTCGCGCGCGGTCGCGCTGCGGCGATCCACGCGACGAACCAGGCGGATTGATCGGCCTTGCGCGTGCCGGCCCGGGGTCTCTGCCGGGATGGGCTCATCGCCCATGACGACCGTCAACGTCGGTCGTGGCGCGTGGGCGCAGGATAGTGACTGCGAGCTGTGTCGGCATGTCGCGCGCATGCCGAGGTGAAACCTTGAAGCCCCGCTGTCACACTCTGCTGCCCGTCGTCCTGCTCGTGCTCGGGGGATGCGTCGCCGTCGGTCCCGATTATGTGGAGCCATCGTTGCCGCTGCCGACGGCGTGGTCGATCGCCGGTGCCCCGTCCCCGACCTCCCCCGACGAGCTGTTACGGTGGTGGGACCGCCTCGACGATCCGGTGCTGAGCGGCCTGATCGCCGAAGCGATGCAGGCGAACCTCGATCTGCGCCAGGCGCAGGTGCGTTTGCGCCAGGCACGCGCGCGCCGGGACCTGGCGAGCGCTCAGGCGTGCGCCCACCGTCGGTGCGAGCGCGGCCGCCAGCGCGAGCCGCAGCAACGGCGATGCGACCCGCGAAGCGTACGGCGCCGGGTTCGACGCGAGCTGGGAGCTCGACGTGTTCGGCGGCAAGCGCCGCGGGCTCGAAGCGGCGGAAGCCGACCTGCAGTCGAGTGTCGCGACGGTCGACGCAACACGCGTCACGCTGGCGGCCGAAGTCGCGCGCAACTACGTCGAGCTGCGCGGATTCCAGGCGCGGCTCGCGATCGCGCAGAGCAACCTCGCGACTCAAAGCGAAACGCTGCAGCTCACCCAGTGGCGCGCGCAGGCAGGGCTCGTGGGCTCGCTCGACGTGGAGCAGGCGCGCGCGAATCGCGAGCAGACGCGCTCGCAGATTCCACTGCTGCAGACGAGCGTGGCCGAGGCCGAGCACCGCGTGGCCATCCTGCTGGGCACGGCGCCGACCGCGCTGCACGGGCAGCTCGCCGCCGCAGCACCGATCCCGCAGCCGCCGACGGACATCGCAGTCGGGATACCGGCAGACCTGTTGCGCCAACGGCCCGACATCCGCGCCGCCGAACGCACGCTCGCCGCCGAGACCGCGCGTATCGGCCAGGCGGAAGCCGCGCGGTATCCGAGCTTCAACCTGAGCGGATCGATCGGGCTGGAGGCCTTGAGCCTGCACGCGCTGACCAGCGGCGCGACCGTCACGCGCTCGCTCCTGGCGGGTATTTCCGCGCCCGTCTTCGACGCGGGGCGATTGCGGCAGCTGGTCGAGATCCAGAGCGCCGTCCGCGACAGCGCACGGGTCGCTTACGAGGCGACGGTGCTGACCGCGCTCGAGGAGGTGGAGAACGCGCTCGTCGCGTTCGCCAACGCGCGCGAGCGCAGCGCGGCGCTGGCCGAGGCCGTCGACGCCGCGCGCAACGCTGCATTGCTGGCGCGCTACCGTTACACGGGCGGCTTGATCGACTTCCAGACCGTGCTCGACACGCAGCGCTCGCTGCGTGCGGTGGAGGACAGCCTGTCGGCAAGCGAAGCCGACGCGCGTGCTGGCGGTGATCCAGCTCTACAAGGCGCTCGGCGGCGGCTGGCCGCCGGCGCAGCCAACGACACGGGAACCGTAGTGGAACCGACGACGAAGAGCGCGCAAGCGAGCCCGGCGACTGCGCAGGCGGAAGCTGCACGGGTGGACGACCTGCTCGGCCCGGGCGCCGCGCGGCCCCTGTGGCGGCGACCGCTCTGGTGGGGCGGGGCCGTGCTGGTGTTGCTCGCGTTGACGGCCGGTCTCGCGTGGTGGCAGGGGCAACGCGGTGACGAGGCCCCGCGCTACGTCACCGAGCCGGTGGCGCGCGGCGATCTCACCGTGACCGTCACCGCCAATGGCACGCTGCAGCCGACGCGCTCGGTCAACGTCGGCAGCGAGCTGTCGGGCACGGTCGCGCGCGTGCTGGTCGACATCAACGACCGCGTGAAAAAGGGACAGGTGCTGGTCGAGCTCGACACCGCGAAGCTGAACGACCAGATCTCGCGTTCGCGCGCCTCGCTTGCTTCCAGCGAAGCCAAGGTGGCGCAGGCCGCCGCAACGTTCAAGGAGGCGAGCGGCAATCTCGGGCGCATGCAGGAAGTGCAGCGCCTCTCCGGCGGCAAGGTTCCGTCGCAGGCCGAGCTCGAGACCGCGCAGGCGACGCTCGACCGTGCGCTCGCGGACCAGGCTGCCGCGCGCGCGGCCGTGGCCGACGCCCGCGCCGCGCTGAGCTCCGACGAAACCAATCTCGGCAAGGCGTCGATCCGCTCGCCGATCAATGGCGTGGTGTTGACGCGCGCCGTCGATCCCGGCAACGCGGTGGCTGCGTCGCTGCAGGCGGTGACGCTGTTCACGCTCGCGGAGGATCTCACCAAGATGAAGCTGCAGGTGAATGTCGACGAAGCGGATGTCGGCCAGGTGCGCGAGGGACAGGGCGCGTCCTTCACGGTCAGCGCCTATCCGAACCGCAAGTATCCGGCGAAGATCACTCGCGTCGGCTACGGCGCGACGACGAAGGACAACGTCGTCACCTACGTGGCGGAGCTCGAGGTCGCCAACACGGACCTGAGCCTGCGCCCGGGGATGACGGCGACGGCGACGATCACCGCGGCGCAGCGCAGCGGCGTGCTGCTGGTGCCGAACGCTGCGCTGCGCTTCACGCCTGCCGTCGCAGCGAACGCGGACGGGGCCGCGCCGGCGGCGCCGGCGAGCAAGTCGGGCGGCATCGTTTCCCAGCTGATGCCGCGTGGACCGCGTGCGGGCTCCACCCGCAAGGCAACGATCGCGCCGAGCACGCGCCAGGTGTGGGTGCTGCGCGACGGCGCAGCGGTCGCCGTGCCGGTCACGCCGGGGCTGTCCGACGGGCGCCGCACGGAGGTGGAAAGTGACGACCTGCGCGAGGGCGAGGCCGTGATCACGGATCAGGGCGCGCCGACGTCATGACGAATGTCGACGGTCCCGCCGACATACCGCTGATCCGCCTGCGCGGCATCACCAAGGTGTACGGTGAAGGACAGGCCGCGCTGCGCGCGCTCGATACCGTCGATCTCGACGTCGACGCGGGCGATTTCGTCGCCATCATGGGTCCGAGCGGCTCGGGGAAATCCACCGCCATGAACATCATCGGCTGCCTCGATACGCCAACCGCCGGCGAATACCTGTTCCGCGGCGTGCACGTCGAGCGCCTGACGCGCGACCAGCGTGCGCGGCTGCGGCGACTGCACCTCGGATTCGTGTTCCAGGGCTTCAATCTGCTCGCGCGCACTTCGGCGCAGGAGAACGTCGAGCTGCCGCTGCTCTATCGTGGTGAAAGCGCGTCGGAGCGCCACGCCACGGCGCGTGCCGCGTTGCAGTCGGTCGGACTCGCCGGGTGGGAGGCGCACACGCCCTCGGAGCTCTCCGGCGGGCAGCAGCAGCGCGTGGCCATCGCGCGCGCGATCGCCACGCGGCCCACGGTGCTGCTCGCCGACGAGCCCACCGGCAACCTCGACACGCAGCGAAGCCGCGAGATCATGGACCTCCTCGTCGCGTTGAACCGCGATCGCGGCATCACGGTGCTGATGGTCACGCACGAGCCGGACATGGCGGCCTACGCGCGGCGCATCGTGCGCTTCGTCGACGGACGGGTGGCGTCCGACACGCTGAACCGCGACACCCCCGACGTTCGGGCGCCCGCCGGAGTCGCGTGATGATCTGGAACTCGCTCCTGCTCGCGTTGCGGTCGATCCGCCGCAACGTGCTGCGCTCGTTTCTCACCGTGCTGGGCATCGTGATCGGCGTCAGTGCGGTGATCACGATGGTCACGCTCGGCCAGGGGGCCACGCGCGCGGTGCAGGACCAGATCGGGAGCCTCGGCAGCAACCTCCTGCAGGTGCGTCCGGGCCAGCGGCTCGGGCCCGGCTCGCAGTCGGGCGCGCCGGCGTTCACCGAGGCCGATGCCGCCGCGATCGCCGATCAGCTCGGCGGCATCCGCGCCGTGGCGCCCGAAGTGCGCAGCGGCGTGACGGTCGTGTATGCGGCGCGGAACTGGGCGACGAGCGTGATCGGCACGACCAATGCGTACTTCGACACCAACAACTGGCGGCTCGCCTCCGGCCGCAAGTTCGAGGAAGCCGAAGAGCGCTCCGGCGCAGCGGTGTGCGTGATCGGCGCCACCACCCGGCGCGAGCTGTTCGGCAGCGCGAGCCCGCTCGGCCTTCAGCTTCGCGTCAAGCAGTTCTCATGCGAAGTGATCGGCCTGCTGGCGTCGAAAGGCCAGGCGGCGATGGGCATGGACCAGGACGACATCGTCATCCTGCCGCTGCGCACCGTGCAGCGCCGCGTGACCGGCAGCACGCGCGTGAACACGCTGCTGGTATCGATGAAGGACGGCGCGGACAGCGCGCGGGTGAAGGCCGGGCTGACCGAGTTGCTGCGCGAGCGCAGGCAGCTCACCGAGGGCGAGGACGACAACTTCAACGTGCTCGACACGCGCCAGATCGCCGAGACGCTGTCGGGCACGACGCAGGTGATGACCACTCTCCTCGGTGCGGTGGCCGCGGTGAGCCTGCTGGTCGGCGGCATCGGGATCATGAACATCATGCTGGTGAGCGTGACCGAGCGCACGCGCGAGATCGGCATCCGGCTTGCGATCGGCGCGCTCGAGCGCGAGGTGCTGCTGCAATTCCTCACCGAGTCGATCGTGCTCGCCGCGCTGGGCGGCCTCGCCGGCGTCGTGCTGGCGACGGCGGCGTCGGTGCTGCTCGCGCGGGTGATGCAGGTGCCGTTCCTGTTCAATCCCGGCATCAACCTGGCGGCGTTCGGGTTCTCGGCGATGATCGGCGTGGTATTCGGATACTTTCCCGCACAGCGCGCGGCGCGCCTCGACCCGATCGAGGCGCTGCGGCACGAATAGCGTGGCGGATCGCAAGCTGGACTGGAGCATTTTCGATAGGCAGCGGCAGGGGAGACCATCGTGAAGAAGATCTGGCTCGAGCACTATCCCGTCGGCATTCCCAAGGAAATCGATCCCGACAAGTTCGGCTCGATCGGGGACCTGCTGGAGTCGGTCGCCCGCAAGTTCGCCGACAAGCCGGCCTTTCACAACCTCGGCTGCACGATGAGCTACGCCGAGCTGGAGCGGCTGTCGCGCGACTTCGCCGCCTTCCTGCAGGGATTGCCGGGACTGGCGAAGGGCGAGCGTGTCGCGATCATGGCGCCGAACCTGCTGCAATACCCGGTGGCGCTGTTCGGCATCCTGCGCGCGGGCATGGTCGTGGTGAACGTGAACCCGCTCTACACGCCGCGCGAGCTGGAGCACCAGCTCAAGGACTCCGGCGCCAAGGCCATCGTCATCGTCGAGAACTTCGCGAGTGTCCTGCAGCAGGTGCTCGCGAACGCGCCGGTCCGGCACGTGATCACCACCCAGCTCGGCGACCTGCTGCCGATCCCGAAGCGCTGGATCGTCAACCTGGTGATCAAGCGGGTCAGGAAGATGGTGCCCCCGTGGCGCATCGACGGCGCCATCCCCTTCCGGGACGCACTTGCGCGCGGCGCGGCGACGGCGTTCAAGGCCGTCGAGGTGCAACGCGAGGACATTGCGTTCCTGCAGTACACGGGCGGCACCACCGGGGTAGCGAAGGGCGCGATGCTCACTCACCGCAACGTCCTCGCCAACATGGAGCAGACCGGCGCGTGGCTGTCGACGATCTTCAAGGAAGGCTCGGAGATCGCCATCGCGCCGTTGCCGCTGTATCACATCTTCTGTCTCACCGCGACGCTGTCGTTCATGGAGTGGGGCAGCCTGATCGTGCTCATCACGAACCCGCGCGACTTGCCGGCGCTGGTGAAGGAGCTCGCGCGGTGGAAGTGGACGATCATGACCGGCGTCAACACGCTGTTCAACGGCCTCCTCAATGCGCCCGGCTTCGACCAGCTCGACTTTTCCGCTCTGAAGGCGGTGATCGGCGGCGGCGCGGCGGTGCAACAGCCGGTGGCGCAGCGCTGGCAGCAAGTCACCGGATGCTGCATCACCGAAGGCTACGGCCTCACGGAGGCGTCACCCGTCGCCTGCGCGAACCCGGTGCGCACGCCCTGGAACGGCACCATCGGCATTCCCTATCCTTCGACGGACCTGTCGATCCGCGACGACGACTTCAATGAATTGCCGGTATGGACGGGCGTAGGCGACATCGAGAAGCACACCGGCGAGCTCTGCGTGCGCGGCCCGCAGGTGATGAAAGGCTACTGGAACAATCCCGAGGAGACCGCGAAGGTCATCCAGGACGGCTGGCTCAAGACCGGCGACATCGGCCATGTCGACGCCACGGGTCGCTTCACGATCACCGACCGCAAGAAGGACATGATCCTGGTGTCGGGCTTCAACGTCTACCCGAACGAGATCGAGAGCGTGGTGGCCACGCATCCGGGCGTGCTCGAGTGCGGGGCCGTGGGCGTGCCCGACGCCAAGACGGGCGAGGCGGTCAAGCTGGTCGTCGTAAGGAAGGATCCCGGCCTCACGAAGGAGGCGGTGATCGCGCACTGCAACGCGCACCTGACCGCGTACAAGCGGCCGCGGCACATCGAGTTCCGCGACGCGTTGCCCAAGACGCCGATCGGAAAGGTGCTGCGCCGGGAATTGCGGTAGTCGCCCGATCACGCGGGAGGGCGAGCGTTGCGCTCGACCTGCACTTCAATCACGGGAGCTTCTCCATGACATCCGACGCGCTCGCCACCTGGCACCGACTCATCGAGGATCGGGACGCGACGACCCTCGACTCGCTGCTTGCGGACAGTGTCGTCTTCCACTCCCCGGTCGTTCACACGCCGCAGGTCGGCAAGCCGATCGTCAAGCGATACCTGACGGCCGCGCTGCACGTCTTCGTGAACGACTCGTTTCGCTACGTGCGCGAGATCGCGGGCAGTCGCGACGCCGTCCTGGAATTCCAGGTGGAGATCGATGGCATCGCCGTCAACGGCGTGGACATGCTCAAGTGGGATGACACGGGACAGATCGTGGAGCTGAAGGTGATGGTACGACCGCTCAAGGCGATCGACCTGATCCATCGGAAGATGGCGGCGATGCTCCAGGCGCACCGGTAGGGCATCATCGTGCGGCCGAGCGCAGACTGGGGCAGCACCGCCGGGTCTGCAGTCCCCCGTACGTCGACCGGCTGGAAAGCGGCGTGCCTGGAACTTGAACGTACAATACCCATGAGTTCGCATCGATGCAGCGGCACGTGCCAGCTCCCCTGAAAAACGTCACGGGCTACCCATGGATCGCGCGGAGAAGATCGACCGGCAATTGGCTGCACTCGCCTCGGACCTGGTCGCGCGGCGCGAAGCCATCATGCGGGCATGGCGCGAGGCGGTCGATCGCGATCCGGAATTGACCACCGGTGCTTCGCTCCCCCGAGCGCAGCTCAACGACCACATTCCGGACCTGCTGGAGGCGTTCGCCCAAAAGCTGCTGGTCGCCACGCGGAAGCAGAATCTTGGATCCGAAGACGAGCACAAGGACGACGCTGCGGCGCACGGCCTGCAACGTTGGCAGCAGGGGTATGACCTGCGCGAAGTGACGCGGGAGTGGGGCCGGCTGCAATTGTGCGTGGCGGACGAATTGGAAAGCTATGGCTCCACCCATCCTGACGTAGAGCCGGTCGTCATGTCCACCGCCAGGCGCTTGTGGGCGGAAATGTGCGCTGACGGCGTCAGCGAGAGCACCGCGCGATACTTCCACTTGCAGCAGATCGAGGCTAGGGGCCACGTGCGTGACCTCGAAAGAGTTCTGATGCAACTGCGCGCCGTGGAGCGCGAACGCGCCATTCTGTGGCAGGAGGCTGCCCACGACCTGCGTGGCAATCTCGGCGTGGTGGTCAATGCAACTGCGGGGCTGAGCCTGGAAGGCGTCCCGGAGTCGTTGCGCGACCGCTTCGTTCGCATGCTCAACAAGAACGTTGCGTCGTTGCACTCGCTGCTCGAAGACGTGACGAGCCTTGCGCGCCTGCAAGCCGGCCATGAGCAGCGTCAGGTGAAGTCGTTCGATGCGACTGCGGTGCTGGCAGAGTTGTGCGAGCGAGTGCGACCCTTGGCGGAGGAGCGCAACTTGTACTTGAACTCGGATGGCCCTGCCGAATTGCCGGTAGAGGGCGATGCCATCAAGGTGCAGCGAATCGCCCAGAACCTGGTGCTGAACGCCATCAAGTACACGTTGCAGGGCGGTGTGACGGTCAGCTGGGGGAACAGCAGGACCAACGACGCAAACCGCTGGATGCTGTGCGTGCAGGACACCGGCCCGGGCTTCCATGCCGGCCCTGGTGCTCCTATGGCGGGAGCACTGGAAGAAGCGACCGAGGAAGCGCGTCACGTCGAGGAAGCGGGCAGCCTGCGCGACTGGCCGCATGTCGCAGCCGAACCTGCTGTGTCCTCTGCCGGTGATGCCGACGGCCGTCCGGTGCATCAAGAGCGAGGCGAAGGGATCGGCTTGTCCATTGTCAAGCGCCTCTGCGAGTTGCTCGACGCGACCGTGGAGATGGAGTCCAATCCCGGCGAAGGCACGACGTTGCGGATCCTCTTTCCGCGTTCCTACGGAACATCGACCGCCCAGAAGCGGCCGGCTGACCGCTGACGGGCGTACGCGAGGTCCGCTGTGCTCTACACGGCAAAGCACTGCCACTTCGTCGTGATGGCGCCAAAGTCCAGGGTGACGTGGTGGCTTGGCGATCCCACGTCGCTGCGGGGTACTCAGCTACCTCCTCTCAGCCGCACGCCCCGGTCCTCGCACATGACACGACCTTCCAAGCCGCAGGCGGGAACGCGTTGCCTGGCCGAGTTCTTGATGCGTCGCAGCCTATACGCTGCCGTCGCAGAACCCAACGATTTGACCGCGCAAACCATCCCTATCGAGAATCTGGACGGAGGACGATACCGGTAGCACGAGCGCGCCACGCTGCACTGCGGGCAACAACACCGCCGAGAGATTTCCATCACCGCTCACCGACATCTCCTTGAGATCGGGTCCAACGATTCTGAAAACGCCACGCGTGAATGTCACTCTGAATGACGCAGGCTTGACGCTACCGTCCCCCATGGCAACCGGGACGTCCGCGAGAACCTTGCCGTCGCCGTTGAATAGGACGAGGTGCGCGTCGCGCTGCAATTTTTGCACCGCGGGGAGCAGGAGGCCGATGAGCGCCGATTCGCCATCATTGAGCAATATCGGCCCGGCGGAAAGAACGGCCTGCGTCGATGGCGCGTTTGCTCCAGCTTGGGCGCGGGCTGCGGTCGTCGTGCAAGGGGCACTTGCTACCAAGACAAGAGCCGCCCATCCGATGGCGAACAAAGTTGCACGTACCCTTGCAAATGTATTTGCCATTTTTCCCTCACGAGTTCGACACTCTGTTGATGGAACGTACGTTCGGCCGGGAGGTACGCGCATCGCACGAGATGTACGACGCCCGCGAAGTCATAGCTAACGTCCGGTATTCCGCACGGGCGCGGTTCTGGAATTGGCGCACCGCCGAACATCATGGCTGTACACCTGTTCCGGGCCGCGACCCGCATTTGCCTCGATCGCCGCTCCGGCATTATGACATTGGCATTATCATCGGCGGCGACCGTTCGTCGCCACGTGGTAGCGCGGGCTGTAGCGTACGGGCAATCGTCGTCTCGAGCGTGCAAGTGCCGCAGGTGTGCGATGGATGCGGATCGCGGGGAATGAACGAGCAGCAATGACCCGAAACCTCCTCCTCGTAGCGACGACCACGCGATGGCTTGGGACTGCACGCATGCCCCGTGTGCTGACGCGGGCGCATTTCGACGTGTCGTTGCTCGCGCCCCGGGGCTCGCTGGCGGAAAGGTCGCGCTACGTGTCACGGATCGGCTTCCTTCCGTCGACGGCGACTTCGATGGAGTGGCTGCTCTCGTTGATCCAAATGGTGGACGAAACTTCGCCGGAGCTCGTCGTGCCATGCGACGAAATGGCCGTCCGACTGCTGTTCGAGCTTGTCCTGAATCCGCCGCCCGGTCTTGCCTCGATGCTGAAGAAGCATCTGGCCCCTCTCGTCGAGAAGTCACTGGGCGACCCACGTTTCTATGCTGCGAGCATCGACAAGACGCTGCTGCCGTCGGCCGCCGAGGCCGTGGGTGTCCGCGTTCCGCGCTACGCCATCGCCACGTGCGTGGACGACGCGCTTGGGTACGCGAACACGCTCGGGTACCCGGTCGTTCTCAAGCGCCGCTTCGGCTTCGCTGGGCAGGGCGTCGCGATAACGTCGACGCCGACCGAGCTCGCCGCTGCCGCGAAACGGCTTCTGGTCGCGGATCAGCTTGACCTTGGCCAATATCGGGAACCCAGGCTGCTCGTACAGGCCTTCGTCAACGGGGCATACCACTCGCAGGCGCTCGTTGCGTTGCACGGGTCACCGCTGACCGGCTTTGCCTGGGAACGCTACGCTGCAACCAGCGACGTCAAGGGCCAGACGACCGTGCTGCGCTTCATCCGTTCGCCCGAGACGCGGGCATTCGCGGAAACGCTGTGCCGCGGCTTCGGCATCGGCGGATTCTTCAACGTCCAGTTCGTCATCGATGAACGTACCGGCAATGCGCATCTGCTGGAGATCAATCGACGGATCGTTACGCACACGCACCTTGGTGAGCGAGTTGGCAGGGATCTCGGGCGCGCACTGTTCGGCGCTCTCGCAGGTGCCGCCACGGCGGAGGCGAGCGACGACGTCGGCGGCGGGACGGTGGTGGTCTTCCCGCGCGAGTGGCTGCGTGACCCGAAGAGCCGCAATCTCATCGATTTCCCCGTGGATGTGCCATGGGATGACCCTGATCTTCTCGCAGCGATGCTCGCCATGCGACACGAGGGCTGATTGATCCCGCCCTTCTCTCATCGAGCGCCGCGTGAGACGCCCCGCGACCGGGCGCCATGCTTACCGGTAAAAGGCTTCCACCTTGCCCTTGAGCTTGATCAGCAGTGGATGGCCCTTGCGGTCAAGCGCCTTGCCGGCCGGCACCTTGACCCATCCTTCACTGATGCAGTACTCCTCCACGTCCTTGCGTTCCTTGTCGTTCAGGCGGATGCCGATGTCGTGCTCCAACACGGCGGCCACGTGGTGGGGGCTGCGCGGGTCCACGGACAGACGGTCGGGCAGGGGCGGGCGTTGGGGGGTGTCGTTCATGGCGTGTCTTGGGCTCTCCGATCCGGCGAATCTATATCAATTTCGCTCTCGCATGCTGCGGTCCGCGGCGGCGCGGGTGCCGGAGGGGTCTCGCCTCAGGCATCGGCAGCGCCGAAGTCCTTGCGCTCGAGCAGGCGACTGGTGCTCACCGTAACAATCCTGGTAAGACCCGCAGAACTTCTTCCACTTGACCACTGCCATGAGCGCGCACCTCGCGTTGAGCTCCGCAACCTGGATGTTCGTCGCGTAGAGGTCGTCGGCGGCGACCGCGTCGTCGAGCGACACATGCTTCGGGAAATGGTCCGATTGTCCGGGCGTGCTGAGCGTGGCCCGGCAGGTCCCCATCAGGCATTGCTCGTCCTCCAGCAGCTCAAGCTCCATGCCGGTGTCCACGAACGGGATGCCGGCGCGGATCAGGAAGTCGGCGAGGAGTTTCCGGACGGACGGCCTATCCACGCACACGAAGGCGAAGTCGAAGCCGGCGAGGACGGTCACGTTCTCCTCGGTGATGTGCTCGGGGTGGGCGATGATTCCGCGGCGCATCTCGCCGTAGACGCGGGCGAAGTGCTCGACCGTCGTGAGCTTATCCTCGTGCACCGCCAGGCTCGTGGCGCACTCCATGCGCCGAAGCAAGGCAACACTGATCTATCGTCGCACCAAGAACCTCCGATCGGTGCAACTGCTACTCGGTCATACCAAGCTCGAAAGCACCGAGCGCTACCTCGGGAACGGTGTCGACGACGCTCTCGAGACAGCGGAGCAGACCGAGGTCTAGCTGCCGGGGGCAGTGGCCGGTCGGTGCCCCGTGCGGAAGGTCGCTGACCGGCCACAACCAGTCATAGCACCTCGCCCTCCAAGGGGACGCCCATACGGACGGCACGTGCAGGTACGCGTGCCTGGCAATGCGTCCATCGGGCTTCTTCGCGGAGCTTCGTGTCGGCCGTCTTGACAATCGGGCGGCCCTTACGGGAACGTACCGAGATATCCCCTTGTCGTTTATGGCCTTTTTGAGGTCGGCACGGTGAGTGCTCCTGGCGACTTTGACTCGGTGCGCCCAGCACATGGCGCCGACACGGCCCAATAACTGCCCGCATGCGGGCGGTCGGGGTCACACACCTCAGAGCGGAGCGTGGGATGAAAACAGGCAAGCTAATCGGTGTCGCCGCGGCCGGCGCTCTCGCCATGATGAGCAGTTCCGCCTTCGCAGCCACGATGATGGCCAACAACAGCAACAAGGGCAGCGTCCTGGTGTTCCCGCGCCTCATCGTGTTCTCCTCCTGGGACACGCTGATCACGATCGTCAACGACAGCGCCACCGACGTGCAGGTGAAGTGCTACTACCGCACCAGCGAGCCGCTGCCGACCCCGCTGTCCTCGAAGACCGACGTGTCGCAGATCAAGCACACGATGGACTTCACCCTCACCTTGACGCGCAACCAACCGGTGACCTGGTCGGTTGGGACCGGCTTGGTGCTCGGCGGGGGTAGACAGATCGCGCAACCCTTCGTGCCGTTCCCCGACGGCAGCACGCGCCAGACCGGCGAGTTGAAATGCTTCGCGGTCGGCACCGACGCCAATGGCAACGTGCGGCAGATCAACTTCAATCAGCTCTTGGGCACGGCGGCGGTCATCAACGCGGGGGGCAATGCCTTCGAGTACAACGCGTGGGCGTTTCAGGCGCTGGGCGGCACCGCGGCGCAAGGGCAGCCGGTGGGCACCGCCGGCACCCTCAACCTCGATGGTTCGCTCGCCGGCTACGACCTGTGTCCGAACATCCTGGTGGCCGACTTCCAGCCGGGGGGCCAGCCGATACCGGCGGCGCCGCCGGTGTTCCCGGGCGGCCCGGCGAGCACCTGGATTTCGATCGCAGCGTGCAACCAGGACCTCACGCAGCACGCGCAGCCGTTCATCACCAAGTACACGTACACGTTCTGGAACGAGGACGAGTTCTCGCGCACCGGGACGCACGAATGCGGCGACAGCTACTACGAGCAGTACTTCCGCGCTACCGCCAATGCCACCCCGGATGCCACGGCGGTGAGCACGGTGCCGGGCGGCGGGATCATGGCGCTGCCGCTGGCGCAGTTCAGCTCGCTCGGGACGCCGACGGCCTACATGCGCATCGAGTCCGTAGCCGATCCGTTCGTGTGCGCCGGTGCCGTGCACTTCGGCATGCTGGGTGTGATCCTGCACTTCAACCAATGACTCCCACGCCAATGGCAACCACCTACATGAACAGGGAGCGAGCAATGAAGCGATCACACCTTCGCCTGGCTCTGGCCGGCATCGCGGTGTTCTTCTTGGGTGCTGTATCCGCGCTGGCGAATGGCGTAGTGGCGCCACCGACTGGCGCCAAATTCTTCGGAGCGTTATCGATCGGTGTAGGCGGGACCACCACCGCGACCCTCACAATTTCCAATACAAATCCAGCCACGAATCTCACTGGGGTCACGTTCACCGATACATTGCCTCCTGGAATCACCGTCTCCACGCCGAACGGGCTGCTGTCCGCCTGCACGCCCGGCTCTACGCTCGGACCGATTACGGCAGTCGCGGGTACGGGGTCCATCGTTGTGGGCACGAGCACCCTTCTCGCGGGCGGCGGCGCCTGCACCGTGCAGGTCAACGTGACGGGAATCGGCCCCGGCGTCTGGATCAACGCATACACCCCGTCCGACGCGACGGCTGGATCGGGCCTTGCTGCGACGGCGGTGATTACTGTGCTTCCCCAATCACCCCCAGTGATCACCAAAGCATTCGGGGCGCCGCTGATCGGTCTTAACGGGACCACGAGCCTGACGTTCACGATCAGCAATCCGAACGCTGCGATCGCGCTCACCGGCGTGTCGTTCACTGACACGTTACCGGCGGGTCTGAATATCGCAAACTTTAGCGGCATCTCTAGCAATTGCGGCGGCTCGGCCCTTGCGAATTTCGGCGCTCCCGCCAGTGTCGTTCTGACGGGTGGAACCCTCGCCGCAGGCGCGTCGTGCACGGTCTCGGTGAACGTCACCGGGGTCAGCGTTGGTCCGCAGAACAACAGCGTCACCGTGTCCTCGGCCCTGGAAGGCGCCGGCAATACGGCCAGCGCCACGTTGATCGTGGCGACTCTCTACTTGCGCGGCAGCAACATGATCGGCCGCGGTACACAGGCGGGCGTGATCACCTTCGATCCGGGTCCGGCGGATAGCTTCAAGCGATAGCGCTACCGCCGCACTCGCTACGTTCGGGGGCGAGGATCGATCCGTCCAGGCTCTTCGCCCTTCGCGCACAGATCCGCGGCAGGCGCTGAAGACGCTACCGCCGTGGATGTCTCCACGCGAGTCGACGAACGGATTTCGACGCAAAC
>CAVZZN010000003.1:0-818158 GCA_963779805.1 uncultured beta proteobacterium
CTTTCTCAAAACAGTAAATAATACCCTTCCAAATGTCGGAGAACAAGTAGTATTTACAGTTGTTGCAACCAATAACGGTCCAAGTGATGCAACAATCGTAAACGTTACCGATGTTTTGCAAAGCGGGTACACCTTTGTTTCATCAACTGCAACAGTCGGAGCTTACAATTCAGTTACCGGTGTGTGGGCAATTGGTACAATGATTAACGGTGCCGTTGAAACTTTAACCATTACAGCATCGGTTGATGCCACAGGAATATACACTAATACGGCAACGATTTGACGCATTTGAAGATGACCTGACACCAGGAAATGACGGTTCAACAACCGAAACCTTCCCTGTTGCAAATGCCGATTTAGGAGTTCTCAAAACGGTAAATAATACTCTTCCGGATGTAGGTGGACAGGTAATATTTACAGTTGTTGCGACCAATAACGGTCCAAGTGATGCAACACTCGTAAACGTAACCGATGTTTTGCAAAGCGGGTACACCTTTGTTTTCATCAACTGCAACTGTTGGAGCTTACAATTCAGTTACCGGTGTGTGGGCAATTGGAACTATGATTAACGGTGCCGTTGAAACTTTGACCATTACAGCATCGGTTGATGCCACTGGAATATACACTAATACGGCAACAATTGACGGTCTTGAAGATGACCTGACACCAGGAAATGACGGCTCAACAACCGAAACTTTCCCGGTTGCAAATGCTGATTTAGGAGTTCTAAAAACGGTAAATAATACCCTTCCAAATGTCGGTCAACAGGTAATATTTACAGTCGTCGCAACCAATTATGGTCCAAGTGATGCAACACTCGTAAACGTTACCGATGTTCTGCAAAGCGGTTACACCCTTGTTTCATCAACATCAACTGTCGGAGTATACAATTCAGTTTCCAATGTATGGGCAATCGGTACAATGATTAACGGTGCCGTCGAAACTTTGACCATTACTGCTTCAGTTGATGCCACTGGAATATATACTAATACAGCAACAATTGATGGTCTCGAAGATGACCTGACACCAGGAAATAACGGCTCAACAACCGAAACCTTCCCGGTTGCAAATGCTGATTTAGGAGTTCTCAAAACGGTAAATAATACCCTTCCGGATGTCGGTCGACAGGTAGTATTTACTATTGTTGCAACCAATTATGGACCAAGCGATGCAACACTTGTAAACGTTACCGATGTTTTGCAAAGCGGGTACACCTTTGTTTCATCGACTACAACTGTCGGTACATACAATTCAGTCACCGGTGTTTGGGCAATTGGCACAATGATTAACGGTGCTGTTGAAACTTTAACCATTACAGCATCGGTTGATGCCACAGGAATATACACTAATACAGCAACCATTGATGGTCTTGAAGATGACCTGACACCAGGAAATAACGGTTCAACAACCGAAACTTTCCCGGTTGCAAATGCCGATTTAGGAGTTCTCAAAACGGTAAATAATACCCTTCCGGATGTCGGTCAACAGGTAATATTTACAGTTGTTGCAACCAATAACGGTCCAAGCGATGCAACACTGGTAAATGTTACGGATATTTTGCAAAGCGGGTACACCTTTGTTTCATCAACTACAACTGTCGGAACCTACGATGCAATTACAGGATTATGGGCAATTGGTTCTATGATTAATGGTGCTTCTGAGACTCTGACTATAACTGCAACGGTAAAGACTGCCGGTAACTATATTAATACAGCTTCGATTGACGGAATTGAAGATGACCTCACTCCGGGTAATGATATTTCAACAACAGAGACATTCCCGATTGGACCAAATGTTGCGGATTTAAGTGTGAATAAAACTGTCAATATTTCCAAACCAATTTTTGGACAAACAATAGTATTTACAATTGTAGCAGGCAATAATGGACCCGATGCAGCAACAGGTGTGACAGTTACAGATTTATTAACAAACGGGTACAGCTATATTTCTTCTACAGTAACTACTGGTACTTATTCCAATGTGACTGGTGTCTGGACGATTGGCAACATGTCCAGCGGCGCATCTGAAAGTTTGAAAATTACCGTAATTGTGAATACCGTTGGAGACTATTTAAATACTGCTACAATTAATGGTATTGAAGATGATCTGAATCCCGGAAACGATGTTTCAACGGCAGAAACATTCCCAACCGATTTCTTCATTCCTGAAGGATACTCGCCTAATGATGATGGAATAAATGATTTATTTGTAATCAGAGGGATTGACAATTATCCTGATAATTCAATTGTAATCTTTAATCGCTGGGGAAATAAAGTGTTTGAAGCAAGTCCGTACAAAAACACCTGGGATGGTAAAACGACCATGGGGTTAAGAGTTGGAGGAGATGAACTGCCTGTTGGCACATACTTCTACGTTCTTGATTTGAAAAATGACCAGGATATTATAAAAGGAACCATTTATCTCAACAGATAAAAGAATAAAGACAAATATTCATGATGCAAAAATAAAACAGAATGAAAACGATCATAAAAATATCATTGGCGTTTGCTATAATATGTGTCAGCATAAGCATTAATGCTCAGCAAGTTCCGCTTTACACCCATTACATGAACAATATATATATATATATATATATACACACACACACACACACACACACACACACACACACACACACACACACACACACACACACACACACACACACACACACACACACACACACACACACACACACACACACACACACACACACACACACACACACACACACACACACACACACACACACACACACATACATATATATATATATATATATATATATATATATATATATATATATATATATATATATATATATATATATATATATATATATATATATATATATATATATATATATATATATATATATACACACACACACACACACACACACACACACACACACACACACACACACACACACACACACACACACACACACACACACACACACACACACACACACACACACACACACACACACACACACACACACACACACACACACACACATATATATATATATATATATATATATATATATATATATATATATATATATATATATATATATATATATATATATATATATATATATATATATATATATACACACACACACACACACACACACACACTATATATATATATATATATATATATATATATATATATATATATATATATATATATATATATATATATATATATATATATATATATATATATATATATATATATATATATATATATATATATATAACAATACATTAGTAGTCAATCCTGCATATGCAGGGAGCAGGGATGCCTTGCAGCCCGCTGTCTTCGGCAACCAACGGGGCGGCGTTGCGAGCCGACGGCGGAGTGGTCCGTTCGATCCTGTGATGAACTGCTCTGAAAAGCTCTGTCTCTCACCACAGAGCACACAGAGAGCACAGAGAAAAACTTGTTATTGGACCTCTGTGATCTCTGTGGTCTCTGCTCTGAAAAGAGCATCGGTATGGCTCTTTTGAAAAGCCATCTCCGATGGCTTTTCATGCATCCCCGGGTGTACCGGAGGTACATGAGCGACTGTGGTGAGACCTCTTTTTCATGTGCCTTTGGGTGTCCCTAAGGAACATGAGAGCCTGCGGTGAACGGTTATGCCAGAGGACCAACCATTCTATGAAATGGCTGGGCAACACTTCCCGCGGCACTTTCGGGGTGGAAGTTCCAGCGGATCGGAGAGGAGGACCGTGGAACGCGAAAATTGGCAGCAAATGCGGTTCTTGATCTTGGTCTTGGGCCTCGTTGCACCGCCGACTACTGTGGGTGCAGCGACCGAAACCTTCATGATCGACAAGGATCACAGCTTCGCCAACTGGAGCATTCGGCATGTCTTTGCGAGAGTATCCGGTACGTTCAATGATCTTTCCGGCAAAATCGTCATCGACCGCGAGAAGCTTGAGGCCGCCACGGTGAATGCCAAGATCAATGTACTGAGCCTCAACACCGGGTAATTGAGAACGTGATTCACATCTGCTTACCAGTGAATTCCTGGATGTGCTCAAGTTCCGTGAGATCCACTTCGTGGGCACCGGCGTTGAAGCCAAAGGCAAGGATGAAGCTGGTCTTCAGGGGGACTTACCATTCACGGGGTGACCCGGGCCGTGCGATTTCCCTTCAAGCTGCTGGATCGGGGCCGGATCCCTGGGGTGGCTATCGCGCCGGGTTCGAAGCAAAAACCCAGCTCAAACGCAGCGATTACGGCGTCAGCTGGGGGCTGGACATGCCCGATGGCGGACCAGTGGGAGATGACGTCGAAACTCACCCCGCCGATCGAAGGAGTCAAGCTGGGTCCGGATGGTGCGCCGCTAAAAGCCAAATAGCCGGTCATCCGGTATGCCAGTTGGGACGTTGGCTGACCCAAGACCTGACGGTTTCCTGCAGCCAGCCGTTCAGGCCTTTGGCCAGTAGAAAGTCGGGAAAAGAAGCTCCTGGTCGGGCTTGATGACGCCCTCACGCAAGGCGACACGAGCCAGTGCCGTGTGCGGGTAGATCCGGATGCCGACCGTGACCTTCATGGCCTCCAATTGCAGAGAATCGGCAAGGTGCAGGGCTTCCTCCCATAACGGTCTCGCGCGTCTCCCCCAGCCCGCCCAGCAGGAGAAATCCCATCCGCCGTATGCCGTGTTTCTTGAGCATCTCCGCGATGGAACGCACTTCTTCCGGCTGGAACCTTTTGTTCATGGACTTCAGGATGGCTCTCGAGCCGCTCTCAAAGCCGAATGCCACCTCGACACAGCCCGCCCGGGCCATCTTCCCAACCAGCTCTTCATCGACTTTCCAGGGATAGAGGATGCAGCGCCAGGTGATCCCCAGCTTCCTGGCGACGAGCCGGTCACAGAGCTCCTTGGCATAGGGAGGGGGGAGGTTGAAGGTGTTGTCGACGAAGAAGACATGTGTGAAACCGGCTTGGGCAAATTGCGAGAGTGACTCCACCACCAGAGCGGGGGATCGTTTGCGCAGGAGCTTCCCTTCTATGGTCGCCGTCGAGCAGTAGCTGCAGTCCATGGGACAGCCCCGCCGGGTCTGGAAAGGCAGCCAGATCTGCTGGTTGTTGAAAGTCGTGGGGAAAGCCAAAACGCCACCAGGAACCGGCAGCGGGAGCTCATCCAGGTCTGTGGGGCGGATGGTTGCGGTTGCCGGACCGCCCTCAGGCAAGACCAATCCTGGAACTCCGGATAGCTCCTGCCTTCGGGTAAGCCGTTCGAGCAATTGGACGAAGGCGTGCTCCCCTTCACCGCAGAGCCCCATATCAGCCCCCAAGTAAGTGAGCGCACTTTGCGGAAAGATGCTGAATCCTGCTCCTCCCAGAACGACGGGGGCTCCGGAAAGCCTGCGACAGCAGGCCACCACTTCCTTCACCGGATCGAGTAGAAATCTTGGGGTCTGCATGGACTGATCGTCGATGTTTCGAACCGAGATGCCGATGGCTTCGGGCTGGAAGTCCGCGATGGCGGCTTCCAGCAGGGAAATGCTGTTCTCCCTGGTCATAAGGTTGACAAGCTTCACGTCGTGGCCGGCCTTCTCGATTGCGGCTGCCACCGAGGCCAGTCCGATGGGGAGAACGGGCATGTTGATCTGTTCGGTATTGGCTGAGATCAAAAGCACTCGCATGAGTTTGTGACCGGCTCCTTAATGGGGTAAGGTGAGAGGCGCCAGTTCAATCCTGGAGCTCAATGGTATACCGGTTAAGGAAAGAAACTTTCGGTTGCGGTTCGCCCCCTTCGACAGGCTCAGGACAGGCTTCGATACCTCTCAAGAAACAGTGATTACATCGTAGCCACGGTTTCTTATCGAAAGCCTTGCCCCGCCAACGAGCGGGGCTTATTTCGCTCAGGGCGAACGAGACTCACCGCTCGTGCTGAGGTATCGAAGTACGAGCACGTTGCGGAACCCGGCTCACAAAAACGAAACAAACCATCTTAAACAAATATAGCGTTTTTCGGAGGGTTTGCCATTGGTCGCGGTGCGAAAGGTTCGCCCAGCGGTCCAATGCGAGCTGGACATGGACAAGGGACGATGATTTGCCCAATAACTATTTGCATTCTAACTATCTCGGTGCTAATCATGTGTTGTCACCATGATTTCCCAGTGACTTAAGGGAGCTGGGGTGTCCCCTTTTCCAGGAGCCAGGATTCCATGATCTTTCAGGATTGCATCTGCTTTCAGCTCGGTGCGGTCGGCCGCAAAATCACCCGCTACTACAAGGATAAAATCGCTTCCCTGGAGCTGACTCACGGGCAGTTCTTCATGCTGGTGGCCTTGTTTGAGGAAGACGGCATGCTGCCCAGCCAGCTGGCCGACAAGACGGCTCTGGATCGGCCCACCACCACCGGACTGCTGGATCGTCTGGAACGAGACGGATGGATCGAGCGCCGCCTCGACCCGAGGGACCGCCGGACCCTGCGCGTGCACCTCACGTCCAAGGCAAGCCAGGCAAGCCAGGCCGTCATTTCCATTTTCGAAGAGACCAATGGCCAGTTTCTGTCGCGCTTCTTACCTGAGGAATGGGAGCTGTTTCAGTCCTTTCTGAGGAGACTGGAGGGAGGATCGGGCCTGAAGACTGATTGACTCGTGAGTTTTGAATTGCGAGCCACAGGTTCGAGGTTTCAGGTTTCGAGTACATGGGCTCAAGTCCCAAGGGCAAAGTCTCGGGTCCGAAGGCCAGGAATAGATTTCCGTATCGTAGTACAGCTCCACAGATAAAGGTGCTCAAATTCAAGGGCGGGTTAGCGCCAGCGTAACCCGCCATCGGACCAACCGGCGGGTTACGGCGCAAAAACCGCGCCTAACCCGCCCTACGGCTACGGCCAGCATAATGGATACTCTTTTTGTGGCGCTGTACTTAGAGTTCCAGCTCCAGGCCACAAGTGCGAAGGTCGGCGCGAAACCCGACGCTCGAAACAAGAAACTCGAAACTCGAAACCCTAAACTCATCCGGAGGTGTCCATGTCATTATCCCCGCGTATGCTGGTAAAGCTGAAGCGGGCCCTCAATGCCCGGCGCGTGGCCGTCGTGGGAGCTTCGCAGGAGCAGCTTTCCGTCGGTATGGGTCCCGTCCACAATCTTCTGAACGCTTCCTTCCAGGGAGAGGTCTTTCCAGTAAATCCCAAGTATACCGAGCTCTTGGGGCGGAAATGCTATCCGGATCTGGAATCCATCGATCCGCCTGTCGATCTCGCCATTTTGCTGCTCAACCAGCACATGGCGCTGGAAATGGTGGAACGGGCCGCGAAGCTCGGGGTCGCGGCCGTGACCATCGTGGTCGGGGGATTCAGAGAGGTGCGCTCCGGTGGTGAAGCGCTCAACGAGCGACTGCTGGAAGTGGCCACGAAGTACGAAATGCCGGTGATCGGGCCTAACACCTTGGGTTTCTCTTCCTTCCATCATGGGCTTCACGGCATTTTCTGGCACCTCGATGCGCAGCCGGGTCCGGTGGCGATTCTTTCACAGAGCGGCGGCGTGGGACTTACCATGGGTTATGCGCTCCGCAGCCTGCATTGCGGGCTGAGCCACTTCATCGGGGTCGGCAACCGCACGGTGCTGGATTTTCCGGACTATCTGCGGGCCCTCAGGGACGACGCACAGGCTGAAACCTTCCTGCTCTTCATAGAAGGGGTTGACAATCCGCGCGATCTCTACGAGGCCTTGAAGGAGACGGCACTCCAAAAGCCGGTGGTGGTCTACAAGGCGGGCAAAAACGAAGGCGTCTCCAAAGCGACGGCCACCCACACGGGCAGTCTTACCGGAGAGTATCGCCTGTATCAGAGCATGTTCCGGCAAGCGGGCGCCTTCGAGGCGCAGTCCGCTTTCGACGCCGCCGTCGCGGCCAAGGCTCTAAGCATGCTGCCGGCGCCCCGCGGTTCACGTCTGTGCGCGCTCACCTTTACCGCGGGCCCCTGCATCGTGGCCATGGACCGGCTGCTGAGCAGTGGCTGGGAGCTACCGGACCTTTCCCGGCAAGCCAAAGAGAGGATCGTATCCCTGATTGGCGAAAAGACCCCGGTGGAGATCCAGAACCCGGTGGATCTTACGGGGCCGGGCTTCCTGCCCAAGGTCTATGTGCCGGTGCTGCAAACGGTTTTGGAGGAGGATTTCGACGCTTACTTGCTGGTTTGGAACTACAATCCCCTCATTCGCGTACCGGTTGAGGAGTTCGACTATCTCACGAAAAAACACTCCGATAAGCGCGTCGTCCTGGTCCTCCTGGCCCATCAGATGGAGGCGGCCCCCTATCTGGCGGCGTTCCAATCCAAAGGAGTGTGCACCTATCTGACTCCCGAAGACGGCGCCACGGCTCTCAACGCTCTGCTGGCACGGCATCATTTTCTGAAAAGGGAGGGACGACCATGATTCTCCCCGAACACGAAGCCAACCGATTGCTGGCCGCTGCGGGCATCCCGATGATTCCCCTGCGGACAGTCGATTCCACAAATGAGGCGAAAACGGCGGCAGCCGTTCTGGGATACCCGGTAGTGCTCAAGCTCTCTTCGTCGGAGTACACCCATAAGACCGAAGTCGGCGGCGTTCTCTGAACCTAACCAATGAAGCCGACGCGGCGGACGCCTTTGAGAAACTGAAGGAACTGCGCGAGCAGCTCGACCCGCGGGCCAGCATCATTATGGAGCCCATGTCCCCGGCCGGGGCCGAGTTCTTCATCGGCTTTCAGCACCATCCCCAGTTTGGCCCGGTCCTGAGCCTTGGTTTCGGCGGCATTTCGCTGGAGCTCTTTCAGGATGTGGCTTTTCGGTTGCTCCCGGCCAAGGCGGCCGATTTCCGGGAGATGCTCAGTGAACTGAAAAGCTGGCCCAAACTGCAGAAGGGATTCCGCAACCTTCCGCCAGTCGATGAAATGCAGGTTCTCGATATCATGGAAAAAGTGGCTGGATTCGCCCTCTCCCATCCGGGCTTGAAGGAGCTGGACCTCAATCCCGTGGTCTTCCGTGCCGATGGAGCCATGGTGGTCGATGCTACCATCATCCTGGCCGAGGATGCGGGGCAAATTCCTCGGCAACCTCTGCCGGGACCGGCTTGACATGCGAGGAGGACGCACATGAAGGTATTGGCAATCAACGGGAGCCATCGCAAGGGCAAGAATACGGCCCGGATGCTCAAACTGGTTCTCGACGAACTGGAGCAGGGAGGCGTTGCCACGGAGCTTCTGGAGCTCCCCGAGGTGCGCATCGAATTCTGCAAGGCCTGCAATCAGTGCCTCGGCAAAACCGAGTGTCTCATTCAGGACGACGACATGAGCGCGGTGGCTGACAAGATGATGGCGGCCGACGCCATTGTTGTTGGCTCCCCCGTGTACTTTGGCAATGTGACGGGCAAATTCAAAGTTTTCATGGATCGTACCCGCTCGATGCACATGGCCGAGAATCTCCTGGACGGGAAGCTCGGGGCCGCCGTCACCCATGCCGGTTGAGAATGGCGGCCAGGAGATAACTTCAGTCTCCTCCTCGAACGCTTTCTCCAGCATCACGGATTGCGAGTGGTCGAGGCCGGGACCCGAAATGCGGAGTGTACAACCTGGGTGCCATGGGTACCCTCTTCGACTCCCTGGATGGGGCAGACATTCGGTGGAAGCGGGGAGTGATGGAAGATGCCCTGACGGTAAAGACTGCAGAGTGCTTCCGACAAAATCTCTTGAGGCTCCTCGGAAAGCTCTGAGGGCAGCGTTCGTTCGCGGGCGGGGCAGGGGAGCAATCTGTTTGTTTTGGGATGACGAGAGTCCCAGTTGCACAGAACAGGAGCGTAAAAGGGGCGACATCCAAGTCGCTATCTCAAAATGCTTCGAAGGTCGTGGATCGTCATTCCGCCGAAAGCAGGATCAGGGGGCAGCCGACCTTCGGCCTGTGGATTGAGAGCTACCAGTTCCGAAATCGATTCCCGTAAGGTCGGGGTTTATCCTGACCGCTGCCCTCTTCATATCAGGTCACTTCGTGGCCGGGACAATAATTTCCAAACACACTCTTCGTCGGCAATCTCGCCATTCCAGCGTGTGCCTGAATCAAGGTCTGCGAAGTGTTCTGCAGCCCGGATTCTGCTGAAGTGGCCGGGGCACGGCGCCTCTTTGACAGCCTCCAAGAGTACCAAGTTTGGATCGAATTTCCTTGTACTTAGGATTATCCAGTTTTTCCAAAGGTCCTTGAGCAGCGGTCTGGAGCAGGGATTTATCGTCGGGAGAGAAGGTCTTCCCTACGCGAACGGAAGGCGTCTGCAGAAGGAACTTGAAGTTGTCGCCCAGATCCAGCAGTTCATCGATGTCATCATCATCTTCCAGCAGTTCAATCATGTGCACGCCGGTTGCCATGGCACGGCCCCGCACGCGTCGCTCGTTGTTGCTATCATGGTAAACTTCGATCATGGCGTCTTGCAAGGTGGCGTAGCGCGGCGTCACAAAAAGCCTCTTCCGCTTGGTAAGTCCCTTCCTCAATGTGAAGTGATCGGCCGATTCTTTCCTCCAAGGGGACAACGTGGCAAATAAGAACTTTTCCGTCGGTGCTAATTCCTTCATGGTGACCACCGCCTGGCAGGCGGGTCCCTCCAGGCGGATATGGTGGTCCGGTTTCTGCAAAAACAGGGTAGCATTGGCGCGGAATCGATAGATCAGGGGATTTCCGGCGAAGACGGTTATGGCCTTGCGCAACAACCAGTTCATGTTCTGCAGAACGGGTGTACAGGAATACATTTCCATGCTTTGGTACGTCCCGCTCAGCCGCATATCGCCCTCGGACATCTCGACTGCGAAGGACGAGGGAACGTTGCCGGATTTAGATCCTTGGTAAGCGCCGCTCGGTTCCACCCTGCAGGCGGTGGATGCTCCAAGGAGCCGGTTCCTGTCGGTAACGTAGCCAAGGTCCCATTTTTCTCCCCCGGCCCCGGGCAGATAGCGGAACCCGACGAAAATCGCCGTGTGAGTGGGGAAGAACGCTCGAAGCGAATACCAGTATCTGGAATAAGCAGTGGCCGGAACATTGTTCAGTGCGTGCTCCATGAACACCGCTCCGCTTACCGGGCGGGTCTGTCCGTGGATCGTCAAAGAGCCTTCAAAATCACCACGAGGGATCTCTATGAACATGCGGTTGAACTCGGCCTTGTCCCTATTGATCACGGTCAGTCCCGTCACCTATCGTGAAACCGGGCATCCAGGGCCGAAGCGTGAAGTCCGCCCTGACCCCTTTCGCCGAGAAAGTGATTTGGGTCAAGTCCCCATCGGAGTGAATGGAATGAGGGCCAATGGAGATGACACCAGCTTGCCGATCTTCCTTAAATTCCGATTGCTTTCGTTCGTCCTTCAGGATGACCGGGTCGGAGCCGGGTGCGGCATAGGTGAATTGCACTCCCGCAGAGCCAGAGGTCACGCCGACATTCGAAAAGAGGAAGGAAATCGACAGGTTTTCGCCGGTGTCCGTCCTAAAATGACACCCCCAGCTTTTTGGTGTAAAACTTGTCAGGCATGGGATGCTGGAAATGGTCTTGATCCGATAGCGGGCGGATGTCCGTCGCAAGCGCAAGGCATGGAGTGAACCATAGAACCATGCAAAGCAGCGCTGCCGCCCTTGTCAAAGTAGCTTGAGCCATGCCCGTTCTCCCTGATGCATACTGCCATGCCCGGCTTGGGCCGAGAACACCGAGACCATGTAGCCATTTCGATCTGTTCGAGTGTGCTTCAGCCACACCAACAGGAAAGCATGGCCACTTTCAGCGGCGATGCCATCCCTTTACTACTAACGCAGAATCTCTTGAAATTTGGTATAGAAAATGTCCATCCGCAGTCTTGAACCCCCGATCCGCAATCTGCATGCTGCACTCGCCTGCGGCCCGAGACCGCGCTGTATACCACTGACACATCGCGCGCTTTAACGCTCATTTCTCCAAATAATACTGAATCGGCTGGAGAATATTCAATCGCACCAAGACGATTATCAATAATGTATAGCCCAGCCCGACCAGCAAGTCTTTAGCAAGACCATTCTTATCATCGATCCCACCAGTTCTTGGAACAACCGGGAAGTTGCCTCTGATGCCATTCTTGCCAGGGAAGCAGACGGTAATTATTTCTTTGCTAAAGGCCACATAGCCTAAGGCGTTGTTTCGCCAGATCGGTTGAATGGTGTATTGGCACGGATGCTTGGCGTAGCGGATGGGCTCGGATCTTGGGAGGTAACCATGGCGGCCACTGTGAGCTTGAAGAACACCGGATTGCGGGGAGTAGCGGTCGCGGACAGCAAGATCAGCGACATTGATGGGGTGAACGGCATCCTGATCTACCGGGGATATCGAATCGAGGACCTCGCCGAGAATTCCAATTTTGAAGAAACGCTCTATTTATTACTCAATGGGAGTTTGCCCGACCAAGGCAGCCTTCATTCCTTGGTTAAACAGATGCGAGATGCCAGAAGTCTGCCCGACTTCATTCCTGAGAGCCTGAAGCGGTGGCCTCGAAGCGCCGCAACCATGGATGTGCTGCAAGCCGCCGTGCCGCTTCTTGCCATGGCGGACCCGGAGCTCGGGGTCGAGACACGGGCGGCGAACGAGCGCAAAGCGTTGCGGGTCGTTACGCGTATGGCTGCCGTGGTTTCGGCCTGGCACCGCATCAGCCATGGGTTCGATCCGTTGCCGCCCGATCCGGAGTTGTCGCACGCCGGCAATTTCCTCTGGCAGTTCACCGGCCAGCGACCGAGCGCCGCGATGGACCGAGATCTTGAAGTGTCCATGATTCTCCAGGCGGAGCACACCTTGAATGCTTCGACCTTTGCCTGCCGGGAAGTCGCTTCGACTCAGGCCCATATGTATGCCGCCCTGGCCGCGGGAGTGGGGGCTCTGTCCGGCCGCCTCCACGGCGGGGCAAACGCACAGGTCATGAAGATGCTGCTCGAACTGGAGCGCGCCGGCGTTGACGAGGAGGACGTGGCGGCATGGGTCGGGGGGAAGCTCGACCGGAAAGAAAAAATCATGGGCTTGGGCCATGCCGTATACAAGACCTTCGACCCTAGAGCGAAAATCCTCCGGCAAATCGCTCAACGCCTAGCCACAGAAACCGGACAGGAACAGCGCTTCCGGTTGCTGGCGCGAATTGAAGAGGAATGTCACAAGGAATTCGACAGAAGAGGCAAACCGACGATCAAATCCAACGTGGATTTCTACAGCGGACTCTTATATTTCATGATGGGTATCCCGATTGACGCCATGACCGCGATGTTTGCCATCTCCATTGCGGCGGGATGGTGCGCGCACATCATTGAAGAGAAGTTCGCCGAAGCCCAGCAAAAACCCACCCTCTACCGGCCCGCATCCGAATACACCGGTCGCTACTGCAGTCCCGTCGGTTGTGAATACCTGGCCGTTAATGAGAGGTGATGCAGGGAGCTGATCTGGTGTGGCCAAATTAAGGGCTTGTCCGTAAAGATAGGAGCGGGCCTGCACGTCCCCCTTTGGAAAAGGGGAGAACTTATTTGCGGATAGGCCCTCAGAGATTTAAACCCCTCTTGAGAATCTTAAACGATTGTTTTAATCTTCCGTTTAAATCGCAATGGTGTCGAACGGGAGGGATACAATGAAGGATGGCGAGGGGAGCGGTCTGGACACGCGCGAGCGACTCGTCCACGCAGCGGGTGAAATGTTTTCTGAAAACGGTTTTCAAGCCACTTCCATACGTGCCATTTCGCAGCGTGCGAAAGCCAATGTGGCGGCGGTGAACTACCACTTCGGACATAAGGAAGGGTTGTATTCCGCCGTTTTGGAGCATGCGCTCGGTTGGGCGGCGTCGAAATATCCCAGCGACCTTGGTTTGGACGCCGGTGCCAGTGCGGAAGAGGCGCTCAAAGCCTTCATTAAGACCTTTCTGCTGCAGATTTTGGACGAGGGACGGCCGTCGTGGCATGGGAAATTGATCGCCCGGGAGATCACCTCCCCCACCTCGCTGCTGGATCAGGTCATCGAAGACGTCTTGGGACCCATGCATAAACGTCTGGCAGCAATTGTGGCCGAAGTTCTCGGTGACGGTGCGGACAACGAAACCGTCCGTTTCTGTACCCTGAGCATAATCGGGCAATGCGTGTACTATCATAATGCCCGCGTGGTCATTAGCAGGCTCTATCAACAAAAGTTCAGTCCGAAAGACACTCAGGCACTCAGTGGTCATATTGCGCAGTTTTCCTTGGGTGCTTTGAAATGGCTGGCCACGCAAGGCCGATCGATTTGAGGATTTCATTGATCTTCCCAAGCTGCTGCAAATAGCTGTTGCATGATGTGTGAGTGGAGCGAGCAAGCATGAGGCGAGGTTTTTCCTGGGTGGTTCTTGCGGCTCTGGCTGCTTATGGCTGCAGTGTCGGTCCGAATTACCATAGTCCGAAGATGGAGTTTTCGCCGCAGTGGAGCGAGTCGCCCGCGAGTGGGGTTGTCGGTGGTGCTCCGGTGGCGCAATTATCTTACTGGTGGACAGTCTTCGGAGATGCTCAGCTCAACTCGCTGATTGATCGGGCCATCCAGTCCAATCTGGATCTGCGCATTGCCGTGGCCCGCATCCGCGAGGCGCGGGCTCAGAGAGGGGTGGTGGCGGCCGGGGAATACTCGCAAATCGACCCTACCTTCTTACCGCCCTGGAACACAGGCTTGAGCGTCCCTTCGAACGCGCGCCGGCGTGCTTCGTCCTCGAGGCCTGAGGCTCCAAGCAGCGCGGCCTGCTCCCATTCGGCAGCGAACTCGTGATCGTTGGCGCGCCACAGGTACACCGTTGCGCGGCCCACCTTGGCCCGCCTGCATGCACCGGAGACGTTACCGCACTCGGCGAGATGCGTGATAAACGCGGCGCGTGCCAAAATGGCTTGTTCGCGTGTTGCCATCGTGATACCTCCGTATTGCGAAGATTTCGAAGGTTTCGAAGAGCTCGAAGATTCCAAGTGCGTTGTAGTGCAATGTTCGTGACATCTACCGCCCCGCCAGCGGTTCAAACTCGCATTGCGGGAACTGCAGCGCGAGCTCGGTTCGCGATGCTGGCGGCAGCACGCGAAACTCGAATGCATCGCCTGACGGGCGAATAGCCCGCCAGCTGCTCGCCGGTTCGAGCAGGCGCAGTAGCGCGTCGCGGTTAACGCGCACCGCCGCGCGCAGGTCATCCGTCATGCGACTACCCGGACGCGCGAAGAGTGCGCCCTCGCGCGCGGTCAGAACAACGCCCGAAGCGCGCAGTCGCCGCAGGAGATCGGCTGCGATGTTCACAGTGCCTCCACATCGCCGTCGGCGGAAGTTCCGACCTCTTCATGCGCGGGATCTTCGGGACGTTCGGAATCTTCGGAATCTTCGGGATGCCGACCAGTCTGGCCTGGCAACGCCCAGATCCATCGCCCATCCATGCCGTCCTTCTTCGGGCGAATATGCAGTCGGTCCTTGGCACGATGCAGCCTCGAGCGACTGATGCCGTGTGCCTCGGCGGCCTCGATGATCTCCTTGGCCAAGGTTGGCCCGTTTCTCAATGTCTCCCGGATGAGCTCCTCGGCATCGTTCTGCGTCTCGTTTGCCGGCGGCGGCTCGGCCTCGGCCTTGGCGAGCAGTTCCCGTGCACTGCCGTCAACAGCATCGCCCCACATCACCGACGATGCGGTCACGCTCGGAAATTCGCGCAGCGCGTCCGCATGCAGCGCGTACTTGAACCCGCCGTAGTCTTGGCCGACGTTGCTCTTCGCTCGAATCAGGATACGGTCGCCGCGTTCACTCGCCTCTTCTGGCGGCAACTTGGCCGCGGCCAGCACGATTCGAGCGACAGCAGCAAACGCATTCGATCCGGTGACGCGTTCGATCGGCTCCCGTCCCTGAGTACCCTTGGTGAAGTGCGTCACGCCGAGCACTGCGCAATCGAGCTCGCGCGCCAGGTCCACGACACACTGAAGGCCGCGGCGAACCTCGGCGTTCTTGTGCGAGTCGCCAGTGATCACCATCACGATAGGATCGATGATCATCAAGGCAACACCGCCGAGGGTGCGCGCGATCGTGACTAATGGCGCCATGTCTCGAGCCGGATCGAACGGGCGCGCGTCAACCCCATCGATGGTGTCGTGGACGATGTGCACGTGGCTCATGTCCGCAGCCATTGCCCGAAGACGTGGAACGATCGTGTCGTCGATATCGTCCTCACCGCTCCAAATAATCACGTGCCCCTTGAGCGCGCACGAGCCATCCGGCCAGACCCCACCGCACGACACCGTCGCCGCCATGGCGAGTGCAAGAGTGGTCTTTCCGGTGCCCGGCTGGCCCGCGCAAATAGCCATCTTCCCGGCAGCCAACCATCCCTCCCAGACCCAGCGAACCGACTTCGGCGTAATCGTATCGGCACAGACCAAGCGAACCCGCGGGCCGCTCAGGACCGCTCCAGCGGCACGATCGGGTGTGCCGGTGGGGGATGCCGACCGCGCGCTGTCGATCGCGCTCCGGATCGCGGCCCCGACGGCGTCTGGCCCGCGCAGCCGCTGCAGGTCGTTCATGTCAGATGCGCCTGACGCACGCTCATCAGAGGTGAACGCCGGCAGCGCCAGCACCGCACCGGTTTCGCGCACCGCCTCGCGCGCCTTCTCCTCTCCAGTCCCGGGCTCGCCAAGTACCACCAGCGTCGCGTTCGGATACCGCTTGCGCATCTCCCCCGCAACGGCCAGCAGATTGCCCGACGTCAACGCGGCCAACCCGCAGTACTCAGTCGCCGCCACCGCCGAGAGCACGGTCGCGACGCCTTCGCCAATGAGGATCGTGCACCGCGGCTCGCGCTCGGCGTCAGGCAACAGCCTTGATGCCCAAAAGCCCCCGCGCTTTGCCCCTCCGTACACGCCCGACTTGCGTCCGTCTTCGTCGATGAGCTCGAGCGTTGAAAGCTTGTCGCCAATCTTCACCGGGGCTAGCAAGAGGCGGCCACACAGTTCGACGTCTCCACTGCGCGGTGGATAGCCGAGCGTCAGCGCAGCTCTCTCAGCCGTGATCTGACGAAGCGTCTTCGGCGCGGCCACCGCCTTGCGGACCAGGTACGCATGGTCAGCGTCGACCGGACCGGCGTCGTTCCACAGCGCGGCGGACAACTCGCTGGCGCGTGCGCGCTTGCTCGTGTCGTCCAGTTCGCGTTGCCTTCGCGCGTGTTCGATGCTTTCACGCGCACGCCGCTCCTCGGCAGGCGTAAGCGTCCGGCCGAGATCGGCGCGGAACGGTTGATCAATGCCGCTGCGCCAGTCCCCAAACCTGCCGGCTGGAACGCCGTCATTGTGGAGAACGTACCAGCCAGCATCATCGCCAGGCTTCCCGTTGCTCGGGAAGCGGCGCAGCTTGCCATCACCCACCAGTGTATGGGGCGGGATGAGGCCGTGCTCGCGCATGGCTGAGCGCAGTTGCTCGCAGGGATCGGTGGCGATCATGCGTGCCTCCCGCTCGATGCAGTCGGCCGCGCTGCCAGCCAGTCGTCCACCAGGTGCGCGTACCACCCGACGCTGCGCGCGCCGAGCTTCACCGGCGCGGGAAAGTCGCCCGCGCGAACCTTGTCGTACAGGCTGCTCTTCGCGAGCCCCGTGCGTGCTTCTACCTGCCGGCGCCGAAGGATAACGAGCGCTCGTTGACCATGCTCTGCCATTGCGATACCTCTACGAGCAGGGCCGGTGTTCCGCGCTGATCGGCCATGCTCGCGCTGTTTGAGACGCTGCGAAACACAGTCGGAAGGCTAAGAGCGTGTGCAGGTAACTAACTAGGGTCACACGGACAATTACCTGATAACGAACTGTAGGCGCGGGGTCGTTCGCCTATGTATCGCCGCGCGTCTTGTCGCCGAGCCGGGCGGTGATTGCGGTCTTCACTTCCTGCTCATACAGGGCGAAGGTGTTCCGGTCCATAGCCGCCGCGTCTCGTACGATCTGCACCCACGCAGGATCCGCCTTGAGGTACTGAGCTTTCAAGGCCAGGGCCCGCTTCTTCGTGTTGGGACCGAACATCTCCTTCCACGGTTTCTGCCGCGCCAGGTGGGCGTACGCAGCATTCAACGAGCGCCCGCTCACGGCGACGTACTCATCAACCCGAATGCGCAGCAGCGCACGGCTCTGAAAGTCCCACACTGGCTTTGGTCCATCACGAGCCTGCTCGCGCTGAAACGCCGGCACGTGCTCCTCCGCTAGGCGCATTGCGAGGTCAACCCAGTCGCCGAGGGTCACCCCGTAGTAGCGAAAGAGCTCAAGCATGAGGTCGCCCCGCTCGTTCGCTTCGTCCGCGTGGTGTTTCCCGATCACGTCGGGACTGGCCAGTGACCCAGGAGGGGCTTTGTACGGCCGGCGCTTCCCCAGCTTGCCGGTGTACTTCATCGGCCGTCGTCCCTCACGGTATTGGACCACTGTGGCGGCCTATTCAAGCTCACTCGAGGTGTCGTTCGAAATCAGCTGCTGCACCGGCTCCGTTTCCGCCGTTCTATGCCTGGCGCTTGATCGGCACGACGTCGGCGCCGCGCGCGTAACCGTCTACCATATTCGCCCAGTGCTGCATCATCTTGCGGCGCTCCGGCAGATACTCGGCGCGGTTGTACGCGCTGCGCACCTTGTTCGGCTCCACGTGCGCGAGCTGGCGCTCGATCACGTCGGCGCGGATAGCCGCTCTCGTTGAGCGTCGATGAGGCGACGGCTCGGAAGCCGTGCCCGGTCATCTTGCCCTTGTAGCCGAGCCGGTAGAGCGCGAACAGCAGCGTGTTGTTGCTGATCGGCTTGTCGCGATTGCGGCCCAGGCAGCACGTAGCGGCTGTCGCCGGCGATCGCGCGGAGTTCGCGCAGGATCGAGACCGCCTGGTGCGAGAGCGGCACGAGGTGCGGCTGCTTCATCTTCATCCGCGCGGCCGGCACCTCCCACGTTGGCGCGCGTCGTCCAGGTCCGGAATTCCACCCATTCGGCGCCGATAAGCTCCACGTGCGCACGAACGTGAGGCACAGCAGGCGCAGCGCAAGCGCCGTCTGCTGGTCGCCGATCTCGTCGTAGCCGTCGATCGCGCGCAGCAGCGCCGGCAGTTCCTCGGGCTTCACCGCATGCTGATTGCGCGGCTTATGCGGCGTCAGCGCGCCGCGCAGGTCGCGCGCCGGATCGCTCTCGCACCGGCGCGTGACGACGCCGTAGCGAAACACCTGCGAAGCGACGCCTAGCACGCGGTGCGCGAGGTCGTGGGCGCCGCGCTGCTCGATCTCGCGGATCACGCTGCAAGCAGCACCGGCGGCGTGATCTCAGCGAACGGGCTGTCGCGCCGAGCTCCGGGAACAGATTCATCTCCATCCGGCGCATCACGTCAGCTCGCGTGCTTCGGCTTCCACGCCGTCGCCTGCCGCGCATACCACTCGCGCGCCACGACCTCGAAGCTGTTGGCAGCGCGGCCAGCTGCGTCACGCTTGTCGGCCTGCCGCTTCGCGCTGGGGTCGACGCCGGCCGCGAGCAGCTTGCGCGCGTCGTCGCGTTTGTCGCGCGCGCCCTCGATGCGCTTACCCTTCACCTTCCGGCCTGCGAGCGGAACATCCGGGTACACGCCCAGCGAGATCAGCTTGCGTTTACCGCCAAAGCGGTACGCGAATCGCCACCACTTACCGCCGGATGGCGCGATCTCGAGATACAGGCCACCGCTGTCGTATAGGCGGAGGGGCCGCGTGTCTGGCTTCGCGTTGCGGATCGCAGTGTCGGAAAGGGGCATGGCGGTAACTTTCGGGCGGCAGCGGTAGATGCCGCCAAAGCTACCGCCAGTTACCGCCGGCAGTCAAGGACCCTTTCCGGCCCTTGCCAGCCTACCTGCAACGTTTTGCAGAGTGAAAATTGGTACTTCTTGGAATCGTCCGTTCTGTTTCGGCCCAGCATCTGGCGGAGAGGGCGGGATTCGAACCCGCGTTAGGGTATTACCCTAAACACGCTTTCCAGGCGTGCGACTTAAACCGCTCATCCACCTCTCCGGAGCCCGGCATTTTACCCGATCCGGGACCGCGGCCCGCGGCAGCCTCGGCGCCGATCGCCCGGATGCGGCGCCGGGCGACGTACCATGCACGGAATCTTCCCGTCCCTGCATTTCCAACGCAGCGAAAGGCCGGACCATGCAGACAGGACTGACACTCGCGGGCGAGGCGGCGCTCGTGACCGGCGCAAGCAGCGGCATCGGCGCCGCCATCGCGATCGCGCTTGGCGGCGCCGGCGCGCGTGTCGGCATCAACTATCGTTCGGCGCCGGAAGCCGCGGAAGCCGTCGCCACGCGCATCCGCGCGGCCGGTGGCGAGGCGATCACGCTGCACGCCGACGTCGCGGACGAAGCCGAGGTGCAGGCGATGTTCGAGCGCTTCGTGCAGGCCTTCGGGCGCATCGACGTGCTGGTCGCCAATGCCGGCCTGCAGCGCGACGCGCGCATCGAGGCGATGTCGCGCGCGGACTGGCAGCGCGTCATCGACGTCAATCTCACCGGCCATTTCCTGTGCATGCGCGAGGCGATCCGCCGGTTCGATGCGCAACCGCCGAGCGAACGCTCGCGTGCGCGCGGGCGCATCGTGTGCACGAGCTCGGTGCACGAGGTGATTCCCTGGGCGGGGCACGCGAACTATGCGGCGTCGAAAGGCGGGGTTGCGCTGCTCATGAAGAGCATTGCGCAGGAAGTCGCCCCGCGCCGCATTCGCGTCAACAGCGTGGCGCCCGGCGCGATCCGCACCCCGATCAATCGGTCCGCATGGGAAACACCGGACGCCGCGGCGAAGCTCCTCGAGCTCATCCCGTACGGCCGCGTGGGCGAGCCCGAGGACGTGGCGCAGGCCGTGCTGTGGCTCGTCTCCGACCTCGCGGACTACGTCACCGGCACGACGCTGTTCGTCGACGGCGGCATGACGCTCTATCCCGGGTTCGCCGACAACGGTTGAGATCGCACGCGCGCTGCCCGCGCAGCCGGAGCAGCGATGCGACGGTCTCAGGCCGCGCCCGCCTGCCGCTCCATCTCCGCGTCCACGACCGTCAGCGCCGTCATGTTGACGATGCGCCGCACGGTCGCCGACGGCGTCAGGATGTGCACCGGCGCACCGACGCCGAGCAGGACCGGCCCGAGCGTGACGCCCCCGCCGACCGCCGTCTTCAGCAAGTTGAACGAGATGTTCGCGGCGCCGATGTCGGGCATGATCAGCAGGTTCGCCTCCCCGCGCAGCCGGGTGTTCGGAAACGCCGCCAGGCGCACGCGCTCGGAAAGCGCCGCATCACCGTGCATCTCCCCTTCCACCTCGAGCTCCGGCGCATGCGCGTTCAGCAGGGCGAGCGCGTACTGCATCTTCTTCGCCTGCGGGTGGTCGCTCGTGCCGAAGCTCGAATGCGACAGCAGCGCCACCTTCGGCGTGAGGCCGAACCTGCGGATCTCTTCCGCAGCGAGCAGCGCGATCTCCGCGATCTGCTCGGCCGTCGGATCCGCGTTGACGTACGTGTCCGCGATGAACAGCGTGCGCGAAGGCAGCATCACCGCATTCATCGCGGCGTAGGTCTTCACGCCGCGGCGCAGCCCGATCACCTGGTCGATGAACTCGAGATGGATGTGATGCGTGCCGTAGGTCCCGCAGAGCATGCCGTCGGCGTCGCCCTGGTGGATCATCATCGCGCCGATCAGCGTGTGCCGCCGGCGCATCTCGATCTTCGCGTACTCCGGCGAGATCCCCTTGCGTTGCGTGAGGCGGTAATACTCCTGCCAGTACGCCTTGTAGCGCGGATCGTATTCGGGGTTGATGATCTCGAAGTCCGCGCCTGCCTTCATCCTCAGGCCGAAGCGCTTGACCCGGCTCTCCAGCACGGCGGGCCGGCCGACGAGAATCGGCTTGGCGAGCTTCTCGTCCACGACCACCTGCACGGCGCGCAGCACGCGCTCGTCCTCGCCCTCGGCGTACACGATCCGCTTGGGCGCGTTCTGGGCCGCCGTGAAGATGGGCTTCATCAGCAGGCCGGAGTGATACACGAACGTGGTGAGCCGCTGCCGGTACGCCTGCCAGTCCTCGATGGGGCGCGTCGCCACCCCCGATTCCATCGCCGCGCGCGCGACCGGCGGTGGCGATGCTCACGATGAGGCGCGGATCGAACGGCTTCGGGATGAGATACTCCGGACCGAACTGCACGTCGGCCGTGCCGTAGGCCTGCGCGACGATGTCCGACTGCTCCACCATCGCAAGGTCGGCGAGCGCGTGCACGGCCGCGACCTTCATCGGCTCGTTGATGCGCGTCGCCGCAACGTCGAGCGCCCCGCGGAACATGAACGGGAACACGAGCACGTTGTTGACCTGGTTCGGGTAGTCGGAGCGTCCCGTCGCGATGATCGCGTCCGGGCGCGCTTCCTTGGCGAGCGCGGGCATGATCTCCGGCTCGGGATTCGCGAGCGCGAGGATCAGCGGATTGGGCGCCATGCTCGGCAGCCATTCGGGCTTGAGCACCTTCGCTGCGGACAGGCCGAGGAACACGTCCGCGCCGGGCAGCACTTCGGCGAGCGTGCGCGCCTGCGTCGGCTTCGCGTAGCGCGCCTTGTTCTCGTCCATGAGCTCCTTGCGGCCCTCGTAGACGACGCCCGCGATGTCGGTCACCCAGATGTTCTCGACGGGAACGCCGAGGCTCACGAGCAGATCGAGGCACGCGAGCGCCGCAGCGCCGGCACCGGATGCGACCAGCTTGATCTGCGACAGGTCCTTCCCGACCACGCGCAGGCCATTGAGGATCGCCGCGCCGACGACGATCGCGGTGCCGTGCTGGTCGTCGTGGAAGACGGGGATGCGCAGGCGCTCGCGCAGCTTGCGCTCCACGTAGAAGCACTCCGGCGCCTTGATGTCCTCGAGGTTGATGCCGCCGAACGTGGGCTCGAGCGAGGCGATGATTTCGACGAGGCGGTCGGGATCAAGCTCGTCGATCTCGATGTCGAAGCAGTCGATCCCCGCGAACTTCTTGAACAGCACCGCCTTGCCTTCCATCACCGGCTTCGCCGCGAGCGGCCCGATGGGCCCGAGACCGAGCACCGCCGTGCCGTTGGTGACCACGCCGATCAGGTTGCCCCGTCCGGTGAGATTCCGCGCTTCCGCGGGATCGCGCACGATCTCGTCGCAGACAGCGGCAACCCCCGGCGTATACGCAAGCGCGAGGTCGCGCTGGTTGATGAGCTGCTTGGTGGGGACCACCGAGATCTTGCCCGGCGGCGGCTGGCGGTGGTACTCGAGGGCGGCTTCGCGGATATCGCTGTCGGTCATGCTCAAGGCTCCCGGACCCGCAATCGGGCGGGTGTCGATGATAGCAAGGGCTTTTGTCCGGTCGGCGAAAACGTCTCGCGGGCCGTTACACTCCCGGTTACACCGCCTTGACCGCGCGCAAAGTCGCAAGGGGGTCAACCGATATAATCGCCCCTGTCAAAACGGCGCCCGAAGCTCTCCTCGAACGCGCCTCCGACGGCCCACTCCTCCCATGCTCGAAGCCCACCAGCTCGCCGCGCGCCGCGGCCACACCCGGCTCTTCACCGGGCTGTCGTTTGCCGTCAGGCCGGGCGAGGCGCTGGTGATCACCGGCGCCAACGGCACGGGCAAGACCACACTGCTGCGCATGCTGGCCGGGCTGTCGGCACCGGCCGCAGGCGAGATCCGCTGGAACGGCCAGGCGGTGCGACCTTTCGATCCGGTGCTGCGCGGCGCGCTCGCCTTTGCCGGCCATCATCCCGCCCTCAAGGACGAGCTCACCGCCGAGGAAAACCTTACCGCTCTCGTGGGCTTGGCCGAAGATCACGTCGACCGCGACGCCGTGCGCAGCGCCCTCGATGCCGTGTCGCTGACGCGGCAGCGCTCGCTGCCGGCGCGCGTGCTGTCGCAGGGACAGCGCCGTCGCATCGGGCTCGCACGCCTCACGCTGGTGAAGCGCGCGCTGTGGCTGCTCGACGAGCCGGTGACCGCGCTCGACACGGCGGGCACCGCCCTGCTCGCGAAGATCGTCGCCGATCACGTCCACGCCGGCGGCATGGCGATCGCGGCGACGCACACGCCGCTCGATCTGCCGCAGGCGCACATGCGCTCGCTGGCGTTGGCGGCATGAGCGCGCGACGGATGAACGCTGCCGACCGCCCGTGCTGGCCGCTGCACCGACGTCGACGGCCGCAATGCCCACGGGCGACATCCTGCGCGGCGTGCGCTGGGCGGTCGCGCGCGATCTCAAGCTCGCGTTGCGCTCGCGCTCCGAGCTCGGCGTGCAGCTCCTGTTCTACGTCATCGTGGTGTCGCTCTTCCCGCTTGCGACCACGCCCGAGCGCAACCTGCTCGCGACCATGGGTCCCGGCGTGCTGTGGGTCGCGGCGCTGCTCGCGTCGCTGCTGTCGCTCCCGCGCCTGTTCGCCGCCGACTACGGCGACGGCACGCTCGAGCAGATCGCGCTCTCCCCGCATCCGCTCGAAGCGCTCGTCGGCGGCAAGATCCTCGCCCACTGGCTGACCACCGGATTGCCGGTCGCGCTGCTCGCGCCGCTGCTCGGCATCCAGTACGCCATGGATGCGGAATCGCTCGTCGTGCTCATGGCCGCGCTCGTCCTCGGCACGCCCATCCTGTCGCTGCTGGGCGCGATCGGCGCCGCGCTCACGCTGGGCCTGCGCGCCGGCGGGAGCCTTCTCGCGCTGCTCGTCCTGCCGCTCTACGTGCCCGTGCTGATCTTCGGCGCCGGCGCGGTCGACGCCGTGCGTGCGGGTCTCGGCGCCACCGCCAACCTGTCGCTGCTCGGCGCAGGCTTTCTCATCGCCGTCGTCGGCGCGCCGTTCGCGGCCGCTGCGGCCGTTCGCATCGCGCTCGACTGATCCATCGCCATGGCCTCGCTCAACTGGTTCAGGTTCGCTTCGCCCGCCACGTTCTATCCGCTCGCCGGGCGGCATGATTCCGTGGTTCGCGTGGCCCGCCGCGGCGCTCGCCGTCATCGGTGTCGTGATCGGCCTCGGCATCGCGCCGACCGATTTCCAGCAGGGCGAGGCTTACCGGATCATCTTCATCCACGTGCCCGCGGCGTGGATGTCCATGTTCCTGTACCTGGTGATGGCGTTCTGGGGCGCGCTCGCGCTGGGGTTCGGCACGCGGCTCTCCGCGATGATGGCGCAGGCCATCGCGCCCACCGGCGCGCTGATGACCTTCATCGCGCTGTGGACGGGCTCGCTGTGGGGCCGTCCCACCTGGGGCACCTACTGGGCGTGGGACGCGCGCATGACCTCGGAGCTGATCCTGCTGTTCCTGTACTTCGGGATCATCGCCCTGCGCAACGCGATCGACGATCCGCGCCGCGCCGATCGCGCGTGCGCGGTGCTGTCGCTTGTCGGCGCGATCAACGTCCCCATCATCTATTTTTCGGTGAAGTGGTGGAACACGCTGCATCAGGGCTCGTCGGTGAGTCTCACTGCCGCACCGAAGATGGCCGCGACGATGCTCACCGGCATGCTGATCCTGTCGCTCGCCGCGTGGCTGTACTCGATCGCGGTGGCGCTCTATCGCGTGCGCACGATCATGCTCGAGCGCGAGCGTGGCAGCGCCTGGATCGACGACCTGCCGGAAGTCAGGGCGGCATGAGGAGAGACACGGATGGCTGAATTCTTCGCCATGGGTGGTTACGGTTTCTACGTCTGGGGCGCGTACGGCGTTACCGCCCTCGTTCTTGCGGTCGAAGTCCTGGGCCTGCGTGCCCGCCGTCGCCGCGCGCTGGAAGAGGCGCGCATGGGCGGGCTCGACACCCCCAACCTTCCCGCTTCGGAGGCTGCACGATGAAAGCGCGTCACCGTCGTTTTGCATGGATCGGCGCCGGCGTGGCCGTGATCGCGGTCGCGGTCGGCCTGGTGCTCAACGCATTCCAGTCGAACCTCGTGTTCTTCTTCACCCCGACACAGGTCGCCAACAACGAGGTCCCGCACGGGCGCGCGTTCCGCGTCGGCGGACTCGTCGAGGAGAAGAGCCTCAAGCGCGGCACCGACGGCCTCACGGTGCAGTTCAACGTCACCGACACGGCGAAGACGATTCCCGTGACGTACACCGGCATCCTTCCCGACCTGTTCAAGGAAGGCAAAGGCGTGGTCGCGCAGGGCAAGATGGGGCCCGACGGCGTGTTCCACGCGAGCGAAGTGCTGGCGAAGCACGACGAGAACTACATGCCGCCGGAAGCCGCCGACGCGGTGAAGAAGGCGCACGGGAACGCGGTTGCCGAACAGACCGCCAAGACGCTGGTTCGCTGACGAGCCCTCCATGATTCCCGAAATCGGTCACTTCGCCCTCATCCTCGGCCTGCTGCTCGCGGCCATCCTCGGCACGCTGCCGCTCGTCGGCGCCGCGCGCAACATCCCGGCATGGACGGGGCTCGCGCGTCCCGTCGCGCAAGGCCAGTTCCTGTTCGTCGGCCTCGCGTGGGTGTGCCTCGCGTGGTCGTTCGTCAGCAACGACTTCTCGGTGCTGAACGTCGCGACGAACTCCAATTCGCAGTTGCCGGTGCAGTACCGCTTCGCGGCGACGTGGGGCTCGCACGAAGGCTCGATCCTGCTGTGGGTGTTCATGCTCTCCGCGTGGACGCTCGCGGTGTCGCTCTTCAGTCGCCACCTGCCCGACGAGATGGTCGCGCGCGTGCTCGGCGTGATGGGGCTCGTGTCGGTCGGCTTCCTGCTCTTCCTGCTGCTCACGTCGAATCCGTTCGAGCGCATCTTCCCGGCGCCGGCCGATGGCCGCGACCTGAATCCGCTGCTGCAGGATCCGGGCATGGTGATGCATCCGCCGATGCTCTACATGGGCTACGTCGGGTTCTCGGTCGCGTTCGCGTTCGCCATCGCCGCGCTGATCGGCGGCCGCCTCGACGCCACGTGGGCGCGCTGGTCGCGGCCGTGGACCACCCTCGCCTGGAGCTTCCTCACGATCGGCATCATGATCGGCAGCTGGTGGGCGTACTACGAGCTCGGCTGGGGCGGCTGGTGGTTCTGGGATCCGGTCGAGAACGCCTCCTTCATGCCGTGGCTCGTCGGCACCGCGCTCGTGCATTCGCTCGCCGTCACGGAGAAGCGCGGCACGTTCAAGGCGTGGACGGTGCTGCTCGCGATCTGCGCGTTCTCGCTGTCGCTGCTCGGCACGTTCCTCGTGCGCTCCGGCGTGCTCACCTCGGTGCACGCGTTCGCGACCGATCCGCGCCGCGGCGTCTTCATCCTCGTGTTCCTGGTGATCGTGATCGGCGGCTCGCTCGCGCTCTTCGCAGTGCGCGCGCCCAAGGTCGGCAAGGGCGGGCAGTTCGACGTGGTCTCGCGCGAGACCATGCTGCTCGCCAACAACGTGCTGCTCGTGGTCGCGGCGGGCTCCGTGCTGCTCGGCACGCTCTATCCGCTGTTCCTCGATGCGCTCAACCTCGGCAAGATCTCCGTCGGCCCGCCCTACTTCGCGAGCGTGTTCGTGCCGGTGATGACGCCGCTCATCTTCCTGATGGGCATCGGCCCGATCGCGCGCTGGAAGAAGGCGGAGCTGCCTGACCTCTGGAAGCGCCTGCGCTGGGCATTGGCGGTGGCGGTCGTTACCGCGCTGTTGCTGCCCCTCATCGGCGGCGAGTTCCGGCCGATGGTGAGCTTCGGCCTGCTGCTCTCGCTCTGGATCGTGACCTCCACCTTCGTGAACGTGCGCGAGCGCATGCGCGGCGTGCGCAGCGGCATCGCGAGCCAGCTCGCTCGCCAGCCCCGCGGCTACTGGGGCATGGTGGTCGCGCACCTCGGCATCGCCGTGTTCATCGTGGGCGTGACGCTGGTGAAAGGCTACGAAGCGGAGCGCGACGTGCGCATGGCCGTGGGCGACACGCTGACCCTCGGCAGCGACACGTTCCGCTTCGACGGCGTCACCGAGACCACCGGGCCCAATTACAGGGCGGCCCGCGGGATCGTCGACGTGAGCCGCAACGGCGTCCACGAGACGACGATGTATCCCGAGAAGCGCACGTACAACGCCGGCGGCATGCCGATGACCGAAGCCGACATCCAGTCGGGCCTGTTCGGCGACCGCTACGTCTCGCTGGGCGAGCCCGTCGCGGGCGGTGCATGGAGCGTGCGCATCTACAGCAAGCCGTTCGTGAACTGGATCTGGGCGGGCTGCATCCTGATGGCGCTGGGCGGCTTCCTCGCGCTGTCGGACCGGCGCTATCGCGCGTTCGCCCGGCGCGACGTCTCCGGGCTCGAGCGCGCGGGTGCTGCGCCTGCCGCGTAAAGGAGCCCGAGTCGTGAACAAGTTCCTCATCCCGCTGGGCGTCTTCATCGTCCTGGTGGTGTTCCTGTTCGTGGGCCTCGGCCTCAATCCGCGCGAGGTGCCTTCGCCGCTCATCGACAAGCCGGCGCCGCAGTTCAAGCTGACGCGGCTGCACGAGCCGGACAAGACGCTCTCCACCGGCGACATGAAGGGCCAGGTGTGGCTGCTCAACGTCTGGGCGTCGTGGTGCGTCTCCTGCCGCGAGGAGCACCCGATCCTGGTCGAGCTCGCGAAGACGAAGATCGTTCCGATCATCGGCCTCAACTACAAGGACGAGAGCGCCGCGGGCATGAAGTGGCTCACGCAGAACGGCGATCCGTACAACCTGTCGATCGTCGACCGCGACGGGCGCGTCGGCATCGACTACGGCGTGTACGGCGTGCCCGAGACGTTCGTGATCGACAAGCAGGGCACCATCCGCTACAAGCAGATCGGCCCGGTCACGGTCGAGGCGCTGCAGCAGAAGATCATTCCGCTCGTGCGCGAGCTGCAGAAGGCATCATGATGAATCCGTTGCGTGTCGCTCTCGTTGCATTGGCGCTTGCGCTCGTCGCCTTCGGCGCGCACGCGAAGGAAGCCGTGCCGACCCAGGACGACCCCGTCGCCGCCAAGCGCGCGGTGCACCTCGAGTCGCAGTTGCGCTGCCTCGTCTGCCAGAACCAGACGATCGCCGAGTCCAATGCCGAGCTCGCCGCCGATCTTCGGCGCGACGTGCACGAGCAGATCGCGGCCGGCAAGTCCGACGCGGAGATCATCCAGTTCATGGTCGACCGTTATGGCGACTTCGTGCTGTACCGCCCGCCGTTCAAGGCGACCACGGCGCTGCTGTGGGGCGGGCCGGCGGTGCTGCTCGTCATCGGCGTGTTCGTCCTCGTGCGCGTGCTGCGCGCCCGCAAGCGGGAAGGCGACGAGCCGCCGCTCACTCCGGAACAACACGAGCGCGCCGCAAGGCTGCTCGCCGCCGACACTACGAAAGAAGCCACGTGATCACGTTCGTCGTCATTGCGATCGTCATGGTGGCGATCGCGCTCGCCTGGGTCGTCGTTCCGCTGCTGCGCCACCGCCATCGGGCCAGCGTCGGGCGCGAGGCGTCCAACGTCGCCATCCTGCGCGACCAGCTGAAGGAGCTCGAAAGCGATTACGCGGGCGGTGCCGTGGCCCGCGAGCAATACGAGCAGGCGAAGCGCGAGCTCGAGCAGCGCGTGCTCGAGGAATCCGCGCCGGCACAGGTCGCCACGCCTGCCGCGTCGACCCATGCCGGCTGGCGCACCGCCATTGCGGTTGCGGCCGTCGTGCCGGCCGCCGCGCTGGTGCTGTATGTGCTGTGGGGCGATCACGCCGCGTTCAGCCCCGAGACGCAGGTCGCGGCCCAGCAGGAGCACGATCTCTCGCCCGCGCAGGTCAACGCGATGGTCGAGAAGCTCGTGGCCAAGCTCAAGAACGAGCCCGGCAACGTCGAGGGCTGGGTGATCCTCGCGCGCACGTACTACGCCATGGGACGCTACAGCGAGGCGGTCCCCGCGTTCGAGCGCGCCACCGCGCTCGCACCGGACGACGCGCCCCTGCTCGCCGATTACGCCGATGCCCTGGGCGCGATGCAGAAGTCGCTGCAGGGCAAGCCGACCGAGCTCGTCACCAAGGCCCTTCAGGTGGACCCGACGTACTGGAAGGCGCTCGCGCTCGCCGGCACCGCAGCGTTCGATCGCAAGGATTTCAAGCAGGCGGTCACCTACTGGGAGGACCTGAAGAAGGTCATCCCGCCCGGCGTGGACATGTCGAAGTCGCTCGACTCCAGCATCGCGGAAGCACGCCAGCTCGCCGGCATGCCCGCCGCCGCGCCCGAGCCGGCGACCGCCACCGCGCCCGCGTCCTCACCCGCAGCAGCCATGGCCGCGGCGGCAGGCGAGCACCGGCGCCGCCCCCGCGAAGGCCGCGTCGAACGCGAAGGTCGAAGGCGTCGTGAAGCTCAGTCCCGAGCTCGTCGCCAAGGCATCGCCGAACGACATGGTGTTCATCTTCGCCCGTCCGGCCGAAGGCTCGCGCATGCCGCTCGCGATCCTGCAGGCGCGAGGTGAAGGACCTGCCGGCGAAGTTCTCGCTCGACGACTCGATGGCGATGACGCCGCAGATGACGCTGTCGAACTTCGATCAGGTGGTCGTCGGTGCGCGCATCTCGAAGACCGGCAACGCGATGCCCGCGAGCGGCGATCTCGAAGGCGTGTCCGCCGCCGGTGAAGCCCGGCACGACCGGCATCGACGTCGTCATCGATCGCACCGTGCCCTGACGCGAATCGACCCCGGGTCGGGTCGCGGCCCTGGGTCGACGACGCTCGCCTGCCGCGTCAGCCCGGAAACGGAGCTTGCCACCCCTGGCAAGCTCCTGTGCCGCCGTTCAGTTGGCCAACGAGCTCGTCAGGAACCGCTCCTGGACATGCGTCGGATCCTTGATCTCGAATTCCGGATGGCCCATGAGCTTCTTGTCGCCCCTGTTGTCGAGGTACTTCTTGAGCTCGAGGTCTACCGTGATCGGCACGTCCACGCCTGACTTGGCGAGCGCCTGCCGGAGCAGACCCTCGGCCTTGCCGGCGAAGGCCGTCGAGTCACCGAGGACTCTCAGCGCCTCGGTGGGATTGTGGAAGCCGACGGAGTTCTCCGCCCCGATGTAGATGGTCCGATAGAACGCTTCCAGGTAGTAGTCCTTCGCCTGGTCGTAGAGGGCCTGATCGATGTTCTTGCCTTCCGCCTTCGCCTTGTTGGCGATCTCGAACAGCTTGGCCACGGTGGCGGTCGCGTAGCCGGACCGGTTCAGCAGCGCGACGGTCCGATCCTGGATGGCGGTGACCTGTCCCTTCAGCCACTCGGCGCCCTCGGTGTGGCACTGCACGCAGGCCTTCATGTCGTTCTTGAGCGGGCTCATGATGCGGTGGTCGGAGACCTTGTTCACGCCGACCTTCGTATACGGCATGTGGCAGTCGCCGCAAGCCGCGCCGGCCTTCCAGTGCACGCTGTTGTTCGAGAAGAGCTCGAACTCGGGATGGCGGATGAATCCCAGCTTGAAACCGGTGACCTTCTGCGTCCATTCCCCGTAGGAATCGTCGCTTCGGATCTTCTTGATGATGTCCTCGATGGTGATCGCGCCCCACTTGCTGTTCTGCCACGGGAAGAACAGCCCCGTGGAGTGCATCTCCTTGTCCTTCGGGATGTTGTAGGTCACGTGGCATTGCGCGCAGACGATCGTTCTCTTCTCCTGCCGCGTGAGCGATTCCGGGTCTCGCCCCATGTCCTTCAGCGCGACCGCCAACGTGAAGTCCCGCGAGATCCTGAGCGACATGTCCTTGTTGTCGTGGCAGTCGATGCACGCCACGCCGAGGGTCCTGTGCTGTTCCGGGATCGTCGCGAGCACTTCCTTGTACGGCTTCGCGAAATAGTCGCGTCCTTGCTGTTTCGCCAGTGCAGGCGCGTACGGCGTCTTGCAGCTCAGGCATACGCCGCCCGCCTTGATCCGCGATGGGTCCACTTCGAGCTGATCGCGCAGCATGTACGCGTGGCCGCGGGGCTCGTTGTATTCGACGCCGAAACCCCACCCGTTGAACAGCAGCGCCAGGTACGGGAATTCCGACAGCTTGTCGTACGTGACCTTGTCGGCATCCCACCCCTTCTTGTAGACGCTCTTCCCCGCCGGCGTCGGCCTCTTCGGTCTTCTTCCACAACTCGTACTCGGTCGGATAGGCCTTGCCCCAGACCGCCGGGTCCATCTCGTTCGCCGGAATGTTGACCGTCCTCACCGGCTCGCTCTTCTGCTCCGCACAACCGAGCAGCGAAGCCGCACAGGCAACCGCACCCATCATCAGCCAGACTTTTGCTCTGTTCATCGCCAGGTCCCTATCGCATCGATCTTGCTCACGACCGGCAGCCATGCGCCGCCGGATCAACTGGTCTCGATCGCTCCGCTCCTCTTGTGCATGAGCCTCCTGTGGCATTCCCAGCAATTGCGATCCTGGTCGATCATCTCGACGGCAGCCGCGTGACATCGGATGCAATTGCCTCGTACGACCTGGGTTCCATGTGCGCTCAGCTTCGTCTGCTCGGGGTACGCGCCCGAGTACTGGAGGATCACGTCCTTCATCCCGTCGATGGACTTCCACAGGTAGTGCACGGCCACGTTGTCGTTCGGCAGGTGGCAGTCCACGCAATTCTTTCGCCGATGGGCGCCGGCATGGAACCAGGCCTCGTATTGCGATTGCATCGTGTGGCATCCGCCGCAGAAGGTCGGCGCTTCGGTGCGTGCAAGCACCTGGGGCGGACCGAGCAGAAGGAACAGGAACGCCAGCGCCGCAACGCCTCCCAGGATCAGGAGGTTGCGCTTCCGGCTCGCGGTCATGCGTTTGGTCACAGGGCGCCTTCCGGGAATGTCGATGCCGTGGCGGCACGTTGCATCAGTCACAAACATACTGCCGTCGTCGGCCGCCACGAAGGAGAAAGCGGGTGGTGCTTGACTTTTGGCAAGCGACGATTCAACGCATCGCGTCGCGTGACGCGCCCTCACCTGCCGCGGCAAGCGGAGCAGCGGGTGATTGCGCCGTCGCCGCGCTCAACCGCTGCGACGGCAGCGGCGTCCAAGCAGGCCGCCGTTGACGTGGGGCAAAGGCTGGGCTCGAGCCTCGCCTTTTGCTTTCACGACCCGCGATAATCGGGGCGATACACGCAGCGGCGGGTCGCCGCACAGGACACTGGCATTGAACCCCAATCACCTGCAGGCACTGGAAATGGCAGGGAACGCAGCACTACGAAGCGCGCGATCTCGCGCGAGCGGGATGACGCCCGATTGCGACGTGGTGGTCGTCGGCGCCGGCATCTCCGGCCTCGTCGCCGGCTTCGAGCTCGCCCGGGCCGGACGCGATGTCGTCGTGGTCGAACGCGGCGAGCGCGCGGGCGGCGTCATCGGCACGCAGGAACGCGACGGCGCGCTCTACGAGCTCGGTCCCAACAGCACGCTCGACACGAGCCCGGTCATCAACGATCTGCTGCAGCGCGCGGGCATTCTCGAGCAGCGGGTCAACGCGAGCGCGATCGCGTCGCGGCGGTTCATCGTGCGCGACGGGGAGCCCATCGCGTTGCCGACCTCGCCCGGCGCATTCCTGACCACGCGTGCGTTCACCCTGCGCGCGAAGCTGCGCCTCGCGCGCGAGCCGTTCATCCCGCCCGCGCCTCCGGAGACGGAAGAGTCGATCGCGCAATTCGTGCGCCGCCGCCTGGGCAACGAGTTCCTCGATTACGCGATCGATCCGTTCGTGGCCGGCATCTATGCGGGCGATCCGAATGCGATCTCCGTGCCGGCCGCATTCCCGCGCCTGCATGCGCTCGAGCAGAAGTACGGCAGCCTCATCAAGGGCCAGATCAAGGGCGCGCGGGAGCGCAAGCGCAACGCGGAGCAGGCGAAGAACACGGCGGGGAGCTTCTCGTTCCTGCGCGGCATGCAGACGTTGCCCGACGGCCTCGCGCGCGCGCTGCCGCGCATGCATCTCGCCACGCGCATCGAGGCGCTGCGGCGCGAGCCCGACGGCACGTTCGTGATCGCAGGGGCGAGCGAGGGCGCACCGTTTTCCGTGCGCGCCCGCGCCGTCGTGCTTGCGGTTCCCGCCGATGTCGCGGCCGGGCTCGTCGCGGCCTTCAATGCCCCGGCGGCGGATGCGTTGCGCGCCATCGAGTACGCACCGATCGCGGTCGTGGCATCGCTCTATCGGCGCTCGGAAGTGCGGCATCCGCTCGACGGCTTCGGCTTCCTGGTGCCGCGCGTGGAGCACCGTCGCATCCTCGGCAGCCTGTTCTCGAGCAGCATGTTTCCGGGACGGGCACGCGAAGGCACCGTCCTGCTCACGACGTTCACCGGCGGCAAGCGCAATCCGGAGGTGGTGGGCTGGACCGACGCCCACGTCGCGGGGGTCGTGCGCGAAGAGCTCGCCGCGCTGGCGGGTGCGGGCACGCCGCTGTGGGAAGCCGTGACGCGCTGGCCGCGAGCCATACCGCAGTACGCACTCGGACACCTCGGGCGCATCGCGGCGGTCGAGGCGTGCGAAGCCGCGGTCCCCGGGCTCTTCTTCTGCGCCAACTACCGCGGTGGCGTGTCGGTGGGCGACTGCATCAAGTCCGGCCGGGCGATCGGCGAGCGCATCGTGCCCACCCTCGCCGGCTGAGGCGGCTCACAACACCGCCCCGCAGTTCCAGCACACCTCGAAGTTCGCGGGGTTCTCCTCGTTGCAGCGCGGGCAGAACAGCGAGCCGCGGCGGCGGCTTGCGGCCGCGTGGGCGCGCAGGACCTCGCGTGCGCGCTCGAGATCGGCCTCGTCGTCGAGCCATAGCTGCGGATAGTGCCACTTCCGGCGGCACATCGCCGACAATGCTCGACATGTGCTCGTTGAACACGTGCGCCTTGATGCCGTGCATGCCCAGGATGTCGCGCAGCATGTATGCCTGGATTCGATTGGGCGAGCGCAGGAGGAGCAGCAAGGATCGCAACGGTGGTGGGAATGGCCCGATTCTACGCGCCGGCAATGCCACGCCCGCCGTGTAGTCCGAGTCTTACAGCAAGACCCCGCCGGGGCTGACTCTACGCGCTCGGAACCGAGTGCGACATTGCACGACATTGCCCGCAAGGGCCCTGCCCGGATGGCATCGTGGAACACTTGAGCAGCAGCACCGTCGCACCCGGCACGCCCGCCATGGACGGCGAGCTCGACCGCGATTGCCTGCGACCTGCGGCATGAGCGCCGGCGTTCGCTGATGGCCGGCGCGATCATCATCCCGTTCCCCGGTCCGCGGGGACGCGCTCCCGTCGCCGACGACAGCGACGGCCTCGAGCGCTTCATCGAGCGCTACCTGCGCGCGCGACGGCTGGAGCCGATCGCCGCGAACCGCGCGATCGTGATGCGCGCCATCACGCACTTCCCGGGCGGTTTGCCGGCGCGGCGGATGGACATCGAGCGCTTCATCGACTTCGCCGCGGGCCCGCGGCTGCGCCGGATCCCGCAGCTCTCCGGCGTCGACCCGGCAGCGTGCCGCATCGGAGCGCTCGGCGACAACGAGCAGGAGGCGTCATGAGCACGGAAACGATCGCGTACGAGCCGCTCGCGCTCCATCACTTCATCGATCGGTACATCGCCATGCGCGCGCATGCGGTCAACGACGCCAACCGCCTGGCCGTCGAGGCCGGCATCGAGCGCTACCCGGGTCGCTTCCCGACCAGTCGCATGCGCCTCGAACGGTTTCTCGATCGCTACCTCGGCATTGCGGCGGTCCCGCAACCCGAGGCCGCCGAGTTCACCTACTATGCTGCGGGCCGGAACCAGGATGACGAACCGGGCTGAACGCGATAACTGCGCAGACATCGGGGCCCGGCGCTCGAGTCGGGCCTCTCTGCGTTGGTCGCATGGTTGCGCTGTCGTGCGACCGCGGGGAACGCGGCGCAGCTCGCGCGTCGCGCAGCGCGCGGCACGCGTCGCGCCATGACTCGGCGCACCCATCTCAAGGAGGCGCAGCGCGATCTGGAGGAGCGCTTCCGCCTGCTGATCGATTCGGTCACGGACTACGCCATCCTGATGCTCGACCCGCAGGGCCGGATCGTCACCTGGAACGTCGGCGCTACGCGCATCACTGGCTATGCGGCCGAGGAAGCGCTCGGGCAGCACATCGCGGTCTTCTTCCCGCCCGACGCGCTCGCGCGCGGCTGGCCCCAGCACGAGCTCGCCGAGGCCGAGCGTGCGGGACGCTTCGAGGACGAGAGCTGGCGCCTGCGCCGCGACGGCAGCGCCTATTGGGCCAACGTCGTGATCACCCCGCTGCGCGATGCAAACGGCGCGCTGGTGGGGTACACGAAGATCATCCGCGATCTCACCGAGCGCCGCCGCCAGGAGGAAGCGCTGCGCCAGAGCGAGGAGAAGTTCCGCCTGCTCGTGAGCGGCGTGACCGAGTATGCGATCTTCATGCTCGATCCCACCGGGGTCGTGACGAGCTGGAACCCGGGCGCCGAAGCGATCAAGGGCTATACCGCCGACGAGATCATCGGCCGGCACTTCTCGATCTTCTATCCGGCCGAAGCAATCATGCGCAATTGGCCGGAGAACGAGCTGCAGATCGCGCGCGAGCAGGGTCGCTTCGAGGAGGAAGGCTGGCGGCTGCGCAAGGACGGCTCCCGGTTCTGGGCCAGCGTGGTGATCTCCCCGTTGTGGGATCCGGAAGGGCGGCTGCGCGGCTTCGCCAAGATCACGCGCGACCTCACCTCCCGCCGGCGCTACGAAGAGCTGCAGCGCAACGAGCGTCAGATCAACGGCTTTCTCGCGATGCTCGCGCACGAGTTGCGCAATCCGCTCGACCCCATCCGGCACGCCCTCGATCTCATGGCCACCGAGCAGGCCGATGCACGTACGCGCGAGTGGGCACGACAGGTCATCGAGCGGCAGGTGGGCCAGCTCTCGCGCCTGGTCGACGATCTCCTCGACGTGAGCCGGATCACGCAGGGCAAGATCACCCTCAAGCTCGAAGCCGTGAGGCTGCAGGACCTGGTTTCGGGCGTGGCGGAATCCGTGCGGCCGCTCGCGCATGCACGCCGGCAATCGCTCCAGACGCTGCTGCCGGCCGAAGGCGTCGAGGTGCTTGCGGATTCCACGCGCATCGCCCAGATCGCGCTCAACCTCCTGACGAACGCGGTGAAATATACGCAGCCCGGCGGGCGCATCCGCGTCGCGGTGAAGCGCGCGGGCAGCTTCGGCGAGATCGAGGTGAGCGACAACGGGATGGGCATGCCGCGCGATCTGGTGGATCACGTGTTCGAGCCGTTCGTGCAGGGCGAACGCGGGCTCGATCGCGCCGAGAGCGGGCTCGGTCTCGGACTGGCTCTCGTTCGACGCCTCGCCGAGCTGCATGGCGGATCGGCCACGGCCGCGAGCCTGGGCGAGGGCCGCGGCAGCACGTTCGCCGTCCGGATTCCGCTCACCACCTCGGTGCGGCCGGGGCTGCTGCCCCGCGCGCAGCACGACAACGCCCTCCATCCTGAGCGGCTGGCGATGAGTGCGGACGCGCCGCAAGGGCGCGCGCCAGACGAGCCGACGGCGACGAACGTCGCTTCATCGTGCACGCATGCGGTTGCTGCCGTGGAAGCCGGCCCGAAGGCGCGGCGAGTCCTCATCGTCGACGATAACCGCGACGCAGCCGAGACGCTGAGCGCGCTTCTCTCGGCATGGGGGCACGAGGTGTTCGTCGTCAACGACGGCATTGCCGCGCTCGCGGCGGCGCGCACGTACACGCCCGACGCAGTGCTTCTCGATCTCGGGCTGCCCGGGATGAACGGCTACGACGTCGTCGCGCGCCTGCGCGAGATGCCGTCGCTCGCCTCGTCGATCCTGATTGCGTGCACCGGCTATGGACAGGACAGCGATCGCCTGGCCGTGCAGGACGCCGGATTTCACCACCATCTGGTGAAGCCGATCGCCATCGACCAGCTCATGGGAATCCTCAACGGACAGCGCGCCCCGGCTGCTTGCGCGCAGGTGCGACCCCCGACGACGCACTGACCTCGTCGCTAGTACTGTCCCAAGGTGCCGTGACGGCGACGCCAGCATGGGTCAGCGCGATGCGCAACCGGCGCCTGCGACGCAATGCGGTCCTGCCGTGCGGCCATCGTCATCAACGCGACCGCGATTGCGCCGGCATAACCGCCGACCACGAACGCCAGCAGCATCCACCAGATCGAGAACATGGGTCCTCCTCGCGTCTTCACTCGTGTCTACGGCTGCATTGTTGCCTGCGCAGCCGACGGGCCAAGTCGGGCGCTTCGCCGTTACCTTCTGAGTCGGCACCGCGAAGCGTTGTAGGCCGCGGCTGACGTCGCCGCATGCCGACGCCCCTCGTGGCTGCTTCCGGGCCCGGGTCAGCGCGCGCGCACGCCCACGCGGCGCAGCAGCGCCGGCGTGATCTGCTGCTCTGCTGCACGGGCCATGTCGGCCCAGGGATCGCGCCGCGGATCGAGCCGCTCGGGCACGGTGCGGATGTTGAAATGGTCGAAGCGCACCTCGGTGGCGAGCTCCTCCCACGCGATCGGCGTCGATACGGGTGCATTGCGCTTGGCACGGGTGGAGTAGGCGGCGACCGCCGTCGCGCCCTGCGCATTGCGCAGGTAGTCGACGAAGATCTTGCCGCCGCGATGCGCCTTCGAAAGCTGCGCCGTGAAGCGGCGCGGCGACGCCTGCACCAGAAGGTCGGCAACGCTCTTCGTGAATGCCTTGGCCGTCGCCCAGCGCAAGGTGGGCGCGATCGGCACGACGACGTGCAGGCCCTTGCCGCCCGTGGTCTTGAGGAAGCTCACGAGCTCCAGGTTGTCGAGCAGCGTGCGCAGGAGCCCGACCGCCTCGACGAGCGGATCCCAGCCGAGATCCTCGTCGGGATCGAAATCGAAGACGAGCCTGTCCGGACGGTCGAGGTGCTGTCGCCTCGAGCCCCATGGATGCAGCTCCAGCACGCCCATCTGCAGCAATGCGACGATCGCGGGGACGGAGTTCGCCATCATGTACATGCCGGTGCCGTCGCTCTCGCGAACCTTCACCTGCTCGACGGCATCGGGGATGCTCTCCTTCGCGTGCTTCTGGTAGAAGCAGTGCGTCCAGCCGTTCGGACAGCGCAGGAGCGTGAGCGGTCGATCGGCGAGATGCGGCAGCAGCCACTCGCCGACCGCCGCGTAGTACTCCGCGAGGTCGCGCTTGGTGTAACCCGCTTCCGGGTAGAGCACCTTGTCGGGATTCGACAGCGCAACGCCCGGCAACGCCGTCCGCGGCCGCTTTGCGCTTCGTGCGCGTGCGCGTCGCTTTCGGCGCGGGCGCGCCAGGCGCATCCGCCTCGCCGGAGGTCCGCCCTGCGTCCTCCACGGGGCGTTCGAGCACCACGTCGGACGCCGGCTTGTCTTCGCGCAGCCCCTGGAACGAGGGATGGCGCACGGTACCGTCGCGCGTCCATTGCGTGAACGCAACTTCCGCGACCAGCACCGGCTTCACCCAGTGCGCTCCCTTCGCTTCGTAGCCGCGGGGCGGATTGCGAAACGGCGTCTCCTTCGTCTCGAGCTTCACGAGCTTGGCACTGAGGCTGCGCAACAGCGCCTCGTTGAAGCCCGTGCCGACCTTGCCGCAATAGCGCAGCTCGCCCGAAGCATCGTGCACGCCGAGCAGCAGCGCACCGAATCCCGTGCGCGAGCCCCCCGGGTCGGTATAGCCGCCGATCACCATCTCCTGGCGCAATGCGCACTTGACCTTGAGCCAGTCCGCACCGCGGCGCGACTGATAGGTCGAATCGCGCCGCTTCGAAACGATGCCTTCGAGCTGCAGCTTGCAGGCCTGGGCGAAGACGTCCGCACCGCTGCCCTCGATGTGCGCGCTGTAGCGCAGCACGGCAGGCCGGCCTTCGAGCAGGCGCTCGAGGACACGCTTGCGCTCGACGAGCGGCGACGGCCCGCAGGTCGTATCCGTCGAGATAGAGCGAGATCGAACAGCCAGCACGCCATGCGCTTCGTGTCGCCGGCCCCGAGCGCGTTCTGCAGCGCCTGGAAGCTCGTGCGGCCGTCCTGCAGCAGGATGACGACCTCGCCATCGAGCCACGCCTTCTTCACCGGCAGGCGCGCGAGGGCGCGCACGATGGTCGGAAACTGCGCGGTCCATTCCTTGCCGTTGCGCGAGAACATGCGCGCCTCGCCGCCCTCGACGCGACAGAGCATGCGATAGCCGTCGTACTTGATCTCGTGCACCCAATCGTCGCCCGCAGGCGGCGACTTCGCGAGCGTCGCGAGCTCCGGCGAGATCCCGTCCGGCATCGCCGCCTTGCGCGCGCCGCGCAAGGCGCCGGGATCGAGCTGCAGCGAGGGCTTGCGCAGCTTGCCGCTGCGCACGTTCTCGGCGACGGTCTTGTTCGAGTGCCAGATGCGGTCCGGGTCCGCAGCGATCTCGTCGAGCTCGCGGGCGCTCGCGACGCTCCGCGTCTCTTCCTCGGTGATCTCGGGGCCCTCGCGGCGCGCGTGCTCGTCGTCGACCTTGATGAGGAACCACGACTTCCCGGCGTCGTCGCGGTTCTTGCCGCCCCATGCGCGCACGAGCGTCCACATGCCGTGCAGCTTCTCGCCCTCGAGGCGGAACTTGAGCTTGCCCTTGCGATAGCCCTCGCGCGGATCGCCCTCGGGCATCCACACGCCGCGATCCCACAGCAGCACCGTGCCGGCGCCGTACTGCTTCGGCGGGATCACGCCCTCGAAGTCGCCGTATTCGACCGGGTGGTCCTCGACGTGCATGGCCAGGCGCTTGACCGAGGGGTCGAGGCTCGGGCCCTTGGGGACTGCCCAGCTCAGGAGCACGCCGTCGAGCTCGAGCCGGAAGTCGTAGTGCAGGTGGCTCGCGCGGTGCTTCTGGATGACGAACGCCAGCGCGGAGGCCGTGCCCTTGCGCACCTTGCCTTCCGGCTCCGGGGTGATCGTGAAATTGCGCTTGCGGCGATAGGTCTCGAGCGCCATGACGTCGCGACTGCACATCACGTGCCATTCGGATCGCCGCACCCGCCGGGGTGTCGCCGCGCCTCGCATCGACGGCGGCCGCGATCGAGCGCCGCGCCCGTGCCGCGCATCTCGCGCACGCACCGAACCCAAAATACAGCCGGCGCTGCAATTCTTACGCAGTCCGCGTCAGAGCGCGTGCGCCCACCGGCGTGCACGCGGTGGCACACGCCTTGCGAGCGCCCTTGCACGCCGCGGCGCGCGTTGCGCGGCCCCCCGTTTCACCTTACAGTCGCCGGGACGCGTTTCCCATGAATCGACCCGTTACTCGGAGTAATTACTCAGAGTAACGGGGTGGTGGTCGCACGACGCGTCGCGACCACCGGAGGTCAGGTGTTCTGGCCATGCCGCAAGAGCCCCGATCCGCGCGCTTCCCGCTTCCGCTCACGTTCCTTTTCGTGCTGTGCCTCGCGCTCACGGGGCTGGCTGCGGTCGCGCTGGTCTCGGCGAGCCTGGAGTTCACGCGCTCCACGCAGCAGGTCGAGCACACGCTCAAGGTGCAGCAGGCGCTCGAGACGCTGAACCTCACGCTGGTGAACGCCGAGACCGGCCAGCGGGGGTTCCTGCTGTCGGGACAGCCGCACTTCCTGCGCCCGTATGTCGACGCGGTCGCGAAGCAGGCGTACTACCTGGGCGCGCTCGAGCGCCTCGTCGCCGACAACCCGCGGCAGCAGCGTGCGCTGCAGGCGGTCAAGGTGCTCGTCGACCAGCGCCTCGCCGCACTCTCGAAGACGATCGAGCTGTATCGTGCGGGCGAGGACCGTGCGCAGGCGCTCGAGTGGCTCAATCGCGGCAAGCAGCTCATGGACGAGGTGCAGGTCGCCATCGAAGGCATGCGCAACGAGGAGGACCGGCATCCTCGCCGAGCGCCAGGCGGACGTGGAGCGACGCACGCGCTACGGGCTCGTGTTCCTGCTGCTGTCGAACGCCGCGAGCGTGCTCGGGCTCGCGATCCTCTACCTCGCGATGCGGCGCTATCACTGGCGTCGGCAGGACATGGAGCAGGAGCTCGTGCGCAGCGAGCGCGAGCTGCGGCAACTGTTCGAGACTTCCGCGATAGGACAGGCGGAATGCGATCCGCAATCGGGCCGCTTCCTGCGCGCGAACCAGCGCCTGTCCCTCATGACCGGCTACTCGAGCGAGGAGCTCAAGCGCACGACGCTGCTCGACGTCCTGCCGCGCGCGAGCCGACTCGACAACGCCCGTGCATTGCGCGACCTCGTGAGCGGCGCGCAACGGGCGCTGCGCATCGAGCAGCTCGCTTCGCGCAAGGACGGCTCGATGTTCTGGGCCGTGCTGCACGCGACCGTCGTCCAGGGCGACGGCACGCGGGCGGCGCGCATCGCCGTGGCGATCGAGGATGCCAGCGAGCGGCATGCCCTGGAGGACGCGGCGAGCAAGAGCCACGGCCTGCTGCGCTCGATCGCCGAGAGCAGCCACGACGCGATCTTCGCGAAGGACGTGGAAGGCCGCTGGGTCATGGCGAACCAGCGCAGCCTCGATCTGCTCGGACGCCCCCGCGAGGAAGTGATCGGAAGAACGGATCGCGACCTCTTCACCCGCGCCGAGGATGCGGAAGCCATACGCGCCGCCGACGTACGCGTCATGACGCGCCGGGCGAGCGAGACGAGCGAGGAGGAGGTCGAGCTCTCCGGCAACCGGCGCGTGTTCCTCGCGACGCGCGTGCCCTACGTCGACGACGCCGGGGAGCTCGTCGGCGTGGTGTGCATCGCGAGCGACGTCACCGAGCGCAAGCGGCAGGAAGCCGAGCTGCAGGACGTGCGTGCCCGCGCGAGCCGGCACGCGGCGGAGTGAGCTCGCCGCGCGACCATGAAGTCGGTCCTGATCGTCGACGATGAGCCCGACCTGCTCGAGCTCCTCGCGGCCATCCTCGCCGATGCGGGCTATCGGGCGGAGACGGCGGTCAACGGCGAGCTTGCGATCGCGCTCGCCCGCGACGCGGTTCCGGACGCGATCCTGCTCGACTACATGCTGCCGGGAGTGGACGGCGCGGGTGTGCTCGCGGCGTTGCGCAGGGAGCCGCCGCTCGCCTCGATCCCCGTCGTCGTGATGAGCTCGCTCGATCCGCAGCTCGTCGCGCGCGCGTGCACCGGCTACCAGGCCTTCCTGCGCAAGCCGTTTCGCATCGAGGACATGCTGGACGCCGTGCGGCGCGTCGCCGGCGATCCGTAGCCGATCGCCGCGCAGCATTCACCGCTCCCGCGTTGCGGTGCGCGCGATCGGGCGGGTCGCGAGCCCCTGAAGCGACAACGCCGGACTCGAGGTCCGGCGTTGCTCGGGATGCGCGCGAGGGCGCGCGATAGGCTGCGCGTCAGGCCGCTTCGGCGCCCGCCACGTCCTGCTGCGGACGATCGACCAGCTCGACCAGCGCCATCGGCGCGTTGTCGCCCTGGCGGAAGCCGAACTTCAGGATCCGCAGGTAGCCGCCCGGGCGCGCCTGGTAGCGCGGACCGAGCTCGTCGAAGAGCTTGGTCACCACGTCGCGATCGCGCAGGCGATTGAATGCGAGACGGCGATTGGCGACCGTCGGCGTCTTGGCGAGCGTGATGAGCGGCTCGGCGACCCGCCGCAGCTCCTTCGCCTTGGGCAGCGTGGTCTTGATCGCCTCGTGCGTGAGCAGCGAGTTGGTCATGTTGCGCAGCATCGCGAGGCGATGGCTGCTGGTGCGGTTGAGCTTGCGCAGGCCGTGGCGGTGACGCATGACGCTTTCCTTGTTCGAATTCGTTGCTTAGGGGCGGTCGAGACCCGCTGGCGGCCAGTTCTCGAGCTTCATGCCGAGGGACAGGCCGCGCGAGGCCAGCACTTCCTTGATCTCGTTGAGCGACTTGCGCCCGAGGTTCGGCGTCTTGAGCAGCTCCGTCTCGGTGCGCTGGATGAGATCGCCGATGTAGTAGATGTTCTCGGCCTTGAGGCAGTTGGCCGAGCGCACGGTGAGCTCGAGGTCGTCGACCGGACGCAGCAGGATGGGATCGACCTGCGGCGATGCGCGCTCGGCGGCCGGGCTTTCGGACCCCTGCAGGTCGGCGAACACGGACAGCTGCTCGACCAGCACCGACGCGGCGTAGCGCACGGCCTGCTCGGGCTCCACCACGCCGTTGGTCTCGATGTCGAGCACGAGCTTGTCGAGGTCGGTGCGCTGCTCCACGCGCGCGCTCTCGACCGCGTAGCTCACGCGGCGCACGGGGCTGAACGACGCGTCGAGCAGGATGCTGCCGATCGTGCGGCCGCCCTCCGGCTTCACCCGCGCGGTGGCCGGCTGGTAGCCGCGCCCGCGCTCGACCTTGATCTCCATCTCGAGCTTGCCGCCGGCCGTGAGGTGCGCGATGACGTGCTCGGGATTGATGATCTCGACGTCGTGGTTGGGCTCGATGTCGGCGGCCGTGACCGGGCCTTCGCCGCTCTTCGCGAGCTTGAGCAGCACGTGGTCGCGGTTGTGCAGCTTGAGCACCACGCCCTTCAGGTTGAGGAGGATATCGACCACGTCCTCCTGCACGCCGTCGAGCGCCGAGTATTCGTGCAGCACGCCCGTGATGCGGACTTCCGTGGGTGCGTAGCCCGGCATCGACGAGAGCAGCACGCGCCGGAGCGCGTTGCCCAGCGTGTGCCCGTAGCCGCGCTCGAACGGCTCCATCACCACCTTGGCGTGGAACGGCGACGTGCTCTGCACGTCGATGATGCGGGGCTTCAGCAAGGCGTTGCTTTGCATTAGGGACCTTTCGGTTACTGCAAATTCTGTGGCGGCATAAAGCGGCCGCGCTTGGCGCGCCGTGAAGCGGCACGGCGCGTAGCACGTCCGCTAAATGCGTCGTTACTTCGAGTAGAGCTCTACGACCAGGCTCTCGTTGATGTCCTGGCCGAACTCGGAGCGATCCGGAGCGCCCTTGAAGGTGCCCGTCATCTTCTTGACGTCGACCTCGACCCACGAGGGAAAGCCGACCTTCTCGGCGAGTTGCAGCGAATCCTGGATGCGCAGTTGCCCGCGCGCCTTCTCGGTGACCGCGATCACGTCGCCCGGCCGCACGATCGCGGAGGGGATGTTGAGCACCTTGCCGTTCACCGTGAGCGTGCGATGGCCGACCAGCTGGCGCGCTTCCGCGCGCGTCGAGCCGAAGCCCATGCGGTACACCACGTTGTCGAGACGCGACTCGAGCAGGCGCAGCAGGTTTTCACCGGTCGAGCCCTTGCCCTTGGCGGCGCGCTGGAAGTACAGCCGGAACTGGCGCTCGAGGATGCCGTAGGTGCGGCGCAGCTTCTGCTTCTCGCGCAGCTGGTTGCCGTAATCGGACATGCGCATGCCCGACTTCACGCCGTGCTGGCCGGGCTTGACCTCGAGCTTGCACTTCGAGTCGAGGGAACGGCGCGCGCTCTTCAGGAAGAGGTCCGTGCCTTCGCGGCGCGCCAGCTTGCATTTGGGTCCGAGATATCGAGCCATTGTGTCCAAAGATATCCGTATGTACACGTACGCGCCGGCGTCGCGTCGGCGCGTGGTCATCCTAGATCCGACGTCGCTTCGGCGGGCGGCAGCCGTTGTGCGGGATCGGGGTCACGTCGGAAATGCTCGTGATCTTCATGCCGAGCGCGTTCAGCGCGCGCACGGCCGACTCGCGACCCGGGCCGGGGCCCTTGATCCGCACTTCCAGGTTCTTGACGCCGTATTCCGCCGCCGCGCGACCCGCACGCTCCGCCGCCACCTGCGCCGCGAACGGCGTGGACTTGCGCGAGCCCTTGAAGCCGGCGCCGCCGGACGTGGCCCACGACAGGGCATTGCCCTGGCGGTCGGTGATCGTGATGATCGTGTTGTTGAACGAGGCGTGGATGTGCGCGATGCCTTCCGCGACGCTCTTCTTGACCTTCTTGCGGACGCGTGCGCCAGCCTTCGGTTGCTGTGTTGCCATGTGTTGTGTCCTCGACCGTTACTTGCCGGCCGGCTTGGCGCCGGTGCTGGCACGCGACTTCTTCGGGCCCTTGCGGGTGCGCGCGTTGGTGCGCGTGCGCTGGCCGCGCACGGGAAGTCCCCGGCGATGCCGCACGCCGCGATAGCAGCCGAGGTCCATGAGCCGCTTGATGCTCATGGTCACCTCGCGGCGCAGATCGCCCTCGACCGTGAACTTGCCGATCTGCTCGCGCAGCTTGTCCATCTCGGCGTCGGACAGGTCCTTGATCTTGGCGCTGGGCGCGACGCCCGCGGCCTCGCAGATCGCCTTGGCGCGCGGCCGGCCGATGCCGTAGATCGCGGTGAGCGCGATCTCGGCGTGCTGGTGGTTCGGAATGTTGACGCCTGCAATACGGGCCATCGTTGTCTACCTGTCGATCGTCTCGGGGTTAGCCTTGCCGCTGCTTGTGGCGCGGGTCCGTGCAGATGACGCGCACGACGCCCTTGCGCCGGATGATCTTGCAGTTGCGGCAGATCTTCTTGACTGAAGCCAGCACTTTCATGGTGTTCTCACTTGGCCCTGAAAATGATCCTTGCGCGCGACAGGTCGTATGGGGTCATGTCGACCGTCACCTTGTCTCCCGGCAGGATCTTGATGTAGTGCATCCGCATCTTTCCCGAGATGTGGCCGAGCACGATGTGGCCGTTCTCGAGCTTCACGCGAAACGTCGCGTTCGGGAGCATCTCGAGGATCTCCCCCTGCATCTGGATCGTCTCTTCCTTCGCCATCAGCGCGTAGGCAGTCCGCCCTTGAAGTTCGCCTTGCGCAGCAGGCTCTCGTACTGCTGCGACATCATGTACGCCTGCACCTGGGTCATGAAGTCCATCGTGACCACCACGATGATCAGCAGCGAGGTGCCGCCGAAGTAGAACGGCACCTGCTTCCAGGCGATCAGGAAGTTCGGGATGAAGCACACGACCACGAGGTACAGCGAGCCGATCAGCGTCAGGCGCAGCGTGATGCGCTCGATGTAGCGCGCGGTCTGGTCGCCCGGCCGGTAGCCCGGGATGAAGGCCCCGCTCTTCTTCAGGTTCTCCGCCGTCTCCTTCGGGTTGTACTGCAGCGCCGTGTAGAAGAAGCAGAAGAAGATGATCGCCGCCGCGTACAGGATCTCGTGCACCGGCTGTCCGGGCCCGAGTGCCGACGCGAGGTCGCGCAGCCAGATCGTGCTCTCGCCGCTGCCGAACCATTGCGCGAGCGTCGCCGGGAACAGGATGATCGACGAGGCGAAGATCGGCGGGATCACGCCGGCCATGTTGATCTTGAGCGGCAGGTGCGAGCTCTGGCCCTGGTAGACCTTGTTGCCGACCTGGCGCTTCGCGTAGTTCACCAGGATCTTGCGCAGCGCGCGCTCCATGAACACCACGAACGCCGTGACCACCACCACCAGCGCGCCGATGCCGAGCACCAGCGGGATCGAGTACGCTCCGGTGCGCGCCTGCTCGAGCGTGAGGCCGATGGCGTGCGGCAGGCCCGCGGCGATGCCCGCAAAGATGAGCAGCGAGATGCCGTTGCCGAGGCCGCGCTCGGTGATCTGCTCGCCGAGCCACATCAGGAACATCGTGCCGGTGACCAGCGTCACGGCGCTCACCAGCCGGAACGCGATGCCCGGGTCGATGACGAGCCCGGGCTGCGCCTCCAGCGCGACCGAGATGCCCGAGCGCCTGGAAGAACGCGAGACCGAGCGTGCCGTAGCGCGTGTATTGCGTGATCTTGCGCCGACCCGCTTCGCCTTCCTTCTTCAGCGCCTCGAGCGAGGGCACGACCACCGTGCACAGCTGCATGATGATCGAGGCCGAAATGTACGGCATGATCCCCAGCGCCAGGATCGAGAAGCGCTGCAGCGCGCCGCCCGAAAAGACGTTGAACAGGCCGAGGATGCCGCCTTGCTGGTTGCGGAAGAGCTCGTCGAGCACGGACGCGTTGATCCCCGGTACCGGGATGTGCGTCCCGACCCGGTAGACCACCAGCGCGCCCAGCAGGAACCACAGCCGCTTTTTCAGGTCGGCGTACTTGCTCCCGCTCTTCAGGGCTGGATTCTGGGTTGCCACGCGTTCGTCCTTCGTGGGTTCAGGCGATGCTGCCGCCTGCTGCTTCGATGGCCGCCTTCGCACCCTTGGTGGCACCGATGCCGTTGAGCTTCACCGCCTTCGTGAGCTCGCCGGCCTTGATCACCTTCGCCGCCTTCGCGAGCGCGGGGACGATACCGGCCGACTTGAGTGCGAGAAGATCGATCTCGTCCACCGGCAGGCGCGCGAGATCGGACAGGCGCACTTCCGCGGTGTCCTTGCGTGCGAGCGAGACGAACCCGCGCTTGGGCAGGCGCCGTTGCAGCGGCATCTGGCCGCCTTCGAAGCCGACCTTGTGGAAGCCGCCCGAACGCGACTTCTGGCCCTTGTGCCCGCGCCCGGCGGTCTTGCCGAGGCCCGAGCCGATGCCGCGACCGACGCGCCGGCGCGCCTTCCTGGAGCCTTCGGCAGGCTTGATCGTGTTCAAGCGCATCACTGGGCTCCCTTGCCCTGGGCGTCCGCCACCTTCACGAGGTAGCTCACCTTGTTGATCATGCCGCGCACCGACGGCGTGTCCTCGACCTCGACCGAGTGGTTCGTCCACTTGAGGCCGAGACCGCGCACCGTCGCGCGATGGTCCTGCTTGCAGCTCGCGATGCTCTTCACGAGCGTCACGCGGATCTTCTTGTCGGCCATGATGATCACGCTTCCATCAGCTGCTCGACCGTCATCCCGCGCTTGGCGGCGATGTCGGCGGGCGCATTGCCGTTCTCGAGCGCATTCAGCGTGGCGCGCACGAGGTTGTAGGGGTTGGTCGAGCCGTGGCACTTGGCGAGCACGTTGGTCACGCCGACCACTTCGCACACGGCGCGCATCGGTCCGCCGGCGATCACGCCCGTGCCGTCCGCGGCGGGCTGCATGAACACCTTGGTGGCGCCGTGCCGGCCTTCGACCGCGTGATGCAGCGTCCCGTTCTTCAGGCGCACCTTGACCATCTTGCGCCGGGCCTCTTCCATGGCCTTCTGCACAGCGACCGGCACTTCCTTCGCCTTGCCCTTGCCCATGCCGACCCGGCCGTCGCCGTCGCCGACCACCGCCAGGGCCGCGAACCCGAGGATGCGCCCGCCCTTCACCACCTTGGTGACGCGGTTGATGCTGATCATCTTCTCGCGCAGGCCGTCGCCGCGATCGTCCTGCTGCTGACTGCGCTGTTGCTGTCGTGCCATGTTGAGCTCTTCCTAAAGCGTTGCCCGCTCAGAATTTGAGGCCGGCTTCACGCGCCGCATCGGCGAGCGCCTGCACGCGACCGTGGTACCGGTAGCCGGAGCGATCGAACGCGACCACCTCGATGCCGAGCGCCTTGGCGCGATCGGCGATGCGCTTGCCGACGAGCGTGGCCGCGGCCTTGTTGCCGCCGTTCTTGAGGTCCTTGCGCACCTCGGCCTCGAGGGTCGAGGCGCTCGCGAGCACCTTGCTGCCTTCGGGCGCGATGATCTGCGCGTAGATGTGCGAGTTCGAGCGGCTCACCACGAGCCGTGTGGCGCGCTGCTCCGCGATGCGAGCCCGGGTTTTGCGGGCGCGCCGAAGTCGAGCGACGTTCTTGTCCATGAATTTCCCCGTTGCTCCGAATGCCGGATTACTTCTTCTTGGTTTCCTTGATGATCACGCGCTCGTCCGAATAGCGCACGCCCTTGCCCTTGTAGGGCTCCGGCGGGCGATAGGCGCGGATCTCGGCGGCGACCTGGCCGACCGCCTGCTTGTCGATGCCCTTGACCACGATCTCGGTCTGCTGCGGCGTTTCCGCCTTCACGCCCTGCGGCAGCTGGTGCACCACCGGATGCGAGAAGCCGAGCGACAGGTTGACCTTGTCGCCCGCGACCTGCGCGCGGTAGCCGACGCCGACGAGCGTCAGGCGGCGCTCGAAGCCCGCGGACACGCCCTTCACCATGTTGGCGACGAGCGCGCGCAGCGTGCCGTGCATCGCGTTGAGCTCCTCGTTGGCGGCCTTGCACACCAGGTTATCGCCGTTCTTCTCGATCGAGAGGCCTTCCGGGAAGCTGCGCGTGAGCGATCCGAGCGGACCCTTGACCGTGATCTCGTGCTGGCCCAGGGTCACTTCGACCTTGGCCGGCACCGGGATCGGATGATTGCCGATTCGCGACATGTTCGTTTCCCCGTCAGGCGACGATGCACAGGACTTCGCCGCCGACGCCGGTGGCGCGGGCCTTGCGATCGGTCATCACGCCGCGCGACGTCGACACGATGGCGATGCCCAGTCCGTTCATCACGCGCGGGATGTCGTCCTTGCTCTTGTAGATGCGCAGGCCGGGCTTGCTGACGCGCTCGATCTTCTCGATCACGGGGCGGCCGGCGTAGTACTTGAGGGCGATCTCGAGGACCGGCTTCACCTCGTCGCCGGACGTCTTGAAACCGTCGATGTAGCCTTCGTCCTTCAGCACCTTCGCGATGGCCAGCTTCACCTTGGACGAGGGCATCGCGACGATCGCTTCCTCTCGCATCTGCGCATTGCGGATGCGGGTCAGCATGTCGGCGATGGGATCAGTCATGCTCATGCGTTCACCTCACCTTTACCAGCTGGCCTTGACGATGCCGGGGATCTCGCCGCGCATCGCGAACTCGCGCAGCTTGTTGCGTCCGAGCCCGAACTTGCGGTAGTAGCCGCGGGGCCGGCCCGTCATCGCGCAGCGGTTGCGCACGCGCGTCGGGTTCGCGTTGCGCGGGAGCTGCTGGACCTTCAGGCGCGCCGCGTAGCGGTCCTCGTCGGAGATCTTCGGGTTGGCGATGATCGCCTCGAGCGCCTCGCGCTTCTTGGCGTACTTCTTCACCAGTGCGCGGCGCTTCGCGTCGCGGTTGATCAGTGCCAGTTTCGCCATGTCGGCCTAACTCCTGAACGGGAACTTGAACGCGGCGAGCAGCGCCTTCGCTTCGGCATCGCTCTTGGCGGTCGTCGTGATGGTGATGTTCATGCCCCGCACCTTGTCGACCTTGTCGTACTCGATCTCGGGGAAGATGATCTGTTCCTTGACGCCCATGTTGAAGTTGCCGCGGCCGTCGAACGAGCGGCCCGACACGCCGCGGAAGTCGCGCACGCGCGGCAGGGCGACGGTGATGAGCCGGTCGAGGAACTCGAACATCCTGTCCTGGCGCAGCGTCACCATGCACCCGATGGGATAGCCCTCGCGGATCTTGAAGCCCGCGATGGCCTTGCGCGCCTTGGTGATCACCGGCTTCTGCCCGGCGATCTTCTGCATGTCGCCCGCGGCGTTCTCCAGCAGCTTCTTGTCGCCGATCGCCTCGCCCACCCCCATGTTGAGGACGATCTTGGTGATGCGCGGCACCTGCATCGGCGACTTGTACCCGAACTGCTTCGCCAGCGCGGGCGCCACTTCCTTCCTGTACACATCCTTCAGCCGGGCTGCGTTCGGGCCCGCGTTGGACTGGTGACCGGTCGGCGCTGCCTTGCCCTCGGTTGCCTTCTCGGCTGCCTTCTCGGCTGGCTTCTTCGTTGCCTTCTCGCTTGTCTTCTCTTTGGCCATCTCTAGGCACCCATCTGCTCGCCGTTGGACTTGAAGAAGCGCACCTTGCGGCCGTCCTCGAGAACGCGGAAGCCGACCCGATCGGCCTTCTGAGTCACGGGGTTCCACACGGCCACGTTCGAGACGTGGATCGGCATCTCCTTGGTGACGATGCCGCCCTGCTCGTTCTTCATGGGATTCGGGCGCTGGCTCTTCTTGACCTGGTTGATGCCGGCAACGAGCACGTGCTCGGCGTCCACTACTGCGGTAACGTCGCCGCGCTTGCCCTTGTCGCGCCCGGCGATGACGACGACGTTGTCGCCCTTCCTGATCTTCCTCATGTCAGAGCACCTCCGGCGCCAGCGACACGATCTTCATGAAGCGCTCGGTCCGCAGCTCGCGCGTGACCGGCCCGAAGATGCGCGTGCCGATCGGCTCCAGCTTCGCGTTGAGCAGCACGGCCGCGTTTGCGTCGAAGCGCACCAGCGCGCCGTCGTCGCGGCGCACGCCGTGGCGCGTGCGCACCACGACTGCGTTGTAGATCTCGCCCTTCTTGACGCGACCGCGCGGAGCAGCGTCCTTGACGCTGACCTTGATGACGTCGCCAATGCCGGCGTAGCGGCGCTTGGAGCCGCCGAGCACCTTAATGCACATGACTCGCCGGGCGCCGGTGTTATCGGCGACATCCAGCACGGATTGCATTTGGATCATTGCTGCATCTCCAACTTAACCCGCGTTGCGTGGGTATGCCGTCCGGACATCCCAGGCGCGTGAAGCCGCGGCCAGTTTTGGACCCCGCTCGAGGGCCGGACCCGCTCATCCGCTGCGAGCCCGCGCCGGGGGATACGCCGCAGTCACGCACTCGAGGCAGTTGCGGTCCAGGCCGTTGCCTGGTTGTCTGCCTACTGGCTACCGCGGCAAGCGAAACAATAAATTATGGCAGGATTTGCGCATTCGTGCAAGCTCCCGCCGCGCCCGCTAGACGATCCGCGCCTTCTCCAGCAGCCGGACCACACGCCACGCCTTCGTCTTGGAGAGCTTGCGGCAGGCCTGGATCTCCACCAGGTCGCCGACCTTGTACTCGCCGTTCTCGTCGTGGGCGTGATACTTCTGCGACTTGGTCACGACCTTGCCGTAGAGCGGATGCTTCACCCGCCGCTCGACCAGGACCGTGACGGTCTTGTTCATCTTGTCGCTGACCACCCTGCCGATCTCCGTCTGGAGGATCGCCTTGCGCGCGCGGCGCCTGGGCCTGCGGCGCCTCGCTTACAGTCTGCTGCTCGCTCATGCCTGTCCCGCCTTCTGGTGAATGAGCGTCCGCGCCCGGGCGATGTTGCGGCGCACGCGCTTCAGCTTCGAGGTGTCCTGAAGCTGCTGGGTGGCCTTCTGCATGCGCAAACCGAACTGCTCCTTGAGGAGCGCGTTGAGCTCGTTCTTCAACTCGTCCGCCGACTTCGTCGCCAGCGCCTTCTTCTCTTCCGATTTCTTCATCTCGAATGCTTTCAAGTCAGTGGCGCCCGGCCGCCCGAAGCCACTGACCGCCCCCCAGTGGGGGGAGCGAGCGCAGCGAGTTCGGGGGGCGTTTCATCTCAGTGGCGCCCGGCCGCCCGAAGCCACTGACCGCCCCCCAGTGGGGGGAGCGAGCGCAGCGAGTTCGGGGGGCGTTTCATCTCAGGCACCGACCAGGCGATGCACGAAGGTCGTGCGGATCGGGAGCTTGGCCGCCGCGAGCGCAAAGGCCTCGCGAGCGATCGTCTCGTCCACGCCGTCCATCTCGTAGAGCACCTTGCCCGGCTGGATCTCGGCGACGTAGTACTCGGGATTGCCCTTGCCGTTGCCCATGCGCACTTCGGCCGGCTTCTGCGAGATCGGCTTGTCCGGGAAGATGCGGATCCACACGCGGCCACCGCGCTTGATGTGGCGCGTCATCGCCCGCCGCGCGGCCTCGATCTGGCGCGCGGTGAGGCGGCCGCGACCCGTGGCCTTGAGCCCGAACTCGCCGAAGCTCACCTTGTTGCCGACGGTCGCAACGCCCTTGTTGCGGCCCTTCTGCTCCTTGCGGTATTTCCTACGTGTTGGCTGCAGCATTCTTAGCTCCTGCGCGACGCGGCGGGCGCTTCGGCGCCTCCGGTGCGGCGGCGGGCACGGCCGCCGGCTCCGCGTTGTGGGCCATGACCTCGCCCTTGAAGACCCAGACCTTGATCCCGATGACGCCGTACGTCGTGCGCGCCTCGGCGAGACCGTAGTCGATGTCGGCCCGCAGCGTGTGAAGCGGCACCCGGCCTTCGCGGTACCACTCGGTGCGGGCGATCTCGATGCCGTTCAAGCGACCCGAGCACATGATCTTGATGCCCTGCGCACCCAGGCGCATCGCGTTCTGCATCGCGCGCTTCATGGCGCGGCGGAACATGATCCGCTTCTGCAGCTGCTGCGCGATCGAGTCGGCGATGAGCTGCGCGTCGATCTCGGGCTTCCTGATCTCCTCGATGTTGAGGCCCACTTCGCCGCCCATCATGCGGCGCAGGTCGGAGCGCAGCGTCTCGATGTCCTCGCCCTTCTTGCCGATGACCACGCCCGGCCGCGCGCTGTGGATCGTGATGCGCGCATTCTTGGCGGGACGCTCGATCGTGATGCGTCCCACCGAGGCGTGGGCGAGCTTCTTCTTGAGGTACTCGCGGACCTTGATGTCTTCCTTGAGCGTGCTGCCGAAGTTCTTGCTGTTCGCGAACCACTTCGACGCCCAGTTGCGGCTGACGGCGAGGCGGAAGCCGGTCGGATGAATTTTCTGTCCCATGGACTCGGTTCCCTTATTTGCCGTCACCGACGGTGACGTGGATGTGACAGGTCTGCTTCAGGATCACGTTGCCGCGACCCTTCGCCCGCGCCGTGAAGCGGCGCAGGCTCTCGGCCTTGTCCAGGTAGATGGTCTTGACCTTGAGCTCGTCCACGTCGGCGCCGTCGTTGTGCTCGGCGTTGGCAATCGCCGACTCCAGCACCTTCTTGATGATCTTCGCGCCCTTCTTCGGGCTGAAGGCGAGGATGCTGAGCGCCTGGTCGACGGGCAGCCCGCGGATCTGGTCGGCGACGAGCCGGCCCTTCTGGGCCGACAAACGCACGCCACGGAGAATCGCTTTGGTTTCCATGGGGGCTCCGATCACTTCCGCTTCGCAACCGGCGCGGCCACCTTCTTGTCGGCCGAGTGGCCCTTGAAGGTGCGCGTCAGCGCGAACTCGCCGAGCTTGTGGCCGACCATGTTCTCGGACACGTACACGGGAATGTGCTGCTTGCCGTTGTGCACGGCGATGGTCAGGCCGATGAAATCCGGCGTGATGGTGGAGCGGCGCGACCAGGTCTTGATCGGACGCTTGTCGTTGACGGCGCGCGCCGCTTCCACCTTCTTCTGGAGGTGGTCGTCGACGAACGGGCCCTTCTTGATGGAACGTGACATGTTCGCTAGTCCTCGTTAACCCTTCGCCGCTTGCCGGCGGCGCACGATCATCACGTCCGTGCGCTTGTTCTTGCGCGTCTTGAACCCCTTGGCCGGCGTACCCCACGGCGACACGGGGTGATGGCGACCGCCGCCACCGTTCGTGCGGCCACCCATCGGGTGATCGACCGGGTTCATGGAGATGCCGCGCACCGTCGGGCGCTTGCCGCGCCAGCGGTTGGCGCCGGCCTTGCCGATCGAGCGCAGGTTGTGCTCCTCGTTGCCGACTTCGCCGATCACTGCGCGGCAATCGACGTGCACGCGGCGGATCTCGCCCGAGCGCAGGCGCAGCTGCGCGTAGCTGCCTTCGCGCGCCAGCAGCTGCACGGCGGCACCGGCCGAGCGCGCGAGCTGCGCACCCTTGCCCGGCTGCATCTCGATGCAGTGCATCGTCGTGCCGACCGGCACGTTGCGCAGCGGCAGGCAGTTGCCCGGACGGATCGGCGCTTCCGCGCCCGACATGAGCTGCGTGCCGACCGTCACGCCGCGCGGCGCGATGATGTAGCGACGCTCGCCGTCGACGTAGAGCAGCAGCGCCAGATGCGCGCTGCGGTTCGGGTCGTACTCGAGGCGCTCCACCTTCGCCGCGATGCCGTCCTTGTTGCGCCGGAAGTCGACGATGCGATATTGCTGCTTGTGGCCACCGCCCTTGTGACGCGTGGTGATGTGGCCGTTGTTGTTGCGGCCCGAGCCGCGCTTCTGGCTTTGCGTGAGCGCGTCGACCGGACGTCCCTTGTAGAGATCCGGATTGACCACCTTGACCAGCGCACGGCGACCCGCCGATGTCGGTTTGACTTTTTGCAGGGGCATCTCAGCTCTCCACCGCGAAATTGATTTCCTGGCCGGGCTTCAGGCTCACGTACGCCTTCTTCCAGTTCCGGCGCCGGCCGGTGAAGCGGCCGAAGCGCTTCTGCTTGCCGCCGACGTTGGCGATCTGCACGCTCTCGACCTCGACCTTGAACATCGCCTCGACCGCGGCCTTGACCTCGGGCTTCGTGGCGTCCTGCATCACGCGGAAGATCACCTGCTCGTACTTCTCGGCGATGAACGTGCCCTTCTCGGACACGATCGGGGCGAGCAGCACCGTGGCGAGACGCTCCGGGTTGAATTGCTTCGCGGCGCTCATCCCAGCATCTCCTCGAATTGAGACACGGCGGCCTTCGTCAGCACGACGTTGTTGAAGCGTACGAGGCTCACCGGGTCGACCTCGCGCGTCTCGAGCACGAGCACGTCGGCGAGGTTGCGCGACGACAGGAACACGTTGTCGTCGAGCTTGTCGGTCACGACCAGCACGGTGCCGTCGAGCCCCCAGGACTTCATCTTCTGCACGAACTGCTTCGTCTTCGGCGCGTCGACCGTGAGGCCTTCGATCACCGCGAGGCGACCGTCGCGCACGAGCTGCGACAGGATCGAGGCGATGCCCGCGCGGTACATCTTGCGGTTCACCTTCTGGGTGAAGTTCTCGTCGGGCGAGCTCGGGAAGATCTTGCCGCCGCCGCGCCACAGCGGGCTGTTGGCCTGGCCCGCGCGTGCACGGCCCGTGCCCTTCTGGGCCCACGGCTTCTTGTGCGACTTGTTCACCTCGCCGCGCGCCTTCTGCGCACGGTTGCCGCTGCGCGCGTTGGCCTGATAGGCCGTGACGATCTGGTGCACGAGCGCTTCGTTGTATTCGCGACCGAACAGCGCGTCGGAGCCGGACACGGTTTCTGCGGGCTGACCGTCGCCCTTGATGAGCTTGAGATCCATGTCAGGCCCCCTTCTTGGCCGGGGTCTTCGCGGACACGCGCACGATCACGTGACCGCCATCGGCACCGGGCACGGAACCCTTGATGAGCAGCAGCCCGCGCTCGGCATCGACGCGCACGACCGGCAGGCGTTGCGTGGTACGCGTGACGTTGCCGTACTGGCCCGCCATGCGCTTGCCCGGGAACACGCGGCCGGGGTCTTGCGCCATGCCGATCGAGCCCGGCGTGTTGTGCGAGCGCGAATTGCCGTGCGAGGCGCGGTTCGAGCTGAAGTTGTGGCGACGGATCACGCCGGAAAAGCCGCGGCCCTTCGTGGTGCCCGTCACGTCGACGAATTGGCCGACGGCGAACCTGTCGACGCCGATCACGGCGCCTACCGTCAGGTTCGCGAGCTCGTCCTGGCTCACGGGGAACTCGCGCAGCAGCTCGCCCGCTTCGACGCCTGCCTTGGCAAGGTGTCCCGCCGCCGGCTTGATGACGCGCGATGCGCGGCGCTTGCCGTACGTGACCTGCACGGCCGCATAGCCGTCGGTTTCGGGAGTCTTGATCTGGGTGACGCGATTGTTGGCGACGTCCACCACCGTCACGGGGACGGCCTTGCCGTCCTCCGCAAAGATGCGGGTCATGCCAATCTTGCGACCGACAAGTCCTAGCGACATTTCAATCTCTCTCTGTTCTCGTTGCCCGGCGCTTCACCGGGTGCCGACTTCAATTGGCCGGCGATTACTGCGAACCAAAAGCAGATTTCTTACTCTTGGCCGTTCACTGCAACTTGATTTCCACGTCCACGCCGGCGGGCAGGTCGAGCTTCATCAACTGATCGACCGTCTTGTCGGTCGGGTCGATGATGTCCATCAGCCGCAGGTGCGTGCGGATCTCGAACTGGTCGCGCGACGTCTTGTTGACGTGCGGCGAGCGCAGCACGTCGTAGCGCTCGATCTTGGTCGGCAGCGGCACCGGACCCTTGACCACGGCGCCGGAGCGCTTGGCGGTCTCGACGATCTCCTGCGCCGACTGGTCGATCAGCTTGTAGTCGAACGCCTTCAGGCGGATTCGAATTCTTTGGCTTTGCATGTTTGGCTTTCGCGCAGTGTCGTTCACTCGATGACCTTGGCGACCACGCCGGCGCCGACCGTGCGGCCGCCTTCGCGGATCGCAAAGCGCAGCCCTTCCTCCATCGCGATCGGCGCAATCAGCGACACCGTGATCGAAATGTTGTCCCCAGGCATCACCATCTCCGTCCCCGACGGCAGCTCCACGCTGCCCGTCACGTCCGTCGTCCGGAAATAAAACTGCGGCCGGTAACCCTGGAAGAACGGCGTGTGCCGACCCCCCTCTTCCTTGCTCAGCACGTACACCTCGGCCGTGAACTTGGTGTGCGGCGTGATCGACCCCGGCTTCGCCAGCACCTGACCACGCTCGACTTCCTCGCGCTTGGTGCCCCGCAACAGCACCCCCACGTTGTCCCCCGCCTGCCCCTGATCCAACAGCTTGCGGAACATCTCCACCCCCGTGCACACCGTCTGCAACGTCGGCTTCAGCCCCACGATCTCCAGCGCATCGCCCACCTTCACGATCCCGCGCTCCACCCGCCCCGTCACCACCGTCCCCCGACCCGAGATCGAGAACACGTCTTCCACCGGCATCAGAAACGGCCCGTCGATCGCCCGCTTCGGCTCCGGAATGTAGCTGTCCAGCGCCTCGGCCAGCTTGAAGATCGACCCCTCCCCCAGCTCGCTCTTGTCGCCTTCCAGCGCCATCTTCGCCGACCCGATCACGATCGGCGTGTCGTCACCAGGAAACTCGTACTTCGACAACAGCTCGCGCACCTCCATCTCCACCAGCTCCAGCAGCTCCTTGTCGTCCACCATGTCCGCCTTGTTCATGTAGACGATGATGTAGGGCACCCCCACCTGCCGCGCCAGCAGTATGTGCTCGCGCGTCTGCGGCATCGGACCGTCCGCCGCACTCACCACCAGGATCGCCCCGTCCATCTGCGCCGCCCCAGTGATCATGTTCTTGATGTAGTCCGCATGCCCCGGGCAGTCCACGTGCGCGTAGTGCCGCTTCGCCGTCTCGTACTCCACGTGCGCCGTGTTGATCGTGATCCCCCGCGCCTTCTCCTCCGGCGCCGCATCAATCTGGTCGTACGCCTTCGCCTCCCCACCATACTTCTTCGACAGCACCAGCGTCATCGCCGCCGTCAGCGTCGTCTTCCCATGATCAACGTGCCCAATCGTCCCCACGTTCACGTGCGGCTTGGTCCGCTCGAATTTGCCCTTGGCCATGTCTGTCTACCTTCGTGTCGAAATGTTGCTGGGAATCAGTTGCTGGGAATCAGGTCTTCTTGTTGATCACCGCTTCCGCGACGTTCTTCGGCGCCTCGGAGTAGTGCTTGAATTCCATCGTGTACGTGGCGCGGCCCTGCGACAGCGAGCGCAGCGTGGTCGAGTAGCCGAACATCTCCGCGAGCGGGACCTCGGCCTTGATCACCTTGCCGGTAGGCATGTCTTCCATGCCCTGCACCATGCCGCGCCGCGACGACAGATCGCCCATCACGTTGCCCATGAAGTCCTCGGGCGTTTCGACCTCGACCGCCATCATCGGCTCGAGCAGCGTCGGATTGGCCTTGCGCATGCCGTCCTTGAACGCCATCGACGCGGCCATCTTGAACGCGTTCTCGTTCGAGTCCACGTCGTGATAGCTGCCGTCGAACAGCGTGACCTTCACGTCCACCACCGGGAATCCCGCGAGCACGCCGTTCGGCAGCGTCTCGCGCAGGCCCTTCTCGACCGCGGGGATGTACTCGCGCGGCACCGTGCCGCCCTTGATGGCGTCGACGAACTCGAAGCCCTTGCCCTGCTCGGCGGGCTCCATCTTGATCCACACGTGGCCGTACTGGCCGCGGCCGCCCGACTGCTTGATGAACTTGCCTTCGACCTCGACCAGCTTCTTGATCGCCTCGCGATAGGCCACCTGCGGCGCGCCGACGTTGGCTTCGACGCCGAATTCGCGCTTCATGCGGTCGACGAGAATCTCGAGGTGCAGCTCGCCCATGCCGGAGATGATCGTCTGGCCGGATTCCTCGTCGGTGTGCACGCGGAAGGACGGATCCTCCTGCGCCAGGCGGTTGAGCGCGATGCCCATCTTCTCCTGGTCGGCCTTCGTCTTCGGCTCCACCGCGACGTGGATCACCGGCTCGGGGAAGATCATCTTCTCGAGGGTGATCACGTGGTCGGGATCGCACAGCGTGTCGCCGGTGGTCGCTTCCTTGAGACCCACTGCGGCCGCGATGTCGCCGGCGCGAACTTCCTTGATTTCCTCGCGCTGGTTGGCGTGCATCTGCAGGATCCGCCCGATGCGTTCCTTGCGGCCCCGGATCGGGTTGAACACCGTATCGCCCGACTTGATCACGCCGGAATAGACCCGGAAGAAAATCAGCTGTCCGACATACGGGTCGGTCATGATCTTGAAGGCGAGACCGGCGAACGGCTCCTCGTCGGACGCCTTGCGCTCGCCCTCCTTGCCGTTCTCGAGCTCGCCCTTGACCGGCGGAATGTCCGTCGGTGCCGGCAGCAGCTCCACGACCGCGTCGAGCATCGCCTGCACGCCCTTGTTCTTGAAGGCCGAGCCGCACAGCATCGGCACGATCTCGGAGGCGATCGTGCGCAGGCGCAGGCCCAGCTTGATGTCCTCGGGGCTCAACTCGCCGCCCTCGAGGTACTTGTTCATGAGCTCTTCGTTCGCTTCCGCGGCGCTCTCGACCATCTTCTCGCGCCATTCGGCGGCGAGGTCGGCGAGATCGGCGGGGATGTCGCGCAGCTCGTGCTTCATGCCCTGGGACTTGTCGTCCCAGTAGATCGCCTTCATGCGGATGAGGTCGACCACGCCTTCGAACTTGTCCTCGGCACCGATCGGGATCTGGATCGGCACCGGGTTGGCCTTGAGCCGCGACTTCATCTGGTCGTGGACCTTGAAGAAGTTCGCGCCCTGGCGGTCCATCTTGTTGATGAACGCGAGCCGCGGCACCTTGTACTTGTTCGCCTGGCGCCACACCGTCTCCGATTGCGGCTGCACGCCACCCACCGCGCAATACACCATGCACGCACCGTCGAGCACGCGCATCGAGCGCTCGACCTCGATCGTGAAGTCGACGTGCCCGGGCGTGTCGATGATGTTGATGCGGTGCTCGGGAAAGTTGCTGTCCATCCCCTTCCAGAAGCACGTCGTCGCGGCGGACGTGATCGTGATCCCGCGCTCGCGCTCCTGCTCCATCCAGTCCATGACCGCAGCGCCGTCGTGCACCTCGCCGATCTTGTGCGAGACGCCGGTGTAGAACAGGATGCGCTCGGTGGTCGTGGTCTTGCCGGCATCAATGTGGGCACTGATGCCGATGTTCCGATACCGCTCGATGGGTGTAGCTCGTGGCACTTTGTTTCAACGCCTGATTGGTGCGGCGCGGGGATCGCCCGCCGCCGTCGTGTACTCGCCGCTGCTCTGAAGCCGGACCCGGAGGTCCGGCGTGGGCTGCGTATCCTTAGAAGCGGAAATGCGAGAACGCCTTGTTGGCCTCCGCCATGCGGTGCACTTCCTCGCGCTTCTTCACTGCGCCGCCGCGGCCTTCCGCGGCCTCGATGAGCTCCGCCGCGAGGCGCTGGCCCATGGACTTCTCGCCACGCTTGCGCGCGGCTTCGCGCAGCCAGCGCATCGCGAGCGCCATCCGGCGCACGGGCCGCACTTCGACCGGGACCTGGAAGTTGGCGCCGCCCACGCGGCGGCTCTTCACTTCGACCATCGGCTTCGAGTTCGCGAGGGCCTGGTTGAAGATCTCCAGCGGATCCTTGCCGCCCTTTTTCGAGATCGAGTCGAACGCGCCATAGAGGATGCGCTCGGCCACGGACTTCTTGCCGGCGGTCATGAGCACGTTGACGAACTTGGCGACATCCGTCGAGCCGAATTTCGGATCGGGCAGGATCTCGCGCTTGGGAACCTCTCTACGTCGGGGCATTGATCACTCCAGGACCAGATGACTCATCAACCTTGCTTCGGCCGCTTGGCGCCGTACTTCGAGCGCGCCTGCTTGCGGTCCTTGACACCCGCGGTGTCGAGGCTGCCGCGCACCATGTGGTAGCGCACGCCGGGCAGGTCCTTCACGCGGCCGCCGCGGATCAGCACCACCGAGTGCTCCTGCAGGTTGTGGCCTTCGCCGCCGATGTAGCTGATCACCTCGAAGCCGTTGGTGAGCCGCACCTTGGCGACCTTGCGCAGCGCGGAGTTCGGCTTCTTCGGCGTCGTCGTGTAGACGCGCGTGCACACGCCGCGTTTCTGCGGGCTCTGCTGCAGCGCCGGCACCTTGCTTTTCGACACGGGAGGGGTACGCCCCTTCCGCACGAGCTGATTGATGGTTGGCATCTAAGGTTTTCGCTTGTTTGCGTCTGCTGGCGGACCGCCGCGTTCGTCGCGACGCGCAGCGGACCGCAGTTGGTTCGCAGTTTGGTTAATCGCATGCTGATTGCTTCAGAACCGCTGCTCGGCCCGCTCCGGGCCGGCGTCTGCAACACAAATCAAAGTGGCCCAACGAGCGACTTGCGCTCACGTCGGGCCACCTCTCTGCGCCACGGCCGACCTTGAACGCGCGGCGGACCGGGTACGCTTGCCACTTCCGCCAGCGGTTCCAAGGCGGGCGGAGGGCGAAAAGACGAAAGAGTTTAGAGCCTTATCGGTTTTCTGTCAACGTGACGTACGGGGTTGGGCGGTGTCGCCCGAGGTCTGCGGAGATGTCGGCTGCGAGTCGGTCGCGAAGGGCAAGCCTGCCCGTTGCCAAGCATCGAGACCGCCCCGGTACCAGAGCACCTTCGTGTACCCCAGGTTGATCGCGCGCAGCGCCGCGTTGTACGACATCCAGCACTGCCGCCCCTGGCAGTAGAAGACGAGGGGCTGGTCACGCCGTCCGCGGGTCTTCCGCTCGAGCAGCTGCGCGAGCTGACGCTGTGGCGGGTCATCGAACGTGCCGGAGGCGGACGCCGTCACTGCAGGGATGGCGTTGGGGAGCCGCTGCGCGCCCCCGAGGACGTCGAAGATCAAGACGCTGCCGCCCTGCGGGTTCTGGATCATCGGAACCAGCTCGCGGGTGGTGATGAGCTGTCCGCCGGGGATCTCGTTGGGCGTCGGCGCGTGCGTCACGCCCGGATGCAGCGTCCTCGGGGCGGGCACGCCCAGGTCCTGACGTTCCCAGGCCGACAGGGCCTCCAGCAAGGCCGCGGCGCCCTGGCGCGGGCCGGCGTAGATGGGGCTCATGCCCGCGGGTGCACTTCCCGGCTTGCCCTGTGGCATCCCCAAGGCCGCGCCCCCCGCCGGTGCCGGCTGCCCGGCTGCGTGACTCGCGAACAGCGCGCCGGCAACGACGATCAGCAACCGCCCACCTGCGAATCCACCCGCACCCATCGACCTCTCCATCCGTTCACGGGACCGGGCTCGACGCAACGCGCATCGCCTCGGGCGCCCATCGGCGCGCCCGATTATCGCCCAGCCTCGATGGCCGGGCGCCGCAACAAAAAGGCCGGTGGCTCGTCACCACCGGCCCCGAAACAAAGGCGCCGACCCGGGTGCAACCCGGGCCGACGGCCGTCACGCTGCGTCGGCCGAGATCTCCGAGGAGCTCGCCTGGGCGGCTGCCGCCGGCGGCTTCTGCCGCGGCAGCTTCCTCGCCGATCGCCGCGAAGCCGGCTTCGGGCCCCATCAGCTTCCGGCGCTTGCGCGCGTTGTGGTACGCGAGACCGGTGCCCGCCGGGATCAGACGGCCGACGATCACGTTTTCCTTCAGGCCGCGCAGGTCGTCCTTCTTGCCCATGATCGCCGCCTCGGTCAGCACCCGCGTGGTCTCCTGGAAGGAGGCGGCGGAGATGAACGAGTCGGTGGACAGCGACGCCTTGGTGATGCCGAGCAGCATGTGCTCGTACGTTGCGGGCTGCTTGCCCTCGTGGCGGTGACCTTGTCGTTCTCGTCCAGCAGATCGGAGCGCTCGACCTGCTCGCCCGGGATGAACCGACTGTCGCCCGGCTCCACGACCTGCACGCGGCGCAGCATCTGCCGCACGATCACCTCGATGTGCTTGTCGTTGATCTTCACGCCCTGCAGCCGGTAGACGTCCTGCACTTCGTCGGTGATGTAGCGCGCGAGCGCTTCCACCCCGAGCAGGCGCAGGATGTCGTGCGGATCGGCCGGGCCGTCGACGATCGACTCGCCCTTGTTCACCACCTGACCGTCGTGCGCCGTGACGTGCTTGTCCTTCGGGATCAGGTACTCGTGCGCGACGCCGTCGAGGTCGGTGATGACCAGGCGCTGCTTGCCCTTGGTGTCCTTGCCGAACGACACCGTGCCCGTGACTTCCGCGAGCAGGCCCGCATCCTTCGGCGAGCGCGCCTCGAACAGCTCCGCCACGCGCGGCAGACCGCCCGTGATGTCGCGGGTCTTCGACGTTTCCTGCGGGATCCGCGCGAGCACTTCGCCCACGCCGACCTGCTGGCCGTCCTTCACCGTGATGATCGAGCCCAGCTGGAACGTGATGTTGACCGGCAGCTCCGATCCCGCGAGCTTGATCTCCTCGCCCGCGTCGTCGAGCAGCTTGACCTGCGGCCGCACGCCCTTCGCCGCCGCACCCGCGCGGCGCTTCGGATCGATGACCACCAGCGTCGACAGGCCGGTGACTTCGTCGACCTGCTTCGCCACCGTGACGCCTTCCTCCACGTTCTCGAACTTCACGCGACCCGCGTACTCGGTCACGATCGGCCGGCTGGTGGCGTCCCAGTTCGCGAGCACCTTGCCCGCCTTGACCTGGTCGCCGTCCTTCACCTGCAGCGTCGCGCCGTACGGCACCTTGTGGCGCTCGCGCTCGCGGCCGTTGTCGTCGTGGATCATGACTTCGCCGGAGCGCGCGATCACCACGAGCTCGCCCTTCGCGTTCGTCACGTAGCGCATCAGCGGCGAGAACCGCACCGTGCCCGCCGACTTGCTCTCGAGCTGCGAGGCGGCCGCCGTACGCGATGCCGCGCCGCCGATGTGGAAGGTCCGCATCGTGAGCTGCGTGCCCGGCTCGCCGATCGACTGCGCGGCGATGACGCCCACCGCTTCGCCCACGTTGACGAGGTGACCGCGACCGAGGTCACGGCCGTAGCAGTACGCGCACAGGCCGTAGCGCGTGTCGCAGGTGAGCGGCGTGCGCACCTTCACTTCGTCGATGCCGAGGAGCTCGATCTGCTCGACCTCGTCCTCGCCGAGCAGCGTGCCGGCGTGGTACAGCGTCTCCTGCGATTCCGGATTGACGATGTCCGCGGCCGCGACGCGACCGAGGATGCGCTCGCGCAGCGGCTCGATCACCTCGCCGCCTTCCACCAGCGCCTTCATCGCGACGCCGTTCGTGGTCTTGCAGTCGTCCTCGGTGACGACGAGGTCCTGCGTGACGTCGACGAGACGCCGGGTGAGATAGCCGGAGTTCGCCGTCTTCAACGCCGTGTCCGCCAGGCCCTTGCGCGCACCGTGCGTCGAGATGAAGTACTGCAGCACGTTCAGGCCTTCGCGGAAGTTGGCGGTGATCGGCGTCTCGATGATGGAGCCGTCCGGCTTCGCCATCAGGCCGCGCATCCCCGCGAGCTGCCGGATCTGCGCCGCCGAGCCCCGGGCACCGGAGTCCGCCATCATGTAGATGGAGTTGAACGACTCCTGCGGCACCATGTTGCCGTTGCGGTCCTGCACCTGCGTCGTGCCGAGCTGGCTCATCATCGCCTTCGCGATGTCGTCGCCCGCGCGACCCCAGATGTCGACGACCTTGTTGTAGCGCTCGCCCTGCGTGACGAGGCCCGAGGTGTACTGCGCCTCGATCTCCTTCACCTGCGATTCGGCTTCAGCGATGATCGTGTGCTTCTCGGCGGGGACGAGCATGTCGTCGGCCGCGAACGAGATGCCCCCGCGCGTGGCGAGCGAGTAGCCCGCCTGCATCAGCTTGTCGGCGAAGATCACCGTCTCGCGCAGGCCGCAGCGGCGGAAGCTCGCGTTGATGATGCGCGAGATCTCCTTCTTCTTGAGCGGCCGGTTGATGGTCGAGAAGGGCAGGTTGACCGGCAGGATCTCGGAGAGCAGCGCACGGCCGACCGTCGTCTCGTAGCGCACCATCTTCTCGGTGCGCTCGCCGTCCTTCTGCTCGACCTCCTTCAGGCGCACGGTGATCTTGGCGTGCAGCTCGACCTGGCGCGACTCGTACGCGCGCGAGACTTCCGCGATGTCGGCGAAGAACATGCCTTCCCCGCGGGCGTTGATCTTCTCGCGCGTGGCGTAGTACAGGCCCAGCACGATGTCCTGCGAGGGCACGATGCAGGGCTCGCCGTTCGACGGCAGCAGCACGTTGTTGGACGCGAGCATGAGCGTGCGCGCTTCCATCTGCGCTTCGAGGGAGAGCGGCACGTGCACGGCCATCTGGTCGCCGTCGAAGTCCGCGTTGAACGCGGTGCACACGAGCGGATGCAGCTGGATCGCCTTGCCTTCGATCAGCACCGGCTCGAAGGCCTGGATGCCGAGGCGGTGCAGCGTCGGCGCGCGGTTGAGCAGCACCGGATGCTCGCGGATGACGTCTTCCAGGATGTCCCACACCACGGGCTCCTGCGCCTCCACCATCTTCTTCGCGGCCTTGATGGTCGTGGCGAGCCCCATCGTCTCCAGCTTGTTGAAGATGTAGGGCTTGAAGAGCTCCAGCGCCATCAGCTTCGGCAGGCCGCACTGGTGGAGCTTCAGCTGCGGACCGACCACGATCACGGAGCGACCGGAGTAGTCCACGCGCTTGCCGAGCAGGTTCTGGCGGAAGCGGCCACCCTTGCCCTTGATCATGTCGGCGAGCGACTTGAGCGGCCGCTTGTTGGCGCCCGTCATCGCCTTGCCGCGACGGCCGTTGTCGAGCAGCGAGTCCACGGCTTCCTGCAGCATCCGCTTCTCGTTGCGCACGATGATGTCCGGCGCCTTCAACTCGAGCAGGCGCTTCAGCCGGTTGTTGCGGTTGATCACGCGGCGATACAGATCGTTCAGGTCCGAGGTCGCGAAGCGGCCGCCGTCGAGCGGCACCAGCGGACGCAGCTCCGGCGGCAGCACCGGCAGCACCTCGAGGATCATCCACTCGGGCTTGATGCCCGACTTGTGGAAGGCCTCGAGCACCTTCAGGCGCTTGGCGATCTTCTTGATCTTGGTGTCCGAGCCCGTGGTTTCGAGCTCCTTGCGCAGCCGGTCGATCTCGTGCGGCACGTCGAGCGCCTTCAGGAGCTCGCGGATGCCTTCCGCGCCCATCGACGCCGAGAAGTCGTCGCCGAACTGCTCGAGCTTCGCGAGGTAGTCGTCCTCGGTCAGGAGCTGGCCGCGGTTGAGCGGGGTGAGGCCCGGATCGGTCACGACGAACGCTTCGAAGTACAGGACGCGCTCGATGTCGCGCAGCGTCATGTCGAGCACCATGCCCATGCGCGAGGGCAGGCTCTTCAGGAACCAGATGTGCGCGACCGGGCTCGCGAGCTCGATGTGGCCCATGCGCTCGCGGCGCACCTTGGCGAGCGTCACTTCCACGCCGCACTTCTCGCAGATGACGCCGCGGTGCTTCAGGCGCTTGTACTTGCCGCACAGGCACTCGTAGTCCTTCACCGGCCCGAAGATCTTGGCGCAGAACAGCCCGTCGCGCTCCGGCTTGAACGTGCGGTAGTTGATCGTCTCCGGCTTCTTCACCTCGCCGTACGACCACGAGCGGATCTTCTCCGGCGAAGCGAGGCCGGTCTTGATCGCGTCGAATTCCTCTTCCTGCGTGACCTGCTTGAACAGATCCAACAATGCTTTCATGCGTACTCCCGATTGATTCGTGTCCGAGCGTGCGTGCGGCCCGAGCCCGACCTGCGTAGAGGGGGACGGATGGCCTTAATCAAAAACGCTCCAGGTCGATGTCGATCGCGAGGGAGCGGATTTCCTTCACCAGCACGTTGAACGACTCCGGCATGCCGGCCTCGATCTTGTGCTCGCCCTTCACGATGTTCTCGTAGACCTTGGTCCGTCCGTTCACGTCGTCGGACTTGACCGTCAGCATCTCCTGCAGCGTGTACGCCGCGCCGTAGGCTTCGAGGGCCCACACTTCCATCTCGCCGAAGCGCTGGCCGCCGAACTGCGCCTTGCCGCCCAGCGGCTGCTGGGTCACGAGGCTGTACGGACCGGTCGAGCGCGCGTGCATCTTGTCGTCGACGAGGTGGTGGAGCTTCAGCACGTGCATGTAGCCGACCGTGACGGGACGCTCGAAGGCTTCCCCGGTGCGGCCGTCGTGGAGCGTGATCTGCCCCGACTGCGGGAGGCCGGCGAGCTCCAGCATGCTCTTGATCTCTTCCTCGGTCGCACCGTCGAACACCGGTGTGGCGAACGGAACCCCGCTGCGCAGATTGTCGGCGAGGCGCATGACCTCGTCGTCGCCGAGCGCGCCCAGGTTCTCCTTCTTGCCGTGGCTGTTGTAGATCTTCTCGAGGAAGCCGCGCACTTCGGCAGCCTTGGCCTGCGCCTTGATCATCTGCTCGATGCGCGCGCCCAGGCCCTTCGCGGCCCAGCCGAGGTGCACTTCGAGGATCTGGCCCACGTTCATCCGCGACGGCACGCCAAGCGGGTTGAGCACGATGTCGACCGGCGTGCCATCGGCCATGTACGGCATGTCCTCGACCGGCACGATCTTCGACACGACACCCTTGTTGCCGTGGCGGCCGGCCATCTTGTCGCCCGGCTGCAGGCGGCGCTTCACCGCGACGTACACCTTCACCATCTTCTGCACGCCCGGCGGGAGCTCGTCGCCCTGCGTGAGCTTGCGGCGCTTCTGCTCGAACATGTTGTCGAACTGCACGCGCAGCGCGGCGAGCGACTCCTTCATCTGCTCGAGCTGGTGCGCCGCGTCCTCGTCGGCGAGGCGGATGTCGAACCAGTCGTAGCGGCTCACGCCTTCGAGGTAATCAGGCGTGATCTTGGTGCCCTTGGCGATGCGCTTCGGGCCGCCGTTGACCGTCTTGTTCATCAGGAGCTTCTCGATCCGCGCGTACGCATCGTTCTCCACGATCCGCAGCTGGTCGTTCAGGTCCTTGCGATAGCCCTTCAGCTCGTCGTCGATGATCTGCGCGGCGCGCTTGTCGCGCTCGATGCCTTCGCGCGTGAACACCTGGACGTCGATCACCGTGCCCGAGATGCCCGAGGGCACGCGCAGGCTGGTGTCCTTCACGTCGGAGGCCTTCTCGCCGAAGATCGCGCGCAGCAGCTTCTCCTCCGGCGTGAGCTGCGTCTCGCCCTTGGGCGTGACCTTGCCCACCAGCACGTCGCCCGCGTCGACCTCGGCGCCGATGTACACGATGCCCGAATCGTCGAGGCGCGAGAGCTGCGCTTCGCCCAGGCTCGAGATGTCGCGGGTGATTTCCTCGGGCCCGAGCTTGGTGTCGCGCGCCACCACCGACAGCTCCTCGATGTGGATCGAGGTGTAGCGGTCGTCGGCGACCACGCGCTCGCTGATGAGGATCGAGTCCTCGTAGTTGTAGCCGTTCCACGGCATGAAGGCGACGAGCATGTTCTGCCCGAGCGCGAGCTCGCCCATGTCGGTCGACGCGCCGTCCGCGATCACGTCCCCGCGGGCGATGCTGTCGCCCACGCGCACCAGCGGCCGCTGGTTGATGTTGGTGTTCTGGTTCGAGCGCGTGTACTTGGTGAGGTTGTAGATGTCGACACCGACGTCGCCCGCAGTGGTCTCGGCGTCGTTCGCGCGCACCACGATACGGTTCGCGTCGACGTAGTCCACCTTGCCGCCCCGGCGCGCCTGCACGGCGGTGCCCGAGTCGACGGCAGCCGTGCGCTCCACACCCGTGCCCACCAGCGGCTTCTCCGCACGCAGGCAAGGCACCGCCTGGCGCTGCATGTTCGAGCCCATCAGCGCGCGGTTCGCGTCGTCGTGCTCGAGGAACGGGATCAGCGACGCGGCCACCGACACGATCTGCGCCGGCGCCACGTCCATGTACTCGACCTTGTCGGCCGTGGACAGCATGAACTCGTTGCGGCTGCGGCAGGACACGAGCTCGTCCGAGAGCTTGCCGTCGGGACCGATGGCGGCATTCGCCTGCGCGATCACGTACGCGCCTTCCTCGATCGCGGACAGGTAGCTGATGTCGTCCGTCACCTTGCTGTCGTTCACCTTGCGATACGGCGTCTCGAGGAAGCCGTACTCGTTCGTGCGCGCGTACAGCGCGAGCGAGTTGATGAGACCGATGTTCGGGCCTTCCGGCGTCTCGATCGGGCACACGCGGCCGTAGTGCGTGGGATGCACGTCGCGCACTTCGAAGCCGGCGCGCTCGCGCGTGAGACCGCCCGGACCGAGCGCGGACACGCGACGCTTGTGCGTGATTTCGGAGAGCGGGTTCGTCTGGTCCATGAACTGCGACAGCTGCGAGGACCCGAAGAACTCCTTGATCGCCGCCGAGATCGGCTTGGCGTTGATGAGGTCGTGCGGCAGCAGGTTCTCGCTCTCGGCCTGGCCCAGGCGCTCCTTCACCGCGCGCTCGACGCGCACGAGGCCGGAGCGGAACTGGTTTTCCGCGAGCTCGCCTACCGAGCGCACGCGCCGGTTGCCGAGGTGGTCGATGTCGTCGATCTCGCCGCGACCGTTGCGCAGCTCGACCAGGATCTTGATGACGGCGATGATGTCGTCGTTGGTGAGCGTGCCCGTGCCCTTCAGCTCGGTGCGGCCCACGCGGCGGTTGAACTTCATGCGACCCACGGCCGAGAGGTCGTAGCGCTCCTCGGCGAAGAACAGGCCGTGGAACAGCGCCTCGACGGCGTCTTCGGTCGGCGGCTCGCCCGGACGCATCATGCGGTAGATCGCAACGCGCGCTGCGAGCTGGTCGGGCGTGTCGTCGCTCCTCAGGGTCTGGGAGATGTACGCACCCTGATCGAGGTCGTTGGTGTAGATCGTCTGCAGCGTGGCGACACCGGCATCGGCGAGCTTCTGCAGGGCATCCTCGGTGATCTCGTCGTTGGCCTTGGCGAGCACCTCGCCCGTGTTCTTGTCGACCACGTCCGTCGCGAGCGAGCGACCCACGATGTATTCCGCCGGCACGCCGATGCGCTTCATGCCGCTGTCGACGAGCTCGCGCACGTGCTTGGCCGTGATGCGCTTGTCGCGCTGGACGACGACCTTGCCTTCCTTGCCGATCACGTCGAAGCGCGCCATCTCGCCGCGCAGGCGCTCGGGCACGAACTCGAGCTGCGGCCCCTTCGGCGTCAGGTGGAACGTGTCGAACTGGAAGAACTCGCGCAGGATGTCCTCGTTGGTGAGGCCGATCGCCTTCAGCAGCGTGGTCACCGGCATCTTGCGCCGGCGGTCGACGCGGAAGAACAGGAAGTCCTTCGGATCGAACTCGAAGTCGAGCCACGAGCCGCGATACGGAATCACGCGCGCGGAGAACAGCAGCTTGCCCGAGCTGTGGGTCTTGCCGCGGTCGTGCTCGAAGAACACGCCCGGCGAGCGGTGGAGCTGCGAGACGATCACGCGCTCGGTGCCGTTGATGACGAAGGAGCCGTTCTCGGTCATGAGCGGGATCTCGCCCATGTAGACCTCCTGCTCCTTCACCTCCTTCACCGTGTCCTTCGCGGCCTCGCGGTCCATGATGATGAGACGGACCTTGGCGCGCAGGGCCGAGCAGTACGTGAGGCCGCGCTGCTGGCATTCGGTCACGTCGAACGCCGGCGCGAGCAGGGAGTAGCCCACGAACTCCAGCCGGGCATTGCCCGAATGGCTGGCGATCGGGAAGATCGAGGTGAATGCGGCCTGCAGGCCTTCGTTCTTGCGCTGCTCGGGCGAGGTATCCGCCTGGAGGAATGCACGATACGACGCGAGCTGGGTTTCGAGCAGGAACGGAACCTGCAACACGCTCGCGCGCTTGGCAAAGCTCTTCCGGATGCGCTTCTTCTCGGTGAACGAATACTGCGGGGAGATCGTTTCGGTGGCCATACCTTCTCCGATTTAAGGGCTCCGCACGGCACGGGGCCCTTCGGAGCGTCGGCGATGCGCCGGCACCCCATCGACTGGTCCGGGAGCGTTGCACTCCCTGGCTTGGTGGCTGGCCTCTACCAGCCGCTGGCGGACGGTGGCTGCCCGAAGGCTCGCCACCCGACCATGCCCGTCTTCTGCAGTCGCATCAGAAGACGAAGAGAAGCGGACCCGCCATTGCGGCGGAACCGCTCGTCTTCGGCCTCTGCCCGGAAAAGAAGTTCACTTCGCCGGGTAGAAACATCGCTATATTGGTTCTTTTTCGCGGGTTTCAAGCCCGCCGTCGGGAATAGCACTCCTCTTCCTTCGCACCTCGTTACTCAGAGTAAAGCTGGGCGGTTTTGCTCTGAGCAAGAGGCGCAAAAGGCCGGCGGTTGCCCGCCGGCCCGAAACGCCATGCGTGCCGCAGTTACTTGATGTCCGCCTTGGCGCCTGCGTCTTCCAGCTTCTTCTTGGCGGCGTCCGCGTCGGCCTTCGACACGCCTTCCTTCACCGGCTTCGGGGCGCCGTCGACGAGGTCCTTGGCTTCCTTCAGGCCAAGGCCCGTCAGCTCGCGCACGGCCTTGATGACGTTGACCTTGTTCTCGCCGAACGAGGTCAGCATGACCGTGAACTCGGTCTGCTCTTCCGCCGCCGCGGCGGGCGCAGCCGCGGCCGCAGGGCCCGCGACCGCGACGGCCGCAGCGGCCGAGACGCCGAACTTCTCTTCCATCGCCTTGATGAGCTCGGAGAGCTCGAGGACCGTCATCGACGCGATCTTGTCGAGGATTTCTGCTTGTGCAACAGCCATGTCGTACTCCTGGATCGTAAGGGTTGGGTGTGAGCGGGATTCGCGTCAGGCCGCCTGCTGCTGCTTCTGCTCGTTCATCGCCGCGAGCGTCCGGACGAACTTGCCCGGGACCTCGTTCATGGTGCGGACGAGCTTCGTCATCGGCGCCAGCATGGTGCCGAGCAGCCTGGCAATCAGCTGCTTCGCGCGACGGCAGCGACGCGAGGGAGACGATCTCCTTCGCGGTCATGACCTGGCCCGGCATGGCACCGCCGGTGATCACGAACTTGTCGTTGCCCTTGGCGAAGTCGGAAAGGACCTTCGCCACGGCCACGGGATCGGTGCCGATGCCGTACGCCAGCGGACCGACCATCTTGTCGGCCAGCGGAGCGAACGGCGTGTCGACGACCGCGCGGCGCACCAGGGTGTTCTTGACCACCCGGAAATACACGCCTGCAGCCCGTGCCTTCGCGCGGAGATGCGTCATGTCGGCGACCGCCATGCCCCGGTTCTCGACCATCACGATGGCCTGAGCGCCGGCGACCTGCTTCGCGACTTCCGCGACTACCGCCTGTTTCTCCTGCAGATTTAGACTCAAGGTCTACCTCCGTTCCTTGGAAGCGACGCCAGTGATTCGGCCTCGATTCCGCGCCGGCCCTCGATTGCATGGGCCGGCTACTGCGGTGACCTTACGTCAGGAGCAATCCTGCTTGGGGACACCATCTGCGCGGGATGCCGGTTTCGGCTGTTTAAGCTTGCGCTCCTGCGGTCTTTGACGGCCCGTCCGCGATGCACTGCGGACGTTCCCTCAAAACTTGCTGTCGTGCTGCGCTCTAGTGCGCTGCCGGCGCGGCGAAATTCGACGTATCGATGCGCACGCCCGCGCCCATCGTGCTCGACACGCTCACCTTCCGCAGGTACACGCCCTTGGCCCCCGACGGCTTCGCCTTGTTGAGCGCGTCGATCAGCGCGATCAGGTTGGTCTTGAGCTGCTCGGCCTCGAACGACGCGCGGCCGATCGTGCATTGCACGATGCCGCCCTTGTCCGTGCGGTACTGCACCTGGCCGGCCTTCGCGTTCTTCACCGCCGTGACGACGTCCGGCGTAACCGTGCCGACCTTGGGGTTCGGCATCAGGCCGCGCGGGCCGAGGATCTGGCCGAGCTGGCCGACCACGCGCATGGCATCCGGCGTGGCGATCACCACGTCGAAGTCCATGAAACCTTCCTTCACCTTCGCGGCAAGGTCGTCGAACCCGACGATGTCCGCGCCCGCTTCCTTCGCCTGGGCGGCCTTCTCGCCCTGCGTGAACACCGCCACGCGCACGCTCTTGCCGGTGCCCGCAGGCAGCACGACCGAGCCGCGCACCGTCTGGTCGGACTTCTTCGCGTCGACGCCGAGGTTCACCGCGACGTCGATCGATTCGTTGAACTTGGCCGTTGCCGTTTCCTTGACGAGCTTCAGCGCTTCGTCGACGGAATAGGCCTTCGTGCGATCGACCTTCGTGCGCACGGCGGCAACGCGCTTCGAGAGCTTGGGGATCTTTTCGGTCGCCATGATCACTTCACTCCTTCGACGGTGATGCCCATGCTGCGGGCGCTGCCGGCGATGGTGCGCACCGCGGCGTCGAGCTCGGCGGCCGTGAGGTCGGGCATCTTGGCCTTGGCGATCTCTTCCGCCTGCGCACGCGTGAGCTTGCCGACCTTGTCGGTGTGGGGACGCGGGCTGCCCTTCTCGACCTTGGCGGCCTTCTTGATGAGCACCGTCGCGGGCGGCGTCTTCATCACGAAGGTGAAGCTCTTGTCCGCGTACGCCGTGATCACCACCGGAATGGGCAGGCCCGGCTCCATCTTCTGGGTCTGGGCGTTGAATGCCTTGCAGAACTCCATGATGTTCAGACCGCGCTGCCCGAGCGCGGGACCGATCGGCGGGCTGGGGTTCGCCTTGCCCGCCGGCACCTGCAGCTTGATGAAGCCGACGACTTTCTTTGCCATGACTTGACTCCGTTAGTGGGTGCGAACGGGCGTTGGCGCCCTCCCCGTTGTTACGCCTTCTCTACTTGCGAGAAATCGAGCTCCACCGGCGTCGACCGTCCGAAGATCGTGACCGACACCCGCAGCTTGCTCTTCTCGTAGTTCACGTCCTCCACGTTGCCGTGGAAGTCGGTGAACGGCCCTTCCTTGACGCGCACCGCCTCGCCCATCTCGAACAGCACCTTCGGGCGCGGCTTCTCGACGCCTTCCTGCACCTGCTGCAGGATCGCGTCCACTTCCTTCTGCGTGATCGGCGTCGGCTTGTTCTGCGAGCCGCCGACGAAGCCCGTCACCTTGGGCGTGCTCTTCACGAGGTGCCACGTGTCGTCGGTCATCTCCATCTCGACCAGCACGTAGCCGGGGAAGAACTTGCGCTCGGAGATGGCCTTCTGGCCGCCCTTCATCTCGACCACTTCCTCGACCGGCACGAGGATCTGGCCGAACTTCTCGGCCATGCCCGAGCGCTTGATGCGCTCGACCAGCGCGCGCTGCACGCTCTTCTCGAAGCCCGAATAGGCGTGGACGACGTACCAGCGCTTGCTCATCCTTCGCCTCTACCGGTGAGGAGCTTCACGATCCAGGCGAGCGTGGTGTCGACCGAGAACAGGAACAGCGCCATGAGCACGACGAACACGAACACGACGCCGGTGGTCTGGATCGTCTCCTTGCGCGTGGGCCACGACACGCGGCCCGCTTCCTGCCACGATTCCTGCGCGAAGACGAAGAACTGCTTGCCCGGGACGGACGTCCACGCGACCACGCCGGCGAGGATGAGCCCGCCCAGCACCATCAGCACCCGCAGCACGAGGGCCGTGTCGCCGAAATAGTAGTAACCCCAGAGACCGGCGACCACGCAGGCGACCGCCCCCGCGATCTTGATCCGGTCCGTCATGCCCGCCTTGGGCGCCGCTTCAGTTGCCACGTGTGTCTTTCGCTCGAATTTCCCGCCCCGCATCGGGGGCAGGCCAGGAGGGAATCGAACCCCCAACCTGCGGTTTTGGAGACCGCCGCTCTGCCAATTGAGCTACTGGCCTATTCTCTTTACTCGATGACCTTGGCGACCACGCCGGCACCGACCGTGCGGCCGCCTTCGCGGATCGCAAAGCGCAGCCCTTCCTCCATCGCGATCGGCGCAATCAGCGACACCGTGATCGAAATGTTGTCCCCAGGCATCACCATCTCCGTCCCCGACGGCAGCTCCACGCTGCCCGTCACGTCCGTCGTCCGGAAATAAAACTGCGGCCGGTAACCCTGGAAGAACGGCGTGTGCCGACCCCCCTCTTCCTTGCTCAGCACGTACACCTCGGCCGTGAACTTGGTGTGCGGCGTGATCGACCCCGGCTTCGCCAGCACCTGACCACGCTCGACTTCCTCGCGCTTGGTGCCCCGCAACAGCACCCCCACGTTGTCCCCCGCCTGCCCCTGATCGAGCAGCTTGCGGAACATCTCCACCCCCGTGCACACCGTCTGCAACGTCGGCTTCAGCCCCACGATCTCCAGCGCATCGCCCACCTTCACGATCCCGCGCTCCACCCGCCCCGTCACCACCGTGCCCCGACCCGAGATCGAGAACACGTCTTCCACCGGCATCAGAAACGGCCCGTCGATCGCCCGCTTCGGCTGCGGAATGTAGCTGTCCAGCGCCTCGGCCAGCTTGAAGATCGACCCCTCCCCCATCTCGCTCTTGTCGCCTTCCAGCGCCATCTTCGCCGACCCGATCACGATCGGCGTGTCGTCACCAGGAAACTCGTACTTCGACAACAGCTCGCGCACCTCCATCTCCACCAGCTCCAGCAGCTCCTTGTCGTCCACCATGTCCGCCTTGTTCATGTAGACGATGATGTAGGGCACCCCCACCTGCCGCGCCAGCAGAATGTGCTCGCGCGTCTGCGGCATCGGACCGTCCGCCGCACTCACCACCAGGATCGCCCCGTCCATCTGCGCCGCCCCGGTGATCATGTTCTTGATGTAGTCCGCATGCCCCGGGCAGTCCACGTGCGCGTAGTGCCGCTTCGCCGTCTCGTACTCCACGTGCGCCGTGTTGATCGTGATCCCCCGCGCCTTCTCCTCCGGCGCCGCATCAATCTGGTCGTACGCCTTCGCCTCCCCACCATACTTCTTCGACAGCACCAGCGTCATCGCCGCCGTCAGCGTCGTCTTCCCATGATCAACGTGCCCAATCGTCCCCACGTTCACGTGCGGCTTGGTCCGCTCGAATTTGCCCTTGGCCATGTCTCAAGACTCCTTCCGACGTCGTTCGATACAGTGTGGTGATGCGGTGTGCGGCGACTCGACGTGGTGCCGGCGGTCGTCGCGCGCGCGTGCCGTGTCGCGGGTTTCGGTGGTGCCCATGGAGCGGATTGAACGCTCGACCTCTCCCTTACCAAGGGAGTGCTCTACCACTGAGCTACATGGGCTCGGCCCTTCAGCGACGTGAAGCACGCCTCGCGGCGAGCCCTGTTGCGCGTCACTCCTCGTCCTGCATTGCGTAGTAGCGATCCAGCCCCTGGTGATCCCGCTCGTTATCTCGCTCGTTATCGCGATCCATCTGCAATCCGCTTCGGAAGAACCCGGTGGGCGCTTGCGAAGGGAATCGTCATCGGGTTTGCTCGTCTTGCGTGCTCCGTTGCGACTGGAGCGGGTGAAGGGAATCGAACCCTCGTCGTAAGCTTGGAAGGCTTCTGCTCTACCATTGAGCTACACCCGCGCGAGCGTTCCGGCTGCGAAGTGCTCCCGTTCTGCGCGAGGCGCCGCCTTCCCGATCCCCTCGTCTATTCGGGTCGATGCCCGACCAGTGCTGCCCACCAGTGCTGCCCGAGTGGTGGAGGGGGAAGGATTCGAACCTTCGAAGGCTGAGCCGGCAGATTTACAGTCTGCTCCCTTTGACCGCTCGGGAACCCCTCCGACAGAACATGCGATTCTAGCTTTTCCGGCCGAGGGGTGTCAAACGCGCCGACGCCCGGACCGGGGTTGGCCGTACGGTGCGCGGCCGCGACCGAGCCGCGCGTAAGCCCCTGATCACGCTCGGATCAGCACGCGACGGTCCGTCTCGCAGCATGCGGGCGCGAAGAGCTGGCGTCGCCGTTCCGTGCGGCGCTGAAGCACTGGTGATCGGCTGCTCGCTCACCCGGTCGCGACGCGCTCCGTCGACCCGTTCCGTGCGGCGCCTGCGCCCACCTTCACGCGCCAGGGCGGGAGCTTCACCGTGAACGTGCTGCCGCACCCGGGCTCGCTTGCGATCAGGAGCTCGGCGTCGTGGCGCAGCACCACGTGCTTCACGATCGCGAGGCCGAGGCCCGTGCCGCCGGTTGCGCGCGAGCGGCTGCGATCCACCCGATAGAACCGCTCGGTGAGACGCGGCAGGTGCTCCGGCGCGATGCCGATGCCGGTGTCCGTCACGTCGTAGAGCCCCGCGCCGTCTGCGTCGATGCGCCACGCGACCGTGATGCGCCCGCCGGGCAGCGTGTAGCGCACCGCGTTGCTGATGAGGTTCGCGAAGGCGCTGCGCAGCTCGTCGCGGCTGCCCTCGATCTCGGCCTCGGGCCCTTCCTCCAGCTCGAGGACGTGGGTCCCCGCCGAAAGCGCGCGGGCTTCCGTCGCGAGCTCGCGCAGGAGCGGCCGCACGGCGAACCACGTTGCCGTCATGTCGTGGCCCTGGCTTTCCAGCGTCGACAACGTGAGCAGGTCGGCGACGAGCCTTTGCATGTTGCGAGCCTGATCGCCCATGAGCTGCATGTAGCGTCGCCGCGACGCGTCGTCGACGTCGAGGTCCTGCAGCGTCTCGATGAAGCCCGCCACGACCGTCAGCGGCGTCTTGAGCTCGTGCGACACGTTGGCGATGAAATCGCGGCGCATCCGCTCGACGGCCTGGAGCTTGGTGACGTCGCGGCTGATCAGCAGGCGCTCGTCCTCCCCGAACGGAACCACCTGGATCGACAGCACGACGCCGGGCTCGCGCGTGGACTCCACCACGACGGCATCGCTGAAGTCGCCGCGGTCGAGATAACGCACGAGCTCCGGCTGCCGCGCCACGTTGGCGACCGGACGCCCGACATCCTTGTCGCGCTCGAGTCCGAGATGGCCCTGCGCGCGCCGATTCAGCCAGCGCACGCGATTCGCGCTGTCGAGGACCACCATGCCGTCGGGCACGGCGTCGGTCGCCTCCTGGAACCGCTGGATGGTGTCGGTGAGGCGGCGCTGGTAGGCGGTGCGATCGCGGACGCGGCGATAAAGCGCGGTGAATCCCACCTGCCACGGGCCGCGCGCATCCGGCACGGGTGCGTCCACCGGACCCGCGGCCCAGCGTTCCAGGCGGTGGAGATGCCACAGGTGATAGGCAACCACGAGGGCGAAGCCGCATGCCAGCACCGCAATGGCGCCGTTCGTGCCGAAGACGAGTCCCGCAACGCCGGCGAGGACGAAGATCGCAGCCGACGTATACAGCCCCGCCGCGACGATGGGGCGCATCGCGCTCGGTCAGCCCGCGCGCGGAAGCGCGAGCCGATAGCCGCTGCCGCGCACCGTCTCGATGACGCGGTCGTACGCGTGCGCCTGCAGCGCGAGGCGCAGACGCCGGATGTGCACGTCCACCGTGCGCTCCTCGATGTAGACGTGGTCGCCCCAGACCTGGTCGAGGAGTTGCGCGCGCGAGTGCACCCGCTCCGGATTTCCGAGCAGGAACTGCAGCAGGCGAAACTCCGTCGGCCCGAGCTCGATCGCCTCGTCGCCCACGCTGACGCGATGAGCCATGGGATCGAGCCTGAGCCGGCCCGCCACGAGGACCTCCTGTGCCGCGTGCGGTGCGCGCCGTCGCATCACGGACTTGATGCGCGCCTTGAGCTCGCGCGGCGAGAACGGCTTGGTGACGTAGTCGTCCACCCAGGCCTCGAGGCCGGCGACCTTGTCGGCTTCCTCGCCTTTCGCGGTGACCATGATGATCGGCAGCTCGCGCGTGCGCGGATCGGAGCGCAGCTGCTTCGCGAAGGCGAGCCCGGATTGGCCGGGCAGCATCCAGTCGAGGAGCACCAGGTCCGGCAGTGCTTCGCGGACGAGCGCGGCGGCCTGCTCCGCGTCGGGCGCCTCCTGCACGCGGTAGCCCGCGTCGCGCAGGTGGATGCCGAGAAGCTCCAGGATCGCGGGCTCGTCCTCGACGACGAGTGCAGTGGCGCTCATGTGAGCCCCCACGCCCCCGAGGGGGCGGAATTCGCGCCTTGGGACGGCCCGGCGGCGCTCATCGGTCCTCGACTTCCGCCCGGATCTGCTCGACGGACGCGTGCCGGACGTCCTTGCCTTTCACCATCTGCACCACCGCTTCGGCGATGTTCTTGGCGTGATCGCCGATGCGCTCGATCGACTTGGCGATGAACACGATCTCGAGCGCCGCGGAGATGGTGCGCGGGTCTTCCATCATGTAGCTGATGAGCTGGCGCAGGATCGACGAAAACGCCGCATCGATCGCCTCGTCGCGGTCGATCACCGTCGCCGCCGCGCGCACGTCGAGGCGGGCGAAGGCGTCGAGCGCCATCTGCAGCATCTCGCGCGTCTGCTGCGCGGTGCGCACGATGTCGAAGAAGCGCACGTGCGTGAGCCGGTCGCTGCCCTGCGTCTGCGCGGCCTTGTAGGCGATCTTCTTCACCTCGTCGCCCACGCGCTCGAGATCGTTCACGATCTTGGTGATCGTGAGGATCGTGCGCAGGTCGACCGCCGCCGGCTGCCGGCGCGCGATGATCTGGCTGCACGCCTCGTCCATGCGCATCTGCTGCTCGTTGATGCGCTGCTCGTCCGCACCGACTTTCTCGATGCGCGCCGACTGGTCGTCGTCGGCCGTCAACGCCTCGATGGCGCGACCGAGCTGCGTCTCGACGAGCCCGCCCATCGACAGCACGCCCGTGCGGATCAGATCCATCTCGGCGTCGAACTGCTTGTGCGTGTGTTCCATCATGTGTCGCTCCTAGCCGAACCGCCCGGTGATGTAGTCCTCGGTCTCCTTGCGCGAGGGCCGCAGGAACAGCTGGTCCGTGCCGCTGAATTCGACCAGCTCGCCGAGGTACATGAAGGCGGTGTAATCCGACACGCGCGCGGCCTGCTGCATGTTGTGGGTGACGATCGCGATCGTGTAGTCCTGCTTGAGCTCGGTGATGAGCTCCTCGATCTTCGCGGTGGAGATGGGATCGAGCGCCGACGTCGGCTCGTCGAGCAGCAGGACTTCGGGCTTGACCGCGACCGCCCGCGCGATGCACAGCCGCTGCTGCTGGCCGCCGGAGAGCGCCATCCCGCTCTGCTTCAGCTTGTCCTTGGCCTCGTTCCACATCGCCGCCTTGGTGAGCGCCCATTCCACGCGCTCCTCCATCTCGCGGTCGGACAGTCGCTCGTAGAGCCGCACGCCGAACGCGATGTTGTCGTAGATCGACATGGGGAACGGCGTCGGCTTCTGGAACACCATGCCGATCTTGGCGCGCAGCATGTTGAGGTCCGTGCCTGCGTCCAGGATGTTGCGGCCGTTGAAGACGATCTCCCCCACGGCGCGCTGACCCGGGTAGAGCGAGTACATGCGGTTGAGCGCGCGCAACAGCGTGGACTTGCCGCACCCGGAGGGACCGATGAATGCAGTGACCCGATGCTCGGCGATGTCGAGCGTGTTGTCCTTCAGCGCCCGGAAGCGGCCGTAGAAGAAGTCGAGGTGGCGGATCGAGATCTTCGGCGGCGACGCTTCGCGCTACCGCGTCCGGCCGTTCCAGGATCTCGGGCGTCGAGCATGTCTTATTTTCCTTGCTGGCGAACCAGCGTCCGCGCCAGGATGTTGATCGCGAGGACGGTCAGGGTGATGAGCAAGGCTCCCGCCCACGCGAGCTGCTGCCACTCCTCGAACGGGCTCATCGCGAACTGGAAGATGACCATCGGGAGGTTGGCCATCGGCGCGTTCATGTCCAGGCTCCAGAACTGGTTGTTGAGCGCGGTGAACAGCAGCGGTGCCGTCTCGCCGGAGATGCGGGCGACCGCGAGCAGGATGCCGGTGATGACCCCGCCGCGGACGGCGCGCAGCGTCACCATCAGGATCACCTTCCACATCGGAGCACCGAGCGCGATCGCGGCTTCGCGCAGGCTGCTGGGCACGAGATGCAGCATGTTCTCCGTCGTGCGCAGGACCACGGGCACGGCGATCAGCGCGAGCGCCAGGGATCCCGCCCAGCCGGAGAAATGCTCCGTCCGGGCGACGTACACCGTGTAGACGAACAGGCCGATCACGATCGACGGCGCGGACAGCAGGATGTCGTTGATGAAGCGCGTCGAGCGCGCGAGCCAGCCGTTCTTGCCGAACTCGGCGAGGTAGATGCCCGCGAGGATCCCGATCGGCGTGCTGATGAACGTCGCCACGAAGACGATCATCACGCTGCCGGCGATCGCGTTGGCGAGACCGCCCGCGGAACCCGGTGGCGGCGTCGTCTGCGTGAACAGCGTGGGCGAAAGCGCCGCGAATCCGCGCTGGAAGAGCACGAACAGGATCCAGAGCAATGCCCCCATGCCGATCGCCATGGTGGCGGCGGACACCGCCAGATTGAAGCGATTGACGAGCATGCGGCGGCGGTAGATGGAGATCATCGCTCGGCCCGCGCTCCTCACGTCTTCTGGCCTTCGCCCTTCGCGAGCTGGGCGAGCAGCAGACGCGAGAACGCGAGGACGATGAAGGTCAGCAGGAACAGCACCAGCCCCAGCGCGATCAGCGACGCGCTGTGGACGGGGTCGGCCGCCTCGTTGAACTCGTTGGCGAGCGCCGACGCAATCGAATTGCCGGGCTCGAACAGCGAGGGGCTGATGCGATACGCGTTGCCGATCACGAACGTCACGGCCATGGTTTCGCCGAGGGCGCGGCCGAGGCCCAGCATGATCCCGCCGATCACCCCCACGCGCGTGTAGGGCACCACCACGCTGCGCACGACCTCCCACGTCGTCGCGCCCAGGCCGTACGCCGACTCCTTGAGCACCGGTGGCACGATCTCGAACACGTCGCGCATCACCGACGCGATGAACGGGATGATCATCACCGACAGGATGATCCCCGCGGAAAGCACGCCGATGCCGTTGGGCGCACCGCGGAAGAGCGGTCCGATGATCCACACGTCGCCGAAAAGTCGCGTGAGCAGCGGCTGCACGTGGTCCGCAAAGACCGGGGCGAACACGAACAGGCCCCACATGCCGTAGATGATGGAAGGGATCGCCGCCAGCAGCTCGACCGCCGTCCCCAGGGGACGCTTGAGCGGCGCCGGACACATCTCGGTGAGGAACACGGCGATCCCGAAGCTCAGCGGCACGCCGATCAGCAGCGCGATCGTCGAGGTCACCACCGTGCCGAAGATCGGCGCGGCCGCGCCGAAGTTCTTGGTGACGGGGTTCCAGACGTTCGTGACGAAGAACGAGAGGCCGAACTTGTCGAACGCGGGGATGGCCGCGAGGCCGAGCGCAAGCAGGATCGCGGCGAGCAGGAACAGCACCAGCAGCGCGAAAGCCTGCGTGACACGCTCGAACGCGCGGTCCTGCCAGTGGCCGCGGCCGCGGTGAAGCGCAGGAGGGTTGGGCTCGCGCTCGGCGCGCGACGGCACTTCGGGCAAGGCCACGCTGGGGATCGCCAGGGAAGCTTCCATCATACCTCCGAATGCGCGACAGCCGGGACGCACGCCCGGCTGTCGGCAGCGCCGGCGACGATGTGCAGTCGCCGGCGAGGCGCGTCAGGTCACTTCCAGACCGGCTGGCCGGTGGCATCCTTGATCCGGGTCTTCCAGGCGTCCTCGATGAGGGCGATCACATTGGCTGGCAGCGGGACGTAATCGAGCTCCTGCGCCATCTTCTGTCCGTTCTTGAAGGACCAGTCGAAGAACTTCAGCACTTCCTGCGCGTTCTGCGGCTTGGCCTGTGTCGTGTGCATGAGGATGAAGCTCGCGCCGCTGATCGGCCAGCTGTCCTTGCCGGGCTGATCCGTGAGGATCTGGTAGAACCCGGGTGCGCTCTTCCAGTCGGCATGCGCCGCCGCGGCCTGGAACGTGCCATCGTCGGCCGGCGGATAGGCGCCATCCTTGTTGCGAACCAGCGCGTGGGCCATGTTGTTGCGCTTGGCGTAGGCGTACTCGACGTAGCCGATCGCGCCCTTGATCCGCTGCACGTAGGACGCGACGCCTTCGTTGCCCTTGCCGCCGACACCCTCGGGCCACGCCACCGCGGTGCTCGAACCCACTTTCTCCTTCCACTCGGGGCTCGCCTTCGACAGGTAGTCGGTCCAGATGAACGTCGTGCCGGAGCCGTCGGAGCGCCGCACCACCGTGATGTTCTCCGCCGCGAGCTTGAGGCCGGGGTTGAGGTCGGCGATGGGCTTCTCGTTCCACTTCTTGATCTTGCCGAGATAGATGTCCGCGAGCACCGGGCCGGTCAGCTTCATCTGTCCCGGTGCGATGCCCGCCAGGTTCACGACGGGCACGACACCGCCGATGATCGCGGGGAACTGCATGAGGGCAGCTTTCTGCAGCTCGTCGGGCTTGAGCGGCATGTCGGACGCGCCGAAGTCGACCGTCTTCGCCTGGATCTGCTTGATGCCCGCGCCCGAGCCGATCGACTGGTAATTCATGCCGATGCCGGTCTTCTGCTTGTAGGCCTCGGCCCACTTGGAATAGATCGGGAACGGGAAGGTCGCACCCGCCCCGGTGATATCCGCCGCCGCGACCGGCGCGATGCCGACCGCAACCGCTGCGCTGGCGAGCAGGCCACGAACGATGTAGTGCCGCATGGGATGTCCTCTTGCGTTGAAGGTGACGCCATTGTCGGGCGCGAATGTGACAGCGCCGTGACAATCCGCAAGCACTGCAGCCGCACGCGCTTTTGCGCCCGCCGTGGGCGCGCCGCCGCGGCCCCTTGCCTGCATCGGCGCGAAGGAGGATATGCTCCGGCTTTCTCCCGGTGCGTCGTCATGTCATCCCGCGCAAACCGCCCTTCCGCACCGCGCCCTGCCTCCGACACGACGCTCGCCGTCGTGGACATGGGCTCGAACAGCTTCCGCCTGGAGCTCGGACGCGTTCAGGGTCATCAGATATTCCCCCTGGACACGTGGCGCGAGACCCTGCGGATCGGTTCGCAGCTCGATGCCTCGGGAAGGCTCACGCCCGAAGGACAGGCGCAGGCGATCGCGTGTCTTGCCCGCTTTTCCGAACGCCTGCGCGGCCTCCATCCGTCGGCCGTGCGGGCTGTCGCGACGAACGTGTTTCGCGTGGCCACCAACTCGGCGAAGTTCCTCGCGAAGGCGGAGCGCGCGCTGGGATTTCCGATCGACGTCATCACCGGGCACGAGGAGGCGCGGCTCATCTACGCGGGTGTCGTGCGGGTCCTGCCGCCCGCGTCCGAGCCGCGCCTCGTGATCGACATCGGCGGCGGCTCCACCGAGTTCATCATCGGCCGCGGCTTCACGCCCGCGCGGCTCGAGAGCCTCTCGACCGGCTGTGTCAGCATGACCAACCGGTTCTTCGCGGACGGACGCTTCAGCGAAGCAGCCTTTCGTGCAGCCGAGACCGACGCGCGCGCCCACATCTCGAGCATCGCGACGCAGTTCTCGCGCGCGCACTGGGACACCGCGTTCGCATCGTCGGGCACCGCGCTCGCCCTCGCCGACATCGCCAGGCAGAACGGCTTCTCGGCAAGCGGTATCACCCGCGAGGCGCTGATTCGCCTGCGCAAGCACATGATCGCGGCCGGAGGCGTGCGGCGCTTGAGGCTCGCCGCACTCAAGCCGCAGCGCGCGGGCGTGCTCGCCGGCGGGCTCGCCATCATGAACGCCGCGCTCGCGGAGCTCGACGCCGACGTGATCCATCCGGTCGGCGGCGCCATGCGTCTGGGCGTGCTCTACGACCTGCTTGGCCGCACCGAGGAGCACGACGCGCGCGTCGAGACCGTCGAGCAGTTCATGCGCCGCTACGACGTCGACCGGGAGCACGCGCAGCGCGTCGCGAGGCTCGCCGTCGAACTGTTCCGGCACACCCGTCCGAAGGCCGACGCCGTGACTCTCCAGCGACTTTCCTGGGCGGCACTGCTGCACGAGGTCGGCATTTCCGTTTCGCACACCGGGTTCCACAAGCACGGCGCGTACATCCTGCGCAACGCCGACATGCCCGGCTTCTCCGATGCGGAGCAGGAGACCTTGTCGCAGCTCGTGCTGGGTTGCCGCGGCGGACTCGCCAAGATGGACGCCTGGCTGCGCAACGAAACCTTCCGCGCGAAGCTCTTCTGCCTGCGTCTCGCGGTGTTGCTCTATCACGCCCGCCGGCCGATCGAGCTCCCGGCAATGAAGGTGCGCGCGAACGCGGCCGTCGGCGTGCGGGTGCCCCGACGTTGGCTCGCCGAGCATCCGCTCACCGACCATTTGCTCGACCTCGAAGCGCAGGAATGGGCGGCCGCCGGCTACGTGTGGAGCTCGCGCTGATCGCGCTCGCTCGATGCCTCGATTGCAGACCCGGCGGGAATCCCGAAACACACGCCGCCGCTGCATGACACACGGAGCGAACCGTACGTCCGAGTCGTCGCCGGGCACTCGCAATAACCGTGTATACGGTATGTTGCGTTGTGATACGCTGGAGTTCCCACTTGCACAGGAGAGTCGACCGATGGCCAAGGCAAGCTCACGTGCTCGACCCGCGCGCACGAGGCGACGCCCGGCGGCGGCGTCCGCGAAGCGGCCGAGACCGGCAGCCAAGACAAGTCGCCCGCGTCGCGACAACTCCACCGCCTGCAATCGTGCCGCCGATAGCCGCGACGGCCCCGTCAGGCGTCGACGAGAACAGGAGGCGCGAGAAGCCCGAAAAGGTGATCCGCGACAGCTTCACGATGCCGCGCGCCGACTACGCGCTCATCGGTGCGCTGAAGAAGCGGTGCCTCGCGCTCGGGGTCGCGCGCAAGAAGAGCGAGCTGCTGCGCGCCGGCCTTGCCGCCCTGCAGCAGATGCCGGACGACCGCCTGACCGCAGCGGTGACCGCCGTTCACAGCGTGAAGACGGGCCGCCCACCCGGCAAGAAGAAAAGGAAGCGCGCGAAGGGCGACGGCCAGTGACACGAGCCGCGCGCGCCGCGCCGGCCCGGATGAGCTCGTCTGCATCGAGTCGGCGCCATCGGTCGTCGGCGCACGGCGCGGATCACGGGTGGGTCGGTGGAGCTGCCGGCAGCCCGTCGCGCGCCTTCGCTACCGGCGCGGCTCGGCGCGTGAGATCCATCAGCGCAACGTGGGACCCGAGCTCTTCGGGGCCTGCCGGCGCCGACGACCGGCGCACTCTGCCGATAGCTCCCGTCGGGCTGCATGAGCCACGCCTGCAGGCTGTCGCGCAGGTTCACGTCCAGGATCTCCCAGAGGCGATCGCGCAACGCGCCTTCGACCGGCGTCGCGACTTCCACGCGGCGCGATAGATTGCGGTACATCCAGTCGCCCGACCCGATGTAGTAGTCGCCCTGCAGAGGGTCGGCGCTGCCGTTCGCGAAGTAGAAGATGCGGGCGTGCTCGAGGAAGCGGCCGATGATGGAACGCACGCGCACGTGCTCGGTATATCCGGGTATGCCCGGCAGCAGGCAGCAGAAGCCGCGCACGACGAGATCGACCGGGACGCCCGCGTTGGACGCCGCCACGAGCGCGCGGCAGATGGTCAGGTCCTCGAGCTGGTTCATCTTGGCCACGATGCGCGCCGGCAGTCCGGCGTCGCGGTTCGCGATCTCGCGCCGGATCAGCGCCAGGAACTGCTCACGCATGTTCATCGGCGCGACCAGGACCTTCTCGAACGCGGGCGCGAGCGAGCGCCCCGTGAGATAGTGGAACAGCTTCACCACGTCGTCCGTCGTACCCGGCTCGGCGGTGAACAGCCCGACGTCGGTGTACACCCGCGCCGTGCGCACGTGGTAGTTGCCCGTGCCGATGTGGGCATAGCAGCGCAGGCCCGCGCCTTCCTTGCGCACGACCAGCGCGAGCTTGGTGTGCGTCTTCAGCCCGAGCACGCCGTAGACGACGTGCACGCCCACCTTCTCGAGCTGCTGCGCCCAGTGGAGGTTGCGCGCCTCGTCGAAGCGCGCCTTGAGCTCCACGATGCACACGACCTGCTTGCCGGCTTCCGCGGCGCGGATGAGGGAGCGGACGAACGGCGTGTCGTCGCCGACCCGATACACCGTCATCTTGATCGCCACGGTCTGCGGATCGTCGGCCGCCTCGTCGATGAAGCGCTGTACGCTCGCGTCGAAGCTTTCGTACGGGTGATGGACCAGGAATTCACCCGCGCCGATCGCCGCGAAGATGCTCGCATCCTCGTCCGCGAGACGCGTCGGGCGCAACGGTGTCCAGGGCGGATCGCGCAGCTGCGGCAGGTCGAGCGCGGCGATCTGGAACAGGTTCGTGTAGTCGAGCAGGCCGTCGATCTCGTACACGTCGTCGTCGTCGAGCTCGAAGCGCTCGACCAGGGCGCGCCGGATCTCGGGGCTCGCACCGCGCAGGAAGTCGACGCGCACGACGGGCTGGAACCGGCGCTCGCGCAGCGCTTCGAGGATCGCATCGCGCAACGTCTCGCCCTCGTCCTCCTCGAGCTCGACCTCCGCGTTGCGCAGGATGCGAAACAGCGTCGCGCTCACGATCTCCATTCCCGGGAAGAGCTTGCCCGCGTTGTGGCGGATGACGTCCTCGAGGCTCGACGAAGCGCACTTCGCCGGGCGGCACGTTGGCCCGGATCGGAATCTGCTGCGGCAGCGTATTCGGGCTCTTCACCCGCACCGGCACGGTCTCGCTCGAGCCGGGCACGCGCAGGATGAAGCCCCAGTTGGTCGAGAGATTGGAGATGAACGGGAACGGGTGCGCCGGATCGAAGCCGAGCGGCGTAAGCGCCGGCGACACGTTGTGGTCGAAGTATCGACAGGCCTCCTCGCGCTGGGCGTCGTCGAGCTCGCTCCAGTCCGCGAGCACCACGCCGCAATCGCGCAGGCGCCCGCGCAGGACCCGATAGCACGCCGCCTGTTCCGCCAGCATGGGCAGGATCGCCGCCCGGATGCGCTTCAGCCGCGCCCTCGAATCGCCGGCCGCGGGCGCCACCGGATCGTCCTCGCTCTCGGTGTGCACCCGACCGCGCAGCACGCCGACGCGCTTCATGCAGAATTCGTCGAGATTGGACGAAAAGATCGCGAGGAACTTGAGCCGCTCGAGCAGCGGCGTGCGGTCGTCCTGCGCCTGGTGCAGCACGCGGCCGTTGAACGCGAGCCAGCCGAGGTCGCGATCGGTCCAGCAATGCGCGAGGACCTCGGCGCGCGATGGCAGCCAGTCGAGGCTGCACGTCGTCCGGACGCGACACGACGCCGGCCGCCGCGAGGGTGGCACCGGCCAGCGTCTCCATCGGCACGTTCATTTCGAGCATTCTCCGCCACGCGTCGAGCGCCATCGCGGTCGCGGCGCCGATCCGATCAGCATGACACACGTGCGCGAGCGTTCGATGACCATGCCATGCTGGTGCCCGTTGTCGTGAAATCGACATCGGACTCGCGCGCTCCATGATGCATAGTATGCATTTGCGCCCGCCCGAAAGTCGCTGCCGTAGTGGCATCTCGCTTCGACCGAGGACCCGATGAACGAAGTCGCCCCCGCTCTCGCTGTTCGGCTGGAGATCCCGCCAGCCGCGCTCGCAGGACATCCTGGACGCGTCCTCGCTCCAGTCGCTGCAGGTGTCCGCGCCGGTGCGCACGGTGCTGCACGATCGATGGGTGGGACACGCCGACGCTGGGTCTGCGCGCGGCCGGACTCGCATTGCGCATGCGAGCGCGACGGCGAGAAGTGGCGCCAGGTGCTCGCGGATCGGGCGAAAGGACGCACGTTCGAGACCGTCGGCGACCACGCGCGTCCGTCGCTCGGGCTCGCGGTCGCCGCCGGCTGGAAGGCAAAGGCGTCGGTGCTCGCCCTGGAGCCGCGAGCTCGTATGCCTGTTCTGCGCGCAGACGACACACGCCGCGCACGACGTCACGTTTGCCGACGGCACGGTAGCGCGACTCACGCTCGAGCGCTGCCGCCTGAGCTCGGACGAGCGCAGCCCGGCGGAGCGCGCAGCGCTCGAGCTGCAGCTCCGAGCGGGCGACATCTGTCGGCTCTACGAGCTCGCTCACGAGCTCGTAGCGAAGCTGCCCCGGTGCAGGCTCACGACCTGCGGTCCGGCCGAATGGGGGCTCGCCTTCGCGGCGGGAGCACGGGTGGCGCCCCGCTGCGCCGGCACCATCGGCATCGAGCGCAAGGCCGGGGCGGCTGCACTCGCCGTAAGCGCCGGGCGCGAGGCGCTGGCGCACGTCGCCTTCAACGTCGACGGCGCGCTCGAGAGCTCCGACGCCGAATACGTGCATCAGATGCGCATCGGCGTGCGGCGCCTCCGCGTCGCCAATCGCATCGCGCGCCATGCGGGCCTGCCCAGCTTCTCGCCGAGGTTCAAGCGGGAGCTGGACTGGATCTGGAATCTGCTCGGCAACGCCCGCGACCACGACGTGTTCGTCGCAGCGACATGGCCCGCGCTCGAGTCGGAAGCGAGCGGGATGAACCTCGCCCCCGAAATCGAGCGTGGCGTCCATGCCTCCCGCGATCGCGCCCGCAGAGAGTTGCAGCAAGCGCTCGCCACGCCACGCTTCCAGCGCCTGCTGCTGACCGCCGCATGGATCATGGCCCATCAGGAGATCGCGGCAGCGCGCATCGCGAAGCCGCGCAGCGCCCGTCGCGTCGCGCGCAGGCTGCTCGCGCGCTCGCACGAGCGCGTGCTGCGCCGGGGCGGGACGATCGCGCGCCAGGCGCCGGAAGAGCGGCATGCCTTGCGGCGCGACGCGAAGAAGCTTCGCTATCTCGCCGAGTTCGTGGCGTCGCGCTCCGACGGCAGTCGCAGCAGGCGTTTCCTGACGCGCCTCGCAGCGCTGCAGAGCGTGCTCGGCGAGCTCAACGACTACGCGGCAGCCACGACTCTCATCACCGAGATCGGCACCGGTTTGCCCGTCGCCACCCGGACCGAGGTCGACGCGTTGTTGCGTGCCGCGACCGCGGCATGCGAAGACAGGATGCTCGACTCGCTCGAAGGGGCGTGGAAGCGCTTCGCGCGCGTGCGAGCGTTCTGGCGAAAGCGGTAGCGCCAGCTGCCGCGCACGAGCGCACGCGCCGAGGACATGCATCCCCTTCGCGGGCAGCGGGATTCCGGATGCGCCAGAGCAGGTCCGCGCCGCATCCGCGTGCGTTCGGCGCTAGAGGAGATCCGGCGCGATCACGCAGCGCAGGGCAACGCTCGAGTCGCCGTCGCGATCGCGCGTCGTGAGCCACCACACCGCCGCCTTGCGCATCGACCACGGCAGCTCGTCCCCGGCGAGCAGGAACGATGCGAGCTGCCCGAGCGTCGGCTGGTGACCGACGAGAAGCACCGGGTCGCGCGCATCGGGCCAGTTCGCCGCCGCGAGCAACGCGTGGGGCACGGCGCCGGGCGCGAGCGCCTCGACGGTCTTGTACTTGCGCTCGAGCGCCTGCGCCGTCTGCTGCGCGCGATCCGCGGGCGAGACCAGGATGCGGCACGAGTCGGGCAGCTGCCGGTCGAGCCATTGCGCCATGCGCTGCGCCTGCTTGTGTCCCTTGGAGGTGAGCCGGCGGCCGAGATCGGGCTCGCCCGGCTCGGCTTCGGCATGCCGCCACAGGATGAGATCCACGCCAGTCCTTTTCACGAAGTCTCCCAGCATCGCTCCGGAAGATGACGGTGCGATGACAGCGCCCTTGCGCTTGCGCCTCACCCGGCAAGCCGCTTCCGGATCTCCTCCAGCTCGCGTTCGCGCTCGGGGTCGAGCCTCGGCCACTGCAGCTTGAGATCCTGCAGCGCCTCGATGAGGGTGCGCGAGACGATCAGGCGCGCGTTCTCCTTGTCGTCCGCAGGCACCACGTACCAGGGCGACTCCGTCGTGCTCGTGGCCTGCAGGCACTCCTCGTAGGCTTGCATGTACTCGTTCCAGTACTTGCGCTCCTCGAGGTCGCCCGCGTTGAATTTCCAGTGCTTGTTGGGGTCTTCGATGCGAGCGAGGAGGCGTCGGCGCTGCTCCTCGGGCGAGATGTGGAGGAAGAACTTGACCACTCTCGTGCCGTTGCGGTGCAGGTGCGCCTCGAGATCGCAGATCGAACGATAGCGCCGCTTCCAGATCTTCTTTCCGAGGAACTCGGCGGGCAGGTTCTGCCCCTTCAGGATCTCCGGGTGGACGCGGACGATGAGCACCTCTTCGTAGTACGAGCGATTGAAGATGCCGATCTCGCCCCGGGCGGGAAGCTCCCGCGTCGTGCGCCAGAGGAAATCGTGGTCGAGCTCGGTGGCGCTCGGATGCTTGAACGTCGTGACGTGGCAGCCCTGCGGATTGATGCCGGACATGACGTGCTTGATCGCGCCGTCCTTGCCGGCGGCGTCCATCGCCTGGAGGATCACCAGCAGGGCGTATTCGTTCGACGCGTAGAGAAGCTCCTGCAGCTCGCCCAGAGCCTCCACGTGGCCGGCAAGCATTTCCTGGTAATCGTCCTTGGACCTGTAGACCGGCTTGACGCGCGTCGGACGCTTCGCAAGATCGAGCTCTTCGTCCGGCTCGACCACAAAATCCCGCGGATCGATTTTCATCTCGATACTCCGTCAGCCGGTCGAGTCGCGTATCGACCGTTGGTGGAAGCTCGACCCTCACGCATCGAGCAGGCTTTCCCCGGGTCGCACGCGCGTGAAGCGCACCGGCACCATCTCGACCGTCAGCGCACCGGCGACCCCGCCGCGCACGCGCGTGAACGCGGACGTCGCGAGATCGCCCGGGTCCGGAAAGTCGGAGCGGTAGTGCGCGCCGCGCGAGTTCTCCCGCGCCTCCCCCGCACGCACGATCACCTGCGACACCTGGATGAGATTGGCGAGATTCAGCCAGTCGTGCCACGTGAGGTTGTACGCGCGCGACTGCTCGCTCGGCAGGCCGATGCGCTCGAGCTCGGCCGCGAGCTCGCGAAGCGACGACGCGGCTCGCGCAAGTCCCTGCGCGTCGCGCACGATGCCCGCGTCGTCCCACATGAGCTCGTAGAGTCGCTCGCGCAGGTTCTCCAGCGCAGCGGGATCGCTGGCGCGGGCGACGCGAAACGGCGCCTCGGCGCGCGCGATCGCCTCGTCGATCGCAGCGTTCACGGGCTCGCGCCACGTGCCGCGATCGGTATCGAGCCAGCGGGCCATGGTGTCGCCTGCGATGCCGCCGAACACCGTCGAGTTCGCCACCCCGTTGCCGCCCAGACGATTCGCGCCGTGCACGCCACCGGAATCCTCGCCCGCCACGAAGAAGCCGAGGCGCTGCGTGCTGCCATCCGGCGCGAACTCGACGCCGCCCATCATGTAGTGCGCGGTGGGCACCACCTCCACGCGTCCACCCGCGAGATCGAAGCCGCAATCGGCGCAGCGCTCGACCATGCCCTTGAACTGGCGCCGCACGTTGTCGGGCCCGAGATGTCCCATGCTGATCCAGACGCCGCCGTTCGGCGTCGTGCGCCCCGCCCGCATCTCGGCGTAGATCCCGCGCGAGACGATGTCGCGCGTCGCCCGCTCGCCGCGCTCGTCGTAACGCTGCATGAAGCGCTCGCCGTTCCCGTCGAGGAGGTACCCGCCCGAACCGCGCAGGCCCTCCTCGAGAACGGTGCCGGTCATGCGCGTGTGCATGCCCGCGAGCAGTCCCGTCGGATGGAACTGCACCATCTCCATGTCGCGCAGCGGCATGCCGAAGCGCAACGCCATCGCCAGGCCGTCGCAGCTCTTGTCGCCGGAGGGCGTGTGGAACTTGTACATCGTGGGGCCGCCCCCGGTGGCGAGCAGCACCGCGCGCGCCTGCACGAACGTGTAGTCGCCCGTGCGCAGGTCGACCAGCAGCACGCCCGCGATCGCGCCCTGCGCATCGGGAACGAGCTCGATCGCGCGATGCTCCTCGAGGCGGCCGATACCGCGCGCCCACACCTGCTCGGCCAGGCGGTTGATGATCTCGATGCCGGTGAGATCGCCCTTGTGCACCGTGCGATCGAACGTCTGGCCCGCGAACGCCTTCTGATGCACGGTGCCGTCGGGATTGCGATCGAAGAAGCAGCCGAGCTCGTTCTCGAGCTCGTGGATGCGCTCGACGGCGCCGTTCACGAGCGTCCACGCGAGATCCTGATCGGGCAGCCACTTGCCGCCTTCGATCGTGTCCATGAAGTGGCGCTCGATCGAATCGCCGGCGGCGAGCGCGACGTTGTAGCCGCCCTGGACCATGCGCGTGCAGCCGCACTTGCCGAGCAGCCCCTTCACCGCCACGGTGACCGACAGGTCGGGATTCGCCTGGTGCGCATGCAGCGCCGCGAACAGCCCGGCCCCTCCCGAACCGAGGATCAGCACGTCGGTGCGCAGGCGCTGCACCGCGGGCGGCATCACGCGAGGTCCCCCCATGCTCCGACATTGCGCGATCGGGGCACGATTCACGACGACACGCCGAGACGCGCGAGCGCTGCGGCCCGCTGCGCGGCGGCGTGCTCGCCCACCGCGTCGTAAAGGCTCGCGCCGTGCGCATCCATCGCCACGAGCAGCGGACCGAAATCGCGGATGCGAAAGCGCCAGAGGCTTTCGGGGTTGAGGTCGTCGAGGTCGACGTCCTCGATCGCCTCGATCCAGGTCGTCTCGAGCGCCGCCGTGCCGCCGATGATGGCGAGGTAGATGCCGCCGTGATCGCGAAACGCCGCCTGCGAAGCCGGCCCGAGTCCGCCCTTGCCGATGACGATGCGCACGCCGTATTGCGTCATGAGCGGCAGCGTGAAGCGCTCCATGCGCGCGCTGGTCGTGGTGCCGATGCACACCGGCGCATAGCCCGCCGGGAACTCCGGCGACGGCGGCACCTTGCGCACGTTGGGCGCCGTGTGGATGACGGCGTGCCCGCGCAGGTCGAAGCGCGTCGTGCGCCCGCGGTCGAACATCGCGATCTGCGTCGCGTCGCGGATGCCGAAGAGCGTGCCCTGCAGCGTGACGGTGTCGTCGATGCGCACCTGCCGGACCATCGCTTCGGTCACCGGCGTCGTGAACTCATGATGCGCCATGCCATGCCCCCCGCCCTGCAACGCCGACACCGGATTCGCGGTGGCGCTCGATCCAGTACGCCCACGCCACGAAGAGCCAGCCGATCACCCCGCTCCATGCTACCGCTTGCACCGACGGCGGCGGCGGCCCGAACGCGCTCGCGAGATACAGCAGCGCGAGCACCGCGACGAACGCGCGCCAGATGCGATTGCCCGGCGAGCACAGCGTGCCGAGCGCCGGCCGCGGCGCGACCTGCTTCGCCGCCATCGCCACGCCGAAATGTCCGAGGAACACGGCTCGCGAGGGATCAGTAGCCGTACGTGGTCGCGCTGTCGGTCAGCACGGCACTCGCACGGCGGGCCGAGTGGCACTGCATGTTCACCGCGACCGGGTTCATGGTGATGTGGGTCGCGGCGAGCTCGATGTGCACGGCGAACGCGGTCGCGTCGCCGCCCAGCCCCTGCGGGCCGATGCCCAGCATGTTCACGGCCTCGGAGAGCTGCGCTTCGAGCTTCGCGCCTTCCGCGTCGGCGCAGTGCGAGCCCAGCGGCCGCGTGGCCGCAACCTTCGCGAGATGCACGCACAGGTCGGACGTGCCGCCGATGCCCACACCCACGATCGTGGGCGGGCAGGTCTTGCCGCCGGCGGCGATGACGCAATCGACCACGAACTTCTTGATCGCGTCCACGCCTTCGGCAGGAATCGCCATGCGCAGGAACGAGTTGTTCTCGGAGCCGCTGCCCTTGGGGATCATCTCGATGCGCACGCCGTCGAGGGCGGCATCGAAGTCGATGTCGACGACCGGCACGCCGATGCCGCAGGAGGTGTGCTCGTTGCGGCGCGTGAGCGGATGCACCACCGACGAGCGCAGGGGATGCTCGCGCGTCGCGCGCTCGCAGCCCCGTCGGATCGCGGCCTTGAGCGCCGCGCCGTCGACCTCGGTGCGCGCCCCGATCGTCACGTTGTAGATCGGCAGTCCCGTGTCCTGGCACAGCAGGTTGTCGGTGCGCTCCGCCACCGCGATGTTGCGCACCATCGTGCCGAGGATCGCCTGCGCCGTCGGCGCGGTCTCGCGCGCGACCAGCTCCGCGAACCCCTGCTTGATGTCGGGCGGGAGTTGCTTGAGGGCGCGAATGTAGAGCTCCTTCGCGGCCTCTTCGATGCGTTCGGGTGCGATCGGCATGTGCGAGCGAAGCGAGTTCGGGGGCAGTTTCATCCCAGGAGGTTCAGTGCGAACAGCAGTGCGGCGAGCACGGCAAAGCCGAGCACGGCCGCGATGAGGCCCGGCTGCCACGACGCGCGCCAGCCGCGCAGTTCCACGAGCAGCAAGCGTACGCCTCCGGCGAGGTGCACGGCGAGCAGGAAGACGAGCCCGATCTCCGACGCGCGCACCAGCGGCTGGTCCGTCCACGCGAGGAACGTCTGCAGGCCGTCTCTCGCCGGCCAGCGCCTGGCCGAGGGCGTAGAAGTGAATCGGCAGGAAGATCGACAGCGCGATACCGGAGATGCGATGCAGCGCGAAGGCCCACCAGCCCGGGTGACCGCGCGTGCGCCAGTCGGCGCCAAGCTGCGCGCCTCGCGCGACGCGCGCATCCGCGCTGCTCGGGCTCACGGCCCCGGTCGGTTGCATGCTGCCGCTCTGTCGCCGGTCATCGCGGTCAGCCCACGGTCACCGCATACACGGCGCGCCAGCCTGCGGCCAGCAGCAGCACGCCGAACGCGATCGCGGCGATGTCGAGCAACCTGCCGCCGCCGCGCGCCGTCTCCGCGAGCACGGTGCGCACGCCGATCGGCGCATGCACGGCCACTGCGACCACGAACACCGCGTAGAACAGCGCCCACGCGAGGCTGCCCCGCGTGCGGGCGAGAATCTCGGCCGCGCTCAACCCGCCCCGCACGGCGACGATCATCGTGGCGAGGTGCACCAGCACGCACAGCGCCAGCACCGCGGCGCTCGCGCGCGAGGCCACCCACAGCAGGGCTTCGCGGCGCGCACGCCGGGCGTCGCCGCGCACGGCGCTCGAAGGCACGGCGTTGCCGGCGGCCGGCCCCATCACAGCTCGCCTTTCAGCGCCGCCAACCCGACGAGGCGCTTCAGCCCCGAGATCGACGCGGTGGGCGCGAGTTGCTTGGGACAGCGCTCGGTGCAGGTCTGCTGCGTGTGGCAGGCGTGACATCCGGCGTCGCCCGCCACCGCCGCGAGGCGTGCGTTGCCGGCGCCGTCGCGGACATCGTTGACGAGCGTCCATGCGCGGTTGAGCGCCGCCGGCCCGAGGTACGCGGGATTCCAGGTCACGACATCGCAGCTCGCGTAGCACACCGCGCAGCCGATGCACTCGATCGCGGCGTCGATCGCGCGGCGCTGCTTCGACTCGGGGGCGACCTTGACGAACTCGTCGCGGCGTGTGGCCGTCGGCACGAACTGCCCGCCGGCCCGCGCCCACTTGTCGAAGAACGGCCGCATGTCGGTCACGAGATCGCGCACGATCGGCAGGTTGGCGAGCGGCGCGATCTCCAGCTTGCCCGCCGGGGCGACCACCTGCACGTGCGCACGGCAGGTCCAGCGCGCCTTGCCGTTGACGGTCATCGCGCACGAACCGCACATGCCGACGCGACACGCGAAACGATAGGCGAGCGTGGGATCGAGGCGGCGCTGGATGTACGTGACGACGTCGAGCACCGTCTGCGAGGGCAGCCGCGGCACGTCGTAGTGCGCGAAGGCGCCTTGCGCACCGCCCGCACCCGAGCGCCAGACCCGCACCGCAAGGCTCTCCCGCGGGCCGGTGACGCGCGTGGCCGGCTCAGGTGCGTCGTTCGCCATGGTAGAGCCGCACGGTGTGCTTCGCCTCGGCGAAGAAGAGCCAGCGTTCCGCGACGAGGCCGACGAGGCAAAGGAGCGTCGCCGCCTGCACGACGTGCGCCGCCGTACCCGCCGCGACCAGCAGTGCGAGCGGCGCGAGAAACGCACACGCCAGCGCGAACAGGCGCACGGCGCGCGACCGGGCCGGATCCACTCGGTGCACGAACTCGCGCGTCAGGAAGGTTCCCTGCGTGTGGCCGACGTCGAACAGACGCGCCGCCATCACGCTGCGGCCCGCGGCCGTTGCCGAGCGCGGGGGACGCACGCCGTGCGCGACGCCGATCGCCTCCTCCAGCGTACGGCTGCCGCTTTCGCCGGCCGCGCGACGCCACCATGCCGCCTTCACCACCAATGCCGCGACGCCGAGCACGCACGCGACGATCAGCACCAGGCGCAGCGTCGGCGCGGCGTCGGCATTCGCATTCGCGGGCGCGAGCGTGGCCATGATCGTGAGCAGCACCAGCGCGCCCGACCAGTGGCCGAGCGCGAGATACGCCGCCGGCGTGAGGCGCGTGTGCCACTGCCGGATGGGCTTCAGGCTCGCGTAGATCATCGCCGTGCAGATGACGACCGTCCACGCGAGCAGCACGACGAGCAATGCAAGGACGCCGCGCGCCAACGCGTTGGCGCCGACGAAGAGCAGCGCCGCATAACCGGCGGCGGCGGCGAGCAGCGCCATCGCGAACACCGCTTCGCGCGACAGCCACGACGTGCGAAAGCGGGCTGCGGAGCGCCAGGCGTTCTTCGGGTTGGCGAGATGCAACGTCGAGGATGCGAGTCCTGCGACGGTGAGCGCCATGCCGGCGATCGCGCCGCGCAGCAGGATCTCGGCCTCGACCGCCGGCGCGATGCCCAGGATTCCCGCGCCGTCGAGCAGCGCGGTGAGCGCGAGCAGGCCGAGTCCCGCGCCCGAGCTCACGGTAAAGAAGATGACGGAGAACGCGGGATGCATGGCGTCAGACCCCCAGCAGTCGCGACGCGAGCGCGAGCAGGCCGGCGAGCGGCGCGCTGCGCGCCGGCTCGGCATTCCGCGCCGGCGCCGCGGCCGGACTGCCGATGGGCTTGGGCTCGCGCGGCGGCAGGTAGCGGTTCACGGGCGCATAACCGAGCTCGTCGAGCAGGCCGAAGCCGCCGCGCTCGGCGCTCATGCGCGACACGTGCGACGCGGGATCGTCGAAGTCGCCGAAGAAGCGCGCGTGCGCCGGGCACGCGAGCACGCACGCCGGCTGGCGCTCGGCCTCCGGCAGCGCCTCGTTGTGTACGCGATCGACGCACAGCGTGCACTTCTTCATCGTCCCGGTGACGTCGTCGAGCTCGCGCGCACCGTAGGGGCAGGCCCACGCGCACAGCGAGCAGCCCATGCACTTGTCCTGGTCGACCAGCACGATGCCGTCGTCGCGCTTGTACGACGCGCCCGTCGGGCACACCGTCACGCACGCGGCGTCCGCGCAGTGCAGGCAGGACATCGGGAAGTTGATCGTCTTCGTCTGCGGATACCGCCCGACCTCGTAATGGCGGATGCGGTTGAACCACACGCCGGAGGGCGACGCGCCGTACGGCTCGTAGTCCGAAAGCGGTCCCGAGATCGCCGAGCTGCCGTTCCATTCCTTGCACGCGGTGGCGCACGCGTGGCAGCCCACGCACGTGTCGAGATCGATGACGAGACCGAGCTTCATGCGCGCCGTCCCGCGAACCAGCGCAGCAGCGCCGGCGTGCCGGTCGTGGCGGTGCCGGCCAGCGTGCCGGCAGACTCCACCTTGGGCCAGGTGCCGGTCTCGCCGGCAGCGCACTTCGTGATCCGCACCTTGACGTCGAACCACGCCGCCTGCCCGGTCACCGGATCGGAATTGGTGAGGCGGCGGCCGTCGCCGTCGCGCGCGGGCAGATGCTCCGCGATGAGGTGGTTGAGCAGGAACGCGCGGTTCGCCTCCGGGGCGTCGGGCGACAGGCCCCACGCGCCGGCCTGCTTGCCGACTCCGTTCCACGTCCACGCCGTGTGCGGCTCGCAGCCTTCCATCGTCTTCAACTGGCAACGCAGCCGGCCGTGCGGGGACTCGACCCAGACCCAGTCGAAGTCGGCGACGCGAAGCGCCTTCGCGGTCTCGACGTTCACGTACAGGAAGTTCTGCGCGAGGATCTGGCGCAGCCACGCGTTCTGCGAATCCCACGCGTGGTACATCATCATCGGGCGCTGGGTGATCGCGTGCAGCGGGAACGCGTCCTCGTCGGTGCGCTCCATCTCGAGCGGCGGATACCAGATCGGCAGCGGATCGAAGTAGCGCGCGAGGCGCTCGCGGTCGGCGGCCTGCGGCGGCTGCGGCCCCGGATACAGCCCTTCGCCCGCGAGGCGGAATTTCTGCAAGGGCTCGGAGTAGAGCTGCATGATGATCGGCGCCGCCGAGCCGGTGAAGCCCACCTCCTGCGCGAACTCGAGGTAATCGCGGTTGATCGTGCGATGCCAGCGCAGGTTCTCGGGAAGGTGGTACGAGAAGAAGGCGCCGTTCTCGGCGTACTGCTGCCACTGCCGCGGATTCGGCGCGCCGACGAACGCATCGCGCCCGTCCTCGCCGCGGAACCCGGCGAGGAAGCCGATGCCGGGCGCGCGCTCGTAGCGCAGGATGAAGTCTTCGTAGCCGCGATAGCGCCGCGTCCCGTCGGCATCGGTGAAGGCGGGAAAGCGAAGGCGCGATGCGAGCTCGACCAGCACCTCCTGCCACGGACGCACGTCGCGATCGGGCTTGATGATCGGATGGCGGATCGCGTCGCCCGGCGCGTCCGGCTCGGAGATCGGCCGGTCGAGCAGCGAGATCGCGTCGAAGCGCTCGAGATACGTCGTGTCGGGCAGCACGAGGTCGGCGAAGTCGACCGTCTCGGAATGGAACGCGTCGGCCACGACGATGAACGGGATCTTGTACTCGCCGTCCTCGCCCTTCTCGCGCAGGAGCTCGCGCGTGCCGATCGTGTTCATGGACGAGTTCCACGCCATGTTGCTCATGTAGAGCATGAGCGTGTCGATCGGATACGGATCGCCCGCGACGGCGTTCGCGATGACCATGTGCATGAGGCCGTGCGCGGCGAGCGGGGCTTCCCACGAATACGCCTTGTCGATGCGCAGCGGCCGGCCTTCGGCGTCGATCGCGAGGTCTTCCGGGCCCTGCGGGAAGCCCAGCGGCGCGCGCGGCAGCGGGGTGTCGGGCGTGCCCGGCACGTTCGACGGCAATTGCGGCGGCGGCACCGGCTTGGGGTAGGGTGCGCGCGCGCGGAAGTTGCCCGGGCCCTCGAGCGCGCCGAGCAGCATCTGGATGAGATGCAGCGCGCGGCAGGTGTGGAAGCCGTTCGAATGCGCCGCGATCCCGCGCATTGCGTAGAACGCGACGGGGCGGCCGATCGCGCGCTCGTGCGTGCGCCCCCACACGTCCGTCCAGCGCACCGGTATCTCGATCGCTTCGTTGAACGCGACGTGCGCCATCTCCTGCGCGAGCCGCTCGATTTGCTCCGCGGGCACGCCGCAACGCTCGGCCACCGCTGCGGGTGCATATTCGGAGCCGAGATAGCGCTCGGCGAGCAGCGCGAACACGGGTCGCACGACACGGCCATCGGGCAGCGTGTAGCGGCCGAAGAACGACGGCTCGCCCGTGCCCGCGAGCGCATCGACCGGGCCGTCGGTGGCGCTGTCCCACATCAGCGGCGCGCCCTGCGCGTCGCGTGCGAAGAGGCCGTGCGCCGCGGTCCCCGGGGCGTGCACCACGAGCCAGCCCGCATTCGTGGTCTCGCGCAGGAACGTGAAGTCGACGTGACCGTCGCGCAGCAGCACGTGCACGATCGCGAGCGCGAGCAGGCCGTCCGTGCCCGGGCGAACCGGCACCCATTCGTCCGCAATCGCCGAATACCCGGTGCGCACCGGATTGACCGAGACGAAGCGCGCGCCGTGGCGCTTCAACTTCTCGAGCCCGATCTTGATCGGGTTGGAGGAGTGGTCCTCCGCCACGCCCCACAGCACGAAGTACTTCGCGCGGTCCCAGTCGGGCGCGCCGAACTCCCAGAACGAATAACCGATCGAGTACAGCCCCGCGGCGGCCATGTTGACCGAGCAGAAGCCGCCGTGCGCCGCCCAGTTGGGCGTGCCGAACTGCTGCGCCCACAGTCCGGTGAGCGCCTGCATCTGGTCGCGGCCGGTGAAGAACGCGAGGCGCTTGGGATCGGTGCCGCGGATCCTGCGCAGACGCTGCTCGAGGATCCCGAGCGCCTCGTCCCACTCGATGGCGACGAAATCGCCCGTGCCCCGCTCGGCGCCGGGCCGGCGCTTGAGCGGCTTCGAGAGCTTCGCCGGCGAAAGCTGCTTCATGATCCCGGCCGAGCCTTTCGCGCAGAGCACGCCCTGGTTGATGGGGTGATGCGCCGTGCCCTGGATGAAGCGGACGCTGTTGTCCTCGACGGTGACCTTGATGCCGCAACGGCACGCGCACATGTAGCACGTGCTGAAATGCTGGGTCTGGCGCGAGGTGTCCTCGCGCGGAAGTGGGCGGTTCATGGCGGGAGCGGGCAGCCGGGCGGGGCCGGCGGGACAGGGCGGCGGCAGTGCCGGCCCGCCGCGATCGCGGCAGGGCGTTGCCCTCTCGGATCATAGCCGGGCGCGCGCCCGCGGGCAACCGCAACACCCCCGCTCGGATCGTGGGCAAGGCGTCGCAGCAATTGCGGACAGCCCATCGCCGCGAACGCGTGCGCGAGCAATCAATGGGCCGCGATCACCTCGGACGCGGGCGTGTAGGCGAAGACCGAGCGCCTCGGCCACGGGCCGGCAGGTCACCTTGCCGAATGCGATGTTGAGGCCGTTGCAAAGATGCGGATCCTCGGTGAGCGCGCGCCGCCACCCTTTCTCCGCGAGCGCGATCACGAACGGCAGCGTCGCGTTGTTGAGCGCGAACGTCGACGTGCGCGGCACGCCGCCGGGCATGTTCGCCACGCAGTAGTGCGTGACACCATCGACGACGAAAGTGGGCTGCGCGTGCGTGGTCGGATGCGACGTCTCGAAGCAGCCGCCCTGGTCGATGGCGACATCGACGATCACCGAGCCGTGCTTCATCCGGCCGACGAGCTCGCGCGAGACCAGCTTCGGCGCGGACGCGCCCGGAATGAGCACGCCGCCGACGACCAGATCCGCGCTCGTGACGTGCCGCTCGATGGCGTCGTGCGTGGAGAACACGGTGTTGAGCGGCCGCCCGAATTGCCGCCACAGCGCGCGCAGCACTTCGGTGTTGCGATCGAGCACCCACACCTCCGCGCCCATGCCGAGCGCGATGTGGCATGCGTGCGAGCCCACGACACCGCCGCCCAGGATCACGACCTTCGCCGGATCGACGCCGGGCACGCCGCCGAGCAGCATGCCCAATCCGCCGTGCGGCTTCTCGAGGTAATACGCCCCGGCCTGGATCGACATGCGGCCCGCAACTTCCGACATCGGCGCGAGCAGCGGCAAGCCGCCGCTGGACGAGGTCACCGTTTCGTAGGCGATGCACACCGCACCGCTCGCGAGCAGATCCTTCGCCTGCTCGGGATCGGGCGCGAGATGCAGATACGTGAACAGGATCTGGCCGGAACGCAGCATCGCGCGCTCGACGGCCTGCGGCTCCTTGACCTTCACGATCATGTCGGCCGCTGCGAACACCTCGGCCGCGCTCGCCACCACGGTCGCGCCCGCCCTGCGGTACGCGTCGTCGTTCATGCCCACCCCGAGACCTGCGTCGTGCTCGACGAGAACCTCGTGCCCGTGGGCGACCACCTCGCGCACGCTGCCCGGAGTGAGCCCGACCCGGTACTCGAGCACCTTGATCTCCTTCGGGACTCCCGAGGCGCATGCGCCCTCCGCGCGGCAAACGATCGAACCAGAATACCGCGAAAGCGCCATCCCTATCGCAGGTCGGCCCTCGCGCCTGTCGGCGCTCGCGCGTCGCCGGATCGTACGCACCGCAACCGCCCGCGCGAGCCAGCCGCCGTGCTCGCGCTGCGTCGCGCGACGCAGTGCATGCGAGGGTGTACGATTGATTGCGTCGAGCCCGGCAACGCGACCGGGCCGCATCATCTCGCAGGAGGAGCACTCATGGGCCATGCCGAGCTCACGCTGCACCATCAATCGACGTCGCAGCACCTCTCGCTCGACGAGTACTGGATGCCGTTCACGCCCAACCGCGAGTTCAAGCAGGACCCGAAGATGGTCGTGCGCGCGGAAGGCATGTACCTGTGGAACGAGCGCGGCGATCGCCTCGTCGACGCGTCGTCGGGCCTGTTCTGCGTGAACGCGGGGCACTGCCGGCGGGAGATCGCCGACGCCGTTTCGTCGCAGCTGCGCGAGCTCGACTTCATCGCGCCGTTCACGCGCGGGCATCCGAAGCAGTTCGAGCTCGCGACGCGCGTCGCCGAGCTCACGCCCGGCGACCTGAACCGCGTCTTCTTCGTCAACTCCGGCTCGGAAGCGGTCGACAGCGCGATGAAGCTCGCGCTCGCGTATCACCAGGCGCGCGGCGAAGGCGGACGCGCGATGTTCGTCTCGCGCGAGCGCGCCTATCACGGCGTCAACTTCGGCGGCGTGTCGCTCGCCGGCATCGCGAACAACCGCCGACGGTTCGGCATGGGGGTTGCCGGTGTCGCGCACATGCGCCACACGCATCTCAAGGAGAACCTGTTCACGCCCGGCGAAGGCGCGCACGGCGCCGAGCTCGCGGACGATCTGCTGCGCATCGTGAATCTCTACGGTGCGGAGAACATCGCCGCGTGCTTCGTCGAGCCCATTGCGGGCTCGACCGGGTGCCTGGTGCCGCCGAAGGGCTATCTCGAGCGCCTGCGCAGCATCTGCGACGCGCACGGCATCCTGCTCGTGTTCGACGAGGTGATCACCGGATTCGGACGCACCGGCAATGCGTTCGCGGCCCAGAGCTTCGGCGTGACGCCCGACCTCATGACGATGGCGAAGGGCATCACCAACGGCGCCCAGCCCATGGGCGCGGTCGCCGCGAGCGAGCGCGTGCACGACACGATCATGGGCGCCGCCGCGCAAGGCAGCATCGAGTTCTTCCACGGCTACACCTACTCGGGCCATCCCGCGTCGTGCGCCGCGGGCATCGCCACCCTCGACCTCTACCGCAACGAAGGCCTGTTCGAGCGCGGCCACGCGCTGTCGCCCTACTTCCTCGAAGGCCTGTTCTCGCTGCGCGACATCCCCGTGGTCACCGACATCCGCGGCTACGGCATGTTCGGCGCGATCGACCTCGCGCCCGACGGGGCGCCGGGACGGCGCGGCTACGAGTTCCAGAAGCGCCTGTTCGACAAGCGGGCTGCACCTGAAGACCACGGGCGATGCCGCGCTGCTCGCTCCGCCGCTCATCGCCGAGCGCGAGCATGTCGACATGATCGTCGGCATCCTGCGCAGCACCCTCGGCACGCTCTAGGCGCTACGGGTCCGTTCCGGGGGGCCTGCGCTGCGGTATCGCGCGGCCAGCCGCCCGGGCGCCTCCGGATCCTCGACGAGGCTCGACCGGCATCGTCACGGTCCGGTATCTCGTCGACCTCCCGACGAGCCGGAAACGATTGTGCCGGACAAGGTCGCAAAGGCACGACCGGATGCGCGCCCGCGCTCGCCTTCCATCGGCACCCGATTGACAACCCCCGGGCAGCCCTCCACGCTGGGCGCATGCAGAATCGTCCCCACGTCCAGAAGCTCGTGCAGCGTGCCCGCGCGCTGCCGCCGTTGCGGGCGGCCTTCGTGTATCCCTGTGACGGGAGCTCGCTGCAGCTCGCCCTGGCCAGCGCGTTCGCCGGGTTCCTCGACCCGGTGCTGGTGGGACCCGAGGCACGCATCCGCGACATCGCAGCGCAGTCCAATCTCGACGTGTCGCGCTTCCCGGTCCGCGACACCGCGGACGTGTCGACTGCCGCCGCCGAAAGCGCGGTGGCGCTGGCACGCAACGGCGAGGTTGGCGCGCTCGTCAAGGGCACGCTCGGCATCGACGAGCTGGTCGCCCCCGTCGCCATGCCCAGCTCGGGATTGCGCACCGCACGGCGCCTGTCGCACGCCCACCTCGATCGACATGCCGATGCGTGCGCAACCGATGCTGCTGGCCGACGCCATGCTCAACCTGCAGCCGAATCTGCCCGCCAAGCGGGACATGCTGCTGAACACCCTCGATCTCGCGACGGCCCTCGGGTACTCGGCGCCGCGCGTGGCGCTGGTCGCCGGCATCGGCAGCGTGCATCCCGCGCTGCCGTCGACCACCGATGCGGCAACGCTCATCGCGATGGCCGCCGAGGGCGTGTTCGGCACGGTGAGAGTGGAAGGGCCGATGACGGCCGACATGGCGCTCGCCCCCGCGGCCACGCCGTCGGCTCCCGCCGACGCAACGTCGCTCGACATCCTGATCGCGCCCGGCATGGAATCGGCTTCGCTCATGCTGCGCACGCTCATGGGCGTGACCGGGGCGCTCGCGGCCGGGGTCGTGCTCGGCGCGCGCATGCCGATCGTCGCGCCGCTGCGCTCCGATCTCATGGAGACGCGCATGGCCTCGTGCGTGCTGGCGCGGCTTTACGCGCAGTGGCTGACGCGTGCGGGCGCCGGGGCAGCCGAGAGCAAGCCGCACGCGGCTGCCGAGCGCGCCGCCGTCCAGCCGGCCTGACCCGCGCGCGCGGGGATTCCCTACAATGTCGTCATTGCGGCGGCAACGCGTGCGTTGCCGCGTTCCGGCGTCGCGCCCTTCATCCGCAGCGTTGCATTGACCTCGAACCTGTCCCGGCTGCTTCCCTTCCTCGCCTGGCGCGACAGGATCACCCGCGCCACGCTGCGCGCCGATCTCGTCGCGGGAATGGTCAGCGCGCTGCTGGTCCTGCCGCAGGCCGTCGCGTTCGCGACGCTCGCCGGGCTTCCGCCGCAGTTCGGCCTGTACGCGGCCATGCTGCCGGCGATCGTCGGCGCGCTGTGGGGGTCGTCGTGGCACCTCGTGTCGGGTCCGACCAACGCGACCTCGCTGATGGTGTTCGCGTCCCTCAGCGTGGTGGCGGTGCCGTTCAGCGAGGATTACGTGCGCCTCGCGCTCACGCTGAATCTGCTCATCGGCGCCATCAAGCTGGGCCTGGGGCTCGCGCGCCTCGGCAGCGTCACGAACTTCATCTCGCACACCGTCGTGGTCGGCTTCACGGCGGGCGCGGGGCTGCTGATCATCGCCGCCCAGCTGCGCAACTTCCTCGGGCTCAAGGTGCCGGCCTCGGCGTCGTTCACGACGTCCATCGGCTCGGTCGTTCCGCACATCATGGAGACCGATCCGTGGGCGATCGCGGTCGGCACCGTGACCTTGCTCGGCGCGATCGCCGAGTCGTCGCATGTCCCGCCGCATGCCGCATCTGCTGGTCGGGCTGCTGGCCGGAAGCGTGCTCGGCTGGCTGCTCAATCGCCACGGCCTCGCGCATCTGGCGACGGTGGGCGCGATCCCGTCGCCGGTGCCGGCGCTGTCGATGCCGGACTTCGAGCCGGAGACGTGGCGCACGCTCGCGCCGCTCGCGATGGCGCTGACGCTGATCGGCCTCACCGAGGCGATCTCCAGCTCGCGCGCGGTGGCGCTGCGATCGGGCCAGCGGCTCGACGGCAACCAGGAATTCATCGGCCAGGGACTCGCCAACATCGTCGGCGCGTTCAGCTCGTCCTATCCCTCGTCGGGATCGTTCAACCGCACCGGCGCGAATTACGACGCCGGCGCCAAGACCCCGCTCGCCGCCGTGTTCTCGGCGTTCGCGCTGTTCGCGATCCTGCTGCTGACCGCGCCGGTGGTGGCGTACATGCCGCTCGCCGCCATGGCCGGACTGCTGTTCCTGGTGGCGTGGGGCCTCGTGGACATGCACACGATCCGGCGCATCGCGCGCACGAGCCGCGCGGAGCTCGCGGTGCTCGCGACCACGTTCGTGGTGACGCTCACGATGCCGCTGGAATTCGCGATCTTCATGGGCGTGCTCGCGTCGCTGCTCGTGTATCTCAACCGCACGACGCACCCGCGCATGACCGTGGTGGTTCCCGATCCGGCGGCGCCGTCGCGCCTCGCGCCGGCGGGCCGCAGCGTCCCCGTCTCGGCATCGACGCCGACGATCGTGCTGATGGAAGGCTCGGTATTCTTCGGCGCCGTCGAGCACGTGCACGAGGAGATGGAGCGCGTGCGCAAGAGCGCCGGGCCGGGCCGGCGCATCCTGCTCGTCGGGACCGGCATGAACTTCATCGACGTCGCCGGGGCGGAGCTGCTGCTCTACGAAGCGCGGCGCACGGCCGAGAGCGGCGGCGCGCTGTACCTGTGCATGCTGAAGCACCCGGTGCGGGAGCTGCTCGAGCGCGGCGGCTATCTCCACCAGCTCGGCCACGACCACATCTTCGACACGGTCGACGAGGCCCTCGCCGCACTCGAGGCGGGCCGGGCGCATGCGCCCGCCGTCGAGGGCAGTACCCTGGGTTGACCCTGGGTCGGGCGCCGGGTCAGCGCACCCGCGCGCAGTCCATGAAGTAGCGGGTCTGCGCGCCGTCGCGCTCCTCGATGAGGCCGTGGATGTCGGTCTCGAAGCCGGGGAAGCGCGCGTTGAAATCCCGCGCGAACTTGAGGTACTGCACGATCGTGCGGTTGAACCGCTCCCCGGGGATGAGGAGCGGAATGCCGGGCGGATAGGGCGTGAGCAGCACGCTCGTGACCCGTCCCTCGAGCTCGTCGATCTCGACCCGGTCGATCTCGCGGTGCGCCATGCACGCGAAGGCGTCGGACGGCTTCATCGCGGGCTGCATGTCGGAGAGGTACATCTCCGTCGTGACCCGCGCGACGTCGTTGGCCTTGTACATGTCGTGGATCTGCTGGCAGAGGTCGCGCAGCCCGACCCGCTCGTACTGCGGCTGCCGGGCGACGAATTCCGGCAGGATCTTCCACAGCGGCTGATTCTTGTCGTAGTCGTCCTTGAACTGCTGCAGCGCGGTCACCAGCGTGTTCCAGCGGCCCTTGGTGATGCCGATCGTGAACATGATGAAGAACGAATAGAGTCCCGTCTTTTCGACGATGACGCCGTGCTCGGCGAGGAACCTGGTGACGATCGACGCCGGAATCCCGGTCTTCGCGAATCGGCCCGAGACGTCCAGGCCCGGGGTGATGACCGTGGCCTTGATCGGATCGAGGATGTTGAAGCCCGGCGCGAGGTTCCCGAAGCCGTGCCACTTCTCGTTGGCGCGCAGGACCCAGTCCTCGCGGTTGCCGATGCCTTCCGGCGCGAGACGCTCGGGTCCCCACACCTTGAACCACCAGTCCTTGCCCCACTCGGTGTCGACCTTGCGCATCGCGCGGCGGAAGTTGAGCGCCTCGATGATCGATTCCTCGACCAGCGCGGTGCCCCCGGGCGGCTCCATCATCGCCGCCGACACGTCGCACGACGCGATGATCGCGTACTGCGGCGAGGTCGACGTGTGCATCAGGTACGCCTCGTTGAAGATGTGGCGGTCGAGCTTGCGCGTCTCCGATTCCTGGCAGAGGATCTGCGAGGCCTGCGAGATGCCGGCGAGCAGCTTGTGCGTGGAGTGGGTGGCGAAGATCAGGGTGTCCTTCGGCGCGCGGGCGATCGCGGCCGATGGCGTGCATGTCCTTGTAGAAGTCGTGGAAAGCCGCGTGCGGGAGCCACGCCTCGTCGAAGTGCAGCGTCTCCACGCAGCCGTTGAGCGTCTGCTTCAGCATCTCGACGTTGTACGCGACGCCGTCGTAGGTGCTCTGCGTGATCGTGAGGATCCGCGGCTTCTGGTTCTTGGCCTCGCGCGCGAACGGGTTCGCGTCGATGCGGCGGCGGATGCTGTCCGGCGTGAACTCGGAGAGCGGGATCGGGCCGATGATGCCGAGGTTGTTGCGCGTGGGCGGCAGGAATACCGGGATCGCGCCCGTCATCGTGATCGCGTGCAGGATCGACACGTGGCAGTTGCGGTCGACCACCGCGATGTCGCCCGGCGCCACGTTGGCATGCCACACCATCTTGTTCGACGTCGACGTCCCGTTCGTCACGAAGAAGCAGTGGTCCGCGTTGAAGATGCGGGCGGCGTTGTTCTCGGCCGCGCCCACGGGGCCGGAGTGGTCGAGCAGCTGTCCGAGCTCGTCCACCGCGTTGCACACGTCGGCGCGCAGCATGTTCTCGCCGAAGAACTGGTGGAACATCTGCCCGACGGGGCTCTTCAGGAACGCGACGCCGCCCGAGTGCCCCGGGCAGTGCCAGGAGAACGAGCCGTCCTGCGCGTAGTCCACGAGGGCCCGGAAGAACGGCGGCGCGAGCGAGTCGAGGTACGAGCGCGCCTCGCGGATGATGTGCCGCGCCACGAACTCCGGCGTGTCCTCGAACATGTGGATGAAGCCGTGCAGCTCGCGCAGGATGTCGTTCGGGATGTGCCGCGACGTGCGCGTCTCGCCGTAGAGGTAGATCGGGATCTCGGCGTTCTTGAACCGGATCTCCTGCACGAACGCGCGCAGCGACTTGAGCGCGGCGTAGGTCTCGTCCGGCGAGCCCGACGCCGAACTCCTCGTCGTCGATCGACAGGATGAACGCCGACGCCCGGCTCTGCTGCTGCGCGAACTGGGAGAGGTCGACGTAGCTCGTGACGCCGAGGACCTCCATGCCCTCCTTCTCGATCGCGTCCGCGAGCGCGCGGATGCCGAGCCCGGAGGTGTTCTCGGAGCGGAAGTCCTCGTCGATGATGACGATCGGAAAGCGGAATTTCATCGGGGTGCGGTCCTCGTGGGCAGGCAGGCTTCAGGTGCTCTTCGGCACCGTCCGGGGGGATTCGTTCCGCACTCGGCGGGCCGTGAAGGCGCGCATTATGGGACGAAACGGGCCCGGTGGCCATGCGCGACGGCCAGGCCGGCGCGACGGCCAGGCCGGGCGATGCTGCGCCTCGCGACGCGTTGGACGGTCGCTGACGGCGCGCCGGGGAGCCGCACCAAGAGCCGACGCCGGCGCGTTCAGGCGGGCGTCGCGACTGCGCACGGGCGGGCAGCGCCGTACCGCGACCGCCTCCCGGCTAGATCTTGGGCAGCGTCACGCCCTGCTGGCCCTGGTACTTGCCGCCGCGGTCCTTGTACGACGTCTCGCAGACCTCGTCCGACTCGAAGAAGATGACCTGCGCGACGCCTTCGTTGGCGTAGATCTTCGCCGGCAGCGGCGTGGTGTTGGAGAACTCGAGCGTCACGTAGCCCTCCCACTCGGGCTCGAAGGGCGTCACGTTCACGATGATGCCGCAGCGCGCATACGTGCTTTTTCCGAGGCAGATCGTCAGCACGTTGCGCGGTATCCGGAAGTACTCCACGGTGCGCGCGAGCGCGAACGAATTCGGCGGGATGATGCAGTAGTCGCCCGCCACGTCGACGAACGACTTGTCGTCGAAATTCTTGGGATCGACGATGGTGCTGTTGAGGTTGGTGAAGAGCTTGAATTCGCTCGAGCAGCGGATGTCGTAGCCGTAGCTCGACGTGCCGTACGACACGATCTTCTTGCCGTCCACCTCGCGCACCTGGCCGGGCTCGAACGGCTCGATCATGCCGTGCTCGCGAGCCATCCTGCGGATCCACTTGTCGGACTTGATCATGGGGCAACCGACGAAGTCAGGTGTTCTGGATCTTGATGCTCGGGAACTTCGCCGTGAAGTCCTCCGCCTTCTGCGCGACGAACACCGCGGTCTTGCGCGCGATCTCGCGATAGATGGCGGACACCGGGCTGTCGGGATCGGCCACCACCGTCGGCCGGCCCGAGTCGGCCTGCTCGCGGATGTGGATGTCGAGCGGCAAGCCGCCGAGGAACGGCACGTTGTAGTCCGCGCACATCTTCTTCGCGCCGCCCTCGCCGAAGATCGCTTCCGCGTGGCCGCAGTTCGAGCACACGTGCATGCTCATGTTCTCGACGATGCCGACGATGGGCACGCCGACCTTCTCGAACATCTTGAGCCCCTTGCGCGCATCGAGCAGCGCGATGTCCTGCGGCGTGGTGACGATCACCGCGCCCGTCACCGGCACCTTCTGCGACAGCGTCAGCTGGATGTCGCCGGTGCCGGGCGGCATGTCGACGATCAGGTAGTCGAGATCGCGCCAGTTGGTGTCCTTGAGCAGCTGCTCGAGCGCCTGCGTGACCATCGGTCCGCGCCACACCATCGGCGTGTCGACGTCGATCAGGAAGCCGATCGACATCGCCTGCACGCCGTACGCTTCGAGCGGCTCGAGCGTCTTGCCGTCCTTCGATTCGGGCCGCCCGGTGATGCCGAGCATCGTCGGCTGCGAGGGACCGTAGATGTCGGCGTCGAGCACGCCGACGATCGCGCCCTCGGCGGCGAGCGCGAGCGCGAGGTTGGCGGCCGTCGTCGACTTGCCGACCCCGCCCTTGCCCGATGCGACGGCGATGATGTTCTTCACGCCCGGAATCAGCTTCACGCCGCGCTGCACCGCGTGCGACACGATCTTCTGGGTGATGTTGACCGTGATGCGGCCCGCGCCCGGCATCTGCGCGAGATCGTCGCGCACGAGCTTGCGCAGCGACTCGTGCTGCGACTTGGCGGGATAGCCGAGCTGCAGGTCGACCGCGATGTCGCCGCCGTCGATCGACAACCTTGCGCACGGCCTTGCCGGAAACGAAATCCTTGCCGGTGTTGGGATCGGTGAGGGCGCGCAGGCGGCCCTGCACGTCCGCCTCGGTAATGGCCATCGGATGCTCCGTGAAGCTGAAGAGGAAGGGGACCTGCGAACTGCACGATTCTAGCGAAAATCCCCTGCGTCCGGATGCGATCGTCGGCCATTTGCTAGAATTTCACCTTTTCCGCACGCGCGAAGGTCCGCGAGATGTCGCCTGCAGGTCACGGCCGCCAGATGTTCGTCACCACGGCGCTGCCGTACGCCAACGGCCCGTTCCACATCGGGCACGTCATGGAATACATCCAGGCGGACATCTGGGTGCGCTTCCAGCGGATGCAGGGCCACACGGTGCATTTCGTGTGCGCGGACGACACGCACGGCGCGCCGATCATGCTCAAGGCGGAAGCCGAAGGCGTGTCGCCGCAGGAGCTCGTCGCGCGCATCGCCGCCACCCGCCCGAAGCATCTCGCCGGCTTCGAGGTGAGCTTCGATCACTGGCACTCGACCGACTCGCCCGAGAACGCGGAGCTGTCGCAGGACATCTACCGGCGCCTGCGCGACCGGTCGCCTTCGCTCGTCGCCACGCGCAGCGTCGAGCAGTTCTTCGATCCGGTGAAGGGCATGTTCCTGCCCGACCGCTACATCAAGGGCGAGTGCCCGAAATGCGGCGCGAAGGATCAGTACGGCGACTCGTGCGAAGTGTGCGGAGCGGTGTACGCGCCGACGGAGCTCATCCGGCCGTACTCCACGATCTCCGGCGCAGCGCCGGTGCGCAAGTCCTCGGAGCACTTCTTCTTTCGCCTGTCCGACCCCGACTGCGTGGCGTTCCTGCGCGACTGGACGCAGGCGCCGGGCCGGCTGCAGCCGGAAGTGGCCAACAAGGCGCAGGAATGGCTGGGCGACCCGAACGCACCGGCCGGCGAGGGCAAGGGCCTCGCCGACTGGGACATCTCGCGCGACGCACCGTATTTCGGCATCCCGATCCCGGATGCGCCCGGCAAGTACTTCTACGTGTGGCTCGACGCCCCGATCGGGTACCTCGCGAGCCTCAAGGCGCATCTCGCGAAGCGCGGCATCGACTTCGCGCAGTTCCTGCAGCGTCCCGACGTCGAGCAGTATCACTTCATCGGCAAGGACATCGTGTACTTCCACACGCTGTTCTGGCCGGCGATGCTGCGCTTCGCCGGCAAGCCGTACCGCGTCCCGGACAACGTGTTCGTGCACGGCTTCATCACCTTCTCCGGCGAGAAGATGTCGAAGTCGCGCGGCACCGGCGTGAGCCCCGACGTGTACCTCGACCTCGGGCTCGATCCCGAATGGCTGCGCTACTACATCGCCGCCAAGCTCAACGCGAAGGTCGAGGACCTCGACTTCAATCCCGACGACTTCGTCGCGCGCGTCAACAGCGATCTCATCGGCAAGTACGTGAACATCGCGAGCCGCGCGTCGTCGTTCATCACCAAGCACTTCGGCGGCGAGCTGTCGGCACGGCCGGCGCAAGGCGATGGGTTCAAGGACCGCGAGGGCTCGACCGCAGTCGCCTGGGCGTCGCGCGAGATGATCGCCCAGGCGTACCAGGCGCGCGAGTACGGCAAGGTGCTGCGGGAAGTCATGCGCATCGCGGACCGCGTGAACGAGCGCTTCGACCAGGCGAAGCCCTGGGAGCTCGCCAAGGATCCGCAGCAGCGCGCACGCCTGCAGGACGTCTGCAGCGATGCGCTGAACGCATTCCGCGCGCTCACCTACTACCTCGCCCCGGTGCTGCCGCGCACCGCCGAGCGCGTGGCCGCCATGTTCGGGCTGCCGCTGCCGCTCTCCTGGGCCGACATCGAGCAGCACGCCACCCGCATCGAGCCCTATCGACATCTCATGACCCGCATCGACCCGAAGCAGATCGACACCCTCATCGAAGGACCCAGGGCCGCCGCGCAGGCAGGCTCGGCGAATGCCGGCGCGCAGCCGGAAGCGGGCTCGGCCAAAGTGCAAGGCGACAAGCTCGCGAGCGCCGTTGCGAACGTCGGCGGCAGCGCGCCGCCTGCCGCGAGCACTGCGCCCGCGGCAACGGCCACCCCCGCCAATCAATCGATCTCGATCGACGATTTCGCCAAGGTGGAGTTGCGCATCGCACGCATCGTGAGCGCGGAGCACGTGCAGGGCGCGGACAAGCTGCTGCGCCTCACGCTCGACGTCGGTTCGGCGGGCACCCGCACGGTGTTCGCCGGCATCAAGTCGGCCTACCGGCCGGAGGATCTCGTCGGCCGGCTCACGCCGATGGTGGCGAACCTCGCGCCGCGCAAGATGAAGTTCGGCGTATCGGAAGGCATGATCCTCGCAGCGTCCGGCGAAGGACCCGGCATCTATCTCCTGTCCCCGGACAGCGGTGCCGAGCCCGGCATGCGCATCAAGTGAGCCGAGAAGGCGCGGCGCAATTGCCATCGGTCGGGTCCGCGGGATGAAGCGACGCCCCGAACTCGCTTCGCTCGCTCCCCCCAAGGGGGCTTGTCAGCGGCTCGGGGCGGCCCTTCCCCACTGACATGGCCGCGGACGCACTGACGCTCGCTCTCGTCGCCATCGCCGGATGGTTCGCCATCGGCGTCGTCGGCCTCGCCCGGCCGCGGGACCTGCGCTTCATCAGTCGCGTCCTGTTCCCCGCCGGCGCCGTCGTGGCGGCGTTCGTCGCCGTCGCCGCGCTGATCGCGATCGGTCATCCGCCGGTCGCGAAGGTATTGCCCCTCGGCCTGCCCGACCTGCCGTTCCACGTGCGCATCGACGCGTTGTCGGCGTACTTCCTGCTGCTGCTGGGCGCGGCGAGCGTTGCGGTATCGGTGTTCTCGGCGGGCTATTTCCGTTCCAGCGACGGCACGGCGCCGGGCGCGATCTGCTTCGAGTATCACGCGTTCCTCGCCGCCATGGCGCTCGTGCTGATCGCCGACGACGCGTACCTGTTCATGGTCGCGTGGGAGACGATGGCGCTCGCCTCGTTCTTCCTCGTCACCACCGAGCACCGCATCCCGGAGATCCGGCGCGCCGCGTTCCTCTACCTGCTGATCGCGCATCTCGGCGCGATCGCGATCCTGCTGTGCTTCGGCGTGCTGCAGGGCGGCCACGGCGACTACACGTTCGCCGCGATGCGCCACGTGCGCCTGACCGGCGCGTGGCCCACGGCGGCGTTCCTGCTCGCCCTCTTCGGCTTCGGCGCCAAGGCGGGCCTCGTGCCCATGCACGTGTGGCTGCCGGAGGCGCATCCCGCGGCGCCGTCGCCCGTCTCGGCCCTCATGAGCGGCGTGATGCTGAAAACCGCGATCTACGGCCTCCTGCGCGTCACGTTCGATCTCGTCGGCACGCAGGTGTGGTGGTGGGGCGTGCTGGCCCTCGGCCTCGGGCTCGTGACGGCGCTCTACGGCGTGATCTTCGCGACCGTGCAGACGGACATGAAGCGCCTCCTCGCCTACTCGTCGATCGAGAACATCGGCATCATCGTCGCCGGCATCGGCCTCGCCATCCTGTTCAAGGCGTACGGCAAGCCGCTGCTCGCCGCGATCGCGCTGACGGCGGTGCTGTACCACGCCCTCAATCACGCGTTCTTCAAGAGCCTGCTGTTCCTTGCCACCGGCTCGGTGCTGCACTCCACCAAGGAGCGCAATCTCGGCAAGCTCGGCGGGCTCATCCATCGCATGCCCTGGGTGGCCTGGCTCGCGCTCGTGGGCACGCTCGCGATCGCCGGCCTGCCGCCGCTCAACGGCTTCGTCTCGGAGTGGCTGCTGCTGCAGGCGTTCCTGTTCACGCCGAGCCTGCCGCAATCCTTCGTGAACATGCTCGTGCCGCTGGCCGCGGCCGCGCTGGTGCTGGCGGCAGCGCTCGCCGCCTACGTGATGGTCAAGTTCTACGGCGTCGTGTTCCTCGGCCGTCCGCGCGAGTCCAATCTCGCCTACGCGCACGATGCAGGCCCGTTCGAGCGCGTGGGACTTGCGTACCTCGCGCTCGGCTGCGTGCTGCTCGGCCTCTTCCCGGTCGAGGTCATCGGCATCATCGATCCCGTGAACGCGATGCTCGTCGGCGCCACCGCGTTGCACGATACGGGACAGACGTGGTTCATGCTCGCCCCGATCAATGCGGATCGCGCGAGCTACAGTCCCCTCATCGTGCTCGTGGTCATCGCGGTCGTGGTGCTGATCACGGTGCAGGTCGTGCATCGTCTGTATCACGGCCGGGTGCGCCGCGCGCCGCCGTGGGACTGCGGATTCCCCGCGCAGACCTCGCGCATGCAGGACACCGCGGAAGGCTTCGGCCAGCCGATCCGGCAGGTCTTCGAGCCTTTCTTCCGGATGGAACGGCACCTGCCTTCCCCTTTCGATCGCGAGCCGCACTACGCGGTGAAGGTGGAGGACCACGTCTGGCATTGGGTGTACCTGCCCATCGCCAAGGCGGCCGACGCGATCGCGCGGCTCGCGGGCGTGATCCAGCAGGGACGCATCGCCGTGTACCTCGTCTACAGCTTCGTGACGCTGCTCGCGTTGCTGTTCTTCGTGCAATGAGGCCGGGGACACATCGATGACGGTCGGCGCCTTCGTCTCGCAGCTGCTGCAGGTCGCGATCGCCCTGGCGCTCGCGCCGCTGCTCGTGGGCTGGGTCAACCAGTGCCGCGCATGGCTGCAAGGGAAGTCGGCGCCGTCGCTGTTCGTGCCGTATCGCACCATCCGCAAGCTGTTCGTGAAGGACGCGGTGGTCGCCGAGAACGCGTCGCCCGTCTTTCGCATCACGCCCTACATCGTGTTCGGGGCGATGGTGTGCGCGGCGGCGATCGTGCCCTCGCTCGCGACGGACCTGCCGTTCGCGAGCGCCGCCGACACGATCGCGCTCGTCGGCCTGTTCGCGCTCGCCCGCGTGTTCATCGCGCTCGCCGCGATGGACATCGGCACGTCCTTCGGCACGCTCGGCGCCCGCCGCGAGATGTTCGTCGGCTTTCTCGCCGAGCCGGCCCTGCTGATGGTCCTGTTCACGGCGTCCCTGATCTCGGGCAGCACGTCGTTGCCGACCATCGTCGACAGCCTGGCGCACCGGGAATTCGCGATCTATCCGAGCCTCGCGTTCGCCGGCGTGGCGTTCACGATGGTGTCGCTCGCGGAGAACGCGCGGATCCCGGTCGACAATCCGGCCACGCATCTCGAGCTCACGATGATCCACGAGGCGATGATCCTCGAGTACTCGGCGCGGCACCTCGCGCTCATCGAGTGGGCGTCGGCGCTCAAGCTCTTCAACTACTCGTGCATCGGGCTGGCGATCTTCTTCCCGCTCGGCATCGCGCAGGGCGGCGACTGGGCGGGGGTGCTCGGCGCCGCGCCCGCGCTGATCGGCAAGCTTGCCTTCGGCGGCTTCGCGCTGGCCCTGATCGAGACGCTCTCCGCCAAGATGCGCATCTTTCGCGCGCCCGAGTTCCTCGGCACCGCATTCCTGCTCGCGGTGCTGGCGATGCTCGTCAACCTGCTGCTGGGGAGCTGAAGCGGTGGGCACCGCCATGACGACCGCTCCGCTCTACGCGCAGGTGATCAACCTCATGGCGTCGATCCTGCTGCTGCTCGCGTTCGCGATGCTGGCGCAGCGCCGCGTGCTGTCGCTCATCAACCTCTTCGCCATGCAGGGCGTCGCGCTCGCCGTGTCGACGGGCGTGGTGGCCTACGCCACGGCGCAGCCGCACCTCTACTGGTCGACGGGGCTCACGGTGCTGCTCAAGGTGATCGTGCTGCCCTGGTTCCTGTACCGCGTCATCAGGCAGCTCGACGTGCGCTGGGACGTCGAAGGCCTCATCAACATCCCCACCACCATGCTGATCGGCATCGTGCTCGTGGTGTTCTCGTTCAATCTCGCCGTGCCGATCTCGACGCTCGCGAGCACGGTCACCCGCGCCACGCTCGGCATCGCCATGGCCTGCGTGATGCTCTCGTTCCTGATGATGATCACGCGGCAAAAGGCGATCCCGCAGGTGATCGGGTTCCTGTCGATGGAGAACGGACTCTTCTTCGCGGCAACGAGCGCCACGTACGGCATGCCGATGGTGGTCGAGCTCGGGATCGCGCTCGACGTGCTGGTCGGCGTGCTGGTGCTGGGGGTGTTCTTCTTCCAGATCCGCGAGCAGTTCGACAGCCTCGACCTCAAGCACCTCGAGAAGCTCAAGGAGGGCGAGTGAGCGTGATCGAGATCGTCGCTCGTCCTCGCGTTTCCCGTCCTGGGCGCCGTCGTCCTCGCGGCGCTCGGCGCCCGGCCGCAGGCGCCGGCCGTCAACGTCGGCGTGAGCTTCCTCACGCTGCTCGCGGCCGCCGCGCTCACCATCCGCGTCATCGACGAAGGCCCGCTCTTGGTGCTCGATCGCCAGTTCTTCGTCGATCCCTTCAACGTGTTCCTGGTCGCGCTCACCGCGTTCGTGGGCTTCACCACCGCGATCTTCTCGCGACCGTACATGCGCATCGAGGAGGAGCACGGCAAGCTCACGCACGCGAAGCTGCGCCTTTACCACAGCATGTTCCAGCTCTTCATGTTCACGATGCTGCTGGCGCTGCTCACCAACAACATGGGCATCCTGTGGGTCGCCATGGAGGCCGCCACGCTCACGACCGTGCTGCTCGTGTCGCTGTACCGCACGCCGGCGAGCCTGGAGGCGGCGTGGAAGTACTTCATCCTGTGCGGCGTGGGCATCGCGCAGGCCCTCTTCGGCACCATCCTGCTCTACTTCGCGGCCGAGAAGGTTCTCGGCGCCGGGGGCGGCGCGCTCCTTTGGACCGAGTTGAACGCGGTCAAGGGCCAGCTCGAGCCCACCGTGCTGTCGATCGCGTTCGTGTTCCTGCTCGTGGGCTACGGCACCAAGACCGGCCTCGTTCCATTGCACAACTGGCTGCCCGATGCGCACGCCGAGGGCCCCACGCCGGTGTCGGCGGTGCTCTCGGGACTGCTGCTCAACGTCGCGCTGTACGCCGTCGTGCGCTGCAAGGTGCTGGTCGAAGGGAGCGTGCACACGTCCTTCGCGCGCGGGCTGATGATGGGCTTCGGGCTGCTTTCGGTCGTCGTCGCGGCGTTCCTGCTGTCGCGCCAGAAGGACCTGAAGCGCCTGTTCGCCTACTCGTCCGTGGAGCACATGGGGATCATCACGTTCGCGTTCGGCATGGCCGGTCCGATCGCGAACTTCGCCGGCCTGCTGCACATGACGGTGCACTCGCTCACCAAGTCCGCGATCTTCTTCGCCGTCGGGCACGCCTCGCAGAAGACCGGCACGCAGCTCATCGACGGCATCCGCGGGCTCATCACGATCAGCCCGATGATGGGCTGGGGCCTCATGCTGGGGACGCTCGCGATCCTCGGCATGCCGCCTTTCGGCGTGTTCGCGAGCGAGTTCCTGATCCTCACCACCGCCATGCGCGAGCAGCCATGGGCGACGCCGTTCCTGCTCGCCGCGCTGGGCATCGCCTTCGCGGCCGTCGTGTCGCGCGTGCAGCCGATGGTGTTCGGCGACACGACCGCGAAGCGCCTGCCGCTTCGCCCCGCCATGGTTCCCGTGTACGCGCATCTCGGGATCGTGCTCATGCTCGGGCCTGTGGATCCCGCCCTATCTCGCGGACTGGTACCGCCAGGCCGCGCGCCTGATCGGCTGACGCGCGGCTGACGACATGAACCTCTCCGGCCTCGGTCTCACCCCTGCCGCGGTGCCTGCACCGTTGCCCACGCGCCGCTACGAAACCGATCCGATGCAGCTCCTCTCGGCGTGTCGCGTTGCGTGGGAGCAGGGCGCGCAGCTCGTGGCGCTGTGGGCGAGCGACGAGCGCGATCGCGGGCACGGTTTCGTGCTGCGCGTCGCGCTGCGCGATGCGGACGGGGTCACGATCCTCGAGCACGCGCTACCCGCGCAGGAACCGAATTACCCGGACCTGTCCGCGATCTTTCCGGCGGCGTCGCGCATGCAGCGCGCCACGTTCGATCTCTTCGGGATCGAAGCGAGCGCCGAGGATCTGCGGCCGTGGCTGTGGCAGGCGAGCTGGCCCGTGGACCAGTTCCCGCTGCGCCGCGACTTCGCAGGCATCGCCCAAGTGGCAACCGGGGGTCGAGGACTACGCGTTCGTGCGCGTGACGGGTGACGGTGTGCACGAGATTCCGGTCGGGCCGGTGCACGCAGGCATCATCGAGCCCGGGCACTTCCGCTTCCAGGTGGTGGGCGAGAAAGTGCTCCGCCTGGAGGAGCGGCTGGGCTTCGTGCACAAGGGCATCGAGAAGCGCTTCGAAGGCATGAGCTTCGCCGAGGGCGCGCGGCTCGCCGGGCGGGTGTCGGGCGACAGCACGGTCGCGTACGCGTGGGCTTATGCGCAGGCGCGTCGAGAGCCTCACCGGCACCGAGGTCCCGCAGCGCGCGCGCTGGCTGCGCGGCCTGCTGCTCGAGCGCGAGCGCATCGCCAATCATCTCGGCGACCTGGGCTATCTCGGCAACGACGGCGGCTTCGCTTTCGGCCTCGCCCAATTCTCGCGCCTGCGCGAGGACGTGCTGCGCCTCAACGCGTCGGTGTTCGGTCATCGCCTGCTGATGGACGAGATCGTGCCGGGCGGCGTCGCGCACGACCTCGCAGGCCACGATGCAGCCGAGATTCGCGCGCAGTGCACCGAGCTCGAGCGGGAGCTGCGCGTGCTGCGCGACATCTACGACGAGCACGCGGGGCTGCAGGATCGCTTTCGCACCTGCGGGATCGTGACGCCGGCGCTTGCCGCCACGCTGGGCATCACCGGCATGGCGGCACGCGCAAGCGGCGTCGCGCAGGACCTGCGCTGCGACTTCCCGACCGCGCCCTACGACCGGCTCGGCGTGCGGATCGCCGTGCGCAACGAAGGCGACGTCGCCGCGCGGGTCGCGGTGCGCTTCGACGAAGTCCTGGAGTCGCTGCATCTGATCGGCGTGATCCTCGATTCGATGCCGCAGGGCGACGTTGCGGCGACGGTGAGTTCCGCGCACGCGCGGCCTTGCAATCGGGCAGGTCGAAGGGTGGCGCGGCCCCGTGTTCGTGGCGCTCGAAGGCGGCCCCGGGAATACGATACGGCGCTGCCATCCGCACGATCCTTCGTGGCAGAACTGGCCCGTGCTGGAGCACGCGATCATCGGCAACATCGTCCCGGACTTCCCGCTCATCAACAAGTCGTTCAACCTGTCGTATAGCGGGCACGACCTGTAGCGCGCACGACCTCCGACACACCGAGCGCCCCATGCTCCACATCCTGAAGCAGATCGCCCGCACGGGCATACGCACCGAACCGCGCCCCGCGCCCGCCGGGGAAGACGTCGTCGTCGCCCGCCTGCAGCATGACATCCTGCGCACGCTCGGACGGGCGTTGACGATCCGCCAGGTCGATGCGGGCTCGTGCAACGCGTGCGAGCTGGAGATCCACGCGCTGTCGAATCCCTACTACAACATCGAAGGCATCGGCATCAAGTTCGTGGCGAGTCCGCGCCATGCCGACATGCTGCTCGTCACCGGCCCCGTCACGAAGCACATGACGATCGCGCTGCAGCGCACGTACGATGCGACGCCGGATCCGAAGCTCGTCGTCGCCGCGGGCGACTGCGCCTGCACCGGCGGCATCTTCGGCGAGAGCTACGCGACGATGGGCCGGGTCGCGAACGTGATCCCGGTCGACGTGACGATCCCCGGCTGCCCGCCCACGCCGACGCAGCTGCTGCAAGGCATCCTGGCGGCGATCAAGGCCAAGCCCTGACGCTTCCATCGCATCGTTGCCTAGCCCGGGTGACGCCTCCGAGTCGTTACTGGCCGTAGTCGTTACTCTGAGTAACGGGTTTGAGCTCAGCCGAGGAGGTCGCCGGAGACCTTGCGCCGGCCGCCGCGCGCGCCCGGGCCGTTCGCCTGCGGCGACGGCCGTTTCGATTGCGCTTCGAGCACGGGCTTGAGGTAATGGCCGGTGTAGCTGGCCGCCACCTTGACCACCTCCTCCGGCGGACCTTCGGCGATGATCTGACCGCCGCCCGCGCCGCCCTCCGGACCGAGATCGACGATCCAGTCGCCGGTCTTGATCACGTCGAGGTTGTGCTCGATGACCACCACGGTGTTGCCGTGATCGCGCAGGCGGTGCAGCACGGTGAGGAGCAGCTCGATGTCGTGGAAGTGCAGCCCGGTCGTGGGCTCGTCCAGGATGTAGAGCGTGCGGCCGGTGTCGCGCTTCGAGAGCTCGAGGGCGAGCTTCACGCGCTGCGCCTCGCCGCCCGAAAGCGTGGTCGCCGACTGCCCCAGCGTGATGTAGCCGAGGCCCACGTCGAGCAGCGTCTGCAGCTTGCGCGCAACCGCCGGCACCGGCTCGAAGAACGCGTGCGCCTGCTCGACCGTCATCGCGAGCACTTCGTGGATGTTCCTGCCCTTGTATGCGATCTCGAGCGTCTCGCGGTTGTAGCGCTGCCCGTGGCACACGTCGCAGGCGACGTACACGTCGGGCAGGAAGTGCATCTCCACCTTGATGAGCCCGTCGCCCTGGCACGCTTCGCAGCGCCCGCCCTTCACGTTGAACGAGAAGCGCCCCGGCCCGTAGCCGCGCTCGCGCGCTTCCTTCACCTGCGCGAAGAGCTCGCGAATGGGCGTGAACAGGCCGGTGTACGTGGCAGGGTTCGACCGCGGCGTGCGCCCGATCGGGCTCTGGTCGACGTTGATCACCTTGTCGAAGAACTCGAGCCCCTCGATCTCCTCGAACGGCGCAGGCTCGGTCGAGCTGCCGTAGAGATGACGCGCCACCGCGTGGTACAGCGTGTCGTTGATGAGCGTCGACTTGCCCGAGCCCGACACGCCCGTCACGCACACGAACAGGCCGACGGGGAGCTTCAGCGTCACGTTCTTGAGGTTGTTGCCCGTCGCGCCCGTGACCGTGAGCAGGCGATCGCCATCGGCGCGGTGGCGCCGCGCGGGCATCGGGATCTGCCGCCGGCCCGCGAGGTACTGCCCGGTGAGCGAGTGCGCGGCCTGCCGGATCTCCTCGGGCGTGCCCTGCGCCACCACCTGCCCCCCGTGCTCGCCCGCGCCGGGCCCCATGTCGACGACGTAGTCGGCGGACAGGATCGCGTCCTGGTCGTGCTCGACCACGATCACGCTGTTGCCGAGGTCGCGCAGGTGCTTGAGGGTCCCGAGCAGGCGGTCGTTGTCGCGCTGGTGCAGCCCGATCGAAGGCTCGTCGAGCACGTACATGACGCCGGTGAGACCGGAACCGATCTGGCTCGCGAGGCGGATGCGCTGCGCCTCGCCGCCGGAGAGCGTCTCGGCGGACCGGTCGAGCGAAAGGTAGTCGAGCCCGACGTTGTTCAGGAACTGCAGCCGATTGGCGATCTCCTTGACGATCTTGTCGGCGATCGCCTGCTTGTGGCCTTCGAGATGCACGTCGGCGAAGAACTCGATCGCCTGCTTGAGCGGCCAGTTGGACACCTCGAAGATGGCCCGCGCATCGGCACCGTGCCCGAACTTCACGTGCCGCGCCTCGCGGCGCAGGCGCGTGCCCGCGCACTCCGGGCAGGGCTTCGAGTTGAGGTACTTCGCGAGCTCCTCGCGCACCATCACCGAGTCGGTCTCGCGATAGCGCCGCTCGAGGTTCGGAATGATCCCCTCGAAGGTGTGCTCGCGCACGTGCGGCTTGCCGCGTTCCGAGATGTAGGTGAACGGGATCTTCTCCTCGCCGCTGCCGTAGAGCACGACCTGCTGCGCTCGCTCGGGGAGCTTCGCGAACGGCTTCTCCAGATCGAAGCCGAGGTGCTTCGCGAGCCCCTGCAGCATCTGGAAGTAGAACTGGTTGCGCCGGTCCCAGCCCTTGATCGCGCCCGACGCGAGCGAGAGCTGCGGGAACGCGACCACGCGCTTCGGGTCGAAGAAGCTGATCGAGCCCAGGCCGTCGCAACGCGGACACGCGCCGAGCGGATTGTTGAACGAGAACAGCCGCGGCTCGAGCTCCGAGAGCGAATAGTTGCAGATCGGGCACGCGAACTTCGCGGAATACAGATGCTCCCGCCCGGTGTCGAGCTCCACCGCGATGGCACGGCTGTCGCCGTTGCGCAGCGCGGTCTCGTACGACTCCGCGAGGCGCTGCTTGAGGTCGGGCCGCACCTTGAGCCGGTCGACGACCACCTCGATCGTGTGCTTGGTGGTCTTGGCGAGCTTCGGCACCGCGTCGATCTCGTACACCTTGCCGTCGACGCGCACGCGCACGAAGCCCTTCGCGCGCAGCTCCATGATGAGATCGAGATGCTCGCCCTTGCGGTTCACGACGACCGGCGCGAGGATCGCGAGCTTCGTGTCCTCGGGCATGGCGAGCGTCGCATCGACCATCTGCGAGACGGTCATCGCCGCGAGCTTCTGCTCCGGATGGTCGGGGCAGTACGGATCGCCCACGCGCGCATACAGCAGGCGCAGGTAGTCGTGGATCTCCGTGACGGTGCCGACGGTGGAGCGCGGGTTGTGCGAGGTCGCCTTCTGCTCGATCGAGATCGCCGGCGACAGGCCCTCGATCAGGTCGACGTCGGGCTTCTCCATGAGCTGCAGGAACTGGCGCGCGTACGCCGACAGCGATTCGACGTAGCGACGCTGCCCTTCCGCGTAAAGCGTGTCGAACGCGAGGGAGCTCTTGCCGGAGCCCGACAGACCGGTGATGACGATCAGCCGCTGCCGAGGCAGGTCGAGGCTGATGTTCTTGAGGTTGTGCGTGCGGGCGCCGCGGATGCGGATGTATTCCATGGGGGCTTGCGATCGGCGTCGTGCGTCGTGGCTCGGGCGGGGCTTGCGGCCCGCCGCCATTGCGCGCGGCTCACCCCGTTTCCCGCAGGGAACGCGGAGCGGCGTGCTTCGGCCAAAAGACGCATGTCGGCCCGAAAAGGCAACCTGCTACTATACCGCCATTCCGCTTCCCGAGCTAAAGCACCGGAACGGCTCCCACCGTTTCGCTCGCCGACGCTTTTCCATTCCGATGTCCGATAGCGTTTCCTCCGACGCCGCAAGCGCCGCAGCCGCCGCATCCCGCGTGCGCATGACACCCGCCGAGCGGCGCGCCACTACCGGCCTCGCGGGCATCTACGGCCTGCGCATGCTGGGCATGTTCATCGTCCTGCCGGTGCTCGCGATCTACGCCGAGAAGCTTCCCGGCGGCGCCGACCACACCATGATCGGGCTCGCGCTGGGCGCCTACGGCCTCACCCAGGCGATCCTGCAGATCCCGTTCGGCTGGGCGTCCGACCACTGGGGACGCAAGCCCGTGATCATCTTCGGCCTGCTGCTGTTCGCGCTCGGCAGCTTCGTTGCGGCGTGGGCGCCGACCATCGCGTGGGTGATCGTCGGTCGCACCATCCAGGGTGCGGGCGCCATTTCCGCCGCGGTGATCGCATTGACCGCCGATCTCACGCGCGACTCGGTGCGCACGCGCGCCATGGCGGCCATCGGCATGACCATCGGCGCCACGTTCGCGGTGTCGCTGATCGCCGGGCCTGCGCTCACGGCCGTGATCGGCGTGCCGGGGGTGTTCATCATGACCGGCGTGCTCGCGCACGGGCGCCATCGCAGTCCTGCGCATCACGGTGCCGCAGCCGGACACGCACGAGAAGCCCGCGCTCGAGCGCGGCCAGTGGTGGCGGGTGATCGCCGATCCCAACCTGCTGCGGCTCAACTACGGGATCTTCGCGCTGCACGCCTCGCTCATGGCGCTGTTCGTGCAGGTTCCCTTCATGCTGCGCGACGGCGGCATCGCGCCCGATCATCACTGGCTCGTGTACCTGCCGGTGCTCGTCGCGTCGGTGGCGCTGATGCTGCCGGCGATGATGCGCGCCGACTCGCCCGGAACGCGCCAAGACGGTGTTCGCCGGCGCCGTGCTGGTGCTGCTGATCGGGCAGGCCCTGCTCGCGCTTTCGGCTGGATACCTGCCGGTCGTCATCGGTGCGCTGGTGGTGTTCTTCACCGGCTTCAACCTGCTCGAAGCCACGCTCCCGTCGCTCATCTCCAAGGTCGCGCCCGCGGGCGTGAAAGGGCACCGCAGTGGGCGTGTACTCGAGCGTCCAGTTCCTCGGCACGTTCGCAGGTGCCGCGATCGGCGGCTGGCTGTCGCAGCGCCACGGCGCCTCGGCGGTGTTCGCCTTCTGCCTCGTGCTGACCGTCATCTGGCTCGCGGTCGCCTTCACCATGGCCGCACCGCCGGCCGCCGTCGAGACCGTCCGTCCGTAGCACGCCGCACACGCACACCGGCGCATCGCCCGCCTCACGCAAGGAGAACATCATGGCTTCAGTCAACAAGGTCATCCTCATCGGCAACCTCGGCGCCGATCCCGAGACGCGGTTCCTGCCCAGCGGCGAGGCCGTGTGCAACATCCGCATCGCCACCACCGAGAAGTGGAAGGACAAGGCGAGCGGCGAGATGAAGGAAGCGACCGAGTGGCACCGCGTGAGCCTCTTCGGGCGCCAGGCGGAGGTCGCGGGCGAGTATCTCAAGAAGGGCAGCCCGGTCTACATCGAAGGGAGCCTCCGCACGCGCAAGTGGCAGGACAAGGAAGGCAAGGACCAGTACAGCACCGAGGTGCGCGCCGACCGCATGCAGCTCCTCGGCAGTCGCGGGGGCGGCAGCGGGGGCGACGTCGAGTTCGGCAGCGGCGGCGGACGCTCCGGCGGCGGTGCCGGCGCTGCCGCCGGCGGAGGCGCAGGAGGCGGCGGAGGCGCAGGAGGCGGTGGACGCAGCGGCGGCGCCCCCAGGAAGCCCGCCACCGACGACTTCGACGACGACATCCCGTTCTGAGGCGCTCGCGCCGCACGCGCGCAGCGTGCGCACTTCAGCGACTCGCGTGCGTAGTTCGCTCCGGCGCAGGGCAACCGATGCGGGCAATCGGCGCGCTTGCCGGCGGCGCAGGGACGGCGAATCAGGCGGTGGTCTGCGGGGCCGGAACCTGCGCTGCAGCCCCGCTCGGCAGGCGCCCGCTGTCCTCGGCCGCGATGACACCGCCACCCAGGCACACGTCGCCGTCGTAGAGCACGAGATACTGCCCCGGGGTGGGCGCCCATTGCGGAACGTCGAAGAACGCACGGCAGGTGCCGTCGCGATCGAGCTCGACCCGGCAGCGCGCGTCCGGCATGCGATAGCGCGTCTTCGCCGCGACGCGCACGAGCGTTGCCGCATCGGGCGCAGCCCCTGCGATCCAGTGCATGTCCTGCGCGACGACGCTCGTGCGGTACAGACGCGGATCGTCGTGCCCCTGCACGACCACCAGTGCATTGCGCTCGTGCACCTTGGCGGCCACGAACCACGGCAGCCCCGCGCCCTCCCGCGTGCCGCCGATGCCGAGGCCCTGGCGCTGGCCCAGCGTGTAATACGCGAGCCCGTGGTGCGCGCCGATCACGCGTCCTTCCGGCGTTTCGATCGGCCCCGGCACGCGCGGCAGGTAGCGCGCGAGGAATTCACGGAACGGGCGCTCGCCGATGAAGCAGATCCCGGTCGAGTCCTTCTTCGCCCAGGTCGGGATGCCCTGCTCCTGCGCGATGCGACGCACCTCGGCCTTGCGGATGCCGGCGAGCGGAAACAGCACCGGCGCGAGCTGGCGCTGATCGAGGCGATGCAGGAAGTAGGTCTGGTCCTTCGCGAGATCGGCTGCTTTCACGAGCTGCACCAATCCCCCTCGTTCCCCCACCTCTCCCCCCATGGGTCCCGAACAACGGTTCGGGACAACGAGGTTCGCGCTCCGGCGCACGCCCGCGTAGTGGCCCGTCGCGATGTGATCCGCCCCGAGCGCGAGCGCGTGGTCGAGGAAGGCGCGGAACTTGATCTCGCTGTTGCACAGCACGTCGGGGTTGGGCGTGCGACCCGCTTCGTACTCGCGCAGGAAATGCGCGAACACGCGCTCGCGATATTCGGCGGCGAAGTTGACGGCCTCGAGGTCGATGCCGATCACGTCCGCAACCGCGGCTGCGTCGACGAGATCCTCGCGCGAGGTGCAGTAGGTGTCGGTGTCGTCGTCTTCCCAGTTCTTCATGAACAGGCCGACGACCTCGAAGCCCTGCTGCTTGAGGAGCCACGCGGCGACCGACGAATCCACGCCACCCGACATGCCGACGATCACGCGCACGCGACGTCCCGCGACGCGTGGAGCGGCCGTGTCGGTGTGCGAGGTGTCGTTCATGCGAGTCTTGCGCGGCTCGGAACCGCGCGCGCAGGATGCCGTGGTCCAGTGCGCGCCCCGGATCGCGGATCGTCCGGCCTCAAACGACGAAGGGCAGGAGCCGGCCGCCCCTGCCCTTCGCGCAACGGAATCGCCCTACGCGATCCGTTGGCTTGTACGCCGGTAAGGTCTCGAGATTGTGGCTTTCCTCGGCGCGCGGCAAACCGCCATGACGCCAGTTTGCCGCGCGGGGCAAGGAAGCTCAAGCGTGGCCGTGCTCCTTGGCGCTCTTCGAGGTCTTGGAGGTCTTGGAGGTCTTCGTGCTCTTCGCCTTCTTGGACTTCTTGCTGGTCTTCTTGGCGACCTTCTTGTCGGTCGTGGCCTTGGCGGCGTCGGCGGATTTCGTGGCGCCGGCACTTGCCTTGGGCGCGGGCGCTGCGCCCGGCGCGGGCGCCATCGCAGCGCTCGGGGCGGGTTGCGCAGGCGTCGCCGCCGGCGTTTGCGCGAATGCCGTGGCCGCGAAAGCGGTCGCGATCAGGGCGGTCAGGAGCTTGCTCATAGGTCGGGTCCTCAGGTTGGGTTGGCAACGACCGTTGGGAATCGGCGAACGAGCCGGTGCGCTTGTTCGGTTCCTCGTACGTGTCGCTGCCATTAACGCGGCCCGACCGCCGCGGTTGACAGCGAGCCGGCGGCGTCGCGCGGCGCGCCGACGCGTCCCGGCCGCAAGGCTGCGCCGCGCCCGCTGTCGCGCTGGAGCGATGCAGCCGGAGCCCGACCGTTATCGCGTTGCGAAGCGCGGGCTCAGCCGAGCCCGATGTCGCGCTGGAGCCAGGCCTTGACCATCGGCACCGTCACGGCGCGCTTGGTGGCGAGGGAGTGGCGGTCGAGGGCCGTCAGGGTGGAAAGCAGCGTGCTCATGTCGCGCCGGCCGTGCGCGAGCAGGTACTGGACGACGTCGTCGCCGAGGCGGAAGCCGCGTCGGCGTGCGTACGCGAAGAGGGCCATCGGCTTCTCGGCATCGGCGAGGGCGATGATCTCGTAGACGAGGCCCCAGCCGAGGCGCGTGCGCAGGTCCTCGCGCAGCGGCATGTCGGCCGGCGGCATTCGGCTCGCGACGAGGAGGTGGCCGCCCCGTGCCTTGAGCTCGTTGTAGAGCGTGAACAGACGCGCTTGCGCTTCCTCGTCCGCGCGGTCCGCGTCGTCCACCGCGATCAGGGCCTGTGCGCCGAGCATTGCCGGGTCCGCCCCGACGAGCGCGCCGGGACCCGCAAGATACCTCGCGCCGTTGCCGCGCCCCTGGCACGCCGCCGTCGTGGCGCGCAGCAGGTGGGTCTTCCCGCAACCGCTCGCGCCCCACAGCACGAACCCGGTCTCCCCGGCCGTGCCGTTGGCGATGCGCACCAGGCTGTCGATCGCCTCGCCGTTGCGCCCGGGCAGGAAATTGGCGAACGACGGCGGCTCGGGCGGCGACAGCTCGAGCGTGAGTTGCTCGGTCATTGCGCGCGATAGATCGGCGAGTCGAGATACGCGGCGCGCAACCGGCGCAGCGCCACCAGCAGGGCCGCCGAAGCGGGCAAGGCGAGCAGCACACCCGCGAAACCGAACAGCTGCCCGAAGGCGAGCAGCGCGAAGATCACGGCGAGCGGATGCAGCCCGATCCGATGACCGACGAGGTAGGGCAGCAGCACGTAGTTCTCGAGCAGCTGGCCGATGCCGTAGACCGCCATCACCGCGAGGAACCCCGGCCAGCCGGTCCATTGCAGCAGCGCCGCGCCCACGCCGAGCAGCAGCCCGGTGCCGAAGCCGATGTAGGGAATGAATACGAGCACGCCGGTGAGGATGCCGATCGGCACCGCGTACTGCAGCCGCACGAGCGAGAGCCCGATCACGTAATAGGCCGAGAGCGAGATCATCACCAGCATCTGCCCGTGCAGGAACTCGGACAGCACGTGGTCGATGTCGTGCGCCATGCCGCGCACGACCGGGTCCCAGCGCCGCGGGATGAGCTCGTCGACGCGGGCGACGATGCCGCGTCCGTCGCGCAGCAGGTAGAACATCACCACCGGTACGAGCGCGATGTTCATCAGGACGTTGATGAGCAGGAGGCCGCCCGACTTCACGCTGCCGAGCACGCGCATGCCGATGTCGCCCGCCTGCTGCGCGTTGTCCGTGATGAGACCGCGCACGGTGTCGATGTCGAGGGCGAGGGACACGCCGAGCGTGCGCTCGAGCCACGGCGCGATGTGCGCGCCGTAGAAGTCCGCGAGCAACGGCATGCGCTCCAGCATGAGCGACAGCTCCTCCTGCACGAGCGGCATGATGACGAACACCAGGGCGAGCACGAGCCCGATGATCAGCGCGACCGCGAGCAGCGTGCCGAGGGTGCGCGGCATGCCCATGCGCGTGCAGCGATTCACGACCGGCGTGCCGAGATAGGCGAGGATCGCGCCGATGAGGAACGGCGTGAGCACGGCGCCGAGCCAATGCAGCGTGGCCGCGGCGACGAGGATCGCGCCGACGACCCACATGTATTGCCGCGGCGAGACCGGCGTGTGCACCAGCGCGGCAGCTGCGCCCGAAGGCGCGAACACCGGCGGCGCCGCGATCGCCTCGAAGCGCTCGCCGGAGGCCGACTGCGCCGCGAGCGGCGACGCGGCAACGGCGCCGTCCGCCCGTGCGTCGGCGTTCGCTTCGTGCGGCGGCTCGTGCGGGGCGGCGGTCGCGGGTTCGCGCATGTCCATTTCCGGTAGAATCGCCGGGGGGTCTGCACTGTACCGCGCCCGCCGGAGCAAGCTCAACGTCCGTGCCGCGTCGGCCGGCGCGCACGCGAGCCGCTCGCCCCCGCCCCCGCCTTGTCGCTCATTCCATGGATCCCACCTCGGCCGGCTCGCTTTCCTACCGTGACGCCGGCGTCGACATCGACGCGGGCGACGCCCTCGTCGAGCGCATCAAGCCGTTTGCCCGCCGCACGATGCGCCCGGAGGTGCTGGCCGGGATCGGCGGTTTCGGTGCGCTGATCGAGATCGGCAAGCGCTTCCGCGAGCCGGTGCTGGTCGCCGGCACCGACGGCGTGGGCACCAAGCTCAAGCTCGCGTTCGAGCTCGGCCGGCACGACACGGTCGGCATCGATCTGGTGGCGATGAGCGTGAACGACATCCTCGTGCAGGGGGCCGAGCCGCTGTTCTTCCTCGACTACTTCGCGTGCGGCAAGCTCGACGTCGACGTCGCGGCCGACGTGATCAAGGGGATCGCGGCCGGTTGCGAGCAGGCGGGCTGCGCCCTCATCGGCGGCGAGACGGCGGAGATGCCGGGCATGTATCCCGCCGGCGAGTACGACCTCGCCGGGTTCGCGGTGGGCGTGGTCGAGAAGAGCGCGATCATCGACGGGCGCAGCATCGTGCCGGGCGACGTGGTGCTGGGCCTCGCATCGTCGGGTCCGCATTCCAACGGCTATTCGCTCGTGCGGCGCATCGTGGCCGAGCGCAAGGCGGATCTCGCCGCGCCGTTCGACGGCCGCACGCTGGGCGAGGTGCTGCTCACGCCCACGCGCATCTACGTGAAGCCGATGCTCGAGCTCATGCGCGCGCTGCCGGTCAAGGGCATCGCGCACATCACGGGCGGCGGCCTCGTCGAGAACGTGCCGCGCGTGCTGCCCGCCGGCCTCCAGGCCGTGCTGCAGCGTGCGAGCTGGCCGCGGCCGGCCGTGTTCGACTGGCTGCAAGCCGGCGGCAACGTCGCGGAAGCCGAGATGCACCGCGTCTTCAACTGCGGCATCGGCCTCGTCGTGATCGTGGCGCCCGAGCACGCGGACGAAGCCCTGCGCAGGCTGACCGCGGCCGGCGAGCACGCGTATCGCATCGGGCATACGGCGACGCTCGGTGCCGGCGCCGCGCCCGACGATCGTCGTCTGAAGCGAGCCTCGATGCCATGCCGGCGATCCCGCGCATCGCGGTCCTGATCTCCGGCCGCGGCTCCAACCTCGGTGCGCTCCTCGCCGCGGAAGATGCGGGCCGGCTCGGCGGCTCGATCACGCTGGTGATCAGCAATCGCGCCGATGCGCGCGGCCTCGAGCTCGCAAGGTCGCACGGCGTCGCGACGATCGTCATCGATCACCGCGGCGTGGCGCGGCCGGAATTCGACGCGCGGGTGGCCGCCGCGCTCGATGCGGCGAGCTGCGATCTCGTCGTGCTGGCAGGCTTCATGCGCGTCCTCGGCGAGGCCTTCGTCGAGCGGTATCGCGGGCGGCTCATCAACATCCATCCTTCGCTCCTGCCGTCGTTCGGCGGGCTCGACACGCACCGCCGCGCGCTCGAAGAAGGCGTGCGCATCCACGGTTGCACGGTGCACTTCGTGACCGCGGATCTCGACCACGGCCCCATCATCGGCCAGGCCGCGGTGCCCGTGCTGCCCGGCGACGACGAGACGAAGCTCGCGGCGCGGGTGCTCGCTGCGGAGCACAAGCTCCTGCCCGCGGCCGTGCAGGCGTTCTGCCGCGGAAGGCTCGTCATCGCCGGCCACGGCGTGCGCGTTCAGCAAGAACGGGGCGTGGACGACTCGCTGCAGGTTCCGGTCCTCTCCTGATCCGAAGCGCAGGATCGGCGTGCGGGCGGAGGAACGCGGCGCGCGCAGCCGCATCGAACCCTTATATGCTCACGGCCACCCGCCCCAACCTGCTGCCGCCCGGCCCTGCGCTGCGCGAGGATGTCGCACGCCCGGTCAGCTCGCGCTGGCACGCGCGACGCCCCTTCGTCGTGGCCCTGGTGCTGTCGGTGCTCTTCCACGTCGCCTTCTCGCAGTGGCCGGCATCCCTGCCCGAGACGCCGGAGGACGTTCCGCTGCAGGCGACCCTGACGGAGCTGCCGCCCCCGCCGCGGCCCGCGCCGGTACCGCCGCCCAAGCCCCAGCCGAAGCCGAAGATCGCGAAGCCGCGAAGCGCCGTGCGCCCGGCGCCCGTGCCGCAGCCGGCCGCGATCGAGGAGCCCGAGCCTGCGTCCGTCGCCAGCGCGCAGCCGACACCCGCACCGCCGCCGGCGCCCGAGCCGGAGCACGTCATCCCGGCCCCGCCGCCGATCGCCACCGAGGAAGCGCCCACACCGGCGCCCGCCACGGAAGCGCCGGGCAAGACGCTGCCGCCGCGGGTGGATCTCGCCTACAAGGTGTTCTTCGGCACGCAGGGCTTCTACATCGGGGATGCGACGTACCGCTTCGAGCACTCGGGCAATCGCTATCGCATCGCAAGCGTGGGCGAAGCGCGCGGCCTCGCGTCGCTCATCCTGCGCGGACAGGGCAAGATCGAAAGCCGCGGCCTCATCACCGCGGCCGGGTTGCAGCCGGACGAATTCGCGCTCGAGCGCGGCAACGGCCGCAAGCGCGAGATCGGCGCGGTTCGACTGGGAATCGGGCGTGATCGCGCTCGACGGCGACAAGACCGACGGGCTCGACCTGCCGACGTACGATCCGCTCGCGTTCCTGTGGCAGTTCTATTTCCTGCCGCCCTCCACCGACGAGCAGACGTTCGCCATCGCGACGACGAAGCGCGTCACGCGCTACACGTTCAAGCGCGAGGCGACCGAGTACGTCGACCTGCCGACCGGCATCGTGGCGGCGGAGCGCTGGCACCGCCGCAGCGACGACGGCAAGACCGACGCCTTCGTGTGGCTCGCGCCATCGATGCACTACGTCGCCGTGAAGTTGCGCTTCACGCAGACCGAGCGCGGCACGGTCGAAGCGCTGCTCACCGCGATTCGCGCGGACGATGCAGCGGCGTCGATCCCGTCGGACGCGAACCGACAGGGCGCCGCGGGTTCGATGCCGTCGAACGCACAGCAGCGCACTGCGTCGACGCCGTCGTCGGCCGCGGAACCGGCCGCGCCGACGCCGCCATTCGACGAGCCGATGCCGGCCGTCTCCCAGTGACGCCGCGCCCGAATCAGATCGCCGGTCTTGCCGCCGCGATCGGCGCGCTTGCGCGGCTCGATGCACCGGCCGACGCCGCGTTGCACCGCTTCTTTCGCGAGCGCCGCGACATCGGCCAGCACGATCGCGCGTTCATCGCCGAAGGCGTGTTCGCATGGCTGCGGCGGCGCCGTTCGCTCGAGGCCCTCGCGCAGACCGGCGCGTCGCGGCCGCTCGCGCTGGCGGTCGTCGTGCGCGAGCTCGGACACAGCGTGCGCGAGCTGCAGGACGTGCTGCCGCGCGACGACGTCGAGTGGTTGCGCGCGTTCAAGGCCCGCCTCGCAACGCCGCTCGAGCCCGCGGTCGCAGCCGACCTGCCGGACTGGCTCTGGACGCGTCTCGGTGAAGCGTACGGCGACGAAGAGCGGGCGCTGCTCGCGCGCGCGCTGCTCCAGCCCGCGCCGCTCGACCTGCGCGTGAATCCGCTCAAGACGACGCGCGATGCGGCGCGCACGGAGCTCGCCGCGAGCGGCATCGAGGCCGTGGACACGCCGGTGAGCCCGCTCGGCCTGCGCGTCGCGGGACGCCCGCCGATCAATCGCCATCCGCTGTTCGTGCAGGGTGCGCTCGAAGTGCAGGACGAAGCGAGCCAGCTCGTGGGCTGGCTGGTGGCGCCGCGGCGCACCGACATGGTGGTCGACTTCTGCGCCGGCGCGGGCGGCAAGACGTTGCTGCTGGGTGCGCTCATGCGCTCGCAGGGACGCTTGTACGCGTTCGACGTGTCGGAGAAGCGGCTCGCCAATCTCAAGCCGCGCCTCGCGCGCTCGGGCCTGTCCAACGTGCATCCGCAGTGGCTCGCGAGCGAGCGCGATGCGCGCGTGAAGCGGCTCGCGGGCAAGATCGACCGCGTGCTCGTCGATGCGCCATGCACGGGCCTGGGCACGCTGCGGCGCAATCCGGATCTCAAGTGGCGTCAATCGCCGACCTCACTGCAGGAGCTCACGGCCAAGCAGGCGACGATCCTCGCCGCTGCGTCGACACTGGTGAAGCCGGGAGGACGGCTCGTGTATGCGACGTGCAGCATCCTGCCCGAGGAGAACGACGCCATCGTCGCCGGCTTCCTCGGCGCACATCCGGAGTTCGCGAGCGTTCCGGCGAGCGCCGAGCTCGCGCGTGCCGGCATCGCTCTCGACACCGGGCCCACGCTCAAGCTGCTGCCGCATCGCCACGGCTGCGACGGCTTCTTCGCCGCGGTGCTGCAACGGGTGGGCGCCGCATGAAGATGCGCGCGGCCCGTTGGTGCGCCGTCGTGCTGTGCGCATGCGTGTTCGCCGCATCTGTCGTGGCGCAGGCGACCACGATCGAGCAGGCGGGCCGCGTCGAGGTGCTGTTCCGGCCCGGCGATCCGGTCGACGAGCGCATCGTCGCGGCCATCGACGCCGCGAAGCGCCACGTGCACGTGCTCACGTACGCGTTCACGCATCCGGGGATCGCGCGCGCACTGCTCGACGCGCATCGGCGCGGCGTCGACGTCGCGATCGTCGCGGATCAGGCGCAGGCGCTCGAGCTGCCGCACAGCGCGCTCGCAACGTTGCGGCGCCGCGGCGTGCCGGTCTGGCTCGACGCCGGCCCGGGCAGCGCGCACAACAAGGTGATCGTCATCGATCCCGCGGGCCCGGCGGCCATCACCGTCACGGGCAGCTTCAATTTCACGCGCGCCGCGCAGGCACGCAATGCCGAGAATGTCGTGATCTTCCGCGGCAACCGCGACGTCGCCAGGCTCTACGAGCAGTACTTCCAGCGCCGGCGCGCGATGGCACAGCCCGCCGGCGATACGGCGCGAAGTCAACGCTGACGAAGCCCCTTTACTCAGAGTAAACGGCACGCCGTTTACTCTGAGTAAAGGGTTTGGCGGTAGACTGCGCGGCGTGTTCGCTCCCGTCGACTACAGCCGCATCGAGACCGCGCTCGCATCGCCGCGCGGCTGGATCGAGCTCGCGATCGTGGTCGCGTGCGTGCTGGTCGCATGGATCACGGATCGGCGCGTCACGCAGGCGCGCGCGCGGCACCTCGGCGTGGAGCCCGGCGCGATGCAATCGCAACCCGGCTTCGCGCACGCCATGTTCCCGCTGCTCGCGCTGGCGCTGCTCTTCGGCGCAAGGCTCGTGTACCGCCATTACGCGCGGCCGTTCTTCATCGACATCGCGCTGCCGCTGCTGATCGCGTTGGCCGCAATCCGCATGCTGGTCTATGGCCTGCGGCGGCTGTTCCCGGCGCAGAGCTGGCTGCCGGCGTGGGAGCGCGCCATCGGGTGGTTCGTCTTCCTGCTGCTCGCGCTGCACTACGTCGGCGTGCTGCCCGAGATCGCGGGCGAGCTGGACGACATGCACATCCCGATCGGCACGGCGCGCGTCTCCGTGCTCGCGATGGGCAAGGGCGCGCTGATGGTGATCGTCACCGTCGTTGTCAACCCTGTGGTTGTCGGGCCTCGTCGAGCAGCGCCTCATGACCAATGCGCCGCTCGAGGGCAACCTGCGCGTCGTGCTGGCGCGCTTCGTGCGCGCGCTGCTGCTCGTCGTGGCGATCCTGCTGTCGTTGCAGGCGGTGGGCATCGATCTCACGGTGCTCAGCGTCTTCGGCGGTGCGCTGGGCGTCGGGATCGGGCTCGGCCTGCAGAAGCTCGCGAGCAACTACATCGCCGGATTCACGATCCTCATGGACCGTTCGGTGCGCATCGGCGACCTCGTGACCGTGGACAACCGCTACGGCACGGTCGCAAAGGTCACGGCGCGCTATGTCGTGGTGCGCAGCCTGGACGGCGTGGAGGCGATCGTGCCCAACGAGACCCTCGTGACCACCACGGTGCTGAACCACTCCTACACCAACAAGAACGCCCGGGTGGCGGTCAACGTGCAGGTGAGCTACGACACCGATCTCGACGCCGCGCTGGAGCTGATGGAAGGCGCTGGCGCGCTTCGAGTCGCGGGTGCTCGCCACCCCGGGGCCGAAGGCTTTCGTCGTGCGGTTCGCCGACAGCGGCATCGACCTCGAGCTCGGCGTATGGATCAACGATCCCGAAGCCGGGCACCTCGACCTGCGCAGCGCGCTCAATCGCCGGATCCTGGCGGCGTTCCGGGAGCACGGGATCCAGATTCCGTTCCCCCAGCGGGAGGTGCGCGTCGTGCCCACGCCCGCGCCCCCGGACGCGCCCTCCGCCCCGCTGCGCTGAGCAGTCGCAGGCCGGCAAATATTTCGCCGATCCCTTGAATCCCCGCCGGGCAGTGCGACATGAGGCCTGTATAATCGCGCGCTACCCTTTCGCCTTCCGGAGATCCAGAAAGATATGAGTTTCGACGTCCTGAACGTGGTTGCGCATGGCCTGACGCCCCTGCCGTGGTGGGGCATCCTGGCCGTGACCCTGATCCTTACTCACGTGACCATCGCCAGCGTCACCATCTTCCTGCACCGGCACCAGGCGCATCGCGGCCTCGACCTGCACCCCGTCGTCAGCCACTTCTTCCGCTTCTGGCTGTGGCTCACGACCGGCATGGTCACCAAGGAATGGGTTGCGATCCACCGCAAGCACCACGCCAAGTGCGAGACGCCTGACGACCCGCACAGCCCGCAGACGCGCGGCATCCGGAAGGTCTTCTGGCAAGGCGCCGAGCTCTATCGCGACGAGGCCAAGAACCAGGAAACGCTCGACAAGTACGGCCACGGCACGCCCGACGACTGGATCGAGCGCAACCTGTACACCCGCTTCTCGTGGGAAGGCGTGGGCCTGATGCTCGTCATCAACGTCGCGCTGTTCGGGCCGATCGGGCTCACCATCTGGGCCGTGCAGATGGCGTGGATTCCGATCACCGCCGCCGGCATCATCAACGGCATCGGTCACTATTGGGGTTATCGCAACTTCGCGTGCACCGACGCGTCGCGCAACATCGTGCCCTGGGGCATCGTGATCGGCGGCGAGGAGCTGCACAACAACCATCACGCCTACGGCACGTCCGCCAAGCTGTCCTCGCGCTGGTACGAGTTCGACATCGGCTGGATGTACATACGCATCCTCGCGTCGCTCGGCCTCGCCAAGGTGCGCAAGGTCGCACCGAAGCTCAAGGTTGCCCCGGGTGCCAAGGGTGCGCCGGACCTCGCGACCCTGCAGGCGGTGATCACGCATCGCTATGCCATCGCGACGCAATACGCACGCTCGCTCAAGGACGCCTGCGCGATCGAGATCGCGCAGCTCAAGGAACGCGCGGGTCGCAGCGAGGTCGCAAGCCTGCCCAGCATGCGCCGCATCAAGCATTGGCTGACTGCCGACAGCACGAGTGTGCTGCCCGAGCCCGAGCGCGCCACGCTCGCGCAGCTGGTGGAGCGCAGCAACGCGCTCAAGACCATCTACGCGATGCGCCTCGAGTTGAACCAGCTGTGGGAACGCTCGACCGAATCGCGCGAGCAGCTTCTCGCCCGGCTTCAGGACTGGTGCCGTCGCGCCGAGGCCTCGGGCATACCGCCGCTCGCACGCTTCTCGATGGAGCTGCGCCGGTACGCATGAGCGGCGCCTCGCGCACCCTGGAAGCCCGCCCGAGTGGCGGGCTTTTTGCTGGCGTCGATCGCCGTCCGTCGCTATAATCCAGACCAGACTTGGTCTGGTTGGAGGATCGGCGCGATGGAAACGGTAAACATCTACGACGCGAAGACGCGCCTCTCGCAGCTGGTGGACAAGGCCGTCGCAGGGGAGGACGTCGTGGTCAGCCGGAACGGGAAGCCGCTCGTGCGCATCACCCGGCTGGTCGAAGCGAAGCGGCCCATCAGGTTCGGCGTATTGAAGGGAAAGGTCAGGGTCGCAAGGGACTTCGACGCACCGCTGCCCGAAAGCGTGATCGCCGAATTCGCGGGGCGGTGATGCGCCTGCTCCTCGACACCCACGTCTTCCTCTGGGCGGTGGCCGGCAGCGCGTCGCTCGCGGCGCGAGCGCGGAGGACCATCGAGGCGGCCGACGCGGTGTTCGTGTCCGCCGCGTCGATCTGGGAGATCGCCATCAAGGCACGCCTTGGCAAGATCGACGCCGACACGGATGCGCTGGTCGCCGCCATAGACGAAAGCGGGTTCGTCGAGCTGCCGGTACTCGCAACGCACGCCGCCGCCGTCGCGCGGCTGCCCTTGCTGCACGCGGACCCCTTCGACCGCCTTCTCGTTGCCCAAGCGATCGCGGAGCCTCTGCGGTTGCTGACCGCCGACGCCGCGCTCGAGCCCTACACTGAGCTGGTCACGCTTATCCAGCGGGAGAGATAGAAAAAAACCCGCGCAGCGCGCGGGTTCTTCGGCCGTCGCGAAACCGCCGCGGCGTTACTTGAGCTTCGTTTCCTTGTACACGACGTGCTTGCGGGCGACGGGATCGAACTTCTTGATCTCCATCTTCTCCGGCATGAGCTTCTTGTTCTTGCTGGTCGTGTAGAAGTGGCCGGTGCCGGCCGTCGATTCGAGCTTGATCTTTTCGCGCATGATGATGGCCTTTCGTCAGGATTTCAGGCGCCGGATCAGATCCGTTCGCCTCGGGCGCGTATCTCCGCCAGCACGGCGTCGATGCCGTTCTTGTCGATGGTGCGCAGGCCGGCATTGGTGAGGCGCAGGCTCACCCAGCGGTTCTCGCTTTCCACCCAGAACCGGCGTCGCTGCAGGTTCGGCAGGAAACGGCGAGGCGTCTTGTTGTTGGCGTGCGAAACGTGGTGGCCCGTCATCGGGGCCTTGCCGGTAACTTGGCAGACTCGAGCCATGGCTCGCTCCTTGTCGATGTCCGTTGCGGCCCGGGTGTCCGGGCTCGAGCCGCACGCGCAGGGTTGACAGGCCGGCCTGCGGGCGGCAGCAAAGCCATGCATTATAGCCGGAACCGGGGTCCGGCTTCAACGGGTACCCTGCCGCGGTGCGCGGACCCCTCGGCGAGCGGCCGGCCGCGGGCGGACGCGCTGGCACCTCGGCCTAGAGCAGCCCCCGCTCGGCGAAGGACACCACGCGCGAGCCGGCCACGACGAAGTGGTCCAGGGTGCGGATGTCGACCAGCGCCAGCGCCTGCCGCAGCGCCTGGGTCAGGAGCTCGTCGGCGCGACTCGGCTCGGCCACGCCGGACGGGTGGTTGTGCGCGAAGATCATCGCCGCGGCATTGCGCGCGAGCGCCGCCTTGACGACCTCGCGCGGATAGACGCTGGTCTGCGCCAGCGTGCCCCGGAACAGCTCCTCCGCCGCGAGAACGCGATTCTGGCTGTCGAGAAAGAGACCGACGAACACTTCGTAGGGACGGCTCGCCAGCGCGAGGCGAAGGTAGTCGCGCACCGCTTGCGGCGATGCGAGGGCATCGCCGTGCGCAGCCTCGTGCGCGAGCACGCGTCTCGCAAGCTCCAGGACCGTGACGAGCTGCGCTGCCTTGGCCTGACCGATGCCCGCGCACCGTCGCGAGCGCAGTCACAAGGCGCATTCAGCACGCCGGCAAGGCCATCGAACTGGTGCAGCAGCGTGCGCGCGACATCGACGGCGTTGCCTCCCGCTCCGCCGGTGCGCAGCAGCAATGCAAGAAGCTCGGCGTCGGACAGTGCACGCAGGCCCTGCGTGTGCAGGCGCTCCCGAGGACGCTCCGCGACGGGCCATTGCGCAAGCGTCATCATGTCGGACATGGCGGACGAAGCAACATGCCGGGCAGTGTAAACTTCGCGCATCGCGGCCCGTATCCGTCGCACGGCTGAAGCGCACGTGCGACTCACCTACCAGTGACCGTTCTCATGGACGCAGCCCTCGCTCGCGAAATGACCCGCGTCGTCGTCGGCATCACCGGCGGCATCGCCGCCTACAAGGCCGCGGAGCTCGTGCGCCTGTTCGTGCAGGCCGGCGTGCGCGTCGACGTGGTGATGACGCCCGCGGCGTGCCGGTTCGTGACGCCGCTCACGCTGCAGGCGCTCTCGGGACGCCCCGTGCTCACGGACCTCTGGGAATCGGGCAGCGCGAACGGCATGGGACACATCGATCTCTCGCGCGGCGCGGACGCGCTCGTCGTGGCTCCCGCATCGGCCGATTTCATCGCGAAGGTGGCGCAGGGCCACGCCGACGATTTGCTGTCGACGCTGTGCAGCGCGCGCGCCGCGCCGCTGCTGCTCGCGCCCGCGATGAATCGCCAGATGTGGGGCAACCCGGCCACGCAGCGCAATGTCGAGCAACTGCGTGCGGACGGCGTGCAGATCCTCGGTCCCGGCAGCGGCGATCAGGCGTGCGGGGAAGTCGGCGAAGGCCGCATGCTCGAGGCGCAGGAGATCTTCGATGCGGTCATGTCGAGCGCGCAGCCGAAGGTCCTCGCCGGGCGCCGCGTGCTCGTCACCGCGGGCCCCACGTTCGAGCCCATCGACCCCGTGCGCGGCATCACCAACACGAGCTCGGGCAAGATGGGCTACGCGATTGCACGCGCGGCGATGGAAGCGGGTGCGAACGTCACGCTCGTCTCGGGCCCCACCGCGCTCGAGGCACCGCGCGGCGTCGAGCGCATCGACGTGCGCAGCGCGGCGGACATGGCGCAGGCGGTCGACGCGCGCATCGCCGGCTGCGACGTGTTCATCGCCGTGGCCGCCGTGGCCGACTACACGCCGGAGAGCGTGGCCGCGCAGAAGATCAAGAAGAGCGACGACGCGCTGACGCTGCGTCTGAAACCCACGGTCGACATCCTCGCGCGGGTGGCAGCACTCGAGCACGGACCGTATTGCGTCGGCTTCGCGGCCGAGAGCCAGGACGTCGAGCGACTGGCCGAGGAGAAGCGCCGCCGCAAGAAGGTCCCGCTGATCGTCGCGAATCGCGCGCAGGACGCGTTCCACAGCGACGACAACGAAGTCACGTTGCTGGACGACGCGGGCGCGCATCCGCTGCCGCGCATGGACAAGCTCGCGCTCGCACGCCGGCTGGTGGCGGAGATCGCGCAGCGCGTTGCGCGGCGTTGAGCGCGCACCTGCCCATCTCGGAGACACCTCACGCGCCGGTCGATGCCGGCGCGTGCATCACATCGGAATCGCCCCAAGCATGACCACCGCCCGCATCGAGCTCACCGTTCTCGACGAACGCATCCGCAACGCGCTCCCGGCCTACGCGACTCCGGGGTCGGCCGGCATGGACTTGCGCGCGTGCATCGACGCTCCGCTCGCGATCGCTCCCGGCGAGACCAAGCTGATCCCGACTGGCATTGCGATCCACATCGGGGATCCCGGCCTCGCGGCGATGATCCTTCCGCGCTCGGGCCTCGGTCACAAGCACGGCATCGTGCTCGGAAATCTCGTCGGCCTGATCGACTCAGATTACCAGGGTCCGCTCATGGTGAGCTGCTGGAACCGCGGCAGCGAGACGTTCACGCTGCATCCGCTCGATCGCCTCGCCCAGCTCGTGATCGTGCCGGTGGTGCAGGCAAGGTTCGAGGTCGTCGACTCGTTCGAGACGAGCTCCCGGGCGACCGGAGGATTCGGCAGCACCGGGCGCTAGGCGCGCGCGCCGGCGCGCCCTTGCGGAGCGTCAGGCTTCGACCGGCTCCGGGACGCGACCGTGCGCCGGGACGCTCGAGGCGCGCTGCGCTTGCGCCGACTCCTCGTGGTAGTCGTCCTCGGTGTTGACGGCCCAGATCCCGCTCTTGTCCCGCGTGCCCGAGCCGATCGCCTCGACAGCCGCCTTCGCGGCGAGCATCGAGTGGTCCTGGTTGTTGTAGCGGTGCATGCCGTTGCGGCCGACGAGGTACAGGTTCTCGAAGGTGTCGAAGTAGCCCTTGACCGACTCGAACTGCGCATACGCCCCGAAGTAGGCCGGGTAGGCCTTGGGCACGCGGACCACGGTGGCGTCGCGCACGTCCTTGCGGCTGACGAGCCCGATCTTCGCGAGCTCGCCGGCCGCGAAGTCGGCGAAGGCGCCGTCGCGCATCGACCACAGCTCGTCGCCCTGCGTTGCAGAAGTACTCGAGGCCGAGCCAGATCTTCGCGGGGTCGGCGACCATCGCCGGGCTCCAGTTGTTGAAGATCTGCAGCCGTCCGAGCTTCACGTCCGGTTCCTGCACGTAGATCCAGTTGTCCGGCGGCATGCCGTTGCCGCTCGGCGCGCCGGATGTGCGCGCGCGGCGTCATGCGATCGACCAGCATGCCGACCGTGATGAAGTCGCGGTACGGAATCGCGCGCGCCACCGCCGCCACGCTGTCGGGTGCCGACGGCGCGAATGCCTCGGCGAGATGCTTCACCGGCATGGTCGACAGGAGGTGACGCACCGGCAGCGTCGTCAGCTCGCGCGTGCGCACGTCCATGCACCTCGACGCGGGTGACGCGCCGGCCGTCGTGGTGCACCTTGACCACTTCCTGCCCCAGCCGCACCTGCGCTCCGCCGCGCGACGATGCGCTTCGCGACCTCCTCCCAGAGCTGCCCGGGACCGAGGCGCGGATAGAGGAATTGCTCGATGAGGCTCGTCTCCACGCTGCGGCCGCGCCGCGGGTCGCTTCAGCGCACGTCCCAGCGCGTGCGCAAGCGCCTTGGAGATCGAGAGCCCCTTGATCCGCTGCGCGCCCCACTCGGCGGAGATCTCCGCGCACGGCACGCCCCAGACCTTTTCCGTGTAGTCGCGGAAGAAGGTGCGATACAGCTCCTCGCCGAAGCGGTTGACGACGAAGTCCTCGAGCGAGGTCTCCGGATCGCGCGGCGCCAGCCGGGCGGCGGCGTAGCTCGCGCCGATGCGCAGCATGCGCGCGAGCCCCAGGTTGCGCACGGTGTTGGCGTTGAGCTTGATCGGGTAGTCGTAGAAGTTGCGCTCGTAGTAGATGCGCGACAGCCGCGGGCGCACGAGCATCCGCGCTTCCTGCTCCACGGAACAGCTCGCTGCTGACGCGCAGCTCGCGCGAGTCGTTCTGGTAACCCAGCGTGACGTTGGCGGACGTCGATTCGACCGGCAGCATCTTCTGCCACCAGTTCATGACCCAATCGGACTTCGAGAAGAAGCGATGCCCGCCGAGGTCCATGCGGTTGCCGCGATACTCGATCGTCTTGGAGATGCCCCCCACCTGAAGCCCCGACTCGATCACGATGGGCGGCGCATGCCCGGCTTCGAGGAGCTCGTACGCGGCGGTCAGGCCCGCGGGGCCCGCTCCCACGATGACATCGATCCCATCATTGACCACGAAACCGGCTCCAGTTGGAAAGAGGTTCTGCCCGCGGTGGCACGGCAGTGAACACCGCGAGCCGCCGGAACGAGAAGTTGAAGATCAGCACGAGGGCGCCGGCGACGAGCTTCGACATCTGGTACGGCACGCCGAGCCCGTCCGTCGCAACCCACATCACGAGGTTGTTGAACGCGAGACCGCCGACGCCGATCAGGACGAACACGAACACTTCGTCGGACTTGCTGCGATAGCGGTGCTCGCGAAACACGAGCCCCGAGCTGATCGCGTAGCAGACGATGCTGCCGACCATGAAGCCGACGGTCGCCGCGGCCAGATAATGCGTGCCGAAGTGCTCGACCAGCAGCACCATCGTCCAATAGTCCGCGACGAATGCGATGCCGCCCGCCAGGCAATAGCCGATGAACTGCGTTGCGAGATCGCGATAGCGGTTCATCGTGCCCTCAGGTCGTCGCACACGATGAACCGCCCGATGTGCCGTCCCGCCTCGCTGCCGATCGCGACGCCGCCCGCGACGCGGCGATCCTGCGTGAAGACGCCGCCAAGCTCCGCGTCCCGGCACAGCGCCGCGATCGCAGGCATGTCGAGCGCCGCGGGACGAAACTCCGGCACCGTCCAGCGCATATAGGGCTGCGGCCCCAGCACGCGTTCCATCAACTGCGCTCTCCTTTGCGCTTCCATCGCCGTCCGTTCGGAAAAGACGATTCCCGCTGTCTGGATAACGGACAGGTAGCTCGGACGATGCAACACGAACCAGGCAACGTTCGCGTCGTCTCCCCACAGGATGCCCTTGTCGGGCGGCACGCGCCGGCGGATCTCATCGAGTCCGGTGTAGCCATGGCGAAGACTCCGATCGGCCTCGTACGCCTCGACCCAGCTGACGATGCCCACACCCACGAGCAGCAACGCGCATGCGGTCGCCGCGGCCCGGATGGCCGTCCCGGTGCGATGGCGGACGAGCCACGCGAGGACACCGGCAACGCAGCACACGACGACGGGCTCCCGGACGAGGATGGGCACGAGCGACGGATACTGCGCGTAGGCCCGATGCATCCAGTACCAGCCCGAGTAATTGGCCGTGTGCCAGAAAATCGCCTGCACGAAGACCAAGCCGCTGAGCACGAGCCCCCATTTGATGTATCGCCTGCCCGCTGTCGACCGCGTGCAGTACAGCACGATCAGTGCCAACGCGACGGCAGCGCTGCCGGCGCTGGTGATCAGCAGGAGTGCGGATGAAAGCGCGAATGCGGCGATCAGATCGTCGGCGCGACGATCGACGATGTATTTCGCCCAGAGCAATCCCGCTCCGGCGACGGCGACCACCTCGGCGATCCAGACGCTTCGCCACGGCTGGATCTGGAGGATGAGCACGCTATTGAACAGGTCGCCGCCGACGATCGCGACGACGATCCCGACGATCGCGGTGACGCTTGCCGACACAAACAACCGTCGCAGGTCATGCGGAACACGCGTGGCGACGAGCGCGCAACCGAGGATGGCCGTCGCGGCGACGTTCCAGTCTTCGGACCCCCAGTGGGCGATGAACAGCCACGGCGAGCGCTGCTCGACGGCATTCATCCACTGGGCAGGCATTGCGATCGCCAGACGGTCCAGCAGCGGCACGCCGAGTACCGCGCCCAGCCCGCATGCGATCGCGCCGATCGCGCCCAACACGACCAAGCTGGCGCGGCGTGCAGCGGAACAGCGCAAGCACGATCACGCCGGGCAACGCGATGATCGGCTGCAGGCATCCCGCCGCCACGACACACAGGATGGCGCGCCGCCAACGATGCTCCAGCGCGGCAGCGCACGCGAACAGGACGAGGGCCACGGCGTACGCGCGCGGCGTGGCGAAGCTCTCGAGCACCTCGAATACGCGATCGGCGCCGAACCAGGTGGGGAATGCCGCCGCGGCAAGGCAGCCGAACGTGGCGGCGCCTTCGATGCCGGAGGCCTGCAGGATGCGATGCAGCGCGTAGAGGCTGAATGCGATCCCGGCAGCGGCGACCACCAGCGCGGCGGGCTCGAGCCCCAGCGCCCCGGTCAGCACGCCGTAGAGCGGCGAGAACAGCGTGTACCGGTCCTGCGACCCGTACTTGAAGAAGAGATCGGCGGCGTAGGGCGAGTCGTGCGCGACGCGGTTCAGGGCCTGGACCGCGTACAGGCTCGCATCGCCGGTGATCCCGCGGTACACGTGCGTCAGCGCGTAGGTCGCGGCGATCAGGGCAGCGGTGATGAGCAGCGTCAGGCCGCGCGGGAGGGCGACAGTCACCCGCGGCAGAATAGCCGCGCGACGGTCCGTGGCAACGTTCATTTCGGGTCGACAGGTCGGCTGCGAACAGGACGCGTGGTTCCCGTCCCGCAGCCGACGCCGGAAGAGTGATCTGGAAACGTGCGCCAACGGCGCGTTGGTGCCCAAAAAAAACCCTTGCGCGCAGGCAAGGGTTTTGGGTTCCAGACGGTTCCGCGATCAGCTGCGGCAGGCCGACGGCACGTACTTGTTGTCGGCGCTGCTCGTGCAGGTCCAGACCATGCTGCCACCGGTGGCCGGCGGAGGCGTCGGGGTGAGCGTCAGGGTCTTGCTCTTGATTCCGTCCGAAACGCCCGTTGCCTTCATGGTGGCGACGATCGCGCCGTTGGCGCCCACGGCCGTGCTTCGCCACGTAGTTGCCCTTGATGTCCGTGGCGGTGGCGAGACCGGCGGCAGGGTTGTCGGCCGGCCAGGCGCCGTTGTTCATGTAGTACTCGGCGACGGAAGTCTTGGCGCCATCCGCCAGCGTCATCGCCTCGGACATCTGCGAGCGGGCCACGTAGTCCTGATACGCCGGGATCGCGATCGCGGCCAGGATGCCGATGATCGCAACCACGATCATCAGTTCGATCAGCGTGAAACCCTTTTGGATTCTCTTCAAATGCGCCTCCGTTTGCCTAAGGGGGGTGCCTTCCCGCCGTCCGGTCCCGCGCGATCGTGCCCGGGACCGAACGAGGGCGCGAGCCTGGTTTACGAGCGGCAGGCGCTCGGCAGATACTTGTTTTCCGCGCGAGCTCGTGCACGTCCACACCATCGAGCCACCGGTGGCCGGCGGAGCCGTCGGGGTGAGCGTCAGGGTCTTGCTCTTGACTCCGTCCGAAACGCCGGTCGCCTTCATGGTCGCCGTGATCGCGCCGTTCGCGATGACCGTCGTCGACAGCACGTACTTGCCCTTGATGTCCGTGTCGACGCCGCGAGGCCTGCCGTGGCGTTGTCGGTCGGCCACTCGCCGTTGTTCATGTAGTACTCCGCGACCGACGCCTTGGCGCCGTCGGCGAGGTTCATCGCTTCGCTCATCTGCGCGCGGGCGATGTAGTCCTGGTACGCAGGAATCGCGATGGCGGCCAGGATGCCGATGATGGCGACGACGATCATCAGTTCGATAAGGGTGAAGCCCTGTTGCACGCGTTTCATTGTGTGTTCTCCGTGAAGGGGTCGGTAAGGCGGTTGCCGGGTTCTGCCGTGATGCCACGAGCATACGAGCAACGGATATGCCAATACGGACCGCCGCCGCCGGGCGGCACCATCCCCTGACGCAAGGCCATGATTGCAGACCGCTTTGCGCCGCGGAATTGACCTTTTGGCCTAGGTTTTACGCCTATCCACTGTATTCCACAAGCATAATCGCGCGACGCGCTGCGGACTAGCGGGTGACGCCTCGCGGCAGCCGACAGGCAAGCACGGGTGTGGCTTGTGCGCCACGAACGCGTCGGCGGCCGGGATTGCGGCTGAAGCTTGTGGGCCACGAAGGCTGTCTGCACCAGGCATGCGACTGCGCTACAGCGGCAAATCGGTGGCCGCCAGGAACTCGATGCGCGCGCCGGCGATGTCGATGATGTCGCCCGGCGCGAGCAGCGTGCCCTCGCCCGGCACCGGGCTTCCGTTCACCACGGGCGGAGGACTGCCTTCGCCCGGGAGCAGCACGAACCCGCGCGCGCTACGGCGCACGAGCGCGATCTGCACCCCGACGCGGCCGATCGACGTGACCTCCTTCGTGAGCGCAAGCGCGCGTCCGGCGCTCGGGCCGGTGAGCACGAGGAGCTCGGGCAGGGCGCCGGTCGTGGTCGCGGCATTCGCGGCGTCCGGCAACCGCGGTCGCCGGGCCGATGGCGTTCGTCGACGTGGCCGATGGTGCTGGCGTCGACGCCGGCATGGACGTGGGCGCTGCCGCAGCACGCGCCGACGACGGTGCCGGCTGCTCCTCGGGCGTCACGCCCGGCATGGTCGAGGGTTTGTCCCAATGCACCGGATCGACCGCCGCGCTCGACCGGCCGGCCACCGGCGCGGCCGCGATGCCCGCGCGGATGCGCATTCTCGTCTTCGAGGAACACGATGCGCTGCCGGCCGAGCTCGATCACGTCGCCGTCGCGCAGGAAGTGCTTCTGCACCGGCTGGCCGTTGACGAACGTGCCGTTGGTGCTGCCGAGGTCCTCCAGGAACGAGTCGGACAGGATGGTCACCACCGCGGCATGCTCGCCGCTGACGGCGGGGTGCGGCAGGCACACGTCGTTGTCGGGTCGGCGTCCCAGGGTGATGCGGTCCTTGCGCAACGCAACGTCGCGCGTGGAGCCGTCGGAGAGCAGGACGACGAGCTTCGGCACGATCGGTCAGGCGGTCTTCTTCGCGAGCCAGCGCTGCACCCAGCCGGACTGCGGCAGGAAATCGGGGGGGACGCGCACCAGGATGACCGAGATGTTGTCGCGCCCGCCGTTCTTGTTCGCGAGCTCGATCAGCGCGCGCGCGGCGGCCCCGAGATCGCGCTGGTTCGCCGCGACGATGCTGTGCACGACATCCGGATCGACCATGTCGGTGAGCCCGTCCGAGCACAGCAGATAGATGTCGTCGGCTTCGACGCGGTACTCCGAGATGTCGGCCGGCACGATCGCCTCGATGCCCAGTGCGCGCGTGACGAGGTTCTTGTTGAGCGAGTACTTGGCCTGCTCGGGCGTGAGCACCCCGCTGTCGATCTGCTCCTGCAGCAGCGAGTGGTCGTGGGTGAGCTGCTCGAACTTCTCGCCGCGCAGGCGATAGCAGCGCGAATCGCCGATGTGCCCGATGCTGACGCGCGCTCCGCACACGACGGCGGCCACGAGGGTGGTGCCCATCCCCGCGCATTCGGGTCGAGCCTGCGCGGCTTCGTAGATGCCTTTGTTCGCCGCGGCGATCTGCTGCTGCAGCAACAGCGCGGCGTGCGTGAGCCCGGTGCCCACGTCGACCTTGGAGAGCTCGCGCTGCGACGTGAGCTCCGGCAGCATGCCGCCGCTGATCACCTTGACGGCGATGCCGCTCGCCACCTCGCCGGCGTTGTAGCCGCCCATGCCGTCGGCGAGCACGGCGATGCCGGCGCCGGCATCGACGAATACGGTGTCTTCGTTGTGAGTGCGCACCATCCCGGGATGGGACAGGCTCGCTACTTCCAGAGCGGGACGCTGGGACATGAACGCAGGAGGTTGCACGAAGGAAAGAGGTCGAGTTTAACCGTCCGGGATCGACAGGGAAAAGGCGAGTACCCGCGAGTGTGGGGCTGCGCGATCCCGCCGTGCATGCACAGGGACGGACGGCAGCGACGGCCCGGCATGCGGCGCAGCCGTTTGTTGCGGCGATGCGACGACAGGCCGCCAGCGGCCCACCGACGAAGCGGCTGCCCCGCGGGAGGCGGAGCGCGCGATCAGCCCGCGCGGATCACTTCGCGCCGATCTCTTCGGCCCGAGCGCGGCGCGACAGCCACACGCCGATGGCGACGACGATCACCACACCCGCGATCGGCGCGATGTAGTGCAGCTGCGGGGCGTTGGCGACGACCCACGCTTTCACCGCGTTGTCCTCGACCGCGATCTCGCCGGCGATGTAGCCGAGCAGGCCGCCGCCCGCGATGACGAGGATCGGGAAGCGCTCGATCAGCTTCATGATGAGCTGCGCGCCCACGACCACGAGCGGGATGCTGACGACGAGCCCGAACACCAGCAGCGGCAGGCTGCCCTTGGCCGCGCCGGCGACGCCGATCACGTTGTCGAGGCTCATCACCAGGTCCGCGATGATCACGGTCTTGACTGCGGAGTACAGCTTGTCGGCCGCGTGGATGTCGTGCTCGTCGCCCTCGTCCTCGGCGATGAGCTTGATGCCGATCCACAGCAGCAGCGCCGCGCCGATGAGCTGCAGGTACGGCAACTGCAGCAGCTTGACCGCGAAGAAGGTGAGGATCACCCGCAACACGACCGCGCCGACCACGCCCCACAGGATGCCGAGCGTGCGCTGCTTGGGCGCGAGGTTGCGACAGGCAAGCGCGATCACCACCGCGTTGTCGCCCGACAACAGGATGTTGATGACGATGATCTCGAGCCCGGCGACCCAGAACGCCGGCGTGCCGAATTCCACGACGCGATCCCTTCCCGAAACGGCGGCTGCGAGTGCCGCCTACAGCGCGGCCGCGAGAAGCTTGCCCATCTCCGCGGGATTGCGGGTCACGCGGATGCCGCACGCCTGCATGACTTCGAGCTTCTCCTGCGCCGTGCCCTTGCCGCCGGAGATGATCGCGCCGGCGTGGCCCATGCGCTTGCCGGGCGGTGCGGTGACGCCGGCGATGAAGCCGACGACGGGCTTCTTCATGTTGTCCTTGACCCACAGCGCGGCGGTTTCCTCGTCGCTGCCGCCGATCTCGCCGATCATCACCACGGCATCGGTGTCGGGGTCGTCGTTGAAGAGCTTCAGCACGTCGATGTGCTTGAGGCCGTTCACCGGGTCGCCGCCGATGCCCACCGCCGTCGACTGGCCGAGGCCGAGCTCGGTCAGCTGTCCGACGGCTTCGTAGGTCAGCGTGCCCGAGCGGGAGATGACGCCGACGCGACCCTTCTTGTGGATGTGACCCGGCATGATGCCGATCTTGATCTCGTCGGGCGTGATCACGCCGGGGCAGTTGGGCCCGAGCAGCAGCGTCTTGCTGCCGCGCATGCGATGGCGCGTGACGATCATGTCGCGCACCGGAATGCCTTCCGTGATGCAGACGACGAGATCGAGCCCCGCGGCGACCGCTTCGTCGATCGCCGCTGCGGCGCCGGCCGGCGGCACGTAGATCACGCTGACGGTCGCACCGGTCGCTTCCTTCGCATCGCGCACGCTCGCGTAGATCGGAATGCCCTCGAAGTCCTCGCCCGCCTTCTTGGGATTGACGCCGGCGACGAAGCATTCGCGGCCGTTCGCGTACTCGCGGCACATGCGGGTGTGGAACTGCCCGGTCTTGCCGGTGATGCCCTGCGTGATGACCTTGGTGTTCCTGTTGACCAGGATCGACATCTCGATGCCCCTTGCTCTCGCTTTAGCGCGCGTTGGCGGCGGCGACGACCTTCTCCGCAGCCTCGGCCATGTTGTTGGCGGTGATGATCGGCAGGCCGGAATCGGCGAGGATCTTGCGCCCGATGTCCTCGTTCGTGCCCTTCATGCGCACGACGAGCGGGACCGGCAGGCCCACGGCCTTCGACGCCGCCACCACGCCCTCCGCGATGGTGTCGCAGCGCATGATGCCGCCGAAGATGTTCACCAGGATCGCCTTCAGGCCCGGATTCTTGAGCATGATCTTGAAGGCTTCGGTGACCTTCTCCGCCGTCGCGCCGCCGCCGACGTCGAGGAAGTTCGCGGGCTCGCCGCCGTAGAGCTTGATGGTGTCCATCGTCGCCATCGCGAGGCCCGCGCCGTTGACGAGGCAGCCGATGTTGCCGTCGAGCGAGATGTACGACAGGTCGTACTTCGACGCTTCGACCTCGGCGGGGTCTTCCTCGTCGAGGTCGCGCATCTCCACGATGTCGGGATGGCGGAAGAGCGCGTTCGAATCGAAATTCAGCTTGGCGTCGAGCGCGATCACCTTGCCGTCGCCCGTGAGGATGAGCGGATTGATCTCCGCGAGCGAGGCGTCGGTCTCGACGAACGCCTTGTAGAGCCCCTGCAGCACGGCCCTTGCCTGCGGCACGCTCGCGTCGGGAATCCCGATCTTGCGCGCGACGTCGTCGGCTTCCGCGGCGGTGAGGCCCTTCTCGGGGTCGACGAACACCTTGTGGATCTTCTCGGGCGTCTTCGCGGCGACTTGCTCGATGTCCATGCCGCCTTCGGAGCTCGCCATCAGCGCGACGCGCTGCGAGCCGCGGTCGACCACCATGCCGACGTAGTACTCCTTCTTGATGTCGGCGCCCTCCTCGATCAGGAGGCGCCGCACCTTCTGGCCGCCGGGACCGGTCTGGTGCGTGACGAGCTGCATGCCCAGCATCTGGGTGGCGAGGCTCTTGACCTCGTCGATGGAGCGCGCGAGCTTCACCCCGCCGCCCTTGCCCCGGCCGCCGGCGTGGATCTGCGCCTTGACGACCCACACGGGCCCGCCGAGCGATTGCGCAGCCTTCACGGCCTCGTCGACGCTGAACGCCGGAACGCCCCGCGGCGTCGCGATGCCGAAACGGCGGAAGATTTCCTTGCCCTGGTACTCATGGATCTTCAAAGCCCGCTCCCTTTGCCAAAATCGCCTGCGCGCCATTGCCGGCCTGCGCGGCCGGCAGTATGCCGCCTCGCCTGCGGATCACGCTTGACGGCGGTCAAGCATGCGATCCCGCGTGGCCGTCATGCGGCCCCTCGGTACCACTTGGGGTAATACCGTCGCACCGTCTCGCTCGTGTGCTCGAGCGCATGACAGCGATCGAGCTGGAAGGGCTTCTCCTCGTGCGGCTCGATCTCGCGCCGCAGGCCCGCGAACGTCTGCAGCGCCGCCGTGGGCATGAACGAGATGAGCTCGGTGAGATGCGTGCACCCGCGCACGCCGCCCATCGCGTCGTACAGCGCCGTGCGAAAGCCCCGCAGCAGCGAGCAGCCGACGAGCTTGCGATAGGCTCCATTGATCTGCTCGCACCCGCCCGGATACGGCATCCGGTCCGTCGAGGTCGCGATCTCGCGGATGACGAACTCGCGATCGATCGTGACCCGGGCCCAGAGGTCGTGCACGGAATCCCCTGCAGGTCGCATCCCGGTCATCAGGACGAAGTCGTGGTCCTTGACGTCGGTGAGGCGAGCCTCGATGTCGAACAGGCCGTCGGCGCGCTTCCAGCCTTCGAAGGTGACGCGGCGCACGTGCAGACGCTCGCGTGGAACGGGACTCGCAGGCAGTGGCATCGAGCAGGCGGGGGACGGGATGCGGCGGGACCTTCAGGCGGCACGCGGCGGTCCGGCATTGGCTCTACAATGCCCGGGCCGCCCAGGCAACGCGCATTTTAGCATCGCGCGCCGGGGCCGCAACGTACGCCTTCTCCGCTTTCGCGCCGCGAATGACCTTCGTCCTCGCCCTCGATCAGGGAACCACCAGCTCGCGCGCCCTCGTGTTCGATCACGCGGGCAACGTGCGCGCCGTCGCGCAGCGCGAGTTCGGTCAGCATTTTCCGCAACCGGGCTGGGTCGAGCACGACCCGATGGAGATCTGGGCCACGCAGTCGGGCGTGATGCACGAAGCCCTCGCGCACGCACAGCTCGACGCATCGGATCTCGCCGCGATCGGCATCGCGAACCAGCGCGAGACGACGGTGCTGTGGGAGCGGGCCACCGGCCGCCCCGTGCACAACGCGATCGTGTGGCAGGACCGCCGGACCGCGGCGCTGTGCGATCAGCTGCGGGCGAGCGGTCACGCCGGGACCATCGCGGCGAAGACGGGGCTCGTCATCGACGCCTACTTCTCGGGCACGAAGCTCAAGTGGCTGCTCGACAACGTGCCTGGCGCGCGCAGTCGCGCCTGCCGCGGCGAGCTCGCGTTCGGCACCGTCGACAGCTGGCTCGTGTGGAATCTCACCGGCGGCGCACGCCACGTGACGGACGCGTCGAACGCGAGCCGAACGCTGCTCTACGACATCCACGCCGGGCGCTGGGACGACGATCTGCTCGCGCTGCTCGACATTCCGCGCGAGGTGCTGCCCGACGTCGTGCCCTCGTCGGGCGTGTGCGGCGAGGCGCAGGTGAACGCGCGGCGCGTGCCCATCGCGGGCATCGCCGGCGATCAGCAGGCGGCGCTCTTCGGCCAGGGCTGCCACACGCCGGGTCTTGCGAAGAACACCTACGGCACCGGTTGCTTCCTGTTGCTCAACACCGGAGCGCATGCCGTCGCCTCGCGCAATCGGCTCGTGACGACGGTCGCGTGGCAGCGCGACGGCCGCACGGATTACGCGCTCGAAGGCAGCGTGTTCGTCGCGGGCGCCGTGGTGCAGTGGCTGCGCGACGGCCTCAAGCTCATCCGCAGCGCAGCCGAGGTGGAAGCGCTCGCCGCGAGCGTGCCCGACAACGGCGGCGTCTATCTCGTGCCCGCGTTCGCCGGTCTCGGCGCGCCGCATTGGGATGCGTATGCGCGCGGCGCCGTGTTCGGCCTCACCCGCGGCACGAGCGGCGGGCATCTCGCGCGCGCGGCGCTGGAGTCGATCGCGTTCCAGTCGGCCGACGTGCTCGCGGCGATGGAGAAGGATGCAGGCATTCGCGTGCAGGAGCTGCGGGTCGACGGCGGCGCGACCGCGAACAACCTGCTGATGCAGTTCCAGGCGGATCTGCTCGGCGTGCCGGTCGTGCGGCCCAAGGTGCTCGAGACCACGGCCCTCGGCGCGGGCTATCTCGCCGGTCTGGCGGTGGGGTACTGGAAGGATGCGCGCGACGTGGCGGCCAACTGGCAGGTCGACCGGCGCTTCGAGCCCGCGATGCCGGCCGCGCTCGCGGCCGAGCTGAGGACGTCGTGGGAGAAGGCCGTGGAGCGCGCGAAGGGCTGGGCGTGACTGCGCCGGTTGCGCGCCTGAAGCGCGCGCTGCCCGAGCGAGGGGCGCGCGCCCTCCATCGACGCCGATCGAGCCCGCACCACGGCAAGGTCGAACCGACGGCGCCCTTGCGTTCCGGCTACGCGGCGTACTCGAGCGGCACGGCCGCGGGGGACGCCGCCGGATCCGCCGGCGCACGCGAGCCGCCGGGCAGCCGGTGCGGCCGCGGCAACGCCCGGCGCTTCGGCCTCCGCCGCTGCGTCGCGTGGCGCCTGACCGTCGAGGCCGTCGGCCGCTGCGCAGGCGAGTGCTGCCGCATCGATGGCGTCGAGCGGACGACCGAGAAGGAAGCCCTGCCCGTTGTCGCAGCCCATGGCCGTGAGGCGTTCGAGTTGCGCGTCGGTTTCGATGCCTTCCGCGAGCATCACCTTGCCCAGCGTGCGGCCCAGCGCCAGCATCGTTTCCACCACCGCCAGCCCGCGCTCGTCGGCGACCATCTGCTCCACGAACGAGCGATCGATCTTGATCTCGTCGACCGGCAGCTGGTAGAGCAGGCTGAACGAGGAGTAGCCCGTGCCGAAGTCGTCGATGCTGACGCCCACACCGATCTCGCGCAGCTGGTGCAGATGCGGCACGGCGACCGAGCGCTTGTCGATCAGCACGCTTTCGGTGACTTCCACGATCAGGTGCCTCGGCGCGATGCCAGCCGCGTCCAGCGCGCGACGCACGACCTGCGGAAAGTCGGGTTGCGCGAGCTGCACGGCCGACACGTTCACGTGCACCGACAGGGCCGAGGCTTCGCCCGCGAGGCGCGCAAACTTGCCTATCGCCTCGCAGGCTGCGTTCAGCACCCAGGTGCCGAGAGGAATGATGAGGCCCGTTTCCTCGGCGATGCGAATGAAGACTTCCGGCGAGATCGCGCCGCGCTCCGGATGGTTCCAGCGCGCGAGCGCCTCGTATCCGGTCAGGCGGCGGGTCGCGAGATCGAAGATGGGCTGGAAGCGCAGCTCGAGCTCGCGCTTGGCGACCGCTCGACGCAGCGCGCCCTCGAGCCAGAGGCGATTGGCGACCTCGGCGTGCAGGTCGCTGTCGAACACGAGGAAGCGCGCCTTGCCGTCGCGCTTGGCCCGGTACATCGCCGTATCCGCGTCGCGCACGAGCTGCTCGGGCGAATCGTAGCCGCAGGTGCTGGTGGTGATGCCGATGCTCGCGGTGGTGGAGATGGCGACGCCATCGAGATGGATCGGCTCCGCGATCACCTTCTGCAGGTGGATCGCGAGGCTCCTCGCCTCCGCATCCACGTCGGGGTGGTGAATCAGGATGGCGAACTCGTCGCCGCCAAAACGTGCCACCAGATCGCCCGGCCGCACGGCGCTGCGCAGGCGCCGCGCGATGCCCTGCAGCAGGGCGTCGCCCGCGCCGTGACCCAGGCTGTCGTTGACGAGCTTGAAGCGGTCGAAGTCCAGGAAGAGCACCGCGAACTGGCGATCGGGAAACTGCTCGAGATCGCGCAGCGCCTGGGCGAGCCGCTCCATGAAGCAGGTCCGGTTCGCGAGATCGGTGAGGCTGTCGTGATGGGCGATGTGCTGCAGGCGCGCTTCGGCCTGGCGGCGGGCGGTGATGTCCTGGAACTGCAGGATGATGCAACGCGACAGCGGAGGCTTGGCGGTGAACGACGAGCCGCTCACCGACACCCAGACCTCGGCGCCGGAGCGGTGGCAGCAGCGCACTTCGGCGACCACCGCCTTGTCGGCGCCGCCCAGCGTGCGGCGCAGCGCGTCCTGCAGCACTTCGATGTCCGCCGCATGGACGATGTGACCGATGCGCGAAAAGATGAGCTCCGGCTCCGTCCAGCCCAGCAGGCTCGCGAGCGCATCGTTGCCCCGCAGGATGCGTCCATCGGTGGTCACCAGGGCCATGCCGATCGCCGCGTGTGCGAATGCGCTCTGGAACCGCTCCTCGCTTTCCGCGAGCTCCTTGAGATGGAGCGCGGCGCTCGCTGCCGCCTGCTCGGCGCTCTTCGCGCGCTCCGCCTCGCGTCGCACACGATCCTCGAGCCGCTGCATGTACAGATGCAGCGCCGAGTGGCTCACCGCGATGATCGGCGCCCCCGCCAGCACCACCGAGACGTTGTAGCGGGCGAGAAGCCACTGCAGAAGCGCCGGCGATCAGCGCGGCAACGCAGTAGGTGAGGCACAGCCACGCGTGAGCGCGCAGCATCGCGCGCCTCCCGACCGGAGCGCTCCGGCGGCCCATGGCGAGCAGCGACCCGAACAGCGTGTTGAGGACGAAGATTGCCACCGCGACCGGCATGACCGTGACGAGACCGATGGAAGCGGCGGGAACGAGGTCGTGGGCGTCCGCCGGCACGTACCGCTGCAGTTCGTGAAGGGCGGCCGCGCCCAGGGAACATCGCCACCGCGGCGACGGCCGGGCGGCCGAGACGCTGGGTCCAGCGGACGTGCTTGCGCCACGAGGCCGCCGCAACCGACGCGGTCGCCGCGAGGACGGCGGCACCATTGCCGTACTCGAGGAGGAGAAGGAAGACGAAGAGCTCGGCGGCCCCACCCGAAGTCCTCGCCTCGCGAATCCGGACGGCGAAGCGTGCGGAGAGGCCCGCGAACAGCACGCCGAACAGGATCTGGAACATCTCGACCAGCGAGCCGTGGGATACGTCGATCACCGCGAGGCCCACGGCCGCGCCGCCCAGAAGCACGGCCACCCACCAGAAGACCTTCGCCTCCGGGGAAAGATCGCGCATGTCGAGCCTCATGGTTCGCCCGGTCGATCGTTCAGGCGAGGCTCGCCCGCAGTCACCCGGGCACGGTCAGTCGCGGCGCCCGAAACCGGCGCCCCTATCCCGCGGCGCGCGGCGAAAGCCGGAATGCCCGCACCCGCAGCCGCGCGCGCAAGTCGATCCGGTGCTTCGAATTTGTGCATGACAATGCGTCGGTCGTCAGTCGTCGAGATGGGCGAACACGCGCTCCGGTTCCGCCGAATGAGGCAAATGACATGGCCGATGCAACGGCCATGCCAGATGCGGTCCGGCATGCTCAGCGCAAATGGTGGAAGAGAGGATTCGTGGACCGTGCTGACGCCGTTCGTGACTGCGCGATGAGGCGAACTTTGCGCCGGCGCGCGTCACCGGCGTCTCCCTCGGCATCCCGCCGAGCGTCGTAATCATGGGTCGCGCGCGACCCGCGGCGGGCTCGCGTCCGCGTGCATCGCGCCGCTGCCGCTATGCGGATCGGCGCATGGGCGCCGGCAGCACGGAGCCGACGACATGCGCGGGTGCGGCGCGCGATGGATCGTCGAGCGCGGCGTCTCGGTGGGCGTCCGCTGGTTCCACGCACGCACGAAGTCGAGCAGCTCCGATCCGTCCAGCGCGGGCTGGCACAGGAAGCCCTGGTAGTGATCGCATCCTTCCGCGCGCAGGCACTCGAGCTGCTCCGCGCGTTCGACCCCCTCGGCCGTCACGCTCAGGCCGAGCGTGCGCGCCATCGCCAGCACCGCCCGCGCGATGGCAACGTCGTTGACGGAGTCCGGAAGATCGGTCACGAACGAGCGGTCGAGCTTGAGGCCGTCGACGGGAAATCGCTTGAGATAGCCCAACGACGAGTAGCCGGTGCCGAAGTCGTCCAGGGTGATGCGAATGCCCATCTCGCGCAGCGCACGCATGATTGCGCACGCCTGATCCGGATCGCGCAGGGTCGCGCTTTCGGTGATCTCGAGCTCGAGCAGATGAGGCGCGAGGGCGGAATTGCGCAGCACCGCTGCGGTGGCCGCGATCACCTCGTGCTGCAGCTGCCGGGCGGACAGATTGACGGCGACCGGCAGGACCACGCCGGCGCGCGCCCAGCGCTTCGCACTCTTGCACGCCTGCTCGAGCACCCAGTGGCCGATGGGCACGATCAGCCCGGTTTCCTCGGCGAGCTCGATGAAGCGCGACGGGGGCAGCACGCCGAGCTCGGGATGGTGCCAGCGAACGAGCGCCTCGACGCCCGTGATGCGACCGGTCGCGATGCACACCTTCGGCTGGTACTGCAGCACGAATTCGCGCCGTTCGACCGCCCGCCGCAAGGCCGCTTCCAACGCAAGCCGTCCCGCGTCGGCAGCCGCGGGACGGTCCGCGAAGTGGCATGCCCTGTTGCCGCCGCTCTCCTTGGCGCGGTACATCGCCAGGTCCGCATGCGAGAGCAGCGTCTGGGCGTCGGCTGCGTCGGTCGGGAACGTGCTGATGCCGATGCTCGCGCCCACGTGCAGCTCGCGACCGTCGATCACGATCGGCTGCACGAGGGTGCGATTGACCTCTCTCGCCACGAGCTCGACCTCGTCGGGGCTCACGACCTCGTCGATCACCAGCACGAACTCGTCGCCGCCGAGACGCGCAACCAGATGGCCGACTTCGGCGCATGCCGCGAGGCGCTGCGCGATCACCCGCAGCACGCGGTCGCCCGCCGCGTGCCCGAGCGAATCGTTGATCACCTTGAAGCGGTCGAGGTCGATGAAGAGCAATGCGACCTGCCACTGGTGGCGATAGGCGCCGGTGAGCACGTGCACCAGCGTTTCGTTGAGCAGCGTGCGGTTGGCGAGCCCCGTGAGGCCGTCGTGCGTCGCCATGCGCTGGATCGTTCCGAGCGCCGAGCGCAGCGAGTCGTTGGTCCGGCGCAGGCTCTTGCGCAGCTCGCTGCTCTTGCCGCCGATCAGCGCGAATCCCGGCAGCGCGCAACTCAGCACGAGCCAGCGATACCACTCGATGCCGACGTCGATCGGCTGCGTCGACGTGCTGGCAAGAAGCGCGATGACAGCCGCGTAGCCGGCGAGCATCATCAGCGCGGCCGCGACGAATTCGCGGGTCGAGAACTTGAATACCCCGAAGAGCAGCAGCACCGGCGCGAGCAGAAGCGCCGTCGAGCGCTCCGCCTTCAGGTTGTAGACCACGAAGAGAAGCACGGCCATGCCGCACAGCATCTGCGGCCAGGTGAGGCTGGGGTCCGCGAAGCGACGGTTCCAGCCGGTCTTGAACAGTGCCCAGACGCCGGCGTTCACCGCCACGATCAACGCGATGGCGATCGCCAGCGGGCCGGTATCGAAGATGCCGAGGTGATGGCTCCAGCCGAGCAGCGGCGTGGCGAGCGCGTAGATGAAGCAGCCCAGGAGGAAGCGCCGGACGCGGATGCGCTGGTGCGGATGCTCGGAGGCGACAGTCGGGTTCGGTGGCATATTCAGTGTGATCGGCACTCGCGTGCGCACCGCGCAAGGTGCCGCGGCACGGCGGTTACTGCTCGCGCACGCGCCTTCGACTGCAACATTCCCCGGCGTCTGCGCGGCGGCTGAACTGCGACGCCGCAGTTCGAGCAAGAAGCAGGCCAGTCAATGACAATGGCATAGCGCTCGAATGCCGGGCAGCTCGGCGCAGACCCCGGAAGCCGGCCGCCGCCGTCGTGTACGATGACGCCATTTTCGCGATCGCGGCACATGAGCGCGGTCGCGGCAACCGGTCGAAGAGGATGTGATGAACGCAACGCGCACGACTGCATCCTGGCGCAGCCCGACGGTCGTCCTCGTCTGCGGCGGCCTCATGCTGACGCTGTCGCTCGGCATCCGTCACGGCTTCGGGCTCTTTCTCCAGCCGATGAGCGCGGACCTGCACTGGGGCCGCGAGACGTTTGCGCTGGCGATGGCCGTGCAGAACCTGGCGTGGGGCGTGACGATGCCCTTCACCGGCATGATCGCGGACAAGTACGGCGCCCATCGCGTGATGTTCGCAGGCACCGCGCTCTACGTGGCGGGCTTGCTCGGCATGGCGCATGCGCATTCGCCCATCGCGATGGTGCTCACCTGCGGGCTCCTGATCGGCGCGGGGCAGTCGGGCGTCACGTTCAGCGTCGTGCAAGGCGTGCTGGGACGCACCTTCTCCGCCGAGAAGCGCAGCATGGCGCTCGGTGTCTCCGCAGCCGCAGGTTCGTTCGGACAATTCGCGCTGCTGCCCGTCACCGAGCTGCTGCTGACCTCGATCGGCTGGTACGGCGCACTGCTCGCGCTCTCGGCGATCGCGCTGCTGATGGCACCGCTAGCCGTCGCGCTGGTGGAGCGCCCCGACGCCCACGCGCACGCCCATCGCCAGTCCGCCGCCGAAGCGGTGCACGAAGCGCTCGGGCATCGCGGCTACGTGCTGCTCACGCTGGGCTTTTTCGTGTGCGGCTTCCAGGTCGTGTTCGTCGGCGTGCACCTGCCCGCGTACCTCGCCGATCACGGCTTCGCGCCGCACGTGGGCGTCACCGCCCTCGCGCTGATCGGCCTGTTCAACATCTTCGGCACGTACACGACCGGCTGGCTCGGGAGCCGCGTGCCCAAGCGCTACATCCTCTCCGCGATCTATCTCGGGCGCAGCGTGGTGATCCTGCTGTTCATCACGCTGCCGCTGACGGCGACCACGGTATACGCCTTCGCGATCGCGCTGGGACTGCTGTGGCTCTCGACCGTCCCGCCCACGAACGGCATCGTCGCCCAGGTGTTCGGCGTTCGATACATGGCGATGCTCTCGGGCATCACCTTCTTCAGCCACCAGATCGGCAGCTTCCTCGGAGCGTGGCTCGGCGGGAAGCTGTACGACACGACGGGGAGCTACGACGTCGTGTGGTGGCTCGCGATCGCGCTCGGCGTGGTCGCCGGCCTGGTCAACCTGCCGGTCGACGAGCGGGCGATCGTGCGCCCGGCGGCGCGGGCGGCGTAACGTTGAAGACTCACGCGGTCTGCCACGTCGTCGGCGGCGGCACCGCGTCGGCCGCGATGTGGTCGACGGCATCGGTGATGATGCCGTCCACGCCCCACTCCGCGAGCTCCCTGACGCGCGCGAGATCGTTGGGCGTGTAGCACAGCACGCGGCAGCCCGCGGCGTGCACCGCGCGCACGAGATCCGCATCGAGGGCCTCGTGATCCGTATCGAGCGCCGCGCACTCCAGACGCTCCAGGCGCTCGCGCCAATCCGCCGGCACCGCCTCGACGAGCAGCGCGCGCGGCAGATCCGGCACCGCTTCGCGCGCGGCGATGAGCGCATCCTCGCAAAAGGACGACAGCAGCGGCTGCACCTGCGCATCGCGCCACAGCGTCTGCACGTCGAGCGCGACCGCCGCGCCGGTTTCGCGTTCGCGGCCGGGCGTGGGCTTGATCTCGACATTGCACATGACCTCGTGCGCACGCGCCCAGCGCGCGATCGCGCCGAGCGTGGGCACCGGCTCGCCCGCATAGCGCAGCGAATGCCACAGCCCCGCGTCCAGGCGCGAGAGCGCGCGCCACGTGAAGGCATCGGCGCGGCCCTTGCCCGTCGTCGTGCGATCGAGCGTTGCATCGTGCAGCAGGAACGCGACCCCGTCCGCGGACAGCTTCACGTCGAACTCGAACATGCGATACCCGTGCGCATGGCCGACGCGCATCGCGGTCAGCGTGTTCTCGGGCGCGAGCTTGCCGGCGCCGCGGTGGGCGATGAGTCGCGGATACGGCCAGGGTGTGCCGCGGAATGCCTTGCTGGTCTGGGTCATGGGGTCTCGATGGAGGACGCGGGCGCGAGGGCGCCGATGCGCCATTATCGCGCCAAAGCTCTTCGCGACTTCGCATCGCGCACGCCTCGGCGTGCGGTGACGCGACGCGACGCTGCGCGGCTAACGCAGGCGCGCGCCGCTCTGCGCGTCGAAGACGTAGACGCGATCGGGGTTGCCGGCGAGGTGCAGCTTGCTTCCCACCGCCGGCATCGGGCCGTGCGGCACGCGGGCGGTCGCGCTGCGTCCGGCGATGCGCGAGGTGCAGCAGCGTGTCCGCTCCGAGCAGCTCGACCATCTCGATGCCGCCGGCGAGCCACGCCTCGCGCTCGCTGCACGGGGCGAGATGCTCGGGGCGCAGCCCGACCGTGACCTCGCGACCGGAGGCGAGCGCGACGGGCGCAGGCACGCTGCCGCCGCCGTCGAGCTCGATGCGTGCGCCGTCGCGCGCGCGGCCGGGCAGGAAGTTCATCGCCGGCGAGCCGATGAAGCCCGCCACGAACACCGTGGCCGGGTCCTCGTACACGTCCATCGGCGAGCCGACCTGCTCGGCGCGTCCGGCGTTCATCACCAGCATGCGCTGCGCGAGCGTCATCGCCTCGACCTGGTCGTGCGTGACGTAGAGGCTCGTGGTGCCGAGGCGCCGATGCAGCTTCTGGATCTCGAAGCGCATCTGCACGCGCAGCTTGGCGTCGAGATTCGAAAGCGGCTCGTCGAACAGGAACACCGCGGGCTCGCGCACGATCGCCCGACCCATCGCGACACGCTGGCGCTGGCCGCCCGAGAGCTGCCGCGGCGTGCGCGCGAGCAGCGGCGCGAGCTCCAGGATGCCGGCGGCGATTTCGACGCGCTGCGCGATCTGCTCCTTGGTGAAGCCGCGGATGCGCAGGCCGTACGCCATGTTGTCGAACACGCTCATGTGCGGATAGAGCGCGTAGTTCTGGAACACCATCGCGATGTCGCGGTCCTTCGGCTCCAGTCCGTTCACCACGCGCGGCCCGATGGCGATCTCGCCGCGCGTGATCTCCTCCAGTCCCGCGACCATGCGCAGCAGCGTGGACTTGCCGCAACCGGACGGACCGACGATGACGATGAACTCGCCGTCGGCGATGCTCATGTCGATGCCGTGGATCACTGCGACGCTGCCGTACTGCTTCTCTACCTTGCGGAATTCTACGGTGGCCATCGTTTCATTTCTCGGCGTCGACCAGGCCCTTCACGAACCAGCGCTGCATCGCGAGCACGATCACCGCCGGCGGAAGGAGCGCGAGCATCGCGGTGGCCATGACGAGCTGCCATTCCGTCGCCTGGTCGCCGCCCGCCATCATGCGCTTGATGCCGATCACCACGGTGTACATGTTCTCCTGCGTGGTGATCAGGAGCGGCCACAGGTACTGGTTCCAGCCGTAGATGAACATGATCACGAACAGCGCCGCCATGTTGGTGCGCGAGAGCGGCACCACGACGTCGCGGAAGAAGCGCATCGGCCCGGCCCCGTCGATGCGCGCGGCCTCGGCGAGCTCGTCGGGGATGGTGAGGAAGAACTGGCGGAACAGGAACGTCGCCGTGGCCGAAGCGATCAGCGGCAACGTGAGGCCCGCGTAGGTGTCGATGAGCCCCAGGTCCGATACGACCTTGTAGGTCGGGAAGATCCGCACCTCCACCGGCAGCATCAGCGTGACGAAGATCAGCCAGAAGCACGTGCGGCGCAGCGGGAAGCGGAAATACACGATCGCGAATGCCGAAAGCATGGAGATCGCTATCTTGCCGATGGCGATCGTGAGCGCCATCACGAGGCTGTTCAGCATCATCCGCTCGACCGGCGCGCGCGAGCCGAGCCCGCTGCCGTGCTCGAGCACGGTGGTGTAGTTGCGGATGGCCTCGGTGCCGGGGAGCATCGGCATCGGCACGGTGGTGACCTGGTCGAAGGACAGCGTCGACGCCACGAAAGCGACGTACAGCGGCAGCGCCACGACGGCCACGCCGGCGATCAGGATCAGGTGGCTCGCAACGGTCAGCAGCGGGCGCCGTTCGACCATCAGTAGTTCACCTTCCGCTCGACGAAGCGGAACTGGACGACGGTCAGCGCGATGACGATCAGCATCAGGATCACGGATTGCGCGTTGGAGCTGCCGAGGTCGAGGCCCTGCGTGCCGTCCTGCCAGACCTTGTAGACCAGGATGGTGGTGGCCTGCACCGGGCCGCCCGCGGTCGAGGCGTCGATGATCGCGAACGTGTCGAAGAACGAGTACACGATGTTCACCACGAGCAGGAAGAACGTCGTCGGCGACAGCAGCGGGAACACGATGGTCCAGAACCGTCGGCCGGGACCTGCGCCGTCGATGGCCGCGGCCTCGATCAGCGAGCGCGGGATCGACTGCAGGCCGGCCAGGAAGAACAGGAAGTTGTAGCTGATCTGCTTCCACACCGCGGCCACCACGATGAGGATCAGCGCGTGCCGCGGGTTGAGCAGATAGTTCCATTCGAACCCCAATGCGCGCAACAGATGCGTGAGAACGCCCAGCGTGGGGTTGAGCAGGAACACCCACAGCACGGCGGCGACCGCCGCGGCGACCGAGTAAGGCCAGATCAGGAGCGTCTTGTAGACCTTCGCGCCGCGCACCACGCGGTCGGCGAACGTCGCGAGCAGGAGCGAGAGCGAGAGCCCGATGACCGCCACCAGCAGGGAGAAGACGGCCGTGATCCGGAACGACGCGAGGTAGCGCGGATCGTTGAACAGGTCGGTGAAGTTGTCGAACCAGACGAACTGGACCTTGGCGGCGAACGGGTCCTGCAACAGCATGGACTGCCACAGCGCCTGGCTCGCGGGCCAGAAGAAGAAGACCAGCGTGACGAGCATCTGCGGCGCCACCAGCGCATAGGGCAGCCACGACGATCGCCAGACGACGCGCTTTTCCATCGTTCGCAGGGCCACGCGAGGCAGGCGCCCAGGCCCGCCCCGCCGCCGGCGACGCGCGAGGCGCCGCCCGCCGTGGCCGCTCGTTACCGGTTCGTCTTCTTGAAGCGCTCGAGCTCCGCGTTGCCGCGCTTCACGGCTTCATCGAGCGCCGCCTTCGCGGTCTTCTGCCCGCTCCACACCGCCTCGAGCTCCTCGTCGATGATGTTGCGGATCTGCACGAAGTTGCCGAGCCGCAGCCCCTTGGAGTTGGGCGTCGGCGGCTTGTTGGTGAGCTCCTTGATCGCGGTGTCGAAGCCGGGCCGTTGCTCGTACAGGCCCTTCTTCTTCGCGAGGTCGTATGCCGCCAGGGTGATCGGCACGTACCCGGTGGCCTCGTGCCAGTCCTCCTGGATCTCGGGCGAGGACAGGAACGTGAAGAACTTGGCGATGCCCTTGTAGACCTTGGGATCCTTCTGCGTCATCACCCACAGCGTCGCGCCGCCGATGATCGTGTTCTGCGGTGCGCCCTTCACGTCGGCATAGTACGGCAGCGTGGCCACGCTCCAGTCGAACTTGGCGTTCGCCTTGATGTTCGCGTACGACCCGCTGGAGGTGGTGATCATCGCGCACTCGCCGCTGTAGAACGACGCCAGCGGCTCGTCCTTGCGGCCCTTGTACGTGAAGTAGCCCTTCTTCGCCCAGTCGGACATGTTCTGGATGTGCTTCACCTGCACCGGGCCGTTGAACTCGAGCTTCGTGTCCATGCCGCCGAAGCCGTTCTGGTTGGTGGCGAACGGCACGTTGTGCCACGCGCTGAAGCTCTCGAGCTGCACCCACGACTGCCAGCCGGTGGTGAACGCGCACGGTGCGCCGGAGGCCTTGAGCTTCTCCATCGCCTGCGCCATCGTCGGGCCACGTCTTGGGCGGATTCTTCGGATCGAGGCCGGCCTTCTTGAACGCGTCGTTGTTGATGTAGAGCACCTGGGTCGAGCTGTTGAACGGCATCGAGATCAGGTTGCCCTGCGTGTCCGCGTAATAGCCGTACACGGCGCCGAGAAACGCCTTCGGATCGAACGGCTCGCCGGACTCCTTCATGAGCTGATACACGGGCTTCACCGCGCCCTTCGCCGCCATCATGGTCGCCGTGCCGACCTCGAACACCTGCAGGATCTGCGGGGGATTGCCGGCGCGATACGCGGCGATGGCCGCGGTCATCGATTCGTCGTACTGGCCCTTGTAGACCGGCGTGACCTTGTAGTCCGATTGCGACGCGTTGAACTTGTTCGCGATCTCGTCGACCTTGTCGTTGAGCTTGCCGGTCATGGAGTGCCACCACTGGATCTCGGTGGCCGCGAAGGCGGTGCTGGTTGCAACGGCCAGGACCAATGCGGCGACGATGCGCGCGAGCCGCAGGCTGCGATCGTTCATCTGTTCCTCCTCGTGTGTGGGCGTGAAGCCGTGGCGCGGGTGCGATTCTAGTGCATTGCCCGCATGCCGTGTGAGCCGCCGCCCGGCGGCGCCTAGAATACCAGCGCTCGCGATGCGTCGAGCGCCAATCCCGGCGAGGAGCGACGTCAATGAGGCGATCGACGAAGTGGCGGTGGGCATGTCACCCTCGCCGCCTGCGCGTGCGTGGCGATCGCGGCCGGCGCCGCCGGCGAGCAGCGTGCCTTCGATCTCGAAGGCCATCGCGGTGCCCGCGGCCTCGCTCCCGAGAACACCATGGCCGCGTTCCGCCGGGCGCTCGACATCGGCGTGACCACGCTCGAGACGGACGTCGCGATCACGCGCGATCTCGTGCCCGTGATCAGTCACGATCCCCTGCTCAACCCCGACGTCGTGCGCGATCCCGGCGGCGCGTGGCTCGCGCAACGCGGACCGCCGATCCATTCGCTGACGTTCGCCGAGCTGCGCGCCTACGACATCGGCCGGGTCAACCCCGAATCCGCATATGCACGCAGCCTGCCCCGGCAGCAGCCCGCCGACGGCGAGCGCTTCCCCGCGTTGCGCGAAGTCCTGCAGCTCGCGAAGGAGAGCGCCAGGCCCGTCCGGCTCAACCTCGAGCTCAAGACCACGCCCGACAACGAAGGGCGGACGGCCGACCCGGCAGCGTTCGCCCGCATCGTGCTCGATGCGGTGAAGGACGCGGGCCTGATGGACCGGGTGACCCTCCAGTCGTTCGACTGGCGGGGCCTCGCCGAAGCGAAGAAGATCGCACCGGCGGTGGCGACCTCGTGCCTGACGATCGCATCGGCCTCGATGAACACCATGGCGCGCGACGCGCAGGGCCGCGAGCCCTGGCACGCCGGACTCGCGGCAGCGGACTTCGGCGGCTCGGTACCCGCGCTCGTCAAGGCAGCCGGTTGCGCGGTCTGGTCGCCGTTCTACCGCAACGTCACCGGCGCGCTCGTCGAGGAGGCGCACGCGATCGGCCTCCGCGTGCTGCCGTGGACGGTGAACGACGAGGCCGAGATGCGCCGGCTGATCGGCCTTCGCGTCGACGGCCTCATCACCGATTACCCCGATCGCCTGCGCGAGGTGATGCGCGCCGAAGGATTGCCGTTGCCGTAACAGGGGCCGCGCTTGCGGTTCGCGCGAGGGCGTCCGCACGACCGCGAGGTGCTCGCCATTGCGAAGCCACGGGGCCGCAAGACCGCAGGCGCCGTGGCCTCAGTCCGCTGCGGAGGGCGCCGGTGCGGCCACGGGTGCAGCGTGCACCCCGCCGTGCTCCTCGCGTCGATGGACGCTTCGCCGCGCCAGCAGCGTGTACGCGGTCGGGACCACGAACAGCGTGAGGATCGTGCCCACGCTCATGCCGCCCACGATCACCCATCCGATCTGCCGGCGCGATTCCGCGCCCGCCCCCGTCGCGAGCGCGAGCGGCACGGCACCGAGCACCATCGCGCCGGTGGTCATCAGGATCGGTCGCAGGCGCAGCGTGGCGGCGTCGAGCACCGCGTCGTACAGCGCCTCGCCCTTGGCGCGCAGCTGGTTCGAGAACTCGACGATCAGGATGCCGTGCTTCGTGATGAGGCCCACCAGCGTCACGAGCCCCACCTGGCTGTAGATGTTGAGCGTCCCGCCGGTGAGCCACAGCAGCAGCAGCGCGCCCGTCATCGACAGCGGCACCGACAGCATGATCACGAACGGGTGCACGAAGCTCTCGAACTGCGCCGACAGCACGAGATAGATGAACATCAGGGCGAGCACGAAGGTGAAATAGATCTCCTTGCCGGACGAGCGGAACTCGCGCGACTGGCCGTCGAGGTCCGTCTGCACGGTAGGCGGCAGTGCCCGCTTCGCGGCCTCGTTCATGGCCTTGAGGCCGTCGTCGATGGTGTAGCCGGGCAGCAGCGTGCCGGTGATCTTGACCGCACGCAGGCGGTTGAAGTGGTTGAGCGACTGCGGCGCGACGTTCTCGCGGGTTTCGACGAGGTTCGAGAGCTGCACCATCGACCCGTCGCGGCTGCGCACGTACGAGTCGCTGATGTCGGCCGGCGTCGTGCGATCGACCGGCGCGACCTGCACGATCACGTCGTACTGCTGGCCGTCCTTCTGGAAGCGCGTGACCTGGCGGCCGCCGAGCATCGTCTCGAGCGTGCGGCCGACGGTGTCGACCGAGACGCCGATGTCCGAAAGCTTGTCGCGCTTGATGTTCACCCGCAGCTCGGGCGTGTTGAGCCGAAGGTCGGTCTGCAGGTTCTGGATGCCGGGGAACTTGCGCGCTTCCTCGAGCAGGCGATCGACCATGCGCTGCAATTCGGCGTAGGGCACCTGCGCCATCACGATGTACTCGATGGGTGTGGAGCGAAAGCTCTGCCCGAGCGAGGGCGGACTGATCGGAAACGCCATCGCCCCGGGGATCGACTGGAACTTCGGCCGCAGCTCCTCGGCGATCTGCTGCTGCGTGCGCTTGCGCTCCTCCCACGGCTTCAGGCGCAGGACCGCACTGCCGTCGACCACGGTGGGAAAGCCCGAGATCGCGGTATACGCAGCCGCTTCGGGAATCTGCGAATAGAGCTTCTCGATCGGCTTCAGCTGGTCCGCGGTGTACTGCGGCGTCGATCCCTGCGGCGCGGAGACGAGCCCGAACACGACGCCGCGATCCTCGATCGGCGCGAGCTCCGACTTGAGCGTCGTGAACAGCACCGCGCCCGCGCCCAGCACGAGCAGCCAGCCCGCCAGCACGATCCAGCGCGCGTGCAGCAGCGCGCCGAGCAGTCGACGATAGCCGCGCGTGAGCGCGGTCAACCCGCGCTCGATGAAGAGATAGAGCGCGGAATGCTTCGCCTCGTGCCGCAGCAGCAGCGAGCACATCATCGGCGACAGCGTCAGCGCGACGAACCCGGAGACCAGCACCGCGCCGGCGAGCGTCAGCGCGAACTCGATGAACAGCCGCCCGGTGCGACCCGTGGCGAAGGCGAGGGGCGCGAACACCGACGCGAGCGTGAGCGTCATCGCGAGGATCGCAAAGCCGATCTCCTTCGCGCCGCGGATGGCCGCCTGCCGGCGCGGTATGCCTTCCTCGATGTGGCGGAAGATGTTCTCCAGCATCACGATGGCATCGTCCACCACGAGGCCGATCGCAAGCACCATCGCGAGCAGCGTGAGGGTGTTGATCGTGAAGCCGAACAGATACATGAGCCCGAACGCACCGATCAGCGACACGGGGATCGTGACGATGGGGATGATCGTGGCCCGGAAGCTGCGCAGGAAGAAGAAGATGACCAGCACCACGAGGCCGATCGCCTCGCCGATCGTCTCGAACACGGACTTGATCGAGCGATCGATGAACACCGAGGTGTCGTACGCCACGATGAGGCGCATCCCCTGCGGCATCCCCTCGTTCATGCGGGCCACCTCGGCGCGCACCGCTTGCGAGAGCTCCAGCGGGTTCGCGACCGCCTGCTTGATCACGCCCACGTTGAGGGACGGCTTGCCGTTGAAGCGCGAGATGGTCCGCTCGTCGACCGGACCGACCTCGGCCACGCCGATGTCCCGGATGCGCACCGGGTAGCTGCCGACGTTGGCGACGATGATGTCGTTGAACTGCTCCGGCGTGCGCAGGTCGGTTTCCGCGACGACCGTGAACTCGCGCGCGGAAGACTCGATGCGCCCGGCGGGGATCTCCGCATTCTGGCGCCGGATGGCGTCCTCGACGTCCTGCACGGTCAGCCGATAGCCGGCGAGGCGCGTGCGATCGATGTTGATGCGCATCGACATCTGCCGCTCGCCGAAGATGCGCACGTCCGCAGCCCCGGGCAGCACGGAGAGGCGCGGCTGCACGTACCGCTTCACGTAATCGGAGGCTTCGAGCGACGACAGCCCGCCCGCCTGGACCGAGATGTAGATCACCGGCTGCGAGTCGGCCTCGACCTTGGCGATGATCGGCTCGTCGATGGTGTCGGGCAGCTTGCCGCGTGCGCGGGCGACCTTGTCGCGCACGTCGGCTGCGGCCGAGTCGGGATCGCGCTTCAACGAGAAGCGCACGTTGATGCGACTCGACTCCGAGCGGCTCTGCGACGTCATGATCTCGACGCCCTCGATGCCGGCGAGCGAGTCCTCGAGCGGCTTCGTCACCTGCGACTCGACCACTTCCGCGGACGCGCCGCGATAGGTCGTCGACACGCTCACCACCGGCTCGTCGATGCGCGGGTATTCGCGCACGGACAGGCGCGTGTACGAGATCAGCCCGATCAGCAGGATGACCAGCGACAGCACCGTGGCGAACACGGGTCGCTTGATGCAGATCTCGGGTAGTTGCATGACGAAGCGCCTCAGCGGCGACTGCGCCGAATGTACGCCGGGCACGGTTGCCCGGCAAACCGCGCGAGGATCAGGACCGGACGCGCGGGTCCGGCCGGTGTCGGCCTTGCCGGCAGGGGCGTTGCGGGCTTGCGCGCCGCCCTGCCGCGGCGATTCGGATCGGGCGGCGACTGCGGCTCGGCAGCATCGGTGGTGCGCGCGGCCTTGTCGTCCTTCACGCGCTCGTCGCGGCCCTTCTCGTCCTTCAGGTCGACGCGAACGACCTTGAGCTGCGCGCCTTCGCGGATCTTGGCCTGCCCGGCCGTGACGATGATGTCGTCCGGCTCGAGACCCTTGACGATCTCGGCCTTGCCTTCGCGCCGCTGGCCGACGTCCACCTTGACGCGCTGCGCGCGCCCGTCGACCACGCGAAAGATGTACTGGGCCTCGCCCTGCGGGACGAGCGCCTCCTCCGGCACGACCAGCGCGTCCTTCACGTCGCGCGTGATGAGGCGCACGCGAGCGAACATGCCCGGACGCAGCGACGTGTCGGGATTGCGCACCATCGCTCGGACCACCACCGAGCGCCCGGCCGCGTCGATCAGGGGATTCACGGCGTACACCTGCCCGGGGAACACGCGCCCGGGCTGGGCGTCGAGCTGCACGTCGAGCGCCTGCCCCGAGCGCAGCTGTGCGTAGAACACCTCCGGCACCCGGAAATCGACCTTCAGCGGGTCGATCGCCTCCAGGTTGACGATGTCGGCGCCCTCCTTGACGTAGTCGCCGACCGACACCGAGCGCAGGCCGATCACGCCCGCGAACGGCGCCTTGATCTCGGTCTTCGCGAACTTCGCTTCCGCGAGCGCGACGGCGGCCTCGGCGACCTTCAGGTTGTTCTCGGCCTCGTCGCGCGCCTGCGCCGAGATGAAGTTCTGCTTCTGCAGGTCGAGCGCGCGCTCGTACTTGTTCTTCGCGAGCACGTAGTTGGCCCGCGCCTGCTTCACGTCGGCGTCGTTGATCGCGGTGTCGAGGCGCACGAGCGGCGTGCCCTTCGCCACGTGCTGACCTTCCCTGAACAGGATTGCGCTGATGCGCCCCGCGACTTCGGGCCGGATCACCACGGACTCGTCGGAGCGCAGGCTGCCCACGGTGGTGATCGTCTGCGGCAGCGACATGAGCCGCACCTTCGTGGCCTCGACCGTGACGGCCAGCTGCTGCGCGCCGCCACCGGGGCCGCCCTTGCCGGGCGCAACCGTCGGAGCGACCGCGGGCGGCTGGCGCGTGCCGGCCCAGTAGCCGCCACCGGCAGCAGCGAGGATTCCGATGATGGCGAGGGCGCCGATTGCGGGCTTGTTCATCCGGCGGCTTTGCATGCCTTGTTATGAGGGGCGAAGCGAGGGCAAACGATCATTATGCGCCTGCCGACATTCGTGCGCCAAATGAGCGCGCCCCCTCGGCCGCGCGGGTCGCAGGGGTAAAATCCGGGGCATCGTTTTGGCCCTGTTCGGAGCTCTTTCCGTGTTATCGACCCGATTTCATCGTTCATTCGCCGCCGCGCGGCGCTCGTTCCTGCTGGCGGTCGCCGGCGTTGCGTGCGGATTTCTCCTCGCGACGCCCGCGAGCGCGCAAGGCGCCGCGTTCCCCACGCGCCCGGTGAAGCTGGTCGTGCCGTTTCCGCCGGGGGGCCCGCTCGACGTGATCGGCCGCCTCATCGCGCAGAAGCTGACCGAGGCGTGGGGCCAGAGCGTCGTGGTCGACAACCGCCCGGGCGCAGGCGGCAACATCGGCGCCGACGTGGTGGCGAAGAGTCCGCCGGACGGCTACACGCGTGGTGATGGGCGCGCTGTCGACGCACGCCGTCAATCCCAGCCTCTACTCGAAGATGCCGTACGACGCGGTGAAGGACTTCGCCCCGATCACGCTGGTCGCCACCACCCCCAACGTGCTCGTGGTCAATCCGACGCTGCCGGTGAGCTCGGTGAAAGAACTGATCGCGTACGCGAAGGCCAATCCCGGCAAGCTCGCCTTCGGTTCGGGCAGCAGCGGCAGCGCGGGCCATCTCGCGGGCGAGCTCTTCAAGATCGACAGCGGCATCGACATGGTGCACGTGCCGTACAAGGGCGCCGCGCCCGCGACGCAGGCGCTGCTCGCAGGCGACACGCAGCTCATGTTCGACAACCTCGCCAACGCGATGGTGCAGGTGAAGGCCGGCAAGCTCAAGGCGCTGGCCGTCACCACGGCCCAGCGCTCGAAGCTCGCGCCCGACCTGCCGACCATGGCGGAAGCGGGCGTTCCCGGCTTCGACATCTCCACGTGGTTCGGGCTGCTCGCTCCCGCGGGCACGCCGCGCGAGGTCATCGCGAAGTGGAACGCCGATGTCGTGCGCATCCTGAACAGCCCCGAGGTGCGCGAGCGCCTCACCGCGCAAGGTGCGGAACCGGCACCCACCACGCCCGAGCAGTTCGCCGCGTTCATCGGCCAGGAGCTGCGGAAGTACGCGCGCATCGTGAAGGCGTCCGGCGCGAAGGTGGACTGACGCGCCGTACGACGGAAGCCGCGCGACGGGGCGCGGTGCGAGGCGCGCCGCCCTCGGCGGCCTACATCCGCCGGCAGATCTCGGGCAGGTAGACGGGCTCGATGCCCACGGGAATGCACAGCCAGCGCACGCGCTGCCTGGCGTCGCGCGTGGGCGCGAGCAGCAGCGACTTGCCGGCGAGCTCCGGCAGCGCATCGCTGAACGTCACCCGCAGACGGCCGTTGCCCGGGCTGACGTGCACGTCCTCGATGGCCCACCCGGCATCGCTCGCTCCGGCAACGGCCGCGGTCTGGGTGGGGACGAGTCGCGCGTTGGCCGACCACGTGACCTCGACCTGCTCCTCCACCGCACGCACGCTTTCGAGGCTCGCGAGCACCACGCTGCGCACCTGGTGCTCGCGCCACGCCCCCTGCAGATCCGCGAGCACGGCGCCGTAGACGAGCGCCGTCGCAACCACGCCGAGCGCCGCGCCGCCCCACGAGACGGACGACGTTGCATTGAGGCGGGCTGCGGCCATCACCGCGCCTTCGGTGGCCCGCTCGGCGTCGAGCGCGCGCCGGCGCACATCGCGATAGACGAGGTAGTGGGCGCAGGCCGCCGCGAGCGCACCGGGCATGATCCACGCGAAGATCGCCGCGCTCACCGCCCAAGCGCGATGCGCACCGTCGAGCGCGGGCGCGAGCTGGATGAAGATCATCGCAGCGAGCAGCGGCACCATCGAGAAGAAGAAGCCGGCGAGCCAGAGCCCGCGATAGCCTGCCCAGACGGCGGGCGCGAAGAACGCCGGCCAGTGCCAGGCGAGACGCGCGTGCGGATTGCGCTCGAAGGCGAGGAAGCGGCGGGCGTAGTGATCCGCACCGGGCCCGACCGCGAGCCGATAGAGGATCGCGAGACCGGGGCGCACGATGGTGCGCTCGTCGATGCCGGGGATCTGGATGGTGTCGCCGTCGAGCTCGCCCCCCACCGTCATGTCGACGATAGTGGTGGGCGTGTCGTACCACGCCGGCGCGACGGGACTCGAACGCGTGCCCGATTGCGAATGCATGCAAGCAGTATAAACGGCGACTCGCGATGCGCAACCCGCGACAGGCGCTCGCGTCAGTGCCGGAGCACCGTCCAGGCGAGCAGCGCCCAGCCCGCGAGCATCGCCGTGCCGCCGAACGGCGTCACGATCCCGAGCGCGCGCACGCCGGTGAGCACGAGGGCGTAGAGGCTGCCCGAGAAGAGCAGCACGCCGATCGCGAGCAGCGCCGCCACCCATGCGAGCCCGCGCGCATCGGGCCAGTGCAGCGCGAGCAGCCCGACACCCAGGAGGCCGAGCGCGTGCGTGAGGTGGTACTGCACGGCGGTCTGGAAGACGGCCATCTCCGCGGGCGCGAGTCGCGCACGCAGCGCATGCGCGCCGAATGCGCCGGCCGCGACGCCGAGGAAGAGCAGGCACGCTGCGACGAGCAGCGTCGTGCGCGCCGTCATCGCCTGCGCGCACGATCGGAAACGGTGCGCGGGTCCATTCGTCTACAATTCAGTGATCGTCAACATCGAGCACCGAGGATAGCATCATGAGCATCGACCGCCGCCACTCCGGCAAACGGCTTTCCGAGATGGTGATTCACGGGGCGTCGCAGACCGTCTATCTCGCCGGACAGGTCGCCGACGATCCGGCCGCCGACATCGCGGGCCAGACGCGCCAGGTGCTCGCGCAGATCGACCGGCTGCTGGCCGAGGCGGGCACCGACAAGACCAGGCTGCTCTCCGCGACGATCTACCTGCCCGACATGCGCGATTTCCCGGCCGTGAACGCGGTCTGGGAACCCTGGATCGCGCCGGGACACGCGCCGGCGCGCGCGACCGTGGCCGCGCCGCTCGCCGGTCCGGCGTACCGCATCGAGATCCAGGCCATCGCCGCGCTCTAGCGCCACGCCGCACGCCACCGGAAGGACGCCTCATGCCCGCGCTGCCCGAAGCCGCCCAGGCGATCATCGCCGCCTCATCCCGGCGCGACGTCGCGCCCACGCCCACCAACGCGGCCACGATGCCCGTCACGCGCGCGACCTTCGACGAGGTGATGGTGCCGTGCTTCGCCCCCGCGCCGTTCATTCCGGTGCGCGCCGAGGGCTCGCGCGTGTGGGACCAGCAGGGCCGCATGTACATCGACTTCGGGTCGGGGGTCGCCGTCACCGCGCTGGGCCATTGCCATCCCGCCATGGTGAAGGCGCTCGAGGAGCAGGCACGCCGCGTGTGGCACGTCTCGAACTGGTTCACCAACGAGCCGGCGCTGCGTCTCGCCGCGCGCCTCACCGGGACGACGTTCGCCGACCGGGCGTTCTTCTGCAATTCGGGCGCGGAAGCGAACGAGGCGGCGTTGAAGCTCGCCCGCCGCTACGCGCACGATCGCTTCGGTCCCGCCAAGTTCAAGGTGATCTCGACGGTCAACGCCTTTCACGGGCGCACCCTGTTCACGGTGACGGCCGGCGGCCAGCCGAAGTACGCGGCGGGCTTCGGTCCCAACCCCGAAGGCTTCCTCCACCTGCCGTACAACGACATCGCGGCGATGGAAGCGGCGTTCGCGGCGGAAGGCGACGCGATCTGCGCCGTGATCCTCGAGCCGATGCAGGGCGAAGGCGGCATGATCCCCGGCCGTCCCGAGTACCTGCAGGCGGCGCGCGCGCTGTGCGACCGTCATCACGCGCTGCTGATCCTCGACGAGATCCAGAGCGGGATGGGGCGCACCGGCGCGCTCTTCTCGTACATGCAGAAGGGCGTCACGCCGGACATCCTGACCAGCGCCAAGGGCCTGGGCGGCGGGTTCCCCATCGGCGCCATGCTCACCACGGCGGAAGTCGCGAGCGCATTCTCGGTCGGCGTGCACGGCACGACGTACGGCGGCAATCCGCTCGCGTGCGCCGTCGCCGGCGCCGTATTCGACGTGATCAACACCACCGAAGTGCTCGACGGCGTGAAGGCGCGGCATGCGCTGTTCATGGAAGGCCTGAAGGCGATCAACGGCCGCCGGCGCGTGTTCTGCGACCTGCGCGGGGAAGGCGTGTGGCTCGGCTGCGAGCTCGATGCGCCGTGGAAGGGCAAGGCGCTGCAGGTCATGCAGGCTGCAGGCGAAGCAGGACTGCTCGTGCTGGTGGCCGGACCCGACGTGGTGCGCATCGCGCCGTCGCTCGTCATCAGCCTCGACGAGATCCTCGAGGGCCTGTCGCGCCTCGAAGGTCGCGCTCAATCGCGCGCTGGTGTAGCGCACAGGCGCATTGTCCCGAACAATTTGTTCGGGACAATGGGGTTCGAGCGGTCGGAACTCGGCGTCCGTCGGCGCGGATCACTCCAGCACCGTCGCCGGCAACTGCCGGTGCCGGCGCACCGGCGAGTACAGCATCGCGCCCGCCGCCAGCACGAGGCCGAGCGCACCGACGGCGAGCAGCGTCGCGCGCAGCCCGATCGCGGTGGCGAGTACGCCGCCCACGAGCGAGCCGATGGGCGCCGGCGCGACGCTCAGGAAGCGCATCGTCGCCGTCATCCGCCCGAGCAGGCGATCGGGCGTGATCGCCTGGCGCAACGACAGGTAGTTGATCCCGTACAGCACGCCGCCGAAGTCGAACACGAACATCGCGGCCGCGAGCAGCACGAGCGCTACGCCGGGCGGACCGGCGACGAAGCCCATCGCGGCCCACGCGACGGCTGTCATGAACAACGCGTGCACGATCACCGGGCCGACGCCCACCCGCGCCACGAGACGCTCGGCGCACGCGGCCGCGATCAGGCATCCCGCACCTCCGCAGGCATACGCGATCCCGATCGCGCCGGGCGACAGCGCGAGCTCGCGCGTCGCGAACAGGATCAGCACCGCGAGCTGCATGTGGTGCAGGAAATTCCACGAGCCCGCCAGCCATGCGAGCGCCGACAGCGTGGCGTTGCCGCGCACGAGCCGCAAGCCCTCGGCGATCTCGCGCGCGACCGCCGCCTTGCCCCGCACGTGCGGGACGTCGTGCGGCGAGCGCACGCGGCGCAGCAGCAGCGCGGAGCCGATGAACGCCGCGGCATCGACGGCGATCGCGATCGGCGCCGTGAGCGCCTGGATCAGCATGCCCGCGAGGCCCGGTCCCACGAGCGCGGCCGAGGTCTCGCCCAGCGTGATCTTGGCATTCGCCTCGACGAGGCGCTCGCGTCCGGCCATCTGCGCGATCACCACCTGGTACGCGGCGCCGCCGATGACGTTCTGGATGCCGCACAGGAATGCGATCGCGAACAGCATCTCGATCGTCAGCGCATCGAGCACGCCGCGAGCGGGATCGCGAGCAGCGCGGCACCGCGGCCGATGTCCGCGGCGACGATGACCGGCAGCTTGCGCACGCGATCGAGCAGCACGCCCGCGTGCAGGCTGACGAGCGCGAACGGCAGCGTCTCGAGCGCGACGAGGATGCCCATCTGCAGCGGCGAAGCGGACAGCAGGACTGCGGCCGTGAGCGGCAGCGCGAGATTGGTCACCTGCGCGCCGAACGCGGTGATCGTCATCGAGCTCCACAGCTTCACGAATTCGCGCTCGCGCCACAAGCCGCGGCGGAAGCGCAACAACAATTGTCTTGAGTACGACATGATCGTGGCCTGTACGTATGCGTGTGCGTTGCGCCGCTGCGCAATGGCGCGACGGCGCGGTCTACAGGCGGGAGCTCGCACCCGGTTCCCGCCCGACTTCCGGCGGGATGCGAGCCGGACGGCTAGTGCAGGAGAGTGCGGCGGAAGCTGCGGCCCGCGTTGCGAAGGAGGCCGCCAACGGATGCGCAACCGCCCATGACGGCCGACGCCCCGCCCTGCCGCGCGACGGCGGCTGGATGCAAGGAGATGGAGTGGGCGCGGGTCATGGTGACGTATCCTCCGCAGGGATGCGGATGCGATCGATTGTAGCGGAGCGCGGTTGCGGCACCAAGGCGCGCGGCATTGGAGCAGGCCGCGGCGGCGAACGGCTGATGCACCGATGCAACACCGCGTGTGCGCGCGCACGGCGGGGCCTGTGGAACCCAGGTCACAGCTGCGCTATCGAAGCCCGGTCACCATCCGCCCATTGCCCTGGAGAACAGACATGACACGCCATCTTTCGGCACTGCTCGCATTGCTGCTCGGGTTCGCCGTCACGGCGATCGCGCAGACACCGCACACCCATCAGCACAGCTTCGCCGGGGCGGAGCACTGGGCGCGGTTCTTCGACGATCCGGAGCGCGACGCGTGGCAGAAGCCGCACGAGGTGATCCGCGCATTGAACCTCACCCCTTCTTCGAAGGTCGCGGACATCGGTGCGGGCACCGGCTATTTCTCGGTGCGTCTCGCGCACATGACGCCCAGGGGGCGCGTGTACGCGGTCGACATCGAGCCCGACATGGTGAAGTACGTGGCGGACCGGGCGAAGCGCGAGAAGCTCACGAACCTGCGCACCGTGCTCGCTGCCCCGGACGACGCGCGCCTGCCCGAGAAGGTCGATCGGGTGCTGCTGGTGGATACGTACCATCACATCGACGCACGCGAGGCGTACTTCAAGCGCCTGCGCGATCACCTCCAGCCCGGCGGTCAGGTGGCGATCGTCGACTTCACGAAGGCGTCGCCGATGGGCCCGCCGCCCGAGGAACGCATCGCACCCGAGCAGGTCGTCGCCGAGATGCAGAAGGCGGGCTACCGTCTCGTGCGTTCGCCGAAGTTCCTGCCCGACCAGTACATGCTCGTGTTCATGCCGTAAGGGGAGCGCGCTGCCCGCACCGGCGACCCTGGGTCCACCCTGGGTCGACCCAGGGTCAGCGCGTGCCGGCGCTCCTCGGCTTGCGCGCGGGATCGATGTCGAGATACTTCCAGGGGTGCTCCCAGTACGCGTGCTTGCGGTAACCGAGCACCCACGGCTGCACGAGCGTGTTCTCGATCGTGTACACGCCGATGTCCCAGGGGTTGTACGCCGCGCCGATCTCCGCCATGCGCCGGTAGAGCGCCGTGCGCTTCGGACCGTCCGGCAGCACCTTCGACTCGCGGTACAGCGCGTCGTACTCGGGCAGGCGAAAGCGCGAGAGGTTCGACTGCCCGATGTTCGGCCCGTACAGCAGCTGCGTGAACGCATCGCCGTCGCCGGTCTGCGTGATCCAGCCCACGCGCCACATCTGCAGCTGGCCCGCCTTGCTCATCTTGAGCAGATCGGGCCACTTCTGCTTCAGGAACTCGATCTGAAGGCCCACCGCGCTCATGCTGCGCTTCCAGATCTCGTCGAACTCGCGATCGCGTCCGCTGGTCGCCGAGCCCATCGCGACCACCAGCGGCTTGCCGTCGGGCTGGTCGCGCCAGCCATCGCCGTTGCGATCGACGTAGCCGAACCGGTCGAGCAGCGCACGGGCGGCTGAAGGATCGTGCCCGATGTGCACGTCGAGCCGGTCGTCGTGCCCGGCCACGCCCGGCGGGACCGGCTGCGTCGCCCGCATCGCCTGGCCCTGGTAGAGCGTGCGGATCATCGCCGGGGTATCGAAAGCCATCACGATCGCGCGGCGCAAGGCGATCCTCTCCCGCGTGTACCCGCCGACGACCGGATCGTCCATGTTGAAGTACGCGTACTGCAGCGCGGGCTGCACGATGGTCTCCAGGCGCACGCCCGGCCCGGTGGCGCCCTGCTTCAGGCCGCCGTCGGCAATCACGGCATCGGACAGGTCCGAGGGAACGTTGACGTAATCGAGCTCGCCGCTGTTGAACGCGAGCAGGCGCGGATTGGATTCCTCGATGACGCTGACCTCGATGCGCCCGATGCGCGGGACCCGCTTGCCCTTCATCGCCCGCACCACCGGATCGGCGGCGTTGCCGCCTTCGGGGAAGGTCTCTTCGCGATAGCCCGGGTTCGCCGTCAGCACGATGAGCTGTCCGCGTCGCCACTGCGCGAGCCGGTACGCCCCGGTGCCGACCGGATTCGCCATCGCCCAGCCGCTCGCATCGCCGTACGCCTCGATCACTTCGCGCGCGACGATGCTCATGGCGTTGTGCGCGATGTAGCCGAGCAGCACGGGCTCGGGCTGCTTGAGCCTGATGCGCACCGTGTAGCGATCGATGGCCTGCAGGCCTTCGATCGGCACGTCGTAGTCGAGCTTGCCGGCCTTGCGTGCGACCTCCAGCACCGCGTCGGCGCCGACGAGCTTGCCGTCGAGATACCACAGGTACGGCGAGCGGATGCGCGGGTCGAGCAGGCGCTTCCACGAGTAGACCACGTCCGCCGCGGTGAGCTCGCGGGGCCGGCCCTTGAACACGGGATCGTCGGCGAAGTGGATGCCGTGCTTCAGTCGCATCGTCCACGTGCGGCCGCCGTCGGTGATCTGCGGCATCGCCGCCGCGAGGCACGGCACGATGCGGTACGGGCGCGCGAGATAGTCCCACTCGTAGAGCGTGTCGAAGATCGCGCGCTGCACGTGACCCGAGTAGAGGTCGCTCGTGGCCTGGGGATCGAAGCCGGTCTCGGCGACGGGGATCGCGATGCGCAGCACCTTGGCCGGATCGGCGGGCGAAGGCGAAGCCGCGTGCAGCGCCGTCGTGGCGAGGCTGGACAGGACGAGGCAGGAGAGCGCGAGCACCAGGCAGTGCAAGCCGCGGCGCAGCTTCGGGGCGAGACGCATCGGGAGCCTCGGCATGGTCGAGCGGATCGAACCGGCGCGGCTGCGCATCGGCGGGCGAGTCGGACTTCCGGCGGGGACCATCGACGCCCGATCAACCCTTCGCCGCGGCGCGGCGCGCAGGGTCGATCTCGTAGTAGCGCCAGGGATGCGGGTTGAACGCGTTGTACTTGTAGCCGATCACCCACGGCTGCACGACGATGTTCTCGTAGCGGAACGCGGACAGCTTCCACGGTGCATAGACGCTCACGATCTCGCTCATGCGCTGCAGCAGCTTCGTGCGCGCCGGGCCGTCCGGCATCGCGCGCGCCTGCTCGTACAGGCGGTCGAAGTCGGGCTGCCTGAAGCGCGCGAGATTCGAGAAGCCGGCGTGCGGTCCGTACAGCAGGCCGAAGAAGCCGAAGCCTTCGGGCGTGGCGGACGCGTTCCCGAGGCTCCACATCTGCAGCTGGCCGAAGCGGCCCATCTTGAGCAGATCGGGCCACTTCTGCTTCACGAAATCCATGCGCAGCCCGACCGCGCTCATGCTGCGTTGCCACAGCTCGTCGTACTGGCGATCGAGCGCCGAGGGCGGCGAGGCCATCTTCAGCACCAGCGGCGAGCCGTCGGGCAGATCGCGCCAGCCGTCCTTGTCGCGATCGACGTAGCCGAACTTGTCGAGCAACGCCTTCGCGGCCGCCGGATCGTACGGGCTGTGGCCGTCGAAATGCGGATTGTGCCCCGTCATCCCGGGCGGCACGACCTGCGTGGCGGCGATCGCCTGCCCCTGGCGCACCACGCGGATCTCCTCGTCGATGTTGAACGCCATGCCGATCGCGCGCCGCAGTGCGATCCGCTCGGGCGCGTACCCGCCGACGACCGGGTCCTCCATGTTGAAGTACGTGTAGGTGATGCTCGGCTGCAGGCCCCGCGCGAGCGTCATGCCCTGTCGCGCGAGGCGCGGCTTGAGCTTGTTGTCCGCATCGAGCACGCTCGGGGTCATGTCGGTGGGCACCGAGAGGTAGTCGAGATCGCGCTGCTCGAACGCGAGCCAGCGCGGGTTCGATTCCTCGATGATGCTGATCTCGACGCGCGGGACGAGCGGCAGCTTGCGCCCGCGCAGCCTCGACACGAACGGCTTGTCCGCGGGGTCCCTGCTGTCGGGGTAGCGCTCGTCGCGAAAGCCCGGGTTCGCCTCGAGCACGATCTTCTGCCCGCGCCGCCATTCCTTGAGCCGGTACGGCCCCGTCCCCACGGGGTTCGCCATCACCCACCCGCTCGCGTCGGCATACGCATCCACCACCTCGCGGGCGACCGCCGACGTCGCCGTCGTCGTGAGATTGGACAGCAGCTCGAAATCGGCGAAGTTGAGCTTCATGCGCAGCGTGTAGCGATCGATCGCCTGCAGCCCTTCGATCGGCGCGTCGTAGTCGAACCTGCCGGTCTCCCTGGCCTTGGCGATGATGGGATCCGCCCCGACGATGCGGCCCTCGAACACCGCATACGAGTTCGAGCGCATGCGCGGATCGAGCACGCGCTTCCAGGCGTACACGTAATCGGCCGCGGTGAGCTCGCGCCGCGCGCCCTTGAACGCCGGATCGTCGGCGAAGTAGATGCCGGGGCGCACGCGGATCGTCCACGTCCTGCCGTCCGCGGAGATTTCCGGGAGCGCCGCGGCGGTGTTGGGCACGAGCTTGTACGGCCGCGCGAGGAAATCGTACCGATACAGCGCGTCGAAGATCTCGCGGTTCACGGCATTCGAGTAGAAGTCGCCGACCGCCTGCGGATCGAAGCCCGTCTCGGCCACCGGAAACGCGACGCGCAAGGTCCTGTCCGCGGCCGGCTGCGCAAGAAGCCCTCCGGCGAAACTCGCGCACACGAGCACGACGAGCGCGAGCGCAACGCCACGCACCCGGATCGCCGCGGGCGTCGCGGCCGCAACCCGACGCGCGCGCATCACAGCAGCTTTTCGATGTCGGCGCCGAGGCCTGCGGGTTCGGTGTTGGGCGCGTAGCGCTCGACCACCCTGCCGCTGCGATCCACCAGGAACTTGGTGAAGTTCCACTTGATCGCTTCGGAACCGAGCAAGCCGGGCTTCGCCTTCTTGAGATGCCGGTACAGCGGCGCGGCGGCGTCGCCGTTCACGTCGATCTTGCTGAACATGGGGAACGTGACGCCGTAGTTCACTTCGCAGAAGCTCGCGATCTCGTCCTCGGTGCCGGGCTCCTGCGCGCCGAACTGGTTGCACGGAAAGCCGAGGATCTCCAGCCCGCGCGGCCGGTACTTCTCGTACAGCTCCTCGAGGCCCTTGTACTGGGGCGTGAATCCGCACTTGCTCGCCGTGTTCACGATGAGCAGCACGCGGCCCTTGTAGCGGTCGAGCGGAACCGGCTTGCCCTTGATGTCGTCGACGGTGAAGTCGTAGACGCTCGCCATGGTCGCCTCCGTGGTTGCGATGCCGAGCATGTTAACCCGTTACTCGGAGTATTTACTCTGAGTAAGACCGAAGCCGCCGCCCCCCGGCGTCTGCACCACGAAGACGTCGTCGACGCGCATCTCGACGGCGAACGTCGCGCCGAACTCCTCGCGCGAGCCGTCGGCGCGCTCGACCCAGTTGCGTCCCGGCGCCCCCGGCGCGCCGCCCTCGAGGCCGAACGGCGCGACGCGGCGACGGTTGGCCAGCATCACGGCGGTCATCGGCTCGAGGAAACGGATGCGCCGGTCGCCGCCGTCGCCGCCGCGATGTCGCCCCGCGCCCCCGCTGCCGTGGCGGATCGCGTACGACTCCACCCGCACGGGGAACCGCCATTCCAGCACCTCGGGATCGGTCAGACGCGAGTTGGTCATGTGCGTCTGCACGACACTCGTACCGTCGAAATCGGGCCCGGCACCCGAGCCGCCGGAGATCGTCTCGTAGTACTGGTAGCGGTCGTTGCCGAACGTGAAGTTGTTCATCGTGCCCTGCGCGGCGGCAAGCACGCCGAGCGCGCCGTAGAGCGTGTCGGTGATCGCCTGCGATGTCTCGACATTGCCCGCCACGACCGCGGCGGGATAGCGGGGCGCGAGCATGCAGCCCTCCGGAATCACGATCGAAAGCGGCTTCAGGCAGCCTGCATTCATCGGGATCTCGTCGTCGACCAGGGTCCGGAACACGTAGAGCACGGCGGCCTTGCACACCGCCGAGGGCGCGTTGAAATTGGTGGGCTGCTGCGGGCTCGTGCCGGTGAAGTCGATCGTGGCCGCGCGCGCCGCCTTGTCGATCCGGATCGTCGCGGTGATGTGCGCGCCGCTGTCCATCTCGCAGGTGAAGCGTGCCGTCGCGCAAGCACGTCGAGCACGCGGCGCACCGCTTCCTCCGCGTTGTCCTGCACGTGCTGCATGTACGCACGCACGACGGGGAGCCCGAAGTGCTCCACCATCCGGTGCAGCTCCTCGATCCCCTTCGCGCATGCCGCCACCTGCGCCCGCAGGTCCGCGAGGTTCTGGTCCGGATTGCGGGAAGGGAAGCGGCCGGCCGAGAGCAGCGCACGCATCTGCGCTTCGAGAAAGCGGCCTTCGGCCACGAGCTGCACGTTGTCGAGCAGCACGCCCTCCTCGTCCACGTGCGTGGAGTCGGGCGGCATCGAGCCCGGGGTGATGCCGCCGATGTCGGCGTGATGGCCGCGCGACGCGACGAAGAACTCCGGCTCATCCGCGGCACCCGCTCCGGGCAGGAACACGGGCGCGATCACGGTCACGTCGGGCAGATGCGTGCCGCCGTTGTACGGTGCATTGAGCACGAAGGCATCGCGCGCGCGCATGGTGCCCGCCCGGCGCGCGATGATGGTCTTCACGCTCTCGCCCATCGATCCGAGGTGCACCGGCATGTGCGGCGCGTTGGCGATCAGATTGCCTTCGCGCGTCGAACAGCGCGCAGGAAAAGTCGAGCCGCTCCTTGATGTTCACCGAGTACGCGGTGTTGGCAAGACGCACGCCCATCTGCTCGGCGATCGCCATGAACAGGTTGTTGAACACCTCGAGCAGCACGGGATCGCAGGTCGTGCCGATCGCGTGCGCGCGCTGCAGCGGCACGACGCGCTCGAGCACGAGGTCGCCGCGTGCGGTGAACGTCGCGCGCCAGCCGGGCTCCACGACCGTGGTCGCGCTTCGCTCGGCGATGACCGCGGGACCGCGGACGACGTCGCCGGGCCGCATCGCGTCGCGCACGTAAACCGCGGCGTCGTGGAACGACCCGGCGGTGTAGATCCGGCGCATCTTCACCGGCTGGAGCGCTCCGTCGCGCGGCGCGAACACGACGTTCGCATCGTCGGCACGCTGGCTGCGCCCGATCGCCTCGACGCCAACCGCTTCGATCACGAGCGGCTTGCCCGGCATGAGAAAGCCGTACTGCGTGCGATAGCGCTGCTCGAACGCGGCGACGACGGTCGCGATCGCCTCGGGCGTGCTCGCCTGCGGCGCAGGCACTTCGAGCGTCGTGTCCGTGCCCTCGTACTTCAGATGCAGGCTGCGCGCCGTGCTGACGTTCGCGCTGCCCTGCTCGACCACCTCGCGCACCGCCGAGCTGCTCGAGCACGTCGAGCCGATCCGCGGCCGCGACCAGCGAGGCTTCCGAGAGCCGCGCCTCGAGCGCGCCCTGGCGCAGCGCGCGCACGTCCGCGAGGCCCATGCCATAGGCCGACAGCACGCCCGCGAACGGATGCAGCAGCACGCGCGTCATGCCCAGCGCATCGGCCACCGGGCACGCGTGCTGTCCGCCCGCGCCGCCGAAGCAGCAGAGCGTGTAGTCGGTGACGTCGTAGCCGCGCTGCACCGAGATGTGCTTGATCGCGTTCGCCATGTTCTCGACCGCGATGCGCAGGAAGCCGTCGGCCACCTCTTCCGCGCTGCGGGCGATGCCCGTGCCCGCACTCACATCGTGCGCGAGCGCCGCGAAGCGTTCGCGCACGATCGCGGCGTCGAGCGGCTGATCGGCGTTCGGGCCGAACACCGCCGGAAAGAGCTGCGGATCGAGCTTGCCGACCATCACGTTGCAATCGGTCACGGTGAGCGGCCCGCCGCGGCGGTACGACGCGGGACCGGGATTCGCGCCCGCGGACGCGGGCCCCACGCGAAAGCGCGCGCCGTCGAAGCTGCAGATGGAGCCGCCGCCCGCGGCGACGGTGTGGATGCGCATCATCGGCGCACGCAGGCGCACGCCGGCGACTTCGGTCACGAATGCGCGCTCGTATTCGCCGGCGTAGTGCGTGACGTCGGTGGACGTTCCGCCCATGTCGAACGCGATGATGCGATCGAAGCCGGCGAGACGCGAGACCTCGACGGCGCCGACGATCCCGCCCGCCGGGCCGGACAGGATGGCGTCCTTGCCCTGGAAGCGGTGCGCATCGGTGAGCCCGCCGGAGGACTGCATGAACTGCAGGCGCGGCGCCCGCGCGTGCGCACCGGACGCGGCGCCGCTGCGCGACGCGTCTGCGCCTGGATCGGCCCTCGCGCCGCCGGGCGCGCCTGACCGTGCCGCGGAATCCGCGCCGCCCGCGAGATCGCGCTCGACTTCGCTCACGTAGCGCCGCAGGATGGGCGACAGGTACGCATCGACCACCGTGGTGTCGGCGCGCGACACGAGCTTCATGAGCGGGCTCACCTCGTGGCCGACCGACACCTGGGTGAAGCCCATCTCGCGCGCGAGCGCCGCAAGCGCCTGCTCGTGCTGCGGATAGCGATAGCCGTGCATCAGCACGATGGCGAGCGCCGCGATCCCGGCCTCGCGAAGCTCCGCGAAGGCGTCTGCGCGCCGACTCGAGATCCAGCGCGCGCACCACCTCGCCACGCGCGCCGATGCGCTCGTCGATTTCCACGACGCGCTCGTACAGCAGCGCAGGCAGCTCGATGCGACGCACGAAGAGCTTCGGCCGGTTCTGATAGGCGATGCGCAGCGCGTCGCCGAAGCCGCGGGTGATCGCGAGCGCGGTGCGCTCGCCCTTGCGCTCGAGCAGCGCATTGGTGGCGACGGTCGTCCCCATCTTGACCGCGTCGACGACGCCGGGCGGAATCGCGGCGCCCGCGGGCAGTTCGAGGAGCTCGCGAATGCCGTGCACGGCCGCGTCCGCATAGCGCTCGGGGTTGTCCGACAACAGCTTGTGCGTGACAAGCGAGCCGTCGGGTCGCCGCGCCACGATGTCGGTGAACGTGCCGCCGCGATCGATCCAGAATTGCCACTGCGTCATGGTGAGCCCCGTTCCTCGCCCCTCGCGCGGCCCGTCACGGCGCGCATGTTCCCGCAAACCCCGATGATACGAGCGATGACGCCCTCGCCGGCGTGCTGGTGCATCGTCGCCACGACGGGCAGAATAGCGCGCTGACGATGAGCTTTTCCCCCATGGGCCAGCACAAACGACGTCCCCCGCCTTCGCCATCGACCCCGCAGCCGACGTTTGCGCCGCCGGGTGCGGGTCGCAATGCCGGCGTCGCGCAAACGATGCAGCGCGCCTTCATCGCCTACCAGACCTATCAGTGGACGGAGGCGGAGCGCCTGTGTCGAGCGGTGCTGCTGACGAGCCCCGCGGAGTTCGACGCGCTGCACATGTGCGGGGTGATCGCCGCGCAGACGGGCAGGATGCGCGATGCGGCCGACCTGCTCGCCCGCGCCGTGACGGCGAATCCGGGCAATCCCGACGCGTGCAACAGCCTCGGCAATGCGCTGCGCGAGCTGGGACGCCCGGAAGAGGCGCTCGCGAATTTCGACCGCGCGCTCGCGCTCAATCCCGGCTATGCCGTCGCGTACAACAATCGCGGCAACGTCCTGCACGATCTCAAGCGCCACGCCGACGCGCTCGCGAGCTACGATCGCGCCATCGCGCTGCAGCCCGAGTACGCGAGCGCGCACAACAACCGCGGCATGGTGCTGCAGGACCTCGGCCGGCACGCGGAGGCGATCGAGCACTTCCAGCGTGCGCTCGCGCTCAATCCGAATTACGCCGAGGCGTACGGCAACCTCGCCACCGCGCTCACGCTCATCGATCGCCACGCCGGAGGCGGCGGAGTTCTACGACCGCGCCCTGCGCCTCAAGCCCGACTCGGAGTTCCTCCTCGGCACGTATCTCATCACGCGGGCCACCCTGTGCGACTGGCATGACCGCGCGCGCGATGTCGATCGCCTGCTGGAGAGGATCGCGCGGGGCGAGCCGGTATCGCCTCCGTTCCCCGTGCTCGCGCTCGCGGACTCGCCGGCGATGCAGCGGCGCGCCGCGCAGATCCACGTGCAGGTCAAGTATCCGCCCCGCAGCGACCTCGGGCCGATTCCGCGCCGTGCCGGTCACGACCGCATCCGCATCGGCTACTTCTCCGGCGATCTCCACGATCATGCGCTGGCGTACCTCGCGGCGGAGCTCTTCGAGCGCCACGACCGCACGCGCTTCGAGATCACGGCATTCTCGTTCACCCCCGATTCGAAGAGCGCGATGCGCACGCGGCTCGAGGCCGCATTCGACCGCCTCATCGACGTTCGCGAGCGCACCGACGTCGACGTCGCGAAGCTCGCACGCGAGCTCGAGATCGACGTCGCCGTCGACCTCTGCGGCTTCACGCAGGGCACCCGGACGGGCATCTTCGCGTTTCGGGCGGCGCCCGTGCAGGCGAGCTATCTCGGTTACCTGGGCACGCTCGGCGCGAGCTACATGGACTATCTCTTCGCCGACGCCGTGATCGTTCCGCCGGAGAGTCGCGAGCATTACGTGGAAAAGATCGCGTACCTGCCGAGCTATCAGGTGAACGACACCACGCGCACGCCGGCAGACAAGGTGTTCACGCGCGAGGAGCTGGGGCTTCCGGCGTCGGGGTTCGTGTTCTGCTGCTTCAACAACGCGTACAAGATCACGCCGGCCACGTTCGACAGCTGGATGCGCATCCTGCGCGCGGTGGACGGCAGCGTGCTCGTGCTGCTCAAAGGCGACGATCGCGCGGTCGAGAACCTGCGCCGGGAGGCCGCGGCACGGGGCGTCGACGGCGAGCGCCTGCACTTCGTCGGGCGGCTGCCGATGTCCGAGCATCTCGCGCGCAACCGGGCTGCCGACCTGTTCCTCGACACGGCACCGTACAACGCCGGCGCAACCGCCGCCGACGCGCTCTGGGCCGGGCTGCCGGTGCTCACACGCGCCGGCCAATGCTTCGCGAGCCGCGTGGCCGCGAGCCTGCTGACCGCCGTCGGATTGCCCGAGCTGATCACGGCGACGGCCGAGGAATACGAGAGCGCTCGCGGTCGCGCTCGCGACCGACCCCGGGCGCCTTGCGTCGATGCGGCGGAAGCTCGCAGCGCAGCGCCTCACCACGCCGCTGTTCGACATCGCGGGCTCGACGCGCAACATCGAAGCCGCGTACACCATCATGCACGAGCGGGCGCAGGCGGGCCTGCCCCCCGATCACATCACCGAGCTAGAATGCGCGGTGCGCGCGATCGCCGATCGCTGATCCCACGGAGCCCTCATGATGCGCTTCGCCGTTGCCGTTGCTGCATTCGCCCTCACCCTTGCCTTGCCCGCGGCCGCCCAGACCAAGTGGGACATGCCGACCGCGTATCCCGCCAACAACTTCCACACCGAGAACATCCAGCAGTTCGCCAACGAGGTGGACAAGGCCTCGGGCGGCAAGCTCAGGATCACGGTCCATCCCAACGCCGCGTTGTTCAAGGCCCCCGAGATCAAGCGCGCGGTGCAGGGCGGGCAGGCCCAGCTCGGCGAGATCCTGCTCGTCAACTTCGAGAACGAGGACCCGCTGTACGGCATCGACGGCGTACCGTTCCTCGCCACGTCGTACGCCGAGTCGTTGAAGCTGTACAAGGCCTCGAAGAGCGCGCTCGAGGCGCGGCTCGCGAAGCAGGGCATGCGCCTGCTGTTCACGGTGCCGTGGCCGCCGCAGGGCATCTTCACCAACCGCAATCTCAACAGCACGGCCGACATGAAGGGCCTCAAGTGGCGCGCGTACAGTCCCGCCACGGGCAAGATCGCGGAGCTCGTCGGCGCGCAGCCGGTGACGGTGCAGGCCGCCGAAGTCTCCCAGGCGCTCGCCACCGGCGTGATCGACTCGATGATGACCTCGGGCGCGACCGGCTTCGACTCGAAGACGTACGAGACCATCAAGAAGTTCTACGACACGCAGGCGTGGCTCCCGAAGAACGCGGTGGTCATGAACCAGCGGGCGTTCGCCGCGCTCGACAAGGGCACGCAGGCCGCCGTGCTCAAGGCGGCCGCCGACGCCGAGACGCGCGGCTGGAAGCTCTCGCAGGAGAAGACCAACTGGTACCTCGACCAGCTCAAGGCCAAGGGCATGACGATCGTGAAGCCCTCGGAGCAGCTCACGGCCGACCTGCGCAAGGTGGGCAACGTCATGCTCGCCGAGTGGCTGCGCAAGACGGGCGACGACGGCCGCAAGGTCATCGACGCCTACCGCGCGATGTGACCGGGCCCGGTGCGATGACCACGCACCGGCACCGCGCGCGCCGCGGCATCGCTTGACGATGCGCCGCCTGCTGGACGCGCTGTACGACGCCGCCGCCTACGCGGCGGCGTTTTTCATGGTGGCAACACTCGTGTGGGTGCTGGTCGGCATCGCCGGGCGCCTGTTGCATTTCCACGTGCCCGGCACGGATGCGTATGCCGGCTACAGCATGGCCGCCGCCGGGTTCCTCGCGCTCGCTCACACGCTCAAGCGTCGCGAGCACATCCGCGTGACGCTGCTGCTCGAGCACACCGGCGAAGGCACGCGGCGCGGCCTCGAGCTGTGGTCGCTCGCCGTCGCCACCCTGCTCGCGGCGCTGTTCGCGTTCTACAGCATTCGTCTCGCGTACCAGTCGTGGGACTTCAACGACATTTCCACCGCGACGGACGCCACGCCGCTGTGGATCCCGCAGATCGCGATGGCGACGGGCACGCTCGTGCTGTTCGTCGCGTTCGTCGACGAGCTCGTGCTCGCGTTCTGCGCGGCGCGCGGCGCCGGAAGCGGCGCCCGCCGAGATCCTGCACAACGAGTAGCCGAGGAGACGCCCTCATCACCACGCTGCTCATCGTCGCGCTGTTCGCGCTGCTCGGCAGCGGTGTCTGGATCGGCCTCGCGCTGTCCGGCGTCGCGTGGCTCGGCATGGAGCTCTTCTCGTCGCGTCCGGCCGGCGACGCGATGGCCGTCACCATCTGGGGCTCGTCGTCGTCGTGGACCCTGACCGCGCTCCCGCTCTTCATCTGGATGGGCGAGATCCTGTTCCGCACGCGGCTCTCGGAGGACATGTTCCGCGGTCTCGCGCCGTGGCTCGAGCGCGTGCCGGGGCGGCTGCTGCACACCAACATCCTGGGGTGCACGCTCTTCGCCGCGGTGTCCGGATCGTCGGCGGCCACGTGCGCCACCATCGGCAAGATGACGCTGCCGGAGCTCGCCGCGCGCGGCTATCCGGAGGACATCACGATCGGCACGCTCGCGGGCGCGGGCACGCTGGGCCTGCTGATTCCGCCGTCGATCATCATGATCGTGTACGGCGTGTCGGCCAACGTGTCGATCGCGCATCTGTTCGTCGCCGGCATCGTCCCGGGATTGATCGTCGCGCTGCTCTTCTCCGGCTACATCGTGGTCTGGGCGCTCGCCAACCCGGACGCCATCCCGGCCGCCACGCGAGCGCACGACGCTTCGTGCAGAAGATCCACGCTTCGCGCCATCTCATTCCCGTCGCCCTGCTGATCCTCGCCGTGCTGGGCTCGATCTACACCGGCCTCGCCACGGCGACGGAAGCGGCCGCGTTCGGCGTGCTCGGCTCGCTCGTCATCGCCCTCACCCAGCGCTCGCTCACGCGCGAGACCTTCCGCGCGAGCCTGCTGGGGGCCACGCGCCTGTACTGCATGATCGCGCTCATCCTCGCCGGCGCCGCGTTCCTGACGCTCGCGATGGGCTACATCGGCCTGCCTCGCCATCTCGCGCAGTGGATCGGCAGCCTGGGCCTCAGCCCGTTCCTGCTGATCGTGGCGCTGATGGTGTTCTACATCGTGCTGGGCTGCTTCCTCGACGGCATCTCGATGGTCGTGCTCACGATGGGCGTCATCCTGCCGACCGTGGAAGCGGCGCATCTCGACCTCATCTGGTTCGGCATCTTCGTCGTGCTGGTGGTCGAGATGGCGCAGATCACGCCGCCGGTCGGCTTCAACCTCTTCGTGCTGCAGGGCATGACCTCGCGCCAGATCACGTGGATCGCGCGCCACACGGTGCCCATGTTCCTGCTGCTCGTCGCCGCGGTGCTGATCATCTGGTTCTTTCCCGCGCTCGTCACGGCGCTGCCGCGACAGATGAGGATGGGATGAGACATCCGCGCCTCGCCTCGCCGCATGCGAGCCTTCCGGCACCGACGACCGCAGCCGAGGCGCCCTGGGCCGCGAAGCTCGCGACGCCGTTCGCCGTGCTCGGGCATCCGCACGGCGCGCGATTGCGTGACGATGCGTCGAGTACCTGCCGAAGGGCACGCCCGAGCTGCCGCCGCAGGACGAGGTGGCAGCGGAAGCGGTCCGGCAACTGCGCGCGTATCTCGATGATCCGCACTTCCGTTTCACGCTGCCGCTCGATCCCGCGGGCACGTCCTTCCGCCGCAAAGTGTGGGACGCGCTGGAACGCATCCCGGTCGGCGAATCGCGCACCTACGGCGAGATCGCGCGCGTGGTGCACTCCGCACCGCGCGCAGTCGGCGGCGCGTGCGGCGCCAATCCGATCGCGCTGGTCATTCCGTGTCATCGCGTGATCGCGAGCGCGGGCAGGCTCGGCGGGTTCATGAATTCGCGGGCAGGCGATCCGCTCGCCATCAAGACGTGGCTGCTGCGCCACGAAGGCTATCGCTTTGGCGCGTAGGGCGGCCGGGGAGCGGCCCGGCAGGGTCGGGCCGGGCACCCACGATCCGGCGGGCGCGCTGATCGATGCGTTCTGCGATCAGCTCTGGCTGCAGGACGGCCTCGCGCGCACGTCGCTCGACAGCTATCGCCGCGATCTCGCGCGCTGGTCGGCGTGGCTCGAGGGCCGCGACCGCGCGCTGCTCGACGCCACGCGCCAGGACGTCGAAAGCTTCCTCGCGGACGAGTTCCGCGGCCGCAACAAGGCCACGTCCATTGCGCGTCGTCTCTCGGCGCTGCGTCGCTTCTACGGCCTGCAGCTGCAGCAGGGGACGCTGCGCACCGATCCGACGCTGCGCGTGCGCGCACCGCGCCTGCCGCGACGCTTGCCGAAGAATCTCGCCGAGCGACAGGTGGAAGCGCTGCTGGCCGCACCCGACGTGCGCACCGCGCTGGGCGTGCGCGACCGCGCCATGCTCGAAACGCTCTACGCCACCGGCCTGCGCGTGTCCGAGCTCGTGGGCTTGACGCTCGGCCAGGTCGCGCTCGACATGGGCGTGGTGCGCGTGATCGGCAAGGGCAACAAGGAGCGTCTCGTGCCGCTGGGCGAGGAAGCGGTGCAGTGGGTCAAGCGCTACCTGCGCGAGGCGCGCCCCGGACTGATGGGTCACGGCCGCAGCGACGCGCTCTTCCTCACGGCGCGGCACGCGCCCATGACGCGACAAGCCTTCTGGCAGCTCGTCAAGCGCTATGGCGTGAAGGCATCGATTCCCGCCGCCTCGCTCTCGCCGCACGTGCTGCGACACGCGTTCGCCACGCATCTGCTCAATCACGGCGCGGACCTGCGCGTCGTGCAGCTCCTGCTCGGCCACGCCGACATCACGACGACGACGATCTACACCCACGTCGCCCGCGAGCGCCTGAAGCAGTTGCATCGCGATCACCACCCGCGCGGCTAGGATGAACGCATCGTGAGCAAGGACCGCACGCCCCAGACGAACGCATTGCGCGTGCTGCGCGAGCACGGTGTCGCGTTCACGCTGCATCCCTACGAGTACGAGGAGCGCGGCGGCACGGCCGTGTCTTCGCGCGAGCTCGGCGTCGACGAGCACGCCGTGGTCAAGACGCTGGTCATGGAGGACGAGCACAGGCAGCCGCTCCTCGTGCTGATGCACGGCGACCGCGAGGTGTCGACGAAGAACCTCGCCCGCGCGCTCGGGGTGAAGACGATCGCGCCGTGCCCGCCCGCGGTGGCGGATCGGCATTCGGGCTACCAGGTCGGCGGCACGAGCCCGTTCGGCACCCGCCGGACGATGCCGGTCGTCATGCAATCCACGATCGCGGACCTGCCGTACCTCTACATCAACGGCGGGCGGCGCGGACTGCTGGTCGGCATGACCCCCGCCGATCTCGTGCGCGTGCTCGCGCCGAAGGTCCTCGACGTGGCGACCACGAAGACGAGATCATGAGCGCGCCGGGCCGCCCCAAGCGCGAATGCCGGAGTGCGCAGCACGAAGGTCGTCCACGCGCGCCGGGCCGCAGCGCGCGACGGGTCAGCGCTGGCGCTCGATCGTGACGCCGATCTCGCGCACGCCGGGCAACGCGGCGAGCTTCGCCACGCGCACCCGCACCCACGGCGCGTTGAACTCCTGCAGCGCGATGTCCGCCACGCCCTGCGCAAACCGCTCGAGCAGGCCGTGCCGGTGCTCGACGGCGAACCTCTGCAGCCGCCGCACGAGCGCGGAGTAATCGAGCGCATCGGCGAGGTCGTCGGAATGGAACGCGGCCTCCGATGGCACGGCGACGTCGACGTCGAGGCGCAGCGTCTGCGGCAGCTCGCGCTCCCAGTCGTATACGCCGATGCGCGTCTGGATCCGCAGATCGTGGATGAAGATCGCGTTCATCGCCGCTGCGCCGCACGATGCACGCGCGCCGGCCGCTTTGTGAGTATCATGCGGCGCATTCTACCCGCCGCGCATCGGAGCCTCGGTGCCCGTCACTCGCGCCTTCGCTCCGTCCGCCGCGCATCGATGAACGTCACTCTCGCCTTCGCTCCGTCCGCCGCGCAGCGATGATCGTCACGCTCGCCCTCGTCGTCGCCGCCTACCTCGTCGGCTCCGTGTCGTTCGCGGTCGTCAGCAGCAAGCTGTTCGGCCTCCCCGATCCGCACACCTACGGCTCGGGCAACCCGGGCGCGACCAACGTGCTGCGCACGGGCAACAGGGCTGCAGCGGTCGTCACGCTGATCGGCGACGGCGCGAAGGGGTGGGTTGCCGTGTGGCTCGCGGCGCGCGTCGTGCCCGGGACCGACGCCGCCCCGTGGACCGTCGCGGCCGTAGCGCTCGCCGTATTCGTCGGTCACCTGTATCCCGTGTTCCACCGCTTCGCGGGCGGCAAGGGCGTGGCGACGGCAGCGGGCATCGTGCTCGCGCTGCACTGGCCGCTCGGCGTGCTGCTCTGCGCGATCTGGCTCGTGATCGCGTTGGGCTTCAGGATCTCTTCCCTCGCGGCGCTCGCGACGGCGCTGGTCGCGCCGATCGGGGCGTTCTACATGCTCGGCCCGCGGCCCGAAGCGTGGGCCTTGATCCCGGTCGCCGCGCTGCTTTTCTGGCGCCATCGATCGAACATTGCCAAGCTCATGAGCGGTTCCGAGCGCACGATCGGGCGCTGACCCCGTTACTCGGAGTAACGACTCGGAGTCGTTACTCCGAGTAACGGGTTTGGGTCACGCCCGGGGCCTCCAGCGAGGCGAGCTCCCAGCGCGGCCGCACGCGAAACGCGCCGTTGCCCGCGTTCCCATCGCACTCCCCCGCTTCCATTCGCAGCGCGCCGACGAGCGCGATCATCGCGCCGTTGTCGGTGCAGAAGACCGGATCGGGGAAGAATACCCGCGCGCCGCGCGCATCCGCATCGTGCAGCAGGCGCGTGCGCAGCGCGCGATTGGCGCCGACGCCGCCCGCCACGACGAGCCGGCGGTAGCCGGTGAGCTCGAGCGCGCGCCACGCCTTGCTCGCGAGCACGTCGACCACCGCCGACTGGAACTCGAGCGCGATGTCCGCCTTCCGGCGATCCGTGAGCGGCGCGCGACGCGCGAGCGTCAGCACCGCGGTCTTCAATCCGCTGAAGCTCATGTCGAGGTCGCCGCTGTCCAGCATGGGCCGCGGCAGGGTGACCGCCCCGGAGACGCCTTCGCCGGCCAGCCGGGCCACCGCCGGTCCGCCGGGGTACGTGAGGCCGAGGAGCTTGGCCGTCTTGTCGAACGCCTCGCCGGCCGCATCGTCCAACGTATCGCCAAGGAGCCGGTACTCGCCGACGCCGCGGACTTCGAACAGCTGGCTGTGGCCGCCGGACACGAGCAGCGCGACGAACGGAAACGCCGGCCGGGGCGTGGCGAGCAGCGGGGACAGCAGATGCCCCTCGAGATGGTGCACGCCGATGACGGGCCGCCCGAGCGCATAGGCGAGCGCCGTGGCGACACTCGCCCCGACGAGCAGCGCGCCGGCGAGGCCCGGCCCCTGGGTGAAGGCGATGCCGTCGATCTGCGCGAGCGCGAGCCCGGCTTCGGCGAGCACCGCCCTCGCGAGGGGCACCACGCGCCGGACGTGATCGCGCGAGGCGAGCTCGGGCACGACGCCGCCGTAGTCCTGGTGCATCGCGACCTGCGAGTGCAGCGCGTGGGCGAGCAGACCCGCGCCGGGCGCGCTGTCGTAGACGGCAAGGCCGGTTTCGTCGCAGGAGGTCTCGATGCCGAGGATGCGCATGGGGGAGAAACCGCGGCAGGGCGGAACCGGCACGGCCGCCGCGCGCCTGAGTCGGACAGGCGGGCCGGATCGGGGTGCCGCGATTATAGTCCCCTTGCAGGACACCCCCCTGCCCTGCTATGATTCCCGGTTACCGCAAAGCCCCACGAACCGCAGCACCACGGCCCAAAGACGACCGCCGCAGCACCGGCAACAGCGCCGCCGCCCAGCCCAGAGATACCGAAAGGAACGAGTTTCATGCCCAGCGTTCGCGTCCGCGAGAACGAGCCCTTCGAAGTGGCCCTGCGTCGCTTCAAGCGCACCATCGAGAAAACCGGCCTGCTCACCGAGCTTCGCGCCCGCGAGTTCTACGAGAAGCCGACCGCGGAACGCAAGCGCAAGCTGGCCGCCGCCGTGAAGCGGCACTACAAGCGCCTGCGCAGCCAGCAGCTGCCGCCGAAGCTGTTCTGACCGGATTCACCCGCTGACGCCAAGGCCGCGCCTGCGGCGCTGGCGCGGCCACCCGAGGGGCGAAGCGATTCGCCCCTTTTTGCTTCCTGCTTCCCCGGCCTCGCGGCCGGCCTCCCCTTCCCGTGCAGGAGTGCCGCATGACTCTCAAGGACCGCATCACCGAAGACATGAAGACCGCGATGCGCGCGAAGGACAGCGCACGCCTTTCCACCATCCGCATGCTCCTCGCCGCGATCAAGCAGCGCGAGGTCGACGAGCGCATCACGCTCTCCGACGCGGACGTGCTCGCCGTGATCGACAAGATGATCAAGCAGCGCAAGGACTCCATCACCCAGTTCGAGGCCGGCCACCGGCAGGACCTCGCCGACGCCGAGCGCGCGGAGGTGGGGGTGCTCTCGGCCTACATGCCCCAGCCGCTCTCGGATGCGGAGATCGACACCCTGATCGAGACCGCGCTCGCCAGCGCGGGCGCCTCAGGCATGGCCGCGATGGGCAAGGTCATGGCCGCGTTGCGCACGCAGCTCGCGGGCCGGGCGGACCTCGGCGCCGTGTCGGCGAAGGTCAAGGCGCGCCTCGCGTCCTGAAGGCGAGGGCAGGGCGCGAACGCCAGGCGCGCCCCCGCCGACTGGAACTCCCGCGCACGTTGCCTATAATCCATAGGTTCGGCTGCGGAGCACGCCCGCCGGGGCCGGATCTGCAGCAGCGTCATCCATGATTCCCAACGACTTTATCCAGACGCTGCTTGCCCGGGTCGACATCGTCGAGGTGATCGACCGGTACGTTCCGCTCAAGAAGGCCGGCGCCAATTACGCCGCCTGCTGCCCCTTCCACAGCGAGAAGACCCCCTCCTTCACCGTCAGCCCGACCAAGCAGTTCTATCACTGCTTCGGCTGCGGCGCTCACGGCACCGCCGTGGGTTTCCTCATGGAATACGGCGGCAAGACCTTCCCCGAAGCGGTCGAGGAGCTGGCGCGCGACGTGGGGCTCGACGTCCCCCGCGAGGAGCGCCCCGGCGAAGCGGATCGGCGCGAGCAAGGTCGCGGGCTCTCCGAGGTCATGCTCGAAGCGGCTCGCTTCTACCGGGCGAAGCTCAAGGAATCGCCCGCGGCGATCGCGTACCTCAAGGGCCGGGGCCTGACCGGGGCGATCGCCGCCCGCTTCGGTGTCGGCTACGCGCCCGAGGCCTGGCAGCCGCTCGCGGGCGCGTTCGAGCGCTACGACGATCCCCTGCTGGAGAGCGCCGGACTGGTGATCGCCGGCGAAGGCGGCAAACGCTACGACCGCTTCCGGGACCGGATCATGTTCCCGATCCACGATACGCGCGGTCAGGTCATCGCTTTCGGCGGCCGGGTGCTCGGAGCGGGCGAGCCCAAGTACCTCAACTCGCCCGAAACCGCGCTCTTCTCGAAGGGACGCGAGCTCTACGGCCTTTATCAGGCGCGGGCGGCGATCCGCTCGGCCGGGCGCGTGGTCGTCGTCGAGGGCTACATGGATGTCGTCGCGCTCGCCCAGCACGGGGTCGAGTACGCGGTCGCCACCCTCGGGACGTCGACCACGCCGTCGCACGTGCAGAAGCTCTTCCGCCTCGCCGACGGCGTGGTGTTCTGCTTCGACGGCGACAACGCCGGGCGCAAGGCCGCGTGGCGTGCGCTCGAGAACGCGTTGCCGGTCCTGGTGGACGGCAAGGAGGCCACGCTTCGTGTTCCTGCCGGAAGGCGAGGACCCGGACGATTTCGTGCGCCGGCGCGGCAAGGCCGCCTTCGAGGCGCTGCTCGACGCGGGCAAGCCGCTGTCGGAATTCCTGCTGGCCGAGCTCGCAGCGCAGCATCCGCCGGCGTCCGCCGAAGGGCGCGCAGCACTCGTCGCCGCGGCGAAGCCATTGCTGGGCGAGCTCAGCGCCCCCATCCTTGCCGCCGTGCTCCGGCGGCGCCTCGCCGAGCTCGCGGGGCTGCCCGAGCCGGAGCTGCGCTCGCTGCTGGGCCTTGCCAACCGCGACGCGCGCGCCCGGGAGACGCCGGCACCCGCGCGCGAGGTCGCGCGCCCGCGCCCGGCCTCGGGACCGGCGCGGCGCCCCCCTTCGCTCGTGCGCGAGATGCTGCAGGCCCTGCTGCTGCAACCGGAGCTCGCCCGCACGATCGCCGTGCCGCAGCCCGACGATGGCACGGCGGAAGGCGCCGCGCTGGCCGCCGTCGTCGACTATTGCAGCTCGCGCCAGGGCATTCTCACCACCCCCGGCGTGCTCCAGCACTTCGTCGGCTCGGCCCACGAGTCCGTGCTGGCCCGCGTGCTCGCTACCGCGGAGGATCACGGCCTCACGCCCGAGCAGACGGCCGTCCATCTCGAGGCCGGCGTCCGGCGCTACTGGAACCTCGCCAAGCGCGCCGGCGCGGCCGTGGCGGCCAACGCCACCGGGGACGCCACCCCCGAGGAAGCCGAGCGTCTGCGCCAGCTGGAGATCGTCCGCCGCGAGGTGCAGGCCCGTCGCGTCTGAAGTCCACTAAGCACATGTTATAATTTGAAGTTTTCCCGGTCGCCCCCACCTAGCAACCTGGAAACCCGAACCCCCTAGGATGCCCCATGGCCAAGAAGCCCGCGAAGCCCGCCCGCAAGTCGCCCGCCAAGTCCTCGACCCGCAGCAAGACCCCGCCGGCGCCCGCGCGTACCGCGACGACCCGCAAGGCCAAGCCCGCCGCCAAGCCGGCGGCGAAGAAAGCGACGCCGGCGAAGTCCCCCAAAGGCGCAGCGAAGCACGCCGCGCCCGCGAAGAAGCTCGCGCCGGCTACGACCAAGTCGGCGACCAAGCACATCGTCGCGAAGGGCAAGGCCGTGAAGCCCGCAGCGCCGACGAAACCGAAAGCGACGGCCAAGGTCGTAGCCAAGGATGTCCCGAAGCAGGTCAAGGCTGTGCCCACGAACGAATCGAAATCGAAGCCGAAGGCAACTCCTCCCGCGAAGCCCAACACCCGTACGGCGGCCATTGCAGCGCACGCGCAGCCGAAGGCCGCTGCGTCGAAGCCCGCTGCGTCGAAGCCCGCTGCACCGGCACCGGTGCCCGCACCGAGCAACCACAAGCCCACCACCGTCGGCGAGCTTGCGGCGAAGCTCGCGGGCAAGCGCGCGGAAGACGCGGCATCCAAGAAGGGCAAGAACGGCAAGCAACAGGACGTTGCGCCGCGCGAGCTCACGCCCGCCGACGTCGAGGCGCGCAAACGGCGGCTGAAGAACCTGATCGTGCTCGGCAAGGAGCGCGGCTTCCTCACGTTCGCCGAGATCAACGATCACCTGCCGGAGGACGTGCTCGACGCCGAGCAGATCGAGGGCATCATCGGCATGATCGGAGACATGGGCATCCAGGTCTACGACGAGGCGCCGGATGCCGAGGCGCTGCTCATGTCGGAAGCCGCGCCCACCGCGCCTGCGGAAGACGTCGAGGAAGCCGCCGAAGCGGCGGTCTCCACCCTCGACTCCGAATTCGGCCGCACCACCGATCCCGTGCGCATGTACATGCGCGAGATGGGCTCGGTGGAGCTCCTCACGCGCGAAGGCGAGATCGAGATCGCCAAGCGCATCGAGGAAGGCCTGAAGCACATGATCATGGCGATCTCGGCGTGCCCGATGACCGTCAACCAGATCCTCGATCTCGCGGACAAGATCGCGAAGGACGAGCTCAAGATCGACGACCTCGTCGACGGCCTCATGGACTTCAACGAGGAGCTCGACGCGATGGAGGACGTGGAGTCCGACGTCGAGGAAGAGGAGGAGGACGAAGGCGACGCGGGCACCATCGCGGCCGAGAACCTCGAGCGCCTCAAGACGGCCGCGCTCGAGCGCTTCGGCGCGATCCGCAAGCACTTCACGCGCATGCTCGCGGTGCTGCAGAAGGAAGGCCACAAGTCGCCGCGCTACACCGAGCTGCAGAAGAAGATCAGCAACGAGCTCATGCAGATCCGCTTCTCGGCGCGCCAGGTGGAGCGGCTGTGCGACAGCGTGCGCACGGAGGTCGACAACATCCGCCAGATCGAGCGCAAGATCCAGGACCTCGTCGTGAACAAGGGCGGCATGCCGCGACCCGAGTTCATCAAGAAGTTCCCGGACAACGAGACCAGCCCGCGCTGGATCGATCGCGAGATCGCCGCGCGGAACGTCTTCAGCGAGCAGCTCGCCAAGTACCGCCAGGCGATCGTCGAGCAGCAGCAGAAGCTGATCGACCTGCAGGCGCGCGTGATGATCCCGTTGAAGGACCTGAAGGACATCAACAAGCAGATGTCCACGGGCGAGGCGCGCGCACGCAAGGCGAAGCGCGAGATGACGGAAGCGAACCTGCGCCTCGTGATCTCGATCGCCAAGAAGTACACCAACCGCGGCCTGCAGTTCCTCGACCTGATCCAGGAAGGCAACATCGGCCTCATGAAGGCCGTGGACAAGTTCGAGTATCGCCGCGGCTACAAATTCTCGACGTACGCGACGTGGTGGATCCGCCAGGCCATCACGCGCTCGATCGCGGACCAGGCGCGCACGATCCGCATCCCGGTGCACATGATCGAGACGATCAACAAGATGAACCGGATCAGCCGCCAGATCCTGCAGGAGACGGGGCAGGAGCCCGATCCGGCGCTGCTCGCCGAGAAGATGGAGATGCCCGAGGAGAAGATCCGCAAGATCCTCAAGATCTCCAAGGAGCCGATCTCGATGGAGACGCCGATCGGCGACGACGACGATTCGCACCTCGGCGACTTCATCGAGGACGTGTCGACGATCGCGCCCTCGGATGCCGCCGTCAACGCGAGCCTGCGCGACGTGTGCAAGGACATCCTCGATACCCTGACGCCGCGCGAAGCCAAGGTGCTGCGCATGCGCTTCGGCATCGAGATGAACACCGACCACACGCTCGAGGAAGTCGGCAAGCAGTTCGACGTCACCCGCGAGCGCATCCGCCAGATCGAGGCCAAGGCGCTGCGCAAGCTCCGCCACCCCTCGCGCTCGGAGAAGCTGCGCAGCTTCCTCGAAGGCGAAGGCTGATCGCGACACCGCAATCGACGAAAACGCCCCGGATCTCCGGGGCGTTTTGTCTTTCGGCGGCAACGCAACCACGACAGCCGACCGCGGGCCGGCGCGAATGCCGGCGCAGCGACGTGGAGCCGCGCGGTCGGCGGGCTTACTTCAGCAGCAGCACCGGCACCGGGCTGCTCGCCACGACCTTGGTCGCGACGGAGCCCATCACGATGCTCGTGAGGCCCGTGTGGCCGTGCGTGCCGAGCGCGACGAGATCGTAGCCCTCGCCGGCCACACGCGTGATCTCGGTGGCGGGATCGCCGACGAGCTTCTCGACTTCGCACGCCACGCCGCGTTGCGCGAGCAGCTCGCGGGCGGGAGCGAGCGCGGCCTCGCTTTCCTCCTCGTAGTACTGGTGCACGGCTTCCTTGCCGGCCCACGCCACGGCGCGCTTGTACGGCAGCGGGAGGTGCACGTACACGAGCACGATCCGGGGCGCCTCGCGGAACCAGGCGAGGCGGTCGCAGAGCTTGCCGAGCATCGTCAGCGAAGGGGCGGAACCGTCGACGGCAACGAGGATCTTCATGGTGGATGTCGAGACAGGTGAGCGCGAAGTCCAGTGTAGCGCATCCGCCGCAGCCGCAGCGTGTTCCGCGCGGGCGCGTTGACGTTTGTCAGGAGAACGCGAACGAGCGCGCCGCTAGCGCAGCGCGAGCTCCATCACCACCTGTTCCGGCTCCTCGGGATCGTCGCGCGCGACGAACCCGAGCGACTCGACGAAGCGCAGCATGCGATGGTTGCTGCGCAGCACGGCGCCTTCCAGGCGATGCAGCTCGCGCTCGCGCGCACACGCGATCAGCTGCTGCATCAGCACGTGCGCCACGCCGCGGCCCTGCCATGCGTCGGCGACGACGATCGCGAACTCGGCGCTCTCCTGGTCCGGGTTGCAGATGTAGCGGGCCACGCCGACGAATTCGGGCTCGGCCTGCGTGGTGTCGACCGCGACGAGCGCGAGCTCGCGGTCGTAGTCGACCTGCGTGAAGCGGGCGAGCATCGAGGGCGTGAGCTCGTGCAGGCGATAGAAGAAGCGGAAATAGCGCGTCTGTTCCGACAGCCCCCCCACGAACGCGCGCTCGAGCTCCGCGTCCTCCGGCATGATCGGCCGGATGTGCAGGCGCGTGCCGTCGCGCAGGTCCACGTCGCACACGAGCTCCGACGGATACGGATGGATCGCCATGTGGCGATACCCGACGCCCGCGAGGCGCCGCTTGGGATCGATGACGGCATGCATCCCGGCGATCAGCGCCTCGCCACCGCCGATGCGCACCGGATCGAGCTCGAGCGTGCGCAGCCAGGGCACGGCGCAGATCAGCGCGGAGAGCTGGAGCATGAGGCGCACGAGCGGCTCGAGCTGCATCGGCCCGTCCGGCGCGGCCACCGCCAAGTGCTGCCGCGCGCGCGGGTCCGATGAGATCGAGCACCAGGCGGCGATTGAGCGGGGGCAGCAGCAGCACGCGCTCCTGATCCATCAGGGTGCCGGAGCCGCTGTTGCCGAAGCTGATCACGGGCCCGAACACGGCGTCGGTGTGCACGGCGATCGCGACCTCGCGACCGCCCGCAATGACCGGATCGCGCTGCACGAGCACGCCGCGATAGGCGAGGCGCCTGCCGTGCAGCAGGCCTTCGAACAGCTTGCCGTACGCGCGCGAAAGCATGCGACCGTTGCGCAGGATGCCGCTGTGGCGCGCGGGCATGGCTGCCGCACGGGTGCCGGCGAATGCCGCCGCGTCGTGCACGAGGCGCACCGGATAGCCGATGCGTCGCGCCGCGAGCTGCGCTTCCTTGAGCGTTTCCGCCTCTTCGGTGCGCGGCACCGGAAGCGCGAAGGCGGCAAGCAGGCGCGCGCACTCCATCCCCGTGAGCACCGTGCGATTGGCATTGGCGGCATCGATGCGCACGCGCTCCGCCGCTTCGTAATCGGGCGGCGACGGCTCGGGTTGCGGTGGAGCGACTTCGAGCAGGAACTGCTGGTTGCGCCGGTACGTGGCGAGGAACGCGAAAGCTTCGACCGCATTCTCGGGCGTGTAGAAGTTCGGGATGCCGCCCGCCTCGAGCGCATCCTGCACTTCGCGCCGATCGATCGCGCCGAGCCATGCACCGAGCACCGGCTTGCGCGAACGACGTGCCACGGCCGCGACCGCGCGCGCGGCATCGGTGGGACCGGTAATCGGGCGCTGCACGTGCAGCGCGAGCACCGCATCCACGCCCTCGTCCGCAAGCGAGATCTCGACCGCGGAGGCGAGCAGCTCGGCGGTGGCATCGCCGCGAACGTTCACCGGATTGCGCGGCGCGACGTTCGGCGGCAGCACGCGCGCGAGGCGCTCTTCGGTCTCGGTCGCGAGATGCGCAAGCGCGATCCCGCGATCGGCCGCGATGTCGGCGGCGAGCGTGCCGGGACCGTGTCCGTTGGTGACGATCGCCAGGCGTTCACCCGACGCGAGCTTGCCCATCGCGAGGATCCGCGCGGCGGCGAAAAGCTGGGTGTACGTGCGAACGCGCACGGTGCCCGCCCTGCGCATCGCGGCATCGAACACCGTGTCGGGCAGCGGCGCCTCGATCCCCATCGCCGCCGCGTGCCGGACCTCGGCGAAGCGTCCGGCCTTGAGCACGACCACGGGCTTCGTGCGCGCGGCGGCACGCAGGGCCGACATGAAACGCCGGGATTCGCGCACGGTTTCCATGTACAGCAGGATTCCATCGGTGCTGGGATCGAGCAGCAGCGCATCGAGAAGCTCGCCGAACCCGACGTCGATGCCTCCGCCAACGGCGACCACGGTCGAGAAGCCGAGGCCCGCAGACCACGCGAAATCGAGCATCGCCGTGCATACCGCGCCCGATTGCGCGACCAGTGCAAGCCGTCCGGGGCGGGCACTGGCGGAGCCCAGCGTGGCATTGAGGCCGATGTCGGTGCGCACCACGCCGAACGCGTGCGGGCCGAGCAGACGGATGCGCCGCCGCCGCGCGGTGGCGACGAGATCGCGCTGCCAGCGCCGCGAATCGCCCTCGTCGACCGGCGGCGCCGAGAGCACGACCGCAGCCTTCACGCCGGCTCGCGCGCCGTCGTCGAGCACGCCGGGAACCGCCGCGCAAGGCACGGCGATCAGCGCGAGCTCGACGTTCTTCCCGATCGCGTGCAGGCTCGCGTACGAGCGCTTGCCGAGAACGCGGCGATGGTTGGGATTGACGGCGTAGAGATCGCCCTTGAAGTCGCCGTTGAGCAGGTTCTCGAAGACGATGCGCCCGAGGGATGCGGGCTTCTCCGACGCGCCGACCAGCGCAACGGATGCGGGCACGAGCAGCGGCCGCAGATAGTGATGCAGCGTCGTCATCGAGGTGGGCAAGCACGGCGAGGCGCAGTGCCGCACCGAAACAGTCCGGCACGGCTCGCCGCAACGTGCACGGCAACGCGCACGGTGCGAGTTTAGCGCATCGGACGCGACGCGTCAGAACGGCGGGGTAGAGGCGGCGTGCGGCCTACCCCTGCTCGATCGCCGCTCCATCCGTTCGGCTAGAATCCGCTGTCGTCATGGGGACCGTCATCGATGATGGATTACTCAGCGGACTTCAAGAGTCAACGTGCTCTATTCGACCAGCAGGCTGGAGGCACGTACCGCGCTTTCGTGCAGTCTCTTTCGCCGCGCTTCGTCGTGGTCTGGCGCGACATCGCGCTCGGCTACCTGATGCTGTTGTTGACGCTGTATGAGGTGCAGCAGTTCCAGGATTCCCGTTGGTCCTTGCCGGCGATCGCAATCGGCGCACTGTCGGTGGGCTATTGTATTGCCTATCTGCAGTTGTTCGTCCACGAGGCGGCGCACTACAACCTCTCGCGCAACAGGAAGGTCAATGACGCTCTGTGCGACGCTCTGCTCTCGTGGCAGATCGGGACCTGCAGCAGCGTTTATCGCGACACCCACTTTCCGCATCACTTCAAGCTGGGACAGCCGGACGATACGGAACGCTCCTATCTCAATGCGCTCACCCCCCGCTTCCTGTTGGAGATGCTGACGGGCGTGCATGCTGCGCGCGTGTTCCTGCTCCGCCGCAGCAGTGACGAGAAAGACGGACCTCGTTCCTGGGCGCCTCTCGCGCGCGGCGTGGTCGTCCATCTCGGCTTGCTCGCCATCATGATCGCCTCCGGGGCTTGGTCGTCTGCGCTCGCGTGGCTCGCCGGGGTCGGTGTGGTCTTTCCGTTCCTGGCGACACTTCGGCAACTGCTCGAGCACCGCGCGCCGGACGCGCCGGTGCGTCCTGACGGCTCGCGCGAAGCGGTTACGCGGGTTTTCGGCGACGGCATGATCGCGCGCAGCTTTGGCGGCGCGGGGTTCAATCGCCATCTGCTGCATCACTGGGAGCCGACGATCTCGTACACGAGGCTCCAGGAGTACGAGCAGTACCTCATGACGACCTCGATGGCGTCGGTGGTCCTTGCGAGGCGAACGACGTATTGGCGCGCCTTCCTGGAGATCCTGAAGGCGGACAACGCATCGGGGGCCGATGCGGTGTGATGCCTCCAGCCACCCTGTCTGCCTCGTCTGCGGCGGACGGGATATGGCGTTGTGGTCCCTCAGCCACGACGTGGAGTATTACGCCGTTCAGGACACCTACGCCTACTATCGATGCAACTCGTGCGAATCGCTGTCGATCTCTCCGGTCCCCGAGGAGAGATTGACGGAAATCTATCCATCGACGTACTACAGCTTTGCCGTGGCCAACCGCAGGCCCTCGGTTGCGGCGAGAGTGAAATTGGCGCTCGATCGGAGACTCTTCAGATCGATCTTCGCGCGTCTCGGCGCGGGCGCTGCCGAGTTGTCTGCGCTCGACATCGGCGGCGGCACAGGATGGCTCCTGGATGAGGCAAAGAAGGTCGAGCCACGGCTGAAACGGACGATGGTCGTCGACATCGACGAGCGTGCCCGCGACGCCGCGCGCGAGGCGGGCCACGAGTACTTTCATGGACGCATCGAAGATTTCGCAACGGCCGATCGCTTCGACGTGATTCTCATGCTGAACCTCATCGAGCATGTCAGGGATCCCGTCGGTGTGCTCGCAAAGGCGGCCAGCATGCTCGCGCCTCGCGGCATCGTGCTCGTCAAGACGCCAAATTACGACAGCCTGGACGCGCGGATCTTCCGTCATCGCGACTGGGGCGGGTATCACTGTCCTCGGCACTGGGTGCTCTTTTCCGCGGGCAGTTTTACCCAAGCGGCAAGGCGCGCCGAGCTGCGGGTCGAGGAATTGCGGCTGACGCAAGGCGCGCCGTTCTGGGCGGCATCCGTCATCAACTGGATGAAGGAGCGCGGCTGGACGAATGTGAGCTACTCGAAGCCCATCACCGGGCACCGGCTGTACTCGATCCTGATCGTGGTGTTTGCCGCGTTCGACTTCATCCGCATGCCGTTCATGAACACGTCGCAAATGTTCATCGTTCTGAGGAGAGCCTAGAACGGCGGTGGCGCACACGCGCCCGACGGTGGTCCGCGGCGCAAGCGGCACAGCGAGTCGAGCGCGATGCGCCTGCCTCAACGCCTGGGAGCCCGCTATAATTGGCCGCGCTTGCGCCGCGCACGATGCATCGTGGCGTCGTGCACGCGTACTGCGCTGCAAGCGATGCGGGCCCGCCTGCCGTGCGGACGCGTAGGGAAGCGACGACGGGCCAGTAGCTCAGGGGTTAGAGCAGCGGACTCATAATCCGTTGGTCGTTGGTTCGAAACCAACCTGGCCCACTTTCAAACTCAGTGACTTAGCGCTGAGCTAGTTCTCTTGGAATGTGGCCGCGGATGGGCCACGGATAATTGTCGCGCAAAGCGCTAGGCAACACACGTCCATTCGTCCGCTCCTGCGCTGTCGCTCCGGTTCTCGGAAGGTATCCTTCCTGCGATGCTCTTCCCTGAGCTACCCAAAGAGCACTGACTTCGTCGGCGGGCATTCCTTTGGTCCGAAGGACGAATCCGCTTGAGCAGGAACAACGTGCTCGTCTTGCACATCGAAACCTGCCGTCTACCTGTCGCTGTCCAGAGGGGAGCACATTTCCGACCAATCAACAGACCGGGGGTGGGGGAAAAGTCGTTTGCACTGAAATCCGGGCATGAGTGCATCAGCAATTTGCGCGGGTCTGAATGGATTTGATTTGGCTATCGATCCGTCGAAAATGCACGAGATACTCATAATCCGTTGGTCGTTGGTTCGAAACCAACCTGGCCCACCCGGCGAATCGCGCACCTCCGAACCCCGCACGTCAGCGATCCTTCACCGGCGCTCGTTCGCCACCGCGCGTCGACAGCGCCCAACGGCCGCCGCTCACCTGGCGCCGATCAGGCAGACGTACTCGCCGCGATCGACATCGCAGCGCACGTCGCGAAAGCCCGCCTCGCGCAGCAACTCGAGATGCGCGGCGGCCGTGAGCTTGCCGGGCTTCGCGGGCTTGCTCGCGTCGGCAGGAATCACGAGCTCCGCATTCACGAGCAGGCCGCCGTCTGGCAAGAGCGCGAACACGCGCCGGTACGTCGCCGCCACGGCTTCCTCGCTGCCGAGATCGTGCAATGCCTGATTCGTGACGACCGCATCGACGGGCATGCGAACCGCGTCGGTCCACTGCCCGCCGGTCAGGTCGGCACGCACGAGATGCACCCTTCCCGCGTGCGGCGCGAGGCGCTCGCGTGCAAGATCGAGCATCGGACCGGAAAAATCGACGCCCTCGTACGTGAGCCTCGGCAGCGCATCGAGCAGCACGATCGCGAGCGTACCCGGACCGCATCCGAGCTCCAGCACGTGGGGTGCGGGCTTGCCGAGGTTCGCGACCAGCGCTGCGATGTAGCGGAACATGCCGGCGCGCTCCGGTCGGCGCTCGTCGGCCGTCGCCGCCCAGTGGCGGACGTACGCGGCGTCGTCGAATTCGTGATCGACCGGCATCGGGAATGGGGTGGGCGTGACTCCAAGGGCGCACGCAAGAACCGCCATTGTGCGATGAATTCGTTCCAGGCGCCCAGTGCGATGGTTCGCTGTCGGCGCGCAGCGCGTGCGCGAGACGGGTCGCATCCAGCGCAGGCACCGCCGAGGCTGCACAGACCGAAAAAAAACGGCCCGCGATGCAATCGCGGGCCGCTAAAATGCCGACGCCCGAGGAAGGATGGCGCCGGCCCCGCCCAACACTGTCAGCCGCCGCGGCCAAGGACGCGAGTCACGTCATCCCCGTATTGCCGCGTGCAGCGTGTTCGTTGTGACCGTCGTGGCAGCACGCCCCTAGCGCACGCGTCCGCGGCGGAACAGGTTCACGATCGCGAGCAGGATGACCGCGCCCAGGAACGAGACGATCAGGCCGGCCAGGCTGAAGTCGTTCTGGTTGATGGTGCCCGCACCGATCAGCGGCGAGATGAGCCAGCCGCCGAGCACGGCGCCGATGATCCCGACGACCACGTTCAGCAGTACGCCTTGCTGCGCATCCGTGCGCATGACCATGCTCGCGAGCCAACCGATGATGCCGCCCACAACCAGCCAAATGATGAAATTCATGCTTCCCTCCGATCTCAGGTTGAACAACGCTCTGGAGCTCCGGCCGCCTCCTTGGGGGAGGCCGCCCTCGCTCTCGATCCCGATGTGCTGCGGCTCCGGCGCCTCGCCGCCGCACCGCTTCGCTTCCGATGCCCGATCATGAGCACAAGCCGTTCCACTTTCACTCCGATCCCCCGGTCGGGTCGACGGGATGATCCTTGGACTCGCTGCGCTGCGCCTCCTCGGCCCGCCGCTTGCGCAGGCCGGCCCCGGTGATCGTGTGGCTCGCCTGCGGCCCTTCCGTGCCCGGCGACGATGGCGTGCCGGTGCCGCTGCCGGAAGCGCATCGCGTGCTCGCGTCGGATGGCGTAGCGGCGTCGTGCGGTTGCTGCTCCTCCTTGCGACCCTTCCCCCTTCGTTGCTCGGGCCCGGGGCCGGGGCGCAACCGAAATGGACTGCGCAATCGTTGCATATGGTGCCTTCGTATCCGTTGCGGCCCCCGCACCGGCCGCGGTCGCGACGGCATACGACGAGGCCAGCTCATTCGTTTCGCTCTAGCGAAAAGCATGCCGTGCGTCACGACGGCACCATCGTGATCCCATCGCCCCGCGGGCGGAAATTTGCGCTGCCGGTCGTGTAGTTTTTGCTGGCAAGGGAAGACGCGGCTCAGGGGCCCCGCTTCACGCGCAGATCGTTCTTCACCGCGCGCACGCCGTCCACGTAGCGCACCACCTCCGACGCGCGGGAGATGACGCCCGGGTCGTTCACGAACCCGGACAGCTGCACGACGCCGCGGTAGCTCTCGACGTGGATGCCGGAAAGGCGCAGCGCCGGGTCGGCCAGGATCGCGGTCTCCACCTTGCCGGTGATTACGCTGTCATCGATGTACTCGCCCAGGGATTCGCGCTGCGGGCCGGTCTCGCAGCCGGTCATCAGAGCGACCATCGCGATCAGCGCCGCAGCGCGCAGGCGGCTCGTGGTGCGCTTCGCTTCGCGCATGGCCTTCCTCGGTCGGTTCCCGCCGGCTTCGTGCCGGGGGACGGGTAATCGTTGGCACTGGCAGGGAGAAACTTGCCTGCACGGCGCTGTCGTCTTGTCGCTGCATCCTCTGTCGGAGGCTTCCCGCACCCGCGATGCGCATCAAAAAAGCCGCTCGCGCGAGCACGCGAGCGGCTCCGAGATCGCCGCAGGCCGAGTTACATCTTCGCCTTGGTCTTTTCGGCGCCCGACTGGATCTTCTCGCCGCCGCGCTCGACGTCCTTGCCCATGCCTTCGACGGTATTGCAGCCATACAGCGCGAGCACTGCCGCCGCGACGATCACTCCGAACATTCTGTTCAACATGGTTCGCTCCCGGTTGTAATTGGAATGGAAGGACGACCGCGCCCCACCGGCCCCGCATTCAGCAAACCGCGTGCCATCGCGGCTCACGCACTCGGGCGCCCGTGAGTCCCGCGCGCGCTGCTTCGCATCGTCGACGCCCTGCCTGCGCCGCCGCGTATCACGCGCAACTCGGGTCGTTTGCCCCGGCGACCCGACATCGCTGCGTGCGCAACGCAGGGGTCCGAGCGCGCCGCCGCGGCCTCGGCCCGGGCCCCGCGCAGGCTCACTGTGATCCTGATCAGGCCGCGCACGCCCGCGACGGCGAGCGCAAGCGCCCAGGCCCCTATGGCGATCCACAACAGCGCTTCCGCAAATGTATCCACGAGCCCCGCCTCGCGCCGTGCACGCCTGCGCCCGAAAAGCAGACGCCGAGCGCCCACACCCTTGCGCGTATTTAGCAACGCGCATGCCATTCGCGCGTAGTGGTTCCCCCCAGCGCGGCTCGCGCGCCGCATGCAGATCTTGGCTGCGCGAAGCGAAAGAGCTCCGCGCAAGCCCTGCGTGGTGCATCGCGATTCGCACAGGCACGCGCGCCTTGCGGCATGGCATGCCGCTTGCTGCCGTGACGTCCGAACATGAGCAAACATTCCATGCTGCCGGCGCTGCTGATCGCGATGGCCATCGTTGCGTGTCTGCCGGGCTGCAGTACGCTCGCCGGCGTCGGCAAGGACGTGCAGGCCGTGAGCGGTCACGGCGCACGCCGGTGAGGGGCGATCGGCATGGCGCTGTCGCACACAGGTCAACCATGACGATCTCCTCCCCTCGCACCAGAAGTCCCGATCCGCACTCCGGCACCCTGGCCGCACGCGCGGCCGTCGACGAGCGCCGCAACGCGATCGCAGAGCTCAACTCGGAGCACGAGGTGCTGTGCACGCTGCTCGCGAATTGCGCATCGGCCGATCGGCCGCCGGAGCAAAGCCGCGCCCGCGTCGCCGAAGTGGCCGAGCGCCTCGAGCTGCACATGCGGCTGGAGGAGGACATCCTGCATGGCGCGCTCGCGCAGCGCCGCGTGCTCCAGGCCGCAGTCGAGACGGCGAAGGTCGAGCACCGCATCATCCGTCGCCTCGTCGCGGATCTGCGCGATCTCGAGCCGGGCTCGCCGGCGTTCGCCGCGACGCTCGCCGTGCTCGCGAATCAGGTGCGTCACCACGTCGAGGACGAGGCGTATCAGTTCTTCCCGCGCGTGCGCCGCAGTGCGATCGATCTCGACGCACTCGGCGTCGAGCTGCGCGCGCGACGCGGCGAGCTTCTGCAACGCCGCTCGCGCGCGGTATCGCGACCGGGGCCGCAAAGAGGCTGAGGCGCGATCGGCAACTGTTGCGTTCAGGGCTTGCGCCCTTCGAGCAGGCGCACGACGGCACTCTCGATAGCCTTGCGCGAGGCTGCTGCGCGCCAGGCCGGATCGTCGAGCCAGGACTGCCCGGCTCGCGCGCCAGCGCGTTGCATGTAGCTCTCCATCATTGCCGCGGAAGTCGAACGCGATGCGCTCGCCGCGGATGCGCACGTGGCGATTGCGCATCGTGGTGAGCCCGAACGAGCCGTTCTCGCGCGCATAGCGTTCGTTCCCGATGCGGATGAAGGTCGTCTCGAGCAGGCGTACCACCGCTGCGTGCACCTTCTCGCGCGGCAACCCCGGCCGGCGCAGGTCCGCCGCGACCCTGCGCCTGATGACGGGCAGTGCGCGCGCGAACTGGGCGAGGCGGCCGAACTTATTCTCGTCGCGCACGCTGCGCCCCTTCGGATGGTAGCGGTACTGCTTGCGTCCGCGCGCGTCGCGACCCGTGGCCTGGAGATGGCCGCTTGCGGAAGTGCAGATCCACACGTCCGCCCAGGCCGGCGGAATGGCGAGCGAGCGGATGCGATCCAGGACGGCGTGGTCGCGCACCGGCTTGCCTGCCGGATCGCTTCGGAATTGCAGGCGATCACGCGGCATGTAACTTGCTATCTCCTCCGCGCGCCGAGCGTATCTGCGCTGCGAATTCATCGAGGAGAAGGAACGATCATGCCGACCCAACGCCGGACAGCGAAGTCCGCCAGGAAACCCTCAGCCAAATCGTCGTCGAGAACTGCAGCCGGCGGCACGAAACACTCGGGCGCCAAGTCGCCGGCCGGTGCGGGCCGCGGCGGATCGCGCAAGCGTGCATCGTCGTCGGCCAGCGCGAGCTCGAGCCGCCGCGGGCGCGGCAGCGCGGCCAAGCGCGGTGCACTGAAGGGCTCGTCGCGTTCGCGGCGCGCGCCCGACGCCCTCGAGCTGCTGACGCTGGATCACCGCAACGTGCAGAAGATGTTCCGCAAGGCGCAGCGCCTCGAGGCCGGCGACCCGCAGCTCGAGCAGATCATCGCGACGGCGTGCGCGGCGCTCACCGAGCACGCCGGGATCGAGGAGAGTGTGTTCTATCCCGCGCTGCGCGAGCAGGCCAACGCGCAGGACATGCTGGACGAGGCGGAGGTCGAGCACGACGTCGCGAAGGAACTCATCGCGCAGCTGCAGGGCGCATCCGGCGCGGATGAACGCGCGAAGGCGATGTTCAAGGTTCTCGGCGAATACGTGAATCACCACATCGAGGAGGAAGAAGGCCAGATGTTCCGCGCCGCGAAGCGCGCGAAGCTGGATCTCGCGGCACTGGGCGAGCAGATCCTCGCCGCGAAGCAGGGCGCGGAATACGCCGAGGGCGTCGACACCGCGGGAGGCGAAAGGAAGCGTGGCGCGCGGCGCGGTGCCGGCGACGAGGATGGCGACGGATCGCGTGCGCACGGCGCGGGCGTCGAGGCCGCATCCGGCGACGAGGTCGACGTCGAGACGCCGGGCGGTCGCTCCGGAGGAAGTCGGGCATCGTCGCGCCCGACGTCGCACTGACACGGACGAACGCCAGGAACAGCGAGGCGTGGAACGCCGGCAAGCGACGAACGCCCGTGCGCAGGACGATCGCGCCGCAACGACGGGCAGCGGCGGGAAAGCGGCGCTGCTGCTCGTCGACTTCATCAACGAGCTCGACTTTGCGCACGGCGCCGCGCTGCGCCCCGCAGCGGAGCAGGCCGCCCGGCGCACCGCGGCGCTCAAGAAGAAGCTCGTCGGGCGGGGCGTCGCCGCCGTCTACGCCAACGACAATTTCGGACATTGGCGTTCCGATTTCTCGCACCTCGTGCAATCGTGCGCCCGGCCGGGATCGCGCGGTCGCGAGCTCGCGCGCCTGCTCGCCCCGGAGCCGGGCGACCTGTCGGTGCTCAAGCCCCGGCACTCCGCGTTCTACGCGTCGCCGCTCGAGTTCCTGCTGACCGAGCTCGATGCCACCCGGCTGGTAATCACGGGTCTCGTCACGGAAATGTGCGTGCTCTTCACCGCGCAGGACGCGTACGTGCGCAAGTACGACCTATGGGTGCCCGAGGACTGCGTTGCATCCGTCGATCCGCGAGATCATCGCCACACGATCGAGCACCTGCGCGATGTGCTCGGCGCGGACACGCGCGCGAGCGAGGACGTGCACGATCTCGCGCCGCAGGACGGCTAGTCGCCCCACTTGGCGAGATACGCGCGATAGCCCGCGTTCCACGCTGGCGAGTTGAACTTGCCCACGCTCTGGTGCGTGATCGCGATGGGCCAGGTGCCGAGCCGCAGGCCCGCCTTCCGCGCGGAGCGGCAGAAGTCCATGTCGTAGAGATGAAACGGGAACTGCGGATCGAACCGGACGCCTGCCTCGCGCAGCACCGATCTGCGTGCCGCGAGGAACACGACGTCCAGAAGCTCGCAGTCGAGCGGCGACGCACCGAAATGCGAGACGTCGCCGAACGGCAGCTTGCCGTGCGCCACGGACCCGCTCAGGTTCGCGCTGTCGTCGCGCGCGAAGCTGTCGTCCACGTACAGCCAGGCCGGCTGGCGTGCAACGCGGCGGCGATTGCCGGCGACGCCGACGACGTCGTAGCGCGCAAGGCTGTCGCCCACGCGGTCGGCGACGACATGTCCTCGAGCCAGACGTCGTCGTGCACGAACACGACGCTATCGGGGCCGTCGGAGGCCTCGATGCGCGCGTTGAACAGCTCCGGGAGTCCCCGCGCGTTCGCGAATGCGACATGCCGCACGAGGCGGGTGTCGTGCACCAGGCGCCGAAGCGACAGCCCGAGGGCCGAGCGGCTCCAGAAGTCGCTTTCCGGCGACCGCGTGGCGCTCACGATTTCGATCATGCGTCCGGCTTTCGCAAGGCGCCTCGCCGGTCATGCCGTTGCAGGCTCGGGGGTCAGGCAGCCAACGCATGGTACCGCGGCGGGCAACGCCGGCCAACGCGACGGCCTTCGCCATCGCGCGCGCATCCGTCACTCGCGCGAGGAATAGGCGCGCAGGCGGTTGTACAGCGTCTTGATGCTGATGCCGAGCTTCTTCGCCGCCTCTTCCCGCGTCGCGCACTCCTGCAGCGTCGTGAGGATCAGCCGCTCCTCGACCTTCGGCGAGCTTGGTCCCGAGCGGGATGCGGATGTAGCGCGCGTTGCCGTCCTGCTGCAGCTGGGCGTCCTGCGCGACGCTGAACTCGGAGATGATGTCGCCGTCGGCCATGATGAACGCGCGCTGCACCACGTTCCACAGCTCGCGCACGTTGCCCGGCCAGCGATAGCGCCGCATGCGCTCGAGCGCCGGCGGCGCGAACGTCTTCTCGGTTTCCGAGCGCCGGTTGAGCTCCGCGAGGAAGTGCCGCGCGAGCGCGGGCACGTCGTCGATGCGCTCGCGCAACGGCACGACGTGCAGCGGGAACACCTGCAGGCGATACAGCAGGTCGCGTCGCAGCTTGCCCGTCTTGACGGCCTCCTCGCGGGTTGCGGTTGGTGGCCGCGATCACGCGCACGTCGGTGTGGATGAGCTCGCTCGCGCCGATCCGTACCACGGTGCGCGACTCGAGCACGCGCAGGAGCCTGACCTGCAGCTCGAGCGGCATCTCGGTGACTTCGTCGAGGAAGAGCGTGCCGCCGTGCGCGCGCTCGAAGTAGCCCTGGTGCTGGCGCTGCGCCCCGGTGAAGCTGCCCTTCTCGTGGCCGAAGAGCTCGCTCTCGATGCAGATGCGGGGAGATCGCGCCGCAGTTCACCGCGAGGAACGGCTTGTTGTGGCGGCGGCTCAGCATGTGCACGGTCTCGGCGACGAGCTCCTTGCCCGTGCCGCTCTCGCCGGTGACGAGCACCGTCGCACCCGTCGGCGCCACGCGCGCGATCTCGTCGTACAGACGCTGCATCGGCGGCGACGTGCCGACGAGCTTGCCGAAGCGTCCCAGCGCGCGCAACTCCTCGCGCAGCTCGACCACCTCGGCCTTCAGCTCCGAGGGACGCACCACGCGCGAGAGGATGCCGTTGAGCTGGGTGGCGCTGAAGGGCTTGAGCAGGTAGTCCGTCGCGCCCAGACGCAACGCCTCGATGGAGTTCTCGATCGTCGCGTTGCCGGTGATGACGACCGCCTGCGTGTCGCCTGCGATTTCCCGGTTGCGCAGGAGCTCGAGGCCCGGGCCGTCGGGGAGCATCAGGTCGAGCAGCACGATGTCGATCGGCTGCGCGAGCTGCTCGCGCGCGTCGGCCAGCGTGCCGGCCGTGAGGGTAGCGAAGCCCTCGGCTTCGACCAGCTCCCGCAGCGTGGCACGGGTGTGCGCGTCATCCTCGACGATGAGGGCTACCGGCATGCGTTCTCCAACCTGCGTTCCTGTGGGTCGCGTGCACCGAACGGGAGGCTCGCGCAGGCACCAGCGCGGCCGCATTCTTGCTTCCCCGTTCTGCACAGTCCGTTCCCGGGGCGCGCCGTGAGGTCGGCCCTGAATCGGTTGGGCTTTTCTTCCCGATCGGCCAGGGAGGCGCGGAAAAGTTTGCTTCCGGGCGGAACAATTTCCACGTCGACCGCCATGGCATTCGCCGCGCGACGTCGTCGAAGCGAGACCCCGCGTGCGGCCGCGGCCCGACGGGCCTCCATGGCACCGAACTTGCGAGTGGAAGCAGCCGGAAGGGCGGCATCGCCGTCAAGGTTTCGTTGTTCATCGCCATAACACTGAAAGGAGTTCCCCATGAAGTCGAGGATCATGTTGTCGAGTGCGCTGGCTGTCGCGCTGGCTATCGGGCTCGCAGGTTGCGACCGGAAGGAAACGAGCAGCACCGTCGTGACGCCGCCGTCGAGTTCCAGCTCCAGCACGAGCTCGACGCCGTCGACGCCGCCGTCGTCGTCGAGCTCTTCGTCCACGAGCACCGACACGAGCAGCACCACGAGCCCGTCGACCACGGGTTCGAGCTCGATGAGCGCGCCGACGACCGGCAGCTCATCGTCGACCACGCCGTCGGGCACCGAAAGCTCGTCGAGCACGGCGCCGTCCACTTCCGGCGACACGTCCTCGTCGTCGAGCACGTCGCCGTCGGGCACCTCGGGTGCATCGAGCACCTCCGGTACGGGCTCCACGTCGAGCAGCACCACGACGAAGTAAGCCCGCGCGCATCGGTTACGGCGCATCCGCGCCGCAGTCCGCGCCGCGACATCCAGGCCCCGATCTCGCTGGTGCGAGTCGGGGCTGTCTCCTGTTGCGCTCGCGTCCGCCTTGCTGGCGCGCGAGCGCCTGGTCAATTTTTCTGCACCCGTCCCCTTGTTTACACACCTGCAAGGCTGCTACTGCGCACGGGTGCCGCAGCGTCTCGCTGTCGCCGTCGCGAACGATGCCGACCCTCATGGCGTCGAATGCTTGCTGCACGAATGCGCAGCCTGAATTTTGCGATCCATGACCGGCTCGCGCAGCGCAAAATCAAGGTAGCGTAGGCTCGACGGCGCCGCGCAAGTGCGCCGAGGCCACCGATGGAGACGCGATGCACCTCGTCGATACCAACATGTTCTTCGCGCCCGAGGGGGGCGGGGTCGGCCGATATCTCACCGTCAAGCACGCGTGGCTCGCCCGCAACACGCGCTGGCGGCACACCATCGTGGCCCCCGGGCCCGAGACGAGCGCGGGCGCAGGCATCCGCATCTATCGCGCGCCGCTGCGGGTGCGCCACGGCTACAGCTTCCCGTTGACGCGTGCGCCTTGGGCCCGGCGCATCGTGGCCGCCGCACCGGACCTCATCGAATCGGGCGACCCGTACCTGCTCGCCTGGGCGAGCGTCGACGCCGCGCAACGCCTCGGCGTGCCCGCGATCGGCTTCTATCATTCCGACGTCGTGGGCACGTCCGCGCTGCGCTTCGGACGCGCGGGTGAAGCCGTCGCGATCCGCTACGCGCGAGCGCTGTACCGCCAGTTCGATCTCGTGCTCGCGCCCAGTCGCTACGTGGTGGGACGGCTGCACGAGCTCGGGCTCGATCGCGTGACGTGCCAGCCGCTCGGCGTCGACGTCACGCCTCTTCCATCCGCTGCGCCGCGACCCCGCGTTTCGCGAGCGGCTGGGCCTGCCGCGCGACACCCGCCTCGCCGTGTTCGCGGGACGCTTCGCGCGCGAGAAGAACCTCGACCTGCTGTTCGCCACGATGGCGCGCCTGGGCGCGGCCTATCACCTGGTGCTCGTGGGCAGTGGCGATGCCCCGCCGCGCGCCCGCCAACGTGACGGTGCTGCCGTACGAGCGCGATCCTGTCGCGCTCGCGCGCATCATCGCGAGCGCCGACGTGTTCGTGCACGCGGGGGACCGCGAGACGTTCGGCCTGGTCGTGCTGGAAGCGATGGCGAGCGCGCTGCCCGTCGTCGCCGTGGGCGGCGGTGCGATCACGGAGCTCGTGGAGCCGCACGGCATCGTGGTGGGTCGCCGGTCTGCCGACGCCCTCGCCGAAGGCATCGCGGCGCTGTTCGAGCAGGACACGGTCGCGATGGGCCTCGCTGCGCGCGCCTGGGTCGAGCAGCACTACACGTGGGATACCGTGCTGCGCAGCCTCGTGGCGCTGTACGCGCGGTTGCACGCGGCCGGCAGCGCCGAGCGCGCGCAGGCGTACGCCACGCGGTGACGGCGTCGATGCCCATGCCAACGCCATCGCGTGCACGTTGCGCATGAACGATTCGCCGCGTGCCGTGCAGTGCGACGGGAGTCCCACGGTGCCCGCACCGGTGTGCATCGAGCTCCACGACGTGTGTCCGGCGACGTGGCCGCTTTGCCTTCGCGCACTCGCCATGCTGGACGCCCTCGGCCCGCTGCCCCTGTCGTTGCTGATCGTGCCCGACTATCACCGGCGCGGCCGCGCGAGCGCCGATGCGGCGTTCGTGCGCGCCATCGACCGGCGGCTCGCGCGCGGGGACGAGGCGGTCCTGCACGGCCTCGCGCATCTCGACGAAGGACCGCGCGCCCGCGGCGCCCGCGAATGGTTCGCGCGCCGGGTGCGCACGCTCTCCGAAGGCGAGTTCGCCGCGCTCGACGCTGCAGAGGCGACGCGGCGCATCGAGGCGGGTCGCGCGGAGCTCGCGCGCGCAGGATGGCCCGTGCGGGGGTTCGTGCCTCCGGCCTGGCTCGCGTCTGCCGGCACCCGCGCCGCGTTGGCGCAGGCGGACTTCGACTACGTCGCGCTGCGCGACGGCTTCCACACCCTGCCGGGCTGGACATTCCTCGCCACGACCACGCTGTCGTACGCCGCGTTCACGCGCGTGCGCCGCGCGCTGTCGCGGCCGGTGCTCGACGCGATCCTGCGCGGCGCCGCGGTCGACCGGCCGCTGCGTCTCGCGCTGCACCCGGTCGATGCAGCGGTATCCCGCCGTGCTCGAACACTGGCGACTCGCTGATCCGGCGTGCGCTCGCGGCGCGCGCGGCGCGCACCGGTCTCGCGATCGCCGACGCCGCATCGCTCGCCCGACGCGGCGTGTTCACGTCGTCGCGGCCGCACGCAGCCGCGTGACTCGGAGCCGCTCCCGAGTCGAAGCTCGGTTCACGCCCGCTGCAGCTGGCGCTGCATCTCGACCGTGATGGTCTGGCGCGTGGTGCGGTAGCCCGCCCAGGGGTCGCCGCCCGGCGCGAGCCGGGCCTCGATCGTGCGCAGGTTGAACGTCGCCGGCGCGAGCGTCGCGCCCACCTCGTCCCAGTACAACGGCACCGCGATCGTCGCGCCGTTTCGCGCGCGCAGCGACCACGGCACGACGGCCGTCGCGCCGCGCGCGTTGCGCAGGTAATCGATGAAGATGCGCCCCTCGCGCGCGGCCTTGGCGGCCCTGGTCACGAAGCGGCCCGGCCACTGCCGCGCCATCGTCTCCGCGATGCCGCGCGCGAAGGTCTTCACGGGCTCCCAGGCGACCCGCCGCGAGAGGGGCACGACCACGTGCAGGCCCTTGCCGCCCGTGGTCTTGCAGAAGCTCTCGAGCCCGAACGCGGACAGCACGGTCCGGCATTGCACCGCCGCCGCAGCGACGTCGCCGAATGCGACGCCCGGATCGGGATCGAAGTCGAACACCAGCGTGTCCGCGCGCTCGACGTCGTCGGCGGTGGCGTTCCACGCGTGCAGCTCGAGCGTGCCCATTTGCGCGAGCCCGACGAGCGCCTGCATGGTGTTCGCGAGGACGTAGGGCTTCTCGCCGAGGCGCTCGGTGATCATCGCGTAGTCGATGCCGGGGATGTCGCGCCCCGTCGCATGCTTCTGGAAAAAGCACGTGCCGGCGCTTCCCCGCGGGCAGCGCACGAGCGAGAGCGGACGATTGCGCACGAACGGAAGGACGAGCGGCGCCATCCGCGCGTAGTACTGCGCGATCTCGAGCTTGGTGATGCCCGCTTCCGGATACACGACGCGCTCCGGATGCGTGATGCGCACGCCGGCGATGACGTCCGCGACATCGGGTGGCGTCGGCGCGACTCGGCGTCGGCCGCGTCGCGCGTGTCGCCCGGGCGCGCAGAGCGCGCGGCGAAGGCGTGTCCTGCGTCGGCCTCATTGGGCTACCTTCGTGCTGCGCACTCCGGTATTCGCCCTCGGGGCGGCCCTTCGGGCTCATTGGACTACCTTCGTGCTGCGCACTCCGGTATTCGCGCTTGGGGCGGCCCGGCGCGCTCATGCCCGCTTGCGTTCCCGCGGCGTCTTCTTCGCGGCCGACGGCTTCCCGTCCTCGCCCGCACGCGCCGTGGCGCGGGTGGCCGTTCTGGCCGATGCCGCGGCGCGACGAGCCGCAGGCTTCTGCGCGGCCGCCCTTTCCGCACCGGACTTCGCGCCCCCCTTGCCCTTCTCGCGCAGGCTGTTCTGCAGCAGCGCCACGAGATCGACGACTTGAGCACTCGGTCGCGCCTCGGTCTCCTTGCTCGGTTCCGGCACCACTTCCGTGTCGCCGTGCGCGACCTTCTCCTCCACGCGCGCGAGGATGTCCTCGCGATACGTGTCGTGGTACTGCTGCGGATCCCACGCCTGCGCCATGCTTTCGACGAGCTTGAGCGCCATGTCGATCTCCCGATCCGTCACGCCCGCTGCCTTGAGCGAAGACGGCGGCAGCGCGAACGCGGAGGCATCGCGGATCTCGTCGGCGAAGCGCAGCGTGTTGAGCAGCAGCATGTCGCCCATCGGCAGCACCGCGGCGAGATGCTGCTTGCTCACGATGACGACCGTCGCGATCGCGGCGCGATTGGCGCGCTTCATCGTCTCCCGCAGCAGAGCATAGCCCTTCTCGCCCCGCTTGCCCGGCACGAGGTAGTACGGCGACTCGAAGTACAGCGGCGCGATCTCCTCGCGCTCGACGAACGCGAGGATCTCGACGGTCTGGGTGGCCGTCGGATTCGCGCGCTTGAAGTCCTCGGGCGCGAGCACGACGTAGTGTCCGTGCTCGTATTCGTAGCCCTTGACGATCTCTTCCTTCGGGACCTCGATGCCGCTGCGCTTGTTGACGCGCTTGTAGCCGACGGGATCCATCGTGCGCTTGTCGAGCCACGTGAGGTCGAGGGTGCTCGACTGCGCGGCGGGGTAGAGCTCGACCGGGACGTTGACCAGGCCGAAGGAGATGGCGCCTTTCCAGAGTGCACGTGGCATGTGTTCGCCTCCGTTGGGGGGTGTTCGACCCAGAGTTGACGCTGGGTCGCGGCCCTGATTACACGGGCACGGGCAGGGATTTCACGCCCGCCGGCCGCCGACCGCGGAACCCTGACCTCGAGCACGATCCATGCCTCGTCCGCGCGGGCGCCGCACCCAACGATTGCATGCTTCCGTGCCGCAAGGAATTTCCGGTGTCCCGTACGGCGGCCGCGGTTGCAAGGCAGCATGACGGCGCCCGCGGGCCGCGGTAGCATCCGGCAGCCCGGACGCCGAGCACCCGGGAAATCGACCGCCATGACCCGCACACCGCTCATCTGGATCGGGCTCGCCGGCATCGCGCCGGACGACAACGCGCGCGCCCAGGACTGGCAGCACCGCCTCGACGCGGTGATGATCGCCATCGCGCTGCTGGCGCTGCCTGCCTACGTGCTGGAGGTCGCCACCACCGAGCCCACGCTCCAGCACCTCGCGCATGCGCTCGACGTCGCGATCTTCGTGGCCTTCCTGCTCGAAACGCTGTGGATGCTGCACGTCACCAGCAAGCCGGTCCGGTATCTGGTCGAGAACTGGCTGAACGTGCTGATCGTGATCGCGGCGGGAACCAGCGTCGTCGGGGCGCCGACGGAATGGATCGCGCTGATCCGCACGGCTCGCGTGGCCGTGAGCAGCCTGCTGCTCATCCGCGCCGTGGCCGAGGTGGACATCCTCTTTACCCGCAAGGGCGCGCCCCTGCTGGTCGGCACCGCGGCGCTCGTCATGCTCAGCGGCGGCGCGATGTTCTACTGGCTCGAGCCGACCATCCACAACTACTGGGACGGACTCTGGCTCGCATTCGTGACGGGCGCCACGATCGGCTACGGCGATTACGTGCCCACGTCAGGCGCGGCGCGGATGTTCGCCGTGTTCATGGCGATCGCGGGCGTGACGCTCATCACGCTGTTCACCGCGAACGTGGTCGCCTTCTTCCTCGGCGCCCGCGAGGACACCGCGCGCGAGCTGATCGGAGTGATCGAGCAGATGCGCCGCGACCTGGCGGAGCTTCGCCGCGAGCCGGGCCCGGCGCAAGAAGGCGAGATGCGCGGGGAGATCGACGCCTTGCGTGCCGAGATCGCGGCAGCTGCGTGCGGAGCTCGCGGCGACACGGGGCGCAGCCGCGCGACACCACCCCGTCACGCGCGAAGGCTGATCCGCATCGGGTCAACGCCCGGGTCGCTACGACCGACGCCGCGGCACGCGCAACGCACGTGCGCACTCCGCTGCCGCTTCAGGCGGCGGCGACGCCGAGCCGGCGCAGGATGATCTCCAGCGGGCAGAACTGGGTGAAGCCGCTCTGGAACAGGTTGGCGCCCACGAACGCCGTGAACCACAGCCAGTTGGCGTTCATGAACAGCGGGCTCGCCGGCGCACCGAGCGCAAGCGACACGAGCACGAAAAGGCCGGCAAAGATGCGGACCATGCGATTGGTGTTCATCTCTTCTCCTCTGACTGCTTCGTTCGGGACAATGGGGTGGCGGCTACGCATAGCGACGACGGTTGAGGGCATAGAACAGCACCGGGATCACGATCAGCGTGAGCAGCGTCGACACCAGGATGCCGAACACCAGCGCGATCGCGAGCCCGTTGAAAATGGGATCGTCGAGGATGAACAGCGCGCCGAGCATCGCCGCGAGTCCGGTCAGCGCGATCGGCTTGGCGCGTGCGGCGGCGGCGTCGATGATCGCCTGCGCAAAGGGCACGCCGCGCGCGACCTGCAGCAGCGCGAAGTCGACGAGCAGGATCGAGTTGCGCACGATGATGCCCGCGAGCGCGATCATCCCGATCATCGACGTGGCGGTGAACGGCTGCCCGAGCAGCGCGTGGCCGGGCATCACCCCGATGATCGTGAGCGGAATGGGCGCCATGATCACGAGCGGCGTGAGATACGACCCGAACTGCGCCACCACCAGCAGGTAGATGAGGATCAGCCCCACGCCGTACGCGATGCCCATGTCGCGGAACGTCTCGTAGGTCACCTGCCATTCGCCGTCCCACTTCAGCGCGTAGGCGCGATAGGGATCCGACGGCTGGCTGATGAAGTGCTCCTGCGCAACCGTGCCGTGGGGTGCCGGCGCGCCGAAGATCGCGCTGCGCGCGCCGAACATCCCGTAGAGCGGACTGTCGGGCCCGCCCGCGACGTCCGCCACCACGTAGGTCACCGGCAGCAGGTCCTTGTGATAGCGCGTCTTCTCGCGCGTCGAGGGCTGCACCTGCACCAGCTCGGACACGGGAATGCTCTCGCCCCTCGCGTTGCGCACCGTCATCGCGAGCAGCGAGTCGATCCGGCCCTGGCGCTCCGGCGGCAGCGTCAGGCGGATCGGCACCGCATATTTCGCCTGGCCGTCGCGCAGCAGCGTGACGTCGTCGCCGTCGAGTGACGCGCGCATCGCGGCCACGATGTCCGCGGTCGACACGCCCGCCACCGCGGCCTTCTGGCGGTCGACGCGCACCAGCGCGCGGGGCGCGTTGTCCTCGATCGAGTCGTCGACGCCGACCACGTGCTGCGTGCGCGCGAGCGTTGCCTCGACGCTGCGCGCGAACGCGTGCCGTCCCGCCTCGTCCGGGCCGTAGATCTCCGCCACGATGGGCGAGAGCACCGGCGGTCCCGGCGGCACCTCCACCACCTTGAGCTTGGCGTGGTGCCGGGCAGCGATTTGCTCGAGCGGCGCGCGTACGGCCAGCGCGATCTCGTGGCTCTTGCGGCTGCGTTGGTGGCGCTCGACGAGGTTCACCTGCAGGTCGCCCAGCTCCGGCCTCTGCCGCAGATCGTACTGGCGCACGAGACCGTTGAAGTTGATCGGCGCAGCCGTTCCGGCGTAGGCCTGGTAGTTCGCGACCTCCGGGACCTTCGCGACGTAGTCGCCGAGCTCGGCAAGCGCGGCGGCCGTCGCCTCCACCGGGGTGCCGGCGGGCATGTCCACCACCACCTGGAACTCGCTCTTGTTGTCGAACGGCAGCATCTTGAGCACGACGAGCTCCACGGCGGCCAGCGACACCGAGGCGACGATCGCCACCATGATGCCCAGCGCGAGCACGCGCCGGCGCCGCGCTCCGCGCACGGGATCGACGAAGGGCTGGAGCAGGCGGGCGAAGATGCGCGCGAGCCAGCGATCGAGCTTGCCCGGCCCGTGGACATGCGCGTGCGCACCGCGCGGCGCGAGCTTCAGCGCGAGCCACGGCGTGATCACGAACGCGACTGCGAGCGAGATCACCATGCCCATGCTGGCGTTGATCGGGATGGGGCTCATGTACGGGCCCATCAGGCCCGTGACGAACGCCATCGGCAGCAGCGCGGCAATGACGGTGAAGGTCGCCAGGATCGTCGGTCCGCCCACTTCGTCCACCGCGCGCGGAATGAGACCGAGCAGCGGCGCATCGGGCTCGAGCACGCGGTGGCGGTGGATGTTCTCGACCACCACGATCGCATCGTCGACCAGGATGCCGATGGAGAAGATCAGCGCGAACAGGCTCACGCGGTTGAGGGTGAAGCCCCACGCCCACGACGCGAACAGCGTCGCGGCGAGCGTCAGCAGCACCGCCGTGCCCACGATCACCGCCTCGCGCCGTCCGAGCGCCAGGAAGACGAGCGCGACGACCGATGCCGTGGCGAACAGCAGCTTCTCGATGAGGAGCTTGGCCTTGTCGTCCGCGGTCCGGCCGTAGTCGCGGGTGATCGTGGCCTCCACGCCGGCGGGAATCACCGTGTTGTGCAGCTCGGCGAGCCGCGCCCGGACGCGCTCGGCCACATCGACGGCGTTTTCCCCGGGCTTCTTGGTGACGGCGATCGTCACCGCGGGATGGCGTTCGGTGTCGATCGCCGCAGACGGGTCGGCTGCGGCCCGCGCCTCGCCCTTCGCCGAACCACGCGAAGCGTTGCGGCGTGGGCGGACCGTCGCGGATCGTCGCGACGTCGGAAAGGTAGACGGGCGCGCCGTCGGACACGCCGACCACGAGGCTGCGCACATCGCCCGCGTCGTGCAGGAACGAGCCGGTCTCGACCAGCACCGTCGCGTTGTCGCGCACGAGCGTGCCCGCGGGCATCGCTGCATTCGCGCCGAGCAACGCCTGCTTGAGGTCCGCGGTGGCGAGACCGAAGCCGGCAAGCTTGTCGGGATCGAGCATCACCTGGATCACGCGTCCCGGTCCGCCCGTCGTCGTGACCTCGCGGGTGCCCGCCACGCGCTTCAACTCGATCTCGATCGCGTGCGCGACACGCTCGAGATCGTCGCTGCCGCGCGCGGGATCGTGCGACCACAGCGTCACGTCGACGATCGGCACGTCGTCGATGCCCTTCGGCTTCACCAGCGGCTCGCCCACGCCGAGCCCCACCGGCAGCCAGTCGCGATGCGACAGGATGGTGTCGTGCAGGCGCACCATCGCCTCGGTGCGATGCACGCCCACCTTGAACTGCACCGTGACGAGCGCCTGGCCCGGCCGCGACACGGACCACACGTGCTCGATGCCCTGGATCTGCGCGAGCACCTGCTCGGCGGGAATGGCGACGAGCTGCTCGACGTCCGCGACCGATGCGCCGGGGAACGGAATGAACACGCTCGCCATCGTCACGTCGATCTGCGGCTCCTCCTCGCGCGGCGTCACGAGGACGGCGAACACGCCTCCCAGCAGCAGGATCAGCGCGATGAGCGGCGTGAGCTGAACGTCGATGAACCGGCGGGCGATGCGTCCGGAGATGCCGAGCGGCGCGGCCGGCCCCGCGCCGGGGGCGCCGTCGTTCGTGGTCTCGGGCGAAGTCATGGCTTCAGCGCGATGACGCCACCGGCGCCATCCCCGCACGCACGGGATTGCGCGCCACCTTCTCTCCCGGCGCGAGCCCGGCGAGGATCTCGACCATCGCCTCCTGGCCGTCGGCGAGCGCTTCGCCGCGCCGCACCTGGCGCAGTTGCGGATTGCCGTCGCGATCGATCACGTAGACCGCCGTCACCTCGCCGCGGTTGATCAGCGCCGAGGCCGGGACGGCCAGCGTGCGCAGGCTTCCGGTCACGAAGCGCGCCCGCGCGAACTGGCCCGGAAGCAGCCCCGCTGCAGCAGGCACGTCGAGACGCACGCGAGCGGTGTGCGTGCGCGCATCCGCGAGCGGCACCACGGTGACGCGCGTGGCGACCACGGTGCGTGCGAGCGCGGGCATCTCCACCACGACCGGAGCGCCCGGGCGCAGCTTCGCCATCGTCGCCTGCGGAACCGTTGCGCTCACGCGCAGCTCCTGCGGGTCGAACATCGTGACGAGCGGCTTGCCTTGCGTCGCCATGTCCCCGAGCTGCGCGTCCGTCGATCCGATGACCCCGGCGTAGGGCGCGCGCACGACGGTGAACGACTGCGAAGCGCCCGCTTGCGCCGCGTTGGCCTTCGCCGTTGCGAGCTGCGCCTGCGCGGCCTTGTACTCCGCGTTCGATTGGTCGGCCGCCGCCTGGCTCACGAACTTGCGCGCGACGAGGTCGAGGTTGCGCTCGTGCTTGCGCTGCGCATTGCCGAGGTTGGCCTCCGCCTCGCGCACCTGACTCTGCGCTGCGAGCACCGCTTCGTCCGCCGTGCGCGCGTCGATGCGCGCCAGCACCTGGCCGGAGCGCACCACGTCGCCCGCCTTGACGTCGTAGGCGACGATGCGCCCGGCGACCTGCGCCGCCACCGTGGTCTGGCGCACGGCTTCGACGACCCCGTCCGCGATGTAGATCTGCGGCCACTCGCGTACCGCGGCTTCCGCGGTCGGGCCCACGTCGAAGGCGGGCGCAGCGTGCGCCATCGCGGCGGCCGCGAGCAGCGCGACTGCGCCGAGGCGCACGGCCGGTGCGAGCACGAACTTGATCACGAATTGCCCTCCATTGACGTGTCCAGTGCACTATAGGGGCGCGAGGGTCGGAACTCTGTGATATTCATCACAATCACCGCGCGAGCGCCCTGCGTGACCGCCGTCGCGCGCGCCGCGCCGGCGGCTCTCGCGGCAGGGACTAGAATGCGCGGGCAAGCGCCACTTGAACCTTCGGGAGCCCGAGCATGTCCGTGTCCAGCGCCGCCCATACCGGTTCGCCGCCATCCGGAACCGCTTCGCTCGAGGAACGCATCGCGCAACTCTTTCCCCGGCTCGCGTCCGGCGGCAAGCGCACGCTCGAGCGCATCGTGCGCGAGGGCCAGTGGCGACGCGTGCCCGCGGGGAGCACGATGTTCGGGCCGCGCTCGCCGTGCACCGGGTTCCCGCTGGTGCTCGAAGGCAGCGTGCGGGTGGTGCAGCGCTATCCCAACGGCCGCGAGTTGCAGCTCTATCGCGTGAAGCCGGGCGAATCGTGCCTGCTGTCGGGGAGCTGCCTCATGTCGGATGCGGAGTACGACGCCACGGGTCTCGCCGAGACCGACGTCGAGCTCGTGATGCTCCCGGCCGCGAGCTTCAACGCGCTGATGGCCGACGATGCGGCGTTTCGCTCGCACGTGCTCGCCAATTTCGGCGAGCGCCTCGCGGCCATGATGCAGGTGGTCGAAGCGGTCGCGTATCACCGCCTCGATCAGCGCCTCGCGCGCCTGCTGCTGGAGCGGGCCGGATCCGGCGACGAGATCCAGGTGACGCACCAGGCGCTTGCCGATGCCCTCGGCAGCGTACGGGAAATGATCACGCGGCTCCTGCGCAACTTCGAGGATCGCGGCTGGGTCGAACTCGCGCGCGAGCGCGTCCGGCTGCGCGACCGGGCGGCGCTGTCACAGGTTGCCGCAGGCTGACCCTACGGTGGCGTTCGATTACCTCGCGATGCGCCACGTGCACGTCACGGCGGCGGCGCTGTCGATCACGCTGTTCGTGGCGCGCGGCGCGTGGCTTGCGAGCGCGCCCGGCCGCGTGCCGCAGCGCTGGATGCGCATCGTGCCGCACGTGGTCGACACGGTCCTGCTCGCCTCCGCGCTGTGGCTCGCGTGGCAGCTGGGCTACGCCGGCACGCGCGGCTGGCTGTGGGCGAAAGTCGTGGCGCTCGCGCTCTACATCGGGCTCGGGGTCGTGGCGCTCAAGCCCGGGCGTCCGGCGCGCGTGCGGGTGCTCGCGTTCGTGGCCGCGATCGTGACCTTCGCGTACATCGTGTCGGTCGCGCTCACCAAGTCCCCGCTGTCCGTGCTGTCGTTGCTGCAGTGATGCCGCTGCATGCGAAGGAAGCTGCAATGAACACGAGTCTGCTGTCAGGGCATGCCGCGCCGGGCTTCGACGATCCGCTGGGGATGCTCGAGGCGTGTCACGGCCGCATCAGGAAGCAGTTCGCAACGCTCGCACGCCTCGCCGAGCACCTGCCCGAGCACGGCTGCAGCGAGGACGCTCGCAGCGCCGCGCGCGCCGTGCTGCGCTACTTCGATACCGCGGCGGTGAACCATCACGCCGACGAGGAGGAAAGCATCTTCCCGCGCCTCGTCGCGTTGCGCGGCGAGGAAGCGCGACGCATCGCGGAGGAGCTCGAGCGCGATCACGAGCGCCTCGCGATGCGCGTCGCGCGCCTGCGGCCGTACCTCGTCGCGATCGAGCGCGGCGAGCGTGCCGACCTGCCCGAAGACGTGGTGGAGGATGCGCGCAACGCCTACGACGCGCACATCAGGCGCGAGGAAGCGATCCTGATCCCGCTTGCGGCCGCGGCGCTGGATGCCGCGACCCTGCGCACGATCGGCGAGGAAATGGCGGCGCGCCGCGGCGTCGACCCGGCGAGCACCGCCGCGCTCGGCTGACACCTCCGGGCTGCCCCGGAGGCAACGACGGGAGTCGTCTCCGCGCGCGAGGGACGCTGACCCGGGTCGACCCAGGGTCACGGGTCGGGCGCCTACGCGGCCATCGTCATCCCGCCGTCCGCGGCGACCACCTGGCCGGTGACGTAGCTCGCGCCGTCGGACGCGAAGAACACGAATACCGGAGCGATCTCGTCGGGTTCCGCCCAGCGTCCCATCGGAATGCGCTCGAGGTAGCGCTCCTTGAACCGCGGATCGGTGCGGATGGTCTCCGTCATCGGCGTCGCCGCCCCCGGTGCGATCGCATTGACCGTGATGCGGTACTTCGCGAGCTCGCGCGCGGCCGAGCGCGTGAGGCCGAGGATGCCGGCCTTCGCGGCGCTGTAGTTGATCTGCCCGACGGTGCCGAGAATCCCGGCGGTGGAGGTCACGTTGAGGATGCGTCCCCACTGTCGCTCCATCATCCCGGGCGCGACCGCCTGCAGGCAGTTGAAGCTGCCGGTGAGATGCACGCCGATGACCTGCTGCCATTGCGCCATCTCCATCTTGTGCAGCATCGCGGCGCGCACGATCCCCGCGTTGTTGACCAGGATGTCGACGCGCCCGTAATGCTCGTGCATCGTGGCCACCATCGCGTCCACGTCCTCGCGCTTCGACACGTCGCACGCGATGCCCACCGCACCCGCCCCGGCGTGGCGCAGCTCGGCCGCCACCTCCTCCGCCCGTGCGAGGTCGAGATCCACCACGCCGACGCACGCGCCCTCGCGGGCAAAGGCCCGCGCCACGGCCGCGCCGATCCCCTGCGCTGCGCCGGTTACCACCGCCGTCTTGCCCGATAGCCGCATCGCCGTACCTCCTCGAGTCGTTGCCGGGGCCTATCCCGACGACGCCGCGCGCGCCTTCCGCGCGGCCTTCCTGTCCCTCGCCGGCGCATCCGCGGCCTGCTCCCGTCGCGCCGGCACACGCTGCTGGCGTGCGATGAGGCGCAGCATCGTCTCGATCGTGATCGAGCTGAACGTGGCCTTGGCCATCTCGTCGATCTCGGAGAGCACGGTGTGCAGCGCGCGTCCGGCCGGCGTGCGCTCGCCGTCGCCGAGTCCGCCCGCACTCGGTCCGAGCGCCTCGAAGCGCTGGATCACGTCGAGCAGCGTGAGGCGGCGGGCATTGGCTGCGAACCGGTAGCCGCCGCCTACGCCGCGCACCGAGGCGAGCACGCCCGCGCGCGCGAGATCGGAGAGCACCTTCGCGAGATGATGCGCCGACACGCCGTATTTCTCCGCGATCTCGCCCGCCGCGACATGACGGCCCGGATCGGCGGCGGACTCGAGCACGCTGTACAGTGCAAGCGAGGTGTTCTTCTGCAGCTTCACGGCGCGGCGCGCCGCGGCTGCGCGCGCGGCGTCAGTCATCGAGCGTCATCTCGAGCGGGATGAAGCGGCCGGCCATCATGCCCTGGCTGCGGAAGAACGACAGCACGAGACGGTTGTCGCTCGCGAGCATCGTGCGCACGGTGCGCACGCCCGCACGCCGGAATCCCGCGCAGATCGCTTCCAGCAACTGCGCACCCACCCCGCTCTGCCGCGCCCATGGCGCGACGTCGACGGCGAACACCCACCCGCACGGGGGCGACCCGAATTCCCAGTCGCGGATCTCGCCGATGATGAAGCCCGCCACGCGGCCGCCGGCAGCGGCCACGAGGAACTGCCGGGCATGCGTGCCGTCGCGGCCGTAACGGCGATGGATGGTTTCCCAGTACGCGCGCTTCTCGATGCCGGTGACGGTGGCATCGATCGCGACGACCTGGTCGAGATCGCCACGGCGCACCGGACGAACCTCGATGGGCTGCGCCTTCGAGGGGCTCCTGCGGGCCTGCGGGTCGCGCGCGGCACTCGAAGCTGCGGATCGCGGACTCAAAGAGTGATCCAAATCAAGTCAAAAATCAGCATTGAGGTACCAGAATGGCTCCGACGCGATTCTAGCAGCAGGCGGCGGTCCGACACACGCAAAAGCGAGTCGTTCGCGGCTGCAGCGAATCACGTCGGCTGTCTCTAGGAGGAGCCGACCTCGCCCCGGCCCGCAGCGTGCGCGGGCCGGGGCGCAAGCGGCAGGCGAACCACGAATCGATGTGCGAAATGCGCGCGCCCTGCGCGCGGCGCACGCGCCCGGAGGAGGACCATGAAGTCCACGCTGGCTGCCGGCGGCGGCACCGCGCAACGCGTGCCGACGTATTGCTATCAATGCGTCGCCGGGCCCGACCTCCTCACGGTGAAGGTCGTCGACGGGATCGCGACCGAAGTCGAGCCGAACTTCTGCGCCGCGGGCATCCACCCCGCGGGCGGCAAGGTCTGCGTGAAAGCCTACGGCCTCGTGCAAAAGACGAACAACCCGAACCGCGTGCTCGCGCCGATGAAGCGGACCAACCCGAAGAAGGGGCGCGACGAGGACCCGGGGTTCGTCGAGATCTCGTGGGACGAGGCGATGACGCTGATCGTCGAACGGCTCAATCGCGTGCGCGAGACGGGGTTGCTCGACGAATCGGGCTACCCGCGCGTGGCCGCAAGCTTCGGCGGCGCGGGAACGCCGCAGTCCTACATGGGCACGTTCCCCGCTCTTCTCGCGGCATGGGGACCGCTCGACATGGGCTTCGGCTCCGGTCAGGGCGTCAAGTGCTACCACTCGGAGCACCTGTACGGCGAGTTCTGGCACCGCGCGTTCATCGTCACGCCCGACACACCGCTGTGCAACTACCTCATCTCCTGCGGCTCGAACATCGAGGCGGCCGGCGGCGTGACCGGCGTCGCTCGACATGCCGAGGCGCGCGTGCGCGGCATGAAGCGCGTGCAGGTCGAGCCGCACCTGTCGGTCACCGGTGCGTGCTCGGCCGAGTGGGTGCCCATCAAGCCGAAGACCGACCCCGCGTTCCTGTTCGCGCTGATCCACGTGCTCCTGCACGAGGTCGCGCGAGATCGGCTCGACCGAGCGTTCCTCGCGAAGCAGACGGGATCGCCGTACCTGGTCGGCCCGAACGGCTACTACCTTCGTGACCGGTCGTCGCGCAAGCCGCTCGTGTTCGACCAGCGCAGCGGCGCAGCGGTCCCCTTCGACACGCCGGGAGTCGACGAGGCGCTGGAAGGCACGTTCACCGCCGACGCGATCGAGATCGGCCCCGACGATGACGTGCTCGGCGAGGGCACCCTGAGCGGGTCGACGGCGTTTTCGCGGCTCGTCGAGCACGTGCGCGAATACAGCCCGGAGTGGGCGCAGCGCATCTGCGACGTCGCGGCGAAGAAGATCCGCCAGATTGCGAACGAGTTCATCGACCACGCGTGCGTCGGCCAGACGATCGAGATCGACGGGCTGACGCTGCCGTACCGCCCGGTCGCGATCACCATGGGCAAGACCGTCACCAACGGCTGGGGCGGATTCGAGTGCGTCTGGGCGCGCACGGTGCTCGCGACGCTGGTCGGGGCGCTCGAGGTGCCCGGCGGGATAATCGGCACGACGGTCCGGCTGACGCGCCCGATGTCGCACCGGCACGAAAGCGTGAAGCCCGGTCCCGACGGCTTCATGCACTTCCCCCTCAACACGACCAGCAAGGCGAGTTGGTCGCCGAAACCCAACATCCGCAACGCGTACCGGACGATGGTCCCGCTCGCGGCGGACGGCCCCTGGAGCCAGGCGCTCGGACCGACGCACTTCTCGTGGATGTTCCTCGACGAGACCCCGAAGGGCCTGCCGCGCGTGACGCTTCCCGAGGTCTGGTTCGTCTACCGCACCAATCCCAGCATCTCGTTCTGGGACACGCAGGCGCTCGGCGAGAAGATGGCGCGCTTCCCGTTCATGGTCGCGTTCGCGTACACACGCGACGAGACGAACCACTTCGCCGACGTGGTGCTGCCCGACGCAACCGACCTCGAGAGCCTGCAGCTGTGGCGCGTCGGCGGCACCAAGTACCAGGAGTCGTACTGGGACCACCAGGGGTTCGCGCTGCGGCAACCCGCAGTCGCACCCCACGGGCAGGCGCGCGACTTCACCGACATCGCGACCGAGCTCGCGCATCGCACGGGCCTGTCGGAGAAGTATTACGCCGCGATCAACAAGGGCGCGGGGGGCGTGCCACTGAAGAGCGAGCACGGCGACTTCTCGCTCGATCTGGGGGGACGAGCACGACCGCGAGGCGATCTGGGACGCGGTGTGCCGTGCGGCGAGCACCGAGGTCAGCGACGGCGCGCATGCCCACGGGCTCGACTGGTGGAAGGAGCACGGGCTCTTCACGAAGCCCTTCCGGCGCCGCGAGTGGTACCTGCTGCCGACCATGCAGAAGCAGGACCTGCGCTTCGAGCTGCCGTACCAGGAGCGGCTGATGCGCGTCGGCACCGAGCTCGGCCGCCGCCTGCACGAGCACGACATGCACTGGTGGGACACGCAGCTCCACGAGTACCAGACGCTGCCCGTGTGGAAGGACTTCCCGGCGGTGTGGGAATCCGTGATCGCCAAGGCCGGCGCCCGTCCCGAGGAGTACCCGTTCTGGCTGCTGACCGCGCGCAGCATGCAGTACGCGTGGGGCGCGAACATGGGCATCCAGCTCATGAAGGAGGTCGCCGAGAACATCACCGGGCATCGCGGCGTCATCATCAACGCGAGTGCGGCGGCGAAGCTCGGCATTGCCGACGGCGACCCGATCGAGATCTCGACGCCGAAGCGCACGGTGCGCGGGCGTGCCGTCGTGCGCCAGGGCATCCGACCCGACACGCTGCTCGCCATCGGCCAGTTCGATCACTGGATCACGCCGCTCGCGAAGGACTTCGGCATGGTGAGCCTGAACTCGCTCGCCACGATGTCGCTGGAGCTGACCGACGCCACCGGCTCGGGCGCGGATATCGTGCGGGTGCGGGTCGCTGCCGCGGCGAGTCGATCATGACCCGCTGGGTGATGGTTGCGGACCTGCGCCGCTGCGTCGGCTGCCAGACCTGCACGGCGGCGTGCCGGCATGCCAACGCCACGCCGCCCGGCGTGCAGTGGCGGCGCGTGCTCGACATCGAGACGGGAGAGTATCCCGACGTGCATCGCGTGTTCCTGCCGGTGGGCTGCCAGCACTGCGACGAGCCCGCGTGCATGGACGTGTGCCCGACGACCGCGACGAGGAAACGCGCCGACGGCATCGTCACGATCGATTACGACCTCTGCATCGGCTGTGCGTACTGCGCGGTCGCCTGCCCCTACCAGGCGCGCTACAAGTCGGAGCGCCCGACGTATGCGTACGCCAAGCCGATGGAAGACGAGGTGCTGCGCGAGGACGACCGCAAGCGCGCGGTCGCCACGAAGTGCACGTTCTGCGTCGACCGCATCGACGCCGGACTGGCGAACGGACTGAAGCCCGGCGTCGATCCGGAGGCCACCCCCGCGTGCGTGAACGCGTGCATCACCGCAGACGCTAGCCTTCGGCGACATCGACGATCCGGCGAGCAACGTGTCGAAGCTCCTCGCCGCAAACCGGCACTTCCGCATGCACGAGGAGCTTCGCACCGGGCCCGGCTTCTACTACATCTGGGACAAGGCGGAATCCGAGGCGCCCGTGCAGGCGCTCAGGGCGGCGGCCATGGCTCTCGCCGAAGCGAGCGAGGTGGCGCGATGAGCACTCCGAGGAATCCGGCGCACGGCATCCCCTACGGCCCGTCGCCGTGGCAGCAGACGAGCTGGGACTGGCGCGCCGCGGGCAACCTCATCGGTGGCGGCGTCGGCGGCGGCCTCATCGTCGTGACGGCGCTGTCGCGCGCGAGCGGCGCGGCAGCGACGATGCTCTTGCTGCTCGGCATCGTGTTCGTCGGCCTCGGCCTCGGATGCGTCGCGCTCGAGATCGGGCGCCCCATGCGCGCGCTCAACGTGTTCCGCAATCCGCGCACGTCGTGGATGTCGCGCGAGGCGATCGTCGCCACGCTGCTCGGTGCCGCCACGCTCGGCGCCGCAGCGGGCGTTCCCGGCATGCGCTGGATCGCGGCGCTGCTCGCGCTCGCGTTCCTCTATTGCCAGGCTCGGCTGCTGCAAGCGGCGCGCGGCATTCCCGCGTGGCGCGAGCCGATGCTCGTGCCGTGGATGATCATGACCGGCCTCGCCGAAGGTGCCGGCGTGTTCTGGCTCACCGACATCGTGCACGGGGCCGGCGTGCGCTCCGGCCTGGTCCTGTTCGCGGCCCTGCTCGTCGCGCGAGCGATGACGTGGCGTGCGTACCGGCAACGCCTCGCGGGCAAGCTCGCCCCTCCCGCGCGAACGGCGCTCGACGCAGCGGGACGACACTTGCTGCATCTCGGCACGTACGCCCCGCTGGTGCTCGTCGTGATCGCTTTCCTGCTGCTGCCCGTGCCGGGCATGTCGCCGGCGATAACGATCGTCGCAGCCATTGCCGGTGCGCTGGGCGCCGCCACCGGCAGCCGGACCAAGCTCGTCATCGTCACGCGCGCGGGCTTCAACCAGGGTTTCCGGGTCGCTGAAATGCCGGTGCGGGGCGCACGCCCCTGAAGTGGAAAGCGCCGGGACAGCAAAGGAGGCGGAAATGGGTGCAACCACGATGGCGGAGGTCGGCCTGCACGCTCCGCACGATACGCATCGCTATTTCCATCGCAATGCCGAGACGATGCCGCGCGAGCGCCTCGCGGCGCTGCAGCTCGAGCGATTGCGCGCGACGGCACGCAACGCCTACGACAACGTAACCCTGCATCGCCAGCGCTTCGAAGCCGCGGGCCTCCTCCCGTCCGACATCACGGAGCTCGACGACATCGCGGTGCTGCCGTTCACGCAAAAGGCCGACCTGCGCGACCACTATCCGTTCGGTCTGTTCGCGCGGCCGCGCGAAGGCCTCATGCGGCTGCACGCATCGTCGGGCACCACCGGCAAGCCGACGGTCGTCGGCTACACCGAGCAGGACGTCGACACCTGGGCCGACCTCATGGCGCGCTCGCTCGCGTGCGCCGGCGCACGTGCCGGGGACGTCGTGCACAACGCGTACGGCTACGGGCTCTTCACGGGCGGGCTGGGCGCGCACTACGGCGCGGAACGCCTGGGCGCCACGGTCGTGCCGATGTCCGGCGGCTCGACGGAACGCCAGATCGCGCTGATTCTCGACTTCGGCGCGCGCGTGCTCTGCGCAACACCTTCCTACGCGCTGGCGATCGCGGAAATGGCCGAGCAGCAGGGGATGGATCTGCGCCAAAGCGAGCTCGAGATCGGCGTGTTCGGAGCCGAGCCCTGGAGCGATGCGATGCGGCGCGAGATCGAGGCGCGCATCGGCCTCAAGGCCATCGACATCTACGGCCTGTCGGAGATCATGGGCCCGGGGGTCGCGTGCGAGTGCGAATGCCAGGCCGGATTGCACGGCTGGGAGGATCACTTCCTGTTCGAGGTGCTCGATCCCGACACCGGCCATGCGGTGCCCGAAGGCCAGGCCGGCGAGCTCGTGATCACGACGCTCACCAAGGAAGCGCTGCCCATGCTGCGCTACCGCACGCGCGACATCACCCGCATCACCACCGCGCCGTGCGAGTGCGGCCGCACGCACCTGCGCATCCTGCGCATCACGGGGCGCAACGACGACATGCTGATCATCCGCGGCGTCAACGTGTACCCGTCGCAGGTCGAGGCGGTGCTCGTCGGATTGCCGCGCGTGGCGCCGCATTACCAGCTCGTCGTCGAGCGCCGCGGCAGCCTCGATCACGTGACGATCGAGGTCGAGGCGCAGCCCGGGGTGCCCGACGATCAGCAGCCCGCCCTCGCGCGCGAGGTGCAGCATCACGTGAAGTCGCTGGTCGGCATCAGCACCGACGTCGTCGTGAAGGCGCCCGGCACCATTCCCCGCTCCCAGGGCAAGGCCGTGCGCGTGCGCGACCTGCGCCCGAAGACCTGAGCCGCCCGCAACCGGACCCCCGATGCCCAAGCGAATCCTCACCCTCAACGTCAACGGCCGCGTGCGCGAGGACGCGATCGCCGATCACACGCTGCTCGTCGACTACCTGCGCGAGACGGTCGGCCTCACGGGCACCAAGCAGGGCTGCGACGGCGGCGAGTGCGGCGCGTGCACGGTGCTGATCGACGGCGTGCCGCGCCTCGCTTGCATCACGCTGGCCGCGACCTGCGAAGGCCGCAACGTCGAGACCATCGAGAGTCTCTCGACCGGCGGGCGAGCTGAGCCGGCTGCAGCGCGCGTTCCACGAGAAGCTCGGAACGCAATGCGGCTTCTGCACGCCGGGAATGATCATGGCCGCGGAAGGGCTGCTGCGGCGCAATCCGAATCCTTCCGAGGCGGAGATCCGCGCCGCGCTGTCGGGCAATCTGTGCCGCTGCACCGGCTACGTGAAGATCATCGAGTCGGTGCAGGCGGCGGCCGGGGAGCCGTGCCATGGATGACCGCACGCGGTCGGGGCAAGGCAACGCCGTCGCGAGCGAAACCGCCGAGCGGGCGCACGCGATCGGGCAGCGCACCCCGCTCGTCGACGGCATCGAGAAAGTCACCGGAAGCGCGCGCTACACGGCGGACCTGCCGTTCGGCGACGCGCTGGTCGGGCGCATCCTGCGCAGCCCCGTGGCGCACGGCGTCATCCGCGGCATCGACACGGCCGCGGCACGCGCGATTCCCGGCGTGCGTGCGGTGATCACGGGCGAGGACTTCGCAGCGCCCTATGGCGTGATTCCCATCGCCCAGAACGAGTGGCCGCTCGCGCGCGGCAAGGTGCGCTACCGCGGCGAGCCGCTCGCGGCCGTTGCCGCGATCGACGAAGCCGCGGCCGAGGCCGCGCTCGCCGCGATCGTGCTCGACATCGAGCCGCTGCCGGCGTACTTCAGCGCCGCCGAGGCGCGCGCGCCCGACGCGGTGCTCCTGCACGAGAAGAAGGCCGGCAACGTCGAGCGCGAGGTCGATCAGCTCTTCGGCGACGTGGACGGCGGCTTCGCCCGCGCGGACCTCGTGCACGAGGAGACGTTCCATTACGCCGAGGTCGCGCACGGCCAGATCGAGCTCAACGCGTCGGTGTGCGTGTACGAGCCGGAGCACGACCGCCTCACCATGCATTCCGTGACGCAGGTTCCCTACTACCTGCACCTCACGATCGCGCAGTGCCTGGGCATGGACACCTCGCGCATTCGCGTGGTGAAGCCCTTCGTCGGCGGCGGCTTCGGGCATCGCGTGGAGCCGCTCAATTTCGAGATGGTCACCGCGGCGCTCGCACGTGCGGCGCGCGGCACCGTGAAGCTCGAGCTCTCGCGCGAGGACGCCTTCCTCACCCACCGCGGCCGCCCGGAAACCGACATCCGCGTGAAGCTCGGGATGACGAAGACCGGCGAGATCACCGCCGTCGATTGCGATATCGTGCAGCGCGGCGGCGCGTACGGCGGCTACGGCCTCGTCACGATCCTCTATGCCGGCGCGCTGCTGCACGCGATCTACGCGCTGTCCGGCGGTGAAGTACCGCGGCTTTCGCGTGTACACCAACACGCCGCCGTGCGGCGCGATGCGCGGCCACGGTGCCGTCGATGCGCGGCACGCGTTCGAGTCCATGCTCGACATCATGGCGGGCAAGCTCGGGCTCGATCCGTTCGCGGTGCGCCGCGCCAATCTCATCAGCCCGCCGTGGCGCACGATCAACGACCTGCAGGTCAATTCGTACGGCATCCCGGCGTGCCTCGACTGGGTGGAGGAGGCGTCGGGCTGGAAGACGCGCCGCGGCAAGCTTCCGCCGGGCCACGGCCTCGGGGTCGCGTGCTCGCATTACGTGTCGGGATCGGCGAAGCCCGTGCACTGGAGCGGCGAGCCGCACGCGGTCGTGAACCTCAAGCTCGACTTCGACGGCGGCATCACGATCCTCACCGGCGCGGCCGACATCGGCCAGGGCTCGTCCACGCTGCTCACGCAGGTCGTGGCGGAGGTTCTGGAGCTGCCGATGGCGCGCATCCGCGTCATCGCCGGCGACAGCGCGCTCACGCCCAAGGACAACGGCTCGTACTCCTCGCGCGTGTCGTTCATGGTCGGCAATGCGGCCTTGCGCGCCGCCACGGAGCTGAAGCGCGTGCTCGTCGCCGCAGCCGCGAAGAAGCTCGAAGCGAGCGCCGACGAGATCGAGTGGGAAGGCGAGCGCTGCTGCGTGACCGGCACGGATCGCGTGCTCGCGTTCAACCAGGTGGTGGAGGCCGCGCTGGCGGACGGCGGGACGCTGACGGTCAAGGGCGCGTGGTCCACGCCGCCGGAAACGCAGGGCGGCAAGTTCCGCGGTGCAGCCGTGGGCTCGACCGCCGGCTTCTCGTACGCCGCGCAGGTGGTCGAGGTCGCGGTCGACGAGGACACCGGCATGGTGACGGTCGAGCGCGTGTGGGTCGCGCACGACTGCGGTTTCGCGATCAATCCCCTCGCCGTCGAGGGCCAGGTGCAGGGCGCCGTGTGGATGGGCATGGGCCAGGCGCTGTCCGAGGAAACGAAGTACCAGGACGGTCTTCCGTTGCGGCCCAACATGCTCGACTACCGCATCCCGACGATCATGGAGTCCCCGCCGATCGAGGTGAAGCTCGTCGAGACGCACGATCCGCTCGGGCCCTTCGGCGCGAAGGAAGCGAGCGAAGGCGCGCTGCACGGCTTTCCGCCCGCCCTCACGAATGCGATCTGCGATGCGCTCGGCTTGCGCCTGAACGAGCTGCCGGCCTCGCCCGATCGCGTGCTGGAGGCCCTGCAGGCGCGGCGCCGCGCGCAGCGTCTGCGCCAGAGCAAGGCTGCACGCGACGCCGCCCCGGTGAAGGGCTGAACATGGAGTCGATGCGTCCCTTCGAGTTGAAGCACCCGCACACGGTCGCGGACGCCGCGGCCCTGCTCGCGAAAGATCCCGGCGCGCGCGTGATCGCCGGCGGCACGGACCTCGTACCCAACCTGCGCCGGCGCATCGAGCATCCGCCGGTGCTGATCGACCTCTCCGCGGTGCAGGACTTCGCCGGCATCGAGTGGAGCGGCGGCCTCGTGCTCGGCGCAGGCGTCACGCTCGCGCGCATCGCGAGCGATGGAGAGATCGCGCGGCGCTACCCGGCGCTCGCGCAGGCGGCCGCAAGCGTCGCCGCGCCCGGGCATCGCGCAGTGGCGACCCTCGGCGGCAACCTGTGCGTCGACACGCGCTGCGTGTTCTACAACCAGAGCGAATGGTGGCGCGCGTCCAACGGCTATTGCCTGAAGCGCGGCGGCGAGACGTGCCACGTCGCACCGCAGGGCAACCATTGCCACGCCGCTTTCTCCGGCGACGTCGCGGCGGCCTTGCTGGCGCTCGATGCCGACGTGGAGATCGCCTCGGTGCGCGGCGTGCGCCGCATGCCGCTGCCCGATCTGTACCGCGACGACGGCGCCGCGCCGCTCACGCTCGCGCGCGACGAGCTCGTCACGCGGGTGCACGTGCCGCGCGGGACCGAGGGCAGCGCAAGCGGCTACCGCAAGGCGCGCGCGCGCGCTTCGATCGACTTTCCGCTCGCCGGGGTCGCCTGCTCGCTCGCGCTGCGCGACGGCCGCATCGCGGCCCTGCGCATCGGCCTCACCGGCACCAACTCGTGCCCGATCGTGCTCGACGGCACCGACGACCTGATCGGCAAGGCAGTCGATGCCGACGTGCTCGCGGCCATCGGCAAGCTCGTGCAGAAGCAGGTCAGCCCGATGCGCACCACGGTCACGCAGGCGAACTACCGGCGCCAGGTCGCGGCGGCACTCGCCCGTCGCCTCGTGCAGGAGCTTGCAGCGTAGCGGCGTGCCGCGTTCGCTGCCGGAGACCATCATGACGATGAACGCCGCTTCGCTGCTGCTCGCGGGCCACGATCCACGCCGCAAGGCATTCGTGTGCGGCGACGTCAGCATGCGATACGACGAGCTTGCCCATGCCGTCGCCTGTGCCGGCTCGGCATGGCGCGAGCTCGGGCTCGCCCGCGGCGATCGCGTCGCGATCAAGCTGCCCGACAGCATCGAGTGGGCGGTCGCCTATCTCGGCGTGATCTGGGCCGGCGGCGTGGCGGTCGGGGTGAATCCGCGGATTCCCGCGCCGGACTGGCAGTACGTGCTCAACGAAGGCGCGTTCCGGCACGTGCTCGCGCTCGATCGCGACGAGGCGCCGGCGCCGTTCTGCGACGACGTGGTCGCGCTCGATGCCTGGCTCGAGCACCTGGCGGCGGCGGGCCCGATGCCGGCCGAAGCGATGGCACCGGAGGAGCCGTGCTTCTGGTGTCACTCGTCGGGGAGCAGCGGGCAACCCAAGGCGGTGATGCACGCGCACCGTTTCGCGACGCAGGTCGAGCGCGTCGCGGCCGATCTTCTCGGGGTGACCGCGGCGGATCGCCTGTTCGCGAGCTCGAAGCTCTTCTTCGCCTATCCGCTCGGCAACAGCTTCTTCGCGGGACTGAAGCTCGGGGCGACCGTGATCCTCGATCCGCGCTGGCCGACGCCGGCGAGCGTGGCGCAGACGATCGCGGAGCACCGACCGACCGTGCTGTTCAGCGTGCCGTCCCTGTATCGCAACCTGCTCAAGTCCGGCGTTGCGCCCGGGCTCGCGTCCAACGGCCTGCGCGTCTGCGTTTCGGCGGGCGAGGCCCTGCCCTCGGGCTTGCGCAACGAATGGCAGCGCCAGACGGGCATCGTGATCCAGAACGGGTTCGGCGCTTCCGAAGTCCTGAGCCTCGTGCTGTTCAACGCCGGCGACGGCGAGCTGCTCTCCCCCACCCCGGGTGTGGACGCCCGGCCGTTGAACGCCGCGAGCGAGGGTGCACCGACGCGCATCCGGATCGCGGGACCGATGGTGGCGCTCGGCTACTGGAAGCGGCCGGACGCGCAAGCCGAGAGCTTCCGCGACGGCGCCTTCGTCCCCGGCGATCTCTTCGAGCGCAGCGACGACGGACGCTGGCGCTTCGCCGGCCGCGAGGACTCGCTCGTCAAGATCCACGGCCGCTGGGTGGATCTCGTTGCGCTCGAGGAGCGCCTCGGTGCAGCGTCGGCTGCGATCGCCGAAGCTGCGGCCGTGTCGGTGCCCGATGCCGATGGCGTCGCCGCGGTGGCGTTCTTCTACGCGACCAAGCCCGAGCTCGAAGCGAGCGTGCAGCGCGACGTCGAGGCGGTCGCCACGACGCTGCCGCAATACCAGCGCCCGCGCTGGGTGATGCCGATCACCGCGCTGCCTCGCACTGCGACGGGCAAGCTCCTGCGCCGCAAGCTCGTCGCACTGCACGCGGCCCAGAACGCGACGGAGACGCCGCTCACCCCGGCGGCATCCTGACCGGGCGAAGCGCCATGACCGAGCGCGGTGCATCGCCGGTGCTGACGACGACGCGCGAAGGCCGCGTGCTCGTCGCCACGCTGGCGCGTCCGCCGGTGAACGCGCTCGACGACGCCCTTCTCGCCGCACTCGACGCCGCGCTCGACGCGGCGTGCGCCGACGAAGACGTGTGCGTGCTGCACCTGCGCAGCAGCCAGAAGGCGTTCTGCGCCGGCGCCGATCTCGCGTTGATGCAGTCGTGCTTCTCGACGCCGCAAGGGCCCGGCGAGATGCTCGCCGTGGTCGCCCGCATGCAGCGTCTCTACGCGCGGCTCGAATCGGCGCCGGTGATCACGGTGGCCGAGATCGCGGGCGCCGCGATCGGCGGCGGCCTCGAGCTCGCGCTCGCGTGCGACCTGCGCATCGCGGCGCTGGAAGCGAAGCTCGGCCTCTCCGAAGCGCGCCTGGGCCTGCTGCCCGCGGCGGGCGGCACGCAGCGCCTCACGCGGCTGTGCGGTCCCGGCGTCGCCAAGCGCCTCATCCTCGGCGCGGAGCTGATCGACGGCGCGGAGGCATTGCGCCTCGGCGTCGTGCAGTGGGCGCAGCCGCGCGCGACGCTGGCCGAATTCGCGAGCGCGACCGCGGCACGCATCGCGGCGATGCCGCGCATCGCGCTCGCCGCCAACAAGCGCTGCATCGCCGTGCAGAACGATCCCTGGAGCGACGGCTTCGCGGAGGAGCTCGCCGAAACCCGCAAGCTGTACGAGCAGGACGAGACCCGGCGCAAGGTCGCCGAATTCCTCGCGAAGAGCTAACCGAAGGAGAGTGTGATGAAAGTGACGGGCAAGATCGCGGTCGTGACCGGGGCGGGCTCCGGCATCGGCCAGGCGACGGCGGAAGCGCTCGCGGGTGCAGGGCGCCACGGTCGTGGTGGCGGACATCGATGCGCAGAAGGGCGAGCGCACCGTCGCCTCGATTCGCGGCAACGGCGGGAACGCTTCGTTCCTGCAGGTCGACGTCACCGACGACGCATCGATCGAGGCGTTCGCGCGCGCGGTCGAGGCGAAGCACGGCGCCGTCGACATCATCGTCAACGGCGCCGGCTGGGGCCAGACGAAGCCGTTCTGGGAAGGCACGCCCGATTTCTGGGACAAGCTCGTGGCCCTGAACTTCGTCGGCCCGATGAAGCTCGTGAAGGCGCTGCTGCCGAAGATGATGGAGCGCGGCAGCGGCAAGATCGTGAACATCTCGAGCGATGCCGGCCGCGTCGGCAGCCTGGGCGAGACGGTCTACTCCGGTGCGAAGGGCGGCCTGATCGCGTTCACGAAGTCGCTCGCGCGCGAGATGGCGCGCTACAACATCAACGTGAACTGCGTGTGTCCCGGCCCGACCGAGACGCCGCTGCTCATGGCGGTGCCCGAGAAGGTGCTCGACGCCTTCAAGAAGGCCATCCCCTTCCGCCGCTTCGGCAAGCCATCCGAGGTCGCCGACGCGGTGCTGTTCCTGTCCTGCGACCGGTCGAGCTACATTACGGGTCAGGTCCTGAGCGTCAGCGGCGGCCTCACCATGGCCGGATGAACCGTCCCTTCCTTCTACAGCCGGAGCGCACATGAAGCAGATCAAGCTCGCCGATTACAAGGCATCCCATTTCCACTATGCGGTCTCGGGCAAGGTGGCGACCATCACCCTGAACCGGCCCGATCGCAAGAACCCCCTCACGTTCGATTCCTACGGCGAGCTGCGCGATCTGTTCCGCGAGATGGTCTACGCCACGGACATCAAGGCCGTCGTGTTCACCGGCGAAGGCGGCAATTTCTGCTCCGGCGGCGACGTGCACGAGATCATCGGCCCGCTCGTCAAGATGGACATGCCGGGACTGCTGCGCTTCACGCGCATGACCGGCGACATGGTCAAGGCCATGCGCATGTGTCCGCAGCCCATCATCTCCGCCATCGACGGCGTGTGCACGGGCGCGGGCGCGATGATCGCGTGCGGCTCGGACATGCGCTTCGCCACCGCGCGCAGCAAGCTCGCGTTCCTGTTCGTGCGCGTCGGTCTCGCCGGTGCCGACATGGGGGCGTGCACGCTGCTGCCGCGCCTCATCGGGCTGTCGCGCGCGGCCGATCTGCTCTACACGGGTCGCGTCGTCGGCGGCGAGGAAGCCGAGCGCATGGGCTTCTACAACCGCCTCGTCGAGCCGGAGCGCCTGCTGGAAGACGCGACCGCGATGGCGCAGAGCCTCGCCGACGGCCCGACGTTCGGGCACGCGATGACCAAGACCATGCTCTGGCAGGAATGGAATTCGGGCCTGGGCGAGTGCATCGAGGCCGAGGCGCAGGCGCAGGCCATCTGCATGCAGACGCAGGACTTCGAGCGCGCGTATCACGCGTTCGTCGCGAAGCAGAAGCCGGTGTTCGAAGGCAATTGACGGTGGCGTCGCGTCGATCCGGGCGGGCGGGAGCGCGGGCACCGCGGTGCCCACCTCACGCGTGCTCGACCGACGGTCGGCATGCACACGGGCGCTGACGTGCGGGACGACGCGTTCTCCTGGCCGTTCTTCGACGCCGGCCATCGGGCCGAAGCGCAAGCGCTCGAGCGCTGGGCGGCCGACGCGCTGCCGGCGCTCGTCTCCGAGCGCGACGAGGATCCGCAAGCGGTCGACGCGTGCGTCGCACGTCTCGTGCGGGCCCTCGGCGCGGCGGGCATGCTGCGGGCGTGCGTGCCCGAGGCATATGGCGGCCTGCGCCCGAAGCTCGAAGTACGCAGCCTCTGCATCGCCCGCGAGACGCTCGCCCGCGCCTCGGGTCTCGCGGATTTCGCGCTCGCCATGCAGGGCCTCGGCAGCGCCCCCATCTCGCTCTTCGGCACCGAGGAGCAGAAGCGCACGATCCTGCCGGCGATCGCGAGCGGCGAGCGCATCGGCGCGTTCGCGTTGTCGGAACCCGACGCGGGATCCGATGCCGCCGCCATCGCCACCACCGCCACCCGCGACGGCGACGGCTGGCGCCTCGACGGCGTGAAGACGTGGATCTCGAACGCCGGTATCGCCACGCAGTACGTCGTGTTCGCGCGCACCGGCGAAGCGCCGGGCACCAAGGGCGTCTCGGCGTTCATCGTCGAAGCCGACCTGCCCGGGATCGCGGTCGAGCCGATCAGGGTGATCGCGCCGCATCCGCTCGGGACGGTCCGGTTCTCGAACTGTCCCGTGCCCGCAGACGCGATGCTCGGCGCGCCGGGCCAGGGCTTTCGCATCGCGATGGGCACGCTCGACGTCTTCCGCTCGACGGTGGGCGCGGCGGCGCTCGGATTCGCGCGCCGCGCGCTGGACGAGGCCACGCGTCGCGCGCGCGAACGGACGATGTTCGGGCGCACGCTCGCCGACATGCAGCTCACGCAGGCGAAGCTCGGCGACATGGCGCTCGGCATCGACGCCGCCGCGCTCCTCGTCGCCCGCGCGGGATGGACCCGCGACGTCGCCGACCGCGCGGATCACGCGCGAAGCGTCGATGGCGAAGCTCTTCGCTACGGAAACCGCGCAGCAGGTCATCGATGCAGCCGTGCAGGTCTTCGGCGGCCTCGGCGTCGTGCACGGGATCGCGGTCGAGCGCCTGTATCGCGAGATCCGCGCATTGCGCATCTACGAGGGCGCCACCGAGGTGCTGAAGCTCGTGATCGGCGGCAGCGTCCTCGCCGCCGCAGAGGCCGCGCAAGCGCAAGCCGCATCGGGCAACGCCGATCCCGGCCGTCCGGGCAGTTGACGCGCCGACCGGCTGCCGCGCGACCCATGCCTCGCCCGACCAGCCCGGCCGGCCGCTTGACCCGCATCAAGGCTGCCTGCCGTTAAATCGGTACTCTGATACCGAATTACGCTTCGGAGCCGCCGCCCATGACCGGACAGGTGAGTCACCTCCTCGACGAGGAGCACGATGCAACGCTCGATCTGCTGAACGGCCTCGAGCAGGCATTGCCGCGCGCCGCGCGCATGGCGGACGCTGTCGATCCCGACTTCGCGCGCCTCGTCGGCAAGCTGCACGAGCACCTCGTGCACCATGTGCCGAAGCACTTCGGCTTCGAGGAGGAGGCGCTCTTTCCGCGCCTCGCCGAGGTCGGCGAAGGCGACCTGTGCGAGCTTCTAACCGAGGAGCACGTCGCCATCAATGCCGTTATCGCCGACATCGTGCCGCTCGCCGCCGCGCTCGACTCGCTCGACGCCGCGGGGCACGCCGCGCTTCGTCGCGGCATCGCCGAGCTGATCGAGCGCCTGCGCGGGCACATCGACAAGGAAACGATGGCCCTGCTGCCCGCGTGCAGCGACTACATCGTCGACCCCGCGGACCAGGAGCTCGCGCTCGAGTACGCCTCCGCCTGAACGCCCGCCGACCCACGAAAACCACAGGAGCCTTCCGTGAGCACCGCCAGCCTATCGCACGCTTCGGTACGCGCACTGACGCGCGACGACCTGCACGCCGTCGTCGCGATCGACAGCGCGATCCAGGGCCGCTCGCGCGCACCGTACGTCGAGCGCCGCCTCGCAGCGGCCATCCGCGAGCCCGCGTTGCACGCGCAGCTCGCGAGCGTCGACGAGCGCGGCGTGAACGGCTACATCCTCGCGCGCGTGCTCGAGGGCGAGTTCGGCCACGAGCGCCCGGCGTTGCGCCTGGAGGTGATCGGCGTGCGTCCGTCCGACCAGGGGCACGGCGTGGGCACGCGCCTGCTGGACGCGCTCATGGCGTGGGCCCGCCGCCACGGCATCGAGGACCTGCACACCCAGGCGGCGTGGAACGACCATGGAATGATGCGCTGGCTCGACCATACGCAGTTCGCGCTCGCCCCCAACCACATCGTCGACTGCCCGGTGGAGGCCGTGCTGGATGCGCCCGCGCTCGAGCGGGACCTGGAGGCGCTCCATCCCTCCGGCGAGGTCGACTACGGCGCGGCCCACGACAATCACTTCGAGCGCCTCGCGCGCGACCTTGGCGACGTGCGCACGATGGGCAGCGACGATCTCGAGGAGATCGCGCGCATCGACCGGCACGTGACCGGGCGCGACCGACGCGAGTACATCCGGCACAAGCTCGCCGAGGCGATCGAGGATTCCGCAGTGCGCGTTTCGCTGACGGCCAGTCTCGACGGCAGCGTCGTGGGGTTTCTGATGGCGCGTGCGGACTACGGCGACTTCGGGCGGCCGGAACCGACCGCCGTCCTCGATACCATCGGCGTGGATCCCGGCTACACGCATCGCGGCGTCGCGCACGCGCTGCTCTCGCAGCTGTGCGCCAACCTTTCGGCGCTGCAGATCGAGCGCGTCGAGACGGCGGTCGCCCCGCGCGACCTCGCGCTGCTCGGCTTCCTCTATGATGTCGGCTTCCGCCCGTCGCAACGGGTGCCCTTCGTCCGCCGCGTGGCGGCCGCGACCCCATGACGTCCCCGAGCGACCCGATTCCCGACGAAAGCGCCATTCACGAAGTCCTGAAGGAGGTCGACGACCCCGAGGCGGGGATGAACATCGTCGACCTCGGGCTGGTGTACGCCGTCGAGGTGGCGCCGGGCGCGGTCGCCATCGACATGACGATGACGACGGCCGCGTGCCCGATGACCGACATGATCGCCGAGCAGGTGCGCGAGCGCGTGGCGTCGGTGACGCCCTCGGGAACGGCCGTGGACGTGCGCCTCGTCTGGGACCCGCCGTGGACGCCGGAGCGCATGTCCGAAACGGCGCGCCGGCACTTCGGCTGGTAGATCCGCACGCGGGACATCGCGTCCCGCGCGTCGGCCTTCGTTCGCGAGTCCTGCCCGTGGCTGCAGCGCTGACCGGCAACGTCCCGCCGCGCTGGCGCACGCCGATGCTGCTGCTCGGCTTCGTCGCGCTCGTGTCCGGCATCGGCGCCGGGCTCGCACGCTTCGGCTGGACCGTGCCCGACACGATGGCCGCGCGCGCGGGCTTGCACGGCGCGCTGATGCTGTGCGGATTCTTCGGCGCCGTGGTCGCGCTGGAGCGCGCGGTCGCCGTCGGGCAGGCGTGGGCCTACGCGGCGCCGCTGCTCGCGGGCACCGGCGGACTCGCGATGCTCGCCGGCTTCGTCGCGACGGCAGCGTGGCTGACGGCCGGCGCCGGCGCCGTGCTCGTCGCCGCATCGGTGCTGATCGCGCATCGCCAGCCCGCGATCTTCACCGTCCTGCTCGCGATCGCCGCCGGATGCTGGTTCGTCGGCAGCGCGTGGTGGCTCGCGGGCGGTGCGCTCTACGCGGTCGCGCCGTGGTGGCTCGGTTTCCTGGTGCTCACGATCGCCGCCGAACGCCTCGAGCTGTCGCGGTTCATGCCGCCTTCGCGGATGGCGACGCGCGTGTTCGTGGCGATCATCGGCGTCATGCTCGCCGGCCTCGCACTCGGCATGGACCGCACGGGCCGCGTGCTCTCGGGTGTTGCGATGCTCGCGCTCGCCGCCTGGCTCGTGCGCCAGGACCTCGCGCGCAAGACGATCCGCGCGCGCGGCCTCACCCGCTACATCGCCGCGTGCCTGCTCGCAGGCTACGCGTGGCTCGCGGTGAGCGGGGTGCTGGTTGCGGTGTGGGACGGCTGGACGCCGGGCTCACCGGTGCGCGATGCAGCGCTGCACGCGCTGGCGCTGGGCTTCGTGTTCTCGATGGTGTTCGGGCACGCGGCGATCATCGTGCCCGCGGTGCTGCGGGTGAACATCCCGTATCACCCGCTCTTCTACGCGCCGCTCATCGTGCTCCACGGATCGTTGCTGCTGCGCCTGCTCGGCGATGCGCTCGCTTCGCGCATCGCGCGCGTCGGCGCGCTCGGGAACGCGATCGCGATCGCGCTGTTCATCGCGACGATGCTGACCGCGGTGGTGCGCGGCCGACGTGCGGCGAAGGCGCGGGCCGCGTGATCCGATCCTGCAGCTCCGCCCCTACGCGTGCAGCGCCTCGTACTTCGCCATCAGCTCGTCGGGCGACTCGCTGAAGTCCGGGTTCGGCACGATGCAATCGGCCGGGCACACCAGCTTGCACTGCGGCTCGTCCTCCGCGCCCACGCACTCGGTGCAGCGCGCCGGGTCGATCGTGTAGATCGGGTCGCCCACGGCGATCGCTTCGTTCGGGCACACGGGCTTGCAGGCATCGCACGCCGTGCAGTTCTCGTTGATCATCAAGGCCATGACTGTTGCTCCGCGTATGTGACGCGGACCGGCGCGCGCGCGGCGCCGCTCGTTCGAAATTCGTTCAGGCGGCCGCCTGCTCCTGCAGCTGGCGCAGCTTGGCGTGCCGGAACGCGCCCCACAGCGCGGCGCCCACCGCTCCCGCATAGATCGAGTCCGGGTGACTCACGGCGGTGACGTTCACCTTCTCGTTGGTCATCTCCTCCTGGATCGCGGCGAGCAGCCCCGTGTCGAGCGCGAGACCGCCGGTCAGGAGCACCGTGCCTTCCTTGATCCCGGTGACCTTGAGCAGCTTCACGATTCGCGACGCCATGGACAGGTGGATCCCCTTCAGGATATCGGGCGTGGCGATGCCGCGCGACACCATGTTGATCACGTCGGTCTCGGCGAGCACGGCGCAGATCGAGCTCACCTTCTCGGGCGTCTGCGAGCTCTGCGACAGCGATCCGATCTCCTCGACGGCGACGCCGAGATAGCGCGCGATGTTCTCCAGGAACTGGCCCGAGCCCGAGGCGCACTGGCTCGTCATCTTGTACGACAGCACCTTGCCGCGCTCGTCGATGTAGATGGCGCGGCCGTTGAGCGCGCCGATGTCGACGACTGCGCGCGCCTGCGGATTGAGGAAGACGCCGCCGCGGGCGTGGGTGGTCATCGAGTAGAAGTGGCCGGTCGCGAACTTGACGTTCTCGCCCTCGCCCGTCGTGGCGATGTAGTCGATCGCGTCGGGCGATACGCCGGCGTCCTCCAGCACGCCGTCGCTTCCCTCCGACGCGAGCGTCATCGGATCGCGGCGGCGGATGCGCTCGCAGCGCTTGGCGAGCCACTCGGGCCGCCCGTCGACCGAGCGGAAGAGCACGGTCTTCACGGCACCGGAACCGATGTCGATGCCGATCGTGTAGACGGTCGTCGCGTCGAGCACCCGCTCGCCCGTCGGGCGCTCGAATCTTGCCGTTTCCGCGGCACTTGCAGGACTGGTTTGCATGGCTTCTCCTCTTCCTACGCCCGGGCCTCGATGCTCTTGCCCTCTTCCATCACCGCGCGCCACGCGAAGGTGGCCCCGCCGAGGGCGCCGGTGTAGATGGAATCGGGATTGATGTTGAGCGTGACTTCGCCGTAGTTCTCGCGCACGAGGTCCTTCAGCGCCTTCACGGCCGCCTCGTTCTTCGCCACGCCGCCGGTGAACGTGAACTGGTCGCGGATCCCGCCGGAGCGCGCGAGGATCGACATCGCGCGCAGGATGATCGCGCGATGCAGCCCCGCCATGATGTCCTCGCGCTTCTCGCCGAGCGAGAGCCGGTCGCGCAGCTCCGCGCCCGCGAACACCGTGCAGGTCGAGTTGATGCGCACGGTCTTGGTCGATTTCATGGCGAGCGGGCCGAGCTCGTGCAGGCCCATGTTCATCTCGTCGGCGATGTAGCCGAGATAGCGCCCGCAACCCGCCGCGCAGCGGTCGTTCATCTGGAAGCTCTCGACGATGCCGTTCGGGTCGACCTGGATGGCCTTCGTATCCTGGCCGCCGATGTCGAGCACCGTCGCGGTGTGCGGATACATCACGTGCGCGCCGAGGCCGTGGCACAGGATCTCCGAGCGGATGTGCTCCTTCGAGAACGGCAGGCGCGCGCGGCCGTAGCCGGTGCCGACGACGTACGTCTCCTCCATCTCGACGTCGAGCAGGCCCTTGATCGGCGCCTCGACCTGCTCGCGCCGGCTCGCCGTCTCCGGCAACGCGATGAACGTGCGGCCCAAGGCGTCGAGCAGATGGCGCTTGATCGAGTCGCCGTACACGCGGTTCTCGACCTCGATGATCGAGCGGTCGAAGACGTTCAGGAGGAAGTCGTAGCGAATGCCCGCTTCCTTGGCGACCGCCTCGCCGGTGGCGAGGTACTGGCTGCCCGCGATGTCGCGGAAGAAATCCGACTTGCGCTTGGCGCCTGGCGCGAACAGCGCGGGCGCCTCCAGCGTGAGGCGCTTGAACACTTCGGTGAGCGCGGCGGCAACCGCGCCCGTGCTCTCGCCGAACTTGGCGGTCGCGAGGCTGCGCTGGCAGGTCTGCTCGAGGTCCTTCAGCTGCTCGAGATACTGCTCGAGGCGGAAGTCGCGCTCGAGCTGTGCCAGGAAAGTATCGAGCGAGCCGTTGAGCGCGCCGGTGTCCGCGAGCGCCTGCCGGAACAGATGGAAGCGGCCGTTGACGAGCGCTTCCTGCTTGGCGATGGCGGCCGCCGTGTCGTAGTTCGAGCGCGAGTTGGTGATGCCGCGGCCGATGACGTTCTGGTCCTCGTCCATGACCACCGCCTTGGTGGTCGTGGAGCCCAGGTCGATGCCGATGAAGCAGCGCATGATGTCCCTCGAACGGTGTTCAGTGCGCGACCGTCGCGGCGCGCTTCTGCTTGATCATCTGGAAGTAGCTCTCGAGCCGGTTCTTCACGTTCGCCGCCGAGAAGTAGCGCGGATCGACGAGATCGGTCTCGATGAACGCCGCCGGCTTGCCCGTGCGCCGCTCCACCTCGCGCAGGATCAGCAGCTGCCCCGCCGAGAAGCTGTTGCAGCTCTTGATCGAGTTGATGAGCAGCCCGTCGGCCTGGTACTCGTCCATGTACTTGCAGATCATGTCGACGCGCGACGGCAGGTTGAGGTTGGTGTAGCAGCCGAGGCAATAGTCGGCGAGCGATTCGAGCGGCTTGTCCGGGTTGTGCCTGAATCCGAAGTCGTACAGGCCGCCCACCTTGGCATACGTCGACGACACGACGACGGCACCTTCCTCGTAGAACATCTTCCAGAAGTCGCGGAAGCTGGTCCAGTTGGGCGGGCCTTCCACCACCAGGCGATATTTCTCCTCGCCCATCTCGCCGTCGGGCGTGACGGGACCCTTGCCTTCGCGCACGCGCTGCTCGATCTCGCCGCGCAGCACGCGGTAATACTCCGTCGCTTCCGGCGTGCCGCGGAACGCGGTGAAGATCGGGCCGATGTAGTAGACCGCACCGAAGTAGCCGTCGATCGGCGAGGGCCGGTTCTTCGCGGATTGCAGCACCGCGACGAGATCCTCCTCGGCCTTCTGCGATTCCTTCATGTACTGGCGCAGGCGGTCGATGTCGAACTTCACGCCCGAGACCTGCTCGAGCTTCGGGATGACCGTTTCCTTGAGCTGCTTCACGACGTAGTCGCGCATGTTCGGCGCGACCTTGCCCTCGCCTTGGTACGGCACGTGCAACATCACGGTGTCGCAGCCGTACTTGTGGCGGATCAGCTCGAACCACTTCATGAACGTGAAGCAGCCGGTATAGGAGAGCAGCAGGAGGTCGGGCCGCGGCAGCACCTCGCCGGTGGGGCCGACCTCGCCGCCCATCATCATCCCGAGGTCCGCCTTGACGTAGGTGCACACGTCCTCGGACTGCCCGTCGCGCTCGGCGTCCATGATCATCTTGCCGGACTTCTTGCGCATGCCGTTCTGGAGCGCATTCGTCTCCGGCAGGCTGCGCGCGAAGTCGAAGCACATCAGGAGCTCGTTGAGGTTCCCGGGGACGAACGTCGCCGCCACCTTGCGGTTCTGGCCGTGCGCGACCGCCAGGTCGTGGTAGTTGGCGTTGATCATCTCCTTCTGCAGCCACATCGCGTCCTCCTTCTGGACGTTGACGGGCTTCTTCGCGGGAGCGGAGGACGGCATCACTTGGATCGGCGAGGTCATGGCTTGGCTCTGTCGGTCAGTGGACGGGGATGCGTTCGCTTGCCCTGATCAGGCCGCGCTCCACAGCTTGATGGAATCGGCAAACGTGCCGGCCTGCTCGCGGATCGGGGCCATCTGCCCGGTGTTCTCCGCGTACTTGAAGGCGGTGTGCGGGATCTTGTAACGCGACAGCACGTCCTGCAGCATGGGCCGCTCGAGCAACGCGGGATCGCAGAACGACGGCGCGGCGAACACCACGCCTTCGGCCCCGTTCTTCTTGACCTGGTTCATCAGGAACACGCCCTTCTCCTCGCGCGTGACGTCGTACTTCGCCGCCGTCGATGCCGAGCGATGCAGGAAGGCCTTCGAGAGCTCCAGCAGCGGATTGCCGTCGGTCGGAACGTCGTCGAGCAGCCAGCGCGTGACGAGCATGAAGTCGTCGTCGACGATGTAGCAGCCCGCCATCTCGATCGACTTGATGAGCGACAGCGGCGGCTGCTCGCAGAAGGCGCCCGTGAGCACGATGCGCGCATTGTCGCGCTTGGCACGCGGTACCGCGTCGGTCGCGGCAAGGTACTCGCGCACCAGCGCCGTGTGCTCCTCGACGGGCAGGATCATCCCCGCGCGCAGCAGCAGGTACACCTCCGAGGTCGGCGCCTGCCACGGCTTCGCGGCGCGATACGTGTACAGGTCGCGAATCGCGAGGCGGTTCTCGTTGAACACCGCGATCGACGCATTGAGCTCGGCGTCGCTGATCGGCTTGCCGCGCAGCTGCCCGAGGTCCTCGCGGATCGCCTCGAGCTCCTGCACGTAGAACTTGCCGCCGACCTCGTCCTCGTAGTTCTGCGGGACGTCGAGGTAGCGCACGTACTTGTCCTTGAACAGCAGCTTCCACATCCCCGACAGGTTGCGGATCACGTCGCAGATCGAGGGGAACAGCATGCCGTCGAGGCAGTCGAGCCGGCCGGTGAGCCCGAGCTCGATGGTGGAGCGCGGTATGCGGCAGATGTAGCTCTGGTAGTAGGCGTCGCCCTGGATGACCTCGAGCTGGTCGCCGCCGCCCAGAATGCCGACCGAGAGCATGCCCGCCGCGTGGATCAGCTCGCGCGGCACGTACACGGGCATGTAGCCGATGGCCTTGCGCCCGGGCACTGCGGCCTTCCAGGCCTTGACCGCCTTGAAGTCGAGATCCTCGAACAGGGTTTCGCAGCGCTCGACGATGGCTGCAACCGAGGAAACTGAGGGGGACGTGGTCATCAGCAGTTCTCCCACACGGGTGCACGCTTGGCGAGGAAGGCGGCGAGGCCCTCGTTCGCGTCGTGCGTTTGCATCAGTCGGTCGAGGTAAAGCGCCTCGACGTCGGCCAGTCGGCGGCGGACATCCGCGATCATCGGCGCCCGCGCGGCCGCCACCGCGCAACGCAGCGACGCCCCACTCTTCGGTGCGAGGTGCGTCTCGAAATAGTCCAGCGCTGCGGCTTCCGGGTTCTCCGCGATCTCGTGCACGAGGCCGATGCGATGGGCCTCCTGCACGGTGATCGATCGTCCCGAGAACAGCAGGTCTTCCGCGCCGGTCTGGTTGACGCGATAGGGCAGCAGGCACGACGCCGCGGGCGCGAACACGCCGAGCTTCATCTCCGGTTGCCCGAAGTGCGACTCGGGCGCAGCGAAGATCGGTCCGCCCGCCATCGCGACCTCCAGGCCACCGCCGAGGCACTGCCCCCGCACGGCGACCAGGATCGGCACCGGGAACTCGACCATCGTGCGCACGAGCTCGTGCAGCGAGCGCAGCATCTGCGCGCATCGGTCGGCGAGGTGCTCCTCCACGCTCGCACCGAAGCTGAAATGCGGACCCTCGGCATCGAGCAGCACGCCGCGCAACGCGCGAGCGTCGCGGGCGGCCACGAGCGCGGCGGTCAGCGCCGCGATCATCGCCGCGTCGACCAGGTTGGCCTTGGGCCGCGCGAGGCGCAGGCGCAGCAGCGCGCCGTCGCGCTCCGTCCAGCTTGCCGCCGGCACCGGGGCCGGAGTCATAGCGTCGGTCATGGCTTTCGCGCCTAGCTGTGATGCACCGGCATCAGGCTTTCCGTGAACTCCTCGTCCCAGCCCTGACCGCGCGCAAGCGCCTGGCGCAGCGCGATGAAGTCGACCTCGCGCGACGCCTTGGTACCTTCGTTGAACGCGCGGAAACCGGCACGGGCCTCGGTCATCATGTTGAGCGCGAGCCACGCACGCGAGTTCTCCTTGTTGTTGTTCCAGCGCTCGAGCTTCGGCTTGCGCAGCTCCTCGAGGGTCTTGGTCGTGCAATCGGGGAACGTGAGCAGCAGCTTGGCGCACAGCTCCTCGACCTTGGCGTCGAGCAGCGACAGGTCGACGGTGCCGCGCGCCAGCACGTCCTTGCCCGCCTTCGCGGCATCTCCGCTCTTCGCCTCGCCGAACACCAGCCGCCCGTGCTCGTCGACGATGCGCTGCGTCTCGACCAGCGGATTGGCGACGAACTTGCCGTCGACCTTGAGCGCCGGCACCACGTCGGCCAGCATGCCCCACCAGTACGCGCGATGCGCGGAGAACGGCTCGCACAGCACGCCCGCCACCATCGCGCGCTCGCCGCCGATCATTGGCGGCAGGAAGTCCGTCGCCCCGCCGATCGGTGCCGAGCCGTGCTTGGGGCCGGCCTGCCCGAAGCGGGCGAGATCCTGCGCGACGGAGAAGTCGCACGCCATGCCGATCTCCTGGCCGCCGCCGATGCGCATGCCGTTCACGCGGCAGATCACGGGCTTGTCACAGGCGAGGATGTTCGACACCATGTCGTTGAACAGCCGCATGTACTGCCGGTATTCCTGCGGTTGGCCCGCGTAGTACTCGGCATACTCCTTGGTGTTGCCGCCGGTGCAGAAGGCCTTGTCGCCCACACCGGTGAAGACCACGCTGCTCACGTCGCGCGCGTTCGACGCGGCGCGGAACGCGAGGATCACGCCCTTCACCATGTCGGTCGTGTACGAGTTGAACTGGCTCGGGTTGTCGAGCGTGATCCACGCGTTGTAGAGGCCTTCGGCGACCTTGCCGTCCGGCGTGCGCGCGGGGCGCTTCTCGTAGCGCACTCCGGGCTTGCTGATGTCGGGGACGAGATCGTGATTCTTGAATTCACGCATGGCGGGCTGTGGGGCGGGGGCATTCATTCCTTCACTCCTATCGGGAACCACTCGTTGGGAACCGCTCAGGGCACTAGGATGGCGCGGCGCTTGATCTCGCGGTGATGAACGGCCGCGAACACGCGATTGATGTCGTCGAGCGGATGCTGCTCGACGAATGGCTTGATGGCGACCTTGCCTTCGAGCGCCAGGGCGAGCGCGCCGGGATACGCTTCGGGCGGACAGCCCCAGTTGCCGAGCGCGCGCGCATCGAACGCCATCAGGTTCGAGAGCCGCACCTCGACCTTGTCCATCGTGAAGCCGACCACGCACAAGGTGGCCCCGTGGACGAGCAGGCCGAACGCCGTGAGCTGGCCCGCCGCCGTGCCGGAGCACTCGAAGATCACCCATTCCGTGGCGCGCAGTCCGTTCTGCTTCGCGAATTCGGAGATCGCGGTCTTGAGCGCGCGTCCATCGTGCGTGCGCGCATTGAGGGTCAATGCCGCGCCGTGCTGCGCGACGGCGGCGAGCTTGTCGTCGTCGACATCGATGGCGACGACCGTGCCGCCCATCGCGCGCGCGATCTGCACGCAGTAGCCGCCGACGCCGCCCACGCCGACCACCACGGCCAGCGTGCCGGGTCCGACGCCGGCACGGCGCACCGACTGATACGGCGTGGTGAGCGCATCGGCGACGATCGACACGTCGGCGAGTGCGAGGCCCGCCTTGGCGAGCTTCGGCTCGTCGACTTCGCACAGGCCGCGGCCGGGGACCACGATGTGCGAGGCGAAGCCGCCCTGGATGTCGTTGCCGGGCATCTTCTGCTTGCGGCAGATCGTACCCAGGCCGCGCTTGCACAGGTCGCACTCGCCGCACGGCAGCACTGCCGGGATGATCACGGCCTTGCCGAGCCACGCGCTGCAGCCCTCGCCGGCGGCGACGACGCGGCCGCTGATCTCGTGACCCAGCGCGAGCGGCAGCGCAACGTTGGTACGCACGCCGTCGTAGTAATAGCCGAGGTCGGTGTGGCACACGCCGCAACCGGCGACCGCCACCGTGACCTCGCCCGCTCCCGGCGTCGCGTCGAAGCTCGCGCGCTCGAGCGGAGCGTCGCGTCCAACCATCAGCCAGCGGTGCGCTGCAATGCTCATCGACTGTGTCCTCCTGGTGGGGTTTCGCCTTCGCGCCGGCGGCTTGACGCGCTGTCCGCCTGCGCCTATTCTGGCATTACGGTACCGCAATACCGATTTAGCCGCATCTTGCGCGGCGGGATTTGGCGCCGCATTGATCTGCATCAATTGAGCACCGGCGCCTCGCCGCATCTAATGGCACGCATGCGCTTTTGACCGCGGGGGAGATCACGTGGAAGCCCTGGCAACGACGATCGACACACGCACGAACGAGCAAGATACCGCGCTGCGCATCCAGCGCGCAACCAACGGCATCTCCATCGCGCTCGCGGGCAGCGGCGGCAGCGGCGTGATGACGGCGGGCACCCTGCTGCTCGAGGCCGCGGCCAGGGCGGGATGCTACGGCCTGATGGTGCGCACGAGCGGTCCCCAGATCCGCGGCGGCGAGGCCGCCGCGCTCGTGCGCATCGGCGACGCGCCCGTCGATACGCTCGACGACGGTTTCCACGTGCTGCTCGCGATCGACTGGCTCAACATCCACCAGTTCGCGGACGAGATCCCGCTCGTTCCCGGCGGACTCGTGATCGGCGATCCCGACCAGGGCGAATGTCCCGAAGCGTTCAGGACGGCCAACCTGCAGCACGCCGCCGTCCCGTTCAAGAAGACGGCCAAGGGCATCGCGGGCAGCTGGACGAACATGGTCGCGCTGGGTGTGGCCGGCAAGCTTGCGGGACTGCCCGCCGAGGCGCTCGAAGCCGCCGTGCGCGACTCGTGGAAGCGCGAGGCGGCTGCGCTCGGCGCCAACATCGAGGCGCTGCACGCGGGGATGAAGTTCGCGGCCGGCATCGCCGGAGGCTCGCTGTTCGCGCCGCGCGCACAACCGCAGGCGCGCGGCAAGCGGTGGCTGCTCTCCGGCAACGAGGCCGCGGGGTACGGAGCGATCCGCGGCGGCATTCGTTTCGTCGCGGCCTATCCGATCACGCCCGCCACCGAGCTCCTCGAGTGGATGGCGCCCGCGCTGGCGCGCATCGGCGGCGCCCTGGTGCAGGCCGAGGACGAGCTCGCCTCCGTGAACATGGCGATCGGCGCTTCGTACGGCGGCGTGCCTTCGCTCACCGCGACCGCGGGGCCGGGCCTCGCGCTGATGGCCGAAGGGATCGGGCTCGCCGTGGGCGCGGAGATTCCGCTGGTCGTCGTCGACGTGATGCGCGGCGGGCCGTCGACGGGCATTCCGGCGAAGAGCGAGCAGAGCGATCTTTCGTTCGCGGTGAGCGGGCTGCACGGCGATGCGCCGCGGCTGGTGCTCGCGCCCACGTCGATCCCGGACTGCATCGCGACCACGCAATGGGCGGTCGAGCTCGCCGAAGCGCTGCAGGCCCCCGCGATCGTGCTGTCGGACCAGTTCATGGGCCAGTCGCGCGCCATCGTCGACCGCCCGGCGACCAGCGTGTCCCCGCCCTGTCGCGTCACCGCGGAAGCGAATGCGCCCGAGTACAAGCGCTATCGCAATACCCCTTCGGGTGTCTCGCCGATGGCGATTCCGGGCACGCCGGGCGTTGCCTACACGGCCGACGGGCTGGAGCACACCGAGGCGGCGATCCCGACGAGCCAGTCGCGCATGCACGCGCTGCAGCTCGACAAGCGCGCGCGCAAGCTCGCGCAGCACGGATACGGGCCGCAATGGGCCGACGTCGACGGCGAAAGCGCGCTGGCGGTGCTCACGTTCGGGTCCACCACCGCGGCGGTGCGCGAGGCCGTTGCGCGCGCCGGGCAGCGCGGCGTGCACGTGCGCACCATCGCGCTGCGGCTGCTCGCACCCCTGCTCGCGGAACGGTTCGACGCTGCGCTCGAAGGCGTCGATCGCCTCATGGTCGTCGAGCAGAACCACGGCGGGCAGCTCTATCGCTACCTGCGCTCGCTCCTCGACTTCCGCTGCACGGTCACGAGCTATCACCGGCCCGGGCCGCTGCCGTTGCGCCCGGGCGAGCTCGCGGACGCCATCATCAGCTGGAGCAAGCAATGAATACAGCAACCGCCGAAGCCGTCGCGACGCCCTGCACGCCCGCGACGTACAAGTCCTCGTACAAGCCCATCTGGTGCCCCGGATGCGGCGACTATTCCGTGCTCTCCTCGGTCACGAAGGCGCTCGCGAAGCTCGGGCCGAAGCCGGAGGATGTGGTGGTCGTTTCCGGCATCGGCTGCTCCTCGCGCATCCCGGCGTACACCACGTGCTACGGCTTCCACGGCGTGCACGGCCGCGCGCTCGCGGCCGCGACGGGGCTGAAGGTCGCGCGACCCGACCTGATGGTGATCGTCGCAGGCGGCGACGGCGACGGCTATTCCATCGGCGGCAATCACTTCCTGCACGCGTGCCGACGCAACGTGGACCTCACGTACATCGTGATGGACAACCACGTGTACGGCATGACGAAGGGGCAGCCCTCTCCCACCACGGAGCCGGACTGGGACTCGAAGCTCTCGCCCGGGGGCACGGGACTGCGCGTGTTCCATCCGCTGGTGATCGCGCTTGCGGCCGGCGCGAATTTCGTCGCGCGCGCATTCGCGGGCGATCCCAACGGTACGGCCGACATCATCGCGCAGGCGATCCGGCATCCCGGCTTCTCGTTCGTCGAGGTGCTGAGCCCGTGCGTGACGTTCCGGCCCGAGCAGCGGGCGTGGAAGGAGCAGGCGCATCCCGCGCCCGTCGAGTCGACCGACGACGCCGCGCGCGCCGCGCGTCGCATCATGACCGACGACGGGTTCAACATCGGCGTGCTGTACGCGGGCGATCGCCGACCGTATCCGCCGCAGCGACCGGCCCCGAATGCCGCGCTCGAGGATCTCGAAGCGGAGTTCGCGCTATGAGCGCCGCCGCGAAGTCCCAGGGCACGGACCACGAGAGCGAGGCGCCCCGCACGCTCGAGGTGTTCATGGCGCAGGCCGTGACGATGGAGATCGAAGCGGCGCAGCGCTACGAAGAGCTCGCCGACGCGATGGAGACGCACAACAATCTCGAGGTGGCGAAGCTCTTTCGCACCATGGCCGGCATCGAGGGCAAGCACGCGCAGCAGTTGATGGCCCAGATGAACTGGTCGAGCGCCCCGCCGGCACCGCCGCTCGCGTGGGACGAGGCCGGCGGCGAAGGTCCCGAGACGGCCGCGAGCGACGAGGTGCACTACCTCATGCAGCCGTGGCACGCGTTGCAGATCGCGCTGCAGAACGAGCAGCGCGCGGAGCGCTTCTTCGCGCGCATCGCCGCGATGGCCCCCACGGAAGCCGTGCGCACGGCGGCCCTCGAGCTGCAGGCCGAGGAGCGCGAGCACGTGGATCTGGTCAACGCGTGGCTCGCGAAGGTGCCCAAGCCCGACGACGACTGGGCGGTCGATCCCGACCCGCCGCGCTACACCGATTGACGGCCACGGCCCGGATACCCATCGCACGACTTCGCAAGGACGCAACGATCATGCGCGTGCTGCTGCCCGAAGGCTGGAAAGCGCCGATCGGCTACGCCAACGGCATCGAGGCGGAACCGGGACGCATCGTGTTCATTGCGGGCCAGGTCGGCTGGAACGCGCAGCAGGAGTTCGCATCCGCCGACATCGTCCCGCAGTTCGAGCAGGCGCTCGCCAACGTGCTCGCCGTGCTCGCCGAAGCGGGCGGCAGGCCCGAGCACATCTGCCGGATGACCGCGTACTGCTGCGATCGGCCCGCGTATCTCGAAGCGCGCGCGCAGCTCGGCCGCATCTGGCGCGAGCGCGATCGGCCGACACTACCCCGCCATGAGCATGATCTTCGTGTCGGACCTGCTCGACCATCCGGCCAAGATCGAGCTCGAGGCGACCGCGGTCGTGCCGCTCGCGTAGCGGCGCCTGCGGCAAGGGCTCGAGACCGTGCGCGAGGCCTCGCGACGCAGCCCGGCGGAAATCGTTTGCACATTGGCGCCGGAGGGCGCATACTCCACGAGCGATTTTCAAGCAGTGCCGTTGCTGGTCCAGTATCCGCAGTCCTGCGGTGCTTTTCTGACATCCCGCCGTCTTGATTCTCGCCCCGGTACAGGGGCAATTCCCCTTTTTACTTTCTTCAGGAATATCAAGACATGGCAACAGGTACTGTTAAGTGGTTCAACGACGCCAAGGGCTTCGGCTTCATCACCCCCGAAGGCGGCGGCAACGATCTCTTCGCTCATTTTTCCGCCATCCAGGGCGGGGGCTTCAAGACGCTCAAGGAAGCCCAGCGGGTCAGCTTCGACATCACGACCGGCCCCAAGGGTCAGCAGGCGTCGAACATCCGCAGCGCCGATTGATCCGGCGCGCGGCATGACTCACCGGTCATGCCGCGATGCCTCCGGACGGGCCCGGCGCATGCCGGGCCTTTGTTTTCGACTGTTCAAAAGGAAGCCATTTGGCCAAGGAAGAACTGCTTGAGATGAACGGCGTGGTCCAGGAAGTGCTGCCCGACTCCCGTTATCGGGTCACGCTGGACAACGGTCACAATCTCGTTGCCTACAGCGCAGGCAAGATGCGCAAGCACCACATCCGCATCATCGCGGGCGACAAGGTGTCGCTGGAGCTTTCGCCGTACGACCTCACCAAGGGTCGGATCACGTTCCGGCACATCGAAACCCGCGGGCCCGGTCCCGCCGCTCGTCCGCGTCCAAGGCACTAGCCTCGCCGCAGGCGGCGCACGCCCTCGAGCGCGCGTCCAGGGCCCGCGCCCGACGTTCCACGTTCAGCCCGTCACGCGATCCACGAACCGCGTGACCGCTTCGAGCACCGCTTCGGGCTGGTCCTTGTGCGGCGAATGCCTGCAATCCTGCAGTGCGAGCACTTCGGCGTCGGGCACGGCGCGCGCGATGCGCCGCACCTGCTCCATCGTGCCGTATTCGTCGTCCTCGCCCTGGATCGCGAGCAACGGGCACGCGATGCCCGCAAGGTACGCGCTCGATGTTCCAGTCGCGAAACGCCGGGTCGAGCCAGATCCGGTTCCAGCCCCGGAACGCCGAGTCGACGTCGGCGTGATAGCGCGCCAGCCGTTGCCGCAAATCGGTGGTTTCGTACGCCACCTTCGCGGCCGCGATGCTGCGCACCGAGATGTCCTCGACCATCACGTGCGGGGCCATCACCGCCACGGCCTGCACGGGCCGGATGCGCGCACCGGCGTGGATCAGAGCAATGGATGCGCCGTCGCTGTGGCCGACGAGGATGGGACGCTCGACCTGCAGCCGATCGAGCAGTTCGGGCAGGACCACGAGCGCTTCGTGATGCATGTACGTCACCGCGTGCGGCGCGGTGAGCGGATCGGATCGGCCGTAGCCGTAGCGCGAGTACACGACGGCGTTGCAGTTGGTGGCGTGCGCAAGCCGGCCGGGAAAATCGCGCCACAAGGCGACCGAGCCGAGGCCTTCGTGCAGCAACACGAGCGTCGGCCGGCCCTCGCCCGCGCTGCCGATGTGCTCTACCTCGAGCCGGTGTCCGCCCGCCTCGACGAAGCTCACTGCCACCCCCTGCGCGCATGTCCCGAACGATTGCTCGGGACAATTGCACCCGGGGACGATTGCACTGCGATTGCACTGCAGAGTGCACTGCAATCACACGCCCAGGTGGCGATGCAGCACGTCGGGCTGCGCGAGCAGCTCCGCGCTGCTGCCCTCGAACACCACGCGACCCTTCACGAGGATCACGTTGCGATTGGCGATCGCCGTGACGGCGCGGTAGTTCTTGTCGACGATGAGGGTCGCGATGCCGTGCTTGCGGATGTCGTCGATGATGCGCCAGATCTCCTTCGCGATCTGCGGCGCGAGACCTTCGGTCGCCTCGTCGAGGATCAGCAGGTCGGGATTGGTGAGCAGCGCGCGCCCGATGGTGAGCATCTGCTGCTCGCCGCCGGAGAGCTGCCAGCCGCCGTGCGCGAGGCGCTGCGACAGGCGCGGGAAACGTCTCGAGCACGCGCTCGAGCGTCCACTCGCGCTTGCCGTCGGGCCCGGGGCGCGCCGCCATGACCAGGTTCTCGAGCACGGTGAGGTTGGGAAAGATGCCGCGGCCTTCCGGCACGTAGGCGATGCCCTGGCGGGCGACGCGGAACGGCTCCGCGCCGGTCATGAGCGTGCCGCAGACGTGCACCTCGCCGTGACGGGGACGCACGATGCCGAGCATCGAGCGGATCAGCGTGCTCTTGCCCATGCCGTTGCGGCCCATGAGCCCCACCGTCTCGCCGCGATCGACGCGGAAGTCGACGCCGTGCAGGATGTGGCTCGCGCCGTAATACGTGTGCAGCTCGCGCGCCTCGAGGATCGCTTCGCTCATGTCTCCGACCCCAGGTACGCCTCGCGCACCGCCGCGCTCGCCCGGATCTGCTCCGGCGGCCCGCTTTCGAGCACCTTGCCTTCGACCATCACCGTGATGCGGTCGGCGACGGCGAACACGGCGTCCATGTCGTGCTCGACGAGCAGGATCGCGTGCGACTCGCGCAGGCGCTTGAGCAGCTCGACCATGCGCCCGGCTTCCTCGGCGCCCATGCCGGCGAGCGGCTCGTCGAGCAGCAGCACGTCGGGCTGCGTGGCGAGCACCATCGCGATCTCGAGCTGGCGCTGCTCGCCATGGCTCATCGCGGACGCCTGCTGCCGCACGGCGTGGGCGAGACCCGCCTCGTGCAGCGCGCCTTCCGCGGCGGTGCGGGTGGGCACGTAGCGCTCCGCCGGCGCGAACAGATGCAGCACCCGCGGCGCACGCGGACTGGGCCGCAAGGCGGCAGTTCTCGAACGCCGTGAACTCCGGAAAGATGTTCGTCTTCTGATAGCTGCGCCCGATGCCGATGCGCGAGCGACGGTCCGCGCTCATGCGCGGTGATGTCCTGCCCCTTGTAGCGGATGCTGCCGCTCGTCGCGCGCAGGTCGCCCGAGAGCAGGTTGATGAGCGTGGACTTGCCCGCGCCGTTGGGCCCGAGCACCGCGTGCAGGCACCCCGTCTCGAGCGTCAGGTCCACGTCGCTGTTCGCATACAGGCCGCCGAAGCGCCGCGACAGCGCCTGCGTGGCAAGGATCGCCTCACTCATCGGGCGGATAGCCGATCAGCTTCTGCCGGAAGCGCTGCTCGATGGTGGCGAGCCCACCCGGCAGGAACAGCACCAGCAGCACGATCGTGCCCCCCAGCAGCAGCTGCCAGTGCGTGGTCGATCGACGAGAAGATCTCCTGCAGCGCGACGAACGCGAACGCGCCCACGACGCCGCCGTAGAGCGTCCCCATGCCGCCGAGGATCAGCATCAGCAGCACGTTGCCGGACTGATGCCAGGAGAGAAGCTCGGGGTTGACGAACCCGAACTGCATCGCCGACAGGTAGCCGGCGAAGCCCGCGATCGCACCGGCCAGCGTGAAGCTCGCGAGCTTGTAGCCGTACACCGGATAGCCGAGCGAGCGCATGCGGTGCTCGTTGCTGCGCACGCCCTGCAGCGCGCGCCCGAAGCTCGACTGCAGAATGCGCCGCAGGAGCACGTACACGACCACGCCCGCCACGAGCACGAGGTAATAGCTCTGCTTGACGCTGGCGAGGTCGAGCGGCTCCCAGCCGGCGATCGCCATCGTCGGCTTGAAGTTCATGCTGATGCCGTCCGAGCCGCGGCCGAAGTCGGTGTCGTGGAACACGAAATAGAACATCTGCGCGAACGCGAGCGTCACCATGATGAAGTAGATGCCCTTCGCGCGCACGACGAACAGCCCCACGACGAAAGCCGCGAGCCCCGCGAACAGGCACCGCGAGAGGCAGCGTGATCCAGACGCTCGCCGCCTCGTACTTGGGCGCGAGCAGGCCGAGGGTGTAGGCGCCGATGCCGAAGTACGCGGCGTGCCCGAACGACACCAGCCCGGTGTACCCGACGAGCAGGTCGAGGCTCATCGCGAAGATCGCCAGGATCATCACCTTGGTCGCGAGCTCGGTGTAGAACGCCGAGCCGGTGAGCGGGAACAAGACGACGAGCGCGAGCACGACCGCGACCACGCCGCGTGCGCACGTTCGCGCGCGCGCCGGCGCTTGCGGCGGCGTCTCATCGCCGGAACAACCCTTCCGGACGCCAGAGCAGGATCGCCGCCATGAGCAGGTACACCGTCACCCCGGCGGCCTGCGGAATGAGCACCTTGCCGAAGGTATCGGCAAGTCCGATCAGCAGCGCCGCGACCATCGCCCCCCAGACCGACCCGATGCCGCCGATCACCACGACGACGAAGCAGATGATGAGCACCTGCGTGCCCATGCCCGGATAGACCGACGACACGGGGGCGGCGATCATGCCCGCGAACGCCGCGAGCGCCACCCCCAGCGCGAACACGAGGCGGTACACGAGATTGATGTTGAGCCCGAGCGACTGCACCATCTCGCGGTTCGACGCGCCGGCCCGGATCATCATGCCCAGCCGCGTGCGCGCGATCAGGAAATACAGCGCGACGGCGAGCACCAGGCACACGCCCGACATGAAGAGGCGATACACCGGATAGCTCAGCGTGTCGGTGAGCGGGATGGAGGCGTTGAGCAGCGCCGGCACGGTCACGCCGTGCACGTCGTTGTCCACGATGATGCTGCGCAGCTCCTCGAACACGAGGATGAGGCCGTAGGTCAGCAGCACCTGCTCGAGGTGATTGCGCTTGTACAGGCGGCTGAACAGCGCCCACTCGAGGAACACGCCCAGCACGACGGACAGCACGATCCCCAGCACGATGGCGACGAACAGGCTCCCCGTGAGCGAGGACAGCGTGAACGCCATGTACGCGCCGATCATGTAGAAGCTGCCATGGGCGAGGTTGATGATGCCCATGATCCCGAAGATCAGCGTGAGCCCGCTCGCGACCAGGAACAGCAGCAGCCCGTACTGGACCGAGTTCAGCAGCTGGATGAGGAAGGAGTAGACGTCCATCAATGGAATGGGGCCCGACACGGCAGCGCAAACGCCGTCGTGCCCGGCCCCGATGGCTGCCCTCGCCGGGAACGGGGATCGGTCGCGAGGCCCTGGTCCGCGACCGAGGGGCTCACATCACATCTTGCAGCCGCGGGATGGATCCGCGAGGCCCTTGACCGCGACCCCGACGACCTTGTTCTCCTTGCCCTCGACCTTGCGCAGGTAGATGTCGTGCACCGGGTTGTGCGATTTCGACAGCGTGAGCGGACCGCGCGGGCTGTCGATCTTCGCGGCAGCCATGGCGGCCACGAGCTCGTTGCGCTTGCTGACGTCGCCGTTGACCGCCTTGAGCCCCGCCGCGAGCAGCTGCGCCGTGTCGTAGCCCTGCATGGCGTACACGTCCGGCTCCATCTTGTACGCCTTCAGGTACGCGGCACGAAACGCCTTGTCCTTCGGATTGGTGAGGTTGTCGGCGTAGTGCAGCGTGGTGAGCAGGCCCTGGGCCGAATCGCCCTGCGCCTCGAGGGTGCCGTCGGTGAGGAAGCCGGGCCCGACGAGCTGGATCGTCTTGTTGAGGCCCGCGGCCGCGTAGTCCTTCACGAACTTGACCGCGCCGCCGCCCGCGAAGAACACGTACACGACGTCGGGCTTGAGCGAGGCGATCTCGGTCAGGTAGGACTGGAACTCGACGTTCGGGAACGGCAGCGTCATCTCCTTGATCACCTTGCCGCCGCCCGCTTCGAAGCCCTCCTTGAACCCGCCGGTCGACTCTTCGCCCGCGGCGTACTTCCACGTGAAGGTCACGGCGGTCTTCTTCTTCTGCTCGGCCATCACCTTGCCCATCGCATAGCCGGGCTGCCAGTTGGAGAACGACGTACGGAAGATGTTGGGCGCGCACATCGGGCCCGTGATGTCCTCGGCGCCGGCGTTCGGGATCAGCAGCAGCGTGTTGTTGTCGCGCGCGACCTTCGCCATCGCGAGCGCCACGCCGGAGTGCACCGTGCCGACGAGCACGTCGACGTTGTCGCGCTTGATGAGCTTGTTCGCGTTCTCGGGGCCCTTGGCGGGATCGGACTCGTCGTCCACCGAGAAATACTCGAGGTCGCGACCGCCGAGCTTGCCGCCGTTCTCCTGCACGGCGAGCTTGAAGCCGTTGGTGATGGCCGTGCCGAGCGCCGCGTACGTGCCGGTGTAGGGCAGCATCAGGCCGATCTTGATCTTGGCCTGTGCGAGCGCCGGTCCCGGCAGCAGCAGCGCGGCGAGCGCGGCCGCAGCGAGGGTCGCCCCGGCGCCACGACGCAACGTCGCGAATCCTTGCTTCATGTCTTCCTCCTGGTGTTTTCGTACATCGGTTGTCCTGCGCATGCATCCGGCAGGTTGGTCGGGCATTGTCGCAATCGCGGGCTTCGGATTCAAGCGCCGACCTCAAAGCCCGATACGAGCGCGCAGCTTGAAGCGCTGGATCTTGCCGGTGGCGGTCTTGGGCAGCTCCTCGATGAACTCGATCCAGCGCGGATACTTGTAGGGCGCGAGGCGCGTCTTGACGTGCTGCTGCAGCTCGAGCGCGAGCGCGTCGGTGGGCGCATGGCCGCTCTTGAGCACGACGAACGCGATCGGCTTCACGAGCTGCTCCTCGTCGGACTTCCCGATGACCGCCGCTTCCAGCACCGCGGGATGCGTGATCAGCGCCGACTCGACCTCGACCGGCGACACGTAGATCCCGCTCACCTTCAGCATGTCGTCGCTGCGGCCGGCGTACACGTAGTAACCATCGGCGTCGACCGAGTACTTGTCGCCGCTGCGCGTCCACGGTCCCTGGAACGTGCTGCGCGTCTTCTCGCGGTTGTTCCAGTACAGCATCGCGGCCGTCGGTCCGCTCACCTGCAGCTCGCCGACTTCGCCCGCTGCGACGGGTTGTCCCTGGTCGTCGAGCAGGCGCATCTCGTAGCCGGGCACCGGCTGCCCGGTGGTGCCGTAACGCACCTTGCCCGGTCGATTGCTGATGAAGATGTGCAACATCTCGGTGGAGCCGATGCCGTCGAGGATCTCGACTCCGAAGTGCTCGGTCCAGCGGCGGCCGATGTCCGCGGGCAACGCTTCGCCGGCAGAAGTGCACACGCGCATCTTCAGATCGGTCTTCGCGGGCAGGTCGGGGCTCGCGAGCAGGGCGGCGAACAGCGTCGGCACGCCGTAGAAGACCGTCGGCTTGCGTTCGCGCAGGCGCTTGAACACGGCGGCGGGCGTGGGACGCTCGGCCATCAGCACCGCCGTCGCGCCGACGCTCATCGGAAACGTGAGGCCGTTGCCGAGGCCGTAGGCGAAGAAGAGCTTCGCCGCGGAGAACACGACGTCGTCCTCGCGCAGCCCGAGCACCGGTCGTGCATAGAGCTCCGCCGTGACGATCAGCGAGGAGTGGACGTGCACGGTGCCTTTGGGCGCGCCCGTCGATCCCGACGAGTACAGCCAGAAGCAGGCGTCGTCGCTCGTCGTGTCCGCGGCCTCGAAGCGATCGCTCGCCGCTTCGAGGAGCTGCGCGAGCGAGCGATGCGCACCGGCGTCGCCGCCGGCGACGATCACGTGCTCGAGCTGCGGGAGCTTTCCGAGCAGCGGCGCGAGGGCGGGCAGCAACGCCGAGGAGACGATGAGCGCACGCGCACGGCTGTCGCGCAGCATGTACTCGTAGTCCGCGGTGGTCAGCAGCGTGTTCGCCGCCACGGGCACGATGCCGGCCTTGATCGCGCCGAGGAACACCGTGGGCCAGTCGACCGTGTCCAGCATGCACATCAGCACGCGCTGCTCCTGCGCGATGCCGAGCTGCACCAGGGCGTTCGCGGCGCGGTTCACGCGCTTCGCGAGCTCGCCGTACGTGATCGAGCCCGCGTCGTCGATGAAGGCCGTCTTGTCGGCGCGTCCGGCCTGCAGGTTGCGCTCGATGAGGTCGTGCGCGGCGTTGTAGTTGCGCGGGATCTCCACGCGCGGCGGGCTTGCGCGATGATCGGCCGTGCTCAGTGCCGGCATCATGTCTCCTCGGATGGTCTGCTCTTTCTTGAACTCCGGGCGGAAGGCTTCTTCCCGCCCACGTAGGTTCAGGTCTTATTCCGGGCGGAAGGCTTCTTCCAGCCCACGTAGGTTCAGGTCTTACTAAACTCGATGGCGCCCTGGGGCAGCAGGTATAGCACGAGCGCCTTGCCCCCGGCGACCGTCGGCTCGTGCGCGGAATCCGGGCCGTACACGACCCAGCCCGCGCCGCGACCGTCGAAGCGCGCCGCGTCGTCGATGGGCATCACCAGGTCGATCTCGCCGTTCGGATGACGGTGGTGTCCGCCGGCGATGTCGCTCATCTCGACCACGTCGACGGAAAAGCCGTGCGTCGCCGGCCCGGCCTTCACGACGCGTCCGTACTTGATGCCCGCGTGCTCGCGATTGCACATCCAGCCGTCGGCGATGCCGGTCGCGCACGCCGTACGCACCTGGCGCATGAAGCCGCCGTCGGGCGGATACCAGGCGTTGAGCTGTGTTTCGAGGTCCGCATCGAGCGGTGCGCCGGCGATGCGCCGCGTCACCTGTGCGATCAGGTCGGTGAAGCCTTGGGCGTCCATGTGGGCAATCCGGGTATCAGGGCGGCTGCACTTTAAATCCGCCATCCTGGAGCGTCAAGCACAATAGACCCTATCGGCATCAACGGGAATTACCCTCGGGCGGGCCGGGATTTGCGCGGGTGCGGGCATTCCCCTAAGGGCTCGCGAACGCCTTGACCGGCGTCAACTCCAGCACTATAGTGCGCGGTCTTGGACTATAGTACCTGCCCCCGATGAACGCACCTGCCGCCCCGCCCGAAGCGCGTGCGACGGCCGCCGCCGCGGACGACGCGCGCTTTCTCGCCGCCCTCGGACGCCACGTCCGCGAAGCGCGCGAGCGGCGCGGGGTCGCCCGCAAGACGCTGTCGCAGCAGGCGCAGGTTTCGGAGCGCTATCTCGCGCAGCTCGAAGCGGGCGAAGCGAACGCGTCGGTGCTGCTGCTGCGCAATGTCGCACGCGCGCTGGAGCTTCCGCTCACGACGTTGCTCGGCGAGCGCGAGCCCTCCGCCGAGCAGCGCCTGCTCCAGCGCTTCCTGGACGAACTGCCGGCGCACCGCATCGAGGACATCCTGTTCCGGCTGATGCGCGAGTTCGGACCGGAGCAGGCCGCACGCCGGCGGCGCGTCGCGCTGATCGGGCTGCGCGGCGCCGGCAAGACCACGCTCGGCGAAGCGCTCGCGAAGGAGCTCGGCGTGCGCTTCGTGGAGCTCGACGACGCGGTCGCACGCGAGGCCGGCATCAGCGTGTCGGAGATCTTCCTGCTGTACGGGCAGGCCGGCTATCGCCGCGTCGAGCGCCGCTGCCTCGAAGCGATCGTGCGGCTCAAGGAGCCGGTCGTGCTCACCGCAGGCGGCGGGATCGTGTCCGATCCGGAGACGTTCAACCTGCTGCTCATGAACTTCTACACGGTGTGGGTGAAGGCACCGCCGGAAGCGCACATGGCGCGCGTGCTCGCGCAGGGCGACATGCGGCCCATGGAAGGCAACATCGAGGCCATGGAAGACCTCAGACGCATCCTCGCCGCGCGCGAGCCGCTCTACGCCCGCGCCGATGCCACGCTCGACACGGCGGACGAGACACCCGAGCAAAGCCTCGCCAAGCTCCGGCGCACGCTGCCGGTACCGCTTGCCGCGTAACACGCATTCAAAGGAGATCGAGATGGCCGAAGCCGCTGCCACGCTGGCGGGCGAAGACACCGCCGCGACGAAGCGTTTCTACACCTACGACACCTCGCCCGATCGTTATCGGCACTGGAAGCTCGCGTTCGACGGCCCCATCGCCACGCTCGCGCTCGACATCGACGAGGACGGCGGCCTGAATCCCGGCTACAAGCTCAAGCTCAACTCCTACGACCTCGGCGTCGACATCGAGCTGCACGATGCCCTGCAGCGCATCCGCTTCGAGCACCCCGAGGTGAGAAGCGTGATCGTCACCAGCGCGCGCGAGCGCATCTTCTGCTCGGGCGCGAACATCTTCATGCTGGGCGTGTCGACCCATGCGTGGAAGGTGAACTTCTGCAAGTTCACCAACGAGACCCGCAACGGCATCGAGGACTCGAGCCGCCATTCGGGCCTCAAGTTCATCGCGGCGTGCAACGGCACCACCGCGGGCGGCGGATACGAGCTCGCGCTCGCGTGCGACGAGATCTGGCTGGTCGACGACCGGTCGTCGGCGGTCAGCCTGCCGGAAGTCCCGCTGCTCGGCGTGCTGCCGGGCACGGGCGGGCTCACGCGCGTCACCGACAAGCGCCGCGTGCGGCGCGATCACGCCGACATCTTCTGCACGCTGGTCGAAGGCGTGCGGGCGCAGCGCGCGAAGGAATGGCGCCTGATCGACGGTTACGCCAAGCCGCAGCAGTTCGGCGAGGCCGTGAAGCAGCGCGCGCAGGCGCTTGCGCAGACGAGCGATCGTCCCGCCGAGGCCAAGGGCGTCGCTCTGCCGCCGGTCGAGCGCACCGTCGACGATGCGGGCTACCGCTATCGCAATGTCGACGTCGCCATCGAGCGCGACAAGCGGCGCGCCACGATCACGGTCAGCGCACCGCAAGGCACGCAGCCGCAGTCGGTCGACGGGATCGTCGCCGCCGGTGCCGCATGGTGGCCGCTGCAGATGGCCCGCGAGCTCGACGACGCCATCCTGCTGCTGCGCACGAACGAGCTCGAGATCGGCACGTGGGTGTTGCGCACGCGCGGCGAGGCGAAGGCGGTGCTCGCCGCGGATGCGCTTCTCGCGCAGCATGCGCAGCACTGGTTCGTGCGCGAGACCCTCGGCATGCTGCGCCGGACGCTCGCGCGCCTCGACGTGTCGTCGCGCTCGATCTACGCGCTCGTCGATCCGGGCTCTTGCTTCGCGGGCACGCTGCTCGAGCTCGCGCTCGCGGCCGATCGCAGCTACATGCTGGCGCTGCCCGACGAGCCCGAGCGCGCACCCAGCGTCGCGCTCTCCGCGCTGAACTTCGGCGCCTATCCGATGGTGAACGGCCTCGCGCGCATCGCGGCCCGGTTCTATGGCGACGAAGCGCAGATCGCCGCCGCCCGCGCCGCCGTCGACCGCGCCCTCGATGCCGACGCGGCGAATGCGCTCGGGCTCGTCACCGTCACGCCCGACGACATCGACTGGGACGACGAGATCCGACTCGCCCTCGAGGAGCGCGCGAGCCTGTCGCCCGATGCGCTCACCGGCATGGAAGCCAACCTGCGCTTCGGCCTGCCGGAAACCATGGAGACGCGCGTGTTCGGACGACTGTCCGCATGGCAGAACTGGATCTTCATCCGGCCCAACGCGGTCGGCCCCTCGGGCGCGCTCAAGGTGTTCGGCACCGGGAGCAAGGCGCGCTTCGGCTGGGAACGCGTCTAGACCGCGCACGCCCGGAGCCGCGAGCCGTCGCTTTCGCCCCGCCCATTCAACATCCCCCACAGGACTTCCGATGAGCATCGATTACGCCGAAAAGATTCCGAACAACGTCGATCTCGCGAGCAACCGCACGTTGCAGCGCGCGCTCGAGCACTGGCAGCCCGAGTTCCAGCACTGGTGGGCCGACATGGGCCCGGAAGGCACCAGCAACGTCGACGTGTACCTGCGCACCGCGATCAGCGTGGATCCCAAGGGCTGGGCGCACTTCGACTACGTGAAGATGCCGGAGTACCGCTGGGGCATCTTCCTCAATCCCGCGGAAGCCGGACGCAAGGTGAACTTCGGCGCGAGCAAGGGCGAGCCGGCGTGGCAGGAAGTGCCGGGCGAGCATCGGGCCAACCTGCGCCGCCTGATCGTCACGCAGGGCGACACCGAGCCGGCATCGGTCGAGCAGCAGCGCCACCTCGGGCTCACCTGCCCGTCGCTGTACGACCTGCGCAATCTCTTCCAGGTGAACGTCGAGGAAGGCCGGCACCTGTGGGCGATGGTGTACCTGCTGCAGGCGTACTTCGGGCGCGACGGCCGCGAGGAAGCGGAAGGCCTGCTCGAGCGCCGCTCGGGCGACGCCGACAATCCGCGCATCCTGGGCGCGTTCAACGAGCCCACTCCGGACTGGCTGTCGTTCTTCATGTTCACGTACTTCACCGATCGCGACGGCAAGTACCAGCTCGCGTCGCTCGCGGAATCGGGCTTCGATCCGCTCGCGCGCACGTGCCGGTTCATGCTGACCGAGGAAGCGCACCACATGTTCGTGGGCGAGAGCGGCGTGGGCCGCATCATCCAGCGCACGTGCGAGGAGATGGTGAAGCGCAAGACGGAAGATCCCGCCGAGCTGCGCAAGCTCGGGCCTCATCGACCTGCCGACCATCCAGCGCTATCTGAACTTCCACTTCAGCGTGACGATGGATCTGTTCGGCGCGGATGTCTCGTCGAATGCGGCGACCTTCTACTCGACCGGGCTCAAGGGCCGCTTCGAGGAGACGAGGATCGACGACGATCACGTGCTGACCGGCGCCACGTATCCCGTGCTCGAAGTGCGCGACGGCAAGCTCGTCACCTTCGAGGCGCCTGCCCTCAACGCGCTCAACGAGAAGCTGCGCGACGACTACATCCGTGACGCGGCGGCGGGTGTGGAGCGCTGGAATCGGATCATCGCCAAGACCGGCGTGAACTTCCAGCTCAAGGTGCCGCACAAGGCGTTCCATCGCCGGATCGGGCCGCTCGCCGCGGCCAACGTCGATCCGCAGGGCAACGTCGTGAGCAAGGCCGAGTGGGATGCGAACGCGGACCGCTGGCTGCCGAGCGCGTCGGACCGTGCCTTCGTCGCATCGCTGATGGGACGCGTGGCCGAGCCGGGCAAGTTCGCGAACTGGATCGCCCCGCCGGCGCGCGGCATCAACAACCAGGCGATCGACTTCGAGTACGTGCGCTTCGCCTGAACATTCGACCCAGGGTCGACGCAGGGTCAGTTCATATGTCCATGTCGCCTGACGCAAACACGACGCCTGCCGCCACCGTCGAGGTGCTGCGCCAGCACCTCATCGATCCGGAGATCTGCATTCGCTGCAACACGTGCGAAGAGACCTGCCCGATCGATGCGATCACGCACGACAGCCGCAACTACGTCGTGGATCCCGCGATCTGCAACGCGTGCAACCTGTGCATCGCGCCGTGCCCGACCGGCGCCATCGACAACTGGCGGCAGGTGCTCAAGGCCAAGGCATACGCGACGGCCGAGCAGCTCACGTGGGATACGCTCCCGGAGCCGGTCGCGCTCGACGAAGCGGCGATCGCCACCGCCGAGCTGCCGGCCGACGTCGCGCAGATCACCGCCGAAGCCACCGCCGGCCAGGGCGGGCCGGTGTTCCCGCCGTGGTCCGCGGCCCATCCGTACGTCAACGTGTACACCCTCGCGCGACCCGCGATCGCCACGGTCAGCGGCAACTTCCGGTTGACGGCCGACGATGCGACCAGCGACATCCGGCACATCGTGCTCGACTTCGGCGCGACGACGTTTCCGGTGCTGGAAGGCCAGACGATCGGTGTGGTTCCCCCCGGCACCGACGAGCATGGCCGCCCGCATCACGTGCGGTTGTACTCGATCGCGAGCCCGCGCGACGGGGAGCGCCCGCGCTACAACAACCTGTCGCTCACGGTGAAGCGCGTCACCGAGGACCACGCAGGCCAGCCGATACGCGGCATCGCGATCGAACTACCTGTGCGACCTGAAGAAGGGCGACAAGGTGCAGGTGGTCGGGCCCTACGGCACGACGTTCCTGATGCCGAACCATCCCGGCGCGAGCCTGCTCATGATCTGCACCGGCACCGGATCCGCGCCGATGCGCGCGATGACCGAACGGCGCCGGCGCCGGATCGCGCTCAAGGAGGGCGGCACGCTGATGCTGTTCTTCGGTGCGCGCTCGGATGGCGAGCTGCCCTACATGGGCCCCCTCATGAAGCTGCCGCGCGACTTCATCGACATCAACTTCGCGTTCTCGCGCGTGCCGGGCGAGCCCAAGCGCTACGTGCAGGACCTGATCCGCGAACGCGGCGCCGACGTCGTGCAGCGCATCTGCGACGAGAACTGCTACGTCTACATCTGCGGCTTGAAGGGCATGGAGAACGGTGTCGACGAAGCGCTGCGCGACGTGTGCCGCGCCCACGGCGAGGACTGGAACGCCCTCCTGCCGGCGCTGCGCGCGCAGGGGCGCTACCACGTGGAGACCTACTGAAGGGCGTGTCCTGAACGCAGCAGCCGCGCGCCACTTCGCTCTGGCATGCGCGAGGTTGGCGCGACATCCGCCTCGCTGGCCCGACATTTGCAATCCGACGTGCCGTTGTCGCGCCTCGTCTCCGACGCGCCCCGCCCGACCCCACAGGACGCCATGTCGATCCCCAACGAAGAGCAGGCCCGCGCCTACATGCACAAGCTCCTTGCCGCCATGAAGCAGCACGGCGGCTCGGATCTCTTCATCTCCCACGACTTCCCGCCCAGCATGAAGGCGCACGGGACGATGCAGCCTCTCGCCGGGCAGAAACTGACGGGCGAGGTCACCCGCGTGCTGGCCCACGCGCTGATGAACGAGCGGCAGCGCGAGGAATTCGGGCGGGAGCTCGAGTGCAACTTCGCCATCGCGCTGCCCGGGGTGTCGCGCTTTCGCGTCAATGTGTACGTGCAGCAGCAGCACGTCGGCATCGTGGTGCGCACGATCGCCTCCGAGATTCCGACCCTGGAATCGCTCGGGTTGCCGCACGTGCTCGGCGAGCTTGTAATGAACAAGCGCGGCCTCGTGCTGGTCGTCGGTGCGACGGGGTCGGGCAAATCGACGTCGCTCGCGGCGATGATCGACCACCGCAACAGCACCTCGTCGGGGCACATCATCACCGTCGAGGATCCCGTCGAGTACGTGCACGCGTCCAAGGGCTGTCTCGTGACGCATCGCGAGGTGGGCGTGGACACCCACAGCTGGCACCACGCCCTCAAGAACACGCTGCGGCAGGCCCCGGACGTGATCCTCGTGGGCGAGATCCGGGATGGCGAGACGATGGAGCACGCCATCGCCTTCGCCGAAACGGGCCACCTCTGTCTCGCCACCCTGCACGCGAACAGCGCGAGCCAGACGCTCGATCGCATCGTGAACTTCTTCCCCGAGGAGCGGCGCAGCCAGCTCCTGATGGACCTCTCGATCAACCTGCGGGGCATCGTCTCGCAGCGGCTCGTGCGGCGCGAGGACGGCAACGGCCGCAAGGCGGCGATCGAGATCCTGCTCAACACGCCGATCATCGCCGACCGGATCTTCAAGGGCGAATTCCACGAGCTCAAGGCGATCATGGGCAAGTCGCGCGAGCTCGGGATGCGCACCTTCGACTGGGCGCTGTTCGACCTGTACAGCGAGGGTCACATCTCCTACGAGGAGGCGCTGCGCAACGCCGACTCGGTGAACGAGCTGCGACTGCACATCAAGCTGAAGAGCAAGCGCGGCGAGCCGCGCGTCGCCTCCACCGTGGCGCTGTCGATGCACGAGGAGCCCACGCGCGAGGAGCTCGAGGCGCAGCAGCTCGAGGAGCAGATGAAGGCGCAGGAGCAGGCGCGTGCCGCGAAGGCTGCCGCCGCAGCCGCACCGAACGAAGGGACCGCCGAGCCGAAGCCGCGCGAGCCCGCGCCGGCGCGCAAGCTCGAGCTCGCCGCCGACTAGCGTCGACCCAGGGTCAGATGACCTTGGAGTACTGCGCCCGCTCCTTCGCTTCGCGCAGATAGCGGTCGAAGTGCATGGCCACCGTGCGCACGAGCAGGCGTCCGCGTGGCGTGACGGTGATGCCGTGCTCGTCCATCTCGACCAGGCCGTCCTCCGCGAGCGGCAGCAGCGACGCGAGGTCCGGTGCGAAGTAATCCACGAACCTGATCGGATAGCGCGCTTCGATCGCCGCGAAGTCGAGCACGAAATCGCACATGAGGCGCTGGATCACCTCGCGCCGCAGCACGTCGTCGGGGTTGAGCTCGGCGCCGCGCAGCACGGGCAGCACCTGCGCATCGAGGCGATCGTAGTATTCGTCGAGCGTCTTGACGTTCTGGATGTACGACGTGCCGACCTTGCCGATGGCGGAGATGCCGAACGCCAGCAGGTCGCAATCGGGCTTGGTGGAATAGCCCTGGAAGTTGCGGTGCAGCTTGCGCTCGCGCTGCGCGACGGCGAGCTCGTCCGTGGGCTTGGCGAAGTGATCCATGCCGACGTAGGTGTACCCGGCGGCGCCGAGCTTCTCGATCGCCAGCGCGAGGATCGCGAGCTTCTGCTCCGGTGTGGGCACCGCGGTCATCTCGATGCGACGCTGCGGCTTGAACAGATGCGGCACGTGCGCGTAGCTGTAGAGCGCGATGCGGTCGGGCGAGGCCTCGATCACCTTGTCGAGCGTGGCGGCGAAGCCGTTCACGGTCTGCAGCGGCAGGCCGTAGATCAGGTCGGCGTTCACCGACACGAAGCCGTTCGCGCGCGCCGCATCGATGACGCCGCGCGTTTCCTCCACGGACTGGATCCGGTTCACGGCCTTCTGCACGGCGGGATCGAAGTCCTGGATCCCGACGGAGATGCGGTTGAAGCCGAGCTTGCCGAGGAACGCGATGGTGTCGGCGTCCACCTTGCGCGGATCGACCTCGATCGAGATCTCCGCGTCGGGCTCGAAGCGGAAGCCCTTGCGCAGCATCTGCATGAGCGTCGACATCTCGTCGCGCGCGAGGAACGTCGGCGTGCCGCCGCCCCAGTGCAGCTGGGCGACGCCGGGGCTGCCTTCGACCAGGCCGCTCGACCATCTCGATCTCGCGCCCGAGGTAGCGGATGTACTTGGCCGAACGCCCGTGGTCCTTGGTGATCACCTTGTTGCACGCGCAGTAGAAGCAGATGGTGTTGCAGAACGGCACGTGCACGTACAGCGAGAGGGGCTGCTGCGCGCGCGCCTCGTTGCGCCGGTGCAGCGCGTTCACGTAGTCGGCGGCCGTGAAGGCTTCGTGGAAGCGGTCGGCGGTGGGATAGGACGTGTAGCGCGGACCGTAGCCGTCGTACTTCTTGACGAGGGCGGTGTCGAGCACCAGGTCCGCTGCGGTGGTGGTGGCAGTCATGAAAGCTCGCGCAAAAACGCCGGGTATTCGCGACGGATTGTCGCCCTGTAACGAGGGCCGTGGCTTGACGGAGGTCAACGGCGCCGTCGCCGCGCGCCGTCGTCCCGTCGCGCGCATTGCGGCTCGTCGGCCGCGCGGCTTGCGCGCGGAGCGGGATCGCTCATCCCTACATTATGGCGGGAATGCGGGCCGTCAAGCCGCGCGAGGTCAAACTCCTCGCGTCCGTGTCTCGCGCGAACGCGCGCGGCGCGCGTCCGGCATGCGCGTGCTGCAATCCCGCGCGCCGCAAAGGGCTTCCCTGCAGGCCTGCGACCCCGGGGCGCTATGATGTGGTGGATGAGCCGGATTTCCGGTGTCGCTCGCCCCACTCACATGAACGATTTTCGCTCGATCCACCGCCAGGGCTTCGTCCGGGTGGCCGCCTGCACCCCGCGTATCGCGGTCGGCGATCCCGCGACCAACGCCGAGCAGACACTCGTGCTCATGCACGACGGCGAGGCGCGCAGCGTGGATCTCATGCTCTTCCCCGAGCTCGGCATCTGCGCGTACGCCATCGACGACCTGCTGCTGCAGGATGCGCTGCTCGACGGCGTCGAAGCGGCCATCGGCCGGATCGTCGAGGCCTCGCGCGCACTGCGTCCGGTGTTCGTCGTCGGCGCTCCGGTGCGCCGCAACGGCCGCCTCTACAACTGCGGCATCGCCATCTCCCGCGGGCGCATTCTCGGCGTCGTGCCGAAGTCGTTCCTGCCCAACTACCGGGAGTATTACGAAAGCCGGTGGTTCGCGCCCGGCGCCGGCGTCACGGGACTCGACGTGTCGCTCGCGGGCCAGCAGGCGCCCTTCGGGACGGACCTCGTGTTCGCGGCAAGCGACCTGCCCGATTTCACGTTCCACATCGAGCTCTGCGAGGACTTCTGGGCCGCGGTGCCGCCCTCGGCGCACGGCGCGCTGGCGGGCGCGCTCATCCTGTGCAACCTGTCGGCGTCCAACATCGTGGTCGGCAAGGCCGACGATCGCGCGCTGCTGTGCGCGTCGCAATCGGTGCGCTGTCTCGCGGCCTACGTGTATTCGGCGGCGGGCCCGGGCGAGAGCACGACGGACCTCGCGTGGGACGGCCAGGCCACGATCCACGAGCTCGGCGTGCAGCTCGCGTGCACCAGGCGCTTCCCGACCGAGCCGCAGATGGCGGTGGCGGACGTCGACGTCGAGCGCCTGCGCCTCGAGCGCATGCGCACGCCCACGTTCAACGCCGCCGCGGTGGCGGCAGGCCATCCCGAGCACCGCTTCCGGCGCATCGCCTTCGAGCACCAGCCGCACTTCGCCGACGTCGGTCTCGAGCGTTGCGTCGATCGCTTTCCGTTCGTGCCGGACGATCCGAAGCGCCTCGACCAGGATTGCTACGAGGCCTTCAACATCCAGGTGCAGGGCCTCATCAAGCGCATGCAGGTCACCAACGGCGAGCGGGTGGTGATCGGCGTGTCCGGGGGGCTCGATTCGACGCACGCGCTCATCGTCGCTGCGCACGCATTCGACGTCCTGCACCTGCCGCGCGGGAACATCCTCGCCTTCACGCTGCCCGGGATTCGCGACGTCCGACCGAACGAAGGCGAACGCGTGGGCGCTCATGAATGCGCTGGGCGTCACGGGCGAGGAGATCGACATCAAGCCCGCCGCCATGCGCATGCTGCAGGACATCGGGCACCCGTTCGCCAGCGGTGAGCCCGTGTACGACGTCACGTTCGAGAACGTGCAGGCGGGACTGCGCACCGACTACCTGTTCCGGCTCGCCAACCAGCGCCGCGCGTTCGTGCTCGGGACCGGCGACCTGTCGGAGCTCGCGCTCGGGTGGTGCACGTACGGCGTGGGCGACCAGATGAGTCACTACAACGTGAACGGCGTCCGTCGCGAAGAGCCTGATCCAGTACCTCGTGCGCTGGGTCGCGAACTCGGGACAGTTCGACGCCGCGGCTTCGGCCACGCTGCTGTCGATCGTGGCCACGGAGATCTCGCCCGAGCTCGTGCCGGCGAGCGCCTCGGGGGAGATCCAGAGCACGGAGCAGAAGGTCGGCCCGTACGAGCTGCAGGATTTCCACCTCTACTACATCACGCGCTACGGCCTGCGGCCGTCGAAGGTGGCATTCCTCGCGTGGCACGCATGGCGCGACGCGGAGCAAGGCGCGTGGCCGCCCGACTTCCCCGCCGATCGCAAGCACGCCTACGACCTCGCGACGATCAGGAAATGGCTCGCGCGTGTTCCTGTATCGCTTCTTCGAGATCAGCCAGTTCAAGCGCTCGGCGATGCCCAACGGGCCGAAGGTGGTGTCGGGAGGCAACCTTTCGCCACGCGGCGACTGGCGCGCGCCGTCGGACGGCAATGCGCGGGTGTGGCTGGACGAGCTCGAGCGCAACGTTCCTGCTTCTCCGGGCGGCGATGTCGCGGGCTGATGCCAGCGGCGCACCCGTTACTCAGAGTAATTACTCCGAGTAACGGGTCTGATGTCTACTGCTCGGAGCGCTTGCGCTGAGCGAAGGTCAGGGATGCACGTCTTCCGAGAACCAGTCGTCGGGCAGCGTGTGCCCGGCACCGGTCGCGCGCGCCTTCTCCAGCACCAGCGCGCCGGCGGCCGCGAACTGAAGGCCGATCCCGACGTTGTTGACGAAGCAGGTGCTCTCACGGTCGTGCCCGCGGCCGGCGGCCGTTCCGGCGACGAGCTCGGCGAGATCGGGATAACGCGACACGTCGTGCGCCGGGTCGCGCCACCATGGGCGCGAGTCCTCGCCGCTGACGTTCGGGGTGCCCGGCATCACGTTGTCGATCTGCTTCGCCTGCTCGCGGGTGTGCACGAACACGCGATCGCAGGCGTCGAGCAGCTCGCCGTCGACCTCCTGCGACTTGATGCACGAGAGATGCACGCCCGGGCGCACCCACTTCGGGTCGAGCACCCGCACCATCGACGAGGTCGCGGCCATGATCACGTCCGCACCGTCCACGCACGCTTGCGCCGAAGCGACGGCCTCGACGCGCACCCCGTGCCGCTCGCGCGCTTCGACGACGAACGCCTCGCGCCTCGACTCGTGCGGGCTGTAGACGCGCACCTGCTCGAACGTGCGCACGGCGAGCGCCGCCGTGAGCTGCGCTCCCGCCTGCCATCCGGTCCCGACGAGCGCGAGCGTGCGCACGTCGGCGCGCGCGAGATGCTTCAATGCGATGCCGCTCGCCGCCCCCACGCGCAGGCGCTGCATGGCTCCGTCGGGGAACATCGCCACGAGCGCACCGGTCTGCGTGCTGAACAGCAGCACGAGCCCGACCCAGCGGCCGTTCGCGAGCGGTTGCTTCACCCGCCTCGGCTTGCCCGCGACCACCGGATGGGTGATCACATCCGAGTTGATGCGCAGCGCCTGGACGCCGCGCGCCGGCCACGTCCCGCCCATGTGCTTGAACGCGTAGTAGGCGCCCGGCATGGGGCGTGGGCGCGAGATTGTCCACGCGCGGGGACAGCAGCGCCTTGCCCTGCGCGTAGTCGCGGTACATCGACTCGAGCGCTGCGATGCACTCGGGCATGGTGAGCAGACGGTCTACGTCATCGTTGTCGAGGATCAGCATGGGCGTCCCGGTCGGAAGGAAGAGGGCGACGTCGAGCAGCGTTCCGCAGGCTGGAGTCACGTGTCGGTGTCCGGCTTGAGCTCGAGCGCACGCGCGTACAGCACGTCGCGGGCGACGCCGGTTGCAGCGGCCGCGACGCGCGCCGCCTGTGCGGGCGACAGGTGCTCCATCACGGCGCGCAGCCAGCGTTCGCCGGCCGCATCGAGCGCCGCCTCGCGCACGTCGCGCGCAGCATCGACGATCAGCACGAATTCGCCGCGGCCGTGGTTCGGATCCGCCTCGATCCACGCCTGCGCATCGGCGAGCGGCATCCGCACGATGGTCTCGAACTTCTTGGTGATCTCGCGCGCGATCACGATCTCGCGGCCCGGCAAGGCCGCTGCGAGCTCCCGGAGCGTCGCACCGATGCGATGAGGCGCTTCGTGGAGCACGAGTGCGCAGTCGAGGCCCGCAACGGTGTCGAGCAATGCGCGCCGCGCTTTCGCATTGCCGGCGAGAAAGCCGATGAAGTGAAAGCGCTCCGCGTGCAGCCCGGCGGCGGAGATCGCCGCGATCATCGCGGACGCGCCCGGAATCGGCACCACCGGAAGTCCTTCCGCGCGTACCGCGGCCACGAGTCGAGCGCCGGGATCGCTCACGCCCGGCGTGCCGGCATCGGTCACGAGCGCAACGCTGCCGCCCTGCCGCAGACGCGCGACGACGCTTGCCGCGCGTTCGCGCTCGTTATGCGCGTGCAGTGACAGGAGCCGCTTCACGATCCCGAAATGCCGGAGCAGATTCCCGGTGACGCGCGTGTCCTCGGCCGCAACGAGGTCGACGGAGCCGAGCACGTCGAGTGCGCGCAATGTCACATCCCGCAGGTTACCGATGGGAGTTGCGACGACATATAATGTGCCGCCCTCCGCCCGGAACTGCGGTCCGGCGGCGCCCCTCATCGCCGGCGCGGCGCGATCACCGCTGTCCTGCACTGGATTCGTCCCCATGCTCCCATCGCCGTTGCGCCGCCAGCATCGTGTGCCACGGAACATCGGGCGCATCGCAGCGATGTTCGTTGTCGCGATGTGCCTCGGCGCATGCGCGACCGGATTCTCGCCCGCGCGCCCCACCCCGGCAAGCCGAACTTCGCCGCCGCCTCCCGTGCACGCACCGCCCGCGCCGGTCGTCGCGCCGCCGCCGGTGATCGTCGCACCGCAACCGCTGCCGGCGCCGCAGCCACCTGCCGTCACGACCCAGCCGTTGCCCGAGGTCGAGATCGTGACCCCGCATCCGGCACCGCCTCCGGCAGCTGCATCCTTCCCGCCGGCGCCGAGTCCGCCGCCTGCCGCCGCGACCGTGGCGCCGCCGCCAGCGACGCCTGACGCAGGCAGCGCGACAACCGCAGCGCCGCCGGACGCGGGCAGCACGCCAGCCGCGGTGCCGCCGCAGAATCGCATGATCGCGCTCGTGCTGCCGCTCAAGTCCGCCGTGTACGGGCGTGCAGCGCAAGCCGTCGCCGCCGGGTTCACGGCGGCCGCCGATGCAGCGCACGCGCGCTACATCGTCGTCGGGCACGGCGACCGCGAAGCGCTGACGCGCAATGGAGCAGACCGCGCAAAGCGGTGCCGCCGTCATCGTCGGGCCGCTGCTGCGCGACGACGTGAAGGCGCTCAGCACGTCGGGCCTGCGCCTGCCGCCCACCGTCGCGCTCAATGCCGTCGACGAGACCGTGCCGCTCCCCGCGACGATGTACACGCTCGCCCTGTCGGTGGAAGGCGAAGCGCGCCAGATCGCGCGCCGGGTGCACGCGAGCGGCGCGCAGCGCGTCGCGATCGTGACGAGCGATTCGCCGCTGCAGCGCCGGTTCGCAGCGAGCTTCACGGGCGAGTGGATCCTGCTCGGCGGCGGCCCGCCGTCGAGCTTTCGCTTCGTGCGCGATCCGGATTCGCTCGCGATCCTTCGTCGCGAGCTCGCGCGCGAGGGCGCCGATGCCATCGTGCTCGCGGCCGGCGGCATCGATGCGGCGAGCGTAAAGCCCTATCTCGACCAGACGCCGGTATACGCGAGCAGCCAGGTCATCGATCGTGTCGCCCCCGAGATGACGCGCGATCTCGACGACATCCGCTTCGTCGAGCTGCCGTGGCTCGCGCAGCCCGAGAGCGACCGTTTCCCCGACCTGCCGCGGCGCGACTGGAGCGACGTCACGCTGGATCGCCTGTATGCGCTCGGTCACGATGCGTTTCACGTGGCAAGCGCGCTCGCGAGCGGCAAGACCTCGGGCTTCGAGCTCGACGGCGCCACCGGTCGTCTCACGCTCGAACCCGATCGGCAGATCGCGCGCGAGGGGGTGCTGATGCGCATCGAAAACGGCCAGCCGGTGCCGGAAGCGCCCTGACGCGTCCCTTGTCGACGCCCCCGTCACATCTTCAGCGCGGCCGCGCCGCCGAGGACCTCGCGACGCGCTATCTTGCGCAGCGCGGGCTCTGCGTGGTGGAGCGCAACTTCCGCACGCGCCGCGGCGAGATCGACATCGTCGCGCACGACGGCCCGACGCTCGTGTTCGTGGAGGTTCGGCTGCGCGGCAGCAGCGCGTTCGGCGGCGCTGCCGCGAGCATCACGGCGCGCAAGCGCGCGCGCCTCGTCGCGGCCGCGCGCGAATATCTTGCGCGCCACCGGCTGCACTGCGACTGCCGCTTCGATGCCGTGCTGCTCGACGGCCTCGACGAGCGCTCGGTGGAGTGGCTGCGCAACGTCTTCGGCGACTGAATGCGCGCGCGCGGCGTGCGCCGCGCGGTCTCTTGCTACAATCTGCCCCGGCTTTCACATGGATCTCACCCCCCGCATCCACCGGCACTTCGACGACAGCGCGCAACTGAAGCGCGAGTCGGCTGCCGCCCTCGCCCCGCTCATCGCCCGCGCCGCGGGCCTCATGACGGAATGCCTGCTCGCCGACGGCAAGATCCTCGCCTGCGGGAACGGCGGCTCCGCGTCGGACGCGCAGCACTTCGCGGCCGAGCTCGTGGGCCGTTTCGAGCGCGAGCGTCCGGAGCTGCCGGCCCTTTCGCTCGCCACGGACACCTCGCTGCTGACCGCCGTTGCGAACGACTATGCGTTCGAGCAGGTGTTCGCGAAGCAGGTGCGCGCACTCGGGGCGCGCGGCGACGTGCTCCTTGCGATATCCACCTCCGGCAACTCGCCGAACGTCGTCGCGGCCGTCCAGGCTGCGCTCGAGCGGGACATGCGCGTCGTGGCCCTCACGGGCAAGGGCGGCGGTCGGCTCGGCGCCGTGCTGCGCGCGGACGACGTCCACATCTGCGTGCCGCACGAGCGCACCGCCCGCATCCAGGAAGTGCACCTGCTTGCGATCCACTGCCTGTGCGACGCCATCGACAGCACGCTTCTTGGAGAAGAATCATGACCTCACGCATGCTCCTGCTATCGCTCGCGGCGGTGCTCGCCGCCGTCAGCGTGTCCGTGGCAGTCACCGGCTGTGCCCCCATCGTCATGGCTGCTGCCGTCGGAGGGACCGCGATGGTGGCTGCGGATCGCCGCTCCGCCGGCGCCCAGCTCGACGACGAGACCATCGAGCTGCGCTCGTCGACCGCGATCGGCACGGAATACGGCGATCGCGTTCACGTCAACATCACGAGCTTCAACGGCAACGTGCTGCTCACCGGCGAGGTGCCGGACCAGGCGGTGATGGACGGGGTGGTCGGCATCGTGCGCAAGCAGGAGCGCGTGCGCAGCGTGCAGAACCACCTGGTCATCGGGCCGACGACGAGCCTCGGCGACCGCTCCAACGACTCCTACATCACGTCGAAGGTGAAAGCCGGCTTCGTCGAGGCGAACGAGTTCGGCGCGAATTACGTGAAGGTGGTCACCGAGCGCGGCGTCGTCTACCTGCTCGGCATCGTCACCCGGGCGGAGGCGGACGCCGCCTCGCGTCTGGCCGCGCGGACGTCGGGCGTGGTGCGCGTCGTGCGCATGTTCGAGTACATCGGCTGAGGTCGCATCCCCTCGCGGCGCGGGCGATGACGCAGCGCGGCGCCACGCCATCCTTCGAGCGCAAGGTCGCGGGCACGAACGACGCGCTCGCGCGCATCGCCGCGCTGCCGCGGCCCCTCGTCTTCACCAACGGCGTGTTCGACATCCTGCACCGCGGGCACGTCACCTATCTCGATGCCGCGCGCAGCCTCGGCGCATCGCTCGTGGTCGCCGTCAACAGCGACGACTCCGTGCGCCGCCTCGGCAAGGGCGACGACCGGCCCCTCAACACGCTCGCCGACCGCATGGCGGTGCTCGCCGCGCTGCAGGCGGTCGACCTCGTCGTGCCGTTCGATGCCGACACGCCGCGCGAGCTGATCGTGGCCTGCGCGCCGGACGTGCTGGTGAAGGGCGGCGATTACACCGCGGCGAACACGGCGGGTGCCGCGGAAGTGATCGCGCGCGGGGGACGCTTCGTCGCCATCGCGTTCGAGCACGATCGCTCGACGACGGCGCTCGTCCGGCGGATCCGCGGCTGACAGGACCGACCTCGGCCCCGCTGCTATAATTTTCGGCTTTGCTCCAGCCGATCCGGTTCCGCCGGCCCTCACCACCATGTCCGATCACGACCGCGAAGTGGATGCGCGTGGACTCAACTGCCCGCTGCCCATCCTGCGCACCAAGAAGGCCCTCAACGACATGACCTCGGGACAGCTCGTGCACGTGCTGTCGACCGATCCTGCGTCGGTGCGGGACTTCCAGGCGTTCGCGCGACAGACGGGCAACGAGCTCGTCGACAGCGGCGAGCGCGATGGCGCGTACTTCTTCGTCCTGAAGCGCAAATAGCGCGTCTTTCCCAGGCTTCGGCCGAAACACTGGAGGTCAGCATGCCGGATACACCCTCTGCCGATCACGCGCCCGGCGCGGTGCTCGAGCTCACGACGGAGCGCTTCGGGGAGCTCATCCCGAATCACCCGTTTGCCGTCGTCGACTTCTGGGCGCCGTGGTGCGCGCCCTGCCGCGCGTTCGCGCCGGTGTTCGAGAAGGCCGCGCAGAGCCATCCCGAGGTCCTGTTCGCCAAGGTCAACACCGAGGAGCAGCAGGAGCTCGCGGGCCACTTCAACATCCGCTCGATCCCGACGCTGATGGTGTTTCGCGACAGCATCATCGTGTTCGCGCAACCCGGTGCGTTGAGCGGCGGCGCGCTCGAGCAGGTGATCGGCGCCGCGGCGCAGCTCGACATGGATCAGGTGCGGCGCGAGATCGAGGCCGCCGAAAAGCAGGGCGGCGCGCAGAAGCAAGCCGACACGGGCGACAGCGCGGCGTGAGCACGGCTCGTTCGCGCCAGCGCATGAACGACGCGCCGTCGCGCGCAGCGGGGCCGCTGCGGTGATCCGGGAGCGTGGCCGAGCCTCGTGAGCGTCGCGCTCCTCCTCCTTCCCGATTTCCTGCTGATCTGCGGCGGCGCGCTCGCGAAGCGCGTGCGCGCGTTCGACCCGGCGTTCTGGCCGGGAATGGAACGGCTCGTGTATTTCGTGCTGTTCCCCGCGCTGCTCTTCCGCTCGCTCGCGCACGCTTCGCTCGCGTTCTCTGAAGCAGGGCGTCTCGTCGGTACCGGGCTCGCGTACACGGCGGCCGGGATGCTGCTGTCCGCACTCGCACGCCCGGTGCTGCGCCTGCCGCAGCCGACGTTCGCCGCGTGCTTCCAGTGCGGTTTTCGCTTCAACACGTACGTCGCCTTCGCGGTGGCGAGTCGCGTCGGCGGCGAGGCCGGTCTCGCCGCCATCAGCCTGCTCGTAGGCATCCTCGTTCCGGTGGTCAACGTCGGCGCCGTGGCCGCGCTCGCGCACGGGCGTCCCGCGCACGTCGCCTCGCAGCTCGCGCGCAATCCGCTGCTGCTCGCGTGCGTGGCTGGCATCGCGTGGAAGGCGCTCGGCGTCGAGTTGCCGGACCCGATCGATCACCTGCTCGCGTTGCTCGCGAGCGCCGCGCTTCCGCTGGGCCTGCTGGCGGTCGGGGCGGGACTCACCTTCGGCGGGGGGCACCTCCCGGCTGCAGCCGTGATCTGGTGGACCGCATTGAAGCTCGCCGTGGTGCCGGCGATCGCATATGCGGTGGCGCTGTGGACCGGCCTCGCGCCGGCCGAGCGTCAGGCCGCGGTCGTGCTCGCCGCGGTCCCGACCGCGCCGTCGGCATACATCCTCGCGGTGCAGATGAAGGGCGCAGGTGCGCCCGTCGCGCTGCTCATCTCGACCGGAACGCTCGTTGCCGCGCTGACGCTGCCGCTCTGGGTGGCGGCCGTCCGATAGTCCCCTGCTCGAAGGGCCGCCGCCGGGCGCGCGCGCATCCCCGACACGCCAACGCCGCGCGAGGTGGCGCTACTCGCTCTTCATCTCGGACTCCGGACTCCTGTAGCCGTAGCGCGCCACGAAATCCGACACGATGCCGCGCTGGCTGCGTTCGATCAACGCGTTCGTGCGCGCATCATTCGGGTCGATCTGCTTCGCCTTGCGCAGCGCGGCCACGGCTTTCTGGTGATAGCCCTGCGCCTGCAACGCCTCGCCGTAGCAGCGCCAGGCGTCGGCACTGGACAGATCGAGATCCGCCCACGCGCCGCACAGCTCGGCGGCGCGGCGCCAGTTGCCGGCGCGGAGCATCCGCGGGCCTTCGGTGCTCAACACCGCGACGCGGCGGCGCATGCTCTCGACCTTCCGGTCGATCTCCGGATCCGCGGGGCCCGTCGGTTCCACGGCACCGGGTTGCTTGGGCGGGAGGCCGGCGAGGCGGTCCGCGAGCGCGTTCACCGGATTCGAGCCAATGCCCGAGCGAAACTCCTCGAGCATCCTGTCTCCGCTCGCGATGCCGCGATGAAGGATGGCCGGCGGCCGCACCACCGCATCGATGGTGCGCTCCTGCAGCCAGGCGATCGTGTCCGCCATCGGCTGGTGCCACGCGACCGCATACAGCCACAGCATGGCCGCCAAGCCGCCCAGCCCGGTAACGAGGTTGAGCATCGCCGGCGGCCCGTGCGTGACCAGGCAATCCTGGGCCGCGTCCCAGTCCGTCTCCTCCCGCCGCAGCAGCTTCTCGTAGGCCACCGCGATCGCGATCGGTGCCAGCAGGGGAATGCCGCAGGCGAGGCCCTTCCACCACACCCCGAAGCCGCGCTTCAACGCACGCAGGAGCTGCGCGCGCGGATCGCGCCGTGCGTAGGCGTCCGAGATGCTGAACTGAACGTAGCAGCCGAAGAGCCACCGACCCGGCGTGGTGCCGATCGACGCGATCAGCAGCGCCTCGATCGGGATCCACGACCCGCTGATCACGATCGGCGCGACGAGCGGGTGCGCGAGCCAGTAGGCGAGCTCGTCGGGCACGCCGTCGACCGCGCGCAACTCCGAGAGCAGCAGCGCGAGCACCAGGCCCCAGATCGCGTAATCGAATGCACGCGCGGCGAGCCGGCTCCACGGCCGGACTTCGCTGGTGCGACCGGACTTGGCGCGCTCGAGCTCGGCCATGCGCAGCTGGAAGATCCAGCTCGCGTCCTCCTGCGGCTGGTTGGTGCCCAGGAAGACGCTCTTCTCGCGCCGCCAGTTGTGGATCGCGAGGTCGGTCTGCGGCACCAGGGCCGCCTCGGCACCCCCGCGGCGGCGCTGCAGCCACGCGAGACCGTGCACGACGCCGTAGACCACGGTGAGCGCGACGAGCGTCAGGGTGATCCACACGAGCACCTGCTTCGCGACGAGCACGGCGTCCTCGGGGGTCACGAACAGGATCGCTGCGGCGATGAAGGCGGCAAAGAGGCCGCACACCGCGACCGTCACGAGCGGCGAGCGGTGGAACGACGCGACGCGCTCGGTGAGCCCTGGGTGATGCGGCGTCGAGGGCAGGTCGACGGGGTCTTCAGCGTCGAGCCCCCGCTCGAGAATGTCGTCGGCGTGCTCGTGCTCGGCGTCCGCGTTGACTTCGGTGTTGTCGGTGCTCGCGTCCACGGCGCCTGCGACCACGTGGGCAACCTGTTCTTCCGGCGAGCTCCGGGCGAGCGCGAGCTGGCGGTCGTATTCGGCGCGCAGCGCAGGGTTGCCGAGTATGCGGCTGGCATGATTGATGAAGCGCAACGCCTCTTCGACGTTGCCCTTGCCGTCGCGCGTCTGGGCGTAATACTTCCGGATGTGGCCGCGCAGGGTGGCGCGCACCTCGTCATCCGTTGCGGACTGCTCGATGCCGAGAGCTTCGTAGAGGGTGGCTGTCATCGGACCGCGCGCTGTTGCTGCCCGACTAATGTTGGGCCAAATGGCAGGGGGTGGCAAGAATCCTAGCAAGAACCAGACCGGCGCGAAAAACGGGCCGTGGCGCGATTGCCACGCCGCGGCCGGCGAAACAGCCAAGAAAAAGGGCAGCCGGCGGCTGCCCTTTTGCGGCGGAAATGGACTCTCCTCACTCGGCCGCTGGCGCCTCGCCGGCGGCCTCGCCGACCGCCTTGTCGGCGGCGGGTGCCGCCTTGCTGCCCTTGGTCGCCAGCTTCTCGCGGATGCGCGCGGACTTGCCCGACCGGTCGCGCAGGTAATAGAGCTTCGCGCGGCGCACGTCGCCCTTGCGCTTCACGTCGATGCTTGCGATGAGGGGCGAATAGGTCTGGAACGTGCGCTCCACGCCTTCACCGCTCGAGATCTTGCGCACGACGAACGACGAGTTGAGGCCGCGGTTGCGCTTGGCGATGACCACACCTTCGTACGCCTGCACGCGCTTGCGCTCGCCTTCGACGACGCTCACGCTCACGATGACGGTGTCGCCCGGGGCGAACGCCGGGATCGACTTGCCCAGGCGGGCGATCTCTTCCTTCTCCAGCTGCTCGATGATGTTCATGCGTGCATCTCCGTTTCTGTCCAAGCGTTCCGGCCGTTGGCCTTGCATGCAGCGCAGGGCGCCCCCTGATGCATGCGCGTTTGTCGATGCGGCGCCCGGGTTGCGGCCCCGCCCGTCTTCGCTGGCGGTTGCGCGCTACTGCGCGCCACCCTCCGCCTGCCGCTCGCGCCGGTACTCCGCGAGCAGCGTCTGCTCTTCCCTGGTGAGCGTACGGCCCTCCAGCAGGTCCGGCCGCCGTTCCCACGTCCTGCCCAGCGACTGCTTCAACCGCCAGCGCCGTATCGCGGCGTGATCGCCCGACAGCAGCACGGCGGGCACGGCGTCGCTGCCATCCGTTTCCGGCCGCGTGTAATGCGGCCAATCCAGCAAGCCCGTCGCGAACGACTCCTGCTGCGCGGACTCGGCGTCGTTCAGCACCCCCGGCCGCTGCCGCACCAGCGCATCGATCAGCATCAGCGCCGGGAACTCACCCCCGGAAACGACGAACTCGCCGATCGCGACTTCCTCGTCGACCTCGCGCCGCAGGAAGCGCTCGTCCACGCCTTCGTAGCGACCGGCCAGAAGCGTCAGCGCCACCGCATCGTCCTGGGCGAGGGCGACCACCCGCGCGTGCGTGAGCGGCTCGCCCGACGGCGAGAGGAAGATCGTACGCGTCTTCTCCCACCCCGCGGCCTGCTGCGCTCGCCTCGCCGCCTCGAGCGAGCGTCCGAGCGGCTCCGCGAGCATCACCATCCCCGGGCCGCCGCCGTACGGCCGGTCGTCCACGTTCCGGTAGTTGCCGCTCGCGTAATCGCGCGGGTTCCACACCCCCAGCTGCCACAGGCCGCTCGCGCGCGCCCGGCCCGTCACGCCGAAGCGCGTGGCGTGCTCCACGAGCTGCGGGAACAGCGTCAGCACGTCGATGCGCAGGCCGCGGGCGCCGGACCGGACATCGCCGGCCGCCGGGTCTACGCTCGCGTCCACCGTCATCGTGTTCAGTAATCCTCGCCCCAATCCGCGTCGATGCGGCGCGCCTGCACGTCGACGCCGTCGATCACCGCCGGAACGTACGGGATCAGCCGCTCCGGCCCGCCGCCGGCGCGCCTCACCCGCAGCAGCGGGTGCGCACCGTGCGCCGTCACACCTTCCACCTCGCCCAGCACCTGCCCTTCCCGATTCACCACCGCGAAGCCGACGAGATCCGCCCAATACACCTCGTCGGTGCCCGCCGGCGGCAAGGCCGAGCGCGGAACGCCGATCTCGAACCCGCGCAACGCGAAGGCCTGCTCGCGATCGTCGATGCCGCTCAACTGCGCCACGAGCACGTCGCCGTGCATCCGGCCCTGCTTCGGCGCGAAGACCCGCCATTCGCCGCTGCCCGGCGCCCGCAGGCGCCACTCGCGCGTAATCCAGCAATGCGTCGGGCGTTTCGGTGTACGCCTCGACCTTCACCCAGCCGACGACGCCGTAGGGCGCCAGCACGCGACCCATCACCACGATCGGCTCGGCGGAGGCGTCCGGCGCACCCGCCGGCGCCGTCCCGACCGGCACCGTCGCGCGCCGCCGTCGTTCAGGAAACCGCTTCAGGCAGCCGGCGTTTCGGCGGGAGCGGCGGGCGGCCTGCCGGCGCAGGCTTGCCGGCCCGCTTCACCAGGCCCGCGACGGTGTCCGAGAGCTGCGCGCCGCGCTCCTGCCAGTACGTGATGCGGTCCAGCGACAGGCGCACGCCTTCGTCCGAAGCGCCCGCGATGGGGTTGTAGAAACCGACACGCTCGATGAAGCGGCCGTCGCGGCGATTGCGCGAATCCGCGACGACGATGTTGTAGAAGGGGCGCTTCTTGGCGCCGCCCCGGGCAAGGCGAATGACGACCATGGCGGTGATCCGATCGGGCAGGAAAAAGATGTTGATTATACGATGGAAAACGGGGGCCGGGCAAGGCTGGGTCAGCGCATGCCTGGCAGGACCCCGCGCATGCCGCGCATCATCTTCTGCACGCCGCCCTTGGCGACCATCTTCATCATCTTCTGCGTCTGCTCGAACTGCGCGAGGAGCTGATTCACTTCCTGCACCGTGACGCCCGCGCCGGCGGCGATCCGGCGCTTGCGCGAGGCCTTGAGCAGCTCGGGCTTGTGCCGCTCCGCAGGCGTCATCGAGTTGATGATGCCTTCGATGCGCGCGATCTTCTTCTCGTTGACGTCCGCACCCTGTGCGGCCCGCGCGAGCTCGGCCGGGAGCTTGTCCATCAGCCCGGCGAGTCCGCCCATCTTGCGCATCTGCCCGATCTGCAGCTTGAAGTCCTCGAGATCGAAGCCCTTGCCCGACTTCACCTTCTTTGCGAGCTTCTGCGCCTGCTCGATGTCGACGGTGCGATGCGCGTCCTCGATGAGCGAAAGCACGTCGCCCATGCCCAGGATGCGCGAGGCCATGCGCTCCGGATGGAACACTTCGAGGCCTTCGATCTTCTCGGCAACGCCGACGAACTTGATCGGGGCACCGGTCACGTGGCGCACCGACAGCGCGGCACCGCCGCGCGCATCGCCGTCGAGCTTGGTGAGGATCACGCCGGTGAGCGGCAGCGCCTCGCGGAACGCACGCGCCGTGTTGACGGCATCCTGGCCCTGCATCGCGTCGACCACGAACAGCGTCTCGATCGGCTTCACGGCCGCGTGCAGGTCGCTGATCTCCTGCATCATCTCGGTATCGATCGCGAGGCGGCCGGCGGTGTCGACGATCAGCACGTCGTTGTAGTGCCGGCGCGCCCAGTCGACCGCGTCCCTCGCGATCGCCACCGGTTTCTGGTCGGGCGTCGAGGGGAACCAGTCCACGCCGACCTGACCGGCGAGCGTGTGCAACTGGTCGATCGCGGCCGGCCGGTACACGTCCGTCGACACGAGCAGCACCTTCTTGCGGCCTTCGCGCAGCAGGCGTGCGAGCTTCGCAGCGGTGGTCGTCTTGCCTGCGCCCTGCAGGCCCGCGAGCAGGATCACCGCCGGCGGCTGCGTTGCAAGATCGAGCGGCACCGCGGCACCGCCCATGAGCGACGCGAGCTCGCGATGCACCACGCCGATCAGCGCCTGCCCGGGCGTGAGCGAGCCGACGACGTCGGTGCCGAGCGCCTTCTCGCGCACGGCCGCGATGAAGTCCTTCACCACCGGCAACGCCACGTCGGCTTCGAGCAGCGCGAGGCGGACTTCGCGCAGCGCCTCCTGGATGTTGGCTTCGGTCAGGCGCGCTTCGCCGCGCAGCTGCTTGACGACGCGGCCGAGCCGCTGGGTGAGGTTGTCGAACATGGGATCAGTAGGGGCGAGACGCCTGCGCGGCGGGGCCGCGCGGCGGTGGTGCCCGACGGAGGCAGCGCCGGCGGCACAAGCCGCCGCGGGGGCTCGTGTAAACTGCAACCGCGCACTTTACTTCGTTTCCGGCCGCGCCGGGCTCGTGCGCAGAACCAATGATTCTACTCCACCTGGTGCTTCTCGCCCTGTACGGTTACGCCGCGTGGGCGCTGTGGCCCGCGCCCTACGCGGGCGCATCCGCGCCCCCCGGCGCCGCGCCGGCGCCGCGGCCGAAAGCGGCGAGCTGGACGCCGTGGATCATCCCCGTCGCGCTGGTGCTGCACGCGGGCGTGTGCGCGGCGGACATCGTGATGCCCGAGGGCCTCGACCTCTCGTTCGGCCACGCGTTGTCGGTGGTGGCGGGACTCGCCGCGGTCATCGCCTGGGGCACGGGGCTCATGCGCACGCTGCCGATGATCGGGGCCGCCGTGCTGCCGGTGGCGGGCGTGTTCTCGTTCCTGCCCGTGGTGATGCACAGCGCGCGACCGTTTCCCTACGCCGAGGCGCCGTGGGCTGCGGTGCACATCGCCATCGCGCTCCTCGCCTACGCGCTCTTCATCGTGGCTGCCCTGCACGCCATCGTGCTGATGGGCCTCGAGAAGCGGCTGCACCGCGGACTGTCCGATCCCGCGACCGGAGACTTGCCGCCGCTGCTCACGCTGGAAGGCTTCCTCTTCCGACTGGTCGGGCTCGCGTTCGTGCTGCTCACCCTGACCGTGATCACCGGCATCTTCTTTTCCGAAGCGATCTTCGGCAAGCCGCTCACGTTCAATCACAAGACGGTCTTCTCGATCCTGGCGTGGTTCGTCTACGGCGGCCTGCTCCTCGGTCGTCGGCGGTATGGCTGGCGCGGACGCGTCGCGCTACGCTGGATCCTGACCGGCACGACCCTCCTGTTCCTGGCGTACATCGGCAGCAAGTTCGTGCTCGAGGTGTTGTTGCACCGGTGATGCCGGCGCAACGACACCGCGACTGGCGTCCGTTCGCGTCCCGCAGGAGTTCCATTCGAATGCCGTGCGTAGATCGTGCGATTTCGTCGCTGCCAGCCGCCGGCGGACCGCGGAGTGCCGAACGCAGATGGCCTATCGCGGTTGCCTGATGGCGCTCGGCTCATGGCGCCCCGCTCGTAGCTGATGGACTCGATCCCGCTCGGCACTCTCGGCATCGTGCTCGCGGTGCTGCTCGTCACCTCGGGATTCTTCTCGCTCGCGGAGACCGCGATGATGGCGGTCAACCGCTATCGCCTGAAGCACGGGCGCACAGCGGCGAACGCGGCGCCAAGACGGCGCTCGTGCTGCTCGGGCAGACGGACCGGCTGCTGGGCGTGATCCTGCTCGGCAACAATCTCATCAATGCGGCCTCGGCCACGCTGACCACGGTCATCACCGTGCGTCTGTTCGGCAATGGCCAGTGGGCGCTCGCGGCCGGGACGGTGGCCGTCACGTTCGCGATCCTCGTGGTGTCCGAGATCACGCCCAAGGTCATCGGCGCCGCGCACGCCGACCGCCTGGCGCCCCTCGTGAGCTACCTGCTCGCACCCATGCTGCGCGCCGTTTCGCCGATCGTGTCCTTCGTGAACCTCTTCGTGCAGGCGCTGCTGCGCGTCATGCGCATCCAGCCGGCCTCGGACACGAGCTCGGCGCTGACGCAGGAGGAGCTGCGCACGCTCGTGCTCGAGGGCCAGTACTTCCGCGGCAAGCACCGCTCGATGCTCGCCAACATCCTCGACCTGTCGTCGATCACCGTCGACGATGTCATGACCCCGCGCAACCAGCTGCACGCGATCGACATCTCCGCCCGACCCGCCACCCTGGCGCAGCAGCTCGCGACGTCGCACCACACCCGACTGCCGGTGTACGAGCACAGCCTGGACAACATCCTCGGCTTCGTGCACGTGAAGCAGGTGCTGCAGCTCCAGCAATCCGACACGGTCGATGCGGAGCACCTGCGCGCCATCCTGCGTCCGCCCTACTTCACCCCCGTGGGAACGCCGCTGCTCACCCTGCTGCAGCAGTTCCAGAGCGACCGGCAGCGTCTCGGCCTGGTGGTCGACGAATACGGCGAGCTGCAGGGCCTCGTCACCATCGAGGACATCGTCGAGGAGATCATCGGCGACTTCACTACCCCTGCTCCCGACGCGGTCGGGTCGTACGGCCGCTCTGCCGACGGGAGCGTGGTGGTGGACGGCATGGCCCCGCTGCGGACGCTGAACCGCAAGCTGGGGACCAACTTTCCCCTGGACGGGCCGAAAACACTGAATGGCCTCATCGTCGAGCATCTCGGTGAGATTCCCGACGCCGGCACGCGTGTGGAGCTCGCCGGCCAGGCGCTCGAAATACTGCAGACACAGGACCGTGCCGTAAAAGTGGTACGCCTGCTGCCGCCCGTAGGCCGTGCGGCGGCGCAAGCTTTACAAGGCCCGGAGGGACGGGCATCATCGCCCCGATAACTTTTATGCGCTTGGAATAAGGCACGGCCGGGGGGTTGGCGCGGATTTCTAAAGACGACGCGAAGGCAAGCCGATAACCGAGTAGGCACGCCCGCAGCCGCACCCTTCCGACCCCGCACCGTCCTCAATGGCCACCCACGTCGCTTCCACCCGCAACATCAGCGGCCTCGCCCGGGCCCTGGCCCAGCACGGGCTCATGACCGAGACCGACGCCGAGGCGATGCAGTCGCAGGCGCGTACGTCCGGCGTGAGCTTCGTCGAGCAGGTCCTGGCCGGCAAGAAGCTCTCCCCCGTCCAGCTCGCCACGTTCGCGTCCCGCGCCTTCGGCGTCCCCCTGTTCGACCTTGCGGCGATCGACCTCGAGGACATCCCCAAGGGCCTCGTCGATCCCAAGATGGCGCAAACCCGGCGCGTGCTGCCGCTGCAGAAGCGGGGCAACCGGCTGTACGTCGCCACATCGGATCCCGCCAACCTGCAGGCCCTGGACGAGGTCCGGTTCAAGACAAACCTGGTGATCGAGCCGGTCGTGGTCGAGGACGACAAGCTCGCGGTCGCCATCGCCAAGCTGGGCGACACCCCCAGCAAGATGCTGCAGGACGCGGCCAACATCGACGATCTCGAGATCGGGCTGACCGATGGCAGCCCGGTGCCGTCCGCCGACGAGGACACCAACTCCGAGGTCGACGACGCGCCGGTCGTCAAGTACATCCAGAAGATCCTGCTCGACGCGATCGCGACGGGCGTCTCGGACATCCACTTCGAGCCCTACGAGAAGTTCTACCGCATCCGCTACCGCCTCGACGGCGTGCTGATGGAGATCGCGCAGCCACCGCTCGCGATCAAGGACAAGGTCGCGTCGCGGATCAAGGTGATCTCGAAGCTTGACATCGCCGAGAAGCGCGTGCCGCAGGACGGACGCATGAAGCTCGTGCTGTCCAAGAGCAAGGCGATCGACTTCCGCGTCAGCACCCTGCCCACGCTGTACGGCGAGAAGATCGTGATGCGGATCCTCGACGCCTCGGGCGTGAAGCTCGGGATCGAGGCGCTCGGCTACGATCCGGACCAGCAGAAGCACCTGCTCAACGCGATCGCGCGTCCGTACGGCATGGTGCTGGTCACGGGACCGACCGGCAGCGGCAAGACGATCTCGCTGTACACGTGCCTCAACATCCTGAACCAGCCGGGCATCAACATCTCGACCGCGGAGGATCCCGCGGAAATCCAGCTCGCCGGCATCAACCAGGTCAATGTGAACGACAAGGCGGGGCTGACGTTCGCCACCGCGCTCAAGTCGTTCCTGCGGCAGGATCCGGACGTGATCATGGTCGGCGAAATCCGCGACCTCGAGACCGCCGACATCGCGATCAAGGCGGCCCAGACGGGCCACCTCGTGCTCTCGACGCTGCACACCAACGACGCGCCGTCCACGCTGCAGCGACTCGCGAACATGGGCGTGGCGGGCTTCAACATCGCGTCGTCCGTGATCATCATCACGGCGCAGCGCCTCGGACGAAAGCTCTGCCCGCAATGCAAGAAGCCCGAGAACGTCCCTCCGGAAGCTCTCCTGCGCGCCGGCTACAGCGAGGCGGAGCTCGACGGCAGCTGGCAGCTCTTCGGCCCGGTCGGCTGTCCGCACTGCAAGAACACCGGCTACAAGGGCCGCATCGGCATCTACGAGGTGATGCCGATCTCCGACGAGATGCGCCAGATCATCATGCGCGACGCCAATGCGCTCGAGATCGCGGCACAGGCGCGCCGGGAAGGCGTGCGCAATCTGCGCCAGTCCGGCCTCCTCAAGGTCAAGGCCGGCATCACTTCGCTCGAAGAGATCGAAGCCGTCACCAACGAATAAGGCTCAGGACCCCCCATGGCCACAGCTGCCCTCCCGCGGCGCGACGTCAAGGAATTCGTCTTCCTGTGGGAAGGCGTCGACCGCAACAACCGTCAGCTGCGCGGCGAAACGCGCGCCGCGTCGGAGACGGTCGCGACCACCAACCTGCGCCGGCAAGGAATCCGCGTCACCAAGCTCAAGAAGCAGACCTTCCGCGGCGGCAAGAAGATCACCGATCGCGACGTCGCGTTCTTCACCCGCCAGCTCGCGACCATGCTGCGCGCCGGCGTGCCGCTGCTGCAGGCGTTCGAGATCGTCGCGCGCGGACACTCCAACGCGCGCTTCTCGCGCCTCATGATGGACATCAAGTCGAAGGTCGAGGCCGGCACGAGCCTGTCGGCCGCGTTCCGCGAATATCCGGACCAGTTCGACAACCTGTACTGCAACCTGGTGGCGGCGGGCGAAACCGCGGGCATGCTGGACGGCATCCTCGAGCGGCTCGCGGTGTACAAGGAAAAGATGCTCGCCATCAAGGGCAAGATCAAGAGCGCCCTGTTCTACCCGGCCTCGGTGGTCGTGGTCGCGATCGTCGTGGTGTGGGTCATCATGATTTTCGTGATTCCCGCGTTCAAGCAGGTGTTCTCGAGCTTCGGCGCCGGGCTGCCCGCGCTCACGGAGTTCGTGATCGCGCTGTCCGACTTCATGGTGGCGTACTGGTGGGTGTTCGTGCTCGGCGCGATCGGGGTGGTCACCACGTTTTCCTACCTGTGGCGACGATCGGATACGTTCCGCTTCGCCATGGACCGCCTGATGCTCAAGTTTCCGATCGTCGGCGTGATCCTCGAGAAGGCCGCCATCGCGCGCTGGGCGCGCACGCTGTCGACGATGTTCGCCGCGGGCGTGCCGCTCGTGGAGTCCCTCGACGCCGTGGCCGGCGCGGCCGGCAATCGCGTGTTCGAGCAGGGCACGCGCAAGATCCAGACGCAGGTCGCCACCGGCACGAGCCTCACCAACGCGATGATGAGCACCACGCTGTTCCCGAACATGGTGCTGCAGATGACGCAGATCGGCGAGGAATCCGGCGCCCTCGACGGCATGCTGGGCCGCGTCGCCGACTTCTTCGAGCGCGAGGTGGACGACGCGGTGGCATCGCTCTCCAGCCTGCTCGAGCCGATGATCCTGGCGTTCCTCGGGGTCGTCATCGGCGGCCTCGTGATCGCCATGTACCTGCCGATCTTCAAGCTGGGCTCCGTCGTCTGATCCGGTGGTGACGTTCGATGCCTTGCTGCTCTGGGTCATGGTGCCCCTGGTGGGCCTGTGCGTCGGGAGCTTCCTCAACGTCGTGATCCATCGCGTGCCGCGCATGCTCGAGCAGCAGTGGCACGCGCAATGCGCCGAGCTCGCGGGCGGTGAGCCGGCCGAAGCGCCCCGCTACAACCTCGTGGTGCCGCGGTCGCACTGCCCCGGGTGCAACCGTCCGATCCGCGCGATCGAGAACGTCCCCGTCGTGTCGTGGCTCGCGCTGCGCGGGAAGTGCGCCGGGTGCGGCATCCGGATCTCGGCGCGCTATCCGGTGGTCGAGATCCTCGGCGGCATCGCGGCGGTCGCCGCCGCCATGCGCTTCGGCCTCACGCTGCAGGGGCTCGCCGCGGCGGGCCTGCTCTGGGCGCTGCTTGCGCTGACGTTCATCGACTTCGACACCCAGCTCCTGCCCGACAACATCACGTTGCCGCTGGTGTGGGCAGGCCTGATCGTCAACCTCTGGGGACTGTTCGTGCCGATCGGCACGGCCGTGATCGGCGCGGTTGCCGGCTACCTGTCGCTGTGGACCGTGTACTGGGCGTTCAAGCTCCTGCGCAACAAGGAAGGCATGGGCTATGGCGACTTCAAGCTCCTCGCTGCCCTGGGCGCGTGGCTCGGCTGGCAGCCGCTGCTCGGCATCGCGCTGCTGTCCTCCCTCGTCGGGGCCCTGGTCGGCATCGGCCTCATCATGTTCAAGGGCCGCGACCACAACATCCCGCTCGCCTTCGGCCCCTATCTTGCGGTAGCGGGGGCCCTCGCGCTGTTCTGGCGCGGACCCCTTGTCGCGCTGTACATGCCGTGACCCTCGTCGTCGGCCTCACGGGCGGCATCGGCAGCGGCAAGTCCGCAGTCGCCGACGCCTTCGGTGAGCTCGGGGTGGAGGTCGCCGATGCGGACGCCGTCGCCCACGCGCTTTCCGCCGGGGGCCGGCCCGGACACGCCGCCATCGTCGCCACGTTCGGCCCCGAAGTGCTCGATCCGGCCGGCGCCGTCGACCGCGCACGTCTGCGCAGCCTCGTGTTCGCCGATCCGGACGCGAGAGCGCGCCTCGAGGCGGCGTTGCACCCGCTGATCCGCGCGGCGATCCTGGACGAGGTGCGCGCGTGGTCCGGACCGTACGGCCTCCTGGTGGTGCCGCTGCTGCTCGAGCGCGGCGGGCTCGTCGGCATCGTCGATCGCGTGCTCGTGATCGACTGCCCCGAGGACGAGCAGGTGCGCCGCGTCATGCAGCGCAGCGGGCTCACCGAGCCGGAGGTGCGCGCGATCATGGCCACACAGCTCTCCCGGTCGAGCCGCCTCGCGGCCGCCGACGACGTGCTCGACAACAGCGGGCCCGTGACGGCCATCGCGCCGCAGGTTGCGGAGCTCGATCGACGCTACCGCGCGCTCGCGGCAAGCCGGCAGTCGAGCGCGCGGGCTCCGGCGCAACGCGGCTAGGGCACAATACGCCATGGCCGCCCCGCTTCCGGCGCATCGTCCGTGATCCGCTACGAGCATCCGCTGAACGAGCGCATCCGCACGCTCATGCGCCTCGAGGTGCTGTTCCAGCGCATCGGGTTCTTTGCCGCGCAGCTCGCACCGCACGATCATCATGCGGCGCTGCTCGCGCTGTTCGAGATCACCGACGTCGCGGCGCGCGCGGATCTCAAGACCGATCTCCTGCAGGAGCTCGAGCGGCAGAAGCAGCTGCTCACGCCGCTGCGCACGAATCCCGCGATCGACACGAGCGTGCTCGATCCGCTGCTCGCGGACATCGACCGGGTGAGCGCCAACCTGCTCGGCCAGGCGGGCAAGGTCGGCCAGCACCTGCGCGAGAACGAGTGGCTGATGACCATCAAGCAGCGCACGGTCATCCCCGGCGGCGTGTGCGAGTTCGACCTGCCGGCGTATCACTACTGGCTCAACAGCGAGCCGGCGGCGCGGCAGAACGATCTCAGGGCGTGGCTCGCACCGTTCCTGCCGATCTACGACGGGCTCGTGATCGTGCTGCGCCTCTTGCGCGACAACGGTCGCTCCGCGCGGCACATCGCGTATCGCGGCGTGTTCCAGCTGATGCTGACGAGCTCGAAGGTCGCGCAGCTGCTGCGTCTCACGGTGGCCAAGGACCTCGCCTGCGTGCCCGAGATCAGCGCCAACAAGTACGCGCTCAACATCCGCTTCGTCGGGCTCTCCAGCATGGAGCGCGGCTCGGTGTTCGACCAGGACGTCGAGTTCGAGCTGATGTTCTGCAACCTGTAGCGACGCGCGCTGTCCACGCCTGCAGCACGTGCAACTTCGGAGCGCGCGGGCGCGGCGCAGAACGGGCGCACAGCGCGAACGAATTCCACGTACCACGCGAAGCCCGCGCAGCACGGGGTGATTGCATGAGTCCGCGCATCGTTTCCTGTCCGCATTGCGGCAATCCGGTCGAGTGGTCGCCGGCATCGCGCTGGCGCCCGTTCTGCTCCGAGCGCTGCAAGATGATCGACCTCGGCGCATGGGGATCCGAGGCGTATCGCGTGCCCGCCGAGCCGGTCGACCCGGACGACTTTGCCCGCGGCGCGCCGGGTACCGACGAGCCCGGTCCGAAGCCCTGACAGCCGACCCAGGGTCGACCGTGGGTCAACCCTTCGGGTGGATGCCGCCGCCGCTGGCGTGCCACGCGCCGCGGCGCATCGCGATGCCATGCGCGCCGTGCTCGAGCGCGCGATCGAGATCCGATGCCACGAGTCCGCCCAGCGCGAACACCGGCACGGCGGTGTCGCGCACGCATGCCGCGAATCCCTGCCATCCCAGCGGCGATGCCGTCGGGATGCGTGGGGGTCGCCAGCACCGGTCCGAGCACCGCGAAGTCGACGCCCAGCCCACCGGCGTGCGCGATCTCCCTGGCGTCGTGACACGACACGCCGCACAGGAGATCCTGCGCCCGCGCGGAGGCCGCCATGAGCGCGCGCGCCGTCCAGTGCACGCCGTGGCAACCCCACGCGCGTGCAGTCGCGGCGTCGCCGTTGAGCAGGACCTTCGCCCCGTACGGTTGCGCGAGCGCGAGCATCGCATCGACGAATGCCCGCTGGCGATCCGGCGTCCACGCCTTCTCGCGCACCTGCACGAGGGCGAGGCCCGCGTCGAAGGCGCGGCGCGCGAGTGCCGAGGAAACGCGCTTCGCCGATCTCCGACGCCATCGTGATGCCGTAGCGTTGCGGCAGCGTGAGAGCCGCGAGGATCGGCGCATTGGCGGGGAGCAAGGGCCCGACGGTGAAGCGTCCGGGCGTCTGCCATTCGAACGCCTGGCCGTCGTGGCCGACAGGCGTGCCTTCGAACTCCAGCACGCGCTGGAAGTGGAGCTCGACGTGCGCGTGCTCGTACTCGTAGCGGCGCACGAGCCATGGCGTGGCGCGGCGGACGACGATGCCGAGCTCCTCGTGCAGTTCGCGATCGAGCGCATCGCGCGGCGACTCGCCGGGCTCGAGCTTGCCGCCGGGAAACTCCCAGTAGCCGGCGTACACCTTGCCCGCAGGACGCTGCGCGAGCAGCACGCGGCCATCGCGCAGGATCACCGCGGCAGCGACCTTGACGATGGGGCGTTCGCCTGGCACCGTCGACTCGGACCGTTCGCGATGCTCGCCGGCGACTCGGCGCGCCGCGCGAGCAGTTCGCGGCCTTTGCGCGTGTCGCCTCACGTCCTGTGCTTGCGCTTCAGCCCCGCCGCGCCGGCGTGGCTTTTCGCGAACTGCCACGCCACGCGACCGCTGCGCGAGCCGCGCTGCAACGCGAACTGCAGCGCATCGCGCGTGCGCGCCTCGGCCTCGCGCGCCGACGACGGCGCGCCGATCCCGAACGCCTCGAGCCATCCCGCGACGGCGGCGAGGTAGTCGTCCTGCGTGAACGGGTAGAACGAGATCCAGAGCCCGAAGCGCTCGGAGAGCGAGATCTTCTCCTCGACCGATTCGCCGGGATGCACCTCGTCGCCGATGTGCTTCGTCTCGAGGTTCTCGCTCATGTACTCCGGCAGCAGATGGCGCCGGTTGGACGTGGCGTAGATGAGCACGTTCGTCGGCGCCGCGGCGATGGTGCCGTCGAGCATCACCTTGAGCGCCTTGTACCCGGGCTCGCCGGCGTCGAAGGTGAGGTCGTCGCAGAATACGATGAAGCGCTCGGGACGGCCCGCGAGCTGCTCGGCGATGTCGGGGAGGTCGACGAGCTCCGACTTGTCCACTTCGATGAGACGCAGGCCGCGCTCGGCATGCTTCGCGAGCATCGCCTTCACGAGCGACGACTTGCCCGTCCCGCGCGAGCCGGTGAGGAGCACGTTGTTCGCCGGCAGGCCCAGCACGAACTGGCGCGTGTTGCGCTCGATCTCGCGCTTCTGGTCGTCGATGGCGACGAGCGCGTCGAGCGAGATCGCATGCGGATGCGCGATGGCCTGCAGGTAACCGCGACCGCCGCGGCGGCGCCAGCGGAACGCGTGGGCACGCCAGTCGGGGGCCGGTGCCGGCGGCGGCAAGACGGCCTCGACGCGCGCGAGCAGGCTTTCCGCGCGCTTCATCAGGGCGGCGATGGCGTCCGGATCGATCACGGGTGCAGGTTCCGCGCGGCGCGCGTCGGACGTGTGAGCGCGGGACGGTCAGCTGCGATAGTCGGCATTGATGCTGACGTAGTCGTGCGAAAGGTCGCACGTCCAGATCGTGGCGCTCGCCTCGCCGCGCCCGAGCGCTCACGCGCACCGCGATCTCGTCCTTGCGCATCGCGCGCTGGCCGTCCTCTTCGCGGTAGCGCGCGCAGCGCCCGCCGCGCTCGACGACGAGCACGTCGTCGAGCCAGAACGACACCCTCCCGGGGTCGAGGTCCGGTGCGGCGGCATTGCCGATCGCGCAGACGATGCGCCCGAGGTTGGGATCCGACGCGAAGAACGCCGTCTTCACGAGCGGCGAGTGCGCGATCCCGAGCGCGATGCGCCGGCACTCCGCAGCGTCGCGGCCCTGCTCCACCTCGATGGTCATGAACTTGGTGGCGCCCTCGCCGTCGCGCACGATCGCCTGCGCGAGCGTCACCGCAACGTCCGTGAGCGCGATGCGCAGCGCGGCAAGGCGCGGATCGGACGACGTCACGATCGGCGTCATGGGCGCGCGCCCCGACGCCGCGATCACGAAGCTGTCGTTGGTGGACGTGTCGCCGTCGATCGTGGCGCAGTTGAAGGAGACGTCCGCGATGTCGGCGGTGAGGGCCTGCAACACGGGCGCCGCGACGGGCGCATCGGTGGCGATGAGCGAGAGCATCGTCGCCATGTTCGGATGGATCATGCCGGCGCCCTTCGCGATCCCGGTGACGGTGACCGGAATGCCGTCGATCTCGACGAGGCGCGACGCGGCCTTCGGCACCGTATCGGTCGTCATGATCGCGCAGACCGCGGCGAACCAGCGATCGGGATAGAGCGCGCTCGCGAGCGCAGGGACCGCGTCGACGATGCGCTCGACGGGGAGCGGCTCCATGATCACGCCCGTCGAGAACGGCAGCACCTGATTCGCCGCGCAACCGAGCGTCTGCGCGACGGCGTTGCAGCAGCGCCGCGCGTCCGCGAGGCCCTGCTCGCCCGTGCCCGCATTCGCATTGCCGGCGTTGACGATCAGCGCACGGACGGCGCCGCGGCTTTGCGCGAGATGCTCGCGGCAGACGAGCACGGGCGCGGCGCAGAACCGGTTCTGCGTGAAGACGCCCGCTGCGGTGGTGCCGTGATCGAACGCGACCAGCAGCACGTCGTCGCGCTGCCAGCTCTTGATCTTCGCGGGCGCGGTGGCGATGCGCACGCCGGGCACCGGGCGCAATTCGGCCGGCGACGGCGGGGTGTATCCGACGGGCATGTCAGTGGGAAGGGCCGCCCCGAGCCATGACAGGCCCCTTGGGGGAGCGAGCGAGGCGAGTTCGGGGGGAGTTTCATCCAGCGTCCGATGCGTGTACCGGGAACCGGCCTAGACGAGCCGTCCGTGGCACTGCTTGTACTTCTTGCCCGATCCGCAGGGGCATGGGTCGTTGCGCCCGACCTTCTCGCCTGCGCGCACGAACGGCGTCGCGCCGCTGCCGCCCGCCTGCGCGGCTTCCGCGTCGGCGGTGGCGAGCGCTTCCTCGTAGTCGGCGTGCTGGTAGCGCACGTTCGATACCGCGGGTGCTTCCTCGACCGACTGCACGTCTTCCTGCGTGCGTACCTGCACCGTGAGGATCACCTTGACGACGTCGTGCTTGATGCGGTCGAGCATGTCGGAGAACAGCTCGAACGATTCGCGCTTGTACTCCTGCTTCGGGTTCTTCTGCGCATACCCGCGCAGGTGGATGCCCTGGCGCAGGTGGTCGAGGTTGGCGAGGTGATCGCGCCACTGCGAGTCGAGCGTCTGCAGCATCAGGCTGCGCTCGAACTGGCGCATGAGCTCGGGACCGACCTGCGCCTCCTTGCTGGCGTACTGCTTCGCCGCCGCATCGACCAGGCGCTCGGTGACGATGTGGTCCGTCAGGTCGGCGTCGGACTTCATCCACTCGGCGACCGGAGCCTGCATCTGGAAGTCCGCGAGGAGCTCGGCCTCGAGCCCCGGGATGTCCCATTGCTCCTCGACCGATTCCGCCGGGATGTGGCGCCGCACCGTCTCCTCGACCAGCCCCGAGATCATGCTGCGGATCGTCTCCGAGATGTCGTCGCTTTCGAGCAGCTCGTTGCGCTGCTGGTAGATCACGCGGCGCTGGTCGTTCGCGACGTCGTCGTACTCGAGCAGCTGCTTCCTGATGTCGAAGTTGCGCGCCTCGACGCGCGTCTGCGCCTTCGCGATCGACCGGTTCACGATCGGATGCTCGATGGGCTCGCCCTCGGGCATCTTCAGCCGCTGCATGATGCCGCCGAGACGCTCGCCGCCGAAGATGCGCAGCAGCGGATCTTCCAGCGAAAGATAGAAGCGCGACGATCCGGGGTCGCCCTGGCGGCCCGAGCGCCCGCGCAGCTGGTTGTCGATGCGGCGCGATTCGTGCCGCTCGGTGCCGACGATGTGCAGCCCGCCCGCCGCGACCACGGCTTCGTGCCGCGCCTGCCATTCCTCGCGCATCTTCGCGATGCGCGCTTCCTTCTCGTCGTCGGGGATGGTCGTGTCGTCGCGCAGCTTCAGGATGGGCTGCTCGAGGGCGCCGCCGAGCACGATGTCGGTGCCGCGGCCTGCCATGTTGGTCGCGATCGTGATCATCTTCGGGCGGCCCGCCTGCGCGACGATCTCGGCCTCGCGCGCGTGCTGCTTCGCGTTGAGCACCTGGTGCGGCAGCTTCTCCTTCTCGAGGATGCCCGAGAGCAGCTCGGAATTCTCGATCGACGTCGTGCCCACGAGCACCGGCTGGCTGCGCTCATAGCAGTCGCGCACGTCGGCGATGATCGCGTTCACCTTCTCCTGGAACGTGCGGAACACGAGGTCGTTCTCGTCCTTGCGCACCATCGCCTTGTGCGTCGGGATCACCACCGTCTCGAGGTGGTAGATCTGCTGGAACTCGAAGGCTTCGGTGTCGGCCGTGCCGGTCATGCCGGCGAGCTTGCCGTACATGCGGAAGTAGTTCTGGAACGTGATCGAGGCGAGCGTCTGGTTCTCGCGCTGGATCGGCACGTGCTCCTTCGCCTCGACCGCCTGGTGCAGGCCGTCGGACCACCGGCGTCCCGCCATCAGGCGCCCGGTGAACTCGTCGACGATGATCACCTCGCCGTCCTGCACCACGTAATGCTGGTCGCGATGGAACAGCGCATGCGCGCGCAGGGCGGCATAGAGGTGATGCATGAGCGCGATGTTCTGGGCGTCGTACAGGCCCGATCCGGCCGGGATGAGGCCCGCAGCGCCCAGGAGCTGCTCCGCGTGCTCGTGGCCGTGCTCGGAGAGCAGCACCTGGTGCGCCTTCTCGTCGACCCAGTAGTCGCCCTCGCCCTTCTCCTCCGCCTGCTTGCTGAGCGACGGGACGATCTCGTCGAGGCGATGGTAGAGATCGACGTTCTCCTCCGACTGCCCGGAGATGATGAGCGGCGTGCGCGCCTCGTCGATCAGGATCGAGTCCACCTCGTCGACGATGGCGTAGCTCAAGCCGCGCTGCACGCGCTCGCTCGCCTGGAACACCATGTTGTCGCGCAGGTAGTCGAAGCCGAACTCGTTGTTGGTGCCGTAGGTGATGTCCGCGGCGTATGCGGCCTGCTTCTCGTCGTGCGGCATCTGCGAGAGGTTCACCCCCACCGTGAGCCCCAGGAAGCGGTAGATGCGGCCCATCCAGTCGGCGTCGCGCTGCGCGAGGTAGTCGTTCACGGTCACGATGTGAACGCCCTTGCCGGCGAGCGCGTTGAGGTAGCCCGGCAGGGTCGACACCAGGGTCTTGCCCTCGCCCGTGCGCATTTCCGCGATCTTGCCCTGGTGCAGGGCGATGCCGCCGATCAGCTGCACGTCGAAGTGGCGCATCTGCAGCACGCGCTTGCTCGCTTCGCGCACGACCGCGAAGGCTTCCGGCAGTACGGCGTCGAGCTCCTCGCCATTGCCCACGCGCTCCTTCAACTGCACGGTGCGGCCCGCGAGGTCCGCATCGGAGAGCGCCGCCACGGCAGGCTCCAGGGCGTTGATCTGGCGCACGGCCTGCGCGTATTGCTTGAGCAGGCGCTCGTTGCGGCTGCCGAAGATGCGGGTGAGGATGTTCGAGATCATTGCGCTTAGATGTCCCCGCAGGGCCAAAAAACAAGGGGTGAGGCAAGCGCCTCACGCGCCGGGTGTGACGCCCTCGCGCGACGCGCGGCGGCGGAACTCGAGCTGGAAGGTGCGGCGTCGGACGCGCTTTCGGACTGCCGCGTCGCGAGCCGCACTCGTGCGTCCGGACCGCCGGGCCGGGCGATCCGGGCCGGCGCGGCTCCAGGGGCGCTGCTGCCGCGACCTTCGGCACCGTTCGCAAGGCGCACGGCAAAGCCACGGGAGTTTACCATACGCACCCTACGCGTCCGACCCGTCGCGCCGGCTCCCGCCGCCGGGGACCGACGCCGCCCGTGCAACGTTCGCCCGTGCCCGCGACCAGCGCCGCCTTACCCATGAAACGCGCACCCCGTGCCCTCCGAACGGTCATCGCGGCCGACGCGACGCTCGCCGGCTGGCAGGCCCGCCGCGCGCGGGAGGAGCGCCTCACGCGCGCCGTGCGCACGCATCTGCCGCGGCAGCTCGGTGAACGCGTGCAGATCAGGGAAACCGAGGCGGGCGCGATGGAGCTCGTCACGACGGCCGGCGCCATCGCCGCCGCGGTCCGGCAGCGCCTGCCCGACCTGCGCATGGCACTGCAGCGCGAAGGCTTCGAGCCCGGGGAGTTGCGGGTGCGCGTGCAGGTCGGCGCGGGCGCGCCTGCACCGGCCGCCAAGGCGCCGCCGCGGCACATCGACCGGGAGGCGGTTGCACCGCTCGCGGGCCTCGCGAAGTCGCTGCCGCCGGGCCCCTTGCGCGACGCGATCGCGAAGCTCCTGCGCCGCGCCGGGTGACGCGCGCCGCCGCGAAAGCTCATGCCCAGGAGGCAGCCGGAAGCTCGCGCGAGGGAGGTGCCGGGCGACGGGGAGCCTCAAAGCATGATCACGAGGCGCTCGAACACGAAGAACAGCATCACGCCGACGAGCAGGAAGATCGTGTACTTGATCACCTGGCCGATGAAGCGCAGGTAGCGCCGGTCGCGCGTGAACATGTAGAACAGCCCCGCGCCGGCGACGGTGGCGAGCGCCAGGAACAGCAGCAGCCGGACGAGCACCATGGGGATCGGGATCAGCAGCACGCGCGCGCTGCGCCGGCGAACGCGAGCCTCGCGCGATGGCGCTCGGCCGTCACCCGCGCGTCGCGCACGTCAGACGGGCGCCAGTTGCCAGTCCTGGAACGCGGACGGCACTTCCGAATCGACCTTGAACGTGACGAGCGAGTACGCATCCTTGCGCGCGAGCAGCGCGCGGGCGAGGGCGTTGTTGAGGCCATGGCCCGACTTGTACGCAACGAACTCGCCGATGAGCGGATGACCGAGCAGGTACAGGTCGCCGATCGCGTCGAGCACCTTGTGCTTCACGAACTCGTTGTCGTAGCGCAGGCCCTCGGTGTTGAGGATGCGCGTCTCGTCGAGCACGATCGCGTTCTGCAGGCTGCCGCCCAGCGCGAGGCCGGCCGCGCGCATCGCCTCGACGTCCTGCATGAACCCGAACGTGCGCGCGCGGGCGACTTCCTTGACATAGGAGTGCTCGGCGAAGTCGATCACCACGTGCCGGTTCTCCGAGCCGAAGACCGGGTGCGGGAAATCGATCGTGAAGTCGAGCTTGAAGCCGTCGAACGGCTCGAAGCGCGCCCACTTGTCGCCTTCGCGCACCTCGACCGGTGACGTGATCTTGAGGTAGCGCTTGGGCGCATCCTGCTCGACGACGCCCCCGCTTTGCAGCAGGAACACGAACGGTGCCGCGCTGCCGTCCATGATCGGGATTTCCGGTCCGGTCACGTCCACGTGCAGGTTGTCGATGCCGAGGCCCGCGGCGGCCGACATGATGTGCTCGACCGTGGCAATGCGCGCGCCGTCGTGCTCGAGCGTGGAGGACAGCCGCGTGTCGCCGACGTGCAGCGCGTCGGCCGGGATCGCGACGCTGCGCGCGCCGTCGATGCGATGAAAGACGATGCCGGTCTCGGGCGGCGCCGGGCGCAGGACGAGATCGACGCGCGCACCGGTGTGCAGGCCCACGCCGGTGGTGCGTACCGGCGTCTTCAGCGTGCGTTGCTTGAGCATCGACATCGGCGCCCCTGGAACGTTATCCCGGCGAGGATCGCCCGCCGGGTCAACGACTTAACATTGAATCGTAGCACGCCGGCGCGGTACGTGGCGAGCCTGATCCACACCCATGGCCGTCGAAGCCGAGCGACATCGGACGGCACCGCAGACTGACTGCGCAAATCGGCGCAACGCCGTTGCTGTTCGGGCCGATCGCGACGATCGTTCCGAACAGTGCCGGACTCGCCTGGCTCAGTCTGCGACCAAAGTCACACGGGCGCCTCGCGGTCCGAGCGCTCAGTCGGCCTGCTTGCGCAGGAACGCCGGGATCTCGGACGCGTCGAACGACGGGAGCGAGCCGCCCCCGAGGCCCGAAGCTGCGCGGCCGCGCCGCACGACCGCGGGCTGATCGGCGAGGCTGCTCGTAGTCGACGTTCTCGTAGCTGCCCGGACGCACGCCGACGCTGTCGTCGGTGCCGGTGCGCGTCGAGAGGGTCTCGACGAGCTGGATGTTCGGCGTGCGCTTGGCCGCTGCCGCACCGCCCAGGCCCGTCGCGACCATCGTCACGCGCAGCCGATCCTCCATCGAGTCGTCGATCACCGTGCCCACGATCACCATCGCGTCTTCCGCGGTGAATTCCTTGATGGTGTTCATGACCTCGTGATACTCCTTCATCTTGAGGCCCGCGGACGCCGTGATGTTGACCAGCACGCCGCGCGCGCCGAGCAGGTTCACGTCCTCGAGCAGCGGGCTCTTCACGGCCTGCTGCGCGGCGTTGCGGGCGCGGTCGAGGCCGCCGGCGGTGGCCGAGCCCATCATCGCCATGCCGACTTCGCCCATCACCGTGCGCACGTCGGCGAAGTCCACGTTCACGAGGCCGGGGTTGTTGATGACCTCGGCGATGCCCGAGACCGCACCGTGCAGCACGTCGTTCGCCGCCGCGTACGCATCGAGCACGGAGACGTCCTCGCCCAGCACCGTCATCAGCTTGTCGTTGGGGATGATGATGAGCGAATCCACCTTCTTGCCGAGCTCCTCGATCCCCGCGCTCGCCACGCGCTGGCGCTTGCCCTCGAACGTGAACGGCCGCGTCACCACCGCAACGGTCAGGATGCCCATGCTCTTCGCGATGTCGGCGATGACCGGCGCCGCGCCCGTCCCCGTGCCGCCGCCCATGCCGGCCGTGATGAACAGCATGTCGGCGCCGTCGATCAGGGCGCTGATGCGATCGCGATCCTCGTTCGCGGCATCGCGCCCGATCTCCGGTCGCGCCCCCGCACCGAGCCCGCGCGTGAGGTTGGCGCCGAGCTGGATCTGCGTGCGTGCGGTGGACCGCTTGAGCGCCTGCGAATCCGTGTTGGCGCAGATGAAATCCACGCCGCCGAGATTCTTCGCGATCATGTGCTCGACGGCGTTGCCGCCGCAGCCACCCACGCCGATGACCTTGATGATCGCGCCTTCCACCGGGGCCTGGTCGATGATTTCAAACATGTGTGCTTCCTTTCTCCTGTCGGGGTTGCTGGACGTTCCGTGCCGAATTGCCGTCTTGCGGGTTGTTGTTGTCAGAAGTTCGCCTTGAACCATTGCTTCATGCGCTGCGCGACGCCGCCGATCCCGCTCGCCTGCGCTCGCGACTGCTCGGCGCGCAGATACTGGTCGCGGCCTTCCAGCAGCAGGCCGACCGCGGTTGCATAGCGCGGGCTGCGCACGACTTCCGCGAGCCCGCCCGTGTACGCCGGCACGCCGAGGCGCACCGGCAGGTGGAACACTTCCTCGCCGAGCTCGGCCATGCCCTGCATCAGCGCCGAGCCGCCCGTCAGGACCACGCCCGACGACAGGAGCTCCTCGAAGCCGCTCCTGCGCAGCTCGGCCTGCACGAGCTTGTAGAGCTCCTCGATGCGCGGCTCGATGACTTCGGCGAGCATCTGGCGCGAGAGCTTGCGCGGGCCGCGCTCCCCCACGCCGGGCACTTCGATCATCTCGTTCGCGTTCGCGAGCTGGCGCAGCGCGCAGCCGTGCCGGAGCTTCAACTCCTCGGCCTCCTTGGTCGGCGTGCGCAGGGTCATCGCGATGTCGTTGGTCACCTGGTCGCCCGCGATCGGGATCACCGCGGTGTGCCGGATCGCGCCGCCCGCGAACACGGCGATGTCGGTGGTGCCGCCGCCGATGTCCATGAGGCACACGCCGAGCTCCTTCTCGTCGTCGTTGAGCACGGCGATCGCGGAGGCGAGGGGCTGCAGCATCACGTCGTTCACCTCGAGCCCGCAGCGGCGCACGCACTTGGTGATGTTCTCGACGGCGGACACCGCGCCGGTGACGATGTGCACCTTCACCTCGAGGCGCACGCCGCTCATGCCCAGCGGCTCGCGCACGTCCTCCTGCCCGTCGATGATGAATTCCTGCGGCAGGATGTGAAGGATCTGCTGGTCGTTCGGGATGGCGATCGCCTTCGCGGTCTCGACCACGCGATCGATGTCGGCCTGCGTGACCTCCTTCTCCTTGATGGGCACCATGCCGCTCGAGTTGAGGCTGCGGATGTGGCTGCCCGCAACGCCGGTGTAGACCTCGGTGATGCGGCAGTCGGCCATGAGCTCGGCTTCCTCCAGCACGCGCTGGATGGAGGCCATCGTCGCCTCGATGTTGACGACCACGCCCTTCTTGAGCCCGCGCGAGGGCTGCGTGCCCAGCCCGATGATCTCGAGCGAGCCGTCGGGGCGGACCTCGGCCACGATGGCGACGACCTTCGCCGTCCCGATGTCCAGGCCGACGATGAGATTCTTGGATTCCTTGACCATCCCTGCCTCTGTTCAGGCCATCGTCGCATCGAGCTGATGCGTGAAGCCAAGCGCCACTTTCTTCGGTGGCCGTTCGCGAAACCCGGGCACGCGCGCGGCGAAGCCGTTGCGATACCGCAGGTCCACCTGTTCGACCGGGGTGCCGGTGCGCGCGAGCAGCCCGATCGTGCGCGCGTACGACGCGACGAAGCGATCGAGGCGTCCCGCCGGGTCGTCGCGGCCGAGCTCGATGGCGAGCGGCCCGGCCTGCGTCGCGGCATCGATGTGCCACCCGCCGCGCGCCGACATGCGCACGCCGTTCAGGTGCATGCGCAACGGCGCAACCGCTGCACTCCACTCGCGATAGCGCCGCACGACCTCGGGCGCGCTGCCATCCGGGCCCTCGAAGCGCGGGAGGTCCCCGCGATACGTCGCGGCGAACACCTCGCCCTGCGCGTTGACGAGCTCCCTGCCGTTCCAGCGCGCGAGGGGCTCGTGCTCCTCTATCGCGATCTCGAGCCGGTCCGGCCACTGCCGGCGCAACGCGACGTTGCGCACCCACGGCACGCGTGCGAGCGAGGCACGGGCGCGATCGAGGTTCATGCTGAAGAACGTGCCCGACAGCTCGGCGCGAATCACCGCTTCGAGGTGCGCCGCATTCGCGTGCCGCAGCGGCCCGGTCACGACCACCTCGCGGAACGCGAACACCGGCGCTCGTGCGGCCCACTGCAGCACGCTCCAGCCGAGCGCGAGCGTTGCGAGCACGGTGAGCACCATCGCCGTCGCGTTGAGCTGCCGGGCGTCATCCCACATGGGCGCCCCTCAGGATCTCGACGCAGAGCTCGCCGAAAGCCGATCCCCGCGGCGCGCGCGGCCATCGGCACCAGGGAATGGCCCGTCATGCCCGGCGAGGTGTTCACCTCGAGGAACGAGAACGAGCCGTCCGCGCGCAGGATGAGATCGAGCCGCCCCCAGCCGGTGCAGCCGATGATGCGGAAGGCCTGCAGCGAGGCGGCGCGGATCGCGCGCTCCTGCGCATCGGGCAGGCCCGCCGGGCAGAAATACTTGGTCTCGTCCGAGAAGTACTTGTTGTGATAGTCGTAGTTGCCCTGCGGCGCCTCGATGCGGATGAGCGGCAGCGCTTCGTCGTTCACGATCGACGCCGTGAGCTCCACGCCTTCGACGAATTCCTCGATCAGCACGAGTTCGTCGTGCTCGGCCGCTTCGTGATGCGCGATGCGAAGCGCCTCGTGGTCGGCGCTCGTCACCTTGGTGATGCCGATCGTCGAGCCTTCGCGCGCCGGCTTCACGATGAGCGGCAGCCCGACGATCGGCGACGACCTTGGCGTAGTCGGCGTCGCTCATGTCGTCGCGCGCGATCGCGTAGCGCGGGGTCGGGATGCCCGCTCGCGAGCCAGACGAGCTTGGTGCGCCACTTGTCCATCGCGAGCGCGGAGGCCATCACGCCGCTGCCGGTGTACGGGATGCCGATGGTCTCGAGCGCCCCCTGCACGGTGCCGTCCTCGCCGAACCGGCCGTGCAGCGCGATGAACACGCGGTCGAAGCCGTCGCTCTTCAGCTCGAACACGGAGCGCTGCGCCGGATCGAACGGATGCGCGTCCACGCCCTGCTCGCGCAGCGCCTTCAGCACCGCGTTGCCGGAGAGGAGCGAGATCTCGCGCTCGGCGCTCGGGCCGCCCAGCAGCACTGCCACCTTCCCGAATTCCTGCTGCAGATTCGTCATTTCGCGTTCCACGTGCCATGGCGCCGGGCGGCCTGCTTCGCCTTCCCGCACCTGCGCTCCGCGCCACCGAGTCCGGCTCGCCCGCCCAGCAGCACTGCCACCTTCCCGAATTCCTGCTTCAGATTCGTCATTGCGCGTTCCGCTGCCTGACGTGCGCGAGGGTCGCGTGCGCCGCCGTCATCGCCCCTGCCCCGCCGCTTCGCCGATGATGCGCACCTCGGGCTCGAGGCGCACGCCCGTGCGCGACAGCACCGTCTGCTGCACGAACGCGATCAGGGCCTCGACGTCGGCGGCGCTGCCCTTCCCGTGCGGATTGACGATGAAGTTCGCGTGCTTCTCGGACACGTACGCTCCGCCGATGCGCCAGCCCTTGAGCCCGCAGGACTGGATGAGGCGCGCCGCGTGATCGGCGGGCGGATTGCGGAATACGCTGCCCGCGTTCGGCAACTCGAGCGGCTGGCTCGCGATGCGCCGTTTGAGCAGGCCGCGGATGCGCTCGCGCGCGAGCTCGACCTCGCCCGGCGGGAACGCGAGCCACGCCGCCGTGAACAGGCCGTCGGGTGCGCTGCCGTCGGCGCGCCGCACGGACCGGTAGCCGATGGCGTATTCGGCGGGAGAGCGGCGCTCGTAGGTTCCCGCGCGCGTGAGCACTTCCACGGCGACGACGTAGCGCCACGTCTCGCCGCCGTAGCAGCCCGCGTTCATCGCGAGCGCGCCGCCCATGGTGCCGGGAATGCCCGCCAGGAACTCGCCTTCAGCGAGGCCGTGCATTGCGGCGAAGCGCGCCACCTTCGGGCTCGCGACGCCGGACTCGGCGTACACGAGGCCGTCGCGCAACTCGAGCGCGCCCGGAACCGGATGCAGCACGATCACCGTGCCGCGCACGCCGCCGTCGCGTACGAGCAGATTGCTGCCGAGCCCGATCACGGTGAGCGGCTCGTCGGGCGGGAGCTGCGCGACGAAGGCGGCGAGATCGTCGCGATCGTGCGGCTTGTACAACCGGTCCGCGCACCCGCCGCAGCGCCACGTCGTGTAGCGGGCGAGCGGCTCGTCGCGCAACAGGGTGCCGCCGAGTCGATGCGGGGCGGGCAGGTCGCAAGCCATCGTCATGATCCCGCCGCCAGCTGCGCGGGAACCTGGCCGATGGAGCCCGCGCCCATCGTCACGACGACGTCGCCCGCGCGCGCGACTGCGCGCACCGCCGCCGCCACCTCGCCGACCGATTCGACGAAGACGGGCTCGACGCGACCCTGCACGCGCAACGCCCGCGCGAGGGCCCGGCCGTCGGCGGCGACGATCGGCGCTTCGCCCGCGGGATAGACGTCCGCGAGCACGAGCACGTCGACGGTGGACAGCACGCGCACGAAGTCCTCGAACAGGTCGCGCGTGCGCGTGAACCGATGCGGCTGGAACGCGAGCACGAGGCGACGATCCGGAAAGCTCGCGCGGGCCGCGGCGATGGTGGCCGCCATCTCCGCCGGGTGATGACCGTAGTCGTCGATGAGCGTGAACGCGCCGCCCTCGACCGGCACTTCGCCGTAGCGCTGGAAGCGACGGCCCACGCCGCTGAACTCGGAGAGCGCCTTCGCGATGGCCGCATCGGCCACGCCGACCTCGCGCCCCACGGCGATCGCCGCGAGCGCATTGCGCACGTTGTGCTCGCCGGGGAGGTTGAGCTGCACGGCGAGGTCCGGCACACCCTTGCGCTGCGCGACGAAGTGCATGCGGCCGTCGACGTTGCGCACGTCGATCCCGCGCACGCTCGCGCCCTCGTCGAGGCCGTAGCTGATGATGGCCTTCGCGATGAATGGCGCGATCTCGCGCACGTTGGCGTCGTCGTGACACAGCACCGCGACGCCGTAGAACGGCAGGCGCTGCGCGAAGTCGACGAAGGCCTTCTTGAGCTTGGCGAAGTCGTGCCCGTACGTCTCCATGTGGTCGGCGTCGATGTTGGTGATGACCGCCAGCACGGGCTGCAGATACAGGAACGAGGCGTCCGACTCGTCGGCTTCCGCGACCAGGAAATCGCCGGTGCCCAGACGCGCATTGGCATCGGCGGCGAGCAGGCGGCCGCCGATGACGAACGTGGGGTCGAGCCCGCCTTCGGCGAGCACCGACGCGATGAGGCTGGTGGTGGTCGTCTTGCCGTGCGTCCCGGCGACGGCGATGCCTTGCTTCAGGCGCATCAGCTCCGCGAGCATGAGCGCGCGCGGCACCACCGGCACGCCTGCGTCGCGCGCGGCGGCCACTTCGGGATTGTCCGCACCGACCGCGGTCGACACGACCACCGCATCGGCGCCGCGCACGTGCTCCGCGGCGTGGCCGATCCACACCTTGATGCCCACGCCTTCGAGCCGGCGCGTGGCGGCATTCGGCGCGAGGTCCGATCCGGACACCTGGTAGCCCTGGGTCGCGAGCACCTCCGCGATGCCGCTCATGCCGGCACCGCCGATGCCGACGAAGTGCACGCGCTTGACCTTGTGCCTCATGCCTGCTGCCTCATGCCTGCCGCCTCATGCCGGCTGCCTCATGCGCGCTTCCCCGAAGGCGATGCACACGTCCGCGACCCGGTCGGCCGCATCGAGGCGCGCCACCTTGCGCGCCGCGACGGCCATCGCGAGCAACTGCGCACGATCGAGCCCGCGCAGCACGCCTGCGAGGCCTTCGGGCGACAGGTCGGCTTGCGCGATCGTCATCGCGGCGCCCGCATCGACCAGGAATTGCGCATTCGCGCTCTGCTCGTCGGCGATGGCACCGGGCAGCGGCACGACGATCGCGCCCACGCCGGCGGCGGAAAGCTCGGACACGGTGATGGCGCCGCCGCGGCAGATGACGAGATCGGCGTCCGCGTAGGCCGCCGCCATGTCGTCGATGAACGGCACGCACTGCGCCTGCACACCCGCGCGGGCGTAGTTCTCGCGCAGCGCGTCGATGTGCCGGGCACCCGCCTGATGGATCACGTGCGGACGCTGCGCCGGCGCGAGCAGGGCGAGCGCCGCAGGAACGCGCTCGTTCAACGCGAGCGCGCCGAGGCTCCCGCCGACGACGAGCAGGCGCAACGCACCGCCGCGCTTCGCGAAGCGATCCTCGGGCGCGGCGACGTGCGTGATGGCATCGCGCAGCGGATTGCCCACCCATTCCACCTTGCCCGCGTGACGTCCGCGCAAGGCGTTCGGAAACCCGAGCAGGATGCGATCGGCGCCGAACGCGAGCACGCGATTGGCGAGTCCCGCGATGGCATTCGAGTCGTGCAGCACGAGCGGGCGCCCCGTCGCGACACCGGCCATCGCACCGGGAAACGACGCGAATCCGCCGAGGCCCAGCACGACGTCCGGTGCACGTCGACGCAGCACGGCGAGGCTCTGCAGTCCCGCCTGGAGCAGCGCGAACGGTCCGAACACGAGCTGACGCCAGCCCTTGCCGCGAATGCCGCGAAACGACACGCCCTCGAACTCCACCCCGTGCTGCGGGACGAGGGTCGCCTCCATGCCGTCGCGCGTGCCGAGCCAGAACACGCGCCAGCCGCGCGCGACGAGCTTGGCGGCCACCGCGAGGCCGGGGAACACGTGCCCGCCCGTGCCGCCGGTCGTGATCATCACCGTCCCCGTCATGGGTGCGCCCCCACGCTTGCACCTTCGGGCGGCCGTGCGCTGCTCATACCGTGAACCCTCGCAGCAGGCGCCGGTTCTCGTAATCGATGCGCAGCAGGATCGCGAGCGCGATGCAGTTCGCGACGATGCCGCTGCCGCCGAACGACAGCAGGGGCAGCGTGAGGCCCTTGGTCGGCAGCACGCCCATGTTCACGCCGATGTTGATGAATGCCTGCACGCCGATCCACACCCCGATGCCCTGCGCGGTCAGCGCGCAATACGGCCGCTCGAGGCGCGCGGCCTGCTGGCCGATGCCATACGCGCGGAAGAGCACCCAGATGAACAGCGCGAGCACGACGGCAACGCCGGCGAAGCCGAGCTCCTCGGCGATGACCGCGAGCAGGAAGTCGGTGTGCGCTTCCGGGAGATACATGAGCTTCTCGATGCTCGCTCCGAGCCCCACCCCGAACCATTCGCCGCGCCCGAAGGCGATGAGAGAGTGCGAAAGCTGATAACCCTTGCCGTACGGATCCGACCACGGATCGAGGAATGCAGCGAGGCGCTGCAGGCGATAGGGTGCGGCGACGAGCACCGCGCCGAGCGCGAGCGGGAGCAGCAGCAGGAGGCCCGTGAAGAGGCGCCAGTCGAGGCCGCCCAGGAACAGCACGCCGAACGCGATCGCGACGATCACCACGAACGCGCCGAAGTCGGGCTCGAGCAGCAGCAGGGCGCCGGTGACCACCATGACCGCGAACAGCGGCAGGAACCCGCGCGTGATGGTCTGGCGCAGCGGTTGCTGCGCGTGGATCACGCCGGCCTTGCGCACGGCGTACGACGCCGCGTACATCACGGCCGCGAGCTTCATGAACTCGGAGGGCTGCAGGTTGAACACGAACAGCGAAAGCCAGCGTCGCGAGCCGTTCACCGACTTGCCGATCTTGGGGATCAGCACGAGGACGAGCAGCACGAGCCCGAGCACGAACAGCCACGACGCCAGCTTTTCCCAGGCCTTCATCGGCACCTGGAACGCGATCGTCGCGGCGAGGACACCGGCGCCGAGGAAGAGCGCGTGGCGGACCAGGAAGTACCACGCGCGGTAGCCGGTGTGCGCCGACGCCTCGGCCATGGCGATGGAGGCGGAGTAGACCATCACGAGGCCGATCGCGAGCAGCAGCAGCGCCGCCCAGGTGAGCGATACGTCGTACGCGAGCATCGTGCGCGGGTTGCGCGGCAGCTCGGCGAGCGAGCCGAAGCTCCCCAGCGACGCGAGGCGCGCGAGCGTGCCGGTGGCGGTCGTGGTCTTACGCATGCTCCACCCCCGCCGTGCGCTGGCGCACGAGCGCGCCGAAGCGCTCGCCCCGCTCGACGTAGTCGCGGAACTGATCGAGGCTCGCACAGGCCGGCGACAGCACCACCGCATCGCCGGGGCGTGCGATGTCCATCGCCTCGCCGACCGCACGCTCCAGGGTGCCGCACATCTCGACGCGCGTCGGGGAGCCTTCGAGCGCGCTGCGGATCACCGGGGCATCGCGCCCGATCAGCAGCACCGCGCGGCAATGGCGATCGATCGCGGGCCGGATGGCGGCGAAGTCCTGGCCCTTGCCGTCGCCGCCGGCGATCAGCACGACCGGTCGCGCGAGGCCGGAGAGCGCGACCTGCGTGGCCGCGATCGTGGTCCCCTTGGAATCGTCGACGAACAGCACGCCGCCCGCTTCCGCGATGCGCTGCATGCGGTGCGGCAGGCCTTCGAACGATGCGAGCGCTCCCAGCACCTCCTTGCGGATCGGCGCCACGGCAGACACGAGCGCGAGCGCTGCAAGCGCGTTGATGGCATTGTGGCGCCCGACGAGCTTCAGGTCGGCCGCGCGCACGAGCAGCTGCCCGCCGCGCGCGAGCCACTCGCGATGCTCGTCGTCGGCGCGCTCGATGAGCCCCCACTCCTCCTCGAGGGCGGGCATCGAGGCACCGAACGTCTCGATCACGCGATCGGGGCGGCGCATCGCGATGCTGCGCGGGTCGTCGCGATTGAGCACCTGCACGCCTTCGCCGTGGAAGATGCGCGCCTTCGCTGCGGCGTACGCGTCGATGTCGGGGTAGCGGTCGAGATGGTTCTCGGTGACGTTCAGCACCGTCGCGATGGTCGGCGAGAGCGACCACGTGGTCTCCAGCTGGAAGCTCGACAGCTCGAGCACGAACACGTCCGGCCACCGGCCGCTGCGCTCGACTTGCGCGAGCACGTCGAGCACGGGCTCGCCGATGTTGCCGGCCACGATCGTCTCGAGGCCCGCCGCCGTGCACATCGCGCCGCTGAGCGCCGTCACCGTGGTCTTGCCGTTGGAGCCGGTGATCGCGATCACCTTCTGGCTCACCGGAAGCGCGCGCGCGAAGAGCTCGATGTCGCCCACGAGCTCGGCACCGCGCGCCACCGCCATCACGACGGCCCGCGTGCTCTTCGCGACGCCGGGGCTGATCGCGATCAGGTCGGCGCCGGCAAGGGTCGCGTCGGTGAACGGCCCCTTGGCGAGCGCGGCGCCCGGCAGCGAGCGCCGCGAGCTCGCGCTCGAGCGGCGGCGCCGGGCGGGTGTCGGCCACGCGCACCCGTGCGCCCTTCGCGTGCAGATAGCGCGCCATCGACAGGCCGGTCGCGCCAAGGCCGAGGACGACCGCGCTGCGCTGGCTGTACAGGGGAGCGATCATCGCTAGCGCAGCTTGAGCGTCGAGAGACCGAACAGCACGAGGAGCATCGTCACGATCCAGAACCGCACGACGACCTGGTTCTCCTTCCAGCCCTTCAGCTCGTAGTGGTGGTGGATCGGCGCCATGCGAAACACGCGCTTGCCGGTCATGCGGAACGACGCGACCTGCACCATCACCGACAGCGTCTCGACCACGAACACGCCGCCCATGATGAAGAGCACGATCTCCTGGCGCGTGATGACGGCCATCGTGCCCAGCGCGGCGCCGAGCGCGAGCGCGCCCACGTCGCCCATGAACACTTCCGCCGGATACGCGTTGAACCAGAGGAAGCCCAAGCCTGCTCCGGCGAGAGCGCCGCAGATCACGGCGAGCTCGCCGGAGCCCGGAATGAACGGGAACTGCAGGTAACGCGCGAAGATCGCGTTGCCGGAAACGTAGGCGAAGATGCCCAGCGCGCCCGCGATCATGACGGTGGGCATGATCGCGAGCCCGTCCAGGCCGTCGGTGAGGTTGACCGCGTTGCTCGTGCCCACGATCACGAGATAGGTGAGGGTGATGAAGCCCCACACGCCCAGGGGATACGAAACCGACTTCACGAACGGCACGATGAGGTCGGCCTTGGGTGGCAGGGCCATCGAGAAGCCGCTGCGCATCCACTCGCCGATGAGGTGCAGCACCTGCGTGCCCGACGGCGCCGACACGCTGAACGCGAGGTAGAACGCCGCCATGAGACCGATCACCGACTGCCAGAGGAACTTGGAGCGGGCGGAGAGTCCCTTGGGGTTGCGATGCACGACCTTGCGGTAGTCGTCGATCCAGCCGATGGCACCGAAGCCCAGCGTGACCGCGAGCACCACCCACACGAAGCGATTGGTGAGATCGCCCCAGAGCAGGGTGGTGACCGCCACGGACACCAGGATCAGCGCGCCGCCCATGGTCGGCGTGCCGGCCTTCACGAGGTGCGTCTGCGGGCCGTCGTCGCGCACCGCCTGGCCGATCTTCATCCGCGTGAGCCACGCGATCGTGCGCGGCCCCACCAGGAACGAGATGAGCAGCGCCGTCATGCACGCGAGCACCGCGCGCAGCGTGATGTAGCCGATCACGTTGAACGCGCGGATGTCCTTCGCCAGAAGATCGGCGAGCCAGAGCAGCATCAGTGCGCCTCTCCTGCCGCTTCGCCGGTGAGACGCGCGACGACGCGCTCCATGCGCATGAAGCGCGAGCCCTTGACCAGCACCGTCGTGTCGCTGCCGGCCGCGCTCGCGACGTGCTCGGCGAGCGCCTCGACGGACGCGAAGTGCTCGCCGCCCTCGCCGAACGCCGCGCTCGTTTCCGCGGCGAGCGCACCGACCGTGAGCACGCGCTCGATGCCGGCCTCCCGCGCGGCTTCGCCCGCCTCGCGATGGAACGCGGGTCCTTTCGAGCCCACCTCGCCCATGTCGCCCAGCACCAGCCAGCGCGGCGCCGGCGCCCCGGCAAGCACGACGATCGCGGCACGCACGGAGTCCGGATTGGCGTTGTACGTGTCGTCGATGACCTGGGCGCCGTTGACGGCGCGCAGGCTCGCGAGCCGGCCCGCGACCGGACGGAAGGCCTGCAGGCCTTGCACGATCGCCTTGAACGCAGTGCCGGCGGCGATCGTCGCGGCCGTCGCGGCGAGCGCGTTGCTCGCGTTGTGCCGACCCGATGCCGCGAGCTTCACCTGCGCGACGCCGACGGGCGTGACGAGGTCGAGGTGCAAGCCGATGCCGGTGGGCACGCACTGGCCGCGCACCGGGGCGCTCGCCTCGAGCGCCGAACTCGAGCGTCGAGCATCCCGGGGGCACCGCGTCGCGCCAGAGCTGCACGTGCGCGTCGTCGGCGTTGATGACGGCGACACCGCCCGGCAGCAGCGAGGCGAGAAGGCTCGCGTGCTCCGCCGCCACGTCGCCCACGCTGCGCATGAACTCCTGGTGCTCGCGCTGCGCGTTGTTGATCACGCCGACCGACGGTGCGGCGATGGGCGCGAGCTCCGCGGTCTCGCCGGGATGGTTCATGCCGAGCTCGATCACGGCGGCGCGATGGAATTCGCGCAGCCCGAGCAGCGTGAGCGGGAGGCCGATGGCGTTGTTGAGGTTGCCGCGCGTCGCGAGCACCGCGTCGTCGCCGTGATGCACGCGCAGGATCGCGGCGATCATCTCCTTCACGGTGGTCTTGCCGTTGCTGCCCACCACGACGATCACCGGCAGGTCGAAGCGGCGACGCCAGTGCGCAGCGAGCTTGCCCAGCGCGGCGAGCGTGTCGTCGACGGCGATGAGCGTGCCGCCCGCGCCGTTGCCGCGGCCGGCGTTGACGAGCGCGGCAGCCGCGCCCGCGGCGAGGGCGTCGGCGACGAAGTCGTGACCGTCGAAGCGTTCGCCCTTGAGCGCGACGAACAGATCGCCAGGCTCGATCGCACGGCTGTCCGTGGTCACGCGCGTGAACGTGGTATCGGGACCGATGAGGCGCCCGCGCAGCACCGCAGCGGCGACGACGGCCTGCATCATGCGGCACCTCGCGCTGCGAGCGCGCCTTGCGCGGCTTCGCCGTCGGAGAACGGCGTGCGCACGCCGTTTCGCTCCTGGTACGTCTCGTGACCCTTGCCTGCGATGAGCACCACGTCGCCCGGCCTCGCCTTGGCGACGGCCACGCGGATCGCGTGCGCGCGCTCCGGCTCGAGGGCCCATCTGCGGTTGCCGGTGGCCTTGATGCCGCGCAGGATCGCTTCCGCGATTGCCCCGGGCTCCTCGTTGCGGGGGTTGTCGTCGGTGACCACCACGCGATCGGCGAGCTCCGCGGCGATGCGGCCCATCTCGGGACGCTTGCCGGCATCGCGATTGCCGCCGCAGCCGAACACGCACACGAGCTCGCCGCCTTCCGCCACGACGGGACGCAACGCCGTGAGCGCCTTCTCCAGCGCATCGGGCGTGTGCGCGTAGTCGACGATCACGAGCGGCTCGTCGCCGCCGCCGAAGCGCTGCATGCGACCCGCCGGCGCGTCGACGTGCGCGAGCGCTTCGACGGCCTTGGCGAGCGGCACGTTGCTCACGAGCAGCACGCCGAGGATGCCGAGCAGGTTCCAGGCGTTGAACGCGCCGACGAGCGCGCTCTTCACGTCCGCGCGGCCCCATGGCGTGCTGACGGCGAACTCGAGGCCTTCGGGGCTTGCGCGCAGGTTGGCGCCGGCGACGTCGGCGCCGGCGAAGCCGTACGTCAGCACCTTGCGCCCGCGCGCGCGCACGTCGTCGGCGAGGCTCTGCCCGAACGCGTCGTCGCGATTGATCACGCTCGCGTGCAGGCCGGGCCAGGCGAACAGTCGCGCCTTCGCCGCACCGTAGGCGGCCATCGAGCCGTGGTAATCGAGATGATCGCGCGAGAGATTGGTGAAGAGCGCAACGTCGAACGCCACGCCGTTGACGCGGCCCTGGTCGAGGCCGTGCGAGGAGACTTCCATCGCCACGACCTGCGCGCCCGCGCTGCGCAACCTGGCGAGCGTTTCCTGCAGCGCCGCGGCATCGGGCGTGGTGTGGGTGCCGCTCTCGAGCGCCCCCACGAGGCCGCTGCCGAGCGTGCCGACGATGCCGGCGCGCTGCCCGAGATGCGCATACGACTGCGCGATGCCCTGCACGCACGAGCTCTTGCCGTTCGTGCCGGTGACGCCCACCATCCACATCTCGCTCGAGGGCGCGCCGTAGATGAATTCGGCGATGAGGCCGTAGCGCTCGCGCAGCCGCTCGATCGGCGCATTGGGCACGGTCCACGCGGGCTTCCACGCGAAGCCCGCAGCTTCCCAGAACACGACGGCTGCACCGCGCGCGATCGCGTCGGGGATGAACGCGCGGCCGTCGGCGCTGCCGCCCGGAAACGCGGCGAACGCGTCGCCCGTCGCGCACCGTGCGGCTGTCGGAGGTGACGCGCTTCGGCGCGACGCCGAGGCGCGCGAGCAGCGCCGCCACGTCGAAACGCTCGGCCGCACCGACGCTCATCAGCTTTCCTCCTCGACGACGGTGCCGTCGGGCGGCAGGATCACGTTGCCCGCCGGCGCGTCGGGCGGGACGCCGAGCATGCGCAACGCCGCGCCGGTCACGGTCGAGAACACGGGCGCGGCGACTTCGCCGCCGTAGTATCTGCCGGCCGCGGGCTCGTCGAGCATCACGGCCACGATGAGGCGCGGATTCGACACCGGCGCAAAGCCGACGAACGATGCGACGTACTTGTTGGTGTAGACATGGCCGGCGAGCTTGTGCGCCGTGCCCGTCTTGCCGGCGACGCGATAACCCGCGATCTGCGCCTTCGGTGCGGTACCCCCGGGCAGCACCGCCATCTCCAGCATGTGGCGCACTTCGCGCGCCGTCTCGGGCTTGATCACCGGCCGGCCCGCGACGTTGCCCGCCGTCTTGAACAGCGTTGCCGGCTTGAGCTCCCCGTCGCTCGCGAACACCCCGTAGCCGCGCGCGAGCTGCACCAGATTGACCGAGATGCCGTGCCCATAGGCGATGGTGGCCTGCTCGATCGGCTTCCACGATTTCGCCGGACGCAGCCGGCCGCCCACTTCGCCGGGGAAGCCGGTGTGCGGAGGCCTGCCGAAACCCGAGTCCGAAAGCATCTCGTGCATCTTCTCGGCCGGCAGCTGCAGCGCGATCTTCGCGGCACCGACGTTCGACGACTTCTGGATCACCTGCTCCACGGTGAGCGCGCCGTTCGCATGCGCGTCGTGAATCGTGTTCGGACCGATCGTCATGCGCCCCGGCGCGGTCTGGATCACCGTGTCCGGACGCACCTTGCCGAGCTCGAGCGCTTCCGCGATCGTGAACGGCTTGAGCGTCGAGCCGGGCTCGAACACGTCGGTGAGCGCGCGATTGCGCATGCGCTCGCGGCCTGCGCGATTGCGCGCGTTCGGGTTGTACGTGGGCCAGTTCGCGAGCGCGAGGATCTCGCCGGTGCGCGCGTCGAGCATGACGAGCCCGCCGGCCTTCGCCTTGTTGAGCTCCACTGCGGCCTTGAGCTCGCGAAACGCGAGGTATTGCAGGCGCGTGTCGATCGACAGCGCGAGATCGCGTCCCGCCTGCGGCGTGCGCACCGACTCGACGTCCTCGACCACGTCGCCGCGACGGCTGATGATCACGCGCCGGCTTCCGGGCCTGCCGCCGAGCCATTCCTGCTGCGCGAGCTCGATGCCCTCCTGTCCGACGTCGTGATCCCCGGTGAAGCCCAGGATGTGGCTCATCGTCTCGCCGGCGGGATAGTAGCGGCGGTACTCGTTCTGGTCGTGGACGCCCTTGATGCGCAGGGAGGCGACGCGATCGGCGACTTCCGGCGCGACCTGCTTCGCGAGGAACACGAAGTCGCCGGCGTCGTCGAGCTTGCGCTTGAGCGCCGCCGGCGTGGTGTCGAGCACGCGCGCGAGCGCCTGCATCTGCTCGGCAGAGGCTTCCACCTGCGAGGGAAACGCCCAGATCGACTTCACGGGGGTGGAGATGGCGAGCGGCTCGCCGGAACGGTCGACGATCATGCCGCGGTGGGCCGGAATCTCGATCTGGCGGCTGTAGCGCGAGCTGCCCTGCTCCTGCAGAAATTCGTTGTCGATGCCCTGCAGGTAGAGCGAGCGCCCGGCGAGCCCCAGGAAAAGCGCGAGCAGCGCGCCGAACACCACGGGACCGCGCATGCGCGGCAGCGCACGCGCCGGGGCGGGAGCGCGACGGCGCATCGCCGCCGTGCTCATTGCGCGGCTCCGGCAGCCTCGCGCAGCATTTCGACCCGTCCCGGGCCCGGCAGTTGCATGTGCAGGTTGTCGCGCGCGATCTTCTCGATGCGCGCCGGCATGCTCCACGTCGACTGCTCGAGCTGCAGCTGCCCGAACTCCACCTCGTAGGCATGGGCGCTCGCCTGCTCGCGCTCCAGGTCGACGAATCGCTGCCGCGCCTGGTGCCTGGAAGTGACGAGCGACAGCGCGCACAGCACGAGCACGGCAAGGAGCAGGAGGTTGAGCCGGGCCATCGCGCTACCTGCGCCCGTCCGCGGCCGCAAGTGCCGGCGGCACCGGATGCTCGGTGCGCTGCGCGACCCGCAGCACCGCGCTGCGGGCGCGGGGATTCGCCTCGATCTCGTCGGCGCCGGGCTTCTGCGCGCGTCCGACGAGCGCAAGCGGCGCGCCGGGCAGCGCATCCGCGCGCAGCGGAACGCGCGCGAGGCGCGGATCGCCGCCGAAAGGCTGCGAGGCGGCCGCGAAGAAGCGCTTGACGATGCGATCCTCGAGCGAATGGAAGCTGATGACGGCCATGCGCCCGCCGGGATTGAGCAGGGCGAGCGCATGGCGCAGCGTCATCGCGAGTTCCTCGAGCTCGCGATTGACGTAAATCCGCAGAGCCTGGAACGTGCGCGTTGCCGGATCCTGATGCCAATCACCCCGCGTGCGCGCGCCGAGGGCTTGGGCCACGACCGCGGCGAGCTGGCGCGTAGTCCGGAGCGGCGCGACCCCGCGAGCCGCAGCAATTGCTCTTGCAATCGATTGAGCAAACCGTTCTTCACCATAGTCGCGGAGGACCTCCGTCATTTCGCGCACCGTCGCGCGGGCGATGAAATCCGCGGCGCTTTCGCCGCGGGTCGGATCCATGCGCATGTCGAGCGGACCGTCCGCACGGAACGAAAACCCGCGCTCGGGATCTTCGAGCTGGGGCGAGGACACGCCGAGATCGAGCAGCAGGCCGTCGATCGCCGCAACGCCGACCTGCGCGAGCACGACGGGCAGCTCCGAGAACCACGCCCGCCGGAATGCGAAGCGCGGATCGGTGATGGCGCCTGCCGCAGCGGCTGCAGCCGGATCGCGATCGAGCGCGAGCACGCGCCCGTCGGGCCCGAGCGCGCGCAGCAGCGCGCGACTGTGCCCGCCGCGGCCGAACGTGCCGTCGACGACGTACGCATCGGCGCGCACGACCACGGCGGCAACGGCTTCGTCGAGGAGGACGGGAACATGGCCGTCGGTCACGACAGGCGAGGGCACACGAACGCCGGACCGCCCCGAGGCGCGAGTCGCGCGCCATCGGGGGGTGTGGGAGCACACTCGAGCGCCGACGGGCCGCCCGGAGGTGCGAGTTGCGCCCCCTGGGGGGGTTGGGGAGGCCATGCGATCACGACCGGAGGCCTTAGAGGGAGAAGCCCGCGAGCTCGGGCGGCACGCTGCCGCTCGGGAAGGCGACGGCCTTCGCCGTCTGCTCCAGCCAGCGTCCTTCGTCCCACAGCTCGAACTTGTTGCCCTGGCCGACGAGCACCACCCGGTGCTCCAGCGAGGCGTACTGCCGCAGCGACGGCGGGACCAGGATGCGGCCTGCCCCGTCCATCTCGACGTCGTCCGCGTGGCCGACGATGAGCCGCTGCAGCGCACGGATGGGCTCGTTGAACGAGGAGAGCGCCATCAGCCTCTCCTGGATGGGCTCCCATTGCGCGCGGGGATACAGCAGCAGGCAACGGCTCGGATCGGCCGTGAGCACGAGACCGTGGGGGTGCGTGCCGTCCGCCCCGGCGGGACCGGCAAGCCCGTCCCGATGCTTGGCCGGAATGGCGAGGCGCCCCTTGGCGTCGAGCGCGAGGTGGCTGACGCCGCGAAACACCGCCCCCCCTTCCCCGCCGCCCGTTTGCGCTGCCGCCACCGCCGTCTCCCCGAGGAGAAGTGAGCACTTATGAACCGCCACCCCCCTGTTCGGGCGATTCACCCACTTCTACCCACTTTTTCCCACTGGCAAGGAATATATTGGAAGGCCGATGGGTGGTCAACGGGTTTTTTCCAGTCGCAACAAAGACTTAAGCACTCTGTTGCAAATTAGAGTCAGCCTAGTCAAAACATGAAGTTGCGTCGCGTTCGTGATGTTGTACGCAAGTATTGCGACGGCAATGTCGGACTTGATCGCACGATCGTTCGGAAGACGGACGTGACAGCCTCTCTGCGGCCGGGCACGGTTATCGCTCACTCGCGACGCGCCGTTTCGCGTCGCGCCAGGAACGCGGCGGGCATCGGGGATAATTGCTGTGGAATTTTTCACGCCCACCTCCCGTATCTTCCCAGCGCATCCATGACGTCCTGCCCGTCGCGCCCCCCCGCGGGCGCACGTCGCGCGCGGGCGCCCTCGTTGCTCGTGCTCGCGTGCGCCGCGCTCGTGCTGCTCGGGTCGGCGGCGGGCGCCGCACGCGCGCAAGCCGACGACGAGGAGCGCGCCGTGCGCTATCGCGTCGACATCGATGCACCGCGCGCGCTCGCGAAGGTGCTCGAGAGCGCGCTCGATCTCGTGCGGTGGCAGAGCTACGAGAACATGACCGCCCCCGTGCTCGAGCGCCTGATCGCGGAAGGCGTCGATCAGGCGAAGGAAGCCGCCGCGGCGCAGGGCTACTTCTCGGCGAAGGTCGACATCGCGGTCGAACAACCCGCGGCGCCCGACGGCAGGTACACGCTGCGCATCAAGGTGGATCCGGGAGCGCCTGCGCGCATCGCGACGGTGAACATCGCGGTCGACGGACCGGCGCTCGCGGATGCGCAATTCGGAAGGCCCGCGGTCGCGCAGCTCGAGCGCGAGTGGATGCTGCCGCCGGGCGCGCCCTTCACCCAGGAGAGCTGGGATGCCGCGAAGGCGCGCGCGGTCGGCACGCTCGCGGCGAGCCCCTATGCGGCGGCGAGCATCGCGCACAGCGAGGCGCGCGTCGATCCTGTCAGCGACACCGTCGCGGTGGACGTGGCGATCGCAAGCGGCCCGGCGTTCCGCTTCGGCGATCTCGTCGTGGAAGGCCTGGCGAAGTACGACGCGTCCGTCGTGCGCAACTTCCGGACGGTCGAGGTCGGGCAGCCGTACACGAAGGAGGCGCTCGACGAGTTCACGCGCCGTCTGCTTGCGTCGCGCTATTTCGCGAGCGTGCAGTCGCAGATCGTCGCGGATCCCGCGCTCGCGGCCGCTGCGCCCGTCCGGGTGGCCGTGATCGAGGCCCCGCGCAAGCGCATCGAAGGCGGCCTCTCGTATGCGACCGACAGCGGACCGCACGCCGATGCGCGCTACACCGACGTGAACATCGACGGCCACGCCCTGCAGCTCGAGCTCGACGGCCGCGTCGACCAGAAGATCCAGAACCTCGGCTTCGAGTTCCGCCGTCCCCCGACGGCGAGCGGCTACATCGACAGCCTCCACGGCAGTGCGGAGCGCACCGACATCTCGTCGCTCGTCACGCGCACGGCCGTGATCGGCGTGCGCCGCCAGACGGTGGAGGAACGACGCCGCACGGGCTACGGCGCAGCGTTCTACCTCGACGAGCAGAGTCCGGCGGGTGCGCCCGCGCAGCGTTCGCACGCGCTGCTGCTCGAGATCGACAAGTCGTGGCGCAACGTCGATTCGCTGGTGCTGCCCACGCGAGGCTGGGTCCTGCACGCGGAAGCCGGCGTGGCGCCGCCGGGCGTGTCGTCGCGCCTGTTCGGCCGCGTCATCGCGCAGTTCGGGGCGTGGAAGCCGCTCACGCAGCACGACGAGCTCTACACGCGCGCGGAAGGCGGCGTCGTCCTCGCTCCGACGCGCGACGGCATCCCGTCCGCGCTGCTGTTTCGCACCGGCGGCGACACGACCGTGCGCGGCTACGCCTTCCAGACCCTGGGCGTGCAGGAAGGCGACGCGACGGTCGGCGGCCGGTACTACTACGCGGCGAGCACCGAGGCGGCGCACTACTTCAACGACACGCTCGGCGCAGCCGTGTTCGTCGACGCGGGCAACGCGGGAGACGTGCTGTCCGACCTGCGTCCCGCGTGGGGCTACGGCATCGGGCTGCGCGTGAAGAGCCCCGTCGGCCGCTTCCGCGCCGACATCGCGTACGGCCAGGAGACCGGCAGCGTGCGCCTGCACATGTCGGTGGGCGTCGCGTTCTGAGGGGCCGGGTGAAGCCATGACCGATCCCGCACCGACACGCGAGCCGACACGCGGCGGGTCGCGCCTTCGCGTGTGGCCCTGGGGGCTGCTTGCGATGCTCGCGCTGCTCGCGATCGGACTGGTCGCGGCGTGGCGCTGGCTCGGGAGCGAGGCCGCGCTGCAGTACGCGCTCGCCGAGCTCGCGACGCGCAGCGGCGGTCGCGTGAGCGTGCAGGATGCGCGCGGATCGCTGCTCTCCACCGTGCACGCGCGCGAGCTGCGCTACGACGATGCGGATCGGCACGTGCGCGCGCAAGACGTGGAGCTCGAATGGTCCGTGGGCGCCCTGCTCGACCGCACGCTGCACGTCGAGCGGCTGAGGGCACGCGAGCTCACGGTAGCGCTAGGCCCGCCCACGGACGAGCCGCTCGAGCTCCCGGAATCGATCGCGCTGCCGCTGCGCGTAAGAGTGGATCGCGCCGAGGCGGACCGCATCGAGATCGAGCGCGGCACCGCGCACTGGACGATCACCGGCCTTCGCTTCGCGTACGAAGGCGGGCCGGACGGGCACCGCGTGCGCGATCTCGCGCTCGCCGCCGATCCGGGCACGCTCGCGGGTCACGTCGAGCTCGGGGCGAAGCGGCCCTTCCCGATCGCGGGCGAGCTCGTGCTCACCGGGAGCGAGGCGCTGCACAACCCGGTGCTGAGGATCGCGCTGGGCGGCTCCGTCGAGACGCTCGACCTCGAGGCCGACGGTTCCATCGCAGCGGCAACGCTGCGTGGAAGCGCGCGCTTCGCGCCGCTTGCGAAGGTCACGCTGCCGCGCTTCGAGATCGCGGTGAACGGCCTCGACCCGCACGCGATCGAGGCATCGCTGCCGTCCGCGACGCTCGATGCCGTGATCACCGGCACCGGCTCGGAAGGCGCGCGCTTCGAAGGCACCTTCGTCGCGGCCAACGCCATCCCGGGCCCGATCGACGCGCAGCGCATCCCGCTGCGCCGGATCGAGAGCCGCTACGTGCTGACCACCGCAGAGCATTGCCGCGTCGGATCTCGTGGCGACGCTCGGCAACGGCGGCACGATCACGGGTTCGGGGCGAGCTCGCGCTCGCGGCCGGCGTGCCGGGTGCGGCCGGCAGCACGTGGAATCTCGCGTTGCGCAAGGTGGACTTGAGGAGCATTCACGGCAAGCTCGTCGCGACCGATCTCGCCGGCACCGTGAAGGCCGAGGTCACCGACAAGCGCCAGCACGTCGTCGGCGACGTTCGCCAGCAGGACCTGGGACTCGCATTCGATGCCACCGTTGCCGGCACGCGGGTGGACCTCGCACGCTTTCGCGCGACGGCCGGCGACGGCGAAGTCGCCGGCACGGGGCGCTTCGACTGGTCCGGCCAACGCGCGTTCGACGTAACGGCCACGACGAAGCGTCTCGATCCCGCTCGCTTCGGGGACTTCCCGAAGGCGTCGCTCGATGCGAGCGTCGATCTCGTCCGGCAAGCTCCTGCCCTCGTGGTCCGTCGAGCGGTCGCGTTGCGCTCGCGCCTTCGAGTGTCGTGCGCGGCACGGCGGTGAGCGGCAACGTCACCGGGACGTTCGCACGCGATCGCGTGCGCGACGTCGTCGCCGACGTGCGTGTGGCAGGAGCGACCCTGCGCGCGCGGGGCAGCCTGGGGCATGCCGGGGACCGCATGCAGGTTGCCGTCGATGCCGAGCACGTGGAAGCGTTGGCGCCTGTCGTCGGTCCTGCGTGGCCCCAGGGCGTCGCGGGCGCGGTCCACGCCACGGGATACGTCGAGGGCGCGTTCGCGGGACTCGGCTTCGGCGTGAACGCACGCGTGCAGCGCTTCGCGGCGCCCGGCGTGACGATCGCGAACGGCACCTTGCACGCCGCGGTGCCGGCGCCGAGCGGTCCCGCCGCGCGGGACTGGCGCAGCCGGGCGCTCACGCTCGATGCGAACATCGAAGGCCTCGGCGTGTCGGGATCGATTTACACCCGCGCCGCCATCGGCTTCGCGGGAACGCCGGCCGAGCACAGCGCAACGATCTCGGTGGTGGGCAACGACATCGATGCGACAGCGCAGTTGCGCGGTGGCATTGCCGAGCGCGCGAGCGACGGGGAAACGCAGCTCGCGTGGAGTGGAACCGTGCTGTCGTTGCGCAATGCCGGCACGTACGCCGTGCGCCTGCTCGCCCCGGCGCACCTGGAGGCGAGCGCGTCGCGCGTGGCGTTGCAGGACGCGCGCATCGCAGTGGCCGACGGCACGCTGCGCGTGGGCACCTTCGTGTGGGCGGCCGGGCGCATCACGTCGGAGGGCGAATTCACCGACATCCCGGTCGCCGCGCTCGCGCGCCTCGCCGGCACGACGCTGCCGATGCGCACCACGCTCGCGATCGGCGGCGACTGGAACGTCAGCGCGTCGCCGCGCCTCAATGGCTCCGTGCGCGTGCGCCGCCAGTCGGGCGATGTCTACGTCGGAAGCGCGCAGGCCCTCGAAGCCGGCGAGATCGCGCTCGGCATCTCGGAGCTCGAGGTGGACGCCACGTTGCACGACGATGCGATCGATGCGCGCGCGACCTTGCGCGCCGCGCGCATCGGCAATCTGCAGGCGAGCGCAGCCATCGCACCGCTGCCGAACGGCGGCGCGGTGCGCATCGGGGCCGCCTCGCCGCTCGCGGCGACGATCAAGGGCGAGCTCACGTCGTTGCGCGCCGTTGCAGCCGTTCATCGGCACGACGGCGGTCGTCGACGGCGTGCTCGCGCTCGACGTGGCCGTCAGCGGGACCGTCGGGCAGCCCGTGTCGACCGGTACGCTCTCGGCGCGCAACCTGCGCGTCGACGCTCCGAAGTACGGGATCAACTGGCACGATGGACGCGGGCGTGCCGTACTCGGCCAGGGCATCGTCACCCTCGAGGACGTTTCCTTCGCGTCGGGCGACGGCCGTTTCGCGGTCGCCGGCACGCTGCCGCTCGCGGCGCTCAGCCGCACGGCGGGCCAGACCGCGACGCGGCCTGCGCATCTCACGTGGCACGCCGAGCGTTTCCGCGCCACGAACCGGCCCGACCTGTTCCTGGTGGTGAGCGGCGACGGAACGGTCGGTCTCAGCGAGGGCCGGCTCGCGCTCGCGGGCGAGGTGCGCGTCGACGAAGGACGCATCGACTTCCAGCGCACGCCCGGCACCACGCTGTCGAGCGACGTCGTGATCGTCGGCAAGCCCCGGCGCGAGGAGCGGCGCACGTTCGAGGACCTTCCGCTCGCGCTCGACCTGCGCGTCGACCTCGGACGCCGCCTGCGCATCGCGGGGCAGGGCCTGCGCGCGACGCTCCAGGGGGACGTTCGCCTCACGACCGGCCCGACGCGGACGCTGCAGGCGCGAGGCACGCTTCAGATGGTGGACGGCACCTATCTCGCGTTCGGCCAGCAGCTCACGATCGACCGCGGCCACCTCACGTTCGACGGGCCGCTCGACAATCCCGCGCTCGACATCGTGGCGTTGCGCAAGAACCTTCCGGTCGAGGCCGGCGTGCAGTTGAGCGGCACGGCCAAGCTCCCCCAGGTCCAGCTCACGTCGAATCCGCCCGTGTCCGAAGGCGAGAAGCTGTCGTGGCTCGTGCTCGGACAGGGGCTCGACCGCAGCTCGGGGGCGGACCTCGCCGCGCTGCAGGCGGCCGCGGGCGCGCTCTTCGGGAGCGGCGGCGCGGGATTCGGCACGCGCATCGCGCAACGCATGGGCCTCGACGACCTGTCGCTGCGCAGCTCCGGCGACGGCACGGGCGGCGTGCCGGGTCAGGTGCTGACCCTCAGCAAGCGTCTCACGGACCGCATCTACGTGACCTTCGAGCAGGGGCTGCAGGCCGTGAACAGCGCCCTCAGGGTCGACTACACCCTCACCCGCTCGCTCACCCTGCGCGCGAGGGCCGGCCAGGTCAGCAGCTTCGGCGTCTACTTCCTGCGCTCGTTCGAGTGACCTTCGCCGGGCGGGTGCAAGCCCCCTGGCGGGCCATGCGTCAGCCTCGACGCGGTACGCTGGCGGCGCCGCGCAGATTGCACTTTTCCCGGCGACGAATCGGAAACCGTTCGCGGTGCTCGGTTAAGCGCGGGCTCGGCCGTGCACGCGCCGCAACGGACCGCCGAGCCGTGCAGCCAGGGGCCGGTTCCCGCCCCCGGAACAGGGTGGAAATCCAGGAAAAACCGCACCCATTTGACGTTCCGCAAGTGTTCATGCCGATTGTCGCCAATTTTTTAACCTTGACGACAATGACATAACGCGCCCGGCCGCTCGTTTCCAGCGGGAACACCGCAATTTAGCCCACATCAAGAAACCGGACCGCGACGCAATGATCCACCGGAAAAGAGTTTACAAACGACAGGTGTTTGCTACACTGCGGCATGGCAGTCAGTTCGTCAGCCCCACAAGCAGTGAAGAACCAAAAAGTGGTCGTCAGGGATTCCTACAATGAAGATGTCCGAGACCAGCCCCGGTCAGATGCGGCGTAGCCGAACGGCCAACGGCGCACCCGATCCCACTCCAGATCTCGGCATCGAGCCTTCGAAGTTCCTGGCCTCGATGCTGCCTTCTCCTCCCACTGCAGTGCGCATCGACATCCAGCGCGGCGTCGTCTCGCTGATGCAGCAACGCGGACGCAGCAAGGCGCGCAAGGGCTTGCGCGCATCGGCGCGCGAAGCGCACACGACGCTCACGAAAGCGATTACGGTGCGTGCGCGCATGGCGGAGTCAGCGGCGGATCTCGAGGCCGCGCGCCATCTCGTTCGCCGTCGCTACGCGTGGCGCGGTTACGTGCCCGCCAATCAGGACAATGACTCGAGCACCGCGCAACACGGCGCGCCGAGAGCTCACTTTCGTTGCAAGCGACGGTCGCGCTACCGTGGGCACCATCACGCTCGGACTGGACGGTCCCGACGGCCTTCTCGCCGAGGGCACGCACGCCGACGTCGTGCAGATGCATCGCGTGCAAGGCCGCAAGGTGTGCGAGCTCACCAGGCTTGCTCTCGCGGAACGCGTCGACTCGAGAGCCGTGCTTGCCGCGCTGTTCAGTCTTGCTTATGCGGCAGGGAGCGCACACGGGATCACCGACGTGTTCATCGAGGTGAATCCGCGGCACGTGGGCTTCTACACGCGCGTGCTCGGCTTCAACATCGCCGCGAGCGCCAGGATCTGCGAGCGCGTCGGCGCACCGTCGGTGCTGCTGTGGCTGCGCACCGAAGCTCTCGAGCAGCGGCTCATCGAGCTCAGCCGCGGCATCGATCGCGCCCGGACCGCCGCCGCAGCATGAGCTAGCGCGCATCGCTCGCACGCCGTGCAACGGCACTCGCGGGCGCGGTTGCGCGGCGGTTCAGAAGTCGTAGCGCATCTCGGAATACAGCCGGTCGCGGTTGTTGTAGCGGCCGAAGAACGTGTCCTGCGCGCCGGTGAAGATGTCGGCGCCGAGCGACAGGAGCACGTTGGGCGCGACGTTCCAGTTCACCCGCGGGCGCAGCATGCTGCCGCCGTCGCGCAGGTTGCGCATCCAGAGGAACTGCGGCTCGACATTGCCGTTGAGCTTGGTCGACAGGAACACGCTCATGCCGAAGCCGTCGTTCGCAATGGCGAGCTCGCCCGAGCCGCCGCCGGAATACACGCGCTGGAAACCCTGCACGTTGAGGCGGGTGTCGTTCGCGAAGCTCCACTCGAGGCCCGCGATATAGTCGAAGGTATTGCGCTTGACGACGCCGTCGTCCGCAACGGACGTGCCCGCCGTGCTGAAGTTCTGCCCGTTCGTGTAGACGGCTTCGGCGCGCAGCACGAAGTCGCCGAAGTCCTTGCTGAGCGTGCCGCCGCCCTGCCAGATGCGGTCGTAGCGCGGCTGCACGACGAAGGGCTGCGCCGGGGACTCGCCCGGCAGGCGATAGAACGTCGGCGCCGTGCTGAAGCTGCGATAGTAGAACCCCGCGAGGTCCCAGCCCGCGACGAGCGTGTTCGCACGCAGGCCGTAGCTGGAATTGGCAAGCGTGCGCTCCGGTCGCTGCGGGTCGCGGAACAGGGCCGCGACGTCCTGCGGCAGCGGGGAGGGCAACGGCACGGGATAGAAGTCCGAGCCGGGCTTGCCGATGCGATCGAACGTGGGGACCGGGATCCAGACGAGCTCGAGGTGATTGTCCCCGGTGGTGTACTCCGCGCGTGCAGCCCATTGCGGAATGCGGATCACGTCGAACGACGGCAGCAGGAAGTCGCGCATCTCGCGCGCGGAAACCACGTCGGCGAAGAAGAGGCCGATCACCTCGCCCCACACGATCTGCTGGGCACCCACGGTCATGTCCCAGTCGCCCATCGACCAGCCGATGTAGTTCTCGCGCCAGATCGCGTCGAATCGCTGATCGTGGTTCACCGGGTCGGGATAGAAGTTCGATCCGAAGTACACGGGATCGACATCGACGCGCCCGCCGATCTTCCAGCGCACGTCGGGCGCGAGCTCGCCCTGCGCGGCGAGCTGCAGCCGGGCCACGGCGCGCGACCAGTGCACCGGGTCGGCGTACGTGTAGGCGGCGAGCGCATCGACGTAGCCGCTGACGCGCGCACGCTGGCCGCCGCCCGCGGAGAACTCGGGGGCGGTCGCGCTGTCTGCCGCAAGCTGGTCGAAGAGCGGCTTCGCGCTCGCACCACCTGGCGTGCCGATGGCGCCGGGGTCTGCCGCTGCCGGCGTCGCCAGCAGCAGCATGATGAACGCAAGCGGGCTGAACGGCTTCATGGTCTCCCCTGGACGGTTTCACTGGCGTCGATCGCGTGCGCGGCGCGCACGACCACCCAGCTCTTCGCATTCCTGACCCCGAGGCGCTCCACGCGGCCGTCCGCGATGCGCACGAGGCGGTCTGCCTTGGCGATCACCTTCTTGTCGTGCGTCGAGAACACGAAGGTGGTCTTGTACTTTCGATTGATGTCCTTCATGAGGCGAAGGATCTCGCTTCCCGTGTTGCTGTCGAGATTGGCGGTCGGCTCGTCGGCGAGCACGATGCGCGGCCGGGTGACCAGCGCGCGCGCGATCGCCACGCGCTGGCGCTGCCCGCCCGAGAGCTCGTTGGGGCGCTGCTTGCCGTGCCGCTCGAGGCCCACCAGCCGCAGCAGCTTGTGCACGCGCCTGTGCCGCTCGCCGGCATCGAGCTCGGGAAACTGGAGCAGCGGATACTCGACATTCTCCTCCGCGGACAGCACCGGGAAGAGATTGAACGTCTGGAACACGAAGCCGATCTTGCGCGCACGCAGCGCCGCGAGCTCGTCGGGCGTCTCGCCCGCCGTGTCCCTGCCGTCGATGACGATGCGACCGCTCGTGGGGACGTCGATGCAGCCGATCAGGTTCAGCAGGGTCGATTTGCCGCTGCCCGACGGACCCGCGATCGCCATGAACACGCCGTCCTCGACGCTGAGCGTGACATCCGTGAGTGCGCGCACCCGCTGGTTCCCGAGGCGGTAATCCTTCGACACGTTGTCGACGCGCACGAGCGCCTCGGGCCTGAGGGTGTCGGGGTGAAGCTCGCTATAATGGGACATTGCATCAAAAGCTTATATGCTTTCCAAACATCCCGCAAAATCGCTCCGACACTCGACGAGCGCATCTGTTCTCGCCTTGGCCTGCGGGCTGCTCGCGTCGGGTCTCGCACCGGCGCAGGCGAGCGACCCGGACGATGCCCTCGCCCGCACCATCGTCGAGAAGGCCGACCAGGTGCGCTTTCCGAACGGCGGCTTCGAAGTGGCCGTCGCGATCAGCAACGTTTCCGGATCCGGCGCGCCCGAGGTGCGCAAGTATAGGGTGTTGTCCAAGGGCAACGAGAACACGATCGTCATGACGACCGAGCCCGCTTCGGAGCGTGGCCAGATCCTGCTCATGAAGGGCCGCGACCTTTGGATTTTCGTGCCCAGCGCCTCGCAACCGGTGCGGCTTCCGCTCTCGCAGCGGCTGACCGGCCAGGTCGCCAACGGCGATCTCGCGCGCGCGAATTTCGCGGGCGATTACGTCCCGAAGCTCCTGCGCACCGAGAAGATCGACGGCGAGACGACGTACGTGCTGGAGCTCACGGCCGCGGATCGGGGCGTCACCTACCGGCGCGTGCTGTACTGGGTCAGGCAATCGAATTACGCCCCCCAGAAGGCCGAGTTCTATTCGACCTCCGACCGGCTGCTCAAGACGTGCCTCTACCAGGACTACCGGTCGATGGCCGGTCGGCCGCGGCCCACGAAGCTCGTGATGCAGGACGCGACGCGCAGCGGCGAGGAATCCGTGCTCGAGTACTCGGACATGCACTTGAGGGAACTTCCGGACAGGATGTTCGGCAAGGATTACCTGAAGCACCTGCAATGACGGTCGCCGCGCGCATGCGATCCGCGTGCGCGACCGCGTCCACGTCGACGGCCAAGGAGCCATGTTTTCCTACGAGCAGGCCTTTTCGCGCAACCTCGGCTGGGTGACCGACGCCGAGCAGGCGAAGCTGCGGGGCACGCGAATCGCCATCGCCGGACTGGGCGGCACGGGAGGCTTTCACCTTCTCACGCTCGCGCGGCTCGGCATCGGCGCGTTCAGCATCGCCGACTTCGACGCGTTCAACCTCGTCAACTTCAACCGCCAGGCCGGCGCGATGCTGTCGACGCTCGATCACCCGAAGGTGGACGTGCTCGCGGCGATGGCGAAGGACATCAACCCGGAGATCGATCTGCGGACGTTTTCGAGCGGCGTGAACGAGGCGAACGTCGACGCGTTCTTCGACGACGTAGCGGTGTACGTCGATGCGCTCGATTATTTCGCATTCGATGCGCGCGACCTCGTGTACCGCAAGTGCGCCGAGCGCGGCATCCCCGCCATCTGCGTGGCTCCGCTCGGCATGGGCGCGGCGATGGTCAACTTCCTCCCGGGAGGCATGACGTTCGAGGATTATTTCGGGTTGCGGACGGGGACGGAGACGCAGCGCGCGTTGCGCTTCCTAGTGGGCCTCTCGCCGGCGCTGCTGCAGCGCACTTACCTCGCCGACGCTTCGCGGGTGCGCCTCGGCGATCGCGCCGGGCCGTCCACGGCGATGGCGTGCATGCTTTGCGCGGGTGTCGCCGGCACCGAGGCGCTCAAGCTCGTGCTCGAGCGCGGCAAGGTCTATGGCGCGCCCTGGGTGGTCCACTTCGACGCCTATCGCAACTGTCTGACGAAGTCCTGGCGCCCGGGCGGACACCGCAACGTGCTGCAGCGCCTCGCCATCGCGTTCGCCCAGCGGCAGCTCGCGCGCATGAGTCGCGCCGAAGCGGCATGAGGGTGATGACCCCGATCCTCGCTGTCGATGCCTTTCGCTCGCTCGTCGCGGCCGGCATTGCCGCGCCGTCCGCGGACAACCGGCATCCCCTCCGCTTCGAGCACGCCGGCGATACCGTCGTCGTGCGCGATGCGTCCGGGGCCGCATCGCGTCCCTTCCATCGCCAGGTGCTGTTCCTCATCGCACTGGGAGCCGTCGTGGAGAACATGATCGTGCACGCGGGCGCGATGGGACTCGAGGCGACCGCCGATCTGCTCCCGCGCGATGCCGGGCGCGACGTCGTGGCGGTGCTGCGCGTGCGGCCGGCCCGTCCGGGCGCGCGCGCATCGAACGCGCTCGCGCGTGCGATCCCGGAACGTCACACCAACCGGCGCTTCTTCAAGGGCCCGCCACTCGATCGCGGTCACCTCGACGAGCTCGCGCGCGAGGTCGAGAGCGTGCCGGGCGCGCGCCTCGTATTCCTCGACACCGCGACGGCGCGCAAGGCCGCGCTGCGCCTCGTGCGCGCCGCTGAAGGGGAGCGGTTTCGCGACCCCGCGCTGCATCGCGAGCTCTTCTCGAGCGTGCGCTTCGATCTCGGCTGGCGCACGGCGGCCGACGAGGGCCTCGCCCCCGGGTCGCTCGAGATCGAGCGTCCCCTGCGCGGTGCGTTCGCCGCGCTGCGCCATCGCGGCATGGCCGGCGTGATGCGCGCGACCGGATCGGCCACGCTCCTCGGCATGCGAGCGGGTGATCTTCCCTGCCGGCGTGCGCCGCACATGGGCGTGATCGCGAGCCCGCTCGAGCTCGCGCCGGGCGCCCTCGCCGCAGGTCGCGGGCTCGAGCGGCTGTGGCTGGCGGTGACCGCGATGGGCCTCGCGTTCCAACCGCTGGCAGCTTCGACGCTGTTCGCCCTGGACGGCTACATCGAGGTGCGGCCCGCGCTTCGGCGCAAGCTCCAGCAGGGCTGGGCCGCGCTCACGCCCGGCCTGCAGCCGCATATCGTGTTCCGCATCGGTCGCGCGCGACCGCCCAGCCTGCGCAACGCGCGTCGTCCTCTCGATTCGTATATCCGGGGAGTCGAGGCATGAAAGCCTTCGTCACGGGACCCACCGGCTTCCTCGGCACGAACCTCGTCCAGGAGCTCGCACGTGCCGGCTGGGAGATCGTCGCGTTTCATCGCGAGTCGTCGGACACCTCCGAGCTCGACAAGCTCCCCGGCATCCGGCACGCGATCGGCGACGTGCGCGACAAGGCATCGGTCGAGCGCGCGATGCCCGAAGGGCTCGACGCGGTGTTTCACGCGGCGGCCGCGGTGGGCTTCTTCGAGCCGGGGTACGACCGCGAGCAGTACGAGATCAACGAGCTCGGCACGCGCAATGTCGTGGAGGTCGCGCTCGCGCGACGCCCCCGGCGCCTGATCGCCACCTCGACGATCCTCACCTACGACTATCACGGCCGGGTCGTCGACGAGACGTCTCCCCAGAACACCGACCCGACGTTCGCGTACATCCACTCCAAGTACCTCGCCGAGCTCGAGATCGAGAAGGCCGTGGGCAACGGTCTGGATGCCGTCGTGCTGCACCCGGCCGCGGTGTTCGGCGCCTACGACAAGGCGACCTGGTCCAAGATGTTTCGCGAGATCTCGCGCGGCCTGCACGTGCCGTTCGCGCCGCCCGGGGCCGCGAGCCTCGCCCACATGCGCAAGGTCGCGCAGACGCATCTCGCCGCGGTCGAGCGCGGCCGCGCCGGCGGGCACTACATCCTCGGCGGCACGGACGCGACGTTCATGGAGATCGCAAGCCGCATCGCGGCGATCCTGGGCCGGCGCGGACCGCTGGGCGTGGTGCCCGCGCCGCTCTTTCGCGTGCTCGGGCGCATCGAGTTCCGCGTGTCCACGCTGCTGCGCAAGGAACCCATGCTGACGCCCTCGCTCGCCGACATGCTGTGCGAGACGGTGTTCTGCGATTCCACCAAGGCCGTGCGCGAGCTCGGCTACGAGCCCTCGTCGCTCGACACCATGCTGATGGACTGCTACGAGTGGATGGTCGGCGCCGGCATGCTGCCCGCGAAGGCGCGAGGCTGAGGGCGGCGCCAGCCACGAGCGCCGCCCCAACGACCACGGACCACGCGATGCCCGATGCCTCGACCCTGATTCGCCGCGCGCGCCTCTTCGAGTGGTATGCGAAGCACGCGTGGAGCGCGCACCGCCATCTCGCCAAAGGCCATTTGCGCAGGCGCTGCCGCAACTGCGCGGTATCGGAGGCGTATGCGCCGCTCGACGCGAAAGGCGTCTGCTCCGAATGCAGCGCTGCGCCCGCCGCGCACGAGCAGCGCAGCGGCGAGGCGCACCTGCCGGCGCTCGAAGCGGCGATGGACGGGATGTTTCGCTCGCACGCGGGCCGCGGCGGCCGTGAATTCGACGCCGTCGTGATGCTGAGCGGCGGCAAGGACAGCGCTCTGCTCATCCACGAGCTGCAGCAGCGCTATCCCGCGTTGCGCATCGTGGCGCTCACCATCGACAACAGCTACATGAGCCCCGTCGCGCTCGACAACGCGCGACAGTCGGTGCAGCAAGCTCGACGTGCACCACGTGACGGTGCGCGCCCGGCCCTCGCTCTACCGCAAGTCGTTCCGCTTCGCATGCACGCGCCTCGCCCCCGGCCAGGGCTGCTTCGAGACCGTCGATCGCATCGATGCGGATCTCGGCTTCTCGATCGCGAAGATCTACGCCGCGACCAACGAGATCCCGCTGCTGCTGAGCGGATTGTCGTGGGCGCAGGTCGACCGGATCTTCGAGTGCGGCAGCTTCGAGGTGCCGCCGGCGCAGGCGCTCGCGAAGGTCACCTCGACGCTGGGCACGCCGCTCGAGGAGCTCTACACGCCGGCCGAGATGCACTACTGGTGGGACCCCGCGCGGTTTCCCGCCGAGCGCCATCCGCGCTTCGTGCATCCGTTCTACGTGTGGCGGTTTCCCGAGCAGGAGATCCAGTCCAGGGTCACCGAGCTGGGATTGATCGAGCCCGGCAACGGCAGTCCGCTGCTCACCAACAACACGATCATTCCGTTGATGATCGTGGTCGATTTCCTCCATCTCGGCTACGCGAGCTTCGAGCCCGAGTTCGCGCGTCTCGTGCGCGAGGGTCGCTCGGACCGGATCTTCTGGCGCAACGTGTTCGAGATGCTGGAGCATTCGGCGAAGACCGGCTGGATGCTCGACAAGGAGCTCGACAAGATCGCGGCGGGCCTCGATCTCACCCGCGCGGACATCGGCCTCGTGCGGGGCCGCCGTGCCGCCGGCACCGCAGCCGCGCAGCAGGCGGGGACTGTCGGAGGTGCTCCGGGCCGGTAACCGGTCCCGCAGCGTCCCCATGAAAGCCCACCGCCCCGAAGCGGGCGAACGATCGCTGCCGGCGTTGCGCGTGCTCGCCGCAAGGATCGTCACCGACCTGCGGCTCGCGACGCGCAACGTGCTTCGGCACCGCCGGCGCAGTGCGATCGCGCTCGGCGCCGTGGCCGCCGGCGTGGCGGGCCTGCTGCTCGCTTCGGGCTTCTTCGAGTGGACGTACCAGAGCATCCGCGAGAGCACGATCCGCGGCCGCATCGGCCACCTGCAGATCGTGCGGCCGGGGTATCGCGACTCGGGAACGGCCGACCCGTTCCGCTTCATGCTGCCGGAAGCGGCACCCGAGATGCAGGCGATCGCGGCGATGCCGCAGGTGAGCGTCGTGGCGCCGCGGCTTTCCTTCAACGGCCTCATCAGCATGGGCGACACCACCGCGTCGTTCCTCGGCGAAGGCGTGGATCCCGCCGCGGAGCGCACGCTGAGCGGCGCGCTCAGGATCGTGCGCGGCGAGGCGCTGGTACCCGAGGACCCGACCGGCATCATCGTGGGCGAAGGTCTGGCGCGCACGCTCGGCCTCGATACCGGCGCGCAGATCGTGCTCGTCGCGAACACGTCCACCGGGGCGATGAACGCCACCGATGCGCACGTGCGGGGCATCTTCGCCACCTCCACCAAGGCGTACGACGACTACGCCTTGCGCATGCCGTTGAGCACCGCGCAGAAGCTGCTGCGCACGACCGGCGTGCACGCGTGGCTCGTGCTGCTGCGCGACACCGGCGACACCGATGCGGTCGCCGCGGCGTTGCGGGCGAGGCTCGACCCCAAGGCGTTCGAGATCGTGCCGTGGTACCGGACGCCGGTCGCCGACTTCTACAACAAGGTGGTGACGCTGTTCTCGCAGCAGGTGCTGGTGCTGAAGATCATGATCGGCGTGATCATCGTCCTCAGCATCTCCAACACGATGATGACCAGCGTGCGCGAGCGCATCGGCGAGATCGGCACCGGCATGGCGCTGGGCGACCGCAGGAGCACGGTGCTGCGCCGGTTCATCGCCGAGGGCCTGGTGACCGGTGTGGTGGGCGGCGTGCTCGGTGCCGCGCTCGGCATCGCGCTCGCCCGCCTGATCACCTGGATCGGCATTCCGATGCCGCCGCCGCCGGGCATGGCCGCCGGCTATCTCGCGGGGATCGTGGTCACGCCCCGCCTCGTGCTGGACGGCGTCGCGCTCGCGGCGATCACGGCGATGCTCGCCGGCGTGCATCCGGCGTGGCGCGCTTCGCGCATGAACATCGTGGATGCGCTGCGCCAAGCGCGCTGATGCAGCGGACGTGAAGCTCGCCTCCCGTGCCCCGATGATCCGGTTCGCGCTGCGCAACGTGCTGCGGCACAAGGCGCGAACCGCGACCACGCTCGCCGCCATCGTCTTCGGCGTCGCTGCGCTGATCCTGAGCCGCGGCTTCGTCGACGACACGTTCGCCCAGCTCGCGGAAGCGCTGATCCACTCGCAAACCGGCCATCTGCAGCTCGCGCGCACCGGCTACTTCGAGCGCGGAGCGCAGGAACCGGAGAAGTACCTGCTGGCAAGGCCCGACGTCGACCGGCGCGAGATCGCGGCCCTGCCCGAGGTGGCGGACGTCGCGGCACGACTGCGCTTCTCCGGGCTCATCAACAACGGGCACGCCGACTACTCCGTCCTCGGCGAAGGCGTCGAGCCGGACAAGGAAGCGCGGCTCGGCACGCTGCTGAGAATCGCCGAAGGCCGCGCGCTCGCGCCGTCGGACCGATACCACGTTCTTCTCGGCAACGGCGTCGCGCGCGCGATGAAGCTGCATCCCGGCGATCGCGCGCTGCTGCTCGCGACGAGCGCGACCGGTCCGGTGGCCACCCTCGATCTGACGGTCGTCGGATCGTTCCAGACCTTCTCGAAGGAATACGACGATCGCGCCATCAAGGTACCGCTCGCCGCGGCGCGCGAGCTGCTCGACACCGATGGCGCCAACACCCTGGTGATCACGCTGAAGCGAACCGAGGACACCGACCGGGTCGCGGCACGGCTCGCGAGCGAGCGCGCCGGGCGCGGGCAGGAAGTGAAGAGATGGTACGAGCTCAACGACTTCTATCCGAAGACGGTGAACCTCTACGAGCGGCTGTTCGGCGGGCTGCAGGTCATCATCCTGCTGATGGTCCTGCTGAGCGTGGTGAACGCCGTGAACATGACGGTATTCGAGCGCACGGCGGAGTTCGGCACGGCGCGCGCGCTCGGGCATCGCCCGGGCCAGGTGATCGCGCTGATCCTGACGGAGAACCTGCTCACCGCGCTCGTCGGCGCCTCGCTCGGCGTCGCGCTGGGCATCGGTCTCGCTTTCGCGATCTCGGCCATCGGCATTCCGATGCCTCCGCCGCCCAATGCCGAGCTCGCGTACACCGGCCGCATCCAGGTGACGGTGCTCGGGGCCGCCGGATCCTTCCTGATCGGCTTCGGCGCGTGCGTTGCGGCGGCGCTGATACCTGCGCTGCGCGTATCGCGGATGCCGATCGTCGATGCGCTGCGCCACAGCGTCTGAGTTCCGGGCAGCCGGTCGGATCGAAGTCGCGGCACGCGCGGCGAGCGACCCAATAAAAAACGGGGGCCGAAGCCCCCGTTCGAGGAGAACCCGTTTTCGATCAGGACTGCGAGCGGGCGCGCGAGCGGTAGCCGACGAAGCCCATGACTGCGAGGCCGAGGCCGAGCAGTGCGAGGGAACCCGGTTCCGGCACGCGTTCCGGCGTCCCCTGGAACGCGAGGCTGCCACCGCCCTGGTTCTGAAGCGTCTGGATCCTGACGCCGTTGCCCAGCGGCGCCCACGTCGTGTTCAGCGCGTTGCCGCCAGCCTGCGAGCCGATGTCGATCACGAACGGGATCGGTGCCTGGAAGAACCCGTTCGCGCCCGTCAGCGGACCCGTCCCGCCGCCCGCCGGCGTGAACTGCAGCAGCGCGGTGAGGCTGGTACTGGCCATGTTGTTGGCGCCGATCGAAGCGCTGCCCAGGTTGGTGGCGCTCAAGACCAGGTTTGCGGTGCCGAGGATGAAGTCGCCGCTGCCGAACGTGATGCCTCGGCCGGCCGGCCGTGGCCTCGTTGCCGCTCGCGGGATTCCCGAGGTTCATCGCGCTGCCCGAGGACGGGGACGCATACAGGGTGACGTCGATGGTCGCGGACGTCGTCAGGAACGTCCACCCGTTCACGTTATCCCACACCCCGTTGCCCGATACGGTGAAACCGGCGTAGATGTCGTAGTTGCCGCCGGTCTGCGAGCGATTGACCCCGGTCGTGGTCGCGGGAAGCAGGTTCGGACCCAGATCGAAGTCCAGGATGCGGAAGTTGCCCGACTCGCTGTACGACGACGCAACGCCGACGCCCTGCTGCGCGACATCGAGCACGCCGGTGTAGCCGATGTGCGCGTTGTCCGTCTGGAAGGCCGCATTGGTGCCCACCGGCCCGCAAGCACCAGCGACGGGAGTCGCGAGGTTCGTGCACCCCGTGTTTGGCGCCTGGGGATTCAGGGTGAGGACGGTCGCCGATGCGCCTGTGGCGGAGAGCGCCCCAGCCACCAGGACCGACAGGATTAGTTTTCTGAGCTTCATCTCGGGTTCTCCAAATGGTCTTCGATGCCTCGTCCTCGTGCTCCGAACCGCACCAGGGCGCCTACACCCCTCTAAAGGCAACGGTCGTGCCAGTCCGCCGGACAAGCTGTAATCGTTTGATGTTAAAGGCTGGGCGGTATCGCCGCGAGCGAAGTGCCCAAATGCGGCAGGTGCGACTGTAAAATTCCTCGACGAGCTGCATCGCGGTCCGGCGCATGCGGGGGTCACGGGCGTCGCCGGCGCACGACAGGCGCCCGGCCGGCGGGCGAAGTCATCCGCGCGGCAATGTGCCCGATATGCTTCGAAAGTGGCGCCGCACGGCCTCGTTGCGCAGGAAATCGCCGTCGCGCCCATGATACGCGGGCGCGCCTCGAACCTGTCGCCCAAGGGGTTCCCGATCGGCGAGAGCCGTTCTGTAGACCTCAAACCGACGCCGACTGTAAGGAAAGGCGACGCCGAGGCGGCCCGACGCGGGCCCGGAGGCGCTACGCCGAAGCGCTGCTGCGCTCGGCCGCGGAGGGTTCGGTCCCGGCGTCGATGCGCTTCAGGCGCGCGATGACGCCCGCCTCCTCCGTCGCGGAGAAGCCGTAGGGGTAGAGCGACCGCTCGAGCGAAGCCTCGCCCAGCCCGCCCAGGCGCCGGATCTGTTCCGCCGCGTAATGGAGCGGCAGGCGCAGCAGCACGCCACGGGTATTGACCCGCGGGTTGAGCACTTCCCGGCCGAACTGCTCGAAGCCGAGGAGGTGCCGGTAGAAGCGCGCGTGCTGCGGCGTGACCTCGATCAGCAGGTCGCTGCGGCCGTGGATGTGGTACGCAAAGATGAAGGCTACGTGGAAGAGCGCCCCCAGCAGCCGCTTGGAGTTGACGCTGCGCTCGATTGCGAACTTGGTCATCTCGCACAGGCGCGAGCCGGCCTGCCGCAGCGCTTGCGCTTCCTCGTGGTAGACCTGGTCCGCCATGAGCCCGGTGCTGCCGTCCAGGCCGATCGTGAGGGTCCCGATGGGGGCGCCGTTGCGGTAGTCGCTCGCGACGAGCGTCATCCGGTCCGGGTGCCGGGCGAGCGGCCCGCCTCCCGGATAGCCGCGCCACGCGTACATCTTCTTGATCAGCATCCCGGCGTGGCGGCGCTGACCGTCCGAGTCCGCGGGGCGGATGCCGAAGGAGTGGGTGGCGGTGTCGATCGCCGCCAGCAGGTCGTCGGGTGCGTGCTCGAACGAGGCGGTCGCGAAGGAGGAGAGCAGAGTCTCGAGGTCCTCGTCGCTTCCGGAGAAGCCCATCAGCGCCGGTGAGCTCCTGGTCATGGTCACCACGCGCCTGCCCCGGTGCCGCCGGCCCGCGCGCGGCGCGCGGCCCACGCAGTGACGAGGCGAGCGACGTTCCGGTGCCCCATGATGCCCGTCCTGCCGCTGCGTGCCGCCACCGCGCCTCCCACGTATGTTCCCGTTATATCGGGCGGCGGCATCCAAACGTGAGCCTGGGCGCAGGGTGCGGATTGTCGCATCCACTCCGCGACCCTGGGTCGACTCCGGGCGCGCTCGACCCAGGAACGGAACTACGGCGCGCCGATGGTGCGGATCCGGTCGAGCTCGGGGGAGGGATCGGCCACGGTCGGGTCGAAGGGATGCCAGGCCTTGTGGAAGACTTCCATGATCCGCTTCACGTACAGCCGGGTTTCCGGGTACGGCGGCACCCCGCGATAGCGCTCGACGGTCTTTTCGCCTGCGTTGTAGGCTGCAGCGACGAGCGGCACGTTCCCGCGGAAATAGGCAAGCAGCCAGCGCAGGTACGCGAGGCCGCCGCGCAGGTTCTGCACCGGATCGAACGGCCTCTTGACCGCGAAGCGCGCGGACGTCTCGGGGATGAGCTGCATCAGGCCCTGCGCGTTCCTGGGCGAGCGCGCAAGCGGATCGAAGTTGGACTCGGCCCGGATGAACGCGAGCGCCAGCAGCGGGCTTACGTTGTACTGCGGTGCGATCGCGCGCACGAGCGTCGCAAGCTTCTCCTGCGCCGGGTTCGCGGGCACGAAGCTGCCGACGTCGTCGACGCTCGCGGACGGCATGGGCTCCTCGGCCGTGGGCGCCTCGACCGCGGGCTTCTCGCGCTCGGCGACGATCGCGAAATCGCGCATGCACGGCGGCATGTCGCCCGTCGGGGGCCCGACGAGCGGCAGCATCGCTCTCGCCTGCGCGAGCCCCTGCTCCGCCGCCATGGTGAAGAACAGCGACGCGAGCTCGTCGCTGCGGGCGACACCGCGGCCGTTGGCGTGCATCCAGCCCAGCGCGTATTGCGCTTCGGCGTCGCCTTCCTTGGCGGCTGCGCAGTACAGCTCGTAGGCGCGAGCGGGGTCCTTCGGCGACGCCTTCGCCGTGCTCGTAGCGCACGGCTTCGGCGCGCAGCGATGCGGGGTCGCGCGGGGCGGCTGCAGGACGCGCGGCGGCGAGGTCCGCAGCCACCGCGGCGGGCATTCCGGCGCCGCCGTCGGCAGCCGCCGCCGCGCACGCCAGCGCAAGCAGGACCGGGACCGCCGGCAGGATCCGGCGCCAGGCAAGCCCGCGCACGTCAGCTTCCCGACGTCGCGCGGTCGGGCGCGCGCTCGGCGAGGTGCGCGACGTACCACGGCATGGCCGCGCGCAAGCCATCGACCAGCCGGTGCGTCGGTGCGTAGCCCAGAAGCCGCTTCGCCTTGCCGATATCCGCCCGCGAATGGCGCACGTCGCCCGGCCTGAAGTCGCCGTGCCGCGCCTGCACGCGCGGCGACCGCGGGAACGTGCTGCGCGAGCTCGCGCTTGAGCTGCGCGAAGAGGTCGTTGAGCGTCGTGCGCTCGTCGAGCGCGACGTTGAACACCGACGTGGTCTCGGACAGCGGCGCCACGGCGGCGAGCAGGTTGGCCTGCACCGCGTTGTCGACGTAGCAGAAGTCGCGGCTCGTCTCCCCGTCGCCGTTGATCAGCACGTCCTCGCCCCGCAGCATCTCGCCGATCCAGCGCGGAATGACCGCCGCGTAGGCGCCCTCCGGATCCTGCCGGGGGCCGAACACGTTGAAGTAGCGCAAGCCGACGGCCGACACGCCGTAGCAGCGCCCGAACACCTCGGCATAGAGCTCGTTGACCAGCTTGGTGACCGCATAGGGACTCAGCGGCCGGCCGATGCGTTCCTCGATCTTGGGCAGATTCGGCTCGTCGCCGTAGGTCGAGCTCGACGCGGCGTACACGAAGCGGCGCGCGCCGGCATCGCGCGCGGCCACCAGCATGTTGAGAAACCCGTCGACGTTGCTCGCGTTGGTGGCGAGCGGATCGGCAAGCGAGCGCGGCACCGAGCCGAGCGCCGCCTGGTGCAGCACGACGTCGACCTCGCGGCACACGGCCCGGCACGCCGCCGGATCGCGGATATCCGCCTCCTCGAACCGGTGCCGACGCCACTGCGCGGCGGGCAGGGCATCGCGCACCTCGTCCAGGTTGCGCCGGTGTCCCGTCGCGAAGTTGTCGAGCGAGACGACCGTCTGGTCGAGGCGCAGCAGGGCTTCGACCAGATGCGAGCCGATGAAGCCCGCGCTCCCGGTCACGCACCAGCGCAGGGGTGCGGCGCCAAGCTGCTGCCGGACAGCGTCGATCGCACTCACGGGTCAGCGCTCGCGGTGCTGATGCCGGCTCACAGCCGCCAGAGCGTGATGCCCTGCCCCGCGAACGCGTCCGGATCGAACTGGCACTTCACGTCCGCGAGCACGCCGCTTCGCTCGAGCTTCGCCAGGTAATCGGCCGCCGGCCGCGCGCGGAACTCCTTGTGCGCGACCGCCGCCACGATCGCCGCGGACTTCGGCAGCGCTTCCCATGGCACGAGCGACACGCCGTACTCGTGCCGCGCCTCGGCCGGATCGGCCACCGGGTCGTGCACGTGCACCTTCGCGCCGTACGATTCGAGCTCGCGGATCACGTCGATCACCCGCGAGTTGCGCAGGTCCGGGCAATCCTCCTTGAACGTGAGCCCCAGCACGGCGACCGGCGCGTCCTTCACCTGCCAGCCGTTGCGCACCAGGTGCTTCACCGTCTGCTCGGCCACGAACTTGCCCATGCCGTCGTTGATCCGCCGTCCCGCGAGGATCACCTCCGGGTGATAGCCCACCATCTCCGCCTTGTGCGTCAGGTAGTACGGGTCCACCCCGATGCAGTGCCCGCCCACCAGCCCCGGCCGGAACGGCAGGAAGTTCCACTTGGTGCCCGCCGCGCGCAGCACCTCCATGGTGTCGATCCCCAGGCGCTCGAAGATGATCGCGAGCTCGTTCATGAGCGCGATGTTGAGATCGCGCTGCGTGTTCTCGATCACCTTCGCCGCCTCGGCCACCTTGATCGAGGAGGCACGGTGCACGCCCGCGGTCACCACGCTCGCGTACATCTGCGCCACGCGCTCGAGCGTCTCCGGCGTGTCGCCCGACACCACCTTGGTGATCCGGGTGAGCGTGCGCTCCTTGTCGCCGGGATTGATGCGCTCGGGCGAATAGCCGACGAAGAAATCGCGCTTCCACGTCATGCCGGAGTGGCGCTCGATGATCGGCACGCACACTTCCTCGGTCGCCCCCGGATACACCGTCGACTCGAACACCACCGTCGCGCCGCGGCGCAGGTGCTTGCCCACCGCCTCGGACGCGCCGACCAGCGGCCGGAAATCGGGCTGATGCGCCTCGTCCACCGGGGTCGGCACCGCGACCACGATGAACTGCGCCTCGGCGCAGGATCGAAGGGTCCGTCGACACCCTGAGCTGCTTCGCGGCGCGCAAGTCCTCCGAGCTCACCTCGCCGGTCGGATCCTCGAAGCGCTGGTAGTGCGCGACCTTCTGCGCCGAGAGGTCGAAGCCGAAGGTCGGATAGCGCTTGCCGAACTCGACCGCGAGCGGCAGCCCGACGTAGCCGAGCCCGACGACGGCGACGTTGATGTCGTCCTTCATTTCTCGCCTTCGCGTGCGTTGGGATCAGAGCGTCTTCAGGAGCTTCTCGACTTCCTGCTGGCCGGCGTACTTGTCGCCGAGCTTCGCGAGCTGCTCGAGCTCCTTCTTCGCCGCATCCTTTTGACCCGTCTTGATGAGCCCGCGCGCAAGGTTGAGCCGGATCTCCGCCGCGTCGGGCGCGAGCTCCGCCGCCTTGCGCAGGAGATCGACGCCGCGCTGCGCATCGCCCTTGTCGACGAGCAGCGTGCCCAGCGTGTCCATGATGGCGGGCTGGTTGGGCGCGAGCGTGTTCGCCTTTTCCGCGTACTCGATCGCGTGCGGATCGCCGACCTTGCCTCCGGTCGCCGCGACATTGTTGAGCAGCAGCGGGATCGTCGGGGCGCTTGTCGAGCAGTGCGCGGTATTGCCTGAGCGCGTTGGCGTTGTCGCCCTGGCGCAGGTAGCTTTCCGCGAGATAGATCCGGTAGCGCGCGTCGTCGCCGTGCGCCTGCAGCCATCCGGCCTGCGCCGCCGCTGCCTCGCGCGGCTTGTTGTCCGCGAGCAGCGCCGCGTGCAGCTTGATGGCCGCATCGCTCGAGCCGCCCTGCTTCACCGCGCGAGCGTACGCTGCCGCGGCGAGACTCCACTCCTTGCGCGTGCTCCGGATGTCGCCCTCCAGCACGTAGCCCGCCGCATCGTTGGGGCGACGCTTCTGCATTTCCCGCGCGATGTCGAGCGCCTGCGGTACGCGATCCTGGCTGAGCTGCAGCGCGACGAGGCCGCGTTGAGCGCTCACGAGATCCGGACTGAGCGCCAGCGCCTTCCTGAGGCTCTCGGCGGCGGCGCCGTAGTCCTTTGCGCCGGCCTGGAGGTCCGCCATGCGCAGCAGCGGCTCGGGCGACTCCGGCACGAGTTGCGACAGGCGGGTGTAGGTCGCCAATGCCTGGCTGGCATCGCCCGCGGCGCGCTGCGCCTGCCCGAGCGCCGCAATGATCTGCGGCGTGCGCGGGATCGCGACATCGGCCTCCTGCGCTGCGGTCAGGGCCTTCTTTGGCTCGTTCGTGCGCAGGTAGTGCGCGACCAGCGCAAGCCGCGGACCGACGTCGGTCGGCGATCCAGCGATCGCCTTGCGAATGAGGGCCGCGGTTTGCTCCGACTCCTTCGCGGGACGGGTCGTTTCGCGGATGCCCGCGAGCGCGAGCAGCGCGGGAACGTTCGAGGGATTGCTCGCGAGGATCGCGTCGAAGCGCTTCTCCGCGTCGGCGGGCTTGTTCGCCGCCATGTCGAGGCGCGCGAGATTGACCGCCGCCGGAACGTAATCGGGCTTGACCGCCAGCGCGCGCTCGAAGCTCTTGCGCGCGCCCGCCGTGTCGCCGCGTCCGAGCAGGGCAAGACCGCGCAGGTTGTGCGGCATGGGCTCGTTCGGGAGCTTCTTCTCGAGGCGATCGATTGCGGACAGCGCCTTGTCGAACTGGCGCTGGTCGAGCGTGATCGCGATGAGCGCGAGGTCGGTGCGAACGTCGCTGCCCGTGTCGGCGAGCGCCTCGAGCTCGGCGATGCCGCCCTGCTTGTCACCTTGCGCGATGCGCGCGAGGGAGAGGCCGGTCTTGGGCTCGATTCCGGACGGCTGCAGCGTCGATGACTTCTGGAAGTAGCTCGCCGCGGTGGCCGCGTCGCCGTTGCGCAGGTACACCTCGCCCGCGAGATTGAGCACGCGGGGATCGTTGGCGCCGCGCTCGAGCATGGGCTGCAGCGCCTCCATCGCCTTTGGGGCGCGTCCGGTCTCGAGATAGACCGCGACGAGAACGCGCCGCGCAGCGTCGTTCTTGGGATCCGCCTGCAGCACGCGGTTGGCGTTCGCCTCCGCCTCGCCATAGAGGTGCAGCATCCGCGCGCTCGTCGCGAGCAGCAGCATGCCCTTCGGGTCGTCGGGGACCTGCGCGTTGTAGAACTGCGCGGCCTCGTGCGCTTTCTTCGCGTCGTTGGCGCGCAGCGCAACGACCGCCTGCAGGTAATAGGTGAAGGGATGCTTGGGCGCGAGGCCTTTCAGCGTGTCGAGCGCTTTGGCTGCCTCGTCGCCCTTGTCGGCGACGAGCAGCGTCTCGATCAGCGCGGCGTGCGCGAGCAGCGACGACTTGTCGAGCTCGATCGACTTGCGGAACGCCTCGGCGGCCTTGTCCGGTTGCCGCATGGCGGCCAGGAGCTGGCCCTTCAGGTACCACGCGTCGGCGGACGGCGCGGCCGCGATCGCGTTCTCCGCTTCGGCGAGCGCTCCCGGGAGATCGCCCCTGCTCGCCTTGAGCCGCGCGGCCACGAGCGCCGTCGGCGGATACGACGTGTCCGCAGCGCGTGCCGCCTCGAGCGCCCGCCCGGCGCCGGCCGTGTCGCCGAGCGCGAGCTTCGCCTCCGACAACGCGGTCTGGATGATCGCGGTGTCGCGCGGCGTGGCGCCGGTCGAGCTCTCGAATGTCTGCACGACGTTCTTGAAATCCCCCTTCTGCAACAGAAGCTGCGCGAGGCGCGGGTTCACGTTGGCGGCGGGATAGCCGAGCTCCAGTGCCTTGCGGTATTCCTTTTCCGCGCCGAGCAGATCCCGGTCGTGATACAGCGCCTCGCCGAGCAGGAATCGCGCCTCGGCGTTGTCGGGGCTCTTCTGCAGCGCATTCTTGAGCTGGATGGTCGCGGAGTTGTAGTCGTTCTTCGCCAGGAACTCCTTGGCCGAAGCGACGAGCGCTTCCGGACGGTCGTCGCCGCACGCGCCGAGCGCGCCTGCGAGGAGGAGGGCGAGGACGACGTTGCGTTTCAGGTTTCGAGAAGGCATGGTCGGGGTCCGTGTTGCGGCGCGAATGGTTGCACGCCCGGACGCGCCATCGCGACGCGAAGCCCCGGGCGCGGGCGGCCTACTTGAGTCCGAGGCGGTGCATCAGGTCGTAGAGCGTGGGCCGGCTGACACCCAGGATGTCGGCGGCCTTCACCATGTTGCCGTTCACGCGCCCGAGAACCTTCACCACCGCGCGCCGCTCGGCTTCGTCGCGCACCTGGCGCAGGTTGAGCGAGGCGAGATCGCCATCGTCGGGCGGCTCCAGCCCCAGGTCCGTGGCGCCGAGCTGGTTGCCGTCGGCCATGATGACGGCGCGCTTCATGCAGTTCTCGAGCTCGCGCACGTTGCCCGGCCAGGGATGCGCCTCGATGGCCGCGATCGCGTCGGGACGCAGCGTGATCGAGCCCCGCCGCTGCTCCGCCGCGAAGCGCTGGATGAAAGCGTGCGCGAGCAGCGCGGCGTCGCCCTGCCGCGCCCGCACCGGAGGAATGCTCACCACGATCTCCGCGAGCCGGTAGTAGAGGTCTTCGCGAAAGCGCTGCTCCGCGATCAGGCCCTTCAGGTCCTGGTGCGTGGCGCACACGATGCGCACGTCGACCGGGATCTCGCCGCGGCCGCCGATGCGCTCGATCACCCGCTCCTGCAGGAAGCGCAGCAGCTTCGCCTGCAGCGACAGCGGCAGGTCGCCGATCTCGTCGAGCATCAGCGTGCCGCGATTGGCCGTCTCGATCTTGCCGTGCGTCTGCTTCACCGCACCGGTGAACGCACCCTTCTCGTAGCCGAAGAGCTCGCTTTCGAGCAGGTTCTCCGGGATCGCCGCGCAGTTGATGGCGACGAAGCGCTCGCCGCGCCGCGGCGACATCTCGTGCAGCGCGCGCGCGAGCACTTCCTTGCCGGTGCCGCTCTCGCCGAGCAGGAGCACGGTGGCGTTCGTGCCGGCGACCTTCTCGATGGTCCGGCAGATGCGCAGCATCTCGGGGTCGCGCGTGATGAGGCCTGCAAACGCATCGGGCTGGCGCGATGCCTGCAGGCGCTGGTTCTCCTGCTGCAGATCGTACAGACGAAAGGCGCGATCGATCGTGAGGCGCAGCAGATCCGGCTCGAAGGGCTTGGCGAAGAAGTCGTAGGCGCCCATGCCGATCGCGCGCAGCGCATTGGCGCGGTCGTGCTGGCCGGTGAGCACGATCACCTTGGTATCGGGCGCGATCGCCAGCATCTCCTGCAGGAGGACGAAGCCTTCCTCCACGGAATCGGGTGTCGGCGGCAGGCCGAGGTCCATCGTCACGACGGCGGGCGCGTGCCGGCGCACCTGCGTGAGCGCGCTCTCGCGGTCGGACGCGACGAGCGTCTCGTACTGGTCGAAGGCCCAGCGCATCTGCTTCTGCAGCGCGGGGTCGTCCTCGACGATGAGAAGGGGGCGCATCTTTTCGCTCATGGCTTCATCCCGGGCCCAAAGCCCTATGCAACGTCCCGTTCGGGCACCTGCGGTGCCTTGGCCTCGAACAGGGGCAACAGCAGGCGCACGCGCGTGCCGACGTTGGGCGTGCTGTCGACGAGAACCCGGCCGCCCAGCTCCTGCACGTACTGGCTGCTCTCGTAGGCGCCGATCCCCATGCCCGTCTGCTTGGTGGTCTGGAACGGCTTGAACAGCCGTTCCTTGACGAATTCCTGCGTCATGCCGTGGCCGGTGTCGCCGATCTCGACGACGGCCTGCGTGTCCTGCTGCCCGATTTTAATCCACACGCGCCCACCCTCCTGCGTCGCGTCGATGGCGTTCTGCACGAGGTGGCCGACCACGCGCTCGAGGCGGTCCTCGTGCCCGCGCGTCGCGACGCGAGCCGTCGACCTGCAGCTCGGGCGCGGGCTGCTGCGCCGCCTTCGCGCGCTGCACGCGCTGCGCGATCTCCACGAGATCGATGCCGTGGGTCGCGTCGAGCGGCGTGGTGCCGTCGCGCAGCTGCAGCATGAGCTGCTTCATGCGCTCGACCGAGTGCTCCACCGTCATCAGCATGTCGCGCTGGAACTCCGGATTGCCGTGATGGCGCTCGGCGTTCCTCAGCATCAGCGAGAGCTGCGCGACGATGTTCTTGAGGTCGTGGACGACGAACGCGGACAGGCGATTGAACGCCTCGAACTTGCGCGCTTCGAGGAGCGCCTCGGTCGCGAGCGTGTGGCCGAGGAACGTCGCCGCCTGCCGCCCCGCCGTCTTGAGCAGATCGTTCACCTCCCAGTCGACGTCGATCGGCGTGCGGGCCGTCGCGAGCACGACGAACCCGGTGAGCTCGGCGCCGATCATCAGCGGGATCACGAGCCAGGCATTGCTGATCTCGGACAGCCAGTCCGGCAGGCGCAGGTCGCCGTAGCGATCCGGGAACGACCGGTACTCCTCGAGGTTGACCACCCAGCCGCGCGTGGCGAGGAACGAGGCGAGCGCTCCGGAGACGTCCTCGCTCTCGCCGCCCTGCATCATCCACTGCGCAGTGGGCGCGAACGTGCGGCCGCTCGCGTCGAGCAGCCAGAGCGCGCCGGCCGGGCTTTCGACCATGTCGGCGAGCCCCCGCACGACCTGCAGCCCCATGGCGCCGTGCTGGCCGTGCGTGGACAGCGCCTGCGTGAAGCGCAGCCACTCCTCGCGGTAGTCGTAGCGATACCGGAAGAAGTGCTTGCTGATGGCCACGCGCAGCTTCGCCTGCATCGAGCCCGAGAACAACAGCACGAGCAGCAGCAGGACCGCGGCCGCGAGCAGCGCGATCTGCAGCGCGCGCCCCCACGCGCCGCCGAAATAGCGCACGTAGTAGCCCGCCGCGGCCATGAACAGCAGGTACAGCCCCGACATGGCGAGCGCAGACGAGCGGAACATCACCTCGCGGGAGAGCACGATGCGCAGCGCCCCGCCCTTGATGCGCACGAGGGAGACGATCAGCAGCGGCCACGCGAAGGCACGCACCAGCCCGCGCACGCTCCACACGTCGCTGTCGATCACGTTGAACAGCAGGCCGTCGGCATACGTGTAGATGTCGAACGCGAAGATCGCCGCGAGCCCGAGGCACAGCGGACGCACGCTCCAGCGCGACTCCTCGGCGACGTTGCGGATCACCTGCTCGACGAGCACCAGGCCCAGCACGGCCGCCGCAAGCGTGTCGAACAGCACGAGCCGCCCCGTATCGCCGAACAGGCGGATGTCGAGCAGCGCGACGACGTGTGCGGCGACACCCCACGCCACCACCGCGATCGCCACCGGCACCAGCCAGCCGCGCGCGCGACCGCGCCGGGCGGTGGCGTCGCCGGCGAGGAACAGAAGGAACGCGAACCAGCCGCCGTAGCCCATGAGGTCGGCGAAGCTGCCCACCGCCAGCAGCGGCCCGGCGCGCGTCAGGGCGAAGGACGCGACGCAGAGGCCCCAGAGCGCGGTCCACGCGGCGGCCCACAGCATCGCCATGCGTGCGCACGGTGCGTTCGCGCGCGATCGCGAGGCGCAAGGCGAGCGCGAGGTAGAGCACCCCGGCGATGCCGTAGCTCCAGGCGATGACGGTCATCAGGCTCGGCGACATTCGTTGCTCACAGGCTGGCGTGGCCCAATGTTCTCACGGCCCCCGCAGCATCGAGCGCCGCAACTCAATATTGTCACCGGAAGGAGTCGACGGCGCCGCCGCAGGCACCGACGACGGTGCGGTTCGCCGCCGGCGTGCCCCATGAGTATCGGCAATCGGATGCGCGCGCCGCAGGGTGCGCACCACGATGGAGCGCGTGCGGGCGCGGACCGGATCCGCGCGGCTACTGCGCGCCCTTGCCCGTGACCACCACGCCCACCGTCTCGAACAGCACGACGATGTCCAGGAAGAGCGTGTGGTTCTTGACGTAGTAGAGGTCGTACTGGAGCTTCTGCGATGGCGTCGTCGACCGATGCGCCGTAGTGATAGCGCACCTGCGCCCAGCCGGTGATGCCGGGCTTGACGCTGTGGCGCGCCGCATAGAACGGGATCTCGCGCGTGAGGCTGTCGACGAAGTACGGACGCTCGGGGCGCGGTCCGACCAGGCTCATGTCGCCCTTCAGCACGTTGAGCAGCTGCGGCAGCTCGTCGATGCGCAGCTTGCGGATGATGCGCCCGACGCGCGTGATGCGGTCGTCGTTGGACGCCGCCCAGCGCGGCTTGCCGTCGTTCTCCGCGTCGCGGCGCATGCTGCGGAACTTGATGACGTCGAAAACGCGGCCGGCCTGGCCGACGCGCTCCTGCCGGTACAGCACCGGGAATCCGCTCTCGAGCGCGATCGCGATCGTGGCGACCAGGATCACCGGCGCGGCGAGCACGAGCAGCAGCAGCGACACGACGATGTCGAACAGGCGCTTGACGCTGGTGCGCAGGAAGCCCTGGCGGAAGCCTTCGCCGAAGATGAGCCAGCTCGCGTGCAGCGAATCGAGCCGCACCTGGCCCATGGTGCGCTCGTAGTAGCTCGACAGGTCGAGCACGCGGATGCCCGAGAGCTTGCACTCGAGCAGCTGGTTGAGCGGCAGCGCGCCGCCGCGGCGCTCGCGCACGGCGACGATGAGGTCGTGCACCTCGTGCAGGCAGGCGGTATCCGCGAGCGACATCGACATCGGAAAGATGCGGTCGGCCTCGACCGCGTGCGTGCCGTCCGCGTTCTGCACGGCGTAGAAGCCGACGATGCTCATGCCCGGCCCGGACTGGCGCAGCGAGTTCTCCACCGCGGCAGCTTCGGGACCGGTGCCGAGCACGAGCACGCGCCGCACGAACATCGGCGCCTCGGAACGATGCGCCACCAGCGCGCGCACGCCGACCAGCACGCCCAGCGCGGCGACGGCCGTGATGCGCAGGGCGGTCGCGTGCGCGTCGCCCCACGGCAGCACCTGGAAGATGACGTACGCCACCGGCACGGCGAGCAGCAGCGACAGCATGATGCGCGCGGTGGTCTGGACGCCGGTGCGGTACGGATCGCGGCGATACAGGCCCACGGTCGAGTTCAGCGTGATCATCGCGACGGCGAAGAGGAGCGCGGAGGGCAGCAGCTCCATGCTCGGCAGGTCGCCGCGGGTGAGCCACACGCCCGCGAGCATGAACGTGATGAACAGCAGCACCGCGTCGAAGGCGATGTGCATCACGACATTCGACGGAAACCAGTGGCTGAACAGCCGGACCATCCGCTTCGCTTCCTCACGTCGGCCGGCTCGCTCGCGACCCGGCCCCTGGCGTTGTTGGGCAAAAGCTGGCGCTAAACGTCGGACGCGTACGCCCGCCGCGCGCTGCTCATCTCATCATGCACTGCGTGTACATCGTGCGCGTCGCGCTTGAAAGAAATGTGATAATCCGTGCGGCCGACAGACGCGCGCACACGACCGTGCACTGCATCGCGGCCCGCATGCGCGGAGTGCTGCACAATCCGTGCCATGTAAATGCACCGTCACCACCTTTGTAGTTGACGGCACCGGGAAGGGTTTCTTGAAACGCGCTGCCACATCGGGATCGAGCGATGCACGGCGGCGGCCACCCCTGCGCGGGACGAGGCGCAGGCGCGCGGCATCGCCACGCGCGTCGCAAGTTGTGGTGTTCAACTGCATGCCCGCCGCGCGGCACGGAGGCGCCGGACGCGCGCGATGACGCTTCGCGTTCGCGCTCCGGGCCGTCCTCAAGGCGCTGGTGCTGCCGCCAGCCGGGCTCGTCCTGCTCGCGCTGACCGGTCTCGCGCTTTCGCTGCGCTATCCGCGCGCGGGTCGCATGGTCGCGGCCGCCGCGGTGCTCGCACTGCTCGCGCTGTCGCTGCCGATCACGTCCTCGCTCCTGGTCGACGCCCTGGATCCGCCCGCGCCCTTCGCTGCGGCCGACGCGCAGGGCGCGGAAGCGATCGTGATTCTCGGCGGCGGCATTCGGCACGATGCACCCGATTACGGCGGTGAGGACACGCTCTCCGCCCTGACGCTGGAGCGCGTGCGTTACGGCGCACGCATCGCGCGCATGACGCGGCTGCCCGTGCTCGTGAGCGGCGGCGGACTCGACGGGGCGACATCCGAAGCCGTCCTGATGCAGCGCGCGCTCGAAGACGAATTCGGGGTGCCGGTGCGCTGGCTGGAGACGGCGTCGCTCAACACCCACGAGAACGCCGTGATGTCCGCCAGCGTGCTGAAAGCCGCTGGAGTGCACAAGGTGGTGCTGGTCATGCACGCGTTCGACATGCGGCGTGCGACTGCGGAATTCCGCTCTCAGGGTATCACGGCGGTGCCCGCAGCGACAAACCTTCCGGCCCACGGCGCGTCGACGTGGTTCGACTGGGTGCCCAGCATGGCCGGGCTCTATGCCAGTTATTACGCGTGCTATGAAATCCTTGCCAATCTCGTGCGAGCGCTGCAGTCCGGCCGGCACGTAAACCTTCGGCGATCGCGCAGCGCGTTCAGCCGCGCAGACCCGCAGGATTTGCCGCCTGCCACCGCCATGCGTCGGCGCACATGTCGTCGAGCCCGCGCTGCGCCGCCCAGCCCAGGATTTCGCGGGCCCGGGTGACATCGGCGTAGCACGTCGCGACGTCGCCCGGCCGCCGCGCCACGATCTCGTACGGGATGCGCCGGCCGCTCGCGCGCTCGAACGCCGCGATCACCTCCAGCACGCTGTGCCCGCGCCCGGTGCCGAGATTGATCGTGAGCGTTTCGCCCGCGCCGCGGCTCATCAGGTGCTCCAGCGCGGCGATGTGCCCCTGCGCGAGGTCGACCACGTGGATGTAGTCGCGCACGCCGGTGCCGTCGGGCGTCGGATAATCGCCGCCGAACACCGACAGCTTTTCGCGCCGGCCCACCGCCACCTGCGACACGAACGGCATCAGGTTGTTGGGAATGCCGGCAGGATCCTCGCCGACGAGGCCGCTCGCGTGCGCGCCCACGGGATTGAAATAGCGCAGCAGGATCGCGCGCCACTCCCGATCCGCGGCGACGACGTCGCGCACGATCTCCTCGATCATCAGCTTGGTGCGTCCGTACGGGCTCGCGGGCGCGACCGGCGCATCCTCGGCGAGCGGCATCCGCTCCGCCATGCCGTACACCGTCGCGGACGAGCTGAACACGAGCCGCTTCACGCCGTGGCGCGCCATCGCGTCGAGCAGCACGAGCGTGCTGCCGAGATTGTTCTCGTAGTACGTCAGCGGCTTTTCGACCGACTCGCCGACCGCCTTGAGGCCCGCGAAGTGGATCACGGCGTCGATGGCGTTGTCCGCGAACACCCGTTCGACCGCGCTGCGGTCGCGCAGGTCGGCCTCGACGAACTGCGGGCGCACCTGCGTGATCGCCTCGATGCGGTCGATCACGTGCCGGGAGCTGTTCGACAGATTGTCGACGACGAGCGGCCTCCATCCCGCCGCGATCGCGTCGATACAGGTATGCGAGCCGATGTAGCCGGCAGCGCCGGTGAGCAGGACCGTGGGCACGATGGATGACGGCGTGGTGCGGGCCGCGAATTATACTGAACGGGTCGTGCAGCTCGGGTCGCGGCGCCGACGCGAGCGCCCGGGCGCATCGGGCACGCGTTCCGGTGCGCGGCCCCGCCCACCGGAGTGGCTTTGGCATACTATGCCCGGCCGCGTGCGGATGCCGCACGTCGCGCGGCCCAGGGCCCTTCGGTTGCGCACCCGATCGGTTCGGCGTCCGGCGGGCACGCGATTCGCTACGACGCGCGCACCAGAACGGAAGCGATGAGTTCATGTGGTTGAGGTTTCTTGACGTCCTGCGCTGCCCGCTGTGCAAGGGCGCGCTGCATCTGGATGCGTTCGAGCAGGAGACGGCGGCGGTGTCCGCCGAGCAGCGCGCGCTCGCGCAGCGCCGCGGCGTCGACGACGCACGATTCGATCTGCGCGTCGAATCCGGGCTCCTGTCCTGCACGCCATGCAAGGCCATGTTCCCGATCCTGGACGGCTTGCCCATCCTGCTGTGTTACCGCACGCCGCTGCACGACGCGTTCGTGCAACGGCACGGGCCACGCGTCACGCAGAGACGGCAGGGCGAACTGCGGTTTCCCGATCGCGAGCCGGAAAGCGGCGAGCGCGCCGTCATGGAGTCGTTCTCGAAGGAATGGCTCGACTACGACTACGACGGCGTGATCTGGGAGATGGATTACGCCGACCACGAGGCACGGTTCCTGTCCGAGATGGGCGAGGCGATCACCCGCCCGGCGTCGGCCGTTCCTCGAGGTCGGATGCGGTCTCGGCATCACCACCCAGCTCGCGCACAAGAACTCGGGCGCCGATGCGGTCGGCCTCGACCTGAGCCTCGCGGTGTGGAAGGCGGCGCGCCATTTTCGCGACAACCCGTTCCTGCATTTCGTCGAGGCGTCGGTGTTCGCGGTGCCGTTCGCGCCGGGCACGTTCGACGTCATCTATTCGCGCGGCGTGCTGCACCACACGGTGTCGACCGAGCGCGCGTTCCGCAACATGGCGGCGCTCGCGAAGCCCGGTGGCACGGTCTACCTCTGGGTCTACGGCATGGGCTCGATCCGCGAAACGCTGTTCCGGCGCGTGGCGTACGGCCTCGAGGCGGTCGTGCGCCCGCCGCTGAGCGGCGCGCCCAACTCGCTGCCTGCGCGCGCATTCCTGACGGCGATGGGCGCGGGGTACGTGCTGTTCAACGCCTGGCGCCGCTCGCGCAATCCGGCGATCCAGCCGCTCACGCTCGAGCGTGGCGTGCATGCCGCGCGCGACCGGTTCACGCCGCGCTATGCGCACCGCCACGAAGTGCCAGGAGGTCACGGACTGGTTCCGGCAGGCGGGATTCGAGCGCATGGAAATCCTGGACTGGAAGGCGATGCCGCCGGCGGATCACGACGATTTCCGGCGCAACGTCGGCGTGCGCGGCACGCTCGCACGAGGAGCGGCCGGGTGAAGGACGGCGTGCCGGAGACGGGCCTCGTCTTCATCTCGTGGGCGCCGTTCTGCAGCCGCAGCGACAGCATCGCCGCGCGGCTCGGCGGACGCTCGTACATGGTGTACTCGCCGGAGTACGGCAGCCGTTACCTCGACCGTTGCCGTTCAAGTACCTGTCGCAGACGATCAAGACGCTGCGGATCCTGTTCCGCGAACGACCCGGTTGCGTGTTCGTGATGACACCGCCGGTGGCCGCCTGCCTGCCGGCGTGGATCTACGCCCGCATGACCGGCGCGCGCTTGGTGATCGACGCGCACAGCGGGGCGTTCCTCGACGAGCGCTGGAAGCGGGTACTGTTCCTGCACAAGTGGTTCTCGCGCGCAGCCGGTGCCACGATCGTGACCAACGAAGCGCATGGCCGCGACGCGTCCGGGACTGGGGCGCGAACGCCACGCATGGTGCGCGACGTGCCGGTGTGCTTCGCCGAGCCGGTGTACCCGCAGCTCGAGCCCGGGTGCACACATGACGCTCGCGTGCACGTTCACGCGCGACGAGCCGATCGAGCTCTTCTTCCGCGCCGCGGCGCGCGTGCCGGACGTCGACTTTCACGTGACGGGCAACTACCGGCGCGCCGACGCCGCCGTGCTCGCGGCGAAGCCGGCGAACGTGAGGCTCACGGGCTTCCTCGCCGACGGCGAGTACGTCGGCCTCCTGCTCGCGTCCGATGCCGTGATCTCGCTCACGACGCTCGACCACACGATGCAGCGCGCGGCGTACGAGGCGGTGTACCTCGGCCGGCCGGTGGTCACGTCGAACTTCGATCTGTTGCGGCGGCATTTCTGCAAGGGCGCCGTGCACGTCGGCAACACGGTCGAGGAGATCGCGTCCGGCATCGTCCGCATGCGCGACGACCTCGCACGCTTTCGCAGCGAGGTCGAGGAGCTGCGGCGCGAGCACCTCGAGCGAGTGGAACCGGGTCGAGCTCCAGCTGCGGTCGACTGGCGGTGAGCTGATGACGCGACGTCGGTCTCCTGAAGCGGATCGCGGCGCGCCTGCCGGCATCGGCCCAGAACGAGCTCCGGCGGCACTTCTTCCGGCGCCAGATCCGCCGGCGCGCGTTCTGCACCGACGAGAAGGAATACGCGCTGCTCGACCGCTACATCGGGCCGGGCGACTGCGTGCTCGACGTCGGCGCCAACGTCGGGCATTACACGCTGCGCATGTCCGAGCTCGTCGGGCCCGACCGGACGCGTGATCGCGTTCGAGCCCGTGCCCGATACCTTCAGCCTGCTCGCGGCGAACGTGCGCCTCGCCCGCGCATGCCAACGTGTCGCTGCTGAACGTCGCCGCGTCGGACACGACGTCGACGGTGGGCATCGACGTGCCGGACTTCAGCGCCGGCCTGCACAACTTCTACATGGCGCGCATCTCGGGCGACGCCGGCGGCGCTCAACGTGCTGACCCTCGCGATCGATTCGCTTGCAGCTGCCCGGCAAGGTGCGGCTCGCCAAGATCGACGTCGAGGGCCACGAGCTGCCGGTGCTGCGCGGCATGCGCCGCATTCTCGAGCGCGATCGTCCCGGCGTTGATCGTGGAGACGTCGGGCTACCGACGCGATGGATCTGCTGACGAGCCTCGGCTATCGCATCGAACGCCTGCCGGGCTCCTCCAACATCCTCGCGAGCGCGGCGGAGGCAACGTGATCCGACGCGGCGTGCTGGGCCTCGTCTCGCGCGGCAAGCTCTCCATCCTCATCTTCCATCGGGTGCTGCCCGCGCCCGACCCGCTGCTGCCCGGAGAGCCGGGGGTCGACGCAGTTCGACGCGCTGCTCGCGCACGTCAAGTCGACCTTCAACGTCCTGCCGCTCGGCGACGCGGTCGCGCGCCTCACGGCGGGACGGCTGCCCACGCGTGCACTCGCGATCACGTTCGACGACGGTTATGCCGACAACCTGACGTTCGCCGCTCCGCTCCTGCGTCGTCACGGCCTTCCCGCCACCGTGTTCGTGTGCGACCGGCTATCTCGACGGGCGCTGCATGTTCAACGACCGCGTGATCGAGACGTTTCGCGCGACTCGTGTGCCGCAACTCGACCTCGCCGATCTCGCGCTCGGCATTTACGGCACCGATCGCGCGGCATCGCGGCTGGCCGCAATCGACGACGTGCTGACCCGGCTCAAGCGCTCTGCCGCCGTCGTTGCGCGACGAGCGCGTGGCCGAGATCGAACGAAGGGCAAAAGTGGCGCCGGCTGCGAAGCTCATGCTGGATCGCGCGTCGTTGCGCGAGGTCGCGCGAGCCGGGCTTCGATGTCGGCGCACACACGGTCACGCATCCGATCCTCGCGACGACCGCGCCCGACGACGCGCGGCGCGAGATCGAGGACGGCAAGCGGCAGCTCGAGGAGATCGTCGGCCGCCCGGTCGTGCTGTTCGCGTACCCGAACGGCCGGCCGCAACAGGACTACACGGCCGAGCACGTCGCGATGGTTCGCGATGCCGGCTTCGCGGCAGCGGTGAGCACCGCGCGGGGTGCCGCCGATCGCACCACGGATCCGTTCCAGCTCCCGCGCTTCACTCCATGGAGGCGCGAGCCGCTCGGGTTCGATCTGCTGCTCGCACGCAATCTGCGCCAGCCGGCACGCTATGCGGCGTGACTTCGCGCGCCCGGTCAACGCTCTCGTCCTCACTACGACGGCAACGCCCGCCCAACGATGACTGCCCTCGCGCAGAGACTCAGGAGGCGTTACTTCGGCAGCGCGCATCCGTATCACGATTTCGAGCGCGAGGTCGAGCGCCATCTGCTTCCGAAGCACACCCTCCTCGACGCGGGATGCGGGCGAACGGCGCCGATCCTCGCGAAATACCGGGGTCGCGCGCGCCGACTGATCGGCGTGGATCTGGTGGACTTTGACAAGAGCCTCACCGACCTCGAGCTGCATCACTGCGATCTCGCGTCCATGCCCGTCGCATCCGACTCGGTCGACGTCGTCATGGCGCGCAGCGTGATGGAGCACGTCACCGACCCGGCGGCCGTGTACGCGGAGATCTACCGTGTGCTGCGGCCCGGCGGACACTTCATCTTCCTCACCGCCAACCTGTGGGACTACGCGTCGATCATTGCGGCTGCGATTCCCAACCGGCTGCACCCCTGGATCGTGGCGAAGACCGAGGGCCGTGCGGAGCACGACGTCTTCCCCATCGCGTACCGCACGAATACGCGCCGATCCGTCTCCAGGTGGGCGCGCGGAGCGGGCTTCGAGGTGGCGTCGTTCCGCTACATGGGGCAGTACCCGGCCTATTTCATGTTCAACGGCGCGCTGTTCCTGCTCGCCACCGGTTACGAGAAGCTCGTCAGCAAGGTCCGGCCGCTCAACTTCCTGCAGGGCTGGATCTTCGTCACGCTGCGCAAGCCGCTCGCAGCGCACGCGACTAAAGCGTCGCCGCACGCTCGCGCGGACACGGCCGTCACCCCCACGTAGCACACAAGCTGTCCGCGTCCCGCCACGCGTTGCGCGCGCGGCAGGGACGCAACGTGCCCGGCTTCGGGAGACGACTGCGCGCATCGCGTTGCGCGTGGCCGCCCGGACCTGCATCGCGCGCCGGCTCGCGGACTACCGCCTCGCCTTGCGCACGCCGTGCGTGAGCATCGCTAAAGCATCGATCGCGCGTGGGTTCGCATCGCGCGACATCGCGAAACGTCGATCCGCGTTGCCGCGCAATGTCACATTGCGCGCCACAGCGGCGCTCGCGGTGACGTACAACGACCGCGTGACGTGTCGCGCGACGCAGTGCAGCTTCCTCAACGCGCTGTTTTCCTTGAGGGCGCGATCCCAAACGCGATCGGGTCGACACCCGACCGCACCATGCCAATGGCATATGGGCTGCTTCGATTCCTCGTCCGCGAATCCGCCGAACGCGAGCGGACAGCTCCCGCGCGAAGCCACGCGCTTCGCCCCGCTTCACGGACGAGGAAATCACGTGTCGAAGCGACTTCTCGCTGTCGTCGCCCTGCTGTCCGCCCTTGCGAGCGCACCCGCGCGCGGCGCAATCGATCGCGTCGAAAGTCGCGAGCTCCGCGGCCACCGTGCAGGTCGTCGAGTACTACAACGCTGCACTGAACAAGTACTTCATGAGTGCGGACCCGGTGGAGATCCAGGCGCTCGATTCGGGCACGCTGCGCGGATGGCTGCGCACCGGCAACGCATTCGAGGCATATCCGCCGTCAGGCGGCACCGCGTCTTCCGCGCCGGTGTGCCGCTACTACGGCCTGCCGGCCGCCGGGCTCGACTCCCACTTCTACTCGGCGACCGAGTGCGATGCGGTCGGCGCGATATTCGGCGCAAGCTGGGTGCTCGAGTCGAGCAACGTCTTTCGCGTGGAGCTCGCCGACCGCGTAACGGGAACGTGCGCGGTCGGCTCGCCGGTGTATCGCCTCCTGCACACCGAAGGCGCGGCCAATCACCGCTACGTTACCGACGCCGAGCAACGGGCGCAGATGATCGCGGCGGGCTACGTCTCGGAAGGCTACGGACCCGACGGCGTCATCTTCTGCAGCGCCGTGCCCGTCAGCGCGACTGCGGCACCCAAGCTCGCGCGTGCGCATCCGCATGCTTCCCGGCGCAACGACCGATCGACGGTGAGCTTCGGCGCAATCGTGAGCGCGACGGGCAGCGCCGACATCGCACGCTACAGCTGGAAGTTCGGCGACGGCGGAAGCTCTGCGCGGATGCTTCGCCTTCGCATCGGTACGACCGCTCGGGCACGTACACCGTGACGCTCGCGGTGACGGACCTGACCGGCGAGGTCGAGACGCGCGCAGACTACTGTTACAATCGATGCGAGCGCAACGGTCTACGCCTCCGGCGACGCCCTCCGCAACACCCACACCGCCTGCAACGCCCGGCACGACCACAGCGAGCATTCTGGTAACGGAAGTGACGCCGGACACCTTCGACTTCAGCAGCATCTGCCGTGCCGGCCGCCGGCAGTGCGATCGTTTCGTACGCCTGGGACTTCGGCGACGGCACCGGCGAGAACGGCGCGACGGCGTCGCACCAGTTCGCGCTCGACGGCACGTTCCCCGTGGTGCTCACCGTGAAGGACACCAAGGGCGGCACGGCACGCACGACGCGCTCGGTGACCGCCACGAAATCGCACACCGCCCGACGAACGCCTCCGCGACCGCCGTCCGGCTCCGCCGACTTCGACGCGCGGCGTTCGGGCCCCGGCGTCGTGCGCTGGTGGAGCTTCGACAGCGATGCCGACCTAGGCGGCATCGCGGGCGCAGGGCCGAATGCCGAACTTCGGGATCGTCAGAGGGGACCTGGACGTCGCCCGTGATCGATCCTACGGTCGAGTGCATCCGGTGGCGGATCGCTGCGAATCGACGTTCCGCGCAGAGCGGGGCCAACGCCGGAGGTTCGTGGTATGGCAATTTCTCGCGCCGATCTCAAGACCGCAATTCGGCGGAGAACAGCACGTTCTACGTGCAGTGGCGGCAGCGCTTCAACAAGGCCATGATCCAAACCGTCTTCACGGCGACGGGAGGCGGCAAGCAGGGCGGCATCAAGCAGGCGATCATCGGCACGGGCGATCTCGCCGATCCGTGCGCCTTACGGCGTCCGGCGAGGCGTCGTGCGAAGGCATCGCATCGTCAGTCCAGAGTACTACCGGCGCAAGTTCCCGATCAGCTACAACTCGTGCACGGGTAGCGCGTCGCATGGGCCCTACGCGGTGTTGGACGAGAACCTCCGGGGCCGTACGACTTCAAGCTGCAGAACGGCACCGCCGCCGTACTGCCTGTACAGCAAGCAACGGGGACGATGTCGGCAACGCGTGGCCCTGGCTGCGTCGGATGGGTCGCCGACGAGTGGATGACGTTCAAGGTCATGGTCTCCGACGGGCCCGCGGGTGAACGGCGAATTCCAGAGCAGCAGATACGAGTTGTGGGTTGGCGCGAAGGACAGCGCCTCGTCAACTCGTCATCGACTGGAAGCCGGGCGTCGCGGGATACTTCCCGCTCACCGGCGCCCGACGGTCAGGCGTTCGGCAAGATCTACCTGTTGCCGTACATGACAACAAGGACGCGACCCAGGTGCACGATCTCGCGCAGACGTGGTACGACGAGCTCATCGTCAGCACGCCAGGACATTCCCGATCCGGGGCTTGCAGTCACCGCCACGACGTCGAGCGGCAATCCCGCCGCACGCAGAGCGCGACGACCGCCGGTGCCGGCGATTATCCGAAGTGGCGAGCGGGCAAGATCGTCGGGCCAGTGGTTCGACATCCCGAACACGGCCAACCTGAACAATGCGATTCCCGGTGCGTGGGCCGGGACCATCGACGCCTGGGGCGGTCTCGCCGCGAGCGATACCAGCTTCTGGTCGGCCGCCTCGTCGGGTCATGGCGAGTGGTGGAATCCCGGTGATCACCATCGATCTCACCGCCGACGCGCCGAAGTGGATGCTCGTGAAGGCCAGCACGCCGCAGAATCAGACGTCGATGCAGACACCCTACTATGCGGACGGCGCACCGACCTCGCGCCACACCTACTCCACGACGCAGTGGCTCGCGGCCGAGCACGCGAAGGACGGCAAGGCGCGCGTCATGCTGTTCGGCTCGTACGCGACCTACGGCATCGGCACGGTCGGCGGCTATAGCGGAGGCCCGCTGGTCGATGGCTTCCGCGTCACCGACAAGGCGTGGGACGCCAGCGGCAACGTGGGCGCAGGTGCCGATCTGGACGACCTGCCGTCGATCGCGCGCGACCCGCGCGACGGCAGCGATTTACTACTCGGCCGACTACACCACGGCGCGCTGGACGCCGAAGACGGACACGTGGGACATCCTCCAGGGCAGGCCCGGGTTCAGCGACACCGGCATGGACGCGTGGAACTACCTGCCCTCGCGTCGTCGACACCAAGCGCAACCTGGTGATCGGGCTGATCGACGGTCGTCCTTACACCAGGGTGGGCACGCTACGTTTGCAGCGCATGGACATCGCCACCAGGAAGCTCGACGAAGTCCTGGTCACGGGAGAGCTGACGTCGATCGACCAGGGGACAGCCATTGTTTACGACGCGGACGACGACCGTTACCTCTACTTCATGATGCGCGCGGTGTACGCGATCAATCCGGACACTGGTTTTTCGACCAAGCTCGCGGACATCCCGGCACCGGTGGCCTCGATCGAGAACCGCGTCGCGTTTTTTCCGAAGCTGGGTGGCATCGCCTATCTGCCCCGTTATTCCTCGAATGTCCGTTTCCTGCCGACACGCTGATCACGCTCCCCGGGAACGAACGCGGGATGCCGCGCGGGATCACCGGCCGGATCGATGCACGATGTGGTAGCCAAAGTCTCCGCCCCCTCCCTTACAGCCGGCCACGTTCTGCCGACCGAGCAGCCAGGGACCCGGAATCCACCTGGCTGATCGCGCTGGTAGCCGCGGCCGTGCTGTTGCGCGGCGCGTTGTGGCTCGGGTACGAGCCGATTACGTACCCCGACACTACGACCTACTGGTCCGCCGCCGCCGACCTCGCCGACGGCACGCTGGCGCGGTCGTTGGGCCGGCGCACACCCGGTTATCCGTTGCTGATCGTAGTGGCACAGCGCCATGCCCCGACAGTAGTCGCGCTCCAAATGCTTGGTGGCGTGCTGAGTTCGGTTTTGCTTTACACGCTCGTGCGGCGTCTCACCCACTCGTCGGGGTTGGCGTTCGCAGCGGCACTTGCATTCAGCCTCAATCTCCAGCAGCTTTTCATGGAGTCGGCGCTGATCTCCGAAAGTGTCTCGACACTGTCGGTGATGACGGTGACCGTGTGGGCCATCCATGTGCTCCGCGGCGTCCGCAAGCGTGCGATGTCGCCCATATCGCTGCTCGTGCTGGGCGCTCTGGCGGGCACGGCAGTGCTCGTCCGACCACAGTTCATTTTTCTGGTTCCTGCTGCTCCGCTGCTCGTACTGATTGCAGCACGCGTGGCCGGGCAGCGGATGTGCAAGGCGATCGGATGGGCGGCGATCGTGGCCACGCCCGCAGCCGCATGCGTCCTCGCCTGGTCCGCGTGGGTCGCACACGAGACGGGTTGGTTCACGCTATCGACGCAGGCGGGCATGGGCGTCGCCAACCATAGCGTGAAACTGATGGAGCACGCCCCCGAGAGCTTCGAGCCGATCAAGTCCATACTGCTGCGCAATCGCGAAATCAAGCTTGCCGAGCAAGGCCACTATGGCAACACGGCATGGTTGGCACTGCCCGAAATGATGGCCGCGACGGGAATGAATTTCCTGGAGGTCTCGCGCACGCTGCAACGCATGTCGTACCGACTGTTTGCGGAGCATCCTGTCCTCTACGCCAAGTCGGTTGCGCTGAGCTGGGTAGACTTCTGGACCGTGCCGATCATCTGGGAGCCCGACCGCATCTCGCCCTCGTGGGCAGCGCGTCCATTGGCAGCGGTATGGTCTATCGAGCAACCCGTCCTGCGCGGGGCGAACGCCCTCTTCCTGCTCGTAACTGCCGCGGCGGCCCTTTCCTGGAGATTCCGCCGCGCTGTCGCCTGGAATATCGAGCTGACGGCGCTGTGCCTGCTGGTGCTCGGCTCCTCGGCCGTACAGGCGCTGGCCGATTACGGTGCAAGCGGGAGGTACGAGGTGACCGTTCAGGCCCTCGTTGTCGTAATCCTGCTGGTCACGGCACAACGCGCGTACCGGTGCATTCGCACGCCGGAATACGCAGCCGCTCCGCGCCTGTAGCGCCGGGAGCTCGGCGCGCACGTGGCGGGTACCCGGCTGCGCCGTATCGCCACGAGCACAGCCGACTGCGGCACGCCGAAGCATGCGAGGGACGTCGATAAGGCGCGCATGGCCTCGCGTCGAGCGCTGCGGTAAGCTCGCCTGCCACCGGAGTACGCGTAGGAGACCGCGCCGACCAGCGCAGTGGCATGTTTGGTGCTTCGTGCCATGTCGGCGTTCGGAACACGGAGTGCCAGAGTGTTTGGCTGCCCTGCGCCAGCACGGTGCGGTATTGGCCGGCGAGCAGGGGCCGTGTATGCGCGCGCTGATCCGCCCTCGCCTCTATTGCCGGCTGCGAACTCGACTAGGGTCCCTGCCGCCAGGAGTGACAGTTGCCCATCAGAGACCTGCTGCTGTTCGCCGGCTTCGGCGTCATCGCCCCGATGATCGTCATCCACCCCTACGTCGGGGCGCTGATATGGGTCGTGTTCGGTCTCCTGAATCCGCACCGGCTCACCTACGGGCCCGCGTTCGACTTCCCGTTCGCGCTCCTGATCGCGATCCTGACGCTCGTCGGCGCCGTGCTCTCGCGCGATCACCGGCAGATCAAGGGCGGAGCGGCCGGCGTCGTCCTGCTGGTGCTTTTCGCGTGGACCGCATCACGACGGTACTATCGCGCTCACGCCGGAACGAGCGTTCGCGATGTGGGAGCGGGTAGAGCAAGGTGTTCCTCATGACGTTCGTGCTGATGTGCCTGCTGCACACGAAGCGCCAGGTGCATCTGCTGCTCGCCGCGATCGTGCGGTCGATCGCGTTCTACGGACTGAAGGGCGGCGTCTTCACGATTCTTACGGGCGGCATCCAACATGGTGTATGGGGCCCGAGGGCAGCATGATCGACGGGCAACAACTCCCTCGGCGTCGCCAACGTGATGATCATTCCGTTTTTCGTCTACGCGTACGATTTCGCCCCGCAGACGCTGGATGCGCATTGGCGCTCCTGGCAGGGATTCTCCTGCTCGTTGCGGCGGTCCTCGGCAGCTATTCTCGCGGTGCATTTCTCGCGCTTGCCGCGATGGGTTTCGTACTGTGGATCCGCAGTTCGCACGCGGCGTGACGCTCGCTTTGGCGGTCGTGACGGTGATCGTCCTCATTCCCTTCATGCCGCAGCGATGGGACGCGCGCATGAGGACGATCGAGACGTACCAGTCGGAGAGCTCGGCCATGAGCCGCATCTATGCGTGGCACGCGGCTGTCAACATCGCCAACGACCGCTTCCTGGGCGGGGGCTACGAGTACCCGATCGCCGGAAGTGATGGCCAAGTACTCGCCGGGGCCCGTACGTCACGGTGGCGCACAGCATCTACTTCCAGGCCCTCGGCGAGCACGGCTATGTCGGGCTGGTGCTCTTTCTGAGCTTCTGGATGCTCGTGTGGAAGCAGTGTGCGACAACCCGACGGCGGGCGCAGGGCATCTCCCGATACGCGCTGGGCGTACTCCCTCATGTCCGCGACACAGGTAAGCTTCGTCGGTTACGCGGTCGGCGGAGCGTTCCTCAATCTCGCTTTCTGGGACATGCCGTACTACCTCTACGCGATAGTCGTGCTGACCGGGTATGTGCTCGAGCAGGAAAGGAAGGGCGCGCAATCGGCAAGCGGCTGGCGGCCCTGCGGGCGGCCCGCTCCGGCGCGCCCGGCATCGCCCAGCCCGGCTCGGCCGCGCATCGGCCTGACCGCGGTCGTGATGTGGCCCGCGCTTTCAATAACGAACCGCCTCATGACCGCCTCGCAGGACACCATGAACGTCGCAGCGCTCGCGCTCTTCACGGCCATCCTCGCGGTGGGCAACCTGATGTTCAAGCAGGTGGGCCTCGTCGTGAAAGGCTACCCCGTCGCCGAGGCGCTGCTCGTCGCGGCCCGCTCGCCCTGGCTCTATGGAGCGCTCGCCCTCTATGGGGGATCGACGCTGCTGTGGATCTGGATCCTGTCGCGGGTGACGCTGATGCAGGCGTATCCGTGGGTGGCGGTCGGCATGGCCATCGTGCCGCTGCTCGCCTGGGTGGTGTTCGACGAGCGCGTCGCGCCCTCCTACTGGCTGGGCGTGGCGCTGGTGATCGCGGGCGTGTTCCTCACGCAGTACGCGGCAAGCCGTGGCTGAACCGCGCATGGCGATGAGCCCTTCACGCGCGCCCTCGGCGTCGGGCCCGCTGCCCGTCGGGCGGGAAACGATGTCCTCCGCCCTGCACTCCGCGGGCAACTATCACCGCTGGAACTACGACTGGATCGCGGAGCACACGCGCGGGCGCGTCCTCGACGTCGGCGGCGGCACCGGCAATCACCTGGAATTCCTCACCGGGCTGGAGCTCGTCTCCATCGATCTCTCCGCCGCGTGCGTCGAGGAGCTGAGGGAGCGTTATCGGGCCCTTCCCAACTGGTCGTTCGAGGTTGGCGACATCACCGATCGCGCCACGGTCGACACGCTGGGCCCGGGAAGCTTCGATACCGTGCTTTCGTGCAACGTGTTCGAGCACATCCCCGACGACGAGCGCGCATTTCGCAGCGCGGCGGAGCTGCTCAAGCCGGGCGGCTGTCTCGTGCTCCTGCTGCCCGCGCACCAGCAGCTCTACGGTTCCATGGACCGCCTCGCCGGCCACTTCCGCCGCTATTCGCGGCAGGACGCGGGCCGCAAGCTCGAAGCGGCGGGGCTCGAAACGGTTGCGCTGCGCTACGTGAACCTCGTGGGCGCCGTCGGCTGGTTCGTCAACAACCGCGTGCTCAAGCACGACGATCTGTCGTCCGGCAGCATCAACGGCCAGATCCGGGTCTTCGACCGCTTCGTCATTCCGATCATCAGGCGACTCGAGGGTCGCCGCAACATGCCCTTCGGCCAGTCGCTGCTCTGCGTCGGCCGCAAACCCCTGTCACCAGGCCGCCGGCAGCCCGCATGAACAACTCCGTCCCCATCAGCTGCGCCATCATCGTCCCCGTCTACAACGAGCAGGGCGCGCTGGCGGACACGATCGCGCGCGTCCAGCAGATCTGTGCCCGCATTCCCCGCTACAAATTCGAGATCATCTGCGTCAACGACGGGTCCACCGACGACTCTGGAAGAATTCTCGCCGGGATCCGCGGGATCACGGTGCTGACGCATCGCGTGAATCGCGGCTACGGTGCCGCGCTGCGGACCGGCCTCGACTACTCCACCCAGGACTGGGTGTTCATCACCGATGCCGATGGCACGTATCCGCTCGAGGACCTGACCGACCTTCTCGCGCGCACGGAAGAAGGGGTCGACATGGTCGTGGGCGCGCGCAGCGGCGCCGGGATCAGCCGGAGTCCGATACGCCGCGTCGCGCGCTGGGTGCTGCGCAAGATGGTGCACGGCCTCACCAGCGTGATGGTGCCGGACCTGAACTCCGGCATGCGCGTGTTCCGCCGCTCGCTGTATCTCGAGTTCCGGCATCTGCTTCCGCTCGGCTTCTCGTTCACGACGACGCTCACCGTCGCCTCCCTGTACAGCGGCCGCCGCGTCGAGTACGTGCCCGTCCATTACGAGCGGCGCATCGGGCGGTCCAACATCAAGCCGGTGAAGGACTTCTTCGGCTTCACGATGCTGATCGTCAGGCTCGCGTCGTACTTCGAGCCCCTGCGCTTCTTCCTGCCGGCCTCGTTCGCGATTCTCGCGATCGGCGTCCTGCGCGCGATTCGCGACATCATCGTGGTGAACCAGTTCGGCGCGCTGTCCGTGATCCTGCTGCTCACCGCGTTCCAGGTCTTCGCGTTCGGGGTCATTGCGGACGTGATCGTGCGGCGATTCCAGTACGCCGGCTATCCGGCACCGCGGCCGGTTCCGGATGCGCATGTTCTCGTGGACACGCCAGAAACCGTGTCTCGCCAGGCGCCGGACAGCGTCCCGCCGCGCATCGCCCCTGCCGACGCGACGGCCACCGTCCCGAGCAGTGCGCCGATGCGGGACGCGTCCACGTTCTCCACCCCGAAGCCGCTCGCATGACATCCCGTCTCGAAGGCGGACGCGCCGGCTCGCACCGTTCGAAGGCCTAGCGATGTGCGGGATCGCAGGCTGGCTCTCGACTACAGGTAACGCTCCCGACCGGGGCGTAGTCGCGGCCATGACGCGCACGCTCGCGCGGCGCGGACCCGACGTGGAAGGCATCGTCGTCGACGGACCGGTCGCGTTCGGGCACCGCCGGCTCTCGGTCCTCGATTTGAGCGCTGCGAGCAACCAGCCGATGTGGGACCACACCGGTCGGTATCTGCTGGTGTTCAACGGCGAGATCTACAACTTCCGCGCGCTGCGGCGCGAGCTCGAGCAACTGGGGCACGCGTTCACGAGCCAGGGCGACAGCGAGGTGCTGCTCGAGGCGTTCAGGGCCTGGGGACCGGCGGCGCTCGATCGGGTGATCGGCATGTTCGCCTTCGCGCTGTGGGACAAGGAGCGCCGGTCGCTGCTGCTCGCGCGCGACCGGCTCGGCAAGAAGCCGATGTTCTTCGCCCGCCTGCCGAAGGGAGGCATCGCGTTCGCTTCCGAGCCGCGCGCGCTCGCCGTTCATCCCGACGTCACGGGCGGCATCGATCGGACCGCGCTCGCGCAGTACCTGCAGCTCAACTACGTGCCGTGCCACCGCAGCCTGTACGCCGGTGTCGAAAGCCTTCCGCCGGCGTGCTACGCGGAGTTCGATGCAGCGCGGGGGCTTCGCGTCACCCGCTATTGGGATCTCGCCCGGCACTTCCACGCCAAGCGCGCGTACCGCAGCGAGCAGGAGGCCGCGGACGAGCTGCGCGAGCTGATCGACGACGCGGTGCGGCTGCGCATGGTGAGCGACGTGCCCCTGGGGGCGTTCCTGAGCGGCGGCGTGGATTCGTCCACGATCGCGGCCTCGATGGTGCGGCACACGCAGCCCGTCGAGCGTGTACACGTTCTCGTCGGGCTTCGTCGAGGACTCGTTCGACGAGTCCGCGGTCGCCGAGAAGACCGCGCAGCGACTCGGGGCCGTGCACCGCACCCAGACGCTCGATCCGCGCGCGATCGATCTCCTGCCCGCAGTGCTCGCGGCCGCCGACGAGCCGCTCGCGGACACGTCGGCGCTGCCGATGTACTTCCTTTCGGGCTTCACGCGCCGAGCACGTCACGGTCGCGCTCTCCGGCGACGGTGGCGACGAGTGCTTCGGCGGCTACGAGACGTACGTCGCCGACAGGCTGCATCGCATGCTGGCGGTGCTGCCGCGCCGGCGTGCGTGCCGGACTCGCGGCGATTGCACCGCGCGTGCTCCCCGTCGACCATCGCAAGGTCGGATGGGCGGAAAAGCTGCGTCGATTCTCGGCCGCTCTCGCGTACGAACCGTCCCGCGCCCACGCATCGTGGCGCGACATCTTCCGGCGCGAACGAGCTGGCGACGGTCATGCGCGACGACTGGCGAGCGGAACGTCGAGCGCAGCAGGGACGACGGCCTGTGGTCCGACTACTTCGCGCCGTATTTCCGCGAGGTCGAGGGCTGTCACCCGCTCGACCAGGCCACCTACGTCGACCTGAAGACGTGGCTCCCGGACGACATCCTGGTCAAGGCGGACCGCATGTCGATGGCGCATTCCCTCGAGGTGCGCTGTCCGCTGCTCGATCACCGCATCGTGGAGTTCGCCGCGCGGCTGCCGCCCGAGTTACAAGCTGCGCGGCTTCAGCAAGAAGCACGTCCTGCGCGCAAGCCAGCGCGCGGCGGCTGCCGGATGCGCTGCTCGACGCGCCCAAGCGGGGCTTCAATGCACCGGTGTCGCAGTGGCTCCTGGGCTCGTTGCGTCCGCTGTGCGCCGACGTGCTCTTCTCCGCGCCGATGGGTGAATGGTTCGACCTGGCGGAGGTCCGGCGCCTGTGGCAGGAGCACGAAGCGATGCGCCACGATCACGGCCTCAAGCTCTTCGGCCTGCTCAGCGTCGGGCTGTTCCTGCAATCGCGCTCCGCAACACGACGTCCACGCCGCATACCGGCCGCGACGGTCGCACCGTGGACGCGCACCCCGACGTCTCCGGATACACCAGCATCCCGAGGCATCGCGCGATGCACGTGTGGAGACCGGCCGTCACTGGCGCGCCGCATGCGACTCATGCGCGCGGATCGCGCTCGCGCGCAGCCGTCGGCTCGCAGCGAGCGCCTCCGCGCCGCAGCCCAGGCAGCAGATCTCCCGGCTACCCCGACGCGATCGAGGCCTTCGACCCGCGGGAGGTCGCCATGCTGCCGGGCTACTGCAAGTACACGCAGACCTACCGCGACTCCGTTCCCGGTGGCAACAACCAGGTCGAAATCGAGAAGTGGTACCGCGCGCTCGGGCCGACCTTCCATCCACTTGCACCACTACTGCAACGGCTTGATGCGCACCCATCGCGCCTTGATCCTCGCCCGCTCCGCCCAGGTACGGAACTTCAACCTGGCAACCGTCCATCGTCGAGTTCGACTACGTCATCCAGCGCGCGCCGAGGGATTTCGTGCTGCTGCCGGAGATCCTCACCAAGAAGGGCGAGAACCTGCTGAAGCTCGGACAGGCCGGACCCGGAGTCCGCGACGTTGGACGATGCCATCTCCCTCAAGCCGGACTACTGGCCACCCTACGCCGCCCTGGCGACTATTACGCCGGAGTCGGCGAGACCGCGAAGGCGCGCGAGTACCTCGAGACAGGGCCTCGCCGCGGCGCCGGACACGAAGGCGCTCACGCGGCGGCTGGCCGAGCTCGGCGCCAGCCGGAAGAAGCAACGACAACAAGTGAAGCGACGACCCTGACCGTGCTGGAACTCCTGCGCAATCTCCTGCGGTACCGCGAGCTCATCGCCGTCATGGCGTGGAAGCAGATCGTGGTCCGCTACAAGCAGTCGTACCTCGGGCCTCACGTGGGCCGTGCTGAAGCCGGTCACGCTGATGCTCGTGTTCACGCTGCTCAACAGCCTCGTCGGCATCACGAACAGCGCGATTCCCTATCCGGTGCTGACGTTCACCGCGCTGATCCCGTGGATCTTCTTCCAGGAATCGATCTCCGACGGGGTGGCGAGCATCGTGTCCAACGCGCAGCTCATCCGCAAGATCTACTTCCCGCGCGAGGTGTTCCCGCTGACGGGCGTGATCACCAAGCTGGTCGAGTTCTGCATCAATGCCGCGGTGCTTGCGCTGCTGATGCTGTACTTCGGCGTCATGCCGAAGGCGACGATCGCTGTGGATTCCGCTCCTGCTGCTCTACACCATCGCTGGCGTCGACCGCGGTGGCGCTCGCGGGTGCCGCGCTGAACGTGTTCTATCGCGACGTCACCACGATGCTGCCGATCGTGCTGCAGCTCATGATGTACGCCTCGCCGGTGATCTATCCGTTGACAGCTCGTGCAGGAGAAGCTGGTCGTCGAGCAGGCGCGGCCGGCGCGTGGTCCGACGTGATCTTCTACCTCGTACCGCATGAACCCCATGTCCGGCATCATCGACGGCTTCCAGCGCACGATCCTCTACGGCTAGCCGCCCGACATCGGCGACGCTGTGGCCGGGCATGCTGCTGGTCGGCGTTCCTGCTGCCGGTGAGCTACGCGATCTTCAAGCGCGCCGAGCTGTACTTCGCCGACGTCGTCTAGCGCGCGCCTACCAGCGCAACCATGGCCGATCATCGAAGTCGACCACGTCAGCAAGGAATTCCGGCTCGGGCAGCTCACGACGCTGCGCGCGCAGCCTCGCCCGCGGCGCCGCGCGCCTGCGCGGGCCGGCCGCTGCCGCCGCGCCCGCGCTTCTACGCGCTCGACGACGTCAGCTTCAAGGTCGAGCCGGGCGAGGTGCTGGGCATCGTCGGCACCAATGGCGCCGGCAAGAGCACGCTGCTGAAGCTCCTCGCGCGCATCACGGTGCCCGACCTCGGGCTCGATCGTCGTGCGCGGCAAGACGGCGCCGCTGATCGAGGTTCACGCGGGCCTGATCGCCGACCTCACCGGCCGCGAGAACATCTACCTCAACGGCATCATCCTCGGGATGTCGTACCGCCAGATCCGGCGCAAGGTCGACGAGATCACGGCCTTCGCGGAGCTCGAGGAATTCATCGACACGCCGATCAAGCGCTACAGCTCGGGCATGCAGGTGCGGCTCGGGTTCAGCATCGCCACGGCGGTCGAATCGGACGTGCTGATCGTCGACGAGGTGCTCGCGGTGGGCGATCTCGCCTTCCAGCGCAAGTGCTTCGATCGCATCGAGGAGATGATCAAGCAGCAGGGCCGCACCGATCCTGCTGGTGAGCCACAACACGCGGCAGGTGGAGCGCCTGTGCACGCGCGCGCTGCTGCTCGACCACGGCCAGATCATCGCCGACGGCCCGGCCGACGCGATCTGCGAGCAGTTCTACGAGCGCAGCGACGAGAAGATCCGCCACCTCGCGCTCGCCGCCAAGGGACGCGCGGTGCAGGCCTCCGACGACGTCGAGGTCGACGGATATCGCGCTCGTCGACGACCAGGGCAGCGTCGTCGATCGCCTCGCCTACAAGCAGGACGTTGCGGTGCGCGTGCGCTTCACGGCGATCAAGGAGCTGCGCGCACCATCGTTCTCCGTCGGCGTGCACACGACCGACTTCCTGTACGTCGCCACCCACACGAGCGGCACGGATCTCGACCTCAGGCGCGTCGCACCGGGTTCCTACGAGATCGTCTGTCGGATCGTCGGCAATCCGCTGTTGCCCGGCGTGTACGGCATCCGCTTCGGCATCACCGAGGGCGCGGCGGCGCGCACGGTGTTCTACGGAGAGAACCTGCTGCACTTCCAGATCACGCAAGGCGAGCGCAGTCGGCGGTCCGCGACCGAGCGGCCACGGCTTCTTCGCGCTCGATGCAAAATGGAGCGCGCCGGAGAAGACCGACGTCGCACCGCTGACCAAGCTCGCCGTATAGTCGCGTCAGGCCCGCGTCTCGAGCGCGGCGCGACTCGCCATCGGCGTCTGCGCCCGTCGCCGACGAGCCGCAGATACTCCTGCCACGCACGTGCCCACGAGAATTCCTGCAGCACCCGCGCGTGCAGTTGCGCAGCGAGGCGCAGGCGCAGATTCGCGTCCTGCACAAGCAGGCGAACGGCGTCGACGATGGCCCCGGGATCCTCGGCGGGCACGAGCAGTCCCGTCGCATTGGGAGCTACGATCTCGGCGTTGCCGCCGACCTCCGATGCGATCACCGGCACACCCAGTGCACCCGCCTCGAGGATCGTGATCGGCAGGCCCTCGGCGCGCGACGGCAGCACGAAGAGCAGGCAGCAACGCATCCACGCGAGCACCTGCGCGTGCGGCAGATCGACGAGGCAGCGCACGCGCGAGGCGAGACCCAGCTCCGCGATCATCGCCGCCAGCATCGGACGCGCCGCGCCATCCTTGCCGATGATCACGAGGTCGATGTCCGGAAACTCGTCGGCGATGCGTGCGAACGCGCGCACGAGCACGTCCTGCGCCTTCACGTGGTCGTACGTGCCCACGTTGAGCAGGAAGGTGCGGCCCGCTCGCGGCTCCGGTGCCGCGACGCGCGCCGCGTCGGCGACGACGAGCTCGGGATCCACACCGTTGTGGATGACCGTGCAAGCCGGACCTTTGCGGCTCGCCTTCAGCGCCTCGACGACATCGCGCAACGCGGCGGAGACGGCGACGACTTCGTCCGCCTCCCGCAGCATCCAGCGCCATATCGCCCTGACGAGGCCGGTCGCCTCGCGTGCTCGCCGGATGTCGGTCCCGTGGAACGAGAGGATCACGCGGCCGTCGAACAGGCCCAGCTTGCGCAGCAGCAGGAAACCGACGACGGCCGTGGTCGGGTAGTGGGCGTTGACGATGCGCACGTCGTAGCGCGCGATCATGCCGCGCAGCCGGCGCAGGATCGCAGGCAGGCGCGCGACGTACGACAGCAGGCCTCGCCACGTGAAATCGTATCCGACAGGTGCGTCGATGCGCAGGCGCACGAGATCGCAATCCTGCTGCGGGTCGGCCGTGAGACGCGGCCGGTGCCCAGTCCATGACGGCGACGAGCGGGCGGAAGCGCCCCGATGCAGCGCAATGGCGGTACAGGTTCAGCACGACCTGATTGACGCCGCCGGGATGATCGGGCGCCCACGGCAGCAGGAACACATACGTTCCCGACGGATCAGGCTGCATCCACCGCCCGTTGCGATGTGGCGGGCCGGTGCTGCGGCAACGGGCCCTTGATGCCGCGCAGGCCGTCCCACACGCCGTGCAGCACGCCCGCTGCGCCGGACCAGTTGCCCTTGCGCGCCTGCGACCAGATCGCGCCCCGGCACCAGTCCAGGTACAGCGCTGCGAAGCGCAGGTGGCGGCCGTACGTCGGGCCCGCGATGTCCTTGAAGTAGGTCAGCTTGTTGCGGAAGATGTAGTAGAAGTACTCGTGGCTCACCTTCCGGACGGAGGCCTTGCCGAGGTGCTCCACCCGGATGTGCGGGAGATACGCGGGCGCACCGCCGAGGCGATGCACGCGTTCGAAGTACTTGAGCTCCTCCTCGTACAGGAAATTCTCGTCGGGCAGGAAGCCGTATTTCTCGAACGCGGTGCCGCTGAATTTGATGCAGCAGCCGTGCAGCATGCCGATGCGTCCCGAGCGCCGCATGGCGTCGCTCACGAATCCGGTGGCGAAGTCGATCGCGTGGCCCGTGGTATCGATCGTCTGCATGTAGTGCTGGAAGATAGCCGGGCCGGCGATCTCCTCGGCGCTTCGAGCAGCTGCGATGCGCTCTCGCGCGTGACGATGAGGTCCGGGTTGATGACGAGATACGCACCGACCGATCCGAGCAGCCCGTGGAGCAGACGCAACGCGGTGTTGTTGCCGCCGGAATAGCCGAGATTCGCGGTGTTGCGGAACAGGACGAGACGCGCCCCTCCCCGCACCGCCTCGCGGCCCGCCGCCTGGGCGGCGGTGACGCCGACCTCACGCGCATCGACGATGCAACCGCCCTTCGCGCGGCACGCGGCCTCCAGCGTGCGAAAGTCGTCGTCCGCACTGACGTTGTCGACGACGAACATCCCGGTGCCGGCAAGCGGCAGCAGCGCCTCGATCTGGCGGACGCAATGGGCTGCCACGTTGTAGTTCAGGACGACGATCCACTTCGTCGCCACGTCCGGCGCAAGGTCGGTCATCAGCGTGCCGGGCTTGGCCGGAGCATTCCGCCGGCCCGCCGGGCAACCGCCCGCGCAAGTCGAGCGATGCGGAAGCGAGCGGGAATGCAACCTACACGCGGGTATCGCCGCGCGAGCGCCTGCAGGTCCGAGAGCGGCACCGGATCGCCCTCGCGCGAGTCCCGGCGCGCCCGCCACAGCGTCCAGTACGCCTCTTCCCAGTACGCCTGCTCGAGGTCGAGCCGAGGAGCACGCCGCGCCGCGGCCGCGCGGAGCGGGTCGTACGTCGGGTTGAACGCCATCTCGTGCCGCATGAGCAGCTTGTCGAGCGTGTCGGCTCGGAAGTTGTGATCGCGGGTGTTGGCGTGACTCGTGGCGGCCGGGTGCACGCGAAACGTCGCCAGGTCCTCCGCGACGTGCACCGTGCCCGTGTGGATGCCCGACGCGCACCCAGTATTCGGCGTCGCAGTACGTGATTAGGTCGGGGTTGAAGAGGCCGAAGCGCTCGAACACCGTGCGGTGCAACAGCACGACTGTCGGCTCCCCGAGGAGGTTCTGACCGACGTCGTCGAGCACGGCGTCGCAGAACTGCGCAGCCGTGAGCTCTCCATGCGCCGCGAAGATCCGCGCGACGTTCGCCTTCTTGGTCGGTGAAGCTCGCCCTGCTTTCAGGGTGCACGCCGGGCTCGAAGATGAAGTCCCGCGCGCACGACACCAGCGGACAGCCTCCTCGCGCGGCGGCAAGCAGGCGCTCGACGCACGACGGGGCGAGCAGGTCGTCCTGGAACACGAACTTGATCCACTCCCCTCGCGCGATAGCCGCGCAGTGGTTCCAGTTGCCGACAAGCCCGCGGTTTCGCTCGTTGCGCACGATCGTGACGCGTGCGTCGCGCGCTGCGTATCCCGCAGCGAGCTCGCGTGTGCCGTCCGTGGAAGCGTCGTCCACGACCAGCGACCTCGAAGTCGCCGTAGGTCTGTGCCAGCACGCTGTCCAGGCACGCGGCGAGGAACCGTTCGCCGTTGTAGGTCGGAATGCAGACGCTGACGCGGCACGCGCGCGCGCTCATTGCATCTCGCTCTCGCCGGCGTTTGAGCGGGCCGTTGCGCGCCGCGACGCGAGCCGGCGCCGCACACGCCAGATCGCATGCGAGAGCATGCCGCTGCGCAAGGCGGGGTATGCCTCGGTGACGAGCTTCAACGCCTGCAGCGGCTCCGGGTCGCGCCCGGGCGGCTGGCGCGCCCACTCCGCGATCGCGCGCGCTTCGTTCTTCTTGTGGCGCAGCATGGCGTCGAGGTCGATGCCCATCGATCTCGGCCTTCGCGCGCAGCGGCGCGATAGTGCGGCAGTGCACGAATTCGTGCAGCAGCACGAGATTGTCGAGCGACAGTGAGCGCGATAGTAGCGCGCGCGACAGGTTATGCGCGCTGGTTGCGCTCCGTGCACCCGGAACGTCGCGAGCTCCTCGCGCACGACGGCCACGCCGGCATTCACGCCCACGCGCAGCCAGAATTCGAGATCGCAAGGATCCGGCGAGCACGGATTGAACCACCGTAGCGTTCGAACGCGGCCCTGCGGATCATCACGCACGTGGGCTCGCCGAGCGGATTCACGCCGAACCGCCGCAGCGCGATACGTCTGCATTGCGTCGGGCGTGAGGCGGCCTCGCGCGAACAACGCATGCAGCTCCTCTTGTGGTCGAGGTAGATGCTTGCGCACGTCGGCTCGGTGTCTGTCGTCGAACAGCGATGTCGCGCTCGCAGGCTACGAGCAGAGTCTCCTCGATGCCGCGGCCGCCCGTACAGGGCGCGGACGCACTCCGCGTGCACGAGAGTCGTCCTGGAACACGAACTTGATCCATTCGCCGCGCGCAAGCTGGCGCAGCTGGTTCCAGTTGCCCACGAGGCCGAGGTTGCGCTCGTTGCGGACGAACGGCGTCCGCGGCTCCGCGTCGCGAAGCGCCTCGCGATCTCCGCCGTGCGCATCGGTGAGCCGTCGTCGACGAGCAGGATCTCGACGTCCGCGAACGTCTGCGCGGCCACGCTTCCAGACAGGCCTCGAAGGTAAGCGTTCGCCGTTGTAGAGCGGGAATGCAGACGCTGATCCGGGGCACGATTCGTCTCGTCAGGCGTGCTCCGCTATTCTATCGGCGGGCCCCCGCCATCGGGGCGCGCATGACTCGTATCCGCCCCGATATCACGTATGTCGACTGCGTTTGCGTGGGGCGCGAGCGTGCGCGCGCGGGCGTGCCGCGCCCGATCGGAGACTCCGGCGGCAGCACTGCTGCTGCAGACCCGACACGTACGTCCGGCACCGGAGACGAGATTGAAGCGGCTGATCCTATTCGCGCATTACGACCCGCAGGGACTCGTCGATCCCGCACGTGCGCTATCTCCTGCAGGGCGCTGCGGCCCCATTGCGCCGGCTGGTCGTTCGTCACCACCGCCGGGATCGAGCGGCCGCCGATCTCGACGCGCTGCAGCTCCCGGCGACGCGTTCCATCGTCCGCGAGAACGTGGGCCTCGACTTCTGCAGCTGGAAGGCCGCGCTCGAGGCGACCGTCCGCGACTGGGATGGCTTCGACGAGATCGTGTTCTGCAACGACAGCGTGTACGGACCGCTGTCATCCGCTCGCGAACAGTGTTCGACGCGATGTCGTACCGCAACTGCGACTTCTGGGGCATCACCGACAGCGTCCGGATCGCGTATCACGTGCAGAGCTATTTCGTGGTGTTCCGGTCGGCCGTCGTGCGCTCGCGCCGCGTTCCGGCGAGTTCGTGAACGCGATCGTCCCGCTCGCGGACAAGAAGGAGATCATCCGCCGCTACGAGCTCGGGCTCACGCGCACCCTGCGCGCCGCGGGGTTCAGGCCGGCCGCCTACTTTCGGCCCGGGTCTCGCGCCGCTTGGGCAGCCACGCTGGGCAAGACGCTCGTCGAGCTGCGCTGGCATCCGCGGAGCGGATCGTCGAGGCTGCTGCCGATCTATCGGGCGCACCGCGGCATCAACTACCTGCACGACCTGTGGCCGCGGCTCATCGCGCAGCAGAGTCCCGTTCCTCAAGGTCGAGCTGCTGCGCGACCACCCGCGCGCGTTTCCGACGACGGGTCTGCTCACGCGCTTGCACGCGGCGAGCGACTACCCGATCCAGCTGATCGTGGACCATCTCACGCGGGTGGGCAGCACGCAGGCCGACCTGCTCGCGGAAGGTCGGCGCCTCGTGCAGCAGGCCGCGCTCAGCGCCCCGCTCATCCGGATCACCGCCTCCGGCGGATCCGGAATGGGCACGCGGCTTGCGATCAGGGTGAAGATCGGGAAGCCGCTCCAGTCGGGCCAGCCGCCGAGGCGCTGTTCAGCGCGGCGTGGCGCGCGCGAGCTTTCCGCACGCCGAACGGGTGGCGGACCATGCTGCTCACGTGCGCGCGACACGCGGCGCCGGATAGGTGCGGGTGCCGGTCCAGGCGGGGCGCAACACCCGCGGCAGCAGCACCACGTGCTCGAGGCCCGCTGCCTTGAGCAGCGGCACCAGGGTCGGCGGCGCGAAGTACCAGCGATGGTCCGCCTGATAGCACCACCAGTCCGGGCCGCCTTCGACGCGATTGCCGGACTGGAAGTTGCCCGTTTCGACGAAGAGCATGCCGCGGTCGTCGAGCCTTGCCGCGGCCGCCGCGAGCAGGGTGTCCGGGCGCTCCACGTGCTCGACCACGTCCCACGCGGTCACGGCGCGAAAGCGCGCCTCGCGCGGAAGCGCATCGAAATCGCCGCGGATCAGACGAATGCGACTCTCCGCATCGCACGGCGTCGCCGGCGCCGCGGGGTCGATGCCCGTGCAGCGCCATCCACGCTCGGCGGCGACGCGCATGAACGCGCCGTCCCCCGCGCCGATGTCGAGCAGCGTGTCCGGCTCCGGGGCGAATGCGCAGACGACCCCGGCCTGCAGTTCCGCGACGCGCCTGCGCTGCTCGGAGTCGAAATACGTGCCGGTCTCGGCGGCGCCGTATGCGTCGCCGAAGAACGTCGCGCTGTCCTGCGCGCTGCGGGCGGGCGGGATATTGCCACGCGAGCCCGCACGCCATGCACTCGTGCAGCGACAGGCTGGACTCCGAGGCGTTCGGGATGTCGGCCGCACGCGCACCGAACCTCCGCAGATCACCCGACCCGCAACCCGGGCACGAGCGGTCGTTGAGAAGCAGATTCATCGTGTCGTCATCCCTGCTGGAGCATTCGCCATGGCAACGGCAGACCGTCCGCACGATGCGGCGGTCGATCAGCGCACCGCGGCATCGGGCACCGCGTCGCGCAGCCACTGCACCGTGCGCGCCGCGACGTCGTCGCGCCACGCGGCGCACGAGAAGGTGTGGTCGGCCTCGTCGAGCGCGACTCGAGTCACGCGCGATCGCGCAGACCGCGATCGACCCTGCCCGCCTCGCTCGACCTGAACTCCGCCGCCACCGCATCGTTGCCGGACAGCCCGAGGAGCACCGGTCCCTCGTACGCCGCAAGCGCCGCGGCCACGCGCTGCGGCAACGGCAAGCGATGCAGCCGCCGTTCGCGAGCCGGCGTCGCCCGCGGCGCGACGCACGCTTTCACCCAGCGACGACGCCGACTCCCGGAGCGACACCTTCCCCGCCACGAGCTTGCGCCAGAACCCTGGATCGATCAGCCGTCGCGCGTAGTAGTGCGTGAGGACGGTGCGCGCTTCGCCCTGCTGCGTTCGCACCCAGGGATTGAACAGCGCGAGCCCCGCCACGCGCGGGTCCGACGCCGCGTAGAACGCGATCGCCGATGCGCCGTCGCACAGGCCCCAGAGCACGACGCGCTGCACGGACGGCTGGCGCTGGAGCAGCGCGTCGATGGCGGCACGGATGTCGCTCGCGATCTCCTCGAACGTGACGCGCGGCCCGTCGCTGTCGCCCATGCCGCGGTAATCGAAGCGCAGGCACGGCGTTCCCGCGGCCGCGAGTGCGCGCGCGAGCAACGCGAACTGGCGGTGACTGCCCACGCGATACTGCGGACCGCCGACCACGATGACGACACCGACGCGCGGGGCGCCCTCCGCGGATGCGAGCACGCCGAGCAGCGACGCGCCTTCGCAGTCAAAGAAGAAGGGGATCTCGAGCGCAGCTCACGTTCGGCATCCCCGAGGCAGCCGACGGATCGCTCGACGAGCGCGGGACACTCCTCGATCTCGACCGTCTGCCAGAAAGCGGGACCGACGACCGCGTCGCGCCGTACCGCGTGAATCCTTCGCGCTGCAGCTCGTCGATCCTGCTGCGCGACGCGGGCGCGAGCGCGACAGGCTCGGCACTCGACACCTCCAGCCAGACGAGGCTGCGCACGCGTTCGCGCGCGGGGTCGAACCGGGCCGCATCGAGCCCCGCCGCGAGCGAAGGCGACAGGCGATAGCCCGCGATCTCGAGCGTCTCGCCCGCCGCGAGGCGGTCCTTGAGGCGCCTCGTCCCGCCACGCTCGCTCCCGGCCGCCATCATCTCGGCGGTCACGCGCAAGCGCAGGAACTGGTTGAGCTGAACACTCCCGGAGAGCACCGGTTGCCAGAGCAGCACGCCGGCGGTGACGTCGCACGTCGTCAACGAAGGCCCGACGAGCAGCGCCCCGGCACGCACGCCCCACATCCACAGCGGCGCATCGCTGCGCTCGCGAGCGTGAGCGATCGCTGCGGCGGCATCGGCGAGCCACGACGTCCCAGGTTGCGTCGCCGAAATCGCCGGCGCTGTCGCCGCAGCCGGTGAGATCCATCTGCAGCACCGCGTAGCCCGCTTGCGCGAACGCACGCGCACCGAGCGCGACCATGCGCCGGCACTTGTTCATTTCCTCCGCGAACGCAGGCAGGTGAACGATCACGCCGCGCGGCGGCACCTGCGCAGGAGCGCGCCAGATGCAGAAGCGGCGGCGCGGACCGTCGCCGAGCGCATACGCTTCCTGCGCGATCGGCGCTTCAGGCACCGAGCTTGCCCTGCACGAAAGCGACGAGGCTGCCGACGCTCGCGAACGTCGAGCCGTCGATCTCGTCGTCGTCGATCTCGAAGCCGAAGCGCTCCTCGAGGCTCGTCAGCACGCCTGCCACCGCCATCGAGTCGAGCTCGGGCACCGCGCCGAGCAGCGGCGTCGCGTCGGTCCACGTCTTCGAGCGTCCGCCAAGGCTCAGCACTTCCTCCAGCACGTTCAGGACTTCCCTGCGCGAATCCAAGGCCTCTCCTCGAAGGTTCATGCTCGCACGCCGACGCTGAAGTGCGCTCGGGTGGGGTGCGATATTATACGAACGAGCAGGTCTCGACTTTCGATGAAGCGCATCCTGATGATCGCGTACCACTTCCCCCCGCTCCGGGGGAGCAGTGGCATACAAAGGACGTTGCGCTTCGCGAAATTCCTGCCGCAGTTCGGCTGGGAACCGTTCGTGCTCAGCATTCACGCGCGCGCCTATCCGGAGACCTCGAATGACCAGCTCGCCGAAGTGCCGCCCGGCGTGCGCGTGTGCCGCGCCTGGGGCCTCGATTCGTCGCGGCAGCTCGCGATCGCGGGCCGCTATCCCGGCGTTCTCGCACGGCCGGATCGCTGGACCACGTGGTGGCTGGGGGCCGTTCCTGCCGGATACATGCTCGTGCAACGTTTTCAGCCCGGACGTGATCTGGTCGACGTACCCGATCGCAACGGCGCATTCGATCGGCGCCACGCTCCAGCGCCTGACGGGCCGGCCATGGGTCGCGGACTTCCGCGATCCGATGGCGCAGGAAGGCTACCCCGCGGATCCGCGCGTGTGGGCCGCGTTCAAGCGCATCGAGGAGAAGGTGGCCGCGCGCGCGAAGCGCCTGGTCTTCACCACGCCGAGTGCGTGCGAGACTTACCGCGCGCGATACGCCGACCGGCCGCGCGAGCAGTTCGCGCTGATCGAGAACGGCTACGACGAGGAAACGTTTCCGGCCGCGGACACCGTGTCGATGACGCCGCTCAATCCCGGTGCGCTCACCCTGCTCCACAGCGGCATCGTGTATCCCAGCGAGCGCGATCCGTCGCAGCTCGTCGCGGCGCTCGCGCAGCTCTCCCGGCGCGCCCCTGCCGTGGCCCACCGCCTGCGCGTGCGGTTCCGCGCGGCTGTGCACGACGAGCTGTTGCACACGCTCGCGCGAGAGCACGGCGTCGCGTCGATGATCGAGGTGATGCCCGCGATCCCCTATCGCGAGGCGATCGAGGAGATGCTGCGCGCGGATGCCCTGCTCGTGCTGCAGGCGGCGAACTGCAACGAGCAGATCCCGGCCAAGCTGTACGAATATTTCCGCGCCGGGCGGCCCATCATCGCCTTGACCGACCCCGCGGGCGACACCGGCTGCACGGTGCGCGACGCGGGCTACGATGCCATCGCGCCGTTGGACGACCCGGCGGCGATCGCGCGCATCCTCGAGGATTACGTGCTCGCCCCGCAGGCGTTCGCGCAATCCGTGCGCGGCGACGTCACCCGCTACTCGCGCCGCGGCAGGACCGCGCAGCTCGCGGCGCTGCTCGCCGAGGTCGTGTGAACGTGCCGCGCCATTGCCGCCGCGACGCCGGGCGCACGCGCAGCGCCGCGCTGCCTCGCGCGTTACAAGGACCGTGATGAAAGACGCCTTTCTGCTGCACCACCTCGTCGCCCACGCGGCGCAGCGCCGGCCCGAACGCACGGCGCTGACGGCAGGCGCGCAATCGCTCGACTACGGTGCGCTCCATCGCGCAGTGACCGAGTTCGCCGGCCGCGCTCGACGCGCTCCGGCTCGCGCGCGGCGATCGCGTCGGCATCTGGCTCGACAAGCGGTTCGAGAACGTGATCGCGTGCTTCGGGGCGGCGCAGGCCGGCTGCGTGTTCGTGCCGCTCAATCCGCTGCTCAAGCCCGAGCAGGTCGGCTACATCCTGCGCGACTGCAACGTGCGCCTGCTCGTGACGTCGCCGGAGCGGCTGGGCGCTGCTGGGCGAGGCGATCGGCAGCTGCCCCGACCTGCGCCACGTCGTCGTCACCGGCGAGCACGCGCCGGCGACCGCAAGCGAAGGCGTGGCCGTGCATGCCTGGTCGAAGCTCGATCGCAGCGCGCCCGTCACCGCGGACCGCGTGATCGACACCGACGTGCTGTCGATCCTCTACACGTCGGGCAGCACGGGCCGGCCGAAAGGCGTCGTGCTCTCGCACCGGAACATGGTGGCGGGCGCGAAGAGCGTCGCGTCGTATCTCGGCAACCACGCCGAGCGACACGCTGCTCGCGGCGCTGCCGCTGTCGTTCGACGCGGGCTTCAGCCAGCTCACGACGGCCTTCCACGCCGGCGCGCGCGTCGTGCTGCTCAACTACCTGCTGCCGAAGGACGTGCTGAACGCGGTCGTGCAACGAGCGCGTGACCGGCCTCACCGCGGTGCCGCCGCTCTGGATCCAGCTCTCGCAGCTCGACTGGCCGGCGAGCGTGACGCGGCGCACCTGCGCTACATCGCGAACACCGGCGGACGCATGCCGCTCGAGACGCTGACGTCGCTGCGCGCGCATGCTGCCGCGCACGCGAAGCCGTTCCTCATGTACGGCCTCACCGAGGCGTTCCGCTCGACCTACCTGCCGCCGGAGGAGGTCGATCGCCGGCCGGATTCGATCGGCAAGGCGATTCCCGAATGCCGAGATCCTCGTGCTGCGCGAGGACGGCACGCCCTGCGCGCCCGACGAGCCCGGCGAGCTCGTGCATCGCGGCGCGCTGGTCGGCATGGGCTACTGGAACGATCCGGAGAAGACCGCCGAGCGCTACAAGCCGCTGCCCGGACGCGCGAGCGGGCTCGTGCTCCCCGAGATCGCGGTGTTCTCGGGCGACACGGTGCGGCGCGACGAGGAAGGCTTCCTGTACTTCATCGGCCGGCGCGACGAGATGATCAAGACGTCGGGCTATCGCGTCAGCCCGACCGAGGTCGAGGAGGTCGCTCTACGGCACGCAGCTCGTCGGCGAGTGCGCGGCGTTCGGCGTCGCCGCATCCGACGCTCGGCCAGGCGATCGTCGTGGTCGCCACGCCCGCGCGCGGGCGAGCGAGCTCGACGCCGAGCGCGCTGCTCGCCGCGTGCCGCGAGCACCTGCCGGCCTACATGGTGCCCGCGCGCATCGAACGTGCGCACGCGGCCCCTGCCGCGCAATCCGAACGGCAAGATCGACCGCAAGCTGCTCGCGGGCGAGTTCGAGCACCTGTTCGCTGCGCCATGAGCCCGAAGCACCATCCCGATGAACGCCCCGCTGCACGCGCCGATCATCCACTTCGCTCGTCGTGGACGACGAGCTGCGTCGTCGGCGGCGTGCGCGCTCGCCGCGCTCGCCGCGCGCGTCGGCCGCACGCCGTTCTACGCCTACGACCGCGCCGTCCTGCAGCGCGCGCGTCGACGAGCTGCGCGCAGCGTTGCCGCGCCGCGATCGAGCTGCACTACGCGATCAAGGCCAACCCGATGCCGGCGCTGGTGCGCTTCATGGCAGGCCGCGTCGACGGGCTCGACGTCGCGTCGGCGGGCGAGCTGCGGGTCGCGCTCGACAGCGGGATGTCGCCGCGCGAGATCAGCTTCGCCGGGCCCGGCGAAGAGCGACGGCCGAGCTCGCCGCAGGCGGTTGCCGCGGGCATCCTGGTCAACGTCGAGTCGCGAGCGCGAAGTCGCACTGCTCGCGCGACATCGCGCGAGCGCATGGGTCGAGCCCGCGCGCGTCGCGGTGCGCGTCAATCCCGATTTCGAGCTCAAGACGTCGGGCATGAAGATGGGCGGCGGGCCGAAGCAGTTCGGCATCGATGCCGAGCGCGTGCCCGCGCGTGCTCGCGCGAGATCGGCGCGCCTCGGCCTCGCCTTCGAGGGCTTCCACATCTTCAGCGGCTCGCAGAACCTGCGCGCGGAAGCGATCTGCGAGGCGCAGACGAAAACGCTCGAGCTTGCGGTGCGCCTCGCCGCGTCCGCGCCCTCCCCGGTGCGCGTGCTCAATCTCGGCGGCGGCTTCGGCATCCCGTATTTCCCGGGCGAGCAAGCGCCTCGATCTCGCGGCCGATCGGCGCCCATCTCGCGTCGATCGTGGCGCAGGCGAGCGAGCGCCTGCCCGCAGCGCAAGCTCGTGCTCGAGCTCGGGCGCTACCTCGTCGGCGAAGCCGGGATGTACGTGTGCCGCGTCATCGACCGCAAGGTCTCGCGCGGCCACGTGTTTCTCGTGACCGACGGCGGCCTGCATCATCACCTCGCCGCGTCCGGCAACTTCGGCCAGGTGATCCGCAAGAACTATCCGGTGGTGATCGGCAATCGCGTGCACGGTGCGGCGCGCGAGATCGCGTCGGTGGTCGGACCGCTGTGCACGCCGCTCGACCTGCTCGCCGACCGCATGGAGCTCGCGCAGGCGCGCGAGGGCGATCTCGTCGTGGTGTTCCAGTCGGGGGCCTACGGCCTCACCGCGAGCCCGACCGCGTTCCTGAGTCACCCGCCGCCGGCCGAAATCCTCGTGTAGGACGGCAACCGCCATTGTCCCGAACAATCGTTCGGGACAATGTCGGGGAACAACCGGGCCAGGCGACGCTCACGCGACCGCGCGGTCCTGCGCGAGCACATAGCCGGGATGGTGCGCCTGCAACCAGTGCTCGAGCATCATCATGATCCACACGATCTCGCCGTAGTACGCCGCGTGCTCCTGCAGCCGCTCCTTGAGCGCGCTCGCCGAGGAACGAACGCTGCACCACGCCGCGCTCGCCCAGCGATTCCATCGCGCCGAACGCGAGCTTCTGCAGCCCCGGGTGCTTCACGAGCCACAGCCCGAACGGCAGCCCGAAGCCGTGCTTCTTCTTGGCGATGATCTCGCGCGGCAGGAAATCCGACAGCGCGCGCTTGAAGAACCAGCGCAGGCGCAGGCGCTTCACCTTCCACTCCGGGGGCAGCCCGTTGGCGAACTCGACCAGGCGCTCGTCGAGAAAGGGAAAGCCCACCGCGATCTGGGCGAGATCGCAGGTCCCGACCACCTTCGGCAGGTCGTTGTCCGCGAGCGTGTACTTCCAGTCGAAGTACAGCATCCGGTTCACCAGCGACGCGGCCGTGCACGAGTCGTAGTGCGCCGCCTCCTCGCGTGCAGGCGCATTCGGGTCCACGAGCTGGAGGAACTCCGCGGTGAAGATGCGCTCGATCCCGACCTGGCGCAGCACGTTGTAGACCTGCATGCGCGTGACCACGGGCAGCTTCGCCTTCTCGACGTAGCTGCGCATCCTGCGCACCACGGGGATGCGCTTGACGAATTGCGGCCGCAACAACATCGCCTCGACGAGCTCGTCCGCGCCCGGCGGCGCGTACCGGCCGTACGCATCGAACACTTTCTGGAACGCGTAGCGCGAGTTGCCGCCGAAGATCTCGTCCCCGCCATCGCCGCCCAGCAGCCGCGTGATGCCGTCCGCCTTCGCCATCTGCGCGCACAAGAACGCGGGCAACGCGGACGAATTGCCGAACGGCTGGTCGTACGAGCGCGCAACCAGCGGAACCGCGGCGACGAGGTCGTCGGGCGTCACGTAATACTCGCGATGTCGCGTGCGGAAGTGGCGGGCGGCGATGCGCGCGTACGCCATCTCGTCGTAGCCCTGCGCCTCGAAACCGATGGAGTAGGTGTTCGCCGGTTGTCCGGTGACGCGGCCGAGCATGCCGGCGATCGTCGAGCTGTCGGTGCCGCCCGAGAGGAAGGCACCCGGCTTGCCGGGTCCCACCTCCTGCGCGACGCTCGCTTCCAGCAACTGCACGAGCTCCTGCTTGGCGCTGCGGAAATCCCGCGGACCGCCATCCTCCGCGTACTCCGGCTCCCAATACAGGCGCCGGCGCACCGAGCCGCGCTCGATGGTGACGTACTCGCCCGGGCGCAGCCGCTGCACGTGCTCGTACACGGTATCCGGCGCGACGATCACGTGCGCATAGAGATAGTCGAAGATCGCCTGCGGCCGGATGCGGGCGAGCGTACGATCCTGCGCGACGACGTCGTGCGCGCCCAGTCCGAAGAGCACGCGCTCCCCGTGCACGGCGAAACACGGCGAGCGCCGCGCGGCACGATCCGTCGCCAGCACCGCGCGTCCGGCATCCTCGTCGGCGAAGAACAGCAGCCATGCGCCCCTCAGGTTGCGCAGCGCACGTGCCGGGTCCGCGGCGACATCGGCGAGCAGCCGTGGCGCGCGCTCCGGCGCGAGTTGCGCCGCAGCCGCCGGATTCGAGTGCACGACGAGCAGCACCTCACCGCCGACGCGGCAAAAGGTGGCCGAGGCCGTCGTGAGCGCGGTGGCGAACGACATGTACGAACCGGCATAGGCGATCTCGGGTCCGGTCTGAAGCTGCACGCCGTCCGCGCGCAGCTCGGGAATCCCGGTGCCGCGAAGACGAAGCGCGAACGAGCCGTGGAGCGCGTTCATCGGCATTGCACGATGTCCTCTGCGGTGACCGCTGCCCGTGCGTCGGCGGGCAGCGTCGGTGCAATGCGCGGCGGCGCCCACGACCCGCGCGAGAAGTGCAGCAGCCCCGGGCGCACGCCCACTGCAAGCTGCCATCGGCGACCGCAGGCGAACCACGCGTGACCCACGCCGCGGGCTCCGGCGCGACCGTGCGCGGCGAGCGATGCGGGATTGAGCCGCACGATCCGCGACATCGTCCAGCGCGCGCCGCGCACGGCAAGGTATTCGTGAGCCGCCTGCCAGAGCTTCATGAACACGATGCCGTTGCGCGCCTCGGGTGCCACCCACACGTCGTAATCCCACCACGCCGCGCCGGAGGCCGGGAGCACGAACAGCGCGCGCACGTCGTCCTCGAGGTACTGGCGCGGACAAAGCCACAGGAATCCGAGGAGCTGCCCGTCCTTGTGCGCGGCGAAGCACACCGACTGTTGCGCGAACCGCGCCGCGAGCACGCCATCGGGGCGCGGAGCCTGATGCAGCAGCGGATCGTCGGCGTCGAAGCGCTGCACGACCAGCTTTCGACCGAGCCGCGCCGGAAGCCGCCAGTCGGTGCGCACCGGCTGCGCGACGAGCACGTACCACACGAGGCGCAGGCGCCCGAAGCTCGCGCGACCGACGACGGCCGCGAGCGCGCGAAACGCGAGCGCGGCAGCGCCCTGCTCCCGCCATGCCATCCGCAATCGCCGCACGACGTTCGCCATGCCGGTCAGGCACCCTGCGCGTCTGCACGCTCGCGGCGCGCCGCCGTCGCGTGCGAATGCACGGCTTCCAGCAGGACCTCGCGATATCGCTCGACGACCGGTCTCCAGCCGAACGCGAGCGCGTAGTCGCGCACGACCGCCACGCCCGGTGCGCTGCGCAGCATGTCTTCCACCGCCGCATGCAATGCATCGACCGTGCGTTCGCGCACCACGCGTCCCGCCGGGCCGTTGCCGATGATCTCCGGCACGCCGCCCACGCCGAACGCCACGACCGGGACCCCGCACGCCATCGCTTCCAGCACGACGTTCGGCCAACCTTCGGCCTTCGAGGTGAGCAGCAGCACGTCGCCCGCGTTGTAGATCGCCGGCAACTCGGGCTGCGGCACCGCGGAGCGCAGCGTCACGCGCGCGCCCACGCCCAGGGCTTGTGCATGGCGCAGCAGTCGACCGTGCTCGGGTCCGTCGCCGACGATGAGGAGATGCGCGCCCTTCATGCGCGGAAGGATGTCGATGGCGAACGCGAAATCCTTCACCGGCACGAGGTTGCCCACCGCCAGCAGCACGGGCGAAGCAGCGGCCGGAATGCGAAGCGCCGCCCGGCTCGCCTCGCGATCGCCCGGCGCGAACAGCGCCGTGTCCACCCCGTTGCGCAGCACCTCGAGCTTCGAGTCCGGCATGCCGAGCGTCCTCGCCGTGTCGCGCAACGCCGACGACACGCACAGCACGCGGCTCGCCTGCCGTGCAGCATGCAACATCGCCGCACCGCAGTGCGCATCGCGCGCGATGACGTTCAGGTCGGATCCGAGCGCCGTCACGAGGAACGGCTTGTCGAGCGCAGCCGCGATCGAGGCGGCCGCGACCCCGTCGGGATAGAAGTACTCGGCATCGATGACGTCGGCCTCGAAGCCTTCCCGCTGCACGGCCTGCGCGACGGGCAGTGCGGCCCGCGCGAACGCGGCCGCCTGCGAGCGCATGCCGAGCTTCGGGATCATGAGATAACGCGGCCGGTCGATCGCAACACCGTAGCGCGTCTCGTGTCCCGGCATCGCGGCCTGCAGCGCATAGCGGCCGAACACCGGCGAGCGGCTGAAGAACCACGGCACGGGCGAGATCACGCGAGCTTCCACCCCGCCCAGGGCGAGCAGCTGCCGCAGGCGCGTTTCCACGAACACGCCGTGGCGCGGATGCACCGCGCTCGGGTACAGGCCCGACAGCACCAGCACGCGCAACGGCCGCTCCGCGGTCCCGAGCGCGTCGCGCGAAGCCGCCGGCGAACGGCCGGCCGCTGCAGGCGCGCTCGCTACCAGCACAGGCCTTCCCAGCGCCCGCGGCCGACCTTCGCCTTGGGCACCCCGACGAGGTCGAGCACCGTGTGGTGATCGCGCGCGTGCTCGACGACGGCCGCGACCACGTCCGGGCGCGCGAGACCGAGCACGATGACATCCGATTGCGCGACCACCTGCGCGATGTCGCTGCGCATGAGCTCGCCGATATGCGGCACGCGGGTGTCGATGAACCGGCGGTTGGCGCCGAGCAGGCGCGACAGCTGCACCTCGGGATCGTAGATCTGGAGCGCAACGCCCTTGCCGATGAGCTGCTCGGCGAGCAGCACGAGCGGGCTTTCGCGCAGGTCGTCGGTGCCGGTCTTGAAGGAGAGTCCGATCATCCCGACGCGCCTCGACTCCGTGGCGAGCACCTTCGCGATGGCGACGTCCACGTGCTGCCGGTTCGACGCCATGATCGAGGCGAGCAACGGCACCTCGACGTCGTGCTGCTTGGCGAGGTAGGTCGTGGCGCGCAGGTCCTTCGGCAGGCACGAGCCGCCGAAGGCGAAGCCGGGCTTGAGATACGCGGGCGAGATGTTGAGCTGGCGGTCCTGGCACACGAGGTCCATCACCTCGAAAGGGTCGACCTTGAGCGCCGAGCACACGCGCGCCATCTCGTTCGCGAACGTGATCTTGAGCGCGTGGAAGTTGTTGCAGCAGTACTTCACCATCTCGGCGGCGCGCACCGACGTGCGATGGAACTCGCACGGCAGGTGTCCGAACAGCAGGCGGATCGCTTCCACGGCCGCGTCGTCGTCGGCCCCGACGATCGTGAACGGCGGCTTGTCGTAGTCGCGGATGGACGAGCCCTCGCGCAGGAACTCGGGCTGGAAGCACACGCTGAAGTCGACGCCGGCGCGCTTGCCGGACTCGCTTTCCATGATCGGACGCAGCACGTCCTCGACCGTGCCCGGGACGAGCGTCGAGCGGAAGACGAACACGTGATGACTCGACTTCCCGCGCATGCACCGTCCGAGGTCGTGCGCGAGGCGCAGCATCGCCGACTGGTCCTGCGAGCCGTTGGGCGCGGACGGCGTGCCCACGCAGATCAGCGACAGCTCGCTGTTGGCCAGAGCCTCGGCCGCGTCCGTCGTGACACTCACGCGGCCCTCCGCGACGACGCGCTGCATCAGCTCGACCATGCCTTCCTCGACCACCGGCGTCTTGCCGCTGCGGATGAGGTCGAGCTTCACGGGATCGACGTCCACGCCGACGACGTGATGGCCGTCGCGCGCGAGGCAGGCGAGCGACACGGCCCCGACGTAGCCCAGTCCGAATATGCTGATCTTCATTGCCGTCCTTGGTTGCGGGAGTGGTTGTTCTCTATACCGATATCGGCCCGCGCGCCGGGCGAGTCGAGCGGCGGCGCGTCACGGCTCGCGCACGACGTCGCGCCTTGCTGCGGCGCTCGCGCGCGGCTCCTGCGCCGCCGGAGCGCCCACGCAGCGCGCGATGATGCGATCCAGGCGCTGCATCGAGCCGTGCCACGAGTGGTGCGAGAGCATGCGCTCGCGTCCCGCACGGGCGAGGCGCGCGCGCTCGCTGCGATCGCCCATGAGGCGCAATACCGCGTCGGCGAGCTCCTGCGGCGTATCGGCCGTCAGCAGATGCTCGCCCGCGATGGCGTCCACGCCGCCCGCGGCGACGCTGCTCGTGACGACCGGCACGCCCGAGGCCATCGCCTCCAGGATCTTGTTCTGCGTTCCGCGTGCGATCTTCAGCGGCGCCACCATGGCGGCCGAGCGCAGCAGATGCGGGCGCACGTCCGGCACCGTGCCGGTCACGGTGACGCCGGGCAATTCCCCCAGGCGGGCGATCGCGGGCGGAGGCTCCGCGCCGATGATGGCAAGGCGCGCCGACGGTCGCCGCGCGCGGATCGCCGGCCACACGTTGCGGCAGAAGTCGAGCATGCACTCCTGGTTCGGAAAGTAGTCCATGCGTCCGACGAAGCAGATGCTGTCGGGGTCCCACGCCTCGTCCGATGGCGCGAAGTAGCCGCTGTCGACCCCATTGGGAAACCAGTCCGTCGCGCGCGCGCTGTGCAGCGCGTCGAGCGCCTCCCACTCGCCCCGCGTGGTCGCCGTGCACAGGTCGAAGGCGCGCGCGAGGCGCTTCTCCTCGGCGACGAGCTTCATGCCTTCGAGACGATAGCCGAGGCTCAACGGGAATGGCTTGTAGCGCGCGTACTCCAGCCACTTCTGCGAATCCATGTCGCCGAAGTCGAGGATCTTCGGCGTACCGGTCACGCGCGCGACGTACGGCGCGACGGACGAGCAGTGCACGAACACGAGATCGAAGCGCTGCGACGCGAGCTCGCTCTGCACCGCGCGCGCCATCGCCGGCGAGTAGAAGAAGCCGAAGGACGACGGCACCGGCGTGGGCACGCGCGCGATCATGCGCAGCGTCTGCACCGGGTCGTGCACGCGGAGCATGCGCAACCGCGCGAACTCCCGCAGCGGTTGGCCCGCTTGCGCTTCCGCCTCCGAGCGCACGAGCGAGATCACGGTCACCTCGTGCTTCTCCGACAGGTGCCGGATCATGTTGAAGGGGCGGATCTTCCCGCCGCGCTGGGGCGGATAGGGGAACCGGTGGCACAGGTAGAGGATCTTCATGCCGCCGCCAGCGACTTCAACTCGTCCGCCACGTCGGCAGGCGAGCGCGCGTCGAGGTAGATGCGCGACCAGATCTCGAGATTGAGCAGCGCGAGGAGCCGATCCGTGCCGTCGATGCGATTGGCTTCGTGCGCTTCGATCGCCTGCGCGATCTCGGCGTACCGGAACAGGCCGCGCGCGGCGACGGACTCGCGCGAGAGCACCTCGCGCAGCACCGGCGCGAGCTCGCCCTTGAGCCACGCGCCCATCGGCGTGCCGAAGCCGCGCTTCCTGCGATTGAGGATCTCCGGCGGCAGAACGTCCTTGAGCGCGAGCTTCATCGCGTGCTTGAGGCGGCCGCCCTCGATCTTCACGTCGGTCGGCATCGCGGCGGCGAGATCCACGAGCCCCTGCTCGAGCAGCGGCACGCGGCATTCGAGCGACACGGCCATGCTCATGCGATCGGTGAGCAGCAGCAGATCGTCGGGGAGCTGCGTTGCCGCATCGACGCAGAGCATGCGGTTGAGATCGTCGTCGCCCGTCGCTGCCGCGAAGGCGTCGCCGAGCGGATCCCACTCGCCTTCGGCCGCATCGAGCAGCAGGCGCTCGACGGCGTCCTCGGCGCACACCTCGACGTACGAGCGATAGCGCTCGTCGAGCGACAGGCCGGCGGAGGCGAGGAATCCCTTCGCCAGCCGGAACGCGTTGAGCGCAGGCGAGTGCCGATCGCTGGGCAGTCGCCCGCCGATGCTCATCGCGGTGCGCCGCAGCCATTCGGGCATGCGCTCGAAGCGCGCCTGGTAGTAGTTGCCGAGGTAGCGCCGGTAGCCGCCGAAGAGCTCGTCGCCACCCACGCCGGAGAGGATCACCGTCACGTCCTGGCGCGCGAACTTCGACACGAGATACGTGGTGATGAACGCCGTGTCGGCGACCGGCTCGTCGAGGCTCCACAACAGGCCCGGCAGCAGCGCCACCGCATCGGGACGCACGACGATCTCGTGATGCTCGGTGTGGAACTGCTCGGCGACCCTGCGCGCGTACGGCAGCTCGTTGTAGAAGCTCTCGGCTGCGCCGCCCTCGAAGCCGATCGAGTACGTCTTCACCGGACGGTCGCTGTGCGCGGCCATGAACGCGACCACGGCGCTCGAGTCGATGCCGCCGGAGAGGAATGCGCCGATCGGCACGTCGCTCACCATCTGCATGCGCACCGCTTCCTCCATGCGCGCGCGCACCGCGCGGATCCACTCCTGCGCCGGGCGCGCGCGGTCCACGGCGGTCGGAAACGACCAGTAACGCGTCTCGGTGACCGTGCCGTTCTCGGCGATCAGCAGCGTGGCGGGCGGAAGCTTGCGGATGCCCGCGAAAAGCGACCGCGGCGCGGCGACGTAGCCGAGCGACAGGTACGAGCGCAGCGCGAGCGGGTCGATCGCGCGGCGCACGCCCGGAAGCGCGAGGATGGCCTTCGCCTCGCTCGCGAACGCGAGCCGTTCGCGCATCCTGCGCCACGTAGACGGGCTTGATGCCGAGGCGATCGCGCCCGATCACGAGGCGCTCGCGCCGCGCGTCCCACAGGGCGAAGCCGAACATGCCGTTCAGATGCGTCACGAACGCGTCGCCGTGCTCCTCGTACAGGTGCAGGATCGTCTCGCAGTCGGACGCGGTCCTGAAGCGATGGCCGGCGCGCTCGAGATCGCTGCGCAACTCGCGGTAGTTGTAGATCTCGCCGTTCGCCACGAGCCAGAGCGTGCCGTCCTCGTTGCGAAGCGGCTGGTGACCGCCGGCGACGTCGATGATCGACAGCCGCCGCATGCCGATGGCGCAGGCGCGATCGACGTGCGAGCCCTCGTCGTCCGGGCCGCGATGCACCGTGAGGCGCGCCATCGGCGCGAGCGCGTCGGCCGTCGCAGCCGCGCCGTCGAGGTGAAGGAAACCGTAGATGCCGCACATGTCAGTGGCGCTCGGCCGCCCGAAGCCACTGACAAGCCCCCCTGGGGGGAGCGAGCGAAGCGAGTTCGGGGGGACGTCTCATCAGGCCGCGAGGGTGCGCCGCACCGGTTGATCGATGGTGTTGCGCAGGAAGCCCTCGAACATCAGCAGGCTCCACAGCGCGGGGCTGTGGTCGCGCGCACCCGACTGGTGCTGCTCGACCAGCAGGCGCAGGTACGCGGGATCGAAGTAGCCGGTTGCCGCGAGCCGATCGCCGGTGACGGCAGCCCCGACCCGCTCGCGCAAGGGTCCGCGGAACCAGCTCGCGAGCGGCACCGCGAAGCCCATCTTCGGACGATACAGCACGTCGTGCGGCAGGTAAGGCTCCATCGCCTTCTTGAACAGGAACTTGCCTTCGCCGCCGCGCAGCTTGAGGTTGGACGGCAGCGTCGCGAGCCACTCCACCAGCGGATGGTCCATCAGCGGCTCGCGCACCTCGAGCGAGTGCGCCATGCTCGCGCGATCGACCTTGGTGTTGATGTCGCCCACGAGGTACGTCTTGAGATCGAGGTACTGCACGAGCGCGAGCGGATCGTCGGTGCCGGCGTTGCGACGATGGCGCGCAAACACGTCGGAGGCGTCGTAGCCTGCGAGCTGCACGCGCAGGCGGCTGCTGAAGAGCCTGCGGCGCATCGGCGCGCGCACCACCGACACCTCGTGGAAGTACGCTTCCAGCGAGCTTCGCGCGACGGCCTCGAAGGTGCTCTTCGCACGGAACACGCGGGGCGCCCAGTCGAGCTTGGGATACGCGCGGGCGAGAAGACCGAACACGGGCCGGCGCACCTGGAGCGGCAACACCGAGCGCAGGCGCTCCTCGTTCACGTGCCAGCGATAGCGGCGGTAGCCCCCGAAGCTTTCGTCGCCGCCGTCGCCGGAGAGCGCGACCGTGACGTTCCTGCGCGCGAGCTCGCACACACGATACGTCGGGATCGCCGAGCTGTCGGCGAAGGGCTCGTCGTAGAGGTCGACGAGCCGGTCGACGAGATCGAAGTCGTCGCTCTCGACCCGCTCCTCGCGATGGTTCGTGTGATAACGCTGCGCCACTTCGCGCGCGTAACGCGACTCGTCGTACGCGGGATCGCTGAACGCGATGGAGCAGGTGTTCACCGGGCTCGACGACATGCCGGCCATCAGCGCGACCACCGCCGATGAATCGACACCGCCGGACAGGAACGCGCCGAGCGGCACCTCCGAGATCATGCGCAGGCGCACCGATTCCTGCAGCCGCGCGCACCAGCTCCTCGCCCGCTTCGTGCGCGTCGATCGCATTGTCCAGCGTGAAGCGCACGTCCCAGTAGGGCTTGGGCTGCGGGAACGGCGCGCCGCGCCGCACGAGCAGCGTGTGCGCCGGCGAGAGCTTGCGCGTCTGGCGAAAGATCGTGCGCGGCTCCGCGACATAGCCGAGGGCGAAGTACTCCTCCACGGCGCAGGGATCGATGTCGCGGTCGATGCCCCCGTGCGCGAGCAGCGCCTTCAACTCCGAGCCGAACACGAGCTCGCCGTCCGGCAGCAGCGAGTAGTAGAGCGGCTTCACGCCCAGGCGGTCGCGCGCGAGGAAGAGCGTCGATTGATTGGCATCCCAGAGCGCGAACGCGAACATGCCGCGAAAGCGCTCGACGCAGCGCTCGCCCCACGCTTCCCAGGCGTGGACGATCACCTCGGTGTCGGAGCGGGTGTGGAACGCGTGGCCCAGTGCGACGAGCTCCGGGATGAGCTCCCGGTAGTTGTAGATCTCGCCGTTGAAGACGACGGCGACGGAGCGGTCCTCGTTGTACAGCGGCTGCTGCCCCGTCGACAGGTCGATGATCGAGAGCCGGCGATGCGCGAGGCCGATGCCCGGCTCGAGCAGCACGCCTTCCTCGTCCGGCCCGCGATGCAGCAAGGCATCGTGCATGCGCCCGAGCGCGGCGTGGTCCACCAGACGCCTGCCGCGCGTGTCGAAGATGCCTGCGATGCCGCACATGGCGCTCTCTCGCTCCGCCTCAGTTGCCGATGCCGTGCGAGTCGGACATGTGCGCCGGGTCGGCACGCCCCCCGTCCGCGGTCGCCGCCGGCGATGGCCGTGCGGTCGCGGACAGCAGCGCCTCGTACAGCGCCTGGTACTCGCCGACCATCCGGCCGAGCTCGAAGCGCTCGACGACGGTCGCACGCGCCCGGAGCCCGCGTTCGCGCAGCAGGACCGGATCGCTCGTGAATCGCGCGAGCAGGCCGGCAAGGCGTTGCACGTCTCCCGGCTCGAACAACGCTCCCGCTTCGCCGTCGATCACCGCTTCGAGGTTGCCTCCGACCGCGGTCGCGATCACCGGCACGCCGGTGGCCATGGCTTCGAGCAACGTGTTCGAGAGCCCTTCGAAGATCGAAGGCAGCACGAAGACGTCGAATGCGCGCAGCACCGCGGGGACGTCGGAGACCGCACCGGGCAGCCAGACCCGGGAAGCCAGGCCGAGCGCATGCACGAGCTGGCGCAGCTCCGGACCGAGGGGCCCGTCGCCGACGATCGCAAGCCGCGCGCGCGCTTCGCCGCTGCCCACCAGCGCGGCGAACGCGCGGATGAGCGTAGCCTGGTCCTTCACCGGCTGGAGCCGCCCGATCGTTCCGATCACGACGCTGTCCCGATCGGCGAAGCCGGGCGGGAGGATGCCCGTCTCGCGCTGCGCAGGAGGCGCAAAGCGCCGCGTATCGACGCCGTTGTGGATGCGCGTGATGCGCTCGGGCGAAATCCCGACGCGCTGCACGAGATACGCGCCGATCTGATCGGAGACTGCAACGAAGCGGTCGACCAGCGGCGCATGCAGCCTGCGCAGCAACGCCGGCTTGCGGCGCACGCCCCCGGGATCGCTTGCGTCCCAGCCGTGCTCGCTGTGCACGCAGCAGCGCACCCCCGCAAGACGCGCCGGCAGCAGCGCATCGAGCCCCGACGGACCGCGCGTGTGCACGATCGCCGGCGCGAGGCGCCGGCAAAGGCGGAACAGATCGCGTCGCAGGCGCCATACGCCGGCGCTCGACCGGTGCATCGCCAGCACCTCGACGTCGCGTCGCTCGATGCGAAAGCGGAAATCCGAGTAGTCCTCGACGCACGCGATGGCGTGGCGAAAGCGCGCTTCCGGCATCCGGTTGACGAGGTTGACGAGGCCGTTCTCCATGCCGCCCATCCTCAGGTGATGGAGAACGTGCAGCACGAGCGGAGGCTCGTGCGCGCTCGCTGGCGCGCAGGCGCGCTCGGGGCGTCGCTTCGAGCTCATGACGCCGTGCCCGCCGCCGCGCGCAACATGGCGAGGATCGCCGCGCCATTGTCGGCGAGGAAGTGATCGATGGCCTGCGCGGCGGCCGTCCCGTTGCCGTGCGCGTAGACGATTACGACGGCGGAATCGTCGCGTCCCGAGCGAAGCTCCGACCAGGCCGTGTAGATCTTGGCCACGACGTCGCTCGCCGTGAGACGACCGTCGATCCAGTAGAGCTGCCGCGCCGTGATCTCGTCGCTCGTCTGGGTGCTCACGATGCGCTCCGAACGCAGCGCGACGCTCTGGCCGGCCACTCGCGCCAGAGCATCGGGCTCGGAAACCCGGCTCCAGCGCGGGTCGCTGGTCGACACGATGCTGTTCGCGGAACTGACGAGCTTCCTCGTCGCGCTCTGGCCGCGGTAATACGCGACGTAGAGGCCGACCGTGCGACCGTCCTTCGCGAATGACTGCGCGAGCGTGCCCGATGGCGCAACGAACTGGGGCGACCACGATGTCGGCATCGGCGGCGTGCTCTGCCAGCCCGCCGCAGGCTGGAACGCAAGCACGACGGGTAGCGCGGACCGGCCGGCGGTCGAGGCGATCACGCGCTGCTGCGCGGCACCCGAAATTCCCACGATCACGGCGAGCGCAAGCGCCACGCCCCAGTACCCCGACGGCGCGGCAGGGCCATCGCGCCGGCTCGCCGCGCGCTTCGGATCCGGCATCGCGTCGGGCTCGCGCCAGCGCGCGCCGATCCAGAACATCGCGCCGACCACGATGCCGAAGAAGATCCAGCCGTAGATCAGGTGATCGACGCCCACCGCGAGCCGGTTGTTCGAGAGGTGGCCGAGCAGCACGATCAGGTACGCGCGCATCCAGTTCGCGAGGATCGGCACGACGGCCGCGCACGCGATGAAGATCGCGCGGCGCTTGGTCGAGCGATAGGTGAGGTAGGCGTACAGCGTGCCCACCATCAGCGACGCGATCAGGTAACGCACGCCGCTGCACGCCTCCACCACCGACCACGCGCCCGAGGGGATCACGAACACGAGTCCCTGCCGGTACACGGGGATCCCCGTGGCGCGCAGCGCCGCCACCGTGAAGTCCGCCGTCCAGTCCATGAGGCGCGGGAGCAGGAAGTCGCCCACGGGCAGCGCGAAGAACAGGAACAGGAGCGGAAACGCGAGCAGCCGCGCGACCTGCAGCCCCAGCACCGCGGGCACGATGAGCACGACGCTCGCCAGGAACGCGAACTGGGATAGCGCGTTCACCCGCCCCAGCACGCCGGCGAGCGCGAGCGCACCCATCGCCGCGACGGCGAGCAGGGGCCACGGCGACGGCCGCGGCTCGACGGCCGCAAGCTCGCCGCGCAAGCGCCACGCGAGCCACAGCACGAGCGGCGGCACGACGAAGCCGTGATTGTAGGTCGTGGTGCGCGCCCAGGTCTCCACCATTTCCGCAGCCACCGGCCAGTAGCAGACGATCGTCCAGGCCACGCACCCGGCGAGCGCCAGCAGCGGCCATTTCCATGCCGCCCGCTGCGCGACGCCGCCGGCACGAGCATCGAGCGGATGTTCGACGGGGATCGAGGCCATGCGTGCGGGGTCCGGCTCAGCCAAGGTTGCGCACGATGTGAGGCCCCAGCCGATTGGCGAGGGCGAGCGGCATGCGCCGCCACAATGCGATGACCGCGCGGTACTTGGGATTGGCGGGATTGTTCTGCGGGATCGCGTCGCGGCGATACAGCCGGTATTCGTAGTGCAGCGGCTGCGGCTCGAAACCCCAGTTCTTCTTGAACGCGAACGGTCCCGTGCCGCGCTTGCTGCGGCCGTAATCGAACACCCGCATGCCGCGCTCGCACGCGCGGCGCATCAGCTCCCAGTACTTGAAGTCGTTGGCCGCGAGATCGCGTGCCGCAACGTCGTCGCCGGCGTAATAGGGCAGGACCTCGTCGCGGAAGTAGAACGACAGCACGCTCGACAACGGCCGCCCGTCCGGCGCAACCACCGTGAGGACCTCGCAGTCGTCGCCGAACACGCGCTGAAGCGTCTCGAAATAGCGACGCGGCAGCGCGGGCGTGCCGTGGCGGTGCACGTTGTCGGCGTAAAGCGCGAACATGCGCGCGCAGCTCGCGTCGATCTCGCTGCGCAAGCCGTGCTTGATTCCCTTGCGCACCATGGCGCGCTGCTTGCGCGGGATCGCGAGCATGTTCGCCTCGACGTCGGGCAGGATGGCCTTGCGGAACGTGCAATACAGGTCCTGGGCCGGCCAGTCCGCGTGCGAGCGCGTGAGCTGCCGCAGCTCCAGATGCTCGACCCCGAGCCGGTGCGCGAGCGCGTCGGCCTCGTCCTCGAGCGCAGCGGCCGCTTCCGGAGTTGCTGCAGCGACGCCGCCATACACCGCGAACGGAAGCGAGACCAGCGCGTTGCCGAACAGGCGGCTCTTCACGTGCGCGAGCGGAAGCACGCCTTCGATGGCGCCCGCCCGCTGCGCGTACAGGAAGTACGTGTCGTGCCGGAAGACCTGCGCGATCACGTGCTGCCACGCCGAGCGATGGAAGAACGTCGCGTCCGGGCATCCCAGCACGAAGCGATCCCAGCGCGTGGCGCCCCCGGCATCGTCCGGCCGCAGCCGGGCGATGGCGAGATCAGTGCACCGCGTCGGCAAGGAACACCTCGTCCACGCGACCCCAGTCGAAGTCCGCCAGGAGACGCCGCAACCGATGCTCGGTGTGCCGCAGGTTGAGATAGTGGCGAAACCGGGTCTTCGCGTCGATGCCGGGCACGCGCGGCTGCTCGCAGTCGAGCTCCCACGGATGGAAATAGAAGATCGCCGGCGATCCGTCGCGCTCGTTCACGCGACGCAGCATCCAGCGCGACACGGCATAAGGCATCAGGCGGAAATAGCCGCCGCCGCCGGCGGGCCAGTTGCGATCGAAGAGCCGCACCGTCGTGACCGGGACTTCGACGAGGCCGTCGCGCACGCGATGCGCGAATCGCGGTGCGTCGGGCATGCCGTAATGGTCGTGGCGAATCGGATACACGCTCGAGCTGTAGCGATAGCCCGCGCGCTCGATGCAGTCGAAGGCCCATGGATTGTCGGCGCCGACCGAGAAGCTGGGCGCGCGATAGCCCTTCACCTCGTGCCCCGAGAGGTCCTCCAGCACGGATCTTGGCGAGCCGGATGTCGGCGAGGAACGGGGCCTCGCCCTGGTCCGTCGCGCGGTGATGCGCAAAGCCGTGGCTCGCGAGCTCGTGGCCGTTGTCCACGATGCTGCGCACGAGGTGCGGATAGCGCTGCGCGATCCAGCCGAGGGTGAAGAAGGTCGCGTGCACGCCGCGCTCGGCGAGGAGGCGCGAGGATCACGTCCACGTTGCGCTCGACCCGGCAGTGGCGCGTGTCCCACTCCGCACGCGCGATGTACGGTGCCAGAGCCGAGACCTGGAAGTAGTCCTCGACGTCGATCGTGAGCGCATTCACGATCCTCGCGGGCGGCCGTCGCCGTCGGCGCGCTCATGCCGCCGACCTCAACGCGCCGCGCGCGGTGAGCCACTGCACGAGATCCGCGGCGATGCGCTCGGCGGCACGGCCGTCCCAGCCGTCGGGCACGTGGCCGCGCTTGCCGCCGCCGGCGAGGATCTCGTCGCACGTGCGCAGGATTGCCGTGCGATCGCGCCCGACCACCGTGTTGGTGCCGCTTTGCACGGTGATCGGCCGCTCGGTGTTCTCGCGCAGCGTGATGCACGGCACGCCCAGCGCGGTCGTCTCTTCCTGGATGCCGCCGGAATCGGTCAGCACGAGCTTCGCGCTCGCCATGAGGCCGAGCATCTCGAGATAGCCTTGCGGCGGGAGCAGCGTGAAGCCGCTGCGCGCGAGCGTCTCGGCGAGCCCCGCGCGCGCGAGGGCGCCGCCGGTGCGCGGGTGCACGGCGAACACGATCGGCAGCTTGCGCGCGACTTCGGACAGCGTGCTCGATCAACGCACGCAGCGTCGCGGGGTCGTCGACGTTCGAAGGCCGATGCAGCGTCAGCACGGCATGGCCCGCGGGCGCGGCGAGCACCGCGGGATCGGCGCCGGCGCGCCGCAGCGTCTCGGCCGGTGGGACCGCATGCCGGCGATGGGCGAGCAGCGTGTCGATCATCACGTTGCCGACGAACACGATGCGCTCCTCCCCGATGCCTTCGGCCGCGAGGTGGGCGTGCGCGGTGTGCTCGCTCGTGTACAGCCGCTCCGCGATCTGGTCCGTCACGACCCGGTTGATCTCCTCGGGCATGCTGCGATCGAAGCTGCGCAGGCCCGCCTCGACGTGCACGACGGGGATGTCCTTCTTCACGGCGACGAGGCTGCACGCCATGGTCGAGTTGACGTCGCCCACGACGAGCACGCACGCCGGGCGGTGCGCGTCGAGCACCGGCTCGAAGCGGCGCATCACTTCCGCCGTCTGGACCGCGTGCGACGCCGAGCCGACCTCGAGGTTCACGTCCGGCGCCGGCAGCGCGAGCTCCTGGAACAGCCCGTCGCTCATCGCCGCATCGTAGTGCTGGCCCGTGTGCACGAGCAGATACGGCACGCGCGGCACCGCGTTGGCGAACGCGCGCAGGATCGGCGCCATCTTCATGAAGTTCGGCCGCGCACCGACGACGCACAGCACCGGCGCGGGAAGCGCCATCGCGGGAGCCGACATCACTCGCCTCCCTGCCGGCGCTCGCGCTCGGTGGCGCGCTCGGTCCGTTCGGACGTGCGCTCGCCGTTGCGCTCGCCGTTGCGCTCCCGTTCGCGCTCGCGCTTGCGCAGGCGGGCGCGGTCGAGCAGATGCTGCAGCAATGCGAGCGTCGTCGCCGCCTGCCGTTCGAGGCGCTCGAGGCGCTCCTCGATGTCGGTGCTCTGGATGCCGGCGATCACGCGCGACGCTTCGCCGGCGGTGTCGCTGTCGACCTCGAGCTCGATCTCCCCGAGACCGTTCGACTGCGGCGTGCGCCACGCGCAGCGGCCGTGCCGCGCGCGCGGACGCCGGCTTCGGACCCGCCGCGTTGGGCGCGCCCGCGAACGTCTCCTCGCTGATCTCGCGCGCGACCTCGTCGACGTCCTCGCGGCTGAACTCGTGCTTGCCGGCGAGATAGCCGGAAAGCAGCACGCGATCGCACACCGAATTGATGCGCCGTGGAATGCCGCCCGTCGCCCGGAACACGGCTTCGTACGCCTCGGGCGTGAACTTCGGGTTGCCCTTCCAGCCGACCTTCGTGAGGCGGTGCTCGATGTACGCCTGCGTCTCCTCGAGGTCCATCGGCCCGATGTGGCACGCCGCGATGACGCGCTGGCGCAACTGCAGCATCTGCGGGCTCTGCATCGTCTGGCGGAACTCGGGCTGGCCGACGAGGAAGCTCTGCAGGAGCGCGTGCGTCTCGAGCTGGAAATTGGACAGCATGCGCAGCTCCTCGACCGCGCGCGGCGTGAGGTTCTGCGCCTCGTCGATGATGAGCAGCGCGCGCCTGCCCTGCTGCGTGAGGCTCACGAGGAAGGCCTCGAGACCGAGCAGCATCTGCGACTTCGGCACGTCCTTGGTGGCGAGCCCGAAGGCCGCCGCGACGAGGCGCAGCGTGTCCTCCGCGTCGAGCTGCGTGCTCACGAGCTGGGCTGCGACGACCTTCCCGGGATCGAGCTTGCGACAGGAGGCTGCGCACGATCGTGGTCTTGCCGGCGCCGACCTCGCCGGTCATCACGATGAAGCCTTCGTTCTGATGCAGGCCGTACTCGAGATACGCCATCGCGCGCCGGTGCTGGCGGCTCCCGAAGTAGAACGAGGGATCCGGGTTGAGCTGGAAGGGCTTGTCGGTCAAGCCGTAGAAGGATTCGTACATGGCGGCGCCGTCAGAACGGCACGAGGACGGTGGCGGTCACCGCGTTCTCGCGATAGTCGCTGGCCGTGCCGTCGCCGTCGAACGCCACGTGCCTGCCTTCGAGCGAGAACTGCGCGTTGCGGTGAAGGCGCGTGGTGTACGTGACCCGGGTGTCCCACTGGTTGCTGGCGATTCCGCTGCTGTCCTGCGCCTTCGTGCGGCTACGGGTCAGGCTGGCGGCGAGGGCGGCCAACGGGGTGAGGCGGTGGCTGCCGACGAGGGTCAGGCCCATGTCCAGCACCGACGTGGTGCCGCCGGTGACGTCGACGATGCCGGTGCCGAGGCCGATCTGATCGCGCTTCGTGCGGTAGGCGCCCAGGCTCACCGTGTTCCGGACACCGAGATAGCCCACCGAAAAATCCTGGCGGCGCTCGACGTACGAGCCTGCACTCGCGTAATCGAGCGGCACGCCGAGATCCGCCGGGATCGCGCCCTGCTGCAGGATGCGCTGCGTCTCGGCCGCACGCTCGATCGGATCGGGAATTCGCGACGCGAGCGCGTCGTAGATGCGCGCGTAACCGGCTGCGTCGGCCTGCAGGCGCCGGTGCGCCTCGACCGTGTAGTCGCGGCGGTCGGTGAAGTTGAACGCCACGCGCGGCAGGCGATAGCGCAGGATGTACGACCACGAATTGCCGAAGAAGCGGTGCTCCCACTGGCCCGAGGCGCTGGTGCGAGGCGACGGCTTCCAGACGAGACTGAAGCCGTAGTTCGGGGTCGTGTCGTAGCGACCCGTGAGGATGTCGTTGCGTTCCGCCCCGCCGATCGCCTCGACCCGCAGGTCGGGGGTCAACAGGTAGCGGCCCTGGAGCATGTACTTCTGCAGGTGCGTGGTCTGCAGGCCGGTGGCGCGGCTCGTGTCGTTCAACGCGGAAAGACGCCAGCCCAGCGGCCCTCCGAAGTTGCTGTCGAGGTAGCCGGAGAACTGATCGAAGCTCGTGGATCCGATGTCGCCCGGCCGGCTGTCCGTGGCGCTGCGGCGATAGCGCAGCTCGTAGTCGGCAGCGATGTTGCGAAAGCTCCCCCGCGCGTACGGGCTCACGTCGTAGGTGCGCGTCTCGGTCCGGTTCGGGGTGAGCGTGGCCGATTGCGTCTGCCGCGGACCGAACGGGTTGAGCGTCTCCTGCGTCACGTTCGCGGCGCCGTCCACGTAAAGGAAGCGCTCGACCGCCTCCAGCGTGGCGTTCGCGTTGAGATAGTTGCGCGTCTCCGTGCGTGGCGTGCTGCGGCCGTAGATCAGGTAGTCGAGCGTGTAGGCGAGCGTGCCCTTCAACCGGCTGCCGTCGGCCCTGACCTGCACCGCAGGCAGGAGCTCGGTGATGTAGTCGCTGCGCCGCGTCTCGTCGGGGGCGAGGTCGACGTTGTCGGTGTACGTTTCCCTGAGGGAGACCGACGACGTGATCTGAAAGCCGCCGCGCCCGCGGGCATGCCCGGACGGGCTGTCGGACGCCGCCGCGCCGCCATCGGCGGGGCCCGGCGCGCCTTGCGCGAAGGCGGTGCTGCTGAGGAGAAGGGCCCAGAGGCAGGCCGTGACGGGCCGGGGCGAGGCGGCTCGTGCGTCAGCGGCCATAGCCATAGCCGTAGCCATAGCCGTAACCGTAGCCATAGCCGCCGGCTGCGGGCCCGGCGCGACCCTTGTTGAGCATCATCATCTTGACCGGGCAGGCCTCGATCGGTGGCAAGGGCGTGCTGCACCGCGGACTGCAGCGTGCGCTGCGCCTCGACCACGATCACGACCTGCCCCATGTGCGTCGCGAGCACGCGAGACTCGGTGGTGACGAGCAGCGGCGGCGAATCGAACACGATGATGCGGTCCGCGTAGCGCTTCGCCATGTCGTCGAGCAGCCGCATCATGGCCTCGCTCGCGAGCAGCTCCGTCGCGCGCGGATGCTTCGTGCCGGACGGAAGGATCGAGAGCTTGTCGACGTCGGTGCGCAGCATGACGTCGCTCAGGTCGATGCGATCGTCGACGAGCAGGTCGAGCAAGCCCTGGCTCTCCGGCAGTCCGAGCATGGCCGGCAGCGACGGGCGCGCGACGTCGGCGTCCACGAGCAGGACGGTGTGATCGAGCTCCATCGCGATGCTCATCGCGAGATTGACGGCGGTGAAGCTCTTGCCCTCGCCCGGCAACGCGCTGGTGATCATGATCAGGTTGCCGTTGCGGATCGGGGTTGCGCCCTTGCCGGTCGCGTTGGCGATGAGCGGCCGCTTGACGACGCGGAATTCGTCGGCGATCTGCGAGCCGGGTGCATCGGGCGTGACGATGCCCGCAGCGGCGAGCCGCGCGAGGTCGAGATGGATCTGCCGCGACTGGCGCGTGCTGTCGCGTGCCGCGGGCACGGCGCGCGCCGGCTGGCGCGAAGTCTCCGCTGCGTCCGCGCCGGTCATGGGTCGCGCGACGTGGAGGTCGAGCGCGTTCGCGGCGGGCCCCGGCTCGCCCGGGCGCGCTTCGGACGCCGTGACGTCCCGGCACGTCGACGCCCGCGCGGCGCAGCTCCTCGAGGCGTTTGGCTGCTTGTTCGATCAGGCTCATGGCCGGTTCCTAGACGGCGCGCGCCGAGTGCAGGCACGAGCGATCAGCAATCCCGCGCCGAAGGAACCGAGAAGCGCCAGGAACCCCGACAGCGAAACCGACGAGGCCGCGACGCTCCCTGCGCTTCTGCGCGTCGCCCACGACATCGACACGGTGCCGAGCACCGGCAGCCCGGTCGACGTCGCGCAGCGCGCGCGAGTCGAGGAACGTCGGCCAGAGCTGGCTCACGACGAAGCTCGCGACACGAGCCCGGCCGCAAGCGCCGCGAGCAGCGCCAGCGGGAAGAGCACGACGCGGTTCGGAGCCACCGGCCGCGGCGACACCCGCGGCGGGTCGATCAGGCGGAAGTCGGCAACGCCGGCCGCTGCCTCCATCTCGCCCGGAGATTTCGGCGGACTCGCGGCGCGCGACCAGCGCTTCGTAGTTCTTCTTGTTGACGTCGTAGTCGCGATTGAGCTGCGCGAACTCGGCCTCGATCTGCGGCACCATGCGCGCCGACTGCTTGAGCCGCGCGTAGCGCGACTCGTACTCCGCCACGCGCGTCCTGCAGCGACGCGACGTTGGCCTCGGCCTCGGCGAGCGACGACCTTGAGCTGCTGCGTACACCGGGTTGCGCTGGGTTGCGGGCCGCGGCGTCGCCTTGGTCGCGCGCGCCATCCGCTTCTGCGATGGCGGCGACTTCGTGCTCGCGCTGCTCCTCGAGCTCCGCGATCACCCGCTTCGCGCCCTGACACGTCCGGATGCTCGTCGGTGTAGCGCAGGCAGCATCGTGTCCAGGGCGCGCTTCAGGGCGTCGATGCGGCCATCGATCTCGGGCACCGCGATCGGTCCTGCGGTCATCGGCTCCGGCGTGTCCGGCAGCAGCACCGGTTCCTGCTCGCCGCTGAGCTGGCGCTTGAGCGCGTCGCGCGAGTTCTCGGCCTCGCGCAGGTCGAGCCGCGCCTGAGTGAGCACCGCGCTCACCTCGCCCATCTTGCCGTAGTAGTCCTTGCCGTCGGCACTCGCGAGGTTCATGTTCTTGAGCTTGAAGTCCTTCAGCCGGTTCTCCGCATCCTGCAGCTTCTTGTCGTAGATCTTGATCTGCTCGTCGATGAACTTCTTCGCGGCGTCGGTATCCTTGCGCTTGCCGCCGAGGCTCGACTCGACGAAGATCGAGACCAGCGACTGCACCACGCGGTTGGCACGCGCCGGATCGGTGTCGCGGTAGGCAAGCGTGTACAGGTTGTCGCGTCCCGCGCGGTCGATCTGCAGCGTGCGCGTGAGGTCGTCGATCATGCGCTCGCTGGTCCTCGCGCGTCTTGGCGGCGAGGTCGAGATCGGCCATGCGGATCAGCTTGTCCACGTTGGGCCGGCTGATCAGCGTCCGGCTGAGGATCGCGATCTGCTGCTCGACGTTCGGCTGCACGGCGAGCCCGGACATCAGCGGCTTCAGCATGGATTGGGTGTCGACGTAGATCCGCGCGGAAGCCTCGTACCGGTCCGGCATCCGCAGGATGAACGTGGCCGCCGCGATGCCGACGACCCACGCCACCGCGAGCCCGATCCAGCGGCGCTGCCACATGCCCCTGAGGATGGTCAATGCCTGGCGGAGTAGATCGTCCATCGCGTTGCTCTTCGGGATGCCCTGGAACGCCGGCGGATGCCGGCTCGGCCTGCGCCGGACCTCAGAACCAGCTCTGCGGAATGATGAGCACGTCGCCGGGCTTCATCTCCACGTTGGCCGACACGTCGCCGCGCTTGATGCAGGTCCTTGATCCGCACCAGTATTGCTTGTTGCCGTCGGCGGTGCGCAGGATCGTGGCGTTGTTCGCCGTCGGCGAAGTCGGTGATGCCGCCCACGGCGATCATCACGTCGAGCAGCGTCATCTTCTGCTTGTACGGCAGCGCCTGCGGCTTGGTCGCTTCGCCGACGACGCGAATCTGCTCGCTGTAGGGGCCGACGAAGTTGGTGACGACCACCGTGACGATCGGATCGCGGATGTACTTGGCAAGCGCCTTCTCGATGTCGCGGGCGAGCGTGGTCGAATCCTTGCCCTGGGCCGGCAGGTCCTCGACGAGCGCGGTGGCGATCTTGCCGTCGGGTCGCACCGGAACGGTCGTCGACAGCTCCGGGTTGCGCCAGACGACGATGTTCACGATGTCGCCCGGCCCGATCAGGTAGTTGTAGTCGGGCGACGCGGCCAGCGTGGGCGCGGGCGGATAAGTCGTCGCACAAGCGGCCACGAGCAGGCCCGCAACCGCCGCCAGGAGCAGCGACGATACGGCGCGCAACGACGTTGACCAACGGATCCTCATGACCATCTCCTCGAGCAGCGACACCGTGAGGCGGCGACAGAGTTGATTGAGCGGGCCTGCAAGCCGTAAAGCATAGCTTAAATCGGCATTGCCGACGACAGCCGGCACGGGATGCGCTTCAGGGCGTGGCGGCAGTGCGTAAGCATTGGACGCGGTTCGATTTGTGGTGCGCAATTTGTCGGTCCGGGCAACCCCGGCCGCGACGGGGCAAAAGCATGAAAACGGCAGCAATTTGCAAACAGTCCGAAAATCGCCGCCATTCGGCAAAAACTTCCCGTCCGGCGGCCGGATGGGGCACGCATGCCTCGCCGCCGCACGCCCCGTTGGAGCCTGCGCGTCGGACCACGTCGCCTCCTCGCGCGGTCACTGCATCACAGCGCAGCGCACGATACCGCGCCTGGATGCAGCAACTGTCGTGCCGGCTTGACATCGGTCGCGGCCGACCTCGCGCCGCGCTTGTAGTGCACGGGCGTTGCACGCTTTCCGCAACCCGGGAGCGCGCGGCATCCGCGGACATGCCCGACCCCGCATGCCACGTTGTGCCGCAAATCGGCGCGCGCCGCGGCGCGCGTGACGCAGCGCGCCCCTGCGACCGCACCTTCGACCGCCTCGCTCAGTCGGGCGCGCGCCCGGGCATCGCCGCCATCACGCCGCCCTTCGCTTGCCGCCGGGCGCGCGCGCCGCGCGCGCACCCGCCGCGTGCGCACTGCCGGACTCCTTGGGCGCGGGCGCGACCTTCAACGAGGCCGGCGCATGGCCGAAGCCGAACGAGATCCTCTCGGCCGCTTCGCGCACCTGCGTCGCGAGCGCCTGCGACGTCGAGCGCGTGCGACCGATCGGGGCGGCCATGGCGAGCGCCGCGATCGCTCGTCCCTGGTGATCGAAGATCGGCGCAGCGAAAGCGCAGACATCGCTCGCGATCTCGCCGAGCGTGATCGCGAGAGCGTCCCTGCGCACCTGCACCAGGACGCGTCGCAGTTCCTCCGGATCGGTGAGGGTATTGGGCGTGAAGGGCTCGAAGCGCTCGGTGCGCAGGTAGCGCTCGATGTACTCCTGATCGCCGTACGCGAGCAGCACGCGTCCGGCCGCCGATGCGTAGAGCGGACGCGACGTACCGAGCGGCACGGTGTAGCGGATCGAGCGCGAGCTCTCGAACTTCTCGACATACGTCACGCGGCCGGCGACGCGATCGAGCACGGCGATGAGCACCGTCTCCTGCGTCTCCTCGACGAGCTCGCGCATGACGGGATGCGCGATGCGGGTCATCGACAAGGTCGGCATGATCGACACGCCCAGCCGGTACGCGGCAGGGCCGAGCACGTACGCGCCGTCCGCGTGCAGGATGTAGCCGTAGCCGCACAGCGGTCTCAGCAGCCCGAGCAGGCTGCTCTTGGGCGAGCCGAGGGCGACGCTCAACGCGGCGAGGGTCATGCCGTCGGGCACCGCGGCAAGGCGCTCGAGAATGCGCAGCGTGCGCAGGAGCGAGCGCGGACCGGCGTCGGCGTTGCGCGGCGCCATCGCCGTTCGCGTCGCGCGCGCAGCGTCCATCTGCGCTCCCGTCGCGCGTGCACGCGCCGCTTTCGCGGGCGGCGTGAGCTTGGTCGTCTTCGTTGGAGTCATGGTCGAGCGCAGACGAGAATGGGCAGCGGGAAATGCGGCAGCGGGCGATCGGTGCAGCGAAATGCGGGCGGGCTCGGAACGCGACGGCAGGCGTTCGCAGCCCTGCCCGATGCGAGTTCCGGATGGCGAATGCTATTCCGTTTGACGCACGCGCATCGTAGAATCGTTTGCGCCGGTCCGCAAGTCCGGGCGGCCGCAACCGACGGAGGAAGCGCGGCGCATGGGCTGCTTGGGCCGGAGTCCTATCGGCTTCCGGTGTTCCGAATCTCGCATGAAGTTCCAGATGCCGCACGCGGGTAACGCCACGCTCCAGAAAGGAGGCAACGCTTGAAACCGATCCGATCGTTCCTGTTCGTCCCCGGCAATCGCGAATCGTGGTTCGACAAGGTCGTCGGTGCCGGGGCCGACGCCATCATCCTCGACCTCGAGGACAGCGTGCCCGCAGCGGCGAAGGAGGATGCCCGTGCGCTCGTCGCGCGCCGCATCGGCGATCTCGCGCAGCGCGGACAGCGCGTGTACGTGCGCATCAACCGCAGCCCGTACCTCTACAGCTTCGAGGATCTCTCCGCCGTCGCGGTGCCCGGGCTGGAAGGCATCGTGCTGCCCAAGCCGAACGGGCCCGAGGACGTGGACATCGCGTCGGCGATGATCGCCGAAGTGGAGCTGCGCAACGGCCTTGCGGCGGGAACCGTGGGCATCGTGGCCACGCTCGAGACGGCACGCTCGCTGCAGTTCGCGCACGAGATCGCCGTGCGCCCGCGCGTCGGCGCATTGGCGTGCGTGGCCGCGAAGAACGGCGACGTCGCGCGTGCCGTCGGCTTCCAGTGGACGCGGGAGGGCCTCGAAAGCCTCGCCTGGCGATCGATGGCGGTCGTCGCCGCGCGTGCCGCCGGCAAGAGCGCCATCGGCGGCCTGTGGCAGGAAGTGCACGACCTCGAAGGGCTGAAGGCGGCCGCTGCCGCCAATCGACGCCTGGGCTACATGGGCGAGATGCTGCTGCATCCGTCCAACGTGCCCATCGTCAACGAGGTGTACAGCCCCTCGGACGCCGACGTCGCGTACTACAGCGGCATGATCGCGGCGTTCGACGAGGCGCAGGCGGCCGGTCGCGCCGCCGTCATCTACGACGGGGAGCACATCGACTCCGCGCACGTGAAGACCGCGCGCGAAATCGTGGAGCTCGCACGCCTGTACCGCGGTTGATCGCCGAAGCGCGGCCCGCCGAGGCACACGCCGACGTGCCGACGCCGAACGTGCAGCGCCGCGCGCACCACGGCGGGCTTGCACCGCAGCGCCTCCTCGCAAGCGCCCGATCCCGCCCTCACCCGGAGCGTCGCCATGTCGAATCGTTACGCCGGATACACCCAGCTGGTGTTCGATGAACCCGCGCCGCGCGTGCTGCGCATCACCCTCAATCGGCCCGAGCGCCTCAACGCGCTCGACGCCAACGGCCACCGCGAGCTCACCGAAGTCTGGCGCGAGGTCGAGCGCGATCCGGATGTGAATGCGGTCATCCTGCGCGGCGCCGGCAAGGGCTTCTCGGCCGGCGGCGACTTCGAGATGATCGAGGAGATCATCAACGACTTCGAGGCGCGCGCACGCACGTGGCGCGAGGCGAAGGACCTCGTCTACAACATCATCAACTGCTCGAAGCCGGTCGTGTCCGCGATCCACGGCCCCGCCGTCGGTGCCGGACTCGTCGCGGCACTGCTGGCCGACATCTCCATCGCCGCGCGCTCCGCCAAGATCGTCGACGGCCACACGCGGCTCGGCGTCGCCGCCGGCGATCATTCGGTGATCCTGTGGCCGCTGCTGTGCGGCATGGCGAAGGCCAAGTATCACCTGCTGCTGTGCGAGCCCGTGACGCGGCGAGCGTGCCGAGGAGCTCGGCCTGGTGTCGATGTGCGTCGACGATGCGGATCTCGAGCGCACGTCGCTCGACGTGGCCACGCGCCTCGCCACCGGCGCGCAATCGGCGATCCGCTGGACCAAGTACGCGCTCAACAACTGGTTCCGCATGGCGGGGCCGGCGTTCGATGCATCGGTCGCGCTCGAGATGCTGGGCTTCACCGGGCCCGAAGTGCGCGAAGGGCTCGCGTCGCACCGCGAGAAGCGCAAGCCGTCGTTCCCGCCCACGAGCGTGCTCTGACGCCGTGATCCGCGATCCCGACACGCTCGCGGCACTCGTCGACGAAATCGCGCGCTTCGTGCGCGAGCGGCTCGTGCCCGCGGAAAGCGTCGTCGCGGACACCGACGCCATCCCCGAGGACATCGTCGCGCAGATGAAGGCGATGGGCCTCTTCGGCTTGTCCATCCCGGAGGCCTACGGCGGGCTGGGCCTCACGATGGAGGAGGAAGTGCTGGTCGCGTTCGAGCTCGGCCACACCTCGCCTGCATTCCGCTCGATGTTCGGCACGAACAACGGCATCGGCTCGCAGGGCATCATCATCGACGGCACCGAGGAGCAGAAGCGCAAGTATCTGCCGCGCCTCGCCACGGGCGAGCTCGTCGCGTCGTTCGCGCTCACCGAGCCGGGCTCGGGCTCCGATGCGGCGTCGCTCACGACGAGCGCACGCAAGGTCGAGGACGCGCACGGCGTGCACTACGTGCTCGACGGCACCAAGCGCTACATCACCAACGCGCCGGAGGCGGGCATCTTCACGGTGATGGCGCGCACGGATCCGGGCGACCGCAGCGCGCGCGGCATCTCCGCGTTCATCGTCGAGCGCGGCACGCCGGGCGTCAGCCTCGGCCGCATCGACCGCAAGATGGGCCAGCGCGGCGCGCACACGTGCGACGTGATCTTCGAGCATTGCCGCGTGCCGGCAGGGCAGCTCATCGGCGGCCGCGAGGGCGTCGGGTTCAGAACGGCAATGAAGGTGCTCGACAAGGGGCGCCTGCACATCGCCGCCGTGTGCGTGGGCCTCGCGGAGCGCATGCTCGCCGACGCGCTGGCTTACGCGATGGAGCGCCGGCAGTTCGGCCAGCCGATCGCCGAATTCCAGCTGGTGCAGGCGATGCTCGCCGACAGCCGCACCGAGATCTACGCCGCGAAATGCATGGTCGTCGATGCGGCGAGAAAGCGCGACGAGGGCCGCGACGTGTCGACGGAAGCTTCCTGCGCCAAGCTCTTCGCCTCCGAGATGTGCGGCCGCGTGGCCGATCGCGCCGTGCAGATCCATGGCGGCGCCGGCTATGTCAGCGACTACGCGATCGAGCGCTTCTACCGCGACGTGCGCCTCTTTCGCATCTTCGAGGGCACGAGCCAGATCCAGCAGCTCGTGATCGCGCGCAACATGATCCGCGACGCCAAGACCTGAACCCCATTGTCCCGAGCAGTCGTTCGGGACAATTCGGGTGGGGTTCGGGGTCACGCGCCGAAACGGTACTCGCGGAACATCTCGCGCAGCTTCACCTTCTGGAGCTTGCCCGTCGCGGTGTGAGGCAATTCCGCGACGAACGCCACGTCGTCGGGGACCCACCACTTGGCAACCTTCCCGGCGATGTAGGCGAGGAGCTCTTCGCGCGTGACGTCCTGTCCGGGCTTTCTCACCACGACGAGCAGCGGTCGCTCCTGCCACTTCGGATGCGCGACGCCGATCACCGCCGCTTCGGCCACGGCCGGATGGCCGACCGCCGCGTTCTCGAGGTCGATCGAGGAGATCCACTCGCCGCCCGACTTGATCACGTCCTTCGAGCGATCGGTGATCTGCATGTAGCCGTCGGGATCGATGCTCGCCACGTCGCCGGTGTCGAAGAAGCCCTCGGGGTCGAGCACGTTCGCCTCGTCGCGGAAATAGCCGCGGGTGATCCACGGCCCGCGCACCATGAGATGCCCGGAAGCCACGCCGTCGTGCGGCAGCCGCCGACCCGCGTCGTCGGTGATCTTGAGCTCGACGCCGTACACCGGTCGCCCCTGCTTGCGCTGCAGGTCGATGCGCTGCTCGCGCGTCCACTGCGCGTGCTTGGGCAGCGTGATGCACGCCGTGCCGACGGGCGACATCTCCGTCATGCCCCAGGCGTGCAGGACGGCAGCATCGAACAGCACGTCGAACTTCTCGGTCATCGAACGCGGAGCGGCCGAACCGCCGATCACCACACGCTTCAGCACCAGGTCCGCGCGCGGGTCGAGGCGATTCGTCTCGACGTGATTGAAGAGCATGAGCCAGACGGTCGGCACGCCGAGCGCGAGCGTGACCTTCTCGTCGCGCAGCAGCTCGTACACGCTCTTGCCGTCGAGACCGGGACCGGGCAGCACCAGCTTCGCGCCGCACATCGCACCCGCGTACGGCGTGCCCCAGGCGTTGACGTGGAACATCGGCACGACGAGGAGCGCGGAGTCGTTGATCGACATCCCGAGGCCGTCGGCCATGCACACCGCCCACGAGTGCAGCACGGTGGAGCGGTGCGAGTAGAGCACGCCCTTCGGATGGCCCGTCGTGCCCGACGTGTAGCACAGCGACGAAGCCGTGTTCTCGTCGAACGCGGGCCACGCGTACTCCGCGGACTGGGCGGACACCAGGTCCTCGTAGCAGATGAGGTCGGGCACCTCGAGCGCCGGCATGTGCGCCCGGTCGGTCATCGCGATGAACCCCTTCACCTGCTTGAGCTGAGGCGCGAGCTTGGCCACCAGTGGCGCGAAGGTGAGGTCGAAGAAGACGTACCGGTCCGCCGCGTGATCGATGATGTAGGCGATCTGCTCGGGAAAGAGCCGCGGGTTGATCGTGTGCAGCACCGCCCCGCTGCCGGACACGCCGAAGTACAGCTCCATGTGGCGGAAGCCGTTCCACGCGAGCGTGCCGATGCGATCGCCGGGCGCGACGCCCAGCGCAGCGAGCGCATTCGCGACCTGCTTCGCGCGGCGGTGGATGTCCGCATAGGTGCAGCGGTGCAGCGGGCCCTCGACGGTGCGCGAGACGATCTCCGAGGCGCCGTGGAAGGCGCTCGCATGCTCGATGAGCGACGAAATCAGCAGCGGACGTTCCTGCATGCGGGCGAGCATCGCGCCTCCCTCGTTCGAGTGGTCCGGGGGCGCATGATCGCGCTCGCGCGGCGCGGGCGCAATCGCGGCGCAGGACGACCCCGGGCGCGCACGGCGGCCCTGGATGGGCCGGGACGATGCGCCGACGGGCGGGCTTCGCGCCGGCGCTTCAGGCGCGCGGCGGCGAGGGCAGCGGGGAGGAAACCAGGGGTTGCAGCGGGGAGTGGCGCGCCCGACAGGAGTCGAACCTGTGACCTTTGGCTTCGGAAACCAACACTCTATCCAACTGAGCTACGGGCGCGTACCGCCATTCTACCGCAACGGCCCTACGCATGAACGGTGGCCGGCCGGAGGCACTGTATAATGTGCTGTTTGGCTGCCCGCAGGCGCCGCTTCTGCGCGCGTCGCGGCTGCACTGCCCACGCGCCCTGCACCTACCACCTGAACCCATGAGCGAAGAGCATTCGTCACCGATCAAGAACTGGAAGCAGCTGCTGGTGGTGGTCGCCCTGGCTTTCCTGGTTCCGATCATCCTGATCGCGTTAATCACCCAACTCGTGACCGGGCACTTCAAGGACGCGCCCGGCGACGACAGCGGCGTGCTCGCCCGCATCAAGCCCGTCGGCGACGTGCTGCTCGCCGAAGCGAGCGGCCCGAGCGGCCAGCGCACGGGCGAGCAGGTGTTCCAGCAGGTGTGCAAGAACTGTCACGAGGCGGGCCTCGCGGGCTCGCCCAAGTTCGGCGACAAGGCGGCGTGGACGCGCGTCATCGCGCAGGGCGACAAGGTCGCCGTGCAGCACGCCATCAGCGGCATCCGCGGGATGCCTCCCAAGGGCGGCAACCCGGACCTCACCGACGAGGAAGTGCAGCGCGGCGTCGCTTACATGGCCAATGCGGCGGGCGCGAACTGGACGGCGCCGCCCGTTGCGGCCGCGCCGGCTGCCGGGACAGCAGAGCGCACGGGGCAGCAGGTCGTCGAAGCCGTATGCTCCAAGTGTCACGGCACGGGCGTCAACGGCGCTCCGAAGGTCGGCGACCAGGTCGCATGGCGGGATCGTGCAAAGCGCGGTCTCGCGAGCGTCACGCAATCGGCATTGCGTGGCCACGCCGGCATGCCGGCGCGCGGGGGCATGGCCGAGCTCTCGGATACCGAAGTGAAGCGTGCGATCGAGTACATGATGAACGTGGGCACGGGCGCGGTGATGACGGGCACGCCGCAACCGGCGCCGCGGGGCAGCCGCGACCGCTGCAGCGCCCGCCGCCGCGGCGGCAGCGAGCGCCAAGCCCGACGGCAAGAAGGTCTACGACACGGTGTGCATGGTCTGTCACGCCTCGGGTGTGGCGGGTGCACCGAAGTTCGGTGACAAGGCCGCGTGGGCTCCGCGCATCAAGCAGGGCATCGACACGCTTCACAACAGCGCACTCAAGGGCAAGAACGCGATGCCGCCGAAGGGCGGGAACACGGCGCTGCCCGATGCGGACGTGATGGCCGCGGTCGATTACATGGTGCAGGCCGCGAAGTAGCCCCTGCGCATTCGCCTTCCCGAAATGCCCGGCGTTGCCGGGCATTTCAATTTCGGGCATCGGCTTCGCGGCGGGCGACCACGCGTTACAGGCACGGGCCGGCGGTCGCACCCGATCAGCCGTTGCCGCTGACGAGCTCCAGCCGCTGCTCCTCCGCGGCCTCTTCCTCGCCGCGCTTCTCGTGCCGCTCCTCGGCGAGGCTCGACAGATAATCCGCGGTGATGTCGCCCGTGACGTAGCGACCGTCGAAGCACGACGCCTCGAACTCCTGCAGGCGCGGATTGGCGCCACGCACGGCGCGCTTGAGCGCCTCGAGGTCCTGGTAGACGAGGAGATCGGCGCCGATCTCGCGCGCGACCTCCGCCTCGGTGCGTCCCGTGGCCACGAGCTCGCGCTGGTTCGGCATGTCGATGCCGTACACGTTCGGATAGCGCACGGGCGGGCTCGCGGAGGCGAAGTAGACCTTGCGCGCGCCCGCCTCGCGCGCCATCTGCACGATCTCGCGCGACGTCGTCCCGCGCACGATCGAATCGTCGACCAGCAGCACGACCTTGTCCTTGAACTCCATCCCGATCGGATTGAGCTTCTGGCGCACGCTCTTCTTGCGCATCGCCTGTCCGGGCATGATGAACGTGCGGCCGATGTAGCGATTCTTGACGAAGCCTTCGCGGTACTTGAGCCCCAGGGTGTTCGCGAGCTCGAGTGCGGAAGGCCGGCTCGAGTCGGGAATCGGGATCACCACGTCGATGTCCTGCGCCTGCGGAATCGCCTTGACCTTGCGGGCGAGCTCGCCGCCCATGCGCAGGCGCGATTCGTAAACCGAGGCGCCGTCGATCACCGAGTCGGGTCGCGCGAGATACACGTACTCGAAGATGCACGGCATCAGCACCGGGTTGTCGGCGCACTGCCGCGCATGGAAGCGCCCCGCGAGATCGACGAAGATCGCCTCGCCCGGGGCGACGTCGCGCACGAGCTCGAACCCCATCGCCTCGAGCGCCACCGATTCGCTCGCCACGCAGTACTCGCGCCCGCCCATCGCTTCGGACACGCCGATGACCAGCGGCCGGATGCCGTACGGATCGCGGAACGCGAGCAGGCCGTAGCCCGCGATCATCGCCGTGATCGCGTACGCGCCGCGGGAGCGCCGGTGCACGCCCGCGACCGCCGTGAAGATCGCGTTCGGGTCGAGGCGCGCATGATGCGCCGCGCGCTCGAGCTCGAGTGCCAGCACGTTGAGGAGCACCTCGGAATCCGAGTTCGTGTTCACGTGTCGGAAGTCGAGCTGGAAGAGCTCGCGCTTCAGCGCCTCGCTGTTGGTGAGATTGCCGTTGTGCGCAAGCGTGATGCCGAACGGCGAGTTGACGTAGAAGGGCTGCGATTCGAGGTCCGACGCTGCGGAGCCCGCGGTCGGATAGCGGCAGTGGCCGATGCCCGCATCGCCCAGCAGATCGCGCATGTTGCGCGTGCGGAACACGTCGCGCACGTAGCCGTTGCCCTTGTGCATGTGGAACATCGCGCCTTCTGCGGTCGCGATGCCGGCGGCGTCCTGGCCGCGGTGCTGCAGCAGCAGCAGGCCGTCGTAGAGAAGCTGGTTCACCGGCGTGTGACCGACGATCCCTATGATTCCGCACATGCTTCGTTCTCCTGATCCAGCCGCACGTCGAGCGTCCTGCCGCGTCCGCCGGGGGAATAGTCGAGGCGGCTCGCCCACGCTTCGGGCAGCCAGTCGCGAAACTGCATCGCGGTCGCGGCGAGCGGCCCTGCGAGCAGGGAGTCCCGCCACCACGCGCTGCGCGGCGCGCTCGTGACGCCCGCCACCAGCACCCCCAGCAGCACGACGGCGAGTCCCCGCGCCAGGCCGAAGAGCGCGCCCAGCCCGCGGTCGACGACGCGCAGTCCCACGGCCTGCACCGCCCGCGCGAGCAACGAGCCGACGACGGCGCCCACGACGAGCACGCCCACGAAGATGGCGGCGAAAGCGAGAACCTGCAAGACCGCGGGATTCCAGTCCGCTCGCGCGAACGCCGCAGCGAGCGCGCCGGCGTACATGAAGGCCAGCACGAAGGCCGCGACCCAGGCGAGGAGCCCGATCACTTCGCGGATGATCCCTCGCCAGAAGGCGAGCAGGATCGACAGCGCGAGGATCGCGATCACGACGAAATCGAAGGCGGTCATCGGCTGCAGCGCCCGGGTGTGTCGGCCGGGCTGCGGAACACCGAGGGGCTCTCCACAGGCCCTGCTAGTGCGCCGTGGCGACGATGCCGCTGTAGCCTTCGGCCTTGAGCTTGTTGCGGGCATCCCCGGCGGCATCGCGCGACGCATAGGTGCCGACCCGCACCCGGTAGAGCGTGCCCCGGGTGGTACGCACCGGTTCCGTGAACGCCGGATAGCCGTTGCGCTTGAGCTTGGACGCGAGGGCATTCGCCCCCTTGTCGTCCGCGAATGCAGCCAGCTGGACGACATAGCTCTCGGCGCTGGTCGCCTTTGCCGCAGCTTCCGTTGCCGGGGCGCCCGGCTCTGGATTCGACCGACGCGACCTTCGCCGGTTCGGCGGCGGCAGGCGTCGAGGGCGCCGGCTTTGCATCGGCCTTGCCGGTCGCCGCGGCTTGCGGGGCCGAAGCCTCGGTCGGCTTGGCCTCGCTTGCGCTTGCACTTGGACTCGCGCGCCCTGTGCCCAGCACGCGCTGCTCTGCCTGTGCGACGGCGGGCTGCGCAGTGCCGGGGGAGGCCGACGTGGATTGCAGAGGCGTCCGCGGGGGTGGCTGCCGGGCCCGGCGTGCCGGCCGACGGGACCGAAGCGGCCCTGTCCGTCGCGGCCGGCGCGGGGGTTCCGGTGCCCGGCTTGGCATCGGCCGCCGGCGTTTCCGCGGGCGAGAGCCTGTTCACGAACTTGCCGTCGTCCACGGGCGGGATCTTCACCGCCACGTCCTCGCCGAGGGTGCTCGGCTCCTTTTCGAGCAGCATCGGCAGCACCACCGCGGCCGCAAGGGCCAGCACGACGGCTCCGACCAGGCGCCGGCGCGCCTTGCGTCGAAGCTCGTCAACCGCGGGATCGACAGCAGCGCTTCGCTCAGCCATGGCGTGAATGGTTGGGGTTCCGGATCGTCGTGGCGGTCGCTGTCCTGTCCGCTGACGGGTCCGCTGTTGCGACGAGTGCGGCCGCGACGGTGAGGAACGATCCAAAGACTACGATTCTATCAGCTTCACTCGCTTCGCCGCGGGCGCGCCGCAGCGCTTCATCGACGTCCGCGCACTCGATGATGCACGCCGGCTTGACCCCGGACGCGACGAGTTGCGCGCGCAATGTCGATGCATCGGCGCCGCGCGGCCCGGGCAGCGGCGCCACGAACCAGCGATCCACGCGCGGCAGCATCGCCTGCAGCACGCCGTGCACGTCCTTGTCGCGCAGCATGCCGAGCACCGCGAAGGTCTGCGGATGAAAACCCATCGTGGCGAGGGTGTCCGCGAGCGAGCGCGCGGCCTGCGGATTGTGCGCGACGTCGAGCACGATGGTCGGCCGTCCGGGCAGCACCTGGAAACGCCCCGGCAGCTCGACCCGCGCAAGGCCGTCGCGAACGGCCGCCGCGTGCACCGGCACGCGCGTGGCGAGGCACTCGAGCGCGGCGATCGCTGTCGATGCGTTACCGAGCTGATAGCTCCCGCGCAGTGCGGGCACGGGCAGCCCGAAGCGCTCGCCGGCGCGGCTCCAGTAGCGCCACTGGCTCGCCTGCCGCTCGTAGCCGAAGTCGCGCCCGAGCACCTGCAGGTCGGCGCCGCAACGCTGCGCTTCGGCGAGGAGCGTCGCCGGCGGATCCGCATCGCCGCACACGGCGGGCCGTCCTCCACGCAGGATGCCGGCCTTCTCGCGCGCGATCGCGGCGCGGTCGGGCCCGAGATATTCCACGTGGTCGATGTCGATCGCGGTGAGCACCGCGACATCCGCATCGATCACGTTGACGGCATCGAGGCGGCCCCCGAGCCCGACCTCCAGCACGATCGCATCGGGGCGGGCCTGCGCGAAGATCAGCAGCGCCGCCAGCGTGCCGAACTCGAAATAGGTGAGCGGGATCGCTTCCTCGCCTGCGGGCGCACGCGCAGCCTCGACGGCCTCGAATGCGGCGAGCAGGGTTGCGTCGTCGACCTCCACGCCATCGAGGCGAACCCGCTCGTTGTAGCGCGCGATGTGAGGCGAGCTGTAGAGCGCGGTGCGATAGCCGGCACAACGCAGCATCGTTTCCAGCATCGCGCAGGTCGACCCCTTGCCGTTGGTGCCGCCGACCGTGATGACGGGCGCGTCGAGGCGCACGGGCAGCCGCGCGAGCACGCCGCGCACGCGCTCCAGGCCGAGCGCGATGGCCTTGGGGTGGAGCGTCTCGAGGTACGCGAGCCACGCGGCCAGCGTCCGCGGCGCTCCTGCCAGCGATGAACGAGCGTCCTGCTGCGCAGTCCCGCGCTCGGGCTCGGGGCGGCGCTTCGCCGTCACGTCACGGCGACGGCATGGGCTGGCGCGTCAGTTGCGCCAGGATCTTCGCAAGCTCGTCGCGCAGGTAGCGCCGGTCGACGATCATGTCGATCGCGCCCTTCTCCAGCAGGAACTCGGCGCGCTGGAAGCCTTCCGGCAGCTTCTCGCGCACCGTCTGCTCGATGACCCGCGGCCCGGCGAAGCCGATCAGCGCGCCGGGCTCGGCAATGACGACGTCGGCAACGAACGCGAACGACGCGGAAACGCCGCCCATCGTCGGGTCGGTGAGCACGGACACGAACGGCAGCCGTGCACGCGTGAGCTCCTGCAGGACCGCGGTGGTCTTGGCCATCTGGAACAGCGAGTTCACGCCTTCCTGCATGCGCGCGCCACCGGAAGCCGCGATGCACACGAACGGCAGCCGGTTCTCGTAGGCGACGCGAACCCCGCGCACGAAGCGCTCGCCGACGACCGAGCCCATCGACCCGCCCAGGAACTCGAACTCGAACACGGCCACCACCAGCGGCACGGCGACGATGCTTCCCTGCATGACGACCAACGCGTCCGTCTCGCCCGTTTCCTCGAGCGCACCCGACAGGCGCTCGGTGTATTTCCTCGTGTCCTTGAACTTGAGCACGTCGACCGGGACGACTTCGGAGCCGATCTCGAACCGGCCCTCCGGATCGAGCAGCTGGTCGATGCGCTGCCGCGCGTTGACGCGGGCATGATGGCCGCATTTCGGGCACACCTCGAGGTTCTTCTCGAGGTCGGTGCGATAGAGCACCGCTTCGCACGCGGGGCACTTGACCCAGAGCCCTTCGGGGACCGCGGTCTTCTTGACCCCCGGCGTGCTCTTGATCCGGGGAGGCAGCAGCTTCTGCAGCCAGCTCATGTCCGTTGCCATAGCGCGCCGTCCGGTGGTTACGCTGCCCGCTTGCCTGCGGCATCGAGCGCCGCACGAATGGTCGAGAGCCACTGCGCCGCGCGCTCGGCGGCGGTCTCGGGCGTGGCGGCCTCGATCTCCTGGATGATGCGAGTGCCGATGACCACGGCGTCGGCATGCGCGGCGATCGCCTGCGCGCTCGCCGCGTCCCGAATCCCGAAGCCGACACCCAGGGGCAGCGTGATGACCTGCCTCACCTGCGCGAGGTGACGCGCGACATCGGCCGTATCGAGGTGCCCCGCCCCCGTAACCCCGGTGAGCGACACGTAGTACACGTAGCCGCGGGCGAGCTCCGCGATCGTCGACAAGCGGCTCGCGGGTGTGGTCGGCGACACGAGGAAGATCGGGGCGATTCCGCGCGCATCGAGCAGCGCCGCGAACTCGCGCGCCTCTTCCGGCGGGTAATCGACGATCAGCACACCGTCGACTCCGGCCTTGCGCGCGGCATCCGCAAACGCTTCGACGCCCATCGCCTCGACCGGGTTCGCGTAGCCCATCAGCACGACGGGGGTGCTGTGGTCGCGCGCGCGAAACGCGGCCACGAGATCGAGCACGTTGCGCAGGCTCACGCCGCGCGCGAGCGCCCGCTCGGATGCGCGCTGGATCACCGGGCCATCGGCCATCGGGTCCGAGAACGGCACGCCGAGCTCGATGACATCCGCGCCGGACGCCACCATCCGCTGCATCAGATCGAGCGTCACGTCGAGGGACGGGTCTCCCGCGGTGACATACGGAATCAGCGCCGTGCGTCCGGCCGCGCGCAGCGTGCGGAACGTCGCGTCGATGCGGCTTTCATGCGGCCCCACCCCCACCGAGGGGGCGCGACCCGCACCTTGGGACGGCCCGGCGGCGCTCATGTCATTGCCGCCGTTCCGGATCGCACTCCGGCCGGCAATAGAAGTGCATGCCCGAGCGCTCTGCGACGGTGTTCATGTCCTTGTCGCCGCGACCGGAAAGGTTCACGAGCAGGACCTTGTCGTCGGCCATCGTGGCCGCGAGCTTCATGGCATAGGCGAGCGCGTGCGAGGACTCCAGCGCCGGGATGATGCCCTCCGTACGGCAGCACTCGTGGAAGGCGGCGAGCGCCTCTTCGTCGGTGATCGTCACGTACTCCGCGCGCCCGCTGTCCTTGAGCCACGCGTGCTCCGGACCGACCCCCGGATAGTCGAGGCCCGCGGAGATCGAATGCGTCTCGATGATCTGGCCGTCCTCGTTCTGCAGGAGGTACGTGCGGTTGCCGTGCAGCACGCCCGGTCGTCCCGCGGTCAGCGAGGCGGAGTGGCGGCCGGTGGCGATGCCCTCGCCTGCCGCTTCCACGCCGATCAGGCGCACGTTCGCGATCGGCAGGTACGGATGGAAGATGCCCATCGCATTCGATCCGCCGCCCACGCACGCGATCACCACATCCGGGTGGCGGCCCACGGCTTGCGGCATCTGCACGACGCACTCGCGCCCGATCACGCTCTGGAAATCGCGCACCATCATCGGATACGGATGCGGTCCGGCGACCGTGCCGATGATGTAGAACGTGTTCTCGACGTTGGTCACCCAGTCGCGCATCGCTTCGTTGAGCGCGTCCTTGAGCGTCTTCGATCCCGATTCAACGGGCACCACCGAAGCGCCGAGGAGCTTCATGCGGAACACGTTCTGCGCCTGGCGACGCACGTCTTCCGAGCCCATGTAGACGACGCACTCCATCCCGAAGCGCGCGGCCACCGTCGCGGTCGCGACGCCGTGCTGTCCCGCGCCCGTCTCGGCGATCACGCGCGGCTTCCCGAGCCGCTTCGCGAGCAGCGCCTGGCCGATGCAGTTGTTGATCTTGTGCGCGCCGGTGTGGTTGAGGTCCTCGCGCTTCAACCAGATCTGCGCACCGCCCGCTTTCGCGGAGAGGCGGCGTGCGTGGTACACGGGCGAGGGCCGGCCGACGTAATGCGTGAGTTCGTCCTCGAACTCCGCCACGAAATCGGGATCGCGCCGGTAGCGCGCGTAGTGCTCCTTGAGCTCCTCCAGCGCGCGGACCAGGGTCTCGGCGACGAACACGCCGCCGTACGGACCGAAGTGTCCGCGTGAATCGGGAAGCTCAGCCATCTGCATTGCGTACCTCTTGGATGAACGCCGCGATGCGCGCGGGATCCTTGATGCCTTTGCGCGGCCGTCCGTGCTCGTCGAGCGCCTCGACGCCACTCGATACGTCGACGGCCCAGGGTCGTATCGCACGCACCGCAGCGGCGACGTTGCCGGCGTCGAGCCCGCCCGAGAGCACCAGCGGTCGGAGCAGCCGCTTCGGCAGCGTCGACCAGTCGAAGCGCTGCCCCGTGCCGCCCGGAAGACCATCGCGCGGCGGCGCGTCGAACAGCCACGCTGCAGCGTCGCCGTAGTCCGCTGCGCATTCTAGCAAATCGGCCTCCTTCGCCCCGCGCGGCACCCCGATCGCCTTCACGTACGGCACGCCGAAGCGGGCGCAGAGTTCGCGCGGCTCGTGGCCGTGAAACTGCAGCGCCGCGAGGGGCACTTCGCCGAGCACGGCCCGCACGTGCGCCTCGTCGGGATCGACGAAAAGCCCGACCGCGCTCACGAAGGGCGGCAACGCCGCCACGATCGCCTTGGCGGTCGCGATGTCGACCCGGCGCGGCGTGCCTTGCCAGAACACGAGACCGATCGCGTCGGCACCCGCATGCGCAGCCGCGAGCCCATCCTCGATCGCGAGTGATGCCGCAGATCTTCACCCGCGTGCGATGCGCGCCCGCCCGGCGACGCGCCCTGCGGGCCTCGCCTTCGGCCGCCGGGCTCACGCGTCCTCCATCACGGTCCGCGCTTCATCAGCCACAATGCCGTCGGCCGTGTGCGCGCTCGCCCGGCGACGCGCCCTGCGGGCCTCGCCTTCGGCCGCCGGGCTCACGCGTCCTCCGCGAACGGAACGCTGACGTCGCGCCGGCATGGCGGCAGTGCGAAGCGGGCGGGATAGTCCACGCCCGTGAGATAGAGCCCCGCGGGCGAGAACGTGGCGGCCGCGCGGGTGCGATCGCGTTGCGCCAGCACGTCGGCGAACCAGGCCGCGTCGCGTGCGCCCGAGCCGACGGCGACCAGGCTGCCGACGATGTTGCGGATCATGTGGTGAAGGAACGCATCGGCGCTGAAGTCGAAGCGCAGCATGCCGCCGCAGCGGCTCACGCGGGCGTGCGTCACCTGCTTCACGGGGGAGCGTGCCTGGCACTGCGCCGCGCGGAACGCCGAAAAGTCGTGCATACCGAGGAGCCCCTGCGCGGCCTCGTCCATCGCCTGCGCGTCGAGGGGGCGATGGTACCAGCCGACCCTGTCCGCAGCGAGCGCCGGTCGCACCGCGCGCGCCAGCAGGAGATAGGTGTAGTGCCGACCCGTGGCCGCGAAGCGCGCGTGAAACACATCCGGCACCGGCTGCGCCCAGAGGACCGCCATCGCGTGTCCAAGATGCGCATTCACGCCACGCACCCACGCCGTCTCGGGACGGCTCGCGGGCGCATCGAAGTGCACCACCTGCAGTGCGGCATGGACGCCGCGATCGGTGCGCCCTGCCGCGATGACCCGCACCGGCGTGCCGGCGATCGCCGCGAGCGCGCGTTCGAGCGCATCCTGCGCACCGCGGGCGTCGGGCTGCGACTGCCAGCCGGTGAACGCCGTACCGCAATACTCGACGCCGAGGGCGATGCGCATCACGCGTGACTCGCAAACGAAACGGGCGGCGGATCGCTCCGCCGCCCTCGATGCAGCAGGATAGCGCGCTCAGCCGAGCTTCTCGAGCAACGTGCCGGCCTCGGCCCGCTGCTGCTCGTCGCCCTCGTGCAGCACCTCCTGCAGGATCTCGCGCGCACCCTCCACGTCGCCCATCTCCTGGTACGCCTTGGCGAGGTCGAGCTTGGTCGCCGCGTCGTGCCACTGGCCATCCAGCACCGAAGGGGTCGGGTCGTCGAACGTTGCGCGATCGGGATCGAACGAGAGATCGAGCTTGTCGAGATCGATCGCCGCCTGGGGGCGGGCCAACTCCGGTGCGCTTGCGCCGGCTTGGCGGCATCGTCGCCGGCGACTTCGGCCGCACGCGAGGCGGCAGGCTTCTCGGCTTCCTCGATGTGGAAGTCGAGGTCGAAGCCCGGATCGGCGGCGCGCGCGGCTTCGATCCGCTGCTCGATCGTCATGGCCGGAGCGGGCTCCGCTGCCGCGGCGTGTGCAGGCGCGGCGTGGGCGGTGAATTCGAGGTCGTGGATCGCCGGCTCGGCATCCGCCAGGGTTGTGCTCGCCACCGCCTCGATCTGCTCGGAGGTCTTGCGCACCGGGGGCGCCGCGATGGAGATGTCGTCGCCGAGGCGGAAGTCGAGCCCTTCATCGTTACGGATGTCGGCGACACCCACCGGCACGGGCGGCGTGCTCTCGACCGCAGCACCCGATACGGTGTCGGGTGCGCGACGCAGCGGATCGTCGTTGTCCATGTAGCGCATGGCCGCAGCGCCCGCGGCGGCTGCGGTCGCTGCACCCGCGGCCGCGACGAGGCCGGAGGGCGCGCCGCCAGCGCCTTCCGCGGCGAACATCGGATTGTTCGGATCGAGCTGGCGACCCAGCGCCACCGCCTTCTGCCACGTCTCGCCCTGCCCCTTCGACACCGCGTAGAGCTCGGTGGCGACCTGCTCGAACACCGTCGGCTTGTTGTGCTGGGCATGGATCTCGAGCAGCTTGAGGTAGATCTCCTGGCGCTGCGGATCCTTCTTGAGGGCATCCTTCAGGATCTCCTCGGCCTGCGCGTCGCGACCGTACGCGAGGTAGACCTCCGCTTCCGCGATCGGATCGACCTCGTCGGTGTCGACGTTGGTCAGGCCTTCGTGGCTGAAGTCCGTCGCGAGCGAGTTCTCGCCCGTGTTGACGATGCCGCCGCCGGTCGAGCCGAACACCGTGTTGCTCTTGATGTCGGTGCCCGAGATGATGCTGTCCTCGAAGTGGCCGGCCTTGCGGCGCCGCGAGGCGATCAGCGCGGCGATGGCGCCCAGGATCAGGACACCGCCCGCGCCCAGCATCCACGCGGGAGGATCGCCGATCAGGTCCTCGAAGTACGACAGGATGGTGGAGGGCTCGGACTTCGTCGACTTGGCGGGACGCTCCCCCGCCGCGGCGCTCGGGGCCGGCGTCGGAGCAGGGGACATCGTCATGGCGGGCGTGCCGGGCGCCGGCGCAGTGGCGCCGGGCGACTTGGGCGCTTCGCCCGCCTTGCCGTTCTCCGGCGACTTCATGGCGAGCTCCGGCGCCTTCGCAGGCTCGGGCGCACTGGTCCCCGCTTGGGTGGACTTCGTTGCGGCCGCGCTCGCCGGCGCGCCCACGGGCAGGCTCGGGGCGACGGCTGCCGCGCCCGCGCTCGCCGTCGTTCCGGCGTTCGCTGCCGCGCCCTTGCCGGCTTCGGCGCGATTCTGCAGCTGGGCCATGGCCGGGTTGCGCATTTCGAGCGCACGCTTCAGGTCGCTCAGCGTTTTCTCGAGCTCGGCGATGCGGGCCTGCGCGTCGGCCATGGCGCGATCGCGCGCGACTGCATCCTCGGCGGCGGGAGCGCCCGGTCGACCGCGGACCGCCTCACGCGAGACGCGAACCTGATCCTGTCCCGGTTGCACGGCCGGCGTGCGTTCCTGAACCGTCGTTCCGATCTGACCGGCGCTCTCGCGCGTGCCGGTGCCTTCGCTCGCCGGAGCGGCGTCGGCCACGCGTCCGCGATAGCCACGCCAGTCGGCGGCCTGCACCTGGACCACGTGCAACGCGTCCGCCGCGGGGATGCCGCCGGCGACCTCCGGCGCGGGGATCGAAAGGATCGTCCCGGCCCGCAGGCGGTTCATGTTGTTGCCTTCGAACGCCATCGGATTGGCGTTGAAGAGCGCGACCAGCATCTGCTCGAGCGACACGCCTTCGGGCCGGAACTGGTTGGCGATGCGCGCGAGGGAGTCGCCGCGGCGCACCGAATAGCGGTCACCCGCGGCGCCGCCCACCGCCCGCGGTGCGGAACCGGGCGCCGCTGGCGCAGTCGCAATCGCGGCCCGCTGCGTGGCAGCCCCGGCGCGCACCGGCGCGATCGGCTCGATGACCGGCGCGGGAGTTGGCATGCCGGGCGGGTCGAGCAGGAACGTGTACTCGCGCACGACGCGGCCCGCGGCCCAGTTGATCTCCACGAGCAGGTCCAGGTACGGCTCGTTGACCGGGGCGGTTGTCGAAACGCGCAGGACCGTCTGCCCCGATGGGCTGCGCTCGAGGCTGACCCTGGCGCGGGTAAGGATCGGCGGATACGCGAGGTTGTTCTGGCGATACAGCGCCGGATCGGCGATCCGGGCGGCGATGGAGTCGAGATCCTCCCGCGACGCCGAATTGAGCTCGATCCTGGCAGACAACGGCTGCCCGAGCGCGGAGTCGACCGTGAGCCGCCCCAAGCCGAGCGCAAAGCTCGACGTAGGCAGGGCCAGTGCGAGCGCACTCGCCAGCAGGCTGATCGTGTGGATGGGCTTTGCTCGCATACGACCCCTTCCGATGATTCGGATTTCCGAAGCTAACTTAACATCATGGATTTACAGGGGCAAGCTCAACCTTGGTATCAGCTTGCCGACCCTCGAGCCATGACGCGCGCCCGCGGCATCCCGGCCGCGCCCGCCGCGAGGGCAGCGCAAGCCATGGGGCCATGGGCTCTTATACTCCACAACATGTAGTGCAGGCACGTCGCGACGGCCGCGCCGGCTATGCATGTTGCATGGTTACGTCACTGCTCCCGGCGGCGCTGTCGACCGAGCTGCCGTCGATATGCTCGACGCTCCCGCCAGTGGATATCGGCGCGGGCGCCGTGGACCACAGGGTGCCGCGCGCGAGGTTCGGTGTGCGGGCCGGCATCCTTCGGATCAGCGCTCGAGCAGGATGCGCAGCATGCGGCGCAGCGGCTCGGCAGCGCCCCACAGCAGCTGATCGCCGACGGTGAATGCGCCAAGGTAGGTGCCGCCCATCGCGAGCTTGCGCAGCCGGCCGACGGGCACCTCGAGCTTGCCCGTCACGGCGGCGGGATTGAGATCGCGAATGCTGGCTTCGCGGGTGTTCGGCACGACCCGAACCCACTCGTTCGCGGAGGCGAGCATGCCTTCGATCTCGTCGAGCGGTATGTCGCGCCGGAGCTTGATCGTGAGGGCCTGGCTGTGGCATCGCATCGCGCCGATGCGCACGCAGATCGAATCGACCGGAACGGCCGGCGTGCCGAAGCCTTCGCCGCGACCCAGGATCTTGTTGGTCTCGGCGCCGCCCTTCCATTCCTCGCGGCTCATGCCGTTGCCGAGGTCCTTGTCGATCCACGCAATGAGGCTGCCCGCGAGCGGCACCCCGAACTGCTCGGTCGGGAACGCGGGGCTGCGCAGCGTGGCGGCAACCTCGCGGTCGATGTCGAGGATGGCGGACGACGGATCCTCGAGCAGCTTCGCGACCGGCGCGTGCGCCGCGCCCATCTGCTGCAGCAGCTCGCGCATGTTCTGCGCGCCCGCGCCGGAAGCGGCCTGGTACGTCATGCAGGTCATCCACTCGATGAGATCGCGCCGGAACAGGCCCGCGAGGCCCATCAGCATCAGGCTGACGGTGCAGTTGCCGCCGACGAAATCCTTCACCCCGCGCTTCAGCGCGGCGTCGATCACGTTGCGATTCACGGGATCGAGAATGATGACCGCGTGCTCCTTCATCCGCAGCGCGGACGCCGCGTCGATCCAGTAGCCCTTCCAGCCCGCTGCGCGCAGGCGCGGGAAGACGTCGTTGGTGTAGTCGCCGCCCTGGCAGGTGACGATGGTGTCGAGGGACTTGAGCGCGTCGATGTCGTCAGCGCGCTTGAGCGGGGGCGTCGGTTTGCCGATGGCAGGACCCTGCCCGCCCGCGTTGGACGTGGTGAAGAATTCCGGCTCGACGAGCGCGAAGTCCTTCTCCTCGAGCATGCGCTGCATGAGGACGGAGCCCACCATGCCGCGCCAACCGACAAAACCCACTCTCATTTCATGTCACCCAACCCCCGCTGTCTTGGGCGTCCCGCCGCTCGCGGGGGACGAAGCGGTGGCGACGAGGGCTGTCAGCCCGTCGTGATCTTCGTCGTTTTGATGGTGCGGGACATTGCGCACGCGCAAGACACGGCGCCGCTGCCGCAGCGGCGCGCGACGGACGGCGATGCGAGGCGAGGCACGGCGCACATGCCCGGCATCGTATCACGCGTCACGACGGCCCTGTTGCAGCGCGGCCACCACGGCATCCCCCATGGCGGCCGTGTTGACTACACGTTCGCCGGGCAGCGCGATGTCGCCCGTCCGCAGGCCCTGCTGCAATACCGTGCGCACCGCCCGCTCGATGCGCTCGGCAACGTCGGCACGCGCGAACGTGTAGCGGAACATCATCGCGAGCGACAGGATCGTGGCGAGCGGATTGGCCTTCTGCTCGCCGGCGATGTCGGGGGCGGAGCCGTGGATCGGCTCGTACAGCCCCTTGCCGTTCGCATCGAGGGACGCCGAGGGCAGCATGCCGATCGAGCCCGCGAGCATCGAGGCTTCGTCGGAGAGGATGTCGCCGAAGATGTTGCCGGTGACGATCACGTCGAACTGGCGCGGATTGCGCACGAGCTGCATGGCCGCGTTGTCGACGTACATGTGCGTGAGCGCGACGTCGGGATACTTCGGCGCCATGGCGGTCACGACCTCGCGCCAGAGGATGCTGGTGTCGAGCACGTTCGCCTTGTCGACCGAGGTGAGGCGTCGGTTGCGCTTCCTCGCGGTCTCGAAGCCGACGCGCGCGATGCGCTCGATCTCGCCTGTGCTGTACAGCATCGTGTCGAAGCCTTCGGCCTCGCCCTGCGCATTGGTGCGGCGGCCGCGCGGCTGGCCGAAGTAGATGTCGCCGGTGAGCTCGCGGATGATCATGATGTCGAGCCCGGCCACGACTTCCGGCTTGAGCGTCGACGCAGCGGCGAGCTCCGGATAGAGCAGCGCCGGCCGCAGGTTCGCGAACAGCGCCAGCGCCTTGCGGATGCCGAGGATGCCCTGCTCGGGCCGCAGCGGCCGCGCGAGCGTGTCGTAGCGAGGGCCGCCCACCGCGCCGAGCAGGACCGCGTCGGCCGCCTGGGCGAGCGCGAGCGTGGCGTCGGGCAGCGGGTGCTTCGCCGCGTCGTAGCCGGCGCCGCCGATGGGCGCGGTTTCGGTCGTGATCGGCAACCCTTCGCGCTGCAGGACGCCGAGCACCTTGACCGCTTCGGCGACGATCTCCGGCCCGATCCCGTCGCCGGGCAACACCGCGATCTTCATTCGAGCCCCTTTGTCGCGACCGGGCTCACTGGACTACCTTCGTGCTGCGCACTCCGGCATTCGCGCTCGGGGCGGCCCGGCGCGCTCATAGCCACGGCTGCTCGGCGAGGCGCCGCGCTTCGAATGCGCGTATTTCGTCGGCGTGCTGCAGCGTGAGGCCGATGTCGTCCAGGCCGTTGAGCAGGCAATGCTTGCGGAACGGGTCGATGTCGAACTTCCAGCGCATCGCCCCATCCGGTGTCGCCACCCGCTGCTGGTCGAGGTCGATCACGAGCTCGAAACCGGGGTGCACGGCGAGCGCATCGAAGATCGTGCCGACGGCGTCCTCCGGCAGCACGATGGGCAGCAGCCCGTTCTTGAAGCAGTTGTTGAAGAAGATGTCCGCGTACGACGGTGCGATGATCGCGCGGAACCCGAAGTCGGCGAGCGCCCACGGGGCGTGCTCGCGCGAGCTGCCGCAGCCGAAATTGCGGCGTGCGATCAGGATCGTCGCGCCGCGATAGCGCGGCTGGTTCAGCACGAAGTCGGGGTTCTCCGGCCGGCGCGCGTTGTCCATCCCGGGCTCGCCGCGATCGAGATAGCGCCATTCGTCGAACAGGTTCGGGCCGAACCCGGAGCGCTTGATCGACTTCAGGAACTGCTTGGGGATGATGGCGTCGGTGTCGACGTTCGCGCGGTCGAGCGGCGCGACGAGGCCGCGGACGATGCGAAAGGGCTCCATGGGCCGGCTTTCCTTCTCGAGACGGTTTACTTGGGCTTGGACTGCTTGGCCGCCTTCTCGACGGCGGCACCGGTGGCTTCCACGTCCTTGCCGATGCCGGCGACGGTATTGCACGCCGACAGGGTCAGGACGCAGACGGTGGCCGCGAGGATTGCGATGGCCTTGGACATAGTTGTTCTCTCCCGACGTTGAAGCGCTGGACGCGACGACGCGCGATTACACGAGCCGACGCACGTCGACGAAATGTCCGGCCACGGCGGCCGCTGCCGCCATCGCCGGACTCACCAGATGGGTGCGGCCGCCCGCGCCCTGGCGGCCTTCGAAATTGCGATTGGACGTCGAGGCGCAACGCTCGCCCGGCTCCAGGCGATCGTCGTTCATCGCGAGGCACATCGAGCATCCCGGCTCGCGCCATTCGAACCCCGCCTCGCGGAAGATGCGATCGAGGCCTTCCTTCTCGGCCTGCGCCTTGACGAGGCCGGAGCCCGGGACCACGAGCGCGAGCTTCACGGTGGGCGCAACCTTGCGTCCGCGCGCGATCGCGGCTGCCGCGCGCAGGTCTTCGATGCGCGAGTTCGTGCACGAGCCGATGAACACCTTGTCGATCGCGATCTTCTCGATCGGCGTGTTCGGCGAGAGTCCCATGTAGCGAAGCGCGCGCGCCATGCCTTCGCGGCGAGTGGCGTCCTTCTCCTTGTCGGGATCGGGCACGGAACCGTCGATCGCGACCACCATCTCCGGCGACGTGCCCCAGGTGACCTGCGGCCGGAGCGTCGTCGCGTCGATGTCGACGACGCGGTCGAACTTGGCGTCGGCGTCGCTGCGCAGCGTGCGCCAGTACGCGGCGGCGCGGTCCCACTGCTCGCCCGTCGGCGAGAAGGCTCGGCCGCGCAGGTAGTCGATCGTCGTGTCGTCGGCCGCCACCATGCCGGCGCGCGCACCGGCCTCGATCGCCATGTTGCACACGGTCATGCGCCCTTCCATCGAAAGCGCGCGCATCGTGGAGCCGGCGAACTCGATGGCATACCCGGTGCCGCCGGCCGTGCCGATGCGGCCGATGATCGCCAGCACGAGATCCTTGGCGGTGACGCCCGCGGGCAGACGGCCCTCGGCGCGCACGAGCATCGCCTTCGCCTTCTTCTGCAGCAGGCATTGCGTGGCGAGCACGTGCTCGACCTCGGACGTGCCGATGCCGAACGCGAGCGCGGCGAACGCGCCGTGCGTGCTCGTGTGGGAGTCGCCGCACACGACGGTCATGCCCGGGAGTGTGGCGCCCTGCTCCGGTCCGATCACGTGCACGATGCCCTGCCGCCGATCGCGGAACGGGAAGTAGGCCTTCGCGCCCGTCGCCCTGACGTTGTCGTCGAGCGTCTCGACCTGGGTGCGCGAGATGGGATCGCGGATGCCCTTTTCCCAATCCTTGGTCGGCGTGTTGTGATCCGCCGTCGCCACGATGGAATCGGTGCGCCACGGCTTGCGCCCGGCGAGGCGCAGGCCTTCGTACGCCTGCGGGCTCGTCACCTCGTGCACGAGGTGGCGATCGATGTAGAGGAGCGCCGTGCCGTCGCTTTCGGTGCGGACGACGTGGCTGTCCCAGAGTTTGTCGTAGAGGGTGCGCGGGGGCATTCGGATGGGGTGCTGCGCGGCGGTAAACCGCGAACGTTAACGGCGAAGCGTCGCGCACGCAACCTGATGGCGCGCGGGGATTTGACAGGAGGCGTCGCAGCCGCCCACGTGCCGCCGCAGGCGCCGTTGCCCGGGCCGGACGCGAGGCTCGTCGCCTTGAAGCCGCCTGTCCTGTCACTCCGCGCGGGCGACGTGCTCCAGCACGAGGCCCTCGATCGCGGCGAGCGTGCCGGGCGCATCCGGCGCGAAGGCCATGGCCGGCAGCGCTCGCAGCCAGGTGAACTGGCGCTTCGCGAGCTGGCGCGTTGCGGCGATGCCCGTTTCGCGCAACGCGGCCCGATCGATCTCGCCTTCGAGGAAGCGCCAGGCCTGGCGGTAGCCCACGGCGCGCATCGAGGGCATCTGCGCCTCGAGCGCGTGTCGCTCGCGCAGTGCGGCCAGCTCGTCGACGAGTCCGCCCGCGAGCATCGCATCGAAGCGCGCCGCGATGCGCGCGTGCAGCGCGGCGCGATCGGGCGGCAGCAGCGCCACGGCGATCGTCGTTCCGAGGTCGACGGGGGCGGCGCGCGTGCCCTGCAGCGCCGAGATGCGGGCGCCCGGTGAGGAGGAACACCTCGAGCGCGCGCTGGATGCGCTGCCGATCGGCGGGCGCAAGACGCGCCGCGGTTGCAGGATCGACGCGCGCGAGCTCCGCGTGCAGCGCGGGCCAGCCTTGCGCCGCGGCGCGGGCATCGAGTTGCGCCCGCACGTCCGCGTCGCGCTGCCGGCAACGCGCTCAGGCCTTCGAGCAGCGCCTTGAAGTAGAGCATGGTGCCGCCCACGAGGAGCGGCACGTGTCCGCGCTCGCGTATCGCCGCGACCGCGGCCAGCGCATCGGCGACGAACCGCGCGGTGGAGTACGCCGCGGTGGGCTCGACGATGTCGATCAGGTGATGCGCCACCTGCGCGCGCGCGGCGGCGTCGGGCTTGGCGGTGCCGAGATCCATGCCGACATAGATCTGCGCCGAGTCGACGCTCACGATCTCGACCGGCAGGCGCTGCGCGAGCGCGAGCGCGAGATCGCTCTTGCCCGAGGCCGTCGGGCCCATGAGCAGCACGGCCGGCAGGGGCTTGCGAGCGCGCACCACGAGAAGAGCGCGGCGTCAGCGGCCGCGCTGGAACAGCCGGTCGAGATCCGCCAGCGTGAGCTGGTACCACGTCGGCCGACCGTGGTTGCACTGGCCGGCGCGCTCGGTCGCTTCCATCTCGCGCAGCAGCGCGTTCATCTCGGCGATCCCGAGCGCGCGATGGGCGCGCACCGAAGCGTGACACGCCATCGTCGACAGGAGCTCGTCGCGATGCGCCGCGAGCACGTCGCTGCCGCCGTACTCCGCGATGTCGTGCAGCACGGCGCGAGCGAGCGTGGCCGCATCGGCGTCGGCGAGCGGCGCGGGAACGCCGCGCACGGCGAGCGTCGCGGGCCCGACCGGCGCGACGGCAAAGCCGAGGCGATCGAGCACGTCGGCGTGCTCGTCCGTGGTGGCCATCTCCAGCGCGGTGGCCGCAAACGCTGCGGGCACCAGCAGCGGCTGCACGGGCGTGCGCTCGTCGAGCGCGTTCTTCAGGCGCTCGTACACGATGCGCTCGTGCGCGGCGTGCATGTCGACCAGCACGAGACCGCCCCGGCTCTGGGCGAGGATGTAGATGCCGTGCAGCTGCGCGAGCGCGAATCCGAGCGGATGCTCCTCGTCGTCCGAAAACGCCTGTTCCCGCGACGGGGAGGCCGTCCGATCGTCCGGGCGCGGGCCGAACAGCGCGGCGTAGAAGGGCGACGGCTCGCCCGCATCGAAGCGCATGCCGCCCTGCAGCGGCGCAGCGCGCTGCGACCCGGCGCCGACTCCGAGCCGGTCTGCGCCAGCGCCGCCGGCGAGCGGCGGGATGCGCGCCGCCGCGAGGCCCAGCTTCTCGGCCGCGGACACGGCGGGCTGCTCGGCGCCGGTGACCGCGAGCGCGCGCTCGACTGCGTGGCGCACGAACTGGTGCACCGCACCGCTCTCCCGGAAGCGCACCTCGATCTTCTGCGGGTGTACGTTCACGTCGACGAGGCGCGGCGGCAGCTCGAGCCACAGCGCATAAGCGGGCTGGCGATCGTGATGCAGGACGTCCCGGTACGCCTCGCGCAAGGCGTGCCCGAGGACGCGGTCGCGCACGAAGCGCCCGTTCACGAAGGCGTACTGGCCGCTCGCCTGCACCACGTACGCGGGACGGGCCGCGAAGCCCATGAGTCGCAACGGGCCCGCTTCCGTCTCGACCCTTGCCGCCGCCGCGATGAACGCATCGCCCAGCAGCGCCTCGACGCGCGCAACGCGGCCCTGCGCCAGCAGGCGGTGCACGACGCGACCGTTGTGCTGCAGCGTGAACCCGACGTCGGGATGCGCGAGCGCGATACGCCTGAACGCCTCCTCGCAATGCGCCCATTCCGTCGCTTCGGTGCGCAGGAACTTGCGTCGCGCCGGGGTGTTGAAGTAGAGCTCGTGCACGGTGACCGTGGTGCCCGCCGCGAGGGCGGCGGGACCGGTCGGGCCGATGTCGCCGCCCTCGACCTCGAGCCGCCACGCGTGCGGCTTGCCGGCCGCGCGGGAGGCGAGCGTGAAGCGCGACACCGCGGCGATCGATGCGAGCGCCTCGCCGCGGAAGCCGAGCGTCGCAATCGCTTCGAGATCCTCCTGGACGCTCAACTTGGACGTGGCATGCCGCTCGACGGCGAGGCGCAGGTCCTCGCGCTCGATGCCGCTGCCGTTGTCCGCCACGCGGATGCGCTGCGTGCCGCCGCCCGCGATGTCCACGTCGACCTGCGTCGCGCCCGCGTCGAGCGCATTCTCGAGCAGCTCCTTGAGGGCGGCGGCCGGACGCTCGACGACCTCGCCCGCCGCGATCTGGTTGATCAGGTGATCGGGCAGCGCGCGGATCGCGGGCATCAGGCGGATTCCCGGCGCAGACGGCGCGCCCAGCGCGCGTACACGCTGTCCGCAACCTGCTGCAGCGCGCGCGTGCGCTCCTCGAGATCGCGCAGGATGTCCGCTGCGCTCTGCACGCCGCCGCTCGATTGCGCGGGCAACTCGCGCGCGCCGGTTTCGCACCACGTGCGCACGAGCGCAGGCGTCATCTCGACGTGGCACTGGAAGCCCAGGTGGCGATCGTCGATCACGAACGCCTGGTTCGCATTGAACGCGTTGGTCAGCACGCGCGTGGCGCCGGAGGGCAGCTCGAAGCTCTCGTGGTGCCACTGGAACGTGGTGAACGCCGCGCGACCGCCGAACCAGTCCGGCTGCTCGACCTCGACGTCGATCCAGCCGATCTCGGACGCACGCGCACGACCCACGCGCGCGCCGAGGGCCTTGGCGAGCAGCTGACCGCCGAGACAGTGACCGAGCACCGGCACCTCGCTCGCCACGGCGTCGCGCACGAGCGCGCACAGCGGCTCGATCCAGGGCAGCGCGTCGTTGACGCTCATGGGACCGCCCATCATCGCGATGCCGCCGTACGCGCGAAGATCGCGCGGCAGTCCGCGCCTGCGTCGATCGCGATGAGCTCGTGCGCGATGCCCCGCCGCTCGAGCCAGTCGGCGAAATACGCCGGCCCCTCGGTGGGCGAGAATCGGAACACGGCTACGGGCAACATCGCGCTTCTTCGGATGGGGAGGCGGTCGATTCAACCCCGTTGCTCGGAGTAAGACCCGCGGCACTGCCCCGGAGACACTGCCAAGGCTTACGCCGCGGGTTTTACTCTGAGTAATGGGTTCAGGCGCTCTACAGCCCGCTGCTGATCTTCGCGTACGCCGAGTGGTTGTGGATCGACTCGTAGTTCTCGGCCTCGACGGCGAACGCGTCGATGCGCGGATCGGCCTTCAGCCTCCCCGCCACGCCGCGCACGAGATCCTCGACGAAGCGCGGATTGTTGTACGCGCGCTCCGTCACGTACTTCTCGTCGGCGCGCTTCAGGAGCCCGTACAGCTCGCAGGAGGCTTCGTCCTCGGCCACGCGGATGATGTCGGTGAGCGTCACCGTTTCGTCCGCCCGCGCGCTGATGGTCACGAGCGAGCGCTGGTTGTGCGCACCGTACTCGGAGATCTCCTTCGAGCACGGACACAGCGACGTGACCGGCACCGCGACCGCGAGGGTCTGACGGTACGTCCCGTCCTTCAACTCGCCGGCGAGCCGCGCCTGGTAGTCGAGCAGGCTCGCGACGCCGGACACCGGTGCGGACTTGCGGATGAAGAACGGGAATGCGAGCTCGATGCGACCCGCGGGGGCCTCCAGCAGCACCACCAGCGCTTCGAGCAGGTTGCGCAGGTTGGCGACCGTCAGCGGCGGCTCGCCGGGAGCGCTGCGCGATTCCAGCAGTGCCACGAGGCGCGACATGTGCGTGCCCTTGCGGTCCTCCGGCAACGCGACGTAGACATTGCATTCCGCGATCGTGGGCTGCGCGGCGCCCTGGGCGTCCGCGAACACGAGCGGATAGCGCAATCCCTTGATGCCGACGAGGTCGATGGGCAGCTGCCGATCGTCGGGTGCGGACTGCACGTCCGCGATCGGGAAGAAGTGCTGCGGGTGCTCGGGCCGGTTCATGCCGCGATTATGCCGCAGGCTTCGGGACGCGATCGAGGCGACGCTGTCCGAAGCGGCGCATGATCGCCGTCGCGATGCCCGTCGCGTCGAGGCCGCAATCGGCGAGGATCTGTCCCGGATCGCCGTGATCGAGGAACCGATCGGGCAGTCCCAGGTGGAGCATCGGCACCTCGAGGCCTGCGGCGGCCAGGATCTCGGCGACCGCGCTGCCCGCGCCGCCCGCGACGACGTTCTCCTCGACGGTGACGAACGCGTCGTGCTCCGTGGCGAGCCGCCGGATGAGCTCGGTGTCGAGCGGCTTCACGAAGCGCATGTTGACGACGGTCGCGTCGAGCTCGTCGCCGGCGGCAAGCGCCGGCGCGACGACGCTGCCGAACGCCAGGATCGCGATGCGCTGATTGCGCCGCCGCGCCTCGCGCCGCACCTCCGCGCGGCCGATCGGCAGCGCGCTCATTTCCGCCACGATCGGCACGCCCGGCCCGGTCCCGCGCGGATAGCGCACCGCGGCCGGACCGTCGTGCACGAACCCGGTGTAGAGCATCTGGCGGCATTCGTTCTCGTCGGCCGGCGCCATGATCGTCATGTTCGGCACGCAGCGCAGGTACGAAAGATCGAATGCGCCGAGGTGCGTCGCGCCGTCGGCTCCCACCACGCCCGCGCGATCGATCGCGAACAGCACGGGCAGGTTCTGCAGCGCGACGTCGTGGATCGCCTGGTCGTAGGCGCGCTGCAGGAAGGTCGAGTAGATCGCCACCACCGGCTTCATGCCTTCGCACGCGAGCCCCGCGGCGAACGTGACCGCGTGCTGCTCCGCGATGCCGACGTCGAAATAGCGGTCGGGATACTCCTGCGAGAAGCGCACCATGCCGGAGCCTTCGCGCATCGCGGGCGTGATGCCGATGAGGCGGGCATCGCGCCCGGCCATGTCGCACAGCCAGTCGCCGAAGATCTGGGTGTACGCGGGCTTCGCCGACGCCTTGGGGGCGATGCCGCTCACGGGGTCGAACCGCGTCACGCCGTGGTACAGGATCGGATCGTCCTCGGCCCGCGCATAGCCGTGGCCCTTGCGCGTCATGACGTGCAGGAGCTGCGGTCCCTTGAGCTCCTTCACGTTGGCGAGCGTGCGCACGAGGGTCTCGAGATCGTGGCCGTCGATCGGCCCGATGTAGTTGAAGCCGAACTCCTCGAACAGCGTGCCCGGGAGCACCATGCCCTTCATGTGCTCTTCCCAGCGCTTCGCGAGCTCCTTCACCGGCGGCACCTTGGCGAGCACTTCCTTGCTGCCGCGGCGCATGTAGTTGTAGAGCCGCCCGGAGAGCAGGCGCGCGAGATAGTTGTTGAGCGCGCCGACCGGCTCCGAGATCGACATGTCGTTGTCGTTCAGGATCACGAGCAGGTCGGCGCCGGCGGCGCCGGCATTGTTGAGCGCCTCGAAGGCCATGCCGGCGCTCATCGCCCCGTCGCCGATGATGGCCACCACCTTGCGCGACTCGCCCTTGCGCTGCGCGCCGATCGCCATCCCGAGCGCAGCGGAGATCGACGTCGAGGAGTGCGCGGTGCCGAACGCGTCGTATTCGCTCTCGCTGCGGCGCGGGAATCCGGACGGACCGCCGGCCATGCGCAATCGCTGCATCGCCTCGCGGCGGCCGGTGAGGATCTTGTGCGCGTACGTCTGGTGGCCCACGTCCCACACCAGGCGATCGCGCGGCGTGTTGAACACGTAGTGCAGCGCGATGGCGAGCTCGATCGTGCCGAGATTCGACGACAGATGACCGCCCGTCTTCGCGACGGTCTCGAGCACGTAGGCGCGCAGCTCGCGCGCGAGCTGCGGGAGCGCAGCCTTGTCGAGCTTGCGCAGTGCGGCGGGATCGCCGATGGTGTCGAGCAGCGGATACATCAGTGCTGTCTCATCACGATCCAGTCCGCGAGCTCGGCAAGGCGCCGCGCCGCGGAGCCGAACGGCGCCAGCGCGGCGTGCGCTTCGCGTCGCAAGGCCTCGGCGCGCGCCTTCGCCGCCTCGAGCCCGAGGGCTGAAACGAACGTCGGCTTGCCCTGGGCCGCGTCCTTGCCGGCCGTCTTGCCCAGCGACGCCGCCGAGCCCTCGACGTCGAGCACGTCGTCGACGACCTGGAAGGCGAGGCCCGCGGCAAGCGCGTACGCATCGAGGGCGGCGAGCTCCGACGATGCGAGCTTGCGGCCACACGCTGCGCCCAGGCGCACGGAAGCACGGATCAGCGCGCCCGTCTTCATGCGGTGCATCGTTTCGAGCTCGTCGATCGGGAGCGTGGCGCCGACGGCCGCGAGATCGATCGCCTGGCCGCCGGCCATACCGCGTGGCCCGGTGGTTTGCGCAAGCAGCGCGCACGCCGCCGCGGCATCCGCGATGTCCGCGCGCGCCAGGACGCCGAATGCGAACGACTGCAGCGCATCGCCGGCGAGCAGCGCCATCGCTTCGCCGTAACGCACGTGACACGTGGGCTTGCCGCGCCGCAGCTCGTCGTCGTCCATGCAGGGCAGGTCGTCGTGCACGAGCGAGTAGGCGTGCATCAGCTCGACGGCGATCGCGGGGGCGTCCACGCGCGAAGGCTCGGCGTCGGCGAGCTCGCCCGCCGCGTAGGCGAGGAGCGGCCGGATACGCTTGCCGCCCCCGAGCACGGCGTATCTCATCGCGGAGTGCAGCTCCCCGGGAAAGGCATCCTCGGCCGGCAGCGCCGCGGCGAGCGCGTGCTCGATGCGGTCCTGGCGCTCGCGCGCCCACACGGCCCAGGCAACGTCAGGATTCACTCTCGCCGCCCTCCGGCTCGAAGCACTTCAGCACGCCCTTCTCGAGCACCTGGACCTGCTGTTGCGCGTCCTTGAGCGCGTTCTGGCAATACTGCAGGAGCTGCGCGCCGCGCTCGTACGCGGCCAGCGATTCCTTGAGCGGAAGCTGGCCGCCCTCCATGGCGGCCACGATCTGCTCGAGCTCGGCGAGGGCGGCTTCGAACGTGGCGGGGGACGATTGGGGCATGCAGCATGAACCTTGGGATGGTGCCGGTGGTCAACGCAGGGTTGCCGGCAACGAGGCGACGATGCCGTGGCCAGCAGCAGCTGATCGCGCCGCAGCGCGCATGTGCATGTGCATCGAGGCAGCGTGTGCAGCTGCGCGAGCGCGGCATCAGCGTCATTGACCTTGCGACGACTGGCCCTATATACTAGCACGTTTGACGGTGCAGCCTTTCACGAAGCTTTCGTGCGGCTGACTTAGCAAAGCGGTCCGGGGCGGCTGGCCTTTTACTTGCAGCACAGCCGCGAGAAGTTTCCCGGGTTGTTGGGTTGGGTTGGAAGACTGACGAAAGGAAAGGCTGATGTCCAATCTCGCCACGCTGGCGCAGTTGCGGCCGGCGACGTCGCAACTGCCTGTCTCCTGGTATTGCGACCCCGACGTCTACGAAGCCGAGCAGCGCGTGCTGTTCCAGCGCGCGCCGGGCTACGTCGGGCACGAGCTGATGGTGCCCGATCCCGGGGATTACTACACCCTGTCGTGGCGCGACGATGCGCAGGCGCTCGTGCGCAACGCGCAGGGCATCGAGCTCCTGTCGAACGTGTGCCGCCATCGCCAGGCCATCATGCTGAAGGGCCGGGGCAACGCGAGCAACATCGTCTGCCCGATCCATCGCTGGACGTACGATCTGAAGGGCGAGCTCCTCGGCGCACCGCACTTCCAGGACAAGCCGTGCCTCAACCTCGGGCGCTCGCCGCTGCAGAACTGGAACGGGCTGCTGTTCGACGGCAAGCGCGACGTCGCCGCCGATCTCGCCGGCATGAGCGTGATGGGGGATTTCGACTTCTCCACGCACGTGCTCGACCGGGTCGAGATCCACGAGTGCAACTACAACTGGAAGAGCTTCATCGAGGTGTACCTCGAGGACTACCACGTTCAGCCGTTCCATCCCGGTCTCGGCCATTTCGTCACCTGCGACGACCTGCGCTGGCAGTTCGGCGAGTGGTACTCGGTGCAGACGGTCGGCATCAACAGGGGCCTCGCCAAGCCCGGAACGAAGACATACGAGCGCTGGCACAAGGCGGTCCTCGAGTACTACCGGGGCGAGATGCCCAAGTACGGCGCGATCTGGATGGTGTACTACCCCAACGTCATGCTGGAGTGGTATCCGCACGTGCTCGTGATCAGCACGCTCATCCCGAGGGGCCTGGACCGCACGACCAATGTCGTCGAGTTCTACTACCCCGAGGAGATCGCCCTGTTCGAGCGCGAGTTCGTGGAGGCCGAGCAGGCCGCCTACATGGAGACCGCGGTCGAGGACGACGAGATCGCGGAGCGCATGGATGCCGGGCGCCTCGCGCTGTACCGGCAGGGACGCAGCGAGGAAGGGCCGTACCAGTCGCCCATGGAGGACGGCATGCAGCACTTCCACGAGTTCCTGCGCCGCGAGCTCGACAGCTGCATCGCGCCGCGTTGAAGCGCATCGCGTAGCATCGGGGGCGAAAGCACCGCGCTTTCGCCCCTTTTTCTTTGCGCCCGCGGCTTCCGTCTCCGTCATGCAATCGCTCTGGATGCTCGTCGCGAGCCTCGGCTTCGCGGTCATGGGCGTATTCGTGAAGCTCGCCGCCGAGCAGTTCAGCATCGCCGAGCTCGTGTTCTATCGCTCGGCGCTGACGGCGCTCACGAGCTGGGTCGTCCTCGCGCAGATGGGAGTGTCGGTGCGGCCACGGCACTTCGGCTCGCACGTGCATCGCGGCGTGGCCGGCTTCGTCTCGCTGTTCATGTTCTTCTACGCGCTCAAGGTGCTGCCGGTCGCGACCGCGATGACGCTCAACTACACCTCGCCGGTGTTCCTCGCGGCCCTGCTCACCATCCTCGCCCGCGAGCGACCGGGCCCGCGGCTGACCGCTACGGTCCTGCTCGGATTCACCGGCGTGATCCTGCTCCTGCAACCCACATTGCGCGCCGATCAGCTGTACGCGGGGCTCGTCGGCCTCGTGTCGGGCGCGATCTCCGCGATCGCGTACTGGAACGTGCGCACGCTGGTGCAGGCGGACGAGCCCGAGGCGCGGGTGGTGTTCTACTTCGGCTTCTTCTGCTGCCTCGGTGCGCTGGTCTGGATGGCGCCGCAGCCCTGGACGCGCGTGACGCTCGACAATGCATGGATGCTCGCGGGCGTGGGCTTCACGGGAGCGTTCGCGCAACTCGCGATGACGCGTGCCTACGGCAAGGGCAAGCCGCTCGTGTCCGCTGCGCTGTCGTACAGCAGCATCGTCATCTCGAGCCTGATCGGGATCGTGCTGTGGGACGACGTGCTGCCGTTCGTGTCGTGGCTCGGCATCGCGCTGATCGTCGCGCGCCGGTATCATTGCCGTGCAGCTCGCGCCCTCGACGCGCCCCACCACGCCCCCGCAGATCACCAACGACTGAACGCCATGACCTCCACCCCTCTCGTGAGCGTCGCCGATCTCGCCGCTGCACTCGGCAGGCCGTCGCTCGTCGTCGTCGACACCCGACACGACCTCGCGTCGCCGGAGCGCTGGGGCGAAGAGGCGTATCGCGAGGCGCACATTCCCGGCGCCGTGTTCGCGCACCTCGATCGCGACCTGTCGGCACCCAAGACCGGACGCAATGGCCGGCATCCCCTGCCTGATGCGACCACGGCAGCGGCGACATTCGGACGGCTCGGGATCGACGGCAGCAAGGAGGTCGTCGCCTACGATCAGGGCAGCGGGATGTATGCGTCGCGCCTGTGGTGGATGCTGCGCTGGCTGGGTCACGATGCGGTGGCCGTGCTCGACGGCGGCTTCGCGGAATGGCAGCGTGCCGGGCTCGCGACGCAAACCGGCATGCGCGCGCCGCAACCCGCGTCGTTCGTTGCGCACCCCCGCGACGCGCACGTCGACGCCCGGCGCGTCGAAGAGAACCTGCGCACCCGAGAGCTGCTCCTGCTCGACGCGCGCGCGCCGGAGCGCTATCGCGGCGAGGTCGAGCCGCTCGACAAGGCCGCCGGGCACATCCCGGGCGCCGTGAACCGGCCGTTCGCTGCCAACCTCGACGCGACAGGCCGCTTCAAGAGTTCCGCTGCCCTGCGCGCGGAGCTCACCGCGCTGCTCGGCGCACACGCGGCGGAACAGGTGGTGCACCAGTGCGGCTCCGGGGTGTCCGCGTGCCACAACATGCTCGCCTTCGCGCACGCCGGGCTCGCGCAGGGCCTGCTGTATCCGGGATCGTGGAGCGAGTGGAGCGCCGATCCGGCGCGGCCGGTCGAGCGCGGCTGACGCTTCGGCGCTCGCCTACGCCGGCGCCGGGTCGGGGCCAAAGGCCCAGCGGCCGAGCTCCTTATAGGCCGGCCCTTCGCGCGAGAGCCTCGACGCGTGCAAGGTCATCGCGTGCGCGTGCCACGCGAGCGCGGGCACGGCGATGCCCGCCGGGCGGCGGCGGCAGCGTCGTGCCAGCGTGAGATGCGGCTGGTATGGCCGCGCATCGACCGGAAAGGCGGCGCTCGCAAGACTCGTCTGCAAGTCGCGCACGAGCGAGAGAAGCGGTTCAGGGGTGGCGCGGGTCCCGATCCACGCCACGCCCGCGTCGCGGAAGTAGCCGAGATGGTCGAGCGCGAAGATGAACGGCGCCGCACGCGCCGCGGTATCGGCGCCCATCGCCGCGAGCTGCGTGATCCGCGCGGCGTCGACCTCGCCGATGAAAGCGACGGTGAGGTGCAATCGCTCGCGCGTCGCCGCGCGACCCTGGGCGGCGGCCGCCACGTCGACGGCAAGCCGGTCCAGCGCGGCCGCCGTGGGCGCGTCGGGCCAGAGGGCGAAGAACACGCGCTGCGCGCCGCTGCGCGGGACGGGATCGGCCACCATGACGTCGCGCTCCTGAACGGGACGTGAAGGCCGTCATTGTCGCCTCGGCGCGAACGCCATGCACCACCCGCTGCTGCGTACGGCACCTTCGCGCTGACGCGTCCGCGAAGCCCGATCCAGGGAAGCCGAACACCGGTCCTCGACGTGCGCCCGAGCGTCGACAAGGCGATCGGCAGCATGGGCCGATCACCTGCTCGTCGCTGCTGCCGCCGCGCAAAAAAAATCGCGCCCCTCCGCGTGGAAGGGCGCGATGCCGGGAGTGAAACGCCGATCAGCCGTTGGCGACGGCGAGACCCTTCTTCTTGCTGTCGAAGAACTGCTCGTCCTCGGTCGAGTGGCTGAGCGCGGTGGTCGAGGCCTGGCTGCCCTGCACCGTCGTCGTGACGGCGTCGAAGTAGCCGGTGCCGACCTCGCGCTGATGCCGCACGGCCGTAAAGCCCTTCTCGGCAGCCGCGAACTCGGCTTCCTGCAGCTCGACGAACGCCGTCATGTTGCCGCGCGCGTAGCCGTGCGCGAGGTTGAACATCGAGTAGTTGAGGCTGTGGAACCCGGCGAGCGTGATGAACTGGAATTTGTAGCCCATCGCGCCGAGCTCGCGCTGGAACCTGGCGATCGTCGCGTCGTCGAGGTTCTTCTTCCAGTTGAACGAGGGCGAGCAGTTGTACGCGAGCATCTTGCCCGGGAACTTCGCCTGGATCGCCTCCGCGAACGCCTTCGCGAATGCGAGGTCGGGCTTGCCGGTCTCGCACCAGATGAGATCGGCGTAAGGGGAGTACGCGAGTCCGCGCGCCACCGCCTGATCCAGGCCGTTCCTGGTCTTGTAGAAGCCCTCGACCGTGCGCTCGCCGGTGCAGAACGCGCGATCGATCGGATCGACGTCGGACGTCAGCAGGTCGGCCGCCTCGGCATCGGTGCGTGCGAGGAGGATCGTCGGCACGCCCATGCAATCCGCCGCCAGACGCGCAGCGATCAGCTTCTCGACGGCCTCGCGGGTCGGCACGAGAACCTTGCCGCCCATGTGTCCGCACTTCTTGACCGACGCGAGCTGATCCTCGAAGTGCACGCCCGCGGCGCCCGCCTCGATCATCGCCTTCATGAGCTCGAACGCGTTCAGCACGCCACCGAAGCCGGCTTCCGCGTCGGCGACGATCGGCGCGAAGAAGTCGATGTCGCCCTTGCCTTCCATGTGCTGGATCTGGTCGGCGCGGACGAACGTGTTGTTGATGCGCCGAACGACCTGCGGTACGGAGTTCACCGGATACAGCGACTGGTCCGGATACATCTCGCCGGCGATGTTGGCGTCGGCAGCGACCTGCCACCCGGAGAGGTAGATCGCCTTGAGACCGGCTTTCACCTGCTGCAACGCCTGGTTGCCCGTGAGCGCGCCGAGCGTGTTCACGAACGGTTCCTCGTTGATCATCCGCCACAGCTTGTCGGCTCCGCGCCGCGCGAGCGTGTGCTCGATATGCAGCGAGCCGCGCAGGCGCACCACCTCTTCCGCCGTGTAGCCGCGCTGGATGCCCTTCCAGCGCGGATTTTCCGCCCAGTCCTTCTTGAGTCTCGCCGCTTCCAGGTCGTAGTTCATGCTTCGCTCCCATCATTGGTCATGGCCAAGCCGGACGCGCACGATGCGCGAGCCGGCACCTTGGTCGGCGATGCGCGCAGACGTCGCTGCGCCGCCATCGCGGTGTGGGACGCCGCCAGCCCAGCTGCGCGGCGCCCACTGCACGGACTCGCGAGGATCGCTCGGCGGGTCTGGCGGGCATGGATGGGGTCGAAGTACCCAGGCCCTGCTCACGGCTGCCATCGATTGCGACTGCAGCCGCTCGTGACAGCAAGGAAAGTAGCAAAAGGCGGGCCGTCCAACAATAGTCTTTAGTGCGACGCAGCGAGAAAAATTTGCAGCAAAATCAGATATTTTGAAACGACTTCCACGATGCGGAAAAGCTCCCGCGGAGGATTCGCCCATGTTGTGCTGCACTGCATGGCGAAATGCGCCGGCGGGACGGATGGGTCGCGCGCAAGTAGTTGACGCAGAAGGTCGACCATACCCGCGACGACAAGGAAGTCGCCGATGCGGCCATTCGGAGCAAATGGAAACGCATTCCGGGCGAACGGGACGCGATTCGTCACCCGTCGACCGCCGCCCGCGCCTCCGGCCGCGGCGCCCTCGCGTCACTGCGTTCGCGCGTACCGCGAATGAGCGCCGACAGACGGCCGCCTCTCGAGGCGATTCCTGACGACGCCGTACATTGTCGGTCTTGCCGACGCATTGCCGCGTGCATCGTCGCCATCTACACTGCGAGCCGCTCTTCGCCCACCGGAGACTTGCACGATGTCATGTCCGGCGCTTTGCCGTTTCGTTCCCGCCGCGCTGCTGCTTGCGGGCAGGTGCCGCATTCGCCCAAGCCCCGGTCGATTCGCATGCACGCAGCCTCGCCGCGACGTGCGCGACATGTCACGGCACCGGGGGCGAGAGCTCGGCAGGGATGCCGCGTCTCGCCGGCATGCCGCGCGAGCAATTGAGGCGCGCGATGCAGGACTTCAGGAGCGGCGCGCGCAACGGCACGGTGATGCCGCAACTCGCGAAGGGCTACACCGACGCGCAGATCGACGCGATGGCCGCATGGTTCGCGGCACAGCCCGCCCGCTGACGGATTCGACCCATGAACAGACGGGAATTCGTGCGTGCGGCCGCCATCGGCGCGTGCGTGTCCGCACTACCGCGCGCGGCAGCAGGTGCGGCGCCGAGCGGGCGCATCGTGGTCGTCGGCGGCGGCTATGGCGGGGCCACCGCCGCGAAGTACCTTCGACTGTGGAGCGAGGGCAAGCTCGAGGTCGCGCTCGTCGAGAGCAACCCGGCGTTCGTGTCGTGTCCGCTTTCGAACCTCGTCCTCGGAGGATCCAAGCGCATCGAGGACGTCACCGTCGGCTACGACAATCTCGTTCGCCGCCACGGCGTGAAGGTCGTGCGCGACACCGCTGTCGGCGTGGATGTCGAAGCGAGGAGCGTGAAGCTCGCTTCGGGCGCGAGCCTTCCGTACGACCGTGTCGTGCTCTCGCCCGGCATCGACTTCTTCTGGAAGCAGTTGCCCGGGATGGACAACCCCGAAGCGCAGGCGCGTGTGCTGCACGCGTGGAAAGCGGGGCCGCAGACGGTTGCGCTGCGCCGCCAGCTCGAAGCCATGCGCGACGGCGGCGTGTTCGCGATCTCGATTCCGGTCGCGCCGTACCGCTGTCCGCCGGGGCCGTACGAGCGCGCATGCCAGGTGGCGTGGTACTTCAAGCGGGAAAAGCCGAAGTCGAAAGTGCTGGTGCTCGACGGCAACGCGGACATCACGTCCAAGCCGGAGCTCTTCAAGCGCGCGTTCGCGCAGGAGTACAAGGGGATCGTCGAATACCGGCCGAATCTCGTCCTCACCGACGTCGACGCGGCGACGCTCACGGCGAAGTTCGAGGTGGACGAGCCGCTCAAGGTCGACGTGCTCAACGTGTTGCCACCGCAAGGCGCCGGGGCGATCGCGCGCGCGGCCGGGGTGATCACGGCGAACGATCGGTGGTGCGAGGTCGACTTCCGCACCATGGAGTCGATCAAAGTGCCCAATGTGCACGTGCTGGGCGACGCGATCCAGATCGCTCCCAACATGCCGAAATCGGGGCACATGGCGAACCAGCACGCGAAGGTCTGCGCTGCGGCCATCGTCGCGCTGCAGTCGGGGCAGGCGCCCGATCCCGAGCCGGTCATGAGCAACACGTGCTACAGCTTCCTCACCGACAGGGACGCCGTGCACGTCGCCTCGGTCCACCGGTACGACGCGCAGCAGAAGACGATGCTGCCGGTGCCGGGCGCAGGCGGTCTTTCTCCCGCGATGAATCCGCAGGAAGGCGCGTTCGGGCTCATGTGGGCCGCGAACATCTGGGCCGACACGCTGGGCTGAATCCGCGCTGCCCTTGCCGGCCGGCGGTTCGGCAGAGGAACGCCCGGCCGCTTCGCGACCGGGCAAAGAAAACGGCGCATCGCTGCGCCGTTTTCTTGTTGCCGGGGCCGGTGCTTACGCGACCGGCTCGGGTTCCGTCGTCTCGTCGAAATCGAGCTTGATCTTGTCGTCCGCGTCGATGTCGATCTTGACGTGCCCGCCATTGACCAGGCGCCCGAACAGCAACTCGTCCGCGAGGCCCTTGCGGATCAGGTCCTGGATGAGTCGCGCCATCGGGCGTGCACCCATCTGCGGATCGAAGCCCTTCTTCGCGAGGAACTCCTTCAGCGCCGGCGTGAAGGACGCGTCGACCTTGCGCTCGTGGAGCTGGGCCTCGAGCTCGAGCAGGAACTTGTCGACGACCTTGAGGATGACATCGTGGTTGAGCTGCGCGAACGAGATCGTCGCATCCAGCCGGTTGCGGAATTCCGGCGTGAACAGGCGCTTGATCTCCGCCATCTCGTCGCCGACCTGCTTCTCGGACGTGAAGCCGATGAGCCCCCTCGCGAGCGTCTCCGCACCGGCGTTGGTGGTCATGATGATGGTCACGTTGCGGAAGTCCGCCTTGCGCCCGTTGTTGTCGGTGAGCGTGCCGTGGTCCATCACCTGGAGCAGGATGTTGAAGATGTCCGGGTGCGCCTTCTCGATCTCGTCCATCAGCAGGACGCTGTACGGGTGCTTGGTGACGGCTTCCGTCAGCTGACCGCCCTGGTCGAAGCCGATGTATCCGGGTGGTGCGCCGATCAGGCGCGACACCGCGTGCCGCTCCATGTATTCGGACATGTCGAAGCGGATGAGCTCGACCCCGAGGCAGTACGCCAGCTGGCGCGCGACCTCGGTCTTGCCCACGCCGGTGGGACCCGAGAACAGGAAGTTGCCGATCGGCTTGGCCGGATTGCCGAGGCCGGAGCGCGCCATGCGAATCGCCGCCACGAGCGCCTCGATGGCCTTGTCCTGGCCGAACACGACGTTCTTCAGGTCGCGGTCGAGCGTCTTGAGCGCGTTGCGATCGTCGGACGACACGTTCTTCGCCGGGATGCGCGCGATCTTGGCGACGATCTCCTCGATCTCCGTCTTGCTGATGATCTTCTTCTGCTTCGACTTCGGCAGGATCTTCTGCGCCGCACCGGCCTCGTCGATCACGTCGATGGCCTTGTCGGGCAGGTGACGATCGTTGATGAAGCGCGCGGAGAGCTCGGCCGCGGTCGCGAGCGCCGCCGGCGCGTACTTCACGCCGTGGTGCTCCTCGAAGCGCGACTTCAGGCCCTTGAGGATCTCGACCGTCTCGGCCACCGAGGGCTCCGGCACGTCGATCTTCTGGAAGCGACGCGACAGCGCGTGATCCTTCTCGAAGATCTGGCGATACTCGGTGTAGGTCGTCGCGCCGATGCACTTCATCGCACCGGTCGACAGCGCCGGCTTCAGCAGGTTGGACGCGTCGAGCGTGCCGCCCGAGGCCGCACCCGCACCGATGATGGTGTGGATCTCGTCGATGAACAGGATCGACTTCGGATTTTCCGCGAGCTGCTTCAGCACGGCCTTGAGGCGCTGCTCGAAATCGCCGCGGTACTTCGTGCCCGCCAGCAGCGCACCCATGTCGAGCGAGTAGACCTGGTAGTCCTTGAGCAGGTCGGGCACCTCGCCGTCGTTGATGCGGCGCGCGAGGCCCTCCGCGATCGCGGTCTTGCCCACGCCGGCCTCGCCCACGAGCAGCGGGTTGTTCTTGCGCCGGCGGCAGAGCACCTGGATGACGCGCTCCAGCTCGAGCGCGCGGCCGATGAGCGGGTCGGTCTTGCCGGCCTTCGCCATCTGGTTGAGGTTGATGGTGTACGCCTCGAGCGCGCCCTGCCCCTGCTCGCCGCCTTCCGTCTCGTCCTTGGACTCGGCCTTTTCCTGCTTCTGCTGCGGGTTCTTGGTGATCCCGTGCGCGATGTAGTTGACCACGTCGAGCCGCGTCACGCCGCGCTGGTTCAGGAAGTACACCGCGTGCGATTCCTTCTCGCCGAAGATCGCGACGAGGACGTTGGCGCCGGTGACCTCCTTCTTGCCCGACGACTGCACGTGCAGGATCGCGCGCTGGATGACGCGCTGGAAGCCCTGCGTCGGCTGGGTGTCGGCGTCCGCGTGCGCGGACAGCCGCGGCGTGTGCTCGTTGATGAAGTCGGTGAGCACGCCGCGCAGCTCCTCGAGGTCGACGCCGCAAGCCTTCAGGACCTCGGCGGCCGAAGGATTGTCCAGCATCGCGAGCAGGAGGTGCTCGACGGTGATGAATTCGTGCTGCTTCTGCCGGGCTTCGACAAAAGCCATGTGAAGGGAGACTTCCAGTTCCTGCGCAATCATATGACCTGCCTCTCACGCCTTCCGCATTGCCCGCCCGCTCCGGTCCGGCCGCCGCGGGCAACTGCGGCCTGACGCCTCAAGTCTCCTCCATCGTGCACTGCAACGGGTGCTGGTGCCTCCGGGCAATGTCGATGACCTGATCCACCTTCGCTGCGGCAACCTCGCGCGTGTACGTGCCGCACACGCCCATGCCCTCGCGATGGACCTGCAGCATGACCTGTGTAGCCTTTTCCCGGCTCATTGCAAAAACAGTCTGCAGCACGACGACCACAAAGTCCATCGGCGTGTAGTCGTCGTTCAGGAGCATGACCTTGTACAGGGGCGGCGGTTTGAGCCGGGTTTTTTCCGCCTCGAGGAGGCCGCCGTCCTGCTGCTGATTCGCCATCTTCCGCAAACGAAAAACAAGGGTCGGGAGACCCTATGTTTGATGATTGCAACACATTTTTCAAGTCGCAGGGGAATCCCCGCCCCCCGCCTTGACGCCGCGGGGACGGAACGCGTAAAAAAAGCGCTGTTTGGCTCCGAGGAGTCTGCTGTGCCGGTTCGCCCGCGGTTTGCCGCCTATGCCTGCCGTCGGTAGCCTTGCTGGCCAAACGCCGACATTCCCATTCATTTTCCAAGGATGTAGCACTATGGCAACCGGAACCGTCAAGTGGTTCAACGACGCGAAGGGCTACGGTTTCATCACGCCGGACGATGGCGGCGAGGACCTGTTTGCGCACTTTTCGGCGATCAACATGCAGGGGTTCAAGACCCTGAAGGAAGGCCAAAAGGTGTCGTTCGAAGTCACCCAGGGCCCGAAGGGCAAGCAAGCGTCGAACATCCAATCCGTGTGACGGCACCGGTCCGGCCGCGCGCCTGCGTACGGGGCGCGTGGGCCCGGACGTGCACTCCTGCGGACGCGCACGCCCGTCCGCATCGCCCGTTCCAGCCAGATAGCGGCACTCGGCGTCGGCGCTGCAGTGCCTGTTTGTGCTCCCGGCGAACATGGGGCCAATCAAGCAAAAAGAAAGCCCGCCGGCGGCGGGCTTTGCTCGCTGTCGCAACCGCGCCCGACGCGCGGCTGTCGCCTACATGCGCTCGATCATCGCATTTCCGAAGGCGGAGCACGACACCTGCTTCGCGCCTTCCATCAGGCGCGCGAAATCGTAGGTGACGACCTTGTCGGAGATGCACTTCTCCAGGCTCTTCACGATGAGCGCCGCGGCCTCGCGCCAGCCCATGTGCACGAGCATCATCTCGGCGGAGAGGATTTCCGAGCCCGGGTTCACGTAGTCCTTGCCGGCGTACTTCGGCGCGGTGCCGTGGGTAGCCTCGAACATCGCGACCGAATCGGACATGTTCGCGCCGGGAGCGATCCCGATGCCGCCGACCTGGGCGGCGAGCGCGTCGGAGATGTAGTCGCCGTTGAGGTTCAACGTGGCGAGCACGTCGTACTCGGCCGGGCGCAGCAGGATCTGCTGCAGCATCGCATCGGTGATCACGTCCTTCACGACGATCTCGCGCCCGGTGCGCGGGTTCTTGAACGAGCACCACGGGCCGCCGTCGACCGGCTGCGCGCCGAACTCGCGCTGGGCGAGGGCGTAGCCCCAGTCGCGGAACGCGCCTTCGGTGAACTTCTGGATGTTGCCCTTGTGCACGAGCGTCACCGACCGGCGATCGTTGTCGATCGCATACTGGAAGGCCTTGCGCACGAGGCGGTCGGTGCCTTCCCGCGAGACCGGCTTGATGCCGATGCCCGAGGTCGCCGGGAAGCGGATCTTCTTCACGCCCATCTCGTCGATGAGGAACCGGATGATCTTCTTCGCGCCTTCGGACTCGGCGGGCCACTCGATCCCGACGTAGATGTCCTCGGAGTTCTCGCGGAAGATCACCATGTCGACCTTCTCGGGCTCCTTCACCGGGGAGGGCACACCCTTGAACCAGCGAATCGGCCGCAGGCAGACGTAGAGGTCGAGCTCCTGGCGCAAGGCCACGTTGAGCGAGCGAATGCCGCCGCCCACCGGCGTGGTCAGCGGCCCCTTGATGGACACCACGTATTCCTTCAGGATCGAGAGCGTTTCGTCCGGCAGCCAGACGTCGGGACCGTAGACCTTGGTCGACTTCTCGCCCGCGTAGATCTCCATCCAGTGGATCTTGCGCTTGCCCGCCGTAGGCCTTGGCGACCGCCGCATCGACGACCCTGATCATCACGGGAGTGATGTCCACGCCCGTGCCGTCGCCCTCGATGTAGGGAATGATGGGATTGTCGGGGACGACGATGCTGAAATCCGGCTTGACGGTGATCTTCTGGCCACCGGCCGGAACCTTGACGTGCTGATATGCGGGCATGGAATCTCCTGGACGAACGCGACAGAGCAGAAAGCTCGTGCGGCAAGCCCAAAATTATCCCCGTTTCCGATGATTCCCGCCACGCCGGCCCATGCGCCACGTCAAAGGCCGGTGCTGCACGAGGGCACGGAAGTCGTGCTGTTCAACAAGCCGTTCGGGGTCCTGTGCCAGTTTTCGGGCGATGGCCGCCGCCCCACGCTGAGGGACTACATCGACGTCCCCGGCGTGTATCCCGCGGGACGGCTGGACGCTGACAGCGAAGGCCTGGTGGTGCTCACCGCGGACGGCGGGATGCAGGCGGCGATCGCCGATCCGCGGCACAAGCTGCCGAAGACCTATTGGGTCCAGGTCGAGGGCACCCCGCGGCCCGACGCCCTGCACGCGCTGTGCACGGGCGTCGCGCTCGCCGACGGCCCGACTCGGCCGGCGCGCGTGCGATGCCTCGCCGAACCGCCCGGACTCTGGCCGCGCACGCCGCCGATCCGCTTCCGGCGCGCCATCCCCACCGCGTGGCTCGAGATCACCCTGCGCGAAGGGCGCAACCGACAGGTGCGCCGCATGACGGCGGCCGTCGGTCTGCCGACCTTGCGGCTCGTGCGGTGCGCGGTCGGCCCGTGGCGAGTGGACGGCCTCGCGCCCGGCGCATGGCGACGCGAGGCCTGCACCATCAGCGTGCTATCATCGATCGCCAGTCGATGACGCTGCCGCCCCCCGTTTCCGCACCTTCCGGATTCCGCGTGCGCCCGCGCCCGCACCGCCGCTCCCCCGTGGCACGGGCCCGGCGAGCGCCTACCTCTCACTTCCCCCGATGATCCGACGCCTGCTCGCGCGGCTGTTGCCCGGCGGAGGCGCGCGCAACGGCAAGGCGCGCGTCTACGGCCCCGGCGATCACCCCATCCGGCGCGACCAGCTGTCGACCGGCGCGCTCCAGGTGTGCACCCGGCTGCACGATGCCGGATTCAAGGGCTTCGTCGTCGGCGGCGCCGTGCGCGACCTCCTGCTCGGGTTCGAGCCGAAGGACTTCGACATCGCGACGGACGCGCACCCCGAGCAGGTGAAGCCGCTCTTCCGACGCGCGTTCCTGATCGGCCGTCGCTTCCGCCTCGTTCACGTGCACGTCGGCTCCGAGACGGTCGAAGTGTCGACCTTCCGGGCGCCGCAGACCGGCGACGATGCCACCGACGAGCACGGGCGGCTGCTGACCGACAACGTCTACGGCACCCAGGCCGAGGATGCCGCGCGGCGCGACTTCACGATCAACGCGCTGTACTTCGATCCCGCGACGGAGGAAGTCTGGGATTACGTGGGCGGTGTCGCCGACATTCGCGCTCGGCGACTGCGCCTGATCGGGCCACCGACGACGCGTTTCCGCGAGGATCCCGTCCGAATGCTGCGCGCCGTACGCCTCGCAGCGAAGCTCGGCGTGGCGATCGACCCCAAGACGGCCGCGCCCATCCCCAAGCTCGCTTCGCTGATGGCGAACGTGCCGCCGGCGCGGCTCTTCGACGAGATGCAGAAGCTGCTGCTTTCCGGCCATGCGGTCGAGACGCTGCGGAGCCTGCGTGCGCACGGGCTCTCGCATGGGTTGCTGCCGCTGCTCGACGTCATCGTCGAGCAGCCGCTCGGACAACGGTTCATCGACCTCGCACTCGCGAACACGGACGAGCGCGTTGGGAGCGGCCGCCCGGTGTCGCCGGGATTCCTGTTCGCCACGCTGTTGTGGCATCAGGTGCTCGCCACCTGGAACGCGGCCAAGCAGCGCGGGCGATCGGCCGATCCCCGCGCTGTTCGAGGCGATGGATCAGGTGCTGGAGCGGCAAGCGCGGCAGCTCGCCATTCCTCGCCGATTCGAAGCGACGATCAAGGAGATCTGGTCGCTGCAGCCGCGGTTCGAGCAGCGCGCGGGCAACCGTCCGCTGCGCCTGCTCGAGCATCCCCGTTACCGGGCCGCGTGGGATTTCCTGGACCTGCGCTGCCGCAGCGGCGAACTCGAAGGCGAGCTCGCATCGCTCGCCCAGTGGTGGGACGGCTTCGCCAATGCCGGGCACGCGGAGCGCGAGTCGATGCTCAAGCCCGACGAAGCGCCCCGGCGCAAGCGCCGCTCGCGCTCGCGCGGCCGCAAGGCGCGCGCCGAAGCGCCCGAAGAGTCTCCGGTCCCGCCTGCGGAGCCGGCACCGGGGTCGGAGTGAACGCGATCACGGCGTTCGTGGGCCTCGGCAGCAACCTGCAGCATCCGCGACGCCAGCTTGCACGGGCGCTCGCCGCATTGCGGCGCCTTCCCGGCACGCGCCTCGTCGCCGTGTCGCCCAACTACGCCTCGGCGCCGATCGGCTGCGCCGACGATCAGCCCGATTACGTCAACGCGGTCGCGCGGATCGCGACCTCGCTCGCGCCGCGCGCGCTGCTCGCGCGGCTCCATGCGATCGAGCGGCGACAGCGGCGGGCTCGGCATGGCGGAGAACCGCGGAATCAACCGCGGACACTGGACCTCGATTTGCTACTATACGGCCGCCGCCGGATGCACCTCCCGCAGCTCACGGTGCCGCACCCGCGGATGCATCAACGCGCATTCGTGCTGCGTCCACTGGCGGACCTCGCGCCGCGCGTGCGCATCCCTGGCCACGGCCCCGCGCGGATGCTCCTCGCCGGCGCGCGCCACCAACGAATCGCCCGCACGAGAACGCACCACCTTCGCTAGCCACCTGCGCCGGCACGCTCATGGACCTCGACAAGTGCCGATACATCGTGGTGGAAGGGCCGATCGGCGCGGGCAAGACGAGCCTTGCGCGCCAGATCGCGGAGCACGTCCAGGGCGACGCGCTGCTCGAGCGCCCGGAGGACAATCCGTTCCTCGCGCGCTTCTACGACGACATGGAGCGCTTTGCGCTGCCCACGCAGCTCACGTTCCTGTTCCAGCGGGTGGACCAGCTGCGCGGGGTCGGCCAGTACGACATGTTCCGGCGCGCGACCGTGTCGGATTTCCTGTTCGACAAGGATCCGCTGTTCGCCCGCATCACGCTGGGAGACGCCGAGTACCAGCTGTACGAGAAGATGTACGTGCACTTGAAGCCGCAGGTGGCGACGCCGGATCTCGTCATCTATCTGCAAGCGCCGGTCGAGGTGCTGGTCGAGCGCGTGCTGCGGCGAGGGGTGCATTACGAGCGTGCGATCTCCGAGCAATACCTCGCGCGCCTCGCCGATGCCTACAGCCGCTTCTTCTACGCGTACGAGGAAGCGCCGCTCCTGATCGTGAACAGCGAGCGCCTCAACTTCGTCGCGAATCCGCAGCACTTCGAGCTCCTGCTGACGCGCATCGCCGGCATGCGCAGCCGGCGCGAGTTCTTCAACCTCGGAAGCGGCTGAGCGCGCATCCGGGCCACGACCACGACATCGCACGGAAGCACGCATGGAAATCCTCCGCACCGCAAGCGATCTTGCGAGCCACCTCCGTGGCGCCGACACCGTCGCCTTCGTGCCTACGATGGGCAACCTGCACGCGGGTCACCTCACGCTCATGGAGATCGCCCGCCGCCACGGCGATGCCGTCGTCGCGAGCATCTTCGTCAACCGCCTGCAGTTCGGTCCCAACGAGGACTTCGACCGCTATCCGCGCACGTTCGAGGCCGACGTCGACGGGCTGAAGCGCCTCGGCGTCGACGTGCTCTTCGCGCCGAACGAGCAGGAGATGTATCCGACGCCGCAGGTGTATCGCGTGGAGCCGCCGCCGCTTGCGCAGGAGCTCGAAGGGGCGTTTCGCCCCGGCTTCTTCGACGGGGTGTGCACCGTGGTGCTGAAGCTCTTCAATCTCGTGCAGCCGGACGTGGCCGTATTCGGCAAGAAGGACCGCCAGCAGTTGAAGATCGTGCGCGGCATGGTGCAGCAGTTCAACATGCCGATCCGCATCGTGCCGGCGGAAACCGTTCGCGCCGACGACGGACTGGCGCTGTCGTCGCGCAACAGCTATCTCTCGCCGGCGGAGCGGGCGGAAGCGCCGCGCCTGTATCGCACGCTGCGCTGGATCGCCGACGAGATCGCGGCGGGACGCACGGATTACGCCAATCTCGAAGCCGCGGGTCGCGCCGATCTCGCGCATCACGGGTGGAAGGTCGACTACGTCGCGGTCCGGCACGGCCTGGGATTGCGCATCCCGCATCCGGAAGGCTTCGATCACCCCAACCTGCTGATCGTCCTCGGCGCCGCGGGTCTGGGCGCCACGCGCCTCATCGACAACGTGGACGTGATCAAGAACGAAGGCTGGGACTAGAGCTCGACTGATCGCCGTGCGTCAGCGCCGCGGCGCGCGCAGCACGAGCACGTTGCCGGCGACGGCGAGAGCCACGCCCAGAATGCCGGCGCCGCTCCAGCGATAGCCTTCCACGAAGGTCGACAGCAGCATCGCGAGCACCGGAGTGGTCACCGCGACGTAGGAAGCGATGCCCGCGCCGACCTGCTCGAGCAGCGTCAGGTACGCGATGAACGCCACGATCGTGCCGAAGACGGCGAGATACAGCAGCGATCCGACATAGCGCGCTGTGGGCTCGAAGCCCCAGACGCCGCCGCTGCGGCGGCCGCGATGCCGGCGGCGAGCGCACCATACGCCATGCCCCACGCCGTCGTCGTGGCGACGGGCAGGCGCGCGCGCTGGAGCTTCATCGAGACCAGGTTGCCGCCCGTCGCGAGCAGCGTGCCGCCGAGGCCATATCCGATGCCGAGCGCCCCCTCGCCACCCGCCCGCGCGGCCATGATCTCGGGCAGGAACAGCATCGTCACGCCGGCGACGCCGAGAAGAGCGCCCGTGAGCGCACGCAGGGTTATCGCCGTGCCGAACGCGATTCGCGTGCCGACCAGGCTCATGAACACGATCGTCGAGAACAGCACCGCGACGAGTCCCGACGCGACGTGCTCCTCCGCCTTGTAGATCGCGACGTAGTTGAGGCCGAAGAACAGCAGGCCCTGCGCGGCAAGCAGAGCGTGCGTGCGCGGCGCAAAGCGCAGCGAACGACCCGTGAGCGCGCAGCCGCCGGCGAGCAGCACCGAGGCGAGCGCGAAGCGATAGCACACCGACGCGGCGGCCGAGACGGTGCCGAGCTGGAAGGTGATCGCGAGCCAGGTCGAGCCCCAGATCGCGCTCGCGAGCGCGAACAGCAGCGCGGGACGCGTCCACCAACGGGCACGCGTCCGTGCGATCGCGCGGGCCTCTACCCGCACGCAGCCCTCATCACGCGGCCGCCACGACCGCCGGCCAGGAAGCCGCTCACGCGGCCCTCAACGCGTCGACGATCCTGAGGCGGCTCGCACGCGCGGCGGGCAGGAAGCCGCCGACGAAGCCCATCGCCAGCGCGAACAGCAGCGACAACACGACGATGCGCGGCGTGAGCGTGAAGGAGAACGCGAGCTCGGCGAAGGTCTGGAAGTTCATGGTGGAGATCGTCACGACCTGCATCGCCGAGGCGCCGAGCAGACCGGCGACCCCGCCCAGCAGCGCGAGCAGCAGCGCCTCGACCAGGAACGCCGTCAGGATCGCGGAGCGCGGGAATCCCAGCGCGCGCAGGGTCCCGATCTCCGCCGTGCGCGAGGCCACGCTCGCGTACATCGTGATCATCGCGCCGATGATCGCGCCGATCGAGAAGATCGCGGAGATGCCCGTCCCGAGATAGCGGATGAATTTCGACAGCGTCGCGGACTGGTCGGCATAGAACTGGCGCTCGCGCTTCGCCTCGAGGGTGAGCCGGGGATCCGTCTCGATCGCCTTGCGCACGGCTTCGAAGCGGTCGGTGTCGGCGAGTCGAAACACGAGCGACGAAAAGTTCGCCCGCCGGAACGCCTGCAGCATCTGCTCCGCGTCGCCCCAGATCTCCGAATCGAATCCGGTGCGACCCGCGTCGAACACGCCCACCACGGTCCAGTCGCGGGACGCGAAGCGCAGCGTTTCGCCGAGCCCCGCGCCGCGAAAGCCCCTGGCGATCGCGCGTCCCGTCACGATCTCGGCCGTGCCCGGGCGCACCATGCGCCCCTCGACGACGCGCACCTGCGGCCGCAGCGCGGCCCCGATGTCGCTGGTGCCGCGGATCACCACGTTCGAAGGCTTGCCCGTGTCGCGCTTCGGCAGATTGATCAGCACCACCGTTTCTCCCGAGAAGAGCTTGCGTCCGCCCGCGCCCGCCGCCACGTCCATCATGCTTTCGACGACGCCGGCCTGCTCGCGGGAGATGCCGCTTTGCACTTCGGTCTGCGCGCCGCGCCGGATCACGACCACGTTGTCGTCCTCGCCGGTGGCGACGAGCGTCTGCTCGAGGCCGGCGGCAAGCATCAGCACCGTCGCGAACACGTATACGACGAGCGCCATGCCCGCCGCGGTGAGCGCGGTGGTGAGGCGGCGCTTCGCCAGGTTGCGCAGGATGTAGCTGAACGGGATCTTCACGCGCGGGTGGCAACGCTAGGCGATGCTGCGCAGGCCATCGACGATGCGCGTGCGCGCGGTGCGCCACGCCGGGATGATCGCGGCGACCACGCCCACGATCGCCGCCGCCGCGAGCTGCATCAGCACCGTGGCCTCGCTCACGAAGAAGATCGGGAAGAGCGTGCCCATCGAGTCGGCGAACGCCCGCGCCAGCGGGAACGTCAACGCCACGCCGAGCACGCCTCCGAGCAGGGCGATGCCGACCGACTCGGCGAGGAGCAGGCCGGCGACGAAGCCGTTGCGAAAGCCCAGCGCCTTGAGCGTCGCATATTCGGCGCCGCGTTCGCGCGCCGTCATGGCCATCGTGTTCGCCATCACGGCCATGATGATCACGATGATGACGAACGAGACCGCCTCGATCGCCAGCAGGATCGCCTCGGTCATCGCGATGAACCCGAGCTGGAATGCCTTCTCGGTCTCGGTGAGCGTTTCCGCGAGCGAGTTCCTGAACATCGCGTCGATCTGCGTCGCGACCTGCGCGGCGGCGGCAGGGTCGGCGAGGCCGACGACGAACACGCCGGTCTGCTCCGCGCGCCGCGGATAGACCTTGCGGATCGCCTCGTTGAGATACCCCCAGTGGAAGAAGAACGACGACTCGTCGGTCGTGCGCTCGGCGCCGTCGTAGATGCCGCGCAGGTTGAACGTCCACGTTCCGGGATAGATCGTGCCGCGCAGCGGGATCTGGTCGCCCACCTTCCAGCCGTACTGGTCGGCGAGCTTGCGTCCCGCGATCGCGCCCTGGCGGTCGAGGACGAAGGCCTTGCGCTCTTCCGGCTTCAGCACGAGCTCCGGATAGAGGTCGAGATACGACGGCGGATCGATCGCGAACTGCGGAAAGAAGTTGCGCTCGCTGACGTAGATCCCGCCGAACCAGTTGGCCCAGGAGATGCCCGTCACTCCGGGCACGCGCCTGATCTTCTCGGCGTAGGTGAGCGGCAGCGGGAACACCAGCGACACCGCGTTGCGCGTGACGAGGCGCGCGCTCGAGCTCGCGTTCGCACCCGCGTACCATGCATCGACGATGGTTCGCAGCAGGCCGAATGCCGTGATGGCCACGACCATGCCCAGCACCGTCAGCAGCGTGCGCAGCTTGTGGCGAAACGCATTGCGGATGATGAGCAGTGCGACGAACAAGATTCGACTCGCGCGCGCCGACGAGACACCCCGCCGGCGCGATGCGCAACGCGGCGTTGCAGTGTAGCGCAGTCTCGCCGTTCGCCACGCGGGGCATATTTCTTGCTGCCGGGGTCTCGAAAGGCTCTTTCGCTCCGCCATGATGTCGTCCCCGCCGCTGCGTCCGTCCGTTCCAGCCCGCGCTGCGAGTGCCGCGTGCCGGACCGCCGCCGGCGCATGGTGGCGAGCGCTCGCGCTCGCGCTCGCCCTTGCGATACCGGGGCTTGCGCACCCCGACACCCTCGGCGACGCGCGCCAGCTCTCGCACGTGGGGGAGCCGCTGCGGCTGTCGATTCCGGTGGTGCCCGACGGCGGCCCGCCGCTCGCAGAGCGCTGCCTCACGCTGTTCGGCCCGCGCTCGAGTGACGGCCTTCCGCACATTCTGACGGCGCGCGTTGCCGTCGAGCGCCAGGGCTCGACCACCAACGTCGTGGTCACCACGACGACGCCGATGCGCGATCCGGTCGTGCGCCTCCTGCTGCGCACGGGCTGTGACGGCTCGTCCAGGGCATACACGCTGTTCCTCGAGCCTGCCGGCAGCACGCGGATGTTGCGCGCGGTTGCGCAGTCCGGCCCGCGCCTGCCACCTGCGCCTGCACCCGGCGCACCGGAGCCCGCCGCCGGGGCGCAAGCGGAGGCTGCGCCGGCGATCGTCAGCCCGTCGGTGACGACGATCCCGGTCGCACCGGGCACGCCCGCGAATCGCGCCGAGCCATCCGCGGGCTCGAACGCACGCTCGTCTGCCCGCGCGACGGAGCCCGTCGGGCCGGGCAGCATGGCTCGATCGGGCGCGTCGGTTGCGCTCGCGCCCAAGGCTGCAGTGCCGAATGCCGCATCGCCAAGCGCGAAGCCGAACGTGGCGACCGGACCGCACGGCACGCCTGCCGGTTCGACGCCGCCAGGCGCACGGTCGACGGGCACGGCCCCGAACGCCGGAGCGTCCCCCAATGCGCCAGCGGGCGCGGCGGCCCCGCCCGCATCCGTCGTCACGGCCGTACCCGGGGGCGTTCCGCTCGATCTGCAATCGAGGCCATGGGCGGCCGCGCAGGAGCCCGCGCCCGCTGGCGGCGCGTCGTCGGGGGCGCCGGCGAGCGAGCCGGCCGCCGCGCAACCGAAGGTGTCCGCCCTCGAGCAGGAGAACGAAACGCTCAAGCAGCAGGTCGCGCGCATGAGCGGCGAAATCCAGCGCCTGCAGGTCGAGAAGCCTCCGGCACCCTCCGCCCACGCCAATGGCGCTGCGGCAATCACCGGCGCGCGCTGGGACGTTGCGCTGCCCGTGGCGATCGCGCTCGCGGGGCTGCTCGCCGTGATCATCGGCGGTTTCCTGTGGCATCGCCGGCACGCGGCTCCGACGCCCGAATGGCCGCTGACCGGCCCGCCCTCGCACCGCATGGCCTCGCGCACGAGCCTCGCCGAAGAGCCGGTTCCCTTCCGCCCGACCGGCGTGCGCACCGAAGTCGAAGCCACGGCGATCGCGCTCGAGGGCGCTGCGCGCGGCGCGGACGCCACCGTGGCCCGCGAGGCCGCGGTCCTGTCGCCCGCGCCTTTGCGCCTGCAGCCTTCGCCCGAAGACCTCGCACGCGAGCTCGAGCAGGAGCTGCGGGTCGCCGAGCGCTCGCATTCCGCGCTCGAACGCGCGCACCCGGAGCTCGTGGAATCGCTGACGCGCTCGTGGGGCACGGCGGCCGCGCGCAATCATCTCGCGGCACTGCTCGCGCCGGGCTCGCACGAGCTCGCCCGCATGTCGGGCGAGGTCGTCGCGGAGCTGCGGCTGCTGCTGCGCGTGGCGGAAGACCTTCCGCTGCGCAACGGCTTCGATCCCTCGCCCGTGGGGTTCACCCCGCCCGCCCCCGCCTGGTGATCAGGCGTCCGCCGCAAGCATTCCCTTTTCGAGCTGGATCACGCGGTGCGCCTTCTCGGCCGCCTTGGGATCGTGCGTGACCATGATGATGGTCTTGCCGAGCTCGCGATTGAGACGATCGAGGAGGTCCAGGATCTCGCCGGCGGTGACGCGGTCGAGATCGCCCGTGGGCTCGTCGGCGACGATCAGCGTCGGGTCGCTGATCAGCGCACGCGCAATGGCCACGCGCTGCTGCTGGCCGCCGGACAGCTCGTTGGGATAGTGCGATGCGCGATCGGCGAGGCCCACGAGCTCGAGCGCCGTCGCCACGCGCTCGCGCCGCTCGCGCCGCGACAGGGGCGTGAGCAGCAGCGGCAGCTCGACATTGTCGAACGCGGACAGCACCGGCATCAGGTTGTAGAACTGGAAGACGAAGCCGACGTGCTCCGCGCGCCAGTGCGCGAGCTCGTGCTCGGTGAGCTGCGCGATGTCGACACCTGCCACGAGGACGTGTCCCGCGCTCGGCTTGTCGATGCCCGCGATCATGTTGAGCAGCGTCGATTTTCCGGAGCCCGAGGGTCCCATCAGCGCGACGTAATCCCCGGCTTCGACGTCGAGATCGATGTCCACGAGCACGGGAATGACCTGGTCGCCGCGGACGTAGTACTTGCCGAGGCCGCGCACCATGACGAGCGGAACCGCCCGGTGGGTGCTGCTACCGGGTTGCGCAGCGACGACGTCCGGCGATGCAGCAGTGCCTGCGCCCGGCGGCGATTGCCGCGCTGATTGCGCTGATTGTCGCGCCGGCGGCCGCATCGATTGCCGCGTGCTCACTTCCTCGCCGGCTCGACCGGCGCTCCGGGCTCGAGACCGCTCGCAGGACGCAGGATGACGCGCTCGCCCGGCTTCGCGTCGCCGTCGATCGCCACGAAATCCCCGATGCGCTTGCCGACCTGCACGGGCACTTCGACCGCGCGGTCGTTGCGCACGAGATAGATCACGCTGCGCCCGCCGCGCTCGACCACGGCATCGGGCACGACCGCCGTCACGCTCTGCTGCTCGGCCCCGCTCACCTCGCGCGACAGGAACGCGACCTTGGCGCTCATCTCGGGCAGCACGCGGGGATCGATCGCCTCGAACTGCACTTTCGTCATCACGGTGGCCTTGGCGCGATCGACCGTCGGCACCATCCGGCTGATGCGGCCGCGAAAGCGGGTGTCGGGCAGCGCGTCGAGCGTGATCTCGCACGGCTGACCGACGCGCACCTTCGCCACGCTCGATTCGGATACGTCGGCCTCGACCTCGAGCGTGGACATGTCGGCCATGGTCACCACCGCGCCCTTCGACTCGGCAGCCGACGAGAACGGCGTGAGCAGGTCGCCGACGTTCGCGCTCTTCGACAGGATCACGCCGTCGAACGGCGCGCGAATGATGGTGTAGTCGACGCTCACCTGCGCATTGCGCGCGTTGGCCTCGGCGGCGGCGATCGCTGCGCGGGCGCTGTCGACAGCGGCGCTCGTGCGATCGGCGCGCGCCTTGCTGGTCTCGAGTGCCGCCTGCGAGAGAAAGCCCTGGGTGGCGAGGTCGCGGTCGCGCTGCAGCTGCTGCGCAGCATCGCGCGCGTCGGCTTCGGCTTGCGCGAGTGCAGCTCGTGCGGCATTCACGTTGGCGGCGGCGCTCTGGGCCTGCGCGACGACGTCGCGCGCATCGAGGCGTGCAATCACCTCGCCCGTCTTCACCCGAGAGCCCTCCGCCACGCCGAGCCACTCGAGGCGACCCGTGGCCTTCGAGCCGATCGCCGCCTTGCGCTGCGGCACGACGTAGCCCGTTGCGTTCAGCACCACGTACTGCTGCGACGGATAGGTGGTGACGACCGCTGCAGTCTCGACGACCGCGGGACGCGGCCGCAAAGCCCAGAACGCCGCGGCTGCCGCGATGGCCGCGAGAACGATGGCGTACGACGATCCGGCGCCGACGCCGCGGTCGCGTGACCGCGGCGCGGTCGATGCGCAACTTCGCGAGATCGGGGCGAGACGGGGCGTCGGCCATGGCGGGATGCCCGGCGCGTGGCCTACCGGGCCCGCAATCTTACCGCGCGTGCCGCCGGGTCATCGCTGGACGACAGGCGCGCCCGTTCTCCGCAGCGATGCTCGTCGCGCTCAACGCGCAGCGAGGCGCCCTGCACGCCAGGCTCGCAGGCTGATGACGACGAGGCCGAACCCGATCGAGGCGATGCCCAGCGCTTCGCTCGTCGACAGCCGCTCGCCGAAGATCGCCATCGAGAGCAGCAGCGCGACCACCGGAATGGCGAAGGTGTTGAGCGAGGCGGTGCCTGCCGGCAGGTCGCGCAGCACGCGCAGCCACAGCAGGAAGCCCACCGCGGTCGCGATCACGCCGGCATAGAACGACGAGCGCGATTTGCGTGAACGTCCAGTGCGTGTCCGGAAGGTCGAGCGCGAGCGGCAGCGCCATGAGCGGCAGCACGCCCGCGAGCATCTGCCACGCGACGAAGTTCAGGGGATCGAGCGCGCGGTGCCGCTGGAAGTGCTTCATCGCGACGGTCCCCGCGGCCCAGCCGAAGCCGGACAGCACCGCCCACAGCTTCGACGCCAGGTTGCCCTGCCACGCCCACGGCTCGACGACGAGCACGAGACCGACGAACGCCGCGCCCACGGCGAGCCACAGCGTGCCGCGCACGCGCTCGTGCAGCACCGGCCACGCGATCAGCAGCGTCCAGAACGGCATCGTGAACACGAGCACGGAGGTGCGTCCGGCACCGCCGCTCGCGAGGGCCATCGTCGTCGCGCCGAAGTTGATCGTGGTCTGGAAGAACCCCGTGACGATGACCGGCAGCCAATCGGTGGGCCAGAACGGCTGGCGCCGCCACAGCATCACGGCGAACAGCGTCGCGAGACCGAGCAGCGTGCGGTGCAGGTTGAAGCTCACGGGATCGGACGCCCGCGATGGCGAGCTTCATCACGATCCAGTTCGCGCCCCACAGGAAGGTGAGCAGCAGCAGGGCCGCGTAGGCACCACGCACGTTCCGGGCAGAGTCGCGCATCACTCGCGCAGGAAATCCTCGATCGCGCGCGCCACCGCTTCCGGCTGATCGTGATGCAGCATGTGTCCCGCGTCGGGGATGGTCACGAGACGAGCGTTGCGGATGTGCGCAAGCCGGCGGCGGATGCCCGCGAGCGACGCGGCAAGCCCCTCGCCTTCCGGATGCTCGCCCAGCCACGCGGGGATGGTCGACTGCTCGGCCGCGATCCACAACGTCGGCGCGGTGATCGCGCGCCAGACGGCATACACTTCCTCCATCCGATACACGGACGGAAACGGCAGCTTGTGGCGCGGGTCGGAGCGCAGTCGCGCACGGCCGTCCGGCAGCACCTGCCGCCCACTCGCGCGGCAAGGAATGCCGCCTTGTCCGCGGGCAGGCGCGGATTGTTCTTGCGCAAGCGCGCGGCGACCGCATCGAGATCCGCATAGGGTCGGAACGACGGCGGATCGCGCAGCGCATCGAGCCACTTCGCGTACTTGCCCGGCGCGGCGCCGGGATCCTCGGCGGGAATGCCGAATCCGTCGAGAGAGACGAGACGCGCGACGCGCTGCGGGCGAACGCCCGCGTAGTGCATGGCGATGTTGCCGCCGAGGCTGTGGCCGACGAGATTCACCGCCTGCCCGGGCGCGAAGTGGTCGAGCAGCGCCTCGAGATCGGCGATGTAATCCGCGAACCAGTAACCCTGCGGCTGCCACGCCGATTGCCCGAAGCCGCGCAGGTCCGGCGCCACCACGTGCCACGTCCCTCGCAGGGCATCGACCAGGAACTGGAACGACGCGCCGACATCCATCCAGCCGTGCAGCAGGAACAGCATGGGCGCATCGCGTCGGCCCCACGTGAGCACCCGATGCTCGAGACCGCGCAACGCGAGGCGCTGCGATGTATACGGCGTCATGGCTGCGGGCTCAGCGTGTCATCCGGGCCATACGGCGTCACGGCTGCAGACGGGAGCGCTCGGTCGCGGCGATACGCGCGCCGCGCGCAGGATCAGCGCTTCCTGCACAGCGAGATGCCGTCCTGCCAGCCCATGCTGTAGTTGCCGTCCTTCGCCGAAGCGCTCGCCATCCTTGCGCTCCGGGCCGGTGGCGCTCGCGCAACCGTCGGCATAACCTTGGCGATACGCGAGCGGGAAGCCGGACAGGTTGATCTTGGGCGGCGGGCGGCTCCGCGTTGCGCGGGAGCGGCGGTGCGGTGCGCTTCGGTTCCGGGGCAGGAGCAGGGCCCACGGTGGCGCACGCCGCGAGCGCGAGCACCACGCCCGCGAGGGTCAAGCCTCGTGCGCGCCGCCAGCGCTGTTGCGGCAGCAGCGCGATTGCAGCGGCAGCGTCGAGAGACATGGCGGCGAGGCACGGCGGCGAGCGCGAACGGGTTAAAATTGTAACAGGCCCGCCCGCGTTTCCGTTCGAACCCGCTCCGCCCTCCTGGTGTGCGCCGGCGCCGATCGTTGCCCGGGAGCCGCTCACCATGACCGCCCCCGCCTTCGTTCACCTGCGCATGCACAGCGAGTTCGCGATCGCGGACGGCACGGTGCGCATCGACGACGCGGTGGCCGCCGCGGCAGCGGATCGGATGCCCGCGCTCGCGCTCACCGATCTCGCCAACGCGTTCGGCCTCATCAAGTTCTACAAGGCGGCGCGTGCCGCCGGCGTCAAGCCGATCTACGGCATCGACGCCTGGATCACGCATCCGGCCGATCGCGACCAGGCTATCCGCGTGCTCCTGCTCGCGCAAACCCGCGCGGGCTACCTGCGCCTTGCCGACTGGCTTTCGCGCGCCTATCGCACCAACCAGCATCGCGGACGCGCAGAGATCCGCCGGGAATGGATGAGCGAAGGCACCGACGGCCTGATCGCGTTGTCCGGAGCGCGCGACGGCGACGTGGGACAGGCCTTGCTGCAGGGCAACGCGCCGGGTGCCGAGCGCGCGGCGCGCGAGTGGGCCCACCTCTTCCCTCATCGCTACTATCTCGAAGTGCAACGCGCCGGTCACGCGGACGACGACGCGCTCGTCGCTGCCACCGTGCGACTCGCCGGCGACACCGCGCTGCCCGTGGTCGCCACGCATCCGGTGCAGTTCCTGCGCAAGGAGGATTTCCGCGCGCACGAGGCGCGGGTGTGCATCGCCGAAGGCATGGTGCTTTCGGATCCGCGCCGCCCGCGCCGCTTCACGCCCGAGCAGTATTTCCGCACGCAGTCGGAAATGGCAGCGCTGTTCGCGGATCTGCCCGAGGCGCTCGCCAACAGCGTGGCGATCGCGCAGCGCTGCAATCTCGTCATCCCGCTGGGCAAGAATTATCTGCCTCGCTTTCCCACGCCGGACGGCGTCACCCTCGACGAGCATCTGCGCGCCGAGGCGGCGAAGGGCCTGGAGGTGCGTCTCGCCGCGCTGTATCCCGACCCCGCGGTGCGCGAGCGCAAGCGGGCGGAGTACGAGGAGCGGCTCGCGTTCGAGGCGGGCACCATCGTGCAGATGGGCTTTGCCGGCTACTTCCTCATCGTCGCGGACTTCATCAACTGGGCCAAGAGCAACGGCGTGCCCGTGGGCCCGGGCCGCGGCTCGGGTGCGGGCTCGCTCGTCGCGTATGCGCTCGGCATCACCGACCTCGACCCCCTGCGCTACGCGCTGCTGTTCGAGCGCTTCCTCAATCCCGAGCGGGTGTCGATGCCCGACTTCGACATCGACTTCTGCCAGAACGGGCGCGACCGCGTGATCGACTACGTGAAGAAGCGCTACGGCGAGGACTCCGTATCGCAGATCGCGACGTTCGGCACGATGGCCGCCAAGGCCGCGGTGCGCGACGTCGGACGCGTGCTCGACCTGCCGTACTCGTTCTGCGACGGCATCGCCAAGTTGATCCCGTTCCAGCCCGGCAAGCTGATCACGCTGAAGCAGGCGCGCGAGATGGAGCCGCTGCTCGCCGAGCGCGAGCAGAACGAGGAGGAAGTGCGCGAGCTGTTGGCACTTGCCGAATCGCTCGAGGGCCTCACGCGCAACGTCGGCATGCATGCGGGCGGCGTGCTGATCGCGCCCGGCAAGCTCACCGATTTCTGTCCGCTGTACACGCAGGCCGGCGCGGACGGCGTGGTATCGCAATTCGACAAGGACGACGTCGAAGCCGTGGGGCTCGTGAAGTTCGACTTCCTCGGCCTCACCACGCTCACGATCCTCGACTGGACGCTGCGCTACGTGCGGCGATTGCAGCACAAGAGCGAAGGGTCCGCCTCAGGGCGGCCGAGCGGCGCGCCGTGCGATTCTGCGAGCAGCATCGCGCTCGAGACGCTTCCGCTCGACGACAAGGCCGCGTACGAGATCTTCCGGACCGGCAACACCTCGGCCGTGTTCCAGTTCGAATCGCGCGGCATGCGCGACCTGCTCGTGCGCGCCAAGCCCGACCGCTTCGAGGACATCATCGCGCTCGTGGCGCTGTACCGGCCGGGGCCGATGGACCTCATCCCCGATTACACCGACCGCAAGCACGGCCGCCAGCGCGTGGAGTATCTCGACCCGCGCCTCGAGCCGATCCTGGGCCCCACGTACGGCGTGATGGTCTACCAGGAGCAGGTGATGCAGATCGCGCAGGTGATCGGCGGCTACACGCTCGGCGGCGCCGACCTCCTGCGGCGCGCGATGGGCAAGAAGAAGGCGGAGGAGATGGCGCAGCACCGCGCGATCTTCATCGCCGGCGCGCAGCAGAACGGCGTCAGCGAAGCGAACGCCTCGCAGCTCTTCGATCACATGGAGAAGTTCGCGGGCTACGGCTTCAACAAGTCGCACGCGGCAGCGTATGCGCTGGTGGCGTACCAGACCGCGTACTTCAAGGCCCATCATCCCGCGGCGTTCATGGCGGCGAACCTCTCGCTCGTGATGGACGATACCGACAAGGTGAAGCTGCTCTACGACGACAGCGTCGCGCAGGGGCTCACCGTGCTGCCGCCGGACGTGAATGCGTCGGCGTATCGCTTCGAGCCGGTCGACGAAAGGCAGATCCGCTACGGCCTGGGCGGCATCAAGGGCACCGGCGAAGCGGCGATCGAGGCCGTTGTCGCGGCGCGTGGAAAGGGCGGGCCGTTCCGCGATCTGTTCGATTTCTGCCGGCGCGTCGACAAGCGTCTCGTCAACCGCCGCGTGCTGGAAGCGCTGATCCGCGCCGGCGCGTTCGACGCGATCGATGCGCGGCGCGCAACCCTGTTCGCGTCGGTCGGGGTTGCGCTCGGCGAAGCGGAACGCGCCGAGGCCTCGGCATCGCAGGTGTCGCTCTTCGGCGAGGAGCAGCACGCGGCGGCGCTCACGTTGGTGAAGGCGCGCGAGTGGACGGAGAGCGAGCGCCTGCAATACGAGAAGGCCGCGCTCGGCTTCTATCTGTCCGGCCATCCGTTCCATGCGTATGCGGCCGAGCTCGCGCCGATCGTGAAGCAATCGCTCGCAAACCTGCAGCCGCGCAAGGAGCCGGTGCTGATCGCGGGCATCGTCACCGCGCTGCGGGTGCAGGCTTCGCGGCGCGGCAAGATGGCCTTCGTGACGCTCGACGACGGCGCCGGCAGCGTCGAGATGATGGTCTACAACGAGACGTTCGACGTCGCGCGCACGCTCCTGCGCGAGGACGAGCTCGTGGTCGTGCAGGCGAAGATCATGCAGCGCGTCGGCGAGGACGGGCAGGCGCAGGGACTGCGCGTGATCGCCGACGAGGTGCACGACCTCGGCTCGATCCGCAAGCGCTTTGCGAAGGCGCTGCGGCTCGCGTGCAACGGCGGCGCGGACAGCGCGCGCCTGCAGGAGCTCCTGTCGCCGTTCCGGCCCGGCAGCTGCCCCGTCGTGCTGGAGTACCGCGCGCACGGCATACGCGGGGAGATCGCGTTCCCCGAGACGTGGGCGGTGAATCCCGACGACACCCTCATCGCGCAGCTTCGCGAGTGGCTGGCGCCGGAGAACGTGCAGGTCGTCTACTGACGCTCAGCCCGACCCGAACTGCGCGCGTAACGCGGTCTTCAGCACCTTGCCCGTGTTGTTGCGCGGCAGATCGGCAACGAAACGGTAGACCCGCGGGCGCTTGAAGCGGGCGATGTGCTCGAGGCACAACGCGTCGAGCGAAGCCTCGAGGTTGCGCCGGGCGTCCTCGCTCTCGAGCGGCACGCGCGGCACCACGCACGCGACCACCTCCTCGCCCCACTCCGGATGCGTGCGCCCGATCACGGCGACATCCGCGACGTCCGGATGGCGCAGCAGCACCTCTTCGACCTCGCGCGGGTAGATGTTGGCGGCGCCGCTGATGATGAGGTCCTTGGAGCGATCGCGCAGCGTCAGGAAACCGTCGTCGTCGAGGCTGCCGAGATCGCCCGTGTGCAGCCATCCGGCCGCGAGCGCGCTCTCGCTCGCCTGCGGATTGCGCCAGTAGCCGCGCATCACGCTCGGGCCCCGAACGAGAATCTCGCCCACTTCTCCGATCGCGCATTCGGCTTCCGGCGTTCCCACGCGCACCTCGATGCCGGCCTGCGCGATGCCGACCGAGCCGATGCGCGCAACGTCGTCGCGCGCCATCGCGTCGGCGAGCAGCGCGCGCGGCATGCCGGTGATGCACATCGGCGACTCGCCCTGGCCGTAGATCTGCGCGAGGCGCGGACCGACGACGTCGAAGGCGGCGCGGCAATCGGCGACGTACATCGGCCCGCCGCCGTACACGATGCACTTCACGCCCTCGAGGTGCGAAGGCGCGAGGGCGACGCTTTCGACCAGGCGCTTCACGATCGTGGGCGCCGCGAAGAACGATGCGCGGCCCCACTTGCGCGCCAGCGCTGCCGTTTCGGCCGCATCGAAGCCCCCGGACTCGGGCACGACGTTCACGGCGCCCCCGAGCACGTACGGCACCACGTACAGCCCGGAACCGTGCGACAGCGGCGCGGGATGCAGCAGGCTGTCGCCCGGCTCGATCGCCTCCACGCTCGCGACGTACGCGAGGCTCATCGCGAGCAGGTTCGCGTGCGTGATCATCACGCCCTTGGGCTTGCCGGTCGTGCCGCTGGTGTAGAACAGCCACGCCGCATCGTCCGCGAGGCATGCGGCCGGATGCGCAGCCGATGCGCGCGCACCGAGCGCGTCGTACTCGCGCGCGCCGAAGCGGATCACGCGCTCGATGCGCGCTTCGCCGCTGCGCGCCAGGGCGCTCGCCCAGGCGTCGTCCACGAAGACCCAGCGGGCGCCGCTGTCCGCGAGCACGTAATCGAGCTCGGCCGGATGCAGCTTGGCGTTGATGGGCACCGCGACGGCACCGGCCCACCACGCCGCGAACAGCGTCTCGATGTATTGCGGGACGTTGCGCGAGACCAGCGCGATGCGATCGCCGGGCGCGATGCCGCTCGCCGTGAAGCCGCCGGCAAGATCGGCGGCGCGCTGGGCGAGTCCGCGGTAATCGCGCAGCAGCGCATCGCCGCACGCGAGCGCCGGCAGGCGCGGCCAGGCCCGCGCGGTGCGCGCGAGCAGTGACGCGATGTTGGCGCCCGGCGACACGGCCGCCGCGCCCTCAGTACGTGGCTCGCCCACCCGACAGATCGAAGACGGCGCCGGTGGAGAACGAGCACTCCTCGCTCGCCAGCCAGCACACCAGGGCCGCGATCTCGTCCACGGTGCCGAAGCGTGCCATCGGAATCTTCGACAGCATGAAGTCGATGTGCTGCTGCGTCATCTGGTCGAAGATGGCCGTCTTCACCGCGGCCGGCGTCACGCAATTCACGCGGATGCCGGTCTTCGCGAGCTCCTTGCCGAGCGACTTGGTGAGCCCGATCACGCCGGCCTTCGAGGCGCTGTACGCGGGCGCGTTCGGATTGCCTTCCTTGCCGGCCACCGATGCGATGTTCACGATGCGACCGTAGTCGCGCGTCATCATGTACGGCACGAGCGCGCGGTTGCAGTAGAACACGCCGTTCAGGTTGACGTCGATCACCTGCTGCCACGCCTCGACGGGATATTCCCAGGTCGTGGTGTTCGGCCCGGTGATGCCGGCCGAGCACACGAGCACGTCCACGCGCTGCAGCTCGGCGACGGTGCTGCGCGCCGCGGCCGCAACCGCGTGCGCGTCAGCGACGTCGAGCTCCTGCACGTGCACGTCCTCCCCGAGCTCCCGGCGCGCGGAAGCCAGTGCGCCGGGATCGCGGTCCCACAGCGCCACGCGGGCGCCGCTCGCCCGCAACCGTTTCGCAATGGCGAAGCCGATGCCGGCGGCCCCACCGGTGATCACCGCCGCGCGCTGCGCAAAATCGAGCTGGTTCATGACTCCCCCCTGAGCGGCCATTCTACGATGCCGCCCGCGCCGCGGGGTGGGGCGCGCCGGCGCAAGCCGCGCCCGCGCCGTTGCAACTTTTGCAGCGGCGACGCCCTCCGGAACAGCAAATTTCTCCCTGCGCGCGACCGATCGACCCGCTTGCGGCCGCGCCGGCGCGCGCGATTCATCCTGATCTGCGAACGGCACGGTCCTTGCGTGACATGCAGCGTTTCGAAAGCATCCGGAGGAACAATGCGTTCACGTACGTTGGCCGTCCGCTGCTTCGCGGAGCAATCCGCGTCGGGATGGGAAGCCCACTGCGTCGACCTCGGACTGACGGTGCGCGGAGACAGCCTCGAGCGCGTGCAGCGCGAGCTCGATGTCCTCGTGCACCGCATGCTCGACGAGGCGCTGGTCAAGCGTCGTCCGGCCGGGCGCGCCAACGCGTCGTCGCCGCGCGCCGCGGTTGCGCTGCGCCTGCGCTACTGGGGCCTGCTCCTCGCCGGCACGCTCGGCCTGCGCCGCGACGTTCTGCGCACGGGCATGCGCCGACGGCGCGCGCCGAGGGCGACGGGACGCGCGCAGGGGTTCGAGTAGGTTCATGCGTCGACGCCATGGGGCGACGGGCGTGCGTTGGCAGGAGCGAGCGGGCGATGAGAACGGGTCGGCATAGTGGATCGAGCGCGGCGACGATGCCGCTCCCTGGCTTGGAGGATTTCGGGGAGGCGTGGAACGGGCGCCGTTCGCGCGAGGCGGATCGCGCGCGCCGCGGCCGCGATGCGCACACGCCGGCGCTGTCGGGCGTGGTGAGCATCGCGCATCCCGAACGCGAGTACACTGCGCGCTACGAGCTGCGCGGCGAGTTGCTGACGGTGTATTGCGGTCTCGCGTCCAATACCGGGCAGCTCCCCGCGGGCTCTCCCTCGCCGAAGCCGCTCGCGGAGCGGCTCCTGCGCGAGCTGATCGATGCCGAACATCCGGGACTCAATCCCGCGTAACGGTCGCGGGGCCCGGCACCTCGCGTCACCACTGCGCTTCGCGTCGCCATGGAAGAACGTCCACCCATCCTCTCCCCTGCTCTGCGCGCCGTCCTGCTCGTCGGCCTCAAGGAAAAGGCAGCGGACCCCGACGTGCGCCTGCACGCGCACGGCTTCCTCGATCACGTCGACGACTGGTCCGACGAGCAGCTCGCCATCGAGGGACGCGTGTTCCTCGGCACCGACTTCCTGCTGCCGGAGCAGGCCGCCGAGCTCGAGCAATTCCTTTCGCAGCTCGACCTGCGCCTGAGCGGGCGATGAGCGTGTACGCAGCAGGTGCTTCGGTTTGACCCAGGTCAGCATGCGGCCGCCGCGGCACGGGTAGTTTTGAGCCCTTTTTTCCTCGAGGCCTGCGCCGCCGTACACCGCCGCATGAATACGTCCCAGCGCACCGACCCGGCGAAGCCGCCGGCGCGGGCGACCATCACGGCATCGCATCGCGGCTTTCGCATCGTTGCCACGGCATCGCGCCGCATCACCGGCGCTCTGCTCGTCAACGCCGAGCTCTCCGGCGGGCCGAGCCATATCCGGCGCTGGTTCTGCGTCGCGTCGGAGGAACAGGATCTCGTCGCGGCGTGCGAGCGCTGTATCGACGACCTGCGCCGCATCATCGACGACCTGTCCGCCGCGCCCGGCGAACCGCTCTGAGCGCGATACCGTGCGGTCGCAGCGCGACCGGCACGCCGGCAGTCGATGCGCAAGCGCCTGCGTGCCAGGATTACGAAGCGCCGGCCTGCGAGCCGGCGCTTCGGTCCGGCGACGACGCGGTCAGCGTCGGTCGCGCGAGGACTCCTTCGCTTGCTGCTCGAGATCGCCGACGCCTTTCTGCAGCTTGCCTTCGACCTGCCGGGCCGCGCCCTTCACCTGGTCGCCGATGTCGCCGGTTTCCTCGCCGACCTTGCGTTGCACCTTGCCGGCCACGTCCTTCGCAGTGCCTTTGATCTGATCGCGGTTCATGCTGCCTCCTTCGAGGTTGACGTCCGCTGCGAGTCGCACCGGACCGAAGCTCGAAGGATGTACCGGGCGGCAGGAGCGCGCCGTCGGCGCACGCCACACAACGGCGTAGGACGCTCTGCTACGTTCCGCGCTCCTCTCCTTCGTAAGGGCTTCACCGAGTGCAACGGCGCAGAGCATCGACGACGGATCGTAGTCTGCAACCTGCACGCTGCGAAATGTATGTATGACTGACAGCGTGACTTCCGTCTCTCCTACAGAGTGCACATGCGCCGGGACGCCGACAATGACGCGATGGCTACGGTCCTGGTCGTCGACGACGACGAAGGCTTCGCGCGCGGGCTCGCCGAAGCGCTTCGCGCACGCGGCCACCGCGTGCTGGTCGAGAACGACGGCGATGCAGCGCTCGTCGCGATGGCCGGACAGCGCGTCGACGTTGCGCTGTGCGACATCGTGATGCCCGGCCTGCTCGGTCCCGGCTTCATGCAGAAGGCCCGCGGCATCCACGGGCACGAGACGCTCCCCGTCGTATTCATGAGCACGCTGCCGGAAAGCCGTGTCAACGCGATGTTCGACGGCTACGCCGCGTACCTGCAGAAACCCTTCTCGATGCCCAAACTCGCCGCGACGCTCGATCACGTGCTCGCGGCGACGGTGCTGGTGTTCGCGGCCACGCCCGCGTCCCACGCCGCCGTGTTCCGCATCCGTTGACGGGCGTCGCACCGGCAAAGCGCGGGCAGCGACCCGCGCCCCGATCGCATACAATGCCGGCGCGCCGGTCCCGCCGCGGCGTCATTCGCTCCCACGCCGCTCATGGATCCCGCCGCCGTCCTGCACTTCGTGCTTCACCCCGACCAGCAGCTCGCCGCGCTGCTGCAGCAGTACGGCACGTTCATCTACGCGATCCTGTTCGCGATCCTGTTCTGCGAAACGGGGCTCGTCGTGACGCCGTTCCTGCCCGGCGATTCGCTGCTGTTCATCGCCGGCGCGCTGTGGGCGGCCACCGGGAACGACGTCGCGGCGCTGATGGCGGTGCTCGTCGCGGGCGCCCTCTGCGGCGACAACTGCAACTACTGGATCGGTCGCGTGATCGGCAAGAAGCTGCTGCACCGGCACGGCCGCTGGATCAACGAGCGGGCGCTGCATCGGACGGAGGCCTTCTACCGCCATCACGGCGGCAAGACGATCGTGATGGCGCGCTTCGTCCCGATCGTGCGCACGTTCGCGCCCTTCGTGGCGGGCCTCGGCCGCATGCATTACCCGCGGTTCCTCGCGTTCAGCGTCGGCGGGGCGGTGCTGTGGGTCGTGCTGCTCGTGCTCCTCGGCTACTGGTTCGGCAACGCGTCGTGGGTGAAGGAGCACTTCGGTCTGGTGACGCTCGCCATCATCGCGCTGTCCGTGACGCCGCTCGCTGTCGAATGGGTCCGGCATCGCCGCCTGGCGCGTCCCTAGCCGCACCCGTCCGGCCGTTGTACAGGACGCCGATGCCGGGATCCCGAGTCGGTGGATGGAGTCCGTCGGCCAGACGTCGATGCGCCGTAGGGAAAATCCTACGCTACCCCGGAAGCCGCGCCGTTGCTGCGCTGGCGCGATGCGCCTCAATTTATCCACAGGCCCGCCACCCACAAAAACGGTGGACGACTCTGTTGATAACCGGCTCGGCCGATACGTAAGTGGCCCAGCGCATTGGGAAACGGTACGGCGCTGCAATTTGCAGCAGGCGCAAAATCAACTGAAAACAGCGGCTTGAGCCCGATTTGCACGCGTTCAGGGCGGTTGGGCGCCGCGCTGCCGGCGAGCCGAGCAGGGCGCTCGACCACGTCCGTGCGAGCTCGGTCGTCCAGGACGTTTGCGTTCAGGTGGCCTGCCCGCTGATCTGGCGCAGCCTGGGCTGGTCGAGGAGCTTCACCGCCCGGCCCTGGACCTGGACGACGCCTTCCTCCTGGAAGCGCGAGAAGAGCCGGCTCACCGTTTCGAGCTTCATGCCCAACAGGCTGCCGATCTCGTTGCGCGTCATGCGCAGCACGAACTCCGTCGACGAGTAGCCGCGCTGGCGGTAGCGCTCGCCGAGATCGAGCAGGAAGCACGCGAGGCGCTGGTCGGCGCGCCTGCTGCCGAGCACGAGCATGGTCGTGTGATCGCGCGCGATCTCGCGCGAAAGGAAACGGTAGAGGTTGCGCTGCAGGGGCGGCACCGACGCGGAGAGCTCCTCGAGGCGCTCGAACGGGAGCACGCACACTTCCGTCTGTTCGAGCGCGGTGGCCTGGCAGCCGTGGTGCTGGGTCGCGATGCCGTCGAGGCCGATGATGTCGCCCAGCAGGTGATACCCCGCGACCTGCTCGTGGCCCTCCTCGGACAGCACGACCGTCTTGAGCGAGCCCATCCGCACCGCGTACAGCGCCGTGAAGGCATCCCCATCCTGGTAGAGCGCCTCGCCCTTCTGCAGCCGCACGCGCTTCCCGATGAGATCGTCGAGCTGCCGCAATTCGGAGGGCGAGAGCCCCACCGGCAGGCAGAGCTCGCGCATCGAGCACGCCGCGCAGTGCGCGCGCAGGCCCTGGAGGGTCACCAGCACGCCGGGCTGGGTCGCTCCCTTGAGCACCGAGGACGCCGTCGGGGCGCGGTGCATCGTGGCGGGCGGGCTTGCGCAGAGGTGTGGTCATGCTGGACCGGTGAGTGCCGGGAGGTTCCCTCTTTCGTGGCCGTTTCGGCGCGTTAGTTCCGGGACGGCAATTGCGCCATTGGCAGAAGCACTGCCCAAGGGCCGGTCGTGCCGACTCCGGGGTAGCGCTCGAGTTTGGTGCCGGCACCAGGATTCGAACCCGGGACCAACGGTTTACAAAACCGCTGCTCTACCAGCTGAGCTATGCCGGCGGCGCCCGCGGGCGCGTTACTTGATGACCTGCAGGTGCGATGGGCGCTTGGGCTTGGCGCCGTCGGCGCCGTTGCGGTCCTCGGCCGCCGCCTGCGGCTTATCCGCGTCGACGGGCTCGGTCGCCGCCTCGAGCGAGCTCACCGCGTCCTGCGCGACGTTGAACGCGAACCCGTAGCCGGTCTCCTTGGCGAAGATCCCGGCAATCGCGGTCATCGGCACTGCGACCTCCTGCGAAACGCCGTTGAACCGCGCGTTGAACTGCACCCACTCGTTGTCGATCGTGAGGCGCCGCGTGGCGGCTCCGCTGACATTGAGCACGATCTCGCCGTTCTTGACGAAGCCCTGCGGAACTCGCGTCTGCGCATTGACCCTCACGGCCAGATAGGGGGTCAGGCCGGTGTCGGCGCACCACTCGCAGATGGCGCGCAGCAGGTACGGCTTGGCGGATTGCTCGGACATGGGGAAAGTATTGGGGCGCGGCGGCGCAGGGTCAAGGCAGCCGCGCCGCCGCCCTCGACTGTCCTACTTGCGCATGCCGCGCTCGGCGGACGTGAGCGCTTCCGAGAACGCCGGCCGCGAGAACAGCCGCTCGGCGTACTTCATCAGCGGCGCCGCCTGCTTCGGCATGACGATTCCGTAGTAGTCGAGGCGCCAGAGCAGCGGCGTGATCGCCACGTCGAGCATCGAGTACTCCTCGCCGAGCATGTACTTGTGCTTGGCGAACACCGGCGCGATCTGCATGAGGCTGTCGCGCACGAGGTTGCGCGCCTTCTCGACCTGCTTCTGGTTGTTGCCTTCCAGCGCGTCGATGTGGCAGAAGAGCTCCTTCTCGAAGCGGTGCAGGAACAGCCGCGCACGGGCGCGCATCACCGGGTCCGCGGGCATGAGCTGCGGGTGCGGGAAGCGCTCGTCGATGTACTCGTTGATGATGTTGGACTCGTGCAGCACGAGATCGCGCTCGACGAGCACCGGCACCTGGTTGTAGGGATTCATCACCGCGAGGTCCTCGGGCTTGTGATCGAGGTCGACGTCGATGATCTGGAAGTCCATCCCTTTCTCGTGCAGCACGATGCGGCAGCGTTGGCTGAAGGGATCCGTGGTCCCGGAGTAAAGGGTCATCATGGCGGGGGTCTCCTGCGGCTGCGGGTGTTCCGGCGAGCTGCGCCGGCGCTAAGGCTGAACGGACAGGAGATGCGCTCCTGCTCGCGTGTCATGCGGCGACGGGCCCGCCGTTCGCGGCGCCGAGGCGCATCCCGGAACTGCGGCACGGCGCCTCCCGGCGCGCACCGCGCGTGGGGTCAGTGCACGTCTTTCCAGTACTCGCGCTTCATCCAGTAGGCGAAGACGAACAGCACGGCGAGATAGATCAACACCACGATGCCGAGGTTGATCCGCTTGTTCTTCGCGGGCTCGCTCATGTAGTCGAGGAAGTTCACGAGATCCGCGACCGTCGCCTGGTATTCCCCCGGGGTCATGGTGCCGGGGGTCTCGTTCTCGAGCGTGCGCACCTCGACCTTGTGCTCGCCCACGGGCGCGATCATCACGATCTGGCGCGTGGCGAGCGCGGCGGCCTGCGCCTTCTCGTGGTCCTCGTACTCGGTGACCTTGAGGCGGTTGATCCCGCCCTGCGTCCAGAGCACGTGCGGCATGGCCACGTTCGGGAACACGAGGTTGTTCCATCCGCTCGGCGCGCTCGGGTCCCTGTAGAACGCGAGGAAGTAGTTGTACAGCCAGTCGCGGCCGCGCACGCGCGCTTCGACCGACAGATCCGGCGGGGTCGTGCCGAACCAGCGCTTCGCATCCGCGGCGCGCATGGCCACCGTCATGGTGCTGCCGATCTTGTCGGTCGCGAACATGAGGTTGTCGCGGATCTGCGCTTCCGTGAGCCCGATGTCGGTCAGCCGGTTGTAGCGCATGTAGCGCGCGCTGTGACAGTTGAGGCAGTAGTTCACGAACGTGCGCGCCCCGCGCTGCAGCGACTCCTCGTCGAGCCGGTTGACGGGCGCGGGCGCGAGACGCAGGTCGTTGCCTTCGGAGGCGAGCGCGGGTGCGGCAATCCATGCGGCCGCGGCGAGCGCTGCGGCCATTAGCAGACGCAACGTCGACTGGAGCGTGCTCATCGGACTCTCTCGGGGACGGGCTTGGTGCGGTCGCGCGCGGTGTACCACGGCATCAGCACGAAAAAGAGGAAGTAGGCGACGGTGAGGATGCGCGAGACGACGGTAGCCTTGTCGGCGCCGCCGATGAGCGGCACGGAGTCGGCGAACTGGCCCCACACGGTGTTCGGCACCGTGCCGAGGTAGCCGAGGATGAGGAAGCTCACCACGAAGATCGCCGAGCCAGGTCTTGTACAGCCCGCCGCGATAGCGGATCGACTTGACCGCGCCGCGGTCGAGCCACGGCAGGAAGAACAGGATCAGCACCGCCACGCCCATCACCAGCACGCCCCACACCTGCGTGCCCAGCATCGACGGCACCGCGCGCAGGATGGCGTAGAACGGGGTGAAGTACCACACGGGCGCGATGTGCTCGGGCGTCTTGAGCGGATCGGCCGGGATGAAGTTGTTGGACTCGAGGAAGTAGCCGCCCATCTCCGGCAGGAAGAACACGATGATCGAGAACACGGCGAGGAAGACGACGACGCCGACGATGTCCTTCACCGAGTAGTACGGGTGGCTGTAGATGCCGTCGAGCGGAAGTCCCGTGCGCGGGGTTCTTCGGCTGCTTCTTGATCTCGATGCCGTCGGGATTGTTCGAGCCCACCTCGTGCAGCGCCATCAGGTGCACGACCACCAGCGCGGCCAGCACCAGCGGCAGCGCGATCACGTGGAAGGCGAAGAAGCGGTTGAGCGTGATGTCGGAGATGGTGTAGTCGCCGCGGATCCACACGGCGAGGTCCTCGCCGATCACCGGGATCGACGAGAAGAGGTTCACGATCACCTGCGCGCCCCAGTACGACATCTGGCCCCACGGGAGCAGGTACCCGAAGAAGGCCTCGGCCATGAGGGCGAGATAGATCACGCAGCCGATGATCCACAGGAACTCGCGCGGCTTGCGGTAGCTGCCGTACATGAGGCCGCGGAACATGTGCAGGTACACCACGACGAAGAACATCGAGGCGCCGGTGGAGTGCATGTACCGGATGAGCCAGCCCCACGACACGTCGCGCATGATGTACTCGACCGACTCGAACGCCTTGGTCGCGTCGGGCTTGTAGTTCATGGTGAGGAAGATGCCGGTGACGATCTGCATCACCAGCACCAGCGCGGCGAGCGAGCCGAAGTAGTACCAGAAGTTGAAATTCTTGGGCGCGACGTACTTGCCCCACTGGCTTTCCCACAGCGCGGTCAGCGGGAAGCGCTCGTCGATCCAGGTGATGAACTTTTGCATGGCCGGGTGCTGTCCTGGGAGTGTCGTGTCACGCCTTGCCGACGTCGTCGCCGATGGTCACGCGCGTGTCGGAAAGATACTTGTGCGGCGGGATGACGAGATTCGTCGGCGCGGGCACGCCCTTGAACACGCGTCCGGCGAGGTCGAACTTGGACTGGTGGCACGGGCAGAAGAAGCCCCCGAGCCAGTCGGGCCCGAGGTCGGCGGGCGCGATTTCCGGACGGTACGTCGGCGAGCAGCCGAGGTGGGTGCAGATGCCCACCGCGATCCACAGCTCGGGCTTGATCGAACGGACCTCGTTCTTGCAATAGGCCGGCTGCTGCGGCACCTCGGAATGCGGGTCCGAAAGGCGCGGATCGAGCTTCGGCAGGTTGGCGAGCATCTCCGGCGTGCGGCGGACCAGCCAGCACACCTTGCCGCGCCATTCGACGTCGATCTTCTGGCCAGGCTCGATCTTGCCGACGTCGACCTCGATCGGCGCACCGGCCGCCTTGGCGCGCTCGCTCGGCGCGAGCGAGATCAGGAACGGCGTGGCAGCCGCGACGGCGCCGATGCCTCCGACCACTCCGGTGGCGCCGATCAGGAACCGGCGCTTGCCGTGGTTTACATTGCCTTCCGCCATTTCGACCTGTTCCTCGCTCGCTTGCGGCCTGTGGCTTGCGTGTGGGTTTCGCGCGGTCTGGATCGCCGAAGCGAACCACCGTCGCCCGTGCTGGAAGGAGCCGCGCTTTTCGATTGCGGGTCCCAAACCGCGAGATTATAAAGGATTTACGTACCCCGCCGAAAGCCTGACCACGGCCGGGCCGCGCGCCGCGGGGCCGCGCACCGGAACGCGCGGCGGGCGATCGAGGCGGTGCCGACGCCCGCGTCGCGCCCGCTTCCAGCCACGCGTGTGCGCCCGAGTCGCACGGCACGACGCTTGCGTCGGCGCGCGCTGACGCCACCTTATAATGGTTTCCTTTACCGGTCCCGCCGTGCTCCGCAAATTCTGGCTCCTCTTCGCGCAAGCCTGCACGCTGTGCCTCGCGGCGCTGTTCGTGGTGGTCACGCTGCGTCCCGATCTCCTGCCGCGCCTCGACGCGCGCCCCGAGAACGTGGTGCTCACGCAGGAGGCGGCGACCAGCGTCGTGCCGCACAAGATCGAGACCTTCTCCGACGCGGTGAAGAAGGCCATGCCCGCCGTCGTGAACGTCTACACGAGCAAGGACATCCGGCAGCGCCATCCCCTGCTCGACGACTCGCTGCTCAAGCGCTACTTCCCGAAGTTCGATCCGCATCAGGACCTGCCGCGCTCGACCAGCCTCGGTTCCGGCGTGCTCGTCTCGAGCGACGGCTACGTGCTCACCAATCATCACGTCATCGAGGGCGCGGACGACATCCAGGTCGTGCTGCAGGACGGGCGCCGGTTCGAGGCCACGGTGCGCGGCACGGATCCCGAATCCGATCTCGCGGTGCTGAAGACCGCCGGGGATCACCTGCCCGCCATCACGTTCGGCACCGTCGATCACCTGCGCGTGGGCGACTTCGTGCTCGCGATCGGCAACCCGTTCGGATTCGGCAATACGGTCACGCTCGGGATCGTGAGCGCGCTCGGGCGCAATCACCTGGGCGTCAACCGGTTCGAGGACTTCATCCAGACCGACGCGGCCATCAATCCCGGCAACTCCGGTGGCGCGCTGATCGACTCGGCCGGCAACCTCATCGGCATCAACAGCACCATCTACTCGCAGTCGGGCGGCTCGATGGGCATCGGCTTCGCGATTCCGGTGTCGCTCGCGCGCAGCGTGCTGGAGCAGATCATCCGCGACGGCGAGGTGACGCGCGGCTGGTTCGGCCTCGAGCCGCAGGACCTCACCGACGAGGTCGCGCGCGCGATGTCGATCGACAGCACCTCCGGCGTGATGATCCGCAGCATCGTGCGCAACGGCCCCGCGGAGAAAGGCGGCCTGAAGCCGCGCGACGTGGTGCTCGAGATCGACGGCAAGCCCGTGCGCGACACGCCCACGCTGCTCGCCCGCATCGCCGAGCTCGTCCCGGGCAGCCCGAGCAGGGTGAAGGTGATGCGCGACCGGCAGGTGGTCGACGTCGAGGTCACCCCGGGCAAGCGTCCCCGGCCGCAGGAGCAGTGAGCGATCGTGCGCGGCGGTCCGGTGCCGGCGCGCCGGCATCGCCCGCGTCGATGCCGCGCGATCCGGGCCAACGCGCGCGGCCGCACGCCGCTGCTAGGCTTCCGCTTCGCGCGGTTGCGGCGGCGCCACGAATCGTGCCGCGATCAACCCCAGCTCGTAGAGCAGCCACAGCGGCACGGCGAGCAGGAGCTGCGACACCACGTCGGGCGGCGTGAACACCGCCCCGACCACGAACGCGCCCACGATGACGTACTGCCGGATCGAGCGCAGCTTGGCGAGCGGCACCACGCCCAGCGCACCAGCACCACCACGATCACGGGCACCTCGAAGGTCACGCCGAAGGCGATGAACATCGTCAGCACGAACGAGAGGTACTTGTCGATGTCGGTCATCATCTGCACGCCGACCGGCGTGTAGCTCGCGAAGAAGTTGAACGCGATCGGGAACACGACGAAGTACGCGAACGACATGCCGATCACGAAGAAGACGAAGCTCGAGATGATCACCGGCAGCGCGAGCCGCTTCTCGTGCTGGTACAGCCCCGGCGCGACGAACGCCCAGACCTGGTAGAGCACGTAGGGCAGCGCCAGCAGGAACGCGGCCATGAGCGTCACCTTGAGCGGCACCAGGAACGTGCCGGTGACGTCCGTGGCGATCATGGTCGCGCCGTGCGGAAGGACGCGCAGCAGCGGCGCCGCGAGCGCGCCGTAGATCATCTTCGCGAACGGAAAGAGGCACAGCAGGACCACCACCACCGCGATGATCGAGCGCATCAGGCGCGTGCGCAGCTCGATCAGGTGGGAGAGAAAGCTCTCCTGCGGTGCCTCGGGCGCGGCCGGTTCGGTCATCTAAGTGGAACCTCCAGGGCTTGCCCTACGAAGGGGCAAGTCCACCCGCGCTCGAGGAGGCGGCGAGCGCTTTCGGGCGGCCGTGCAGCGCTCGCTGGACGACCTTCGTGCTGCGCACTCCGGTATTCGCCCTCGGGGCGGCCCATCGGGCTCATTGGACGACCTTCGTGCTGCGCACTCCGGTATTCGCGCTCGGGGCGGCCCATCGCGCTCATTGGACGACCTTCGTGCTGCGCACTCCGGTATTCGCGCTTGGGGCGGCCCGGCGCGCTCATGGTCGCTCGAGGCCCGGCAGGCTCGCCTGGCGCGGCGGCTCGGGTTCGGCTTCGCGCGCCGGTGCACCGGGCACGTCATCGGGCAGGGAAACCTCCTGCGACGGTGCATGCGGCGCGTGCGGTTGCGCCTGCGCCCCCGCGTTCGCGCTCGCCGTCCCGGGGCTCGCACTGGCTACGGTCGTGCCGCTCACCGGCGCAGCTTCGGCGCCCGCGCCGCCGGCGGTCGTGCTCGTGGCGGCGCCGCCGTCGCCTTCGCTCGCCAGCTGATTGAGCTCGGTCTCGACGCTGCGCACGTTCGACTGCAGGTCCGTCACCGCGGCCGTCATCGAGCTCTGCAGGTCGGCCGCGGCGGAGCTCACCTCCTGCTTGAGCTTGCGCAGCTCGTCGAGCTCCATCTCGCGGCTGATGTCGGCCTTCACCTCGTTGACGTAGCGCTGCAGCCGGCCGAAGAGAAGCCCGAGCGTGCGCGCCGTCTTCGGCAGCCGCTCCGGGCCGATCACGATCAGCGCCACGACGGCGATGACGAGAATTTCGCTGAAGGCGATGTCGAACATGCTGGAGTGCGGCCGCCAAGCGCGCGCCGGCGGCTCACGACGAAGTGCGCCGTGGACGCACGGCGCCGCGGGCTGGAGGTCCGCTCGCGTCAGGAACGCGCGGCGGGCTCCTTCTTCACTTCGGCGTCGATGGTCTTGCCGCTGATCTGCTGGGGAGGCTCGCCGCTCGCCGCGGACGCGTCGGTCTCGTTGGCGCCCTTCATGCCTTCCTTGAAGCCCTTGACGGCACCGCCGAGGTCCTGCCCGATGTTGCGCAGCTTCTTGGTGCCGAAGATCAGCACCACGACGAGCAGCACGATCAGCCAATGCCAGATGCTCAAACCGCCCATGTTCGTTCTCCTGTTGGATTCAGTGCCCGGCGCGCGGAACCATGTGGCCCAGCGGCTCCGGGCCGCCGATGACGTGGATGTGCACGTGCTGCACGTCCTGCCTGCCGATCCGCCCGGTGTTGACGATGGTCCGGTAGCCGTCGGGCGAACCCTGCTCGCGCGCGAGACGGCCCGTCAGCGCGAGCATGCGCCCCAGCACGCCGGCATCCTCGGGCCCGACCTGCGCGAGCGAGGCGATGTGCCGCTTGGGGACCAGCATGAAATGCACGGCCGCGACCGGGTTGATGTCGTGAAACGCCAGGATCTCGTCGTCCTCGTAGACCTTGCGCGACGGGATCTCGCCCCGCACGATACGGCAAAAGATGCAGTCCTGCTCCTGGATAGGGCTCATGCTCTCGCTCTTTCGGGAGGCCGCCGGCTCAGGCGGCCTTCCAGCTCCGCGCCGCCCATCGGGAAAGACCGCCGCACGGGCGCAGAATTCCAGGGTGGCTCGGATTCCAATTGTATCGCCGGCGCGCTCCCGGCGCCCTGCAGCGTCGGGCGGCGCGGCCGGGCGCAGCGTTCAGCGTCGTCGCGCCTTCTCGGCAATGCCGGACGTGCCCTCGCGCCGCGCGAGCTCCGCGCGCACGTCGTCGGGGCCGAGGCCGTGGTGCGCGAGCAGGACGAGGCAGTGGAACCAGAGGTCGGCGACCTCCGCGGCGACGCGGAGTCTATCACCGTCCTTGGCGGCCATGACGGTCTCGGTGGCTTCCTCGCCGATCTTCTTGAGGATCGCATCCTGGCCCTTCGCGAACAGCGATGCGACGTAGGACGCGGCCGGGTCCGCGCCCCGACGCGAGGCGATCGTGGCGGCGAGCCGGTCGAGCACGTCCGGGGCGCTGCCCTCAGCCGGGTCCATAGATCGATTCCGGATCCTTGAGCACGGGCTCGTCCTCCACCCAGTGCCCGTTGTCCAGACGCAGGAAGAAGCAGCGCTCGCGGCCCGTGTGGCAGGCGATGCCGCCGACCTGATCCACGGACAGCAGGACGGCGTCGTTGTCGCAGTCGAGACGGATCTCGCGCACGCGCTGCACGTGCCCCGACTGCTCGCCCTTGCGCCACAGCCGCTGGCGCGAGCGCGACCAGTAGTGCGCTTCGCCCGTCGCGGCCGTGCGCGCGAGCGCCTCGCGGCTCATCCAGGCGAGCGTGAGCACCCGGCCCGACGTTGCATCCTGCGCGATCGCCGCGACGAGGCCGTCGCTCGACCAGCGCACCGCGTCGAGCCACGCGGCGCCGTGCAGGGACGAGACCGAAGCGTCGGCGCTCATCGGCTCACGTCCTGATCTCGATGCCGGCTGCGGCCATGGCCGCCTTCGCCTGCCCGACCGTGTATTCGCCGTAGTGGAAGATCGACGCCGCGAGCACGGCATCCGCGCCGCCTTCGGTCACGCCTTTCACCAGATCCTCGAGCGAGCCCACGCCCCCCGACGCGATCACCGGCACGTCCACGGCATCGGCGACCGCGCGCGTGAGCAGCAGGTCGAAGCCCGTGCGCGCACCGTCGCGGTCCATGCTGGTGAGCAGGATCTCGCCGGCGCCGCGCGCGACCACTTCGCGCGCCCAGTCGACCGCGTCGATGCCCGTGGGCGTGCGCCCGCCGTGGGTGTAGACCTCCCACGCCTCGGGTGCGGACTGCTTCGCGTCGATCGCGGCGACGATGCACTGCGCACCGAAGCGCGACGCGCATTCCTCGAACAGCGCCGGGTTCTTCACGCCCGCCGTGTTGATGCTGACCTTGTCCGCACCCGCATTGAGCAAGGCGCGCACGTCGGCCACCGAGTTGACGCCGCCGCCGACGGTGAGGGGGATGAACACCTGATCGGCCACCGCTTCGATCATGTCGTACAGGAGGCCGCGCGTTTCGACGCTCGCGCGGATGTCGAGGAACGCGAGCTCGTCGGCGCCCTGCTCGTCGTAGCGCCGCGCGACCTCGACCGGATCGCCCGCATCGCGCAGGTTCACGAAGTTCACGCCCTTGACCACGCGGCCGGACGCGACGTCGAGACACGGAATGATGCGTTTGGCGAGGCCCATGGACGTGCGAGCGGAGGAGCGCGGCGGGAAGCGATCGACGCGGCGGCGCGGCGCGATGGCCGCAAGCGCCGCGCTCGAGCGCCCGCCGATTGCGCTACTCGCCCTTCGCGGCCTTCATGGCCGCCTTGAAATCGAGCTTGCCTTCGTACAGCGCGCGACCGGCGATGGCGCCGATGATGCCGTCGTTCTCGTACTTCACGAGCTCGCGGATGTCCTCGATGGAGGCGATGCCGCCCGAGGCGATGACCGGGATCTTGAGCGAGCGCGCGAGCTTCACCGTCGCCTCGATGTTCACGCCGGTCATCATGCCGTCGCGCCCGATGTCGGTGTAGACGATCGCCTCGACGCCGTAGTCCTCGAACTTCTTGGCGAGGTCGATGACGTCGTGGCCGGTCATCTTGGACCAGCCGTCGGTCGCGACCTTGCCTTCGCGCGCGTCGAGCCCGACCACGATGTGACCCGGGAACGCATAGCACGCATCCTGCAGGAAGCCGGGATTCTTCACCGCCGCCGTGCCGATGATCACGTACGTGATGCCGTCATCGAGATAGCGTTCGATGGTGTCGAGGTCGCGGATGCCGCCCCCGAGCTGCACCGGGATCTCCTCGCCGATCACGCTCACGATCTCGCGGATGGCGAGCTCGTTGCGCGGCACGCCGGCCACCGCGCCGTTGAGATCGACGATGTGCAGCCGCTCCGCGCCTAGCTCGAGCCAATGCTGCGCCATGGCGGCGGGGTCTTCGGAGAACACGGTCGCCGAGTGCATCTCGCCCTGCTTCAGGCGTACGCAATGACCGTCCTTGATGTCGATCGCGGGAATGATCTGCATGGGCAGCGGGAGTGGGCCAGTGACGGCGGGCGGGAAACCGGGAGGACGGTGCAGCGGCGCGACAGGGTGCGTCAGGCGCGACCGTCCCAGGCTACGAAATTGGCGAGGAGCTTGAGGCCAGCGCGGTGGCTCTTTTCGGGATGGAACTGGGTCGCGAAGATATTAGCCCGCGCCACAGCGCAAGTAAACGGCGTCGGGTAATCCGCTTCGCCCGCCACCACCGCGCGGTCCGCGGGTTCCGGATAATAGCTGTGCGCGAAGTAGAACCGGCTCTCGTCCGGTATGCCTTCCCACAGCGGATGCGCCTTCACCTGCCGCACGCGGTTCCAGCCCATGTGCGGCACCTTCAGCCGCGCGCCCGACGCGTCGACCATCGCCTCGTCGCGAAAGCGCACCACGCGGCCGTGCAGAAGGCCCAAGCCCCGCGTCGGGCCCTCCTCCGAGATGTCGAACAGCATCTGCAGTCCGAGGCAGATGCCCAGGAACGGCCGCTCGGCGAGGCTTTCGCACAGCACGTTCGACAAGCCGCTGTCGGCGAGGCATTGCATGCAGTCGGGCATCGCGCTCTGGCCCGGCAGCACCACGCGGTCCGCGCGCCGGATCACGTCCGGATCGGCGCTGATCACGACCTGCGCCTGCGGCGCGACGAACTTGAGCGCCTTCGCCACCGAGCGCAGGTTGCCCATCCCGTAGTCGACAACGACGAGCATCGACAGGCCCTAGAGCGCGCCCTTGGTGGACGGGATGACGCCGGCAGCGCGCGCATCGGCGGCGACCGCCATGCGCAGCGCACGCGCGAACGCCTTGAACACCGTCTCCGCCTGGTGATGGGCGTTGTCGCCGCGCAGGTTGTCGATGTGCACGGTCACGAGCGCGTGATTGACGAGGCCCTGGAAGAATTCGTGCGCGAGATCCACGTCGAAGGTGCCGATGAGCGCGCGGGTGAACGGCACGTGGAACTCGAGCCCCGGCCGGCCCGAGAGATCGACCACCGCGCGGGAGAGCGCTTCGTCGAGCGGCACGTACGCGTAGCCGTAGCGCACCAGGCCCTTCTTGTCGCCGAGCGCAGCTTTCAGCGCCTGACCGAACGTGATGCCGATGTCCTCGACGGTGTGGTGCGCGTCGATGTGCAGGTCGCCCTTGGCCTGCACGGTGAGGTCGACGAGACCGTGCCGCGCGATCTGGTCGAGCATGTGATCGAGGAACGGCACGCCGGTGTCGAGGCTCGCGCGCCCGCTGCCGTCGAGATCGAGCTCGACCCTGATCTCGGTTTCGGCGGTCTTGCGCGTCACCGCGGCGCGGCGCGGCGCCGGAGCGGTCGGAGCATTCATGCGAGCTTCCCCAGGGCCGCGAGCAGGACGTCGTTCTCGCGCGGCGTACCCACCGTGATTCGAAGGCATTGTGCGAGCAGCGGGTGCCACCCGTCGACGTTCTTGACGAGGATACCTGCATCGAGCAGCGCTGCGAACCAGGCGCGCGCATCGGGCACGCGCGCCAGCACGAAATTGGTCCGTGTGGGGTACACCGTCACGCCCCGCAATCGTGCAAGCGCCTCCTCGAGGCGTGCCCGTTCGGAGCGGATCTCGGCCGCCTGAGCGGCGAGCAGCTCCCGCTCGGCGAGCAGCACGGGCGCGACCGCCTGCGTGAACACGTTGAGGTTGTACGGCGGACGCAGCTTGTCGAGCTCGTGCGTCCACGCCGGCGCGGCGACCGCATAGCCCAGGCGCAAGCCCGCCATGCCGACCTTCGACACGGTGCGCAGCACCAGCACGTTGGGGAATTCGCGCGATGCGCGGCAGGAAGCTCGCGCCGGCGAACGCCTGGTACGCCTCGTCGATCACGACGAGACCCGGCGTGGCCGCGATGATCCGCTCGAGGTCGCTTTCCGCGAACAGGTTGCCGGTCGGATTGTTCGGGTAGGAAAGGAACACGAGCGCCGGCTGCTCGCGCGCGATGGCGGCGAGCATCGCGTCGATGTCGAGCGAGAAATCCTCGCGCAGCGAAACGCCGACGAAGCGCATGCCCGCGTAGAGCGCGTTCATCCGGTACATGACGAACGTCGGCTCGGGCGCGAGCATCGCCGCACCGGGTCGCGCCAACGCGCGAGGTGATGATCGTGATGAGCTCGTCCGAGCCGTTGCCGAGCACGAGGCCGAGATCGGGGCCGATCGCGTAGGCGTCGCGCAACGCCGACTTGACGCGCTCGGCGCCGCCGTCGGGATAGCGGTTGACGTCGACCCCACGCGCCGCGGCCGCCACCTTGTCGCGGACGTCGGCCGGCAGCGGATACGGATTCTCCATCGCGTCGAGCTTGATGCGGCCCTGCGCCTTGGCGACGACGTAGGCGCTCAGCGCGCGGATCTCGGGGCGCACGAGGGCCGCGGCGCGCTGCGCTGCCGATGACCGGGGTGTGCTGTCGCTCATGCTGCGTGCTTCGCTCGTGGCGAGCCGTCGGTTGCGCGGGCCGGTGTGGATCGGGCGAGCGCGGCGCGCGTGCGCGGCCCGCCGCGGGTCAGTGGGTCGAAGGGCCTGGTTCAATGCTCCGCACGGTCGGGAGCCTCCGGTGCGATGCGGTATTCCGCGCTGCGCGCGTGCGCGGTGAGGCCCTCGCCGTGCGCGAGCACGCTCGCGACCCGGCCCAGGCTGCGCGACGCCTCGGGGGAGACCGCGAGCACGCTCGAGCGCTTCTGGAAATCGTACACGCCGAGCGGCGAGGAGAAACGCGCGGTGCGTCCGGTCGGCAGCACGTGATTGGGCCCGGCGCAGTAATCGCCGAGCGCCTCCGACGTGTGATGCCCCATGAAGATCGCGCCCGCGTGGCGGATCTTCGGCAGCAGCGCTGCCGGCTCGCGCACGGCGAGCTCCAGGTGCTCGGGCGCAACGCGATTGGCCACCGCGCAGGCTTCGTCGAGGTTGCGCACCTTGACCAGCGCGCCGCGGTTGGCGAACGACGGCGATGATGATCGCCCGCCGCGGCATGTCGCGGATCTGCCGCTGCGCGCTTTGCGCGACGGCCTCGAGCAGGGCTTCGTCCGGCGTGAGCAGGATCGCCTGCGCGAGCTCGTCGTGCTCGGCCTGCGAAAAGAGGTCCATCGCGACCCAGTCGGGATGCGCGCTGCCGTCGGCGATGACGAGGATCTCGGACACGCCCGCGACCATGTCGATGCCGACGGCGCCGAACACGCGCCGCTTGGCCGCCGCGACGTACGCATTGCCCGGTCCGCAGATCTTGTCCACGGCGGGCACCGTCGCGGTGCCGTAGGCGAGCGCGGCGATCGCCTGCGCGCCGCCGATGGTGAACGCGCGCGACACCCCGGCGATGTGCGCGGCCGCGAGCACGAGCGCATTGCGCGCGCCGTCCGGCGTGGGCACGACCATGATGATCTCGGGCACGCCGGCCACGTGCGCGGGAATCGCGTTCATCAGCACCGACGACGGATACGCTGCCTTGCCGCCGGGCACGTAGATCCCGACGCGATCGAGCGGCGTGATCTGCTGGCCGAACTCGCTGCCGTCGTCGTCGCGATAGGACCACGACGTCAGCTTCTGGCGCTCGTGATACGCGCGCACGCGCTGCGCCGCCACGCCGAGCGCGTCGCGCTGGTCCGCCGGGAGCCCGTCGAAGGCGGCCTTCATCGCCGCCGGCGAGATCTCCAGTGCGGCGGCGTTGCCCACCTGCAGCCGATCGAACTGCGCGGTGTAGTCGAGCAGCGCGGCATCGCCGCGCGCGCGCACGTCGGCGACGATGCTCGCGACACGCGCGTCGACCTGCGGATCCTGCGCGGCCTCGAAGGCGATGAGACGGCCGAAATCGCGATCGAAATCCGCGCTCGTGGTGTCCAGGATGCGCAACGTCAGGGTGCCTTGGGATGCGTCGTTCATGCGCCCCCCCGCACCGGAATCGCGGCCGGCGCTTGCGATCCGGCGCTGCGCCGCTGCGCCACCGCGGCGGACAGCGCCTCGAGCAGCGGCTGCACGAGGGCGCGCTTCAACTTCAGCGCGGCCGGATTCACGACGAGGCGCGCGCTGATCGGCATGATGTCCTCGACCGCCACCAGATCGTTCGCCTTGAGCGTGTTGCCGGTGCTCACGAGGTCGACGATCACGTCGGCGAGGCCGGTGAGGGGCGCAAGCTCCATCGAGCCGTACAGCTTGATGAGGTCGGCATGCATGCCCTTCGCCGCGAAGTGCTCGCGCGCGGTCTTCACGTACTTGGTCGCGACGCGCAGCCGACCGCCGCGCTGCACGGAGGCCCCCCAGTCGAACCCGCGCCGCGTGGCCACCGCCATGCGACAACGTCCGATCTCGAGGTCGAGCGGCTGATAGAGGCCTTCGCCGCCGTGCTCGAGCAGCACGTCCTTGCCCGCGACACCCAGATCGGCGGCCCCGTACTCCACGTAGGTCGGAACGTCGGAGGCGCGCACGATGAGCAGCGAGACGTCCGCGCGATTGGTGCCGATGATGAGCTTGCGCGACTGCTCCGGATCTTCCGCCGGGCGAACGCCGGCGGCCGCGAGCAGCGGCAGGGTCTCGTCGAAGATGCGCCCCTTGGACAGGGCGAGGGTCACGGTGGGCACGGCTCGGAATGACGCGAAACGCCTGAAGACGCGAAACGCCTGAAAAGATGCAATCTTACCGGAGCGCGCCTGGCGGCCGACCGGCGGCCTTTTCCTGGCGCTCGTGCGCGGGCCGCCCGGCGATCCACGTCGCGGCCACCGCGCGATCGTCGCCGAGCATCATGAGGACCGCGAGCAGCTCGCCGATGCTCTCGCACCGGGCGCTGCGATACGCGAGAAGCGGCGTCGCGCCAGGATCGAGCACGAGCACGTCGGCCTCGTGCCCCGGGTCGAGCGCGCCCACGCTGCCTGCCAGATCGAGCGCTTCGGCCGCGCCGCGAGTCGCGAGCCACCACGCCTGCGCGGCGGTGAGCGCAAACCCGGTGTGCCGCGCGACCCTGTAGGCCTCGGCCATGGTCGCGAGCATCGACAGCGACGTGCCGCCCCCCACGTCGGAGGCGAGGGCCACGCGCACGGGTCGCTGCGCGTGCTTGGCCTCGCCGAGGCGGAAGTGACCGCTGCCGAGGAATGCGTTCGAGGTCGGACAGTGCGCGATCGCGGCCTCGGCGTCGTGCAGGCGCTGCCACGCGCGCTCGTCGAGGTAGAGCCCGTGCCCGAACACGCTGCGCCGGCCGACGAGGCCGTGCCGGTCGTACACGTCGAGGTAATCGCGCGCTTCGCGGATGCAGGCGCTGCACCCATTCGACTTCGGCGGGCGTCTCCGCCAGGTGCGTCTGCAGGTACAGGCCCGCGTGGCTGCGCAGCAGGGCGCCCGCGAGCTCGAGCTGCTCCGGCGTCGACGTCGGCGCAAAGCGCGGCGTGACGGCATACGCGAGCCGGTCCCGGCCGTGCCAGCGCGCGATCAGCGCGCGCGCATCGTCGTAGGCGGACTGCGCGGTGTCGAGCAACGCGGCGGGTGCGTGCCGGTCCATGCACACCTTGCCCGCGATCATGCGCATGTTCCGCCGCTGCGCGGCCTCGAAGAATGCGTCCGCCGACGCCGCGTGCACGGTGCCGTACACCGCGGCCGTGGTGGTGCCCTGGCGCAGGCATTCGTCGAGGAAGAGCTCGGCCGTCGAGCGCGCGATCGCGGCGTCCGCGAACTTCGCCTCCAGCGGGAAGGTGTGCTGCGTGAGCCAGTCGAGAAGCGTGTGCCCGCAGGTGCCGATCACGCCGAGCTGCGCGTAGTGCACGTGCGCGTCGACGAAACCCGGCACGATGAGCGCGTTGGCGTGCCGCTCGACCGTCGTCTGCGGCGGCAGCGTCGGCAGCACGGATGCGGCCGGCCCGAACGCGACGATGCGGCCGTCGCGCATCGCCACCACGGCATCGGCTTCGTAGCGCATCGCTTCGCTCTCGGGCAGCGCGAACGGATCGCCGCGAAACGAGATCGCGGCGCCGCGCAGCGCGACCGGCATGCCGCCCCCTCGCGCGGCGGCCATGCTCATTGCCGCGCCGTGCGCGCGTTGACGGGCGGCGGCATCGGCACGCTGCTGCGATACGGATTGATGTCGACACCGCCGCGCCGCGTGAAGCGCGCGTGCACGGCGAGGCGCACCGGCGAGCAGCGCGCCGTGATGTCGCTGTAGATGCGCTCGACGCAATGCTCGTGGAAGCCGGGATGGCGCCGGAACGACACGAGGTAGCGCAACAGGCCCGCGGCATCGATCGCGCCGCCTTCGTAGCTCACCGCCACGCTCGCGTAATCGGGTTGGCCGGTGACCGGGCACAGCGACCGGAAGAGCCGCGTGAACACCGTCTCCTGGACCGTCTCGCCGCGCGTGACGAGCGCATCGGGGGCGGGCACGTAGGCGTCCATCGCGAGCGGCAGGTCGTCGAGACAGCGCCCCGGCGGCTCCGCGTGCGGGATTTGCGCGAACGCTTCCGGCGCGTGCAGCGTCACCGCGACGTCCGCGCCCGTCGCCTGCGCGAGATCGCGCGCGATGGCTTCGCGCACGGCGCCGGCCGAAGCGAACGCCGTCTGGTTGAACGCGGTGAGATAGAGCTTCACCGACTTGGACTCGACGATCCTGGGCGACTGCGCCGGCACCCGGAAGGTCATGATCGCGACTTGCGGCTTGCCTCCGGGGTCGAGCCACGACAGCTCGTACGCGGTCCACACGTCCTCGCCATGGAACGGCAGCACGGCGCCGATGCCGAGCTCGGAGCGCAATGGCGCGCGCTCGACCGGAAACAGCAGCGCCGGATCGTAGCGGTCCTGGTAGACCGTGGCGTGCCCCAGCGGCGAGGCGCGAAGATCCGTCATGACCGGGCGATCGGGCGCGAGCGCGTTCAGGCCACCCGGCGAATGGCCGCGCCGAGCGCCGAGAGCTTGTCCTCGATGCGCTCGTAGCCGCGGTCGAGGTGATAGATCCGATCGATGACGGTGTCGCCCTCGGCGATCAGCCCGGCGATCACGAGACACGCCGAGGCACGCAGGTCGGTTGCCATCACGTTCGCGCCCGTGAGCTTGGGCGTGCCGCGCACGCGCGCGGTGCTGCCGTCGACCTCGATGTGCGCACCCAGGCGGCGCAGCTCCTGCACGTGCATCATCCGGTTCTCGAAGATCGTCTCGGTGATCTCGGTGACGCCGTCGGCGAGGGTAGCCACGGCCATCATCTGCGCCTGCATGTCGGTGGGAAAGCCCGGGTACGGCGCCGTCGCGAGACGAATCGGGCGCAGCGCTCCGCGGCGAGCGACGCGCAGGTGGCCGTCGATCGTCCGGATCTCGGCACCCGCCTCGCGCAACGCCACGATCACCGCAGCGAGCGTCGACGCGTCGGCGCCGAGCAGCACGGCGTCCCCGCCGCTCGCCGCGATGGCCGCGAGAAACGTGCCGGTCTCGATGCGGTCGGGCATGATCGCGTGCGTCGCGGCGTGCAACTCGCGCACGCCTTCGATCGTGATGCGCGTCGTGCCCTCGCCCGCAATGCGCGCGCCCATCGCCTTGAGGCAGCGGGCGAGATCGACGACTTCCGGCTCCTGGGCCGCGTTCTCGAGCACCGTGGTGCCCTCGGCGAGCACTGCCGCCATCAGCAGGTTCTCGGTGCCGGTGACGGTGACGAGGTCGAACCGGAATTGCGCTCCCCTGAGGCGCGCAGCCCGCGCATTGATGTAGCCGTGCTCGACGTCGATGGCGGCGCCCATCGCTTCGAGGCCCTTCACGTGCTGGTCCACGGGACGCAGGCCGATGGCGCAGCCGCCAGGCATGGACACGCGCGCCTCGCCGCAACGCGCGAGCAGCGGACCCAGGGCGAGGATCGAGGCGCGCATCGTCTTCACGAGCTCGTACGGCGCGAGGGGCCAGTCGATCTCGCGCGCATCGAGCACGACCCTGCCGTCGCTGCCCGCCTCCACGCGCACGCCCATCTGCCCGAGCAGCGTCTGCATCGTGCGCACGTCGTTCAGGCGCGGAACGTTGGCGAGCGTGAGCGGATCGCGCGTGAGCAAGGCGGCGCACAGGATCGGCAGCGCCGCGTTCTTGGCGCCGGACACGCGCACCTCGCCGCGCAGCGCGCGGCCGCCTTCGATGAGCAGCTTGTCCATCCGCGCTACCTGCCGGCGGCGCCGCCGGAGCGCCACTGCGCCGGCGTGAGCGTGGTCATCGACAGTGCGTGGATCTCCGCGCGCATGCGCTCGCCCAGGGCGGCGTACACGAGCTGATGCTGCTTCACCTTCGAGAGCCCGTCGAAGGCGCTGCTCACGACGAGCGCCTGGAAGTGATGGCCGTCGCCGCGCACCTCGACGTGCTCGCACGCGAGCCCCTCGACGATGGACTGGCGGATCGATTCGGGCGTGACGGGCGGAGTGTCGTGCATGGCAGGAGAAAGCGAGCAGATGAAACCCGGGAGCGCCGGGCCGATGCGATCAGGGCCTGTCGAACCTAGTGCCGGAGCTTCCAGCCGCGCTCGAGCAGCGCGAGGGCGACGAGCGAGAGCGCGACCGCGCACATCGCGACGATGCCGAGCGAGAGCACCGGAGGCACGTCCGAGAGGCCGAAAAAGCCGTAGCGGAACCCGTCGATCATATAGAAGAACGGGTTGAAATGCGACAGCTTCTGCCAGAACGGCGGCAGCGAGTGGATCGAGTAGAACACGCCCGACAGGAACGTGAGCGGCACGATGATGAAGTTCTGGAACGCCGCGAGCTGGTCGAACTTGTCGGCCCAGATCCCGGCGACGAGCCCCATCGTGCCCAGGATGCTGCTCCCGAGCAGCACGAACGCGAGCGCCCAGAACGGATGCGGCATGACCACGATCGTCGGCGTGAACAGGAGCGTCACCGCGAAGACGCCGAGGCCGACCACGAGACCGCGGGCCATCGCACCGAGCACGTACGCGATGTACAGGTCGACGGGCGACAGCGGCGGGAGCAGCACGAAGATCAGGTTGCCCGTGACCTTGGACTGGATGAGCGAGGACGAGCTGTTGGCGAAGCTGTTCTGCAGCACCGACATCATCACGAGGCCGGGGACGAGAAACGAGGTGTACGTCACGCGCCCGTCGTACACCGACACGCGCGACTCGAGCACGTGCGAGAAGATGAGCAGGTACAGGAGCGAGGTGAGCACCGGGGCGAGGATGGTCTGGAACGACACCTTCCAGAAGCGCAGCAGCTCCTTGTAGAGCAGCGTCGGCCAGCCCGGCCCGGCCGCGAAGCCCGGGTCGTCGATATGCGGAATCGGGCTCACGTCCGGGGTGCGTCCGGGGTGGCCGAGAGGCGAGCCGCAGGACAAGCGCCGATCGCAGGCGCGGACCGCGGAGCCCGATCCGCGCTGCCGCTGCGCATGATGCGCAGGAACACCTGCTCGAGATCGGTTTCCTGCAGCGCGAGCTCGACGATGTCGATGCGCTCCTCGCGCAGCGCGGCGAGCAGGCCCTCGAGCTGCGCATAGCGCTCGAGCCCGAGGAAATGCACGCCTCCTTCCTGCCGCAGCACCCGCGTCGACCAGGACGCCGGCACGCGCGCAGCGACGAGACGCACCGTCAAGCCGGCGAATTGCGAGAGCAGGTTGCGCTTGGTGTCGAGCGCCACGACGCGCCCGGCCTTGAGCATTGCGATGCGGCCGCACAGCGCCTCGGCTTCCTCGAGGTAATGCGTCGTGAGGATGATCGTGTGGCCGTCGCCGTTGAGCTTGCGGATGAACGCCCACAGGCTTTGGCGCAGCTCGACGTCGACCCCCGCCGTCGGCTCGTCGAGCACGATCACGGGCGGCTTGTGCACCAGCGCCTGCCCGACGAGCACGCGCCGCTTCATGCCGCCGGAGAGCGAGCGCATGTTGGCGTCGGCCTTGGTCGTGAGATCGAGGTGCGCGAGGATCTCGTCGATCCAGTCGTCGACGCGGCGCAGGCCGAAGTAGCCCGCCTGGATGCGCAGGGTCTCGCGCACCGTGAAGAACGGATCGAACACGAGCTCCTGCGGCACGACGCCCAGGGCGCGGCGCGCCCGACGGTAATCGGTGACTACGTCGTGGCCCAGGATGCGCACGGAGCCGGAATCGGCGCGGGTCAGGCCCGCGAGGATCGAGATGAGGGTCGTCTTGCCCGCGCCGTTCGGCCCGAGCAGGCCGAAGAACTCGCCTTCGTGGACGGTGAGGTCGACGCCCGCCAGCGCCTGCACCGCGCCGAAGCGGCGGGCGACGCGCACGGCCTCGACGGCAGGGGTGGGCATCCGATGCGGTGGCGAGGGGGTGCGCAGGCTCAGGCGGCGAGCAGGTCCTCGACCCCGTACAGATCGGTGAGGGTGTGCAGCGACGGCGTGATGTTCACGAAATCGAGGGTCTTGCCCTCCGCGAGCGCGCGGCGCTTGATGGCGAGCAGCACCGCGACCGCGGCGGAGTCCACCGGATGCAGCGCGACGCAATCGATGACGCCGGAGCTCGGCAGGGCCATCGCGCGCGAGCTCTCGAGCACGCCGGCCGCGTTGGCAAACGTCACCGGCCCGGTGGAGATCCAGCGCGTGCCGTCCTCCACAAGGCAGAAGCCGCCGGCCGACTCGGCGCTCATTCAGTGCCCTCCCCCGAGGCTGGCACGCTGCGAGCGCCTTGGGACGGCCCGGCGGCGCTCAAGTACCCTCCCCCGGCGGCGCTCATTTCGCGTTGGCGCCGCGGTTCTTGTCGGCGAGCGCCTTGATGAGGCCGTCGACCCCGGAGGTCTGGATGGTGTTGTTGAACTCGTCGCGATAGTTGGTCACGAGGCTCACGCCGCCGACGACGACGTCGTACGCCTTCCATCCGGAAGGAGTCTTCTCCATGCTGTAGTCCATCGGAATCGGCTGGCCGCCCGCTTTGTGGACTTCGGTGCGGACCGTGACGTCGGTGTCCGACGGATTGGCGCGCAGCGGCTTGTAGGTGATCGTCTCGTTGCGATACTGGTTGAGCGCGCCCGAATACGTGCGCACGAGCAGCGTGCGGAACTCGTCGACGAGGCCCTTGCGCTGGTCCGGATTCGCCTGCCGCCAGTTGCGTCCCATCGCGAGCGCGGTCATGCGCTCGAAGTCGAAGTTCGGCAGCAGCTTGGACTCGATCACCTCGCGGATGCGCGCCTGGTTGCCGGCCTGGATCTGAGGGTCCCCCTTGATCGTCTGCAGCACGTCCTGCGACACGCGCTTCACCAGCGCATCGGGCGCTTCCTGCGCCGACGCGGCGCCGGCGGTCAGGAGGAAGAAGGCGAAGAGCCCGAGCACGCGCGCGAGGAACGCCGATAGGCACACCGGTTGTCGGATCATGGCTTGTCGTCCTGCTCCGGCGGCACCTTGCCGTCGAAGATGAGGTAACGCCGGCGCTGCATGTAGGCGTTGCGGATGAAGGTATAACGGTCGAGGGCGGCCGTTTCGATGACACTGAGCGCATCGCCGGCCTGGTACCGGATGTCGACCGCCCCGACGCCGTACAGGGAGTTGCGCAGCGGCACGTCGGGGATGTAGCCGACCGGGCCCAAATAGATGCGGATCCCGAGCCCGGTCGCATCGCGGAAGTTCGACGGCCCGAGCAGCGGGATGAAGAGGTACGGCCCGGGCCCGATGCCCCACACGGCGAGCGTCTGGCCGAAGTCCTCGTTGCCGCGCTCGATGTCGGCACCCGATGCGACGTCGAAGATGCCGCCGAAGCCGAAGCCGGTGTTGAGCAGGACGCGCGCGAGGTCGTCGCCCAGCTTGTCGGGCTTGCCCTGGAGGGCATCGTTCAGCGCCGAGAACGCGTCGTCGATGTTGTTGAACACGTTCGACACGCCGACGCGCACGAGGCGCGGCACGACGGCCGTGTACACGTCGACCACCGGCTTCATCACGAACTTGTCCGCCGTCTCGTGCACCGCGAACAACCCGCGGTTCATCGGCTCGAGCGGATCGCTGGCGCTACGCGTCGGCGCGGCCGCACATCCCCCGAGCAGCAGGCCGAAGGCGACGAGCGCTGCGCCGGCGCACGCCCTGGCGATTGCCGTCGACGCGCTCATTTGCCGCCCTCCGCCGCCTTCGAGAACAGGAACTGCCCGATCAGCTTCTCCAGCACGACCGCCGACTGCGTCTTGCCGATGCGACCGCCGTCCGCGAGCATCTTCGTGTCGCCGCCCGCGTCGAGGCCCACGTAGACCTCGCCGAGCAGGCCCGAGGTGAGGATGGACGCGATCGTGTCGGTGGTGAACTGGTAGCCGTTGTCGATCTTCATGGTGACGAGCGCCTGGTAGGTCTTCGGGTCGAGCTTGATCGATTCCACCCGTCCCACCGTGACCCCGGCGGCCTTCACGGGGGCCCGCAGCTTGAGACCGCCGATGTTGTCGAAGTTCGCCTCGATCCGGTAACCCGGCGTCGATCCGACCGACGTGAGGTTGCCGACCTTCAGCGCGAGGAAGATCACCGCACCGATGCCGACCGTCACGAAGATGCCAACCCAGAGATCTATCGTTGTTCTGTTCATACCCCTAGCCCACGGAACATGAAGACGGTGAGCACGAAGTCGAGCGCGAGGATCACGAGCGAGGACGCGACCACCGTCTTGGTCGTGGCTCTCGACACGCCCTCGGCGGTCGGGTTGGCCACGTAGCCCTCGAACACGGCGATGAGGCTCACCGCCGTGCCGAACACGAAACTCTTGATAATGCCATTGAGCACGTCGTAGCGGAAATCCACGCCCGCCTGCATGTTGCCCCAGAAGGCGCCCGGGTCGATCCCGATGAGCTTCACGCCCACGAGATACGCACCGAAGATGCCGAGCGTGGAAAAGAGCGCGGCAAGCAGCGGCATGGCGATGAAGCCGCCCCAGAAGCGCGGCGCCACCACGCGCGCCAGCGGATCGACGGCCATCATCTCCATCGCCGAGAGCTGCTCGGTGGCTTTCATCAGGCCGATTTCCGCGGTGATGGCGCTTCCGGCACGGCTCGCGAAGAGCAGACCCGAGACCACCGGCCCGAGTTCCCGGACGAGCGACAGCGCCACCAGGATCCCCAGCGATTCGTCCGCGCCGTACCGGATCAGCACGTCGTAGCCCTGCAGTGCGAGCACCATCCCGACGAACAGGCCCGACACCAGGATGATGATGAGCGAGAGCACGCCCGCGAAGTAGATCTCGCGCAGCGTGAGATGCAGCCGGCGAAACGCGTCCGGCGAGTGTCGCAAGACGGCGACGAAAAAGCGCGACGCGTAACCCAGGCGCGCGATCATCGCGACCGTGCCGCTGCCGAGCCGGCGCAGCAGATTGACGACGCCGCCGAGCGCTGCGCTAGCCATCGGCGAACAGGTCCGTGCGGTAGTCGCCGGCCGGATAGTGGAACGGCACCGGGCCGTCGGCTTCGCCATCGACGAACTGGCGCACGTACGATTCGGTCGACGTGCGAATCTCCTGCGGCGTGCCCTGCGCCACGATGCGGCCCTCGGAGACGAAGTAGAGGTAGTCCACGATCTTCAGCGACTCGTAGACATCGTGCGTGACCACGACGGAGGTCACGCCCAGGGCATCGTTGAGGCGGCGGATGAGCTGGCCGACCACACCGAGCGAGATCGGGTCGAGGCCGGCGAACGGCTCGTCGTACATCACGAGCATCGGATCGAGCGCGATCGCACGCGCGAGCGCGACGCGACGCGCCATGCCGCCCGAAAGCTCCGAGGGCTTGAACTGCGCCGTGCCGCGGAGTCCGACCGCGTGCAGCTTCATCAGCACGAGATCGCGGATGAGCTCCTCGGGCAGATCGGTGTGCTCGCGCAGCGCGAAGGCGATGTTCTCGTACACCGTCATGTCGGTGAAGAGCGCTCCGAACTGGAACAGCATGCCGATCTGGCGTCGCAGCGCGAACAAGCCCTCGCGGTCGAGGTCGGGCACCGATTTCCCCGCGACCGTCACCCGGCCCGAGCGCGGCTTCAACTGTCCGCCGATGAGACGCAGGATCGTCGTCTTGCCCGAGCCCGAGCCGCCCATGATGGCGACGACCTTGCCGCGCGGAATGCGCATCGAGATGCCCGACAGCACCGTGCGCACGTCGTAGCCGAACGTGACGTTGTCCAGTTCGACGGCAATATCGGGGCTGGCGGCTGCGGCAGCGGCCGGGGCTTCGGCTGGGAGCACGTAGGAACGAGGTCGGACGAGGGTCTTTGATTGTAGCCGGTCGCGCGCAAGGCTCACAATGACCAGCGGTCAGTTAGGTCGCCGTCCGGCAGCGGGACGTCAGCCCTGCAGCAGCCGCTCTTCCGCCATCGCGAGCTGCTCGGGCCGCCCGAGCAGCACCAGCACGTCGCCGGCGGCGAGCACGGCCGCCGGATCGGGAGGCAACAGCCGCGAGCCCGGCCGCCGCACGCCGGTCACCTCGACCCCTTCGAGGCCCAGCTCGGAAAGCGAGCGGCCCACCGCTCGCGCACGCTCGGGCAGCAACACCGAGTGCAGCCGCGGCTGCAGGTTCTCGGCGGCATCCGCGACGTCGCTCGCGCCGTGGTAGAACCCGCGGAACAGCTGATAGCGCTGCTCGCGCACCTGCCGGATGCGCGCGAGCACCTTCGCGAGCGGCACGCCCATCAGCAGCAGCGAGTGCGAGGCGAGCATGAGGCTGCCCTCGAGCACCTCGGGCACCACTTCCGTCGCGCCGGCATCGAGCAGGCGATCGATCTCGGCATCGTCCACCGTGCGCACGATCACCGGCAGGTCGGGTCGCAACGAACGCACGTGATGCAGGATGCGCAGCGCGGTGGGCGTGTCCGCGAACGTGATGGCGAGGGCGCGCGCCTTCGCGATGCCGGCCGCGATCAGCGCCTCGCGGCGGCCGGCGTCCGCGTACACCACCGCGCCCGAGCTGCCGGCCGCTTCGCGCACGCGCTGCGGATCGGCATCGAGCGCCAGATACGAGATGTCCTCCTGCTCGAGCAGGCGCGCGAGATTCTGGCCGCTGCGACCGTAGCCGCACACGACGACGTGATCCTGACGCGCCATGCGCGTGGCGGCGATCTGCGTCACCTGCGCCGCACGCGCGAGCCAGTCGTTGGCGGTCACCCGGCGCACCATCGGCTCGGCGAACTGGATGACCACGGGCGCCGCGAGCATCGACAGCACCATCGCGGCGAGCATGACCTGCGCGGGCACCCCGCCGACGAGGCCGCTCTGTGTCGCGACCGCGAGCAGCACGAGCGAGAACTCGCCGGCCTGCGCGAGATAGAAGCCGGTGCGCCACGCCGTGGCGGGCGGCGCGCCGAATGCGCGCGACAACGCCACCACGACGAGAAGCTTCGCGAGCATCGGCCCCGCCAGCAGCACGAGCACCCACGGCCAGTGCCGCCCGACGACGGCGAGATCGAGGGTCATGCCCACGGTCACGAAGAACAGTCCCAGCAGCACGTCGCGGAAGGGCTTGATGTCCTCTTCGACCTGATACCGGTACTCCGTTTCGGCGATGAGCATGCCCGCGAGAAACGCGCCAAGCGCGAGCGAAAGCCCCGCGACCTGCGTCGCGGCAGCGAGGCCGAGCGTGATCAGCAGCACGTTGAGCATGAACAGCTCCGACGAGCGCTGGCGCGCGATCACGTGGAACCAGCCGCGCATCGGCCGCTGTCCGGCATAGAGGATCAGCGCGAGCACGACGGCCGCCTTGAGCGCCGCATACGCCGAGTGCGCTCGCGAGCTCCTTGCCCGTCGCCGTGAGCGACGGGAGCACGATCAGGAACGCGATCACCGCGAGGTCCTGGAACAGCAGGATCCCCATGACGTCGCGGCCGTGCAGCGTCGCGACTTCCATCCGCTCGACGAGCATGCGCGACACGATCGCGGTCGAGCTCATCGCGAGCGTGCTGCCGAGCGCGAGCCCCGTCTGCCACGACAATCCGAGCAACGGCAACGCCACCGTCGCGAGCGCCACCGTGATCGCGACCTGCGCGAAACCGAGCCCGAACACCGCGCGGCGCATGGCCGAGAGCTGCGGCAGGCTGAACTCCAGCCCGACGGAGAACATGAGGAACACGATCCCGAACTCGCCGAGATAGCGCGTCTGCTCGCTGTCCGGCACCCATGCAAGACCGTGCGGTCCGACGGCCATGCCGACGAGCAGATAACCGAGGATCGGCGGCAAGCGGATGAGCCGGCACACCACCACCACGACGACAGCCGCGCCGAGCAGGATCAGGATGAGTTGCAGGGTGGGCGGCATGAGCGGCGGGCGGTGTCCGTCCGAATCTAGCATGCACCTGCCGGGGCATCATCCGCAGGGCGCGCGCAGGTGCGGCGCGGATGTCTTGCGGCGCCGCGGCCGTCGGGCGCAAGCGTTATACTCGACTCGATCATGGACCTGGCACGCACCGCAGCTGCGCCGTCCGCGACGGCCGTTGCCGGCCCTGCGCGCGCGAGCCCGCTCGACAGCGAGCGCGCGCTCGCGCTCGCGCGCGACGTGCTCGCCACCGAGGCGCGTGCGATCGACGCGCTGTCCGCGCGCCTCGGCGCTCCCTTCGCGACGGCCGTCACGCTCATCCTCGAGTGCCGCGGTCGCGTGGTCGTGTCGGGCATCGGCAAGTCGGGCCACATCGCGCGCAAGATCGCGGCGACCCTCGCGTCGACCGGCACGCCGGCGTTCTTCGTGCATCCCGCGGAAGCCAATCACGGCGACCTCGGCATGATCACGCCCGACGACATCGTGCTGATGCTGTCCAATTCGGGCGAGACCGACGAGCTCGTGTCGCTCACGCCGCATCTGAAGCGCCAGGGCGCGCGCCTGATCGCGCTCACCGGCAACGAGCAATCGTCGCTCGCCCAGGCGGCCGACGTGCACCTCGACGCCGCGGTCGACGCGGAAGCGTGCCCGCTCGGCCTTGCGCCGACCGCGAGCACCACGGCCGCCCTTGCGCTCGGCGATGCGCTCGCCGTCGCGCTGCTCGATGCGCGCGGCTTCTCCGTCGAGGACTTCGCGCGCTCGCATCCGGGCGGCTCGCTCGGACGCAAGCTCTTCACGCGCGTGCGCGACATCATGGTCGGCGGCGAGCGCGTGCCCGCCGTGCCGCAGGGCGCAACGGTCGCAGACGCCGTGCGCGAGATCAGCGCGAAGGGCTTGGGCGTCACGGCAGTGGTCGACGAGGCCGGTCGCGTCGCGGGCATCTTCACCGACGGCGACTTGCGCCGCTGCATCGGCCGCGTGCAGGACTTCAGCGCGACGCCGGTGACCGCGGTGATGACGCGCTCGCCGCGCACGATCGGCGCGCAGAGCCTTGCGATCGATTGCGTGGAGCTGATGGAGCGCGCGCCGAAGGTGATGCAGCTCCTCGTCCTCGACGCCGAAGAGCGCCTCGCCGGCGTGGTGCACATGCACGACCTCTTCCGCGCCAGGGTGGTATGAGACGGGATCGACGCGGCAATCGCTCGCACGTGCGCGCGGCATTCGCCTGCTCACCTGCGACGTCGACGGCGTGCTCACCGATGGCCGCATCTACCTCGACCAGGATGGCAACGAGCTCAAGGCATTTTCCGTGCTGGATGGCGTCGGCTTGAAGCGCCTCGCGGCCGCGGGTGTCGCGATCGCGTGGATCACGGGAAGCCTTGCGCCGGCGGTCGAGCATCGCGCGCGTCGCCTCGGCGTCGAGCGCGTGATCCTCGGGGCCGAGGACAAGCTGCATCCATGGGAGCGCCTCGTGGGCGAGCTCGGCATCGAGCCTTCCCAGTGCGCGCACATCGGCGACGATCTGCCCGACATCGCGATCCTGCAACGCTGCGGCCTTGCGGCGACGGTGCCGCACGCGCCGCGCGCGGTGCAGGCGGCAGCGCATTACGTCACCGCTCGCGAAGCGGGGCTCGGCGCGGTGCGCGAGCTGTGCGACCTCCTCCTCGACGCGCAGGGCGTCGCCGTGCCCTACGGCGTCTCCGGCGCATGAACGCATGACCGTCGGCCGCACGCTCTACGATCGCTGGACGGGCTGGTCCCCGGTGCTCCTGCTGGCCGGGCTCGCCGCGCTCACGTTCTGGCTCAACGCGCAAGTGCAACCCGTCGAGCCGCGGCGCGATGGCGACAAGCGGCACGATCCCGATCTGTTCATCACGAATTTCCGCGCGGTGAGCTACGACAAGACGGGCCAGGTGGAGCAATCGCTCGAGGCGCAGCGGGCGCAGCATCATCCGGACGACGAGAGCATCGATTTCGTCCAGCCGTCGCTGGTGGTCACGCAATCCGACGGAGCCGACGTTCAAGGTGAAGGCCTCGACCGGCAGCATCTCCGGCGATCGCAAGACGGTCCTGTTTCGCGGCGACGTGCGCGCGGTGCGCGAGCCGCGGCCGGGCCAGCCGGGCGCCAAGGACGACGGCCCGCTCACGCTCACCACCGACTTCCTGCGCGTGCTCCCGGACCGCGGCATCGCCGACACCGACCGGCCGGTGACGATCGAGGAGGCGCGTGGAATAATCCACGGCGTCGGTCTCACCCTCGACAATCAGGCCCGCACGGTGAAGATCAAGTCCGGCGTGCGCGGCACCCTCCAGCCGGGACCCACCAAGTGATGGCTTGCACCTTTCCGCGCCTCGGAAGAGGCGTCCTGCTCCTGCTCGCGACGCTCGCCGTGGGATCGCCCGCTCTCGCCGAGAAGGCGGATCGCGACAAGCCGATCAACTACTCGGCGGACACCGGCGACGTCAACGTGCAGACGAAGGTCGGCACGCTGAACGGCAACGTGGTGATCACGCAGGGCACGCTCGCCATCCACGCCGACAAGGTGGTGTTCCGGCAGAATGCCGACAACTCGCTCTCCGCCACGGCGTACGGCAACCCCGTCAGGTTCCGGCAGAAGCGCGACGGCGTCGACGAATACTACGAAGGCTACGCGCAGCGCGGCGAGTACGACGGCACCAAGGAGTTCCTGCAGCTCTTCGACCGCGCGATGCTGCGCCGTGGCGGGGACGAGATCCGCAGCAATTACATCTCGTACAGCGTCGCCACCGACATCTTCAAGGCGGAAGGACGCGCCGGCACGTCGAAGGCCGAAGGCGATCCGGGCCCGCGCGTGCGGGGCGTGTTCCAGCCGAAGAGCGAGTCAGCGGGCAAGGAGGGCACGAAGGGCGGCGCAGCGATGGGGGCACCGGGCAAGGCTGCGGAGCCGCCGGTCACGCTGAAGCCCGCGGGCGAGATCGCCCCCAAGGCGAAGTGAGGTGACTGCGAGCCAGCTTTCGGTCGCGCGGCTCGAGAAGCGCTACAAGGCGCGCACCGTCGTCCACGACGTGTCGCTCGACGTCGCGAGCGGCGAGGTCGTCGGCCTGCTCGGACCGAACGGCGCGGGCAAGACGACGTGCTTCTACATGATCGTCGGGCTCGTGGCCGCGGATGGCGGGCGGATCGAGCTCGACGGCCGCGATCTGTCGCGCATGCCCATCCACGCCCGCGCGCGCCTGGGCCTGTCCTATCTGCCGCAGGAAGCGTCGATCTTCCGCAAGCTCACCGTGGCCGAGAACGTGAGCGCCATCCTGCAGCTGCAGGACCTCGACGACGACACCCTCGCCAACCGCCTCGACGCCCTGCTCGAGGATCTTTCGATCTCGCATCTTGCCGAAGCGCCGGCCGTGAGCCTGTCCGGCGGCGAACGCCGGCGGGTGGAAATCGCACGGGCGCTCGCGACCCGGCCGCGGTTCATCCTGCTCGACGAGCCCTTTGCGGGTGTAGATCCGATCGCCGTGCTCGATATACAGAAGATCATCGGATTCCTGAAGGAACGGGGCATCGGCGTGCTCATCACCGATCACAACGTGCGCGAGACGCTCGGCATCTGCGACCGGGCCTACATCATCAACGAAGGGCGCGTGCTCGCGTCGGGCGCCCCAGGCGAGATTGTTTATAATGAAGCGGTCAGGAAGGTCTACCTCGGGGAGCACTTCCGCCTGTAGCGCCCTCAGCCCTCTCCACGCATGAAGCAGACCCTCCAGCTCAAGCTCAGCCAGCACCTCACGCTCACGCCGCAGCTGCAGCAGTCGATCCGGCTGCTGCAGCTGTCGACCGTCGAGCTCAACGCGGAGGTCGAACGGATGCTCCAGGAGAACCCGCTCCTGGAGAAAGCCGAGCCGGAAGAGGACGGCCCCGCCGCAGCGGAGTTCACCGGCCCGGCCGTTACCGCGCCCGGTCCGGTCGAGACGCGCACTCCCACTACCGAGGAGCGCGAGCACGCCGACAACGCCGAGCGGGAAACGCCCTACGATGGCGCCGACCGTCCCGACTTCGAGGACTATTCCTCCGGGGATGGCGACTGGGGCGGCGGGGGCGGCGGCTCCGATCAGGACGAGGACGGCTTTTATCCGCAGCAGGTCGCCATCAGCACGCTGCGCGACCACCTGTTGTCGCAACTCGCGGTGATGAATCTCCCCGACCGCGACCGGGTGTTCGTCGGCGCGCTGATCGATGCCCTCGACGACGACGGCTATCTCACCTCGCCGCTCGAGGAGATCGCGGAGCTCTTCCCCGCCGATTCCGGGCTCGAGCCCGAGGAGCTGTCGATCGCGCTCAAGTACCTGCAGAGCTTCGACCCGGCGGGCGTGGGGGCGCGCGATCCCGCCGAGTGCCTCGCCTTGCAGTTGAAGGCGCTGCCCGAGTCGACGCCGTGCCGCGCCGAGGCGCTCACGGTGGTGAACGGTCACCTGCCGCTGCTCGCCGCGCGCGATTTCGCGAAGCTCAAGCGCCTGCTGCACACCGACGACGCGGGCGTGCGCGCGGTGCGCGCGCTGATCACCAGCCTCAACCCGCGGCCCGGCGCTTCGTTCGCGAAGGCAGAGGCCAACTACGTCATTCCGGACGTGGTCGTGCGCAAGGTGCGCGGGCAATGGGTCGCCTCGCTCAACGAGGCGGCGATGCCCAAGCTGCGCCTGAACCGCATCTACGCCGACATCCTGACGCGCAACCGCGAGTCGTCGAACCAGCAGCTCGCGGCGCACCTGCAGGAAGCGAAGTGGCTCATCCGCAACGTGCAGCAGCGCTTCGAGACGATCCTGCGCGTCGCGCAGGCGATCGTGGAGCGCCAGCGCCGGTTCTTCGAGCACGGCGAGGTCGCGATGCGCCCGATGGTGCTGCGCGAGATCGCCGACATGCTCGGTCTGCACGAGTCCACGATCTCGCGCGTGACCACGCAGAAGTACATGCTGACCTCGCGCGGCACCTACGAGCTCAAGTACTTCTTCGGCAGCCACGTCGCTACCGATACCGGGGGTGCGTGCTCCGCCACTGCGATCCGCGCGCTGATCAAGCAGCTCATCGGGGCGGAGGACCCGAAGACGCCGCTCACCGACAGCCGCATCGCCGATCTTCTCGGCGACCAGGGCATCGTGGTTGCACGCCGCACGATCGCCAAATACCGGGAGGCCCTGCAGATCCCTCCCGTCAACCTGCGCAAGGCGCTTTAGGATCCCGCCACGGATCCTTTGCGCGGGAACCTCGAAGGAGCGCTTGATGAATCTGAACCTCACCGGCAACCACCTCGACATCACTCCGGCGATCCGCGACTACGTGATCGCGAAGGTCGGGCGCGTCAAACGGCACTTCGATCACGTGATCGAGGTGAACGTCGTGCTGTCGGTCGACAAGTTGCAGCACAAGATCGAGGTCAACCTGCACGCGCGCGGCAAGGACATCCACGCGGAGGCGATCGAGGCCGACATGTACGCCGCGATCGACGTCGTGGCCGACAAGCTCGATCGCCAGGTGCTCAAGCACAAGGAGAAGCGCAACGGCCACCGCCACGAGCCGGCCAAGCTCGAGCCGGGCGAGGAAGCGTCGAAGCCGGCCGGCGCGCCGGGCACGTAGGCCTGACGCCGCGCGGCGTATACTTTTCGCACCCCCGGCGGGCCGTCAGAAACGCTGACCGCCCGCCGGTTTGCTTTGTGCCGGCTTGCTCGCGGTTTGCTCGCGGTTTGCTTTCTGGACGCCGGAACGCTAACTTCCGGACGTGGATGCCCCGATGACCATCGCCGACCTCCTGCCCCCGGCCAACGTCCTGCTGGGCCTCGACGCCCCCTCCAAGGCCCGCCTGTTCGAGGCGGTCGGCACCCTCTTCGAGACGAACAGCGGACTCTCGCGAGCGCTGGTGGTGGGGAGCCTCTCCGCGCGCGAGAAGCTCGGCTCGACCGGCCTGGGCCAGGGCATCGCGATCCCGCACGGACGCATCAAGGGTCTGGCCGAGGCGCAGGGCGCATTCGCGCGCCTGGCGACCCCCATCGCGTTCGATGCGCCGGACGGCAAGCCGGTCGGCCAGGTGTTCGTGCTGCTGGTGCCCGAGCATGCGACGGAGCAGCACCTGCAGCTGCTGTCGGAGCTCGCGCAGATGTTCTCCGAGCGGCCCTTCCGCGACCAGCTCGCCGCCGCGGACAGCGCCGAGGCGGTGCACGACGTGTTCGCTGCCTGGCAGCCGCGGTAACGGAGGCCATGTGAGCACGGACGGCTTCATGATGCGGCAGGTGAGCGTCCAGAAGCTGTTCGAGGACAACGAGTCCCGGCTCGGCCTCACGTGGCTCGCCGGCCGCCAGGGCGGCAATCGCGTGCTCTCCGGCGATGCGGCGCTGAAGCCCACCATCGGCCAGGTCGGGCACATGAACTTCATCCACCCGTTCCGGATGCAGATCCTCGGGGCGGCGGAGATCTCGTACCTCGCGGGGCTGTCGCCCTCGGCGCTGATCCAGGCCATCGATCGGCTGTTCACGCTCGAGCTCGTCGCCATCGTCGTCGCCAACGGCGAGGCCGCGCCGCGCCTATCTCGTCGAGAAGTGCAACAGCCAGCACGTCGCGCTGTTCACCTCGCCGCAACCCTCGCCGCATCTCGTCGACGTGGTGCGCATCTACCTGTCGCGCATGCTCGCGGAGGTGGCCACCCTGCACGGCGTGTTCCTCGACGTGCTGGAGATGGGCGTGCTCATCACGGGCGCGTCGGCGATCGGCAAGAGCGAGCTCGCGCTCGAGCTCATCTCGCGCGGCAACGGTCTGGTCGCCGACGACATCGTCGAGTTCTATCGCATCTCGCCCGACACGCTCGAAGGCCGCTGCCCGGGCGTGCTGCGCGACTTTCTCGAGGTGCGCGGCATCGGCATCCTCAACATCCGCACGATCTTCGGCGAGACCGCCGTGCGTCCGCGCAAGCTCCTGCGCCTGGTGGTGCATCTGGAGGACCACAGCCACGAGGCGTTCTCCGAGCTCGACCGGCTGCAGGTGAATGCCACCTACCAGGAGATCCTCGGCGTCCCGGTCCGCAAGGTCACGATTCCGGTCGCGGCGGGACGCAACCTCGCCGTGCTCGTCGAGGCCGCCGTGCGCAATTTCGTGCTGAACCAGCGCGGGATCGACAGCACCAAGGAATTCATCGAGCGGCAGCAGAAGCTCATGGAAGAGAGCGGCTGAACGTGCGGCGGCCCGGGTCCGGACGTCGCTGCGGCATCGCGAGGCACGGTCGATGGACCTGCTCCTGATCGGCGGCGTATCCGGCTCCGGCAAGAACGTCGCGCTGGGCGCGCTCGAGGACGCCGGCTACTACGCGATCAACAACCTGCCGCCGCCGCTGCTCGTTCGCACGGCGGAGTATCTCGCGCAGGCCGGGCGGCAGCGCGTCGCCATCGCCCTCGACGTGAAGACCGGCCCCGGGCTGGCCGCGGCCTCGCGGGCTACATCGCGCAATTGCGCGAGGCCGGCTGGACCGTGCGCTTCCTCTACCTCGATGCGAAGACCGACACCCTGGTCAAGCGCTTCTCGGAGACGCGGCGCCGGCATCCGTTCTCGAGCGACTCGCACACGCTGACCGAAGCGATCGAGCACGAGCGCGGCGCTGATCAGCGATGCGCGCACGCTCGGGTTCGTGTTCGACACGAGCGAGCTTCCCGCCGCCGCGCTGCGCCGCTGGATCACCGATACCGTGAGCGTGGACGCGACGCGGCTCACGCTGCTCTTCGAGTCGTTCGGCTACAAGCACGGCGATTCCGCTCGATGCGGATCTCGTGTTCGACGTGCGCTGCCTGCCCGAATCCGTACTACGAGGAAGAGCTCGCGCCGCTCACGGGCTGCGACGCGAAGGTGGTCGACTTCCTCGAGGCGGTGCCCGAGGTCGAGCGCATGTACACCGACATCTACAGCTTCGTCGCGGGCTGGCTGCCGGACTACGCGCGCGACAACCGCAACTACCTCACGGTCGCGATCGGCTGCACGGGAGGACGCCACCGCTCCGTGTATTTCGTCGAGCGACTCGCGCAGGCGTTCTCTCCGCGTTACCAGGTGCTCGTTCGTCATCGCGAGCTGTGAGCGCGCACGGCACAGCGCGCAGCAGGAAGCCGGTCCCATGAGCGAGCCCTCGTCCGCGGGTCCGGGGCGCACGTTCGCCCTCCCGCTGTTTCCGCTGCACACGGTGCTGTTCCCGGGCGGCGTGCTGGCGCTGCGCATCTTCGAGCAACGCTACATCGCGATGACGAAGTCGTGCATCGCCGACGGTTCCGGGTTCGGCGTGTGCCTCATCGTCGAGGGCAACGAGGTCGTCGCGCCGGGCAAGCCCGCCGGTGCGCAGAAGCCCGACTTCGCCACCGTCGGCACGATGGCGCACATCGACACGTGGGACATGCCCGAGCCCGGCATCCTGCACGTGCGCGCGCGCGGTGCGCAGCGGGTGCAGGTCGTCGGCGACGCCGTGCAGGCGGACGGGCTCGTGCTCGGCACGTGCACCGCCATCCCGGCCGAGCCCGCGCGCGACCTGCCCGCGGCGATGGCGCCCCTCGCAACGTTGCTCGCGGCTCTGCTCGATCGCATCGGGCGAGACGCCGCGCCCGGCGAGCGCCGCCTCGACGACGCGAGCTGGGTCGGTTATCGCCTCGCGGAGCTGATGCCGCTGCCGCTGTCGATCAAGCAGAGCATGCTGGAGATGAACGACAGCGAGGTGCGACTCTCGGTGCTCGCACGCTTCCTGAAGGAGCAGCAGGTGCTCTGACCCGGGCGAGCCGGCGCGCCGGTATAATTTGCAGCAGGCGAAGTCGATCCGGAGCGAAGCATGGCGGGCCACAGCAAATGGGCGAACATCAAGCACAAGAAGGCGGCAACCGACGCCAAGCGCGGCAAGATCTTCACCCGTCTCATCAAGGAAATCACGGTCGCCGCGCGTCTGGGCGGCAGTGACATCGGCGCCAATCCGCGGCTGCGCCTCGCCGTCGACAAGGCGTACGCGAACAACATGCCGAAGGACACGATCGATCGCGCCATCAAGCGCGGCGCGGGCGAGCTCGAAGGCGTGAACTACGAGGAGATCCGGTACGAAGGCTACGGCATCAACGGCGCGGCGGTGATGGTCGACTGCATGACCGACAACCGCACGCGCACCGTCGCCGACGTGAGGCACGCGTTCTCGAAATTCGGCGGCAATCTCGGCACCGACGGCTCGGTCGCGTTCCTGTTCAAGCACTGCGGGCAGCTCGTGTTCGCGCCCGGCACCGACGAGGACAAGCTCATGGAAGCCGCGCTCGAGGCGGGCGCCGACGACGTGGTGAGCAACGACGACGGCAGCCTCGAAGTCATCACCGGACCCTACGATTTCGTCACCGTGCGCGAGCGCCTCGAGGCGGCCGGCTTCAAGCCGGAATTCGCGGAGGTGACGATGAAGCCTTCGACGGAGGTGGTGATGGCGGGCGACGACGCGCTGCGCATGCAGAAGCTCCTCGACGCCATCGAGTCGCTCGACGACGTGCAGGAGGTCTACACGACGGCCGTCATCGAGGAGGCCTGAGTGCCGCCCGCCATCCCGCACGTCGTTCCCATCCAGCGCGACGCCGGCTGAAGTGACGCCCGCGCGGCGCATCCTCGGCATCGACCCCGGCCTGCGCGTCACCGGCTTCGGCGTGATCGCCGTCCAGGGCAGCCGCCTCGGCTACGTCACCTGCGGCTGCATCAGGAGCGAGGGCGCGGACCTGCCGCAGCGACTGTCCGTGATCCTGCACGACCTCTCCGAAGTGATCGCGCGCGTGCAACCCACCGAGGTCGCGATCGAGAAGGTCTTCGTGAACGTGAATCCGCACTCCACGCTGCTGCTCGGACAGGCGCGCGGGGCCGCCATATCGGCGGCGGTGCTCGCTGCACTGCCGGTGGCCGAGTACACGGCCCTGCAGGTGAAGCAGGCCGTCGTGGGTCAGGGCAAGGCCGCCAAGGAGCAGGTGCAGGACATGGTGCGGCGGCTGCTCAACCTCCCCGGCGTGCCGTCGGCCGACGCGGCCGATGCGCTCGCATGCGCGATCTGCCACGCGCACGGCGCGCAGGGTCTGGGCGGGGTGCGCACCTCGGGTTATCGCGTGCGCGCCGGGCGCATCGTCTGAAAGACCAAAACCTACGTGTGCGGGCAAAGCGCTTCCGCACGCAGTTCAAGGAAACCCCGGCGATGCCATTACGCCTCGAAGCGGTGCCCGCGGCCGTGATCTTCGACATGGACGGCCTGATGCTCGACACCGAGCCGCTCGCGGCCCGGGCGTGGACGCATGCGGCACACGCGATCGGGATCCATTTCGACGACGGCGTCTCGCCTCGGCTGATCGGGCGCAACTTCGCGGACTGCGAGGCGCTGATCCGCGAGCATCACGGCGACGACTATCCGGTTGCGGACGCTCATGCGGTCGTGGCACGCGGCGTACGACGCCATCGTCGCGCGCGAGGGCATCGTGCGCAAGCCGGGCCTCGCGGAGCTTCTCGAGTGGCTCGAATCGCGCTCGATTCCCAAGGCCGTGGCCACCTCGACGCGGCGCTCGCGCGCGGAAGCGAAGCTGCGCGAAACGAGCCTGCTGCATCGGTTCGACGCCATCGTGGCGGGCGACGAGGTCGCGCGCGGCAAGCCCGAGCCCGACATCTTCCTGCGCGCGGCCGACCTGCTCGCAACGGCCCCGACGCGCTGCATGGTGCTGGAGGACTCGGAGCCGGGCGTGCTCGCCGCACTCGCCGGGGGGATGGTGCCGGTCATGGTGCCCGATCTGCTGCCGCCCTCGCCCGCGCTCCTCGCGTACGAGGTGACGGTCATGCGCTCCCTGCACGACGTGCTCGCGCAGCTTTGCGCGCTGGCGCCGTAGCCGGGGCGATGCGCGCCACGTGCGATAATGGTCGATTCTTAAGCCCCGGATCATGATCGGTCGCCTCTCCGGAGTCCTGCTCGAAAAGAATCCGCCGCAGGTCCTCGTCGACGTCCAGGGCGTCGCCTACGAGGTGGACGTGCCGATGAGCACGTTCTACAACCTGCCGGCGACGGGCGAGCGTGTCGCATTGTTCACGCATCTCGTCGTGCGCGAGGATGCGCATCTGCTCTTCGGGTTCGGCAGCGAGAACGAGCGCCGCGCTTTCCGGCAGCTGCTCAAGATCAGCGGGGTCGGCGCGCGCACGGCGCTGTCGGTGCTGTCGGGACTTTCGGTCGCCGAGCTCGCGCAGGCCGTCACGATGCAGGACGCCGGACGGCTCACGAAGATTCCGGGCATCGGCAAGAAGACCGCGGAACGCCTGCTGCTCGAGCTGAAGGACAAGCTCGGCGCGGATCTCACGGCGAGCATCGGCGTCAACCGGCCCGCGGCGGTATCCTCCGACGTGCTGAATGCGCTGCTCGCCCTCGGCTACAGCGAGCGCGAAGCCGTCGGTGCGGTGAAGCAGTTGCCCCAGGGCGTTGCGGTGAGCGACGGCATCCGGCAGTCGCTGAAGCTGCTCGCCAAGGCATGAGCGCGCCGGGCCGCCCCAAGCGCGAATACCGGAGTGCGCAGCACGAAGGTAGTCCAAAGCGCGCCATGTCGTCCACCCATCAGGGGTTCCTGCGCGACATCGAGGTATCGGCCGGGCTCCTCTCGATGACCGATCCCTTCTTCGCGCGAGTCCCGGCGCGCAGCGCGCGGGATTGAAGCATGGCGATCGAAAACGACCAGCTCAACCGCCTCGTGGGCGCGAAGACGGCGGGCGTGCACGAGGAAGTGGTCGAGCGCGCGTTGCGTCCGCGCGCTCTCGACGAGTACGTCGGCCAGGAGAAGATCCGCGCGCAGCTTTCGATCTTCGTGGAGGCCGCGCGCCGGCGCAAGGAAGCGCTCGATCACGTGCTGCTGTTCGGACCACCGGGGCTCGGCAAGACGACGCTCTCCCACATCATCGCGCACGAGCTCGGCGTGAACCTGCGCCAGACCTCCGGCCCGGTGCTCGAGCGCGCCGGGGACCTCGCCGCGCTGCTCACCAACCTCGAGCCCAACGACGTGCTGTTCATCGACGAGATCCATCGCCTCTCGCCGGTGGTCGAGGAGATCCTGTATCCCGCGCTCGAGGATTTCCAGATCGACATCATGATCGGCGAAGGGCCGGCGGCACGCAGCGTCAAGCTCGACCTGCCGCCGTTCACGCTGGTCGGCGCGACGACGCGCGCGGGCATGCTCACCAATCCGCTGCGCGACCGGTTCGGGATCGTCGCGCGCCTCGAGTTCTACACGCCGGAGGAGCTGACGCGGATCGTGACGCGTTCGGCGGGCCTGCTCGAGATCGCCATCGATCCTGCCGGCGCGCTCGAGATCGCACGGCGTTCGCGCGGCACGCCGCGCATCGCGAATCGCCTGCTGCGTCGGGTGCGTGACTACGCGCAGGTCCGCGCCGACGGGGACATCACGCGCGAGGTCGCGGACGCCGCGCTCACGATGCTCGACGTCGACCGCGTCGGTCTCGACGTGATGGACCGCAAGCTGCTGCAGACCGTGCTCGACAAGTTCGCGGGCGGACCGGTGGGTGTCGACAATCTCGCTGCGGCCATCGGCGAGGAGCGCGACACGATCGAGGACGTGCTCGAGCCCTTCCTGATCCAGCAGGGCTACCTGCAGCGCACGTCGCGGGGACGCATGGCCACCGTGCTGTCGTACCGCCACTTCGGCCTCACGCCGCCCGGCGCTGCCGGTGCGACCGATCTCTTTCCGGGCGAGTGAGCGCGTAGCGTGACCGCATCGCCGAGCGCAGCGGCACCCCCCGATGCGGCAGGCGCGGGGACCCTTCGGCCGTTCCGGTTTCCGGTTCGCGTGTACTACGAGGACACCGATGCCGCGGGCGTGGTGTATTACGCCAATTACCTGCGCTACATGGAGCGCGCACGCACCGAGTGGCTCGGCGCGCTCGGGATGGAGCTCGTGGCGCTCGAGCGGGAACACCGCGTCGCCTTCGTGGTCCACCGCGTGGACATCGAATACCTGCGGCCCGCGCGGCTCGGCGACCGGCTCGACGTGAGCGTCGCCGTCGTGGCGCGCGGGCGCTCCCGTCTGGTCATCGACCAGGCGATCCGGCGCGCCGATGAAGTGCTCACGCGGGCCCGCGTCACGCTCGCCTGCCTCGATGCTGCACAATGGCGCCCGGCGCGCATGCCAGCCAGGCTCGCCGCCGTGCTCCTCAACGCGATCGAAACCATCCGATGAACGTCCATCCCGACCTGTCCTTCATCGCCCTCATCTCGCACGCCTCGGTGGTGGTGCAGGGCATCCTGCTGCTGCTCGCCTTCCTCTCGCTGTGGTCGTGGTCGCACATCTTCGTGAAGATGTTCCAGCTGAAGCGCACGACCGGCGACACCAACCGCTTCGAGGAGGAGTTCTGGAAAGGCGGCGACCTTTCGGCGCTCTACCTGCGCGCGACCCAGGCGCGCGCGCCGGGCAGCATGGAGCTCATCTTCAGCGCGGGCTTCCGCGAGTACTCGAAGCATCGCAAGCAAGGCAGCAGCTCCGCCGTGACGCTCGACAGCGCGCGGCGCGCGATGCGCGCGGCCTACCAGCGCGAGATCGACACCCTCGAAGCCCACCTCGCGGGCCTCGCGACCGTGGGCTCCGTGAGCCCGTACATCGGCCTCTTCGGTACGGTGTGGGGGATCATGAATGCGTTCCGCGGCCTCGCGAACGTGAGCCAGGCCACCCTCGCGCAGGTGGCGCCCGGCATCGCCGAGGCGCTCGTCGCCACTGCGATCGGCCTCTTCGCCGCGATTCCCGCCGTGGTCGCGTACAACCGCTACACGCACGACGTGGATCGTCTCGCCGTGCGCTACGAGACCTTCATCGAGGAGTTCTCGAACATCCTCCAGCGCCAGGCCTGACGCCATGCCGCGCCCGCGCAAGACGATCAACCAGATCAACGTCGTGCCTTACATCGACGTGATGCTGGTCCTGCTCGTGATCTTCATGGTCACGGCGCCGCTCATCACCCCGGGCGAGATCGAGCTGCCTTCGGTGGGCAGCAAGCCGGCGGTGCCCGTCGCGCCGCTGACGGTGCGCGTGTCGCGCAACGGCGAGCTCTCGTTTCGCGACATGCAGTCCGGTGGACGCGAGGTCAAGGCGTCCCTCGACGACATCATTGCGCGCGTCAAGAGCAAGCAAGGCGGCGCGGTGCAGGCGCAGGCCGTGGTCATCGAGGCCGACAAGGCGGTGCGCTACGAGAAGGTCGTGGACGTGCTCGATGCGCTGCAGCGAGGCGGTGCGCAGAAGGTGGGGCTCATGGTGCAGCCCCCGAAGAAGTAGTCCGCATGGCTGCGCCGCGTCATGGCACGGCTGCCCGCACCAACCGCCGCGGGCTCGCGATCGCGCTCGCGGTCGCGGTGCACGCGTTGTTCGTCGGCGTGCTGGTGTTCTCGCTGCGGTGGCAGAACCGGCCGGAAAGCGTGACCGCCGAGCTCTACGCGCCGCCGGTCGATGCGCCGGCGACGCAGCCCGTGCCCAAGCCGAAGCCTCCGCCCGCGCAGCCCAAGCCGGAGCCGAAACCCGAGCCGAAGCCTGAGCCGAAGCCCGCGCCGACGCCGGTGCCGCCACCGCCTCCGCCCGAGCCCAAGGTCGCGCGCCCCGACCCGGAGATCGCGCTCAAGGCGAAGAAGGAAGAGGAGCGCAAGCGCATCGAGCGCGAGAGGGAGGAAGAAGGCGGCGAAGAAGGAGGCGGCGGCGAAGAAGGAAGCGGAGAAGCAGGAGCTCGCGCGGCGCGAAGCCGAGAAGGCCGCGCTCGAGAAACGCGAGCGCGACCGGATCCTCGCCGAGCAGAAGAAGGAGGAGGAGCGACGTCTGGCCGAGGCGCGCGAGCGCCAGGCGCAGGAGGCCGAAGCGATGAGGGAGCAGGCCGCGCGCGAGCGGCAGGCCAATCTCGAGGCGCAGTTGAGAGCGCAGGCCGAGGCGGAGGGAAAGGCCCGCGCCAAGGCAGCGAACCAGCGCGCGTTCGACGAGTACGTGGGGCGGATCCGCCAGAAGGTGCGCAGCTACGTGAACGCGCCGGACATCCCGGGCAACCCCGAAGCCGAGTTCGAAGTGATCCAGCTCCCCACCGGGGAAGTCCTGTCGACCAGGCTCGTCAAGTCGAGCGGAGCGCCGGCCTACGACGACGCGGTGCAGCGCGCCATTCTCAAGGCATCCCCGCTGCCGCTCCCACCCCCCGACCACCGCGAGCTCTTCTCGCGTGTTCTGCGGCTCAAGTTCCGGCCGCGCGAGTAGCGCCTCGCCGCAACGGCCGCTCGCCCCCGGGTCGGATCAGCCGGCCGGCAAACCCGCCCTACGCCTGCTCGGCGAAGTCGCGCGCCTTCTTCTGGACGACCTGGATCGCGGCCCAGGTCCACTCGTTGCGCTGCTCGATCACGTGGCGCAGGGCCATCGTGTACACCGAGCGTCCGGTCATCAGCATGAGCTCGCGGCCCTCGACGTACTCGCTCGTGGGCACGATGACGGTCTTGATGTTGAGCGGCTTGTCCGGGCGCGAGGGTGGCGGCAGGTAGAGCCCGTCGAAGCGCGCACCCGTGGTCGAGATGTCGACGCCGTCCATCTCGATGCGATAGTCGTCCGAGCTGTCCTTGCGCAGCATGTTGAGCGACACCGGCACCGCGCGTTGCGCGATGACCGACAGCCCGGCCTCGGCTTCGTCGTTGCTCGCCTTGTTGAGGCGACGCACGATGCCGATCACCCAGTCGCCGAGATCGGACTGCCGCACGGCGACGAGCGAGCCGAGCTGCAGGCTCTGGCCGATGCCCCCGGATGCGGCGATGCGCAGGCCCGCGACGCTGCGGTCCTTCACCTGCCACAAGGGATCGCTGAACTGCGACAGCGACATGATCATCGAGTCGCGCTCTTCCTGCAGTTGCCGCAGGGGGCGCGAGCCGTCGTTCACGGCGAACACCTCGATGTGCTCCGAATCCTGCGCGTCGACCACGACTTCCTCCACCGCGAGATCGCGGCAGATGCGGCCGAGGCCCACGCGCACCTTGGCGCTCACCTGCACGGGGATGCGCGGCCCGCGGCGCATGTCGGCATTGAGGCTCGGCGCCAGCGCGGGACGCAGCCGCTCGAGCACGGCCACGCGCTGCGCGTTGAGCGACGGCTGCGGGCGAGGGCTTCTCCGCGGCAACGGCGCGGCGCAGGCTGAAGATCGCGCGCTCGAGCTGCTCGGCGAGGGGCGTGGTGTCCAGGTAGCGCAACGACTCGCCGGTTTCCTTGCCGGTGCGGCGCACGAGGCCGACCTTGCCCTCGAGGTTGACCACGAAGCCGTCCTTCGTGCGCGGCGTCACCTCCAGCGCGAGCTTGCGGCTCCACACGCGGATCTGCGCGCTCGCCCAGTCGATCTCGAGCGGCGTCAGGTTGCCGGTGTTGAGCTGGTGCATCAGGAGCACGAAGACGTACTCCTGCTCGATGGTCCACTGCGTCTTGTTCGAGCTCGAATCGACGAGCGACGTCGGCGCGCGGTCGATGCCGAGCTCCACCGCCTTCAGGTAGAGCTTGTGCAGCTCCATCCACTTCGCCGGGATCCAGCGCTCGAAGCGGAACACGCGCAGCTTGGAGTCGGTGCCGTAGTAATGGATCACCCGCGCGAAGAGCATCGGCAGCAGCGTCTTCCAGCGCGCCGCGGACGGCTGGCGCACGGCCTGGTCCAGCGCCGTCTTGTACGCAAAGACGAAGCCCTGCGTCATCTCCTGCAGCGCCTGCCACACCCGGTAGGCGAGCTTGGGCGACGCCTCGATGTTCTCGACGTACTGCTTGATGAGCTGGCGCCGGTCGGTCCCGAGAGCGGCGTCCAGGTAGCCGATCGCGCCGACCCGGTTGAGATCGACGGCCTTGCGGTTCTGCCGCATGCCCTCGAACGCGCGCATGACCTCCTGCTGGCGCGTCATGACGTCGAGCGCCGGAAGCTGACGTAACCAGGCACCCGCCGAGCGCGGGCTCTGGAGGGGGTCGGTCGTGTCCTTGCCGGGCATGAGGAAGCCCAGCACGCTCATTCCGTTCACGTCATCGGTTCCGAAAGGCTGCGCCGGCCGCCCGCCGGCTGTCTCAAGGATATCGGCTGCGAAGCGAGGAAGCGCGAGCGCCGATGCAACCTTCAATGGTATCGGGATTGCGAGATGCGCGTCCGCTACAATGGCGCGCCGTCCCGCCCCGCCGCCCGGGAGCGCCGCTGCACCTGCGCACTCGCGGCACCCCATCCCGGCAGCCTCGCTCGAAAGGTCATCCATGTCGTCCTGCATCAGCTCGCGATCCGGCGCAAGGACTGCCGCCCTCGCAGCATCGCTCGCGCTGGCCCTGCTCGCCCCCATGGCGGCAGGCCAGGCGGGTGCCCCGAAATCAACGACTGCGAGTCCCGGCGCATCCGCACCAGGGCCGAGCAGCAATAACGGTGCCAAAATGACCGAACTCCAGAAAATCGATGTCAAACAGGGTACTGGCGCTGAAGCCGCGAGCGGCAAGCGGGTCCGGGTGCACTACACAGGGTGGCTGTATGACGCTGCAGCGCCAGACCACCACGGTCGCAAGTTCGACAGCTCGCTCGATCGGGGCCAGCCCTTCGGCTTCGTGCTGGGCGCCGGCCAGGTGATCCGCGGCTGGGACGAAGGGGTCGCCGGGATGAAGGTCGGCGGCAAGCGCACGCTGATCATCCCGCCCGAGATGGGCTACGGCGCGCGCGGCGCCGGCGGCGTCATTCCTCCCAACGCCACCCTCGTGTTCGACGTCGAGCTGCTGCAGGTCGATTAGCAGGCATGATGTTGCCACGCGACAGCGCACCCCGCGCGATTCGCCGGCTGGATTACCGGGCACCGGCGTTCCTGGTCGACACGATCGACCTCACGCTCGCGCTCGACCCGCGCGCAACGCAGGTCACGGCGACGATCGCGTTCCGGCGCAATCCGGATGCCAGCGCGGACGAGCGGCACGCGCCGCTCGTGCTCGAGGGCGAAGGCCAGCGTCGCGTGCGCGTCGCGCTCGACGGCGCGCCGCTCGATCCGGCGCGCTGCGTCCTCGGCGAATCGACGCTGACGGTGCTCGAGCCGCCCGCCGCGGGCGTGCTGACGGTGGAGTCCGAGATCGATCCGCAGGCCAACGCCGCCCTCGAAGGTCTCTACATCTCGAGCGGCGTGTTCTGCACGCAATGCGAGCCCGAGGGCTTCCGGCGCATCGCGTACTTCCCGGACCGGCCCGACGTGCTCGCGCGCTACACCGTCACGCTGATCGCGGACGCCGCGCGCTACCCCGTGCTGCTCGCCAACGGCAATCGCGTGGACGCGGGGCCGCTGCCCGGGCGGCCGTCATTTCGCGAAATGGGTCGATCCGTTTCCGAAGCCCACGTATCTGTTCGCGGTCGTGGCCGGCGACATCGCGGCGCTGACGGACGAGTTCGTCACGATGTCGGGGCGCAGGGTCGCGCTCGAGATCTGGTCCACGCCCGCCAACCTGCCCCGCTGCCGCTACGCCATGGATGCGCTCAAGCGCGCGATGCGCTGGGACGAGGAGCGCTTCGGACGCGAGTACGACCTCGACACCTTCATGATCTTCTGCGCCGACGACTTCAACATGGGCGCGATGGAGAACAAGGGCCTCAACGTCTTCAACAGCCGCCTCGTCCTCGCGCAGCCGGAAACGGCCACCGATGCGGACTTCCAGTCGATCGAAGGCGTGATCGGGCACGAGTACTTCCACAACTGGACCGGCAATCGCGTGACCTGCCGCGACTGGTTCCAGCTCTCGCTCAAGGAAGGTCTCACCGTCTTCCGCGACCAGGAGTTCTCGAGCGACCAGGGCTCGCGCGCCGTCGAGCGCGTCGGTGCCGTGGCGTTCCTGCGCGCGCATCAGTTCCCGGAGGACGCGGGCCCGATGGCGCATCCGATCCGTCCCGACGAGTACATGGAGATCAACAACTTCTATACGAAGACCGTGTACGAGAAGGGTGCCGAGGTCATTCGCATGCAGCACACGCTGCTCGGCCGCGAGACCTTCCGCCGGGGCATGGATCTGTACTTCGAGCGGCACGACGGCCGGGCGGTGACGTGCGACGACTTCGTGCAGGCGATGGAGGATGCCAGCGTCGCTGCGGGAGGGCCCGACCTGCAGCAGTTCCGGCGGTGGTATGCGCAGGCGGGCACCCCGATCGTGACCGCAGCGGGCGCATACGATGCAGCCGCACGCACCTACACGCTCGACCTCGCGCAGCGCACCCCGCCGACGCCCGGACAGCCGGAGAAGCTGCCGCTGCACATCCCGCTGGCGGTGGCGCTCGTCGCTCGCGACGGATGCGACCTTCCGCTGCACGTCGAGGGCGCGACGGGCGCGGACGGCGACACCACGCGCGTGCTGCACTTGAGGGAGGAGCGCCAGCGCTTCGTCTTCGCGAACGTCGACGAAGCGCCGGTGCCGTCGCTGCTGCGCGACTTCTCCGCGCCGGTGCGGCTGCAGTTCGCGTACACGCCGCAGGAGCTCGCGTTCCTCGCCGCGCACGACCGCGATCCCGTGAACCGCTGGGATGCCGCGCAGCGTACGTACGGCGATGCGATCCTCGAGCTCGCCGCGCAGCATGCGCGCGGCGAGGCGCTGCGCATCCCCGCCGCGCTCCTCGGTGTCGTCGCGCACCTTCTGCGCGACGACACGGCCGATCGCGCGCTCGTCGCCCTCGCGCTTGCCGCACCGGACCTTGCCTATCTTGCCGGCCTCGTCGACACGATCGAGCTCGAGCCGCTCGTCGCCGCGCGCACGTTCGTCATGCGCGAGCTTGCGCGCGCGCTACGCGCCGACTTCGAGCACGCGTTTCACGCCAATGCCGAGCACGAGGCGTATGCGCCGGTGCAGGCGCAGATCGGTCCGCGGAGCCTGCGCAACACGTGCCTGCGCTATCTCGGCCTGCTCGACGAGCCGGCAACGCGCGCCCTCGCGCTCGAGCAGTACGATGGCGCCGACAACATGACCGATGCGATCGGGGCCCTCGCCGCGATCAACGACACCGCCTCGCGCGAGCGCGAGGCGCTGTTCGCGCGCTTCGAGGCGAAGTGGCGCGACGACCCGCTCGTGCTCGACAAGTGGTTCGCGCTGCAGGCGACGGCGGAGCGCCCCGACACGCTCGCCCGCGTGCGCATGCTGCTCGAGCACCCGAAGTTCAACGCCCGCAACCCCAATCGCATGCGCTCGCTGGTGGCGGCGTTCGCGCTGCGCAACTGGCCGGGATTCCATGCCCCCGACGGCAGCGGCTACGCGTTCGTGGCCGAGCAGGTGCTGCTCGCCGATCGCATCAACCCGCACGTGTCCTCGGGCCTCGCGAGCGCGTTCAATCACTGGCGGCGCTTCGCGGAACCGCGACGCACCCTGCAGCGCGAGGTGCTGCAGCGCATCGCGGCAACGCCGGACCTGTCGCCCGACCTGGCCGAGATCGTCGCGCGCAACCTCGCGTAGCGTGCTGGCCGTCGTGTGCGTGTGGATGTCGACGAAGCCCGGGGTGATGATCTTCCCGCGGGCATCGCTCTCGTGGTCCACGGGGACCTCCCTTCGTCGTCCGATCGCTGCCTACCAGTACTCCTCGCTCGTGATGTGTCCCGGTGCGCGCCGCCGGTGCCTGCGCATGCCCCGCGTCGCGAGCGCCTTCTGCACGTCGTCGATCATAGCCGGGTTGCCGCACAGCATCACGTGCGAGTTGCCGGGCGCGAGCGGGATGCCGGCCCGCGCTTCGAGGCGTCCGTCGGCGATCGCGGCCGGGATGCGTCCGTGACAGCATCCCCGGCATGTCTCTCCCGGCTCACGAACGGCACATAGGTGAAGGCCCCGGGATGCGCGGCGGCGATCGTCGCGATCGCGTCCGTGTAGGTGAGCTCCACCGCGTGCCGCACGGCGTGCACGAGCACGCAACGGCCGAACTTCTGCCAGGTTTGCGCCGTGCGCAGGATCGACAGGAACGGGGCGAGGCCGGTGCCGGTCGCCATGCACCAGAGCACGTCCGCCTCGGGCACCTCGGAGATCGTGAAGAAGCCGTTCGCCTGCGCGAGGAGCCAGATGGGATCGCCCGGCTGGAGCGTCGCGAGTCGCGGCGACAGCGGTCCCTCGGGCACGATGATGACGTAGAACTCGTGCGGCGCGCTGTCCGGAGGGTTCACGAACGAATACGGCCGCCCGAGCATCGCCTCGCGCGAGCCGGGCGGCGCGGGCAGCGCAAGGCGTGCGAACTGCCCGGCCTCGAACGTGACCTGCGGTGCATCGACCTCGAGCGAGAAGAGGCCCGCCGCCCACTCGCGCCTGCCCGTCACCGTGCCCTGCACCCACTTCGCCATCGTGCCGCCATCCTCCACGCCCGCGGTCGCGCGGCCGTCGCAGCCGCTAAAATTCGCATTATGCCCACGCGTCCCGCGAGTCCCGCCCATGAGTTCGTGCGTCGCGGCGAGCGCGTGGCCCTGCGCTACCCGCGCGCTGCCGACGAGCGCGCGTTCCTCGCCGCCGCGGCGGCCAGCCGGCGACTGCACGGGACCTGGGTGCGCCCGCCCGACAACGCGGAGACGTTTCGCATCTACCTGCAGCGCTACGGACGGCCCGCCGTACGCGACATCGCCGCGGCGCGGCAGGTCGGGTACGTGCTGTGCGAGCGCGCGACCGGAGCGCTGGCCGGCACGTTCAACCTGAGCGAGATCGTCCGCGGCGCGCTGCAGAGCGCGTTCCTCGGCTACTACGCGTTCGAGGGCATGCAGGGCAAGGGCTACATGCGCGAAGGCCTCGGGCTCGTGCTGGACGAGGTCTTCGGGCCGCTTCGCCTGCATCGCCTGGAGGTGAACGTGCAGCCGGGCAATGCCCGCTCCATCGCGCTGGTCGACGCGCTGCGCTTCACGCGCGAAGGCTTCTCGCGGCGATACGTGAAGATCGCCGGCCGGTGGCGCGACCACGTGCGCTTCGCCATGCTCGCCGAGGACTGGCGTCGCCTGAAGCTCGGCCGGGCACGATGAGGCGACGGGCGAGCGTAGCGCCGATCGTCGCCGTGAGCGGCGCCGTGATTCTGGCCGCATGCGCGACGAGCTCCGGCCCCCGGGAGCGCAAGGACGTCCTGATCTCGCCGTACCACAGCGAGCGCGAGTGCGTGGACGTGAAGCGCGGCGAGCGCCTCGACTATCGCTTCAGCAGCGACACGCCGCTCGACTACGAGGTCGTCTCGCACGACGGCGCCGCCGAAGTCGCCTCCATCGCGAGGAGCAACGTCACCGCTGACTCGCAAATCTTCGCACCGCTCCTGCCGCGGCGCTACTGCGTGACGTGGCACGCCGGACCCGCGGGCGCGATCATCGCCTATTCGATCGCCGTGAGACCGCCGCCGTGAGCCGTTCGACGAGCGTTCGCAACATCCTGCTCGATCTCGACGGCACGCTGACGGACAACTTCGCCGGCATCTCGCGCTGCATCGTGCACGCGCTCGCGAGACTCGGCGCGCCCGCGCCGGACGATGCGACCCTGCGCAGCTGCGTGGGCCCGCCGCTGCGCGTTTCCTTCGCGCGCCTGCTGCAGACGCAGGACCGCGACGTCGTCGAGACGGCGCTCGCGCATTACCGCGAGCGCTATCGCGAAGTGGGCTGGAGCGAGAACCTGGTGTACGACGGCATCGCGGATGCGATCGCCGCCCTGGCGCAACGGCATCGCCTGTTCCTGTGCACGTCGAAGCCGCAGCCGTTCGCGCAGCGCATCGTGGAGCGCTTCGGGTTCGCGCCGTATCTCGCCGGGCTCTACGGCGCCGATCTCGCCGGAACGCTCGACGACAAGCGCGTGCTGCTCGAGCACCTCGTCGTGCAGGAGCGCCTCGTCCGCGCAGAGTGCGCGATGGTCGGCGATCGCAGGCACGACATGATTGCGGCGCGCACCCACGGCGTGTTCGCGGTCGGTGTTCTCTGGGGCTACGGCTCGGAAGCGGAATTGCTCGAAGCCGGGGCCCAGCGGCTCCTCGGCGATCCCGGTGAAATGATCGCTGCGTTCGCCGAGGGCACCTAGTCCCGGCGCTTCGGCCAGCGAGCCCGCGCGTTGCGAACGATCGCGCGAGGGTTGCGCACGAGGCGTCTGCCCCTGCACGCGCCTCGCCGCCGCTCAGCGCGCGGGCGTTCGATACGACAGCGGCTCGAGCTCCGGGGCGAGCGCGGGCAGCGCGGCGCGATCGAGCTTGCCGGCGCGGGTGTGCGGCAGCGCCTCGACGAAGCCGATGCGCCGCGGCCACTTGTGCGGCGCGAGCCGGGCCCGAACGTGCTCTGCGAGCGCCTGCGGCGAAGCGGCCGCGCGATCGCCGACCATCACCGCAACGACCGTTTCCCCCCAGACCTCGTCCGGCATGCCGAACACACCGGCTTCCTCGATCCCGGGGCACGCCTCGAGCGCGTTCTCGACCTCGACCGGATACACGTTCTCGCCGCCGGTGACGATGAGATCGTGGCGGCGCGCGTGCACGTGCAGGCAGCCCCGGGCGTCGATCATGCCGAGGTCGCCCGTGTCGAGCCACGCGTCGCGCGCGAGAGCGGGGCTCGCCCCAGTAGCCCGTCATCAGCATCGGACCGCCGACCTCGATGTGACCGTCGTGGCGCACGCGAATCCGCGCGCCGGGGAGCGCCGGGCCGGAGCCCAGTCCCGCAGGATCGAAGCGCTCGTCGTACGGCACGGTGGTCACCTGCGAGCACGTTTCGGTGAGCCCGTAGCTCGGCAGCACCGGCACGCGGCGGGCGAGCGCGCGCGCGACGAGGCGCGGGCTCGTCGGCGCACCGCCGAGCACGATCGCGCGCAGCGCCTCCGGCGGCTCCCATTCCGGGTGCGCATCGAGCACGCGCGTGAGCATCGTCGGCACGAGCGACAGCAGCGTCACGCGAGAGGCGGCGAGCAGCTGCGGAAACCGCGCCGCATCGAAGCCCGACGCGAGCGCCACGCAGCGCCGCGCAACGAGGCAGCGCGTGAGGATCGAGAGTCCGCCGACATGCGCGAGCGGCATGCACAGCAGCCAGCAATCCCCGTCGTGCCAGCCGAGATTGGCTTCGCTCGCCGCAGCCGAGGCGAGGAACGCATCGCGCCCGAGGATCGCGGCCCGCGGCGCGCCGGTCGTCCCGGACGTGTGCAGGACCGCCGCCGCATGCGGGTCGATCAGGGGTCCTGCGCTCGCGGCGGCGTCGAGCAATGCGCTGCGCTCGGCCGGCGTGAGGCGCGGATGGAGCAGGAGTGCCGGCACGCGCAGCTCGAGCAGCGCGTAGAGCGTGACCATCGTCTCGAGGTCGTTGCGCCCGATGAGCGCGAACGGGCCGCCCTCGCCCACGGTTCGCAGCAACGTCACGCGCCCGCGTGCGTCGTGCGAGCCCGGTCCGGCGCGGCCCGCGGCCTGCAGCGTCGTCATGCGCTCGCGCGTCATCGCTGCAAGCTCGCCGAAGGTCAGCGTGCGGCCGTCGAGGACAAGGCCGGCGCGCGCGCCCGCATCGCGTGCGGCGGCGAAGATCGAAAGCGCGTCGGCCATCGGGATGGATAGATGCGAGCCGGCGGCGATCTCGCGCGCGCCGTGGTTGCGCGACCCGCGCTGCGGACCGCGCCTTGCGCCTACGGAAAGCGCTTGAACTGCCTGAAGTTGGGCTTGCGCTTCTCGAGGAAGGCGTTCTTGCCTTCCTTGCCTTCCTCGGACAGGTAGTAGAGCAGCGTGGCGTTGCCCGCGAGCTCCTGCAGACCGGCCTGGCCGTCGCAATCGGCGTTGAGCGCGGCCTTGAGGCAGCGCAGCGCGATGGGGCTGTTGGCGAGCATCTCGCGGCACCACTGCACGGTCTCCGCCTCGAGCCGGTCGAGCGGCACGACGCAGTTGACGAGGCCCATGTCGAGCGCCTGCTGCGCGTCGTACTGCCGGCACAGGAACCAGATCTCGCGCGCCTTCTTCTGCCCGACGATGCGCGCCATGTACGCGGCACCGTAGCCGCCGTCGAAGCTGCCCACGCGCGGTCCCGTCTGGCCGAAGCGGGCGTTGTCGGCGGCGATGGTGATGTCGCACATCATGTGCAGCACGTGGCCGCCGCCGATGGCGATATCCGGCGACCTGCGCGATGACCGGCTTCGGCAGCGTGCGGATCTGGCGCTGCAGGTCGAGCACGTTGAGGCGCGGCACGCCGTCGCCGCCGACGTAGCCGCCTTCGCCGCGGATGCGCTGGTCGCCGCCGGAGCAGAACGCCTCCTTGCCCTGGCCGGTGAGCACGACGACGCCGATGTCGGGATCGTTGCGCGCATCTTCGAATGCCTTCTGCATGTCCTGCACGGTCTCCGGCCGGAACGCGTTGCGCACCTCGGGCCGGTTGATCGTGATGCGCGCGATGCCTTCGTCCGTCTTCTCGTAAACGATGTCGCGATAACCGGATACGGTGCGCCAGGCTGGGGGCTGCGGCTGCGCGTGCGATGCCATTGCGGTGGTCTCCACGGAACGAAGGAACGGGGGCGGACGCAATGGTAGCAGCGCGCCCACCCGCCGCGACCGCGGGACTTGCGCGGCACCGCCGCTCGACTCGGAGCCGGCTCCGAGTCGAGCGGGATCAATCGATGTGGGCTCCGGAGGCGCGGATGACCTTCGCCCACTTGGCGCCTTCCGAGGCGACGAGGTGCGCGAGATCCTCCGGCGGGCCGGGCACCGGCTGCGCGCCGCGCGAGACGAGGCTTTCCTTCACCTCGGGGTCTTCCAGCGCCACGCGGATGGCGGCATTGAGGCGATCGACGATGGCGCGCGGCGTGCCCGCCGGCGCAAAGATCCCGTCCCACGCGCTCATCTCGAAGCCGGGGAGACCCGACTCGGCGATCGTCGGCAACTCCGGTGCGGTCGGGAAGCGCTTGCCCGTGCTGACTGCGATGCCGCGCAGCTTGCCCGATTTCGCGAGCGGATACGCGCTGGGCATCACGTCGATCATCATCTGCACCTGTCCCGCCATCAGGTCGGCGGCCGCGAGGCCGCCCCCGCGATACGGCACGTGGACGATGTCGATGCCCGCCATCGACTTGAACAGCTCGCCGGCGAGATGCGAGGTCGTGCCGTTGCCCGCCGATGCGAAGTTCACCTTGCCCGGGATTCGCGCGCGCATAGGCGATCAGCTCGCGCACGGAGGTCGCCGGAAACGTCGGCGCCACGACCAGCATGGCTGCGATCGAAGTCAGGCGCGACACCGGGGTGAAATCCTTCACCGGGTCGAAGCGCAGGTTGCCGTAGAGCGTGGGGTTGATCGCGTGCGTGCCGTTGGTGCCGTACAGCAGCGTGTAGCCGTCCGGGGCCGAGCGCGCGACGAGCTCCGCCCCCACGTTGCCGCCTGCGCCCGGACGGTTGTCGATGATCACCGACGCGCCGAGCGCCTGCGCGAGACGCGGCACGATCAGGCGCGCGATGATGTCCGCGCCGCCGCCGGCGGGGAAAGGCACGACGAGGCGAACGGGACGATCCGGATACGGCGCCTGCGCCGATGCGACCGGCACGCCGCTCGCCAGGATTGCGAGGGCGCACGCAGCCGCGTGCACGCATCGTTGCAGCACGCGACGACGATTCATGGCATGTCCGTGTGTGAGTAGATGTGACCGTGCTCGATCGGCCCGAGCACGAACCGGTCGACCAGGCGCGCCGCGACATCCGCCGGCTCCTTGAGCAGCCCGTCCGCCTTGAAGCGGCGAAACAGCTGCGCGCTCGGGAACTCGGCCGGATTGCGGCTGCGCAGCCACGCCTGCATCGCGGTCTCGAATATGCCCGGCCGCACGCCGATCGAGAGCACCGACGAGGCGGGATGATCCACGGCGAGCGCGCGCGTCAGCATTTCCAGCGCCGCCTTGGACACGCAATACGTGCTGCTGCCCGGGATCGCGGATTGCGCAGCGCCGGAGGAGATGTTGATCACCCGGCGCGCGCACGCGGCCTGATCGAAGGCGCGACAGAAGAGGTCCGTGAGCACCATCGGCGCGGTCACGTTCGTGGCGATGGCCGTCTCGACCCCGGCGGCGTCCAGCGCGCCGAGCACGCCCGCGGGCGCGGCAATCGCGGCGTTGTTGATGAGCACGACCGATGCGGGCTCCCGCTCCGCCATCGCCCGCAATCCGGGCGTGACCGCTGCCGCCAGCAGCGCAGGCTTCGACAGGTCGCATTCGGCGAAGCGGTAGCGCTCGCCCTTGAGCTTCATGCTCGACGTGCGGCCGATGCCGAGCACGTCGAAGCCACGCGCGAGGAGCTCGACGGCGAGCGCTTCGCCGAGGCCGCGGGAGACCCCGGTGACGATCGCGGCCGACAGGTTCTTGCGGCTCATGAAAACACCTTTGGCGGGTTGGGCGCTGGAGCGTCCCGCGCGAGCATGCCACGAACCGCACGCGGATGGCGAGAGCCGGTCAATGCGGCGCCGAATCGCTCGCGCTTCGGGTGCTTCGATGCCGAAGCGGCCGATACACGGCCGGGTCGTCGAATCGCTCCGGGCCTCGTGAATCCCGATCCCACCCGGGCCACGCCGCTACCGGCAGCGGCAGGAGCTCGCGCGAGGCGAAGCCGTCCCCATTGTCCGCCAGCCACGCGCCGGCGGCAGCATCGAGCACGTCGGCGACGGCAGCCGGGTCGCGCGCGTCGAGGATCTCGCCTTCCATCACCAGCGCCCGCAGGGTGAGCGCGGGGAAGGGATGCCCGAGGCGCTCGAGCACGGCGTGCCCGACCACCGCGATGCGCATCGAGCGCTCGACATCCTCGCGTCGATCGCGGAACAGCGCGCGCCACTCGCGTGCCCGCCACAGGTGCACAAGCGCAGGGTCGGCGCACAGCACGAGCGCGCCGGATTCGTCGAGCAGCGTGGCGGCATCGCGCACGCGGCCGCGCCTGCCCGGCTGAGCGCGCACTCCCGCGGGCACCGCGCCATGCGCGACGTGCAGCATGCTCAGTGCGAGCTTGGTCCGCGGAAAGGCGAGCCACGCCAACGCGTTCCACGCGTCGTGCGCACTGCCGGCGCGGGTCGGAATCTCACCCCGCTCGACGATGCACCGCTCGTAATCGAGCGCGCGCATGCGCTTCGCGCCTGCCGGGACGAACCGCAACGCCCGCCCGGGGGCACCGGCGCGCGCTCGCGCCTGCGCGCAGGCGTTGAGCGCCGCCAACGCGGGCGCGCTGCCCAGTGCATCGAGGAGGTGTCGATACGGCTGCAGCGCAGGATGCCGGCGGCCCGGTGCCGATGCTTCGGCCGGCATCGCTCAGCGCTTCCCGGCGACGGACAGGAAGACGATGACGGCGACGACGATCACGACGACGAGCAGCGCAACCTTCCACGGGCTCTTCGGGTATTCGCCGCGGATCACGCCGGTCACGCCGTTCATTGCGCACTGGAACGCGCGCGCGCCGTACGTGTACTGCAGCAGCCACACCGGCGCGAGAATGTGCTTGAAGGTCTGGCCGGACCAGTCGCTGCGCACCGCGAGGTTGCGATAGGTGTCGCCGGGAACCTGCGCGGCGCACAGCGCCTCGAGTTTCGCGTTCATCGCATCGCGTGCGCGTTGCGCGGCGCCGACGAGGTCGATCTGATAGCGCTCCACCACCCAGCCCGCAACGTAGCCCGGCGCGTACGTCTTGAGGTCCTTCGTCGGAAAGGGCTCGATGCCGCGCACGAGCTGCGGGTGCACGCCCACCGACGCGCACACGAGATCGTCGTCGAAGAAGTGATCGAGCGAGCCCGCGGCCGGCTCCCAGCGCACGTGCTGCACGCGCCGAAGCTGCGGCTTCCCGTCGACGAGCACGGTCTCCTGAGTGTAGTAGTAATGCCCCGCTTCGGCGGTCCAGTCCGCGTGCACCTGTGCGTCGAACGTCCAGTACGGGAGGTACACGCCCTTCACCGTGTCGGTGAGGGCGCGCCGCTTGAGCGCGTTCGGCGCGAGCCAGAGCCTGCCGTACCATGCGCGGATGTTGTCGCGCGCCTGCTGCTCGCTCACCGTGAACGGCAGCACGCTTTCGGGCCGGAACGCCGGCTCGGTCTCCTCGTACGGCACGAGTTGCGCGGAACCGCAGAACTCGCAGTTCTGCGCCTGGCGCGCGGGATCGAGCACGCAGATCGCGTTGCAGCTCTGGCAACGCACCTGGCGCTTCTCGGCCTGCCAGCCGCGACGCTCGCCGGCGATGCCGCGCAATGCCGCGACGAGGTCGTGCTCGACGACAGCACCGCCCGTGTCGAGAGGAGCCGGGGACTCGGTGCCGCAATAACGGGCACACGAGCTTCTGCCTGGCGGGATTCCAGACCGCCTCGCCACCGCAGGCAGGGCAGGCGAACTTGGCGAGGGCGACCGCTTCGGTCACGCGCGTGCGGTCCGTGCGTTCAGCGGATGAAGTAGCCGAGCACGCGCAGACGCGTCCCGCGGTCACGAGTTGACGAAGGCTTCCACCGCGCTGCGCGTGACGCGCCACTGCGTGCCGATGCGCTTGCCCTTGAGATCGCCGGCGGCGAGGCTCGCGAGCACGTCGGCCTCGGATACGCCGAGCACCTGCGCAACCTGCGCCGGCGTCAGCAGATCGATGGCGGACGCGGCCCCGGTGCCTTGCGCCCCACCCTGCGCGCCGGCCGTCGCCGGCGCGGCGATCCCCGGCGTGCCCTGGGCGGTGATGCCGCCGGGCTGGTTCATCATCTGCTGCGCCATCGCCATGCCGACCGCCATCTCGGCGCCGATGCCGCCCACGCCGGGCCCGCCTTTCTCGAAGCCCTGCGCCATCTGGTACTTGACGTAGTCGTTGAGATTGCCCACGGCCGCCATGCTCGAGCGCTTGTCGATCGCCTGCTCGACCTCCGCCGGCACCGACACGTTCTCCACCACGAAGCTCGTCATCGCGAGGCCGTACTTTTCGGCGAGGACCGGATTGATGAGCGGCAGCAGCGCCTCGCCGAGCTCGGAATAGCGCGCGGCGACGTCGAGCGCGGCGATCTTCGAGCTCGCGAGCGCATCGGAGAACACGCTCACGATGCGCGAGCGCATGACGTCGGTGAACTCGTCGAGACGGAAGTGATCGTCGGTGCCCGCCACCTCCTTCAGGAAGCGCTGCACGTCGGTGATGCGAAAGTCGTACGTGCCGTACGCCCGCAGGCGCACGATCCCGAAGTCCTGGTCGCGCATCATCACGGGGTTTGCCGTGCCCCACTTGTTGCCGGTGAAGACGCGCGTGACGACGAAGTAGACGTCCGCCTTGAACGGGCTCTCGAGCGCGTACTTCCAGCTCTTGAGATTGGTGAGGATCGGGATGTTGTCGGTGGTGAGCGTGTGCTTGCCCGGTCCGAACCGGTCCCCGAACGCGCCGAGGTACACGAACTGCGCGACCTGCGACTCGCGCACGACGAGCTGCGCGCCGTTCTTGATCTCCTTGTCCTCGTCGGGGAAGCGGAACGACAGCGTGTCGCGCGAGTCGTCCGTCCACTCGATGATGTCGATGAACTGTTTTTTCAGGAAATCGATGATCGCCATCGTGCTCCCCCTCGTGCGTCGTGCCGCGCCGACGGGCGCGGCTTACTTCCTGGCCTTCGCGGCGGGTGCGGCCGCCGGTGCGGCGGCGGGCTTCGCGTCCTGCGACGCCGCCGCGAGTTTCGCGACCTCGACTTCGGCCTGCTTCAATTCCTGCTCGACGCGAGCGGCGGGCGCCGCACCGGGCAGCACGGAGCCGTCCGCGAAGATCATCGTGGGCGTGGCGGCGATCTTGAGCTTCACGCCCACCTGGTAGGTCTTATCGATCGGCGTCTCGCAATCGCCCTTGTTGTCGGGCAGCGTCTTGCTCTCGAACCACGCGTCCCAAGCGGCCACGCGATCGGGCGCGCACCAGATCTGGCGCGTCTTGCGCGCGGAATCCGGGTGCAGCTGGTCGATCGGATACATGAAAGTGTAAATGGTCACGTTGTCGATCGCCTTGAGGTCGTTCTCCAGTCGCGCGCAGAACGGGCAATCGGCATCGGCGAAGATCGCGAGCTTGCGCTCGCCGTTGCCCTTCACCTTCTTCATCGCGAGATCGAGCGGAAGCTTGTCCCACGAGATGCGCGTGAGCTTGCGCAGGCGTTCCTCGGTGAGATTGCGCTTCGTGGCCGCCTCGTACAGCGAGCCCACCATCACGTAGCTCACCTTGGCGTCGACGTAGACGAGCCGGTCCTCGAGCTGCACCTCGTAGAGGCCGGGCAGCGGCGACTTGCTGATGGCGCCCACCGTGGTGCCCGGGAACTTGTCCTCGAGCGCCTTCTTGATGGGGGCCGTTTCGGGCGTCAGCGCGGCGCCGGGCGCGACCGCGGCCGAACGCGTCGTTTGCGCGCCCGCGATGGGGGCGGCGGCCATGATGCAGAGCGCGGCAAGCGCGGCGTAACGGAACGGAGCGAGGGGGCGATTCATGAGATTCTCCAGGATGGTTCAGCCGAGCGCCGCGCTGGCGAGCAGCCGTTTGGCGAAGGGAAGGCGATCGACGGCCGCGAGACCGGCGTTGCGCGCTGTGCGTACCCACGGCGCGGTGGATCCGAACAGACGCGCGAGCCCATCGGTGACGAACTGCATCGCGCGCACGGGCTCGGCGCGGCGACGCGCGTAGCGGTCGAGCAGGAACGGGGTTGCGATGTCGGGGATCGGCCCGCGCGAGTGCAGCACGGCGGCGAGCGCTTCCGCATCACCGAAGCCGAGATTGACCCCCTGTCCGGCGAGCGGATGCACGCCGTGCGCGGCATCGCCGACGAGGGCGAGGCGATGCGCAATGGTGTGCGGCAACGAAAGGTACGAAAGCGCAAAGCCCGACGCGGGCGTGATGCAGCGAAGCGCACCGAGCGCATACGCGCCGGCCTCGCTCACGCGCGCGGCGAGCGCGGCTGGATCGAGTGTCAGGAGCTGCTGGGCTTGCGCGTCCGGCGCCGACCACACGATCGACATGCGCCGGCCGGGCAGCGGCAGCCACGCGAGGACTCCGCCGTCGGGGCGGAACCATTGCCACGCGCGACCGTGATGCGCGCGCTCGCAGGCGAAGTTGGCGACGACCGCGGTCTGGCCGTAGGGTGTCGGCGTGGCGGCGATGCCCGCGGCGTCGCGCACCCACGAGCGCAGGCCGTCGGCGCCGACGACGAGCCTGGCCGCGATGCTCCCGCCGTCGCCGAAGCGAAGCACGGCCGCTTCCGGCGACCACGCGATGCCGGCGAACTCGCGCGGGGCGAGCACCGGGATTCCCGCCGCGCGCACGAGCGGCACCAGCGCGCCGCGCAAGGCACGCTCCTCGACGATCCACGCGAGCGCCCGCTCGCCGATGTCGTAGGCGCAGAACTCGAGCGACGCCGAGCGATCGCCGTGCACCAGCATCGATTCGATCGACTGCACGCGCTCGCACGACAGGTATTGCCACGCGCCGATGCCGCGCAGGAACGCGGCGCTGCCGGGGCTGATCGCATACACGCGCGGGTCCCAATCGTCGTCGCCGGCAGCGAGCGCGGGCGACACGACGGGGTTGCGATCGGCGATCGCGACCGTCAGGCCCGAGCGCGCGAGCGCCGCCGCGAGCGCGAGCCCGACGAGCCCCGCGCCCGCGATGAGCACGTCCACGCTGTCCGGGTCGCCCGCGATCATTGGAGTGACCTTCGTGCTTGCCCGCTTCGCGGCAGGCCTCCCCCTCTGCGACGGCGGGGGCGATCGCCCTCGGACGGCCGTCGGGCTCATGCGGTCGCACCTTCCAGCACTTCGATCACGTGCTGCTGGTTGGTGTAGATGCAAAGATCGCCGGCGATCGTGAGCGCCTGCTTGACGATCGCATCGGCGCGCATCTCGGTGTGCTCGAGCAGCGCGCGGGCGGCGGCCTGCGCATACGGTCCGCCGGAACCGATCGCCACGATGCCGAGCTCGGGCTCGAGCACGTCGCCGGTGCCGGTGATGATGAGCGAGGCGGTGCGGTCGGCGATGGCGAGCATCGCTTCGAGCCGGCGCAGGACGCGGTCGGAGCGCCAATCCTTCGCGAGCTCGACAGCCGAGCGCGTGAGATGGCCCTGATGCTTCTCGAGCTTGGCTTCGAAGCGCTCGAACAGCGTGAAGGCATCCGCGGTGGCGCCCGCAAAGCCCGCCAGCACGCGATCGTTGTAGAGCCGGCGCACCTTGCGCGCCGTCGCCTTCACGACGACATTGCCGAGCGTCACCTGGCCGTCGCCGCCCAGGGCCACGGTGCCGTTGCGGCGCACGGAGAGAATGGTGGTGCCGTGAAAGGTGTCCATGATGTGCGTGAGACCCCGAGCAGCCCTCGAAGGTCCGCGCGGCGCGTCAGACCTCTCTGCCCGCGAAGTGCTGTGCCGAGATGCCGAGCAGGAACAGAAGCGCCTGGAGGATGGCCGACGCGCGCACGATGCGCACCGACTTGCCCTCGTTGTCCAGGCGGTTGATGGTGTTCATGAGCGCGCCGGCGCTCACGAACTCGATGCGCTTCACGTCCCTCAGGTCGAGCAGCACGCTCGGCCGGGACTGCGCGAACTCGAGCAGGCGGGTGAGCGCGTCCGGCGTGGCGCCGGTGATCTCGCCCGACCATGCGAACGTGCTCTCCGGATCCGGCGCAGGTTCGGGCTCGGCAGCAGCCGGCGGCGCGGGCGGGAGGAGCGGGAGCGGCCGCTTCCAGCGCCGGGGGCTCCCACGACGGAGGCGACACCTCGAACGTGACGGCGTATTCGACCGCACGATCGTCGAAGGCGGCCTGCTCCCCCTGCCATTGCAGCACCTCGAGCAGCAGCAGCCACAGGCCGTGACCCGCCTCGCGCCCCCGCTCGACCGCCGCATCGAGCCCGGGCCGAAGCTTCTGCGCGTTCTCGAGCGCAACCGGCGTGCGCCGTCGGCGCAGGTTCGCGAGCGCATCGGCGAGCAGTTGCGCACCCTCATCGTCGAAGCCGGTGATGCGGGCGAGGTCCACCCGCGGTGCGGCCCCGCCCTCGCCCTTCAGGCGCGACCAGCCGAGAAGCTGCGCTGCGCTCGCCGCCGTGATCCGACCTTGCGGCGCCGCGTAGCCCGGCCTCGTCGGGGGATGCGGCGCCGCCTCCTTCGGGCTCACGTCCTGCCATGCGGGAGCGGAGCGTTCGAACTGCACCACGTACTGCAGCGCGACGCGCTCGAACGCGGCGCGATCGCCGGCACGCTGCAGGACGTCGAGCAGCGCGTGCCACGCGAGACCCGAAGCGCGCGCATCCTCGTCGCTGATGACGCCCTGCTCGAGGAGCTCGCGCGCAGCAGCCGCCTGGCCGCCCGCATACAGGAGCGCCGCGTTCTCGAGGACCGCGCACAGGCCCTGGTTGCACGTGGCGACCTCGAACGCGGGCTGCTGGCGCGACGCCGGCAGCACGCGCGCGACGGCGGCACTCGCGGCGCGCCTGTCCGGCACCCGCGGCTGCACCTCCGGACCGTTCATCATCTGGCGCGCAGGGCTTCGCCCCGCGACGGCAAGCGGACGCACGTTGCCCGCCGGCGTGCCGGAGACCTTTTTTGCAGGAGGTTTGGAGAACAACGCCATCACGGTCCGCGCAGATGGATTATCGGCCGGCGCCACGGAAACCCAACGGTGGACGCTTGCGATACGACGTTCGATTATCTGCCGGCCCAATCGGGTCCACAAGCCACTTTGCCGAAACGACGACGGCCGGCGGGAAGCCGGCCGTCACGCACGCGCGCTGCTACGAACGCCCGCTCAACGCCGCGCGAGGTTTTCCGCTGCGAAATCCCAATTGAGCAACTTGTCGATCACAGCGTTGACGTGATCAGGCCTGCGATTCTGGTAATCGAGGTAGTACGCGTGCTCCCACACGTCGATCGTGAGCAGCGGACGCTGGCCCTTCACGAACGGCGTTTCCGCGTTCGGGGTCTTCACGAGCTTGACGGCATCGCCTTCGGCCACGAGCCAGGCCCAACCCGAGCCGAATTGCGTGACTGCGGCGTTGGCGAATTCCTTCTTGAAGTTGTCGTAGTTGCCGAAAGCGGCGTCGATCTTCGCCGCGACCTCGCCGCGCGGAGCGCCGCCGCCGTTGCCGCGCAGGCAATTCCAGTAGAACGTGTGGTTCCACACCTGCGCCGCGTTGTTGAAGATGCCGGCCTTGTCGGGCTTGCCGGCTGTCGCACGCACGATCTCCTCGAGCGACATCGCCTCGTACTCGGTTCCCGGCACCAGCTTGTTCAGGTTGTCCACGTACGCCTTGTGATGCTTGCCGTAGTGGAAGCTCAGCGTGTTGGCGGAGATGACGGGCGCGAGCGCGGCCTCGGCAAACGGGAGCGGCGGAAGGGCAAACGGTGCGGCCATGGGATGCTCCTATGAAGAGGAACGAAATGGGACTGACGCGGCGTTGCGCGTCAGTCCCGGCAAAGCGAATGATACTTGGAGCGGCGCGCGGTCAGTCGCCGTAGAGCTTCTGCACGCGCTCGCGCCGCTCCTGCGCCTCGAGCGACAGCGTGGCGGTCGGCCGCGCGAGCAGGCGCGGGATGCCGATGGGCTCGCCGGTCTCCTCGCAGTAGCCGTAGCTGCCGTCGTCGATCAACCGCAGCGATTTTTCGACCTTCTTCAGGAGCTTGCGTTCCCGGTCGCGCGTGCGCAGCTCGAGCGTGTACTCCTCTTCGAGGGTCGCGCGGTCCGACGGGTCGGTGGTGACCTCGTTCTCGCGCAGGTGCTGGCCGGTGTCGTCCGCGTTGTTCAGCAGCTGCGCGCGAAGCTCGAGCAGCCGCTGGCGGAAGAACGCGAGTTGCGCCTCGTTCATGTAGTCCTTCTCCGGCGCCTTCAGCAACTCCTCCTCGGTGAGGGGCTTGAGCTTCTTGGACGCCGTCGTTCCCACGGTCGCTGTGGCGGTTGCGTTCTTTGCCATCTCCTACCTCGATCTGTTCGGTCGTGCGTTCCAGCCGCGGCGCCCTCGCTCGTGCCGGCTGCTCTCAGTGTGCGCTCGGTCGCGCTCGCCGTCGGGTACTTTCCGGCAATGCGGCTCTGGCGGCGCCGCAGTCGGGCGCGCCGCCGGGCGTTTCCCCCTTCGCGGATGCCGCCCGTGTGAAATCCGGCATTATATCGTGTCGCGCGGGCAATCCGCTACCGCCGGCCCGACTGCCGGAAGCCGCACCGGGCCGGGCGGTACAATGTCCCGAATGCACCCGAGGCAAGCATGAACGGCCCCGCCCCCGCCCGGGCGCCCGCGGCGCACCCGCAACGGCTCGCGATCGGCGTCCCCGACGACTTCCACGTCCACCTGCGCGACGGACCCGGCATGCGCGACGTGCTGCGCGACACCGCACGCGTGTTCCGGCGCGCGCTGGTGATGCCCAATCTCAAGCCGCCGGTCACCACCGTCGCGCTCGCGGCAGCCTACCGCGACCGCATCGTCGCCGCCCTGCCGTCCGGCGCGCGCTTCACCCCGCTCATGACGCTCTACCTCACGGACGAGACCCGCCCGGATGAGATAGCGGCAGCGAAACGGTCGGGCTTTATACCTGCCGTGAAGTATTACCCCGCCGGGGCCACCACCAACTCGTCCTCCGGGGTCACCCACATCGACCATGCCTGGCCGGCGCTCGCGGCCATGGAAGCGCACGGCATCATCCTCTCCATTCACGGCGAAGTCACCACACCCGAGGTGGACATCTTCGATCGCGAGCGCGTGTTCGTGGACACGGTGCTCGCGCGGATCGTGCGCGAGTTCCCCGCCCTGCGCATCGTGCTGGAGCACGTCACCACGCAGGAAGGCGCGGAGTTCGTGGCGGCGGCCGGGCCCGGCATGGCCGCGACCATTACGCCGCAGCACCTGCTCTACTCGCGCAACGACATGCTGGTCGGCGGCATCCGGCCGCATCTGTATTGCCTGCCCGTGTTGAAGCGCGAGCGTCACCGCCAGGCCCTGCTGCGTGCAGCGACCTCCGGCAGTCCGAAGTTCTTCCTCGGCACCGACTCGGCGCCCCATGCGCGGCCGACGAAGGAAACGTCGTGCGGCTGCGCGGGCTGCTATTCGGCCAATGCGGCGATCGAGCTCTACGCCACCGCATTCGAAGCTGCCGGCGCGCTGCATCGACTGGAGGACTTCGCGAGCCGCTTCGGCGCGCAGTTCTACGGGCTGCCGCGCAACGAAGGCTCGATCACGCTCGCGCGCGAGCGCTGGACGGTGCCGGAAAGCGTGCCGTTCGGCGACGCGACCGTCGTGCCGCTGTGCGCCGGCACCGCGCTCGAGTGGCGCGTGGTGGAGTAGCGGCCGGAACCCCCGACCCCCTTACTCGAGTAACGACTCCGAGTCGTTACTCAGAGTAAGGGCACAAACGCGGGGTCGCGCGGCAGGCGCAAAAAAACGGCCCCGCCGAAGCGGGGCCGCAGCAAAAATCGAAGTCAGCCGATAAGCCGGGTTCTGTTACGGCGCACTCGCGTGCGCTATGACCATCATTCCTCTGGGCCCACCGTTACCGATGGGCTCGGTGCCACCTACCCGCGGACTAGGCGAGCAGCCTGTGTTGCCAACTGCGCGTCCGCCTACTTGGTGTTGCTCCGGATGGAGGTTGCCGCGTTTCACCCGGACCGGATCGTCTCTCTGCTACGAGAGACTTTGGCGTGTCGCTCGCGCGCCACGCCAAGTCCGGTCCGACTCGTCTCTGTGGCCCTGTTCCTCGCCTTCACGCAACGCTCTCGCGCCGGCTTATAGCGTCTGGGCGTTACCCAGCATCCCGCTCTGCGGAGCCCGGACTTTCCTCCATGCCCTGAACGGGCACAGCGATGGCCTGGCTGGCTTCGGATTGCAGTATACGCGCGAGACGAGGGCGGGTGGGCGAACGCGCCACCCGTCACTCAGGTACAAGGCGCGGCACCGTCCCGGATCGGCACAACCCGCGCGCGTTTTGCTCGGAGTAACGAGCGGTCAGCGGCGGCGTCTGGCGTCGCGCAGGATCTCGCGCGCGGCGTTGTGGCCGGGAATGCCGGTCACGCCGCCGCCCGGATGCGTGCCGGAGCCGCACAGGTACAGCCCGGGAATCGGTCCGCGGTAGTTCGCATTGCCGAGCACCGGGCGCGCGGAGAACAGCTGGTCGAGGGTGAGGGTGCCGTGCATGATGTCCCCGCCGACGAGGCCGAACTCGCGCTCCATGTCGAGCGGCGACCACGCCTTGCGCGCGACGATGCTCGCGCGGAAGTTCGGCGCCACGCGGTTCACCGTGTCGATCATCACGTCCGCGACTTCCTCGCGCGCGTCGTCCCACGTGCGGCCGCGGGCAACCGCAGGAAGCTCCGGATGCACGTGCTGGCAGAAGAGGCTCGCGACGTGCATGCCCTCGGGCGCGAGCGTCGCGTCCACGACCGTGGGAATGAGCACCTCCACGATCGGCTCGCGCGACCAGCCGAGGGTCTTCGCGTCGAAGTAGGCCCGCTCCATGTAGCCGAGCGAAGGCGCGACGACGATGCCGCTCGCGTGGTGCGGCTGCGCGTGCGTTCCCGGCAGCGCGGTGAAGTCGGGCAATGCCGACAGCGCGACGTTCATCCGGAACGTCCCCGAGGCATTGCGGTAGGCGGCGATGCGCGCGCGGAAATCGGCATCGAGATGCTCCGGCGCGACGAGGCGCTCGAAGAGCAGCTTCGGATTGACGTTCGCGACCACGCGCGTCGCTTCGATCACTTCGCCGCCCTCGAGCTCGACGCCGGCGACGCGGCCGGCCTTCACGAGCACCCGCGCCACGGGTGAGGAGGTCCGCAAGCGCCACGCCGCGCGCAGCGCATTCCTTCGCCATCGCCTGCGTGATCGCGCCCATGCCGCCGATCGCGTGGCCCCACTGGCCGCGCTTGCCGTTCACCTCGCCGAAGACGTGATGCAGCAGCACGTACGCCGAGCCGGGCGTGTACGGGCTCCCGAAATTGCCGACCACGGAATCGAATCCGAACGCCGCCTTCACCGGCTCCGCCTCGAACCAGCGATCGAGGATGTCGCCCGCGCTCTTGGTGAACAGATCGAGCACGTCGCGCTGCCCCGCGAGGCCGAGCGAGCGGAAGCGCTTCGCGGTCTTCCAGCCGTCGAGCAGCGCCGCGAGGCCGAGCCCGCCCGAGGCCGAGACGTTCGGCGGCGTGGCGTGCAGGAGATCGCGCAGCACGTCGGCCACGCGATCGAGCATCGCGTAATACTCCGGCAGACGCTGCGCATCCCTGGGCGAGAAGCGCGCGAACTCGGCCTGCGTCGCGGCGAGGCCGCCGCCGACCTTCAGGTACCCGCAGGGCTCGCCGTCATCGAGCAGCGGCAGGAAATTCGAGAACGGCCGCTCGACGATGCGCAACCCGTGCGTGGCGAGCTTCAGGTCGCGGATGACCTTGGGATCGAGCAGGCTGACGGTGTAGCTCATGCTCGAGTTGCGAAACCCCGGCGCGAACTCTTCCGTGACGACGGCGCCGCCCACGATGCTCCGGCGCTCCGCGACGCACACCGACAGCCCCGCGGCCGCGAGATACGCGGCGCACACGAGGCCGTTGTGACCGCCGCCGATGACGACGGCGTCGAAGCGGCGCGCGGTAGCGATCATGGGGTGCGCAGGGCAGCCGCGGCCGTGTTGCGGTCGCGGCTAATCCTCGACGATGCCCACGCCCACCGTATTGAAGCCGGCGTCGACGTACGTGATCTCGCCGGTGATGCCGCTCGCGAGATCGGACAGCATGAACGCCGCGACGTTGCCGACTTCCTCGATGGTGACGTTGCGCTTGAGCGGCGCCGTCTTCTCGACGTAGGCGAGGAGCTTGGAGAAGCCGCCGATGCCGGCCGCGGCGAGCGTCTTGATCGGCCCGGCGGAGATGCCGTTGACGCGGATCCGTTCGGCACCGAGGCACGCCGCGAGATAGCGCACGTTCGCTTCGAGGCTCGCCTTCGCGAGACCCATGACGTTGTAGCTCGGCAGCGCGCGCACCGCGCCGAGATAGGTGAGCGTGAGCAGCGAGGCCTTGCGTCCCTGCAGCAGCGGCCGCGCGGCCTTGGCGAGCGCGGCGAAGCTGTAGCTCGACACGTCGTGCGCCACGGCGAATGCCTCGCGCGAGATGTTGTCCAGGAAATCGCCGGCGAGCGCCTCGCGGGGCGCGAACGCGATCGAGTGCAGGAGGCCGTCGAGGCCGCCCCATTCGCCCTGCAGCGATGCGAACAGCGCGTCGATCTGATCGTCGCGCGTCACGTCGCACGGGAGCACCGGCACCGGCCCGAACTCGGCCGCGATCTTGACCACGCGATCCTTGAGCTCGTCGTTGACGTACGTGAACGCGAGCGTCGCCCCTTCGCGCGCACAGGCACGCGCAACGCCATACGCGATCGAGCGGTTGGACAGCACGCCCGTGATCAGGATCTTCTTGTCGGCGAGGAAACCCATCGTGACTCCAGGTGGCGCGGTGCAAGGCCCCGGCCGTGCGGCGGCTAGAAAGAGATGAAATGCAGGGGGCCGATCACCCCGCACGCGACGCGCCCGTTCGGCACGCCGGGCTGCGCTTCGAGCGAGCGCGCGCTGGCGTCGTGCACGACCACCGCCTTGCCCTCGATGCTCTGCGGCCCCTCGAGCGCGAGCCCGTCGATGCGCACCGTCAGCTCGGCGTTGCCGTCGGTGGTCGCCATCACCACCCGATTCGGCAGCGGCGGCTTCATGCCTTCCGGCGCCCACGGCGGGCCCGCGGAAAAGCCGTTGGGTGAGTTGCACAGCCCATTCGCGTGAATGACGACCTTGTACGATCCCGGGAGGCAGGTTCGCAAGATGCGCGAGCATGGTGACGCCACCGGCGCGCGCATTGAAACGCACCACGCCGTCGACGACGCTGCCGCCGGTCGGCGAGAGGTCCGCTTCGAGGCCGCTGACGGCGCTCTTCGCCGCCGCCGGCTTGTCGCTGCTGCCCGCGGTCGAGCCGCCGCCCCACATCGAGCTGCATGCAGCGAGCAGCAACGGTGCGGCAACGAATGCTGCGATGCAGCGCATCGAGTCCTCGGGAATGGAGTCGGACATACGAAAAGGACCGCGCTCGGCGGCGCCGCCATGATAAGCGATGCGCGGGAGCCCGCCCCAAAAGTCGCGAAAGATGTGGGCGAGCCTCACGCAGGGCGCACCGCTGCCGCCCTCGCAGCACGCGGTACAATTGCACGGTCGCCCCTCCGCGGCCGTTTTCTTGCCGGCGCGCCCTACCGCCGCATTCCGCCGGCTCCTCATCCGCACCGCTTCGCCTCACCTCGTCCCTCCCATGTCCCACATGACGCCCTCCGAAATCGTCAGCGAGCTCGACAAGCACATCGTCGGGCAGGATGCGGCCAAGCGCGCGGTCGCCATCGCGCTGCGCAACCGCTGGCGCCGGCAGCAGGTGCCCGAGCCGCTGCGCCAGGAGATCACGCCGAAGAACATCCTGATGATCGGCCCCACGGGGGTGGGCAAGACGGAGATCGCGCGCCGCCTCGCGCGGCTCGCCGATGCGCCGTTCATCAAGGTCGAGGCGACGAAGTTCACCGAGGTCGGCTACGTGGGCCGCGACGTCGACACCATCGTGCGCGATCTCGTGGACGTCGCGATCAAGCAGACGCGCGCAGGCGAAGCCGCCAAGGTCCGCGACCGGGCCGCCGATGCCGCCGAGGAACGCATCCTCGACGCGCTCCTGCCGCCCGCGCGCGAGGTGAGCTTCCACGACATGCAGCCGACCGACAACGCGACGCGCCAGCGCTTTCGCAAGAAGCTGCGCGAAGGCGAGCTCGACGAGAAGGAGATCGAGCTCGAGGTGGCCGCGATGCCGGCGCAGATGGAGATCATGGCTCCGCCCGGCATGGAGGACCTCACGAGCCAGATCCAGGGCATGTTCCAGCAGATCTCCGGCGGCAAGCGCAAGCTGCGCAAGATGAAGATCGCCGAAGCGATGAAGGCGCTCACCGAGGAGGAAGCGGGGAAGCTCGTGAACGACGACGAGATCAAGACGCGCGCGCTCGCCAACGCCGAGCAGAACGGCATCGTGTTCCTGGACGAGATCGACAAGATCGCGGCCCGGCAGGAAACGCACGGCGCCGACGTCTCGCGGCAGGGCGTGCAGCGCGATCTGCTGCCGCTGGTCGAGGGCACGAGCGTCTCGACCAAGTACGGCATCGTGCGCACCGACCACATCCTCTTCATCGCTTCCGGTGCGTTCCACCTGTCGAAGCCCTCGGATCTCATTCCCGAGCTGCAGGGCCGCTTTCCGATCCGGGTGGAGCTCTCGTCGCTCTCGGTCGCGGATTTCGAGCAGATCCTGACCGCCACCGACGCCTGCCTCGTGCGCCAGTACGAGGCGCTGCTCGCGACCGAAGGGGTCGCGCTCGACTTCAAGCCGGACGGCATTCGGCGTCTCGCCGAGATCGCGTTCGCCGTGAACGAGCGGCAGGAGAACATCGGCGCGCGCCGCCTGTACACCGTGATGGAGCGGCTGCTCGACGAGCTCTCGTACGCGGCGGCGAAGCACCAAGGCGCCACGATCGAGATCGACGGCGCGTACGTCGATGCGCGCCTCGCCGGAATCGCCGGCGACGACAACCTCGCGCGCTACATCCTGTAGGTGTTCGGCATCCCGACGGTTTTCTCGATTGGCTGTAGTCCATCCGGCTGTTCCGGATGGACTACACGGTAGGTGTTGGTCTTGCTGCGAGCGCATCCTCGGCATCATCCTGCCGGTGTTCGCGATCGTCGGGCTGGGCTATTTCTACGCCCGCCGGCAGAAGCCGGACATGGTGCACGTCAACCGGCTCAGCATGACCATCCTGGGCCCGGCGCTGATCTTCTCGGTGCTCGCGAGCAAGACCTTCGACGTGGTCCAGTATCGGGCGCTGATGCTCGCCTCGGTCGCGGTCGTGCTCGGCTCGGGGCTGCTCGCGTGGCCGATCGCGCGCCTGATGAAGGTGCGCGTGCCCACGTTCGTGCCGCCGATGATGTTCAACAATTGCGGCAACATGGGGCTGCCGCTCGCCGTGCTCGCCTTTGGCGACGCGGGCTTTCCGCTGATGGTCGCGCTGTTCGCGATCTCCAACCTGCTGCATTTCACGCTCGGCACCTGGATGGTGGCGCATCGCACGCCGCTCGCGAGCCTCGTGCGCAACCCGATGGTGTGGGCGACGCTCCTCGGCTTCGGCTTCGCGCTGGCGCATCCGCCCATGCCCGCATGGCTCATGCTCGCCATCCGCATGGTCGGCGACGCGCTCGTGCCGATGATGCTGATATCGCTGGGCGCCCGTCTCGCCGACGTACGCTGGACCGACTGGCGGCTCGGCGTGATCGGCGGCATCGTGTGCCCCGTCACCGGCCTCGCGATGGCGCTGCTCGCGATCCCGGTGCTCGGCCTCTCCGGCGCGCAGGCCGGCGTGCTCATCCTGTTCGGATGCCTGCCGCCCGCAGTGCTGAACTTCATGGTTGCCGAGCAGTTCCGCCAGGAGCCGGCGAAGGTCGCCTCGATCGTGCTGATCGGCAACATGCTGTCGGTGGTGTTCGTGCCGATCGGGCTCGCGCTCGCGCTGCGCTGACCCCCGTTTACTCGGAGTAAATACTCCGAGTAGCGGGGTCGCCGTCACGTTTTACTCTGAGTATTTACTCCGAGTAACGGGTTTGGTGTGGCTACCGCGCGGCGCGGTGGAACGTGGCGAGCACCGCGCCCGCCGCGATGAACAGCGAGCCGAAAGTGCGATTGAGCCAGCGGATGTGCGCCGGATCGCGCAGCGCGCGCAAGACCTTCGATGCGAGCCCCGTATAGCCGCTCATCACCACGAGATCGGTGAAGAACAGCGTGGCGCCGCAGATGGCGTATTGCGGCAGTTGCGGCGCGTGCGGATCGATGAACTGCGGCAGCACCGCGAGCATGAACACGATGCCCTTGGGATTGGTCGCGTTCACGAGGAAGCCGCGCAGGACCAGGCGACGCGGCTCGCCATGCGCGGTGTCCTCGCCATCCGCGGAAACCGGCGCAGCCTTCGCCCGCCATTGCTCGATGCCGAGCCACGCGAGATACGCGGCGCCGAGCCACTTCACCGCCTCGAAGGCGGTGGCCGACGCGGCGAGCAGCGCGCCGAGTCCCGCCGCCACGATCACGAGCACGAGCAGGATGCCGAGCTGCAGGCCGACGATGTTCCACACCGCGCGCCGATAGCCGTAGCGCATGCCGGCGGTCATGCACGAGATCGCGCCCGCGCCCGGCGACAGGCTGATCAGCCACGACGCCACGAAGAAAGCGAGCCAGGTCGAAAGCGCCACGATTCTGGTCCTACTTGATCGGCTCGCTGTTCGGGAGAGAAGCTTCCCGAACAGCGATCGTAGGTGTTGGTCTTATTGCGTCCAGTACCACTTGCCGGCTCAGGATCTCCGGCAGGAGCTGCGGCGGCTGTCCGGGACGGTAGACGACGTACGCAGGCACGCCGTTGCGCCCGAGGCGCGCGAGCGCTTCGGTGATGACGGCGTCGCGGCGCGTCCAGTCGGCGCGCAGCAGCGCCACCCCCGAGCGCGCGAACGCCGCGCGCGTGTCGGCGGTCTCGAGCACCAGGCGCTTGTTCACCTGGCACGTCACGCACCACGCCGCCGTGAAGTCGACGAACACGGTGCGGCCCGCGGCCTGCAGCTCCGAGACCTTCGCGGGCGTGTAGGCGTCCCAGCCTCCACTGTCCGAAAGTCTCGCGGTGCGTGCCGCCGGTTCGCCCTCGCCCGCGAACAGCGGCGCCGCGACGACGACACCCGCGGCGAGCGCTGCGACACCCGCGATCATCCAGCCGCGCGGACCGCCGCCGCGCACGATGCGCCACGTCCACAGCACGAAACCGAGCGCGAGCAGCGCGAACAGCAACCGCACCACCGCGTCGTTGTCGCGCTGCGCACCGAGCACCCAGGCGAGCCAGATCACCGTTGCGTAGAGCGGGAACGCGAGCAGCTGCTTGAAGTGCGCGAGCCACGGCCCGGAGCGCGGCAGGCGCCGCCGCCATGCCGGGAACCACGCGAGCAGCGCGAAGGGCAACGCCATGCCCACGCCCAGCGCCCCGAACACCAGCAGCGTCGTCAACGCGGTTCCGGCAAGCGCGAACCCCAGCGCAGCGCCCATGAAAGGCGCGGTGCAGGGCGACGCGATGACCACCGCCAGCACGCCCGAGCCGAACGCATCCAGCGTGCGATTGCGCGACGTCCAGCCCGCAACACCCGACGGCGCGAACTGGCCGAACTCGAACACGCCGGAGAGATTCAGTGCGAGCGCGAAGAAAAGCAGCGCGAGCACCGTCACCACGCCGGGCGACTGGAGCTGGAACCCCCAGCCGAGCTGCTCGCCTGCGGCACGCAATCCGAACAGCACGAACCCGAGCGCGAGGAACGTCAGCAGCACACCCGATGCGAACGCCATCGCTTCGGCCCGCATCGTCGCCTTGCTGTCGTGGTGCCGGGCGAAGCCGAGCACCTTGATCGAGAGCACCGGGAAAACGCACGGCATGAGATTGAGCAGCACCCCGCCGCCGAGCGCGAAGAGCAGCGCGAGCGCGAGCGAGATGCCATTGCCCGACGTCGTCGGCGACGCGGCGGGTGCGAGATCGAGCGAGGCCGTGGGTGTGGCCGGACGCGCCCCGGCGGCGATCGTCCCCGAGAGCGGCACGTCGATCACCGCCGCCTTCACCTCGCTCGCGCCCGAGCCGAGGCCGTCGCTTGCCGTGAGCACGCCCGCGACGCGTTCGTAGCGTCCGGCGAACGCGCTCGAAACCGGCAGGACGATCTCGCGCGTCGCGCCGTCGCTGCCGACCTGCTGGGGCGCCGAGGGCTCGATCCTGTCGGCTTCGAACGGAAAGAAGCGCAGCGTCCCTGCGGCTTTGCCGTTCCGCCTTCCGGCGTCATCGTCAGCCTGATGCGCGTGCCCTCGCCCTGCGCAGCGACGCGCCAACCCTGCAACGGGCGCGGAAGCGCGGCCCGCGTGGCCGCAATCGGGCCGCTCCAGCGCGCGTCGGGCGAAGCCGTGTTCGCCACGGGCAGCGTCAGCGCGAGATCCGCGCCTTCGGGGATGCAGGTCTCCTTGCAGACGAGCCAGTCGGCGCGGGCCTTGAGGGTCACCGGCGCGCCGACAGCAAGCCCGGGCGCGGCCTGCACGATCGACGAGGTGCAGCACCTCGTCCTCGTAGCCGTAGTTGAGCAGCGGACCCGCAGGAAGCGCCTTGGGTGCGGGCCACTGGATCGGCCCCGCCGCGACGCCTTCCGGCAGCGTCCACGCGAGCGTCGTGGGCAAGCCGGAATCGCCGGGATTGAGCCAGTACGTGTGCCAGCCCGGCGCGAGCTTCAGGCGCAGCGCGAGCGTCGTGCGGCCGCCGGGGACCAACGCGTTGTCGGCCGCGACCAGCTCGGCTTCGACGTGCGCCGTGCGCACGGCGTCCGCGCTCGCGCTGGGCGGCCCCAGGGCGAGCGCAAGCGCGGTCGCGCCCAGGAGAGCGCGCACGACGGAGCGAAGGGGTCGATGGAGTGACATGGGGGTGGCTGTGGCGGCTCTGCCGCGCGGCCCGTCCGGATCGGCACGGCGCCTGGACGGCGGTCCTGCGTCATTTTAGCGGCGTCGGGCCATCGCTCCCGCCCGGTCGACGCCATCCTTTGATGCAGGTCGGCCTTTTGCGTTCCGGAGGCCCGTTGCGTGCTGCTGCCGGCAATGCGGCCAACGCCCCGGCGCCCGCTCCTATTCCGTGACCCCGATCGCGCAACCGCATCCCGCCGCGGCCCGCCGAACGCTCGCTGGTCGGAGACGGATCGCGACCGGCCTGCGTTCGGGAGCGTCAGCCGACCGTCAGCCTACCGTCAGGGTACCGACAGCTTGGCATGGGACATTGCCGGGACCGACAAGCGTCGGGGCCTACGCGACAAAGGCGCGCATGCCCCGACTCGATTCATTCCGAAAGCGAGGTTTCAGGTGGCCAAGGCAGACGGAAGTGCCGTCAACGCCGTGAGCACGGGGGCGGCGGCACGCCCGGCCAGGTTCCGCTCGGCGGTCGTCGCGTCGGCGGTCCTGCTGGCGCTCGCGTGGATCGCTCCCGCGCAAGCCGTCCCCGCCTACGCGCGCCAGACAGGCCAGGAGTGCATCGCCTGCCACGTGAGCTTTCCCGAGCTGACGCCCTACGGCCGCTACTTCAAGCTGACCGGCTACACGATCGGCAAGACGGCGTTCTCGTCGCAAGGCTTCAACTTCGTTCCGCTCGCCGTCATGGCGCAGGCGTCGGTCACCAACACGCGCAAGAACACGGCCGATCGATCCGGATACCGGCGACACCGTATCCGTCAACCAGCGCAACAACAGCGTCGTGCTTCAGCGGCGCCAGCCTCTTCCTCGCGGGGAAGGTCAACGACTACGCCGGCGGCTTCATCCAGTGGTCGTACGACAACCTCGCCACCACGGCGGACGGCACGCTCGGCGGCCACAGCGGCATCGACAACACGGACCTGCGGGTCGTCGGCAAGCTACTCCGCTGCAGGCGCCGCGGAACCCGACCTGATCTTCGGCGCGACGCTGCACAACAACCCCACGATGCAGGACGTCTGGAACAGCACGCCGGCCTTCGGGTTCCCGTACACCGCGTCGCCGCTGGCAAGCACGCCGGCCGCCGCCACGATGCTCGATGGCGGGCTTGCCCAGCAGGTGGCGGGCATGGGCGGCTACGTCGTTCTGGAAGAAGTCGGTCTATGGAGAGCTTTCCTTCTACCGCACCGCCGACGGCGCGTTCTCGGTGCTGCGCTCGGGACAGGACATCCACACGGACGGCGGCGTCGCCGCACTGAAGGGGCTCAACCCCTACTGGCGCCTCGCGTACAGCCACGACTGGGGCCCGAACTCGATGATGGTGGGCACGTACGGCATGCTGGCCGATCGCTATCCCAGCAACCTGCAAACCTCGACCCCGACCGATCGCTACCGCGACGTCGCGGTCGATGCGCAGTACCAGTACATCACCGACCCCCACACCTTCACCGCGCAGGTGACCTACATCGACGAGAAGCAGTCGTACGACGCGAGCTTCCCGGTGACGGCCGGGACGGGCGCGGGCATCGGCGCCGGTCCGACGCCGGAGAATCCGACGGACAAGCTGCACACCTTCAAGGCCAAGGCGACGTACTACCGCGACCGCAAGTATGGCGGCACGCTCGCGTACTTCTCCACCACCGGCAGCGCCGACGCCGGACTCTACGGCACGGATCCCAACGGCGACGCGATGAAGCCGGACAGCAGCGGGTACATCGCCGAGCTCGATTACCTGCCGATCCAGAATGTCCGGCTGATGCTGCAGTACACGGCCTACAACAAGTTCGATGGCGCGTCGACCAACTACGACGGCAACGGCCGCAATGCGCGCGACAACAACACCGCGTTCCTGAACGTATGGGTCGCGTTTTGAACCGTCACCCCGACGCGATCCGACGAGCGAGCGGCCCGCGCTGCCGCCGGTGCGACGAACGTGGAGGCTCGCCTATGGCCCGCCATTGCGCGACCCTGCTCGCGCTGCTCCTGCTGGGTACCGTGACCGGAGCGGGAGCTCAGGGCACGGCGCCGATCAAGAAAGCCGCCGAGGAGAAGGCCGTCAATCTCTGCTCGACGTGCCACGGTCCGCGCGGGATCAGCACCTCGCCCGAATTCCCGATCCTTGCGGCGCAACGCAAGGAGTACCTCGAGGCGCAGATCGAGGCGTTCCGCAAGAAGACGCGTGCCGAGAAGGACGCCCACGACTTCATGTGGGGCATCGCCGGCAATCTCGACCCGGCGATCATCGACGGCATCGCGGCGTATTACGCGGCGCAGCCGCCCGCCCCCGGCCGCGTCGACGATCCCGCGCTGGTCGCGAAGGGGAAGCAGCTGTTCGACAAGGGCGTGCCGGACCGAGGGATCCCGGCGTGCCAGGCGTGCCACGGCGCGGACGCCGCCGGCGCGAACGCCTTCCCGCGTCTCGCCGGTCAGCACGCCAAGTACGTGGCGAAGCAGCTCAACTTCATCCAGTCGCTCGTTCGCGCGGCGCCCGTCATGCACGGCATCGTCAAGGATCTCACTCCGGACGAGATCCAGGCGCTCGCCGCCTACGTGCAATCCCTGTAGCCGGCCGGTCGGCGCACGGCCGGAGCCCGCCCCGGGGGGCGTCGATGCGGCCGGTATAATCAGCCCTTTGCCCGAAGGGCCGGCGCTGTTGCCGCCGCGAATCCATGCAGCCCTACACCCCCGCCGAGATCGAAGCCGCCGCGCAGGCCGCGTGGCGCGCCGCCGACGTGTATCGCGCCCAGGAAGTCGAAGGCGCGCGCAAGTTCTACTGCGTGTCCATGCTGCCCTACCCTTCCGGGAAGCTGCACATGGGCCACGTGCGCAACTACACGATCAACGACGTGATGTACCGGTACCTGCGCATGAACGGCTGGAACGTGCTCATGCCCATGGGGTGGGACGCGTTCGGCCTGCCCGCCGAGAACGCGGCGATGAAGAACGGCGTGCCGCCCGCGCGCTGGACCTACGACAACATCGCCACGATGAAGGGCCAGATGCAGGCGATGGGGCTTGCGATCGACTGGTCGCGCGAGGTCGCGAGCTGCGATCCCGCGTACTACCGGTGGAACCAGTGGTTCTTCCTCAGGATGCTCGAGAAGGGCATCGCGTACAAGAAGACCGGCGTCGTGAACTGGGATCCCGGCCGACCAGACGGTGCTCGCGAACGAGCAGGTCATCGACGGCCGCGGCTGGCGCTCGGGCGCGCTCGTCGAGAAGCGCGAGATCCCGATGTACTACCTGCGCATCACCGACTACGCCGAGGAGCTCCTCGCGTATCTCGACAAGATGCCCGGCTGGCCCGAGCGCGTGAAGACGATGCAGGCCAACTGGATCGGCAAGAGCGTGGGCGTGCGCTTCGCGTTCCCGCACGCCATCCGCGACGAGCGCGGCGGCAGCGGCGATCGGCGACGGCCGCATGTACGTGTTCACCACGCGCGCCGACACGATCATGGGCGTCACGTTCTGCGCGGTCGCGGCGGAGCATCCGCTCGCGACGCACGCGGCGCGCACGCAATCCTGCCCTCGCGGCGTTCATCGACGAATGCAAGCGCGGCAGCGTCATGGAAGCCGACATCGCGACCATGGAGAAGAAGGGCATGCCGACCGGCCTCACGGTCACGCATCCCCTGACCGGCGAGCAGGTTGCGGTGTGGGTGGGCAATTACGTGCTGATGGGCTACGGCGACGGCGCCGTCATGGGCGTGCCCGCGCACGACGAGCGCGACTTCGCGTTCGCGTTGAAGTACGGCCTGCCGATCAGGCAGGTGATCGCGGTCGAGGGCGAGACGTTCAGCGACAAGGCGTGGCAGCCGTGGTACGCCGACAAGCTGCGCGGCGCGTGCGTGCATTCCGGCAAGTACGACGGCCTCGCCTACGAAGCCGCGGTCGATGCGGTGGCGGCGGACCTTGGCGCGAAGGGACTGGGCGAAAAGAAGGTCACGTTCCGCCTGCGCGACTGGGGCATCTCGCGCCAGCGCTACTGGGGCACGCCGATCCCGATCATCCATTGCGATGCGTGCGGCGACGTCCCGGTGCCGGAGAAGGATCTCCCGGTCATCCTGCCCGAGGACTGCGTGCCCGACGGCAGCGGCAACCCGCTCAACAAGCGCGAGGACTTCCTCGCGGTCGATTGCCCGAAATGCGGGGCGAAGGCACGGCGCGAGACGGACACGATGGACACGTTCGTCGACTCGTCCTGGTACTACATGCGCTACACGTGTCCCGACGCGCCGGCGATGGTCGACGGCCGCAACGACTACTGGATGCCGATGGACCAGTACATCGGCGGCATCGAGCACGCGATCCTGCACCTGCTCTACGCGCGCTTCTGGACCAAGGTGATGCGCGACCTCGGTCTCGTGAAGATCGACGAGCCGTTCACGCGGCTGCTCACGCAGGGCATGGTGCTCAACCACATCTACTCCCGGCGCGGCGCGTCCGGCGGCATCGATTACTTCTGGCCGCAGGACGTGGAGAACGTGTACGGCGACGACGGGCGCATCGTCGGGGCGAAGCTCAAGGCCGACGGCTCGGCGGTCGACTACGACGGCGTGGGCACGATGTCGAAGTCGAAGAACAACGGCGTCGATCCGCAGGAGCTCATCGACAAGTACGGCGCCGACACCGCGCGCCACTTCGTGATGTCGGCCGCCCCGCCGGAAGCGACGATGGAGTGGTCCGACGCCGGCGTGGAAGGCAGCTATCGCTTCCTGAGGCGGTTGTGGACGTTCGCGGCCGCGCGGGCCGACGCCGTGCGCAGCGCAGGCGACGCGGTGGCTTCGCTCGACGACGCCCTGCGCACCATTCGGCGCGAGCTGCACCTCACGTTGAAGCAGGCGAACTACGACTACGAGCGCGTGCAGTACAACACGGTCGTGTCGGCCGGCTACAAGATGCTCAATGCGCTCGAGACCGTGCCGATGGACGCACCCGGTGCCGCGCCCCTCGTGCGGGAAGGCCTGTCCATCCTGCTGCGCGTGCTCTACCCCGTGACGCCGCACATCGCGTGTGCGCTGTGGGAGGAGCTCGGTTTTGCAGGCTCGATCGGCAGCCTGCTCGATGCCGCATGGCCCAACGTGGATGCGGCCGCGCTGGTGCAGCAACAGATCGAGCTCGTGCTGCAGGTCAACGGCAAGCTGCGCGGCAAGGTCGTGGTGCCTGCCGATGCGGATCGCGCGGCGATCGAAGCCGCCGCGCGCGCGAGCGCCGAGGTGGCGAAGCACGCCGCCGGCGCGCCGATCAAGAAGGTGGTCATCGTACCGGGACGCCTCGTCAATGTGGTCGTCTGAGCGGCGCCGCGTCCTGCGCCGGGCGGGCGCTGCGCTCGCCGTCGTTGCCCTCGCGAGCACGGGCGGTTGCGGATTCCACCTGCGCGGCAGCGCGAGCTTCGCGTTCAAGTCGGTCTACGTGAACGGGTCCGACGCCGACCCGTTCGTGCGCGAGCTGCGCCGCGCCATCGAGGCCTCCGGCGGGGCCGTGCTCGCGACGGCGCCCACCACGGCCCAGGTCACGCTCGACATCACCGGGCCCGCGGACGACAAGCAGGTGCTCTCGCTCTCCAGCGGCGGACGCGTGCGCGAATACCAGCTCGTGAAGCGCGTCGGCATCGCGCTGCACGATCCGAACGGCCGCGACTGGCTGCCCGCCGCCGACGTGCAGGTGCGTGCGCAGCTACACGTTCAACGAGTCGGAAGTGCTCGCGCGCGAGGCGCAGGAAGTGCAGCTGCTGAAGGAGATGCAGAGCGATCTCGTGCAGCAGATCATCCGTCGCCTGCAGGCGGCGCACGCGCCGGCGTAGCGGCCGGAGCCACGCGATGGAGCTCCGGGCCTCGCAGCTGTCGGCGCATCTCGAGCGCACGCTCGCGCCGCTCTACGTCGTGCACGGCGACGAGCCGCTGCTCGCGATGGAGGCGGGCGACGCGATCCGCGCCGCCGCGCGCAAGGCGGGCTGCGACGAACGCGAGGTGCTGGTGGTCGAGCCCGGCTTTCGCTGGGACGCGCTGCTCGCCGCGAACAGCAATCTCGGGCTCTTCGGCAGCCGCAAGGTGATCGACCTGCGCATCCCCTCCGGCAAGCCGGGCACCGAGGGGGCGAAGGCGCTCGAGCGCTACGCCGCCCATCCGAGCCCGGACAATCTCACGATCGTCACGCTGCCGCGGCTCGATCGGGCGACGCAATCCTCGGGGTGGTTCTCGGCGCTTGCGCAGGCGGGCGTGTGCATCGCCGTGTACCCGCTCGAGCGCGACGAGCTCCCCGGCTGGATCGCGGCGCGCCTCGAGCGCCAGAAGCAGCGCGTGCCGCGCGAGACGCTCGCGTGGCTCGCGGATCGCTGCGAGGGCAATCTGTTCGCCGCGCGGCAGGAGATCGAGAAGCTCGGACTGCTGCTGCCGGCGGGCGCGATCGCCCAGGAGGACATCGAGCGCGCGGTGACCGACGTCGCGCGCTACGACGTCTTTGCGCTCTCCGAAGCGTGGCTCGCGGGCGACGCCGCGCGCACGGTGCGCATCCTCGCCGCGCTGCAGGCCGAAGGCGAAGGCATCCAGCTCCTGCTCTGGCAGCTCGGCGAGGACGTGCATGCGCTCGCGGCCGTGCTCGAGGCGGTTGCGGGCGGCACGCCGGCATCCGCCGCCGTGCGCAACGTGCGCGTGTGGGGCAAGCGCCAGGGCGCGCTCGAGCGCGCGGCGAAGCGCTTCGATCGCGCGCAGGTCGATCCGCTGCTGCATGCGCTCGCCGACATCGATGCGCTGTCGAAGGGCATCGGCCGCGGCGACGCGTGGGTGGCGCTGCGCACGATCGCGCTCGCGCTCGCGGGCCATCCGGCGGTGCCGCTCGCCACGTGTCGCTGCGCTGAGCCCCATCGAACCCGTTACTCCGAGTAAGACGCGCGAGTTCTACTCGGAGCAGGAGGCGAGGTCGCCCCAGCGCGCCTGCAGGATGGCGAGCGCGGCCACGGTCGCCGTTTCGGCGCGCAGGACGCGCGGTCCGAGGCTCACGCCGCACGGCGCCTTGCTGCTGCAGGCGATCGATCTCCTGCGCGGTGAAGCCGCCCTCGGGGCCGATGACGATCGCGCATCCGTGCGCCGGCTGCGCGATGGCGCCGAGCATGGTCGCGGCGTCGGGTGCCGCGACGTAGACACGGGTGTCCGGCGCAGCGCGCCACTGCGCGAGCGGTTGCGGCGCCGCCACTTCGGGCACGCGATTGCGCCCGCATTGCTCGCACGCCGCAACGACGATCTGCTGCCAGTGGGCGGCGCGCTTTTCGGCGCGTTCGCCGGCGGGCAGCGGCGCGCTGCGCGCGCTGGTCACCGGCACGATCGCGGCGACCCCGAGCTCGACCGCCTTGCGCACCGCGTAGTCCATCGCATCGTTCGCCGCGATCGCCTGCACCAGCGTGACGTGCAGCGCCGATTCGCGCTCGACGGGGACGAAACGCTCGATGCGCGCGTGCGCGGCGCGACGGTCCACGCTCGCGAGCTCGGCCGCGTATTCGCCGCCGCGGCCGTCGAAGAGCGTGAGCGCGTCGCCCACGCCGAGACGCACGACGCGCACCGCGTGATGCGCCACCATGTCGGGCAGCGGCACGACGGTGCCGACCATCGCCGGCGCGAGTCCGTCCGCGACATAGAACCGGGCCGTCATCTCACTGCGCGCGCCGCAGCGCGGGACCGAGGTCGAACTGGTACTGCTCTCCGACGGCGACGAATCCCAGCCCACGGTAGAGCCGGTTGCTCGCGGGATTCGCGACGTCCGCGGCAAGATAGATGTCGGCGCATCCGGCGTCGCGCAGCATCGCGGCCGCGGCGGCGACGAGCGATCGCGCATAGCCGCGGCCGCGCTCCCGCCGGCGGGGCGTACACGGACACGATGCGCGCCATCGTCCTCGTCGGACGCACGAATCCGAGCAGCGCGCGAGCGTGGCCGTCGACCCAAAGCCACACGCCGCCCGCGGCGATGCGCTCGCGGGTGATCGTGCGCACGCGCGCGGGATCGTCGGGAACGCGCGCTTCGACCCTGAAGTCCGCCAGCCAGTCGCAGCAAAGCTTCGCATCCGCGGCCTCGGCCGCGCGCGCATGGCCCGCGGCGGATCGGACGTCCCGCAGCTGTCCCAGCGCGTAGTTTCGCAGGTGGAAGCGCAGCGCGTGCACGTTGCCCGTCGCCTCGCGCCAGGCCCGCGCGAACGCCTCGCACGCGTCGAGGCTGCCGACGACGCCGGCGAGCTGCACGCCATCGGCGGCGAGCGCACGCGCCACGAGATCGGCCGCGTGGGCGCTGCTGTCGCCGATCGCCACGACGCCCTGCTCGCGCCGCAGCGCGACGCCCTCGGTCCCGTTCGCGCCGTGGACGGTGAGCAGCGACGAAGCCGCAGCGGCTTTCCCGTCCATGCCCTGCGCGGAAGCGACCATTCCGCTGTACGCGGCCGGGTTGCGGACGAACAGCGGCGCAGCGGACTTCGCGAACGCCCTCGGATTGCGGTGACGGACGAGACGCAGCGCGTGCTCGGCCGTCATGGGCGCAGGAACGCGCGCAGTGCGTCGAGCACGGCGTCCGGCTGCTCGCTCATGAGCGAGTGTCCGCAGTCGGGCAGCGTCATGGATTGCACGTTCGGCAAGGCGGCGAGCAGCGCCTTCGCATTGCGCGTGGGCGCCATGAGGTCGCGTGCGCCCATAAGGACGAGTGCAGCACATCGCACGTTCGCCGCGGCCGCGACGCCGTCCTGGTAATTGCGGCACGCGAGCAGGTCGACGGCGAGCACGCCACGCCGGGTGCGCTGCATGAGCCGCAGCGCGTTGCCCGTGAGCCACATGCCGGGCACGGCACTCCCGCCCAGCTGCTTGCCCGCGCTGAAGGACCAGCCGTTGATGAGCTCGAACGCGAGCGCCTCGTCCTGCTGCGCGGCTTCCATGAGCGCATCGCTCACTTCCATCGGCACCGCGGGACCGAGCAATGCAATCTGGCGGATGCGGTCCGGGTGGCGGCCCGCGCAGTCGAGGGCGGCGAGGGCACCCATGGAATGGCCGACGATGGCGGCTTGCCTCGCACCCGCCGCATCCAGCACCGCGACGAGCCAGTCGCCGAGCCGTTCCACGCTCGGCAGGGGCTCGCCTTCCGAGCGGCCGTGCGCGGGCAAGTCGAGCGCGAGCACGTTCCAGCCGTGATGCGCGAAATAGCGCGATTGCAGCGCCCAGACGCTGTGGTCGTGCGCGGCGCCGTGGACGAACACGAGCACGGGCGCTTGCGCAACCCAGGGGCGCGTGCCCGTATAGGCGTACGCGGGCGAACCGGCGACCTCGAGCATCATGGCGCCGTCCCCGGTCCGAGGACGACGCGCGCATCCAATCGCCGCGATCGCACGAGGCCGCATGAGCTCAGGCGGCCTTGCCGGCCGCGTACAGCGCGCGGGAAAGATCCTCGATGAGATCGTCCGGATCCTCGAGGCCGATGGAAAGCCGGATCGTGCCCTCCGCGATCCCCGCGCGTGCGAGGTCCTCGGCGCTCATCCGGTAGTGCGTGGTCGACGCCGGATGGATGACCAGCGATTTCGCATCGCCGACGTTCGCGAGGTGCGAGAACAGGCGCAGCGCTTCGATGAACCGCCGGCCCTGCTCGCGCGAGCCGCGCAGCTCGAAGCTGAACACCGCGCCGCAGCCGCGCGGCAGCAGGCGGGCGGCGAGCTCGCGGTCGGGGTGGTCGGGGAGCTCGGGGTAGCCCACCGACGCCACCATCGGCTGCGCCACGAGGAAAGTCGCCACGCGCCGCGCATTGTCGACGTGGCGCGCCATGCGCAGCGGCAGCGTCTCGATGCCCTGCAGGATCTGGAAGGCGGTGAATGGCGCCATGCACGCGCCGAAGTCGCGGATGCCCTCGCGGCGCGCGCGCAGCAGGAAGGCCGCGGTGGTCGACTCCTCGCTGAACACCATGTCGTGGAACCCGGCGTAGGGCTCGTTCAGGGTCGGGAAGCGCTCGGCGACGCCGGGGCGTTGCCAGTCGAAGCGACCGCCGTCGACCAGCAATCCGCCGATCACCACACCGTGGCCCGACAGGAACTTGGTTGCCGAGTGGTACACGAGGTCGGCGCCGAGGTCGAACGGCCGGACGAGGTACGGCGTGGTGAAGGTGGAATCCACGAGCAGCGGCACGTCGTGCGCGTGGGCGATCTCGGCGACCTTCGGGATGTCGAGCACCTCGAGGCCCGGGTTGCCGAGCGTCTCGCCGAACAGCAGCCGGGTGTGCGGCGTGATGGCGGCGCGCCACGCATCGAGATCGCGCGGATCCACGAACGTCGTCTTCACGCCGAAGCGAGGCAGCGTGTAGTCGAGCAGGTTGTGCGAGCCGCCGTAGAGCGAGCGCGAGGCCACGATGTGATCGCCCGCGGAGAGCAGCGTCACGATCGCGAGATGCAGTGCCGCCTGTCCGCTCGCGACGGCGATCGCCCCCACCCCGCCCTCGAGCGCCGCGATGCGCTCCTCGAGCACCGCACAGGTCGGATTGGAGATGCGCGAGTAGACGTGCCCCGCGCGCTCCATGTTGAAGAGCGCCGCCGCGTGATCGCTGTCCTGGAACACGAACGAGGCGCTCTGGTAGATCGGCGTCGCGCGCGCTCCGGTGGCCGGATCGGGTCGCGCACCGGCGTGCAGCGCGAGCGTATCGAAGTGCGTCTTCCTGGGCGTGACCATTTCGTTGTCGGACTCTCGGTCGTGCCGCATTCTATGCGCAAGGGCAGCGCGCCGCGAGCCGGGCCGGAGGGCGTAAACTGCGCGGTTCGCATCGCATCGTCACCTCATGCCGCGTCGCCCGCCCCACCCCGTCGAGCCCGTTCCGCGCAGCCCGGGTGCCGTCGCGCACCGCGGCCGCGGCGCCACGTTCAATCCCGCCAATCGCTTCCGGCGCGACGAGCGCGAGGCGGTCGACGACGGCTGGCACGTGCCCGACGAGGCAAGCGAGGGGGCACCCGAGCCGCGCCGCGAGACGACCGTCACCCTCAAGCTCGCGCGCAGCATCGTCACGCGCAACGACTCGCCCGACGTCGGCTTCACCCAGTCGGTCAATCCGTACCAGGGTTGCGAGCACGGCTGCGTCTACTGCTTCGCGCGGCCATCGCACGCGTATCACGACCTGTCGCCCGGCCTCGATTTCGAGACGCGGCTCTTCGCCAAGGAGAACGCGCCGGAGCTCCTGCGCGCCGCGCTCGCGAAACCCGGCTATCGCTGCGAGAGCATCACCCTCGGCATCAACACCGACGGTTACCAGCCGATCGAGCGCGAGCTCGGGATCACGCGCCGCTGCCTCGAAGTGCTGCACGCGTGCGATCACCCGGTGTCGATCGTCACCAAGTCCGCGCTGATCGAGCGCGACCTCGATCTGCTCGGCCCCATGGCGGCGAAAGGGCTCGCCGAGGTCTTCCTCACGATCACCACCCTCGACCGCGAGATCGCGCGTCGGCTGGAGCCGCGGGCGCCGGCGCCCGCGCGGCGGCTCGCGACGATTGCGGCGCTCGCGGATGCGGGCGTGCCCGTCGGCGTGATGATCGCGCCGGTGATTCCCCAGCTGACCGACAAGGACCTCGAGGCGATCCTCGAAGCCGCGGCTGCCAACGGCGCCCGGCAGGCCGGATACGTTCTGCTGCGCCTGCCGCACGAAGTGTCGCCGCTGTTTCGCGACTGGCTCGACGCCCACTACCCACTGCGCGCAGCGCACGTGATGAGCCTCGTGCAGCAGATGCGCGGCGGCAAGGACTACGTCGCGCAATGGGGCACGCGCATGCGCGGCACGGGCGAGTTCGCGCAGCTCATCTCGACGCGGTTCAAGCTTGCGTGCAAGCGCCATGGCTTCAACGGCCCGCATGCTGCGCTCGATGTCACGCGGTTCCGCCCGCCGGCGCCGAGTGTTCGCGCCGCTGCGCCGGGGCAGCCGCAGCAGGGCGATCTGTTCGCCTAGCGGCCCTGCCCGATCTCGAGAGCGGGCGGGTTGTCGCCGCATTCCACGTTGGGATCGAACGCAAGCTCCGGATGCTGCCCGAGTTGCTCGAGCAGGAACTCGACGACGACGCGCACCCGCGGCGAGAGCAGCCGGCTCGGATAGTAGATGTAGAGCGGGGTGGGCTGCGCGGCAAAGCCCGCGAGCAGGCTGTGCAGGCGTCCCGCGCGGATGTCCGTCGCCACGACGTAGGCAGGCAGCTGCGCGATGCCGAGTCCCGCAACGGCGGCGTCGGCAGCGGTGAGCAGATCGTTGCACACCATCCGCCCGTGCACCTCCAGCGCGAACGATTCGCCCTCGCGCCTGAACTCCCAGCGTGAGACGCGTCCCGTCACCACCGAGCGCAGCGCAATGCACTCGTGCTCGCGCAAGCCCTCGGGACTCGGCGGCGCCCCGTGGGTGCGCAGGTACGCCGGCGACGCGCACACGACGCGGGGCGCGTCGCGCAGGCGCCGCACGACGATGTCGCGTTCCGGCAATGCGCCGCTGCGCAAGCCGAAGTCGAAGCCTTCGGCCACGAGATCGGCGAGGCGGTCCGCAGCCTGCAGCTCGATCACGAGGCGCGGGAAACGGCGACGCAACTCGGTGAGCTGCGGCAGCACGTAAAGCCGCGCGAACGCCGTGGCCACGCTCATGCGCACCGTGCCGGTCGGCTCGCCGCGCGCCTCGCGCAACGCGCTGAACGCGGCCTCGAGCTCGGACAGCGCCTGGCGGGTGGATTCGTAGAACGCACGACCCTCGCCCGTCGGCGCCACGTTGCGGGTGGTGCGATTGAGCAGGCGCACACCGAGCTCGCGCTCGAGCCGCTGGATGTTGCGGCTCACCGAGACGGTCGAGACGCCGAGCTGGCGCGCGGCCGCGGAGAGACTCCCGGCCTCGACCGTGCGCACGAACGCCAGCACCCCCCTCACGCTGTCCAGGCGACCCTCGCATTCTTAACTTCCGGTTAAAGCTGTTCTGACCCGGGACAGTGCCTCGTTGGTTGCAACGCGGGGGCCGCGTGCCGGTCTGTCCTTCACCCCGGCACGCCGACCGCGCGTGCCTCGCGAATCCAAGACTACAGACAGGAAGGAGCAATCCATGCGACCACAAGTGAAACCACTGCTCATCGCGCTCGCACTCGCGCTTGCCGGTACCGGTACCGCGTGGGCGCAGTCGGACAGCGCGCTGTCAGGCAGCGCCGGCACCGCCTACAGTCCAACGCACACGCGGTCCGACACCGGCGTTGCGGCTTCCCCGACGGCGTCGCCCGCACCGCGGCTCGCGCTGGGCGGTGACGATGCGCAGGAGCGCGCCGCGCGATCGGTCGGAGCAGACCAGGAAGAGCACGGCGGGCTGCGCAATCGACTGCACCGCGGCGACGATGCCGACGAGCACGCGGCACGCGACGCACTCCACGGCGGCGATCCCGCGACGGCAGCGAGCGACGACGCGCAGGAGCGCGCGACGCGGGCCGCTGCCGTGAACACGGAAGACGAGGAGCACGGCGGCTTGCGCAACCGCGTGCGCAACTTCTTCCATCACGACGCGAGCCCCACGACGTACGGCGTGACTACCGGCGGCGGACAGGCCGACAACACCAACGCGTTGACGGCCAATCCGGACGATTTCATGCGCAACCCGATGCGCCGCGGCGATGCGTACTCGACAGCGCGGTGACGGCGCCGGAAGCGACGCCGCCCGGTACCGCGCTCGCAGCGGTTGGACGCTCGGTTGAGGGTGGCGCCGCCCGGTGCGCGCCGCGCCGGTCGCGGCGAGTGATCCGGACACCCGCAGCAAACAGGAACGGGGCCTCGACCCCGTTCCTGTCGTCGGTTGAACGCCGGCGGTCCCACGAGGCTCGCGACGAGCACGCGTTCGCCGCCCGTGCTTCCGGGCTGGTTAGCAAATTCTTAGCGACGCTTGAGGCTTTGGTTAGGAACTGCGCAACGAATTCTTAGGAATGCAGGCCCGCGGGATTGCCTAGACTGCCTCGCATGACGCCATCGCAGCCGACCGGAGCAGGGGATGCCGCACGTGGGTGAGATCGAAGGGCCTGGTGAAACCACGCTGCGGGCCGTGCGCGAGCACGCGACTGCGGCACGGCCCGCCGCGAGCGCCGAAGCGATGCCACGCCTGCATGCGCGCGCGCCGGCCCCCCGGCCGGCTGCGCGATCGCTCGCGGCAGCGCAGGGCGTCAGCGCGAACCGGCCGCAAGCGCGACCCTGACCGTTCGCATTCGAGCCCAACCTTCACATCAGGACATTGCACACATCATGACCACAGCCCTCCACTCCCCCGCTGCTTCTGCGGCCATCCACCCGCGCTTCGACCTGTACTCCAACGCGCACAAGGCGCTGCGCGCGCTGATGGCCGACACGCTGGTCGACTTCGGTCGCGTCGATGTCGAGGACGCGCAGGATCTCGCGCGCGGTCTCGGTCGGGTGCGCGAGCTGCTCGCCGCGTGCACCGATCATCTCCAGAAGGAAAACCGTTACGTGCATGCCGCCATCGAGGCGCGTGCGCCCGGATCCGCGCGGGCTCTTGCGGACGAGCACGTCGGTCACGAGCAGGCGATCGCGGCGCTGCACACGGAGCTCGCCGCACTCGAGCAGGCAGCGCCCTCGGCGCGCGCGAGCCACGCGCTGCGCGTGTATCGCCGGCTCGGGCTCTTCGTCGCCGAGAACATGGTGCACATGCACGAGGAGGAAACGGCGATGAACGCGCGCTTGTGGGAACACTTCGACGACGGCGAGCTCGCCGCGATCCACGGCGCGCTCGTGGGCTCCATACCGCGCGCCACGCTGCAGGCATTTGCGCGCTGGCTGATCCCTTCGATGACGCCGAGCGATCGCGCCGGCACGCTCGCCGGAATGCGCGCGCAGGCGCCGGCGATCTTCGCGGACATGATCGAGATCGCTCGCACGCGGTTGACCCGCGGCGACTGGATCAAGCTCGCGACGGCGCTTGGCTGCGAGCGCGAAGCCGCCTGAGCTGCGCCGCGCGCGGTGCCGCGCGTCGTCTTGCGCGACGTGCGGCGCGAAGCTGCGTTCAGCGCGGCGCCGCCGTCGCCTCGACGAGCTGCAACGGGCGGTCCACCCGAAGGCGCAGCCGCCCCCGGCCCGTCTTCTCGAGCTGCACGCACGCGTTGCGCTCGCGCAGCCTGCGCTGCAGCAGGATGAGCCGCGCCTCGAGGTTGTCCGCGATGTCGGGCAGCCGGATGCGCGGATCGAGGCGCAGCTCGCGGTTGGTGTGCGCCGTGCGGCCGGTGGCGACGTAATCGCTCGCGAGCGTCCAGAAGATCGCGCCCGCGACACCCTTGATGAGATAGTCGTCGTCGAGGAACACGCTGTCGTTCTCGGCGTAGCGGCGCACCACCACCGGCGGGCCGGCTGCGGGAGCCGACGCGGCGTCGGCGGCGGCCGGTTCCTCGGTCTGCTCGGCAGCGGCCTGCTGGATGTGCATCGCCAAGCCCAGCTCGCACGCGAGCGCAACGAGCGCATCCTCGTCGTCGTAGCTGAAGCGCAGGTCGTCGGGGCTTTCGACATAGAGCACGCCGACCACGCGCTCCATCGCCACGATCGGCACGGCCATCTGGCTGCCCGGATCCGTGAGACCCGGAAAGGGAATCGCCGTCTCCAGCATCGCCGCCATGCCGCTGCGGGCGGCGCTCTCGCGTATCGCGCGACCGTACGCGTACTCGGCGGTCATGTGCCCGATGCGGATCGGCGTGCCCTCGCGCGCGGCGACGCCGATGACGCCCTGCCCCAGCGCGATCTCCGAGCCGATGCCGGAAGCCGCGTAGCCGCGACTCGCGACGGTGTAGAGCTTGCCCGCAACGCCGTCGAGCATGAGCACCATCGCGTGCCCGATGCCGAGCTCGCGCTCGAGCGAGGCGAGCGCCACGTCGAGCAGGGCATCGAGCTCGCGGCAGCGCGAGATGCGCCTGCACGGTCGCGCGCAGCGCGGCGAGCACGTTGCGCCGCGGCGGCGGCAGCGCGAGCGGCGCGCCGGGCACGACTTCGATGGCGCGCACCTCGTACACGTCGGATCCGCGCAGGTGGAACACGCCGCTCATCCCCGTGTGCGACGCGATGCCCGCGAGCTTCGCCTTCATGCTCTCGAAGAGCGGCCCCTCGGTCTCGGTGCGCAGGTAGCGCACCGCCAGCCGGTACATCTGCGCCGTGGTCGGATGCATCAGCAGGAGCCGCGCGATCGGATTCTCCAGCACGTTCTGGCGCGTCTTGTTGAAGAACTGGAACGAGAGCGCGACGTGCGTGCTGTCGACGTACTGCACCTGCGAGATGTACGAGACGTTGGGCGTGCCATCGGCTGCGCAGGTGGCCATCACGCCCGGCACGGCGCCGTCGAAGCATTCGCGGATGGCGTCGATGGTCAGGATCATTCGACTACCATCGTGCTCATGCTGCGGAAAGCGGCGCGCCGGCATTGGGTCCGGGCGTCTGGGTGAACGCGCTCGCGGGCGTGAAGCCGACGGCGACGAGGTCGGCGGGGTCGTGCGCAAGCAGCGCACGCGCGTACTCGGGCGGGCGCCCGACGAGCGCGAGCTCCCGTACCATGGCCTCGGCATACGCGGCGACGTGCGCCAGGTCCGTTGCCGCGACCGGCTCGACGCTCGCGTCCGTCCCCTTGAGCTGCACGGTGCGCGCGGTGCTCGGCTGGCTGAAGACGACGGCGATCGAGCGGCTCGCGCGGATGTCGGCGAGCACCGCGGCGGCCTGGCTTGCGACGAGGAACAGCGTCACGCGCGAGCGCGACGGGTGCACGCGCGCGCCGACCGCACGCACGAGATCCGGCTGATTGCGGGCGTCGCGGCTCGCCACGATCACCGACAGCGCGCCCTGCATGAAGGCGGCGGTGGCTGGGTCGAGCAAGGTGGATTCCTGCGGCATGGCGCGATGGTATCGAATTCAGGGCCGGGGTGCGCCGCGTTCATTCACCTCGAGGCGCGTGACCCCGCGTTTGACCCTGGGTAGCCCTGGGTTAGCCCGGGGTTGGCGGCCCTGGGGTGCAGGCTAGAATGGCTTTCGGACGCGGGTCCGGCCTCACGCGCGCCGCGACCGCCACGGCCCGTTGCACCCACCCGCGTCCCCATGCGTCTTCCCACTCCCGCCGCCACCGTCCTCGCGCATCCGGGGCGCTTCCTGCTCCGTGTGGCGAGAGGGTTCCGCGCGAATCAGGGCCTGCTGCTCGCGGGCGCGGTAGCGTACTACACCCTGCTGTCGATCGTTCCGTTGCTGATCCTGCTCGTGCTCGCGCTCGCGCACGTCGTCGACCCCGCGATACTCCTGTCGACGCTCGGGCGGTACCTGGAGCTCGTCGCTCCCGGGCAGTCGCACGCGCTCATCGAGGAGCTCGCCGCGTTCCTCGAGCACCGCGAGGTCGTCGGCCCGGTATTGCTCGTGACGCTCGTGTTCTTCAGCTCGCTTGCGTTCACCGTGCTCGAGAACTCGATGTCGGTCATCTTCCTGCACCGGGTGAAGGTGAGGAAGCGCCGCTTCGTGCATTCCGCGCTGATCCCGTATTTCTACATCCTGTTCCTGGGGCTCGGCCTGCTGGTCGTGACACTGGTGTCGGGCGCGCTGCAGGCGCACGGTGCCGCCGACATCTCGGTGCTGGGCCACATCCGGTCGCTCCAGGCGCTTTCGGGCCCGCTGCTCTACAGCCTCGGCGTGGTGGGGGAGATCCTGGTGCTCACGTCGATCTATCTCGTCATGCCCGCCGGGCGGCTGTCGTGGCGGCACGCGCTGATCGGCGGGGTGGCCGCCGCCATCCTGTGGGAGATCACGCGGCACATCCTGCTCTGGTACTTCTCCGGCCTGTCGCAGGTGAAGACCGTCTACGGCTCGCTCGCGACCGCGATCTTCGTGCTGCTGAGCCTGGAGATCGCCGCGACGATCCTGCTGTTCGGCGCGCAGGTGATCGCAGAGTACGAGCGCGTCGGGCGCGAGCCGATGGACCATGCGCCGCAGGGCCTTTCGACGGCCGACGCGCACCGCGATAGCTGACCCGCGCGCCAGTCCCGCGCCGGCGCGAGGCGCAAGCTCCGGTCCGTGCCATGCGCCGATGCCGCGGCGCGCCCCGTCCCTCGCAGCTCAGGCCGGCAGATCGCCGCGCAGGAACGCCGCGATGCGCGCGTCGGCACCAAGCGCCGCGAGCGTCGCCGCGTCGGGCAGCTGCGGCCGGTCGCGCTGTGCATTCACCATGCACAGGAAGCCGAGCGGCGCATTCGCGGCGGCACGGAACTGATGCCAGGTGAGCGGCGGGATCGTGACGAGGTCGTATGCGCTGATGCGCTGGACTTGCTTGCCGACGAGGCAGGCGCCCATGCCGCGCAGCACCAGCACCGCGTGCATGTGCTCGTGGCGCTCCAGCGTGGAATGCCCGCCGGCGGCGATCTCGAAGTAGCGCAACTCCCCCGCAAGCCCGGCCGAGCGGAACAGGGTCTGCCGCGTGATGTCGCGAAAGACGGCGTCCCCGCCGGTCTTGTACGCGAGCGTTTCGACACCGTCCCAGCGGAACGCCTCGCCGTTCGGGCGGAAGTGCCGGACCGGCGCGTCGTCTGCAGCGTCGTCTGCGGCGCGGTCTGCGGTGCCGTCCGGGTCATGCATGCTCGTCATCCTCGACCTGGCACGGAGCGCGTACGGCGCTCACGAAGTCGCGGCAACGCTGCCCGAGCGCATCGCCCGCGAGGAGCAGGCTGCCGCCGATCAGGAACAGCGTGTCGTCGCCGTAGAACTCCCGCATGCCCGGCACGCGCTCGACCGTCATTCCCCCCGCCGGCGCCGGCACGCAGCAGCGCAGTCCGTGCCACGGCAGGCGCGCCGCATCCGCGAGCTGCGCGCAATCCGCCAGGGTGTAGCCGAAGCGGCCGCCCGCGTGCGGGAAGATCGTCGCGTCCGCCCCGAACAGGCGAAAGAGCTTGCCGAGGAGCAACGCCGGTGCGATGCGTGCCGCCCCCGCGAGCGCCGGATGGGCGAGCAGCGCCATCCCACTTTCGCGCGCGAGCAGCGCGAGGTTCGACACGCCGCTCACCATCGGCGCGAGCAGCACCATGCGCACGCCATGCCGCCGCGCGACGTCGATGCCGCGCCGCAAGTCGTCGAGGCTGCCGGTGAGGCTCGGCGCATAGAGCGCGCGCTGGCCCGTTGCTGCGTTCGCGTCGTCGATCGCCCGCTGGCACGCTGCGATGCGCGCCGCGAGCGGCGCCGCCGCCTGGTCGGCAAGCCCGTGATCGTCCTTGATCACGTCGATGCCGGCGCGGGCGAAGGTGCCCGCGAGGCCCGCAAGCGCTTCCGCGGGAAGGCCCTGCGGTTTGAGCGCGGCACACGAGAGCGCTCGTCCGCGGGCGCCCGTGAGCTCGCGCAGGCCCTCGATGCCGATGCGCGGACCGCCGAAGCGCCGCGCCAGCTCGTCGTCGATGGCGACGTCGAGCAGCAGCGTGTCGTGCTGCAGGGACGTGTTGCCGAACAGCATGTTGAGGAGCTGGCCGGCGTCGTGACCGAGGGTCTCCTGCGCAAGTGCGACGTCGACATCGAACAACCGCTCGCCCGCCGCACGGATCGCGACCACGGTGCCGACGACGTCGCGCCGCACGCGCTCGTCGCGCACGGCTGCGATCGGCAGCTCGACGCTCTGCTCGAGCGCGATCGCATGCGCACGCGCCTCGATGTGGGCCTGCGTGCACTCGACACGGTACGTCGCGACGATGCGTGGGCTGGACATGCCGGGGAGAAGGCGCCGCGTGGAGACGCGGCGAGGCACGATGGTATCAGCCCGCCCTGCATCTGACCCCTGACCCTGGGTCGGCCCGGGTCAGCGGTCGGGTCGGCGTGCGCGTCAGGCGACCTTCGCTTCCTCGACCACGCCGTCGGCCACGAGCGCGTCGATCTCGCCATCGTCGTAGCCGTACTCGCGCAGCAGATCGCGGGTGTGCTCGCCCAGCAGCGGCGCGGGACGCGTGACCGCCGTCGGCGTCTCGGAGAAATGCACGGGGCAGCCGAGGGACCGGGTCGGCCCCGCGGTCGGATGCGCCGTTTCCACGACCATGCCGCGTGCGAGCGTCTGCGGATGGGAGAGCGCCTCGCCGATCGTGTTCACGGGACCGACCGGCACGCCCGCCGTGTCGAAGGCCTCGATCCATTCGGCCTTCGTGCGCGTGACGAGCACGGCGTTCATCGCATGCGTCAGCGCATCGAGATGCTGCATGCGATCGGAGTTGGTCCGGAAGCGCGGATCCTCGCGCCATTCCGGGTGCCCGAGCACCTCGGCGATGCGCTCCCAGTTGGCCTGGTTCGCGCCGCCGATGTTGATCCAGCCATCGCTCGCATGGAACGCCTGGTACGGCGCGGTCAGCAGATGCGCGGAGCCCGTCGGGCCGGCCGAACGCCCCGTCGCGAAGTACATCGCCGCGTGCCAGTACGTCTGCTGCAGCGCCGCTTCCATGAGCGACGTGTCGACGATCTGGCCCTGGCCCGTCTTGATCTTGTGCGCGTACGCGGCGAGGATCCCCACGACCGCGAGAATCCCGGCATTGATGTCGGCGACGGAATTGCCCGTTTTCGCCGGCGGACCGCCGGGCTCGCCCGTGATCGACATGAGCCCTGCGAACCCCTGCGCGATGAGATCGAAGCCGCCCTTGTCGGCGTACGGACCGTCGCGGCCGTAACCCGAGACCGCGCAATAGATGAGGCCCGGATTCGCCTGCGCGAGCACGTCGTAGCCGAGGCGAAGCTTCTCGAGCGTGCCGCGGCGATAGTTTTCCGTGAGCACGTCGGCATCGCGCACCATGCGCAACAGCACCTCGCGCCCGCGCGGGTCCTTGAGGTTGAGCGCGATGCCCCGCTTGTTGCGGTTGAGGATGAGGAACGGCGCCGACACGCCGTTCACGCGCGGCTCGCGATAGCTGCGGGCATCGTCGCCGCCGGGCAGCTTCTCGACCTTGATCACGTCCGCGCCCATGTCGGCGAGCATCATGCCGCAGGTCGGGCCGGCCATGATCTGCGCGAGCTCGAGCACGCGCATGCCCGCCAGAGGACCGTAGCCTCCGGTGCGCGCGCAGCGCGCTCGCATTGGCCGCAGCGGTCGAGCTGCCGCAGCCGTGGCCCTGGGCGGCCGCTCGCGCCGGCACTGCGTTGCCCGCCGCGCCGGCGCGGTTGCGTCGCGCCTGCGCTCATCGCCCGACGAACTCCGGCTTGCGCTTCGCAAGGAACGCGGAGTAGCCGATGCGAAAGTCCTCCGTATCGAAGCAGTCGAAGCACTCGTCGTACTCCGCGGCCTCGATCGCGCGGCCTTCCGAGAGGCGGCGCGCGAACTTCTTGTGCCAGCGTGCGACGAGCGGCGCGCCTTCGGCGATGCGCTGCGCCGCGGCGCGCGCCTCCTGCGCGACCTCTGCATCCGGCACCACGCGAGTGACGATGCGCTTCTCCTTCGCTTCCCTCGCGTCGAAGATGCGGCCCTCGAGCAGGATCTCGAGCGCGACGTCCGGCCCGCACAGGCGCACGATGGGCGCCATCTCGGGATACGCCATCACGAGGCCGAGGTTCTTGATCGGCGCACCGAAGCGGCTCGACTCGCCGCAGATGCGGATGTCGGCGAGCGCGGCGATCTCGAGCCCGCCGCCCACGCAGATGCCGTGGATCTGCGCCACGATCGGATGCCGGCACGACGCGATCTGCTCGGCCGTCTTGTGCATCGTGCGGCCGTAGTCGATCGCCTGCTGCTTGTTCGAGCGCTGCGTCTCGAACTCGCCGATGTCGTTGCCCGGGCGAGAAGGCCTTCTCGCCCGCGCCGCGCAGGATCACGCAGCGCAGGTCCTCGTCGCGCGAAAGCGCTTCGACGGTGTCGCCGAGCTCGCCCCACATGCTGCGCGTGAGCGCATTGAGCTTCTCGGGACGATTGATGACGACGGTGGCGATGGCGCCCTCGCGGGCCACCTGGATCAGATCGGACATGGAGCGCCTAGCGGTAGAAGAGTTGCACGAGCCCGAGGCCCGTGACCGGAACGTAGGTGACGAGCATCAGGACGGCCACGAGGATCGCGATGAACCACAGGTTCACGCGCGTCACGGCCCAGATCGATTCCTTGGCGATGGAGCTCGCCACCATCAGCACGCTCGCCACCGGCGGCGTCTGCTGGCCGATGCCGAGGTTGATCGTGACGATGAGGCCGAAGTGCACGGGATCGATGCCCACGGCCTTCACGAGCGGCATCACGACCGGGACGACCAGGATGATCGCGGCCGCGGAATGCAGGAACATGCCCAGCAGCAGGAACACGAAGTTGAGCAGCGCCAGCACCACCCACTTGTTCTGCGTCAGGTTCGACACGGCGTGCGCGAGCGCCTGCGGCGCCTGCACCTCCGTGAGGTACGTGCCGAGCAATGCGCTGGTCGCGACGAGCAGCATCACCACGGCCGTCTGGATCCCGCCCTCGAGCACCGCCTTGCGCAGGTCGGCCGAGATTCAGCTCGCGTAGATCACGAGCCCGACGAACAGCGCCGCCACGACGGCGAGTGCAGCGCCTTCGGTTGCCGTGACGATGCCGCCGAAGATGCCACCGAGGATGATGATCGGCAGCAGGAAGGCCCACAGCGCCTCGCGCGCCGTGCGCCGCACGCGCGCCCACGAGAACGCATCCTCGCGCGGCAGGTTGTAGCGCCGCGCCAGGAAATACGCGACCAGCATCAGTCCGAAGCCGCCCAGCACGCCCGGCACGATGCCGGCGACGAACAGCTGCACCACGGACGTCTCCGCCATGACGGCGTACAGGATCATCGGAATGGACGGCGGGATGATCACCGCGAGCGTTGCCGCCGAGGACATGGCCGCCGCCGCGAACGGCCCCGGGTAGCCCTTGCTCTTCATCCCGGGGATCAGGATGGAGCCGAGCGCGGCGACGTCCGCCACCGCCGAGCCCGAGATCTCGGCGAAGAACAGCGATGCGCCGATCGACACGTGCGCAAGGCCGCCGCGGATCCAGCCGAAGATGGACGAGGAGAACGCGATCAGCCGGCGCGAGATGCCCGACGCGTTCATGATCGCGCCGGCCAGGATGAACAGCGGGATCGCGAGCAGCGGAAAGCTCGTCGCGCCGTTGTACGTGACGATGGCGAGGTTCGGCAGGATGTCCGTGCCGTGGCTCGACACCATCGCGACGAGCGCGACGATGCCGAGCGCCACCGCGATCGGCACGTTGACGAGGATGAGCGCGAGAACGGCCCCGAAGAGGCCCAGCATGATGCCCATGGGGACTCCTGCTAGTGCAGCCCGTCGGCGAGCGCGATGCCGCCGGCGGCATGAGGTTCGTGGCGATCCCGGGCGATCAGCAGATCCACGAGGTGCGTGGCCTCGGCGACGACGATCAGGAGCGCCGAGATCGGGATCACCGACTGCACGATGTTCATCGGGATCGGCACGCTCACCAGGGCGTCGGTCGCGAGGACCGGCATGATCGACACGCCGACCCCGCCCAGCAGCAGGAAGAACGCGATCACGAGCAGCTGCGCCAGGATGTTGACCCGGCGCCGCAGCGCCCACGGCATCTTGTCGACCAGCTCGGGGCAGCCGATGTGCGCCCGCTTCACCGAAGCGAGCGCCGAGCCGTAGAACGTGAGCCAGGCGAGCAGCACCGAGGCGATCTCGTCGTACCAGATCAGCGACTGGCCGATCGCGCGGAACACGACGCCCACGGTCACCTCCACGAAGAGGATGACCATGAGCGCGCCCACCAGCCACTCGAGGAGCAGGCCGTAGGCCCCGCGGAAACGCTGCATCCGCGCGGCCAGCGCAGCGGCGCGAGCGTCGTGCGCCGGTCGTGCTCGCGTCATCCTATTTCCCCAGCGCCACCGCGCGATCGATCAGCTCCTTCGCGCCCTTCACTTCCTTGCCGAACTCCTCGTATACCGGTGCGCTCGCCTTGATGAACGCATCCTTGTCGACCTCGTTCACCTGCATGCCGGCCGCCTTGAGCTTGTCGAGCAGCTCCTGCTCGTCCTTCGCTGCCGTGTCGTACACGAAGGCCTGCGTCTCCTTGGCCGTGTCCTCGAGGATCTTGCGCACGTCTGCGGGCAGCGTTTCCCACTTGCGCGTGCCGACGACGAGGTAGGCCGGGGTATACACGTGCCCGGACAGCGACAGGTACTTCTGGACTTCCTGCAGCTTCGCCGAGTAGATCTGGGTGAACGGATTCTCCTGGCCGTCCATCACGCCCGTCTGCAGCGCGGTGAAGAGCTCCGAGAACTTCATCGGGCTCGGATTGGCGCCGTACACCTGGAACATCTTCACGCGCCACTTGCCCTCCGGCACGCGCAGCTTGATGCCCTTCAGGTCGGCCGGAACCTTGATCGGGTGCTTGTTGTTGGTGATGTGGCGCACGCCGTTCTCCCACACGGCGAGCGTCTTCAGGCCCTTCTTGTTGGCCTCGGGCTCGAGCCTGGACCAGTAGAGCTCCTTCTCGATCTTCTTCATGTGGGCCCGGTCCTTGACGAGGTAGGGCATCTCGAAGACGCCGTACAGATCGACTTCCGAGCTCATGACGGTGGAGGGCAGCGCCATGTCCACGGTGCCGAGCTTCACCTTCTGGATGAGCTCCTTGTCGCCGCCGAGCTGGCTCGAGCCGAACACCACGACCTTCGCCTTGTTGCCGAGCTTCGCATTCGCGCGGCGCGCGAACTCGTCGGCCGACTTCTGGAAGAGCGACCCGGGCTCGCCGACGTGACCGAGCTTGATCTCGACCTGAGCCTGCGCCCCGACCGGCAGCACGGCAGCGGCGGCGAGCACGAACGAAGCGGCGAGCATGCGCAGGCTCGCCCGGCGGCGCGAGGCCGCCCGATGGTGCAACGTCATGATGAGTCTCCTCCTGGGGAATGTGTCCGTTCTGGTGCTGCTCGTGAGCGCCTCGTCGCGCGATCGGACTGTCGCGCGCGGGCGTATGAAACCGGTCAGGCGGCTTTGGCGAGCGTGGCCGCCGGGGTACCGGCCAGATAGTCGAGCGCGGCCTGCACCCCGCCCTTGCGATGCGGCACGCCGGCCGCCGCAAGGCCCATCTCCACGCCGGAAAGCGTGCCGCACAGCATGAGATCGTTGAACCAGCCGAGATGGCCGATGCGAAACACCTTGCCGGCCACCTTGCCGAGGCCCTGCCCGAGCGACATGTCGAAGCGCTCGAGCACGACCTTGCGGAACTGATCCGCATTGTGCCCCTCGGGCATGACGATCGTGGTCAGCACGGGGCTGTATTCGGCGGGATCGACCGGCAGGAGCTCGAGCCCCCACGCCGCCACGGCGCGACGCGTCGCCTCGCCGAAGCGGGCATGGCGCGCGAACACGTTGTCGAGGCCTTCGTCGAACAGCATCTGCAGCGCTTCGTTGAGGCCGTACAGCAGGTTGGTCGCGGGCGTGTACGGGAAAAAGCCGTTGGCGTTGGTGGCGAGCATCTCGCTCCAGTCCCAGTACGAGCGCGGCATGCGCGCGCTCTTCGACGCCGCGAGCGCCTTCGCGCTGATCGCGTTGAACGAGAGTCCCGGCGGCAGCATCAGGCCCTTCTGCGAGCCGGCCACCGTAACGTCGACCCGCCATTCGTCGTGACGGTAATCGATCGAGCCGAGCGAGGAGATCGTGTCGACCATGAGCAGCGCCGGATGGCCGGTGCGGTCGATCGCGTCGCGCACCGCCGGAATGCGCGTGACGATGCCGGTCGAGGTCTCGTTGTGCACGACGCACACGGCCTTGATGGCGTGCTGCGTGTCGGCCGCGAGGCGCGCTTCGATCTGCGCCGGATCCGCGCCGTGCCGCCAGTCGCCCGGAATGAACTCGATCGCGAAGCCCAGCCGTTCCGCGAGCTTCTTCCACAGCGACGCGAACTGGCCCGTTTCCGCCATGAGCAGGCGATCGCCGGGCGAGAGCGCGTTCACGAGCGCCGCCTCCCACGCACCGGTACCGGAGGCCGGATAGATCACGACATCGCCCTGCGTCCTGAACACGCGCTTCATGCCGGCCAGCACCGACTTGCCGAGCACGGCGAACTCCGGCCCGCGATGGTCGATCGTGGCCTGGTCGATCGCGCGCAGCACGCGATCGGGCACGTTGGTGGGGCCCGGGATCTGCAGGAAGTGACGGCCCGAAGGGCGGCGGTCGAGCGGAATCATGGGGCCTCTCCTCGGGTCCGGAACGCGCGGTCGACTAGCGAGCGGGGACGCAATTTGGTATACAACGGCAATCGTACCGAGGAAGCGTCGCACTTCGCAAGCGTTGCGTCAAAGCGGCCGCACGCAAGACGCACCCGGATTGGAGAGGGACGCGCCGGTCTGCGGCGGTGACGCGCCGGATCGGCCGCGAGATTCCGGACGAGCATCATCCGGTATACCAATGACAGCACTGCAACAACCCACCGCAGCCGAGCCCGGACGAGGCGGCGACGAGGCTGCCGCGCCGCCGCGGACCGGGCCCGCCGCAGCGCCCGTCCCTCCCGGGGACGGCACGACCCTGCCCGCGTGGGTGGCCGAGCGCTTGCGCGAGCTGATCACCGAAGGCGAGCTCGCGCCCGGCGCGCATCTCAACGAGCGCGCGCTCGCGCAGCGTCTGCTCGTGTCGCGCACGCCGATGCGCGAGGCGCTGCGCCTGCTCGCGGCCGATGGCCTCGTCACGCTGCAGCCCAATCGCGGGGCGCAGGTCCTGGCAATGTCCGAGACCGACATTCGCGAGAGCTTCGAGGTGATGAGCAGCCTCGAGGCGTTGTCCGGCGAGCTCGCATGTCGACACGTCGCGGACCAGGAGGTCGCCGAGATCCGCGCGCTGACCTTCGAGATGCTCGCGTGTCACGCGCGGCGCGACCTGCCCGGCTACTACCGCTTCAATCGCGCGATCCACGAAGGCATCAACCGCGCCGCGCGCAACGGCCTGCTCACCGAGACCTACACACGGCTCAACCGGCGCATCCAGAACCTGCGCTTTCGGTCCAACTTCGACAACGACAAGTGGAATCGCGCGGCGCGCGACCACGCGGAGATGGTGCAGGCGCTGGAGGCGCGCGACGGCGCGCGCCTCGCGACGATCCTGCGCACGCATCTCACGCTCAAGGGCGAGGCCGTGCTGGACGCGATGCGGCTGTCGAGCGCGCAGGCGTGATGCGCTTCCACGTGCCGGACGATGCGTGCCGGAGCACACGGTTTCGCCGCGTGCGCGGGGCTTCGCTGATGCGGCAGTCATGCTGCCCGGCCGCGGATGAAACCGCCCCCGAACTCGCTCCGCTCGCTCTCCCCGGGGGCCTGTCAGTGGCTCGGGGCGGCCCTTCCCCACTGAGATGAACGCACCGCTGACGCAGCCGCTGGTCTTCCACGCCCCGCCCGGCCACCCCGAGCTCGCGCGTCGTCTGCGCGCCGAAGTCGAGGGGGAGGTGCTGTTCGACGCCGCTTCGCGCGGACGGTACTCGACGGATGCGTCGATCTACCAGATCGAGCCCGTCGGCGTGCTCGTGCCGCGCACGATGGACGACGTGCGTGCGGCGCTTGCGGTGTGCCGCGACCTGAAGGTGCCGGTGCTGCCGCGCGGCGCGGGCAGCTCGCAGTGCGGGCAGACCGTCGGCGCGGCGCTGGTGATCGATCACAGCAAGCACCTCGACCGCGTGCTCGACTTCGACGCGCGGGCGATGACGGTCACCGTCGAGCCCGGCATCGTGCTGGATGCGCTCAACGCCTGGCTGCGGCCGAAGGGCGTGTGGTTCCCCGTGGACGTCAGCACGTCCGCGCAGTGCACGATCGGGGGCATGGCGGGCAACAACTCCTGCGGCTCGCGCTCGATCGCGTACGGCAACATGGTGCACAACGTGCACGCGATCGACGCGATCCTCGCCGACGGCAGCGAAGCGCGGTTCGCGCCGGAAGGCGAGATGGGCGGCGCGCCGCAGCGCGTGCTCGACATCCTGCGCGACGTGCGCAACATCGCCCTGCGCGAGAGCGACGAGATCGGGCGCATGGTGCCGAAGGTGATGCGGCGCGTCGGCGGCTACAACCTCGACGTGTTCCATCCGCAGAGCGAGCGTCCGTACACGCAGGACGGGCGCGTGAACTTCGCGCATCTTCTCGTCGGCAGCGAAGGCACGCTCGCGTGGAGCCGCGCCCTCACGCTCAAGCTCGCGCCGCTGCCCGGCGCATCGCGCGCTCGGGGTGGTCAACTTCCCGACGCTCTACCGCGCGATGGAGTGCGCGCAGCACCTCGTGCAGCTCGGACCGTCCGCGGTCGAGCTCGTCGACCGCACGATGATCGAGCTCGCGCGCGGCAACCCGGCGTTTCGGCCGGTCATCGAGCGCGCGCTGATCGGCGAGCCGGATGCCATCCTGCTCGTCGAGTTCACGAGCGACGATCGCGATGCCGCGCGCCGCGGCCTCGACACGCTCCTCGAGCTCATGGGAGAACTCGGCCTGCCCGGCAGCGTCGTGCCGATGGCCGAGCCCGGGCCGCAGAAGGCGCTCTGGGAGGTGCGCAAGGCGGGGCTCAACATCATGATGAGCATGAAGGGCGACGGGAAGCCCGTGTCCTTCATCGAGGACTGCGCGGTGCCGCTCGAGCATCTCGCCGAGTATGTCGATCGCCTCACGCAGGTGTTCGCGAGGCACGGCACGCGCGGCACCTGGTATGCGCACGCCTCCGTCGGCACGCTGCACGTGCGACCGATCCTCGACATGCGCCGCGACGGCGCGCAGAAGATGCGCGCGATCGCCGAGGAGGCGGGCGCGATGGTGCGCGCGTTCAAGGGCGCGTTCTCCGGCGAGCACGGCGACGGATTGGTGAGGAGCGAATGGGTGGGCTGGCAGTTCGGGCCGCGCCTCACCCGCGCGTTCGAGGAGATCAAGGATCGGTTCGATCCCGACGGCCTCATGAATCCGGGCAAGATCGTGCGCGGCACGCGCATGGACGACGCGTCGCTCTTTCGCTACAAGCCCGGACATCGCACGCTTGCCGCTGCAGACGGGACTCGACTGGTCCGGCTGGAACGTGGACGCCGACCCGGTGCAGGACACGACGACGCCGCCGGGCACGGGCGGCGATCCGGCGGGCGGATTCGCGAAGGCCGTCGAGATGTGCAACAACAACGGCCACTGCCGCAAGTTCGACGCCGGCACGATGTGCCCGAGCTACCGCGCCACGCGCGACGAGCAGCACCTCACGCGCGGCCGGGCGAACACCCTGCGCCTCGCGGTTTCGGGCCAGCTCGGAAGCGCGTTCGCCTCGCAGGAAGTGCGCGAAGCGCTGGAGCTCTGCGTGAGCTGCAAGGGCTGCCGGCGCGAATGCCCGACGGGCGTCGACATGGCGCGCATGAAGATCGAGTTCATGCACCAGTGGCAGAAGGCGCACGGACTCTCGCTCGAGGAGCGCATCATCGCGCACCTGCCGCGCTGGGCGCCCTGGGCGGCGCGCGTGCCCTGGCTCGCCAATCTGCGCGACACGCTGCCCGGTGCGGCACGACTGTCGGAACGCTGGCTCGGCCTTGCCGCGAAGCGCACGCTGCCGTCATGGCGCCGCGATACGTTCCTGCGCAGCGCGCGTGCGCGCACCGGACACGCCGACGATGCCGACGTCGTGCTGTTCGTGGACACCTTCACGAACTATCACGAGCCGCAGAACGCGCACGCCGCGATGGCGGTGCTCGAGGCAGCCGGCTACAGGGTGCACGTCGCCCGCCCCGAGCCGAACGATACCGATGGCGAGCGGCCCTTGTGCTGCGGGCGAACCTTCCTCGGCGCCGGTCTCATCGACGACGCCCGGCACGAGGCGCAGCGCATGGTGGCGGCGCTGCGCCCGCACGTCGAGCGCGGCGCCGCCGTCGTCGGGCTCGAGCCGTCGTGCCTCCTGTCGTTGCGCGACGAGTTCCTGGTGCTCGGACTGGGCGATGCTGCGCAAAGGCTGTCGACGCGCGCCTTCCTGATCGAGGAATTCCTCGCCGCGGAGCAGCGTGCCGGAAGGCTCGAGCTCCCGCTGCAAGGCGCTGCCCCAGAAGAAGGCGCTGCTGCACGGGCACTGCCACCAGAAGTCGTTCGATGCGATGGGCGCCACGCGCAGCGTGTTGTCGCTCGTGCCGGATCTCAGCGTCGACGTGGTGGAAACGAGCTGCTGCGGGATGGCGGGCAGCTTCGGCTACGAGGCGAAGCACTACGACGTGTCGCTGCGCATGGCCGAGCTCGCATTGCTGCCCGCGGTGCGCAGCGCGCCCGACGATGCGCTGATCGTGGCCGACGGCACGAGCTGCCGGCATCAGATCGCGGACGGCACGCGCACGAGCGGCGTCGCGCGCAGGCCGGAGCACGTCGTGTGCGTGCTCGCACGCGCCCTCGCCTGACCGGCGTCGTCGGGGCATTCACGGCGCCTATAATGGGCCGTTCCGGCAAGCATTCCGATGCCGAGAATGCCGTGATCGACGCCGACACCGCCGCCCGCCTGCTGCTCGAAGCGCGCCGTACCCGCCAGCCGCTCGCGGCCCTTCCCGAGCACGCGCGCCCGGCAACCGACGCGCAGAGCTACGCGATCCAGGACGCGCAGATCCGCGAGCTCGGCCCCATCGGCGGCTGGAAGGTCGGTGCACGCACGCCGGAGACCGAGCCGAACTGCGCGCCGTTGCCCGAATCGCTCGTGCTGCCCTCGCCGCAGGTGTTCGAGCGCGCACGCTTTGCGCTGCATCTCGTCGAGGCGGAGATCGCGTTCGAGCTGAAGAGCGACCTGCCCCCGCGCAGCGCGCCGTACACCGAAGAGGACGTCATCGCCGCGCTGCGTTCCGTGCACGCTACGATCGAGGTCCTCGACTCGCGCTATCGGGACTTTCGTTCGGTCGACGGCCCTTCGCTCCTCGCCGATTTCCTGAGCAACGGCGCCCTCGTGGTGGGGCCCGGCCGCCGGCAGGACCTGCGCATCGACCAGACGCGCACGCGCCTGCAGCTCTTCTACGACGACCGGCTGGAGCTCGAGGTCACGGGCGGCAACACGGCGGGCGACGTGTTTCGCTTGCTCGTGTGGCTCGCGAATCACGCGACGACGCGTTGCGGTGGATTGCGCGCGGGCGAGATCGTCACGACCGGATCGTGCATCGGTGCACGTCCGGCGGCGCCGGGCACGCGCGTGCGTGCCGTGTTCGACGGCATCCCGCCGGTGGAAGCCACGGTGTAGCGCGGTCAGGGCGTAGCGAGCCCCGCTCGTCCCGGCGTCGCGACCGTCAGCGTGTACGCTGCGCTCGCGAGCGCCAGCTCAACGCGCCGCCGACACGGGGCCCGGCGGACCCTTGAGCTCCACGACATTGCCTTCCGGATCCTCGACGTAGATCGAGGGTCCCTGGCCCTCGGCGCCGTAGCGCGCGACGGTGTCGCCCGCGGTCACGCCGTGCGCGGCGAGATGCGTGCGCAGCGCCGCCTCGTCGAACGGCTCGATCCGGAAGCACACGTGATCCACGTTGCGGCCCTCGCGCCCGGGCGCGGCGCCGCCCTGTCGCCCGAGCTTGCCATCGACCGGAACGAGGTCGACCAGCGAGCGTCCCGCACGCAGCTGCCACAGGCCGATGTCGGCCTGCTCCTTCTCCAGCGCGCAGCCGAGGACATCGCGATAGAACGCGAGCATGCGCGCCAGATCGACGACCCGCAGCACGACGTGGTCGATGCCGACGATGCGGATCACGCCGCGCGCTCCGCTGCGCGAACGCGGGCAGCTACGCGCTGCCGATGCGGCATCACGGCGACTCCGGCGTCGCGTGCCACCACAGGGAGAGCTGGGCAGCCCTGCATGAAGCTCTCGATGTCCATGGCGCGCTCCTCGATGCTCGCCATCCTACATCCGGCCATCCGCTTTCGCCGCTCGGGGCAAACGTTCGGGACGATCGTCCCCGGGCGATGGGGTCACGGCTTCGACACGAACGCGTTCCCCTTGACGTAGAACCGCAGCAGCCGCCGCGCCCAGTGCCCGGCGTAGTCGACGCCGATGCGCGGTCGCTTCACCATCGCGATGCGTTGCGCGACGGGCGGCGCGGCGAGAAAGAGCACGTCGCCGGTGAGGTCCATGCCGTTGTGCCGGCGGTCGATGTGCAGCGCGCGGCAGAGCAGGCCCGGACCTTGCGTGCGGCCCTCGATGCCCGCCACCGGCTCGACGGCCCGCAACAGGACCGCCGCGGCCTTCCCCTGCGCCTCCACCACCACGTTCATGCAGTGGTGCATGCCGTAGATCAGGTACACGTAGGCGTGCCCCGGAGGACCGAACATCACCTCGGTTCGCGCCGTGCGTCCTTTGGCGGAATGCGCCGCGAGGTCGTGCGGCCCGAGATACGCCTCGACCTCCACGATGCGTCCGACGCGCCTGACTCCGCCCGAGCGATGCACGATCAGCTTGCCGAGCAGATCGTGCGCCACCGCGATCGCGTCGCGATCGTAGAAGGCACGCGGGAGCGCGTTGAACTCGTGCGGCATGTCGTAGCGGAGCATTGCGCTGCCCTCGGCGGGCGTCGGGTTCGCGGCCGCGGGGGAATCCGGCGGTCCTCCGGAATCTTGCCACCGGCAAGGCGATCGCCGCGATAGCCGAGGCAAGCGTTCGCGCATCGACGCCGATCCTTGATCCCCGAACGCCACGGCGCCCCTGATCGGGAGTAAGCTCACGGCCTCAGCGGGCCGGCCCGGCCGCGCTGCGGCCCACGCCTGCCGTGCGCTGCCCGGCCGACGCGGCCCCGTCGTCTTCATCGCCTCACCATCATGACCCACATCATCCATCGCCAGATGCGCACGGCGCTGCCCGTCGCCGTGAGCGGCAAGGGCATCACGATCGTCGACGCCGACGGCCGGGAATACCTCGACGCCTCGGGTGGCGCCGCCGTGTCGTGCCTCGGCCACGGCCATCCCGACGTGCTGCGCGCGATGCACGACCAGATCGATCGCCTCGCGTATGCGCACACGAGCTTCTTCACCACCGAGGTCGCCGAGGAGCTCGCCGATCACCTGATCGCGCACGCGCCGCCCGGCGTGTCGCACGTGTATCTCGTGTCGGGCGGCTCGGAAGCGATCGAAGCCGCGCTGAAGCTCGCGCGCCAGTACTTCGTGGAGATCGGGCAGCCGCAGCGCAAGCACTTCATCGCGCGCCGCCAGAGCTATCACGGCAACACGCTCGGCGCGCTCGCGGTCGGCGGCAACGAATGGCGGCGCCAGCAGTTCGCGCCGCTGCTCATCCCGGTCACGCACGTTGCGCCGTGCTACGAGTATCGCGATCGCCGCACGGGCGAGAGCGCCGACGCCTACGCCGCGCGCCTCGCCGCGGAGCTCGAGGCCGCGATCGACGGCATTGGGCGCGCAGAACGTGATCGGCTTCGTCGCCGAGCCCGTCGTGGGCGCGACACTCGGTGCGGTGCCCGCGGTCCCGGGCTACTGGCGGCGCATTCGCGACATCTGCGACCGCCACGGCATCCTGCTGATCGCCGACGAGGTGATGTGCGGCATGGGCCGCACCGGCACGTTGCACGCGCTCGAGCAGGAGGGCATCACGGCCGATGTCATGACGATCGCCAAGGGCCTCGGCGGCGGGTACCAGCCCATCGGCGGCGTGCTCGTGCAGCAGCGGGTGATCGAAGCCATCCGGAGCGGCAGCGGCTTCTTCCAGCACGGGCACACGTACATCGGCCACCCGGTGGCGTGCGCGGCGGCGCTGGCGGTGCAGAAGGTGATCGTGCGCGACGACCTGCTCGCGCGGGTGCGTGCGATGGGCGAGGTGCTGCGCGAGCGGCTCGTGGCCACGCTCGGGGAGCACCCGCACGTCGGCGACATCCGCGGCCGGGGCCTCTTCATGGGCGTCGAGCTCGTCGCCGATCGCGACAGCAAGGCGACGTTCGACCCGGCGCTGCGCCTGCATGCGAAGGTCAAGTCCGAAGCGATGGCGCGCGGCCTGATGGTGTATCCGATGGGAGGCACCATCGACGGCCGGCGCGGCGATCACGTGTTGCTCGCGCCGCCGTTCATCGTGACGCCGGGAGAGATCGACGAGATCGTCGTTCGCCTGCGCAGCGCGATCGATGCGAGCCTCGTGGCGGCCGGCGTGACGAAGGTGGCGCACGGCTGATGGAGACACTGCCGGTCGTGATTGCGGTCGCGCCCAACGGTGCGCGCAAGAGCAAGGCCGATCATCGAATGCTGCCGATCACTGCGCCGGAGCTCGCGCAGTGCGCGCAGGACTGCCTCGCTGCCGGCGCGTCGATGCTCCATCTGCACGTGCGCGACGCCGAGGGCCGACACAGCCTCGATCCGGCCCACTACGAGGCCGGCATCGCCGCCATCCGCGAGCGCGTCGGCGACGCGCTCGTCCTGCAGGTCACGACCGAAGCCGCGGGCCGCTACTCGCCCGAGCAGCAGATGGCCTGCGCCGACGCGCTGCGCGCCGACGCGATCTCGCTCGCCATCCGGGAGCTCTTCGCGCCCGGCGTGGACGAGGCGCGGGTCGGCGGCTTCCTCGAGCGTCTCGCCGCACGCGGCGCCCTCGTGCAGTACATCGTCTATTCGCCGGCCGATGTCGCGCGCTGCGTCGCGCTGCACGCGCAAGGTCGCATCCCGCAGCGCGCGCCGCAGCTGCTGTTCGTGCTCGGCTCGTACGCGGAGAAGCGCAGCGGCACGCCTGCGGAGCTCGTGCCGATGCTCGGTGCGCTGCCACCCGGCTGGCGCTGGTCCGCATGCGCCTTCGGGCCGCTGGAACTGCGCTGCGCCGTCGCCGCCGCCGTGCTCGGCGGCAATGTGCGCGTGGGATTCGAGAACAACATCGAGCTGCCGTCCGGAGCGACGGCTGCCGACAACGCCGCGCTCGTGAGGTGCACCGTCGAGGCCCTCGCGCCGCTCGGTCTTCGCCCTGCAACCCGCGCCGAAGCAATACGCCTGCTCGCATGAGCGCGCCGGGCCGTCCCAAGCGCGAATACCGGAGGGCGCAGCACGAAGGGTAGTCCAGTGGGCGCCGCGCCACGCCCCGTTCGCCAGCGTTGTCCCGAGGCATCGTTCGGGACAACGCACACAACCGGAGGAAGTCGATCATGACCCAGCTTCACCGCAGCACCCCTCGCGCGGCAACGATCGCCGCGTGCTTCGCCGTCGCCGCCGCCGTCTTCGCGCCGACGAGCGCGCTCGCGCAGCAGAAGTTCGTCACCATCGGCACCGGCGGCGTCACCGGCGTGTACTACGCCGTGGGCGGCGCGGTCTGCCGGCTCGTCAACAAGGATCGCGCCAAGACCGGCATCCGCTGCTCGGTCGAGTCGACGGGCGGGTCGGTCTACAACGTCAACACCATCAAGAGCGGCGAGCTCGATTTCGGCATGGCGCAGTCCGACGTGCAGTATCAGGACTACAACGGCACCGGGTCGTTCAAGCAGCCCGACAAGGACCTGCGCGCCGTGTTCTCGGTGCATCCCGAGCCGTTCACGCTCGTCGCCCGCAAGGAAGCCAACATCAGGAGCTTCGCCGACCTGAAGGGCAAGCGCGTCAACGTCGGCAATCCCGGCTCGGGGACGCGCTCCGCGATGGAGGAGCTCCTTGCGGCGGAGAACATGAAGCTGTCCGACTTCGCGCTCGCCTCGGAGCTCAAGGCCGACGAGCACGGCCCGGCGCTGTGCGACAACAAGATCGACGCGTTCTTCTACGGCGTGGGGCACCCGTCGGCGAACATCCAGGACCCGACGACAACCTGCGGTGCGAAGCTCGTGCCGCTCACCGACCCCAACATCGATGCCCTGGTGAAGAAGCACCCGTACTACGCCAAGGTGACGATTCCCGGCGGGATCTACGCCAACAACCCGCAGCCCACGCCGACGTACGGCGTGAGCGCGACGATGGTGACGTCGGCCAAGGTGCCGGCCGACGTGGTGTACACGATCACCAAGGCCGTGTTCGAGAACCTCGACGAGTTCAAGAAGCTCCATCCCGCGTTCGCCCACCTCTCGGCCGAGAACATGGTGAAGGACGGCCTGTCCGCGCCGCTGCACGAAGGCGCGGCGCGGTACTTCCGCGAGAAGGGCCTCATCAAGTGAGCCGCAACGTCGACGCAGGGACGCTGGTCCAGGAGGCCGACCTCGGGGGGCGCGTCCCCTCGGGGGCGGTACCGACACGCGTCCTCGCGTGGACGTGCCTCGCGTGGTCGTTGCTGCAGCTGTGGTACGCGTCGCCGCTGCCCTTCACGTTCTGAACGTCTTCGTGCTGAACTCGACCGAGATGCGCTCGCTGCATCTCGGGTTCGGCCTGTTCCTCGCCTACCTCGCCTTCCCGTTCGCCAAGCGCTCGCCCCGCGATCGCATCCCCCTCCAGGACTGGGTGCTGGCGCTCGCGGGCGCGTTCTGCGGGGCTTATCTCTTCCTGTTCTACCGCGAGATCTCGACGCGCCCCGGCGAGCCGACGATGCTCGACATCGCGACCGCGGTGATCGGCATGGTGCTGCTGCTCGAGGCGACGCGCCGCGTGGTCGGACCGCCGCTCGCCGTCATCGCGCTCCTCATGCTCGGGTACGCGTTCGCGGGTACGTCACATGCCGGACGTGATCGCCCACAAGGGCGTGTCGCTCGTGAAGGCGGTGTCGCACTACTGGCTCACGACCGAAGGCGTGTTCGGCGTCGCGCTCGGCGTGTCCGCGAGCTACATCTTCCTGTTCGTGCTCTTCGGATCGCTGCTCGAGAAGGCCGGCGCCGGCAATTACTTCATCAAGGTGGCGTTCGCCTTCCTCGGCCACATGCGCGGCGGTCCGGCCAAGGCCGCCGTGGTGTCCTCGGGCCTGATGGGAATGATCTCGGGCTCGTCGGTCGCGAACGTCGTCACCTGCGGCACGTTCACGATCCCGCTGATGAAGCGCGTGGGCTACTCCGGCGCAGAAGGCCGGCGCGATCGAGGTCGCCGCGGGCGTGGACGGCCAGATCATGCCGCCGGTGATGGGCGCCGCGGCCTTTCTGATGGCGGAGTACGTCGGCGTTCCGTACTGCCGAGATCGTCAAGAACGCGTTCCTGCCGGCGATCATCTCCTATATCGCGCTCTTCTATATCGTGCACCTCGAGGCGTGCAAGGCGGGCATCGCCGGCATTGCCGCGCAGCACGGGCGTGCCGTGGCCCCGGCGGCTCCTGGGCATCGCTGCTCACGATCGCCGGCCTCGTCGTCCTCGCCAACGTCGTCTACTACGGTCTCGGCTGGATCAAGGGCGTCGCCGGGCCGGCGGCGATCTGGATGCATCCTCGTCCTCATCGCCGCGACGTATGTCGTGCTCGTGCGCCAGGTCGCGCGCGAGCCGGACCTTACGATCGACGATCCGAACGCACCGGTGCTGACGCTGCCGCCGCTCGGCCCGACGCTGCTCGCCGGCCTGCACTTCCTGCTGCCCGTGGTGCTGCTCATCTGGGCACTGCTCGTCGAGGACCTGTCGCCCGGGCTGTCCGCCTTCTACGCGACGGTGCTCCTCGTCGTGATCCTGCTCACGCAGAAGCCGCTGCTCGCGTTCTTCCGCAGCCAGCCGCTTCACTTCGGCATCTATCGCGCGGGCTGGGACGATCTCATCGACGGCCTCGAGCGCGGTGCGCGCAACATGATCGGCATCGCGCTCGCCACCGCGGCCGCGGGCGTCGTCGTCGGCACGGTCTCGGTGACCGGACTCGGTCTGGTCATGACCGACTTCGTCGAGACCGTGTCGGCGGGCAACATCATCGCGATGCTGCGTTCTCGTCGCGTTCATCTGCCTGATGCTGGGCATGGGGATGCCGACGACGGCGAGCTACATCGTCGTGTCGACCCTGATGGCGCCGGTGGTGGTGGAGCTCGGCGCGCAATCCGGGCTCGTCGTTCCGCTCGTCGCGGTGCACATGTTCGTCTTCTACTTCGGACTCATGGCCGACGTGACGCCGCCGGTGGGTCTCGCCTCGTTCGCCGCGGCCGCGATCTCGCGCGCCGACCCCATCCGCACCGGCGCCACCGCGTTCTGGTACAGCAGTCGCACGTTGATCCTGCCGTTCATGTTCATCTTCAATCCGCAGCTGCTGATGATCGGGGTGGATTCGTGGTGGCAGCTCCTGCTGGTGATCGCGAGCGCGGTCGGCGCGATGCTGCTCTTCGCGGCCGGATCGCAGGGCTGGTTCCTCACGCGGAGCCGGTGGTACGAGTCGGTGCTGCTGCTCCTCGCCACGTTCACGCTGCTGCGGCCGGGCTTCTGGCTCGACATGATGCGAGCCGCGCTACGAGGTCGTGCCGCCGACAGACGCCTCGAGGCGCGCGCGGCCGATGCGCCGCCCGTCGGGCCTGCGCGTGCGGATCGAGGGCACGACGCTCGAAGGCAAGGACGTGAGCAAGATCGTGCTCCTGCCGCTCGGCGACACGGGCTCGGGCGCGCAGCGCATCGCGAAGGCGGGCCTGTCGGTGATGCAGACGGCCGCGGGGATGCAGGTGATGGCGGTGGCACTGCAACAGCCCGGCCGACAAGGCCGGCTTCGAGCAGGGCTTCACCATCACCGGCATCGAGGTCGAGCGCCAGCGCCCGGCCAAGGAATGGCTGTTCATCCCCGCCATCCTGCTGGTCGGCCTCGTCGTGCTGCTGCAGCGACGAACGACCTGCCGATCAACGCCGCCGCAGGCACGCACCGGCGTAGCGACGCCGGCATTCGCAACCCTCGCCGACGCGGCCGCCGCCGCGCGGTGCAGCGGCAGGCGCCGAAGCGTCAGAAAGCGTGCGCGCGCCGTGCGCGGGAGCGCGGGCCGCTTGATCGGCGCGGGCGCCGGGCGCCGCGTGCGAGCGGCGCAGATCCGAGGTGATCGCGGCGGTCCACAGCCGACGCAGCGGCCGCGCATACTCGGCCCCGCCGCTCTCGCCCGCGAGCGCGAGACTGATCGCCTCCGTCCACTGCCGCCGCACGGATGCATCGACGGCGGGCTCGGCGCACAGCGCCATCAGCTGCCCCAGCGTGGGACCGACGTCATCGCGGTGCACAATGCCAAGCTGGGCTTCGAGCACAGGCGAGGGTTTCCGGATCGCAGGCCGGCGAATTACGCTGCGAAGTGAGTGGCTTGCGCGGCATCGATTCCTCCATGCAAGGCCACCGAGGAGGTCGGTCGGCGTCTGATGCGGGCAACTGCTTGTCGCGCTGCACGATCGCGCGTGCATTGCTGCGGACCTCGAATAAAAATTCTAGTCCGACATCGCAGTGCCCTGCACGACATTTCGCAACAAGAGTCGAATCGAGCAATCGTCAGCACTGCCGTCGGACGTGCTCACTTGCGGCATTGGACCGCGAGTCGTCGCGCCTGTTCCCGTGCGGCGACGTCTTTTCCCCCGGACAGGTGATTGCACCGCACGTCCGTTTCGCGGAGCATGTGGCACCGGGCGGCCTGCCGAAGGCCGCGCCGCGGCCCACCAACGACAAGGGGGTTACATGCGCCTCAGAACGCCGCTCGTTGCACTCTCACTCGCTGCAGCCGTGGCCGCGTGCAGCACGTTCGAAAGCAGGATGGCGCCGTCACGAGCGTCGTGTACGGGCGGCATGTGCACGATCACCGTCACCGTCAGCGGGACAGGTGCCGATCGGGAGCTCAGCGTCGTTCCCGATCTGCTGGAGATGCAGGGTCGGCAGCCGGCGGAGATACGTTGGGAGATCGGGACCCACGACGCCAACGATTACAGGTTTGACCGCAATGGCGTCGAATTCTACGAGCCCAAGATCTCGGGCCCGCAGTTCTCGAACCCGGGGCCCATTCAGGGCGGCAGGGCGTACCAGGTGCACAACGCGAACACCGATCACAACAAGCACCGCTACATGGTCCGGGTCTACGACCGTGACGGAAGCTTCGTCATCAAGGACCCGATCATCGCGAACGACAACTGAGCGGGAGCGGGTCGGTCCGGCTCAGCTCGGCGGCACGGGCATGCGGCCCGATGGGCGCCCCGCCTCCCGTGCGTCCTGCAGCCATGCAGCGGCGCGGGTCATGGCGTCACGATGATCCCAGGCCCCGCCGTTGCGGTAGCAATCGTCAAAGGCTTCGCCGCCGAGCATCGCGCGCGCCCTCGCAACGAACGGCGCCAGAAATGCTTCGTCTGCGGGATCCCGCTTCAATCCCGTCTCATCCGTACGCGCCTCGCTGGCCCCGAAAAAATCCGCAACGCGCGTCCATTCATCGCGGCTGCACGCAAGGCCCGCACAGACTTCGAGCATCGCCTTGCCGACGGGCTTGGAAGCAGTCTCGTCCGCGATGCCGCAGACCTCGAGCAGCATGGTCCGTGCATCGTCCAGCGCTCCCGCGCCTATCGCCACCATCGCGCGGTTCAGGAGATTGATGGCGATGCTCTCGCGGTCCTGCTGCTCGCGGGAAAGCGCGATCGCCTCGCAATACAGCGCATCGGCGTGCACGTAATCGCCTTCGACGCGATGCAACGCGCCGAGAAGGTTGAGCGCTGCCACGATCTCGCGCTTGTCGCCGCGCTGGCGGGCGAGGGCAAGTCCCTCGTCCAGTGTCGGGCGAGCCTTGGCAAGGTCTCCCTCGCCGAGCGCCGCCCAGCCCAGTGGTTGCAGGACTGCAGCGATCCGCACCGAGTCGCCCAGCTCGCGTGCGATGGCAAGGCTTTCCTCGAGGTGCGCTCGCCCCTGCGCGTAGTGTCCCGTGTAGCAGGCGAACTGGCCGGCGATCACGAGCGCGCGGCAGCGCAGCGCTGAATGGACCTGCACTTCGGAAAGCCCTTCGGTGATCGCCCGATAACCCAGGCCGAGCAGGCCGCGGTTGATCCAGTAGAACTTGGCCGCGCAGAGCATCGCGAGGCCCTGCTCGGGGTTACCGCCGGCACCCGCCCACGCGTGCGCTGCGAGCAGATTCTCGCGCTCGGCATCGAGCCGCACGAGCCATGCACCTTGCTCCGGACCGACGAGGCCGGGACGGGCCGACTCGGCAAGGGTGGCGTAGCAGCCCAGATGTCGATCGCGAACCACGACCGCCTCGCCCAGATGCCACGAGGCGCTCCCGCGCATACTCGCGGACGGTTTCGAGCAGGTAGTAGCGCGACGGCATCCGGCTCGGCCGCCACGAGCGACTTGTCGACCAGGTTGCTCAGCAGGTCGAGCGACGTCGGCGGCGTCGATCGGATCGCCCGCGAGCACCGCCTCCGCAGCCTCGAGCGTCCAGCCGCCGGCGAACACCGCAAGCCGCCGGAACGCCACGCGCTCGGGCTCGGTCAGGAGGTCGTAGCTCCAGTCGATGAGCGCGCGCAACGTGCGCTGGCGCGGCATCGCCGTGCGATCGCCGCCGGTGAGCAGACGGAAGCGATCGTCGAGGCGGCGCGCGATTTGCGCTGCGCTCAGGCTCCGCACGCGTGCGGCCGCGAGCTCGATGGCGAGCGGGATGCCGTCGAGCCGGCGACAGATCTCGGCCACACTCGCGGCATTGTCGGCCGTGATCTCGAACGACGGCTGCGCCGCGAGCGCGCGATCGCGAAACAGCCGCACCGCGTCGCACTCCAGCACGGACTGCGCCGACACCGCGTGCCGCGCCGCGGGCACCTGCGAGCGCCGGCACCTCGAGCACGCATTCGCCCGATACGTGCAGGCGCTCGCGGCTGGACGCGAGGATCGTGACGCCGGGCCCCGCCTGCAGCAGCGCGCGTACGAGCTCGGCGCAGGCTTGGACCACGTGCTCGCAGTTGTCCAGGATGACGAGCAGGCGCCGGTCCGCGACGAACTTCAGCACCGCCTCGAGCACCGGTCGGCCCGCGTCCTCCTTCACGCCGAGCGCGCTCGCGAGCGCTTCCGGAACGCGCTGCGGATCGCTGATCGGCGCGAGCTCCACGAACCACGCGCCGTCCGGGAAGGAATCGAGCACGGCAGCCGCGAGATGGATCGAGAGTCGCGTCTTGCCGAGGCCGCCGGCGCCGGTCAGCGTGAGCATCCGCGTTGCGCCGAGCAGCGCCCTCGCCTGCGCGAGCTCGCGCTCGCGACCGACGAACGAAGTCACCTCCTGCGGCAGATTGTTGGGCGTCGCGGCGAGCGAGCGCAGCGGCGGGAACGCATCGCGCAGCGCCGGATGCAGCACCTGGTAGAGCTCTTCCGGATGGGTCATGTCGCGCAGGTGCACGCGTCCGAGATCGCGCAGCCGCACCTCGCGCGGCAGCCGCTCCTGCACCAGCGCCACGACGGCGCTCGAGAGCAGGATCTGGCCGCCGTGCCCCGCGCTCATGATCCGTGCGGCGCGGTTCACGGCGTGGCCGAAGAAGTCGTTGTCGCGGCGCTCGTTCACCCCGGCGTGGAGCCCGCAGCGCACGCGCAGCGGCAGGCCGCCCGTCGACTGCGGGTCGAGCAGGCTCACCTGCAGCTTCACCGCCGCGTCGAGCGCGTCGACCGGATCGTCGAACACCGCGTACATGCCGTCGCCGGTGGTCTTCACCACGGCCCCGTTCGACCGGGCGACGAGATCGCGCGCAAGGGCGTCGTGGGCCGCGAGGGCGCGCCGCATGCGCTCGGGTTCCTGCTCCCAGAGGCGCGTGCTGCCCTCGATGTCGGTGAACAGGAAAGTGGTGACGGCGGCGTGCTCGCTCACGGTCGACCTCGCTCGAGGTGGATAGCGTACTCCACCGTCGCGCGCCGGAGTGCGGTGCGCGTTGCGACGATCGGTCCGCGCTGCGGCGCGCGCTCGTCGCGGGGCCACCGGGGCGGCACGTCCAGCGTCGATGCCCGCGTCCACCCGGTCGCGATCGATGGCGAGCTTCGCGATCGACACCGGCGAAAGCGCCGCGGTCCCGCACTGCCGGGATTGAGGTACAGCACGTCCCCGCGCCGCTGCACCAGGGCCGATGCGAGTGCCCGGCGATCACCACGCGGTGGCCGCACGCGGCCGGATCGAGCACGAGCGTCTTGAGGTCGTGAAGCACGTAGATCGACACCGCATCCAGGACGAGCACCGCGGTATCGGGGAGATCGCGCGCCCACGCACCGGTGTCGTTGTTGCCGCGCACGAGGGTGAGCGGCGCGATCCGCGAGGGCCTGCGGATGGAGGCGTTGCCGATATCGCCGGCGTGCACGATGCGATCCACACCCGCCAGCGCTGCCAGGACTCGGGCCGCAGGAGGCCGTGCGTGTCGGCGATGACGCCGACGGTCCACTTCACCGGTGGACGGTGCGGCTGTCTTGCGGTGCCTGCTCGCGCTCGTTCATCCCGTAATCGCGCAGCACGGACGCGACGCGCAGCCGGTAGTCGGCGAATACGCCCGCGCGGCCCTTGCGCTGCATGCCCCGATGCGCTTCGAGCTCGCGCCAGCGGCGCACGGCGTCCTCGTCGCGCCAGAACGATATCGAGACGAGCTTGGTTGGGTCCGTGAGGCTCTGGAAGCGCTCGACCGAGATGAACCCGTCCACTTCCTGCAGCAGCGGCTTGAGCTGCGCCGCGAGTTCCAGGTATTCGTCCATGCGGCCCGATGCGGGCCAGACTTCGAAAATGACAGCGATCATGGCGTTGCCTCGGTTGGCGAGTTGCACGGTCGGATCATGCGGCGACCTCGTTGCCGTCCGCCAGCCGACGAGGAGGAGAGCCCGAACTCCGCCGCGATGAGCTCGTACGAGCGTCGGCGCGCAGCGGGATCGTGCGTCCAGGTGACGATCACGATCTCGTCGAGCTCGAAGGTCGCGGCGAGCTCGCGCAGGCGCTCGCCGACCTGCGAGGCGGTGCCGACGATGGCCTTGCTGCGCAGGGATTCGATGCGCGCAAGATCCTCGGCCGTGTAGGGATACACCGCCGCTTCGTCGGGCGAGATGAGCGGCAGGCGGATGCCCTTCTCGAAACCGACGCGCCAGTGCTCGCGCGTGGCGAGCAGGCGCCGCGCCTGCGCTTCGGTATCGGCGGCGAGCGCCCACACGCAGATGGTCGCGAGCGGCCGCGGATAACGCGGGCTCGGCCGGTACAGGCTGCGGTAGAGCTGCAGCGCCTCTTGCGTGCCGCGGCCCTCGCTGAAGAAGTACGCGTACGCATACGGCAGCCCGAAATGCGCCGCAAGCTGCGCGCCGTAATCGGAGCTGCCGAGAATCCAGAGCTGCGGGACATGAGGCCCCCGCGGATGCGCAACGATGCTGCGAAACGGATGGTCGTCCGCGAGCGGCGTGCCCGCGAGCCAGCTTTGCAGCTCGAGGATCTGCTGCGGAAAGCGCTCGGCGGCGGCAGCGGCATCGGGATTGAGCGCGAATGCGGTGAGCCGATCCGAGCCGGGCGCGCGTCCCACGCCGAGATCGATGCGGCCCGGCGCGATCGCTTCGAGCACGCGGAACTGCTCGGCGACCTTGAGCGCGGAGTAGTGCGGCAGCATCACGCCCGCGCTGCCGATGCGGATGCGCGTGGTGGTGGCGGCGATCGCCGCCATCAGCACCTCGGGCGCGGTGCCGACGATGCTGCCGCTGTTGTGGTGCTCGGACACCCAGTAGCGGTGATACCCCAGCGCCTCGCAGTGCCGCGCGAGGGCCAGGGTTTCGCGGATCGACGCGTCCTCCGACCGCCCGCTGGCGGCCGTGGACTGGTCGAGCACCGACAGCTTCATCCGCGGCGGGTCAGGCGAGACGCGCGTCCATCGTGATGGTCGCGTTCAGCACGCGCGACACGGGACAGCCTTCCTTCGCCTTCTTGGCGGCGGCCTGGAACGCTTCGGCATCGGCGCCGGGGATGCTCGCCGTCACGTCCAGATGCACGGCCGTGATCGTGAACCCGGCGTCGGTCTTGTCCATCGTGACCGTTGCGGTGGTGTCGATGCTCTGTGCGGTCATGCCCGCGGCGCCGAGCTGGCCGGAGAGCGCCATCGAGAAGCAGCCCGCGTGCGCGGCCGCGATGAGCTCCTCCGGATTGGTGCCCACGCCGTTCTCGAAGCGCGTCGAGAACGAGTACTGGGTGTTCGACAGCACGTTGCTGTCGGTCGAGATCGTGCCCTTGCCGTCCTTGAGTCCGCCGCTCCAGCGCGCCGATGCCTTCCGCTTCATGGGAGTTCTCCTGCCTGACGAGTGACCTTGATGGGCCGCGCGGCTCGCGCGCGGAACGCCGACATTACCACCCGCGCCTCCTCGGCGCGCGAGAGCGCATGATAGCGGCCTCGGGGTCGCCGGCGTGTTTTTCGCTTGCCCCGACCGGCCGGTTTCGGTACTGTGCGGCCTCTGCGCCGGGCCGGCCATCGATGCCTCGCGCGCATAACTGAAATGCCGCATCGAATGGTCCAGCCCGGCACCTCGTCCGAAACCGCTCCTCCGTGCCGCCGCCGTACGGGCCACGCATCGCGCACGGGCAAGCGCAGGCCATCATGGCGGCGGCCGAGAGCGAGGCGCTGCGCAACGGCTGGGCCGTGGCCATCGCCATCGTCGATTCCGCCGCACTGCTCGTCATGCTGCACAAGCTCGACGGCACGCAGCACTCGAGCGTGGAGGTCGCGATCGCCAAGGCGCAGACGGCCGTCAATTTCCGCAAGCCCACCAAGCACTACGAGGACGCCGTAGCGGCGGGAGGCGGCGGCCTGCGCTTTCTCGGCATGCCCGGGCTGGTGCCGCTCGAAGGCGGCTTCCCGATCGTGGTGAACGGCGAGATCGTCGGCGGCATCGGCGTGTCGGGCGTGCGGTCCGATCTGGACGCCCGCATCGCCACGGCCGGCATGGCGGCGATCGCCTGAACGAAAGCGACGCATGATCTTCGACCTGCGCATCTACACCCTCGACAACGCGAAGTTCGGCGAATGGCTGAAGCTCTACGCGGAGCTCGGCCATCACGTGCAGGTGCGCCATTGCGGCGAGCCCGTGTTCTATGCGACCACCGAGGTCGGGACCCTCAATCAGGTGGTGCACGTGTGGAAGTACGAAAGCCAGGCCGACCGCGAGCGCCGTCGCGACGCGCTGATGGCCGATCCCGAATTCCAGGCATACCTCGCGAAGAGCCGTGCGCTCGGTGCCCATCGGCACCAGGAATGCCGCATCCTCAAATCGACCGCCTTCTCGCCGCTCTAGCCGTCATGACCACCTCGATTCCCCGCGCCTGCGTGATGGGCCACCCGGTGTCGCAATCGCGCTCGCCGATGATCCACGGCTATTGGCTCGAGCAGCTCGGCATCGCGGGCGCCTACGAGCTGAAGGACGTCACGCCGGAGGCCTTCCCCGAGTTCCTCACCCATCTCGCGAAGTACGGGTACGTCGGCGGCAACGTCACGATCCCGCACAAGGAAGCCGCGTTCGAGCTGGTGGACCAGCGCGACCCGGCAGCCGAATCCATCGGCGCGGTGAACACGGTGTGGCTCGACGGTCCGCGCCTCATGGGCGGCAACTCGGACGCCCACGGGTTCATCGCGAACCTCGACGACACGGCGCCCGGTTGGGACGTCGCCAACGGGCACGCGGTGGTCCTCGGCGCGGGTGGCGCCGCACGCGCGGTCGCGTACGGCCTCATCGCGCGCGGCCTGCAGGTCACGTTCGTCAACCGCACGTTCGAGCGCGCGGTGAATCTCGCGTCGAAGTTCGGTCACGGCGCGGTGGCCGCCCACTACGACGAAGTGCCGCCGTTGCTGCGCAAGGCGGACCTGCTCGTCAATTGCACGTCGCTCGGCATGATCGGCAAGCCGCCGCTCGAGATCGACCTCGCGCCGCTGCCGCGCGATGCGGTCGTCGCGGACGTGGTGTACGTTCCGCTGGAGACCGCGCTGCTCGAGGCGGCGAAGGCGCGGGGCCACCGCACCGTCGACGGCCTCGGCATGCTGTTGCAGCAGGCAGGCTACGGCTTCCAGCGCTGGTTCGGCGCCGCGCCCACCGTCACGCCGGAGCTGCGCGCACTGGTCGAGGCCGACATTCGCGCCAAGACGCCGGGGCTTGAGTGCGGGCGATTACCGCACAAGCGTTCGGCCCATGCATTGACTGTCCCCGGGCAACGCCTCAGATTCCCACGCGCAGCCGGCGATCACGCGCGCACGGTGGCCATCGGCGAACCGTGAAAAATTTGCTATCGTGACCGGCTTCAGGGCCGACCGAGAGCCCGCCGCATCCCCACCCACCAAGGAGGAACCCGTGACCAAGTCCTGGATCAGCGCGCTCGCCGCAGCCGCATTCTGCCTCGCTGCCGGCGCAGCCCATGCGCAGCAGACCGTCAAGATGCCGATCGTGATCGAGCTCTCCGGGCCTGGCGCCGTGTCGGGCACGAACTTCCGCGACGGTGCGTTGCTCGCGATCGACGAGATCAACGAGAAGGGCGGCATCCTCGGGCGCAAGATCGTCGCGCCGCAGTCGGACACGCAGAGCAATCCGGGCATCTCGCGTGCCCAGGTGCAGAAGGCCATCGACAGCGATCCGTACGTCATCCTCGGTCCGGTGTTCTCGGGCTCGGTGAAGGTGAACATGGTGCTCGCGCAGCAGGCCGAGATCCCGCAGTTCACGGGCGCCGAAGCCGCCGACATCACGGAAGCGGGCAATCCGTACATCTTCCGCACGTCGTTCGGCCAGCAGATGAGCATGCCCAAGATCGCGAACTACATGCGCGACGGCGTGAAGGCCAAGACGGTCGCGATCGTGTGGGTGAACAACGACTTCGGCAAGGGCGGGCGCGACAGCTTCGTCAAGGAGATGGCCAAGCGCAACATCAAGGTCGTCGCGGACGTGTCCACGGAGCAGGGCCAGGTCGATTTCGCGGCGGACGTGGTGAAGGTCAAGGCCGCCAACGCCGACGCGATCTTCGTCTACACCAACGAAGAGGAAAGCGCGCGCTTCCTGCGCGAGGCGCGCAAGCAGGGCATCAACAAGCCGCTGATCGGCGAGACCACGCTGCTCGGCCAGAAGGTGATCGAGCTCGCAGGCGACGCCGCCAACGGCGTGCGCGGCCACGTGGGGCTCACGATCGATGCGCCGATCCCGGCCATCACCCAGTTCCGCGACAAGTTCAAGAAGCGCTACAACTACCTGCCCGATCACAACGGCATCAAGGGCTACACCGCGGTCTACGCGGTCAAGTACGTGACCCAGAAGATGGGCAAGTTCGACCGCAAGCTGCTCGCGAAGACGATGCACGGCCTCACCATCACGCCGCAGCAGGAGCCCGGCATCCTCATGGAGACGACGTGGGACGCCCACGGGGACATCGACCGCGCCAGCTTCCTCGCGGAAGTCGTGAACGGCAAGCAGAAGATCGTCGCGACGCTGCCGAAGCTCGGCATCGTCAAGTAAGCGTCGCCACCGCGGTGAACAGGGCCGGCGCTGCCGGCCCTTTTGCGCAACGGAGCCTCTCCTGAGCGAACTCCTGCAGCTCGTCGTCGCGGGCATCGCGACCGGGGCCATCTACGCCCTGGTCGCGGTGGGCTTCGTGCTGGTCTGGCAGACGTCGCAGACCATCAATTTCGCGCAGGGCGAGTTCGTGATGCTGCCCGCGTTCTTCGTGCTGGCGGCGATGAAGTTCGGCGGCGCGTCGTTTCCGGTCGCGCTCGCCATCGGTCTTCTCGCGTCGCTGCTCGTGCTCGGCGTGCTGTTCAAGCGCGTGATCGTCGATCCGGTGATCCGGCACGGCGTGCTGCCGCTCGTCATCTCGAGCATCGCCCTCGCCCTGTTCATGAAGGAAAGCGTGAAGGAGTTCTACGCTGCGGAGGCGCAGCCCTTTCCCGCGCTCTGGGCGACGACCAACCTGCACGTCGGCACCGCCGTCGTCTCGGTGCAGAACCTCGTCATCATCGCCGTGGCCGTGGTCGCGGTGGTCGCCTTGCAGATCTTCCTCGCGGGGACGCGCACCGGCCGCTGCATGCAGGCCACGGCGCAGAATCCGTTGCTCGCGCGCATCCTCGGCGTGCGCGTCGACCGCATGATCCTCTACACGTTCCTGATCAATGCGGCGCTCGTCGCGCTGGCGTCGTTCCTGATCAGCCCGATCTATCTCGCCAAGTTCACCAACGGCGAGACGCTCGGACTCGCGGCGTTCATCGCAGCCATCGTGGGCGGCTTCAATCAGGTGCGCGGCGCCATCCTCGGCGGGTTGCTGCTCGGCGTGCTCGACAACATCGTCGCGGCGTACCTGTCGGCGCCCTATCGCGCGGCCATCCCGCTGTTCCTGCTGATCGCGGTGATCCTGTTCCGTCCGCAAGGCCTGCTCGGCCGCGCGGAGGAGCGCACGGTATGACTTCGCGATGACTTCGGCACGCTGGCGCACGCCTCTCCTCGTCGCCGCGACGGTCGCGCTCGTCGGCGCGCCGTGGCTGCTGAAGCCCTACGGCATCTACCTGCTCACGATGTGGGCGATCATGACGATCGCCGCCATCGGCCTCAACCTGACGCTGGGCTATGCGGGGCAGATCTCCCTCGCGCAGGGCGCGTTCGTCGGTGTCGGCGCGTACACGGCGGCGATCCTCACCACGCACGGCAGCTCGTACCCGGTCGCGTTCCTGCTCGGGCCGCTGCTGTGCCTCGTGATCGGCTGGCTGCTCGGCTACCCCGCGCTGCGCGTGCAGCATCACTACCTCGCGTTCGTGACGCTCGCCTTCTCCACGCTCGTGTTCCTGGTCTTCCGCAACGAGGAGTGGCTGACGAAGGGCATCTACGGGATCTCCGGCATTCCGCGTCCGAACGTGCTCGGCTGGTCGACCTTGCCGCCGCGCGACTTCTACTACTTCTCGCTCGCGGTGCTGGCGCTGGTGTCGCTCGCGACGTGGTGGCTGGTGCGCTCGCCCTGGGGCCGCGCGTTCATGGCGCTGCGCGAGAATCCCGTGCGCGCGTCCTCGCTCGGCGTCGACACCCGGCGCTACACGCTGCTCGCGTTCGCGATCGGCTCCGCGCTGGGCGGCATCGCCGGCGTGCTCTATGCGCCGCTGGTGCAGTTCATCGATCCGAGCCCCTTCACGCTCGGGCTGTCGCTCAACCTGCTGCTCATGGTGATCGCCGGCGGATCGGGCTATTTCCTCGGGCCCGTTCGTCGGCGCCTTCGTCTCGGTGCTGCTGCCCGAGTGGCTGCGCTTCACCGAAGGGCTGTACCTGATGCTGTACTCGGTGTTCGTGATGGTGCTGATCGCGTTCTGCCCCTCGGGCCTGCTCGGCCTGGGCGAGCGCCTTGCGCGACCGCGCAAGGCCGCAGCCGCGGCCGGGCCCGCTGCGACGACTCCCGACCCCGTCGACGAGCGTGCCGCATGAGCGACGTGAGCCGAGCCGCTTCGGACCCACGCTCGAGTGCGAGCCCGGCGGCGAACGGCGCCTCGCCTGCGAGCGCCGCCGCGGTGCTCGACGTGCGCGATCTCACCAAGCGCTTCGGCGGCATCACCGCCGTCGACGATGTGTCCTTCGACGTGAAGCAGGGCGAGATCCTCGGCATCATCGGCCCCAACGGCTCCGGCAAGTCGACGCTGTTCAACTGCATCCTGGGCCAGCTCCAGCCCACCTCCGGCGAGGTGCGCGTCGCGGGCCGCACGATCACCGGAATGCGCCCATCGGAGCTCAACCGGCTCGGCATCGGGCGCACGTTCCAGCTCCTGCAGGTGTTCCCGCAGCTCACCGTGCGCGAGAACCTGATCCTCGCCGGGCAGGAGCACCGCGGGTCCATGTGGTCGCGGTTGTTCGGCCCGCGCGACGCGGGGCTCACCGCGGACGCCGACCGCATGATCGGCTTCTTCCGGCTGTCGCACCTTGCGGACGAGAAGGCCGGCGCGTTGAGCTACGGCCAGCAGAAGCTCCTCGACGCCGCCATGGCATTCATGGCCGGACCGCGTCTGGTGCTGCTCGACGAGCCCGCGGGCGGCGTGAATCCCACGATGCTCGCGGGCTTGCGCGAGCGCCTGCGCGCCATCAATGCGGCCGAGAAGGCCACGTTCGTGGTGATCGAGCACAACATGGAATTCGTGATGGCGCTGTGCACGCGCATCCTCGTGCTCGCGGAAGGGCGGATCATCGCCGCCGGGCCGCCGGAGAGCGTGCGCAACAATCCGGCCGTCATCGAAGCCTACCTGGGGCGCTGACGCGATGGTCCAGTCCGCGACGGCCGCCGTTGCCGCCCCCGCCCCGGCGCTTCCGCTCCTTGCGCTCGAGGACGTGGTCGCCGGCTACGGCAAGATGATGGTGCTGCAGGGCACGCGCTTCGAGGTGAAGCGCGGCACGATCACCACCATCATCGGACCGAACGGTGCGGGCAAGTCGACGGTGTTCAAGGCGGTGTTCGGGATGCTGCGCGTGCAGCGCGGCCGCATCGCGTTCGACGGCGCGGACATCACCAATCGCGACGCCGCGCGCGCTGATCGAAGCGGGCATCTCCTACGTCCCCCAGGGGCGCAACATCTTTCCCGAGCTTTCGGTGCGGCACAACCTCGAGCTCGGCGGCGTTGCCGCCGGCGACCAGCGCGAGATCGGCCATCGCGTGGAGGGCCTGCTCGCGCGCTTTCCCGATGCTGCGGCAGAAGGCCAATGCGCAGGCGTCGACGCTCTCGGGCGGCCAGCAGAAGCTGCTCGAGATCGCGCGCAGCCTGCTGCTCGACCCCAAGCTCATGCTGATCGACGAGCCCTCGATCGGGCTTTCGCCGCTGCTCGTCCAGGAAACCTTCGCGATCCTGCGCGAGCTGCGCGACAAGGGCATGACCATCCTCATGGTCGAGCAGAACGCCAAGAGCGCGCTCGAGCTTTCGGATTACGGGATCGTGCTCGAGCTCGGACGCACCCGAATGGTGGACGACGCGGCAAAGATCCTCGCCGATCCGCGCATCGGGCACCTGTTCCTGGGCGCCACCATCGCCCCCGAGCGCTAGTGGCGCCTCTGCGTTGACCATGGGTTGACACCCGGGTCGACCCTGGGTGAGATGGAGGATGTGATGCGTCGACCTGCATGCGCATGCTGTTCCATCGTCCCGCCCGACCTGCTGCGGCGCATTGCGCTGCACGGCGATGCCACGCAACGCGAAGCGGCGCTCGACACGCTCGGCGCCGATGCCAGCCTGCGCATGCAGCGCGCGACGCACGAGCTGCTCGACACCGGTGCGCGCAAGGCGCTGCTCGTCGCGGGCACGGACGGCAAGCTGCGCACCATCTACGATGCCCGGCACGCGGAGCTCCTGCCGGGGCGCACGGTGCGCACGGAAGGCAGCGCCGCGGTGAAGGATCGCGCGGTCAACGAGGCGTACGACGGCCTCGGTGCGACGTACGACTTCTTCGCCAAGGTGTACGACCGCAATTCCATCGACGACGCGGGCCTGCGTCTCGATGCCACCGTGCATTTCGGCCGGCGCTACGACAATGCGTTCTGGAACGGCACCGAGATGGTGTTCGGCGACGGGGACGGCGATCTGTTCAACCGGTTCACGGCCTCGCTGGACGTCATCGGCCACGAGCTCGCGCACGGGGTCACCGGCGACGAAGCGCATCTCGTCTACGTCGGCCAGGCCGGTGCGCTCAACGAATCGATCTCGGACGTGTTCGGCTCCCTGGTGAAGCAGTACGCGCTGGGCCAGAGCGCCGCCGAAGCCGACTGGCTGATCGGCGCGGGCCTGTTCACGAAGAAGGTGAAGGGCGTGGCGCTGCGCTCGATGAAGGCCCCGGGTACGGCGTTCGACGATCCGATCCTCGGCAAGGATCCGCAGCCTGCGCACATGCGCGATTTCGTGCGCCAGACCGCCGACAACGGCGGCGTGCACACCAACTCCGGCATCCCGAACCACGCGTTCTACCTCGCGGCGACGGCGTTCGGCGGCCACGCATGGGAGAAGGCCGGTCGCATCTGGTACGACACGCTGCGCGATCGCCGCCTCAAGCCCACCGCCACCTTCACCCAGTTCGCGCACCAGACCGCCGTCAATGCCGGGCAGCTGTTCGACCGTGCGGCACGCAAGGCGGTCGTCGCGGCCTGGCAGGCCGTCGGTGTGGCGCGCATCGTGAACATGCGCATCACGCTCACCGTCGAGGGCGGATTCGCGACCTTCCCCGGCCTCGCCGCACCGGTCATGCTGGACGTGGACGCGCTGCCCGCGGCGAGCGCAGCACGCGTGCGCACGCTGGTGGCCACCGCGATGCAAAGCCCTGCGTCGGCATCCGTCGCGCTGCCGGACGCGCGTGCCTACACCATTCGCATCGAGAGCGAAAGCCCCGCCGTCACGTTGCGCTACACCGATCCGGTGCAGGACAGCGCCGCACGCGCGCTGATCGAGCTCTGCACGGAGCACGCGCGCGCGCGGCGACGCGGCGAACCGTCGGCCTGACATCGAGCTTCGCGCCCGTCGACGCGGTGCCCTCGTGCATCTGCGGCGCACGACCCGCAACTGATCAAAATCGCGGCACGGCGACAGGCCCCAGCATTGGCGCGGCTTGGCGTGATCGATCCACGCAGCTATCCACAATTTCTGTGGATATCTCGTGCTCGCGGAGCCGGAGACCGCATGCGCGCGGCGCGGCAAACACGCAACACCGAGATCCGGAATGCTCTGCTTCGGGCGCGTTTGCTTGCGTTTTGCGGCGAAGCGCGGCTCGGAGTCGACGCCCGATCGCGCGCGCCGCTCTCGACAGCACGCGCGATTCGCGTCAGCTGCGCGGGATGCGGGCCGCGTTGCGCGTGACCCAGGTCTCGAAGTCCTGCAACTCCGGATTGAGCGCGCGGCTCGCCGCGAGGTCGCGCGACGCGCAGAAGTCGCGCTCGAACTCGGCGTAGAACTGGAACATGTTCGCGAGATCGTCGGCGCCGGGAAAGCCGAGCTTGCGGTACGCGTCGAGCGACATCGGCACGTAGCGCACGTCCTCGCCCAGCGCGCGCGCGAGCGCCGCCGCCATCTGCGCTCCGGTCGGGTGACCGCCGGCGATGCCGATGGTCTCGCCGATCGCGCTCGCGCCCTGCCGGAACACCCCCAGCGCGCACTTGCCGATGTCCTCGGCCGCGATGCCGGCGAGCTTCTTGTCGCCCATCGGCAGCGAGAGCGCGAGCTTGCCGTCGGCGCCGCGCCGCGGCCCCATGCCGAAGTGGATGAGGTTGTCCCAGTAGAACGTCGTGAGCAGGAAAGTCGTGGGCACGGAAAGCTCGATGAAGAACCGGTCCGATTCGCCTTTGGCATCGAAATGCGGGACCTTGTATTGCCCCATCAGCGTGGGCATGCGCTGATCGGACAGCGGCACGAACTTGCGCGTGTCCTCGAGCGTCGACCAGATCGCGTGCTTGACGCCGGCCGCCTTGGCCGCGCGCGCCATGTTCTGCGCCTGCGTGCGTTCGCGCTCGGGCGAAAGGTGATCCCAGAAGAACGTCACGAAATACGCGCCGTAGCAACCCGCGAGCGCCTGGGTGAGGCTGCCCGCGTCGTCGACGTTGGCGCCGAACACTTCGGCACCCGAGCGCGCGAGTGCCTGCGCCTTCTCCGAGCTCGCGTCGCGCGTGATCGCGCGCACGCCGAAGGCGCCGGACTTGTCGGCGAGGATGGCGCGTACCAGACCGCCCCCCTGCGAGCCCGTCGCACCCACCACCGCGATGATCTTCCTGTCGGCCATGCATGTCTCCTCGTGTGGAGTTCCTGCCCGGCGGAACGACTCCGAGCGATGACTCCGGGTAGCGGGTCATGGGAGGCGCATTATCCCGCAGACCGGACCCGCGCGGACGACGCGCGCCGGTGCACGTCAGCGCAGAGCTCGGCGCGAGCGCGAGAGCGGCCAACGATGGCGTTGCAGCTTCAGCGACGAGCGAGCAGCGACTCGTACAGCGCGCGATCGCGCCCGGAAAAGCAGCAGAACACGACGTCGTCCGGGGCATCCCTCTCGTCGATGAACTCGCGTACGGTGGCGACCGCCAATGGCGCGGCCTCTTCGACCGGATAGCCGTACGCGCCGGTGCTGATCCCGGGGAACGCGATCGAGCGCAACCGGTGCGCAACGGCGAGCTCGAGGCTCTTGCGATAGCACGACGCGAGCAGCCCCGGCTCGCCGTGGCTTCCGCCGCGCCACACCGGCCCGACCGCGTGAATCACGTAGCGCGCGGGCAGCCGGAAGCCGGGGGTGATCTTCGCATCGCCCGTCGCGCAGCCGCCGAGCTCGCGGCACGCTTCGAGCAGCTGCGGTCCCGCTGCGCGATGAATCGCGCCGTCGACACCCCCGCCGCCCAGCAGCGACGAGTTCGCGGCGTTGACGATCGCGTCGACGTCGAGCGTGGCGATGTCGGCGCGTATGGCGCGAATGCTCACGAGGCGTGCGGCAGCCGTTCAGGGCCGGGTCGCGTCCGCGGGCTCCGCGGATGCGTGATCGACGACGTACACCCAGTGACCCTTGCGCGATTGCGCGATCGCGGTGAAGCGGCCGGTCATGGTGACGGGATTCCCACCGGCCTTGGGCTGCAGCGTGAGCTCGAAGTGACCCCAGCCCGTACTGGTCGTTCCCACCGTGCGGTATGCGGTGTCCTTGAGGACCACATCCTTCACCGTGTTGTTCCTGAGCAGGCCTTCGTAGGCGGCCCTGATCGCCTGCTGCCCGCGCGCTTCCTTGCTGTTCGGCAGCCACGCGATCGCATCCGGGGCATACGTCTTCACCACGCCGTCGAGGTCGTTGGCCTTCATGGCCTTCATCCAGGCCGCGTCGACCGCCTGCGCGCCGGGCGGCGCGGCGAATGCAGGCACGGCGAACGCGAGCGTTACGGTGGCGACACAGGCAGCGCGAAGCATGGAATGCATGACGAGCCTCCCGTGGAGGTGAGCCGGCCGGACGCCGAGAGGGGCATTACACGCCCGCCGCCCGCGGGTGACAAGTCCCCGCAAGCCCGACCCGCGTGTTCGGCGCCATGGCTCCGAGCACGGAGCTTGGCCCGGGCCCGGGCTTGCGCTAGTGCAGCGCAGTCCACAGCATCGTCGTGCCGGACGCGAGCATGATCGCGTCCATGAGCAGGCGGAAGCGCTCGGCGGGAATCGCGATCACGAAGCGCTTTGCGAAGAACGACCCGGCCATCAGCGTCGAGCCGGTGATGAGGCCGCGCACGATGGTGTCCACGGGCAGCGCACCGAACGTCCTGAACACGACGACCTTGCTCACGTACACCGCAACGGATCCGGCGGCTTCGGTGGCGATGAACGCGCCCTTCACCAAGCCGTACGCGAGGAAGATCGGCACGGTGATCGGTCCCGTCGATACCACGATCCCCGTGAGATAGCCGATCGCGAGCCCGGCGGCCGCGAGATGCCACAGCCGCACGCGCGCGGTCCGCGCCGCCAGCGCGCGCCGCACGAAGATCATCCCGATGAAGAACAGGCCGAGGGCGCCTTCGATGACGCGCGCCGGCAGCACGAGCAGCGTGCCTGCGCCGAGGGCGGCGCCCGGGACCGCGGTCGCGGCATAGGCGAGGCACGCGCGCCAGTCGACCTCGCGCCACCAGGCGAGCACGCGCGCGAGGTTCGCCATCACCGAAGCGATCGCCATGATCGGCACCGCTTCGCGCGGCCCGAATGCGACGACGAGCACCGGCATCAGCATGATCGACGAGCCGAAGCCCACGATGCCGCCGAGCGTGCCGGCGACGAGGCCGACCACGAGCACGAACAGATATTCCATTGCGGGCAGGCGGACGCGCGTTACGCCGGCATGCGATGACGCAGCGCTTGCTCGCGGCCGTAGCGCCGCGGTCGGATCGAACGAGCGCCGGGCACGTCGCGCTTGCGCTCGATCACGCGCCGCGCGGCGATCTGATCGGACCCGGTGGTGAAATGGATGGAGTCGACGTGCGGCTGCGGATAGAGCGACTCGTCCTCACTGGATCGAGTGCAGCGCGAGGCGATTGCCTTCGCTGTCGATGAACACGGCGTAGAAGCCGAGGTCCGGCGCAACTTCCGTCTTGTCCTGCACGATGGTTCCGCCCGCCGGCTCGATGCGTGCGAGCACCCGGTTGAGATCCTGCCCCGCGCTGAGGTACACGAGAATACCGTCGCGCGCGGGAACGTAACCCTCTCCCTTCACGATCGCGCCGCCGATGCCCCTGCCGCGCTCGTGCAGCAGGAAACCCATACGGTTCCTGCCCATCGTCGCGACGGGCATGTCGAAATCGAAGATGCGGCTGTAGAAGATGCGCGCACGCTCGAAATCCACGACCGGTATCTCGAACCAGCTGAGCGCGTGGGTGGTCATTTCCATGATGGCTCTCCCGCGTTCGACATGGCAATGCCCATCGTGCGGCGCTGCGCGTTGCCGGCGCACGACACATTGCACATCAGGCATTGGACCGGAGTCGGACGTGGGTGGCGGCCGCTGTCGACCCCGACGTCACGGGTGCGCGCCCGGAAGGGCCTGCGCAGGATTCGCCAACGGCCTCGATGACTCGCCATCGGACCCGTGCGGCCGAACGATACCTCAACGCCACCGGCGATGCCGCAGCGGGGCGCCGAACGGCTTTCACCCTGCTGAACGCCGCGCATGGCCTCGCATTGCGCGGTGTCTGCAGCCGGCGGCTGACCGTTCGTCGGCCCCGCGGGCGGCGACGCGTCGCAGCGACGCGCAAGAGCTCCCGCAGCGCGTGACGCCCGGTGCGGCGATGCAACTCAGCCGCGCAGGCGCGCGAGCAGGGTCGCTCGCCGCTCGAGGCTTTCGCGCGGCCAATGCTCGCTCGCCCTGTAATACTCCGGCACCGCGGGCGTGCCCGGTGGAAGCACGACCCAAGGCTGCTTGGACGCGGTGAAGATGTGGATGTCGGGCGGGAAGCGGTCCGGATCGTCGAGCGTGCCCACGCGCACGAAGCGCATCGCGTCGCCCGCGCCCGCGTAGTTGCTCCACACGGCGACGTGGCACTTCGGACAGCGGCTGATCTTCTGGCCCTTGCCGCTGTTCGACGGCGTGTCGATGACCTCGACCTCGCCGGCGAGCAGCTCGACGCGCTCCGCTTCGATGAGCGCGTTGAGCGCAAACGCCGCGCCGGTCTCGCGCTGACACCAGCGACAGTGGCAGCAGTGCACGAACAGGGGCTTGCCCATGCGGTAGCGCACGAAGCGGCAGGTGCAGCCGCCGTCGTGCCATGGCGTGGCCGTCGTCACACCGTCCTCGCTACGCCGTGCTCACGTCGACGGCTGGCGGTTGCGCGCGCGAACGCAATGCCCGACTCAGCGCGCCATCGCGGCAGCGCCGGGTGCCGGCACCGTGCGGAACGTTGCATCGAAGATGGCGCGCTCCTCGACGTTGGCGAGCGCAGCGCCCAGGTCGCTCGCGGTGGCGTAATGCTGCCGATGCCGGGCATCGTCGTGCGCCGCATGCGCGGCGTGCGCAAGCACCGCGTGCGCAAAGGCGATCTCCCACGGCTCGCTCTCGCGCGCGCCGAAGTACGCGAACATCGCCTCGGCATGGCGCATCGCGGGTGCGCCATCGCCCACCAGGGCATGCACCTGCGCGAGGAGCATGTCGGCGAGCGCGGTGTTGTGGGCCGTACCCACCTTGCTCCAGTGCCACGCGGACGCGTGCGCCACGTCGAGCATCTCGGCATCCTCGGCGGGCGAGCGCTGCGCCATCTCGGCGAGTGCCCACGCGCGATTGTTGGCATCGATCGCGAAGCGGCGGTGCCACTTGCGGACGTCGTCGTCGCTCGTCTGCTCCGTCATGGCGCTCTCCCGCTGAAAGCCGGCGCCTAGTGTAGCGAATGCGCACGCGCCACGCCAAGGCGCAGTCGATGGATTGCCGCGCGGGCGGCAGCGCAGCGGGAACGGGTGCGCGGCGTCGTGCGATCGCAGACGATCGACGCAGATGCCTGCGGCGATCGCGCTCCGGCAGTCAGGGCGGCGTCGGGTTGCGCGCCGTGTCGGCCCAGCCGGGAATCCCCGCCTGCCCGCGAATGGAAAGCCCGAGGTCGCGCAGCAGCCCGTCGTGGATGTCGTAGATCCAGCCGTGCACCGCGAGCGTCTGGCCGCGCTCCCATGCGTCGCGCACGACGGTCGAACGGCTCACGTTCACGACCTGCTCGACCACGTTGAGCTCGCACAGCCGGCGATGGCGCAGCACGTCGTTGGCGAGGCGCGCGAGCTCGTCCCGGTACTTCCACCAGATGTCCTGCACGTGCCGCAGCCAGTTGTCGCTCAGGCCGACGTTGTTGTTGCGCATGGCCGCGAGCACGCCGCCGCAACCGTAGTGGCCGCAGACGATGACGTGCCGCACGCGCAGCACGTCGACGGCGAACTGGACGGTCGACAGGCAGTTGAGATCGGTGTGCACCACGACGTTGGCCACGTTGCGATGCACGAACATCTCGCCGGGCGGCAGCCCCACGATCTGGTTCGCGGGCACGCGGCTGTCGGAGCAGCCGATCCAGAGGTACTCGGGCGCCTGCTGCCGCGCGAGGCGGCTGAAGAACTCCGGATCCTGCCGGGTCATCTCGGCGGCCCACGCGCGATTGTTGGCAAGCAGATGGTCGAGCACGACGTCCTCCACCGCGCCAGCTTAACGCATGGGGAGGGTCTGCGACCGGGCAGTCTTACGAGCCGCGACTCGGACCTCATCGGGGCCGCTGCCGTGACTTGACCGCCGGCGAGGTACCTCCGAGGCGCCAGCGCGGCTACTGCGTGCAGCTCGCCGGGCAGGTCGGCGCGACGTTCCCCGTGTTGTTGACGAACACGTTCCCACCGGCCGGGCACGCGAACAGGCTCGTGGGCGGATTGCCGGGCGGATACGGGCACGATACCGCCCACACGCCGCTGCCGGTCTGGTCGCGGAACGTGTTCTGCAGCGCGGACGCGCCGCCCACCGTCGCCACGATCTGGCGGGTCGTCGTGCCCGCGTTGCGCTCGGCCCACAGGCCCTGGACCTTGTTGCCCTGGAACAGGTTGCCGTAGAGATTCACGTTCGTGTCCGTCGACGACGCCGCGTCGTCGGCCCAGAGCGTCACGCCGACCTTGTTGTTCAGGAACGTGTTGTTGGTGGCGGTCACGTTGCCGGAGCCGATGAACATGCCGTTCCCGGTGCTCGCCACGAACGTATTGTTGGCGATCTGGTGCGAGCCCGTGCACGTCAGGTAGATCTCGACGCCGTTGTAGAACTGGGTACCGTCCGGATCGATGATGCCGTTGTGCGCGATCCAGTTCTGGTTGAGGATCGACTGCGTCTGGTCGTTCGGCGACGCGCCGCAGAAGATCGCGCCGTTGTAGGCGTTCTCCTCGATGCTGTTCAGCGACAGCGATACCTTCGCCCGCTCCGTGCCGATCACGCCGAACGAGACGTTGTGATCGATGACGCTCCTGCGCACGTCGATCTCCCCGTCGGCGCGCACGTCGAAACCGCGCCCCGCGGGCGGCGAATCGGGCGGAGTGACAGGCGGCAACGCGTAGCCGTTTTCGTTCGCCTCGCCCGACACGAACCGCGCGTAACCGGAGTGATACACCAGCAGGCCGCTGTCGCTGCGGCTGCGATTGACGCGCGTGTAACGGAACCACGCATTGGCGGTGCCGGTGAGCAGCACGTCGGGACCGTCGTTCTCGACGATGTCCGTCTGCGCCACGTTGACGGTCGCGCCGGGAAAGTCCGCCACGTACGACCCGGCACCACCGGTCAGGACCAGCCCGCGCGCGCCCGCCGCCTGCGATTGCAGGCGCAGGTTGCGCAGCACGTAGCCCGTGGCGCCCTGCAGCTCGATCGCGTCGCCGCTCGCCGGCGCGACGATCGTCGCATTGCGCGACACGCCGAGCAGCTTCACGTTGTCCTTGCCGAACTTGCCCGGCGCATACTGGTTGCCCGGGCGTCGTGAACACCATGCTCTCGGGATAGCTGCCCGCGGCGATGCGGATGATCTGGCCGTCCAGGGCGTCCTGCCATGCCGCATAGATCGACCCGTAGGGATTGGCCTGCGTGCACGAGGCACTGCACCCGCTGCCCGCCTTCACGAAGAGCGTATTCGCCGCATTGAAATACCCCGGAATGGGACGGTCGCCGGGCGCGCCGCCGTAGTAGAAGATCGCGTTGGTCGTGCCGTCGAGCCTGGTGTTGATCGACCACGCGCCGCTGCTGAACACGCCGAGGTCCGTGCGGCCATCGCCGTCCCAGTCGAACGCGACCGGTATGTCGCCCGCGCCGCCGAATCCCAGCATCAGGTCGGCATTGAGCGGCTGCGTCCCGCCCGCGATGCTCGTCGTACGCGACCGCGCGATGTACCACGTACCGTTGCGGTACACGCCGAGGTCGACCACGCCGTCGCCGTTGAAGTCGCCGGCGACCGGGATGTCGCCCGGACCACCCAGGATGTAACGCGGCGACGGATTCGGGTACACGTACCAGAACCCGTCGCGAAATACGATCGGGTCGGCCTTGCCATCGCCGTCGATATCGGCGAGCAGCGGGAGGTCGCTGGCGGCGCCGCCCCACCCGAACATCTCGTCGGCAGCGTTGTGCTGGTCCGCCTGGTTGTAGTTGATGTACCACATGCCGTTGCGGTACACGCCGTAGTCGGTGAGGCCGTCGCCATTGCGGTCGCCGGCGACGGGCACGTCACCGGGTGCGCCGAACCCCCTGATCATGTCCGCCTGGGAGTTGTAGTCGTAGTCGACGAAGTACTGCGCGACCGACGGCCGGTACACCGCGAACTCCGACCGCACGCCGGACGCGGGGACCGCGGCGAAGGCGACGCCGGCGACGTCGGAGTTGAGGCCCGAGTAGCTGTGGCTCGCGGGCAGGAAGGTGTAGCCGGGGATGAATGCGGCGAGCGTCCCGCTCCAGCCGCTCGGCACCGTGCACGAGTAGTTCCCGCTGCCGTCGACGGCCGAGCACAGCGCCTTGGCGCCTGCGATCTGGACGTTCGCGGCGCGCGCGCCGTTGAGCGCGACGGAGCCGGAGATGGTCACCGCCGATGCGGCCAGAGATATCGCCAGCAGCCCGCACGCCACGCCGACGGCGCGGGCGACACCCATCCCGACGCGTCGGGGCGGGACCGGTTGATTGCAGCTCATGCGTCTCTCCCGTTCGATGTTCGCGGCCGGCGCGGCCGGATGCGAGCTTATAGGATTTCGGCGCCGGAACCGAGTTCAGGAGTGCGGCCGGCAAACCGGGGGCGACGGCATGGCCTGCGGCGCCGCGGCAGGCACCACGATGCCCCTACTCGGCAGTCGCGCGATGGGTGTACGCTCACGGCCTCCACAACCCGAGCACGAGGCAGACATGGCACGCATGATGCACACGCTTCTCGCGACCGCAGCGATGGTGGTCTTCGGAACCGCGAGCGCCCAGGGCTTCGTTCCGAACCACGCGGTTACGCTCACGGTCGGCTTCGCCCCGGGCGGCGGCACCGACACGGCAGCGCGCATCATCGCGCAGAAGCTCACCGAGAACATCGGAGCGTCGGTGGTCGTGGACAACAAGGCGGGCGCCGGCGGCGCCATCGCAGCGCAGCACATCGTCAACGCGGCGCCGGATGGCTACACCCTCCACCTCACGTCCGTGGGGCCGATGGCGGTGTCCCCGCACATCGTGAAGGGCCTGCCGTACGATCCGAGGCGCGACGTCGCGCCGATCACGATGGGCGTCATCTTCCCCAACGTGATGGTGGTGAATCCCAATTTCCCGGGCAAGACGCTCGCGGACTTCGTGGCGCTCGCGAAGCAGAAGCCGGGCAAGCTCACGTACGGCTCGTCGGGGATCGGCGGCGCCGGACATCTCGCCGGCGAGCTCTTCAAGCAGCGCGCCGGCATCGACATGGTCCACGTGCCCTACAAGGGCGGCGGCCCCGCGATGACCGACCTTCTCGCCGGACGCATCGACATGTATCCGTCCGTGCCGTCGACCGCACAGCCCTTCATCGAATCGGGCAAGGCGCGTGCGCTCGCGACCACGGGCCTGAAGCGAACGTCGATGCTGCCCAACGTGCCGACCGTCGCGGAATCGGGCTATCCCGGTTTCGAAGCCACCAACTGGTATGCCTTCGTCGCGCCGGCCAAGACGCCGCCGGAGATCCTCGACTACTGGAATCGCGAGCTCGTGAAGGCGCTGAAGGACCCGAAGGTGGCCGCGGATCTCGCCAAGCACGGCCTCGACCCGGCGCCCGGCACGCGCGAGGAGCTCGCGCGCTACATCGAAGCCGAGTACGAGAAGTGGGGCAAGGTCGTGCGCGAGGCGAAGATCACCACCGAGTGAAGGACGCACTCGCCGGATCATGCGGCGGTGCCGGCCTCACACCACCTTGAGGCGCACGATCGGCCGCTGCGGCTTGCGTCGCGCCACCTCCTCGAAGCCGGCCCGGTCGTACATCGACTTCGAGCCGAACCACATCGCGTCGTCGGCGCAGCGGACGGGCTTGTCGACGGGATAGGCTTCCAGCAGCGTGGCGCCGTGCTTGCGCGCGTAGGCGATCGCCCCGTCGAGCAGCGCCCGCGCCACGCCCTGGCCGCGATGTTGCGCCGGCACGACGAAGCACACGATCGACCACACGGGCCGGTCGTCCACCGCCTTCATCACCGGCGAGCGCTTCAGCTTTTCGTATTCCTCGCGCGGCGCGAGGGAGACCCAGCCCACGGCGTCGTCGCCCCGGTAGCCGATCAGGCCGGGTACGCGCCCGGCATCGACGAGCGCCTTGAGTTCCGCACGATTCGCTTGCGCGGGCGTGACGCCGGGCGGCAACGGTGCGCGCGCGCCGCTGCGCCGGTAGTACATGCACCAGCACCATCGCGCCTGCGAGCATCCACGCGCCTCGAACAGCGCCTCGAGGTCGGGCCAGCGCGCAGACGTCAGCGGATGCACCTTCACGCTCATCGCCGCCGATGCGCTTCGGTCGGTCGGTGCCTCATTCCGCAGCAGGCCTTCGCTGCGCAATACGCGCAGCAGAGGTGCGACGCCTTCGACGTGGAAGGCGCGGATGCCGAGCCGGCGGGCCGTGTCGACGTTGCGCATGGAATCATCGAAGAAACAGACCTCGCCCGCATCGACATCGCACGCGCGCAAGGCGCGCACGAACGCTGCTTCGTCCGGCTTGATCGCACCGAGGCGATGCGAGGAAAGAGCGACATCGAAGTCGTCTTCGAAACCGCCGAACTTCTGCCAATGCAGGACATTGGAGTTGCTGAGGCAGCCGACGCGATAGCGTTGCCGCAGCGCGCGCAACATCGGGCGCGCTTGCGGGTAGAACGCGCTCGGCCACGACCAGAACTCCGCGAGAAATGCGGCGGGCGAGAGACCGACGTCCCATTCGGCCAGGAACGCGTCGGCGAAGGCGTCCGGGTCGATCTCGCCGAGCTCGAAACGGCGAACAGCGGTGGAAGCAAGCCAGCGCTCCTTCAGCGCGCCGGGATCCTGCCGCCCCGGCAGCAACTCGCGAAGACGTTCGAACACGGCGTTCTCGAGCAGCACCCCGCCGAGGTCGAACAGCAGCAGCGCCGGTTCGGCCGGCATCGATTCGCGCCGCACGCACCGCATCAGAGGCTCGCGATGATCGCCTCTGCGGGCAGGACCTTCGCGAACAGGCCATCGAGCGAAGCGAGAAACGCGGCGTGCACGTTCTCCGCGCAGATCGCGGTCCCGCCGAACGAAAGCGCTTTCGTCGCACAGGCGTCGCTCGCGAGCTGGCACTGGAACCCGAGGTCGAACGCGGCGCGCGTCGTCGCGTCGATGCACATGTGCGTCATCATGCCGGCGATGACGAGCTGCGTGACCTGGCGCTGCCGCAAGTGCTCGAGCAACGGCGTATCTCGAAAGCTGTTGGGATAGTGCTTCGTGAACACGGTCTCGCCTTCCAGCGGCGCGACCGTTTCGTGGATGCGGACGCCCGGCGTGTCGGGCACGAAGAACGTTGCGCCCTTTCGCGTCGAGACGTGCTGGATGTGAACGATCGGCAGGGATCGACGTCGGAATTCGCGCAACAGGTTCCCCGCCTTCACCCCTGCTGCAGGGCTGCCGACGAGCTCCATCGTGCCGCCCGGAAAGTAGTCGTTCTGGATGTCCACGAGGACGAGTGCCTGGTTCACTGCTGCTCCTTTGATTTCGTCGGATCCTGCGTGCCGTGCGGGCGAGCCCTGTCATTGCGGCAACAACTCGACGATGGGCGCAAGCGGCACTTCACGCGGTGCGGTAGACGGTCCATGCGTCGAGGTCGTACAGGTCCTGTTCCTGGCGTCCGAGCAAGCGCTTCGCGACTTGCTTGAGGCCGTGCAACGGGCCCGGTGCGACACGCACCGGCACCTCGGCATACTCGTAGTTGCGCGTGAGCGCGATCAGCTCGCGATGCACGTTGCGCGGCACGTCGCGCCGCGACCGGTACTCGAACACCCCGCCGGAACCCACCCACAGGATCTCGTAGCCGTATTCCGTCGTGAGGCTGCTGCGGACATAGTGCGCCCGCGTGGTGAGGATGACATCGTACGGCTCCAGACCGGCGTCTGCGGGCACGAGGCGAGCGGTGACGTCGGGGCCCGACTTGCGTACCTCGATGCCCTCGGTGCAGGCGCGAAAGCGGAGGAGACATCGATAGTCGCCGGGAAACGCGGCCAGATAGTCGCGCAGCTTGCCGATGTTGCGCTCGAGCAGGCCCAGGATCTCCTCGATCACCTCGCGCCGGACGGGGCCGTAGGTGTTGGCCCGCGCGATCTGCGCTGCGTATTCGCGGCGCAACGCATCGGCATCGAGCGGCGAACGCAGGACGGCCCTGACGATCCGGTGGTTCTCGATGGCAAACCCCGGGGCGATGTCCACGACCTTGGTCGGGCTGTCCGGATGGGTCGACCGAAAGAGCGCCGTCGGCCGCTCGGTGTTGTGCACCGGCTCGTTGGCCCAGAACAGGTCGTCTTCCAGCAGCACCACGTCCGCCGCGAACGGGAACGCATACTCGGGTTCCACCGCGTGCACGAGGTCGACCCAGCGCTCGTTGAACACGTGCTGTCGACGCGCCGCCGTGTCGCCGTTGCGCTTGTCCGGAATGACGTAACAGTTGGGAAAGTGCGAGGCGGTGCCGTAGCCGCAGAAGAAATAGTCGATCCTGCCGAAGGTGTCGCGCAGCCGCGCCGCAAACTGCTTGCGCACTTCCGCCGGTGCCGCGTGCAATGCGTCGTTGGCGTTGACGAACGTCTCGCCGCCCGCAGCGAGCACGAACAGCGTGTCGTCGCCGTGCGTCGGCCAGATCCGGCACTGCGCTCCCGGTGCGAGCTCGTACACCGCTTCCGGGCCGATTTCGATCACGTCGAACCCCTCGCTGCGCAGCGAGGCCGCAAGCGGCAGTCGGCTCGAAACGACGATGCGGAACCCGGGCTCGAGCGACCGCAGCGTCGCAAGATGCAGATGGTCGTGGTGGCCGTGCGAGATGTAGACGTAGTCCACCTTCGCGCCTTCGACCTGCTTCACGTCCGGCGGCGGATAGATCCACCATTGCGCGCCGAAGCAGGGTCCCTGCCACCACGGGTCGCAGAGCAGCCGCGTCCCGGCCACCTCGGCCAGCACGCACGCGTGACCGATGAATTCGAGCTTCATCGTCGAGTTGTCGCAGGCGGGATTCCGGCGAAAACCATACCGTCGCTCAATTGCGCTTGCCAGACTTTTCCGGAACGCGCTTCTCGAACGCGGCGCGGGTCTCGGCAGCCACGGCAAGGCACTTTTCCTTTGCCGTCTCGTACTCGGGAGCATTGACGCTCGCGAGCGCCACTTCGAGCCGTCGCACCGTCTTCAAAGCTTGCGGCGGCGGCAGGTCGTCGGGAAGCGACGGCAGGCATGCATCGTTCGCCGCAAAGGCACCCTGCGCGAGCAGGGGCAGCACGCGCTGCGGTGAGCGCGGCAGCGCTTCGGCCACGGCGTTGTTCAATGCCTTTGCGGCGTCCGCGTCGGCAACGGGCTTCAGCGCCACCGCCACGCGCAGCCACGGCGCCGATCCCCGCGCGATCGACTTCCACACGTGATCGGCCAGCGCTCGATCATTGGCGATTTGCGCGAGCACGGCACGGCCACCCTCGCGCTCGATCTGCGACTCGACAGCGGCCGCAGTGGGCAACGCCGAGGCAGACGCAGCGACGAGGAGGAGCACGGCGGCCAGACCGCAACGCATGCGGTATCCGCGGCGCGCCGGACCAATACCGGCGGCCTCGATCCTCGGCGGCCGGGCATGCCGACGATGAACGGCCACGCTCAGCACGGCGACACCACGCGAACCACCGTCTCCCGGTACACGTCGAATCCCATGTGCCGATAGAGCCGGTGCGCATTGCCGTTGTCGCGCATCACGTGCAGGAACGGTGCCTCGTCGCGCTGCATCTGGCGGCGCACGAGCCCGAGCATCAGCCGCCGCGCGAGTCCACGTCCCTGGAACTCGGGATGCGTGCACACCCCGCTGATCTCCCGCAGCCGGCCCGCGCGCATGCGCTCGCCCGCCATCGCGATCAGGCGCTCGCCTTCGAAGCAGCCGAAGTAGTCGCCGAGCTCGATGGTCCTCGGCCCGAACGGTCCGGGTCGGGTGAGCGTCGCCAACTCGAGCGCCTGCGCCGCATGCTCCAGGCCGAGGCGAACCGCCTCCGGCGCGTCGTCGCCCGCAGGCATGGGCCCTGGCCAGACCATCTTGAACATCGTCGTCTCGGCGTCGATCCGCCAGCCCGCAGGCGCGGGTCCCGACCAGCCATCGCAGTAGAAATGCTCGCCGGCGTCGCAATGCGGGCGCAACGCCGCGAAATCGGGACGCTCGCCGTCCGCGAACCCGACGATCGGCGAAAAGCCCGGCGCGTAGCGGCGCGCATGGTCGGTACCGGTCGAGTACATCGCGTGCGCCCCGGCGAGCGTGTGCCAGGCGATGTTGTCGAGGAGATGCGTCACTTGACCAGACCGAGATTACGGCGCGTCGGTGCGCCGCCCCAGCTCGCAAAACAAGTGGCGGAAAGTATAGGGGGAAAAGCAGGCGCGCGGTTCGGGTGCGACCCCGGTCGCGTGCGTCATCGCCTGCGCAGCGGGACCAGCACGGCGAGCATCGCCAGTGAAGCGGATACGTGCTTGAGGGTGTGCCCTGAAACGAGGCCGCCGGTGAGCTCGAAGATCTGGTGATCCGCGGTCTCGACCGCCTTCGCGAGCGCATACGCGGCGATCATCGCGGCCCAGTTCGGCCCGCGGCCGTGCGCCGGCAGCCACGCCAATCCGGCGACCAGGGCAATGCCGCCGAACTGCATCACCGCGTACGGCGTCAGTGACCCCGAGAGCCGGAACCAGCCGACGGACAGCACACCGCTCGCGAGCGCGACCGGCAGCAACAGCCTCGCAGCGCGCACCGACACGCGATGGGCCGCGGCCAGCCCGAGCACGCCTGCGAACGCAACGACCATCCCGAGTCGGTCCCACGCGAGGCCGGCATCGTTCGGGGCGAGGTGGTAGTAACCGCTCCCAAGCGCCGTCAGCACGAAACCCAGGAAGAAGACGCCGCCGGCAGTGCGCATGGCATGCGAGCCGTAGGCGATCCGCCCGGTGAGGTGCAGCGCGAGTGCCAGCGCGCCCAGGACGAGGAAGAACCCGTTCGACAGCACGTCCATCGCATGCGGCACGCCGAGCATCGTTCGCCCGTCGGCGAACTCGTGGTAGCGCTGATCCTGGGGCACACCGGGCAGTGCCACCGCAAGCACGAGCAGCGCCAGCACCGACAGCCACAGCCAGCGCTCCGGGCGCGACAGTGGCTCGGATGACGGGGCGGTACCGGACGCGGTGTGCAGATCGTGTCGCACTCTGGCGGGCGATGCCCGTGCGTCGAGACCGCTATCGCGTCGATCGCCGGCGGCGAAGCACGGCAGCTCCGAACAGCCCAAGCAGACCCGCGGCCAGCGCGAGGCCCGCCGACGAGAGGGTCGGCACGTTGAGCGCGGCGGGCGGCTGCAGCGCAAGGAAGCCGCGGATCTCCCCGCCGGCGAAACTCGACGTGTGGATGTTGAGATACGCCTGGCCCGCGGCAATTCCCGCCGCCAAAGCCGCTTCCGCCCCGGCGGGGGTGCCGCCGTTTGCGGTGACGAAGGCAGCGTTCCAGGTCGACGCCAGCGTGGTGTCGAACACGGCGTCGTAAGTGCCCGAGGTGACGCCCAGGGGGAATCCCGCAAACGTGGGCGTCATGGTCGCCACCCCGACATTCGCCGGGCGGCGCTGTGCAGCAGTGGATGTGCGATGCCGTGGTTGTGCCCGTCAAGCCGTTGAAGTTCACCGTCACGTGCAAGGTGTGCGCGACGGTATCGAGGTTGACGACCGTTGCGCCCGTGCCCAGCGACGCATTCGCAGGATTCTCGTTCGCCCCGCTCAAGGTCGCGAGGTAGGTCGCGGCATGGCCCGTCGAGCTCAGGAACAGCGTGGCAACACCCAACAGCACGAGCTTCGGCAACCGATTTCTCATGACGTCTCCCCCAGGTGGATGCAACACGATCCGCGCCGGCCAACGGGCTGCGGCCGCTCATCATCGTCGCGGGTCTTCGGCAACGCAAGGGGCCGACGCGACCGGGCGGCCATGCAGCCCCAGACCGCAAACGGGTCGCGCGAGGGTTTATTCCCCACCCGCGCGCATGGGCGGCCGCGAGCTCGCCTCCGTGTGCGAAGGCAACACTCCCCGGCGCGAGCGGGCCGATCGCGTCACTTGACGATGAGCCCCTGCCCCGTGGGCAATGCCAGGACGCTGGCGCCGACCTGCTCGGCGACCGCATCGATCGCTCTCGCCTGCTCCTCGAACCCGTGGTACGCATAGTCGTCAAGCAGGACGACCGCGCCCGGCGGCAGTCGCGGCCACAAGTACGCCAGCGCCGCCTGCTCCGGACGGGCTGCGTTCATGTCGAGGTGCAGGAATGCAATCTGCGCGGAAGGAATCTGCGGCAAGACATCGGGCACGGCGCCCTGCACGATGACAGCGCCCGGCCATTCGGCAAAGTTCCGACGCACACGCTCGATGTCCGCCACGTACGCGCCGGCTGCCATTGCCGCCTGGGCCACTTGCCTCCGACCGGCTGCGACTTCCGAGGCGTCGTACTGATCGAGCGGCGGACCAGCCCACGTGTCCACCAGGAAGAATCGGCGACCGGTCGCGTTCCAGTCGAGCGCCTGCATGATCGCGGAGCTGACGAATCCGGCATTCACACCGCATTCGACGAAGTCGCCCGACACGTGCAGCGCGGTCTTCGCAGCCCACAGCGCGACGTGCACGCGCCAGGCGAATCCTGGGTCGACACCGTCTGCGGCCCGCAGTCCGCGGCGGTATGCGGCCTGGAACTCCGGGGTCGTTCCGAAACCGGTCGCGGTGGACCGTGACCAATCCATCTTCCGCATAGCGCGAGCCGGTTCGGAACACCTGCAGGCCGACCATTCCCAGGCTGCGTCTCGCCAACGCTTTCAGGCTACCGGCCCTCACGCGCGCGCCTCGTTGGGGATCAGCGCCAGCAGGTCCGTGACCCCGACGTCGATCCCCGCCTGCGACAGCAACGTGGTCGCCTGCCCGCGATGGTGCGTCTGGTGATTGAAGAAGTGCAGGATCAGCGCATCCGTCCGCTTGCGGGCCGCGACCCCCTTCATGTTGACGTATTCGAGCACGTGGTCGAGATCGGCCTCGACGAGCTCGGCTGCCCAACCGGAGATCGCGCAATCGAGCAGCTCCCGGCGGCTGCGCATCGGGGCGAGGCCGGTGAACGACATCTCCCCGAGCGACGTCGGGACGGGAAGCTCGCGTACGGGCCGGAGCGCCGTGAACGCCGACGGATGTGCGGCGAAGCGCTTGAGCCAGAGCGTGTCGCCGACGACGAGGTGGTTGAGCGTCCCCAGCAGCGAGCCGAAGAATGCGCCCCGATCCTGGGCGAGCTCGGCTGGCGTGAGCTTCGCGGCAGCGTCGTACAGCCTGGCATTCATCCAGGCGTTGTACTGCGCGAGCAGTCGGACATGGCTGAGCAATGCGCACTCCCCTCGTGAACGGCGGCCAAGTCACGCCATGCCGATGCGCTTGGCGCCCTTGCGAAACAGCGCCTCGCCCTGCGCATCGAACCGGAAGGCGCGCAGGAAATCGGCGAGACCGTAGCCGGAAACGGTCTTGCGGATGGCGGCGGCGTGAGCGCGGGCCTCGTCCAGCGAGCCCGCCAGCGCGAGGCTGAACGCCGCGAGCGCGAAGATGTGCGCGTGCGCGTTGGGCCGGGCCGCTGCCTTCATCGCCCAGTGCGCCGCCTCGTCGAAGCGACCGAGACGCACGAGTGCCATGGCGCGAGCGCCGAGCATGCCGAAGAGCAACGGGTCGAACGGGCTCAGGTGGCGCGAGTGATCCGACGCCGAGATGGCGCCCAGCGGATCGCCCGCTTGCGACTGCACGAAGGCGAGCGTGTAGTGACCCTGCGCGAAGTTGGGGCTGAGCTCGACGGCCTGCTGCAGCTCCACGACCGATGGGTCGTGGTCGCCGCGCAACCACAGCGCTCGACCCATGGCCCAATGCGCGGCCGGGTCGCGATCGTCGACCAGAACACCCTCTCCGGCGGCCGCGAAAGCGAGATCGCGCTCCCGCTCGCGGTCGGCCCAGCCCTGGAACGCGTTCTGCCAGTGGGTGAAGGAGAGCCCGGCGTACGCGCGCGCGAACGTCGGATCGAGATGCACCGCCCGCTGGAAGAACTGCTGCGCCTGCTCGTTGTCGGCCTTGGTGAACCGGTACATGTGCCAGAGGCCGCGATGATGGGCCTCCCACGCGTCCAGGGAGTTCGGCGGCTTGAGGATGGCGCGGTTGCGCTCGATGGCCTCGATCTCGCTTGCGATCGAGCCGACGATGCGGTTGCCGATCGCGTCGAGCACGAGAAAGGCATCGTCCTGCTTCTCGTTGAACAGCTCCGCCCAGACGATGCGCGCCGTGCGCGTCTCGGTCAGCTCGACCGTGACGGCCAGCCGTTCGCCGCCGGTGCGCACCGCGCCGCTGACGACGTAATCGACGTCGAGCATCCGGCCCGCATCTTCCGCGCCGGTGCCACGATCCCGTAAGGCGAACACGGTGCCCTGGGCGATCACGAACAGGCTGCGCAGCTTGGCGAGGCGGGTGATCACGTCGTGCGCAAGTGCATCGGCGAGGCCGCCGTGCCCGCCGGCGACGCCGGAGGTGTCGACGAACGGCATCACCGCAACGGAAGCGCGACGCGGTGCGGCGGTGACGATCTCTGCTGGCTTGGCGTCGACGAGCTGGATGGCAGCGGGTGCCGCGGCGGCGATGGGCGCGGGCGCGGCACCCTGCGTCCTCGCCGAGCGCCAGGCCTGGCGGATCGGCGCGAAGTCGAGGCCCTCGGCTTCGAACAGTGCGGCCGTGGTGGCGAGGTGCTCCTCGCCTTCGCGGATCCGGCCGCAGCGCGCGAGCGCAGCGAGCAGAAGCTCGTGCACCCGCCGATCGAACGGCGCGAGCTCGAGCCACTTCTCGAGCGGCGCGAATGCGTCCTCGTCCGCGACGCGTGTCGCGAGGTGCTCCAGCAGCGCGGCGTGACAGGCGCGAAAGCGCCGACGCTGCGCGGTGAGCCACCCGCCGAAGGCCGGGCTCCGGTCGATCTCGAGACCCTCCAGCAGGTCGCCTTCGAACAGCGTGGCGAGGGAGCGTACGCGCTCGATCGGCATGGCCGCGATGCCCTGCTCCGATGCGCGCGCGACCTCGAGCGCATCCACGAAGCAATCGGTCAGATCGAGCTGCAGCGCGTCCTCCCGCGACTGCACGCGCGGGCGGCCCGGCTCGTCCGCGAAGCGCCGGATCTTGCTGAGGCACCAGCGCAGCTCGCCGCGCGGGTCGTTGGGAACGTCCCACAGCAGCTCGCAGAGCTGGCTGCGCGCGACGGCACGCGGCGTCAGATGCGAGATAGGCGAAGGCGGCGCGCACCTTGCGCGAGGCCGGGAGCTCGACCCGCGCGCCGTCGCGGCGCACGGCGAGCGGCCCGAGCATGCGCACGTCCAGCGTGGGAATACCAGGCGCCTGGGCGCCGTCAGATTCCACGGACGCATCCACGCCGGCTACCACGATCCGCTCCACGCCTGGCCACTAGATTTGAACCCATGGTCAGGGCTCGTGTGCGACCCGACCTCGATTTCGCCATCGCGCACTCGAACGCACGAACAACGGAGGATGGACATGAATACACTCGCTGCAACCTCGCGTCAAACCGGCACTGCGGCCGCGCCGGACCTCACGGCTCTGAAGTCGCGCCAGCAGGCGGCGTGGTCGTCCGGCGACTATGCCGTCGTCGGCACCACGCTGCAGATCGTCGGCGAAGCGCTGTGCGAGGCGCTCGACGTGCAGTCCGGGCAGACGGTGCTCGACGTCGCTGCCGGCAACGGCAACGTCGCGCTCGCCGCGGCCCGCCGCTGGTGCAACGTGGTCGCCACCGATTACGTGCCGCGGCTGCTCGAGCGCGCACGCGAACGCGCGCAGGCCGACCGGCTCGACATCGAATTCCGCGAAGCCGACGCGGAATCGCTGCCGTTCCAGGATGGCAGCTTCGACGTGGTGGTCTCGACCTTCGGGGTCATGTTCACGCCCAACCAGGAGCGCGCAGCCCACGAGATGGCTCGCGTGTGCAAGCGCGGCGGCAGGATCGGCCTCGCCAACTGGACGCCGGACGGCTTCATCGGCCAGCTCTTCAAGACGATCGGCAAGCACGTCCCGCCGCCCGCCGGGCTGAAATCGCCGGCGCTCTGGGGCACTCGCGCGCGCATCGCCGAGCTGTTCGAGCCGCACGCCAGCGCGATCGAGACGGTGCAGCGCGAATTCGTGTTCCGCTACCGGTCGCCGCGGCACTGGCTGGAAGTCTTCAGGACGTACTACGGCCCGATGCTCAAGGCCTTCGCCGCGCTGGAGCAACCGGCCCAGGACGCGCTCGAGGCCGACGTGCTCGCGCTGATCGATCGCTTCAACCGCTCGCGCACCGGCACGATGGTCGTGCCGAGCGACTACCTCGAGATCGTCGTCACGCGCAACTGACCGCGCTCGCCCGCATCTCCATCCACCATCACTGCCAAGGACTCCATCATGAACCGCTCGAATCATCTCGCCACCGTTTCGCGCCTGGCCGCCGTTGCCGTCGTCGCAACCCTCGCCGCGATCGGCACCGTCCAGGCCGCCGAATTGCATCACACCGTGGTGCCCGCCGACGGCGTGAAGTGGGGACCGGCGCCGCCGTCGCTGCCCGGCGGCGCGCAAGCCGCCGTCCTGCTCGGCAATCCGGGCAAGGAAGGTCCCTTCGTGCTGCGCCTCAAGTTCCCCGCCGGCTACATCGTGCCGCCGCATCGCCACACGAAGGACGAGCTGGTGACGGTCATGGCCGGCAAGCTCGCGGTGAACGCCGGGGAGAAGGTGAATCGCGCGACGCTCGAGGCCCTGCCGCCGGGGAGCTTCTTCAACCTTCCGGCGGGCATGCCGCACTACGCGTGGGCCGAAGTCGAGACCATCGTGCAGATCCACGGCGTGGGACCGTTCGACGTGGTGTACGTGAACCCGAAGGACGACCCGCGCAACGTGCAGAAGATGTCGTCGCGCTGAAGCATTCGCTCGGGCGGTGCCGCGATGGAGCGAGGCACCGCTCGCGCGAAGAGCGCGGCCGCGGGGGCGATTACAGCAGGCGCAATCCGTAGTAGCGAGTCCCCGGTGCGGCCGGCCCGCCGTAGGCCGGGATCTCGCGAAATCCGCGGCTCGAGTACAGCCGGTGCGCCGCTGTCATCGTCGCAAGGGTGTCGAGCCACATCTCGGCATAGCCCAGCGCTCGCGCGGCAGCGATCGCGGCTTCCACGAGCAGCGGACCGATCCCGGCGCCTCGGTGAGTCGGCCGCACGTAGAGCCGTTTCATTTCGCAGATGCGCTCCTGAAGACGCCGGAGTGCCACGCAACCGACATCGACGTCGTCCGCACGTGCGATGAAGAGCGCGCCGCCGGGGGGTCGATACGCACCCGGAAGGTGCTGCAATTCGCTCGAGAAGTCCTGGTACTCGAGGTCGATCGGCAGCGACGAGGCGTACTCGCAGAAACAGACCGCGAACCGCTTCGATCTGCGCTTCGCTGCTCACGGGAAGGACCCGAACCTCGCCATCAGGTGCGGACTCCGGCCGCCGGTGCAACGTCTTCATGCGTGTGCTCGTTCCGCTCATGAGCGACCACCGCGTCGAAGCGCCTTGCTCGTTCGCGACGATCCCGGACGATTCACCCGAGCTTGCGCAGAAAGACGTGCGCGGCCCGTTCGCCCGCGACGTACTTCGCGCATTCGTAGCCCAACGCAGGCAGGTCGATGTCGCGAAAGAGATGCTCGCCGGAACCGAGCAGGACAGGCCGGACGGCGAGATGCAGCTCGTCGACCAGGCCGGCGCGCAAGTACTCCCGAACGGTCGACACCCCGCCGCCGAGTCGAACGTCGCGCTCGCCCGCTGCCGCGCTCGCCTGCTCCAGGGCGGCGTGAATGCCTCCGGTGACGAAGCGGAACTCCGTACCGCCGGCCATCGCGAGCGGCGCCCGCGGGTGATGTGTCAGCACGAAGACGGGCGTGTGATACGGCGGCTCGTCGCCCCACCAGCCTTTCCAGCTGTCGTCCGGCCACGGCCCCCGGACAGGACCGAACATGTTGCGCCCGAGGATCCAGGCGCCGATCCCCGCGAAGCCCTGCTCTGCCATCGCGTTGTCGACACCGGTCTCTCCGTCGTCTTGGCCGTGCATCCGCCGCCACACGCGGGTGGGGAAGAACCACTGCATCAGCTCGGGGCCCCTGACGCCGAGCGGATTCTGGAGATCCTGGCTCGGCCCGGCACCGTACCCGTCGATCGAAACGGCGAAGCTTTGGACGCGGAGTTTCGACATGGCATTCCTCGCTCACTTGGTCACTACGCGCGGACAGGCGCTTTCGTCGCGACGATCTCGGCAAGCACGATCCGCCCCTCCTCGAGATTGCGCACCTGGTTGCGGGCCATCACCGGGTAATCCGCGCCTCCGACCAGGAGATGGATCCCGAGCGGAGGCAGGGCACCCTGCTGCATCCTTTGCGCGACGCGTGCGAACCACTCGAGTGCCGCACTCGTTCGATCCGCCCAATGCGTCACGCTGAAGCCCGGCCGCCTCGACCAGCGCACGCAACTCGACGGGCGTGACGAGAAAGCTCGTCTCCGGGGCGCGGGCCCAAGGCACCGGGAAGTGAACCGGACTGGTCGGCCCCGCCAGAATGTCGTAGATGGCAAGCATCCCGCCGGGCTTCAGCACGCGACTGCACTCGCCGTACAGCCGCGGCTTGTCCGGGATGTTCATGGCGGCATGCTGCGTCCACACGACGTCGAAGCTCGCATCGGGAAACGGCAGGTCGAGCGCGCTCGCCTGGCGAAACGTCACCCGCTCCGCCAGCCCGACCCGCTCGGTGAGCATCGTCGCGGCACGACAGTACTCGTCGGTCAGGTCGATTCCGGTGACGCGGGCACCGAATTCGTGCGCCAGGGTGCGTGCCGCGCCGCCGATCCCGCAGCCCACGTCGAGCACCTGCGACCGTGCATCGACGCCCGCTCGGCGCGCGAGCTCGCGCGTGGCTTCGCGCCCTCGCACATGGAATTCGTCGACTGCCTCGAGATCCGCGAGCTGGAGGTTGTCGATGTCCTTCCCGCGCCTCTGCAGTGCCGCGAGGATTGCGCCGCCGAGATCGGATTTCGAATAGTGATCCTGGACGCCGTCGATGACGGATTCTCCACGCGCCATGCGGGCTTGCTCCCGATCGATATCCGCGAAGATTACCCCACCCGCGGCATCGCGTTCAGTGACTCGAGACCCGCGGATCACGCCGGAACGCCATCGGTGATCGGCCACGGGCCGCACTGGACCGCCGGCGTCACGCGCTGCACGCCTGTGTTGACAGCGCCGAACTGCCCAACTATAGTTAGCCGAGTGGCTAACTATAGTTTGCGCTTGGATGAAGTATTCCTCGCATTGAGCGACCCGACGCGGCGCGCCATCGTGAGTCGCCTGTCGACCGGTGCTGCATCCGTGAAGGAACTGGCTGCGCCGTTCGCGATGGCATTGCCGTCGTTCATGAAACACTTGCAGATGCTCGAGCGCAGCGGCCTCATCCAATCGACGAAGCAGGGCCGTGTCCGGACGTGCGAGCTCGCGCCCGCGACGTTGCAGACCGCCGAGACCTGGGTAGCGGAACAGCGGGCGCTTTGGGAAGCGCGCTCGGATCGCCTCGCCGCGTATGTCGAAGCCCTTCACCGTAAGGAGGATGCCCGTGGCCGCCGATAACGATCTCGATCTCGTGATCTCGCGCCTTCTGCGAGTGCCGCGAGCGTTGGTGTGGAAAGCATGGACGGAGCCGAGCCATCTGAAGCAGTGGTGGTGCCCGAGGCCGTGGACAACCGAGATCCTCGGATTCGAGCTGACCCCCGGAGGCTCCTTTCACACGCTGATGCGCGGGCCCGGTGGCGAAACGAGCGACAATCCGGGCGCCTTCCTGGAGATCGTCCCCCATTCGCGCATCGTTTGGACAACGGCATTGATCGCGAAGTGGAGGCCGGCGGACGAGCCATGGATGCCGCTTACTGCGATCATCACGCTGGACGACGAGGGAGCAGGTACCCGGTATGTCGCCACGGTTCTCCACAAGGACAAGGCCACACGCGACCGACACGAACAGCTCGGCTTCTTCGATGGATGGGGCACATGCATCGGTCAGCTCGAGGCCTTCGCCGGTTCATTGAAATAGCGTGTTCGCAAGCATGAGCCACCTACGCTCCGTGCTTGAAGAACTGGACCGCGCGCTCGTTCCGGCGACTCACCCACGCCAGCCCGAGGAACAGGACGAGCCATACGACCGTTCGAAGGATCATGGCGCGAACGCTCTCGACAGCCACGGCCGTGCCGACCGCGTAAAGGTAGACGACCGCTCCCAGCACGAGCGCCGTTGAGGACAAGGATCGTCGCTGCCGCAGACTTGCCTCTCTCGACATTGCGCCAAGCGACGACCCCCGCCGCCACATAAGCGACTCCCATCGCAGTGTTGTAGATCAACAGCGGCCGAAACACTGCGTACCCCGGATCGGAACCCAGAAAAACGCGAGCGCCGGCGATCAGCGTTGCGACGCCGAACAGAGCCGCCGCAACGGCCAAGATCCTCTGGACGGTTGCGCTCACGTGGGCTGCGGGCCATCGTACCCGTTCACGATCACGAGATCGGCGGTAGACACAGGCTGTCTCAACGCGAGCGCGGCCTGATATTCGGGCGAGTGCCAGCATTCGACAGCCGCGGCATAGCTCGGAAACTCGATGACGGCGTTGCGCGCCCGACTCGTGCCCTCGACGCTCCGGTATTCCCCGCCACGAACCAGGAAGCGAGCCCCATATTTCCTGAAGGGTTCCGCATTCGCGGCGATATAGCGCTTGTATTGCTCGAGGTCATCGATGTCGACCCGGACGATCCAGTAGCCCTTCGCCATGCTCGTCTCCTTCTTCGCTTGACCAGCGGTACCGCCGCCCGGCGAGCCATAACGCCCAGCGTTCGACATGACGGGCGGGCTCTGCCGGTCCGCAGCGCGTCCGCTCGATGGAAGGGCTATAGCTTATTCCCACGCGTACCCGAGCGCCAAGCAAGGCGCTGCGTGAAGGAACGATCAGGGTGCATCGTGCTCGCCCGGTCGAGAGCGACCACGGATTGCGGCGGATGGCTCGCACGCCAATGGATTGGCTTCCGATGGATGCATGGCGACTACGAGGCATGGGACTGCCTGCGCAGCGCGGCCACGAGGGCGAGAACCAACGCGCCCATGCCTGCCACCGTGCGCAGGACATGCCAATGCCACCAGGTGTCACGCAGCGCCATCCAGTTGCCCGGAGGAGCCTGAGCACTCCATGTCATGACCTGAGCGTTGATCGGCTGATTCGCGAAAGCGCGTGATGAGGCCGGCCGTGACCAGCAATGCTACCGCAGCGATGAGCAGATACCGCGCACGCCCGTCGCCTTTCGTCAGCACGGCAAGCGCGGCAGTGAGCAGGATGCACACGGCGCCCAGCGCAGGCAACGTGATGTTGAGGGCGCGGATCGCGTTCTGCTGCATCTCGACATAGGCGACGGCCGTAAGCCCGGATGGGTCGAAGCCGAGCCACACGCCGAACATGGTGCCCACCAGCAACGACATGAGCAGCAGGCTGGCAAAGCGGACGATGCTGACGGCCATGGGTAATCCCCCTTTCAATCGAGGTGAGGGAGCAACAGTCAGTACCGCGCACGGCCGCCGGACGCCGCCAGTCCGGCGGAGCGTGAGCCGCGAAGGTCGTCGCCCGTCCGAGATAGCCGGGTCGTAGGTGTTTGGCATCGTGCCTCCGAAGGAATGGGGTGTGCGGCGCCCTTCCCGGATCCGCCGAACATGGGGTCAGCCACCGCGCTCCCTGATGCTGGAGGGGAGAACCGCAAAGTCACTCGTTTGCGGGAGAGACTTCATTGCACTGTGCAAGGCTTCTGGCGGTGCAACCAGCTTCCGCGCCGTCAGATCCAGCCATCCTCCCACACTGGTAACTCGCGCACAGAGTGTCCCGTCCGAATCGAAGATCTCGTTTCGCAAGAGGAAACGGCTGCCGTCTTCAGAGTGGCCCGCGATCGCCAGGGTCACCGTGATCTCCTGCAACAGGCTGACCTCCTTCCGGTATTCCACCTCGTCCTTCATGACTACCGGACCAAGCCTGAGGCGCGAGAACTCTGCGGTCGGAAAGCCGTTCTCCGAGAAGAACATCATGCGTACGTCGGCAGATTTGTCGAGGAATGCCGTGTTCTTCATATGAGAGTTGAAGTCCATGTCGGCCCAACTGGCGAAAAGTGTCTTTGAGTACACGTGACATTTCCCCCAACTCATTGCGGCCATCGGGCACCACCCCTCACGGACCGCCGACGGCCGGCAAGCCGAGAAGGGCCGTAGGTCCGCTGCTGAACTGCGCGCTCGTGGCGCTCAACGTGACGTGAGATCCAAGGCACGTCATTTGGCGAGATTCTCGCCACAGCAATCCGCCTGCTGGATGGGCGGACATTTCACGGAGCCATAGGAACAGAAGACGCAGCAGTCTCCAGGCTTCGGGCGGAGCAAAGCGTGGCAACTCGTGCACTCGTAGAAATACAGACAGGCGTCCTCAGGCATCACTTCGAGCGCCGCGGCGCCGCAATGCGGACAGGTGAGCAGCGACTCTCGAATCGGCAATGCAGTCATGATCGTGCCTGAGGGACTCCATGAGAGGCTTGGTTCGGTTTGCCGGGACGAGCTCTCTCGATGGAAGGGTTAGGCGTCATCGAGCACATAGATCCCCGTTTCGTAACCCACGTTAGCTGAACGTTTCGAGGTAGAACCAAATCCGCCGGACGGCTCCGCCGATGACATGACCGTTGCCGGACCGCGCGAGCCGCGATGGAGAGTGCGGAGGCCGGCCTGACCAAGAGCAGCGAGCCTACGCTATGCGCGCTTTGACCGTTGTTCACGTTTGGTACGGCCTCCATCCAATTCGTTGAACCTGAAACAGGCCACCGTATGATCATTGACCATGCCTACAGCCTGCATGAAGGCGTAGCAAATGGTCGATCCCACGAAGGAAAAGCCGCGCCTGCGGAGCTCCTTGCTCATTACATCGGATTCTGCCGTGCGTGCCGGTACTTGGCGCGGTGCGCGCCAGCGATTGCGAGTCGGTGTGCCGCCGACGAACGACCAGAGGAACGCATCGAGACTCCCGTACTCCGTCACGACCTCGACGACGGCGCGTGCGTTATGAATCGCCGACAGGACCTTCAGGCGATTGCGCACGATGCCCTGATCGTTCATCAGACGCTCGACGTCCCGCGGACCAAACCTGGCCACCTCGGCGAAATCGAAACTGCGGAATGCGGCACGGTACGAGTCCCGCTTGCGCAAGATGGTCGACCAGCTCAGTCCGGCCTGAGCACCTTCGAGCACGATGAACTCGAACAGACGACGGTCGTCATGCAGCGGCACGCCCCACTCCAGGTCGTGGTACTCCCAGTACAACGGCGCCGACGCCCATTCACACCGCTGCAGCATTTCCGCGGCGCCTATCGATCGAGCCAGTCAGGCGGCACTCGTCCTGCGCTGGGCGGTCAAGGCGTGATTGCAGGAAGGAAAGCCTGCTGCTCGGGAGAGCCTGGCACGCTGGGCAACTCTGGAAGCCAAGGCAACGCCGAGTGCTTCCATATCTGTGCCGCAGGCTTGAGTTGCGCCCGCTCCTCGACGCAGCCGAGGCGAATGCTGACCCACGTCGGGTTCTCGGGCGCAGTGGCATACAGCGGCGTTCCGCACTCCGGGCAGAATACCTGCGCCCTTCGATTGCCGCTTTGCGCGACCTTGACGTAGCTCTTTGGCGAGCCCGAAACATGCAATGAATCGAACGGTACGGCGACGACGGTTCGGAAGGGCGCGCCGGAGAGTACTTGGCAGTCGGTGCAATGGCAAACCATCACTCGAGACGGATCGATCTCGGCGGTGAAGGAGATCAGACCACAGTGGCAGGCGCCATGGATTTGCATGACGTTCCTCCAAGTCGGTAGTTGGTGTGTGGCGTTGCAGGTCGCCTCGACCGAGCGGTTAGGCGGCATTCTCCGACCGTTGTGCTTCGGCGGCCAGGCGCTCCAGGTTCTGCTCGTTGGCTACAGCTACGAGCGCCGCGACTCGTCCATAGTGCTCGGCAGTGTCAAACGTCTGTTGCCAGGCGACGAGTGTTCCGTGTCCCTGTTCCTGCAACTCGATCGTTAGCACGAAGTGGTGGCCCGACAGGTGCTCGATCTCGACCGCGCGGTTGGGCACAACGCGCGCGAATCGACTTTCGTTCGGGTAGTCCCTCCCGTCCGGACCGTGCATGGTCAAGAGCCACCTGCCGCCGGGGCGGAACTCGAACTCGTGAATCGTGTTCGTGAATCCCTCGGGTCCCCACCATCGGGCCACTCTGGCCGGATCACTCATGGCAGCGTAGACCTCAGCGGCCGTCGCCTGAATCACCTTGCACCTGACGTCAGAACGTGCTTCGACTGGTTCCATGCGGTGACCTCCACCTCCAATGCAAAGCGCGCTCCCGGGAACTGCTTGAAGAATTTGCCGATGCGATCATCGAGTGCCATTCTGCCGACGGGGTGCACGCGCGAAGCGACTCCTGTCTTCAGGCGCCTGACGTTCGTGGCGAGGCGACATTTCCTTATCATTGCACTTCTGCGGCCCGGCGTTCAATGCTCTGCTCGTTGGCGATAGCCCGCGCACGCCGCGACCTGAACGTTGGTCCCTCGGGGCCCGCAGCCATCCGGGGGGGCGGCGCGGGCGCGACTGTCAGGCCATGCGCGACACGATGGCATAGCGGCCCTTGTCTCTACCGGATGTCGGCACGTTCATGAACTCGGAGACGATGAGCTGGAAGCCCAGGCTCGCCAGTATCGAGAGGACCTTGTCCGGAGGATGCGAATCGTAGAAGAACATCCGACCATGCATGGCATCCGTGAAGGCCGGATGATCGGACCCGCCGACGGTGAGCATCATCCGCCCGCCCGGCAAGAGCATCCTCGCAAAGCGTGTGAGGATCCGTTCATGCTCGGCTCGACTGATGTGGAACAACGCGTCCCAGCACACTATTGCATGGACCGGCTCGGCCGCGGCAAACGACTCGATGGTGTCGTTGATCCAGGTCGCGGTCGGATACCGGCTGCGCGCAAGATCGAGCAATGCCTCGGCCTGGTCGACGCCGGTCACTCGGTGCCCCTTGGAAACGATGTACTCGTCGATGGGTCGGCCCGTTCCGCAGCCCAGGTCGAGAATTTCCGACGGCACAGGCAATCCTTCCAGCAGCGTGTCGACGTACTCACGCTCGCGACCGTAGAAGGAACATCGCGATGCATCCCATGCCGTGGCGATGGCGTTATAGCTCTGGCGATTCATGGCCCAGCCATTCCGGCAGACGGTTTGCGGCCGCGCTCATCGCGGCTCCTGAAGCAAGGTGGATGCAAAGTGGCCTGCTTCGGGCGGGACGGAGGTTGCACGCAACGCCAGCCTGATCTCCGCACGCAATGGAGAGAGCGGGAAGGGCTCGGTGCCTAGAGCGGGCAAGGAGTCCTTGTGCAGATCAAAGCGAGTCTCGAGCGCCGACGTGGCCCCGGGCGACCACGTGATGACCGAAGCATGCTTGCCTCTGCCGTCGGTGGCACAGAAGGCGGCCGCACTTGCGCAGAGCCCCAGCACGGCGTTGGCGCCAGCGCCGACTTCGACGAGCAGTACATGGTCGACTCCTTTGAACTCGCGCTTCAGGAGTCGCTGCACTCGCCTGCCACGGATGCTGGTCATGCCCTTCGCGAAGCCGGCCGCGAATGACGAAAGGGTGTCCGCGTCGATTGGCACTATTTCAGGCCTGGACTCGGCGCCAAACGTTTCAGCCGCGGCGACTGCGCACGATAGGCGGACGGTTCTTGCGGTAGGAGTTTTTCACGGCGATCTTGCCGTCGCGAAAGGTGAACAGATCACAACCATGGACTTCGACGCGAGTGCCGTCCGCCGATGTTCCCGTGAACGTCCACTCCGAGACTCCTCTTTCCCCACTGACAAGATGTCGCGCGTTGCCCCAGTGGGCATCGGGGAAGACTGACCAGACGTCCGCGAAGGCAGCTCGCACGGCCTCACGGCCTGCGTATCGCGTGCCGCAGACATCCGGGCCCGCGGAGGCTTCGAACACACAGTCATCTGTCATGAACGTCATGAGCGCATCGACATCGTGGTGATTCCACGCATCGGCAAAGGCTTGCAGGAACTGCGGGGTAACCTCACTAATCGTATGTGGCATGAGTCCCTCGGTTCAGTGTCCGCATGGGGCGCTCGTTCACCTGACGCCCAACGATCAAGTGGAGCGGCGCCGTGCAAGCGCCACTGGGAACAGCAACGCGGATCGGCGCCCGCTCGAGGCCGGGTTAGCCTGCACCGTCATCCTTGACCCACTGGTACTTCACATCCTCAAGTTGCCAGTGTGGGCTCGAAGCCATGTGCAACTGCGACGAAGCCATGGTGCTCATAGAAGCGGCAGGCACGCGTGTTCCTGGCGAAGGTGAAGAGCCACAGGCTACCGGAGGACTCGGTCTGCGCCAAGCGGATGAGTCGCGAACCGATCCCCTGCCCGATGTTGTCCACCCGGACGTAGAGCTGTGCGACGGACTCGGCGTTGGCCGCGAGGAAGCCAATGATAGCCCCCGCCAGCTTCACAACACGCACCCGATGGACCGGCACGACCTTGCTGTGGAAGTACTCGACTTGCTCGTGCAGCGGGTGCGGATCCCTGATGCCGACCCCGTGCTCAAAGCTTGCCCGCCACATCCGGACAAGCGCCTCGGTGTCGTGCGGCTGGAAGTCTTCGACGCGAGCCTCATCCATATAGCGGGTGTTTCGTGCGACCTAACGTTCACCGGCCTGCGCGGCGTTTCGCACAGTCCGGTGGAACGATGGGTTAGCCCTTGGCTTGAAATGCCGCATGGAATTGGACATCGCCGTGAGCGGAAGAAGTACCAAGGGATAGCGATAGGAAGAATTCTTGAGGGATGCCCTAAGCGCTAGATCAGGGTCGTTCGCGAATCCAAAACGAGTGTAGAACGCCGGGTCGCCAACGAGCACACACCCATTTGCTCCGATCTTGCGGAGTTCGGCAAGACCGCTCTCCATGAGCGCCTGCCCAATGCCACGGCGCTGCCACTCGGGTTCGACCGAAATCGGGCCAAGCCCATACCAGCCAGTCGCACCATCGCTGATGGTTACTGGGGAGAGCGCGATATGGCCCAGGATGCGGCCGGCATCTTCGGCAACGAGAGAAACTGAAAGTGCATGATCTGCTCGCAGGGCGCGGATGATGAACTGCTCGGTTTGATGGCTGTAAGGATGAGAGAGAAAGGCTCGTCGAGTGACTTGCTCGATTGCGTCTTCGTCTGACGGTGTCTCGGGACGGATGGTTATCATAGCGTGAAGGGCTGACGACCAAGTTGAGCGGCGCCGGGGAAGCACTCGCGTACGAAGGATCAGGGCAGATCAGCGCGCCGCTGCAACGTATGGCTTGGCGCGGATCGGCACGCGATCTAACGATGACCGCGAATACGCACGGCGATCAGTGGAGCAAGCGTGACCACCAGGAGCACGATGGGCCAGATGTTGCCACCCCTGAACTTGTACGGCTCGACCAATTCCTCCCATGTCCGGCTCTGGACGATCTTCCCGAAGCCAAACTCGAAGGTGACGGTGAGCCCGAGCCAGAACACGCCAAGGTACAGGGCGCGCGCGGGGGTGAGCGATCCGAGCTTCGGAACAAGTACGAGTGCCACCACGACGATCGCCACACTCAGAACGATTCCGCTGACTACGAACGCCGCCGGCCGGCCAAAGGCGGGCAGCAGCACGAACTCACGCATCGCGCCATTCAACACGGCGCATACGAGAATGATCAGCCAAATGCCAGCACCCTTGACCAGAAGCAGCGGACGCATCCAAGGCACCTGACGATCAAGTTGAGCGGCACTGTGCGAAGCGCCGACTGCGAACCGCAACGCAGATCGGCGTCTGGTCGAGCCGCGGTTGGAGCGCCCGACCGTGTTAAATGTCGGGCCTGAGCTTACTCTTGCCTGACTATATCGACCGAGATCTCCACTGCCGGAATCGTTCCTCTGTTCTCAAGCCAGTGTGTCGTGTTCCTGTCCTCGGGCCAGCCCACTCCCGGCCCATAGTCCGTAGCGACTCCATTTCGATGGTCAGTGATCGTTCCTTGCAGTATGTAGACGGTGCCTGGTCTGTCTTTATGGTCGTGAATCGGGCCGAAGACGCCTCCAGGCTCGATGGTCACCATGCGCATTCGAAGTTGGCGCCCTGCCATGCCCTCGATCTCAGGGCCAAGGTCAACCGTTGCAAGTAACTTCACCGTAACACCTTTCGTCTCAGGTGCCACCTGTTCGTTGCTCATCGTGCTCTCCTCTCTGTACTTCCAGGGCCCAACGATCAAGTTGAGCGGCGGCGTGGATGCGCCGACGGGGCACGGCGGCGCAGATCGGCGTCCGCTCCAACGCTGGGTTGGGCGTCATACGCTCGCTACACAGAGGGGAGTCCACGGCGGCTCGTATGCCACAGCGCGAGAATTTGCACTTCACCAGCGCGAACCCGGTAGTACAGGTGATCGGATACGTGCCAGATGCAAACGTCTTACGCCGTCCACGCGTGCGCTCGCAACCGAAGCACCGATGCCAGGCTCAGCAGCCAAAAGCAAGAGAGCCTCCGCGGTGTCATCGTCGAAGGCTTCCGGTGCAAGGTCACGGTTTTCGTCCCACCACCGCGCAGCCGCTTCAATTTGCGCTTGCGCTCGCCTCGTGACGCGGACGTTCACGCCTCTTCAGCGATGGCGGCGAGCCAGAGTCGTGAGCACGTCATTAGCCGAGACGGTTTCGCCCCGCTCAGCCTCGGCGATGGACAGGAGCAGCTCCGCGTCCTGCTCGGGTATCAGGTCAAAGCCGGCTTGATCGTCTTTGGCAAGAACCGTCACCGACGTGCCCTCTGCCAGGGACACGCCGTCAAGAATTACCTTCCCGCCTACCACTTTTCCGGTCGCCATCTTCATGGTGCAAAGGATACTCCGATCCGCATCAGGCTTCGACCTGACGCCCAACGCCCGAGTTGAGCGGCGCCGTGCAAGCGCCGACTGAGCGCGGCAGCGCACATCGGGGTCCGCTCCAGTTTACGGTAGGCGCCGCGCCCGCCCGTGCTAGCCCCATTCCGATAAGAGCCACGCACGAGATCAGCAATAGAAGTCCGCGGCGACTTACGCTCGGCACGGGGTGTGGCTCAGTCACCACAAGTACTCCAGCAACAGGTGCGAAGATGTTGGGCGAGAACTGCCAAGTCACGGTATAGGCCCCCGGCGGCAGCATCGGCAACACAACAAAGCGAGTGTACGGCGCAGGATCACAGGCGCACGGATTGGGGTTTACGCCTGTTGGGGATACTAACGTGACAACATTGCCTGCCACTGAAACGGTTGGTGGACCGACACTTTCCCGCGACACCCAGCCGGTCAGCGTCACCGTCACTTTCTCGCCAGCGATCGGCGATGCGGGAACGAACACGATCTGCTCAAGGTACGCGAACGCTGGGCCGGCGACCATGGTCATCAATAGCAGAACAACTATCCGGATCAACAGGCGCGCTGGCAGCATAGGCGCCTAACGAATAATAGGGACTTCCCCGTCGCGGCCACGGCAACGAGGTGCCAAGATTGAATTTCGCAGGTTCAATCGAAAACCGGAGGGGAAGTCATGGAACAGATTACTACCGTCGGCATCGATCTCGCAAAGTCTGTGTTCTCGTTGCACGGTGTGGATGCGAACGGTCGCACCGTGTTGCGCAAGACCGTGCGCCGAGAAAAGCTCATGGAGCTCGTGGCGGCATTGCCGCCGTGCCTGATCGGCGTCGAAGCCTGCGCCGGTGCCCACGACTGGGCGCGCAGGTTCGCCGCCTACGGCCACCGCGTCGGCATCATGATGGCCCGCTTCGTCGCCCCGTATCGCAAGAACTCCAAGAACGATGGCAACGACGCCGAGGCGATCTGCGAGGCCGTAGCGCGGCCCAACATGCGCTTCGTGCCGGTGAAAAGCGCCGAGCAGCAGGCGATCCTGTGCTTGCATCGCGTCCGGCAGGGCTACGTCGAGCAGCGCACCGCCACCATCAACCGCATCCGTGGCCTGCTCGCCGAGTTCGGCGTCGTGTTGCCACAACGCGCCGACCAAGTGCGCCGCGCGGCAGTGGTCACGGCCGAGCACTTGCCGGTGCTTGCGCGCGATGCCATCGCCGACCTGCGTGCGCATCTCACCTATCTCGACGAGCGCATCGACCATTACGAGCGGCAACTGGTGGCGCTCGCCCGCCAATGCGAACCGGCGCGGCGCATTCAGACGCTCACCGGCATCGGACCGCTCACCGCGTCCGCGATCACCGCCAGCGTGGCCTCGGGCCACGAGTTCGCCAACGGCCGCCAGTTCGCAGCGTGGCTCGGCCTGGTGCCGCGCCAGTATTCCACCGGCGGCAAGACCAAGCTCGGGCGCATCACCAAGCGCGGTGACGCCTACGTGCGCACGCTGTTGATGCTGGGCGCTCGCGCGGTGTTGCAGAGCGCCGCGCACAAGTCGGATCGATTGTCGCGCTGGGCCATGGCGCTGCGGGCGCGACGCGGCTATCACCGCACCATCATCGCCATCGCCGCCAAGAACGCGCGCATCGTGTGGGCGTTGCTGGCGAAGAATCAGACGTTTTCCGCAGCGGCCTGAGCGACGCTGCCCGACACCGTTCAACTTGGAGATTCCCTCGACTGCGAGCGTAATGAGCAAACGCTGAACAGGTCAGACCGGCGAGCGAACACCCCGATCAAACTTGCAGGCCGCAACCGAGGCCGACTAACGAATTGGGATCGCTCGCGCGGCTGGTTATGTTGGCCCGAGCGCCTTCGCGCGTTCATCAGAGGCCGTTTAGAGATCTGCAGTCCGTCCAGTTCAGCAACAGCGCACGACGCGCTTGCAATGGGGAAGTCCTTAGAGACCAAGTTGAGCGGCGCCGCGGAAGCGCGGACTGGGAACAGCAGCGCGGATCGGCGTCCGCTCCAACGCTCGGTTGGGCCACTCCACGCGGGAGTCACGCCGAGACACTGAGCTTCACACCCAAGCTATGTAGCACCTTCAATACCGTGTCATAGCGCGGCTTGGCACCAGGCGCAAACGATTTGTACAGGCTCTCGCGACCCAAACCGCTGCTCTGGGCAATTACGCTCATACCGCGAGCCTTTGCCACGTTGCCGACAGCGGCCAAGAATACGTCGGGGTTCCCGTCTTCCAGCGCGGCAGTGAGGTACTCGGCAATGACTTCGTCGTTATCGAGATAGGCGCTTGGGTCAAAGTCCTTCAATTTGATTCGCATGATTTCAGATCACTCAATGGACTGCGCCATCCGCTTGGCGCGCTCGATGTCCTTGGTTTGCGAGGACTTGTCGCCGCCGCACAGCAAAATGACGATGACGCGTTGCCGGCGCGTGAAATACACCCGATAGCCGGCTCCAACGTCCACACGCATCTCGCTCACTCCAGCGCCGACAGATCGCGAATCTCCGAGATTCCCGAGGCGGGCAGATTCCAGCCGCGCCAGGATACGGGCCTTGGCGCGCCTGTCGCGTAGCGCGTACAGCCACTTGCCGAAGGCATCGGTTTCGCGGAGCTGGTACACCGCCACAGTGTATCCGTACGGCTACACCCGGTCAACCTTTGCGGCAGCTTGGCTTCGTGGGGCCCAACGCCCGAGTTGAGCGGCGCTCGCGCAGACTACGAAGAGCGGCCAAGTAAGGGCCGCGACCACGCTGGCAACGACGCGCGGAAAGCGTAAGCCTGAACACACCACCCGCCAGCACATTTCGAGCCGCTCCCGTCCGGCTGCCTAACGAAAAATCGCCTGCCTAAAGCGCCGGCGCAACTGAATTCGATCGGTCAAGCTCCGTTCGTGTCCGTCGCTTCGGCCTTTCGTGGATGCATCCAAGTTGCGAAGTGCGAGGAAGCAACTCGACGAATACTTCCCCGACATCGAGGCGCTTCGACACGCAACGGCGCACAAGGGTGAAAACGAGGCGCACCCCGAAACTCATGCGCCGGATGGTACGTTCGCTCTGAGCGGCTTCCGTGAACCCGATCAATTCAGCATGCCTTATGAGGGGGAGCTTCGATACCTCGACATTACAAACCAGTCACTCCAACGTATTACGGAGGCAGTGGCGGAGTTTCTGGCGGCTTTCGCGCCGGCGGCCGTCGAGTTGGAGAGGCAGGGACATCTTGAGTAAGCAGGCTCACCCGGGGCCTAACCGTAAGTTGGAGCGGCCGCGCCCGCATAGCGCCGCTATGCCGCGCCGCCACTCGTGGCGAAGGCGCCACACTCAAAGGTCAACGCTACGCACCTCAGCACGCGGGGCCGCACGTTTCGGCCGGCATTCGCCATTGTCTCGACCTTTGCACGGCGCCCTGTAGCGTACCGCCGGCGCCTCAATGCGAAACACGATTCGCAGAACGCTGCTCGGCACCAGGCCACGTGTCCACGTCTGTGGCCTAACGCCCGAGTTGAGCGGCGCCGTGGAAGCGCCACAAAAGAGAAGCAGCGCAGATCGGCGTCCGCTCCAACTTTCGGTTAGGCCGCCGCGTTCCGCTATTCGCCGCGCGCCACCATGTGAGCGAGCAGGCGATCCAGCGTGCGATGCACAACGCCGTGCGCGCAGCCGGCATCGCCAAGCCTGCAACGCCCCATACCCTGCGCCACTCCTTCGCGACCCACCTGCTCGAGTCGGGCTACGACATCCGCACCGTGCAGGAGCTGTTGGGCCACAGCGACGTGTCGACCACGATGATCTACACGCACGTCCTCAATCGCGGCGGAAGAGGCGTGGTGAGTCCGCTCGATCGCGACGATGTGCGCTGAACGCGGCGGCCGCCACCGAACCCACGTGCCCGGTCAACGCTTGCGGGCCGCCTTCTTCGCGGGCTGGAGCCCCGTCAATCGCTGCTCCCACAACACCTCGAGCGCATCCGCCAGGCTCTCCGGCAGATACGTGCCGGATTGCCGTATACCCCATCGATAGCGCGAGAACGGCGGCTTCGCGAGATCGTCGAAGCTGATGACGGGATCGGGCAGCAGGCGCTCGAGCCGCAGATCGATGTAGTTCGTCGATTTGCCAAGCTCGGCCTTGCTCCGGCCGCCAATGGATGTCCGGCCGCGGCGCCGTGATCGTCACGCCCGAGCCGATCACGCCCTTGGGCGGCACGCCGAGCCGGATCATGAATGCGCGACTGCCCACCTCGATCTGGCGCGTGCGCCCGCTGCTCCACTCGACGTCGACGAAGCCGCGGCGTTTCACGCGTGCATGCAGTTGCGGCAGCTCCGGCCAGGGCCAGAGCTTGGGGTTCCACGCGAAGAGATACGTTGCCAAGAAGATTCCGGCGTCAGTCCAGCGTGCTCTTGAAGAAGCGCAGGCCGATCAGCGTCACCACGAGCATGAACAGTGCGATCGGCCAGGTCTCGGGCGCGATCTCCGCAAAGCCGTTGCCCTTGAGCAGCACGCCGCGCACGATCCGCAGGAAGTGCGTGAGCGGCAGCACCTGCCCGATGTCCTGCGCCCACACGGGCATGCCGCGGAACGGGAACATGAATCCCGAGAGCAGCATCGAGGGAAGAAAGAAGAAGAACGTCATCTGCATCGCCTGCAGCTGGTTGCGCGCGAGCGCGGAGAACGTGAGGCCCAGCGTCAGGTTCGCAGCGATGAAGAGCAGCACCGCAAGATAGAGCACGACGAGGTTGCCCATCACCGGCACCTCGAACAGCCAGCGCGCGAGCACCAGGATCAGCGTCACCTGCAGGAGGCCGATCATGATGTACGGCACGATCTTGCCGCTCATCACCTCGAGCGCGGTCGCGGGGGTGGCGAGCAGGTTCTCCATCGTGCCGCGCTCGGTCTCGCGCGTGATCGCAAGCCCCGTCATCAGCACCATCGTCATGGTCAGGATCACGCCCATGAGGCCGGGTACGATGTTGTAGCGCATCAGCGCTTCGGGGTTGTAGCGCGGATGCACGCGCACTTCGAACGCCCCGGCGGGCGCGGCGAGCGTTGCCAGCGGCTCCGGTGAGGTCGTGCGCCAGCGCCGTGGACGCGAGCTGGTTCATCGCACCGAGCGCATTGCTCGTGGCGGAGGGGTCGGTCGCATCGGCTTCGAGCAGGATCGCCGGCCGCTCGCCGCGCACGAGGCTGCGCGAGAAGCCCTCCGGAATGGACAGCACGAACTGCACCTGCCCGGTCGCGAGCAGGCGGTCCGCCTCTTCCTCGCTGCGCGCCTCGAGCTTGAAATCGAAGTAGTCGCTGTTCTTGAGCGCCGACACGATGCTGCGCGTGAACTCGCTGCGATCGCCGAGGAGCACGGCGGTGGGCAGGTGCTTCGGATCGGAGTTGATCGCATAGCCGAAGAGCACGAGCTGCAGCACCGGCATGCCCACGATCATGCCGAACGTGAGACGGTCGCGCCGGAGCTGGATGAACTCCTTGGCGACGATGCCCAGCCAGCGCGAGAGCGAGAAGACCGCCATCACTGCACCGGCACCTGCGCCGTGGGTCCGGCGCGGTTCATGAGGTGGATGAAGACGTCCTCGAGGCTCGGCGGCACCTCGTGCCAGTTGAGCGCCGGATCGCCCACGAACGGACGCAACGCGCGCTCGAGCGCGACGCGGTCGGAGCCCGTCACGTGCAGCGTTGCGCCGAACGCGGCCACCTGCTCGATGCCGGGGAGGCCGCGCAGCTTGATCGCGAGGTCGGCGAGGCCGGCGCCTTCGACGGCCCAGGTGACGAGCGCCTGCTGCGCGACGATCTCCTCGGCCGTCCCCTGCGCGAGCAGCGTCCCGGTGAGGATGTACGCGAGCTTGTGGCAGCGCTCGGCCTCGTCCATGTAGTGCGTGCTCACGAGCACCGTGATGCCGCGCGCGCTCAGGGCGTGCAGCTCCTCCCAGAATTCGCGCCGCGCCTTCGGGTCCACACCCGCGGTCGGCTCGTCGAGCAGCAGCAGCTCCGGCTCGTGCAGCAGGCACGCGGCAAGTGCCAGGCGCTGCTTCCATCCGCCGGAGAGCGACCCGGCGAGATGGTCCGCGCGTTCGACGAGGCCGAGCTGCGCGAGCGCCTCGTCCACGCGACGCTTGCGATCGGCCATGCCGTACATGCGCGCGACGAAGGCGAGGTTCTCGCGAATGGTGAGGTCTTCCCAGAACGAGAAGCGCTGCGTCATGTAGCCGACGTGACGCTTGATCTCGCGCGGCTCGCGCAGGATGTCGTAGCCGAGGCAGTGGCCTTCGCCGCTGTCGGGCGTCAGGAGCCCGCACAGCATGCGGATGGTCGTCGTCTTGCCGCTGCCGTTCGGTCCGAGGAAGCCGAAGATCTCGCCGCGCCGCACGGCGAGCGCGACGTCCTTCACCACGTGGCGGTCGCCGAAGTGCTTGTTGAGGCCGCGCACGTCGATGACGAGACTTTGACCCTGGGTCGACCCTGGGTCAGGGGTGAGGTTGGCCATCACCTGCTCGCCGCGGCGGGCAGTTGCACGTCCACCGGTTGCCCGGGATGCAGGCGCACCGCGTCCTCGGGCGAGGGCTTCGCCTCGACGAGGTAGACGAGCTTCGCGCGGTTCTCCTTCGAATACAGCACCGGCGGGGTGTACTCGGCGCGATCCGAGATGAACACGACCGTCGCGGCGATCGGTGCTCCGCAGCCATCGCAGGCGAGCTGGACACGCTCGCCCTGTCGCACGCGCCCGAGATCCGTTTCCGGGACGTAGAAGCGCGCTTTCACCGCCGTGGGCGCGAGGATGCTTGCGACCGGTGCTCCCGCCGACACCCAGTCGCCCGCGTTGTAGTACGTGTCGTGGACGAGGCCCCCGACCGGTGCGCTCACGCTGCGCTGCGCGAGCCGCCATTCGGTCTGCGCGACCTGCTCGCGCGCAGCCTGCACGTCCGCCTCTGCCGCGCGGATCTCGGGCGTGCGTGCGGGCAGCTTCGCGGTGGTGACCTGCGCCGCGAGCGAAGCCACCTGCGCTTCCGCGGCGCGGAGCTGCGCGCGCGCATCGTCGAGCACGGCCTTGCTGACGAAGCCTGCGCGGGCGAGCTCTTCCTGGCGCTTGAGATTGGCGGCCGCGAGATCGCGTGTCGCCTGCGCCTGCCGCTGCTGCTCCGCAATGGCTGCCACTTCGGGCGGTCGGCGCCCCGACAGCAGATTCTGCGCACGCGCCTGTGCGGCCTGCAATTGCGCTTCGGCCTGCTTGCGCGCGGCCGTCTCGTTCTCGCTTTCGAGCGCGAACACCGGAGCACCCTGCGCCACCTGCTGCCCGCGGCGCACGTCGAGGCGCTGCAGCGTGCCCGCGAACGGCGCCGCCACGCGGACGTATTCGCCTTCGATGTAGCCCTCCAACGGCCGCTGCGCCGGCGCGTTGCAGCCGCCGAGCAGGAACACGGATGCGGCCAGCGCGGCGGTGTATCCCGCCGCAAGCCGTGCGATGGGCCTTTTGTTGTTCATCCCCGCGGGATGGTAGCAGGCCCGCCGACCCCGGGGCCTGGAGTTCGCGCCAATGCGTCCTACGGCTTCGCGCAGTCGCACACTTCGTTGCCGCGGTCGAAGATCACGCGCCACACGCCGTCGGGCTCGAGCCGCCAGATGGAAGTGAACCGCGCGACGAGCCTGCCCTGCGCATTGCGCACCGGGCCCGTGCTGAGCGCGAGCGTGCCGGAGTCGAGCGCCTCCACGACGTCGGGCTCCCACGAGAACGGCGCCTCCCGCGCGGTAAAGAAGCGCGCCCACGCGTCCGCCACGGCCTGGCGCCCGCGCAGCGGCACGGGGTCGGTGAGGAACACGGCCTCGTCCGACACGAAGGTTGCAAACGCTGCGTGATCGCGATCCGTCATGGTCTTCGCGAAAGCGCGTTCACGATCGGCGACCTGACGTTCGATGGACGTGCGGTTGGCGACGCGCGGCGTGCTCGCGCATCCGGCGAGCAACGACGCTGCGATCAGTGCAGCCGCAACGGCACGCAGCATGTCAGCCCCCCTTCACCTCGACCCTGGGATGACCCTGGGTCGACCCTGGTCGGGGTCGAGACGTCAGTGGCTTTCGCGGCCCACCGGCGCGCCCGACGCCCCGACCAGGAAGTCGAGGTCGACGCCCTTGTCAGCCTGCAGCACGTGATCGCAGTAGAGCTTCAGCCAGCCGCGGTCGGAGTGCGGCGGCAGCGGCTTCCACGCGCTCTTGCGCTTGGCGAGCTCCTCGTCCGAGACGTGCAGGTGCAGCTTGCGATGGAGCACGTCCAGCGTGATGGTGTCGCCGTTCTTCACGAGCGCCAGCGGGCCGCCCACCGCGGCCTCCGGCGACGTGTGCAGCACGACGGTGCCATACGCGGTCCCCGACATGCGCGCATCCGAGATGCGCACCATGTCGGTGACGCCCTGCTTCAGGATCTTCGCGGGCAGCGCGAAATTGCCGACCTCCGGAAAGCCCGGATAGCCCTTCGGTCCGCAGTTCTTGAGCACCAGCACGCACGACGGATCGACGTCGAGATTCGGATCGTCGATGCGCGCGTTGAGATCGTCGATGTCCTCGAACACGACTGCGCGCCCCGTGTGCGTCAGCAGCTCCGGCGTGGCCGCCGACGGCTTCAGCACCGCCCCCGTCGGCGCGAGATTCCCGCGCAGCACGGCGATGCCGCCTTCGGGCTTGAACGGACGCTCGAGCGGCGTGATCACCTCGGGGTTGTAGTTGACCGCGCTCTGCACGTTCTCGGCGACGGTCTTGCCGTTCACCGTCAGCGCGTCCTTGTGCAGGAAGCGCAGGATCTCCTTCATCACGACAGGCAGGCCGCCCGCGTAATAGAAGTCCTCCATCAGGAAGCGGCCCGACGGCATGAGATCGACGAGGCACGGCATCTTGCGCCCGAGCCGGTCCCAGTCGTCGAGCGTGAGATCGACCCCGATGCGTCCCGCGAGCGCGAGCAGATGCACGACTGCGTTCGTCGACCCGCCGATCGCGCCGTTGACCATGATCGCGTTCTCGAACGCCTCGCGCGTGAGGATCTTCGAGATCGTGAGGTCCTCGTGCACCATCTGCACGGCACGACGCCCCACCATGCGCGCGAGGGTGTTGCGCCGCGCATCGGGCGCCGGAATCGCGGCGTTCGACGGAAGGCCCATGCCGAGCGCTTCGACCATCGAGGCCATCGTCGAGGCCGTGCCCATCGTCATGCAGTGGCCCGCCGAGCGCGACATGCACGCTTCGGCCTCGACCATGTCGGCCATGGTCATCTCGCCCGTCTTGAGCGCGGCCGTGAACCGCCACACGTCCGTGCCCGAGCCGATGTCGCGGCCGCGGAACTTGCCGTTGAGCATCGGCCCGCCGGAAATCCCGATCGTGGGCAGGTTGCACGACGCCGCGCCCATCAGCAGCGAGGGCGTGGTCTTGTCGCAGCCCATCATCAGCACGACGCCGTCGAAGGGATTCGCCCGGATGAGCTCCTCGACCTCCATCGCGGCCTGGTTGCGGAACAGCATCGTGGTCGGGCGCATGAGCGTCTCGCCGAGGCTCATCGCCGGGAAATTCGAGCGGGAAGCCGCCCGCATCGAGCACGCCGTCGCGCACGTGCTGCGCGAGCTCGCGAAAGTGCTGGTTGCACGGCGTGACCTGCGACCACGTATTGCAGATGCCGATCACCGGCCGGCCGTCGAACTGGTCGTGCGGCGTGCCGCGATTCTTCATCCACGACCGGTGCACCATGCCGTCGCGGTCCTGCCGCCCGAACCATCCCTGCGAGCGCAGCGTGCGCTTGCCCTTCGTGTCCTGTTCGCTCATCTCACTTCCCCCTCGTTACTCAGAGTAATTACTCAGAGTAACGGGTTCGCTCTTGGGTTTTACTCTGAGTAATTACTCTGAGTAAGGGGGTTGACGTTCACATCACCGCGCCGACGTACCACGGCACGAACTCGCTCTGGCCGTAGCCGTGCAGCTCGCTCTTGGACTTGCGGCCGGAGGCGGTCTCGAGCATCAGCGCGAAGAGCTTCGCGCCGAGCTCGTCGATGTTCGCCGTGCCGTCCGCGATCTCGCCGCAATTCAAGTCGATGTCCTCTTCCTGCTTCACCCACAGCGGCGTGTTCGTCGAGAGCTTGAGCGACGGCGACGGCGCGCAGCCGTACGCCGAGCCGCGGCCCGTCGTGAACACGATCATGTTCGCGCCGCCTGCCACCTGTCCGGTCGCGGACACGGGGTCGTAGCCCGGCGTGTCCATGTACACGAAGCCCTTCGCGGTGACGGGCTCGGCGTACTGGTACACGTCGACGAGATTGGTCGTGCCGCCCTTCGCGACCGCGCCGAGCGACTTCTCGAGGATCGTGGTGAGTCCGCCCGCCTTGTTGCCGGGCGACGGATTGTTGTTCATCTCGCCGCGATTGCGCGCGGTGTATTCCTCCCACCAGCGGATGCGCTGCACGAGCTTCTCGCCCACCTCGCGCGATACGGCCCGCCGCGTGAGCAGGTGCTCCGCCCCGTAGATCTCCGGCGTCTCGGACAGGATCGCGGTGCCGCCGTGGCGCACCAGCGTGTCGACCGCAACACCGAGCGCAGGATTCGCGGTGATCCCCGAATAGCCGTCGGACCCGCCGCATTGCAGCCCGACGGTCAGATGCGACGCCGGCACCGGCTCGCGCTTCACGTCGTTGGCGTGCGGCAGCATCTGCGAGACGAGCTCGATGCCCTGCTGGATCGTCTTGCGCGTGCCCCCGGTGTCCTGGATGCTGAAGCTCTTCAGCGTCGGCCCTTCCTGCAGACCCTCCGCGCCGAAGAGCGCGCTGATCTGATTCGCCTCGCACCCGAGTCCGACCACCAGCACACCCGCGAAATTGGGATGCCGCACGTAGCCGGCGAGGGTACGCCGCAGGATCTGCATGCTTTCGCCGTTGCTGTCCATGCCGCAGCCGGAGCCGTGCGTGAGCGCGACCACGCCGTCCACGTTGCCGAACTCCGCAAGCTTGGCGGCAAGCGGGCCGTACATGAACGCGTCGGCGATGCCGCGCACGACCGTCGCAGAGCAATTCACGGTCGACAGGATGCCGATGTAGTTGCGCGTCGCGACCTTGCCGGCGTTGAGGCCGTCGCGGCGCACGATGCCCATGAACGTCGCCGGCTGTGCGACGTACTGCGTGGGTTTCGCGTCCACGCCGAACGCGTAGTCGCGATCGAACGCGCCCATCTGCAGGTTGTGCAGATGAACGTGCTCGCCCGGCGCGATGTCGCGGCTCGCAAAGCCGATGATCTGGTTGTAGCGCCGCACGGGCTCGCCGGCGCGGATCTCGCGCGTGGCGACCTTGTGGCCGGGCGGCACGAGCCCCGTCACGGTGATGTTCTCGTCCATGAGGCGGGTGCCGCCGACGAGTTGCGAACGGGCGATGACGACGTCGTCGGCGGGATGAAGGCGGATGGTGAGGCTTGCGCGCGTCAGCATGACGGCTCCGTTGAAAGTGGTGGGTTCAGCGCCCGCGTTTCACTGCCCGATGCGGTGCCGGGCCGAGGCGCGACGATCGACGACGGCCGCATCCCACGCGATGCCGAGGCCGGGCTGCATCGGCGCAACGCGCGTGGCCGTCCTCGATGGCGAGGCGCGACGTGGTGAGGTCGTCGAGCTGCGGGATGTATTCGACCCACGCCGCATTGGGCACCGCGGCGGTGAGCGAAACGTGAAGCTCCATCAGGAAATGGGGGCACACCGCCACGTTGAAGGTCTCGGCGAGATGCGCCACCTTGAGCCACGGCGTGACGCCCCCGATGCGCGCGCAGTCGACCTGCACGATCGAGCACGCGTCGCGCTCGAGGTACTCGCGAAAGTGCGCCGCGGCATAGAGCGACTCGCCCACCGCGATCGGAATGCCGGTGTGCGCCGCCAGCTCGACGTGGCCCGCAAGATCCTCGGCCGGCAGCGGCTCCTCGAGCCACGCGAGACCGAAGCGCTCGAATGCCCGCGCGCGGCGAATGGCTTCGGAAACCGTGAAGGCCTGGTTGGCGTCGACCATGAGCTCGAAGCCCTCGCCCACCGCCTCGCGCACGGCGGCGAGGCGCGCGACGTCCTCCGAAACGTGCGGGCGCCCGACCTTGATCTTGGCGCCGCGAAACCCCGCCGCCTTCGCGGCCACGGTTTCTTGGACCAGCGTCTCGACCGGCAGTTGCAGCCAGCCGCCCTCGGTGGTGTAGACGGGCACCTTCGGCTGCGCGCCGCCCGCGAGCTTCCACAGCGGCAGGCCAAGCCGGCGCGCGCGCAGGTCCCACAGCGCGGTGTCGATGGCCGCGAGCGCGAGGCTCGTGATCGCGCCGACCGCCGTAGCGTGCGTGTGGAAGAAGAGCGACTTCCAGATCGCCTCGATCTCATCGGCATCGCGCCCGATGAGCCGCGGCGCGAGGTGGTCGCGCAGCAACGCGATCACCGACGATCCGCCGGTGCCGATCGTGTACGTGTAGCCGGTGCCTTCGCTGCCGTCGTCGCAGCGGATGCGCACGATCGGCGTCTCCTGCGTGACGAACGCCTGGATCGCGTCGGTGCGCACGACCTTCGGCGGAAGGTCGACCTGGAGGATCTCGACGTGACGGATGACGGGCATGGGCGATTCCTGCGCGAGTCGGCGGGCCGGAGTGACGCGGCGCTCCTACATGAACATCTTCGGCAGCCAGAGCGAGATGCTGGGCACGTAGGTGATGAGGATCAGCGACAGCAGCAGCGGCACGAGCCACGGCACGATGGCCATGGTCGTCTTCTCGATCGACATGTTGGCCACGCGTGCGAGCACGAACAGGACCATGCCCATCGGTGGATGCAGCAATCCGATCATGAGATTGAGCACCATGATCAGGCCGAAATGGACCGGATCGATGCCGAGCTGCTGGATGACGGGCATCAGCACCGGCACCAGGATCAGGATCGCAGCGGTCGGCTCGAGGAAGCAGCCGACGAACAGCATCAGCAGGTTCGCGAGCAGCAGGAACACCCAGGGCGTGTGCGTGAACGCGAGCACCCAGGCGGCCACCATGTCCGTGACACGGGTGGCCGTCAGCAGCCAGCCGAAGATCGAGGCGGCCGCGACGATGAACATGACGGTCGCGGTGGTCTCGATCGTCTCCATCGAAACCTTCGCCAGCAAGCGCCACGTCAGCGTGCGGTACCACACGAGGCCGAGGAACATCGCCCACACGCAGGCGGCGATGGCGCCCTCGGTGGGCGTGAACACGCCGGTGGTCATGCCGCCGATCAGGAGCACGGGCGTCATGATCGGCAGCACGGCATCGAAGCGCCACTTCCAGTCCAGCGCGAGCAGGATCAGGAGCCCGACGCCGATCGCCGCGTTGAACGGCGCGCCGAGCTTCAGCGCGACGTACAGGGCCAGCGGGAAACCGACGACGATCGCGAGCTCGAGGAACGCCTTGCCCATGCGATGCCACTCGAACTTGATGTCGCCGCCCCAGTTGTTCTTGTGCGCGAAGTACGCGACCGTGACCATCATCAGGAACGCCATCACCACGCCCGGCACGATGCCGGCGAGGAAGAGCTGGCCCACGGAAACGTTGGCCATCATCGCGTAGATCACGAACGGCAGCGACGGCGGAATGATCGGCCCGAGCGTGGCCGATGCCGCCGTGACGCCCACCGAGAAGCCGAGGTCGTAGCCGTGGTCGCGCATGGCCTTGATCTCGATGGTGCCCAGCCCCGCCGCATCCGCGATGGCGGTGCCCGACATCCCGGCGAAGATCACGGAGCCGATGATGTTCACGTGCCCGAGGCCGCCCTTCAGCCAGCCCACGAGCGACAGCGCGAAGTTGTAGATGCGGTTGGTGATGCCGGCGTTGTTCATCAGGTTGCCGGCCATGATGAAGAACGGCACCGCGAGCAGCGGAAAGCTGTCGATGCCGCTCACCATGCGGTGCACCACCACCGACGGCGGCGTGTCGCCCGTGAGCAGGAAGTACACCAGGGCCGAGCCCGCCATGGCGATCGCCACCGGCACGCCGGCGAGCATCATCACCAGGAAGGAGACGAGCAGTGCGGCGGTCACGACACGGTCTCCTCGATCAGCGTCTCGGGACGCTCGAGCACGCTGTAGCCCTGCCGCAGGTGCTTCGCCAGCACGCCGATCGCGCGCACGAAGCCAAGGAAGAAGCCGAACATGCACACGCCGTACACGATGTTCATCGGCAGGTCGATGATCGTCATCTTGTAGTTGGTCATCTTCTCCATCAGCTCCCACGTCAGGAAGCAAGCTGCGCCGAAGAACAGGATCCGCACGACGTCGACGATGGTGGCGAGCACGCGCGCGGACTTCGGGCCGAGGAAGCGGTACAGGAAGTCGACGTGGATGTGCCGCTCTTCCTTCACCGCCGCGGAGATCCCGATCCACACCGTGCCGATGAGGAGGTAGCGCGCGATCTCCTCGGTCCACGCGGCGGAGCTGTTCAACGCGTAGCGCGTGAAGAACTGGTAGAACACGTCCGCCGCGAGCAGCCAGAACAGGCCGAACGCGAGCCACCCCTCGAGCGGGTAGCGCTTGAGGTCGATCGGTGCGTCCGTCGCGTGGAAGTGGCCTTCCGCGTCGAGGACGTGCTCGCTCGTGGTCGTCGTGGTGTTGTCAGCGCTCATCGGCGATCCGGTTGTGGTGACTCGTGTGCCGTGCGATCCATTGCCCGGCTCTGGAATGATGAAGCACCCGCGGTGACGGCAGCGGTCGGGGGCCAGGCCCCTGACCGCTGCTCCCGTGCGCCACCGTGCGGCCGAACCTCACGCTGACTGCATTACTTGATCGCCTGGATCTTGTCCCAGTCCGCCTTCGAGTAGCCCATCGACTCGAGCGACACGTTCTTCATGATCGCATCCTGGAACGACTTCTTGTTCGGGGTGATCACCGTGAGGCCCTTCTTCTTGAACGTGTCCACGAGCTCGCCTTCGTGCTTGGTGATCTCGGCGGTCGCCTTGGCGGCGGCCTCCTGCGTCACCTCGGTGAAGATCTTCTTGTCGGCGTCGGAGAGCTTGTTCCACACGTGCGGCGCGATCTGCGTCGCGAGCGAGTCCACGATGTGGCCGGTGAGGATGATGTACTTCTGCACCTCGTAGAACTTCTTCGCCTCGATCGTGGTGAGCGGATTCTCCTGCGCGTCGACGGTGCCGTTCTGCAGCGCGAGGTACACCTCGGCGAACGCGATCGGCGTCGGGTTCGCGCCGCACGCCTTCGGCAGGCCCAGGTACGCCGGCACGTCCGGCACGCGCATCTTGAGGCCCTTCATCCCGGCGCAGTCGTGGAACTCCTTGTTCGACGTCGAGTGGCGCGTGCCGTAGTAGGTCATCGCGGTGATCTGGATGCCGCTCTTCTGGCGGTACTCGTCGGCGAGGCTCTTGAACGCGTCGCTCTTGGCCCACTTGATGAGGTGCTCGCCGTCGCGGAACGTGTACGGGTAGTAGCCGACGCCGATGCGCGGCATCGTGCGCGACGCGAACGACAGGCCCGAGATGATCATGTCGACCGTGCCGAGCGTGAGGCCCTGGTTGATGTCCGATTCCTTGCCGAGACTGGACGCCGGGAACACGTCGATGTGATAGCGGCCGTTGGTGCGCTTCTCGATCTCCTGGCCGGCCCAGACGGACCACCGGTGGAACGGCTCCGACGTCTCGTACACGTGCGCCCACTTGAGCTTGGTCTGCGCCACTGCGGGCGCGCTACCGAACGACAGCACGGCGGCAACGGCCGCCACCGAAAACACGAGCTTGCTGATACGCATGCTTCCTCCGTAGGTTGTGAACTACTTTGAACTCCGGGGCGGAACGCATTCTTCCGCCCCACGTAGGTTTTGGTCTTTATGCAACAACCTGCACCTTGGTGCTTTGCGACTTGTCCGCGGCCGCGCGGAACGCGGCCACGGCGTCCTGCAAGGGATACTGCGCCGACAGGAGCGGCCGCACGTCGACGCGGCGCGACGCGAGGTACTGCACGGCCCAGTCGAACTCGATGCCCCACCGGAACGCGCCGGCCAGGTCCAGCTCCTTGGCCATGATCTCGTTCACCACGAACGGGAGCGGCTCGTGCGGCAGCGTGCCGACCTGCACGATCCGCGCGCCGCGCTTCGCCGCAGCGACGCACGTCTTCAGCGCCGCGAAGCTGCCGGAGACTTCGAACGCCGCATCGAAGCGCGGCGTGGCGAGCGCGTCGGCATCGCGGTCGGCGCGCAGCGTTTCGTCGGCACCGACCTCGCGCGCCTTGGCGAGCGGGCGGTCGAGCATGTCGCTCACCGCGATGTGCGCAGCGCCCGCGAGGCGCGCGGCCATCACGGTGAGGCAGCCGATCGTGCCCGCGCCGGTGATCAGCACCGACTTGCCGAGCAGATCCGGACCGCGGTGCACCGCATGCAGCGCCACCGCCAGCGGCTCGGCGAACGCGAGCTCGCCCAGCGACGCGTCGCCCGCCACCGGGTAGCATTGCCGCTCGTCCATGACGAAGCGCTCGCGGAAGAATCCCTGCGTGTGCGGGAACACGCTCGCGCTGCCGAGGAACTTCATCGCGGTGCAGAGCTGCTCGCGCCCTTCGCGACAGTACGCGCAGCGCCCGCACGCGTGCGAGGGGCTGATCGCGGCCTTGTCGCCAGGCTTAACGCGCGTCACCCCGGGTCCGACCGCCTCGATCACGCCGGACGCTTCGTGACCGGGAATGAGCGGCTCGCGGATGATGAAGCTGCCGTTGCGGCCCTCGAAGTAGTAGTGCAGGTCGGAACCGCAGATCCCGCCCGCACCGAGGCGCACGAGCACCTCGCCCGGCGCGAGGTCCGGGAGCGGCGCGTCCTCGATGCGCAGGTCTTCCTTCCCATGAATGCGGCATGCCAGCATCGTGTTCTCCCGTTCACTGCACCAACCGCTACGCCGCGCCAGCGCTGGGGCACCTCCGGGGTGCCCTAGAGGCGACGCCAGGGGCATCCCTATTGCACCGTGTCCCAACCCTGCGAGAAGCGCTTGTACGCCTGGTTCAGATGACGCTGCATCGCGCGGCGCGCGCCCGCGGCATCGTGCGCCGCGATCGCCTTCACCACGGCGCGGTGCTCCGCGACCGCGCGCGTCCAGACGTCCGCCGTCTCGTAGTGGTGCTCCAGCTGCTGGAACAGCGGGCCGGTGCGCTCGTCCCACAGCATCTTCACCACCGCGACCAGTGCCCCGTTGCCGGTGGCCTCCGCGATGCGCAGGTGAAAGATCCGATCCGCATCGAGCGGCGGCGCGTCCCCCTTGATCTGCGCGAGCATGGCCTCGAGCGCTTCCTCGATCGCGGCGATCTGCGTCTTGCTCGCCGACTTCGCGGCGAGCGCCGCGCATTCGCTTTCGATCACGTACCGGGCGCGCAGCAGCTCGAACGGCCCCGCGGCGGGCTCCTCGGCCGCAGCGGGCGGCGACTCGTCCGGTGCCGCCAGCACGTAGATGCCCGACCCGATGCGCACCTCGACCAGCCCCTCCACCTCGAGCGCGATCAGCGCCTCGCGCACCGAGGGCCGCGACACGCCCAGCTCGCGCGCGAGATCGCGCTCGGGCGGCAGCCGCGCGCCCGGCGCGAATTCGCCGGAGCGGATGAGCGAGCGGATCTGCTCGGCGATCTGCCGGTACAGGCGCCGCGGCTCGATGCTCTGGAAGGGCATGGATGAGGGCGAGTTTCGCGCCCGGGGGCGCCATGGCAAGGGTGGCAGGCAAACGTTGGACCCGCAGCGTCGACCCGGCCGGAAGGCTAATCCGCGCCGGCAGGATTGGTCAAGTGGTAATACCAGTGGGCCACCATTAGAATCCTCTCCTTCCCGGCTATTTCCCCGTCCGCGACACCCTCATGGCCACCACCATCGCCTCCATCCGGGCCACGCCCGTCACGGTGCCGCTCGAAGCGGCCATCCTGCACAGCAACGGCGCGCACTGGGGCCGGTTCGTGCGCACGATCGTCGAGGTCGAGACGAGCGACGGCTACGTCGGCCTCGGCGAGATGGGCGGCGGCGGCGAGGAAGCCTCGCGCCAGTTCGCCGGCCTCGCGGAGTACCTGCGCGGCCACGACGTGTTCCGCCTCGAGGCGATGCGCTACGCGATCTGCAATCCGACCGCGAGCCTGTACAACAACCGCACCCAGCTCCACGCCGCGATCGAGTTCGCGTGCCTCGACATCATGGGCCAGAAGTGCGGCGTGCCGGTGCACGACCTGCTCGGCGGAAAGCTGCGCGACAGCGTGGAGTTCGCGAGCTATCTCTTCTTCCGCTACGGCGACGCGGCTTCCGGGCAGGGCGAGGTGCGCACGGCCGAGCAGCTCGTCGGGCACGCGCGCGCGCTCAAGGCGCAGCACGGCTTTCGCGTGCACAAGCTCAAGGGGGGCGTGTACCCGCCGCGGCACGAGCTCGCGTGCTATCGCGCGCTCGCCGATGCGTTCGCCGACGACCGCTTTCGCTACGACCCGAACAGCGCGCTCTCGCTGGCCGATGCCATCGACTTCGGACGGGGCATCGCCGACCTCGCGAACGATTACTACGAGGATCCCGTGTGGGGCATGCCGCAGCTCCTGCGCCTCAAGGAATTCGTGAAGCTGCCCGTGGCGACGAACACCGTCGTGGTCAATTTCGAGCAGCTCGCTTCGAACGTGGGCAGCGGCGCGGTCGACGTGATCCTGCTCGACACCACGTTCTGGGGCGGCATCCGGCCGTGCGTCAAGGCCGCCGGCGTGTGCGAGACGATGGGCCTCGGCGTCGCCGTGCACAGCTCGGGCGAGCTCGGCATCCAGCTCGCGACGATGCTCCACCTCGGCGCCGTGCTCCCCAACCTCGGCTACGCGGCGGACGCGCACTACCACCATCTCGTCGACGACGTGATCGCGGGCGGCAAGATGGTGTATCGCGACGGCGCGATCGCGGTGCCCGACGGACCCGGACTCGGCGTCACGCTCGACCGCGAGAAGCTCGCGCAGTATCACGAGCTCTGGCGCGAGCTCGGCGGCTATCCTTACGATCGCGATCCGGGTCGCCCGGGCTGGTATCCGCTGATTCCCAACCACGACTGGGCGGATCCGGATGCATCGCTGCGTCCGGCGCTGCGCTGACGCGCCCACCCCGTTACTCTGAGTAATTACTCCGAGTAACGGGTACGGCATCCCGAGAGAAACTCACCGCTTCCGACGAAATCCCACGATGCCTCTGCCCGGAACACCGTATTTCATCGAAGTCCATCCGCACATCCCGCCGGAGCTCGCGCGGCTCCCCGAGCTCGCCTCGAACCTGTGGTACAGCTGGGATCGCGCCACGCGCGAGCTCTTCCGGCGCATGCACGTCGAGCTGTGGGAGGACTGCGGCCAGAGCCCGCGCGCCTTCCTGCGCCGGATCGACGAGCGGCGCCTGCTCGCCGTTGCGCAGGACGAGGACTTCATGCGCAACTTCCGGCGCGTGCTGTCCACGTTCGACGCGTACATCTCGTCGAAGGCGCTGCGCCCGAGCGTGGCGGCCCTCGGCGCGCACGATCTCGTGGCGTACTTCTGCGCGGAGTTCGGCTTCCACGAAAGCCTGCCGATCTACTCCGGGGGCCTCGGCATCCTCGCCGGCGATCACTGCAAGGCGGCGAGCGACCTGCGCCTTTCGCTCGTCGGCGTCGGACTGCTGTACCGCCAGGGCTACTTCCAGCAGCAGCTCGACGCCGAAGGCAACCAGATCGCGACGTACACCGATTCCAACTTCGCCGACCTCCCCGTGGACCCGGTGCGCCTGCCCGATGGCGGCGAGTTGCGCGTCAGCGTCCCGCTCGCCGGACGCACGCTCACCGTGCGCGTATGGCACGTCCGAGTCGGGCACGTGCAGCTCTACCTCCTCGACACCGATCTGCCCGAGAACGGCGACCGCGACCGCGGCATCACGCATCGACTCTACGGCGGCGACCACAACATCCGCCTCGAGCAGGAGATCGTGCTCGGCGTCGGCGGTGCGCGCGTCCTCGAAGCGATGGGCGTCTCGCCCACCGTGTGGCACATCAACGAAGGTCACGCCGCGTTCCTGATCGTCGAGCGCATCGGGATGCTGATGCGCCAGGGCCTCGACTTCGACGCAGCGCTCGAAGCGGTCGCAGCGAACACGCTCTTCACCACGCACACGGCGGTGCCCGCAGGACACGACCACTTCGGCAACGAGACCATCGCGGCGTACTTCGCGGACTTCTGCCGGAGCCATGACGTTCCCGCGGAGCGCCTGCTGTCGCTCGGCCAGATGCCGGGGGCGCACGACTTCAACATGACCGCGCTCGCGATACGCGGATCGCGCTTCCACAACGGCGTGTCCGCGATTCACGGCCGCGTTTCGGCGGCGATGCTGCAGCCGCTGTGGCCGCAGGTGCCGGCTGCCGAGAATCCGATCGATCACGTCACGAACGCGGTGCACAACCGCACGTTCATGGCGACCGAGTGGGCCGACCTGTTCCAGCGCTTCATCGGTCCGAGCTGGGCCGAGCATCTCGCCAACGGCAGCGCGTTCGCGGAGGTCGACCGCATTCCCGACCACCTGTTCTGGGCCGTGCACCGCTATCTCAAGAGCCGGATGCTCGACGTGGTGCGCGGACGCATCCGGCACCAGCACCTGCGCAATCGCGGCAGCGAGGCGCATCTCGATCGCATGCTGCGCTACGCGGATCCGCAGGATCCCAACGTCCTCACGATCGGCTTCAGCCGCCGCTTCGCGACGTACAAGCGCGCGGGCCTGCTGTTCGAGAACCTCGAATGGCTGCACAGCATCGTCGCCCATCCGCAACGTCCGGCGCTGCTCGTCTTCGCCGGGCCGCGCGCACCCGGCGGACGTGCCGGGCCAGGACATCATCCGGCGCATCGCCGCGATCTCGCGCATGCCGGAGTTCGAGGGACGCGTGCTGATGGTCGAAGGCTACGACCTGCGCCTCGCGCGCCGTCTCGTCTCCGGCGTCGACGTGTGGCTCAACAATCCGGTGTATCCGCTCGAAGCCTCGGGCACGTCCGGCATGAAGGCGGGCATGAACGGCGTCATCAACCTGTCGGTGCTCGACGGGTGGTGGGGCGAGGCGTACACCGGCGACAACGGCTGGGCGATCAAGCCCGCCGCATCGGACGCGGATCCCGCCCGGCGCGACGCCGAGGAGTCGCGCACGATGTACGAGCTGCTGCAGGACCACGTGCTGCCGCTGTACTACGACCGCGTGGCGGGCGGCTATTCGCCGGGCTGGATCCGCATGGCGAAGCGATCGATCGCGACGATCCTCGCGCAATACCGCGCGTCGAGGATGGTCGAGGAGTACGTCGACAAGTTCTACGCGCCGGCCTCGCGCGCGCACGAGCGCTTCACGACGAACGGGCACGGCACCGCGCGCGAGGTCGCCGCGTGGAAGGCACGCGTGCGCGCCGCGTGGCCCGGCGTGCACGCGCGCAGGCTCGATCCCCCGCCGGCCGCCCTCGCGTTCGGCGAGACGATCGACATCGCCGTTGCGACGCATCTGAACGGCCTCTCGCCCGCCGACGTCCGCGTCGAGCTCGTCGTCGCGCCCTCGACGCTCGAGCGCGATGCGCCCGCGGGTCACGTGCCGTTCGCGTTGCGATCGACGCCGGCGGGCGGGGACGCGGAGTGGGTGCTCGCTTTCAAGCCCGACCGGTGCGGCGGCATCGATTACCGCGTGCGCGTGTATCCGACGCGCCCCGACCTCGTGCATCCGCTGGAGACCGGGCTCCTGCTCTGGCTCTGACGGGGTCCTCCGGGTCGTCTGGGATGCTTGCGGTACGTCAGGGCCGAAAGCGTTCAGCGCGCGCCAGGCATGGCTTTGGGCAGTGTGCGGACGGCCGGGTCGGGCGGTGTGATGGCGTTGGCGCCAAGGCCGCGAGCAGGGGCGATCGAGGCGGGTGGCGCAGCCCTTTCATCGTGCCGCCCTTCACCTGCGCGGCACGATAGGGCTGCGCCGGGTACCCGCCCGCGCGGCACGGGGGCGCGGACCTAAGCCGGCCGGCCTTCGCCCCCAGCCGCAGCCGTCCCGCCGACGCACGCACACGCGCAGTCTCGACACCGCATGCAGCCGGCACGAAATCTGCAACCTCTCCGCGAATCCGACTGGCGGAGAATAGCCGGCGCGGTCGCGAGTGCGGCGAGGATGCCGGAACGCTCCGGCGGCGTTCGCTGTCGGTGCGTCGGAGGAACAACAAGTGCTGTCGGACCAGGGGACGTATTTCTTTCGCGAAGGCACGAACGCTCGTCTGTACGAGGCGCTCGGCTGCCACTTGCATGCCGACGGTGCAACGTTTGCCGTCTGGGCGCCCAATGCTGCCGCCGTCGCGGTGATCGGCGAATTCAACGGCTGGGACGAGGCGCGCAATCCGCTCTCGCCGCGATCCGATCACTCCGGCATCTGGGACGGCACGGTGGCGGGCGTCGAGCGCGGCCAGGCCTACAAGTTCCGGATCAGGAGCCGGCAGGGCGGTGCCGTTCTGGACAAGGCCGACCCGATGGCCTTCCTCTTCGAGTGCCCGCCGCGCACCGCGTCGCGCGTGTGGACGCTGGAATACGAATGGCACGATGCGGCGTGGATGGCCGGGCGCGCGCACCGGCTCGCCCTCGACGCGCCGGTCTCGATCTACGAGGTGCACTTGGGCTCGTGGCGGCGCGCCGAGGACGGGCGCATGCTCGGCTACCGCGAGATCGCGCAACCGCTCGTCGATTACGTGCGGGAGATGGGCTTCACGCACGTGGAGCTCATGCCCGTGACCGAGCATCCGTTCTACGGCTCGTGGGGCTACCAGACGACGGGCTACTTCGCGCCCACCGCGCGCTACGGCACGCCGCAGGACTTCATGTCACTTCGTGGACACGCTGCACGCGCACGGCATCGGCGTCATCCTCGACTGGGTGCCCTCGCATTTCCCGAACGATCCGCACGGCCTCGCGTGGTTCGACGGCACGCACCTGTACGAGCACGCCGATCCGCGCCAGGGCTATCACCCGGAGTGGGGGAGCTGCATCTTCAACTACGGGCGCAACGAGGTGCGCTCGTTCCTGCTGTCGTCCGCGCTGTTCTGGCTGGAGCACTATCACATCGACGGCCTGCGCGTGGATGCCGTCGCGTCGATGCTCTATCTCGACTACGCGCGCCAGCCCGGCGAGTGGGTGCCCAACGTGCACGGCGGCAGGGAGAACCTGGAGGCGGTCGCGTTCCTGCGCACGCTCAACGAGGCGGTGTACCGCGACCATCCCGGCACCCAGGTCATCGCGGAGGAATCGACGTCGTGGCCGATGGTCTCGCGCCCCGTGTACGCTGGCGGCCTCGGCTTCGGGTACAAGTGGAACATGGGCTGGATGCACGACACGCTCGACTACATGCGCCGCGAGCCGGTCCATCGCAAGCACCATCAGGACGAGCTCACGTTCTCGATCTGGTACGCGTTCACGGAGAACTTCGTCCTGCCGCTGTCGCACGACGAGGTCGTGCACGGCAAGGGCTCGCTCGTGGGCAAGATGCCCGGCGACACCTGGCAGAAGTTCGCCAACCTGCGCCTCATGTTCGGCTACATGTGGACCCATCCGGGCAAGAAGCTGCTCTTCATGGGCGGCGAATTCGGCCAGCGCCGCGAGTGGGCGCACGAAGGCTCGCTGGAATGGTGGGTGCTGCAGTTCCCGGAGCACGGCGGCGCGAAGCGCTGGGTCGCCGATCTCAATCGGCTCTACCGCGACGAGCCCGCGTTGCACGAGCGCGACTGCGACGCATCCGGGTTCGAATGGGTCGACGCGGGGGATGCGCAGGCGAGCGTGATCTCGTATCTGCGCCGCGCCGCCGACGGCGCTCCGCTGCTCGTGGTGTGCAATTTCACGCCCGTGCTGCGCACCAATTACGCCGTCGGCGTCCCCGCCAGCGGGTTCTGGAAAGAGGTGCTCAACAGCGATGGCGAGTGGTACGGCGGCAGCGGCAAGGGCAACTTCGGCGGCGTGCAGGCCACGCCGGTACCGGCCCACGGACACCTGCATTCGGTGATGCTCACCCTGCCGCCCCTCGCCATCGTGGTGCTCAAGCCCGAGGCCGAAGCGCGCTTCGCTTCGGGCTCCCATGCGTGAGACGAGAACGGCGCCGAGGCTCCCCTGCGCGAGACGAAGGACGTGCGTCAGGCGCACGCGCGAGACGAACATGAGCGCCGGTCGCTTTCCCGCGGAGGGTCGCGCCCGCGCCGTGGTGGAGGGCATCTCGCCCGCGGTCGACAACGGCCGCTTCGCGATCAAGCGCGTCTCGGGCGAAGAGGTCGTCGTCGAAGCCGACTGCTTCACCGACGGTCACGACCAGGTCGCCTGCCTGCTGCTCTGGCGGCGGGCCGAGCACCCGAAGTGGGAGAGCGCGCGCATGCGCCCGCTCGGCAACGATCGCTGGCGCGCCGCGTTCACCGTCGAGGCGCCGGGGCAGTATCGCTACACGGTCAGTGCGTGGGTCGATCCCTTCCTGTCGTGGCGACACGACTTCGCGCGTCGCGTCGATCCCGAGGATCTGCGCCTCGCTGCGCAGATCGGGGCCGAGCTCATCGGCGGCGCGGCGCAGCGCGCGCTCGCCGCGGACGCGAGCAATCGCGACGATGCAGAGCGCCTGTCGCGCTGGGCCGCCGAGCTGCGCGAGGCGCGATCGCCCGAGGACGATCCGCGCGCTGGGCATGGACGAAGCACTGTCGCTCGCCGCGCAGCGCCATCCCGATCGCCGCTTCGCGTTCACCTGCCCGGTCGAGTTCCCCGTGACCGTGGATCGCCTGCGCGCGCGCTTCTCGTCGTGGTACGAGATGTTCCCGCGCTCGGCCACGGACTCGCCCGAGCGCCACGGCACCTTTCGCGACCTGGAGGCGCGCCTGCCGTACATCGCGGGCATGGGCTTCGACGTGCTGTACCTGCCGCCCATCCATCCGATCGGCCGCGAGCGCCGCAAGGGCCGCAACAACGCGCTCCTCGCGCAGCCGGGCGACGTGGGCAGCCCGTGGGCGATCGGCTCGACCGAAGGCGGCCACACGGCGATCCATCCGGCGCTCGGCACGCTCGACGACTTCCGGGAGCTCGTCACCGCGGCCAAGGCGTACGGGATGGAGATCGCGCTCGACATCGCGCTTCAGACCGCGCCCGATCATCCGTACGTGAGGGAACATCCCGCGTGGTTCAGGCGGCGTCCCGACGGCAGCGTGCAGTACGCGGAGAACCCGCCCAAGAAGTACCAGGACATCTATCCGTTCGACTTCGAGACGGACGACTGGCACTCGCTGTGGCGCGAGCTCGCCGGCGTGTTCGCGTTCTGGATCGGCGAGGGCATCCGGATCTTCCGCGTCGACAATCCGCACACCAAGCCGTTCGCGTTCTGGGAATGGGTGATCGGCGCGTGAAGCAGGAGCATCCCGACGTGATCTTCCTGGCCGAGGCGTTCACGCGGCCGAAGGTGATGCATCGCCTCGCCAAGCTCGGGTTCACGCAGTCGTACACCTACTTCACCTGGCGCAACAGCAAGCACGAGCTGACGGAGTACTTCACCGAGCTCACCGCCGGGCCCGGCCGCGAATACTTCCGTCCCAACGCCTGGCCGAACACGCCCGACATCCTGCCGGAGAACCTGCAGTACGGCGGGCGCCCCGCGTTCATGGCGCGGCTCGTGCTGGCGGCGACGCTGTCGTCCAACTACGGGATCTACGGCCCCGCGTTCGAGCTGATGGAGCACACGCCGCGCGAGCCGGGCAGCGAGGAGTACCTGCACTCGGAGAAGTACGAGCTGAAGGCCTGGAACATCGACCGTCCGGACAGCCTCGCCGAGCTCATCGCCCGCGTGAACCGCATCCGGCGCGAGAACCCGGCCCTGCAGTCCAACGCCAGTCTCGCGTTCATGGACGTCGACAACGAGCAGCTGCTCTGCTATGCCAAGGTCGATCCGGGCAGCGCGGGAAACGAGCAGGGGAACGTGATCCTGGTGGTGGTGAACCTCGACTCCCACCACACGCAGTCCGGCTGGGTGACGCTCGACCTGCAGGCGCTCGGCGTCGACGCGCGCGGCACCTACCAGATGCACGATCTGCTCACCGGGGCGCGCTACCTCTGGAACGGCCCGCGCAACTTCGTCGAGCTCGATCCCTCGCGCGCGCCGGCGCACGTCTTCCGCCTGCGCCGACGCAGCCGCACCGAAGCCGACTTCGACTACTTCCTGTGATCCCTTCCCCGTGACCGCGATGGACGCGCGCAGCAGCCCCGCCGAACTCGAGCGGCCGGCCATCGTGAGCGACGACGACGCGCACTGGTACAAGGACGCCGTCATCTACGAGCTGCACGTCAAGGCGTTCTTCGACTCGCAACGACGACGGCATCGGCGATTTCCGCGGCCTCACCCAGAAGCTCGACTACATCCAGGATCTCGGCGTCAACACGATCTGGCTGCTGCCGTTCTATCCGTCGCCGCTGCGCGACGACGGCTACGACGTCGCCGACTATCACAACGTCGCTCCGGCGTACGGCACGCGCAACGACTTCCGCCACTTCGTGCGCGAGGCGCACCGGCGCGGCCTGCGCGTGATCACCGAGCTCGTCGTCAACCACACCTCCGACCAGCATCCGTGGTTCCAGGCGGCGCGCCGCGCGCCGCCGGGCTCCGACGAAGCGCGACTACTACGTCTGGAGCGACAGCGACCCGAAGCAGTACTCGGGCACGCGCATCATCTTCACCGACACCGAGAAGTCGAACTGGACCTGGGACGAGGTCGCGAAGGCCTACTACTGGCATCGCTTCTTCAGCCACCAGCCGGATCTCAACTTCGACAATCCGAAGGTGCTGAAGGCGATCGTCAAGACGATGCGCTTCTGGCTCGACATCGGCGTCGACGGGTTCCGTCTCGATGCGATCCCCTACCTCGTGCGAGCGCGAGGGCACCAACAACGAGAACCTGCCCGAGACGCACGCCGTCATCAAGGAGATCCGGCGCGCGATCGACGCGAAGCTACCGCGGCAAGCTGCTGCTCGCCGAGGCCAACCAGTGGCCCGAGGACGTGCGCGAGTACTTCGGCGACGGCGACGAGTGCCACATGGCGTATCACTTCCCGCTGATGCCGCGCATGTACATGGCGATCGCGCAGGAGGACCGCCATCCGATCGTCGAGATCATGGCGCAGACGCCGGACATCCCGCGCGAACTGCCAGTGGGCGATCTTCCTGCGCAACCACGACGAGCTCACGCTGGAGATGGTGACCATCGCGCGAGCGCGACTACATGTACCAGATGTACGCGGCCGACCCGCGCGCGCGCATCAACCTCGGCATCCGCCGCCGGCTCGCGCCGCTGATGGACAACGACATGCGACAGGATCAAGCTGATGAACAGCCTGCTGCTGTCGATGCCGGGCTCGCCGATCATCTATTACGGCGACGAGATCGGCATGGGCGACAACATCTATCTCGGCGATCGCAACGGCGTGCGCACGCCGATGCAGTGGAGTCCGGAGCGCAACGCGGGCTTCTCGCGCGCCGACCCGCAGCGGCTGTACCTGCCGCCGATCATGGATCCGATCTACGGCTTCGAGGCCGTCAACGTCGAGGCGCAGATCGCGCGAGCCCTCGTCGCTGCTCAACTGGATGCGGCGCATGCTCGCGCGTGCGCAAGACGGTGAAGGCGTTCGGCCGCGGCAGCCTCACGTTCCTCAAGCCCGGCAACCGCAAGGTGCTCGCGTACCTGCGCGAGTTCGAGGGCGAGCGCATCCTGTGCGTCGCGAATCTCGCGCGCTCGGCGCAGCCGGTCGAGCTCGACCTCTCGCGCGACCGCGGCCGCGTGCCGGTCGAGCTGATCGGGCGCACCGCGTTCCCGCCGATCGGCGAGCTGCCCTACCTGCTGACGCTGCCGAGCTACGGCTTCTACTGGTTCCGGCTCGCCGCGCAACGAGGACGTGCCGCCGTGGCACGAGGAGCGCCTGCCGCGCGAGGAGCTGCCGGTGCTCGTGCTGTTCGACGGCTGGAACAGCTTCTTCCGCGACCGCGTCGTGCCGTGGCGCATCGCGATGGCGGAGAAGACGCGCACGCAACTCGAGCAGGGCCTGCTCCCGCCGTACGTCGCGGGGCAGCGCTGGTACGCGGGCAAGGGCGAGCCGCTCGCCCGCGCTTCGGTCGTCGAGGCCATCCGGTGGCCGTACGGCGAGGCGACCGGAGACGAGCAGGCGTCGTGGCTCGTCGCGCTCGTTCGTGCGGAGCGTGCGCGCGCAGCGCCGCAGACCTATTTCGTGCCGCTCGCGCTCGCCTGGGAGGACCGCGAGGACGAACGGTATCGCGCGCTGCTTCCGGCCGGCATCGCGAAAGTGCGCCAGCAGGCGTCGATCGGCGTGCTCGCGGACGCCCTCGCGGACGATCGCTTCGCACGTGCCATCGTGCGCCTGATCGGCAGCGGCGGCGAGATCCGCGGCGAGCGTGCATTGCTGCGCGGAGTCCCGACCCCGAGCTTCGGCGCGCTCGCCGGGCCCGACGTCGAGCGCTTGCCGTTGCGCCTCGGCACCAGGAGCAGCAACACCACGGTGACGCTCGAGGATCGCCTGTTCCTCAAGGCCTACCGCCGCGTGGAGCCCGGCATCAATCCCGAAGCCGAGATGGGGCGCTTCCTTACGGAAGTCGCGCAGTTCCGGCACTGCGTCCCCGTTGCCGGCACCCTCGACCTGGTCGGCAGCGACGGCGCGATCACCACGGTCGCGCTGCTGCAGGGCTACGTGGAGAACCAGGGCGACGCGTGGGACTATGCGGTCAACTATCTCGCGCAGTTCCTCGACCAGCGCGCGAGCGGCACCGACGGCGACGTGATCGACGATCCGCACGGCGGCTTTCTCGCGCTCGTGCGCAAGCTCGGTCAGCGCACGGGCGAGATGCACTGCGCCTTGGCGCTGCGCACGGGCGATCCGGCGTTCGAGCCGGAGACCGTCTCGCCGGAGGTCGTGCAGGGCTGGTGCGCGCACGCGGTCGACGACGCCGATGCCGTGCTCGACCGCCTCGCGCAGCGCCTCGATGCGCTCGATCCGGACGCGCGGCGCGACGCGGAGTTCGTGCTCTCGCGCCGTGCCGACGTCGCCGAGCGCCTGGCGCACTGGTGCGGCGTGCGCCGCCGGCGAGCGTGCGCACGCGCGTGCACGGGGACTATCACCTGGGCCAGGTGCTCATGGTGCAGAACGATTTCGTGATCACGGACTTCGAGGGCGAGCCGGCGCGACCGCTCGCGCAGCGCCGCGAGAAGCAGTCGCCGCTGAAGGACGTCGCCGGCATGCTGCGCTCGTTCGATTACGCCATGCACACCGCCCTGCGCCGCGTCACCGAGCGCCGGCCGGACCTCGCGCCTGCCCTCGCGCCGCTCGCGCAGGACTGGCAGCAGCTCACCGTGGCGGCGTTCATGGAGGAGTACCGGCGCGCGGCGAGCGCCGCCGGGCTGTACCCCGGCTGGTCCGCAGCCGAGTCGATGCTGTCGTTCTTCATGCTGGAGAAGGCGCTGTACGAATTGCGGTACGAAGTGGAGAACCGGCCGGATTGGGTCGCGATCCCGCTGCGCGGACTCGCGGCCGCGGTGGGCACGTAGCACGCACAACCCGGAGCCCTCCCCCGTTACTCGGAGTATTTACTCTGAGTAACGGGTCCACAGGGCCGGAACGAGGGAGCGACGCATGCAACAGATCGACACACTCTGGGAGCCCGCGCGGGTGTTCCTGGTGCAGATCGGGGAATTCCTCCCGCGTGCGCTCGTCGCCATCGTCATCGTGGTGCTGGGATGGCTGATCGCGAAAGCGCTGCGCTTCGCGGTGGTGAAGACGCTGCGCGCCGTCAATTTCCACGTGCTGACGCAGCGCTCCGGCATGGACGGCTTCCTGCGCCAGGGCGGCGGCGAAACCGACACGAGCGACGTGCTCGGCATGCTCGTCTACTGGCTCGTGATCCTCACCGCGCTGATGATCGCGTTCAACAGCGTCGGCCTCGCCTACGTGACGGATCTCATCGGGCGCATCGTGCTGTTCGTGCCGCGCGTGATTCTCGCCGTGGTCATCATCGCCTTCGGCGCGTACTTCGGACGCTTCATCGGGCGCTCGGTCACGGCGTACTGCCGCAGCGTCGGCATCGCGGACGGCGTTATGCTGGGGCGCATCGCGATGTACGCGGTGATCGTGTTCGTGCTGCTCATCGCGCTCGAGCAGCTCGGCGTGGGCGATCTCATCCGGCAGAGCTTCCTCATCCTGCTCGCAGCCGTGGCGCTCGCGCTCGCGATCGCGTTCGGCTCGGCGGCCAGAAGCGCGCGGCGCAATTCCTGGAGCGCTGGAATGCGGAAGAGCGGACGAAGAGGCCGGAGGACAGCGGCGACGAGCACGCCCGTCGCACGACGTCAAGGATGCCCTCACGAGTCGCCGCTCCGCCCGAGCCCGGCCGCGATGGCATGACCCAGAGCCCGCGCGCCTCCTCGCGCCGGGGCCCCTACGGCGAGGACAGCTGACCCGATGCCGCCGATCACCGCCGTCTGGCCCGGCAAGCCCGAGCCCCGTGGCGCCATCTGGGATGGCGAGGGCGTGAACTTCGCGCTCTTCTCGGAGCACGCGGAAGCCGTCGAGCTCTGCATCTTCGATCCCACGGGGCGTCGCGAGCTGCAGCGCATTCCCGCTGCGCGAGCGCACCGACCAGGTGTGGCACTGCTACCTGCCCGAGGCGCGTCCCGGGCTGCTGTACGGCTATCGCGTGCACGGGCCGTACGCGCCGCACGAGGGCCATCGCTTCAACGCGCCACAAGCTGCTGCTCGATCCGTACGCCCGCAACATCGTCGGCCAGCTCAAGTGGAGCGACGCGATGTTCGGCTATACCGTCGGCAACAAGCGCGAGGATCTCTCGTTCGATCGCCGCGACAACGCCCATGGCATGCCGAAGTGCAAGGTGATCGAGCCCGCATTCACCTGGGGCGACGACCGCCGTCCCGAGGTCCCGTGGCACGACATGGTGATCTACGAGGTGCACGTGCGCGGCTTCACCATGCAGCACCCGGCGGTGCCGCCGACGCTGCGCGGCACGTACGCGGGCTTCGCGACCGCGCCCGTCATCGACTATCTCAGGCGCCTCGGCGTGACCACCATCGAGTTCATGCCGGTGCACGCGTTCGTCGACGACCGGCGCCTCGTCGAGCAGGGGCTGCGCAACTACTGGGGCTACAACACCATCGGCTTCTTCGCGCCCGAGCCGCGCTACTAGCGCGTCGGGCAAGGTGAACGAGTTCAAGACGATGGTGAAGACGCTGCACTCGGCGGGGCTCGAGGTCATCATCGACGTCGTGTACAACCACACCGCCGAGGGCAACCACATGGGCGCGACGCTGTGCTTCCGCGGCATCGACAACGCCTCGTACTACCGGCTGCAGTCGGCCGACGCGCGCTATTACATGGACTACACGGGCTGCGGCAACACCCTCAACATGCAGCACCCGCGCGTGCTGCAGATGCTGATGGACTCGCTGCGCTACTGGGTGACCGAGATGCACGTCGACGGCTTCCGCTTCGACCTCGCGTCCTCGCTCGCGCGCGAGCTGCACGAGGTGAACCGCCTCGGCGCCTTCTTCGACATCCTGCGCCAGGATCCCGTGCTGAACGCAGGTGAAGCTCATCGCCGAGCCGTGGGACATCGGCGAAGGCGGCTACCAGGTCGGCAACTTCCCGCCGGGCTGGGCGGAATGGAACGACAAGTACCGCGACACGATGCGCGCCTACTGGAAGGGCGACGGCGGCCTCATCGGCGAGTTCGCACGGCGGCTCACGGGCTCGTCCGATCTGTATGGCCGCGAAGGACGGCACCCGCACGCGAGCATCAACTTCGTCACCGCGCACGACGGCTTCACGCTGCACGACCTCGTCGCGTACAACGACAAGCACAACGAGGCCAACGGCGAAGACAATCGCGACGGCCACGACAACAACCTGTCGTGGAACAGCGGTGCCGAAGGACCGACGGACGATCCGCACATCCAGGGCCTGCGCGAGCAGCGCAAGCGCAATCTGATCGCCACGCTGCTGCTCTCGCAGGGCGTGCCGATGTTCGTCGCCGGCGACGAGCTCGGGCGCACGCAGGGCGGGAACAACAACGCGTATTGCCAGGACAACCCGGTGAGCTGGGTCGACTGGAACCTCTCCGAGGTCGATCGCGCGCAACTCGCGTTCGTGCAGCGCCTGGTCGCGCTGCGCGCAGAGCACCCGGTGTTCCATCGCCAGCACTTCTTCCAGGGCCGACCGCTGCACGGGACCAGCATCAAGGACATCCTGTGGTTGAAGCCCGACGGCGCGGAGATGACGGACCAGGAGTGGAACCAGGACTTCGCGCGCTCGCTCGGGGTGTATCTCGAAGGCGAGCGCGCTCGACGAGGTCGACCCGCGCGGGCGGCCGGTGGTCGACGACGAGCTTCCTCGTGCTGTTCAACGCGCACCACGAGATGGTCCCGTTCCGCCTTCCGCCCGTGGGCAGCGGGCAGTTGCAGCCCCTCATCGACACCAGCGAGCCCGCCGGCGTCCTGCAGGCCGCGCCGCTGCAAGCCGGCGACATCTATCCGCTGCAGGGCCGCTCGCTCGCGCTGCTGCAGCGGGTCAAGCCCGCTGCATGAAGCGCCGGCACTCGATGCCGTTCGGCGCCGAGCTCCGCGCGGACGGCACCACGCGCTTCCGCTTGTGGGCGCCGGGCGCGCGCGAAGTCGCGCTCGAGCTCTCCGACCCTGGGTCGACCCAGGGTCGACCCAGGGTCGAGGCGATCGCGATGCGCGCCGAGGGCGACGGCTGGTTCGCCCTCGAATGCCGCGCGCCGGCCGGCACGCGCTACGCCTTCCGCATCGACGGCGGCGCGCTCGTGCCGGATCCCGCATCGCGCTGCGAATCCCGACGACGTGCATGCGCCCAGCGCCGTGGTCGATCCGTGGCGCGTACGAGTGGCAGGACCGCGAGTGGCGCGGCCGGCCGTGGCACGAGGCGGTGATGTACGAGCTCCACGTGGGCACCTTCACGCCGGAAGGAACGTTCGCGGCCGCGATCGAGCGTCTCGATCACCTCGTCGCGCTCGGCGTCACGGCCATCGAGCTGATGCCGGTGGCCGACTTCCCCGGCACGCGCGGCTGGGGCTACGACGGCGTGCTGCTGTTCGCGCCCGAAGCGGCCTACGGCACGCCGGACGACATGAAGCGCCTCGTCGACGCCGCGCACGCGCGCGGCCTGATGGTGCTGCTCGACGTCGTCTACAACCACTTCGGCCCGGAAGGCAACTACCTGCACGCCTACGCGCCGGCGTTCTTCAATCCGGCGCATGTCACGCCCTGGGGGGCGGCGATCAATTTCGATGCGCAAGGCAGCCGCACGGTGCGCGACTTCTACATCGACAACGCGCTCTACTGGCTCGCCGAGTTCCACCTCGACGGCCTGCGCGTCGACGCGGTGCACGCGATCGCGGACACCTCGCCCGTCGGCATCGTCGCCGAGCTCACGGCCAGCGGTGCGCGCGGCGCTGCCCGGGCGCGAGATCCATCTCGTGCTGGAGAACGACCGCAACGAGGCGCATCTCCTCGATCGCGATGCCGCGCTGCGCCCGCGCCACGCGACCGCGCAGTGGAACGACGATGCGCATCACGCCCTGCACATCCTCGCGACCGGGGAGACCGACGGCTACTACGTCGACTATGCGCAACGGCCGCTCGAATGCCTCGGCCGCGCGCTCGCCGAGGGGTTCGTGCAGCAGCACGACTGGTCGGGCTTCCGCGCGGCGTATCGCGGCGAACGCAGCGCCCACCTTCCGCCCCTCGCCTTCGTGAACTTCCTGCAGAACCACGATCAGGTCGGCAACCGCGCGTTGGGCGAGCGCATCACGGCCATCGCGGATCCCGCGCAGCTGCGCGTCGCGGTTGCGTGCCTGCTGCTCTCGCCCTCGCCGCCGCTCATCTTCATGGGCGAGGAGTTCGCGGCATCCACGCCGTTCCTGTACTTCTGCGATTTCGGCCCGGAGCTCGCCGCCGCCGTCACCGAGGGGCGGCGCAAGGAGTTCGCGCGGTTTGCGCGGTTCGCGGACCAGGCAGGCGCGAGAGCGCATTCCCGATCCCAACGCGCGCACGACCTTCGAGGCGAGTCGCCTGCGCTGGGACGAGGTCGATGCCGCAGGACATCGCGAGTGGCTCGCGTTCTACCGCCGCTGCCTCGCGGTCCGGCAGCGCGAGCTCGTGCCGCGGCTCGCGCATGCTCCCGGCGGTACGGCGAAGTATCGCGTGCACGGCGACGCGCTGCACGTGCAGTGGCGGCTCGGCAGCGGCGACATCTGGCATCTCGCCGCGAACTTCGGCGCCATGCCGGCAGCGCTCGACGCCATCGCGGGCGACGCGGTGTTCGCATCGAACGACGCCGATCGACTCACCGGGACGTTGCCCGCACGCAGCGTGCGCGTCCTGCTCGAGACACGGCACGCCGTGGCGCCGACGCGCGTCGCCGCGCGCGCCTGACCCGCGCGCCCCGGGATTCACCGTCGACCCATGAGCGAAGCCCTGTTGCGACTCGCCGAGCATTTCGGGATCGCGACCGAGTACGCCGACATCTGGGGGCACGTGCACCCCACGTCCGACGACACCCGGCGCGCGCTCCTGCACGCCATGGGCGTCGACGCTGCAGACGACGCGCGTGCCGAGGCGGCGTGGCAGCGGACGCAGGAGGCGCGCTGGGCGGAGGTGTTGCCGCCGGTGCTGGTCTTCCGACCGGGCGTCCCTCGCGAAGCTCGCGTGCAGCTCGACGCTACGCTCGCCGGCGTCGATCTCGCATGGCGCCTGCACGAGGAGAACGGCGCACAGCATGGCGGATCCTTCACCCCGTCGACCGGGCAGGCGCGCGAACGCCGCGACCATGCCGGCGGACGGCGGCTCGCGTGGTCGATGCCGCTCGACGTGGCGCTCCCCGACGGCTATCACCGCCTGCGTCTCGAGCGCGACGGCGCGCTGCTCGGCGAGTGCACCCTCATCGTGGCGCCGGGCGCGTGCTACGAGCCCGCCTCCATCGCGGCCGGCGGGCGCGTGTTCGGACCGGCGGTGCAGCTCTATTCGCTGCGCTCGCGCCGCAACTGGGGCATCGGCGACTTCGGCGATCTCGCCACCGTCGTCGAGCAATGGGCCGCGCAGGGAAGCAATGTCGTCGGCCTGAACCCGCTCCACGCCCTCTTCCCGCACGATCCCGCGCGTGCGAGCCCCTACAGTCCCTCGAGCCGGCTGTTCCTCGACACCCTGTATCTCGACGTCGAGGCCATTCCCGAATTCGCGGAGTGCGAGCCGGCGCGCGCGCTGGTGCGCAGTCGCGCGTTCCAGGCGCGACTCGAGCGACTGCGCGCCACCGACGAGGTCGACTACGCCAATGTCGCCGCGGCCAAGAACGAGGTCCTCGCGCTGCTGTCGCGGCACTTCCGCGAGCGGCACCTTGCGCGCAACACGAGTCGTGCCGCGGCGTTTCGCGCGTTCGTCCTGCAGGGCGGGGATGCCCTCGAGCGTCTCGCCGTGTTCGAGGCCCTGCAGGCGCAGTTCCACGCGCTCGATCCGAACGTCTGGGGCTGGCCCGCGTGGCCGCAGGAGTACCGCGATCCCGATGGCGCCGCGGTGCGCGAGTTCGCCGTGCGGCAGCGCGCGGCCATCGACGATGCGCTGTACCTGCAATGGCAGGCCGATGCGCAGCTCGCGACGGTGTTCGAGCGCGTACGCGAGCTCGACATGGATATCGGGCTCTACCGCGATCTCGCGGTGTCCATCGATCGCGGCGGCGCGGAGGCGTGGTCGAACCGCGGCGCGTACGCGCTCGCAGCGAGCGTCGGCGCACCGCCCGACGCCTTCAGTCCGCAGGGCCAGAACTGGGGCCTGCCGCCGCTCGCACCGCATGCGCTGCGCGCGCAGGCCTATGCGCCGTTCATCGCGACGCTGCGCGCCAACATGCGCCACGCGGGAGCGCTGCGCATCGATCACGTCATGGGCCTCGCGCGCCTGTACTGGATCCCGGAAGGCGGCAAGGCGGCCGACGGCGCCTACGTGCGCTATCCCCTCGCGGATCTCATGGCGGTGCTGGCGCTCGAAAGCCAGCGCCAGCGCTGCCTCGTCATCGGCGAGGACCTCGGCACCGTGCCGGACGAAGTGCGCCACGCGCTGGGCGACGCGAACGTCCTGTCCTACCGCCTGCTGTGGTTCGAGCGCGAGCACGACGGCGCCTTCCTGCCGCCGCATCGTTATCCCGCGCAGGCCGTCGTCGCCGCCAGCACGCACGATCTGCCGACGATCGCGGGTTGGTGGGAAGGACGCGACATCGAGGCCCGCGAAGCGCGCCACCTCTTCGCGCAGCCCGACGCCGCCCGGCGCGAGCGCGAGCAGCGAGCACACGATCGCCGCCGCCTGCTCGAAGCGCTCGCGCAGGCCGATCTTGCGCCGCCCGGCGGGCAGCACGGAGCCGAGCCGCCGATGTCGCAGGATCTCGCGCGCCGGATGCAGCAGTTCCTTGCGCGCACGCCGGCGCGGATCATGGTCGTGCAGCTCGAGGACGTGATCGGCGCGCTCGACCAGCGCAACCTCCCCGGCACGACGGACGCGTATCCCAACTGGCGCCTGAAGCTCGCGTTGCCGCTGGAACGCTGGATGGACGACGAGCGCTTCGATTCGCTCACGCGCATGCTTCGCCGCGCACGGCGCGGCCCTGCCGAGCGCGAGGCCGCCACGCGGCACGATCAGGCCCGCGTGCCGCGCGCGACGTATCGCGTGCAGCTCCATCGCGAGTTCACGTTGCGCGATGCCACCGCGCTCGTGCCGTATCTCGCCGATCTCGGCGTGAGCCACGTCTATTGCTCGCCTTACCTGCGCGCGCGGCCGGGCAGCCGGCACGGCTACGACATCGTCGATCACGCGGCGCTCAATCCGGAGATCGGCGACACGGCCGACCTCGACGCGTTCGTCGCGACGCTCGCGCAGCACGGCATGTCGCACATCATCGACGTGGTGCCGAACCACATGGGCGTGATGGGCAGCGACAACGCATGGTGGATGGACGTGCTGGAGAACGGGCCCGCGTCGCTCTACGCCGATCACTTCGACATCGACTGGACGCCGCGCGACCCGGACGTCGGCGGGCGCCTCCTGGTGCCGATTCTCGGCGATCATTACGGCAACGTGCTCGAGCGCGGCGAAGTGCGCCTCGTGTTCGAGCCGGCGAGCGGTGCGTTCGCGGCGCGCTACTACGAGCATCGGCTGCCGCTCGATCCGCGCAGCTACCGGCCGTTGCTGGAGCGCGCGCGGCATGCGGCGGGCGTGCTTTCGCCTTCGGCCGCGACGCGTCTCGCCAATCTCATGGCCGGCCTCGACAGCCTGCCTGCGCGCCATGCCACCCCGGCGTCGCACATTCCGGCGCGGCACGAAGCCAAGGAAGCGCTCAAGACGCAGCTCGCGCGCCTCGTGGACGAGCATCCCGCCCTGCGCCAGGGCATCGAGACGGCGCTGGCGGAGTTCAACGGCCCGGGCGAGCACGCCACGTCGATGGCGGCGCTGCACATGCTGCTCGAGGCGCAGGCGTTCCGGCTCGCCTACTGGCGCGTTGCGGCCGACGACATCAACTACCGCCGCTTCTTCGACATCAACGACCTCGCGGCGCTGCGCACCGAGAACGAGGCGGTGTTCGAGGCCACGCACCGGCTGGTGGGAACGCTCGCCGCGGCGGGCAAGGTCGACGGCCTGCGCATCGACCATCCGGACGGATTGCACGATCCGGCGCGCTACTTCGAGCGCCTGCAGGAGAGCTACGTGCAGGCGACCGGACTGCCGCCCGCGACGGCGCGCGAGCGCCCGCTGTACGTCGTCGTCGAGAAGATCCTCGCCGCGCACGAGGACGCTGCCCGTGACCTGGGCCGTGCACGGCACCACCGGCTACCGCTTCGCGAACCTCGTCACCGGGCTGTTCGTCGATGCGTCCGCGAAGGCGCGGGTGGATCGCGCGTGGCGCGCGTTCGTGGGCGACGAGGCGATCGGACTTCGACACCGCGGTCATGACGCGGCAAGCGCGCGGTGATGCAGAGCACGCTCGCCGCCGAGCTCGCCGTGCTCGCGCATCGCCTGCTCGCGAATCGCGCGCGCCGACCTGCACACGCGCGACTTCACGTACAACGTGCTGCGCGAGGCGCTGATCGAGGTCACGGCGGCGTTCCCGGTGTATCGCACCTATGTGAGCGATCGCGTCTCGACCAGCGACCGGCGCCACATCGAATGGGCGATCGCGCGCGCACGGCGGCGCAGTCGCGCGGCCGACGTGAGCGTGTTCGACTTCGTGCGCAACGTGCTGCTCGTGCGTCCGCCGGGCGAGGCCGGCGAAGCGCTGCGCAGTGCCTGCCGTGCCTTCGCGATGCGCTTCCAGCAGTTCACCGCGCCGGTGACCGCGAAAGGCGTCGAGGACACGGCGCTGTACGTCTTCAACCGTCTCGTGTCGCTCAACGAGGTCGGCGGCGACCCGGACCGCTTCGGCACCAGCGTGAGCGCGTTCCATGCCGCCAACGCCGATCGCGCCGCGCGCTGGCCGCACACGCTGATCGCGACCTCGACGCACGACAACAAGCGCTCCGAGGACGTGCGCGCGCGCATCGATCTCATCTCCGAGATGCCGGGCGCGTGGCGCCTGCTCGTGCGGCGCTGGAGCCGGATGAACCGCAGCAAGAAGCGCACGCTCGAAGGGCGCGCCGGCCCCGAGCCGCAACGACGAATACCTCCTGTACCAGACGCTGATCGGCAGCCTGCCGGAAGGTGCGCTGGACGATGGCGCGCTGTCGGAGTACCGGGAACGCATCAAGGCCTACGCGGTCAAGGCCGCGCGCGAAGCGAAGGCGAGCACGAGCTGGATCAACGTCAACACGGAGTACGAGGCCGCGCTCACGGGCTTCGTCGAGGGCCTGCTCGCGCCCGGCGAGCGCAACCTGTTCCTCGAGGACCTCCTGCGCGCAGCGCCCGTTCTTCTCGTGGTTCGGCACGCTCAACAGCGTGGCGATGGCCGCGCTCAAGCTGACCTCGCCGGGCGTGCCCGACATCTATCAGGGCAACGAGACGCTCGACTTGAGCCTGGTCGACCCCGACAACCGGCGGCCGGTCGACTACGAGCTGCGGCGCAGGCGCCTCGACGAGCTGCGGGCTCTCGCGGACGCGCCCGAGGGCGAACGCGGCCCGCGCGTGCGCTCGCTGTTCGATGCGTTCGCGAACGGCCAGCCCAAGCTCTGGGTGGTGTGGAACGCGCTGCGTCTGCGCGCGCAACGCACCGCGCTCTTTCGCGACGGTGCATACGTGCCCTTGCCGACCGGCGGCGAGCGCGCCGCGCATGGGGTCGCGTTCGCGCGCACGCACCAGCGAGGAATGCTGCATCGTGGTGACCGGCCGGTTGTTCGTCGGGCTCGCGCGCGAGCCCGACGTGCTGCCCGTGGGTGACGAGGTCTGGCGCAACACGGCCGTCGCGCTCGAAGCGCTGCCGCGCGGCGCGTATGTCGATCGCCTCACCGGCGAGCGCGTCGGGGTCGAAGGCGATGCGCTGCGGGTCGGTCACGTGCTGCGGCATTTCCCGGTCGGCGCTGCTCGATCGCGTGCGCTGAGCCTCTTGCGCGCGCTGAACCGGCGCGCGCACCGATCGGCTGCGCGCGCTGCGCCGTGTGCGCGCATCCGCGGCGGGCCACGGGTGGGGGCGAATGGCGCCGCTTCGGCGTCGTTGTAAGATGGTCGTTTCACCGGACGACGACGGAGCACTTGAATGAGCGGCAGACTCGCGGGAAAGACGGCGCTGATCACGGCGGCAGGACAGGGCATCGGCGAAGCGACGGCGCGTGCGATGGCGCGCGAGGGTGCGACGGTCTACGCCACCGACGTCAACCCGAAGCTGCTGGAGCGCTTCGCGGGCGCGCAGAACATCGTCGCGCGCGAGCTCGACGTTCTCGACGACGCCGCGATCGCGCGCACGTTTGCGGAGCTGCCGCCGGTCAACGTGCTGTTCAACTGCGCGGGCTACGTGCACAACGGCACGATCCTCGACTGCGAGCCGAAGGACTGGGACTTCAGCTTCAACCTCAATGCGCGCGCGATGTACATGACCATCCGCAACGCGCTGCCGAAGATGCTGGAGCGCTTCGCGAAGGACGGCGTGGGCGCGAGCATCATCAACATGAGCTCGATCGCCTCGAGCATCAAGGGCCTGCCCAACCGCTTCGTGTATGGCGCATCGAAAGCGGCCGTGATCGGCCTCACCAAGGCGGTGGCCGCCGACTACGTGACGAAGGGCATCCGCTGCAATGCCATCGCCCCGGGCACGGTGGACACGCCATCGCTGCACGAGCGCATCAACGCCTTCCCCGACCCCGAGGCGGCGCGCAAGAACTTCATCGCGCGCCAGCCGATGGGGCGCCTCGCGAAACCCGAGGAGATCGCGCCGGTCGTGGTGTTTCTCGCGTCGGACGAGTCCGCGTTCGCGACCGGCAACGTGTACTCCGTCGACGGCGGCATGACGATCTGAAGGCGGGAGCGCGATTGCCGCGCTGGCGTAAAATGCGCCTCGCACCGTCCACCCCAGTCATTCACGAAGGCACAACATGAAACTGGTACGTTTTGGCCCGCCCGGGGCCGAGAAGCCCGGCCTCATCGACGAAGAAGGCACCCTGCGCGACCTCTCGCGCAAGATCAAGGACATCGACGGCACGACGCTTTCGCCCGCCTCGATGAAGGAGCTGCGCAGCCTCAACGTGGCGCGCCTGCCCAAGGTCACCGGACGCGTTCGCCTCGGCCCGTGCGTCGCGCAACCGTCGAAGTTCCTCGCGATCGGCCTCAACTACGCCGATCACGCGAAGGAAGCCGGGATGCCGATCCCCGAATATCCCGTCCTGTTCTACAAGTCTCCTTCGTGCATCGTCGGCCCGAACGACACCGTGATGCTGCCCAGGGACTCGACCCACGGCGACTGGGAAGTCGAGCTCGGGATCGTGATCGGGCGCACGGCGCGCTACGTCGAGGAGAAGGACGCCCTCAGGTACGTGGCCGGCTACTGCCTCATCAACGACGTGTCCGAGCGCGACTTCCAGTTGAAGAAGAGCGGCAGCCAGTGGAGCAAGGGCAAGGGCTGCGACACGTTCGGCCCCATCGGCCCGTGGCTCGTGACGCCCGACGAGATCGAGGACGTGCAGAACCTCGACATGTGGCTCGACGTCAACGGCGAGCGCAAGCAGACCGGGAACACGCGCACCATGATCTTCGGCGTCGCGCAGATCGTCGCCGACACGTCGAAGTACGTGACGCTGCTGCCGGGCGACGTGATCGCCACCGGCACGCCGCCGGGTGTCGGCATGGGCATGAAGCCCGAGCCGCAGTTCCTCAAGCCCGGCGACACGATGACCCTCGGCATCCAGGGCCTGGGCGAGCAGAAGCAGAAGGTCATCGCCTGGAAGAAGACGCGCTGACGCGCGCCTCGCGCTGAAGCCAGCCGCCGCGAGCACGCGCCCGTACCCGTGCTCGCGGCAACCCTGTGTTTCGCGTCGGTGCGAACGCGCCCCACGCCTGCCCTACAATGCCTGCTGCGCGGCCACGACGTGTGGCCGCATCCCCGTGATCCGCAGGCGTTCCCTTCGTGTCGTCCTTGCCGCTCAGTCCCCCGGAAATCCTCTACCCCCCGATCGAGCCCTACACGACGGGCCGGCTTGCGGTCGACGCCGTGCACAGCCTGTACTGGGAAGCCTGCGGCAATCCGCAGGGCGTGCCCGTGCTGTTCCTGCACGGCGGGCCCGGCGGCGGCTGCCTTCCGCACCATCGCCGGTTCTTCGATCCCGCGTTCTGGCGCATCATCCTGTTCGATCAGCGCGGCGCCGGGCGCTCCACACCGGTCGCCGATCTCACCGACAACACGACCGCACATCTCGTCGCCGACATCGAGCGCCTGCGCGAAGCGCTGCGCATCGAGCGCTGGATGCTTTTCGGCGGCTCGTGGGGATCGACCCTCGCGCTCGCCTACGCGCAGGCGCAGCCGCAACGCTGCACGGCGCTGGTGCTGCGTGGCATCTTCCTCGCTCGTTCGAGCGAGCTCGACTGGTTCCTGCACGGGATGGGCACGATCTATCCCGAAGCCGCGCGCGCGTTCGTCGAGTTCCTCCCGCCCGCGGAGCGCAGCGCGCTGCTGCAAAGCTACTATCGGCGCCTCACGCATCCCGACCCGGCGGTGCACCTGCCCGCCGCGCGCTCGTGGGACCGCTACGAATCGGCGTGCTCCACGCTGCTGCCCCAGAATCCGCAGCTCACCCGCATCGAGCAGGATGCGAGCGCGCTCGCCATCGCGCGCATCGAGGCGCACTATTTCGTGCACAAGGCGTTCATGCGCGAGAACACGCTGCTCGAGGGCCTCGGCCGCATCCGCCATCTGCCGTGCACCATCGTGCAGGGCCGCTACGACGTCGTGTGCCCGATCGTGACCGCCGACGCCCTCGCCCGCGCGTGGCCCGAGGCGCAATACGTCGTGGTGCCCGACGCCGGCCACTCGGTGCGCGAGCCCGGCATCGCGCGCGAGCTCGTCACCGCGGTGGCGGGCATGCAGGCACGGCACGGCCGCCGGTAAGAGTCGCCATGAGCCCGATTGCAGCCGGCAGCGGCCACACCGGCAGCAACGAGGATTGGCTCGCAGCGCAGCCGGCGCGCGGTGTGGCATCCGTGCACGCAGATGAAGGTGCACGAGCAGCTTCCGCTCGTGCCCATCGCCCGCGGTGCGGGCCCGTGGCTGTTCGACTTCGAAGGGCGGCGCTACTTCGATGCGGTGAGCTCGTGGTGGGTGAACCTGTTCGGCCATTGCCATCCGCGCATCAATGCCGCCATCGCTGCACAGCTCGGACGGCTCGAGCACGTGATGCTGGCGGGCTTCACGCATGCCCCGGTGATCGAGCTGTCCGAACGTCTCGCCGCGCTCGCCCCCGCCGGCCTCGGCCGCGCGTTCTACGGCTCCGACGGCGCGTCCGCGGTCGAGATCGCGCTCAAGATGGCGTTCCACTACTGGCACAACGCGGGACGGCCGGAGAAGAACGGCTTCGTGAGCCTCGCCGACAGCTATCACGGCGAGACGCTCGGTGCGCTCGGCGTCACGGACGTCGCGCTCTTTCGCGACACCTACGCGCCGCTCCTGCAGCACCATGCCCGCGTGCCGTCCCCCGACGCGCGCGCGGCACGGGCAGGCGAGGACGCGCAGCAAGTCGCGGCGCGCGCAGCGGACGCGCTCGAGCGGCATCTCGAAGCCCACCACGCCACCACGGCGGCGCTCATCCTGGAACCGCTCGTGCAGGGCGCAACCGGAATGGCGATGTACCACCCGCATTACCTGCAGCGCGCGCGCGCCGCGTGCACGCGCTACGACGTGCTGCTCATCGCCGACGAGATCATGACCGGGTTCGGCCGCACCGGCACGCTGTTCGCCTGGGAGCAAGCGGGCGCACCGGCACCGGATTTCATGTGCCTGTCGAAGGGCATCACCGGCGGTTACCTGCCGCTCTCCGCCGTGCTCGCGACCGATCGCGTGTTCGAGGCGTTCTATCACGACGAGGTGACGCGCGGCTTCCTGCATTCGCACTCGTACACGGGCAATGCGCTCGCGTGCGCCGCGGCGCTCGCGGTGCTCGATCTGTTTCGCGACGAGGACGTCGTCGCCCGCAATCGCGATCGCGCACGGCGCTGGACCGCGCTCGCGCAGCCGCTCGCCACGCACGCGAAGGTGCGCGCCTTCCGGCATTGCGGGATGATCTGGGCGTTCGAGATCGAGACGCAGCGCCCGGATTTCGCCCGCTGGTGCTTCGGCGAGGGCCTCCGGCGCGAGCTGCTGCTTCGGCCCATCGGGCGCACGGTGTACTTCATGCCGCCGTACGTCACGAGCGACGCGCAGTTCGCGCAACTCGTCGAGCGCACGCTCGAGATCGTCGACGAGGCATGAGCATGGGCCCCGGCACCCGGCAGCGGGTCTTCCTGCGTGCGTGCGCGGTGATCGCGCTCGCGCTGGCGTGCAGCGTCGCGCATGCGATCCTGCCGCGCGCGGTCGCGCGCGCCTTCGCCGAGAGCGGCATTCCCACGAGCGCGGTCGCGGTGTTCGTGCAGGAAGCGGGCAGCCGCGGTCCGCTGTTCTTCCACAACGCAACCCGCCCGATGAGCGCGGCGTCGGTGATGAAGCTCGTCACGACCTACGTCGCGCTGCAGACGCTCGGCAAGGAATATCGCTGGCGCACGGAGGCCTACCTCGACGGCCCGCTCGAGGACGGGGTGCTGAAGGGCAACCTGATCCTCAAGGGCTACGGCGACCCGAAGATCACGATCGAGCAGTGGCAGGCGTTCATGGCCACGCTGCGCTCGCGCGGCCTTGCGCGCATCGAAGGCGATCTCGTGCTCGATCGCTCGTACTTCGCCGTGCCGCCGCACGATCGCGCGGCCTTCGACGGCGCACCGCTGCGGCCGTACAACGTCGGTCCCGATGCGCTGCTGGTCAACTTCAACAGCGTGCGCGTCGTGTTCGCGCCCAATGCGGACGGTACCGCGACCGACGTGACCCTCGAGCCCCCGCTGCCCGCCGTGCACGTGGGCTCCGCACCGCCGCTCGCCGAAGCGCCCTGCGACGACTGGCGAAGCAGCGTGCGGGCGATCGTCGACGACCATCGCAGCGAGGCCGACATCGCATTCCTCGGCACGTATCCGGCGACCTGCGGCGAGCGCTCGTGGTACGTGGCGCTGCTCGACCTGCCGACGTACGTCCACGGCATGTTCACGACCTACTTCCGCGCTGCGGGCGGCACGTTCGACGGCGCGTGGCGCGAAGGCCGCGTGCCGCCCGGCGCGGCGCCGTTCGCCGTGCTCGAATCGCCACCGCTCTACGACATCGTGCGCGACATCAACAAGCTGTCGAACAACGTGATGGCGCGGCAGGTGTTCCTCACCCTCGGGACGACCGACGCGCCGCCGCCCGCCACGACCGCAACGGCGGCGCTGGCGATCGAGCACTGGCTGCGCGCGCACCGCCTGCGCATCCCGGGGCTCGTGCTGGAGAACGGCTCCGGCCTCTCGCGGCATGAGCGCATCAGCGGCAACGGGGCTCGCGCGTCTGCTGCTCGCGGCCGACGCAAGCCCCATTCGCGAGGAGTTCGCAAGCTCCCTCGCCGTCGCCGCGACCGACGGCACGGTCGAGCGTCGCTTCGTCGAGCGGCCCGTCGCGGGCCAGGCGCTGCTCAAGACGGGAACGCTCGAAGGCGTGCGCGCGCTCGCGGGCTACGTCATCGACACCGACGGGCGGCGCTGGATCGTGGTCGCGCTGATCAATCATCCGGAGGCCGGGCGCGGGCAACCCGCGCTCGACTTCCTGGTCCAATGGGTCTATCGCAACGCCGCCGAATCGCGCCCGGGGACGCCCTGATCATGAGCCTCTTCTTTCTGCTCGCCGAGCAACGCATCGAGGAAGCGATGCGCGAAGGCGCCTTCGACAACCTGCCCGGCGCGGGCAAGCCGCTCGACCTCGAAGACGACCGCATGGTCCCGGAGGAGTCGCGCGTCGCCTATCGCCTGCTCAAGAATGCCGGCTTCATCCCGCCCGAGCTCGAGGACCGCAAGGAGATCGCGGACCTGCATCGGCTGCTGGCGGTGGTGAGCGACGACGGCGAGCGCACGCGCGCCCATGCGCGCCTCGCGGTGCTCGAGGCCGCGCTCGAGGCGAGAGGCCGCGCGGGTGCGCTGCGCCGCGAGCGCGGCTACCGCGCGCAGCTGCTCGCGCGACTCACGAAGTAGGCAGGGTCGTCGCAAGCCGCGCCAACATCGCAGGCAGGGTACCGGCGGCGCACGCGCCGCGCTGCGCCGCCTGTCGCGCGAGCTTGCGCCGCTACATCCCCGGAATGGCCTTGCTGTCCTTGAACAGCAGGTAGCCCTTGATCACGCGATAGATCACCCAGATCGACGCGACGGCCCAGATCAGCAACGCGATCGGGATGCCGATGAGGACGATGCCGAGCAGCACCAGCACCAGGCCGCCGACGACCGCCCACAGCAGCGAGTACCAGAACGTGCGGATGAGCCAGCGCAGGTGCGAGGCGACCCACGTGCCGCGCGCCTCGTCGCGCTTCACGTACGCGATGATCACACCGACGATGCCCAGCACGCCGAACAGCGGCGCCACGACCGGGAAGCCCGACGACACGAGCGCCGCCACGGCGCCGATGCCGAACAACAGGTACGCGATCAGCGTCGCCGTGACCGGAACGTCGGAATTGATAGTCTGCGGAGCGGGAAAATCGGCCATCGTGCCTCCTTCGCGCGAGCGATGCGGGCTCGACCGCCCCCTACATGTGGGCGGCGTCGCGTCGTTCAATGGGCTCTTCAGTACGCGCGACCGTCCTTGTGCGCAGCGACGATGCCCGTCTCGCGCTCGATCCACATGAGATCGTCGTCGGGATAGAACGCGTTGTCGCCGGGCACGCGCGTGCCGACCTCGAGATAGGTCGCCGGCGCGCGCGGAGCGATTCACGAGGTGATGCGCGTCGCGCGCGCCGGCCGGATAGCCCGCGCACATGCCCGCCGCGAGCACCTGCTCGCCCTCGTTCGTGACGAGCACGAGCTCGCCGGAGAGGATGTACACGAACTCGTCCTCGAGCGTGTGCCAGTGCCGAAGCGCGGACTCGCTGCCCGGCCCGAGCGTCACGAGGTTCACGCCGAACTGCGTGAGGCCGCAGGCATCGCCGAGCCTGCGTTTCATGCGCGCGGCGACGCGCGAGCGCAGCGGCTCCGGATAGCCGCTGCCGCTCTTTTCGGGGACCGCAAAAGGATCGAGCGCAGGAAGTCGCAGGGGCATGGGCTCTCCTTGCTGAGGTACGGGCCCGCCACTATACGCGGCGCGGCCCGGCGCCGCACGCGGCGCACGTTTCGCCGCGGCGCCTATAATGGATCTGCAATCCAGCGCATCCCACAGCGGAGGTCCCAATGTCCGATAGCACCGACAGCACGCGCGATCGCGTGGTCGACGAGTTCTCCTCGCTCATCAACGACGCCGAGGACATGCTCCGGCGCGCCAACACCGAATCCGGCGAAAAAGCGCGCGCCATGCGCAGCGAGGTCGAAGCGAAGCTGCTCAGCGCCAAGCTGCGCCTGGAGGAATTGCGCGGACAGGCAGTGGAGCGCGCCCGGGAGGCCGCGCGCTTCACCGACGATTACGTGCACGAGAATCCGTGGCCGGTGCTCGGCGCCGCCGCGCTCGTGGGCCTGGTCGCCGGGATGCTGATCGGCCGCCGCGGCGACTAGCCCAACCGAACCCCGTTACTCGGAGTAATTACTCTGAGTAACGGGGTAAGCGCGTCAATCGAGCCCGAGCTCGCTCCAAAGCGCGTCCACACGCGCCTTCACCGCCGGGTCCATGGCGATCGGACGGCCCCATTCGCGGGTCGTCTCGCCCGGCCACTTGTTCGTCGCGTCGATGCCCATCTTCGACCCCAGGCCCGAGACGGGTGAGGCGAAATCGAGGTAATCGATCGGCGTGGACTCCGCGATGAGCGTGTCGCGCTCGGGGTCCACGCGCGTGGTGAGCGCCCAGATCACGTCCTTCCAGTCGCGCACGTCGACGTCGTCGTCGGTCACGACGATGAACTTGGTGAACATGAACTGGCGCAGGAAGCTCCACACGCCGAACATCACGCGTTTCGCGTGGCCGGGATACTGCTTGCGCATCGACACCACCGCGAGGCGATAGGAGCAGCCCTCCGGCGGCAGGTAGAAGTCGACGATCTCCGGAAACTGCTTGCGCAGCAGCGGCACGAACACTTCGTTGAGCGCAACGCCCAGCACCGCCGGCTCGTCGGGCGGCTTGCCGGTGTAGGTCGAGTGATAGATCGGATCGCGCCGCATCGTGATGCGCTCGATCGTGAACACCGGAAAGCGCTCGGTTTCGTTGTAGTAGCCGGTGTGATCGCCGAACGGACCCTTCGAGCGCCGTCTCGTAGCCGCTGGGATCGGCCGCATCCGGCTGCAGGAAGCCTTCCAGCACGATCTCGGCGCTCGCCGGCACCTGCAGGTCGTGCGTGAGGCACGTGGCGATCTCCGTGCGCGCGCCGCGCAGCAGTCCTGCAAACTGATACTCGGACAGCGTGTCGGGCACCGGGGTAACCGCGCCCAGCATCGTCGCGGGATCGGCCCCGAGCGCTACCGCGACGGGGAACGGCTGTCCGGGATGGGCTTCGCGATGATCGCGAAAGTCGAGCGCACCGCCGCGTGTCGCGAGCCAGCGCATGATCACCTTGTTGCGCCCGATCACCTGCTGGCGGTAGATGCCGAGGTTCTGGCGCTGCTTGCGCGGCCCGCGCGTGACGGTCAGGCCCCACGTGATGAGCGGTCCCGCATCGCCGGGCCAGCAGGTCTGCACCGGCAGGCGCGCGAGATCGACGTCGTCGCGCTCCCACACGATCTCCTGGCACGGCGGATTGCGGCGCTCCCTGGGCGCCATGTTGAGCACCTGCATGAACACCGGCCGCGTGTTCTCCCAGGCGTCGCGCAAGCCCTTCGGCGGCTCGGGCTCCTTGAGCTGCGCGAGCAGCGTGCCCACGTCGCGCAACGCGCTCACCGATTCCTGGCCCATGGCGAGCGCGACGCGCTCGGGCGTGCCGAAGAGATTGGCGAGCACCGGCATCGAATGCCCCGTCGGATGCTCGAACAGCAGCGCCGGACCGCCGCTGCGCAGGACGCGATCGCAGATCTCGGTCATCTCGAGGCGCGGATCGACCTCGCGCGCGATCCGCCGCAACGCCCCGCGCTGCTCGAGCGCCGCGATGAACTCGCGCAGGTCCGCGTAGCTGAAGCTCATGCGCCATTCTAACGCGCGGCTACAATGCGGCCATGACCTCGCCGCCCGCCACGAGCGACGCGCGTTTCCTGCGCGCGCGACGCATCGTGTTCGTCATCGCCCTGGCGAGCTACGTCCTCTCGTTCTTCCATCGCACGGCGCCTGCGGCCATCGCGGGCGAGCTCACACGCGCGTTCGCGATCAGCGGCGCGGTGCTCGGCACGCTCGCGGCGACGTACTTCTATGTCTACACGCTGCTCCAGATTCCGGTGGGCGTGCTCGCGGACACGCTCGGCCCCCGGCGCATCGTTGCGGCGGGCTCGCTGATCGCCGCCGTCGGCTCGTTCGCATTCGGGCTCGCGCCCGGATGGGAGATCGCCGCCCTGGGGCGCACGCTCGTCGGCGTCGGCGTGTCGGTCGCGTTCATCGCCATCCTCAAGGTGAACGCCGCGTGGTTTCCCGCGAATCGCTTTGCGACGCTCAACGGCTACATCCTGTTCGCGGGCAATCTCGGCGCGGTCATCGCCGGCGCGCCGCTCGCGTGGCTGGTCACCCGGATGTCGTGGCGCGTCGTGTTCGTCGGTCTCGGTGCGCTGTCGCTGGCGATCGCCATCGCATCGTGGATCAAGGTGCGCGACCGGCCGCAGGACCTCGGCTTCGCACCGTTGCAGCCGTCGCCGCCGGTTGACGCGGTGCGCGTGCACTGGACGATGGCCGTGCGGCAGGTGCTGCGCAATCCCGCGACATGGCCGGGCTTCTTCGTGAACATCGGTATCGGGAGCAGTTACCTCGCGTTCGCGGGACTATGGGCCGTGCCGTTCCTGCAGGACGTCTACGGCATGGCGCGCGTCACCGCCGCGCAGCACGCCAGCGTCCTGCTGCTGGGTGTGGCGATCGGCTCGGTCGCGATCGGCATCCTCTCCGACCGGCTGCGCAATCGCGCCGGCGTCATGCGCGTGTACGCCGTGCTGTACACGGCGTCGTGGCTGCCGTGGCTCGTGCACGTGCAATGGCCGTTGCCGGCCACGCTCGCGTGGTTCTTCCTGATGGGCATGCTCGTGCCCGGGTTCGTGCTGACGTGGACGGTCGCCAAGGAAGTGAACCGCCCGGAGCATTCCGGCATCGCGACGAGCGTGGTGAACGTCGGCATCTTTCTCGGCACGGGCATCCTGCAGCCGCTCGTCGGCTGGGTGCTCGATCGCGGGCGCGCGACCGGCGACGTCGCGCACGCGTGGGACCAGGCGATCATGGTGTTCGCCGGCGCGTGCGCGATCAGCACGGCGTTCACGTTCCTCGATTCGCGAAACCGGCCGTCGCTGACACCGACCTCCGGTGTACCTCTGCGGTCCCTCCGGGGGCCCGGAGATGCGTCGTTCACACCACCGAATTCGCGCCGCCGTCCATGGGCACGATGGCGCCGGTCACGTAGCTCGCCGCCGTCGATGCGAGGAACAGCGCAAGCTGCGCCACTTCTTCGGCCGTCCCGTACCGACCGAGGGGAATGCGCCCTTCGGCGCGGGCCCTCACCTCCGCCGGCGCGAGACCTGTCATGCGGGCCTCGGCTTCCACGGCCTGTTGCACGCGTCCCGTCAGCGTCGGCCCGGGATTGATGCCGTTGATGCGGATGCCCTGCGGCGCATACGCCTTCGCGAGCCCGACGGTGGCGAGCATCAGCGCGGCGTTCGCGGCCCCTCCGGGCAGGTGAATCGGGCTGCCGACCTTGCCTCCCACGCCGATGATGTTCACGATGCTCCCCGTCCGGCGCGCCGCCATCGAGCGCAACGCAGCGTCCATCGCGTGGATGTACGGGAAGAACTTCGCCTGCATCGCGTCGTGCCATGCAACGGCGTTCGAGGTCCTGCGGCGCATACCGCTTGGCCGCGCCCGCGCTGTTGATCAGCACGTCCACCGGCCCGAGCGCGCGCTCGATGTCGTCGAAGGCGCGTTGCGCCGTGCCCGCATCCGCGAGATCGGCGGCGACCCGATGCGTCACAGCGCCCGCATCGAGCTGTGCCACGGCAGCATCCAGGTTCTCGCGGCTGCGCGAGATCATGCCGACGCGCGCGCCCCGCGCGGCGAACAGCGCCGTGCACGCAAGTCCGATCCCCTTGCTCGCGCCGGTGACCACCACGACCCGGTCGCGCCATTCGTCGTTCGCGTCCATCGCCTCTCCTTCGCGCATCGTCATCCGTGCGGGCGCGCAAAGCGCTTCTGCAGGCTCGCCATGACGGCAGGCCACGCGCGTTCGAAATAGGCCCGCGCCTTCGCCCAGTCCTCGCCGTGACCGTAGCCGAAGTTGCGCAGGGTGACTTCGGTGCGATCGCCGTCGAGGGAACGGAAATCGAGGTAGACGAGCGTGCGCAGCGGCCGGATCGCCGGGATCGTCGGCGGCGCGTTCCACTCGAAGACGAACTGCTCCATCGGCTTCACGCTGTGCACGCGACAGCCTTCGCTGCCGCGCGAGCCTTCAGGCAGCGTGGGCCCGAACCACAGCTCGAACGCACCGCCCGGCCACGGCTCCACTTTCGCGGCCTTCGGGGCGAAAAAGCTTTCGATGCCTTCCGGCGTCGTCCACGCCTTCCACACGTCCGCGACCGGGGCATCCACGATCTTCACGACCACGATGTCCGGCGCGAGCGGCTGTGCACGCAAGGCAAACGCAAGCAACGCCACGAGCAGGCCGAGCAGCACGCGCAAATGGGCCATCGCAGTTCTCCCTGAGGTCAACGTGTTCCGAGCGCTTCGCGCAAGGCGGCGCGCACGCGCAAGTAGGCATCGTCGCGCGCCGCGGGGTTCACCGCCAGCGTGACGCCCTGCCCCGGGTGCACGCCGTTGGGCAGGTCGAGATGCCGCCGCGGCTCGCCGTCGGGTCCGTCGAAGCCATGATACGCGTCGGGATAGACGACGATGCTCGCCGGCTCCTGCGCTGCGCGAAGTCGATCGACGAGCGCGATGCACGGTCGCGGCGACGTCCAGTCGTCGCTGCCGGCCACCAGCAACAGCAACGACGACGCCGGGGCATAACCCGTACGCGCACGCAGCGCGCCGAAGCAGCCGGGGTAGAACGCGATGCCCGTGCGGAAGTACGTCGCTGCCTCGCTGCGGTAGCGCTGCACGAGCGGATCGCGTGCGTTCATCGCGGCGAGCACCGCCGTGCCGCCGTGCGACCAGCCGAGGACGGCCACGTGCTCGCCATCGATGTCGCTGCGCCCCTGCAGATACGCGAGCGCGCCGAGCGTATCGAGCAGCCGGTTGCGTTGGGTGATCGGCTGTCGCGCGGCGGGCACGGAGCAGATCTGCTCGCGGCCGCGCGGCCGGAAGCTGTCCGGAAACAGGACCGCATAGCCCTCGGCCGTGAGGAGGTCGGCCATGGCGCGGTGGCGCAACGTGAGCACGTTGCGCCGCGCCTTGACGATGCTGTACATGCCGCCGCAACCGTGCAGCGCGACGACCGCGGGAAGTCGCGCGGAGGAAGCGCCCTCGGGACGGAACAGCTGCCCGCGCAGCTCCAGCGGCATGCCGTGCGCGTCGAGGTCGTAGCTCGTGAACGTGACGCGCTCGAGGGTCGGCGCCGCAAACGCCGCGCTCGTCGCGAGCACGAATGCGATTGCGAGCCATGCTCGCGCGCGCAACGCGGGGCTTGCACGCAGCGACGCCGGGCGCGCGCGATGCTCGCATGCCGCGTCGCGCCGCGCGAGCGCAGCGCGACGATCAGCCCAGGCGCGGCCACGCTTGCGCGTTGAGCACGTAGTCGAGGGCCACACCCGCGAACACCGCCAGCCCGAGCCAGTGATTGTGCAGGAATGCCCGGAAGCAGCCTTCGCGGGTGCGGGTGCGGATCATCGCGTAGTGCCACACCGCGATCAGCGCGGCGCACGCGAGCCCCGCGTAGTAGTACGCGCCGAGGCCGCTGACCTGCCCGATCCACACCATGCCCGCGAGGTAGATCGCGTAGCAGATCATCACCGCGAGCACGTCGTAACGCCCGAACGCGAGGGCCGAGGTCTTGATGCCCAGGCGCAGATCGTCGTCGCGGTCGACCATCGCGTACTCGGTGTCGTAGGCGATCACCCAGAACAGATTGATCGCGAGCAGCCACCACGCGAGCGGCATCGAGGCGTCGTACACCGCCGCGAACGCCATCGGAATGCCGAACGAGAACGCGAGCCCGAGGAACGCCTGGGGCAGCGCGAAGAAACGCTTGGTGAAAGGATAGACGATGGCGATGATCACCGCGGGAAACGACAGCAGGATCGTCGTGCGATTCGTGAACAGCACCAGCACGAACGCGAGGAACGCGAGCACCGCCGCGACGAGCAAGGCTTCCCACGGCGGAATCGCGCCGGTGGCGAGCGGTCGATCGGCCGTGCGCTTGACGTGCGGGTCGAAGTCGCGGTCCGCCCAGTCGTTGACGGCGCAGCCCGCCGAGCGCATGAGCAGCGTGCCCATCACGAACACGAGGATCTGCGTGAGCCTCGGCCGCCCGCCCGACGCGATCCAGAGCGCGGACATCGTGGGCCACAGCAGCAGCAGCGTGCCGATCGGCTTGTCGAGGCGAATCAGGCGCTCGTAGACGTTCAGCCGCGTCTCGATGCGATCGAGGAGGCTCGCCCGCGGTTCGGGGAGCGAGCCGCCGCCCGCCGGGCGCGGCTGTGGTCGTCGCATGCTGCTCATAGCGGCAGCGCGAGTTGCTTGCGCAGGTCGCGCGGCGCGATGTCCTCGAGCAGCGCCTCGGGCGTCGGATAGCGCAGGCGCACGCGCAGCTCGCGCTTCATGCGGGCGTTCGAGAGCCGGCGCGACTCGCTCATGAAGGACAGCAGCATGGGCGCGATGCGCTGCTCGGCTTCCTCCCACGTCACGCGCGGCGGCCGTGGCAGATGGAACGCATCGGCGACGCTGTCGAACCAGTGGCCCATCTTCATCTCGGCGTCGTCGGTCACGTTGTACGCGCGATTGGGACGGCCGCGAAACAGTGCCGCGACAGTGGCGCGCGCGAGATCGTCGGCATGGATGTGGTTCGTGAACACGTCCTGATCGGGCGCGAGCACGGGCGCGCCCTGACGGATGCGCTCGAGCGGCAGGCGCGTGCCGCTGTAGATGCCCGGCGCGCGCAGGATCGACAGCGCGACACCCTGGCGCCCCGCCCATTCGCGCAGGCGATCCTCGGCCGCAACGCGGCGGCGCGCACGAGGCGTCTGCGCGCGCCGGGGACGACGTTCGTCAATGCGCGCGCCGGCGCAATCGCCGTACACTCCGGAGGTCGAGATATACACGAATCGCTGTGGTATGCTTCGCGCCCTCGCGAGAGCGGCAATGAGCTTGCGCGTGCGCGGATCGTCGCGGCCCTCTCCCGGCGGCGGCGCGAAATGCAGCACCGCGAACGGCGCCGCCCGCAACCGCCCGAGCGTGTCGAGCCGGTCGAGATCGCCGCTCAAGGGAATGACGCCATGGGCGCGCAGCCGGGCCACGTCCTCTTTGCGCCGGGTGAGACCATACAGCCTCGCCTTGTGCCGCAGCAACGCTGCCGTGCGCATGGCGACGTCGCCGCAGCCGATCAGCAGTACCCGGATCACGTCCCGCCCGCTGTGCTCGAGGTCTCGCCGGGTGTCCCGGAAGGCGCACGCCCTTGAGAACGGGCGGCGATGAACGATCGGATGGAAACCCACCCCATGTCGCACCAGATTACCATAAAGCCCAGCGATCACTCCTTCGAGTGCCCCGACGACACCACCGTGCTCGAAGCCGCGATGGCGGCCGATCTCATGCTGCCGTACGGCTGCCGCAACGGCGCGTGCGGCACGTGCAAGGGCCGCATCCTCTCGGGCGAGGTCGATTACGGTCGCCACCAGGCCGCAACCCTCACCGACGAGGAGAAGAAGCGCGGCCTCGCGCTCTTCTGCTGCGCGAAGCCGCTGTCGGACGTCGTCATCGAGGTGAAGGAAGTGCGGCGCGTGGGCGACGTGCAGGTGAAGCGCATGCCGTGCCGCGTGGAGACGATCACGAAGCCCGCACCGGATGTCGCGATCGTGCGGCTCAAGCTCCCCGCGAACGAGCGCCTGCAGTTCCTGCCCGGCCAGTACATCGATTTCCTGCTGAAGGACGGCCACCGGCGCAGCTTCTCGCTCGCCAATCCGCCGCACGACGACGCGATGCTCGAGCTGCACGTCCGGCACGTGCCCGGCGGCCTGTTCACGAATCAGCTCTTCACCCAATTCAAGGGGCGCGAGATCCTGCGCTTCGAGGGCCCGCTCGGCGCGTTCTATCTGCGCGAGGAATCCGACAAGCCGATCGTCTTCGTCGCCGGCGGCACGGGCTTCGCGCCGATCAAGGCGATGATCGAGCACGCGCTGCATCACAGGCACCAGCGCGAGATGGTGCTGTACTGGGGGGCGCGCGCGCTGCGCGATCTCTACCTGCCGAACCTGCCGAGCACGTGGCAGCAGGAGCATCCGAACTTCACGTTCATCCCCGTGCTGTCGGAACCGGCGCCGGACGAGCAGTGGCCCGGACGGACGGGGCTCGTGCATCAGGCGGTGCTCGACGACTTCCCGGACCTGTCCGGATATCAGGTGTATGCGTGCGGCGCGCCGGGGATGATCGATGCGGCGCGCACGACGTTCACGCGCGATCGCGGCTTGCCGGAGGACGAATTCTTCGCCGACAGCTTTACCTATGCCGCGGAGATGGAAGGCAAGCGTAAGCGATGGCACCTACTCAGAGTAAAACGCGCGGCACCGCTGCAGCCAATCGCAGACGCGGATCGCCGCGCGTTTTACTCTGAGTAGCGGGTCTTCAAGGCCGCGCGGAGCGCGGCTATACAAACCCGCTACTCGGAGTAAGGCGGCCTTGCGGCCGCGATTACTCCGAGTAGGTGCCTCCGCTCAGCCTTGCCGCTGCTTGAGCTGCGCCAGGGCGAGATTGAGCGCTGCGGCGAGATGCGCATTCGCTTCGCTCGTGCGCCCGAGGCGGGCGAGCAATTCGCCCAGCGCAAGATGCGCCGCGTAGGTGTTCTCGAGCGCGAGGCTCGCCTCGAGATACGTCTCCCCCTTGCCCCACAGCTGCTGGCGCTGGCACAGCACGCCGAGCACGTACAGCAGCGACGGATCCTGATTGTGCTCGGCCAGCCAGCCTTCGGCCTGCTCGAGCTGCCGCGTCGGATCCGCAGGGCGGCATTCCGCGAATTGCATGAGCAGCGTCGAGTCCCAGTTGCGCTCGAGCGCACGCGCGATGATGTCCGCGGCTTCCCGATCGCCGCCGAGCGCGAGGAAGCTCGCCGCTGCCGCACGCGCAACGCGCGGCAGGCGCTGGTCGGCCTCGGGCAGGCGGTTCCAGTACGCGCGCACGCCCGCTGCATCGTGGCGGCGCGCCTCGAGCTCGGCGGCATGGGCGGCGGCACGCACGAGCTCCGCTTCGTCCGGTCCGTACACCTGGCGCTTCACGAGCTGATCGACGAGCGGCGGAATCTCCGCGTGCCGACCGGCCACCTGCAGCGCGCGCAGCTCGAGCCGGAGCGCCGCCGTGTGCAGGCCCGCATCCTTGCGCAGCTTCTGCAGGATCGCGAGGGCCTCCACCGCCTGCCCCTGGTCGAGACGCATCTCGGCTTCGAGCATGAGGCGCGGGACCGTCAGGCTCGGCACCTGCGCATCGGCGCGCCCGAGCAGGCGCTGCGCAGCGTCGAAATCGCGCGTCTCGATCGCCGCGCGTGCGGCGACGAGCGCGGCGAGGCCGGACGACTGCGGCACCTCCAGCGCCTCTTCGGCGAAGCGGCGCGCGCGGCCGTAGCGGCCTTCGAGCAGCGCCACGACCGCGGCGTCCTGGCGCTGATGCGCGCGTTCGGCCTGCTGGCGCTTGCGCAGGGCGCGCACTTCCCGCGGCAGCGCAACCGCACGGCGCACCAGGCGGACCCCTGCGTACAGCAGCAGGAACGCGACGACGAGCAGCAGCAGAAAGACATTGAGCGAGAGCTCGACCCGGTACGGTGGCGAGACGAACAGCGCGTAGCCGCTGGTAAGCCGCACGGCCAAAGCGATCCCCACTGCCGCCGCGGCGAGGAGCAGGAACCAGAAGAGCACCCGCACGGCGTTTCCCGGGTGCCCGTCAGCGTCCCGCGCGATCGGCGCCGCCGCTGCGCGCCGGCGAGCGATCCGCCGCAGCGCGCAGCACGCGCATCGCATCGAGCGAGCGGGTGAGATCGGGAATCTCGCCGGCGGTGGGTGTGGCCGCGAGCTGCTTCAGCGCCGCCTGCAGCGCGAGCACGGAGCGCGCGCGCATGTCGAAGTATTGGCGCAGCCACGCTTCGGCCGTCATCACGTCGGCCTTGAATGCCTCGTCCTCGTGATTGAGCAGTGCAACGCGCGCCGACAGCAGGCGCAGCTTGAGGTTCTGGCGCAGGAAGTACGCCTGCGTGGGCGGCACGAGCGGTGCGGCAGGCCGCTCGGCGACCTCGATGCGCACGAGCTGGTGCACGTCGTTCCAGATCTCGCGCACGAGACGCCGCCAGCCCGATTCGTCGGCCGCGTGCGCTTGTGCGGCCGGCGCGGGCAGGCGCTCGTCCATGGCGAGCGGGAGCTTGTCGATCGCCGTCACCGCCTGGTCGAGCTTGAGGCTCATCCCGGCGACATCGACGAACGGCACGGTCTTGAGGCGGTCGATATCGCGCGCCACGGCACGGCGCAAGCGGCAGGAACAGCGGCCTGTCCATGCGCTGGAGCTTGGCGTCCGCGAGCTGCAGCGCCGAGAGCGCGGCCTGCACGTTGCCCGCGAGCTGCAACTGCTGGCTGGCGATGATCAGGATCTGCTCGATCTCGGTGATCGCGATCTCGTCGCGCGAGGGCGCGAGGTCGCGATAGAGGGCCTCGAGCGAAGCCTGCTGCTGCTGCGATTCGGCGAGCCGCGCCTCGAGCAACGCGATCTTCGCCTGCGCATCGCGGAGGTCGGTCGCGAGCTGGCCCTGGGCCTTGGCGTTCGCCTGGGCGGCGGTATCGACCGCGCCGAGGTGACGGGCGACGTCGGCCCGCAGCTCCTGCCGCGCCCGGCGATCGTCGAGCCACACCGCGCCGGAGACGATGATCGAGACGAGCAGCGTGGCCGCCAGCAGGCGCTTGCTCACGCCGGCCGACGCGGGCGCGCGAGCGGGCTCGGGCCGCGGCGCAGGCGCTTCCACGGACGGCCCGGGAGAGGCGCTCGCCGGGCGGTCGTCGGGGGGCAGCGGATCGGCCATGGCGCGGATGAGAGGGAACCCCGTATTTTAGCAGTGGCGCGCGACCCGGCAGCCGCCGTCGCGACGGGCGGCGCCGCGGCCCGTAGTCGCTTACAATGCACCCCGGCAGGCGTCGTCGTGCCGTCCGCACCTTCGCGCGATCCGCACCCGCGTCTCCTACCGGCAATGTCACTCACGCTCACTGCCGTCGCGCTCGTGGTCGTCCTCGTCGGCGGCTACGTGTGGGGCCATGCGCGGGCGCGACGGATCCAGGCGCAGATCGCGGCCAATCGCGAACGCGCTGCAGCCGCGGCGAGCGCGCAGGCTGCGGAGGTCGGGCTCGAGCGCGCCGCCACCCGTGCGACACCCGCGGCCACGTCTGCAACCGTTGCGGAAACTGCGGCCACGGTCGACCGGGAGCGAGCCCGATCCGGTCGACCTCGAGCGTGCGCGCCTCGTGCGTGCATTCGAAGGCGAATGCGCACGGTTGCGCGGGGACATCGCGACATTGCAGGCGGAATCCGGGCACCTGCACGCGCTGGCAGCGGAACGCACCGCGCTCTTCGGTGTCGTTGCGGAAGCCCGCGCGGAGGCAGCGCGGTATCGGCAGCTCGTGCTCGACATCGAGAACACGGCGCCGCCGCCGCTGCTGGGCGGGCGGGGCACGCCCGACGACCTCAAGCTGATCGTGGGGATCGGACCGGTGCTCGAGCGCATGTTGCATCAGCTCGGCATCACGACGTACCGCCAGATCGCGCGCTGGACGGACCGCGACATCGACGAGTTCGATGCGCGGCTGCCGGAGTTTCCCGGCCGCATCCGTCGCGACGCCTGGGTCACGCAGGCGCGCGCCTTGCATCAGAGCGTGCACGGCGAAGCGCTGCCGCGTTAGGCGCCCGGCGATCCATTGCACGAACAGAGGCACCGCGCCTGAAGGGCATGGTGAGGAACGACTTTGAAAGCCACCGCTGCGCCGGCCACGACCGGCATCACCCCTGCAACGCTCGTCCCCGTGCTGATCCTCACGCTGATCTGGGGCTGCAACTGGCCCGTGCTGAAGGTGGGGGTCACGCAGATGGCGCCGCTCACGTTCCGCGCGTGCACGCTGCAGTTCGCGGCACTGGGGATGCTGCTCATCGCCAAGGCCTCGGGCGAGCAGATCCGCATCCCCCGCCGGTACTGGGGGAAGGTGATCGTGCTCGCCACGTTCAACCTCGCGCTCTGGAACGCGCTCGTCCTGTTCGGCCTGCAGCAGATGTCCGCCGGGCGCGGCGTGATCCTCGCGTATACGATGCCGCTCTGGACCGTCCTCTTCGCGCTGATCGGGCTGCACGAGCCGCTGTCGAGGCGGCGCATCGTCGGACTGGTCCTCGGGATGGCCGGCATGGCGCTGCTGATCGGCGACGACCTGCGTAACCTGCAGCGCTCGCCGACGGGCGCCCTGCTGATCTTGGGCGCCGCGATGTCGTGGGGCCTCGGCACCGTGCTGCTGCGCAAGTGGAAGCTGCCCATCCCGCAGAACGCGCTGACGGGCTGGATGATGCTGCTGGGGTGGCTGCCGCTGTTCATCGCCGCGCCCTTCTTCGCACCGTGGCCCGCGCTCAGCTCCATCTCGGGCGGTGCGTGGTTCGCGATCCTGTACAACATCGCGCTCGCGGGAACGCTCGCGCACTGGGCGTGGTACACGCTCGCACGCACGCTGCCGGCGGCGATATCGTCGATGTCCTCGCTACCCGTGCCGGTCGTAGGCGTGTTCTCGAGCATGGTGCTCCTGGGCGAGCGTCCGGGAGCGAACGAATGGGTCGCGCTCGCGCTGGTGATCGCCGCGATGGTTGCCGTGCTGTGGACGCCACGTCCGCCTCCGATGCCGCTTGCGCCGGACGATTGACCTCCTCACTTCAAGAGCTCAGCCATGACCGAGGTTTCCCGCGTGCGCAGCAGCACGCCGCCCGCCATCAACCAGCAGATCGATCGCGAGAGCATGCAGCGCCTGCGGCACTATGCGGGCCGCGACCGTGCCGAGTTGCGCCGGCGCATGCGTGCGCTCGAACGGGAGTGGGACATCGAGCGCGCGCTCGAGCTCCACGCCGCCGCGATCGGTCTTGCCGGCCTCGTGCTCGGCGTGAAGCGCGACCGCCGCTGGCTCGTGCTGCCCGCGGCGGTGCTGTCGTTCCTGGCACAGCACGCGATCCGGGGCCGGTGTCCGCCGGTGAGCTTGCTGCGCCGCCTCGGCGTGCGCACGCGACGCGAGATCGAGCGCGAGCGTTATGCGCTCAAGGCGCTGGCCGGGGACTTCGAGGGCGCGAGCGGACGCTCGCAGGCGGCGTGGCGCGCCGTGCGCGACTAGTTGCGCGCACCCCGTTACTCAGAGTAATTACTCCGAGTAACGGGGTCGGCATTGGGCGACGCGTCAGCCCTGCAACTCGGGGATGAGCGTGGGCAGCGGCTTCCCCGCGAACCAGGCGTCGAGATTGGCCTTGCACAGGTCGCCCATCGCCTGCCGCGTCTCGCGCGTCGCGCTGCCGACGTGCGGGAGCAGCACCACGTTGTCCATCGCGAGCAGCGGCGCGGGGATGTTGGGCTCGTCGGCGAAGGCATCGAGGCCCGCGCCCTTGATGGTGCCCTTCTGCAGGGCCTGCACCAGCGCGTTCTCGTCGACGATCGAGCCGCGCGCGATGTTGACGATCGTCCCCTTCCGGCCCAGCGCGGCGAGCACGTCCGCATCGACGATGTTGCGCGTGGCAGGACCGCCGGGACAGGCGACGACGAGATAATCCGACGCCGCGGCGAGCGCCTTCAGATCGGGAACGAAATCGTACGGCACGTCCTGCGGCTTGCGTCCCGTGTAGACGACCTTCATGCCCATCGCGCTCACGCGTTGCGCGATGGCCTTGCCGATGCGTCCGAGGCCGAGGATGCCGACGGTCCGGCCGCCGAGCTTGGTCGTGAGCTCGGGACCGCGCTCGAGCCATCCGCCCGCGTGCACGAAGCGGTTGAGGCGCACGAAGCCGCGGCCCGTCATGAGGATCAGCCCGACCGCCACGTCCGCCACGTCGTCGGTCAGGACGTCGGGCGTGTTGGTCACCTTGATGCCGCGGTTGCGGCAATAATCCACCGGCACGCCGTCGTAGCCGACGCCGAACACCGAGATGATCTGCAGCGCGGGCAGCGCATCGAGCAGCGTCGTCGGGGTGCTCGTGCCGCCGCCCTGCACCAGGCCGAGGATGCGTCCGCCCACGTCGCGCAGCAGCGCGCTCTTGTCCGCCGCGAGATGGTAATCGTGGCAGCGGTAATCGCGCTTGAGCGGCTCGTACAGGAAGTCGGGCAGCGGTGCAGTGACGATGATGTCGACCGGCATGATCAGGATCCGTGAAGGTTGGCAGCGGCCCATTCTAGCAACGCGGCGATGAGGCCGGCGTCGCCGGGACCGGTGAGCACCGTCGTGAGCGAGAGCTCGCGCGCGTGCGCTTCGATGCGCGGATGGGGAACGAACGTCGGCAGTTGCGCCCAGCGCCGGCGCGCCTCGGGGTCGAGCAGCGCCCAGAGATTGTCGAGGCCTTCGCTCGAGCGTGATGCTCACCGCGTCGAGCGCGCCCTGCGCGAGAAGCTGCGCGAGACCTTGCGCGCTCGCCGGCCGCGCGCGGCGATAGCAGGTCACGTAGTCGACGCTCGCGCCGCGCGCGCGCAGCGTGTCGGCGAGCTGCTCGCGACCGCCGTCGCCGCGAAAGATCAGCACGCGCTTGCCGCGCACGTGCGTGAATTCGGACAGCGCGAGCAGGCCGTCGCTGTCCTGCCGCTCGTGTGGGAAACCGCACCTCGTGGATGCCGGTCGCGTGCAGCGCCTCGGCGGTGCCGTGACCGGGTGCGAATGCGATCAGCGACACGGGCCACGCGCGCGGATCGGGCACGCCGAACTCGACCGCGTTGGCCGACACGAACACCGCGTAGTCGTAGGCGGCAAGACGCGCGTGCGCGGCAGCGAGCGGCGCCGGATCGTCGGGCGGGAGGATCGCGATCGCCGGAAAGACGACCGGTTTGCCGCCGAGCACGGCGAGCTGTTGCGCAAGCCCTGCGGCTTGCCGCGCGGGCCGCGTGACGAGAATGCGCGCGCCGCGCAAGCGGACCGGAATCGGCGGGGGATGCGGCCGCCATCGCTAGCCCGCGCGCGGCGTCGGATCAGGCGACGAGACGCCTGGCGCCGCGGGCGATGAAGTCCTGCGCGAGCTCGAGCCCGAGCGCTTCGCGCGTCGGCGCTCGTGCGCACGACGGCGGCCATCTGGCCGCGCAGGATCTCGCTGCCATCCCGGCTCGCGAGGAAGCCGCGCAGCCACAGCTCGCCGTGGCGATCGACGGCGTGCGCGGCGAGCGGCGTGTGGCAGCTTCCCGACAGCTCGCGCGAGAATGCACGCTCCGCGGTCACCGCGAGCAGCGTCGGCTCGTGTGCGAGCGGCGCGAGCGCGGCGATCACGTCGGCGCGATCCGCACGACACTCGAGCGCGAGCGCGCCCTGTCCTACGGCGGGCAGGCTTTCCTCGGGGTCGAGGGTGTAGGCGATGCGATCGCCGAAGCCGAGGCGCTTCAGGCCCGCGGCGGCGAGGATGATCGCGTCGTACTGGCCTTCGTCGAGCTTGCGCAGGCGCGTGTTCACGTTGCCGCGCAGCGGCCTGATGTCGAGCAGCGGATCGCGCTCGCGCAACTGCGCTTCGCGGCGCAGGCTCGAGGTGCCGATGCGCGCGCCACCCGGCAACCCGGCGAGCTCGCGATAGAGGTTCGACACCAGCGCATCGCGCGCATCCTCGCGCTCGGTGATCGCCGCCAGCGTGAAGCCCTCCGGCATCTCCATCGGCACGTCCTTGAGCGAGTGCACCGCGAGATCCGCGCGCCCTTCGGCCATCGCGACCTCGAGCTCCTTGATGAAGAGGCCCTTGCCGCCGATGTCGGCGAGCGCCTGGTCGAGCACGCGATCGCCCTGCGTGGTGAGGCCGAGGAGGGTCACCTCGCACGCCGGATATAATGCCTGCAGACGCGCTCTGACGTGCTCGGCCTGCCACATCGCCAATGCGGATTCGCGCGTGGCGATGACGAGGCGGCTGGGAGAAGCAGGAGCCATGGAGATCACGCGGGGGAAAGCGAAGCGAATGGCCGGCGCAGCGGACCAATTGCGATTGCACGCGCGGCGCCGGACGTTGTGCGGCATATTAGCATGCGGCGCTCGCCGCGCCCCTGCGGGCCGCGGCGCAGGCGTCGCGCGTTCCCGATGCGCCGCAATCCCACCCCGCGGGCGCGGGCCACGCGCTCAACCTTCCCGCCGCGCGCGACCTCGCGGCCGATGCCGCCCTCGCGCGGCGCGAGCGCATCCCGCTGCTGCTCTTCTTCGATCGCTGGGATTGCGCGTATTGCGACCAGTTGCTGCGCGAATACCTCGTGCCGATGACGCGCGGCGGGGAATGGCGCGATCGCGTGCTGTATCGCCAGGTCGAGGTCGACACCGCGGACCCGCTCGTCGACTTCGCCGGCAACAGCACCACGCAACGCGCGCTTGCGCAGCGCTACAACGTGCGCTTCACGCCGACCGTGCTGCTCGTCGACGCCGATGGCAAGGCGCTCGGCGATCCTCTGATCGGCTTCGCCTCGCCGGATTTCTACGGCGCCTATCTCGAGGACGCGATCAGGACCGCAACCGCGCGCGTTCGCGGCGAACGACCGGGCAAGACCTGACCCAGGGTCAACCCCGCCCCGTTACTCGGAGTAAACACTCCGAGTCGTTACTCCGAGTAACGGGGTTCACGGCGTGCGGCGGCGGAACCAGCCGGTGAGCGCGATGCGCGGTCGCGACGCGGGCAGCACCTCGTGCTCGAACCGGTCCGCGGCGAACAGCACGAGCGTGCCGCCCTCGGGCAGCACATCCAGCGGCGGCCCATCGTCCAAGTGCACGCGCAGCGCACCGCCGTCGGTGTGCTGCCACCGCGTCGTTGAGGTACAGGATGCAGGACAGCACGCGCGCGTCGTCGTCGCGAAAGCGGTCGCGATGGCGCGCGTAGCCCGCACCCGGCGGGTAGATCGCGTAATGCGCCTCGAGCGAGGCGAGCCCGAGCATGAGATCGCGGTTGAGCGCCTGCGCAAGCGCGTGCATCGTCGCGAGATACGCGCGCTCCGCGTCGTTGGTGGTCGCGTCGTCGAGCCACGCGATGCGATCGCCGCGGATCGACTCGGCCATGACGTGCGCGGCGCCGCGGCCCACACCCGCCGGGCGCAATGCCCCGGCGTCGTCGCGCTGCAGGGCTTGCGCGCGCAGCGCCGCGACAAGCGCCGGAGCGAACGCATCGCGCACGACCGCCACGCGCCCTTCGGCAAGCGCATCGGCAACGTCATGGCTCCATGCAGGCATCGGCAGGCGTGTGGATGAACTCCGGCGCGGCGAACGCTATGATAGTCGCCTCGCGCCGTATCGAGCGCGCATCGTCATCGGGGAAGAATCATGCGGATCGTCGTCACCGGAGGTGCAGGTTTCCTGGGCAGCCGCCTTGCGCGCGCATTGCTTGCACGCGGCACGTTGACCGATGCGCAGGGCACGCAACGCGAGATCCGCGAGATCGTGCTGGTCGACCTCGCGCCCGCACCGGCCCTCGGCGACGCGCGCGTGCAATCCTTGACCGGCGACCTTGCCGACCCCGCGTTCGTCGCGCGCGCGATCACGCCCGCGACCGGCTCGGTGTTCCATCTGGCTGCGGTGGTGAGCGGCCAGGCCGAAGCCGAATTCGACACCGGCATGCGCGTGAACCTGGACGCGACGCGCACGCTGCTCGAGCGCTGCCGCCGTTGCAGCGCGCCGCCGAAGGTGCTGTTCACGAGCTCGCTCGCCGTCTTCGGCGGCGACCTGCCGGATCCGGTGCCCGACAGCGCCGCCCTCATGCCGCAATCGTCCTACGGCACCCAGAAGGCCATCGGCGAGCTGCTGGTCTACGACATGACGCGCAAGGGCTTCATCGACGGGCGGTCGCTGCGCCTGCCGACGATCACGGTGCGTCCCGGCAAGCCGAACAAGGCCGCGTCGTCGTTCGCGAGCGGCATCATCCGCGAGCCGCTGTCCGGTGTGGAAGCGATCTGCCCGGTGGATCGCAACACCCGCATGTGGGTGCAATCGCCGCGCGCGGTGATCGAGAACCTCGTCATCGGCCACGAAGCGCCGGCGTCCTCGTTCGGCAAGACCCGCTCGGTCAACGTGCCGGGCATCACCGTCGCGATCGGCGAGATGGTCGACGCCCTGCGCGCGGTGGCGGGCGATGACGTGGCGAACCGCGTGCGCTGGCAATACGATCCCGTGATCGATCGCATCGTGTCGACGTGGCCGGCGCGCTTCGCGCCCGAGCTCGGCACGAAGCTCGGCATGAAGGCGGACCGGGACTTCGCGACGATCGTCCGCGCGTACATGGCGGACGACATGCCGCGCTGACGGCAGCATGACCGCCAACGCTTTACTCAGAGTAAAGATGGCCGGTCAGCGCTTCCATGTACTCTGAGTAATCCCGGCCATCTTTACTCTGAGTAACGGGGTTGCCGAAGCTCACGCCGCCACGGGCTCCACCGCCGCCAGCGCCTGCTCGAAGATCCGCACGTCGCCGCCCCTGAGGTGGTTGGCGTCCGACAGGATCTGCCGGTAGCGTCGCCCGCCCGAGCGCCCGTGATACAGCCCGAGCATGTGGCGCGTGATGGCGCGCAGCTGCACGCCGCGCGCGAGCTGCGCCTGCGGTGTACGGGATCATCGCCTGCAGCACCTCGGCACGCGAGCGCGCCGGCTGCGCGTCGCCGAACACGAGCCAGTCCGCCTGAGCGAGCAGATAGGGATCGTGATACGCGACGCGGCCCAGCATGACGCCATCCACGACGGCGAGCTCGCGCTCCATCGCGCTCCACTCGTTCAGGCCCCCGTTGATGACGATCGTGAGGTGCGGGAAATCGCGCTTCAGCCGATGCACCACGTCATACCGCAACGGCGGAACCTCCCGGTTCTCCTTGGGGGAGAGCCCTTTCAGCACGGCGTTGCGTGCGTGCACGATGAAGACCTCGCACCCCGCTTCGCTGACCTTGCCGACGAAGTCGCGCACGAACGCGTAATCCTCGCTGGCGTCGAGCCCGATGCGGTGCTTGACGGTCACGGGAAGATCGACCGCGTCGCGCATCGCGCGCACGCACTGCGCGACGAGCTGCGGCTCGGCCATGAGGCACGCGCCGAAGCTTCCGGTCTGCACGCGCTCCGACGGACAGCCCACGTTGAGATTGATCTCGTCGTAGCCCCACTTCGCGCCGAGCCTTGCCGAGCGCGCGAGCATGCCGGGATCGCTGCCACCGAGCTGCAGCGCAAGCGGATGCTCCGCCGGATCGAAATCCAGGTGATGAGGCACGTCGCCGTGCTCCAGCGCGGCGGACGTGATCATCTCGGTGTAGAGGCGCGTGTGGCGCGTGATGAGGCGCAGGAAGTACCGACAGTGCCGGTCGGTCCAGTCCATCATCGGCGCGACGCACAGCCGCCATCCACTAACACTCTGAGTCATCTGTCTTCAGCGGCATCCAATAAGGACAATGATCGCCGCGTGCCGTGGTTTGTGCACACGAATCGCGACATTCTCCCACCTGCCGAGCGGCAAATGGCGCGCGTGCAGCCACGCTGCGGCGGACGGCACCGCGACCGCCGCGTCTCGGTCGCGACGCGCTGCCGTGTGCCGTGTGCTGCGACCGCAAGTGGCGCAGCGCGCCGCGGCGATGCGGGCGGGCATTTGCCAACATTTCAAGAGTCGTTGTATCATTGCAGCATGGAAAAGAGCACCGCCACCCGGATCTTCGAATCGTTGTCGTCCGGCATCCGCCTGGACGCCTACCGCCTGCTGGTGAAGCAAGGCAGTACCGGCATGGTGGCAGGCCAGATCGCAGCGGAGCTCGATCTGCCTCCCACCAACATGTCGTTCCACCTCAAGGCGATGACCCAGGCGGGACTGCTCAATGTGGAGCAGGAGGGAAGGTTCCAGCGCTATCGCGCAAATCTTCGACCTGATAACGGACTTGATTGCCTACCTCACCGAGGAGTGCTGCGCCGGGCATCCCGAGCGCTGCGGCGTGGGGCGTCCGGCAACCGTCGTCCGAGTGCAGCGCACTCGCGCGTCGCAGTCGCCCAAGAGCCGAGCCGCGCGATGAAGGTCCTGTTCCTGTGCACCGGCAATTCGGCGCGGTCGATCCTCGCCGAAGCGACCTTCAACCATCTTGCCCCCGCAGGGTGGCACGCGTCGAGCGCAGGCAGCCATCCCACCGGCACGGTGAATCCGCACGCGCTCGCCTTGCTGGCACGCGAAGGCATCGCCAGCCGACGGGTGCTCACAGCAAGTCGTGGGACACGCTGCCCACACCGGAGATCGTGATCACCGTGTGCGCGAGCGCGGCCGGCGAAACGTGTCCGGCCTATCTCGGTCCCGTCCTGCGCGCCCATTGGGGTGTCGACGATCCTGCAAAGGTCACCGGCACGGATGCGCGAGATCGACGCCGCGTTCGAGCAGGCGTACCGCATCCTGCGCAAGCGCATCGAAGCTTTCCTTGCGCTGCCGTTGGCGCAGAATTCGGCACGATCGCGCGCGCCTCAAGGCCGAGCTCGAGCGAATCGGCACCCTGTTGCCGTAACGCAGCCATCCATGAGCGCCATCACCAGCAAGCTCTCGTTTCTCGACCGGTATCTGACCGTCTGGATCTTCGCGGCCATGGCCCTGGGCGTCGGCCTCGGGTTCTTCGTGCCGGGCATCGAGGATTTCATCAATCGCTTCCAGGTCGGAACGACCAACATCCCCATCGCGGTCGGCCTGATGCTGATGATGTACCCGCCTTTTGCGAAGGTGCGCTACGAGGAGCTGCCCGACGTCTTCCGCGACAGGAAGGTGCTGACGCTGTCGCTGGTGCAGAACTGGATCGTCGGGCCGGTGCTGATGTTCGCGCTGGCGATCGTCTTCCTGCACGACAAGCCGGAATACATGGTCGGCCTCATCATGATCGGCCTGGCGCGCTGCATCGCGATGGTGATCGTCTGGAACGAGCTCGCCAAGGGTTCCACGGAGTATGCGGCGGGCCTGGTCGCCTTCAACTCGATCTTCCAGGTGCTGTTCTTCAGCGTCTACGCGTGGCTGTTCATCACCGTGCTTCCGCCGTTCTTCGGGATGTCCGGGCTCGGTCGTCGACATCTCGATCCGCCAGATCGCCGAGAGCGTCTTCATCTACCTCGGCATCCCGTGCATCGCCGGGGTGCTGACGCGCGTCGTCATGCTGCGATTCGTCTCGAAGGAGTGGTATCACACCCGTTTCGTGCCGAAGATCGGCCCGATCACGCTGGTCGCGCTGCTGTTCACCATCGTCGTCATGTTCAGCCTGAAGGGCAAGCTGATCGTCGGCATTCCGCTCGATGTGGTGCGGATCGCGATTCCGCTGCTGATCTACTTCGTCGTGATGTTCCTCATCTCGTTCTTCATGAGCAGGCGCCTGGGCGCGAACTATGAAAAGAGCGCCACGCTCTCCTTCACCGCAGCGAGCAACAATTTCGAATTGGCCATCGCGGTTGCCGTGGCGGTCTACGGGATCAATTCCGGCGCGGCATTCGCAGCCGTCATCGGGCCGCTGGTCGAGGTGCCGGTGATGATCGGCCTGGTCAATGTCGCGCTGCTGTTTCAGAGGAGATATTTCGCTCCGGCTTGACCGTATGACTGCCCGACCCTCATCGACATGAACGGGCGGCCAGAGCGAAAGCGAGGGAACCCAGCCATGAACTGCCTGATGACCGCCTGGCACCAGCACGAAGCCGAGTTGCGCGGCTGGCTGCGGCATCGCCTGGGCAACGCGGTCGATGCCGAGGACCTGCTGCAGGACCTGTTTCATCAAGGCCATGCGCCAGGGCGAAGCGCTTCTGCGCGATCGGCAATGCCCGCGCCTGGCTGTTCGAGGTGGCGCGCAATGCGCTGGCCGACCGGCTGCGCCTCGCGCGCGAGACGGTCGAGCTGCCCGAGGATCTGAGCGCCGAAACCGACGAGGCGGCCACGGTCGACAGCCTGGCGGTGTGCCTGCCGCGCGTGCTCTCCGAACTGAGCCCCGAGGATCGCGAGGCCATCACGCTGTGCGACCTCGAGGGCCTGCCGCAGGACGAATACGCGCGCCGCAAGGGGCTGAGCCTGCCGGGCGCCAAGTCCCGCGTCCAGCGCGCGCGCAAGCGGCTGCGCGAGCGGCTCACGCAAGGCTGCCAGGTGCGCCTGGACGCGGCCGGGCAGGTCAGCGATTTCGTGCCGCGCCCGCCGCTCGCCTGATAGCTCTCGCCGCGGCCGCGGCGCCGGGGCTGCATCTTTTGGCGGGGTCGTTCGTCTTCACTGGTAAGGGCGCAATCCGTGCCCCGGCCGACATCGACGAGGGAACACTGCCGATGAACGCCGTTCTTGCCCCGTTGAGGCGCTGGCCCGACCAGCAGCCGCTGCTGTTCCTGCTCCTGGCCGCCGCGGCCTGGTTTGGCCTGTATCAGACCCTGATGCCCGCCGTCCGAAGCGCTGGTGGCCGCGCTTGCCGGTGGAGCGCGACAGCCACCTCGGCGGCGCGCTGCAGTTCTTCTTCTACGACACGCCCAAGGTGCTGCTGCTGCTCACCGGCATCGTGTTCGTGATGGGGATGATCAACTCCTACTTCACGCCGGAGCGCACGCGCGCCCTGCTGGCCGGGCGCACCGAGGGCGCGGCCAACGTCATGGCGGCGAGTCTGGGCATCGTCACGCCGTTCTGCTCCTGCTCGGCGGTGCCGCTGTTCATCGGCTTCGTGCAGGCGGGCGTGCCGCTGGGCGTGACCTTCTCGTTCCTGATTTCGGCGCCGATGGTCAACGAAGTCGCGCTCACGCTGCTGTTCGCCATGTTCGGCTGGAAGGTCGCCCTGCTCTACCTCGGCCTCGGCCTGTCGGTGGCGATCGTGGCCGGCTGGGTGATCGGCCGGCTGAAGATGGAAGCGTATCTGGAGGACTGGGTGCGCGACATGCCGCACACCGTCGCGGCCGTCGGCGAGGACAGGCTCAGCCTCGGCGAGCGCCTCGACGCCGGCTTCGCCTCGGTGCGCGAGATCGTCGGCAAGGTCTGGCCCTACATCCTGGTCGGCATCGCCATCGGCGCCGGCATCCACGGCTATGTGCCCGAGGACTTCATGGCCTCGTTCATGGGCAAGGACGCCTGGTGGGCGGTGCCGCTGGCGGTGGTGATCGGCGTGCCCATGTACACCAACGCGGCCGGCGTGATCCCGATCGTGCAGGCGCTGCTCGCCAAGGGCGCGGCGCTGGGCACCGTGCTCGCGTTCATGATGAGCGTGATCGCCCTGTCGTTCCCGGAGATGGTGATCCTGCGCAAGGTGCTCAAGATGCGCCTGATCGCCACGTTCGTCGGCGTGGTCGCCACGCGGCATCCTGATCGTGGGCTACGTGTTCAACGCGGTCTCTGTTAATCGTTCAGTACCAAGGAGTTCGTCATGAAAGAAATCAAGGTACTCGGCACCGGCTGCGCGCAACTGCCGCACCACCATCGCGCTGATCGAGCAGGTGGCGCAGGCCAAGGGCGTTGCCGTCAACCTGCAGAAGGTCGAGGAACTGCGCGACATCATGAGCTACGGCGTGATGTCCACGCCGGGCGTGGTCATCGACGGCAAGGTGGTGCATGCGGGCGGCGTGCCGAGCCGCGACAAGATCGAACAGTGGCTGGCCGCCGCGCCTGATCCAACCAGGAGTACTGACCTCATGAACCCGCAAAAGAAGTTTCCACCTCGTGTTCTCCCTGCTGATGGGCGCGATGATGATCTCCCTGATGACCCTGGTCATCACCTTCGTCAACGTCGGCCTGGTACCGGATTTCGTCGCGCGCTGGGCGCGTGCCTTCCTGATCGCCTACGTCGTCGGCGTGCCGGTCATCTATTTCCTGGCGCCCACCGCGCGCAGGTTGACGACGAGGTTCGTCGACGTGCCGTGACCGGACCTCGAGACCGACGATCATGAGCCCGCCAACGATGAAGATGGAATTCCATGTGGAATCGCGTCGCATCGACGCGCATGGAAGTCTTGCCCGCTGCAAGGACGCCGAGATTGCACTCGATACCGATCTCGCCGGCAATCGGGATGCGTTCAACCCGGCCGAGCTGCTGCTCGCAGCGCTGTCGGCCTGCATGATCAAGGGCATCGAGCGCGTGACGCCGATGCTCAAGTTCTCGCTGCGCGGCGTCGAAGTGCGCATGCACGGCGTGCGGCAGGATATCCCGCCGAAGATGGAGTCGATCACCTACGAGATCGTCGTCGACACCGACGAGCCGGATCAACGCCTGGACCTGCTGCACTACAACGTCAAGCAGTACGGCACGGTGTTCAATACGGTCGCACCGGGCACGGTGCTCGGTGGCGTGCTGCGGCGCCGGGAGGCGCCAAAGTGAGCGGTGAAGCATTGATCATCGTCAGACAACGCATGCTGCGAACGCGCACACTGGATTGAACGGGCTCCAGGGCGTCGGTGGTGCATGACGGCTGCCGAGCGAACCCGGCGAGCCTTGGGCATGGACACTTTCCTGCACCTGATGAATGGCGGGGCCGGCAACCTCGCCGCCTACCTCGCGGCCCATGTGCTGCTGTGCCTGCTGCCGGCGTTCTTCATTGCGGGCGGCATGGCCGCGCTGATCCCCAAGGCCAGCATCACGCGGTTGGCTGGGCCGCAGCGCGCCCTACCGCGTGTCCTACCCGGCCGCGGCGGCGGCCGGCTCGCTGCTGGCGGTGTGCTCCTGCACCATCGTGCCGCTGTTCGCCGGCATCTACAAGAAAGGTGCCGGGCTGGGGCCGGCGATCACCTTCCTGTTCTTCGCGCCGGCCGGCAACGTGCTGGCCCTCGCCTACACCGGCAGCATCCTCGGAGCGGAGTTCGCGTTCGCGCGCTTCGTGCTGTGCCTGCTGTTCGGCATCGGCATCGGCATGCTGATGGCCATGCTGTTCTGGCGCGACGACGCCAGTCACGACCGGCAGACCGATGCCTTGTTCGCCGAGCAGGCGAGCATCGGCCCGGCCGCCACCGGCGTGCTGCTGTCGCTGGTGGCGGTGTTGATCGCCGGCACGCTCAAGGTTTCGCTGCTGACGGCCACCGTCGGCGCGGTCACGCTGCCGCTGCCGTGGGCAGAAGCGTGGCAGGCCACGCTATTCCAATGGGTGCCCTTCGACGCAGCCAGGGGCGAGGAAGGCGTGAGCGTGCAGGGCTCGCTGCTGATCGTGCTGCTGTTGCTGATCGGTCTGTCCGCCTGGAAGGGACTGGAGAACATCGTCGAGGGCGCGAATCGCTGGACCTGGATCGCATTGGGTCTGACGGCCGCGACGCTGCTCATCGCGGCGATGCGGCTGACGCCGCGAACCGACGGTCTGGAAGTTCGTGCTCACCGGGCGTGTGCTGGCGGTCGGCTTGGCCCTGTGGGCCGTGCTGCACTATGCACGCCGCCTCGAAGCCGACGCCTGGCGGGCCTGGCTGTGGGAATCCTGGCGCTTCGTCAAGCAGATCTTCGCGCTGCTGGTGGTGGGCGTGTTCGTCGTGGGCGTCATCCGCCAGTTGATCCAGCCCGAGTGGATCCAGAACCTTGCCGGCAGGAACACCCTGCTGGCCAACGTGGTGGCCGTGGTGTTCGGCGTGTTCATGTACTTCCCGACTCTGGTGGAGGTGCCTGTCGCGCGCATGTTCCTCGACCTGGGCATGCACCGCGGGCCGTTGCTGGCCTACCTGATGGCCGACCCGGAACTGAGCCTGCAGAGCATCCTGATGGTGGCCGCCGTGATCGGCCGACCCAAGACCTTCGCCTACGTCGGCCTGGTGGCGGTGTTCAGCACCGTCGCCGGACTGCTGTACGGCGCCTGGGTGGACGGCGTGAACCCGGCCTGGATCGCCATCGGGCTGGCCGCCTTCCTGGGCGTGCTGGCGGCACTGCTCGCCTGGACGCTCGGGCACCGGGCGGCCCCGACTCATGCATGACCCTTCTCGACAAGGAGAGCAATGATGAAGACGGTGAAGATCCTCGGATCGGGATGCGCCAACTGCAAGAAGCTCGAAGCGGTGGCGCGTGAAGCCGCGACCAGCGCCGGCATCGAGGCGGAGTTCGTCAAGGTCACCGACATGAAGGCGATCATGGCCTACGACCTGCTCGCCACGCCGGGCCTGGTGATCGACGAGAAGCTGGTCAGCAGCGGCCGCATCCCCACGCAGGCCGAGATCCGGCAATGGATGGCGGCTTGAGGCAGCGCTGGCCCGAGGCAGACCCCAGCCTACGGAAGTTCCGCATGAAGAAGACCGCCGTTCTCGCGCTCGACCTCTCGCCGGCTGCCGAGCCCTTGCTCGAGTGTGCCGCCGAGTTGCGCCGCTGGGGTGTGGGTCGGCTCGTGATCGTGCACGTCGTTCGCATGGGCTATGGCCAGGCACCCGGGGACCGGGCGCTGCAAGAGATCACCGAATGGCTGGAGGGGCGCGCAGATCGCTTGCGTGGCGCCGACCTGCGCGTCGAGGTCAAGGTCCGCGCCGCCGGTTCGCCGGCCGACGGGATCCTCGCGGTGAGCAACGAGGCCAAGGCTGACCTGATCGCTCTCGGCTCGCGCAGCCACAACCTGGCCAGTCGACTCTTCCTCGGCAGCGTCGCGTGCGACATGGTCCGCAAGACACCGGTGCCGCTGCTGCTGGAATGGCTCGAGCCCACCGGCGATGGCGCCGCGAGGGGCTGCGCAGCGGTTTGCGTCGATACCTTGCGTCATGTCCTGCTCGCCACCGACCTGTCGAAGCATGCTGGTGCCGCGGAGCGCGCCGCCGTTGCATTGGCATCCGATGCACAGCGTGTCGATTGCCTGGCCGTGCTGACAGCGGACGCAATCGATGCCACGCCCGCCTTGCCGCTGATGGCCCGGGCGGCGCTGGACGCGCTGGTCGCACGGATCCATGCAGCGGGCGGTCACGGCGAGGCCCTGGTGCTCGAAGGTGATCCCCATGAGGTGATCGCCCGCGTGGCGCAAGAGCGCGATTGTTCCCTGATCGTCTGCGGCAAGCATGGCCAGCACTGGGTGCAGAGCATGGTGATCGGCAGCACCGCGTTGCGCCTTTGCGAGATGGCGGGGCGGCCCGTCCTGCTGGTGCCGTTGGCTCAGGGAACGTGAGCCGGTACCTCCACGAACCACCACACCATCTTGGCCGAAAGTCCATGACCGACGACCACGATCATCACACCACCAGCTCCGGCTGGACGCTGGTGGTCGCCATCGGTTTGACGCTCGGCTTCGCCGTCGTCGAAGCGTTGGCGGGCTGGTGGTCCGGCTCCCTCGCGTTGGCGAGCGATGCCGGGCACATGGTCACCGACGGCGGCGCACTCGCACTGGCAGGCGTCGCCGCATGGCTCGCCAAACGCCCGCAATCGCATCGCCACACCTACGGCTTTGCCCGGGCCGAGATTCTCGCCGGCTTGCTGAACGCGCTTCTCATGCTCGCCGTCATCGCGGCAATCACGGTGGGCGCAATCGAACGCCTGCGCTCGCCCGCGCCCGTCGCCGGCGAGGCAGTGACGGTCGTCGCCGTGATCGGGCTGCTGGTGAATCTTGTTGTGGCCTGGGTGCTCTCGCGGGGTGAGCGCAACCTGAATACCCGTGGCGCCATGGTCCATGTTCTGGGCGATCTGCTCGGATCGGTGGCCGCGCTGATCGCCGGCGTGGTGGTGACCTTCACCGGCTGGACGCCCATCGACCCCATCCTGTCGATCGCCATCGCGGCGTTGATCCTGGCGTCCAGCCTGCGACTGCTGCGCGAAGCGTTGCATGCGCTGATGGAGGGCACCCCGTTGCACCTGCCGATCGAGGAGATCGGACGTGCGCTCGCCGCCCATCCGGGCGTGCACGCGGTGCATGACCTGCACGCCTGGACGGTCTCCTCGGACATGATCTCGCTCAGCGCTCACGTCGTCGTCGATGACATGCGACAGTGGGGAGATCTGCTGGTCGATCTCGGTGAATTGCTACAGCGTTACGGCATCAAGCATTTCACGTTGCAGCCCGAGCCCAGGCTCAGGACGGTGCACTGGCGGAACGGGAGAGGGCGCGTGCGAAGGACGGCGCGCTCACATCGAACCCTGAAGCCGTAGCCGGGGAAGACACGAAGACATTGCCGGGCGACAGAGGCCGCCGCGAGAGCGCTCCGGAAACTCCGGGTGCGATTCCGCCGAGACCGTGACGCTCGCGTTTGCCACGCTCGTCACCTTCGTCCTGACCACGATTTCCCGGCTATTGATCGGCGGCAACGGTCAAAGCATGTCTTCGGGCGCGAAGATCGCCAGCAAACCGGCCGAAAAGCGCTTGGCGAGGCTCGCAGGCTCGCTCGTGTAACGCACCGGCGTGCCGTCTTCTTCGGTGACCCACGCCAGCCCGGAATCGACGCTGCTCGGATCGGCAAGCTCGACCCGGTACGCGTGCGCAGGCTGCACGCCCTCCTCGAAGAGTCGAGCGACCTGCGCGCCGATTTCGGCGCTGTCGACCAGAAGGGCCACTTCGGTATTGTGCAGCCGTGAGCGCGGGTCGAGGTTCATCGAACCGATGACGACGAAGCGCCGGTCGACGACGATCGCCTTGGCGTGCAGGCTCGCACCCGAGGAGCCGAACCGGTGCCTCGCGTCTTTCCCGAGCGCAAGCGGGCGCATCTCATGGATTTCGACGCCGCCGGCGACAAGCCGCTCGCGGTAGCGCGCGTAGCCGGCATGCGCCGCCGGCGCGTCGGTGGAGGCGAGCGAATTCGTCAACACGCGCACCCGCACCCCGCGTCGAACGAGCCCGGTGAGCATCGCTATCGACCGCTCGTTGGGAATGAAATACGGAGAAATCAGGATGACCTCGCGGGTGGCGCTCTCGACGCGCGGACGCAGCCGCGGCGGGATGGCCCCCGGCGCCACCAGCTCGCCGGGCGCGACCGGCTTGGCGGGATCGTCGTAGAGCGCCTCGGCGGGCGCGACGACGAGCGGCAGCTCGAATCGGCGCAGCTGCCGGCCGAAGCGCCCTTCGCGCAACGCCTCCGCGTAGCTCGTGCCCCGGAACTGTTCGATCGCCTGCGCAAGCACGGTGTCCAGTTGCGACACCTGCGCCTCGCTCGGGCGGCTCGCTTCGAACGCCTCGATCGGTACCGCCGACTCGCTGTTCCAGTACGCGTCGAAGCTTCGCGACAATTCGCGCACCACCGGGCCGACCGCGAACAGGTCGAGATCGGCGAAATTCGTCGCGGGATCGGCGCCGAAGTATTCGTCACCGAGATTGCGTCCGCCAACCACCGCGGCGGCGTTGTCGGCAATCCACAGCTTGTTGTGCATGCGGCGGTTCAGCCGTTCGCCGCTGGCGATGAACTCGAGGATCTGCGGCAGCCCTCCCAGCGAACCCCGGGCGGAAAACGGGTTGAAGACGCGCACCTGGATGTTGGGGCGCGCGGCGAGCAGATCCAGATGCAATTCCTTGCCTGCCGCGGACAAGTCGTCCACGAGCAAGCGCACGCGGACGCCGCGCTCGGCGGCGCGCAGCACCCGGTACATCAACAGCTGTGTCGTGGCGCTCTCGCGGACGATGTAGTACTGCAGATCGAGCGTGTGCTCGGCGCGTTCGGCGAGCGCCGCACGGGCCGCAAGCGCGTCCAATCCGGAGTCGAGCAGCAGGAAGCCGGAATCCCCGGGCGCTGCCTCCAGCCGTGCCGCCGCGCCCTTGCCCAATGCAGTGTCTTCGGGATGCGCCCAGGCCTGCGACGGGACACGCTCGACATCGGTGCGTAACGTGGCGCACCCGGCGAGCAGCAGCACGGCCGCGAGGAACATCGCGCAGCGCAAAGCCGAGCGTGGCCGGACCGAACCACCGGCCTCGCGCGTCGGCAGGGAGCGACAAGACGCGTCGCGTGTTTCCGGTGGGCGCGGGGCCTCAGGCATGAGCATCAGAAGAAATATCGCGCACGAAACTCCAGGCGGCGCGAATTCGGCTTCTCCCCGAACTCGGTGCCCGACGCCGCCAACGAGGGCGTAGAACCGTAACCGGAGCTCGAGGTCCTTGACTCCGGTATAGAGCAATTCCGGCGTGACCTGGAAGCTGTGATCGTCCAGGTTGACCATGGTCGTTACTCCCGGCGTGAAATACAGGATGTCGAAGGGTTCCTTCTGGCTCGCCTGCGCGTAGAGGTAATTGCGCATGGCGTTCGGCCGCCCATACCCGGCCCGATACAGATTGATCGCGCTCTGCAGGCCATTGCCACCGGCGCCCGGCTGTCCCGATGCCCGGTCCAGGAAGCTGTAGAAGTCGCTGGTCTGCTCTTCGTTGTAGCCCAGGCCGTTGTGGAAGTACTCGACGATGTACGTCGTATCGCGTTCGGTCAGGTACCGCAGGCCGAGCATGTAGCTCGTCGCGTTGCCTTGCTGCGTGGTCACCTTGCCAGCCGCATCGACGACGGGCTTGGTTGCATTCCAGATGCGCGCCCATTCGCCATGGATTTCAAGATTGGTCACCACGTTGCGCGAGAAGTCCATGCCGAATCGCGCCGGGCGGCTTCCCTTGGCGAGGTAGAGCAGATCGATGTCCGTGTCGCGGTAGAGGAAGTAGAGCTTGGCGGCGAGATTGACGTGTCCATCGCTGCCGTAGTCGTTGTTCACATTCGAGTTGACCGGCAGGAGCACCGGTGTGAACGCAACCGTCTGCAGCGGTCCCTCGAAGTTGCGGATGATGTCGGCGTTGGCGACCGTGTAGCCCTCGCGGGCGAGCTCCGGATCGTCCGGGTCCTTCGGCCGCTGCACGAAGCCGACGAAGGTCTGGGCGTAACCCTTGCCCCATTGGAGCGCCTGCTTGCCGGCCTCGGCGGTAAACCCCGGGTTGGGCCGCAGCGAGAACACGGCCTCGTAGAACTTGTTGGTTTCCTGGTTGACCGTGTCGTAGCGCTGGATGTCCGAGTGGGTGCGAAAGCGCGCCGTCGCAATCCCGACGGTGTACTTCCCGACCAGCTCGAGCGTTCCCGTAACGCCGTCGACCGAGTTGCCCGGTGAACCGTCGGGATAGGTCGCGTTGTATCCAGCGGAACCGGGATTCAGCCGGAAATACTGCGGCTTCGCCTCGAGATAGCCGTTGAGCTCGTACGGCTTCTTCTCGAACTCCGACGCTTCGAAGCGATACTCCGTGTCGGCGGCCGTTGCTGCGCCGGTCCCGAGCAGTCCCGCGCAAGCGATGACGGCCGACCCAAGCCGGCGCCACGCCGCGCGCGTTCATTTGCGCAGATCTTCGACGCGGGGCAGGTAGTTGAGCGTGAAGACCTCGTCGGGGAAACTGGCCTTCTTCAGGCCGGACCAGAGCATGACCGACTTGTACCCCTTGTGCAGGGGACTGTCCGTCTCCAGCGTCGCGGGGCGCTTGATCCCGCCGCCGAAATCCTTGATGTCCTTGAAGTGCAGGGTCTTGATCAGCAGGCCGCTCGCCGCATACGCCTCGATGGTCACCGGCAACAATTGCTTCTTGTCGACCCACATCTTGAGCCGGTCGTAGGCCACGTCGCCCGTCCTGGCCTTGAGCGACAGCAGGTACGCATCCGGCTGCTCCGTCGGCGGTCTCCACGTCGTACTCGGCGGTGTAGTCGACGCGCAGGATGTCGGCATTGTTGAAGATGCTGCCGGTCACCGATTGCAGGCTGGTGATGCGGATCGGCTTGCCGACGCTGGGCATGTAGAGCCACATGTTCTCACCGAGTCGCAGCGTGACACGTCCCTTGTCGCTCGCGGGGGATACGAACAGCGCCACCACCTTGTCGCGGCCCTTCTTGATCGTGTAGAGAACGTATTCCTTGCGGGTGCCATCGGGCTGGATGTCGATCAGCTTGCGATAGGACTCGTAGGATTCCGGCTCCAGGTTCCGGTCGACCTTTTGCAGGATCTGGTTCCCGTCGATGGCTGCGGCCGGAAATGCCGCCAGGCAGCCGATGAGGCACAACAGTGGTGCGATGCGTTGCGTGGTCATGATTCGCGCTCTCGATGCAGGGGCACGCACGGTTCAGACGTGCCCCAGTGCGGTGACGGGGTCCATGCGGGAGGCCTTCCACGCCGGTTGCAGGCTGGCCAGCAGCGTGATGAGGATGACCATCGCCGCGATGATCAGGACATCGGGGACACCAAGGGTCGGAGCAAGCACGAGTCCCTGCTGCTGGCCGAAGTTGAAGGTGATCTTCCATACGTTCAGCGCGTAGATCACGGCCAGGCTGATCGCGATTCCGATGGCCGTTCCACCTACACCCAGAAGCAGACCTTCGGTCAGGAACAGGGACAGGATCCGGCGCGGCGACGTGCCGATGGCGGCAATCGTGCCGATCTCGCGGATGCGCTCGTAGACCGCCATCATCATGACGTTCATCACGCTGATCAGGACGATCGAGACCAGCATCACCTTGATGAACACCGCGAGCAGGTCGATCATGCGCACGAGGCTCGAGAACGGCGACAGATCGGCCCAGGTGTGCACGTCCAGCACCGGTTTCCCCTCCTTGTTGGTGACGCTGCCCAGCTCGCTGCCCAGCCGGGCGGCGACCTGATCGAGGCGCGCCGGATGCTTCAGACGGACGACGATTTCGCTGACCTCCGGCTCCTTGAGCCGCAGGAGCTCCCGGGCATCGTTGATGTGGATGTAGCCATCGCGACCGCTCGGTCCCGTCATGCTGTCCACGATGCCTCGGACGACGAAGGTCTTGCCGTTGACCGATCCGTCGCGATTGGTCGCGATGAGGACGACGGCGTCACCGACCTTGACCTTCATGCCGCGGGCCAGCAGGGCCGGGATCAGGACCTCGCCCGGCTTGACCATCGGAGCCGCCCTTCTCGCCTTCGACGATGCGCCCCGGCAGGAGCGGCACCGCCGCCGCCTCCTTCACCGGGTCCACGCCATTGAGGCGGATGCTGGTCGTCTCGGTGAAGTTGCTGAACATCGCACCGAGCTTGACGCGTTCCGAGTAGGCTTCCACGTCGTCCATCTTCGAGAGCGCCTGCTCGACCTTGGCGACGAGCGCCGGCTGCATGTTCAGGTTCAACGGCAGCGTGTCGATCGACGCGACGTAACCCTTGCGATGCACCTCCAGGTGGCCGAGCACGCCGTCGGTGAACTGGCCGATCATCATCGCCTTGAACGAGCCGGCCGTGGCGATGAACAGCAGGACCGCGACGATGCCCAGCGTGATGAGCATCGAGGAGAGCAGCGTGCGGCGGCCGAAGCGGGCGAGGTTCCGCAGCGCCATCTTGAGCACGTTAAGCATGGAGCGCCTCCGCTGGCCGTTCGCTCTTCTGATGAACGCGGCCATCTTCGAGCTCGAACACCACTTCGGCTTCGGCCATGATCTTCGGGTCGTGCGTCGAGAACACGAAGGTGGTGCCGAACTCGTCGCGCATCTTCTTCATCAGCTCGATGATCCGATACGCGGTGTCGTGATCGAGATTCGCCGTCGGCTCGTCCGCCAGCACGAGCTGCGCATTGGTCGCGAGCGCCCGCGCCACGGCGACGCGCTGCTTCTGCCCGCCCGAGATCTGCGCCGGCCGCTTGTTCGCCTGCTCCGCCATGCCTACGGCCTGCAGGAGTCGCGTGACCTGCGCGCGCCGCTTCGCCTCCGGCCAGTCCTGCACCATGATCAGCGGATACTCGATGTTCTCGTAGACGGTCAGGACCGGGATCAGGTTGAAGTCCTGGAAGACGAAGCCGATGTGCTGTCCGCGGAACTCGGCGGCGGCGCGCCGATCCAGCGTGCCGACATCGGTATCCATGACGGTGAGCTTGCCGCCGGTCGGATGATCGAGGCAGCCGATCATGTTGAGCAGCGTGGACTTGCCGCTCCCGGACGGGCCGACGAAGACGACGAACGACTTGGCGTCGATGGTGAAGTCGACGCCCCGTATCGCGTGCACGTCGACCTCGCCGCTGCGGTAGGTCTTGACCAGATGTTCGGCGCGAATCAGTGTCATGGGTGATTCATCCGTGTCCTCGTTCCGCTTGCGCGAGGCCGCCTGTGCAGCACTGGCGCGTCGCAAGCCAAGGCGCTAGCGCTACCGGCAAGACCTGTTCTCTTCGCATGGCGATCACTTGCAGTTGTTGTGCAGCTTCCACTTCTCTTCGTGACCCATGGCTTTCGCGAAGTCGGGCACCTTGCAGCGCTCCGCCTCGGCCGGATCGACGGGGGCCGAGCCGGAAGGGGCTACGACGGCTTGGAACGTCGCTGCGTGGGGGTCGTTGCCAGCGATCCACACGGTCACCGCGCCCACCAATCCGACAAAGGCGGCCACGATGGAAGCTTGCGCAAGGCTGACACGTGAATTCGCCGCCGGGGCGACCTCGCAAACGCCGCCCGGACAGAGTTGCGCCTTGTCCCTGTTGAACAGGTTGTAGACCTTGCAGCCAAGACAGATGCCGAAAGCGGACTCGAAGAACAGCAGCACCAGGCAGGCGGCGCACACGATCAGGTTGATGGGCCCGATGATGTTGTTGATCACGACCAGGTAGAGCATCGTCAGCGCCAGGACGAAGCCGATGGCCCAGGCGAAGCGCTTCTGCGGCGCACCGACGTATTCCGGCTGCTGCTTCCTGACGAACCACTGGCCGATGATGAGGCTGGGCGCATAACGCGGATTGATGAAAATCCGAATCGTGAAGTCGACCAGGAAGGCGACCACGAACACCCTTGTCGGCCGGAAGTTACCCACCAGCCAGGCATTCATGAACGAAACGATGGCGAAAGCGAACAGGATGCCTGCGCTGGCTCGCACCGCGCGCTCGTTCAGAACCCTGACGTCGTAACCGTCGAGTTGCTCGCCGAAGGTAAACGTGCTGCTCATGGTGGTGTCTCGCTCGATGGGGTACGCCGGGCGGCTGTAACGCCGGCACACGACCGCGAATGATCAGTCGCACGCCGTGCTTCGTACATGACTTGGATCATACGCACCGCATGCTCGGATGCTGGCGGCACGGGAGCGAAAGTGGGGGCGGAGCATCCGCCCCCAATACCGTTCAGCCGGCGCGCGGTCCGAAACGCATGCCGCGGCGGCCCATCATCCCGAAATTCTGGTCGGCGATGGCCTTTTGTTCCGGCGTCAGCACGGCATAGAGCGCGTTGAACGCATTGGTCATCGTGGCCATGGCCGCACCGCGCTGCTGCATCGCCGTCGTGCGCTGCGCCATGCGCTCCGGAGCCGTTCCGGTGCTCGCCTGCATCTGGGCGCGCAGCGCCTGCATGCCGGCAGCCTGCTCCTTTGCCGCAGCGGTGAAGGCCTGCCACGCCGCTTCCTGCGCAGAGGTGATCTTCAATTGCGCCTTCATGTCGCTCAGGCGATAGTCGACCCTCACTGCCGGATCGACCCCGGCCATCGGACCGTGACCGGGCCCCATGCCCATGCCGTGCCCGAAACCAGGGCCCATGCCGCCAAACGGCTGGGCATAGGTGGCTGCGGCGACGGCCAGCGCAATGCCGGCAACGACGCCGGTTACAACAGTGCGAGTCCTGTTCATCTTGCATCTCCAGTGGGTGGTTGAAAGCCTGTTCGAAGGAGCCGTCGGTCGCTTCCCGCAGAAGCCCTTCGCAACGGTTATGATTTGAGCACCCCTGTGTAAGCAGAGCATGTCGCGACAGCGCCGTTTCGTAGCGCAGTGCGACGAACCCGGGGAATGACACACTGCGTTACTTTTCTCTCGCCGGGCCTGCCCGAAGCCGAAGTCGTTGGCAGCGCCGTCTATCTGGTCGCGCGCCGCGGTCGGTTGAAGTTGTAGGCGCGCATTTCCGACCATGGCGCCGCGCGAGCCCTTGCCCAACCTTCCCGCCTATTTACCGGCCGCGCTGCGGACGCTCGGCCAACCGGTCACCTGCCCGAAGGATGGGTGGGTGTTCCGCAAAGGCGATGCAGTGAAAGCCGTGTTCCTCGTGCTCGAAGGTGAGATCCGCCTCTCCCGCTTTGCCAAAGATGGCAGCGAAATAGCGTTGCATCGCGCGGGCCGCCGCGAGTTCTTTGCCGAGGCGGCGCTCAACGCACCGCGCTATCACTGCAACGCGATTGCTTCACAGGCGTCGACGTTGCTCGCTTTCCCGGCCGCCAAGGTCCGCGCGCTGCTGGCGAAGGACCCGGAGTTCGCCCGCCAGTGGTTGGCGCTTCTCGCTCGGCAGTTGCACGCCGCGCGGGCGAGGCTCGAGCGCCTGGCACTGAAATCGGCCGCCGAACGGGTCTTGCATTACCTGCACACCGAAGGCAAGGGACCGCGCTGCGAGGTGGCGCTCGAAGGCAGCGTCAAGGATCTCGCGAAGGAACTGGGGCTGACGCACGAGAGCCTCTACCGGACGCTGGCACGCCTGGAGCAGGAGGGCGTGGTCGTCCGCAGGGACCGCCGTCTGGCCCTCGCGTAGCACGGCAGTGCCATATGATTTGAGTCATACGCGTCGCTTGGCCCTCCGCGCGACAATGCCTCCACGGCAGATCTTCTGCGGGAGGTGGGATGCGTCTACACGTGTGCGCTGTTACCGTGACGACGTCGGCTGCGACCCGAGCGATTACGTGCGTGCGCGGCGGTCGTACACGATCGCAAGCACCGACAGCACGATCACCAGCGATCCCGACTGCGGTCAGGATGTCGGGCGTCTCGCCGAACATCGCCACGCCGACCACCGCTGCCAGCGGAAGCTGCATGAAGTCGACCGGCGTGATCACCGTCGCGTCGCCCAGTGCAGCGGCGCGCGCGACGCAGTACTGCGCCGAAGCCGCGACGAACGCGGCGAGCGCGAGCCACGCGAGCTGAAGTGCGTTCGGCGTCACCCAGTCCCACAGTGCGAGCGGGAGCGCCCACAACGCGCCGAACACCGAGAAATAGAACACGATGCGCCCGGCCGGCTCGGTGGTCGCGAGCTGCTTCACCTGCACGAGGGTGAGGCTCGACACCGCGCCGCCGAGGATCGCGACCAGCACCGCGGCCTGTGCGTCCAGCGCGGGCCGCACGACGATGACCACGCCGGTGAAGCCGACCACCGTGGCGAGGCCGCGGCGCCACCCGACCCGCTCACCCAGGAAGACCGCCGCGGTGAGCGGAGTCCAGAGCGGGCGCGTGAACGAGATCGCGGTGAACGTGGTGAGCGGCAGGTACTTCACGCCGAACACCCAGCACCACATCGCGAGCGCCCCGACGGCGCCGCGCAGGAAGTGCGCCTTGAGCCGTCGGGTCGCGAGCACGACGAGCCCGTAACGGGCGATCCACGGCAACACGAGCGGAATCGCGAACGCCATCCGGAACAGGAACACCACGCCGACCGGCAGCTCGCGCGTCGCGCGCTTGAGGATCGCACTCATCGCCACCACGCACGCCGCCCCGAGCAGCATCCAGAGCATCGCGCGGACCTGGCTCGCGCGTGCCGCGCCGCGCGCGTCGACAGCGCCGGCCGGCAGGCCTTCCATCAATCGACGCTGAGCAGCACGTTGCCGTTCGCGTCGACCATCGCATCGCATCCGGGGGGCACCACGATGGTCGTGTCGTATTCCTGGATCAGCAGCGGGCCGTGGCGCGGCGCGCGCCCGAGCGAGCCGCGGGAGACGACCGCGGCTTCGAGCAGCCCGTGCTCGGGCCCGAAGTACACCTCGCGGCGCGCCTCGGGATGCGCTTCCTCGCGCCCCCATTGGGTGCCGTGCTCGACGTCGCGCGGCACGCGCATGACGAGCCGCACGGTGACGAGCTCGAAGGCTTTCGTGTCGCCGCGATGGCCGTAGGTCTGCTCGAACTCCTGCTCGAACCGTTCCTCCAGCGCCCGCAGCGCGTCGGGCGTGAGCGGCCCGTCCGCCATCGGCACCGTCAGCTCCGACGACTGTCCGCGATAGCGCAGATCGGCGGAGCGCGAGAACTGCGCACGCGAAGGATCGAAACCCTCTTCCTGCACCCGGTGCAGCAGGTCCTCGCTCATCTCGCCGAGCGCGGCCTCGACCGGGGCCATGCTCACGGCGCCCGCCGTGGCGATCAGCACCGTGCGCGCGGCGTGGTGCTCGATCTCCGCACGCAAGAGGCCGAGCGCGCTGAACACGCCCGGTGCGGGCGGCACGAGCACCTGCCGGATGCCGAGGGTGCGTGCCACCCCCGCGGCATGGATGGGTCCGGCGCCGCCGAACGCCATCATCACGAAATCGGCGGGATCGCGCCCGCGCTCGACCGACACCGACTTGATCGCGCGCACCATGTTCGAGTTCGCCACCGCGTGAATGCCGTAGGCGGCGTCCAGCAGCGAAAGGCCCGCGGGTTCGCTCACGTGCGTGCGCACCGCCGCCTGCGCGAGCTTCGGATCCACCGCGAGCATTCCGCCCGCGAGCGACGTGCTGCTGATGTAGCCCAGCAGCAGGTTCGCGTCGGTGACGGTCGGTCGATCGCTGCCCTGGCCATAGCACGCGGGGCCCGGCACCGCGCCGGCGCTGTGCGGTCCCACGCGCAACGCGCCCCCCGCATCCAGCGCAGCGATGCTGCCGCCGCCGGCGCCGACTTCCGAGATGTCGATCACCGGAATGCGCAGCAGATAGCCGTTGCCGCGCATGAGCCGGCTGCTCACCGAGACGGCGGAGCCCACTTCGTATTCCGTGCCGCGCAGGATCTCGCCGCGCTCGATGATCGACGCCTTGGTGGTGGTGCCGCCCATGTCGAGCGTGATCACGTTCGGGTAGCCGCTGTCGCGCGCGACCCGCTGTGCCGCCACCACGCCGGCCGCGGGCCCCGACTCGATGATCGTGACCGGCCGCGTCGCCGCGGACGACGCGCTGATCAGGCCGCCGTTCGATTGCATCACCAGCACCGGCGCGCGCACCTCGCATTGCGCAAGCGCGCCGCGCAACCGCTCGAGATAGCGCGCGATCAGCGGCCGCACATACGCATTCACCACGGTCGTGCTCGTGCGCTCGAACTCGAGGATCTCGGGCAGCACGTCGGAGGAGATCGATACGTGCACGCCCGGCATGCGCTCGCGGATGCGCGCCCCGGCGGCACGCTCGTGCGCGGGATTGCGGTACGCGTGCAGGAAGCACACCGCGACCGTCGCCACGCCTGCGCCGAGGAACGCCTCGGCGGCAGCATCGACCGCTGCGAGATCGAGCGGCACCAGCACCTCGCCGCGTGCATCGAGCCGCTCGGGAACGCCGAAGCGCAGCGCGCGCTCGACCAGCGGCTCCGGCTTCTTCCAGTCGAGGTCGTAGGCGAGCGGAATGCGGATGCGCCGCAGCTCGAGCACGTCGCGAAAGCCCTCGGTGGTGACGAGTCCGGTGCGCGCACCCTTGCGCTCGAGGATCGCGTTGGTGGCGACCGTGGTCGCATGCACGACCTCGGCGACCTCGCGTCCGCGCAGGCCCGACTCCGCGCAATAGTCGGCGATGCCCTCGACGATCGCGCGCGAGTAATCGGCCGGCGTGGACGGCCGCTTGCGCCGCTCGAGCACGCCGTCGGGGCGCAGGAACACGAAATCGGTGAAGGTGCCGCCGATGTCCACCCCCACCCGCAGCCGCGGCGCGTGCGCGTGAACGGCGCCCTGGATCGGCCCGGCGGCGCTCATTGGACTACCTTCGTGCTGCGCACTCCGGCATTCGCGCTTGGGGCGGCCCGGCGCGCTCATGCGCTCCTCGCCGTCGCAGGCGCGCTGCGTTGCACGCGCAGCGCGGCCGTCGCGTCGTCGTCGATCCGCCACGGCGCCGGCAGGACCACGACGCCGTAGTCGCGGCGCGCGCCCTCCGGCGTCACCTTGCCGTGGCGCACGTCGTCGAGCACCTTCGCCGGATCGCGCCGCAGCGGATCGCCGTAGCCGCCCGCACCCGCGGTCGTGTGGCGGATCGCCTGCCCTTTCTCGAGGCCGCGCGTGAACTTGGTCGGAAGCTGGCGCCACGTTCCGCCATCGTCCAGCAGGTTGTTCGAAGGCGCGCCGGGCTGCCCTCCGGCGAGGCCGTAGGGCCGGTTGCGCCTGCGGTCCGAGCGCAACTGCAGCGTCGCGCGCTCGCCCAGGAAGCGAAGCTGGCGCGAGACCGACATGCCGCCGCGCCACTCGCCGGGCCCGCCGCTGTCGGGCACGAGCTCGTAGTGCTCCACCCGGATCGGCGCCTGGTTCTCCACCATCTCGATGGGCGCGTTGCTGATGTTGGCCGCGCCGTTGGCGATGCCGTCGATGCCTTCGCGCCGGAAGCCCCCGCCCCACGCGCCCATCATCGCCTCGCGGAAGAGCGAGAAGCGGCCCTCGCGGTCGAAGCAGCCGAAGCTGTAGCTCGTGGTGCCGCCTTCGCCCGCCGCGCGCACGCGCTCGGGCAGCGCCTGCGCCAGCGCGCCGAACATCGCGTCGATCAGGCGAAATCCGCTGATGCCGCGCGCGGCCACGGCGGCCGGCGGCTTCGGATTCACCAGGCAGCCGAGCGGCGCCTTCACGTGGATCGCGCGGAAGAAACCGGCGTTGTTCGGCACGTCCGAATCCATGATGCAGCGGATGGCGAAATACACCGCGGACTTCGCGAACGACAGCGTCGAGTTGATCGCGCCGCGCACCTGCGGGGACGTGCCGTCGAGGTCGACCGTGATCTCGTCGCCCTGCACGTGGATCGCCACCTCGATGCGCACCGGCTGGTCCATGTTCACGCCGTCGTCGTCGAGGTGATCGACGAACCGGTACACGCCGGGCGGAAGGGAGCGCACCGTGCGCCGCGCCTCGCGCTCGCTGTAGTCGAGGAGCTCGTCGAAGTACTGCTCGAGCGCGTCGAACGCCGAAGCGGGCCGCGAGCTCGGCCATGCCGCGCTCGGCGATGCGGCAGGCCGCGAGCTGCGCCTGCACGTCGCCCAGCACGACGTCGGGAATGCGCACGTTGATCGCGATCATGTCGAGCAGCGTCTGGTTCGGCTCGCCGCGCTCGTAGAGCTTCAGCACCGGGATGCGCAGTCCCTCCTGGTAGATCTCCGTCGAATCGGCGGCGCTGGAGCCCGGAACGCGTCCGCCCATGTCGTTGTGATGCGCGACCACCACGGCATAGCCGAGCAGGCGCTGCCCGACGAAGACGGGCTTGAACATGAAGATGTCCGGCAGGTGCATGCCGCCCTGATAGGGATCGTTCAGCACCACGACGTCGCCGGGCTGCAGCGTGTCGCCGTATTTCCTGAGCACGCCCTCCATCGCGTCGGGGATCGAGCCCAGGTGCAGCGCGAGGCTCAGGCCCTGCGCGATCATGCGGCCGTGGCGATCGCAGAACGCGCTGGAGAGATCCATCGTGTCGCGCATGATCGAGGAATAGGCGATGCGGATGACGGTGAGCACCATCTCGTCGACCACCGAGCCGATCGCGTTCTTGACGAGCTCGAGGCGCACCGGGTCGGGAGGTAACCTCCCCCGTGCTTGCCCGCTCCCCGAGCCCTCATGCGCCATATTTCTTCTCCAGCTCGCGGATCTCCGGCAGGCGGTTCAATGCCCAGAACTCCTCGAAGCCGACCATGCGATCGAGCACCGACACCGAGTTGCCGGTCTCGCGGATCTCGGTGAGCACCTCGCGCATCGTCTTGCACGCCGCCATCAGCGCGTGCACGTAGAAGCACGCGGTGGAAAAGCCCAGCGCTGCGGATCTCGTCGACGTGCAGGCGCGGCACCATTCCGCTCGGCGAATGGTTGTAGTGCAGCGGAATGCGCCCGCGGAACTGGCGGGCCATGGCCTCGATCTCCTCCATCGACTCGCGCATCTCGAAGAACAGCATGTCGGCGCCGGCCTCGAGATACGCCTCGCCGCGCTCGAGCGTCTTCGCGAGGCCCTCGACCATCACCGCGTCGCAGCGCGCGATGATCACGAAATCCTCGTCGCGCCGGGCGTCGAGCGCGGCGCGGATCTTGCCCGCCATCTCCTCCTTGGGGATGAGGCGCTTGCCGAACATGTGGCCGCAGCGCTTCGGCCACGCCTGGTCCTCGATGTGGATGCCGGCGACACCGGCGCGCTCGAACTCGCGCACCGTGCGCATCACGTTGAGCGCGTTGCCGTAGCCGTTGTCGGCATCGACCACCACCGGAATGCGCACCGCCTCGGCGATGTAGCGCGCGTTGGCGACCATCTCCTCCATCGTGACGAAGCCCACGTCCGGGTACCCGCGGCACATCGAGACGCCGGCCCCGGTGACCACGCACAGGGGATAACCGGTTTCCTGCACGATCCGCGCACTGAGCGCGTCGTGCGCGCCGCCGCCCAGGACGAGCTCACCCGAGCGCAGAAGCGCGCGCAGCTCGCGTCCCGGCGTGCGGGCGTTGCGTTCATCCAGAAACTTCATGCGACCGTCCCTTGTCGTCGTTGACCGCGATCGGCGGCGGGGGCTCGTCCTCGGCCTCCGTCAGCATCCGCTTGCGAAAGCCGAGCAGCCACGCGATCGACTGCAGCACCAGCAGGAGCAGCGCTGCCCCGACGATCACCCGCGAGGCGGCCCCGTGCAGCAGGGCCGCCCAATCGCCATTCGTGATGATCAGCGCGCGGCGCAGCGAAAGCTCGATGCGGTCGCCGAGCACGACCGCGAGCAGCAGGGGCGCCACGTCGAACTTGAACTTGCGCAGCACGTAGCCGATCACGCCGAATATGGCCATGACCAGGATCTCGTCGGCGTTGGCATTCACGCTGTAGATGCCGATGATGCACATCAGCAGCACGCAGCGGCGCGAGATAGGCATAGGGGATGCGCAGCAGGTTCACGAACAGGCCCACCAGCGGGAGGTTGAGGATCGAGCAGCATGACGTTGCCGACGTACATGCTGGCGATCAGGCCCCAGAACACGTCGGGATGCTCGGACACGAGCTGCGGCCCCGGATTGATGCCGTGGATCATCATCGCGGAGAGCAGGATCGCCGTGGCGGGGATCGCCGGAATGCCGAGCACGAGCAGCGGCACCATCGCGCTGCCGGTCGTCGCGTTGTTCGCGGTCTCCGGACCGGCGACGCCGGCGATCGCGCCGTGGCCGAACTCTTCCGGATGCTTCGAGAAGCGCTTCTCGACCGCATAGCGACACGAACGTCGAGATGACGTGCGAGATCCCGGGGATGAAGCCGAACAGGAAGCCGATGATCGTGCCGCGGCCGATCGCCGGTGCCGAGTCGCGGATGTCCTTCCATTGCGGCACGAGGCTTCTCAGCGTCGGCGTGATCGGCCGCACTTTGACGATGTCCTCCATGTTGAGCAGGATCTCGCTCACGCCGAACAGGCCCAGGGCCATGCCCACGAAGCTGATGCCTTCCGTGAGCTGCGATCGAGCCGAACGTGAAGCGCGGAAACCCGGAGAGCGGATCGAGGCCGACGGTCGCGATGATCAGGTCCGGCGAGGATCATCGCGATGGTCTTGCAGCGCGGGTCCGCTGCTGATGAAGCTCATCACCGCGAGCGCGAGCACCATCAGCGCGAATTCGGCGGCCGGGCCGACCGTGCAGCATCACCTGCGGCGAGCGAGGGCGCGAACAGCATCAGGCCGACCACGCTCACCGAGCCGCCGATGAAGCTGCCCACGCCCGCGACGACCAGCGCCGGTCCGGCCCGCCCCTGCTTCGCCATCTCGTGGCCGTCGATGCAGGTGACCACCGACGCCGCCTCGCCGGGGATGCGCAGCAGGATGGACGTGGTGGAGCCGCCGTACATCGCGCCGTAGAAGATGCCGGCGAGCATGATGAGCGCGCTCGCGGGATCGAGCTTGAACGTGAGCGGCAGCAGCAGCGTGAGCCCGGCAAGCGGCCCGAGGCCGGGCAGCACGCCGACGATCGTTCCCCACAGGCAGCCGATGAAGCAGTAGAGCAGGTTGTTCGGGGCGAGCGCGATCTCGAAGCCGCGGGCGAGGAATTCGAGCATTCGGCGTTTCCTTTCGCTCGCCTGCTTCAGCCGAAGCTCAGCAAGCCGGGCGGAAGCGCTGACGCCCAGCAGCTGCACGAAGAACGCATACGACAGCACCGCGGCTGCCGCGGCCGCGGCCAGCGACCCTGCCCAGCCGAGCCGCGAGAACGCGCGCAGCAGCACGAGCATGAAGAGCGTCGCGGCGAGCACATAGCCGAGCCACTCGAACACGAGGCTCAGCACGACCAGCGCGACGGTCGTGAGCGCGATGTCGCGATGCCCGAGGTCGACCGATGCCCCGCTCGCCGACGTGGCCAGGCGCACTGCCCGGACGATCAGGCCGACGCTGGTGAGCGCGAGCAGCGTGCCCAGCACGCCGGGGAAGAAGCCGGGACCGGGCGCGCCGAGGGTGCCGGCAGGCATCCCCAGCGCGGCCCAGACGACGCCGCAGGCGAGCACGAGAAGGACGAGACCGATCGCCATCTCGCCCCGGCGCACCGACACCGTGAAGCGGCCCCAGCGGCCGCGAGCGTAGCCTCCGGCCGGCTCGCGCGCTTCGCCCGCTGCGCTCACCGCGTGTCCCCGGCGCGTCACTCCTGCGCCCCTCGCCGTGCTCATTGCTTCGCGAGGCCGAGGCTCTTCATCACCTCGCCCATCGCGACGTACTCGGTGTCGATCAGCTTGCGGAAATCGGCCGCGCTGCTCGCTTCGACTTGGATCCCGCGCGATTGCATGTACTTCTCGAACTTGTCGCTGCGCGCAGCGTCGCGAAACGCCTTCTCGAGGATCGCCATGCGATCGGCGGGAATGCCCTTGGGCGCGATCAGGCCGTGCCACAGCACCGTCTGCGTCTCCGGCACGCCGATGTCGGTGAGGCTCGAGGCGCCGGGCACGGCATCCACCCTCTTGGCGGTGGTGACGAGCAGGCACTTGGCCTTGTTCTCCTTCACGTACGGCAGGATCGGCGTGATCGAGCCCGCGTAGATGTCGATGTGCCCGCCGAGGAACGCCTTGAGGGTCTCGCCGGCGCCGCCGAACGGAACCGGCCGCGCCTTGGCGCCCACCTTCGAGAAGATGCGCTCGGCGGCGAGATGCAGCGTGCCGCCGATGCCGTCGTTGCCGTAGGTGTACTTGCCGGGATTCGCCTTGAGCTGCTCGATGAACTCCTTGCCGTCCTTGGCGGGGAACTCCGGCTTGGTGCAGAAGATCGTCGCCGCCGAATCGACGAGCGTCACCGCGGCGTAGTCGTTCGGCGAGTACGGCGCCGGCTGCATGTGCGGCGTCATCGTGAGCGGCGCGTTCCACAGGCCGCCGAGCGTGTAGCCGTCGGGTTTCGCGCGCACGACGCTGGTGGTGCCGATGAAGCCGCCGCCACCCACCTTGTTCGAGACCACCACCTTCTGGCCGAGGGCCGGCTCGGCGATCTCGGCCAGCATGCGGAACGCGATGTCCGTGCCGCCGCCCGCCGCGGTGGGCACGATGATCTCGATGGGCTTCGACGGAAATTTCTCCTGCGCCGCCGCGTTGCCGGCCAGCATCGAAGCAACGACGGCGACCAGCGCCGCGCACATCCTGGAAAAGCGACTCATGACTTGCCTCCTCCTCGTAGTTGACTGCCGATCGAGCCTCTCCGGTGTCGATGCGCGCGACCGGCATCGTGCAAGTGCGCGCACCGGCGAGAGGCGGAGTGCTCAGACGGGTCCATAGGCACGCTGAAGCGTCGTCTGCTTGGCCTCGAGCGCGCGCACGATGCTCGCCATCAGCGCGTTGGTCGGGGCCGGCAGGCCGATGCGCTCGGCTTCGCGCACGAGCGCGGCGTTGAGCGCGTCGATCTCGGTGGGCCGGCCCGCGAGCATGTCGAGCAGCATCGAGGGCATCGCATTCGGTATCACGCGCCCGAATTCGTGCACGCGCCGCACCGGGTCGTCGAAGTCGGGCTCGATGCCTTTCGCCAGCGCCACGCGAAACGCCTCGGTCGCGCACGCTTCGGCGAGTGCGCGCGCTTCCGCAATGTCGAGCACCTGCCCGATCCGCAGCGACAGCGCGGTGCACACGGGGCTGAACGCGAGGTTGCAGATGAACTTGCTCCAGATCATCCGGTCCGGATCCGCGCAGCCCTCGACCCTGAAGCCCGCGCCGCGCCAGAGGTCCACGACGCGTTGCAGCCGCGCCGTGGTGCCGCCGGCGGCCTCGGCGACGTGCACGCGATCCATGCCGTTGTGATGCACGGCGCCGGGCTCGGGATTCGAGGCGCCGAACCCGCCGGCGATGCCGACCAGGAAGTCGCGCCCGCCCAGCACGCGCTCCATGATCTCCTGGTTGCCGAGGCCGTTCTGGATCGCGAGGACCGCCGTGTCGGAGCCGCGCATCGGCGCGATCGAGCGCGCGGCGGCTTCGAGGTCGCGCAGCTTCGTGGCGAGCACCACGAGCTCGCATGCGCCCGCTTCGGCGGCATCGCCCGTCGCGTGCGGCCGCACCGTGCGCTCCCCGCTCGCGCCCGTGATCCGCAGGCCGCGCTCGCGGATGCTCTCGATGTGCTCGCGCCAGATATCCACCAGCCACACGTCGTGGCCGGCCGCCGCGAAGAGCCCGCCGTAGACCGATCCCATGGCCCCCGCACCAACGATGGCGATCTTCATGGTTTCTCTTTGAACTCCGTGCGGAATGCTTTTCTCCGCACACGTAGGTGTTGGTCTATATACGCACGCCGTGCTTGAGCGAGTGCCAGATCTCGCGCCGCAGCTCGACGAACGCCGGCGTCGATTTGACATCCTCGTCGCGCGGACGTGCGAACGGCACGCTCGAGCACGCGGTCGATGCGCGCCGGCCGCGGCGTGAACAGGACGATGCGGTCGGCGAGATAGATCGCCTCCTCGATCGAGTGCGTCACGAACAGCACGGTCTTGCGGTCCCGCTGCCAGATGGCGAGGAGCTCGTCCTGCAGCAGGTCGCGCGTCTGCACGTCGAGCGCGCCGAACGGCTCGTCCATGAGCAGCACCTCCGGCTCGATGGCGAGTGCGCGCGCAATCCCCACGCGCTGTTGCATCCCCCCCGAAAGCTGGTGCGGGTAGGCGTGCTCGAAGCCGTTGAGACCCACCCGCTCGATCCAGCGCTGCGCGCGCTCGCGGCACTCGCGCCGGGGCACGCTCATCATCTCGAGCCCGAACTCCACGTTGCCGATCGCCGTGCGCCACGGCAGCAGATCGAAGCTCTGGAACACCATCCCGCGCCCGTGCCCGGCGCCGCGCACGGGCCGGCCGTCGATCTCGATCGTGCCCGAATCCGGCGCCATGAGGCCGTCGACGATGCGCAGGAACGTCGACTTGCCGCACCCGCTGGGCCCGACGATGGCGACGAACTCGAGGTCGGCGACGGCGAACGAGATGTCGTTCAGCACGGGCACGCGCGTGCCGTCGCCGTGCAGGTACGACTTGGTGAGATGCCTCACCTCGAGGCGCGGCGCGGCCGCGCCCGCAACCTGGGTCACCGGATCGGAGGCCGACAGCGCCTTCACTTGAGCTCGGAGGCCGCCTGTGCCGCCAGCGAGGTCTCGATCACCTGCGCGGGCTTGACCTTGCCCTCGACGGCCCCGGCCTGCACGTACGCCGGCAGGAGCGCGTCGAACCACTCGATCTTCATCTCCATGACGTTGGGGAATGCCTTGATGTCGCGCGTGAGGCCTTCCCACACCGGTCGGATCTTCTCGGGCGTGGCGGTCTTCGCGTCCTTGAGCGTGACGTGCTTGCGGTAGTTTTCCGTGTACCAGTCGAGGTCGGCGTTGGCGCGGCGGAACGCGGTCATCTGCGCCTTCAGCAGATCGATCACGGCGCGCTCGTTCTCCTTCTTCTTGAGCCATGCCCCGCTGCACGCCCAGATCTCGTTGATCCAGGGCGAGTACTCCTTCCAGGGCTCGAGCAGGACCTTGTACTTGCCCGTCTTCACCAGCCCGGCGGCCTGGTCGAAGTGCACCGGCACCGCGGCCACGCGGCCGGATTGCAGCGCCTGCATGCGCGCACCGGAGCCGCCGATCTCGACGATGTTGAGCTTCTTCACGTCCACGCCGCGCTTGAGGAGGGGTCCGAGCAGCATGACGTGCGTGATGTCGCCCTTGCCGTTGACGGCGACGATGTTGTCCGGCTTCTCGAGGTCCTTGTAGTCGTGCACCTTGTCGGCGTTGGCGAGGAACACGAGGCTCGTCTGGAGGTACCACAGGCCCACGATCTTGAGGTCGGCCCCCTGCTCGACGGCGCTCAGCACCGTGATCGGATCGGTCTCGCCCAGCTCCGCCGCCCCGGCGATGATCGTCTGGGTGTTGGTGCGGATCTGGTCGAGCCGCTGCGTGATCGGCTCGTAGCCCATGCCCGGCAGGAGGTCGAGCACCGCCGTCGTGGTCGGCACGTGAATGCCGAGCGCGAAGCCGAGCAGGTTCACCTTCAGGGGCCGCTTCGCCGCCTGCCCGAACGCCGGAGCGACGGCGCACAATCCCGCCGCTGCGGCTGCCTTCAGTGCATCTCGTCGTGTCAACATCGCACTCCTCCTTTGCCCGGAAGTTCACACCCGAACGTTGCTCACCGAGGCCACCCGGTCCTCGTACCACGGCGCGACGCGCCGCGCGCCGGCCCGCAGCAGCGCATTGGCGGCAACACCTACCAGCATCAGCGTGACCAGCAGCGCGAGCAGCGGTGCGGTCGAGGTCGACAGGCCGGCGCGGTAGATCATGCCCCCGTAGCCGACGATGATGAACATCTCGGCCACCACCATCGCGCGGATGGCGTGCACGAGCCCGATGCGCATGGCGGTCAGCACGTAGGGATACAGCGCCGGCAGCAGCACCGCGCGGAAGGCCCGCCAGCGGCTCGCCCCGAACGAGCGCCCGACGTCGATGAACCGCGGGTCGACGCCGCGCGCACCGTGGTAAACGGTCAGCACCACGTACCACACCGAAGCCGTGAACACGATCGCGGCGCGAAACCAGAAGCCGCTGCCGAATACGAGGATGAACAGCGGAACCAGCGCCGCCACCGAGGTCACCACGAACATGCTCAGCCACGGATGCAGCAGCGCATCCCAGACGCGCGAGCGCCCCATGACGATCCCGACCGGGATGCCGATCGCGCAGGCCCCGGCGTAGCCGACGATCATCTGCCGCAGCGAATTGGCGAGCTCGCGCAGCATCTGCCCGTCGCGCAGCAGCGAGAGGTATTCGGGCACGACGACCGAAGGCGGCGCGAACAGGTCCACCCCCACGGCGCGACCGGCGAGCTCCCAGATCGCGAGCGCCGTCGCGATGCCCGCGACGTTGTAGGCGAGGCGCCGGCTCATCGCCGCACATGCCACGGCAGCAGCCGCGACTCCAGCGCTTTCAGGCCCTCCTGCGCGGCGAGGCCGAGCAGGCACAGCAGCACGATGTCGGCGAGCAGCCCCGCGGTATCGAAGCGCTGCGCGCTGTGCTTCATCATCGCCCCGACGTTCACCGCGGCGAGGAACAGCTCGGCCGTGATCATCGCGTTGATCGCGCGCACGAGCCCGACGCGCAGCGCCGTGAACAGGAACGGCAGCGAGGCGGGGACCATCACCCGCGCGAAGAGGCGCATGCGCTGCGCTCCGAACGAGCGGCCGACGGCGAGCAGCGCCGGCTCGATGTTGCGCGCGCCTGCCGCCACGGTCACCAGGATCTCGAAGAAGCACATCACGAACACGAGCGCGACGCGCGCCTCGAAGAACAGCCCGAACCAGATGATGAGGAAGGGAATCGTGGCGACCGGGGGCACGGCATAGAGCGCGTTGAGCACCGGCTCCACGAAGGCTGCGACGCTCGCATTGCGCCCCACCGCGAAGCCCAGCGGAATCGCGAGCGCGAGCGCGAGCAGGAGGCCCACGGCAAGATGGGCGAGCGAGCCGAGCAGCGCCATCGGCAACGCACCCGACGCGATGTCCGCGACGAGGCGCGCGAGCACGGCCGTCGGCGGCGCGAACACCACGCGCGGTACGCCGCGCGCCGCCCACTCCCAGAGCGCGAGCCCCGTCGCCAGCGACACGCCGGTGAGTGCGAAGGTGCGGGCGGCGCGCATCATGGCGCAGAAACCTTGCGCTGCGCACCCGCACGCAGGTGCGCGCAAAGCGGTTGCAGGTCCGGCAGCCGCTCGAGGTCGGCTACGGCAGCGGCCACCGCTTCGGCATTCGCCTCGCCGAGGACGGGGACGGCGAGCGCGCGGAACTTCGCCTGCACCGCAGGAGCATCCGCGCTCGGGGGGCGCTCCGATTCGAGCTCGACGCGCGAGCCGTCGTCCAGGGTCACGATGATGCGATGCGGCCAGCGCTCCGGATAGGCCGCGTCGAGCGCGGGATCGTGCCGCACGCGCACCCGCTCGGCCAGGGCGCGCACGCTCTGCGTCGGGCGCCTCGAGCGCGTGCGGCACCACGGGCCGGCCGAGGAGCGCGAGCGCTGCGGCGAGCTGATGGCTCAGGATCGCTTCCATGCGCATTGGACGGGCGCGGCCGATCCGATACCTGCACCGACGTGGCGAAGGTCACGATCTCGACGGCGGCAACCCGCTGCGGGTCGAGCCGCGCCGCGCGCAGGGCTTCGATGGGACCGTGCGTGTAGCGACACGACGCGAACGGCTTCACCGTCGTGCGCGCGAATTCCCAGCGCCGGCCGAGCTCGGCGGCCACGTTCGCGCCGCGTTCGCCGCGCATGACGGCGAGCACGCCAAAGCGTCCGTCGAGCACGCCCCGCGGCCCGCGCATGCCGGCCGCCGCGAACGCCGCTGCCACGACGCCCGCTTCGGCGCCGCGCGCCCCGTTGAGGGCCGTGTCGAGCATCGAGCCATCCTCCTGGTATTGCCGCAATCCCGCCGCGCCTTCGCCGGCGAGCCCGAGGGCGCCGGCCGTGCGCGTCGCATCGAGATCGCAGGCCCGCGCCGCGGCCGCGGCGGCGCCGAACGGCGTCGCCGTGCCGGTGCTGTGGAACCCCGCATCGTAATGCGCGGGACCGAGCGCAGCGCAAACGCGCGTGGCGACTTCGTAACCGGCGACGATGGCCGCGAGCAGGGTGCGCCCCGACGCCTGCGCAGTCTCCGCGCTTGCGAGCGCCGCGGCAATGACGGCGCTGCCGGGATGCGCCGGCCCCGTCTCGTAGGTGTCGTCGAAGGTGTGGATGCGCGCGTGCAGCGCGTTGAGGAAGGCGGCCTTCGGCGCCGGCAGGCGGGCCGCCGCGCCGATCACGCTCGCGTCCGGCGCGCCCGCCCACCGGCCCACGACATCGGCGATGCCGCGCGCACGAGGCTCGTCCACGCCGGCGCAGGCGACACCGATCGTGTCGAGCAGGTGGTCCTTGGCCTTGGCGAGGAGCGCCGGCGGCACGTCCTCGCAGCGCAGGCTCGCAGCGAAGGCCGCGAGGGTCTCGCTCGCGCTCGTCGCAACGCCTGCGGGCTCGCGTGCGCCGGTCATCGCGCTACGCCGCCTCGCGCGCGCGACGCGCGGCGCGCACCGCGGCGAGGGTGGCGATCAGGTTGCCGTCGCGGTCCACGACGGCGGCGCTGCCGGGGCCGATGACCGCCGTCGATTCCGGCTCCTCGATCACGGCGGGACCGCGCAGGCGCCTGCCCGGGGCGAGCGCGAAGCGGTCGTACACGGCGCAGTCCACGAACCGTCCCGCTTCCGCGAAGTAGACGCGACGGGTGCCCTTGCGCGCGCTGCGTCCGGCGGCATCGATCGGGGCGAGGTCGAGGTCGGGCTTCGGACCGGTGACGGTCACGCGCCAGCTCACGATCTCGATCGGCACGTCGGGATTGAGCCGGTAATAGCGCTCCCGGTAATCGGCGATGAACCGCGCGCGCACCGCGTCGAGATGCGGCCGCGCGATGCGCGCGTTCGGAAGCGGCACCGGCAGCGTGTAGCTCTGGCCCGCGAACCGCACGGCGGCCTCGCGCTTCACGACGCACGCGGCGGCGCGCACGCCGGCGGCGCGCACCAGCTCCCCGGCCTCCGCCGCGAGCTCGGCCAGGATGCGGTTGGCGCGCCCGAGGTCCACCGCATCGAGCGGTCCGATGTCGGCCCGCATGCGCTCGAACGCAACGGGCGCCGCGAGAAAGCCCAGGGCCGACATGACGCCCGCCCGCAACGGATACAGCACCCGCCGGATGCCCAGCGCGGCCGCCACCGGTGCGGCGTGCACCGGCCCCGCGCCTCCGTACGCGAGGAGCACGTAATCGCGCGGATCCTTCCCGCGCTCGAGGCAATGGACCTTCGCGGCGCGCGCCATGTTGTCGTTCACGACGGCATGGATCCCCCACGCCGCGCGCATCGGCTCGAGACCCAGCGGCTCGGCCACGTGACGGCGAATCGCGTCGAGGGCGAGCGCGCGATCGAGGCGCATGGCGCCGCCGAGGAAGAAGTGCTCGTCGAGATAGCCGAGGCAAAGGTCCGCGTCCGTGACCGTGGGCAGCTCGCCGCCGCGGCCGTAGCAGGCGGGGCCCGGATCGGCGGTGGCGCTGTCCGGTCCCACGCGCAGCAGGCCGAGCTCGTCGACGCGCGCGATGGAGCCGCCCCCGGCGCCGATCTCGATCATCTCGATCACCGGCACCTTGAGCGGCAGGCCGCTGCCCTTGGCGAAGCGATGCACGCGCGCCACCTCGAAGTCGTCGGCCCGCTCCGGCTGGCCGTCGTCGATGACGCAGATCTTGGCGGTGGTGCCGCCGACGTCGAAGGCGATGAGATTCTTCTCGCCGGCGCGCGTCCCGAGGAACGAAGCCGCGAGCGCGCCGCCCGCCGGACCGGACTCGACCAGGCGCACCGGATAGCGCAAGGCGGCCGCGCGGCCGACGGTGCCCGCGTCCGAGCCGATGAGCAGCGGCTCCGCCGGCACGCCCGCCGCGCGCAGGCCGTCGGCGAGGCGGTCGAGATAGGAGCGCATCACCGGCTGCACGTACGCGTTCGCGACCGTCGTGCTCGCGCGCTCGTATTCGCGCACGTCCGGCATGACGTCCGAGGAGAGCGAGACCGCGATGTCCGGCACGAGCGCGGCCAGTGCGGCGCCGAGGTCGCGCTCGTGTTGCGGATTGCGAAAGCTGTGCAGCAGGCACACCGCGACCGCATCGATGCGCTGCGCCTCGAGCGAGCGCGCGATCGCCGCCACTTCGTCGAGCGCGAGCGGCTCGACGACGGCGCCGTCGGCCGCCACGCGCTCCGTGACCTCGAAGACCAGGCGGCGCGGCACGAGCGGCCGCGGCACCTCGAGATCGACGTCGAAGATGTCGTAGCGGCTCTCGCGGGCGAGCATGAGGATGTCGCGAAAGCCGCGGGTGACGACGAGCGCGGTGCGTGCGCCGCGCCGCTCGATCAGCGCGTTGGTGGCGAGTGTCGTCCCGTGCACGACCTTGCGCACGGCGCGGCCGGGAATGTCGTAGCGCGCGAGCAGCTCCTGCACGCCGAGCAGCACGCCGCCGGCGAGATCGTCGCGCCGCGTGAGCACCTTGCCCGTCATCGCGCGCCCGGAGACCTCGTCGAGCAGCACGAAGTCGGTGAACGTGCCGCCGATGTCGACGCCGAGCATGCAGCGCGCGGGTTGCGTGCCGCGGCGGGGCGCGCGCCGGCGCGCCGGCGCGCTAGTCCGCGGCGTGCTCGTGCGCCGGGGCATGGCCATAGTCGCGCAGCGCCGCTTCGCGCGTCACGAGCTCGTCGGCGATGTCGAGCGCCAGCGCACCCGGATCGCGCATCGCCGGCGGATACATGCCGCCGGAGCCCGGCACCCGCAGCTGCAGGACGTCGCCGCGCTGCAGCCTGAGCGGGATCTTGTCCGGCACCGGCACGCCGTTGAGGTACAGCCCGCCCGCTGCACCGGGCAGTCCGCCGCGCAGGCCGGCGGGCGGCGTCGCGAGCTTGCCGTGCTCGGCGCGCACGGTGATCGGCGTGTCGGCGAGCGATTCGAGCTCGTAGACCTGCCCGCAGCCGCCGCGGAAGCGTCCGGCGCCGCCCGAATCGGGACGCAGCGCACGACAGCGCACGCGCACCGGCAGCGCCTGCTCGAGCACCTCGACCGGCAGGTTGGAGGAGTTGGCGGGGAAGCTCATGCAGTGCAACCCGTCGCGCGCGGCCCGCGCGCCCATCCCGCCCATCACGAACATGAGGTCGGAGAACGGTGCGCCGCGCGCATCGCGGCCGGCCATGTACACCAGGAACTTGTTGCCCGACTCGGCGAGCATGGGCTGCGGGACCGCATCGGCGAGCGCGTTCAGGATCGCGATCGGCACGTAGTGCCCGCTGGAGGGCTTCATCTTCACCGGTGCGGGAAACCGCGGATTGAGGAACGAGCCTTCGGGTGCGGTCACCGCGATCGGCGCGAACGTGCCCTCGTTGTTCGGCAGCGCGGGCGCGGCGAGGCACTTCATCGTGTAGGTCGCCCACACGTTGGTGTAGACCATCGTGCAGTTGATGCCCAGGGTCGACTGCGGCGAGCTGCCGGTGAAGTCGATCGCCACGTCCCCGTCGCGCGCCTCGACCCGCGCGCGGATCTCGAGCGGCCGGTCGAAGCCGTCGACGGTGGTTTCGCCGCGGTAGACGCCGTTCGGGATCGTGCGCGCGAGCGCGCGGCGCATCGTCTGCTCGGAGCGGGTGCGGATCGTGGCGCCGAGGTCCTCGAGGTCCGGGAGATCGTGCCGCTCGAGGAACTCGGTCAACTTGCGCTGCATGACGGCGCAGCCGGCGGTGAGCGCGCGCACGTCGCCGCCCACCTGCCGCGGCACGCGCACGTTGGCTTCGAGCATCGCGAACAGCGTCGCGTTCTCGCGGCCGCGCTCGAGGACCTTGAGCGGCGGGATGATGAGGCCTTCCTCGTACACGTCGCGCGGCGCGCCCGACAGCGAGCCGCCGATGTCCGCCATGTGCGCCATGCATTCGGCGAAGGCGACCAGGCGCCCGCGATGGAACAGCGGCGCCACGACGGCGATGTCGTTCAGGTGCCCCATGATCCACCACGGATTGTTGGTGGCGACCATGTCCCCCGGCCGGAAGCTCTCCGGCGGCATGTGGCGCAGGATCTCCTTCACCGCGATCGAGATGGTGCCGGTCTTCGACGCGACGCTCACGTCGGCGGCGAGCAGGCGTCCCTTCGCGTCGAGCAGCAGCGAGCCGAAGTCGCGCCCTTCGACCACCACCTTCGACATCGACGTGCGCACGATCGCGTACGCGGCCTCGTCCGCCACGAGCACGAGGCGATTCCAGAGGATCTCGAGATCGATGGGGTCGAAGCTGCGCCGGCGCTTCATCGCGGGACGTCGTGACATGGCGGCGCGGGATCGAGCGCGACGAAGGTCCTGCCGCGCGTCACAGCGGAATGTCGACGTCGAGCAGCGGCGCGTGCTGTTGTGCGCCGTACACGTCGGTGTCGCCCACGTCGCCCGATGCGACGAGGCGCGGGATGGTCGCCTTGAACGCGTTGCCGGCGGGGTACTCGGTGAACAGCACGTCCTCGGGGCGCACCTGGTAGAGCCGCGCGAAGAGCGCCGGGCCGAGCACGCCCGTCGCGCGCACGCGCTCGTACATCTCGCGCTGGTCGAACACCACGTCGAGGGTGAGCTCGAACGGCCCCGCGTTCTTGCTCTTGCACGCCTTGGCGATGTCGCGGATGAGGGCCATGGTCGTCAGCGGCGCCCGGCCGTCCGTAGCCGATGACAGCCCCCCAGTGGGGGGAGCGAGCGCAGCGAGTTCGGGGGGCGTTTCATAGGGCCTCGTATTCGATGGGAAACGGCGCGCACGGGTCGCGGAATCGCGACCGTGTGGAAGACGGAGAAGCGATACGCCGGCGCCGTCTCGATGTCGGACGGCGAATAGGGGAAGGCCATGTTGCCTTCCTTGCACAGCCGTCCGGGGAAGTCGACGTGGAGCATCTGCACGCGGGCGATGGCGAGCACCGCGTTCGCCGTCTCCTGCGTGGCCGCCACGACCTCCACGACGAACCCGAGCTCGTGCGACTGCGTGCGCTTGACCGGCTCCCATCCGGCCATCACGCCGTTCGCGCCGTAGCTGCGGATGACCAGGCGATACTGGTCCGGGGGCACGCCGAAGGCCTCCGCCTTGACCCGCACGTTCTCGCGCACGGATTCGAGAAAGTCGTCGATGGTGGCGACCAGCAGCGGATCGCGGGTGCCGCAGATCGTGATCGCGCGGTAGCCCGCGAGCTCGGCCCCTTCGAGCTTCACGGTGTACGGCTTGCTCTGCCACGTCATGCCCGACACGCGCACCGCGCGGTCGGAGACGGCGTCGAAGCGGCACTCGGAGGTATCGAGCAGCCCGCCCGGCTCGACGTGGAAGCACGGCGTCGCGTTCTCGTGCAGGCTGTGATTGGCCACCGAGAACGGCGTGCAGAAGCGGATCGGGTTCGTCGCCTCGATCACGACCCCCTCGCGGTCGACGGTCGTGAGCAGGCAATCGTGGCCTTTGGGCAGCGCCGCCGTGGCCCCGCACTCGAGCATCTTGCCCGCGTACCACGACGGCGCGGGGGCGATGCCGGCGCGCGTGGCGCAACCCGCCCACGGCGCGGGATCGCTCGAGCGGCCGGCGAGCACCACCTCGGCGCCCTCGTCGAGCGCGCGCTGGAAGGGCTCCGGCCCCATCATCCCGACGATGCGCGTTGCGCGATCGATGGCGGCATCGTCGAGCGGCTGCACGTTGCGCAGCGCCTTCACCCGTCCCGCCGCGAGCTGCTCCTTCACCCAGCGCTTGTCCTGCTCGGAATGGATGACGGCGAGGCGGAAATGCAGGCCGTCCTCGCGCGCGATCTCGCGCACGATGGTCACCACGGCCTGCAGGTGCGGCTCGCCGCCCGCGCCGCCGCAACTGCCGATCACGAGCGGAATGCGCGCCCGCCGCGCCGCCAGGAGCATGAGGCGAAGGTCGCGCTTCATCGCCATGCGCGAGTTCACGCACTTGCCGGAGCCGAGGTAATACGGGCCGGGGTCGGTGGAACCGCCGTCCACGCCGAGCATGTGCGGCTCGCGCGCCATGCCGGCGGCGAGCGAAGCCTCGGGAAAACCGTAGCCCAGGAGCCCGCTGGTGGACAGCATCCGGTATTCCTGCATGGCGACCTCGCTCGAGGAATGCGTCGACGTCGCGAGACGACGTCGCTTCGTGGCCGCATCGAGCGACCCCTGACCCCGTGGGGTTGAGGATTCGTGCGGCGCTTGGCTTGCTGGCGAATTTCAGGCTACCCTTATAGACAACTATACGTCAACCCCGACAAGCGAGCGGCCAAACCTCGAATGGCGAGCGCCACCACTCCGCTGTACGTCCGCATCCAGGAAATGCTGCGCACGCAGATCGCATCGGGACGACTCGCTGCGGGGGAACGGCTGCCCTCGGAGACCGAGCTCGCGGAAAGTTTCGCGACGACGCGGGCCACCGTGCGCCAGGCGCTCGCGCAGCTGACGTTCGAGGGCCTCATCCTCCGGCGCATGGGGCTCGGCACCTTCGTCGCCAGCCGGCCCGTCGAAAGCCGTATCGATGCCCAGCGCGTGCCCTCGTTCGAGGAGCAGATGGAGGAACGCGGCGTGCGCGTCGAGTTCCGCCTGCTCGGCTTCGAGCTCGAGGCGGCATCGTCGGCCGTCGCGACAGCGCTCGAGCTTCCCGCCGGCGCGCCGATCTTTCGCCTTCGCCGCCTGCGCCTCGTGCACGGCGAGGTCATCGGGCTCGAGGACCGCGCCATGCCGGAGCGCATCGGCAGCTCCATCTCCGCCGGGGCACTGGTGTCGCGTCCGGCGACGCGCATCGTCGAGTCCGTGCTCGGCACGCCGTTGGGCGGCATGAGCGTGTCCGTGGGCGCGATGGCGGCACCGGCGGAAACGGCACGCGAGCTCGAGATCCGCCGCGGCAGCCCGGTGCTCGTGCGCAGCCACACGTTCTACGATCAGGACGGGCGTCCGGTGCTCGCGGGCGACTCCATCTACCGCGGCGACAAGTACCGGTTCACGTACAGCTACGGCCGGGTGCCGGATGCCAGGCGCGATCGCGCTACGTGACGCGCTTGCGCCGATGAGCGAGACGCGCGCGGCGGTGCACGACGCCGTCCTCCCGGGCCGGGTGGGCCGACTCGCGCTGCTGTTCCTCGCGCACGCGCTCGGCACCGCCACCATCACGCTCGTCGTCGCGACCGCACCGGCGATCGAGCAGGCGCTCGCGATCGGCCATGCCGGGTTCGGCATCATCGTGTCGAGCTACTACGGATCGACGCTCGTGCTGGCGCTGCCTGCCGGCTGGCTGGTGGATCGCTTCGGCGTGCGCTCGATGCTGCTCGCCGCGAACGGCCTGCTCGCCTTGGGCATGGGCTGCTTCGCATACGTCGATACGCTCGCGACGGCGGCGTTGGCGATGATGCTGTGCGGCGCGGGTTACGCGCTGGTGAATCCGGCGACCGCGCGCAGCGTGCTCATGTGGTTCCCCATGCAAGGCCGCGCCACCGCGATGAGCATCAAGCAGGCCGGCGTGCCCGCCGGCGGCGCGGCGGTCGCGCTCGTCGCCGGATCGGCCGGCGCGGACTGGCGCAGCCTCGCGCTCGGCATCGCGGCGGTCACGATCGTCGTGGCGGCGGGCTATTCGGGTCTCGGCGCCCGAACAGGCGCCGGCGGCGCACCCACGCGCCTCGCCGACATCCGCAAGCTGCTCGGCTTGCGCCGGCTCGCGCAGCTCAATCTGGGCCTGTGCTGCTACGCCATCGGGCAGTCGGCGTTCTTCGCGTATCTCGTGCTGTTCGCGCGCGACGCGCTCGCGCTGCCGGCCGCGCTTGCGAGCATGGCGCTCGCCGTGGGCCACGTGGCGTCCGGGATCGGTCGCATCGGCTGGGGCATCGTGAGCGACCGGCTGCTGGGGAAGGGGCGCATCTTCTGCCTCGTCGCGGTCGGCCTGATCGCGGCGTCGGGGGGCGTGCTGTTCACGACGTTGCCCGCGCACGGCGCTGTCGCGGTGTTCTTCGCGGCTGCCGCGATTCTCGGTGCGAGCCTCGGCGGGTATGCCGGACTCAGCCAGACCGCGGCCGTCGAGGCGGTCGAAGCGCGTCAGGCCGGGGCTGCGATCGGCTACAACATTCTGCTGACGGCGGTGGGCACGATGCTCGGTCCGGCGCTGTTCGGCATCGGCGTGCAATCGATCGGCTACGTGGCCGCCTGGGGTGCGATGAGCGCCGTGCTCGCGGCGGGCGCGCTGCTGCTGCGCGCGGCGGGAGACAGGACGCGATGAACCGCACGCCGCTCACGGTGACCCCGCTCGTCGGCGCGCTCGGCGCCGAGATCGGCGGCGTCGATCTCTCGCAGCCGCTGCCCGACGACGCGGTTGCCGCGATTCGCGGCGCGCTGCTCGAGCACCTGGTCGTGTTCTTTCGCGCGCAGACGCTCTCGCCCGCAGCGCTCGTCGCCTTCGGCCAGCGCTTCGGCGCGCTCGGGCGTTATCCCTTCGTACAGGGCCTGCCCGAGCAGCCCGACGTGATCGAGGTGAAGAAGCTCGAGCACGAGCGGACGAACTTCGGCGGCGTCTGGCATTCCGACACGACCTATCTCGCGCAGCCGCCGATGGGCTCGATCCTCTACGCGCTGGAAGTGCCGCCGCGCGGCGGCGACACCATGTTCGCCAACATGTACATGGCGTACGAGCGATTGTCCCCGCGCCTGCGCGAGTTGCTGTGCGGCCTGCGCGGCGTGAGCAGCTCCGCCAAGGCGGACGTGACGCGCACGCGCGAGGACCGCATCGCGTCGAGCCCGGGGCAGGACGCGGGCAAGGTGTTCGAAGCCATCCATCCCGCCGTGCGCACGCATCCGGAGACCGGACGCAAGGCGCTGTTCGTCAACACGGCGCATTCGGTGCGCTTCGACGGCATGACCGAGCAGGAGAGCGCACCGTTGCTCGATTTCCTGTTCCGGCACGAGGTCGGACCCGGAGTTCACGTGCCGCTTCCGCTGGGAGGTGGGATCGGTGGCGTTCTGGGACAACCGCTGCACGCTGCACAACCCGATCAACGACTACCACGGCTACCGGCGGCGGATGCTGCGCATCACGATCGCCGGCGACACGCCCGTGTAGACGCGCGAACCGCGAGGCACGCCATGACCGGAGAAGGCCTCGACGCTCTCGCACGCTTCGCGGCGGGAAGCGACGTGCGGCAACTGCCGCCGCCGGTGATCGACAAGGCGAAGGCATGCCTGCTGTATGCGATCGCGGTCGGGCTCGCGTGCATGCGCGCGGACCAGCCCGCGAAAGCGGTGCGCGCGATGGGCGACGCGGGCGGCGGTAACGCCACGCGGACGGCGGGCGACGCGGGCCCGGGCGCGGCGACGCGCTTCTTCGACGAGTCGGCCTGCGATGCCGCGAGCGCCGCGTTCGCGAACGGCACGCTGTTCCACGCGCGCGTGCAGGACGACGCGCATCCGGCGGGGCACGTGGGCGTGGTGGTCGTGCCCGCGGCGCTCGCGATGGCGCAGGCCACACGCGCGACGGGCGCCGACCTCGTGGCCGCGCTCGTCGCCGGGTACGAAGTCGCACTGCGCATCGGACGCGATCACACGATGGATCTCAGCGCTCGCGGCTTTCGCACCACGCCCGCCTACGGCGTGTTCGGCGCGGCCGCGGCGGCGGCGCGCCTCTCCCACCTCGACGGCGCGCGCACGGCGCACGCGCTCGCCCTCGCCGCGAACATGGCGGCGGGCCTGCGCGAGTACGCCGAAGCCGGCAGCGAGGACTACGCGTACCAGGCGGGCTTCGGCGCCCAGAGCGGCATCGTCGCGGCCCGCCTCGCTGCGGCGGGTGCAACCGCCGCCGCATCCGCGCTCGACGGCAAGGCCGGCTTCTTCCGCGCGTATGGCGAGCCGGGGCGCCAGTACGAACGACGCCTCGCTGCGGATCTCGGCGCGAGCTTCGAGCTCATGGCGGTCACGTGCAAGCCGTACCCGATCTGCCAGTTCCATCGCGGCGTCGTGCGCGGCGCGCTCGCGTTGCGCGAGCAGGCACGAGGGGTTGCGCTCGAAGCGCTCGCGATCCGCATGCATCCGTTCGAAGCGGACTTCTTCGGCGTGCGCTTCGCGGGACCGTTCGGCACGTTCCCCCAGACGTTCATGAGCGCGCCGTTCTGCGCTGCCCTCGCGTGGAGCCGCGGCGAGGTCACGCTCGCGGGCCTCACCGACTTCGATGCCCCCGAGGTGACCGCATTGGTCCCGCGCATCACGGTGATCGCGGACGACGAGCGCGAGCGCTATTCGCCGCGCCTCGCGGCCCGGCTTGCCGATGGCACGGTGCTCGACTGGTCCGAGCAGGACCGCGCACGATCGTACGACCTCACGTGGCCGGTCGCCTGCAGCATGGCCGCGAGCCTCGGCGCGGAAGCCGGGGTGGCTGCCCGCGAGACGGACGCGCTCGTCGCGGCGGTAAGCGACATCGAGCACGCGGCCGCGCTCGATGCGCTCTTCGGTGCGCTGCGCTTGGCCTTCCGCGCGGCGCGCCACGCGGCGAGCGCCTGACGTCCGAGTCGAGCGGGGCAGCCGCGATGCAACCGGACACCGCACCGCACTGCCGCCGCACGCGCGAGCGGCGTCGATCCGATCACCGCGGAGCTCGTGCAGGCGCGGCTGACGTCCATCGTGCGCGAGATGCGCACCATCATCATCCGCACCGCGTATTCGCGCATGATCATCGAGGGCCACGACTTCTCGTCGGCGGTGCTGAGCGGCGAGGGCGATCTCGTCGCGGCCTCCGAGCTCGAGCAGCCGACGCACATCTCGGCGCTGTCGTGGGCGGCGCGCGCGATCCTGCGCAAGTACGGCGACGATGTCGGCCCCGGCGACCTGTACCTCCACAACGATCCCTACACGGGCGGCTCGCATCTGAACGACGTCGGGCTGTTCTACCCCGTGTTCCGCGGCGATCGCGCGGTCGCTTTCGTGGCCGTGATGGCGCACTGGCAGGACATCGGCGGCATGGTGCCCGGCAGCATCTCGGGGAGCGCGAAGGACATCTACCAGGAAGGCATTCGCATCCCCTCGCTGCGCATCGCGCGTCGCGGCGTGTGGCTGCACGAAGTGCTCGAGCTGCTGTTCGCGAACGTGCGTGAGCCCGACGACCGGCGCGGCGACCTGGGCGCGATGGAGGGGGCGTGCCGTATCGCGGAGCGCCGGCTGCACGCCATGGCCGATCGCTTCGGCGACGACACGGTGGCCGCCGCGCTCGCGTTCCTGCTCGCGCGCGGCGAGCGCCGGATGCGCGATGCCATCGCCGAGCTCGCCGACGGCGAGTACCGCTACCAGACCTACCTCGACAACAGCGGCGACTCGCCGGAGCCGCTGGTGCTGCGCCTGAAGCTCACGGTCGCAGGCGAGGAGATCCACGCCGACTTCACCGGCAGCGCGCCGCAGGTGGCGGGACCGGCGAACCTCGGCCCCGCGCCCGCCACCACCGCCACGTTCACGATGGCGAAAGCGCTGCTCGATCCGACCGGCCCGATCAACGCCGGCGCGCAACGCCCGCATCAGCGTGACCGCGCCGCTCGGCACCGTGGTGAACGCGCGGCCGCCCGCGGCGTGCGGCGCGATCGGCGAGGTTCGGCGCGCGCTCGAGTCGCTGGTCGTCGGCACGCTCGGCATGGCGATGCCCGAGCGGCTCGTCGGCGACCTCAAGGGCGCATCGAACATCACGTCGATCAGCGGACCGCACGTCGGGCACCCCGGCGAGTTCCTGTTCGTCGAGTTTCCCGCCGGCGGCACCGGCGGCACGGCGCGTGGCGACGGCAACAACGCCGTGCGCAACTTCGCGGAAGGCGACATCTCCTCGATCCAGCCGGTGGAAGCGCTCGAAGCGAGCTGCCCGCTGCGCGTCGAGCGCATGGTGTTGCGCACCGACGCGGGCGGACCCGGCCGGCATCGCGGCGGCCTCGGCCTGCAGCGCGAGATCCGCGTGCTGGGCGAGCGCGCGGCACTCTCCGTGCTGTCGGACAAGAACGTGATCCCGCCCTATGGCGTGCGCGGCGGCGGCACCGGCGCGCCGAATCGCTTCACCGTGCGTCGCGATGGCGAGGAGATCGAGCCCTCGCGCCTGCCGGGCAAGATCACGGGCTTCGAGCTCCGCGCCGGCGACGTGGTGGTCGAGCGCACGGCCGGCGGCGGCGGCTATGGCGATGCGCTGCAGCGCGATCCCGCGCTCGTGCTCGCCGACGTGCGATTCGGCTACGTGTCGGCGCAGGCCGCAGCGGGCGACTACGGCGTCGTGCTGCGCGACGGCCGGGTGGACGAAGCCGCCACGCACGATCTGCGCGCGCGTCTCGCAACGCAGCGCGTCGTGCTGCGCGCGCGCATCGTGGCCGACGCAGCGCGCCGGCCCACGCGTCGTGCTGGGCATCTCGCCCGCCGCGGCGCGAGCGCTCGGCGTCGTCGACGGCGATCTCGTCGACCTCCCGCGCGACGATGGTCCGTCCCTGCTCGCGTGGGCACGCGTGAGCGACGACGTCGCCGAAGGCACGTGTGCCGTGCCCGCGGCGAGCGCCTCGCCTCTCGGCATGCGCGACGGCGATCGCGCAACGCTGCGGCGCGTCCCCGACCGGCGGCGCGCCTCATGAGCCGCGCGCGGATCGCAGGCGTCGACGTCGGCGGCACGTTCACCGACGTCGTGCTGTTCGACCCCGCCGCGCGCACGTTGCGCGTGACCAAGGTGCCGTCCACGCCGGCCAATCAGTCCGACGGCGTGCGCAGCGGCCTGCAGGCCGTGCTGCCCGATCTCGCCGCGCTCGGCAAGCTGGTGCACGGGACCACCGTGTCCACCAACACGATGCTGCAGGGCAATGGCGCGCGCGTGGCGCTGGTGACCACGCGCGGCTTTCGCGACGTGCTGGAGATCGGCCGGACGCGACGCATGCTGCCGAGCCTCTACGATCCGATGTTCAGGCGAGCGCCGCCGCTCGTGCCGCGCCCGCTGCGGTTCGAGGTTACCGAGCGCCTCGGTGCCGACGCATCGGTGCTGACCGGCTTGAGCGAGGACGACGTGGACGCCGCCGCAATGCAGATCCGCGGCGCAGAGCGTCGAGGCGATCGCGGTCTGCTTCCTGCACGCGCACGTGAACGACGCGCACGAGCGGCAGGCGAAGGCCGTGCTGCGGCGCGCGCTGCCGCGCGTCTGGATCACGACGTCGGCCGAGGTCGTGCCCGAGTTTCGCGAGTACGAGCGCTTCTCGACCACCGTCGTGAATGCGTACCTGCTGCCGGTGATGGATCGCTACCTGTCGTCGCTCGCGACGAAGCTCGCCGAGGGCGGCTATCACGGCCAGGTGTTCACCATGTCGTCGGGCGGCGGCATCATGGACCTCGAGCTCGCGCGCCGCATGCCGGTGCGCACGATCCTGTCGGGACCCGCCGGCGGGGTCGCCGGCGCGCTGTGGATCGCGCGCAACGCCGGTCTGTCCGATTTCATCACGTGCGACATGGGCGGGACGAGCACGGACGTGTGCCTGATCGAGGACCTGCACGCGTCGACGGTGAGCGAGACCGCGTTCGCCGGCTATCCGATCAAGGGCCGCGAGATCGCGATCAACACCGTCGGTGCCGGCGGCGGCAGCGTCGCGTTCGTCGATCGGGCAGCGCGCTGCAGGTGGGGCCGCGCAGTGCGGGTGCCGAGCCCGGCCCCGCGTGCTACGGCCGCGGCGGAACCGAGCCCACCGTCACGGACGCCAACGTCGTGCTCGGGCGCCTCGGCACCGCGCGTTCTCGGCGGCGCGATACGTCCCGATCCGCGGCTCGCGCGCGAAGCCGTTGCGTCCCTCGCGATCGCGCCTCGGTGTCGCGAGCGTCGAGGAGATGGCCGAGGGCATCGTGCGCATCGCCGTCGCGCAGATGGCGAACGCGATCCGCGAGATCTCGCTCGAGCGCGGCTACGACCCGTCGGACTTCGTGCTGTTCCCGTTCGGCGGCGCCGGGCCCATGCACGCGGCGCAGATCGCCGAGGAGATCGGCATCCGCGAGATCCTGGTGCCGATCCTGCCCGGGAACCTGTCGGCCCTGGGCCTGCTCGCCTCGGACCAGCGCTACGAGCGCGTGCAGTCGTTCACGGGCCGGCTGTCGTCGTTCGACGCGAAGGCCTTCGCCGCCGTGCTCGCCGAGCACGTCCGCAGCGAAAGCGCAGACCTCGCGCGCCGCGGCTTCGAGAACGCGTCGATGCGCTTCAGCCATGCCGCTCGACATGCGCTACGTCCGGCAGGCGTTCGAGCTCACGGTCGAGCTTCCCGACGATGCCCGCGATGCGCAGCGCCTGCGCAAGGTGTTCCTCGACGCCTACGCACGGCAGTTCGGGCGCACGGATCCCGATGCGGAGATCGAGATCGTGAACGTGCGCACGTCGGCGATCGGCCTCACCGCGCATCCGGAGATCCCGTCCGTGGAGCGCACGACCACGCGCCTCGCCGAGGCGGTGATCGGAACGCGCAGCTTGATCTGCGCCGGCGAGGCCGCGCCGGCGACCATCTACGAGCGCGAACGCCTGCCGGTCGGCTGCACGTTCGACGGTCCCGCCATCGTCGAGGAGGACGGCGCGACCACCGTGCTGCCGCCCGGGTGGCGCGGCGAACGCGACGCCGCCGGCAACCTGCGCCTGTCGGCGCGTACCATGATTGAAGGAGATCAGCATGCGTGCGAATTCGGTCCGGAAGAAGCTTGCCGCGGGCAACGTGGTGATGGGCATGATGCACTTCACCTCGAGCCCCATGCTGGTCGAGGTGATGGCGAGCGCCGATCTCGACTTCTTCATCATCGATTTCGAGCACAGCCCGACGGACCTGTCCATGGCGGCGCACCTGGTGCGCGCGGGGGACGCCGCGGGGATCGCGCCGCTCGTGCGCATTCCCGACGTCGACGCGCCGCTCGTGAAGAAGATGCTCGACCTCGGCGTGCAGGGCATCGTGCTGCCGCACGGCACGCGGGCATCGTGCGAAGCGCTGCTCGACGCCGTGCGCTACGAGCCGCGCGGCTCGCGCGGCTCGTGCCCGGCCATCCGCCAGGCGAGCTACGGTCCGCCGGACTGGAAGGCGTTCCAGGACGAGGCGGATCGCGAGATCCTGGTGATTCCGCTGATCGAGGACCCCGCCACGGTGAACGACATGGAAGCGCTCGCGGCGATGGACGGCCTCGACGTGTTCTTCCTCGGCCCGTTCGACTTCTCGGTCGCGGCCGGCATCCCCGGCGCGGGGTTCGATCATCCGATCATGGCCGAGGCGATCGATCGCATGATCGCGATCGCCCGGCGCCACGGCAAGTACGTCATGACCTCGGTAGGCGATCGCATCGACGCGAAGCTCGGCCGGTCGCTCCTCGACCGGGGCGTGCGCATGATCAGCTACAGCGCCGACGCGCTGGTGTTTCGCCGCGCGTGCCAGGACATCGCGCGCCTCAAGCTGCCCGCGTAAACGATCAGCGGCCGAAGAAAAGCCGCGCGGGCGTATCGACCAGGATCATGCGCCGGGTGACAGCGTCGGCCACCCACGCATCGAGCCACTCGCGCGTGCGCTCGTAGCTCGCGCGATCCTCGTACGACACGAAGGGCCAGTCGCTGCCCCACACGAGCTGCTGCGCGCCCGCCTCCAGCAGCGCGTCCGCATAGGGACGAACGTCGGCGCCGCCGAGGCGATATGGCGCCGACAGCTTCACGTGGACCTCGCCCGCACGCACGCCGCGCAGCAGCTCGCGGAAGCCGGGGCAGGCCGCGCCGGCGGCGGGATCGGGCGATCCGAAGTGATCGACCACGATCGTGACGCCGCTCGCGCGAAGCACGTTCAGCACGGGGACGACCTTCTGCGATTCCAGGTACACCTCCACGTGCCAGCCGAGATCCCTGACCGTGCCCAGCACGCGCCGCCACGCCACGGTGTCGAGATCGGGCAGGTGTGTGCGCCGGATCCAGTTGAAGCGGATGCCGATCACGCCTTGCGCCGCGAGTCGCGCCAGGTCCTCGGCGCTCGCGTCGGCCTCGACGATCGCCGTTCCCCGCAGGCGTTCCGGCGCCGCCGCGAGCGCGCGCAGGAGCACCGTGTTGTCGGGGCCGTAGAAGCTCGGCGCCGTCAGCACGCCGTGCGAGAGCCCGTGCGCGTCGAGCAGCGCGAGGTATTCCTCGACCGTCGCATCGCGCGCCGGCGCCGAGTGGCGTTCGGGCACGAGCGGCGCCGCGCGATCGAGGACGTGCGCGTGCGCATCGACGCCGGCGACAACGGACGTCATCGCTGCCGCGCTCAATCGGCTGCGGAGCGCCCCGGCATGCCAGGCACGATGGCGTGCTCTCCGGCGGCACCGTACTTGGCCTTGCGTTGCGCCTCGGTCAGGAAACGCCGCTCGAGCGCCTCGATGTCCGCCATGCCCATGATCGCGTTGAGTTCTTCGAACGACACGAGGGCATCCGGGCGGTCCACGACCTTGCCGCTGTCGAGCGACTGCTGCAGGAGCTCGAGCCCCTGCTGCATTCCGCGCAGTGCGCAGGCGGTCAGCAATCTCGGATAGATGACCACCCCCACGCCGAGCTCCTGCAGTTGCGCCGCGGAAAGCAGCGGCGTGGTCGAGCGGCGGCGGATGCCGAAGCCCATGTTCACCGACAGCGGCTTCGCGACGTTGCGCGCGATCGTGCCGATGTCGTCGGCCGACATCGCGGCATCCGCGAACAGGAGGTCGGCGCCGGCCTCCGCATAGAGGTTGAGCCGACGGATCGCCTCCGCCACCCCGTGCGTCGCGAGCACGTCGGTGCGCGACTTGAGCACGAAATCCGGATCGACGCGCGCCTCCGACGCGGCGTGGATCTTCTCCACCATCTCCTCGGCGGCGATCACCTCCTTGCCCTTCATGTGGCCGCAGCGCTTGGGCCACACCTGGTCTTCGAGCATGAGGCCCGCAACGCCTGCGCGCTCGAACGCGCGCACGGTGTGGTGCACGTTGACCGCGTTGCCGTAACCGGTATCGGCGTCGGCGAGCAGCAGCAGGTTCGAGCACGCCGTCATGGCCCGCACGGCCGCGACGTTCTCCTCGAGGCCCATGAGCCCCACGTCGGGCTGCCCGAGCTTGGCTTCGCTGATGCCGCTGCCGGTGACGAACGCGGCGACATAACCGACGTGCTCCACGAGCCGGGTGCTGAAACCGTCGAAGACCCCGGGGAGCACCAGGATTTCCGGCGCTTCGATGAGCCTGCGCAGACGCTTGCCGACACTCTCCTGCATGGGGATCTCCCTGCGCCGGGTCGAACGCGGGCGCGTGCAGGGATTCTCGCACGGCAGGCGCGGCGAATGGAGCTCGCGCGCGTCAGCGCTTGTAGCTGTCGGCGGGTCCGGGATCGTAGGTGATCTGGCCGGCCTGCACGCCGCGGCCGATCAGATTGGTCCCGCGCACGTATTGCCCGCCGTTCGCGTGGGCGATGATGCCGAGCATGCCGACATTCACCGCGTTGGCGCACACCCAGGTGTCGGCAATGGACTCGATGCGCATGTACGCGGTGGGCGTGCCGAGCGCGGCGTACTGCGCGAGCGGCATGCCGACGAACGGCCCCGCGTTCGGCGCAACGCCCACGCCGGCGGCTGCCGGGAACCCGCTTTCGTAATGGCTGCCCGCGCATTCGCGCGTTCCGGTGCGCGAGAACTCGTCCTCGTTCCAGAACGTGTACGTGTAATCGGTGATGAATGGCCGCGCGCCTTGCGTCAGGTCCAGGTCGCACCCCACGATGGCGATCGTCGTGGCCGGGAGACCTCCGGCGAAGGCGCCGGCCGCGGGCGTCGGCATCCCGCCGGGCTGGAACGCGCCCACGAGGATGTTGGGGCATGCGTCGTAGCCCTCGCGGCTGCCGTCCAGGTTCATCACGCCGGGAACGTTGCCGACCGGCTGACCCTGTGCGAGCGTGCCGGCGACCGCCTGGAATGCCCACGCGTTGTACTCGTAGGACTGCCCGGCGACGCCGAACGGCGCGCCGAGAACGAGCGCGTTACCGACGAGCTGGTTGTAGTTCACGTGCGTGACGGTGCCGTCGGGCTGCGCCGCGATCGCCCAGCACGTCATCGCCCCGGTGGTGCGCGCAGCGCCGTCCGGCCACATCGCGAACGGCGGCGCGAACACGCGCGCGTCGCCCAGCACCTCGTCCCGTCGCCGCAGACCAGGTGACGGGCTGGTTGCGCGTCAGCACTAGCGTGAAGTCCGTCGTGTGCTGGATGAAGCTCGTGTCGAACGTCGAGGGCAGCGGTGTCGGCACCGGCTCGGCCGAGCGATAGGCGCACCGCACCTCGGCCGCGATCGTGCTGTCGTTGGCGAGCGTGATCAGCGTGTCGACGCCGGGCGACACGTCGATGCGCGGGAACACGAGCAGGCTGCCCTTGTTGCTGTTGTTGACCTTCATCGTGGCTGACCACGACGAAGTGCCGAGCATGCTCATGGCAAGCGCAGCCGCAAGTTGCTGCAAAGTCCTCGCCTTCATATCCACTCCATCGCGAGCCGGACGAACGCGGCTCGGTGCGAACTTTCCATCGAGATGCAATCTGTCGACGACGAAACGTAGTCCACGGCCGGCGACACCCGCTGCGCGGCCGCAGCGGGCGCTCGCCCAGTCACCAAGCCTTAACGGCAGAACCCCGACCGGGTTGAATGCTGTGCAGTACCGGGGTAAATGCGCAGCGCGGCGCGACACGACACTTCGCTGATACGCAACTCGGCTGCGCCCTTGAGGCATCGCTGGGCGGGCGCTAAGATGGCCGCGCATGCACCGGGGATTCCGCAGACTCCCCACTCGAGACGCAATGCGTCCAGGCTGTGCTCCTCGTTCGGCTGCTGCCGAAAGGAGAAGCGCTTGAGTGCATCGACCATCCTGGTTTCCCGTTTCAGGCTGACCGACCCGCGACGCGCTGCTCGCCGCGCGCTGATTGCGTGCGATCGCCGACGGCTGCGTGAGCCTCGTGCTGCCTCTCTATCTCGTCGCGCTCGGCTTCAGCGCCTTCGAGGTCGGCGCCATCGCCACCGCGACGCTCCTCGGTTCCGGGCTGCTCACGCTGCTCGTGGGGTGGCATGCACACCGGTTGCGCTATCGCACGCTGCTGCTCGTCTCGTGCGCGGTGATGGCGGCCACCGGGCTCGCGTTCGCGGGCTTCACGGGCTTACGTGCCGTTGCTGATCGTCGCCGTCGCCGGGACGCTCAATCCTTCGAGCGGCGACGTCAGCGTGTTCCTGCCGCTCGAGCACGCCGTGCTCTCGCGCGTGGTGGCCGACCGCGAGCGCACGGCTGCATTCGCGCGCTACAGCCTCGTCGGCGCGCTGTGCGGCGCGCTCGGGGCGTTGCTCGCCGGTGTGCCGCACGCGCTCGCGAGCGACGTTGCACGTGCACGGAGCTCGCCGGCGCTGCAGGGCGCATTCGTCGCGTACGCGACTCGTCGCGTCTCGCGTGTGCGCTGCTCTATCGAGGCCTCGACCGCGGCACAGCGCAGCGAGGACGAGCCGGCGCCGCTCGCGAAGGCGTCTCTCACGCACTCGCACCGCATCGTGTACGGCCTCGCTGCCCTCTTCAGCATCGACGCGTTCGCGGGGGCTTTCTCGTGCAATCGCTGCTCGCGCTGTGGCTGCTTCCAGCGTTTCGCGCTGTCTCCGACGACGGCGGGCGTCGCTCTTCTTCTGGACCGGCGTGCTGTCGGCGGGCTCGTATCTGGTCGCGGTGCGCATCGCGAACCGGATCGGCCTCTTGCGCACCATGGTGTTCACCCATCTCCCCTCGAGCGTGTTCCTGCTCGCGATTCCGTTCGTGGACAGCCTCGCGTGGACGGTGGCCCTGCTGCTCGCGCGCAGCGCCCTGTCGCAGATGGACGTGCCCACCCGCTCGCCCTACGTCATGGCCGTGGTGCGGCCGCACGAGCGGGCCGCCGCAGCAAGCATCACGGCCGTTCCGCGCAGCCTGGCGGCCGCCGCGGGTCCCTTGTGCGCCGGCTACCTGCTCGCGCTGTCGAGCTTCGGTTGGACTTTGGTCATCGCCGGGGCGCTCAAGATCGCCTACGATCTGATGCTCCTCGCGACATTCCGGACCGTGCGGCCACGCGAGGAGCCGTAGCGACCCGAGATCGCGAGCCGCGGGATCTGCGACCGCGTGCCACCCGAGGCGGGATCGAACTGCCCGGCCCCGCTGTCGTAACGAACGACGGTGCGCGTCTTGGAACGCGCGACGAAAGAGGACGAATCGAACCGAATGCGACTACTGGGCGAAGAACATGGAAAAACGCATGCAGTTCAACCTGTGGTACCTCGCGATCGCGATCCTCGGGGTCGTGTGGCTGCGCGACGTCTGGGTCAGCATGCAGCAGGTGGAGCCGATCCCGTACAGCGAGTTCCAGCAGCAGTTGAAGGACGGCAAGATCAAGGACATCGCGATTTCGGACAACGTCATCCAGGGCACGTACAAGAATCCGACCGCCGACGGCCGCACGCGCTTCGTCACCACGCGCGTCGACCCGCAGCTCGCGCAGCGATCTCGAGCAGTACAACGTCACCTTCACCGGCGTCGTCCAGAACACGTTCCTGCGCGATCTCCTGTCGTGGATCGCGCCCGCGCTGGTCTTCTTCGTGATCTGGGGGATCATCGCCAAGCGCATGGCCGGCCAGAGCGGCCTCGGCGGCTTTCTCACGGTCGGCAAGAGCAAGGCCAAGGTCTACGTGGAGACCGACACCAAGACCACGTTCGACGACGTCGCCGGCGTCGACGAGGCGAAGGAGGAGCTGCGCGAGGTCGTCGGCTTCCTCAAGGATCCGCAGAAGTACACGCGGCTGGGCGGTCACCTGCCGAAGGGCGTGCTGCTCGTCGGTCCGCCCGGCACCGGCAAGACGCTGCTGGCGCGCGCGGTGGCCGGCGAAGCCGGCGTGCCCTTCTTCTCCATCAACGGCTCCGAGTTCGTCGAGATGTTCGTCGGCGTCGGCGCGGCGCGCGTGCGCGACCTGTTCGAGCAGGCGCGCCAGCGCGCGCCGGCGATCATCTTCATCGACGAGCTCGACGCGCTCGGCCGCGCGCGCGGCGCCTATCCGATGGGCGGCGGCCACGACGAGAAGGAGCAGACGCTCAACCAGCTGCTGGTCGAGATGGACGGCTTCGATTCCAGCAAGGGACTGATGCTGCTCGCCGCGACCAACCGGCCGGAGATCCTCGATCCGGCGCTGCTGCGGGCGGGGCGTTTCGATCGACAGGTGCTCGTCGACCGGCCGGACAAGATCGGCCGGGTGCAGATCCTGCGCGTGCACGTGCGCAAGGTGCAGCTCGCGCCCGATGCGGACATCGAGAAGATCGCCGCGCTCACGCCGGGCTTCACCGGCGCCGATCTCGCCAACCTCGTCAACGAGGCGACGCTGCTCGCGACGCGTCGCGGCGCGCGAGGCCGTGAGCGCTCGACGATTTCACGATGGCGATCGAGCGCATCATCGCCGGGCTCGAGAAGAAGAGCCGCATCCTCAATCCGCTCGAGCGCGAGATCGTGGCGCATCACGAGATGGGGCATGCGCTCGTCGCGCTTGCGCTGCCGGGCTGCGATCCCGTGCACAAGGTCTCGATCATTCCGCGCGGCGTCGGCGCGCTCGGCTACACGATCCAGCGTCCGACCGAGGACCGCTTCCTCATGACCCGCCCCGAGCTCGAGAACAAGATGGCGGTGCTGCTCGGCGGACGCGCCGCCGAGCACATCGCGTTCGATCAGATCTCGACGGGCGCAGCGGACGATCTCGTCAAGGTCACGGACATCGCACGCAGCATGGTGATGCGCTACGGCATGGACGAAGGCCTCGGCAACCTCGCCTACGAGGAGGCGCGCTCCCCGTTCCTGCCTACCGCGGCGCCGCCGACCGAGCGCGCGTACAGCGAGGAAACCGCGCGGCGCATCGACGAAGCCGTGCGCGACATCGTGGCGCGTGCGTTCGACCGCGCGACGGCCATTCTCGAGCGCAATCGCAGCCTGCTCGAGGACGCGGCGAAGGAGCTCCTGGCGAAGGAGACGCTCAACGAGCCGGAGATCGCGCAGCTTGCGTCGCGGATGCAGAGACCCGCAGAAGCAGTCGCATCCGTTCCCGTGGCCGCATCGAGCAAAGCACCCGGCGCGACGACGGTGCAACCCGTACCGCAGGAGTCCGAGGCGCGGTGACGAAGCCGCCACTCGCGTCGCCGCCACCCCTCCCCCGTTACTCAGAGTAAATACTCCGAGTCGTTACTCCGAGTAGCGGGTTGACGTGACGCGCGTCAGATCTTCTTCTCGCGGCCTTCCCAGAACGGCGCGCGCATCTCGCGCTTGAGCGTCTTGCCCGCGGCGTTGCGCGGGAAATCCGCTCATCACGATGACCCGCGCGACGCGCTGATACCTTGCCGCCACGCGCGCGTTGATCCACTCGCGCAGCTCGTCCTCGCCGACGCTGTCCGGCTCGCGCAGCACGACCGCGGCGACCGGCGTCTCGCCCCACTTCTCGTCGGGAATGCCGAACACCGCGACCTCGCGGATCGCCGGGATGACGCGCCGCGACCTCCTCGACGTCCTTCGGATACACCTTCATGCCGCCCGAGTCGATCATGTCCTTCATGCGATCGACGAGGTACAGGTAACCCTCGTCGTCGACGTAGCCGAGGTCGCCGCTGTGCAGCCAGCCGTTGCGCAGCGCATCGGCCGTCTGCTCCGGCCGGCCGTAGTAGCCGGGCATCGTGATCGGGCCGCGGCCGACGATCTCGCCGGTCTGACCCGACGGGCAGCTCGCTTCCGTCGGGCCCCTCGATGCGCATCTCGTAGAACGGCGGCGGCACGCCCACGCTGCCCGCCTTGCGCTGCGCCTCGTCGCGGTCGAGGATGGTGATGAAGCCTTCGGTCAGGCCGTACAGCTCGTAGAAACGCCGCGGCAGCAGGCGATTCAGGCGATCCTTGTATTCCTTGTGCAGCGGCGCGCCGAGCGACAGGACCATCTCGAGCGAGGTGAGGCGCGACGGATCGAATCCCGTCGCGTTCAGGATGGCGATGATCTGCGAGGGCACGAGCATCGTGTGCGTGACGCGCTCGCGCTCGACCGTGGCGATGAACGCTTCGGCATCGAACTGCCGGTGCAGGACGTAGGTCGCCCCGCACATGAACGCGGGATACATCGTCGTCATCGCGCCGTTGAACACGATCGCGCCCGAGTGCAGCACGACCGATTCGGGCGCCATGCGCCACGAGCTCGCCATGGTCGTCGCGTACATCGCGCGGATGAAATGCGTGTGCTGGATGCCCTTCGGCAGGCCGGTCGTGCCCGACGTGTACATGAGCGTGAGCAGATCGCCGCCTTCGACGGTCGCGACCGGATCCGCCGGTGACGCCGCCGCAGTGAGCGTGCCGAACGCGCGATAGCCCGCGGCTTCGTCGTCGCCTGCGGCATCGACCAGGACCCACTCGCAGGCCGCGCCCACCGCCGCTCGAGCCTCGCGCGCACCTCGCCCAGCATGGCGAGCTGATCGCTCGACGCGAGCACCACGCGCGGTCGCGCATCGCCGAGCAGCGACTGCAGGCCCGATGCGGTCAGCAGCGTCGAAAGCGGCACGATCGCCGCCCCGATCTTCGCGCACGCCCAGTACGTGCCGAGCAGCTCGACGGAATTGGGCAGCAGCGTCGCCACGCGATCGCCGCGGCGCGACGCCGAGCTCGAGGAGCGCGTTGCCCCAGCGGTTGACGTACTCGTCGAACTCGCGCCACGTGAGGCGCACCTCGCGCTCGTCGGGCTTGGCCGCCGCCACGATCACCGCCGTGTGGCGCGGTCGATACCGCGCGTGACGCGTGACCAGCTTGCCGAGGGCGAGGCTGTCGAATGCGATGGGCGCGTCCATCCGCTTCTCCTCTGCTGCGTCGTTCAGGCCTACAGGCGGTGACTGCGATTCCCGAGCGCGAATCCCGGCCACGCGATGTCGTCCGATCGCGCGAGCGCGAGCACCTTGAAGAGCTCGCCCATCTCCGCGGGCGCGAGCAGCTTCTGCACGGCACCCGCCGCGCGGATGTAGGCGAGCGATTCGGGCGCACCGACGGCGCCCAGTCGATCCAGAATGCCACAACCGAGCAGGAATGGCGCCTGCGCGTTGAAGCCGGCGACGCGCAACCCGGCGCGCACGCCCGCGGCAGCCATCGCCGTGAAGTCGACGTGCGCGGTGATGTCCGAAAGCCCCGGGAAGAACAGCGGATCGTGGTGCGCGCGATGGCGGTAATGGCACATGAGGGTGCCGGTCGCGCGCTGCGGATGGTAGTACTCGCGCTCGGGAAAGCCGTAATCGATGAACACGCGCCGCGCCGCCGGCGAGCCGGCGCGCGAGGTCCTCCACCAGCGCTTCGGCGGCCGGGTTGACCTCGCTCGTGTAATCGCCGGAGGCAGGGAAGCGCTCCGCCGCCATGGCGGCAAGCGCCTGCGGCGCGGGCGCATCGGCCAGCGCGAGGCCGAAATGCGGTGCGGCCGCGTCGTCGCTTGCAACGACGCCGCGCTCGAGCCACGCGTCGCCCTCGCGCCGGAGCACGTGGCACGCGATGGCATCGAGCACCTCGTTGGCGAGCACCGCGCCATCGATCGCGTCGGGCAGCGTGTCGATCCATTGCACGAGCGGAAGATGCGCCGGCGCGGCGTGCGCGAGCGTCATGCGCTGGCGCTCGCGCAGGTCGGGGCTGCGCTCGAGGATGAGATAGCGCGCTGGCAACGCGTGTTGCGCGGCGAGGCCCGCGAGGAGGCTCGCGGCGAGCCGGCCGGTGCCCGCGCCGAGCTCCACGATCTCGCGCGCGCCCGTGGCCGCGAGAATGGCCGCGACCTGCCGCGCGAGCGCTTCGCCGAAGAGCGGCGTCATCTCCGGCGCGGTCACGAAATCGCCGGCCGCGCCCAGCTTGGCGGCCCCCGCCGCGTAGTAGCCGAGGCCCGGCGCATAGAGCGCGAGCTCCATGTAGCGCGCGAACGAAAGCCACCCTCCGGCATCCGCGACGGCGTCGCGCACGCGCTGCGCGACGCGTTCGGAATGGGCCCGCGCATCGGCATCGGGCAAGGGGAGATCGCTCATGATCGCGGCGCGATCGCGCCTTGTGCTAGATTGCCTCAGTCTACGTGATGCGGGAGCGCCGTCGTGCAGGGAAAGGTCGTGCTGGTTACCGGCGGCGCGCGGCGCGTCGGCGCCGCCATCTGCCGCCGGCTGCACGCTGCGGGCGCGAACGTGATGCTGCACTACCGAGCGTCGGCCGGCGAAGCGCGTCTGCTCCAGGCGGAGCTCAATCATGCGCGCGCGGACTCGGTCGCGCTGATCCAGGCCGACCTGCTCGATCCGGCGCGGCTGCCCGCGCTCATCGATCAGACGCTCGAGCGCTTCGGCCGGCTCGACGCCCTCGTCAACAACGCGTCCTCGTTCTTCCCCACGGCGATCGGCGAGATCGCGCCTTCGGATTGGGACGATCTGGTCGGGACCAACGTGAAGGCGCCGCTGTTCCTGTCGCAGGCCGCCGCGCCCGCGCTGCGCGAGAGCCATGGCGCGATCGTGAACATCACCGACATCCATGCCGAGCGGCCGCTCAAGAGCTTCGTGGTGTATTCGGTCGCCAAGGCAGGGCTGATCGGCCTCACGCGCTCGCTCGCGCGCGAGCTCGCGCCGGAGGTGCGCGTGAACGCGGTCGCGCCCGGTCCGATCCTCTGGCCCGACGACGACACCTTCGACGAGGTCTCGCGCCAGCGCATCATCTCGCACACGCCGCTGCGGCGCGAGGGATCGCCCGACGACATCGCGCGTGCGGTGCTGTTCCTGCTCGCCGATGCGGGCTACGTGACGGGCGAGACGATCCACGTCGACGGCGGCCGCCACATGGCCATCTGACGACCCCCGTTACTCAGAGTAATTACTCCGAGTAACGGGTTTGGGGGTTACGCCTCCGGGGCCGTCGGCGGCCCGACCGGCGGCGTGCCGCAGCGCTCCCCCACGCGATCGGCCAGCCGCTCGAGATACGGATCCGCGATGCCGTGCGCGATGAGCGCCACGCGCGTGCGCTCGAGATAGTCGCCGGACGATCCGAACGCGCCCGCCGCCGTGGCGAGCACCTCGACCTGCTTGTCGAGCGGAAGCTTGCCCGCGTATTGCGGGTGCCTGCGGTTCACCACGAACGCGATCGCCGCCATGCTGCGTCCGTCCTTGGTGTACACGTTCACCCAGCGCGGGTGATACGAGCCCACCACCATCTCGCGCCGCCACAGCAGATGCAGCTCGTCGAGCGCGAGCGGCGCCGGCAGGCGCAGCGCCACCCCGCGGCACACGCCGCCGCGGTCGAGTCCCAGCACGAGCCCGGGCCGATCCGGCGTTCCGCGCGAGCCGAGCGACCACAGGCAGAAGCGCCGATGCAGTCCGCGCACCGTGCCCTGCCGCATCTCGACCACGGGGAAGACCGGGTTCCACAGCAGCGAGCCGTACGCGAACACCCACCAGCCGGCGCCCTTGGGCTTCTGCGCGAGCGTGCGTGCGAGCGAGGACGACAGCTGCTCGTCGCTGAGCGCGCGATCCGCCACGATCTCGGCGTACAACGCGCGCATGCGACCTTCCTCGAGATCGCGGCGGGAAAGCGTCATGGCGAGCGAACCCCGTTACTCGGAGCAATTGCTCAGAGTCGTTACTCCGAGTAAGAGGCGCAGTCAAAGCAAGCCGCGGAAGGGGAGCTTCGATTCGCACCACGCCGCCACGGTGAGCAGTCGATCGTCCGCGCCCGTGGGCGTCGCGATCTGCATGCCGACCGGCAGCCCTTCCGACAATCCCACCGGAATCGTCAGCGCGGGAAATCCCGTGAGCGACCACATCGTGCAGCACGACGGATCGCCGGTCGACTGCAGGCCCGCGGGCGCGGTCGTCGGCGCGGACGGCGAGATCACCGCGTCGTAATCGTCGAGCCAGTCGGTGAACGCCGCGATCGCCTGGTTGCGCTGTGCGAGCGCCGCGTGGTAGTCCGCGACGGCGATGCCGCGGCCCTCGTCGAGCGCCGCGTTCAGCTTGGGGCCGAGCCGCGCACGCTCGCGCTCCTGCAGCGATGCAAGATTGCGCGCCCCCTCGAACAGCATGATCGTGCGTTGCACGGTGTGCGCGTTCCTCCATGCGGCCGGGAAGTCCACGCCGACGACGGTGGCGCCGAACTGGCGCAGGCGCGTCGCGGCCGCTTCGAGCGTGTCGTCCGCATCGCACTCGAGCTCCGTCCACGGGAAGCCGCCGAGATACGCAAGACGCGGCGGCGCGGGCAGCGCGGCCACCGAAGGCGACACGAACCCGCGATCCGCGAGCGCGCTCGCGAGGCGCGCCGCATCGGCCACGCTGCGCGTGAACGTGCCGAGCTGATCGAGCGTCTCGCTGAACACGTTCACGCCGGCGAAGGGAATCGCGTCCTTCGTGGGCTTGAAGCCCACCACGCCGCAATACGAGGCAGGCCGGATCACGGAGCCGTTGGTCTGCGTCCCGAGCGCACCGAGGACGTGGCCCGCAGCCACCGCCGCCGCCGAGCCCGACGACGATCCGCCCGGCGTGTGCGCCGGGTTCCACGGATTGTGCGTCTTGCCCGGATCGAGGAAGGCGAGCGCGGTCGTCACCGTCTTCCCGAACACGTAGCCGCCGGCGCGCTGCAGGCGCACGATGCACTCCGCGTCGTCGCGCGGCTGATGTCCGGCAAAGATCGACGTGCCCATCTGCGTGGGCAGGTCCGCCGTGTGAATGATGTCCTTCACGCCGATGCCGATGCCGCGCAGCGGACCGGCATCCTTCGCGGCATCGCAGCGCTGCGCCATGCGCTTCACATACTCGGGATCGAGATGCGCCCACGCCTCGATCGTCGGGTCGGTGGCGGCGATGCGCGCGAGCTGGGCTTGCGCGAGCGCCCGCGCGGTGAGCGCGCCGATGGCGATTTCCTTCGTCGCGGTGGTGAGCGACATCGTGTGGAGAGCGTCGGTCATGGCGAGTCCTTCGCAAGGGGTGGCACGGCAACGCGCGCGCCCGCGGCTGCCGCCGTCGGGGATCCGGCATCGCGCTCGCGCAGGAAGATGCCCTGCAGGTCGTTGAGGAAGCGCCGTCCCAGCGTTGTTGCACGAATCACGGTCGGATCTTCGTCGAGAAGCCCGCGGCGCAGCGCCTCCTGCATCTCGCGCTGCACGATCGAGATCGGGTAGCCCGTGTGCGCTGCGAACAGCGAGACCTCCACGCCGCTCGTGAGGCGCAGCGCGTTCAGCATGAACTCGAAGCCGATCGCCTCGCGCGTGACGGGCGTTTCCTCCAGCAGCGGCATCCCGCGCGCAACGGCGTCGAGATATTGTTGCGGTTGTTTCCAGCGCACCTGGCGCAGCACGCGATCCGGAAAGGACAGCTTGGAGTGCGCACCGGCGCCGATACCGAGATAGTCGCCGAAACGCCAGTAGTTGAGGTTGTGCCGGCACTGCGCGCCGGGCTTCGCGTGCGCGGACGTCTCGTAGTGCTCGTAGCCGGCGGCGGCGAGCGCCTCCTCGCACTGCGGTTTCGATGTCGGCGGCAGTGTCCTCGTCGGGCAACGGCGGCGGATGGCGATGGAACAGCGTGTTCGGCTCGAGCGTGAGCTGGTAGAAGGACAGATGCGGCGTGCCGAAGGCGAGCGCGGCGCGCACGTCCGCCAGCGCCTCGCCGACGTCCTGCTGCGGCAGCGCGTACATGAGATCGAGGTTCACGTTGCCGAAGAGCGCCATCGCGGCTTCGGCGGCCGCTGCCGCTTCGTCGGCATCGTGCACGCGCCCGAGCGCCACGAGCTGACGGGGCGAGAAGCTCTGCACGCCGAGCGAGAGGCGATTGACGCCGGCCTCGCGAAAGCCCGCGAACTTGTCGCGCTCGAAGGTCCCCGGATTCGCTTCGAGCGTGATCTCGGCATCGGGTTGCAGCGGCACCCGCGCGCGGATGCCCGCGAGCAGACGATCGATCGCCGCGGCCGAGAGCAGGCTCGGCGTGCCGCCACCGATGAAGACGCAGATCACCCGGCGGCCCCAGATGCCGGGCAACGCGAGCTCGAGGTCGCGCAGCAGGGCGTCGACATAGGCACCTTCGGGCAACGCTTCCGCGCCGCCGCGGATCTCGTGCGAGTTGAAGTCGCAGTACGGGCACTTGCGCAGGCACCACGGCACGTGCACGTAGAGCGCGAGCGGCGGGAGTGCGGCGAAGTGCGGCTCGTGCGCCGCGAGCGCGACGCGCGACGTCCCGGCGTTCATGGCGCGCTCTTGCGGTGCGGCGCAAGCTCGGGCCGGGCGCGCGCGGCCGCGCTGCGCTCGGCCTCGATGCGCGCGAGCAGCATGCGCATGGCCTTCCCGCGATGCGAGACCCGGTTCTTGTGCTCGAGCGTCATCTCGGCCGCCATCAGGCCGCTCTCGACATCGAGGAAATGCGGGTCGTAGCCGAAGCCGCCGCTGCCGCGCGGCTCGTCCACGATGACACCGTGCCACGCGCCATCGGCGATCATCGGCTCCGGATCGTCGGCGTGGCGCACGAGCACGAGCAGGCACGCGTAGTGGGCACGCCGGTCGACGGTGCCGCGCAACGCGGCGATCAGCTTCTCGTTGTTGCGCGCATCGGATTTCGGCTCGCCCGCATAGCGCGCGCTCTGCACGCCGGGGGCGCCGTCGAGCGCTTCAACGCACAGCCCGGAGTCGTCCGCGAGCGCCGGCAATCGTGCGTGCGCGCTCGCGTGCCTCGCCTTCGCGAGCGCATTCTCGACGAAGGTGACGTGCGGCTCCTCGGCCTCGGCGATGGAGAGATCCGCCTGCGCGATCACCTCGATCCCGAGCGGCGCAAGCAGCCGCCGGAACTCCCGCAGCTTGCCGGGATTGCTGGAGGCGAGAACGAGGCGATCGAGGGTAAGCATCGGCGCGCGCCGCAGCGGCGCGGAGGCGGCTACTCGGCAAGCGCCGCGCGCTGGGCCGCGATGAGCTCGCCGATGCCCGCGGCTGCGAGCTCGACGAGCGCGTCCATCTCTCCACGCGTGAACGGCGTGCCTTCGGCCGTGCCCTGGATCTCGACGATGCCGCCGGTTCCGGTCATCACCACGTTCATGTCGGTGTCGCAGCCCGAATCCTCGCCGTAATCGAGGTCGACCATCGGCACGCCGCCGACGATGCCCACCGATACTGCGGCCACGAAATCGCGCAAGGGTTCACCGGCGACGAGAGCGTTGCGACGGCACCATGCGATCGCATCGGCCACCGCGACGCAGGCGCCGGTGATCGAAGCGCAGCGCGTGCCGCCGTCGGCCTGCAGCACGTCGCAATCGATGCGGATCGTGCGCTCGCCGAGCGCATCGAGATCCGTCACCGCGCGCAGGCTCCTGCCGATGAGGCGCTGGATCTCCTGCGTGCGTCCGCTCTGCTTGCCTTCGGCGGCTTCGCGCCGCGTGCGGGTGTGCGTCGAGCGCGGCAGCATCCCGTATTCGGCGGTGAGCCAACCTTGGCCACGCCCCTTGAGGAACGGCGGCACGCCTTCCTCCACGCTGGCCGTGCACAGCACGACGGTGTCGCCGCACGCGACCAGCACCGACCCTTCCGCGTGGCGGGTGTAGTGGCGGGTGATGCGCAGGGGACGCAGCTCGTCGGGACGACGGCCGGAGGGGCGGGTGCTCATCGGCATTCCTGATCGGCGGAGGGGCGCATTATAGCCACCGGGCGCGATCGCCCCGCCGTGGACCCCTACGCTCATCGCAGCCACGGCAGCCCCCCAACCCTCTACTCTGAGTAATTACTCTGAGTAACGGGTTTGGCGCTCAGATCGAATGCCGGGTGCGCCACCACGCGGCGGTGGCCGCAAGGCCCGCCTCGAGCGCATGGCGCGGCGCCCATCCGGTCGCGCGGCGGAACGACGACGCATCGACCTCCAGCGATCCGGTGAGACGCGCGATCTGCGCGCTGCGGCCCGTCGCCGCCCCGATGATCCGCAGCAGCGGCACGGGCACGCGCAGGAGGCGCACCGGCTCGTGCAATGCTGCGGCGATCGCGCGAACGAGATCGGGCGTGGACACGCTCTTCGCATCGGCGACGAAGTGCGCGCCGGAGATCGGCTCCGCCGCGTCGAGCGCGGCGACGATGGCATCGACCAGATTGCCGGCGTACAGGAGGCTCCGCCTGTTCTCGATCGCACCGACAGGCAGCCGCTTCTGCGCCGCGACCGCATCGAGCAGCGACAGGAAGTTGCCGCGCACGCCGGCGCCGTAGACGAGCGGCAGGCGCAGCACGAGCGCAGCGGACCTCGTGCCCTCGCATGCAGCGCGCACGATGCGCTCGGCCTCCGCCTTCGTCGTGCCGTAGTGATCGCGCGGCGCGATCGGGGCGTCGGGCGTGAACGGCCGTCCCGGTGGCGTGACCTCGCCGTGCACCTTGACCGTGCTCGCGAAGACGAATCGCGGCACCTGCGCGGTCACGGCGGCTTCCACCACCCGCCGCGTGGCTTCGACATTGGCCGCGCGATAGGCCGCCAGCGGATCCTCGATCGTTTCGCGCAGCACGTGCGCGCGTCCTGCGAGATGCACGACAGCGCTCGCGCCGGCCATGGCCGCTGCGAGCTCGGCCGGACCGGCCGTCTCCAGCGCGGCGACGACCACATGCTCGCCGCCCTTGAATTCGCGCTCGGGCGGCCGGCGCACCACCGCCCGATAGGCCCGTCCGTGCGCGGCGAATTCCCGGCACAGCGCACGGCCGATGAAGCCGGTGGCGCCGGTCACGACGATCACACCCATCGCCAGCCGTGCTTGTTGAAGAAGCGGATGCCGCTTCTCGCGAACATCGTCACGTGCGAAGCGCCCTTGCGCGCGGCACCGCCGCCGTGATGCACGGCGCGCATGAACGGCAGCCACGCGGTCCGCGTGACCGCCGCGAGGCGCACGCTCCAGTCGTAATCCTCGAAGTACAGGAAGAACTTCGGATCGAAGCCGCCGGTCGCGTCGATCGCCTGCCGGCGCACGAGCATGCAGCAGCCCGACAGCAGCGGCACGCCCAGCACGGGCTCGGTCGCGTCGGGCCGGATCACGTCGCGCATTTCGTAGCGATCGAGCCGCCGCCGCCAGAGCCGTCGCGCCCAGCCCGGAAGGAAGCCGCGCACGAGCAGATCGAACACGGCGGGATAGCGCTTGCACAGGTAATCGGGCGCGCCGTCGGGACGGGTGACGGACGGCGCGACGGCGCCCACGTCCGGATGCACGTCGAGCCAGCGGATCGCTTCCACCAGCGCGTCGGGCGCGAGCTCGACGTCGGGGTTGAGCACCAGCTGATAGTCCGCGCCGGTGCCGTGCAGCATGAGGTTGTGCGCGACGCCGTAGCCGATGTTGGCGTGACCGTGCAGATAGGTCATCTGCACGGCGCTGCCGTCGAAGCGCGCGTGCGCGAGCGCGATCACCGCCTGCGCGACGGCAGGATCCTCGCTGTTGTCGATCAGCGCCACCATGACGCTGCCCAGCACGCGCTGCGCCTGTGCCGTGCGAATCGCGGCCGCGAGCGTGGCGAGACAGCGCTCGAGCAGCGCGCGATCGGGCTGGTAGGTGACGACGCTGACGGTGAGCGAGGACGGCAACATGAAGGGTGGGCGGGCGGGAGGCGCCGGACGGAGGCGCAAGCGCGCCGAGGCGCAAGCGCGCGGTAGAATCGTCCGGTGCCGCTCCGGTCATCAGTTTAATCCCGCGCTCTCCTTCCCCCGATGAATCCCCTCAAGGCGAAGCTTGCCGCCGGTCGCAACGTGATCGGCATCTGGTGCATCGTCCCCGACGCGACGATGGTCGGCGCGCTCGCCGCGGGCGGCGCCGACTTCCTGATCCTCGACTGCGAGCACGGCCGCTGGGATCTCGGCGATCTCGACAGCGGCATCGCCGCGTGCGAGGCGCACGGCGCGAGTCCCCTCGTGCGCGCGCCAGGTGCGGACGCGTTCTTCATCCAGCGCGTGCTCGATCTGGGCGCCGACGGGGTGCTGGTGCCGCAGGTTGCCGATGCGCGAGACCGCACGTCGCGTCGTGGGCATGGCGCATTTCCCGCCGGCGGGCACGCGGGGCTTCAACCCGTTCACGCGCGCCGGACGGTTCGGCACTTCGCCCCAACCCAAGCTCGAGCCCGGCTATCCGCTCACCGGCGTGCTGGTCGAGACGCCCACCGCAGCACGCGCACTCGATGCCATCGTGGCCCTGCCGCAGCTCGATCTCGTCTATCTCGGCATCTACGACTACTCCGTGGCGATCGGCGTGCCCGGGCAGGTGGACGACCCGCGCGTGCAGAGCTTCATCGCCGAAGCGGCCGCGAAGTGCCGGAACGCGGGCAAGGCGGTGGGCACCACCGCGATGTCGCCCGAGCAGGCGCGGCGGCTCGCGTCGCTCGGCGTGAACGTGCTGCTGTACGGCGCCGACACCTGGCTCGTGAGTCGCGCGATGCAGCAGGGCATCGCGATGCTGCGGGAGAACACGTGAAGCCACTTCGCTATCGCGCGGACGAGCTCGCCTCGTTCGCCTTCAACCTGCTCGCCACGGCCGGACTCGATGCCGGCATGGCCAGGGACGTCGCCGACATCCTCGTCGACGGCGATCTCCTCGGGCACACCACGCATGGGCTCGCGCTCCTCGCGCCGTATCTCGCGGAGATCGAGAAGGGAGCGATGACGAAGCGCGGCGAGCCGCGGACGCTGCAGCAGCGCCCGGCCGCGCAGCTCTGGGACGGCGAGCGCCTGCCGGGACCGTGGCTCACGCTGCGCGCGCTGGATGCAGCCGCGGCGATGGCCGCGACGTACGGCACGGGCACGGTGGTGATCCGGCGCACGCATCACATCGCGTGCCTCGCGGCCTATCTGTTGCGCGCCACGCAGCGCGGACTCGTCGCGCTCATCGAAAGCTCCGATCCGCAGGTCGCCGCGGTGGTGCCGCACGGCGGGCTCACGCCGGTGATGACGCCGAACCCGATCGCCGCGGGCCTGCCGACCTCCGGCGACCCGGTCCTCGTCGACGTGTCGACGTCGGTGACGAGCATGGGCTTCGCGCATCAGCGTCGCGCCGCGGGCGAGCGCCTGCCGGGGCCGTGGCTCGTGGATGCGCGAAGGCAACGCGACCGACGACCCCGAGGTGCTCGCGCGCGAGCCGAAGGGCGCGATCCTGCCGCTCGGCGGCATCGACGCGGGCCACAAGGGTTTCGCCCTGGGCCTGCTGATCGAGGCGTTGACGGCCGGTCTGGCGGGCCACGGTCGCGCGGACCCGGTCGAAGGCTGGGGCGGGACGGCCTTCGTGCAGGTGCTCGATCCCGAGGCGTTCGGGGGCTTGGGCGAATTCAAGCGCCAGATGGACCACATGGTGGCGACGAGCCACGCCTCGCGCACGCGTCCCGGCGCCGCTCCGGTGCGCATGCCCGGCGAGCGCGGCCTCGCGCTGTACCGCGAGCAACAGCGTGCGGGTGTCGCGCTGCACCCGGCCATCATGCCGGCCCTCGCCCCATGGGCCGCCAAGCTCGGCGTGCCCCAACCCGCTACGCTCGCCGGAGGCACCTCCTCCGAGTAAACGGCGTTCGACGCCGCCTGCTCGGAGGAGCGGGGTTTCGCGCGTCGGGCCCGCGCGACGCCGTTGATGGCGATCAGTGCGACGCGAAAGCGCGGCCGGGTGCGCGCCGGGGCGCGGGCTGCGCTTGATTCAGGTCATTCCCGCACCGTGCCCCAGGCGGCACCCTCGGGACATGGACAAGACCACCCCACCCGTCATCCCGATCCGGCCGGCACGCAAGCTGGATCGCCACCGCGGTCGCGAGCTCGACACGATCGAGGCGATGTTCCGGATCTACTGTCGCGATCATCATCGGCGCGACCCTTCGGTATGCGATGAGTGCAGTCCGCTGCTCGATTACGCGACGCGCCGGCTGGTGCGGTGCGTGTTCGGCGCGAACAAGCCCACGTGCGCCAACTGCACCGTGCACTGCTACACGGAAACGATGCGCGCGAAGATCAAGGACGTGATGCGCTACGCCGGGCCGCGCATGCTCTGGCGCCACCCGTATCTCGCGATCACGCACGTCATCGATGGCAAGCGCGCAGCGCCGGCGCTGAAGAAGCCGGCGCGCAAGACCGACTGCGCGACCCTGGGTTGACCCTGGGGCGGTTGACCCTGGGTCGATCCGGACGAGTCGCTAGACGCGGCCGCAGGTCACGCGCTCGATCCCCGCGAGATCGCGCAGCGAGCGCACCTCGCCGAAGCCCTCCGCGACGAAGAGCTCGCGCACTTCCTCGGCCTGGTCGTAACCGTGCTCGACCGCAAGCGCGCCGCCGGGGCGCAGGCGGGCACGCCCACCATGGGCAATCGTGCGCAAGGCTTCCAGGCCGTCGTCGCCGGCGATCAACGCGGTCGACGGCTCGAAGCGCAGATCGCCTTCCTGCAGATGCGGATCGTCCGCACGCACGTACGGCGGATTGCTGACGATGGCGTCGAACGCCGGCATTTCCGCGATGGCGTCGTACCAGTCGGACACGCGCCACTCGACGTTGGCGAACGCCGAGGCGCGTCGCGTTCTCGCGCGCGACCGCCAGCGCGGCGCTCGACGCATCCACCCCCAGCACCTGCGCCCATGGCCGTCGATGTGCGATCGCGAGCGCGATGGCGCCGGAGCCGGTGCCCAGATCCAGGACGCGCGTGCGCGCGTCGACGGGCAGGCGCGCGAGCGCCCAATCGACCAGCAGCTCCGTCTCCGGCCGCGGGATGAGCACGGCGGGCGAGACCCGCAGCTCGAGCCCGTGGAACTCGCGCACCCCGGTGAGATACGCGACGGGCTCGCCCGTTCGACGGCGCTGCGCGAGGGCGAGGAACGCCTCGACCTGATCGGGGGCGAGCTCGTCCTTCGCGTGCGCCGCAAGCCACGCCCGATTGCGGTGCAACACGCGTGCGAGCAGCACCTGCGCGTCGACGCGATCGAGATTCGCGCTGCGCAGCGCGTCGGCCACCGTGCGGGCCTGGCTCATCGCCGGCTCCGGGCCGCTTCCGAGCGGGCGCCTCGCCTCGCCGGGCACATTGAACGTCACCGCGCTATTGCACGTGCAGACCGACTCCGAGCTGACTCCGAGCGGACTCCGAGTTGACTCCGAGCTGCTGCACGTGCGCGACATCGGGCTCGCGGTCGGACGCAAACAGGCGAACGGGGCGGTCGTAATAGCGCGCGAGGCCGCGGTCGGCCAGCCCGCACTTGGCGAGCACGCGCTGCGAGGCCGTGTTGCCCGGGTGCGTGATCCCGATCACGCGGAAGAGGCCGAGGCGCTCGAAGCCGTAGCGCACGAGCGCACGCGCGCCCTCGGTGGCGAGGCCCTCGCCCCAGTGCTCGGGCAGCAGACGATAGCCGACTTCGACATCGCTCGTCGACGAGCAGTACTTGAGGCAGAACCAGCCGATGAACGCCTTGGTCCCGGTGAGCGACGCGTGCCACACCCCGAGGCCGAAGTGGTGCGGGTAGTAGTGCAGCACGCGCACCAGGGTGTCGCGCACCTCGGCGCGGGTATGCGGCATGCCGTCGGCGATGTAGCGCATCACGCGCGGATCGCTGTCGAGCCGATACAGCGCGTCGAAATCGGTGGGTGCGAATTCCCGCAGCTCGATGCGCCCGGTAGCGAGCCAGGGTCGGGGTGGGATCAGCATCGGCACGGTCGTCGGTCGGTTTCATCCGCCGCCCTACTCGGAGTAATTACTCTGAGTAAGGGGTCGGGTTTCGGTCATCGAAAGATACGACAACGCTACGCACGCCGCACGCCGAGCCGCCGAACGGGCGCGAACTGAACAAGCTGCACGGCGCGTGTGACGTACATCGTGTTGCCCGCGCTTCGCACTCCCCGCGTGTGCCGTACATCGTGTGCTTCCGTGCAGCGCGCGCAGCCGCGCCTCACGCGTTCTCGCCGGCCATCGCCGCGAGCTGCTCGGCCTGATGCTCGCGTGCGAGCGTATCGGTGAGCTCGAACAGATCGCCGTCGGTGATCGCATCGATCTTGTACAGCGTGAGATTGATGCGATGGTCCGTGACGCGGCCCTGCGGAAAGTTGTAGGTGCGAATGCGTTCGCTGCGATCCCCGGTGCCGACGAGGCTCTTGCGCATCGAGGCTTCCTTCTGCGCTCGCTCCGTGCGTTCCTTGTCGAGCAGTCGCGATGCGAGCACCGCCATCGCCTGCGCGCGATTGCGATGCTGCGAGCGATCGTCCTGGCATTCGACGACGAGGCCGGTGGGCAGGTGGGTGATGCGCACGGCGGAGTCGGTCTTGTTGATGTGCTGTCCGCCGGCGCCGGACGCGCGGAAGGTGTCGATGCGGATGTCGGCGGGATTGATGGTGATGTCGGCGATCGGGTCCGCCTCGGGCATCACGGCAACCGTCGCGGCCGAGGTGTGGATGCGGCCCTGCGCTTCCGTTTCCGGCACGCGCTGCACGCGATGGGCTCCCGATTCGAACTTGAGGCGCGAATAGACGCCCTTGCCGACGATGCGCGCGATCACTTCGCGGTACCCGCCGAGCTCCGAGGCCGATGCGCTCACGAGCTCCACCTGCCACCCGTTGCGCTCCGCGAAGCGCGTGTACATGCGCAGGAGGTCGCCCGCGAACAGCGCGGACTCGTCGCCGCCCGTGCCGGCGCGGATCTCGAGAAAGACGTTGCGCTCGTCGTTGGGATCCTTCGGCACCAGCATGAGCTCGAGATCGCGCTCGATCCCGGTCATGCGCTGCGAGGCGGCCTCGCGCTCCTCTTCCGCGAAGGCCCGCGTGTCCGGATCCCGCGCGAGCTCCTCGGCGGCAGCGAGATCGTCCTGCGCGCCACGGTAAGCCCGATAGCGCAGCACGACAGGCTCGATCTCCGAGCGCTCGCGGTTGAGCGCGCGATAGCGGTCCATGTCGCGCGTCGACTCCTCGCCCTGCAGCATGGCGTCGATCTCGGCGAGGCGAGCGGTGAGCTGCTCGAGCTTGTTGCGCAGGGAATCCTTCATGGCGGCGCCATTATCGCCGACGGCGCAAACTCGACCGCGCAAACTCGACCCTGGGTCGACCCAGGGTCAGGGGCGAGGGGGAGGGGCAGCCGACGCTACTTGCCGTCGGGGATCTGGTAGATGCGCTGGAACAGCGCGACGAGCTCGGCGCGTTCGGCGTCGCCCGCCTGGTTGAGCGCCTGGGTCGGCGCGTGCAGGAACTTGTTGGTGAGCCCGCGGGCGAGGGTCTCGAGCACCTGGTCGGGCGGCGTGCCGCCCAGGAGAAGCTTGCGCGCGCGCTCGAGCTCGGCCGCGCGCAGCTGGTCGTGATGGCCGTGCAGCGCCGTGATCGTGGGCACCACCGCGCGTCCCTGCAGCCAGCGCAGGAAGCTTTCGGTCTGCGCCGCGATCATCTCCTCGGCCTGCGCCACCGACTCGCGCCGGATCTGCAGGTTGTCCTTCACGATGTTGGACAGATCGTCGACGCTGTAGAGGAACACGTCGTCGAGCTGGCTCGCCTCGGGCTCCACGTCGCGCGGCACCGCGAGGTCGACCACGAACACCGGACGGTGACGCCGCGCCTTCACCACGCGCTCGAGCAGGCCCTTGCCCAGGATCGGCAGCGTGCTCGCCGTGCAGGTGACGATGATGTCGAACTCGGCGAGGCGCTCGGGCATCTCGGTGAGCGTGATCGCTTCCGCCCCGAAGCGCTCGGCGAGCTGCTTGCCGCGCTCCAGCGTGCGGTTGGCGATGGTGATCGTCTTCGGCCCGCGCGCGGCGAAGTGCGTGGCCGTGAGCTCGATCATCTCGCCGGCGCCGATCAGCAGCAGCTTCTGCTCGCCGATCGACGGGAAGATGCGCTCGGCCAGCTTCACGGCCGCGGCCGCCATCGAGATCGACGCGGTGCCGATGTCCGTGTGCGTGCGCACGTCCTTGGCGACGGCGAACGTGCGCTGGAACAGGCGATTGAGGACGAGACCCAGCGATCCCGCGGCCTCGGCGTGACGCACGGCCTGCTTCATCTGGCCGAGGATCTGGGGCTCGCCCAGCACCATCGAATCGAGCCCGCTCGCCACCCGGAAGGCATGGGTGATCGCCTGCTCGCGCGGCAGCGCGTACACGTAGGGCGACAGCGAATCCTTCGGAACCTGGTGGAACTCCTCGAGCCAGCTCACCACCGGCTCGGGACTCGCGCCGTGGAAGTACACCTCGGTGCGATTGCAGGTCGACAGGATGGCGGCTTCCTTGACCTTCGGACGCGCCAGCAGATCGCGCAGGGCCGGCCCGAGCACGTCCGGCGCGAACGAAACGCGCTCGCGCACCTGCAGCGGCGCGGTCTGGTGGTTGAGGCCCAGGGTGTAGAGGGACATGCGGTCGGGATCAGCCTTCGTCGAGGCCAATTCTAGCCCAGCGAATCGTCATGGTCAGGACCGGACATTGACCTCGATCATGGACCGGGCGCGGCTGCCGGCCGCGCCTGCGACCCTTCGTCCGGCGCGGGCACCACGACCTCCTCCGGCCCGGAAACGACCGCCAGGCCGTCGAAGAAGGCGCCCACTTCCGCCAGCGACCCGAGGCTCACCCGGTAATATGGGGACGGCGCCGGCGCAATGCCACCGATGGCGTGCTTCTCGCACAGGCGCTCGGCGTAGCGGCGCCAGGTCTCGTCGTAACTGCCGCCCGAGGCGTGGACGATCCGCAGGTCGCCTGCCGCGGCCAGCCGAAGTCCCGCCTGCGCGGCCCGGCCGCTCCAGTCCACGTCGTAGCCGTGAAAGCCGTCGAAGGTGGCGGCATCGAACGGCACGGCGGCGAACGCCTGCCGCCGGCCCGCGAGGAACACCCCGTCGAGGACCGCCAGCCCACCCGCGACGGGGCGCGGATCGAGCACGTTCACCTGCCATTCCGGCGATCCCGGCGCGTGATGCGTGATCCAGCCCCGGACGTACGGATGCCCCGCCCACACCGGTACCGGGCCCGTGAGGCGCGTGGCCCCCACCACGCCGACCGCATCGTGCGCCTGGAGGTGCGCGAGGACGCGCGCGGCGAAGTCGGCGGCGGCGATGTCGATGTCGTCGTGGGAGAGGACCACCACGTCGCCGCGCGCGGCTGCGATGCCGCGGTTGTAGGCCTCGGCGAGCGAGCGCGCATCGCGCAGCACCAGGATGTCGTGCGGCACGCCGGCGAGGAGCCGCCCGTAGAGCGCCTCGATCGTGCGGGCCTTGGCGTCGTCCACCGAGCACACGATCACGCTGACGTGCGGCGGATCGGGAGGCAACGCCAAGGCGGGCGGCGGCGTCCAGCGGTACCCCGCGCGCACCGCCGCGGCGAGGACGCCCATGCATCCCCGGGCCGCATCGGGCAGCAGCGGATCGACGCGCCACGCCTGCAGCAGCGCCCGCACCGCGCCGTCGAAGTCGTTGCGCTTGTGGCGAGCCACCCCGAGGTTGAACCACGCGTTGGCGTCGGGCTGGATCCGGGTTGCGGCCGCATACGCGTCGGCAGCGCACGCCCAATCGCCCTGGCGCGCGCAGGCGTGGCCACGGGCGAGAAGCTCGCGCGCCTGTTGCGCGCGTTCGGGGATCGCGCTCCCTGGGACGGGCGAGCCCGCAGCTGCCGACGCATTCATCGCGGTTTCCTCGAACGCCCGCTACGCCTTCATGAAATCCTCGCGCCCGCCCAGCCAGCGTGCGAGATGCGATGCCGCGGCCGCAGGTTCGTGCGCGAGCAGGTCCTCGGCGGCATCGCGGGCCGCCTCGACCAGGTCGAGATCGCGCTCGAGATCGGCGAAGCGCAGCATCGGCACGCCGGATTGGCGTGCGCCGAGGATTTCCCCCGGACCGCGGATCGCGAGGTCCTGGCGCGCGATCTCGAACCCGTCGGTCGATTCGTAGATCACCTTCAGGCGCGCCTTCGCGGTGTCGGTGAGCGGCTCCTCGAACAGCAGGAAGCAGCTGCTCTCGGCCGCGCCGCGCCCGACGCGCCCGCGCAACTGATGCAGCTGCGCGAGACCGAAGCGCTCCGCGTGCTCGATCGCCATCAGCGTGGCGTTCGGCACGTCGACGCCGACTTCGATCACCGTGGTCGCGACCAGCACCTTGAGGCGCCCGGCGACGAACTCTGCCATGACCGCGGCCTTCTCGTCGGGCTTCATGCGTCCGTGCAGCAGGCCGACGGCGATCGGTGCGCCGCGGCCGGCGGCCGAACCGCCGGCGTCATCGATCGCCGCGCTCGCCACCCCGGGCGCAGGCGCCCCCAGCACCGCGGTGAGCTCCGCGTGCAGCGCGACGGCGGTCTGCAGCTCCAGCTTCTCCGACTCCTCGATCAGCGGACACACCCAGTACGCCTGCCGCCCTTCCTCGACGGCCTTGCGCACGCGCTCGATCACTTCCGGCCGGCGCTTGTTGTTCACCATGCGCGTGGTCACCGGCGTGCGCCCGGGCGGCATCTCGTCGAGCACCGACACGTCCAAGTCGGCGTAGAAGGTCATCGCGAGCGTGCGCGGGATGGGCGTGGCGCTCATCATGAGCTGATGCGCTTCGCCCACGGCCTTGCCGCGCAGGCGCAGGCGCTGCGCGACGCCGAACCGATGCTGCTCGTCGACGATGGCAAGGCCGAGGCGCGGCATCTCGGCAGCGTCCTCGAACAGCGCGTGCGTGCCGACGGCGAGCATCGCCTCGCCGCTCGCGATCGCCTCGAGCGTGGCGCGGCGCTGCTTCGCGGGCATGCCGCCCGAGAGCCATGCGACCTGCACCGGCAGCCCGTCCAGCCACTGCAGCAGCTTGCGGTAATGCTGTTCGGCCAGTATTTCGGTGGGCGCCATGAACGCCACCTGCTTGCCGCTTTCGATCGCCTGCAAGCGCAGCGAGCGCCGCGACGATCGTCTTGCCGCTGCCGACGTCGCCCTGCAGCAGGCGTTGCATCGGCGTCGAGCGCGCGAGGTCGTGCCTGATCTCGCGCCACACCCGCTCCTGCGCCCGCGTGAGCTTGAACGGCACGCGCGCGAGGAGCTCGCCCGTGAGCTTGCCGTTGCCCGTGAGCACCGGCGCGCGTTTCTGCGCTCGCGCACGGCGGTGCATCTTCATCGACAGCTGCTGCGCGAGGAGCTCGTCGAACTTCAGGCGCGCCCACGCGGGATGCGTGCGCTCGTCGAGCGCGCGCTGCGTGAGCGGCGCGAGGCGCGGCGGCGGCGCGTGCAGGAAGCTCACCGCATCGCCGAACTTCCACATGTGGCGGCGTTGCACGAGCGCTGCCGGCAGCGTCTCGGCGAGGAGCGCGGGATCGCTCGCCATGGTGCGCGCGATCACCTTGCGCAACGATTCCTGCGACAGGCCCGCCGTCGTGGGATACACGGGCGTGAGGCGATCGGGCAAGGGCGTGCCGGGGTCGATCACCTTGAACTGCGGATGCACGATCTCGAGCCCGAAGTGGCCGTCGCGCACCTCGCCGAACACGCGCACGCGCCTGCCCGGCGCGAGCGACTTCTGGTGATTCGGATAGAAGTGGAAGAAGCGCAGCACGAGCTGCGCGCCGTCCTGCGCGATCAGCGACACGAGCTGGCGGCGGGGACGGTAGTGCACGTCCGTGTTGACCACCTCGCCTTCCGCCTGCACGGTCGTGCCGGGACGCAGCGCCGCGAGCGGCACGACGCGCGTGTGGTCCTCGTAGCGCAGCGGCAGGTGCAGCACGAGATCCTGCTCGCGCGCGATGCCGAGCTTCGCGAGCTGATCGGCGAGGCCGCGGCCGGCGCTCGCCTTTTCCTTCGTCTCGCTACGCCTTTTCGCGCCGGTTCGCTTCGGGGCCGCGACGCCGGTCGACTCGACGGGCACGTTCAGCGCGCAAACCCGATCGCATTCGCGACCGGCGTGAGCTCCATGATGGCCTCGACCTCGACCAGCGCGCCGCGCGGCAGCGCCGCGACCTGGTAGGTTGCCCGCGCGGGATACGGCGGCTCGAAATAGCTCGCCATGATCTCGTTCACCTTCGTGAAGTTCGCGAGATCGGTGAGCAGCAGCGTGGTCTTGACGATGTCGTCGAGCTCGCCGCCGGCGGCCTGCGCAACCGCGCGCAGGTTCTTGAATACCTGATGCGCCTGCGCTTCGAGCCCTTCCACGAGGTTGCCGGTGGCCGGGTCGAGGGCGATCTGGCCGGAGAGATAGACGGTGTCGCCGGCGCGAATCGCCTGGGAATACGGCCCGATCGCGGCCGGGGCGTGCTTGGAGGTGACGGCGTGCTTGGTCATGGCGAGGCTCCTGTCGAGCACGTCAATTTAGCATCAACTCGTCAGCGCGCGACCGCGTGGCCGGCCGAAATCCACGCGTCGATGCCGCCGTGCAGCGGACGCACGCGCTTGAAGCCCATGCCCTTGAGCCGCCGCGCCACCGCGACCGCGCTGGCCTCGTTCGGACACGCGCAGTAGACGACGATCTCGCCTTCGTCCACGAGCTCCGGCAGCCCCTGGAGCGAATGGATGTCGACGCGGCGTGCACCGGGAATGTGGCCGGTCGCCTGCTGGGCCATGGGCGAGCGCACGTCGAGAATGGCGGCCACGCGGTCGTCGTCCATCAGCCTTCGCAGCTCGTGGACCGTGATGCGATCCATGCGCAGCTGGCGCCTGAACAGATGGCGCTGCCACCAGCGCCCGGCCACGTACGCGGCCAGCGCGAGCAGCACGAGCACGATGCCCCACTTGCCGAGCGCATCGAGCGTGTCGAGCACATCGCTCACCGCTTCGCGGAACAGGTAGCCGAGCCCGACCGCGACGGCGACCCACAGCAGCGCGCCCATTGCATCGAACAGCAGGAACGTCCAGTAGCGCATGCGCACCGCACCGGCGAGCGCGGTCGAGACCGATGCGAAGCCCGGAATGAACTTCGCCACCAGCATGGACGCGGGACCGAAGCGCTGGAAGATCGATTCGGTCTGGCGCACGCAGGAATCGGGCGAGAGCGAAACCCGGCACAGCACGCGCAGCACGCGCATGCCGACGCGCCGGCCGGTGACGTACCAGAACGTATCGGCGATCAATGCAGCGGCGACCGCGACGGCGACGAGGGTGAGCAGCGCCGAATGGTCTGCGGCCATCAGCGCGCCGGCGACGATCATCGTCGGCACGGCGGGAATCGGCAGGCCGCCCTGCTCCAGCACCACGTTGAGGAACACGAAGCCGAAGCCGAATTCGCGCAGGAGGTCGACGAGATGGCTCATGCGGCAAGCGTAGCGCAAGCGCGCGGGCGGGAATGTGCGGGAGATTACAGTTCGGAGATTGGCCCGCGACGACGGTGGGCGGGAGGTGTTGCGTCCGGCTGGAACGCAGGCCCGGGCGTCGCATGCTCGGCGCATGTTTACCGGGTGGGCCCGCGCCGGGTATAATTGCGCCCCTCTGGGGACGTAGCTCAGCTGGGAGAGCGTCGCGTTCGCAATGCGAAGGTCGGGAGTTCGATCCTCCTCGTCTCCACCAGGAATTCGCTAACTCTGTGAAGTTTCAGGGTTACGCAGCAAGCGGTGTGTTCGTCAGGGCCCGGTGTATCCAAACCGTGTACCCAAATGACGAGCAATCATGGGCCGACCCAGCACGGGTTACCTGCACCGCAATCGCCACGGCACGTTCAGCTTCCGCTGGCGCCCCCCTTCCGATCTAACCGCCCGCTTCGATCAGCGGATCTACGTACTGTCGTTACACACTAAGTGTAGGGACAGGGCGTCGCATCGCGCGCGGCTGCCCGCCTATCGATTGACGTGTCTGGTGGGAGTGTTGCGCATGAACGGAACTGACAAAGACGAACTCGTGACCGCGGAGCTCATCCGTCGGCTGGTGCTCCCTGGCGGGCAGATCACGGAGGTCGACTACGACCCCAGCAACCCGGCCGAGGTCGCGGAGGCCAAGCGCATTTTCGAGGACATGATGCGCGGACAGCACCTCACCGCCCCCGAAGCGGATCTCCTCGAGTGGGTGCTGGTCGTGCCGCCCGAGACGAAGCCGCAGGTACACGGCCCGATCATCAGCGAGGCGTTCAAGCGGTTCTGCGCTGCGCGGCGGGCAGCGAACGCCTGGAAGGATCCGGCAATGGCGCGCCGGCAACGAGAAGTGCGAGCAGCACGACGGCACATTGGCTGATGGTGGGCACCGCAGCAACCGCTTGCGTGGTTGGCCCGCCCGGGCCGCTGGGCTCCACTGCGACGCCGCCCTGCCCGTCAAGCGTGGTCTGCCCCGTCAACGCGATCGCCGTCACGCAGCCATTCGTGCAGTAGGACGAGCGTGCTGTTGATTACGGTCCGCTGTTCATCCGCACGTCGTCGATGAAGGCGGTGTAATCCGATCCACCATTGCCGACGCCCACTAGCGCAAGGGTGTGTTCGCCCGCGCCAAGGGAGAACGAGCCCGATTGGCACAGCGTGTAAGCGGTCGATGCCGGCTGGCACAGGCCCATGCTCACCCCGTCGACGCGTATGTCGATCACCTGCGTACCGTTCTGCCAGTTACCGCGCTGCGCCGCCTGGAAGCTCACGCTGTACGTGCCTGCCGACACCGAGGCCGTCTGCGCCATGCTCCCGTGCACTTGCAGGAATCCGACTTGTGAGCCCTCCGGCGCGAGCGGATTGGCCGCCGTGAAAGGCGAGCCGTTACCGGTGACGCCCGAGAATCGATCGAAGGTCCATCCGGCCGATGACGGCGCATAGGCGCTGCCGTTGCCGACCGCCGGCGATTCGAAGCCGAGATTGGCGAGCGGTCCCGCGGGGACGGCCTGCAGCCGCACGTCATCGATGAACGCCGTGAAGTCTGACCCGCTGGCGATGCCGGCGAGGGTCAGCGTATGGCCGCCCGGGGTACCGATGCTGAATGGAAGTGTCTGGCACACGCTGTAGGTGATGCCCGCCGGTTGACATTGCGCGATGCTCAGGCCATCGAGGCGCACGTCGATGATCTGCGGCCTGCTCTGGTGTGAGGTGCGTTGGGCGGCAGCGAACGTGATGCTGTAGAGCCCCGTCAGGAGCGTCGGCGTCTGCGACAGCGCGCCCTTGAGCTGCAGGAAGCCGACCTGCGTGCCTTCCGGTGCGGCGGGGTTGTCGGCCGTGAAGGCGCTGGCGTTGCCGGCGATGCCGGAGGACGCAGTGAAGTTCCAATTCGCGCCGACCGGGCGATAGGCGAAGCCATTGCCGAGCGGTGGCGATTCGAAGCCTGCATTGCTCAACGCGGAGGGCGACGCGGCCTCGATGCGGACATCGTCGATGAAGGCCGTCACGTCGCCCGCTCCGGGCGCCGGAGCCCCGCCCAGCGCAATCGCATGATTGCCCGGGCTAACGATGGCGAACGCGGGCATCTGGCACAAGGTGTACGACGCGTCCGGCGGCGTGCAGGTGCCAGCCAGCACGCCGTCCACGTAGAGCTCGATCGACTGCACGCCTTGCTGGTAATTGGCGCGTTGCGCGGCCTTGAAGCTGACGCTGTAGAGCCCGACGGAAAGCGGCACGACCTGCACGGCCTTGGCGTCGATCTGGAGGACGCCGACCTGCGTTCCTTCGGGTGCCGCTGGATTCCCCGAGGTGAAGGCATTGCCGTTCCCGGACACGCCTGCGGGCGGACTGAACGACCAACCCGCGCCCGCCGGCGCGTACTGGTATCCGCCGCCGAGCGACGGTGCTTCGAAACCCAGATTGGTGAAGGACGCAGCAGCCGGCGCGGTGCCCACCACGAGGCTCGTCGTAAGAGGCGCAGAGCAGCCGCGCACCGCGCACGGCGTGACGCGGTACGTATAGGTGACCGGCGCCAGCCCGAGGTTGGCGGGGACAACCTCCTGGAGTGTGCTGCCGTGCTCGGACAAGAGCGGCAGGCCGTTGCGGACCCAGGACCATTCCAATACGGGGTCGCCGCCGCTGCAGTTCGCGGCGACGGGGTCGGACCCGCCGAAGAACGGCAAAGTTGGGCTCTGGACAGTGACGGTGCAACCGGTTGGAAGCGCCGGCGTTCCGGACGGCCCCGGACCGATGAACAGGCCCATCGCGACGGGGTTGCTTCCGACTTCGATCGGGGCGCCGATCTGCTGCAACGTGGCGGTATCGACCACCGATACCCACTTGCCATAGGGATTCACGACGTAATAACGGCTTCCGGTCGGATCTACGGCGCCACCTGCACCGTCGCCTGGTCCTCCGAAGCCGCCGTAGCTGACGACGCTGCTGAGCACGTCGAAACGCCACACGCCGCCCCACGCGCTGAACACGCTGCGGCCCTGCGGATCGACCGCGAGCCCGGACCAGCCCGCTCGAATGCCTCCGGGCAGGAACTGGTTCGTCTGGCCGTCGATGATGCGGCCGATGGGAAACAGCGGGCCTTCCGGATTGGTCATGTAAGTCACGTAAACGCGCGAGCTCGTCGGATCGACAGCGATTCCGCCGATCGGTGCGTGTATCACTCCGTTCCATTCGTCGAAGGTGGGGGACGGATCCGGCAGCACAGTGATCACGGTCATCGTTGCGGTGTCGATCACCGCCACGCCGCTGGTCGCGGTCGTGACATACAGTCGGGTGTCGACGGCGTTCAGCGCGAGGTTGACGCCGTCGATGACTGCCGACGTTGCCAGCACCGTATTGCTGGCCGTATCGATCACGGACACCGCCTTGCCGTTGACGACGTACACGCGCGTCCCCGCCGCGTTCACCGCGATGCCCTGGGGGTTCGCACCCACGGCAATGGTCGCCACGACCGCGTTGGTGGCCGTGTCGATCACCGACACGCTGTTGCTGCCCTGGTTGGTGACGTAGACGCGGGTGCCCTGGGTATCGGCGGCCACGCCATAGGGCTGCGCGCCGACGCTTATCGGTGCGCCGAACACGGTGTTGGTGGCGATGTCGATCACCGAGACCGTGTTGCTGCCCGAGTTGGTGATGTAGGCGAACGGAGCCGCGACGGCGTGGCTGGCGAAAAATAGCAGCGAAGCGGTGCAGACCTGCAGCAACCAGATTACAGGTCCGGATCGAGGCGACGCTCCTGGTGAGAAATGCATTGGCAAATCCGGCGGGCTGATCGAGTCTGGCTATTATCGACCACGCCCACTTCGCGCTCGTGATTCGGGGCGTCGCGCGTGGGAAATAACGTCATGGCAGGATGCGCCGATGCAGACAGGTGGCATCGGCGTGCTCTGGGCGACGCACAAGGATCACCAGCGCGGCACCGGCCGCCGGACCAGCGCGGCGTGAACGCGCTCCTCATGGTGATGGGCGCCGCGCTGCCGGTCCGGTAGACTCTCCCACAGCAGTATCCCAAGCGGCGTGATTCGCATCATAGGCGACTGGGTGATGGGTGGAGATGCAGCGATCCTCCTCGTCTCCACCTGAACAACGAACCCTGCTGATCCGGCAGGGTTTTGTGTTTTTGCCCGTCCGATTCGGTCGCCAGTGTCCCAATCAGGACGGCTCTTGCGGCTGCGCAAGGTAGGTGCCCCAGCGGTTGAGCGCGTAGCCCTGGCTGAGGCCCGGAGGCCCAGCAGCACCGCGTTGATGCCGTGGTGTCGTCGGCGGCTGCCAGCGTCGACGGCCGCGCCATCGACGTCCTCCGACCGGGTCGCACCCTCGGCGAGACGCCGGCGTCGACTGATGCGATCAGAGAGGAATTCAGCTGACGCAAGAGAAGGTTCTCCGGGCGGTGCACAAGGCCAAAGCGGTCACCTGCCTTACCCGGGACTTCAAGCGCCGCCGGGCCGCCGATGTCGTGGGGTCCGGTCGTCGTCGGGCGGCTCATAACGCAGGATGGTGAGTTCGCCGTCGGCCTCGAGCGTGGCGAGTCGTACATCACGCACATCCTCGATGCCATGCTCGCGCAATTTTCCGAGCATTTCCTCCATGGTGATCCACTCCTTCTTCAGGTTACGACGGTGAAGACGGCCATTGCGAATTAGCGGTAGAGGAGGCGGCTCGATCAACGCTCGGAAGAATGCGCTTCGGTAGGCCAGCCAGTCGAGCACCATATTCCAGAATACGAGTGTCCCAAGCAGTACGACGCCGTCAGTCACGCTCTTGTATTCGCCAGCCATCGCGTTCTGCGCGGCATCCGCCACTAGCACAATGAAAAGGAGATCCGCGGTGCTCATCGTGCCCACGTCGCGTCGAAGGATAAAGCGAACGACCAACACCAAACCCACGTACATCAGCGTGCCGCGTATGAACAGTTCCAGCGGAGGGACCGTGAGTTCGAACAGAGCGCTCAAAGCCATATGCACCTGTCGAGAGAATGACCCTCCGAGGCGTCCACCAAAGATGGATGGAGCTCGGCCGCCACCGCGGCGGTAAAGGTGATTCGCATGGAGTTTCCAGGGGGCCTACGAATGCCCCCCGCACAGATTGCTCCGCGACGGAGCCAACCGACATAGGACGCTGTAGAACCACGTTGTAGGCGGCGTGCGCGATCTACGGCGTAAAGGCGATCCCTGGTGACTGGCTCGACGCGGCGCAGCGAGAGGTCGACCAGGGTCGTCAGCGCCACGTCGGCCGTTCACCGCACGCACATCGTGATGCCCTCGAGCACCCAGCCCTGCGCCACCATGGCGTTCGCGAGCGCGAGCGTGCCGACGTACCGGTGATTGGGCGTACCGCCCTTCCCGTTGTTGTAGACACGATAGAGCGGCGTCGTTCGCGACGGGCACGCGCCGTTGACCGCTTCGGCCGCCCAGAACGGCGCGCCCTCGAACTGCCAGTGCCACTCGGTGCGGTCGCGCACCACGGCGCACTCGTTCTGGTCGACCGTGAAGAAGTGCGAGCTCGGGCCGACGTTGGGCTCGCCCGTGAAGCGGTAGACGGGGTGGAACCCACCTTCGTGCCCCACCGGGCACCCGGGATGGGTGACGACCTGGTAGGTCAACCCCGTGCGCACCCACCCCGGGCCCACGCTTCCCGCATCGATCGCCTGTTGCTCGCCGGCATCCGGCGTCATGAAGTAGTGATCGAGCAGCACGTTGTGATACTCGACCAGCGCACTCACCACATCCGAGGGCGGCGGGCTGAAGCAGAACATCCCGTTCGGCTCGACGGACAGGAACTCGCCGCTGCGTTGCAGCTTGTCCAGCACGCGCGCGGGATCGGCAAGCACGGGAAACGCGACGAGCACATACGTGTAGGACCCGATCTTGAGGCTTGACCCGTAGTCCACTTCGCCCACGAGCGCCCGGTAGGCGATGTTCGTGCTCAACAGCGTCGCGACCTCCTCGGCCGAGCGCTTCGCCGGCAAGAGGATGGCGCCGTTCTGATAGGGGTCGACGTTGCACTTCGCCCCGCGGGGCGTCACCGTGAACGGCTTTTGATCGGCCCACACGGCGGCGCCGTTCGCGTCGAGGACTTGCGCGAGAAGCCTGTAGTCGCCCGGGTCGAGAGGGCCGACGGTGGCAGCGGCAGTGGAGCAGTACCCGCTCGGCGGCATGGTCGAGGTGAACGTGACCTGCTGCGCGGTCAGCCGGACATCGTTGCCCGACCGGGTCACGGTCGGCCTGCAACCGAGCACGACGCCCTTCGAATCCCAACCGAGCTCGATCGCCACATACGTGCGGCCGAGCTCGGTGAGCGCGGCGGTGAACTCGTTGCCCACGCGCGCAGCTGAATGTCGCCTGAGCTTGCGCGACGGTCTGGGCGCCCGCCACGAAGGCGAGTGCCGCGATCTTGCCGAGTGCGCGGACGAACCGGGCACGCCTCGAGGCGACATCGGTGCGGGTCATGAGATTGCAGTCACTGTGCGTCGGATTGCGATGGCTCATTGTGCGGGCAAGTTCGGATGCGCGCTTGAACAAAGTCAAAGCGGCGCGGCTGCGGTGCGAATCGCGCCGAGCATCTCCACCGTACACGAGCCTGCGCGCATCCGCACCCAGGAACTCCTGCGTCACCGCCGGCCGTGAACAGCATCCGGGGTCCGTTGCGCGAAGGGAACGCCGTGCATCCATTCGCATCAAAGCACTATCACTCGCGATTCGCTTCACCGCGCCGGCGGCAAGTCGATCCGGAAGTGGCGCTGCGGGCAGCCGCGAGCCTAGTTGTTCCATGACACGAAGGAGATCGCAATGAAACATTGGACGTATCGCGTTGGGCATAACGTGCGCGGTTCTCGGTATTGGCAGCGCATACGCAGCCGTCGACCCATCTGCTGCGGACAGGGTAGGTGCCTGCAACCGCCTTCAATTCAGCGAGCGAGGAATCTGCAAGGTGGAGGCCCTGCGCGCACCCGGAATCCAGCCGATGGTGTCCACCAGTAGCGAACCGCAGGGGCTCGCACAGCGCGAGACCGGTTACTCGGATACGGTCGCCGCCTGCAGTCGGCTGCAGCGCAGCGAGCGCGGCATCTGCGCGACGCAAGCACCGGTCATGAGGGTGGCCTCGGCCGCGCCGAACCCGGTATCGGCGAAGGCGCGACAGGCATTGCAGACCGAGAATGCGCGCTACACCGCAGCACTCGACCGTTGCGCACAGCTCCAACGCAGCGATCGGAATGCTTGCAGATCGGAAGCCGGCAACGACGCCACGTTGAGCGCGTCCAGTTGAGCTTCGACGCACGTCAACGGCCTGCGATCACCGGAATCGCCGGCACGAGTCGCAGGCCACGTCCCGCGCTCGACGACGCGACTGTTGTCGAACACCATCCAGCTCTGCCGCCCGTAATGCGGCAGCGGCCGCTCGAGCGCGCGGAGTGCGTCCGCATCGGCAGCGGAGATGACGGCAATCGGCGCACCGGCACCGGATGACAGCGTCCACACCTGGGCGCTGCCGCGACCCGACACGACCGCGGGTCGCGGGGGAAGTCCTGCAGCGGCGAGCGCGCGATCCACGTCGTCGTGAAGGCCGACGATCAATACCGGATCGCCGCGCCGTGCGATCGTTTCCAGCGCTGTCGTTTCCGGCGGGACCTCGCACAGACGTTTCGCGAGCGCCTCGCCCGCGCTTCGCACCTCGCTGTTGCGCGAGACCTGCACGAGCGCCGGCGCGCGCGCGACGATCCAGCTGCGCAGGATAGGCGGCAACTGCCGGGGTTCCAGCGCACGCCAGACGCGCAGATCCGGATCGAGCCGTACGCTCTCGGGAATCGCATGCCGTGTCGACCGTCGCGATCGTGCGTTGCGATTGGACATCCACCCATACCGTTTCGCGGCGAGCGCCGGAGGCGATTTCCACCGGCAAGTGCAACGCATACGCGGGGGCCGTTTGTTCGAGGGTCAGCGTCAACCGGACGTTGCCCTTTTCACGCCGCGCACTCGCCGCTGCAATGGTCACCGACGGGCCCTCCGCGCGATCCAGCCACTGATCGAAGAAGGTCGCAAGCGAGCGGCCCGACGCCTCCTCGAACGCCGCTTGCAGGTCCCTCCAGCTCGCCACCCGCTGTCGGTACCTCGCCCAGAACACGCGCACGCCCCGCCGGAATGCGTCCTGGCCGATCAGGTCGCGCAGCATCACGAACACCATGGCCGCCTTGCCGTACCCGACGGCCGCCGCCGCGCCATGCGTGCGCGAGCGAAACGAGGCCAGCGTCTCATGCATGCCCGCGGGCACCGCCGCAAAGTCCCGCAGCCATCCCTGCCGCATTTCGCGCGCTGCGTCGCCGGACTCGCGCTCCTTGTACGCATAGTCGGCCATGAACGTCGTCAGCCCCTCGGACCAGTTGCCGTGGGCATAGTCGACGAAAACGCCATTGCCCCACCAGTCGTGCAGCACCTCGTGCCCGAGCGACGTGGCGCGGATGAACGGCAGCTTGAGCACGTCCTGGCCGATGTAGGTGAGCGTCGGCATGCCGAAGCCCGTCGGCAGCGGACTCGCCACGATGGAGAATTCGCTGAACGGATACGGGCCGATTTCCGTGCTGTAGCCGCGGATGTAGCGCGCCGTGTCGTCGAGGTAACCCTGCGCGAGCCCGGGCATTGCGTCGAGGTCACGCGGAAAGTACGTCCGCAGCCGCACCGGCGCTGCGTTCGCGCCGGTCGCGATCTTCTCGCGCACGATCCACGGCCCGGCCATGAGGTCGATGCCCTCGGCGCGCTGCGAGAACGCAAAGACCGCGCGGTAGCGTCCCGATGCGCCGCCTGCGACTTCCTCGGACTCCAGCCGGCCGGGAACGATGGCCTTCTGACCCGCCGGCACCGCCAGCGCGACGCGGTACGAGAACAGCGGCGCAGGCTGCGGATACCATGCCGATCCCGCAGGCAGGAAGCTGCCTTCCACGGACGCCATCGGGGCGAGCTTGTGCAGCACGGCTCGTTCGTCGAGACGCGCATCGAGCGCCGGGAGCGTACCGGCGTACTGCAGGCGTACGCCTTGCGCCCCCGGCGGTAACCGGACCTGCCACTCGCGCACGCCGCCAGAGTGGCTCGTGACCGTCGCGGCCACGGCGACGCCGCCGGCCGAAGCCGCCGTGACCTGCAAAGACTCGTACAGCGCGAACCGGAACACGCGCGTGTCCGGCACGACGAAGGCCGACACCTGCAGATGGCGCGTCGACGGGTCGAGCGCCACGTCGAGCTCGAGTCGCGGAGCATCCGCCGACGCGAAGCACGACCGACTCGCCAGGACCAACGCGAAGATCAGCGCGACACGCATGCTGCGCAGCGCAATCACGTCGGTGGCGCCCGGCCGCCCGAAGCCACTGACAGGCCCCTCAGGGGGAGCGTGCGAAGCGACGTTCGGGGGGCGTTTCATCAGCGCTGCGCCGGAAAGCGGATGACGAGGTCGATCGCCTGCTCCCCGCGCTTCACCCGGACCGGCAGCCAGGTGCCTGCAGGTTGCCGTCCCACCGCGGCGATGACCGAGGCCGTGTCCTTCACCTCGCTGCCGGCCATCTGCACCAGCCTGTCCTGCGCCTTGAGCCCCGTCGTGTCGGCAAGACTTCCAGGCGTCACCTCGACGATGCGCACGCCGTCCCTGTCTTCCAGGCGCACCCCCAGGCGCGGGCGCGCCGGCTTGGCTGCTGCCACGGGCGGCAAGGCAAACACCGCGTCCGCTACGCCCGACCGAAGCTCTCCGCAATCGAAATCGGGACGAACCGGAAGCAGCGTTCCGATGCTCGTCACATCCAGGGCGCGCAACTGACGCGGCACTCCGTAGCCGAACCGGATGTGGCCGCTGCCCATGATGCCGACAACGAGCGGCTTGTCGGTCTCCGATCGGCGCAGCGCTCGCGCGAGGGCCTCGGCCATGGCCCGGTCCCAGGTGGTCTGCGCCTCGACGAAGTAATCGAAGGCGGGGTCCGCAGCGTTGCGCGCCGCCGATCCGTGCGACGCCTGGGTCGAGTGCTCCCGGTACACGTCGAGCAGCAGATCGCGGTAGGCCTTCGACGGTGGAACGGGACGACCGACACCCTCGCGGTCGCGTTCTGCAACGGCGTCCCAGCCCTTCTCGCCGATCGTCCTGGTGAGCTTCTGGTCGACGTTGAGCGCGATCATGGGCACGCGGTTGATCCGCGCGAACTCGAACAGCGGCAGATAGAGCGATGCGGGCAGCTGCCAGACGTTCTTCCAGTCGGCCTGCGCGAGGAAATCCTCGACCGTCAACTCGCCGGCAACCCATCGGTCCAGGACGGGCTGGACGCGACGCGGGAACATCTCGAACCCGATGACCATGTTCGGCCGCTGCGCCTGGAGCGCAGCGAGGACCTGCAGTTGCCAGCGATGATCGTCCGCCCGGTCGTGGCTTTCACCGAGCAGGACCACGTCGCGCTTTGCCATCTGCGCGAGCAGCGCCGCGGGCTCGCATTCTGCGGCCGGTCGTGCTCGATCACCGTCCACTGCGCAGGTTGCACGCAGCCGGGCGGGGCACCTGCGAGCGCAGCGTCGCTCGCCAGTACGCCGGCGGCGATGCACGCCCCGATGCGCGCCGCATCGAACGCGCCGCCCCAGCTGCCGCTTCGTGGTTTCACTTGCCTGCGCCCGGACGCGGTCGTCGCCGGCCCTGCGCCGCTGCCGAGCAGATGACCGTTCACGACGATGCCATAGAGCGAATCGGGCGAGTCGTGGAACTTCTTGCGCGTGGCGGCCACCGATCCGCTGTACCGCGGATCCTGCGGTCGCTCGTGAGCATCCATGAAGTAGGCGACGTCCCACGCCTCCTGGTCGGTGAGCGAGCCGCCCAGTCCGAGCGGCATGTTGGCCTTGATGAAGGCGGCGGCGTTGTTGACCTGGTGCATTCCGGCACCCCAGTTGAACGATCGCGCACCCCAAAGCGGCGGAAACACCTGGGTGCCGCCTGCTTTCTGACCTTGGCCGTCCGGCCCATGGCAAAGCGCGCACTTGGCGGCGTACACGGCTTGGCCGCGCGCGAAATCGGGCGTTTGCGGCGGAGCCTTAAGCTTCGGATAACCGCCGCCCTGCAGCTTGGTGTTGACCGGAGCGCCCGTGGCCAGCCAGTACGAATAGACCTCCAGCGCGACCAGGGTTTCGCTGCCGAGCGGCGGCGCCTTGCCATTCATGCTGTACCGGAAGCAGCCACGCAACCGCTCCGCGTAGGTGTCGACCTCCTTCGTCTTCGCCCGATATTGCGGGTAGGCGACATACGCCGCCCATAGCGGTGCCGAGTCGCGGAGCCGGCCTGCATCGAGGTGACAGTTGCTGCATCGAAGATCGTTGCCTACGAACGGGCCGGCGTGGCGCTTGGTATCGGTGAAGATGGCTCGCCCGAGGCGCACCAGCTTGCCGAACTCGTTGTCGGGGATCGCGCTCTCCGGTGGCGGCCGAAACGCCGCGACGTGATCCGCGGCGCCGCCCGCACCGGCCGCTGCGGGCTGAGCGGCGACGGCGGCGGCCGGAACGCTCGACGCAGCCTGCGCTGCTACGGCGGTCGCTGCAGCCGCCGCGAGCGCACATCCGGCCAGCGCCGAACCGAGGTATCGGGTAATGGATCGCGTCATGGCTTCGCCTTCGGGTCCACGTCCGTCTGCGTCGGGCCGCCGAAATACTGGGCCACGGCGTCCACCTCCGGCGAGGTGAGCCTCGTCGCGACGGACTTCATGAGTCCGAGCGGTCCCGGCCCACGCGTGCCCTGCTGCCAGGCGCGCAGCTGCTTGCGCGATGTATCCCGCCGACTGCCCCGCCAGCGGCGGGAACGCGTCCCCGACGCCGATGCCGTTCGGGCCATGGCACTGCACGCACGCCGGCACGACGCGATCATCCCAGCGGCCTTCGGTGGCCAGCACGGCGCCGGCGCCCGCAGGCGGTGCGCCGTGCGATCGTGCCGGGAACGGCAGCTTCGCGTAGTAGCCCGCTGCAGCATCGCGCTCGGCGGGCTGCAGCGCTTTTGCAATCGGAGCCATCACCGGGTCCTGGCGCTCGCCCTTGGCGAACGCATCGAGCTGGCGGTCGATGTACGCCTTGGCAAGCCCGGCGAGCCGGGGAAATCCGCCCGCCGCGTTGCCCTCGCCGCGCTGCCCATGACACGAGGAACAAGGCGGCGCGCCATTCCCGTTGCCTTTGTCCGGCCAGTGACGCGCCGGGATCGGCGGCGCATGCCGCGAGCGGCATGCCACCTGCAAGAATGATGGCGACGCAGATCCTGCGCCGACGATGCACCCGGGTGTCGATCATGTGGCACTGCCTCGTCGATATCGTGTAAATGTTGCACCGGCATTGCAGCGCGGCGGGCGATTGCGAGCGGCGGCATCAGTCGCAAACCGCTGGATGGCTACGCGCGAAATCACCGCCGTATCAGCGGTGTACCGTCGACTCGAGCACCCTGCTCACGGCTCACCGTACAGCGCACGCCCACTCTCGCACCGCAGTCGCGGACCCTCTGTGTCGAAGCGCAATCACAAGACGTGCCCGGGAACGATTCCCGCACGAGGGGCCCTGGATGGCACGCTGCTGGACGCCGTCGCGTCTCGCACGACGGCGAAGGTGAGTCATCCCGATCGAGGGGAAACGTTGCAGTAGCAGTAGGTGAATTGCTGAATCGATCCTGCCGGTGTCTGATGAAGCTCCGTGAGATGCTTCACCAGCGCAAAGCGCGGACCGAATTCGTCGTGCAGCGCGTCGGGATCGTAACGAACCACGTCGAGGCCGCTGCACTTGGTCGGACCTTCCGGACCGAACGTTGCCACGATGACGTGGCCTCCCGGCTTGACCGCATGCGCGACCTGGCGCACGTACGCGGCGCGGTCGTCCCCTGCGGTCAGGAAGTGGAACACGGCTCGGTCGTGCCAGACGTCGAATGCCTGCAGCGGCAAGGCAACCGTCGTCACGTCCCCGCAAAGCCAATCGATGCCGTCTGCCTTGTCGCCAAGGCGCTGCTTCGCCACGGCGAGCGCGGTCGTCGACACATCGAGAATGGAAAGATTGCGATAGCCGTGGGCGAGCAGGTCGTCCACCAGCGTCGATTCGCCACCCCCGACGTCGATGATGCGGGCAGCGCGATCGGGAGCGGCTTCCTCGATCAGCCGAAGCGATACGTCGAGATGAGGTCGGTACCAGCTGACCTCGGTCGGCTGCTTCGTTCGGTAGACCGTGTCCCAGTGCGCTTGGGGGTCCATGGGTATTCATTGTATTCGTGTCGTCGCTCGGCTGCGTCGGCGGGCTTCCCGGCCGGAAGACGGTCGAAAGCTGGATTGCACGACGCGGCAATGACGTTCGTCAACCCCGCCCGAGGCGCCTCGCCTATATTCGAAGATCGGTGGCACGCGCATCCCGCGTGCCTGTTCGTTCATTGCCGCTGGAGTCGATGCCGCCCGTCCCTGGTCGACCCGGATCGGCTGTTTTCGCCTCAGGAGAATCGCATGAGCAAGATCGACGTCGTATTGTGCAATCCCGTTCGCACTGCAATCGGCACGTACGGCGGCACGCTCAAGGACACGCCGGCGCCGGCCCTCGGCGCGGTAGCGATCAGGGAGACGTTGCGTCGCTCCGGGCTCGCCGGCGACAAGGTGCAGTCGCTCGTGATGGGCAACGTGATCCAGGCGGGCGTCCGGATGAACCCGGCGCGCCAGGCCGGCATCGGCGCAGGATTGCCGGTCGAGGTTCCGGCGCTTACCGTGAACCGGGTCTGCGGCTCGGGCGCCCAGGCCGTCGCGAGCGCGGCGCTCGAGATCTGGTCGGGGATGACGGAATGCGCGATCGCCGGCGGCATGGAGAACATGGACCGTGCCCCTTACCTGATGCCGCAAGGCCGCTGGGGCGCGCGCATGGGCGACGTGACGCTCTACGACAGCATGCTTTTCGATGGCCTGAACGATGCGTTCAGCGGCCAGCATTCCGGCTGGCACACCGAGGATCTCGCCCAGAAGTACGGGATCACGCGCGAGGACCAGGACCGCTGGGCGCTGCGCTCGCAGCAGCGCTTCTCGAAGGCGCAGGCCGCCGGCCTGTTCGACGCCGAGATCGCCCCGGTCGAAATACCGGGACGCAAGGGCCCCGTCGTCTTTGCGAAGGACGAGCACAACCGTCCGGACACGACCGCCGAGTCGCTCGCGAAGCTCAAGCCGGCGTTCAGGAAGGATGGCACGATCACCGCGGGCAATGCGCCGGGACTGAACAGCGCCGGGGCGGCGATGATCGTCGCCGAGCGCGGCTGGGCCGAGCGCAACGGGCTCGAGCCGATGGCGCGGCTCGTGAGCTTCGGACTCGGTGCGGTAGAGCCCGGGTTCTTCGGCCTCGGCCCCATTCCCGCGGTCAAGCAGGCCCTCGCCCGCGCGGGGTGGCTCGCGCGCGACGTCAACCGCGTCGAGATCAACGAGGCGTTCGCTGCGATCACGCTCGCATGCCTGCGCCAGCTCGAGCTTGCGGAGGACATCGTCAACGCCGAGGGCGGAGCCATCGCACACGGTCACCCGATCGGCGCGAGCGGCGCCGTGCTGACCACGCGACTGCTGCACGCGATGCAGCGCGGTGGCGGCAAGCGCGGCATCGTCACGCTGTGCATCGGCGGCGGTCAGGGCATCGCGCTCGCGCTCGAGCTCGTTTGATTCGCCGCAGCGAGGCGCGCAAGGAGCAGGCCGCCTCGCCGACGTGACCTGACCCGGCCCGCATGGCACGCGCGGTCACGCCGACCGCAAGCCGGCGCGGCATCCCGCGCCGGCTTGCGTCGTGGGTCGCTACGCCGCAGGCTTGCTCGCGCGCACGAACGCGCTCATGAACTTGCCGTCGACCTCGCGCCCGATCGCGTCCTCGGACAGTCCCTGATCCTTCAGGAAGGATTGGGCGTCCTCGTACCGGTACACCCGCGTCGGCTCCAGCGACACGTCGATGAAACCGGCGGCGGTGAGCTTCTCGCGATACTCGGCCTCGTCGAGGGCGCCGGCGACGCATCCCACCCACAGCAGCATGTTCTTCCGGATCTCGGGATGGATGTCGCCGCGCGTGACCACGTCCGACACCGCGAATCGGCCGCCGGGCTTCAACACGCGAAACGCCTCGCGCAGCACCTGGTCCTTGTCCGCGGACAGGTTGATCACGCAGTTCGAGATGATGACGTCGACCGCGTTGTCGGGCAGCGGAATGTGCTCGATCTCGCCCTTGAGGAACTCGACGTTCGACACGCCCGCCTGCTGCTTGTTGCGATTGGCGAGCGCGAGCATGTCGTCGGTCATGTCGAGGCCGTACGCCTTGCCCGTCGGACCGACCCGCCGCGCCGACAGCAGCACGTCGATGCCGCCGCCCGAACCGAGGTCGAGCACGGTCTCGCCCGCCTTGAGCTCGGCGAGCGCAGTCGGGTTTCCGCAGCCGAGCGAGGCGAGCACCGCGGCCTCCGGCAAGCCGCCGACCTCGCTTGGCTGGTACAGATTGCTCGTGATGGGATCGGCGGCGATCTCCTGCCCCGTGCCGCAGCACGACGTCGAGCAGCACGACGACCCGCCGCCCGACGTCACCCGCCGTGCAGCCTCGGCATACTTCTCCCTGACGACTTCCTTGATGTCCGGCGCATTCATGATCCTCTCCTTCAGCAGCAAGCCTTGCGTAGCGAAGTGGGGCTGACCACCCTGGTGCGCGTGCAGCACTCGGCGTACAGGAACCCGAGCAGCGTCTGCAGCGCCGCGGCGTTCGCCCGGTATCGGAGGTAAGTCCCTTCACGCTCGACCGTGACGAGATCCTCGTTCCTGAGCTTCTCAAGGTGATGCGACAGGTTCGACGCGGACAGCGACAACGCCGCCTGGATCTCGCCCGCCACCATCCCGTCGGGATGCGCGGACAGGAGCAGCCGCAGGATGCGCAGCCGCCATTCGGACCCGATCGCGGCAAACATGTCCGCGAACCGGACCACGTCTTCACGATCCGGCGTATCGGCCTTCGAGCTCATGTTTCAATAATTGTTGAATTTTAGAAACATGTCAAGCCCCCGCCAAACGAAAAGCGGCCCCGCTGCACGCGCGGGGCCGCCAGGGTGAACCGCTCGATCAGTAACCCGAACCCGGCTTCAGCATGTCGACGTACATGTCGCAGCTTCCGGTGACGGCGCAGGTCGACCCGGGCGAGTTCTTGATGTTGAGGTAGTACGTCGTGTTCGGCGCCAGCGACGGGTAGTAGCCGGTGTTGTTGGGCCCCACGCTGAACGGCATCGTGATGGTCGTGGCGCCATTCACGCTGCCGCCCATGGCGAGTCCGGGCCCGAAGTCGCACGCCTGATTGGACAGCGTGGCGATCCGACCGGACGGCGCGCTGATGTATTCGGCGGCGACGAGCTTCGGCAGATTGTTGGCCGGGCTGTTCCCCGCGCCCGTGGTGAACTGCACGACCAACGCGTCGTTCGGCCCCGAAACCGCCGGCGCTCGCGGTGAGCAGCCGCGACGGCGAGTTCCAGTCCATGACCATCACGCGCGTGTTCGCGAAGCCCTGGCAGGCGTTGCCGCCTGCGGACGACTCGGTGATCGAGGCGTTGAGCGCCGTCCCGGCGACGGTGCCGTTCATGGGCGTTGCCGTGATCGTGAGCGGCGGCGTGACGTTCGCGGTGTACGTGACCGAGTTGCCGCTCTGGGTGACCGGGTTGCCATTGCCGGACCACGTCCATGACGTCGCTGCCGTACCGGTACACGTTGCGTTGATGCTGACGGAACCCCCTGTGGACGGTATCCCTGCGCTTGTCGGCGAGATCGAGCAATTGGTGGGTGCGCCTGTCGGCGGTGGTGAAGTCGTGCCGCCATCGGTGCAGCTGAAGAGGTTGTTCACGATCGACCAGCCGCCGGCGCACTGCGCGAGATCGACCTGTGTCGTACCCGCGTTCGCTGCCGGCGCGGCGGCGCACAGCAGCAACGCGCAACCGGCGGACGTCAGCGCGGGTTTCAGAGCGAGCCTGCGGGATCGGCGCATGTGGGACTCTCCGTCGTAGACGAGCGTGCGGGAAAGGCGCATCGAGGAATCGATTGGTGTCGTGCCGCGTGGGGTCGCGGCGCCAGGTTCGGACGCTGCGTTCACATCGGCTTGCTGTTCGGCCTACGCCAGTGTGATCCCCGGGTCGTACGCGCCGCAAGCGAATCGCCAGCGGCGCACGCGCAAAGGTGTCGCGGTGTACCAACGCGGGCACGGTCGCGCGGTGTGTTGCAGCCTGCGCGCGCATTGCCGCACCACCGGCGGCGACTCACTCGCGGTCGCCGCAGACCCCGCGAGCGCCCTGGCGAGCGGAAATGGCCGCTCCTTGCCCGTCGCTGTGTCGAGAATTGCTAAGCGCGACACGGCCTCGTGCGAACACACTGGGTATGTCGCCGGTCCGCCAACGTGCGACCGGCATGACCGAGGAGATCGTGATGAGTGCGAAATTGCATTGGGTTGTGATGGCCATCGCTGCTGCACTCGCCCTGCCGGCCCTGGCCGCACAGGCCGGCGCAGCGGCCGGCGCCACAGCAACGGCTACCGCAAGCGCGGCATCGGCGCAGACCGAGCTGGTGGCGCTCGTGGGTCCACGCGCAGATCAGCTCAGGGCGGCAGGCGTCCAGAGGATCCTCGCGCGCACGGGCAAACAGAAGCGCGACATCCAGGTCATGACGAAGTACGGCGCGGTCTATTTCGGCTGGCCGAAGGGCGTCAGCCCCGTGACATTCGAAATGCAACTGGGGCGCGACGACGGTCTCGTCGTACGCGCGAGCGGTTACACCGAGGCGAGCAGGCCGCACTATGCGGCTGCGTTCGATGCCGTCATTCCCGAGGCGTTGCGCCAGGCCGCGCAAGCGAAGGCGTTGGCCGAACGTCCCCGCACCTAGCGCTGCCTTGCCGGCGGCAGGCCTCGCCGTCCTGCACGTAAATCAGCGTGCAGGATTGCGGCGGGCGCGCGACGCCATCGCCGCCGCGCGGGTGGTCGTGAGATCGGTCGTCGAAACGACCCCGATCGGCGGCGCGGCGACGACCTCGTCGGCGCGAAAGCGACGATCACGTCCCGCTTTGCCCGTCTCCGAAACGAAAGCCGCGCCCTTCGCGCTCTCCCGGCTTTCGCACACGACCTCGCGAGCCCCCGTTGCCGCGTTCGTGCGTTGCGTGCACTCGACCGCCTCGCCAATCGATGGCTGCGCGAACGCGAACGCGGGAAGCATCGTCAACGCAAGTGCCAAGCTGTGGGTTGCAGTCCTCATCGTTCGCTCCCCCCGACACCGAATTCGGCCCTCCCAGGCGCCTCGCACATCATCGTACCCGCAGCACGCGACGTTCGCGCCGCAATGGGCGTGCGGATGCGCCTGCACGCGCGATGGCGCGCGTCACGATTCCTTGAATCTAAGCGGCGCAGGGACGAGCGCGCGATCATTCATCAACCGCGACGCACGCCGTCGTGCGACACGATGTCAGTCGCACGCATCCACGTCGCCGTTGGTGCGGCGCGCGAGCCGCCGCACCAGCATGACCATCGTGAAGATGCCGTTCGTGACGTGGTTGCGGCGCTCACGTAACCCGGAGTCGACTCCGACTGGGTCGGGCGCGCACTACGGATGATGGAGCGCGAGCGGCGCGGTCGCGCCGCCGCAAGATGCAGGACGAGAAACCAGGAAGCCACCCGCGCGCTTGCGATGCTCGCCGTGCGCGCGGGCGACCGGGACGTCCGGGCTGACGCCGGACGTCCGGCGGGAAAACCTCGCAGATCAGTTCGTCGCGATTACTGCTTGAACTGGGGCGGGTTCGTGCGATTTTCCTTCTTGGCGGCCGCCTTCTGCTCGGCGGTCTGCGCGGCCTTCGCTTCCTTCTTGGCGGCCTTTTCGGCCTTCAACTTCGCCCTCTCCTCGGCCGAGACCGTCGGCGTCTTGGTGGCGCCGGCTTCAGCCGACACGCCGCCGGTCTTGCGGTTCGCCGCCTTGGCAGCGGCCTTCTGTTCGGCCGTCTGCGCCGCCTTGGCTTCCTTCTTCGTGGCCTTCTCGGTCTTCATCTGCGCACGCTCTGCGGGCTGCACGGCCGTGGTGTTGCCTTCCGGCGCGAGCTGCGGTGCCTGGGCGACGGCGGTAGTCGCGGTCACGACGAACGCGCCGGCAACCAGAGTAGCTAACAATCGTTTCATGGTTTTCTCCGTTTGAATGAACCGAGCGCGATTCGCGCTCCCCTACGCTACGTTGCGACGTCATGCCACGACTTGATCTTGATCACAAGACACAGCGTCACACCTCACCCATGCGTCATAATGACGCGTCGCCTCGGGGATTGCTGTGACGCGAAACACTAACGCACACGAGCCCATGATGGTGGACACGCATGGCCTCGTCTTTGCATTTCTTGACACTCCGGCGTCATTTGTCACACCACCTGCCCTGGCCGTCGCGCGGCCGCGGCCACGTACGCGATTCCGCGTTTCGCGGCGCTCGGTCGGCGCATGTCCAGAATAGGTAAGACACGCCGCGCGCTCGCGGCCGACCATGCCTTCATGCCTGCGGCGCACTCGGGGCCGCATGCCGGCAATGCATCCACCCGACGGACTCAAGCTCATGACGACTTCATCAGGCAGTTTCGGCACCACGTGGTGGGCCAAGAATCTCAACGACGTCGACCGCGAGATCGCGCGCCTCGCCACCCTGTGCAACGTCCGCATCCTCGATCCCGGCGTGATCGAGCGGGTGCTCAAGAACGATGCGTCCGTGTGCGGCTCGAACAATCCGGCCGCGTTCACGAAGCTGCGCACCACGCTCATGATGCACTACCACGTGCGCGACAAGGCGGTCGCATCGCTCGGCGAAGTGCAGACCCGCAAGGTGGTCGAAGAGATCGTCGCGCGCCTGCGCGAGAACATCGGCGAGCGCCTCGGCGGCGAGCAGCTCCCCGGCAAGAGCTGAGCCGAATCCCGCGTCGACCCGAGCGCGAGCTGCCGACGCGGCAGCTCGCCTCATCCGCGCGCGTCGTCCGACGCTGCGCGCTTCGTGCAGCACGCATCGCTGTCGAGAAATGCGAGGACGCGAGCCGCGCCGCGCGCACACCATCGTCGAAGCGAGAGATGGCCGCGTGCTCGCGCTCGACACCGCACCTTCGCGTGCACGCCGGGATTCACCCACTCACCCTTCACGAGGAACACCATGGACATTGGCCGGCAGCTCGCCCATAGCCAGGACATCTCCACCAAGGTCTCGATCCTGCTGCAGAAGCGGCTCAAGATCGCGCAGGACCAGTACACGGATTCACTCAAGCGCGCCTACGAGCAGAACCTCGAGGCGATCGCCAACAATCCCGCGGCCGCGGCGACGGTGTGGTCCGACTGGTTCGAATACGCCGTCGACAGCGCGCAGCGCTCCGTCCTGTTCTGGGACACGATCCGCCAGCGCGGCAACAACTTCGTCGAGCACACGCGCGAGGGCATGCCCCCCGTGCTGCACTTCGATTACGAGATCGAGCTCGACGGCCGCAAGCTCGCGAAGCCCGTGAACTACGCGCTGGTGCGCATCGTCCCGCCGCACGGGGTCACGGTGGATCCGAAGCGCCGGCCCTACATCATCATCGATCCGCGCGCGGGCCACGGGCCCGGCATCGGCGGCTTCAAGGACGATTCGCAGGTCGGCGTCGCGCTGCGCGAGGGCCACCCGGTCTACTTCGTCATCTTCTTCCGCGACCCGGAGCCCGGCCAGACGCTGCCCGACGTCTGCGACGCCGAGAGGCAGTTCGTGGCCAAGGTGCGCGCGCTGCACCCGGACAGCGCGAGGCCCGCGATCATCGGCAATTGCCAGGGCGGCTGGGCGGCGATGATGCTCGCCGCGGCCAATCCCGACGACACGGGCCCGATCGTGATCAACGGCGCGCCGATGTCGTACTGGAGCGGCGCGTGGGAGGAAGGCGCGAACGACAACCCGATGCGCTACGCCGGCGGCATGCTCGGCGGCACGTGGCTCGCCTCGCTCAGCTCGGACATGGGGAACGGCGTGTTCGACGGCGCGTATCTCGTCGAGAACTTCGAGAACTGCAATCCCGCGAACACGTTCTGGGACAAGTACTACCACCTCTACGCGAACGTCGACACCGAGCCGCCGCGCTTCCTCGAGTTCGAGCGCTGGTGGGGCGGCTTCTACCTCATGAACAAGGAAGAGATCGAGTGGATCACCCGCAATCTCTTCGTCGGCAACAAGCTCTGGAAAGGCGAGACCAAGTCCGTGGGCGGCAAGCCCTTCGACCTGCGCGAGATCAAGGTTCCGATCGTGCTGTTCGCGTCGATGGGCGACAACATCACGCCGCCGGAGCAGGCGTTCAACTGGGTGGCGGACATCTACGGCTCGACCGACGAGATCAAGGCGCGCGGGCAGGTGATCGTCGGCCTCGTGCACCAGGACATCGGGCACCTCGGCATCTTCGTGTCCGGCAAGGTCGCCAAGAAGGAGCACGCGCAGATCGTGTCCGTGCTGAAGTCGATCGAGACGCTCACGCCCGGCCTGTACGCGATGGACATCCGCGAGCGCAAGGGCGCCGACGGCAAGGTCGAGTACGAGGTCGCGTTCACCGAGCGCTCGCTCGAGGAAATCTCCGCGCGCCTCAACAAGTTCCAGCGCGCGGACGAGAGGCCGTTCGAAGCCGTGAATGCCATCTCGGAGTTCAACCAGCGCGCCTACGAGCTCTTCGCGCAGCCGCTGGTCCAGTCGATGTCGAACGAGTTCACGGCCAAGCTCGCGCGCCAGTTCCATTCGCTTCGCTTCCAGCGCTGGGCATTCTCGGACCTGAACCCGTTGATGGCGTGGGTGGCGCCAATGGCGCAAGCGGTGCGCGCCCAGCGCAAGCCCCTCACCAACGGCAATTCGGTCCTGAAGCTCGAAAAGGCGGCGTCGGCGGCGCTCAGCGCCTCGCTCGAGTGCTATCGCATGACGCGCGACGCGATGAGCGAGGCTGCCTTCTTCCAGACCTACGGCAACGTGTTCTCGCTCTACATCGCCGACAAGCGCGAAGCCGAGCAAAAGGCCGCCGAGCCGATCGTCGACGCGCGCCAGCTGCCGTTCGTGGCGGAGGCCCTCGCGTCGATCGCCGAAGGCGGCTATCCGGAGGCGCTCGCGCGCGTCGCATGCCTGCTGGCCCGCAAGGGCGAGCCGCTGCTGCTCTCGCGCCTGCAGATGAAGCAGGAGCTGATCCGCGAGTACCGCGACCTGCTGCCCGCCATGCAGCCCGACGAGTGGCGGCGCGTGCGCGGCGAGCAGGAAATCATCGTGCGCTACGAGCCGGAGCAGGCGCTCGCCACGCTGCCGAAGCTCCTCGCCGATCCGGCCGACCGCGAGCGCCTGGTGACGCTCATCACGCGTCTCATCAACGACGAGCGCATCCAGCGGACCAAACCGTCGACCGAGCAGCTCGCCATGGTGGAGCACCTCGGCGAGACGCTGCAGGTACGCGGCGGCATCGGGAACCTGGGATCTCGCCGGAGAAGCGGCCCCGAAGCGGGTCGCACGCAAACGTTCGAACAAGCGCAAGGGATAGAGCCATGAGTGAACGCGCTCACGAGAAGTATCAGCGGCTCCTCGACTTCTGCAAGTCGCTGCCGCCCACGCCCACCGCCGTCGTGCATCCGTGCGACGAAAGCTCGCTCCGCGGCGCCGTCGATGCCGCGAAGCTGGGCCTCATCGCACCCATCCTGGTGGGACCGCGGGCGCGCATCGAGGCGGTCGCGAAGCAGTACAAGATCGACATCAAGGGCCTGCCGATCGTCGATGCCCCGTTCAGCGAAGCATCCGCCGAGAAGGCGGTCGAGCTCGTGCGCGAGGGCAAGGCCGAGGCCCTCATGAAGGGCAGCCTCCACACCGACGAGCTGATGGGCGCGGTGGTGAAGCGCGACACGGGGCTGCGCACCGCGCGCCGGATCAGCCACTGCTTCGTGATGGACGTGCCCTCCTATCCCGAGACGCTGATCGTCTCCGATGCGGCCGTGAACATCGCGCCGACGATGGAGGACAAGGTCCACATCATCCAGAACGCGATCGACCTCGCGCATGCGATGCGGTTCCCGGAAGTTCGCGTGGCGATCCTCTCCGCCATGGAGACGGTGAACCCGAAGGTGCCGTCCACGGTGGAAGCCGGCGCGCTGTGCAAGATGGCCGATCGCGGCCAGATCACCGGGGCGCTGGTCGACGGGCCGCTTGCGCTCGACAACGCCATCAGCCTCGAATCGGTGAGGATCAAGAAGATCGACTCGCCGGTCGCGGGACGCGCGAACGTGCTGATCGTGCCGGACCTCGAGGCCGGCAACATGCTCGCGAAGAGCCTGTCGTTCCTGGCCCATGCCGATGCGGCGGGCATCGTGCTCGGCGCGCGCGTGCCGATCATCCTCACCAGTCGCGCCGATTCCGTGATGACGCGGCTCGCCTCCTGCGGCATCGCGGCGCTCGTCGCGCAGGCACGCCGCGAGGCCGCCGGGAAGGCGGTGGCCTGATCATGAGCGACGCGATCGCAGTCCTCAATGCGGGGTCGTCCAGCTTCAAGTTCTCGCTCTTCGTCGACGAGGGCGGCCGACCCGAGCGTCGTTGCGCGCGGCCAGGCCGAGGGCTCTACACCTCGCCGCGCTTCGTCGCGAAGGACGGCGCCGGCGCCGTGCTCGAGGAGAAGTCGTGGGGCGAAGGCACTGCGCTCGGGCACGACGGCGCGCTCGAGCACCTCGTCGGCTTCCTGCGCCAGCGCCTCGCTGCGCACAAGCTCATCGGCGTCGGTCATCGCGTGGTGCACGGCGGGCTCGAGTACCAGAAGCCCGTGCGCATCACGGCCTGCCGTCGTCGCGGCGCTGGAGAAGTACATCCCGCTCGCGCCGCTGCACCAGCCGCACAACCTGACGCCCATCAAGGCGCTGCTGCAGCGCGTGCCCGAGCCTGCCGCAGGTGGCGTGCTTCGACACGGCGTTCCATCGCACGTCGCCGCCCGTCGCGCAGGCGTTCGCGCTGCCCAAGGCGATCACCGATCGCGGCGTGCTGCGCTACGGCTTCCACGGCCTGTCGTACGAATACATCTCGCGCGTGCTGCCCGAGCACAGCGCCCGCGCAGCGCAAGGCAAGACGGTCGTGCTGCACCTCGGCAACGGCTCGAGCATGTGCGCCCTCGCAGCGGGCCGCAGCGTGGCGAGCACGATGGGCTTCACGGCCGCGGACGGACTGCCGATGGGTACGCGCTGCGGCAACCTCGATCCCGGCGTCGTCCTGTACCTCATGGACGAGCTCAAGATGGATGCGCGCGCGATCGAGAAGCTCATCTACCAGCAGTCGGGGCTGCTCGGCGTGTCGGGCATCTCGAGCGACATGCGCACGCTCCTCGGCAGCGACGATCCGCGCGCGAAGGCGGCGGTGGATCTCTACGTCTATCGCGTCGCGCGCGAGCTCGGCTCGCTCGCCGCCGCGCTGGGCGGACTCGACGCGATCGTGTTCACCGCGGGCATCGGCGAGAACAGCCCCGTGCTGCGGGAGCGGATCTGTCGCGATGCGGCGTGGCTCGGCATCGACCTCGATCCGGCGCTCAACGACACTGCGCGCGGCGCGACGTGCATCAGCAAGGCCGGCGGCCGCACCGCGGCGTGGGTGATCCCCACCAACGAGGAGCTGATGATCGCGCGCCACACGCGGCGCTGCTCGCGACTGACATAGGAGGTACAGCGGCATGAGCGAACGAATCCTCGAAGGGCAAGTCGGCGATCGTCACCGGCTCCACCAGCGGCATCGGGCTGGGCATCGCCCGCGCGCTCGCGGCCGAAGGCTGCAACGTGATGCTGAACGGCTTCGGCGATCCGCGCGAGATCGCCGAGCTTCGCTCCGCCATGGCGACGGAGTTCGGCGTCAAGGTCGTCGTCAACGGCGCCGACATTTCGTCGCCTCCGCAGATCCGCGAGATGGTGGCGCAGGCGACGCGCGAGCTGGGCGCGGTCGACATCCTGGTCAACAACGCCGGCATCCAGCACACCGCTGCCGTCGAGGCATTCCCCGAGGACAAGTGGGACGCGATCATCGCGATCAACCTGTCGTCGAACTTCCACGCGATCAAGGCGGTGCTGCCGCAGATGCGCGAGCGCAACTGGGGGCGGATCGTCAACATCGCATCGGTGCACGGCCTCGTCGCATCGACCGAGAAGTCGGCGTACGTGACTGCCAAGCACGGCGTGCTCGGACTCACGAAGGTCGTCGCGCTGGAGACCGCCACCACCGGGGTCACCTGCAACGCCATCTGCCCAGGCTGGGTACTGACGCCGCTCGTGCAGAAGCAGATCGACGACCGCGCGCGCGACAAGGGCACGTCGGTCGAGCAGGAACGCATCGAGCTGCTGTCGGAGAAGCAGCCGTCGCGCGAGTTCGCAACGCCCGAGCAGATGGGTGCGCTCACCGTGTTCCTGTGCTCCGAGAGCGCCGCGCAGATTCGCGGGCGTGGCGCTGCCGGTCGACGGCGGCTGGGTCGCGCAATAACAACCAGACGAGACGCGGGAGGTCGCACGATGCCGAGGGCGAGAGGCGGGCAAGATCCACATCAATTACGTCGAGCACGGCACGGGGGACAACGTCGTGCTCGCCGTCCACGGCAACCTCGGATGCGCCGACTGGCTCGATCTCGTGCTGCCGCTCCTGCCAGCCGACATCCGCGTGATCGCGGCCGAATGGCGGGGCTGCGGCGACTCGGACAAGCCGGAGCCCGCCGCGGATTACTCGAACTACTCGATGGCGACGCACGGCAGCGACATGCTCGCGCTGCTCGACGCGCTCGGGCATCGGCAGCTGCCATCTGTACGGCCATTCCACCGGCGGCATCATCTGCTCGCACATGCTCGTGGCGCAGCCCGAGCGCTTCCGCAAGGTGCTGATGCTCGATCCCGTGACGCCGATGGGCCTGCAGCTCGCACCCGGGCAGATCGAGGTGTTCACGCACATGAAGGCGGATCGCGACGCGTGCTTCGCAGGTCTTGCCACCGCGGCGCCGACGCTGTTCCGTCCGGAAACGCTCGTCGTCGGCGAGATGCCGCAGTTCGCCGACACGAGCTCCGCGGCGCAGCGCAACCTCTTCAACCGCATCGTCAAGCGCACGCGCGTGCTCTCGGACGGCATCTGGTTCGGCACGCCGCACAACCTCGCGCTGGAGTGGGATTCGCAGGCGCTCGCGGGCCTCATGCCGACGATGAAGCACGAGCACCTCGTGCTCTACGGCAAGCTCGACTACTGGATTCCGCGCGAGCACCTCGACGACATGACGCGGCGACTGCCGAACTGCCGGCTCGAGACGTTCCCGTACGTCGGGCACTCGATGAACCTCGAGATCCCGCTGCTCTTCGCCCGCATCTTCTCGGACTACTTCCGGGCGGGCAGCGAGCCGATTCGCATCCCGACCGATTACTCGTCCCACGCAGCGCTGCAATGACACGGCGGCTTCCGCCACCCACGCGGCTCGAACGCCGATGAAATGAGCGGCCCTGCGGCCGCACGAACGGGAATCGAAGATGCTGACCACGACACTCGAAGAAGCAGTTGCCAAGATCCCCGACGGCGCGAGCCTGATGATCGGGGGCTTCATGGGCGTGGGCACGCCCGAGGACATCGTCGACGAGATCGTGCGGCAGGGCAAGCGCGACCTCACCGTCATCGCCAACGACACCGCGCTGCCGGGCGTCGGCATCGGCAAGCTCGTGACGCGCCAACTCGCTGCGCAAGGTCGTCGCGAGCCACATCGGGCTCAATCCGGAAACCCAGAAGAAGATGCTCGCGGGCGAGCTCGAGGTCGAGCTCGTCCCGCAGGGCACGCTGATCGAGCGCATCCGCGCCGGCGGCTTCGGCCTGGGCGGCGTGCTCACGCCGACCGGCGTGGGCACCGTGGTCGAGGAAGGCAAGCGCAAGATCGAGGTCGACGGCCGCGAGTATCTCCTCGAGCTGCCGCTGCACGCGGACTTCGCGCTGGTGCAGGCGTTTCTCGCCGATTACCTCGGCAATCTGACCTACGTGCTCACCGCGCGCAACTTCAATCCGGTGATCGCGATGGCGGCGGATACCGTCATCGTGGAGGCGGAGCACATCGTGCCGGTGGGCATGATCTCGCCCGACCACGTGATGACGCCCGCACCGCTCGTCGATTACGTCATCCCCAAGGCCTGACCATGGATCCGCAAACCATCATCGCCAAGCGCATCGCCCGCGAGCTTCGCGACGGCATGCTCGTGAACCTCGGCATCGGCATTCCGACGCTGGTCGCCAACTACGTTCCGGCGGGCATGCACATCTTCTTCCAGTCGGAGAACGGCCTCATCGGCACCGGCCCGATTCCGGCGGACGGCCTCGCGCAGGCGCGTCTCACCGACGCCGGCGGCAAGCCGGTGACCGCGCATGCCCGGCGCGTGCACGTTCGACAGCGCGATGTCGTTCGGCCTCATCCGCGGCGGCCACGTCGACGTGACGGTGCTCGGCGGACTGCAGGTCGACGCAGCGAGGGCCATCTCGCCAACTGGATGATCCCCGGCAAGATGGTGCCCGGCATGGGCGGCGCGATGGATCTCGTCACCGGCGCCAAGCGCGTCATCGTCGCCATGCAGCACACGCGCGAAGGGCAAGTCGAAGATCGTGCAAGCGCTGCAACCTGCCGCTCACGTCGGCGCGCGCGTCGATCTCGTCGTCACCGAGCTCGCGGTGATCGCGTTCCCCGACGGCCGCGCCACGCTGCTCGAAACGCACCGGGCGTCACCGTCGAGCAGGTGCTCGCGGCGACCGAAGCCGAGCTCGCGATCGCAGCCGCAGCTGCGGTCCACCTCAACCCAATGATCAGAGGAAAGACATCATGACCATCGACATCCCCCGTCCCGTCCTGCAGCGGAAGCAAGGCGCTCATCATCGGCGTCGCCAACGACACTCGATCGCCTATGGCTGCGCCAAGGCGATGCGCGAAGTCGGCGCCGACCTCGCGCTCACCTATCTCAACGAGAAGGCGAAGCCGCTACGTCGAGCCGCTCGCGCAGGAGCTCGGCGCCGACATCTTCATGCCGCTCGACGTTGCGCAGGCCGGGCGAGCTCGAAGCCGTGTTCGAGGCGGTGAAGGCGAAGTGGGGCAAGCTCGACATCCTGGTGCACTCGATCGCGTTCGCGCCCAAGGAAGACCTGCAGGGCGGGCTGCTCAACTGCTCGGCGGAGGGCTTCGGCATGGCGATGGACGTGTCGTGCCATTCGTTCGTGCGCATGGCGAAGCTCGCGGCGCCGCTCATGACGGACGGCGGCACGATGTTCGCGATGAGCTATCACGGCGCGAACAAGGTCGTGCCGACCTACAGCGTGATGGGCCCGGTCAAGGCGGCGCTGGAGGCGTGCTGCCGCTATCTCGCCTACGAGCTCGGGCCGCAAGGGCATCCGCGTGCACGCGATCTCGCCCGGACCGCTCAAGACGCGTGCCGCGTCGGGTCTCAAGGACTTCGACCTGCTGCTCAACGAGGCCGCGCAGCGCGCGCCGATCGGCGAGCTCGTCGACATCATGGACGTCGGCTTCACCTGCGCGTTCCTGTCGACGCCGTACGCGCGCCGCATGTCGGGCGCGACGCTGTACGTCGACGGCGGCGTCAATATCATGGCGTGACGGCCGGAGCTCGAGCGCGAGCGGCGACAGAAGGCGAGGTTCATGGCGAACGCCAAGGAAATCCACGTCAAGATCAAGAGCGTGCAGAGCACGCGCAAGATCACCAAGGCCATGGAGATGGTCGCGGCGTCGAAGATGAAGAAGGCGCAGGACCGCATGCGCGCGTCGCGGCCCTACGTCCTTCGGCTCTTCCAGATCGTCATGAACATCTCCAAGGCGAGCACGGAATACCGGCATCCCTTCCTCGAGAGGCGCGACAGCGTGAAGCGCGTGGGCGCGATCGTGGTGACCACCGACAAGGGCCTGTGCGGCGGCCTCAACACCAACATCCTGCGGCTCGTCGTGCAGGCGCACAAGGAGTGGCGCGGCCGCGGGCTCGAGGCTGG
>CAVZZN010000004.1:0-185628 GCA_963779805.1 uncultured beta proteobacterium
GCGCCAAATAATCAAGGGGTTAGGCAAATAGCCTAGCCCCTTTTTCTTCGGGGCTACCTATGGGCTACCGCTGGGAACGCGCCGCGCGATACCGGCAGAGAAGGTGGCGGGGTAGGTAAGTGCGTGTTAACCCTTTACCCTGTATGGACCCACGTGCGACCGGCCGTGTAAGCAATGCGCACTAACATCAGCGCCGCGTAAAGCAATGGGCGACGGCCTATTCGGACTTTCCCTGGCGTCTTCCCGATACTTGCCCGAAAGCATGAACATCATCCTGCCTGGGCGGGCCCATGTACCAGAGTCACATTGCGTGCGCGCACGCTGACGAGTTGAACGAACTGCGCGCCGCCGCGATGTTTGGGGCCGCGGACCGCGCGTTTCCGAACGTTGCCCCGCGGGAGCAAGTTGCCATGAGCGCTGTTCCGAGTCCGGTTATCCAATCCACGGACGAAAAAGGCTACTCGATGGTCTCTCGGCTGAAAGCGGAGAAGACATGTTGAAAGGCGTCGTTATAGGCGTGGCATTGACGCTCGCCGTTGTCTTGATCGGCGCTTATTCTCTGGTGCAAAGCGGTCTCATCCCGGCCAATGCCGATGCGAAACCCGGTCGGCTGGAAATCTGGATGGCCCGTACCTCGCTGGACGCGACAATGCGTCGTGACGCCCCAAAGGGCCAAAACCCGGTAGCGCCGACCGAGCAGGATCTCCTCGATGGAGTTCGGCTCTTTGCGCAGAACTGTGCGGTTTGCCACGGTTCCGCGAAAGGGACTGCGTCGGCGTCACCGATAGCGAAGGGTCTTTACCCGAAGCCGCCGCAACTGGCGACCGATGGAGTTGAGGACGACCCGGAGGGTGTTTCGTTCTGGAAGATCAAACACGGTATTCGTTTGACGGGCATGCCTTCGTTCGGGTACTCCCTTAGCGACCGGCAGATCTGGACGCTCGCGCTTTTCCTCAAGCACATGGACAAGTTGCCGCCGGCCGTAGAGCAGGCTTGGCAGCAAGTCTCGAACTGGCCGGTAAATCCATGAACCCGAGGATCTCCGAAGTCGAACAAGCCGCCGTCGATGGCACGTGTAGAAAGCTCTATCAATTCCTCACCCAGTCAACCCACAAATTTCGCTGACGAACCTTTTGATGAGCAGCTCGCTTCTGCTGCATCATGATTCGCGACGCACGGTGGACAAGCTTGCGCACACACCACAGCCGATGCTTCAATGCAATTGGCCGCAAGCCGTTCGCAATGCGCACATGAGATAACTCGCCGGTCAGAGCTGGAAGCCGATCCACAGCACCAGCCCTTCGACGAAGTCGCGCCACAGACCGGGCGGCTGCGCGTCGTAGCGGCAGGCCGCACGGCGTTCAAGGTCGAACCAGGCAGAAAAGCGGGCGATATCGCTGGCGTCATGAAACGCCACCATGAGTTCGTAATTGAGGAACAGGCTGCGGCTGTCCAGGTTAGTGGAGCCCGCCAGCGCCAGCACATCATCGATGATGGCGGCTTTGGCGTGCAGCATGTGCGGCGCGAGCCAGACGCGCACCCCCGCAGCGGCAAGAGCGCGCAGCGAACGATGCCGCGCGATGTCGGCCAGGCGATGGTTGGACCGTGCCGGCAACAGCAAATCCACTTCCACGCCCCGCCTTGCCGCCAGACACAGCGCCATCAGCAAGGCATCGTCGAGCAGAACATAGGGCGAGACGAGCGCCATGCGCGTGCGCGCGCGGTAGCCCGCGCTGACGAGCAGCGCGTGCACGGTGTCGTCAGCCTGATCAGGGCCCGAGGCGATAATCTGCCCCGCGGCCTCGCCAGGCGCGGCGATGGGGATGGGCTTCGCGTCCGCCGCCGCAGCAGCGCCCATCGCCGACGGTTCGGTCCCCACCGCGAAGACCCAGTCGCGCCGGAACAGATCGGCTGCCTGCCGAGCGAGCGGGCCTTGCAGATCGAAGCTCAGGTCGCGCCACGCCGCGCAGCCGGGCTGCGCTTCGAAATACTCCGCGGCCAGATTGCGCCCGCCGCACCACAGCCGCTCGGCCACGCAGCCAGCGTCGGCCACCGCGAGCTTGCGATGGTTGCGCAGATTCGTTCGACCATTCAGATTGAAGCGCAGCAGGGGCGCAAAGAGCCCGACCCGGACACCCGCGTGCACGAGTGGCGACAGGTCGGGCCACCCGCCCATCATGCGGCCCACCCCGTCGAGCAACAGCCGCACCTGCACCCCGGAGCGTGCCTTGGCGGCCAGATGCGAGATCACCGCCTCGCCGACCGTGTCCCGCCCGAGCATGAAGCTGCACACATCGAGGGTGTGCTGCGCACCGTCGATCAGTTCCAGCAGCGCTCGCAGCGACTCCGCGCCATCGGCGTGGACGCACAAGGCCCGGTATGTTCGCGGGGCACGGCTGCCCGAGCGCGGCGGCCACCTCGGCCGGCCAGGCACTCCCATCGGCGCTGCGTGGAATCGTCCGAGCATCCGCGCGTGAACGGCCGGTGCGGGTGAGCTTGCGCGTGCCGAACAGCAGATACAGCGGCAGCGCGGCGTAGGGCAACAGGAACATGAACAATACCCAGCCGATCGCGGCGGATGGATGCCGGCGTTGCTGCAGCACGTGCGAGGCCACCACATACACGAGCAGGCCGGTGACGGTAAACAGCCCATGCAGCGACAGCCAATGCGAAGGTGTCAGGGCAGGCAACACGTGCGGCGCAGCCGAAGGATGGAGCATTTCGGTCATGAAGTCAGGCGTACTGCGCGCCTTGGATTGCGGACCGATTTTGCCCGGCTTATCAATTTGGATCAGGATTGACTCGCCGAGGCTCCGCATCGCCCATCGTGGGCTCCGTACAGCACGTATTGAGCGCTGCGAAACTTGCCCATCGATGGCTTTCATATGAGCTAGCCGTTTAGCGGAGATGAACCGCGTCGGTATGGCGCCAGCAGACAGGTCGCACGCGCTTAACCCGCGCGGGCGCGACGAGCAGCAATTCGAGTGAGTATGAACGGGCTCAGACTTTGGATGTCGCCATTGCGGGCCGCCGACCGGTGCCCTTGATGGCATTGGCTGAGATCCAACGATGCCGCTGGCGTGCACTGGCCGATCGGTCGGCGCTGGATCGTGCCGTCGCAGTGAGCATTCTGGCGGCGGCCGATCGCGCCATAAGGGCGCGTGGCCAGTTCCTTCTCGTCCTTGCCGGCGGCGACACCCCGCGCGGCGCGTATCGAAGGCTGCGCGAGGCCAGCGCAGCCTGGTCGGAGTGGCACGTCTACTTCGGTGACGAGCGATGTCTGCCTGCGGTCGACCCGGCGCGCAACTCGCGCATGGTCGGAGCGATTTGGCTCGACCACGTTTTCATCCCCGCAAACCAGGTGCACGCCATTCCAGCGGAAACGGGAGCTGTTCAAGCGGCTCGAGCGTACACCGAGACTTTACGCGGGATCGGCGAATTCGACCTGGTGCTGCTTGGTCTGGGCGAGGATGGCCACACGGCGAGCCTGTTCCCCGGTCATGATTGGGGGAGGGCGCCTGGGTCGCCGGACGCGCTGGCGGTATTCGAAGCGCCCAAACCGCCGCCGCAGCGCGTGACGCTGAGCGCAGCAAGGCTGAGCCGGGCCCGGCAAGTCATGTTTCTGGTCCGCGGTGAAACGAAGCACAAGGCGGTTTTCGATTGGCGCGCCGGCAAAGACATTCCCGCGCGGGCGATTACGCCGGTCGCCGGTGTTGACGTGCTGGTCGAATCTGCGTTGCTTCAGCCACTGAAGGCCTGACAGCAAACTGCTGGCGCATGAAGCAAGATGGACGACGTTGGATGGTCGGTCATTGACACTTTGCCGCCGAAGCAGCCGGACGTAACGCAACACCAGGCACGGCCTGCGCGCTGAACGGGGCCGACGTCGTCAAGCTCCTTGCATCGGGTCGTCTACAAAAGTCCTCGGATTCGACTTCGCGCCGACCATGCGCGTCCGACCTGAATGCTCTTCGTTGGCCGACGTCGAGGAGCGTCGTTGCAGCCACGGGTCGTCGTCGGGAACCGGAACGCCCGATCAGGTGCATCTGCGTCAAGTCGATGACGCATCGACAGTATTGGGCGTCCGGCTTCAATGCGAACCACGGGACGGCCAGCCATTTGCGTCCGATCCGACAGAGTGCCGCCGACCGACAACACGGCATGTCGGACGCAGCCGGTACGCGTATCGATCACGATCTCCTCGAGTCTGCCCACAAGATCGCCATCACCGTCGTAGACCCGATTTGCCACCAGGCTCTTCACTCCAACGAGGCATGCATCGGCTGGGATATCGGCGGCCGCAGAGATCCGGGTTCCTCGTATCCAGCTCAACATGTTCGACTCCTCGAAAGCAGCGATTTCGGAAAGGTCACGCGGTCAACGTGCTTCTGCAGCGCCGTTGATGGTGCCGCATCCTCATCATGCCGCTCGAGGAATAGATATTCGAAATCGCTCGCTCAGTCTGTGCGCTACCAAACATGCATACCTGCGACGGCAGGCGTGGCCAACGCTGGTCGCTACCGTTTACGCGCCAATCCCGTGCCACATTGTGCGGAAAATGGCCGCCACTTCCTGGAGGCTGCGGCCAAGCCTATGGCGGCGGGATACCCGCTACTTGGCTTCCTCATCTCTTTGACATGCTCGAGCGGACCAAGCCATCGCAAGATATCAATGCGCCAGGACATGCGTGATGTAGTTGTATAGCTCGCTTGCCTGCTGGTCGGAGACTGTTGTGGAAGAGAAAGAAGGGGCATTGCCCCCGCAGAGCCGTTCGGCCGCTTGGGATCGCGAATGAACGCAAGAAACGTTGCGAGGTTCTGAAGTGTAAGCGGAATTCAATAAAGGCAAGGTGGGAACGATGACATTGGCTCCCTTGGGGTGGCAAGACACGCAATTTTCGTTGAAGATATCCATGCCCGCAACAAAGGCCTCAGGGGCCTTCGGTTTCGCACCGCCATAAACCAAGTTCCCGCCGTAATAACCTAAGACCACGACGATAAGAAAGGATGCGGCGTAATTCGTCAAAACGCCCGCGGACCCGTTCCTCTTCGTTTGAACAAGGAACACACTGACAAAGACCAGAACGAGTAATACAACGGCCAGAACCAGCTTTATTCTGATGGAGCGAGCCAGGCTCCGGCGTAGAAGTGCTGCCAGTCCATAAACCCGAACAGGATCGTAGGGAATAGAAAGAGGCCGGCGAGGATAGTGCAATAGTGTGCCGTCTGAGCCAGAGCGGGTCGTCGGAATACCGTAGCTGCTATGCCAAATATCAATGCCGCCACGAGCAGCGCCGATGGGCATATGAACTTCAGTCGGATGAATCGGATGTGGGTAACCCATCTTCTCAAGCAACTTGTAGACGGTGTCGAACATGCGGTCTCCTTCTTGTACAACTGACGATGAGTACTCGGCGGTCGCCATGACCGCTTGCCGGTTGCCAACACGTTACTTGTACGTCTGATCGAGTTCGGGTCGATGGCTGTTCGCACCGGTTCCCGGAATGGAACAAGGGCCTAAATAATGAAACGGTACAGTTGCGTTGCGTTACGTTACGGAAAGGAATACGCTAGGAGCCATTCGGATGCAACGTCTCCGCATGACCGAGGAGGAGTTCCCATGATGAAGTGCAATGCCGTTGCAATCGGCCGTCTGGTGGTCGGGATTGCTCTCGCTCTCGCGCTCGCGCCGATGTCGTCGGCGTTTGCCGATGGGGGATACCGTGGCGGCCATGGTCATGCGCATTACGGTGGCCACGGCGGCTTCGGCGTGGCCGGTCTTCGGCCTGGCCGGCGTGGTCGTCGGCGCGGCTGCCGCGATCGTGGACGCGCCGATTGCGATCCGGTAGCAGCGGCGAACGCCCCGTACTATGGAACCGCTCCGGGTTATGCAGTGCCCCCCGTTGCGTATGACAATGCATTCGCGGAGCCGGCCTACCACAACCCGCCCGCGGGTCCGGTCTATTACAACGTGCCTGCCGCAGCGAACTATTACGGACCGCCCGCGGCGCCGACCTATTACGCTCCGCCGCCAGCGCGGGTGTATTACGCGCCGCCGGCCCGCGCTTACTACCGCGCACCGGCTCCGGTGCACTACGCGCCTCGTCCAGTCCGGTACGGTCCGCCGCCGGGCTACTCAGGTCAACCTGCGGCGGTTCCGCCGGGGTACTACCCCTACGGACGTTAATCCGATCGCGGGATGGTCCCACCAACTCGCAGTGGCTCCGCGCCACGAATTCGTGGCGGACAAACAATTCCGGTTGCAACCGCGTCCATTTCCGGCCGAGGCGGTCGCCCTGCGCGAGCGCAAGCAGAAAAAATCCGGGAGCGGATTATCGACGCGGCGACCCACCTGTTTTTGACTCTCGGATACGGTGCCACCAGCATCGAGGCGGTTGCGCAGCGGACGCGAATTTCGAAGCGAACGTTTTACCATCGTTTCGACGACAAGCCGGCGCTCTTCGCTGCTGTCGTTCATTCCATCATCGATCGCCTGCGTCCGCCCGCCGATGTGCCGCTCATCGACGGCGGCAACCTCCAGGACGTCCTGCATCGGTTGGCAGGTCTCATTCTGCGGGCGGCACTCGCCCAGCAGGCCATCGCCCTTCATCGATTGATCGTGGGTGAATCGGCGCGATTCCCCCATCTCACGGCCGTCGTGGCAGGGCAGGGAACCTCGGAAGCGCTCCAGCTCATCGCCGGCGTCCCCTCGATCGTGAAGCGCGAGCCGGAAATCTTCGACTCGACAATCCAGCCTTCGCGGCAGAGCAGTTTCTGCATATGGTGGTCGATGTTCCACAACGCCGGTCAATGGGGCTGGTGCACCGATGACGGCCGTCGAACTCGACACATGGGCGAGCAACGTCGTCAATCTGTTCTTGAACGGCTGCCGCGGCTGGGTGCGTGCGTCGAGGTGACGACGACCACGACCTAACTCGCGTCCGCCCCTTCCCCACCCGACGCGTCCAGTGGGCGCTTGCCGGGCATAGACTCCGCTGTCTCCGCCCCTCGACCGCGATGTGCTCGAGGTTCTCAGCTGTGTTTAGCAAGCTTGTCGTCTGCGCAGCTACCCCGTCGTGCAGAAGATGCGATGCGCGTGGAACTGAACGGCAACAACGGCCGCTGCCCGGTCTGCGCCGGTCACGACGGCTATCTCGCGGTCCCGCGCCTGTGGTTCGGCCACTGCGCGAAGCACCAGGTGCACTCGCGCGTAACCGCACTCACAGGCGACCTGCTAGCTAGAGCGTGCACTGCAGCCTGATACCCGCACAGGACCGGGCGGTGCGCGTTCGATTCGTTGGTAAGTGGGCACATGAGTACCCTTCGAACGGGTGCGGTTCTCGCCATTGCTGCATTTGCTGCCGCGAGTGCGTTAGCGCAGTCCGGGATGTGGGTCTACGAGATTCACATCTGCACCGAGAAAGACCGCGTACGTTTGGACAGAGCACGGGACGCAATGCACGCGCGGCGCAAAAGTGCCACGACGGGCTTGACTTCTATCATGCAATCGCCCACTCGATGTTGCGGCCAACGACCGGGTATCGTTTAATTCGGCTCCCGCGACGACGTGGCGCGATAGAAGGCTGTCATCCACAACCGTTTGCTTCACCCGATGGGGCTTGTTGGTCGATAGCAGTGCTGTTGGTTGCGATGACGCTTCTTGTCTGTCGCGATACGGAGACTTCTGAATGGGAACAAGAATGGCCGTCGCATCGTGCCTCGGCCCTCGCGGGAGAGCAATCCGCGCGTCTTTTCGGATCTGCACGTTCGCACTTGCCATTACGTCAGGGCACGTCGCCGGTGCACCGTTTGCGTACATCTCCAATTACGGCAGCGATACGGTCTCCGTGATCGACATCGCCACCAATACGGTAGTCGGCGCGCCCATCCCGGTGGGCTCGCACCCTTACGGCGTCGCCGCGAATACCCAAGGCACCCGCGTGTACGTCACCAACGAGGGTGGCAACAGCGTGTCCGTGATCGACACGGTGACGAGGTCTGTCGTGGCCACGATCCCCCTCGGCTCGGCGCCACAGGGCATTGCAGTCGACCGCACCGGCACGCGCGTGTACGTCGCGCGGACCGGAGCCGTTTCGGTGATCGATACCGGTCTCGAACGCCGTCATCGACAGCATCCCGATGCAGTACACGTGGGAGTATGTGGCGGATGTGGACGTGAATCCGGCGGGTACACGCCTGTTTGTCGCGAACTCTCTTGGCCGTGCGACGGTGATCGATACACTCACCCATGCGGTCCAGCTTGTGTTCGACGACCCGTCGGTCAGCATGGACGGGGTGACGACGGCAGTGGCCGTCGATCCTGCCGGACGCGCGTACTTCGGTTTCAACGCGGATATCTCGGCGTCTCTCTTCATCACGGACCCCGCTACCGATCAAGTGTCCGGCGGAGGGTCGCTTGGCCTTGCCGGAATCTCCGCCGTCGCCGTGAGCCCGACCGGAAATTACGCATTCGCCTCAATGGACGGGCGGTTGACTGCAAAACCACTAATCAGACGGCTCGACATCGCCACGAACACGTTCACGGGTGAAGCCCTCGTCGGAGGCAGGGGCGTCGCAGTCGACCCGACCGGCAGCCGTGTGGTCGCCGTCAACAACACGAGCGACACCGTGTCCGTGGTCGATGCCGCCACCATGCAGGTGATCGGATCACCGATTCCAGTGGGGACCACGCCTATTGGATTCGGCAAGTTCATCGGCCCCGCGCCGCCGGCGCGTTCTCCGGCGGTGCACTGGTACTACCACGGCAACGACGTCGGCAATCCGGCGGTGCCGATCGGTACCACCGCCGTCTGGCGTGTCACGCCGGGAGCAGGCGTGGACGGGGTCGCCTACCCGGCGACGCTCCCCAACGGGTGGAGCGGCGCCGGCGCCGTAGCGGATGCATCGGGCGACGGCGTTCCCGACGTGCTCTGGTTCGGGCCCTTCGATGGATCGATCCAGCCGATCAGCCGATGGATCATGGATAGCGCCGGAAACGTCGCGGCCACGGAGCCGGTATGCGATTGCGAGGGCGCCGTTGCGGAATGGGGCTTGGGTGACCTCGACAGCGATGGCCGCGCCGACCTGGTGGCGCGAAGCGCATCAGGCCAGCTTCTCGTCGGCTACATGCCCGTGAGCGGCGCGATCTCGAGCTGGCGCGACTACGGAAGCGTTCCGCAGCAATGGAGCCTGCGCGGCGTCGCGGACCTCAACGGCGACGGCATCGCCGATCTCGTCTGGTTTCGTCCATCTGACGGCGTGGTCGCGATCTGGCTGATGCAGCCTGATGGCAGTTTCAATGCAGCGTTCCCGGCGAGCGCGGGAACGGACTGGCGGCCCTACAAAGTCGCGGACTTCGATGGCGACGGCAAGGCCGACATCTGGTGGCGCCATGCCGACGGCACGAATGCCGTCTGGTACATGAACGGTGGCGTCATCGATGACGCCGATTACTTCGTCGGGGCGCCGCTCGACACGTGGACGCTGGGCGCGGCCACTGACGTGAACTTCGACCATCGCGCTGACCTGCTCTGGTACTCGCCCGCAGATGGATCGGTTGTGCGCTGGACGATGAATGGCCGTCATCTTGCGCCGGTGTTCGATCAGCTGCCGAGCGCAGGCCCCGGCTGGCAAATCGTTCAGTGATTGCGATTGCTGCTGCCGAGAAACGCCGGAGCCAGCGAGTGCGATGCCCGACCCGCCGTTCGAGCGGACGCCCTCTTTGTGCGGGCTAACGCCGGGCTGACACTGTCCGACGGCTGTGTTCGCACATGAGCACGGGTAGAGCCTCGCTGGGCGAAGCTCGCCTCGACCGGATCGCCTGGTGAACGGCAGCGGCCGCGCTCGTCCCGCGGGGATTGAATCGCTGGGGAGCAGCTCCCTTGCGTTGCGTTACACTGCGAGGCGTTGATCGGCAGCCCCGGGCTGCGTCCGAGTTTCAGCTGGCAGTGCATACGCGGGGTTGGCGAGAGCTGACCCCTTCTTTTTTCTGCTGCCCCGGCAACGAGGCGTGCTGCAGGAGAAGACCCTGAACGAACGACTCGCCAATCCGCTGCGCTACGCCCCGACCTTCGAGGCCTACCGCCAGCTGAAGCACTTCGACGCGCTCGACGGCATGCGTGCGATCGGCGTGCTCCTGGTGATCTTCGAGCACTTCGCGGGCGAGCGCTACAAGTGGCTGTCCGGCTGGCTCGGCGTGCACATCTTCTTCGTGATGTCGGGCTTCCTGATCACGACGCTGTTGCTGCGCGAGCAGGACCGCAACGGACGCGTTTCGCTGCGCGACTTCTACCTGCGTCGCGTGTTCCGCATCATGCCGGTCTACTACCTCGTGCTGATCGTCGTGCTGTTCCAGACGAAGGCGCTCGGCGGGGAGTCGTGGGACCAGCTGAAGCACGCGTGGCCATACTACGCGCTGTTCCTCAACGAGCAGCACTTCGTCGCCCCGTGGAAGATCACGTGGACGATGGGCATCGAATGGAAGTTCTACATGGTGTGGCCGGTGATCCTGTTCCTCGTTCCGCTGGGGCCGAGGCTGATGGCGCTGGCCACGCTCGCGACGTTCGCCGCGCTCGCGTGGCTCTGGAACACGCCCGGCGTCGAGGCTCCGCACTATGTCGTGCTGTTGTACGGGGCCGCGGTCGCGTTGCTGTTGCACCATCGCAGGACGTTCGAGGCTGCTGCGCTACCTCATGAATCCCGTCGCGGGCGCGGTGCTGCTCGCCTGTGTCGCGCTCATGCAGGTGTACGGCATTCACGTCGAGCGGATTGCGGGGGGCTATGGCGGAGGGCAGGGCGTCATCGTCTACGGCGCGGTCGTCGCCGCGTTCCTGCCCACGCTGATCGGCAGCGGACCGATCAACCGCATCCTGCACAGCCGACCTTTCGTGTTCGTCGGGCAGCGCTCGTACTCGCTCTATCTCATCCAGATTCTCGCGGGCCAGGCGCTCGTGGGCATGAACCCGTACATCCAGGATTCCGCCCGGAAGGCCATCCTGACCGCCCTCGTGGGCCTGGTGTTCTCCGACGTGCTCTACCGTTGGGTCGAGTTGCCGATGATCGCCGCCGGCAAGCGCCTGTCGATGAAACTGCGCGAGCGTTCCGGCTCGCGCAAGGACGTCGGCGCGATTGGCGCGGACGGGCCGGTGTCGTGACTCGCGGGGCTCCTTTCTCGACGCACGGCACGAGCCGGTCCACGAGCGTGCGAATGCGCGCGCGTCCGATTGCACGCGTGTGCCGACGGGATCCGCGCGAGCGCCGCTGACTACGCGAGGAGGCGTTGCGCCGCCTCCCAGAATTCGTGCACGAGCTCTGCCGCGGGTTCGCCGCGCGCCATCGCCGCCGATTGCCCGGCCCATGCCTGCATCGTCTCGAGATCGCCTGTCTTCTGCGCGTTCGCGCGCATCGAGGTAGTCAGGCCGCGCTGCACCGGGTAAGGGGCGGGCGCCGGTGCCGCCGGCTCGGCCGCGGCGCGCACATAGCGCGTCGCGATGCACCGACCCGCGCGGCCGCTGAACGCACGCGTGAGCATCGTCTGCTCGGGCAGCGTACGCGCCAATCCTTCGGCCCACGCCGGATGGAGCTTCGCTTCGGGCGTGCGCAGGAACCCCGTTCCGATCTGCGCGGCGCTTGCGCCCAGCGCGAGCGCTGCGGCCACGCCCCGGCCGTCCGCGATGCCGCCGGTGGCGACCACGGGAATCTTCACGGCATCGGCCACCGCGGGAAGCAGGGAGAAGAGGCCGACGAGCTCGCGTTCGGCGTTTGTTGCATCGAAGCAGCCGCGATGGCCGCCCGCTTCCATCCCCTGCACCACGACGACATCCGCGCCGGCCGCTTCGGCTGCGCGCGCTTCCGTGACCGTCGAAACGTTCGCGAACCACCGGATTCCACGTTCGCGCAGCCGAGCGACGAACGCAGGCGGGTAGAGGCCCATCACCGATGACACGATCGGCGGCGCCGCGGCGAGCAATGCCTCGCACTGCGCGTCGAAGTCGTGCGTCGCGGCATCGCCGGCGCTTTCGGGCACCGGCGGTCCGAATCCCTCCAGGAATGCGCGCACGCGCGCCTCGTGCGCGGGATCGCGCCGTGGCGGTGGATCGGGAATCCACAGGTTGAGCTGAAACACGCCGTCGCTTGCCGCGCGAAACTGGCGTACCCAATCCTCGATCTCCGACGGCGACATGATCAGCGCGCCGCAGGCACCGAGGCCACCCGCATTCGCGACGGCAACCGAAAGCGACACGGGACAGGCGCCCGCCATGGGCGCAAGCAGGATGGGCAGGCGCAGGCCGAAGCGCGAACAGAAGTCGGCGGCGCGTTCACGGGGTGTGGGCATCGTTCCTCCAGCAGCGTTCATCGACCGGCGATCTCGCTCCACGCATCAGCGGTTGCAACGCGAATGCCGCGATCGCCATCGCGATCGGGTCGCACACGCGCAATTGTAGTTGCCCGTGCCGGTCGTTGCGATGCGTATGTACACCACCGCGCGTTTCCCACATGTCCCGATCGACCGCGTCGCCCTGCCTTACACGCCTGGCGCCGAGCAGCGGCACCCTCGCCGTAACGTCCCGCCCACGCGAGCGTTTTCGCGACGGCACGCGACCTGCTTTATCTACGACGGCTTTTCGTACACGCGCTGCTTGTTTCATACACGAGCATGCGTGAGATCAACGCTGCGGGTGACCCACGCAAACGATCCGCTCAACAAGAAGGAGTCAACGATGAACCCGCGAGCCATGAGGCGCGTCGCGACTGCGGTTGCGCTCGGATTGCTCAGCGCCTCGGCGTGGTCGGCCACCATGATGGGCAACAACAGCAACAAGGGCAGCCTGCTCGTATTCCCGCGCATCGACGTGACGCCGGGCACGGACACGCTGATCACGCTGGTCAACGACAGCGCGGTGGATGTGCGAGCGAAGTGCTACTACCGCTCGAGCGAGCCCGTGCCCACGCCGCTGCCGTCAACGTTCGACACGGCTTTCATCAAGCACACGATGGACTTCACGGTGACGCTCACGCGCAACCAGCCCGTGACGTGGTCGGCGGCCACCGGCTTCGTGCTTGGCGGCGCGGGAATGATGGCGCAGCCCTTCGCGACGTGGCCGGACGGCTCGGCCCGTACCACCGGGGAGCTGAAGTGCTTCGCCATCGGCGCCAACGGGGCCGGCGATGGCACGCAGATCAACTTCAATCAGCTGTACGGCAGCGCCGCGATCGTCGATGTTGCCGGTCAGGCGTGGGAATACAACGCCTGGGCGTTCCAGGCGCTCGGGGGCACGCTCGCGCAGGGGTATCCCGTGGGCAACACGCCGGGCGTGCTCGACCTCGACGGCACGCTCACCGGATACGACATGTGCCCGAAGATGCTCGTCGGTGCCTTCCAGCCCGGTGGCGCTCCGACGCCGGCGGCGGGTCCGCTCTTCTTCAACGGCCGCGTGCTGGCGCCGGTGTTCCAGGGCGGACTACCCTCGACGATCATCTCCATCGCCGGATGCAACCAGGACCTGACGCAGCGCGCGCAGCCCTTCATCACCAAGTACACGTACACGTTCTGGAACGAGGACGAGTTCTCGCGCACCGGCACGCACGAGTGCGGCGACAGCTACTACGAAACCAGCCTGCCGGCCTCGAGCGGCGTCGGCGCGGCGCCGAACCCCGGCCCGTTCATGGGCATGCCCCTCGCGCAGTACGCGTCGCTGGGCACGCCGACGGCGTACATGCGCATCGAGTCGGTCGCGGACACGTTCGTGTGCGCAAATGCGGTTCAGGTCGGCATCGTCGGGGTCATCGGCCATGCCAACGCCGGCGTGTACGTCCGCGGCACGAACCTGATCGGGCGCGGGACGCAACCCGGTCGGATGACCTTCGATCCGGGTCCGAGGGGCAGCTTCAAGATGTAGGCACGACGCAGCGCGTCACGGCGGGGGCCTGCAGCGATGCAGGCCCTTTTCCTTGGCGCGCCCGGCAGCCCATGTCGCACCGCAGCATCGGAGCGTCCGTGGCGACGGCGCTTGCGGTAGGCTTGCGCCACGGCGCCGGTCGATCGCGCGGTGCGGCATGCGCCGCAGCCCGACCGAAGAAATTGTCGACACGATGGAATGGCACGGCGGCCGCCGCGCTCTTATACGCATGTTCGAGACCGACGAGTCCCGCTACAACGGCTGGGTGCGCGAGCACTACCGGTTCCTTTTCCGCAGCGCGTGGGCGTTGACCGGCTCGCGCCCGGTTGCCGAGGACGTCGTCCAGGACTGCTTCACCAGTGCGTGGAAGCACCGCCATCAGTTGCGCGACCCCGAGCTGGCGCGGGCCTGGCTGTTCCAGATCATGCGCCGCAGCGCCCTGCGGCACCTGGCGCCGGGGCTGCAGCCGGTCGACGACGAGGACGCGCTTTCCGCGGAGGCGGCCCCCGATGCGGGCACCGATGACCGGCTGGACGTGCTCACGGCGCTCTCCCGCATCGCACCGATCCACCGCGAGGTGCTGGTGCTGTACTACTTCGATGACATGCCGACCGCCCAGATGGCCGAGGCGCTGGAGGTTGCGCCGGGCACGGTGCTCTCTCGCCTCGCACGGGCGCGCGCCGCGCTGAAGGCCGCGATGGCCCCGCCGGCGACGACGCGCCCCGCACCCCACGCGGCGTCGGTTTCGTTGCTGCGAAAGGTTTGACATGGTCCGCGAGGACGATCCCCACGACGTCGAGTTCGACTTGCGCGCCCGCGCCGAGTTGGCGTTGGCCTTCGACCCCGGCGAGCCCCCGCCGCATTTGTTTCGCCGCACGCGCCTTCTGGAACGCCGCAGCGTGCTGTGCGGCCTCGGCGCGCTGCTGCTCGGCGGCACTGGCGCCGGCGCCGTCCTGGCCGTGCGGCCGCCGGACCTCGTCCGCGGCGCGATCGAGCACGAGTACTACGAGCGTACCCTGCGCGGTTCCTTCATGGAGGCGCACCAGTTGCTGCCGCACTTCGGGCTCGCCGCGAGCAACGCCGTTCCCGGCTTTCCGCAACTGATGCGCCTGTGCGATATCGAAGGTCACGCCGTCTATCACCTCACGACGTTCTTCGAGAGGGGGGGCATGGTCACCGTGTTCGCCTTCGAAGATCCGGTGGCGCTGAAGGAAGGAAGCGGCTGGTGGGGGAATGTCTACTGGCAGGTCGTGACGGTCCCGCGAGGCGAGGCCGCTCGTGCTGGTGGCGGAGAAGAAGAGTGCGTTGAAGGTGGCTGTCGCGAGCTTTGCTGCGCGATCCGTCTAGCTGGATAACCCGTGACCACCCATGAGCGAGGAGGAAGGCATGGCTGACTTGGACGACACGATTCACGCGGCACGCGCACGGCGGCGGTTTCTGCGCGCCGCGAGCGCATTGGGCGCCGGAGCCCTGGTCGGTGGGCGCGCGCTGGATGCGCTGGCGGCCGACGAGTACATGCTGCCGATCGGCAACGGCGAGCGCCCGCTGGTGAAGCTCCCCCAGAAGCGGCCGCTGATCCTGCTCACGAGCCGGCCGCCACAGGCGGAAACGCCGTTCTCGGTGTTCGACCATGGCGCGATCACGCCCAACGACGCCTTCTTCGTGCGCTACCACCTCGCCGGGGTGCCCACCGAGATCGACGTCGACACCTTCACGATCAGCGTGAAGGGCAAGGTCAATACGCCGCTGACGCTCAGCGTGGCCGATCTCAAGAAGCTCGATTCGATCGAGTACGTCGCCGTCAACCAGTGCTCCGGCAACAGTCGCGGGCTGTTCACGCCCCGTGTGGCCGGCGGCCAGCTCGCCAATGGCGCGATGGGCAACGCGAAATGGCGGGGCGTGCCGCTCAAGACCGTTCTCGAGAAGGCCGGCGTGCAGGCGGGCGCCAAGCAGGTCAGGTTCGACGGCATCGATGGACCGGTGCTGCCGGCAACCCCCGACTTCGCCAAGGCGCTCGATGTCGATCACGCCCTGGACGGCGAGGTGATGATCGCCTACGCCATGAACGACGCCGACCTGCCGATGCTCAACGGCTATCCGGTGCGCCTGATCGTGCCCGGCTACTACGGCACCTATTGGGTCAAGCACCTGAACGAGATCACGGTCATCGACGAGGTGCTGAACAATTTCTGGATGGGAACGGCCTATCGCATCCCGGACAACGCGTGCGCCTGCGTGGCTCCGGGGGGCGCACCCAAGAAGACCACGCCCATCAACCGCTTCGATGTCCGCTCCTTCATCACGAACATCGCCGATGGCGGCAAGGTGCGGGCGGGAGGACAGGTGGTCGTGCGCGGCATCGCGTTCGACGGCTGGCTACGGCATCCGGGAAGTTGCCGTTTCGGCCGACGGGGGCCGCACCTGGAAGGAGACCAAGCTCGGCAAGGACCTCGGCAAGTACTCGTTCCGGGAGTGGCAAACCACCGTCGCGCTCGCCAAGGGAACGCACGAGCTGAAGGTGCGGGCAGTCAACGCGATCGGACAATCGCAGCCGATCGATGCGCTATGGAATCCGGCCGGCTACATGCGCAACGTCGTCGAGACCACTCGCGTGATCGCGGCTTGAGGGGAGGAGCAGATGACACGCACGCATGCAGCAATGTTCGCAGTGGCGCTTGCCATGGGTGGCGCCGGTCCGATGGTCGCGGTCGCCGCGGGACTCAAGATCGAGCTGCCGCCGGAAACCGCGACGCTGAAGCCGGGACCCGGTGTCGACGAGGTCAACGGCCAATGCCGGACCTGCCACTCGATGGATTACATCACCACGCAGCCGCGCGACAAGCCCTTGGCCTTCTGGAAGGCCGAGGTGGAGAAGATGAAGAAGGTGTACGGCGCGCCGATTCCCGACGACAAGATCGACGCGTTGTCGGAGTATCTCGCGCGCAACTACGGGACCGGCAAGTAACCGCAAAACGCCGAGCGGGCCTGGTGATGAGTCACCAGGCCCTTTTTCTGCGTGCGCCCGGCGCGGCGCACGGCTTGGCACGAGGGCGCGGCCGGATCAGATCAAGGCGCGTTCCTGTCGGTCGGCGGCCCGAGGATCGTGCGATGAATGTTGCCGTCGCTCGAGATCGTCTCGATGGTGACCACGCCGGTCGCCCACGCGACGACGACGTGATTGCCGCTCACCGCGATGTTGGGCGTCGGGAACGAGGTCTTGTCCTTGGCGTACAGGGTTTGCGCCGCGCTGAGCGCGTCGATTCCGCCAAAGCTCATCTTGCCGGACGTGGCGCCCGGGATCTTGAATCCACTAGGCAGCGACGGCAGCGACGGCATTTGCGCCTGCAGCGTACTCGAGCCGAGGAGCGCGACGCCGATCCCCACGCCGGCGCCGAGCAGCACCGAAAGCGCGAGTCTCTTCCACACGGACTTGTTCATTGAAACCCCCATTGCATCGATTCGGGCGAAGGGCGCGTCCGTTGGCGGCCTGCGATCGATTCGGGGCCTGCAATCGGCGCGCCCTCGTTTCACGTTACCCGGCGCGCTCGCGAGCGCGTTGACAACCGTCAACGAGAGGACGGCGGGTCGACCCGGGGACGGACAACGACCAGGACGAGCGATGGCTTGGCCGCGCGCGTTACGCCTGCACGCGGGGCTCTTGCGAGAATGCGACGAACCACTCCAGCGCGGCCGGATTCGCCACCGCGTCGACGTTGCACACCTTCTGCACCGGCTCGCCGAGCAGCAGGCGCTTGATCGGCACCTCGAGCTTCTTGCCCGACAACGTGCGCGGCACCTCCGGGATCGCGAAGATCGCGCTCGGTACGTGCTTCGGGGTGAGGGCCGTGCGCACCGCGGACGTGATGCGCGCCTCGAGCGCATCGTCGAGGCGTGCGTCCCCGCGCATCACCACGAACAGCGGCATGTACGGCGGCCGGCCCAGATACTCGAGGTCGACGACGAGGCTGTCGGCGACCTCGGGCAGCGCCTCCACCGCGCTGTAGAGCTCGCTCGTGCCCATGCGGATGCCGTTGCGATTGATGGTCGCGTCGGAACGACCGTAGACAATCTCGGCTGGGACGAGATCCGCTTCCCGAAGCCGGTATTCCACGGCGACACCATTCACGTCGAGACGGAAGTCCTCGATGCGCGTGAAAGCCGCTCGCGGCCCGACAACGGCATCGTGGTGTTCGAGCATCGCGGCTACAACCAGCGCAACGAGCTCGTCATGAGCTGCAAGCGCAGCGCGCTGATGATCAAGCGCCCGCGCTGATCGCCGATGTACCACCGGAGGTGCGAAGCCGCGATGCGGGCTATCGTCGACGTCGTTCGCATGCCGCGGCCGCGATGACCATCGGTCGCAATCAGCACAGTGCATCGAGGTCCGGCAAGGCGGGGCTGCCGTCGTAGATGCAGATCGTGGCGCCGGCGAGCAGGCCGCCCACTTCGAGACTGCGCATGATCCAGCCGGTGCGCGAGTACCAGTGGAAGCGATCCTGCGGGCCGAGATCATTGTGGAGCGGCCATGAGCTTGAGCTGCTCGAGCACCACGCGGCCGTGGCCATGCACGATCGGCTTCGGCAATCCGGTCGTGCCGGACGAGTACGCGATCTCGCAGCGGATGATCGAAGGGGACGCGCTCGGTCGGCATCGACGCCGCGCCGGCGATGGAGGCGCCCCAGTGAGCTCGCGCTCCGCTGAAGCCGGAGTCGCCTCGATCCCGGCGATCGGCACGCGCACGAAGAGCTCCACGCTCGGCAGCGCCTGCCGCAGCTCGGCCGTCACCGCTCGGCGATCGAACTCGCGGCCGGCGTATCGATCGCCGTCGGTCGCGATCAGCACCTTGAGGCTGATCTGCTTGAACCGATCGTCCCGGCGAAACGGTCGTCGTGTCGACGGCGGCGGGGTCGGTCGGCTCGGCCGTCGGGCAGATCGCGAAGATCGCCGGGTGCCGCACCGTCGGGATCGCGGGCGGTCCGGGAAGGTGGCCTCTGCGGCGAAGATTCGGCTACGACGTCGCGATCGACTACAAGTCGGATGCGTCGAGGCGAGCTCGACGTTGCATGAGCCGCGCGCACGCTTCGGAGGTACCCCGGAGGTGCAACGTTGGGAGGGTGAAATGGCAGGACTGTATTTCGAGGAGTTGACCGTCGGCCGCAAGTTCCAGCATGCGGTGCGCCGGACGGTGACGGAAGCGGACAACGTGTTCTTCAGCGCGCTCACGATGAACAGCGCCGCGTTGCACCTCGACGCGCAATACTGCAAGGAGCACACGGAGTTCGGGCAGCCGCTCGTCAACAGCATCTTCACGCTGGGGCTCGTGGTCGGCATCTCGGTCGGGGATACCACGCTCGGCACGACCGTGGCCAATCTCGGCTGGGACGAGATCCGCTTCCCGAAGCCGGTATTCCACGGCGACACCATCCACGTCGAGACGGAAGTCCTCGACGCGCGTGAGAGCCGCTCGCGGCCCGACAACGGCATCGTGGTGTTCGAGCATCGCGGCTACAATCAGCGCAACGAGCTCGTCATGAGCTGCAAGCGCAGCGCGCTGATGATCAAGCGCCCGCGCTGATCGTTCATAGCGTCCGCGCGATCGTCGAGGCGGCAGCTGTCGACAGATCGACGTAGGCAGGCGCCTTGCACTTTCGCGCCTAGGCGTCGCCGTTTCGGGTGCGGTCCGGCTGCTGCGCGCCCTGCCGGTTCTTGCCGATGATCGCCGCGATGATCAGGCCGTACGCGACGAGCCTTACGAGGTAGTAGACCGGGGCGTCCTCCTTCGGTCCCACGAGCAGGTACAGGAGCAGGCGGTTCACGCCTTCCAGCGCGAACGAGAGCCCGAAATAGAGGAAGAAGCGGTCGCGTGTTGCGCGCCAGAACCGGAAGAAGAACATCGCCGCGATGAGCGAGCACGCGCCGATCGCGCCGACGAGGATCGGATTGAGCATGTCAGCCGCTTTCGCCGATGAGTCCGTAGAGGAGGAGGGCCATCGCGGCGAGCCCCGTGAGCAGCCGGGCCGTCGAGAGGTCCGTCTCCAGAAATACCAGGCGATCGAGCACCAGCAGGACGTTGTTGACGGTCAGGCCGGCAAAGCACAGCCCGCTCCAGAGCAGCAGCCGGAAGCGCGTGCGGCGGTAGGTGCGCAGCAGGAGCCACGCGCACGCGAGCGAGGTGAGGGCGCAGACGAGATAGATCACCGCGGCCATTGCGATCAGCCTTTTCGCCATTTGAACGCATCGGCGAACTGCGTCGCCGTGCGCTGGGTCTTGGAGTGGATCAGCTCGGAGATCTCGACGATGTGGCCGGCATAGCACTGTGCCACGCGATCGATGAGCGACGCCAGCGCCTCGGTCTCGGGCGCGAACCGGTACTCGCCCCCGGGCAGGGCAGTCACGATGCGGGCGTCCTCGAGCTCTCGCGCGACCTCCGCCGCGCCGGCGTCGCCGATGTACAGCGCCTGGGCCAGCGCCCGCACCGACAACGGCGACGGCGCCGCTGCGCCTGAACACGAGCATCGCCTCCAGGAACGGGACCGAGGGGATGCTGGTCAGGACGAAGCGGCGGATGTCTTCGGGAATCTCGGGGCTGTGCACCATCGCGGCGGCGCGGCCGCATACACTATCGCGCAATAGTACATGGCCGCCGCGCGGTAGCGCGCCGCGGGCTCGACTGTCCAGCCCGATCCGGTCGCAGTCGGGCTTCGCGTGGCCCCGCAGGTGCCGGGCAGCCGCTAGAATGGTACGCCCGCCCACGCGACAGAGCACCCGTTCGCAGTCGCGGACGCGGCGCCGCAAGAGGAGGACCGATGTCCAGTGCCCCGACCATCGCGGCTCGCGCACCTGTCGAGCGCCCGCGATCTGCGTCCGCTGCCGCCGCGCAACGCAGTGCGAGTGCGGCCGCAGCCCGTGGCGACGACCCGGTCGCCGTGCTCCAGCAGTTCCGCCAGCTCTTCCGCGTATCGCAGCGTCACTTCCAGCGCATCGAGGCGCGGTGCGGGGTCAGCGGCGCCCAGCTCTGGGCACTCGCGGAACTCGACCGGCGTCCCGGACTGACCGTTTCGGAGGTGGCCCGCGTCTTGTCCGTGCACCTGTCGACCTCGAGCAACCTTCTGGACAAGCTCGAGAACCACGGACTCGTCCGCCGCGAGCGCCGCAGCAAGGACCAGCGCATCGTGCGCGTCTACATCACCGCGTCGGGCAAGCGGCTGCTCGGCAAGGCACCGAGGCCGGCGGAGGGCGTCATCCCCGGCGCGCTCGCCAGGATGCCGCGCGCGGCGTTGCGTCGTCTGCACGCCGACCTCGCCACGCTGCTCGAGCTCGCCAGCGCGCGCAGCGCCCGGGACGCGATGAAGCATCTCGCCGAGCCGTAGCCGGCTATTGCGCGCAATATCGTTTTGCGCAATACTTGTTTCGGCCGGTGCGACCGGCCGCGAGTGGCGTGGATTGACGACTTGGGCGGGGATGCTTTCGCGTTCCCGCTCTTTTTTTGGTTGCTGCGCCAGGACCCCGTTGCGCCGCCCGACCGTGCGGTTGCCCGTGCTGCGGTTGCCCGTGCTAATCCCCGATAGTACGATGGCTCGTGGCCTTGCCCGGCGGCCTCGTTGCCGGGTCTCGTGAACGGAGGCGCCATGGAACCCCTCGGACGTGCATTGGAAACGCGGGATGCCGCAGCGGCCCTGCGGCCGGAGGCTCCGCTGCGCCGTCCCGGGCGGCACACCGCAGCGTGGATCCTGGCTGCCTGCATCGCGGTCGTGGCGCTCGTCGCCGTAGGCGTCCACTACTGGTGGAGCAACGAGCCGGCCACGCTCGACGGCTCGGGGCTTGCTCCGCGTGCTCAGCCACAGCTGCCGAGCGTGCAGGCTCCGCCGGTGGTGCACTATCCGGTGCCCGCGCCCGCGCAGCCCGAGACCCTGCCGGCGCTCGCGGAGAGCGATTCCTTCGTGCAGAAGGCGCTGGAGGCGCTCGTCGGGCCCGACGCAATGAAGCTCTTCCGCCTCGATGGGATCGTGCGCCGCTTCGTGGCCACCGTCGACAGCCTGCCGCGCAAGGGGCCGCTGCCGCGGTTGCTGCCCCTGCGTCGCCCGGAAGGCGCCTTCACGGTGCGTCACACGAGCGACGGCGCGGTCGTCGACGCCGCGAACGACGCGCGCTACGCGGCCTACGTCTGGCTCGTCGACTCGGTCGATCCCAAGGTCGTCGTCGGCCTCTATGCGCGGCTGTACCCGTTGTTCCAGCAGCAATATCGGCAGCTCGGCTTCCCCTCGGGCGAATTCAACGATCGCGTCATCGTGGCCATCGACGATCTGCTCGCAGCGCCGGAGATGGAGGAATCGCCGCGTCTCACGCAACCGAACGTGTTCTACCAGTTCGCCGATCCCGATCTCGAAGCACTCTCCGCCGGGCAGAAGCTGATGCTGCGAATAGGGTCCGACAACGCGGACAAGGTGAAAGCCAAGCTGCGCGAGATCAGGAGCGCGCTGCTCCCGATCTGACCGCCGCTCGCGCACCGTCGGCGTTCCCCGCCTCGACGGTGCGTGCATCGTCGCGCGCGAAATCGCGTGCGCATCCTGCAGCGCCATACGGCCCGCAGTGCGCCCATCCTCCTCGCCCTGGCACCAATGACCATGCCGTCGTGAGCGGTTCGCGCTCGCCCGCGCGGCGGAAACTCCGAGGCGCTGTGCGTGTTCAAAAGTGTTTGGATGAACATGCCGAAAGGAGATGAGTCATGAAGATCGACGACAGGACACTGCGATGGGTTGCCATGGGCTGCTCGGCGGCCCTGATGACGGTGGGGTCCGCACTGGCCCAGACGACGTCCGGCAAGGCGACCGCTGCCGCTCCGAGCCATTCCGCGACGGGCGGTGTGGCCGCGAACGGCGATGCGAGGGACGAGGCGCGCGGCGCCGTGCGCGACGTGAATGACGCGGTCGCCGTCATTCAGCGCATGGAGGCGGACGCGTCGGCCGCGCCATTGCTGCCGGGCGCGAAGGGCGTATTCGTCGTGCCGAAGTACGGCCGCGCGGCGCTGGGCATCGGCGGGCGCGGCGGCGTCGGACTGCTCATGGTGAAGCACGGCAGCACGTGGAGCGATCCGGCGTTCTACAACTTCGGCGGCGTGAGCGCGGGAGCCCAGGTCGGCGTCGAGGGCGGCTCGTTCGTGCTGGTGCTCAACAACGACAAGGCGGTGAACGCCTTCACCCAGCGCAACAACTGGGCGCTGAACGCGGACGCGGGCCTGACGGTCGTGAGCTGGTCGAAGGGCGGACAGGCGTCGGCCAACAAGGGTGACGTGACGATGTGGTCGAACGCGAAGGGCCTGTTCGCGGGTGTCGCCGTCAGTCTCACCGACATCAAGTACGATCGGGACCAGACGAGTGCCTATTACGGCCGCACCGTGGCCGTCAACGACGTGATCAACGGCAACGTCAGCAATCCGCAGACCGAAACGCTCAAGCAGGCGCTCGCGTACAGCGAGAGGCGCGCACGCGGCCGCGCGCACCGGAACGGCGGGCAGTCCGGTGGCCGCCACCGGCAGCACCTCGATGGGGACATCGACGGGCGCATCGACGGGCAACTCGATGTCCAGCCCGGACGCTGCGAGCAACGGCGCCACCGGCATGGGCTCGTCGCGCGGCTCGGCCGCGAGCTCGATGCGTTGATGCGACGCTCGTGACGAGCGCTGCGGACGGGCATTGATCGCAACGAATCCCGCAACTCGTGCGCGGGGTTCGTTGCGGCGTCTGCAGCGCGTCACGGCCGGCGGTCGCGTCCCCGCCGGCGTTCCTTGCGCGCTGCTGGTGCCGCGCTGCCCGTTCCGCTATGCTTCCCGCCCACCCCGACGGAGGAGCAAGCGGTGCTCGCCGTACACCCCACCGGCAGGATTCTCGGTGCGACGATCGACGGGCTCGATCTCGCGCACACCGCTCTCGCGCGAGGCGTTCACGGCGATCGTGCACGCGCTCGCCACGCACGGGGTCGTCTGCTTTCCGCGCCAGACGCTCGATGCATCCGCGCTGAGGGCCTTCAGCGCGCAGTTCGGCTCGCTCGAGGTCAATGTCACGGGCAAGTTCCAGCTGCCCGGCATGCCGGAGGTGATGGTGCTGTCGAACGTCATCGAGAACGGTCAACCGATCGGGCTCGCGGACGCCGGCCAGGATTGGCACACGGACATGTCGTACAGCGAGACGATCGCGTACGCGAACGTGCTCCATGCCCTGCGCGTGCCGCGGCGCGACGGTCGCCCGCTCGGCGCCACGCTTTTCGCGAACATGGCGGCTGCCTACGACGATTTGTCCGCACGCGTGAAGGAGCGCTTGCGCGACGCCGTCGTCGTGCACGATTTCGCGAAGCTCTACGACGATCTGCGCTCGCGCCCCGGCAGCACGCGCCCGCCGCTCACGGACGCGCAACGCCAGCAGAAGCCGCCGGTGCGCCATCCGCTGTTCCTGCGCCATCCGGTCAGCGGTCGCAGGGTGCTGTACGCGAACCCGGGTTACGCGATGCGCATCGACGGCCTCCCGCGCGACGAGAGCGACGAGCTCCTCGCGATGCTGTTCGCGCATCAGCTGCAGCCGGAGTATCGATATGCGCACGAGTGGACCGAGGGCGACGTGCTGATGTGGGACGACCTCCTGACGCTGCACAAGGCGGTTGCCGACTATCGTGCCGACGAGCCGCGCCTCATCCGCCGCTGCCAGGTCATGGCCGATCGCGTGTTCGCGCCCGACTTCCTGGCGAGCGCGCACGGGACGCAGGAGCCTGCCATCGAGGGTGCCCGATGAGCCCGATGGGCCGCCCCGAGGGCGAATACCGGAGTGCGCAGCACGAAGGTAGTACAGCGAGAGCCGCCGGCGCTCGCTCCGTTCACCGGAGGAGGCAGGCCTGCCCCTGGAACAGGCAAGCCTTGGAGGAGGCTGATCGATGAGACTGGTGACGTTCACCGATCACGGCATCGAACGCCCGGGCGTGGTCGTGCGCGAGCGCGTCGTGCGTCTCGATTCCGTGCTCGACGTGCTCGCTGCGCGCGCGCCGCTCGACGCCGCGCATGCGGCCTGCGCGATGACGCGCCTGCTCGCGCTCGACGGGCCGGTCCTCTCCGCCGTGCGGGCCGAGATCGCGCGGGTGGAGGCAAGCGGCGAGCTGGAACGGCAGCCGCGGCTTGGTGAAGTCACGCTGCTCGCCCCGGTGACGCGTCCGGGCAAGATCGTGGCGGTGGGACGCAACTACGCCGATCACGCGGCCGAAACCGGCGTGAGCCCGTTCGAGAAGCCGCGCATCATCGCGAAGCTGTCCTCCTCGGTGTGCGGTCCCGGCGCGATCGTGCGGCGCCCGCCCGGCGTGCAGAAGCTCGACTTCGAGGTCGAGCTCGCCGTCGTGATCGGGCGCAGCGCGCGTCATGTCGCGCAGGCCGACGCGCTCGCCTACGTCGCCGGCTACACGATCCTCGACGATGTCAGCGCGCGCGAGTTCCAGTTCGACGTGTCGCCGGCGCAGACGACGTTCGCCAAGAGCATGGATGGCTTCTGCCCGATGGGACCGTGGCTCGTCACCGCCGACGAGCTCCCCGATCCGCAGACCCTCGATCTCCGGCTCGCGGTGAACGGCGAGCTCATGCAGACGGGGCACACGCGCGACATGATCTTCCCGGTCGCCGCGCTCATCGAATACCTGTCGGGCTTCATGACGCTCGAGCCCGGCGACGTCATTGCCACGGGTACGCCGGCGGGCGTGGGTGCCTTTCGCAAGCCCCCGCGCTGGCTGCAGCCCGGCGACCAGCTTGCACTCGAAATCACGCGCATCGGCCGTCTCGAGCACGCCATCGGCTGACAAGCGCGGAAACCACGGAGGAGGGACGATGAGGATGCAATCGGCTGCACGGATCGCGGCGTTCGCGCTGCTTGCTGCGGGATGGGCGGGAAGCGCGTGGGGCGAGGCGACCGAGGTGAGGCTCGCGAAGCAGTTCTCGATGGGCTACGTGCAGTTCAACATCCTCGATCACCAGCATCTCATCGAGAAGCACGCGAAGGCGCTCGGGCTCGGCGACGTGAAGGTCACCTGGGCCACGTTCAACGGCCCCGATGCGATGAACACCGCGCTGCTCTCCGACCAGGTCGACGTCGTCGCCGGCGGGGTGCCCGGTCTCGTGACGCTGTGGGCGAAGACGCACGGCACGCCGCAGGAGGTGCGCGGCATCTGCGCGTTGAGCTCGCAGCCCTTCCTGCTCAACACGCGCAATGCGAACGTCAAGACGATCCGCGACTTCTCCGAGGGCGATCGCATCGCCGTCCCGGCGGTGGGCATCTCCGTGCAGGCGGTGACGCTGCAGATGGCGGCGGCGCAGGCCTTCGGCAAGGACAACTACGCCAAGCTCGACAAGCTCACCGTGTCGATGTCGCCGCCCGACGCCACCGCCGGCCTGCTGTCCGGGGGCTCGAGCTTCAACAGCGTGTTCGGCGTGCCGCCGTTCCAGCAGCAGCAATTGCAGAATGCCGCCGTGCACACCGTGCTCAATTCCTTCGACGTGCTGGGCGGGTCGCACAGCTTCACGGTCGCCTGGACATCGCGCAAGTTCCACGACGCCAACCCCAAGCTGTACCGCGCGCTCGTCGACGCCCTCGCCGAAGCCACGAAGATCCTGAACGCCGACAAGCGCGCAGCCGCTGCGCTGTGGGTCCAGGACTCCAAATCGAAGCTGCCGCTCGACATGGTGCATTCGATCCTGGCTGGTCCGCAGGTGCACTGGACGATGGTGCCCGAGAACACCATGAAGTACGCGACCTTCATGAGCCAGGTGGGCACGATCAAGGCCGCGCCCGCGAGCTGGAAGGATCTGTTCTTCCCCGAGGTGCACGATCTCGCCGGCAGTTGAGCGCGGCGGTTGAGCAGGGTGCCGGTTCACCCCTGCAGCGCGCGCGTTGCGGCGCGCGCTGCTGCGCGCTCGATCCATCGAGGACGTGCGGGCGCTCGCACGCTCGCGTCTGCCCGCGGGCGTGTTCGATTTCTTCGATGGCGGCGCCGAAGACGAGGTTACGCTGCGCGCCAACCGCGCCGCGTTCGAGCGGCGCATGCTGCTGCCGCATGTGCTTACCGGGGTCGCGCAGATCGACACGCGCACGGATATCGCCGGGTCGGCGGCGGGGCTGCCCATGGTGATCGCGCCGATGGGCGCCACCGGCTTCGGCTGGCCGGGCAGCGACATCGCGATCGCGCGTGCCGCCGCGCGGGCGGGCATTCCGTATACGTTGTCGAGCACGGCGACGACCTCGCTCGAGCGCCTCGCGGCTGCAGCGCCGGGTCGGCTGTGGTTCCAGCCGTACATGTTCCGGGATCGGCCTTTCCTCGCCCGCCTGATCGATCGGGCCGAGGCGGCGGGTTACGAGGCGCTGGTGATGACCCTCGACATGCCCGCCGGCGGCAAGCGCGAGCGCGACTTCCGGCACGACTTCAGCGTGCCGTTCCGCTATACGACACGCAACCTGCGCGAGTTCGCATCGTGCCCGCGCTGGGGGCTCGCGCATCTGCGGCACGGCCTGCCGGTGCTCGAGAACCTGATCGGGCTCGATCGCATGGGCGAAAGCATCGCGCGCGCATCGTCGTCGGTGGGCCTGAGCTACGACCCCGATTTCGGATGGCACGATCTCGAAGCGATCCGCGCGCGCTGGACGCGCAGGCTCCTCGTCAAGGGCGTGCTGCGCGCCGACGACGCGCAGCGTCTGGCCGCGATGGGCTGCGACGGCGTGGTCGTGTCGAACCACGGCGGGCGCCAGCTCGACGGGGCGAGCGCAGCGCTCGATGCGCTCCCGGCCATCGTTGCTGGCGTGGGGCATCGCATGGACGTGCTGGTCGACGGCGGCGTGCGCCGCGGCAGCGACATCGTGAAGGCCATCGCGCTCGGTGCACGGGGAGTGATGGTCGGCCGCGCCGCGCTGTTCGGCGCCGCTGCGGGAGGCGAGGACGGCGCGTGGCGTGCGGTGGAGATCCTCGTCGAGGAGCTCACGCGGACGATGCGCCTGTGCGGCACGCGCAGCATCGCGCAGATCGACGCGACGCTGCTGGCGCCCGCCGTCTGAACGGTCTCGCCTGCGAGCGCCGCGGCGCGTTACGATGACGGGATGAAGAGCATCCGCATCATCGACTCGCACACCGCCGGCGAGCCGACGCGCGTCGTCGTCGCGGGCGGGCCCGACCTCGGGCAGGGCAGCCTCGCCGAGCGGCGCGAGCGCTTTCGTTCCGGGCACGACCGCTATCGCGCCGCGATCGTGAACGAGCCGCGCGGCTCCGACGTCATCGTCGGCGCCCTCCTGTGCGAGCCCGTCGACACGACGTGCGCAGCCGGCGTCATCTTCTTCAACAACGTCGGCTATATCGGCATGTGCGGCCACGGCACGATCGGCCTTGCGGTGACGCTCGCGCATCTCGGGCGCATCGGGCCGGGCGTGCATCGCATCGAGACGCCGGTCGGCATCGTCGCGGTGCAGCTGCACGATCGCCATCGTGCGACCGTGAGCAACGTGCCGAGCTATCGCCTCGCGTCGGACGTGAAGGTCGACGTGCCGGGCTACGGGGAGGTGCGTGGCGACGTGGCCTGGGGCGGCAACTGGTTCTTCATCGTGGCGACGCCCGGGCTTGCGCTCGAGCCGCACAACATCGACGCGCTGACGGGCTTTTCCGTAGCCGTGCGGCACAGCCTCGCCGAGCAGAAGATCACGGGATCCGAGGGCGCCGAGATCGATCACGTCGAAGTCTTTGCGCCTCTGGCCGGCACCCGGCACGGCAGTCGCACTTTCGTGCTGTGCCCGGGCGACGCCTACGACCGTTCGCCGTGCGGCACCGGGACCAGCGCCAAGCTCGCCTGCCTGCATGCGGCGGGAAAGCTTCGGCCCGGCGAAACATGGCTGCAGCAGAGCGTCATCGGCACGCAGTTCGAGGGCACGTTCGGCCTCGATCCCGCGCTGCCCGGCCGCGTGCTGCCGCACGTCACCGGCAGCGCGTATGTCACCTCGGAAGCCACGCTGATCCTCGACGACGCGGATCCGCTGTGCTGGGGCATCGACGCGAAGGGATGATCGGGCTGCAACGGGAATGACCAAGCGGGTCCTGATCGTCGGCGGCGGTGTGGTGGGCCTTTCCGTTGCGTGGCACTGCGCACGCAAGGGTCACGAGGTCACCGTGCTCGAGCGCGGCGGCCCCGACAGCGACGGTGCATCGGTCGCCAACGCGGGCATGGTGGTGCCGAGTCACTTCATTCCGCTCGCCGCACCCGGGGTCGTGCAGCTCGGGCTCAAGTGGATGTGGAATCCGGAAAGCCCGTTCCACGTCAAGCCGCGTCTTTCCGCCGACCTGCTCGGCTGGGGATGGAAGCTGTACCGCGCCGCGACGCCCGAGCGCGTGGAGCGTGCCGCGCCCGTGCTGCGGGACCTGCATCTCGCCAGTCGCGCCTGCTTCGAGGAATGGGCCGCGTCGTGGGGCAACGCCTTCGAGCTCGTGCGCAAGGGCTTGCTGGTGTTGTGCAACACGGAGCACGGCTTCGAGGAGGAAGCGCGCACCGCCGAGCACGCGCATCGCCTCGGCTTGCCCGCGCAGGTGCTGCAGCCCGCCGACGTTGCGAAACTGGAGCCCGGGGTGAGGATGGCGATCGTGGGCGCCGTGCACTTCCCGCTCGATTGCCATCTCACGCCGGAGCGCCTGATGAGCGCGTTGCGCGACGATCTCTCGCGCAGCGGCGTGCGCGTGCTCGACGGCGCGGACGTGCACGCGTGGCGACGCAAGGACGGGCGGATCGAATCGGTCGAGACGAATGCGGGTGCGATGCAGGCCGACGAGTTCGTGCTGTGCGCGGGGTTCTGGTCGAGCGAGCATCGCCCGCGATCTCGGTCTCGCATTGCCGATGCAGGCGGGCAAGGGCTACAGCCTCACGGTCGAGACGCCCCCGGTGCATCCGCAGATCTGTGCGATCCTGAGCGAGGCGCGCGTCGCGATGACGCCGATGGGGAGCGCCGTGCGCTTCGGCGGGACCATGGAGCTCACCAACGCCGACGAGGGGCTCAACCCCGCGCGCATCCGGGGCATCGTGAAGTCGGTGACGCGCTACTATCCCGACGTGGCACCCGAGCACCTGCAAGCCGCGCGCATCCGTTCCGGCCTGCGCCCGTGCTCGCCCGACGGCCTGCCGTACGTGGGGCGCTTCCGCCGTTTTTCGAACCTGTCGTGCGCGACCGGGCATGCGATGATGGGCGTGAGCCTCGCGCCCATCACGGGCAAGCTGATCGCGCAGCTGCTCTCCGGCGAGCCGCTGTCGTGCCCGATCGATGCGCTCAGTCCGGATCGTTACGCTTGAGCATCACTCGACCTCCATGAGGACCGCAACATGAAAGTGCACTGGCAAGGCGTCATCCCCGCCGTCACCACGCCCTTCGACGAGCAGGGCCGCGTCGACGAAGGCTTCCTCGCGCAGCACGCGCGCTGGCTGGTGGAGCACGGGTGCACGGGTATCGTGCCCATCGGCTCGCTCGGCGAGTCCGCGACGCTCACGCCGGCCGAGAAGCGCAAGGTGCTCGAAGTCTGCGTGAGTGCGGTGGGCGATCGGGTGCCCGTCATCCCCGGCATCGCCGCGCTGGGTACGGCCGAGGCGATGGAGCTCGCACGCGACGCCAAGGCCATCGGCTGCAGCGGCCTCATGGTGCTGCCGCCCTACGTCTACAGCACCGACTGGCGCGAGATGAAGGCGCACGTGCGCGCCGTGATCGCCGCGACGGACCTGCCGTGCATGCTCTACAACAATCCCGTCGCGTACAAGACCGATTTCCTGCCGAACCACATCGCCGAGCTCGCGGCCGAGCTGCCCAATCTCGACGCGGTGAAGGAGTCGAGCACGGACGTGCGTCGCGTCACGGCGCTGCGCGCAACCGTCGGCGCGCGCCTGCACGTCCTTTGCGGCGTCGACGACGCCATCGTGGAGGCGATCGGCGCGGGCGCCACCGGCTGGATCGCCGGGCTCGTGAATGCGTTCCCGGCGGAGTCGGTCGCGTTGTACCGGTACGCCATCCAGGGGCGCGACGAGGAAGCATTCGCGCTGTATCGCTGGTTCCTGCCGCTGCTGCGCATGGACACGGTGCCGAAGTTCGTGCAGCTCATCAAGCTCGCCCAGCAGCGCGTCGGCATGGGCAGCGATCGCGTGCGCGCGCCCCGGCTGCCGCTCGAAGGCGACGAGCTGCGCGAGGCGGTGAGCATCATCGAGCGCGCGCTCGCGACGCGTCCGCGCCTGCAGTCCGCCGAGCGCGGCGCGGCCCCGAAGACCGGGACTGCATAGCGGCTCCGCCTCGCGCCGGCCATGCCGACCGATTCCATCTCCGAAGCGCTCGCGGTCCAGGGCATCGAAAGCCTGCGGCCCGCGATCATGGGCACGCGGCACATGGCCGTCGCGGGTCACTACGGTGCAGCGCATGCGGCGTTCCTGGTGCTCGAAGGCGGGGGCAATGCGGTGGACGCGGGGGTGGCGGCCGGGATCGCGCTCGGCGTGCTGCAAAGCGACCTCGTGAATGTCGCCGGCGTTGCGCCGATCATGATCTACCGCGCCGCGACGCGCGAGGTGCTGACGATCAGCGGTCTCGGATGCTGGCCCCGCGCAGTGACGCCGGATTTCTTCGCGCGCCGGTTCGGCGGCGCGATTCCGCAGGGCCTCCTGCGCACGGTAGTGCCGGCCGCGCCGGATGCGTGGATCACGGCGCTCGAGCGCTTCGGCACGATGGGCTTCGGCGAGTGCGCTGCGGCGGCGATCCGCTTCGCGAGCGAGGGCTTCCCGATGTACGCGCTGATGGCCGACATGATCGCGCTGCACGCGCAGGACTACCGGCGCTGGCCTTCGAGCGCGGCCGTCTATCTTCCCGGCGGGGCGCCGCCGCGCACGGGCGAGCGCTTCGTGCAGCGCGACCTCGGCCGCACGCTGCAGTACATGGCCGATCAGGAGCGCGCCGCGGCAAGGCACGGCCGAGCGGCCGGGCTGCAGGCGGCGCGCGACGCGTTCTATCGCGGCGACATCGCCCGCGCCATCGTGAGCCATCACGAGGCGAACGACGGCTTGCTCGCGATGCAGGACCTCGCGGAGTTTCGCGTCGGCATCGAGCCGCCGGTGAAGACGCGGTTCGGCGATCTCGACCTGTACGCGTGCGGGCCGTGGTGCCAGGGGCCGGCGCTGCTCGAGATGGTCAACATCCTGCGCGGGTTCGACCTGCGCGGCATGGGCCACAACGCGCTGGATTACGCGCACGTCGTGACCGAAGCGATCAAGCTCGCGTTCGCCGATCGCGAGCGCTACCTCGCCGATCCGCGATTCGTCGACGTGCCGGTGGCGGCCTTGCTCTCGGACGAGTATGCGGACGCACGGCGCGCGCAGCTGCGGCGCGAGACGGCATGGCCGGGCATGCCGCCGCCCGGCAGCATCGGCGCGAGCGACGCCCGTGGCGGGCCGCTGCCGACGGCGCATCGCGCGTCGCCCGGCGCGCACGACACGTCGTACGTGAGCGTCATCGATCGCGAGGGCAACGTGTTCACCGCGACCCCCAGCGATCCTTCCTACGACACGCCGGTGATTCCGGGCACGGGGTTGTGCCCGTCGTCGCGCGGCTCGCAGAGCTGGGGCGATCCCGGGCATCCGTCCTGCGTCGCGCCGGGCAAGCGGCCGCGCCTGACGCCGATGGGCGCGCTCGCGATTCGTCCGGACGGCACGCCCATGCCGATCGGCACCCCGGGCGGCGACGTGCAGGCGCAAGCGATCCTGCAGGTGCTGCTCAACATCGAGGTGTTCGGCATGAATCCGCAACAGGCGGTGGAAGCACCGCGGTTCGCGTCGTACAGCTTTCCCGATTCGTTCGAGCCGCACAGCTATTCGCCGGGCGTGCTGTATGCGGAGAGCCGCATCCCGCAGGACGTGCGCGACGGGCTCGCTGCGCGGGGACACCAGGTGCTGGCGTGGCCCGAGTTCGTGTGGCGCGCGGGTGCGGTGTGCGTGCAGCGCGTCGATGCCGGAGCGGGCGTGATCACGGCGGGTGCCGATCCGCGCCGGCCGTGCTATGCCGTGGGCTGGTGAGGCGACTATACTTTGCGGAATCATTCGTGATCGCAGCGACGACAGGAGGTGAGCATGCGTAGAAGGCAATGGTTGAAGGCGGGCGGCGCCGGGCTCGTGTTGCCCGTCGTGGCACCGCTGATGCGCCCGTTCGAAGCATTCGCCAAGACCGACCAGATCGTCGTGATGACCTGGGGCGGGCAGTGGGGCGATGCGATGCGCGACAACGTCGATGCCGCGTACGAGAAGGCGACCGGCATCAAGGTCGTGCAGGACCGCAGCGGCAGCCCCGTCGAGCGCATCACCAAGATCAAGGTGAGCCAGCCGAATCCACCCGCGGATGTCTTCCAGCTCGCCGACGGCCTCGTTCCTCTCGCGATCAAGCAGGGTGTCGCGGAGAAGATCAACCGCAACTCGCCGCGCATGCCGAACCTGCGCAACATGATCCCGACGTTCTGGAACGACTACTGGGTGCCGCAGATCTTCTCGGTCACCGGGATCGTGTACAACACCAAGCTCGTGAAGAATCCGCCGACGAGCTGGGCCGACCTGTGGCGTCCCGAGCTCAAGGGCCGCATCGTGCTGCCGGAGATCTCGCACTCGATCGGCTCCTACATCATTCCCATCGGCGCGGTCGCGGCGGGCAAGGGCCCCAACGACGAGGAGGCCGGATTCGCGATGCTGAAGCGCATCGCGGAGCTGCGCCCGATCTGGGCCAAGGACACCGACACGATGATGAATGCGATGCGCACCGAGGACGCCATGATCGGCATCCTCTACAAGTCGCAGACGTACACGGTGAAGGGCTGGAACGCGCCGGTGGAGTGGGTGTACCCGAAGGAGGGCGGCATCGCGTACACGTCCGGCACGTGCATCGCGAAAGGCACCAAGAATCTCGATGCCGCCGAGGATTACCTCAACGTGACGATGGACCCGAACGTGCAGACGTTCGCGGCGCGCATCTACAACTACGGCGGCACCAACAAGGACACGCTGTCCAAGCTGCCGCCCGAGTTGCAGGAACGCGTCAAGTTCCCGCAGGACCAGCTCGATCGCCTGATCAAGCTCGATCTCGGCTGGATGGCGGATCGCCGCGCCGCGTGGGTCGACCGCTGGAACAAGGTGGTCGCCGGCAGCTGATGACGGCCACCGGGCGCGCGCAGACACATCTTCTCGGCTGGCGCGCCAACGGCGACAGCTTCGACGTCGCGCTTCTCGCCAACCGCCTGCTCGCCGCGGGCGGGCGCGTGTGGCGCCTGCCGGTCGGTGTCGACTCCGCGGCAGCCGGCGATTACCTCGCCGAGCTCGCGCCGGGTGCATCCGAGGCGATCGCGCGCCTGGGCATCGCCAGCTCGGCGTGGGCAGGGCGACGTGCCCGCCGAGGCGCAAGCGCTGGCGCGTCCGGCGACGTGCCTCTTCGCCGGCACGGCATCGAAGTTCCCCTATTACGCCTATTACACGCTCGCGCTGATGCGGCTCGGCCTCGACTACGTGCCGTGCGATGGCAACGCGCTTGCCCAAGGCGCGCTCGATCGCGCCAACCTGCTGATCCTCCCCGGCGGATTTGCGACGTGGGGCATCGACGCGGCCGAGAATGCGCCCGGTGCGGACGCCCGCGTGCGCGATTTCCTGGCGCGGGGCGGCACCGCGATCGGCTCGTGCGGCGGTGCGTATTACCTGTCGGCCGGACGTCCGGCGTGGACGGGCACGGCGCAGGCGAAGCCGCTCTACACTCACGAATACCTGCAGACGGGCGTGGGTGTGGTGGCCGTTGCGTTGTCTCCGGGGCCCCTCGCCCTCGGTTGTGCGCCCACGATGGAGGTGCCGTATTACCACGGTCCGGTCTACGACCTCGTCGGTGCGGGCAGCGAGGTTGCGGCGACGTTCCACGCCCTGGCGCTGCCGGGACGGCTTGCCATCGACAATCCTCTCGACGGGGAACGGTTCGAGCGCGACATGAAAGGCAAGCCGGCCATCCTTGTTGCTGCAGGCGCTCGCGGTCGCGCGGTCCTGTTCTCGCCGCATCCGGAGATGGGGGATCTCGTGCGCAAGTACATCGCGCTCGACGGCTACGTGCGCCGCTATCTTCCGATTCGGGGCTTCGGCACGATGCGCGACACGCTGCGCCATTACCGCGTTGCCGACGCGCCGAGCTTCCGGCTGATCGTGAATGCCGTCGACGAGCTGATGACGCATGCGCGATGCGTGCCCGCACGCGAGGACAACGTCGCGAAGCACGACCGCCACATCGAGCATGATCCGGTCGCCGGTCTCGCGGCGCTGTGCCGGCGTGCCCTCGGCGCGTTGCCGGATTTCGGGCGAGGCGAGGAAGGCGATCTGCTGCGCGACATCGCGGCCGGGATCGAGCAACGCCTCGCTGGCGCGACGCGCGGCGCTGCATCGCCCGCGGGCGATGCGCGTGCGCGCCGGACCTGGTGGCCGCCTCTGGAGCACGTCGTGCAGACGATGACGCAGCATCTCGACGAAGCCTCTCCCCGCACCGTTGCGCAGCAATTGATGGAGGCGGAGCTCGGCGTCGGCATCCTCGCCTGCTGCACGCGTGCCCTCGAGGTGGACCACGCACTTGCGGAGGCGGCGTGAGGGCCGCGGCCGACGTCGGTGCCTGCAGTGGGAGTCGACGCGACCGCCGAGCTCGACGTTCGCCTGGAGCGCGTGCGCAAGAGCTTCGGCGCCGTGCTCGCCGTGAACGATGTCACGCTCGGCATCGCCCGCGGCAGCATCTTCTCGCTGCTCGGCCCGTCGGGTTGCGGCAAGACGACCACGCTGCGGCTCATCGCCGGATTCGAGCAGCCGGATACGGGCGAGGTGTACATACGCGGCCAGCGCGTCACCGGCATCCCGCCGTACCGGCGCGATTTCAGCATGGTGTTCCAGAGCTATGCGCTGTTCCCGCACCTCAACGTCGCGGAGAACGTGGCATTCGGATTGCGCATGCGGCGCGTGCCGCGCGCACAGCGTGCCACCGCGGTCAAGGAGGCCCTGGAGCTCGTGAAGCTCGGCGCCGTCGCCGATCGGTATCCGCGCCAGCTCTCGGGCGGGCAGCAGCAGCGCGTCGCGCTCGCGCGGGCGATCGTGGTGAAGCCCGCGGTGCTGCTGCTCGACGAGCCGCTGGGCGCGCTCGACAAGATGCTGCGCGAGGAGATGCAGGTCGAGTTGCGCAGCCTGCAGGAGCGCCTCGGCATCACGGCGGTGTTCGTGACGCACGACCAGGAGGAGGCGCTCACGCTGTCCGATCGCGTCGCCGTCATGCGCAACGGCGTGATCGAGCAGATCGGCGCGCCGCGGGAGATCTACGATCGGCCGTGCAACGCGTTCGTCGCGGCGTTCCTCGGCGCGAGCAACTTCCTCGCGGGCACCGTCGTCGGCACGTCGGGCACGAGCATCGTGGTGGAGACGGCCGCCGGACAGGTGCCCGCGGTGGCGTCCTGGCCATCGCTCGGCAGCAAGGTGCGCGTCGCCGTGCGCCCCGAGCGCGTGCGCATGGAACGAGGCGAGGGCGGCGGATTGCCCGCACGGATCCGCGACGTGGTCTATCGCGGGCCGATCACGCACTTCTACCTCGACAGCGCGGCGGGGCCGATGCTGTGCTATCGCCAGAACGCAGGAGCCGACGACTGGCGCGCGGGCGACGACGTCCGCTGCACGTGGGAGCCGGACAGCGGCGTGGTCCTGTCCGCGGAGGATGCATGAGCGCGATGGGCCGCCCCGAGGGCGAATACCGGAGTGCGCAGCACGAAGGTAATCCCATGCGCGCCGCGGTGCGGCACCCGTTACTCGGAGTAATTACTCCGAGTAACGGGGTGGATTCGATCGGTGCCGCATGAGATCGCGTGTCCTGGCCTGGGCGCTGGTGATCCCGCCGCTCGCGATCACCGCGTTCTTCTTCGTCGTGCCGCTGCTGTACCTCTTCTGGATCAGCCTGCACGCGCCATCGCAGACGGAGCTCTTCGGGCACGCGCTCACGCTCGACAACTACACGGCGGTGCTCGGCGACTCGTTCTATCTCGGCATCATCCGGCGCACCCTGGGTGTGGCGGCCGTGATCCTGGGCATCGGGCTTCTGATCGGCTATCCCGTCGCGTATTTCGTGGCGCTGCTGCCCCCGCGCCGGCGCATGTTCGTCCTGCTCATGCTGCTGTTCCCGCTCATGGTCAGCAACGTCGTGCGGGCGTACGGGTGGGTGGCGATCCTCGGTCGCCGCGGCGTCGTCAACACGGGCCTGCAGGGACTCGGCATCGTCGACTACCCGCTCGACCTGCTCTACACCACGGAAGCGGTGGTGGTGGGCCTCATGACGATCCTGCTGCCGTACATGGTGATCTCGATCGCGAACACGCTCGCCGCGCTCGACCGGCGCTACGAGGAAGCGGCGCAGGCGCTCGGCGCCGGTCCGGTGCGCACGTTCCTGCACGTGACGTTGCCGCTGTCGACCCCCGGTGTCGCGTCCGGCACGCTGATCGTGTTCCTGCTCACGCTGAGCGCGTACGTGACGATCACCCTCCTCGGCGGCCCGCGGTCCAAGCTGCTGGTGAGCCTGGTGTACGACAGCGTCACGACGTTCGAGTGGCCGCGCGCGGCGGCGCTCGCCTTCATCCTGCTCGCGCTGGCGCTGACGCTGACCGGCGTCATCCTCGGGGTGTTGCGCCCCGGGCGCATCCAGGGCACGGGCAAATGACGCGCGCGATGAGCCTCGGACGCGCATTGCGCGGCGGCGCGACGGCGATCGCGTTCCTGCTGATCCTGCTCCCGATCGTCATCGTGGTGGTGGCCGCATTCTCGCCCAACGACTATTTCGAGTTTCCGCCGCGGGGCCTGTCGCCGCGCTGGTTCATCGAGTTCTTCCGGCTCGAGAACATGCGCAACGCGTTCACGTTGAGCGTCGAGCTCGCGCTGCTCTCGGCTACGTTCGCGGCGGTGCTCGGCACCATGGGGGCTCTCTTCCTCGCCCGCAGGCGCGGCGTGCTCGCAGCGGCGCTGCAGTCGCTCTTTCTCGCGCCCCTGGTTTTCCCGACGATCATTCTCGGCGTGGCGCTGCTGCTGATGTACAAGACCATCGCCATGCCGGTGTTCCCGGGATTGCTGCTCGCGCACTGCGTGATCGGCGTGCCCTATGCCTTCCGCACGGTGCTCGCCAGTGCGCAGGCGCTCGACCCCGCGCTGCAGGAAGCGGGTCAGAGCCTCGGTGCGGGGCCGTTCCGGACCTTTGCGCTCGTCACGCTGCCGCTGATCTGGCAGGGCGTGCTGTCGGGGTGGCTGTTCGCCTTCATCGTCTCCTTCGGCGAGCTCAACACGGCGCTGTTCCTGACCGGCCCGGGGCTCACGACCCTGCCGATCGAGATCTTCAGCTACCTGCAGTTCCAGGGCAGCCAGCTGGTGATCGCGGCGGCCTCGACGCTGCAGATCGCGCTGATCCTCGCGATGGTGCTCGTCATCGAGCGCATCGTGGGGATCGGGCGCATCATCCGCTCCCGCTGACGTCCGGGCCCGCGCGGCTTCGGCGTGCAGCGGCTGCTCGACCTGCAGCGCGGTTCGCAGGTCCCCTTCGGATCAGTACTGCGTGCCGGGCACCGGCCGATACAGGTTCGGGAACGTCTTCTTGAGATCCTGCAGCTTGGGCAGGTCGTTGTACACGATGTAGGGCTCGTTCGGGTGCAGCGCGAGGTAGTTCTGGTGGTAGTCCTCGGCGGGATAGAACTTCTCGAGCGCCGTCACCTGCGTGACGATCGGCTTCGGAAAGCTCTTCGCCTGATTGAGTTGCGCGATGTAGTCGAGTGCGATCTTCTTCTGCTCGTCGTTGGCGTAGAAGATGGCGGAGCGGTACTGCGTCCCGTGGTCGGGCCCCTGTCGATTGAGCTGCGTCGGATCGTGGGCCACGGTGAAGAAGACCTTGAGCAGCTCGGGGTACGAGATCTGGGCCGGGTCGTAGGTGATCTCGACCGACTCGGCGTGACCCGTTGCGCCGGTGCTCACCACCATGTAGTGCGCCGTCGATGCGCTACCCCCGGCATAGCCGGAGACCACGCGCGAGACGCCCTTGACGTGCTTGAAGACAGCGTCCACGCCCCAGAAGCAGCCGCCCGCGACGACCGCCACGGCCTTGCCGGGCGCCGCAGGCTTCGTCACCTGGCCGGCGTAGTCCGGCACCGCCGCTGCATTCGCGCTCCAAAGGACCGACGCCAGGATCAAACCCATGCCGAGGACACGCATCTTTTGCCTCCAGATCGATGAATAACCCGAAGCTCCGAGCACTCCGCATCGTGTGCGCGCTCGGGGTCCGACAGCGGTTAGTCGCCCGCGCGCATGTTGCCTTACGATTCGTGCGGCCGTCCAGGATCCCGAGATCTCCGGGCGGGAATGTCGAGCCAACATCTCGCGCACCCCTTTTCATCCCGCGCCCGTGAACCGGCCCTTCCGGGAGCCGGGTCTCTTCGTGGACGTCGAGCTCGAGCGCCGGGCGTTGCTGTTCGACCGCGGCGAGCTCGCCGAGGTCCCGTGAATGCGGGGATCTTGGACCCGGCGCGTGTCCCGAACAAGGGTTCGGGACAATGAACTGCTCACCCCTTGACGCACACCAGCGGCTCGACGCGCGCGACCTTGCGCGCGAGGCCCGCTGCGTCGGCCGCGTCGACGACCTCGGTCACGTCCTTGTACGCGCCCGGCGCTTCTTCCGCCACGCCGCGACTCGAGGGACTGCGCACGAGGATCCCGCGCGCCGCCAGATCGTCGATCACCTGCCTCCCGTGCCACGTGTGCATCGCCTGGTGTCGACTCATCGCGCGACCTGCGCCGTGGCACGCGGAGGAGAATGCGCGCGCTTCGGAGCTCGCCGTGCCCGCAAGCACGTACGACGCGGTGCCCATGGACCCGCCGATCAGCACCGGCTGCCCCGCGGAGCGCAGCGACTCGGGCAGGTCGGGATGGCCCGGGCCGAACGCGCGCGTGGCGCCCTTGCGGTGCACGTACAGCTTGCGCTTGCGGCCCTCCACCTCGTGTTCCTCGAGCTTGCAGGTGTTGTGGGAGACGTCGTACAGCAGATCGAGGTTGGCGCGCGGCAGCACGTCGTGGAACACCTCGCGCACGAGATGCGTGAGCACCTGCCGATTCGCGAGCGCGCAGTTGATCGCGGCGCGCATCGCGCCGAGGTAGTCCTGGCCGACCTCGGATTCGATCGGCGCGCACGCGAGCTCGCGATCGGGCAGCGTGATCCCGTAGGCCGGAGCGGCGATCGCCATGCGCTTCAGGAACTCGGTGCCGATCTGATGGCCGAGCCCGCGCGAGCCGCAGTGAATGCTGAGGACGACGGAGCCTAATGCGAGCCCGTACGTGCGCGCGACGTCGTCGGCATAGATCGCCGTGACTTCCTGCACTTCGAGGTAGTGATTGCCGCTGCCGAGCGTGCCCATCTCGTCGCGCTGGCGCTTCTTCGCCTGCGGCGACACGTTACCGGGCTTCGCGTGCAGCATCTGCCCGCGCTCCTCGACGCGGGCGAGGTCGTCGCTGCGGCCAAAGCCGCGCTCGACGGCCCAGCGTGCGCCGCCCGCGAGCATCGCGTCCATCTCCGCCGCGCTCAGGTGGATCGTCCCGGTGCTGGCCACGCCCGCGGGGATGCGCTCGAACAGCGTGTCGGCGAGGCGACGCTGCACGCGCATCACGTCGTCGCGCACGAGGCCGGTGTGCAGGCAGCGCACGCCGCAGGAAATGTCGAAGCCGACGCCGCCCGCGGACACGACGCCGCCCTCGGCCGGGTCGAACGCCGCGACGCCGCCGATCGGGAAGCCGTACCCCCAGTGCGCGTCGGGCATCGCATACGACGCCCGCACGATGCCGGGAAGACTCGCCACGTTCACTGCCTGCTCGAAGACCTTGTCGTCCATCGCGCGGATGAGCGCTTCGCTCGCAAGATCAGCGGCGGCACGCGCATTGCGCCGTGCGGGGCGATCTCCCACTCGATCCCGGAACGGCGCACGAAGCGGCTCGGGTCCATGTCAGTGGCGCCCGGCCGCCCGAAGCCACTGACACGCCCCCTCGGGAGGAGCGAGCGAAGCGAGTTCGGGGGGACGTTTCATTTCAGGCGTCCGCGGGGCGTTGCACGATGGCGTTCGAATCAGACATCGACGACCGTCTGCGCGATCCAGCCTTGCGCCTCGCGCGCGACGCGCAACGTGGTGTACGTCGCGCCCTTGATCTCGACCGCGGGATGATGACGCGCGACATCGACGGGTTCGCCCCACGCGCGGCCTGCGAGGAGCGTACCGTCGATCGTCGCCTGGAAACGGCTGAACAGCATCCGGCGCGTCGCCATTTCGTAGATGACGGCATTGAGCCACTCGGCCAGGAGCAACTCTGCATCCGGCGCTTCGCATGCGATGTCGACGGCCTCGCGGGCCGCGACACCGGCCGGATCCGTGACGACGGCCGTAAGCGCGATCGCCGCCTGCTCGAACGCTTCGGCCTTGCTCGCGCCGTGGCCGCGCACGCCGATGTCCGCCATGTGCGAGTAGTGTTCCCAGTGCGCCATCGCTCCCGCGGCTCCCGTCGTACGTCCTCGCGTGCCCTCGTCGCGGCACGACCTTGCTTTCCTCAATGTAGACCACGCTCGGCGATGTTCGTTGAGGTTCCTCAAGCGCAGAGACCGCGATGCGGCGCAGGCGCATGCGGCAAGTCTTGGAGTTGCAGGGCGCGACGTCGAGCAGGACATGATCGTGCTTGCGGCGTCCCCGCGGTGCGCACGCGCGTTCGAGATGCCGAACGCCGCGGACGCCGGCGCAACGAAGGGGTGCGTCGCGCGTCGCGGCAGCTAGCCGCAGCACGTCGCAACGTGTAGGCTTTGCGTGCGGCTGCGCAGGGCGCCGCACACCGAACACGAGGAGAAGATCGATGAAGGGAAGTGTTGCGTGGTTCCGACGGTTCGCGATCGCCGCGTTCGTCTCGGGCGCGACTCTGGCGCCGGGGTTCCCCGCGCAGGCGCAGTCGACGCCGCAAGCGATCAACCTTGCGGTGAGCTCGACCAGTCTGGCGCTGGGCGGGATTCGCATCGCCGAGAACGCGGGCGTGTTCGCGAAGCACGGATTGCAGGTGAAGGTGACCGTGATGGACAGCGGCAATGCGGCGATGGCCGCGCTGCTCGCCGGGTCGGTCCAATTCGCCGCCGCGGGACCGCCGGAAGCGCTGGCCGCCCGTGCGCGTGGCCAGGACGTGGTGATCGCGGCCAACATCTACCGCGGGCTCGCCGGCTCGGTGGTGCTGTCCAAGGCCGCAGCGGCCAAGCTCGGCGTGCGCGCCGATGCGCCGATCAACGATCGGCTGCGCGCGCTCGATGGCCTCACGATCGCGGTCCCGAGCGCCACGTCGGCGCTGCTCGGTCCCCTCAAGTCGTCGGCGGCTACGGCGGGCGCCAAGGTGAAATACACCTACATGGCGCAGCCCGCGATGATCGCCGCGCTCGAGAGCAACGCAATCGACGGCATCATGGCGAGCTCGCCGTTCTCCGGAGTGCCGCAGCTCAAAGGCACCGGCGTGCTGTGGATCGATGGCCCGAAGGGCGAATTCCCGGCCGACGTCTCGCCTGCGAGCTCGTCGTGCCTGCTGACCACCCCCGCGGCCGCCGCGGCAAACGCCGAGGTCATCCGCAAGTTCCGCGCCGCGCTCGAGGACGTCGCGACGCTCGTGAAGCAGAAGCCCGACGAGGCCAAGCGCGCACTCGCCAAGGCCTATCCCAAGATCGACCAGGCCGGACTCGACCTGGCGTTCGCCCAGCAGGCCGCCAACTGGACGCGGCCGGTGCTCACGGAGGCCGACGTGAAGCAGGAGATCCGGCTCCTGCGTTCCGCTTCGAATCTGCCGGGGCTCGACAAGGTCACGCCGGAGTCGGTCCTGCTGAAGCTCTAGAGCGCATGCCGCAACATGCAGGACCCCATGCGAAAGCACGGGGAAACGACGCAGCGGACGAGGGGGCGGGTGATGGGCAACGAGGACTTGATGCACAAGGAAGCGCAACGCGCAGCCGACGATGGCGAGGCGGGGACGTACGGACGAATCACCGACGAGGCCGTGGAGCAGGTGCGCCGGCGCCTGCACAAGGTCTATCCGATCGAGGAGCCGTTCGTCCGCTACGTGAATTCGGACAGCATCCGCCACGCCGCGCGCTCGATCGGAGACATGAATCCGCTGTGGATCGATCCCGCGCACGGCAAGGCGAGCCGCTACGGCCGCTGCATGGCGCCGCCGTCGTTGTTCTACGCGGTGACGTGGGGCAGCTGGGACATGCGCCGCGGCGAGGGCCTCCCCGGCGTGCACGGCCTGCACGCGAGCGATCGCTGGACGTACTACCGGCCGCTGCTCGACGGCGACGAGGTGCGCGCCACGAAGGAGATGACCGCGCTCGACGAGCGCACGGGGACGTATGCCGGGCGCTCGATGATGCAGGTGCGCGAGTTCCGCTACTACAACCAGCGCGACGAGCTCGTGGCCCGCTGCGTGATGTCGGCCGTGCGCACGGAGCGTCATGCGGGCAAGGAGATCGGCAAGTACATGGACGTGCCGCGTGCGCGCTACAGCGACGAGGATATCCGGCGCATCGATGCCGACGCCGCGGCCGAGGAGGTGCGCGGGAAGGCGCCGCGGTACTGGGAGGACGTGAACGTCGGCGATCGCGTCCAGCCGATCGTGCGCGGTCCGCTCACCGTGGCCGACATGATCGCGTGGATGATGGGCGTGGGCTCGCCGCACATCCGCAGCGGCCAGTACTGGCTCGCGTATCGCCAGCAGTCGCCGAAGATCGCGGTGAAGGATCCCGAGACGGGCATTCCGCAGGCCGTCGAGCGCGTGCACTGGGACTCGTTCATGGCCGCGGAGATCGGCATGCCCGCGCCGTACGACTACGGCTCGCAGCGCGGCGCCTGGGCGACGCACCTTATGACCAACTGGGCGGGGGACGACGGCTGGGTCGCCGAGGTGTTCGCCAAGTATCGCAACATGAACTTCCTCGGCGACACGGTGTGGATCAGCGGTCACGTCACGGACAAGTGGCGCGGTGCGAAGACGGGCATCGGCTACGTCGCGTGCGAGTTCCACGGCGTCAATCAGCGCGGCGACGACATCATGCCGGGCCACGCGATCGTGGCGCTGCCCTCGCACGGCGCGCCGCTGCCGGAGTTTCCGATCGACCACGAAGCCGACGGACGCGCGTGATGCCGCAAGCGTCGACCGCCGCCGCAGCGCGGCCGCTCGCCGGCATTCGCGTGCTCGACTTCAGCCATGCGGCCGCCGCGCCGTTCGCGACGATGTTCATGGGCGATCTCGGGGCGGAGGTGATCAAGATCGAGAAGCCGCGCCACGGCGACGGCAGCCGCTCGATGGGCGTGCCCGTGCCGATGCTCGGGCCGAAGGAGTCGGACTACTACATCAGCCTCAACCGCAACAAGAAGGGCCTGGTCGTCGACCTCGCGCAACCGGAAGGCGCGGCGCTTGCGCGCAAGCTCGCGGCACACGCCGACGTCGTCGTGGAGAATTTCCGGCCCGGCGTGATGGACCGGCTCGGGCTCGGGTTCGACGCGTTGCGCAAGCTGCGGCCGAAGCTCGTGTACTGCTCCATCTCCGCGTTCGGCGCCTCCGGTCCGTGGTCGAAGCGGCCGGCGAACGACATCATCATGCAAAGCGTGTCGGGCCTCATGAGCATCACCGGCGAGGTCGGCGGCGGACCCGTGCGCATCGGCGCGCCGATCTCGGATTTCTCGAGCGGCCTGTTCGGGCTCTCCGGTGTGCTGGCCGCGCTGTTCGCGCGCGACCGCTTTCCCGAAGGACAGCACGTCGAGGTGGCGATGCTGGAGGCGTCGCTCAACATGATGTGCAACTACATCCCGGGTGTGGCTACGCTCGGGCAGCGCATCGAGCGCCTCGGTCGCGGTCACGCGCAGATCGTGCCGTACCAGGCGTTCGTGTGCGCCGACGGCGAGTACGTGATGGTCGGCGCCTTCACGCGCGAGTTCTGGCACAACCTGTGTCGCGCCCTCGGCCGGGAAACGTGGATCGAGGATCCGCGCTTCGCCACGAATGCTGCGCGCCTCGCGCATCGCGCGGAGCTCGTGGGCGAGCTCGAGCGCATCTTCGCGGCGCGGCCGCGCGCGGAATGGCTCGCGATCCTCGACGCGGCGGATGTTCCGAACAGTCCGGTGCTCGAGCTGCACGATGCCGTGCACACCGAGCAGGTTCGGCACAACGCGTCCATCCAGGCCCTCGATCAGGGCGCGCGGCGCGTCGACGTTGCGGCGTGTCCGATCCGGGCCGGGCAATGGACCGCCGCACCTGCGACGCATGCGCCGCGTCTGGGCGAGGACACCGCGGCGGTGCTGCAGGACTGGCTCGGGCTGTCGGAGGCCGAGATCCGCGACCTCGCCGCGCGCAAGGTGGTGGACGGGCCGTAACGTCGCGCGATGCGACGGCGTGGGCGAAGCGTAAAATCGGTTCTTCGCATCACGGAGATCGCGCCATGCCCCGTTATCCCGTCAAGGCCGCGCCGCGCGTACCGGTAGAGATCGATCACGACACCGTCGACGTCATCGGTCCCGCGGTCCGCCGCCACGGCTTCATCAGCTTTCGCTATTCCTCCACGGAAGTCTCGAGCACGGGCGGCAGCACCCGTGTGCGCTCGCGCAGTGCGACGTTCGAGGACGGCAAGCTCACGCAGGAAAGCTTCGACGGCGAGCTGCCCGCGAGCGCGTACGCCGACATGGTCGGTCAGGCGCAGCAGCAGTTCGCACGCCAGACCGAGCTGCTGCTGAAATCGCTGTCGCTGTTGCTGCCGTTTGCGCGCAGGCGCGATCGCGAGTGAGGCATGTCGTGCGACGCGCACGCGTCGTCGCCGCAATCGTTGCGCTCGCGGCGACGGTCACGCTCGCTGACGCGGAGGACAAAGCCATGACGTTCGCCATCACATCCACGGCATTCGCCCCGAACGGCGCGATGCCGAAGCTCTACACGTGCGAGGGCAAGGACGCCTCGCCGCCGCTCGCGTGGTCCGGTCTGCCGGCGGGCACGAAGACCCTTGCGCTCATCATGGACGATCCCGATGCGCCCGATCCGGCCGCGCCGAAGATGACCTGGGTGCACTGGGTGCTGTACGACATTCCGGCCTCCGCAACGGCTCTGCCCGAAGCCGTCGCTGCAAGTGCGCTGCCTGCCGGGACGCGCGAAGGCACGAACGGCTGGGGCCGCACCGGATACGGCGGACCGTGTCCGCCGATCGGGCGCCATCGCTACTTCCACAAGCTGTACGCGCTCGATACGGTCCTTCCGGACCTGAAGCATCCCGACAAGGCGGCGCTCGAGCGCGCCATGCACGGCCACGTGCTCGGCCAGGCCGTCCTCGTCGGCACGTACCAGAAGGGCGGCTGAATCGCGCCGGTTCACCGCCGAGGCGCGCCGGAGGTGACGTTAAGGGTCCGTTAAGGCGCTCCCCCTAGTCTGGCGTCCTTGCGTCCGCACGCGAGCAGGGGCTCTGGGGAAGGACGACCGATTCACCACCATGCGCGTACTGCTCGCTGAAGACGATCCGCTCCTGGGCGACGGTCTGCAGGCCGGGTTGCGGCAGGCTGGCCTCGACGTCGACTGGGTGCGCGACGGCATCGCCGCGGAGCAGGCGCTCGCGGGCTTCCCCTATGCAGCGCTCGTGCTCGATCTCGGCCTGCCGCGCCGCTCGGGGGACGAGCTCCTCGCGCGCTTGCGACGTGCCGGCAATGCGCTTCCCGTGCTGATCCTGACCGCGCGCGATCGCGTGGACGATCGCATTCGCGGCCTCGACAGCGGCGCCGACGATTACCTCGTCAAGCCCGCCGACATCAAGGAAGTGGCCGCCCGTTTGCGCGCGCTGGTCCGCCGTGCGGGCGGGGAAGCTTCGCCGCGCTTGCGCTCCGGCGCGATCGAGCTCGATCCCGCGGCGCGCGAGGTCACCGTGTGCGGCGCCGCGGTCGCGTTGCAGCCGCGCGAGTTCGCGTTGCTGCACGAGCTGCTGCGGCACGCCGGACGCGCGCTTTCGCGCGAGCAGATCGAGGAGCTGCTCTATCCGTGGGGCGAGGAGGTCGGCAGCAACGCCGTCGAGGTGCACGTGCATCACCTGCGCCGCAAGCTCGGCGCCGATGCCATCCGCACGGTGCGCGGCGTGGGCTACATGATCCCCAAGGACCGGCATGCGTGAGGTGCGCGCCGGTTCGCTGCGCAATCGCATGCTCGTGGTCGTCCTGGGGACGGTCGCGGTGGCGTGGATCTGCGCCGCCGCGTTCGCGTATCGCGATGCCCGGCACGAAGCGGACGAGCTGCTCGACGGCTATCTCGTGCAGTCCGCGGCCCTCGTGCTGATGGGATCGGAGGGCGGCGCGGAGGAGCTCGACCTCGAGCACGCCCCGCAGCTGCATCGCTACGCACGGCGCGTCGTGTTCCAGATCTGGGACCGCGGCACCCACCTGCGCACGCACTCGGCGAGCGCGCCCGATCGCCGGCTGTCCTCGCGCGACGAGGGCTTCGACGACGTCGTCATCGACGGCAGGCCGTGGCGCGTGTTCTCGACGCGCAGCGCAGAGGGCGACGTGCTGGTGCAGGTGGGCGAGCAGCGGCACGCGCGCGACGACATCGCGCTCGCGATCGCGCGCAACCTTGCCGTGCCGTTGCTCGTGGCGTTGCCGCTGGTCGGGCTCCTGGTCTCGCTTGCGATCGGCTTCGGCATGCGCCCGCTGCGTGCACTGGGCAAGGAAGTGGCCGCGCGCGATCCGGCGAACCTCGCACCGCTCCAGGCGCCCCGCGTGCCGCGCGAGGTCGCGCCGCTCGTGGCGAGCCTCGACGCGCTGTTCGAGCGCGTGCAGACGCTGCTCGAGCAGGAGCGCCGGTTCACGGCCGATGCCGCCCACGAATTGCGCACGCCGGTGGCGGCATTGCGCGCCCAGGCCGAGGTGGCGCTCGCCAGCGCGGACGAGGAAGAGCGCGCAAAGGCGCTGCGCGGAGTGCTTGCCGGCTGCGATCGGGCGGCCCATCTGATCGACCAGCTGCTCACGCTGGCCCGCCTCGATCCCGCGCGCATCGATGCGACTCCCGAAGCAGCAGAGCGTACGGACCTCGCGGCCGTCGCGCGCGACGTTGCGGCCGATGCCGCGCAGCTCGCGTACGAGCGCGGCGTCGAGCTGTCGCTGGACGCCGCGGCGCCGGTACCGGTGGCGCTCGAGCCCACGCAGCTGCGCATCCTGCTGCGCAACCTCGTCGACAATGCCGTGCGCTACTGCGGTGGCGCGGGCCACCACGTCGAGGTGCGGGTCAGCGCAGCCGACGGCCCCGTGTGCGAAGTGATCGACGACGGGCCCGGACTTCCGCCCGCGGTTCGCGCACGACTGGGCGAGCGCTTCCATCGCGGTGAAGCCGTCGATCCCCAGGGGAGCGGCCTGGGATGGTCCATCGTGCGCCGCATCGCCGAGCTGTGTCATGCGCAACTCGACCTCGCGAGCGGCCCTGCCGGAACGGGCCTCAAGGTCACCGTGCGCTTCGCGGCGCAGCGACCCCGCAGCGCGGCGCCGCAAGCCCTCGCCGGACTACAATGAAGCGTTCGCACAGAGCGGTCGGAAACGGGAGCAGGGTGCATGGGTGAGAAGGTGAGAGTGGCTGGCGTGGGGATGATCCCTTTCGCCAAGCCGGGCGCGAGCGAGAGCTACGATGCAATGGGCGCGGCTGCGATTCGCCGCGCGCTCGCCGATGCGGGGCTCGCGTACGACGCGATCGAGCAGGTGTACGCCGGCTACGTGTACGGCGACTCCACCAGCGGCCAGCGCGCGGTCTACGAGGTCGGCATGACCGGCGTGCCGATCGTCAACGTCAACAACAACTGCTCGACCGGCTCGACGGCGCTGTACCTCGCGCGGCAGGCGGTCGAGAGCGGCACGGCACAGTGCGCGCTCGCGGTCGGCTTCGAGCAGATGCAGCCTGGCGCGCTCACCACGCACTGGAACGACCGTCCCGAACACGTTCGCGCGCTTCGATGCGCTGTGCGACGAGATCGCCGGTGGCGAAGGCCTGCCGCTCGCGCTGCGCTATTTCGGCGGCGCGGGGCGCGAGCACATGGAGCGCTACGGCACGCCGCTCTCGACGTTCGCGAAAGTGCGCGCGAAGGCGAGCCGGCACGCCGCCCACAATCCGCTCGCGCTGCTGCGCAAGGTCGTCGATGCGGACGAAGTGCTGGCATCGCCTGCGCTGTGGCCGGGCGTCATGACGCGCCTCATGGCGTGTCCGCCCACCTGCGGTGCGGCGGCCGCCGTCGTGGTCTCCGACGCCTTCGCCCGGAAGCACGATCTTGCGAGCAACGTGCGCATCCTCGCGCAGGCGATGGCGACCGATCGCCCCGACACCTTCGACACGCGCTCGATGATCGATCTCGTCGGTGCGCGCATGTCGCGCTCCGCGGCGCGGCAGGTGTACGAGGCGGCCGGCGTCGGTCCGGACGACGTCGACGTCTGCGAGCTGCACGACTGTTTCGCCCAGAACGAGGTGGTCACGTACGAGGCGCTCGGGTTCTGCCCGGAAGGCGGGGCGCAGAAGTTCGTCGACGATGGCGACAACACCTATGGCGGCAAGGTCGTGGTGAATCCGTCGGGAGGCCTGCTGTCGAAGGGGCATCCCCTGGGCGCCACGGGCCTTGCGCAGTGCTACGAGCTCACGCGTCAGCTCCGCGGCGATGCCGGTGCGACCCAGGTGCCCGGCGCGCGCCTCGCCTTGCAGCACAACATCGGCCTCGGCGGCGCCTGCGTCGTCACGCTGTACGGCGCAGGCTGATCCACGCCGCGTCCGGCTGCCCGGAGCTGGCGACCCCGGAGGCGACGCCGCAGGCGAGGCGGCCACCGTGGCGCGAGCGCACGCATTTGTCGCGGCCGCGATGCGCTCGACGGCCGGTTCTGCGTGTACTATTGCGCGCGGTCGCTGCGCGAGAACGCCGATCCGGGAATGCATGCCTTCCGGACCAAGGCGGCCCGACAGCACGACAACAGCTCGGCACACGAGGAGGAGAAATGCTGCAACGCACGCGCCGTATTGCGGCGGCGATCACGCTCGCCGCAGGATTGGGGGCCACCGGGCTCGCCCACGCCCAGGTCAAGGTCGGCCTCATCATTCCGCTCACCGGGCCCCAGGCTTCCACCGGCAAGCAGATCGAGGCCGCGGTCAAGCTCTACATGCAGCAGAACGGCGACACGGTCGCGGGCAAGAAGGTCGAGGTCATCGTCAAGGACGACGGCGCGGTGCCCGACAACACCAAGCGCATCGCGCAGGAGCTCATCGTCAACGACAAGGTGAGCTTCATCGCGGGGTTCGGAATCACGCCGACGGCGCTCGCGGTTGCTCCGCTCGCGACGCAGGCGAAGGTGCCCGAAGTCGTCATGGCGGCGGGCACGTCGATCATCACCGAGCGCTCGCCGTACATCGTGCGCACGAGCTTCACGCTGCCGCAGTCGTCGACCATCATCGCCGACTGGGCGGTGAAGAACAACGTGAAGAAGGTGGTGACGCTGGTGTCCGACTACGCGCCGGGCATCGACGCGCAGGAATCGTTCAAGGCAGCATTCACCAAGGGTGGCGGCCAGGTGGTGGCCGAGCTCAAGGTGCCGCTGGCGAATCCCGACTTCGCGCCCTTCCTGCAGCGCGCACGCGATGCGTCGCCCGACGCGATCTTCGTGTTCATGCCCTCGGGCCAGGGCAGCGTGTTCATGAAGCAGTACGCGGAGCGCGGTCTCGACAAGGCGGGCATCAAGCTCATCGGCCCGGGCGACGTGACCGACGACGATCTGCTGCCCGGCATGGGCGATGCCGCGCTGGGCATCGTCACGGCGCACATGTACTCGGCCGCGCACCCCTCGGCGATGAACAAGGCGTACGTCGCCGCCTTCAAGAAGGCGAACAACGGCATGCGCCCGAACTTCATGTCCGTGGGTGGCTACGACGGCATGCACCTCATCTACGCGGCGCTCAAGAAGACCAACGGCGCGACCGACGGCGACGCGCTGATCGGGGCCATGAAGGGGATGGCCTGGGAAAGCCCGCGCGGGCCGATCCAGATCGATCCGGAAACGCGCGACATCATCCAGAACATCTACGTCCGCAGGGTCGAGAAGGTCGGCGGGGAGCTCTACAACGTGGAGTTCGAGACCTTCGAGAAAGTGAAAGACCCGGGCAAGATGAAGAAGTGACCGGCGAAGCGCGCGGCGGCCGCAGCGACCGACCGCATGGCGCGGCCGATGCCGCGCCCGCTTCCCGTCACGACCTGCCGGCGCCGGCGGCACCGTGTTGACGATCCTGTTCGACGGCATCGCCTACGGCATGCTGCTGTTCGTGCTCGCGTGCGGCCTCGCGGTCACGCTGGGGTTGATGAACTTCATCAACCTCGCGCACGGCGCGTTCGCGATGGCGGGCGGCTACATCACCGTGGTGCTGGTGAACCGGCTGGGGCTGCCGTTTCTCGCCTCGCTGCCGCTCGCGTTCCTCGGCGCGGCGGCGATCGGGGCAGCTGCTCGAAGCGACGCTGTATCGCCGCGTGTACGCGAGCACTCATCTCGACCAGGTGCTGTTCACGATCGGCCTGGTATTCATGGCCGTGGCGGGCGTCGACTTCTTCGCCGGCTCGTCGCAGGTGTTCGCGAAGCTGCCGCCGGCGCTCGAAGGCCAGTTCAACGTGTTCGGCGTGGGCATCGGGCGCTATCGCCTGCTCATCATCGTGGTCTGCGGGGTGCTCGCGCTCTCGCTGCAGCTCGTGCTGAGTCGCACGCGTTTCGGCAGCCGGTTGCGTGCCGCCGTCGACGATCCGCCCACCGCACGCGGCCTCGGCATCAGCGTGAACCGCGTGTTCGCGACGACGTTCGCCGTCGGCTCCGGCCTCGCAGGCCTCGGAGGAGCGCTGGGGGCCGAGATCCTCGGCCTCGATCCCGGGTTCCCGCTGAAGTCGATGATCTACTTCCTCATCGTCGTCGCGGTCGGCGGCACGTCGAGCATCACGGGACCGTTCCTTGCCGCGTTGCTGCTGGGCATCGGCGATGTCGCAGGCAAGTACTACGTCCCGAAGTTCGGCGGCTTCGTCATCTACTCGATCATGATCGCCGTGCTGATCTGGCGTCCGCGCGGCCTGTTCTCCCGGGCATCGCGATGAGCGACGCCTCCGCCGTACCGGCGCTCGCCGCGAGGGTACGCGAGTATCTGTCGCGGCGTGCGCGATGGCGGGCGAGCGAGATCGCGTTCTGGGCGATCGCGGCGGCGACGCTGTTCGCGTTTCCCGGCAAGCACCTGATCCTCACCGAGATCGCGATCCTCGGGCTGTTCGCGCTCTCGCTCGACCTGATCCTCGGTTACGCCGGAATCCTGTCGCTGGGTCATGCCGCATTCTTCGGGCTGGGCGCCTATGCTGCGGGGCTGCTCGCGATCCATGGCCTGGTCGCCGATCCCATTCTCAACCTGGTCGCCTCGGGCGTCATCGCGGCGCTGCTCGGATTCGCGACGAGCTTCCTCGTGTTGCGCGGATCGGACCTCACGCGGCTGATGGTGACGCTCGGCATTGCGCTCGTCCTGCGCGAAATCGCGAACCAGCTCTCGTCGCTGACGGGCGGTGCCGACGGCTTGCAGGGGATCACGATCGCACCGATCTTCGGGCGGTTCTCGTTCGACATCGCCGGTCACGTTGCGTATGCGTACAGCCTGGCCGTGCTGTTCGTGCTGTTCTTCGTCGCGCGCCGGCTCGTGCACTCGCCGTTCGGACTGTCGCTGCGCGCGGTGCGCGGCAACGCGTTGCGCGCGCAGGCGATCGGCATTCCGGTGGATCGGCGGCTGGTCGCGATCTACACCGTCGCCGGGTTCTACGCCGGCGTCGCCGGTGCGCTGCTCACCCAGACGAGCCAGTTCTGCTCGCTCGACGTGCTGTCGTTCGACCGCTCGGCCGACCTCCTGCTCGTGCTGATCCTCGGCGGCATCGGGTACCTGTACGGCGGCCTCGTGGGCGCGATCGTGTTCAAGCTGCTGCAGGATTGGCTTGCCGCACTGACGCCGCAGTACTGGCAGTTCTGGATCGGCCTCATCCTGGTCGCCATCGTGCTGATCGGCCGCGAACGCTTCGGGAGGTGGCCGCGGCGGCTGCTGCGGGCGCGTTCGTCGCGAGGCGCATCTGCGGCCGTCCGCGAAGCGACGCCATGAAGCCACGGATGCGAAGGACCGGCGCGATGCTACGGCGGCACAGACCGCGGCGGGCAGCGCAGCATCGTGACGGCGCCCGCCGCCCTCGAGACGATCGACCTCACCGTCCGCTTCGGCGGGCTGGTTGCCGTCGACCACGTCACGCTGCGCCTTCCGCGCGGCGCGCGCCACGCGCTCATCGGTCCCAATGGCGCGGGCAAGACGACGGTGCTCAACCTGCTTTCGGGGGTGCTGCAGCCCACGCAGGGCCGCATCCTGCTCGGCGGCGAGGACATCACGCGCCTGCCGCCGCATCGACGCGTGACGCGCGGCCTCGTGCGCACCTTCCAGATCAACCAGCTCTTCGCGGACCTCACGCCGCTCGAAAGCATCGGCCTTGCGGTGTCCGAGCGCGCGGGCGGCGGGGCGGACTGGTGGCGCACCGCGGGCAGCGAAGCGGACATCGATCTCACGATCGGCGAGATCCTCGAGCGCTTCCATCTCGCCGACGTCATGCACGAGCGGACGGTTCATCTGCCGTACGGCAAGCAGCGCCTGCTCGAGATCGCGCTCGCGATCGCGTGCCGGCCGCAGGTGCTCCTGCTCGACGAGCCGGCCGCCGGCGTGCCGGAGGACGAGCGGCACGAGATCCTCGCCGCGGTGGGCGCATTGCCGGCGGATGTCACCGTGCTCTTCATCGAGCACGACATGGACCTCGTGTTCAGCTACGCGCAGCGGATCTCCGTGCTCGTGAGCGGCGCGCTGTTCGTCGAAGGCACGCCGGACGAAGTGGCGCACGATCCGCGCGTGAAGGCGGTGTACCTGGGCGAGGAGAGCGCGGTTGGATGAGCTGCTCGCCATCGAGCACCTGAGCGCCGGCTACGGCGAGGCCACGGTGCTCCGCGACGTGAGCCTCACCCTCGGCGCGGGCGAGTCGCTCGCGCTGCTCGGTCGCAACGGCATGGGCAAGACGACGCTCGTCAACTCGATCGTCGGCCTCACGCGCCGCCTCGCGGGCAGCATTCGCCTCGGCACGACGGACCTGACGCCCCTGCGCCCGGAGCAACGCGCGCAGGCGGGCATCGGCTGGGTGCCGCAGGAGCGCAACATCTTCCGATCGCTCACGGTGGAGGAGAATCTGACCGCGGTCGCGCGTCCGGGCCGGTGGACCTTGGCGCGGGTGAACGAGCTCTTTCCGCGGCTCGCGGAACGGCGCCGGCACCTCGGGACGCAGCTCTCCGGTGGCGAGCAGCAGATGCTCGCGGTCGGCCGTGCGCTCATGCTCAATCCGCGCGTGCTGCTTCTGGACGAGCCGCTCGAAGGCCTCGCGCCGATCATCGTGGACGAGCTGCTCGGGGCGTTGCGGCGCGTCGTGCGCGACGAGGGCCTGTCCACCGTCATCGTGGAGCAGAATGCACGCAAGATCCTCGGCATGACGGATCGCGCGGTGATCCTCGCCCGCGGGCACGTGGCGCACGAAGGCCCTTCGCCCGCGCTGCTCGCCGACAGCGCCGCGCTGGAGCAGCATCTCGGTGTCGGCGTCGGACCGCGCCGGCGCGCCGGATCCGAGCTCACCTGATGCGCGCGCTAGAATCCCGTTTCCCGTAAAGGAGGAGAGCACCATGGCCATGCGGACGACACCGCCGTTTCGCGCCGACCACGTCGGCAGCTTCCTGCGCCCGCCGGAGCTGCTCGCGGCACGCGAGCAGCGCAGGAAAGGGGAGATCACGGCCGCGCAGCTGCGGGAAGTCGAGGATCGCGCGATCCGCGGCGTCGTGCAGCGCCAGGAGTCGTGGGGCCTGCAGGGCATCACCGACGGCGAGTATCGCCGCACGTTCTTCCACGTCGACTTCCTGGAGCAGCTCCAGGGCGTCGAGGTGCGCGGCGGCATCGCCTCGCGCTTCCACGGCGCATCGGGCGACGTCGACTTTGCTCCGCCCGTGATGTACGTGACGGGCAAGCTGCGGCACGCGAAGCCCATCCAGCTCGCCGACTTCCAGTTCCTGCGCTCGATCACGACCCGCACGCCCAAGGTGACCATCCCGTCGCCCACGATGCTGCATTTCCGCGGCGGTCGCGCGGCCATCAGCAAGGAAGCCTATCCCGACCTCGAGGCCTTCTACGACGACATCGCGGCCTGCTACCGCGACGAGATCCGCTCGCTCGGCGAAGCAGGCTTGACCTACCTGCAGCTCGACGACACGAACCTCGCGTACCTGTGCGATCCCAAGATGCGCGAAGGCGCACGCGCGCGCGGCGACGATCCGGACGAGCTGCCGCGCCGCTACGCGCGTCTCATCAATGCCGCGATCAAGGATCGCCCGAAGGGGATGACCGTGTGCGTGCACCTGTGCCGCGGCAATTTCCAGAGCGCGTGGGCAGCCGAAGGCGGCTACGATCCGGTGGCGGAAGTGCTCTTCAACGAGCTCGCGGTCGACGGCTACTTCCTCGAGTACGACGACGCGCGCTCGGGCGACTTCCGTCCGCTGCGCTTCCTGCCCAAGGGCAAGCAGGTCGTGCTCGGGCTGGTCACGAGCAAGGTGTCGACGCTCGAGACCAAGGATGAGCTGAAGCGCCGCATCGAGGAAGCGGCGAAGCACGCGCCGCTCGACCAGTTCTGCCTGTCGCCGCAGTGCGGGTTCTCCAGCACCGTGCACGGCAATGCGATCACGCCCGCGGACGAGGAGCGCAAGATGCGGCTCATCATCGAGACCGCCCAAGAGGTGTGGGGCTGAGCGACGCCTTCGACACGGCGGCGCTCGCGCGTTACCTGCGCGATCGCCTGCCGTGGGTCGGGGACACGGTGGTGGTGCAGCCGCTCGCCGGCGGCCAGTCGAATCCGACGTTCCGCGTCGCCACCGGCGGTCACGACTACGTCCTGCGCAAGAAGCCCACGGGCGTGCTGTTGCCCTCGGCGCACGCGGTCGATCGCGAATACCGCGTCATGACCGCCCTCGCGGGCACCGATGTCCCGGTGCCGCGCACGTTCTGCTATTGCGACGACCGCAGCGTCATCGGCACCGAGTTCTTCGTGATGGACTACGTGCCCGGCCGCGTGTTCGTCGATCCCGCGCTACCGGGCCTCGATGCAGCGGAGCGCAGCGCGCTCTACGACGACGTGAACCGCGTCATCGCCGCGCTGCATTGCGTGGATTACGCCGCGGTGGGCCTTGCCGACTACGGCAAGCCGGGCAACTACTTCGAGCGCCAGATCGGCCGCTGGAGCAGGCAGTATCGCGCGTCGGAAACGGAGACGATCGCGGCGATGGACGCGCTCATCGACTGGCTGCCGCCGCACATTCCACCGGGGGACGAGACATCCATCGTGCACGGCGACTTTCGCCTCGACAACGCGATCGTGCATCCGACCGAGCCGCGCGTCATGGCGGTGCTCGACTGGGAGCTCTCGACCCTCGGGCATCCGCTCGCGGACTTTTCCTATCACGCGATGGCGTGGCGCCTCACGGCCGAGCAGTTCCGGGGGATGGCCGGACGGGACCTCGCCGCGCTGGGCATTCCGGCGGAGCGCGACTACGTGGCGGCGTATTGCCGGCGCACGGGCCGTGCCGGCATCGATCCTGCCGAGTGGGAGTTCTACGTCGTCTTCAGCATGTTCCGGCTGGCCGCGATCCTGCAGGGCATCGCCAAACGCGCGATCGAAGGCACGTCGGCGGGTTCCGACGCGGTGACGACGGGAAAGCGTGCGCGCACGATCGCCGAAGTGGCGTGGCAGCAGGTGCAGCGGATCGGCCTCGACTAGCCATCGCGTAGCGTGCCGGCGCGTGCACCGGCCGGTCCTCGCCGCGCGCCGCGTCCGGCACGAGCGCGCGCAGCGGTATCGGCTGCGTCAGCGACCGCCGAAGGACGGCGTGCGCTTCTCGCTGAACGCGGTGATGCCTTCGCGGAAGTCGGCGCTGCGCGTGATCTCCAGGAACGTCGCACGCTCGACGTCGAGCTGCTCGGCGAGCGTGTGCTCGAACGAATCGCGCATCAGGCGCTTTACCTTGCCGTAAGCCTTCGTCGGACCGGCCGCGATGCGCCGCGCGAGCGCGTCGGTGGCGGACGCGAGCTCAGCGCGCGGCACCACGGCATTGACGAGCCCGAGCCGCAGCGCGTCCGGCGCGGCGACGGTGTCCGACAACAGCGCGATCTCGAGCGCGCGACGCAATCCCACGAGGCGCGGCAGCGTCCACGTGCTGCCCGCATCGGGCGTGGCGCCGATCTTCGTGTAGGCGAGGTTGAGCTTCGTGTCGTCGGCCGCGATGGCGAGGTCGGCGGCGAGCGCGATGCTGGCGCCCGCCCCGGCGACCGCGCCGTGCAGGCTCGCGATGACCGGTGCGTCCATCGCCGTCAGCAGCAGCAGCGCCGGATGGAGCCCGTCGAGCAGGGCGGCGATGAAGCGATCGGCGTCGGGCAGCGCGGCGACCATGCCGCCGACGTCGCCGCCGGCCATGAACCCCTTGCCTTCGCCGCTGAGCACGACGGCGCGCACGTCGTCGCGCTGGGCGATGGCGCGGCACGCGGCCAGGAATGCCGCCGCGAGCGGCGCGTCGCTCGCGTTCAGCGCGGCGGGGCGGTTGAAGCGGATGCGGGCGACGCCGGCATCGACGTCCAGCAGGACGGGTTGGTCGCTCATGGGTCCTTCCTTGCGTTGGCGCGGCGGAAGGACGGGAGTTTAGGCTATGCCGCTGCCGGCTGCGCCGGTCGCGCCACTGCGGCTGCCGCCACGAACTGGTCCCACGCATCGAGCGCGTCGGCGGCATGCATCAGCGCCGGACCGCCGCCCATGTACACGGCGACGCCGAGCGCTTCCTCCATCTCGAGCTTCGTCGCGCCGGCCTTCACGAGGGCCCTGACATGAAATCCGATGCAGCCGTCGCAATGCCCGGCCACACCGAGGGCGAGCGCGATGAGCTCCTTGGTCTTGTGGTCCAGTGCCGCTCCATCGCGCGTCGCCGCCTGCGCCATGGCATCGAAGCCCTTCATCGTCTCCGGAACCTCGGCGCGGAACGGCCGCAGCGAATGGCTGATCGAGCGGGTGAGGGCGGGGAAGTCCTTGGTCATGCTGTGTTCTCCGGTTGATGTCGTCTCGAGCTGTGGGAGCCTTTCTGGCGTAATCTTCGGCGTGGTAGCGGCCACCGTCTGTGACGGATGTCACAGCGGTCGCAGGTGAAGGCCGCGCGTCTGTGATCGAGATCACGGTCGTCCCGGGCGACGAGGCTCAAGATGCCGCGCTCGACCGACCCAAAGGAACTGCCCATGAGCTATCACTTCAGCAAGATCACCGACCTGCCGTTCGACCAGGCAGTCGCCCGGGTGCGCGAAGAGCTCGCCAAGGAAGGCTTCGGCGTGCTCACCGAGATCGACGTGCAGGCGACGCTCAAGAAGAAGATCGGCGCCGAGTTCCGGCCGTACCTGATCCTCGGCGCGTGCAACCCGCAGTTCGCGCATCGCGCGCTGCAGGCCGAGGACAAGATCGGCACCATGCTGCCCTGCAACGTCGTCGTGCAGCAGAAGCCGGGGCAGGGCGTCGAGGTCTCGGCTGTCGATCCCGTCGCATCCATGGCCGCGATCCACAACGTCGATCTCGCCGGGATCGCCGGCGAAGTGCGGTCCCGGCTGGAGGCGGTCATCGCCCGCATCTGACCCGGTAGCGCTGCCCCGCCGTGGCGTGAAGGACCGGCACGTGCGGCTCGTTCGCAATGTTCGCAGAGAACACGCGAACAATACGCGCCTATTACTATTGATATAGAAGTCATAACACCGATGTCCACCGCCTGCTCACGCCGGCGGTGGCGCCGGGGCCGCAGACACCGAGGTCGGCTGCGCGAGCGCGATGACTTCCGGTACGGCGCTGCCGGGACGTCGCGAAAGGGTCGCGCGTAGTGCGCTCGGCGCAGACGCGGGCACGCGGCTTCGCGACATGCCTGCGGATCGGGCTCTGCCATTCACTGCATCTGCATGCGCCGGAGCAGGACATCGACCATGTCCTGGCCGTCCGGCGACTTGAGGCGGTGCTGTCGCAGCAGCGCCACGGTCTCGGGCGTCGCCACGCTGCGATAGTCGGCGCGGATCAGCACCCCCGCGATCGCGCGTTGTACCTGCACCGAGGGCGTTGCGGCGAAGAGGCGCGTGAGCGTGGAGAGCGCCTCGCGGTCGGCGACGTCCTGGCGTGCGAGCGTCTCCAGTGCCCGCACCTGGGCTGCCGGCGCGCTCATGCGCGCGATGCCGGTCGACACGGCGCGGAACGCGTCGGCGCCGCCGATCGGCCGGCGATTGAAGTACACCTGCGCCATCTGCACGCTGCGCTCGTCCGGGCTCGTCAGCATGCCGAGCATGCGCGCGCGGTGCTCGCGACTGCCGAGGCACGCGAGCGCCGCAGTGCGATCGGCGCGCTCGCCCGCTGCGGCGACGACGCCACCGCCGTCATCGAGCGCGTCCAGCAGCGCAGTCGGCTCGGGCAGAGTGCAGACGAGGTCCACGTCGGAGGTCGTCATCGCCGTCTTGGCGAGCAGGTCGTCGACCAGCGCGGCGAGCTCGTCGCGGTATTGCGCGTGGTCGAGCCAGCCGACGTTCTGGGCGACCGCGAGCATGCGCGCGCGGATCGCCGGCTCGTCGGCGTCGCGAGCGAAGGCGAGATAGCTCGTCCGGGCACGGCGTATCCGTCACGATCGCTCTCAACGCCTGGGACACCGCCGCGCTCGGCGCGCTGCCTGGGCGTGAGCGCCGCGACGACGGCCTCGATGCGGTCGAATGCAAGGCGTACCTCGGCCATCTCGCGATCGAGCATGTCGTGCACGAACGCGAGCTTTTCCGCAGCGGACACATGGTCGTCGACGAGCCTGCAGACCTCGCCGCGATAGTCCTCGCGCGCATCGCCGCGCTGCATGCCCTGCGCCGACGTGAGATGGTTGGGACCGAGGATGCGCAGCAGGCTTTCGCTGGGCCGCCCCGCGCCGATCGCGCGCGTGGACGCGTTCCGGAAATAGCGGTCGATGATGGGGGCCGCCGTGGGCCCGAGGGGCGCGGTGTCGTAGAAGCCGTAAATGACGGGGACGTTCATGAACACGCGCCGCATGATGTCGCGGTTGCTTTCGGCGTAGCGGTCGACGAGCGATTGCGCGATCCGCCGCGCCTCGCTCTCGCTATGGCCGGAGCGCACGAGGCTGCGCACCATGTCGGGCGTGACGGTGAGCATCGTCTCCCGGTTGAGCGTGTTGCAGCCGAAGAGGTAGACCTCCTTGAGCTGCGAGAAGAGCGCCGGACACGCGTTGCTGCACGATGCGCGCTCCATCTCCTGCACGGGCAGGTATTCCTGCGCGGTGATCTGGTCGGAAAGGAATTGCGTGCCGTTGAAGTGACCGGACACGATCAGCACATCGCAGCGCACGCCCTTGCGGCACGCGGATTCGAGCCAGTCGGGCCGGCCGCGCTCGACGAGCTCCACGAACTCGTATTGGCTCTCCGGCAGGTGACGCCGGAACGCCTGCTTCTCATCGGGCGAGTTGACCGTGATGGTGCATACCGTGCGCCTGCTCGCGTCGGCCGCGGTACTGGCCATCGCGGCGACAGCTGCGAGGAAGATGCAAACAAGTGCCCGGTTCATGTACATATTGCAAAGCTGCAGCGGGCGGCGTGCATCGCGTGCGCCGGCAAAGTGCGGTGCAGCGACTGCACCGCCGCGCAGGCCCACAGATCGATGATGCGCGCACGCAGGCGTGTTGCGCGTCTGCGGGCGCGCGGCTCCTTGCGATTCGTCAACAGGCGCGCACGCGTTGCCGGCAGCGCACCCTGCAAATGCGAGCCGCGCGCCCAGGGAGGCGTATTCAAGCGAAATTCAAGCCACTTTCCCGGACCGGTCTCCGACGGGCGCGGAGCGCGGCATCCAGCACGCCTGCGCGTGTTGCGACGACGCGACCGGGTCGCGCCGGCAAGGCGCCCGAGCGAACGCACGGCCGCAATGACGGACCAACGCACCATGGGGCGCGTGCCCCGAGGTGCGCGCGACCGCGCTGGCCTGGATCGTGGCGTGCCGATGCACGGGTGCTCCGGTGCGCGTTATCAGGAGACAAGGCAATGCCCAAAGTCGCAGTGATCGTGGGAAGCCTGCGCAAGGCTTCCTTCAACCGGAAGATGGCGCAGGCGATCATGGCCCTCGCCGGTTCGGCGTTCGAAAGCGAGATCGTGGAGATCGGCGATCTGCCGCTGTACAACCAGGAAGGCGACGAAGGCGGGAATCCGCCGGCCCAGTGGGTCGCGTTCCGCGAACGCGTGCGACCGCTCGACGCCGTGCTGTTCGTCACGCCCGAATACAACCGCTCGATTCCGGGCGTGCTCAAGAACGCGATCGACGTGGGTTCAAGGCCATACGGCAAGAGCGTGTGGGATGCCAAGCCCGCTGCGGTGGTCAGCGTGTCGCCCGGGGCGATCGGCGGGTTCGGAGCGAATCACCACCTTCGGCAGTGCCTCGTGTTCCTGAACATGCCGTGCCTGCAGCAGCCCGAGGCCTACATCGGCGGCGCGGGCACCCTGTTCGATGGGGAGGGCAAGCTCACGAACGACGGCACGCGCGACTTCCTGCGCAAGTTCGTGCACGCCTTCGCGGGCTGGATCGAGAAGAACGCTCGCCGCTGAGGCGGGCAACCGGCGCCAGCGGCCCGGCGCAGTCGCGCCGTGAACGGCTGCGTCGCGACGCGGACGACGCCCTGCGCCACGCCCGAGCGTCGTGTCGGGAGACGTTACCCGCGGGCTCCCAAGAGCTCATGTTATACCTCGAAATATTACGTAAGCGGTTGATATAATGTAATGACATCTGACAGCTCGAGGGCGCGAGGCAGGAGCGTCGCGCCGGTCGTGCGGGAACGCGCCCGCCGATGCACGGAACGACCTGCCCGCCCGCCGTCGCCCGTGCAGCGACCGTCGTCTGGTATGTTCGTCGCGATGAAAGACGGCGAGAATGCTGTGGCGGCAATGGCAACGGCGTGGCACGTGCCGCTCGATGAAGCGCTCGCGCTCCGTTATTGGAGCGGCGAGTACGTCGTTTACAACCCCCTGACCGGCAATACCCATCTGCTGGACATCGTCGCGGGCGAGTTGCTGAAGCGCATTGCGGCGGGCACGGCCACGACGGACGAGCTGTGTGGCCACGTCGCGGAGTTCCTGGACGTGCCGCGCGACGCGCGCACGATGGAGAACGTCGTCGCAATCCTCGCGGCGCTGGATCACCTCGGGCTCATCGAGCCGATCGCGCGCTGAACGCCCCGCCGGGCCGTTTGCCTGCCGAGGCGCGCTCAGCGCGCCGACAGGAGCCCCTCGATCTCGCGGTCCTTCTGCTGCCAGATCTCGCCCAGCCAGCGCTGGACGCGCTTGCGGTACTGCGGATTGGTGGCGTAATCGCCGACCGCGAGGTCCGGAGGAATCGGGAGCGTGCGCCCGCGCACGATCACTTCGGGCATGCGTCCGCACATGAATTGCCAGAACGTCGGTGCGCCGCCCGGGTAGACGATGGTGACGTCGAGCAGCCACTGGAACTTCTCGCCGAGCACCGACAGCGAGAGCGCGAGCGCGCCGGCCTTCGGCTTGAGCAGGTGGCGGTACGGGGAGTGCTGCGCGCGGTGCTTGTCGGGCGTGAAGCGCGTGCCTTCCGGGAAATTCATGACGCTCGTCGGCACGATGGCGAACTTGCGACACGCCCGCCGCGTCGTCTCGAGGTCGGCGAAGCGCTTCTCCGGGTGGCGCTTCAGGTACGCGTCGGAATACCGGCGCATGAACGGAAAGTCCAGGGCCCACCACGCGAGACCCATCACGGGAACGTACATGAGCTGCTGCTTGAGGAAGAACTTGAGCAGCGGGATGCGCCGATTGAGCACGTGCTGCAGCACGAGGATGTCGACCCAGGACTGGTGGTTGCAGTTGACCATGTACCAGCCGTGCGCATCGAGGTCGTCGAAGCCGGAGACGTCCCAGCGCGCGCGCTGCGTGAGGTTCATCCATGCGCTATTGCCGGCGATCCAGGCGGTCGCGATGCGGTTCAGGACGGGATCGATGCGCTGGCGCACGGCTGCGAACGGCAGGATGAGCTTCACCAGCGCCACGGCGAAGAGCAACGCGCACCACAGGCAGACGTTCAGGGACAGCAGGATCGCGGCGATGACACCGCGCGCTGTCGGAGGCAGGAAGCTCAGCACGATTGCAGGCAGGCGGGACCGCGCGGAACGCGCAACCTCCGCGCGCAGTGCTGACATTCTAGCAGTGACGGCGTGTGCCGAGGCAGTGCGCGTCGGGACGCGGCGCAGTATCATGGCCCGCTTCTTGCGCCCGCGAAAGTGCATGCAGTGGGCGAGTGCACGATCGACAATGGCGCGAAACGCGCGCGCGTGGAGCGAGCATGCGTGAGCCATCGAGCGCACGGCTGCCAATATCGCCCCCACGCGAGGCGTCACGCGGATGCGTCGTCACGTTGTCGGTGGCGGGGCTCGATCACCCGCCGGACGGACACGAAAATGCGACGCGGCAGGCGATCGCGATGCACCTCGCCGGGATCATGGGCCTCGCGTTCGGCGGGGAGTACGACCCTGCCGCCAATTACACGGGGCGGGTGTACTTCGTGCCCAACGATACCGTCGTCGGTTGCGCACGCGCCGCCGCACTCGGGATCCGCGGACCCGCGGACCTGTTCGGCGCCGTGGTGCCGCACGCCGTGCACGCCACCAAGGCGATAACGCACCCGCTCGTGCGCGACGGCGTGCACACGCCCGTCGGGTGGTCGTGCGCGTTTGCCGATGCCGTGCGCAGGGTCGTGCTCGACGGCGCGACCGCGTTCACCGCGGCCGATGCCCAGTTGGCCGTATCGCGGCTGCTCCGCGAGGGGCCCGCGCGGATCAAGCGTTGCAGCGGCACAGGGGGCGCGGGGCAGTTCCGCGTGACGACCGTGCACGAGGCGGCCGAAGTGCTGACGGGGATCGACGAGAGCGAGCTGCGCAGCGCCGGAGTGGTGGTGGAGCAGCACCTTGCGGACGTGGTGACGCACAGCGTGGGGCAGGTGCGCGTGCACGGCCTCGTGGTGACCTATCACGGCACGCAGGCGCTGACGCACAACAACCGCGGCGCCGAAGTGTATGGCGGCTCGCGCCTCGCGCTGGTGCGCGGCGGGTTCGATGCGCTGCTCGCGCTCGATCTCGCGCCCGACGTGCGCCTCGCGATCGAGCAGGCGCGTACCTACGACGATGCGGCGCACGAGCACTTCGACGGCATGTTCGCGTCGCGGCGCAACTACGACGTCGCCCAGGGTGTCGATGCACACGGGCGTCGGCGCTCCGGCGTGCTCGAGCAGTCTTGGCGCATGGGCGGGGCGAGCGGCGCCGAGATCGCCGCGCTGCAGGCGTTCCACGACGATCCTTCGCTGCAGCAGGTGCGCGCACGCACGGTCGAGGTGTTCGGCGCGTGCGAGCCGCCGCCCGCGGATGCGGTCATCTATTTCCGGGGCGTGGACGAACGCATCGGGCAGCTCACGAAGTACGCTCTCCTCGAACACGATGAGCACGCGGGATAGACAGGTCCAGATCAGCGTCGACGACGAGCGCATCGGCGGCACGCTGGTGACGCCGGCTACACGAATGCCGGGCGTGCTGTTCGTGCACGGGTGGGGCGGGAGCCAGGAGAAGTTCCTCGCTCGTGCGCGGGAGGTGGCCAAGCTCGGCTGCGTATGCCTCACCTTCGACCTGCGCGGTCACGTCGATACGCGCGATCAGCACGAGACCGTCTCGCGCGAGCAGAACCTGCGCGACGTGCTTGCCGCCTACGACTTCCTCGCGCAGCGCCCCGAAGTCGATCCCGCGGCCATCGCCGTATGCGGCAGCAGCTACGGCGGCTACCTCGCCGCGATCCTCGCGCAGATGCGTCCCGTGCGCTGGCTTGCGCTGCGCGTGCCCGCGCTCTACAAGGATTCCGACTGGAACCTGCCCAAGCGCGCGTTGCGCGACAAGCAGGGCCTGGAGGCGTATCGGCGCCAGCCCGTGCATCCGCACGAGAGTCGTGCATTGCGCAGTTGCGCGGCGTTCGAGGGCGACGCGATGATCGTCGAATCGGAGCACGACAGCACGATTCCGCATCAGGTCATCGTCAACTATCGGGCGGCGTTCGCGAACGCTCGCTCGCTCACCTATCGCGTGATGAAGGACGCCGATCACGCGCTGTCGCGTCCCGAGTGGCAGCAGGGCTACAACGCGCTGCTGGTAGGCTGGCTCGCCGAGATGCTCGGCGAGATGCGCGCAGGGAACGCGGGCGCCGATGCGCTCGGACAGAACCTCGTGCGCGCGGCCGCGCCGCCCTACCGGGGCCGCCTGAGCGCCTCGCGTGCGCGCACCGCGCGCACCGCACGCTATGATGCTCTCACCATGCCGGAGCTGCCCGACGTCACCGTCTATTGCGAGGCGCTCGAGCGGCGCATCGACGGCGCGGTGCTCGAACGCGTCGATATCGCGAGCCCGTTCGTGTTGCGCACCGCCGAGCCTCCGCTCGCCGCATGCTTCGGCCAGCGCGTCGCCGGCGTGTCGCGCCTCGGCAAGCGCATCGTCGTCTCGCTCGAGCACGAGCTGCACCTCGTGCTGCATCTCATGATCGCCGGTCGACTGCGTTGGCTGCAGCCGGGCAAGCGACCGCCGGGGCGCATCACGCTCGCCACGTTCGAGTTCTCCACCGGTCGGATCGCGTTCACCGAAGCGGGTACGCGCCGGCGGGCGTCGCTGCACGTCGTCCGCGGCGCCGATGCGCTTGGCCGCGCTCGATCCGGGCGGCGCCGAAGTCGACAGCCTCGACCTCGAGGCATTCGCAGCCCGGCTGCAGGCCGAGAACCACACGCTCAAGCGCGTGCTCACGGATCCGAAGCTGTTCTCGGGCATCGGCAATGCGTACTCCGACGAGATCCTGCATCGCGCGCGATTGTCACCGATCGCGCTGTCGCTGAAGCTGAGCCGCGAAGAGACGGCGCGGCTCTACGATGCCGCGCGCGTCGTGCTCGCCGAGTGGACGCAGCGGTTGCGGGACGAAGCCGGCGACGCGTTTCCCGGGCACGTCACGGCGTTCCGGCCCGGGATGGCGGTGCACGGACGCTACGGCGATCCGTGCCCCGTATGCGGAGCGCCCGTCCAGCGCATCGTCTATGCCGAGAACGAGTGCAACTACTGCGCGCGTTGCCAGACCGGCGGTCGCATCCTCGCCGATCGCGCGCTGTCGCGCCTCCTGCACGGGAGCTGGCCACGATCCATCGACGCGCTCGAGTAAGCCGCGTTCGTTCGCCTCGAGCGCCTCGTGGATCGCTGGCGGGCGAGCCGCAGTCCATCACCGCGCGCTGCTCGGGCTGGCGCTCTTGCTCGCCTTGCGCTGCGCTACGCTGTGCGCGTTTGTGCTGGCGCAACGTCGCGCCGTTTCGCGAAGCGGCGATGACGCATAAAATCGCGGCGGGCGATCGGTTGCGGCCTGCGTCGGATTGCAGCACCGCGTTTGCGGCGATCGGCATGCCGCGAGGCCGCGCGGCCGATCGCGATCACACGAATCGGAGGGAAACGGGATGACCACGCAAACGCAGGGCGCGGGCAGCGCGCCGCGCAGATTGCGCGTGACGGTGGTGGGTTCGCGTTACTTCGGGGCTGCGGCCTTGGGCGTGCTGCAGAAGGAAGCGGTGGAGGTGCTGCGGGTCGTCGTGCCCGCCGCGGACGATCGCCTCGCAGCGGCTGCTGCTGCGGCCGGCCTGCCCTTGCTCGTGCTCGAGAATCCGAAGGTCGTGCCCGCGAGCGCGATCGCGCCGGGGACCGACCTCATCATCGCCGCGCACAGCCATGCGCGCGTGACCGAAGAAGCGCTCGCGCTCGCGCCGCTGGGCGGCATCGGCTATCACCCGTCGCTGCTGCCCCGTCACCGCGGCATCGCAGCCGTGGAATGGACCATCAAGGAAGGCGATCCGATCGCGGGCGGCTCGATTTACCACCTCGCGCCGCGCATGGACGCGGGCGCGGTCGCGGCGCAGGACTGGTGCTTCGTGAAGAAGGGTGAGACAGCGCGCGACCTGTGGGAGCGCGCCCTCGCACCCATGGGGCTCGAGCTCCTCGGCCGGGTGGTGCGGGAAGTGATCGCGACCGGCCGGGTACCGTCCAAGCCGCAGGACGAGCAGTTCGCGACGAAAGCGCCGCTGCTGTCCTGAGCCGCGAACCCGCGCGACGACCAGCCTGCGGTAGCTGCGACGCCTTCCTGTGCCTCGTCGAGCACGCGGCACATCTGCGCCATGGCGTGCCGCGCACGCAGCGTCGGGGATCCGTTGTAGGACAGGTCCTACGCCAAATTGCGGCAACGTCCGACGGGTCTCGCGCCCGCCGGAAGCCGATCTTCGAGGTGCGCAGCGGCTGATCCAAGAACGGCCGCGCCGCCCGGGAACCCCGGCGTGCCGCTGCTACACCAACCTCGACCTCCATCCCGGAACGGGACATGAGAAACGTGCTCGTCGTGGACGATGAGAAGCCCGTGGCCGACGCGATTGCCGCGGTGCTGCGCAACGCCGGCTACACCACGGTGGTTGCCTACGACGGGACCGAGGCGCTCGCGATCATCGCGCGGGAGGACATCGACGTCGTGCTGACGGATCTCGTGATGTCGGGGATGGACGGGGCGAGCCTGCTGCGCTGGCTGCGCTCGACCCCGGAAACCAAGGATCTGCCCGCGATCCTGATGAGCATGCTGCCCGAGGAGCGCGCCGTAAGCCTGTGCAGCGACTACTCGCGCTTCCTGCGCAAGCCGCTGCAGTTCCAGATCCTGTTCCGCACGATCGAGGAGCTGTGCGAGCCCCCGGGCGCACCCGCCCTGGGCATCGGAGGCGGGGGCGGCGACCTCATGCATTAGCCGACGCTCTGCGCCGGCTCACTCGTTACCGTAGGCCGGCTTCCGCGGCCCGGCAGGACCGGCGCCCGGTGGCTCGAGGACGCCCGCGGCCGGCGTGCAACCGATGATGTCATCGATTCTCCGCACGAGCGGCTGCCAGGTCGTCGTGGTCGTGCTCGTGGCGTAAGGGAAGTGCGCGACCACGACGTAGCGCTTGCAGGGCTTGGCGTCCAGCCGCAGCACGTGACCGGGGCTGCGCGAGAAGGTCCCCTTGGGATTCCATTGGAGCACCAGCGTATGCACTCCCGGCTGCAGTCGCAGGGTGCCCCGAGCCACGCCGGCGTGCCCGTCCACCGACGTGGCGACCAGGCCGGCGCGGTCGACGCCGAAGCGGGCACCGCGGTCGAGCACGACCTCGCTCCAGGCCTCCACCGACAGGGACGTCGCCGCGTGCGCCGGCGTGGCGACGCTGGTGAGCGCGAGGGCGCACGCCGCGAGGACGCGCCGTGGCGCGATGACCCCTTGCGAGGACAAACGATAACGATTATCATTCGTGAATGGCCGTGCACCCCGGCCGTAAACCTCGTCAACCCACGCCATGCGCCCACTCTCTTCCGTGCCCGACGTAGTTCACACCATGCCGTCCGGATCGCCCTTGCGGCCCTCGTGCTTTCGCTGCCCGCGGCCGCCGCCGCTGCGGTCGAGCCCGAGATTGCCATCGTGATCCGCAATCATCGCTTCGAGCCGACCGAGGTCCGCGTACCCGCCGGCCAGAAGGTGAAGCTGGTCGTCGACAACCAGGACGGCACCGCCGAGGAATTCGAAAGCAAGGCCCTCAAGCGCGAGAAGGTCATCCCGCCCAAGAGCAAGGCCACGATCATCGTCGGTCCGCTCAAGCCCGGGCGCTACGCGTTCGTCGGCGAGTTTCACGAGGCGACCGCCAAGGGTGTCGTCGTCGTCGAGTAACGCACGCGCAGCCTCCACATCATGTTCGGTGCCGCCGTCATCGTCTTCAGGGAGTCGTTCGAAGCGGCTCTGCTCGTGGGCATCATGGCCGCGGCCACGCGCGGCATCCCCGGCCGCAGCCGTTGGGTGGGCGGCGGGATCGGGCTGGGCGCCTTGGCGGCCGTCCTGGTGGCCATGCTCACGGGGCGCATCGCCGAGCTGTTCGGGGGCATGGGGCAGGAGGTCTTCAACGCCGCGATCCTGGGCGTGGCCGTGATCATGCTCGCGTGGCACAACATCTGGATGTCGGTCCACGGTGCAGAACTCGCCGCCGACGCCCGGCGCATCGGGCGCGAGGTATCGGAAGGCCGGCGGGCGCTCTCCGCCATTCTGGTCGTGATTGCCGTTGCCGTGTTGCGCGAGGGTTCCGAGACCGCGCTGTTCCTGTACGGCCTCGCGTCGGCGGGCAACATGTCGGGCGCCGAGCTCGCGACGGGCAGCGCGCTGGGCCTGCTCGCCGGCGTTGCGGTCGGCGTGGTCATGTATGCGGGCATCGTGCGGGTTCCGATGCGCTGGTTCTTCGCGGTCACGAGCGCCCTCATCCTGCTGCTCGCCGCAGCCATGGCCGCCCAGATGGCGCGGTTTCTCATCCAGGGCGATCTGTTGCCGAGCCTTGCCGATCCGGTGTGGGATACGTCGCGCCTGCTGCCCGCCACGTCGCCGATCGGGGCGCTGCTGCACGCGCTGATGGGATACGACCCGCAGCCTTCGGGCATGCAAGTCGTGTTCTATGGCGTCACGGCTGCAACCATCCTGATCGGGATGTCGTTCGCGCGTCGTCGCGCGCCGGCACAGCCACCCCGCCGCGTCCACGCCTGACGTGCCCACGCGGCGCGTGGCACGCATCCCACGCGCCACCACGCGGGCGCCGACCATCGAGCACGGTTCGGGCGCGCGCGTGATCTGATGCGTCCGTTCATGCGCGGCGTATCGCATCGCACCCGAAGCGATGCGTGATGTGTGCTGCGCGTCGTGGACGCATGCGTCGCGCGCGTCGCAGTCCCCGGCCCGGTTGATCCAAGTCAACACCGTCCGGAACGTGCAGGTCCATCCTTCGGAACAAGAAGATAGCCGGTAATCCGGAAGGTCCTCCGGACCCGGCGCCAACGACCACGAAGTTCGTGGATCCGCAATGAGCCCCGTCCAAATCGTCAGGCCCATCCTCGCGCTCGCGTGGATGGCTATCGTCGTTGCTTGGCCCTCGACCGCTGCGGCTGCCGCGGCAGGCCCCGGCGTGAACGACACGTGCCTCATGTGTCACGCCGATGCCGATGCCAAGGGCGCCGCCGGCAACTCCATCGCCGTGCCGGCCGATGCGTTCGGCGCTTCCGTGCACGGCAAGGCCGGGATCAAGTGCAACGATTGCCACACCGACGCGTCGCCGCAGAAGATTCCGCACGCCGAGAAGCTCAAGCCGGTGAACTGCGCCAACTGCCACGAGGCCGCCGTCAAGGAATACACCGGCACGGTCCACGGCAAGGCCCGCAGCGGCGGCAACGCAGTCGCGGCGAGCTGCGTCGATTGTCACGGCAAGCACGACATCCGCAGCGCCAAGGATCCCGAATCGCGCACCAACCACGCCAACATCGAGAAGACCTGCGGCAAGTGCCACGGCAACGACACCGTCGTGCAGAAGGCGAACCTGCCCGGCGGCAACATCGTCACCCAGTTTCACGACAGCATTCACGGCAAGGCGCTGCAGGGCGCGGCGCAGAGCGCGGCGCCGACCTGCACCAACTGCCATGGCTCGCATTCGATCCGCGCCAAGGACGATCCCGCGAGCCACACCAACCGCGCGCGCATTCCCGAGACGTGCGGCACCTGCCACAAGCCCGTGCTGGCCATGTTCAACAAGGGCATGCACGGCAAGATGAGGCAGGAAGGCAACCTCGCTGCGCCCGGGTGCAACGACTGCCACAGCGCCCACCGGATCCAGCAGCACGAAGCACCCGGATTCGTGACCGGCGTGGTCGAGCAGTGCGGCAACTGTCACCAGGAGTACCTCACCTCCTATCGCGATACGTACCACGGCCAGGTCACCAAGCTGGGCTACGCGCGCATGGCGACGTGCGCTTCGTGCCACGGCGCGCACGACATCCTGCCCGCGTCGAATCCGGCATCGAAGGTCTCGGCCCAGAACCGGCTGCAGACCTGCCAGGAATGCCACCCGGGGGCCGAGCGCGCAGTTCGCGAGCTACGACCCGCACGCGAACCGCCACGACCGCGCGCGCAACCCGTTCTACTACTACGCGGCGAAGTTCATGGAGTGGCTGCTGATCGGCGTGTTCGGCTTCTTCGGCCTGCACACGGTCCTGTGGTTCGGACGACTCGTCGTCGCCCGCTTCGAAGCGCGCGGCCAACGGAAGGAACACTGATGGGAACCGCATACCAGACCGCCGCCGCGGGGCCCGGGGCCGTCGCGGCCCCCGCCGCGTCGCGCTACTACCGCCGCTTCACCGGGACGGAGCGCGTGATGCACGCGTTCCTCATGCTCTCGTTCGTGGGCTGCGCACTGTCCGGCCTGCCGTTGATCTTCGCCGACAAGCCGTGGGCGTCCGTCGTCGCCGCCGCGCTGGGGGGATTCCGCGGCGCAGCGCTGATTCACCGCATCAGCGCGTTCGTGCTCATCGTCGTCTTCGTGAGCCACGTCTTCAGCGTGTTTCGGCGCGCGTTCGTGAACCGCAGCCTGCTTTCCATCCTGTGGGGACCGGACTCGATGGTGCCGCAGCTGCAGGACGGCATCGACCTGTGGAACAACCTCAAGTGGTTCGTGGGCCGCGGCCCCCGTCCGACCTTCGACCGCTGGACCTACTGGGAGAAGTTCGACTACTGGGCGGTGTTCTGGGGGATGTTCATCATCGGCGGCTCGGGCCTGCTGCTGTGGTTCCCCGTGTTCTTCGCCAAGGTCCTGCCTGGCTGGATGTTCAACATCGCCACCCTCGTGCACGGCGAGGAAGCGCTGCTCGCGGTCGGCTTCATCTTCACCATCCACTTCTTCAACGGCCACCTGCGACCCGAGAAGTTTCCGATGGACACGGTGGTGTTCACCGGGCGCATCCCCGAGCACGAGCTCAAGGAAGAGCGCGCGATGGAGTACGCACGGCTGCAGAAGGCCGGCGAGCTCGAGGCCAAGGTTGCGCCCCCACCGACGACTGAGTCCCTTGCGTTCGGCTGGTTCGTGGGCGGCACTGCGCTTGCCCTGGGCGTCATCACGATCGTTCTGATCGTCTACAGTGTGCTGTTCTGAAGGGCGCGCCGCGCCCGCAACGCCGGCGCAGCAAACACGCGTGCGCGGTGGAATCGTGCGCCTCGTGCGCTCATGACGGAGGAGGTAGGGCTGCGATGAACATCAAGGTGGGGCGCGGAGCGATGATAGGCGCGGCGATGACCCTGGTGATCGGCGGCATCGTGCTTGCCGCAGTCGCCGCGGCGGGCATCGTCGGCTGGGAATTCAGCAACAGCAACACGTTCTGCACGGCAATGTGCCACGCGGTGCACCCGGAAGAGCCGCGTGCTCATGCGGTGTCGGCGCATGCCCGCGTGCAGTGCGTCGAGTGCCACATGGGACGCCTGTCCACGCTGCAGCTGATGGCGATCAAGCCCACGCACATCCACGAGTTGTGGGGCATGGTGGCGGGTACGAGCGGCCTCTGTTCGCGAAGACGATGCGCCCGGCGCGCGACTCGTGCGAAGCGTGCCACTGGCCTTCCGTCATGCACTACGACAGCCTGCGCACGCGCGTGCGGTTCGACACCGATCCGAAGAGCACCGAGAGCCGCATCACGCTGGCCCTGCACACGGGTTCCGGCGAAGCGCGCGAGGGCGGCGGCCAGGGCATTCACTGGCACATCGCGCAGAACGTCTACTACGCGTCGAACGATCCGCAGAAGCGCAAGATTCCCTACGTCGAGATCCGCGACGCCGCCGGCAAGGTCACGGCCAGCTACTTCGATCCGACCGAGGGCGTTTCGCGCGCCGACGTCGACAAGATGGAGAAGCGGCGCATGGACTGCACCGATTGCCACAACCAGGCCGGCCATCCGTTCCGCAATCCCGCCGATCTCGTCGATGAGGCGATCCAGGAGGGCAGGATCGTGCGCGAGGGCCTCACGTCCGTGAAGGCGCGTGCGGTGGCCATCATCGACAAGGCGACGCCCCTGTACGGTTCGCCGGAGGAGCTCGCGCCGAAGTTCAAGGCGCTGATCGCCGAGGCTGCACCCAAGGATCTCAAGCCCGATGCCAAGCCCGCCGAGGACAAGTTCGAGGCGGAGATGCTGCGCATCCTGGTGCAGTCCTCGTTCTCCAAGGAAGGCCTGTCCTGGAAGTCGTTCGTCAACCACGCGCAGCACAAGGACAGCCCGGGATGCTTCCGCTGCCACGACGGCAAGCATCAGAACGAGAAGGGGGAGGCCATCCGGCTGCAGTGCACCCTCTGCCACGCTCTGCCGCAGGTCGTGCGCGAGGACGGCGCGCGCACGGTGGCATCGACGGTGAGTCCCGACATGACGCCACCCGATTTCCACAACGAGCCCAACTTCATGCACGACCACAGGACGAAGGTCGACGACTCGTGCCAGATGTGCCACGGGCCGCTCAAGTGGGGCAAGGACGGCGGCAACTTCTGCGCGAACCCGGCGTGTCATGGCCGGCGTTGGCCCAACGTCAACCTCGACGTCGATGCGCCGAAGCCTCCGCCGGCCGTGAAGGGTGCGGTGGCCCCGGCGGCGAAGCAACCGGAGAAGGCCGCCAAGAAGTGACGTTCCCTCCCTTGCTCTGAGTGACGCGTCTTATGGTTTGCTCAGAGTAACGGGATTCGAGCCTCGCGAGCGCGCCGCACGGGCAACCCTGCGGCGCTTCGTTGGGTGCCTCAGCTCGCCTTGGCGTTGGCTTTCGCCATGCCCTGCGCGCGCAGCGCATCGAGCGAAGCGTTGAGCGTCAGCGCCTGCGGATCGAGCAGCAGGTGCAGCAGCGCGGGCCGACCGGCACCCACGGCGCGCTCGAACGCGGGCGCGAACTCCGCGGTTGCGCGCACCGTCTCGCCGTGCGCACCGTAAGCGCGAGCCAGCGCCGCGAAGTCCGGATTCGCGAGCGTGGTCCCCGATACGCGACCGGGATATTCGCGCTCCTGGTGCATGCGGATCGTTCCGTACATGCCGTTGTCGACCACCACGAACACCACCGCGAGGTCGTATTGCATCGCCGTCGCGAGCTCCTGACCGTTCATGAGATAGCAGCCATCGCCGTTCCACGACACGACGAGGCGATCGGGGAGGAGCGCCTTGGCGGCGATCGCCGACGGCACGCCGTAGCCCATCGCGCCGGAGTAGGGCGCGAGCTGGGTGCGGAAGCCGCGGTAGCGGAACAGGCGATGCAGCCACACTGAGTAGTTGCCTGCGCCGTTGGTCAGGATCGCATCCTCGGGCAGGCGCTCGTCGAGCCACTGCACGATCTGCCACATGTCGAGCGCGCCGGGAACGGGCCGCGGCGCGCGCCAGGCGGCGTTCTCCGCGAGCACGTCGGCATTCGCGCTTTGCCACGGCGGATTCTCGACGCGCGCGCAGGCGAGCATCGCCGCCAGGAACGCACCCGGCGTGGCGTTGATCGCGATGTCGGCCTCGTACACGCGCCCGAGCTCCGCTTCGCCGGGATGGACGTGCACGAGCCGTTGCGCCGGTCGCGGTGGCGCGAGCAGCGTGTAACCGGACGTCGTCATCTCTCCGAGGCGCTCGCCGATCACGAGCAGGAGGTCGGCTTCGCGAATGCGGCTCGCGAGCTTGGGGTTGACGCCGATGCCGACATCGCCCGCATACAGCGGGTCGCGATTGTCGAACAGGTCCTGGTTTCGGAACGCACAGGCGACGGGGAGCGCATTCGCGTGCGCGAACTGCGCCAGCGCACGACAGGCGTCGCGCATCCCAGCGACTGCCGCCCACGAGCAGCAGCGGCTTGCGCGCGGATGCGAGCGCAGCACGCACCGCTTGCGCCTGACGCGGTGCCACCGCCGTTTCGAGCGCCTCGACCCGCGCCAGGTCCGCGCACGCCGCCGACGACGCCAGCATGTCCTCCGGCAGTGCGAGAACGACGGGGCCCGGACGCCCCGACATCGCGGTTCGGTACGCGCGCGCGACGTATTCCGGAATGCGCGCCGCGTCGTCGATCTGCGCCGACCCATTTCGCCATGCCGCCGTACATGCGCTGGAAATCGACTTCCTGGAAGGCTTCACGGTCGCGGAACTCGCGCGGGACCTGGCCGATGAAGACGATCATCGGCGTGGAATCCTGCGCCGCCGTGTGAATGCCGATCGTCGCATTCGATGCGCCGGGGCCGCGCGTCACGAAGGCGATGCCCGGCCGGCCCGTGAGCTTGCCGTACGCTTCGGCCATATAGGCGGCGCCGCCTTCCTGCCGGCAGATCACGAGCGACAGGTGATCGCGCACGTCGTACAGCGCGTCGAGCACGGCGAGGAAGCTTTCGCCGGGCACCGTGAAGGCGTGGGTCGCGCCCTGCGCGACGAGGTTCGCAACCAGGATCTCACCGGCGCTGCGCATCGATTCCACTTCGTCCTCCCGGAAACGCGGTCAGGTCTGCATCGCCCCTGCGACGAGGTCCTCGCGCTTTAGCACGAATACCGAATCGGGTGCACCTGCGGTCTCGAGCCACACGAACGGCAGCCGCGGAAAGGCCGTCTCGACGGTGCTGCGGCCGTGGCCGACCTCGACCACGAGCGTGCCCTGCGCGGCGAGGTGGGCGGGCGCATCCTTCAGAATGCGGCGCACGATGGCGAGACCGTCGTCGCCGCCCGCCAGCGCGAGCTCTGGCTCGTGCCGGTACTCGTGCGGCAGGGCGGCCATCGCGGCGTTCGTCACGTACGGTGGATTGCTCACGACGAGCTCATAAGTCTTGCCGGCGAGATCGCCGAACAGATCCGAGCGCACCAATGCGATACGCTCGGCGAGCTCGTAGTCCGAGACGTTGCGTTGCGCCACTGCGAGTGCGTCCGGCGACACGTCGACGGCGTCGATCTCCGCGCCGGGATACGCGTGCGCGAGCACGATGGCGAGGCAGCCCGAGCCGGTGCAAAGGTCGAGCGCCGAGTGCACGCGCGCAGGATCGCCCACGAAGGGCTCGAGTCCGTCGGGCAGCAGCTCGGCGATGAACGAGCGCGGCACGATCACCCGCTCGTCGACGTAGAAGCGGAAGTCCCCGAGCCACGCTTCCTGCGTGAGGTAGGCCGCCGGGACGCGTTCGTCGACGCGGCGCGCGAGCAGCGTGCGCACGTGCTGGCGCTCGCCCGCCGTCAGGCGCGCGTCGAGGAATGGCTCGAGCCGATCGAGCGGCAGATGCAGCGCATGCAGCAGGAGGTACGCGGCCTCGTCGTACGCGTTCGTGCAGCCGTGACCGAACGCGAGGCCCGCCTCGCCGAAGCGACTCACGGCGAACCGCAACCAGTCGCGCAGCGTGACGAGCTCGTGATCCAGTGCGTCGGCGCCGACGCCCCCGGGGGCGAAGCCCGACGTCGTGGTCGCCGCGGAGACGGCTTCGTTCGCCTTCATGCTGCGCGAGCGCCCACCAGCAGGTCCGCCAGCATCCGCGCGTAGATGCGGGTGAGCGGCGCGAGATCCGCGACGCGCACGCGCTCGTCGATCTTGTGGATCGACGCTCCGACGGGTCCGAGCTCGACCACCTCGGGGCAGATGTCCGCGATGAAGCGACCGTCGGACGTGCCGCCGCTCGTGGAGAGCGCGGGCGTGCGGCCGGTCTCGCGGCGCACCGCCTCGCACGCGACATCGACGAGACGTCCGCGCGTCGTCAGGTACGCCTTGCCGTGCCCGGTCCACTCGATCCGATAGTCGAGGCCATGGCGCGCGAGAATCGATTCCATCCGTGCCATCAGCGACTCGCGCGTGCTCGCGGTCGCGTAGCGGAAGTTGAACAGCACGGTGAGCTCGCCCGGGATGACGTTGGTCGCACCGGTGCCGGCGTGGATGTTGGAGCACTGGAACGTCGTCGGCGGAAAGTCCTCGTTGCCCTCGTCCCACCGCGTTGTCGCGAGCTCCGCGAGCGCGGGTGCCGCGAGATGGATGGGATTACGGGCGAGATGCGGGTACGCGATGTGGCCCTGCACGCCGCGCACGGTCAGCGTGCCCGAAAGGCTGCCGCGCCGTCCGTTCTTGATGGCATCGCCGAGCGCTTCGACGGACGTGGGCTCGCCGACGATGCAGTAGTCGAGGCGTTCGCCGCGCGCGGCGAGCGCTTCGACGACGCGCACCGTGCCATCGACGCTCGGGCCTTCCTCGTCCGATGTGAGGAGCAGGGCGATCGAGCCGGGTGCGTCCGGATGCGCACGCAGGAAGGCGTGGATCCCCGCGACGAAGGCGGCGAGCGATGCCTTCATGTCGGCCGCGCCGCGCCCATACAGCCAGCCATCGCGCTCGGTCGGCGTGAACGGATCCGACGACCACTGCTCGACCGGGCCGGTCGGCACGACATCGGTGTGTCCCGCGAAGCAGACCAGCGGACGCGCTTCGCCGCGTCGGGCCCAGAGATTGGTGACGCCGTCGCGGACGATCGCCTCGCAGCGGAACCCCAACGGCTGCAAGGCTTGCGCGATCAGCGCCTGGCAGCCGGCGTCCTCGGGCGTAACGGAGCGGCGGGCCACGAGCGCACGCAGCAGCGCGAGCGTCGGATCCGCCTGTTGTGCGACGGTGTTGGCGGCCCCTGCGTCCATGGGCCCAATGTTAGCAAATGGGCTGGGCGCGCGTTCGTCGGCGCGTGCGCAGCAGGTCGGCGCACTGCGGTCAGTGCGCGCGGACGATGCGGGGTCGCGAGTGTGGCGCTACGACCGCTCGAGCAGCTCGGGCTCGATCTGCAGGGCGGTGAAGTCGGAGCCGCCCAAGCGCGGGGTGTCGGCGGTCTTGGACTGCTGCAGGTTCTCGACCCTCGACGTCGGCGCATTCTGGTTGATGAGCCACGCGAGGTTCGTCGGCGAATCGGCGGCCGACATCGCCTCGTCGTAGCCGATCTTGCCGTCGAGGTACATCCGGCAGAGCGCCTGCTCGAACGTCTGCGACCCGGGATAGAGCGACTGCTCCATGGCTTCCTTGATCTGCGTGATTTCGCCGCCCTTGATGAGCTCGGCGATGAGCGAAGTGTTGAGCAGGATCTCGACCGCAGGCTGGAGCGTGCCTTCCTTGTTGCGCACGAGGCGCTGGCAGACGATCGCGCGCAGGCCGATCGCGAGGTCGGAGAAGAGGCCGGCGCGCGCGTCGTGCGGGAACATGTTGATGATGCGCGACAGCGCGTGGTAGCTGTTGGAGGCGTGCAGCGTCGTGAGGCACAGGTGGCCGGTCAGCGTGTGCAACAGGGCGTGCTGCATGGTCTCGCGGTCGCGCACCTCGCCGATCATGATCAGGTCCGGCGCTTCCCGCAGGGCGTTGGCGAGCGCGCGATGATAGCTGTGCGTGTCCACCGTGATCTCGCGCTGGTTCACGATGCTCTGCTTGTGCTGGTAGAGGTACTCGATCGGGTCCTCGATGGTGAGGATGTGCCCCGAGCGGTTGCTGTTGCGGTAGTCGATCATCGCCGCAAGCGTGGTCGACTTGCCGGAGCCGGTGGCGCCGGCAACGAGGATGAGCCCGCGCTTCTCCATGACCAGGTCGAGCAGCACGGGCGGGAGCTTCAGCTCGTCGAAGTTGGGCACGTTGCCGCGCACGTACCGGATCACCATCGAGATCGTCCCGCGCTGGCGGAAGATGTTGATCCGGAAGTTGCCGACCATGCGGTCGATGTGCGACAGGTTCATCTCGAGCTCGTTCTCGAACTCGCGCTGCTGCTCCTTGCTCATGAGCTCGTACGCGATGCGGCGAACGGTCTCGACGTCCATCGTCTGCGTGGACACGGGCGAAACCACGCCGTTGACCTTGATGTTGATCGGCGCGCCGCACGAGATGAAGATGTCGGAGGCCTGCTTCTCCGCCATCAGCTTGAACAGCCGGTCGAGGTACATGGATGCCCCTTATTGGCCGGTCGGCGGCAAGCCGGAACGGCCAGTTCGATTCGTTCGCGCCGCAGCGGCCGCGCCGCCGTGACTCGGCACGCGAGCGTGCCGTGGAGCGGCAATCCCGCGCTACAATCGTCGCCGCACGGCGGCTCCGGCACCCGGGCCGTCATGATGATGTCATGATCGGCCGACCGCTTCCACTTTCCAAGGGACCGGCTGTCGGCCGAAACGGCGCGCCGGCGCCGTCTCCGGCCCGGTCGCCGCGCTGCCGCCGCGATTTCCCCCACGTCTAAAGCAAAAGCAGGACCATGCTCGCAATCATCGGCGGCACAGGACTGACCCGCCTCTCGACCCTCGCCGTCGCGCACCGCGAAGTCGTGCGCACACCCTACGGCGAGCCTTCGTCCGCGCTGCTCTTCGGCCAGATCGCCGGGCGCGATGCGGTGTTTCTCGCGCGTCACGGCCACGGCCACACGATCCCGCCGCACAGGGTCAACTATCGCGCGAACATGTGGGCGCTGCGCGAGCGCGGCGCAAAGGCGGTGCTCGCGGTCGCCTCCGTCGGCGGCATTCGCGACGTCGAGCCGGGTGACCTCGTGGTTCCGCACCAGCTCATCGACTACACCTACGATCGGCCCAGCACCTTCTTCGACGGTGGCGATCGCAAGGTGGTGCACGTCGATTTCACGCATCCCTACACGCCGGAGTTGCGGCGCATCGTGCTCGACGCGGCGACCGGCGCGGGTCTGGTGCTGCGCGACGGCGGCGTGTATGGCGCGGTCTCGGGGCCGCGGCTCGAGACGGCGGCGGAGATCGATCGCCTCGAGCGCGACGGCGCCACGCTGGTCGGCATGACGGGCATGCCCGAAGCGGTGCTCGCGCGCGAGCTGGAGCTGCCCTATGCCGCCATCGCGGTGGTGGTCAACCACGCTGCCGGCCGCGGCGATTCCGCCCAGGCGATCTCGATGCAAAGCATTGCCGACGTCCTCGACCCGGCGATGGACAAGGTGCGAACGCTGATCGAGCACGTCATCCCGATGCTGGAGACAGGCGCATGATCCGCGACGTGTTGCGCATGGGCGACCCGCGCCTGTGGCGTCGATCCGCGCCCGTCACCGCAGTTCGGCACGCCCGAGCTGCAATCGCTGCTCGCGGACCTGCGCGACACGATGGCCGCGCTCAACGGTGCGGGCCTGGCGGCGCCGCAGATCGGCGTGCCGCTGCAGGTCGTGATCTTCGGCGTGGAGAAGAGCCCGCGCTATCCCGACGCCGCGCCGGTGCCCTACACGGAGCTCGTGAATCCCGTGCTGACGCCGTTGTCCGACGAGATGGAAGACGGCTGGGAAGGCTGCCTCTCGGTGCCCGGATTGCGAGGACTCGTGCCGCGTCATCGCGAGCTGCGCTACGAAGGCTTCGATGCGCAGGGACGGCGCATCGTGCGCGAGGTGAGCGGCTTCCATGCGCGCGTCGTGCAGCACGAGTGCGACCACCTCGACGGCGTGCTGTATCCGATGCGCATGCGCGACTTCACGCAGTTCGGGTTCACCGACGTGCTGTTCCCCGAGCTCGCCGAGGGCGAGGAGTGAACTGTCGCGACGCCCGACCCTGGGTCGACCCAGAGTCAGGTGAGACGCAGCTGGTCGTAGAGCATCGTCTCGACGCGCACGAGCGAGTGCTCGTCGCGCAGCGCCATGCCCTCGACCAGGAACACGTCCTCGGCGCGCTCGCCCAGCGTGTTGATGCGCGCGCTGCTCACGTTGATGCCCGCCTGCGCGAGCGTGTACGCGATGCTCGCCAGCAGCCCCGGACGGTCGCCCGCGACGATCTCCAGGATGTAGTGCGTGCCCTTGTCGTCGGGGAAGATGCGGACCTCCGGCGACAGCGGGAAGTGCTTGAGATGCCGGCTCACGCGGCCCACCGCGGGCACCTGCAGCGGCGGGCGCTCCGTGAGAAGCCGTCCGAGCTCGTACTCGACGAACTGGATCGTCTCGCGGTAGGAGGCGTTTGGATTGCCCGGATCGTGCATCGAGAAGGTGTCGAGCGCGTAGCCGTGGCGCGTGGTGTGGATCTTCGCCTCCACGATCGAGAGTCCGGCGCGGCCGAAGAAGCCGCACATGCGCGCGAACAGATCCTTCTGGTCGGGGAGATACGCGAACACCTGCAGGCCTGCGCCTGCGCGTGAAAGCCGAGCCTTGACCACGGGTGCAGGACGCTCGACGCGGTAGAAGAGGTGCCGTGCGTGCCACGCGATCTCGTCGGGCGTGTGGTGCTGGAAATACAGGTCGTCGAGCTTGCTCCAGAGCGGCCTCTCCGCCGCCTCGGGCACGGCGTACAGGTTGAGCAACCGGCGCGCTTCCTTCTGGCGCTCGATCAGGCTGTCGGCAAGCGTTTCCGCGCCGGTGCCCTGCAGCCGCGCATGCGTGGCGTGGTAGAGATCCTCGAGCAGCTTCGCCTTCCACGCATTCCACACCCGCGGGCTCGTGCCGCGGATGTCCGCCACCGTGAAGAGGTACAACGCCGTGAGGCGGCGCTCGGTTCCGACCTTCTTCGCGAACGCTGCCACGACGTCGGGATTCGTGATGTCCTGCTTCTGCGCCGTCGACGACATCGTGAGGTGCTGCCCGACCAGCCATTCGATGAGGGCGGCGTCCTCGTCCGGAACGCGATGCAGGCGGCAGAACCGGCGGGCATCGCGGGCGCCGAGCACCGAGTGATCGCCGCCGCGGCCTTTGCCGATGTCGTGGAAGAGTCCGGCGAGGTAGAGCACTTCCTTGCGCGCGAAGTCCGCCATGAGGCGCGAGCACAGCGGATACTCGTGCGCGTGCTGCGGCTCGCAGAAGCGGCGCAGGTTGCGGATCACCATCAGGCTGTGCTCGTCCACCGTGTACACGTGGAACAGATCGTGCTGCATCTGGCCGACGATGCGCCCGAATGCGGGCACGTAGTGACCGAGCAGGTCGTACAGGTTCATGCGTCGCAGCTCGTGCGTGAGGCCCCGCGGCTCGCGGAACATCTGGAGGAAGCGCGCGCGATTGGCGGGATCGGCGCGAAAGCGGGCGTCCACGCGATGGCGATTGCGCCACAGCGCACGCAGCGTCCGGGCGGACATGCCCTTGAGCTCGGGATGGCGCTGCATGGTGAGGAACGCATCGAGCATCGCGGCCGGTCGGCGCACGAACAGCGCCTCGTCGGCGATGTCGAGCAGCTCGTCCGCCACCTGGAATTCCTCGTCGAGCGGCGTTGCGGCCGTGGTGGTCGGCAGCAGTCGCGCGTGCAGGTTCTGCAGCAGGATGACGTTGACCTGGCGCACGAGCTTCGCAGCCCGGTAGTAGCGCTGCATGAGCTGCTCGCTCGCGCGCCGTGCGGGGGTGTCGGCGAAACCGATCTCCCGCGCGAGCGCCTGCTGCTGGTCGAACACGAGCCGGTCCTCGCGGCGGCCGGCGAGGTAGTGCAGGCGCGTGCGGATCTCGCCGATGAAGCGCTCCTGCCGCGCCACGGCGCGCGCCTCCTGCGTCGTGATGAGACCGGCGCGCGCGATCTCGCCCCACGTGTGCCCGAGGCCCGCCGCGCGCGAGATCCAGATCACCGTCTGCAGGTCGCGCAGGCCGCCAGGGCTTTCCTTGACGTTGGGCTCGAGGTTGTAGGCCGTGTCGTGGAAGCGCACGTGCCGCTGCTGCTGCTCGAGGGTCTTCGATTCGTAGAACGCGACGATGTCGAGCCCCTCGCGAAACGCATCGCCGAACGCGCGGTAGAGCACGCGCGAGCCGATCACGAGGCGATGCTCGAGCAGGCTGGTGCAGATGGTGGTGTCGCCGGCCATCTCGGTACGGCACTCGGCGATGGTGCGCACGCCGTGCCCCGGCTCGAGTCCGATGTCCCAGAGCGTGCGCACGAGTTGCTCGACGAATGCGGTCGCGCGGGCGTCTTCGCGGTCGTCGAGCAGGACGAGCAGGTCCACGTCCGAATGCGGAAAGAGCTGGCCGCGCCCGTAGCCGCCGACGGCCACGAGGCTCAGGCTGGCCGGTGCGCCGAGGCCCATCCAGACCGCACGCACGATGCGGTCGACGAGGCGGGCGTGCTCGCGCAGCAGGCGCGGCGTGTCGGGATGCGCCTCGAACTCGACGCGCAGCGCGTCGCGACCGCTGCGCAGATCGGCGCGCCACGCCTGCGCGGCGACGGCTTCGCTGGGGGCGATCGGCGCGTCGAGCACGGTCGCGGCGCTCAACCGGGCGGCGGGGCGGGCATGCCGGGCGAGATGGTCAGCACCTCGAAGCCGTCCGCCGTCACCGCGACGGTGTGCTCCCACTGCGCGGACAGCGAGTGATCGGCGGTGACGATCGTCCAGCCGTCCTTCATGGCGCGGATGCCGGGGCTGCCCGCGTTCACCATCGGCTCGATCGTGAACACCATCCCCGGTTGCAGGCGCATGCCCGTGCCCGGCCGGCCATAGTGCAGCACCTGCGGCTCCTCGTGGAACTTGCGCCCGATGCCGTGTCCGCAGAACTCGCGCACGATCGAGAAGCCGTTGCTCTCGGCGTAGCGCTGGATCACGTGGCCGATGTCGCCGAGGTGCACGCCGGGCTTCACGGTGCGGATGCCCTTCCACATCGCCTCGTACGTGACGTCGACGAGGCGGCGCGCGAGGATCGAGGGCGTGCCGATCACGAACATGCGGCTCGTGTCTCCGTGGAAGCCTTCCTTGATCACGGTGATGTCGATGTTGACGATGTCGCCGGACTTGAGCTTCTTGTCGCCGGGGATGCCGTGACAGACGACGTGGTTCACCGACGTGCACACCGAGGCGGGGTACGGGCGAGTGCCCCGGCGGCGCATAGTTCAGCGGGGCCGGGATGGTCCCCTGCACCTCGACCATGTACTCGTGGCACAGCCGATCGAGCTCGCCGGTGGTGACGCCCGCCTGCACGTGCGGCGCGATGAAGTCGAGCACGTCCGCCGCGAGCTTGCCGGCGACGCGCATCTTCTCGAGATCATCCGCCGTCTTGATAGAGACCGACATTGACGTCCTTCAGGGCCTGTTCACAGGTCCTACGCGCGCAGCAGGTCGTTGATGCTGGTCTTCGCGCGCGTCTTCGCGTCGACCTGCTTCACGATCACCGCGCAGTAGAGGTTGCAGCTGCCGTCCGCGGAGGGCAGGCTGCCGGCGACGACCACCGAACCGGCCGGCACGCGGCCGTAGCTCACGGTCCTCGCGGCGCGATCGTAGATCTTCGTGCTCTGGCCGATGAAGACGCCCATGCCCAGCACGCAGTTCTCCTCGACGATCACGCCTTCCACCACCTCGGACCGCGCGCCGATGAAACAGTTGTCCTCGATGATCGTGGGATTGGCCTGCAGCGGCTCGAGCACGCCGCCGATGCCCACGCCGCCGGACAGGTGCACGTTGCGCCCGATCTGCGCGCAGGAGCCGACGGTCGCCCAGGTGTCCACCATCGTGCCTTCGTCCACGTAGGCCCCGACGTTCACGTACGAGGGCATCAGGACCACGTTGCGGGCAATGTACGCGCCGCGCCGGGCGACCGCGGGCGGCACCACGCGCACCCCCGCCGCGGCGAAGTCGGCTTCGCTGAAGCGTGCGAACTTGGTCGGCACCTTGTCGTAGAAGCGAAACGGGGCGCGCTCGGGCGGCGGGCCGAGCGCGACGTTGTCCGCGAGCCGGAACGACAGCAGTACGGCCTTCTTGATCCACTGGTGCGTGGTCCAGGTGCCGTCGAGCTTCTCGGCCACCCGCAGGCGACCGGCGTCGAGCCCGGCGATCACGTGCTCCACGGCTTCGCGAGTGGCAGCGGGCGCAGCGGCAGGCGAGAGTTGGGCGCGGTCTTCCCACGCGGCGTCGATGGTGCGCTGGAGTTCGTTCATGGCAGTGGCGCCGGGTCCTGGGCAAAAACGACAATTTTACCTTGCCGCAGGGGGAGCGCCGGGGCCGGAGTTCACCGCGGGCGCCGCTCGAGCGCGGCTCAGGCGGCGCGGGACCGCATCCCCGCCCGGCGGTAGGCGGGTTCCAGCAGCGCCGGCAGGATGAACATCGGCAACTGTGCGAGTGCGAAGAACACGGTCAGCTCGAAGCTTGCCTCGTGGCCGAGCGCCACCAGGACCAGGCCCATGTTGCAGTTGCCCGACAGGAGCCCCGCGGTGGCGGCGGTCGCGGGGCCGAGACGGCGGAAGGCGAGCGCGCCCAGCCCCTGAAGCGCGAGGTTGAACGCGAATGCGAGCGCGATCGCCGCGAGCGCATAGGCCGGTCGCGCCAGCGCGAACGGCGTGACCCCGTCCATGATCGCGACCGCGAACACCACGAGACTGACGACGGTGAGCCCATCCAGCCCGCGATGGTGCCGCTGCAGCGTCGCGCCGGGGACGACCTTGCGCACGAGCCACGCGACCGCGAACGCGCAGCCGACCATGAGCGCGAGCCGCAGCATGAACTGCGCGAGGTCGATCTCGAGCTCGAGGCCGAGCAGCGCGGCTGCGGTCGCGGGCAGCGTCAGCGGCACGAGCGCGGTGGCGGCGATGACGGCGACGATCGCGAGCGTCGCATCGAGGCCGACCATGAGCGCGATCGCCGCGTTCGCCACGATGGGCGAGGTTGCCGCCATCAGCACCACCGCCTGCCGCAGCGGCACCGGCATGCCGAGCGCCGGCAGCGGCGCGGTCGCGAGCCACACCAGCAGCGGGCACGCGCCGAGCAGCCATCCGAGCAATGCCGCCACGAGGAGCGGACGGCGGCGATAGGCGCCGATGGCCGACCAGTCGAGGCGGATCAGCGCAAGCGTGAGCGGCACGAGCAGCGTCGGCACGAGCAGCGGGCGCGCGAGTCGCTGCCAGCGGCGGGGCGACCAGCCCCAGCAGCACGCCGGCCGCCATGAACCGCGTTGCGTGCCGACCGATGAGATCGAGCGTGCCTGAAAGGGAAGCCGGCATCACGCCGGCAGCCTACATGGCCTTGAAGCGGTGAGCAAAAGTGCGGCTCACCGGGAGCGTTTCCGGACGGTCCTTGAGATGGATGACGGGCTGATCGCGCCAGTCGCGCTCGACGCGCGCGATCGCGCGCACGTTCACGATCGTGCCGCGATGCACCTGCCAGAAGAGCTCGGAGTCGAGCTCCTCGTAGAGCTCCTTGATGGGCTTGCGGATCAGCGCCTCGCCTTCGCCCGTCACCACCTTCGTGTACTTGTCCTCGGCCTGGAAGTACAGCACCTGCTCGACCTCGATCATGCGCATCGCGCTGCCCAGCGAGGCGCGCAGCCAGCGCAGGCGCGAGGGCTCCTGCGCGGCGAGCTTGGCGAGCACCGCGGAGAGGTCCAGCGGCGCGAGCGTGAGTCGGCCCTTGAGGCGGGCGACGACCATGGCGATGCGTTCCGCGGAGGGCGGCTTCAGCACGTAGTCGACCGCGCCCTGCTCGAACGCCGCGACGGCGTATTCGTCGTATGCGGTCACGAACACGATGTGACAGCGCCCGGCGAGCTCGCGCGCGACCTCGAGCCCGCTCAGCACGGGCATGCGGATGTCGAGGAACGCGATGTCGGGACGCCGGCTCGCGGCGAGCGCGAGCGCGTCGCGGCCGTTCGCCGCTTCGCCGACGATCGCGAGCTCGGGCCAGGCCGCGCCGAGACGCGACTTGAGCTGCTCGCGCAGCAGCGGCTCGTCTTCGGCGAGGAGAGCGGATGGCATGCGGCGCTACGCGCTCGGCACCTGCGCCGGTCGCCGTGGGGACGACACGCTCACTGGACTACCGCCTCGACCGGGATCTCGATGACGGCGCGGGTGCCGTGCGGATCCACGCTTTCGAGCTCGAATCGGCCCCGGCTGCCGTAGAGGGCGGCAAGGCGCTCGCGTACGTTCGCGAGTCCCACGCCGCGGCCCCCGCTCGGTGCAGCGACCGAAGCGACGCCGCCGCCGGTGTCGGCGACGCTCACGACGAGCCGGTCGGCCGTGCGCCGCGCCTCGATCTTCACCGAGCCGCCCTCGGCCTGGCGCTCGATGCCGTGCTCGATCGCGTTCTCGACCAGCGTGATGAGCAGTCCCGGCGGGAAGGCCGCGGCGCGCAACTCGGCAGGAACGTCCACGCTGAACGCGAGCCGGGGCCCCATGCGCACCTCGAGGATGCGCAAGTACGCCTCGGCCATCTCCACCTCCTTGCCGAGCACCGTGTTCGCCGTGCGCAGTTGCGGCAGCGCCCCGCGCAGATAGTCGAGCAGGTGCCCCAGCAGACGCGTGGCGCGGGGCGGATCGGTTTCGGTCAGGTACTGCACCGATGCCAGCGTGTTGAACAGGAAGTGCGGCTCGACCTGCGCCTGCATCAGCTTGAGCTCGGTCTCGACCGCCTGCTTCGAGAGCAGGTGCCGCTCCGATTGCGCCTTGAGCAATGCGCGCTCGGCGCGCGCTTCGCGGAACTTGATCAGGAAGAACAGGCTCACGAACAGACCGTTGGTGAAGCCGGTGACGAGGGTGAGCGCGAAGAGCTTGGCCTGCTCGGCGATGTACTCGCCGCTGTAGCCCTTGAACGCGATGACGAGCAGCATGCCGATCGCGGTTCCGACCGCGACGGCCGCCATGAGCCGCGCGATGGGCCAGGACTTCTCCCACGGCGAGGCCACGTTCACGCAGTAGGCGATGGCGAACCCGAAGCACTGGGCGGACAGCAGGGGATGCCAGAACGGGCGCGGGTCCTCGATCCACAGCACGGCGGCGATGCCGGTGTTGATCGCCGCGATCAGCAGGACCGTCGACCACGACACGCGCAAGCCCGCGCGCAGGGCCGCAGCCCAGCGCGGGGTGGCGGGTGGGGGCGAGGCGAGATCGACGGCGCGGCCCATGCCGCGGATTGTACGGGCGGTGCGACGCAGGCGCGGCGCCTGCGATGAATCGCAGTCCGCGCCGACGAGACGCTCCCCGCCGCCGCGAATCGGCGATCGTCGCGCCGATCGACCGCGAGGATACCTCCCGCACCGGAGAACGAGGGGCGGGCCGCTAGCCCGAGCGCGCCGAGCGTGCAGATGCGCTCGACCGCTTCGGCGCACTCCTCGAAGGAAGCGACGAGCGCGATGCGGATGTGATCGCGACCCGGATTGACGCCGTGCGCCTCGCGCGCGAAGTAGCTCCCGGGCATCACGGTGACGTTCTGCTCGGCGAGCAGGCGCTTCGCGAACAGGGCGTCGTCGCCGGGCGTGCGCGCCCACAGGTAGAACGCGGCATCGGGCATCGCGCACGGCAGATGACGCGCGAGCCGCGGCTGCAGCGCCGCGAACTTGCGTGCGTACGCGGCGCGGTTCTCGCGCACGTGCGCTTCGTCGCTCCACGCGGCGATGCTCGCGCTCGCGACGGCCGGGGACATCGCCGAGCCGTGATAGGTGCGATAGAGCAGGAACGCCTGCACGAGCGCGGCGTCGCCGGCCACGTAGCCCGAGCGCAGTCCCGGCGAATTCGAGCGCTTCGACAGGCTGCCGAACGTGAGGAGCCGCCGATAGTCGCGCGTCCGAGCGCCTGCGCGGCGGCGAGCGCGCCGAGCGGCGGCCTCGCCTCGTCGAAGTGGACTTCGGAATAGCACTCGTCGGACGCGATCACGAAGCCGTGGCGATCCGAAAGCTCGAACAGCGTGCGCCATTCGTCGAGGCCGGCCACGCGTCCGGTGGGATTGTCGGGCGAGCAGACGTACAGCAGCTGCGTGCGCGCCCACACGTCGGACGGTACGTCGTTCCACTGCGGCGCAAAGCCGTTCGCCGCGAGCGCGTTCACGCAGTACGCCTCGGCGCCGGCGAGCAGCGCGGCGCCTTCGTAGATCTGGTAGAACGGATTGGGCATGACCACGGTCGCGCCGACGCGGCTCGCGTCGATCACCGTCTGCGCGAACGCGAACAGCGCCTCGCGGCTGCCGAGCACCGGCAGCACCTCGCGCATCGCGTCGAGGCGCTCGAGGCCGTGGCGCCGGCGCAAGCCACGCAGCGATCGCCTCGCGCAGCGCGGGCGCGCCGGCGGTCGTGGGATAAGTCGCGAGCCCCCGCGCACCGGCGAGCAGCGCATCGATCACCAGTTGCGGCGTCGGATGCTTGGGCTCGCCGATCGACAGGTTGATCGGCGCGAGCGCCGGGTTGGGCACGACATCCGCAAACCATTGGCGCAGGCGCTCGAACGGATACGGATGCAGGCGATTGAGGCGGGGATTCACTCGATGCGCGACGACGCGATGAACGCGCGATTATACGGCAGCGCTGCGGCCGCTCCCGCGCCGCAGCGCTCGACCGCGCGTCGCGACGTCAGCGCTGCGGCAGCCAGGCGAGCAGATCCGCCGGGCGCTCCAGATGCCCGTGTGCCGGCCACGCCTCCGGCTCTTCGTGCGGCTGGATGTAGCCGTAGCGCGCGACGAGCGTCGGCATCCCGGCGGCGCGTCCGGCTTCGACGTCGCGTTCCGCGTCGCCCGACGTACAGGCATCGCTCCGGGGCGACCTGCAGCTGCGCGGCCGCGGCGAGCAGCGGCGCAGGATGCGGTTTCGCGTGCGGGGTCGTGTCGCCGCACACCACCACGTCGGGCGCGCGCGGCAAACCGAGCGCGACGAGCAGCGGCTGCGTGTAGCGCGTCGCCTTGTTGGTGACGATGCCCCAGGAGAGGCCGCGCGCCACGATCGCGTCGAGCACGTCGGCGACCTCGTGGAACACAGCGGAATCCACGCACAGCGCCGCCTCGTAATGCGCGAGGAAGGCGTCGCGCAACTCGGGGTAGCGCTCGTGATCGGGCGTGAGCTCGAAACCCGCGCCGATCAGGCCACGCGCGCCGGCGGAAGCGAACGGGCGCAACGCATCGACCGGCATGGGCGCGAGGCCGCGGTCGACGCGCACGCGATTGAGCGCGCCGGCGAGATCGGGCGCGGTGTCGACGAGCGTCCCGTCGAGGTCGAACAGCACCGCGTCGATGTCGAGCGGTCGCGGTGCGAGCACGTGGTGGGCGGGGCTCTCGCCTGCCGGCGCGCCGCCGGCGTCAGACATCGGACGTGCGGCGCAACGCCATGAAATAGTTCACCGACGTGTCGGGCGTCAGGCGGAACGACTTCGAGAGCGGGTTGTAGCCGAGGCCGGTGATGTCGAGCGGAACGAGTCCCGACGGCCGCGCAAAGCGCGCGAGCTCGGCCGGCCGCACGAAGCGGGTGTAGTCGTGCGTTCCGCGCGGCAGCAGGCGCAGGACGTACTCCGCGCCCAGGATCGCGTAGGCGTAGGCCTTGGCGTTGCGGTTGATCGTCGAGAAGACGGCGATGCCGCCCGGGCGCACGAGGCGTCCGCACGCTTCGACGATCGCGGCAGGATTCGGGACGTGCTCGATCATCTCCATGCACGCGACGACGTCGAAGCTCGCGGGCATCTCCTCGGCAAGCGCCTCGACCGACACGAGCCGGTAGTCGACCTTCACGCCGGATTCGAGCCGATGCAGCTTCGCGACGCCGAGCGCTCGCTCGCCGAGATCGATGCCGAGCACGGCGGCCCCGCGCTGTGCCATGGTTTCCGCGAGGATGCCGCCGCCGCAGCCGACGTCGAGGGCGCGCTTGCCCGCGAGGCCGTCGGCGAGGCGCTCGATCCACGCGAGGCGCAGCGGATTGAGCGCGTGCAGCGGACCGTACAGCTCGCTCGTGGTGTCCCACCAGTGATGGGCGGTGGCCGAGAAGCGCGCGAGCTCGGCCGCGTCGGCGTTGACGGGGACGGCCACCGGCACCGCGGAGACGGACGACGCGGCCGTGGAAGGTTCGTTGAGGGATGTGTTCATGGAAGGCTCACTGCAGACGCTCCTGCCAGCTTCGTGCGCGGGCCACGATGGCGGCTTCGTCGGCGGTCTGCAGGCGGCGATCCGCAACCACATGGCGGCCGCCGACCCAAACGTCGGTCACGGCTTCACGTCCGACGACGTGCACGAGATGCGATACCGGATCGTAACAGGGCTCGGCCTCCACCGAGGATAGATCTATCGCAATGAAGTCCGCTTTTTTTCCGGCCACGAGCGAGCCGATGTCCGCATCGAGCCCGAGCGCACGCGCTCCGCCGAGCGTGGCGGCATGCACGACGGCTTGCGCAGGCAGCACGGCGGGATCGCCGGTCGCGACCTTGGCGAGCAGCGCCGCGAGGCGCATTTCGGCGAACAGGTCCAGCCGATTGTTCGACGCGGCGCCGTCGGTGCCGAGCGCGATGTTCACCCCGCGTGCCGCGAGCGCCGCGATCGGGGCGATGCCGCACGCGAGCTTCATGTTCGAGGCAGGACAGTGCACCACGTGCCCGCCGTGCAGCGCGAGGAGCTCGATGTCCGCGGGCTCGAGATGCACCGCGTGGATGCCGATGAAGCCCGGGCCGGTCACCCCGAGCTGGTGCAGGCGCAAGAGCGGCGACGCATGGAAGCGTTCGCGGCTCGTCGCGACCTCGGCGGCGGTTTCGGCGAGATGCGTCTGGATCGGAAGGTCGAGCTGTCGGGCGTAGGTGACGATGCGCTCCAGCGCCGTGTTGCCGACGGTGTACGGCGCGTGCGGCGCGAGCGAGAACGACAGGCGTTCCTCGTGCTTCAAGGCATCGCGCACGGCGAGCCCCTTCTGCAGGTAGGCGTCCGCGTCGGCTGCGTAGGGCGTGGGAAAGTCGAGCACCGCGAGCCCCAGCATCGCGCGCATGCCCGTCTCGAGCATGGCCTTGCCCGTCGCGTCGGGGAAGAAGTACATGTCGTTGCAGCACGTGATGCCGCCGCGCAGCATCTCGGCCGCCGCGAGGCGCGCGCCGTCGTACACGAAATCCGGCGCGGCGAAGCGGCCTTCGCGCGGCCAGATGTGCTCCTCCAGCCACGTGTGCAGCGGCACGTCGTCGGCGATGCCGCGAAAGAGGCTCATCGCGGCGTGCGTGTGCGCGTTCACGAGGCCCGGCAGCAGCACGTGATCCGGCAGGCGCACCGTTTCGCGGCGTGCGGAAGCGGCGGTCGGCTTCCGCCGAAGCGAGCACCGCGACGATGCGATCGCCGTTCACGATCACCGCGTGATCGGACAGCGCGGTCATCGGCTCGACCGGAATGACCCAGCGCGCCTCGATGCGCAAGTCGACGGTTGGGATCGCCTCGATCATGGAAACCTTGCGCCGGCGTTCACGGCGAACGCCCGCGGGAACAGATGTTCGTGGACTGCGCCGACCGGGCGCAATCGTGACGAGAGGATACATGGTCGCGCCGGATGGTTCGAAAACGCGCGTGCGGCGCGACGGCGCCGGGGCCGCGGACGAAAAAAAGCCCCGCGCGAGGCGGGGCTTCTTTTCCGGTCGTCCGGCTTAGCGCTTCATCGCCTCGCCCTTGACCTCGATCTCCACGCGCCGGTTCGGCGCGAGACAGGCGATGAGCTGCTTCAGGTTCTTCTGGTTGCAGACCACGCCCGGCACCGGCTGCGTCTTGCCCATGCCCAGGGTCTCGATGCGATCGGCCGGCACGCCGCGCGACACGAGGTAATCGCGCACCGCGTTGGCACGACGCTCGGACAGCTTCTGGTTGTAGGCCTGCGTGCCGATGCGATCGGTGTGGCCGGTGACCAGCACCAGCTCGAGCTTCTGCACGTCGCGCAGCTTCGCGATCACGTCGTTGTCGATCGCCTGCTTGCCGTCGGGCCGCAGGACCGCCTTGTCGAAGTCGAACAGCGCCTTCGATGCAAGCGTGATCTTCTGCACTCCCGGGGCCGCGGCCGGAGCGGGCGCCGGAGCGGGAGCAGGCGCGGCACCAGGCGCGGGTGCGGGCGCCGGAGCGGGCCTCGGAGCGGGAGCAGGCGCGGGCGCCGGAGCGGGCGCCTTCTTCACGAGCTCGGGGTCGCACTGCTCGATCGCCATGCTGGGCGTCCAGTAACCGGTGCGATAGCACAGACCACCGGCGAGCCCCTTGGCCCCGTTGTAGACGCCGCTCTTCACGACGTTGTTGGTCGGCGTTCCGGTCGCCGACAGCACGTAGGCACTGTTGTTGGGCGTCGTGCCGGCGACTCCGGGCACGTAACCGCGCGGGTCGACCTGCTGGGCTGCCGCACCGCCCGTGAAAGCGACGGCGAGCGCACCGATGAGAGCACCCGAGACTAGACGTCGAGACATTGTTTCACCCCTTTTGACTTTGGTTTTGAACGACTCTATTGGAGGACCCAGCAGCTCATCGCGCGGGCCGCAGCGCGGCCATTTTTCGTACGCGAGCCCGCGCGTTAATTGGATGCATTGACAAAAAAACTATAGCACACGGGCCTAAGCCCCGCAAAAGAAACCCGGGCCCGCACCGCGTCGCTCGCAGGAGTGTCGCGCCGATGCAACGACGTGATAAAATTTCACGTTTTCAAGCATCTGCCGCGCCGGGCGCCGATCTGCCGGTCCGTCGGTCCGACGGGTTCGGGGTACCCCCGCCGGCGCTGTAAAAGTGACATACAGGCGCTCGCATCCCGAACTTCGGGGCGGGCGCGCCGAATCGACAAGATTCCCCCCGCCCGCACAGGAAGGCCAAGCCCGTCATGGAGCAGTTCGCCAAGGAAACCCTACCCGTCAGCCTCGAAGCCGAGATGCGGCATTCGTACCTCGATTATGCGATGAGCGTGATCGTGGGGCGGGCGTTGCCGGATGTCCGGGACGGGCTCAAGCCGGTGCACCGGCGGGTCCTGTACGCCATGCACGAGGCCAACATCGTCTGGAACCGTCCGTATGTGAAATGCGCACGGGTCGTCGGCGACGTGATGGGCAAGTACCACCCGCACGGCGACATGGCGATCTACGACACCCTGGTGCGGATGGCCCAGGAGTTCTCGCTGCGCTACCCGCTGATCGACGGCCAGGGCAACTTCGGCTCCGTCGACGGCGACAACGCGGCGGCCATGCGCTACACCGAGTGCCGGCTGCAGAAGATCGCCAACGAGCTCACGGCCGACATCGAGAAGGAAACGGTCGATTTCGCGCCGAATTACGACGGCAAGGAGCAGGAGCCCACCGTCCTGCCGTCCCGGATCCCGAATCTGCTCATCAACGGATCCTCGGGCATCGCGGTCGGCATGGCGACCAACATTCCCCCGCACAACCTGACCGAGGTGGTGAACGCCTGCCTTGCGCTGCTCGAAAAGCCGGACACCACGCTCGACGAGCTGATCGACATGGTGCCCGCGCCCGATTTCCCCACCGCGGGGATCATCTACGGGCTCGAAGGCGTGCGCGAGGGCTACCGGACGGGCCGCGGTCGCGTGGTGATCCGCGCCCGCACGCACGTCGAGGACCTCGACAAGGGCAGCCGGCAGGCGATCATCGTCGACGAGCTCCCGTACCAGGTCAACAAGGCGAACCTGCTGATCCGCATCGGCGAGCTCGTGCGCGACAAGAAGCTCGAGGGCATCTCGGACCTGCGCGACGAGTCCGACAAGTCCGGCATGCGCGCGGTCATCGAGCTCAAGCGCGGCGAGGTTGCGGAGATCGTGCTCAACAATCTCTACAAGCTCACGCAGCTGCAGGACAGCTTCGGCATGAACATGGTCGCGCTGGTCGATGGCCAGCCGCGGCTGCTCAACCTCAAGCAATTCATCCAGTACTTCCTCGAGCACCGGCGCGAGGTCGTGCTGCGCCGCACGCGCTACGAGTTGCGCAAGGCGCGCGAGCGCGGGCACATCCTGGAAGGCCTCGCCGTTGCGCTGTCGAACGTCGACGAGATCATCGCGCTGATCAAGGCGGCGCCGACACCCGCGGAAGCGAAGGCCGGCCTGATGGGACGCGTGTGGCGCTCGCGGCTGGTGGAAGACATGCTGCAGCGCGCCGCGGCCGATGCGGCGCGGCCCGACGGGCTGCCGATCGCATACGGCTGGCACGAAGCCGCAGACGGACGCGAAGCGGGCTACCGGCTGTCCGACGCGCAGGCCCAGGCCATCCTCGAATTGCGCCTGCAGCGCCTCACCGGCCTCGAGCAGGACAAGATCTTCGAGGAGTATCGCGCGGTGATGGAGCAGATCGTCGATCTCCTCGACATCCTCGCGAAGCCCGCGCGCGTGACCGCGATCATCGGCGGCGAGCTCAAGGGCATCCGCGACCAGTTCGGCGATGCGCGTCGGTCGGAGATCGTGGCGCAGGGGGTGGACCTCCAGCTCGAGGACCTCATCGCCCCCGAGGACATGGTCGTCACGCTGTCGCACGGCGGCTACATGAAGGCGCAGCCCATCGCGGAGTACCGGGCGCAGCGCCGCGGCGGTCGCGGACGGCAGGCCACGGCGACGAAGGAGGACGATTTCATCGATCGCCTGTTCATCGCCAACACCCACGATTTCATCCTCTGCTTCTCGAGTCGCGGACGCGTGTACTGGCTCAAGGTGTACAACGTCCCGCAGGGCTCGCGCATCGCGCGCGGCAAGCCGATCGTCAATCTCGTGCCGCTCGAGGAGAGCGAGAAGATCACCGCCATCCTGCCGGTCAAGGTGTTCGCCGAGGACAAGTACGTGTTCATGGCCACCGCCGCCGGCACGGTGAAGAAGACGCCGCTCTCCGAGTTCTCGCGGCCGCGCACGGCGGGCATCATCGCGGTCGACCTCACGGAGGGCGATCACCTGATCGGTGTCGCCGATCACCGACGGCAAGCACGACGTGATGCTCTTCAGCTCGGGCGGCAAGGCGGTGCGCTTCGACGAGAACGACGTGCGGCCGATGGGCCGCGCCGCGCACGGCGTGCGGGGCATGATGCTCGACGAAGGGCAGCGCGTGATCTCGATGCTCGTCGCCGAGGACGAAGCGCAATCGGTGCTCACCGCAACCGAGAACGGCTACGGCAAGCGCACGCCGATCGTGGAATACACGCGTCACGGACGCGGCACCAAGGGCATGATCGCGATCCAGCAGTCGGAGCGCAACGGCCAGGTGGTGGCCGCCGCATTGGTGCGGCCGGAGGACGAGGTGATGCTGATCTCCAACCGCGGCGTGCTGATCCGCACGCCGGTGAAGGCGATCCGCGAGATGGGCCGCTCGACGCAGGGTGTCACGCTCATCAACCTCGGGGAGGGCGAGACGCTCGCCGGCCTCGAGCGGGTGATCGAGACGGACGAGGAGGTCGCCACGGCCGCGGCAGCGGGCAACGACGCAGGCAACGACGCGGCGAGCGCAGGCGAGCCGCCGATCGGCGGCGACGCGCCGGACGCAGGCGAGGGCGACGCGTGATGGCAATCGCGTTCCTCGCCTTCGGGGCACCCCGGAGGGGCCTCGGAGGTACCCCACAGGCGAGGGCCGGCGTTGTCGCGCGTCCATAACTTCAGCGCAGGGCCGGCCGCGCTGCCCGAGCCGGTGCTCGCGCGGGCGCAGGCCGAGCTGCTCGAGTGGCGCGGTGCGGGCATGTCGGTGATGGAGATGAGTCACCGCAGCGCCGAATTCGTCGGCATCGCCGACAAGGCGGAGGCCGACCTGCGCCGGCTGATGAAGATTCCCGCGACCCACCGCGTGCTGTTCCTGCAGGGCGGCGCGCTCGCGCAGAACGCGTTCGTGCCGCTCAACCTGCTCGGCGACAAGCGCGTCGCCGACTACGTCGACACCGGGCTGTGGTCGGGCAAGTCGATCGCCGAAGCGCGCAAGTACTGCGAGGTGCACGTCGCGGCGTCGTCGGCCGACGAGGGCTACACCTGCGTGCCGCCGCAGTCGGCGTGGCAACTGTCCGCCGACCCCGCCTACGTGCACGTGTGCACCAACGAGACGATCGGCGGCGTCGAGTACCACTGGACGCCCGACTGCGGCGACATTCCGGTCGTGGCGGACATGTCCTCGCACATCCTTTCGCGGCCGATGGACGTGGCGCGCTACGGCCTCATCTACGCCGGCGCCCAGAAGAACATCGGCCCCGCGGGCCTGACCGTCGTGATCGTGCGCGAGGACCTGCTCGATCGCGCCCGCGCCGATACCCCTTCGGTGTTCGACTACGGCGTGCAGGCGAAGGCCGATTCGATGTTCAACACGCCGCCCACGTTCGCGATCTATCTCGCGGGGCTCGTGTTCGAGTGGCTGGAGGCGCAGGGCGGGCCGGAAGCGATGGCGAAGGTCAATGCGCAGAAGGCGGCGCGGCTCTACGCCGAGATCGATCGCACCGGCTTCTATCGCAACAAGGTGCGCCGGGAGGACCGTTCGTTGATGAACGTGACGTTCTTCCTGCCCGACGCGCGGCTCGACGCCGAGTTCCTCGCCGGCGCGAAGGCGCGCGGCCTCGTGCAGCTCAAGGGCCACCGCGCGGTAGGCGGCATCCGGGCGTCGATCTACAATGCGATGCCGCTCGCGGGCGTCGATGCGCTGGTCGCGTGGATGCGCGAGTTCGAAGCCGAGCACGGCTGATCCGCTGCCTCCCCGTCCGCATGTCCACATCCAGCTCCGCACCGCCCAAGCAGGACCCCAACGCCGAGGGTCTCGCCCGCCACCGCGTCGCGATCGATGCCCTCGATCGCGAGATCCTCGAGCGCCTCAACGACCGCGCCCGTCACGCCAAGGCGATCGGCGCGCTCAAGGGCGGCACGCTCGTCTATCGCCCCGAGCGGGAGGCGCAGGTGCTTTCGCGCCTGCTCGGCGAGAACAAGGGACCGCTCAATGCCGAGGCGGTCGCGGTGGTGTTCCGCCAGATCATGTCGGCGTGCCTTGCCCTCGAGCAGCCGCTGCGGGTCGCGTATCTCGGGCCGGCGGGCACCTATTCGCATTCCGCGGTGAGCAAGCATTTCGGCGAGTTCGCGAGCGCCGAGCCGTGCGGGACCGTCGACGAGGTGTTCCGGGCGGCGGAAAGCGGCCAGGCCGACTACGCCGTCGTGCCCGTCGAGAACTCGACCGAAGGTGTCGTGGGACGCACCCTGGATCTCATGTGCCAGACCCCGCTTTCGGTGTGCGGCGAGATCAACCTGCGCATTCGCCAGAACCTCCTCAGCAACGTGCCCGCGCTCGCCGACGTCGCGCGGGTGTATTCGCATGCGCAATCGCTCGCGCAGTGCGTGCAGTGGCTCGCCACGCACCTGCCCAAAGCGCAGCGCGTCGCGGTGGCGAGCAATGCGGAGGCCGCACGCCTTGCCGCCGCCGAGCCCGGCACCGCGGCCATCGCCGGCGAGAAGGCCGCCGCGATCTACGGTCTCGCCATTCTTGCGCGCAACATCGAGGACGAGCCCAACAACACGACGCGGTTCTGGGTGATCGGTCGCCACGAGGTGCCGCGCTCGGGCAAGGACCAGACCTCGCTCGTGATGTCGGCGCCGAACCGGCCCGGCGCGGTGCACGCGCTGCTCGAGCCCTTCGCGCGCTACGGCGTATCGATGTCGCGGCTCGAATCGCGTCCGGCCCGGACCGGGCTCTGGGAATACCTTTTTTTCGTGGATCTCGAGGGTCACGCGACCGACGCGCCGGTGGCCGCCGCGCTGGCCGAGCTGAAGCTAAGAGCCCCATTTCTCAAGCTGTTGGGATCGTATCCTGCAGCGGTTTATTAGGATCTTGCATGAACGCACCCGCGCGCGCCGCCTCTGTCGCGGTCCCTGGCTCGGCCGACCCCTCCCTCGCGGCTCCCGAGCACGTCCGTCGCATCGCGCCGTACCAGCCCGGCAAGCCGATCTCCGAGGTCGCCCGGGAGCTCGGGCTGGCGGAGGCGGGCATCGTCAAGCTCGCGTCGAACGAGAATCCGCGGGGGCCGAGCGCCGCGGTGCGCAGCGCCATCGTGACCGCCCTCGACGAGCTCAGCCGATACCCGGACGGCAACGGCTTCGCGCTCAAGGCGGCGTTGTGCGCGCGCCTGGGGGTGTCGCCCGAGCAGCTCGTGCTCGGCAACGGGTCCAACGACGTCCTGGAGCTCGTGACTCAGGCCTTCCTGCTGCCGGGACAGCGCACCGTGTATTCGCAGCACGCGTTCGCCGTGTATCCCCTCGCCACGCAGGCGCGCGGCGGCATCGGCATCGAGGTGCCGGCCACGCCCGAGCTCGGGCACGATCTCGGCGCCATGCTGCGCGCGATCACGCCCGACACGCGCATCGTGTTCGTCGCGAACCCGAACAATCCCACGGGCACGTGGCTGCCGCCCGACGCGATCGCCGCGTTCCTCGCCGCCGTGCCGCCCGAAGTCCTCGTGGTGCTCGACGTCGCCTACGAGGAGTATCTCGAGGCGGCCCAGCACTCGCCCGCGGTCGCGTGGTGCGCACGGCATCCGAACCTGATCATCTCGCGCACGTTCTCGAAGGCCTACGGCCTCGCGGCGTTGCGGGTCGGCTACGGGATCATGCATCCCGCCGTGGCGGACATGCTCAATCGCGTGCGCCAGCCGTTCAACGTCAATTCGCTCGCGCAGGTCGCGGCGGTCGCCGCGCTCGCCGATACGGACTACGTCACGGAGAGCCGCGATCTGAATCGCCGCGGCATGGCGCAGCTCGAGGAGGGCCTGCGCTCGCTCGGGTCGAGGTGGGTGCCGTCGCATGCCAACTTCCTGCTCGTGCACGTGGGTGATGGCACCGGCGTGTTCCAGCGGCTGCTCAAGCAGGGCGTCATCGTGCGCCCGGTCGCAAGCTACGGCCTGCCCGAGCACCTGCGCGTGACGATCGGCCTGCCCGCCGAGAACGCGCGCTTCCTCGAAGCCCTGTCGCGCGCGTTGCGCGGCTGAATCGGCATTCGGCGATCGCGGCATGACCGTGCCGATCGGCAAGCTCGTCGTCGTCGGCGTGGGCCTCATCGGAGGCTCGTTCGCGCTCGCTCTGCGCGAGGCGCGGCACGTCGGCTGCGTCGTCGGCGTCGGGCGCACCCGGGCCAATCTCGACGCAGCGCTCGCGCGCGGCATCGTCGATCGTGCGCACACGCTCGACTCGGCATGGACGCGCGAGCTCGCCGACGCCGATCTCGTGCTGCTCGCGGCACCGGTCGCGCAGCTGCCGGACCTCTTCGCATCCATTGCGCCGGCGCTCGGCGCGAGGACGGTCGTCACCGATGCCGGCAGCACCAAGCAGGACGTGATCGCCGCCGCGCGCGCGGCCCTTGGCGCGAAGCTGCCGCGCTACGTGCCGGCGCACCCGATCGCGGGCACCGAGCACACCGGCGCGGCGGCGGCCTTTCCGACGCTGTATCGCGACCGCAACGTGGTCGTCACGCCGCTCGCGGAAACCGACGCCGATGCGCTGGCGCTCGTCGCGGACGCCTGGCGCGCGTGCGGCGCGCAGGTGCGCGAGCTCGAGCCGGCGCGGCACGACCGGATCTTCGCTGCCGTGAGTCACCTGCCGCACGTGCTCGCGTTCGCGTTGGTCCGCGACCTCGCGGGCCGGCCGGATGCTTCGGACTACTTCGGCTATGCGGCGAGCGGCTTCCGCGATTTCACCCGCATCGCCGGCAGCTCGCCCGAGATGTGGCGCGATATCGCGCTCGCCAATCGGGACGCGCTGCTCGCCGAGATCGCAGCCTATCGCGAAGCGCTCGATGCCCTCTCGACGCTGATCGCAGCCGGCGACGCGCACGGGCTCGATCGTGCTTTCAGCCAGGCGAGCGAGGCGAGGCGCGCGTGGGACCGGCAGCGCGCGCGCAGCGGCGGCGAGGCGGGTGCCGACGCGACCGAGGCAGGGCGGCCGGGTGCGCAGGGTGAAGCGCGCCGGCACGGAGGCGACGAAACATGAGCCCGATGGGCCGCCCCGAGGGCGAAGACCGGAGTGCGCAGCACGAAGGTAGTCCAAGCGCGCTGCCTTCGCTCGACCTGCCGCCTGCGGGCCACGCCGAGGGCGAGGTCCGCCTGCCCGGATCGAAGAGCATCTCCAATCGCACGTTGCTGCTCGCGGCACTCGCGCAGGGCGAGACCACGCTCGCGGGGCTGCTCGCCGCCGACGACGTGCAGCGCATGCTCGAGGCGCTCGCGACGCTGGGGGTGACGATCGCGGGTCCGGACGAAGCAGGCACCTGTCGCGTGCGCGGCACGGGCGGCGTGCTGCCGGTGGCGCGGGCCGATCTGTTCCTCGGCAATGCGGGCACGGCCTTCAGGCCGCTGACGGCGGCGCTCGCGCTCGTCGGGGGCGACTACAGCTTGCGCGGCGTGCCGCGCATGCACGAACGGCCCATCGGCGATCTCGTGGAGGCATTGCGCGCCCTGGGCGCGGCCGTTCGCTACGACGGCGTCGCGGGCTTTCCGCCGCTCACGATCGGGCCCTTCGATGCCGACAAGGTGCCCGATGCGGTGCCGATTCGCGGGAACGTCTCGAGCCAGTTCCTGTCCGCCCTGCTGATGGCACTCCCGCTGCTCACCGCGCGCACGCACCGGCCGATGCAGGTCGACGTCGTGGGCGAGCTCATCTCCCGGCCGTACGTCGCGATCACGACCAACCTCATGCGCCGCTTCGGTGTCGCCGTGCACGTCCAGGACGCGCGCTTCGTCGTTGCGGCCGACGCGCGCTACGCGAGCCCCGGGACGCTCCTGGTCGAGGGCGACGCATCCGGCGCGTCGTATTTCCTCGCGGCGGGCGCGATCGGCGGCGGCCCGGTGCGCGTGGGCGGCGTCGATCGCGAGTCGATCCAGGGCGACGTCGCCTTCGCGGACGAGCTCGCGCGCATGGGCGCGGACGTCCGCTTCGGCCCCGGGTGGATCGAGGCCCGCAGCGGCCGCGAGCTCGTCGGACGCACGATCGATTGCGTCGCCATTCCCGACGCTGCAATGACCCTCGCCGTCGTAGCGCTGTTCGCGCGCGGACCCACCACGTTGACCGGCATCGCAAGCTGGCGCGTGAAGGAGACCGATCGCATCGCCGCCATGGCGGCGGAGCTGTCCAAGCTGGGTGCCGAGGTCGAGGCCGGAGCGGACTTCCTGCGCGTGACGCCTCCGGAACGCCTGCGCCCCGCCACGATCGATACCTATGACGATCATCGCATCGCGATGTGCTTCGCCCTCGCGTCGCTCGGCGGTATCGGCGTGCGCATCAACGATCCGGGCTGCGTGCGCAAGACGTACCCGACGTATTTCGAAGCCTTCGCGTCCGTCGTGCGCTGAGGAAGGATCTGCCGGCCATGGCCAACCCTCGCGCGATTACGGTCATTGCCATCGACGGGCCCGCAGCGTCCGGCAAGGGCACCGTTGCGGCCGGCGTGGCGCGTGCGCTCGGGCTTCATCTGCTCGACAGCGGCGCCCTGTATCGCCTCGTCGCCTACAAGGCACTGCGCACCGGCACCGCCACGAGCGATGGCGTTGCGCTGGCGGCGCTGGCCGCCGCGCTCGACGTGCGGTTCGCCGCGGGCCGGATCGTGCTGGAAGGCGAGGACGTGACCGACGCGATCCGGCACGAGAACGTGGGTGTGGCGGCATCGCTGGTCGCCGTGCATCCGGAGGTTCGCGCGGCGCTCCTCGAGCGCCAGCGCGCGTTCGCGCGGGCGCCGGGACTGGTCGCGGACGGGCGCGACATGGGCACCGTCGTGTTCCCCGGCGCCGGGCTCAAGGTGTACGTGACGGCAAGCGCCGAGGAGCGGGCGAGACGCCGGCATAAGCAGTTGATGGAAAAAGGAAACTCAGTTACCATTGACAGTCTTTTGCGCGAGATCCGGGAGCGCGACGCCCGCGACGCGGGACGGACGGCGGCGCCGCTCAAGGCCGCCCCCGATGCGCACATCCTGGACACCACGCACCTGACCATCGACGAGGCTATCGCGCGCGTGCTCGAGCTCCATGACGCGCGTGGCCGCGACGCGAATCGCGGCTGACGCGCGAGAGGTTCGCGGCCGCGTCGAATCGGCGGCAGCGCCGCCGGCGGCACGAGATACGAGCAGCACGACGGGCAGCACCGCGAGAACACGCAGCGAGGCAACAAGACCGGCAGCACCGATGGGCCGTGGGCATGCGCTCCAGCCGGCGCGTGCGCATCGGAATCGTCAACCAACCCGCCGTGCGAGAAACAGGGTTCTCGCCCCCGGCGGCTCAACCTAAAGGATCCGAACCCTCATGGCTATTGCCACTCAGCAAAGCACCCCCAGTCCCGCGGCGGCCACGCCGCCCGGAATGGAAGATTTCGCCAAGCTCTTCGAGGAGTCGCTGTCGCGGCAGGAGATGCGGCAGGGCGAGCTCATCACCGCCGAGGTCGTGCGCGTCGACTACAACGTCGTCGTCGTGAACGCGGGCCTCAAGTCGGAAAGCTTCATCCCGATCGAAGAGTTCAAGAACGACCGCGGCGAAGTGGAAGTGAAGCCCGGCGACTTCGTCGTCGTGGCGATCGAGAGCCTCGAGGACGGCTACGGCGAGACGCGCCTGTCGCGCGACAAGGCCAAGCGCCTGAAGGCCTGGCACGACCTCGAATCGTCGATGGACCAGGGCTCGGTCGTCACCGGCATGGTCACCGGCAAGGTGAAGGGCGGCCTCACGGTGATGGTCAACGGCATCCGCGCATTCCTGCCCGGATCGCTCGTCGACATCCGGCCGGTGAAGGACACGACCCCGTACGAAGGCAAGGCGCTCGAGTTCAAGGTCATCAAGCTCGACCGCAAGCGCAACAACGTCGTGGTGTCGCGCCGCGCCGTGCTCGAGGCCTCGCTCGGCGAAGAGCGCGAGAAGCTCCTCTCCACGCTGCAGGAAGGCGCGACCGTCAAGGGCATCGTCAAGAACATCACCGACTACGGTGCGTTCGTCGATCTCGGCGGCATCGACGGCCTGCTGCACATCACCGACCTCGCCTGGCGTCGCGTGAAGCATCCCTCGGAGGTGCTCTCCGTCGGCGACGAGGTGACGGCCAAGATCCTCAAGTTCGACCAGGAGAAGAACCGCGTCTCGCTCGGCCTCAAGCAGCTGGGCGAGGATCCGTGGATCGGCCTCGGCCGGCGCTATCCGCAGAGCACGCGTCTTTTCGGCAAGGTCACCAACATCACGGACTACGGCGCGTTCGTCGAGATCGAGTCGGGCATCGAAGGCCTGGTGCACGTTTCCGAGATGGACTGGACCAACAAGAACATCCACCCGACCAAGGTCGTGCAGCTCGGCGACGAGGTCGAGGTGATGATCCTCGAGATCGACGAGGACCGTCGCCGCATCTCGCTCGGCATGAAGCAGTGCATGTCGAACCCGTGGGACGACTTCGCGGCCAACCACAAGAAGGGCGACCGCGTGAAGGGCACGATCAAGTCGATCACCGACTTCGGCGTGTTCGTTGGCCTGCCCGGTGGCATCGACGGCCTCGTGCACCTCTCGGATCTCTCGTGGACGCTCCCCGGCGAAGCCGCCGTGCGCGACTACAAGAAGGGCCAGGAAGTCGAGGCCGTGGTGCTCGCCATCGACGTCGAGCGCGAGCGCATCTCGCTCGGCATCAAGCAGCTCGACGGCGATCCGTTCAGCAACTTCGTGGCGGTGCACGACAAGGGCAGCGTGGTGTCGGGCACGGTCAAGTCGCTCGACGGCAAGGGTGCGGTGATCACGCTCGACGGCGAGGTGGAAGGTTACCTGCGTGCCTCGGAAGTCGCGCGCGATCGCGTGGAGGACATCCGCACGCACCTGAAGGAAAACGACCGCGTCGATGCGATGATCATCAACATCGACCGCAAGAACCGCTCGATCAACCTGTCGATCAAGGCCAAGGACCACGCCGAGGAGACCGAGGCGCTGCAGTCCACCAAGGCCGACAGCTCGGGCACGACGGGCACCACCAACCTCGGCGCACTGCTTCGCGCCAAGATGGACAACAAGACCAACGAGCAGTGAAGCAAAACACCGTGATGACCAAATCGGAACTGATCGACCGCCTGGCGGCGCAGTTCCCCCAGCTGGTTGCGAAGGATGCCGAGCTTGCGGTCAAGATGATCCTCGACGCCATGGCCGAGAGCCTGGCGAAAGGGGAGCGCATCGAGATCCGCGGGTTCGGCAGCTTCGGGCTCAACTACCGGCCACCACGGACGGGGCGCAACCCCAAGTCCGGCGAGAAAGTGCAGGTGCCGCAGAAGCACGTGCCGCATTTCAAGGCCGGCAAGGAATTGCGCGAACGGGTCGATTTCAAAAAAGCACAATGACTGACGGGCGGCGTTCGCGCTGGCTCGGGCGAGACCGCCCGCGCCGGCAGGAGCGCCGCCTTTTTCTCGTTGCTCCGGAGCGCGCATGCAGGTTGTCCGCTGGATCGTAGGCTCCGTCCTTTTCCTGGCGCTGCTCTTCCTGTCGCTGCAGAATTCCGACGTGGTGACGCTCAAGTTCTACCATTGGTGGAGCTGGCAGGCACCGCTCATCTTCATCGTCTTCTCCGCGTTCGCGCTCGGCGTCGCAGCCGGGCTGCTGACCGGCGCCATGCGCACCGCCCGCTTGCGGCGCCAGCTGTCGCGTCTGCGCCGCGAGCATCAGCGTGCCGCCGCATCGCCGGTGGGCGACATGACCCGGTCCACCGCGCCCGGAGCCGTGGTGCCGCCCGGGGCTGGCTACGAATCGCGCCAGCGTCCCATCGACGGGGCCTGACGCGCAGCGCACGCTCCTCCGCATGGATTTCGATCTCTGGTGGCTGCTGCCGATCCCGGCGCTGTTCTTCGCGATGGGATGGATCGCGGCGCGCATCGACATCAAGCATCTGCTGCGCGAGTCGCGCGCGCTGCCGCTGTCGTACTTCCGCGGCCTGAACTTCCTGCTGAACGAGCAGCCCGACAAGGCGATCGAATCGTTCATCGAGGTGGTGAAGGTCGATCCGCAGACGATCGACCTGCACTTCGCGCTCGGCAGTCTCTTCCGCCGCCAGGGCGAGATCGACCGCGCCATCCGCATGCACCAGAACCTGCTCGATCGGCCCGACCTCGCGGCCGACAAGCGCGAGGCGGTGCTGTTCGAGCTCGCGCAGGATTTCCATCGCGCCGGCCTGCTCGATCGCGCCGAGGAGCTCTTCACCCGGCTCGACGGCACGCCGTTCGAGCACGCGTCGCTCGGCTTCCTGCTCTCGATCTACGAAACGGAGAAGGACTGGCCCAAGGCCATCGCCGTCACGCGGCGCATGGAGGCGCTCGCGAAGCAGCCGTACTACAAGGAGATCGCGCACTACCAGTGCGAGCTCGCGCAGGCGGCGCTGCTCAAGTCGGACTTCGACGGCGCGCGCAACTACATCGATCTCGCGCTCGCCGAATACCGCGCCTGCGCCCGCGCCATGATGCTGCTGGGCGACGTGGAGGCGCAGCAGGGCCACGATGCAGCGGCCATCGAGGCATGGCAGCGCATCGAATCGCAGAATCCCGCGTTCCTGTCGCTCGTCGCGGAGCGGCTCGCCGACGCCTATCGGCGCAGCGGCAACGCCGCTCAGGGGCTGCGCGTGATCAAGGCCTACCAGGCGCAATATCCCTCGCTCGATCTGCTCAACACCGCGTTCAACCTGACGCTTTCGGAGGCCGGCGCGGCCGCGGCCGGCGACCTCATTCGCGAGGAGCTCGCGCGCAATCCCACGCTGCTCGGGCTCGATCGGCTGCTGGAGGCGCGGCTCGCGTCGGCGCCGCCCGAGCGGCGGCACGAGCTCGAGCTCGTGAAGCAGCTCGTCGGGCAGCACATCAAGCGGCTGGGCATGTACAAGTGCGATCACTGCGGGTTCCGCGCCCGGCAGTACTACTGGCGCTGCCCCGGCTGCGGCAAGTGGGAAACCTATTCACCCAAACGCACGGAAATGCCCGATGGCTACGTCTGACCCGAAGCGACCGTTGTCCCGAACAATTGCTCGGGACAACGAGGTTGGCGCGGCGGCTGCGCAGCGCGACCCGAAGGTTATCGTCGCGCTCGACTTCGCGAACCCGGTGCAGGCGCTCGGTCTTGCCGACCGCCTCGACCCGCGAGCGTGCGCGCTCAAGATCGGCAAGGAGCTGTTCGTGCTCGCCGGTCCCGAGCCGGTGCGCTGGCTCGTGGCGCGCGGGTTTCGCGTCTTCCTCGACCTCAAGTTCCACGACATCCCGAACACGGTCGCCCAGGCGTGCGCCGCCGCAACGCGCCTGGGCGTGTGGATGATGAACGTGCACGCCTCGGGCGGCAGCGCGATGATGCGCGCCGCGCGCGAGGCGGTGGAACGCAGCGCGCGCGAGGACAACCGCCCCCGGCCGCTGCTGATCGCCGTGACGGTCCTCACGAGCCTCGCCGATCGCGATCTCGCCGAGCTGCGCCTGCCCACCGACGCCGGCGCGCAGGCGCTGCATCTCGCGCAACTGGCGGCCGCCAGCGGTCTCGACGGCGTGGTGTGCTCGGCGCTCGAAGCGCCACAGCTGCGCACCGTCCGTGCCGCGCGAGTTTCGCCTGGTCACGCCGGGGATCCGGCCTGCGGGCACCGCCGCCGACGATCAGGCGCGGATCATGACGCCCGAGCGCGCCCTCGCCAACGGCGCCGACTATCTCGTCGTCGGGCGACCCATCACGCAGGCGGCCGACCCCGTCGCCGCACTCGCCGCCATCAATGCCTCGATAGGAGCTGCAGCTTGAAGATCACCATGATCGGGACGGGCTACGTCGGCCTCGTCACCGGAACCTGCCTCGCCGAGGTCGGCAACGACGTCCTGTGCCTCGACGTCGACGCGAAGAAGATCGATACCTTGAACGGCGGCGGCGTGCCGATCCACGAGCCCGGCCTGCAGGCGATGATCGCGCGCAACGTGGCGGCGGGACGACTGCGCTTCACGACCGATATCGACGCGGCGGTCGCCCACGGCATGCTGCAGTTCATCGCGGTCGGCACGCCGCCGGAGGAGGATGGCTCCGCCGACATGCAGTACGTGCTCGCCGCCGCGCGCAACATCGGCAAGCGCATGACCGAGTACAAGATCATCGTCGACAAGTCCACGGTGCCCGTGGGCACCGCCGATCGCGTGCGTGCGGTCCTCGCCGAGGAGCTCGCCGCGCGCAAGATCGACGTGCCGTTCGCGGTCGTCTCCAACCCCGAGTTCCTGAAGGAGGGCGCCGCGATCGAGGACTTCATGAAGCCCGATCGCATCGTCGTCGGCGCCGACGATCCGCGCGCCATCGCGGCGATGCACGCGGTGTACGCGCCGTTCCAGCGCAACCACGAGCGCCTGCTGGTCATGGACGTGCGCTCCGCGGAGCTCACCAAGTACGCGGCCAACGCGATGCTCGCCACGCGCATCTCGTTCATGAACGAGCTCGCGAACCTCGCCGACGATCTGGGCGCGGACATCGAGCACGTGCGGCAGGGCATCGGCTCCGATCCGCGCATCGGCTATCACTTCCTCTATCCGGGCGTGGGCTACGGCGGCTCGTGCTTTCCCAAGGACGTGAAGGCGCTGCAGCACACCGCCTCGAAGCTGGGCCGGCCGCTGCTCGTGCTCGACGCGGTCGAGCAGGCGAACGAGCGGCAAAAGGAGCGCATCGTGCAGAAGATCGTCGGCCGCTTCGGCGAGAGCCTCGCCGGCCGCACGTTCGCGCTGTGGGGCCTCGCGTTCAAGGCGAACACGGACGACATGCGCGAAGCGCCCTCGCGCGAGATCATCGGCGCCCTCGTCGAGCGCGGCGCGCGCATTCGCGCCTACGACCCGGTGGCCATGGACGAGGCGAGGCGCGTGCTCGCGAACACGGCCGGAGTTTCGTTCGCGAACAATCCGATGGAGGCGCTGGAGGGCGCCGACGCGCTGGTCATCGTGACGGAGTGGAAGGAGTTTCGCAGTCCGGACTTCGAGGCGATGCGCCGGAGCCTCAAGGAGCACGTGATCTTCGACGGCCGCAACATCTACGATCCCGCGCAGGTGCGCGAGGCGGGCCTCGAGTACTTCGGGATCGGGCGCAAGTGACGGGGAGCGACAGCGGCGGATCCATGCCCGGCGCGAAGGGCGTCGCCGCCGAGGCCCGGTTCAGCGCCTGGCGGGGCAGGGTCGCGGCGACGCGATTGCTGATCGTCGGCGACGTGATGCTCGACCGCTACTGGTTCGGCGAGGTCGAGCGGATCTCGCCCGAGGCGCCGGTGCCGGTGGTGAAGATCGCGCGCAGCGAGGAGCGGCCCGGCGGCGCGGCCAACGTGGCGCGCAACGCCCACACGCTCGGCGCGCAGACGACGCTGCTCTCGGTGACGGGCGCCGACGAGGCGGGCACCGCGCTCGCGCGCCTGCTCGAAGCGGACGGCGTGCGCACATCCTTCCTTCGCGATCCGACCGTTGCCACCACCGTGAAGCTGCGGGTCATCGGACGCCAGCAGCAGCTGCTGCGCATCGATTTCGAGACGCAGCCCACGCACGAGATCCTCGCCGCCAAGCTCGCCGAATACAGGGCGTTGCTCGAGCCTGCGGATATCGTGGTGCTGTCCGACTATGGCAAGGGCGGCCTCACGCACGTCACGCGCATGATCGAGAGCGCGCGAGCCGCGGGCAAGCGCGTATTGGTCGACCCGAAGGGCGAGGACTGGGACCGCTATCGCGGCGCCACGCTCATCACGCCCAATCGCGCGGAGTTCCGCCAGGTCGCGGGCCGCTGGCGCGACGAGGCCGACATGAACGCGAAGGCGCAAGCCCTGCGCGAGGAACTGGCGCTCGAGGCGCTGCTCGTGACGCGTTCGGAGGAAGGCATGACGCTGTTCGATGCCTCGGGCGCACGGACGATTCCTGCGGTCGCGCGCGAGGTGTACGACGTGTCCGGTGCGGGCGACACGGTCATCGCGACGCTGGGCGCGCTGCTCGGCGCCGGCGCACCGCTCATCGATGCCGTGCGCATCGCCAACGAGGCGGCGGGCATCGTGGTCGGCAAGCTCGGCACGGCCGTCGTCACCCCCGACGAACTCGGCTGATCCCATCCCCTCACCACCCCCTTGCTCAGGGTATCTACTCCGAGTAACGGGTTTGAACGGATGACGCCGTGGCCAAAGCGAAGACGACCTACAGCTGCACCGAATGCGGCGGCGAGAGCCCGAAGTGGCAGGGCCAGTGCCCGCATTGCGCGGCGTGGAACACGCTCGTCGAAACGATCGCGGCACCCGCGCCGTCGCGCTTCCAGTCGGTCGCCGGCAAGCGCAGCGCGGTGCGGTCGCTCGGGTCGGTGGATGCACGCGATGCGCCGCGCTTCCCGACCGGCATCGAGGAGTTCGACCGCGTCCTCGGCGGCGGCCTGGTGCCGGGCGGAGTGATCCTGCTCGGCGGCGATCCCGGCATCGGCAAGTCCACGCTGCTGCTGCAGGCGATGGCCGCGATCGGCGGCGGCGCGCAAGGCGCTCTACGTCACCGGTGAAGAGTCGGTCGAGCAGGTCGCGTTGCGCGCGCAGCGCCTCGGCCTGGTGAACGCGCCGGTGTCGATGCTCGCCGAGGTTCAGCTCGAAGCGATCGTCGCGGCGATCGGGACGGAGCAGCCCGAAGTGGTGGTGATGGACTCGATCCAGACCGCGTACACCGAGGCGCTCACCTCCGCCCCAGGCAGCGTCGCCCAGGTGCGCGAGTGCGCGGCACAGCTCACGCGGCTCGCGAAGCAGCGCGGCATCGTGGTGATCCTGGTCGGGCACGTCACCAAGGAAGGGGCCATCGCCGGCCCGCGCGTGCTCGAGCACATCGTCGACACGGTGCTGTACTTCGAGGGGGACACGCACTCGAGCTTCCGCCTCGTGCGCGCCATCAAGAACCGCTTCGGCGCCGCCAACGAGCTGGGCGTGTTCGGCATGACCGAGAAGGGCCTGCGCGGCGTGTCGAATCCGTCCGCCATGTTCCTGTCGCAGCACGTCGAAGCCGTCGCCGGCTCCGCGATCGTCGCGACGATGGAAGGGTCGCGTCCGCTGCTCGTCGAGGTGCAGGCGCTCGTCGATCCGGTGCAGGGCACGAATGCGCGACGGCTTTCCGTCGGGCTCGATCCGCAGCGGCTCGCATTGCTGCTCGCGGTTCTTCATCGCCACGGCGGGGTCGAGACCGGCGGCTACGACGTGTTCGTGAATGCCGTCGGCGGCGTGCGCATCAACGAGCCTGCCGCGGACCTCGCCATCCTGCTCGCCGTCGACTCCTCGCTGCACAGCCGGCCGCTTCCCGCGAAGACGATCGTCTTCGGCGAAGTGGGATTGGCGGGGGAGATCCGGCCCGTGCAGCGCGGGCAGGAGCGCATCCGCGAAGCCGCCAAGCTCGGCTTTCGCCAGGTGATCATTCCGACCGCCAATCGGCCGCGGCAGGCGATCGAGGGCGTCGAGGTGAGGGTCGTGGATCGGGTCGAGGAAGCGGTGCGGCTCATGCGCGAATAGGAGCGGGGGGAGTGCGCGCTCGTGCCGGAAGCTCGCGTCCGCCGCAGGCCTCGCGTTCGACGCCGATGCTGCGCGACCCGCATCGCGTGTCGCCGTTCGGCTACACCCAAGAGGAGGCGCAATCCGAGTGCGCAACGCGCGCTTAGTCGCTACAATCTGCGTTTGGCGGCGCACCGCAAGACCCTCCGCGCAGCCTTCCAAGAACAACTCCTCCTGCTCCAGGGCAGCGCGGTGGTCAGTGGTGAAAGCCGCACCGCGCGCATGGTCTGCACGCAGACCGGAGCTTTGATTCGCGTCAACGCGCCGCGCCTCGGCGGTGTTGAAATGGCAGCTCGCCGTGCCGTACCGCGGCGTTTTTGTTTCTGCCTCCGGTGCCGCATATGCAGTCCGACGAGGCGACGAGTTCGGGACGAGTAGACGCAATGCCGAAGAGCCGGAAACTGTTGTGGGTGGTGCTGCTGGTCGCGAGCGTGCTGGTGCTCTCGGTGCAGGGCCTGATGACCGCGGCGCACTACGATCGCGCGGTTCCGGAAGTGCAGGCGATGCTCAAGGAGCAGACCGACTGGCTGCGCGCCGAGCGCGACGTCGGCGCCTTCGCGCGCGACCTCAACGCCGACGCGATCTCGATGCTCGGCGAGGCGACCAACCTCTATCTCGTCACCCGCACCGATGGCACGAAGTACTTCGTGTTCAAGTCGGACGCGCGCCTGCCGGCGCTGGAGTCGTGGGTGAGCCGTGGCGGCAAGCTGTTCGTGCTCAACCAGGCGGTGAATCCCGCGCCGAGCGGAACCTCGCGCGTGGCGCAGCAGCTCCTGCGGGTGCTGTCGCCCGAGCTGATCGTCACCGTGACGCTGCTCCTGCTGGTCGGCCTGCAGCTGCGCACGATGCAGGGCGGCTCCTCGCGCTTCGCGCCGGTCTCGAAGCCCACCCTGCGCTTCGACGACGTGATCGGCGTGCGCGATGCCAAGCGCGAGCTGGCCGATCTCGCCGGCGCGCTGCGCGATCGCGGCGCCTACGACAAGCTGGGCGCGAAGCCGCCCCGCGGCGTATTGCTCTCCGGCGCGCCGGGAACGGGCAAGACGCTCCTCGCCAAGGCGCTCGCCGGCGAGACCGGCGCCAACTTCATCGCGATCGACGGCAGCGCGTTCACCGACAAGTTCGTCGGCATGGGCGTGCATCGCGTGCGCTCGCTCTTCCGCACCGCGCGCAAGCACGCGCCATGCGTCGTGTTCATCGACGAGATCGACGGCGTTGGCCGCCGCTCGGCGGGCGACGAGGCGGTGTCGCAGGAGAACAACCGCATCATCAATGCGCTGCTCACCGAGCTCGACGGCTTCTCCAGCAACGACAGCGTGGTGGTGCTCGCGGCGACCAACCATCCGGAGAACGTCGATGCGGCGCTGCTGCGCGAAGGGCGCTTCGATCGCAAGTGCATTCTGAGCCTGCCGCCGCTCAAGGACCGTGCCGCGCTGTTCGCGCTCTACAGCCGGGACGTGACGACCGCGAGCGATGTCGACTTCGACGTCGTCGCACGCCGCACGAGCGGCCTGGCCCCCGCGGCCATCGCATCCGTCGTCAACACCGCCGCACGCATCGCGGCGCGCCAGGACGCGCAGGCCGTTACGCACGCCCACTATCTCGAGGCGATCAGCCTGCAGCAGCTCGGATCGCCGTCGCCCGAGGTGAAGATGGGCGATGCCGAGCGCGAGCGCACCGCGTATCACGAGGCCGGACACGCCATCATCGGCCGCATCGTCGGCGCCGGCGTGGTCGAGAAGGTCACGATCCTGCCGCACAGCAACGCGCTGGGGGTGACGGTGCTGACCCCGGAAGAGGACCGTTACCTGCACACCGAGCGCGAGCTCGAGGCACGCATCGAGATGATGCTCGGCGGTCGCGCGGCGGAGCTCGTCGTCTATGGCGTCGCGTCGACGGGCGCATCCAACGACCTCGAGCGCGCATCGCAGATCGCCTACCGCATGGTGGCCGAGTACGGCTTCGGCACCCGCAACGGCCCGTTCAGTCTCGCGGGTCTTGCCGAGAAGCTTCCCGGCGCGACCTCGGAAGCGGTGAGCGAAGCGCGCGAGCTCCTGAAGGCGCTCGAGCAACGCACGATCACGCGCCTGCACGCGCACCGCCCGGTGCTCGAGGCGCTCACGGCGGCGCTGCTTGCGAACGAGACGGTGGAAGGCGAGGAGCTCGACGCGATCCTCGAGCTTGCCGGCGATGCGCCGGTACGCAACGCTGCCGCGCAGATGCTCGCGGCCGCGACGACGCGCGAAACACCGCCCGCCTAGCTCGGCGGGGTCGATCCGATCACCTGCTCGAGCTCGTCGACGAGCAGGCGGCGATCGGCGACGATCTCGTCCACGAGGTCGCGGATCGACACCATGCCCACCACGCGTCCACCCTCGAGCACCGGCAGGTGCCGGAACTGGTGCTGCGCCATGAGTGCCATGCAGTCGTCGCTGGTCTGCTGCGGCGTCACGCACACGACGGGCGTGGTCATGATGTCGCGCACGGCGGTGCGCTTCGAAGTGCGCGCCTGGAGTGCGATCTTCCGGGCGTAATCGCGCTCGGTCAGGATGCCGGCGATCTCCTCGCCGTCCATGACGAGCAGCGCACCGATCCGCTGCTCGGCCATGGTCCGCATCGCGTTGTAGACCGACGTGGCCGGCGTAGTGGTGTGGACGGTCGAGCTCGCCTTGGCGGCGAGAATCTCGGCTACGGTCTGCATGAAGTCGCTCCCCACGCGCCCGCGACTTCGCGACCGCGGGCGCATGCGTTGCTGATGCTGTGGCTCGTTGCCTGTCGTTCGCGACAGGCCGGCAGTTCATTGGCTTGCGACTGTAGGCCGCTCGTGCAGTGATCCCATTGACTCGAATCAAGATTTCGATGCGGCTAGGTCCGGGCAGCGCGCGCGCGCGGACGTGACGCCACGCGAGCACGCGCACTGCCTCGGGCGGGCCGCGGTCGCGCGACGCACGGCGTGCCTTGCTCAACCTCAACCGAGGCACGCGCGCGCTTCGTTATCATCGGAACTCGCCGTGCGTTGGCGCAGCGCGCGATCCGCGGCAAGTCCGTCGCCGTGACCTGAACATCGAGAGGAGTACAGCACGTGGAGATCAATACCGGCCGTCCCGCAACCATGGCGCCCTCGGGCATGGTCGCGTGCCCGCACGCCCTCGCGTCGCAGGCCGGCGTCGACGTGCTGCGGGCGGGCGGATCGGCCGTCGACGCGGCGATCGCGACCAGCGCGGCGCTGTCGGTGCTGTATCCGCACATGACGGGCGTCGGCGGCGACGCGTTCTGGCTGATCCACGACGCGCAGCGCAAGGAGGTCCGGTATCTCGACGGCGGCGGTCGCGCGGCGGCGAGCGCGAGCGCGGCATGGTTCGCCCAGCGCGGCCATCGCGAGATTCCGTTTCGCGGCATCCTGCCCGCGACGCTGACCACGCCGGGTTCCGTCGCGAGCTGGTGCGAGGCGCACGCGCGCTATGGCCGCCTGCCGTTGCGGCGATCGCTCGAGAGCGCGATCGGCTACGCCCGCGAAGGCTTCCCCGTGACCGCACGGCTTGCGGGCTGGATCCAGGCGACGGCCGACGAGTTCGCTGCGCACCGCGAGTGGAACGCGATCTTCCACCGCGACGGCGTCGCGCCGCGCGCCGGCGCGAAGCTCGTCAATCCCGATCTCGCCCGCACGCTCGAAGCGATCGCCGACCGCGGCCGCGCCGGCTTCTACGAAGGCGAGGTCGCACGCGAGCTCGCGCGTTTCGCCGCAGCGCACGGCGGCTTCGTGTCCGAGCGCGATCTCGCAGCGCAGGGCGCATACTGGGGCGAGCCGCTCCAAGGCACGTACCGCGGCGTGACGATCTACGAAACGCCGGCGCCCACGCAAGGCTTCACCGTGCTCGAGATGCTCGGACTCCTCGAGCCGTTCGAGCTCCGGCGCAAGGAGTTTCTCGGGCCCGACCACGTGCATCTCATGGTGCAGGCGAAGCAGCTCGCGTATCACGACCGCGATCGCTGGCTCGCCGACCCCGCCTTCGCGAAGGTGCCGATCGACATGCTGCTGTCGAAGGCCTACCTCGACGAGCGGCGGCGCATCATCGATCCCGCGACCGCATTGCCCTGGGACAAGGTGCCTTCCTACGGCAGCCTGAAGGGCGACACGGTGTACATCGCCGTCGTGGATGCGCAGGGCAACGCCGTATCGCTGATCCACAGCCTGTATGGCGTGTTCGGCTCCGGTGTGGTCGCGGGCAACACGGGTGTCGTGCTGCAGAACCGCGGGGCGTACTTCTCGCTCGACGAAGCGCATCCGAACGCCCTCGCGCCCGGCAAGGTGCCGATGCACACGCTCATCGCGTCGCTTGGCTTCCGCGACGACCGGCTGTGGTCCGCGGTCGGTTGCATGGGTGCGGACGGGCAGCCGCAGATCCATCTCCAGACCTACGTGGCGATGATCGATTTCGGACGCGACATCCAGGAGGCGCTCGAATCGCCGCGCTGGCTCTCCGGACGGTTCGCATTGGGCGAGGCGCGCGATACGCTCAACATCGAAGGCCGCTTCGCGCCGGAGACCCTCGACGTCCTGGCGCGCCGAGGCCACGTCCTCAACCGCTGGGGCGCGTGGAACGAGCTCGCGGGCCACGCCCACGGCATCACCGTCGACCCGGAGACGGGGATCCGTTCCGGCGGCGCGGATCCGCGCAGCGACGGCGCCGCGATCGGCTACTGAGCGGGCCCACGCGCCGCTCCGGCGCCGTGTTCCGATCGCCCCGGCAGCACCGCCGACCGGGACCGCGAAGCGTGTCCAAGGCCTCCGCATCCGGCATGTAAATCTTGCGAGGCGCGCGGCGTCGCTCCTTTCGTCTCAGTCGCTTAGGGCGGGCAGGGTCCTTGCATGAAGATGGGCCTCGCGGCATGTCGCGCGCGGCGCAGTGCCGAATCCTCTGGAAAGGAGCACACGATGAATCACACCTTCAAGCGCAAGCTGCTCGCCGCACTGTTCGTTCCCGCATTGGGGCTCGGCATGGTCGGAGTCGCCGCGGCCCAGAGCTCCGGCTCCGCGGGCGCAGGCACCGGCTCGACCGCCGCCGGTGCGGGCACCGCCGGAATGGGCACCGCAGCCACCGGCGGCACGACCGGAACGGCTGCAGGAGCGACTGGCGGCACGCCGGGGGCCGCGGGCAGCGCGGGCACCGGCGCGCCCGCACCGTCGTCGACGGGCACCACGGGCGCAGCGGCCGCTGCACCGAGCTCCGGCTCGACGCGCAGCCCAGCCGACATGCTGTTCGACCAGCTCGACTCCAACAGGGACGGCATGCTCTCGCGCGAAGAATTCTCGCGCGCGACGGTCCAGACGCGCTGACCGCGCGACCTGACGTCGCCGATCACGGCGTACCACCGACGCCGATCGCGTCCGGCTCAAGGCTGGCGCCGCGCCAACGGCCCGCACGCGCGGGCCGTTGCGCTTGTTCGCCAGCCGAATGCCGCCATCATGGCGCGGCAAGCGCTGCTGCCTTAAAATTGCGCTCCGCCCGTCAGGAGATGCTGTAGATGCGCAAGTTGCTGGCGAGCATTGCCGCCTCGTGTGTGCTGCTCGCAACCGTCGTTCTGCCAGTCCTCGCCCAGGACGCGAATCCGCCCGCACCCGTCGCGCGCGTCATCGTCAAGCTCAAGTCCGATTCCCCGGTGCTGGCCAAGGCCATGCGGGCCGGCGCCGAACCGCAGGACGCGGTGGCCAAGGAGCTCGGCGCGCGCATCGGCGTCACGCTCGCGGCGCGTGCGGCGATTGCCGACACCATGCACGTGGTCGAGGCATCGGGCCTCGACTCCGCGGCGCTCGCACGGCGTCTCGCCTCGCAACCCGACGTGCAGTTTGCCGTCCCGGATCGCCGACGGCGCGCGTACACGGCCCCGAACGATCCGCTCTATGCGGACGGCGTGCCCGGCAATGGACCTGCGGCAGGCCAGTGGTACCTGCGCGCGCCGGTGGGCGAGGTGCAGTCGCCCATCGACGTCGAGCCTGCCTGGGCGATCACCATGGGCAGCCCGAGCGTCGTCGTGGCCGTGCTCGACACCGGGATCCGCTTCGACCATCCGGACGTGTCGAGCTGGATCACGCAGGGAGGCAACATCCTCCCGGGCTACGACATGGTGAGCGATCCCGCCATCGCGAACGACCGCGACGGCCGCGATCCCGATGCAACCGATCCCGGCGACTGGGTCACGACATTCGAGGCGAACAATGCGGCCGGCCCGTTCTACCAGTGCACCGCCAAGGACCCGGCCACCGGGAAGTACGTGTCGGAGGACAGCAACTGGCACGGCACGATGACGGCGAGCGTCATCGGTGCGCTCACCAACAACGCCTTCGGCATGGCGAGCGTGAGTCCCAACGTGCAGGTGCTGCCGGTGCGCGTGCTCGGCAAATGCGGCGGCTACGATTCGGACATCATCGCCGGCATGCGATGGGCGGCCGGGCTCTCCGTGCCGGGCCTGCCTCCGAACCTCAATCGCGCGAACGTCATCAACCTGAGCCTCGGCGGGGAAGGCGCGTGCACTGCGGCGTACCAGTCGGCCGTCGACGAGATCGTCGCGGGCGGAACCGTCATCGTCGCTGCGGCCGGCAACACCGCAGGACATCGCCTCAGCAGCCCCGGGAACTGCCGGGGCGTGATCGGCGTGGCTGCATTGCGGCACGCCGGAAGCAAGGTGGGCTTCTCCGACATCGGCCCCGATGTGACGATCAGCGCGCCCGGGGGCAATTGCGTGAATGTCGCCGACGGCGCGGCGTGCCTGTATCCGATCCTCGCCGCGACGGACACCGGCCGTTTCACGGCGGTCAGCCCGACCTTCACGGACAGCTACAAGATCTCCGTGGGCACGAGCTTCTCGGCGCCGCTCGTGGCGGGTACGGCTGCGCTGATGCTCTCCGCCGATCCGGCGCTCTCGCCGTGGCAGTTGCGCCAGCTGATGCAGGCGAGCGCGCGTCCGTTCCCGACCACCGGGGCGGACAACGGCGACGCCACCGTCGTCCCGCAGTGCACCGCGCCCCAGTACGACGCATCGGACAACCCCGTCGATCAGTTGCAGTGCTACTGCACGACCGCGACCTGCGGTGCGGGGATGCTCGACGCGGGCGCCGCGGTTGCTGCCGCGAAGAACGGCATCGCGATCGCGCCGGTGCAGGCGCAGGGCCTGTGGTGGAACGCGCCGGCGGAAAGCGAATCGGGGTGGGGCATCAACCTCGCGCACCAGGGCGACGTCATCTTCGCGACGTGGTTCACCTACGATCACAGCGGCAAGCCGTGGTGGCTGTCGATGACCGCCGCGAAGGTCGCCGACAACGTCTACTCCGGCGACCTCGTCGAGACGCACGGTCCCGCATTCAGCGCGGTGCCGTTCGACCCGACGAAGGTCTCGCGCAATCACCGTCGGCCAGGGCACGATCTCGTTCACCGGCGATGACTTCGGCACGTTCTCGTACACGGTGAACGGCGAGACCGACACGAAGGCGATCACGCGCCAGGTGTTCGGCACGCTCCCGCACTGCACGGCCGCGCAGGGCAATCCCGCGGCGGCGACGAACTACCAGGACCTGTGGTGGACCGATACCGAATCCGGGTGGGGCCTCAACATCACGCAGCAGAGCGACGTGATCTTCGCGACCTGGTTCACGTACGATGCGAGCGGCAATCCGCTGTGGTTCTCCGGCACCGCGAGGAACGCGGGCGCGCGGACCTATTCGGGAACGCTCGTGCGCACGACGGGGCCCAGTTTCGACGCGGTGCCCTTCCGGCCCGCGGGCGTGACCGTCACCGACGCCGGGTCCTTCACGCTCACCTTCAGCGATGGCAACAACGCCACGTTCGCGTATCGGGTGGGCGACGTCGCGCAGACGAAGCGCATCACGCGCCAGGTGTTTCGGGACAACGGCACGGTGTGCCAGTAGCGGCGCGCTGCCGGCCCGGGCGCGGGTTGGTCTTCGCGAGCCGGCCGTGACGCTCGCGCGCGGCACGTCCTTCTCAACCCGTTACTCGGAGTAAAAGTCGCAACTTTTACTCCGAGTAGACGGCGGGCTTGCGGGCTCAGCTACCCTGGAACTTGTGCGCGACGGGCCAGAAGTAATCCTTCCAGCTCGCAGGCAGGCGCTTGATGGAGCCGGTGTCGTGCATGTACCTCGCGAACACCATCGTGTTGAACGGCGTGACGCTGATGCGTACGTCCCTGTCGGTGAGGATCTGCACGAGATCCTCCGGCGAGAGCTTCTTGTCCTGCGTCATCGCGAGGTACATCGCGGCCGCTTCCCGCGGGTGCTTCGTGACGAAGTCGTTGGCCTCCTCCTGCGCGGCGAGCCACGCTTCCACCCACTTCGGATGGTCCTTCATCACGGACACCGTGCGGGCGTCGAGAATCGTGCGCTTATCCGCACCGAATGCCTTCGCGGCCGCCATCTTTAGGTGCTTGTCGAGCAGCTGCTCGTGCTCCATCACCATGAGCGGAATGTACGGCAGACCGTACTGGCGGGTGACGTGGATCTCCGGATCGGCCGCCTGCGCGGAAACCCCGGCCAACGCGAGCCAGGTCATGCCGCAGGAGAGGATGGTCCAGCGAAGCCAGTGCCGGCGATGCGTGGCCATGAATCGATGCTCCTCGGTGGTTGACGGGCCGTGACGAAGCCGTGAGGACATCAGCGCGATAGGAGCGCCGCCGGATCGCGCGCGGCTTCGTCGATGACGCGGGCGATGAAGGCCTCGCCCAGGCGGATCTGGTCGAGGGTGATGAACTCGTCGGGCTTGTGCGCGTCCGTGATCGAGCCCGGGCCGCAGATCACGGATTCGAAGCCGGCGCGCTGGAACTGGCCCGCTTCGGAGCCGAACGCCACCTTGCCGCCGTGCCCGCCGCGCGCCAGGCGCTCGATGCTGCCGACGATGGCGGCGGATTCCTCGTTGTGCAGGCTCGGATTGTCCGATCGGGTCTCGAACGCGATGCCGCTCTCGGGCGCGATGCGCTGCATCTGCGGCAGCAGCGCGCCCGTGCAGTAGCGCTCGAACTGCTGCAGGAGCGCCTGCGAGTCGTCTTCGGGGATGTTGCGGAACTCGAAGTCGAATTCGCACTCGTGCGGCACGATGTTGAGCGCGGTGCCCGCGTGCAGCACGCCGGCGTGGATGGTCGTGTACGGCGGATCGTACTCGCGATTGAACGGGCCGTTCGCCTGCTTGTCGCGCTGCATGCGCCGCAGCTCCACGATCATCTCGGCCGCGTACTCGAGCGCGTTCACCGCGTAGGGGGCGTACGCCGAATGCGCTTCGCGCCCGCGCACGTGCGCCCGCACCGAGAGCTTGCCCTTGTGGCCGGTGACCACGCGCATCGACGTCGGCTCGCCCACGATGCAGATGCCCGGGGCGACGCCGATCGCCTGCATGTCGCGGATCATGCGTCCCACGCCGATGCAGCCGACTTCCTCGTCGTACGAGAGCGCGATGTGGATCGGCACGCGCAGCGGCTTCGCGAGGATGGCCGGAACGGCGGCCAGCACGATGCCGATGAACGACTTCATGTCGGCACTGCCGCGGCCGAGCAGGCGGCCGTCCTTCACCACGCCGGCCCACGGGTCGACCGACCACTCCTGGCCTTCGGCGGGCACCACGTCCGTATGCCCGGAAAGCACCACCCCCGGCACCTGCGGATCGCCGACCGTCGCGAACAGATTCGCCTTGCCGCCGCCGTCGTCGTGCGTGAGCCGGCAGGCGATGCCGTGCCGCTGCAGGTACTCGCGCACCCAGTCGATCAGCTCGAGGTTCGACAGCCGGCTGGTCGTGTTGAACGCGACGAGCTGCCGGATGAGCTCGAGGCTCGCGGGTGCGGCAGCGCGTCGTGTTGCGGGCAGCGTTGTCGTTGCGGTGGACATGAAGCGGATCGCTTCGCCGATGCGGCACCGGAAGTCGCCTACCGCGAAGGCACGATGATAGCCGAAGCGTCGCGCGGTGACGTTCTGCGCGCCTGCGTCAGCCTCGGCGGCGCCGGGCAAGGGCTTCGCTACGGTGCGGCTGCGCCGTTCGCGACGGCCGCGTTCGCAGCGTCGCGCACGATGCGCCCGTCGACCAGCTCGACGATGCGATCGCAGCGCGCCGCGAGGCGCGGATCGTGCGTGACGATGAGGAACGCCGTGCCGCGTTGCGCATTGAACGTGCGCAGCAGCGCGAAGATGTCGTCGGTGGTGTGCGTGTCGAGATTGCCCGTGGGCTCGTCGGCGAGCACGAGCGGCGGCGCGAGCGAAAGCGCGCGTGCGATCGCAACGCGCTGCTGCTGTCCGCCCGACAGCTTCGATGGCGGATAGTCGAGTCGATCGCCGAGCCCGACCGCACGCAGCACCTCGCGCGCGGATTCGCGCCGCTCGGGCGTGACCGGACCGTGCGCCATCAGCCCGGGCAGCAGCACGTTCTCCGTTGCGGTGAAAGCGGGCAGCAGGTGATGGAACTGGAAGACGAAGCCGAGGCCCGCGCCGCGCAGCGCAGTCAGCTCGCGCTCCGGCAGTTGCGAGATTTCGCGGCCCTGGAAGCGATACGAGCCGCTGGTGGGCGGCTCGAGCAGGCCGATGAGATTGAGCAGGGTGGTCTTGCCCGATCCGGACGGCCCGATCAGGGCCACGAACTCCGCCGGCGCGAGCACGAGATCGATGCCGTGCAGCACCTCCGTCTCGACGTCGGTGCCGACGCCGTAGGACTTCCGGATGCCGGAAAGCTCGAGCAGCGCGCTCACATCCGGATCGCCTGCGCCGGGTCGAGACGCGCCGCACGCCGCGCCGGTGCGGCCGCCGCGAGCAGGCCGAACACGATCGCGGCGAGCGCGGTCGACAGGTACGTGCTCGCCGGCACGTCGATCGGGAAGAGCGGACTGCCGTCGGGGTTGCGCACCATGTGCAGGAAGACTTCGACCCACGCGGCGGCCATCGCGCACCCGAGCAGGGATCCGACGAGCGCCACGATCGCACCCTGCAGCAGGAACACGCGCTGGATCTGGCCGCGCGAGCCGCCCATCGCGCGCAGGATGCCGATCTCGCGTCGCTTCTGGACCACCGACACGACGAGCACGCTGGTGATGCCGAGCACCACCACGATCACGACGAACGCGCGAATGGCGCGATTGGTGATCGTCTGCGCGTTGATGGCCGTCATGAGCTGCTCGAAGGTCGTCATCCACGCCTGCACGTCGAGGCCCGTCTGTGCGCGCAGGTCGGCGGCGATGCGTTCCGCGTCGAAGAGATCCGCCACGCGAAGGTCCAGCTCGGACACGCCGCCGGGCAGGTCGAACAGCGCCTGCGCCGTGCGCAGGCCGACGTACACGGCACGCCGGTTCGCCTCGCGCGAGCCCAGGTCGACGGTGCCCACGACGGTGAACGCGTCCTGCACGGTACCGCCGCTGGTTTCCGTCATGAGGTTGAAGCGATCGCCCAGCGTGATGCCCAGATCGGCCGCAAGCCCCACGCCGATCACCGCTTCGCCGGGGTTGACCCGGAACACGCCCGCGGTGAGCTTGTCGGCGGTCGAGAAGATGCGGTTGAAGCGCACGGGATCGATGCCCGATACCGCGACCGATCGCGTCGCGTCGCCGCGCACGGCGAACGCGGGACCCGCGACGAGCGGCGATGCGGCCGTGACGTCCGGGTTGCGATCGAGCGCGGCCATCACCGCCTGCCACTGATCGATCGAACGCAGCCGCTGCGCACGCGTCTGCACGCGCGGCAGGAGCGCGCCTGCGCCCGGTGCGCGCTGCGGGCGCGCGACTTCCTCCGGCGGCAGGATGGTGATGTGCGCGGTCGCGCCGAGCACGCGGTTGATCATGTTCGCCTGCGAGCCCGCGACGACGGCCGTGATGAACACCACCACCGCCACGCCGATCGTCGTGCCGCCGATGATGAGCCACGACTGGAACCGCCCTTCGCGCAGGAAGCGCAGGGCGACGGCGAGCTCGAAGGGAAGGCCGCGGAACATGGGCGTGGCCGAGCCGCTATGCGGAGCGCGCACGCACGCGCTCGCCCGGCGTCACGCCCGGCGTGAGGATGACGCTTTCGCCGGTCGCGAGGCCGCGCGTGATCTCCACATCGGTGGCGCTGCGCGCGCCGGTCTGCACGCTGCGCCGCTCGGCGCGTCCGCCCGCCACCACGAGCACCCACGGCTCCGTCGACTGCGGATCGTGCACGGCGCGGGCGGGAACCACCATCGCGTCCTGCTTCTGCGCGACGGCGATGTCGATCGACACGGTCATGTCCGCGCGCAGGAACGCCGGCGGATCCGGAATGCGGAACTTCGCCTCGATGGTGCCGCGCTGGACGTCCACGCCCGGCGAGACGTACTCGAGCTGCGCGTCGAAGCGCTGCGTGGGGTACGCATCCGCAGCCACGCGCGCGCGCTGCCCGATCTGCAGCAGGCCGAGGTTCTTCTCGTCGATGAGCGCCGTGAGCCGAACGGGGCCGTCGAGGGCGAGCGTGAGCAGCGTCTTGCCGGGCTGCACGATGTCGCCGGGCTCGACGTTGCGGTCGAGCACCACGCCGGCAGCCGGCGCCTCGATGCGCGTCTGGGCGAGCTTGGCCGCGGCCGCGGCGCGGGCGGCGCGCGCGACACGCAGCTGGTCGTCGAGCAGCCGCCGCCCGGAGCCGGTCGGCGTGCTCGCCGCCGCGGCACCGCGTGCGGCTTCGAGCTGGCTGCGCGCCACGGCGAGCGCACGGCGCGACTCGTCCACCGCCGCTTCGCCGATGAATCCCTGCTTGAACAGCTTCTCCTGGCGCTCGGCGTTGCGTTGCGCCACGTTGAAATTGGCCTCGGCCTGCAGCAGCTGCTGCTCGGCGGAGGTCGCGTCGACGTCCTTCCACTGGGTGATGCGGGTCGCCGCGGCGGCCTCGCTCGCCTGCGCCTGGGCGAGCGCCGCCGTGAGCTCCGTGCGCTCCAGCGTGATCAGGACCTGATCGGCGCGCACCGCATCGCCGGCGTTCACCGCCACGCTCTCGACGCGACCCGTGATGGTGGCGCCCACGTTGACCTTGGCCGGCGTGAGCACGCGGCCCGAAACGACGACGGTCTGCTGCAAGGGCGCCGTGCGCACGGCGACGACGTCGACGGCCGTGCCGCGCAGCAGGAACCACGCGGCCGCTGCGGCGAGCGCGAGGAGAACGAGGACAAGGTAGATCGAGCGACGCATGGAGGCAGGGGAAGTGGGTCGCCGCTATCCAGTGCTGTCGGCGCGACCGGTGTCGCCGCAATTATGGCGTCGGCGTGGCGGTGGGAAGGCGACCAGGATCAAACTCGGACGCGTGTACAGCCTATGCGGCGTTTCGCGGCACGCAGTCGCCCCGGCCGCGCGCCCTCACGTGCGGGCGTCGCGGGCGGGAGCGGCGGGGGCGCGCAAGCGGCGGACGACGGAGCGCACGAGGCCGGCGAACGTCGCCGTCCAGGCGGCGAGCGCCGCGGCCATGAAGATCGGCGGCAGGAACGCGAGAAAGGGGAGCTCGAGTGCCTTCGTGAGCTGCTGCGTCGCGGCGGCATACATCCCGAGCGGGAACACGGCGCCCCAGTACAGCGGGTCGTAGCGCAAGGGAAAGCGCCGCCACACGTAGCGCCACAGGGCGAGCACCACCAGCATCGGGATCCACCAGGTGCCGGTGGCCCAATAGAACACGGTGAAGCCCTTCAGGAACGGCAGCAGCGACTGCAGGAACAGCGCGTCGGGCTCGTTCACGATCAGCAGCGATCCCGCCAGCGTGGAGATCGCCATCGCCCCCATGTTGATCCAGTACGGCGGTGACAGCTCGGAGGGCTCGAGGCGGAAGAACATGTAGCGGAAGAAGATGATCGCGATCATCCAGATGTAGAGCATCCCGCCCCAGAGCCACATGGAGAGCGCGAGGAAATTGAGCGCGAGGCGGAACGGGGGAACGGCGTGTTGCGCGAGCAGGGCCCCCAGCACCGCAACCGATTGCGTCGCGACGACCGCGAGCAGCCAGCTCCCGTTGATGCCGCGATCCAGGCGCGGCTTGCGCCGCTTGATCGTGAGCGCGGTGAACACGGTATAGGTGACCCCGATCCAGAGCGCGACGGCGAGGATCCACAGCCCCGTGGCCGTGCGGTCGTCGCCGCGCAGCAGCGCGAACTGGCTGCCCACGATGCTCGCGGCGGCGACCATCGTGAAGAATCCCGGGGCGCGCAGGTGATCGGTCACGTCGCCCAGCACGCGTCGCGGATGCCGGAGCACGCGCGCGAGGGTCAATGCCCAGAGCGTGGCGAACAGCACGAGATTGAGCGCGAACAGGGCCTGCGCGATCACCGTGAGACCGAGCAGGTGGCTCGCGATGGACACGATGCCGGTGGCCATCACCATGCCGAAGTTGGCGGGCGAAAGATCGGCGGGGTCGAAGCGGCTGCCGCTTCCCGCCAGCGCGGGCGGGTTCGCTACCGGAGGCGGTGTCGGCACGTGTCCGGCGTCAGTCCGCTGCCGCCGTCGCAGGCGCTCGCGCCGGCGCGGCTTGCGGCGCACCGAGCACCGCGAGCAGCGCTTGCATGCGCGCCCGCGCCGGCGCGATGCTCTTCATCTTCACGTGCCCATAGCCGCGGATGTCGAGCGGCACGCCTGCGAGCGCCACCGCCGTCGCGTAGTTCGAGTCGTTCACCTCGCGCGCGATGCGCTCCAGCACGCGCTCGAACTCCACGACCAGCTCGCGCTCGGTGCGTCGCTCTTCGGTGCGGCCGAACGGGTCGAACGGCGTGCCGCGCAACCCACGCAGCCCGGCGAGCACGCGCATCGCGCGGAACATCCAGGGGCCGTACTTCTTCTTGCGCGGGACTCCCGTCACCGGGTCCTTGCGCGCGAGCAGCGGCGGCGCCAGGTGGAATTCGACCTGCAGATCGCCTGCGAACTGCGCGGCGAGCGCCTCGCGGAAGCTCCCGTCGGTGTACAGGCGCGCGACCTCGTACTCGTCCTTGTACGCCATCAGGCGATGGAGCGAGCGCGCTGCAGCCATCGCCAACGTGTCGCGTCCATCGCCGCAGCGCCGATCCGCCTCGACGACGGGTGCGAGCGCGCGCGCGTACCGGTCCGCATAACGCGCGTCCTGGTATGCCGTCAGCGATTCGCGATGCAGTCGCATGAGACCGGCGAGGTCCGCGGGCTCGGTCGATGCCGTCGCCGCAGGGGCACCGACGACACGTGCGACGGCGTGCGGATCGTGCGCGGCGAGTCGCCCCCACGCGAACGCACGCTTGCTCGCGTCCACGTCGACGCCGTTCAGCTCGATCGCGCGCTCCAGCGCTTCGAGCGACAGCGGCAGCCAGCCTTTCTGGAACGCATAGCCCAGCAGCACGAGATTCGCCGCGATCGCGTCGCCCTGCACCGCGAGGGCGAGGCCGGTCGCATCGAGGCGCTCCGGGGCGCGCCCGAGTGCCCGTGCGAGCGCACGCTGCATCGCGTCGGGCTGCATGTCGAAATCCCGGTCGAGCACCGCTCCGGCCGTCGGGACCACGGCACTGTTCACGATCGCATGCGTGCGGCCCGGTGCGAGGCGCGCGAGATTGGCCGGGCTCGCCGCGACGACGAGATCGCACGCGAGGAGCACGTCGGCTCCGCCCGTGGACAGGCGCACCGCGTGCAGGTCTTCGGGACGCGCCGCGATGCGCACGTGACTCGTCACCGCGCCGTTCTTCTGCGCCATGCCGGTGAAGTCGAGCGTGGTGCACGCCTTGCCTTCGATGTGCGCCGCCATGCCGAGGAGCGCGCCGATCGTGAGCACGCCGGTGCCGCCCACCCCGGCCACGAGGATGCCGCGCGGCGCGTCGAGCGGCAGCAGCTCGGGCAGCGGAACTTCGGCGGGGACCGCGGCGGCCGCCCGCGTGCGCACGCTCGCGCCGGTGACGGTCACGAAGCTCGGACAGAAGCCCTTCAGGCACGAGTAATCCTTGTTGCACGCGGATTGATCGATCGTGCGCTTGCGGCCCGAACGCGGTGGTGAGCGGCTTCACGGAGACGCAATTCGACTGGACGGAGCAATCGCCGCAGCCTTCGCACACGGCCGCGTTGATGAACACGCGCTGCGGCGGATCGGGCATGCGCCCGCGCTTGCGCCGGCGCCGTTTCTCCGCCGCGCACGTCTGGTCGTAGACGAGCACCGTCATGCCGCGCACTTCGCGCAGCTCGCGCTGCACGGCATCGAGCTCGTCGCGATGGCGCACCGGCACGCCCGCGGGCAGGGCGATGCCGTCGTACTTCGCGGGCTCGTCGGTGACCACCACGACCTGGCGCGCGCCTTCCGCGAGCACTTGCGCCGCAATCTGCGCGACGGTGAGGTGGCCATCGACCGGCTGGCCGCCGGTCATCGCCACGGCATCGTTGAACAGCAGCTTGTAGGTGATGTCCACGCCGGCGGTTGCGGCCGCGCGCATCGCGAGCAGCCCGCTGTGGAAGTACGTGCCGTCGCCGATGTTCTGGAACACGTGCTTGCGCGCGAGATACGGTGCCTGGCCGATCCACGCGGCGCCTTCGCCGCCCATGTGGCTGTAGGTCTGCGTCGAGCGCGGCATGTACACCGCGAGCGTGTGGCATCCGATGCCGCCGAGCGCACGGCTGCCTTCGGGCACGCGGGTGGAGGTGTTGTGCGGGACAGCCCGAGCAGAAGAACGGCGTGCGCAGCGGATACGCGGCGCGCGTTGCGGCGACGGCTTGCATCTGCACCGATCGTGGCGAGGCGCTCCTGCAGGGCGGGCAGGGGTCCGTGCGTGCGCTCGAGGCAGAGCACGATGGCGCGCGCGACATCCGCAGGCGTGAGCTCGCCCGCGCTCGGCAACAGATCGACGCCGTCGACGCTGCGCTTGCCGTGCACGCGGGGCCGCGCAGGCGACGCATACAGCGCCTTCATCACCTGGTCCTCGACGAGCGCGCGCTTCTCCTCGACCACCAGGATGTCGGTCAGCCCCTCCGCAAACGCGCGCAAGCCCGAAGGCTCGAGCGGCCAGCTCAGGCCGACCTTGTACACGCGAAGTCCGAGGCGCGCGGCTTCGACGTCGTCGAGGCGAAGATCGTCGAGCGCCTGCCGCACGTCGAGATACGCCTTCCCGGTCGTGACGATGCCCAGTCGTGCCTGCGGCGCGTCGAGCACCACGCGGTCGAGCCGATTGGCCCGCGCGAAGGCGTGCACGGCGGCCATCTTCGGCCCGTGCAGCCGCGCTTCCTGCTCGAGCGGCGGATCGGGCCAGCGGATGCCGAGTCCGCCTTGCGGCAGCGCGAAGTCGGTCGGCAGCACGATCTGCACGCGCGCCGGATCGACGTCGACCGTGGCGGAGCTTTCCACCGCTTCGGCCACGGCCTTGAATCCCACCCAGCAGCCGGCGAAGCGCGACAGCGCGAAGCCCGCGAGGCCGAGGTCGAGGTAATCCTGCACGGTCGCCGGATTCAGCACCGGGATCATCGCGGCGATCAGCACCTGCTCGCTCTGGTGCGCCGTCGTCGACGACTGGCAGCCGTGATCGTCGCCGGCGAGCACCAGCACGCCGCCGTGCGTCGACGTGCCGGCGAGATTGGCGTGCTTGAACGCGATCGGTGGAGCGATCGACACCCGGGCCCTTGCCGTACCAGATGCCGAACACGCCGTCGACCTGCGCATCGTCGTGCAGGGCGACCTGCTGCGTGCCCCACAGCGACGTCGCGGCGAGGTCCTCGTTCACGCCGGGCTGGAACGTGATCGCGTGGCGCTCGAGCAGCTCGCGCGCCCGCCACAGGGCCATGTCGTAGGTGCCCAGCGGGGAGCCGCGATAGCCGGAGATGAAGCCGGCGGTGTTCAGCCCCGCAGCCGCGTCGCGCTGCTTCTGGATGAGCGGCAGGCGCACGAGGGCCTGCACGCCGGTGAGGTAGATGCGGCCGGAGGCCTGCAGGTACTTGTCGTCGAGGGTGACGGAGGCGAGCATCGGATTGCGAAGGCGAAAGCGAGACGCGGCTCGTGCGAGCCGCGCCACGGGCGAGCGAGCAGGGCGCGCCAGGCTACAGCCCGAGGCGTCCCATCATGGCCTCAGGATACCGCGTTCCGGCGGTGGCGCCCGGCGGGAATGCAGCTTCGAGCGCCTGCACGGTGCCGGCATCGAGCCGGATATCGAGCGCCTGCACGTTCTGCTCGAGCCAGTGCACGTGGCTCGTGCCGGCGATCGGCACGACGGACTCGTCGCGCGAGTACACCCAGGCGAGCGCGAGCTGCGCCGGCGTGCAGCGAAGGTCGCCCGCGATGCGCCGCAGCTCCGAGACCATGCGCAGGTTGTGCTCGAGGTTGGCGCCCTGGAAGCGGGGCATCTCCGAGCGCCGGTCCTTGTTGCTCAACGCGGCTGGTCCCGTCGATGGTGCCGGTCAGGAAGCCACGGCCGAGCGGGCTGTACGCCACGAGCCCGATGCCGAGCTCCTTGCACAGCGGCAGCATCTCGGCTTCGACATCGCGCGTCCACAGCGAGTACTCGTTCTGCAGCGCGGCGACCGGGTGCGTGGCGTGCGCGCGACGCAGCGTGCGCGGACCGGCTTCCGACAACCCGATGTGACGCACCTTGCCCGCGCGCACCAGCTCGGCCATGGCCCCGACGGTGTCCTCGATGGGAACGGTGGGGTCGATGCGATGGATGTAGTACAGATCGATCGTCTCGATGCCGAGGCGCTTGAGGCTCGCGTCGCACGCCTGGCGCACGTACTCCGGACGGCCGTCGACGGTGGCGCTGCCGTCGGGTCGGCGGAGATTGCCGAACTTGGTGGCGATCACGTAGCGGTCGCGCCGCCCCGCGATCGCCTTCGCCACGAGCTCCTCGTTCTTGCCGTGACCGTACGCGTCCGACGTGTCGATGAAATCGATGCCGAGCTCGGCTGCACGATGGATCGTGGCGATGGCCGAGGCAGGATCGGGATCGCCGTAGATCGGCGTCATGCTCATGCAGCCGAGGCCGAGGGCGGAGACTTCGAGGTTGCCCAGCTTGCGGCGCGGTGTCATCTGCATATCCTCCTGCGGGATCTCCCGCGTGTATCGTCGAAAGTGATGGCTTGTGCACCTCGCTCGCGCGCAGCACCGGCCGGATTCTAGAGCCAGTCCATCGCCCTGGCGACTGGCGCGCGCGAATCTGCGGGCCGGCCGCGGCGTGGCCGCGCCACAATTGGACGAGATCGAGGCAACGCGAGCCGCGCCCCCTGGCGGCCCACCCGAACTGTCGACAGTTCAGCCGGCTGAATTGGCCACACAAAACGCTTGACGAGCCTCGGCGCTCTGCTGTTTCATTCCCGTTCCGCGGATGGACGGGAATAGGCGCACGAGCGCCGCGGCGTCGGGCGGGGCGCTCGGCATGAGCCAAAGGTACTCCAGTGAACCCGAAGGGGCGTCCCGACGGCGAATACCGGAGTGACGGAGCACGAAGGCGGTCCAATGAGCACGAAGCCGTCGCCAGCACCCACCGAGGAAACCGAGCCCTTCTGGGCCGCGTGCCGGGAGCACCGCCTCGCCTACCAGGCGTGCCTCGCCTGCGAGCGGGCGCAGTTTCCCCCGGGCACGATCTGTCGTCGCTGCCACTCGGATCGGCTCGAATGGCGCAGCGCGTCCGGTGCCGGTCGCGTGCACTCGTTCAGCGTCGTGCATCGTGCGCCCACCCCCGCGTTCGCCGCGGACGTTCCGTACGTGCTCGCGCTCATCGACATGCCGGAGGGCTTCAGGCTGATGGCCAACGTCGTAGGATGCGAGCCGGACCGCGTGCGCATCGGCGACCGCGTCGAGGTCGCGTTCGAGCCGCGCGGCGCGGACACGAGCGTGCCGCAGTTCCGGCTGGCGTGATGTTCACCTACGACCGCTTCGTTCCGGGGGAGGTGTACGGCGAGCACCGCTTCGATGTCTCCGCCGGCCGAAGTCGCGGCGTGGCACGGTCTGTTCGGCGGCGATGCAGGCGAGTGGATGCCGCCGGGCATGGTGTCGGTCGTGGCAATGCGCGCCTACCTCACGGTGGTGACGCCGCGGCCGCCGGGCAACATCCACGGCGCCTCCCGCTTCGCGGTCCGCCGCCGCGTGCGCGTTGGCGAGTCGCTGATCACCGCGGTGTCGTGCGAAGCGAAGGAGATCCGCAAGCAGCGGCGGATCGTGCAGCTCGCGCTGCAGTGCCGGGACACGAGCGGTGGGCCGGTGTTCGATGCCCGCGTCACGTCGCTCGTCGCCGCATGAGCAGTCCGGAGGATGCCGGCACGCAAGCGCTGCGCAGCGTCTCGATGCGCGTCGACTACGATGCGATTTGCCGGTACGGCGAGCTGACCTGCGATCCCAATCCGATCCACACGGACCGGGCGTTTGCGGCCGGGACGGAGATGAAGGGCATCATCGCGCAGGGCACCTTGAGCCTCGGCGTGCTCTGGCAGTCGCTTGCCGACACCTTCGGGCCCGAGCGCCTGCACGACGTCGTGCTCGATGTCCGCTTCGTGCGCCCGGTGCGCGAGAACGACCTGATCACCGCAAGCGGCAATGCTCTCGACGCGAAAGCGGGACGTTTTCGCGTGCAGGTGAGCAACGATCGCGGCGAGGTCGTGGTCGAAGGAACTGCGGAGCTGCCCGGAGCCGGTTGACATCGACGGGCTCGCGAGTCGCGTTCGCAGTCGTTCACGTGCCGTCGGGGGACGGCACGTGCCGTTGATGTTGAGCCATGAGGAGAGCTCGATGCTGCCACTGATGCTTCGACCCTGGGCGCGTGCCTGCGGTGTGGTCCTTCTCGTCGCCACGTTGGCGCCTGCGCAGGTGCGCGCCGAGGCCGTCAAGGTGCGCATCGGAATTCTCAGCGGGGCGGCGCAGGCCGGCCTCGTCGTCGCCACGAAGAAGGGCTTCTTCGCGAAGCACGGCTTCGACGTCGAGGCGACGGCGCTCACGGGAGGCGTTCAGGCGAACCAGGCGCTCGCTTCGAATCAGGTGGATTGGTCCGCGGGCGGGCTCGAGTCGGTGATCGTTGCGGCGGGCGTCGGCCTCGGCTTCAAGCCGTACGCGATGTACGCGAAGGGAGGCGACTCCTACGGCATCCTCACGCGGCGGGAAGCGGGCATCAACGAGCGCCGGCGATCTCAAGGGCAAGCGGGTTGCGCTCGTGGCGGGTACGGCACCGGACTACGGATTCCAGAAAGTGCTGCAATCGGCGGGCCTCTCGATCGGCGACGTGCGCACGGTCAACGCATCGTACGTGAACATGGGCCAGATGCTCGTGTCCGGCGGCGTGGACGCGATGGTCGGCATCGAGCCGTATCTCAGCCTCACGCAGCAGAAGCTGGGAGGCGAGGCCAGCCTGCTCGTGCGCATGGGCAAGTACGTGCAGGGCGGCGGGCTCTTCCTCATCAGCGATGCGTGGGCGGCCGCGCATCCCAGACTCGTCGACGAGGCCGTGCTTGCGCTATGGGAAGCCGAGCAGTTCGTGCGCCAGCATCCCGCCGACGCGGCGGCCATCGAGGCGGAATTCATCAAGGCCCCGCTGCCCTCGGTCGAGCTGGCGTTCAAGCGGCTCGAGTTCGATCCTCGCATCGATGCGTTCACGCTGGATTCGGTGAAGCAGATGTCGGGCTTCCTCGCTGCGTCGGGCAAGATTCCTCGTGCGCTCGACGCCCAGACGGTGCTCGGGCCCGCGCTTGCCGTCCAGTCCCGGCTCGAAAAGGCGCATCCGGAGCTGTTGCGGTGACGAGCGCGGCCGGCGCCGCGCTGCTCGCCGCGAATGGCATCACCAAATGGTTCGTGGACGGCAGGGGCGAGGAGGTTTGCGCGCTCGAGGACGTGACGATGGCGGTGCGGCCGCACGAATTCGTGTCCGTCATCGGCCCGTCGGGCTGCGGGAAGTCGACGTTCCTGCGCATCGTGGCCGGCCTCGAAGCGCCCACCAAGGGGCAGGTGCTCGTCGACGGCGTGCCGGTGCGCGGGCCGGGTGCGGATCGCGGCATGGTCTTCCAGGAGTACGCGCTCCTGCCGTGGAAGACCACGCTGGAGAACATCGCGTTCGGACTGCAGATCCGGGGCATCGGCAGGCGCGAGCGCGAGCAGGAAGCGCGGCGCTACCTCGAGCTCGTCGGCCTGCACGGCTTCGAAGCCAAGTATCCGCACCAGCTGTCGGGCGGGATGAAGCAGCGCACCGCCGTCGCTCGCGCACTTGCCAACCAGCCCGCCGTGCTGCTCATGGACGAGCCGTTCGCCGCGCTGGATGCGATTACGCGCGCACGGCTGCAGGAGGAGCTGGGCGAGATCGTGCAGCGGCAGCGCACGACCGTGTTCTTCGTCACGCATTCCATCGAGGAAGCGGTGTTCCTGTCCGACCGCATCGTCGTCCTCTCCGGGCGACCGGGGCGCGTCAGCGGCGAGCACACGGTGCGGCTGCCGCGGCCGCGCGCCTGGGAGGGGGTCGCGAAGGACAGGTCGTTCGCGGAGCTGCGTGCGGAGCTGCTCGGCAATTTCCCGAACGCGCATGCGGCGCTCGAGGGAAGCCTGACGACATGAGCGTCGCGATGCCTGCGGCACGAGCCCCGAGGCTGGCCACCGGGCGACGCCCCTTGCGCGCTGCTGGCCGCTGCTGCGCCGTTCGTGGCGGCGTTGGCACTCTGGCAGGCGTTGTCGATGCTGAACCTCTGGCCGCCGGTGCTGTTTCCGTCGCCGGGCGCGGTGCGCAAGGCCTTCGTCGCCGATCTCGCATCGGGCGCGCTGCTCGCGGCGCTCGGCACGAGCCTGCGCAGTCTCGCGATCGGGTTCCTCGTCGGCGCGGGCATCGCGATGCCGCTGAGCTATCTCATGGGGCTCCACCAGCGCAGTCGCGATTTCTTCGATCCGCTGGTCAACCTGGTTCAGGCGATCCCCGGGCTCGCATGGATCCCGTTCGCGATCCTGTGGTTCGGGCTCGGGCAGGGTGCGGTCACGTTCATCGTCGCGATGTCGGTGTTCTTCCCCATCCTGCACAACGTCTTGTCCGCCATCAGGCTCGTGCAGCCGGTGCTGATCGAGGCGACGCAGACGCTGGGCGCCGGTCGCATGGCGGTCATCCGGCACGTGATCTTCCCGGCGACGCTGCCGCAGCTCATGACCGGCACGCGTCTCGGCATCGCCTTCGGGTTTCGCGCGCTCGTGGGGGGCGAGATGATCGCCGGGAACGACGGCATCGGCTTCGCCATCTACAACGCGCAGCAGTATTTCCAGTCCGCGCGCATCGTCGTCGGCATGCTGGCGATCGGGATCACGTGGCTGCTCATCGATCGCCTGGTGTTCCGGCCCATCGAGGTGCGGACCGTGATGCGCTGGGGCATGATGCGCGACGACGCTGCGCGCGACCGCTGAACCGGCTAGATGAGCAACGCGTGATAACGCCGCGCCGCTTCCGCCAGACTCCGAACGTGCGCCCGCCGCAGGCGCTCGGCGGCGTCCACTTCGCCGGCGCGCATGGCGGCGAGCACGGCGCGATGCTCGGCGAGGCCGTCGCGCGCGCGGTCCGACACGAACAGCAGGCGGCTCGTCACGTTGCGCGTCTGGTCGTACAGCGACTGCAGCATGCCGGTGAGCACCGGGTTCGCCGCGGCCTTCAGCAAGCGCTGCTGGAGCTTGCTGTGCGCGGCAAGGTAGCCTGCGATGTCGCCCTGGTCGAGCATCTTCCCCACCGGGCGCCCGAAGAGATCGACGAGGTCCTGCCAGGATTCCGCCGGGACATTGCGCACGGCGAGTCGCGCACAGGTGCCCTCCAACGCTTCGCGCACTTCGAGCATGTGGAGCAGCCCCTCGAGCGTGATGCGCCGCACGACGGCGCCGCGGTTGGGCTCGCGCTCGACCAACCCGCGCTGCTCGAGCACCGCAAGCGCCTCGCGCAGCCGGCTGCGCGACACGCCGAACTGGCGCGCGAGCTCGGGTTCGCGCAGCCGTGCGCCGGGCGGCTCCTGCTGGTTGAGGATCCGCAGGCGCAAGGCTTTCACGAGCTGATCGGTGCGCCGCGGGTCGCGCGAGGCGCCGGGCGATTCGACGGCCGCGGCGCCCGCCGGGGGCCGCCGGGGGGTCGTCTTGCCTGCGCGCGGCGCGGCCGCACGGGAATCCGCAGTGCGCTTCGACTGCGGGGGCGTTCGCTTGGCGGGCACGGGACGTGGCTCGGCGGGCATGGACGCGAAGTGGCAACCGTCCGCATCGTAGCAGGCAGCCGACAATTGTGTCGACAGTTCATGGCGTCGCAGTGCCGGCGCGCAGACCGCGAAGGGAACGCAGCGTGACGACGTATGCGCACGAGCTCGAGCCGGGCGACATCTACGAACCCGTGACGTTCACCGTCACGCCGGAGTTCAACCAGCAGTTCCTGTATGCGCTGGAGGCGTTCCATCCGCGCTATCTCGACGACCTGGATGGGAGCGGCCCGCTCGTTCACCCCGTCGTGATGCTGCACTACAGCCCGCGCACGCGCAGCCCGTCGTTCCTGCTCGCCCCCGGCATGGGCTCGGTGTTCGCGCGCGACCACACGCGCTTTCTGCATCCCGCGCGCGTCGGCCACACGTTTCGCACCACTTGGCGCATCACCGCCGTGTACGAGAAGCGCGGGCGCCTGTACCAGGATTACCTCGCCGAGATCCACGATGCCGACGGCACGCCCGTGCTGTGGCGCGCGATGACTTCGGTGTTCATGACCGGAGGCGCAGCGTGACCGCCATCGTGCACGACCGCGAGCCAGCGGTATCTCCGCCCATCGAGCTCGTACCCGGCGCGGTCCTGCGCGGTCCGGTGTACGCAATGACGCTGCCGCGCATTCTCGCGTTCTCGTCGGGACTGTTCGGCGAATCCGGGCTGGCCGCATCGCAACCTGCACACGGACGCCGCGATGGCCCGGGACGCCGGATTGCCCGCGATCATCGCGTCCGGCACCCAGTTCGAGGGCTATCTGGTCGAGTTCCTGATGACGCTCTTCGGCGTGGCGTGGCTCCAGGGCGGCGAGCTCACGGTGCGCATTCCGCGCAGCGTGCTCGTCGACGACAGCGTGTGCCCCGTGGTGAGGGTGATCTCGCGTCGTCGAGCAGGACGACGCGCGGGCGTACGAGCTCGCTGTCAGCGTCGAGAACCAGCGTGGAGAGGTCGTGCTCGACGGCACGGCGACGTTCCGCGCGTCGCCCGATGCCGGGGCGATGCGTGCCCGCGCCACCCCTGGATCCGCTCGCGAATGACGCCGCTGCTCGAAGCCGACGCGAAGCGGGTGCTCGCAGCCGCGGGGCTTCCGGTACCCGCGGGGCGCATCGCGCGCAGCGCCGACGCTGCGGCCGTCGTCGCGCGCGAGTTCGGTGCGCCGGTGGTGGTGAAGGCGCACGTCCCCGCAGGGCGGCGAGGCAAGGCGGGCGCGGTGAGGTTCGCATCCACGGCCGAGGAATGCGCCGAAGCGGCGGCCACGATGCTCGGCAGCGCAGTCGCCGGGTTCAGCGTGACCGAGGTCTACGTCGAGCAACGGCGCACGATCGAGCACGAGCTCTTTCTCGCGTTCGGTCTCGACGCCGACGGTGCGTACGCGCTGCTGTCGCGCACGGGCGGCGTCGACATCGAGCAGGCGCACGCCGGGGACGATGGGGCGATGCTGCGCGAGCGCGTCGATGTCCTGCGCGGACTGCCGGCCTGGGTCGCGACGGAGCTGTGGCTGCGGGCCGGCGTGCGGGGCGCGCAGCTGCGCGAGCTCGCAGCCGTGACGAGCAGGCTGTACGACTGCTTCGTCGCGACGGACGCGGTCACGCTCGAGATCAATCCGCTCGCGATCTGCGACGGCGGCCGCATCGAGTGCATCGGCGCGATGATGGCGATCGACGAGCAAGCCGCGTTCAGGCATCCGCAGCTGCAGGCGCGCTCGCTCCCGGGCGCGCGCTCGTCCAATCCGCGCGAGGAGCGCGTGCATCGCGCGAACGTCGAGCCTGGGGGCGGCGAGGCCGAATATCGGGAGCTCGAGGGCAACATCGGACTGCTCGTGGGCGGCGGCGGGGCGGGACTGTACCTGCACGACACGATCCTCGACCTCGGCGGCCGTCCCGCGAATCACTGCGTCACGCCTCCGACCAGCGCCACGACCGACAAGCTGCGCGCCGTCATCGAGGCCATTCTCGACAATCCGCGCGTCCAAGGACTCCTCGTCGGCTTCAACTATGCGCAGATGGCGCGCAACGACGTGCGCATGGAGGTCCTCGCGGATGTCCTGCGCACGCGCGGGATCGACACGCGCCGGTTTCCCGTGGTGGTGCGCCTCTTCGGCGGCGGGGAAGCCAAGGCGCGTGCGCTCGCGCGCGATCTCGACGGCCTCGACTACATGGCGCCGGGCACCACGCTCTACGACGCGGCGCGGCGCATCGTCGAGCGCGTCGCTGCGCGGGGGGAGGTTACCCGATGAGCATCCTGATTCACGCCGACACCCGCGTCATCGTGCAAGGCGCGACGGGTCGGGTCGCGCGTGCCGACATGGGGCGCGCAGTGCGCTACGGCACGCGCATCGCGGCCGGCGTCGCCCCGGGCCGCGGCGGCGAATCGGTGGGGGAAGTGCCGATCTACGACACCGTGCAGCGCGCGCTCGCGGCGCATCCGGCGGATGCATCGATGATCTACACCCCGGCGGCCATGGTTCGCCCGGCCGTGCTGGAAGCGCTCGACGCCGGCATTCGCACGCTGCTCGTCACGGCGGAGTACGTGCCGATGCACGACGTCGCGTACGTCGTCGCGGCGGCCCGCGCGACGGGTGCGAAGCTCATCGGCTGCAATACCAACGGCATCATCTCCGCCGGCAAGAGCCGGCTGGGCGGCATCGGCGGCGACGACCCCGGCGCGATCTACGTGCCGGGCCGCATCGGCATCTGCTCGCGCTCGGGCGGGATGTCCGCCGAGATCGGGCTTGCGCTGAAGGACGGGGGCTTCGGCGTGTCGACGTGCGTCTCGATGGGAGGCGATTACGCGACCGGCATGCGCATGGTCGAGTATCTCGACCTGTTCGAGGCCGATCCCGAGACGGATGCGGTGGTCGTCTTCGGCGAGCCGGGCACGCCCAACGAACAGGAAGTGGCGGATGCCGTGCGCAGCGGGCGCGTGCGCAAGCCCGTGCTCGCGATCATCGTCGGTGCGTTCCAGGAGCGCTATCCCAAGGGGATGACCTTCGGCCATGCCGCCGCGATGATCGGCTCGGAGCGCGATTGCGCGACGGCGAAGCGCGCATTCCTCGCGGCTGCCGGAGTGAAGGTGCTTCGGCGCATCGAGGACATCCCGGCTGCGTTGCGCGCGGCAGGCGTGCATCCGCCATCGAGCCCGGCATGAGCGCGCGGGCCGCCCCAAGCGCGAATACCGGAGTGCGCAGCACGGAGGTAGTCAGTGAGCGCGCCGATCGTCACCGGCGCGTACGTCACCCGGGTCGGAAAGCTTCCGGGGCGTACCTGCATGTCGCTGCATGCGGAAGCGGCGCTGGGGGCTGTCGCGGACGCCGGACTGGCGCTCGCCGCGGTCGACGGCGTGCTGTGCGCCTATTCGCTTGCCGAGCACTACCCCATGCTGAGCTCCGCCGTCTGCGAGTATCTCGGCATCCGCCCGGCGTTCCAGACGTCGCTCGCGCTGGGCGGCGCCACGGCGACGAGCATGGTGCTGCTCGCGTCCTCCCTGGTCGCTTCCGGACATTGCCGGCACGTGCTGGTCGTCACCGGCGACAATCGGCTGAGCGGCATGTCGCGCGACGGCGCGGTCGCTGCATTGGCGCGAGTTCGGCCATCCACAGTTCGAGCAGCCCTACGGCATGACGATTCCCGCTGCGTACGCGCTGGTCGCGCGGCGGTACATGCACGAATACGGCACCACCGAGGAAGACCTGGCGGCGATCGCCGTGCTCCACCGCGAGCACGCGACGCGGCATCCCAAGGCCCAGATGCGCGAGCCGATCACGATCGCGGACGTGTTGCGTTCGCGCCCGATCGCCACTCCGCTGCATCTGCTCGATTGCTGTCTCGTGTCGGACGGCGCGGCTGCCGTCGTCGTGAGCGAGCCCGTGGTTGCGCGGGATCTCCCGCATGTGCCCGTCCGCGATCCTCGGCGCGGGGCAGGGTCACACGCACGACCACCTGGTTGCCGCACCGTCGCTCACGGAGTTCGGGTGCGCCACGGCCTCGCGCACCGCGTTCGAGCGCGCCGGCGTGCAGCCGGGCGACATCGACGTCGCCGAGATCTACGATTCGTTCACCATCACGCTCGCGGTCGAGCTCGAGTCGATCGGATTTTTCCAGCGCGGCGAGGCCGGCGCGGCGGCACGTCGGGGCGAGCTGGGTCTCGACGGGCGGCTCCCGTGCAATACGCACGGCGGCCTGCTCTCGTTCGGGCATTCGGGCGCCGCCGGCGGCATGTTTCATGTGGTGGAAGCGGTGGAGCAGCTGCGGCACGCGGCGGGACCCCGGCAGGTCCGCAACGCGCAGACTGCGTTCGTGCACGGCGACGGCGGCGTACTGTCGGCGCATTGCTCGCTGGTTCTGGGCCGGGGATAGAGGAGACGCTCATGATTGCACGTCCGTATTGGCTGATCGCAGCGCTGTTCGCCGCTCTCACCGGCTGGATGCCGGTCGCCGGAGCCGAAGTGACCACCATCCGCATCGGGCGCACCCCGACGCTGTCGCAGCTGCCGATCTACGTGCTCGAAGGCGAGAAGCTCGTCGAGAAGCACGCCAAGGCGGCAGGGCTCGGCGACGTCACCGTCAAGTACACGGACGTCGCCGGCGGCGCGGTGCTGAACGACATGCTGCTCGCGGGCAACATGGAGTTCGCGACCGGCGGCGTGCCGCCGTTCCTCATCCTCTGGTCGAAAGCGCTGGGAACGCCGAGCGAAGTGAAGGCCATCGCCGCCGTCGGGGGCACGCCGTCGACGCTGTACACGCGCAACCCGCGGGTCAAGTCCATTCGCGATCTCGGCAGCGGCGACAAGATCGCCGTGGCCGGCGTGAAGTCGAGCCAGGTGGCGATCCTGCTGCAGATGGCGGCGGCGGAAGCCTTCGGCCAGGCGAATTACGACAAGCTCGATCCGCTGACGGTCACGCTGCGCGATGCCGACGCCGTTGCGGCGATGAAAGGCGGCAAGGGCGAGCTGAATGCGCACTTCACGTACGACCCCTACCGCTCCGCGTACCAGGGGGATCCGAACATCCGTCCGATCCTTCAGTCGCGCGACGTGCTGGGCGGCGTCGGGACCGTGACCGTGAGCTACGCCACGACGCGGTTCCACGACGAGAATCCCAAGACGGTGGCCGCGTATTTCGCTGCGCTCGCGGAAGCCGACGAGATCATCAAGCGCGATCCGGCGCGAGCGGCGGCGATCTTCAAGTCGTTGACCAAATCGCCGGCATCGGAAGCCGAGCTCGAGCGCCTGATCCGGCAGCCCGATGCGCAATATTCCGTTGCGCCCCTGGCGATCTCGAAAGAGGCGTCCTTCATGGCGCGCATCGGCACCATCAAGCACGCCCCCGCCAGCTGGCGCGACCTCTTCTTTCCCGAGGCGCATCGACTGCCGGGCAGCTGAGCGAGCCCGTACGGCAAATCGGGCGGGTCCCGCCTGCACCGCGGTAGGGGGCGGGTACGGGCGCCCCTCTGCGCGGCCCGCCGACGCGGACAGCGCGGGCGAAGCGTCGGGCCATTCCTGCATCGTGGGATCCGCCGCGCCTCCGCGTAGCGGGCACGATCGCTCGTGTCGATTCGACGGGGCTTCGTTCGACGTACCATCAGAGCCGGCAGACGGCGCCGACGCACCGGCGCCCCGGCCGGCTCCCTCAACCACCACTTTCGAGGAGACACGACATGCGCGTGATGGTGATCGTCAAGGCGAGCAAGGAATCCGAGGCCGGCAAGATGCCCAGCCAGGAGCTGCTGACCGCCATGGGCAATTTCAACGAGCAGCTCGTGAAAGCCGGCGTGATGCTGGCGGGCGAGGGCCTGCATCCCAGCAGCAAGGGCAAGCGGGTGCGCTTCTCCGGCACGAAGCGCACGGTCGTCGACGGCCCGTTCGCCGAGACCAAGGAGCTGATCGCGGGCTTCTGGCTGTGGCAGGTGAAGTCGATGGAGGAAGCGCTGGAGTGGGTCAGGCGCTGCCCGAACCCGATGGAGAGCGACTCCGACATCGAGATCCGGCCGGTGTTCGAGATGGAGGACTTCGGCGCCGAGCTGACCCCCGAGCTGCGCGCGCAGGAGGAGCGCCAGCGCGCCGAGGCCGAAGCGCTCGCGCGCTGCGACGCGCTGAGCACGCAGGCTCGTTCCCACGTTCGCGATTCCGCCAAGGAGACCGTCATGCAAGTCCAGCCCTATCTCTTCTTCAACGGCCGCTGCGAGGAAGCGCTCGAGTTCTACCGCCGCGTGCTCGGGGCGGAAGTCCAGATGCTGATGCGCTACAGGGAAGCCCCCGAGCCGCCGCCGCCCGGCATGCTGCCGCCCGGGTCGGAGAACAAGGTCATGCACGCCGCCGTGCGCATCGGCGAGTCGACCGTGATGGCCTCCGACGGCCACTGCGATCCCGAACGCGAAGTTCGAAGGCTTCTCGCTCTCGCTCACCGTGCCCGATGCAACGACGGCCGAGCGCGTGTTCGCTGCGCTCGCCGAAGGCGGGGAGGTGCGCATGCCGCTCGGCAAGACCTTCTTCTCGCCCTGCTTCGGCATGCTGGCGGATCGCTTCGGCGTCGGCTGGATGGTCATCGTGCCGGAGTAGCGACCGGCCGCGGGCGTCGTGGCGGCATGCGAAAATCCGCGCTTCGCAACCGCGCGACGGAGGATGCCGTGCCCTACATGCTGCTGATCATGGAGCCCGCCGGCCAGCGCCAGGCGCGATCGGAAGAGGAAGGCAGGCGCCTGTACCAGCGCATGCTCGACTGGAGCGCCGAGCTGAAGGCGCGCGGGGTGCTGCAGGCGAGCCAGTCGTTGCGCTCCGACACGCGAGGGCGTGCGCGTCAAGGTGCGCGACGGCAAGCGGACGCTCGTCGACGGTCCGTTCGCGGAAGCCAAGGAGATGGTCGGCGGCTTCTTCCTGCTCGACTGTGCGAGCAAGGACGAGGCCGTCGCCATTGCGGGCGAGTGTCCCGCCGCGCGATGGGCCACGGTCGAGGTGCGCGAGTTCGGGCCGTGCTTCACCTGACGTGAGCACCGCGAGCACGCACCGGACGGTCGAGGCCGTCTGGCGCATGGAGTCGCCGAAGATCATCGGCGGCCTCACGCGCATCCTGCGCGACGTCGGGCTCGCCGAAGAGCTCGCGCAGGACGCGCTGGTCGCGGCGCTCGAGCAGTGGCCGCAGGGCGGCGTCCCCGACAATCCCGGCGCGTGGCTCATGGCGACCGCGAAGCATCGCGCCGATCGACGTCATCCGGCGCAAGGCGCTGCACGAGCGCAAGCACTCCGAGATCGCGTGGGAGATCGAGACGCAGCTCGAGGACGCCGCGCCCGATCTGCACGCGATGATCGACGCCGCGTTCGACGATCCGATCGGCGACGACCTGCTGCGCCTCATGTTCATCGCGTGCCATCCGGTGCTCTCGCGCGAGGCGCGCGCGGCGCTCACGTTGCGCCTGCTCGGCGGGCTCACCACCGACGAGATCGCGCGCGCGTTCCTCGTGCCGGAGCCGACCATCGCGCAGCGCATCGTGCGCGCGAAGCGCACGCTCGCCGCCGCGCGCGTGCCGTTCGAGGTGCCGCCGCCGGCGGAGCTCGGCGCGCGCCTGTCGTCGGTGCTCGAAGTGATCTACCTCGTGTTCAACGAAGGCTATGCCGCGACGGCGGGCGACGACTGGATGCGTCCCGCGCTGTGCGAGGAAGCGCTGCGTCTCGGGCGCATCCTCGCCGAGCTTGCGCCGCAGGAGCCCGAGGTGCACGGCCTCGTCGCGCTGATGGAGATCCAGGCGTCGCGCCTGCGTGCGCGCATCGGACCGGACGGGCGAGCCGATCCTGCTGCTCGACCAGGATCGCGCCCGCTGGGATCGACTGCTGATCGGGCGCGGCCTCGCGGCGCTCGCGCGGGCGGAGGCGCTCGCCGGTGCGCAAGCCAACGCGCGCGCGCTGGGACCGTACGCGCTGCAGGCCGCCATCGCGGCGTGTCACGCGCGGGCCCGGACGGCCGAGGAGACCGACTGGGCGCGCATCGCGGCGCTCTACGATGCGCTCGCGCAGGTCGCGCCCTCGCCGGTGGTCGAGCTGAATCGCGCCGTTGCGCTGGGCATGGCGTTCGGTCCCGCCGCCGGGCTCGAGGCGGCGGACGCGCTGCTCGCAGCACCGGAGCTCGAGGACTATCACCTGCTGCCGAGCGTGCGCGGCGATCTGCTGCGCAAGCTCGGGCGCACTGGACGAAGCACGCGCCGAGTTCGAGCGCGCGGCGGCGATGACCCGCAATGCGCGCGAACGCGCGTTGCTGCTGCAGCGCGCCGCGGCGTGCGGGTGACCGGGCGATGATCGTCCACCTCGTCGACGGCACGTACGAGCTCTTCCGGCACTTCTACGGCCTGCGTCGCTTCACCAAGACGGATCGCCCCTACGGCGCGGTCGTGGGGGTGCTGCAGACGGTGCTGCAGATGATCGAGCAGGGCGCCACGCACGTCGGCGTGGCCACCGACCACGTCATCGAGTCCTTTCGCAACGGGTTGTGGCCGGGCTACAAGACCGGCGCCGGCATCGAGCCGGCGCTGCTCGCGCAGTTCCATCCGCTGGAAGAAGCGCTCGTCGCGATGGGCGTGGTGGTGTGGCCGATGGTCGAGCTCGAAGCCGACGACGCGCTCGCGTCCGCCGCGCATCTCGCCGAGCAGGACGTGCGCGTCGACAAGGTCGGGATCTGGACGCCGGACAAGGACCTCGCCCAGTGCGTGCGCGACGATCGGGTCGTGCAGATCGATCGCCGCGGGAAGAAGATCCGCGATGCGCAGGGCGTGCGCGAGAAGTTCGGCGTCGAGCCGGCGCTGATTCCCGATTACCTCGCGCTCGTGGGCGATGCAGCGGACGGCTATCCCGGCATACCCGGCATCGGGGCGACGACCGCGGCCGGTCTGCTCAACCGGCATGGACCGATCGAGGCGTTTCCGCCGTCGGTGCTCGGCGAGCAGCGCGAGCTCGCGCTGCTGTTCAAGGATCTCGCGACGCTGCGCACGAACGCGCCGGTGTTCCGCGACGTGGAGCGAGCTGCGCTGGCGCGGCGCGACGCCCGGAATTCACCGCGTGGGCGGAGCGCATCGGGGCGCCACGCCTCGTCGAGCGCAGCGCCAAGGCCCTCCCTGCCTGACCTCCGCTCCACTCGTCCGGAACGAGGATCCCGGGCACCACTCCTCCGACAGTCGACGTCGGCCTACAGGCTCTCGACGAGCTTCACCATCCGCTCGCGCATGGCCGCATCGGGCAGGCGTCCGCGTCCTGCGCCCAGGTTGTCCGCCATGTGCGCGGGATCGGCCGTGCCGGGAATCACCGCGGTCACGCGCGGGTCGCCGAGCAGGAACTTGAGGAAGAACTGCGCCCAGCTTTGCGCGTCGATCTCGCGCGCCCAGTCGGGCAGGGCCTTGCCGCGCACGGCACGGAAGAGGCGCGCGCGCCCGAAGGGCAAGGCCGTGAGCACCGCCACCTGGTGCTCCGCCGGCGGCCGGGAGCAGACGCTTCTCCGCTTCGCGATTGTCGACGGAGTAGTCGAACTGCACGAAGTCCGGCCTCTCGCGCCGGAGCACTTCCTCCAGCGCCGGGAAATCGCCGTGGTAGGTCGACGTGATCCCGACGTAACGGCAGATGCCGCGCGCCTTCCATTCGCGGAACCGGGCGAGCGATTGCCGTCCGCTGCGCACGTTGTGGAGCTGCAGCAGGTCCACGCTTTCGGTGCGCAGGAGCTGCAGCGAGCGCTTAAGCTCGGCCGCATCCGGTCCTTCGAGCTTGGTCGCGACGAACACCCGCGAGCGCAGCTTGCCCGCCGCCATCAGGTCGCCGAGCACGTCTTCGGCGCTGCCGTACGTCGACGCGGTGTCGACGAGCCGCGCGCCGCCGTCGAGCAGCGTCCGGACAACCTGCGCGAGCGTGGCGCGCTTCGCGGCATCGCTGCCCACGTTGAACACGCTCGCGGTGCCGAGGCCGACCACGGGGATGCGCTCGCCCGACGAAGGAATCGGACGCAACAGCATCGCGCCTGCATCGGCCTGCGCGAGCGCCCGCGGGGGGAGCGCGGACGCCAGTGCCAGTGCTGCGGCGTTCACCAGCACGCGCCGCCGCGACGCGGAATGTCGAAGGCTCATGATCGTGGCAATGCCTCCTGCACGGCGATGTTCGACTGCGCGCCGTTCGTGCATGCGTCCCAGCTTCGTCGACAGCAACGTCCACGCGAGCACGACGGGAAGGGAGAGCAGCGCGATCCCCGCGAGCTTGAGACCGATCGCCTGCAGGCTGTCGAAGACCCAGCCGTAGAGCGCATCGGAGCCGCGGAACACGACGACGTCGATGAGGTTCTTCGCCTTGTACTTCTCCTCGCGGCTCACCACCGTGTAGAACACCTGCCGCGCCGGATTGGCGATCGCGAAATTCATCGTGCGCTGCAGGACCTGCAGCACGAGGATCACCGCGAGCCCGGGAACGAGCGCGAGCACGGCGAAACCGATCACGTAGAGTCCCGGCAGCACCGCCGCCGCGCGGCCGACGCCGATGCGCGCGATGAGCTTGCCCGTCGCGAACGTCTGCGTCGCCAACGTCAACAGGCTCACGGCGAGATCGATCGTCGCAAAGAGGCGCGTCTGCGCGGCGCGATCGGGAATGGTCGCGGCCACGATGTTCGCCTGCTCGTAGTACAGGATCGTACCCCCGAACGACAGCAGGCTCACCCACGCGGCGATGCCGAGGAGGTAGGGCGAACGCGCGACTTCGGCGAGCGCCGGCGAATGCGCTGCCGCCCACGCGCTCGTCTGCGGGCGCCGTGCTGCCCGCGGCGCCTCGCGCGGCCGTGACTGCCGTGGCCGGCATCGCGTCGGCCGCAGTCGCGCCGGTGCTCGTCGCATGTCCCCGCCCGTCGGACCGCGATGCGCGCTCCAGGCGATGCACGCAGAACACGGCCGCTTCGAGGAACACCGCGGCCGCGAGCAGCAGGTTCACGGGACCGAGCGGCACCGACAGCACGATCGTGATCACCGGGCCCAGCAATGCGCCGGCCGTGCCGCCGGCGCCGATGAAGCCGAACAGGCGCTTGCCCTGGGCGCTCGTGAAGAGGTCGGCCATGAACGACCAGAACACCGTCACGGCGAAGAGGTTGAACACGCTCACCCAGACGAAGAACACGCGTGCGACCACGACGGCATGCACGTCGAATGCGAGCAGGCCCCAGAACAGCACGAGGTTCAGCACGAAGAAGTGATACACGATGGGGATGAAGCGCACGCGCGCGAGGCGTGCGACGAGCGCGCCGTACACGGGCTGCAGCGCGAGCAGCGCGACGAACGTGGCGGTGAAAAGCCAGGGCAGGTTGCGCACGCCGCCGGCGATGCCCATCTGGTCGCGCAACGGCCGCAGCACGTAGTAGCCCGCGAGCAGCGTGAAGAAATAGGCGAACGACCACAGCAGCGCCCGCAGCTCGCCGGGCGTGACGGGCACCGCGCGCGCGACCAGGCGATACGTCCTCGACGCCTGCACGCTCACCACGCGGCAATCCCCCGTGACCTGTCCGGGTGCGCCGTCACGGCGCGAGCGAAAGCACGCGTTTCAGCTCCGCGGCGGAAGGATGCTGGCCGTAGCCCGGCGCTCCCATCGCGAACTCGCGTGCCCGCACGAGCCCTCCCACGATCACGGGATCGAAGCCGGCATCGCGGACCAGTCCCGCCGCCACCTCGAGCGCCTGCGCGTCGTCGCCCGCAATCGGAATCGGAACGCGCGGCTCGGGCCGGTTCGACTCGCGCCGCAGCACGCCCGAACCGAGCGTGTTGAACGCGCGCACGAGGCGGGTGCCCGGAAAGTACTTCTGCGACGTGAGGCCGATGCCGTTGGCCTTCGCTTCGTCGGCGATCGGGCCATCGCGGCTTGCCACCGCGTTGCACGCATCGAGCACGACCTTGCCCTTGAGCAGCGGCGCGAGATCGCGGCCGACCTGCGGGATGGCGCCGTACGGCACCGCGATCAGCACGGCCTCGCCGAACGTCGCCGCTTCCTGCGGCAGGCCCGCCCGTGCACGCGGCCCGAGCGCCGCGACCATGTCCTCGAGCTCTGCGGGATGACGCGACGAGAAGAGCACCTCGTGTCCCGCCTTCACCCACAGCGACCCGACCGCACCGCCGAGGCGGCCGGAGCCCACCACGCCGAGCTTCATCTTCGCGCCGCCACTCGCCAGGGCGAGCGCGCGCAGGGGCAGGGCGCCCAGCATGCAGCCCGCGATGCCGAGCTGCAGCAACGCACGGCGCTTCGGAGCGAACGTCGGATCTTCGCGCATGACAGCCTCCCGGGATCGAGGACGCGCAACGCTGGCACGCCTGCGCGGCGCGCCGATCCAGCATAGCAGAGCGACGAAACCTGCACGCAAGCCTTGCGCCCGATCATGGCGGATGTCGAGGCTCGACGCGACAATAGCGCAGCCCCGCCGCGCGGCGGGATCCGACCCGCCGTCCTCGTTGCGAGCTACCGCGAGCGCACAGGGAGCTGCCGATGAGCGTACCCGTCCTCCTGGTGTCCACGACGACTCGATGGTTCGGGACCGCGCGCGTGCCCTGGGCCCTCGCGAACGCCGGCTTCGACGTGGCGCTGCTGACGCCGCAGGGCTCGCTTGCCGAGAAGAGCCGGTTCGTGGCGAAGATCGGTCATCTCCCCGACAATGCGTCGGTGATGCAATGGGTGTTCGCGTTCGCGGCGATGGTGAAGGCCACCGCGCCGCGGCTGGTGCTGCCGTGCGACGACATGGCATTCCGGCTGCTCGAGATGCTCTGTCTCGCGCCGCCGCCGCAGATGCAGCCGGGCTTGCACGGCGAGCTGGCCGCGCTCATCGCCGAGTCGCTCGGGGATCCCGCGTGCTACGCGCGCAGCGTCGACAAGACGCTCTTCACCGCCGCCGCCGCCGAGCTGGGCATCCGCGTGCCGGCCTTCGCGGTCGTCTCCAGTGCCGAAGGCGCGCGCAGCTTCGCCGCAACGCATGGCTACCCGGTGGTGTTGAAGCGGCGGCACGGCTTCGCCGCACGCGGCGTCGCGATCTGCAGCAGTGCCGACGCGCTCGAGGACGCGGTGCGCGAGCTGACCACCGCGAGCGAGCTCGATCTCGACGATGCGGCCGCGCCGCGGCTCCTCGCGCAGGCGTTCATTCCGGGACGTGCGCTCAATTACACGCTCGCGGCCTGGAAAGGTCGGCTGCTTGCCGGCTACGCCTGCGAAAAGCTCGAAGTGAATCCGCCGCCCACGGGCCCCGGAACGGTGTTGCGGGTATTCCACTCGCCCGCCGTGCGCGCGGTCGCGCAACGCCTCGTGCGGGCGTTCGGCATGTCGGGACTGTTCGCCATCGAGTACGTCATGCACGCGAGCACGGGGGAGCCGCACGTGCTCGAGATCAACCGGCGCGTCATTCCCAACACGCACCAGGGGGCGTCGATCGGCGTGGACCTGTGCGCCGCGTTGCGCGCCGCGCTCGACGACGCGCCGTCGCCGTCGCGCACCGATCTCGATCCGGGCGAAGAGCGCATCCTCGTGCACTTCCCGCAGGAGTGGCTGCGCGATCCGGGCAGTGCGGTGGCTGCGCGAGCATCCGGTCGACGTCCCGTGGGACGATCCGGAGCTGCTGGAAGCGCTGGTCGCACTGGGCCGGGAGCTTTAGCGCGCGAGCTCGGATGCAGGAGTTCGCGGTAACGGCCGCCTTCAGCGCAGCGGTCGGGCGCCCCGCGCCAGCCCGAACTCGCGCAGCGAGCGCGCGAGCATCGTTCGCAGGCCTTCCGCCGCGGGCAGCAGCGGCTCCCGATCGCGGGTGACGATCCCGACCTCGCGCGCGAGCGCCGGGCGTGTCAGCGGGACGAATGCCAGGCCGTCGCCGGCCTCGGGCCGCGTGAGCATGGGCAGGATCGCGATGCCGAGGTCCCTGCGCACGCACGCGAGCAGCGGCGAGCGGCTGGTCATGGTGAGCTCGGGCTTGCGCAGGCGCGCGGGGAGCCCCGCATCCGCGAGCACCTCGAAGGCATCGCTCCCGATGATCGTTTCGTCCCGCAGCGCTGCCCACGTCACGTTGCGGCGACGCGCGAAGCGATGGGCGCTGCTGCATAGCACGCCATAGGTATCGGATACGATCGGCTCGAACGCGATGTCCCGATGCTTCGCAGGAAGCAGGCCCGCGACGCCGATGTTGATCGAGCCGTCCGCGACGATCGCGGGGATCGCGCTCGAGCGCTCCTCGACCGTGCGGATGCGCACGTCGGGATGCGCGCGCGCGAACGCTGCGATGAGATCGGGCAGCCAGTGCTCCGCGAGGAAGGGCGCGATCGCGAGCGACACCGATCCCTGTTCCCCCTGCGCGAGCTGCCGCGCCTGGGCAAGCACGCGGTCGTGCACGTTGAGCAGCTCGCGGAAGCCCGGCAGCAGCGCCTGCGCGAGGGGCGTGAACTTGCCCTTGCGATCGTGCTCGATGAGCTCCCCGCCGATCGATTTCTCGAGCTCGCGCATCGCGATCGAAACGGCGGCCTGCGAGCGGAACGTGGTGGCGGCCGCCGCCTTGAAGCTGCCGCTGGAAGCGGCGAGCACGAATTGTCGGACCTGCTGGATCTTCAGCACGGCAAACTTCAGGAAAATAAAAGTCATTGTAGATCATTCAAATTGCGTTAACGAAGCTCGACGCGCAGAATCGCCGCACCATGAATCCGCTCGACGTTCTGATGCGGGGCGAGATCGCCGTCGTCTGCGGTGGCAGCGGCGGGATCGGACGCGCGATCGCTCGCCTGCTCGCGAACGAGGGCGCCGACGTCTGCATCACCTATCACCGGCACCGCGACAACGCGGAAGCGCTCGCAGCCGAGCTCGCGCGCGGCCCCGGTCGCGTCGTCTGCGTCGGCGCCGACCTCAGCCGCGAAGAGGACGTCGTCGCGCTGTTCCACGCGGTCGACGAACGCCTCGGCCGGGTCACCGCGCTGGTGAACGCGAGCGGCGTGCTGGGGGGCGAGCGCCGCATCGACGAGATCGACGCGCCCGGCCTCGCCCAGCTGTGGGCCACCAACGTCACCAGCTACATGCTGTGCGCGCGCGAAGCGGTGCGCCGCATGTCGACGCGCCTCGGCGGCGACGGCGGCGCCATCGTGAACGTGTCGTCGATGGCCGGCCTGCGCGGCGGCAGCCCGCAGCGCGTGGCGTACGGAGCCAGCGAAGGGCGCGATCAACGCGTTCACGCTCGGGCTTGGCAAGGAGCTCGCGCTGGAAGGCGTGCGCGTCAATGCCGTGCTGCCCGGCTATCTCGACACCGAATTCCACGACGCGTACGGCGGGAAGGAGCGGCTCGAGCGGGCCGCGCAGACCGCGCCGATGAAGCGCCTCGGCCGTCCGGAGGAGGTGGCCGAGGCCGTGCTGTGGCTGCTGTCGCCCAAGGCCTCGTTCGTCACGTCGACGCTGCTCAACGTGGCGGGCGGTGCCTGAATCCAAACGAGGAAGGAGGAGAGATGCCGTTCGTCAACATCCGCATCCTGAAAGGCCATTCGCAGGAGCGCAAGGACGAGATCGCCCGCCGCGTGAGCACCGCGATCAGCGAAGTCGCGGGGCTGCCGAAGGACGTCATCTGGGTGGTGTTCGAGGACGTCGCCACGGACAACTGGTTCGTCGGGCGGCACGAGCGTCACCGAGATCCAGAAGAAGCAATAGGGGACCACCATGTCGGTCGAGATCCGCGACGCCGCGCTTTCGCGACGTCGTCGGCAGCGCGGTCGAGTTCGAGAAGGTCGCCGGCGATTGCCTCTTCACCGAGGGCCCGCTGTGGCATTCGCGCGAGCGCTACCTGCTGTTCAGCGACATGCCCGGCAACCACCTGCGCAAGTGGACGCCGCAGGACGGCGTCACCACCTTCCGCAAGCCGTCGAACCAGAGCAACGGCCTCGCGTGGGATCGCGCAGGGCCGGCTCGTTGCGTGCGAGCATGCGACGAGCCGCCTGACGCGCACCGAGCCCGACGGGCGCATCACGGTGCTCGCGAGCCACTACGAGGGCAAGGAGCTCAACAGCCCCAACGACGTCATCGTGCGCTCCGACGGCGCGATCTACTTCAGCGACCCGACGTACGGGCGCGCGGAGTTCTACGGCACGCCGCGCGCGTGCGAGCTCTCGTTCCGGGCGTGTATCGCGTGCGATCCGCGATCGGGCGCGCTGACGCTGCTCGCCGACGATTTCGCGCAGCCCAACGGCCTCTGCTTCTCCGCCGACGAGACGCAGCTTTTCGTGAACGACACCGAGCGCCAGCACATCCGGGTGTTCGACGTGCGCGCCGACGGTACGATCGCCAACGGCCGCGACTGGGCGCAAACCATCGGCGAAGGCGACGGGCGCGCCCGACGGCATGAAGCTCGACGCGCGTTCGAACCTCTACTGCTGCGGGCCCGGCGGCATCCACGTGTTCGCGCCGGATGCCACGTGCCTCGGCGTGATCCAGGGTGCCGGAGTACACGGCGAACTTCGCCTGGGGCGACGCCGACTTGCGCAGCCTCTACATCACCGCATCGACCTCCGTGTATCGGATCCGCACGGCCGTACCCGGCCGCCCGCAGATGACCTGACCGCGAGCCACGCAGGAGGAAATCATGAGCAAGCTCATCGCGGCTCTCGGCGTCGCTTTCGGCGTCGTTGCAGCCACTCCCGGGCGTCGCCTCGGCGCAGGATTACCCCACCCGCGCGGTCACCATCGTCGTGCCGTTCTCGCCGGGCGGCCCCGGCGACCTCACCGCGCGCTTCATCGCCCAGCGGCTGTCGAGCTCGCTCGGCCAGCCGTTCGTCGTCGACAACAAGCCCGGCGCCAACGGCGTGCTCGCGGCGGTCGCCGCCAAGAACGCGCCTGCAGACGGCTACACGCTGCTGCAGATCTCGAGCAGCCACACCGTCAACGAGTCGCTGATCACCAAGCGCGGCTACGAGCTCATGCGCGACTTCGACCCGGTGGCCGCCATCAACTACACCGAGATGGTGCATGATGGTCGAACCGACGGTGCACGCGAACGACGCGTGCCCGAGTTCATCAAGCTGCTCAAGGCCAATCCCGACAAGCTACAACTACGCGTCGTCGGGCAACGGGTCGGCGTACCACATGGCCGGCGAGCTCTTCAAGACGATGGCCGGCGTGTCGATCACGCACGTGCCGTACAAGAGCGCGTCGACCGCGCGCACCGACCTCGTCGGCGGCCAGGTCGAGATGATGTTCGACGCGTTGCCGGCGGCGATCGAGCTGGTCCGCGGCAGACAAGGTGAGGGCGCTCGCGACCACCGCGAAGACGCGCTCCGCGATCACGCCGGACGTGCCGACCGTCGGCGAGACGCTGCCCGGGTACGAGAGCACGATCTTCATCGGACTGATGGCGCCGAAGGGCACGCCGGCGCCGATCCTCGACAAGCTGCAACGCCGCGATCAACAAGGTCCTGGCCACGCCCGAGAGCCGCGAGTTCTGGCAGAAGCAGGGCTCGCAGCCGATGATTCAGAGCGCGCGCGGAGTTCACGCGCTTCCTCAACGAGGACATCGCGACCGGCGCGAAGCTGGTCAAGATCTCCGGCGCGAAGGTGGACTGAATGGCAGCAAGGCAAGGGCATCCGGCACGTCGGCTACATCGACTGCGCCGGGCGGCGGGCAGGTGGTCGTCAGGAAGGGCGTCGCGTATATCGGCAACATGCGCGCGCCCGAAGGCACGCTCGTGTACGACGTGCAGCGAGCCGAGCCGCCCGCGCGAGCTCGCGCGCCTCGAGGTGGCGGTCGGGCACGCACTCCCACAAGGTGCGCGTCGAGGGCGATCTCATGGTCGTCAATCGCGAGGTCAATCCGTTCCAGGCCGGTGCGCCCGCGGACTTCAAGGGCGGCCTCGGCATCTACGACGTCTCGAAGCCCGGACAGCCCGAAGCTCATCACGCGCTGGGAAACCGAAGGCATGGGCGTGCATCGCTTCGACTTCGACGGCCGCTACGCGTACATCTCGCCGACGGCGAAGGGCTACGTCGGGAACATCGTGATGATCCTCGACCTCGCCGATCCTGCGCACCCGGTCGAGGTCGGCCGGTGGTGGATGCCGGGGCAGTGGAAGGACGGCGGCGAGACGCCGACGTGGAACGGCACCGACTATCGCTGCCACCATCCGCTGCGCCTCGGCAATCGCCTGTACACGAGCTACTGGCACGGAGGCTTCGTGATCCTCGACATCGAGGACATGTCGAAGCCCAAGCTCGTGTCGTCGTTCAACACCTACCCGGCGTTCCCCTGGCCCACGCACACCTGCCTCACGTTGCCGTTTCCCATCCGGAACCGGCGCATCATGCTCCTCGCGAGCGAGGACGCCGGGCGCGCGCGCGACTTCTATCCCGCGTTCCTGTGGGTGTACGACATCACCGACGAGCGCCAGCCGGTGCCTTTCGCGAGCTACCAGATGCCCGACGTCGACGGGACGCCGCAGCCCGAGTTCACGGGCGTGCACCAGCCTTCCGAGGTGATCACGGGCACCGAGGTGCCGGTCGCGTGGTTCGCCTACGGCTTGCGCGTGCTGGACTTCGCGAACCCGCACGCGCCGAAGGAAGTGGCGTGGTACCTGCCCGACCCCGCGCGCGACGAGCGCGCGAAGGGCCGCGTGCAGAGCAACGACGTCACGATCGACGAGCGCGGGCTCATCTACCTGCTCGATCGCATCCACGGCTGCCACATCCTCGAGCGGGTGTAGCGGGCTGCACCGCTTCGCCTGCTCGCGGCTCACGGTCGTGTAGCGGATTTCCCGTCCGGGGCGCCCCGGGGATTGGTCACGTCCGGCGCCTGCGTCACACGCCGTTCACAAAAGCTCCGCCCGGTGCGCTTCGACGAGGTTCGTGCGCACGCGCCCGCTTCCGAATGCGGCATGCGCCAGCGCCTTGCGCAGGAACGCGAGGTTCGTCTCGACACCCTCGATCGCCACGGTTTCGAGCGTCGCCAGCATCTTCGCGATCGCGGCAGGGCGGTCGTGCGCGTGCACGATCACCTTGGCGATGAGGGGATCGTAGTGATGCGTGATCGCGTCGCCCTCGCGCACGCCCGTGTCCACCCGAACGTCCGCGCCTTGCGGCGGAAAGCGGAGCACGCGGAGGACGCCGGGGGAGGGCAGGAAGCCCTTCGCCGGGCGCTCGGCATACAGCCGGCATTCGATGGCGTGGCCCGACGGCCTGCACATCGCTCTGGCCGCGTACCGGCAACGGCAGCCCGGCCGCGAGCTGCAGTCTGCATGGCGACGAGATCGAGGCCGGTGATCATCTCGGTGACCGGATGCTCGACCTGGATGCGCGTGTTCATCTCCAGGAAATAGAAACGCTGCGTTTGCGCATCGACGATGAACTCCACTGTGCCGGCGCCGCGGTAGCGTTCCTGCCTGCACAGCGCGACCGCGGCGTCGAACATCGCGGCGCGCGTTGCGTCCGGCAGCGCGGGCGCCGGGCTTTCCTCGACGATCTTCTGGAAGCGGCGCTGCAGCGAGCAATCGCGCTCGAACAGATGCACGGCGTGACCATCGCCGAAGCCGAAGACCTGCACCTCGACGTGGCGCGCCTCGGCGATCAGGCGCTCGAAGTACACGGTGCCGTCGCCGAACGCGCGCTGGGCCATCGATTGCGTCGCTTCGACGGTGCTCGCGAGCTCCGTGGCCGTCGCCACGCGGCGCATGCCGATGCCGCCGCCCCCGCTCGCCGCCTTCACCAGCAGCGGAAAGCCGACCTCCCGCGCGGCCTCGTCCATGCCGCTCGTGTCGCCCGGGGCGAAGCGAGGGCTGCCGGGCAGGATCGGCACGCCCGCCGCGAAGGCGAGCTGACGCGCGCGTTCCTTGTCGCCCATGTCCTCGATCGTCTTCGGAGCGGGACCGATCCAGACGAGCCCGGCGTGCTGGACCGCCGCCGCGAAGTCGTGATTCTCGGCGAGGAAGCCATAGCCGGGATGAATCGCGTCGGCGCCGGTCGCGCGTGCCGCTTGCAGGATGGCCTCGACGCGCAGGTAGCTTTGCGCGGCCGGCGCGGGGCCGACGCCGACCGCCTCGTCGGCGAGCGCGACGTGCATCGCGTTCGCGTCGGCTTCCGAGTGAACCGCGACCGTGCGCAGGCCCAGGCCTTCGCAGCTGCGGATCACGCGACAGGCGATCTCGCCGCGGTTCGCGATCAGGACCTTCTTCATGGGCCGTGGCGAGCATCTGTCCCGAACCCATGCCCGGGACCATGCGTTTCAGCTCCCGGGCAGGTTGTGGATCTCGGGAAAGAAGAGATCCTTCCACGACGCCGGTCGGTTCTTGAGGCTGCCGATCTGATTCATGAACTGCGCATAGGGCAGCACCCGCTCGGGTGCGAGGGTGTAGGAGACCTGCGGGTCGTTCATCATCGCGAGGATCTTGTCGACCTGGTCCTTGTTGCCGCCTTCCTTGACGTAGATCTCCGCGGCGCGGCGCTTGTCCGCGTTGATGGAATCGGTGGCTTCCTTGAGCGCGTCGAGCACGGCCTTGTACGTCTTCGGATTCGCCGTGCGGAACTTGTTCGTCGCCCACACCATGAGGAACGTGTTCGGGCCGCCCATGACGTCGTACGAGTTCAGCACCGTGTGGATCCCCGGCTTCTCCAGCGCGTAGTACTGGAAGGGCGGCGACGTGAACTGCGCCGTGACATCGCCCGCGCCCGACAGGAGCGCAGCGAGGCCCTCCGGATGCGGCAGGTTCACCATCAGCGGGTTGAGCTTCTTGTAGTTGTCCTGGCCCCATTCCTTCACGGCCGCCATCTGCAGGTAGATGGTCTGCACCGACGAGCCGGCGCCCGCCATCGCGATCCGGTCCTTGTCGGTGAAATCCTTGATGGTCTTCACGTTCGGATTGCGGCTCACCAGCAGGTTGGGCATCGAGCTCAGGGCCGCGACGCCGCGCACGTCGACGCCGTCGCGCGTCTTGTCCCAGAGGATGAAGGCCGGGCCCGTGCCGCCGGAAGCGAAGTCGAGCGAGCCCGAGAGCAGCGCATCGTTGGCGGCAGCGCCGGCGCCGAGCTTCACCCAGGCCACCTTGGTCTCGGGCAGCCCTGCCTGCGCGAGATGCTTCTCGATGAGCTTCTCCTCCTTCATGATCGTGAGCGCCAGATAGCCGATGCCGTACTGCGTCGCGATCTTGACCTCGTTCGTCTCGGCTCGGGCGACGAGACTCGCCGCGAACAGCAGCAGCACGGCAACGCTCGCTCGGATCGTGTGTCGATTGCGCATGGTCGTCTCTCCTCCGGATGAATCGATCGTATCGAGGCCTTGGGCGGGCGCCTCGTCAGGGTCTCACGCCGTACTTCGCCTTGGGGCCGAGTGTGGTCGCGAGCTTGCCTTGCGCGGCGGCGACGAAACGGCAAAGGTACGGTCGTGTTTCGCGCGGGTCGACGATGTCCTCGACCCCGAACGCTTCGGCGGTGCGAAACGGCGATGCGAGGGCGCGCAACTGCGCCTCGATCTCGGCTTCGCGCGCCTTGGGGTCCGCATGCTGCGCGATCTCGCGCCGGAACGCAGCCGCGACCCCGCCTTCGATCGGCAGCGACCCCCATTCCGCGGACGGCCACGCGATCTTGAGATCGAGGCCGTTCTTGTCGGTGGCGCCCATGCCCGCCATGCCGTAGCACTTGCGGATCACCACCGTGTACATGGGCACGCTCGCCTGCAGCGCGACGTACACGCTGCGCATGCCTTCGCGCAGGGTGGCCGCCGCTTCGGCATCGCGGCCCACCATGAAGCCGGGCACGTCGACCAGGAATACGATCGGGATGTGGAAGCAGTCGCAGAGCTCGATGAAGTGCGTCTGCTTGCGCGCGGCCCTCACGTCGATCGCGCCGCCGTAGATCATCGGATTGTTGGCGATGACGCCCACCACGCGCCCGTCGAGACGGGCGAGCGCGGTGATGACGGCCTTGCCGAACGTCGGCTGGATCTCGAACACCGACCCACGATCGACCACGAGCTCGATCAGCTTGCGCATGTTGTACGGCTTGCGGCGGTCGCGCGGCACGATCGAGAGCAGCGCCTGCTCGCAGCGGTCGGGCGGATCGTCCGTCGGCGACGCAGGCGGCAGCTCCCACACGTTGCGCGGCATGTAGGAGAGGAAGCGCCGGATCGTCGCGAAGCACGCGGCTTCGTCCGCGACCGCATTGTCGATGGTGCCCGCGATGTCGACGGCGAGCTGCGCGCCGCCGAGCTCCTCCTTGGTGATCGCCTGGCCGAGCGAGCGCTGCACCACCGGCGGTCCCGCGGCGAACACCTGCGCCGTGTCCTTCACCATCACGGTGAAGTGCGAAAGGATCGCGCGCCCGGCGGGTCCGCCCGCCGCCGTGCCGAGCACCGCGGACACGACCGGCACCTGCGCCATCAATGCCACCGACTGCTCGAAGCCGTGCACGCCGGGAAACACCGCGTGGCCGCGACGGTGGATCGAAGTCACGCTGCCGCCGGAGCCGTCGATGAGGTTGACGAGCGGGATGCGGTACTCGAACGCGAGATCCTCGACGAAGCCGCCCTGGCCGCCCTTCTTGCGATCGCCGCTCCAGCTCGTGCCGCCGCGGATCGTGAAGTCCTCGCCGCCGACCGCCACGCAGCGGCCATCGATCTGCGCGAGTCCCATGACGTACGGGGCGGGCTTGACGCGCAGGAGGCGTCCCTGCGCGTCGTACTCGCCGCTGCCCGTGAGCTTGCCGACTTCCTGGAACGAGCCGGCGTCGACGAGACCCGCGATGCGCTCGCGAACGGTCAGGCGGCCGCGCTCGTGATGCTTCGCGACGGCCTCGTCGCCGCCCAGGCGCTCGGCGTCGTCACGCCGGCGGCGAAGCTCCTCGACTTCGGGCGACCAGTCGTTCGCGACGTCGGCGTCGTTCACGTCGGGCGCTTCCATGCGCTCGACCTCGGGGACAGGACAGAGGTCACCGCGGAGGTAACTCGATGGGTCATGTGCATCCGGCGGGCCATGATCTTCAGGTCTCGAGCCGCGCGACGGGCTGGTTCTCGGCCACGCTCTCACCTTCGGCGACCAGGAATTCCCGGATGGTCCCGCCGTCCTCGGCCATCACCGGAATCTCCATCTTCATCGACTCGATGATCATGATCGTGTCGCCCGGCTCGAGCGTCTGACCGACCCTGGTGACGATCTTCCAGACCGACCCGGTCACTTCCGATTTCGCCTCGTACGCGGCCATCCGCGCTGCTCCTTGTTATGGGTGGTGTCAGTAGCTCGTCGGCCACGAGCGCAGCAGGTGCTGGCCGACACCGCCCGCGATGCGCATGCGGTGAACGTCCAGCGTGCGGATGAGGTAGTCGCGCGTCTCTGCCGGCCGGATGACCGCCTGCACCGCGTACACCGCCGCGGCATCCCACACCTCGCTGTCGCGATTCATTTCCGCGAGCAGCGCGTCGAACCCCGGATCGCTGCGATCCTTGCCGTGCACGACGCGCACGCCGAACTGCGGGTCCATGAAGCTGATCTCGGCCGTGGGCCACGCCGCCACCTCGTCCGAGTTGCGACCGCCGCCCATGTTGAGGTACGCCTGGCCGTACGTCTTGCGCAGGATGACGGAAATCTTCGGCACCGTCACGAGCTGCAGCGCCTGCATCCAGTTCATGATCTTGCCGGGCGCGCGCTTGCGCTCGGCCTCGGTGCCGATCGCGAATCCCGGCGTGTCGACGAACATCACGATCGGGATGTTGAACGAGTCGCACAGCACGAGAAAGCTCGTGATCTTGTCGCAAGCGTCGGGGTCGAGCGCGCCGCCCTTGAACAGCGGATTGTTGGCGATGACTCCCACCGTCTTGCCATCGAGACGGGCGAGTGCGGTGACGGCCACCTTGCCGAACTTCGGCTTCAGCTCGAACAGGCTGTCGGCATCGACCACGGCGCGCAGGATCTTGCGCACGTCGTACACCTGCGTCCGGCTCGCCGGGAGCACGTCGAGGATGTCGGTCATCGCGGCGCCGGAGCCGGGCGGGACCGGGCGCTCCGGCGGCGCCTCGCGATGGTGCGCGGGCAGATAGCCGAGGAACGTCTTCACGGCATCGAGCGCCTGCTCGTCGGTGTCCACCACGAGATCGGCAAACCCGGTGACCTCCGAATGCAGACGCCAGCCGCCGAGCTCTTCCGGGTCGACCTCCTCCTTCACCGCCATCGAGGCGAGGAGGGCGCTCGAGACCGCGAGGACCGAGCCCTTGCGCATCACGTTGAAGTCGGACAGCACCGCGTACCACGAGGACGAGCCGAACGACATCCCGAGCGTGGCGGACACCCACGGCGTCTCGCGCAGGCGCTGGTACTGCGTCGGGTCGTTGCCGAGCAGGGTGGCCATGCCGCGCGCGCCCATGTGATCCGGCATGCGTGCGCCCGACGATTCGCCGAGGAACACGATCGGCAAGCCGCGTTGCGTCGCGACCCGCTTGAGATGCGCGAGCTTGCGGCCGTTGGTGGCGCTCGACGATGCCCCCATCACGGTGAAGTCGTTGGCGCCGATCGCGACGTCGCGGCCGTCGACCCGGCCAAAGCCGACGATCTTGCCGTCCCCCGGCGTGCGATGCCGATCGGCCGGGTTGGACACGGACGCGCCGAACAGGCCCGACTCGATGAACGAATCCGGATCGCACAGATAGGCGATGCGCTCGCGCGCGTTCAGGATGCCGGCGGCCTTGCGGCGCGCGAGCTTCTCGGGGCCGCCCATCGCCAGCGCCTTCGCCCGCTGCTCCTCGAACGCCTGCAGTGCGCGCCCGAAGGGCCCGTTCGATGAAGCGTGGTCGTTCATGGTGTAGCGCTTTCCTTGCGGCAGTTCGCGATCACGCCGGCCGCTTCGAGCGCGGCGAGCCTGTCATCGGAGTAGTGCAACAGATCGGAAAGCACGCGACGCGTGTCCTGCCCGATGGCGTGACCGCTGTGCGTCACGGCGCCCGGCGTCGCCGACAGGCGCGGCACGACGGCCGCCATCGCGACCGTTCCAAGATCGTCGTCCGGCGCCGCCACGATCGACCCGCGCTCGCGGTAGTGCGGATCGCGGAAGATGTCCGCCAGCGTGAAGATCCGCGTGGCTGGAACGGCGTGCCTTTCGAGCAGGCGCTCGACATCGACGAGCTGCATCGTCGCCGTCCACGCGGCGATGATCGCGTCGATCGCCTCGTGGTTGCGCGAGCGCGCGCTCGGCGTTGCAAAGCGCGGATCGGTTGCGAGCTGCGGGGAGCCCATCGCGTCGGCGAGCCGGCGAAAGACGCTGTCCGCCATCGCGGTGATGTGGATGAAGCTGCCGTCCGCGGTGGGATAGAGATTGTTGGGCGTGCTCTCCGGCAGGCGCGATCCCGTGCGCGACGCGACGTGGCCGAGCTTCTCGTACGCCGGAATCCACGGCTCCATGAAGCTGAACGCGCACTCGTACAGGGCGGCGTCGATGCATTGGCCGCGGCCGGTCTTCAGGGCGGACAGCAGGGCCATCACCGCGCCGAACGCGGCGTACAGGCCGGTGATGTAGTCCGTCAACGAGACCGCCGTGCGCGTGGGCGGGCGATCGGGATCGCCGGTGAGGTGACGCAGGCCGCTCACGGCCTCGCTGATCACGCCATAGCCGGGGCGCTGACTGTACGGTCCCGATTGGCCGAAGCCGCTGATGCGCACCATCACGAGCTTCGGATTGAGCGCGGCGAGGCGATCGTAGGCGAGGCCCCATCGCTCGAGCGCGCCCGGGGCGGAAGTTCTCGACGAGCACGTCGCACTGCGCTGCAAGCTCGCGCACGATCGCCTGGCCTTCGGGCTTGCGCAGATCGACGGCGACCAGCGACTTGTTGCGGAAGATGCTCGCGGCGTAGAGCGACTTGCCCGCGAACTGCTTGCCCATCGTGCGCACCGGGTCGCCTTCGGCGGGCTCGACCTTGATCACCTCGGCACCGAAGTCCGCCAGCAGACGACCACAGAAGGGACCTGCCACCGTCGAGCCCAGCTCCAGCACGCGATAGCCGGCGAGCGGACCTGGTGTTGCGGCGACAGCAGCGACGGGCGGCATTCGTTCGGCGGGTGGGGATGGAAACGGGGGTTGCCGGATCCGGCTCGGCTATACTAGTCTGAATGTCGACATTCAGGCAAGCAGCGCGCGCGTCCAGCGAGCAGGCGACTCCCGCGTCGCCGGCCGTCGCGCCGTTTCGCCCGGAGTCGCTCACGCCCACATTGCCCCTTCAGATCGCCGACCGCATCGGCGGCGCGATCGTGGAGGAGCAGTTCGCGCCGGGGGAGCGGCTGAAGGAGTTGGACCTCGCGGTCGCCTTCGGCGTGAGCCGCGCGAGCGTGCGCGAGGCACTGCGCCTGCTCGAAAGCCGAGGGCTCGTGCGCATCCTGCCGCAGCGCGGCGCGCAGGTGACGCTGCTCTCGCGGCAGGAGCTCGAGGACCTGTTCGAGATTCGTGCGGTTCTGCTCGGACTCGCCGCGCGCCAGGCCGCGAAGCATTACGCGGCGGCGAGCAGGGCCTCGCTGCAGGCGCACGTCGCCCGCCTCGGGCAGTCGCGCGACGATGCCAAGGCTTACGCGCGCGTCAGTGCCGAGATGGTGGAGCATGTCGCCTTGCTGTCGCGCAACGAGCAACTGGGCGAGCTGATCGCCGCGTTCGCGCAGCGGATCGGGCGTTACACGCGTCTCGGTCTCGCGACGAAGGAGCGGCGCACGCGTTCGCTCGTCAACTGGCGCGCGCTTGCGCAGGCCATCGCCGAGCAGGACCAGGCCGCGGCCGAGGACATCTGCCGGCGGCTCGCGCTCGAGAATCGCGATGCCGCGTTGATCGAGATCGAGCGGCGCGAGAGGCCCGCCGGCGCAACGAAGCGGTCACGCTCCGCCACGGGCGGAGCGAAGCGGTCGGCAGCGTCCGGCGACGCGCCGGTACGCCGGCCATCCAGGAGCCTTGCAGCGAACCGGGGCAAGCGGTCAACCGAACTGCGCCCCTCTACGGACAGGAGGAGATGACGTGAATCAGATTGCGATCAACCCGGGCATGCCCATCGTCTGGACGATCTGGAGCCGGCGCCTTGCCGCCCAGCTCGCGTTGCTGGCGAGCGGTGTCGCGGCGCTCACGGTATCCGCGAAGCTGCAGATTCCGTGGTGGCCCGTGCCGATGACGATGCAGACCTATGTCGTGCTCGTGATCGGGATGGCGTACGGCACGCGCTTGGGCGTTGCGACGCTGCTCGCCTATCTCGCGGCCGGCGCGCTCGGGGCGCCGGTGTTCGCGGGCACGCCCGAGAAGGGGATCGGCCTCGCCTACATGGCCGGGCCGACGGGTGGCTACCTGCTCGGCTTCGTGTGCGCGACGTGGCTCTGCGGCTCGCTCGCAGCGCGCGGCTGGGACCGCGGGTGGGCGCGCAGCCTCGCGGCCATGACGCTCGGGCATCTGCTGATCCTGGGCTTCGGGGTCGCGTGGCTCGCGGTGCTCATGGACGGCGCGCGCGCCGTGCAATTCGGCCTCGTGCCGTTCATCGGCGCCACCGTTGCCAAGACCTTGCTTGCGGGGGTCACGCTGCCGGCGGCCTGGCGATCGCTATCGAAGTTCAGGTGACGTCATGCCGGCAACCATCATCGACTCGCGCATCTTCGGCAACATCTTCAGCACCGAGGCCATGCGCCGCGTCTGGTCGGACGAGAACCGCACGGCCAGGTACGTCGACATCGAGCGCGCGCTCGCGCTGGTGCAGGGGCGCCTCGGGATCATTCCGCGCGAAGCGGCCGACGAGATCGTGCGCAATTGCGACATCGGCAAGATCGACTTCGACAAGCTGCGCGCGCAGACCGAGCGCATCGGCTATCCGATCCTGGGCGTCGTCTCGCAGCTCAACGCACTTTGCCGCGACAAGCTCGGCGAGTACTGCCACTGGGGTGCGACGACCCAGGACATCACCGACACGGCGACGGTGCTGCAGATCCGCGAGGCGCTCGAGCTCGTCGAAGCCGACCTCGCGGCGATCGGCGCCGCGCTGGCGACGCTCGCGAAGACGCACCGCGATACGCCCATCGTCGGGCGCAGCAATCTGCAGCAGGCGATTCCGGTCACCTTCGGCTACAAGATGGCGACCATTCTCGCGGCCATCGATCGCCACCGCGAGCGCTTGGCGCAGTTGAAGCCGCGCGTGCTCGTCGGCGAATTCGGCGGCGCGTGCGGCACGCTCGCTTCCATCGAGACGGGCGCGATGGAAATGCAGGCCGCGCTCATGGAGGAGCTCGGTCTCGGCGACCCCGTGATCGCGTGGCACACGGTGCGCGACTCGATCGCCGAGGTCGGTGCTTTCCTCGGGCTGGTCGGCGGCACGCTGGGCAAGATCTCGATGGACGTGAAGCTCATGATGCAGACGGAGGTCGCGGAGGTCTACGAGCCGTTCGCGCATGGCCGCGGGTCCAGCAGCACGATGCCGCAGAAGCGCAATCCGATCTCGTCGTGCTACATCCATGCGGCGGTGTCCGTCGTGCGCCAGCACTCGGCCGCGCTGATGGACGCGATGATCGCCGACCACGAGCGCTCGACGGGTCCCTGGGAGATCGAGTGGATCGTGCTGCCGGAAGCGTTCTGCCTCATGGCCGGCGCGCTCAAGCAGACGCGCTTCGTGGTCGAAGGGCTCGAAGTGGACGCGGCCCGCATGCGCGCGAACATCGACATCACCAATGGTCTGGTGATGTCCGAAGCGGTGATGATGGGTCTCGGTCCGTACATCGGCCGCGAGTTCGCGCACGACCTCGTGTACGACATCTGCCGGCAGGCGATCAGGGAGGATCGGTCGCTGCTCGACCTGCTCGCCGAGAATCCGGAGATCAATCGGCACCTCGACCGGGCGGCGCTGGCGAAGCTATGCGACCCGGTGCATTACCTCGGCCAGGCGGGTGTCATGGTGGATCGTGTGCTCGAGCGGCACGAGGCGGCACGCGCAAGCCTCGGGCGGGCTCCGGCGCTCAGGTGACGATGCGCGGATACATGGGCCCACCGATCACCACGAGAACCGCAAGGGTCGCCGCCAGCACGGCGAAATCGAGCCCGCGGCTCAGGCTGGATTCGCCGCCGGCGAGCATCAGGCTGCGCAGCCCATCCACCTCGTAGGTCAGCGGATTGACGTGCGCTACCCACCGTAGCCACGTCGGCATGATGTCGGTGGGATAGATGATGCGCTGATTGCGCGCATCGCGAGCGATGTCGCACAGCCGGGTTTGCCTGCACCGTTTCGCCCCAGCAGTCCGAACACTTCACCCTCGCCGACGGCTAGATCGACTGCGTCCACCGCGACGAGATGGCCGAATCGTCGCGTCAATGCGTCGGTGCGCAGGATCGTTGCCAATGCGTGCTGTCCTCGCGGCTCGGCATGTCGCCGCTCGGCAGCGTCGAGCCTAGCCAGCCGAGCGGTCGGAGAATTGGATGAAAGTCAAGGGTGGGCAATCCCGGTGATGGTCAACTGCCGTTTGACACCGGTCGGCAGGAAATGACTCCGGCTGCGCATGCCATGAAGATCCATCAACTGCCTCCGCTCGACGCCGTCGCGAGCCTCAAGAGCTCCGCGAAGGGTCTGAGCCGCGCCGAAGTGGAGCGCCGGCTGCAAGAATTCGGTCGCAACGGGGTGGAGGAGGTGGCCCGCACGCCGGCGTGGCTGCGCCTCGTCAGGGAGTTCATCTCCTTCTTCTCGCTGATCCTCTGGGTTGCGGCAGGACTCGCCTTCTTTGCCGAATGGAGCGATCCCGGCCAGGGCATGACGAAGGTGGGCTATGCCATCGTGATCGTGATTGTGGTGAGCGGTCTGTTCTCCTTCTGGCAGGAGTATCGCGTCGAGCGAACGCTGGCGGCGTTACGCAACCTTCTGCCGCAAGAGGTCGAGGTCTTGCGCGAGGGCGAGACCACCCGTGTGCCCGCGGAGCAGTTGGTGCCGGGGGATATCGTCTCCCTTCAGGAGGGCGACAACATCCCGGCGGACTGCCGGCTGATCGACGCGTATGGCGCACGCGTCAACAACGCGGCCGTCACGGGCGAGTCATCGCCACAGGCACGGGACGCCGCGCCCTCCGCAGCGGACGACCTGATCGACAGCAGGAACGTCGTGCTTGCCGGCACGTCGATGGTGTCCGGGCAGGCCAAGGCCGTCGTCTTCGCCACGGGAATGCACACCGAGTTCGGCAGGATCGCGCATCTCACGCAAACGGCCGCGGAGGAGGTCTCGCCGCTGCGCAAGGAGATCGCTCACCTGAGTCGCTTGACTGCAATCCTTGCGGTGCTGATCGGTCTCTCGTTCTTCGCGCTGGGCTGGATGATCGGCATCCCTTTCTGGAAGGCCTTCATCTTCGCCATCGGCATCATCGTCGCGATGGTGCCGGAAGGGCTGCTTCCGACGCTGACGCTGGCGCTCGTGCTGGCCACCCAGCGCATGGCCAAGCGCAACGTCCTCATCCGGTACCTGCCTTCGGTCGAGGCGCTCGGCTCCACGACGGTCATCTGCACCGACAAGACCGGCACACTGACGCAGAACCACATGACCGTCCGGCGGCTCTACCTGGGGGAAACGCTCGAGTCGCTGGCCGAGCTGGAACAGAGGCCGGACCTGGCAGATCTCTACCGGCCCTTTTTTCTGACAGCGGGGATCTGCCACGATCTGAAGGAAACGGATCGCCAGGGGAAGCCCGCCTTGCTGGGCGATCCCATGGAAGTTGCGCAGGTGGAAATGGCGCTGCCGTTCGTTTCCAGTGCTCCCGTTCGCCCGCGGGTCGACGAGATCCCGTTCGACGCCGAACGCATGCGACTGTCGATCGTGCAGCCAACGGCCGAAGGTCTCGCGCTTTACTGCAAGGGCGCGCCGGAGTCCGTGCTTCCGCTTTGCCGACGCCTGCTCGTCGACGGCAGGATTGCGGCCCTCGGCGCGGACGCCCAGGCGAGGATCGCGCAGGCACAGGACGCGATGATGCAAAGCGGGCTGCGGGTGCTTGCCTTTGCCACCAGGGAGCTCGTTGAGGGCTACGACCGCGAGCGGCTGGAGGAGGACCTCGTCTTCGCGGGACTGGCCGGGCTGGAAGATCCGCCCAGGTCCGAAGTGCCGCAAGCGCTGCGCAAGTGCCGGGACGCGGGGATCAAGGTCATCATGGTTACGGGCGATCACCCCAGCACCGCTGCCGCGATCGCCCGCGAAATCGGGCTGGTGAGGTCCGACAGTCCGACGCTCATCACCGGCGAGCAGCTCAAGCGCTTCTCGCCCGTTCAGCTTCAGCTTGCCCTGGACGCCCCGGAGATCATCTTCGCGCGGGTCGTCGCCGACCAGAAGCTGCGCATCGTGGAGGCGTTGAAGAAGAAGGGCCAGATCGTGGCCGTCACGGGCGACGGCGTCAACGATGCGCCGGCGCTGAAGGCCGCACACATCGGCATCGCGATGGGCATCGCAGGAACGGACGTGGCCAAGACGGCGGCCGACATGGTGCTTCTGGACGACAATTTCGCGAGCATCGTGAACGCCGTGGAGGAGGGACGCGCCGTGTTCCAGAACATCCGCAAGTTCCTCACCTACGTCCTGGTTCACAATGTTGCGGAGCTGATCCCGTATCTCGGCTTCCTGCTGTTCAGGATCCCGCTGGCGTTGACGCCGATTCAGGCGCTGTCCATCGACATGGGATCCGACACGCTCGCCGCTCTCGGCCTCGGCGTCGAACGACCCGACCCTCAGGTGATGCGCAATCCCCCTCGAGCGCAGGGCGAGCGGCTGATGAACTGGCCGCTCGCGTTCCGTGCCTATCTGTTCCTGGGCCTGATCGAGGCGACCGCCGCCATGGCGGCCTTCTTCTTCGTCCTCGACGGGGCCGGATGGACCTATGGCCAGAGCCTCGCGGCCACGGATCCCACCTACCTGCAAGCCACGACCGCGTGCCTGAGCACCATCATCGTGATGCAGATCGTGAACGTGTTCCTCTGCAGGAGCTCCGCCCGATCGGTCTTGTCGACCGGGCTTCTCGGCAATCCGCTGATCATCCTGGGCGTCGTTCTGGAAATTGCCGCGCTCCTGTCGATCAACTACACGCCCTGGGGAAATGCTCTTCTTGGAACCGCGCCCGTCGGGGAGGACGTCTGGGCATTCGTCATGCCCTTCGCGGCCGGCATGCTGCTGCTGGAGGAGTCGCGCAAGTGGCTTGCGCGCAAGAACCTGCTCGATCGCACGTCCCGGAGGGGTGCGAGCGCCACGGGCTAGGCGTGCCAGGGAGCAGGGGTGCTGCAGGCGCGCCCCGGACCGCGCGCTTCAGCCGGCCGGCACCAGCCTGGCATCGGCGATCGCAAGGTGCCGCTCGTGATACGAGGCGACCTGCGCGCGGTGCGCAATGCTCACGATCGCAGTGCCGGGTAACCGCGCCGCCAGCAGCCGGTAAAGCTTGCTTTCGCTCTCCTCGTCGAGCGACGCCGTGGCTTCATCGAGAAAGAGCCAGTCGGGTCTTGCAAGCACCGCGCGCGCGATTGCGAGCTTCTGCTGTTCGCCGCCGCTCAGGGCGAGACTCCAGTTCGCGGTATCGTCGAGCTTCTCGCGCAGGTGGCGCAACCCGACGCTCTCCAGCGCCTGGCTGATCTGCTCGTCGCTGAAGTCGCGTCCGGACGACGGGTACGCGATCGCGTCGCGCAGCGCAGCGATCGGGATGTACGGCTTTTGCGGCAGGAACATGACCTTCGCGCCGGCGGGCGTCTCGACCCGGCCGTCCCCATAGGCCCACAGCCCGGCGATCGCACGAAAGAGCGTGCTCTTCCCGCTTCCCGATGGCCCGGTCAGCAGCACCCGCTCGCCCGGCGCGAACACGAACGAGCTGTCGCTCAGGATCGTCGTTGCGTTCGGCAGCGCGAGGTGCACGTGCGTGCCCCGCACGGCATCCTGCGGTGCGGGTTCGCTGACCACGCCACGGCGCTCGCGCGCATCGGCGCGCGCTTCCGAGATGGCCCCCTCGAACGTGATCAGGCGATCGACCGTGGCTTTCCAGCTCGCGAGATCCGGATAGTTCTGGACGAACCAGGACAGCGACGCCTGCACCGTTCCGAACGCATCGGCGATCTGGGTGAGGTTGCCGAACGCGATGGCGCCGGAAAAATACCGCGGTGCCGCGACGAAGAACGGGAAGACGACGGCGGCCTGCGCGTAACCGTTGGTGAAGAAGTTCAGGCGCATCTGCGAGCGCATGATGCGCCACCAGTTGGCGAGGATGTTGGACACGCGGTGCTCGAGCTGCGTGCGCTCCGCACCTTCGCCCCCATAGAGGGCGATGCCCTCGGCGTATTCGCGCACGCGCGACCAGGCTGAACCGCAGATCGGCCTCGTAGCGCTCCTGCAGGAAATTGAGGCGCACGAGCGGGCGGCCGACGTAGTAGGTGAGCGTCGTGCCGATCACGGCGTAGATGAAGGCCGCCCACACCATGTATCCGGGCACCGAGAAGGCGTGGGTGCCGATCGAGAAATCGAGCGGTCCCGACACCGTCCAAAGGATGGCCAGGAACGAGATGACGGTCACCACCTGCTGCACCAGATCGAGGGTCAGCGTGAGCGTGGTGCTCGTGAACAATCGCAGGTCCTCGCTGATGCGCTGGTCCGGATTGTCCGTCCCGCGAGGGTCCTGCTCCAGGCGGTAGTACACCTTGTCGCCGAGCCAGTCGCGCAGATACTGGCGCGTCAGCCAGATCCGCCAGCGCACGTACAGCATCTGGCGCAGATAGGCGCGCAGCACGGCGGCGACGATGTAGATGGCCGCGAGCACGCAGAAGTACAGGAGCAGATGCACGAATGCACCGTAGTTGCGCGCCTGCACCGCGTTGAAGAAGTCGCGGTTCCACTTGTTGAGCAGGACCGCGAGATAGACGAGCCCGAACGAAATCCCGAGGATCGTCAGCAGGAGCGCCCAGGCAGCGCGCCGCTCGTCCGACCGGCTCCAGTAGGGGTACGCAAGCTGCCATGCGCGGCCGAAGAACCGGCGCGCGTCCAATCGTAGAGCCTCAGCCATCGGTAGGTTCCCATTCGAGACCGCGGCCACGCTCCTGCATTCGCAGCGAGCCGCGACATGTGAGCCCGCGAGTACCCGTTTGAGCTGTCAGCGGGATCGCCGTTCCGCGCCGTTTCGATTGGACAGCGGACCGCGAGGCACCGTGCCGCTGCGCAATGCCCGTGGGCGACTCGCGCTCGGCTGCTTACGATCGGCTTGCAGTGGATGCGAGCGATCCACGCTGATCGGCCGTTGCCGCTGATCAAACGTGTCGCGGCTGCCCCAGCGCCTTGAGCGCCGCTTCCTGCACGGCTTCGCCCAGCGTCGGATGCGCGTGGATGGTGCCCGCTGCATCTTCGAGTCGCGCGCCGAGCTCGATGGACTGGGCGAACGCGGCGCTCAGCTCCGAGACGCCGGCGCCCACGGCCTGCCAGCCCACGACGAGGTGATCGTCGCGCCGTGCGACGACGCGCACGAACCCGTCGCTGTGTTCGAGGGTCAGCGCGCGGCCGTTGGCGGTGAACGGAACCGTCGCCCGGATGCAGTCGAGTCCGGCCGCCTCCGCTTCCGCCGGTGAGAGCCCGACGACCACGATCTCGGGATCGGTGAAGCACACGGCGGGAATCGCGGCGGGCTCGAAGCGGCGGCGCAAGCCCGCGACGATCTCGGCCACCATCTCGCCCTGCGCCATGGCGCGATGCGCGAGCATCGGCTCGCCGGTCACGTCGCCGATCGCCCACACGTTCCTCATCGACGTGCGGCACTGATCGTCGATGCGTATCGCGCGCCCGTTCATGTCGAGCGCGAGGCTCTCGAGTCCCCAGCCTTCGGTGCGCGGCCGGCGCCCGATCGCGACCAGCACCTGATCGGCGGGAAGCAGCAGTTCCTCTGCCTGCGCGCGCTTCACCCGCACCGCATCGCCGCTCTCGGTCAGGCCGTGCACCGTGCAGCCGAGATGAACCTCGATGCCCAACCGCCGCAGCCCGGCGGCGACGGGCCTCACGAGCTCCTCGTCGTAGGCGGGCAGCACGCGATCGAGCGCTTCCACCACGGTGACCTCCGCGCCCAGCTTGCGGTACGCGGTGCCGAGCTCGAGGCCGATGTAGCCGGCACCGACCACCACCAGCCGTTGCGGCAGCGATGCGGGTGACAACGCCATCGTCGACGAGATCACGCGGCCGCCGAACGGCATTCCGGGAAGCGCCGTCTCTTGCGAGCCGGGGGCGAGCAGGAGGTGCTCGCAGCGGATACGCACTGCACCGTCTTGCGTGGAGACGTCGACCGTCTTGCCGTCGACGATGCGCGCCCACCCATGCACGACCTGGGCGCCGCTTTTCTTCAGCAGCGCGGCGACACCGCTCGTCAGCCGGCCGACGATGCCGTCCTTCCAGCGCACCGTCTGCTGCAGGTCGAGGGCAGGCGACTGCACCTGGATGCCCAGCGCGGAGTGCCCGGACGCGTACTGCCGTGCCTTCGCGAATTCACCGGCGGCGTGGATCATCGCCTTCGATGGAATGCAGCCCACGTTGAGGCACGTGCCGCCGAGGAACTCGCCTTCCACCAGCGTCGTGGGAACGCCGAGTTGCGCCGCGCGTATCCCCGCGACGTAGCCACCGGGACCGCCGCCGATCACGAGCAGCGTGGTCGAAACCGTTTCCATCAGTCGATGAAGAGCGTGGCTGGAGCTTCGAGGTATCCACGCAGCGCCTGCACGAACTCGGCGCCCCGCATGCCGTCGACCACGCGATGATCGAACGACGACGACAGGTTCATCATCAACCGGGGCACCACGGCGCCCGCGCGAATCACGGGCCGCTCGACGATGCGGTTGATCCCGATGATCGCCACCTCCGGATAGTTGATGACCGGGCGTCGTGACGATGCCACCCAGCGGTCCGAGGCTGGTGATGGTGATCGTCGAGCCGGACAGCTCGTCGCGCGCGACCTTGCCGGTGCGCGCAGCGTCGGCGAGACGCGCGACCTCCGCCGCGCACGACCACAAGTCGCGCGCTTCCGCGTGGCGCACCACCGGCACCATGAGTCCGCCTTCCGTTTGCGTCGCGATGCCGACGTGCACCGCGCCATAGCGCGTCACCGTCCCCGCATCGTCGTCGAAGCGCGCGTTGATCTCCGGGAAGGCGGGCGCCGCGCGCACGATCGCGCGCATCACGAACGGCAGCAGCGTGAGCCGCCCGCGCTCGGGACCCCACGTTGCGTTCAGGCGCGCCCGCAAAGCCTCGAGCTCGGTGACGTCGAGTTCCTCCACATAGGTGAAGTGCGGGATGCGCCGCTTCGCCTCCTGCATGTTCTGCGCGATCTTCCGGCGCAGGCCGATCACCGGCACCGCCTGCTCCTCGTGCCGCTCCACGTACTGCATGCCGGCTCGGGAGGCCGCCCGTGGTGTCGCCGCCGCGCGCGGCGTAGGCGTCGAGATCCTCGTGCATGATCCGGCCCGCGGGCCCGGTGCCGTGCACGTACCGCAGCTCGACACCGAGCTCCCAGGCGCGGCGGCGCACGGCAGGCGAGGCGATCGGCTTCTCTCCGGGCGCACGCGGCGCCCCCGTGGGCACGACGGTGCGCGCCGATGCCGGCTGCGTGCGGCCACCGCTGGCGGCGCCGCGTGCGCTCGGGGCGGGCGAGGGGACCGGCGCCGTCGCGGATGGCTCGCTGCGAGCGCGCGCAAGCGGCAGCGTCGGACGCTTCGGTCGAGGGCGTGACAGCAGGTGGCGCGGGCGCCGCTGCAGGCGTGCCGGCGGCGACGTTGCCGGGGCCCTCGACCTCGATGCGGATCAGCTCGGCGCCTACCGCGATGACGTCGCCCGGCTTGCCCGTCAACGCGAGCACCTTGCCCGCAACCGGCGACGGAATCTCGACGCTCGCCTTGTCGGTCATGACATCGGCGAGGTCCTGGTCCTCGCTCACGATGTCGCCCGGCTCGACGTGCCACTCGACGAGCTCCACCTCGGCAATGCCCTCGCCGATGTCCGGCATCTTGATGACGTAGGTGCCCATGGTGGCTTCGCCTCTACGGCGCCATGACGCGCTTGAAGGCTTCGCCGACGCGTTGCGGACCGGGAAAGTACGCCCACTCCTGTGCGTGCGGATAGGGCGTGTCCCAGCCCGGTCACGCGCTCGACCGGCGCCTCCAGGTGATAGAAGCAGTGCTCCTGCACGAGCGCGACGAGCTCCGCGCCGAAGCCGCTGGTCCGCGTGGCTTCGTGCACCACCACGCAGCGCCCGGTCTTCCTGACCGAGGTCACGATCGTCTCGAGGTCGAGCGGCCAGATGCTGCGCAGATCGATGATCTCGGCGTCGATGCCGGTCTCGCTCGCCGCCGCTTCGGACACGAAGAGCATCGTGCCGTACGTCAGCACGGTGAGAGCCTCGCCGGCACGGAGCACCTTCGCGGATTCCAGCGGCACCGTGTAGTAGCCGTCGGGCACTTCACCGAGCGGATGCTTCGACCACGGCACGACGGGCCGGTCGTGATGGCCGTCGAACGGTCCGTTGTACAGCCGCTTCGGCTCGAGGAAGATCACCGGGTCGTCGTTCTCGATCGACGAGATCAGCAGGCCCTTGGCGTCGTAGGGATTCGACGGCATCACGGTCCGCACGCCGCAGACGTGGGTGAACAGCGCTTCGGGGCTCTGGCTGTGCGTCTGCCCGCCGTAGATGCCGCCGCCGCACGGCATGCGGATCGTGATCGGCGCGGTGAATTCGCCCACCGAACGGTAACGCAGCCGCGCTGCTTCCGACACGATCTGGTCGGACGCCGGATAGAAGTAGTCGGCGAACTGGATCTCGGCCACGGGACGCAACCCGTACGCACCCATGCCGACCGCCGCGCCGACGATGCCGCCTTCGGAAATGGGCGTGTCGAAGACGCGCGACTTGCCGTATTTCGCCTGCAGGCCTTCGGTGCAACGGAATACGCCGCCGAAAAAGCCGACGTCCTCGCCGAACACCACGACGTCGGGATCGCGCTCGAGCATCACGTCCATCGCCGAGCGCAGTGCCTGGATCATCGTCATCGCCGGCATGATCACACTCCGAGCTGCTGGCGCTGCAGGCGCAGATGCTCGGGCAGGTCCTTGTACACGTCCTCGAACATCGACGCCGCGCTGAACACGTGCCCGTCGGCGAGCGAGCCGTAGCTCTCCGCCTCCTTCTGCGCGGCGATGACCTCGGCTTCGACGTCCTTCTCGAGCCGCGCGTGCTCCTCGTCCGACCAGACGCCCTGGACGATCAGGTGCTGCTTGAGCCGCGCGATAGGATCGCCCAGCGGATAGCGCTGCCAGTCGTCAGCCGGACGGTATTTCGACGGATCGTCGGACGTCGAATGCGCGCCGCCGCGGTAGGTGATCCACTCGATCAGCGTCGGGCCCCGATTGGTCCGCGCCCGCTCGGCGGCCCAGCGCGAGGCCGCATACACCGCGAGGAAGTCGTTGCCGTCCACGCGCAGCGAGGCGATGCCGCAGCCCACACCGCGCGCCGCGAACGTGGTGCCCTCGCCGCCGGCAATGGACTGGAACGACGAGATCGCCCACTGGTTGTTCACGACGTTGAGGATCACCGGCGCGCGGTAGACGTGGGCGAAGGTGAGGGCGGTGTGGAAGTCCGCCTCGGCCGTTGCGCCGTCGCCGATCCAGGCGGAGGCGATGCGCGTGTCGCCCTTGATCGCGGAGGCCATCGCCCAGCCCACGGCCTGGATGAACTGCGTTGCGAGGTTGCCCGAGATCGAGAAGAAGCCGGCGCGCCGGAACGAATACATGACCGGCAGCTGTCGGCCCTTGAGCGGGTCGCGCTCGTTCGACAGCAGCTGGCAGATCATCTCGACAAGCGGCGGCTCGTCCAGCGCGAGCAGCAGGCTTTGCTGGCGATAGGTCGGAAAGCACATGTCGCCTTGCATCAGCGCCATCGAGTGCGCGCTGCCGATCGCTTCCTCGCCGAGGCTTTGCATGTAGAACGACATCTTCTTCTGGCGCTGCGCGACGAGCATCCGCGCGTCGAAGACCCGCGTGCGCAGCATGCCGCGCAGGCCCTTCTTCAGGCGCTCGGGATCGAGCTCGGGATCCCACGGACCGACGGCATGGCCGGCATCGTCGAGCACGCGCACGAGCTCGTACGCGAGATCGCTGGTGGCGGCAGGGGCCACGTCGATCGGCGGCCGCGGCACTTCGCCTGCGGGCGAGACATGCAGGTACGAGAAGTCCGTGACGTGCCCGGGACGGCCGGTCGGCTCCGGAACGTGCAGCTGCAAGGGCGGGTACGCTGTCGAGCGATCACGAATGCGGGTCATGGCACGATGTCAATCCTGCGAAGTCCGGCTTGCGCCCGACATGATATGCCGCTGTCGCGCCGAAGCCTTCGAACGTTACCATGCAGGCCCCGCAAGGAAGCGGGGCGCTTCACCGCCTTCGTCGCAATTCGGCACAATGTCGAATGCCAAAGAAATACGCGATGGGGGGCCGAGCCGCCTCGGCGCCGGCCGGCGATGCACCCCCATCGCCCCAAGGTCAGACGTGGCGAACGCGCCTCGGGGCACTGCGCAACCTGCCGCCGTTCCTGAAGCTGGTCTGGCAGACCAGCCCGGCGCTGACGCTCGGTCAGGCGCTGCTGCGGATCCTGCGCGCCTTGTTGCCTGTCGTAACGCTCTACGTCGGCAAGCTGATCATCGACGAAGTCGTGCGGCTGGCCGGGGTTCCGTCCACTCACGAAACCCTGCGGCAGTGGATCGCGAGCGGAGCGCTCGACCGGATCGGATGGCTGCTCGCGCTGGAGTTCGGGCTCGCGGTCCTCTCCGACGTGCTCGGCCGCGTCGTCTCTCTGCTCGATTCCCTGCTGTCCGAGCAGTTCAGCAACGAGACCAGCCTTCGGCTCATGGAGCACGCTGCCACGCTCGATCTCGAGGACTTCGAGGACAGCGAGCTGCAGGACCGACTGGAACGCGCCCGGCGCCAGGCGGCAGGGCGCACGAGCCTGATCGGGCAGCTCTTCAGCCAGGCACAAGACCTGGTCACCGTCGCGAGCTTTGCCGCCGGGTTGCTCGTGTACGCACCGTGGCTGATCGTGCTGCTCGCCATCGCCCTCCTGCCGGCATTCATCGGCGAGGCGCATTTCAACGCGCAGAGCTATTCGCTCAACTTCGCTCGCACGCCCGAGCGGCGAGAGCTCGACTACGTCCGGCAGACCGGAGCGAGCGCGGAAACGGCCAAGGAAGTGAAGATCTTCGGCCTGCACGGATTCCTGATCGAACGCTACCGGACGCTCGCCACGAGCTTCTTCGATGCAAACCGCCGCATTGCGCTGCGACGCGCGGGCTGGGGAAGTCTGCTCTCCGCGATCGGAACCGTTGCCTATTACGTCGCGTACGCCTACATCGTTTGGCGCACGCTGCATCGCGAATTCTCCATCGGCGATCTTACCTTTCTCGCCGGTTCCTTCCGGCGCTTGCGCAACCTCCTGGAAAACCTGCTCATGGGCTTCTCGCAGGTCGCCGGGCAAGCCCTGTATCTCGACGATCTGTTCTCGTTCTTCGAGATCCGACCGGAAATCGTTCAACCGCCGAATCCGAGGTCGTTCCCCGTCCCGATACGACACGGGTTCGCATTCGAAAACGTGGGCTTCCGCTACCCGGGCGCCGAGCGATGGGCCGTGCGCGGATTGACGTTCGCCCTGCATGCCGGCGAGATCCTCGCGCTGGTGGGTGAAAACGGCGCCGGCAAGACCACCCTGGTCAAGCTGCTCGCACGCCTCTACGATCCCGATGAAGGCCGCATCCTGCTCGACGGGCACGATCTGCGCGAATACGACCTGTTCGCGCTGCGCGCCAACATCGGCGTCATCTTTCAGGACTTCGTGCGCTATCACTTCACCGCCGCGGACAACATCGCGGTGGGGCGCATCGATGCGCGCAACGACCGCCCGCGCATCGTCGCTGCCGCCACGCGCAGCCTGGCGGACGAGGTCATTCGCAAGCTGCCCGGCGGATACGATCAGGTGCTGGGCAAGCGCTTTCGAACGGGCATCGACCTCTCGGGTGGCGAGTGGCAGAAAGTCGCCATCGCTCGCGCCTACATGCGCGATGCGCAGCTATTGATCCTCGACGAGCCAACCGCATCCCTCGACGCGCGTTCGGAGTTCGAGGTGTTCAAGCGATTCCAGGAGCTGAGCGAGGGCAAGACCGTGGTCTTGATCTCGCACCGCTTTTCCAGCGTCCGCATGGCCGACCGCATCGTGGTGCTGATGGACGGCGCCGTCGAGGCCGTCGGCACTCACGCCGAGTTGTTGCAACAGAGAGGGCGCTATGCGGAATTGTTCGAATTGCAGGCCGCCGGCTACCGCTAGCTGCTTGCCTGACAGGAGCCAGGCGACCAGCGCTGCGAAGACGACGACGAGCACCGGAGAAAGCCGCGCGTAGGCGAGCAGCGCAAAGCACGCCAATGCCAGGCTGAAGTCGGCGCGCGAGTGGATGGCACTCGTCCAGACCGGGTCGTACAGGGCAGCCAGGAGCACGCCGACCACACCCGCGTTCACGCCGGCCATGGCGGCCTGCATCGCGGGGCGTCCACGAAGCGTCGCCCAGAACGGCAGCGCGCCTGCAATCAGCAGTGCGGCAGGCAGGAAGATGGAGCACAACGCGAGCAGGCCACCGCGCCAGCCGCCCGGTCCGACGTGCATCACCGTCCCCAGATAGGCGGCGAACGTGAACAACGGCCCCGGCACCGCTTGCGCAGCGCCATAGCCGGCAAGAAACTCCGCGTCGCTCACCCATCCCGGCGGAACCACGCCCGCTTGCAGCAGCGGCAGCACCACGTGCCCGCCGCCGAAGACAAGCGCGCCGGCGCGATAGAAGCGGTCGACGACGGCGAGCGTGTCGTGGCCGGTCAGGGCGAGCACCGGCAGCACGAGGAGCAGGGCGAAGAACAGGACCAGCGCGACGGTGCCGACCCGCCGGGAGACTCGGAAGCCGGTGTGCGCGGGAATGGCCGCCGGGGGCAGCTCGAGGAGTCGCCAGCCCAGGAGTCCCGCCAGGAGCATCGTGCCGAGTTGCCCCAGCGCGCCGGGCGCGAGCAGGACGACCAAGGCCGCGCCGACGGCGAAGCCACGACGCAAGAGGTCCGGGCACAGGACTTTCGCCATGCCCCACACGGCTTGTGCCACCACGGCCACCGCAACGACTTTCAGGCCGTGCACCGCACTCGACGTTGCGATGTCGCCGAAGCTGGCGACGCCGTAGCCGAAGGCGACGAGAGCCGCCGCGGATGGCAGGGTGAAGCCGATCCACGCTGCAAGCCCGCCGAGCCAACCGGCGCGCAACAATCCAAGGGCCATGCCGACCTGACTGCTCGCAGGCCCCGGCAGAAACTGGCACAGCGCCACCAGGTCGGAATACGTGGCGTCGTCCAGCCAGCGTCGACGCGCGACGAACTCGTTGCGGAAGTAGCCGATGTGGGCGACCGGACCACCGAACGACGTCAGGCCGAGCTTCAGGAATGCGCCCAGGACCTCGAGCCATCCATTCGGTTGCCGGTGATCGACTTCATCGGCTTGCATGCTCAGCGCGGTTCCAACATGAATGTCGCATAATTTGTATTATGTAAAGTGTCGGGAGGTTGATCGGGCCCCTCCGACCGGTGTGACGCCCGACAATCGATCGTGAAATCCGGCAATTATCGTGAAAGATCCAAGGGGCATCTTTCCCAGCCGGCGATTCATCTCGAAAGACGCAACAACCCCCGGCGATCGTGAAAGGCTGGCAAGGTTCTTCCGGCCCAGCCCGGTGAACAGCCGGCCGCAGCAGCGTTCGGGCGCCCTGAAAGTTCGACACCCTGCGGTTGGATCAAGCGGCAGTCTTGTAACGCTCAAAACGAAGGGCTAGCCGTTCCCGGTCCGGTCGGTCCTTCACTCGACTGGGCAAATGGATCGTCCCGCCATTTAGGCGTTTTAGGGCATCAAGTATCGGGCCGTCATTCTGTTCGAGCAAACGCTCCGAAACGTGTAGCTGGTAGTCCGGGTCGATGCCAATTAAGTGGGCGTCGAATGCGGCGTGATGAATCTTCGAAAGCGGTATGCCGTTCGAAACGACGGGATGGCCGAACTCCTCATCCCTGTCCGACACGATATGAGCGGCATCAAGCAAAAGGGATTCAGGTATGCCCGACAAGGCACATCGACCGTTGTAGGCAGTGATGACGGCTTGGCGAAATGAGGCCTGATGTAGCCGCTGCTTAACGGCACGCAAGGCATAGCGTCTTTCAAGCGCAGACTGCGGTGGGACTAGTCTTTCCTCATCCAAGGCGCCAAACGCGATACGGGGTTTTAGCGCCCTGCTATCCCACCCGAAGATGAACGTGGGACGAATTGCCTGGTAGCGACCGGGAGCAATGCCGAGGAAGTAGATGATTGGGATTTGGTTCTCAAAGGCTTCTCGGAGCCACCAGTTATCGGCTGCCTCCGGATCGGAACCCATGAAAGCGTAGTCGACTATTTCCTCGCCATCGAAAATCTGGCGGTGCATTTCACGCTGATCGTCATACCAGACCTTTCCGCCTGGCTTCGGAAATACTGTCTTGATTGACAGCAGGAACCTCAATTCGACCGCAACTGGACCATCGAGCGCGGGAACTGGCGCTGTTCAACCTCGCTATCGACAGCAAGTTGCGCGGGTCCGCAAAGTGTCTTATCAACATCGCCGCATCAAGCACTTAGCGTAAAGGTTTGCATACCGGTTGGCCGGGCGCCTGAAGCGCAGGAGTCCGATTTAGGGGCAGTCCAGTGCCCAACATCCTCAATCACCAGATTGTATCTGTGGCCCTCGGAGGCATGGCTCGCATCGATAGTCCTCGCTAATGCCAGCCCCATTGGCCCAGCGTGAGGTATCGCGCCGGGTGAAGGTATCGCTCACCCGTAGCGCAACTCGGCGACGCAGACGCGAATAATTCCGGAGCGACTGCTCGCAACGCCACAAGCGCCTGCGCATCGTCGATCGCCTCTACTGCGGCGGAATCCCTCCAAGCCACGCGCCTAGCGAAGCTTGCGCGAATGCATCCGGGGCGTATCATCAGTCACTCCCACCGCTTGGGTCGCGGGATGATTCGACCGCACGCTTCGAGCCCCTCGACGTTCCCGTGTTCTCCGCGGTCCCCGGCTCGGAGTGTGCGCGATGCCGATCACGCTGGCCAGCTTCCGCTTTGGCACGGGCTACGATGTTCACGTGCTGCGCGGGCAATCGACGGTGCCGCTTTCCAAGCTGCTGGGCGTATTTCCCAAGACAGGAACGATCTGCACGTTCTTCGAATACGTCAACGACCGCCACCAGACCGACGTCGGCATCGAGTTCCGCCCGGTGTTCCGCTGCGACGAGAACGCCAGCGAGTTCTTCAATTTTGGCATCCACGTCAACCGCACAGACGGGACGGTGAGCGTCGATCCGGGGCCGCCTCCGCAGCACCAGCCGTCCAATTTCATCGTCGAGGCCACTGTCACGCGCAACGCCGGCGTGCCCGCGCCGGGCGAATTCCCGGTCACCGTCATTCGCATCCATGTGCACGGCAGCGTCGACAAGATCTGGCTCACGCCACAGAACCTGACCATCCGTCGCCCGGTCGCCACCGGCGATTGCAAGACGCCGTACGGCTTCACCGTGCGGGCGCAGTTCGACGACGGTGTGGTGGGCGACGTCACGTACAGCGATCAGTTCGATTTATCGCCGGCGACGCATTTCTACGTCAAGCCCGACGAGAAGGAGCGGCGCGTCCAGCTTCCCGCGAGCGCCGGCGTCGGCAGCCATGTTCCGGTCACGGTCACGACGTCAGCCGCCTGGGGAAGCCGCGCCAGCACCGGCCCGCATGAGTTGATCATCGCCGAGCCGTGGGCCACGGAGCCCGCCGTGCCGCAGGCCGAATGGCTTGACGGCAAGGCCGACATCATGAACGGCTCGGTCAAGCCCGAGACCGTCCCGAACGTGCTGTTCATGGCCACCGGCTTCGCCGACATGACTGTGTTCAAGTCGGTCGTGACAATGGTGCAATCCAATCTCGTCAGCGATTCGATGGTGCACCCGTTCGACTTCCTGAAGACCTCGATGGCGTATTGGCACCTGCCGATCTCCGCGAGCGAGGACGGCCCATCGGTGCAGTGCGAAGTGGCGCCATTCGTGCGCGGCCACACGACGTTCGCTGCACCGCTGCCGAAGGCGGTCCCGCCCCCGTCGACCGGAGAGTGGAGCGTCGCGAATCTCATCTATTTCGCCGGCCTGCCCGTGCCCGACGACGTAAACCGGACGATGCCCGAGCTGAACGACCGATGGGACGACGTGATGACGGACATCCCGGAGCGCGTCGTCATGCTGTCGGTCGTCGACGACTGGCTCGCGCTGGCGAAGCGCACGTTCATCGACGAGACCGACAACTTCCCGTGCATGTCGATCGGATCTCCACCGGAAGCCGAGCGGAGCGAAGACTGGGGCATGGGTCTGCACTCGAGGCGCGCAGACGACGACGAGCGCGCCGCATTCCTGAAGCGCGTGACGGCGAAGCCGATCGGAACGATGACGCCGATCACGCTCGGCCTCCCGCCGCCCGAGGACGGTCTGGGGAACCTATGGGCGAAGGATCACGCCGCCTTCCCATTCGACGAGACGCGCTATGTCGTGGCGTTCACGAACTCGCCGGTGGGGCGCGCCAATTCGGGCATCAACGTGCGTCTCACGCTGTCCGGAGCGGACGTCGACGACAGCCATCCGGGTATCCCTGTGACGCCGGTCACCGACGGCCGCAACGCTCTTCGACTCGCCCTCCAGGTGCCGTCGATCGCGACCATCTTCCCGGATACCTGGACCACGATCGTCCACGAGATCGCGCACAAGTTCGATCTGGGTGACGAATACGTCGAGGACTCGGATACGTACACGCTTTCCGGCGACATGGACGAAGCCAACCTCACGACGGCTTCGGTGGTTCTGAAGAGCGACGGGTCCGTACTGCTCGACAAGATCAAATGGAACTGGCACCGCGCGCGCAAGGCGGTGGTCACGACCGGCAAGATCGTCCCGCTCGGCGCCAAGCGCTTCCAGATTCCGGTCGGCTTCGGCGCAGGATTTCAGCTCGCAGTGGGCGATCCGGTGCTATTGCGCAAGCGCGAAAGGCGAAAGGTAATCGCCGGGGCGCCGAAGACGAGCGTCGAGTTCAAGATCGAGTCACTCGGTGCCGACGGCGACAAGATCGTCGTCTCGACCACGGCGAGCGTCTCGAGCCTGGACGACTTCGGCGCCGGCTCGGTCCTGTACAAGCCGTTCCTGGCGCCGAGCGACGTCGTGCCAGCGCGGCCGTACCTCACGCTCGTCTCCCCTGCGGCGGAGCGCATCATGCGCGACGCGATCAAGGGTCCGCTGAACGGCATCGCCTGCAACGCGGCGACGAACGCGGCGGTGCGCGCGTCGACCGAGGTGCCCGCCGCCGCCGACCCTCAGAACAAGGTCAAGCCGGGCGACCTCGTCCCCATGGTCGGTCTCTACCACGGAGGCGGGTTGTACGGATGCGGCGTCCTGCGGCCTGCCGGCCAGTGCATGATGCGCGACAACCACGACATGTGGACGATCTTCTGTCCGGTCTGCCGCTTCGTGCTGGTCGAGCAGATCGATCCCGAGCAACATCGCCATATCGATTTCGAGTTCCAGAAGGTCTACCCGTTTTGAGCTGACCTCATGGCGGACGATCAACGGAATACGCTCGAGCTGATCGCACGCCACCTGATCGTCGCGGCGCAGCCGCTGATCGAGCCGGACAATCGTCCGGCGCATTCATGCGATTGCTGTGGCGGCTCGGCTTCTCGGTCAGCGACGTGCCGCCGCCTTTCCAGCAGCTCGCCACGACGGTGGCCGACGCTGCGCACGCGCTCGACAGCCTTCCGGCTCCGCCGTCGCCGCAAGATCTCGCGCATCTGCTCCAGCAGGCGAAGGGCATCTACGACGCGATGCAGGAGCTCGGCAGCGGACCGGTGCCGAACGGCGCGGATGCCACCGCCTACGCGGAGGAAATCGGCGAGCGGCTGTTCGAGCTGTTGCTTACCGACTATCTCGCCGCCGAGCAGCCGCAGGCGTTCAACATCCTGTCGATGCTGCGCGTCATCACCGTCGAGATGGTTCCCGCGACGGCGACGCGTCCGGACTACATGCGCCGGCATTTCCGCTGGGAGGAGCTGCCGAAGGTCGTCAGCGATCCCTCCGGCCTGCCGGCACGCGTCTACGGTTGGGGAACGCCCGATTTCGACGCGGGACTCTTGCTGCGTCACGTGACCGCCGTGGGTGTGGCGCTGGGCCTGCCCGTGGCGATGCGGCCCGCGGACGGCAACGCCATGCGCGGCTACGTCGGCATGCCGAATCTCTCGCCGCCGCCGGTCGGCCGCTCGCTCGTGCTGCCGTTCTGGCACGGCAGCGTCGGCGGCACCACGCTGGAGGCTGCGATCGCCCTGCAGCGACTGGCTCCGCAGGGCGCCGGCCTGCCGGGCCTGATTCTCGAGCCACGGCTGCCGTCGGAAATGCCGCTCGACATTCCGCTCGGTGACGAAACGCATCTCGCGTTGCGCGCCGGCACGAACGTCGGCGAGCTGTTCGGCATCACGCTGCGTCCGCCGGGCGAAGTGGCGATCCGCTATCCGCTCGCGCCCGGAACGCCACCGCCCGCCGCGGGGATCGGCCTCGGTGTGACGTACGCGCCGTCCACCGTCGCGCTGCTCGGCGACCCGAAGGCCTCGCGCATGGAACTGGCATCCGCGACGCTGGGCCTCACAGCCGACGTCAAGGGCACCGACGTCTCCCTCGGCGTGCTCGCGGAACTGAAGGGGCTGAAGCTCGTCATCGCGCCGGGCGACGGCGACAGCTTCCTGCGCAACATCGTCGGGGATTCTCCGTCGTCGGTCGACGTTCCGCTCGCTATCGAGTGGAGCCGCGAGAACGGCATCCGCTTCAAGGGCAGCGCGGCGTTCGAGGTGATGCTGCATCCGCATCTGCAGCTCGGTCCGGTTCGCGTCGACGATGTGTCGATTCGCCTCCGGCACCTTCGGACGTCCTCGCGCGCCGATCTGCTGCTGACTGCGAGTCTTTCGGGGAAGCTTGGACCGCTGGCGTTCATGATCACCGGCATCGGCATCGACACGAATGTCGCGTTCGCGCCGGGCAACGCCGAACCGTTCGACATCTCGCTCGGCTTTCATCCGCCGAACGGCGTCGGCCTCGAAGTCGACGGCGGCGGCTTCGCGGGCGGCGGGTTCCTCGTTCTCGACGCGGCGAAGGGGGAGATCTCGGGCCCTCGATCTCATGTTCGAGGACACCATCGCCGATCGCGCGATCGGCATCCTCACGACGAAGATGCCCGACGGCGGCGAAGGCTTCTCGCTGCTGATCCTGATCGCGACCGACTTTCCGCCGATCCAACTCTCGTTCGGGTTCACGCTGAACGGCATCGGCGGGCTGCTCGGCATCAATCGCGGGCTCGACCTCGACGTGCTCCGCGGCGGCGTGCGCGACGGGTCGGTCGGCAGCATCCTCTTCCCGGTGGACGTGGTCGCGAACGTGGCGCGCATCATCGCCGACCTGGGCCGCGTCTTCCCGCCGGCGCGGCCGGTTCGTGTTCGGGCCGATGGTCAAGCTCGGCTGGGGCACGCCGAGCTCGTCACGCTCGAGCTCGGCGTGATGCTCGACCTGCCGCGACCGTGATCGTCGTGATCGTCGGCATCCTGCGCGCCGTCCTGCCCACGGACGAGGCCCCGGTGCTCAAGCTCCAGGTCAACTTCGTCGGCGTGATCGACTTCGCCAGCTTGCGTTCGACGCCACGCTCTACGACTCGCACGTCCTCGTCTTCACGCTCACCGGCGACATGGCGGTGCGCGTCTACTGGAAGGAGAACTCGAACCTGCTGCTGACGGTGGGCGGCTTCAATCTCGCCTACACGCCGCCGCCGATGAACTGCCGGTCCGCCGAGCGCCTGGCGATCGTGCTGTTCGAGGGCAATCCCGACGTGCGGCGGAGGCGTATTCGCCGTGACGTCGAACTCCATCCAGTTCGGCGCGCGGCTGCAGCTCTCCTACAGCCTGAGCGCCTTCAACGTCGCGGGCTTTCTTTCCCTCGACGTGCTCATCCACCGCCATCCGTTCCACTTCATCGCGGACGTGGCGGCGATTCTCGCCGTGCGCACGGGCAGCCACGTGCTGTTCGCCGTCCGAGCTTCACTTGATGCTCGAAGGGCCGACGCCCTGGCACGCGCACGGAACCGCATCGTTTGAGATCGGCTTCATCTTCACGATCACCATCGACGTCGAGTTCGACGTCACCTTCGGCGACCCGCTGTCGCTGCTCCTCGCGCCCGGTCGATGTGCTGGCGCGGCTCGCGGACGCCATCGCCAATCCCGCGAACTGGATTCCGCGGCTGCCGCCGGCCACGAGCCAGACCGTGACGCTCCGCATGACGGAAGGACAAGCGCAAGGGCCGCTCGGGGTGCATCCGTTCGGATCGCTCGAGGTCGCGCAGAAGATCGCACCCCTCGGCATCGCGATCCAGCGGTTCGGCGCCACCGTGCCGGACAAGGGCAGCGTGTTCCGCATCGCCGACGTCAAGCTCGGCGTGGACGACGCACCGACGACGCCCGTGCGCGAGCCAGTTCGCGCCGGCGCAGTTCTTCGACATGACAGACGCCGAGGCGCTCTCGCGGCCGTCGTTCGACGACTTCGACTCGGGGCTTGCCATCGGCGGCGACGCGCCGTGTCGCGCCGACTGGATGCGCATTCGCGACGTCGCGTATGAGGTCATCTATCTGCCCGAGCACCATCCGGTCAGGTGCGCTTCGGCATGCCCGACGTCCTCTCCGCATTCGCCGCCGCGGGCGCCGCGGCGGCGAGATCCTCGCTGTCGCGCGCGAGGGCGGCACCGTCCGCGCTCGCCGACCGTGTGTCGCTGGGCAAGGAGCGCTTCGCCGTGGCCTCCTCCGACGATCTGACGCTGTACGCGCCCGATCTCATGTTGGAGCACGGCCATCGCGGCGGACCAGGCGCTGCGCAGGCTCAAAGCGCAACGGCCCGAGCTCGCCGATGCGGTCGTCGTCGTGCCGTCGGCATCGCTCGTGATGGAGCCCGCCTAACGCCCGCCTTCCAGATGACCATCGCGCGCTACACATTCCTGCCATGGCTGCGCCGGGGCATCGGCAACGCCCTCGGTGCGCCCGCGGGCGCCGGCGCGAGCCGCGCGCGCGTTTCCGTCACGCTCTCGGTGGTTCCCGATCAGGCACGCAACGATCCGCCGCCGCTTCCGCGTGCAGCTTGCCGGACCGGGCGACGTGGTGGGCGTACAGGCCCGCCAGGTGATCCGCACCGAGCCTCGCGCTGGCGTGAGCGATTTCGAGCCGAACTATCTCGCGGCCATCGATTTCTACGA
>CAVZZN010000005.1:0-485353 GCA_963779805.1 uncultured beta proteobacterium
TCGAAATGATGCGAAGCTGCCGGGTCTGCCAAGCGGCATCGACTTGTCGCGATGACCGCGCCTATTCCTTGAGCTCGATCTTCGAGCGCGCGACGACGTCTCCAAGACGTGCGCGTTCCTTTGCCATGAAGTCGTTGAACGCCGCGGGTGAATCGTTGCTCGCCGGGACGGCGCCGGTCTTCAGGATCTTGTCCCGGACCTCGGCGTTCGCGAGCGCCTTGCCGAATTCGTCGCCCAGACGTTTGACGACGTCGCCCGGCGTGCCGGCCGGCACGACGATGCCCCACGACTGCGTGATCTCGTAGCCGGGCAGGGTATCGGCGACGGTCGGCAGGTCAGGCAACGCGGGATTGCGCTCCGTGCCGGTCGTCGCGATGGCGCGCACGCGGCCCGCGCTCATGTGCGCTCCGGCGGCGATCGGCGACGTGATGATGTACTGCGCGTTGCCGGCGATCACGTCGAGCAGGGCCGGCGCGGCGCCCTTGTAGGGCACGTGGACGACCTTGATGTCGGCGAGCAGGTTCAGCATCTCGCCGGCAAGATGCGCGGGCGTGCCGACACCCGCGGAGGCGTAGTTGAGCGCGCCCGGGTGCTCCTTTGCGTACTTGATGAGATCCGCGACGTTGCGCGCCGGCAGCGCGTCGTTGATCACGAGCACGTTCGACGCCGTCGCGATGCGCCCGACCGGCATGAAGTCGCGCACCGGATCGTAGGGCAGGTCCTTGCGCAGGTTCGGCAGGATCGCGTAGATGGCGGTCGTCGTCAGCAGCAGCGTGTAGCCGTCCGGCGGCGACTTGGCGACGAGGTCCGCGCCGACCGCGCCGCCCGCGCCGGGGCGGTTGTCGATGATGACCTGCTGGCCGAGGGTCTCCGATACCTTCTGCGCGACCAGGCGTGCGAGCTGGTCGGGAGCGCCGCCGGCGGCGTCGGCGACCACCAGGCGGACGGGATGGTTGGGATAGCCCTGCGCATGCGCGCCGGCCGCGATTGCGAACAACGCGAGCGCCCACAGCAGCCGCCCGTAGTGATGGATCGATCTCATGGGACCTCCTCCTGTTGCGCTCACACAGCGCGGCGCCGCTTGCCGAGTGCGCCGGCAAGGTCGCGCAGGAGCCCCGCGACCGCCTGCACGGCGGCGCTCGCGTGGCGCCGCGCGCCGACGACGAGGTAGAACGTCTGCCGGATTTCCGGCGACACGATGCGCGACAGCGCGAGCTCCCTCGCCGCGACCTCCGCCGCGACGGCGTTCGGTGACGCCAGCGAGTACAGTTCACCGCGGGCGACGAGCTTCTTCATCACGTGGATCGAGTTGAGCTCGACCACGACGTTGAGCGCGATGCCCGCGTTGCGTGCCTCCTCCTCGACGAGCACGCGTCCTCCGTTGGGCATGGTTGCGATGACGAGCGGCAGCCGCGCGAACCGCTCGAACGGGATGGTCGCGCGCCGCGCCTGCGCGTCGCCGGCCTTCGCCACCAGGCCGAGCGGCACGTCGAACAGGGCCTCGCACTCGCCGAGGCCGGGCGGCGGCGGCAACGAGACGACGCCGAGGTCGATGCGTCCGTCGGCGAGGCTCTCCTCGATCTGGCGCGTCGGTCCTTCCGCGATCTGCAGGTGCAGGTTGGGATGCCGCTGGCGGACGGCTGCCACGAGATCGCCCACCAGCGGCCAGCTCACCGACGGTTGCAGCGACAGCCGCACGACGCCGGCGAGGTTGCGCGCGTCGTCGGCTACGAACTCCGGGAGGCGGTCGATTTCGGCGGTCAGCGCCTCGGCGCGCGGAAGGAGCCGGCGGCCGGCCGGCGTCAGGCGCGCGCCGCGGCCCGTTCGCTCGAACAGACGCGCATCGAGCTGGCGCTCGAGCGCGCCGATGCGCTTGCTGACGGCCGACTGCGTCGAGGACGCCAGGATGGCGGCGCGCGAAAAACTGCCGGTCGCGGCGACATGGAGGAACAACCTGAGCGGCTCGAGCTCCATCGGGCGGGCGGATTCCAGCATTCCGGGATAGAATAGGAAGACGTTCGAAATGTCAATAGTGGAATAGCTCGATGCGACCGGCCAACCTGCTCGTCCTCATGTCCGACGAGCACAACCCCAAGTTCCTCGGCGCCGCGGGGCACCCGTTCGTCGCGACGCCCAACCTCGATGCGCTGGCGGCCTCCGGGACGCGCTTCACGTCGGCCTATACCGCCTGCCCGATCTGCGTGCCGGCACGCGCGGCGTTCGCCGTCGGGCGCTACAACCACGAGATCGGCTACTGGGACAACGCCGACGGCTACGACGGCGCGCTGCCGAGCTGGCACCACCGCCTGCGCGAGTCGGGCCACCGGGTCGTGTCGATCGGCAAGCTGCACTTCCGGGGGAGACCCGGCGACGATCACGGCTTCTCGGAAGAGATCGTACCGATGCACATCATCGACGGCATCGGCGACGTCAAGGGCCTCGTCCGCGAGAGCATCCCGAAGCGCAAGGGCGGGGACAAGATGGCAAAGCGCGCCGGGCCCGGGGAGTCGACGTACACCGTATACGACCGCGACATCGCCGCGCGCGCGCAGGTGTGGCTGCACGAGGAGGCGCCGAAGTGGCGCGACCGCCCGTGGGCGCTGTTCGTGTCGTTCGTCGCGCCGCACTTCCCGCTCACGGCGCCGCCGGCGTGGTTCTACCGTTACTGGAAGCAGGATCTGCCGATGCCCAAGCTCTACGCCAACGAGCTGCGGCCGCACCATCCCTACCTCGACGACTACGCGCATACGGTGGATTACGACGCGCACTTCGGCAGCGAGGCGGACGTCAAGCGGGCGATCGCCGGGTACGCGGGCCTCGTGAGTGCGATGGACGAGAACGTTGGCCTGGTACTGCGCGCGCTCGAGAGCGCCGGGCTCGCGGCTTCGACGCGCGTCGTCTACACGAGCGATCACGGCGACAACCTCGGCGCGCGCGGACTGTGGGGCAAGTCGACGCTCTACGAGGAGTCGGCCGGCGTCCCGCTCATCATGGCGGGACCCGACATCGCAGCGGGCAGGGTCGTCGCCACACCGGTGTCCCACATCGATTGCGCACCGACGTTTCTCGACCTGACCGGCGTGCCGCGACCGCTCGGCGCCGATTCGCTCCCGGGCGCGTCGCTGGTCGACATCGCGAACGGCGGCACGCCCGAGCGCCCGGTGATCTCGGAGTACCACGCGATCGGCTCGGTCGCCGGCGCGTTCATGCTGCGCTTCGACCGGTGGAAGTACTGTCACTACGTCGCCTACGGCCCGCAGCTCTTCGATCTCGCCGCCGATCCCGAGGAGACGACCGACCTCGCCGCGGACCCGCGTCACCGCGATGTGCTCATGGAAGGCGAGCGGCGCCTGCGCGCGATCCTCGATCCCGAAGCCGTCGACGCGCGCGCGAAGCAACGCCAGGCGGAATTGCTGGCTGGATACGGCGGCCGCGAGGCTGCCCTCGCGCGTGGCGACCTCGGCTTCTCGCCCGCGCCAGGCACCAAGGCCGAAATGAATTGATCCCTGGATACTTATCCACGCGATCGGTCACCCAGTCAGTTCCATTCCATGGGGTAGCCTTTCGTCGAGAACCTCTCCGACCGTCAGCCTCAAGGGCTGGGGCAAATCGGTCGCGGAACTCGAAGATCGACTCAATGTGAATGGCTCCGGCATTTCCTTGGGGCATCGGGTCGGGGCAACCGGCGCGCGCATCATGACCACCTTGCTGCATGAGCTCGATCGCCGCAAGCGTCGTTACGGCCTCGCGACCATGTGCATCGGCGGTGGCCAGGGGATCGCCGCGATCTTCGAACGCGCCTGAACCGCGAAGGGTGACCTACGGCCGCACTCAGGCCGGTCCGTTCTTAATGATCGAGGTCAAAACGCGAGTGCGGCACGGTAGTAGCGTCTTGTTTGGCAAGAACAGCCGTTCAGATTTCCTATTCACCAAACAGTCTCGCGCTCGGGTGACGGGGCGCGTTGCACTGTAGCCGGAGCTCTCATGGCAACTACTAGACTCGTTTTCTCCAAACTCACACTGATGGACGCCCTCGATCTCGCCAGCCTGATCGAGGTCGAGGCGTTTCAGCGGTACACGCACTTCGCCAAACGACTTGGAAGCCGCGATCCCAACGACGCGGGGGCGGTGTTCCAATCGATGGCCGCGAACGAGAAAAAGCACGGTGATCAACTCGCCGAGCGCCGGCTCGCACTGTTCGGCGACATGCCCCCAAGAGTCAAGCTCGACGACATCTTCGACGTGGAGGCCCCCGATTTCGGCGCGCCTCGTTGGAACATGTCCCAGCTCAAGGCATTTCAAGTGGCGTTGTCCTCCGAAAAGAAGGCTTTCGCGTTCTACGACGCGGCCCTCCCCAGCGTGAAACAGCCGGACGTCAAGGCATTGTTCGAGGAACTTCGGGACGAAGAGGCCGCGCACATTCAGATGATCGAGTCGATCATCGCGAAGTTGCCGCCGTCCGCTGCCATCGAGCTCGAAGACGACGACGAGGACGCCGGAGGCAGCGCGGAAGTGTGAGATCGTGGCAGGGTCTGTGTTCAGAAGGTAGACGTGCGACGAGCGCGCAGCAGCGGGGCACTCAACGGCGCCCGTTGGCCACGCATTGCCGCGCGCCAGCGCTTCTCGGCGCAGCGCCGCGCTACTGCGCCTTGATCCCCGCCGCCTTGATCACCGGCCACCACTTGTCGTTCTCCGCCTTGTGCTGGGCGCGCAGGGCTTCCGGGCTCTGCTGGTCGGGCGGCGGAATTTCCTGTCCGAGATCGGCGAGCTTCGTTCGGACCGCAGGGTCGGCCAGCGCTTCGCGAATCGCACCGTTCAGCTTCGCGATCACTGCCGGCGGCGTTCCCTTCGGCACCCAGAAGGCGTGCCAGATGGACATGTAGAAGCCCGGCAGGCCAGCCTCGTCCGTGGTGGGGATGTCGGGCGCCGAGGCGAGGCGACTCTTGGCCGTCACCGCAAACGCATGCACGCGTCCGGCCCTGACCTGGGGCAGCGCGGTGAGCGCCTGGTCGAAGGTGATGTCGATGTGGCCGGCCATCACGTCCTGCAGCGCGGGACCGGAGCCCTTGTAATGCACGACGGTGACGGGCGACTTGATCTCGTTGCCGAAGTACACGGCGCTGACATGCGACGGCGTCCCCGGCCCGCCCGTCCCGGCGTTGAGCTTGTCCGGATTGGCCTTGATCCACGCGACCAGTGATTTCAGGTCCTTCGCCGGCAGGTCGGGTCGCGCGACCAGGATCTGCGGATTGCTCGCGATCATGGCGACCGGCTCGAGCTCGGTGAGGTAGTTCACGGTCAGCCCCTGCACGGCCGGCGCGATCACGTGCGTGCCGACGTGGCCGATGCCGATCGTGTAGCCGTCCGGTGCGGCGTGCATCACCTTGCTCACCCCGATGGTGCCCCCGGCGCCCGCGACGTCCTCGACCACCACCGACACTCCGAGAATCTTCGTGAGCCGCTCGGCGAGGTTGCGGGAGATGGTGTCCGTCGGGCCACCCGCCGCGAACGGGCAGATGATGGTGATAGCGCGGTTGGGATAGTTCTGGCCGGCCGCGTTGAACGACAGCGCGAGGGCGGCGATTGCGGCGATACGGCAGAGCGCGATGCGGGTCATGGGCGAGGCCTCCTTGTGTGGGTCTTCCTGCTTTCCAGCAGGATCGATAGCACCGGAAGAGACCCGACGATACCCCGAAGTCAAGGCGCCGTGTCGACATCGGGCAACGTGAACGCGATCGGCAGCAGTTGCTCGCTCCGAAGTCGCATCGACTCGCCCGCAACGAGAATCTCGGCACGCGGCGCGGAAGACAATCGCGTGCCGGCGATCCCTGCCGTGCCGCCCCCGCACGGCGGGCGGCACGTCGGCCGCGTCACTCAGAACGCGGCCGTAATGGCTCCCGCGTCCATGTATTCCCTGAATGCGCTGACCTTGCCGTTGCGCACCGTGAACACCATCACGAACTCGGACTCGAACGAGCGCCCGGTCTTCTTCGCCTTGCCGCTGTAGAAGCCCAGGCATACGACCTTGTCGCGTTCGGAAATGAACTCGCGCGGCTCGAAGCGCGCGAACTCGATGTTCGCGTCGACCGCCTCGAAGAACTTGGCGACCTGCGCGTGGCCGTTGCGGCGACCGGCCATCGGCACGTTGGGACCGACGCCGATGACGCCGTGCCAGTCGATGTCCTCGCTCATCGTGCCGAGCAGGGCCTTCATGTCACGGCGCCCGAAGGCGGCGTACGCGTCCTGGACCAGCTTCGTGTTTTCCTGTGCGCTCATGAGTGTCTCCCGATCGTTGTCGCGGGTGCGGCCGCGGTGGTGTCCGTGGACCCGGCGCGAGCGTGCGCGCCTCGGCTCATATACGCGCGTGCCGTGCGCGCGGATGCAGCGAGCACGGGCGTCCCGACGCCGCGGCCTGGCCGCCCGGACATGATGCGCCGGTTCCGGCATCGCGTGCCGACTTCCCGCTGCGCCGGCCGCAGCCGCGCGCCGCGCAAGGGCGGTATCCTTGCGCCCATGCTCCTCGCCCACCTCTCGGATCCGCATATCGGTGCCACGCCGGTGCACCTGCCGCACGGCATGACGCCGAGCGACACGCTGCAACGCGGGGTTGCGCAACTGCTCGCGTCCAACGCGGTGCCGGATGCGGTGCTCGTGAGCGGCGATCTCGCCGAGCGCGGCTCACCGGCGGAATACGCCGAGCTGCGCCGCCTGCTTGCGCCTCTGCAGGTGCCGGTGTACCTGATGGTCGGCAACCACGACGACCGCGATGCGCTGCGCGCGGCGTTCCCGGATCACGCGTATCTGCAGACCGGCGGGGCGTTCGTGCAGTACGCGTTCGACGCCGGGGGTTGGCGCATCGTCGTTCTGGATTCGCTCGATCCGGGCCTCGCCAGCGGCCGCGTGTGCAACGCGCGCCTCGAGTGGCTCGAGCGCGCACTCGCCGGGAGCGAGGACCGCGACGTCGCCGTGTTCGTGCATCACCAGCCGTTCGCGACCGGCATTGCGCACATCGATCGCTCGCGCCTGCTCGACGCCGCGGCGTTGGGCGACACGCTCCGGCGGCACGGGCGCGTGCAGCGGGTCGTCTGCGGCCACGTGCATCGCGCGATGCACGCGAGCTGGGCGGGTTGCACCGTCACCACGTGCCCCAGCGTGTTCTACCAGTTCGCGGCCGACTTCCGCCAGGACGGACGCTACGTGCCGGCCGCCGAGATGCCCGGCTACCAGCTGCACCGCTTCAGCGGCGACCAGCTCCTCACCTATACTCTCGCCATCGCCTGATCTGCAACCGCCGTGTCGCGCAACGCGACGAGGCGCCAACCGAGGGAGGGCATCATGCAACGCAGGTGGATAGTGTTGCTGCTGATGGCGTGCGCGGTCGTGCTCGCGATGTTCATGTCGAACAAGGCCGGCGCGCAGGCGTGGCCGACCAAGCCGGTCAGGCTCGTCGTGCCGTTTGCGCCGGGAGGCGCGACGGACATCATCGGCCGCCTCGTCGGTCAGAAGCTGAGCGAGCGGCTCGGGCAGGCGGTGATCATCGACAACAAGCCGGGCGCCGGGACGACGATCGGCAATGCCGTGGTGGCGAAGGCTGCGCCGGATGGCTACACCCTGCTGTTCGCCCCGACGCCCTTCGTGATCACGCAGGCGTTGTACGCGAACCTGCCCTACGATGCGGCGAAGGATTTCGCGCCGATATCGCTGCTCGCGCTGTCGCCGTTCATCCTGGTGGTGAACGATACCGTGCCTGCGAAGAACGTCACCGAGCTCATTGCGCTTGCGAAAGCGAAGCCCGGCGCGCTCACGTTCTGCTCGGCGGGCAGCGGGTCGGTGCCGCATCTCGCCGGCGAGCTGTTCAAGCTGAATGCAGGCGTGGACATCGTGCACGTGCCGTACAAGGGCGGCGGTCCGGCCATCACCGATCTCGTCGGCGGCCAGGTGAACATGATGTTCGCGACGCCGATCGAAGTGATCCAGCACGTCCAGAGCGGAAAGCTGCGGGTGCTCGCGACGACCGCAACCCAACGCCTGCCCTCGCTGCCGAACGTGCCGACCGTGCAGGAGAGCGGGGTGCCCGAGTTCGAGGTCAACGCGTTCTTCGGCATGCTCGCGCCTGCGGGCACCCCGAAGCCGATCATCGATCGCCTCGCGGCCGAGGTGGAGCGCGTGATGGCCGATCCCGAGGTGCGCCAGCGCTTCGCGGAGCAGAGCGCCGTGCCGCGTGTGCTCGGTCCGGCCGCGTTCACGACGTTCCTCTCCACCGAAAAGGCCAGGTGGGCGGACGTCGTGAAGCGCTCCGGGGCGAAGCTCGACTGATCGTTTGCGACCGCGCGCACGGCTGCACGCGGTGCTCTGGACAATTCAATGCGGTCAGCTCGCGCCCGCGCCGCGCGTGCTAGGCTGCGCCGCTATGTGAGGAGCCAGGAAGAATGACGGTCTTCTTCCACGGTGCCGCACCGCTGCCGACCGCCACCCGAGCAACCACAGGCGAAGGAGCAGAGCAATGGCAACTTACATCACCATGGCGACGTTCACGGACCAGGGCATTCGCAACGTCAAGGATTCGCCGGATCGGCTGCAGGCGTTCCGGCAGATGGCCGAGAAGCACGGGGTGACCCTCAAGTCCGCCTGGTACACGATGGGCGCCTGCGACATCGTCACCGTCCTCGACGGGCCCGAGGAAGCGGTGATGGCGACGCTGCTGAAGCTCGGCTCGCTCGGCAACGTGCGCGGCCAGACGCTGCGTGCCTTCACGCCCGAGGAGACGAAGGCGATGGTCGGGAAGATGGGTTGATGCGCGCGTAGATCGCCGGCCGATCGGAGCTCGCGTTCCGGTCGGCCGGGGTCACGCGCTTGCGACCTTTGCGTGCGCGCGTCGGCCGAGGATGCTCACGCGCCGCGGCGCGAGATGCGCTGGCGCGGCGAGACGCTCACGCGCCGCGGCGCCGGATCCCGACTTGCAGGTGCGCGGAATACCCGCTCGCGACATTGCCGGTGACGCTCGCGAGCTGGTGCACGCCGCCGTCGTCGGCGAACACCCCATCGGAGCGCAGGGTGATGCGACTCAACGCGGCGAGGCTTCCGGGATACATCGCCGCCTGCGCATAGACTTCGCGGCTTGCAGCCTCGGTCAATGCGAGCTGCGAAGTCCTGACCGCGTTGTCGCCCCTGTCCGCGCGCGCTCCCTTTGCATACACCTCGAAGTGAATGTGCGGCCAACGCCCGGGATAGCAGCCCGGGTAGATCGTCCTGAACGTCACGCGCCCGGATGCATCGCTCACCTGCACGCCGCGCAGGTAGTTCTGCGTCGTGGCGCCCGGCGAGTACAGCGAATAGCGGCCGCTTGCATCGCAATGCCACACGTACACCGCGTGGCCGGCGAGGGGCGCACAGTTGTCGTCGACGTCGACGAGCTGCAGCGTGAACGTGAGCGGCACACCCGTGGCGACGGCGTTGCCGGCGGATCCGAAGCTCGCGCGAATGTCGGAGCGCAGGATGCCCGATTCGGCGAGCACATTGGGGCCGATGGTGCCGTCGCCCGGAAACGGGCCGGGCGTCTCGCTCGGGATGAGCGTGCAGGCGGCGGCCCACGTCTCGAGCGCCTGCGCGGCGAGAGCGGCGACGCCCAGACGTTGCAGTACGCGCCGGCGGCTCGCGATGCGCCGGGTCTCCAACGTCAGAAGCGTTTCGGTAAGTGTCGCGTCAGCGCTGGCGAGGTTCATGTGCGCACCGTCGGGCAATGGCGGATCGATAGGGTACCCCACAGTACCCTACAGGCACCTCGCAGGTGACGCTGGCTACGGGGCCGCCTGCCAGCCGGTGAAGCTGCCGTCGGCGGCGATCAGCCACAGCGCCACGACGCCGTCGCTCCACGACAGATCGACGATGCGGTCGCCGTTGAAATCGCCGACGCCGCGCAGCTCGTACTCGAGCGGGACGACACCGTAGTCCCGGATGCTGCGCGGCCCGGCACCTTGCGTACGCGTGCGTTGGTGTCGGCGATGTCGAGGTTGCTGATGTCGCCGGGATCCGGCAGCGGACCATCTTCGACGAATACGGTCCGTTGCCCGCAACCGTGCCGATCGCGCCGGTTGCGGCGGTGACCCTCCGGATTCGGCTGTGCGCTGGTTGCACACCACAGCTCGCCATGACCGATTCGAGCAGCATCGACTCTTGTACGATGCGTCACGCGGATCGCCATCGGCTGGAGCGAGCATGCTGACACCATGCCGTGCACCCGATGCGCGGCGCACGTTCGAAAAGCTCCGGAGAGTGCAGGTGATGCCTCCATCGTCAGCGGACACTGCGGGCCCCCAAGCGTCGCAGCCGGTGCGCGCGTTGGCGAGCACGTTGTTCTACCCCGCGGCAGCGCTCTACGGCGCCGTCGTGCTGCCGTGGTCGGTGCTGTCCATGATCGGCATCGTGGCCGGCCCCAGCTCGCTGTCGACGCCGCTCGGGCACGCGCACGAGATGCTCCTCGGCTACGCCCTGGCGGTCGTTGCGGGGAATCAGTTGCCGGTCATGTCGCGCGTGCGTGCGCGGGTGCTGTTCGGGCTGTGGCTGGCGGCGCGCATCGCATTCGTGGCCCTGGAGGGGCCCATCGCACTCGTGTTCGACATGGCGTTCGCCGGCCTGCTCGCGGTGCACGTCGCGCCACGACTCTTCCTCGCCGCCAAGAAGCTTCGCAACCAGGCGCTCCCGATCGTCCTCACGGCATTGTGCGTGGGCGCCGTTGCGTACGACGTATCGCAAATGGTTGCCGGCGGGTTGGCGCCGCGCGCGATCGTGACTGCGATCGTGATGTTGCTTGCAACCCTGATGCTGTTCATGGGCGGGCGTCTCATCGGTCCTGCCGCTGCGGGCCAGCTGCATCGGCAGGGACAGTCGCTCGGCCCGCGCGTGCAGCCGCGCATCGAGGGGTTGCTCCTCGTGATCATGGCCGTGGCGGTCGTGTGCGCAGCGGTGCCACGCTACGACATCGTGATGCGGATGGCCTGTGCCGCTGCCGGCTTCCTCACGATCGTGCGACTGCTGCGCTGGCGGCCATGGTCGTGGCGGGGACGTCCCGATCTCCTGTCGCTGGCCACCGGGTATGCGTGGATCGCGCTGGGACTGCTCGCCATCGCGGCGTCGGCCGCGGACCCCGTGCGCACGGCCGCGCTGCACGTCATCACCGTCGGCGCCCTGGGCACGCTGACGCTGAACGTGATGGCCTACACCATGCTGATCAGGGCGCGTCTCGTGCCGGCGACGCAGCGCACGCTGCCCGCGGGCACGGTGCTGATCGGCGTGGCCGCCGTGCTTCGGTTCGGCGCCGCATTCGCGGACGACCATGCCGTTCCGATGCTGGCGATCGCGGCCGCGTGCTGGGCTCTCGCTTTCCTGGCCGTGTTCGCACTTCTCGTGCGCACCTCACGCCAGCATCGTCGACCGGATCTGCACCGCGGCGCGCCGCAGGGGCGCGAGGAAGCGTGACTTCGCCTTCGCCTCGCTCCATTCCCCGGTGATGAGGCTCACGTTCAACGCGGCCACGACGCGCCCCTCGCGATCGCGCACGGGCACCGCGATGCCGCAGATCGCTTCGTCGAGCTCCGCGTCGACCCACGCGTAACCGTCGGTCTGGACCTTCGCGATCGCACGCCGCAGTCGCGTGCGCGAGGTCTGCGTGCGCGGAGTGAAACGCCTGAGCTCGGCACCGCCGAGGTAGGCGTCGAGGGCGCGCGCATCGAGGCCCGCGAGCAGTACGCGCCCGAGCGACACCACGTGCGCAGGCAGGCGGCTTCCCACCGACAGGTTCATCGACAGGATCCGCCGCGACGGCACGCGCACGACGTATACGAGATCGTTGCCGTCGAGCACGGCCATGGAGCACGATTCGCCCACTTCGGCGCGCAGGTCTTCCAGCGCGAGCTGGCCCTCGCGCCAGAACGGCAGGGTGTAGAGGTAGGAGAAGCCGAGATTGAGCACGCGCGGCGTGAGCCAGTAGCGCTTGCCGTCGCTCGCCGCGTACTGCAGCTCGACGAGCGTGAGCAGGAAGCGCCGGACCACGCTGCGCGGCAGCTTCGTGGCGGCGGCGATCTCCGCCAGCGACTGCTGCCGGCCGCCGCGGCCCATCGCCTCGACCACCTCGAGGCCGCGCGCGAAGGCGCGGATGAAGGTTTCGCTGTCGTCGGTGCGCTCTGTAGAGGACGTCATCGCGTTCGCCTGGCGGACGAGCCTTGACACTGCCGGCGCGGCTGCAAACAATGCCCCGGAATGTTCGTGCTGCGATTGAAAACGTTCGCCTGGCGGTCATCATAGCCCATTCCGGTTGTCCTTTCACTTGTCGCGAACAATGGCTCGGAACAAGTGAGATGCTCGGACGAGTGAAGGCGGACGCGGCGCCCCAAAGGAGCCGTGCACAATGAGATGCAGTCGATTCCACCCCCGGCCAGTTCGAGACGGACTTCTGGAAGGATGCGTCCCGGCGCAAGGTCTGGGACGAGCTCGTGCCCGGGGAGCCGCGCAAGACGCTGCCCTACGTCCTGACCCTCGAGGCGATCCAGAAGTATTGCCGCGCCGTGGGCGAGACGAATCCGCTCTACTTCGACGAGGCCTATGCGCGGACGACGCCGTACCGCGGCATCGTCGCGCCGCCGTCGATCCACATCCTGCTGATGTTCGCGTGCACGCCGGCCGACGACTGGATGCGCAGCCCCGGCACGATCAACGCGGGCCAGTCGTGGAGCTACAACACTCCGGCGCGCCCGGGCGACACGATCACGCTGCAGGCCCGCTGCCTCGACAAGTTCATCCGCAAGGAGCGCCTCTTCGCCGTGCATGACAACGTGTTCTTCAACCAGCGCGGGCAGGTGATCTGCTCGGGGCGCGGGCAGACCATACGGCCGATGTGAGGAGGGGCGGTGAACGACGAAGCCTTCGACAAGCTGCAGATCGGTGAAGCCGTTACCGGCCCCGAGTTCGCGGTCACGCGCGAGACGATCCGCGCGTTCTGCGATGCATCGCTCGACTACAACCCGCTGCACCTCGACGACAGGTACATGGAGGGAAGCTTCGGCAAGACGAGCTTCGGCGGGATCATCATGCACGGCATGACCAACTTCGGTCTCATCACGCGCATGCTGACGGACTGGCTGTCCTTGCGCGGAGGCCTCCACCGTCGTCTCGAAACCCGGTGGCGCGCACCGGTGCGACCGGGCGACACCATTCGGCCGACCGCTCGCATCACCACCAGGAAGGTGACCGAACGCAGCCGCTGGATCGTGCTCGACGTGGAGGTGCGCAACCAGCGCGACGAGGTGATCGCCACGGGCGAGGCGATGGCCGAGTTTCCGCACGATCTCGCGGCCGCGCTCGGCGCATGATCCTGGGGCGATGCCTCGCGCGCAACGCGCGCCTGACGCCGGCGAAGACGGCGATCGTCGCCGACGACGGGAGGCACTGGACGTATGCGCAACTGTCGGCGCGCGTGAACCGTCTCGGCAATGCCTTGCTCGCCCGGGGCATCGGGCGCGGCTCGCGCGTGGCGGTGCTCGATCGCAACTCGCCCGAGTATCTCGAGCTGTACTTCGCGCTCGGCGCGATCGGCGCGTGGCTGATCGCGACCAACTTCCATCTGAAGCCGGCGGACATCGCGTACCGACTCGACCACTCGGGCGCCACGGCGCTCTTCGTCGGGCCGGAGTTCGTGCCGCTGCTGCGCGCGCTGCCGGCGAGCACGCGCGAGCGTCTCGGTGAGCGCGTCTGGGTGATCGGCGATGCGATCGCGGGTGTCGCGTCCTGCGAATCGCTGCTCGCGCAAGGCGCGGATGCTGCGATCGACGAGCCCGTCACGCCGGAAGACATCCTTTACGTCGGCTACACCTCGGGAACGACCGGGGCGCCGAAGGGCGCGATGATCTCGCACCGCGCGATCGTCGGCGGCTATCTGTACAAGGCGCTCGACTACGGCCTCACCGCGGACGACGTGTCGCTGTGTCCGGGTCCGTTCTGGCATTCGGCGCCGCGCGACTTCGCGTCGCTCGCGCTGTATCTCGGGGGCACGTGCGTGGTCACCCGCGGCTTCGATGCGGATCGGTATCTCGCGCTCGTGCAGCAGCATCGGGTCACGTTCTCGTTCCTCGTGCCCACGATGCTGCAGATGCTCACGGCGGCATCCGGGCTTGAAGGCACCGACGCTTCCAGCCTGCGGGTGATGATCGGCGGCGGCTCACCGCTGCCGACCCCCGTGAAGGAGCGCATCGTGGCGCGCTTCGGACCCATCCTGCACGAGTTCTACGGCGCCACGGAGACGCGCATCGTCACCAACATTACCGCAGCGGAGCTCGCGACCCGCACGCGCTCGGTGGGGCGCGCGATCCGGGATGTCGAGCTGCGAGTGCTGGACGACGAGGGGCGCGACGTCCCGGCGGGCGCTGTCGGCGAGATCTTCATCCGGGGACCGGGGCTGTTCTCGGGCTATCTCGACGATCCGGAGCGAACGCGCAGGGCGCACCGTGGCGACTGGTTCTCGCTCGGGGATGTCGGCAGGCTCGACGCCGACGGCTATCTCACGCTCGTCGATCGCAAGCAGGACATGATCATCTCGGGCGGCGAGAACATCTATCCCAACGACGTCGAGGAAGTGCTGCTCGCGTGTCCCGGCGTGAAGGAGGCCGCCGTCATCGGCATCCCGGACCCGACGTGGGGCGAGCTCGTCGCGGCCATCGTCGTGCCGGAAGCGGGCGCGCGCCTCGACCCGGCGTCGCTGGCGCAGTTCTGCGGCGAGCGGCTGCCGGGCTACATGAAGCCGCGTCGCGTCGAGTTTTGCGAAGCGCTGCCGCGCAACACCGTGGGCAAGGTGCTGCGGCGCGTGCTGCGCGAGCCGTACTGGCAGGGCCGCGAGGCCAACATCTAGGAGGAGGGCATGAGCATGTCGATCCGCAACATCGTCGTCGCCGCACTGATCGCGGGCTTTGCAGGCTTTGCGCAGGCACAGGCGTTTCCATCGAAGCCCGTGCGCATCATCGTGCCGTTCCCGGCGGGAGGCACCACGGACATCCTCGCGCGCGAGCTCGGTGCCGCGCTGTCGACCCGGTGGGGCCAGCCGGTCGTCATCGACAACAAGGGTGGCGCGAGCGGCACGATCGGCTCGCAGGAGCTGGTGCGCTCGGCACCGGACGGCTACACCCTGATGATCACGGCCACGCATCACGTGATCAATCCGAGCCTGCGCAAGTCGCTGCCCTACGACACGAAGAAGGACTTCACCTCGCTCGCGCTCGTGGCCGACGTTCCCAACGTGCTCGTCGTCAATCCGTCGTTTCCCGCGAAGTCGGTGAGCGATCTCGTGAAGATCGCGAAGGACAAGCCCGGCTCGATCAGCTTCGGCTCGACCGGCATCGGCGGCGCCAATCATCTGTCCGGCGAGCTCTTCAAGTCGATGACGGGCACGGACATGGTCCACGTCCCGTACAAGGGCGCGGCGCCCGCGATGAACGACCTGCTCGGCGGCCAGATACCGATGATGTTCGACTCGGTCCCCGGCGTGCTCCAGCACATCAAGGCCGGCAAGCTGCGCGCGCTCGGCGTCACCAGCCGCACGCGCGTGCCGACGCTGCCGGACGTGCCGACGATCGACGAGGCAGGCGTCAAGGGCTTCGAGGCGACCGCATGGTTCGGCATGTACGGCCCGCCCAACATGCCGGCCGATCTCGCAGCGCGCATCAATCGCGACGTCGACGAACTGCTCGCATCGCCCGCGCTCAAGGACAAGTTCGCGAAGCAGGGCGCGCAGCCGGGCTCGCTGTCGCAGCCCGAGTTCACGCGCTTCGTCGCCACCGAGATCGACAAGTGGAGCGCGGTGGTGAAGCGCGCGAACATCCCGCAGGAGTGATCGTCGTCCTGCGCGGCGCATTGCTCCCGGCCGGGATCGCTTCCGAATCGGGTCGCCGGCCGGGTATCGATTAGAATCCGCTCTCGTCAAGTCACGAGCCGGTGCGATGCCCATCACTTCCATGCAGGAGCTGTTCCGGACGGCGTACGACCACTGCGTTCCCTTCTCGGAACGGCTCGGTGCCATCAAGGCTGCGCACCCGGAGATCGCCTGGTATCCCTTCCAGACGTTCGCCAAGATGACGTTGCTCGGCAACGTCACCGACTACCTCGACGCGCGCGAGCCGATCCGCCTTTCGGGTGAGAAGCCGCGCGTGCTGGATGTCGGCACCGCCGATGGCGACCTCGCATTCCTGTTCGAGTCCGCAGGATGCGACGTCATGGCGATCGACAATCATCACAGCAACAACAATCGCTGCGCCGGCATCCAGACGATGAAGGGGCTGCTCGGCTCGCGGATCGGGTTCCAGGATGTCGACATCGATTACGACCTGTCGCTCGATGAGAGCTACGATTTCGTGATCTTCCTCGACATTCTCTATCACCTGCGCAATCCGCTCGGCGCGTTGATCAATCTGTCCCGCGCCGCACGCTACATGGCGCTCAGCACGCGCATCTGCGAGCGGATGCCGACGGGCGAGAGCCTGGCGAACGTCCCGTGCGCCTATCTGCTCGCGCCTTTCGAGGCGGCCGCCAACGATCCCACGAACTACTGGATGTTCACGGAGGCGGGGCTCTCGCGCACGCTCGAGCGCGGCGGCTGGCGCGTGCTCAAGCGCGCCTTCTTCGGCTACCCGGGCAACGATTCGAGCCCGTCGGACCCGGCGAAGGACAAGCGCATCATTTGCCTGTGCGAGCGCGTCGAGGGCTTCGAACGGCTGAAGTACGGGCACGTGCCAGGGTGAGCCGCGAAGGTGGCTCCGGCACCACAAACGAAAAGGCCTCGGCATTCAACCGAGGCCTTGCCGCATTCAGCGACGGCGCCTATCTGTAGCGGAATCCGCCCTCGGGCTCAGCGTGACTACGTATCGGCACGACCGCTGCCGACCGCCCGTGCACGCCTTCAATCCGCCTTCGCGCCCGCCGCCTTGAGGATCGGCGGCCACTTCTTGAGATCGGCCTGCAGCAGCGTGGTGAAGGCCGACGGCGGCTGCGCCGGCATGAGCTCGAAGCCCTGCGCGACGAGCTTCTCGCGCACGGCGGGCGTCGCGATGATCTTCGCGATCGTCGTGTTCAGGCGGTTGACGATGTCCGGCGGCGTGCCGGCGGGGGCGATGAAGCCGAACCACGTGTTCACCTCGTAGCCCTTCACGCCGGCTTCGTCGAGCGTGGGCAATTGCGGGAGCAGGGGCGAGCGCTCCTTGCTCGTCACGGCCAGCGCCTTGAGCTTGCCTTCCTTCACCTGGTTGATGACCGTCGGCGTGTTGAAGAAGCCCATGTTCACCTCGCCCGTCATCACGGCGAGGATGCCCTGCGGCGCGCCCTTGTACGGCACGTGCACGAGGTTGGTTCCGGTGAGTTGCCCGAACAGCACGCCGGACAGGTGATGGCTCGTTCCGCTGCCGCCGGACGAGAAGGTCAGCGTGCCGGGCTTCGCCTTGGCCTCGGCGACCACGTCGAGCGGCGTGCGGGCCGGACTCGCCGGCGGCACGATCATCACGTTCGACACGCCGCCGATCAGGATGATGGGTGCGAAGTCCTTCACCGAGTCGTAGCCCGGCTTCGCATACAACGACAGGTTGAATACGAGCGTGCCCTGCGATGCGAACGCGATGGTGTAGCCATCCGGCGCCGAGTGCGCGAGCTCGGCCATCGCGATGGTGCCGCCCGCGCCAGGCTTGTTCTCCACCACGACGGGCTGCCCGAGCTCCTTCGCGAGCTCGTTGCCGACGGTGCGCGAAAGGATGTCGGCCGTGCTCGCAGCCGCGAGCGGAACGAGCAGCTTGATCGGCTTCGACGGATAGCTCTGCGCTGCGGCGCCGGCGGCGCCCAGCAGGCCGAGCGCGAACAAGGCGGTCCTTGCGAATTTCATCTCATGTCTCCTGAAGGGTTCGTGCTGTGGCGATACCGCACGCGGGGTCACTTGCGGAAGAGGTAGATCGGGCTCGACCACGCCTGATGGCCGTTCTCGAGCGTCACGCGCACATAGAGGGGCGAGTCGCCGTCGGCCGCGATGTCCACGTCGCGTGCGAACTCGAAGCTCGTTGCGGCATTCACGTCCGGCAGGCGGAACACGCGCACGCGCCGGCCGAGGCCGCCCGCTTCGAGCACCGTGTCCTCGAAGCCGATGTCATCGATGGCGCAGCGCGTCTGCACGTGCGGCGTATCGAGATCGAGATGACCCGCAGCGGCATCGGCGAGCAGCATGTCGGCGCCCGCGAAGTTGCCGGTGGTCACCGACTCCCACGCGAGGCCGGTGTCGTCCTCCTGGCGCAACAGCTTTTCGAGGTGCCAGAAATTGATCGGCGTGGCGCGCTCGATGCGGTTGCCCTGGAGCCGCAGTCGCCCGTCCCACGTGGTCATGCGCCCGCGGCCGCGGTACTCGGCACCTTCCCAGATCACGCGTATGCGACGGCCGAGATGCTCGGCCCGATACGGCCGCAGCGTCTCGATCGTGCGCGCGCCGCAGCGCAGATCGATGCGCTCGATCGGCGCCGCCGCCACGACGCGCACGCGGATGCGCGCACGTTCGTCCTGCACCCGCACGATGTCGCCCATCATGGCGCGCCGTGTCGGCACTGGCCGCGCATCGCCCCTGACGAGGGGATCCTCGCTGAAGAGCTCCGCCGGACGTTCGAACGTGGCGCTCACCTCCAGATGCAGCCGGTCGCCGGTGGTGCCGTAGTGATGGCGAGCCTGCAGGCAGCGCCAGATGCTTTCGCGCGACAGTTCGTCGAGATGCAGGCACGTGAGGCCGCCATACGCGCCGAAGATGGACGCACCCGGGTGACTCGCGCCCGGGCGTCCCTTGTGGTCGTCGGAGTTGCACACCACGCCGACACGATGCTCGAGATCGAACGCATCGAACAGCAGCCACTCGAACGTACCCCACGAGGAGTGGACCTCGACCGAGCGCTCGATCTCGCCGTCGTGGCCGGCATACAGGTCGGCATAGCGTCCGCCCACGTGCGCGAACGCAAGCGCCTTCTCGCCGTCGCGGTGCAGCGCCGCGAACAGATCGCGCACGTGATTGCAGTCGGTGGCGATGTCGGAGATGTCCTCGACCAGGGCGTGCGACGAGCGGCGGATCGGCCGGTCCTCCTCGAAGAAGAAGATGTTGCGATCGCCGCCGAGATGCGTCACCGGCGAGTATTCGTATCCGGGCACGGTCACGAAACGGCCGGGTGCGTCGAACTCGCGATAGAGCCCGTTCAGCTCGCGCCAGAACGCGTTCGAGATCTGGAAATCGTTCGCCTGATGCCCGACGAAATCGCAGAACGCCCGATCGCGCGCGAACTCGAAATACTCGCGTGCGCTGTTGGTTCCGACGGTCTCCTCGCTCTGCGCATGGAAGTCCCCCCACCACGTCGCGCGACCGGCATCCTCCACCCCGACCAGCGGATTGGATTGCGCGAGCAGCGTGCCGTCCGCGCTGCGCACGCGCACGCGAATCACGCCGGGGCTGCGGGCACGCAGCCCGCGCACGCAGGCGGTGCCGCTCGCGTCGGGTTCGATCGTTCGCGGCAGCCCGTCGAGCGGCCCTTCGGGTTCGAGCAACAGTGGACCGGACAGGTTGGCGACGGGATTGCCGCAGCGATCGTCGGCGCGGATGCGCAGGTCGAACGTCTGCCCGACGCTGCGCAACGTGGGCAGCACGGCCTTCCACTCGTGCGGCGCGCCGGGCACGAGCTCGATCGCCGCGCCGCCGGCGACATCGCCGTACACGACCGCGCCGAACGGGTCGGCCTGCACGCGCACCTCGAAGCGACTCTCGCGCATCGTCGACGTGCGCCAGCCGGCGCTGCCCTGGCTGCGATCGCCGAGCACCAGCGTGAGCGTATCGCCGGGCCGCAGCGCATCGCGCATCACGTTCACGCGAATGCCCTTGAACCACGGCCTGAACGCGCCGCGCGGGTGGTATTCCGGGACGAGCGTGGTGCCGTTGGACGCCGTCACGGTGCAGTAGTTGGGCGCGTTCGGGCGCTCGAACTGCGGCCGTCCCGCATCGCTCGCAAAACGGAACAGGAAGCGCACGCTGCCCTGGTCGTCGATGCCGAACGGACCGGCGGTGTAGGTGATGCGCAGCGAGGCCATCGACCCCGCCACGATCGGGCCCTGGGTGTCGATGTCCACGCGCCCGAGCTGGTCGGGCGGGTAGGGGAGCTTGGCGATGTGGGGATTGCGTTCCATGCAGAAGAATTCCGGCTGCGCTTCGACGAAGCGCAACACTAAGCTCGCACGCAGGCCCAGGTCAATGCCTGGCGAGCAAGGGCCGCAGCGAGAGCAGACCGAAGATCGGACCGATCGCGAGCGTGACGAACAGCCAGCGAGGCTCGATCACCGTGACGAGTGCGTTGAGGAACTGCAACCCGATGATGGTGATCGCGAACCCGATGGAGTTCACGATGGTGAGCGCGGAACCCACGAGTTCGCGCGGCGCGTTCTGCGCATTCAGCGCCGAGAACTGCGGGGAATCGCCCACGACCACCGCGCCCCAGAAGACCAGGAACGCGAGGAAGAGCGGTGTCGGCAGTGCGAAGAACCACGGCGACAGCACGCAGCACACCCCGGACGCCGCCAGTTGCGCGAACGCGACGCGCGCGCTGCCCACGCGCAGCGATGCCAGCCCGCCCGCTGCGCAACCCACGAAGCCGGCCGCGATCACGACGAAGGATGCGAGGGGCACGTTCACGCTCTCGCCGCGCGCGAGCGCATGCGCGCCGATCACGACCGGCACGAACGCCCAGAACGGATACAGCTCCCACATGTGCCCGAAGTAGCCGCAGGCCGAGGCGCGGAACCGCTGCGAATGGAAGATGACCGCGAGCGCGCGCGGATCGAACCGCGGACTGCGCGCGAGATGAGGTCCGTCGGGCACGAAGGCGAGCATGAGCACGCCGCCGGCGACCGCGATGGCGGAGACCGCGAGCGTGACCGTCTGCCATGGCAAGGATGCACCCATCCCGCGCAGCAGATGCGGAAACGCGGTGCCGACGACCAGCGCTGCCACGAGGAGGCCGATGGCGTGGCCGAGGCCGCGCTCGTACCAGCCGGCGGCGATGCGCATCCCGACCGGATAGATGCCCGCGAGAAAGAAGCCGGTCAGGAACCGCAGCGCGAGCAACGACAGGTACCCTTGCGCGATCAGCGCTACGCCGAGGTTCGCCGCCGCGCCGGCGAGCGAGCAGGCGAAGAACACGCGTCGTGGCGAGAAGCGGTCGGCGATGGTGAGGAACGCGAACACCAGCGTGCCGCAGATGAAGCCGAGCTGCACGGCCGAGGTGACGTAGCCCAGCGCCGAGGCCTGCAATCCCCATGCGCGCGGCAGGTCGGCGAGCACGGCATTGCCGGCGAACCACAACGACGTGCCGGCGAATTGCGAAACGATGATGACCGGCAGGATGCGCGCCGGTCGGGCCGCCGCTAGAGCACGTTCGGGAGCAGGTTCTGCAGCAGCACGCATCCGGCGAGGGTGAGTAAACCGACACCGAGCGGTGCGGAGAGCCGTCGGCCCCACGGCATGTTCTTCTCGATCGCCATGACGGCGCCGATCGCGAGCATCCAGCCCACGTTGCCGCTGCCGACCGCGAACATTAGCAGCATCAGCGCCCAGCAGCAACCGACGCAGTACGCGCCGTGGTGGGCGCCGAGCGCGAGCGCCTGCACGCGCGGATCGCCGCCGCGCCAGTGTCGCATCACGAACGAGAGCGGCTGGCGACATTCGTCGAGGCAGCGATATTTCTGGCGCGTGAACTGGAACGCGCCGGCGACGGCGAGCAGGCCCGCGCCCACGATCCACGCATTGACCTGCAGCCAGAAGGAGCCCGCTGCCGCGGCGTGCAGGGCATGATCGAGAACGTGGGCGGCGACGCCGAACGCGAGCCAGACGCCGAGATAGGCGGCGATCAGCAAGGCGACCAGCACGTTGCGGTCGGCGCGCATCCGCGTCATGCGCCTGAAGATCGCGATCAGCGGCAGGGTCGTGGGCAGCATCATCGCGGCCGTCATCAGGAGAAAGCCGCCGAGGTAGAGCGCCGTGCGCGAGACCGCGTTCGCGCCGTCGTCGACCGTGCACACGAACGCGAGGCCGGAGTGGTCGAGGTAGCGGCCGTACGGCGAGCGGCTCCACGCGAAAAGGGCGATCCACGCGAGCACGACCATGCCGCCCACGAGCGGCAGCAGCACGTCGCGATGGCCGATCGGCTTCAGTGCGTGGCCGAGGACACCGGCCGCTTGCGGGGCGCGCGCTGCGTGCCCCGCGTCCGTGCAAGGCATCGCGTCAGCTTGCGAAGCGGAAGTGACCCTGCACCGCGTTGTGCCCGGAGAGGTCGAGCTTGATACCGAGCTTCGGCGCATTCGCGACGTAGCGCGACGCCTTGCCGACGTACGCCGGCGACCCGGGGATCGTGCTGAAGATGCTGTCCGTGAGCGCCGTGGGACTTGCCATCCGGCCCGCGGAAGGGCTCGAGGTCCGCGGCGACGGCGGTGCCGAAGCGGATGCTGCCCTTGCCCTCGCGCACGTCGAACGTCATCGGCACGCGCTCGACCGCTGCGACTTCACCCACCAGTTGCGCGAGCTCCGCCACGGGGCCTCCCTTCTTGCCGGTCCAGACGGCGAGGATGGCATCCTGCTGCTGCGGCGTCGCGCGATCGTCGACGTACGCGACGATCCTCCACTTGCCTTCGAGCACGTTGCCGGGAATGTCGCAGAGCGCGCCGAAGGTGAGGCCGGAAACGTCGACCCCGTCGATCGCACCCTTGTCGAAATGCCAGGCGAGGGTGCCCTTGCACGTGCCGTTGTCGGGGTTCTCGCCCACCCAGCACGGGCAAAGCGTCCTGCAGTCACATACCTCGAGCAGTCGTCCTTCGAGCTCGTACGCCATCGCGGCCTCCGCTGGTTACTGAACGTTGGGCGCGTGGTCATGCGGCGTGTGTCGCACGACCCTGCGGGCAGCCATGCTAGGCTCGCGCGGCGCGAAACTTCAACCGGAATAATACGTATTTCGCATCCGGGTGCACGGTGCTATGGCGCAGGTCGCGGCATCCGGGCGACCATGCAGATGCGCGAGCCGCCGCTTTCGTCCTCCAGGACCACGTGACTGTCCCGGGTCTTCTGCGCATGGTCCGGGGGTGTGACATTCGACAGACCTTCGGTCAGTCCGCCGCCGCGGCGCCCAGCACTGACGGTGCGGACCTGCGCCTTGGCCGCAGCAGCAGCACCAGCGGCATCGCCGCGATGCTGACGAACATCATCAGCCGGAAGTCCTGCAGGTAGGCGAGGGTGGCTGCCTGGCGGGTGACCTCGGCATTGAGCGCCGCCAGTCCCTGAACCGATCCCGCTGCATACGCGCCGCTCTGAGCGCCTTGCCGGAGCGCGAGCGAGAACGGCGTCAGGTACTCGGCGAACACCGCGTGATTGGCCTGCGTGTTCTGCGCGAGGAGCGTGATGACCGCGGAGATGCCGATGCTGCTCCCGATGTTGCGCAGCAGGCTGAACAACGCGGCGCCTTCATTGCGGTAGTGCGACTCGAGCGTCGAGAAGGTGACCGTCGACAGCGGCACGAACACGAAGCCGAGCCCCAGTCCCTGGACGAATCCGGTGCGAACGATGTCCCAGCCCGAGATGGCCGTCGTGAAATGCACCATCTCCCACAGCGACACGGCCGTGAGCACGAGACCGAGGACGAGCTCGTGCCGCACGTCGACCCTTCCCGCCAGGCGGCCGACCGTGATCATCGCGATCATGGTGCCCACGCCGCGGGGCGCGAGCAGGATACCGACGTCCACGACGGGGAAGCCCAGCAGGTTCTGCATGAACGGCGGCAGGAGGGCCAGCGTGGCGAACAGGATCAGCCCGATCATGAAGATGAGCACCAGGCCCACGCTGAAGTTGCGGTCGCCGAACAGTCCGGGCTCGATGAACGGATGCTCGGCCGTGAACATGTGCGCGAGGAACAGATACAACGCCCCGCCGGCGAGTGCAGCTTCGATCGCGATCTCGCGGCTCGCGAACCAGTTCAGCGACTCGCCGCGATCGAGCATCATCTGCAGCGCACCGATCGCGAGGCTCAGGAAGGCGAAGCCCATCAGGTCGAAGCGTCTCGTGCGGTCGAGCGGGGTCTCGTGCACGAATGCGGCGAGTCCGAGCCAGGCGAGCACGCCGAACGGCAGGTTGATGTAGAACACCCAGCGCCAGCTGTAGTACTCGGTGAGCCAGCCGCCCAGGGTCGGTCCCAGGATCGGCCCGACCATCACGCCCACGCCCCACATCGCCATCGCCGAGCCGTGCTTCGCGCGCGGATAGGTGTCGAGCAGGACCGCTTGCGACAGCGGCACCAGCGCAGCCCCGAACACGCCCTGCAACAGCCGGAAGATGACGATCTGCGACAGGCTCTGGGCAGCTCCGCACAGCATCGACGCGACGGTGAATCCGATCACCGACGCGATGAACACGCGCTTGCGACCGAGGCGCGCGGTGAGGAAGCCGGTGAGCGGCATGCAGATCGCGGCCGCCACGATGTACGACGTCAGGACCCACGAGATCTGGTCCTGCGTCGCCCCCATCGTGCCCTGCATGTGCGGCAGCGCGACGTTGGCGATGGTCGTGTCCAGCGCCTGGATGATCGTGGTCAGCATGACGGAGACCGTCACGAGACCGCGATGGACGCTCGGCGGCGCTTCGGCGGCGGCCATGGCGAGCGCTTAGAGCGGGAAGCCCGGCAGCCGCCGGCGATGCCCGGTGTCGATCTCGACGTCGGCGCTCGAGCCCGCGCGCAGCGTGGGCATGTCCGGTGTTCGCTTCGAGCCGGATGCGCACCGCAACGCGCTGCGCGATCTTCACCCAGTTGCCGGTCGCGTTCTGCGCGGGGATCACGGAGAACTCCGCACCTGTCGCGGGACTGAGACTGTCGACGGTGCCTTTCCACACCGCGTCCGGGTAGGTGTCGATGCGGACGGTGACGCTCTGGCCCGGATGCACGTGCGTGAGATCGGTCTCGGTGAAGTTCGCTTCCACCCACACGTTGCCGCTCACGACGAGCGCCATCGCGATGCTCCCGGCCGCCACGTACTGACCGGGCTTCGGCGGCTTGCTGACGGTGCCGGGAAGCGGCGCGCGCACCTCGACCCGCGCGAGATCGAGGCGCGCCTGCGCGAGCTCGGCGAGCGCCGCGCGGTAGCTGGGGTGGCGCTCGACCGGCAGGTCGACGCCGCCGAGGGTTTCGGCGATGCGTTGCCGGTCCTGCTCCAGCGCGGCGATCTGGTCGGCCGCGAGGTCCGTCGTCTGCTTCGCTTCGTCGAACTTGGCGGCGGAGATGAAGTGCCGGGCGACGAGGTCGGCCTGGCGCTGCTGGTCCCGTTCCGCGAAGGCGTGCTTCGTGCGCGCGAGAGCGATCTCGGCCTGCTTTTCGCGATAGCTCGCCTTGAGTGCAAGCAGGTCCGTGCGTGCCTGTGCGAGCTTCGCTTCCGCCTTGGCGACCGCGACCTGATACGACGCCGGATCGACGCGAAACAGCACCTGGCCCGCACGCACGGTCTCGTTCTCCTTCACGAGCACGGACTGGATGGAGCCGGAGACGTCGGCGCTGATCGGCACCATGTCCGCCTTCACGTAGGCGTTGTCCGTCTCGACGAAGCGTCCGCCCTGCAGGTAGAGCACCGCGGCGACGAACGCGGCGATCGCGGGCACCACCAGCAGAAGCAGCGCGCGAACGACACGACGGCGTGAGCGGCGCGGCGACGCGACGGCAATCAGCTCGGGCTCGGAACGCGGCTCGCTCATTGGACTACCTTCGTGCTGCGCACTCCGGTATTCGCCCTCGGGGCGGCCCATCGGGCTCATGACGGGTCCACGGTGAGCGTCACGATCCGTTGCCGGGCCGGGCCAGGTTCTCGCGCATCGTGCGCAGGGCGAGCATCAGGGTCGCGGCCTCGCCGCGGCCGAGACTACGCAGCGCTTCCGCGCGAACCTGGGCCGCGACCTGTTCGATGGCCGCGAGGTGCGGTGCAGCGGCACGGGTCAGGAAGAGGTGATAGGCGCGGCGGTCCTTCGGGTCGGCGCGGCGTTCGACGAGTCCGGCCCGCTCGAGCTGGTCGACGAGCCGGGCGAGCGTGATCGGCTGCACCTCCAGCAGCTCCGCGAGCTCGACCTGGTGCACGCCCTCGCGTCGCGCGAGGTACACCAGGGCCCGCGCCTGCGCCAGCGTGAGCGCGCTCGCCTTGAGGCGCTGCTGGAAGGCCCGCCGCATCAGGCGGGAGACGTCCGCCAACAGGAAGCCGAGCGTTTCCTGCCGCTGTGTCATGGGGATCCGGGGTCCGATATAGTAAGCAACGCATATTATACCGTCAGGCTACGTTGCGCCAGTCGCGGGACACGGGCCTCGAGGGTCTCGCGCCGCGCTCCCGCGATCGGATGCGAGCGAGCGAGGCAGATCGGCAGCAGTGCGCGCCGCGACGGTGACCCGCCGCGCCACGACGCACGGAGCGTAACCGTGATGCAAGCCCCGTCCGGGGCTCGACGCTGTTACGCCGGCTGCGTCGCGCTCAGCAAGCCGCGCTGCGCGAGCATCGGCTTCACCGCCGGATCGCGGCCGCGGAACGCGCGGTATGCCGCGCCCGGATCGAGCGTGCCGCCCGAGCTGTACACGTGGCGCAGCAGCCGTTGCGCGACCGCAGGATCGAACGGATCGCCCGCCTCGACGAAGGCATCGAAGCCGTCGGCATCGAGCACTTCCGCCCACAGGTAGACGTAATAGCCCGCGGCATACGCCGGCCCCGCCGAACAGATGCCCGAAGTGCGGCAGGCGGTGGCGCAGCACGATCTCCCTCGGCATGCCGATGCGTGCGAGCTCCGTCTGCTCGAACGCCGTGATGTCGACGCCGTCGGCATCGGTGCGCGCGTGCAGTGCCATGTCGACCAGCGCGCACGCGACGTATTCGACGCTCTCGAAACCCTGGTTGAAGCGTCGGGCCTGCAGCATGCGATCGACCAGCGCGTCGGGAATGGGCTCGCCGGTACGGCAGTGACGCGCGTGCCGCTTCAGCACCTCGGGCTCGAACGCCCAGTGCTCGAAGATCTGCGAAGGCAGCTCGACGAAGTCGCGCAGCACGTGCGTCCCGGAGAGGCGTTCGTAGGTGACCTGCGACAGCATCCCGTGCAGCCCGTGACCGAACTCGTGGAACAGCGTGCGCACGTCGTCCGCCGACAGCAGCGTGGGCTCGCCCGCCGGCGCCTTGGCGAAGTTGTTGTTGTTCACGACGATCGGGATCGTCTCGCCGTCGACGCGGGACTGGTAACGGTAGGCGCTCATCCACGCGCCGCCGTGCTTGGTCGGGCGCGCGAAGTTGTCGTGGAGGAACACGGCGCGCAGCGCGTCGTCGCGATCGCGCACCTCGTAGACGCGAACGTCGGGATGATAGGCCGCGAGATCCGGCCGGGCGACGAAGCGGATCCCGAAGAGCCTCTGCGCGCAGTCGAAAGCTGCCTCGACCATGCGATCGAGCGAGAAGTAGGGCTTGACCGCCGCGTCGTCGAACGCGTAGCGCGCCTTGCGCACCTTCTCCGCGTAGTAGCGCCAGTCCCACGGCTCGATCGCCCCGGTCTGGCCGCAGGAGCGCGCCACGGCCGTGAGGGCGGCAAGCTCCTCGGCAGCCTTGGCTTTCGCGGCGGGCCACACCTGTGCGAGGAGCTGCGCCACCGCTTCGGGCGTGCGCGCCATGCGATCGACCAGCGCGTAGTCGGCATAGTGCGCGTGGCCGTGCAGGCGTGCGAGCTCGTTGCGCAACGCGAGGATCTCGCGCGCGATCCGGCGGTTGTCGTGCGCGTCGCCGTTCTCGCCGCGGCGCATCCACGCCTTGAATGCCTGCTCGCGCAGCGGGCGCACGTCCGAGAACGTCAGGAACGGCACGATGAGCGAGCGCGACAGCGTGATCGCCCAGCCGTCGTCGTGCCCGCGCTCGCGCGCGGCCTCGTGCGCGGCGGAGCGAACCAGCTCGGGAAGGCCGGCGAGATCCCGCTCGTCGTGCAGCAGGAGCGCGTACTGCGCCTCGTCGGCGAGGACGTTCTGGCTGAACTGCGTGGTGAGCTGCGCAAGGCGCTCCGCGATGGCGCCTGCACGCTGTCTGCCGTCGACGGCGAGCCGCGCGCCGGCACGCACGAAATCGAGGTGCGTACGCTCCAGCAACGCGAGCTGCTCCGGCGCAAGCGCCAGCGTCGCACGCGCCTCGTGCAGGCGATCGATGCGCTCGAAGAGCTGCGCGTCGAGCAGGATGGCGTTGTGGTGCGCAGCGAGACGCGGCGCCATCTCGCGCTCGACCGCCTGGAGCGCCGGCGATGTCTCCGACGAGGCGAGGTTGTGGAAGAGCAGCTCGATTCGCACGAGCGCCCGGCCGCTGCGGTCGAGGGCGGCGACGGTGTTCTCGAAGGTCGGCGCGTCGGTGCGCGTTGCGATGGTGCGCACCTCGTCGCGGTGCACGCGCATCGCGACTTCGAACGCCGGGGCGAAATGCTCGGGTCGGATGCGCTCGAACGGCGGCAGGCCGAAGGCCGTGTCCCATGCCGCCAGCAGGGGATTGGAGGAAAGAGCCGACATGGTTCGGACGCCGGAACGTGAAAGCCACGAATTCTACCCGCGACGATGCACGGATGCGGTGCAGGACATCGCGTCGGCCACTGCGGCCGACAGGCAGCTGCAACAATTCGTGTCGGATGCGGCGGCTGACAGCGCGGTGTAAGGGTGACGCGTACACTCCGCGGATGCTCACAGAACCCAGGCTCGACCGGCGTGCGAACGCCTGAAGACGCGGCGCTCTCGGTGCCGGCGGGTCGTCGCCTCCTGCCGGCGCTGCCTATGCTTGCGGGTCGCAGCGTCGTGACGGCGCTGCCGATGCTCGCGCGCGCGGCGCAGGCGTGCGCCTGCTTGCGCTGCTTGCGCTCTGCGCGTGCGCCGAGCGCTCGGTGCCGCGCCCCGAAGTCGAGATCCGGCAGTTCCAGCGTGGCGGCTACGCGTCCGCGGCGGAGCTCGCGACGACCAGCGCGCAGTCGGTGTGGCTCGATGCGCAAGCCGATGCGCCCGTGCAGGTCAGGGTGACGGCACCAACGGCTTCCGGCACGTATCCGCTGGTGCTCTACCTTCCGGGGCTCGGCGAATCGACGGACGCCGGCAGTCTCTGGTGCGGGAAGTGGGCGGCGGCGGGTTACGTCGTGATCGCGATGCAGCCGGAAGCCGACGGTCGCAGCGTCTGGCGGACGCCGGACGCACGGTACGGCGAGTTCCGCAATGTCGCGCAGGCCCACTTCGCGCCGGACGCCCTGCGCCGTCGAATGAGGGAAACGCGATTCGTGCTCGCGGAAGCGGCCCGGCGTGCGCGTGCGGGCGACACTCTGCTCGCGCGCGCCGATCTGGCGCGCGTCGCCATCGCCGGCTTCGATCTCGGCGCGCAGACGGCGCTCGCGATGGGCGTCGCGAGCGATGCGATGCTGCGCGGCGTGGTGGCGCTCAGTCCGTACGACACGCTCGAGCGTCCCGCGCCGGAGGAAGACTGGAGTCGCGTCGGACTCCCCGCGCTCGTGGTCACGGGCGCGGAGGACGTCGACCCATACGGCCTCATCGTGCAGGCCGCGCTTCGGCAATCCGTGTTCGAGCGCCTGCCGGCCGGGAGCAAGTACGAGTTGCTGCTCCACGCGGGCCGGCACGACACGCTCGCCGGCGACGTCCCGCGCCCACCGTCCGCAACGACTGCGGGGCGAAGGCGCAGCGCGCGCAGCAGCGACGGCGAGGGGCGCAGCGGAGCGCGGCGCGGCGGCCGCGGTGGACAGTCTCGCGCTGGAGGTCGCGATGGCGAAGCCCACGATGGCGACGCGCAACCGGGCACCACGCAAACGCCTTCGCCCCCGGCCTTGGCGGACAGTCGCGAGCTGGGATCGCGCATGGCGCTGCGCGAGATGGCGGCCGTGCAGTCGGTGTCCCAGGCGTTTCTCGACAGCGTGCTCAAGGACGATGCGCTCGCGCGGGAGTGGCTCGGCCGGGACGCCGCGCGCTATCTTCGCGATCTGGGCATGTTGCGGAGCAAGTGATCGCATGGCGGACACCCCGAACCTGCGGCGTACCGATGCGGTAGCGGAATCCAAGCTGCAGGAGAAGGACCTGCCGCTGTGGGAAGACACGCGGCTCCTCGGCCGCACGCTGGGCGGTGTGCTGCGCGAGCAGACCGGCACCGCCGGATTCGACCGCGTGGAGGCGATCCGGCAGACATCGGTGCGCTTTCATCGCGCCTCCGCGGAGGAGGCCCCCGCCGTCCTCGCCGAATTGCACGCGCTGCTCGACGGCCTCAGCGTCGCGCAGACGCTCACCGTCGTGCGCGCGTTCAGCTATTTCTCGCTGCTCGCGAACATCGCCGAGGACGTGCACCAGAATCGCCGCCGCCGGGCCCACCGCCTCGCGGGGGATCCACCGCAGCAGGGCAGTGCCATGCATGCCCTCGCGCGCATCGACGCTGCCGGCCTGCACGGGGGCGAGTTGCGTGAATTCCTGCAGCACACGTGCGTGAGCCCGGTGCTCACGGCGCATCCGACCGAGGTCCAGCGCAAGAGCATCCTCGAGTGCCAGGCGGCGATCGCAGCGCTGCTCCAGGCGCGCGAGGCCGCCGTGCGGGCGGGCGAGCCGCTTCAGGGTCTCGACCGCGAGCTCGACCGGCTGGTGCTGACGCTCTGGCAGACGGCCGCGCTGCGCCTCACGCGCCTGCGCGTCATCGACGAGATCGACAACGGCCTCACGTTCTATCAGTACACGTTCCTGCGCGAGCTGCCCAGGCTGCACATGGATCTGGAGGACGCGCTGCGCGTGCGACCGGAGTTCGATCCGACGTATCGCATGCCAGTGCTCCTGCGCATGGGCTCGTGGATCGGCGGCGACCGCGACGGCAATCCGTACGTCACGGCGGAGGTGCTGACCGCCGCGATCGAGCGGCAGGCCGCGGTCGCGCTGCGCCATTACCTCGACGAAGTGCACGCGCTCGGGCGCGAGCTGTCGCTGTCGGGCCGCCTCGTGCGGCCCACGCCGGAGCTCGAGGCGCTCGCGGCGCGCGCCGGCGACCCTTCCGCGTTTCGCAAGGACGAGCCCTATCGCCAGGCGCTGGTCGGCATCTATGCGCGCCTCGCGGCGACGCTGCAGAAGCTCGCGCGCGTGCCGCCCGTGCGCGAGCCGCAGGTGCACGGCGAGCCGTACGCCGGACGCAGCGGAGCTCGATGCCGATCTCGCAACCATGGCCGCATCGCTGCGCAGCCATCGCTCGGGGTTGCTCGCCGACGGACGCCTGCGCGCGCTGCAGTGGGCCGTGCGCATCTTCGGCTTCCATCTCGCCACCCTCGACCTGCGCCAGAACTCGATGGTGCACGAGAAGGTCGTGAGCGAGCTGCTCGCGCAGGCCCGCGTCGCGCCGGATTACCTGGACCGCGACGAAGCCGGGCGCACCGAGCTGCTCACGCGCGAGCTCGCGAGCCCGCGGCCGCTGCTCTCGCCGTATCTCGAGTACTCGGACACGGTGCGCTCCGAGATGGCGATCATGCGGGTTGCGGCGGACGTCCACGAGCGCTTCGGTGCGCAGGCGCTCGCCAATTACGTGATCTCGAAGTGCGAGGGCCTTTCGGACCTGCTGGAGGTCGGCGTGCTGCTGCGGGAAGTCGGCCTTCTCGCGTGCACGCCGGCGCCGCGCGCGGCCATGAACATCGTGCCTCTGTTCGAGACCATCGCCGACCTCTCGGGCTGCGCGGGCACGATGACGCGCGCCTTCGCGCATCCGCTGTATCGCGAGTGGCTGCGCAGTCGCGACGACCTGCAGGAGGTGATGCTCGGCTACTCCGACAGCAACAAGGACGGAGGCTATGTCACCGCGAACTGGTCGCTGTACCTGGCGGAGCTCGATCTCGTGCGCGTGTTCGCGGATCACCGCATTCGCCTGCGCCTTTTCCACGGCCGGGGCGGTACCGTGGGCCGCGGCGGCGGCCCGAGCTACGAAGCGATCCTCGCGCAACCGGCGGGCAGCGTGGCCGGAACGATGCGCATCACCGAGCAGGGCGAGATCATCGCGAGCAAGTACTCGGACGCGGAGCTCGGACGCCACAACCTGGAGACGCTGCTCGGTGCGGTGCTCGAGGCGAGTCTCGTCGAAGGCGCGAGCTGCGATCCGGCGGAGCAGCGCTGGCACGCGGTGATGCAGGAGCTCTCCGACACGGGCTACGCGGCGTATCGCGCGCTGGTGTACGAGGACCCGGACTTCGCTGCCTACTTCCACGCGACCACGCCGATCAGCGACATCGCCGAGCTCAACATCGGCAGCCGTCCCGCCTCGCGCACGGGATCGCGCCGCATCGAGGACCTGCGCGCGATCCCGTGGGTGTTCAGCTGGGGCCTGTGCCGCTTGATGCTGCCGGGTTGGTTCGGCTTCGGCACCGCCGTCGAGCGCTGGCTCGAGCGGCATCCGGGCGGCATGGGCGTGCTGCGCACCATGCACGCGCAGTGGCCGTTCTTCCGCGCGTTCCTGTCCAACATGGACATGGTGCTCGCCAAGACCGACCTTGCGATCGCGTCGCGCTATGCCGACCTGATGCAGGATGCGGTGGTTCGGAATCGCATTTTCGGGGCCATCGGTGCCGAGCACGAGCGCGCCTCGCGGCACCTGCTGGCGATCACGCAGCGCACGGCACTGCTCGCCGCGAATCCGACGCTCGCGCGCAGCATCCGCAACCGCTTTCCGTACCTCGATCCGATCAACCACGTGCAAGTCGAGCTGCTGCGGCGATTGCGCGCCGGCCAGACCGACGATCGCACCAAGCGCGCCCTGCATCTCACGATCAACGGGCTGGCCGCGGGATTGCGCAACAGCGGCTGACGCGCTTGCGGTCGGCCGCGCGCGGCGGCGTCGACGGGAACGGATCGGTCGCTGCCGCCTCGGCTCACGCCGCGGCCTGACCCACGCGCGCGCTGCCGCGGTCGAGCACGACCGCGCGTCGCGCATCGACCGAGCCGCGAAAGCGCAGGACGTCGCCCGCGTCGCGCCAGGTCTCCAGCCGGATGGTGTCGCCCGGGTAGACCGGCGCGGTGAAGCGCGCTGCGATTTCGCGCAGTCGGGCCGGATCGCTCTCGCAGTACATCCGGGTCAGGGCGTAGCCGGTGATGCCCAGGGTGCACAGCCCGTGCAACGGAGGGCGCGCGAAGCCTTCGGCGCGCGCGACGGCCGGGTCGGCGTGCAGAGGGTTGCGATCCCCGCACAGGCGATGGAGCAGCGCGGCTTGCGGCAGCGTGAGGAGCTGCACGACGTGGTCCGCAACGCGGGCCGGGAGAGGAGGGAGGGGCATCGAGGCGACCCCCCAGCCGGCACCGCCGCGACCCTCGCCGCGCAGCACCATCACGTTGGTGACGGCACCGATCACGCGCTGCGTCGCGGGATCGAGCAGCGTGTGGGTGACCGTGGCCGTCGCCGCCGCGCCGGCACCCTTGTCGAGCAGCGACGTCACCCGGCTCCTCACGCGCACTGCACCCGACGTCGGCAAGGACGCGCCGAGCTGCAGTCGCTCCTCGCCGTGAATGACGTGCGCGGGATCGATGCCGCTGTGCGCGTCGTGCCACGGGTGCCAGGGCTCGACCAGCACCGACATCATCGTGGGCAGCACGACGAGCCCGCGCTCGTAGACGAACTGGAGCTGCGCCGGGTCGAGCGGCTCGCCGCCGATGCCGAGGCCGAGCGCGTAGAGCATGGCATCGCGCTCGGTGTACCTGCGCACCGCGTCGCCTTGCCACTGCCGGACGAAATCGGGGTCGAGCATCGCCGCTCCTGCGTGGGCCGATCGGCCGATGGTAAGGCAAACGCCACGCACCGGTGCGCGACCCGCCGGTCGCATCGACCTTCGCTGCGATTTGGGCTAGGTTAGCGACGTGCCTGCCAATCTCAGTCCCGAGTACAGGGCCGCCGAGGCGGCATTCCGCAAGGCGCGCGAGCCGCGCGAGCGCCTGGACCTGCTGCGCGAGATGCTGCGCACGATCCCGAAGCACAAGGGGACGGAGCACCTGCAGGCGGACATCAAGGCGCGCATCAAGGATCTCTCGGACGAGCTCGACACCGCGCGCCGCAGCGGCGGGCATGGCGGACCGTCGCTGGTGGTGCATCGCGAGGGCGCGGCGCAGATCGCGCTGATCGGTCCCGCGAATGCCGGCAAGTCGCTGCTGCACGCGCGGCTCACGGCGTCCGATGCGCGCGATGCGCCGTATCCGTTCACCACCCAGTTCCCGCTCCCCGGCATGCTCGCGTTCGAGGACGTGCACTTCCAGCTCGTCGATCTGCCGGCCGTGGCGACCGAGCGCCCGGTGCCCTGGCTTGCGAGCACGCTGCAGAGCGCCGACGCCGCGCTGCTCGTGATCGATCTTGCCGACGCTGCATGCATCGAGCAGATCGACGACGTGCACGCGGCGCTGCGTGCACGTCGCGCAACGCTGACGCACCTCTGGGGTGGCGATGCGGCCAACGAGGCCACGGCATCGGCAGCCATCGACGACGATCCCTTCGCGCTGCATCTGCCTGCGCTGCTGCTTGCCAACCAGGCGGATCGGGTCGCCGATGCGCCGGCCGAGCTCGCCACCTTGCGCGAGCTGACCGGCATGCGCTATCCCGCGCTCGCCGTGTCGGCGGCCACGGGCCTCGGCCTGGGTGAAATCGGCGCGTGGCTGTTCGAGCACCTGCGGATCGTGCGCGTGTACACGAAGCTTCCCGGACATGCGGCCGATCTGCAACGGCCGTTTGCGATTCGCGCGGGCCAGACGGTGCGCGACGTCGCGCGCCTCGTGCACAAGGATGTCGGGCGCACGCTGCGCTATGCGCGGGTGTGGGGCCGCTCGGGCTTCGAGGGGCAGCAGGTGGGACCGGAGCACGCGCTCGCCGACCGCGACGTGGTCGAGCTCCACGCGTGATCCGACGCCGGGTCGACTCCCGGTCCACGCGGGGCGGGTCGATCCGGGTCGATTCCGCGTCCGCGTCGGCTCGGGGTCGACTCCGACGCTGGCCGGGCTCGGCGATAATGAGCGCCGGCCGCCTTCCGGTGCCGTTTCCTTCCAACTTCCGAGTCCACGCATGCCGATCTATCAACTGCGCGACGACGCGCCCGTCGTTCCCGAGTCCGCCTACGTGGCGCCCAATGCAACCCTGATCGGCAAGGTCACGCTCGGCGAGCGGGCCAGTGTCTGGTTCAACGTCGTCATCCGCGCCGACAACGAGCCCGTGCACATCGGTGAAGGCTCCAACGTGCAGGAAGCGGTGGTGCTGCACACCGATCCCGGCTTTCCGATGAACATAGCGCGCAACGTCACGATCGGCCACCAGGCCATGCTGCACGGCTGCACCGTGGGCGAGGGCTCGCTCGTGGGCATCCAGTCCGTCGTGCTCAACGGCGCGGTCATCGGCCGCAATTGCCTGGTCGGCGCCGGCGCGATCGTCACGGAGGGCAAGACCTTCCCGGATCGCTCGCTCATCCTCGGCGCACCGGCGCGCGTCGTGCGCGAGCTCACGGACCAGGAGATCGCGAACATCGCCGATGCGGCCGCGATCTACGTGCGCCGCCGCGAGCTCTACAAAGCGGAGTTGAAGCGCATCGACTGAGCTGCGCGCCACACGTCGCGCCCCGCGCTTGCGGCCGCGGCCATCCGCGCTTGGTCGTGCCGCCGGGGCCGGCATACAATCGCCTTGCCGTCGCGGCAACGCACTGCGACGCATCGAACCGATAAAGGGAGACGAATCGCATGAAGAAGCTGCTCGCGTTGCTTTCGCTCGTTGCGCTGCCCGTCCTCGCGCAGACCTGTCCCGACAAGAACCTGCTGTACTGGCAGGCGTTCCCGCCGGGAGGCGAATCGGACCTGTCGGCGCGGCACCAGCAGGTCGTATTGAAGAAGAAGTGCCCGGCGATCGACACCATCATCCAGTACAAGGCCGGCGCGGGCGGCGGCCTCATGTGGTCGCAGATGAACCAGCTGCCCGGCGACGGCCTCAACGTGGTCGGCATCAATTTGCCGCACATCGTGTTCCAGCCGATCGAAGGCACGGTCTCGTACAAGACCGAGGACGTGGTGCCGGTCTTCTGGTTCCACTACACGCCCGATGCGCTGGTGGTGCAGGAGTCGAGCCCGTACAAGACGATCCAGGACTTCGTCAAGGCCGCCAAGGCGCAGCCCGCCAAGCTGTCGCTCGGCGGGTCGGGCCTCAATTCCGCGAATCACGCCGCGCACGAGCGCCTCGACGCCACGTTCGGCATCAAGACGACGTACGTGCCGTTCAAGGGCACGGGCGACATGACCACCTCGGTGGTCGGCGGTCACGTCGACGGTGCGATGTCCTACTCGGCGTTCGCGATCAACAACAAGGGCAAGGTGCGTGCGCTCGCGGTCGCCATGGACAAGCGCCATCCGCTCCTGCCCGACACGCCGACCTTCAAGGAGCTCGGCATCGACTGGGTCGACGGCGCGTATCGCGGCATCGGCGTGCCGAAGTCGACGCCGCCGGAAGCGCGCAAGCGCATCGCCGAGCTGTGGCTCGCGCTCAACAACGATCCCGAGATGAAGGAGCTCGCGGCCAGGAGCGGCTTCGAGCTCGTGAACGTGGGCCCCGGCGAGATGGACGGCGTTCATGAAGGACAAGGTCAAGCTCTACACCGACGGCGCCAAGCGTCTGAATCTCGGCGCCACGACCAAATAGCAGGCGCACGGCGCAGCAGGAAGGTCGAAGCATCTTCGTGCTGCGCACTGCGGTGTTCGCGCCTGGGGCGACCGGCGCGATCACGCGCCCGCGCGACCCGGACAGGAATCGTCATGCGCAAGTACAGGATCGCCGCGATCGGCGGCGACGGCATCGGCCCGGAAGTGATCGGCGCCGGCATCGAGGTGCTCGAGGCGCTCGCCCGCCGCGACGGCGGGTTCGGCTTCGAGGTCGAGCATTTCCCGTGGAGCTCCGACGTATTACCTCGAGCACGGGCACTACATCCCGCCCGGCGGCCTCGAGCGGCTCAAGGCGTTCGACGCGATCTTCTTCGGCGCCGTCGGCAGCCAGGAGGTGCCCGATCACGTGTCGCTGTGGGGATTGCGCCTGCCGATCGCGCAGGGCTTCGACCAGTACGCCAACGTGCGTCCCGCCCGCGTGCTGCCCGGCGTGCAGAGCCCGCTGCGCGACGGCAGCGCGGTGGACTGGGTCATCGTCCGCGAGAACTCGGAAGGCGAGTACGCCGGCTGCGGGGGACGCGCCCATCGCGGCCTGCCGATCGAGGTGGGGACGGAGGTCGCGGTGTTCACGCGCACGGGCGTCGAGCGCATCCATCGCTTCGCATTCGAGCTCGCGCGCAAGCGCCCGCGCAAGCACCTCACGCTCGTCACCAAGTCGAACGCGCAGCGCTTCGGCATGGTGCTGTGGGACGAGGTGTTCTTCGAGGTGGCGAAGGACTATCCGGACGTGACGCGTCGATCGCGAGCTGGTGGATGCGGTCACCACCCGCATGGTGATGAAGCCGCAGACGCTCGACGTGCTGGTGGCGACCAACCTGCACGCCGACATCCTGTCCGATCTTGCCGCCGCGCTTTCGGGCAGTCTCGGCATCGCGCCCACGGCGAACCTCAATCCCGAGCGGCAGTTCCCGTCCATGTTCGAGCCGATCCACGGCTCGGCCTTCGACATCACGGGCAAGGGCATCGCGAATCCGATCGCGACGTTCTGGACCGCCGTGCTCATGCTGGAGCACCTCGGCGAGAATGCGGCCGCCGGGCGCCTGATGCGCGCGATCGAGAAGGTCACCGCGGCGCGGGTGCACACACCCGACCTCGGCGGCAACGCAACCACCGCACAGGTCACGCGCGCAGTCTGCGAGGCGGTGGCCGGGTGAATGGCAGGAATCGCGGTTACGCCGCAGCCGGCTGCGACATCACCTGCGTGAACGCCTCGTCGAGGTTGCGCACCGTGCGATCGATGTTGCGCAGCTTGTCGAGGCCGAAGAGGCCCACGCGGAAGGTCTGGAAGTCCGTGCCTTCGTCGCATTGCAGGGGCACGCCCGCGGCGGTTTGCAGACCCATGCCCATGAGCTTGCGGCCGGACTGGATGTCCTTGTCCTCGGTGTAGCTCACGACGACGCCGGGCGCCTCGAAGCCGGGCGCCGCCACGCTCCTCATGCCCTTGCGCGCGAACATCGCACGGACCTTGTTGCCGAGCTCCTGCTGCGCAGCACGTGCCTGCGCGAAGCCGAACGTCTCGGTCTCCTTCATCGTATCGCGCAGCTTCGCGAGCGCATCGGTGGGCATGGTCGCGAAATACGCGTGCCCGCCGGCCTCGTACGCTTCCATGATCTGCAGCCACTTCTTGAGGTCGCAGGCGAAGCTCGTGCTCGTGGTCGAGTCGAGCGCGGTGCGCGCACGCTCGCTCAGCATCACGAGCGCGCAGCAGGGCGAGCTGCTCCAGCCCTTCTGCGGCGCACTGATCAGCACGTCGACGCTGTTGGCTGCCATGTCCACCCACATCGCGCCGGACGCGACGCAGTCGAGCACGAACATGCCGCCCGCGGCGTGCACGGCGTCGCCGACGGCCTTGAGATACGCATCGGGCAGGATGATGCCCGAGGCGGTCTCGACGTGCGGCGCGAACACGAGAGCCGGCTTCTGCTCGGCGATCGTACGCACGACTGCGTCGATGGGGGGCGGGGCCCACGGCGCCTGCTTGCCGTCCGCGATGCGTCGCGCCTTGAGCACGATGGATTCGCTCGGAATGCCGCCCGCCTCGAAGATCTGCGTCCAGCGGTAGCTGAACCAGCCGTTGCGGATGACGAGGCACTTGCGGCCGGTGGCAAACTGGCGCGCGACCGCCTCCATGCCGAACGTGCCGCTGCCCGGGACGATCGCGGCCGAGCGCGCGTTGTACACCTTGCGCAGCGTGCCGGAGATGTCGCGCATCACGCCCTGGAAACGCTGCGACATGTGGTTGAGGGCGCGGTCGGTGAAGACGACCGAGTATTCGAGCAGGCCTTCGGGATCGACGTCGGGGAGTAAGCCAGGCACGATCAGCTCCGGAAACGGTTGTTGTGTGGGGATCGCGAGTCGACTCCGAGTCGGCTCCGAATCGGGCGATCCGAGCCTACTATTCTAGCCTGCCGCCGCGATCGGCCGGAAAAACGGTCGTTTGAGCCCGGCGTGCGGGCGCCCACCGCGGCCCGAGGCGTGCAATACTACGGCACCCCGATCACCCCGTTCGGTCATGTCGGTCGCCGCCCGCGCCCTCGCCGCCGCCGTACTCGTCCTCGCCTTCTCGCTTCCCGCTCACGCCGACCGCAAGACCGTGTGCACGATCACGGTCAACTCGCCGGACGAGAAGGACATCTTCCGGCGCAGCCTGCCGCCCGGCCAGTACGACTTCGTCGAGCTCGTCGAGAAGGGCAGGCCCGACTGGCTCGCCTCGGCGTGCCGGCGCAACGTGCGCTGCGACGCGCTCATCATCTCCGGTCATTTCGACGGCGGCGCGCAGTTCTACTCCGACCGCCTCGACGCCCGCGAATCGCTGCCGACCGACGAGCTGCAGCGCGCCTCGTGCAGTGCCTCGTGCGCCGGGCTCTTCGCGCAGCTGAAGGAGGTGTACCTCTTCGGCTGCAATACGCTCAACGCGGAGCCGGCGTACAGCGCCTCGCCCGAGGTCGTGCGCAGCCTGCTGCGTGCCGGGCATCTGCCGCCCGACGCGGACCGCATCACGCGCGCGCTGGAGACGCTTCACGGCGACAGCAATCGCGATCGCATGCGCCGCATCTTCCACGACGTGCCCGTGATCTACGGCTTCTCGGCGAAGGCCCCGCTCGGAGCCGCCGCAGGGCCGGTGCTCGCGCGCTACTTCCAGAACGGCGGTGCCGCGGAGATCGGCAGCGGCCGGCCCAGCAGCAAGCTGCTCGGCCTCTTCGCACCGGTGTCGATGACCGCGGCGAGCGGCGTGACCGATGCCGACGGCGATGCCGCGTATCGCCGCGACCTGTGCCGACTCTCGGACGACGCGCGCACGCTCGCGCAGAAGCTGCGGTTCGTGCACGAGCTCCTCGCGCGCGAAAGCGCCGAGACGCGCATGTTCCTGGACGTCATCGAGCAGACGACGGCGAAGCTCCACGCCGCCGAGCGTGCGCAACCGGAGGTGCGCGAGGCGCTCGACGCGATCGTGCAGGACCGCGCCGCGCGCACGCGCTTCCTCGCGTTCGCGCGCGATGCCGACGAAGCCGCCACGCGCACGCGCATGATCGACGTGGCGGCACGGCTGGGGTGGCTATCGGAGGCGCAGCGACGGGCCGAGCTCGTGCGCATGATCGCCGATCAGCTTGCGCGCGCGGCCGTTACGCCGGCCGACGTCGAGCTCGTGTGCGAGCTCAACCGCGATGGCGTACTCGGCCGCGAAGCGGGCGCGCTGCCGGCGGCAGCCCCGGCGAGCGGCGCGAGGATGAGCGAGGCGGCGCTCATGGCGTGCCTTGGCAGCGAGGAAGGCCACGTGCAAGTCCTGCGCGCATTGACGAGCGCACGCGACGCCGACCTGCAGATGGCGCAGGTCTACCTGCGGCACCATCCCGTGACGGATGCGCGCGAGCTGCGCGGAATCGCCGCGGACGTGGCGAGAACGAGCGACACCGCGGCGCAGATCGGCGCCCTGGAAACGCTGGCAGGCCTGCAAGTGTCCGACCGCGAGACGCTGGAGGCGCTCGCGCGGCTCTTCCCCGCGACGCACTCCTTGAGCGTGCAGCGCGCGATTGCCGGGATCCTGATCCGGTCGGACGATCGCGTGCTGGAGAAGCCTGCGCTCGTGCGCGTGTTGCGCCAGCACCGCCTCAAGTCGCCCGACGGCCAGGACGTCATCGACGTGCTGATCCGGCGGTGGCAGACCTCGTCCTGAAGCGGCGAGGCGTTCAGCTGCCCTGGCTGCCGTTCAGTTGCTCGAGACGCGCACGCGCCTCGCGTTTGCCGATGCCGCGCAGCGCAGCGATGTTCACGAGCTGCTCGCGGCGCGGCACCGCGACCTTGTGCTCCCAGTTGTAGATCGTCTGGGCGCTGACGCCGATGAGCCTCGCGCAATCCGCCGCGGAGAGGCCCAGGCGCTCGCGCTGGGAGCGGAAGCCCTTCGCGACGAAGCGCAGCGGCTTGTCCGCCGTGGCGGCCGGCACCGACTTGGTAAGCTCGCCGACGCGGCGGTCCAGCATCGTGACCTGGCGATCCAGGCGCGCGATCTCGGACTTGAGCGCAGCGATATAGCGGCGATGCTGTGCGGACATCTTGCGGGTGGACTCGACCTCGTTGCGCGCCTCCTTGCGCGAGAGGCGAGCGATTTCCGCCTTGAGCACGGCTCCGATGTTCGGCATGAGTGATCCTTTCGGGTGATTTCTTTTGTTCGTGCGGCTGGCGCGCACGTGTGGGTCGAATCCGTCGTGACAACGCAATCAAGCGCTGCAGCTGGCTTCCGGGGGCTCGGACAGCGTTCCAAATCAACCAGTTCAGCACATCCTGCTCAAATTGTCGACTGAACGCAAGTAGAGGGAGCGCAATTCGATGCACGTGGCGTTCATCGACTTGAACACGATTGCACGCGGCGAGCGCACGCCTCGCATCCGGGTCGCAGGGAACCGATGACATGGGACTTGCGCAAGCGCCTCGCGCGCCCCATCTCCTGGCGGTGTTCTTGCGTGCCGTTGCCGTGCCTACATGAAGATCGCCACCTGGAATGTCAACGGGATTCGCGCCCGGGAAGCCCAGCTTTGCGAGTGGATGGAGCGCGACCGCCCCGACGTCGTCTGCCTGCAGGAGATCAAGGCCGAGCCCGCGCAGGTTCCGGCGCGCTGCCAGCTCGCCGACTACCACGTGTACTGGCACGGCCAGCGCGGTTATTCCGGCGTTTCCCTGCACCTGCGCAAGGAAGCGTTCGGGGCGGCATCACCCGCATACGAGCACCCCGACTTCGACATGGAAACGCGGATCGTGCAGGCGAATTTCGGGGACCTGGTCTTCGCCTCGGTGTACGTGCCGAACGGCGGCAAGGATTACGCCGCCAAGATCGCGTTCCTCGAGGCGCTCGTGGCGTGGGTCCGCCGCCTGCACGGCGAAGGCCGCGAGCTGGTGCTGTGCGGCGACATCAACATCGCGCGGGCCGACATCGACGTCCACGCGCGCGAGCGCAAGCCCGGCATCATCGGTCAGCGGCCGGAGGAGCGCGAGCTCTTTTCCGCGCTCCTCGGCGCGGATCTCGTGGATGTCGGGCGCACGCTCGATCCCGACAACGACGGGCTGTTCACGTGGTGGCCGCCCTGGCGCAACATGCGCCAGCGCAATATCGGATGGCGCATCGACTACGTCCTCGCGTCGAAATCGGTCGCGGCGCGCGCGCAAAGCTGCGTGGTGCTGGCCGATGTCGGTACGAGCGATCACGCACCGGTGATGATGACGCTCGGGGGCCGATCCCGCACGGCGCGAAGGCGTCGACGGATGTCGTCGGTCAACGCCGCCGCAGCGTCCGCCGCTGCGACGCCGCCCGCGGCCGGCGGCCAGGGATCGCTGCCACTCGACGAAGGAACGTGATCGCCGCGCTGGGCGTGTCGGGATGAGGATGCGCAACCGCATGCTTGACCTTCGCTTCGACAACCGGTTCGTCCGCGAGTTGCCGGGTGATCCGGTGGAGGGGCTGCACCGGCGCCAGGTGCACGGCGCGCTGTACTCGCGCGTGCAGCCCACGCCGGTGGCGGCGCCGCGACTGCTCGCGTGGTCGCCGGAGATGGCGGCGTTGCTCGGGCTCGATGGCGAGACGATCGCGTCGGCGCACTTCGCGCAGGTGATGGCGGGCAACGCGCTCGCCGAAGGCATGGAGCCGTACTCGGGCAACTACGGCGGACATCAGTTCGGGCAGTGGGCAGGGCAGCTCGGCGACGGGCGTGCGATCACGCTCGGCGAAACGATCGGCGCCGACGGCGCGCGTTGGGAGCTGCAGTTGAAGGGCGCCGGGCCGACGCCGTATTCGCGCACGGCCGACGGTCGCGCCGTGCTGCGCTCGTCGATCCGCGAGTTCCTGTGCAGCGAGGCGATGCACCACCTCGGCGTGCCTAGCACGCGCGCGCTATGCCTCGTGGCTACGGGCGAGGAGGTGCTGCGCGACATGTTCTACGACGGGCGACCCGAGCTGGAGCCGGGCGCGATCGTGTGCCGCGCAGCGCCGTCGTTCATCCGTTTCGGGCACTTCGAATTGCCCGCCGCGCGCAACGACGTGCGGCTCCTCGAGCAACTGGTCGACTTCACGATCCGGCGCGACTTTCCCGAGCTGCTGGCGCAAGGCGACGGCGACTGCGAAGCGCTGCGCTCGGCGTGGTTTCTCGAGGTCTGCCAGCGCACCGCGCGCATGATCGCGCACTGGATGCGCGTGGGTTTCGTGCACGGCGTGATGAACACCGACAACATGTCGATCCTCGGCCTCACCATCGACTACGGTCCGTACGGCTGGATCGACGACTACGATCCGGATTGGACGCCCAACACCACCGATGCCGGCGGACGCCGGTACCGGTTCGGCAATCAGGCCCAGATCGCGTACTGGAATCTCGGTCGGCTCGCGAACGCGCTGCTGCCCCTGTTCGGATCGCCGGAGCCTCTGGAGTCGGCCTTGCGCGCGTACGTCGAGACCTACGTCGCGTGCGAGCGCGCGAACATCGCGGCCAAGCTGGGGCTCGCCGAATGTCGCGACGAGGACGTCGCGCTGATGGACGACCTGCGCGCGCTGATGCACGCAGCGGAAGTCGACATGACGATCTTCTTTCGCGCCCTCGCGGACGTGGACCTCGGTGCGCCGAGCCTCGACCCGCTGCACGATGCGTTCTACGACGCGGACAAGGCCCGCGACGCGCGGCCGGAATTCGAGGCCTGGCTCGGGCGCTACGCGGCGCGCGCCCTGCAGGATGCGCTCGCCTTCGATCGGCGCCGGACGCGCATGAACGCGGTCAATCCCAGGTACGTGCTGCGCAATTACCTCGCGCAGGAGGCGATCGACCGGGCCGGTGAGGGCGATGCGAGCGGCATCGACGCGTTGCTCGACGTGATGCGTCGGCCCTACGACGACCAGCCGGGCCGCGAGCGCTTCGCGCAGCGCCGGCCCGACTGGGCGCGCCATCGGGCCGGCTGCTCGATGCTCTCGTGCAGCTCGTAACCCCTCGATCGCCATCGGGGAATCCCGGAGGTACCCCACAGGAAGGAAACTGCTGGGGGAACTGTCGGGGTCGGCCGGCGCACTAACTCCCTTGGCTCAACCTTGGCGCTGCCCGGGCGGGGTGGGGACGCAAGTTGTAACAGACTGTTGCGCATGACTACCGGCGGTCGCATCCGCGCGTTATTGTCCGCAGCGGACCCATCCGCACCTTCGCGAGAGCAGCCGAACAGACCACTGCAGGAGATCGAGATGACGAACAAACCCCTGGCCCTGGCCGCCTTTGCCGCAACGGTGGCAACCGCCGCCATTTCCGCACCCGCCAACGCTGCCGATCCGGTCGCCGGCGCCATCCTGGGAGGCGTTGCAGGCGCCGCCATCGGCCACAGCATCAACGGACCGCACGGCGGATGGGTCGGCGGTGCGCTCGGCGCCATCACGGGCGCGGCGATCGCGAACGACATCAACCGCAGCTACTACTACGGCCCGAGCGGTTATTACGGTCCGAGCAACTACTACGGCCCCAGCACGACGTACTACGAGCCCGCGCCTGCGTATGTCGCGCCGGCTCCGACGTACTACGCGCCGGCGCCCGTGTACTACGAGCCCGCTCCCGTTTACGTCGGGCCGACGGTGGTCTACCGCTCGGGACCGGCGTACCGGGGCTATCCGCGCTACGTGAACTACGGCTACGGTTACTACGGTCATCGCGATTATCGCGGGCACGCCGATTACCGGGGACACGCTGGCAACCGCGGTCGCGGCGACTATCGCGGCGGCCACGGCGACCGCCGCGAGGGCGGCCGGCACTGACCGACGCCACCGTTCGGCGCCCCGCCGAAACGACGAAGCCCCGCCGAGTGCGGGGCTTTTTGTTGGCCTGGCCGCGCTGGGTCGGCCCGGACGCTCACGCGGCCGCGACGGCTTCCCTGCGCGCGAGGCCGCGGATGAGCTCCGCCTGTCTTGCGACGCCGGCCTCGATGTGCGCGACCTGCTCCGGCGAGAGATGGCGATACTTGCCTTGGGCTTCGAGGTACTCGCGCACGGGCCGCGGCGCGTCGATGTCGCGCGTGAGGCGAAGTCCTGCCTCCGGCGTGAACTCCCACAGCAGCACGAAGTTCGTCTCGACGGCCATGCGCGCCACGTTGATGTTGTCCTGCGAGGGGAACCGCCAGCCCGTCGTGCACGGCGAATAGATGTGCAGGTACGCGAAGCCTTGCTTCGACGCGGCGATCGCCTTGTCCAGCTTGTCGTACAGGTCTTCCATGAAGGCGGTGGAGGCCGTCGCGACGTAGGCGCAGTTGTGCATCATCATCAGCACGGGCACGTTCTTCGCGTCCTGCGTCTTGCCGTGTCCCCGTTCGCCCACCGGCGTGGTCGACGTCCACGCGCCGTACGGCGTGCAGCTCGAGCGCTGCATGCCGGTGTTCATGTAGCCCTCGTTGTCGACGCAGATGAACAGGATCTGCTCGTTGCGCTCGGCCGCGCCGGACAGCGACTGGAAGCCGACGTCGGAGGTGCCGCCGTCCCCGGCGAGCGCCACCGCATTCACCTCGCGCCCCAGCCGGTTGTAGCGCCGCTTGATGCCGGCGAGCATCGCCGCGGTATTGGTGAGCAGCGGATGGAATACCGGCACCTTCGTGCCCGTGAGGCCGTTGTAGCCGACCGATCCCATGCCCGGAATGCAGCCCGGCGGTGTCGCGAGCACGGTGTCCGGCCCGATGCGCCGCAGCGTGTGGCGCATGATCAGCTCGGTGTTGCAGCCCTGGCATCCCGACAGCCCCGGCACGAACAGGTCCTCGAGCTGCCCGACCTCGTTGTAGATGCGCGAGGTCGTGACGAAGCGCAGCGCGCGCCGAGCGCACGCTTTCACGCACGCGGGGTCGCCGGCGCAGAGATCGCATTTCACGACGTGGCCGGCGTGCGCGTTGTGCACGATGCCGCCATACGCGCAGCCCGCAGTGCACAGGAGACAGTTCACGCACTTCGTGCCGTCCCACGCGATCACGCCCGTGGCATCGTCCTTCCCGAGCGCCGCGGCGGGACAGTTCTGCACGCACTTCGGGTCGCCGCACTGCCGGCACAGCGCGAGCTCGAAGCCGCCGCCGTCCCCTGGTCGCGCACGATCTGGATGCGCGAGTCGGCGAGGTCGTCCGAATCGGCCTTGACGTGCGCGCATGCCGTCATGCACGCGTTGCAGCCGTCGCAGAGCTCCGGATGGAACGCGATGGTGTCGTAGGCGCCGGGCATCGTTCGCGCTCGCTTATCGCCACGTCTTCGACATGAGCACGCGCGCCGCCGCCTGCGGGCGATGCGACGAAGCGGTCGCGCACGGGCGAGAGATCCGTCCGCCGCAGGATCAGCTCCCACATGACCCCGGGGTCGAACGGCTCGTTGATGCCGAAGATGCCGAGCAGGCGGTTCTCGTGCAGCACGATCTTCAGATAGCGTCCCGCATCGGCATCGTGCCGGCGCACGATCTCGACGTTCGCGACACCGTCGCCGTGCACGCCCACGGAGACGGCCTGCTGACCGAAGAACGTGTACGTGTTGAGCGGCACGCCGCCGGGATAGGGCGCAACACCCGGATCGCCCGCCATCGACATGCCCGCGATGCGGCCCTGCTCGACCGCATCGGGCAGGATGCCGTTGAGCGTCTTCGCGCCGTCGTAGAACCCGCGGGCCTGGGCGACGTCGCCTGCCGCCCAGATCGACGCCACGCTCGAGCGCATCTCGTCGTCCACGAGCACGCCGCGGTCGACCGCGACGCCCGAGCCCGCGAGGAAATCCGTCACGGGCGCAACGCCCACGCCGACGACGAGGAGATCGCACGCGAGCGTCTGCCCCGCGTCGGTGATCACGGTGCAGCCGGTCCCCGTGCGGGTCCACGCGTTCCGCGCGCGTCGAGGCGAGCACCTGCACGCCGTGCTGCGCGAACGCGCGCTCGATGATCGCCGCGGCATCGGCGTCGAAGTAGCCGGGCAGCACGTGCGACTGCAACTCGACCACGGTCACCTTTGCGCCGGCCTTGGCGAGGTTCTCGGCGGCGTGCATGCCGATGAGCCCCGCGCCCAGCACCACGGCGCGTCCTGCGGTGCCGATGGCCGCGCGCAAGGCGACGGCGTCGTCGAGCGTGCGCAGCACGTGATAGCGGACCCCCTCGAGCCCCGGGATGGCCGGGATCACCGGACGCGCCCCGCTTGCCACCAGGAGCTTCGCGTAGGCGATCTCGTCGCCGTCGGCGAGCCGCACCGTTTGTGCAGCGACGTCGACCTGCGCGACCGCGGCACCCCGCAGGAGATCCACGTGCTGCGCATCGAAGTAGCCGGCGTCGCGCAGGAATACGCGCTCCGGGCTCGAGCGCCCGGACACGACATACGGCAGCACGGTGGGCGAGTAAGGCAGCGCAGGGTCGCGCGTGATCATCGTCACGCTGCCGGCCTCGTCGTGCATGCGCAGCGTGTGCAGCGCCGACAATGCGGCGTGGCTCGATCCGATGATGACGTAGTCGGCGTGGCGCATGGTCAGTGGCGCCCGGCCGCCCGAAGCCGCTGACAGCCCACCAGTGGGAGGAGCGAGCGCAGCGAGTTCGGGGGGCGTTTCATTTCAGTGGCGCCCGGCCGCCCGAAGCCGCTGACAGCCCCCCAGTGGGGGGAGCGAGCGCAGCGAGTTCGGGGGGCGTTTCATCTAGTCGTTCTCGTTGAGCCACACGGTGGCGGGGGAGTTGCGCTCGCGCGCGAGTTGCGCCACGCGCTCGATCACGGAACCGAAGTGCGTGGTGGTGAGGTCCGCGCCCGCGAGGCCGCCGATGAAGCTCATCGCCGGGATCCCGATGCCCGCGTGCCCCAGTGCCCCGGCCACGTCCTGGTACAGCGGTCCGCAGTTCCAGCCGAAGGACACCGAGCGATCCACCACGCCCACGGCATCGACCTCGCGAAGCGCTTCCACGAGCGCCTCGACGGGGAAGGGCCGGTAGGTCTTCACCTTCACCAGCCCGACGGCGAGACCCCGCTCGCGCGCTTCGTCGACCGCGTCCTTGGCGGCGCCGGTCATCGAGCCGAGGGTGACGATCGCGATCTGCGCGTCGTCCATGCGGTAGCGCTCGACCAGCGGCGCGTGCATGCGTCCCGTGAGGCTCGCCCACGCTTCGTGCACCTCGGGAATCACGCGCAGCGCGTGCTGCATCCCGGCGCAGTGGCCCTTGCGATAGCGCACGAACGTGCGCGGGCCCGCGCCGCCGGCGCCTCCGGTCAGCGGATCGATCGCCATCGGCCGCGCCGGATCGAGCGCCGCGTGCCAGTTGAGGTCGGGCGTGCCGAGGAAGGCATCGACGTCCTCCTGCCGCGGCAGGTCCACGCGCGTGGCGCCGAACGACAGATAGTTGCCGTCGTGGCACACGTTGACGGGCAGCATCACGTCGCGGTGCTCGGCGACCCGGTACGCCATCAGGATCGTGTCGAGCACCTCCTGCACGGTCTCGCAGTACATCTGGATCCAGCCGACCTCGCGCACGGACATCGCGTCCTGGTGGCCGCCCCACACGCTCTGCGGGGTGAGCGTGTCGCGGGTGACGATGCTCATCACCATCGGGAGGCGCAGGCCGGGCTGGCGCAGGTACGGCTCGAACATGAACGCGAGCCCGGGTCCGCAGGTGGCGGTGTACGTGCGTGCACCGGCGAGCGCGCCGCCCTGCAGCACGGACAGGACCGAGTGCTCGCCCTCGGCGTCGACGAGCTCCGCGTCGAGCGTGCCGTCCGCGACCAGTTTCGCCAGGTATTCGACCAGCGAGGATTGCGGGGTGATCGGATACACCGCGACCATGTCCACGCGGGCCATCGCGACCGCCCACGCGGCGGCTTCGTTGCCGTCGCAGACGAGAAAGGCGGGCTTCGCGCGTTCCGCGGTCGTGGTCATGGGTTCAGCTCACGCGGCCTCGGGCACCATCGAGATCGCGCGATGCGGGCACTCGTTCGCACAGATCCCGCAGCCCTTGCACGTCGCGTAGTCGATGTCGAACCACGCGCGCTTCTCGACCACGCACTGCACCGGACAGTAGAGCCAGCACACCGCGCACTTCACGCACTTCGCGCGATCCACGACCGGACGCATGCTGCGCCATTCGCCCGGCAGCATGGGATTCGGGCGCGTCGCGATCGGACACAGGTCGTCCGGCACGCTCGCCGAATCGAAGAACGGGTAGGCCTGGCGCTTCATGCGCGCTGCGTCGCGGTCGTCATGCCGCCGCCCTTTGCTCCAGGCGATGCACGGTCGTCGCTTCGAAGCCGCGCTCGAGACCGGCGAGGTTCTGCGCGAGTCCCGCATCGCGAAACTGCGAGCCGCGGATCGCCGAGCGCAGCGCGTCGAGCGACACCAGCCCCGTCGTGCGCGCGAACGCGCCGAGCATGATCGTGTTGGTGATCGGGCGCTTGAAGATCTCCAGCGCGATCGCGATCGCATCGCACAGGCCCACCGTGGCGACCTGCGGGGGAAGCACGAGGTCCGCCAGCGGTCGGGCCGTGGTCTGGACCAGCGTTGCGCCCGCGGTCACGCCTTCGAAGATGTTGACGGCGCGTGCGACGGTCGGGTCGATGCACAGGATGCAGTCGGGCCGGTAGATGTTGGTCATCTGCCGGATCGGGTGGTCGTCCACGCGCAGGAAGCTCGCGACCGGCGCACCGCGCCGCTCGAAGCCGAACGACGGCACCGCGACGACGTGGCGGCCTTCCTGCACGAACGCAGTGGCGAGGATGGCCCCTGCGAGCACCGCCCCCTGTCCTCCTCGTCCGTGGATCCGGATCTCGTGCATGCCACGCTCTCGTCGCCGGCCGCAGCGGGCCGTGTGATGGGCAGCTTAGGAGTGAGGGGGGCGGCTGTATTTGGGCCAAATCAAGGATTCGCCATTGCGCGATCTTGTCCGCAGGGGCACCTGGCCCCATTTTCGGGCTCTAAGTCGAACTGCCCCGACGAGGGGCGACGAGGAGGTTTGCCATGGGATGGTTCGATTGGGGACGACGGAGCGGCAGCGGCGCGCCCGGGCACGCCGAGGCGTTCGGGCAGGCTACGCCGGGGAGCGGCGCATGGCGTCGGGCGCGCGCTCGCGGCCCAAGCGTGGGCCGCGTGACCCGGCTGACTGCGCTCGTCCTTCTGCTGCACGGCTACGTCGCGCTGCGCCTGCTTCCCGCCGTGCCCGGCGGTGTTGCCGCGCAGTCGATCGTTGCGCTGTGGCTCGCCGCGTCGTTGCTGCTGATGCCCCTCGGCATGGGCTGGCGGCGGCGCGAGCGCGAGGGGGCGGGCGAACGCCTTGCGTGGGCGGGGCTCCTCGCGATGGGATCGTTCTCGTCGCTGTTCGTGCTGACGGTCCTGCGCGATGTCCTGCTGTTGCTCGCGCATGCCGCGCGCCTGCTGTTCGCGCTGCCGTTCGCCCCGGCCGATCTCGACGCGGCGAGCGCCGCGGCCGTGCCGATCCTTGCGGCCCTGTTCACGATCGTGGGCTTCGCCAACGCGCGCCGCCGCGCGGCGGTGCGCTCGGTGGACATCGCCATTCCCGGGCTGCCCAAGCCCCTGCACGGCTTCATCATCGCCCAGATCAGCGACGTGCACGTCGGGCCCACCATCAAGCGCGACTACCTCGAGCGCATCGTCGATGCGGTGAACGCGATCGAGGCGGACATGATCGCCATCACGGGCGATCTCGTGGACGGCAGCGTGCGCCAGCTCGCGGCGCACACCGAGCCGCTCGCGCGACTCTCGGCGCGGCACGGGACCTACTTCGTCACCGGCAATCACGAGTACTATTCGGGCGCGCGTCCGTGGATCGCGGAATTGCGACGGTTGGGCGTGTCCGTACTCGTGAACGAGCATGTCGTGCTCCGGCACGAAGGGGAGGCGGTGGTCGTGGCAGGCGTCACCGATTACAGCGCGCATCACTTCGATCCCGCGCACCGCAGCGACCCCGAAGCTGCCGTGCAGGGCGCGCCTGCGGATGCCGGCGTGAAGGTGCTGCTCGCGCACCAGCCGCGCTCCGCGTTCGCTGCAGCGCGGGCGGGCTTCCACCTGCAGCTGTCGGGCCACACGCACGGCGGCCAGTTCCTGCCCTGGAATTTCTTCGTGCGCCTGCAGCAGCCGTTCACCGCGGGGCTGCATCGGCTGCACGATCTTTGGGTCTACGTGAGCCGAGGAACCGGCTACTGGGGGCCGCCGAAGCGGCTGGGCGCGCCCTCGGAGATCACGCGCCTGCGCCTCGTCGCTGCGGTGGAAACCTGAAGGCCGCCCGGAGGCACGGGGCGCTTGCGTTCACATTACGGTCAGGGGAGTCCGCAATGGTTTCCGTCGACAGGATCGCCGACGTCGTCAACGACCAGAAAGGCGAGCTGATGGCGTTGCAGTGCCTGGTGATCTCGATCCTGAGGGCGCTGCCGCGGGACATGCAAGCCAAGGTGCTCGCGGAGTTCGATCGGGAGACGGTCATCGGTCGCGGCGTCCTGCGGCACTCCGATACACCGAAGGCGGTGGCGGCGGGCTTCGATCGCTACGTCGAGCACCTCAACCGGCTGCGCAAGCCGACGCACGAGGCGCCGCCGCCGCGAGAGCCCGAGCTTCCTGCGGACTGAAGCTGCACCCGTGGCTTCGTGACAGCCGTCCCATGCCCGGGGCCGAGTGTCCCGAGCACACGATCTCAGACGATCGGCGGACCGAACAGGACGATGAGTCCGATGACCACGAAGATCGCCGCCGCGATCGCGTGCACCGCCTTGACCGGCAGCCGGCCGGCGACGCGATCGCCCACGTACACCGCCGGAACGTTGGCGAGCATCATGCCCAGCGTCGTCCCCGCGATGACCGTGTAGAACGCGTTGTAGCGGGCTGCGAGCGCGATGGTCGCGATCTGCGTCTTGTCGCCCATCTCGGCGAGGAAGAAGGCAACGACCGTCGTGACGAAGACGCCGTGGCGGCTCTGCACGACCTCGCTCGCATCGACATCGTCCGGGATCAGCAGCCACCCCGCCATCGCGATGAACGAGAGGCCGAGCACCCAGCGCAACACCTCCGGACCCAGCACCGACGTGAGCCACGTGCCCACGGCGCTCGCGAGCGCGTGATTGAAGATGGTCGCAACGAAGATGCCCGCGACGATCGGCAGCGGTCGCCGGAATCGCGCCGCGAGCACGAGTGCGAGGAGCTGGGTCTTGTCGCCGATTTCGGCGAACGCCACGACCCCGGTGGCGACGAGGAAGGCTTCCAAACGGGCACCTGACGCGGGCGGATGAAACCGATGGCACGGCGCGCTCCGCCCAACGGCGGCGCCGATGCCAAAGGTCTCGCCAGGCGCACCTCGATGCAGCAGTGGTGCCGACTGCGCCATGGCCGCGCGGGCGAAACGCGTCCGCACGGGCCAAGCATGTTGACGCAGTCCCGCTCGAAAGCGGCGGCTACTCCCCGATGGAACGGGTATTGTAGCGCGAGGGGCACGCGCAAGCGCATCGCGTGCTTCGCGTCGCGACTGCGCGCCGCTTTGAGCTCATTCGGCCGCGCGCTCGGGCTCGTCGGCGCGTGGACCCAGCAATCGTGCGAGGTCCTCCAGCACCGCCTCGAAGTACCTGGCGCGCGACGCGTCGTCGGTGTGGAGCAGGCTGTCGTCCGGAGCGGGTTGCTGGCCGTCGTTGGAGGGCTTCATGCGGGCACCTTGCCCCGCTCGTCCGGCACAAGTGTTCCGAACACGGAGGCGACGCGAGCGGCGCCCGCTGCCCGGGGTGGGCGAAGGCGCCTTGCGTGCTTATCGGCTCGCAAGCGACCGAGGCTTGAGTGGCCCGGGCGAGCCGCGGCTGCGGCTCCCGGGTGAAACCGGAGGTGGTGCTGCCGTGCGGAGTCAGTCCCCGGCGAACACCACCACGCGGTCGAGGCGCGTGGTCCACGGCAGGCCTGCATTGCGCCAGCCGTTCACGATGCGCTGGCCCTTGGCCGGGCCGTCTGCGGCCGGATCGCCCTCGAAGCCGTCGATGACGGCGTAGACGTTGCGATAGCCCGCCGCCGTCAGCGCGTTGGCCGCCCGCGCCGCGCGCAGCCCGCCCTGGCACAGCACGATCACCGGCGCATCGCGGTCGAGCTGCTTGCGCGCGAGCGCGCGGTCGACGCCCGCAACGAAGCCGGCGTTGGGCACGAGCTTGAACGCCGACGAGGCTTCGTCCCACTGCGGGGGCTCGGCTTCGACGAGATACGGCACGTGCACGTCGACCAGCGTCGGCATGCCGATGAACTGCAGCTCGCCGCGCGTGCGCACGTCCACGAACAGCACCTTGGCCGCGCTTTCCTGCAGCATGTCGTACGTGTCCTGCGCGGTGACGTAGAGCCCGCGGTTGGTGCGCTTGCTGGCCGGCACGCTTTCCTCCGGTCGCGTGAACAGGGTTTCGGCGGCCGCGTCGCGCGTCGACGTGCCGGCGGTAGCGTTCGCGCTCCCGACGGGACACGTGAGCGCATCGTCGCTCGCGTGAGCGCACACCGAAACGAGGCATGCCAGCGCCAGACCTGCGATGAGCTTGCGTTTCATGCCGATCTCCTGTCGTCAGCGAACGCCTCTACGGTAGTGCGCGGCGCACGCTGCCCCGTTGAGGATCGTCAAGCGGTGGGTGCCGCGGCGGCCCGCCGTTGACATTCCTCAATGCATCGCCGTCCGGCCACACCAACATCGTTCCATGCGCCGACTCATTCGCGTCGAGACGTTTCTCGCGCGCCTGCCGCTCTTCAGCGGCCTGCCGGAGGACGACATCGAGCGCCTCGCTGCAGCCACGACCCGGCGCTCGCTCGCGCGCGGCGACGTGCTGTTCCGGTTCGGCGAGCCGCCCACCGGGCTGCACGCCCTGGTGTACGGCAGCGTCAAGCTGGCGGCGCCCGGTCCGGGCAGCGGCGAGCGCATCGTCGATGTCGTGGCGTCGGGGTCCACGTTCGGCGACGCGATCATGTTTCTCGATCGTCCCTACATCGTCACGGCGACGGCGCTCGCGGATTCGCTCGTGCTGCACGTCGCGAAGGACGCGATCTTCGGCGGCCTCGAGCGCAATCCGCTGTTCGCGCGACGCATCATCGCGGGTCTCGCGCAGCGCGTGGAAGGGCTCGTCCACCAGCTGCACGATTACGCCCTGCATTCCTCTGCACGGCGCTTCGTGGCGTGGCTGCTGCGCCGGCCGGAGTTGCGCGGCGCGGAAGGCGATGCGATGGTGCGCTTGCCCGTGACCAAGCGCGCGCTTGCGTCGCAGCTCAACGTCAGCGCGGAGCATCTGTCGCGCCTCATGCACGAGCTCGCGCGCGACGGCCTCGTCGTCGTGCAGGGGCGCGACCTGCGCGTGCCGGACGTGGCGCGCCTGCGCAAGTGGCAGGCGAACGGGCCCGAAGCTTAGCAACCGTCAAGCTTTCCCCGCTCCGCCGGAACGGCCGTGGCGCGCCGGACTCCATCCTCGCACCGGTGCAGCGCCGAACCGCGGCGCCACCGCGCAATCGAGGAGAACGACGATGAAGCTTTCGATGGGAGTGCTCGCTGCTTCGGTCGCTGCCGTGCTGGCCTGGTCCGGGCCCGCGGCAGCGCACTGCGATACGCTCGACGGACCGGTCGTCACGGCCGCGCGCAAGTCGCTCGACAGCGGCGATGTGAGTGCCGTGCTCGCCTGGGTGCAGCAAGGCGACGAGCGCGAGATCCGGCAAGCCTTCGACAGGGCGCGCGCGGTGCGCAAGACGGGCGGTGCTGCGAAGGACCTCGCCGACAGCTACTTCTTCGAGACGCTCGTGCGCGTGCACCGGGCCGGCGAGGGCGCGCCCTACACGGGCCTCAAGGCCGAAGGCGTCGAGCCCTCCATCGCGGCGGCGGATCGCGCGCTCGCCACCGGCAAGCTCGAGCCGGTCGCGACCATGCTGACCGAACGCACCCACCAGGGCCTGCATCGCCAGTTCGAGCGCGTGCTCGCGAAGAAGACGTTCGATCCGAAGGACGTGGAAGCCGGACGCGCGTACGTGGGAGCGTACGTGCAGTACGTGCACTACGTCGAGGGGCTGTACAACGCAGCGGATGCCGCGGCCGCTGCGCATGGCGACGCCGGCGCGGAGCACGCGCACCACTGAAGCGCACGCATTGCCGAGCGCGAAAGCCCGGCGCGCGGATGCCGTCGGTGCGCAGCATGGCCGCGCAGCGACGCGACGCGTTGCTCCTCTCAGCCGGGCTTGCCGTCGATGCGAGGCCGCGAGAGCACGGGCCAGTAGCGCACGGCATAGAGCGCGAACGCGGCCGACCAGCACAGGCCGGACACGAGCACCGTGCCGACGTAATCCGACGCGGCGATCATGCCGCCGAACACGCGGATGATCGCCGCCAGCTGCACGAGCACGTAGCACGCGACCTCGTAGCGATCCGCCACCAGCGGGCGTCCCGTGTGACCGCGCGCCGTGCGCGTCATCATGCCGATCGTGAGCCCGCCGATCGCGCCGACGGTGAGGGCGTGGGTCGCGAGCGGCTGCGCGACCCACTGCATCGCTGCAAGCGCACGCAGCAGGAGATGGATCGCGATCCACGCGTATGCGGCATGCAGCACCCAGACGATCGGCGTGCGCAGCGTGCACCACGGTTGCCAGAGCAGGAGGCGCAGCGCCTGCGCGAACGCGGCGGCCAGCGCGACGACGGCGATGACCGGGGCCGGCGCCTGCGCGGCGTCCGCGATCAGCAGCGCGAGCACCGATCCGAGCGCGATGCGTTCCAGCACGGGATTGCGGCGGGCGCCGGCGCCGGGAACGCCGTTGTTGGTGAACATCGGGATCACTCGTCCGCCCATCACCGCCATGACGAACATTACGGCGTCGAGCCCGATCTGGACGCTCACGCGCGCAGGCCACGCGAAGAGCCCGGCGCGCGCGAGGTGCACGCCGAGCGTGGCGAAGCCGATCAGGAGCAGCACGCCGACGAAGAAGTAGTTGCGTCGATTGCCGCCGCGAATCAGCGGGCGCGCAAGGCCGATCGCGGCGGCGATCGGAAACGCCGCATTCGCCGCCGCGGCCGCGAACGCGAACGGCGTGAGGACCAGCACGCGTCCGGCGATCCACAGCAGCGCAAACGCGGCGAGCGGCGTTTCCCGTGGGCGTGGGCTGCCCGCTCCAGTTGCGTCCCGCCGTGAACAGGAAGCCGACGATGACCGCGATGGTGTAGCCGTACAGCATCTCGTGCGCGTGCCATACCGGATCGGCGCGATACACCGGCGCGATGTAGCCCGCGTAGCCGGCGATCCACAGCAGGATCGAGAGCGACGCGAATACGCTCGCGAGCAGGTAGAACGGACGAAAGCCGAGCGCGAACAGCGCGAAGCCGCGCGGCGTCGGGGCAGGTGTCGCGGGTGCGGGATCGAGAGTGGGCATCGGCGTGAAAGCGCGAGCCCGCGGGGATCAGCGGACGGTGCGCAGCAACGTGAGCTTCATGCCCGGCACCTTCGCGTGCCGCTCGATGTCGCGCAGCGCGCTGCGCGTCGTTTGCGCGGCCGGGTCGAAGGCGAAGGATAGCGCAAGGGGCTGCGCCGCGGCGCGCACGCTGTCGGCGTCGATGCCGCGCACGCGCGCGAGCGCCGCCGCGGGGCATGCGAGCAGCAGGAAGAGCGCGCGGCCCACGATCACCTGCCCGCTGCCGGGTTCGCGGGCGCGACGCCCGGCGGTGCGGACAGCGTCCTGCCCGGCGGCAGGGCGGTACCGGGCGCCGCGGGCTGCGGTTGCGTCGTGCCCTGCGGCTGCACGTTGGCATCCGCCCAGTGGAAGTACGCGATGTATTCGCGGATCTCCTGCTCGTTGAGGTTCTGGTTGGGCATCGGCAGCTTGTACTTGTCGAGCATCTGCTTCGCCATCGGATCGGTCTGCAGCATCTGCTCGGGGCTCTTCAGCCAGCGCGTGAGCCACGCGTTGTCGCGGCGCTTCGTGACCTGGTACAGATCGGGCCCGACCTTGTCGCCGCCCGCGATGGAGTGGCACGCGAGGCACTTGCTCTCGAAGGCGAGCTTGCCGCGCACCGCGACCGGATCGACCGGCGCCGCCGTCGCCGGAATGTTGTGGTGCTCGTGCTCCGAGGGATTGCCGCCTTCGCCCGGGCCGCCCGCCGCGATCACGCCCACGGCGCCCTGCGAGGCGTTCGCGAAATGGTGGTCGACCATGACGTAGCTGCCCGCTTCGGGAATCACGAACTCCACGATGGCGCTCGACGACGATCCGAGCAGCACGGTCTGCATGCCGCGGAACTGGTTGTCGGGATTGCCGTCCATCCACACGCGGTCGAAGATCGTGCCCACCACGTGGAAGCTCGACGTGTTCGACGGGCCGACGTTCAGCACGAACAGCCGCACGCGCTCGCCCGGCTTCGCGGCGAGGGGCTTGTCCACGAAGCCGTTGTAGCGCCCGTTGAACACGGTGTAGGTCGGCGCCTTCGAACGCACGCGATCGCCGTCGAGCACGTACAGCGGAACGCCATCGATCTTGCGCTTCGCCGGATCGGGCTTGGTGTAGAACTCGCTCTGGATGACCGCGTACTCGCGGTCGACCTTGGTGGGATAGCCCTCGCGCGGCTCGACGATCATCATGCCGTACATGCCGGATGCGATGTGCTCGAGCACCATCGGCGTGCCGCAGTGATACATGAACACGCCCGGATAGTTCGGCGTGAACTCGAAGCTGATCGTCTGCCCCGGCGCGATGGAGCGGTACTTGTCCTGCGGCGACACCATGGCCGAGTGGAAGTCCATGGAGTGCATCATCGGCGCGGCCGTGAACCTGATGCCGGGTGTGGCTTCGTCCGAGCGGTTGGTCATCGAGAACTTGATGCGATCGCCCACCTTCGCGCGGATCACCGGCCCGGGCACCTGGTCGCCGAAAGTCCACGCCGAGAACTTCACCCCCGGCGCGATCTCGATGATCTTGTGCGTCGTGTCGAGGCGGATCTCCTTCACCGGATCGGGCACGAGCGGCTTCACCGCGGCATCCATCGACAGTGCGCTGCCCTGCGCGAACGCGCCGGTGTGGCGCTCGTTCGAGAGCACCGCGGGCGGCGGATTGCAGGTCCATCCGCGAAATGTCATAGCGGTCGCCCGTGGTCGACGATGGGGCGCCCGTCGATGCGGGTGCCGCCGACCCGGCCGCGGCGCCGGCGGGCGCATTGGCCGTCGTGCCGGCACCGGCGATGGCGCCGGACGAGGTGGCTGCAGGCGGCGCTTCCTCGCGCGAGTTGCACGCTGCGAGCGTCAAGGGAACCAGAAGAACGCTGCACCAGCGCAGCAGCGGAATTTTTTTCATTGATCTTCTCCGCGCGAGGTGGGGGCGCGGCCACTCCCTGCGGCCGCGCAGAACGCGTGCGGTACGACTGGGCGTCTTGCGACGAGGTTCCCTGCGTTTGCCGTGCGCGCTCGCACGTCGAAGCGAACGCTCGCGTCTGCGTCCGCTCAAAGGACTTCTGTGCAGCGTCGAGTCGTGTCGCGGCTCGTCCGTTGGACAACCGCTTTCGCCATCACCCCGCGCGGCCCGGCGCGGCAGCATCGAAACCCATGGAAACAATCGCCAAGCAGCGCCGACGCAAGCCCGGCTACGAGCCGGTCCTCGTCTCGGACACGGAGTCCTGGACGAGCGGGCGCTTCATCGACCACTTCCTCGTGTCCAACCGCTTCGCCGTCACCCCCGCCAATCGCGAGCTCGTGCGGGTCGTGATGCGCGCGTATCCGGGTCCACGTCCGATTCTCGCGCCCGACTTGACCGTGTATCTGCTCCGGCATTTCACGCGCACGTAGCGCTCGCGCACGCCGCGACGATGCCGTGCGGCGGCTCGCGTGCAGCCTTGCTGTAGTCCATGTCCTACACGAGAACGCGTCGCTGCCTTGCATTGATCGCTCGCCGGAACGGGGCATCATCCGGCGAGCGACGAAACAGCCCACCCATCATGAGCGAACCCGACGAACGAGGTCCGCAGGACAAGGACGCGGTCATCCGCGACCTGCGCGTGCGCGTGGGGCTTTTGCAGAGCGAGCTCGAGCATCTTCGACGCGAGCACTCGGCGCTCAAGGCGTCCCTCGCGCACGACATCGCGGCGCTTGGCCGGCGATACCTCGACGCGCCGAAGCCCTCCGCCGGCGTGCGCAACGTGGACGGCGTCATCTTCGGAGGCTGGGATCGCCTGGACATCGCTCCGGGCGACGCGGCCAGCGATTCGACGGACGTCGATCGCAATTCGCGCAGCGCCTGATCGCTCACCCGGCTGCGCACGCTGCGTCCCGGAGGCGCAGTACGCGCGCATGCTAGCGATTCGCGGTTGCAGTGCGTGCGGTGCCGCCTTCGTGCGGCATCGGCGTGCGGCGCAATCCTTTCATGGCACCGGGACTATGGCGATAACGATGCAGCGTGAGGCGCAGCCGTCGCAACGGCTGGGCGGGTGGCGGCATGCCGTCGAACGATTCCTTGGCTCGCGCCAACGCGGTGGCCTGGGCGGCACGTTGCGCGCGCTCCTGGTGCTGTGCCTGCCGGCGCTGCTGGCGGCGTGCGGTGGCGGCAGCTCGGCCGATCCGCCGTCCACGGTCGTTGCGGTGGCGGGCGACTCGCAGGTGACGCTCACCTGGAACGCGTCGGCCGGGGTGGACTACTGGGTGTTCTACGCCCCCGATCCTTCGATCACGCCGGAAAACTTCGTCACGGTTCCGGGCACCGTCGTGTTGCGCAATGCTGCGAGCCCGCTCGTCATTCCCGGCCTCGCGAACGGCACCACGTATTACTTCACCATCAACGGCCGGACCGACAACGGCCCCGGCGGCTCGGGCACGCCCGTCGTGAGCGCAACCCCGCGCCCGGCGGGAGCGACCTGGACGGTGGGCACGCCGCTCACCACCGCGAGCCTGAACGGCGCGGCCTTCGGCGTGGCGGCCGGCTATGTCGTCGTGGGCGGCGGCGGGGCGGTGTTCGACTCGGTCGACGCGACCACGTGGGTCACGCGCACCTCCGGCACGACGGCCGATCTCAACGCCGCGACCTACGTCAACGGCGTGTATGTGGCGGTCGGGGCGAACGGCGTCGCGATCCGCAGCAACGATACGGTCACGTGGACCAGCGCCACCGCGGGCGCGCAAGGCCTCAACGGGATCACCGGTGCGAGCGGCTCCTTCGTCGCCGTCGGCGACGCCGGGACGATCGTCACGAGCGGCGACGGCACGACGTGGACGGCATCGTCCTCCGGGACGACCGCGAACCTGCGCGCCGTCACCTACGGCAACGGGACGTACGTCGCCGTGGGCGATGCGGGTGCTGTGGTCACCAGCACGGATGCCGTGACGTGGACGGTGCGCAGCTCGGGCACGCAAGCGGCGTTGCGTGGCGTGGCGTACGGCGCGGCACGCTTCGTCGCCGTCGGGGACCAGGGCACGATCCTCACCAGCACGGACGGCACGACCTGGGCGGCGGCGCCCGATCCGATGAGCGATCGCCTGAACGCGATCGCCGTCGGCACCCAGCTGGTCGCCGTGGGCGAGCGCGGACGCATCCTGACGAGCGCCGACGGCCTCACCTGGACCGTGGTGCCGCCGCCGACGATCGCAACGCTCAATGCGGTTGCGGCGAGCGGGACGAGCTACGTGGCCGTGGGCGCCGGGGGCGTCAACGTCACGAGCTTCTGATCGCGATTCACCGACAGGCGAAGGGGCGGCCGCGGCCGCCCCTTTCGCGTTCCGGGACTCCGACCCCGGGTCGACCCAGGGTCGCGCTACTCCGGATTCGGCTTCTTGTCGGGCTCGCGCACGGGCTCGTCCTGCGAGTCGGGCTCGTGCAGAGGATCGGGTATCGGATCCTCGACGGGATCCGGCGTGGGCGCCTCGATCGGATCGAGCAGGGGGTTGCGGTGCAGCTTCAGGTTCGGATTCAAATGCAGAAGCGGATGCATGACGGCTCCTCCTTCGAAGCGCATCGCAGCGTCGGGATGCCCATAGTGTGCGAGTCCATCGCGCGGGGTGCAACGGCTGCGCGCCCCGACCGCGGGTGAACGCCTCGGGTCCCGGGGCCGCGGCGGACGCGGGCGAACGCCCGGCCTGAAGGGCTGTCCGGCTGGTACCATCGCGCTTGCCGTCCGGCGAGGGGCCGGACGGCACATGCAACGCCGCTGCCAGCGGCTTGCTTCACGCCGTCGCTACGAACGGCGATCTCAAGGAGGAGTCATGAAGGCATTCAAGTGGTGGGGGGCCGCCATCGTCGCGCTCGTGCTCGGCGTGGGCGTGCCGCAGGCCCGTGCGGACGACACGCTCAAGCTCGCCGTCGGACAGCGCGGCAACTGGGACACGTCCGTCGCCGAGGTCGGCAAGCGCATGGGCATCTTCAAGAAGCACGGCCTCGACCTCGAGATCCTGTACACGCAGGGCGGTGGCGAGACGCAGCAGGCCGTCATCTCGGGCAGCGTCGACATCGGGGTCGCGGCCGGCGTGATGGGCGTGCTCGGGGCCTATTCGAAGGGCGCACCGGTGCGCGTGATCGGCGCCGAAACCACCGGCGCCAAGGATCTCTTCTGGTACGCCAAGGCCGATTCGCCCATCAAGTCCCTGAAGGACACGGAAGGCAAGACCCTCTCGTATTCGACGAACGGATCGTCCACGCACGGGATCGTCACGGCCTTCATGAAGCAGTACAACCTCAAGGCGAAGCCGGTGAGCACGGGCGGGCCGGCTCCCACGCTGACGCAGGTGATGTCCGGACAGATCGACGTGGGCTGGGCGGCACCGCCGTTCGGTCTCGACCAGCTCGATGCCGGCCAGATCCGCATCGTCGCCACCGGCAACGACGCCGCCGCGTTCAAGGGCCAGACGGTGCGCCTGCTGATCACCAACGCGCAGACGATGCAGCAGCGCAAGCCGGTGATCGAGCGCTTCATGAAGGCGTATCGCGAGACGATCGACCACATGTACAGCGACCCCGCGGCGCTCAAGGTGTACGCCGATTTCGTGGGCATCACCGAAGCCAAGGCGACGCGCACGCGCGATGGCTTCTTCCCCAAGGAAGCCATCGATCCGGACAAGGTCGTCGGTCTCGACACCATCGTGCAGGACGCGGTGCAGCTCAAGTACACCGCGAGCCAGCTTACGAAGCAGCAGCTCGCGGAGCTGATCCAGATCCCGCCGCGGTAAAGACCAACACCTGCGATCGTTGTTCGGGAGGCTTCTTACCGAACAACGAGCCAATTCAAACAAGCAAACCTTCGGTTCGCCCGACGTTGGAGCCATTGCTGCGTGAAATGCCTGGCAGGTCGTGCCCGGGCCCGCGCGCTTCGGCAGCGACGTCGCTGCCGAGACGCTGCGTGCGCTTGGCGTGCCCTACATCGCGCTCAACCCGGGGGCGAGCTTCCGCGGCCTGCACGACAGCCTCGTCAACCATCTCGGCAACGAGCGGCCCCAGATGCTGCTGTGCCTGCACGAGGAGCACGCCGTCGCGATCGCGCACGGCTACGCGAAGGTGACCGGGCGCCCGCTCGCCGTCGCGGTGCATTCCAACGTGGGACTCTTCCACGCCGCGATGGCGGTGTTCAACGCCTGGTGCGATCGCATGCCGGTCATCGTGATCGGCGCGACCGGGCCGGTCGATGCGGCCAAGCGCCGGCCGTGGATCGACTGGATCCACACCGCGCGCGACCAGGGCGCGATCGTGCGCTCCTACGTGAAGTGGGACGATCAGCCCGCTTCGCCGGCCGCGGTGCGCGAGTCGTTGCTGCGTGCGGCGTGGCTCGCGCAGGCTGCCCCGCAAGGCCCGGTGTACGTGAATCTCGATGCCGAGATGCAGGAGGCGCCGCTCGCGCAGCCGTTGCCTGCGCTCGATCCGCAGCGCTTTCGCGCCCCAGCGCGCGCGGTCCCGGCGGCGCAGGACGTCGCGGCTGCGGCGAGGGTGCTGCAGGATGCGAAGGCGCCGGTCATCCTGATGGGGCGCGTGTCGCGCGACCTCGACGCGTGGAATGCGCGCATAGCGCTCGCCGAACGTCTGGGCGCGCGCGTGCTCACCGATCTCAAGGTCGGGGCCGCCTTTCCGACCGATCATCCGTTGCACGCGCAACCTCCGTCGGTGCTCACGAGCGCCGACATCGCGACGACGATCGCGAGCGCCGATGCGATCCTGAGCCTCGACTGGGTCGATCTCGGCGGCACGTTGCGCACGGCTTTCGGCACCGACGTGCGCGCGCGCATCGTGCAGGTGTCGCTCGACCACGTGCTGCACAACGGCTGGAGCATGGACCACCAGGCGTTTCCGCCCGCGGACGTGATGCTCGCCGCGGAGCCGGATGCGACGGTGCCGTTGCTGCTCGCGGCGCTCGGATCGCGCCCGGCCGCAACCCACGACCCTGGGTCGACCCAGGGTCGACCCAGGGTCGAACCGGCCGCGGCGGCGCAAGCGTCGCCTGGTGCGAGCGCGAGCGGCGCTACGCCCGTGCTCGACACGGATGCGCTCGCACGCGCGCTGCGCAAGGTCGTGGGGACCCGAGCGGTGTCGCTCGTGCATCTGCCGCTGTCCTGGAACGGCGGCGCATGGCCGCTGCGTCATCCGCTCGATTATCTCGGCTCCGATGGCGGCGGCGGGATTGGCGCCGGCCCGGGCATCGCGGTCGGCGCGGCGCTCGCGCTGCGCGAATCGGGACGCCTGCCGATCGCGATCTGCGGCGACGGCGACTACCTGATGGGCGTCACGGCGCTGTGGACCGCCGCGCATTACCGCATTCCGCTGCTCGTCGTCGTGGCCAACAACCAGAGCTTCTACAACGACGAGGTGCATCAGGAGAGGATGGCGCGCATGCGCGAGCGTCCCGTGGCGAACAAGTGGATCGGCCAGCGCATGGCGGACCCGGCCATCGATCTCGCGCAGATGGCGCAGGCGCAAGGTGCGCTCGGACTGGGACCGGTCGAGCGCATCGAGGATCTCGAGGACGCGTTCACGCGCGCCATCGCGGCGGTGGACTCCGGACGCGTGGCGGTGGTCGACGTGCGGGTCGTGCCGGGATACACGCCTGCCATGAGCGCAGCGCTGACGCCGGGGGCTCGGCATGGCCGCTGAGGCGAGCGCAGCCCTGCCCACGGGAGCACGGCGTGGCCGCTGACCCGGGCATGCTCGCGCGCACGACGCCGGCGGCCGACGCGGCGGAGCACGCCCTCGAGGTCGACAACATCGTCAAGCGGTTCGTCACCGCCGAAGGAGTCGTCACCGCCGTCGATCACCTTTCGCTGAGCCGTCGCGGCGGGCGAGTTCCTGTCGGTGATCGGACCGTCGGGCTGCGGCAAGTCCACGCTGTTCAACATCATCGGCGGACTCCTCGGCGACTACGAAGGCCGCGTGACCGTCGGCGGCGAAACGATCTCCGGCACGCACCCCGCGATCGGGATGGTGTTCCAGGAGGAGTCGACGTTCCCGTGGCGCACGGTGGTCGACAACGTCGCGTTCCCCCTCGAATTGACCGGCATGGGCAGGCACGAGCGCTCCGAGCGCGCCCGCCACTTCATCTCGATGGTCGGCCTCGACGGCTTCGAGCGGCGGTTTCCGAGCGAGCTCTCGGGCGGCATGCGCCAGCGCGTGGCGATCGCGCGCACGCTCGCGTCCGAGCCGAAGATCCTGCTGATGGACGAGCCGTTCGCCGCGCTCGACGAGCAGACGCGCCTGCTGCTCGGCGACAAGGTCCTGCAGATCCAGCAGGAGTTGAGGCAGACGACGCTGCTCATCACCCACAACATCACCGAGGCGGTGCAGCTGTCCGATCGCGTGCTGGTGATGACCTACCGCCCGGGACGCCTGAAGCGCATCGTCGACATCGATCTGCCGCATCCGCGCGATTCGGAGGTGGTGGGGAGCAACGCCTTCGGCCGCTACGTCGCGGAGATCTGGCACGACCTGCGCGAGGAGGCGAGCCTCGGCATGCGCGAGGACGAGTCGCGTGCGCTGCACGGGAAGGCGCGGCGGATGAGCACCCTGCAGGCTCCGTCTCGGGCGCCGTCCGGCCGGGCGAGCGACCTTGCGGCGCGATCCTGCGCCACCGCTACCTGCCGCCGGTCGTCGGCGTCCTCACCGTGGTGCTGGCGGCCGCGATCGTCGAAGCGCTCATCGTCGCCAAGGTTCTCAACGGCTTCATCGTGCCGCGTCCCTCGCAGGTGATCGCCGCGATTCCGCGCATCGTGGTGGAGGAGGGCGTGCTCCACCGGTTCTGGCAGACGCTGCTCGAGGTGCTGTGGGCGAGCCTCATGCTCGCCGGCGTGGGCATCGCGCTGGGCATGCTGCTGTATCGCTTTCGCCTGCTGCGGCGGGCGACGGAGAGCTGGGTGGCCGCCCTCGCGTCGGCCCCCGTGGTGCTCATGTACCCGCTGTTCCTCGTGATCTTCGGGCGCAGCGCCACCACCATCGTCATGATCGGCTTCGTCGCGGGGCTTCCGCCGGTGATCCTCAAGACGGTCGAAGGCCTCGTCGGCACGCGCAAGGTGCTGCTCGACGTGGGCCGCACGTTCCGCCTCACCGATGCGCAGCTCTTCCAGAAGATCCTGCTGCCGGCCGCGCTGCCGTCGATCTTCGTCGGCCTGCGGCTGGGCCTGATCTTCGCCATGATCAACATCGTGGGCGTCGAGTTCCTGATCAACTTCGGCGGACTGGGTCAACTCATCAACGAGCTCGCGGAGCGCTACGACATGCCCGGCACGTACGGCGCGATCTTCTTCGTCGTGCTGGTGAGCGTCGGCTTCTTCCTGCTCGCCGAAAGGCTCGAGCGATGGCTGCGCCCGGGAACGTGAGTCCCTTCGGCGGCGCGCCCGCCGGCCCGGCGGGCATGCGACCTGCAGCGAAGGCGCGGCTGCAGGTGCTGCTGCTGCGCGTCGCCATCGTCGCGACCGTGCTCGCCGTCTGGCAGGCGGTCGCGGCGTCCGGCATCCTGTTCCGCGACGTGGTGCCTTCGCTCACCGTGATCGGCCGTGCCATCGTGCGGCTGCTCTCGGCAGCGGACTTCTATCGCAACCTCGGCATCACGGCGGGCGAGGTCGCGGCCGCGATGCTGATCGGCAGCACCGCGGGCCTGCTGGCGGGCATCGCGATCGGCGCCAACCGCTTCATCGCCCGCGCGTACGAGTCGTTCGTCTACTACCTCGGGCCCACGCCCAAGATCATCTTCTTCCCGATCATGATCATGTGGTTCGGGGTCGGCTCCGGATCGAAGATCGCAATGGGGGCGCTGTCGTGCTTCTTCCCCGTTGCGGTGAGTGCTGCCGGCGGCATGCGCGGCATCGACAAGGTGATCATTCGCGTGGGCCGCAGCTTCCGCGCGACGCCGTGGCAGATGACCACCCGCATCTACCTGCCCGCGATGCGCGAGCCCATCGTCAACGGCATGCGCCTCGGCCTCGGCGTGGCGATCATCGGCACCCTGCTCGCCGAGACCAAGCTGTCGAACAGCGGCCTGGGCTATCTCATCATCCAGGCGTATGCCGTGTTCGACATGCCGCGCATGTACGCGCTGCTCAGCGTGCTGTTCGTGCTCGCCATCGGCGTCAACGCGCTGATCGGCCGGCTTGCCGTCGCGCGGCGGTAGCGCGCTGCCCGACTGCGTCGCATCCGAATCCATGAAGGAGCCGCCCGTGGCCGTTCCCGCGCTTTCCCTGCCCGACCATCGCGATCTGTACTTCGGTGGCGCGTGGCACGCTGCGCGCGGCGGTTATGCCGACACCATCGATCCCGCGACGGGCGAATCGCTCGGCCGCGTGGCGCAGGCGAACGCCGCCGACGTCGATGCCGCCGTCGTGGCCGCGCGGCGGGGCTTCGAGGCCTGGCGCGCGATCGCCCCGCTCGAGCGCGCGCGGCAGCTGCGCGCGGTCGCGAACGTGCTGCGCGCGCATGCCGAAGAGCTCGCGCTGCTCGACGCCGCGAATTGCGGCAATCCGGTGACGGAGATGATCGGCGATGCGAGGATCGCGGCAGCCCAGCTCGATTTCTTCGCCGGCCTCGTCACCGAGATGAAGGGCGACTCCATCCCGATGGGACCGCAGGCCGTGAACTTTTCGGTTCGCGAGCCGCGCGGGGTCGTTGCCCGGATCATTCCGTTCAATCACCCGTTCATGTTCGCGGCCGGCAAGGCCGCGGCGCCGCTCGCTGCCGGCAACAGCGTGATCATCAAGCCGCCGGAGCAGGCGCCGCTTTCGACGTTGCGTCTCGCCGAGCTCATCGATGGCATGCTGCCGGCGGGCGTGTTCAACGTGCTGCCCGGTGGACGCGCCACCGGGGCTGCGCTCGCGTCGCATCCGGACGTGGCGATGGTCGGCCTCGTCGGCAGCGTTCCGGCCGGCCGCGCGGTGATGCGCGCCGCGAGCGACACGGTGAAGCCCGTGCTGCTCGAGCTCGGCGGCAAGAACGCGCTCATCGCGTATCCGGACGCGGTGCCCGAGGAGGTCGCGGCGGCGATCGTCGCCGGCATGAATTTCACGTGGTGCGGCCAGTCCTGCGGGTCCACGAGCCGCGCGTTCGTCCATCGGGCCATCTACGACCGCGTGCTCGGGCACGTGAAGCGCGAGGTGGCGCGCTTTCGTCCCGGCCTGCCGACGGATCCCGCGACGACGATGGGCGCCATCGTGAGCCGCGCGCAGCTCGACCGGGTGCTGTCCTACATCGCGTCCGCGAGGGAGGAGGGCGCGCGGCTGCTGTGCGGCGGCGGCCCGCCGAGCGACCCGGCGCTCGCGCGCGGCTTCTTCGTGGAGCCGACGGTGTTCGCCGACGTCACGCAGCAGATGCGCATCGCCCGCGAGGAGATCTTCGGGCCGGTGCTCGCGATCCTGCCCTGGTCCGACGAGACCGAGATGCTCTCGCAGGTGAACTCGGTCCCCTACGGTCTCACGTGCGCGATCTGGACCAACGACATCTCCACCGCCCATCGCACGGCGATGCAGGTCGACGTCGGGTTCGTCTGGATCAACGAGGTCGGCAAGCATTTCCTCGGTGCGCCCTTCGGCGGCACCAAGCAATCCGGCTTCGGGCGCGAAGAGTGCCTCTCCGAGCTCCTCTCGTTCACCCAGGAGAAGAACATCCACATCCGGCTGCGAACCTGATTCGCCCGCAGCCGCTCTCACGGTGACCGGACCCCCGCGGTCCGGCCCCCTTCGTCCGGAGCGCGCCATGCCCATGCTGTCGCACGAACAGATCCATCAGCTGCTGGTCGGCATCGCCTCGATGCAGAAGGTCAACGGCGACGTGTTCGCCCAGACCGCATTCACGAGCGCAGCCGCTTCAACCACAGCCACTACGTCGCGGCGCTGCACGAGCTTGCCGGCACGGGCGAGCCCGCGGACGTGCAGCAGCTCCTCGCGTGCATGACGCTCGCCCGCATGAGCGCGCATTCGCCCGAGCGCGTGGCCCAGAACAGCGCCTGGGAGCTCGCGCAGGTGCGTCGGCTCTTCCCGGGCTGAGGTCCCGGCGAGGCGCATCGCGCGGCGGGGGGACCTCGCCCCGCGAAACGATCTTCAGCGCCGGATTCCCTCCTGCCGAGGTCGTCGTGCCCGGCCGGTGGTTGAGCTTCCGCGCGGCTGCCCGGCAGGCGCCGCGTAAAATGCGCGAGCTGCGCCGCATCGTCCATCCACCTCTTCGCCGGCCCGCGTCGCCGCGTGCCTTACGTCCATGATCACAGACGCAACTTCCGGCGGCGAAGGTTCCACCGCGGCCGATGCCGGCACCGCGATCCCTTCGTCGTTCCTGCGTACGCTTGCGCACGAGCTGCGCAATTTCGTGGCGCCGGTCCAGAACGCGACGCACCTGCTGCGCCTGCGCTCGCGCACCGATCCCGCGCTCATGCCCGTCATCGAGATCATGGAACGGCAGCTCACGGGCATCCTGCGCACGCTCGACGCCGTGGGGGAGGCGGACCGTGCATGCCGCGGCGAGATCGTCCTCGCGCGCTCTGCGGTGAGCGTCGACGCGCTCGTCGACCACGCCCTCGAGGCCACGCGCGCATTGCAGGATGGGCGCGCGCATGCGGTGGAGGTCGCGATCGAGCCGGCATTGCCGACGCTCGAGGTCGATCGCGAGCGCATGGTGCGCGCGCTCACGGCGGTGCTCGACAATGCGCTGCGGTATTCGCCGCGCGACTCGCGCGTCAGCGTGAGCGCCGGGCGCGAAGGGGAGTGCGCGGTCATTCGCGTCGACGATGACGGCCCGGGGCTCCCGCCGCAATTCGCCACGGCCGTGCCCGAGCCGTTCGCCGCGCCCCATGTCCCGGGACATGGCCTCGGCCTCGGTTTGCCGCTCGCTCGCGCGGTGCTGCGGCTGCACGACGGTGACCTGCGCGTCGCGAGCGGGGTGGCCGGCACGCAGGTCTCGCTGCTGATCCCGCTCGTTGCCGGGACCGCGGTCGAGACCGCGACCGAGACCGGGACGCAGACCGCGGCCGGGACCGTGCAGAATTTGCCGACCGCGGGTACGTCGCCCGGACGCCGGGTGCTCATCGCCGACGACAGCGCTGCCGTGCGCACCTCCCTCGCCGATCTGCTGCAGGAGATGGGGCACGAGGTGCGGGCCGCCGCGAACGGCGCCGAGGCGGTTGCGATCGCGAAGGAGTGGAAGCCGGAATTCGTGCTGCTCGACGTGCACATGCCGAAGCTCAACGGCTTCGACGCCGCCCGGCAGATCCGCGCGGCGTTTCCCGCCGCCGAGGTGAAGCTCGTGCTCATGAGCGGCGAGGATCTCGACGAGGTGATGCGCCGCGGCGCGCGCGAGGCCGGCTTCGATCACTGCATCGACAAGGGCCTTGCGATCGGCGAGCTGGGCGACCTTCTTGCGCGCGGCGCGACCGGCTGAGCGAGTCGCTGCGCACCGGCCGCATGCAACCGCGCAGGAGGAGCAGGATGGGCGACGTGACCGGGAGGACGCCCGTGGCGTACGGATTACGACCGGCGGACGCGAGGCGTGCTGCAACGCGCCTCCCGCGCGTCGCCCTGCTCGCCGCGTGCACGATGAGCGTCGGCGCTGCGTGCAGCGCGACCCTTGCATCGCGCGACCTCGCGGAGCTTTCACTGGAGCAGCTGTCGAGCATCGTGGTCACTTCGGTTTCGCGTCGCGAGGAGCGTCTCGCCGACGCGCCTGCGTCCGTGTTCGTGATCACCGCGGAGGCCATCCGCCGGTCCGGCGCGACCAGCCTGCCGGAAGCCTTGCGCCTCGCCCCCAACCTCGACGTCGCCCGCGCCGACGCCAACCAGTACGCGATCAGCGCGCGGGGCTTCGACAACGTTCTCGCCAACAAGATGCTCGTCCTGATCGACGGCCGCGTGGTGTACACGCCGCTGTTCTCGGGCGTGTTCTGGGAAGCGCAGGACGTGCTGCTGGAGGACGTCGATCGCATCGAGGTGATCAGCGGCCCCGGCGCAACGCTGTGGGGCGCGAACGCGGTCAACGGCGTCATCAACGTGATCACGCGCAGTGCCATGGACACGCAGGGCAACCTCGCCGTCGGAGGCATCGGCAATCGCGAGTCCGCGGTGGCGCTCCGGCACGGCGGGGCGTTCGGCGCGGGCGGCCGGTACCGGATCTACGCGAAGTACAACCGCCGCGATGCCTCGACCCTCGAGAATGGCGGCACCGTGCGCGACGAGTCCATGCGCTACCAGACCGGGTTTCGCACGGACTTCGCGCGCGGTGCCGACGAGTTCACCCTGCAGGGCGATGCGTACCATGGCGACATCGACCAGGCGCCGGCGCCACGCCGCGTCGACGGCGCGAACGTGCTCGGGCGCTGGACCCGGGACCTCGGCGGAGATTCGACGCTCACTACCCAGGCCTACTTCGACTACACGGACCGCGATCACCCGCAGAGCTTCCACGAGAACCTGGGTACGCTGGACGTCGCAGCGCAGTACGCGTTCGTGCCCGTCGAGAGCCACCAGGTGCTCGCCGGCGCGGGATACCGGGTCGCGTGGGATCGCGTCACCAACAGCGTGGCGCAGGCGTTCCTGCCCGCCGATCGCGAGCTGCGCTGGGGTCACGTATTCGCCCAGGACGAGATCGCGCTCGGTCCGGCGGTCACGCTGACCCTCGGCGCCAAGGTCGAGACGAACGTCTATACCGGCGCCGAGTTCCTGCCCAATGCGCGCATCGCGTGGCGCCTCGGGCACGACCGGCTGCTGTGGGGCGCGATCTCGCGCGCGGTGCGCGCGCCGTCGCGAATCGACCGCGACTTCTACCTGCCCGGCGTGCCGCCCCATGTGGTGGTCGGCAACGACACGTTCAGCTCGGAAGTGGCGGACGTCGGGGAGATCGGCTATCGCAGCCAGCCCGTCGACGGCTTCACGTATTCGGTTACCGCGTTCTACGATCGCTACGACCGCCTGCGTTCGTACGAGCCCGTACCGGGCAATCCCACGTGGGGCAACGGTGCGCAAGGCTACGACACGGGCGTGGAAGGCTGGGCGACGCTGCGCATCGCACCGGCGTGGCACGTTACGGCGGGCGGGGTGGCGATGCGCGAGCATCTGTGGCTGCGATCCGACAGCCGCGATCCGGGCCTCGGCTTGCCGACGCTCGGCAACGACCCGAGCGCGTGGTGGTCCGTGCGCTCGTCGCTCGACGTCACGCCGCAACACGCGTTCGAGCTCGCATTGCGCCACGTCGGTCCGCGGCCGAATCCGGCGGTGCCCGCGTACACCACGCTCGACGCGCGCTGGATCTGGAAGGCGCGCTCCGACCTGGAGATCTCCGTCGTCGGGCAGGATCTCGTCGGTCCGGCTCATGCCGAATGGGGCGCCGCCCCGAGCCGCGTCGTGTTCGAACGCACCGTGTTCCTGAAGGTGACGTGGCAGCCCTGAGCCCGGCGGCCGCGGTGCCGCGTCTTCTCGTGCGCACGGCGGCCTTCGTGGCGTGGCCGCGGCTCGCGTGGCTCGCGTTCGCGGCGATGCTGCTCGGCGGGGTCGCCCCCGTGCGCGCGCAGGAAGCGGGTGCCGCACCGGAACGCGCGGTGAAGGCTGCGTTCCTGTACAAGTTCCTGGGTTACGTCGAGTGGCCCGCCGCCGCATTCGCGCAGCCGGACGCGCCGCTCATCGTGGGCATCGTCGGCGCCGACGACGTCGCGGCCGAGCTCGCGCAGATCACGACGGGACGGACCATCGACAACCGGCCGATCGCGGTTCGTCGCCTGCACGAAGGCGACTCCCTCGAGGGCGTGCACGCGGTCTTCATCGGCCGTGCGGAGGCCACGCGCCTCGGCTCGCTCCTGCGCGCGACGCGGGAGCGTCCGATCCTGACGGTGACCGAGAACCCCGGCGCGCTCGACCAGGGCAGCGTGATCAACTTCCTGCTGCTCGACGGCCGGGTGCGCTTCGAGATCTCCGTCGACGCTGCCGAGAAGAGCGGGTTGAAGCTGAGCTCGCGCCTGCTCGCCGTGGCGCAAAGCGTGAGGACGGGCGGGTGATGCTGAAGGCGATCAACAGCTCGGTGCGGCGCAAGCTGATGGTGGTCGTGCTCGTCACGACCTTCACCGCGCTGCTGGTGGCCGCGATCGCGCTCGTGACGTACGAGCTGCGAACCTACGAGAAGTCGTGGGCGAGCGATCTCACCACGCAGGCGGACATCCTCGCCCGCGCGAGCGCGCCTGCGCTGTCGTTCGACGACGCACGCGCCGCGCGCGAGAACCTCGCGCTCCTGAAGGTGCGGCCGCAGATCCTCAGCGCCGCGATCTACAGCGCGAACGGCAAGCTCTTCGCGACCTACGTCGAGGCCGGGGTCGATGCGGGCTTCCCGCCGCTGCCCGGCCTCGACGGCTACCGGATCGAGGGCGATCGCATCGCGCTCTTCCATCGGATCGTGGAGAACGGCGAGATCCTCGGCACCGTGTACCTGCAGGCGCGCTACGAGCTCGCGGCGCGGCTCAAGGATTACCTGACCATCCTCGGCGGCGTGCTGCTGCTGAGCCTCGCCGTGGCGTTCCTGATGTCGGCGTGGCTGCAGGCCGCGGTCACCAAGCCGATCACGGCGATCACGCGCGTCGCGCACGAGGTGATGGAGCGCCGCGACTTCAGCCTGCGCGTGCAGAAGACGACGGCAGACGAGATCGGTTACCTGGTCGACACGTTCAACGACATGCTGGCCGAGGTCGGCCGCCGCGCGGCGGCGATCGAGAGCTCCAACGTGAGCCTCCAGCACGAGATGGCGGAGCGCCGGCTCGCGGAGGAGGCGTTGCGCTCCGCCGATCGGCGCAAGGACGAGTTCCTCGCGACCCTCGCGCACGAGCTGCGCAATCCGCTCGCGCCGTTGCGCAACGCGCTGCGCATCCTCGACGTCGCGGGCAGCGATCCCGGCGCTGCGAGGCGCGCGCGCGACATGATGGAGCGCCAGCTGCAGCAGATGGTGCGTCTCGTCGACGATCTGCTCGATGTGTCTCGCATCACCACCGGCAAGCTCGCCGTGCGCAAGGAACGCACGGAGCTCTCCGCGATCCTGCGCAACGCGATCGACACCGTGCGGCCCTTCATCGAGGCGCGCCGGCACACGCTCGCCACGCGCACGCCGCCCGACCCGGTGTGGCTCGACGCCGACGAGACGCGACTCGCGCAGGTGTTCTCCAACCTGCTCAACAACGCCGCCAAGTACACGGACCCCGGCGGGCGCATCAACCTCGACGTCGATGCGGCCGACGCGTTCGTCACGATCCGCATCGCGGACAACGGCATCGGCATCGCGCCGGCCATGCAGCAGGCGATCTTCGACATGTTCACGCAGGTGGATCGTTCGCTCGAGCGCACGCAGGCGGGGCTCGGCGTCGGCCTCACGCTCGCGAAGCGCCTGATCGAGCTGCACGGCGGGAGGATCGAGGCGCGCAGCGAGGGGCTGAATCGCGGCAGCGACCTTCGTCGTGACCCTGCCGATGGCCGCGGCGAGCGCGCCGGCGCGCGAGCGCGACGCGCAGCGCGAAGCCGGCGGCGAGGCCTTCGGTCATCGCATCCTCGTCGCCGACGACAACGTCGACTTCGCGACGAGCTTCGCGCTCATCCTGCGCATGCTGGGCAACGACGTGCGCATCGCCCACGATGGCGCGGACGCGCTCGCGCTCGCGGCGCAGTTCGCGCCGCAGTTCTGCTTCCTCGACATCGGCCTGCCGAAGCTCAACGGCTACGACCTCGCGCAGCGCCTGCGTGCAGCGCCGGCGACGCGCGACAGCATGCTGATCGCCGTGACGGGGTGGGGTCAGGAGAAGGACCGGCAGCGCGCGCACGAATCGGGCTTCGATCACCACATGGTGAAGCCCGTCGATCCGGGTCGCATCGAGGAACTGCTGCGCACCGCGCGCCGCGCGGCGTAGAAGACGAACCCGTTGTCCCGAACCATTGCTCGGGACAACGGGGTTCAGGGGTCAGCCGAGGGTCACGCCGGCAAGCTTCCCGATCGCGAACGTCACGGCGCCGGCGAGCGCACCGAGCAGCAGCATGCGGGCCCCGGAGCGCACCGCCCCGCGCCCGGTGAACAGCGAGAGCGTGGCACCGACCGAGAACAGCGCCACCGCGGTCACGCCGATCGCGATCGGCAGCGCCCGCGTGCTGCTCGCGAATACGAAGGGCAGCAGCGGCAGCAGCGCACCGGCCGCGAAGGACAGGAACGACGAGATCGCAGCACCCCATGGGGAGCCGAGCTCGTCGGGATTCAAGCCCAGCTCCTCGCGCGCGAGGGTATCGAGCGCGTGCTCGGGGTCCGCGATGAGGCGCTGCGCGAGACGATCGGCTTCCTTGGCCGGCAGGCCCTTCGCGGCATAGATCAGCGCGAGCTCCTGCGCCTCGGCCTCGGGGTATTGCTTGAGCTCGTCGCGCTCGAGCCCGATCTGGTGCTCGTAGAGCTCGCGCTGCGACTGCACCGACACGAACTCGCCCGCGGCCATCGCGAAGGCACCGGCGGTCATGCCGGCGATGCCGGTGAGCAGCACCGTGTGCGGGTCGGGGCTCGCGCCGGCGACGCCGAGGATGAGGCTCGCATTCGATACGAGGCCGTCGTTGACGCCGAACACTGCGGCGCGCAGATTGCCGCCGCCGCCCAGGCCGCGATGGCGGTGCTCGGACATCGACGTGGTCGTCGGACGCGCATGGCCCGGCTCGTGGGCGAGCGAAGTGCCGTAGATCGCCATGCCGCGCACCTTCATCGCGGCGAGCACGCTCTTCAGGCGCTCCGGACCGAGGCGGCGCACGAGGCCGGCGACGAAGCGCGTGCGCAGGTCCGGCGCGTACGGTGCCGGTGCCGCGTGCCCGCGCGCCGTCAACTGCGCGCGCCAGATGGCTCCCTGCGCCTCGGCTTCGCCCGCGAGGCGCCGGAACATCTCCGCGCGCGTGGTGCCGGCCTCGGCTTCGGCGCAGATGCGGTACAGAAAGGCGGAGCGCTGCTCCTCCTGCCAGCTTTCGAGCGGGTTCATGCCTGGGTCCTGCGTGCGTTGCGCAACGCGCGATCAACCGGCCGCGAGCACGGCGTCGATGCGCGCCATCGCGTGCGTGTCGAGCTTGTCCACCACCGCGAGCGCCTTCAGGTTCTCCGTGACCTGTGCCGGACGGCTCGCACCGGTGATCACCGTGCTGACGTTCGGATTGCGCAGGCACCATGCGATCGCGAGTTGCGCCAGCGTGCAGCCGAGGTCGGCGGCGATCGGCGCCAGGCCGCGCACGATGCGCAGCTTGTGCGGATCGGTGAGCCTGTCCTGCAACCACTCGTAGCCCTTCACGGCGCCGCGGCTGTCCGGTGGAATGCCGTCGTTGTACTTGCCGGTGAGCAGCCCCGAGGCGAGCGGGCTCCAGATCGTGGTGCCGAGGCCGATGTCGCGGTAGAGGCGCGCGTACTCGCGCTCGACGCGATCGCGGTGCAGCAGGTTGTACTGCGGCTGCTCCATCACCGGCTTGTGCAGGTGATGGCGCTCGGCGAGCTGCCACGCCGCCATGATCTCCGCCGCGCTCCATTCCGACGTGCCCCAGTACAGGGCCTTGCCGGACTCGATCATGTCGTGCAGCGCGTGCACGGTCTCCTCGATCGGCGTGTCGGGATCGGGCCGATGACAGAACACGAGGTCGACGTACTCGAGCTGCAGGCGCTCGAGCGAGCCGTCGATCGCCTGGCGCAGGTACTTGCGGTTGAGCGTGTTGCGCTCGTTGGGCCGGTCGGCGAGGCCCCAGAAGAACTTCGTGGAGATGACGTACGACGAGCGGCGCCAGCCGAGCCGGCGCAGCGCGTTGCCCATGATCACCTCCGACTCGCCCTTGGCGTACACCTCGGCGTTGTCGAAGAAGTTGACGCCGGCGTCGTAGGCGATGGCCATGCACTCGCGCGCGAGGTCCTCGCCGACCTGGTTGCCATACGTCACCCACGAGCCGAGCGAGAGTTCGCTCACCTTGAGGCCGGACGCGCCGAGCCGGCGGTAATTCATGGTGGTCATCGGGTTCGTGTCGAAGACAGGGAAGGGCGACGCGACACGGTGCAGCGCCGCATCGCGGACAGTCATTCTACCCGCAAGGTCCGGCGGCCTCCGGACCGCTCAACGCGCCGTGGCCGCCGGCCCGCTGTGGCGCTGCTCGTGGCGCTCCTGGCAGCCGATGCAGCGCGTTGCGGTGGGGTAGGCCAACAGCCGCGCGAGCGCGATCGGATCGCCGCAATCGTCGCACTCGCCGTAGGTGCCGGCCGCGAGCCGCGCCAGCGCCGCGTCGACCGCCGCGATCTCGGTCATCGTGTGGCGTACACCGGCGATGTCGAGCTCGGCCAGTCCGTCGGCGACACCCCAATCGTCGTTTTCCTCGATGCGCCGGCGCAGGCCGACCACGCGGTCGTCGTCGCTGCCGTCGAGTTGCGCGTGCAGCTCCTGCTGCAGCGCAAGGCGCCGGGCGCGCAGCGCGTCGCCCATGCGGGCCTGTTCGTCGGGTTTGAGAGCGGACGTCATCCTCGAGCTCCGAAGGCGCTTGATGATTGCCGATCGTGACCGGGGCGGGCTTGACCCGGGTCAATGCTGCCACCCCGCCGCAGCCCCTTGAAAGCCGTGCACCGGCCCCTAGATTCGGGCGTGAGGCGGCGACAACGCCGAACCGGGTTTCCCGCCGCCATCCCCCCGAATGCACAGGAGAATACGATGAATCAGCTGACCACGCTCGATCCCTTTGCCGATGCCGGCTTCGATGAGCTGTTCCGCGGCTTCTTCCGGCCGGTGCGCGTCGCCGGCCAGCAACCCCAGGCCCTCGCCATCAAGATGGACGTCAAGGAAACGCCGCAAGGCTACCTCGTGCACGCCGAGATGCCCGGCGTCGCCAAGGACGACATCCAGGTGACGATCGAAGGCAACCAGGTCACGATCGGCGCGGAGGTGAAGCGCCAGGCCGAGCAGAAGGAAGGCGAGCGGGTGCTGCGCGCCGAGCGCTTCTACGGCAACCTGTTCCGCAGCTTCACGCTGCCGGTGGAGGTGGACGAGCAGGCGAGCGGCGCCAAGTACGAGAACGGCGTGCTCGAGCTGCAGCTCGCGCGCAAGCAACCCGCCGCGGGTCGCAAGCTCACCATCCAGTAAGCGCGAGGCGATTGATTCGGCGCCGGGCCGGCGGCGAGCCTTTGCCGCCGGCGCGCCGACTTTGCGGCTAGCGAATGCGCTTGGCCGGATACTCTTCCTCGATGTTGTCGCGGAAGAAGCTCCACGCCGATCCGGACGACGCGAGCCGCCGATAGGTTTCGGCCGACACGCCGCTGTATTCGTACGTGCCCGACGTGAGCTCGGCTACCAGCACCCGCCGCGCGGCGTCGTAGCCGATCGCGCGCAGGTTGCCACCGCTCATCCGTTTCATTTCCATTCCGGCCTCCGTCTCCCCCCGTTACTCGGAGTAATTACTCAGAGTAACGGGGTGTGGGGGTTACTTCGGCGGCACCAGCGGCGCGCAGCCCATCATCGGCACCGGTGCGCCGCCGTCGCGCGCGAGGCGCATGTCGGCCCCCTTGCCGAGCAGGTCGATGCTCCCGTTCGTGTAGCGCACGCCGGACGCCGACGGCACCTGATAGAGGTTCACCCGCTCGCCGCCGGGCATGAGCAGCCTCGCCTCGCCCTGCTCGAAGCGCACCACCACCCGCTCGCCGGCGACATCGCACGCGAGCGTGTTGCGCGCGGCTTCCTCGTCCGGCTTGGGTCCCGCGTTGCCGCAGGCACCGACGACGATGGCCGCGAACGCCGCCGCAATCGCGGCGACGAAGCGTTGGCAATCGCGGGCGTGCGCTCATGGCGATTCAGGCGAGCCGCGCCGACGCCGGATACGGCGGCACCTCGTCGACCCGGCCCGCGCTGATGTCGCGCTGCATCGCCTGCCACCACGCGGGATCGAGCAGATCCGCGTGCCACGCGCGGAACGCCTCGCGCGTGCGCGAATCGGTCAGGAGGAATGTCTCGAACTCCTCGGGGAACACGTCGTGCGGCCCGACCGGGTACCACACCTCGCCGCTCATCTCGTCGAAGCCCGGGGGCGCCGGCGGGATGCGCCGGAAGCTGCAGTCGGTGATGTACTCGATCTCGTCGTAGTCGTAGAACACCACCCGCCCGTAACGGCTGATCCCGAAGTTCTTGAACAGGAGGTCGCCCGCGAAGATGTTGACGGCCGCGAGCTCCTTCAGCGCATCGCCGTATTCGCGCATGACGTGCCGGCGCTGGGCGTCGTCCGCGGTCTCGAGGACCATGTTGAGCGGCTTGAGGCGCCGCTCGATGTAGAGGTGCTTCACGATCACGTGAGCGCCCTCGATCTCGATCACGGACGGCGCGACGGCCTGCAGCTCGGCGAGGAGCTCGGGATCGAAGCGATCGAGCGGAAACGGCACGTCGGAGTATTCCAGCACGTCGGTCATGCGCCCGACGCGGTCGTGGCGCTTCACGAGCATGTACTTCTGCTTCACGCGCTCGCGATCGGTGTCCTTCGAGGCCGCGATGCGATCCTTGATCACCTTGAACACGTACGGATACGACGGCAGCGTGAACACGCTCATCACGAGCCCGCGGATGCCCGGGCGCGATGATGAAGCGGTCGCGCGAATGCTTGAGGTGATGCAGGAAATCGCGGAAGAAGAGGTTCTTGCCCTGCTTCTGCAGCCCGAGCATGGTGTAGAGCTCGGCGGCCGTCTTGTCCGGCACGATGGTGCGCAGGAACTCGACGTACGCGGAAGGCACCTCCATGTCGACCAGGAAGTAGGCGCGGTTCGCCGAGAACAGCACGCCGAGGTCGCGCTCGGCCGTGAGCGAGCGCGTCCAGGCGCAGCTTCCCGCTCGGCGCGTGCCTGACGGCCACCACGAAGGGATAGAGGTGCACGCCGTTGATCACCCGCCCGACGACATACGCCGTCTGGTTGCGGAAGAAGAGGCTGGAGAGCACCTGCACCTGGTGGTTGGCCTCGAGCCTGAACGGCCGCGGGAAGCGGCGCCGGAATGCGCGCAGCACACCCGCCAGGTCGCGCCGGAAGTCCTCGAACGGCAGCTCCAGCCGGCAGTCGAGCACGATGTCGATCACCGCGTGGCGCAGGCCCCGCTGCAGCGGGTAGTAGCTGCGGTACGACGGCGGATCGGCGTCGATGTGCTCGGTCGACAGCGTCGGGCGCACGAAGATGAAGCGGTTGTGGAAATACGCGCGGTGCAGGATCTTCACCGACACCGAGTTGAAGAACGTCTCCGCGCACTCCGGCTGCTTGTGCTCGATGAGCAGCCCGATGTAGTGCAGCTTCACCTGCTCCCAAAGCGCATCGTCGATCGCGAGCGTCCGCGGCCGCGAGCTCGCGCTCCACGCGTTCCGCGGTCTCGAGCACGCGCCGGTCGTAGAAATCGATGCGATCGCGGCCGACGTGCTGCAGCGCGAGCCAGCTCGCCGTCTCGTAGTAGCGCTTGGCGGCGCGGGCGCACTCGCGAAAGAGGGAGTAGTGGCGGTTGAATCCCTCCAGCACCCAGCGGGCGATGGCGAGCGCCTGGTCCGCACGCGGTGCGCTCGGACGCTCTACCTTGGCACGGACGACGGAGGTTGCGGGCATGGGGAGTCGGGCGACCGCAGCGGGCGCCCGCAGGTGCGCCGGCCTACTTGCTCTGCTCCTGGAATTCCTTCACGGCCGCGTTGTACTCGTCGATGGCGGCGTTGCCGGCCTTCACGAAGGCCTCGGCATTCTTCTGCTGGACCGCGACGTACTTCTTGATGCACTCGGCGTACACGTCGACGTCCTTGCGGAAATTGCGCTTCTGGGTGTCGGAGGAGAGCCGCCCGGGATACTCGGGCTTCTTGCAGCCGTGACGCGGCACGGCGACGGTGCCGTCCTCGGACGCGATCGCCGGCGCAGCGAGGCCGAAGGCCAGGATCACGGCGGCGGCGAAGCGGGAGGTGGGGTGCATGGGTGGGGTCCTTTCCGGTAAATGGCACATTCTAAAGGTCCGGCGCGCCCGTCGCGCGACCGGGATAAAACGCGCGGCTGCGGCGCGGCGCTGACCGGTCGGTGCGCGGGCGGGGGCTCAGCGCTGGCCGGTCAGCGCGCGGGTGAGCGCGCGAAGACCCGTCTCGACGAGGTCGAGCCCGCCCGGGTCGGGCGCCGCGGCCGGATCCGGACCCGTGCGCCCGGCCATGAGCAGCGCATCGGCGAGCTTGCCGACATCCACGCTCGTGCGCTGCGCCTCGGCCTCGCGATATCCGGCGAGGGCGCGCGCGACGGAGTCGGGATCGAGGGCGACGATGGCGCTGCGGCACCAGGGGCACACGGCATTTTGCTCGAGGTCGACGGGGCCGCCGCACGACGCGCAGCGGATCACCCGCACTTGCGCCTTCAAGCGCGCGAGCTCGTCGGGCGGCAGGGGGCGGATGAACGCCTTCTCGCGCAGGAACTGGAGGAACGGCGTGAATCGCCCGTGGCCCTTCTCGCAACGGTAGTACGCGAAGCGTCCCGTCCTGGTCTGATCGTGCGTGAGCACGAGCGCGACGCTGCAGCGCGGACAGGGCAGGCGCGCCGGCAAGGGCTCGCGCGTCTGCGGCGCGCTCTCGTGGATGCAGCGAAACAGCTCGAGGGTCGCGCCGGGCGTGAGCTGCACGCTTTCGAACGCGTCGAACCACAGGGCCCGGCAATCGCCGCACAGGTCGACCTGCACGGTGCCGAGCGGCTTGCGCTCGAGGACGAGCGCGCGCATCGGTCGGCCGCAGCCGGGGCAAGCGACGGACGGCGTCATGCCGGGTCTCTCCCCACACCGGCTGTTCGGAACGATCGGTTGCGAACAGCGAGGTCGATTGCCCACGGCGACCGGCCCCGCCGCGATCAGCGGTTGCTCGCGAAGGTGTTGCAGGAGCGGACGTCGCCGGAGTCGAAACCCGTGCGGAACCAGTAGCGTGCGCTGCTCCGCGGTGCCGTGCGTGAACGCATCGGGCACGACGTAGCCCTGCGTGCGCTTCTGGATCGTGTCGTCGCCCACCGCCGCAGCCGCGCGCAGGCCCTCGTCGATGTCGCCCGGGTCGAGCTTGTTCCAGCTCTGCACGTAATGGCCCCACACGCCGGCGAAGCAGTCGGCCTGCAGCTCGAGGCGCACGGACAGCGCATTGCGCTGCGCTTCGCCCATCGTGCGCTGCTGGTCCGCGAACTGCTTCATGATCCCGAGCTGGTTCTGCACGTGATGGCCGACCTCGTGCGCGATGACGTAGCCCTGCGCGAAGTCGCCGGGCGCCTTGAACCGCCGCGTGAGCTCGTCGAAGAATTGGGTATCGAGGTACAGGCGCTGGTCGCCGGGACAGTAGAACGGGCCCGATGCCGCGCTGGCCATGCCGCAGGCCGAGCGCACGCCCCCGTGGAAGAGGCTGAGCTTGGGCGGATCGTACTGCCCGCCCATCTTCTGGAAGATCTGCGTCCACACGTCCTCGGTCGAGCCCAGCACGCGCTCGACGAATTCGCGGTTGGGGTCGATCGCGCCCGCGCCGGGCGGCGCCTGGCTCGGGCCGTAGCCCGGTTGCGGCGCAGGGGCCTGCACCACGGGTCCGCCGCCGCCCATGAGCGCGCCCAGCATGTCGAGGGGATTGATCCCGAACAGCAGGCTCGCGATCACCGCGACCACGATCACGCCGCCGGAAAGCCGGACCGGCATGCCGACGCCATAGCCGCCCCGTCCGCTGCTGCCGACGTCCTCGACGTTCTCGCTGCGCCGAAAATCCTGCCACCGCATGCTGTTCTCCCCGGGCTAGATGCAACACTTCGACGGTGGCTGCAACCGGCGTGCCAGGCGCCGGCTTTAGCGGCCCGCCGCGAGCCAGCGCTTGAGCTCCGCCGCGCCCAGCGCGCCCGACATGCGTGCCGCCTCGGCGCCGCCCTCGAACCGGATCACGGTGGGAATGCTACGGATACCGAAGCGTTGCGCAAGGGCAGGGTTGGCATCGGTGTCGACCTTGGCGAATTGTGCCTTGCCCGCGAGGTCGCGCGCGGCGGCCGCGAACTGCGGCGCCATCGCGCGGCACGGACCGCACCACGTGGCCCAGAAATCCACCACCACGGGCAGATCGTTCCGGCTCACGAAGGTCTCGAACGTGGCGTCGGTGAGCTCGACCGGCGTGCCGGGGAAGAGCGCGGACTTGCACGACCCGCAGGTGGGATCGGCGTCGATGCGCTGCGGGTCGACGCGATTGACCGCGGCGCAACGAGGACAGACGGTGTGCACGCTGGGCTCCATGGGAATGCGGGACACGTCCGTACATGGCTGCCTGCGCGGGGCGTTTCAAGTCCGCCGCCGCCTCGTTGTCCCGAACAATTGTTCGGGACAACGAGGCACGTGGGCACGGGCGTGCGCCACACCGGCACGGGTCAGGGCTTCAGCGCGCGGTAGAGGAACGGCAGGCTCGCGTCCATCCGGTAGTCGATGGACGAGTGCGTGTCGTCGAACTCCTCGTAGCGGTGCGCGATCCCCGCCTCGGCGAGCCGCAGCGACAGCAGGCGCGTGCCGTAGTGCAGGTGATACTGGTCGCGCCAGCCGCAATCGATGTAGATGCCGCGCAACGACTGCAGGTTGGCGCGATAGCGGCCGACGAGGCGCACCGGATCGTGGCGCAGCCACGCCTTCCAGCGCTCGGGCAGGAGCTCGCCGGTCTCGAGATTGAACGGCACGCGAAAGCCGTTGGGCGCGGCGGGATCCGGATCGTAGCTCGCGGCCATCGCGAGGTTCATCAGCGCGTGCGCCTCGGCGTCGGACAGCTTCTCCTTGCGCCACACGTGCTCGAGAAAGCGCTGCACGCGGCCGTCGTCGACGCCGCCGCCCGCCGTGCGCGCTGCGGCCGCGACATCGATCGGCCCCGACTTGCGCGCCGGCTCGCGAAACTTGTCGAGCTCGTTCAACGTGCGCGGCCAGTCGCAGTAGTAGCAGAAGTCGAACAGCGCATCGCCCGAATGATCGGCGATCGCACCCCAGTGGCGCGCGTACTTCATGCCGTGGATGATCGCGCCGTAGCCGCCCGACGACTTGCCGAAGCAGCCGCGATGCTCGCGCGAAGCGAGCGTGCGGAATTCGCGATCGACGAACGGGATCAGCTCGCGAACGAGGTAATCCGCGTAGTTGCCGATCGCACTGCTGTTGACGTACTGGTTGCCGCCGAGGCTCGTGAAGCAGTCCGGGAACACGATGATCGCCGGGCCCATCTTGCGCTCGTGCACGAGCCGGGCGGCGCGCTCCGGAACGTTCTCGTCGAACGGTCGCCAGTTCGTGTGCGCGAGCCCCGATCCGGTGAAGCCCACGAGATCCCACAGCACCGGGAAGCGCCGGCCAGGGCCCGCACCTGCGCCCCGGTCGTATTGCGGGGGAAGCCACACCGCGAGCTTGCGCGCGTGGGGGTCGCCGAGGGGGTTGTCCTGCAGCACGTGGGACACGTGCTCGAGCACGACGAGCGTGCCGGATGCACCTGCGGGGCGTTTGCGCATGCGAGCCTGGCGGCGGGACCGGAAGCCCGACAGCTTATCACCCGTATCCTGCCCGCTGCGTCGGCGTCGAGGCGAGGATGCGCGCGACCTCGCGCAGCAGCGCCCCGACGTCCTGCTGGCGCGCGAGGAAGAAGTCCGCCGCGGTCTCGCCCTCGGGCTCGACGCGGATGGTGCGCACGCCGGGAAGGCGAAGCTCGAACACGTCCTCGTCGGTGATGTCGTCGCCGATGTACACGGCACGGTCGGTGCGTGCGTGCGCGATGAGCTCGCGCAGCGCGTCGCCCTTGTGCGGCGCGTCGGGCGGCACGAGGTTCAGCACGCGCTTGCCGGCAACGATCCGCGGCGCGGGATCGAGCGTGCGCACGACGTCGAGCAGCGCGTCGCGCGCCTGCTCGGGACTGCGCGCGAGGCGATAGTGCAGCGCGAGCGAATAGCCCTTGTCCTCCACGAGCGTGCCGGGCAGGCGGTCGTGGATCCTGCTCGCGCGCACGGCCGCGGTCCACTTGCGGCACACGCGGACGTAGCCCGGTCCTGCGGCCTCCGTGCCGGGAATGCCTTCCGCGCCGTGGTTGCCGACGAAGTAGCGCGGCGTGAACCACAGCATGCGCCGCGCATCGCGCACGGCGCGGCCGGTGACGATGGCGACGGGCGTGCGCACCGCGAGCGCCGCGAGCAGCTGCTGGACCTCGTCGGGCACCCTCGCCTCCTCGGGGCGCGCGGCGATCGGGGCGAGCGTGCCGTCGAGATCGAACGCGAGCAGCAGCCTGCCGTGCAGGAACTGGCGCAGATCGGAGACGGCGGCGGGCGACAGCGCGCTCTTCATGCGCGGTCCGCTCCGGCCACCCTCCGGTGCTCGTCGATGCGCGCGACCACGCGCTCGCGCTGGCGCACGCGCGCCGCGTCGAGCAGCATCGTTCCGGCCCACCAGTAGATGTTGAACTCGGCCACGAGCCGCCGCATGCTGTTCATGCGCACGCGCTGCTCGTCCTCGGGCATGGTGAGCGCGCGGAAGATGGCCTGCGCGCACTGCTCGGCGTGATACGGATTGACGAGCAGCGCGTCGTGCAGCTCGCGCGCGGCGCCGGTGAACTGCGAGAGCACGAGCACGCCGCGCTCGTCGTCGCGCGAGGCGATGAATTCCTTCGCGACGAGGTTCATGCCGTCGTGCAGGCTCGTCACCACGCAGACGTCCGCGGCGCGGTAGTACTCGTTGATCAGCTCGGGCTCGTGGTGCTGCGTCTTGAGACGGATCGGCTGGTAGGCGCCACGCCCGAAGCGGGTGTTGATGCGCGCCGCGGTGAGCTTCAGGCGCGCCTCGAACGCCTGGTATTCCTCGAGCGAGCTCCGCGTGGGTGCCGCGATCTGCACGAACACGAACCGGCCGACGAACTCCGGGTGCAGCTCCAGCAGGCGCTCGATCGCCACCAGGCGCTCGATGATGCCCTTGGTGTAGTCCATCCGGTCCACGCCCACGCCGAGCAGGCTGCGGGGGGCGATGCCCTCGCGCGCGAAGGTGAGCGCGCGGCATTCGGCGACCGGAAGCTGCGTGTCCTGCCATTCGGGCGGCCACTGGATCGAGATCGGGTAGTGCTCGACGCGCGTGAGGTTGCCCTGGTAGGAGATCGTCGACGACTCGTGCTCGATGCGCGTCTCGAGATAGCGATCGACCGTCTCGAGGAAGTTCTGGCGGTGGAAGCGCGTGTGGAAGCCCATGATGGTGCTGCCGAGCATGCCGCGCAGGATTTCCTCGCGCCACGGGCAGATGCCGAACGACTCGGGGTTCGGCCACGGGATGTGCCAGAACGTGATGATCGTCGCCTTCGGCAGCCGCCGGGCGATGAGGCGCGGGGCGAGCGCGAAGTGATAGTCCTGGATGAGCACGACCGGATCTTCCGTCCGCGCTTCGTCGCATACGGCATCGGCGAAGCGCCGGTTCACCGCGACGTACTGCGCCCAATCCCCGCTGCGGAACACCGGACGCACGTGCGCGAAGTGGCACAGCGGCCAGAGCCCTTCGTTGGCGAAGCCGTAGTAGTAGCCTTGCTCCTCCTCGGCGGTGAGCCATACCCGGCGCAGCGTGTACGCGGGATGCTCCGGCGGCACGGCGAGGTGATCGTGCCGGTCGACGACCTCCTTGTCGGCATTGCCGCTGCCGTGCGCGACCCACGTCCCGGAGCACGCCCGCATGATCGGCTCCATCGCGGTGACGAGGCCGCTCGCGGGACGGCGCACCGTGATCCGGCCTTCGGCGTCGCGCGCGTGGATGTACGGCTCGCGATTCGAGAGCAGCAGGATCTGGTCCCCGGGGAAATGCTGCCGCAGCACCGTCCGAAGCATCTCCGGATCCCACGGGCCCTCCTGGTCGCGCGGCCGGCGGGCCACGTCGACCTGATGCAGCAGCGCGCGCAGGTCCGAGAGCAGCGGCTGCATGTCGGGATCGTCGCGCTGCGCGAACGGCTGCAGGATGCCCTCGCCGCGCAGCATCGCGCGCATCCCCGCGAGCCAGCCGCGCCAGCTCATCTGCGCGATGAGCACCGTCACGAACGAGATCGTGATCCCGAGCAGGACGAAGAACACGATGAGGTAGCGCCGCGTGTCGGCGCTGCGGCGCTCGACGAAGCTCATGTCGTGCACGAGCATCAGGCTGCCGATCTCGTGATCGCCCGCGACCACCGGCTGGCGCACGACGTGCACGAGCCCGTGCGGAAGGCGCACCGCGGGCCGCGGCTTGCCGGAGGCGTCCGCCGGAAGCTTGCAGCCGAGCGAGGAGGGATAGGTGTCGGTCGCGTAGAGCACCGTGTCCGAAAGGTTGCAGAACGCGATCGCGTACAGCCGGTCGTCCTGCAGCAGGCGCGAGAACAGGCTGTTGATGCGCATCGGGGCGTCCTCGCGCCACCATCTCGGCCACCTGGTCCTGGATGGTGTTGGCGACCAGCCGTGCGCGAACGTCGAGATCGTTGGTCCACCAGCGCAGCGTCAGGCTGTCGACCAGCGGCACGAGCGCGTAGGCGAGAAGCGCGAGGACGAGCGTGAGCGGCGCGATGAAGCGCAACGCGAGGCTGATGGAGCGAAGGCGGCTCAGCATGACGTGCAGTGTCGCGCGCGGGACGGCCGCGGGCCGTTGGTGCTGCGACGTTCTCCTCCCGTTTGACGGCGTGCGGCTGACATGACCTTTCCGGTTCGTGCTGCTGTGGCGCCGCGCCAGGGCATTCGACCCCGACCGGCGAGGGCGGTTCCGGAGCTTCTCCCGTGCGCGTGGCACGGGACTTGCACAATCACCTGCATTCACGGCGGCAGGGCCGCCGCTGCCGCGTGCGTGGCGCGGCAGGTCGCCAGACAGGAGCACGCCATGACCAAGTCGTTTCGCCGGCGGCCCGTCCTCGTCGGAGCTGCTGCGCTCGCTGCCGCCGTCGCGCTCTCGATCGGCACCCGCGCCGCCGCATCCAACGTCGAGGAATGCACGCAGGCTGCGCAATTCATCGGCAATGCGGCGCGCGCCCGCGACGCGGGCATGCCCCGCGACGAATTCCTTGCGCGCATGAAGTCCGACCTGGAGATGATCCACCAGTTTCCGCCGGAGCTGCGCTGGTTCGTCGAGAACGAGTCCGACGAGCAGTTCCTGCTCAAGGCCGCACAGGACGTATTCGATCATCCCACCGCGCCGGAGCGGCACGCCCGCAAGTTTGCCGAAGTCTGCGTCACGCGCGTCGACGTCTGACGCGAGCCCACCCGCTCGCCACGCCGGCTCGGCGCGGCGGCCCGTCTGCGCCCCGGTGAGGGAGGCGGGACGCCCGCTACCGGCTCGCGCGCTGTGCGGCGGGCTTGGCTGCAGCGCGCTTCTTCTTCTCGTCGAGGAGCGTGCCGCGGCAGCGGCGCGTTCCGCAACGGCACTCGTACGCTTCGCGCATCGCCTTCGTCACGCGGCCGTCGATGTGCAGGCGGTAATCGTAGGCGAGCTCTTCGCCGGCGCGGATCGTGCGCTTGGCGTGGATGAACACGCGGCCGTCGTCGTCCTCGAGCGCCTCGCAGTTCGGATCGCACGAGTGGTTGATCCAGCGCGCCGCGTTGCCGCGCACGGTGGCGTCGATCACGCGGCCGTCCTCGAGCTCGAACAGGAAAGTGTGGTATGGCTCGTCGGGATCGAGGCCCTGGCGTGCGCTGCCGATGTCCCAGGTGGTGCGCTCACCGCGGTATTCGATGATCTCGGCGCCCTTGGGGATCGTGCGCGTGGCGAACACGCCGCGGCCGTGGATCTGGGAGTTGCGCACGACGTACGGCTTGGTCTTGGCTGCAGGCATCGGGGAGGGGTCGCTCGCGCGAAAAGTGCGTATTTTAACGCAGCGCGAATTCGGGCCCGGACCCGATGCAAACGCCATCCGCCGAAGGTGTTGCAGTGCATGATCCATCAGTAGAATCCAAGCCATGCGCACACTCGCTTCCCTCCGCGGCCACCCGATCCATCCGATGCTCGTCCCCCTACCGATCGGATTGTGGATCTTCTCGTTCGTCTGCGATCTCGCCGGCATGCGCAGCCTCCATCCCGATCTGTGGTACGTGCTCGCGCTGTACACGATGATCGGCGGTGTCGCGGGCGCGCTCGTCGCCGCCGTGCCCGGGCTCGTGGATTTCATCGGGCTCGAACGCGGCCGGCATCGCCGGATCGCGGCGATCCACATGGCGCTCAACGTGACCATCATCCTGATCTACGTCGGCGACGTGGGCCTGCGCCTCGCGAGTCCGACCGACACGATGCCGCCGCTGCTGGTGTCGCTCGTCGCGGTGCTGCTGCTCGCCGTCTCGGGCTGGCTCGGCGGTGCGCTGGTGCACGTGCATGGCGTCGGCGTCGAGCCGGCAGCGCGGGGCGAGGCGACGGCGCAGTCCGCGCCGAGCGAGCGCGAATAGCCGGGGGCGGCTGCGCCGCGGGCATATGCCGGGCCGGCATAGTGCATCGCACGATACGTTCCGTAGCGGCGTCACCGGGCTCGCTATACTGAGGACTTTCGTCGCCGCAGAGGGGACTCCACGTGCGCATCGCCACCGACGTTACGCAGCTCATCGGCAACACGCCGCTCGTTCGGCTGAACCGGCTGACCTCCGGTGTCGGCGCGACGGTCGTGGCGAAGCTCGAGTTCTACAACCCGGCCCACAGCGTCAAGGACCGGATCGCCGTGGCCATGATCGACGCCGCGCAGCAGGCCGGACGCATCAAGCCCGACACGATCGTGCTCGAGCCGACGTCGGGCAACACCGGCATCGGACTCGCGATGGTGTGCGCCGCGCGCGGGATCAAGTGCGCGTTCGTCATGCCCGAAACGATGAGTCGCGAGCGGCGCCTGCTGCTCAAGGCGTACGGCGCGGATCTCGTCCTCACGCCCGGGCCCGAAGGCATGGCCGGCTGCATCAACAAGGCGAAGGAGCTGGCCGCTTCGGATTCGCGGTACTTCATTCCGCAGCAGTTCGAGAATCCGGCGAACCCGGAGATCCACCGCCGCACGACGGCCGAGGAGATCTGGAACGACACCGACGGCAAGGTCGACATCGTGGTGTCCGGCATCGGCACGGGCGGCACGATCACCGGGGTGGGGCAGGTGCTCAAGCAGCGCAAGCCCGGCGTGCGGATGATCGCCGTCGAGCCCGACGCATCGCCGGTGCTGTCCGGCGGGCAGAAGGGACCGCATCCGATCCAGGGCATCGGCGCCGGGTTCGTCCCGGCCGTGCTCGACACGAAGATCTACGACGAGGTCGTGCGGGTGAAGAACGACGATGCCATCGAGACCGCGCGCCGCATGGCCCGCGAGGAAGGCCTGCTCGTGGGCATCTCGTCGGGCGCCGCCGTGTGGGCCGCGCTCGAGGTCGCGCGCGCGCCCGAGAGTGCGGGCAAGCTCGTCGTCGTCGTCATTCCGTCGTTCGGCGAGCGCTACCTGTCGACGGTGCTGTTCCAGAACCTGCAGGTCTGAGCCGGGCGGCTGCGCCCGCGCTCTCGCTGCGCCGCAGTCGTTGCGCCGCGCGCCGCGCCCGATCAGGCTCAGCGCGCGGCCTCGAACATGCGTCCGCTCTCGAGGCACTCGCACAGCTCCCCATACACCGCGCGCATGCGGGCGGGCTGCGCGTCGCGACCGACCGCGCGCGCGATGCGGCGGGCGAGCGGGCCCTGCTCGACGATGAGATCGAGCGCGTCGCGGAACATCGACTCGCTCGCCGGCGCATCGGGCGGACAGTCGGACAGAAGATGCGCCCACAGCTCGCCCGCCGAGCACGGCCGCCCGGGACAGCCCAGGAGCGAAAGGTACGAAGCATCCTCGACCGCGGCCTCGTCGGCATCGCGCACGCAGGCCTCGAGCAGCGCCGCGAGGTCTTCGGTCGCGATGACGTTGCGCGTCTGCGGCAGCGCCGCCTCGCGCTCCCACACGGCGCGCACGACCGAGGTCACGGCGGCCGCGATGGCGAGGTCGGCGACCGGGCATTCCTGCACGTCCAGCACCCGAATCTCGATCGCGCTGCGGTCGAAGCGGGCGATGGCGCCGCGCGAGTTGAGCCATTCGTGCTGCAGGATGCCTTCCGGATCGTCCGGTGCGATCGCCTCGTACATGGGCGCGAGGATGCGCGAGTCGTACTCGGCGCGGTCGTGCACGGGCTCGGGCACCACGCGCCCCGTGATCGCCGGAATGCTCGCAGCATTGGTGCGATACGCCACCATGCGCTGGTCGAGCGCACGCGCGAGCCGGCCTTCCTGCAGGGGCGAGCTCGCGGCGAGCGCGGGAACGATCGGCAGCACGAGCCGGATCGCCGCATGCAGGCGCGCGAACTCGCGATCGCCCGCGAACGGCAGGTTGAGGTGCGTGCTCTGCACGTTCGCCCAGCCGTGCGTGTACACGTCGAAGATGCGCGCGTACGTCGCGTAGATGCGCTGCGGATCGTGCGGCCAGCGCTGCGCATGGCGGGGATTCATCCACGGATGCATCGCCGTGGGCATGAGGCGCGCGCCGTGCTTCGCGAGCACGTCCGCGGCGTGCGCGATCTCGGCTTCGAAGCCGCCGGCGAGGGGTCCGAGTGCCGGCGTGGGTCGCTCGTTCTTGAGCTCCACGACATGCGCGAAGAACTCGTTCGACCAGCCGAGCTTGGAGCCTTCGCAGCCCACACCCGAGCCGGCCTCGGCGAGGAAGCTTTCCGCGAGCGGACGCGGCTCGAGCGTCTCGCGATCGACGATCATGTACTCGAGCTCGATGCCGTAGCCGCCGAACGCCGGCAGTGCCGCGTGCGCACTCATCGGTTGCGCTCCTTCGCGCTGCGCCGTGCCTCGATACGTGCCTTGAAGACCGTCATCACGCGCTCGTAGACGCGCTCCCCGAGCTCCGCGTCCTCGTTGCCCGCATCGATGTTGGGATTGTCGTTCACCTCGATGATATAGCAGCGGCCGCCGAGCTCCTTGAGGTCGACGCCGTAGAGGCCGTCGCCGATGAAGTTGGCGGCGCGCACCGCGACGTCGATCACGCTCTGCGGCGCGCTTTCCACCGGCATCGCGATGGTCGCCCCTTCGACCTCCTTGTCGTTGGAGTCGGCGCGCTTGATGACCTGCCAGTGCCCCGGGGCCATCATGTAGCGGCATGCGTACAGGGGCTTGCGATCGAGCACGCCCACTCGCCAGTCGAAGTCGGTCACGAGCCACTCCTGCGCGATGATCAGGTCCGACTTCTCCAGGAACTCGGAGGTCCTCGCCACGAGGTCGGCTTCGGTCTCGACCTTCACCACGCCCAGGGAGAACGCGCTGTCCGGCCGCTTCAGCACGCACGGCAGGCCCAGCTCGGGCACGATCTCGTGCACGTTGTCGCGGTGCACGATCATCGTCTTCGGCGTCGGAATGCCATGGCGCGACAGGAGCTCCGCGAGGTAGACCTTGTTGCTGCAGCGAAGGATCGAGTCGGGGTCGTCGATCACGACCAGGCCTTCGGCGGCCGCGCGGCGCGAGAAGCGGTAGGTGTAGTGATTCACGGAGGTCGTGTCGCGCAGGAACAGGCCGTCGAACTCGTCGAGGCGGTTCCAGTCGCCGCGCGTGACGAGCTGCGTGCGCATGCCCAGCCGCAACGCCGCCGCATCGAAGTGCGCGAGCGCCTCGCGATTGGACGGCGGCTCCGGATTCCCCGGATCGTGCAGGATCGCGATCGTCGGCGGCCGGCCGACCCGCAACCGGCGCCGGCGCTCGCAGGCGTTCACGTACCGCCGCGCGGCCTCGACGATGAACTCGTGATGCCCGACCGGGATCTCCTTGAAGTCCATCGCGGTGACGGACTGCACGCGCCACGTGCCGGCGCGACGCTCGAACTTCGCCTTGAGCAGCGGCACCTGCATGAGATTGAAGAGCTGCTGCGAGAGCTGGTCGTAGCACAGGCCGATGTCGCGGCCGAAGTAGTCGACGAGCTCGTAGCTCTCGCCCGCGAGGGTGGCGAGCGAGAGCGCGATGAGCTCCTCGAGCTCCTCGGCGAGCAGCCGCACCATGGTGTCGGATTGCACGTCGCGAATGTTCTTGGCCCGCGGGATGGGATCGTGCCCGCGCGCCTCCGCGAGCAGAGACACGTAGTAGCCGAGCCCCTGGAAGCGCGAGAAGCGGCAGAGGTTCACGACGCACGCGTCGGGATCGTCGCGATAGCGCGCATGGGTGAGATACGCCCGCGCGGGCACGATCTCGACGCCCGGAATCGCGATCGGCCAGTCGCGCGCCTGGTTGACGACGAAATAGGCCGGCATCGCGGCCTCCGACCGCACGGCGGCGCTCATCGTTGCTTGCCCGCAGGGCGGATGACCAGCAGGTTCGCATCGTGCGTGAGCACGCCCAGCAGAACGGCATTCACGACGCGATCCACCTTGATCCAGTACTGCTGCGTGCGGCTGAACGGATTCGGGCCGTAGGGATCCGCGACCAGCACCTTGCGCTCTTCCCAGTCGTAGCCCGCGAGCACGATGAAGTGGCCCGCGGGAAAGCCGCGCACGTCATCGGGCGTGTCCTCGGGGCCGAACTCGCGCGCGGTGCGGTAGAGGTAGGTCGAGGAGAGTCCCGTGAGGATCGGCAGCCGGTGCCGAAGCAGGCTGTGAACCACGCCGCGGGAGAGATCGATGAGACGCAGGCGTCCGCCGAGGCGCAGGAACTCGAGATAGCCCTCGGTGACGAGGCTCATCCGCGCATCGCGCTTGTGCTCGCGCTGCAGTGCGAGGCGTGCGGCGATGTCCACCCGCGGCCGGCCGAACCATGTCGGGTCGAACATCATCAGGTTGTAGGTGTAGATCGTGGCGGCGTAGCCCTTGCGCAGCGCGTCGCACGCGAGGAACACCGCGACTGTCCCGCCCTGCTCGAACCGCTGTGCGCGCGCGATCACCGTGGGCAGCGGCTCGTCCTCGCCCCAGTACCGGTAGATCGCGTGCAGGCACGTGGGCCCGCACGTGGTCTCGTCGGGCTGCGGCAGGATCTTGACGGGGAGGCGTTGCGCGGCGGGAAGCATGCGTGCGCCACGATGTTGCAAGTGTCGCGCCAGCGTCACTTCGATGCGTCGCGGCAGCAGACGTCTCCCGTACGTGCGCGAACCGCGCCGCGCACGCGGTTCGTCGACGTAAAAAGTACACGTGACCTGCAGAAAACGGCATCGCAAACGGTATCGCTCGTGCACGACGGGGAGCGAGCGAGATGCGCACGCGCGTGCCCCGCTGCAGCGCACGGCGGCCAGGCGGCGCGCGCGTGAACGCTTCACGCCGCACCGATGACGACGGCACGGAACGTGCTGAATCCGGCCGTCGCGCCCACGAGGGCGTGAGGGCGTCCTCGAAGCGAAGAACATCGTCCGGCAGCACCGCCTCCCGAAAGCGGCGCGACGGCTCGATTGCATCGCAGCGGGCACGTGAACATTCTCGAAGCAGAAGCGATGGAGGGACCATGGTCAAGACAGTGATCGGATCGTTCGACAGCTACGACGAGGCACAGCGCGTGCTGCGCGACCTCAAGGACGACGGGTTCATGGACAGCGACATCAGCATCGTCGCGAGCAACGTGGGCGGCACGTACGGCAGCGACGTCGCCGCGACGCGTGCGACTCACGACACGAGCGGTGCCGCGACCGGTGCCGTCACCGGTGGCGTGGTGGGCGGCGCCGCCGGCCTGGCGGCGAGCCTGATGGGCCTCGCGATTCCGGGCATCGGCCCGATCATCGCGGCCGGCCCGATCGTGGCGGCCCTGACCGGCGCCGGTGTCGGCGCCGTGGCGGGCGGCCTCATCGGCGGGCTCACCGATCTCGGCGTGTCCGAGACCGATGCGCATTACTACGCGGAAGCCGTGCGTCGCGGCGGCGCGCTCGTGACGGTGCGTGCCGACGAATCGCGCGCGGAGGCCGCCGCGGACGTGATGCGCCGCCACGGCGCGGTCGACATCGAGCGCCGCGCCGAAACGTGGCGCCAGAGCGGATGGAAGGGCTTCGACAGCAGCGCGCAGCCGTACTCGGCCGAGGAGATCCGGCGCGAGCGCAGCACCTGGCAGCAGCCCACGACCACGGGCGACCTCGGCGCCGGCCAGGTGTATGGCGCAACCGGCGGTACCGGCACGTATGCCGCATCGGCCGGCGGCATGGGCGCCGCGCAGCGCATGGGCTCGGGCAGCTACGCGGGTTCCGGCGGCATGCAGGGCACGTCGTTCGGCGGTCCGCGCACGTCGGCGGAGTGGGAAGCCTACGAGCAGGACTTCCGCAGCGACTACGAGACCAACTACGCGGGTCGCGGCGGCACGTACGACGACTACGCGCCGGCGTACCGCTACGGCTGGGACAGCGCGAGCAACTACCGCGGCAGGAACTGGGACGACGTCGAGCCCGACCTGCAGCGCGACTGGGAGCGCAACAACCCCGGCCGCGAGTGGACGCGGTTCAAGAACGCGGCGCGGCGCGGCTGGCAGCGCATGAGTGATGCGATCGAGCGCGCCGTTCCGGGCGATTCGGATCGCGACGGCAAGTAACGCAGCAACGTTGACGCGGAGCGGGGCGGCGGTACGCTGCCTCGCCCCGTCACGCTTTCGACAGCGCGGGAGAGCTCATGCCGGACGAGACCCGGAACACCCGACGCGTGGGCGTCTACGACCGTCCGGCCTCGGCCGATCGGCCGCGCACACGCACCCTTGCCATCGCCGTGATCGTCGTCCTCGCCGTCGTGGCCGTCATCTACTTCGTGCGGGGCTAGTGCTGGCCGCGAACCTGCTTGAGCTGGGCGTCGAGCCAGGTGCGCGCGACCGTCTGGGTGCTGCCGCAGCGGATCTGGTACGGCTCGCCGGTGGTCGAGCTCGAGCTCGCCAGCTTGTCGATGAACTGCTCCGTGGTCTGCAGGCGCCAGCGCACGAAGCCCAGCTTCATCTCGAGGTGCCGGCGCGCGTCCGCAGCGCTGTATTCCTGGCCGGAGCGGATGAACGTGCAGCCGGACGAGCCGATGTGCTGCAGCAACGAATCGATCTCGGCAGCGTTGCGGGCGTCAGGCGTGGCCTGCGCCGCACCGGCGACGAGGGTGGAGACAACGGCGAGCGCGGCGAGCGCGCGCCGCACGGAGGCGGAGCGGGAACGGTCGGTCATCGGTAGCACGGGGTAGGGGTGCAAGGCACGGGACCCGTGTCGGACGAAGCGGTGCACCAAAAGTTCCGCTGTCCTACAAGCATCGTTCACCGGTGACGCGTGACCCGTTACTCTGAGTAAAACGGGCCATGGCCGCTCGACCGGTCCGCGAGCAATCATGGCCCGTTTTACTCAGAGTAACGGGGGGGTCAGCGCGCGCCGCAGGCGCTGCAGCCGTTCCCCGGCCTCGCGCAGGGTCTCCTCGCGCTTCGCGAAGCAGAACCGGATGATGCGATCGTCGTGGCCGTCCTGGTGGAACGCCGACAGCGGGATGGTCGCCACGCCCACGTCGCGCACGAGACGCTGGGCGAACGCGTCCGCCCGCTCGTCGCTGATCCGGTCGTAGCGCGCGAGCTGGAAATAGCTGCCCCGGCAGGGCAGGAGCTCGAGCGGCGTGGTGGCGAGGAGGCGGCGCAGCAGATCGCGCTTCTGCTGGAAGAAGGCGGGCAGGCTTCGGTAGCGCGACGGATCGCGCAGGAACGCGGCGAGCCCGTGCTGCATGGGGCTGTTCACGGTGAAGACCATGAACTGGTGCACGCGGCGGATCTCCGCCGTGAGCTCGCGCGGCGCGAGCGCATAGCCGACCTTCCAACCCGTGGCGTGGAACGTCTTGCCGAACGAGCCGATGACGACGCTGCGGCCCGCGAGCTCCGCGGAGCGCGCGATGCTCTCGTGCCGCGCGCCGTCGTACACCATGTGCTCGTACACCTCGTCGCTCACCACCACGATGGGCCTGTCGCGCGTCACGGCCGCGAGCTCGGCGACGTCGTCCGGCGACAGGATGCTCGTGCCCGGATTGTTGGGCGTGTTGACGAGGAGCATGCGCGTGCGCGGCGTGACGGCCGCTCGCACGGCGTTCCAGTCGATGCGGTAATCGGGCGCTGCGAGGCGCAGTGTCACGGGTGTCGCGCCCGCGAGGCGCACGGCGGGGACGTAGCTGTCGTACGCGGGCTCGAACACGATCACTTCGTCGCCGGCGTGGGCGAGCGCGAGCACCGCGGTGAAGATCGCCTGCGTGGCGCCGGTGGTGACGGTGATCTCGTGCTCGGGGTCGTAGCTGCGTCCGTAGAGCGCATCCACCTTGCCCGCGATCGCCTCGCGCAGGGCCATGACGCCGGGCATCAGCGGATACTGGTTGTGGCCCGCGCGCATCGCGGCCGCGACTTCCTCGATCAGCACGGGGTCGATCGGATAGTCGGGAAAGCCCTGGCCGAGGTTGACGGCGCCGTGCTGCTGGGCGAGCACCGACATGACGGCGAAGATGGACGTGCCGGTGGCGGGGAGCTTGGAGCGCACGGGCGGGGTGCAGGGGATCATCTTCGCCCTATGCGTTGCGCTGGCCCACGAGCGCCAGGAATTCCTCGCGCGTCTTTTGCGAATCGCGGAACTCGCCCAGCACCGACGAGGTGATCATCACCGAGTTCTGCTTCTCCACCCCGCGCATCATCATGCACAGGTGCTTCGCCTCGATCATCACGCCCACCCCGCGCGCACCGATCTCGTTCATCACCACGTTCGAGATCTGCTCCGTGAGACGCTCCTGGAGCTGCAGTCGGCGCGCATAGACGTCGACGAGGCGCGCGAGCTTGGAGAGCCCGAACACCTTCCCGTTGGGCAGGTAGCCGATGTGGCAGCGACCGAAGAACGGCAGCATGTGGTGCTCGCACATGCTGTAGAGCTCGATGTTCTTCACGATCACCATGCTGTTGGCTTCCTGCGTGAAGATCGCGTCGTTGATGACGACTCGCGGATCGGTGCGGTAGCCGGAGGTCAGGAAGTCGAGGGCCCGCGCGACGCGATCCGGCGTCTTGAGCAGGCCTTCGCGCTCGGGGTCCTCGCCGAGCTCCACGAGGATCTGGCGCACGAGCGACTCGAGCTTGGCGAGGTTGGGCATCCGTAGGGTCTCCTGTCGGTGATGGCGGGCCGCGGCGCCGCCCCCGCCATTATCGCCGACAACCGCAACGCCCATCGTCCATGCGTGATCGAGCCGGACGCGAGCGGGCGTGCCCGCGCGTCAGCGCCGTCGATCCTGGGTCGACCTAGCGTCATTCCATCGCTGCCGCGGCGGGCGCGCCGCCCGACGTTCCCGCGCGCCGCCGCAGCAGCAGGACCAGCGGCAGCATCAGGATGAAGCTCCACGCGGTGAGCTTGAACATGTCGAGCATGGAGCCGATCGCCGCCTGCTGGCCGATCTGCTGCGCGACGAGCGCCATCGCGCGCGGATCGGTGGGCGCGAGATGCAGCGGGCGCAGGTAATCGAGCAGCGCCTGGTTGAACGGCGTGATGTGGGCGCCGAGCTCGTTCCAGATCACCTGCGACTCGCGCGCCATCAGCGTCGTCACGATCGAGATGCCCACGGCCGCGCCGATCGTGCGCACCAGGCTGTAGAGTCCCGCCGCCTCGGCCATGCGCGAGCGGGCGAGCGTGGCGTAGGCGATCGTCGCGAGCGGCACGAAGATGAGGCCCAGCCCGAAGCCCTGCAGCAGCGCCGGCCATACGATCCAGAAGGTGTCGACGTCGAGCGAATAGAACGTCATCGCATACGAGCCGGCCGCGCTGACCAGCATGCCTGCCGCAACGAGCAGGCGCGCATCCATGCGACCCACCACGCGGCCGACGACGATCATGCTGATGGCCGTCGCGATGCCGCGCGGCGCCATGACGAGGCCCGTGGTGACGATCGGGTAGTCGAGCAGGTTCTCGAGCAGGATCGGCTGCATCACGAGCCCGCCGAACATGCCGAGCCCGAGTGCGAGCATGATGAGGCACGCCATGCTGAAGTTGCGGTCCGCGAAGATGCGCACGTCGAACACCGCGCGCGGACCGAGCCGGTAGCTGTACACGACGAAGCCGACGATGCCTGCCACGCCCAGCACGGTCGCGATCTGGATGTCGGGCGCGCTGAACCAGCCCTGCGAGTTGCCGCGGTCGAGCATGTATTGCAGGCCCGCGATGCCGGCGGCGAGCATCGCCATGCCCGTCCAGTCCATGCGCCGCTCGCGTCGCGGCGTGTCGGGGATGAATTGGGTGGCGAGGAAGAAGGACAAGCCGCCGATCGGCACGTTGATGTAGAACGTCCAGCGCCAGCTCGCGACGTCGGTGAGCCAGCCGCCGAGCGTCGGCCCGAGCACCGGGCCGACCATGACGCCGAGACCCCAGATGGCCATCGCCTTGCCGCGTTCCTCGACCGGGTACGCATCGGCCATGATCGCCTGCGACAGGGGCACGAGCGCTGCGCCGAAGATGCCCTGCAGCAGGCGAAAGCCGACGATTTCCGCGAGGTTCTGCGCGATCCCGCACAGGGCCGAAGCCGCGACGAAGCCCGCGATGCTCGCGAGCAGGTAGCGCTTGCGCCCCCAGATGTCCGAGAAGTATCCGGTCAGCGGCATGAAGATGCCCGAGGCCACGAGATAGCTCGTGAGCACCCAGCTCACCTGGTCCGACGTCGCGCCGAGCTGGCCCTGCATGTGCGGCAGCGCCACGTTCACGATCGTGGTGTCGAGCACCTGGATCAGCGTTGCCGACATCACCGCGAAGGTGATCAGCAGCCGCTCGCTCTTCCCGGGAAGCTCGCTCAAGGCCGCGCCTTCAGGAGCGGTTGCCGGACGTCGCGACCGCGGCGAGGATGCTGCACGGCGCGACGTCGAGCAGCGTTTCCTCGTCCGAGTCGCTCCACCAGCGCGCGAGGCGGCTGCGACGATGGTGGCCGACGACGATGAGATCCGCGCCGATCCGCACCGCCGTGGCGGGGATGTGATGCAGCGGATCGCCGAACACGAGCGTGCCACGCGCCTCGAGGCCGCGCGTTCTCAGCCACTCGACGCCTTCGCGCAGGATCGCGGAGGCGCGGTCTTCGTCGCAATTCACGAGCGCGGGGGTCACGCCTTCCGGCACGCTCGCACCCAGCGCGCTGCGGCAGATCGCCAGCAGATGCGTTTGCGCCTTCATGGCGATCGCGATCTCGGCGCCTTCGCGCAGCGCGTTGCGGCCCTCGGCCGTCGCGTCGTAGCACAGCAGGATGCTCCGGTACATGGCTTCACCCGGCGGCGCGCACGCGCACGGTGGCCGACGTGCCGATGCGCAGCGGATAGGCGGGGTCGGGATCGAGCACGCGGATGCGCACCGGCACGCGCTGGGTGACCTTCACCCAGTTGCCCGTCGCGTTCTGCGGCGGCAGCAGCGAGAACGCCGTGCCGGCACCGCCGCTCACGCTCTCCACGACCCCGCGGAAGGGATGGTCGGGATAGACGTCGCTGTCGATCGTGACCTCCTGACCGGCGCGGATGCGCGTCAGCTCCGTTTCCTTGAAGTTGGCGTCGACCCAGAATTCCTGGTTGCCGATGAGCACGAACAGCGGCGTGTCGGGCGTGACCGTGTTGCCGGGCCGCAGCGTGAGATTCGCGATGGTGCCGGACGTGGGCGCGACCACGTGCGTGTGCTCGAGATCGAGCCGCGCCTGCTCGACCGCGGACGTCGCGGCGCGGACCGCCGCGTTCTCGTTGCCCGTTTCACCGAGCGCGCTGCGCGCCTGCGCGAGATTGGCCTGTGCGGCGGCGAGCGTGGCGCGCGCGGTCTCCTCCTGCGTGCGTGCCGTCTCGCCGCCCGCCTTGGAGAGGAATCCGCTCGCGACCAGCGTGCGCGTGCGCCGCCAGTTCGATGCGGCATTCGCGAGCTCGGCCTGCCGTTGCGTCGACCTGCGCCGCCGCAGCGGCCACGGCCGCGCTTTCCTGCGCCGCCTGCTGGCGCGCGAGCTGCAGCTGCGCTTGCGCTTTCGACAGCGCGAGCGTGTAGGGCCGCGCATCGATGTCGAACAGCGGCTCGCCCGCCTTGACCGCCTGGTTGTCGCGCACGTACACGGCGGTCACGGGGCCGCTCACCTGCGCCGCGATCTCGACGGTGTTCGCGTTGACGTAGGCGTTGTCCGTCGTCACGTACAGCTCGCTCTGGCGCCAGTAGTACGCGCCACCGATCGCCGCGCCGACGAGGGCGAGCAGGATCAGCGACCAGCGCACGAGCTTGCGCCGCGATGCGCGCGGGCGCAGCGGCGGCTCCGGGGCGACCGGTGCCGCGGCGACGGGTGTGCTCGCGTCGCCCTGGTCGAGCGTGGGTTCCCTGTTGTCCATGGGGGTCTTTCGTTGGGCGGTGCGGCGGCGCGCAGGCGACGTCCGCCGCGCGGGCACAGGTCGCGCGCCGCGCTTCGGGCGTTGCAAATCGCGTGCCGCGATCGCGCCATGGGGCGGTCGGGGCAGCGTCGCACCGGCGCGGCGATCGGTTTCGGAAGGGGCTGATGCATAATTCAACGCCTCATCCAACCCGATCAGGAGTGAACCAATGGGCCAGTGGGTCGAACTCAAGGCTGCCGACGGATTCGCCTTGCAGGCATATCGCGCCGAGCCGAGCGGGCAGCGTCGCGGTGCGCTCGTGGTGGTGCAGGAGATCTTCGGCGTGAACAGCCACATCCGCGACGTGTGCGACGGCTACGCGCGCGACGGCTATCTCGCCCTCGCGCCGGCGCTGTTCGATCGCGCGCAGCCGAAAGTCGAGCTCGGCTACGGCGACGCCGACATCGCGCGCGGTCGCGAGCTCAAGGCGGCGAGTCCCACCGACAAGGCGCTGCTCGACGTCGCCGCGGCGCGCGAGGCCATCGCGGGCGCGGGCAAGGTCGGCATCGTCGGCTACTGCTGGGGGGGCTTCATCACGTGGATGGCGGCGGCGCGGCTGACGGGCTTCGCCTGCGCGATCCCGTACTACGGCGGCGGCATGCTGGAGGCGATGAACGAGCAGCCGAAGTGCCCGGTGCTCGCGCACTTCGGTCGCGCCGACGCGCACATTCCCGTCGACGGCGTGCAGAAGCTCGCCGCGGCCCACCCCGAGGCGCAGGTGCACATCTACGAGGCCGGGCACGGCTTCAACTGCGATCACCGCGGGTCGTACGACGCCACGGCCGCGAAGCTCGCGCGCGAGCGCACGCTCGCTTTCCTGCGCCAGCACGTGGGCTGAATCCGAACCCGCGGTCGGGTCGCGCTGCAGCCCGACCGGCCTGATCCAGGACCGGCGTGACGTACGCCGGCGCGGGCGTCGCTGCCCGGCTGCGCCGGCCGATGCATCGTCGACCGGCTCCCGAGCTACGCGACCTACATCAAGGATCGCTCGCGGCTTCGGCGGACGACATGCCGGTCGTCGGCTCCGGATTGAGCGGCGTCCACACCGGGCCGCGGCGCAATGGCGTTGACGTGCGCGCCGAGGGCCGCGATCGCACCTGAGCGTCCATCGCGAGCGTCTTGGTGAAAGCGTCTCGATCGCACCGCTGTCGTCCGCCGAGCACCCACCGGGAAGCGTGCTTCGAGCCGAGGATGCCGGTCTCCGAGCTCGCTCGCGATGATCGCGCCGCCCGGCTGGCATGTGCGCACATCGCAGCACGCGCGAGCCGGAAGTACGCATAGCTGCACGTCGAAGGTGCGGTCGAACTCCTCGTCGGTCACCTGCTGCAGCGACTCCTTGCGGTTCTGGTGCGCGGCGTTCGACACCAGGACGTCGAGCTTGCCGAACGCGTCGATCGTGCGATCCACCACACGGTTGGCCGTGGCTCTCGGCGCGTCGCGTACACTGGCCCTGACGCGACCGCGGCCCGCGAGTTGCTTGCATGGGGCGAGCCCGCACGCGCTCGCGTGCCGAGCGCGATCAGCGCAACACCATGCCCGAAGACTCCACCTTGCCGCACGTGCCCGCGCAGCACGACGTCGAAGCCGCGCGTCGTGCCACGCGCGAAGCCTTTCGCACGGTCTTTCCCGGCGTCATGGTCGCGATGTTCCTCGCGGCCGCGGACCAGACCGTGCTCGCGAGCGCGCTGCCCGCCATCGCGAGCGCGCTCCACGGGGTCGCCGACCTGTCGTGGGTCGTCGTCGGCTACCTGCTCGCCGCGACCGTGGCTGCCCCGGTGTACGGTCACCTCGGCGACGCGTTCGGCCGGCGCCGCCTGCTCCTCGGCGGGCTCGGCGTCTTCGCGGTCGCGTCGGTCGCGTGCGCGCTCGCGCCGACGTTGCCCGCGCTGATCGCGGCGCGCGTGCTGCAGGGCCTCGGCGGCGGCGGTCTGATGACGATGGCGCAGGCGATCATCGGCGAGAACATTCCGCCGCGCGAGCGCGGCCGGTTCGGCGGCTATTTCGCGGCGCTGTTCGCGATGTCGAGCATGTTCGGTCCCGTCATGGGCGCCTATCTCACGGAGCACTTCGGCTGGCGCTCGGTCTTCGTGGTGAACGTGCCGCTGGGTGCGCTCGCGTGGCTGCTCGCGTTGCGCATTCCCGTGACGCATCGGCCGCGCGCGCGCAGGTTCCGGCCCGACGTCGGCGGCGTCGTGCTGTTCGCGGCGTCGACGGCGCTGCTGCTCTTCGCGTTGTCGTCCGCCGGTCATCGCTTCGCCTGGACGTCGTGGCCGCTGTATGCGCTGCTCGCGCTCGCGCTGCTGGGCCTGTTCGCGCTGGTGCGATGGGAGCAGCGCCACGAGGACCCGGTGATTCCCGTGCGCTTTCTCGAGGTTCCGGCGATCCTGCGCTCGGACGCGGTCGTCTTCTTCTTCGCCGCAGCCCTGTTCTCGACGATCCTGTACCTGCCGATCTACCTGCAACTCGGTCGCGGTGTCGCGATCGGCGAGTCGGGTCTGCTGCTGTTGCCGATCACGCTGTCGATGGTGGTCGCTTCCGCCGTCACCGGGCGGCGCGTCGCCGTCACGGGCCGCGCGACGGCGTACCCGCGGCGCGGACTCACCGCCGCGACCCTCGCGCTCGCCGCGCTGGCGCTGCTGCTCGGACGACTCGACACGCACGTGGTCGTCGCGCTGACGATGGTGATCGGCGCCGGATTGGGCACCGTGATGTCGCCCACCCAGGTGATCGTGCAGCATGCCGCCGGACACGAGGCGCTCGGCTCGGCCACCGCGTCGATCGCGATTTCGCGCGCCATCGGCGGCGCGGTGGGGGTTGCGCTCGTCGGGGCCATCGTGTTCGTGGCCGGCGCGACCCACGGCGACCTCGGATCGACGCTCGCGCAGGCGATGGAAGGCGGTCCTGCGTTCATTCGCGCTCTCGGCGCATCGCAGCGTGCGACGCTTGCCGCGGAGCTCGACCAGGCGTTTCGCATCGTGTTCGCGGTGATCGCCTGCATGACTGCCGCGGGCGCACTCGTATCGCTTACCGTCCCGAAACCACGATGGTGATGCGGTGACCACGTGCGCGGTGATCGGCGGGGGTGTCGTCGGAGCGTGCATCGCGTACGAGCTCGCGACGCGTGGCCACCGCGTCACGCTGATCGAGCGCGACGCGCCGGGACGTGCGTGCAGCTCGGGCAACGCGGGGGCGCTCTCGGAGTGGTCCGTCGTGCCGCTTGCGATGCCGGGGATCCTGCGCAATGCCGCGGGCATGCTGCTCGATCCCGAGAGCCCGCTGTACCTGCCGGTCAGCTACATCCCGCGTGCGCTGCCGTGGCTCTTGAGCTTCGTCGCTGCGGCGAAGCCCGAGATCGTCGAGGCCACCGCGGCGAGGCTCGCGGCGCTCAACGCGGATGCGGGTCGATTGCACAGCGAGCTCGCCACGCGCATCGACGCACCGGAGCTCGTCGTGCGCACCGGTCATCTGTATCTCTACCCGGACGAAGCGGCGCTGCAGAAGGACGCGCAGTCGTGGGCGCTGCGGGAACGGCGAGGCGCACGACCGCAGCGTCTCGATCGCGCCGGCATTCTCGCCCTCGAGCCGAACGTCGGGCCGCGGTACGGCATCGGCCTCCATCTCGCCGGGCAGGCGGTGGTCGTCAATCCGCAGCGCTACGTCGAGCGCATCGCGCAGGCGTTCATGTTCGCGGGGGGCACGCTGCTGCGCGAGCGCGCGCTCGGCCTGCGCCGGACGAGCGACGGCTGGCGCGTGAGCACGAACGCCGCCGCTCGCGATGCCGAGCACGTGATCGTGGCGGCGGGTGCGTGGTCGAACGCACTGCTCGAGCCGCTGGGCGCCGGTGTCGCGCTCGAGAGCCAGCGCGGGTATCACGCGCAGTTCCACCGGTTGCCGCCGCCGATCTCGCGCGTGGTGGTGCTCGCCGATCGCAAGGCCTTCGTGACGCCGATGGAGCAGGGATTGCGCATCGCGGGCACGGCGGAGTTCGGGGGCCTGCAGCGCGCGCCCGACATGCGCCGCGCGCGTCTGCTCGAGCGCTTCGCCCGCGAGACCTTTGCGGGGCTCGACGGCGCACGCGTCACGCACTGGATGGGCCATCGCCCGTGCATGCCCGATTCGGTGCCGCGCATCGGAGCGGTGCCGCGGCAGGCCGGGCTGTGGACCGCGGTCGGCCACGGTCACCTCGGCATGACCCAGGCGCCCATGACCGCGCAGCGCGTTGCCGACGCGATCGACAATGCACGCGCGTGATCCGCGATGGGTCTCGGTGTGCTCGGCGGCAGCGATGGGCGACATCGGCGGTGGGAGGACGATTCATCCGTCCGCCTGCCGCGTCTCGAGCTCTTCCCACCGCGCGTACGCATGGGCCAGCACGCCTTCGCGCTCGGTCAACTTCGCCTGCAACGCCGCAACCTCGGCCGCGTGATCGCGGTACAGCGCCGGATCGGCAAAGCGCTCGCGCAGCGCTGCGACTTCCCGCTCGAGTGCCTCGATGCGCTCCGGCAAGGCTGCGAGCTCCTTCTGCTCGGGCAGCGTGAGGCCGCCGCGCGCCTTCGGTGAGGGCAGAGGGCGCGGGGCGGACGGCTTGCGCTCGCTGCGCGCACGTGCCGACTTCGGCCTCCGATTCGCGCTCGCGCGCCTGGTAGGCGGCCCAGTCGCTGTAGCCGCCGACGTATTCGCGCAGCACGCCGTTGCCTTCGAACGCGATCGTCTCGGTGACGACGTTGTCGAGGAACGCGCGATCGTGGCTCACGAGGAACAGGGTCCCGGCGTAATCCTGCAGCATCGCTTCCAGGAGCTCGAGCGTATCGATGTCGAGGTCGTTGGTGGGCTCGTCGAGCACGAGCACGTTGGCCGGTTGCGCGAACAGACGCGCGAGCAGCAGGCGATTGCGCTCGCCGCCCGAAAGCGAGCGCACCGGCGAGCGCGCGCGCTCGGGCGCGAACAGGAAATCGCCGAGATAGGTCATGACGTGCCGGCGGCCGCCTGCCGATCTCGACGAACTCGGAGCCGGGACTGATCGTGTCCGCAAGGGTCGCATCGGGATCGAGCGTTTCGCGCAGCTGATCGAAGTAGGCGACCTGCAGGTTCGTGCCGCGGCGCACGCGTCCTTCGTCGGGCTCGATCTCGCCCAGGATCAGCTTCAGCAGCGTGCTCTTGCCGGCACCGTTGGGTCCGATCAGCCCGATGCGGTCGCCGCGCAGGATGCGCGTGCTGAAGTCGCGGATGAGCACCCGCCCGCCGTAGCCCTTGCCGACGTGCTGCAGCTCGGCCACGAGCCGCCCCGAGCGCTCCGCATCGTCGACCTGCAGGCTCACCTGCCCGAGGCGCTCGCGCCGCTCGGCGCGCGCACGACGCAGCGCGTCGAGCCGGCGCACGCGACCTTCGTTGCGGGTGCGCCGCGCCTCGACGCCCTTGCGGATCCACACCTCCTCCTGCGCGAGCAGCTTGTCGAAGCGCGCGGTCGCGGCGGCTTCGTCGGCAAGCTCGGCTTCCTTGCGCGCCTGGTACTGCGCGAACGTGCCCGGATAGCTGCGCAGGCGGCCGCGATCGAGCTCGACGATGCGCGTCGCGATCGCGTCGAGGAAGCGCCGGTCGTGGGTCACGCACACCACCGCGCCGGGATAGGCGTTCACGAGGCCTTCGAGCCACGTGATCGCGGCGATGTCGAGATGATTGGTGGGCTCGTCGAGCAGCAGCACGTCGGGCTCGGCGGCGAGCGCCTGCGCGAGCGCAACGCGCTTCTTCCAGCCGCCGGACAGCGTCTCGATGCGTGCATCGGCCTGGAGCGCGAGGCGGGAGAGCACCGTGTCGATGCGGTGACCCAGTGTCCAGCCGTTCGCGTCGAGCTTGCCCTGCAGCGCGTCGACGCGCGCGTGCGCGGCAGGGTCGTCGGGTGCGTGCTCCAGCGCTGCCAGCGCGTCGTGATAGTCGCCGAGCACGCGCCCTTCGGGACCGAGCCCGAGCGCGACGGCTTCGTACACGGTGTGCCCGGGCTCGAGTTGCGGCTCCTGCTCGACGAGCGCGATGCGCACGTGCGGCGCGGCCCAGCGCTCGCCGTCGTCGAGGGTCGCGGTTCCGAGAAGCACGTGCAGCAGCGAAGACTTGCCCGTGCCGTTGCGCCCGATGAGCCCGAGGTGCTCGCGCGCATCGAGCAGGAACTCGGTGCCGTCCAGCAGTTGCCAGTGGCCGTAGGCGAGGCGCGCGCGGGTGAGGGTCAGGACAGGCATCTACCCTTGCGGCAGCGGTCCGCACCCGTTGGTGAGGCGAGCGTATTCCTCCGGCGTGTCGAGCGCCGCCTGCCGTGCGCGCAGCTGCGCGTAATGCCGCTGGATGAATGCGTGCATGAACGATTGCAGACGTTGGCGCATGGCCGTCTGTGCCGCTGCTGCGTTGTGCGCATACACGACGTCGCTGCCCATCGCGCGCGGAAGCTCGTCGCGCATGCGCGACGCGACTTCACCGAGATACTCCCGGTACACGGCGACGTGCTTCATCTCGTGGGCGAGGATCGCCGGGCGGCGACACGGATCGTGCGCGAACTCCCGGGCGACGTAGACGGTCATGGGCGTCACCTTCAGGACCACCGTGACGCTCGGGCGGGAGCAGACGCCGCCGTGCGGATCCTCGAGGCCCTTGCTTTCGAGCGTCGACTCGTACCCAAGCTGGCCTTTGGTGAGGCCGATGGTGCGCTGGCGGTCCGAGGGACCGTCGTTCATGCGCGAGAGGGAGCGCAGCGACACGCTGTCGTCCTCGCTGTAGCTGACAGGCAGGGCGATCACGTCGAACCGGGGCGGGGGCAGGGCTTCGCAACGCGATTCGAAGGAGGCGAAGGGGTTGCGGAAGAGGCCGGCGGCGGCGTCGGGCGCCCCCGTCAGGACGAGCGCGCTCACGAGGATGCACTCGAGGCGGGTGCGCCGGGCCGGGCGCGCGCGGGTCATGGCGAAGGGACCGGGGAAAAGAAAAGACATTCCGTGCCGTTAAACGAAAGAGGTGGCGGTGCGCACGCGGGTCGGCCCGCTTGCGCGTGCCCCAGCCGCAAAGATCGCCTGGAGTCTGGATGGCCAAATGTCACATCTGCGGGCAGCCGACGGATAGCGGGTCCGTCTGTCGGCACTGCCGCGCCGCGCTCGCCCGCCTGCGCGAGCGAACCGCCCCTGCGCATGGCGACGGTCGGCCGGCGCTCGCCCTGGCCGGCGCCAGCGTCGGTGGCGGCACCGCCTCGACCGCCGGCCCGGCGATGGGCACGGGCAGGAGCTTCCTGAACCGGCGGAAGGAGCTCGCGGCGGCGGTGGCTGCGAGAACCGCCGCCACGCCCGAACCGGCGTCGGGCTCGCGCTCGACGCGGTGGTTCCCCGTGGTCGGCATGGGGCTGCTGGTCGTCATCGGTGCAGTGGCGGTCTATCAGCTGGTCGACTCCGGCTCGACGCCGGTCCCGGTCTCTGCGGTGGCGCTGCCAGCCGAACCGCCGGCCCCGCCAGCGGCTGTCCGTGTGCTGGAAATGCCCGAACCCGTGCCCGCGGCGGTCCCGGAAGCGCTGGCGGAGGCGCCGAAGGGCGCCCAGCCTCCGATGCCGGCCCAGATTCCGACGCCCGCCCACACTCCGACGACCGTCGCGATACCCAGACGCGCCCCGTTACGCCCTGCACCGGAGACCGAGGCTGCGCGCAACGCGGACGACGTGCACGCGACTCGTCCGCCTCCGCCTGCTCCGCGACTCGCAGCCAGGGCAGACAGTCCCGCGGCTGTCGCGACGGCCCAACCCGTTTCCGCACCGATGCCCGTGCCCGCAGCAGCGGCGCCCAAGGGACGCTGGGAGCGCATGGACGCTGCACTGGAAGAGTGCTCGCGGCGCGAGTTCCTGGGCCGGCTGATCTGCCGCGAAAAGGCGCGGCTGGAATATTGCGAAGGGCAGTGGGGCAAGGTGGACCGCTGCCCGGGTTCGACGCCGATCGATCGCGGCGGCTGAGCACCCGGCAGCGCACGAGGGCTTACGCGGCGCGATGGCCGTCCCTCTCGGGACGGCCCCCCCTTGCTACGCGCGATGACACGAATGCAAAGTTCATGTCACTGGCCCGCATTCTAGCGGGAAGCCGTCGGCTGCGACCTGCGCGAGCCCCGCAGTTCCGCGCTTTGGAACGGCGGGTGTTGTAAACGCGCACGCGGTTCGGCGACCGTGCCGCGTGCTTCAGCCTCGGCCCACGAACGGCATCTTGGTCGCCATGATCGTCATGAACTGCACGTTGGCGTCGAGCGGCAGCTCGGCCATGTAGAGCACGGCGCTCGCCACGTGCGCGACGTCCATCAGCGGCTCGATCGCGATCTCGCCATTGGCCTGCGGCACGCCCTTGGCCATGCGTGCCGCCATCTCGGTCGCGGCGTTGCCGATGTCGATCTGGCCGCAGGCGATGTCGTACTTGCGGCAATCGAGCGACGTCGACTTGGTGAGCCCGGTGATCGCGTGCTTCGTCGCCGTGTACGGCGCCGAGTTCGGACGCGGTGCGTGCGCCGAGATCGAGCCGTTGTTCACGATGCGTCCGCCGCGCGGCTGCTGATCGCGCATCACGCGGATCGCCTCCTGCGTGCACAGGAACGCACCGGTGAGATTGATCGATACCACGTTCTGCCATTGCTCGAACGTGAGATCCTCGAGCGCGACGCCCGGTGCGTTCACGCCCGCGTTGTTGAACAGGAAATCGAGGCGCCCGAACGCTTCCACCGTGCGCGCGAAGAGCGCCTTCACCGATGCCGGGTCCGCGACGTTGGCGGGAACGGCGAGTGCGCGCGCACCGGCATCGCCGGCCTCCGCGACGGTGGCCTGCAACGCCGTCCGCGCGCCGACCCGCGAGCGCCACCCGATAGCCCGCGCGCAGCATGGCAAGCGCCACTGCCTTGCCGATCCCCGATCCCGCGCCGGTCACGATGGCGCTCTTCCCGCGTTCCTGCATTTCGGCCCTCCCTCGTCCGACTCCCGTGTCGAGCGGTCGATGTTACCGCATGCGCGTGGCCGGTCGCGCGGCGGTCGCTGCAGCTAGAAGCAGAGGCTGCCGAACGAGTGGTGGCCCCAGCCGCCGGCACAGATCGAAACGCGCGGCACCCAGTAAGGGCCGGGACCCCAGTACGGCCGCGGGTAATACGGGTCGTAGGCGTAGTACGGCGGCGGCGCAACGTATTCGCGACGCACGACCACCGGCGGCTCCGGCGGCGCGAGCCCCGCGATCTGGCGCGCGAGCTGCCAGCGGCGCCACGACAGGAGCTTCGCGGCTTCCTGCTCGGTGATCTGCCCCCGCGCGACGCGATCGTCCACCTCGCGGCGATAGCTCGAGAGCTCGCGCTCGAGATTGGCTTCCTGCTCCGCGCTGAGCGCCGGCAGCGGCGGCGGCGTATTCGGATCGGGCAGCGGCGCATTGCCCGGATAGGGCGAGGGTGCATTGCCCGAATAGGGCGCGACGTTGCCCGGATAGGTCGCCGCATTGCCGGGGTACGACCCGGCGCTGTCGGGATACGGCGCGGGCGTGCCGGGCGGCGGCACGGCCGGATACGACTGCGCGAAGGCGGCGCCGCCGGCACCCGCCAGAGCACCGGCCACGACCAGCGCAACGAGAGTCCTGTTCATGAGTTCCTCCACATTCCCGGACAACGCGGAACGGCGAGGCTGCGTTGACCGCGTGCGCGAACGTGTCGCCGGCCGTGTCGCCGACCATCTCACGCGCCGCGGTGGGCCTCGAGGCGATCATAACGCGCGAGGCGCGGAAAGCAGTCGCATCCACATCGCCACGACGGCCAGCGTGCCGACCCCGCCCAGCACGACGGCGCGGACGGTGCCGAACCATTCGGCGGTCACGCCGGACTCGAATTCGCCGAGCTGATTGGAGGCGCCGATGAACATGGTGTTCACGGCGTTGACGCGGCCGCGCATGTTGTCCGGCGTGCCGAGCTGCACGATCGACGAGCGGATCACGACGCTCACCATGTCGGCTGCGCCCATCAGCGCGAGCATGGCGATCGACAGCGCAAACGACGTCGACACTCCGAACGCGAGCGTCGCCGCGCCATAGATCGCGACGGCCGCGAACATCGTGCGCCCCACGCGACCACCGAGCGGATGACGCGCGAGCCACAACGCCATGGCGAGCGCGCCGACCGCCGTCGCGGAGCGCAACGCGCCGAGCCCCCAGGAGCCGGTGTGCAGGATGTCGCGCGCGTAGATCGGCAGCAGGGCCGTGGCCCCGCCGAGCAGCACCGCCACGAAGTCGAGCGAGATCACGCCGAGCATGACCGGGTGCGAGCGTATGAACGCGATGCCGGCGAACAGCGACGCGAGCGTAGGCGGCTCGCGCTCGGGCGGTGCGTGATCGAGCCGGATGCCGAGCATCAGCACGACGCCTGCGACGTAGAGCACGGCGCACGCGAGGTAGACCGTGGCCGGACCGAGCGCGAACATCATGCCGCCCACGGCAGGGCCGGCGATGACCGCGATCTGCGTGGCCGTCGCGCTCGACGCGATGGCGCGTCCCAGCTCGCGCGTGGGCACGAGCGCGGGCAGCAGCGCCTGCAGCGCGGGATTCTGGAACGCGCGGGCTGCGCCGATCACGAACACGGTCGCGAAGATCGTGCGCGGCCCGATCGCATCCAGCCAGCTCAGCGCTGCCAGCGCGAGCGAGGCGATCGCGCCGATGACCATGGTCACCGCGCCGATGCGGCGCCGATCGTAGCGATCGGCCACGTGCCCCACGATCAGCACGAGCACGATGGACGGCAGGAACTGCGAGAGGCCGATGAGTCCGAGATCGAGCGCGCTGCTCGTGAGCTCGTACAGGTGCCAGCCCACCGCCACCGACAGCATCTGGTAGGCGCCCATCGTGGCGATGCGCGCGAGCCAGAAGCGCGCGAACACGCCATGGCGCAGCACGGAATCGGCGGGAAGCAAGGCCAAGCTCGCCGCCGCGGGCTTGGCACCCGGGCGCTCGTCAGCGAAGGAGCGCCATTATCCCGGTCAATGCACGCCGCGCGAAGCGTGCGCGCGAATTTCGTGACTGCGAGTGGACGCCGCGTCGACGCGGGCTTGCGTGCTCAGCGCTTCGGCCGCGACGCCTGCGGCCGGGCGGGCGGCGTGCCCTGGCTCACCTGCGACATCGGTGTGATGCCCTCGACCACGCTCTCGATCGAGAGATCGCGGTTGCCCGCCTCGCCGAAGCGGAACTCGACCTCGGGGCACTTATCGAAGTCGACGAACATGAGGTAGTCGCCGCGTGCGCGCAGGGCCTCGCGCGCCTGGTCGCCGTCCATGCTCATGTCGACGGGCGGGAGCGTGCTGCGATAGATCACGTTGTCGCTGCGATCGAAGAGCTGATAGCACGTGAATGCCTGTGCGCCCGCGCTGTACGCGGCGATGAGCGGCGGTGATGAACGCAAGGTACGGGCGCATCGCATATCTCCTGTCGGCTCCGGTGTGTGCTGAATCGCGTGCATCGCGCGCACGACGGTTACGGAGCGTGCGGATTATGCTACGCGTAAACATCGCCCATCGTGTGTTCGCGTGCACGTCGTCGTCTACAGCCGGAGCGTCGAGTGAGTGCAAGGATCAGCGCCGGACTGCTGGTGTATCGGCGCCGCGATGCAATTATCGAGGTGCTGCTCGTGCATCCCGGCGGTCCGTACTGGCGCAACAAGGATGCGGGGGCCTGGTCCATTCCGAAGGGCGAGGCCGATCGCGGCGAAGATCTGCTCGCGGCGGCGCGGCGCGAGTTCCTCGAGGAGACGGGGTTCGCGCTCGCGGGCGACACCATCGCGCTCGCTCCGGTGCGCCAGCGCAGCGGCAAGCTCGTGCACGCCTGGGCGCTCGAAGGCGATCTCGACCCGGCCGCAATCGTGAGCAACGCGGTCGAAGTCGAATGGCCGCCGCGCTCCGGCACGCTGCAGGCGTTTCCGGAGGTCGATCGCGCGGCATGGTTCGAGCTCGAGGAAGCGGCGCGGCGCATCCTGCCGGCGCAGCAACCGCTGCTGCGCGAGCTTGCTGCCCATCTCGCCGGCACCGGGTGACATCGCGCGCGTTGCCGGGCGCGGCGGCCCCCGTTGCGTGCGCGACCGGTGCACTACATCGCACAGCGCGGCGGTTGGGCGCGCCGGATCGGCGGTTGACGCTGCCTGCGCGGAAGCCGCCGCAAGCAGCCGCGTCCGCTTCACTCCGTGCCGCTGATGCGGCGCCGGCCCGCCTTGGTCTCGCCGCGGCGGAGCTTCGATTCGATCCGTCGCCGCTGCGAGCTCGCCGTCGGCCGCGTGGGCTTGCGCGGGGGCGCTACCGTCGCGGCTTTGCGCACCAGCGCATGCAGCCGCGCGATCGCGTCCTCGCGATTGCGCTCCTGCGTGCGATGGCGCTGCGCCTTGATGACGACCACGCCTTCCGCGCTGACGCGCTGATCGCGCAGCTCGAGCAGGCGCGCCTTGACGTCCTCGGGCAGCGAGGAGGCGCGGATGTCGAACCGCACCTGCACCGCGCTCGAGACCTTGTTGACGTTCTGACCGCCCGCGCCCTGCGCGCGAATGGCGGTCCATTCGATCTCGCTTTCGGGAATGGCGATGGCGGGGGGTTCGCTCACGCGCGTTCCTCTCGCAGGGCACCGGCGTTCACAGGCTGAACGGCACCGGCGCGACCCCGAACAGCACGCGGTGCAGGAGCATCACGACGACGGCGACGACGATGCCACCCGCGATCGCCATGATGTCGTAGCGCGCATTGGGCTCGTACGCGGGCGCGCCGCCGCGTGCGTAGGACGAAACGAGATCGACGAGCGACCAGGCGAGGAAGCTCCCGAAGAGCACGGTGCCGCGCAGATCGCCGTTGGCGAGCAGATGCACGCCGGACCAGAGCGCAACGCCGATCACCATCGGATGACGCAGCATCTGGCGGATGTGACCGCGCATGTGCGAGGCGGCGAGCAGGACGAATGCGATCGTCACCGCGAGCGGCGCCGCGTGCACCGCGCCGATGTAGGGCGCGAACAGGCGCGGCCCGGGGCTCGCCACGACGTAGCCGATGACGACGAGCAGCAGTCCGGCAAGCGCGACGGCCGCGAACATCCCGCGATAGCGGCGTTCGCCCAACGCGTCCGCCGACGCGCGCCGCAGCGCAGGCAGTGCGGGAACGAGGTGCATGCCGAGGAAGAGGACGAGTCCGGCGATCAGCAGGGGCATGGGCGTGGTGGCGGCGGGCGAGGGCGTCACTCTAGCAGGCGCGGGCGCACGCGTGCCGGCCCTTCTGTTCATGACGAGGGCTTTGGCCTAAGCTTTCCTCCCCGCAGCGTCGCGCGGGTTCGACTCCACCGTATCGCTTCCACCGAGGAGGTCAGCATGGCGACAGCATTCAATGCCGTACGGTTTCGCGTGAAGCCCGGGCGCGAGAAGGCGTTCGAGGACGCGCATCGCAAGGTCGATCCCTCGAATTTCAAGGGCTCGCGCCGCGTCGCCCTCTTCAAGACGGGCGATCGCACCTACTGCATCGTAGGGGAGTGGGACAGCTACGAGGCGCTCGCCGCCGCGCGTCCGACCATGATCGCGACGCTCGACGGCTTTCGCGACATGCTCGAGGACCTCGGCAATGGTCTCGGCGTGACGGATCCCGTCTCGGGCGAGGTCGTCGTCGACCTCAAGTAGGCCCTCACCCCCGTTACTCAGAGTAATTACTCTGAGTAACGGGGGGGGGTTCAGTGCCCGACGTACACCGGCGCGGGCCGGGTGAAGTACGCGTGCAGGATGTGGTAGACCATCATGTAGTTCTTCTGCTGGAAGCTCGCGTGCGAGATGCCGGCCATCACGGTGAACTGCTTGTCGGGATTGGGCAGGCGCTTGAAGAACTCGACGAGGTCGTCGAACGCGGCGATGCCGTCGTACTGCCCGCGCAGCACGAGCGTGGGCATCGTGATCTTCGCCGGGTCGTTGATCGGCAGCCGCGAGCACATGTCGATGTAGGTGCCGTTGGGCATCGAGTCGTCGAGCGCGAGGATCGCATCGGCGAACGCATCGACGACGCGCTTCTCCGCGCACTCGGGATGATCGCGCTCGAAGATCGAGTACACGAAGGCGCGATCGATCGGCCGCCGCTTCTTCGCCATGAACTCGGGCAGCTTCTTGCGCCGCTGCTCGAGCGTCGGCGCGCCTTCGCCGGTCCACACGTAGGCATCGAGCGCGAGGCGCGATACGCGCTCGCGGATGGCGCTGCGCGAACAGCGCCGCGCGCAACGCGCCCGACGAGATGCCGTAGGTCATGAAGCTCCCGATGCCGCGCGTCTTGGCGATGTAGTCGGTCGCGGCGGCGAGGTCGTCGGCGCCGTTGCTGATGTCGCAGAAGATGTCGCGCTTCTTGTCGGAGCGGCCGTAGCCTTCCATGTCGACGGTCCAGCACACGAAGCCGCGGCGCGCGAACCAGTCCATGACGGAAGAATCCGGACGACCGGGCACGGTGAGATCGAACGTCGGCTGCGAGGCCATGGACGAGCCGTGCACGAACAGCACGGCGGGCTTGCCTTCGCGGCGAGCCGACGAATTTTTCCCACAGGAAGAGGCGGACGTCGCCCTTGTGCGTCCAGTGCTCGACGCCGGTGACCGCGGCGTCCGTCGTGGCTTGTGCAGTCATGCTGTTCCTTGCTCCAACGTTGCTGGTGTCGATGCTGCGCGTCGTCGGCATCAGTCGATCTTCGCGCCGGTGTCCTTCACGACCTTGGCCCACAGGTCGCGCTCGGCGCGGAAGAACGCGCCGAACTCCGCCGGCGTCGAGCCGACGATCTCGATCCCGGCGCTCGCCATGTGCGTCTTGACCTCGCTCGTCTGCAGCGCGGCGGTGACTTCGCGGTAGAGCTTGTCGATGATGGGCTGCGGCGTGCCCTTGGGCGCGAGAAGGCCCATCCAGACGTAGGCCTCGAAACCGGGATAGCCCGATTCGATCACGGTGGGCACGTCGGGCAATTGCGGCGAGCGCTTGGCGCCCGTGACCGCAAGCGGACGCAGCTTGCCGTTCTTGATGTGACCCACCATGCCCGCCGTTCCGGGAATGGCCATCTGCACCTGACCGCCGAGCAGATCGGTGGTCGCCTGACCGGATCCGCGGTACGGGACGTGGTTCATCTTGAGGCCCGCGCGCATCGCGAGCAGGGCCGCGAAGAGATGCTGGCCGCTGCCGTTGCCGGAGGACGCGAAGTCGACCTTGCCCGGATTCGCCTTCACGTAATTCACGAATTCGGCGAGCGTCTTCGCCGGCACGGACGGATTCACCACGATCACGCCAGGCTCGCGACCGAGCAGCGAGATCGGCGCGAAGTCCTCGATCGGGTCGTACGGCAGGTGCTTGTACAGCGATGCGCTGATCGCGTTCGTCTGCGAGGCGAGCAGCAGGGTGTAGCCGTCGGGCGCCGCCTTGGCGACCACTTCCGTGCCGATCGTAGCGCCCGCGCCCGGCTTGTTCTCGACCACGACCTGCTGGCCCAGCCGCTTGGACAGCTCCTGCGCGATCACGCGCATCGGTCCGTCGACCGCACCGCCCGGGGAGAACGGCACGACGACCTTGACGGGACGATTGGGGTATTCCTGCGCTGCGGCCGGCGCGATACCGAGTCCGACAGCGATGGCGGCACACGCGCATGCGACGAGGGCGCGACGCCGTGAGGGCGACGACAGCAACATGGACTTCTCCTGAGAATGGGGCACGCCGGTGCGATACCGCGGCCGCGCAACGTCCGCCGCTTGGCCGCGGCGGACCCGAATTGTAGGTCATCGCGGCCCGCGAGGGGCGTGTTCGCGAGAGCGGAACGCCAGCACTCGGGCGCGCGCTGCGGCTCCCGGCGCGAGCCTGTCGTGACGCGCAGCCTCCTACGGCCGCGAGAGCGCCGTCACGGTGCGCACTTCCGGCATCTGCGCAATGCGCGCGAACGCCGCGACGAGATCGTCCGCGCGCGCGGCGCCGAGCACCGGATCGACGAGGCCGTGGAACTTGCGCTCGAGATCGGCGTCGCTCATGGGGCGCTCGCGGCTGCCGATCGCGTGCTCGACGAACACGTGCAGCTGCCGGCCGTCGCGGCAGGTGATCGTCACGTCGGCGGCGGTCTCGTCGATCCTCTCGTCGACCGTTGCGTTCACGCGGTCGCGCAGCGCGATCACGTCGGCACGGTTGACGATGCCATCGGCGAATTCCGCTTCGCCGGCCTGGCCGAAGACGATGCCCGCCGCCGCCGCGTGGTACACGCTGAACTTGCCCTCGAGGCCGCTCTTCGGCGCGGTCTTGCCCGTGAGCTCCAGCACCAGCGGATGCACCTTGAGCTCGACGCGCTCGATGTCCTCGGCCTTGAGGCCGTGGGCGTTGCGCAGCTGCACGCAGCCGTCGATGCTCGGATGGATCACGATCCCGCACGCGAACGGCTTGTAGGTGTTGGACGCGATCTCGAAGCGCTCGCCGAGCTCGGCGGTGGCTTCGTCCCACGCGCACCTGGTCGAGTAGGTCTGGATGAGCCCGCGCGGCGCTTCGAGGGCACGCGTCGACGCGGTGAAGCCGTGCCGCGCCATGAGCGCCGCCATCAGGCCCGCGCGCGCCGCGCCACCGGGATGGAAGGGCTTGGTCATCGAGCCGAACTGCTCGCGCACGCCGATCGGCTGCGACGCCGCGATGCCCAGCGCCATCGTCGTTCGCGTCGCGTCGAGCCCGAGCAGGCGCGCGCATGCCGCCGCTGCACCCAGCATGCCCGTCGAGCCCGTGATGTGCCAGCCGCGATCGTAGTGATCGGGATAGATGACGTTGCCCACGCGGCATTCGACGTCGATGCCGAGCACGAGCGCGTCGACGAGCTGGCGGCCGTTGGCGTCGATGTGCTCCGCGAGCGCGAGGGCGGCCGAGGCGACCGGCCCGGCGGGATGGATGATCGTCTTGAGGTGCGTATCGTCGAAATCGAACGTGTGCGAGGTGATGCCGTTCAGCATCGCGGCGCTCGCGATGTCGACGCGCTCGCTGCGGCCGAGCACCGTGGCCTGCGGACTCGGCGCGAGCTCCTGCACCGCGCCCAGCGCCGCCTGCACCGTGGGATGGCGCGCGGCGCCGATGGCGCAGCCCGCCCAGTTCATGAGCGTGCGCCGGGCTTCGTTCTCCACCGCGTCGTCCCATCCGCGCGAGGGATGCGACGCCACGAACTGCGCGAGCGTGCGGGTGATCGGAGGTGCGTTCGGGTCCGCGCTCACGCGCGTGTTGACGGCCATGCTTCGCTCCTGCTGGAAACGGGTTGCGATCAGTCGACGATCTGGATGTTGCGCTGCTTCGCGACGCGCGACCAATGCGCGATGTCGTTGCGCATGTACTCGCCGAACTGCTCGGGGCTCATCGGCATCGTTTCGAGCGCTTCGCCGGCAAGGCGCTCGCGCAGGTCGGCCTCGCCGAGCATCTTGTCGATCTCGTCGTTGAGCCGTTTCACGATCGCGGGCGGCATGCCGGCGGGGCCGGCGATGCCGTACCACTGCACGCCGTCGAAGCCCTTGTAGCCGAGCTCCTCGAACGTCGGCACGTCCGGCAGCAGGCGATGGCGCTTCACGCCGGTGACGGCGAGCGGCTTCACCTTGCCGCCCTTGATGTGCGGCAGCGCCGCGGCGAGGCCGGGCAGCATCGCCTGCGTCTGGCCGCCGAGGATGTCGGTGAAGGCGGGTCCGATGCCTCGATAGGGCACGTGCACCATGTCGATCCCGGTCTCGACCTTGAGCTGCTCCATCCCGAGATGGGTGAGCGTGCCCGGGCCCGCGGAGCCGTACGACACCTTGCCGGTGTTGGACTTCACGTACTGCACGAAATCCTTGAGCGAGTTCGCGGGCAGCGATGCAGGCACGATCAGCACGTTGGGCGTGCCGCCGACCATCGCGATCGGCGTGAAGTCCTTGACCGCGTCGTACGGCAGCTTGCGCACGGCCGGGTTGGTGCCGTGGGTGCCGACGTAGGCGACCATGAGCGTGTAGCCGTCCGGCGCGGCGCGCGCGGTCGCGAGCGAGCCGACGATACCGCCGCCCCCGCTCTGGTTGTCGACGACCACGGGCTGCCCCAGCGCCTTCGACAGGCGGTCGCCGATCGTGCGCGCCACGAGGTCGACGCCGCCGCCGGGTTGCACCGGCGCGATGATCTTGATCGGCTTCGCGGGATACGCCTGCGCCCACGCGGCGAGCGAAGCGCACGCCGTCACGAGCGCCAAGCCGCACTTCAATACCCAGCGACGCTGCCCGTCCGTTCATGCGCTCCTCCCTGTCCCGTGGTCGGGAATGTGATTTTCGACGCGTCCGGATGCGTCGCGCGTCCGGGGTGAGGCGCGCATTATCACCCAACGGCGGCGCCGTTCCCGCGCGCATTCACCGACTTGCGCGGGAAGCTTGCGTGCCTGCCGGCTCAGAGCAGCGACAGGACGGCGCTGACGGGGTTGTGGTCGGAGGAGGTGACCGTGGTGGCAGTCGACAGCGACAGGACGGCGCTGACGGGGTTGTGGTCGGAGGAGGTGACCGGGTGGCGGTCGAGCGCGTCGTCGCGAGACCGCGGATGAAGATGTGATCGAGATGCTTGCCCATGAACACTTTGCGGTGATCCTCGGCGAACGCGATCTCGGCCAGCCCGAGTGCGGCCGCCGTTTCGTGCACGGCCTCGTCGCGCTGGTCCGACCAGGTATTGAAATCGCCGGCGAAGATGATCGGCCCCCGGTGGGTGGCGAGCACGTCGCGCACGGCAGCGAGCTGTGAGCGATAGGTTCCCAGCGACAGTGAAAAATTGATCGAATGGATGGTGACCACCGCCAGCGTTTCCGTGCGGCCGTCGAGCGCATACCACGCGATCACGGCCGACTTCGGCAGGCGCAGGACCGGCTCCGTCGCGCGCTCCGTGCAGATCGCGAGCGGCGGGATGCGCGACGCGGTCATCACGCCGATGTCGTGGTCGCGCTCGAAGGAGCTCGCCAGCACCCACCTCAGCCCGGCGCCTTCGACCACCTCGCGAATGCGGGGCTCGAGGACCGTCTCCTGCAGCAGCAGGACGTCGTTGTCGGCAGCGAATGCCGCGAGGTCGTTCTGCCAGCCCGGATCGTCCTGCTTGTGGATGTTCCAGGTCAGCACGCGGATGGCCGCGGGATCGAGCGCGGGCGCGCCCGGGGCCTTGCGCTGCGCGGCGTGGCTGCCTTCGTCGCAGGCGAGGCGCTGCGCGCGCACGGTCCCGTCGGGGCGCAGCAGCACGGCACGCGGCTCGCTGGTTATCGTGACGCAGCCGCTGACGGCGACCCCGGCGAGCAGCACCGCACACCATTGCCCGAGCCGGCGCCACGAACCGCACATGCGGGCCAGAGGTGCGACAGCCTGTCCGCGGACGCCGGAATCTGCAGCCGGTGAGGTGAACGCGGCAGGCCGGCCACCGCAGGGGGTGCGTCCGGCAGGTGCATCGGCCGTCTGGGCGTGCGTCATTGGCGGGGACCGGCGGTTTCGAGCCGCTCGTGTTGTCGTGGGTTGCCGCTGCGGGCGGCGGTTTCGGGCTGGCTGCCGGACGTGCAGCGCGTCGCGGCACACCGCTTGCATCGCATCGGGAGTCTGATCCTCGCACAAGGTAAAAGTTTCATGCAGCCACACGATGTCACACGCCATCGGCACCCTGCAAGGACCTCGGCCGCCGCGCCCAAGGCACCGCGCGATGCGCCTGCGGCACGGGTGGTCATTCCAGCCGGCGTCGACGACGCACAGATCGAGCTCACCGGTCGGCGCGTGAAGCTCACGAATCTCGACAAGCCGTTCTGGCCGGCGCTTGGCCTCGCCAAGCGCGACCTGCTGCAGTATTACGCGGACATCGCGCCGTGGCTCCTGCCGCATCTGCGCGATCGCGCGATGGTGATGAAGCGCTACCCGAACGGGGCCGCCGGCGAGTCCTTTTTCATGAAGCGCGCGCCGAGCCCGCGTCCCGGCTGGATCGAGACGTGCAGCATCGCGCACGCATCGGGCAACGTGATCGACTTCCCGATGGTGCAGGATCTCGCGTCGCTGCTGTGGCTCGCGAACCTCGGCTGCATCGACCTCAACCCGTGGTACGCGCGCTGCGACGACGTCGACCGGCCCGACTACCTGCACTTCGATCTCGATCCGGTGCCCGGCGCATCGCTTCGAGACCGTGCGCCGCACCGCGTTCGTCGTGCGCGACGGCCTGCAGGCGTTGGGCATGGAGCCGTTCGTGAAGACCACCGGCTCGCGGGGCCTGCACGTGTACGTGCCCATCGTGCGCGGGCCCCTGCAGAAGGCGGTGTGGACGTTCGCGAAGAGCTTCGCGCAGGCGCTGGCCAATCAGCACCCGGACATCGTCACGGCGGAATATCGGATCGCGAAGCGCCCGCCGGGGCGCGTGCTCGTCGATTACAACCAGAACGCGTGGGGCCGGACGCTCGCTTCGATCTACTCGCCGCGACCGAAGGCGCGCGCGACCGTGTCGACGCCGGTGACGTGGGAGGAGCTCGGGCAGGGCGCGGTCACCGAGGATTTCGACCTCTTCAACGTTCCCGCGCGGTTGCGAAAGCTCGGAGACCTGTGGGCGCCGCTCCTCGCGCCGCGCGGGCGCTTCGATCTCGACGCGTTGTTGCGGCGCTGAGGAAGGCGTGGCGTACGCGCTTGCCGCTGCCGACGAGCTATGCGCCGATGGAGGCAAGGCTCGTCCCCGAGCTGCCCGTGGGCGATGGCTGGCAATACGAGCCCAAGTGGGATGGCTTTCGCTGTCTCGCGTTTCGCGACGCGGACGCGGTCGACCTGCGCTCCAAGGCCGGCCAGCCCTTCAATCGCTACTTCCCCGAGCTCGTGGCCACGCTGGAAGCGTTGCGCGCAAGACAGTTCGTGCTCGACGGCGAGATCGTGGTGCCGGTGGGCGACGTGCTGTCGTTCGACGAGCTCCTCATGCGCATCCATCCGGCGGCGAGCCGCGTGCGCAAGCTCGCGCGCGAGCATCCCGTGCTGTTCGTCGTGTTCGATCTCCTGGTCGACGAGCGCGGCCGCTCGCTCGTCGGCGAGCCGCTCGCGCAGCGCCGGCGCGCGCTGGAGGCGTTCATGCGTCGCTTCGGCGATGCTCAACCGATGCTTCGCGTCTCGCCGTGCACGACCGACGTGCGGGGCGTGCAGGCGTGGCTGCACGCCCTGGGCTCGGGCCTCGACGGCGTGATCGCGAAGCGCGTCGACGTGCCCTACCGGTCGGGCGAGCGCACCGGCATGCAGAAGTACAAGCGCATGCGCACCGCCGACTGCGTCGTCGGCGGATTTCGTTACGCGGCAAAGGAGAGGCTCGTCGGCTCGCTGCTGCTCGGGCTCTACGAAGGCGACGCGCTGCATCACGTCGGCTTCGCTTCGAACATCAAGGCGACGGAGCGCGCGGCGCTCACGAAGAAGCTCGAGGCGCTCGTGCAACCGCCGGGCTTCACCGGCCGCAGCCCCGGCGGCCCGAGCCGCTGGAGCACGGAGCGCAGCGGCGAGTGGGAGCCGCTCGCGCCGCAGCTCGTCGCCGAGGTGCAGTACGATCACTTCAGCGGCGGACGCTTCCGGCACGGCACGCGTTTCCTGCGCTGGCGCCCCGACAAGGCGCCGCGGCAGTGCACGATGGCGCAGGTCGAGCAGGAGGCGGCGAGCCCGCTCGCGTTGCTGGACACCCCACCCCGTTACTCAGAGTAACTACTCGGAGTAACGGGTGCATTCGAGCGCTTACGCTTACTCCGAGCAGGTACTCTGAGTAAGGAGGTTGGCGGATTGCAGGGACTAGCGGGCGAAGCGCGTGACCACGAGCGCGAGGATGCCCACGCCCATCACGATGAACGCGACGTGCACCGCGTTCTGGCTCGCCGCATACGTCACGCTGGAATGGAAGAGGTACGCGCACACCGCGCAGAAGAGGAGCGGCGTGAGCGGGTACAACGGCACGCGGAAGGGCCGCTCCACAGCGGGCTCGCGCACGCGCAAGACGAAGAGCGCCACCCCCACGAGGAAGAAGAATCCCCAGAACACCGGCGCCGTGAATTCCACCATCGCCTCGAAGCCGTCGTGCTGCAACGCGCCGAAGGCGATCAGCGCGAGCGCGATCGCGGCCTGCACCACGTACGCCGCGAGCGGCACGCCGCGCGCGACGTTCCAGCCACCCAGGAAGCGCAGCGCCGGCCAGTCGCGCCCCATCGCGTAATTCGTGCGCGCGCCGGTGATCATCGTGGCGTTGATCGACGTGAGCGCGGCGATGCACACGATGATGCCCACCGCGTGCCCCGCCCACGGGCCGAACGCGCGCGTCATCACGTCCGTGCCCGCGGCCTTGCTCGACGCGAGCGCCTCGTGCCCGAGGCCGTAGAGCAGCGTCGCATTCACCGCGATGTACACCGCGGCGATGATCGCGATGCTCGCGACGAGCGCGACGACCATGGCACGCCGTCCGCCGCGCACCTCGGCCGAGATGTACGCGGCCTCGTTCCAGCCGCCATAGGTCAGCAGCACGAACACCATCGCGAGGCCGAGGGCCCCCGCGCCCGGGCTTGCGGAGAAGGCCGGCGGCGAGCCGCTCGCCTGCGTGCCGGCCACGAGGCCCGCCGCCATGATCGCGACGAGACCGACGATCTGCAGCACCGTGAGCACGTTCTGCGTTCGCGCCGAGGTCCGCAGACCCACCAGGTTGACGATCGTGAGCACGACGACGATCGCCGCGGCCCAGAGCGCACTCGAACGCGCACCCAGCGGAAGCACCTGCGAGAAGTAATCGCCGAAGACGAAGGCGAGGAGCGCGATCGACCCGGTATTGATCACCGTTGCGCGCGCCCATGCGTAGAGGAAGCTCAGGTCGCGACCGTAGGCGAGGGTGAGAAAGTGGTAATCGCCGCCCGGACTCGGGAACGCCGTCGCGAGCTCCGCGTAGCAGAGCGCGCCCACGAGCGAGATCAGTGCGCCGGCCACCCAGGCGGCGATGATCCATCCCGGGTCGCCCGCGAACCCGGCGACCATCGACGGCGTCTTGAAGATGCCGGCCCCGATGACGATGCCCACGATGATCGCGACGGCGTCGCGTCGCCGCAGCAGCGCCTGCGGCATGAGGTGCTGGGTGTCCGACGCGTGCGGCTGCGGTGGCCGCAGGCGGCAGGAATCGCGTGCTGCGCCATCGAACGGCGAGGGTCAGGAACGGCGGCCGCTGACGGGCACGAGCGTGCCCGCGAAGCGCGCGTTGCCGCGGAACTCGGTGCCGTTCACCTCGGCGCGCACGCTGCGCACGGCGCCATCCGAGTCGACGAACGTGAAGCCGACGTTCGGCCCCTGCACGTAGGCGCCGAGGATCGGGCTGGTCTTGCCGCGTAGGGTGATGGTGCCGCCGAGGCGCTGGAACTGCTGCACGAGGTCGAGGGTCGCGTCGAGCTGACCGCGATCGTCCTTGAGCGTCCAGCGTCCCGCGACGCTGGCCGGCACGATCCACACGAAGGCTTCGCGTCCCTCGACCTGGAACGCTTCGTCGGGTTCCCACTCGCCCATGTGGAACGCGTGCGACACGACGCGAGTGCCGGCCTTCATCTTCAGGATCTGCGGCCGCAGCTGCTGGTTGAGCTCGGGCAGGAGGTAGAGCGTGATGACGGTCGCGCTCGTGAAGTCCTCCTTGAAGATGTCGCCGGCGATGATCTGGACCTTGTCCTTCAGGCCTGCGCGCTCGACGTTGCGTCGCGCGAGCGCGGCCATGTCGGGGTTGTACTCGATGCCCACCGCGCGCGCCCCGAACTGCTTCGCCGCCGCGATCGGAATCTTGCCGTCGCCTGCGCCGAGGTCGTACACGATGTCCTTGTCGGTGGTCTTGACGGCTTCCAGCATGCGGGTGACCAGCGCGTCCGGCGTGGGGATCCAGATCACGTCCTTGCCGGCCTGGCCGTAGTGCGGCTGGTAGAGCTCGTCGCCGTATTTCGGAAAGTCCTGCGCGGTGGCGGGAAGCGCGAACGCGATGGAGAACAGCATCGCAACCAGGCGGCGCATCATGAAGGCTCCTCGGGCAACGGCGGGTGGCATGAGTGTAGCCAAGCGTTGGGGCGGACGCGCGGTGTTGCAGCGCGCGGCACCGCAATTGTCGCGAGCGCGCCCGCGGCCCGTTGCCGCTGCCGCCGCCGCGCCCGGCGCGGGGGCGCTAACATTGTGCCCGATGGCTACCTCGAGGACGGCACCACGGCAGGCGCGTGCCACGTCGCCCGCAAGCCGCGAGCGCGGCTGGCGGCACGCGCTGTACGTCGTCATCTTCGAAGCCGACACCCGTGCCGGTCGGGCCTTCGATCTCGCGCTGGTCGTCGTCATCCTGGCGAGCGTGCTCGTGGTCGTGCTCGACAGCGTGCAGTCGATCGCCGCGCGATACGGCGGCGTGCTCGACGTGCTGGAGTGGGGCTTCACCGCGCTCTTCACGATCGAGTACGTGCTGCGGCTTGCGTGCGTGAAGAATCCATGGCGCTACGCGACGAGCTTCTACGGCATCGTCGACCTCGTCGCGGTGCTGCCCACGTACGTCGCCTTCTTCGTGCCGGAGCTCTCCGCGCTGATCGACGTGCGGCTGCTGCGCCTGCTGCGCATCTTCCGCATTCTCAAGCTCACAGCGTATCTCGCCGAGTTCGGCTTTCTCGCGCAGGCGTTTCGCGACAGCCGGCGCAAGATCCTGGTCTTCCTGAGCGCGGTGATGACGGTGGTGATCATCGGCGGCACCGTGATGTACGTGGTCGAAGGTCCCGCCAACGGCTTCACCAGCATCCCGGTCTCGGTGTACTGGGCCGTGACCACCATGACCACCGTGGGCTTCGGCGACATCACGCCCAAGTCCGATCTCGGCCGCCTGATCGCGAGCTTCATGATGCTGCTCGGCTGGGGCGTGCTCGCGGTGCCCACGGGCATCGTGACCGCCGAGATGACGGCCAAGCGAATGACGGGCGCCGCAACGACGCGCACGTGCCCCGCGTGCCTGTCGACCGGTCACGAGGCCAACGCGACCTACTGCAAGGACTGCGGGGAGCGGTTGCCGGCCTACGTGCGCGACGAGGCGTAGGGGCGGCCTCGCCGACTCACAACCCCAGCCACGCGACGGTGAAGGCCTCGACGTCCGGCACCGGCGCCACGAAGCCCCGATAGCCGACGGTGCCGAGCGCCACGCGTCCGGCCCTGCTGTCGCCGAGCGTGAGCAGCGCCTCGCGGATGCGCGCCTGCTCGACCGGGGGCACGCGGTTCGAGACGATCCACTGCTTGATCGGCACGGCGCGCGATTGCGCCACCACGCGGCCGCCCTTGTCGGTCCAGCTCTTCACCACGCTGCGCGCGGCGGTGGCACCGACCTGCGCGAAGCCGTGCTCGAGATAGAACGGGACGGCGTCCTGGTAGCGCGTCGTGATCACCTTCACTTCCTTGGACGTGAGCTTCTGCTCGCGGAACATCGCGCGCACCATCACCGCGGTGATCGAATCGGGATCGGGCGTGACGAGCGTGCGTCCGCGCAGGTCCGACACGCCCTTGAGCGTCTCGCTCGCGGGGGTCATCAGGGACACGGTGTAATCGGTGAAGCCCTGCGTCCACGCGACGGCCTTGTAGCGGCCGGACTTGATCTCGACCATCGCCACGTGCGCGGGATGCACGAAGGCGAGGTCGTATTCCTGCGTCGCAAGGCCCGTGCGCAGGTCGTCGTAGGCGGGCACGATCACCGTGCGCACGTTGCGATGCAGCGCGCGCGCGAGCAGCTCGGCGATCGGTGCGAAGCGCTCGCGGATCTCCTTGGGCGTGGCCTGGTACGTGACGCCTTCGGTCACCGCGAAGACGAAATCCGTCGCCCACGCCGCGCCTGCGGTCCACGCGAGCACGGCGACGGCCAACGTGACGATGCTGCGACGACGCATGGTTTTCCTCATGGGACGGGCTTGCTCGGGCTGGGCGCGGCGCGCTGCCCGATCTCTTATGCCGATGGCATAGCAGGATACATGCCGTGCCGGCGGAACGGAATGGCTTTCGGCGGGGCGGAGCGCCCGCGTGTTCGCTTCAGCCGGGCAGTCGCTTCACGAGCTCGAGGATCGAGCGGAACGCGGGATCGTCCCCGGAGCGTGTCCACTCGAACAGAACCGTCTCGGTGCCGGCGAGGCGGGCGCCCTCGGCGCGCATGCGCTCGAGCGCCCATTCGCGGTCGGCCTGGCGCTCGCCGCGGGAGCCGATCGCATCGGCCACCGCGATGACCTCGAACCCGCAGGCGAGGAGACCGAGGACCGTCTGCAGGACGCACACGTGCGCCTCCATGCCCGCCACCACGACCTGCGTGCGCCCGGTCGAGCGCAGCCGCGCCTCGAATTCCGGATGACGCAGCGCGCCGAACGCGGTCTTCGCGAAGATCTCGTCCGCGCCGAACCGCTTGCGCAGGACCGGGATGACGGGGCCGATGCGCTGCGCGCAATGCTCCGTCAGCCGGCGCGGCACGTCGAGCGCAACGCACGCGTCGAGGAGCGCGCACACGCGCGCGATCAGCGCCTCGTGCCCGGCAACGTGCGGCGCGAGCTGCTCCTGCACGTCGATCACGAGGAGCAGGCTGCGCTCGCGCTCGAGCCGCACGACGGGTCCCGCCGACGCCGCCATGCGCATCAATCCTGCGCGACCGGCGCGGTGCGGGCGGCGTCGGGCGCGGTGCCCGCGTCGACGGGCTGCTCGGCGCGCGCCACCCGCGTCGAATGCGGCAAGGGCAGCGCCTGCAGGAACTCGGTCCCGACGCAGCCCGCGCTGCAGCAGCGACCCGGCTGGCGATTGCGCGTGATCTTGCGCGTCGCGTCGGCGAGGATGCCGCGATCGAGCAGGCGCTCGACCAGATCGACGCGGTCGCCGATCGGATAGTGGCGGTAGATCTCCATCTTCATCGCCTCCGGCGAGCCGCCGCCGTGCAGGCTGATGAGCGAATACCAGCCGGCCTGATAGGACGCGGTGAGGTCTTCCAGCAGGCGCGCGACTTCCACGCGCTTCTCGTAGGGAATGTCGGAGCGTGCGGTGAGCACTTCCGACAGTCGCCCCGCGGTCGCGGGATTGTGGTCCTCGTCGGGACCGGGCAGCGCCACGATCATCCCGCCCGAGACTTCGTGCGCGAGGCGGTGCATGTCGTAGATCTGGGTCGCGAGCAGGAGCTTGCCGATGTTCGCGAACACCGGGTCCGGCGTCACGACACCCGAGGGGCTCGCCTCCGCGTAGACCGATGCCGCCACGCCGCACGCGAAGAAGCCTTCGGTGATCCTGATGAGCTCGATCATCGAATCGCGCACGCCGTGCGCGCGATCGAGGTCGAGGCCGTTCGCTTCGGTGACGAGCGCGCCGGCGCCGATCAGCAGATCGCCGAAGCCGGCGCGCGCCGCGATGCACGTGTGCCGATGCTGCGCCGTGTAGTTGTACAGGATCTCGCTCGCGGGGCCCCATTCGCCCGCGGCGAACACGCGCTCCCACGGCACGAACACGCGATCGAACATGCACACCGCGGTGGCCTGGCCGTACTTGCTGCTGAATTTCGCCGCCGCCTCACCCGGCCTGCCGGCGGGCCGCGACACCATCGTGAGCCCGGGTACGTCCACGCGGACTGCACAGCACACCGCGTAATCGCGGTCGGCCTCGTTCATGTTCCGGCAGGGCATCACGAGAAGCTCGTGCACGTACGGCGCGGACGTGACGATCGCCTTCGTCCCCGAGATGACGACGCCGTCGGCGCGGCGCTCGACGATGTGCACGTAGGCGTCCGGCAGCGGCTGGCGCGAAGGGCGCAGCGACCGATCGCCCTTGGCATCGGTCATCGCGATGCCGATGGCGAGATCGTTGGCCCAGACATGCTCGACGTACGCCTGGAGGCGTGCGTGATATTGCGTTCCCGCTTCCGCGTCGATCGCGTGCGTGCCGTGATGCAGCGCGGTCAGTGCGTCGCCCGCGAGGTAGCGTTGCGCGCACCCGGTCTCCTGACACACCAGCCGCACGGCCTCGAGCTTCGCCATCAGGTCGGCGGCGGTGCGCGGCAGCGCCAGCATGCGATTGACGGGCGCGCTGCGCCCGGGAACCTGCGAGCGCATCAGCGCCTGCGTGGACTCGCGCAGGGCGAAGTCGTAGGTGACGCCGATCGCGTTGATGCCGGGTGCGAGGGCGGGCTCGTCGGCGACGGATTCGATCCGACGGCCGTCGACGTACACGACCGGCCGATAGCGGCGCAACGACTCGCGGTAATCCGCAGCGGACATCAGCATGGGCGCTCTCCCTCGCTGACCCTGGGTCGACCCAGGGTCGACGCTGGGTCAGCAGCCGCGAAGTTTAACCCGTGCCTGCCGCGGTCAGTCGTTCTCGAGGGCGGGCGCCTCGGCGAGGGTGGCCGGGCGCAAGGCGCGACGCTTGCCCAGTCCCGTACGGATGCCGAAGAAGATCTGCAGGCGAGCAGCAGGATGCAGGCGACCATGAACGTGCACGCGATCGGGCGCTCGAAGAAGACGAGCAGGTCGCCGCGCGAGAGCAGCAGGGCGCGCCGGAAGTTCTCCTCGACCAGCGGCCCGAGCACGTAGCCCAGCAGGATCGGCGCGACCGGGAAAGTCGAGCGCGAGGAACACGGCGCCGACGATCCCGAAGAACAGCACCTCGCCGACCTCGAACAGGCTGTTGTTGGTGCTGTACACGCCGGCCGCGATGAAGAAGAGCGCCGACGGGAACAGGTACTTGTACGGGACCTGCAGCAGCTTCACCCAGATGCCGATCATCGGCACGTTGAGGACCATGAGCAGCACGTTGCCTACCCAGAAGCTCGCGATGAGGCCCCAGAAGATGTCCGGATGCTCGGAGATCAGGGCGGGCCCGGGCTGGATGCCCTGGATGAGCAGCGCGCCCAGCAGCAGCGCCATCACGGCGTCGCCGGGAATGCCGAGGCTCATCGTGGGAATGAAGTCGACCTGCGTCTTCGAGTGCGATGCGGCTTCCGGCGCGGCCACGCCTTCGAGCGCGCCCTGGCCGAAGCGCGAAGGATCCTTCGCGATCTTGCGCTCGACCGCATAGGCGATGAACGTCGTGATCGTCGGTCCCGTGCCCGGCATCGCACCGAAGAGCGTGCCGACGAGCGTGCCGCGCAGCATCGGCATGAAGGCCTGCTTGAGCTCGGCGCGCGAGGGGCGCATGTCGCGCAGCCGAAGCTTCGCGCCGCTGCCCACGGTGTGCATGTGATTGACGTTGAGCAGGAAGTCGGCGATGCCGAAGAAGCCCCATCGCCAGCGCCACGAGCTCGACGCGATCGGAAAGCTCGGTGAAGCCGAAGGTGAAGCGCATCGTGCCCGAGTTGACGTCCGTGCCCACGATGCCGATCAGCAGGCCCACGGTCGTCATCGCCACGCCCTTGATCGGCGAGCCGCGGGACATCGTGGCGCCCGCGAGCAGCCCGAGCAGCATGATCGCGGCGAGCTCCGCGGGACCGAACTTGAACGCCATCTGCACCAGCAGCGGCGAGGCGAACACCATGACCGTGATGCCGAAGGACGCCGCGAAGAACGACGCGATCATGGTGATGCCGAGCGCGGTTCCGCCCTTCCCGTTGCGGGTCATGGGATAGCCGTCGAGGCACGTCACCGCGTGCGGCGGATGCGAGGGCAGGTTGAGCAGGATCGCCCCGATCGCACCGCCGTATTGCGAGCCGTAGAAGATGCCCGCCAGCATCAGGATGGCGGGCACCGGATGCATCGCGTAGGTCAGCGGCAACAGCATGGCGATCGCCGACAGCGCGCCCATGCCCGGCAGCACGCCGATGAGATTGCCCACCAGCACGCCGAAGAACGACCACATGAGGTTGTGCGGCTGCAGCGCGACACCGAAGCCGTACCACAGATCGGTCAGCGATTGCAGCATCTCAGTCGCCCCAGCCGAAGAGGGGCAGCTGCATCTGCAAGGCCCACCAGAACACGATCACCGCCACGACGCTGATCGCCGCCGCGAGGATGGCGGCAGCGAGGACGCTGTTGTCGCGGTCGGCCAGCGCGGAGATGAACACGATCGCGAACGTCGCGGGCAGGAGCCCGCCGTGGCGCCCGAGCAGCACGAACGCCACCACGCTCGAGGCGATCAGGAGCCACGCCTTCCACTCGAGGTGCACGACGCTCGGCGCCTCCTCGCCTTTCGCGAGGCGCGCCGCCACCACGAGCAGCAACCCGGTGAAGGTCAGGATGGCGCCGAGCGCAACGGGGAAGTAGCCCGGGCCCATGCGGCTCAGCGTGCCGAGCTGATAGCCCATGCCGATGATCATCGCGCCGAGCCCGAGGACGATCATGAGGCCGCCGCCCACCAGATCCTTGGTGCGTCGGCTGGTGACTAGATCCATGCGATGCTCCCCCAATCAAGCCGCCAAGCCGCCAGCGCTGTGTGTGCCCGGGCTGGCGTGCGTTTTGCTGCAGCTCTCGCCGCGTCGGCGGATGCTAGCGGGCGAAGCTGACGAAACGCTTACAAAATCCGCGCGAATCCGACATGCCGGAGGGGGGCCCGGCCCGCGGCCGATGCCAAGGCCCAGATCGGTACCGCAGCGGTCTATGCGCGCGGGCTCGACGGCCGACGCACCGCGAGCGGGGAGAGGCACGACGGCAGCAAGCTCACCGCCGCAGGTGCTCGATCGGCCCGACGTGCAGGAGGCTGCGCATCCGCCGGCGACCTTCGCGAGCACTGCGTCGGACGACGCTCCATCGGTCCGATGAAAACGGGCGCCGCGTGGGCGCCCGTCGTGAAGCGATGCCCTGCCGCGAGGCAGGGCGATGCGGCTACTGGCCCTTGAGCTGGGCGCGGATCTCGCCCGCGGGATGCGCGGCGGAGTGCACGTTCACGTAGGTGTTGCCGGCCTTGAACGCGCTCAACTGCTCGGGCGTCATCTTCGCCGTCGGCGCGAACCCGAACGTGTCGTCGCCCTGCTTGACCATCGGCACGATGACCGGCCCGCTCGCCCCTGCGGCGCCCTGATGGATGTGCGCTGCGGTCGGCGTCATGCCGGTGACCTTCACGCTGCCCTTGACGCTGCCGTCCGCCGCGACCGTGATCTCGCCCGAGCCGCTTGCGGAGGAGGTGACCGGGGGAGATTCGTTGCTGCCCGACAGCGTGACCTTCTGCATCATGTCCGCCGCCGCGGCGATGCCGAACACGCCAAGCCCTGCCGCCATGATCGCGGCGGCCAGGCCCTTCCGGATGCTGCCTTCGAGAACGCTCATTGTTGCCTCCTCAGTCGATTGAAACGTCGTGGATCAATTGCCCTTGAGCTGATCGCTGCGGATCTCGCCGGTCGGGTGCGCTGCACTGTGGACATTGAGATACGTGCTGCCGGAGCGCCACGCGGCGTACTGCTCCGGCGTGAGCTTCGCGTCCGGTGCGAACACGAAGGTGTCGTCGCCCTGCTTCACCATCGGCACGATCACCGGGCCGGCGATCCCCGTTGCGCCCTGGTGCAGGTGCGCGGCCGTGGCGTTCGATGCCGGCGACCTTGACGCTGCCGCGCACGCTGCGGTCGGCGCTGATGGTGATCTCGCCGCTGCCCGTCGCGGTGGTGTTCACGGCCGGGCACCTCGTTGGCGCCCGAGAGCGTCAGGCGTTGCGTGCGCGGGGCCGCGTCGTCGTTGCGGAACGCCTGCTTCGTGGCGTCGTATTCGGTCTGCATCGCGGCCTGCATGGACGCGCAGCCGGCGAGCGCGAGCGCGGCGCCGATCACGGCGTAGCGTGGCCAGGCAGCCATGGCGGGAATGCGTCGGTGGGGCGCGGGAGTCGGCATGAAATCCTCGGGCGGGTGTGCGAAATGCGGGAGTGTGCGAGTGGGCACCCGCGCGGTCAACAGTCTGCCGCACCGACTATTCCCATGCCGGCTGGACAGGCGCCCGCGACGCCTGCGCCCGCGGGGCGAGGCGCGACTCAGGGACGCCGACGCTGCGCTCGCGCTGCCGGCGAGAGGTAAGGGGCGGCAGCCTCCGCGGGGGCCGCGGAGTGCGCGTGCTCCCGGCGTGCGGGTGCCCGGGCGGGCGCGGCGTGGTCGGGGCCGCCTGCCGGCCGCGCAGCCTGCGTGGTGCGCGGATGCGCGCCAAGCGTGCCCGGTCTTGCGCTCGACGGGTGCGCGCGCTGGGTGTCGCGCCCACCGCTGGCCGGGTGCGAGCGGCTGCGCCGCGTCCGGGGACGAACCGGTGCGTGTGCGACCACCGTGCGCGGACGCCGCTCCGGCGTGGGTGCGGTGCGTTCCCGCGCCCGCTCCGCGACCGGCGTGACCGGGCGTGACGCGCGACGGTTGCGCACGCCCCTGCCGCTGCAGGATCGGTTGCGCCCGTGCGTGCGGATCGGGCTCGAACCCGGCGATCGTTTCCTGCGGGATCTCGCGCCGGATGAGCCGCTCGATGTCGCGCAGGAAGGCGTGCTCGTCGACGCACACGAGCGAGATGGCCTCGCCCGATGCGCCGGCACGCCCCGTGCGCCCGATGCGATGCACGTAATCCTCCGGCACGTTCGGCAGGTCGTAGTTGACGACGTGCGGCAGCTGGTCGATGTCGATGCCGCGGGCCGCGATGTCGGTGGCCACCAGCACGCGCAACTTGCCGCCCTTGAATTCGGACAGCGCGCGCGTGCGTGCGCCCTGGCTCTTGTTGCCGTGGATCGCGAGCGCGGTGATGCCGTCCTTGTCGAGCTGCTCGGCGAGCTTGTTCGCCCCGTGCTTGGTGCGCGTGAACACGAGCACCTGGCGCCAGTCGTGCCGGCCGATGAGGTGCGCGAGCATCTCGCGCTTGCGGTCGCGATCGACGGGATGGACCTTCTGGCCGATCATCTCGACCGTCGAATTGCGCGGCGCCACTTCGATGAGCGCAGGGCGATCGAGCAGGCTGTCGGCGAGCGCGCGGATCTCGTCGGGGAACGTCGCCGAGAACAGCAGGTTCTGGCGCTTGCGCGGCAGGAGCGCGAGCACGCGCTTGATGTCGCGGATGAAGCCCATGTCGAGCATGCGATCGGCTTCGTCGAGCACGAACGTCTCGATGCGCGTGAGGTCGAGGTGGCCGAGGCCGTGATGATCGAGCAGGCGCCCGGGGGTCGCGACCACGATGTCGACGCCGCGCTTCAATTGCGCGGTCTGCGGGCCGATGCCCACGCCGCCGAAGATGGACATCGAGGACACGCGCACGTACTTGCCGTACACGCGCACGGACTCCTCGACCTGGGCCGCGAGCTCGCGCGTGGGCGCGAGGATCAGCGCCCGCGGCGCCCTGCGCGCAGCCGCGCGATGGCGCCGCAGCGGTGGACAGGCGCTGCAGCATCGGCAGCACGAAGCCGGCGGTCTTGCCGGTGCCGGTCTGTGCGCCGGCGAGCAGATCGCCGCCGGCGAGCACGGCCGGGATGGCCTGCAGCTGGATGGGGGTGGGCTGGGTGTAGCCCTGTTCGGTGACCGCGCGCACGAGCGCCTCGGACAACCCGAGGGAAGCAAAGGACATGGAAGGCCTGAAAAATGTGCTCGGCCGGTCGCCGCAAAGGGCGCCAGTCACAGGCCAAACGGATGGGGAAGCGTCGAATCGACTGCGGCAGGGGACTGGAGCAAATGCCGCGGCGCGCAGTGTAGCACGAAGCGGCACCCCCGCCCCGCTACTCAGAGTAAATACTCCGAGTAAGCGTGCCACCGCGGGGCCGCGGCCGGCGCTAGCCGTCGAGCTCGGGGTAGTGCCGGAAGATGCCTTCCTCGTTGAACGGCAGCCGCCGCGGCGACGCGAGATACGCGGCAATGCGTGGCCGCGCTTCGACGGCCGCCTTCACGCCGAGCACGCACGGGAGCTCCCCGGCGAGCCGCGCCATGGCCTGCGGGAACGCATACTGCAGCCCCGCGACGACCTGGAACAGCGACAGGTCCGCATACGTGAGCTTGCGCCCGACGAGGTGCTCGGTGCTGCCGTTGCGCTCGAGCACGCGCTCGAAGTAGCCGAGGAACTTCGGGACGCGTTCCTCGCGGAAGTGCCGGGCGCGCTCGCGCGCGGCGTCGCGCTGCTGCTCGTAGTAGAGGCTCGACGCGATCGGGTGATGCGCGTCGTGCGCCTCGGCCACGAGATCGGCGAGGGTGAGCTGGAGCTGATGCGTCCACAGGGCGCCCGACTCCCCGGCGGGCGCGAGGCCGTGCCGTCGTCCGAGGAACTGCAGGATGTTGGCGGTCTGCGCGATCAGCATGCGTCCCGCCTGCAGGAACGGCGGCGCGAACGGCGGGTGCGCACCATCGGTCGCCTCCATCACGGCCATCATCGCCGCCACGCCGTCCGGGTGCCGGGCGACGTCGTCGTAGGTGACCCCCGTCTCCTCGAGGGCGAGACGCACGAACTCGCCGCGCCCCTGGATCGAGGGCCAGTAATAGAGCTGGTAGCGCATGGCTTCCTCCCTCGCAACCGCGGTCCCCGCGTTGTCCCGAACAATTGTCCGGGACAATGCCGGGCGGCTTGAAAGCCGCTTCGCCGCCCCAAATCATAATCGGTCGTCGACGCGAACCGTTCAGGAGCCTTCCGTGACCGAAACCACGACCCCGCCCGGCACTGCCGGGGCCAGGGAAACCCTGGGTTTCCAGGCCGAGGTGAAGCAGCTGCTGCACCTCATGATCCATTCGCTGTACAGCCATCCCGAGATCTTCCTGCGCGAGCTCATCTCCAACGCGTCCGACGCGGCCGACAAGCTGCGCTTCGAGGCGCTGCATCGGCCCGAGCTCTACGAGGACGATCCGGAGCTCAGCGATTCGCGTCGCCTTCGACAAGGACGCGCGCACGATCACGGTGTCCGACAACGGCATCGGCATGTCGCACGACGAGGTGATCGCCAACATCGGCACCATCGCCAAGTCCGGCACGCGCGAGTTCTTCGCCTCGCTCTCCGGCGACGAGGCCAAGGACGCGCGCCTCATCGGCCAGTTCGGCGTCGGCTTCTACTCCTCGTTCATCGTCGCCGACCGCGTGACGCTGACGACGCGCCGCGCCGGCACGCCGGCGGACGAGGGCGTGCGCTGGGAATCGGCGGGCGAGGGCGACTACACGATCGAGCCGGTGACGCGGCCGCAGCGCGGCACCGAGATCGTGCTCCACCTGCGCGAGGGCCACGACGACCTGCTGTCGCGCTGGCGCCTCGCGTCGATCATCCGCAAGTACTCCGACCACATCGCGCTGCCGATCGTGATGCGCAAGGAGGACGTGGGACGAGGAGAAGAAGGCGTATCGCGACGACCGACGAGGACGAGACCGTCAACCAGGCCTCGGCGCTGTGGGCGCGGCCCAAGCAGGACATCACGCGCCGAGCAGTACGAGGAGTTCTACAAGCACGTCGCGCACGACAGCGAGCGCGCCGCTCGCGCACGTGCACGCGAAGGTCGAGGGGCGCACGGAGTACACGCAGCTCCTCTACATCCCGGCGCACGCGCCGTTCGACCTGTGGGACCGCGAGCATCGCCGCGGCCTCAAGCTCTACGTGCGGCGCGTGTTCATCATGGACGACGCCGAGCAGCTGCTGCCCGCGTACCTGCGCTTCGTGCGCGGCGTGGTCGATTCGAACGACCTGCCGCTCAACGTCTCGCGCGAGATCCTGCAGGAGTCGCGCGACGTCGAGGCGATCAGGAGCGGCTGCGTCAAGCGCGTGCTCGCGCCTGCTCGAGGATCTCGCCGAGAACGAGAAGGACAAGTACGCGACGTTCTGGAACGAGTTCGGCAAGGTGCTGAAGGAGGGCTTCGCCGAGGATCCGGCGCAGCCAGGAAAAGCTCGCGAAGCTGCTGCGCGTCGCCTCGACCCACGCCGGCACCGCACGAGCAGAACGTGTCGCTCGCCGATTACGTGGCGCGCATGAAGGAAGGCCAGACGGCGATCTATTACGTGACGGCGGAGTCGCACGCCGCCGCGGCCAACAGCCCGCATCTCGAGATCTTCCGCAAGAAGGGCATCGAGGTGCTGCTGTTCGCCGACCGCATCGACGAGTGGGTCGTCTCCGGCGCTGCACGAGTTCGAGGGCAAGGAGCTGCACTCGGTGGCGAAGGGCGCGCTCGACCTCGGCGATCTCGCCGACGCCGAGGAGAAGGCGAAGCAGGAAAAGGAAGCCGGCGAGTTGAAGCCGCTCGCCGAGCGCATCAAGTCGGCGCTGGGCGAGCGGGTGAAGGAGGTGCGCGTGACGTTTCGCCTGACCGAATCGCCCGCGTGCCTCGTCGTCGGCGAGGGCGAGCTCTCCGGCAATCTCGAGCGCCTGCTGAAGACCGTCGGGCCAGAAGACGCCCAACGTCGTGCCGGTGCTGGAGATCAATCCGCACCACGCGCTGGTGCAGCGGCTGAACGCCGAGCCCGACGAGAAGCTCGCCGACTGGGCGAGCGTGCTGTTCGATCAGGCGCTGCTCGCGGAAGGCGGGCAGCTCGAGGATCCCGCCGGCTTCGTGCGCAGGCTCAACGCGCTGATGCTCGGATTGCAGGACGCGGCGCCCGCAACCGCGGCCAAGGACGAGGGCAAGCTCGCAATGTGAGCGCGTCGCCGTGAGCGAGGAGCCGGGGGGCGAAGGCGCGCGGCCCGGCCATCGCGGTGGCCGGGCCGCGCGCTGCGGCTCAACCCTCGGGCAAGCTCTCCGTCCTCGCGCCCGGTGCGTAATCCGCGATGCGCGCAATCACCTCGCGATTGAATGCCGCGATGTCGTCGGGCTTGCGGCTCGTGACGAGATCACCGTCCACCACGACTTCGGCATCGGACCAGCGTCCGCCCGCGTTGCGGATGTCGGTCTTGAGCGACGGCCACGACGTGAGATGCCGACCGCCGCGCAGCACGTTCGCTTCGATCAGCATGATCGGGCCGTGGCAGATGGCGCCGACGGGCTTCTCGCTCTCGAAGAACGCGCGCACGAAGGCCACCGCATCCGGATCGGTGCGCAGGCGATCGGGACTCATGACACCGCCGGGCAGCACCAGCGCGTCGTAGTCCTCGGACTGCGCATCCGCGAGGACCGCGTCGACGGGTACCGTATCGCCCCATTGGCCATGCCGCCAGCCGCGGATCGATCCCGCCTTGGGCGCGATCACCACCGTTCGCGCACCGGCCTTGCGCAGCGCATCGCGCGGCTCGGTCAACTCGGATTGCTCGAAGCCGTCGGTGGCGAGGATCGCCACGCGCTTGCCGCGTAGAGGTTGCACGATCGCTTCTTTCCTGCCGTTCTGATCGTTCACGTGATGTCCCCTCATGGGTAATGCCGTTGCCGCTACGGCCTGCATCGGTCGGACAGTTGCGGTGGCACTGCGTTTGCTCCGCTGATGTAGAATCGATCGAACAAGCGGTTGGCCCAATGACGAACGACCCTCCTGCCTTGGTCGAGCGGCTCGCACCCACGGCGCGTTTCGTATCGCAGCTCACCAAGCACACCTTCGCGGTCGTGCTTGCGGGGGGACGCGGCAGCCGCCTGCACGAGCTTACCGATTGGCGCGCGAAGCCGGCAGTTCCGTTCGGCGGCAAGTTTCGCATCATCGACTTCACCCTTTCGAACTGCCTCAACTCCGGCGTGCGCCGCATCGGGGTCGCCACCCAGTACAAGGCGCAGAGCCTGATCCGCCACCTGCAGCGCGGGTGGGGCTTCCTCGAAGGCCGGTTCGACGAGTACATCGAGATCATGCCGGCCCAGCAGCAGATCCAGGAAAGCTGGTACCAGGGCACGGCCGACGCGGTGTACCAGAACCTGCGCTCGCTGCGCATCAGCGGGCCCGACTACATCCTGATCCTTTCGGGCGATCACATCTACAAGATGGACTACGGCAAGCTCCTCGCCTCGCACGTGGCCCGTCGCGCGGACGCGACCGTGGCGTGCATCGAGGTGCCGCGCATGGAGGCGCGCTCGTTCGGCGTGATCGGCGTGGACGACGTCGACCGCGTGGTGAGCTTCACGGAGAAGCCCGCGGATCCGCCCGCGATTCCCGGCCGGCCGGACGAGGCGCTCGCGAGCATGGGCATCTACGTGTTCAACGCGCGCGTTCCTCTACGAGCAGCTCATCCGCGATGCCGCCACGCCCGGCTCGTCGCACGATTTCGGCAAGGACGTCCTGCCCTACATCGTGCCGCGCTATCGCGTGTTCGCGCACTCGTTCGCGGAAAGCTGCGTCGGCACTCCGGACTGCGCCCCCTACTGGCGCGACGTCGGTACGCTCGAGGCCTACTGGGAAGCGAACATGGAGCTCACGAAGGTGATCCCCGAGCTCAACATGTACGACGCCGAGTGGCCCATCTGGACCTACCAGGAGCAGCTGCCGCCGGCGAAATTCGTGTTCGACGACGACTCGCGCCGCGGCATGGCCGTCGATACGCTGGTCTCGGGCGGCTGCGTGGTCAGCGGCGCCACGGTGCGGCGATCGCTGCTGTTCACCAACGTGCGCGTCGATGTCGGCAGCGTGATCGAGGACTCGGCGATCCTTCCGAACACGGTGATCGGCCGCAACGTCACGGTGCGCCGCGCCATCGTCGACAAGCAGTGCGTGCTGGCCGACGGCATGACGGTCGGCGTGGACGTCGAGGCCGATCGCAAGCGCTTCCACGTCACGCCCAACGGCATCACCCTCGTGACGCCCGACATGCTCGGGCAGAACGAGTACCGCATCCGCTAGCGTCTTCGTCCGCGACACGCATGGCCACCAGCGCAGCTCCTGCGTCTGGCGCGGGCGAGGGCACCGACCGCGTCCTCTTCGTTTCCCCCGAGATGCCGCCGTGGGTCAAGAGCGGCGGGCTCGGCGATGTCACCGCCGCGCTCCCGGCGGCGCTGCGCGCGCTCGGCATCGATGCGCGCGTGCTCGCTCCGGCGCTACGGCCCCGTGCTGCAGGCCTTGCAGGCACAGCTGCGCCCGATCGCTACACTCGCGCCGCTGGGCGGCGCGTATCCGGAGTGCCGCCTGCTCGATGCGGGCGAGGTGAACGGCGCGCCGTTGTTCCTCGTCGATTGCCCGGAGTATTACGTTCGGCCCGGCACGGCCTATCAGGACGAGGCGTTCGACGACTGGCCCGACAATCACCTGCGCTTCGGCCTGCTGTCGCGTGTCGCTGCGCTGCTCGGCAGCAACGACGCTCGCGTGCCGTGGTCCGCGCAGGTCCTGCACTGCAACGACTGGCCGACCGCGCTCGCTCCGGCTTACCTGAGGCTTGCAGGTGGCGAGCGCGCGGCAGCGGTGACGGCCATCCACAACATCAGTCACCAGGGCGTCTTCGACGCGCATTACCTGCACGCGCTCGGGCTGCCGGACTCGATGTTCGCGATGAATGGCGTGGAGTACTACGGCAGGATCTCGTTCCTCAAGGCGGGTCTCTATTACGCGGAGCGTCTCGTCACCGTCAGCCCGACCTACGCACGCGAGATTCAGACCGACGCCGGCGGGCACGGGACTCGGCGGGCTGCTGCACGGCCGCGCCGCCGCGCTCACCGGCATCCTGAACGGCATCGACACGGACGTCTGGAATCCGGCGACGGACCGCCATATCGCGCGTCGCTACGACATCGCCAGCATCGACCGCAAGCTCGACAACAAGTTGTCGCTGCAGCATCGCGTCGGCTTGCCGGTCGCGCCGGATTGCATGCTGCTCGGCATCGTCAGCCGGCTCGCGCACCAGAAGGGCATGGATTGGGTGCTCGCCATCGCGCCGGAGCTCGTCGGCGTTGCGCGTGCAGCTCGTCGTGCTGGGCTCGGGTGATCGTCACCTCGAGCAGCGCTGGCGCGAGCTCGCGCGCAGCCATCCCGACGCGATCGCGGCGATCATCGGCTTCGACGAGGCGCTCGCGCACCAGATCGAGGCCGGCGTCGATGCGTTCGTCATGCCGTCGCGCTTCGAGCCCTGCGGTCTCAACCAGATGTACAGCCTGCGCTACGGCACGCCGCCGATCGTGCGCGCAACGGGCGGCCTCGCCGACACGGTGGTCGACTGCAACGAGCGCACGCTGGCGGCGCGCACGGCGAACGGATTCAGCTTCAGCGAGCCCGACGCGGCGGCGCTGCTCGCTGCAGTGCGACGCGCACTCGCAGCGTGGCGGCGTCCGGCGCTCTGGCGCGCACTGCAGCGTCGCGGCATGGCGACGGATTTCAGCTGGGCGGCGAGCGCACGCCGCTATGTCGCGGTGTACGCGGCTGCCGCTGCCGCGCGCACCTGAAACTGTCGCCGGGTTTTACACTGGCTGGGGTGCACAAAGCCGCGGCTCCCGTTTCGCGCACCGCTCGTCTGCCCGACCGACACGCCGCAAGCCGCGCCAGTACAGTGATTACGCGGTGAATGCGCCATGCGGCGACCCGCGGGTCGGACAAGCTGGCAGATTTCTTGCTGTCAACACGTTGACCCGGCGCGCGACACGCCGGGGCGACACCGACAACTTGAACTTGAGCACGGAGCATGGACGGAGGTCCCATCATGAAATCCATTCTCGACCCGACATTCCGCTACACGTCGAGCACGAACACCGACTTGAGGAAGACATTCGCGCGCGTCCGGCGCGAAAACAGGAAGCAGGCGCAGGCGCCCAAGCAGGCTGCGCCGGAGGCACCGAGCAACGTCGCCTCGATCTTTCCACGCCGCACCGGCGTCGCGTCCTGACATTTCGCATCCGCGCGGGTCGGGGCAGCTCGACCCGCGCGTCCTCGTCTTCTGCCGGCATTGGCCGGCTCCCGTTCCCCGCGGTTTCGCTGATCGATCGTTATCGCCGCCGATCCCCGCATCGCGCCTGCATTGGGGCGTCTGTGGCGTGGCAAATATTTCCGGTTGCGGCGCGCTTTTCACACGCCCGGGACGGCGAGGCGGTGGTGCGCTGCGCGCTTTGAGTGCACCATTGCGCCGATCCGGCGCGGTGACGGCGAAGCGATGCGGTTGCTCCGCCGTCGCACCGCACCACCTGTCGCACCCCGCAGGAAGTGAAGCGGATGGGTTGCCGCGACGACGCACTGTCCCCAACTTGACCTCATGCCTCCCGTAACCACCGCGCTCATCGTCGCCAACGTGGCGATGTTCCTGCTGCAGACCGTCGTGCCGGGGCTCGTGGTCCCGCTGGCGCTGTGGCCCCTCGGCGCCTCCGCCATGAGCACGCAGGTGTCGTTCGCGCCGTGGCAGCTCGTGACGTACGCCTTCCTGCACGGCGGGCTGATGCACCTCGCGTTCAACATGTTCGCCCTGTACATGTTCGGCAGCGCGATCGAGCAGGTCTTCGGCACGCGGCGCTACCTGCTCTACTACTTCGTCTCGGTGCTTTCGGCCGCGCTCACGCAACTCGTGTTCGCCGCGGTGACCGGCGGCTTGTATCCGACCGTGGGTGCCTCGGGCGGGATCTTCGGCATCCTGCTCGCGTACGGGATGTACTTCCCGCACACGCGACTCATGTTGCTGTTCCCGCCGATCCCGATGCGCGCGCGCACGTTCGTCACGGTCTACGCGGTCATCGAGCTCTTCCTCGGCGTCACGGGCACGCAGGAAGGCGTGGCGCACTTCGCGCACCTCGGCGGCATGCTCGGCGGCTATCTGCTGCTGCGATATTGGCGATCGGCGCCGTTCTCGCGGCGACGACCCTGATCTCGCGCATCGCGCGCGCTTCGGCTGCGCGAGCGCCTAGGAGCACAGAGCCTTACCGGGCGGAGCGGATGTTCCGAGTCCGGCAGCGCCCGCGGCGTCGACGCTGCGCAACGACTGCAACGCGTCGATCTCGCGCGCGACATCACCGAACTCCAGGGCAAGCTCGGCTACGAGCGGGAGATGGTCGGACGCCATGCGCGCGAGGGGCGATCGGTGCGCGCGCAGTCGCTGCAGCCAACGCGCGGGCCGCACCCAGATGCGGTCGAGCGCGAGCAGCGGCGCCGGCGAGGGAAAGGTTCTTCGCACCGGCGGCGACTCGAAGTGCGCGTGCAGCCAGCGCAGCGGCCGGCCCCAGAGATACCACTCGTTGACGTCGCCCATCAGCACGGTCGGGATGTCGCCCTCGTGCTCCATCACGTCGAGGATGCGCTGCACCTGGTCGCGCCGCTCGTAGGGTCGCAAGCCGAGGTGCGTGACCATCACGCGCACGGCCGACCCGCGCACGTCGAGGATGACGTCGATCGCCGCGCGCGGCTCGCATCGCGGAAGCGAAAGGTCCAGCCGCGTCACCTTGCGCACCGGATAGCGCGCAAGCAGGGCGTTGCCGAAATCGCTGCCGCGCCGCGACAGCGTCGGCCCCGACACCACGTGGAAACCGGTCGCGCGCTTGAGCTGCGTCAGGAACTCGCCATGCAGCTCGAGCGAGGCCACCTCCTGCAGCCCGACGATGTCCGCATCGATCTCGTGCAGCACGTCCACGATCCGCGCCACGTCGTAGCGGCCGTCGAGCCCGATCCCGCCGTGGATGTTCCACGTTGCGACGCGCAGCAGCGCGCAGCTGTCGCTCGGGTCAGGCGGCATGGGTGCGCGGACCGCGTACCGCCGGGCGGTCCAGGCGACGACGCACGAAGGTGGCGAGGCCGGCGATGCCGAGCGCAACCGCGCCGAGCAGCGCGAACGTGGCGGGGCTCGGGTGGCGTATGGCCGCGATCGCGCTGTCGACGAACACGGAGGTCATGAGAATGCCCGGCACGAGGCCGATCATCGTGCCGAGCAGGAAGTCGCGCCAGCCGATGTGCGAGGCACCGGCGACGACGTTCATCACGGTGAAGGGCGCGATCGGCATCATGCGCACGAGCACGATCGCGAGCAGGCCCCGTCGTCCGAGCCGGCGCGAAAGCTCGTTCAGGCGATGGCCCGCGAGGCGGCGCACGAGGTCGCGCCCGAGATGGCGGCCGATGCCGTAGGTCGCGCTCGCGCTGAGCGTCGCGCCGAGCAGGGCGTAGGCGGCGCCCTCCACCGGACCGAACACGAGCACGCTCACCGCGATCAGAAGCGTGACCGGCACCAGCATCAGGCCGCCCACGACGAACGCAAGCGCGACCAGCAGTGGCGCGACAGGACGGCCGTTGAGGGCGTGCGCGTGATCGACGAGCTCTTCGAACCGCAGCCACTGGCCGAGCGGCGTCATGCGCCACGCGATCGCGAGCGCAGCGACGACGAGCACGACGGCGAGCAGCAATACCACCTTGCCCTTCACGCTGTCGCGATGCTCGGGTGCGGGGTACACCTCGTCGATGATGAGATCGGGATCGAGCGGCCGCTCGGGATCGAGCACGCCGTGATCGGGCGTCACCGCGTCGACCATCGGATCGAGGTACGGCTGCGTCGGGTGCAATGCGCGCTCGCCCTCGCGCGTCAGCGCGGCGATCGTGGCGTGCAGGCTGCCGGTGCGTGCCATCGTTGCGCGGACCTCGTCGCTGCTGCTCGCGAGGTGCTCCGCGAGCAGGCGCTCGCGCAGGCCGGCGATCGCGCGCACGATCCGCGGATCGCCGTTGGCCTCCAGTGCGAGATTGCACTCGGTGTCGAGCGCCATCGATCGGTCCGACAGGTTCGCCGATCCCACCGTGAGGAGCTCGTCGTCGACGATGAGGAGCTTGCTGTGCACGTTGAGGCAGCCCTCGCTTGGCGGCAGCCACGGCAGGGCCGGGGAATAGAGGCGGTAGCGGTCCTGCCGATCGGCCTGCTGGATGAGGCGGTGAATGCGCGCACGCAGCACGCCCATGGTCGATATCTCGAGCCAGCCGCTTTGGGTGTACGGCGAGATCACCGCGATTTCCGGCGCGTCGGATGCTGCAAGCCGTTGCGCGAACGCATCGGCGACGGTGCGCGAGGTGAAGTACTGGTTCTCGGCGAACACGAAGCGCCGGGCGCGTGCGATGGCGTCCAGGTGCAGCTGGCGGATCTCCTGCACGGCGCCGTTGTCGGCATACGCGGGCTCGGTGCGCGACACCGCGACGCGCACGTCGGTCAGGACCGGCGCGACATGCACCGGCCACGCATCGCCGCCCGTGCCGTTCGACGCGGCCCGCGCGTCGTGCCCGGTGGCGCGCTTCCAGCGCATCCGTGCGAGCTCGCCGAGCGTCCGTGCACAGGCGCCGTCGACCATGGCGCCCAGATCGTGGAACGGCGCGTAGGGCTTGCCCGCCGCATCGACCCTGAGCGGTTCGTCGGCCGCATGGGCGGACGTGTCCCAACGCACGCGGGTGAGGTCGAAGCCGCTCACGAACGCCACCTGATCGTCGACGACGACGACCTTCTGGTGATGCGACGCGCCCACCGGGTGGCGGTCGTCGAGCCGGAACGACAGCCGGCGATGCGTCTTTGCATCGAGCTTGTAGAGCGGCAGCCACTCGCGCTCGAGGGCGTAGAGCATCGCGAAGTCCCAGGTGAGCACGTACGCGCGCAGGCGCCTGCGCTCGGACACGATCGCGTTGAGGAATTCGCAGAGCGGCTCCGGGTAGCCGTCGCGCGCACCGCCCGGGACGAGCAGCATCTTGCTGTCGATGTCCCAGCCGAGGATGAAGATCGAGCGCTGCGCCTTGGCGAGCGCCGCACGCACCGCGGTGAAAAATTCCTCGCCGTCGACCAGGAATGCCACGCGCCGCGCGTGCTCGATGCGCCAGCAGTTGCGCCCCGGCGCGAGCAGCGGCTGCGGCGCGGGCTGCGCAGGCGCAGGGGCGCGGGTCACGTCGGCGAGGGATTCGTCAGGCACGGGTCGGGGTTCTTAGGGGGCGGCTCGCGAGCGCGATCGTCGCGCCTGCAGCCGCCGTCGTCTGTCGGAAGCGGATTTCGTGCCTTGTAGGCGCCTGTCCTACTGCGACTGGGGCTCACTGCGGTCACGCCGCGCCAGCCGGAAACGTGCGCGCACGCTGCGAGCACGGAACACGAGCGCGCACAGGGCGGTGAGCACCGCGACGGCGCCCAGGATCGCCGCGAGGCGCAGGTACGGCGCGCCTTCGGACTGGCGCCAGGCCACCAGCGCCGCGAGGGTGCGCAGCCACTCGATCGCGCCGAGGACGAGCGCGGCCTGCAGCACCCGCGCCGCCCACGCCCGGGGTACGAACAGCAACACCACGGCGCCGACGGCAAGCGCGGCCAACGGAAATTGCATCGCGCGGTAGAAATGGGCGGCAAGCACGATCAACGCGAGGGCCACCGGCACGAGGCGCAGGATCGGCATCGGCGCGCTCCTCAGTGCACCAGCAGGGCCTGGCGCCCGAGCTGCGCGAGCGCTTCCTCGACGAGCGCCAGCGCGACCTCCGGCCGTTCGCGCGGCCATGCCGCTTGCGCGAGCGCCTGCCGCGAACGGCTGCCGTCGGCGCGCGCGAGGAACTGCCGCGCGCTCTCGGCCATGTCGAGCGGCTCGTGGCGCAGGTTCGTGACGTTGGGGCCGCGCGCAGCCTGCACGCGCACGAGCGGCGACACGGTGGGCTGTGCACCCGGGGTCAGCACGAACGGCGGCGGCACCGAGTGCAGCTCGGCCATGCCGGCAGCGAACACGTTGAGCAACGTCGCGGCGAGGTGACCGCGATGCTCGTCGGTCACCTCGAGGCGGGCGCGCGCGCCGGCCGTGGCGCACAACGCCTCGAATCCGATCCACGCCGGCCAGTGCTCCGACAGCACGACGAGCGCCGCCTTGGCGACGCGCGCGTGCGCGGTGAACGTGCCGCCGGCGGGCACGCGGAATTCGGCCGGTGCGTCGGTGTCGAGCGGCACCGGATCCTGCGTGGGCCTCAACCGCGAGCCGACGAAGAGCTGCGCCATGCGCCACGGTGCGATCTTGCGCTCGGGCCGCGCTTCCTCGTGCACGAGCAGGGTCTGGCGGAAGGTGCTGTTGCGCAGGAAGTCGAGGAACTGCTCGCGCTTGACGAGGTCGGGCGCGATGCGCGCGAGCGCCTGCGCGGCTTCGGGCGCGAGATCGTGCGTGAACATCCGGCTGAAGTCGGCCTCGGCGAGATAGCGCAGGCCGTGCCTGCCCGCGCGCTCCACGAACTCGTGGAAGTAGAGCGGATCGTTCACTTCCTCCAGGTACTCGTGAAAGATGTAGTAGTCGCGGCGGCTGCGCACGTGCTCGGCTTCCGCGCGCAGCATCATCGCATAGGGCGAGGTGTCGCGCGCCGCGGACGCGGCGAGGAACTCGAGCATCGCGCGCGCCTGCTGGATGCGCGTGGCGGGATCGCGGAATTGCGCCGTCTGATAGCGCATCGCCGCCCGCACGGCACCGCGCAGGCCCCAGCCGGGCAGCGCGTTGTAGCTGATGTACGCGATGCCTTGCGGGGCGAGCTGGCGCGCGCACAGCGCGAGGATCGCGTCCTGCACTTGCGTGGGCACCCACGAGAACACGCCGTGCGCGACGATGTAGTCGAACCGGCCGTACGACTCGTCGAAGCTCGCGATGTCCATCTCGAGCAGGCGGATGTTGGCGAGGCCGAGCGCCTCGACGAGTTGCAGGCCATCCCGGATCTGCACGCCGGAGAAGTCGACGCCGACGAACTGCGCATCCGGCAGCGTGGCGGCGAGGGGGACGATGTTGCCGCCGGCGGCGCAGCCGATCTCCAGCACGCGCGCGCGCTCCACCGGGGCCGCAGCAAGCCCGAACAGGCGGGCGAGGGCGGCGATGCGCTCGGGATGGGTTTGCGCAAAAGGCAGGCTCTCGTACGGGAACTGCTCGTAGCTCGTCCAGAGGGCGGTCTCGGTGGTCATCGCGGCGCGAAGCGGGGTCGAAGCGCACATTATCCCTTGTCCGGCGCCAATCTCGCTCGCTGCGACTCGCGCTCGAGCGGATGTCGTGAACTGCCGCGCCGCTTCCCGGGGCGCATGCTCACGAGCCGGCCGGGGGCGGATCCGATGTCGGCATAATGCCGTGCGATGGGCATGCCGATCGACATCAGCGAGGAGCACGGAGTGCGCTACCTGCACTTCGGCTCGTCGTGGATCCAGGGCGCGATGCGCATCGCGCGGCCGTGGTCGCTCGAGCTCGAGTACACGCGCGAGATGATGCTCGCGCTGCTGCTGCGGCGGCACGCACGCTGGCCACAGCGCGTGCTGCTGGTCGGGCTCGGTGCCGCGTCGCTGCTCAAGTTCCTGTATCGGCACTACCCGCGCACGGTGCTGCACGTGGTCGAGATCGACGCCGGCGTGGTCGCCGCCGCGCGCCAGTTCTTCCGCCTGCCCGAGGACGAGCGTCGGGTCGCGCTCGCGGTCGCCGACGGCTACGACTACGTCGCGCGCACCGCGCACACGTTCGATCTCGCACTGGTGGATGCCTTCGACGACGCAGGACGTGCGGGCGGTCTCGACACACTCGCGTTCTATCAGCAGTTGCGCGGGCGGCTGTCGGAGCGCGGCATCGCCGTCGCCAACTATCTCGGGCGCAGCCGCGGGTTTCGCGCAGCCGCCGAGCGGCTGACGGACGCATTCGACGGGCGCACGATCGTCATGCCACCATGCGCGAGCGGCAACGTGATCGCATTCGCCGCCGCGGGCGAGCCGGTGCACGTCACGCCCGCCGAGATGCGCTCCGGCGCGGCACGCATGCGGCGCGAGACCGGTCTCAATCTGTTGCCAAATGTTGCACGGTTGTTGCGCTCGCAACACGTCGGCGAAGCGCTGGAGCTTTGATTGGCTTCGACGTTGCTGTCTCGTCATTGCACGCCTTTCCACGTCGTTTCGGGACGGTGTGGACGATTTGCAGCGCGTGCGTGGTCAACGGGAATGGCAGTCGCGCGTTCTCGGAACGTGGAATGCGCGCCGATGGCGCCGCGTTCCCGCTGACGCCAACGTTACGCGGCGTCTCCTCACTGGAGGTTTCATGTCCCGCCTGGTTACCTCGTCCGTTGCGCTTGCACTCGCCCTCGCGCTCGCTGCACCCGCATCGGTCCTTGCACAGCAGACGTACGGCAATTACCCGCCCGCCTACCCGCCTCCCTCCGCGCCCGGGTACGTGCCGAGCTACGCGCCCGCGCCGTTCACGCAGGAGGAGCTCGACTCGCTGCTCGCGCCGATCGCGCTCTATCCCGACCAGCTGCTCGCGCAGATCCTGATGGCGTCGACGTATCCGCAGGACGTCGTGCAGGCCGCGCGCTTCCTGCGCCAGAACCCGGGCTTGCGCGGTCCCGCCCTCGACGACGCCGTCGCGCGCTTCGACTGGGATCCGAGCGTGCAATCGCTGACGGCGTTTCCGCAGGTGCTGGACATGATGACCCAGCGCATGGATTGGACGCGCCGACTCGGCGAGGCGTATCTCGAGGATCAGGACTGGGTGATGGACACGGTGCAGGATCTGCGCTGGCGTGCCCAGGAGGCGGGCAATCTCGCGAGCACCCCGCAGCAGCGCGTGTTCGTGGAGGACCGCACGATCTACATCGAGCCTGCGGCGCCGGAAGTGATCTACGTGCCTACCTACAACCCGACCGTGATCTACGGCCCGTGGTGGGCTCCGGCCTACGTGCCGTACTACTGGCGGCCGCCGCGCACGTATTACCCGGGCGTGGTGATCGGCACGGGCTACGTGAAATTCGGCGTGCCCTATCGCGTGACGCACAACCACTGGGGGTGGGCGCGACCGGACTGGCAGCAACGGCACATCGACGTCGACGTGCACCGGCCGAACCAGTTCATCGAGCGCAAGCCGTATTACCGCGAATGGGCGCGCGACGGCTGGTGGGAAGGCCGCCGGGAGCAGACGCGGGCCGATGCTCCGCGCGATCGCCAGCAAGGCCGCGGGCCCGATGCCGCACCCGGCCGCTCCGGATCCGGGGGGGATGCTCGCCGGAACGATCGTGGCCCGAGCGCCCCGCTCACCGGCGGCCCGCAAGGCGGACAGCTGCCGATCACGCCGCACCAGGCCGCGCCGCAGCCCGCGAGGCCACAGCCCGGCGGGTCGCAGCAACGCGACAACCGCCAATACCAGCCCGGCCAGCAGGGCGGCCAGCAGCGCACGCCGCGACCGGAAGGATCGAGCGCGCCGCAAGGCGCTCCCGTGGTGCCGCATGCGCCGACGCCGCAGGCGAGCCCGGTCGCACCTCGCGCGCCGGCCCCGCAGAGAAGCCCGGCTGTACCGCATGCGCCGACGCCGCAGGCGCGCCCGGTCGCGCCGACGCCACCGAGCGTTCCCGCGGCGCCGAGCCAGGGCCCCGCCATGCGCTCCGTGCCCCCGCCCCAGGGCGCCCCGGTGGTGCGCCAGCCGCCCGCGCCGCCAGGCAGCCCCGTCGTGCCGCACGCGCCGGCACCGCAGGCAAGCCCGGTCGCGCCGCACGCCCCGACGCCCCAGAGCGCCCCCGCAGTGCCGCACGGCGCGCCGGTCCCTCCGCGATCGCCGGCACCGACCGCTCCCCAGCCGCAGTCGGGCGGACCGCAGGGGTCCGCAGCGCAGCATGCCGGGACTGCGCCCGCCCAGGGACGCGGCCATGGCGAGCGTCGCGGGCCGGCCTCTGAGCCACGACAGCAAGGCTCGTAGGCTTCGCATAGCGGCGAACCGCGTCCGGCGGCACAATCGCCGGGCGCCCGGTCCCGCAGCCGCCAGGCGGTTGCGGGCTCTGGTGCTTGCCCGATGCCGCCCATACCTCATGGACAGCATGCCGAGCGCGCCCCGCACGGCGTCCTGCCGTGCGGGTTCCCGGAGACTGGAAGCACCTCATGAAGTACAAGGACTACTACGCGATCATGGGCCTCGAGCGCGATGCGCGCGCCGAGGACATCAAGAAGGCGTACCGCAAGCTCGCGCGCAAGTACCACCCGGACGTCTCCAAGGAGGCGAACGCGGAGGAGCGCTTCAAGGAAGTCGCCGAGGCCTACGAGACGCTCAAGGATCCCGAGAAGCGCGCGGCCTACGACCAGCTCGGCCGGCACGCGGCCGGCCAGGAATTTCGCCCGCCGCCGGACTGGGGCCAGGCCTTTGGCGCCGGCGCCGGCGGCGCGAACTTCGAGGACATCGACCTCGCCGACCTGTTCGCCGGCCTCACCGGCCGTCGGCAGCGCGGCCGCGGCCAGGCGGGTACGGCGTTCGCCATGCCGGGCCGCGACATCGAGGCCGTCGTGCGCCTCACGTTCGACCAGGCGTTCCATGGCACGGAGATCGAGCTCGACCTCAGCATGCCGGAGATCGACGAGCAGGGGATGGTGCGGCGCGTGCCGCGTCACCTCAAGGTCCGCGTGCCCAAGGGCGTCGCGGACGGGCAGAAGCTTCGCGTGCCCGGCAAGGGCGGGAAGGGCGTGAATGGCGGCCAGGACGGCGACCTCTATCTCGACATCGAGGTGGCGCCGCATCGGCACTTCCGCGTCGAAGGGCAGGATCTGTATCTCGACCTGCCGCTCGCGCCGTGGGAGGCGGTGCTGGGCACCAGCGTCGTGATGCCGACCCCGACCGGCGCGATATCGCTCAAGGTGCCGCCCGGTACGCGCGCGGGGCAGCGTTTTCGCATCGCAGGCCGCGGCATGGCGCGGCCCAACGCATCGCCCGGCGATCTCTACGCCGTCGTGCAGATCGCGGTGCCCACGGTGGTGACCGACCGCGAGCGCGCGCTCTACTCGGAGCTCGCGCAGCAGTCGACGTTCAATCCCCGCGCTCATCTTGAATCCGGAGAATCGTCATGAGCCGCGAGCTCACCGAGGCCCTGCGTCTCGACACCGCGACGGCGCTCACGTTCGACGAACTCGTCGCCTGCTCGGGGCTCGCAGAGGGCGTGCTGCGCGAGCTCGTCGAGTACGGCGCGCTCGATCCGATCGATCGCCGCGCTGCCGTGTGGACCTTCGAGTCGCGCGTGATCGTGGCGGCGCGCACGGCGCATCGCCTGCAGCGCGACCTCGAGCTCGATGCGTACGCGCTCGCCGTCGCACTGCGCTACGTCGAAGAGATCGAGAGCCTGCAGCGCGAGGTCCGGCGACTGCGCGCGATGCTCGGCGCGTAACGCCCCAGTGCCCGGGACCGATCGTCCCGAGCGAACGCGTCCGGTGCGTCCGGCCGACTCCAGGGTCCACCCAGGGTCGGCAGGGCGGGTCGTCGCAGCCTGCGATAATCGCGCCTTTGCCTCGCTCGCCCGCGTCGTGACGCCCTCATCGCCTGCTGCCGTGCCGCGTCTCACGCGCGGCCTCATGGTGCTCCTCGTCATCACGGTGTTCACCACCGCGAGCACCATCCATTACCAGACGCCCATGCTCGGGCGCATCGCCGCGGAATTCGGCGCCACCGCGGCCGCGGTCGGCTGGATTCCCACGCTCTCGTTCGCGGGCTTCCTGTCCGGCACGCTGCTGCTGATCCCGCTCGGCGATCGCTACGACAAGCGCAAGCTGATCCTCGCCAAGGTGGCCGTGCTCGCGCTGTCCGTGCTGGTGATGGGCATCGCGCCTTCGCTGCCGGTGCTGTGGGCGGCGAGCTTCGTGCTCGGCGTCGCCACCAGCGTGTCGCAGCACGTCGTGCCGCTCGTGGCCGAGCTCGCCGATCCGCGAGGCGCGCGGCGGCGCCGTCGGCACGGTGCTGTCGGGGCTGTTCCTGGGCATCCTGTTCGCGCGCGTGGTGGGCGGCATCGTTGCCGACACGCTGGGATGGCGCTGGATGTACTTCATCGCCACCGGGATGCTCGTGGTGGTCGCGGTGCCCCTCGTGGCGCGTCTTCCGGCGACGACGGCCAGGACGACGCAGCGCTACCCGGAGCTCATCCGCTCGCTCGCGCACCTCTACGCGCGCAGCGCCGCGTTGCGCCGCGCTTCGCTCACGCAATTCGCGCTCGGCATCGGCTACGGCGGCTTCTGGGCGACGCTCGCGCCGATGCTGCTCGCCACGCACGGGCTGGGTCCGACGGCTGCAGGCCTGATCGGCATTCCGGGCGCTGCCGGCATTCTCGTCGCGCGCCCCGCGGGACGCTGGATGGACCGCAGCGGCGTCGGGCCCGTGGTCACCGCGGGCATCGGCCTCGTGATGGCCGCGTTCGCGGTCTTCAGCCTGGGCGCGTACTGGGTCGCGGCGATCGTCGCGGGCGCGATCCTGCTCGATTGCGGCTTGCGCGCGGCGATGGTCGCCAACCAGACCCTCGTGACGTCCGTGGATCCCAAGGCCCGCAGCCGCCTCAACACCGTGTTCGCCGCTCACATCTGGGGCGGGAATGCGGTCGGCGCGTTCCTCGCGAGCACGGCCCTCACGCACGCGGGCTGGTGGGCCGTATGCGCGATCGCGTTTGCGGCGGCCGGCATCGGGATGGTGATGCATCGCCGCGCGTAACGTCCGGCAGCGCCTGAGCATGCATTGCGGCGCCCGCCTACAGGCGAGCGCACGCACCCGGGGCACACTGGGCGTCGAATCGTACCCGGGAGCCCGCATGACCATCAGGACCTCATCACGCCTCACCGCCGTGGCCGCATGCATCGCGTTGCTGGTCGCGGCCCCGCTCGCGTCCGCGCAGGGTGGCCGCGCGAATGCCGGCCGTGCGAACGCCGGCGCGCCGTGCGAACGCCGCCGCGGCGAACGACATCGCGGCGACAGCGCAAGCGATGCCCATGCCGCACGGCATCGTGCCCAACCGCGCGGAGCTGCCCGGGTCCGCGTTCCAGAAGCTCGATGCTGCGAACAAGGGCTACGTCATCCCCGACGACGTGGCGCAGATGTCCGGCTTCGAGAGCGCGTTCCGGCAGGCCGACCGGAATCGCGATGGCCGGCTCGATGCGCCGGAGTTCGAGCGCGCCTGGGACATCTACACAAGCAGCACGCCCTGACGAGTGCAAGGCCACGGGCTCTTGGCGTGGCCTTCTTCGTCGACGAGCGCGCAACGCGCTGCATCGACCCGCGCCTTGCGCACGACCCTCACGCCGTACATGTCGGCGCGCAGCCACGCCGCCGCGGTGCGCGAGCTCGCTATGGACGAGGCCTGCGTCTAGCGGCAATATGAAGAACTCTCGGCGCCGGTCCCGATTACTCGCATCCAGGAGCCCATGATGACGCAACGCACGGAAACGGGCGGATTCACCCGGTTGCTGCAAGGCTTGGCGGTCGGGGCGGTTGCGATGTACCTCCTCGATCCCCACAAGGGCCGGCGCCGCCGTGCGCTCGTGCGCGATCAGCTCAATCGCATCGGGAGCGACATCGCCGATCTCGCGCACGACGCGGCGCGAGACAGCGCCAACCGGCTGCAGGGCATGCGCGCGCGCCTGGATCGTCGCGCCCGCAGCGACGCTTCGATCGACGAGCTGCGCCTCATCGAGCGCGTGCGCGCTGCGCTGGGGCGCGTGGTGTCGCATCCGCACGCGATCCAGGTCGGCGCGATGCAGGGCACGATCCGCCTGAGCGGTCCCGTGCTTGCGCGCGAGGTTGCCGCGGTGCTCGCAACGGCGCGCGGCGTTCCCGGCGTCACTCGCGTCGAGAACCAGCTGGACGCGCACGAGCGATCCGACGTGCCGGCGCTGCAGGGGCAGGGGCGGCAACGTCGCGGCCAGGACCATCCCGCGCCCGCGATGCGCATGGGCACGCTGCTCGGCGGCGGCATGCTCGCGTTGTACGCGTTGCGCAAGGACGGCCTGGTGCGCGTCGGCGCGGCCGGCATGGCCTACGCCCTCGCGAAGCACGCGCTCTACGGCACGCCGGGAGGCACCGGCTGCCGCCAGCGGGGCGCGCTCGAGCAGCACGGTCGCAGCGAGGACCGGCCGCTGCCGACGGTGATCCACGCAGGACGCCCGGTGCGCGACAACGGCGCATCGACGGGCGCTTCAGCCGAGGGTGCAGCGGCGCCCGCGCGCTCGGCACCGCCACCCGCGACCCACTGATCGCGCGGCGAGAAGGCCGGGAACGCGCGGGTATACTTCGCGCATGATCCCGGCCACGAAGGCTCGCATCCTCGCGGAGGCGCTTCCCTACATCCGCGCCTATCACGGCAAGATCCTCGTCGTCCGCTTCGGCGGCAAGGCGATGACCGATCCCGCGCTGAAGGCGGGCTTCGCGCGGGACGTGGCGCTGCTGCGTCTGGTCGGCATGCAACCCATCGTCGTGCACGGCGGCGGATGGCAGATCGATCGGCTCATGGAGCAGATGGGCATGACGCCGCGCACGCATCGCGGCGTGCGCATCACCGACGAGAAGACGCTCAACGTGGTGGAGATGGTGCTGGGCGAGCTCAATCAGGAGCTCACGGGGCTCATCAACCAGCACGGCAGCAAGGCGGTCGGTCTCGACGGCCAGGACGGGCGCTTCATCCACGCGTGCAAGCGGGTGCTGCCGCCCGAGGACGGTCGTGCCGACGACGTCGATCTCGGTTACGTGGGCGACGTCGAGAGCATCGACGTCGGGCTGGTGCGCCTGCTGCTGTCGCGGCAGTTCGTGCCGGTGATCATGCCCGTCGGGGTCGGCAGCGACGGCAGCGCGTATCACATCAATTCGGACCTGCTCGCCGGCCATCTCGCGCGCGCGCTCAACGCCGAGAAGCTCGTGCTGATGACCAACGTCCCGGGCCTCGTGCGACCCGACGGCCGTCTCGCCTACATCCTTACCGCGAGCGAGGCGCGCGAGATGCTGCGCCAGGGCAGCATCGCGGAGCGCGGGGTGGAGCGCGTGCGCGCGGCTCTCGACGCGATCGCCGAGGGCGTGCGCTCCGTGCACATCATCGACGGCGGGCTGCCCAGCGCGCTGCTGCTCGAGGTGCTGACCGCCGAGGGCGTGGGCACGGCCGTGCGCTCCGATGCGGGACCGCACTTCTTCGAGGACAGCCGCAGCTACCTCTTCGCCGGGCTCTGAGCCGGCTTTCGCTCGCGCGCCGCTTCTGCGACGTTGCGATCGGGATCGGTGCCCGCGGCGGGCAGGGTGTCGTCCGCGCTTGCGGCCGGGTTCTGTCGCGGATCGAGCGCATCGTAGAGCGAGCCGTCGCGATTGCGCCTGATGCCGAGGTCCACGCCGGCGTTTCGTTCATCGCTGCGTGCAGCGCGTTGCGCCGGCTGCTTGCCGATCGGCTGCGGGCGAACCGTGACCGTGCCGATCGAGGGGCTGCTGATCTCGATCGTCTGGGCGCCGGCCGCACAGGCGAGCGCCGCCAATGTCGTTGCGCACGATGCCGCGACGCGGCGTGCATTCTTCATGTCGTTCTCCCGAGGTGGCGACTCGCGGGCTGCTCGCGCGCGAGGTCGATGCCGGCATGCTGCTGCATGGGCGGTGCGATGTCCGTCGGACGACGGAGGAACCGCGCGTAGGCGCTTACGCCGCGGGTGGCACCGGATGCCCGGCCCGCCCGCCGGCCGTGCGCCGCTCGCGCACGAGCTGGCGGTCCTGCCACACGACCCACAGCACGAAGAGGTCGAACGCCGAGAAGATCATGAGCGCGATCGAGTGCGTGTGCGCGATGCGGTAGAGCTGATACAGCAGGAAGAACCCCAGGAACGACAGCGCGATGGGGAAGGCCCACGCGCGTTCGCGCCAGAGGCCCAGCACGAGCAGCAGCTTCACGATGCCGTGTCCGATGAGATAGATGCCGGCGAAGCGCTCCGAGCTTACCGACAGCGCGTTCGACAGCTGCGTGATCGCGTGGCCGATCCAGTCGTCGGGATGGTTGGAGAGCTCGCGGGCGGTCACGATCCGGAACAGCGCGAACAGGCGCTCGGGCGGCAGCGCGAGGAGCAGCATTCCGCCGATGGTTTCGAGGAAGCCGTCGAAGCCCTTGAGCGCGAGGCCGGCGTGGTACCAGCGCCGGAACGCAGGCGAGTGGACGAAGGCCTGCCGAGCGCCGCCCGCCGCGTGCAGCGCGTCGCCCTCCCCGTCCTTTCGCCCAGAGCGGCAATCGTTACGCACGTGCGGGTCCGCGTTTTTCCGGTCGGGACGCCGCCGGTGCGCGAGGGGAGTGCCGCCCCGCCGCGGCGTCGCGGGCATCGATCGAGGCAAGCTGGTGCAGAATGTGCGTCGCCGCCCGGGTGCTGCCGCGCGACGAGCGTGCGTCCTTCCCCAACATCCTCGCCAAGGAGACCCTCATGTCCGCAAAGACCTACAAGTTGATCGAGCTCGTCGGCACTTCACCCAACGGCATCGACGACGCCATCCGCAATGCGATCGCCAAGGCTTCGGCGACCGTGAAGCACATGGACTGGTTCGAGGTGATCGAAACGCGCGGCCACATCGAGAACGACAGGGTCGCGCACTTCCAGGTGACGCTCAAGGTCGGCTTCCGCATCGAGGATTGACGCAAGCGGCACGGTCCGCTTCCGAGCCATGCCGATCGCGTTCGCGCATTCTGCCGCAATGCGACGGCGACCTCGGCGCGATCGACGAACGCGCACGCGATGCCGGGGGCGAGCAATGGGGCGCACTCGATGCACCCGGCGAGCAACGGCGCGCGAGAGCGCGGCAGTCTGGCCACTGCCGCAGCATCGGGGTATGCTCGGGAAGCGCAGCGTCGGGGCGATGCCTCGGGATGCGTGCGGAAGGTGTTGCGTTTTCCTTGCCGCAGGGGCAATAATGACATTGTCATAACCGCCCGCCCCGGGCTGAAGGAGACGCCATGCTGAATTTCAATCGCCGCGATCGCGCCCCCGAACCCACGCCCGGCAAGTTCGCGCTGAAGCCGCAGGACGCGGGTGGCACGGCCACTGCAACGGCGGCCCTCAACACCAATCCTGGCCTGCGCACGCCCCCGGGCAGCGCAGCGCCGCTGCGCGAAGCCGCTGCGGCGCCTGCCGCGCGCGAAACTCCCGCGCCGCAGCCGAGCGCTTCTCCCAATGCTGCCGCGGCCGCACCGGGGCCCGCGTCCGCCACGGCGGCGGCTGCGTCGAAAAGCGCGCCCACGCCAGGCAGCAAGCTCTCGATCGGCATCAACATCAAGCTCAAGGGCGTCGAGATCACCGACTGCGACGTGCTCTCGATCGAAGGCCACGTCGACGCCACCGTGCGCAGCACGATGATGGAGATCGCCGAGCCGGGCACGCTCAACGGCGTCGCGCTGATCGACGTTGCCGAGGTCCACGGTTCGTTCACCGGCGAGCTGATGGCGCGCACGCGTCTCGTCATTCATGGGACCGGCCGCGTGTCCGGCAAGATCCGCTATGGCAAGCTGGTCGTGGAGGAGGGCGGCGAGCTCTCGGGCGACGTGCAGCGCATCGAGGATGTCGCGACGGCACGCGACAAGATGCCGGCCCAGCCGGCGAGCGTCGCGACCGCCCGGTAGGCGCCTCGCATCGGGTGCGCGGGATACGGCGCGCATGCGGCGCGAGCCGCACGCGTGGTGAGTCCCGCGCATTGCCAGCCTGCGCCGTAACGTCCGGCGCAACGTCCGCCCGTTCCCTGCGCTTCGTCGCGCGCATCGTCCGGCGCAGCGTCCGCTCGTTCCTTGCTCTTCGTCGCGCGCATCTCGGGCTCGGGGTAAGATTCCGCGCTCGATCCCGTTTCCCCGCTCGCGACGGAGCCCGCTTTCATGGACGACCTCGGCACGCTGCAGGACCTCCCCACCGCCTATGTCGACGCGCTGCGCGCGGCGAACCTCGTCCCGCTCTGGCCGAGCCTGCGCTCGATGATCCCGCCCGGCGGGGCGCGCACCAACACCCAGCCGACGCTGTGGCCGTGGAGCACCGTTCGCCCCCTGCTGCTGCAGGCGGGCGAGCTCACGCCGATGGACAAGGCGGAGCGCCGCGTGCTGGCGCTGTCGAACCCGGGTCGCGGCCTCGAGAACATGCAGGCCTCGAGCGTGATCTATCTCGGCATGCAGCTCGTGCTGCCCGGCGAGACGGCGCCCAATCATCGCCACACCCCGAACGCGGCACGCATCGTGGTGGAAGGCGAAGGCGCGTGCACGATCGTGAGCGGCGAGAAGTGCCCCATGCGCCACGGCGATCTCGTGCTCACCCCGACGTGGCTGTGGCACGAGCACCGGCACGAAGGCAAGGGTCCCTTCATCTGGCTCGACGTGCTCGACATGCCGCTCATGATCCATCTCGACGTGTCGTACGTGACGCCCGGCGCGCCCCAGCACGAGACGCGTCCGCCGCGCGCGTACGGTGCGAGCGGGATCGTGCCGCGCCTGTCCGGCGAGCGCACGAGCGCGCTGCACCCGCAGCTGCGCTACGACTGGCAGCGCACGCGCGCCGCGCTGGAGGACCTCGCCGCGCAGACGCCTCGCGATCAGCTGGTCGAGGTGAGCTACGTCAATCCGGAGACGGGCGGCGATTGCCTCGCGACGATCGCCTTTGCGGCGCTGATGCTGCGCCCCGGCGAGACGCGGACGCTGCGCCGCGCATCGCCGGCATGCGTGTATCACGTCGTCGACGGCCAGGGCGAGGCCGAGGTGAACGGCGTCGCGATGCAGCTCGAGCCGGCCGACACGTGCTGTGCGCCGAGCTTCGCGTCGGTGCGCATCGCCAACCGGTCGGGCAAGGCGCCCCTCTTCGTGATCACGGCCGACGAGTCGCCGGTGCATCGCAAGCTCGGCGTGTTCGAGACGCGCGAATGATGCGCGAGCGAAACGTGATGCGCGTGGAGCGGCGATGACCACGGCTTCGTCCCTGGCCGCGCAGGCCGCGAAGCAGGCGCCGGTGCTGGTGGTCGGCGGCGGGATCGGCGGCCTCGCGGCTGCGCTCGCGTTGAGCCAGCTCGGGCATCGCGTGACGGTGATCGAGCAGTCGGCGGAAATCGGCGAGATCGGCGCGGGCATCCAGCTCGGACCGAACGCCTTTTCCGCGATGGACGCGCTCGGCGCGGGCGAGCGCATGCGCCGTCGCGCGGTGTACACCGATCGCCTGGTGATGCTCGACGCGATCGACGGCAGCGAGGTTGCGTGCGTGCCGGTGGGCGAGGCGTTTCGCGCCCGCTTCCGCAATCCGTATGCGGTGATCCATCGCGCGGACATTCACCTCTCCGTCTACGAAGAGGTCCAGCTCGACCCCAAGGTGCAGTTCCACACCTCGACGCGCATCGAGCGCATCGAGATCGGCGACGACGCGGTGCGCGCCATCGACGCCAGGGGTCGCGTCTTCGCCGGCAGTGCGCTCGTGGGCGCGGACGGTGTCAAGTCCGTGGTGCGGCAGCATCTCGTGGGCGACACGCACCGCGTTTCGGGTCACGTCGTGTATCGCGGCGTGGTGCCCAAGGACGAGATGCCCGAGGACCTGCGCTGGAACGCGGCGGCGATCTGGGTCGGTCCCAACTTCCATGTCGTGCACTACCCGCTGCGCGGCGGCGAGCAGTACAACCTCGTCGTGACGTTCCACAGCCGCGAGCAGGAGGAGTGGGGCGTGCGCGAGGGCTCGCAGGAGGAGGTGCTGTCGTACTTCGACGCGATCTGCGAGCGTCCGAAGCGCCTGCTCTACAAGCCCACGTCGTGGAAGCGCTGGTCCACCGCGGACCGCGATCCCGTGGAGCGCTGGGGTCACGGCCGCGCCACGCTCCTCGGCGACGCGGCGCACCCGATGCTGCAGTACATGGCGCAGGGTGCCTGCATGGCGCTCGAGGATGCGGTGACGCTGCGCGAGGCCGTTCGCGCGTGCGATGGCGATCTCGCGGCCGGCTTCCGGCTCTACGAGTCCAAGCGCGTGGTGCGCACCGCGCGGCTCGTGTATTCGTCGCGCGAGATGGGGCGCATCTACCACGCGCAGGGCGTCGAGCGCCTCGTGCGCAACTCGCTGTGGAAGGACCGCACGCCGGAGCGCTTCTACGACGCGCTCGAGTGGCTCTACGGCTGGAACGTGGAGCGCTGCCTCGCGTGAGCCGCGCTTGGGTCTCACCTCCGACCCAGGGTCGTCTGGTGAGTGCCGCTCGAACCTCCCCACGCGCGTGATGGCTTGACTGTCCTTCGCAACTTCCATCCGGCCGTTGCGGCCTGGTTCGGCAGGCACTTCAGCGCGCCGACCGCAGCCGCAGGCGCGCGCGTGGCCGCACATCCGGGCCGGCGAGCCGGTGCTGATCGCCGCGCCCACGGGGTCGGGCAAGACGCTCGCCGCCTTTCTTGCGGCCATCGACGCGCTGGTGCGTCGCGGCATCGAGGCGCCGCTGCCCGACGAAACGCTCGTCGTGTACGTCTCGCCGCTGAAGGCGCTGTCGAACGACATCCAGAAGAATCTCGCGGCGCCGCTCGCCGGCATCCGGCGCGAGCTCGAGCACCAGGGCTATCCGGACGTCGAGATCCGCACCCTCGTGCGCACCGGCGACACGCCGCAGGCCGAGCGCGCGAGCATGAGGAAGCGTCCGCCGCACATCGTCGTCACCACGCCCGAGTCGCTGTACGTGCTGCTGGGATCGGAATCGGGACGGCGCATGCTGGCGACCACGCGGACCGTCATCGTCGACGAGATCCACGCGCTCGCCTCCAACAAGCGCGGCAGCCACCTCGCGCTGTCGCTCGAGCGGCTCGCGGCGCTCACGCCCGCGCCGCCGGTGCGGATCGGGTTGTCGGCGACGCAGAAGCCCATCGAGGAGGTCGCCCGCTTCCTCACCGGCGCACAGGACGCGCGCAAGCCGCGCTGCGCGATCGTCGACACGGGCCACGTGCGCAAGCGCGATCTGGGCATCGAGGTGCCGCCGTCGCCGCTCGAGGCGGTGATGTCGAACGAGGTCTGGAGTCAGGTGTACGCGCGTCTCGCCGAGCTCGCGCTTGCGCATCGCACGACCCTCGTCTTCGTCAACACGCGCCGCATGGCGGAGCGCGCGGCGCGGCATCTCTCGGAGCTCCTCGGCACCGAGCACGTGATGTCGCATCACGGCAGCATGTCGAAGGAGCTGCGCCTCAAGGCGGAGCAGCGGCTGAAGCGCGGCGAGCTCAAGGTGCTGGTCGCCACCGCGTCGCTCGAGCTCGGCATCGACATCGGCGACGTGGAGCTCGTCTGTCAGCTCGGCTCGCCGCGCTCGATCGCGGCGTTCCTGCAGCGCGCGGGACGCGCGAGCCATCAGGTGGGCGGCGTGCCGAAGGCGCGCATCTTCCCGCTTTCGCGCGACGAGCTCGTCGAGTGCACGGCCCTGCTCGACGCGGTGCGCCGCGGCGAGCTCGATCGCATCTCGATTCCGGAGCAGCCGCTCGACGTGCTCGCGCAGCAGATCGTGGCCGAAGTCGCCGCGCGCGAATGGCAGGAGGGCGAGCTGTACGAGCTTTGCCGCCGTGCGTATCCGTACGCGCAGCTCACGCGCGACGAGTACCTCGAGGTCGTGCGCATGCTGGCCGACGGCTTCACCACGCGGCGCGGCCACGGTGCTGCTTACGTGCATCGAGACGCCGTGCACGGCATGCTGCGCGGCCGCCGCGGTGCACGGCTCACGGCGCTCACCTCGGGCGGCGCCATACCGGACAACGCCGACTACGACGTGGTGCTGGAGCCGGCGGGACAGATGGTCGGGACGGTGAACGAGGACTTCGCCGTCGAAAGCCTCGCCGGCGACATCTTCCAGCTCGGCAACACCTCGTATCGCATCCTGCGGGTCGAAGGCGGACGGGTGCGCGTCGAGGACGCGCAGGGGCTGCCGCCCAGCATCCCGTTCTGGCTCGGCGAAGCGCCGGGCCGCAGCGACGAGCTCTCGCACGCGGTGTCGCGCCTGCGCGAGGACGTCGAGCGCGGGTTGCAGCAGCACACGCCGTCCGCAGCGGCGCACGCGATGGCGGAAACGATCGGCGTCGCGGCGCCCGCGGCGGAGCAGATCGTCGACTACCTGCAGGCGGCGCGTGCGGCGCTCACGGCGTTGCCGAGCGAGCACGTGATCGTGCTGGAGCGCTTCTTCGACGAGTCCGGCGGCATGCAGCTCGTCGTCCACTCGCCGTTCGGCAGCCGCATCAACCGCGCGTGGGGGCTCGCGCTGCGCAAGCGCTTCTGCCTCAAGTTCAACTTCGAGCTGCAGGCCGCAGCCACCGAGGATGCGATCGTGCTGTCGCTCTCGGCGAGCCACAGCTTCCCGCTCGAGGAGGTCGCGCGCTACCTCAACTCCAGGACGGTGCGCAGCGTGCTCACGCAGGCCGTGCTCGCTTCGCCCATGTTCGTCACGCGCTGGCGCTGGACTGCCAATGTCTCGCTCGCGCTGCCGCGCTTTCGCGGTGGGCGCAAGGTGCCCGCGCCCCTGCAGCGCATGCGCGCGGAGGACCTCGTGGCCGCGGTGTTTCCGGACCAGATCGCATGCGCGGAGAACATCGTCGGCGAGCGCGAGGTGCCCGACCATCCGCTCGTGCGCCAGACGCTGCACGACTGCCTGCACGAGGCGATGGACATCGACGGCCTCGAGCAGCTCCTGCGCCGCATCGAGCGCGGCGACATCCGCGTCGTCGCGCGCGATCTCGCCGGGCCGTCGCCGCTCGCGCTGGAGATCCTCACCGCGCGGCCGTATGCGTACCTCGACGACGCACCGCTCGAGGAGCGCCGCACGCAGGCCGTGATGAGCCGGCGCTGGCTGGACGACGCCTCCGCGGCCGATCTCGGTCGCCTCGATGCCGCTGCGATCGAGCGCGTCCGCGGCGAAGCGTGGCCGCAGGCGCGCACCGCCGACGAGCTCCACGACGCGCTGCTCGGCGCGGGCCTCGTCACGGACGCGGAGATCGCCGCCAACGATTGGGGCGGCTTCGCGGACGAGCTCGCAGCGGCGCGACGCGCGACGCGGATCCGCTTCACGCAGCGCGGGACCGGGGTGCAGCTCGATGCGTGGGTCGCGGCCGAGCGCCTCCCCCAGATTGCCGCGCTGTATCCGGATGCGCAGTGCGCGCCGGCCATCGAGGCGCCGGCCGAGTTCGCGCAGCGGACGTGGGCGGCGGACGAGGCGCTGGTCGAGCTCGCGCGCAGTCGACTCGAATGCTCGGGCCCCGTGACGGTGCTCGCGCTCTGCGCGCTGCTCGCGCAGGAGCACGAGGCGGTCGCGGCGGCACTCGCGCGTCTCGCGGCGGAAGGCGTCGCGCTGGAAGGGCGCTTCACGCCGGACGCGCGCACACCCGAGTGGTGCGAACGCGGCCTGCTCGCGCGCATCCACCGCTACACCGTCCAGCGCCTGCGCCAGGAGATCGAGCCGGTCTCGCTCCAGGATGCCATGCGCTTCCTCTTGCGCTGGCAGCACGTCGCGCCGGACGAGCGCAAGGCGGGTGTCGAAGCACTTGCCGGCGTGATCGCACAACTCCAGGGCTTCGACGCGCCGGCCGGCGCGTGGGAAAGCGACATCCTGCCGGCGCGCGTCGAGGATTACGACCCGGCGTGGCTGGACGAGCTCTGCCGCGCGGGACGAACGGCGTGGCTGCGCCTCGATGCGAATGCCGGCGCCGCCGGGCCGGCGGGTCCGGTGCGCTCGACGCCGATCGCATTCGTCCCGCGCCGCGCCCTCGCAACGTGGGCGGGCCTCGCATCGTCCGATCCCGCAGCTTCACCGAGCCTCGCCTCGCGCGCGCAGGTTGTCGCCTCTTTCCTGCAGGCCCACGGTGCATCGTTCTTCGACGAGATCGTGGACGGCACCGGCCTCCTGCGCACGCAGGCCGAGGAAGCGCTGGGCGAGCTGGTGGCGAGCGGCCTCGTGACGGCCGACAGCTTCGCGGGCCTGCGCGCCCTCATCACGCCGTCGGCCAGGCGCAAGTCGTTGCGCGGCGGACGCGGCAGCCATGGCGCGGGCATCGCAGAGGCGGGACGTTGGACGCTGCTGCGCCGCGAGCCGATCGCCGGCCACGGGCGCATCGTCCGCCGTGCCATCGAGCGAAGGCGCACCGCGCAAGGCCGACGCGATCGAGGAGATCGCGCGCGCGTTGCTGCAGCGCTACGGCGTCGTGTTCTGGCGCCTGCTCGGACGCGAACCGACGGCCCTGCCGCCGTGGCGCGAGCTGCTGCGCGTGTTGCGCCGGATGGAGGCGCGCGGCGAGATCCGCGGCGGCCGCTTCGTGGCCGGGGTCACCGGCGAGCAGTTCGCATTGCCGGACGCCGTGCCTGTCCTGCGGGACACGCGCCGCACCGCGGGCACGGGCGCCCTCGTGGTGATCAATGCGGCCGACCCGCTCAACCTCGTGGGCATCCTGTTGCCCGGTGCGAAGGTGCCTGCGCTCGCCGGCAATCGCATCGTGCTGCGCGACGGCCTGCCCGTTGCCGCGCTCGTTGCGGGCGACGTGCAATGGTTCACGGAAGTCGATCCGCAGACGGCCAATGCCGTGCGGGAGCTCCTCGTTCGGCGCCGCGGTCACGGCGGCGCCGGCCCCCGCAGCGCCAAGCCGCAAGCGCCGAGCGCGGCGCGCCTGCTGGCCGCCTGGCACCTCCATCGCTGACGCCCGCTTCCCTGCTCGGAGTAAGAAGCGTGCCTTTTGCTCCGAGTAACGGGGTTGGCTGCCGCGGATTCGTGCGCGAACGGTTTTGTGCCTAAGTGTTCACCGGGCTCGAACGACCGGCGCCGCACCGCTCCCTTGCGCGCAACCTCCGATGGCAGGCGCTGTCGAACCGCGCATCGGGCGCGTACACTCGCCGCTGCATCGCCCGCGTTCCGTCCATCGTCTCCGGGAGTCGTCATGTCCGACTATGCACCGCTGCTCGCCCGTCCGCTTGGCCGCAGAGGCCGTTGCTCGCTTGCCCATCCGGTCCCTGCACGCGTCACGATGGAGTCGCCGGCGCTGGAGGTCATGACCGATCTGTCGCGCGTGTCGGCCGTCTCGATCGCCGCGACTGCGAGCGTTGCGGAAGCGAATGGCTACATGATCGCGCGCGGCGTGCGCTCGCTGTTCGTGATGGCGGGCGAGGACGTCGCGGGCCTGATCACCGCCACCGATGTGCTCGGCGAGCGCTCGATGCGCGTTGCGCAGGAACGCGGCATCTCGCGCCGCGATCTCGTGGTTGCCGACATCCTCACGCCGCTGCGCCCAGCTCGAGGCGTTCGCGCTGTGGGACGTGGGCATGGCCAAGGTCGGCCAGATCGTGGCCTCGCTGCAGCGCATGAGCCGTCATCACGCGCTCGTGGCGGAGATGCTGCCCGATGGCGGCGAGCGCATCGCCGGGATCTTCTCGACGAGCGAGATCGCGCGCCAGCTCGGACACCCGGTGCCCATCCCGGGCTACGCCACGAGCTTCGCGGAGCTCGAGCGCGCGCTCGCGCACGGGTAGCGCGGTCCGCCAACCCATTACTCAGAGTAACGACTCAGAGTAACGAGGTCGGGGGGCGCCGGGTCAGCTCAACGGCTGCAGCACGATGCGCCGGTAGGCCGGGCGTTCGGACAGGCGGTCGAACCAGCGCTTCAGATTGGGCAGCGGCGGATGCTCGATCGGCACCCCGAACCAGCGCCACACGCCGGTGCCGAGCGCGATGTCCGCAATCGTGAGCGCATCGCCCGCAACGTACGGCACGGCGCCAAGGCGCGCATCAAGGATGGCGAACGCGGCAGCGCACTTCTGGCGCGCATCCTCGATCACCGCGGGATCGCGCTTCTCCGGCGGCGTGCGCACGACGGCCCAGAACAGCGGGCGCATGACCGGCCACAGCGTCGACACGTGCCAGTCGAGCCACTGGTCCGCGATCGCAAACGCCTGCGGATCGCTCGGGGCGAGCGTGCCGAGGCCGTGCTTGCGCCCGAGATAGCGCAGGATGGCGTTGGACTCCCACAGCACGAAGCCGTCGTCGACGATCGTCGGCACGAGGCCGTTCGGATTCAACGCCCGGTACTCGGGCGTGTTCACGATCCCGAAGGCCATGCCCGCCTCCTTGCGCTCGTAGGGAATGCGAAGCTCCTCGCACAGCCACAGCACCTTCTGCACGTTGATCGAATTGGCGCGACCCCAGATCACCAGCATGCGTTCCTCCTCTCGAAACGGCACAGCATACCCGCAGGCGGTCGTTCGCACAGCCGGACGCGCGCGTTGCGGGCGTGGGCAAGCGGCTCGCCGAGCCCGCCGGCGTGCTGGCGTATTCTTCGGGCCGGATGCGCGGCGAACGCATCCGCGTGCGGGCGGTCGTACGGCATGCCGCCAGGGCATCGCAAGGAGAGTTGCACGATGAAGACGAGACGACCGGGAGCGGGGCTGGAAGTCTCCGCGCTGGGACGGGCTGCATGGGCATGTCCGACTTCATTCGCGGCCGCGACGAGGACGAGGCACTCGCCACGATCGACCGCGAGCTCGATCGATGACGGCCCGCACCGGTGTTCGGCCTCTTTGCGCCGCCGGTTTGGCCGGCGTGATCCGGGTCGTTGCGTGCGCGTTCCTCGCGCTCGCACTCGCCGCCGCGGCGACGGCGCAAGACCTCACCGCGCCCGCATCATCGCAGCAGGGCGCCGACGCGCCGGCTGCATCGGCTCCGAGAGAAGCGCCGGCGGATGCGACCGCGCCCGATCCGCTCGCGATCCTCGCCGAGGCGAAGGTGGCCACCGGCGGCGCAGCGTGGGACGCGCTGCGCTCGCAGCACAGCAAGGTGAGCATCGTGAGCGGCAGCGACAAGGGCAGCGCCGAACGCTGGGCGTCGCATCACGACCGGGCGCTCGCGCATGCACGTGCGCATCGCCGGCCACTCGGATGCGATCCTCGGCTACGACGGTTTCGTCGCGTGGATGTCCGACGCGTCCGGCAAGGTGGGCATGCAGACCGACCCCGAGGTGCTGGAGCTCATCGTGAACGCGGCCTATCGCGATCGCCTCGCGTTCTGGTATCCGGAGCGCCAGGCAGCGCGCATCGACTACGCGCGCCGCGACAGCGCCAACGGATCGACCTACGACGTCATCCGCATCACGCCCGAAGGCGGGCGTCCGTACGAGATGTGGATCAACACCGACGTCGCATCTCGTCGAGCGCCTGCGCGAGCGCGAGCAGCAGGACGTGCGCACCGAAACGTACTCCGACTTCCGCACCGTGCAGGGCGTGAAGCTGCCCTTCACCGTGGTGGCTACCCGCACCGACGCCGGACCGGCGGAGCGCTACACGGTCGAGTCGATCGAGTACAACGTCCCGCTCGACAAGATCGAGTTCTCGCCCCCCAAGGCAGGCGCCGGGCGCTGACGAAGCAACCCGCGGAGCGCGGGGTTTCGCTGCGTGCGCGCGCCGAGCGCTCGTGCGCACGGCGTGCTTGCGCGGCGCTCGCGGTCGGCCGCCCTCACGGCCACGCGTGTGGCTCCGCCCGCTCCCATCCGCGCTGGCGCCGCTCGAGATCGGCGGCGTCGGGAGCCGCAGCGAAGTAGCGTTCCCGCGCGCCGCGCTCGTAATCGTAGAGTCGCTCCCGCGCCACCGCGGCCTGCGCCCGCCAGCGCCGCCGCATGCCGTCGCGCAGCCTGTGCATCAAGCCGCGCACGCGACCGATGCCCGTGAAAGTCGTTCGCGCGCTCATGTTGCCGGGCCCGTGCACGCGCGGCGGGCAAGCACCGGCAGCGCGCGGCGAGGCGAAGGCAAAGGTGATAATCTGATTGTCATGGCCGTGCTCCCCGCCGTGGTCGTCGTGGATGCGAACTGTAGGTGCCGACGGGCACGGGGACAATGGATTTGTTTTCGGGCAATATGTGAGTGAAATTCACATGACAGGAGGCTCGGCATGGCGGTCCGGCTGCCCCCGATGCAGGCCCTGCGCGCGTTCGAGGCGGCGGCGCGCACGGGCAGTCTCACGCGCGCTGCGGCCATGCTCAATCTCACGCACGGCGCGATCAGTCATCAGATCAAGGCGCTCGAGGCGGACCTCGGGGTGACGCTGTTCGAGCGCGCGGGACGCGGCATCCGTCTCACCGACGAGGGCGAGCGCTTCGCGGCGCGTGTGCGCGCCGCATTCGCCGAGCTCGCCACCGGGGTGCAGGAGCTCGCTGCGCGCACCAATCCGCGCCTGCTGCGCGTGAGCGTGATCCCGTCGTTCGCGGCGCGCTGGCTGCTGCCGCGCATCGGCCGGTTCGTCGCCGCGAATCCGGACATCGACCTCGACGTGCGCGCGAACATGGCGAATGTCGACTTCCGCCGCGACGACGACGATGTGGCGATCCGCTACGGCCTCGGCAGCTGGCCCGACGTCACGAGCGAGCACCTCCTCGACGACGCGTTCGTGCCCGTGTGCAGCCCGCGGATCGCGGGCGGCGTGCCGCGTCGACCCGTCGGATCTCGCGCGCTACACGTTGCTCAGGAGCGACGACGAGCCGTGGTTGCCCTGGTTCCGGGCGGCGAAGCTCCCGCTCCCCGAGCCGGCGCGGGGACCCATCTTCAACGACTCGTCGCACCTGCTGCAGGCCGCGGTGGAAGGGCAGGGCATCGCGCTCGCGCGCACGTCGCTGCTCGGCAGCGACGTGCGCAATGGTCTGCTCGTGCGCCTGTTCGACGTGGTCGCGCCGGCGCCGCGCAGCTTCTGGCTCGTGTATCCCGCACGCACGGCCGACTCGCCCAAGCTCGCGGCTTTCCGCACCTGGCTGCACGAAGAGATCGCGAGCGGATGCGCGTGCCGGTCCCGCACCGCGGCCGCGCGCGCGCAAGGCCTCGGCGCCGCCGCGCGCCCTTGAAGCCACGTTACTCGGAGCAAGGCGCCGCTCGAAACCTCCGGTGCCGCTGCGCCGCCGGTGCCCGGCGTCTCACTCTGAGCAATGGGCCGCCGAGCTGCGGCAAAGTGGCCGTGGCCGGCGTGTTTCTCTTTACAATGCGGTTCCTCCACGAACCCCGAAGAGAGCCACGATGGACCAGGGCTACCTGCGCTATCCGACGCTGCATCGCGACACCATCGCGTTCGTGAGCGATGACGATCTGTGGCTGGTGCCGGCGAGCGGAGGCGTGGCGCGCCGGCTGACGGCGGGACTTTCGGAGCCGTCGAATCCCGCGTTCTCGAACGACGGCCGCTGGATCGCCTTCGTCGGCCGCGACGAGCAGCATCCCGAGGTGTACCTGATGCCCTCGGAAGGCGGACTCGCGCGGCGCATGACGTGGCTCGGGCCGGACGTCATCGTGCGCGGCTGGACGCCCGAGGGCCGCATCCTGTTCGTGTCGACCTACGGCCAGCCGTTCTTTCGCAATTACCGCGCGTACACCCTCGATCCCGCAGGCGGGTTGCCGCAGCTGCTGCCGCTGGGACAGGTCAATCATCTTGCGTTCGGTCCCGGCGATGCGAAGGTGATCGGCCGCAACACGGCGGATCCCGCGCGCTGGAAGCGTTATCGCGGCGGCACCGCCGGACACCTCTGGATCGATGCCGCCGGCACGGGAGAGTACCGGCGGCTCTCGGAGCTCGTCGGCAATCTCACGAGCCCCATGTGGATCGGCGAGCGCATCTTCTATCTCTCCGACGCGGAAGGCGTGGGCAACCTGTACTCGTGCACGCCGGACGGGCGCGACGTCCGCCGTCACACCGACCACGCCGACTACTACGCCCGTCACGCCAGCACCGACGGCACGCGCATCGTGTATCAATGCGGCGCCGACCTCTGGCTGTTCGATCCGTCGCGCGATGCCACGGCGCGCATCGACGTCCGGTTGCCGAGCCATCGCACGCAGGTCGCGCGCAGGTTCGTTTCCGCCGCCGAGAATCTCGGCAACTTCGCCGTGCACCCGGCCGGGCACAGCATCGCGCTGGACGCGCGGGGCAAGCTGTTCACGTTTGCGCTGTGGGAAGGCGCGGTCCGCCAGCTCGGCGAGAGCCACGGTGCGCGCTATCGCCATGCGCAGTGGCTGCACGACGGCGAAACGCTCGTCGCCGTGAGCGACGCCTCCGGCGAGGAGCGGATCGAGGTGTTCGCGAAGGGCGGCGCGCGCACGCTGCCCTGGGATGTCGGGCGTGTGATCGCCATGCAGGCCTCGCCGCGCGGGCGTCGCGTGGCCATCGCCAATCATCGCAACGAAGTCCTGGTGGGCGACCTCGACGCCGGGACGCTCGCGGTCGCGGATCGCAGCGACCACGGTCGCAGCGAGAGCATCGCATGGTCGCCCGATGGCGCGTGGCTCGCCTATCCGTTCACGACGAGCGTGCACCATACGGCCATCAAGCTCTACGACGTTGCGCGCGCGACGGCCACGCTCGTCACCGAGCCCGAGTTCCGCGATTACGCGCCGGCGTTCGATCCGGAAGGTCGGTACCTCTACTTCCTGTCGATCCGCACGTTCGATCCGGTGTACGACGCAGTGCAGTTCGAGCTGAGCTTTCCGCGTGCAGCGCGGCCGTACCTGATCGCGTTGCAGGCCGGCGGACGACCGCCGTTCGAGCCGGCGCCCAAGGGCCTCGGCTCCGACGATGCGGCGGCGAAGGCGCCGCCCGACGCAACGGGCGCCGCAATGCGCGTCGACCTCGACGGCATCGTTCGACGCGTGGCCGCATTTCCGGTGCCCGAGGGTCGCTTCGGCCAGATCGCGGGCGCTGCGGGGAACAAGGTGCTGTGGACGGTGCTGCCGATCGTGGGTGCGCATGGCCGCGGTGGCCACAAGGCGACGCAGGGGCGCCTGGAGGCGTTCGACTTCGCGAGCCTGCGTGCGGAAACGCTGATGGACAAGGTCGACGACTTCACGGTCGCGGCCGATCGAGCCACGGTGATCGTGCGCCAGGACAAGCGCCTGCGGGCCATCGCGGCCACGCGCAGCGCCGACGCGGACCGCGATCCGGCGGCCGCGTCCGATGCGCCCTCGCGCAAGAGCGGCTGGATCGATCTCGAGCGCGTGCGCGTGTCGGTCGATCCGCGGCGCGAGTGGCAGCAGATGCTGCGCGAAATCTGGCGCCTGCAGCGCGACCAGTTCTGGGTCGCCGACATGTCGGGCGTGGATTGGGAGGCGGTGTATCGCCGGTACGAGCCGCTGCTCGCGCGGGTCGCGACGCGCGCGGAGCTTTCCGATCTCATCTGGGAGATGCAGGGCGAGCTCGGCACCTCGCACGCGTACGAATCGGGCGGCGATTACCGCAAGCCGCCGCAGATCGCGCTCGGCTATCTCGGGGCGCAGATGCGGCCGCTCCCGGATGGCAGCTACGAGATCGCGCAGGTCGTGCGCGGCGATGCCTGGGATCCGGGTGCCGATTCGCCCCTCAATGCCGTCGGCGTGGAGGTCGTGCCGGGGGAGCGCATCGTGGCGGTGAACGGCCAGCCCGTCTCCCGCGAGCGCCCCCCCGAGGCGCTACTGGTGCACCAGGCCGGCACGAAGGTCGAGCTCACGCTGCGCAAAGGCGAGGGCGAGAGCGGCACGACGCGCAACGTGCTCGTGACCACGCTCGCCGACGAAGTGCCCGCGCGCTACCGTGAATGGGTCGAGCGCAAGCGGGCATGGGTGCACGCGCAATCGAACGGGCGCGTGGGCTACTTCCATCTGCCCGACATGATGTCCGCGGGCTTTGCGGAGTTCCACCGTTACTTCGGCAGCGAATGCGAGCGCGACGCGCTGATCGTCGACGTGCGTTACAACCGCGGCGGCCACGTCTCGCAGCTGCTGCTGGAGAAGGTCCGGCGCATGCGCATCGGCTACGACATCCAGCGCTGGGGCCGGCCGCAGTCGTACCCCGACCAGGCCGTGGCGGGACCGGTGGTGGCGCTGACCAACGAGCATGCGGGTTCCGACGGCGACATCTTCTCGCACAGCTTCAAGCTGTTCGGCATCGGCCCGCTGGTGGGTACCCGCACGTGGGGCGGCGTGATCGGGATCTATCCGCGCCACAAGCTCGTGGACGGCAGCGAAACGACCCAGCCCGAGTTCTCGTTCTGGTTCACCGACGTCGGCTGGGGCGTGGAGAACCACGGCACCGATCCCGACATCGAGGTCGACAACGCGCCGCAGGACGCAGCGGCGGATCGCGATCGCCAGCTCGAGGTGGCGCTCGCGACCGCGCTCGACCTGATCGCGAAGAACCCGCCGGCGAAGCCCGACTTCGGGGGCAAGCCGAAGCTCGCTTGCGCGCCGCTGCCGGCGCGCAAGTCGCGGTGACGGTTGACCCAGGGGTTCGGTGCGATCGACGTGCGCGGCAACCCGCGTTGACGTAGCATACGGGCTCTTCGCGCCGACGGCATCGTCGGCCTTCGCAATCACTCCCGTCGACGCCAGCCCGCTCGTGTCACACGTTTCCGCCGTCTCTGCGCGCGCGTTGGCTGCCGCGCTTGCGCCGCGTGACGTTTTCGCCATCGCGCCGCCCGGGATTCGCATTCCGCTGCGCGGGCACGAGGGGGACGGCGACCACCACCTGCACGAGATGTCGGTCGATGCGCTCGGCGCGGTGCGCGAGCTCATCTGGAAGATCGACAACGTCGAGCTCACGACCGTGGGCATCGACATCGGCAGCTCGACCTCGCATCTCATGTTCTCGCGCGTGCACCTGCAGCGCAAGACGCAGCAGCTGTCGAGCCAGTTCGTCGTGGTGGACCGCACGGTGCTGTGGCGCTCGCCGATCCTGCTGACGCCATTCCTGCCGGACAACACGATCGATGCAGTACGGCTCGGCGAGTTCATCGGCGAGTCGTATCGCAGTGCGGGCCTCGCGCGCGACGAGGTCGACACCGGTGCGGTGATCCTGACCGGGGAGGCGATCAAGCGCACCAACGCCGAGGCGATCGCGGAACTGTTCGCGGCCGATGCCGGCAAGTTCGTGTGCGCCTCCGCCGGCCACCATCTCGAATGCGTGCTCGCCGCCAACGGCTCGGGCGCCGTCGCGATGTCCCGGCAGCAGGGCAGCACGGTGCTCAACGTGGACATCGGGGGCGGCACGACGAAGCTCGCGCTCGTCTCCAATGGCGAGATCCTCGGGACCTGCGCGCTCGCCGTCGGCGGGCGCCTGATCGCCTTCGATGCGCACGGCCGCCTCGCGCGCATCGACGAGTCCGCGCAGCATACGGCGCGGCTGCACGACATTGCGCTGGAAGTAGGTGCGCAGGTGACGCCGGCGGATGTCGAGCGCATCGTCGGCTCGCTGGCGGATGCCGTCATCGCGCTCATCCGGCAGGAGCGCCCGACGGGACTCGCGCGCGAGCTGTTGCTCATTCCCGCCAACATCGACGCGGCCGTGCCCGACGCGATCACGTTCTCCGGCGGCGTGTCGGAGTACATCTACGGCACGCGAGCAGACGACGTACGGCGACATCGCGGCCATGCTCGCGGCACGCATGGTGGAAGCCTTCCGCACCGGCAGGATCGTCACGCCGCTGCGCGAGCCCGCGCCAGGGCATCCGCGCGACCGTGATCGGCGCGTCGCAGTTCTCCGTGCAGGTGAGCGGCAAGACGATCCACGTGTCCGAGCGCGTGGCGCTGCCGGTGCACAACGTGCCCGCCATCGCGCCCGCGATCGATCTCGCGCAGGACATCGACGCCGCTGCGGTCGCCCATGCGATCGCCGCTGCGCTCGAACGCGCCGATCTCGCGCCCGATCGTGCGGTTGCCGTCGCGCTCTCGTGGCACGGCGATCCGCATTACAGCCGGCTGCGTGCGCTCGCGGAGGGCATCGCCCTTGCGTTTGCCGGTCCCGCCACCGCCGCGCCGCTCGTGCTGATGATCGACGGCGACGTGGGGCGCACGCTGGGCTACATCCTCGAGCGCGAGCTCGCCATTGCGCGCGACGTGGTGTCGATCGACGGCATCCGCCTGCGCGAGCTCGATTACGTCGACCTGGGCGCGATGATCGAGCCCGCGCACGTCGTGCCGGTGGTCATCAAGTCGCTGTTGTTCGCGGCAGGGCAGCAGTACCTGCGCCGCCGCGAAACCTCCCGCAAGACGAGCGCAACGAAAGGATCACACGATGGCCACTGAAGCCGCAGCGCGGGTCGGCATCGACTCGTATCTCGACTGGGTGAAGAAGGAAGGCATTCCGGTTACCGAGGACTTCGGCGTCGATCTCCTCGCGGTGGAGACACGGCCGTGGGCGCGCTTCGACGCGAAGGGCGGGGCGGTGCATCTGAAGGGCCGCGGCGACTTCATCGGCATGTTCGTGCTCGACGTCGCGCCGGGTGGTGCGACCTCGCCGCAGCGCCACCTGTACGAGGAGGTCGTGTACGTGCTCTCGGGGCGCGGCAGCACCACGATCGAAGTGGCGGACGGGCGCAAGCACACGTTCGAGTGGGGCCCGAAGAGCCTCTTCGCGATCCCGCTCAACACGAAGTATCGCCACTTCAACGGCAGCGGCTCGGAAGCTGCGCGCATCGTGTCGACCGTGAGCCTCCCGGCGGTGCTCAACATGTTCCACAACGAGGCGTTCGTCTTCGACAACCCGTGGGACTTCGACGAGCGCGTCGGCGGCTCGAAGTATTTCAGCGGCGAGGGCGACTTCCTGCCGGTACGCCCGGGCCAGCACATGTGGGAGACGAACTTCGTGCCGGATCTTTCCGCGATCGAGCTGAAGACGTGGGGCGAGCGCGGCGCGGGAGGAACGAACATCATGTTCATCCTCGCCGACGGCACGATGCACGCGCACATCTCGGAGATGCCGGTGGGCACGTACAAGAAGGGTCATCGCCACGCGGCCGACTTCCACGTCATGTGCGTGACGGGGCAGGGCTACTCGCTGCTGTGGTACCCGGGCGATGCCGACTTCCGGCGCGTGGACTGGAAGCACGGCGTGGTTTTCGCGCCGCCGGACCAGATGTTCCACCAGCACTTCAACACGAGCCCTGCGCCGGCGCGCTATCTCGCGACGGCTTACGGCAGCCTGCGCCACCCCTTCACCGAGAGCAAGCGGCGCTCGCTCACGGGCGCGGTGTCGACCGACATCAAGAAGGGCGGCGACCAGATCGAGTACGAGGACCAGTCGCCGCGCATCCACGAGCTCTATCTCGCGGAGACGGCGAAGACGGGCGTGACGGTGCGGATGGAGCAGTTCGTCAAGCCCTGACCCCGAACCCGTTACTCAGAGTAAATACTGCCAGAGTAACGGGTGCCGGTAAGCAGGCCGCGCTGGTCGGTTGCATGCGGATGGCTGAAGGGTGTCCTCGCTGAGCGGCTGTTCGAAGAGCGACCGGTATGCCCTTCTTCGCCCGTCTGGCGTGCCTGCCAGCGCGTCGTAGTGGCGTGCTCGCGCACGACCGCGTCTCGATTCACCCAAAGCGTTCGCACGAAAGCTGGACCAGCATGGTCCTCGGGACGGGCCGCGATGCCCGCCCGGACTGGATTCAGCTCGATGTAACGCATGCACGTGAGAAGGTACTCGTCCGAGTCGATGACGGCAGAGCGGTACCGCCCTTCCCACAGGCTGCCACTTGCACCGGTGCGGGCATTGAATCGGCGCACGTAACGCCTCCCGACGACCTGTACGAGCGCGGCACCGTGTCCTCGTGGGTGCTCGTGACGAGGAGTGCACATGATTGGTCATGAGCACGTAGGCGTGGATCGCGGCATCGAGCTTTCCGGCGGCTTGGGTTAGGCACTCGAGGTAGAATGCGTAGTCGTCCGCGCAGGCAAACACCGGCTGCCGATTATGGCCGCGTTGCGTAACGTGCAGGACGGCGCCGGAGTGGAGAAGTCGTTGCCGCAGCATGTGCCAAGCATGCTCCAGCGAGCCTCGGTCCCTCCATCCACCGAATGTCTGAACCCGTTACTCGGAGTATTTACTCTGAGTAACGGGGCGGGCGGGGGCTACGCCGCGGCGCGGATCTCGTCGCCGATCGCCGCCGCCAGCGCATCGTCCACCGTCTCGAGCCAGATGAACTCGAGCTGGTTGCGCGCATCGGGCGGGATGTCCTCGAGGTCGCGGCGATTGCGCGCCGGCAGCAGGATCGTGCGGATGCCGGCACGCTGTGCCGCGAGCACCTTCTCCTTGATCCCGCCCACCGGCAGCACGAGGCCGCGCAGGCTGATCTCGCCCGTCATGGCGCGATCGTGGCGCACGGGCTTGCCCATCGCGAGCGACGCGAGCGCCACGAACATCGCAACGCCCGCGCTCGGCCCGTCCTTCGGGATCGCCCCCGCGGGAATGTGCATGTGCACGTCGGCCTTGTCGAACGCCGTCGCGTCCGTGCCCATGCGTTCCGCGCGCGCCTTCACCAGCGTGAGCGCCGCCTGCGCGCTCTCCTTCATCACGTCACCGAGCTGGCCCGTGAGGATCAGGCGTCCGCTGCCCGACGTGCGCGTCGCCTCGATGAACAGGATCTCGCCGCCGACCGGCGTCCACGCGAGTCCCGTCGCCACACCCGGCACGCTGGTGCGCATCGCGAGCTCGCTTTCGAAGCGCGCAGGGCCGAGGATCGTTGCAACGTCCGGTGCATCGATCGCGATCGCGTCGCTCGCGCCTTCCGCGATGCGCATCGCGGCATGGCGGAACAGCCGCCCGATCTCGCGCTCGAGGTTGCGCACCCCGGCCTCGCGCGTGTAGTCGGCGATGACCGTACGCAGCGCGCCGTCGGTGATGCTGCACTGCTGCTCGGTGAGACCCGTGGCCTCGAGCTGCCGGCGCACGAGATAGCGGCGCGCGATCTCGCGCTTCTCCTCTTCGGTGTAGCCTGGCAGCTCGACCACTTCCATGCGGTCGCGCAGCGGGCCCGGAATGCGATCGAGCACGTTCGCGGTCGCGATGAACATGATGCGCGACAGGTCGTACGGCACGCCGAGATAGTTGTCGCGGAAGGTCGAGTTCTGCTCCGGATCGAGCACCTCCAGCATCGCCGAGGCAGGATCGCCCTGGATGCCCTGGCCGAGCTTGTCGATCTCGTCGAGCATCATCACGCAATTGCGCGTGCCGGCCTTGCGCACTGACTGGACGATGTTGCCGGGCATGGCGCCGATGTACGTGCGGCGATGGCCGCGAATCTCGGCTTCGTCGTGCACGCCGCCGAGCGACAGGCGCACGAACGCGCGCCCCAGGGCCTTCGCGATGCTCTGGCCGAGCGAGGTCTTGCCCACACCCGGCGGGCCGACGAAGCACAGGATCGGACTGCGCCCGTTCGGGTTGAGCTTGCGCACGGCGAGGTATTCCAGGATGCGCCGCTTCACCTTCTCGAGGCCGTAATGGTCCGCATCGAGAATGCGCCGCGCCTCGGCGATCTCGATGCGCTCCTCGGCCGGGCTCGCCCACGGCAGCTCGACCAGCCACTCGAGATACGTGCGCACCATCGAGTATTCGGGCGAGCTTTCCGACATCTGCTCGAGGCGGCGCAATTCCTTGCGCGCGTGCTTGTCGACCTCCTCGGGCATCTGCGCCTTGCCGATGCGCTCCGCGAGATCCTGCACTTCGGCGGCCGTCTGGTCGGTTTCGCCGAGCTCCTTCTGGATCGTGCGCATCTGCTCGCGAAGCAGGTGCTCGCGCTGGTGCTGCTCGAGGCGGCCTTGCGTCTGCTCGCCGATCTGGCGCGACAGGCGCAGGACCTCGATGCGGCTCACGAGATGCCGCAGCACGCTGTCGAGGCGCGCACGCACGTCGAGGAGCTCGAGCACTTCCTGCTTCTCCTCGATCTTGATGTCCATCACGCCGGCGATGAAGTCGGCGAGCGCGCCCGGCGCCTTGATCTCTCCGACGGCTGCACCGAGCTCGGCAGGTGCGCGCGGCAGGAGCTCCAGCGCTTCGACCGCCCGTGCCTTCACCTGCAGCATGCGCGCTTCGATCTCGGTGTCGACGTCCTCGCTGTCGGGCAGCATCTGGACGCGCGCAACGGGGAAGGGCAGGCCGTCGAGCCAGCCCGCCACGCGGAACCGCTGCTCGCCGTGACACACGAGGTTGTGCCCGCCGTCCTGGCCGGTGACGTAGCGCAGGATCGTCGCCACCGTGCCGACGGTGTGCAGGTCGGCCGGCCCGGGCGTCTCGGTCTGGGGATCGCGTTGCAGCAGCACCCCCACGGGACGCTGCGTGCGCGCGGCCTGTTGCGCGGCGGCGATCGAGCTCGCGCGGCCGATCGAGAGCGGCGCGATCAGTCCCGGAAACAGCACGAGATTGCGCACGGGAACGATGATGAGCGCGTCCGACGGCAGGTTCGCCATCGGGTCCGACTGCGTGCTCTCGTGATCCTTGTCGGCAGCGGTCGGAGCGTGCTCACCGGCGTGTTCGGAGTGTTCGAGATCCATGTCGCGCCTCTTCAGCCCAGTCGCCGGAAGGTGAGCGCGAGGCAGCCGTCGGCGAGCCTGCGCTCCATCAGCTCGTAGCGGCCCGGCGGCAGGCCGATGCGGCGTTCGAACCGCCCGTGCGGGATCTCGAGGCGATGGATCGTGGCGCCGCCCGCCGCGCGCAGCGGTCGCGAGGCCCGCACGTACAGGTTGGCGCCGTCGGTGCGCACTTCGAGGGCTTCGGGGTCGACGTCGGGCAGCGCGATGCGCACCACCAGGCCGCGGGCATCCTCGATCATGTCGACGGGCGGCTCCCAGCACGGACCGCCGCTGCGCGGGTCGAGGGTGAAGAACTGGCGGTGCAGGCGATCGGCCTGCCGCAGGAGCTCGATGGCGTCGTCGAGCAGGCCCGAACCCGGGGCACGTGGTGGCATGAACAGTCTCCCATCCGGCGCATGAAAGCGTGCCGCATCGGTGCGGCGAGGCAGGGGCTGGCGTTTCGACCGGAGCCCCGCAACCGGAATTCCCTTCGACGGAAGTGGGGCCGCCGCCGGACTTTGCAACCCCGCGTCGCCCCGGAGGTAACCCGAGGTGTCAGTAACTCATCAGGTCGAGGCGGGTGAGCGTCGTCTCGCTGCCGACGCCGGGTGCATTGAGCATGTGCCAGATGCCGTACTGCTCGGCGTACAGGCTCTCGGCGGACACGCCGTCCGCGGGAATGATGACCTTGAAGCCGCGGAACGCCGCGCTCGTGCCGGTCTGGAGCACGGCGCCATGCGAGGCCGTGCCGACCAGCACGACCGTCTGGATATCTCCATCCTTGAGGATGTTCTCGAGCTCGGTGTTGAGGAACTTGTCGGGCGTGCCGACCAGGACGCGCTCGCCCGGACGCGGCGCGAGCTCGGGCGCGATGTCCGCGGCGGTGGCGCCCCTGCCGAGCGTGAAGACGACGGGCATCCGATGCTCGCGTGCGGCTGCGAGTGCCTTCTGCACGGCGGGGATCGTCGCGACGCAGCGCGGACGCCGTTGCATGTTGCAGCCCTGCTTGGTGAAGTCGAGCATGAGCAGTGCGGTGGTCGTCGGGTCCAGCTTCACCGGCTTCGGCTGCGGCGCCGCCGGGGCCTTCACGGTGGACCACTCGCTCAGGATGTCGGCGGCGACAACGGGCGTGCTTGCGAACATTGCGGCGGCGACCAGGGCGATCGTACGGTGCAGGCGGTTCACGCGTTCTCCTCGATAAGTGATGGATCATCGGCGGCGCACGGCCAGCTCGCCGCGCGTGCACGATAAGGCGACGTGCACTGCATCGCAAGGTGCGGCTGGTGGCGCCGGTAGCGTAGGGCATCCAGCGCCTCGCAGCGCGCGACTAACGCGCGCGTCGCAGCGCCTGGCGATCGATCTTGCCCGTGCCGGTCTTGGGCAGCTCCGCGAGGTAGCGCACGAGGCGCGGATACTTGTAGGGCAGCAGGCGTTCCTTGACGAAGCGTCTGCAGCTCCGAGGTGGTCGCCGGCGTCCGCGCGCGACGCATCGCGCAGCGCGACGAACGCGGCGAGCGTCGTCAACCGGTTCTCGTCCTCGACGGCGAGCACCGCGCATTCGCGGATCGAACGGGTGCTCGGCGAGGCAGCGCTCGACCTCGAGCGGATGCACCCACTGGCCGCTCACCTTGACGAGGTCGTCGGCACGGCCCTCGAAGAAGTGATAGCCGTCCTCGTCGTCGCCGGAAGCGGTCGCCGGTGTAGATCCAGCCCTCGCGCATCGTCTCCGCGGTCTTGTCCGGGCGGTTCCAGTAGCACGGCGCCTGCGAGTCGCCGCGCACCCACAGCACGCCGGAGCCGCCGGCCGCGCACCTCGTTGCCGTCGGGATCGCGTGAGCCGCAGCTCGTAGCCCGGCACGCGCTTGCCGCTCGCGCCGGGCTTCTGCAGGCCGGGCGTGTTCGACAGGTAGATGTGCAGCACCTCGGTCGAGCCCAGTCCCTCGACGATCGCACAGCCCGTAGCGCCGCGCCACTCCTGGAAGAGCTCCGTCGACAGCGTCTCCGCCGCCGAGAGGCACAGGCGCACGCTCGAGAGATCGCGCGCTTCGCGATCCCGGGTGCGCGACCATCGCGATGTACAGCGTCGGCAATCCGAAGAAGAGGGTGGGCCGATGCCGCTCGATCGTGCGCGAACACGGCCTCCGGCTCGGGGCGCCCGCGCATCAGCACGGTGGTCGCGCCGACCGCGAACGGGAACGTGAGCGGAGTTGCCGAAGCCGTACGCGAAGAAGATCTTCGGCGGCGAGAACACGACGTCGTCCGCGCCGGATGCCGAGCACGTCGCGGCCATAGGCGACGATACGTGTACAGCGCGTCGTGATGCAGGTGCACCACGCCCTTGGGCCGGCCGGTCGAGCCGGAGCTGTACATCCAGAACGCCATCTCGTCGCGATGCGTGTCGACGGGCTCGAGCGCGCGGCTCGCACCGTCGCACCCATGCGCCCAATCGTGGTGCTCGCCAGTGCGATCGCGGTCGGGCGCGCCGCGGCCATGTCGCCGACGTGCACCACGTGGCGCAGTCGACTCGCCGCGACGTCGTCGTGCGCCAGCAGGTCGGCGAAGCGAGGCGTCGACGAACGCCACTTCGCGCACCGCTGTCCTGCAGGTAGTACGCGACGAGCTCGGGCGGCGAGAGCGTGTTGACGCAGCACCGGCACGAAGCCCGCGCGCATGCGCACCGAAGATCGCCGCGACGTATTCGGGACGATCGTCGAGCAGCATCAGCACGCGGCCGCCGCGCACGAGCCCGAACGCCTGCAGGCCATTCCCGACGCGATCGGCGAGCGCGCAGAGCTCGCGGTACGTGAGGCGCGCATCGTCGCACACGCAGCGGCGACCTTGTCCGCGTTCGGCGCGCAGGTTGTCGTACAGGAGCGACGACGCGTTGTAGCGCTCGGGCACCTGCGAACCCGATCTCCGTCGCGCCGGGCGTGCACGCCGGAACCGGATCGACGACCGGATGGCCCGAGCCCGTTGCCCACGCCGGCGTGTCGCGGCGCTCCGCACGCACGCGCGCCATGAACTGCGGCGCCATGCTCGGCGAGCCGCGCGTCGCTCATGCGGCCGCTGCGGGTCATGTAGTCGTACGCGAGCGCGACCGGGATCGAGCGCCATCTTGTCGGCCATGCGCTCGTACCAGAACGAGCTCGCAGTTCGCCGCGGCGACGAGCTTCTCCACCACCGGCCGGCGCTCGCGCTCGAACGCCGAGAGCACCTGCGCGACGTCGTCGCCGCCTTCGCCCAGCGCGCGATCGAGCGCGATCGCATCGTCGAACGCGAGGCGCGTCCCCGAGCCGATGGAGAAGTGTCCGGTGCGCAGCGCATCGCCGATCAGCACCACGTTGCCGGCGGTCCAGCGCGCGTTCTCGAGCAGCGGGAAGTTGCGCCAGATGGAGCGGTTCGACACCAGGGGCTGGCCGCCGAGGTCGGGCGCGAACAGGCGCTCGCAGTAGGCGCGGGATGCGGCATCGTCCATCGTCGGCGAAGCCCGGCGCGGCTGCCAGGTGGCCGCGTCGCATTCGACGATGAACGTGCTGCGATCGCGGCGCGTAGCGGTAGTGGTGCGCGACGAAGGCGCCGTGCTCGTTCTCGCGGAACGTGAGCGTGAGGCAATCGAACGGCCGGGTCGTGCCGTACCACGCGAACTTGTTGGTGAGCCACTCGATGCGCGGCTCGAATCGATCCGCGAGCGCCTTGCGCAGCGTGGAGTTCACGCCGTCGGCGGCGACGACGAGATCGCAGCCGGCGAATGCCTCCGGGCCGGCGATCGGCGTCCCGTACCGCACGTCCACGCCCGGCGCGCTCGCACTGCGCCTGCAGCAGGCGCAGCAACTCCAGCCGCCCGATGGCACAGAAGCCGTTGCCGTCGATGTCGACCGCGGTGTCGCGATGCACGATGCGCTGGATCGGCCAGGTCTCCATCGCGCTGCTGCAGCCTGCCGTGCACGTACGGCGCGTCGCGCGCGAGGAACTCGAGCGCGCCATGGGAGAACACGACGCCGAAGCCGAACGTGGCGTCCGGCGGGTTCTGCTCGACCACGGTGATGCTCGCCTGCGGGCGACGCCGCCGGGCGAGCAGGGCGAACAGCAGCCCGGCCGGGCCGCCACCTGCGATACCGATCCGCATGGCCGGGGGGAAGAGAGCGCGCGAGCGCGGAACGCTCATTCTCGCGCAAGGGGTGGGCGCGGTCGAGCGTCATTTGCGCGCGTGCCCGGGCCGCGGCCCGCAACACGGCGCTTGCGACGCGCCATCGCGACCATCGGCTGCCGGGCGCGGGTAACATGGTGCACTCGAGCGGAACGAAAGGAACGGCTCATCTTGGACGCGAATCTCGAGTTGCGCCGCGACGTCGTCGTGGCCAACCACATTCTCGAGCGCTTCGGCTTGTCGAATGCCTTCGGCCACGCCAGCGCGCGCGTCCCCGGCACCGACACGTTCGTCTTCCCCACCCGGCGCTCGCCGGGCCTCGCCCACGAGGACAACCTGCTCGTGCTCGACACCGACGGCCGGCAGCTCGCGGGCGACGGCAGTCCGAACACGGAGTTCTGGATCCATGCCCGCGCCTACGCGGCGCGGCCCGAGGTCGGGGCCGTGGTGCATGCGCATCCACCGGCGTGCATCTGCCTCACGCAGATCGGCGAGCCGCATCGCGTCGTGCACAACCAGGGCGTCGCGTTCATCGAAGGCGTGCCGGAGTACGCGCGCATCGGCCTCATTCGCTCGCGCGAGCTGGGCGACGCGCTCGCGCGCAGGCTCGGCGCCGCGCCCGCCGTGATGATGCGCGGGCACGGCATTACCACCGTTGCGGGCGACGTGCGCACGGCCACCGTGGCGGCGTGCTTCCTCGAGGAAAGCGCGGATCTTCAGCTTCGCATGCTCGCCGCCGCGGGAGGCAACGCTTCCCGCTTGCGTGCCTTCACGCGCGAGGAAGCGGGCGGTGGCAGCGAGCTCACGCAGCACATCGTCAGCCGTGCCTGGGAGTATTACGCCGCCGTGGCCGCGCAGCGGCCCGTCGGCGGCTGACGCGCAACCCGCTTCCGCGTCGCCGGTCCGAGCGCCGCGAGCGCCGACGGACCGCGCCGGTAGAAAGGAGAATGGGGATCATGGCCGACGACGACGCAAGCGCGAGGGCAACGGCGAAGCAGGTCCGGGCGGCGCTGGAGTTCGACACGGCGATCAACCTGCATCGCTTTCCGATGAGCATCAGCGTGGCGGCGGACGCCGTGGTGCTGGAAGGCGAGGTCGAGAGCCTCGCCGCCAAGAAGCTCGCCCTCGAGCACGCGGGCGCGGTGCCGGGTATCCGTGGCGTGATCGACCGCCTGCGCGTGGCCCCCGCGGAACGGCGCGGCGACGGCGCCATCCGCGACAGGCTGTGCAAGGCGATCATGGCCCAGGGCGAGTTCGCAAACTGCGCGATCCGCGTGCACGCCAAGGGCCGGCTCGAAACCGTGCGCGAAGTCTCCGGCGAGTGGACCAATGCGCTGGAGATCGCGGTGGAGGATGGCGTGATCACGCTCGAGGGCAAGGTCATCAGCCTGTCGCACAAGCGCGTGGCCGGGGTGCTGGCGTGGTGGACGCCCGGCTGCCGGGACGTGATCAATGCGATCGAGATCGATCCGCCCGAGCGCGACTCCGACGAGGAGGTCGTCGAGGCGCTGACGCTCGTCCTGGAGATGGACTCTCAGGTCGAGGCGGCCCAGTTGCGCGTGGGTTGCGAGAAGAGCGTGGTGACGCTCCGAGGCTACGTGCCGAGCGAGGAGCAGCGGCGGCGGGCGCAGTTCGACGCGTGGGCCGTCTTCGGCGTGGACAAGGTCATCGACCGCGTCGTCGTGCTGACCCAGGGTTGACCCAGGGTCAGGTCTCCGGCCCAGGGGGTGTGGTTGAAGGTGTACTCGCCCAGCACGCGCTCGCCGCTGTCGTCGACGGCGATGGCGCGGATGCGGCTCGTGGTGGCCGGCAGCCGCCGCAGGCGATCCGTGCGCGGGATCACGACGACTTCGTCCGTCGTCGCATCGAACGGCACGTCCTCGATGCGCTGCTCACCCCCTTCGCCCCCGAGATCCGAGAGCAGGACGTCGAGCCGACGCACGTCCGCGAGCGGCACGTCGAGGCGAGCGATGGTGACATCGTCGTGCGGCGCAACCGTGCAGTCGACGCTGCCGTTGCGCGCCACGCGGTATTCGCGCACGTGCAAGCCGGACGCGGCGAGGCGCTCGGCGAAAAGCGGGGTCACCACCGCGCGCAGGCTGCCCTCGCGCAGGCAACTGCGGATGCCTTCGGCCAGCGCAGCGAGCTCGGCGAGCTCGTCGCTGCACGCAGCGCAACCGAGGAAGTGCTGCTCGATCTGCGCCTCGCGCGCGTCGTCGAGCTCGCCGAGCCAGTACGACAGCAGCGTGGCCAGGCCGACCGGGTTCTCGCAATCGAGCTGCGTCATCGCATCGCTCCTTTGCCGAGCACGCAGGCGCGCAGTCGTTCGAGCGCGCGATGCCGGATCACCCGCACGTTCGCTTCGGAGAGCGCCAGTTCGCAAGCCACCGCGCCCGCCTGGCGATCTTCGTAGAAGGTGAGCACCAGAACGGCGCGATCGCGCTCCGACAGCGCCTCGAGGCACGCCAGCATGCGCTCGCGATCGAGCTGCGGCGCGAACGTGTCCTCCACGACGGGAACGTCGTGCGCGAAGCGCTGCAGCAGCGCCTCGCGCCGGGCATGCGTGCGCTTCGAGTCGAGCATGATCCGCCGACAGCTCCCGAATACGAACGACACGATACGCTCCGGGTCGCGCAACCCGCCGGCGCGCACGCGCTCGAGCACGAGCAGCAGCGTCTGTTGCACGAGATCGGATGCCGCGTGCGGGTCGCGCAGGTGACGCAAGCCGTACAGGCGCACGCGCGGGGCGAGCCGCCGGCACAGCTCGGTCTCGGCCGCGCGGTCGATCGCCGGCGCAGCCGCGCCGATGCGCTCCGCCAGCGCGCGCTCCGACAGCTCACCGACTCCGGACTCGTTTCGCACGCGGTCTAGCATACCGCTTCACTGCCCGAGTGGGTGTAACGGTCCGCGCCTTCGTTACACCCACTCGCAACCTCTGCAAGACCGAAGCGCCGCCGGCGCGGGTTGCGCAGGGGTTCGCTGCAGCACCCGGCGGGCAGACCCGCCCACCGGCCGAACTCATCCCGCGGACAAGACCAGGAGGCGCCATGATCACCAACGCTCAATCCGGAACCAACCTGCACGAGATCGCACCGGGCATCTTTCGCATCAACACCCCCGTCGAGATCCCGGGCGCGGGCGCATTCAGCTTCAACCAGTACCTCATCGCGGACGACGAGCCGCTGCTCTTCCATACCGGGCCCCGGCGCATGTTCCCGCTCGTGCGCGAGGCGGTGGATCGCGCCCTTCCGGTCGAGCGCCTGCGCTACATCGGCTACTCGCACTTCGAAGCCGACGAGTGCGGAGCGATGAACGAGTGGCTCGCCGCGGCGCCGCGCGCGCAGCCCTTGTGCGGGCGCATCGGCGCGATGGTGTCGATGAGCGACGTCGCCGATCGCGCGCCGCGCGCCATGGCGGATGGCGAGGAGCTCGCGCTCGGCACGCATCGCCTTCGCTGGTTCGATACGCCCCACGTGCCCCACGGATGGGACTGCGGCCTCATGCTGGAGACGACGACCCGCACGTTCCTGTGCGGCGACCTCTTCACGCAAGGCGGCACCGGCGCGACGCCGCTCACGCGCAGCGACATCCTCGAGCCGAGCGAGGCGTTTCGGGCGCCGATGGACTACTTCGCGCACGCGCCGCAAACCGCCGCGATCCTCGAGCGCCTTGCCGCCGAGAAGCCGACCACGCTCGCGTGCATGCACGGCAGCGCGTGGGAGGGCGACGGAGCAGCACTGCTGCGCGCGTTGAGCGCGCGCGTCGCGTAGGGCTGCGCACGGCCGCGGACGTTCTTTGCACCGCCTCGTGGCACACGAGTATCCGCCAGGGCGCGGGTACCCCCGTGGCACACGCTGTGCTGCACGATGGCCAGGAGCCACCGCGTTGGTTTGTAACCAATTGCTGCGAACGCCAACCTGTCGGCGGCAACGGTCGTTACTGCCAGGACACGCCGGCGTGAACTCGCACGACGGACGTGGCTCGAATCGGATCGATCGAGCACGACGACGGTTCTGGTCAATCGAACACACGGGCTCTGATTCACTTACGGAGGTCATCGCCATGAAAAAATTGCTCATCGCGGCCGCATTCGCGACCACCCTCGGAGCTGTTGCGGCCCCCGCAACGGCGCAGGTGTACGTGCAGATCGCGCCGCCACCGGCGCGCTACGAGGTCGTTCCCGCCCCGCGTCACGGGTACGTGTGGGCCGAGGGGCACTGGGAGTGGAACGGCCATCGCTATCGCTGGATCCGCGGTACCTGGATGCGCGCGCGTCCGGGTTACCGCTACTACGCTCCGCACTGGGTCGAGCGCAACGGCCAGTGGTACATGGAGCACCGCGGCTGGGTGAGCGATCGCGATCACGACGGCGTGCCGGACCGGTACGAGCATCGCGGCGGCTACGGCGATCGCAACCACGACGGCGTGCCGGATCGGTACCAGCATCGCGGCAGCTACGGCGACCGCGACCACGACGGCGTGCCGAACCGCTACGACCGCGATCGCGACAACGACGGCGTGCCGAACAGCGTGGATCGCCGGCCGAACGATCCGCGTCGCAGCTGACGCGACGCTGTCGCGGGCCGGCATGTCGGCCGGCAGCGGAGGCGGGCACCCGCAACGCGGCGTGGGCCCGCCTCCTTCTCATTGCGCGCACGCACGCCTTCGCGCAGCCGCGGGCATCGGCGGCGTCGCAAGTCATTTACGCGGTCCCCGTCTCGTTGTAGTGTCCCTGCTTCTAAGCGGCGGTCCCGTTCTGCACCTCGGAACGACACGCTGCACGACGTGCACAACGCGAGGGGGGACAGGCATGAAGCGCTACATCGGAATGGTCGCAGTGGCACTGCTGGCGGCGAGCGCGCCGTTGCGCAGCCTGGCGGCGGAGCCGGCCAAGGGGCAGCTCTCGCCGGCGGAGATGGCGCTCTACCAGGGGGCGGACCGGCAGGAGCGGCTCGCGGAGCTCGCGAAGAAGGAAGGCGAGCTCACGGTCTATCACGTGTACCCGAACCTGCCCGTGGTCATGAACGCGTTCACGGCGAAGTACGGGATCAAGGTGAAGCCGTGGCGGTCGAGCTCCGAAGGCGTGCTGCAAAGGGTCATGAACGAAGCCCGCGGCAACCGCTTCGAGGTCGACGTCATCCAGAACAACGCGCCGGAAAACGAGGCCGCGCATCGCGAGAAGCTGCTGCTCGAAGTGCGCTCGCCATACCTCAAGGACCTCATGCCGGCTGCGATTCCCGCACACCACGAGTGGGTCGGCATCACCCTGGACGTGTTCGTGGCCGCGTACAACACGAACAAGGTGAAGAAGGAGGAGCTGCCCGCGAGCTATCAGGACCTGCTCGACCCGAAATGGAAGGGGCGGCTCGGCATCGAGGTCGACGACCAGGGCTGGTACGGCGCGCTCGGCGTCAACATGGGCGAGCAGCAGACCAACAAGCTGTTCTCGGAGATCGTCGCCAAGAACGGCATTTCGGTGCGCAAGGGCCATTCGCTGCTGGCCAACCTCGTGGCGTCGGGCGAAGTGCCGCTCGGACTGACCGTGTACAGCTGGATTCCGGAGCAGGTGAAGCAGAAGGGCGCGCCGATCGAAGTGCTGGCGATCCCCCCGGTGATCGCGCAATTCAGCACGATGTCGGTGACCAGGAAGGCGCCGCATCCGTATGCCGCGCTGCTGTTCGAAGACTTCATGCTGAGCGACGGCCAGGGCCTGCTCGCGAAACAGCATTACGTGCCCACGAGCACGAAGATCGATTCGCCCATCACCAGGCTGCCGCTCAAGTTCATCGATCCGGGGCAGGCGATCGACATGCAGGACAAGTGGACGAAGACCTACGAAGACGTCGTGACCAAGCCTGCGAAGTAGCACGGTCCACGAATCGCAGCGAGTTCATGGCCAAGGCCTGCTGGATCGAGCTGCGCATCATCGAAGGCGTGGGTTGAGCGTCAGCGGCGCTGCCGCCGGACCATCCATCGGGTGCGCCTGCAGGAAGCGCCGGATCGCGCTGACGAATTCCGGCTTCGAGGGCGCGTTCGCATGCGTCGCGCCTTCGATGACGACGAGCTCGAAGTCGGGGAGCACCGGCGTGAGCTCCTGCATGACGGTGCGATACGGATCGCGGCTGCCGACGATGCCCAGCATCGGTACGCGCACCGCCGCGAGCGCTGCGGTCGCGATCACCTGGTTGCGATTCGAGCGGCGCACGGCCGCGAGCGCGAGCGGGTCCTTGCCGGCGAGAAGCCCGTCGGCAAAGCTGCGCAGCTGCTCGGCCGAGGGGGGCGACCGATCCGTGGGCCACAGGCGCAGGATCTGGGCATCGAGGCGGCCGCGCTCCATCTCTGCGGCTTCGAGCTCGATCTGGGCGTCGTTGGCCGCCGACCAATGCCGGCGTCCCGCGGCTCCGCCCAGCGTTGCGGTGACGAAGCGTTCCGGCGCGAGCGTGAGCAGCTGCGCGACGACGTGACCGCCGAGCGAATAGCCCACGACGTGGGCGCGCGGGAGGTGCAGGTGATCGAGCAGCCGCGCGACGTCCCACGCCATCTGCGCGCCGTACGCGTTCGCGTCGTGCGGCTTGCCGCTCTTGCCGTGACCGCGCAGGTCGAGCGCGATGATGCGATGCTCGCGCGCGAGCGCCGCCAGCACGCCGGCGCGGCGCCACGAGCTGTCGAGGTCGGAGGTGAAGCTGTGCACCAGCACGACGGGTTCGCCTTCGCCTTCGTCGACATAACGAATGCGCACGCCCGCCGAGTCGAACCAGCGATCCGCACTCGCGGCAGGTTCGCTCCCGGGCAACGGCTCGCGCTCCCCGGCCGCTGCTTCGCCTTGCGCGCAATCCGTCGGAGCTCATGGGGTGTCGATGGCGGCCAACGCCTGGGCGATCGCCGTCGCGTCCGCAGGCCGCACGAGGCGCGCAACCTCGCTGCCGTCGCGCAGGAACACGAGCGTGGGCCACAGCTTCACCCGAAACGAACGTCCCAGCCGACGCCCGCTGCCGTCCTCGATCCTCAGGTGCCGCACCGAGGAGTGACCGGCGAGGGCGCCCGCGATGAGCGGTTGCGCCGCGCGGCAGAACCCGCACCACGGGGTGCCGAACTCGAGCAGGGTCGGTCCGGGCAGGGCGTCGATGTCGCTGCGCGCGGGCTCGGGATGAACGTAGGTCGAAGCCATGAGTGCTGTCGTCGCTGCCGGATCGGCCATAGCATACCGCTTCGGCTCCGGCGCACGTGCATCGCGCCCGGCAGTACGCGTGGCCGGATGCGCGGCATCGGTGGTAGATTGAATCCTCCAACGCTGAAGCGGAGAACGCGATGGCAGACGAAGATCGCAACGTCCTCGGGGGACCGCTCGCGCCGTGCTCGAGGGCGCCGCTCACCGGTTTCTATCGCGACGGCTGCTGCAACACGGGCCCGGAGGATGTCGGGCTGCACATCGTGTGTGCGCAGGTCACGGGCGAGTTCCTGGAGTTCGCGCGCAAGCAGGGCAACGACCTCGTCAGCCCCGCGCCGCAGTTCGGCTTCCCGGGGCTGAAGCCGGGAGATCGCTGGTGCGTGTGCGCCGGCACGTGGCGGCAGGCGTACGAAGCAGGGGTTGCGCCGCCGGTGGTGCTGCAGTCGACGCACGAGGAAACGCTCGCGGTCGTGCCGCTCGCCGCGCTCAAGGAGCACGCCATCGACCTGCAGTGAGGCTGCCGTGCGCGCGCTTCGTTTCGACCGATATGGCGCCGCGGACGTCCTGCACGTGGACGACGTGCCGGAGCCGGTCGTGCGCGGCGCGCAGGCGAAGGTGCGCGTGCATGCGGTCGCGCTGAATCCGCTCGACTACAAGGTGCGCGCGGGCGCACTGCGGCTCTTCCCCGGCTTCCACGGACCGCCGCGCGGCCTCGGCAGCGATTTCGCCGGCGAGATCGTCGCGATCGGCGGCGGCGCTACGCAGCGCCACGTCGGCGAGCGCGTGTTCGGCTCGCTGCTGCCGTTCGCGCGCGAGGGCGCGCTCGCGGATTTCATCGTGGTGCCGTACGAGCGCATGCTGCCGTTGCCGGCCGGCGTCGACTTCGCGAGCGCCGCATCGCTGCCCATCGCCGGGGGCACGGCATTGCAGGCCCTCGCCGACGATGCGAGTCTCGCGGCGGGCCAGCGGGTGCTGATCACCGGGGCTGCGGGCGGCGTGGGGCATTTCGCCGTGCAGGTCGCGAAGCACCTCGGCGCCGAGGTCGTCGCCGTGTGCAGCGCAGGCAACGTCGACTTCGTGCGCAGTCTCGGCGCCGACGAGGTCGTCGATTACGCCCAGGCGGATTTCACGCGTCGCGACGATCGCTTCGACGTCGTGTTCGATGCCGCGGGAGCGGCGAGCTTCGCGGGAGCGCGTCGACTGCTCACCGATGCCGGCGTGTACGTCAACACCGGCGGCACGGCGAAGGGGCTCGTCACCACGATTGCCGCGTCGGTTCTCACCGCGGTGGCGTCGAAGCAGCGCGCGATCGCCTTCGTGCTGCGCAACCGGCCTGCGCTCTGGGCTCGACTGCTCGACCTGCTGCAGGCCGGCGCGCTGCGCCCGCACGTCGAGCGCGTCGTGGCATTGGACGAGGTCGCAGCGGCGCAGCAGGCGATGGAAACCGGCCACGGCCGCGGCAAGGTCGTGGTGCACCTCGCCTAGCGTGGCTATACTCGCCGCGTCGCGCGAGGGCGGCCCGCCCGAAGCGAGCGATACCCTGCCACCAGGAAAAGCCTCTAAGCTTCGCTATCATCGTCCGCGCCGCGCGGCGCCTTTGCTCCGAGGAGACACCGACGTGAAACGCTTCCGCTCATCCCGCATCATCGGCCTTTGCGTGGCCGCGATCGCCTTCGCGTTCGGGGCGCTCGCCTCGGCGCAGGATTACCCCACGAGGCCCATTCGCCTCATCGTGCCGTTCGCGCCCGGCGGTGGCACGGACATCCTCGCCCGCGTGCTCGCGCCCAAGCTCTCCGAAGGCCTGGGGCAGCAGATCGTCATCGACAACCGCCCCGGCGCGAGCAGCATCATCGGCACGGACATCGTGGCCAAGGCAACCCCGGACGGCTATACGCTGCTCGCCGTGGACACCTCGTTCACCGTGAATCCGAGCCTGCAGCCGAAGCTGCCCTACGACAGCCTGAAGGACCTCGCGCCGGTCGTGCATCTCGCCTCGGCGCCGGTGATTCTGGTGGTGCATCCCTCGGTGCCCGCGAAGACGGTGAAGGAGCTCGTCGCGCTCGCGAAGTCCAAGCCCGGAGCGCTTTCCTACGCGTCGGGGGGCAATGGCGCCTCGACCCATCTCGCGGGCGAGCTCTTCAAGATGGTGGCCGGCGTGGACATCGTGCACGTTCCGTACAAGGGCACCGGTCCGGCGATCGCCGACGTCGTCGCCGGCCAGGTGCAGATGAACTTCGCCGGCATCAGCTCCGCGCGGCAGCTCGTCGAGGCGGGCAGGCTGCGTGCCATCGCGGTGACCGGCGACAAGCGCAATCCGGCGATGCCCGACGTGCCCACGTTTGCGGAAGCGGGGTTGCCCGGCGTGGATGCCGGCACGAACTGGGGCATGTTCGCGCCTGCGGGAACGCCGCCCGCGATCATCGCGAAGCTCAACGCCCAGGTGAATCGCGCGCTGCACCTGCCCGACGTGAAGGCACGGGTGACCGAGCTCGGCTACGACATCGGCGGCGGCACGCCCGAGGACTGGGCCAGGCTCGAGCGAAGCGAGATGGACAAGTGGGCGAAGGTGGTGAAGCAGGCCGGGATCAAGATCGACTGATGGATCGCCTGCGCGATCGCGTCGCCCTCGTCACCGGCGGCGCAGGCGGGATCGGGCGCGCCGCCGCGCTGCTCTTCGCGCGCGAAGGCGCGCAGGTCGCGATCGCGGACATCGATCGGCAGCGCGGGCACGAGACGGAGGCGCTCGTGCGCTCGGCGGGCGGAAGCGCGCGCTTCGTCGCCTGCGACGTGACGCAGGAGGAGAGCGTGCGCGCGTGCATGGCCGACGTGCAGCGCGCATTCGGCCAGCTGCACGTCCTGTTCAACTGCGCCGGCGGCTCCCTGCCCGAGGATTCGCTCGTTACCGATGTCGACATGGCGGTGTGGGACCGCACGATGACGGTCGATCTCAAGGGCACGGTGCACGCATGCCGGCACGCGATCCCGATGATCGTCGCGGCGGGGGGCGGCGCGGTGGTCAACATGTCGTCGGGCGCCGCGCTGCGCGGCGCGAGCCCGGCGCACGTCTACACGGCGGCGAAAGGCGCGGTCGTCGCGCTGACGCGCGCGCTCGCCGGGGCCTATGCGAAGGACAACGTGCGCGTGAACGCGATCTGCTCAGGGCGCATCGACACCGAGCGCATCCGGCGCACGTACGGCACGCCGGGCCACCCGGGAGGCGTGCCCGATCGGCAGGACGCGACGGGCCAGGTGAAGCAGTACCCGTTCTGGTTCGGCTCGCCGGAGGACATCGCCAACATCGCGCTGTTCCTCGCGAGCGGCGAGTCGCGCATGATCACCGGCGCGGCGATCCCCGCGGACGGCGGCCGCTCGGCGTACTAGACCCGTTACTCAGAGTAAAAGTCGCGAGCGAGCGTCTGCTCGTACGTGCGGCGCTGCCTCGCGACTTTTACTCTGAGTAAGGGGGGGTTAGGGTCAGGCGTCAGCGGTAGCCGCGGCGGGCGAGGAAGCCCATGAGGTCGTCCACGCAACGGTCCGGATAGCCGTCGCAGATGTTGTGCGCGGCCGTGTCGTACTGCACGAGCTCCGCATCGGGAATGAGGCGCCGCATCTGCTCGTAGGCGCTCGCCTCGCCGATCGCTTCCTTGCCCGCAGCGACGATCAGCGTGGGACACCCGATGCGATGCACCTCGTCCATGAAGTCGTGCGTGCACATGTGCGTCACGAAGCGCGCGATGAACGCCGGGTCGTTCGAGCCCGCCTGCTCGATGAACCATGCGACGAGCTTCGGGTCGGCGTTGGCGTCGAAGCGCTCGTGGATGGTGTCGGCGAGAAAGCGCTCGAGGCCGATCTGCCCGATGCGCGGAATCCACGTCAGCGCGTGGCTTCGCTTGAGGCCCGGCGGCGATCCGTACAGCGCCAGCGTTTTCACGCGCTCGCCGTGGTGGATCGCGAGCTTCTGCGCGACGTAGCCCCCGGCGGAATTGCCCACCACGTGCGCGGCGTCGCACTCGATCAGATCGAGGAGCTCGCGCGCATCGTCGACGAGATGGTCGAGCGAGAAGGGCTGGTCCGGGCGCGGCATCTGCGAGGCGCCGTGCCCGCGCAGGTCCATCGTGACCACCCGGAACTGGCGCGCGAGCCGCGGCACCCAGCGAAACCAGCGCCGCGAGTTGCCCATCGCCGCGTGCAGCAGCAGCATGGTGTCGGGCGTGCGCCACGGGTCGGTGAAGTCGCTGATCGCGTACGCGAGGGTGAGGCCATCGCGGGTCGTGAAGGTCGGCATTCGAAAGAGCTCCAGTCATCCGGCGAACGGGACGCGCGCATCGTACTCGCCGCGCGGCATCCTCCATCGTGAGGAACTGCGCGCCGCCTTGGGCCATCGTGCGCACGGCTGCACGAACTGTAGCGCACATGCCGTTTCGGCGGAATCGCGCTGCGCGAACGAACCGCCGCGGCGCGAATCCAACATTGGAATGGTCCTTGCATCGCACGGATGTCCTCCCGAGGAGGAGCCATGGACGACAGTGCCTTGCGCGCCTACCGGCGCATCGAAGTGATCAGCGTAGCGAGTGGCGCGGGCGCACCCGATCCGCGCTGCGAGGACGGTCCGGCTGCGTTGTGCGCCGCTGAGTTCATCGCGCCGCTGCGGGCGCGGGGTGTGCCGCTCGACGTGACGCGCGTGGTGCGCGCGCACGAGCGCGACGATGCGCGAGCCCAGGTGATCGACGTGGCGGCTCAGGTGGCGGCGCATGCGTTTGCCGCGGTGCAGGCGAAGGCGTTGCCCGTGGTGCTCGGCGGCGATCACACCTGCGCCGTGGGGACGTGGTCGGGTGTCGCGCGCGCCGTGTCGGCGCGAGGCGCTCCGGGGCTGCTGTGGATCGACGCGCACATGGACGCGCACACCCCCGAGACGAGCCGCTCCGGGATGTGGCACGGCATGCCGCTCGCGTGTCTGCTGGGCTACGGCGATGCCGAGCTCGTTGCCATCGCCGGGGAACACCGGCTCGATCCGCGCGCGCTGTGCCTCTTCGGCATCCGCAGCTTCGAGTCCGCCGAGGCGGCGCTCGTGCAGCGGCTGGGCGTGCGCGTATACCTCATGGAGGAAATCGAGCGCCGCGGACTGCAGGCCACACTCGACGAAGCGATCGCGCACGTCGGCGCCGCGTCCGCGGGCTTCGGCATCAGCATCGACCTCGATGCGTTCGACCCGCAGGATGCGCCCGGCGTGGGCACGCCGGCTGCGGACGGCCTGCGCGCGGCGCAACTCCTGCCCCGGCTGCGCGCGGCGTTGCGCGGGCGCACGCCCGTGGCGGTGGAGATCGCCGAATACAACCCCGCGCTCGACCCGGACGGGCGCACCGCGCGCCTCGTGCGCGATCTGCTCGACGCGACGGTGCGGGCGCCATCCTCGCGCGCCGACGCGAGTCCCATCGTGCTCGAGCAACGGTTCGGCGCGCGCAACTACGCGCCGCTGCCGGTGGTGCTGGTGCGCGGACAGGGCGTCCACCTGTGGGACGACCAGGGGAGTCACTATTACGACATGATGAGCGCGTACTCGGCCGTGAGCCACGGCCACGCGCATCCGCGCCTCGTGGCGACGCTGCAGCGTCAGGCGGCGTCGCTCGCCGTCACTTCGCGTGCGTACTACAACGATCAGCTCCCGCCTTTCCTGCGCCGCCTGTGCGAGCTCACGGGACAGGATCTCGCGCTACCGTCGAGCACCGGCGTCGAAGCCGTGGAGACCGCGCTCAAGGCTGCGCGCAAATGGGGCGTGAAGGTGAAGGGCATCGCGCCGGAACGCGTCGAGATCATCGGCTGCCGGGGCAACTTCCACGGTCGCACGATCGCGGTCATCGGCTTGTCCACCGAGCCGCAGTACCGCGATGGCTTCGGGCCGTTCCCCGCGGGCCTGCGCACGGTCGCCTATGGCGATCCGCAGGCGCTGGAGGCCGCGATCACGCCGGACACGGCCGCGTTCCTCGTGGAGCCGATCCAGGGTGAAGCGGGCGTGGTGGTTCCTCCGGCCGGCTATCTCGCGGCGTGCGCGCAGATCTGCCGCCGCCACCACGTGCTTCTCATCTGCGACGAGATCCAGACCGGTCTCGGTCGCACCGGTCGCTTCCTCGCGTGCGAGCACGAAGGGGTGAATCCCGACGGCGTCATTCTCGGGAAGGCGCTCGGCGGCGGCCTCCTGCCCGGTGTCGGCGTTCGTCGGCAGGCGCGACGTGCTGGGTGTCTTCACGCCGGGCGATCACGGCAGCACGTTCGGCGGCAATCCGCTCGCTGCGGCCGTCGCGCTCGAGGCGCTGGACATCATCGTGGAAGAAGACCTGCCGGGCCGCGCGGCGGCGCTCGGCGCGCGCTTGCTCCGACACTTGCAGACGCTGCCCCGACCGCTGGTGCGCGAAGTCCGCGGCAAGGGTCTGCTCATCGGCGTCGACATCGATCCGGCGCTCGCGTCGGCGCGCAAGGTCTGCGAGCGCCTCATGGCGCACGGCATCCTGTCCAAGGAAACGCACGACACCGTCGTGCGCTTTGCGCCGCCGCTCGTCATCACGCCCGACGAGATCGACGATGCGATGCGCGGCATCCGCGCGGCGTTCCACGAGGTGGCGAGCCGGCCCCTTGCGGTCGTCGAAAGCGGGTGAGCCCGGGCGGCCGCCGCAATGGCGAACACCGCGGTGCGCGGCAAGAGGCACTCCAACGAGCGGGCGCGCGGCGCGCGGTCGTGATATACCTGTCGCCGGCCGCGAGCCGGCTGCACCTTCACGACAGGAGTCCATCATGCCTCGCTGTTTCCGCACGCTGTGCCTTGTTGCCCTGCTCGCGCTGCCCGCCTCCGCATTTGCGCAGGCCGCGGCAGCGACCTATCCGAATCACCCGGTGCGATTCATCGTGCCGTATCCGCCGGGCGGGATCACCGACATCCTGGCCCGCACCATCGCACAGCGCATCTCGATCGACTGGGGCCAGCAGATGTTCGTCGACAACCGCGCCGGCGCGAGCGGCAACATCGGCGTTGCCGCCGCCGCGAAGGCGCCGCCCGACGGTTACACGATCGTGTTCGGCAACGCGAGCACGCACGCGATCAACGCGACGCTCTTCAAGGACCTGCCGTTCGATCCCATCAAGGACTTCGAGCCGGTCACGATGGTGGCGCGCGTGTCGAACGTGCTGCTGGTCGCGCCCGATTTCCCCGCGAAGAGCCTGAAGGAGCTCATCGCGCTGGCGAAGGCGAAGCCCGGCATGCTCACCTTCGCTTCCAATAGCCCCGGCAGCAGCAATCACCTCACGGGCGAGCTGCTGAAGACGATGGCCGGCATCGACATGGTCCACGTGCCGTACAAGAGCTCGACCAATGCCGTCATCGATCTCATTGGCGGACGCGTGTCGCTCATGTTCGACAACCTGACCACGGCGATCCCGTACATCAGGCAGGGCCGGCTGCGCGCGCTCGCAGTCACCAGCGAAAAGCGCGTGCCCGCGCTGCCGGACGTGCCGACGATGGTCGAATCGGGCTTGCCCGGATTCGTCGTGACGCCTTGGTGGGGAATCTTCGCACCGGCCGGGACGCCGAAGCCCATCGTCGACAAGCTCAACCACGACATCGTCGCGGTGCTGAAGTCGAAGGAGGTGAGCGAGTTCCTGGCCGCGCAGGCGACCGACGTCGTGGGCGATTCGCCCCAGGAATTCGCGACGTTCGTGAAGGGAGAGGCCGCGCGCTGGGGCCAGGTGGTGAAGGCCTCGGGCGCAACGCCCGACTGAGGACGGCGCATGGATCTCGGGCTTCGCGGCAGGACTGCCGTCATCACCGGAGGCAGCGCCGGCATCGGCCTCGCGTGTGCCGAGGTGCTCGGCAGCGAAGGATGCACGGTGGTGATCGTCGCGCGCGATGCGGGCCGGCTTGCAGCCGCCGCAGAGCAGGTTCGGCGCAACGCGGGCTGCGCGGTCCACGTCGTGGCGGCGGATCTCGGCACGCTCGCCGGCATCGAAGTCATGATCGCCAGCGCGCAAGGCCTCGTCGGACGCCTCGACATCCTCGTCAACAACGCAGGCTCGATCCGCGCGGGCGCGTTTCTCGACATCCCCGATACGCAATGGGTCGAGGACTGGAACCTCAAGCTGCTGGGGTATGTCCGCGCGGCGCGCGCCGTGTTCCCGATCATGCGGGAGCAGGGTGGCGGCCGCATCGTCAACGTGATCGGCTCGGCGGCGCGGCAGGTCATTCCGAATTACCTCGTCGGCGGCGCTGCCAATGCCGCGCTGGTGAACTTCACGAAGGGCTTGTCGGACCTTGGGGCGCGGCACGGCATCTTCGTCAAGGCCGCATCGCCCGGCGCCGTGCAGACGGAGCGCTGGGAGAACCGGATGAAGCTCGAGGCGCAGGCGGAGGGCCGCAGCTACGAGGAGGTGCGCGCGGAGCGCATCGCGTCGTATCCGCTGCAACGGATCGTGACGCCGCACGAAGTAGCCGATCTCGTGTGCTTCCTCGCGTCCCCGCGCTCCGACATGCTCAACGGCGCCAGCATCAACATCGACGGCGGATGGAGCCGCGGCGTGTACCCCTGACTCCGATCGTGATCGGAGCCGCCCCGAAGCCCTCGATCTGCGCGTACGCCGAGTGGTTGTGAATGGACTCGAAGTTCTCGCTGTCGACGCTGAAGCGGCCGATGCGCGGATCGCTCGCGAGGCGCAGCGCGATGTCGCGCACGAGGTCCTCCACGAACTTGGGATTCTCGTAGGCACGCTCGGTGACCCACTTCTCGTCGGGACGCTTGAGCAGCCCGAACACTTCGCAGGACGCCTCGTCCTCGGCCGCGCGGGCGAGCTCCTCGAGCGCGATCGAGCCGCATTCGACATCCGCGCGGATCGTGATGTGCGAGCGCTGGTTGTGCGCGCCGTACTCGGAGATCTTCTTGGAGCACGGGCACAGGCTCGTGACCGGCGCCGTCAGCTCGACGCTCACGCTCGTGCGGCCGAGCGCGTCGGTGACGGCGATCCACGCGCCCGCGTAATCGAGCAGGCTTTCGACCGCGGAGACCGGCGCGCTCTTGCGGATGAAGTACGTGAAGCGCATGGCGATGCGGCCGGTGTCCGCGCCGAGACGCGCGAGCATGGCCTCGTGCAATGCGCGGAACGCGTCGAGGTCGAGCGGCTCGCGGAATTGCTCCAGCACTTCGACGAAGCGCGACATGTGCGTGCCCTTGACGTGGTGCGCGAGGCCCACCGTCATCTCGAACTCGGCCACGGTGTGCTGCACGCCGCCGTCGCGGTCGCGCAGGGCAACGGGATAGCGCAGGCCGCGCACGCCGACCTTCTGGATCGGCAGCTGGCGCAGGTCGGGCAGCGATTGCGTGTCGGGCAGAAGAAAACGTTCGGGCGCGTTCATGCATGTCTCCGGCGAGACGACGCTCGGGGGTCGGTTGAGCGCGGCGCGCGAGCTCGGCATAGAGCACGTTGGCCGCAGAAGAGGGGTGAGGGCATCACAGTGTCCAGGACAAGGACGGGGGTTAGCCGGAGGTTAGCTGAGCGCGTCGCGATTGTCAATGGTTGTACAGGACATCATCGAGCGCGGCAGGGCCGATCCGACCGCCAACAGATGCCACTGCGACGCATTCCGTTCCCGGCGGCGTAGCATGATCGCCTCCCTGCAGGGCTTCGCTGTTGCGCGGGTGCGCGCATGCCGGGTATGCCGTCCCGCTGTCAGCGTCGGAGGTCGAGCCATGAAGCTCATCTGGAAGTTCAATCTCGTGCTGCTCGCGGTGTTCCTGCTGGGGCTCGCGATCGCAGGCTACGTGATCGACACCGCGCTCGAGGCGAATGCGCGCGAGGAGACCATCCAGAACGCGCGCCTGATGATGGAAGCGGCGCTCGCGTCGCGGAACTACACGACGCGCCAGGTGAAGCCGCTGCTCGAAGTGCAGATGCGCTACACGTTCCTGCCGCAGTCGGTGCCGGCGTACGCCGCGACGGAGCAGTTCAACGAGCTGCGCAAGAACCATCCCGACTTCTCCTACAAGGAGGCGACGCTCAATCCGTCGAACCCGCGCAATCGCGCAACGGACTGGGAAACGGACGTCGTCACGATCTTCCGCGACACGCCCGACAAGCAGGAGGTGATCGGCGAGCGCGACACGCCGCTCGGTCGCGCGCTGTTCCTCGCGCATCCCATCCGCGTGCAGAGCCCGGCGTGCCTCGACTGCCACAACACGCCCGCGACCGCACCCAAGCACATGGTCGCGCTCTACGGGACCGCGAACGGCTTCGGCTGGAAGATGAACGAGGTCATCGGCGCGCAGATCGTGTCGGTGCCGATGACGGTGCCGATCGAACGCGCGCAGCACGCGTTCCGCACGGTGATGCTGTCGCTCTCGGGCGTGTTCCTCGCGCTCTTCCTGCTGCTCAACGCGACGCTGTACTTCACCGTGATCCGCCGCGTCACGCGGCTTGCGGACCTGGCCGATCAGGTGAGCCTCGGCAACATGGAGGCGGGCGAGTTCCAGACCCGCAGCCACGACGAGATCGGCGTCCTGACCGAGGCCATGGGCCGGATGAAGAAGAGCCTCGTGCAGGCCATGAAGATGCTCGCGGGCTGACGGCGCGCGCGCACGCGCAATGGCGGAGCTGCCTCGTCTCGGCAAGTACGAGAACCGCCGCGTCCTCGGGCAGGGCGCGATGGCGACCGTGTACGAGGCGTGGGATCCCGACATCGAGCGTGCCGTCGCGATCAAGACGATCCGCACCGATCTGGTCGAGGCGGCGATCGCGCAGCAGTTCCTCGCGCGCTTCCGCAACGAGGCGAAGGCGGCGGGGCGCCTGCTGCATCCCAACATCGTGGGCGTGTACGAGTTCGGCGAGCAAGGCCCGCTCGCGTACATCGTGATGGAGTACGTCGAGGGTACCGACCTGCGCGAGCACCTCACGCGCAAGGGCCCGTTCGACTTCAGCGCGCTCGTGGCGCTGTTCTCGCAACTGCTCGATGCGCTGGCCCTCGCGCATTCGCGCGGCATCGTGCATCGCGACATCAAGCCCGCCAACCTCATCGTCACCGCGGACGCACACCTCAAGGTCGCCGATTTCGGTGTCGCGCGGATCGATCGGTCGAATCTCACGAGCACGGGCGTGTTCATCGGCACGCCCGCGTACATGTCGCCCGAGCAGTGCATGGGCCTCGAGGTCGACGCGCGCTCCGATCTGTTCAGCACCGGCGTGGTGCTCTACGAGCTGATTGCAGGGCGCAAGCCCTTCGCGGGCTCGATCGAGAGCATCGCCTACAAGATCTGCCACGAGGAGCCGCCGCCGCCGTCGGCTTCGGCGGGCACGGCGTTGCCGCCCGCTCTCGATCGCCTGGTGGCCACGGCGCTCGCCAAGAAGCCCGAAGCACGCTTCCAGAGCGCTCAGGCGTTCAAGGCGGCGTTGCAGGAAGTCGTGCGCATGCCGGCCGGCGCGCCGGATGCGGACGGGACCACGGTGGCAGGCGACATCGGCACGCTCGTGCTGCAGGTCTCGCGCGCACAATGGGACGACGCGGCGCTCGGCACGGCGGAGCGCGAGCTCGCGCGCATCGTCGGTCCGGTCGCGCGCATCCTCGTGAAGCGCGCGGCGGCGCAGACGCGCGATCGCAACGAGCTTTGTGCGCTGCTTGCCGACAACATCGACGACCCGGTGACGCGCGAGCGCTTTCGCAAGAGCCTGTCGGAGGCGACGCGTCACGGCCTCGCATCACACCGGCATCGCCGCCGGTTCCGGCAGCGGCGCAGGGAAGATGGCGAGCACGCATCCGTCACACGCGGGCGTCTCGAGCGCGGGCGCAGCACCGGCGCAACCCGCGGTCGATCCTGCATTCGTGGACAGGGTCGCGCTGCGCCTCGCTGCGCAGCTCGGGCCGATTGCGCGCGTGCTCGCCAAGCAGGCCGCCGCGAGATCGTTCAGCCGCGAGGATTTCGTGCGCCTGTGCAGCGAGGCGCTCGATGGCGACGCGCGTGCGCAGTTCGTGCGCGCCGCACTCGAAGCCGAGCGCGCGAAGGACGCCTGACCGGCGGCCCGACGGCGGCGGCCGCGACGTCAATCCCAGCTCAGCGCACCCCCGGTCTGGTACTCGGTGACCCGCGTCTCGAAGAAGTTCTTTTCCTTCTTGAGATCGATCATCTCGGCCATCCACGGAAACGGATTGTCGGCCTTGTCGAACAGCGCGTCGACGCCGATCTGCTGGCAGCGGCGGTTGGCGATGAACCGCAGGTACTCCTTGAACATCGTGGCGTTCAGGCCCAGCACGCCGCGGGGCATCGTGTCCTCGGCATAGGCGTACTCGAGGTCCACGCCGCGCTTGATGAGCGCGCGGATCTCGTCCTTGAACTCGTTCGTCCAGAGGTGCGGATTCTCGAGCTTGATCGTGTTGATCAGGTCGATGCCGAAATTGCAGTGCATCGACTCGTCGCGCAGGATGTACTGGTACTGCTCCGACGCGCCGGTCATCTTGTTCTGCCGCCCCATCGCGAGGATCTGCACGAAGCCGACGTAGAAGAAGAGGCCCTCCATGATGCACGCGAACACGATCAGGCTCTTCAGCAGCTGCTGATCGGCTTCCGGCGTGCCGGTCGTGAACATCGGGTTGGTCAGCGTGTCGATGAACGGGATCAGGAACTCGTCCTTGTCGCGGATCGACTTCACCTCGTGATACGCGTTGAAGATCTCCGCCTCGTCGAGGCCGAGGCTCTCCACGATGTACTGGTACGCGTGCGTGTGGATCGCCTCCTCGAACGCCTGGCGCAGGAGGTACTGCCGGCACTCGGGCGCCGTGATGTGGCGATACGTGCCCAGCACGATGTTGTTCGCCGCGAGCGAATCGGCGGTGACGAAGAAGCCGAGGTTGCGCTTGACGATGAGGCGCTCGTCGTCGGTGAGCCCGCCGGGATTCTTCCAGAGCTCGATGTCGCGCTGCATGTTCACTTCCTGCGGCATCCAGTGATTGGCGCAGCCCGCAAGGTACTTGTCCCAGGCCCACTTGTACTTGAAGGGGACGAGCTGGTTCAGGTCTGCCTGGCCGTTGATGACGCGCTTGTCCTCCACGCGCACACGGCCGAGATCGCCGCCGTCCGCGTGCTCGTGCCCGGCCGCTGCAGCGGTGCGTTCGGACGCAGCGCTCGCCGGGATGCCGGCGCTGCCGCGACCAAGCGCCTGGGGGCGAACGCTCTCCGGCGCCACGGGCTGCAGCCGCGGCGCCGGAACGGGGATGTCGTCTTCGAACGTCAGCATGGGGAATCTCTCCTGATCAGCATCGTTATGTGCGGGCGCATGGCCCGCTTGTCATGGGTACGGCCACTGCGAAAGCTGCGCGAAGCGGGCTGCGCTGCAGGGCTTCGCGCCGGGCGCATTCAGTGCGTGCAAGGCATCAGTGCATCGCGGCGAGCTTCTCGTACAGGTAATCCGGGGCGAAGTCGGCGCCGTGATGCCAGGCGATCGTGGCGAGACCGTAGTCGAGGTAGAAGTCCGCGAAGCGCAGGCGATCGCGCAACTGCTCGAAGTGCTCTCCGTACAGGTCGTCCGCCAGGTCGACGATGCCTTTGCGCCCGTCGTTGAATTCGAGCCAAACCTTGTAATCTCCCATGTAGCGGGCTTCGATGACGTGCCGCTGTACGTTCTCGTAACGCGCCAACTTGACCTCCATCGGGCGAGGTTGATGAACCGGCTGCGCCACGGACCGGCGGTCGTGCCGCCTTCCTCGGTCCGCGCATGCCTCGCGCCGCCGTCGGCGCGCTTCGGTTGCCCGTTGCGCGCCGTAGTGCCGACCCTTGCCGTCTACTCGCCTCGCTTGCGCTCGGGGCTCTCGCGGTCCTGCGCGGGCTCCGGCAGCGGAACGTTACGAACCTGTGCGGCATTCCTGATGCGAACATCCTTCACGTCGGATGCGGGCCAGCGCCAGTGGCGACGTCCCGTACTGTCCGTGTAGTGCTCCCATTCCTCGGTCTTGGCGTTCATCGTTTCACCCTCCTGTCCGGGTTACGCGGTGCGGTGATGCGCTTCCGTTTGCCTTTGCTGCGCGGCCCCGTCTGTCGCCTTCCTGCGGGTTCTCGCGCGGCCTCGCTCGCACTGCCTGCTGCATCCTCCGGTTGCTGCCCGGATTCCTGGTCCGGCACCACCGTGTCCTGCTGCGCTTCACCATGCGAGCGGCGCGGTTTCCGTCGCCAATTCCGTCGCCAATTCCGTCCCCTCGAGTTCATAACGGCAAGGGAGTGGGCGATTTGATCCGCGTCAGAGGCGCCGTCCGCCGGTGCCGCTTATCTCGTCATTTCTTGATCCCTCTGCGTTCTGCCTCTAACGTCCATGGCACATCCGTCGTACGACGTCGCCGATCGGTGACAGCGGCATCGGTAAACCGTACCGGTCCGGCGCGACCGGCTCACTGGCACGCTTCGCACGTCGGATCGTTGATGAGGCACATCTTGGGCTCGGGCTCCGCCCCTGCCGCGCCGACGAGCCCGCCGATGGCGCCACCGCCGGCCGGCACGGCGTTGAGCTCGCCGCCCTTGCCCGTCGACTTCTCCGCGGACGTGGCCGCGAGCGTGCGCAGGTAATACGTCGTCTTGAGGCCGCGTACCCAGGCGAGCCGGTAGACCTCGTCGAGCTTCTTGCCCGACGCGCCCGCCATGTAGATGTTGAGGCTCTGCGCCTGGTCGATCCACTTCTGGCGGCGCGAGCCGGCCTCGACGATCCAGCGCGCGTCCACCTCGAACGCCGTGGCATAGAGCTCGCGCAGCTGCGCCGGCACGCGGTCGATCTTCGCGAGCGAGCCGTCGAAGTACTTGAGGTCGGCGACCATCACCTCGTCCCAGAGGTTGAGCTTCTTCAGCTCCGCGACGAGATGCTCGTTGACCACCGTGAACTCGCCCGACAGGTTCGACTTCACGTAGATGTTCTGGTACTCGGGCTCGATCGAGGCGCCGACGCCGATGATGTTGGAGATGGTGGCCGTCGGCGCGATCGCGATGCAGTTGGAGTTGCGCATCCCGAACTCGCGCACGCGCGCTCGCACGACATCCCAGTCCATCGTCGACGATTCGTCGACCTCGATGTAGCCGCCGCGCTCGTCGCGCAGCAGCGCGAGCGTGTCCTGCGGGAGCAGGCCGCGGTCCCACAGGCTGCCGCGATACGAGGCATACCGGCCGCGCTCCTCGGCGAGCTCCGTCGACGCGAGGTAGGCGTAGTAGCAGACGGCCTCCATCGACGCGTCCGCGAACTTCATCGCACCGTCCGACCCGTAGGGCAGGTGCAGCAGGTGCAGGCAGTCCTGGAACCCCATGATTCCGAGCCCCACCGGCCGGTGCTTGAGGTTGGAGTTGCGCGCCTTGGGGACCGCGTAGTAGTTGATGTCGATGACGTTGTCGAGCATCCGCATCGCGGTGCGGATCGTGCGCTGCAGCTTGGCGTGATCGAGCACGTATGCCGCTTCGGCGCCCTCGCCGGCGGTCCTCATGTGCGCGAGCAGGTTCACCGAGCCGAGATTGCACACCGCGATCTCGGTCTCGCTCGTGTTGAGCGTGATCTCGGTGCACAGGTTGGAGCTGTGCACGGTCCCGACGTGCTGCTGCGGCGAGCGCACGTTGCACGCATCCTTGAACGTGATCCAGGGATGCCCGGTCTCGAACAGCATCGACAGCATCTTGCGCCAGAGCTGCAGCGCCGGGATCCTCTTGAAGAGCTTCAGCTCGCCGCGCGCGACCTTCTCTTCGTAGCGCGTGTAGGCCTGCTCGAACGCCTTGCCCCACTTGTCGTGCAGGTCCGGCACGTCGGAGGGCGAGAACAGCGTCCACTCGCCGCCTTCCATCACCCGCTTCATGAACAGATCGGGGATCCAGTTGGCGGTGTTCATGTCGTGCGTGCGCCGGCGGTCGTCGCCCGTGTTCTTGCGCAGCTCGAGGAACTCCTCGATGTCGAGGTGCCACGTCTCGAGGTACGTGCACACCGCGCCCTTGCGCTTGCCGCCCTGGTTCACGGCGACGGCCGTGTCGTTCACGACCTTCAGGAACGGCACCACGCCCTGGCTCTTGCCGTTGGTGCCCTTGATGTGCGAGCCCATGGCGCGCACGTTGGTCCAGTCGTTGCCGAGGCCCCCCGCGAACTTCGAGAGCAGCGCGTTCTCCTTGATCGCCTCGTAGATGCCGTCGAGATCGTCGGAGACCGTCGTGAGGTAGCACGACGAGAGCTGCGAGCGATGCGTGCCCGAGTTGAAGAGCGTGGGCGTGCTCGACATGAAGTCGAACGTGGACAGCACGTCGTAGAACTCGATCGCGCGCGCTTCGCGGTCGACCTCGTTGAGCGCAAGACCCATGGCGACGCGCATGAAGAAGCACTGCGGCAGCTCGAAGCGACGGCCGTTGCCGCCGACGTACTGGTCGATCAGGAAATAGCGGTCGTAGAGCGTCTGCAGGCCGAGATAGCCGAACTGCAGGTCGCGCTCGGGCTTCAACGCGGCGCCGAGGCGCGCGAGGTCGTACTGCGCGAGCGTCTCGTTGAGGAGGCCGATCTTGATCCCGTGCTTCACGAACTGCGGGAAGTACTCGGCGTACTTGCCGCCCATGTCGGCCTGCGTGGCCTCCTCGCCGAGCGCCTCGAAGCGGATGGCGTCGAGCAGCAGCCGCGCGGTGACGAAGCTGTACGCGGGGTCCTTCTCGATCAGCGTGCGCGCGGCGAGCACCACGCACTTGCGCACTTCCTCCATCGGCACGCCGTTGTAGAGGTCCTTCTGCGTGGCCTTGAGGATGCGCTCGGGATCGACGTCCGCGAGGCCCTTGCACGACTCGCTCACCACCGCCGTGAGGCGCTCGAGGTCGAGCGGCTTCTCCACGCCGTTCTCGACGACCGTGATGCCCACCTCGGCCGGGGCGCCCCTGGCGGCGCGGGCCTGGGCGCGCTCCTGCGAGCGCTTCTCGCGATAGAGCACGTAGGCACGCGCGACCTCGTGCTCGCCGCCGCGCATCAGCGCGAGCTCGACCTGGTCCTGGATTTCCTCGATGTGAATGGCCCCGCCCTCGGGCTTGCGGCGCATGAGGGCCTGGACGACGACTTCGGTGAGCCTCGCCACCTGCTCGCGGATGCGCGCCGAGGCGGCGCCCTGGCCGCCGTTGACGGCCAGGAACGCCTTGGTCATGGCGATCGAGATCTTCGCGGGCTCGAAGCCGACGACGGCCCCGTTGCGGCGGATGGTCTTGTACTGCGCCAGGCGCGGGTCGGCACCGCCCGCGCTTGCGCTTCCGGATTCCCCGGCGAGAAGGGTCGGCGGCGGGGTGGTGCTGCTCGCGGAAGCGCTCGTCAATTGCATGGGTGTGCCTTTCCTGTCCGATATTCGTCGATTGGGACCGATGCCACGCCAAAAAAGGGGCTCGGCCCGAGTTTCGTAGAATCCAGCGGTCTCGTCCGGACCGGTCGTGGAGGTCTTGCGCCTCGCATTCCGGGCGGCCGTTGCGCGTGACCTCCGACCGGGCTGCCGGGGCGACGCGCGAGCCATGCTCGACGGCATCGAATCTACTACATCTTGTGTCCGATTGCGCCGTTGACACAAAGCATAGTGGCCGGTTCGGCGAATGGCAAGTACTATTTCGTCAACACCGTGCGCGGGCTTCTTTGCCTTTGGGAACAGCAACTTGCGAGCCGATGGAGGCCTTGGTCACCGTTCTGTCCCGCGGTTGTCCACCGGCTTATCCACCGCCGGCCGCCGGCGCCATCCAGCCGGCGGCGGCGTTGCATTTTTGCGACATGCCGGCGGTCGTCTGAAACGAGCAAGCTGCGATGCGCGGCGCAGCAGGCGCGGCCCGAGGATCGCTTAAATTTTGGGCGTCCCTGGAGCGCTGAAGCGAGCAACGGCGCGTTTTGAGGAGGTTTGCTGCAATGCAACGGGGTTGCCCGGTTTCCGGGCACACCGCAGGCGCGGTCAGGCGCCGGGCACCTCGAACAGCGAATCTCCGGCGATCGCCAGGATGCGCTCCGCCGGTCCCGGTCGGACGGGGGCGAGGCCGGTGAAGCGCCCGAACGCGGGCAGCAGCGCGCGCCGCTCGCCCAGCGCAAAGCAGGGCAGGCGGGCCGAGTCGAAGCCGCGGCCCTCGAGCCGGATGCCCGGATGCACGTGGCCGCACAGCGCGTACCCCGTCGGCGGCGCGCAGGGCTCGTGACAGAGCAGGAACGGCGCGGCGTGGTGCGGATCGCCGACGACGTCGATCGCCCACGCGGGCGCAGGATCGCCCGCCTTGGCGTCGTGATTGCCGCGCACGAGCGTGATCGCGAGACTCGCGTGCGCCTGCCGCCAGGTGGCGAAGGCGGCGTCGAGCGCGGGCACGCGTCCCGCGGCAGCATGCAGCAGATCGCCGAGCACCACGATGCGTTGCGCCCGCGTGAGCGCGACGATGCGCGTCAGTCGCTCGAGATCGCTCGCCGTAGCGCCGCGCGGCACCGGCACGCCGCCCGCGCGAAACGACGCCGCTTTCCCGAGATGCACGTCCGCCACGAACACCGTGCGCTCGCGCGGCCAGTGCAACGCGCGTTGGGCGAGCAACTCCACGCGTTTCGCCGGCGAGCCGGACGGTCATCGAGTGCCGATGCGGTCCGCGCGCGACGACGCGTGCGGCAGCGCGCGAAAGATCGAGGGGCAGGGAATGCGCCATGGCGGAAGGGCGCAACGCTGGCGGCGCGCACGATTGCGTGCCCGAGCGCTGCGGTTCAAACTGCACGATTGTAGCGAACACCTGCCGTGTTGCAGGCACACTTCGCGTCGGCGGCAGGGCGCGCGTGCCTGCACGATGCGGGAACGGATCCGGAGCGTGCAATGCCGAAGCTGTCCGCCAATCTCACCTTCCTGTTCACCGAGGTGCCGTTCCTCGAGCGCTTCGAAGCCGCGGCGAGGGCCGGGTTCAAGGCGGTCGAGTTCGCGTTTGCCTACGAGTTTCCGCTCGCTGACGTCGTCGAGCGCGCGCGTGCCGCGGGGGTGCAGGTCGTGCTGATGAACGCGCCGCCGGGCGACTGGGATGCCGGCGAGCGCGGCACGGGCTCGCTGCCGGCGCGCGAGCACGAGTTCGCCGCGGGCGTCTCGCGTGCGCTGCGTTTTGCGAAGGCGCTCGAGTGTCCGCGCATCCACGTCATGGCGGGCTGCGTGCCGCCCGACGCGGATCCCGAGGCGTACGCCAAGCGACGCGCGCTGCAGCGCTCGATCTTCGTGCGCAACCTGCACTTCGCCTGCGAGGAGGCCGCGGGCTACGGTGTCACGCTGCTGCTCGAAGCGCTCAATCCGGTGGACGTGCCGAACTACCTCTATTCGACGCAGGCCGAGGCGCACGCGTTGCGCGACGAAGTCAACGCCTCCAATCTCAAGGTCCAGATGGACCTCTACCACACGCAGATGGTGGAAGGCGGACTCTCCGAGAAGCTGCACCGGTACCTCCCGAAGGTGGGCCACATCCAGATCGCCGGCGTGCCGGGTCGGCACGAGCCCGACGTCGGCGAGATCAACTACGGCTATCTGTTGCGCCTCATCGACGAGCTCGGATACGAGGGCTACGTCGGCTGCGAGTACGTGCCGCAGGGCAGCACGCCTGCCGGGCTCGGCTGGCGCGATCGCCTGCTCAATTCGCGCGCAACGGTCTACGCCATCCGCTGAACCTTGCTGACTGACCCAGGGTCGACCCTGGGTCAGAGGGCGACGCTCATGCCGCCGTCCATGACGAGCACCTGGCCCGTCATGTAGTCGGACGCGGACGACGCGAGGAACACGGCGAGCCCCGCGATCTCCGGCGGCTGGCCCCAGCGTCCGGCGGGCGTGCGCTGGCACACCCACGCGTTGAACTTCGCGTCGTCGATCAACGCGCGATTCATCTCCGTCGCGAAGTAACCGGGCGTGATGGCGTTGACCTGGATGTTGTACGGCGCGAGCTCCACGGCCATGCCGCGCGTGAGCTGCCGGATGCCGCCCTTGCTGGCCGTGTAGGGCACGACGGTGGGTCGCGCCTGATCGCTCATGAGCGAGGCGATGTTGATGATCTTGCCGCGCCGGCGCGCGATCATCCCGGGCAGCGCCGCCTTCGCGACGAGGAACGGCGCCGTCAGGTTGGTGGCGATGATCGCGTCCCACTCCTCGTCCGGAAACGTCTCGAGCGCGTGCCGCCGCTGGATGCCCGCATTGTTCACGACGATGTCGAGGTGGCCGTACCGCGCTTCCACTTCGGCAATGGCGGCGGGAATGGCATTGCGGTCGGTCACGTCGAACAGGCTGATCGAGGCCTGCAGCCCCTCGCTCCTGAGGTTCTGCACGGCGAGCGCGAGCGCATCGGGCTTGCGGCCGTTGAGCACCACGGTGGCGCCCGCCTGCGCGAGGCCGCGCGCGATGGCAAAGCCGAGCCCGCGATAGGCGCCCGTCACGAGCGCGACGCGATCCTGCAACGAAAACGGATGGTTGGTGGTCATGATGATCGATGAAGCACGCCACGCGCGTGCGCATCCTGCATCCTACAGGCCCGGGCGCCGCCGCGCATCCGCCTGCGTCGCCCGCCCGCAGCACGCACGCTTGAGCGCGGCCGTCTGCGCGGCGACAATGGAGCTCTCGCATGGAGTGGTCATGAACCTGCCTCGTCTTGCCGCATGGTCGATCGCGACGCTCGTCGCCGCTACCGCGTGGGCCGCGCCTGCGCCGCAGATCGTGCCCGCCGCGCCGACCGCCTTCGAGCCGGTCAAGCTGCGCATGACGGTCGACAGCTGCAGCTTCAGTCCGGGATCGGTGCGGGTGAGCGCGGCCGCGAACGTCATCCGCGTCACGCAGCAGTTGAACATGTGCCTCGCGCCCGCGCCGCCGATCGTGGTGGACGTTCGCCTCGGGTCCTTCCCCGTGGGCGACTATCAGGTGCAGGTTTATGCCGGCGCCGATACGTCGGGGCCGCCCGCGCTCACGCTCGCCCTGGCCGTCACCGGCCGGGCAGAGATCGCGGTTTATCCGCCGCCGCCGCGTCCGCTCGACGACTACACCGGGATGTGGTGGACGACCACGGAGTCCGGGTGGGGCTTGTCGCTGCATCAATCCGCTACCGACGCGATGTTCGGCGTGCTGTTCGTCTATGGCGCGGACCAGCAGCCGGAGTGGCTCACCCTGCAGGACGGCCGCTGGACCGGTTTTGCGACGTGGACGGCCACGCTGTATCGCAGCAGCGGTCCCTGGTATGCGGGTGCCTTCGATCCCGCGCAGGTGTCCATCGGCCCGGTCGGCGAGGCCACGATCGACTTCACGCAAGCGCCGGGCAAGGAAGATCGCGCGGTGTTCACCTACACCATCGACCGGAATCGCTTCACCAAGAGCATCGCACGCATGCGGTTCTGAGCGCGTACCTCGGGCACGCGAGTTGCATGGCCGGTCCTGCCGATCATCGGACCGCCCGGACCCGCATTGCCTCTCGATCCCGTCGTCGTCTGCCCAGCGGACGCTTCACCGCACGCGCACTGGCGTGCCGCGCTCTCGTTGCGTTTCGCACGGGAGCGCGGCGCGACGCGCCTCGTGCATCGCGAGCACGTGGGTCCGCTCGTGGTGCAGCGGATGCTCTACCCGGAAGGGCGGGAGGTCTGCCAGGCCGTCGTCGTGCATCCGCCCGGGGGCATCGCGGGCGAGGGGATGATCGTCACCGCCGGCGGCATCGACTCGCACATCCATTTCATCTGCCCGCAGCAGATCGACGATGCGCTCGCGTCGGGCGTCACCACGATGCTCGGCGGCGGCACGGGTCCGGCGACGGGAACGTTCGCGACGACGTGCACGCCGGGGCCGTGGCACCTGCAGCGCATGCTCGAAGCGGCCGACGCGTTCCCCATGAATCTCGGCTTTCTCGGCAAGGGGAACGCAAGCCTGCTGCCACCGCTCGTCGAGCAGATCGAGGCCGGCGCGATCGGGCTCAAGCTGCACGAGGACTGGGGCACGACGCCCGCCGCGATCGACGCCGCCCTGCGCGCTGCCGATGCGCACGACGTGCAGGTGGCGATCCACACCGACACCCTCAACGAGTCCGGCTTCGTCGAGACGACGCTCGCGGCGATAGCGGGCCGCACGATCCATACCTATCACACGGAAGGTGCTGGCGGCGGTCACGCGCCGGACATCATCCGCGCCTGTGCCGAGCGCAATGTCCTGCCATCGTCGACCAATCCCACGCGCCCCTACACCGTCAATACGATCGACGAGCATCTCGACATGCTGATGGTCTGCGTGACGTCCGACGGCTTTCGCGCGCTGAACGCGCTGTCGCTCACGATCGAGGACGGCGAGCTGCGCTGCATCATCGGGCCGCAACGGCGTCGGCAAGACCACGCTGCTCAAATGCATCGCGGGCCTGCTCCCCGTGAAGAGCGGCACCATCCGCTTCGGCAACGAGGACGTCACGCGCCTGCCGCCGTACCAGCGGGCACGCCTGGGGCTCGGTTACGTGCCGCAGGGGCGCGAGATCTTTCCGCGCCTCACCGTCGAGGAGAACCTGCGCCTCGGCCTCGCGACGAAGCGCGCGTCGACGCCGATCCCGGAGCGCCTGTTCGGCATGTTTCCGGTGCTGCGCGACATGCTCCATCGGCGCGGGGGCGATCTCTCCGGCGGCCAGCAGCAGCAGCTCGCCATCGCGCGCGCACTGGCGTCGGACCCGAAGCTGCTGGTGCTCGACGAGCCGACCGAAGGCATCCAGCCGTCGATCATCAAGGACATCGAGCGGGCGATCCGCGCCCTCGCGCAGGAGGGACGCATGGCGATCGTGCTCGTGGAGCAGTACTACGACTTCGCGCGCTCGCTGGCGGATCGCTACGTCGTGCTCTCGCGCGGCGAGGTGCTCAAGGCCGGCAAGGGTGCCGACATGGACGCGGACGGCGTGAAGGCCTGCCTCACGGTCTGAGGTCTACAGCGGGCCGAAGCCCGATATCGGAATGGGGAAATGCCGCCGGTGCGCGGCGCCGCCGGGCACCGGCGCGTCCGTGCCCCTGGCGATCGCCTGCGCGCGATGGCGTGCGCGATGGTCCGCGATGCGCTCGTCGAGCCACGTGACCTCCCGCACGGCGAGGACCACCGCTGCCGCTACCGAGAGCCCCCACAACCACACCGGCAGTTTGGCTTTCATCGCGTCCCCCTTTGCCGCCGCGCAACCCCGCGCGAGCATCCGGCGCAACGGCGACAGCCAGCATACCGCGTTGCGATGGAGGCCACCACTGTCGTCCGGCGCGGCGCGATGTTACGTCCGCGCGGCGACAGCAAGACTGCGCGTCGTCCTACAGCGATGTCAGCCGCGGACGAGCGCGCGCCCTGCGCGAGGGCGGTAACGTGGTCGCACCGCTCGTCGCAACGCCCGCGCGTTCGTTGCGACGGCGAATTCGTTGACAACTCACGGGAGACACTCATGAACTTTCTGATCTGGATCGTCGTAGGCGGCATCATCGGCTGGCTCGCGAGCATGCTCATGCGCACGGACGCGGAGCAAGGCCCGTTCCTCAACATCGTGGTGGGCATCGTCGGCGCCGTGCTCGGCGGATGGCTGATCTCGCCGCTGGTCGGGGCCGGGAGCATCAACTCCGGCGACTTCAGCTTCGGCGGGCTGGTCGTGTCGTTCCTCGGGGCGGTGATCCTGCTGGCGATCGTGAACCTGTTCCGTCGCCACAGCGTGCGCTAGAAGGCACGGTCCGCTGCAGCGGCACGAGAACGGCGGGTCATCCCGCCGTTTTTGTTGCGCGCGCCAACGCGCCCCCGCGCGGCCTGCGCTGCGCGATCCTGGACGGCAGCCACGTTTCAGCGCTGCGCGACGATGAAGAAGCGGCGGAAGGGGAACAGCGTGACGCCGTCGGGCCGCTTGGGATAGGTCGCCGCTATCGCCGCGCGGTAATCGGTCTCGAACTCGGCAGCGTCGTCGGCCTCGAGCGCGGAAAGCCAGACCCCGACGAAGGAGCCCTTCGTGAACTCGGCGACGGGATTGTCGCCGGTCAGCACCTGCACGTACTCCACGAACCAGAGGTCGAGCGCGGAAACGTGCGGGCGCAGCAGCGCGTAGTACTCGCCGGCGTCGAGGATCGGCTTCCTGCGCACGAGGGGCTCCAGCTTCGCCCGCCAGCGCGGGCTCTGCGCGAGCGCGAAGCCCACCTGGTGCGAAGGCGCATCGTGCTGGGCCGGCATCTGCACCGCCAGCGCACCGCCCGGCGCGAGGTACGACACGAGGCGCGGGAAAAGCGACGCGTGGTCGTCGAGCCAGTGCAGCGCGGCGTTCGAGACGATCGCGTCGACGGGCGAGGGCGGCTGCCAGCGTGCAAGATCCGAGAGCTCCCACGCCACCTCGGGCATCGCCGCCCGCGCGCGCTCGAGCATCGCGGTGGAGTTGTCGACTCCGTGCACGCGCGCGTTCGGCCAGCGGGCGCGAATCAGGGCGGTGACGCTGCCGGTGCCGCAACCGAGATCGGCCACGACGTCGGGCGCGTCGACGGGAACGCGCGCGAGCAGGTCCTGCGCGGGACGCAGGCGCTCACCGCCGAACTTGAGGTACTGCTGAGGATTCCACTGCGAGGCCATGGCACCGCCGTCCTGCTACGTCGCGAAGCAATGCGCAGTCTGCCACGAAGCCGGCGCGCCGGCTGCGCGAGTCAACGCGCGTCCTGCTTGGGGGTCTGCAGCATGCGCGCGAGCTCGCCGCTCGCCTGCAGGCGCTCGAGCTCCGCGGCGCCGCCGATGAGCGTTGCGCGCACGAACACCATCGGGAACGTGGGCCAGCCGGTCCACATCTTGAGCGCATTGCGCCGTCGCCACTCGCCGAGGTAGCTGCCGTACTCGAGGTAACGGTAGGGGATCCCGGCGCGATCCAGGATGCGACGCGCCTTGCGCGGAAACGGGTTCTGGCGCATGCCCACCACCACCACGTCGTTGGCGGCGATCGCCGCTTCGACCTCGTGCACGATGCCGGCATGATGCTTCGCTACGGTCTCGCGAATCGCCGGGTGCAGGCGTTGCTCGTCCAGGATGCTGCGCGGCATCGTCGTCTCCCTCGAGGCTGCGCGGTCACAACCGCAGCAGCACCTTTGCGTTGGCCCCGCGCTCCACGCGCTCGTGCGCGGCTACGACGTCCTCGAGCGGATAGACCGCGAGCTCCGGATGCGTGAGCGCGCCGGCTTCGAGCAGCTGCCCGATCCCGGACACCGTGCGCTGCATGACCTCCGGCGGCAGCCGGTACACGATGTAGAAGTACAGCGAGACGAAGCCGAGGATCATCGGCCCGAACGGGACCGTCACCTGTGGGGCATTCGATCCGTACACGATCGCCTTGCCGCCGTGCGCGAGCAACTCGCCGTAGCGCGGGGCGTTGCCGGCTGCGTCGACCTCGACGATGAAATCGGCGCCGCGTCCCGCGGTCAGCTCGCGCACGCGCGTGCCCGTGTCCTCGCTGCGATAGTCGATCGTGTCCGTCGCGCCCGCGCGCCGGGCGATCGCGGCCTTCGCGTCGCTGCTCACGAGCGCAATCACGCGCGCGCCGGCGAGGCGCGCGAGTTGCGTGGCGTAGTAGCCGACGCTGCCCGCCGCACCCGGCACGAGCACCGTGCGTCCGAGCAGCGTGCCGCACGCCTCGATGCCGTGGAATGCCGTCATGAGGGGAATGCCGATCGCCGCACCCTCCTCGAGTGCCACGCGATCCGGCAGCGGCACGACCTGTCGCGCCGGCAGCGTGACGTACTCCGCGGCGGTGCCGAATGCACGCTCCCACTGCGCGTTGTAGACCCATACCCGGCGACCGACCAGAGCGGCCGGTGCGCCCGGGCCGGCGGTGTCGACGATGCCGGCACCGTCGCTGTGGGGAATGACTTCCGCATACGCCGCAGCACGGCTCGACGTGCCCGCACGGCTTTTCACATCCGACGGATTGACGCCGCTGAACGCGAGCTTCACGCGCAGCTCGCCGGGCCCGGGCTCCGGGATCGGGCGCTCTTCGATGCGCAGCACTTCGGCTGCAGGTCCCTTGCGGGTATAGACGGCGGCACGCATGGCAAGCCCTGATGAGCGGCGCGGTGGCGCGAAGCCACCATGATGCACCATGCGCCGACGCCTCAGCCGGCGCGCAGCAACCCGACCCCCTGACTCGGAGTAACGACTTCGAGTAATTACTCCGAGTACGGGGGCTGAGCGAACGGCGGCCGGTACTGCGCCCGCTTCGCGCGAGCGCACCCGCGTCCGCCGTCCCGATCCGCAAGCGGCGGGGGTCAGCCGCGCCAGCCGCGGCCGCCGCGGAAGCCACCGCGCGCGAAGAGCTGGTCGGCCGTCGCCTTCTGCTCGGGCGTCAGCACGGCATAGAGCCCGGCGAGCGCGTTGCTCGTCGCCGTCATGCCGGCGGCGCGCTGCTGCATCGCCTGCGCGTGCAGGGTCATGCGCTCGGGCGCGGTCGCGCTGGTGCTGTTGTTCCACATCTGCTCGCGCAAGGCCTGCATCTGCTGTACCTGCTGCTTGAACTGGGTCGCGTAGGCCTGCCAGGCGCTCTCCTGGCCGCTGGTGATGGCGAGCCGCGCCTTGATGTCGGCGAGCCGCGCGTCGGCATAGGCCGCGACATCGGCGGCGGCAAGCGGGCCATGGCCCGGTCCCCGGCCCATGCCGGGACCCATGCCCATACCCATGCCGTAGCCGGGTCCCATGCCGTAGCCCGGTCCGGCGCCGTAGCCGGGCCCGGGGCCGCCGTACGGCTGCGCGGCAGCGGCAGCGGCGATGGCGAGTGCGAAGGCGGCGGCGAGGCCGGTGACAACTGGACGAATGCGCTTCATGTGCTTCTCCGTGGGTTCGTGATGGAGTCTGGCTCGTCGGGGCCGCTGCCTCGTTCGCTGCGTTCCCCGCACGGTTCCCATTGGAGCACCGGCATGTAACCGCCGGATGTCGCCGCAAGGCCCATTTGGTAGCGCAATGTGACGGGCCGCGGCGCTGACACACGGCGTTACTTTTCTTGTCGCGCGGCGCGGCGGATCGCCCTCACAATCACGCCATGGACGCCACCGACCACATCCTGATCGTCGACGATGACCCCGAGATCCGGCGTCTGCTGCGCGACTATCTGACGCGCAACGGCCTGCGTGCCACGGCGGTGGCGGACGGCCGTGGCATGGAGCAGGCGCTCGAGGCCGGGCGGGTCGACCTCATCGTGCTCGACATCATGCTGCCCGGCGAGGACGGCCTGACGCTGTGCCGCAACCTGCGCGCGAGATCGTGCGACGTGCCGGTGATCATGCTCACCGCGCGCGGCGAGGAAACCGACCGCATCGTCGGTCTGGAAATGGGGGCCGACGACTATCTCGCGAAGCCGTTCAGCGCGCGCGAGCTGCTCGCGCGCATCAAGGTCGTGCTGCGGCGCACGCGCAGCCTGCCCTCGAACATGCGTCCCGATGCGGCGCGGCACCTGCGCTTCGGCGCGTGGGTGCTCGACACGGCGCACCGGCATCTCGTGTCGTCGGCAGGCGTCGTCACCGCGCTGAGCGGCGCCGAGTACCGCCTGTTGCGCATCTTCCTCGACCATCCCAATCGCGTGCTCAACCGCGATCAGCTCATCGATCTCACGCAGGGGAAGGAGGCCGATCCCCTCGATCGCAGCATCGACGTGCAGGTGAGCCGGCTGCGGCATCGCCTGGGCGACGATCCGCGCGACCCGCGCCTCATCAAGACCGTGCGCGGCGAAGGCTACGTGCTCGCCGTGGAAGTCGTGGCGCAGCCGTGATGCGCTTCCTTCCGCGCTCGCTGTTCGGACGCCTGGTCCTCGTGCTGAGCGGAGGATTGATCGTCGCCCAGTTGCTCAGCACCACCCTCAATCTCGCGGAGCGCGATCGCCTGCTGGTGCGCGCGAGCGGCATGCAGCCCGCACAGCGCATCGCCGACATCGTCGAAGTCCTCGACTCGATGACGCCGGCGGAACGCACGCGCATCGCGGCGGTGCTGAGCATCGCGCCGTTCGCCGTCAGCCTGGACCGGCCGCCGATCCCCGAAGCGGCGGAGGAGGGCAACTGGCGCCAGGCGACGTTCGCGACCGTGTTGCGCAGCGCGTTGGGGAATGACCGTGCGATGCGCGTGCGCGTCGTGCCCCCGGTGGGCGACGCCGCTTCGGGCGAAGGCGAGCGGCCGGATGCGCGACGCGCCGGTGGCGGCTTCGGCAGGGGCCCGGGTTTGGGCATGGGCATGGGACCGGGCGCCGGACAGGGGGATGGGCGCGGGCATGCATCGTTTCGGCGGCGACGGCCCCGCACTGCTCGCGCAGGTGCAACTGCGCGACGGCTCCTGGGCGACGTTCGACACCACGCTTTCGAGCACGTCGGGGCCGCCCTGGCGCCTGCTGGCCACGCTCGCGGTCCTGCTCGCAGCCGTGCTGGCCGTGTCGTTCGTCGCGGTGCGCTGGCTGACGCGGCCGCTGCACGTGCTCGCGTCCGCGGCCGAGGATCTCGGTCGCGACATTCACCGTCCGCCGCTGCCGGAAGAGGGGCCCGTGGAGCTGCGCCGGGCAGCGCATGCCTTCAACGAGATGCAGGGCCGCCTCGCGCGCCTGATCGACGATCGTACCCGCGTGCTCGCCGCGATGTCGCACGATCTGAAGACGCCGATCACGCGCATGCGCCTGCGTGCCGACCTGCTGGACGACGCGGAGCAGCGCGACCAGTTCGAGAAGGACTTGCTCGAGATGGAAGCGATGGTCACGCAGGCGCTCGAGTTCATGCGCGGCGTGAGCCGCGCCGTGGCCCGCGAGCGCGTCGACGTGATGGCGCTCGTCGAGAGCGTGCAGGCCGACCAGCAGGCGATGGGCCGCAGCGTCGCGGTGGCGGGACAGGCGACGCGGCCCGTGCTCGCGTCGGCGGCGCTGCTCAAGCGCACGCTCTCCAACCTGATCGACAACGCGGTGCTCTACGGCGAGCGCGCCGACGTCACCGTGGAGCAGGGCGACGCGGGCGTGACGATCCGGGTTCGCGATCACGGGCCGGGTATTCCCGAGTCCGCCCTCGAGCACGTGTTCGAGCCGTTCTACCGCCTCGAAGGCTCGCGCAGCCGGGCTACCGGCGGCACCGGGCTGGGCTTGAGCATTGCGCGCGAGATCGCGCGCGCGCATGGCGGGGATCTTGAGCTGCGCAATCATCCCGAAGGGGGCGCGGAGGCCGTGCTGAGCCTGCCTGCACACGCCGTCGGATGCGAGGCCGGGACTGCAGCACCGACGCGGGCATCGCCGGTGCGCGCACCCTGAATCGGCATTGCGCGCTGCTGCGCACACCAAAAGCAAAAGGGCGTCGCGAGACGCCCTTTTGCGCTTCCGCCGCCGCGCGACCGGCACCCCGCGCCAGTCGGCACCGCGCGTCCTTGCGGGCGCTACAGCCGCGGACGACGGCCCGAGATGAAGAACACGATCGCGAGGATGATTCCGATGATCGCGAGAATCCACGCGATATTCGCGGCGGCGCCCGCAATGCCGCTGAAACCGAGTACCGCCGCGACCAGCGCGATGATGAAGAACGTGATGGCCCAAGAGATCATGAGGTCCTCCGCTGACATAGTGATTGAAAGTGCCCCCCCACTTTGCCGCGGCCCTCCGATGGACTTTATCAGCCGGAACCTCAAAGCCGGGTAGGGCAAACGGAAGGGCCGACCCGGCGCGCGCTTCACTTCGCCCGCGAGGGCAGCCTGATCGTATCGCCCGCCACCATGAACACGCCTCTCCCGCGATGGTGCAGCGTGCGTGGCTCGCCGATGCGTCCGTGGCTCCACGCCATCACGACCTCGAGCACGAACAGGCCGTACTTGCGCACCATGCTGCCGTCGACGACCCTGCATTCGAGATTCGCGAAGCATTCCGCGATGAGCGGAGCCCGGACGAGCCTGGCCGGTCGGGGCGTGAGGCCGAACGTGGCGAACTTCTCGGTCTCTCGCCCCGACGTGTTGCCGCAACCGACCACCTGCTGCGCGAGCTCGAGGGTCGGAATCGCGATCACGCATTCCTTCGTCGCCCGCAGCAGCTCGAACGAGTAGTTGCGATTGCTGACCACGCAGCCCACGAGCGGCGGCTCGAACTCCAGCATGGTCTGCCACGACAGCGTCATGACATTGGCGCGACCGCGGCGCGCGGTCGTCAGCAGCACGACCGGCCCGGGCTCGAGCAGCCGGTAGACGCTTCCGAGCGGCAGGTTGCGCATCAGCCGTCCGGGCGCGATGCGCGCCCGGACCCCGGCAACGTCAGGATTACGCGGCGAGCTTCGACAGCGTATTGGTCGCTTCGGCGAGCAGGTAATAGAACGTCACGCGGCTCTTGTTGGGCTCGGCCTTCATCTTTTCCGCGACCGCCTTGATGCCGGCGTCGGCGGCTTCCGGCGCGAGACCCAGCTTCTTCGCGGCAAAGCCGTCGCGCACCGTGGCGAGCTCGGTCGGATCCGTTGCCGAAACGAGCGACGAGTCGCGGTTGCGAAGCGCAATGCCGCAATAGCGCACGATCGCGTCGACTGCCGCCGCGTTCACGTTCGAGGTGTACTTCGCGATATCCGCAGTGTATTCGCGCATCTTCGCTCCTTCATGGAGGGTGGACTACACTTTCAGGCTAGGTCCTGCGCCGCGGGTGTGTCATTGCGAATTGTCCAATCGCCTAGCACCCGGGCGAAGGGGGCTCCGTGTTGCCAAAACGCAATCCGGGTCGGCACGCCGTGCGCCTACAATGCCCAATCCGGGCGCTGTCGCGCCCTCCGAGGGAGTCGTACCATGCGCAAGGCACTCCTGCTGACGCTGATCCTGCTGGGCTCCACGGGCATCGCGTCGGCGCAGATCAGCATCGGCATCACGTTCCCCGGTGCGTCGATGTACTTCAACCTGCCGGCCTATCCGCAGCTCGTGCGCGTGCCGGACTATCCCGTCTATTACGCTCCGAACGTCAACGGCAACTTCTTCTTCTACGACGGGATGTACTGGCTCTATCAGGCCGACAACTGGTACACCAGCACCTGGTACAACGGGCCATGGGCGGTGGTGGCGCGCGACGCCGTGCCACTCTACCTGCTTCGGGTGCCGGTGCGCTACTACCGTCAGCCGCCGTACTATTTCTACGGCGCGCACCAGGACGGGCCGCCGCGCTGGAACGAGTACTGGGGCCGCGACTGGGCCCAGCAGCACAACGGTTGGGATCGCTGGAACCGCAGGGCCGCGCCTGCGCCGGCGCCGCTTCCGAATTACCAGCGGCCGTATTCCGAGCAGCGCTATCCCTCGCCCCCGCAGCAGTACGCGCTGCAGGACCGCAGCTACCGCTATCAGCCCCGCGACAACGCGGTGCGGCAGCAGGCCGAAACGCATCGCAACTACGTGCAGCCGGCACCGCCCCATCAACGCGGGTCCGCGCCGCAGCGCGGCGAGCAGCGGCAGCCCGGACCGCCTTCGCAACAGCGCGGGCCTGGCGGCCAGCCGCAGGGCGGGCGGCACTGACGCCGCCGCTGCACCCTGTCCTCGCGCTGACGGCCTGCGCGTTGAGCGAGGCCGTCCATGCGCGTCGCGTGTCCTGCCGCGAGGTCATGAGCGCGTATCTCGATCGCGTCGACGCGCTCAACCCGCGCTACAACGCGATCGTCAGCCTGCAGCCGCGCGATGCGCTCCTGCGCGAGGCCGACGCGCTCGACGCGGAGCTCTGCGCCGGCACCGATCGCGGGGTCCTGCACGGCTTTCCGCTCGCGATCAAGGATCTCGCGCCCACCGCCGGCATCCGCACCACGCTCGGCTCCCCGCTGCTCGCGCACAACGTGCCGGCGCAGGACGACATCATGGTGACTCGCATGAAGCGCGCGGGCGGGATCGTGATCGGCAAGACCAACACGCCCGAATTCGGGCTCGGCTCGCAGACGTACAACACCGTGTTCGGCGTCACGCGCAATGCCTGGGATGCGTCGCGCACGGCGGGTGGATCGAGCGGCGGTGCGGCGGTGAGTCTTGCGCTGCGCATGCAACCCGTGGCCGACGGCAGCGACTTCATGGGCTCGCTGCGCAATCCCGCCGCGTACAACGGCGTGTTCGGCTTCCGGCCGAGTCCCGGACGCGTGCCCTCGGGGCCGTTCGGCGACCAGTTCGTCAATCAGCTCGGCACGCAAGGCCCGATGGCGCGCACGATGCGCGATCTCGCATTGCTGTTCTCCGTGCAGGCCGGCCGCGACCTGCGCGTCCCGCTGTCGATCGCGGAGAGCGGCGCGCCGTTCGCAGCGCCGTTTCGCGGGTTGCCGCGCGGTATCCGCATCGGCTGGCTCGGCGATCTCGATGGTCATCTGGCGATGGAGCCGGGCATCCTCGAGGCATGCACGGAGGGGCTCGCGCGCCTCGAGCGCATCGGGTGCGTCGTCGAGCCGATGTCGCTCGGCTTCGCGCCGGAACGCGTCTGGCGCACGTGGCTGGTGTGGCGACATTGGCTCGTCGCCGGCCGCGTCGCGCCATTTCTCGCCGATCCGACGCAACGCGCGTTGCTCAAGCCCGAAGCGCGCTGGGAGGCGGAGGGGGCGAGTCGCCTCTCGGCTGCGGACGTCTTTGCCGCCAGCGTCGAGCGCAGCGCGTTCTACGCGCACGTCGCGGCCCTGTTCGAGCGCTGCGACGTCCTCGTGCTGCCGAGCGCGCAGGCGTGGCCGTTCGACGCCGCGTTGCACTGGCCCGGCACGATCGACGGCCGCGCGATGGATACCTACCATCGCTGGATGGAGGTGGTGATCTACGCCACGCTGGCCGGGCTTCCCGCGTTGAGCGTGCCGGTCGGTTTCAATGCCGACGGCTTGCCGATGGGAATGCAGCTGATGGGTCGCCCGCAGGCCGATCGCGCCGTGCTCGAGCTCGGCGCGGCTTACGAAGCGACGATCGCGGACTGGCTCGCGCGCGAGCCCCGCGTTGCACCGGACGCGTGAGCGTTCCGGCGCAACGCCGCGCGCATGTCGCGCTCAGTTGACCGCGAAGCAATAGAGGCGGCCGGCACCTCCGGTCTTCGCCAGCGCGGGATCGCTGCAGCCCGCGGACGGATGCGACGAGTTCCACGAATGGGCGCTCTCGCTGTTGTCGAGGCCCATGCGGTCGAAATGGCCCAGCATGGCGCTGCCGTCACCGCTCTTCGTCCAGTTGCCGCACGTACGGTCCTCACCGGCTGGGAACGCGGTGCCGTCGACCTTCGACCCCGTCAGAATGTCGTGCTGGTTCGGATTGGGCGGCGCATCGAGGCGCGCCGGGACGCGGGTGCCCTTTTCGGTCAGTCCCGTCTCGCGGTTGATGTTGCTGCCGATGTGCAACTCGTCGACGTTGCGCGCGATCACCACGCCCTGCACGTTGTGCCAGGGGCCCTTGCCGATGCGATCGCGCGCGTTCACCGCGTTGGGACCTTGCGTGCTGAGGTAGGCGCGCCACGTCTTGCTGCCGGCGCCAGCGGTGGCGGCGAGCCTCTGGCAAAGCCTGTCGGCACCTTCGAGCCCGCCGAAGTCGGCGCCTTTGCCCGAGCCCTCGCTGGTGACGAAGAACGACATGTCGGCAGACGCCTGCGCATGCGCGAGCGTGCTCGCGGCCATCGACAACACGGCACCGCAGACGATGCCTGCAATCCTGCACTTCAACATTTGTCCTCCGGGAGTTCGTCGGGTTCGGGCGGGCCGCTCGTTGCGCAGCCCCGCCCGAAAACATAAACCGAACGCGCTCTATTCCGGATTGGACAAAATGCCGCTAACGCATTGCCTTGCCGGCCATGCGCATGATGTCGTCGAGCACGTTGCCGTCGCCGTTCATGTCGAGCATGGAGGCGAGTCCCCCGAGGCCGCTCTGCGGCGCGCCGGCCGCGGCGCCGGGTGCGTGGCCGCCGAGCAGCCCGCCGAGCAGGCCGCCGAGCCCGCCACCGAGCGCACCGCCGAGCCCACCATCGAGGCTGCCGCCGGTCGGCAGAGGTTGCGCGCCGGGTCGCAGCCGCGGTTTCCTGGCCGTGCTGCCGGGCCATGAATCCGGCGACCAGCATCGCAAGCATCGGCAGCATCTTGCGCAGCAGGCCGGGATCGAGACCCGTCTGGCTCGCGGCGTTCTGCGCCACCGTGCGGCTGACGTCCTTCGATCCGAAGATCTCGCCGAGCACGTCGTTGCCCTGGCTGACGTCGGTCGGCTGCGGCGAGAGCACGTTGTCGAGAAGACCGCCCCCGCCGAGCTGCCCGAGCAGGCCGCCCAGTCCTTCGATACCTCCTGGCTGCGTCTGCGCCTGCTTCTTGAATCCGCCGAGGATCGCGGGTAGCAGCGCTTCGGCACCGCTTGCCACCTGCGCCTCGTTCACGCCAAGCTCCCGCGCGATCGATTGAAGCCCGCCCATCTGGCCGAGGATGTCGGTGATCTGCATCGTGTCTCCTTCCGTCGTGATTGCGCGCGCCGCGCCGGTGCAACGGGGGCTCGGGCACAATGCCGGCTTGGCGGCAATGCGCGCGACGTCGCGTCCAGGAACAATGATGATCCTTTTTTGCCCACCCCGAACGTGCAGCGCGCGCGATGCGGTTGCGCGCCGGCTCGCGAGCGTCGCCGTGGCGGTCGCGCTCGCGGGATGCGCGACGCCGGAGGGTACGGTCCCGGCGTACCCGCCGCTGACGGCCGCGGAAGGGCCGCGCGCTGGTCGCGCGCCTGCTTCCCGCCAACGTCCAGGACCGCGCCGGATGGGCCACGGACATCTACGCGGGGATCGCGGCGCTGGACGTTGCGCCGACGGCGGACAACGCGTGCGCCGTGATCGCCGTGATCGAGCAGGAATCCGGATTCCGCGCCGATCCCGGCGTGCCCGGCCTCGCGGCGATCGCGTGGAAGGAGATCGAGCGGCAGCGCGAGCGCGCGGGCATTCCGAAGCTCGTGCTCGATGCGGCGCTGGCGCTGCCGTCGCCGACGGGGCGAAGCTACCGCGAGCGCATCGATGCGGTGCGCACCGAGCTGCAGTTGAGCGACATCTTCGAGGACTTCATCGGCATGGTGCCGCTGGCCACACGCTTCCTCGCCGACCGCAACCCCGTGCGCACCGGCGGGCCCATGCAGGTGAGCATCGCGTTTGCGGAGAGCTTCGCGGGGCGCAAGCCCTATCCCTATCCGCTGACCGGAACCATCCGCCACGAGGTGTTCACGCGCCGGGGCGGCCTTTATTTCGGCATCGCGCACCTGCTCGACTATCCTGCTGCCTACGAGCGCTACATCTACCGGTTCGCCGACTTCAACGCGGGATGGTATGCGAGCCGCAACGCGGGCTTCCAGAACGCGGTGACGCAGCTCTCGGGCATTCCGCTCGCCCTCGACGGGGACCTGCTGCGCTACGACGGAGCGCGCGCCGCGAGCGACCCGGGCAGCACCGAACTCGCCACACGCGTGCTCGCGCGCCGGATCGGGATGAGCGACGGCGAGATCCGGCACGATCTCGAGCTCGGGAAGAGCGCCGCATTCGATCGCAGCAGGGTGTCCGTGCAGGTGTTCGCGCTCGGCGACCGCGCGGCAGGCAAGCCGCTGCCGCGGGCGGTGCTCCCGCGGATCAGGCTGCACAGCCCGAAGATCACGCGCGAGCTCACCACCGACTGGTTTGCGAATCGCGTCGAGCGGCGGTTCGAGGCGTGTCGTGCGCGCCATGCGGCCTGAGAGCGTCGTTGCCGGTCTTGCGCTGCTGGTGCCGGCCGTCGCGCTGGGGGCGGCGCCGCTACCCGTCGTGCCGCAGCTCGATCTCGATCGCTATGTCGGCGAATGGCACGAGATCGCGCGCTATCCCAACTTCTTCGAGCGCATGTGCGTGGGCGATGTGACCGCCCGCTACGCGCGCAACGCGGACGGCACGATCACGGTGGTCAATGCCTGCCGCAAGGAGGATGGCACGATGCAGCGCGCGCAAGGGCTTGCGCGCGTCGTCGCGCCCGCGAAGCTCGAGGTGCGCTTCGTCCCCGCATGGCTCGGGTTCCTGCCGTTCCTGTGGGGCGATTACTGGGTGATCGATCTCGCGCCCGATTACAGCTACGCGGTCGTGGGCGAGCCCTCGCGGGAGTATCTGTGGATCCTCGCGCGCGACGCGAAGATGGACGAGGCCACGTACGCTCGCCTGACGGCGGCGCTGCCTGCCCTCGGGTACGACCCGGGCAGGCTCGTGCGCAATCCGCCACCGGCAAAGTGAGCACGAAGCGCATCGGCAGCGCGCGCGCGGAGGGCATGATGCTTCCGGGGCCCCGCGTTGGCGCGTAAACCGAAGCCCGCGGCCGTGCCGCAGACGCGACTCGGTCGACTCGCACGCATCGGATGGTCGGTGACCGAATTCGCGGCGGCCGGCGCGCTCGACGGCTTGCGCGGACTCGTGCGTTCCGGTTCCGGGAAGCCGGGCAGCGCGATGTTCTCGCTGCGCAACGCGCAGCGGCTCGCGAGCCGGCTCGCGAATCTTCGCGGCGCGGCGATGAAGCTCGGGCAGATCGTTTCGCTGCAGGGCGAAGACGTGCTGCCGCCCGAGTTCGCACAGGCCCTGGGGGTGCTGCGCTCCGAAGCGACACCGATGCCGACATCGCAGTTGCGCCGCGTGCTGGGTCGCGAGTATGGAAGCGGCTGGGAGTCGCGCTTCGCGCATTTCGATCTGGAGCCGATCGCAGCGGCATCGATCGGACAGGTGCATCGTGCGCGCACCCGCGACGGCCGCGATCTCGCCCTCAAGATCCAGTATCCCGGCGTCGCGCGCTCGATCGAGAGCGACGTGGACAACGTCGCGACGCTGCTTCGGCTGTTCAACCTGCTGCCGATCGAGCTCGACGTCGCCGCGATCGCGGCCGAGGCGAAACGTCAGCTCGCGCAGGAAGCCGACTACTTGAAGGAGGCCGAGTTTCTCGAGGCCTATGCGAGGCTCGTCGCCGACGAACCGGCACTCGCGATCCCGCGCGTGCACTGGGATCTCACCACGCGTCGCGTCATGGCGATGGACTACATGGAAGGCGTCCCGCTGGAGTCGCTGGCGGATCTCGACGTTGCGCAGGCGCGCCGCGACGCGATCGGAGCGCTGCTCGAACGGCTGCTCTTCCGCGAGCTGTTCGAGTTCCGGGTGATGCAGACGGATCCCAACTTCGCCAACTATCTCTACCAGCCGAAAAGCGGGCGCGTCGTGCTGCTCGATTTCGGAGCGACGCAGGCGTTCAGCCCCGAGTTCGTCGAGCGTTACGCTCGCGTGACCCGTGCGGTCATCGACGGCGATCTCGCGGCCGTCGCGCGACTCGCCGCCGACATCGGCTATGTCGATGCAAACGATCGGCCCGACCGCATTCGCGCCGCGGTCGACGTGATCATGCTGGTGTGCGAGCCGCTGCGACATCGCGGGCGCTACGACTTCGCGGCGTCGGGTCTGGCTGCGCGGGCGCGCGAGCTCGGGTTCGACCTGGCGTTTCGACGCGGATTGCTGCGGCCGCCGCCTCCGGAAACGATGTTCCTGCACCGCAAGCTGGCGGGGTCCTTTCTTCTGCTCGCGCGCCTCGGCGCCCGGGTCGACGCCCGTGCGCTGGTGCTGCCGTTCCTGCAGGACGCGTCAGAGCCACGCGCGCGAAGGACGCGCTAGCGGCGCCACCGCTTGCCCGTGCGCCAGGGCGATAGCCCAATGGGTGAGTGAAGCGCTATCGCGGGGGCGACGTGCCGGCTGCGCGCGCCGCGGAGCGCATCTCCTGCAGCTGCGTCAGCATCCAGGTGCCACTCTGGACCGGCGCGGCGCTGCCGCAGCGCACCAGATAGGCCTGCCCGCTCAGGCTGCTGGCGGAGGCGGCCCGCTCGATGAACTGCTCCGCGGTCTGCACGGCGCCCCTGTCCTCGAGCCACTTGAGCTTGCGCAGGAGGTGCGGTTTCGCCTCGGCAGCCGTGTACCAGGTGCCGTTGCGGTTGAACTCGCAGCCGGAGGCTTCGAGCCGCGCCAGCAGTCCGTCGACCTCGGCTTTGGCCGACGGACCCGAGCGGCGCGGCGTGCACCGCTGCGGCGAGCATCAGGCTCGGCACGAGGGCCAGCAGCGCTTGCATCGCCGAACGCATTACAGCAGCCAGCTCGATCGGGAAGATCGAGATGATGTTGACCTTGGCACGCAGCCACCCGCCGTACGACAGGACGCGCTTCATCGACGGACCCGATCCCGGTGTCGCAGATTGATCGACATCTGATCAGCATCGCGCGATCGCGAGTGTTCCGTCTTTGCATTTCAGGACAGCGGGGCGGGCACGTCGCCGGGCGCGCATGCGCGCCGGAGCACTGCCGTTGCCGCGTCGCCGGTTTAGGGGCCGCAGGCCGCGGCGCGCAAGGCGGGGCACACTTGGCTCCTCCACCGTTGCATCGGAAGCTTCCATGACCCTGTACGAAATCATCGAGCAGTCGTACGCGCTCGCGAACGGAGCGCTCGCCGTCACGCACTTCTTCACGGGCGCGCTCGACATCCCGGATCACCGGGAATCGGACATCAATCGGTACGAGATCGCCGCCAAGATCGGTACGGGTGCGCAGTTCGCCGGCAACAACAGCATCGTTCGCGTCAGGGGAGCGGCGGGCTCGAACGCGTACCAGGATCTGCGGCTCATGGTGAATCGGGGCGCAGGGACGGTCTCGCCCGACTATGCGCGGGTGGAAGCGGAGGCGGGCAGCACCGGGGCCGTCATCGCCCGCAAGACCGCGGTCCGCGGCGCGAGGACGAGCAGCGTCGTCTGGGCCGAGCAGTTCGCGCTGGGACCCTACACCGGGGCGGGCCTGTGGTTCGCGAGCGATGGTCAGCAGACGGCGGTCGATCACATCGCCGTGGTCCAGAGCTCGCTCGACGTGACGGCATCGCTGCTGCAATGGAACCGGAGCGTAGGGACGACGGGCGACTACGTGCGGGTGGTGAAGCCGGACTCGAGCTACGCGTTCCGGATCACCAACGACGGCGACATCATCTGGGGCCGCGACGAGTCGTTGCGGGCGGAGCTGGCGGCATTGCGCACCGAGGTGGCCCAGCTCAGGGCCCAGGTGCAGGCGCTGTCGAAGGGCAATGCGAAGTGATCGACGAAGCTGCCGAAGTCCTCCGGGCACGCAGTCTCGGGTGCCCGACCCGACTCCGAGGCGAGGGCAGCCATTCGTCCTCACGCCCGTTTGATGAAACGCAAGCGGGTGCTGCGGCGCGACCTCCTACGCTGTCTTCAGGAGGTGCGTATGCATACCACCGTCGCCAGCGGGATCCGCCACTCGCGCGCTGCCCGCCGTAGCTTCCTGCGCGAGCTCGCCGCGCTTCTCGCAGGGACCGCAGGTTTCGGGCTGGGTGCTCGCGGCGGCCGCGGATTATCCGCAGACGCTCGCCGCGCTCGCCTACGCCCTGCAGCGCGAGACCAACGCGCAGCGGCGCTACGCGGACTTCGCGGGGGTTGCGAGCCAGGAAGGCTACAAGGGCATCGCCTACATGTTCACCGCCTTCGCAGCGTCGGAAGGCGTGCACGCGCGCAATTTCGACGGCCTGATCGTGCGCCTCGGGGGCGAGCCCAGGGTCGGCCCCACGGACATCAAGCGGGGGACGACCAAGCAGAATCTCATCGCTGCCGTGGACGACGAGATCGACTCGATCGATCAGCTCTATCCGCGCACGCTCGAGCGCATGAAAGCGGAGGGGCACGAGGAAGGGCAGCGACTGGTGACCTTCGCGTGGTCGTCGGAGCGACAGCACCGCGACCTCATCCAGAAGATCCGGCGCTATTCGCCGATGCTGTTCGAGCAGGTCGCGAAGGCGATCGACGAGAAGACCGGAATCTATTTCGTCTGCCAGGCTTGCGGCTCGACGCTGAACAAGGTGCCCACGCCGAAGTGCCCGGTGTGCGCCGGCGCCTGCGAGCACTATCGCCAGATCGCGCTTCCCGCCTGAGTCGGCCGGAGTCGACCTCCCGCCGTAGGGTCGCTACAATCGCGGTCTTTCACCGGACCGCGGCGCCTGCCACGAGCGTGCGTCGCGACGCACTGGCGACCACCATGTTCGCATTCTTCGAGACTCGGGTACGTCCGACCGAGCTGCCCCGCGCTGCGCCACCGCCCGGGCTGATCGCCTTCTACTGGCACTTCATCCGGCAGACGCGCGGGCTGTTCGTCGCGATGTTCGTCACCGGTCTTGCGGTGGCGCTGGTCGATACCTTCATCCCGGTATTCATCGGCAAGCTGGTCACGCTGATGGAGTCGCCCGATCGCGCCGCGGCGTTCCATGCGGCCGTGCCGATGCTGCTCGGCATGGCGGCGCTGATCCTGTTCGGGCGGCCGCTGACGCTGCTCGCCGACAGCCTCGTTCGCAACAACGCCGTGCTGCCGGGCGTGACGAGCCTCATCCGCTGGCAGAGCCACTGGCACGTCGTGCGCCAGAGCTGGCCGTTCTTCCAGAACGATTTCGCCGGCCGCATCGCCAATCGCGTGATGCAGACGAGCAATGCGCTGCGCGAGTCCGTGGTGTCGAGCATCCGCGCGGTCTGGTACATCGCGATGTACGGCCTCACCGCGCTCGTGCTGATGGCGATGGCGGACTGGCGCCTCGCCATCCCGACGGTGTTCTGGTTCGCGGGGTACGTGTTCTTCCTGCGCCACTTCGTGCCGCGGATGCGCGATCTCGCCAAGGCGAGCTCGGAGCTGCGCTCGCTGGTGATGGGGCGCGTGGTGGACAGCTACACCAACATCCTCACCGTGAAGCTGTTCGCGCGCGCCCGCGACGAGGATGCGTACGTGCGCGAGGTCGTCGACGGCCACACCGGCGCGATGGCCGCCCACATGCGGCTCATCACGCGCTTCATGGCGATCCTCTCGACGATGAACGCCGCGCTGCTCGTGAGCACCGCGGGAATCGGCATCACGCTGTGGGGACAGGGCCAGGTCAGCGCTGGCATCGTGGCGACCGCATTGCCGCTCGCGTGGCAGATCGCCAACGTCGCCGGGTGGGTCAGCTGGGAAGTGACCGGCATCTTCGAGAACATCGGCGTGGTGCAGGAAGGCATCGAAACCATCGCCGTGCCGCATGCCCTGACCGATCGCCCGGGCGCACGCGAGCTCGCGGTCCCGCGCGGCGAGATCCGGTTCGAGCACGTCTCGTTCACCTACGGCCGCACGGATGGCCGGCGCGTGCTCGACGACCTCGATCTCGTGATCCGCCCCGGCGAGCGCGTGGGACTGGTCGGCCGCTCGGGTGCGGGCAAGTCGACGCTGGTCAACCTGCTGCTGCGCTTCCACGACCTGGAGCAGGGCAGCATCCGCATCGACGGCGCAGGACATCCGCGAGCGTCACGCAGGAGAGCCTGCGCGGCGCGATCGGCATGGTCACGCAGGACACGTCGCTCCTGCATCGCTCGATCGCGGCGAACATCGGCTACGGCCGGCCCGAGGCGTCGGACGCCGAGATCGAGACGGCGGCACGCAAGGCCCACGCGCACGACTTCATCGTGGACCTGCAGGACTGGAAGGGTCGCACCGGGTACGCCGCGCACGTCGGCGAGCGCGGCGTGAAGCTCTCCGGCGGCCAGCGCCAGCGCATCGCGATCGCGCGCGTCGTGCTGAAGGACGCGCCGATCCTCGTGCTCGACGAGGCGACCTCTGCGCTGGACAGCGAGGTGGAGCTCGCGATCCAGGATCAGCTGCTGGGCCTGATGGAAGGGAAGACGGTGATCGCCATCGCGCATCGGCTGTCGACGATCGCGCGCATGGACCGGCTCATCGTGCTCGAGCAGGGGCGCGTCATCGAGGAAGGCACGCACGACGAGCTGCTGCGTCGCGGCGGCCATTACGCCACGCTCTGGAAGCACCAGTCGGGCGGATTCCTGCCGCACGACCTGCCCGACGACGCGGCGCTGATCGGCGAAAGTGCTGACTGGCGGCTCGCCGACGATGCGGCGCCGATCCTCGAGGACGGCCCGCTCGACGACGAACGCGCGGCCGAGCAACCCGAGCCGAGCACCGACGACGAGCCGATCGCAGCGCGGGCGTGATCGGTCGCGGCGCGCCACGTTGACGCGGGACGGCGCCCGACCGCGCAGCGCGAGCAGAAACATCGCGGCCCGATACTTCGGGTCCATGCGGCGGTAGACTGATCCTCGATCGCCGGTGATCCGGTGATCGCAATATTGCGTATGGCGTGCGCACCTGCCGTGGTGCCATATGCGCGGACTCGCGGTCGCCCGACCCTGTGGCGCCGCGACTGCGCACTGCACGTGCAGGTGCACGTGACCGACTGCACGGCCGGCCGAGGTGACATGACACAGCGCGTCGTCCTCCCGCTCCTGCTGCTCACGGCGTCGCTGCTTGCCGCCGCTTCGGCAGCGAGCGCGCAGCCCGTGATCGAGCGCGCGCCGCTCGTGACGCCGTTCTCCGCGGGCCCGCTGGGGGCGCCGCATCCCGACGGCTGGGAAGCCGTCCCGCTCACCGACAACAAGCGTCCGACCGTGTACGAGCTCGTCGACGATCACGGTACGGTCGTGCTGCACGCGCGCGCCGACGCGTCCGCGAGCGCGCTGGGTATCACCACGGCGTTCGACCCGCGCGCGGCGCCCATCGTGCAGTGGCGCTGGAAGATCGCGAACGTGATCGACGGTGCGGACAGTGCCGTCGCCGCGCGAGAAGACTCGCCCGTGCGCCTCATCTTCGAGTTCGACGGCAACAAGCGCTCGCTGCCGCTCGGCGAGCGGGCCGTGTTCTTCCTGAGCCGCTCGCTGTCGGGTCGCGAGCTGCCCTACGCGACGCTGATGTACGTCTGGTCCAATGACGCGCCGGTCGGCACGGTCATTCCGAATCCCCGCACGCGTCGCATCCAGATGGTGGCGGCTTCGAGCGGCACGAGCGAGGTCGGCAAGTGGCAGACGCTGCAGCGCAATCTGCTGGAGGATTTCCAGCGCGCATTCGGAGAGCCGCCGGGACGGCTGATCGCGGTCGGCGTCATGACCGACACCGACAACACCGGCGCGAAGGCGCAAGCATGGTACGGCGACATCCGCTTCCTGCCCGCGAGGGAATGAGGCGCCAACGCCGTCGCGGTTGCGTCGCCGTAGCGCGAAGGCCGAAGTGCGCGGCAGGAGCGAAGGCAGTCGAGCGAGCGTCCCGATGCGCGCTACGCGCCCCCGCGGTGCTATCCTCGAGCGCATGATCCACACGCCTGCCCCAGGGAAGCCCGAGCCGGGTCCCGCATACCTCGAGCCCACCCGTTTCCTCGACAGCGACAGCGCGACGATCAGGGATTTCGCGCACGACGTCACTGCGGGCGCTGCCGACGAGATCGAGCGTGCCGTGCAGCTTTTCTATGCCGTGCGCGACGGCGTTCGTTACGACCCGTTTGCGGTGCGGCTCGTGCCGGAGGACTACGTGGCGAGCCGCGTCCTCGCAGCCGGCAACGCGTATTGCCTGCCCAAGGCCATTCTGCTGGCCGCGGTCGCGCGCGCGTCGGGCATTCCTGCGGCGATCGGGCTGTCCGACGTGGTCAATCACCTCACGACCGAGAAGCTCAAGGCCCGGATGGGCGGCCAGACGCTGTTCGTGCACCATGGCTATGCCGTGCTCTACCTCGGCGGTCGCTGGGTGAAAGCGGCACCGGCGTTCAACATCGAGCTGTGCGAGCGCTTCCACGTGCGTCCGACCGAGTTCGACGGCAGGCGCGATGCCATCTTCCAGGAATACGACGCGCTCGATCGCCGGCACATGGAATACGTGCGCGACAGCGGGATCTGGTCGGACTTCCCGTTCGAGAAGGTCGCCGCGGATTTCCGTGCGCTGTATCCCGCGTCGTTCTTCGGCGGCGAGCAGGCCGACGAGAGGTTCGAGGATGGCGCGCCGGCGCGCTGAGCGGCGCGCCCGCTAGGCCCTGACGTCGACCCAGTCGGCTCCCGTGGCGCTGCGCAGATGCTGCGGCGTGAGCGCAAATACCGAGAACGGCGTGCCCCCCGCGGCCCAGATCGTTCCGAAGCGTTGCAGGTCCTGGTCGAGCAGGAGCTTCACCGCCCGCGCATGACCGATCGGTGCGACGCCGCCGATCGCGTAGCCGGTGGCGTTGCGCACGAAGTCCGCATCCGCGCGGCCGAGCGCTTCGCCCACGATCGCGGCCACCTTCGTTTCGCTCACGCGATTGTCGCCGCTCGCGACCACGATGACGGCCTCGCCGCTCGCCTCGCCGCGAAACACGATGGACTTGGCGATCTCGGCGCTGGAGCAGCCGATGGCGGCTGCGGCCTCGGCGCTCGTGCGCGTGGGCTGCTCGAACTCGACGACGCGCGTTTCGATGCCCGCCTCGCGCAGGAGCTGCGCAACGCGCAGAGCGGTGGGATGCCGGGCGGGTTTCATGGCGATTGCGCATTTTCGTGAAGCGCGCCGCGGCGTGTCAAACGCTCACGGGTTGCGTCGGACCGGTCATGCGTGCGGCGCGCTCGGCCGTTCGGCCGATCGCGCACTTCGCACGCCGGCAGCTACGCTAGTCTTGCGTGCACCGAGCCACGTTGCGGGCTCGCGTTGGCTACAATGCGCATCTTTTGCCCGGCTGCGACGCGCGCCAAGGCGTCAGCTCGCGGCGCCGAGGCGATCACCTCTACGGCTCGCTCGCGTGAAGTCCCCCGACACCGCGCTCACCCTCCTGAACGACACGTTCGGGTATCCCGCATTCCGCGGCGCGCAGCGCGAGATCATCGATCACGTCGTCGCGGGCGGCGACGCGCTCGTGCTGATGCCCACGGGCGGCGGCAAGTCGCTGTGCTATCAGATCCCGGCGCTGCTGCGCCCGGGAACGGGCGTGGTGGTATCGCCCCTGATCGCGCTGATGCAGGACCAGGTGGCGGCGCTGCAACAGGTCGGCGTCGCCGCCGCGTTCCTCAACTCCTCCCAGAGCATGGAGCAGGCGCGTGCGGTGGAGCGCAGGCTCGCCGCGGGCGAGCTCGACCTGCTCTACGTCGCGCCGGAACGGCTGACCATGCCGCGCTGCCTCGATCGGCTCGCGCAGGTCCCGCTCGCGCTCTTCGCGATCGACGAAGCGCACTGCGTATCGCAATGGGGGCACGACTTCCGGCCCGAGTACCTGCAGCTCTCGTTGCTGCAGCAGCGCTTTCCCGAGGTGCCGCGCATCGCGCTCACGGCCACCGCCGATCCGCACACGCGCACCGAGATCGTGGAGCGGCTCGGGCTCGGCAAGGCGCGCATGTTCGTGTCGAGCTTCGACCGGCCGAACATCCGCTACACGATCGTCGAGAAGGTCGATGCGCGCGCGCAGCTGCTCGAGTTCATCCGGACGGAGCACGCGGGCGAGGCCGGCATCGTGTATTGCCTCTCGCGGCGCAAGGTCGACGAGACCGCGGCGTGGCTCGCGAGCCGGGGCGTGTCCGCGCTGCCCTACCACGCGGGGATGGACACCGCGACGCGCACGGAGCATCAGGCCCGGTTCCAGCGCGAGGACGGCGTGGTGATGGTCGCCACCATCGCGTTCGGGATGGGCATCGACAAGCCGGACGTGCGCTTCGTCGCCCACATCGACCTGCCGAAGAGCATCGAAGGCTACTATCAGGAGACCGGTCGCGCGGGTCGCGACGGCGAGCCCGCGGATGCGTGGATGACGTACGGTCTGGGCGATGTCGTGCAGCAGCGGCGCCTCATCGAGACCTCGGAGGCGAGCGACGCCTACAAGCGCGTCTCCACGGCCAAGCTCGATGCGCTGCTCGGACTGTGCGAAGCGCCGGGCTGCCGGCGCGTGCAGCTGCTCGCGTACTTCGGCGAGGCGAGCGGCCCGTGCGGCAACTGCGATACGTGCCTCGAGCCGCCCCGCACGTGGGATGCGACCGATGCCTCGCGCAAGGCGCTGTCCGCGATCTATCGCACCGGCCAGCGCTTCGGTGCGGTGCACCTGATCGACGTCCTGCGTGGACGCGATGGGCAGCGCGTCACGCGCTGGGATCATCATCGGCTGTCGGTGTTCGGCATCGGCGCCGAGCTCGACGACACGGCATGGCGCGGGGTCTTCCGCCAGCTCGTCGCGCTGGGCTTCGCGCGCGTCGACCACGAGTCGCACGGCGCGCTGCGGCTGACCGAGGCTGCGCGTGCGGTGCTCAAGGGCGAGCGCTCGGTGGAGATGAGGCACGTCACGACGACGGCGCCCCGCGGGAAGCGAGCTCGGGGCGGCGCAGCGATCGGAATTCAGCGCGCAAGCCGCGACGCTCATGGAGGAGCTCAAGCGCTGGCGCCTCGCCGAGGCGAAGGCGCAGGCCGTGCCGGCGTACGTGATCCTGCACGACAGCACGCTCGCGCAGATCGCGCGACTGCGGCCCGGAACGCGCGCGGAGCTCTCCGCCATTCAGGGCATGGGCACGAAGAAGCTCGAACGTTACGGCGCGGCGTTGGTGGAGCTGGTCGCGTCATCGCCGCTGCGTGGAGCAGCCTAGGCCGCCGCCGCGGCTCGGGTGCCGCGCGCCGGCGGGCGTGCGCCCGGCTGCTTCGGGCGCACGTCGAGGCGTCGCCATGCCCTGCCGCCGCTGCAGCACGGGCGCGAAAGGCTCGGCAGCATGTCCGATGCAGGCCGATCCCCGCGCTCTCTCGCCGCGCTCGAGTCGCCGCAACCCCGCGCTCGGATCCCGGCGGCTCTCCCGTCCCCGGTCGCCGCTAAACAGTCAGCGCGCGGCCCTCGTATGCCCGGCCTGCACCTCGCACTCCTTGGCTTTGCCGAGGCGCATCGCCCTGCAGTGGCGGGCCGAACTCCCGTCCGCAGGCGCACTGCGCGTGCGGTGGCGGTCGCGCTTGCCGTGCTCTCGGGCATCGTGCGATGCGGCACTCGACGCGTCGGGCTGTCGCGGCGGCGATGCGGGCCCGGCTGCGTTCGGCGCGTCCTCGGTGCCGCGATGGCACGTGCGTCGGCTTCGGTTACGCAGCGTGGCGTGCGCAGCTGCGCCTGGCCGACGCGTTGCCGGACGCGCTGGGAGGGCGTCGACATCACGCTCGTGGGCGTGGTCGACGAGCTGCCGAGCGCGTCGCCGCGCGGCACGCGCTTCGCGTTCGCGGTCGAGCGCGTCCTCACGCCCGGTGCCGTGGTGCCCTCGCGGCTGTCGCTCGCATGGTTTCCGAGCGCACGCGATGGCACCTCGGATGTGCCCGTCATCCGCGCAGCGGAACGGTGGCGCCTCACCGTCCGCCTCAAGCGTCCGCACGGCACCGTCAACCCGCACGGCTTCGACCTCGAGGCATGGCTGCTGCAGAACGAGCTGCGCGCGACGGGCTACGTGCGTCCCAGCGGCGACAACGCGCGCATCGAGGCCTTCGCCGGGCGGATGGTCGATCACGTGCAGCGTGCGCGCGAGCAGCGTGCGCGACAGGGCATTGCGGGCGCTCGGCGCTGCGCCGTACGCAGGCGTGATCGTGGCGCTTGCGATCGGCGAGCAGCGTGCGATTCCGGAGGCGCAGTGGCTCGTCTTCAACCGCACCGGAACGACGCATCTGATCAGCATCTCCGGGCTCCACGTGACGGTGTTCGCGTCGCTTGCGGCCGCGCTCGCGTTCGGTCTTGCACGCCGGAGCACCTGGGTTACGACCCGGATACCTGCCCGTCGCATCGCCGCTGCAGTGGGCGCCCTCGCGGCCTTCGGTTACGTGCTCCTCGCCGGCGCGCAGATCCCGGCGCAGCGCACGTTCATCATGCTGGCGGTGGCGGCGGTGGGCCTGTGGCTTGGCCGCCCCGGCACCGCGCGCGTCGTGTGGCTGTGGGCGCTGGCCACGGTGCTCGCGTTCGATCCGTGGGCCGGGCTGACGCCGGGGTTCTGGCTGTCGTTCGGCGCAGTCGGTCTGCTGCTGTATGCGGGCACCGGACGCCTGCACTCCCGGCCTCCATCGCGCACGCACGCGCTGCGCGCGCGGTCTGCAAGCGGCGACGCGTGCGCAGTTCGTCGTGACGATCGGCCTCGTTCCGCTCACGCTCGGCGTGTTCCAGCAGGTCTCGCTGGTGGCACCCGTCGCGAACGCGATCGCCATTCCGGCCGTGACGTTCGCGGTCGTGCCGCTCGCGCTGCTGGCGATCGTGCTGCCGTTCGACCTGCCGTGGCAGGCGGCGCATGCCGTGTTCGCGGCGCTGATGCCGTCGCTGCGAATGGCTCGCCGCGCTTCCGGGCCGGACGTGGGAGCAGCACGCACCGCCGCTGTGGGCACTCGGCTCGGGCATGGCGGGCGTGCTGTGGCTGCTCGCGCCACGTGGCGTGCCCATGCGTTCGCTGGGCGTCGTGTGGCTGCTGCCGCTCTTCACCGAACGTCCGCTGCCCCCCGCGCCGGGCGCTGTGCGCATCACGGTGCTCGATGTCGGGCAGGGCCTTGCCGTGGCCGTGCAGACGCACGCGCACGCGCTGCTGTACGACACCGGGCCACGCTTTCACGACGAGGCCGATGCGGGTGGCCGGATCGTGGCGCCGTTCCTGCGTGCAGCGGGCGTGGGCCGTCTGCACGCGCTGGTCGTGTCGCATCTCGATGCCGATCACAGCGGCGGCACGGGCAGCATCCTGCACACGGTGCCGGTGGATCGGATCCTGAGCTCGGTGGAGCGCACGCATCCGATGTTCGCGCCGGCTCGCGCGCCGCCCGAGCGCTGCGTCGCGGGCGAGGCGTGGGCGTGGGACGGCGTGCGCTTCGAGGTGCTGCACCCGCCGCCGGAGTGGTATTCCGACGTTGCAGGGGCGGGCGCGTCGGCACGCGCGCGCCTGCGCACGAACGATCTTTCGTGCGTGGTGCGCATCGAGGCGGGCAACCGGAGCGTTCTGCTGACTGGGGATATCGAGGCGCGCAGCGAGGCTGCCTTGCTCGCGCGGGGTGTGCTGCGTCCGGCAGACGTGTTCGTCGTCCCGCATCACGGCTCACGCACTTCGTCGACACCGGAGTTCGTCGTGGAAGTGGCGCCGCAGATCGCTGTCTTCACGCCCGGTTACCGCAACCGGTTCGGGCATCCGCGTCCGGAGATCGTCGCGCGCTATGCGGAGCACGGCGCCGTGCTCGCGCGTACCGATCTGCAGGGCGCGATCACGCTCGACGTGGCGCCGGACATGCCGAAGTGCGCTGGCGAGCGCAGCGCGACGTCGAGCGGCGCTATTGGTACGGCGTGCCGCACGCGGACACTAGGGAGGCAACGAATGCGATGCCGGTGGGCGCGGACGAATCCGGAGCCGGGCCCGCGGACAGCTCCGCCACCAGGCGCGCGCTGCGACGCAACCGCATCCTGCAGGAGTTCAGCCCAATGAATCCCAGCGAGAATGCGCGACGCACGCTCGATGCATGGAGAAGGACGAGGAAGAAGTCGAGCGAGCCGGGGAGCATTCCGAATGTCGTCGCGTGGCCATTCCGGCTGTCGCTGCACGGAGCTTCGCGCGGAGCCTTTCGAGGTTCGCGCTGCAAGGTGCATCGCTGCACTGCAATGCAGCAACGCGCTCGGATGACATCGGTGACGTGTCGCGCCATCTCCAACCTGTACACACCCCATGCGCGCTTGTATACTTTTCCGGGCCTGCAACACACCGGCGACTCTGGGAGGAGGAGACCATGGCAGCATGGAAATCGGCACGGGGATGGTGGGGGTTGCTGGCTGGCGCGGCAATGCTTTGCGCAGCGCCAGTTGCGGCCCAGAGCTATCCGACGGATGAGGCAAAGCTCTACGAGGCCGCCAAGAAGGAAGGGAAGGTGGTCTGGTACGAGAGCGCGCCGCTCGAGCCCATGCAGGCCATCGCGCTCGCGTTCGAGAAGAAATACCCAGGCATCAAGGTGGAGGTGCTGCGGATTGTCGGGATCCAGCAGTACCAGCGCTTCATGCAGGAAGTGAAGGCGAAGCAGCACAACGTCGACATCCTGCACATCAGCGATCGGCCCAGCATGGCGCAACTCGTGGCCGATGGCCACGTCGCGGAGTGGAAGGTGCCTGCCAACGACCGCTACCCGCCAGAGTTCCGCCTGAAGAATCACGCGTACTCCAACTACACGACCGACAACGCGATCATCTACAACGTCAACAAGGTCACGCCCGAGGAAGTGAAGCTGCTCGAGTCGGACTGGAATGCCGTGCTCGATCCGCGCTTCAAGGGTCGCTTCGCCGTGACGAACATGAAGTGCGGCGCCTGCTACGCGGCGATCCACATGTTCCTCGATCCCAAGTTCAAGGACCGCTACGGTCCCGAGTTCCTCAAGAAGGTCGCTGCGCAGAAGCCGGCCGTGTACTCCGAGGTTCTCGTCGGACTCGATCGCGTCATCGCCGGCGAGCACGACTTCACGTACTGGACGTGGGAAGGCATCGCCATCACCAAGTGGCAGCAGGGCGCTCCCATCCGCTGGCTGCATCCCAAGCCGACCCCGACGTTCGGCAACTCGTGGCAGGCGATTTCGAAGTACGCGCCGCATCCGAATGCCGCGCGACTGTTCCAGGACTGGTCGATGAGCGAGGAGGGCGAGATCGCCATCCAGCAGCTGTACGGATCCGCCACGGTCATGACCGGGCTCAAGGACCAGCGTTCGGTCACGAAGGAAGCCTGGTACAAGCCCATTGCGCAGCCCTACGCCGTCGACTTCGATCGCTGGGACCGCGACTATCACAAGGACATGGATCTCTGGATCAACATCCTGAAGCAGGCTCGGTGATCCGATGTCGGTGGCGAGCGCCCCGATCCCGTCGCCATTTGCAGATGCTTCGCTAAAGCGTAATCTGCTGTGGCGCTGGGGCGGCGAGCGGCTGCTCTGGGCATTACTCGGTGTGGCGGTGATCGCGGTCGCGATCCTCCCGCTCCTCTACACCATCGACGCGAGCTTCTATCGCGAAACGCGTACGGGACTGTCCGACGACCGCAGCCTGCAGGCGGTCATCGAAGTGTATGCGACCGCCGAATACCTCGGGTATCTCGCTGATGCGCTGATCCTCGCGACGCTGGTCACGCTCCTGTCGCTGGTGGTCGGCATGGGCATGGCGCTCCTGATGGCCCGGACCGATCTGCCGTTCAAGAACGGGCTCGATCTGCTCATCATCATGCCGCTCTTCCTGTCGCCGTTCACGGGACTGATCGCGTGGATCGCGCTCGGGTCGGAGAAGACCGGCTTCATCAACGTGGTGGTGAGCGCCGTCTTGAGTACGGTGGGGCTCGATCCGGGGCCGCTGGTCAACGTGTGGAACTACGGCGGCGTGGTCTGGGTGATGTTCCTGTTCTTCTGTCCGTTCGCCTACCTGTTCACGGTGGGCAACCTGCGCGCCATGGACTCGTCGCTCGAGGAGGCGGCGCGCACCACCGGCGCCACGCCCCTGCAAACGCTCATGCGCGTCACCGTGCCGATGGCGATGCCGGCGATCCTTGCCTCGGGGTTGCTGATCTTCATCCTCGCGGCGGAGATGTATACCATTCCCGGCGTCATCGGCTCGACAGTGGGCTTCACCACGCTGCCCTGGAAAATCTTCCAGGATGCCACGGTGTTCCCCGTGCACAGCGCGCATGCCGCCGCCGGCGCGACCATGCTGCTCTGGGTCACCGTGTTCGGGATCTGGCTGCAACGGCGCGTCACGCAGCGCTCGGAACGCTACGTCACGGTGACCGGGAAGGGGTTCCGCGGCCGGCCGCTGCCGCTCGGGGCGTGGAAATGGCTGGCGCTGCTGTTCATCGGCCTGTACGTGCTCTCGGCGGACGTGCTGCCGTTCGGCGCGCTGGTGCTGTCCTCGTTCATGAAATACAGCGCCCCGATGATTACGCGCGAGATCTTCACTCTCAGCCACTATCAGCAGATCTTCACCTTCCAGAACATCCGCGACGCGATCTGGAACACGTTGTACCTTGCCGTCATCAGCGGCGGGCTCTGCGTGCTCGCCGGGCTGCTCATCAGCTACATGGAGGTGCGCCGCCCGAGCCCGTCGACCAAGATCCTCGCGTTCTTCGGGGTGCTGCCGGTAGCTGTGCCGGGCCTCGTCTACGGTCTCGGCCTGATCTGGACGTACGTGCAGACGCCCCTTTACGGAACCGTCTGGGTCCTGTTGCTCGCGTATGTCGCCAAGTTCCTGCCGTACGGCATCGTGGTGAGTCGTTCGGCCATCCTGCAGGTCCACCCCGAGCTCGAGCAGTGCGCGCGCATCTCGGGGGCGGTGGCCTCAAGACGCTGCGCGCGATCACGATGCCCTTGCTCAAGCCGACGCTGATCGCGATTCTCTTCTTCGTGATGCTCATGAGCATCAAGGAACTGTCGGCGTCCCTGCTGCTGTACTCGCAGAACAGCCAGGTGCTCTCCGTCCTCACCTGGCACTTCATGGACGCGGGGAATTACCAGTTCGCCTCCGCCCTCGGCGTGATCCAGACGATCATCATGATGGCCCTCGTCGTGATCACGCGCGCCATCTTCGGCGTCCAGCTCGAGAAGACGCTCGCGAAGACCTGACTCGCGCAATGAACCCGCTGCGGGATTTCGTGATTCTGGAGGTCGCCGAAGGCATCGCCGGGCCATGCTGCGGGCTGCAATGCGCGGATCTCGCCGCGCACGTGATCAAGATCGAGCCCCCCGACGGCGATCGGGCACGCGAATGGGGGCCGCCGATGGTCGGCGACGATGCGGCGGTGTTCGTCCATCTCAACCGGGGCAAGCTGAGCGTGGCCCTCGACCTCCGGGAGCCCGGCGCGCGTGCGCGCTTCGAGTCCCTCCTCGCGAGAGCGGACGCGGTCGTCGCCCAGAACGATCCGGGCGAGCCGGACTGCATCGACTGGCGCGACGTCGCGCGCCGCCACCCGCATCTCGTGGTCTGCGAGATCGACGACATGGGTCCGCAGGGTCCGTTCGCCGGTTGCTCCGGGTCGGAGCTGACCCTCCAGGCGATGTCCGGCTTCACGCGCTACGTCGGCGATCCGGGCGGCGAGACATGCCGCGTCGGTTTCGAGATCGCCTCGATGGCCACCGCCATGCACGCGTTCCAGGCCATTGCCGCGGGGCTGCTGCACCGTGAGAACGGCGGCACCGGGCAGTACGTGCGCGTCACCGCGCTGAACTCCCTCATTTCGATGAAGACCATCATCCTCGCGGCCCACAGCGGGGACATCGATGGCTGGGACGGTTTCCACCTCAACGGTCCGCACTGGCCGGCCGACACCGGCTGGAAGACGAAGGACGGACAGATCACCTTTGACTTCCGGCACGGCCAGCGCGACCAGTGGGTCACCTTCTGCAAGGCGGTCGGGCTCGATGCGCTGCTCGACGATCCCGACTACAAGGATTGGCGCTCGACCATGTACATCGGCGACCGCCGGTTCGAATTCGGCGAACCCTATCGCACGGTGTTCGAGCGCATGTCCTGCGAGGAAGCAAGCGCGCTCATCAACGGCATCGGCGGCATCTCGGTCAAGTTCCACGATTACAGCGAGATGCTGGCGCACCCGCAGGTGCAGACGCTGAGCGAGGCGATCGTCGACGTGCCCGACGAGCATCCGCAAGGCAGGCGCCAGGTCGGCACGCCTTTCAGGTTCGTGGGCGACGCGCAGCGCACGGACATGACGCGTGCTCCGCGGCTGGGCGAGCACACCGAGGCGATCCTCGCGGAATTCGCCGGGCCCGATGCGGCTCCCGTGCGCGCCGGGAGGAGTCCGTGAAAGGACCGCTCGACGGCCTGCGCGTGCTGGACGCCAGCATGGGCGCCGTCGGCCCCTGGGCCGGCACGCTGCTCGGGCAGCTCGGCGCGCACGTGATCAAGCTCGAATCGCCCCAAGGCGATTTCATTCGTGCGGTCATGCCGAGCAAGCGTCGGCTCGGCACGACGTACATCTCGATGAACTTCAACAAGAAGGCGCTCGTGCTCGACCTCAAGCTGCCCGAGCAGCGACGCCAGGCGCACGATCTTGCCGCGCAGGCCGACGTGTTCATCGAGAATTTCCGCCCCGGCGTGGCCGCGCGCATCGGGGTCGGGTACGCGGAGCTCTCGGCGCTCAACCCGCGGCTGATCTACGCCTCCGCTTCGGGCTTCGGCACGTCGGGACCGATGGTCGACATCGGCGCGACCGATCCGCACCTGCAGCCGTTCACCGGGTCGTGCTCGGTCAACGGCCTGCCCGGCGGCGCGCGCCAGCGCTGGCGCTGGTACGGCCACTTCGACTGCACCACGGCGATGTGCATCACCGAAGGCGTGCTCGCCGCGCTGCTGGAGCGCAAGCGCACCGGGCGTGGGAAGCTCGTCGAGGTGACCATGGTCGAAGCCGCCATGGCGCTGCAGCGCATGCGCATCGGCGAGCATCTCTCCGGCTCGACGCCCGGCCCCATGGGAAGCGCGACGACGTATCTCGTCCCCGACCAGGCGTTCCGCGCCAAGGATCGCCCGATCGCCGTCACTGCAACGTCTCCGCGCGAGTGGCGCTCGCTGTGCGAGGCGATCGGACGGCGTGAAATGGCCGACGACCCGCGCTTCAGGCGCAATCCGGACCGCGTGCGGAACCGCGACGAGCTCATCCCCATCCTGCAGAAGGTGTTCGGCGCCTGCGCCGCGCACTACTGGCTCGATCTGCTGCGCCGCGCGCACGTGCCCTGCGCGCTGTTCACGAGCGTCGATGAGTTCCGGCACAACGTGCACTATCTCGCCAATGAGATGATCGCCACCTTTGACACGCCGCATTGGGGCGCCATCATGGTCGGCGGCGTGCCGTGGCGTTTCGACAGGACGCCCGGCGAATTGCGGCCCGGAATGCCGCCCGGCGCGAACACGCCCGAGATCCTCGAGCGTGGCTGGTCTGTCTTTTCGGGAGCGTAGCGGACATGTCGGGCGTTCATATCCGCAATCTCGTCAAGCGCTACGGTGCGGTGACCGCAGTGGACGGCATCAGCCTCGACATCGCAGAAGGCGAGTTCATCGTGCTTCTGGGCCCGAGCGGCTGCGGCAAGACGACTACCTTGCGCTGCGTGGCGGGCCTCGAGGATGTGTCGGGAGGCGAGATCATCATGGGCGACCGCGTGGTGTCGTCGCCCGGTCTCTCGCTGCCGCCGGAGAAGCGCGAGATCGGGATGGTATTCCAGTCCTACGCCATCTGGCCGCACATGACCGTGGCTGAGAACATCGCCTTCGGCCTCAAGCTCAAGAAGCTCGCGCGGTCCGACATCGCGGGCCGCGTGGAGCGTGCGCTCGCGCTGGTGGGGCTCGAGAAATACGGCGACCGCGGCGCGAGCCAGCTGTCGGGCGGCCAGCAGCAGCGCGTTGCACTTGCCCGCGCGATCGTGCTCGAGCCGGGCGTCCTGCTGTTCGACGAGCCACTCAGCAATCTCGACGCCAAGCTGCGCGAGAAGATGCGCTTCGAGGTCCGGCAACTGCAGAAGCGTCTCGGGATCACGTCGATCTATGTCACGCACGACCAGCAGGAAGCGATGGTCATCGCCGATCGTGTGGTGCTCATGAACGAGGGACGCATCGACCAGATCGGCAATCCGATCGAGATCTACGAACGACCGGCCTCGCGCTTCGGGGCCGAGTTCATCGGCCTTGCGAACATCGTCGAGGCGAAGGTCGTCCGGAACGGCACCTCGACCCGCGTTCGGCTGCAGGGGGGCGTCGAGCTCGAGAGCAACCAGACCGGTTATGCGCTCGACCAGCACGTCGACGTCATGTGCCGTCCGGAGAACCTGCGCGTGTCGCCGCAGCCCATAGAGGGATCCAACGTGTTCCCGGCGAAGATCCAGAGCACCTACTTCCTCGGCAACATCGCCGACGTCTACGTAGCGGCGGGACCCCTGCAGTTGCGCGGTCAGCTGAGCCCGCCGGAAATGTGGGCGGAAGGCAAGGACGTGTGGGTGCAGGTGCCGCCGGACCGGGTGGTGCTGCTCGCGCCGCAGCGCGCGGGAGCGAGGACGACATGAGCTACCTGCCGCAGGGAACGCCGCTCCCCCAGGCGAGCCCCGACGACCAGCCGTACTGGGATTTCTGTGCCCGGCGCGATCTGCGCATCCAGCGCTGCGCTGCCTGCGGCCGCTTCAGGCATCCGCCGATGCCTTTCTGCGCCGCGTGCGGTTCCGATCGCACGGAATGGGCGAAGGTGCCCGGAAGCGGCAGCGTCTACTCCTACACCGTCGTGCATCACCCGGCGCATCCCGCATTGAAATCCGGCGGTGCCTTACAACGTGGCGGTGATCCACCTGGACGAGGCCGACGACGTGCGCGTCGTCTCGAACGTCATCGACGCCGCCCCAGAGGAGATGAGAGTCGGCTTGCGCGTGAATCTGTGCTGGGACGATACTGCCGAAGGCGTGCCGCTGGCGCGCTTCCGCAAGGCATGAGCCCGATGGGCCGCCCCGAGGCGAATACCGGAGTGCGCAGCACGAAGGTAGTCCAATGAGCGCGCGATGAGCACGCATCCGCGGGCGTCGTTCGCCGACCGTACCGCGATCGTCGGCATCGGCGAGACGGAGTACGCGCGTCACGGCGGCATCAGGGACCGCACTGAGTTCCATCTCTGCTGCGAGGCGATCCGGAAAGCTGCCGACGACGCGGGCATCCCCGTGTCCGAGATCGACGGCTTCTGCTCGTTCGCATACGAGCGGCACGAGCCGGTCCAGGTGCAGGCGGCGCTGGGCATACCCGAGCTCAGGTTCTCGAACATCGTCTGGGGCGCCGGTGGCGGCGGCTGCTCCGGCGCCGTGATGAATGCCGCGCTCGCAGTGCACGCCGGGCTTTGCCGCAACGTCGTCGTGTATCGCTCGCTGTGCCAGGGCCAGTACGAGCGCTACGGCCATTATCGCCAGCGTCCGCAAGGCGGCGCCTACATGGCGCCCTTCGGGTTGATGACCCCCGGCCAGATGGTGGCCCTGACGTTCCGGCGCCACATGCACGAGTTCGGGACGCCCGTCGAGGCGCTGGGACACGTGGCCGTCGCGTTTCGCGCCCACGCCCAGCGCAATCCACGCGCGCTCATGCACGGCAAGCCGCTCACGCTCGAGATGCATCGCGAGTCGCGCATGATCGCCGACCCCTTTCGGCTCTTCGACTGCTGCCTCGAGACGGACGGGGCCGGTGCGTTGATCGTCACGTCGCTCGAGCGCGCGCGCGACCTGCGCGAGAAGCCGGTGCGCATCCTTGCCGCGGCGCAGGCGAGCGGCCCCGGCTGGGGATTGGGACCGATGGGCTCGCACAACATGCCGATGGAGGATTATGCCTCGACCAATTCCAAGGCTCTCGGCCGGATCCTGTTCGGCATGGCCGGTCTGTCGCCCGCCGATCTCGATTGCGCACAGATCTACGATGCCTTCTCGGGGCTGCTGGTGATGGCGCTGGAGGACTTCGGCATCTGCAAGCCGGGCGAAGCTGCCGGCTTCATCATGAATGGTGGGCTCGCCTGGCCCCACGGCGCGCTGCCGTGCAACACCGCCGGTGGCCTTCTCTCGGAGGGATATCTGCAGGGCCTCAACCTGGTGCTGGAAGGCGTGCGTCAGATGCGCGGCAGGTCGACCGCGCAGGTCGACGGCGCGCAGACGTGCCTCGTCACGAGCGGCGGGGCGCAGGCGCACAAGAGCGCGCTCGTGCTTGCGAGCTGAGACGACATGGCATTCGACCTGCAGCGTCTCGGGGAGCTCAAGGACCGCGCGGCGATCGTCGGGGTCGGCGCCTCGCCTCAGGGGACGTTCCCGGACTCCGATCCCTACACGCTCGCGATCCAGGCATTCCGGGCTGCGCTCGACGACTGCGGCCTCGAGAAGAGCGACATCGACGGCCTTATCGTGCAGGGGCCCGGCAACGTGAGCTTCGTGCGCATGGGCGAAATGCTGGGCATCAATCCCACGTACGGCGGTAACTTCGACGTCGGCGGGCTGGCGACGGGCCCGCTCATCCAACAGGCCGCGATGCTGGTCGCGAGCGGCATGTGCACGACGGTGGCGCTGCTGTACGGCAACGCCTCGCGCACCGAGGGACGCAAGTTCGGCGGCGACACCACGGTGACCCCGGGGCGCGAGTATTCGAGCGCGTTCTACTACTACGGCCTCACGTCGCCCGGCGCGGCAAGCGCATTCCAGGCGCGCATGCATTTCAGCGCCTACGGGACGACGAGCCGGCAGCTGGCGGCGGTTCCCGTGACGCAGCGCAAGCACGCGATGCTCAATCCGCTGGCGATCAAGAAGGAGCCGCTCACGGTCGAGAAGCACCAGGCCTCCCGCTTCGTCTGCGAGCCGCTGCACGTCTACGACTACTGCCTCATCAATGACGGCGGTGTCGCCGTGATCGTGACGACGGCCGAGCGCGCGAGAAACCTCAGGAAGAAACCGGTCTACATTTCGGGCATGGGCCGCCAGGACACCTACCGCGGCTCGTCGATCCCGAACACGTCGCTGTGGCGCGACACGATGCCGAAGGCCGCGGCGATGGCTTACGGCATGGCGGGCATCACGCCGGCCGACGTCGACGCGCTGATGATCTACGACAGCTTCTCCATCAACGTGTGGCTGTCGCTCGAGAATTTCGGCTTCTGCAAGCCCGGGGAAGCGGGTGACTTCACCCAGGACGGCCGCATCGGGCTCGGCGGGCAGGTCCCCGTCAACACGCACGGCGGGCATCTCGCCGAAAGCTACATGCAGGGCTGGCTGCATCAGGTCGAGGCCGTGCGGCAGCTGCGCGGCGAGTGCGGGGCGCGCCAAGTCGCGCATTGCGAGCTCGTGCAATACATCTGCCGGGGCAATCTCGCCGCGTCGCTCATCTACCGGAACTGAAGTGCAATGCCCTACGCGAAGCCCCTGCCGACGATCACGCCTCTGGAGCGCCCGTTCTGGACCCATGCACGCCGCCACGAACTGCACCTGCAACGCTGCGGCGCCTGCGGGCACTTCCGCTATCCCGCCTCGCCCGTCTGTCCCGATTGCGACAGCGACCGGCACGGATGGGTGCAGGTCAGCGGGCGCGGTCGCATCCTGTCCTGGGTCGTGTTCCACCGCTCGTACTTCCCGTCCTTCGACGGCGACATTCCGTACAACGTGGCCATGATCGCGCTGGATGAGGGCGTGGTGATGGTCAGCAACGTTCTCGCGCCGAACGAGAGCCTCTACGAGAAGATGCCCGTGGAGGTCGTGTTCGAGGACGTGACGCCCGAGATTTCCATCCCCAAGTTCAGACCGGTGTCCGCCTGATGGACGTGTACCGACTGCCGCTTGAACGCCGCGTCCTCGGGCCGATCCTCGCGCAACAGGCCCGGTTGGAGGGCGAGCGTCCGTACCTGACGGTCGGCGGAAGCACCTGGAGCTTCGCCGAGACCGATCGCGTCGTGCGCAGGATCGCGCGCGGCCTGCGCGCGCTGGGCGTGCAGAAGCAGGATGCGGTCACGCTGCTCCTGCCCAACACCGCCGAATTCGTGTTCTCGTGGTACGCCTGCTGCGTGATCGGCGCCGTCATGGTGCCGATCAACCCGGCGCACACCGGTTTCGTGCTCGACTACCAGTTGAAGGACAGCGGCGCGCGCGGGCTTATCGTCGACCGCAGCCTCGCGCCGCGGCTCCTCAGTGTGCCGCACGAGACGCTGAAGCAGCTGCGCTGGATCGCCGTGGTCGGGGGCACGCACGACCTGGTGCTGCACGCGGGCCCGGGGCGGTACCTCGACTTCGCGGATTTGCTGGTGGACGGCGACGACGATCCGGAGATCCCGTGCACGTACCACGACGTGCACAGCATCATGTATACGTCGGGAACGACCGGGCCCTCGAAGGGCGTGATCCTTCCCAATGGCCACTTCTTCGCCTCGACCTGCACGTTCCTGCGCGCATTGGCGCTCGACCGCAACGACGTGCTGTTCACGCCGCTGCCGCTGTTCCACGGGCTCGCCAGCCGGCTGGGGGTGCTTCCCGCGCTCATGGTCGGGACCCATGTCGTGGTCGCCGAGAAGTTCAGCGCCACGCAGTTCTGGCGACAGGTCAGCGAGTGCGGCGCTACCGTCGCCCACACGATCTTCACGATCCCGCCGATCCTGAAGGCGCAGCCGCCGTCGCAGTGGGACCGGGCCCACCGGCTGCGCGCGATGTACAACGCGAGCTCCGATCCGGAGTTCGAGTCGCGCTTCAACGTGCGCCTCGTGGAAGCTTACGGGCTCACCGAAACCGGGCTGACGATCTACACCCCCTGGCCGGAGCGGCGCGAAGGCTCGTGCGGCAAGGCTGACGAGGACTGGGAGATCGAGATCGTCGACGAGGAGGGCATGGTCGTCGCGAACGGCGAGATTGGCGAGCTGGTCTGTCGGCCGCGCCTGCCGTCGATCATGATGGAGGGCTATCTCAACAAGGCGGCCGAGACCCTCAGGACCTTCCGCAATCTCTGGTTTCACTGCGGCGACTACGCTCGCCGCGACGACGACGGGTACTTCTACTTCTCCGGACGGAAGAAGGAGCGTATCCGCCGGCGCGGCGAGAACATCTCCGGATTCGAGATCGAGCGCATCGTCGGCATGCACCCGGACGTCGCCGAGGTGGCTGCGGTGGCCCATCCCGCGGAAGCCGGCGAGGACGACGTGCGGTGCGTCATCATCCAGCGTGCCGGCGCGCGCCTCGCGCCCGAGGCGCTGATGGACTGGCTGCAGCCGCGGTTGCCGTTCTTCATGCTGCCGCGCTACATCGAATTCGTGGACGACATGCCGCGAACGCCGTCGGCGAAGATCGAGAAATACAAGCTCGTGGAGGCCGGACTCTCGGCTTCGGCATGGGACCGGGAAAAGGCCGGCTACCGGATCGATCGCTCCGCATCGAAGGCGGCGCAGGCGTGATCGTCCCCATCCCGTGCGGCGGCCCCCCGGCACGCGCAAACCATTCGCACACCCGAGGAGGGATGACGTGTCAATGCGAAGTCGTGTGGCTGTCGTGGGCGTCGGTACGACGGCGTTCGGCAGGCTTCCCGGAAACGATGCCTACGATCTGGGGATGATGGCGTTCCGCAACGCGCTGCAGGATGCCGGCCTCAAGGCGGCAGATGTCGACGGGCTCATCGTCAATCGCGTTCCGGACTACCAGCGTTTCGCCGAGATGAGTGGCATGAACCCCCGCGTCGCGCTCGTCACGCCCGGTCAGGGCCGCATGTCCGGCGCGTCGATCGAGATGGCGGCATCGGCGATTGCCGCGGGACTCGCGCACACGATCGCGCTGGTTTACGGCAACAACGGCCGTTCCGCGGGCGACCAGTACGGCGGCGACAGCGACCGCTACGGCGGTGGCTCGGTGGGCCCCTGGTTCCCCTACGGGATGACGTCGCCCGGCGCCGCTCATGCCGTGATGTTCCGGCGGCACATGCATGAATACGGGACAACCAGCGAGCAACTCGCCGCGGTCCCCGTTGCTTTTCGCAAGCATGCCGTTCTCAACCCCGATGCCGTGATGCGCACGCCGATCACCATCGAAGATCACCAGAGGTCGCGCTTCATCGCCGAGCCGCTGCACCTCTTCGACTACTGCCTCATCAACGATGGTGGCGTCGCGATGATCGTCACCGCCGCCGAGCGCGCGAGGGATTTCCCGAGGCCGCCCGTCTACGTGCGCGGCTTCGGCATGGCGACGAAGCTCGCGAACTCATCGCTGCCGCCCGACGATTACTGGTACGGTCCGATGTCGGAGGTTGCCGCACAGACCTACGGGATGGCCGGCGTCACGCACGACGATCTGGACGGCCTCATGATCTACGACAACTTCTCGCCCACCGTGCTGTTCAGCCTCGAGGGCTTCGGCTTCTGCAAGCGCGGCGAGAGCGGCAGCTTCGTGCAGGGCGGACGGCTGGAGCTCGGCGGACAGTTCCCCTCCAATACGGATGGCGGGCACCTGTCCAACTCGTACATGCAGGGCTGGGGGCTCAACGTGGAAGCGGTGCGCCAGTTGCGCGGCGAGTGCGGCGCGCGGCAGGTCGAGGACGCGCGGCTCATCCAGTACATGTGCGCGGCTCCGCTCGTCACGTCGATAGTCTACGGGAGGGATGCATGAGCGCGGAAACTGCGTACACGAAGCCGCTGCCGCGCATCGACGAGCGCAATCGCCCGCATTGGGAGGGCAACCGGGAGGGCGTGCTGCGCGTCCAGCGCTGCGATGATTGCGGCACCCCCCGGTTTCCCGCGAGCCGCTTCTGCCCACACTGCCTCAGCGAAAGCACGAGCTGGGTCGCGACCGAGGGCAGGGGCGCCGTCTGGTCCTGGTGCGTCTTCCACCGCGCGTATTTCAAGGGCTTCGAGCCGGAGCTGCCGTACGCGGTGGTGCTGGTGCAGCTCGACGAGGGCATCCGGCTCTACAGCAATCTCGTGGATGTCCCGCGCGACAGGATCCGCATCGGCATGCGCGTCCGGGCGGTTTTCGACGCGGTGACCGATGACGTGACATTGGTGAAATTCCAGGAGGATGTCTGATGCGTGCGATGGTGGTGACAGAGCCCGGCGGGCTCGATGCGCTGAAACTCACGGACGTACCAATCCCCGATCTGCGGAACAACGACGTCCTGATCAGGGTCGAGGCCTGCGGTGTCTGCTTCCACGACGTCGTCACGCGCAACGGCACGATGAAGCGCGGAGTGAAGATGCCGCTCATTCCCGGCCATGAGATTGCCGGCATCGTCGAGCGGATCGGCCCCGGCGTGCGCGATTTCAAGCCGGGGGATCGCGTCACCACGGTCCAGCGACGCCATATCTGCGGGCGTTGCCGCTATTGCAGAAGCGGCCGGGAGACGTCGTGCGAAGAGCGCGAGTTCATGGGCGACATGGGCCTCAATGGCGGCTATGCGGAGTTCGCCTGCGTGGAGGAGGACAACGTCGCGCTCGTGCCCGCCGACATTCCTCTCGACCAGGCCGCGATCGTGGCCTGCGCGATCGGCACGGAGCTCAATGCGATCCGCGACGTAGCCAATGTCAAGCCCGGCGACAAGGTCCTGATCACCGGCGCCGGCGGCGGCCTCGGCATTCACGGCATCCAGATCGCACGCGCCTCCGGTGGCTTCGTCGTGGGTCTCACGACCTCGGACGACAAGGCGCAGTTGATCAAGGACGCGGGCGCGCACGAGGTGGTCCTGTGCAAGCGCGGCGAGGATTTTTCCGCCGCGGTCAAGAAGGTCACCGGCGGCGAGGGCGTCGACGTTGCGATCGACAACGTTGGCAGCGCCGTATTTCAGCCGACGCGGAAGAGCCTGGCGATGGGCGCGCGCTGGATCTTCGTCGGCCAGCTCACCGGCGAGTTCGTGCAGATCAATCCCGCGCAGTTCTTCATGCGCGACATCTCGATCAAGAGTGCGAAGAGCACCTCGCGCAAGCAGCTCCTCGATTCGCTGGAGCTGGTGCGGCTGGGGCTCGTCAAGCCGATCGTCACGCACGCGCTGCCGCTCGAATCCGCCGCCGAGGCGCATCGCGATGTCGAGAGCGGGCGTTCCGTGGGCCGCATCCTGCTGAAACCGGGTCTGTGACGGCGCTCCCCGACGTCGGTCAGCGCCCGGTCCACTGGTCGGCGGCCGTCCGCGTCGGTGTCATTTGCGGGCTGGTTACGATGATGAGCCAGTTCTTCCGCAACGCGCACGTGGTGGTGGCGCCGGACATCATGCGCGACACGCAGGTGACGGCGCAGGTGTTCGGGTATCTGAGCGGTGCGCTGTTCGTCACGGCGGCGGTTCTGCAGATCCCGGCCGGCATGCTGATCGACCGTTTCGGCCCGCGGCGCACGATCCCGGTGATGCTCCTGACGGTGGTGGCCGGCACGGTGCTGTTCGCGACGGCACAGGGCGCGGGCAGCCTCGTGCTCGGACGCGTGCTGACCGGCGTGGGCGTCGCAGCAATGGGCATGGCGTCCATCATCGCGGTGTCGCGGTGGTACGCCCCCAGGCATTTCGGAATCCTCACCGGCGTGATCCTCAGCATCAGCCAGCTCGGCAACCTGGCTGCCACGGTTCCGATGTCGGCCGTGTCCGCGGAGATCGGCTGGCGCAATGCGTATCTGGTCATGGTCGCGTTCACGGTGGTCCTGGTGATCGCGAGCTTCGTCTGGATCCGCGATGCGCCGCCCGGACATCCCTATCACCGGCGCGCCGCCGAGAACGTCGCAAGCGCGTTTCGCGGCGTGGCCGAGATCCTGGCGATCCGCGAGCTGCGGCCGCTGCTCGCCATCGCCGGCACTGCCTTCGCTGTGATCAGCTGCATCCTCGGCCTGTGGGGCGGCCCCTACCTGCACGATGTGCACGGCCTCGACACCGTCGCCCGCGGCAACGTCACCTCCTCGCTCGTGTATGGCATCATCGTCGGCAACCTCCTGTTCGGTTCGCTCGAGCGGGTGTTCGACACGCGCAAGCGAATCGTCGTGGCGTGTGGGTGGGGCACGACGGCGATCCTTCTGGCGCTCGCCTACGAGCCGCGCATGCCGCTGTGGCTGGTCACGGTCGCGTTCGCGTGCCTCGGCTTTCTCAGCGGTTCGACCGTGAACATCATCGCCCACGGCCGTGGCTTCTATCCGGACCGGCTGATGGGACGGGGGGTCACCGTCGTCAATACCGCCGTGCTCGCCGGCGCAGGCCTGCTGCAAATGGCGACGGGCCTCGTTGCGGGCGTGCTCGCCCCGCGCAGCGCAACGCTGCCGGCGGAGGCCTATCGCGTGATCTTCGCGATGATCGCGGGCGTCCTTGCCGTCGCCCTGTTCATCTATCGCACGTGTCCGGACGTCCGTCCGAGCGGAGTGGCCGGACTTCCACAACGGGGAGAGATCCAGTGAGCACGATAAAGGCGGAGCCGTACCTTGACGTCGAAGCGGAGCTGGGGGAAGGCCCGCTCTGGTCGGTGCGCGACCAGAATCTGTACTGGATCGATGTCACGCAGCGCACCGTGTGGCGCCACGATCCGGCCAGCGGCAAGACGGAGAGGTTCACCGTCTCCGGCATGCCGGGCTCGATCGCCGTGTGCGAGAAGGGCGGCTTGCTGGCCGCGTTCCGCACCGGGCTCGCGCACATCGATCTCGAGAAGGGCGTTGAAACGAAGCTGCCGAGCGCCATCGATTTCGGCACCGAACGGTTCAACGACGGCAAATGCGACCGCCGCGGGCGCTTCTTCGCGGGGACGATGGACAAGACGATGAAGGCCCCGGTCGGCGGCCTCTATCGCGTCGATGCCGACCGGTCGGTCACGCGCGTGGCCGACGGCATCGTCCTGTCGAACGGAATCGCATGGAGCCCGGACGACCGCATCATGTATCACTGCGAGTCACGCCCCGGCGTCGTCTATGCCTACGATTACGACATCGCAACCGGCACGCCCTCCAATCGGCGCGTCCACATCGACCTCGCTTCGGCCGGTCGCCATTGCGACGGCTGCACGGTCGACGCGGAGGGCTTCCTGTGGATTGCAGAGGTCGGAGTGTCGAGCGTGGGCCGCTACGCGCCAGACGGCCGCCGTGTCGCCGGCATCGAGCTTCCCACCAAGCGCGTGAGCAGCGTGATGTTCGGCGGGCCGGGCCTCGATACGCTCTTCATCACCACCATGCGCTACAACCTCACGCCCGAGGAATCGGCTGCGCAGCCGCTCGCGGGCCATCTGTTCACGGCACGGCCCGGCGTGCGTGGATTGCCCGAGTCGTATTTCGCGGGTTGAACGGGTCATTCGGGAGACATCGCGTGCACGTCTCGATTGCGGAGGCTCGCCGTCTCGTCGAAGACGCCATGCGGGCGGCTGGGCACACCGGGGACGAGGCGTCGATCATCGCGGATCACCTGATCGACTGCGAGCTTCGTGGCGTCGGGTTCGGAGGCCTGCCGCGCGCGGTGTCGATCCTCGAGCGGATCGAGAAGATGCCGCTCGCCAAACGTCCGATCACGGTCGTTCGCGACACCCCCGTTTCGGCGATGGTCGAGGGCGGCGACCAGGCCGGTTATCTCGTGGCGCATCGGGCGACGACCATCGCGATCGCGAAGGCCAAGGCGACCGGCATCGGCATGGTCGCCGCGAACGACACCTGGTACACGGGCATGTTCGCGTATTACATGGAGATGGCCACGCGCGAGCATCTCGTCGCGATGGCGTTCGGCAACGCGTCACCGCGCGTGGCGCCGTACGGAAGCACCGAGGGGCGGTTCGGAACCAACCCGATGGCGATCGGGGTGCCCTCGACGGCGGATCCCATCATCTGGGACATCGGCACCTCGGCGATCATGGCGGGCGAGGTGGCGCTTGCCCAGCGCATGGGCAAGGAGCTTCCGGCCGGCGTTGCCTTCGATCGCGACGGCAATCCGACGCGCGATCCGATGAAGGCGGGCGAGGGTGCCTATGCATGCTGGGGCGGGCACAAGGGTTCGGGCCTCGCGCTGATGCTCCAGCTCGTCGGCATGATGTGCAACACGCTGCCGTTCCCGCCGCTGCTCGCGGGAGGCGGTTATCTGGTGCTGGCCGTCCGTCCCGACCTCTTCATGCCGCCGGACGTGTTCATGGCGCGGGTTACCGAGTACGCGCAGGCCGTGCGCGGCGCACGGCGACTCGTTCCGGACACGCCGGTGCGCATGCCCTTCGACCGGTCCGCCGCCGAGCGCCGTCGCCGCCTGGCCGAGGATGCGATCGAAGTCGCGCCACCGGTGCACGCGAAATTGAAGGCCGCTGCCGAAGCCGTGCGTTGAGCCGGTCGAGGTTCTCCCTCGGCCGTTGGCACCGGGTCGCTACAGTCCCAGCTCGTCCCTGGCTTCCTCGAGCAGCCGATGCTTGGCGACCTTGCCGGTTGCTACGCGCGGCAACTGCGCGGTGGTCCGGAAGAGCACGTGATGCGGAACCTTGAACGAGGCAGCGCGCTCGCGGATGAACTCGCGCACCTCGCGTTCCGCAAGGACACGGTCCGCATCGACGAACGCGACGATCAGCTGGCCGCGCGCAGCGTTCGGAACGCCGATCACGTGCGCATCGCGTATGTGCGGGTGCTGCACGAGCAGTTGCTCGATCTCGAGCGGGGATACGTTGATGCCGCCGGTCTTGATGACCTCCTTCATCCGGGCGTGGAAGAGCAGCCTGCCTGCGCTGTCGATGGCGCCCAGGTCGCCGGTGTCGAAGTAGCCGTCCGGGCGCAGCGTGCGGGCGTTCTCCTCTTCGTTGCGGTAATAGCCGGGTGTGGTGTAGCCCTTGAGCAGGACGAGCCCGATCTCGCCGGTGCGAAGCGCGCGCCCGGTCTGCGGATCGACGATGCTCACCTCGAAGCCCGGCAGCGCATGGCCGTTCGTGTGCAGCTTCACCTCGAGCGGGTCGTCGGGATTGCCGACCATCGCCTGACCGTAGGATTCCGTGAGGCCGTAGGCCGCGCACGCCTGCGACATGCCCATCTCGATCAGCGTCATCCGCTTGTACTCGGTCATCGTCCCGGCGTTGCCCTTCTGCAGGCTGCCGATGCGGCTCTGGCGGTACTCCGGGTGGTCCAGGATGGCGCGGGTCATGTTGCCCGTGCCGTAGTAGACGGTCGACTGCGTCTGCTCGATCACCCGGATCGCCTTGCCCGCGTCGAATGCGCCTTGGAGCACCAGCGTCGCGCCCCGCGTGAACGTTACCGGCAGCGCATTCGTGGCGCCGAGAGCGTAGAAGAGAGGGGATCCGAGCCACACGCGATCCTCGGCTGTCACCCAGCGACGCGCGCCGATGTCCCAGCCATTGCCTACGACGCCGCCGTGCGCCAGCATCACGCCTTTCGGCTCCGCGGTACTGCCGGAGGTATAGAGGATGTACGCGATGTCGTCGGGGCGCACCGCGGCGAGCGCGGCATGCACGCTCTGCGTCGTCCGCCCGGCGCCGAGCGCGAGGAACGCGTTCCAGGTGAGCGCGCCCGGCAGCTCCCCGCCGAGCATCACGACCGCCTTCAGCATGGGGTAGCCCTCGAGGGCGCGGGCGCCGGTCGTCGCTTGGCCGAGGTTCGGGAAGAGGTCCTGCACGACCTGCGCGAAGTCCTGCTTCAGGAAACGCGCGAGGCAAACGAAGCACGACAGCCCGCAATGGCGCAGTGTCCAGTCGATCTCGGCGCGCTTGTACCAGGTGTTGAAGGGTACGAACACCGCGCCGACGTAAGCCGCGCCCATGGCCATCATCACCCATTCGGGCTGGTTGCCGAGGAGCGCGCCGACACGGTCGCCCGGGCGAATGCCGAGCGCGAGGAGGCTTTTCGCGACAGCCATGGACGCGTCCCGGAGCTCCGCGTAGCTCAGCGTCTCGCCTTCGTAGAGGATCGCGGCATGATCGCCCTGGCGCGCTGCGATCTCGTCCAGCGCTCCGGCGAGCGTGCGGCTGATGGGCTTCGCAATTCCCGTCACGAACGTTTCCTCTCCTCGATGAAGCGTGCTGCTACGGTACCATTATGCAAGCACGGGTCGTGCGATGCGATTCCTCGCGCGCCGCGCACCGTGGCTTCGCGTCTCCCCGGAGGTGAAGCGTGACGTTCAGCATCGCGAACAAGGCCGCGATCGTCGGCGCGGGCAAGAGCAGGTTCGCCCGCGACACCGGCAAGACGACGGTCTGGCAGGTCGCCGACGCGTTCCGCGCCGCGCTGGACGACTGCGGACTTGCGGCGACAGACATCGATGCCCTGTACGTGAACGGCGGGGGCGACTTCGACAAGATGGCCGAGCAGCTCGGTCTCACCGTCACCTCGGCCAATCAGTTCTGGCTGCACGGGCGCATGAGCGCGCCGACGCTGCAAGCGGCCGCGCTGGGTGTCTCCGCGGGATTGGCGAAGTACGTCGCGTGCGTCTACGCCATCGACATCTCCGAGCGCGGCGGCGGCTTCGGCGGCGGTCGCTCCCACGGCTGGGAGGAGTTCCGCGAAGGCGGCGGCGCGCACGGCGAGATGGCGTATTACGGGCTCACGCATCCGGGGTCCGGTGCCGCGATGGCGTGGCAGCGTTACAAGCACGTGTACGGCGCCACGGACGAGCAGCTCGCGCACGTTGCGGTCAGCCACCGCGCGCACGCGCAGCTCAATCCGGACGCGATGATGCGCGCGCCGATGACGCTCGACGACTATTTCGCGTCCCGGCTCGTGATCGAGCCGCTGCGCCTCTTCGATTTCGCAGTCGTCAACGACGGTGCGGTGTGCATCATCGTATCGACCGCCGAACGCGCGCGGGACTGTCGCAAGCCGCCGGTGTACATCGCAGGGATGCAGGGCCTGCACGCGGGACGGCAGGAGTTCGTGTTCGCACCTCCTGCGCTGGGCATCTGGCAGCAGGATGTCACGGGTCCGAAGACGCGCGCGCTGCCGGCGTTCGACATGGCCGGCATCACGCACGACGACGTCGACGTGTTCTACTGCCTCGACAGCTTCTCGCCCGTGGTGATCTTCGCGCTCGAGGAGTTCGGGTTCTGCAAGCCGGGCGAGGGCGCCGCCTGGGTTGCCGAAGGACACGGCCGCCTGGGTGGCGCGATGCCCGTCAATACCCACGGCGGTCATCTCTCCGAAGGCATGCTCGGGAGCTGGTCGCACCACGTCGAAGCGGTGCGGCAACTGCGTAACGAGTGCGGCGAGCGGCAGGTGCCCGGGGCGGGCATCGCGCAGTTCGCGATGGGCCAGGGTGTCACGATGATCTACTCGAACCGGTTGCCTTGAGAGGCGCACCATGTCCGATGCAAGACCGCTGCCCGTCATCACCGAGCACAACCGGCCGTTCTGGCGCGCCGCAGCCGAGCACCGGCTCGTGTTGCCGGCGTGCGAAGCGTGCGGCCGCGTGTTCTACCCCATAGGGCCCATGTGTCCCTACTGTCATTCCGCGGAGCTCGGGTGGCGGCAGGTGTCGGGGCGCGGCGCGATATCGTCCTTCGTCGTCTATCACCAGGCATTCTTTCCATACTTCAGGGACCGCCTGCCGTATGCAGTCGCGCAGGTCGAGCTCGAGGAGGGGCCGCGCTTCAACGGCAACGTGCTGGAGATCGCGCCCGGCGCGCTGCGCATCGGCATGCCGGTCGAAGTCACCTTCGAGAAGGTCACCGAGGAGATCACGCTGCCGCAATTCCGGCCCGCGCGGTCGTGAGGCCCGAGATGCTTCGATCAAAGCCAGAACGGGCAAGCCCGAATCCCAACTTCGCCTAGAGAGGAACCCCTCATGCGTTTCATCAGCGCGTTTTACCGGTGGCTTTCGCTCGGCCTCCTGGTCGTCGCCGCAGCTGCGCAGGCGCAAGGGTACCCTGAGCGCCCGATCCGGTTGCTCGTGCCGTACGGCGCGGCGAGCTCGACCGACGCGCTGGCCCGGATCCTTTCCGAGGCGATGAGCGCGGAGACGCACCAGTCCGTCGTCGTCGAGAACAAGCCTGGGGCCGAGGGCTTCATCGGCGTCCAGGCAGCGGCGGCAGCACCGCCCGACGGCTACACGGTCCTGATATCGACGAACTCCACCCAGGTCGTGAACGTGCATCTGTTCAAGAAGCTGCCCTACGATCCGCTCAAGGATTTCATCGCCGTGCGCACGCTCGGGCAGTCCGCGCTCGGCATGTCCGTGAACGCCGAGTCGCCGTTTCGCAGCGTCCGCGATTTCGTCGAGGCTGCGCGCCGCGAGCCCGGCAAGTTCACGTTCGGAAGCGCGACTGCGACCACCCGGCTCGCCGGCGAGATGCTTCAGCAGGTCGCGGGGATCAGGTTGCTGAACGTGCCCTACAAGGCCAATGCCGCGACGGTGACGGCGCTCCTCAGCCGGGAGATCGACGTGATGTTCAGCGATACCGCACTCACCATCCCGCACGCGAAGAGCGGCCGGATGCGCATCCTCGGCGTGACGGGGCTCCAGCGCATGGCGGCGCTGCCGGATGTGCCGACGCTCAAGGAAGCCGGGGTTCCGGACTACTACCTCACGTTCTGGTATGCGGCGTGGCTGCCGGCGAGGACGCCCGCGCCGATCGTCGCGCGTGTCAACGATCTGCTTGCGAAGGCGATGACCTCGCCTGCAGCGCAGGCGTTCCTCAAGAACGGCGGTGCCGACAACTTCGACCTGAGCGGCGAAGCTTTCGCCAGATTCCAGGCGAGCGAGATCACGAGGTTCGGCCACATCGTCAAGGCCGCAGGCATCGAACCTCAGTGACCGTGGCTGCGTCGAAGCGAGTCCGGCATCACGCGCGGATTTCCGGGAGGAGCAATGGTCCAGCCGGCATCGGGTGAGCCGCCTGCAATCCATAGGCTTGCGCGCTTCGCTGCCGACCTCCGATTTTCCGAGCTGCCCGCGGAGGTCGTGGCCAAGGCGAAGCTGTGCGTGATCGATGCGCTGTCGGGTTGCCTCACGATCGGCCACAATCTCGAGGGCGAGTGCGCGCTCGAGCTCGCCAGGGCACACGCCTGCGTCGGCAAATGCAGCGTCTACGGCACGGCCCTCGAGACGTCTGCGGCCGATGCGGCATTCGTCAACGCGGTCACCGCGGCAGGCACCTCGCGCAGCGACACCCACACGCCGTCCGCGACGCATCCGGGCCCGGTCGTGATTCCGACGGCCCTTGCCGTCGCGGAGGCGACGGCTGCCAGCGGGCGGGTGCTGCTCGAAGCCATCGTGAGCGGCTACGAGATCATGTGCCGACTGGGACTGGCGCTGATCACGCCCGAGTTCGCCGCCATCTTTCGCCCCACGGGGATGGTAGCTCCGACGGCAGCGGCGATTGCGGCTGGCCGGGCGATGACACTGGAGCCGGCGTGTCTCGCCAACGCTGCGAGTCTCGCGACGCATCTCGCGTCGGGACTCAACGAATGGATCTACAGCGGCACGTCCGAGCTGCCGTACCACTCGGGCTTTGCGGCGCGGAATGGCGTCGATTGCGCGCTCCTGGCGGAACGCGGCACGATGTCGGCGGCGACCATCCTGGAAGGCCGGGCCGGGCTGCTTGCGGGCTACGGCGCACTGAGCCGAGCGTCCCGATTGACCGAGGGTCTTGGTAGCGTCTTCAGGATTCTCGAGGTCGGGCACAAGCCGGCACCGGCGTGCATCTACGTGCAGACGCCGGTGCAGATCGCTTCGCGCATCGTACGCGAGCACTCTCTCGATCCGCGAGCCATCCGCGCCATCATCATCCACACCTCGCGCGCCGCCGCGCTGTACCCCGGCTGCGACGATCCCGGGCCAATCGGCGATGCGCAGGCGGCGAAGCTCAGCATCCAGTTCGGTGTCGCCTCGGTATTCGCGAAGGGCGGCGTTTCCGACTCGAACTGGCGCGATTACACGGATCCCGTCGTCAACGTGCTGGCAGCGCGTTGCGCCGTCCGGATCGACGACGAGCTGACGGCGGCGTCGCCGGGCCGGCAGGGTGCCCGCATCGAGGTGGAGCTCGACGACAGCCATGTCGTTCGCGACGCGCAGGAGGATTTCTCGTCGATGTCGGAGGACGACATCGTGCGGCGTTTCCTAGGCGTCGCGGAGCCGAAGCTGGGCAAATCGGCAAGCGCGCGAGCGTTGGATCTCGTCCGACGCCTCGAGCGGGTGGCGGATGTCGCGGAACTAGCCCGGGCGCTTCGGGTCGGCTGCGAGTCAGCCTGAGCGCGTACGCGGCGGCGCGATTCCTGCCGCGGAGGTCAGATCTTGCCGATGATCGCGCCGGGGAACATCCCGATCGCGATCGCCGTGACGAGGCACAGCAGGCTCGCGCCGAATGCGAGCTTGCGCGACAGCACCACGGTGCCGATGCCCGTCGCCGAGCTCTCCGGCGCCATGAACATGAACTGGATCACGCGCAGGTAGAAGTAGATCCCGAGGTAGCTGCCGACCAGACCGAGCACCGCGTAGGTGGTGAAGCCCGCGGCGATCACGTTCTTGAAGATGAGGAACTTGGCGACGAAGCCCGGGAACGGCGGGATGCCCGCGAGCGAGAGCATCGCCATCGCGATCATCAGCGCCGCATACGGCCGGCGATGGAAGAGGCCCTTCATCGCATCGAGCCGATCGGCTTCGACATCGTCCGGACCCGCCGGCAGGCACGCGAACGCGAGCAGGTTCATGACGCCATAGGCGAGCACGTAGAAGAGCACCGCCTCGAACCGCGTCGAGCCGTCGCCCAGGAAGGCATAGAACAGGTAGCCCGCGTGCGCGATCGACGAGTACGCGATCATGCGCCGGAAGCTTTGCTGCTTCATCGCCGTGAGGTTGCCCCACACGATCGAGATGAGCGGCAGGATCGCGAGCAGGTCCGCCATCGGCCGCACCACGGGCGCGACGCTGAACAGGCGCACGGCGGCGAGCAGCACGCCGGCCTTGATGACCGTCGCCATGTATGCCGTGACCGGCACGCTCGCGGCCTCGTAGGCATCCGGCGCCCAGGCGTGGAACGGCACGATTGCGGCTTTCAGGAAGAAGGAGACGACGATCAGCACGACCGCCGCGCGCGCCATCGTGTCGGGCGAATCCAGCGCCGCGACGAAGCCGGGCAGGGCGAGCGAGCCCGTGCCGCCGTAGAGCAGCGACGCGCCCATCAGGAACGTGGCCGTCGCCGCGCCGCCGAGCACGAGATACTTCAGCGCGGCTTCGATGCTGTCGGGACGCCGGAACGCGAGCAGCACCAGCACGTACACCGGGATCGACATCAGCTCGAGGCCGAGAAACAGCGTGAGGAAGCTGTCGGAGGACAGCAGCAGGCAAAAGCCGTACAGCGAGGACAGCAGCAGGATGTGGAACTTGTCCTCGGCGAATTCCTCGCGCGAGAGCAGCAGGACCGGCACCGCCATCGCGAGCACCACGGCCTTGCCGAGCAGCGCCGCCGGGCCGACGGAGAATTGTCCGGGGAAAGGTGCCGCGCGGTAGCCGTTGGCGTACAGCACGAACGCGGCGAGCGCGGCGAGACCCACCACCACGATCGACAACGGCAACGGATCGCCCGGGCGCTTCGAGACGATGTCCTTGATCAGCAGCAGGACGATGCCCGCGAGCAGCAGGTGCTCGGGCAGCATTCCGGCGAGGACGGCTTGCCAGCTCATGGTGTGCTCCGGGGAACGGCCGGCGCGGACGCCGGGTTGGCCGAGAAGGGCGCGACTGCATCGGGCGCGGGCGCAGCGTCGGGCGCAGCACCGCCGGTCGCGGCGGGATTCGTGCTGACCGGTGCGATGGCGCCGGCGGGCAAGGTGGTCGCATCCGTCGGCGCGACGACGTTCGCCGTCGACCCACCCGTCGATGCGACCGCGGCGGCGTCAGCCGGCAGCGGCGCGGGGATCGTCACCGCGACCTTCGGCAGCGGCGTGCGCGCCGTTGCAACGAGTTGCTGGTATTGCCGCGACGCGACCTCGGTCTGGCGCAGCGCCGGCTCGGGATAGAGCCCCAGCGCGAAGATCGCCACGGTGATGACCGACAGGATCGCCTTCTCGCGGAAGTCGAGGTCGAGCACCGGCTGATGCGGCGCCTTCACCGGCCCGAACATGAACGACTGCGCGAGGCGCAGCATGTACAGGGCGCCCAGCACGACGCCGCTCACGGCGGCCACGCTCATGACGAGCGGGTACGCGTAGCCGTGCTCGAACTGCGGCCACGCCGCCTGGAACGCGCCGAGCAGCACCAGGAACTCGCCCGTGAAGCCGCTCGTGGTGGGCAGGCCGACGGATGCGAGCGTCAGGATCATGAAGAACACGGAGTAGACGGGCAGCAGCTTCGCGAGACCGCCGTAGGCCGCGAGGTCGCGACTGTGGCAGCGCTCGTAGATCATGCCGACCATGAGGAACAGCCCGGCGGCGGTCAGGCCGTGGCTCACCATCTGGATCACCGCGCCCTGGATGCCGAGCAGGTCGAGGCTCACGAGTCCCAGCATCACGTAGCCGAGATGGCTGATGGAGGAATAGGCGATGATCTTCTTGATGTCGTTCTGCACCAGTGCCAGGCACGCGCCGTAGATGATGCTCACCACCGCCAGCGTCATGATGAACGGGGTCAGCTCGCGCGTCGCGTCGGGGAAGAGCGGGAAGCCGAGCTTCATGAAGCCGTACGTCCCCATCTTCAGCAGCACGCCCGCGAGGATCACGGAGCCCGCGGTCGGGGCTTCCACGTGCGCGTCGGGCAGCCAGGTGTGCAGCGGGAACATCGGCACCTTGATCGCGAACGACAGTCCGAAGGCCGCGAGCAGGATGATCTGCGTCGATACCGGCAGCCGCGTGCGGTAGAGGTCGGCGAAGGCGAACGACACCGCGCCCGTTTCCTGGTTGAGCGAGTACACGAGATAGATGACCGCGGCGAGCATCAGGATGCTGCCGAACGCGGTGTAGAGGAAGAACTTGAGCGTGGCGTAGATGCGCCGCTCGCCGCCCCAGATGCCGATGATCAGGAACATCGGGATCAGCATCGTCTCCCAGAACAGGTAGAACAGGAACAGGTCCTGCGCCATGAACGTGCCCAGCATCGCGAACTGGATGAGGAGCACCATCGCGTAGAAGAGCTTCACGTCCTTCTGGATCGCCGTGAACGCGCCCCAGACCACGAGCGGGCCGAGGAACGCCGTCAGCAGCACGAGCAGCACGTTGATGCCGTCGAGCGCGATGTGGTAGTACACGCCCCACGCCGGGATCCAGGGCACGCGCGTCTCGAACTGCAGCGTGCCGGAGGAGCCGTCGAACCGGGCGTACAGCCAGGCGGTCAGCACGAACTGCACGACCATGAGCGCCAGCGTGAGCCGGCGCGTGGTGTCCTCGCGTCCCGCGGGCAGGAGCGCGATCAGCGCCATGCCCGCGAGGGGCAGGTAGAGGACGACGTTGAGGATGCCTGCTTCAAACATGGCGCCAGCTCCAGACCAGGGCGGCGACGGTGCCGATCAGCACCAGGAACGCGTACAGGTGCACGTTGCCGGTCTGCACGCGCCCGAGTGCGCCGGCACTGCGTTGCGCGAGGCGCGCAAGGCCGTTCAAAGTTCCGTCCAGCATGATGCGATCGCCCACGCGCAGGAACAGCGCATCGGAGATCCAGTACAGCGGGCGGCCGATCACGAGCTCGTACAGCTCGTCGATGAAGTACTTGCCGTAGAGCAGGCGATGCACGCCCATGGCGCGCTGGCGCACCGCTTCGGCCCGCGCGCCGCCGGCCGCGTAGAAGAACGCCGCGGCGACGAGGCCGAGGACCGCGACCACGATCGAGGCGATCACCACCGTGTGCTCGAGGTGCTCGAGCTCGGGTCGCGCCTTGGCGAGCGGCATCACGGGCTCGAGGAAGTGCGGGATGGAGATGAAGCCGCCCACCGCGGCGAGCACCGCGAGGACCATGAGCGCGCTGGTCATCGACAGCGGGGATTCGTGCACGTGATGCTCGACCTCGGGGGCGATGCGCGACTTGCCCATGAACGTGAGCCACAGCAGCCGGAACATGTAGAACGCCGTCAGCGCCGACGTGATGGCCGCCGTGTAGTAGAGGAGGCTCGAGCCGCCGTAGGTGCTCGACAGCGAGAACCACAGGATCTCGTCCTTGGACCAGAAGCCGGCGAGCGGCGGGATGCCGGCGATCGCCGCGGTGGCGATGGCGAAGGTCACGAACGTGATGGGGATCTTCTTCGCGAGGCCGCCCATCTTCGTGATGTCCTGCTCGCCCGACATCGCGTGGATCACGCTGCCGGCGCCGAGGAAGAGGCAGGCCTTGAAGAAGGCGTGGGTGTAGACGTGGAAGATGGCCACACCGTAGGCGCCCACCCCTGCGGCCACGAACATGAGGCCGAGCTGCGAGATGGTCGAGTAGGCCAGCACCTTCTTGATGTCGGTCTGCACGAGCGCGATGGTCGCGGCCATGAGCGCGGTCAGCACGCCGATGGTGGCCACGACCATCGATGCCTCCGGCGCATGCAGGTACAGCCCGTTCATGCGCGCGACGAGGTACACGCCGGCGGTCACCATGGTGGCCGCATGGATCAGCGCGGAGACGGGCGTCGGGCCGGCCATGGCGTCGGGCAGCCACACGTGCAGCGGGAATCTGCGCCGACTTGCCGGTCGCGCCGATGAACAGCAGGATCCCGGCGAGGCTTGCGGAGATGGCGGGCACGGCGCCGCTCGTGAACGACGCGTTGATGCGGTCCATGTCGAGCGTGCCGAAGCCGAAGTAGAGCAGGAACATGCCGAGGAGGAACCCGGCGTCGCCGATGCGGTTGGTGATGAACGCCTTCTTGCCGGCGAGCGCCTTCTCCGGATCCTCGAACCAGAAGCCGATCAGCAGGTACGACGCGAGGCCGACACCTTCCCAGCCGACGAACAGCACGAGCATCGAGCGCCCGAGCACCAGCAGCAGCATGAAGAACAGGAACAGGTTGAGGTACGCGAAGAAGCGGCCGTAGCTCGCGTCCTCCTTCATGTAGCCGGTCGAGTAGATGTGGATCAGCGAGCCCACGCCGGTGACGATGAGCGTCATCACGGCGGAGAGGCGGTCGAAGTAGAACGCGATCTCGAACGGCTTGCCGTTGAACTGCGCCCACGTGTACGCGACGTCGATGATCGGCGCGCCGCCGTTGGCCGCGAGCTGCCGGAACGAAAGCACCGCCAGCAGGAACGCGATGATGGGCAGGCCGCAGCCCACGATCGTGACGAGCTTGTTCCCGGCCCGGTCCCCGCCGAACCGGGTCGCCAGGCCGCCGTTGACGAAGAAGCCGAGCAGCGGCAGCAGGACGATGAGAGTGAGAGCGTGGTTCACCGCCTATCCTTTCAGGTCAGCGTAGGCGTCGGCGTCGAGCGTGTGCTTGGAGCGCACGATCAGCAGCACGATCGGGATCGCGATCGCGATCTCGGCGGCCGCCACGACGAAGATGAGGAACACGAGAACGGCGCCGACCGCGGTGCCCGTCTGCTGGGCGAAGGTGACGAGCGAGAGGTTGACGGCATTGAGCATGAGCTCCATGCACATCAGCATCACGAGCACGTTGCGCCGGACGATCACGCCGAGGAGCCCGATCGTGAACAGCGCGAGGGCGAGGCCGAGCAGGAGCTGGAGCTTATCCATGGTGTTTCTTCGCGCCCTGGATGACGGCGATGGCGGCGACCACGGCCGCGACCAGCAGCACCGACGTGAGTTCGAAATAGAGCCAGTATTCGTTCAGGAACGCCGCCGAGAACTGCTGCAGGTTGAACGAGACCGTTGCGCTCGCCGGAGCGAAGTGTCCGCCTTCGGCGCCGTACACCAGCACCGCGAGCAGCACCACCGAGACGATGATCCCGGGGATCAGCAGGGGCGAGAAACGATGCCGGAACGACTCGTCGCGCACGTCGAGCAGCATGATCACGTAGACCATGAAGACCATCACCGCGCTCACGTAGATCAGCACCTGGAAGGCGGCGATGAAGTGCACGCCGAGCAGGCCGTACACGCCGCCGAGGAACACCATGCAGGAGATGAGCGCCATGGCGACCTGCATCGGGTGGCGCAGCACCAGCATGAAGACCGCGCTGACGAGCGCCGATACGCCGAACACGTACAGCAGCAGCGCATCGAAGTGCTGGAGGAGGTTCTCGATCATGCGTGTCCCCGTTTGATTTCTGGCGCGGTCGCCGGATAGGGCTTCGCCACGTCGCGCTGCGGCTGCCACTGCAGCAGCTCCTCGCGGCCGAGCCACATGCGGCCGCGGTCGTACGACGGCAGGTGCGGCACTTCCTTCGCCATGCGGATCGCGTCCTCGGGGCACGCCTCGACGCACATGCCGCAGAAGATGCAGCGCGAGTAGTCGATCTCGAAGCGCACCGGGTACTTCGGATGCACGCGGTCGGAGGGATCGAAGCCGGCTTCGATCTCGATCACCTTGGCCGGGCACACCGTCGCGCACATGTTGCAGGCGATGCACTGCGGGCGGCCGTCGGGCCGCTGCGTCAGCACGTGCTTGCCGCGGTTGTGGGCCGCGTAGTCGGCCCGGATCTCCTCCGGGTAGTACGCGGTGAGCGCGCCCTTGCGGCCGGTGATCCACTTGAACATGTTGCGCAGGAACACCCCGCCGGTGATCGACAGGCCGCGCAGGATCTCGGGGAGGTACGAGCGCTCCCACGTGGACATGGTCGGCTCGTTCCAGTACTGCTTGCGCTGGTAGTTGGTGGGCATCTTTTGCGCGGCGGGAGCAGCAGCCCCGGAAACGGTCGGACGGGAATTGACGTCGTTCATGAGAGTCTCAACCCCGCAGCAGCCAGACCGCGAGCACGGTCACGACCAGGTTGACGAGCGTGAGCGGGAACATGAACCGCCACGCGAACCACAGCACCTGGTCGTAGCGGAAGCGCGGAAGCGTCCACCGGATCAGGATCTGGAAGCTGCACATCAGGAAGACCTTGACCAGGAACACGAGCATCTGCGTGATCAGCATCACGCCGTGGCCCATGGCGACGGTGTGCCCGCCCGGGAAGGTGAACCCGTTGTCGTTCATGTACGGCAGGTTGTAGCCGCCGAGGAAGAGCGTGGTGAAGAGGGCCGCAATGATCGCGATCTCGATGAACTCCGCGAACATGAAGAGCCCCATCTTCATCGCGCTGTACTCGGTGAAGTACCCGGCGATCAGCTCCGACTCCGCTTCGGGGAGGTCGAACGGGATGCGCTTGTTCTCGGCGATGGCCGCCGCGAGGAACAGCGTGGCCGCGAACGGCTGGTAGAAGATCCCCCACGCCGGCAGGAAGCCGAACAGGATGCCCGACTGCTTGTTGACGATGGCGGTGAGGTCGAGCGTGCCGTAGACGACGATGAGCCCGAGCACCGTGAGGCCCATGATGAGCTCGTAGGAGATCATCTGCGAGCCGGCGCGCAGCGCGCCCAGCATCGACCACTTGTTCGACGAAGACCAGCCCGCGAGCATCGCGCCGATGATCCCCATGCCGCCGAACGCGAACACGATCAGCAGGCCCGCGTCGAGGCGGGCGATCTGCATCGGGTAGCTGCGGTCGCCGTACCAGCCGGCGAGACCGGGGAAGAGCTGGCCGGGGACGAGCGTGCCGCCGAACGGGATCACCGCGAACACCAGCAGCACCGGCACGAAGCACACCCAGGGCGCCACCATGTACGCGTAGGCGTCGTAGGTCTTGGGCCGGAAGTCCTCCTTGAGGATCATCTTGAGCCCGTCCGCGATGCCGTGGAACAGGCCCATCCACACGAGCTTCACGTTGGTGAACGGCAGGCGCAGGTAGGCGCGATTGGCGCCGATGCGGTCGGCCATGATCGCCGCCTGCTTGCGCTCGACCCACGTGAGCACCGTGCCCAGGCCGGGCAGCACCGCCAGCGCGTACGCGATGAACAGCACGTAAATGACCAGGTCTTGGGTCATGCCGTTGCTCCTACCTTGGCGGCGAGCGCGGTGAACAGCGCCTCCGCGTCCATCACCTGCGGCCCCTTCGCGAAGCACGCCTCGAACCTGCTCGCCACGCCCTCGAAGTTGGTGTAGCTGCCCGAGCGCTCGGTCTGCACGCTCACCGGGATGAACACGTCCGCGTGCCCGTTCTCCGGCTGCAGGTAGCTCCCGAGGTAGATGACTCGGGCGCCGCGCGGCAGGTCGGCGAAGTTGAAGCCTTCGCCCCACACGAGCACGAGGTCGGCGTCGGCCTCCACCTGCGCCGGCGCGTCGCCGAAGAGCGCGCGCGCACCGGTGGTGTTGGGATTCTTGTCGGCGCGGATCAGGAGGTCGTCCTTGACCACTTCGCCCGGCGCGGCGACGCGATCGGCCTTCACCTTCGCGGTGAAGCGCGAGCCGAGCGCCTTCTTGAACGCGGCGAGCTCCTCGTTGGAGGCCCAGCTCGAGACCAGGGCGACGGGCCGCTTCGCGCCGTCGATCAGGCGCCGGGCCGCCTCCACCGCGCTCGCTACGGACGCGGGGACGCCCTTGAGCATCGGCGTGTCCGCACGCGTGCGCTCGAACACGGCGGCGAGATCGCGGCCCCAGTTGCACATCCAGGGGCCGTTCACCTCGTCGTTCTCGATCGGCGTCACGCGATCGATGCGCGCGTTCTGCCTCGCATCGAGCGCCTTCAACTGCCACTCCTTCTTGCGATGCCAGATGTTCACCGTGCAGCCGCGGGCGCAGCCCGGGCACACCGAAGGGGTCGCCTGGAGATACCACACCCGCGCCTTGTGCAGGAACGACTTCGACAGCAGCGCGCCGACCGGGCAGATGTCGACGACGTTGTCGGAATAGGGGTCGCGCGCGAACGAGCCGTCGGCGGCGGCGCGCACGAGCGAGGTGTCGCCGCGCGCCTTGATCCCGAGGCCGTTCGACTTCGAGATCTCGCGCGTGAAGCGCACGCAGCGCGAGCACAGGATGCAGCGCTCGTTGTCGAGCACGACGCGGTCGGAGAGCTCGACGTACTTGGTCGAGTGCACCTTCACGTCGATGGAGACCGTCGGCTTGCCGTTGTAGGCGTAGTGGTAGTCCTGCAGCGTGCACTCGCCGGCCTTGTCGCAGATGCCGCAGTCGACCGGGTGGTTGAGCGTGATGAACTGCAGCGTGGCCTGCCGGTGCTTCTGCACGAGCTCGGAGTCCGTCAGCACGCGGGTGCCTTCGGCGGCCGGCATGTTGCACGCGATCTCGACCCAGTTCTTGCCTTCCGGCTGCACCACGCAGATGCGGCAGTTGCCTGCGATCGACAGGTTCTTGTGCCAGCAGAAGTACGGGATGTAGAAGCCGTTCGCGAGCGCGACCTGGAGGACCGTCTGGCCCGCCTCGGCCTGCACCGATTGCCCGTTGATGAAGATTTCAGGCATGCCCGATCACCTCGAGGTTGCCGTCGAACCGCGAGCGCTTGTGCTCGATGAAGTAATCGAACTCGTCGCGGAACTTGTTGATGATGCCGATGGTGGCGTAGCCGGCGGCGTCACCCATGCCGCAGATGGTCGTGCCGTCGTTGAGACGCGAGATCTCGTAGAGCCGCTCGATGTCCTCGGGCCGGCCCTCGCCGGCCACGATGCGGTCGATGATCCGGTGCATCCAGCCCATGCCTTCGCGGCAGGGCGTGCACTGGCCGCACGACTCGTGGTGGTAGAAGCGCAGCATCACCTGCAGCAGGCGCACCATGCACGTGCCTTCGGCGATGGCGATCATGCCGCCCGAGCCCAGCGACGATCCCGCAGCTTCGACGGACGCGTTGTCGAGGGTCAGGTTGGCGATCTCGTCGCCGGTCAGCACCTTGGTGGAGATGCCGCCGGGCACCACGCACTTCAACTTCTTCCCGCCGAGCACGCCGCCGCAGTCCTCGTACAGGAACTTGGCCCACGGGTAGCCGATCTCGATCTCGTACACGCCCGGCTTCTCGACGTGGCCCGAGATGGAGATGAGCCGCGTGCCGGGGAACTTCGGTACGCCGTACGTCTTGAACGCATCCGCACCCATGCTGATGATGTGCGAGATGTTCGACAGCGTCTCGACGTTGTTCACCACCGTCGGGCGCTGGTACAGGCCCTTCACCGTGAGGCGCGGCGGGCGATTGCGCGGATATCCTCGCTTGCCTTCGATCGAGGTGATGAGTCCCGACGCCTCGCCGCAGACGTACGACCCGGCACCGCGATAGATGATGATGTCGAGGTCGAGGCCGCTGCCCATGATGTTCGTGCCGAGCAGCCCCGCCGCGTAGGCCTCGTCGATCGCACCCTGCAGGCGGCGGAACGGCAGGTCGAACTCGCCGCGCATGTAGACGAAGGCGTTGCGCACCTGCAGCGCGCGCGAGGTGATGAGCATCGACTCGACGAGGTTGTGCGGCGCGTGCTCGAGGATCCAGCGGTCCTTGAACGTGCCCGGCTCGCCTTCGTCGGCATTCGCGCAGAGGTAGTGCGGCTGGCCGTCGTTGAGCTTCACCACCGCCCACTTGCGGCCCACGGGAAAGGCGGCGCCGCCGCGCCCCTGCAGGCCCGATGCGGTCACTTCCGCCGTGATCTGCTCGGGCGTCATGCGAAGGGCCTTCTCGAGCGCCTTGTAGCCGCCGCGCGCGCGGTAGTCGGCGAGCAGATGCGAGGTCGGGGTGACCTCGAAGTTCGTGAGGATCTTGCGACCGGTCATGGCAGTTTCTCGAGGAGCGCGTCCACCTTCTCGAGGCTCATGCTCTCGTGGTAGGCGTCGTTGACCATCACCACGGGCGCGGTGCCGCACGAGCCGAGGCACTCGACGGTGGAGAGGGTGAAGCGGCCGTCGGGCGTGGTCTCGCCGGGCTTCACGCCCAGCTTCTGCTCGAGGTGGCCGAGGAGGCGCTCGCTGCTTCGCATCGAGCACGACACGTTGCGGCACACCTGCAGGTGCCAGCGGCCGATGGGCTGCGTGCGGTACTGCGTGTAGAACGACAGCACTTCCTCGATCTGGATGCGGGGCACGCCGAGGTATTCCACCAGGCCGTCGACATCGCTCTCGGCGATGTAGCCGCGGTCTTCCTGGATGCGCCGCAGGCAGGGCAGCACGAGGGAGGAGTCGAACCCCGGCGGGAACCTCTTGCGCAGGGCATCGAATTCGGGAATGAGGTGTTTCATCGATCGCACTCGCCGCCGATCATGTTGATGGATCCGAACGTGGGCACCACGTCCGCGAGCTGGTAGCCGTCGAGCATCTTGTGCACGCCGCCCACGTGCACGAAGCTCGGTCCGCGCACGTGCAGCCGGTAGGGCATGCCCGTGCCGTTGCTGACGATGTAGAAGCCGAGCTCGCCGTTGGCGCCTTCCTGCGCCGAATAGATCTCGCCGGCCGGCACTTGCGGGCCTTCCATGATCAGCTTGAAGTGGTTGATCAGGGACTCGATCTCGCCGTACACGAGCTCCTTGGGCGGCAGCACGCAGCGGCGGTCGTCGACGTTGATCGGGCCGGCCGGCAGCATCGCGCTCAGCTGGCGGATCATGTGCACCGACTCGTCCATCTCGCGCATGCGCACGAAGTACCGGTCGTAGTTGTCGCCGTTGATGCCGACCGGCACCTCGAAGTCGAGCTCGGCGTACGCGAGATAGGGCGTGTCCTTGCGCAGGTCGCGCGGGGCGCCGGTCGAGCGCAGGATCGGGCCGGTGTAGCCCCAGTTGACCGCGTCGGCGACGGAGATCTTCCCGACGTTGCGCATCCGGTCGATGAAGATGCGATTGCGGTCCATGAGGCCGTGGATGCGCTGGATGAAGTCCTCGTAGAACTTGAGGATCTCCTCGAGGCGCACGAGCCAGCCGTCCGGCAGGTCGTGCGCGAGGCCGCCGATGCGGCCGTAGCTGTACGTGAGGCGCGCGCCGGTGAGGTCCGCGAGGTGCTCGTAGATGTAGTCGCGGATCGTCATCATGTACAGGAACGCGGTCATCGCGCCCAGCTCCATGATCGCCGCGCTGATGCACGTCAGGTGATCGGCGATGCGCGAGTACTCGGACAGCAGCGTGCGCAGGTACTTCGTGCGCGGCGTGATCTCGATGCCCATCAGCTTCTCGACGGCCTCGCAGTACGCGAAGTCGTTGATCAGCGCCGAGCAGTAATTCAGGCGGTCGACATACGGGATCAGGTTGTGCCAGGTGTGCGCCTCGCACTCCTTCTCGAAGCCGCGATGCAGGTACCCGCAGTGGACATCGGTGCGCAGGACCTTCTCGCCGTCGAGCGCGGCGATGATGTGCGCGGTGCCGTGCGTGGCCGGGTGCGACGGGCCGATGTTGACCACCACCGCATCCGGCATGGGGCCGAATGCCGGGCGTACCGGATTCGGGAACGGGGTCTGGACGGATTTTTCGGCGGCTTTCATGGTCGCGCGGTCACTTGATGTAGGGCACGAGCGGCTGCTCCTGCTCCTTGGGGTAGTCCTTGCGCAGCGGGTAGCCGACGAAGCCCTCGTAGAGCAGGATCGGGCGCAGGTCGGGATTGCCGCGGAACTCGATGCCGTACATCTCGTGGCACTCGCGCTCGGAGTAGTTGTGCGAGCCGTAGAGCGACCCGAGCGAGTCGACCATGGGCTGCGCCTTCGCGTCACGCGGGTCTTCATGCGCACGCGCGTGCAGTGGGCGGTCGAGTAGAAGTGCCAGACGACCTCGAAGCGCTCCGCCTCGCCCATCCAATCGACGGCGGTGACGTCGAGGAAGAGGTCGTAGCCGAGCTCGTCCTTCAGCACCTTGGCGGTGGCGAGCACGGCGTCGGGCGCGACGCGGACGACCGGCATGTCGAATTCCGGCCGTCACCGTTGCGCCGAGCGCGGCGAGGCGTTGCGTGAGGGTGGCGATGTCGGGGGCGGCCATGATCAGAACGTCTTGGTGATGATCGGGTGCGTCTGGCGCGCGATCTTGTCCTGCAGCTGCATGATCCCGTCGATGATCGTCTCCGGACGCGGCGGGCAGCCGGGGATGTACACGTCGACCGGCAGGATCTTGTCGATGCCCTGCACCGCGGCGTAGTTCTGGTAGAACCCGCCGGAGGTCGCGCATACGCCGAACGCGATCACCCACTTGGGCTCGCACATCTGCTCCCACACCTTGAGCAGCACCGGCGCCTGCTTGTGGCTGATCGTGCCCACCACCATCAGCAGGTCCGACTGGCGCGGCGTGAAGCGCGGCAGCGCGGCGCCGAAGCGGTCGGTGTCGTACAGCGTCGAGCTCACGGACATGAACTCCATGCCGCAGCACGCCGTCACGAACGGATACGGGAAGAGCGAGAACTTGCGCGCCCAGCCGACGAGCTCGTCCTTGCGCGTCGACAGGTACTCGAACACCGGGCTCTTCGCCTGGGTCGCACGCTCGACCGGCTTGATGGGGATGGTGATGGATGTCATGGTCACTCCGTGACGCCTTCGAGCAGCCGCGCCTTGTACACGTAGAGCAGGATGAGCACGAGCAGCGCGACGAAGATGCCGAAGGTGGCGACCATGAACGTCGTCACCGGCTGTGCGCCCAGCGCCCAGATGAAGAGGAACACCGTCTCGAGGTCGAACAGGATGAACACGATCGCGACCGCGTAGTACTTGATCGGCACCGCCTTCACGTTGAGCGGGTCCACCGGCGTCGCGCCGCATTCGAACGGCTCGAGCTTCTCCGGGGTCATCGCGGGCTTCGGCCCGAGGAACCTGTTCGCCAGCAGGATCGTGAACACCATGCCCAGGATGGCGACGAGGTACAGCAGGAAAACCGCATAAGGGTTCATGGCGAGTCCGGCTGATACGATGGAAGGGAACCGGCGATTGCGGCGGGCACTGCGGGCGAGCGGACGTGTGCAGGTGAGGACAAGGCGGCTGTCATGGGATGAACCGATGCTCTCGATCGATGCACGGTCGTGCTGCTGTTTGCCCCTTGCCGGGGATCTGTCCTGCGTACGTGTTCTTCGACTGCCGCTAGACTAATGCGCCCCCATTTGGTCCCGTTGATACAGATCAAACGTGCGGCAGACCGGCGCTGCGCCGCGTCAAGAATCTCCAAAGGGCTTTCCGACGTGGTCGCAAGTGGCTGCACACGCACGCGTTTTGCGTTCGCCGTTGTATTTCTGCTCGCGTTCGCGTTCGCGCGCGCCGCGTTCGCCGTCGAGCAGGGCAAGCCGGTCGAGCTCGAGCTCACGGTCGCGGTGGGACCGGCCTTCGCGTTGGGCAAGGCAGCGCAAGCGTGGGCGCGCCTCGTGACCGAGCGCAGCGCGGGCGCGCTCGAAGTGAAAGTGGTGCCCGGCGCCAATCTCGCCGGGCGCGATCCCGAGCGCGAGCTCGCGGCGTTGCGCGAGGGCAGGGCCGATCTCGCGGTCGGGTCGTCGCTGGTGTGGTCGCGCGAGGTCAAGCCGCTCGCGGTTCCCAGCCTGCCGTGGATCGCACCGTCGCTCGTGCAATTGCAGGCGCTCGCGCGCGGCGACGTGGGGGAGCGCCTGCTTGCCGCCGTGGGCGAGGCAGGCGTGAAGGGCATCGCGCTCGCACCGCTGGGTCATCGCGAGCTCGCCACGGTGGACAAGGCCGTGCGCGAGCCCGCGGACCTCGCCGGCATGCGCGTGCGCGTGCAGTCGTATCCGTTGCTGCAGGATCTCTATGCGAGCCTCGGCGCGAAGCCGGTGGCGATGACCGCTGCGGCGGCGCGCGAGGCCTTCGCGCGCGCCGAGCTCGAGGGGCAGGAAGGCTCGCCCATGACGTTCGTGGCGGCCCGTCTCGACACGATGGGCGTGAAGCACGTCACGCTGCTCGGTGCCACCGGCGAGCTCGCGGTGTTTGCGATGAACCGGCAGCGCTGGGACGCGCTGACCCAAGCGCAGCGCGACCTGATCGCCGCCGCTGCGCGCGAGGTGGCCGACGACATGCCGGCGACGGTGAGCGCGGAAACGCAATCCGCACTCTCCACGCTGCGCTCGCGCGGCGTGGCCGTCACGCGCCTGCTGCCTGCAGCCTACGGACCTTTCGCGAGCGCGGTGCAGGCGATGACCGATCGGTGGACGGCGGACATCGGCGCTGATCGCGTTGCCGCAGCGCGCGCGGCGAGCGCGGCCGCTGCGCCGCGATGAAGGCAGCGAGCCGCCGAATGCGCACGGCCGGGCGGTGTGCCCATGCGGTGCATGCTGCCGCGGTGCGTGCTGGCGCGGCGGGCGTTGCCGCGCTGCGCCGGTGCGCTGTGCTACCCGACGAAGCGGCCGAGGCGTACCGCCGTCTCGCCCGGATTCGGGCGGCGCGTGGGCATGATCAGCACGCAATCGCGGTAGGGGGTGCGAATGACCTTCTCGCCGTCGTACGCGAGCACGGCGTCCGCGTCCGGCACGACCTTCAATCCGTGCACCTGCCGGGCGAAGCGGAACGCGTCGGATTCGATGCGGATCGCGTGCGTGACCTCGATCACGCACTGCGGCGCCGGAATCGGCGGCAGCTCCCACGCTTCCTCGACCAGGTGCACGTGACGCAGCAGGCGCAAGATCGTTTCCTTCGCGATCCGCGGCGCAGCGCGTTCCCAGTGCTGGCCGCATTCGACGAGCAGCGCCGCGCGCGCGTCGTCGGCATCGTCGAAGAACGCGTAGTCGCGCAGCCGCTTGCCCGCGGCGTGGCCCGCATCGACCACGATGTGCGCCGGGATGCCGATGCCGCGCGCGAGATCGACGCCCTTGCTGATGATTCCCCGCGAGCGCGAGCGGAGCGCAGGGCTCCGTCATCGAGTGCAGGTCGAGCAGGAAATCGACGGTGTCGTAGAGCGGACGCAGCTCGCGCGCCCGGCGCAGCTCGCGCGAGTCGCGCGCGCCCGCCAGCACGTCCTCGCTCCACAGCCGGTTGAAGTCCTCGTCCATGCAGCGCGAGTCGAACGGCGCGCCCGGATCGAACGCGTGATAGGCGTCCGGGTTCGCGAAGCAGAAGGTGAGCCGTCCGCGGGCGGGACGCAGCGCGTGGCGCAGGGCCCAATCGACGGCGATGGCCCCGCACACCTCGTTGCCGTGCGTGAGCGCCTGGATCAGCACGTGCGGACCGGGCACCCCCGAATCGAACGTCCACACGTACGGCAGGCCGCCGTTGCCTTCCTCCCACCGCTCGATGTCGGGGAAGGGCACCTCGATCGCGACCGGTGCGTATCCGGCCAGCCCTGGCGAGGTCATGGGCAGTCTCGACACTTGGCGGCTCGGGAACTCGAGCCGGGGCTGCGAGGATAGGCAGGGCCTGCGGGGTTGTCAAACGCGCGTCGCCAAGGCAGCGGAGATCAACGATGAGAGCAGGAGCATGGGGCACCCGGGTGCGCGCCGCGATCGCGGCCGCGAGCGCGATGCTCGCTGCAGGGTCGGCGTGCGCGCAGGATGCGCTGCCTGTCGACAAGCTGCGCGCCCCCGCGGGATTCAGCGTGAGCGTGGTCGCGCGAGTTCCCGGGGCGCGGGAAATGAGCTGGGGCGCGCGGGGCACGCTCTTCGTCGGCTCGCGCAAGGGCGAGGTGTACGGCGTCACGCTCGCGCCCGACGACGATCCCGCGAAGGCGCGCGTGCGCACGCTCGCGAAAGGCATGCGCGAGCCGCTGGGCGTCGCCTTCCACGACGGTGCGCTCTACTTCTCCGCGGTGAGCCGGATCCTGCGCCTCGACGACATCGAGCGCCGACTCGACGATCCGCCGCGACCCGTGGTCGTCACGGATCGCCTCCCCACCGAGCAGTGGCACGGTGGCCGGTTCATCGCCTTCGGACCCGACGGCAAGCTCTACGTTCCGGTCGGCGCGCCGTGCAACGTCTGCGAGCCCGACCCCGATCGCTACGCGAACATCCTGCGCATGAACGCGGATGGCAGCGGTGTGGAGGTATTCGCCCGCGGGGTGCGCAACACGGTCGGCTTCGACTGGGATCCGCGCACCCGCGAGCTGTGGTTCACGGACAACGGCCGCGACATGCTGGGCGACGACCTCCCGCCCGACGAGCTCAATCACGCGCCGCGGGCGGGCCTGCACTTCGGTTATCCGTACTGCCACGCAGGGACCGTCGCCGATCCCGAGTTACGGCCGCAAGCGCGCGTGCAGCGAGTTCACGCCGCCCGCGCAGCGCCTCGGCCCGCACGTGGCGTCGCTCGGGATGCGCTTCTACACGGGCGCCCAGTTCCCGGCCGCTTACCGCAATCGCATCTTCATCGCCGAGCACGGCTCGTGGAACCGCAGCCGGAAGATCGGCTATCGCGTGAGCATGGTCACGCTCGACGAAGCAGGCAAGGCGACGGCCTACGAGCCTTTCGTCGAAGGCTGGCTGCAGGGACGAGCGCGCCTGGGGCCGGCCGGCGGACGTGCTGGTTGCGCCGGACGGCTCGCTGCTCATTGCGGACGACACGGCCGGAGCGATCTACCGCGTGCGCTATCGCAGCTCGTAGCGGCTGCGCAAGCCGCAGACGGCTGCGCAAGCGGTGGCGACGCGCCGGGGCATCGGGGGGCCAGCGGCGCCGGGTATGGCGACCAGAGCGGTATCGTCGGGCCGAGCGGCCAGTGGGGCAGGCGCAGCCAGGCGGCGCCGTGCGGCCAGGCAGGGCGCCGTCGGCTACGGGTCCGGCCAGCGGGCGGCGTTGCGCGTCCGGCATCGGCGCGCTCAGCCAGTTGCCGGCGGCTCGCCGGCGCAAGCGGCGCATCGGGTTTCTCGCGGGCGAGCTCCGGCTCGAGCGGCAACGAGCGGGTCGAAGGGTCGGCAGCGAGCGCAACGCGACGGTCGCGAGATCGCGGGGCCTTTTCGCGGGTGCGCGGCGCACACCCGCGGGCCGCAATCGATCGCGCGCGGCCGACCTTCTTGATCCCGGTAATGGCGCTGGCCTGCCGGCGCGGTATATTGGTCCGATCGCCATCGGGGAGAAACGCCGTGAATGCTCCGCTATCCGCCCATCCGTCCGTTCGCACGCCCGCAGCCAACTTCATCGCCAATCGCTGGACCGCACCGGCCGGCGGCGACACGCTGCCGATGATCGATCCCGCTACCGGCCAGCCGTTTGCGAGCATCGCGCGTGGCAACGCCGCCGACATCGACGCTGCCGTGCGCGCCGCCGAGGGAGCGCGCGACGGCGCGTGGGGACGCCTCGCTCCGGCAGAGAAGGGCCGCCTGCTGCTGCGGCTGAGTCGCGCCGTGGCCGATCACGCCGAGGAGCTCGCCTTGCTGGAGGCGATCGACTGCGGCAAGCCGATGAAGCAGGCCCGCGCCGACGCCAATGCCTGCGCGCGCTACTTCGAGTTCTACGGCGGCGCCGCCGACAAGCTCCACGGCGAGACGATCCCGTATCCCGCGGGTTTCACCGTGCTCACCTGGCGCGAGCCGCACGGCGTCACCGGCCACATCATTCCGTGGAACTACCCGCTGCAGATCTTCGGCCGGTCGATCGGCGGCGCGCTCGCCGCGGGGAATGCGTGCGTCGTGAAGCCCGCGGAAGATGCCTGCCTCTCGCTGCTGCGCGTGGCGGAGCTCGCGGCCGAGGCCGGCTTGCCCGAAGGCGCGCTCAATCTCGTCACGGGTCTCGGTCCCGAGGCCGGGGCCGCGCTCGCATCGCATCCGGGCATCGAGCACATCTCGTTCACCGGCTCGCCGCAGACGGGCGCGTGGGTCGCCCAGGAAGCGTCCAAGCGGCACTGTCCCGTCACGCTCGAGCTCGGCGGCAAGGGGCCGCAGGTCGTGTTCGCCGATGCCGATCTCGAGGCTGCGCTGCCGGTGCTCGTGAACGCGATCGTGCAGAACGCCGGCCAGACGTGCTCGGCGGGCAGTCGTCTGCTCGTGGAGCGTTCGCGCTATGAAGAGGTGCTCTCGGCGCTCGGCGCGCGCTTCGCGAAGCTGCGTGCAGGCCCGCCGCAGGCCGATCTCGATTGCGGTCCGCTCATCCGCGGCTCGCAGCTCGAGCGGGTGAAAGGATTCCTCGAAGAGGCGAAGCGCGCCGGCACGCCGACGGTCGCCGCGGGCAGCGTCGATGCGCAGGCGGACCCGCGCGGCTATTTCGTCGCGCCGACCCTGTTGCGCGACGTCGCGCGCGATGCCCGCATCGCGTGCGAGGAGGTGTTCGGTCCCGTGCTCGTCGCCATGCCGTTCGACGACGAGGCCGACGCGGTGCGCGTTGCCAACGCCACGCCCTACGGCCTCGTGGCCGGCGTGTGGACGCGCGACGGTGCGCGGCAGTTGCGCATGGCGCGTGCGATCCGCAGCGGGCAGGTGTTCATCAACAACTACGGCGCGGGCGGTGGCGTCGAGCTGCCGTTCGGCGGGGTCAAGCACTCCGGATACGGCCGCGAGAAGGGCTTCGATGCGCTGTACGGCTTCACCACGCTGAAGACCGTGGTGCTGCAGCACGGCTGATTCGCGCACGCGTCATTCGCAACCGAAGGACCGACATGAGACTCCAGGACAAGATCGCGATCGTCACCGGCGCCGGCTCCGGCTTCGGCGAAGGCATCGCGCGGCGCTTCGCGCAGGAAGGCGCGGCCGTGGTGGTCAACGACATCAACACGGCCGGCGGCGAGCGCGTGTGCGCGGACCTGCGGGCCTCCGGCGCGCGGGCTCTGTTCTGCGCCGGCGACGTGAGTCGCGACGCCGACGTCGCAGCGCTGGTGGCGCGCGCGATCGACGGCTTCGGCGGCCTCGACGTCGTCGTGAACAACGCCGGCACCACGCACCGCAACCAGCCGATGCTCGATGTCGCGGAAGAGGAGTTCGACCGGATCTACCGCGTCAACGTGAAGAGCCTGTACCTCACCGCCAGGCACGCGGTGCCCTTCTTTCGCAAGCAGAAGCGCGGCGGCTTCATCACGATTGCGTCGACTGCCGGCGTGCGGCCGCGCCCGGGCCTCACCTGGTACAACGGCAGCAAGGGCGCGGCGATCATCACCAGCCGTTCGATGGCGGCCGAGCTCGCGCCCGACAACATCCGCGTGAACGTGATCAATCCGGTGGCCGGCGAGACCGGCATGCTCGGCGACTTCATGGGCAAGGACACGCCGGAGATGCGGTCGAAGTTCATCTCGACGATTCCCCTCGGGCGCCTGTCGCTGCCGTCGGACATCGCCACCGCCGCGGTGTTCTTCGCGTCCGACGAAGCCAACTTCATCACCGGAGCGTGCCTCGAGGTGGACGGAGGCCGCTGCATCTGAAGCTGCGTCCCGATCAACCCGCGATGACCGTGCTGCTCGGCGCGCTCGTCGCGGTGGCGCCGCTCGCGATGGACATCTACCTCGCGTCGATGCCTTCGATGACGCAGTCGCTGCACGCGAGTCCCGACGCGGTGCAGCTCACGCTCTCGCTGTACATGTACGGCTGGGGCGTAGCACAGCTCTTTGTCGGACCGCTGTCGGACCGGTACGGGCGCCGGCCCCTGCTCATCGCCGGGCTCACGGTGTTCATGTTCGCGTCGGTCATGTGCGCCGCGTCGCGCACGGTCGAGATGCTCATCGCGGCGCGGGTGGTGCAGGCCATGTCGATGGCGACCGTCGCAGTGGTGCCGCGGGCCATCGTGCGCGATCTCTATGCGGGTGATCGCGCGGCGCACATGCTGTCGCTGATGGGCATGGTGCTGGGCATCGCGCCGATCGTCGCGCCGGTGCTCGGCAGTCACGTGCACGCGTGGCTCGGCTGGCAGGCGAACTTCGTGCTGGTCGCGCTCTACGGCGCCGTTGCCTTGGTGTGCGTCGTGACGGGGCTGCCCGAGACGCTGCGGACGAAGAACCTGCACGCGACGCACGTCGGCGGCATGCTGCGCAACTACGCGCACCTGCTGCGCTCGCGCAAGTTCGTCGGCTATCTGCTGGTGACCGCGTTCACGTCGAGCGGGCTGTTCGCGTTCCTCGCCGGCAGCGCCTTCGTGTTCGTGTCCGTGCTGGGCGAGAGCGAGCAGGGGTTCGGCTTGCTGTTCGCGAGCGTGATGATCGGCAACCTCAGCGGCGCAACGCTCGGCAGCCGCATGGTGCGGCAGTGGGGCATCGATCGCATGATCGGCCGGGCGAGCGCGGTCATGCTGGCGTCGGGCCTGCTGCTCGCGGTGCTGGCGTATGCGGGTGTGGCGCATCCGCTTGCGGTCGTGGTGCCGATGTTCTTCTACATGGCGGCGCTGATGATGACGCTGCCGCAGGCCATGGCGGGCGGTCTCACGCCGTTTCCGGACATCGCGGGGAGCGCCGTGTCGCTCCTGTCGTTCGCGCAGTTCTTGATCGCCTCGACGACGGCGCTTGCGGTCGGCATGGCTTTCGACGGCACCGTCCGGCCGATGGCGACGGCGATCGCGCTCGCCGGCGTGCTCGCGTTCCTGTCGTTCCGCTTGCTGGTGACCCACCGCGAAACCCGTTACTCAGAGTAAATACTCCGAGTAAGCGCGGCGGCGATGTCACTCTTTACGCGGAGTATTTACTCTGAGTAACGGGGTTGGGACGTCAGATCACGCCGTCGCGGCGCAGCGTGGCGATCGTCGCTTCGTCGTAGCCGAGCTCGCGCAGGACCGCGTCGGTGTGCTCGCCCAGGCGCGGGCCGCCGCCGTCGAAATCGCCCGGCGTCGCGGAGAGCCGCGGCACCACGCCGGGCACCTTCAACGTCTCGCCACCGGTGAGCCGGATCTGGCGGATCATGTCGCGCGCGGCGTAATGCGGATCGGCGACGATGTCGGCGATCGAGTAGATCTTCGACGCGGGCACTTCCGCGGCCTCCATCGCGGCGAGCACTTCCGCCGGCGAACGCTGCGAGGTCCAGGCCTCGATCTCGCCGTCGAGCCAATCCTGGCGTGCCGCGCGACCGTCGTTGTGCGCGAGGCTCGCGTCGCTCGCGAGATCGTCGCGTCCCATCGCGAGGCACAGCCGGCGAAAGATCGAATCGCCGTTGCCCGCGATCAGCACATACGTGCCGTCGTTGCAGCGATACGCCGACGTCGGCGCGATGCCCGGCAGGATGGACCCCGTGCGCTCGCGCACCGCGCCGAATCGATCGTACTCGGGCAGCAGCGACTCCATGACCGAGAACACGGATTCGTACAGCGCGACGTCGACCACCTGCCCGCGGCCGGTGCGCTGCCGCGCCTGCAGCGCCATCATCGCGCCGATCACCCCGTACATCGCCGAGAGCGTGTCGCCGATCGACACGCCGACGCGCGACGGCGGCCGGTCCGGCGTGCCGGTGACGTAGCGCAGCCCGCCCATCGCTTCGCCGATCACGCCGAAGCCCGGACGCTCGCGATACGGCCCCGTCTGGCCGTAGCCCGAGATGCGCACCATCACGAGGCCCGGGTTGACGGCGGCGAGCGCGTCGTAGGACATGCCCCAGCCCTCGAGCGTGCCGGGACGGAAGTTCTCGACCACGATGTCGGCCTTCTGCGCGAGCTCGCGGGCGATGCGCTGGCCCTCGGCCTTGCGCAGGTCGAGCGTGACCGAGCGCTTGTTGCGCGACTGCACGTGCCACCACAGCGACGTGCCGTGCTCGAGGTAGCGCCACTTGCGCAGCGGGTCGCCCTGGCCGGGCGGCTCGATCTTGATCACCTCGGCGCCGAACTCGCCGAGGATCTTGGCGCAGAACGGGCCGGCGATGAGCGCGCCCATTTCGACCACCCGAATGCCTTCGAGCGGGCGTGCATGCTTGTCCATCGTGGAATTCCTTGCGGGACGTGCGCTTACCTGGCGTACACGAGGTCGCGCAAGCCGAGCGACAGCCAGGGCACGTAGGTGATGATCATGAGGCAGCCCAGGACGACGAGCACGAACGGCACCAGGCGCGTGATGATCTTGTCGAGCGAGAGGCGCGCCACGGTGCATGCGGCGAACAGGTTCACGCCGAACGGCGGGGTGATCATGCCGAGCGCGAGGTTCACGACCATGATGATGCCGAAGTGCACCGGATCGACGCCGAAGTGCTGCGCGACGGGCGCGAGGATCGGCGCGAGCACGATGATCGACGCGGAGGTCTCGATGAACATGCCGATGAAGAACAGCGCGACGTTCACGCCGAGCAGGAAGAGCTGCGGCGTCTTCAGCCATTCGACGAGGAACGCGCCGATCATGTCGGGCACGCCGGCGCGCGTGATGAGGTAGCTGAACAGTCCCGCGTTGGCGATGATGAACATGATCACCGTCGAGGAGATCACGCTCTTGCGCAGCACGCCGGGGAGGTCGGAGATCTTCGTCTCGCGGTAGATGCCCACGCCCACGATCAGCGCGTAGAACACCGCCGCCACCGACGCCTCCGTCGGCGTGAAGACGCCGCCGTAGATGCCGCCCAGGATGATCACCGGCATCAGCAGCGCGAGCCCGGCCTTGCGCGTCGCGACCAGGATCGGCAGGCGTCCTTCGCGGTCCTGCTTGCCGTAGCCCTTGATGCGCGCGTACACGAGCACGAAGCCCATCAGCGCGCCGCCGATCAGGAGGCCCGGACCGAAGCCCGCGATGAAGAGCTCGCCGATCGAGACTTCCGCCGACACGCCGTAGAGGATCATCGGGATCGACGGCGGGATGATGACGCCGAGCTCCGCGGAGGTCGCCTGCAGCGCCGCGGCCCACGTGATCGGATAGCCGTGCTTCACCAGCGCCGGGATCAGGATGGCCCCGATCGCGAACGTCGTCGCCACGCTCGAGCCCGACACCGCGGCGAAGATCATGCACGTCAGCACGCACGTGGCGGCGAGGCCGCCCTGCACGCCGCCGACGATCGACTTCGCGAACTCGACGAGTCGCTGCGAGATCCCGCCGGACTCCATGAGATTGCCGGCGAGGATGAAGAACGGGATCGCGGCGAGCGGAAACTTGTTGATCGCGCCGAACATCTCCTTGACGATCGTCAGGAGGTTGAGGTTCGCATCCATCGCACCGACGATGCTCGCGAGCCCGATCGCCACGGCGATGGAGATGCTGAGGGCGAAGCCCAGCAGCATCGTGATCAGCATCGAAAGCGGCATGGAGGCGGGAGGCGGGAACGGCGCGCGGTTGAAGGCCGGTGACGGGGCGGCGAAGCTTCAGGTAGCCGTGTCGAGCTCGAGCCGGCGCGGGTCGACGAGGCACGCGACCACGCCGAAGACGCTGAACACCGCGCCGACCGGCACCGCGAGATACGCCCACGTCATCGACAGCACCTCGAGGCCGCTGATCGTCTGCACGCGCGCGCGCCACGAATAGTCGAAGCCGTAGCGGATCATGAACCCGATCAGGGTGAGCGCGGCGATCGCGGTGATCCAGTCGAGCACGCGCTTGCCGGTCGGGCCCGACTTGCGGTGCACGAGATCGACGCACACCATCGCGCCCTGCCGGAACGCCGCGGGCGCGCCCATGAACACCATCCAGATCAGCGAGAAGCGGATCAGGACTTCGGACCATTCGGCCGGCTGCTCGAACACGAACCGGGCGAGGATCTGGAACATGCCGAGGCACGCGGCGATCACGAGCATCGCGCATGCGACGAACATGGCGAACCCGGTGGTCCTTCGTTCCAGCGCGAGAAAGGCGTCCCGCATGCGAAGGGCTCCCGTTGATCCGGTGCGGAGTATAGCCAACTCGGAGTCGACCCAGGTCGACCCTGGGTCGATGCCGGAATGCAAGCGGCCCCGTCGCCGGGGCCGCTGCCGTCGATTGCCGTCGCGGCATGGCGCCGCGACGCGATCACTTGTAGTTGCGGATGCGGTCGATGTTCGCCTGGCCGAACTTCTTGCCGAACTCGGCGTACGTCGGCCCGAGCACCGCCTGGAACTTGGCCTTGTCGAGGTGCTCGACCACGTTCATGCCCTTCGAGCGCAGGTCGGCCACCGCCTTGCGCTCGTCGTCGTCCACGCGCGCGCGATTGGCCTTCACGCCTTCCTTCGCGGCGTCGAGGAACGCCTGCTTGTCGGCGGGCGAGAGCTTGTCGAAGGCCGCCTTGTTCATGAGGAACAGCGCCGGCGAGTACACGTGGCCGGTGAGCGACAGGTATTTCTGCACCTGCTCGAACTTGGCCGACGTGATCACGGACAGCGGATTCTCCTGGCCGTCCACGGTGCCCTGCTGCAGGGCGGTGAACACTTCCGGGAATGCCATCGGCGTGGGAATGATGCCGAACGCCTTGTACGCCTGGATGTGCACCGGATTCTCCATCGTGCGCATCTTGAGGCCCTTCAGGTCGTCCGGCGAGTTCACCGGGTGCTTGCTGTTGGTCATGTGGCGAAAGCCGTTCTCGCCCCACGCGAGCGCCACGATGCCCTTCGACGGAAACTTCTGCAGCATTTCCTGGCCGATCGGGCCGTCGAGCACGGCGCGGGCGTGCGCGTAGTCGCGGAACAGGAACGGGATGTCGAGGATCGCGACTTCCGGCACGAAGTTGGGCACCGGGCCCGTCGACGTGAACGTCAGCTCCTGCGTACCCAGTTGCACCGCTTCGACCGACTCGCGCTCGCCGCCGAGCGAGCCCGAGTAGAACGTCTGGATCTTGTACCGGCCGTTCGTGCGCTTCTCGACTTCGCGGGCGAACGTGTCGATGGCGACACCCTGGTGCGAGTTCTGCGCGATGGAGATGTTGATCTTCATCGTGGTCTGCGCGAACGCGGGGGCGGCCGGCGCGAGGCCGATGAATGCACCCGCGGCGGCGAGCGCGACGAGTAGACGGCGGCGTGACATGGAGACTCTCCTCTGGGGCGGGACGGACTTCCCGAAATGGCGTCGGATTCTAAGCCCGATACCCGGGCATGAACAGGCAAGTTTCTCCCTTGCTTGACTGGCATCAACGTTGCGGGTGCAGACGGGCGTTGACGCGCGTTCGCGGGCCGGGTCGACGCGCGTTCGCCGGGCTTCGGGTGCCCGGTTGCGCCGCGCGGGATCGGGCGGAGCGCGCCGGCATGTAGAATGACGTCTTTCCCGCGGGCCGCACCCTCTTCGACAAGACGGTCCTGTCATGCTCGATCCCGCCACCCACGCCCGACTCGCTGCGATCCTGCCTCGCGAGGCGTTGCTCACGACGCCCGAGGCCACGCGTCCGTACGAATGCGACGGCCTGTCGGTGTATCGCATGCAGCCGGCCGCCGTCGCGCTTCCGGAGAACGAGGAGCAGGTCGTCGCGATCCTCCGGCAGTGTCACGAGGCGGGCATTCCGGTGGTCGCGCGCGGCGCGGGCACCAGCCTCTCCGGCGGCGCGCTTGCCCGACGCGAAGGGCGTGCTGCTCTCGTTGGCGAAATTCAAGCGCATCCTCTCCATCGATCGCGAGACGCGCACGGCCGTCGTGCAGCCGGGCGTGCGCAATCTCGCGATCTCGGAGGCCGCCGCGCAATACGGCCTCTATTACGCGCCGGATCCGTCCTCGCAGATCGCCTGCACCATCGGCGGCAACGTCGCGGAGAACGCCGGCGGCGTGCATTGCCTCAAGTACGGCCTCACCGTGCACAACGTGCGCCGCGTCCGCGCGCGTGCTCATCAACGGCGACGTCGTGGAGCTCGGCGGCGACGCGCTCGACAGCGCCGGCTACGACCTCCTCGCGCTGGTGCACGGCTCGGAAGGCCTGCTTGCCGTCATCACCGAGATCACGATCAAGCTCACGCCCAAGCCGCAGCTCGCGCAGGTCGCGCTCGCGGCCTTCGACGACGTCGCGAAGGCCGGTGCGGCGGTCGCTGCGATCATCGCCGCGGGCATCGTGCCCGCCGGGCTCGAGATGATGGACCAGCCGGCCACGCGCGCGGTCGAGCAGTTCGTGCACGCGGACTATCCGCTCGATGCGCAGGCCGTGCTGCTGGTCGAGGCGGACGGCACGCCGGAGGAAGTGGCCGCGGACATGGCCGAGATCCGCCGCGTGCTCGCGCAAGCCGGCGCGAGCGAGATCCGGGTGTCGAAGGACGAGCGCGAGCGCCTGCTGTTCTGGTCCGGACGCAAGGCGGCGTTCCCGGCGATCGGCCGGCTCACGCCCGACTATTACTGCATGGACGGCACGATCCCGCGCCGTGCGCTGGCGCAGGTGCTCACGCGCATCGCCGAGTTGTCGCAGCAATACGGCCTGGGTGTCGCCAACGTGTTCCACGCGGGCGACGGCAACCTGCATCCGCTGATCATGTTCGACGCCAATGCGGCGGGCGAGCTCGAACGCGCGGAGAATTTCGGCGCCGACATCCTCGACCTGTGCATCGCCGTCGGCGGCACGATCACCGGCGAGCACGGCGTGGGCGTCGAGAAGCTGAAGGGCATGTGCACGCAATTCCGTCCGGCGGAGCTCGAGCGCTTCCTCGGCGTGAAGGCCGCGTTCGATCCGCCGGGGCTGCTCAATCCCGGCAAGGGCGTCCCGACGCTGCACCGCTGCGCCGAGTTCGGCCGGCTCCACGTGCACGCGGGGCAGATCCCGCATCCGGACCTGCCGCGCTTCTGATCGGGATTCCAGATGAACGCATCCGCTTCCGCGCCGCTCGCGCGACCCGATGCCCGCGATCTCGCGGACCTCGTCACCCGGCTCACCGGCGAGTACGGCGAGCGTGCCGTGACCTCCCGCGCCGTGCGCGAGCAGCACAGCCATGGCGAAGGCCTCGCCGATGCCGCGCTGCCCGACGTCGTCGTGTTCCCCGAGAGCAACGCGGAAGTGGCGGGCATCGTGCGCCTGTGTCACGCCGCGCGCGTGCCGCTCGTTGCCTTCGGCGTCGGCACCTCGCTCGAAGGCCACGTCGCTGCGTTGTACGGCGGCGTGTGCCTGGACCTCACGCGCATGAATCGCGTGCTGGAAGTGAACGGCCCGGACCTCGACTGCCGCGTGCAGGCGGGCGTCACGCGCGAGCAGCTCAATGCGGAGCTCAAGGGGACGGGACTGTTCTTCCCCATCGATCCCGGCGCGAACGCCACGATCGGCGGCATGGCGGCGACGCGGGCTTCGGGCACCAACGCCGTGCGCTACGGCACGATGCGCGAGAACGTGCTCGGTCTCACGGTCGTGACGGCCGACGGGCGGATCATTCACACCGGCGGCCGTGCGCGCAAGTCGAGCGCGGGCTACGACCTCACGCGCCTGTTCGTCGGCAGCGAAGGGACGCTCGGGATCATCACCGAGATCCAGCTCCGCCTGTACGGCGTGCCGGAGGCGATCTCGGCCGCGGTGTGCCAGTTCGCCGAGCTCGAAGGGGCGGTGAACGCCGTCATCACCGCGATGCAGTCCGGCATCCCCGTGGCGCGCATCGAGCTGCTCGACGACGTGCAGATGGACGCGTGCATCCGCTATTCGAAGCTCGAGGGCTACGCGCCGCGACCGACGCTGTTCTTCGAGTTCCACGGCAGCGCTCAGGGCGTGGCCGAGCAGGCCGAGCACATGCAGGCGATCGCGGCCGAATTCGGCGGCGGCAGCTTCGAATGGGCCACGCAGCCCGAGGATCGCACGCGACTGTGGAAGGCGCGGCACAACGCGTATTACGCCGGCATGGCGCTGGCCCCCGGCAAGCAGGCCTTCGCGACCGACGCGTGCGTGCCGATCTCGCGCCTCGCCGACTGCATCATGGAAACGAAAGCGGACGTCGCGAGCACCGGCCTCCTGGCGCCCATCGTCGGCCACGTCGGCGACGGCAATTTCCATCTCGTGGTGCTGTTCGATCCCGCCAGGCCGGACGAGCGCCAGCAGGCCGAGGACATCGCCCGCCGCGTGTCGCATCGCGCGATCCGCATGGGCGGCACCTGCACCGGCGAGCACGGCATCGGCGTGCACAAGCTCGATGCGCTGGTCGAGGAGCACGGCGACGCGGTCGACCTGATGCGCACGATCAAGCGCGCGCTCGATCCGCTCAACATCCTCAACCCCGGCAAGACGGTCCCGAACTAGGATGAAACGTCTCCCCGAGCTCGCTTCGCTCGCTCCCCCCAAGGGGGCTTGTCAGCGGCTCGGGGCGGCCCTTCCCCGCTGACATGTACACCCTCTACATCGGCAACCGGAACTACTCGTCGTGGTCGCTGCGCGGCTGGTTCGCGCATGAAGCTCTCAGGCGCGCCGTTCAGGGAGGTGATGGTGCCGCTCACCGGTGGCGCGAATCCGGCGAACCGGTCGTTCTCGCCGTCGGCCAAGGTGCCGTGCCTGCACGACGGATCGACCGTGGTCTGGGATTCGCTCGCCATCGCGGAATACCTCGCCGAGCGCCACCCGGGCATGTGGCCCGACGATCCGCCGGCGCGTGCCTTCGCGCGTTGCGCGAGCGCCGAGATGCATTCGGGGTTCGGCGCGTTGCGCAGCGAGATGACGATGTGCGTACGCGAGCGCGTGGACGTGCGGCCCTGGTCGCCGGAGCTCGACGCCGACATCGAGCGCGTGAGCGAGCTGTGGCGCGAGGGCCGGCAGCGCTTCGGCGGCGGCGGGCCGTATCTTTGCGGCAGGCTCTCGCTGGGCGACGCGTTCTACGCGCCCGTGGCGTTCCGGTTCCAGACGTACGGCGTGAAGCCCGCGGGCCTGGCCGGCCAGTATCTCGACGCGCTCCTCGCGCATCCTTTCATGCGCGAGTGGGAGACCGGAGCGCTCGCGGAAACCGCGGTCGTGGACGCGTACGAGCCGCGGGTGCTCTATCGCGCCAAGCTCGGCGGCGCGCAACGCTGATGGAAAGCCTCGTCGCGCAGTGGCAGGAGCGCATTCGCGCCGCCGCGGCGGCGTCGCAGCCGCTGCGCATTCGCGGCGGCGGCACGAAGGATTTCTACGGCGAGGCCGCCGCGGGCGAGGTGCTCGACACCACCGCGTGCACGGGCATCGTCGACTACGATCCCACGGAGCTCGTCGTCACCGCGCGGGCGGGCACGCCCCTGGCCGAGCTCGAGTCCGCGATGGCCGCGCAGGGCCAGATGCTCGCGTTCGAGCCGCCGCATTTCGGTGCCGGCGCGACGCTCGGCGGTGCCGTCGCCAGCGGACTGTCCGGGCCGCGACGCCCTTACGCGGGCGCGGTGCGCGATCTGGTGCTCGGCGTGCGCATCCTCGACGGGCGCGGCGACGACCTGCGCTTCGGCGGGCGCGTGATGAAGAACGTCGCCGGCTTCGATGTCGCGCGCGTCATGGCCGGCGCGCTGGGCACGCTGGGCGTGCTCCTCGAGATCTCGCTCAAGTGCCTGCCGCTGCCGAAGGCGCAAACGACGCTGCGGTTCGAGTGCACGGCGGACGAAGCCATCCGGCGCATGAACGAATGGGGCGGCAAGCCGCTCCCGATTTCCGCAACGTGCCATCAGGGGCGCCAACTCGCCGTGCGCCTCTCGGGAGCAGCGCCCGCAGTCGAGGCTGCGGCGCGCACGATGGGTGGCGAACCGATGCCCGACCACGAAGCGTTCTGGCGCGACGTGCGCGAGCAGGCGCTGCCGTACTTCCGCGACGCCGGCACGCTGTGGCGGCTTTCCGTGCGTTCCACTGCCGCGCCGGCCGAGCTCGACGGCGAGCAGCTGATCGAGTGGAGCGGCGCCCTGCGCTGGCTCGCAGCGCGCGACGGCGCGAGTGCGCAGCGCATCCGGCAATGGGCGAGCGAGGAGGGCGGTCACGCCACGCTGTTTCGCGCCGACGACAAGGCAGCCGGCGTCTTCCACCCCCTGCCGGCGCCGCTGCTCGAAGTGCATCGGCGGCTCAAGGCCAATTTCGACCCGGCGGGCGTGTTGAATCGCGGCCGTCTCTATACGCGCGTTCTGATTCATGCAGACGGCACTCGCCGATTTCATCAGGGACACCCCCGAAGGCAGGGAAGCCGATCGCATCCTGCGCAGCTGCGTGCACTGCGGCTTCTGCACCGCGACGTGTCCCACCTATCAACTGCTCGGCGACGAGCTCGATGGCCCGCGCGGGCGCATCTACCTGATCAAGCAGGTGCTCGAGGGCCACGAGGTCACCGCGACCACGCAGCTGCACCTCGATCGCTGCCTCACGTGCCGCAACTGCGAGACGACGTGTCCTTCGGGCGTGCAGTACGGGCGCCTGCTCGACATCGGACGCCACGTCGTCGACCGCAAGGTGGGGCGTACCGCGACCGAGCAGGCGAAGCGCTGGGGCTTGCGCCGCGCGCTGCTCTCGAAGCCGCTGTTCGGCACCGCGCTGATGTTCGGGCGCGCCATGCGCGGCATGCTGCCCGCCGACATGCGCGCGATGATTCCGCAGGCCGAGCCGCCGGGGACGTGGCCCGCACCGCGCCACGCCCGCAAGATGCTCGTGCTCGAAGGCTGCGTGCAGCCGTCGCTCGCACCCAACATCGACCGCGCGATGGCGCGGGTGCTCGACCGCATCGGCATCTCGCTGGTGCGCGCGCCGCGCTCGGGCTGCTGCGGCGCGCTGCCGTACCACACCGATGCGCCGGACGAGGCGCGCGCGCTGATGAAGCGCAACATCGATGCGTGGTGGCCGCACGTCGAGCGCGGCGCCGAGGCCATCGTGGTCACGGCGAGCGGCTGCGGCGTGGTGGTGAAGGACTACGGCTATCTGCTCGAGCGCGATCCCGGCTACGCGGAGAAGGCCGCGCGCATCGCATCCCTCGCGCGCGACCCGGTCGAGGTGATCGCAGCGCAGTGGCTGCACGTCGCGCCTCTCGTCGCGATGGATCACGGCGCCGCAGCGGGTCGCGTTCCAGGCGCCCTGCAGCCTGCAGCACGGCATGAAGCTCAGGGGCGCGGTGGAGGAAATCCTGCTGGCGCTCGGCCTCGAGCTCGCTCCGGTGGCCGACAGTCATCTGTGCTGCGGCTCCGCGGGCACGTACTCGATCCTGCAGCCTGCGATCTCGAATGCGCTCAAGGCGAACAAGCTCGCCGCGCTCACGGCGGGAAGTCCGCAGATCATCGCCAGCGCGAACATCGGGTGCATGAGCCATCTCGCGAGCGGCACCGCCATTCCGATCCGGCACTGGATCGAGATCCTCGACGCGCGCATGGTCGATGCGCCGCGCGGGAGTTCACGGTAACTCGCATGGCCATCGTCGAACGCCCGGGCCGCGAGGCCTATCGTCACTTCGTCGTGATACCGACGCGGTGGATGGACAACGACATCTACGGTCACGTCAACAACGTGACGTATTACTCGTATTTCGACACCGCCGTGAACGCGCACCTGATCGCCGCGGGCGGCCTCGACATCCGCGAGGGCCCGGCGATCGGGCTCGTGGTGGAGACCCTGTGCCGCTTTCACAAGCCGCTCACGTTCCCCGACACGGTGCACGCGGGGCTGCGGGTCGCGCAACTCGGGCGCTCGTCCGTGCGCTACGACATCGGCCTGTTTCGCAACGACGATCCCGATCCGACCGCAACCGGGCATTTCGTGCACGTCTGGGTGGAGCGCGAAACGCGAACGGCAGTGCCGGTCCCGGATGCGATCCGCGCGGCGCTCGTGCCGCTCGTCGTGACGTGAGCGCTGCGCGCGCGGCGCCGGCAATCGGCGGCACGGTTGCGGCTGCCGACTTTCCGGGCCTCGAAGCAGGCGCGGCGATCGTCTGCCGGCGCATGGGGGGCGGAGAGCGTTCGCAGGCGCTCGCGCTCCTCGGCGCGTTCCTGGGCGACGACCCGCACTATCGCGCCTCCAGTGCGGCCTACGGCGACGACGGCATCGCGGCGCTGGAGCGCTCGCTCGACCTCTTTCTCCGGCGTCCCGAGATCGGCTTCGTCTGGCTGGCGCTCGAACCCGCCGGTGTTGCGCTCGGCGCGTGCGTCGTGTGCCGCGCCATCTCCACCTCGCGCGGCACGCTCGTGGCCAAGCTCGACGACGTGACGGTGCGCGCCGATGCGCTCGACCGGGGCGTGGGCACCCGCATGCTGGAGGCCCTCGCTGCCGATCTCGCGCGCGAAGGCATCACGCGCATCGACACCGCGTGCCATCGCGGCAACGCGGGCGCATGGCGTTTCTACGAGCGCCTCGGTTTCCGTCCGCTCGACGAGGAGCGCATCGCGCTGTTGCTCGATGGCGAACGCATGCCGCGGGCGGCCGACGCGGCGCAGCCGTGCGGATGACACCGCGCCTCTTCGGCATCGTTCCGGCGGCCGGTGGCGGCAGCCGCTTCGGTGCCGCGGGACCGAAGCAGTACGCGTCGCTCGCCGGGCGCCCCATGCTCGCGCGCACGATCGAGCGCCTGCTGGCGGGGCTCGCGTTCGAGCGGCTGTGCGTGGTCGTGGCTCCGGGCGATACGCAGCATCGCACGCCGCTCGCCCCCTTCGCCGGGCGCGTGCAGGCCTTGGCGTGCGGTGGCGCAACACGTGCGGACTCGGTGCGCAACGGGATCGGGATGCTCGGGAGCGACGCCGACGAGCGCGACTGGGTCCTCGTGCACGATGCTGCCCGGCCCTGCGTGCCCGTCGATGCGCTGCAGCGCCTGATGGCGACGGTGCGCGACGATGCGACGGGGGGCCTGCTTGCGATTCGCGTCGCGGACACGCTCAAGCGCGCCGGGGCGGCGCCCGAAGGCGAAGCGCCGCGCGTGCTGCAGACCGAGGCACGCGAAGGGCTCTGGCAGGCGCAGACACCGCAGGTGTTCAGGCTCGGCGTGCTGCGCGCGGCATTGGCCCTCGCCGGCGCCGTCACCGACGAGGCGCAGGCGGTCGAAACGCTGGCCACGTTCGGGGCGTTGTGCGATGCCGCTGCTCGTGCCCGGCAGCACGCAGAACGTGAAGGTCACCTATGCTGCCGACCTTGCCCTCGCGGCGGCGATCCTGCAGGTCCAGGCCCGTGGCGCATGATGACGGGATCCGAATTCGAACGGAGCGGAGCATGACCGCACGGGTGCGCATCGGGCAGGGCTTCGACGTGCACGCGCTCGTGCCGGGACGTCCGCTGATCGTCGGCGGCGTGCACGTGCCGTACGACCGCGGCCTCGAAGGCCATTCCGATGCCGACGTGCTGATCCACGCGATCTGCGACGCGTTGCTGGGCGCGCTGGCGCTGGGCGACATCGGCATGCACTTTCCCGACGGCGACGCGCGCTGGAAGGGCGCCGACAGCCGCGTGCTCCTGCGCCACGTCTTGCGCCTCGTGCAGGAGCGCGGCTACCGCGTAGGCAATGTCGACGCGACGATCGTCGCGCAAGCCCCGCGCATGGCGCCCCACATCCCGACGATGCGCGAGAACATCGCGCGCGACCTGCAATGCGCGCTCGACGTGGTGAGCGTCAAGGCGACCACCACCGAGCGCCTGGGCTTCACGGGGCGCGGCGAAGGCATCGCGGCAAGTGCCGTCGCGCTGGTCGAGGGCGGCGCGCCCGCCGGCGTTGCCTGATCGGTCGACGCACGCACCGCGTCGACGCTTCGCTGCCGCCGCCCGCGGTGCGACAATCGCGCGAGGGCAAGAGCAGGAGATGGCCATGCAAGGAACGATGCGGGTGATCGAAGCCGGAGCGTTCGACATCGGCGCACTGCGCCTCGCCGAGCGCCCGATTCCGCCGTTGCGGCGCGGCGAGCTGCTGGTACGGCTCAAGGCCGCTTCGCTCAACTATCGGGACCTCGCGATCCTGTCGGGCGCGTACATGCCGGGCCTGCCGCTGCCCTACGTGCCCGCGTCGGATGGCGCGGGCGAGGTGGTCGAGGTCGGCGAGGACGTGACCCGCTTCAAGCCGGGCGAGCGCGTCGTGCCGATCTACACGCAGGGATGGTACGACGGCAAGCCGACGCCCGGAATGCGCACGAAGCGCACGCTCGGCGTGCCGCTCGCCGGCACGCTCGCGCAGTACATCGTCGTACCGTCGCGCGATGTCGTCGCCGCGCCCGCGCATCTGTCAGACCGCGAGGCGGCGTGCCTGCCGATCGCTGGCGTGACCGCGTGGACGACGTTGCAGACAGGCGGCGTGAAGCCCGGGGATGTCGTGCTGGTGCTGGGCACGGGCGGCGTAGCCCTCTTCGCGCTGCAATTCGCGAAGCACGCCGGCGCGACGGTGATCGTCACCTCCTCCAGCGACGACAAGCTCGCGCGCGCGAAGGCGCTCGGCGCGGACATCGGCATCAACTATCGCAGCACGCCGAAGTGGGAGGCCGAGGTGCGGGCCGCAAGCGGGGGCCGCGGTGCCGACATCGTGGTCGAGACCGGCGGCGCCACGCTCGCACAATCGCTAGCCGCGACCGCGTTCGGCGGCTTCGTCGGCGTCGTGGGCTTCGTCGCGGGCTACGAGGCGACCTTGCCGGTGCGCGCGCTGATCCGCACGATGGCCCGGGTGCAGGGCATCGCAGTCGGCCCGCGCGCGGGCTTCGAAGCGATGAACCGCGCGATCTCGGCGGGCGGGCTGCATCCGGTGATCGACTCGACGTTCCCGCTTGCCGACGCGGCCGCTGCCTTCACGCGCATGAAGGCCGGTGCGCATTTCGGCAAGATCGTGATCGACATCGCAGGGTAAGGGCATGGTGCTCGGCCCGCGAGAGGCCACCGTCCGAGTCGGTGTCCGAGCGGCGAGCTCGCTCGATCCCCGGAGTTCTCCATGACCGACCCCGCCTCCACCCTCGTTCGCACGATGTGCCCCATGAACTGCCACCCGACGCTCTGCGGCATGCTCGCCGAAGTGCGCGAGGGCAAGCTCGTCGGCGTTCGCGGCGACGAAGCCAATCCCGACAGCCGGGGCTTCCTGTGCGTACGGGGCCAGGCCTCGCGCGAGGTCATCGACAATCCGGCGCGTCTCGTTCATCCGCTCGTTCGCGATCGGCGCACCGACAGCTTTCGCCGCGCGACGTGGGACGAGGCGCTCGATCGCATCGTCGCGTCGATGACGCGCTCGCCGCCGCACGCGACGGGGCTCCTGCCCGGTCACGGGATCCTCACCACCAACTACGGCAGTCGCATCGGGCCGCAGCTTCTCGCGCGCTTCGCGCACATCTACGGCTGCCAGTTCTGGAATCCGTCGATGCTCTGCTGGGGCCTGGGCGGGTTCGGCCTCGCGCTGACCGGGATGCTCGAGACCAACACCAAGGAGGACATGGGCGAGCACGCGCAGCTGATCCTCCTCTGGGGCGCCAATCTCACCAGCCAGCCCAACACCGCGCGCCATCTCACCGCCGCCAAGCGCCGCGGCGCGCACATCGTGACGATCGACGTGCGCAACACCGAAGCCGGCGCCAAGTCGGACGAGGTCGTCGTCGTCCGGCCTGGCACGGACGGCGCGCTCGCGCTCGCGATGATGCACGTGATCTGCGCCGAACGGCTTTGTGACGAGGCGTTCGTGGCGCGCCACACGGTCGGCTTCGACGCGCTCCGCGCGCACGTGCAGGCGTTCTCGCCGGCGTGGGCGCAGGCCATCACCGGCGTCCCGGGCGAGCGCATCGTCGCGCTGGCGCGTCGCTACGCCACCACGCGTCCTGCGATGATCGTGCTCGGCGGCAGCTCGATGCACAAGGGCAGCAACGGGTGGCAGGCTGCACGCGCCATCGCATGCCTGCCCGCGCTGACGGGCAACGTGGGCATTCCCGGCGGCGGGTTCGGTCCGCGCCACGGCAGCGCGGCGCACGGCCGGGGGCTCGCGAGCATCGTGCCCGCCGATGGCAGGCCGCCCGCGACGGTCGTGCCGAACCAGATGTCCGCGATCACCGCGGCGCTGCTTGCGGGGCGCATCGACACGCTGCTCCTCATGGGCACCAACCTGCTCTCGTCGTTCGCGGCCGCGGGCGAGGTGGCGGCGGGCCTGCGGCGCACGCGTCTCGTCGTGAGCTACGACCTCTTCCTCAACGACACCGCCCGCGAGCACGCGGACGTCGTACTGCCGGGCACCGCGTGGCTGGAGGAGGTCGGCTGCAAGATGACGCACACGCATCTCTACCTGATGGAGCGTGCGCTCGAGCCCCCCGGTGAAACGCGATCGCTGTACGACCCTGATGCGGGCATTGGCGCAGCGGCTGACCGTCGACGACTTCGCTCCCTGGCGCTGCGAGGAAGCGATGATCGATGCGATCCTCGACCACCCGTGCACGGGGCACGCGACGATCGCAGCGCTGCGCGAGCAGGGCGGCATGCGCGCGCTCGACGTATCGCACGTCGCCAATCCGACCCTCGACTTCGACACGCCTTCGCGCAGGATCGAGCTGTATTCCGAGCGGGCGGCGCAATTGGGCTTGCCGCCGCTGCCCGCGTACACGCCATCGCCGCCGGAAGCGGCTCGCAGACGTCCAGACGTATCCGCTGACCCTCGCGACGGGGCGCACCCTCGCGCATTTCCACGCGTTCTACGACAGCGGCAGGGCGTTGCCGACGCTTGCGGCGCGCGAGCCGGAACCGATCCTGTGGCTTGCTCCGGACGACGCTGCAAGGCGAGGCATCGCCGATCGCGCCGCGATCCGGATGTTCAACGACGGCGGTCAGCTTGGCGCGCGTGCACGCGTCACCGACAAGATTCCCGCAGGCACGGTGTGGATGCGCGACGGATGGCCGGGCTCAATGCGCTCACGCAAGGCGCGCCGGTGCTGCCGGACCATGCGGTCGACGTGTTCGCGTTTTCCGCGGGGCAGGCGACGTTCGAAGCGTTCGTCGACGTGGCGCCGGCGTAGTTGCGCTCGCGCTCGAGCGTCTTCTACGCAGGTCCTGCCGCCGGAACGCCGAGCAGCGATGCGATGCGCCGCGAGCGCATCACGGCGTCGCCCATGCCCACGAACCCGTCCACATCCACCGGCGGCTCGGCGAGCCCCACCGTTTGCGAGCTTCCGCTGCGCGGCGCCCAGATCTCGCGATCGGTAAGCACGTAGACGCCGTACACGGCCCGCAGTCCCTGCGGATGGGCACGGCCGATCTCCTGCTGGATGGTGTACGCCCCGAGCGCGGCATTGGTGACGACGGACATCTCGATCAGGGCCTCGCGATAGCCCGGACGCGTCGTCACCTGCGGTCCGAAGGTGGCCGTCGAGGCGCTTCGCGCAGGCGTGCACGACCACGACCAGACTGTCGACGAGGCCACGCAGCGCGTGCTTCGAAACGAGCGAGACGTAGCCCGCGGGATGCAGGAACACGTCGACCGCGGCGGACACGGCACCGCAGCCGCTGTGCCCGAGCACCACGACGAGCTTCAGGCTCTCGCCCAGATGGTCGACCGCGTACTTGAGGCTGCCGAGAACGTCGCTTCCCAGCGCGTTGCCCGCAACGCGGACCACGAAGAGGTCGTTCGGGCCCTCGTTGAAGATGAGCTCGATCGGCACGCGTGCGTCGGAGCAACCGAGAATCGCCGCATAGGGATGCTGCTTGGGTGCGCTCGTGTCGCCCGCGCCCAGCCCGAGGTCCGCCGCATCGACTTCGATGATCCGTCGGGCCGTCTCGTCCGCGCGACCGAGCTTGGCGAGCAGCGTCGCGAAAGCCTGGCTGCCTTGCTCGAGCCGCTCGCGCGCCGCATTTGCGTCCGGCGGCCGCGGGCGAATTGTCGCGACGCCGCTTTCGTAGCGATATGCGATCTCGACGTAGTTCACGTGGTCTCCACTTCGGGCCGCGCCGCGACAGTCGCGGCCGTCGCAGGCTCTCCGGCGGAGCGCACGGCGAGCTGGCGCTGGAAGCGATCCCGCTCGGCCATCCACTCGTTCAGCAAGGTGTAGGCGACCGCGAGCACGACGGGGCCGACGAACAGCCCCACGATGCCGAACGCGACGAGCCCGCCGATCACGCCCGCGAAGATCAGGAGCAGCGGCAGGTCGGCGCCCTTGCGGATGAGCATCGGCCGCAGGAAGTTGTCCATGGTGCCGACGCCAAGGGTCCAGACCAGGAGGGCGACACCCCATCCGGTCGCGCCGGTCCAGAACAGCCAGATCACGGCCGGGACGAGGACCAGGATCGGTCCGACCTGCGCGATGCACAGCAGCAGGATCACGCAGGTCAGCAGCCCCGCGAAGGGGACTCCCGCTACGGCGAGGCCGAGGCCCGCGAGCAGCGTCTGGGCGAGGGCAGTGACGACCACGCCGAGGGCGACGGCCCGGATCGCCTGGCCGGCGAGCACCACGACCCGTTCCCCGCGTTCCCCCGCGAGGCTGCGGCCGAAGCGGATCAGCGTCGCGCGCGCCGCTTCGCCGTTGGTGAACAGCACCACGGCGACGATGATGGTCAGGAGGAATTGGACGGCGAGGAGGCCCGCACTGCCGAAGCCCCCGGCGAGCCACTGCGCCGCGTCTGCGGCGTACGGCGCCAATCGCGCTGCGAGATCCTCCTTGCCGGCCGCGGCAATGCTCGCCCAGCGCTCGGTCGCCTGCGTGCCGACCATCGGAATGCTCTTGAGCCATTCGGGCGGCGGCGGAATGGCTGCGGTCGGAATGAGGCGGATCCAGCGCGTGATCGTGTCCATGTTGTCGATCAGCGTGCGGATCGCCAGCATCAACGGCGCGATGAACACGAGCAGCATCGCGCCCGACATCACCGCCACGGCCAACGCGCGCCGCTTCAGCCGGGCCTGGACCTGGAGCATCAGCGGCCAGGTGGCGACGACGATCATCATCGCCCAGGCGAGCGCCAGCAGGAACGGGCGCAGGATCCAGAAGGCGGCGCCGATGAGCACGAGCATCAGCAGCACCGAAAGCACGGTCAGGGTGAGATCGTGTCGTGCGGCGGGACGCGGTGATTCGATCATGGTTGGGCAAGCCGGATGGCCCGAAGTGGTGAGAGACTCCCGCGGGGCCGTGCCGGCGCTGCTTCGGTCCGGGCACCGAAGCTCGGGGTGCGCGACCTGGAGTGCGTGTGCGCTGGCCGAAGGTGCGGAAGATACCTGCACCATGGCATGCACCGACGTTCGCCGTCTTTGCATTTCAGGACAGGTCCCGGGCCCCGTCATTGCGTATCCTCTCGTGATGCAGGTCCACCTTCCCGATCCGAGCTACACCACCTCCGAGCGCGCCCGCGCGAACTTCCAGCTCGCGGTCAGGATCAGTCTCGGCTTCATCGCCGTGCTCTGGGCAATCCAGCTGTCGAACTGGGCGCTGAACCTCGATGCCGCCGATCTCGGTGTGCGCCCGCGGGACGTGGTCGGGGCTGCCGGGGATCTTCCTTGCCCCGCTGCTGCACGGCGGCTTCGAGCATCTGCTTTCGAACTCGCCACCGTTGCTCGTCGCCGGCACGACCATGCTGTACCTCTATCCGCGATCGTCGCTGCGCGTGCTGCCGGCGGTCTATCTCGGCCCGGGTCTCGCCGTCTGGCTGTTCGGCAGGTCGTCGGTGCATCTGGGCGCAAGCGGACTGGTGTACGGGCTGGTCGGCTACATCCTCGTGGCGGGCCTGCTCCGGCACGACCGCCGCGCGATCGCCGCGTCGTTGCTGGTGTGCTTCATGTACGGTGCGCTGGTGTGGGGCGTGTTGCCGGTCGATAACGGCATTTCCTGGGAAACGCATCTCGCGGCGGCGCTGATCGGGACCACGCTCGCGATCGCGCTGCGACGGCTCGACATTCCGCCGCGGCGACGCTACAGCTGGGAAGACGAAGCCGAAGACACGGCCGAAGGCGAAGACACGGCCCGAGCCGAAGACACGGCCGGAGCCGGAGCCGAACAGGAGCCGCGGCAGTGACGACGGGTGTCGTTCGGCGGTTGACCCACCCTGCTGCGGCTTCTATGCTGCGCGAGGCCCAACGCGGCGAGGACGACCATGACATTCCGCTATCGACGTAGTTATCACGGAGGCGTCCAGGCCGTATTGCTCGACTGGGCCGGCACGACCATGGACTTCGGCTGCATGGCACCGGCGGTCGTCTTCGTCGAGGTGTTCAAGCGGCAGGGCGTGCCGATCACGATGGAGGAGGCGCGCTCGCCCATGGGCGCGCACAAGCGCGTTCACATCCAGCGCATCACCGAGATCGACTCGGTGCGCAGGCGCTGGCAGGAGAAGCACGGACGATTGCCGGGCGACGAGGACGTCGCGGCGATGTTCGCCGACTTCGTTCCCTTGCAGCTCGAGTGCCTCTCCGACTACTCGGAGCTCATTCCCGGAACGCTCGAGGCCGTCGCCGGAATGCGGGCGCGCGGCGCGAAGATCGGATCCACGACCGGCTACACGACCGAGATGATGAAGATCAACCTCGCGGATGCGGCGAGGCAGGGCTACGTCCCGGACTCGACGGTCTGCGCGTCGGACGTTCCGGCGGGCCGGCCATTGCCTTACATGTGCCTGCGAAACGTCATCGATCTCGGCGTCTCGCCGGTCGAAGCATGCGTCAAGGTCGACGACACGCGGCCCGGCATCGAGGAGGGCCTCAACGCCGGCATGTGGACCATCGGTCTCGCGGTGAGCGGCAACGAGATCGGCCTGCCGCTCGCCCGATGGAAGGAGCTGCCGTCCGGCGACCGCGCGCGGATGCGCGATGCGGCCTACGTGCGGATGCATCAGTGCGGTGCGCACTACGTGGTCGACGACATCACCGGGGTCGCTGCATGCCTCGACGATATCGAGGCGCGTCTTGCGCGCGGCGAGCGGCCATGAACGACAGCGCCAGGCTACGCGTCGGAGTCATCGGCCTGGGGGCAATGGGCATGGGGGTGGCGAAGTCGCTGCTGCGCGCGGGCTTCGAGGTGCATGCCTGCGACGTGCGCGCCGAAGCGGTGCAGCAGGTGGTGGCTGGCGGCGGGCACGCGGCCGCAACGCCCATTGCGCTCGGCGCGGACGTCGACGTCGTGATCGTGCTCGTGGTCAATGCCGAGCAGACCGAGACGGTGCTGTTCGGCGAACAGGGCGCGGCGAGGTCGCTCGCGCCGGGTTCGGTCGTCATCGCCAGCGCGACGGTCTCGCCCGAATTCGCCCGAGCGCTGGGCAAGCGCCTGGATGCCGCCGGGCTGATGATGATCGATGGTCCGGTCTCCGGCGGCGCCGCCAAGGCGGCATCCGGCGAGATGACGGTCATGGCGGCGGGCCGTCCCGCGGCGTTCGAGAAGTGCGATGCCGTGCTGAAGGCGATCGCCGGCAAGGTGTATCGGCTCGGCGACGAGCCCGGGCCGGGCTCGGTGGTGAAGATGGTCAACCAGCTCCTGGCCGGCGTCCATATCGCAGCGGCGGGCGAGGCGATGGCGCTGGCGATCCGGGCCGGTGCGAACCCGGATCAGGTCTACGAGGTGATCGCAAACAGCGCGGGCAATTCGTGGATGTTCTCCAATCGGGTGCCGCACATCCTCGCCGGCGACTACACGGCGATGTCCGCGGTCGACATCTTCGTCAAGGACCTGGGCATCGTCCTCGACTATGCGAAGAAGAGCGTGTTCCCCCTCCCGCTATCCGCGACGGCGCATCAGATGTTCATGCAGGCATCCGCCGCCGGCCATGGCCGCGAGGACGATTCCGCAGTCGTCAAGATCTTTCCGGGCATCACGCTGCCCACCCCGAACAAGCGATGAAGCTGCTCCCCGGCTGATGGCGCGGCTGCTGCGCGTGGAAGCCGACCCGCTCGACCCGGGCGGCGCCTGCACTACAATGGCTGTGCGCCGGCATGGCAGAACAAACGGAATGGACGTGGTGTGAACGACGAAAAAATCCAGATACGCGTCACCAGCAGCGGCCAGACGCTCGATGTCGTCGTCCTGAGCAAGCACCTGGACCGGATCCAGATCGTGCTCGGCGAGGGCGTTCACAACGTGCGCTGCGACCTGACGCCGAACCGCAACGCCTCGGCGTACGTCGGCAACGCGATGGGGCGCGAGATCGTTTACGAGCGCAGCCGCGAAGACGTGAAGACGGATCTCGCGCGCGCCGCGGGCTTCGGGGATTTCAAGCGGTAGCGTTCCAGGTCTTTCCCCGCTGCCGCGGCGCGTTGCACGCCGGAGCTACTGCGCGGTTGGGGCGGCCCGACGCTCGAGCTCGGGCTTGCGGGCGCGCGGCGCCGGAAACGTCACCCGCGCAATCGTCCCGCCGCCCTCGCGCGAGACCAGCGTGAACTCGCCGCCGTGCATGCGCGCGATGCGCTCCACGATGGCGAGTCCCAGACCGGCGCCGGCGATGCCGGCTGCGTTGGCGCGTGCGGCCGATGCGCGCGTGAACGGCTGCTTCAGCCGCTGGACCTGGTCGGGCGGGATGCCGGGGCCACGATCGCTCACCTCGAGCACGATCGCATCGTCCCCGATCCGCGTGCTCACCTGCGACGGGCGGCGCGCCATACGCCAGCGCGTTGTCGACGAGGTTGGCAACCAGGCGGGAGACGGCCGTGCGACGCAACGGAATGCCCGGCACCGGGCCTGCTGCGAACGCGATGTCCTTGCCGGCGCGCCGATAGCGGTCGACCGTTTCGCCGACGATCGCATCGAGGTCCTCGACCTGCGCGGCGGTGCCCGCATCGTTGCGCGCGAAGTCCAGGAACTGGCCGATGATGCGGTCCATCTCCTCGATGTCGTCGGTCATCCCGCGCTTCAGCGTCTCGTCGCGCATGCCCATCTCGAGGCCGAGGCGCAGGCGCGCGAGCGGGGTGCGCAGGTCGTGCGATACGCCGGCGAGCAGCAAGGCGCGGTCGTGCTCGAGCTGCTGCAGGTTGGCGAGCATCCGATTGAAGCCGCGGTTCACGCGCGCGATCTCGGACGGCCCCGTTTCGGGCAACGGTTCCGGCGATTCGCCGCGGCCCACGCGCGCCACGGCCGCATCGAGCTCGCGCAGCGGCCGTGCGAGATAGCGCGCGAACAGGAAAGCCGCGAGCACGAGGGCTGCGGCCGTGATCAGGCTCCAGATCAGCGCGCGCGACGGCGCATCCGCAGCCACCGGGCGCGGCGGCAGCGGAAAGCCGATCCAGTAGCCCGTGTTGTCGGCTTCGAGCCGCACCCACAGCAGGCGCTGACGCGGCTGCAGGCGCAGTGCGGTGCCTTCGCCGAGTGCGTCCTTCAGGCGCTCCTGCAGATCGCGGTACAGCGGACCGGCAGGCGGATTGCCGAGCACCGGTCCCTCGGCCTCCGGCACGATGCGCACGTGGTAGCCCTGGCCGAGACGGTGCAGGATCGCGGCCCGATTCCGCTCGTCGATGTCGGCGAGCGCCACCCGCATCGCCTGCAGCTGCGCGATCTTGGTCTCGCCGAATTGGCGCTCGAGCAATGCCGCGCGATCCTGGCGGAACAGCAGGACGGTGACCGCGATCGCGATCGCGAGCACGGCGAGCAGCAGCAGCGCGAGGCGGCCGAAGAGCGAGCGCGGCCAGAGCATCACGGGGCGCCTTCGCCCGGCGTCGCGGACGGTGGCGCCTCGTCCGCCGGGACGTACACGTAGCCGAAGCCCCAGACGGTCTGGATGTAGCGCGGCGTTCCCGGATCCGGCTCGATCAGCTTGCGCAGGCGCGACACCTGCACGTCGATGGCGCGATCGAACAGGTCGTGGTCGCGGCCGCGCGCGAGCATCATGAGCTTCTCCCGCGCGAGCGGCTGGCGCGGATGATCGACAAACACCTTGAGCAGCGAGAACTCGCCCGTGGTGAGATGAATGCTGCGTTGCGCGTTGCGCAGCGCGCGCGCCGCGAGATCGAGCTCGAACGCGCCGACCTGCACTTTGCCTTCGAGTGCGCTTCCGCCGGGCAGGTGCTGCTCGGGCCGGCGGCGCAGCACGGCGTTGATGCGGGCGACGAGCTCGCGCGGATTGAAGGGCTTGCCGAGGTAGTCGTCGGCGCCCATCTCGAGACCCACGATGCGGTCGATGTCCTCGCCCTTGGCGGTGAGCATGATGATGGGCACCATCTCGCCCGCAGCGCGCAGGCGGCGGCAGATCGCAAGGCCATCCTCGCCCGGCAGCATGAGGTCGAGCACGATCAGGTGCGGAGGATCGCGCTGCAGCTTGCGGTCGAGATCGCGGCCGTCGGGCAGCGTCGTGACGACGAAGCCCTGCTCGTCGAGATAGCGCGAGAGCAGGTCGCGCAGGCGCACGTCGTCGTCGACGACGAGGATGCGTGTGGGCGCTGGCTTGGTGGTCATGGATGGGCTCGTTGTCGGTCCGGGCGAGACAGCATGCCGCGCCTCGCGGACGCGTGCGACGTCGTCATTTAACGTCCATCCGCCGTCGTCCGGGGATGGGTGTGTAACGAGGTGTAACGGCTGCCGGCGACTGCAACGGCTGGTTGCATCATCGTCGTCGAGCGCACGCAACCAAGTCGCAGAATGGAGGCCTCAGGTTCAGCAGGACGTTACCCGATGCGACCTGCAACTCGAACGCGAGTTCGGTACGTTTCGTTCACGAAAGAGGAAGACATGAGCACACGCAATGCACGTTCACCCATGCGTCGCCTCGGCCTGCTGGTCGCGGTACTTGCCTTCGGCGCTGCAGGCGCGGTGTCGGCGCAACCCGTCGGCCCGCACCACGGTCCGCACGGCCGCGGGGACCTGGTCACCCAGGCGCTCCACGCCGCCAAGACCCAGCTAAACCTTAACACGGCGCAGCAGGCCGAGTGGGACAAGGTGGTCGCCGACACCAGGGCCGCGCGGCAGAACGCGCGCACCAACGGCCAGGCAGTGCGCGCCGCGATGCAGGCGGAGCTCGCGAAGGCGGAGCCGGATTTCGCGGCGGTTGCCGCCGTTGCCGATGGCGTCGAGGCCAAGAACCACCAGGTGCGGGTCGACATCCGCAACGAGTGGCTTGGCTTCTACAGCCGCCTCACCGCGGAGCAGAAGGCCATCGTGAAGCAGATCGTCACCCAGCGCATCGCGCGCATGGAGCAGATGCGCGAGCGCTTCCTGCAGCGGCATCCGTCGGGCGGCTGATCGCATTTCGCCGTAGTGCGCAAAGGCCGGCTTTCATGCCGGCCTTTGCGTTGGTGCGGCGAGGCGCTCGCGCGCGATCGACGACGTCGACGACGTGTCGATCGACCGCCGCCGTGCTCGCGGCAATCGCTACGGGCGATGCGATCGTCGCCGATCCGTGTTCATGAGCCGACGGTCGCGCCGAGTGCGCGTTGCGCGGCGGCGTTGAGCTCCGCCGCGATCACGGGCTTCTGCAGTAGCGCAATGCCGGCCTGGGCGACCTCGGCGCGCGCAGCATCCGTGGTGTCGCCCGAGACCACGATGGCAGGTGCGTCGTGGCCGGGCGCGGCGCGCACCTCCGCGATCGCGTTCAGGCCGGAGGCGCCCTGCGCGAGACGAAGGTCGGCGACGATGAGATCCGTGCGGGGAACGCGGTTTTGCTGCAGCTCGCGCCGGACCTCGTCGCTGCTCCTCCCGGCGGTCACGTCTGCGCCCCACGTGGCGAAGAGGGCTTGCATGGCGGCGATGACCGCCGGATCGTCATCGATCACGACCACGTGACATCCGCGCAGGGAGAGCTCGCTCGCCGCTTCGGCCGCGACCGGCGCGGGGCCGGGATCGCAGGCACGCGAGCGGGCGCGATGCTGCGGGGCGAGCGGCGCCAGCACCGAGAATCGCGAGCCGCGTCCGGGCGCGGATTCGAGCTCGAGCGCGTGCCCCAGCAGCGTCGAGAGCCTGCGTACGATCGCCAGCCCCAGGCCGAGACCGTGCCCGCGGCGCATCTCGTTCGCGTTGCCGCCGACCTGCACGAAGTCCTCGAAGATGCGTTCCTGATCGGCCGGTGCGATGCCGATGCCGGAGTCGATCACGTCGATGCGCACGCTGCGACCGCGGCGGCGCACGCCCATGACGATGCCGCCTTCGCGCGTATAGCGCAGCGCGTTGGCCGCGAGGTTGCGCAGGATGCGCTCGAGCAGGACCGGGTCGCTCAGCACCGTGATGCCGGTCGGCACCGTGCGAAACGCGAGGCCCGCGGCATTGGCCTGGGCTGCGAAGTCGCGCGCAATCCGCGTCAGCACGGGCTGCAGCGCGACCGCGCGCACCTCGGGCCGCAGCACGCCCGCATCGAGGCGCGAGAGATCGAGCAGCTGCCCGAACAGGCGCTCCAGTGCTTCCACCGAGGCGTGGATGCTCGACGACGAGCGGCTGCACGGCCGGATCGCGCACCTTGGCGGCGAGTGCCGCCGCGAAGAGCCCCATCGCGTGCAGCGGCTGGCGCAGGTCGTGGCTGGCGGCGGCGAGGAACTGGCTCTTGGCGCGATTGGCGGCTTCCGCCGCGGCGCGGGCGCGCTCGGCCTCGGCGGTCTGCTGCTTCAGCTCGTCGACGAGATCGGCGTTCTCGTAGCGCATCGCGAGCGACTGCGTGAGCAGCGCGTTCAGGTGATGGCCGTACGCGAGGACGAACGCGAGCACGACCGTCATGACCAGGGCGGTGAACAGATGCACGCGATCGCCCTCGGCGGCAACGCGCACGATGAGCGGCACCAGCGCGGGCAGCACGAAGCCGTAGAACGACGGCCGGTACACGGCGGTGAGATTGAGGCCGCCGAGGATGACGCCGAAGAGGCACACGATCACCAGCGCCTGATGCGCGGGGGAGGGCGGGAACAGCGCGACTGCGGCCACGCCCCACAGCGTGCCGGCAAGGGTCGACCCCACCGACCAGTAGCCGCCCCAGCGTGCCGAGTCGGCGGCCGCGGGCGCGAGGCGCTGGTAGGCGCGCGCGAGCATGCCGCGCCAGCCCTGGTTCGCGAGGATCGCGATCACCCACGCGAGCATCGCGGCGGGTGCCGCTTCCTCCCACAGCACGAGACACAGGATGGTGGCGCCCAGCACCATCGACACCGTCGTGCGATGCCACTGCGCGTACAACGTGGCGACCTGATCGGCGCGGGCGCGCGCGAGCAGCGAGAGCGGAATGGCGGGTGCGGTGAGCATTGCAGCGATGACCTCCGCGGTGACCTCTCGGGTGACCCGAAAGATGATGGCCGGGCTCCGGGGTACCTCCGACGTGCCTCGGAGGGTACCCCGGCGGTGCGATTTCAGCGCCGACCGGAGATCGCGTGCGTGCTGATGCCCCGGCGCGCGAGCTCCGCCACGGCCTGCGTGCGCGATTGCACGTTCAGGCGCTTGAGGATCGCGCTCACGTGCACCTTCACCGTTCCCTCGGACAGGCGCAGGTCGCGACAGATGAGCTTGTTGGGCTTGCCCTGTACGAGGAGCTTCAGCACGTCGGCCTGGCGCGGCGTGAGCCCGAGCGCATCGCGCCCGATGTGCACGCCGTCGCCGTTCGCGTGCACGCCCGCCGCCACGCGCACCGCCTGCGCGCCTTCGACCGCCTGGCGCAGCGCATCGAGCAGCGTGTCGGGGTCGGCGGTCTTCGGGATGAACCCGCGCGCCCCGGCCGCGAGTGCTGCCGCGACGGTGTCGTCGTCGTGCGTGGCGGAGAGCACCACGACGACGACGCCGGGATAGTCGAGCATGATGTCGGCGAGGAAGTCGAGGCCGCGCGCGCCCGGGAGCGCGAGATCGAGCAGCACCAGACCGACGTCCGGATCGTCGTCGAGCACGGCCACCGCCTCCATCGGGTCGCCCGCGGCGACGGTGGAGACGCCTTCGGCAAGGCGAGGCAGGAGCTGCGCGAGCGCCTGCACGATGAGTGGATGATCGTCCACGACCAGGATCTTCACGGCTCCCCCCTTCTCCGATTGTTTTGGTAGCGCGCATGGCCATCGCGGACTGCGCGCGCCGGCGCTGCGCAAACATGGTGGGGGAGGGCGTGCAGGCGCGCCAACTGCTACTGCCGACAGGAGCGACCACGAAGACGATGCAGGTGTGCGGCGACGCAAGAAGAGCCGGCCCCGCAGATCACGTCAAGCAGTCCTACGCGAGGCGGAGCTTCCCCGACGAAACGGCTGCACCCCTGTTGACTGGGATATGGGTGACATATATTCTGCCGACTACAAGTGGTTGCGCGGGATGCCGACCCGGGACACCGGATCACGGTGCCGCCGGCCACACCAGAAGGAGGCTACGTGCTCGGTGCTCTTCTTGGTTGCGCGGACCTGAGGTGCGCGAGCAGCGGTCCGCAGCGGCCGCCGAGCAGATCCGATCGCCTCCACTGCATCCCACGACGAGCCTTCGCACGCTGACGCGCGTGCGCACGGGGTTCGCGCACAGCATCGCTTCGCTGCTTATCGAATCGCCCCACGAATACGAGCGGCTTTCCGCTCCGCCAATCGGAGCAATTCGCGGTGAACATGGAGGAGGAGATATGCAGATGTCCACGAGCAGCGAGATCGTGCAGTCGGGGCGGAGCCGTGCTCTTGCGAGGAGCTTGGCGGCGCTGGCCGTCCTGGTAGCAGGTCTCATCATTGGCGGGCCCGCGCCGGCGCAAGAAATTCGCCTTCGATTCGCGCACTCACTCTCGACGAACGAGCCGTTTCACGAGGCGGCCGAATATTTCGCCGCAAATGTCGAGAAGCGCACCAACGGCCGCGTCCAGATCAAGGTATTCCCGGGAGAACAGCTCGGCAGCCTCAAGGACACGATGGAGATGGTTCGCAAGGGTTCTAACGTGATGGTCAGCACGGATTCGGGGTACCTTGCCGACTTCGTCCCGGACTTTGGCATTCTCAACGGACCTTACCTGCTGCGGCAGCCGCAGGATTTTAAGAAGTTGCTTGCGTCGGACTGGTATGCCGAGATCACGCGCAAGGCCCACGACGCGGGGTTCCAGGTGCTCGCATTCAACTGGTATTTCGGCGCCAGGCAAATCCTCGGCAATCGGCCGGTGCGCAACCTCAACGACATGAAGGGACTGTCGATCCGCGTGCCGCCCGTTCCGATGTTCATCGAGACTTTCAAGGCTCTCGGCGCGCGCGGGATCACTTTGCAGTGGTCCGAGGTCTATAGCGGATTACAGCAGAAAGTCGTCGACGCAGTGGAGGCGCCATTGCCGACGCTGTACGGTTCGAAGCTCTACGAGTCCGCGAAGGTCATATCGATGACATCGCACTTCGTGGCGTATCTCGGCGTGTCGATGAACGCGCAGGTCTTCGACAATCTGCCAAGGACGTTCAAAAGGTGCTGCTCGAGGAGGCAGTAAAGGCCGGCGACTACATGGCCCAGCTCACCGAGAAGCGACAAGATGCCGTCATCAAGGATTTCGAAGCTAAGGGCGTCAAATTCGTGCGGGACGTCGACGTGAGCTCCTTCCAGAAGGCAACCGAGCCCGTGTATGCAGCGTTCCCGAAGTGGACGCCGGGCCTGCATGCTCGCGTGCTGAAGATCCTCAATCAGTAGACGTCGATTACAGTCGTATCGGGGCAACCACCCGATGGCGAGCAACCTCGAGTATGCTGAAGGGCAACGTCACACACGCGCTGCCCCGCTCGGCTGGGTGCTCGCGAACTCCGAAGAAGTCATCGCTGGCGCCGCCCTCGTCGTGGTGGTCGCCGCGGTTAGCTGGGGAGTTTTCACCCGCTATCTCACGCAACAGCCCGCCACGTGGACGTCGGAAGTGGCGGCGATCGCCTTTGCCTGGACCGTGTTCATCGGCGCGAGCGCGGCCTTCAAGCACGGCGGCCACGTCAGCATCGATATGCTGGTGATGTTCCTTCCGGACAGGCTGCGAGCGACGCTCGCGCTGGCGATGGATGTCGTCGCGGTCGTCTTCTGCGTGGCCGTCGCGGTGCTCGCGATGAAGTACTCCATATCGAACTGGGACAATCCAACGTCGGTTCTGCGACTGCCCGTATCCACGTCGTACCTGCCGGTCAGCATTGGCTTCGGCCTGATGGCGATACGTCAGGCTCAGGCGACCGCGATGCGGTGTCGGCACGCGGCTGGGAAGACCTAACCGAATGCAGTACTTGCCCATCCTGGTGATGTTCGGACTCTTTGCGGCGAACATGCCGGTCGCGTTTGGAATGGGCATCGCGGCGCTTTCGTATTTTCTGTTCGCGCCGGACTTGCCGATCGGTACTTACATCCAGCGGCTCGTGAGCGTGACCGGATCCTTTCCGCTTCTGGCTGTGCCGCTCTACATCCTCGCCGGCAGCATCATGAACTACGCTGGCATCACACGGCGGCTGATGACGCTGGCGGATGCTCTGGTCGGGCATATGGTAGGGGGCCTCGCCCAAGTGAACATCCTGCTCGCTACCATGATGGGCGGACTGTCTGCGTCGGCGCTTGCGGATGCGGCGATGCAGGCGAAGATGCTCGGCCCGGAAATGATCAAGCGAGGCTTCTCCGCTGGATTTGCTGCCGCCGTCATTGCATGCGCCGCGGTGATCACGCCGATCATACCGCCCGGCATCGGGTTGATCATCTATGGCTACCTGGCCGACGCGTCCGTCGGCCGTCTGTTCATCGGCGGGATTGTCCCAGGCCTCCTGCTGTGCATCGCGCTGATGACCGCAACGTACGTGATCTCCAAGAAGCGCAACTACCGCCCGCTGCGAACCCGCATTGTCACGTTGGGTGAGCTTGCCCGTGCCTTGCGCGAAGGCATCTGGGCGCTGTCGATCCCCCTGCTGATCGTGTTCGGTGTGCGTGACGGCGCCTTCACGCCGACCGAAGCGGGCGCCATCTGTGTGCTCTATGCCGCGTTCATCGGCATCTTCGTCCATCGTGAGATCAAGCTTCGCCATATTCGCGCGATCCTGGTGGAATCCCTCGTCGGGACCAGTACCACGATGCTGATCGTCGCTGCCGCTGCCGCGTTCGGCTACTACATGACTTGGGAAGAGATCCCGTCGGAGGTTGCGGGGCATCTGGTCCGTCTTACCAGTCACCCCGCGGTGTTGCTGCTGCTCGTCAACCTGCTGTTGATCGTGATCGGCATGCTTGTGGAGACGACGTCGGCAATCATACTGCTCACGCCGATTTTGGTTCCCGCAGCGGTGAAGCTCGGCATCGACCCGGTGCACTTCGGCCTCGTCATCGTAACGAACCTGACAATTGGGGGAGTGACTCCGCCCGTGGGCACGATCATGTACGTGAGTTGCTCACTCCTTCGGGTGCCGCTCCATCGGTTTACCATCGAATCCTTGCCGCTGATCGCCGTGATGTTCGCGGTTCTGTTTCTCATCACATATTTCCCCCAACTCGTGCTTTTCCTTCCCAACTACATGATGGGCCCAGGATGAGGAAGAACCGATGATCGAGCCTCCACCCGTGCTGACTGTCTGCAAGCGATGGACGCGCCCGGCAAAGCCGCAGATTGCAGCGTTCCGCGGACTTCCGATCAGCGTGATCGCCGACGCGCAACGGGGCCGCGGTGGGCTGGACCACCGGATCCAGTCGATCGATCCGGGCGCGTCATTCATCGGGCCGGTGGTAACTGCGTGGTGCGGGGCGGCCGACAATCTTGGCGCGCTCGCCGCGCTGGAACTGGCTCAAGCTGGCGACGTCATCGTGATCGCTTGTGACGGCTTCGACGGAGTGGGTGTCGTGGGCGATCGCTTCGCCGGCATGGCACGGAACAAGGGTATCGCCGGGATCGTCGTGGACGGGCTGGTCAGGGACCGCCCCGGCATGCGCGACGCAGGGGTACCTTGCTTCGCGCGCGGTACGAACGCGAGCTCCGCGTACTCGCTTGGTCCAGGTGAGGCGGGCCTCCCGATCGCGATCGGTGGAACAACAATAGAGGCTGGTGACCTCGCGATCGGAGACAGCGAAGGCGTGGTGATCGTGCGCCAATCCGCTATGGCGGAAGTCTTGGTCAGCCTTGAGCAGGTGAAGGCAAATGAGCTCCGGCTCGACCGCGAAGTGACAGCAGGCGCGACCGGATTCGAATGGGTTGCCGAGATGATGCGATCGCCGAAGACGAAGTACATTGACTGAGGAGCAGGCATGGCGGGACGGGTCGCGGGCAAGGTGGCGCTGGTATTCGGTGCGGGCTCGGTCGGACCAGGTTGGGGGAACGGCAAGGCGTCTGCCGTCACCTACGCGCGCGAAGGTGCGAGCGTCTTCGCCGTTGACATCGATGCCCTCGCCGTGGACGAGACACGCGGCATCATTCAGGGCGAGCGTGGCACGTGCGTGTCGCACCGAGCGGATGTCGCAAGCCCAAGTGATGTCGAAGACGCGGTGCGCACGTGTATAGAGCGCTTTGGCACTGTTGATATCTTGCACAACAATGTCGGCGTGGTGGAACTTGGCGGTCCCGTTGAGATCTCCGCGCAGAATTGGGACAGGATGTTTGCCATAAACGTAAGAAGCATGTTCTTGGCATGCAAGCATGCCTTGCCAGTGATGGCGCGGCAGCGGCGCGGCGCGATCATCAACATCTCATCGCTGGCTGCGATCCGCTATGCGGGATTTCCGCAGGTCTCGTACGCCGCATCGAAAGGCGCGGTGATTGCGATGACCCAAAATATCGCGCTGCAATATGCCTCTCAGGGCATTCGGGCTAATTGCATCCTACCGGGCCTCATGGACACGCCGACTATCGTCAAGCCGCTCCAGGCCGCCTATGGTGGCGACCTCGCCGAGATGATCGCGAAGCGTAACGCCCAATCGCCCACGGGTCGCATGGGCGACGGGTGGGATGTCGCTCATGCAGCACTTTTTCTCGCATCCGATGAGGCGAGCTACATCAATGGCGTGGCACTACCCGTAGACGGAGGGCTCGCGGCGCGGTTCGCGTAACCTCACGGCCATCGCTCATCATTCTCCTTACAAGGACCGACGTTTTGAATCTCGCTACCCTCATGCGGCGCGCCGGCCGCATATTCGCGGATTATCCCGCGGTCTTCCTCGCGGACCAGGTCATCGCTAGCTACCGCGAACTCGCGCAGCGCGTGGCCGGGCTCGCGGGTTCCCTGCAGGATCGCTTCCGCCTGGTGGCGGGCGACCGCGTCGGCCTCGCCATGAGTAACACGCCTGAATATGTGGAGGTGCTGTTCGCGTGTTGGCACGCCGGGCTGATCGCGGTGCCCATAAATCCACGGCTGCACCCCAAGGAACTCTCGTTCATTCTCGACAATTCGGGCGCACGCTTGTGTTTCGTGACCGAAGACCTCGCAGAGAATCTATCTCGAGTATTAGCCGATGTGCCTGGACTCGAGCATCTCATTGCTGTCGGCGATGCTGAGTACGCGAAGCTCGTTTCCGGCGCACCGGTCGAGATGGTCGAACGAGGCGCGACGGATGGCGCATGGCTGTTCTACACGAGTGGCACCACAGGCCGGCCGAAAGGGGCCGAGTTGAGCCATCGCAATATCCTCGCGATGACGGGCGGCTATTTCATCGACTTCGAGCCAGTCGCCGCGGGGGACCGCGTTCTTCACATCGGGCCGATGTGCCACGGTTCGGGGTTTTATATCCTTCCGCACGTCGCCGGAGGAGCAGCCCAAGTCGTTCCGGCCGAGGGGTTCAACCCGGCCGAAGTTTTCGCACTCATCGAGCATCACCCGGCCGTCAGCTTCTTCGCCGCACCGACCATAGTGAACCGGCTTGCCGCGAGCCCCGATGCCCGCCGCGCTGACGTAAGCCGGATGCGCACGGTCATTTACGGCGGCGCGCCGATGTACAAGGAGGACCTGAAGCGCGCGTTGGTTCTTTTCGGACCGAAACTCGCCCAGGTGTACGGTCAGGGTGAATCCCCGATGGCGATCTCAGTCCTCTCTCGCGCCTTCCATGCGGATCGGAACGGCGCGCGTTACGAGGAGCGGCTCAATTCGGTCGGCGTGGCGCAAAGCATCGTTGAAGTGCGCATCGTCGATGAGAACGACCAGCGCGCTTGCGCCTGGCGAACTAGGTGAAGTCGTTGTCCGCGGCGACACCGTCATGACGGGGTATTGGAACAACCCTGCCGCCACTGGCGCGGCCCTGCGAGGGGGGTGGCTGCACACCGGCGACATCGGACTCATGGACGAGGACGGCTATATATGGCTGAAGGATCGCAGCAAAGACGTGATCATCAGCGGAGGCGCGAATATCTACCCGCGGGAGGTCGAGGAGATATTACTGCGGCATCCGGCGGTAGCGGAAGTTTCGGTCATCGGCGAGCGCGATCCGGAATGGGGAGAGTCAGTCGTTGCGTTCGTTGCATGTACGCCCGGGCGGGTGGTCTCGGCTTCCGAACTGGATTCGCTGTGCATCGATAACATAGCGCGCTACAAGCGGCCGAAGAAGTACCGCTTTCTTGACTCTCTGCCCAAGAGCCACATAGGCAAGATCTTGAAAACTGAACTGCGCAGAATGCTCGCTGACGAACGTCATGTATCGGATCCATAAGATCGCGTGCTGGACGGCAGCAACGGTTCGATGACGGCACCGTTAGACGGCAGTGCGCATCGCACACAGGAGGAAAGCTCATGACAGCGTGCATAGTTGGCTGGGCGCACACGAAGTTCGGAAGGCTCAACGACGAAGACGTCGAAAGCCTCATCGCACAGGTCGCGGCTGGCGCGATCGCGCATGCTCGCTTAGAGCCGAAGGACGTTGATGCTGTTGTGGTCGGACAGTTCAACGGGGGTTTCAGCCGTCAAGAATTTTCAGCCTCGTTGACGTTTCAGCAATTGCCCGAGCTTCGCTTCAAGCCGGCTACGCGCGTCGAGAATGCATGTGCAACGGGGTCAGCGGCTGTGTTCGCCGGCCTCGATGCGATTGCGGCGCGACGGGCTCGCGTCGTTCTGGTCGTCGGCGTGGAGAAGATGACGGAACTCAGCGGACCCGATGTCGGCAACACGCTGATCAAAGCCGCCTATGTGAAGGAGGAGGGTAGTATCACCGACGGGTTCGCGGGCGTCTTCAATCGTATTACGCAGGAATACTTCGAGCGTTATGGAGATCAGTCCGATGCGCTCGCGCGAATCGCCGCGAAGAATCACAAGAATGGGGCTTCGAATCCACTTGCGCAGATTCGGAAGGATCTGGGGTTTGAATTCTGTCGCACGGTGTCGGAAAGCAATCCTGTGGTATCAGGCGTATTGCGACGCACCGACTGCTCTATGGTGTCGGACGGCGCTGCGGCGGTCGTACTTGCCGACGTCGAGACCGCCTTGTCGCTCGATCGCGCAGTCGTGTTCCGCGCGAGAGAGCAGGTCAATGATTTTCTCCCGATGTCGAGACGGGATGTGGTCGCGTTTGAGGGACCGGCACAGGCCTGGAGCCGTGCTCTTGCAGCAGCAAAAATCGCTCTCCGCGACCTCCACCTTGTCGAGACGCACGACTGTTTCACGACCGCGGAACTGCTCGAGTACGAGGCCATGGGCCTGACGCCAAAAGGGCACGGCGCTCGAGCGATCAACGAAGGTTGGACCGACAAGGATGGCGTGCTTCCGATCAATCCGTCGGGAGGTCTCAAGGCCAAAGGCCACCCCATTGGCGCCACCGGTGTCTCGATGCACGTTCTCGCCGCCATGCAGGTAAGCGGCGAAGCACCAGGAGACATGCAGATTCGGGATGCCACGCGTGCGGGCGTGTTCAACATGGGTGGCACCGCAGTAGCCAATTACGTCAGCATCCTCGAACGCCTGCGGTAACTGCCGCAGGGAACTGGATCGCGCTTCTGTATGTGCGGAACACCGCGCCGCCTCGTGCGCGCCCTCCGCACGCGTGTCGTCATCTCCACGCGTTGTTGCGGTCGGGCGGGCGCCCTCCGCGGCGACGCGCCCTTCGGGCCTGGCCTTCGGCCGCCGCCTCGTGCGCTACTCGTGCCGCAACGCCTCGATGGGCACCAGCCGCGATGCCGTGCGCGCGGGATAGAACCCGAAGAACACGCCCACCGCGCCCGCGAATCCCACCGCGAGCAGCACCGCCGTCACGCTCATCTCCGTGCGCCAGCCGGCGAAGCGACCGACGGCGTACGATCCGACGCCGCCGATCACGATGCCGATGGCGCCGCCGATGAGGGCGAGCGTCACGGCCTCGACGAGGAACTGCGTGAGGATGTCGCGCGAGCGCGCGCCCACCGCCATGCGCAGGCCGATCTCCCGCGTGCGCTCGGTGACCGACACCAGCATGATGTTCATGATGCCGATGCCGCCCACGAGCAGCGACACCGACGCGATCGCCGCGAGCAGGTACGCGAGGATGCGCGACGACGCTTCCTGGGCCGCGAGCACTTCCGACAGGTTGCGGATGAAGAAGTCGTCTTCCTGCGACGGCTGCAGGCGATGCCGCTGGCGCAGCAGATCGCGCATCTCCTGCTCGACCGCCGTCATGTCGTGGCCGTCGCGCACCCGCACCGAGATGCTCTGCACGTTGCGGCTCTTCACCTGGGTGCCGCCGAGCACGCGCTTGCGGGCGGTCGCGATCGGGATGAGCACGACGTCGTCCTGGTCCTGCCCGATCATGCTCTGGCCCTTGCGCTCGAGCACGCCGATCACCTGGTGCGGGACGCGCCGGATGCGCACCGTCTCGCCGACGGGATCCGCATCGCCGAAGAGGCTCCTCGCGACGGTCTGCCCGAGCAGCACCACCTTCGCCGCGCTGTCGACCTCCGACGGCTGGATCGCGCGCCCCGATGCGATCTCCCATTGTCGCGCCTCGAGATACTCGGGCGACACGCCGATCACCGCCGTCGCCCAATTGGTGTTGCCGAACACGACCTGGCCGCTGCCGCGCAGCTGCGGCGCAGCGGCCTGGATCGACGGGATCTCGCGCTGCAGCGCGTAGGCGTCGTCCTCGGTGATCGTCTGCTGCGAGCCCGAGCCCATGCGCACGCCGCCGCTCGTGAAGTTGCCCGACAGGATGATGATCAGGTTCGAGCCGAGGCTCCTGATCTGGTCCTCGACCCGCGCCTGCGCGCCGGCGCCGACGGCGACCATCGTGATCACCGCGCCCACGCCGATGATGATGCCCAGCATCGTCAGCGCCGAGCGCAGCTTGTTCACCCGCAATGCGGCGAGCGCGATCCTCAGCGTGGCGAGGAAATTCATGCCGCGAGCGCGAATGACGGGATGAAACGCGAGGTCATGCGACGAGAGATCCGTGCGACGGGATGCGCGCGCTCATGCCGCGACGCTCGTCTCGGCCACCGCGCGGCGCCGGGCCAGCACGGCCGCCGCATCCTTCGGCTGGATGCGCTCGTCGCGCAGGAGCTTGCCGTCGCGGAAGGCGAGCAGCCGCGACGCGAACTCGGCGATGTCCTGCTCGTGCGTGACGACGACGACGGTGATGCCGGAGCGATTGAGCTCCTGCAGCAGGGCCATCACCTCGATGCTGGTGCTCGAGTCGAGCGCGCCGGTGGGCTCGTCCGCAAGGATCAGCCGCGGTTCGTTCACGAGCGCGCGTGCGATGGCGACGCGCTGCTGCTGTCCGCCGGAGAGCTGCGCGGGGTGGTGGTGCGCGCGGGCTTCGAGCCCGACCTGCGCGAGCCTGGCGCGCGCACGCGCGTGGCGTTCGTTCGCGGGCACGCCGGCGTAGAGCAGCGGCAGCTCGACGTTCTCGAGCGCGGTCGTGCGCGGCAGCAGGTTGAACTGCTGGAACACGAAGCCGACGAGCCGATTGCGTACGCTCGCGAGCTCGTCGCGGATCGAGCGTGGCGACGTCCTCGCCGGCGAGGTGATAGCTGCCCGACGTGGGCGTGTCGAGGCAGCCGATGAGATTCATGAACGTCGACTTGCCCGATCCCGACGGACCCATCACCGCGACGAACTCGCCGTCGTCGATGTCGACCGAGACGCCGTTCAGCGCGCGCACCTCGGTCTCGCCGAGCCGGTAGATCTTGGCGAGATCCCGGACGGCGATCAGATGCGCCCCTCGCGGGGATTCCGCGGCCCGCCTTCGGGCGGCCGTGCGGCGGTCCCGTCGCGGCTCATGATCAGAACGGCAGGCGCGGTCCCGCGGTGCCCCGCGACGCGCCCGCCGGCGCGTTGCGCTCGGCGGTGCCCACGATGACCTCCGCGCCTTCGGCGATGTCGCCGCCGACGATCTCCGTCGCGGTTCCGTCGGTGAGGCCCAGGCGCACGCGAGCTTCGACCGGCTTGCCGTCGCTGCCCACCGTGTACACCCGTCCGGCGGTGCCGCTGCTGCGACCCGTTTCGGCTGCGACGATGTCGGCATACAGCTTCTGCTGATCGGGCGTGAGCATCGCGTTGATCTTCTGGCGCACGTCGCCGCGCATGCGCTCCATGCGCGTGCGGCGCTCGGGCTCGGCCATCTCGCGCAGCTCGGCGAAGCGTGCGCGCTGCTCGGCGTAGATTTCGCCGAGCCGCGCCTGCTGCGCAGCATCGAGCTTGAGGTCCCGGGCAAGCTTCTCGCGCCGGGCCTGGACGTCGCCGGCGTTGCCGCGTCCCGCTGCGCCCGCCGCCGGCGCCGCCGCGGCTTCGACGTCCCTCGGCGCAGCGGTTCCCGGCGGCCGGTAACGCAGGGCCGCATTGGGCACCTTCAGCACGCTGTCGCGGGAGTCGGTGACGATGCGCACGTTCGCGGTCATGCCGGGCACGAGCTGCAGGTCGGGATTGGCGGTGGCGATCACTACCGTGTAGGTGACGACGTTCTGCACCGTCACGGCCGCCTTCCTGATCTGCACGACGTCGCCGCGAAACGTGCGTCCGGGGAACGCGTCGACGGTGAAGGTCGCCTTCTGCCCCGGCTGGATGCGGCTCACGTCCGACTCGTCGATCGCGGCTTCCACCTGCATGCGGCGCAGGTCCTGGGCGATGGTGAAGAGCGTGGGGGCATTGAGGCTCGCGGCCACCGTCTGGCCCGCGTCCACGGCACGCGAGATCACCACGCCGTCGACCGGGGCGCGAATCTCGGTACGCTCGAGATCCACCTGCGCGGAGGCGAGCGCGGCCTCGCGCTGCTTCACCTGCGCCTGCGCATTGGCCACCTGGGCCTCGCCCGACTTCACCTGCGCTTCGGCGGTGCGCACGGCCTCCGACAGCGCGTCGTAGTTGAACTTGGCCTTGTCGCGGTCCGCGGCGGAGATGAAGTTCTTGCCGAGCAGCATCTCCTTGCGGTCGTAGTCGGCCTTGGCATCGTTCGCCTGGATGCGCGCACGCAGCACCTGCGAGCGCAGTGCGAGCAGGTTGCTCTGCTGGTTGATGAGGTTGGTGCCCACGGCTTCGAGATCCGCCTGCGCCTGCTTCACCTTGAGCTGGAAGCTTTCGGGATCGATGCGCGCGAGAAGGGCGTTCTTGTTCACCGCGCTGTTGTAATCGACGAAGAGCTCCTTGATCTGTCCCGAGACTTGCGAGCCCACCACGACCGTGGTCACCGCCGACAGCGAACCCGACGAGGACACGACCGCCGTGATCGGGCCGCGCTCGATTTTCGCGGTGCGAAAGGACGGCGCGCCCTCGCCGCGGTGCATCCACCACCACCCGGCCGCGACGACGGCGACGAGTGCGAGCAGCAGGACAGCGATCCCGCGATAGCGCCGGCGCGGGCCGGCACGGTTCAGGACGGGCGCAGGCGAAGGGAGGTCATGCGGCATGGGCGGCGGTTGTCGCGCAGGTTGTCGCGCGGCTTGTCGTTATGAATGCGGATCATGGCGCGCACGACGGCGACGCGCTCGCTGCGACGGATCATCCGTTGCGCGCGAGCTTGCGTTCTTCCTCGAGATCGCGCCGCATCTCGCGCAAGCGCGTATCGACCATCGAGGTGGTGTAGAAATCGCCGTCGTGTGCCTTGGCGGCGAGCTCGAGCTGCGTGACGGCGCCCTTGAGATCGCCCTGCCAGGCGTAGTACTCGCCCTGGTGCAGGTGCTGCTGCATGTTCCGGCCGAGATTGGCGTACGCGCGCGCGGCCAGCCGGTGCAGCGGGCCGTTGCCGGGGAAGCGCTGCAGCTCGCGCTCGATGAACACGCTCGCCTCCTTCGCGCGCCCCGCGCTGAGCAGGGCGTCGGGGTAGTCGTAGACGAGCTGCAGCTTGTTGGGATACTTCGCGAGGGCGGCGTGGAAGCGGGTGATCGCGCCCTCGAGATCGCCCGACTCCATGAGCACGTGGCCGGCCATCGCGTCGATCATCGGATGCGGCGGCGCCATCTTCTCGAGGCCGGCGAGCTCGCGCTTCGCCGCGCCGAGATCCTTTGCCCGCAGCAGCGACGCGACGAGGCCGTAGCGCGTTGCGACCTCGCTGTTGAACTTGCGCTCCTTGAGCGCTGCGCGGAAGAAGTCGACCGCTTCCCTGGGCGTTCCCGTGTAGCTGCGCAGCAGACCGCGCACCAGCTGGAAGTCGAGCGAGTCCGGCACCTGGCGATAGGGCCGGTCCTGCGCCCGGGCCTGCGCTTCGGCGATCCGCTCGTAGGTGATCGGGTGCGTGCGCAGGTACGACGGCATGTTGCCGCCATCGGAGAAGCGGGACTGCCTCTGCAGGCGCTCCATGAACGTGGCCATCGCGGTGTCGTCGAAGCCGGCCGCGTCGAGGCGCTGGAAGCCGATGCGATCCGCCTCGTACTCGTGCTCGCGCGTGTAGTTGATCTGCGACTGCATCGCGAGCGCCTGCGCACTCGCGATGGCCGCCGAGGCCGCCTGTCCGCTCGAGGCGCCGCTGCCGCGCGAGGCGGCGAGCGCGACGGCGAGGGCCGCGAGCGAATAGAGCATCGAGCGCTGCTGCCCGGCAACCGAGCGCGTCAGGTGATGTTGCGTGACGTGGGTGATTTCGTGCGCGAGCACGGACGCGAGCTCCGACTCCGTCTGCGTGAGCAGGATGAGGCCCGTGTTCACGCCGACGAAGCCGCCGGGCAACGCAAACGCGTTGATGGAAGGATCGTTGACCGCAAAGAACTCGAAGTCGACGTTGCCGTCGGGCACGGCGGCGACGAGGCGCTGGCCGAGATTGTTCAGGTAGTCGTTGACCTCGGGATCGTCGAGGTAGGCGCCCGAGCCCCGGATCTGGCGCACCACCGACTCGCCCATCTTGCGCTCCTGCGCAGGGGTGGCGAGGCTCTGCGATTCGTCGCCCAGGTCCGGCAGGCGCAGCGGCTCGCGTTCCAGCAGCGGCCTCGATGTCTCGCGGATGTCGGACAGGCGCGCGGGCTCGCGCTGCGCGAATGCCGCGCCGACCGGCTGCAGCGCGAGCGCGCCGGCGAGGGCGAGCGCGATCACCCGGCGCGTTGCAGCGTGCGCGGGACGCACAGCCGTGCGGTGCGTGAGCGAAGTCTCAGAGACCATGGTGCTAAGATGCGCAGCCAATCGCGAGGTTCACCTGGAGCGCAACGTGAACAGGTCCACGAAAGGATCGGGGGGCAGTCAGCGACGCACCGTAGCAGGTGCGGCCGCAGTGCCGGCCGCGCAGCGGCGCGAGGCGTCGGATGTGGCCCATTTTACCCATTTCGATGCCGCCGGGCAGGCGCACATGGTGGACGTCGGGGCCAAGGATGTAACCAATCGTGTCGCTCGTGCCGGCGGACGCATCGTCATGCAGCCCGCGACGCTCGCGATGATCGCGGAAGGCGGCGCCAGGAAGGGCGACGTGCTCGGCGTCGCGCGCATCGCGGCCATCCAGGCGGCGAAGCGCACGGCGGATCTCATTCCCCTGTGTCATCCCTTGCCGCTCACGCGCCTCGCGGTGACGTTCGCGCTCGACCACGATGCGAGTGCGGTCGAGATCGAGGTCACGGCCGAGACGCGGGGGCAGACGGGCGTCGAGATGGAAGCCCTCACCGGCGCGGGGATCGGGCTCCTCACCGTCTACGACATGTGCAAGGCGGTGGACCGCGGCATGCGCATCGAAGACTTACGGCTGCTCGAGAAGCTTGGCGGCAAGTCGGGTCATTTCATCGCCAAGGAGTGACGTCGCCGCATTCCGGACGCGCAAAAAAGGCGGGCCTTGCGGCCCGCCAGCGCCTTGCGGAAACCACGGAGTCATCACGCCGGTTTCCAGCGCAGCCAGTAACGATCAGCCGATCGTCACCGGAATGAAGATCCGCGCATCCTGGCGTTGCACGAGCAGCGCCACCGTCTTGCCCGACTTGTTGATGATCTCGCGCAGCTGATCGACGGATGTCACCGGCGTGCTGTTGACGGAGATGATCACGTCGCCGGGTTGCAGGCCCGCCTTCGCCGCCGGTCCGCCGACGTTCTCGATCACCACGCCGTTGGGCACGTCCACGGCCTTCTTCTCGTCGGCGGTGAGCGGCCGTACCGCGACGCCGAGCTTGCCCTGCGTGGACTGACCGTCGTCGTTCTGCGCGACGACGGTCTTCCCGTCGTCGAGCTTGGCGATCTTCGTCTCGATCTGCCTGGCCTTGCCGTCGCGCCACACTTCCATCGAGGCGGTCGAGCCCGGCGTGAGCGAGGCGACGAGCGGCGGCAGCTCGCCCGAGCGCTTGATATCGCGGCCGTTGAACTTGAGGATCACGTCGCCGGGCTGCACGCCGGCCTTGGCGGCAGGGCTGTCCTTCTGCACCGACGACACCAGCGCACCGGTCGGTTGCTTCAGGCCGAAGTTCTCGGCGAGCTGCTGGTTCACTTCCTGGATCGTCACGCCGAGACGGCCGTGCTGCACGTGACCGGTCTTCTGGATCTGGTCCTTCACGTTCATCGCCACGTCGATCGGCACGGCGAACGCGAGGCCCTGGAACCCGCCGCTGCGGCTGAAGATCTGCGAGTTGATGCCGATCACCTCGCCCTTCAGGTTGAACAGCGGTCCACCGGAGTTGCCGGGATTGACGGCGGCGTCGGTCTGGATGAACGGCACGTAGGAATCCCCGGGGAGCGAACGCCCCTTGGCACTGATGATCCCGGAGGTCACCGTGTTGTCGAGACCGAACGGCGCGCCGATCGCGACGACCCACTCGCCCACGCGCGCCTTGTCGCTGTCGCCGATGCGCACCGTCGGCAGGTCCTTCGCATCGACCTTCAGCACGGCGACGTCGGTGCGCTTGTCGGAGCCGAGGACCTTGGCCTTGAACTCGCGATGATCGGTGAGCCGGACGGTGACTTCATCGGCATTGGCGACCACGTGCGCGTTGGTGAGGATGATGCCGTCCGGGCTCACGATGAAGCCCGAGCCCATGCCCTGCATCTGCCGCGGCTGCTGCGGCATCGGCATGCCGTGGAAGAACGGGGCGAGTGGATTGTCCTCTCCGTCGCCGAACGGATTCATCGACCCGTCGTCGGCGGTCTTCTTGATCGTGCCGGTGATGCTGATCTGCACGACGGCCGGACCCTGCTGCTGCACGAGGTCCGCGAAGTCGGGGAGCGCGGCAGTGGGTGCGCCGCCCACGATGGCCTGCGAGGGCGCGACCACGGGCGGCGTCATCGCGGCATTGGCAGCGCTGAAACCATGCCGGTCCGCGACCAGCGTACCCGTCGCGAATGCACCGGCCACCGCGAGGGCGACGAGGCTTCGTTTCAATGCAGGCGATTGCATGGTGTTTCTCCTCTATGTTGGGTCTCGACGCGAGAGCCTTTGCTCCCGCTACGTTGTTCATGCTGCGCGGCGAAACTTAAGCGAGACTTAAGCCTGGCGTGCGTACCGGATCGCCTGCTGCCGAGGATCGAATGCCGGATGCACGCGGCCCCGCGTCGCAGCTGACTGCGGGCGCGGGGCCGGGACTTCAAGCTGCCTCTACGGGCACAAAACGTACCGTGACCGTCAGACCTTCGCCGGCGGATTTGGTTTCCGCAGCCGGGCCGAATCCCGGGCCGAGCTCGATCGATGCATCGTGGCGCTCGGCGATGCGCTTCACGATCGCGAGCCCGAGGCCGCTGCCGGGCGCGGGCGCGTCGGGTGCGCGATAGAAGCGATCGAAGATGCGCGGCCGTTCCTCGGCACGGATGCCCGGACCGCTGTCGCGTACAACGAGTGTCGGCTGCCTCGTCTCCGTTGTGACGCACACGTCGACGCGCCCGCCTTCGGGCGAGTAGCGCACCGCGTTGTCGATCAGGTTCGAGAGCAACGTGCGCAAACCGGCCGCGTCGCCGCGCACCGGCACGGGGGCGGGGCCGGTGTCGGTCATGCCGAGATCGATGCGCCGCGCCGCGGCCATCGGTGCGTACGCGCTCACCACCTCGCGCGCGAGCGCTGCCAGCTCGACATCGGCGAGGGGACGCTCCGCGACGCCGGGCTCTTCCCGCGCGAGGGTGAGCAACTGCTCGACGAGATGGGTCGCGCGCTCGAGACCCGCGGTGAGCTCCGCGAACGCGGCGGTGCGCTCCTCCTCCGAGGTCGCGCGCTGCGCGAGCTGCACCTGCAGATGCACCGCGGTGAGCGGCGTGCGCAACTCGTGGGCGGCATCGGCGATGAACGCGCGCTGCGCGTCGAGCGCGTGATCGAGGCGGTCGAGCAGGCCGTTGAGCGCGTGCACGAGGGGCACGACTTCGCGCGGCAGGTCGCGCTCGGGCAGGGGTGCCAGCACCTGCGGGGTGCGCGTCCCGACGGCAGCGGCCAGCCGGTCGAGCGGACGCAGGCCCCGCGCGATGGTGAACCACACGACGACGCCGAGGAACGGCACCACCGCGAGCAGCGGCACGATCGTGCGCAATGCCATGCTCGCCGCGAGCTCGCGGCGCGCGGACATCGGCTGGGCGACCTGCACCACCTGCTGTCCGGCGAGCATGCTGAACACGCGCCACTGGCCCGTTTCCGCATCGACGGTGGTGAAGCCGAGCTGCGCGTGCTGCGGCAGCCGGCTTTGCGGTTGCGACAGGTACACCTGCACGCCGTTGCGATCCCACATCTGCACGACGAGCGCGTCGGCAGCCGGGGGGCGTGCCGGGCGGCGCGCCGGCGGCGAGCGGCATGCCCGTGAGCGAGGCCGCCATCTGCTGCAGCTGGTAATCGAAGAGCGCGTTCGCCTGCTCGCGCGCGCGCTCGTACGTCGCGATCGCCGCGACGAGCACTGCGGCGAGGAGCCCGAGGCCGAGATAGCCGACGAGCGCGGCACGCAGCGAAGGCGCGCCGCGGCCGTGCGGCCGCCCGGCCGCGCGTTGCGAGGGCTCGGCATCGCCTGCGCGAGCGGCTGCTGTGGACGGCAGCGGCTGCCCCGCGCTCACGGCTTCGCGATCATCCAACCTACGCCTCGCACGTTGCGGATGACGTCGCTCCCGATCTTGCGGCGCAGGCCGTGGAGGTGCACCTCGACCGCGTTGCTCTCGACCTCGTCCTGCCAGCCGTAGAGCTTCTCCTCGAGCTGCGCGCGCGACAGCACGGCCCCCGGACGCGCGAGCAGGGCCTGCAGCAGCGCGAACTCGCGCGCGGAGAGGGCGACGGGCTCGCCTTTGACGCGGGTCTCGCGCGTGGCGGGATTCACCTCGATGTCGCCGCACGCGAGCACGGGCTCGGCGCGACCCGAATGGCGACGCCAGGACGCGCGAATGCGCGCGGCGAGCTCGTCCAGGGCGAACGGCTTCACGAGGTAGTCGTCGGCGCCGGCATCGAGCCCCTCGACGCGGTCGGCGACGGCGTCGCGCGCCGTGAGGATGAGCACGGGCCGCGCATCGCCGCGCCGGCGCATCGCCGCGAGCACGTCGAGGCCGGCCCGGCGCGGCAAGCCGAGATCGAGCAGCAGCATGTCGTGCACGCCCTCCATGAGCGCGAGCTCGGCGGCGCGACCGTCCTGCACCCAGTCGACGGCGAATCCGTCCTGGCGCAGTCCCTTCTGGATGCCGGCACCGATCATCGGATCGTCTTCGGCGAGCAGTAGACGCATGGGGCTCCTTCCGCCGTGAAGTATAGTAGGCGCCATGGCTGCCATTCCGTCCCCGTTGGATGCCGGCGCCGCGACCACGTTCCGGCGCGATGCCAAGGTGATCGGCTTCGTCGCGACCGCGCATTGCTTCTCGCACGTGTTCCAGCTCGTGCTGCCGCCGCTGTTCCCGTTGCTGCGCCCGGAGTTCGGCGTGAGCTATGCCGCGCTCGGCGGCGTCATGAGCGTGTTCTTCATCGCGAGCGCGGTGTGTCAGCTCCTCGCGGGCTTCGTCGTCGATCGCTTCGGGGCGCGCCCGGTGCTGCTGTTCGGCCTCGCGATGCTTGCACTCGGGACCGCGCTCGCCGCGATGGTGCCGGCGTTCGCATGGCTGTTCCCGGTCGCCGCGATCATGGGCATCGGCAACGGCGTGTTCCATCCCGCCGACTTCGCGATCCTCAACGCGCGCGTCGCGCCGCAGCGCCTCGGCCACGCGTTCAGCGTGCACGGCATGGGCGGCAGCCTGGGCTATGCACTGGCGCCGATCGCGAGCTTCACGCTCGCCACGCTGCTCGGCTGGCGCACCGCGCTGCTGCTGTTCGCGGCTGCCGGTGCGCTGCTGCTCGCGGTGATGGCGACGCAGCGCGCGACGCTCGCCACGCAAGGCCATCGCGGCGGCAGCGCCCGCGCGGGCGGCGCGAGCCTCGCCCTGTTCCGCCAGCCGGCCGTGCTGCTGTGCTTCGTGTTCTTCGCGCTGCTCACCACCGGCACCGTCGCCGTGCAGACGTTCGCGCCGACCGCGCTCAACGTCGGGCACGGCGTCCCGCTCGCGATCGCCACCTCCGCGCTGACGAGCTATCTGCTCGGCAGCACGGCGGGCATCTTCGCGGGCGGCTTCGTCGTGGCGCGAACGCCGCGGTACGATCGCGTCACCGCGGCGGGGCTCGCGCTGGGCGCGATGCTGATGCTCTTCGCCGGTCTCGTGGCGCTTCCCACGACGCTGCTCCTGCCGGTGTTCGCGCTCGCGGGATTCGCGCTCGGATCCACCAACCCGTCGCGCGACATGATCGTGCGCAGCGTCACGCCCCCGGGCGCATCGGGACGCACCTACGGCTTCGTGTACTCGGGCCTCGATCTGGGCGCCACCGTCGGCCCGTTCGCGGCCGGGATGCTGGTCGATCACGGCGCGGCGAACATGGTGCTGGTCGCCATTGCGGTCATGCTCGCGGCGGCCATCACGACGGTCCTGCAGGCGCCGCTGCCGCGTGGGCGCGTGGCCGCCAACGCCGCTGCAGCCTCGCGGCGATGATCACCGGGGAGAAGCGGTGGATCTCGGCATAGACGGGCGCAAGGCGCTGGTGTGCGCCGCGAGCAAGGGGCTGGGGCGCGGTTGCGCGCAGGCCCTGGCGGATGCGGGCGTAGCGGTCACCATCGTCGCGCGCACGGAGGACGCCGTGCGGCAGGCCGCGCGAGGAGATGAGCGCACGCGCCGGACGGCCCGTGGATTGGCTCGCGGCGGACATCACCACGCCCGACGGACGCGCGGCGGCGCTCGAGCGCTGTCCCGATCCGGACATCCTGGTCAACAACGCGGGCGGGCCGCCGCCGGGCGACTTTCGCGACTGGGATCGCGACGCGTGGATCCGGGCGCTCGATGCCAACATGCTCACGCCGATCGAGCTCATCAAGGCGACGATCGATACCATGATCGCGCGCAAGTTCGGGCGGATCGTCAACATCACCTCGGGCGCGGTGAAGGCGCCCATCGACATCCTCGGCTTGTCGAACGGCGCGCGCAGCGGGCTCACGGGGTTCGTCGCCGGAGTTGCGCGCAAGGTGGCGCGCCACAACGTGACGATCAACAATCTCCTGCCGGGCTCGTTCGAGACGGATCGCCTGCGCAGCAACTTCGCCGTGCGGGCAAAGGCGCAGGGCAGGAGCGTCGACGAGGCGCGGCAGTCGGTGCTCGACACGATTCCCGCCGGGCGCTTCGGCACGCCGGAGGAGTTCGGGGCCATGTGCGCGTTCATGTGCAGCGCGCAGGCGGGCTTTCTCGTCGGCCAGAACGTCCTCCTCGACGGCGGCGCCTATCCCGGCACCTTCTGATCCCGCGCGCCGGATGCCGGCGGGAACCCGCGACACGCCGTTCTCTGCGACCGTCTCCAACCCAGCGAGCTGCCTGAAATGATCGACCTCTACTACTGGACCACGCCCAACGGCCACAAGATCACGATCTTCCTCGAGGAGACGGGCCTGCCGTACAAGGTGAAGCCGGTCAACATCGGCAAGGGCGAGCAGTTCGCACCGGACTTCCTCAGGATCGCGCCGAACAACCGGATACCGGCGATCGTCGATCACGCGCCCGTCGACGGCGGCGCGCCGATCGGCGTCTTCGAATCGGGCGCGATCCTGCTCTATCTCGGCGAGAAGACGGGACGCTTCATCGCGCAGGATCTGCGCGGGCGCATGGATTGCGTGCAGTGGCTGTTCTGGCAGATGGCGGGGCTCGGTCCCATGGCGGGCCAGAACCATCACTTCTCCCATTACGCGAAGGACAAGATCCCCTACGCGATCGACCGCTATGTGAACGAGACGGGACGCCTGTACGGCGTCATGAACCGGCGTCTCGCGGACCGCGAGTACCTCGCGGGCGACTACTCCATCGCCGACATGGCGAGCTATCCGTGGGTGCAGCCGGAGCGGCAGAAGCAGGACATGAACGACTTCCCGCACCTCGAGCGCTGGCGCAAGGCGATCGCGGCGCGGCCCGCGGTGCAGCGCGCCTATGCCCTCGCGAAGACGATCAACCCCAAGCCCACGGTGCACGACGAGGAGGCGCGGCGCATCCTGTTCGGGCAGACCAAGGACGTCGTGAAGTAGCCTGCGCGTCAGAGCCCCTCCCAGCCTCCGCCCAGCGCCTGGACGAGCGCGATCGCGGCCGTTTCGCGGTCGGCCATTGCCTGCACCAGGGCGCGCCGCGCGTTGCAGCGCGGCCACCTGCGTGACGATCACCTCCGTGAAGCTCACGAGCCCGGCGCGGTAGCGATTGAGCATCTGCTGCTCGGCGAGATCGGCCGCCTGCGAGGCCTGCGCGCGCAACGCCTGTTCCTGCGCGAGAACGCGCGCCGCGGCGAGCTGGTCCTCCACGTCCTGGAATGCGGCGAGCACCGTCTGCCGGTAGTGCGCGACCGCCTGCTCGTGCGCGGCGCGCGCTTCGGCGACCCTCGCGCCCGTGGCGCCGGCGTTGAACAGCGTCTCGGCGGCGGTCACGCCCAGCGCCCACACGCTGCTCGACGCCGACAGCAGCGAGCCGAGGCTGGCGGCGCCGAATCCGTACGACGCCGTGAGTCCGAGGTTCGGAAAGTAAGCCGACTGCGCGATGCCGATCTGCTCGTTGGCGGCGGCAACGCGCCGTTCCGCAGCCGCGATGTCGGGCCGGCGCTGCAGCAGGGTCGACGGCACGCCCGGGGGCACGTCGGGCACGACGGGGTGCCAGTCGATCGGCGCGAGGGAGAAATTGGCCGGCGCTTCGCCGACGAGCACCGCGATGGCGTGCTCGTAGGTTGCGCGCTGGCGGTCGAGCGCCACGGCGTCGGCGCGCGTGTTGGCGAGTTGCGTCTGGGCCTGCAGCACGTCGGCATGGGCGATCACGCCGGCCTCGTAGCGATTCCGCGCGATGGTGAGGGTGCGCTCGTAGCCCGCGATCGTTTCGGTCAGGATCGCGCGCTGCGCATCGGCGAGGCGCAGGGCCACGTAGTCCGTCGCGAGCTCGCCCTGTGCGGCGAGACGGGCCGACGCGAGATCGGCTGCGCTCGCCTGCGCACTTGCGCTCGCGGCCTGCGCCTCGCGCCGGACGCGACCCCACACGTCCGGCTGCCACGAGCCGCCGAGCGAGATCTGGTAGGCCGTGCCGGCGCGCGAGCTGCCTCCGCCGCCGGCGCGATTCGCGCCGCCATCGAGCGTGACCGTGGGGAACAGGGCCGCGCGCTGCTCGCGCACGAGCGCGCGCGCCTGGTCGTACGCTGCCGCGGCGGCCGCGACGTTCTGATTCGAGACCTCCACGCGCGCGACAAGATCGTTCAGCACCGGATCCTGGAACAGCGTCCACCACGGCCCGCGATCGAGCGCGTCGGCGGGCGCCGCCCGCACCCAGTCGCCGCTTTCCTTGAAGCTCACGGACATGGGCGTGTCGGGACGCACGTAATCGGGACCGACGGCGCAGCCCGTCGCAAGGGCGGCAGCGCAGGCGAGAGCGACGGCACAGCGGAGGAAGCGGGCGTCCATGGAGCGGGTCATCGCGGTTGCGGCAGCGCTTCGGCGTGGCGAGCGAGCGCGCGCTCGGTCGGTGCACGCCGGCGCAGCTTGTCGAGGAGCAGATACACGACCGGCGTGGTGATGAGCGTGAGCACCTGGCTCGCGACGAGGCCGCCGATGATCGCCACCCCGAGGGGGCGGCGCAGCTCGGCGCCTTCGCCGAAGCCGATCGCGAGCGGCAGGGCGCCCAATCCCGCGGCGAGGGTCGTCATCAGGATGGGCCGCAGGCGCAGCAGGCACGCCTCGCGCACGGCATCGTAGGGCGAAAGCCCGCGCGCGCGTTCGGCCTCCAGCGCGAAGTCGATGATGAGGATCGCGTTCTTCTTCACGATGCCGATCAGCAGGAAGACGCCGATGAGCGCGATGATCGAGAAGTCCATGCCGAGCAGCAGCAATGCGAGCACCGCGCCCACGCCGGCGGAAGGCAGCGTCGAGAGCACCGTGACCGGGTGCACCAGGCTTTCGTAGAGCACGCCGAGCACGATGTAGATCACCAGGATGGCCGCCGCGATCAGCAGCGGCTGCTCGTTCTGCGACTGCTGGAACGCGCGCGCGGTGCCCTGGAAGCTGCCGCGCACGTTGGTCGGCATGCCGATCGCGGCCTCGGCCGCCCGCACCGCGCGCTGCGCATCGCTCAGCGTCGCGCCTTCGGCGAGATTGAACGCGATCGTGGTCGCGAGCTCCGCGTCCTGGTGGTTGATGGCGGTCGGCGCCGCGTTTTCGCTGAACCGCGCGAACGCGGCGAGCGGCACCATGCGCGTCGGCGCGCGGCTCACCGCCTGGCCGGCCGACGGATCGCGCAAGCCGGGATTCGCCACCGTGGTCGTGGCGGTGCTCGCGGCCGCGCCGGCAGGCGAGGCACCCGCGCGGTCGAGCGCGTTCGCATCCGTCGACACGCTGCCGCGCGCGGGCACGTACACGTCGCGCAGCGCCTCGGGACTGCGGCTGTAGCGCGGCGCGACTTCCATGATGACGTGGTACTGGTTGAGCTCGTCGTAGATGGTCGCGACCTGACGCTGGCCGAAGGCGTCGTAGAGCGCGTTGTCCACGTCGCGCGCCGTGAGCCCCAGTTGCGCCGCCGTGCTTCGGTCGACGTCGACGAACGCCTGCACGCCGTTGTCCTGCTGATCGGTGTCGACGTCGGTGAGCGCGGGCTGCTGCTTCATCGCTTCGGCGAGTCGCGTCGCCCAGGTGCGCAGGTCGGCGATGTTGTCGCTGTTGAGCGTGTACTGGTAGGTCGCGTTCGCCTGCCGGCCGCCCATGCGCAGGTCCTGCACGGGATTGAGAAAGAGGCTGACGCCGGTGATGCGCGCGAGCTGCGGACGAAGGCGCGCGATGACCTGCTGGCCGCTTTCCTTGCGCTGCGAGGGGGCTTTCAGCGTCACGAACATGAACCCGCCGCCGGCGCGCCCGCCGCCGGTGAAGCCCACCACGGTGTCGACGGCCGGATCGCGGTGGATCACGTCGACGAGCGCGCGCAGCTTGCCCTGCATCGCCTGGAACGAGATGCTCTGGTCGGCGCGCATGCCGCCGGCGAGCTGGCCCGTGTCCTGCTGCGGGAAGTAGCCCTTCGGCACCACGATGAAGAGATACGCGTTGAGCGCGATCACCGCGAGCAGCAGCAGCAGCACCAGCCATTGCGCCGAGAGCGCCCAGTCGAGGCTCACCTCGTAGGCGCGCTGCACCCGCCCGAACGCCCACGCAAAGCCGCGGCTCACGCGACCCTCCCGCCGCGGTGCGCCGCCGGGCGGCAACAGCCACGCGCAGAGCATCGGCGTCGTGGTGAGGGAGACGACGAGCGAGATCATCACCGCTGCGGACAGCGTGACCGCGAACTCGCGAAAGAGCCGTCCCACCTGGCCGCCCATGAACAGCAGCGGGATGAACACCGCGACGAGCGAGAGGCTGATCGACAGCACCGTGAAGCCCACCTCGCTCGCGCCGAGCAGCGCGGCCCTGAAGCGCGGCATGCCGGCCTCGATGTGGCGCGTGGTGTTCTCGAGCACCACGATCGCATCGTCGACGACGAAGCCCGTGGCTACGGTGAGCGCCATCAGGCTCAGGTTGTTGAGGCTGAAGCCGAGCAGGTGCATGACCCCGAAGGTGCCCAGCAGCGAAACGAGCGTCGCCACGGCCGGCACCGCCGTCGCGCGCGCGCTGCGCAGGAACACGCTCACGACGACGACCACCAGCACGATGCTGATCGCGAGCGTGAGCTCGATCTCGCGCAGCGAGGAGCGGATCGAGATCGTGCGATCGGACGCGACCTGCAGCTTCACGTCGGCGGGCAGGCTCGCCTGCAGCTCCGGCAGCAGCGCGCGCACGGCATCGACGGTCTCGATCACGTTCGCATCGGGCTGGCGGGTGATGAGGACCACGACCGCGGGCTCGCCGTTGAACAACCCGAGGGTGTGCGTGTCCTCGACGGCATCGATGACCTCGGCGACATCGGCAAGGCGCACGGCGGCGCCGTTGCGCCACGCCACGACGAGATCGCGATAGTCGGCCGCCGTGTGGCCGCCGCTCGCACCGGCAACGCCGGTGTAGATCTGCAGCCGGCGGCCGTCGCCCTCGATCGCGCCCTTGGGCCGGTTCGCGGTCGCGGCCTGGATGGCGGCGCGGATGTCCTCCATGCTCACGCCGTAGCGGTTGAGCTCGTACGGAATGAGCTCGACGCGCACCGCGGGCAGCGAGCCGCCGCCGAGCTCGACGTCGCCCACACCCTGCACCTGGGCGAGCTTCTGCTGCACGAGGTTGGACACTTCGTCGTAGATCTGGCCGGGCGAGCGCGTCTTCGACGTGAGCGCCAGGATCAGCACCGGCGCGTCGGCCGGATTCGCCTTGCGGTACGTGGGATTGCTGCGCAAGGTGGCGGGCAGGTCGATGCGCGCGGCGTTGATCGCCGCCTGCACTTCGCGCGCGGCGGCATCGATGTTGCGATCGAGGTCGAACTGCAGCGTGACCCGGGTGTTGCCGAGGCCGCTCGAGGACGTCATCTCGTTGACCCCGGAGATGATGCCGAGCCTTCGCTCCAGCGGCGTGGCCACGCTCGTCGCCATGGTCGCGGGGCTCGCGCCCGGCAGGCGCGCCTGCACCGAGATCACGGGGAAGTCGACCTGCGGCAGCGGCGACACCGGCAGCGCGAAGAACGCCGCGATGCCCGCGAGCGCGATGCCGACGGTGAGGAGCACCGTCGCCACCGGACGGCGCACGAAAGGCGACGAGAGGTTCACGACGGCGTGCGCTCCGGCGCGTCGGGGCCGTTTCGCACCCGGCGCGGCGACACGCGGCGCGCGAGGCGATCGAACGCGAGATAGATCACCGGCGTGGTGAAGAGCGTGAGCATCTGGCTCACGACGAGACCGCCGAAGATGGCGAGGCCGAGCGGTCGCCGCAGCTCGGCGCCTTCGCCCATGCCCAGCATCAGCGGCACGGCCGCGAACAGCGCCGCGAGCGTGGTCATCAGGATGGGACGGAAGCGCAGCAGCGCGGCCTGGTGGATGGCGTCGCGCGGGCTTTTCCCCTCGTTGCGCTCGGCGTCGATCGCGAAGTCGATCATCATGATCGCGTTCTTCTTCACGATGCCGATGAGCAGGATGATGCCGATCAGGCCGACCACGCCCAGGTCGTTCCCGGTGATCATCAGCGCGAGCAGGGCGCCGACGCCCGCCGACGGCAGCGTCGACAGGATCGTGAGGGGGTGGATGTAGCTCTCGTAGAGCACCCCGAGCACGATGTACACGCAGACGACCGCGGCGAGGATCAGCCACAGCTCGTTCGCGAGCGAAGCCTCGTACGCGCCGGCGGCCCCGAGGAAGGTCATCGTCACGGCGCTCGGCATGTGCAGCGGATCGCGCGGCGGCGCGCACCGCGTCCACGGCTTCTCCGAGCGATACGCCGGGCGCGGTGTCGAAGCCGAGCGTGGTGGCCGGGAACTGGGCGACGTGCGTGATCTGAAGCGGCGCGGGCCGCTCCTGCACGGTGGCGATCGCGGCGAGCGGCGTCGCTTCGCCCGTTCCGGTGCGCAGATGCAGGATGCCGAGCCCCTGCGGGGTGGTGACGAGACCCGGTCGCGCCTCGAGAATGACGCGGTACTGGTTGGTCTCGGTGAAGATCGTCGACACGATGCGTTGCCCGAAGGCGCTGTAGAGCGCATCGTCGACGTTGGCTGCGCTGATCGCGAGCCGCGAGGCCGTGTCGCGATCGAGCACGACGTACGCGGCCACCCCGGTCGCGTTGGCGTCCGAGACCACATTGCGCACGGCGCGCGTCGCCCCGCAGGCGCTGCGCAAGCTGCGTCGCCCACTGTGCGACCAGATTGCGGTCGGCCGCTTCGAGGGATACGCGGTACTGCGTGGGGCCGGACTCGGCATCGATCGTGAGGTCCTGCGTCGGCTGCACGTACAGCTGCAGGCCGGCGATCCGGTCGACGCGCGCCACCAGCCGGTCCATCGTCGCCTGCTGCGCGTCGTGGCGTCCGCGCTTCAGGTTGATGAGCATGCGGCCCGTGTGCAGCATGGTGTTGTTCGCGGCGTCGACGCCGACGATCGAGCTCAGCGATTCGACGTCGGGATCGTCGAGGATCGCGTTGGCGGCCTGCTGCTGCAGCTGCGCCATGCGCGCGTAGGAGATCGACTCGCCGGCCTGCAGGCGCGCCTGCAGCTGGCCCGGTGTCCTGGGTGGGGAAGAGGCCTTTCGGGATCAGCACGTACAGCAGCACCGTGAGCGCGAGTGTCGCCAGGGCCACGACGAGGGTCATGCCCTGGCGCGCGAGCACCCACTGCAGGGCGCGGTCGTAGTGCGCGATCACGCGGTCGAATCGCGCCTGCATGCGCTGGCCGAATTCGTAGGCGCGCCCGCGCTTCTCGTCCTCCGGACGCTTCAGCCAGTGACCGGACATCATCGGCACCAGCGTGAGGGACACCACGGCCGAGATGAGGATGGTGATCGCGAGCGTGACCGCGAACTCGCGAAAGAGGCGTCCGATGACGTCGCCCATGAACAGCAGCGGGATGAGGACGGCGATGAGGGAGACGGTGAGGGAGATGATCGTGAAGCCGATCTGGTTGGCGCCCTTCAGCGCCGCCTCGAGCGGCGGCAGCCCTTGCTCGCGGAAGCGCGCGATGTTCTCGATCATCACGATCGCGTCGTCGACCACGAACCCGGTCGCGATGGTGAGCGCCATGAGCGACAGGTTGTTGATGCTGTAGCCCATGAGGTACATCGCGCCGAACGTGCCGATGAGCGAGATGGGCACGGCGAGGCTCGCGATCACCGTCGCGCGCAGGCTGTGCAGGAACGCGAAGATGACCAGCACCACGAGCACGACGGCGAGCATCAGCTCGAGCTCGACGTCGTTCACCGAGGCGCGGATGCCGGTCGTGCGATCGGACAGCACCTGCACCTGCACCGTCGGCGGCAGGCCGGCGGTCAGCTCGGCGAGGCGGCTCTTGATCGCATCGACGGTCTGGATCACGTTCGCGCCGGGCTGGCGCTGCACGTCGAGGATGATGGCCGGACGCAGCGCGGGCCGGCACTCGCCGGGACGCGCCGACAGCGCATCGACCGGAACGCTCGCGCAGGTCGTGCCCGCCCAGGCGCCGAGGTTCACGTTCTCCGCGCTGTCGACGGCTCGGGCGACGTCGCGCAGGCGCACCGGCGCCCCGTTGCGATACGCGACGATCAGGTCGAGGTAGTCGGCGGCGGTGAGGAGCTGGTCGTTGGCGTTGATGCTCCACGCGCGCGTGGGGCCGTCGAAGCTGCCCTTCGCGCTGTTCGCGTTCGCCGCCGCGATCGCGGTGCGCAGCGTGTCGAGGCCGAGGCCGTACGACGCGAGCGCCTGGGTGTCGGCCTGGATGCGCACGGCGGGCCGTTGCCCGCCGGAGAGCGCGACCAGACCCACGCCCGACACCTGGCTGATCTTCTGCGCGAGGCGCGTGTTGACGAGGTTCTGGACCTCGGTGAGCGGCAGCGTGTCGGAGGTGATCGACAGCGTGAGCACCGGCGCGTCCGCCGGATTCACCTTCGCGTACACGGGGGGCGCGGGGAGATCGGCCGGCAGCAGCGAGCCGCCGGCATTGATCGCCGCCTGCACTTCCTGCTCCGCGACGTCGAGCGCGACACCCAGCCCGAATTGCAGCGTGAGTTGCGACACGCCCGCGGCGCTCGTCGAGCTCATCCGCTGCAGGCCCGCCATCTGCCCGAAGTTGCGCTCCAGCGGCGCGGTGACCGTTTGCGCCATCACCTCCGGGCTCGCGCCGGGGTAGAGCGTCTGCACCTGGATCGTCGGGTAGTCGACCTGCGGCAACGCGGACAGCGGCAGGAAGCGAAAGCCGACGAAACCCGCGAGCACGATCGCGAGCATGACGAGCGAGGTCGCGACGGGTCGCTGGATGAAGGGACGCGAAGGGCTCATCGGGTGTATCGCAGCGCCGTCGTGGAGCGCGAGCGCAGCGTCACGGCGTGGTCGCGGGCGCGGCGCGGCGACGCTCGGCCCCACCATTGCGGCCGCCGCGGTTCGCGTCGTTCGCGGCGCCGGGCAGCGCCACGCGCGAGCCGTCGCGCAGGCGGTCCGCCCCTTCGGTGATCACCTTCTCGCCGCCCTGCAGGCCCTGCGCGATCGCGACCTTGTCGTTCGCGATCTGGCCGGCGGTCACCTTGCGCATCGCGACGGTGCGTTCGGCCTCGTTCAGCACGAACACGTAATCGCCGTCGCCGCCGTGCCGCAACGCGGTAACGGGCACCACGACCGCATTCGGGATCGTGCGCAGGAGCAGCCGCACGTTCACGAACTGGCTCGGGAACAGCGTGTTGCGCGCATTGCCGAAGCGCGCCTTGGCGCGCACCGTCCCGGTCTGCTGGTCGACCTGGTTGTCGAGCGTCGAGAAGGTGCCGGTGTCGAGCACCGTCGAGCGCGTGCGATCGAGCGCGTCGACCGGCAGTTTCGCGCCCGCGTTCACGCGCGCCTGGATGTCCTGCACGCGGTCCTGCGGCACCGCGAACTCGACGTCGATCGGCACGAGACGCGTGATCACCGCGATGCCGTTGACGTCGCTCGAGCTGACGAGATTGCCGACGTCGACGACGCGCAGGCCCACGCGGCCGTCGATCGGCGCCTCGATGCGGGTGTTCGCGAGGTTGAGGTTCGCCGTCGCCTCCGCTGCGCGATCGGCGGTGACGGTGCCTTCGAGCTGCTTCACGAGGGCGGCCTGCGTGTCGACATCCTGGCGCGCGATCGAGTCCTGCGCGAGCAGCGTGCGATAGCGCTCGAGCGTGAGGCGTGCGTTCTCGAGTTGCGCCTCGTCGCGTTGGCGTTGCCCCGTGGCCTGCATCAGGGCGTTCTGGAACGGGACGGGATCCACTTGGGCGAGCACCTGGCCGGCCTTCACGGTCTGGCCCTCGCGATAGAGCACCTGCTTGAGGATGCCGGACACCTGCGGGCGCACCGTCACCGTGGCCGCGGGCGTGACCGTGCCCAGGGCTTCCATCGTGACGGGGATGTCGATGCGCTCGGCGCTGGCGACCCCCACCGTGGTGGGAGGCGCACCGCGGCGGCCGGGGCCGTTGCGCTGGGCGGCCTGCCCGCCCTCACCGTGCGTGAGATGCCACGCGAGCGCCGCGACGCCGGCGAGCAGCAGCAGGGCGAGCGCGCCGCCGATGAGCGTGCCGCGCCTGCCCATGCGCGTGCGCGCGGGCACGCGGTCCGGCTCGGGACCGGGAAGAGGGTCCATCGTGCTCCTTCAGGGTGGATCGGGCGCGGGGCACGGACGTGCCCTCGGCCGGTGCGCTTCGTCCGCCATGCGCTCGCGTTGGACGCCGGCGCCGCGCAGTGGTGCCCGCGGCGGGCCCCCCGAATTGCAAGCAAATGTTGCTCCAGCGCGCGGCGCTACTCCTGCGCGGCGCGCGAGCGGGAAGGCAACGGGGATCGCGGTTGCGCTGTCGCCCGCCGCGGCGGCGCGCTCGAGTTCGGGATCGACGTCGAAGCCGATGTCGCCATCGGGCACGGGACGTCCGGTTGCGCGGACGGCAGCGAAGTCCTGCAGCGAACGGTCGAGGAGATGGGTGCCGACCACGTTGCCCATCGCGTTGAAGATCGACTCGATGCGCCCGGGATGGTGCCGCTCCCATTCGCGCAGCATCGCCGTCACCTGCTTTCTCTGCAGATGCTCCTGCGAGCCGCAGAGATTGCACGGGATGACGGGGAACGCGCGCACCTCGGCGTAGCGCGCGAGGTCGCGCTCGCGGACGTAGGCGAGCGGCCGGATCACCACGTGGCGCCCGTCGTCGGAGACGAGCTTGGGCGGCATCGTCTTCAGCTTGCCGCCGAAGAACAGGTTGAGGAAGAACGTCGCCATCATGTCGTCGCGGTGGTGGCCGAGCGCGATCTTGGTCGCGCCGAGCTCGCCCGCTACCCGATACAGCACCCCGCGACGCAGGCGCGAGCACAGCGAGCACATGGTTGCGCCCTCGGGGACGACGCGACGCACGACGCTGTACGTGTCCTGCTCCGCGATCCGGAACGGCACGCCGATGCCTTCGAGGTAGCGCGGCAGGACGTCGGCGGGAAAGCCGGGCTGCTTCTGGTCGAGATTGACGGCGATGAGCTCGAACGGCACGGGCGAGCGCGCCCGCAGCGACAGCAGGATGTCGAGCAGGCCGTAGCTGTCCTTGCCGCCCGAGAGGCACACCATCACGCGATCGCCGGCTTCGATCAGCGCGAAATCGCGGATGGCTTCGCCGACCTGCCGGCGCAAGCGCTTCTTCAGCTTGTTCGACTCGAACTCGACCTTGCGCGGGTCGCGTGTCGATGCGATGCGCGCCGTCGGAACGGCGATGACGGCAGGAGGCGTCTTGGGATCGTTCATGACGGCGAGGAGCGGGGGGCCGATGTTAGCATGCGCTGCTTCGCCTTTCTCCGGCCGCGCAGCGCTTTGCGGGCTCCGGTTTGGCGCTACCATTGCCGGAAACAACGATTCGGGGGGCAGCGCGATGCAGACCATCCTGGTCGCCAATCCGAAGGGCGGCAGCGGCAAGACGACCCTTGCGACCCATGTCGCCGGCTGGCTTGCCGGCAAGCGGCAGGCGGTGGCGATCGCCGACCTCGATCGGCAGCAGTCCTCCTTCGAGTGGCTCTCGCGGCGCCCGGCGCTGTTTCCGGCCATCGGCCGCTGGGATGTCGAGACGCGCCGTGCCGATCTCGAGCGCCCGCTGCAATGGCTGGTGATCGACAGTCCGGCGGGACTGCACGGCGACAAGCTGCGCGACACGGTGCGCCGCGCCGACATGCTGCTCGTGCCCCTCTCGCCGTCGGTGTTCGACATGGCCGCCACCGCGTATTTCCTCGAGGCGATTGCCGAACACAAGGCGGTGCGGCGGGGCGGCTTGCCGATCGGTGTGGTCGCCATGCGCGTCGATGCGCGCACGACCAGCGCGACCGAGCTCGACGATTTCCTGCCGGCCTTCGAGTTTCCGGTGCTGACGCACCTGCGCGACGCGCAGATCTACGTGCACTGCGCACGCGACGGGGCGACGGTATTCGATCTGCCGCGCTCGCGCGCGGAGCAGGATTGGGAGCAGTGGCGCCCGCTGACGCGCTGGATCGCGCGCCAGGCGGTCACGCAGGCGGCGTGAGGCCCTCGCGCGGGCGCTAGTAGGTCGGGGCCGGCGCGCGCCTTGTCCTCGGCGTCGCGGGCGTCCTGCGCCGCGCGGTGCGCGGCTTCCTTCGCCTTTTGCGTGGCCTCGCTCAGGCTCTCGCCCGCCTTCTGCGCGGCGTCCTTGGCCTTCTCGCCGGCCTCGGTCGCCGCGGCGTTCACCTTCGGCGCCGATTCGTGGATCGCCTGCGCGGCCTTGTCGGCGGCCTCCTTGGTCACCGCGCTCGCATCCTTCGCGGCTTCCTTGGCGGCCTCGCCGGTCTTCGCCGCTGCGTCCCTGGCGGCCGCGGCCGCCTTCTCGGCGGCCTCCTTGGTCTGATCGCTGCACGCTGTCGCGAGCGCGGCGAGGGTCACCGCGGCGAACAGCACCACTGCGTTGGGCTTCATCGTGGCCTCTCTTGGGTCAGGCCGAGCGCATGACGCCGTGCAGCGGCGTCTCCCGGCAGATGGCGTCGTACGCCGCGCGATAGCTTTCGCTGCTCGGGTGCAGCCGGTCCTCCGCGAAATAGCGGCGCGGATCGCGCGAGAACACGTCCTCGCCCTTCTCGCGGAAGAAGTCGACGTAGTGCACGCCGAGCTCGCGCGACACGCGGACGAACAGATCGCGCGCCTCGCGCGTGCGCATGGTGAGCAACCAGCTGAAAGGCGGGAAGAACACCGGGCACAGCCCCATGTTGGGCGTGCTCATGAAGATGACGATGTCGGAGCGCTCGCGCGCCGCGAGCAACGCCGCCGTGATGTCCTGCTCGAGCTGCGGCATGGGCGTGGTGCGCAGGATGTCGTTGCCGCCGACGTGCACGAACACCACGTCGAAGCGGCCCGCCGGCAACGTTGCGAGCTGGTGCACGGCATCGGCGGCCTTGGCGCCGTTGCGCGCCCGATTGGTGACGGCAACGTCGGGAAACTCGCGCGCGAGCAGGCCCGCGATGGAATCCTGCGCGCACGCGGCGCCGGTGCCCACACCGGTGCTGTCGCCTACAACCAGCACGCGCCGGCGGCAATCCGGCAGCTGGCGCTGGAAGGGCGTGCTGCGGCCGGCGATGCGGTACCCGTGATGGGCGTGCACGAACAGCGAGGCCAGCCGGTAGGCCATCATCACGCCGGCGGCCGCGCTCGCGCGCCAGAACCATGGGCGCAACTGTGCGGTGATCATCGCCTGCCTCCCGGGCATTGTGTCGCGACGTCCATGTTGCATCTTCTGCAACCGACATGCCAGCCCCGATCGCTCCGGGTGCGCGCCAGCGGAAGGCGATGTAATTCGGACATTGCCTCGCTCCGCCGGGCGCGCAACTTTTACATCAGGCCAGCGAGAAAGTGCGCCCTGCACCGCACGGCAGGGCGCGGGCTGCGATGAAAAAGGGCCGGCAACGTGGCGTTGCCGGCCCCCGGCTGGCGTGAATCGCGTTCAGGCCGCTTCGCGCACCAGCTCGCGCAGGACGTACGGCAGGATCCCGCCGTTGAGGTAGTAATCGACCTCGATCGGCGTGTCGATGCGCAGCAGCACGCGGCACGTGCCGCGTCGAGCCGTCCTTGCGGTGGATCGCGAGGGTCACGTCCATCTGCGGCTTGATGCGACCCTCGAGCCCGATCAGGTCGAAGGTCTCCGTGCCGTCGATGCCGAGCGAGTCGACGGAATCGGTGCCCTTGAACTGGCACGGCAGCACGCCCATGCCGACGAGGTTCGAGCGATGGATGCGCTCGAAGCTGCGGGCGACGACGGCCTTCACGCCGAGGAGCTGCGTGCCCTTGGCCGCCCAGTCGCGCGACGAGCCGGTGCCGTATTCCTCGCCGCCGAACACGATCGTCGGCACGCCTTGCGCGATGTAGCGCATCGCGGCGTCGTAGATGTACATCTTCTCGCCCGACGGGCTGGTAGCAGCGTGACGCCGCCTTCCTCGCGCGTGCCGTCGGCGCGCAGCGGCAGCATGAGGTTCTTGATGCGCACGTTGGCGAACGTGCCGCGCATCATCACCTCGTGGTTGCCGCGACGCGAGCCGTAGCTGTTGAAGTCGACCTTGGGCACGTCGTGCCCGAGCAGCCACTGGCCGGCAGGCGAGGCTTCCTTGATCGATCCCGCGGGCGAGATGTGGTCGGTGGTGACCGAGTCGCCGAAGATGCCGAGCGCCCGTGCCCCCTTGACGTCGCTCACCTTGCCGGTGCCCATGCTGAAGCCGTCGAAGAACGGCGGCTTCGCGATGTAGGTCGACGCCGGCCAGTCGTACACCTGCCCGGTCGAGCCCTTGATGGCGCCCCACAGCGGATTCGCGTTGGCGAGATCGCCGTAGAGCTTGCGGAACGTTGCGGGATCCTTGGCGAAATGCATCACCGCCGCGACTTCGTGCGACGTGGGCCAGATGTCCTTCAGGTACACCGGGCCATCCTTGCCCTGGCCGAGCGGCTCGGTCGCGAGGTCCTTCAGCACCGTGCCGGCGATCGCGAACGCGACCACGAGCGGGGGTGACGCCAGGAAGTTGGCCTTGAGGTTCGGGTGGATGCGCGCCTCGAAATTGCGGTTCCCGGAGAGCACGGCGGCGCACACGAGATCGTTGGACGCGATGGCGTCGTTGAACTCGGGTGCGAGGTCGCCGGCATTGCCGATGCAGGTCGTGCAGCCGTACGCGGCGACGCCGAAGCCGAGCTTCTCGAGGTAGGGCAGCAGGCCCGCACGCCCGAGGTAATCGGTGACCACGCGCGAGCCGGGCGCGAGCGACGTCTTGATGTGGGGCTTGACCTTGAGTCCCTTCTCGACGGCCTTCTTCGCGAGCAGGCCGGCCGCGAGCAGCACGCCCGGATTCGACGTGTTGGTGCACGACGTGATCGCGGCGATCAGCACGTCGCCGTTGCCGATGTCGACGTCGCCGGCGGCTGTCACGGCGACCTGGTCCATCGTGGGCCGGTTGTTGACCATCTCGAGCATGTCGCGCGGCGCACCGGGCGGCGTCTGCTGCGACGAATCCTTGACCGCGCCCGCGCCGTACGGCGCCCACTTGGCGGCGTAGCGCTTGCCGAGCTTCTCGGGCGCCTGCGCGAAGCCGTTCTCCTTCACCGGCTTCGAGAAGAGCGACACGAACTGCGACTTGAGGCTGCCGAGCTCGATGCGGTCCTGCGGCCGCTTCGGGCCCGCGACGGAAGGCTTGATGGTCGACAGATCCAGCGCGAGCGTGCGGGTGTAGTCGATCTCGCCGGCGCGCGGGATGCCGAACATCTTCTGCGCCCGGAAGTACGATTCGAACGCGTCGACCTCCTCGGCCGTCCTGCCGGTGGCGCGCAGGTATTCGACGGTCGCTTCGTCGACCGGGAAGAAGCCCATCGTCGCGCCGTACTCCGGCGCCATGTTGCCGATCGTTGCGCGGTCGGGCACGGCGAGGGTGGTGGTGCCCTCGCCGAAGAACTCCACGAACTTGCCCACGACCTTCTCGCGCCGGAGCATCTCGGTGACGGTCAGCACGAGGTCGGTCGCCGTGGTGCCTTCGGGCAGCTTGCCCTTGAGCTCGACGCCGATGACGTCGGGCGTGAGGAAGTACACCGGCTGGCCGAGCATGCCCGCTTCCGCTTCGATGCCCCCGACGCCCCAGGCCACCACGCCGATGCCGTTGATCATGGTGGTGTGGCTGTCGGTGCCGACGAGCGAATCGGGATAGTAGACGCCGGCCTTGCGATGCACGCCGCGCGCGAGGTACTCGAGGTTGACCTGGTGCACGATCCCGATGCCGGGCGGCACGACCTTGAACGTGTCGAACGCCTGCATGCCCCACTTCATGAACTCGTAGCGCTCGCCATTGCGGCTGAACTCCAGCTTCATGTTGAGATCGAGCGCGTCGGGCCGGTTGTAGTAGTCCACCATGACCGAGTGGTCGACCACGAGGTCGACCGGCACCAGCGGCTCGATGACCTTGGCGTTCTTGCCCATGTCCGCCGCGACGTTGCGCATGGCCGCGAGGTCGGCGAGCAGCGGCACGCCGGTGAAGTCCTGCAGCAGCACGCGCGCGACGACGAACGGGATCTCGTCCGTGCGCGCGGCCCCGCACTGCCAGCCGGCGAGCTCGCGCACGTGCGCTTCGGTCACCTTCTTGCCGTCGCAGTTGCGCAGCACGCTTTCGAGCACGATGCGCAGCGACACGGGCAGGCGCGAGATCTTGCCGAGGCCGGCCGCCTCGAGCGCGGTCAGCGAATAGAACTGGCCTTTCGCGCCCGAGCGAAGCGTGAATTCCTGCAGCGAGTTGAAGAGGTTGTGAGGCATGCTGTCGTTCCTTTTATCTGCGCGGCGCGGGGCCGCCCTTGGCATCGTTCATGTTGATCCGCATCCCGTTGCCCAGGATCATGTCGCCGGGGCGCATGTCGGGCTTGCAGGCGCCGAGCCACTTCGCCTCGATGACGGCGCTGCCTTCCTTCATGGTGCCCATCATCGGGGGGTCGTACGTCGACTTCGTCTCGACCTTGTAGGCCGTGTCGAACGAGCCGGTGAACACCGAGTGCGTCGTGGCGGTGGTCTCGCCGAACTTGCACACCGAGTCGACGATGATCTGGTTGCCGCTCTTCTTGATCTCCTGCTTGCTGCAGCTCTGCTTGGTCATGCCCTGCGCCTGCTGCTGCACGGCGTTGTCGGTCTTCTCGTCGATGCACATCTGCATGGGTGCTGCCGCGGGCCCGCGCGGCGGGGATGGCGGAGGTGCTGGTCCTGATCTCCCACAGGCCGGACTTGCGCTTCGGAAAGTCCTGCGCCGAGGTGGTCGTGGTCGCGAACGCGGCGGCGATGGCGACGAAGGTGAGGGTTGCGTAGCGCATGCGGGAAACTCCGGTCGAGTCCATCAGATCACGTACAGGTCCATGTATTCGTGCACCGGCATCGCGTCGAGCCTGCCCGCGTCGAGCGAGGCCTCGAGGATCGCATGCTGCTGCTTTGCCGGGAAGCGCCGGGCGAGGTTGGTGCGGAACTTCTCCACGAGCACGGGAATGCCTTCGCTGCCGCCGGCGGCGGTGCCCGATCGGATATTCCACCACGACCTCGTCGAGCCGCTTGCCGTCGCCGAACTCGATCGTGATGGCGTTGGCGATCGAGCGCTTCTCGGGATCGAGGTAATCGCGCGTGAACGCCTTGTCCTCGACGCACGCCATCTTCGCGCGCAGGGCGTCGATGCGCGGGTCGGCGGCCACCTCGTCCTCGTAGTCGGCGGCGGTGAGCCGCCCGAAGATGAGCGGCACCGCGACCATGTACTGGATGCAGTGATCGCGATCGGCGGGATTGGCGAGCGGCCCCTGCTTGTCGATGATGCGGATCGCCGACTCGTGCGTGCGGATCGTGACTTTCTCGATGTCCTCGATGGCGCGACCCGCGTCCTTCGAGCTTGCGGTGCAGCGTCATCGCCGCCTCGGCCGCGGTCTGGGCGTGGAACTCCGCGGGGAAGCTGATCTTGAACAGCACGTTCTCCATGACGTAGCTGCCGTAGGGACGCTGGAACTTGAACGGCTGGCCGCGGAACAGGACGTCGTAGAAGCCCCACGTCTTCGCGGTGAGCACGGACGGGTAGCCCATCTCGCCCTTGCTCGCCATGAGCGCGAGGCGCACCGCGCGCGAGGTCGCGTCGCCCGCCGCCCAGCTCTTGCGCGATCCGGTGTTCGGCGCGTGCCGGTACGTGCGCAGCGACTGGCCGTCGACCCACGCGAGCGACACCGCGTTGACGAGCTCCTCGCGCGAGAGGCCGAGGAGCTTGCGCCACGACCGCCGTCGAGGCGACCTTCACCAGCACCACGTGATCGAGCCCGACGCGGTTGAAGCTGTTCTCGAGCGCGATGACGCCCTGGATCTCGTGCGCCTTGATCATGCCGGTCAGCACGTCGCGCATCGTGAGCGGCGCCTTCCCGGCCGCGACCGCATTGCGCGACAGCCAGTCCGCAGTCGCGAGGATGCCGCCCAGGTTGTCGGAGGGATGGCCCCATTCCGCCGCAAGCCAGGTGTCGTTGAAATCGAGCCAGCGGATCATCGCGCCGATGTTGAACGCGGCCTGCACCGGATCGAGCTGGAACTGCGTGCCCGGCACCTTGGCGCCGTTCGGGACGACGGTGCCGGGCACGACGGGCCCGAGCAGCTTGGTGCAGGCGGGATACGACAGCGCCTCGAGCCCGCAGCCGAGCGTGTCGATCAGGCAGTTGCGGGCCGTCTCGTACGCCTCGGTGCTCCCGATCTCGTAGTCGAGGACGTAATCGACGATGTCGGTGAGCACCTTGTCGGGCTCGGGGCGCACGTTGCTGATGTGGGTCGACATGGGTTTCTTTTCGGTTGGGGCGGTGACCGGAACGGAACTGAGGGGAATCGGGCGCAGCGGCCCCGATCAGCGGCGCTGGGCGATCGGCACGAACTTCTGGTCCTCGGGCCCGACGTAGTTCGCGCTCGGGCGGATGATCTTGCCGTCCTCGCGCTGCTCGATGACGTGCGCGGACCAGCCGGAGGTGCGCGAGATCACGAACAGCGGCGTGAACATCGCGGTCGGCACGCCCATCATGTGGTAGCTGACCGCCGAGAACCAGTCGAGGTTGGGGAACATCTTCTTCACGTCCCACATCACCGTCTCGAGCCGCTCGGCGATGTCGAACAGCTTCATGTTGCCGCGCGGCCTCGGAGAGGCGCTGCGCGACGTCCTTGATGATCTTGTTGCGCGGGTCGGCGATGGTGTAGACGGGGTGGCCGAAGCCGATGATCGACCTCCTTCGCCTGCGACGCGCTGCGCGATGTCGGCCTCCGCCTCGTCCGGCGTGATCGTAGCGGTTCTGCACGTCGAACGCCACTTCGTTCGCGCCGCCGTGCTTGGGCCCGCGCAGCGCGCCGATCGCGCCCGGTGATGCACGAGTAGATGTCCGAGCCGGTGCCGGCGATCACGCGCGCGGTGAACGTCGAGGCGTTGAACTCGTGCTCGGCGTAGAGGTTCAGCGAGGTGTGCATCGCGCTGCACCCACATGTCGCGAGGGCTTGCGGCCGTGCAGCAGGTGCAGGAAGTGCCCGCCGATGGAGTCGTCGTCGGTCTCGACCTCGATGCGCCGGCCGTTGTGGCTGAAGTGATACCAGTAGAGCAGCATCGAGCCGAACGAGGCCATCAGGCGGTCGGCGATGTCGCGCGCGCCCGGGCACGTTGTGATCGTCCTTCTCGGGCAGCACGCAGCCGAGCGCCGAGCAGCCGGTGCGCATGCACGTCCATCGGATGCGCGCCGCGCGGGCAGCGCTTCCAGCGCCGTCGCGCACCGGCGTCGGGCAGGCCGCGCAGCGACTGGAGCTTCTCCTTGTAGCCCGCGAGCTCCGCCGCGGTTGGGCAGCTTGCCGTGCACCAGCAGGTAGGCGATCTCCTCGAATTCGCACGCGTCGGCGATGTCGAGGATGTCGTAGCCGCGGTAATGCAGGTCGTTGCCGGTGCGGCCGACCGTGCACAGCGCGGTGTTGCCGGCGGCGACGCCGGAGAGGGCGACGGATTTCTTGGCCTTGGGTGCGGTGGCGACGTCGTTCATCGATACCTCCTGGGGTGCGGGCGTGGTGTGTTCCCGGCCGGTTCAGCGCCGGGTGCTGGCTTGCGCGAAAAGCTCGTCGAGCTTGCGCTCGTAGGCGTGATAGCCGAGATAGTCGTAGAGCTCGGCGCGGGTCTGCATCGCGTCGACCACGCCCTTCTGGGTGCCGTCGCGGCGCAGCGCTGGAATACACGTTCAGCGCGGCCTTGTTCATCGCGCGGAACGCGGACAGCGGATACAGCGCGATCGACGACGTCGGCGCCCGCGCAGCTCGGTCGTGGTGAAAAGCGGGGTCGCGCCGAACTCGGTGATGTTGGCGAGGATCGGCACCTTCACCGCAGCGGCGAACTTGCGGTACATCGCGAGCTCGGTGATCGCTTCCGGGAAAGATCATGTCGGCGCCCGCCTCGACGCACGCGCACGCGCGCTCGATCGCGGCCTCGAGGCCCTCGACCGCGAGCGCGTCGGTGCGCGCCATGATCACGAACTCGGGATCGGTGCGCGCGTCGACGGCCGCCTGATGCGATCGACCATCTCTTCCTTCGGCACGATCGCCTTGCCGGGGCGATGGCCGCAGCGCTTGGCGCCGCACCTGGTCCTCGATGTGCATGGCGCCGGCGCCGGCCTTGATCAGCGAGCGCACGGTGCGGGCGACGTTGAAGGCGGACGGGCCGAAGCCGGTGTCGACGTCCACCAGCAGCGGCAGGCTGCAGACGTCGGTGATGCGGCGCACGTCGATGAGCACGTCCTCGAGCGTGCTGATCCCGAGGTCGGGCAGGCCGAGCGAGCCCGCCGCGACGCCGCCGCCGGACAGGTAGATCGCACGATAGCCCGAGTGCTCGGCGAGCAGGGCGTGGTAGGCGCAGATCGCGCCGGGCACCTGCAGGGGCCTCTCGGCGGCGACGGCGGCGCGAAAGCGGGCGCCGGCTGAACTCTGGGTCATGAGCGGATCCTCGCGAGGTGCGTCGGTGGATGCATCAGCGCGGAGCGAACCAGGCCCGCGCGAATTCCGGCAGCGCCGCGCCGGTCGCGTGCGCGCGCTGCAGGATCGACCAGTAATAGCGATACGAGGCGCGATCGTGCATGCGGCCGCCGAACGCGATCGGAGCCCAGCTCGCGTCCTGCGCCGCGGCGACGAGGCTTGCCGCCTCGATCACCGCATCGGGGTCGGGCTGCATGCCGAAGACGATCGACTCGATCTGGCTCGGATGGATGCTCCACATGCGCAGGAAGCCGAACTCGTCGCGCGCGCGCCGCGCGTCGTCGTACACGGCGTCGGGGTCGTCGATGGCCATGGATACGCCGTGCGCGGGCACGACGCCGTGCGCGAGCGCCGCGGCGGTCATCTCGGCCTTGGCGCGGCGCAGCAGAGCGTGCTCGAACTGGCCGGGGCTGTGCATCGCCGCGGCCGGGATGGCGCCGTGGTGCGCGCTCACGAAATCGAGCGTGCCGAAGTCGAGGCTCAGGATGCCGGGCAGGGCCGCGATCTGCCATGCCTCGTGCACGGCGCCCCGGCGTCTCGATCGAGCACGCTCACCGGGATCTCGCGCCCGAGACCGGCGCGCGCCACCGCGAGCGCCACCGCGTCGAGGTAGCGCTCGACCTCCGCTGCGCCCCGCGCCTTGGGCACGACGAGGAAGGCGACGCGCTCGCCCGCCTCGCGCACGAGGATGTCGAGCTCCTCCTCCCATGCCGGATGATCGAGTGCCGTGGGTGCGCGCACCCATGCGGCCGTGACGATTCTCGGGCCCGGCGATGAGCGCCGCGATCATCCGCGCGTGCGCACGCTCCTCGCCGGCCGGCGCGCCGTCCTCGCAATCGCCGGTGATGTCGAAGATCGGCCCGCGCTCCGCCTGGAGCGCGAGCGCCTTCTTGCAGGAAGCGCTCGGTGCCGGCGTAATGCACGCACGGCGCGAGCAACGGCAACCCGCGGCCGTGCCCGGCGAGCACCGCAGCCGGATGCAGTGCCGAAGTCACTTCCGCGCGACGCGATGGCGGTCAGCCCAGCATCGAGGCGACGCCGGCGCGCTCTTCCTCGAGCTCCTTCAGCGTCGCGTCCATCTTCTCGCGCGAGAACGCGTCGATCTCGAGGTTCTCGACGAGCTTGTACTCGCCGTTCGCCGTGGTGACGGGGAAGCCGTACATCACGTCCTTCGGAATGCCATACTGGCCGTCGGACGCGATGCCCATCGTCACCCACTTGCCGTTGCTGCCGAGCACCCAGTCGCGCATGTGATCGATGGCGGCGTTGGCCGCCGAGGCTGCCGACGACAGGCCGCGCGCCGCGATGATGGCCGCGCCGCGCTTGCCGACCGTCGGGCAGGAACGTGTCGCGGTTCCACTCGTCGTCGTTGATCAGCGCCTTGAGCGGCTTGCTGTTGGTCGTGGCGAAGCGATAGTCGGCGTACATCGTCGGCGAGTGGTTGCCCCAGACGACCAGCTTCTCGATCGAGCCGACCGGCTGTCCGCTCTTGGCGGCGAGCTGCGACAGGGCGCGGTTGTGGTCGAGGCGCAGCATCGCGGTGAAGTTCTTGCGCGGCAGCGACGGCGCCGACTTCATCGCGATGTAGGCGTTGGTGTTGGCCGGGTTGCCGACCACGAGCACCTTGCACGTTGCGCGCGGCGACCGCGTCGAGCGCCTTGCCCTGCTCGATGAAGATCTTCGCGTTCTCGAGCAGCAGGTCCTTGCGCTCCATGCCCGGGCCCGCGCGGCTTCGCGCCGACCAGGAGCGGCGACGTCGGCGTCCTTGAACGCGACCTTCGGATCGGCGGTGCCGGTCATCCCGGCGAGCAGCGGGAACGCGCAGTCCTCGAGCTCCATCATCACGCCCTTCAAGCGCGGCCTGCGCCTTGTCGATCGGGAGCTCCAGCATCTGCAGGATCACGGGCTGGTCACGTCCGAGCATTTCGCCGGCGGCGATGCGAAAGAGGATGCTGTAGCCGATCTGGCCGGCGGCGCCGGTGACGGCAACGCGGACGGGTGTCTTCATGGTGCGAGCTCCTAGCGTGGCGGAGGGGGAACGGGTTGCAGCCGGTCGTGACTCGCGGTCGTTGCTGAGCGAGGGAGGCGAGGTGCGGACGGGTGGCCCGGGTCGTGTTGCGCTGCCGCGCCAGCCGGACGGCCCGTGGACAGTCAATACCGGCGGTGACGGCGGCGTCGCGCGATTGTAGGGGCGGGTCGCGAGCCGTGTCAATTGACTCTTCTATCTTATACAAGATATAAGATATGAAATGGACAGCAAGCCGACGGCGCCGGACAATCCCCCGCGCAGCCCCGCCGCCGTGTCCCGCCGCGCGGCCCCGAAGGCGGTCCCGACCACGACGATGTCGACCCCATCTCCTTCGTTCCAGCCCCTCTACCTGCAGATCAAGTCCGTGCTCGAGAAGAGCCTCGAGACCGGCGAGTGGCGCCCCGGGGAAGCCATTCCCAGCGAGATCGAGCTCGCCGGCCGCTTCGGCGTGGCCCAGGGCACGGTGCGCAAGGCGATCGAGGCGCTCGTCGCGGACAACCTCGTCGTGCGCCGGCAGGGCAAGGGCACGTTCGTCGCCACGCACACCGAAGAAGCCGCTTCCGTCTTCCGCTTCCTGCGCATCCGGCGCGACGACGGCAAGGACGAGTATCCCGCGAGCCGCCTGCTCGACGTGCGGCGCGCCAAGGCGAGCGCGGAGGTCGCGCGCCTGCTGCAGTTGAAGCCCGGCGAGCCCGTCGTGCAGCTGCGGCGCCTTCTCGCCTACGAGGACCACCCGGTGGTGCTCGACGACATCACGCTGCCGGCCGCGCTGTTCAGGGGCCTCACCAAGTCGCGCATGATGAGTTACCACGGCTCGATGTACGGCCTGTTCGAGACGCAGTTCGGCGTGCGCATGCTCAAGGCCGAGGAGCGGGTGCGCGCGGTGGCGGCCGACGTCGCCACCGCCGCGATCCTGAAGGTCGAGGCGGGCGCGCCGCTGCTCGCGGTCGATCGCGTCACGTTCACGTACGGCGATCGCCCGGTCGAGGTGCGCCGCGGCCTGTGCACGACCCGCGATCATCACTACCTCAACATCCTGGGCTGAGATCGGAGCGCGCGGCGCAGCGGCGGGGTGCATCGCACGCGGGACGACGACAAGCGGCGCTCGCCGCACACGCCACCGCGGGGCGTGGAGCCCGTCCGTAGGGGAACGCTCGCCGTGTGCGCGGTTGTCGCGCTATAATTTCACGCTGCGCACGATCGCGCGTCGGCGATTGTCTGCGAACGGTCCGCGTTGCGCCGCACCGTTGCGGGCCCGGGCAGGCATCTCCCTTTCCTCGTCGAGCGACTCTTGGCCAAGTCTCGCCCCGTCTACCTGAACCTCCTCGAGATCCGCCAGCCGTTGCCGGCGATCGTCTCGATCCTGCACCGGATCAGCGGCGCGCTGCTGTTCCTCGTCGGCATACCGTTCCTGCTCTCCGTCGTCGGCGCGAGCCGCGCCTCGGAAGCGTCGTTCGCGCAATTGCGCGCGGGCTTCGCCTCGCCGGTCGCGAAGCTCCTGCTGCTGCTCATCGCGTGGGCGTACCTGCATCACTTCTGCGCCGGCATCCGCTACCTGCTGTTCGACGTGCGCATCGGCGGCGAGCTCGCCGCTGCACGTCGGTCCGGCGGCGATCGTGCTGGTCGTGAGCCTCGCGCTCACCCTCGCCATCGGAGTGCGGCTATGGTGAACCATCGACCGCTGCGCACCCCGGTCGGCGCCCACTACGGGACCTTCGACTGGCTCGCGCAGCGCGTGACCGCGGTCGTGATGGCGGTGTACACGATCGTGCTGCTCGCGATCGTGCTGTGGAACGGCGGCCTCGACTACGCGAGCGTGGAACGCCTGCTCGCGTCCGGCCCGTTCCGCCTGCTCTCGTTCGTCTTCATGGTCGCGCTGCTCTATCACGCGTGGGTGGGCGTGCGCGACATCTACATGGACTACATCAAGCCCGTGGGCGTGCGCATTCTCGTGCAGGTGCTCTCGATCGTGCTCCTGGTGGCGTATCTCGGCTGGACGATCCAGCTCCTGTGGGGGACGCGCTGATGCCGACGTCCACATCGGCTCTTCCCGTCCGCAAGTTCGACGCGATCGTCGTGGGCGCCGGCGGCGCCGGCATGCGCGCTTCGCTGCAGCTCGCCGAAGCCGGGCTTTCCGTTGCGGTGCTGTCGAAGGTGTTTCCGACGCGCTCGCATACCGTTGCGGCGCAGGGCGGCATCGGGGCGTCGCTCGGCAACATGGCCGAGGACAACTGGCACTGGCACATGTACGACACGATCAAGGGCTCCGACTGGCTCGGGGACCAGGACGCGATCGAGTACATGTGCCGGATGGCGCCGCAGGTCGTGTACGAGCTCGAGCACTTCGGCATGCCGTTCGACCGCAACGCCGACGGCACCATCTACCAGCGTCCGTTCGGCGGCCACTCCGCGAACTTCGGCGAGAAGCCGGTGCAGCGCGCCTGCGCCGCCGCCGACCGCACCGGCCACGCGATGCTGCACACGCTCTACCAGCGCAACGTTCGCGCGCACACGCAGTTCTTCGTCGAATGGATGGCGCTCGACCTCATCCGCGACGCGGACGGCGACGTGCTCGGGCGTCACCGCGCTGGAGATGGAGACCGGGCAGGTCATGATCCTGCAGGCGAAAGCCACGATGTTCGCGACCGGCGGGGCGGGGCGCATCTTCGCCGCGTCGACCAACGCGTTCATCAACACCGGCGACGGCCTCGGCATGGCCGCGCGCGCGGGCATCCCGCTCGAGGACATGGAAATGTGGCAGTTCCACCCGACCGGGGTGGCGGGTGCCGGCGTGCTGATCACCGAGGGCGTGCGCGGCGAAGGCGGCATCCTGCTCAACTGCAACGGCGAGCGGTTCATGGAGCGCTATGCGCCCAACCTCAAGGATCTCGCCTCCCGCGACGTCGTGTCGCGGTCGATGGACCAGGAGATCAAGGAAGGGCGCGGCTGCGGTCCGGAGAAGGACCACGTGCTGCTCAAGCTCGACCACCTCGGGCCCGAGGTGATCCTGAAGCGCCTGCCCTCGATCCGCGAGATCGCGCTCAAGTTCGCGAACGTGGACTGCATCAAGGAGCCGATCCCGGTCGTGCCGACGCTGCATTACATGATGGGCGGCATTCCGACCAACATCGATGGCCAGGTCGTCGCGCCCCGCGATGGCGACCCGAACTCGGTGGTGAACGGCCTGTATGCGGTCGGTGAGTGCGCCTGCGTGTCGGTGCATGGCGGCAATCGCCTCGGCACCAACTCGCTGCTCGACCTGCTGGTGTTCGGGCGTGCGGCCGGGAATCACATCGTGGACCAGGCCGTGCGCCTGCGCAGCCACAAGGCGCTGCCCAAGGACGCCGCGGACGCTTCGCTCGCGCGGCTGGCACGGATCGACGGCGGTGCATCGGGCGAGTCGGTGGCGACGATCGCGAACGACCTGCGCCGGACCATGCAGAACCATTGCGGCGTGTTCCGCAACCAGGCGCTGCTCACCGAAGGCATCGCGAAGGTCATGGAGCTCGAGCAGCGCGTGCAGCGCGTGGCGATCGAAGACAAGACGCCGCACCTTCAATACCGCGCGGGTGGAAGCGCTCGAGCTGCACAACATGATCGAGGTCGCCAAGGCCACCGTCGTCGCGGCCGAGGCCCGGCGGGAGAGCCGCGGGGCGCAGGCGCGCAGCGACTACCCCGCCCGCGACGACGTGAACTGGTTGAAGCACACACTTTGGTACCGCGACGGCAACCGGCTCGACTTCAAGCCCGTCAACCTGAAGCCCGTGTCGGTCGAGGCGCTTCCCGCCCAAGGCACGCACCTATTAGGGCGCGGCACCGACCGACCTTGATCTTGCGCAAATGCCTGCCCCGCAGGGTGCCTGCACACTGGCCGCCTAGATGAAATTCCGGATCTTCCGCTACGACCCCGAGAAGGACGCCAAGCCCTACGTCAAGGACTACGACGTGGCGCTGGAGCCCACCGATCGCATGCTGCTCGACGCGCTGGTGCGCATCAAGGCGGTGGACGATTCGCTTGCGTTCCGCCGCAGCTGCCGCGAGGGCGTGTGCGGATCGGACGCGATGAACATCAACGGCAAGAACGGCCTCGCCTGCACGACGAACGTGAAATCGCTGAAGGAGCCGGTGGAGCTGCGGCCGCTGCCGGGGCTGCCCGTGATCCGCGATCTCATCGTGGACATGAGCCAGTTCTTCAAGCAGTACCACTCGGTGCGGCCGTACGTCGTGAACGACACTCCGCCGCCGGAGAAGGAGCGGCTGCAGTCGCCCGAGGACCGCGAGGAGCTCGACGGGCTCTACGAGTGCATCCTGTGCGCGTGCTGCTCGACGGCGTGCCCGTCGTTCTGGTGGAACCCCGACAAGTTCGTCGGCCCGGCCGGGCTGCTGCAGGCGTACCGGTTCATCGCCGACACGCGCGACCTCGCCACCAACGAGCGCCTCGACGATCTCGAGGATCCGTACCGCCTCTTCCGCTGTCACACGATCATGAACTGCGCCGACGTGTGTCCGAAGGGGCTGTCGCCCGCCCGAGCCATCGGCAAGATCCGCGACATCCTGGTGAAACGGGCCGTTTGAGCGGCATACGCGCCATGACCTTCCCCGGCCCCGCATCCTCGAGCCCCGCGCGAGCGGGCGCCGCGGCAATGCAGGCCGGCGAGGGCGGGGTGCTGACGGCCGTCGAGCTCAGTCGACTGCGCTGGCGCTGCCGGCGCGGGATGCTCGAGAACGATCTCATCCTCGCGCGCTTCCTCGATGCCCGCGGCAGCGCGCTCGACGCAACGCTGGTGGCCGCTTTCGACCGCCTGCTCGCCCTCGCCGACGGCGAGCTGTGGGACCTGCTTTGCGCGCGCACCGAGCCGGAGGACGCGCAGCTCGCGCCCCTGGTCGCGCAACTGCGCGCGATATGAGGCGAGCCGGAATGCGGCCGCACAACGACACCGGACATCGAGCCGGGCGAATGGGAACCTCCCCGCAGAGCAAGCGCGGTCGCAAGGATTCCCTCGGGACGTGGAGGAGGAGCACGGGCTGCCTCGTGTGCGAGGCGGCGACGGCGTCGAGCGCGGGGGGACCCGCACAGCGCCCGCAACACTAACCACGCATGGAGCCTTGAGCAATGAAGACCGACCGTACCGCCACCCTCACGTTTTCCGATGGCTCCCCGTCCATTGCCTTCCCGATCATGGAAGGCACGGTGGGCCCGGAGGTGATAGACATTCGCCCGCTGTACGGCAAGACGGGGCGCTTCACCTACGACCCCGGCTTCATGTCCACGGCCGCCTGCGAGTCCGCGATCACCTACATCGACGGCGACAAGGGCGAGCTCATGTACCGCGGCTACCCGATCGAGCAGCTCGCGGCACACTGCGACTTCCTCGAGACGTGCTACCTGCTGCTCAACGGCGAGCTGCCGACGATCGAGCAGAAGAAGGAATTCGTCGCGCTCGTGACGAACCACACGATGGTGCACGAGCAGATGCAGTTCTTCTTCCGCGGCTTCCGCCGCGACTCGCACCCGATGGCGGTGCTGGTCGGCGTGGTGGGCGCGCTGTCCTCGTTCTATCACGACGCCCTCGACATCAGCGACGCGCATCATCGCGACGTGTCCGCGATCCGGCTCATCGCCAAGCTGCCGACGCTGGTGGCGATGGCCCACAAGTACTCGGTGGGGCAGCCGTTCGTGTACCCGCGCAACGACCTGTCGTATTCGGCGAACTTCATGCGCATGATGTTCGCCACGCCGGCCGAGGACTACAAGCCCAACGACGTGCTCGTGCGCGCGCTCGACCGCATCCTCATCCTGCACGCCGACCACGAGCAGAACGCCTCGACGTCGACCGTGCGTCTCGCCGGCAGCTCGGGTGCGAATCCGTTCGCCTGCATCGCGGCCGGGATCGCCTGCCTCTGGGGGCCGGCGCACGGCGGCGCGAACGAAGCGGCGCTCAACATGCTCTACGACATCCAGAAGCATGGCGGTGTGGCCAAGGTCGGCGAGTTCATCGCGCAGGTCAAGGACAAGAATTCGTCGGCCAAGCTGATGGGCTTCGGTCATCGCGTGTACAAGAACTACGATCCGCGCGCGAAGCTCATGCGCGAGACCTGCCACGAGGTGCTGGCCGAGCTCGGCCTCAAGGACGATCCCTTGTTCGCCCTCGCCATGGCGCTCGAGAAGATCGCGCTCGAGGACGACTACTTCGTCTCCCGCAAGCTCTATCCGAACGTCGACTTCTACTCCGGCATCGTGCAGAAGGCGCTGGGCATCCCCGTGTCGCTGTTCACGGGCATCTTCGCCATGGCGCGCACCGTGGGCTGGATCGCACAGTGGAACGAGATGATCTCGGATCCCGAGCAGAAGATCGGCCGGCCGCGGCAGCTCTACACCGGCGCGACGCGCCGCCAGGTCCTGCCGCTCGCGCAGCGCAGGGCCAAGTAGCCCGCGCAATCCCCAGGGGCCCGGGAACGGGCCCTCTGTATCATTGATCGCCCGCCGCACGCCACGTGGCGCCGCGGCGGGCGAATTGTTACCCGGCAAGCGAGGTTCTCGAACCATGGGCACGATGCAGGAACTCGAATCCACCAGCACCCTCTTCGGCGGCAACGTGCCGTTCATCGAGGAGCAGTACGAGCGCTACCTCGCGGATCCCGGCGCGGTGCCCGCGGACTGGCGCGCGTATTTCGATTCCCTGCGCGGCGGCGCGGCGGACGTCGCGCATGCGCCGGTCATCGAGTCGTTCATCCAGCTCGGCAAGAGCCGGCGCGTCGCGGGCGCGATGGTGGACGCCACCACCATGCACAAGCAGGTGCAGGTGCTCCAGTTGATCGGCAAGTACCGCACGCTGGGCATGTCCCAGGCGCAGCTCGATCCGCTGAAGCGCCAGGAGGCGAAGTACATCCCCGACCTCGACCTCGCCACTTACGGCTTCACCGACGCGGACCTCGACACCGAGTTCGACGTCGGCTCGTTCAGGGCCGGACCGGACCGCATGCGCCTGCGCGACATCGTGCAGGCGCTGAAGGACACCTACTGCCGCACGTTCGGCGCGGAGTACATGTACATCTCCGACACGAGCGTGAAGCGCTTCATCCAGGCGCGGCTCGAGCCCATCCGCTCGCGGCCCGCCTACAGCGCGGAGCAGCGCAGGCAGATCCTCGAGCGCCTCACCGCGGCGGAGACGCTCGAGCGCTACCTGCACACGCGCTACGTCGGCCAGAAGCGCTTCTCCGGCGAGGGCGGCGACACGCTGACGCCGATGCTCGATCACCTCATCCAGATCGCCGGCACCGCGGGGGTGCAGGAGACGGTCATCGGCATGGCGCATCGCGGGCGCCTCAACGTGCTCGTCAACACGCTGGGCAAGATGCCGGGCGAGCTCTTCTCGGAGTTCGAGGGCAAGTACTCGAAGCAGCTCCCCGCGGGCGACGTGAAGTATCACCAGGGCTTCTCCTCGGACGTGATCACGCCCGGCGGCCCGATGCACCTCACCCTCGCGTTCAATCCCTCGCACCTCGAGGCGGTGAATCCCGTGGTGGAAGGCTCGGTGCGCGCGCGCCAGCACCGCCGGCGCGATCCCAAGGGCGACCAGGTGCTGCCGGTGCTGATCCACGGCGACGCCGCCATCGCGGGACAGGGCGTCGTGCAGGAATGCCTCAACATGGCCCAGACGCGCGGCTACTACACCGGCGGCACGGTCCACATCGTCATCAACAACCAGATCGGCTTCACCACGTCCGACCCGCGCGACACGCGCGGCACGCTCTACTGCACCGACATCGCGAAGATGGCGGACTGCCCGATCTTCCACGTCAATGCGGACGATCCCGAGGTGTGCCTGCTCGCGGTCGAGCTCGCGATGGAATATCGCCAGCAGTATCACCGCGACGTGTTCATCGATCTCGTCTGCTTCCGGCGCCTCGGCCACAACGAGGCCGACGAGCCGATGGTCACGCAGCCGCTCATGTACAAGAAGATCAACCAGCATCCGGGCACGCGGCGCCTGTACGCCGACGCGCTGGTGCAGGCGGGCGTGATCGGCCAGGAGGAAGCCGACGCGATGATCGCGACGTATCGCGCGGCGATGGACAAGGGCCTGCACACCAACAAGACCGTGCTCTCGAATTACAAGGCGCCGATGTCCGTCGACTGGACGCCCTACAAGGAGCGCGCGTGGACCGATGCGTACGACTCCACGGTCGCGCTGCCGCACCTCAAGGAGCTCGCGCTCAAGCTCACCGAGGCCCCCGCCGGCTTCAAGCTGCATTCGCGGGTGGAGAAGGTGCTCGCCGACCGGCGCGCGATGGCCGCAGGGCAAGCTCCCGCTCGACTGGGGCATGGCGGAGAACCTCGCGTACGCGACGCTGCTCGACCAGGGCTACGGCGTGCGTCTTTCGGGCGAGGACGTCGGTCGCGGCACGTTCTCGCACCGGCACTCGGTGCTGCACGACCAGAACCGCGAGAAGTGGGACGCGGGCATCTACATCCCGCTCGAGCACCTGAAGCCCGGGCAGCCGGCGATCGAGATCATCGACTCGGTGCTGACCGAGCTCGGCGTGGTCGGATTCGAATACGGCTACGCCACGTCGGATCCGACGCGGCTGGTGGTCTGGGAGGCGCAGTTCGGCGACTTCGCGAACGGCGCGCAGGTCATCATCGACCAGTTCATCAGCTCGGGCGAGGTGAAGTGGGGCCGCATCTGCGGGCTCGTGATGCTGCTGCCGCACGGCTACGAAGGGCAGGGTCCCGAGCATTCCTCGGCGCGTCCCGAGCGCTACCTGCAGCTGTGCGCGGAGCACAACATGCAGGTGTGCGTGCCCTCGACACCGGCGCAGGTGTTCCATCTGCTGCGCCGGCAGATGCTGCGCACGTATCGCAAGCCGCTCGTCGTGATGAGCCCGAAGAGCCTGCTGCGGCACAAGGAGGCCGTGTCCACGCTCGAGGAGCTCGCGAACGGCCGCTACGAGAACGTGATCGGCGAAGTGGAGAAGATCGCCGCCAAGGGCGTCAAGCGCGTGATCGCCTGCAGCGGCAAGGTGTACTACGAGCTCGCGTCCTACCGGCGCGCGAACAAGATCGCCGACGTGGCGATCATCCGGCTCGAGCAGCAGTATCCGTTCCCGCACGACGAGCTCAAGGCGGCCCTCGCGAAATTCCCGAACGCGAAGGAATTCGTGTGGTGCCAGGAGGAGCCGCAGAACCAGGGCGCCTGGTATCGCCTGCGCGCGTACTTCCGCGCCGACACGCGGCCCGAGCAGGTCGTCGCCTATGCCGGACGGCCCGTGTCCGCGTCGCCCGCCGTCGGCTACATGTCCAAGCACACCGCGCAGCAGAAGCAGCTCATCGAGGACGCGTTCGCGCCCAAGCTCGGCATGGGCGAGATGATGGTCGGAACCTGACAGGACGTTCTATGCGAGTCGAAGTCAAAGTACCGCAGCTCCCCGAGTCGGTGGCCGAAGCGACGCTCGTGGCGTGGCACAAGCAGCCGGGCGAGCCGGTCAAGCGCGACGAGAACCTGATCGACATCGAGACCGACAAGGTCGTGCTCGAGCTGCCCTCGCCGGGCGACGGCGTGCTGGTCGAGGTGCGCAAGCCCGACGGCGCCACGGTGGCCGGAGCAGGAAGTCATCGCGGTCATCGATACGGAGGCGAAGGCGGCCGCGGGCGCCGCGCCAGCGGCACAGCCGGCGCCCGTCGCGGGGGCCGCCCCGGCGCCGGCGCCAACGCGGGAGCCTGCGCCGGCCACGCTCGTGACGCCGTCGCGGCCGGCCGACGGCGCTGCGCTCGCGCCACGCGGCGCTTCCCGCGGCGCGCAAGATGATGGCGGAGCAGGGCATCGAGGCGGGCACGGTCGAGGGCACCGGCCGCGGCGGCCGCATCACCAAGGGCGACGTGCTGGGTGCGGTGGAAGCGAGGAGCGCCCCCGCACCCGCACCTGCGGCCCGGGCGCCGATGCCTGCAACCGCACCTGCACCCGCGCCCGCGGCCCGGGCGCCGATGGCGATGGGATCGCGTCCGGAGCAGCGCGTGCCCATGTCGCGCCTGCGCCAGCGCGTGGCCGAGCGCCTCGTGCAGTCGCAATCGACCGCCGCGATCCTCACCACCTTCAACGAAGTCAACATGCAGCCGGTGATCGAGCTGCGCAACAGGTACAAGGACCGCTTCGAGAAGGAGCACGGCGTGAAGCTCGGCTTCATGGGCTTCTTCGTGAAGGCCGTCGTGCACGCGCTGAAGAAGTATCCCGCGGTGAACGCATCGATCGACGGCACCGACATCGTCTATCACGGCTACTTCGACATCGGCATCGCGGTGGGGAGTCCGCGCGGGCTCGTGGTGCCGATCGTGCGCGACGCGGACCAGCTCTCCATCGCCGAGATCGAGCAGCAGATCGCGGATTACGGCAAGCGCGCGCAGGAAGGCAAGCTCTCGGTCGAGGAGCTCACCGGCGGCACCTACACGATCAGCAACGGCGGCGTGTTCGGCTCGATGCTCTCGACGCCGATCATCAATCCGCCGCAGTCGGCGATCCTCGGCGTGCACGCGACGAAGGAGCGACCGGTGGTCGAGAACGGGCAGATCGTCATCCGCCCGATGAACTACCTCGCGCAGTCGTACGACCACCGCATCATCGATGGCAGGGAAGCCGTGCTGTCGCTCGTGGCGATCAAGGAGGCGCTCGAGGATCCGGCACGCATGCTGCTGGACCTGTGATCACGAGCGCGCGCACGCAAGCGACGCAGGCCCGGGCCGTGGGCGTGTTGACCGGCGCCGCGCGAGCGGTGGTGACGTGCTGAAGCACGAATCGGCGCCGCGTCCAACGCGCCCGCGGCTCGGCGCGGCAACATCGGCATACTGAGGGTTTCAATGGCAGCGGCAGAAGATTTCGACGTGGTGGTGATCGGGGCGGGCCCCGGCGGCTACATCGCCGCGATCCGCGCCGCACAACTCGGCTTCAAGACGGCTTGCATCGACGATTGGACCGGTGCGGACGGCAAGCCCGCGCCGGGCGGCACGTGCACCAATGTCGGGTGCATTCCATCGAAGGCGCTGCTCCAGTCCTCCGAGAATTACGAGCACGCGGGCCACGCGTTCGCGGAGCACGGGATCCAGATGAAGGATCTCGCCATGGACGTCGCGAAGATGCTCGCGCGCAAGGAGAAGGTGGTCGCGCAGAACAACCAGGGCATCCTGTTCCTCTTCCGCAAGAACAAGGTCACGTTCTTCCACGGCCGCGGCGCGTTGCGCGGGGGCAGCGCGGTGGCGGGCTGGCTCGTCGCGATCGAAGGCGACAAGCCCGTCGAGATCACCGGCAAGCACGTCATCGTCGCGACCGGATCGACCCCGCGCTCGCTGCCGGGCCTCACGCTCGACAACGACCGCGTGCTCGACAACGCCGGGGCGCTCGCGATCCCGCGGGTTCCGAAGACGCTCGGCGTCATCGGCGCCGGCGTGGTCGGGCTCGAGTTGGGCAGCGTGTGGCGGCGGCTCGGCGCCAAGGTCACGGTGCTCGAAGCCCTCCCGACGCTCCTCGGCGCGGCGGACGAAGCCGTCGCGAAGGAGGCGGGCAAGCTCTTCCAGCGCCAGGGCCTTGCGATCCAGACCGGCGTGAAGGTCACGAAGGTCGCGCCCGGCAAGAGCGCCGTCGCGGTCGATTACGAGGATGCGCAGGGCAAGGCTCAGCACGCCGACTTCGAGCGCCTGATCGTGGCCGTCGGGCGCGCGCCGAACACCGCGGGCTTGAACGGCGACGCGGTGGGCCTGAAGCTCGACGAGCGCGGGTTCGTCGCCGTCGACGAGCAGTGCCGGACCAATCTCCCCAACGTGTGGGCGATCGGCGACGTCGTGCGCGGACCGATGCTCGCCCACAAGGCGGAGGAGGAGGGCGTCGCGGTGGCGGAACGCATCGCCGGCCAGCATCCGCACGTCGACTTCGACACCGTGCCGTGGGTGATCTACACCTCGCCCGAGATCGCGTGGGTCGGCAAGACGGAGCAGCAGCTCAGGGCGCAAGGTGTTGCGTACCGCGCGGGCAGCTTTCCCTTCACCGCCAACGGACGGGCCCGCGCGATGGGCGACACGTCGGGGTTCGTGAAGATCATCGCGGATGCGAAGACGGACCGCATCCTCGGCATGCACGCCATCGGGCCGTTCGTGTCGGAGCTCATCGCCGAGGGCGTGGTCGCCATGGAGTTCGGCGCCGCGAGCGAGGACCTCGCGCGCATCTGCCATGCCCATCCCTCGCTGTCCGAAGCGACGAAGGAAGCCGCGCTCGCGGTGGACAAGCGCACGCTCAACGCGTGACGATGGCGCATGAATGACGCGGCGGCCGCGGGCGAGGTGACGGCCCGCACCGGGCCGCTCATCGCCTGGCTCGATCCGATTCTCGCCGGACGCGGCGCCACCCTCGACCACGCCCAGGCGGCGGCCGTCACGCGGTTGCAGCAGCTCGCGGACGAGCTCGCCGCCTTTCGCGCGGCCCGGCGCTCGCCCCTGCGTCGCCTCCTGCGCGCGCCGGAAGTCCCGCGCGGGATCTACCTCTGGGGGGGCGTGGGGCGCGGCAAGAGCTTCCTCATGGACGCGTTCTTCGCGAGCGTGGCGATCCGGCGCAAGACGCGCGTGCACTTCCACGCCTTCATGCGCAGCGTGCACGAGGAGCTCAAGACGCTCAAGCGCGAGCCCGATCCGCTCGCCACGGTGGCGGCGCGCATCGCCCGCAAGTGGCGCCTCGTGTGCTTCGACGAGTTCCACGTCGCCGATATCGCCGACGCGATGATCCTCGGTCGTCTGCTCACCGCCCTCTTCGACGCCGGCGTGGTCTTCGTGATGACCTCGAACTACCCGCCGGCGGGCCTGTATCCCAACGGGTTGCAGCGGCAGAACTTCCTGCCGACGATCGGGTTGCTGGAGCGCTGGCTCGACGTGGTCGAGGTCGATGGCGGCGTCGACTATCGCCTGCGGGCGCTGGAGCAGGTCGAGGCGTATCACACGCCGCTCGGGACCGAGGCCGATCGGGCGCTCGATGCGGCGTTCGAGCGCATGCGCAACGGACCGAACGAATCCACGCACCTCACCGTCGAGGGCCGCAGCCTGCACGCCCGCCGGCGCGCGGGGAGCGCGGTGTGGTTCGACTTCGCGACCTTGTGCGAGGGACCCCGCTCGCAGCGCGACTACCTCGAGCTCGCGGAGCGCTTCGCCGTCGTGCTGCTCTCCGGCGTGCCCCGGTTGAGCCCAGCGCAAGCCGACAGCGCGCGGCGCTTCACGTGGCTCGTCGACATACTGTACGATCATCGCGTGAAGCTCCTGGTGTCCGCCGCGGCGCCCCCCGCCGCCCTCTACGCGAGCGGTGCCAACAGCCATGAATTCCTTCGCACGTCGAGCCGGCTGATCGAGATGCAGACCCGCGCCTACATGAGCGAGCCGCATCTGTCGGGCGCCGCTCCGCCGTCCGGCTGATATTTCCCGCGTGCCAGCGCACCTGCGAGCCCGCCCATCCCGATCCAACCCCGCTTCCGAGGAGAATCACGTGCAGACGTTCAAGGCCTACCGCACCTTCGAGGAGAACAAGGTCGTCTCGAGCCGGTTCGTGGAGATGAAGGTCGACGACCTCGATCCCGGCGACGTCGTCGTGCGCGCCAAGTACTCGGACATCAACTACAAGGATGCCCTGTCGTACAACGGCGCGGGACGCATCATGCGCAAGTACCCGACCAATGCCGGCATCGATGTCGCGGGCACGGTGGAGACCTCGAAGGACCCGCGGTGGAAGCGCGGCGACAAGGTGATCGTCCACGGTTACGACCTCGGCGTCGCGCACGACGGCGGCTACTCCGAGGTGCTGCGCGTGCCGGCGGACTGGGTGGTCCGGCGTCCGGAAAGCATGACCGCCTTCGACGCGATGACGCTCGGCACGGCGGGCTTCACCGCCGCGCAGGCGATCATGCTCATGCTCCACAACGGCCTCAAGGCCGAGAACGGTCCCGTCGCCGTGACGGGCGCGACCGGCGGCGTGGGCTCGGTGGCGGTCGAGATCCTGGCGAAGCTGGGCTTCGAGGTCGCCGCCATCACCGGCAAGCCCGAGGAGTCGGACTACCTGCGCACGCTCGGGGCCAAGGAGGTCATCGAGCGCTCGTCCATCGACCTCGGCAACATCCGGCCGCTCGGCAAGGCGATGTGGGCCGGCGCCGTCGACAATCTGGGCGGCGACATGCTCGCGTGGCTCCTCTCCACGGCGCGCGTCGCCGGCACCGTCGCCGCCGTCGGCCTTGCGGCGGACTTCCGCCTCAGCACGACGGTGATGCCGTTCATCCTGCGCGGTGTCCATCTGCTGGGGGCCGACAGCGTGAACTGCGCGATGCCGGTGCGGCAGACGATCTGGAACAAGCTCGCGGTCGAGTGGCGTCCGGACCGCGTGCACGACCAGGTGCGCACGATCGAGTTCGAGGAGCTCCCGACGCACTTCGACGCGTATCTCAAGGGCATGGTCCGCGGGCGCACGGTGGTGCGCATCGCGCCGGACTCGCATCCCTAGGTCGACCGTGCGCCGGATCCGTTCGCGGGAACGCCGCCGCGGGGGAGCGGGCGCGATCTGACCGGTCAGCCCGACGGGGAGGGCGGGAGACTGCACGCCCCATCGCACGAGGAGAACGCACATGACGTCGTACCGCGAATTCCACCGCCGCTCGATCGAGGACCGCGAGGCCTTCTGGCGCGACGAGGCCGCGCTCGTCGACTGGCAGACGCCGTTCACGCAGGTGCTCGACTACTCGCGGCCGCCGTTCGCGCGCTGGTTCGTGGGGGGACGGCTGAATCTGTGTCACAACGCGGTCGATCGCCATCTCGCAGCGCGCGGCGACCAGGTCGCGCTGCTCTACCTCAGCACCGAGACGGACGAGCGGCGCGCGTACACCTACCGCGACGTGCACGCGGAAGTGAACCGGTTCGCCGCCGTGCTGCGCGCGCAGGGCGTCGCGAAGGGCGATCGCGTGCTGATCTACATGCCGATGATCGCCGGAGGCCGCGTTCGCGATGCTCGCGTGCGCGCGCCTCGGCGCGATCCACTCGGTGGTGTTCGGCGGCTTCGCTGCCGCGAGCCTCGCCACCCGCATCGACGATGCGCGCCCGAAGGTGATGATCACCTCCGACGCGGGCATGCGCGGGGGCAAGGCCGTGCCGTACAAGCATCTCGTCGACGAGGCCATCCGGCTCGCGTCGCTCGCCGCCGGCGAAGGTGCTGATCGTCAATCGCGGTCTCGATCCGCAGATGGCGGTGGTGCCCGGGCGCGACGTCGATTACGCAAGCCTGCGCGCCGCACACCTCGACGCGCAGGTGCCGTGCGCGTGGCTCGAGTCGTCGGAGCCTTCGTACATCCTCTACACCTCCGGCACCACCGGCAAGCCGAAGGGCGTGCAGCGCGACACCGGCGGATACGCCGTGGCGCTCACCTCGTCGATGCGGCGCATCTTCTGCCTGCAGCCCGGCGACACGATGTTCACGACGAGCGACATCGGCTGGGTGGTGGGGCACTCGTACATCGTGTACGGCCCGCTGCTCAACGGTTGCACGAGCATCATGTACGAAGGCCTGCCGATCCGGCCCGATCCGGCCATCTGGTGGAAGATCGTCGCCGAGAACAACGTGAAGACCATGTTCAGCTCGCCGACGGCCATCCGCGTGCTGAAGAAGCAGGATCCGGCACTACATGAAGGCGCACGACGTCTCGTGCCTGCGCTACCTGTTCCTCGCCGGGGAGCCGCTCGACGAGCCCACGGCGCGCTGGGCCTCCGACAACCTCGGCGTCGCGATCATCGACAACTACTGGCAGACGGAGACCGGATGGCCGATCCTGTCGGCGCAGCTCGGCGTCGAGGAGACGCCGCGCAAGTTCGGCAGCCCGTCGTTCCCGGTGTACGGCTACGACGTGAAGCTCCTGCACGAGGCGCACGGGCGAGGAGGTCGGGCCCAACGAGAAGGGCGTGCTGACGCTGGTGCCGCCGTTGCCGCCCGGCTGCATGACGACGGTCTGGGGCGACGACGATCGCTTCGTGCAGACGTACTTCACGACCTTCCGCACGCCAGCAGGTCTACACCGACGTTCGACTGGGCCATGCGCGACGACGACGGCTACTACTTCGTGCTCGGGCGCACCGACGACGTGATCAACGTCGCGGGTCACCGCCTCGGCACGCGCGAGATCGAGGAAGCGGTGCAGGCGCACCCCGGCATCGCCGAGGTCGCGGTGGTCGGCGTCGCCGACAGCATCAAGGGTCAGGTGCCGGTCGCCTTCGCGGTGGTGAAGGATGCGACGCGCGTCGCGAGCCCCGAAGGCGCGGCCGAGATGCGGCGCGAGGTGATGGCCACGGTAGACCGCGAGCTCGGCGCGATCGCCCGTCCCGGCGCCGTGCACTTCGTGACGCTGCTGCCGAAGACGCGCTCCGGCAAGCTGCTGCGGCGCTCGATCCAGGCGCTGGCCGAAGGCCGCGACCCCGGCGACCTCACGACGATCGAGGATCCGAGCGCGCTCGAGCAGATCCGGGCTGCGCTCGCGGCCGCCACCGCCTGATCCCCCCACCTCTGACCCTGGGTCGACCGAGGGTCAGAGGTTAGGGAGGGCTGCTCTGCGCGCCGATGGGGCCGGCGGACGGGCGGGCGGGGGAAGGACAGGCGATAATGTGCGGTTTGCTGCACTGCGGACCGCACCCATGCCCTCCGACCACGCCCCCGACGGGCGATCGATGCCGCCCGTTCATCCCCACCACGTTCCGCTCGCGTTCGCCGCCCGCGGGGCGATGATCGACGCCGTTCACTACGGCTCGGTGGCGGTCGTCGACCGGGACGGCACGCTGCTCTACGCCGCGGGCGATCCGGGGTCCGTCACGGCGACGCGCAGCGCGCTCAAGCCGTTCCAGGCGATGCCCTTCGCTGCTGCCGGGGGCATCGAGCGCTTCGGGCTCTCGAGCGCGCAGGCGGCGCTGCTGTGCGCGAGCCATTCCGGCGAGCCCCCGCACGTTGCGGCCGCCGCCCAGATCCTCCAGCGCGCCGGCAACACCGCGGCCGACCTCCAGTGCGGCGCCCACGCGCCGTCGTACTACGAGCACATGGGACTGGTGCCGCCGCCCCCGCCGTATTCGCCCCTGTCGCACAACTGCTCCGGCAAGCACGCGGGGATGCTCGCGTATTGCACGCATTGCGGCCTGCCGAAGGAGACCTACCTCGACTTCATGCATCCGTTGCAGCAGGCGATCCGCCGCGCCGTGTCGCACTTCAGCCGCGTGCCCGAAGCACGAGCTCGTGACGGGCACCGACGGTTGTTCCGCGCCCAACTACGCCGTGCCGCTGGCCGCGCTCGCGCTCGCCTATGCGCGGCTCGCGAGCGAGGAGGAGGACGCCGTGTATGGCGCTGCCCCGCGGCAGCTTGCCGCCGCGATGGCCGCGCATCCGGAGATGGTCTCGGGCACCGGTCGAAGCGATCTCGCCTTGATGCAGGCCGGGCGCGGCGACTGGGTCACCAAGGTCGGCGCCGAAGGCCTGCAGGCCATCGGCATCCGCAGTGCCGGGCTGGGCATCGCCGTGAAAATCGCGGACGGCAATCGGCGCGCACTGCTTCCGGCCACGGTTGCGGTGCTCGACGCCATCGGGCGGCTCGATGCGGCGCAGCGCGAGGCGCTCGCCGCCTGGCGCGAGCCCGTCGTGCGCAACTACCGCGGCCTCGTTACGGGCAGCATCCGGCCGGACGTCGAGCTCGTGTCCGGGCGCGAGCTTGCGCGGGGTCAAAGTTCCGGCGCGGAACATGCTTAGGTATGAACTTCCTACCCGGCAGGCGGTCTGTCGGTGCAAGCGTGCGCCGATGGAGGCCCGAGTGCTCCCGAAGAGGAGCGGCGGACCTTCGCTATACTTCCGGGCCGCACCCGCCGTTCGGCGGGATAAGAACGATGAATCAGGGACAACCCGTTGATGGGTGATCGCGAAGTCGATCAACAGCTGGTCGAGCGTGCGCAGCGGGGTGACAAGCGCGCCTACGAGATGCTGGTTCTCAAGTACCAGCGCAAGCTCGGGCGGCTGTTGTCGCGGCTCGTGCGCGACCCTGCGGAAGTCGAGGACGTGACGCAGGAAGCGTTCATCAAGGCGTATCGCGCGCTGCCTTCGTTTCGAGGGGACAGCGCGTTCTATACCTGGCTGTATCGCATCGCCATCAACACGGCCAAGAACTACCTCGTGGCGATGGGCCGGCGCGCGCCGACGTCGACCAGCTTCGACCACGAGGAAGCGGAGAACTTCGAGGATGCGGACCAGCTGCGCGACTCGAACACTCCGGAATCGGAGTTGATCGGCAAGCAGATCGCGACCACGGTGAATCGGGCCATGGACGCGCTGCCCGACGACTTGCGCACGGCGATCACCCTGCGCGAGATCGAGGGTTTGAGTTACGAAGAGATAGCCAACGTGATGAACTGTCCGATTGGCACCGTACGCTCCCGGATCTTCCGGGCGCGGGAAGCGATCGCAACGGAGTTGCGGCCGTTGCTGGGGACGGACAAGGATCGGAGATGGTGATGCGCGAGGAAATTTCACGGCTGATCGATGGCGAGCTTCCACCCGAGGAGTTCGATGCGGCCTGCTCGGAGGTGAAGCGGGCCGATGGCATGGCAACGTGGGTCTGCTACCACGTCATCGGCGAGACGCTGCGCGGCTCGCCTCAGGTGAACCCCGGCTTCGCGGAGCGCTTCACGGCACGCCTGTCGAAGGAACCCGTCGTGCTGGCCCCCAAGCCGCGCGTGCGGCATCCGCTCAATTACGTGTGGGCCGCTGCGGCGGGCATCGCCGCCGTTGCCGTCACCGGCTGGGTCGCGGTCAGCGTGATCGTGCCGGGCCCGGCGGTCAGCGCGCTCGCCAAGGCCCGCGAAGCCGCGGCCGTGCGCGCCGCGCAGGTGAGGCCCGCGGCCGTGCCCCAGGACTATCTCCTCGCGCACCAGGAGTACTCGCCGACGACGCCGATCCCGACGCTCGGGCCGGCCATCGTTCCGGTCTCCGTGTCGGGCGATGTCGCTCGCTGATCGCCTTCGCGTACGCGCTCGCATGGATGCTGCAATGAGCACACGCCGTGACATCGCCGCGGCGGCGGGCCGCCGCGGCCCTGCGATCGCGCGGCTGGCGATCGCCTTCGTCGCGCTGCTCGCGACCCCGCTCGTCCTCGCTCAGGATGCGGCGACGTGGCTCGGGCGCACCGCCGCCGCGGCGCGCCAGCTCAATTACACCGGCACCATCGTCTACCAGCACGGCGGGCGCGTGGAGACCTCGCGCCTCGTGCACATCATCGATAGCGCCGGCGAGTTCGAGAAGCTCAACAACCTCGACGGTCCCGCGCGCGAGATCATCCGCACGCAGGGCGAGGTGCGCTGCTACTACCCCGATGCGAGGATCGTGCGCATCGAGCCGCGCACCTTCCGCAACGCCTTTCCCTCGTTGTCGCCGCAGCAGCAGAAGACGCTGCTCGACTATTACGACTTTCGCAAGGCCGAGACCGGGCGCGTTGCCGGCATGGAAGTGCAGGCCTGGGTGTTCGAGCCGCGCGACGGCCTGCGCTACGGGCACAAGTTCTGGGCCGACGTCGCCAGCGGCCTGCTGCTCAAGGCGCGCATCATCAACGAGATGAAGGACGTCGTGGAGCAGTTCGCATTCACCGACCTCACGATCGGCGGGCACATCGATCGTGCGATGGTGCGTCCGTCGTGGCCGCCGGTGCCGCCGAGCTGGCAGGTGCGCGAGATCGGCCCCGGCGACATCGAGTTGAAGGACACGGGCTGGACGGTCGCCAAGCCGCCGCCGGGATTCAGCAAGATCGTCGAGGGCTTCCGCACGCTGCGCGGCAAGCGCGCGCCGGTCGCGCATCTGGTCTTCTCCGACGGCCTCGTCGCCGTCTCCGTGTTCATCGAGTCCATCGGCGATGCGCCGCACCCCGTCGGCCTGATGCACCAGGGCGGGACCAACGTCTACATGCGTCTGTTCGACGATCACCTCGTGACCGTCCTCGGCGAGGTCCCCGCCGCTACGGTGCGCCAGATGGCCAATTCCATCGCGCGCCGTTGACACAACCACAACCACAACCACAACGGCAGCCCGCCCGGCGCCGGCCATTGAAGTCCCGCCAGAGGAAGCTCATGACATTTCGCGCATTCGGTTCGACCCTCGCGGCCGCGTTCCTGGCTGCCGTCGTCTCCCTCGGTCTCGTTCCTCCGGCCGCCGCGCAGCGCGCGGGACTGCCGGACTTCACGGACCTCTACGAGAAGAACAGCCCCGCGGTGGTCAGCATCGACGTGACGCAGAAGGTGCGCCGTCCGCGCATGCCCGAGATCTCGGAGGACGATCCCTTCTACGAGTTCTTCAAGCGCTTCGGCCAGATCCCGAACCCGCGCGGCCGCGGCGCGCCGGAGCGCGAGCAGGAGACGCAATCGGTCGGATCGGGCTTCATCCTCTCCTCCGACGGCTACCTCATCACCAACGCGCACGTGGTCGAGAGCGCGGACGAAGTGACGGTGCGCCTCTCGGATCGCCGCGAGTTCAAGGCCAAGGTGATCGGCGCGGACAAGCGCACGGATGTCGCGCTGCTCAAGATCGACGCCAACAGCCTGCCCAAGGTATCGATCGGCGATCCGGAGAAGACGCGCGTGGGCGAATGGGTCGTTGCGATCGGCAAGCCGTTCGGGCTCGAGAACACGATGACCGCGGGCATCGTCAGCGCCAAGGGCCGCGACCTGCCGCAGGAAAACCTCATCCCGTTCATCCAGACCGACGTCGCGATCAATCCCGGCAATTCGGGCGGACCGCTGTTCAACCTGCGCGGCGAGGTGATCGGCATCAACTCCCTCATCTACTCGCGTTCCGGCGGCTACATGGGCCTTGCGTTCGCCATTCCGATCGACGTCGCGATGAACACCGTGCAGCAGTTGAAGGAGAAGGGTCGCGTCACGCGCGGTCGCATCGGGGTGCAGATCCAGGAGGTGACGCGGGAGAACGCCGAGGCGTTCGGCCTGCCGCGGGTTTCGGGCGCGCTCGTCAACTCGGTCGAGAAAGGCGGTCCGGCGGAAAAAGGCGGCGTCGAGTCGGGCGACATCATCCTCAAGGTCGACGGCCGCGACGTGCGCACGTCCACCGAGCTTCCGCGCATCATCACGGCGATCAGGCCCGGAACGAAGATCACGCTGACCGTGTGGCGCAAGGGCGCGCAGCGCGACGTGCCGGTCACCGTGGCCGAGCTCAAGGAAGACGCGGCCGCCACCGCGCAGGACCGGGGCCGCACGCCGGCGCCGAAGGAGAAGGCGAAGCCGAATCGCATGGGCCTCGTGCTCTCCGATCTCACGGCCGAGCAGAAGAAGGACCTCGGCGTCGAGCAGCGGCGTGGTCGTCGAGGACGTCGCCGGCGCGCGCGGCAACGTGCAGGCCGGGGACGTCATCATCGCCGTCGTGAGCCGCGGCCAGACGACCGAGGTGAAGAGCGCCGAGCAGCTCAACGGCATCCTCGCCAAGCTCGACAAGGGGGCGTCCGTCACGTTGCGCATGAAGCGCGGCGAGCAGACGTTCTTCACCACGCTCAAGGTCAACGGCGGCGAGTGACCGGGCGTGGCTGCGAGGCGCATGCTCGGGGCGACGGCTGAGGAGGCGGCACGAGTGCGCGACGAGCGTGCCGCGGGCGATCGCCTCACGCTGCTGTCGCGGGCGTACTGCGGCCTGTGCGACGACATGCGCGACGCTGCAGCGCGCGTCGCCGGCTGCACGCCGTGTGGCACTGGAGGTGCTCGACGTCGATGCGCACCCGGTGCTGGAGGCGCGCTGGGGCGAGTTCGTGCCTGTGCTGTTCCTGGGCGATCCGGAGCCTGCGCACGAGCTCTGTCATTACCACTTCGATGCCGCGCGAGTGGATGTGGCGCTGCGTGCCCGGGACGCCTCGGCGAGCATCGCGTCGCCGGCACCCGCAGCCGGTCGCGTCGGGCCCTGAAATCCGCTAAAATTCAACGTTATCGCAGCAGGAGGGCACTCTCGCGGTGCCCTTTTGTTTTTCCACCCCGTTGCTCCACCCCGTTACTCTGAGTAATTACTCCGAGTAAGGCCCCAGACCAGATAACGCTGAAGCCAACCCCGTTGCTCCGAGTAACGCGCGTTACTCGGAGTAAAAGACCGTGCAGGACATCCGCAACTTCTCCATCATCGCCCACATCGACCACGGCAAGTCGACGCTGGCGGATCGTTTCATCCAGCGCTGCGGCGGCCTCGCCGAGCGCGAGATGGAGGCGCAGGTGCTCGACTCGATGGACCTCGAGCGCGAGCGAGGCATCACGATCAAGGCCCAGACCGCGGCGCTGCGCTATCAGGCGCGCGACGGCAGCCTCTATCGCCTGAACCTGATCGATACGCCCGGCCACGTCGACTTCGCCTACGAGGTCTCGCGCTCGCTCGCAGCCTGCGAGGGCGCGCTGCTGGTGGTCGACGCCTCGCAAGGCGTCGAGGCGCAGACCGTCGCCAACTGCTACACGGCGATCGAGCAGGGTGTGGAGGTCGTGCCCGTGCTCAACAAGATCGACCTGCCCTCCGCCGATCCGGAGCGCGTGATCACCGAGATCGAGGACATCATCGGCATCGACGCGCAGGATGCGATCCGCGCGAGCGCCAAGACGGGCGAGGGCATCGACGACATCCTCGACGCGGTGATCGCGCGCGTGCCGCCCCCGAAGGGCGATCCCGACGCGCCGCTGCAGGCGCTCATCATCGATTCGTGGTTCGACAATTACGTCGGCGTGGTGATGCTCGTGCGCGTGATGCAGGGCGCGCTGCGTCCGCGCGACAAGATCCTGCTCATGGCGGCGGGGCTCGCCTTCGGCTGCGAGCAGGTCGGCGTGTTCACGCCGAAGTCGGTGGCCCGCGAGTCCCTCTCGGCGGGCGAGGTGGGATTCATCATCGCCGGCATCAAGGACATCCACGCCGCGAAGGTCGGCGACACGATCACGCTCGCGAACCGTCCCGCCGCTGCGGCCCTGCCCGGATTCAAGGAGGTGAAGCCGCAGGTGTTCGCGGGCCTCTATCCCGTCGAGGCGAACCAGTACGAGGCGCTGCGCGACGCGCTCGACAAGCTCAAGCTCAACGACGCGTCGATGCACTACGAGCCGGAAGTCTCGCAGGCGCTCGGCTTCGGCTTCCGCTGCGGCTTCCTCGGCCTGCTGCACATGGACATCGTGCAGGAGCGCCTCGAGCGCGAGTACGACATGGACCTCATCACCACCGCGCCGACGGTGGTGTACCAGGTGCTGCTGCGCGACGGCACGGTCATCGAGATCGAGAACCCGTCGAAGCTGCCCGACCTGTCGCGGGTGGAGGAGATCCGCGAGCCGATCATCACCTCCACCATCCTCGTGCCGCACGAGTACGTCGGCCCGGTGATCACGCTGTGCACGGAGAAGCGCGGCGCGCAGAAGAACATGCAGTACGTCGGCCGCCAGGTGATCCTCACCTACGAGCTGCCGATGGCCGAAGTGGTGATGGACTTCTTCGACAAGCTGAAGTCGGTGTCGCGCGGTTACGCGTCGCTCGACTACGAGTTCAAGGAGTTCCGGGCGGCGGACGTGGTCAAGCTCGACATCCTGATCAACGGCGAGCGCGTCGATGCGCTGTCGGTGATGGTGCATCGGGCGAATGCGATCTACCGCGGCCGCGAGGTCGTGACCCGCATGCGCAGCCTCATTCCGCGGCAGATGTTCGACGTCGCGGTGCAGGCCTCCATCGGCGCGCAGATCATCGCCCGCGAGACGGTGAAGGCGATGCGCAAGAACGTGCTCGCCAAGTGCTACGGCGGCGACATCACGCGCAAGAAGAAGCTGCTCGAGAAGCAGAAGGCCGGCAAGAAGCGCATGAAGGCGGTGGGCAGCGTCGAGATCCCGCAGGAGGCGTTCCTCGCCATCCTGCAGGTAGGCGACAACAAGTGATGCACGACCGCGCATCAGCGCCGCACGGCCGTGGCGGATCGACGCGTCCTCGGGACACGAGGGCGCACGCGATGCAAATGAGACACTCCGCGCTCCCGGAGCCGCGGTTCGTCGCAGCGTCGGCGCGGCCGGGCGCGCGGCATGTGACAATCCGCGCGGGACTTCCGCGCCCCGCCCTGCAACGCACGTTCGCCTCACCTCTACGCAATGAACTTCGCGCTCATCCTTTTCCTAGCGACGCTCGTCACCGGCATCGTCGCGCTCGGCGACAAGCTGTGGTGGTCGAAGTCGCGCGAGCCCGGCGCGCCGGAACCGTGGTGGATCGAGTACCCCAAGAGCTTCTTCCCGGTTCTGCTGATCGTGTTCCTGCTGCGCTCGTTCATCGCGGAGCCGTTCAAGATCCCGTCGTCTTCGATGAGGCCGACGCTGGAGGTCGGCGACTTCATCCTGGTGAACAAGTTCGCATACGGCTTGCGCCTGCCGGTCATCGAGCAGAAGATCGTGCCGATCGGCGACCCGAAGCGCGGCGACGTCGTGGTCTTCCGCTATCCGGTGAATCCGTCGCAGGACTTCATCAAGCGCGTGGTGGGGGTGGGCGGCGACCAGGTGGTCTACAGGGACAAGCAGCTCACGGTGAACGGCAAGCCGTGGCCGCTCGAGCGCGACGGAACGTACAGCTATCTCGAGGGCTTGCGCTTCGAGACCACGGATCGCCTGCGCGAGACGGTGGATACGGGCGAGGGCACGAAGACGCACGACATCGCGTGGAACCCTGCCGCACCGCCGATCTACCCGCAGAACGTGCGGCCTTTCCCGGGACACGAGAACTGCGATTACAATGACCGCGGATTCACGTGCCGCGTCCCGCCGGGCGAGTACTTCATGATGGGCGACAACCGCGACAACAGCGACGACAGCCGCTACTGGGGCTTCGTCCCCGACGATCACATCCGCGGCCGCGCGTTTTTCATCTGGTTCAACTGGGACGACATCAGCAGCCTCGCGTTCAAGCGCGTCGGATCCAGCATCCGCTGAGGGGACAGCCATGCAGGACACACGCAGGCAGCGCGGCATCACGATGTTCGGCTTCCTATTCGTCGCGGCCGTGGTGATGGTCGTGGTGATGCTGGGCTTCCGCATCGCGCCCGCCGTGATCGAGTACTACTCGGTGAAGGCCGCGCTCAACGAGGCCCTGCAGGAAGTGAAGGACCCGACCGGCGTCGCCGACGTGCAGAAGGCCTTCCAGCGCCGCATCGACGCGGGCTACATCGAGTCGGTGAGCGGCAAGGACGTCGAGTTCACCAAGGAGCGGAACACGGTGACCGCGAGCGTCTCCTGGACCCGCACCCTGCACCTCGTCGCCAACGCGAGCCTCGTGCTCGACTTCGACGTCACCGCGACGCGCTGACGGGCGCCGTGGCGACGCCTGCGGGGGATGGCTTCGACCGCCTTGCGTGACCGCATCGGTTACGCGTTCTCGCAACCGGCGCTGCTCGTCCAGGCGCTGACGCACCGCAGCTACGGCGCAGCGCACAACGAGCGGCTCGAGTTCGTCGGCGATGCGGTGCTCGGCTGCGTCGTCGCTCAGGCCCTCTACCGGCGCTTCCCGAACGCGGCCGAGGGAGACCTGTCGCGGGCGCGCGCCAATCTCGTGAACCGCGACGTGCTGGGACGCATCGCGCTCGACCTCGGCCTCGGGCCCGAGCTGCGCCTCGGCGAAGGCGCGGTCAAGACCGGGCTCACGCAGCAGCCCTCGATCGTCGCCGACGCGCTGGAGGCGCTGTTCGGTGCCGTGTTCCTCGACGGCGGCTTCGAGGCAGCGACGCGCGTCATCGAGAAGGTGTTCGCCGCCGAGCTTGCGGCCATCGATCCCGCGGCGCGGCGCAAGGATGCGAAGACGCGTCTGCAGGAGTGGCTGCAGGGGCGCAAGCTCGCGGTGCCGGAGTACGTCGTGGTGAGCATGACCGGTGAAGCGCATGCCCAGAGCATCGGCGTCGAATGTCGCATCGCCGCGCTCGGCGTGACCACCGTCGGCGAGGGACCGAGCCGACGCGTGGCGGAACAACGTGCCGCGGCGGCGGCCTACGAGGCCATTGCGGATCGCCATGACTGACACGCCGACGACGACAGCCGCAACGACGCCTTTCCGCTGCGGGCACGTGGCCATCGTCGGCCGGCCCAACGTCGGCAAGTCCACGCTGCTCAACCACCTCGTGGGCCAGAAGGTCAGCATCACGTCGCGCAAGGCGCAGACGACGCGGCATCGCGTGACCGGCATCCTCACGCGCGACGACACGCAGTTCGTGTTCGTCGACACCCCGGGATTCCAGACGCTGCATCGCTCGCGCCTGAACGAGCGCATGAACCGCGCCGTGACGCAGAGCCTCGCCGGCATCGATGCGGTGATCGTCGTCATCGAGGCGGGACGCACCGTCGCGGCCGATCGCGCCGTGATCGCGCTGCTGCCGAAGGATGCGCAGGCGGTGGTGGCGCTGAACAAGATCGATCGCCTCGCGCAGCGCGACCTCCTCCTGCCGCAGATGGCCGAGCTCGCGCCGCTCCATCCGTTCGTCGCGATCGTGCCGGTGAGCGCGGAGAAGGATCGCGGGCTCGACGAGCTGCTGCGCACGCGTGCGCGACCTGCTGCCCGAGGCGGAGGCGATCTACCCCGAGGACGAGCTCACCGACCGCGACGAGCGCTTCCTCGCCTCCGAGTTCGTGCGCGAGAAGATCTTCCGGCTGCTCGGGGACGAGGTCCCGTATGCCACGACCGTGGCGATCGATTCCTTCCAGCAGGAAGGCGACATGCGCCGCATCCACGCGACGGTCTACGTGGAGAAGGCCAACCAGCGTGCCATCCTGCTCGGCGAGCGCGGGTCGCGCATGAAGGAGATCGCCACCCGGGCGCGCGAGGACATGGAGCGCATGTTCGGCGGCCGCGTGTTCCTCGAGGTGTGGGTGAAGGTGAAGCGCGGCTGGGCCGACGACGATGCCTCGTTGCAGCGGTTCGGATACTAGCGTCAGCCGTGGGGTACCTCCGGGGTGCGCCCGGGGTAACGGTGCGCGCGGCAGGGCGCTCGCGCCGACGCGCTGATGGCCCGCGCGCAACCGCTGCGGCGCGACGACGAGCCCGCGTTCGTGCTGCACACCTATCCCTATCGCGAGACGAGCCTCATCGTCGAGGCGTTCACCGTCAACTTCGGGCGCGTGGCGCTCGTCGCGCGCGGCGCCAAGCGTCCCCGCTCCGAGTTGCGCGGGCTGCTGCAGGGCTTCCAGCCGCTGCTGCTGTCGTGGTCGGGGCAGCAGGAATTGAAGACGCTCATCAAGGCGGAATGGCGGGGAGGTTTGCCGCTGCCCGGCGGATCGGCGCTGCTGTGCGGGTTCTATCTCAACGAGCTGCTGCTGAAGCTCCTGCCGCGCGAAGATCCGCACGCCGCGCTGTACGAGGATTATCAGGCCGCGCTCGTCGATCTCGTCGCCGGCGAGGACCAGGCGCGCGTGCTGCGCCGCTTCGAGGTGCGGCTGCTCGCGGCGCTCGGCTACGCGTTGCCCCTCGTGCGGGAAGCGGACACCGGGCGCGAGGTGCAGGCGCAGGCGCGCTACCATTACGCGTTCGATCGCGGCCCGTGCGCGGTGGATGCGCCCGGGCGCGGAATGCCCGCGCAGCGCGGTCCCGTCGTGCGCGGTGCAACGCTGCTCGCGCTCGCCGGCGATCATTACCCCGACAGCGAGACGGCCGCCGAGGCGAAACGCCTCATGCGCGAGGTGCTCGACCACTATCTCGAGCAACGCGGCGTCGAAAGCCGGCGCCTGTTTCGCGACCTGCAGGCGCTCGACCCCGCGCGCGATCCGGGCGCGCTGCCATCCGACGAGGACAACACCCGTGATTGAGCTCGGTGTCAACATCGACCACGTCGCCACCGTGCGGCAGGCGCGGCGCACCTACGAACCCGACCCCGTGTGGGCCGCCGTCGAGGCGCATCTCGGCGGCGCGGACGGCATCACCGTGCACCTGCGCGAGGATCGCCGCCACATCCAGGACGAGGACGTGCGCCGCCTGCGCGACCTGGTGCACATCAAGCTCAACCTGGAGATGGCGCCGACCGCCGAGATGGTGGACATCGCCTGTCGCCTGAAGCCCGAGATGGCGATGCTCGTGCCCGAGGGCCGGCACGAGATCACCACCGAGGGCGGCCTCGACGTGGCCGGGCAGGAGCAACGCCTTGCCGATGTCGTGCAGCGCCTTGCGGGCGCGGGCATCGTGACGAGTGTCTTCATCGACGCCGAGCTCGCGCAGGTCGAGGCGGCGGCGCGGATCGGCGCGCGCGTCTGCGAGCTGCATACCGGGCCGTATGCGCACGCGTTTCACGCCCGGGGCCGGGATGCGCGCAGCGCGCCCGTCGTTGCGGAGCTCGAGACGCTGCGCGTTGCCGGAGCGGCCATCCTCGACGCGGGCATGCGCTTCAACGCCGGTCACGCGCTCAACTACTTCAACGTGCAGCCGGTTGCGGCGCTGCCCGGCGTGCGCGAGCTGCACATCGGGCACGCGATCGTCTCGCGCGCCTTGTTCGTGGGTCTGCGCGAAGCGGTGCGCACGATGAAGGATCTGCTGCGCGAAGCCGCGCAGCGCATGCCGGGAGTCGCGCCGTGATCGTACGGACTCGAGGATCACGGCCGGGAGACCGTCGATGACCACAGCCGGCCTCGCGCGCACGATGCTTCCGCGCGGACCCGTGATGCTCGACATCGCGGGCACCGAGCTCGCGGCCGAGGAGCGCGAGCGGCTTGGCCACCCGCTGGTCGGTGGCGTGATCCTGTTCGCGCGCAATTACGTGTCGCGCGAGCAGCTCGTTGCGCTCACGCGCGACATCGAGGCGATCCGATCGCCCGCGCTGCTGGTGGCGGTGGATCACGAAGGCGGACGCGTGCAGCGCTTTCGCGACGGCTTCACCGCCATCCCGGCCATGCGCGAGCTCGGGCAGGCCTGGGATCGCGATGTCGCCCTCGCCGCGCGTGAAGGACGGCGCTGGGGCTGGCATCTCGCCTCGGAGCTGCGCGCGTGCGGCGTCGACTTCAGCTTCACGCCCGTGCTCGACATCGACTACGGCCGCAGCGCCGTCATCGGCAATCGCGCCTTCCATCGCAATCCGAATGCGGTGGCGCATCTCGCGGCGGCGTTGCACGCCGGGCTTGCTGCGGGCGGCATGCCCGGCGTGGGCAAGCATTTTCCCGGACACGGCTATGCGGAAGCGGACTCGCACACCGACCTTCCGGTCGACGAGCGCACCCTCGAAGAGCTCGTGATCGACGATCTCGTGCCGTTCGGGGTGCTGTGCCGCTGCGGCATCGAGGGGATCATGCCCGCGCACGTGGTGTATCCGAAGGTCGACGCGCAGCCGGCGGGGTTCTCGCGCGTGTGGCTGCAGGACATCCTGCGTGGGCGCCTCGGCTTCGACGGCGTGATCTTCTCGGACGACCTCGGCATGGCCGGAGCGCGCGTCGCGGGAGGCATGGTCGATCGCGCGCAGGCTGCCGTCAGCGCAGGCTGCGATGTCGTGCTCGTGTGCAACGATCCGGACGGCGCGGGGCAGTTGCTGGACGCATGGCGCACGCCCGTTGCGCCCACGCTCGCCGCGCGCTGGGAGCGCATGGCGGGTCGCGCCGTGAAGAGCTGCCCGCCCTGACGTCGGCCCCGTTACTCTGAGTATTTACTCCGAGTAACGGGTGGGTCAGTACGGATGCGGCCAGCGCCCGCCGAGCTTCTTCGTGAGCTCCTCGGCGGTGTGCGCCACGATCGGACCGAGCTGCTTGATGCGCTCGTCGGGCAACCGCGTTGCGGGCCCCGCGAGCGAGATGGCGCACATCGGCTCGGCGTGCTCGTCGTACACGGAGGCCGCCACACAGCGCGTGCCGAGCAGATGCTCCTCGTCGTCGAAGGACCAGCCGCGCTGGCGGATCACCCGCAGCGCCGACCACATCGTCTCGGGCGCGACGATCGTGCTTTCGGTGATGCGCGGCAGCCCGCGCACCTTGAGGATCGCGTCGATCTGCTCGTCGGGCAGCGCCGCGAAGATCGCCTTGCCCACGCCCGACGCGTGCAACGGTGCGCGCGAGCCGAGCTTCACCAGCAGGCGCATGATCTCGCGACACTGGACCTGCGCGATGAACACCGCTTCGCTGCCGTCGAGCACCGCGAGATTCGCCGTTTCGCCGGACTGCTCCATCAGCCGTCGCATGTAGACGTGGCTCTGCGCAACGAAGTCGCGGTTGCTGAGGAAGCTCGAGCCGACGGCGAACGCCTGCAGGCCGACATACCACAGCCCGAGATCGCCCGCCTGATACACGTAGCCCATGCTTTCGAGGGTGGCGAGCAGGCGATGCGTGGTCGAGGCGGGCAGCGTCACGCGCTGCGCGAGCTCCGTGAGCGTGAGGCCGCCTTCGGCGCGGCCCAGCACTTCGAGGATCTGCAGCCCGCGCGTGAGGCTCTGGACCTGACCGGGCACGGCGCCGGGCTTGGATGGGGTGCGACCGCGCCGGGGCGGAGTGCTGAATCGATGGGGCATGCTCGTGGCGGGTCGCGGGCGCGTGGGTTCGACGAAGCCCGATGAAACCATAGCCGGCCCAGGATTGCACTAGCGGCGTCGTGGCCCCGATCGCGGGGGCGGCGTCCGCATGCCGATCCGCGATGGCGCGCTGGTCGCGGACGCCGCGCGTCAGCGCGCCGGCGCCGTCGGAGCGTGCGGTGCGAGCGCGCGCGTCTCGCCGTGCCGGAAGACCCAGAACCACCCCTCCGGCATGCCGCTCGCGCGCACCGCCTCGGCGAGCTTCGCGGGCGGCTCGTCCATGTGCTCGTCGGAGAGCACGAACGTGCCCCAGTGCACCGCGAGGGCGTGGCGAGCGTGAAGATCCATCGCGACGCGGACGGCCTCGCGCGGCTCGATGTGCTGGCGCGACATGAACCAGCGCGGCGCGTAGGCTCCGATGGGCAGCAGCGCGAGATCGAAGTCCCCGTAGCGCGCATGAATGTCCGCGAAGTCGCGCGAATACCCGGTGTCGCCGGCGTGGAACACTCGCAGGTCCGACGTCTCGAGCACGAAGCCGCCCCATAGCGTCTCGTTGCGGTCCCACAGCGTGCGCGCGCTCCAGTGCTGGACGGGCACGAGGTGCACGGTGATCCCGTCGAGGCTGCACCGAGTCCCACCAGTCGATCTCGTCCACGTTCTCGATGCCGCGCTCGCGCAGCCAGGCGCCGATCCCGAGCGGCACGACGAAGCGCGGCGGTCCGCCTCTTTGGTGCGCCAGCGCCAGCACGCTCGCCTCGTCGAGGTGATCGAAATGGTTGTGCGAGATCACGACGAGGTCGATGTGCGGCAGGGCATCGAGGGCGATCGCCGGCGGCACGATGCGCTTGGGACCCGCGAACGAGACGGGCGATGCGCGCTCGCTGAAGTGCGGGTCGGTGAGGACGTTGCGGCCGGCGAGCTGCAGCAGCACGGTCGCGTGTCCGATCCAGGTGACCGTGGCCTCGTGGCCGTTCTGCGCGAGCCAGGTCACATCGGGCTGCAGCACGGGGAAATTCCAGCCCTCGGGCGGCGTTGCGGGCAGGCCGTTGGTCCAGCGCTCCCACTGCCACTTCCAGAACCCGCGCGGCTCGAGATCGACGTAGCGGTTGCGAAAGCCGGTGGGCGTGTGATGCGGCTTCGAAGGGTCGTAGTACGGGTTGGGCACGGGGGTCTCGAGCGCGGCGGCGGCCGCGCCGTTCCCGCGATGCAGCAGCGCCGCGATGGCGGAATCCCAGCGAAGGCGTCGGCATCATGTGGGGCAATCGAGACGTGTGATCGCGATCGTCGATGCGACGGAGACGCAGCGTCCGGGTCAGAGAGGCCCGCGATGCGCCGTGGCGCCGTAGCGCACGCCGGCGATCTCCACCTCGTAGCGCGCGCGCAGCAGCGCCTCGTCGCTGCAAGCATGCTCGGTCCGAGCATACGCCATCGCGATCGCGCGCCCACATTTGCGACTGTACCCGGCGGACGTGAGTTCCCCGATGTTGCGCCCGTCCATGAGCACGGGCTCGCCGCCCCAGGGAAACGCGTCGGGATCGTCGAACGCGAGCAGCACGAGGCGCTTCGTCACGCCTTCGCGCTGCTGGCGCACGAGCGCCTCGCGGCCGATGAAGTCCACGCCCTTGTCGAGCTTGACCGCATGGTCGAGCCCGGCCTCGAACGGCGTCTCGTCCGGCGAGAGCTCGGCACCCCACGCGCGGCGGCCGGCTTCGATGCGCAGCGCGTCGAGCGTGTAGTAACCCGCATCCCGCAGACCGAAGCGCGGGCCCGCCTCCGCCAGCGCGTCGTAGAGCGTGACGCACTGGTCGCTCGCCACGTAGAGCTCGAAGCCGGGACCGCCCACGTAGCTCATGCGCGCCGCCCGCACCCGGGCATAGCCCACGTCGATGTCGCGCGCGGTGGCGAAGGGCATCGCAGCCCGCGAGAGGTCGTCGGACGAAAGCGAAGCGAGCAGCGCCTCGGCCTTCGGGCCCATCACCGAGATGACGCAGTACGCGCTCGTGACGTCGACCAGGCTCGCGTGCTCGTCCGCGCCGATGTGGCGCTCGATCCATGCGGCATCGCGCGTCCCCTGCGCCGAGCCGGTGACGATGAAGAACGCGTCGGGCGCGAGGCGCGTGACGGTGACGTCGCTCTCGAACCCGCCGCGATGATTCAGCAACGCGGTGTAGACCATGCGCCCCGGCGCGACGTCGACGTCGTTGGCCGCGAGGCGCTGCAGCACGCGCACGGCGTCGCGGCCCTTGAGCACGAACTTGGCGAACGAAGTCTGATCGAAGACCGCCGCGTCCTCGCGGCACGCGCGCTGCTCCTCGAGCACGTGCGGCAGCCATCCCGGCGTGCCGAAGGTCGGCGCGGGAACGCGCGCACCTGCCGGGAGGAAATAGTTCGCGCGCTCCCAGTTCATCTTCGTGCCGAACACGGCACCCTTCGCGCGCAGGCGATCGTAGAGCGGCGAGCGCCGCAGTGGACGCACGCTCGCGAGCTCCTCGCGCGGCCAGCGCATCGCGTAGTGCAGTCCAAGCGACTCGACGGTGCGGTCCGCGAGATGCCGCCGGTTGGCGTGCAACGGCGCGAAGCGGCGGATGTCGACATCCCAGAGGTCGAGCGGCGCTTCGCCGGCGCTGATCCACTCGGCCATGAGGCGCCCCGCACCGCCGGCATTCGCGATGCCCGCCGAGTTGAATCCGGCGCACACGAAATAGCCGCGCACTTCCGGCGCCTCGCCGAGGATGAAGTTGCCGTCGGGCGTGAAGCTTTCGGGGCCGTTCAGCAGCAGCTTCACCTGCGCCGTCTCGAGGCACGGCGTGCGGTGGATCGCGTGCTCCATCAGGATCTGGAACTGGTCCCAGTCTTCGGGCAGCAGCTGGAACTCGAAGCCGTCCGGAATGGGCTCGACATTCCACGGCTTGGCGCGCGGCTCGAACCCGCCCATGACGAGGCCGCCGACTTCTTCCTTGTAGTAGATGCAGCCGTCCGGATCGCGAACGACCGGCAACGCCGGCGTGACGCCTGCGATGGGCCTGGTCACGAGATAGAAGTGCTCCGCTGCGTACAGCGGCACGGTCACGCCGGCCATGCGCCCGAACGCGCGCGCCCACTGGCCGCCGCAGTTCACGAGCGTCTCGCACCGGGTCGTTCCCGTCGCTTCGCCCGCGCGCCACTGCACGCCCGCGACGCGACCATTGTGCAGCGTGACGCCCGTGACCCGCACGCCTTCGAGCAGCGCGGCCCCCGCGTTGCGCGCGCCCTTGGCGAGCGATTGCGTGAGATCGGTGGGATTCACCTTGCCGTCGCCCGGGATCCACACGGCGCCGGCGAGATCGTCGGTGCGCAGGATCGGCGCGAGCCGTCCTGCTTCGGCTGGCGTGATGAAGTCGAACTCGATGCCGAAGCTGCGCGCGCGCGCCATCTGGCGCCTGTACAGCGTGAGGCGCTCGGGCGTGCGCGCGACGTTGAGGCTCCCGCACTGCTTCCATCCCGTCGCCAGACCCGTCTCGCGCTCGAGGCTCGAATAGAGCTCGATGCCGTAGCGACTCATGCGCGTCGCGTTGCGGGTTGCGCGCAGCTGGCCCACGAGGCCGGCCGCGTGCCAGGTGGTGCCGCAGGTGAGCTTGCCCTGCTCGAGCAGCAGCACGTCGCGCACGCCGAGCTTCGCGAGGTGATAGGCGGTGGACACGCCGGCGATGCCCCCGCCGACGATCACCGTCGAGGCGTGGCCTGGAGGCAGGTTCATGGCGACCTTTCGTTGTTGTCGTCGTCGCGTGGGTGACTGTCGTCGTTCAGAGCTTCATGGTGGCGATGCCGGCGACCACGCTCGCGGCGCCGGCCATGCGCGCAAAGCCGAAGCCCTCGCGCAGCCAGAGGGCGCCGATCACGGCGGCGAAGAGCACCGAAGTCTCCCGCAACGCGGACACCGCAGCGACGGGCGCGCGCGTCATCGCCCAGAGCACGATGCCGTAGGCGGCAACGCTGACGGTCCCGGCGAGCAGGCCGCGCGGACCGGCGCGGCGCAGATACGCGGTGGCCGTCGGCGCCGCGGCGCCACCGGATCCAGAGCAGGAAGGGCAGGCCTTCGAGCAGGCACAGCCAGCTCACGTAGCTCAGCGCGGCACCGGAGGCCCGTGCGCCCGCGCCGTCGACCAGCGTATAGCACGCGATGATGGCTGCGTTCGCGAACGCCCAGCGCGCGGCCGCCCGCGGATGTCGCTCGCGTCGGATGAACGCGATGCTCACGATGCCGGCGCAGATCAGCGCGATGCCGACGGCGACCTGCGGCGTCGGCCACTCGTGCAGGAACACGATGCCGAGCACCGTCACGAGCAGGGGGGCGGTGCCGCGCATCAAGGGATACGCGAAGGAGAGATCGCCCGTGCGATACGCCTGCGCGAGCGTGAAGTAATACGCGAAGTGAATGGCGGACGAGGCCGCCATGAAGGCCCACGCGGCGGGATGGGGCAGGGGCACGAAGGGGACGGCGAACAGGCACGCGACCGACGAGCCGCCGACGACGGCCGCGGTGTCGAGCATCGGATCGCCACCGGGCGCGGACTTGAGCAGCGCGTTCCAGGCCGCGTGCAGCAGGCCGGCGCCGAGCACCGCGAGCGTAACGCCCAACGTCAGCTCGTTGCTGGTCACGCGCGTACCCCGACCCCGTTACTCGGAGTAAAACGCCCGCGTCTTACTCCGAGTAACGTCACGCCGTGCGGGGCTTGCGCTTCTGCCACGCCTGCGGCTTGGGATCGTCGTCGTCGGCCGGGGCGCGACGCGGTCCCGCCGCCGGCGTCGCATCCTTGAGGCGGGTGCGCGCGAGCACGCCGGCTTCCTCGAGGATCGGATATGCGATCGAGCAGATGTGCGAGTTGATGCGACGCAGATCGGCGATGAGGTCGATGTGCAGCGAGGAGGTCTCGATGCTCTCCGCGGTGTGGTCGGCGAGGCGCTCGAGGTGCGAGTTGGCGTACGTGCGCTCGAGGTCGCGGATCAGCACCTTTTGCGCGAGGAGCTCCTGCGCGCTCCTCAGGTCGCCGGTCATGAACACGGTCATCCCGAAGCGCAGGTTGGCCACGAGGCGCGAGTGGAGGTCGCAGATCTCGGCCATTCCCGCTTCGGAGAAGTTGCGGCCCTTGTCGATCTTCTTGTCGACGACGTCGGTGACGATGCGCTCGATGATGTCGCCGATCTGCTCCATGTTGATCGTGAACGACACGATGTCCGTCCAGCGCCGGCCTTCCTTTTCCTCCAGCGCCTCGCGCGAGATCTGCGTGAGGTAGAGCTTGACCGCGGTATAGAGCTCGTCGACCACGTCGTCCATCTTGCGCAGGCGCTCGGCCAGCACGCGGTCGTTGGTGCGCACCACCGTGAGGGTGCCCACGAGCATCTCCTCGATCACGTCGCCGATGCGCAGCGCCTCGCGGGCGGCGTAGGAGATCGCGAGCGAAGGTGTGGCGAGCGCGGACGGATCGAGGTGCCGCGGCTTGGCCGGGTCGTCGGCGAGGTCGCGCGCAGGCAGCAGACGCTCGGCGATGCGCGCGATGGGCGCGGTGAAGAACAGGAACGCGAGCGCCAGCACGACGTTGAAGGCCAGGTGGAACAGCACCACCTGCCGGGCGGGATCGAGGCCCGCGTCGGCCACGAAGCGGCTGATGACTCCGAGCAGCGGCACGGCGACGATGCAGCCGATCAGCTTGAAGATGAAATTGCCGAGCGTCACCCGACGCGCTTCCGGCGGCGACTTGAGCGTCGAGAGCATGCCGAGCAGGCCGTTGCCGAAGTTGGCGCCGAGCACGAGCCCGAGGGCGACCGGCAGTCGCGATCACGTGCAGCGACGCGAGCGAGGCCACCAGCAGCACCACCGCGAGGCTCGAGTAGCACATGACCGTGAACAGCGCGGCGACGAGCATGTCGAGGAGCGCGTCGCCCGTGAGCGACGCGAAGATGACCTTGACGCCGGCGGCATGCGCGATCGGCTGCGCGGCCACACCGATCCATTGCAGCGCGAAGATGATCAGCCCGAGCCCGATCAGGATGCGCCCGAAGCGGCCCACGGTGGTTGCCTCCCACGTGAGGAACAGCGACACGCCCACGAAGATGAGCAGCGGCGCGAGCCACGACAGGTCGAACGACAGGATGAGCGTGACGAGCGACGTGCCGACGTCGGCGCCGAGCATCACGGCGAGCGCGGGCGTGGTCCCGATGAGACCCTGGCCGGCGAACGCGGCCACGATGAGGGCCGTGGCCGTGCTGCTCTGGATGAGGCCGGTGACACCCAGGCCGGCAAAGAATGCGGACACGGGGTGACCGACGCTCTGGCGCAGCACGCGCCGCAGATCGCCGCCGTACAGGCGCAGGATCGAGGTGCGCACGATGTGCGTGCCCCACACGAGGAGCGACACGCCGGCGAGGAGGTTGAGCAGCGTCTGCATGTGCGGCGTTAGCGCGGCGGTCCCGGCCTCGACGGCCGCGAGCGCGCCGTCGATGACGTCGAACGCGCGATCGAGGTCCGCTTCGGCGATCACGAGCGGCGGCGAAAGGGTCAGCACGTTGCCCTGACCCACCTTGAACGACAGGCCCTGCGCAAGGCAACGGTACATCACCGCCTCGGCTTCGTGTCGCGCCGGCTTGCCGTCGCGGGCGAGCTCGATCCCGAGCAAGAGGCCGATCCCGCGCACGTCCGCGACCAGCGGATGGCGCTCCTGGAGGCTGCGCATCCGGCCCAGCGCACGCTCGCCCAGCCGGCGCGAGCGCTCGAGCAGGCCTTCCTCCTCGATCACGTCGAGCGTCGCCAGCGCGGCCGCACAGCCCACGGAGCTCTTCTCGTGGGTGTAGTGGCCGAGCGCGCGGTCCGCGCGCGATGTCGAGGTCCTTGCGGGCGACGAGCGCCGCCATCGGAAAGACCGCGCCGCCAAGACCTTTGCCCAAAACCACCATGTCCGGAACGATGTCGTAGTGCTCGAACGCGAACATGCGTCCGGTGCGGCCGAGGCAGATCGGCACCTCGTCGAGGATCAGCAGCGCACCGTGCCGGTCGCACGCGTCGCGCAGCTTGCGGTAATAGCCGGGCGGAGGAATCTGCACGTCGGTGCAGCGCACCGTCTCCACGATGACCGCGCCGATGTCCTCTTCCTTGGCCAGCACGTATTCCAGATAGTCCGCACAGCGCAGGCTGCAGTTCCCGCCGCAGCCGAAGCTGCAGCCGGAGGGATCGCAGGGCGGCGCGTGCTCGGTGCCGGGCAGCAACGGGCCCGATGCCCTTGCGGAACACCGCCTCGCCGCCGATCGAGATCGCGTCGAGCGAAGCGCCATGGAACGAGTCCCACAGCGAGAGCGTCTTGTGGCGCCCGGTGGCGAGACGGGCGAGCTTGAGCGCCATGCCGATGGCGAGCGTGCCGCCCGGCGCGAACAGCACCTTGGCGAGCGGGTCGGGCGCGAGCGACGCAAGGCGCCCGGCGAGGTCGACCGCGGCCGGGTTGGTGAACCGTCGGGGCGAGAACGGCAGCGTGTCGAGCTGGGCCTTCACGGCGGCGATCACCCGCGGATGGCGGTAGCCCACCTGATGCACGTTGTTGCCGTGGAAATCCATGATCCGCCGACCCTCGCAATCTTCGAGCCAGATGCCCTCGGCGGCGACGAGGGCGTTGACGCAGGGCGTCGAGAGGGACTGGTGCAGGAAGTGAAGCGCGTCCGCATCGAGAAGGAGGCGCGTTGCGTCGTGCAGGTGCTCGGTCTCGAACCGCTGCCGCAGCGGCGAGCGGTTGACGTCGCCTTCCGCGGCCGCGTCGACCGGCGCCGAGGTGGCAGCAGGCAGCGCACGCGCGGTCATCGCGCCGCCCGCAGCCCGGCGACGTGGCGCCTTCCTACCACGGCAGGGAGTACGTCTTCATGTTGCTGAAGCTCTTCATCGCCTCCTGCACGCCTTCCTTGTAGCCGAGGCCGGAGTCCTTGATCCCGCCGAAGGGCGTCAGTTCCAGACGGTAGCCCGGCACTTCCCGCACGTTCACGGTGCCGACGCGCAGCTCCGACACGAAGCGGGTGATGTAGTCCAGGCGGTTGGTGCAGACGGCCGACGACAGCCCGTACGCGGTCGAGTTGGCGATGCGGATCGCGTCGTCGATGTCGCGCACGCGAATGACCGGCGACACCGGCCCGAAGGTCTCGTGCTTCACCAGCGGCATGTCCGGCTGCACGCGATCGAGCACGGTGGGCGAGTACAGCGCGCCGCGGCGCACGTTGCCGTGCAGCAGGCGCGCGCCGAGCGAGACGGCCTCGTTCACCCGCGCCTCGAAGCTCCTTGCCGCAGCTTCGTCGATCACCGTGCCCATGTCGAGCGTCGGGTCCATGGGATCGCCGTAGGTCCATGCGCGCGTGCGTTCGAGCAGGCGCTCGACGAAGCCGTCGGCCACGGCCTCGTGCACCAGCATGCGCTTCACCGCGGTGCAGCGCTGGCCGGAGTTCCTGTACGAGCCCGCAGCGGCGAGCGCCGCCGCCTCGTCGAGGTCCGCGTCCTCCATCACGATGATGGGATCGTTGCCGCCGAGCTCGAGCACCTGCCGCTTGTAGACAGCCGTGGCCGCGATGTGCTTCCCGACCGCGACCCCGCCGGTGAAGGTGACGAGATCGACGTCCGGATGGGTGAGCAGCTCGTTTGCGATCTCGCGCGGGTCGCCCGTGACCACGGAGAGCATCGCGGGGGGCAGCCCCGCTTCGTACAGGATGTCGGCCAGCGCGAGCGCGGAGAGCGGCGTCTTTTCGGTGGGCTTGAGCACCATCCGGTTGTTGGTCGCGATGGCGGGCGCGACCTTGTGCGCGACCTGGTTCAGCGGGTGGTTGAACGGCGTGATGGCCGCGATCACCCCGAGCAGCGGCTCGCGCAGGGTGTAGACCTTGCGCTGCTTGCCGTGCGGGGTGAGATCGCACGAGAACACCTGTCCGTCGTCCTGCAGCGCGGCGTTGCCCGCGAACACGAACACGTCGCACGCGCGGCCGACCTCGTAGAGCGAATCCTTCTTGCAGATCCCGCACTCGGACGTGATGAGATCCGACAGCGCATCGGTGCGGCTGCGGATGAGCTCGGCCGTGCGCTGCAGGATCGCCGTAGCGCTCGAAGCGGGTGAGGGTGGGGCGGTAGGCGCGGGCGATGCCGATCGCGCGGCGGACGTCCTCGACGCTTGCCACCGGCACGGTGCCGACTACCGCGCCGGTGTAGGGGTTGTGCACGTCGAGCGTGCGCGCGGTGCCGACGAGCTCGCCCGCGATGCGCATCTTCTCGCGCAGGACGTGGCCGCTGCCGCAGCCCCTCCAGCTCGGCGAGCATCCCCGGCATGGGCGCGAAGCCTGCGGCCGCGGGCGCGTTCATCACACGACCTGCTGCAGGTGGTTGAGCGCGAGGTCGAACGCGTCGAAGTTGCGCCAGCGCCGCTGCGGCAACGACGCCGACGGCCGGCGATTCGCGATCAGCGGCACCTGCTGCTCCGACACACCCCCGTGGGAGCGCAGCGGCGCGTCGAGCCCGGACAGATCGTGCCGGTCGCGCGAGGTGCCGATCACCGTCAGCCGCTCGGAAACGACGACGAGGTCGCCGATGCGATCGGCCGGCAGCTCGAACGCCTTGCACGCCGCTTCGCGCGTGAGCACGCGCTCGATGCCGGGCAGGGCGGCGATCGCATCCGCAATGTCGTCGCGCGCTGCGGGCGTCGAGAGATACACGGTGGCGAACGAGCCCAGCGCGCCGTGGTGCACGACGTAGGGATCGGTGATGGGCAGGATCACGCGCGTGCTGCCCTTGCCCGCGCGGCCGTCGAGCACATCCTGGAGGAACACGATGTTCGGCGCGCCGAAGGCGTCCGTCTTGGCGTTCATGCCGTGATCGGCGGTGAGCACGACCAGGGCGCCGAGCTCGTCCAGCGCGCCGAGGTAGCGGTCCATCATCGCGTAGAACGCGTTGGCGGCGGGCGTGCCGGGCGCCGCCTTGTGCTGCACGTAATCGGTGGTCGAGAGATACGTCACGTCGGGCTTCTCGCGCTCCAGCAGGCGCACGCCCGCCGCGAAGACGAACTCGGAGAGCTCCGCGCTGTACACGGACGGCACCGGCATCCCGACGAGCGACAGCGCGTCCGCAATCCCGTTGGCCTCGCGCGTGACCGTGTCGGCCTTCTCGGCGGAGAAGCAGATGCCGTCGAGCCGATGGCCGAGCAGCGCGCGCAGCTTGTCCTTGGCCGTGACCACGGCGACCTTCGCGCCGGCATCGGCCAGCGCAGCGAGCAGCGTGCCGCTGCGCAGATAGCGCGGGTCGTTCATCATCACTTCGGCGCCGGCATCCCGGTCCCAGAAATAGTTGCCGCAGATGCCGTGCACCGCGGGCGTCGTGCCCGTGACGATGGAAAGATTGTTCGGGTTCGTGAACGACGGCACCACGCAATCCGCCGTGAGGCACAGCCCGCGCGTGCGCATGGAAGCGAGGTACGGCATCTCGCCCGCCGCGATCGCCTGGTTGATGTATTCGGGCTCGCAGCCGTCGATGCACAGCACCACGATGCGCTCGCGCGGCAGCGCGTAGGAGCGTCCGTTGACCTCCAGCGTGCGTGGAGCTTTCGTGTTCAACGTGTCTTCCTGAGGTTCGCGGTCCGCCGGGGCGCAGCCGCGGGATTGGCCTTGTGCATGCGCTCGCGGCTCGCCATCACGTGCTCGTGGATCGCGCGCCCCGCGCCTTCGCCGTCGTGCGCGGCGATGCGCTCGACGATCGCCCGGTGCTCGCGCGCGGACACCGGCAGGGCGCCGCCCTGGGCGAGCGCCGTGCGACGGAACAGACGCAGCTCGTTCACGAGCCGGCGATAGGTGCTGACGAGCTTCGCGTTGCCTGCGAGCTCCACCAGGCGATCGTGGAACGCGAGATTCGCGGCGAAGAAGGTGTCGACGTCGTTGCGCAGCGCCGCCTTCTCCATGAGCGCCACCTGGGCACGCAGCTCGCGCACCACCTCGGCGGATGCGCTCGCCGCCACGCGCTCGACGGCGAAACGGTCGAGCAGCGCACGCAGCTCGTAGATGTCGTCGGCTTCCTCCACCGCGACCTGGCGCACCCTGACCCCGCGATTCTTCTCGAGGCGCACGAGCCCCGACTGCTCGAGGGCGCGAAACGCCTCGCGCACGGGACCGCGCGAGACGCCCAGCTGCTCCGCGAGGGCGGCTTCGTTGAGCTTGTCGCCGGGAGCGAGCTGGCCCGCGAGGATCATGCGCTCGAGCTCGAGTTGCACGAGCGCGGGCAGCGAGTGCGACTGCAGCACGGCGATGGAGGCGCGCCCGGCTGCAGGCGTGGCTGCGCCTTCCGCCGGAGCGCGCGCAGGCGGCGCCGCCGCTTCGTCTTTCGCGCTGCGCGCCGATGCGCGCCGGGCGACGCCGGGGGCGCGCGCGGCCGCGGGCTTGGCGAGCTTGAGCATTTGCATATTGGAGCCGACGCGGTGTAGATTGTCAACAATCTACAATCGGCCGGCGCGGCCCTGCGGGGGTGCGACCACGGCCGGTGTCGACGAGCCGCGCGGTTGCTCCGGTGCACGCACGCGCGGTAGGATTTCCCGCACCCCGAAGCGAAGCGTGCGCGCGTCACACGCGCGTCATCCACACCGTTGAAGCTGACGTTTCCCGCACCCCCACCCCGAGGAGCGAGCACATGAAACGAGTCTTTCCGACGTGGCGGCATGTCCTGACCTGCGGCGTCGCCTGCGCCGCCCTGGCCGCCGGCAGCGCCGTCGCGCAGAAGTCGCAGCTCACCGTCTACACCGCGCTCGAGACCGACCAGCTCAAGGCCTACCAGGAAGGCTTCAACAAGGTGCATCCCGAGATCGAGATCACGTGGGTGCGCGACTCCACCGGCATCATCACCGCCAAGCTCCTCGCCGAGAAGGCCAATCCCAAGGCGGACGTGGTGATGGGTGTGGCTGCCACGTCGATGGCCATCTTCGACGCGGACGGCATGCTCGTGCCGTACGCACCGGCAGGCCTTGCGCGCATCGATTCGCGCTACCGCGACTCGAAGAATCCGCCGACGTGGGTGGGCATGGACGTGTGGGGCGCCACGGTGTGCTTCAACACGGTCGAGGCGAAGAAGCGCAACATCCCGCGGCCCGAGACGTGGAAGGACCTCACGAAGCCCGTCTACAAGGGCCAGATCGTGATGCCGCATCCGGCCTCCTCGGGCACCGGCTTCTTCGACGTCACGGCGTGGCTGCAGCTCTACGGCGAGCAGGAGGGCTGGAAGTACATGGACGGGCTGCACGACAACATCGCGCAGTACATGCATTCGGGGTCGCGCCCGTGCGCGTCGGCGGCGAACGGCGAGTACGTGGTGGGCATCTCGTTCGAGTATCGCGCCAACCGCGAGAAGGCGCAGGGCAAGCCGATCGAGCTCGTGTTCCCGAAGGAAGGCCTCGGCTGGGACGTGGAGGCCATCGGCATCCACAAGGGCACCAGGAACCTCGCCGCGGCGCAGAAGCTCATGGACTGGGCGGCGACCGATGCCGCCATGGCGCTCTACGCAAAGAACTTCGCGATCGTCGCCGTGCCGAGCCAGTCGCAGCCGCTGCCGAACGTGCCCTCGAGCTACGGCAGCATGCTCGTCAAGAACGACTTCATGTGGGCGGCGAAGAATCGCGACAAGATCCTCGCCGAATGGAGCAAGCGCTACGAGTCGAAAGCCGCGCCGAAGTGATCTAGCGCGATGGCTTCGCCGCTGCCCGCAGCGCTTGCCGGCAATGCCGTCGCGGCCGGCCCGCGCGCGGCTGCGGCGGCGGGCGCCGCGGCGGCGGTCCCGGCGCTCTCGCTCTGCGCGATCCACAAGCGCTTCGGCAATTTCGTCGCGCTGCGATCGGTGGATCTCGCGATCGCGCCGGGCGAGCTCGTGTGCTTCCTCGGTCCCTCGGGTTGCGGCAAGACCACGCTGCTGCGCATCATCGCGGGCCTCGAGCGGCAGACGGGGGGCACGGTGGTGCAGAACGGCCGCGACGTGTCGCACGCCGCACCGGCGGCGCGCGATTACGGGATCGTCTTCCAGTCGTATGCGCTGTTTCCCAATCTCACCGTGCGCGACAACGTCGCCTACGGGCTCGTCAACCGTCGCGCCGGGCGGCACGCGATCGATGCGCGCGTGCGGGAGCTGCTCGCGCTCGTCGGCCTGCCCGATGCCGGGCGCAAGTTTCCGAGCCAGCTCTCCGGCGGGCAGCAGCAGCGCATTGCGCTCGCGCGTGCGCTCGCGACCTCGCCGTCGCTGCTGCTGCTCGACGAGCCGCTGTCCGCGCTCGACGCGAAGGAGCGCGAGCGCCTGCGCGGGGAGATCCGCGACCTGCAGCGGCGGCTCGGCGTGACGACCGTGATGGTCACGCACGACCAGGAAGAGGCGCTGTCGATGTCCGATCGCGTCGTGGTGATGAACCAGGGCGGCATCGAGCAGGTGGGCACGCCGCTCGAGGTGTACGAGCAGCCGGCCTCGCCTTTCGTCGCGGATTTCCTGGGCAAGGTGAACGTGCTCGACGCGACCAGCCTCGGGGGTGGCCGGTATCGCGTAGGCAGCGCCGAGCTCACCACGACGAGCGATGGCGTGGCCACCGGCGCGAACGTGCGCCTCTATCTGCGGCCCGAGGATCGCATCCTCGCCGACTCCGGACCGCTCGAGAGCCGGGCCAATCACCTGCAGGGCCGCGTCACGCACCTCGATTTCCACGGGACCTATTGCCTCGCGTGCCTCGACGTCGACGCCTTCGACGGCCAGAAGCTGCTGCTGTACTGCTCGCTCAACCAGGCGCTCGAGCTCGGTGTGAGCGAAGGCGCAACGCTTGCCTTCGCCCTGCGCGGCGAGCGCGTGCGCGTGTTCGCGGCGTGAGCGGCGCCGTTGTCGAGACGACGGCGGCGTAGGCGCGTGCGGGAGCAACCCCCATGAGCGCGCTTCCCGCCGCGGTCTCCATCGGCGGGCGCGCGCGCTGCGCGAGTCGATCGTCGCGCGCGGCGGCCTCGTCCTGCTGTGCGCAGGCCTGCTGGTGTTCCTGTCCGTGCCGCTCGCGATGCTGTTCATCCGCAGCGTGGAGGAGCGTGACGGCGCCTACGTCGGATTCGCCAACTTCGCGCGCTACTTCGACTCGCCGGCGCTCGCGTTCTCGACCCAGCACACGCTCGCGTTCGCGGTGTGGACGACGGCGCTGACGGTGCCCCTCGCGTTCGTCTTCGCGTACGCGATCCAGCGCAGCTGCATTCCCTGGAAGGGCCTCTGGCGCAACATCGCGCTGATTCCGATCCTCGCCCCGTCGCTGCTCGCGGCGATCTCGTTCATCTATCTCCTCGGCAACCAGGGCCTGTTCAAGTTCGTGCTCGGCTGGTTCGGCCTCGCCACGATCTACGGCCTGCCGGGGATGGTGCTCGCCATGACGTTCGCGTCGTTCCCGCATGCGGTGATGATCCTGCTCGCCTCGCTGTCGCTTGCCGATGCGCGGCTCTACGAGGCGGCGGACGCGCTGGGCACGAGCGCGTGGCGGCGCTTCTGGACGATCACCTTGCCGGGCGCGCGCTACGGCCTCATTTCCGCCTCGATGGTGGTGTTTACGATGGCGGTCTCGGAGTTCGGCGTGCCGAAGGTGATCGGCGGCAATTACAGCGTGCTCGCGATCGACATCTACAAGCAGGTCGTGGGGCAGCAGAACTTCCAGATGGGTGCGGTGGTGGGGCTGCTGCTGCTGATTCCTGCGGTCGTCGCTTTCCTGGTCGACATGATCGTGCGACGCCGGCAGCGGGCGCTGCTCACCGCGCGCAGCGTGCCCTATGCGCCGCGACCGGAGCGCCGGCGCGACGGCCTGCTCCTCGCCTTCGTGCTGGTCATGTCCGCCGCGATGCTGCTCGTGATCGGCATGGCCGTGTTCGCGTCGTTCGTGAAAATCTGGCCGTACAACCTCTCGTTCACGCTCAACCACTACACGTACGGCTTCGAGGAAGCGGGGGTCGAGCACGCGTACTGGAACAGCCTGCGCATGGCGGCGTGGTGCGCCGCGCTGGGTGCGGCCATCAGCTTCGCGGGTGCGTACTGGCTCGAGAAGACGCGCGGGATGGACGCGCTGCGGCCCGTGATCCGGTTGCAGGCCATGCTGCCCATGGCCGTGCCGGGGATGGTGCTCGGCATCGGCTACATCCTGTTCTTCAACCATCCGGCCAATCCGCTCAACGTGCTCTACGGCACGATGACGATCCTCGTGGCGTGCACGATCGTGCACTTCTACGCGTCGAGCCATCTCACGGCCGTCACCGCGCTGAAGCAGCTCGACAACGAGTTCGAGTCGGTGTCCGCATCGCTCAAGGTGCCGTTCTATCGCACGTTCGTGCGCGTGACCGTGCCGGTGTGCCTGCCGTCGCTGATCGACATCGGGCGCTACTACTTCGTGAACGCGATGACGACGATCTCGGCCGTCGTGTTCCTGTATTCGCCCAGGACGATGCTCGCGTCGATCTCGATCGTGCAGCTCGACGAAGCCGGCGCGATGGGATCGGCGGCGGCCATGGCCACGCTGATCGTGGTGACGTCCACGGTGGTCACGATCGCGTCGCTGCTGATCGAAGGCATCGTGCTGCGCCGCACGCAGGCGTGGCGCACGGTGTCGCGCGCAGCATGAATCCCGCCCCGCCTCCAAGGAGACCACGATGAGCCTCTATTCCCGCGATCCCATCCTGCTGACGCCGGGACCGCTCACGACCTCGCTGCCGACCAAGGCCGCCATGCTGCGCGACTGGGGCTCGTGGGACGCCGGGTTCAACGCCGTGACGGCACGCGTGCGGCGCAAGCTGCTCGACGTCATCGATGCTGCCGCCTCGCACGAGTGCGTGCCGCTGCAGGGTAGCGGCACGTTCGCGGTGGAGGGGGCGATCAACACCCTCGTGCCGCGCGACGGTCACGTGCTCGTTCTCGTCAACGGGGCCTACGGCACGCGCATGGCGAAGCTCACGCGCATGATGGGCCGCAAGGTCACCGAGTTCCAGACGGCGGAGGACGTGCCCACCACGGCGCAGGACGTCGAGCGCCTGCTCGCTGCGGATCGCTCCATCACCCACGTGGGCCTCATCCATTGCGAAACCTCGACCGGGATCCTGAATCCGCTCGCCGACATCGCCGCCGTGGTGCAGCGCCATGGCCGCAGCCTGATCGTCGACGCGATGAGCTCGTTCGGCGCGCTGCCGATCGATGCGAGGACCACGCCGTTCGACGCGCTGGTCGCCGCGTCGGGCAAGTGCATCGAAGGGCCGCCGGGGATGGGATTCGTGTTCGTCCGTCGCACCGTGCTCGAGCAGTGCGCGGGCCGCTGCACGTCGCTCGCGCTCGATCTCCACGACCAGTGGACGTACATGGAGAAGACCACGCAGTGGCGCTTCACGCCGCCCACGCACATCGTGGTGGCGCTCGATGCGGCGCTCGACCAGTACGCCGCGGAAGGCGGGCGGCCGGCCCGGCTCGCGCGCTACACGCGCAATTGCGAGGTGCTGCTGCAGGGCATGCAGGAGCTCGGGTTCCGCTCGTTCCTGCCCGCGGCGATCCAGGCGCCGATCATCGTCACCTTCCACGCGCCGCCCGATCCCGCGTACGCCTTCAGGAGCTTCTACGATCGCGTGCGGGAGAAGGGCTTCATCCTGTATCCCGGCAAGCTCACGCAGGTGGAGACGTTCCGCGTCGGCTGCATCGGCGCGATCGGCCCGGACGAGATGCGCCAGGCGGTCAATGCCGTGCGCGATACGCTGCAGGAGATGGGCGTGCGAGAGATCGCGCCGCGCACTTCGGCCGCGCTGGCAGCGGCATAGCGCACCGGCGACCCAGGGTCGACCCAGGGTCGACGTTCGAATCAGCGCAACGCGTCGAACGACGCCGTGCGCAACCTGGCGAGCGGCAGGTAGTAGCGGGAGTCCGGCGCCACGATGCCGTGCCGGAACATGCAGTCGAGGATCACGAGGCTCGCGTCCAGGGTGACGACGTCGGGGCCCGACGCATTGGCAATCAGCGCGGCGGCCTCGGCGAGCGTCACGTGCCGGTGATCGACCGATTCGCCGTCGATGCCGAGGGGCCTGAAGTCGCCGGCGAGGCGCAGGTCGTGCGTGAAGATGACCTCGCGCTGCACGCCGTCGGCCTGCACGCGGCAGAGCTGCAGCACGCCGACGGCTTGCACCCGGTCGATCGCCGGTGCGCCGATGCCGGCCTCTTCCCACGCTTCGCGCCGCACCGTTTCGGCCACGGTGGTCCCATGGCGAATGCCGCCCGCCACGAGATTGTCGAGCTGGCCGGGATCGATGGACTTGGTCCTGCTGCGTCGCGCGAGCCACATCGCGAGCTCGCCGTAGTGCGCGAGGAGACCGTTCACGTGCGCCGCGTACGTCACGATCCCGAAGTATCGGGCTGCGGCGCGCTCGATGCGCAGCAGCGGGGCTTCCACGAATGCCGGGGCGACGTCGTATTCCTCGTTGCGCCACGCGGTGAGGAGCTTCTCGTCCGCGAGGGTGCGGGTCACGTCCGCCATGGCCTGCGTACGCGCAGGCTCCGTGGTCAGCGCGGGAACGAGCTCGAGCCCGTCGGCGGTGCGCGCGAACACCTTGGTGAAGCGGGCGGCGCGCGCCGCGCGAGCGTCGTTCAGCCAGCCCACGACGTGCGGCCCGACGCGCAGCGGCACGAGGTCCGCGGGTGGAGGTGCGAGGGCGGCCGCGAGGCGCTGATGCATGCCGGCGAGAAGGGCGTCATCGATCACGCGCGCAATTTTACCGAGGAAACGGCGTGCACGCCGAAGCCGCGCGGGAACTCCGCGATCCGCCGCGACCGGCTGCCGCGATTGCTATTGCGCCCAAGCAACGGGGCTCCGGCAGGTCGCAGAGGACGGTCGGGTAAGATTCGCCTTCGTGGCAACGGAGCGGACGACCGGAGTTAGGCATGACTGCGCGCATCATCGACGGCAAGGCCCAGGCGGAACGAGTGACGGCCGAGGTCGCGCGCAACGTCGCGGCGCGCGTCGCGGCGGGCAAGGCGGTGCCCGGGTTGGCGGTCGTGCTCGTGGGCGAGAACCCGGCCTCGCAGGTGTACGTGCGCAGCAAGCGGCGCATGACCGAGAGCTCCGGCATGCGTTCCTTCGCCCACGATCTTCCCGCGGGCACGACGCAGGACGAGCTCCTCGCGCTGGTCGACCGGCTCAATGCGGATCCCGCGGTGCACGGCATCCTCGTGCAGCTCCCGCTGCCGTCGCACATTGCGGACGCGGCCGTGACGGACCGCATCGATCCCGACAAGGACGTCGACGGCTTCCATCCGTGCAACATCGGCCGGCTGGTGCAGAAGCGCCCGACGCTGCGGCCGTGCACGCCTTACGGCTGCATGACGCTGCTCAAGTCGACCGGCGAGGATCTCGTCGGCAAGCACGCGGTCGTGATCGGGCAGTCGAACATCGTGGGCCGGCCGATGGCCCTCGAGCTGCTGATGGCGCGCTGCACGGTCACCGATCTGTCACTCCGCGACGCGCGACCTGCCGGGCATCGCGCGTCAGGCCGACATTCTCGTCGCGGGCGTGGGCAAGGCCGGCTTCGTGCAGGGCGACTGGGTGAAGCCCGGCGCGATCGTGATCGACGTCGGCATCAATCGCAACGCCGAGGGCAAGCTGTGCGGCGACGTGGACTTCGCCGCCGCGTCGCAGCGCGCCTCGTGGATCACGCCGGTGCCGGGCGGGGTGGGTCCGATGACGATCGCGACATTGCTCGCGAACACGCTGCGCGCCGCGGAGCTGCAGGGCGCCTGACCCCCCCAACCCGTTACTCAGAGTAACGACTCGGAGTCGTTACTCTGAGTAAAGAGGACACGTCCTCAGGCGCCGCGCAGGTGCCACGCCTTCGGGCGCGTGAAGGTCTGGATGCCGTAGGTCGACAGCGTCAGGCCGATGCCGGAGTGCCCCACGCCCGACCACGGCAGGCGAGGGCTCACGCGATCGCAGCAGTTCCAGTAGACGGAGCCCGCGCGCACCCTGCGCAGGATCGCCTTCGCGCGCTTCCCGTCGTGCGAATACACCGCAGCGGTGAGGCCGTACTCGGTGTCGTTCATGAGGCGCGTCGCCTCGGCATCGTCCTTCACCTTCTGGATGCCGATGATCGGGCCGAAGCTCTCGTCGCGCATCAGCGCCATCGAGTGGTTCACGTTCACGAACACGGTCGGCTCGAACCAGTTGCCCTTGCCCGCGACGGCCTTGCCGCCCAGGAGCAGCTTCGCGCCGCGCTTCTTCGCGTCGGCCACCTGCTTGCTCAGCACCTCGAGCTGCGGGCGACGGGTGATCGCGCCGATGTAGGTCGCCTCGTCCATCGGATCGCCCATGCGATAGCCCTTCACCTCCGCCACGAACGCCTCGACGAACGCGTCGTGGATCGCCTCGTGCACGTAGATGCGCTCGACCGAGCAGCACGACTGGCCGGTGTTGTAGAACGCGCCATCGGCGAGGGCTGCAGCGGCGGCCTTCGGGTCGACGTCGTCGCAGACGTACGCGGGGTCCTTGCCGCCGAGCTCGAGCTGCACCTTGATCATGCGCTTGCCCGCGGCTGGCGGCGATCTTCGCACCGGTCGCGTACGAGCCGGTGAAGAACACGCCATCGACGTCCTGATCGAGGAGGGCGGCGCCGGTCTTGCCTTCGCCGATGACCGGAATGAACACGTCCTGCGGTACGCCGGCCTCGGCCAGCATCTCGCCGATGTGCACTCCGGTGAGGGTCGCGAACTCCGAGGGCTTGTAGAGCACGGCGTTGCCCGCGATGAGCGCCGGCACGAACACGTTGCTGCCGACGAAATACGGATAGTTCCACGCCGAGATGTTGGCGATCACGCCGAGCGGCTCGTGCGTGATGCGCTCGTCGAGCTTCTGCGCCTCGTCCGCATGCACCTTCTGCTCGCGCAGCGCCCGCGCCGACTCCGCCAGAAAGAAGTCGATGCGCGTGAGCAGGCCATTGAGCTCGTTGCGCGATTGCCGGATCGGCTTGCCCACTTCCTGCGTGAGCGTGCGGGCGAGGGTCTCGTGCATGCCGACGATGCGCTCGCGGAAGGCGGCGATGGTCTTGAGGCGCCTCGCGATCGGCACGCGCCGCCCACGCGGGCTGGGCAGCCCGTGCCCGCTCGCACTTCTTGCGCACCGCGGAGGGCTTGTCGGCGGCGACTTCGGCGATGATGGTTCCGTTGGCGGGATTCGATATTTTCATGGTGCGGGCCGGGTCTAAAGGGCGAAGGCTGCGGCCTTGTGATTGGCTGCAGCGGCGAGGAAGTCGTCGAGGACGGGCGTGTCGTCGAGAAACGACGGATCGGTGGGGTCGTGGAATTCGGGATGCCACTGCACGCCGAACAGATACGAAGGGCCCTGCCAGCGCAGCGCCTCGACGATGCGATCGGGCTCGGACCAGGCCTCCACCACGAGATCGCGCCCGAGCTCCTTCACCGCCTGGTGGTGGATCGAGTTGGTCTTCACGAGCGTGCGACCGGGATAGAGCTGCGCGAGCGGCGTATCGGGCACGAACGACGTGGCGTGAGCGTTCTCCTCGTAGATGGCCCAGTTCCGATGGTTGAGCGCGTCCGGGCGCTGGGTCGCGAGATCCTGATACAGCGTGCCGCCGTACGCGACGTTGATGACCTGCAGGCCGCGGCATACCCCCAGCACGGGCTTGCCCTGGCCCGCGAACGCGCGCAGCAGCGCGATCTCGTAGTCGTCGCGCACGCGGTCGCCATTCCACTCCGGCCTGAGCGGCGTCTCGCCGTAGGTGGCCGGACACACGTCGGAGCCGCCCATCAGCACGAGCCCGTCGAGCTCGTGGGCATAGGCGTCCACGGTCGCGCGGCTGCCCGGCCGCCGCGTCGGGCCCTCGGGCGAGGGCACCATGAACGCGAGCACGTCGCGCTGCATCAGCCAGTGCGCGACGTTCTGCTCGATGTACTGCAGCGTCATGCCCTTGAAGATCGCGCGGTGCGGATCCGCGTGAAAGAAGCACGCCGAGATGCCGATCTTGAGCATGGTGCGGACGCGCTAGATCGCCGCGGCGAAGATGCGTTCGAAATCGGCCCTCTCGCAGCGACGCGGGTTCGTCTGGTGACAGATGTCCTTCACCGCCACGTCGACCAGCGCCGGAATGTCGTCGCGCGTGACCGGGCGCGTCGCTCGCGAGCGCGCCGAGCCTGGCCGGAATGCCGAGCGTCGCCTTCAGGTCGAGCGAGCCAGGCGATGAACGCCTCCGCCGCTGCGGCCTCGCTCGCCGCCGCGGCGCCGGGCACAGCCGCAACGCGCGCGAGCTCGGCCATCTTCGCGGTCGCCGCCGGCAGGTTGAAGCGCATCACGTGGTCGATCATGATCCCGTTCGCAAGCCCGTGATGCAGATCGGCCACGGTCGACAGGGCATGGGCGCAGGAGTGCACGGCACCGAGATCCTTCTGGAACGCGACGGCGCCCATCATCGAGCTCATCATCATGTCGCCGCGCGCCTGGAGGTTCGAGCCCTCGCGCACCGCGATCGGCAACGCACGCGCGCCGATGCGCACGCCTTCGAGCGCGATGCCGTCGCACAGCGGATGATAGGCCGACGAGAGATACGACTCGATGTTGTGCGTGAGCGCGTCCATGCCCGTTGCCGCGGTGATGGCGGGCGGCAGGTCGAGCGTGAGCTCGGGATCGGCGAACACCGCCTTCGCGAGCAGCGCCGGGGAGAAGACGATCTTCTTCACGTGCGTCGTGTCGTCGGACACGACACTCGAGCGTCCGACCTCGGATCCCGTGCCGGCGGTGGTCGGCAGCGCGACGAAGCCACGGCAGCGCGCGCTCGATCGGGCCGCACCTGCGGATGGTCCCACGCGTATTCGAGGATGTCGCCGGGATGCTCCGCCATCAGCGCGATCGCCTTGGCGACGTCGAGCGCGGCGCCGCCGCCGAGCCCGATCACGGCGTCGGCGCGATGGTCCTTGTACGCCGCTGCGCCCTGCATCACCTGCGAGCGCACCGGATTGCCCCAGATGTCGGAGAACACGCCCACGTCGAGACCGGCGAGCTGCGCCCGGAACGCGGACAACAGCGGCAGGCCCGCGATGCCGCGATCGGTCACCAGCAGCGGACGCCGCATGCCCTGGCCGCGCAGGTGCTCGGCCACGAGCTTGCGCGCGCCGGGGCCGAAGTGGATGGTGGTGGGAAAGCTGAAGCGTTCGATGGTCATGGAGGCACGCTCATTGGCGTTCGAGGAAGAGCACCATGTGCTCCTTGTCGTAGTAGGCGTCGCCTACCTTCACTGCGCGATGCTCGATGCCGAACGTGACGAAGCCGGCGTCGAGATACAGCTGCCGCGCACGCGCGTTGCTGCGGGTGACGCTCAGGACGATCTGCTCGAGTCCGGGCCACGCGAGCGCCTCGGCGATGCCCGCATCGACCAGCCTGCGGCCGATGCGGCGACGGGCGTGTCGTGGCGCAACGTACATCCCGAAGAAATCGGCGATGTGCCGTTCCTTCGCACGCGGGCGTCGCGCGAGCCCGGCAGTGCCGACGAGCTCGTCGCCGACGAACGCACCGAGCATGGCATGACCTTCGCGTTGCATCAAACGCTCGCGCGACCACGTTTTCGCCGTGGCGCGCTCCTCCTCGACGCTCGACGTGAACGCGTCGGGGTGGCTCGCGAGCGCCTCGAGCCGGATGGCGCAGTACGACTGCGCATCGTCCGGAAGGAGACGGCGGATCGTCAACCGCACGTCGGGCGGTAAGGCCATGGTGATCGTCCGCTGCGCTGAAATCGGGATGATCGCACATCGTTCTCGCGACGTCCTGCCGCGGTCCGCGCGACGGATGCGCGGGGAAGGCCGCATTTTGTCGCGAATGGCGAATCGGCCGGCTGTGTCGATGCCGTTACGCTTGCCTCGTTGCGCCCACGGTCCACAGCCCACGAGGAGAGCATCGCCATGGCGAAAGGCAAGAAGGACAGGAAGGCGGCGAAGGCGGACAGGATCGCCAAGACGGAAAAGGCAGCGAACGCCACCCCGCAGGGCAAAGGCGGCGACGGCGGCGAGCGCGGGAACGATCGCAAGCCCGACGTTGCGGCGTCCGGCAAGCTGTCGAACAAGGCCTACGAGGCGGCGCTGTACGATCTGCACGTCGAGCTGGTGCGCCTGCAGGAGTGGGTGAAAGCCACCGGCGCCAAGGTCTGCATCGTGTTCGAGGGCCGCGACGGCGCCGGCAAGGGAGGAACCATCAAGGCGATCACCGAGCGCGTGAGTCCGCGCGTGTTCCGCGTCGTCGCCTTGCCGGCCCCGACCGAGCGGGAGAAATCCCAGATGTACGTGCAGCGCTACATTCCGCACCTTCCGGCCGCGGGCGAGATCGTGATCCTCGATCGCAGCTGGTACAACCGGGCCGGCGTCGAGCGGGTATTGGGCTTCTGCACCGACGAGCAGGCGAAGCGCTTCCTCGCCGGCACGCCGCTCGTGGAGCGGGCGATCGTGGAGTCCGGCGTGATCCTCCTCAAGTACTGGCTCGAGGTGAGCATGGACGAGCAGACGCGGCGGCTCGAGCAGCGCATCAACGACGGTCGCAAGATCTGGAAGCTCTCGCCGATGGACGTGAAGTCGTACAACCGCTGGTACGACTACTCGCGTGCACGCGACGACATGTTCAAGGCGACGGATTCGTCGTGGGCGCCCTGGTTCGCCGTGCGCTCCGACGACAAGAAGCGCGCCCGCCTCAACATCATCTCGCACATCCTCAAGAGCATTCCGTACGAGTCGGTCCCGCGCGAGAAGGTGAAGCTTCCCAAGCGGCAGAAGCAGGGGAGCTACGTGGAAACGAACTATCCGTTCAAGTTCATCCCCGAAGCGTTCTGACGCGCGAACGGAGGGACGCGCACGGGCGCGCAGCCCTCATACCGCGCCCGTCGCCGCATCGTGGATCGAGATGCGGCGGTCGACCTCGCCGATGCCGCTGCCGACCTCCTTGCGGATGAGGTCGCGCGCCGAGGATCGCGCATCGACCACGCGCAGCGCGACACCGCGTGCAGCGAGCTCGCGCTGCATCTCGCCCAGGAGGCGGGCGCCGGTGATGTCGACGTAAGGCGAGGCCGACAGGTCCCAGATCACGAGCCGCAGCCCGTCGCCTGACGAGGCGATCAGCCGGCGCACCTGGTCGCGCACGTGACCGGCGTTGAAGTACAGCAGGCTCGCTTCGACGCGCAGGATCAGCACGCCCGGCACGCTCTCGTTGTCGGGGTTGCGCTCGACGTCGGAATAGCGGCTCGTGCCCGGGATGCGCCCGAGCTTCGCGACGTGCGGCGTGGCGGTACGACGGATGAGCAGCAGCACGGACACGATCGCCGCGAGCAGCACGCCCTTGAGGATGCCCAGCAGCAGCACGCCGGCGAACGCCACCGCGGCGACCGCGAATTCCATCCGGCTCAGCGCCCACACCCGGCGCAGCTCGGGGACGTTGATCAGCCCCTTGACCGCGACGAGCACGATCGCGGCAAGCACGACCTGCGGCAGGTCCTTGAGGAGCCCGGTGAGGAACAGCACGACCGCGATGGCGGCCGAGGCGAAGAGGAGTGCCGCCGGCGATTTCGCGCCCGCCTTGTCGTTGACGCTCGATTGCGACAACCCGCCGGCAACGGGATAGCCCTGGCCGAGGGCCGCCGCGAGATTCGCGGCACCGAGCGCGAACAGCTCCTGACGCGCGTCGATCTCGTAACCGTGCTTTTGCGCGAGCGCCCGGGCGGCCGAGACGCCTTCGATATACGCGAGCAGGAAGCAGGCGAGCGCGAGCGGAACGATGCCGTCGACGTCGCGCGCGCGCAGTGCCGGCAATGCGAAGTCCGGCAGTCCCGCAGGCAATACGCCCACCGTCTTGAACCCGTATTGCGCAAGCGGAGTGAACGACAGGAGCACGATCGACAGGATCACGACCCCGAGCGCGACGGGCCGCGAGGGCATCAACTTTTCTCCGGCCACCAGTAGCGCGATCGCGATCGCGCCGAACGCGAAGACGGCGAGGTTCGTGTCCGGCAGCTGTGTGCCGAGCGTCCACACCCGCTCGAAGAAGCTTTCGCCTCCTCCGGGGACGCCGAATAGCTTGGGGAGCTGCGTCATCGCGATGGTGAGCGCTGCCCCGGCCTTGAAACCCAGCAGGATGGTCTCGCTGATGAAATTGACCAGCGACGAGAGTCGCAGCGCCCAGGCGATGAAGCTCGCGGCGGCGAACACCAGCGCGGCGAGGGCCGCGATCTGCACCCAGCGGGCCGGATCGCCGCCCGCCATGCCCGCCACCGTCGCGCCGACCAGCATCGAGATCGCCGAGGTCGGACCGATCGCGAGCTGGCGCGAGGTGCCGAAGAGGGCGTAGGCAATGCCCGCGACGAGGTAACAGTAGATGCCATGCTGCGGCGGCAGCCCGGCGAGCGAGGCGTACGCCAGCGACACGGGAATGGCATACGCGGCGAGCGTGACGCCCGCGACCATGTCGTGACGCAGCCATGCGCCGCGGTAGCCGGGAACCCAGCTCGCGGGGGGAAACACCGAGCGCAGCCGTTGCGCTGCACGGCTCGTCGTCCCGGCATCGATAATCGGCGTGGTCATCCGCAGCTCCCGAGCCCATCGGGCTCCCGGGGGAGAGTGCCGACACTCGAGCCCTGGCGTCTTGCCGATTCTCGACAATGGGTGCGAGACGATCCCCCGGGGCGCGCTGCGGCGGAACTTCCTGCTGCACCGATCGTCCTTCCAACGGGCGCAAGCGCGTCGTATCGCCAAGCCCGGTCCGTTTTCGCATCATCGACCCACTCCCGGAGGGGCGCGTGATACCCGCAATGCCGACTTCGTCCGCCGCGCCGGGAAGTACCGGCCGTACCACGCTGCGCTTCGGCCCCATGCGCGTGGAGTTCAGCACCCTGCAAGTGTCCGGCCTCGTGCTGGAGGCGGTCGGCGACGGGGTCGCGACCGTGTCGGTGGAGCGACTCGCCGTGGCGCAGGTGCAGGCGCGAGGAGCGTCCACCTCGATCGACGTCGCCGATGCCGTGCTGACGGGCATCGTCGCGCGCTTGTCGAGCGCGGCCGGGGACGCTCCGGCGGAGCTCGTCGATCTCGCGGTGCGGGAGATCCGGATGGAGGGCGTCGAGGGCATGCTTGCCATGCCGCGCCGTCGCGCAGCATCGTCTGCCGGGCTGCGACTCGAGGCACTGGACGGGCTCGACGGCCTGCTGCGCGCGTTCGTCACCGATGCCCTGTGGTTCGTCGACGCCGCGATCAAGGTGCCCGTCGTCAACGGCCGGATCGACTTCAACGACGTGGACGTGGATCACGTCGGCCCGGATTCCACGCTCGGTTTCGACGCGCGGGGCGTGCACGCGGCGGCCCCGAGCGGCCGGCGAATCGACCTGCTCGTCTTCAACGGCCTGAACGCGCCCGCTGCGTTCGGGCGTGCCGGTGGTTCCGGATCCGGTGCGGGCGACCGCGGCGAGCTGCAGCTGCGACCGCTCGTCGAGGCGATGTTGCAGGCGCCGCCGAATGCGCCCGTCGCACGGCTCGCGGATGCGGGCCTGCAGGGCGCGATCCAGCGCACGAGCCTCGCCGGGGAGTTGCGCATGGGCGATGGCGCGCTGGGCAGCGCGGACCAGCACGTGGTGCTGGCCGGCCGCGAGCAGGGGAAGAACCGCCTCGAGCTCAGCTCGCCGGCGCTCGGGCAACGGGTGATCGTTCGCATCGCCGACCTCGCCGCAAGCTCCGCCGCATTCGCGCTCGCAGGCGAGCGGCTGACGACCGGCGCACTCGCGGCGGTCGTCGAGGTGCACGCGATCGGCATCGACGGCGAAGGCGACACCCGCGACGCCGGGGCTCGGCTTGCCCTGTCGATCGGCCGCTCGAGCGTGCAACAGTTGAAGCTCGCACGCGCGGACGAGGGGAAAGCGTAAGCGCGCCTGCGTCCTTTTCGACGCCGGGCGTAACATCGGCGTTCCGCGCCTTCGCGCGAAGCTCGCGCGTCTCCCGATCGGAGGCTCCATGGCAGCCCATTGCTCGCACCTCGGAGAGGTTCACGACGTTCGTCCACGCACGCCGCAAGGCTGCGAGGAATGCCTGAAGACGGGCGCGCGCTGGGTCCATCTGCGGCTGTGCCTCGCGTGCGGCCACGTCGGATGCTGCGATCAGTCGCCGGGCAAGCACGCGACGAAGCACTTCCGCGAGACGCACCATCCCATCATCAGGAGCTTCGAGCCCGACGAGGATTGGGGCTGGTGCTACGTCGACGAGATCGCGTTCGAACCGGCTCCGCGCGCGCCATGACAAGCGCCGCGCAGCCGGCGTGGCCCGCGTTGCCGCTGCAGTCGTGGCAGGCGACGTACGCAACGCTGCACATGTGGACGCAGATCGTGGGCAAGACGCGCCTCGCGCTCGCCCCGATGCGCAATCACTGGTGGCAGGTCGCGCTCTACCCCACGCCCCGAGGCCTGACCACCTCGACGATTCCGTACGGCGAGCGGACGTTCGCCGTCGCGTTCGATTTCATCGGGCACGAGCTCGCGATCGAGACGAGCACCGGCTCGCGACGCGTGCTGCCGTTGCGAGCGCAGCCGGTTGCGGATTTCTATCGCGACTACATGGCCGCGCTGCATGCGCTCGGCCTCGACGTGCGCCTGATGGCGTCGCCGGTCGAGGTCGAAACCGCGATTCCGTTCGCCCAGGACCGCGAGCACGCGGCGTACGACCCCGATGCCGCCCATCGCTGGTGGCAGGCGCTGCTGCACGCGCAGCGCGTGCTGGCGCGCTTCGCGGCGCGCTTCACGGGCAAGGCGAGTCCGGTCCACTTCTTCTGGGGGAGCTTCGACCTCGCGTACACGCGCTTCTGCGGTCGCCGCGCGCCACGGCATCCGGGCGGTGCGCCGCATTGCCCCGACTACGTGATGATCGAGGCGTACTCGCACGAGTGCAGCAGCTGGGGATTCTGGCCGGGCGGCGGTGCGCTGCCCGAGGCTGCGTTCTACGGGTACATGTATCCCGAGCCTGCCGGCTTTGCGCAGCACAAGGTGCGGCCGGAGCAAGCGTTCTACAGCGCCGGGATGCGCGAATTCATCCTGCCGTACGACGCCGTTAGCACTTCGGCGCGACCCGACGAAACGGTGCTGGACTTCCTGCAGAGCACCTACGACGCCGGCGCGAGCCTCGCGGGCTGGGATCGCGCGAATCTCGATCGCCCGGCGCCGTACGTCGCGCGCTAGCCGGTCCGGGCTGGACGATCCCAGCCGGACCCTTCGCGCTAGATGATCTCGAAGTAGCGCTTCATTTCCCAGTCGGTGACGGCGTCCTGCCATTGCCGCCATTCCCATTCGCGCGTGGCCGCGAAGTGGTCGACGAAATCGTCGCCGAACCAGTCGCGCGCGCGCTCCGACGCCCGGAAGATGCGCGTGGTCTCGATGAGCGAGCGCGGCGCGCGCGCGATCGTCTCCGCGCCTTCGTTGGTGCCGTGGATCGGCGGCGCGGTGAGCGCGAGATTCTTCTCGACGCCGTCGAGGCCCGCCGCGAGCACGGCCGCGGCCGCGAGATAAGGATTCATGTCGGCTCCCGGACAGCGCGTTTCGAGCCGCGTCGACTTGGGCGAGCCGGCGATCACGCGGAAGCTTGCGGTGCGATTGTCGATGCCCCACGTCGGCTTCACCGGCGCCCAGAACCCGTCCACCAGGCGCTTGTAGCTGTTCACCGTGGGCCAGAACATCGGCGCGAACTCCATGAGCCCCTGCACCTGGCCCGCGAGGTAGCTCTCGAAGAGCGTGCTGATGCCGTGCCGGCCTTGCGCATCGTGGAACAGGTTCGTGTGACCGTCGGAGAGCGACTGGTGGATGTGCCCCGAGCATCCGGGCAGGTGCTGGTTCCACTTCGCCATGAAGCTCGGCATGATGCCGAAGCGTGCGCCGATCTCCTTCGCACCGGTCTTGAACAGGATCGCGCGGTCGGCGGCTTCCAGCGCTTCGGAGAACACGATGGCGGCTTCGTACACGCCGGGACCGGTTTCGGTGTGCAGGCCTTCGATCGGCACGCCGAACTCGCCCATCTCGCGGAACAGGGCCTCGAAGAACTCGCGATGGGCTCCTGCGCGCAACAGGGAGTAGCCGAACATGCCGGGCGTGATCGGGGTCGGGTCGACACCCTTCTTGTCCGCCCACGACTGCGGCGTCTCGCGGAAGTTGAACCACTCGAACTCCATGCCGCACATCGGCGTGAAGCCGAGCTTCTCCGCGCGCTCGAGCACGCGCTTCAGCACCTGCCGCGGGCAGATGGGAAGCGGCGCTTCGTTGCCGTCGTGCGTGGTGATGAACTCGCCCAGGAAGAACGGCACGTTGCCGTCCCACGGCACGGTGCGGAAGGTGCCGAGGTCGAGCTTCGCGAGCGCGTCGGGAAAGCCCTTGTGCCAGCCGGTGAGCGTCGTGTTGTCGTAGCACGCGTCCATCATGTCCCAGCCGAACACGACGTCGCAGAAGCCGAAACCCGACTCCGCTGCGGAGAAGAACTTGTCCTTGTGCAGGTACTTGCCGCGCAGCACGCCATCGATGTCGGAGCAGGCCACCTTGACGCGCGTACCGGGGGCATTGCGGACCGCGTCGAGCACTTGCGCGGCGGGTGTGGGCGTCGGCATGCGTTGTTCTCCTGGAGTGCGCTCGCGGGCCCGCGGCTCGCGCGGTGGGAAGCGATTCTAGCAGCGCGCCGGGCGCTGCGTTGGCTCGCGGCGGCAGTTGCCGGTAGCATGGGCCCATGAATCCCGACGATCCAACGCCCGCGTGATGCGCCATGGCTGATGCGCGCCGGCGCTCGCAGGCACCGCTCGCGACGGGTGCTGCGCGTTCCGGTGAACCGCCTGCCGCTGCGGAAGGGCCTACGCATGCGCGCGGCGTCGTGGCACTGCACGTTGCGGTGCTGCTGTTCGGCTTCGCCGGCCTGTTCGGCAAGTGGCTCGCGCTCTCCCCGGTGCTGATCGTGCTGGCGCGCACCACGATCGCGGCGATCACGCTGGCGGTGCTCGCGCGGCAGCGCAAGATCGAGCGCCGCCGCTTCGACCCGCGCCTCGTCGCGAACGGCGTGGTGCTCGCGGTGCACTGGGTGACCTTCTTCGAAGCGATCCGGGTTTCGAGCGTGACCGTCGGGCTGCTCGGCTACGCGAGCTTTCCGCTGTTCACGCTCGTGCTCGAGCGCACGCTCCTGCGCGAGCGGTGGCGCGCGACGGATGCGTTCGTGACCCTGCTCGTGGTCGCCGGCCTCGTGCTGCTCGTGCCGGCGTGGTCGTGGCGCGACAACGTGGTGCAGGGGCTGCTCTGGGGCACCGTGTCCGCGCTCACCTTCGCGCTGCTCGCCGTGATCAACCGCGCGTACGTGCGCCGGCGCTCGCCCCTGGATCTCGCGCTGTGGCAGAACGCGATCGCGGCGCTGTGCCTCGTGCCCTTCGCCGCCCCCGCGCTCGCGACGAGCGGCGTTCCCGGCCTGCGCGAGATCGCACTGATGCTGGTGCTCGGGGTCGCGTGCACGGCGCTCGCGCACACGCTTTTCATCGGCAGCCTGCGGGTCGTCACGGCGCACACGGCGAGCGTGATCGCGGCGCTCGAGCCCGTGTACGGCATCGCGCTCGCGTGGCTGCTGCTGCACGAGACGCCCGGCTGGCGCACGTGGATCGGTGCGGCGCTGCTCGTCGGGGCCGCGGTGCTCGTCGGCTGGCGGCCGCGCCGCGTGCGGTAGCATGTCGGCTTCGAAGTTGCGGCGGGACGCGCGCATGCAGATCGGAATGGTGGGGCTCGGCCGCATGGGCGGCAACATGGCACGGCGCCTCGCGCGCGCCGGCATGCGCGTGGCGGGCTACGATCGCGACGAGGCACTGCGCAATGCACTGCGCGCCGAGGGCGTGCACACGGTGGATGCGCTCGACGAGCTCGCCGGGGCGCTCGACGCAGACGCGCATCGTCTGGCTGATGGTTCCTGCCGGCGCGGCCACCGACGAGGCGATCGCCGCCCTCGTGCCGACGCTTGCTGCGGGCGACATCGTCGTCGACGGCGGCAACGCGTATTACCGCGACTCCCAGCGCCGCGGCGCAGAGCTCGCCGCACGCGGGCTGCACTTCGTGGATTGCGGGGTGTCGGGCGGCGTATGGGGCCTCGACAACGGGTACGCGCTGATGTTCGGCGGCAGCGCCGAGGCCGCCGCGCGCCTGCGGCCGCTGATGGAGGCGCTCGCGCCCGATCCGTCCCGCGGCTGGCTGCATTGCGGTCCCTGCGGCGCCGGCCATTTCGTGAAGATGATTCACAACGGCATCGAGTACGGGATGATGCAGGCGTTCGCCGAGGGCATCGCGCTCATGCGCAACAAGCGCGAGCTCGAGCTCGACGTCGCCGCCATCGCCGAGACGTGGCGCCACGGCAGCGTCGTGCGCTCGTGGCTGCTCGATCTCACTGCGGACGTCCTGCGGCACGACGTCGACCTCGACGCCATCGCGCCCGTGGTCGCGGACTCCGGCGAAGGCCGGTGGACGGCCCTGGAAGCCGTGGAGCAGGGCGTGCCCGCGCCGGTGATGTCGCTGGCGCTGATGATGCGCTTCGCGAGCCAGGGCCGCAGCGATTACAGCGACAAGCTGCTCGCCATGATGCGCAATGCGTTCGGCGGACACGCGGTGGAGAAGGAAACCGAAGCCGGACCGACCCGACGACCAGCCTGCCGACCGGCCGAGGGGCGGCGCGTGATGTCGCCGCGTCGTCCGCGAGCCCCGACGCACGCCGGTGTTGCAGGCAGCGCCTGGCGGGCGCGCGATGATCGTCGTGCTGATGGGCGTTTGCGGCTGCGGCAAGACCACGGTGGGTCGCGCGGTCGCCGACGTCTTGGGCTGGCGCTTTTTCGATGCCGACGATTTCCATCCGCCGGCCAGCGTCGCGAAGATGGCGGCCGGCACGCCCCTCACCGACGACGACCGCTGGCCGTGGCTCGACCGCCTGCGCGACACGCTGGCGGCAACGCTCGCGCGCGGCGAGCATGCGGTGCTCGCCTGCTCGGCGCTGAAGGCGAGCTATCGTGCCCGCCTCGCCGAGGCCGGCGACGTGCGCTTCGTGCATCTCAAGGGCGATCGCGCCACGTTCGCCGCGCGCCTCGCGCTGCGCGAAGGCCATTACATGCCGGCGTCGCTGCTCGACAGCCAGCTCGCCACGCTCGAAGAACCCGCCGACGCGCTGGTCGTCGACGCGAGCCTGCCGGTCGCCGCGCAGGTGTCCATCATCTGCCGGCACTTCGATCCCGCCTCCGCCATCGCCCAATGAACGACAAGCTGCGCTATCGCCCCGCAACCCAGGTCGGGCATCTCGGCCGCCATCCGCAACGCTATCTCGGCGCCGTGAACACGCCCGTGTTTCGCGCCTCGACCATCCTGTTTTCGACGGCGGCGGATCTCGAAGCCGCGGCGCGCGGGGCGTACAAGGGGATCGGCTACGGCCTGCACGGCCTGCCGACGGTGACCGATCTGCAGGAGGCCGTCGCGCAGCTCGAAGGCGGGCACGCGGCGCTGGCGGTGCCCTCGGGGCTCACGGCCACGACGCTGCCGCTGCTCGCGCTGCTCGGCGCGGGCGATCACGTCCTCGTGACCGATTCGGTGTACGGGCCGACGCGCCGCTTCTGCGACAATCACCTGCGCCGCTACGGGGTGGAGGTGAGCTACTACGATCCGCTCGCCGGCGCCGCGATCGCGGAGAGCTTTCGTCCCAACACGCGCGTCGTGTTCACCGAATCGCCGGGCTCCCTCACGTTCGAGGTGCAGGACATCCCCGCGATCGCCGCAGTCGCGCACGCGCGAGGCGCGAAGGTCGTGCTCGACAACACGTGGGCGACGCCGCTCGGCTTTCGCTCGTTCGAGCATGGCGTCGACGTCGCGGTGCACGCGGCCACCAAGTACATCGGCGGCCACTCGGACGTGCTGCTCGGCGTGATCGTCGCCGATGCGGGCACGTGGCCGGCGCTGCATCGCTACTGGACCGACATCGGGGTCGCCGCCTCGAGCGACGACGCCTTCCTGGGCTTGCGCGGCCTGCGTACGCTCGCCGTGCGTCTCGCCCAGCACCAGCGCAGCGCACTGGAGGTCGCGCGCTGGCTCGCGGACCGGCCGGAAGTGCACGAGGTGCTCTATCCGGCGCTGCCCGGCGCACGCGGACACGAGATCTGGAAGCGCGACTTCCGCGCAGCGTCCGGTCTGTTCGGCGCGATCCTCAAGCCCGTCGCGCGCGAGCGCATCGACGCGATGCTCGACGGCATGCGCATCTTCGGGATGGGCTGGAGCTGGGGCGGCTACGAGAGCCTCGTCATCCCGACCTGGCCCGAGCGCGCGCGCACGGCCACGAAGTGGACGGCGGCCGGGCCGTGCCTTCGCCTGCACATCGGCCTCGAGGACGTGCAGGACCTGATCGCGGATCTCGACGACGGCTTCGCGCGCCTGCGCGGGTGATCCGCGTCACCTCCGGGGCACCGCGCAGATACCTCGGACGTGGAGGCGCGTCCGCGCTCAACGACCGGTGCGCGAAGGCGATGTTCGGCCTGCCGCGAGTCGCTGGATGGTGGCTTGCCAGAGTGCGGCCGCGTACGCGGCGTCTCCCGTGCGATAGGGTTGCTGGAGGAGCGCCGCGAGGTCGATCCGCGGGGAACCGGTCCAGCGCTGGCGGCCGAGGCGGGGGGCTGATGTTGCGCATTCATGTTGCAGGCTTCCCGAGTCGATCCAGTGGAAAGCTTGCACGCGCCGCGTCGCTTCGCGTGTCGGACCGCGCCGCGGCCGTGTGTAGGAAGGACCGACACGCGATCCGGCGTAAGTCGCTTGAAAGGATTGGCACGCGCAGTGTTCGCGAGATCCGACCCGGCGCAGCCGCTGCCGCAGGCGAGGCTCGACGATCCGGTCCGGGCGTTGTCGAACGCGACGACCCCCATCTTGAAGAGATTGCGTGCGTGATGGGTGTCCCCACCCCTGGAAACCCCGCGCCGAACCTGCGAACTGTGAGCCCGAGATGAGTCTCAAGCACGTGACCCGCCAGCATCAGGCGCTGCGCGACGACATCGGCGATCTCGTCACCCGGCGTCCCGTTCCGGGCCCGGGGCTGGACCAGATCGATCCCTTCCTCTTTCTCAATCATCACGGTCCGCAGACGTACCCGCCGGGCAACCTCGGACTGCCGTTCGGCCCGCATCCGCACCGGGGCTTCGAGACGGTGACCTTCATCCTCGAAGGTGAGCTCGCTCACATGGATACGGCGGGTCACCAGAGCGTGATCCGGGCAGGCGGGGTGCAGTGGATGACCGCAGGAAAGGGGCTCGTGCACGCGGAAGTTTCTCCGGAGGAGTTCAAGCGCAGCGGCGGGCCGCTCGAGATCCTGCAGCTCTGGGTCAACCTTCCCGCGCGCCTGAAAATGACGCCGCCGCGCTACATCGGCCTGCAGCGCGACGACATTCCTGCGCATGCCACCGAGGACGGCCGCGGGACGGTGCATCTCATCGCCGGCGCGTGGCGCGGGCACGAGGGACCGATCGCTTCGCTCACGGGCGTGTTCATGTCCACCGTCGAGCTCGAGGCCGATGCACGCGTGACGTTCGAGGCGCTCGGCGGGCGCAACGTGTTCCTCTACGTCGTGCGCGGCGCGGTGCGCATCGGCGACGCGAGCGTACCGCAGCACACGCTCGCGAGCATGAGCGAGACCGGCGATGCGGTGCAGATCGTCGCGCAGCAACCGTCGGTGCTGCTCTTCGGGCATGCCGCCCCGCTGGGCGAGCCCGTCGTCGCGCACGGGCCGTTCGTGATGAACACGCGCGAGGAGATCGTGCAGGCGATCCGCGATTACCAGGCGGGCAAGTTCGATGGCGAAGCGGCCGTCGCACGCTGAAGGCGCGAACCGCGGCCGCGTCTACGTGAAGTCGATGTCGACCATCATCTCGTTCGCGAGCGACTCGAGCGCCGAGCGCAGCTCGTCCTTGCCGACGGTCGAGGGGACCGCGAGCTGCATCTGCATCTTGAACAGGTTCTCGCCGGACATCGCGGCGCTCGCGACGCGCGTGTGCAGCTCGTCGATGCTGACACCCAGCGCGGCGAGGCTGCCGGAGAGCTCGCGCACGATGCCCGGACGGTCGTGACCGACGAGCTCGAGACGCACGGTGCGCGTGCCGGCGGGCGCCGGACGCGCCTGCGTTCTCGCGATCGCGACCGCGAGGCCGGACCCTTCGAGCTCGCGCAACGAGGACGCAAGCGCTTCGACGCGATCGTCGCCCACCTCGAAGTGCACCATGCCGGCGAACTGGCCGGCGAGGCTCGCCATGCGGCTGCCCGCCCAGTTGGCCCCGCAACGCTCGGCTGCGTCGGAGAGCTGGTTGACGATGCCGGGGCGGTCGGGGCCGATGACGGTGACGACGAGCGAAGCGGGCATGATCGTTCCGGGAGAAGGCGTTCACCGATGATAGGCCAAATGCACGCGGCCGTGCCGGGCCGCCGCCGTGGCGCTCGACACGCGGGTTGCTGCGTTGCGGACGAGTCTGTCGCCGGCGGTCGTCGACAGCCCCCGGTCGTCGACAGCCCCGTATCCACCCGGACATAATGGTCGCTGCCTGGAACCCGAGGAATCGCCATGACCGCAAGGTGGCTCGTGCTCGTATCGATCGTCGTCCTGCTGGCGATCTTCGTTGCGCTGAACTGGCCCGCGTTCACGGCCCCGACGACGCTTTCCGTGATCGCCGGCACGGTGCAGGCGCCGCTCGGCATCGTGATGCTTGCGGTGACGGCCGTGTTGGCGCTCATCTTCGTGGCCTATGCGCTGCAGATTCAAGCCGCGGCATTCGGCGAGATGCGGCGCATGCGACGCGAGCTCGACCGGCAACGCGAGGTCGCGGACAACGCGGAGGCCTCGCGGATCGCCGAGCTTGGTCGCACGATCGGCGAGCGCCTCGAGCAACTCGCGGAGGAGTCCCGCAAGCAGCATGCGCTCGCAGCCGAGCAGTCGGACCTGCGCGATCAGGCTTTGCGCACTGCGGTGGAGCAGGCAGTCAACGGACTCGCCGCGCAAATCGCGGAGATCGACGATCGCATGCGGCACGTTCCGGAGGCTTCTGCGCCGCCACGGTGATTGCGCAAGCCGGTGATCACGCAGGCGTAGGTCATCGCCACGATGCGCGCGCGATGCCGGGGTCTCCGACAGGGAGCGCGAGCGCTCGATGCCGATCAGCGACCACGCAGAGGAAGCGATGGACCGTAGAGTCAATGGCGCCCGATGCGCGGGGCGCTCAGCCATGATCAGGAACGCCGCGCGGCTTCTCGCCTGTGCCGCCGGCGGGGCGCTCGCGCTCGGCCTGGTTCTGTGGCTCGTGAACTCGCCGACGATGACGCTGCTGGTCGCCTCGTTCGGCGGCTCGACCGTGTTCCTTTTCGGTCTGACCCGCGCGCCCGCGGCACAGCCGAGGGCGCTGTTCGGCGGGCACCTCCTCGGAGCGCTGATCGGCATCGCCTGCCTGCACTTCTTCGGCGACGGGACATGGGTGTACGTGGTCGCGCTTGCACTCACGTTGGTGGTCATGCTGCTGACGCGCACCGTGCATCCGCCTGCGGGCGCGAATCCGTTGATCATGATTCACGCGCATGCCGGGTTTGCCGCCTTGCTGCAGCCTGTCGCAGCGGGTGTGGCCCTGCTCGCCCTCGTGGCCGCCGTGTGGACGCGGCTCACCCCGGGCATGGCGCACTATCCATGCAACTGGCTGGACCGCTCGCCGCCATCCCTCTTCTGGGGTGGCTGGGAAGACTGACGGGTTGGCCTCCGGACGGTGAACTTGCGGTGGCAAGCCGCCGTCACACCCGCGGTCACGCGAGAGGGGGAAGGATTCTCCAGGTCGTCGACACGAGCGAGCGCGCGATGCAGGTGCGGGCGCTCGTGAGCGCGACTGACGCGTCGAAAACGACGTTGGCCGACGCTGGGCTTCATCGGTTGGTGAATCTGGCTTAAGCTTGCGCGCTTGCGCTCGACCCAATCAGAAGTCATGCACAAACGTCAATTCCTTGCGTCGACGGCCGCGCTGGCGGCGGCTCCGTTCGCTGCGCCTGCCCTCGGGGCAGCGTCATCGTCCGCGTCCAGCCCCGTGCTGCTCACGATCACCGGCGCGGTCGCGCGCACGAATCGGCCGGCGTTCGATCCGGCGGTCGACATCCTCATGGGCAAGCACAAGGTGCAGTTCGAGCGGGCGTATGCGCTCGATTACGCCCGCATCGCGGCGCTGCCCGTCAGGCGTTTCCGTGCGACGCTCGAGTACGACGGGAAGAAGCACGAGCTCGCGGGTCCGTTGCTGACGCGGGTCCTGCAGCTCGCGGGGGCCAGGCTGGACGACGCTGCCGTGCTCGCGATGCGCGCCGTCGACGGCTACGCGCCGGAGCTGCGCGTCGCGGACGCGCGCCGCTACGCGTACATCATCGCCACGCACCGCGACGGCAAGCCCATTGCGCTCGGAGGCCTGGGACCGCTGTGGGCGGTGTACGAGGCCGATCGCTTCCCCGAGATCGCGGCGAAGCCGGTCAACGAGCGCTTCGCGTCGTGCCCGTGGGCGCTCTATCACGTCGACGTGCGCGCCTGACCCCAAACCCGTTACTCAGAGTAAATACTCCGGAGTATTTACTCTGAGTACAGGGGTTCCGCGCTCCGCGATCGCATCGCCCCACGGCGACATGATCTCCGTGCAGCCCATGTTCAGGTCGCCGTCGCGCAGCACGCCGGCTGGCACGGCGATACGCATAGGGGAAGGGCATCCGGCGCGCGGTGACGGTGGGGAACGCCACCGCAAGCGCGTCCAGCACGTCCTGCGGCGAGCGTGTTGTCGGCGACGACGCTGTCGCCGCCGCTCATGTCGATGCGCTGCTGGTGGAACGCCTCCTCCAGCGTGAGGCCGTGATCGATCAGGAACGACGCGATCTGCAGCACGGTGCCGAGGATCTTGCGCCCGCCCGAGGCGCCGAGCGCGAACCGCCGGCCGTCGGCGATCTCGCCGATCACGGGACAATAGTTCGCGAGGCAGCGCTTGTCGGGCCCGAGCGAATTCGGCTTGCCGGGCTCGGGATCGAACCACATGATCCCGTTGTTCATCAGCAGGCCGGTCGAGGGCGACACCACGCGCGAGCCGAAGATCGACAGCAGCGTCTGCGTCACCGCGCAGAGGTTGCCCTGGCGGTCGACGATGCTGAAGTGCGTGGTGCAGGTCGGCGCGCGCGCGTCTGCGGCACCCTGCGTGTCGCCCATCTCGTTCAACCGGCTGCGGAACGCGGCATCCAGCGCGCGCGCATAGGCGACATAGCTCGCCGGCCCGGGCGTCCCGGCCGCGGGTTGCAGCGCGTCGGCCAGGATCGACAACGCGCGCTCGAGCGTTGGCCCGCCCGTCAGGCCCGGAGCCGCGTACACGCGGCCGCCGCGATACGGAATCGCGAGCGCGTCGACGATGCGCGCGCGATACGACGCGAGGTCCTCTTCCGACAGGCAGCCGCCTTTCGCCCGCACGTCCTTCACGAGGGCGCGTGCGACGTCGCCCGTGTAGAACTCGCCGGGACCCGCATCGGCGATCCGGCGCAGCGTGCGCGCGAGCGCGCTGCTGGTCGAGATGGCGCTCGGTGAGTGCCGTCCACGTGCCGATGATCGGCCACTGCCCGTCCTCGAGGAACATGGCGGCGGCATCGGGGTCGCGCGCGAGCACGCGCGCATTCGAGGCCATGACGAGGCCCGAATACCAGTCGACGAGCAGCCCTTCGTCGGCGATGCGCCGCAGCGGGCAGCACGAGATCGCGCCAGGGCAGGCGTCCGTACCTGCCGTGCGCGAGGCCCATGCCGGCGATCACGCCCGGCACGGCGATCGGCCGTCGCACCGTGCACGTTGCGATCGTCCTGACACGGCTTCCCAGGGGAACAGATCGGAGGCCTTCCCGCTGCCGGCGAGCGGATAGTCGGCCGGATCGAGCGCGCGCGGCGAGCGCATGCCGTAGTCGACCGCGTAGGCCTTGCGCCTCGCTCGCACGCCAGATCGTCATCGCGCCGCCGGCCGCGCAGCCGCTCATCCACGGCTCGACCACGCCGAGCGCGAACGAGGTCGCCACCGCCGCGTCGATCGCGTCGCCGCCGGCTTCGAGCACGCCGGCGCCGACCTCCGCCGCGCGCCGGTGCTGGGCCGCGACGACACCGCCGCGCGTCGGGATCACCACCTTGCGCATGCGCTGCGTGCTGGAGAAGTTGTCGTACATACGACCTCAGGCCGCGTGGGCTTTCACGTAACGCACGACATCCGCGTGGGTGGCGAACCAGACGCCGTCGTGCGCGCGGATGTGGCGGATGAGCTCGTCCAGGATCCACACGCGCGAGCGGTAGCCGCTGATGTGCGGATGCATCGTCAGCTGGAACAGTCCGCCCTCGCGGTAGGCGCGCGTCGAACTCGCGCCGGAAGATCTCGAACACGTCCGTCGGCGGCGTGTAGGGACGCAGGCCCGCGAAGCGGTTCATGTTGAAGTAGACCGCGTCGTCGCGGATCCACTCGACGGGCAGCTCGACGACGCCGGTGCTCTCGCCGTCCATCAGGAGCTCGTAGCAGTCGACGTCCGCCATCAGCGACGAGTCGTAGACGAGGCCCATCTCGCGGGTGAGCGCGAGGGTGTGCGGGCTGAAATCCCACGACGGGGTGCGGATGCCGACGGGCCGCGTGCCGGCGATCTTCTCGAGCGTGTCGGCGCAGCGCATCATGCAGATCGCGCTCGGCTTCGAGCGGCAGCATCGAGTTGCGCTCGTGGATCCAGCCGTGGATCGCGATCTCGTGGCCGGCGCCGACCACGCGCCGCTGCTCGTCGGGGTAGAGCAGGGCCGTTACGGCGGGCACGAAGAAGCTCGCCGGCACGCCATGGCGGGCGAGGATCTCGAGGATGCGCGGCACGCCCTGGCGATTGCCGTACTGGCCCTGCGAGAGCTTGCCGACGGACTCGCCGCCTTCGCGCAGCTCGTTGGTCTCGTGGTCGGAATCGAACGACAGCGCGACCGCGCAGCGGGCGCCACCGGGCCACTGCGCAGGGCGCAGGCTGCGGCCCGCACGCACGCGCTCGACGATGCGACGCCAGCGCTCCTCCGGCCATTGCCACGGCTCGAGCTTGTCCGCGCTCATGATCGCGCTCCGGTGCGCGCGCACTTCGCGCATGCCGGGCCGGCGGCGCTCGTCACTTCGCTTTCGCGGCCGGACCCATCCGGCGCGCGATCTCCTGCGTCACGGCGGATTCCTTCGCGACGAACTTCGCGAACTCGTCCGGCTTCATGCCCACGCCTTCGAGACCCTGCTGGTCGAACTGCGCACGCACGTCGGGATCGGCCAGCGCCTTGACGATCTCGGCGTGGATACGATTCACGACGCTCGCGCGGTGCATTCGCCGGCAGCCACAGCCCGAACCAGTTCACGACGTTGAAGTCCTTGACGCCCGCTTCCTGCATCGTCGGCACGTCGGGCATGCCTTTCCAGCGCTTGGCCCCGGTAATGGCGAGCGCGCGCACCTTGCCGGCCTTCACCTGCTGCACGGCGATCTGCGTGCCGACGAAGAACATGTCGACGCGTCCGGCGAGCAGATCGTTCATGGCCTCGGGCACGCCGCGGTAGGGCACCATCAGGATGTCCGTGCCCGTCACCGACTTCATGAGCTCCGCCGGGATGTGGCTCGCGGTCCCGATGCCCGCGGAGGCGTAGGTGAGCTTGCCCGGATTCTTCCGGGCGAAGGCGATGAGCTCCTGCACGTTCTTCGCGGGCAGGTCGGGCCGCACGATGAGCGCCTGGCCGAAGTTCTGCACCGCGAGCGTGACGTGCGTGAAGTCCTTCACCGGATCGTACGGCACGTTGTCGTTGAACGGCGGGATGTTCACGTGCGACGCGGTGGTGAAGAGCCACGTGTAGCCGTCCGCCGGCTGGCGCGCGACGTACGCGCGTCCCGACGATGCCGCCGGCCCCCGCGCGATTCTCGATCACCACCGGCTGCCCCAGCGCCGCCGCGAGCTTCGGCGCGAGCAGGCGGATGATGAGGTCGGGCGGACCGCCCGGCGTCGAGGGCACGACCACCTGGATCGGCTTCGTCGGGAAGCTGGCGGCGCCCTGCGCGCCGGCGTGAGCGGAAACGCCGCACAGCAGGGCGGTGGCGAGCACCAGCACGGCGCGACGCGTGGCCCGCGCGGCGATCGGGATGGCTGCGAATGTCGAATCGTGCGTCATCGTGACTTCTCCTTGGCGTGCTTGCGCTGTCGCGACGGCGATCGCGATGCGATGCGTCGGTGGCGCGACGGGCAGATGGAACGGGTCCGGCGAGCGCCGCGTCGTCGGATCACGGCGCGTCGACCTGCACGCGCGTGCCCTGCCTGCGCCGAGCGCAGGATGGCTTCGAGCACGGCGGCATTGTGCGCCTCGTCGCCACCGACGACGGCGAGCGGCTCTCTGCGCGCAGCGGCACGGGCGAAGTGCTCGAGCTCGGCCCGCTCCGTGCTGGTCGTGAGGAACTCGACGACCTGCGGGCGCTGCTTGCGGGTGATGTTCGCGGGATCGACGAAGCACACGCGCATCTGCCAGGTGGTCAGGTGCTCGACGTCGCCGACCTCGACCCAGCCCTTCGACCCGAACACCTGCAGGCGCCATGTCTCCGCCGTGGCGATCACGGTGCCGAGGTATCCGGTCGCTCCGGAGCGAAAGCGCAGCAGCATCGACGTGGTGTCGTCGACGCCGAAGTCCTGCGCAAGCCGATAGCTCTGCGCCGTGACCGCATCGATGCGACCCGCGAGGTAGAGCATCGCGTCGACGACGTGCACGCCGCGCCCGGTCATGCCGCCCGCGGGGGTTTCCTCGCGGTCGTGCCGCCAGTGCTCGCGCGCGAAGCGGTACGCGCTCGGGCCGCAGAAGTTGCCTTCGATGTGCAGCAGCTTGCCGAGCCGGCCGTCGTCGAGCATGCGCCGGATCTCCTGCAGCGCGGGCTGGAAGCGCCAGTTGTAGCCGACCGCGAGCGTCACCCCGCGCTCGCTGCACGCGGCCACCGCACGCGCTGCGCTCGCGTGATCGAGCGCGAGCGGCTTCTCGACGAACACGTGCTTGCCGGCGGCGGCGGCGGCGACGATCTGCGCGGCGTGCGCGGCGTGCGGCGTCGCGAGCACGACGGCATCGATGTCCGGATCCGCCAGCACCTCGGCGAGCGAGGCGCGCATCGCGATGCCGTGGTCCGCGGCGAACGCGGCCGCCTTGGCTGGCGTGCGGGTGGTGCCCGCGACGAATCGAATCAGCTCGCTCCTGCCCTGCACGCTCGCCACGAGGTGCTGGCCCCACGTGCCCATGCCGACGATCGCTGCGCGAAGCATCGCTTTCCCGTCCGTTTCCGTGTGTCGCGTCGTATGGTAGCAAACGGCGGCGATGGGCGTGATTCCCGCGCCATGCCGCACGCACGTCCCGTGGTTGCACGCACCGGCCGGCGGGGCGATCATCGACCACTCCTCATCGAACGCACCCACGCCATGACCGACGACCGCAAGCCCGTTCCACCCGCCGCGCCCGCAGACGCACCCGCAACGGGGATGCGCAAGGGGCTCACCAGCTACGGCGATGAGCGCTTCTCGCTCTTCCTGCGCAAGGCGTTCATCAAGGGCGCGGGCTACACCAACGACGCGCTCGACCGCCCGGTGGTCGGCATCGCGGACACCACGAGCGCGTACAACCCGTGCCACGGCAACGGTCGCGACCTCGTCGATGCGCTGAAGCGCGGCATCCTGCTCGCGGGCGGCCTGCCGATGCCGTTCCCCACGATCTCGCTGCACGAGAGCTTTGCATCGCCGACGAGCATGTACCTGCGCAACCTCATGGCGATGGAGACCGAGGAGATGATCCGCGCGCAGCCGATGGACGCCGTCGTGCTCGTCGGCGGTTGCGACAAGACCGTCCCGGCGCAATTGATGGCTGCCGCGTCGGCCGGGATTCCCGCGATCCAGCTCGTGACCGGCGCGATGCTGACGGGCTCCCATCGCGGCGAGCGCGTCGGCGCGTGCACGGATTGCCGGCGCTACTGGGCGCGGTTTCGCGCCACGCAGATCGATGCCCGCGAGATCGAGGATGTCAACGAGGAGCTCGTGCCCACCGTGGGCACGTGCTCGGTGATGGGCACCGCGAGCACGATGGCGTGCGTCGCCGAGGCCCTGGGCATGACCGTTCCCGGCTGCGCGTCGCCGCCCGCGGTCACCGCGGACCGGATGCGCATCGCAGAGGCGACCGGGGCGCGGGCGGTCGCGATGGCGCGCGAGGGCCTCACCGTGGATCGCATCCTCACGCCGGAAGCGTTCGAGAACGCGCTGCGGGTGCTGCTCGCGATCGGCGGCTCGACCAACGGCATCGTGCATCTCGCCGCGATGGCGGGCCGAACCGGCCTCGCGCTCGATCTCGACGCGCTCGACCGGATCTCGCGCGAGACGCCGGTGCTCCTCGACTTGAAGCCGTCCGGCAAGCACTACATGCAGGATTTCCACGACGCGGGCGGCATGGCCACGCTCCTCGCCGAGCTCGCGCCGCTGCTGCACCTCGATGCGCTGACCGTCACCGGGCGCACGTTGGGGGAGGAGATCGAGCGCGCCGCGCCGCGCTTCGCGCAGGACGTGGTGCGACCGCGCACGGATCCGATCTACCCGCAGGGCGGCATCGCCGTGCTGCGCGGCAATCTGGCGCCGGGAGGCGCGATCATCAAGCAATCCGCCGCGTCCGCCGCGCTGATGGAGCACGAGGGCAGGGCCGTCGTGTTCGAGGACGCCGGCGACCTTGCCGCGCGCATCGACGATCCCGCGCTCGACGTCGCGCCCGACGACGTGCTCGTGCTGAAGAACATCGGCCCGAAGGGCGCGCCGGGGATGCCCGAGGCGGGCTATCTGCCCATCCCGATGAAGCTCGCGCGCGCCGGCGTGAAGGACATGGTGCGCATTTCCGACGGCCGCATGAGCGGCACCGCGTTCGGCACGGTGGTGCTGCACGTCACGCCCGAGAGCGCGATCGGCGGACCGCTCGCGTGTGTGCGCAATGGCGATCGCATCCGCCTGTCGGTCTCCAAGCGCGAGCTGACGCTGTGCGTGCCCGAGGCGGAGCTCGCGCGGCGCGCGGCGCAGCAGCGCGTGCCCTCGCCCTCGGCCGAGCGCGGCTACGCGAAGCTCTTTCTGGACAGCGTCATGCAGGCCGACGAAGGCGTCGACTTCGACTTCATGCGCCCGCGCGAGATGCGCGGCCGCTTCCCCCGCTGACGCCGCTACTCAGAGTAAATACTCCGAGTATTTACTCTGAGTAAGGGGGTTGGGGTTCGTCCTCGCCGAGGTACACCGCGCGCACGCGCGCATCGGCGCGGATCTCGCTCGGCTGTCCGCTCGCAATGATGGTGCCGCGATCGAGCACGATGATGCGATCGGCAAAGCCGAACACGACGTCCATGTCGTGCTCGGTGAAGAGCACGGCGATGCGCTCCTCGCGCGCGACGGTGGCGGCGAGTTGCATGAGCCGCCCGCGCGAACGGGGCGACATCCCGGCCGTGGGCTCGTCCATCAACAGCACCCGCGGTCGGCTCGCGAGCGCGAGCGCCAGCTCGACGCGCTTCGCGTCGCCGTACGCGAGCGTGGCACAGCCCTGATCCGCGAGCCGCATCACGCCCACGCGCTCGAGGATCGCATCGGCGGCGGGGCGATGCGCCGGCGTCACGCGATGAACGAGGCTGTCGTGCCGCTGCTCGTGCGCGAGCAGCGCGAGCTGCACGTTCTCGCGCACGGTCATCGAGGCGAACGTGGCCGCGACCTGGAACGTGCGCGCCACGCCCAGCCGCGCCACGGCGCGCGCGGGCAGGCCGTCGATGCGCTGCCCCATGAGCTCCACCGTGCCGGCGTCGGGCGGCAATTGCCCGTTCACCAGGTTGAAGCACGTCGTCTTGCCGGCGCCGTTGGGACCGATGAGCGCGACGATCTCGCCGGCCGCGACCCCGAACGAAACGTTGCGCACGGCCTCGACGCCGCCGAACGTCTTGCGCAGTCCCGACGCCGCCAGCACGGCGGTCATCGAACCACCCGGCTCATCGTGCGCGTACCCGGGCCAAGCGCTGGAGGGCGCCGCCGATGCCCATCGGGAACGCGACCACCAGCACGACGATCACGATGCCGAGACCGGCGCGCCAGTACTCCGTGGTGCGCGACAGCACGTCCTGCAGCCACGTGAACGCGGCCGCACCGAGCAGCGGGCCGGCGAGCGCGTTGATGCCGCCCAGCAGCACCATCACCAGCGCGTCGATGGAGCGCGGGATCGCGAGCGTCTCCGGCGAGATGCTGCCCTTCGAGAATGCGAACACGCCGCCGGCGATGCCGGCGAAGGCTCCGGCGAGGCCGAAGCCCGCCCACTGCATGCGCCGCACGTCGATGCCGAGCGCCTCCGCACGCAAGGCCGAATCGCGGCTGCCGCGCAGCGCATAACCGAACGCGGATTGGCCGATCCACGCGAGCAGCGCGAGCGCTGCCGCCACCATCGCGAGCGTGAACCAGAAGTACGCTGCGCGACTCGCGAGCGCTGCTGCCGGCCACACGCCCACCAGGCCGTTGGAGCCGCCGGTGACCGCATCCCACTGGAACGCGATCGACCACACGATCTGCGCGAACGCGAGCGTGAGCATCGCGAGATAGACGCCGGACAGGCGCACGCAGAACCAGCCGAAGAGAAGCGCACCGAGCACCGCCGCAACGGGGGCCGCCGCGAGCGCGCCCGCCATCGGCCAGCCTGCCTTCACCGCAATCGCCGCTGCATAGGCGCCGAGGCCGAAGTACGCGGCATGCCCGAACGAGGCCATGCCGCCCGTGCCCATCAGGAACTGCAGGCTCGCGGCGAAGAGCGCGAACACGAGCACGTCGGTGGCGAGCACGAGCGTGTACTGGTCGACGACGAGCGGGAGCAGCGCCGCGAGTGCGACTGCCGCGACGGCGGCCACGACCGCACGCCGGCCGGGCGGCACGATGAGCCGCCGCTGCTCCGGCACGCTGGTGGTCGGAGCAACGCTCACGGCGCGTCCGAGCAGGCCGTGCGGCCGCAGCGTGAGCACGACGGCCATGACCACGAACTCGGCGACGAGCGTGAGCTTCGGGAAGGCGATGGCAACGCTGCCGACGTCGACCGTGCCGAGGGCGACGCACGCGGCTCGCGTGAGGCCGATCAGGAGCGCCGCGAGGAATGCGCCGCCGATCGAGCCGAGCCCGCCGACCACCGTCACGACGAACGCTTCGGTGATGATGCCGAGATCCATGCCGAGGTTCGCGGGCTCGCGCGGCAGCTGCAGCGCCCCGGCCAATCCCGCGAGCAGCGCACCCAGCGTGAACACCGCGGTGAACAGCGCGCGCTCGTTGACGCCGAGCGCCCCGACGAGCACGCGGTTCTCCGTCGCGGCGCGCACCTGCATGCCGAACCGCGTGCGCGCGAGCAGCAGCCACAACATCCCGAACACGATCGGCCCGAGTGCGAGCAGGAACAGATCGTAGGTGGGGATGGCGCGGCCCAGGACGTCGATCGCGCCGCGAAAGCCGGGTGCGCGCGGTCCCAGCAGGTCCTCCGCGCCCCAGATCGCGAGCGTGGCATCGCGCACGATCAGCACGACGCCGAACGTGGCGATGAGCTGCAGCAACTCGGGCGCGTCGTAGATGCGCTTGAGCAGCGTGCGCTCGATCAGCGCGCCCAGCGCGGCGACCGCGAGCGCCGCGGCAACGACCGCGCCCCAGAAGCCGACGCTGCCGCCCCAGGCCTCGATGAGCGTGTAGGCGAGGTACGCGCCCAGCATGTACAGCGAGCCGTGGGCGAAGTTGACGATGCGGGTGACGCCGAAGATGAGCGTCAGTCCGGCGGCGACCACGAACAACGCCGACGCGCCGGCGAGTCCGGTGATGAGTTGCGCTATCAGCGAGCCAGCGGAAAGGGACAAGTCGGGGCCGTCGCGACGCCCGCGACGACGGGGCGATGCGCGATTCTAGCCTGCCGATTCGCCGCGGCCGACGCCGCGGTCGGCCCGACCTGCTACTGCGCGGGCCGGAGCTTGCGCACGACGTCGTCCGGCGGCAGGAAGTCCTTGCCGTCCATGTAGCGCCAGTCGACCATCACGCCCTTGCCGTCGCGCACGGCGGTGCGCCCGACGTAGGCGCCCATCGTCGACTGGTGATCGAGGGCACGGAACGTGATCGGACCGAACGGCGACTCCACGTTCAGCCCGCTCATCGCCGCGACGAGCTTCTCGGTGTCGGTCGAGCCCGCCCTCTGCAACGCGGCCGCGGCGGTGCGCACGGCCGTGTAGCCGACGACGGAGCCGAGGCGCGGATAGTCGTTGAACTTCTTCTGGTAGGCGTCGCGAAAGCGCTTGTGCGCGGGCGTGTCGATCGCGTACCACGGGTAGCCCGTGACCCACCAGCCGACGGGTGCCTCGTCCTTCAGGGGATCCAGATACTCGGGCTCGCCGCCGAGGAGGTTGAGCACCGGACGGTCCTTGAACAGGCCGCGCAGCTCGCCTTCGCGCACGAAACGCGCGAGATCGGGTCCGAACACGGACGAGAAGATCGCGTCGGGCTTGGCGTCGACGAGCGCCTGCACGAGCGGACCCGCATCCATCTTGCCCAGCGTGAACGCCTGCTCGACGAACTCGACGCCCGGCTGGCGCGCGCTCATCTGCTGCTTGAACGTCGCCGTGGCCGACTGCCCGTACTCGTAGTTGGGATAAACGATGGCCCAGCGCTTCTTGTTCAGGCGCAGCGGCCTCGGGCACGAGCATCGCCGTCTGCATGTAGGTCGATGCGCGCAGGCGATAGGTGTAGCGGTTGCCGTTCTCCCATACGATCTTGTCGGTGAGGGGTTCCGCCGCGAGGAAGAGCACCTTGCGCTGCTTCGCGAGATCGGCGACCGCGAGCCCCACGTTGGAGGCGAAGGTGCCCATCAGCAGCGTCGCCTTCTCGCGCGTGAGGAGCTCCTCGGCAACGCGCACCGCGTCCCCCGGATTGCCGTTGTCGTCGCGGGACACGATCTCCAGCGGGCGCCCGAGCACGCCGCCGGCGGCGTTGATCTCCTCGATCGCGAGATCCATGCCCTTGCGATACGGGTCGAGGAACGCCGGGAAGACCTTGTAGCTGTTGAGCTCGCCCAGGCGGATCGGTTGCGCCGTTCCGGTCGTCGGCGTGACGAGGACTACGGCAACCGCGGCAGCAGCGACGTTGTGCACCAGGCGTTTCATGGGCTCTCTCCGACGGGCGGATGGTTCGAGGGCGCTTCAACGCAGCGAGCGCCCTTGCGGTTGACGTCGGGATTGTAGCCGCAGGCCCTTCGGCTTGCCTTTTGCCCGGCAGCCTTGATATCGGTCATGAGCATAGAAGGAAGCGCAATGACGCGGCTTGTCGCAGGCCGGTAAAATGACGCGACGCGTGCCCGACGGCCCGCACACCTTGCCGTTGCCGCGGTTCCGTGCTCCCCGCGCCGGCGCCCATTTGACCATGCCCCTCGACGACGTGACGAGCCTCGCGCTCCCCGCGGGATTGAACTTCCGCGACCTCTATACCGATGACGGTGCGGCGCGCATCGACGCGCTGTTCCTCGGCCATCTGCGCGCGGCCGCGCCGGCATTGCACGATGCGCTCGTCGTCGCGCGCGCCGAGCCCGGCGCCCTGCCGGCGAAGGCGGAAGCGGACCTGCTGATCGGCATCGGTCCCCACGTCGAGGATTTCCTCGCGGAGCTCTTCGGGATCGGCAACGAAGTGCGTGCGCTCGAGGCCGAGCATCATCGCCTCGCGCCGCTCTACGCCGTCAAGCGCCTGTTCGTGCAGCGCAAGGCGATGAACGCGTACAAGGCGGATGTCGCGGCGACGTTCGATCCGCAGCACCTGCGGGCCGAGCTGGACGCGCGCCTCGGGCGCGAATGGAGCGAGCTCGATTTCGCGCTCGCCGTGACGCGCTGGCAAGGCGATGCCGCGCATGCCGAGGATCTCGACGTCGCCGCGCGCTACGCCGCGTGGGCGGCGCACACGCCCGCGGGCCGGGAAGCGCATCGCCGCGGCGTGCTGTTCCGCGCGCCGCGCAAGCTCGATTACCTGCGCCTCGTGCCCGTCGAGAGCACGCGCGTGGCCGATGTCGAGGCATGGAAGCTCGCCGGCGATCACGTGCGTCGGCGCGAGGGCTTCGCGCTCACGGACCCGGGTACCGATCTCGAACGGCAGTCTCGACCAGGCGCACTACTGCATCTGGTGTCACGAGCAGGGCAAGGATTCCTGCGCGCGGGGCCTGCCCGAGAAGAAGCCCGCCGACGGCTCGCGGCTCGAGGATCCGTTCAGGAAGAGTCCGTTCGGGGTGTCGCTCGCGGGCTGTCCGCTCGAGGAGCGCATCTCCGAATTCCACAAGCTGCGCGCGGAAGGCTGGCCGCTCGCGGCGCTCGCGATGATCTGCGTCGACAATCCGATGGCCGCCGGGACCGGGCACCGGATCTGCAACGACTGCATGAAGTCGTGCATCTACCAGAAGCAGGACCCGGTCGACATCCCGCAGTCGGAAACGCGCGTGCTGAAGGACGTGCTCGAGCTGCCGTGGGGCTTCGAGGTCTACAGCCTGCTCACGCGCTGGAATCCGCTCAACCTGCGCCGTCCCGTGCCGCGTGCGGCGACGGGCAGGCGCGTGCTGGTGGTCGGCATGGGGCCGGCGGGGTTCACGCTCGCGCATCACCTGCTCAACGAGGGCCACACGGTGGTCGGCATCGACGGGCTCAAGATCGAGCCGCTCGATCCCGCGTTGTCGGGCGTGACGCCGACGGGCGAGCGCGTGCCCTTCGCGCCCGTGCGCGACGTCGCACTGCTGCGCGAGGACCTCGACCGTCGCACGATGGCGGGCTTCGGCGGCGTCGCCGAATACGGCATCACCGTGCGCTGGGACAAGAACTTCCTCAAGATGCTGCGCCTGCTCATCGAGCGTCGGCAGCGCTTCGGCATGCACGGCGGCGTGCGCTTCGGCGGGACGCTCACCGCGCAGGACGCGTTCGCGCTCGGCTTCGACCACGTCGCCCTTGCCGCGGGGGCGGGCCGACCGACCGTGCTCGACTTGCCCAACGGTCTCGCGCAGGGCGTGCGCACCGCGTCCGATTTCCTGATGGCGCTGCAGCTCACCGGTGCGGCCAAGCGCGATTCGGTGGCGAACATGCAGGTGCGCCTGCCGGTGGTCGTGATCGGTGGCGGTCTCACGGCCATCGACACCGCGACCGAAGCCCTCGCGTACTACCCGGTGCAGGTCGAGAAATTCCTGGCGCGCTACGAGGTGCTGTGCGCCGAGCGCGGCGTGGACGCGGTCGAAGGCGCGTGGAGCGCAAGCGAGCGCGAGATCGCGCTGGAGTTCGTCGCCCACGCGCGCGCCCTGCGCGCCGAGCGCGAGGCCGCTGCCCGCGCGCAGCGCCCCGCGCGCATCGTGGAGCTCCTGCAGCAATGGGGCGGCGCGACGATCGCGTATCGCCGGCGCATGATCGACAGCCCGTCGTACACGCTCAACCACGAGGAGATCGAGAAGGCGCTGGAGGAGGGCATCCGGTTCGCGGAAGGGCTCACGCCCGTGGCCGTCGAGATCGACGCCCACGGCCACGCGAGCGGCCTCACGGTGTCCGTGCAGCGGCGCGGCGACGACGGCGCATGGCACGAGCTCGCGCGCGCGACGTTGCCCGCGCGCACGCTGCTGATCGCCGCCGGCACGCATCCCAACACGGTGCTTGCGCGCGAGGACGGCGCGCATTTCGAGCTCGACGGCAGGTACTTCCAGCTGCTCGACGAGGATGGCGCGCGCGTGCGTCCGGTGCGCGGTCTCGCCAAGCCGGAGAAGCCTGCGGTGCTCACGAGCGTGCAGCCCGACGGTCGCGCGATCAGCTTCTTCGGCGACCTGCATCCCTCGTTCCAGGGCAACGTGGTGAAGGCGATGGCGAGCGCCAAGCAGGGCTATCCGATCGTGTCGCGCATGCTCGCGCGGGTTGCGGCGAGCTCGAGCCTCACCGACGACGCGTTCCTGCACGCGCTGGACGCGCAGTTGCGCGCCACCGTCGTGCGCGTCGAGCGCCTCACGCCGACGATCGTCGAAGTGGTGGTGCACGCACCCGCTGCGGCGCGGCGCTTCGAGCCGGGCCAGTTCTATCGTCTGCAGAATTTCGAGAGCCTCGCGCCCGTCGTCGACGGTACGCGCCTCGCGATGGAAGGCATCGCGCTCACCGGCGCGTGGGTGGATCGCGAGCAGGGCCTCGTGTCGACGATCGTGCTGGAGATGGGCGGCTCCTCGAACCTGTGCGCGCAACTGAAGCCCGGCGAGCCCGTGGTGCTGATGGGGCCGACCGGCACACCGACCGAGATCGCGCCCGACGAAACGGTCGTGCTCGCGGGCGGCGGCCTCGGCAACGCGGTGCTGTTCTCGATCGGGCAGGCCTTCCGGCGCGCCGGGTCGCGCGTGCTGTACTTCGCGGGCTACAAGAAGATGATCGACCGCTACAAGGTCGACGACATCGAAGCGGCCGCGGACGCCGTGGTGTGGTGCTCGGACGAGGCGCCCGGGTTCGAGCCGCGCCGGGAGCAGGATCGCGCGTTCGTCGGCAACATCGTGCAGGCGATGCAGGCCTACGCGTCGGGTCGCCTGGGCGAACAGGCGATTCCCTTCGCAGCGTGCGATCGCATGATCGCGATCGGCTCGGATCGCATGATGGCGGCCGTCGCCGCCGCGCGCCACGGCGTGCTCGCGCCGTATCTGAAGCCTTCGCATCGCGCCATCGGCTCGATCAACTCGCCGATGCAATGCATGATGAAGGAGATCTGCGCGCAATGCCTGCAGCCGCAGCGCGATCCCGCCACCGGCGAAGTGCGCTACGTGTTCTCCTGCTTCAACCAGGACCAGCCGCTCGACGCGGTGGACTTCCAGTCGCTCGATTCGCGTCTCAAGCAGAACAACGTGCAGGAACGCCTGACCGCGCAGTGGCTCGCGCGCTGCCTGGCGCAGTTACCGCAGCGCTGATCCTCGGCGGCTATCGCGGGGCCCGACGCGCGCCGGCGCTACTTCACGAGCCGCAGGTGCTCGCGATTGCTGCTCGCGGCGAGGCTCGAGAGGGTGCGCAGGAAATCGGGCACGTCGAATGGCTTGCGGAAGAACCCCGCATGCCCGGAGCACACGCGCGAAACGGACTGCTCCTCGAGCGAGCTCATCAGGAGGACCGGCAGTCGCGACCGGGCCTCGCGCAGGGCCCGAACGAGTTGGCCGCCATCCATCTCCGGCATGATGAAGTCGGTCACGACCACATCGACCGTGTCCGTGCGCACGGTCTCGAGGGCTGCGCGCCCGTTGCGCGCGGTCAGCACGCGATAGCCCTCTTCCTCGAGCAGCAGCGCGAGGACGCGCAGCAGCGCGTCCTCGTCATCGACGACGAGGATGGTCTTGCGCGTGGCGGCGTCCTTGCGTGCCGCGCTGCGTGGCTCAGCGGTCTGGCGTGTCATCATCCTATCCTGGTCACGCAAGCATGCCGGGCGGGGGGCGCCTCCACCATCATCCGTGGCCCGTGCGGCACGTAGGACACGGCCGACAGCAGCCGGATGCCGACGCGGCTCGCGGACTCTCCCGTTGAGCCCTGTCAAAGAGACAGCGCGGGAGTTGGCCTAACGTGGCAGGGCTTCGTCGTTCTCCGGTTCCTTCCGCCCATGCGCCCCGATTCCGCCATCCTCCCGATCCGCCTGCCGTCCGGCGGCGCGCGCATCGACCTCGAACGCAAGGGGCTGCACCGGTTCCTGGTCGCGTATGCCGTGACGCGTGGCCTGCTTGCCCGACCCGAGCTGCGGGAGCTCCTGATCGCCGGTGTCGACGTGTACCCGGAGGGCTTCCCCGCGCGAGTGGATGCGCTCGCCGACCATCTCGATCGCGTCCTCGGGATTCCCGGCTCCGGCTCGCAGGCGCGGGCCGGAGGTGCGGCAGCTGGCCTGTAGGCGCCCGGGCTCAGCCTTGCCACACGCCGTAACCTTCCTCGCGCAGGGCGATGCCCAGCTCGACCTCCATCTCCTGCGCGCCGCGGTAGGGCATCGGGTTGTAGGCCTCGTAGAGCTCGGGCAGCAGTCGCACACCGTATTCGCGCACGAACCGGTTGGCCTTGATTCCCGCCTTGTGCTTGTCGAAGCGCTCGTCGGGCGCGAGGCCCGTCATCCCGACATAGACGCAGGGCTTGCCCGGCACGTAATCCGGGTTGGACCGCCGGAACCGCGGCTCGTAGAGCACGTCGGACGAAAGCAGGACGACGTAGACGTGGTAGTGATACGCGGCGGCCCGGCGCATGGGCCCGCAGTGAATCATGTCCTTGCGACGCTCGCAACGCGCTGCCGGGGGCGGCGCCGCGCCGGCGCCGGGAACCACGCGAGGCTGGCAGGGTCTGACCCCCGACCCCTCTCGATCCCCTCCTGCCGAGTGCCTCCCCAGCGTCCGTCTTCCGGCCCGACCCGGGCCCGCCCTGTGCGCGTCTTTCTGACGCTCCTCCTCGCGACCCTGTTCGGCGTCGCGCTGCACCGCTCCCGCCGCCCGTGCCGAGGTCTGGGGGTATATCGACGACCAGGGACAGGCCCATTTCGCCAAGGAGAAGGTCGACGATCGCTACCAGCTGTTCTTCAAGGGCGACGTGGCCGTCATCGCTCCGGGTCGGCAGCCCGGCCCCCAACCGGCGGCGGTCAGCGCCGCGGTGAAGACGGAGGTGGTGCCCGCCGAGGTCGTGCCAGCGCCTCCCACGACACCATGGATGCGGCGGGTGATCGACGGCCCGAATGCAGCGCGCTACGAGCCCCTGATCGCAAAGCACGCCCGGGAATATCAGCTCGACGCGGCGCTGGTGAAGGCGGTGATCGCGGCCGAGTCGGGGTTCGATTCCGGCGCCGTGTCGCCGAAGGGGGCGCGCGGGCTCATGCAGGTGATGCCCGAAACCGCGGCGCGTTATGGCGTGGTCGGCGATCGCCGGCAGAGCGCCGAGCAGAAGCTCATGGATCCGGTCACCAACTTGAAGGCGGGCATGCGCTACCTGCGCGACCTGCTCGCGCGCTTCGGCGATGACGTGAGCCTAACGCTCGCCGCGTACAACGCGGGCGAGATGGCCGTGCAGAACCATCGCAACCGGATCCCGCCCTACCGCGAGACGCAGGAATACGTGAAGCGCGTGCAGGCGTTCTACGCGGTGTTCCGTCCGCAGGACACTGCGGACCATGCCCCCGACGCGCCCGCCGCGGGCGCCACGGCGCGCCAGCGCATCCACGGGACGTTGCTCGCCGAGCCGCGCCCCGACGCGACCACGCCTCCCCTGATGTAGTTCCCGCGGCCGGCGGCACCGTGTCGCGGCCCTTTCGGGTCGCGACCGGAGAGGTGTCGCCGTCCTGCATGCGTCTTCCTATTGTCCTACAGACAGTCGGGGCTCCAACCCGTTGAATATGCGTCGGCTTGTGACCGATCGGTCACCGGCCCCGCGCCGTGCCACGGCGTTGGAGAACAACGTCAAGAACCGCCCCTGACATCGACGGTGGACCCGGGTGCGAACCGCATCGTTCGTGATTCGTCCGCGCTTCGCGCCTCGCGCAGCGTGCACCTTCGGCTGCCCGGCGGCCCTGCAGTGCTTCCCCAGCGCATCGTGAACGCGCACCTCGCGGCCGCTGCGCTGGTGTCCATCCCCACCCGATCGGAGTCACTCCATGCAAGTCGTTAACCGAGCCGCCGTGAGCGCGGACGAACTGACCGTCATCCTGGGCGCGCTGAATGCGCTCAAACGTGGCGATGCATCGGTGCGCTTGCCCGAAGCGTGGACGGGGCTCCTCGGCCGCGTTTCGGACGCCTTCAACGACGTCGTCGAGCGCAACCAGCGGATGGCCGACGAGCTCGCGCGCCTGTCGCGCGTGGTGGGCAAGGAAGGCAAGCTCAACAAGCGCGGCACCCTGGGCGACGTGTCCGGCTTCTGGGCCGAGTCGATCGATGCCGTGAACGTGCTGATCGACGACCTCGTGCACCCGACCAGCGAAACGGCGCGCGTGATCGGTGCGGTCGCGCAGGGCGACCTCTCGCAGACGATGGCCCTCGAGGTGGACGGGGCGGTGCTCCAGGGCGAGTTCCTGCGCACCGCCAAGACCGTCAACAAGATGGTGGACCAGCTCTCGTCGTTCGCCTCGGAAGTGACGCGCGTGGCGCGCGAGGTGGGCACGGAAGGCAAGCTCGGCGGCCAGGCCAAGGTGAAGGGCGTCGCGGGCACGTGGAAGGACCTCACCGACTCCGTGAACTCCATGGCCGGCAACCTCACGGCCCAGGTGCGCAACATCGCCGACGTGACCACCGCCGTGGCGAAGGGCGACCTTTCCAAGAAGATCACGGTCGACGTGAAGGGCGAGTTCCTCGAGCTCAAGAACACCATCAACACGATGGTCGACCAGCTCCGTTCCTTCGCCTCGGAAGTGACCCGCGTGGCGCGCGAGGTGGGCACCGAAGGCAAGCTCGGCGGGCAGGCCCAGGTCGAGGGCGTGTCGGGCACGTGGAAGGACCTCACCGATTCGGTGAACTCCATGGCCGGCAACCTCACCGCACAGGTGCGCAACATCGCCGACGTGACCAAGGCCGTGGCGTCGGGCGACCTCGGCAAGAAGATCACGGTGGACGTGAAGGGCGAGATCCTCGAGCTCAAGAACACCATCAACACCATGGTGGACCAGCTCTCGTCGTTCGCCTCGGAAGTGACGCGGGTCGCGCGCGAAGTGGGCACCGAAGGGATCCTCGGCGGGCAGGCCGACGTGCGCGGTGTCGCGGGCACGTGGAAGGACCTGACCGACTCCGTGAACTCGATGGCCTCGAACCTCACGGGCCAGGTGCGCAACATCGCGGACGTGACGAAGGCGGTGGCCGGCGGCGACCTTTCGAAGAAGATCACCGTGGACGTGAAGGGCGAGATCCTCGAGCTCAAGAACACCATCAACACGATGGTGGACCAGCTGCGTTCGTTCGCCTCGGAAGTGACGCGGGTGGCACGCGAAGTCGGCACCGAAGGCCGCCTCGGCGGTCAGGCCGACGTGCAGGGTGTGGCGGGCACGTGGAAGGACCTGACCGAGTCGGTGAACTCGATGGCGTCGAACCTGACGGGCCAGGTGCGCAACATCGCGGACGTGACCAAGGCGGTGGCGAGAGGCGACCTCTCGCGCAAGATCACGGTGGACGTGAAGGGCGAGATCCTGGAGCTGAAGAACACCATCAACACGATGGTGGACCAGCTCTCGTCGTTCGCCTCGGAAGTGACGCGCGTCGCGCGCGAGGTGGGCACCGAAGGCAAGCTCGGCGGCCAGGCCGAAGTGCAGGGCGTGGCCGGCACGTGGAAGGACCTGACCGAGTCGGTGAACTCGATGGCCTCGAACCTCACGGGCCAGGTGCGCAACATCGCGGACGTGACCACGGCCGTGGCCAACGGCGACCTCTCGAAGAAGATCACCGTGGACGTGAAGGGCGAGATCCTCGAGCTCAAGGTCACCATCAACACGATGGTGGACCAGCTCCGATCCTTCGCTGCGGAAGTGACGCGGGTGGCGCGCGAGGTGGGTACCGAAGGCAAGCTCGGCGGCCAGGCCGAAGTGCAGGGCGTGGCCGGCACGTGGAAGGACCTGACCGACTCCGTGAACTCCATGGCCTCGAACCTCACGGCGCAGGTGCGCAACATCGCGGACGTGACCACCGCGGTGGCCAACGGCGACCTTTCGAAGAAGATCACGGTGGACGTGAAGGGCGAGATCCTGGAGCTCAAGAACACCATCAACACGATGGTGGACCAGCTCCGGTCGTTCGCTTCCGAAGTGACGCGGGTGGCGCGGGAGGTGGGTACCGAGGGCAGCCTCGGCGGCCAGGCGGACGTGCGGGGCGTGGCCGGCACGTGGAAGGACCTGACCGACTCCGTGAACTCGATGGCCTCGAACCTCACCGGGCCAGGTGCGCAACATCGCGGACGTGACCAAGGCGGTGGCGAGAGGCGATCTCTCGCGCAAGATCACGGTGGACGTGAAGGGCGAGATCCTCGAGCTGAAGAACACCATCAACACGATGGTGGACCAGCTCTCGTCGTTCGCCTCGGAAGTGACGCGGGTCGCGCGCGAGGTGGGCACCGAAGGCAAGCTCGGCGGCCAGGCCGAAGTGCAGGGTGTGGCCGGCACGTGGAAGGACCTCACCGACTCGGTGAACTTCATGGCCTCGCAACCTCACGGCCCAGGTGCGCAACATCGCGGACGTGACCACCGCCGTGGCGAACGGCGACCTCTCCAAGAAGATCACGGTGGACGTGAAGGGCGAGATCCTGGAGCTCAAGAACACCATCAACACGATGGTGGACCAGCTCCGCTCGTTCGCCTCGGAAGTGACGCGCGTCGCGCGCGAGGTGGGCACCGAAGGCAAGCTCGGCGGGCAGGCCGACGTGCAGGGCGTCGCCGGCACGTGGAAGGACCTGACCGACTCGGTGAACTTCATGGCCTCGCAACCTCACGGGTCAGGTGCGCAACATCGCGGACGTGACCAAGGCCGTGGCTTCGGGCGACCTCTCGAAGAAGATCACGGTGGACGTGAAGGGCGAGATCCTCGAGCTCAAGAACACCATCAACACGATGGTGGACCAGCTCTCGTCGTTCGCCTCGGAAGTGACGCGGGTGGCGCGCGAGGTGGGCACCGAAGGGATCCTCGGCGGCCAGGCCGACGTGCGCGGCGTCGCGGGCACGTGGAAGGACCTCACCGACTCGGTGAACTTCATGGCCGGCAACCTCACGAGCCAGGTGCGCGGCATCGCACGGTGGTGACGGCGGTCGCGAACGGCGACCTGAAGCAGAAGCTGACCGTGGAAGCGAAGGGCGAGATCGCCGCTCTCACCGACACGATCAACAGCATGATCGACACGCTCGCGACCTTCGCCGACCAGGTGACGACGGTGGCGCGCGAGGTCGGGCGTCGAGGGCCAGCTCGGCGGGCAGGCCAAGGTGCCGGGCGCCTCGGGGACGTGGAAGGGCCTCACCGAGAACGTGAACCAGCTCGCGGCGAACCTCACCACGCAGGTGCGCGCGATCGCCGAGGTGGCCACGGCCGTGACCCAGGGCGACCTGACGCGGTCCATCACGGTGGAAGCGCGCGGCGAGGTGGCGGCGCTCAAGGACACCATCAACGAGATGATCCGCAACCTGCGCGACACCACGCGCAAGAACACGGAGCAGGACTGGCTCAAGACCAACCTCGCGAAGTTCAGCCGGATGCTGCAGGGCCAGAAGGACCTCAACACCGTCGGTCGCCTGATCCTGTCCGAGCTGGCGCCCGTGGTCTCCGCACAGCACGCGGTGTTCTACGTGCTCGATTCCTCGCGCGAGACGCCGCGCCTGACGCTGCTCGCGAGCTACGGCTCGAAGGGCCAGAGCGCGATCGGCGAGCGGCTCGACCTGGGCGAGGGCCTCGTCGGCCAGTGCGCGCTCGACAAGGAGAAGATCCTGCTCTCCAGCGTGCCGCTCGATTACATCAAGATCTTCTCGGGCCTGGGCGCAGCACCGCCGCAGAACATCCTGGTGCTGCCGGTGATCTTCGAAGGCCAGGTGCGCGGCGTGCTCGAGCTCGCCTCCTTCGAGCGCTTCAGCCCGACCCACGAGCAGTTCCTCGACCAGCTCACCGAGTCGATCGGCATCGTGATCAACACGATCGAGGCGAACATGCGCACGGAGGACCTGCTCACGCAGTCGCAGTCGCTCGCGCAGGAGCTGCAGAGCCGCCAGCAGGAGCTGCAGCAGACCAACCAGGAGCTCGAGGAGAAGGCGCGGCCTGCTCGCGCACCAGAACCAGGAGGTCGAGCGCAAGAACCAGGAAGTCGAGCAGGCGCGCAAGGCCCTCGAGGAGAAGGCCGAGCAGCTCGCGCTCACGTCGAAGTACAAGTCCGAGTTCCTCGCGAACATGTCGCACGAGCTGCGCACGCCGCTCAACAGCCTGCTGATCCTGTCCGACCAGCTGTGCAAGAACCCGGGCGGCAACCTCACGCCGCGGCAGGTCGAGTTCGCGAAGACCATCCACGCCGTCGGGCAACGACCTGCTCACGCTGATCAACGACATCCTCGACCTGTCGAAGATCGAGTCGGGCACGGTGGTGGTCGATCCTACGGACATCCTGCTCGACGACCTGCGGCGCTACGTCGAGCGCACGTTCCGCCACGTCGCGGAGGCGAAGAACCTCGACTTCCGCATCCAGATGGACACGCGCCTGCCGCAGGCGATGTTCACCGACGCGAAGCGCCTGCAGCAGGTGCTCAAGAACCTGCTGTCGAACGCGTTCAAGTTCACGCAGCACGGCCATGTCACGCTGACCATCGAGACGGTGGGCGGCGGCTGGGATCCGAGCAACGAGACGCTCAATCGGGCGGAGGACGTGATCGCCTTCTCCGTGCAGGACACCGGCATCGGCATTCCGCCGGACAAGCAGCAGATCATCTTCGAGGCGTTCCAGCAGGCCGACGGCAGCACGAGCCGCAAGTACGGCGGCACCGGCCTCGGCCTCGCGATCAGCCGCGAGCTCTCGCGCCTGCTCGGCGGCGAGATCCGGCTCGTGAGCCAGCCGCGCATCGGCAGCACGTTCACGCTGTACCTGCCGCAGGTCTACACGGCGCCGCGCCAGGCCCGCAAGGCGCTCCCGATGCGCAGCGGCAACGGAAGCGGCAACGGCAACGGCACGGAAGCGCTCGTGACGCCGTCGATCGTGGTCGACACGCACGCGGAGCTGCACGCGGTCGTCGAGACGGCGGAGGAGCGCGGCCTGAGCGAGGCGTCAGGGCTCGCGACGCTCGTGAACGAAGCCAACGACGACCGCGACAGCATCCGCCTCGGCGACCCCGTGGTGCTGATCGTCGAGAACGACCTCGGCTTCGCGCGCTTCCTGCTCGACGCCGTGCGCGAGAAGGGCTTCAAGGGCATCGTGAGCTCGCTGGGCGTGCCGGCGCTCGCGCTCGCCAGCGAATACCGCCCGTGCGCGATCACGCTCGACATCCACCTGCCCGACATCGGCGGCTGGCGCGTGCTGGACCACCTGAAGCACGACCCCAAGACGCGCCACGTGCCGGTGACGGTGATCTCCACCGACGAGGCCCGCGAGCGCGCGCTGCAGGCCGGAGCCTATGCGTTCGTGGGCAAGCCGATGCAGGGCAAGGAAGTCATCGATCGGCTGCTCGATCGGCTGGGCGCATTCGTCCGGCGGCCGCAGCGCAACGTGCTCGTGCTCGCGGGCGATGCCGGCCAGCGCGAGACGCTGGCACAGTACCTCGCCGCGGAGGACATCGCCGTTCGCTTCGCCAGCGACGGCGACAACGCGGCCGCGCAGCTTGCGAGCGGCAACATCGATTGCGTGGTCGCGTCGCCGGCGCTTTCGGACACCACGGTGGCGATCGTGCGCGAGCGGCTGCTCGGCGATTGCGGGCAGGAAACCGTGCCCGTGATCGTCTACACCGAGCGCGGCGGCGTCGGGGTGTGGTCGGGCCTCGGGGCGCAGCACGTGGTGCGCGAGGCGCGCTCGCGCGAGCGCCTGCTCGATCTCGCGAGCTTCTTCCTGCACCGCGATCCGAACCGCATGCCCGAGTCGCATCGTGCGGTGCTGCGCAGCCTGCAGCAGTCGATCGACGTCCTGCGCGGCAAGAAGGCGATGATCGTCGACGACGACATGCGCAACATCTTCGCGCTCTCGTCGCTGCTCGAGGAACAGGGCATGGCCATCGTCTCGCACGACAACGGCCGCGATGCCGTGCGCTCGCTGCAGGCCGCGAGCGACGTCGATGTCGTGCTGATGGACATCATGATGCCGGAGATGGACGGCATCGACACGATCCGCGAGATCCGCAAGATGCCCGCGTGCCGCGACCTGCCGATCATCGCGGTCACGGCCAAGGCGATGAAGGGCGATCGCGAGAAGTGCATCGAGGCGGGCGCGTGGGATTACCTGTCGAAGCCCGTGGATATCGACCTGATGGTGGGCACGCTGCGCGGCTGGCTCGCCGGCGGGCGCGGCGCCACGGTGGGCGCAGCCGGACCGCAGGTTCACTGATGACGCCGATCGAAGGGCTGGGCGGCGCCGGATCGCGGCCGGGCGCCAACATCCTGATCGTCGACGACCGCCCGGACAAGCGGCTCGTGCTGCAGGCCATCCTCGAGGATCTGCAGCAGAACGTGATCACGGCGTGCTCGGGCGAGGACGCGCTGAAGGAAGTCCTGCAGCGCGACTTCGCCGTCATCCTGCTCGACGTGAACATGCCGGGCCTCGACGGCCTCGAGACGGCGGCGCTCATCCGCAGCCGCAAGCGCTCGGCGCACATGCCGATCATCTTCATCACGGCCGACTACAACGACGAGGTGCATTCGGCGAAGGGCTACGCGCTGGGCGCGGTCGACTACATCGTGTCGCCGGTGGTGCCCGAGATCCTGCGCACCAAGGTGCGGGTGTTCGTCGAGCTCTTCCTGCTGGCCGAGCAGGCGAAGCGGCGCGCCGAGGAGCAGATCGCGCTGGTCGAGGAGCGCGCCGCCCGCGAGGCGGCGGAGCGCGCCAACCGGCGGTCCGCATTCCTCGCCGAAGCGAGCGCGACGCTCGCATCGCTCGACATGGAAGCCACCGCGCGCGAGCTGGTACGGGTGAGCGTGCCGTTCCTCGCGGACATCGCCGCGCTGTGGTTCGCGCCCGACGGCGCCGACGAGGGGGCGGTGGAAGTCGCGTGGCGCGAGCGCGGCGACGGCACCCCGGACGCGGTGCAGCAGTCGAGCCATCGCCAGTTCGACAATCGCTGGCTCAAGGCGACGGTCGAGCGCGTCGCCGCGAGCGGGCGCACCGAGTGGCTTGCCGAAGCCGCGCTGCAGGACGTGAAGCACGGCTTCGCGGGGCCGGTCTCGGCCAATCCGTTGGGGGGGCCGGCGCGGATGCCGATCGCGAGCCTGCTGCTCGTGCCCTTGCGCCTTTCGGGGCGCACGGTGGCAGTGCTGGTGCTCGGGCTCGGGGACTCCGGGCGGACGTTCGACGCCGAAACGATCGCGGTGGCGGAGGACCTCGCTGCGCGGGGCGCCACGGCGCTGGAGAATGCGCGCCTCTATCGCAAGATCCAGGACGAGGACCAGCGCAAGAACGAGTTCCTGGCGATGCTCGCGCACGAGCTGCGCAATCCGCTCGCGCCGATCAGCAACGCGATCCACGTGCTGCAGGCGGAGCGCGCGGATCCGCAGCGCCTGTCGTGGGCGAGCGAAGTGATCGGGCGGCAGCTGAAGCAGCTCGTGCGCCTGGTCGACGATCTGCTCGACGTGTCGCGCATCACGCGCGGCAAGATCCAGTTGAAGATCGAGAACGTCGACGTGCGCCGGGCGATCGCCGCGGCGGTGGAGACGAGCCGGCCGCACATCGACGCACTGGAGCACAAGGTCACCGTCGTCCTGCCGCCGCAGCGCGCTCTGGGTGCGCGGGGATTCGGCGCGCATCGCGCAGGTCCTCGCCAATCTCGTGACCAATGCGGCGAAGTACACGGAGAAGGGCGGTCGCATCGACATCGCGGCGAAGCGCGAGCGCAACGACATCGTGTTCAGCGTGCGCGACACCGGCGTGGGCATTCCGAAGGAAGCGCTCGCGTCGATCTTCGAGCTGTTCACGCAGGTGGACCGTACGCTCGACCGCTCGCGCGGCGGGCTCGGCATCGGGCTCACGCTGGTGCGTCGCCTGGTCGAGATGCAGGGCGGCTCGGTGCAGGCGTACAGCGCCGGCAAGGACCGCGGCAGCGAATTCACGGTGCGCCTGCCCGCTGCCGAGGTCGAGCATGCGGTCGACGCGGCGGCGACAGCGCCCGGCATGGCCAGCGCTTCGCCGGGTCTCAAGGTGCTCATCGTCGACGACAATCACGACGTCGCCGAGAGCACGGCCATGCTGCTGCGCATGGTGGGGTGCGAGGTGCACATCGCCTTCGACGGAGCCGTCGCGCTGCAGTCGCTGCCGCAGGTCAAGCCCGATGCCGTGCTGCTCGACATCGGCTTGCCCGGCATGAGCGGCTACGAGGTGGCGGCTCGCATCCGGGCCCATCCGCAGCACGCGAAGACGCTGCTGGTGGCGGTCTCCGGGTACGGGCAGGACGATCATCGGCAGCAGTCGAAGAACGCCGGGTTCGACTACCACATGGTCAAGCCCATCGATCCGGTGGTGATCACCGATCTGCTGGCTTCGCTGCCGATTCCGGCCGAGCGCCGACCGCACTGAGTCCGAGTCGACCCAGGGTCGGCAGCTGGGCGCTTGCGCTCCATGCTGCCCGCAGGGCCTCGCCGGGCCTTACAGGGACGACATGTGCGCCGGCAGCCAGAGCGCGATCATCGGAAACATCGTGATCAGGACCACCAGCACGATCATCAGGATGTGGAACGGGATCGTGCCCAGCACCACGTCCTTGAATTTTCCCTTCCAGAGCCCCTGGATCACGAACAGGTTGATCCCGATCGGCGGCGAGATCTGGCCCATTTCCACGTAGAGCACGAGCAGCACGCCGAACCAGATCAGGTCGATGTTGTACTTGAGCAGCACCGGATAGAGCAGGGGCACCGTGATCACGATCATCCCGATGCTCTCGACCAGGCAGCCGAGCAGCGTGAAGAACACGAACAGCGCCGCGAAGAACTCGTTGTGCGTGAGGTTGAGGCCGACGAGCCACGCCGTGAGCGTCTCGCCGATGCCGGCCACCCCGATCGCGTACGCGTACACGTACGCTGCATAGATGATGAACAGCAGGTTGCCGACCACGATCACCGTGCGGTTCACTGCGGCGAGGAAATCGCGCCACGTGAGGCGTGCCCACACGAGGCAGATGAAGGTGGCGAACACGCAGCCGGCCGCGGCCGCTTCGGTCGGCGTGGCGATCCCCATGTAGATGCTGCCCATGGTCAGGCCGATCAGCATCGCGAACGGCAGCACGTCGGACATCGCGCCGAGAAACTCGGCAAGCGAGCGCGGGCCGGGCTCGCGCGGCGCGATGGATCGGCCGATCCTGGCGCGTACGCCGATGTAGAGCATGAACATGAGGGTGAGGAGCAGCCCCGGCCCGACGCCCGCCATGAACAGCTTCGCCACCGACGTCTCGGTGAACGAGCCGTAGACGATCATCGCGATGCTGGGCGGGATGAGGATGCCCAGCGTGCCACCTGCGGCGAGCGAGCCCGCCGCGAGCGGACGATCGTAGCGGCGCTCGACGAGCTGCGGAAGCGCGACGCCGCCGATGGCCGCCGCGGTGGCCACGCTCGAGCCGCTGATGGCCGAGAACACGGCGCAGCCCACGACGTTGGTCTGCAGCAGACCGCCGGGCAGCACGGACACCGCCTTGGCGAGACCGCGGTAGATGCGGGTGCTCAGGCCGCTCTGCTGCAGGATCTCCGCCATGAGGATGAAGAGCGGAATGGCGGTGAGCGTGAAGCTGTTCATGCTGCCCCAGCTGATCAGCCCGAGGCCCTTGATGGCCGGCAGCCCCCCCTGGAGCAGCAGGTACAGCACGCCCGGAATGGCGATGGCGAACGGCACCGTCATGCCGCCGATGAGCAGCCCCAGGAAGGCGGCCATCGAGATGCCGACCTGCAGCTCGGGGCTCATGGCGCGACGTTCGCCAAGCTCGCGCGTGCGCGAGTCGGTGCGTGCCGGCTCGGCCCGGCGGTCGTCGGCTCGATGCGCGAGGCTCGATCGGCGGGCGCCATCACAGTCCGGAACCGAGATCTTCCGCCGACGCTTTGCGGCGTTCCGGCTCGCCCGTGCCGTCGCCGCGCCGGAACGCGGCGAGGTCGGCACGCAGCGAGCGCAGCACGGACCAGGTCAGGAACACGGCTCCGATCGGCATGCTCGCCTGCGGGATCCACAGCGGCGTCATCCAGTGCGTCGGCGCGACGTCTCCGGAGTGCCAGTTGTTGAGCACGAACCGGCCGAGCTGCCATACCAGCAGGACGCAGAACGCCAGGATGACGACGTCGAAGAAGATGCGCGAGGCCGCCTGGGCGCGCCGCGGCAGCCGCGACTGCACGATCTCCATCCGGTGGTACGAGCGATGGATCTCGCACACGCACAGGCTGAGGAACGCGACGGCCACCACGATGTAGCCGCCGAGCTCGTCGGACATCTCGAACGAGAAGCCCATCAGGTTGCGCGTGACGAGCTCGACGACGACGGTCGCCACCATCGCGAGCATGCCCACGCCGCACAGCCACCGGCTGACCCGCTCGACGATGGTCTCGGGCAGCGGCGCCGCCGTCTGCGCCTCGGCGGCGTAGACCGGATGCGGCGCGTGCGGATCGCTCATCGGCCGAGCGCGGCGCGCACCTTGGCGAGAGCCTCCGCCGCCTCGGGACCGCGCGCCTTGCCCCACTCGTCCCAGTAGGGGGCCATGCGCTTGGTGGCCTCGGGGATCTCCGCCGGGTTCGTCGGGGTGACGATCATGCCGCCGGCCGCCATCTTCTTGGTGAGATCGTCCTCCTCGGCGCGCATCTCGGCCGTCATCTTCGCATTCGCCGCGCGGATCCCGTCGCGCAGCATGCCCTGCCGCTGCGGCGTGAGCTTGTCGAACGCCTCCTTGTTCACGATGATGATCGCGTTGGCGAACACCACGGGGAAGCGGTAGTTGTACTTGAGCAGGTCCTTCCACAGCCAGCCCGCGCCGGAGTTCGCCGTGATGACGCCTTCGACGACGCCGCGGTCGAGCGCCGAGGGCACGTCCGGCGTTCCGATCGTGAGCGGGATCCCGCCGAAGCGCTTCACGAACTCGCCCATCTCGATCGAGGTGACGCGCAGCTTCTGGCCCTTGATGTCGGCAAGGGACTTGAGCGGCTTGCGGGAGTAGAGCGATTGCGTGGGATAGATGAACTGCCCCAGCGCGACGACACCCTTCTTCGCGTAGGCGGCCTCGACGTAGGGCCAGAGCACGCGCTCGGCCTTGGCCATGTCGTCGTAGGTCTGGATCAGCATCGGCAGGCGCAGCAGCGCCGCGATCGGGACGTTGCCCGAGTAGAAGCCGTCCACGCCGAGCTGGACGACGTCGTCGGACACCGCCTGGGTGATGTTGGTGGCGTTGATCGGCAGGCTGCCGCCGAGGTGCAGCTTGATGTCGAACTCGCCGTTGGTCTCCTTGCGGAACCGGTCGAAGACCTCGACCATGCCCTTCACGCCGATCACCGTGCTCGAGGGCAGGTAGGTGTAGGCCTCCCAGGTCTGCGCGAACGCGCACTGGAGCGGCAGGATCAGGCCGGCGACGAGGGCGAGCAGGGTGCGGGTGGCGCGAAGACGGACACGGATCATCTTTCCTCCTTCTGTGGCCGCGCTTCGCGTGCGAGCGCGGCGCGGATGTCGTTGGGATGCTGCTCCGGCTGCGCGATGTTTGCCACGCCGGCGGCATTTGTCTAATCACCATTCGTGGGCGCGCCATAATTGCCGTTTATGGCCTCTGGACGAGCCTTCGCCCTGCGGCCCGCGCCGAGCCTATCTTCTGCGGCGCGTCGGGGACGGCAGGGGTCGGGTGCCGGCGTCCATGCGTCGTTGCCGTGAGCGGCGCGAGAGGCCGGCATGGGCATCATGTCCGGTTATGACGGACCCCGCCCGCCGGCGCTACGCCGTCTTCGCCGACACCGTCTTCAGCAGCTCCGACAGGCGGATCGTCGCGCGCGAGCGCGGCCGTTCGCGCGGATAGATGAGCTTGATCGGCACGGGGATGCGCGGGACGAACGGCCGGCACGCGAGCTCGTCGAACTTGCGCGTCACCATGGCCCCACGGTCGATGAGCGCCACCCCGGCGCCTTCGCTCGCGAGAAGGCATGCCGTGATCGACGAGCTCGCCTCGATGCCGATGACCGGCGGGACCATCCCGGCCTTGCGCGACTGCTCGTCGATCAGCATGCCCAGCATGGTTGCCGGACCGAGGGAGATGACCGATTGGCCGGCGAGATCGGCCGACGTGATCTGGCGCTTGCGGGCGAGACCGTGGCCCTTGGGCATGACGCAGGCGATCTCGGTGATCGCGAGGTCCTCGGCTTCGACGCCGCGGTCGAGCACGGGCGCATACACGACGCCGAGGTCGGCCTCGCGGCGCGCGACGCGATCGACCGCGAGAGGCGTGGGAAGCGACTGGATGAGCACCTGCACGCTCGGACTGCTCCGGCGGAACATGCCGATCGCGCGCGGCAGGTAGGAGTTGACGAGCGTGGGCGACGTGCTGATCACCAGCCGACCGCTCACCCCGTCGCGTATCTCCTGGACGGTCCGGTTGAGCGTGTGCAGGCGCCCGAAGATCTCGTCGACGTCGGCCATGATCGAGGTCGCCTCGGGCGTCGCGTACAGGCGACCGGCCCTGCGCTCGAAGAGCTTCATCCCGAGCTGCTGCTCGGTGTGCTTGAGCACCGCGCTGATGGCCGGCTGGCTGACGTTGAGGCCGCGCGCGGCAGCCGTCACGGAGCCGGCTTTCATGATGGCGTAGAAGACCTCGAGCTGACGAAGGTTCATGGCGGGCGTCTCCGACGGCCCCGATGGTATCACCAGGTGTTGCGCAAGTGGGGCATTGCATAAGCAATCGCTTATGCCAGTCTCGGGATGCGACCCATCACGGACCGCGGCGCACCTGGGTCATGCCCATCATCCCAACTTATGGACCGGCCAACAATTGTGATTAGCGGTCGGCGGGGCGAGGTGGAAGAATCACGCTCCATCGCGGGCGAGGTCGGCCCGCAGCGAGGATGGGGTTGACATGGCGAAGCCGTCCAACATGATCCGCATCGGCGTGGGCGCGAGCTTCGCCGACGACCGCATCGCGCCGGCGGTCGATCTCGCGGCGCGCGGCGACATCGATTACCTCGTGTTCGAGTGCCTCGCCGAGCGCACCATCGCCCGGGAGAACCTCACGCGGGTGAAGAATCCGGAGAAAGGCTACACGCCGCGCCTTGCCGATCGCATGAGCGCCGTGCTGCCGGCGTGCATCCGCAACGGGGTGCGGATCGTGAGCAACATGGGGGCTGCGAACCCGCGGGCCGCCGCGAAGGTGATCCGCACGCTGGCGAGCGACGCGGGTGCGCCCGACCTCAAGTGCGCCGTCGTCCTCGGGGACGACGTCGCCGACATCGTGCGCAGCCAGCCGCAGCTTGCGCTCATGGAGACCGGCGAGCCGGTCGAGAGCCTGCTGCCGCGCATGGCGAGCGCGAACGCCTACCTCGGCGCGGACGTCATCTGCCGCGCGCTCGAGACCGGGGCCGACGTCGTGATCACCGGGCGCGTGGCCGATCCCTCGCTGTTCCTCGCGCCGGCGATGCATCACTTCGGGTGGCGCTACGACGACTGGCCGCGCATGGCGGCAGGCACCGCGGCGGGGCATCTGCTGGAGTGCTCGGCACAGGTGAGCGGCGGCTGCTTCGGCGATCCGGTCAAGAAGCCGGTCCCTGATCTCGCGCATCTCGGCTTTCCCTACGCCGACGTGAGCGCGGAAGGCGGCGTGTGGATCAGCAAGCTCGAGGATGCCGGCGGCCGCGTCGACGTGCAGACGTGCACGGAGCAGCTGCTCTACGAGCTCCACGATCCGACGGAATACATCACGCCCGACTGCGTGCTCGACATCATGGACATCGATCTCGTGCAGTGCGGCCGCGACAGGGTCCAGGTCGTGGGAGCGCGCGCACGGCCGCGCACGCCTACGTACAAGGTCACGGTCGGGTATCACGACGGCTACATCGGCGAAGGGCAGATCTCGTATGCCGGCCCCAACGCCGTGGCGAAGGCGAAATGGGCCGCGGAGGTCGTGCAGCAGCGGTTGAAGGACAGCGGCTTCACGTATCCGGAGGTGCGCGTCGACCTCATCGGCATGTCGAGCCTGCACGGTCTCGCCGAAGCGCGGCCCGAGCCCTACGAAGTGCGACTGCGCATCGCCTGCCGCACCACGGACCGCAAGGCGGCCGAGGCGGTGGGCTTCGAGACCCGCGCGATGCACGTCAACGGACCCGGCAGCGGCGGGGGCGGCTCCGACCCGGTGGTGAAGGAAGTGCTCGCCGTGCAATCGGTGCTCCTGCCGCGCGCCTGTGGACCGGCAGGTCGCGGTGGAGGAGGTGCGTGACGCACGGCCGCCGAAGGCGCTCGCCTCCGTCATGGAGGGGAGCTGCACGCGAAGCGGACGCATGGGGGAGGTTACGCAGCATCGGTCTACGACATCGCGCACAGCCGTGCCGGCGACAAGGGCGATACCTCGAACATCTCGGTGATCGCGTACGACGAGGCCGGCTGGACCATCCTGCGCGAGCAGCTCACCTCCGAGGTGGTGATGCGTGCGTTCGCGCATCTCGCCAAGGGTCCCGTGCGCCGCTACGAGATCCCGAAGCTGCGCGCGCTCAACTTCGTCATCGAGCGGGCCCTGGGCGGTGGCGTGACGCGCTCGCTCGCGCAGGACGTGCACGGCAAGTCCTACAGCGCGCTCATGCTCGGGATCGAGTTGCCGGGCGCGGGCGCGGCATCCGCCGTGCACGCCGCGGCGCAGCCCGCCACTTCATCGCGTTGACCCGCACGGCACATGACGCAAGCTTCGACATCGCAACAGCCCGAGATGAAGATCTTCGCGGCGTCCGGGCAACTCGGTTACGGCATTCCCGAGGAGGCCTTCAAGATCGGCGTCGCGAAGCAACCCGACGTCATCGGGGCCGACCTCGGCTCGATCGACCCGGGGCCGTATTGCCTCGGCTCGGGCGAGACGGTCGTCACGGGCGAAGCGCTGCGGCGCGACCTGCGCATGGTGCTCGAGGCCGCCAAGGAAACCGGAGCGCCGCTGCTCATGGGCTCGGCCGGCACCGCCGGGCGCCGCTCCCAGCTCGAGCACGTGGTGGAGGTGGTGCAATCCATCGCCAAGGAACGCGGGCTTTCGTTTCGCCTGGCCACCATCACCGCCGACATTCCCGCCGACGTGGTGCGCAAGCACCTGCGGGCGGGCGAGATCGAGCCGTGCGGGACGGTCCCGCCGCTCACCGAGGCGGAGCTCGATCGCGCCACCGGCATCGTCGCGCAGATGGGGGTCGAGCCCTACCAGCGCGCGATCGAGATGGGCGCCGACGTCGTGATCGCCGGGCGCTCGTGCGACACCAGCATGTTCGCCGCGATCCCGCTCATGAAGGGCTACGACAAGGGCCTGACGATGCACATGGCCAAGCTGATCGAATGCGCTTCGGCCTGCGCCGATCCCGGCGGCCGGGATGCTTCGATGGGCGTCATGGGCGAGGGCTACTTCACGGTGGAGTCGATGCATCCGCGCCAGCGCTGCACGCCCGTGTCGGTGGCGGCGCACGCGCTCTACGAGCAGTCGAACCCGTTCCAGCTCGAGGAGCCGGGCGGGATCATCGACCTCACGCATTCGCGCTACGAGCAGATCGACGAGCGCCGGGTGCGCGTCACCGGCTCGGTGTGGAAGCCCACCAGCAAGTACATGGTGAAGCTCGAGGGCGCGCGCCACACCGGCTATCGGTACATCGCGATGGGTGGCATCCGCGACCCGCGCATGATCGACGCGACCGACGGCGTGGCCGAGGAGACGCGCCAGATCATTGCCCGCACCTTCGCGGGCGCGATCGACCCCGCGGATTACACCGTGACGTTCCGGATCTATGGCAAGGACGCCGTCCTCGGCGCGGTGGAGCCCACGCCCACGTACACCGGTGCGCACGAGATCTTCGTGCTGATCGACGTCGTAGGGCGTACCGAGGCGATCGCCAAGAGCGTGTGCGGTGTGGCCAAGCAGTTCTTCCTGCATCTGCGCTATCCGGGGATCCTCTGTACGAGCGGCAACATCGCGCATCCGTTCTCGCCGGACGTGCTGTCGGCCGGCCCCGTCTACGAATTCAACATCTATCACCTCATGCCGACCCTCGACCCCTGCGCACTCTTCCCGATCGAAATGCGGAGCATCCCATGACTGCCGGCGAAGTCTCTCCGGGCGCGACGGCGAGCGCGCCCGACGCTGCGGCCGCGCCAGGGACCGGCACGCCGCCATCGGGCAAGGGCACCGTCGTCACCGGCACCATCGGCGACGACGTCCACGTCATCGGGCTGCGGCTCATGGAGTACGCGCTGCGCCAGAACGGCTTCAACGTCGTGTCGCTCGGGCCGCTTGCCCAGCAGAAGGAATTCATCCAGGCGGCGATCGAGACCGCGGCCGACGCGCTGTTCGTGTCGTCGCTCAACGGTCACGCCGAGCTGCACCTGCCGGGGCTGCGCGGGGCCTGCGTGGAGGCGGGCATCGGCGACATCCTGATCTACGCCGGCGGCCAGCTCACCATCCGGCGTCCGGAATGGGAGCAGGTGCGCAAGCGCTTCGTCGACGAGCTCGGACTCGATCGCGTGTACCCGCCGAGCGTCGATCCCGATACGCCCATCCGCGACCTCGAGGCGGACATCGCGCGTCGGCGGCCGCGACAAAGCCGCATGAGCGGGGCCGCATGAGGGCTCCGGAGGCGCAGCATCGAGCCGACCACCGACGCGCGACGCCGCTTTCGGCGCAACGATGGGACGATGCGCGCTTCGACGCCGAGCGCGCGCGCATCCTCGCCACCTGGCGCACCGGCGCGGAGGTCGACCTGCGCGACGCCGCGGCCTTCCATTTCGTCGCGCGCGCCGCTCACCAACGTTCCGCGCAAGCGCGCGTGGGCGAAGGAGAACGGCCGCGTCCTGCTGCAGCCCTACGGCGGGGTGACCACGCTCGCGGGGCAGATCGACCTCATCCGGCACGTCGCGGAGGTCGGCGGCGCCGACATCGTGCCGACCACGATCGACAGCCAGACGCGCAACCTCAAGTACGCCGCGGCCGAGCAGGCGCTGAAGGCGAGCGAGCGCGAGGGCAAGGAACTGCTCAACGGCTTTCCCATCGTCAATCACGGCGTGGCCGCGACGCGCACGCTGGTGCAGTCGGTGGACGTTCCGGTCGAGATGCGCATCGGCACGGTGGTGCCGCAGCTCGCGGTGGAGGTCGGGTTCGCCGGCGGCATGTCGTCGGTGACGGCGGGGCCGATCTACTACACGGCGCATTACTCGCGCGACGCCGCGTTCGCGGAGACCATCTCGAACTGGCAATACGTGTTCCGGCTGATCGGCCGCTACGCCGAGCTCGGCGTGCCGATCGGGCTGCAGATCCACGGCGTCGGCACGTCGACGCCGTTTCCGAACACGCTGCTGGGTGCGTGCTGCGTGCTGGAGTGCCTCATCGCCGCCGCGCAGGGCGCGCGCAGCTTCGCGCTCGATGCGCGGCTCATGGGCAACCTCGTGCAGGACGTCGCCGGCGTGCGCGCGATCCGCGAGGTTGCCGAGGACTATATCTGCCGGCGCTTCGGCTATCGCGACGCCATCATCACCATCGATCGCAAGAGCTGGTCCGGGCGCTATCCCGAGGACGTCGCCCAGGCGTATGGCATCGTCTGCTACAACGCGGTGAGCGGCATGCTGGCGGGGGCGAACGAATTCATCGCCAACTCGGTGCAGGAAGGCGTGGGCATCCCGGTGAAGGAGGCGAATGCCGATACGCTCAAGGCGATCCGCCAGATCGTGGGCATGATGAGCGGCCAGCAGGCCTCGCTGCAGGCCGAGCCGGTCGCGCAGGAGGTGCATCTCATGAAGCTCGAGATGAACGCGATCCTCGACGCCGTGCTCGAGCTCGGGCAGGGCGATCCGGCGCGCGCGACCGAGCTCGGCTTCCGTCACGGTCTCATCGACATTCCCTTCGCCGCAAGCCGTTACTGCAGGAACGAGGTCATGGTCGCGCGCGACGGCGAGGGCGCGGTCCGCTACCTCGATCCGGGCAGGATTCCGGTGCCGGCCGAGGTGCTCGCGCACCACAAGGCGTGCCTCGAGAAGCGCGAGCGCGCCCGGCAGCGCAAGATCGACTACCAGACCATCATCGACGACATCTTCTCGATCAGCCGCGGCGCGCTGGTGCTCGACTGAAATGAAACTGCCCCCAAGCTCGCTGCGCTCGCTGCCCCCCGAGGGAGTATGTCAGTGGCTTCGGGCGGCCGGGAGCAACTGACATGGCCCGACTCGACGAAATCGCGCGCGTGATCCGGAGCAAGAATGCCGGACCGTTCTGCCTCACCCTCGACGTGCTGTTCGGCGACGAGGCCTCGTATCAGCGCGTGGCCGCGGCCGACGTGATCACGCGCGAGAAGATGGCGGCGCTCTACCGCCAGCCGGTCGAGAACGTGCAGGTGTTCAAGCATCCCATGGCGCGGGCGATCAAGGTCAGCATCGTGCGGCCGGTACCGGCCGGGTCCGTGCACGACACCGACCTGTACGGCGCGCAGCAGCACGTCCTGCTGTACCCGCTCGAGATCGCGTGAGCGCACCCGGACGGGCCGACCGCGCGCGCGATGAGCCGCACTCGAATTGCGCTCCTGGTCGACGTCGGGAGCACCTGGACCAAGGGCGTGGCCGTGTCGCTCGAAACGGGCGCGCTGCTGCGGCGTACCCAGCATCCGACGACGCTCGCCGCCGGGATCATGCAGGGCGCCGACGCGGTGCTGGACGAGCTCACGCGCAGCACCGCGGGCGAGATCGTGTTTCGTGCCGCCACGAGCAGCGCGGCGGGAGGGCTGCGGGTCGCCGCGCTCGGGCTCGTGCCCGACCTCACGGGGCTTGCAGCGCGTCAGGCCAGCCTCGGCGCGGGCGCGCGTGTCGTGTTCGCCGGGAGCTATGCGCTCGGCGCCGACGAGATCGAGAAGCTGCGCGCATCGCGACCCGACATCGTGCTCCTCACCGGCGGCACGGACGGGGGCAACACCGAGGTCATCCTGGCCAACGCGAAGCGGCTTGCAGCGGCACCCTTGCCCGCAGCCGTGGTGCTCGCGGGCAACAAGGCCGCGCGCGAGGAAGTGCTGGCGATTCTCGCGGACGCGCAATACGAGGTGCACGTCGCGGACAACGTGCTGCCTGCGATCGACACCCTAGCGGTCGAGTCGGCGCAGTCGGCCATACGCGACGTCTTCCTCGAGCGCATCGTGCGCGCGCGCGGCATCGAGCACCTGCGGGAGTGGGCGCAGGACGGCCTGCTGCCGACGCCGCGCGCCGTTCTCGATGCCGCCGCGTTCCTGGCCGACGGACCGGCGGGGCTCGGCACGCTCGTGGTCGTCGACATCGGCGGCGCGACCACCGATGTCCATTCGGTGGGGGGCGCCGAGCCGGAAGCGGGAACGCTGCTGCGCGGCCTGCCCGAGCCCAGGGTGAAGCGCACCGTCGAAGGCGATCTCGGCCTGCGCGTGAGTGCCGTGGCGGCGGCGGACACGCTGGGAGCCAAGGCGCTCGCGCTGCGGATGGGCATCAGCGCCGAGCATCTGCAGCAGCTTGCGGAGGACCGCATGCAGCATCCCGGCACCGTGCAGTCCGACGACGATTTCGATCGCGTGCTCGCGGTCGCCGCGATCGCCGAGGCGCTCAACCGGCACGCCGGGCGCCTCGAGCGACTGCCGTTGCAGCGGGAGGCGTGGGCGCAGGTGGGCAAGGATCTGCGCCGCGCGGACGTCGTCATCGGCAGCGGCGGCGTGTTCGCGGCGCGCAGCGATGCGCGCGATCTCGTCGCGGCGGCGGTGCGCGAAGCCGCGGCACAGGGCGACCGGCTGGTGCCGCAGAAACCTCGCGTCCTGTTCGATCGCGACTACGTGCTCTTCGCCGTCGGTCTGCTCGCTGCCCGTCATCCGGACGCGGCCCTGGCCCTCGCGCGCCGCAGCCTGCAGGCCACCCCCGAGACGATGGCGACGGAAGGCGGCGCCGATGCCTGCCCGCGCACCACGCGGGTCGCCTGAAGCGCCGCTCCCTTCATTGCGTCCCAGACCGAGAGGATCATGACCGAACCCAACGACGGCCAAGCGTGGTCCCCGATCATCGACACCCATGCGCACGTGTTCCTGCGCGAATTTCCGCTCGCGGACCACGCCACGTACCATCCCACGCGCAGCTTCAGCGAACGCGATTATCTCGACGTTCTCGACGGCGCCGGGATAACGTTCGGCGTGCTCACCCAGCCGAGCTTCCTCGGCACGTACAACGACTACACGCTCGAGGTCCTCCGGCGCAACCCTCGCCTGCGCGGCACGGCCATCGTCGATCCCGCCGTCGACCCCTACACGCTGCGCGCGATGGCCGACGACGGCATCGTCGGAATCCGCTACTCCCTGCGGCGCTATCCGGATACCCCGGACTTCACCACGTCCGCCTACCAGCGCCTGCTGCGCCGCGTGCAGGACCTCGACTGGTTCGTGCACATCATGGCGGAGAGCGCGAAGCTCGCCGCGCTCGTACCGGTGCTCGCGAAGTCGGGCGTGAAGCTCGTCATCGATCACTTCGGCGTTCCGGAAGAGCCCTACGCCGCCGATGCGGGATTCGAAGCGGTCCTGCGCGCGATCGGGAACGAGCGGACGTGGGTGAAGCTCTCCGCTCCGTACCGCAACAAGGCGCCGGTGAAGGAGCTTGCGCGGAAGTTCCTGTCCGAGGCCGGGGCCGAGCGCCTGCTATGGGGCAGCGACTGGCCGTGGATCGGTCACGAAGACGAGTTCACCTACCGTGACACGATCCGATGGTTCGAGGAGTGCATTCCCGAGCGGAGCATTCGCGAGCGGATCGGGCGCACGGGACTCGAGTTGCACGGGTTCGCCTGAGCCGCCGTTGGCGGGCTGCGGCGCAATCCATTTCTGGCGAAGAGGAGGAGGCTCATGAAGTCCTGGCGGTGGTTGCGCACGGCATCGACGCTGGTGATGCTCGTGCTCTGGTCCGGCGTTGCGCTGGCGGAAGTTTCCAAGGTGCGGGTGGCCATGCAGTTCGGCCTCACCTACCTGCCGATCATGATCATGCAGCAGGATCACCTGATCGAGAAGCACGCCAAGGCGGCAGGGCTGGGCGACGTGGAAGTGCAGTGGCACAAGTTCGCCGGAGGCAACGTCATGAACGACGCGCTGCTCGCCGGAGACCTCGACTTCGCGGCGACCGGACCGCCGTCCTTCCTGCTGCTGTGGGACAAGGCGAGCAAGTCGCTCGACGTGAAGGGCGTGGCGTCGTACGGTGCGACGCCGCTCTACCTCGTCACGCGCAATCCCGCGGTGAAGACGATACGCGACTTCTCGGACAAGGACCGCATCGCGCTGCCTGCGGTGAAGTCCTCCGTGCAGGCCATCATCCTGCAGATGGCGGCGGAGAAGGAGTGGGGACCCGCGAATTACGGCAAGCTGGACGGATTCACCGTGTCGCGCGGCCATGCCGATGCGGCCATCGCCATGCTGTCTCGCACCAGCGACATCAACTCCCATTTCGCGGCACCTCCGTACGCCCAGCAGGAGCTCGCGCAACCGGGCTTCCACCTGGTCCTGAAGGCGAACGACGTCTTCGGCAAGCCGTTCTCCAACGGCATCATCTACACCACGTCGCGCTTCCGCAACGAGAACCCGCGCACCGTGGCGGCCTTCATCGCCGCGCTCAAGGAGTCGATCGCCTACATGAACAAGGATCCGCGCGGCGCGGCGCAGAAGTACCTGCAGATGACCAACGACAAGATGAGCGTCGACGAGATCGTCAAGATCATCACCGACCCCGATGCCGACTGGACGGTCGTGCCGCAGAGCACGTTCACCTACGCATCCTTCATGCACCGCATCGGCTCGGTCAAGCGGGAGGCGAAGTCGTGGAAGGATCTGTTCTTCCCGGAGGCATGGGACCTGCCGGGGAGCTGATGCGGCGTCGTTGCTGTCGAGCGATGTGCCGGGGGATCGCTCCCCCGCGCACGTCGCGTGCGTCCTCAACTCCCAACTTCACGAAAGGTGAGACATGCTGTTTCTCGTCATCAGCACGCCCCGGCCGGAGGCGCCCTCGACGGTGCGCGGCGGCCAGAAGGCCTATTGGCTCTGGATCAACGAACGCATGAAGGAAGGCACCGTCAAGCATCTGTGGACGAAGTGCGGGCGCGGCGCGGTAACGATCGTCGAAGTCGCCTCGCACGAGGATCTGCACAAGTTCATCAACCAGTGGGCCGAGAATGTCCCCGCCACGTTCGAAGTCACGCCGCTCGTGAGCAAGGAGCACCAGGAGCGCATCGCGATGGCAGGCACGAGCCCGATGGACCTGTGAGGGCGCGCGAGCGCCGGCGCAATTGCGCGCGCTCGCGGCAGGCGGGCCTGCGAAAGGCGAGCGCGGAGCGCGGTGCGCCGCGGCACGGCTCAATCGGAGAGGAGGCCGGCGGCCGCGAAGCCGCCGTCGACGCACAGCACCTGGCCGGTGATGTAGCCGGCGTCGCGCGAGCAGAGGAAGCCCACGGCAGCCGCGACCTCCTCGGCGGTGCCGTAGCGCCGTATCGGCAAGGCCGCGAGCCACGCGCTGCGTTGCGCGGCATCGTGGCGTGCCGTCATGGCGGTCTCGATCGGCCCCGGCGCAACGGCGTTGCAGGTGATGCCGCGCGACGCGAGCTCGACGGCGAGCACGCGCGTCATCGCGACCATGCCGCCCTTCGACGCCGCATAGGCGCCGCGGCCCGCGCTTCCGAGAATTGCGGAGTGTGACGCGATGTTGACGATACGGCCCCACCCGCCGGTCATCCGCCTGGCAGCAGCGCGGGCGCAGAGGAATGCGGCGGTGAGGTTGAGGTCGAGGACCGACTGCCAGGCGGCGAGCGACGTATCGGACAAGCGCGGCGTGCTCGGCCTTGCCGGCAGCATTGACCACGATGTCGAGCGAGCCGAAGCTGTCCGCCGCGAGATCGCCGATGCGTTCGGCAGCGTCGAGGTCGCCGAGATCGACGATGACGGCACGAGCCTTGCCCCCGCGCGAGGTGATCGTCTCGACCGCCGCGGCAGCGCCTGCGGCGTCGCGATCGGCGACCACGACGTCGGCGCCGGAATCCGCGAGACGGATCGCGACGGCCCTGCCGATCCCGCTCGCCGCGCCCGTGACGAGCGCTCGTGCACCTTCCAGTTCGCGCATGCTCCGCTCGCACCGATTGGCCCGCCGCCAGTCTAGTGCAAGCAGCAGCAATGCGGGGGCGCTTCGTGGCCCGGGCAGCGCCGGCCGTCAGGCGCAGGTGTGGTGATCCCATGCGTCGACGTGCGCAAGTCGCCGTCGGTGCGAAAGGAGTGCAGGCATGAGCGAGCCTTTGGGCGCGACGCGCAACGCGGTGTTCTATGCCGGCATCGGCGGCGAGCTCACGCGCTACGAGGTGGACGTGCAGCGCGCCACCATGGAGCGGCGCGAGTCGGTGCGTCTGCCGGTGCCGGTGATGTACGCGTGGCAGCATGCGGACCGCGGCCATCTCTACGTGGTGTCGAGCAACCGCGGGCCCGATGCGAGTCCCGCCGCGGCCGGTGTGCCGCCCCGGCATTACCTCTCGGCGCTTGAGATCGATCGCGCCACCGGCGCGTTGCAGGTGCACGGCGAGCACGTGCCGCTCGCGCAGCGCCCGATCCATGTCTCGACGGATGCATCGTCGCGGCACGCGCTCGTCGCGTACAGCGATCCGGGGGGCGTTGGCGTGCACCGGATCAACCCCGACGGGACGGTCGGCTCGGAAGTGGAGCAGCCGCGCGGACTCGACACCGGCCACCTGCCGCATCAGATCCGGGTGACCCCGTCGCAGGCCGCAGCGATCGTGGTCGCGCGCGGCTACGACGCGGCCGACGGCAAGCCGGAACGCCCCGGCGCGATCTACGTCTTCGACTATAACGACGGCCGATTGACGCCGCGGCAGACGATAGCACCCAACGGCGGCTACGGCTTCGGCCCGCGGCACCTGGACTTCCATCCGACGCAGCCATGGGTGTACGTGTCGATCGAGCGTCAGCACAAGGTCTGCATGTTCCGGCTCGAGGAGGATCGGCTCAGCGCGGAGCCCCTGTTCACCGCGGACACGCTTGCGCAGCCGCGCAATGTCCGGCGCCGGCAGATGGCGAGCACCCTCCATGTCCATCCGAACGGACGCTGGCTGTACGGCGCTGAGCGTGCGAGCGGCACGACGGCCACGGCGCAGGGGCCCGTCTACATCGGCGGCGAGAACACGATCCTGGTCTACGACATCGACCCGCGCTCCGGCGAGCCCGTGCTTGCGCAGCGAATCAACACCACCGGCCTGCATCCGCGCACGTTCTCCATCGATCCGACGGGACGCGTTCTGATCGCGGCCAACAAGTCTCCCGTGCAGGCCGAGGTCGATGGCAGGTTGCGCGTCATTCCGGCAAGCCTGGACGTGTTCAAGATCGGCGACGACGGAAGGCTTTCGCTCGTGCGCAACTACGAGGTCGACCCGGGGGAGGAGTCGATGTTCTGGTCCGGGTTCGCGAGCCCGCCCCGGGGCTAGCGGCTAGCGCAGGTAGGCATCGGTCACGTAGTGCCGCATCATGCGATGGCTGTCGAATCAGGACGCGCGCTGCGAAACGGCACCCTTCATCACCGCGACCCAGGCGCCGAGCACGCGCGTCACGAGCTCGTGGGGAAACTTGTGATGGCCCGCATCCACGGGCGTGTGTGTGTCGTGAAGACGCAAGTACGCGATCCTCGACTGCTGCGTGAAGCGCTCGACGTTGCGCATGAAGTGCGCGCCTGGATTCTCTGATGCGCGAGCCCGTCGCGCGTGCCGGCACGAGCGGAACGTTCGCCTAAGCCGGATCCGGCGCGAGCGAGGGGCGTCAACCCGGGGGAGGGTGAAGACGATCATCGTCGTCGATCTGGGTCAGCAGCTCTTCGACCCGACGGATGCCCTGGGAGGTACCGAGAAGCTCGCGCGGGCAACGACCGCCCAGCTGCAGCGCGGGACGGTCGAGCCAATGCGCTGCCTTGGCCGCGTCACCGAAAACGCGGTTCGCAAGCTCCGTCACGCCATTCGCGTCGTGATGATGCATGCGCGCATCCCGCCGAGAGTGCCTGCGTGCGCCTGCGCCGGGGTAAGAGCGGGCCGCGCAGGCTGTTGATTCTGGTGCCGGTAGAGGGAGTCGAACCCCCGACCTTCGCATTACGAATGCGCTGCTCTACCAACTGAGCTACACCGGCAAACAAGCCCACAATCATACCGTAGGGACGTGGTTTTGGCCAACCGGTGGTGCCCACGTAGAGCCGCGTCCCCCACCTCTGGCACAATCGGAGGGTGATTCCCTGGTTGCGGGCCAACACGCCCTTTCCACCCCTCGACAAGGCGCTTGCCGACCCCAACGGGCTGCTTGCCGCGAGCGCCGATCTCACGCCGCGGCGCCTCCTCGATGCGTATCGCCACGGCGTCTTTCCGTGGTATTCGGAAGGGCAGCCGGTGCTGTGGTGGAGTCCGGATCCGCGCATGGTGCTCTACGTCGACGAATTCCGTGTTTCGCGTTCGCTGCGCAAGACGGTGCGTGCGGGGCGCTTCGAGATCCGGGTCGATAGCGCGTTCCGCGAGGTGATGGAAGGTTGCGCCGCGACGCCGCGTCCGGGGCAGCTCGGTACGTGGATCACGCCGGAGGTCATCGATGCGTACGATGCGCTGCACGGCGAGGGCTTCGCGCATTCCGTCGAATCGTGGCAGGACGGCGAGCTCGTCGGTGGGCTGTACGGCGTGACGCTCGGCCGGATGTTCTACGGCGAGTCGATGTTCGCGCAGATCGCCGATGCCTCGAAGGTTGCGCTGGTGCACTTGGTCGCGATTCTGCGGTCGAACGGGATGCCGCTGATCGATTGCCAGCAGGAAACGCAGCATCTCGCCCGTTTCGGCGCGCGGCCGATCGCGCGCGTGGTGTTCGCGCGCGAGGTGCAGGCGCTGGTGAATGCGCCCGCGCCGCCGTTGCCGTGGCGGGCCGTGCCGGCGTCGCACACGCTCCAATGACCAAGCTCAACGACCTTCCGCTCGCCTCGCTGCAGTTCTATGCGACGGCACCGTATCCGTGCAGCTACCTGCCGGATCGCGCGGCGCGCTCGCAGGTCGCCACCCCCAGCCATCTCATCGACGCGCGTGTGTACAGCGAGCTCGTGCGGCTGGGCTTCCGGCGCAGCGGGGCGTTCACCTATCGGCCCTACTGCGACAGCTGCCGCGCGTGCGTGCCCGTGCGCGTCCCGGTGCACGCGTTCGTGCCCAATCGCACGCAGCGACGATGCCTCAAGGGCAATCGCCACCTCGACGTGTATCGGCGCCAGCTCGCCTTCGATGCGGAGCACTACCGGCTCTATCTCGCTTACCAGAGGCACCGTCATCCCGGCGGTGGCATGGACCAGGACAGCCGCGAGCAGTACCAGCACTTCCTCCTGCACAGCAACGTTGCCACGGACCTGATCGAGTTTCGCGACGCCGGCGTGCTGCGCATGGTGAGCCTCGTGGATCGCCTCGCCGATGGCCTCTCGTCCGTGTACACGTTCTACGATCCGCAGGTGAAGGGCGCGAGCTTCGGGACCTACAGCATCCTGTGGCAGATGGAGCGCTGCCGGATGCTGGGCCTGCCGTACCTCTACCTCGGGTACTGGATCGCGGAGAGCCGGAAGATGGCGTACAAGGCGACCTTCCGGCCGATCGAAGGCTTGATCGGCGGGGTCTGGCGCCGCCTGCCCTGACGTCGCCGCAATCGCGTTCACTCGGCGGCAGCGCGTATCGACCCGGTGCAGCCGCAGCGCAGTCCCCGCTGCACGGCCCGCACCGTCAGAACAGCGATTCCTGCTCGGGCAGGTGCGGCAGGGGCTCGATCTCCTCGGGCTCGTGCTCGACCTCGACGCGCGCGAGCAGCTCCGGACCCTCGTGGCGCGGCGCATTCACCCGCGTGGACACCGGATAGAAGCTCATGCCCTCGGCGGGGAAGGGCACCATGAGATCGGCGACGAGCGCATTCGCCGGATCGAGCCACCGCGCATACGCGCCGGGCGGGACGATGACCGGCATGCGATCGTGCACGGCGCGCAGCAGCGTGTTCGCCGTGGTGGTCACGATCGTGCACGTGTCGAGCACTTCACCCTCGGGGCTGAGCCAGCGCTCGTAGAGTCCCGCGAGGCCGAACGGCGCGCCGTCCTTCATGCCGATGTGCACGGGCTGCTTGCGCGCGCTATCGCCACCGACGCTCATCCATTCGTAGAAGCCGTCCGCGGGCAGCAGGCACCGATGACGCCTGTAGGCCATGCGGAAGGACTGCTTCTCGGCGAGCGTTTCGGCGCGCGCATTGATCATGCGGGTGCCGATCGAGGGATCGCGCGCCCAGCGCGGCACGAGCCCCCAGCGCAGGCGCACGAGCTCGCGCTCGCCGTGCGCATTCACGCGCACGACCGGAACGTCCGTCATCGGCGCGATGTTGTACCTGGGCGCGAAGTCGAGCGGATGCGCGACGCCGAACGCGAGGGCGATCGCGGCCGGGTGCGTGTGCAGCTCGTAGCGCCCGCACACGTCAGGGCCCTGCGCCGTGCGGAGCGGGTACGACGTCGATGATCGCCGAAACCGGCGCGGCATCGAGCAGGCGCAGCGCGGCCTTCGCGACCTGCAGCGTGTCCCAGTACGCATACGCGGCCACGGCCGCAGCGCCCGCGACGGGCAGCCAGCGGCTTGCCGCCGAGCCGAGCACGCGCTGCGTGACGCGGCCGCCCGCCATCGACAGCGCCGAACGCAACGCGCCGCGCGAAAGCTCGTGCACCACGAAGCGCTCGCCGGCGCGTACGGCGGCATCCTTGAGCAGGTGACTGGCGAGATGACGAAAGAGGCAGTACGCCATGTGCGTGGGCGTGAGCTCCGCCGTGCGTCCGTAGAGGCTGAAGATGTCCGCCACCATCTGGCGCTGCACGCGCCAGATGAGGTAGACGTCCGGCAGCACCGTGAGCAGGCCGAGCGGTCCGGGCGGCAGCGCGAGCGAGCCGGACAGCAATGCTGCCCGGTGCGCGGCCGCGCGGGCAACGCGTTCCGCCGCGACGGCGGGCTGGCCGACTGCGTGCGTGTGCGGGGCCGGAACGTCGATGACGACGTTTTCCACGGCCGTGACCAGAGCGCCCGCCGTATCGCCCGCAGCGGGCTCGTCCTTGCCCGCTCCCCACTTGTCGAACCAGCCCATTGCGTGCTCCTGCTCGCGTTCCGTCGCGCGGAGTCTACTGTACCGCGGCCGCGGGCGGCATCGGCCGCCGGGTACAATCCGGCCGGGAGGTTTCTTGGCTCGTCTCGCTCTGCTCGTGCACCTGCTCGCGGTCGTCTTCTGGGTCGGCGGAATGGCGTTCGTCCACCTGGCGCTTCGTCCCGCGCTCGCCGAGGTGCCCGAGCCGCCGCGACGCCTCACGCTGCTCGTCGCGGTCCTGTCGCGCTTCCTGGCCGGCGTGAGCGTTGCCGTCGTGCTCATTCTCGCGAGCGGCGCGTATCTCCTCGCCGCGGTCGGCCCGGATGTCGCACCCGCGGCCGTGCACGCGATGACCGCGATCGGCATCGTCATGGCGCTCGTGTTCGCGTACATCCGCCTGCGCAGCTATCCCGTGCTGCGTAGCGCGGTCGCAGCGCAGACGTGGCCCGCCGCCGGCGCTGCAGCGGCCACCATCCGACGCCTCGTCGCGCTCAATCTCGTGCTGGGGACGATCGTGATCGCGCTCGTGACGCTGGGGCGCTGATGCGCGTTTTCGGCTTTGCCGGCTGGTCCGGCAGCGGAAAGACGACAGTGATCGAGCAGGTCATTCCGCGGCTGGTCGAGCGCAGCATGACCGTGTCCCTGATCAAGCACGCCCACCACCAGTTCGACGTGGATCACCCGGGCAAGGACTCCTGGCGGCACCGGCACGCCGGCTGCACCGAGGTGCTGGTCACGTCGGACCTGCGGTGGGCGCTGATGCACGAACTGCGGGGCCGGCCGGAGCTCGACCTGGACGAATCGCTCGCCCGCCTGTCCCCCTGCGACCTCGCCATCATTGAAGGCTACAAGTCGGCGCCGATCCCCAAGATGGAGATCTGGCGCCCGGCGCTGGGCAAGCCGCCGCTCCACCCGTCGGACCCGGCGATCCTCGCGATCGCGACCGATGCGCCCGACGCGGTGCCCACGTCGTCGCGTCCGATGGCGGTGCTGCGCATCGACGATTACGCCGCGATCGCAACATTCGTGGTCGATCACGCCGCCGTTCGTCCGCATCGGATTGACCCCGCGTGAAGCGGCGCGCTAACGTGCAACCAATACCGGTTCGCTGCTGCCCAAGACCTCGATTCCCAGCAGGCATTCCGGGTGCCCGACCATGGAGCGCAGGCCCCATCTAACCAAGATAAAGCCGTGAAGAACCATAGGCTTACAGCAATACTCTCGACCGGTTTGTTAATTGTGTCGACGGCCGCTCTGGCCGCCGCCAAGCCGGAGTCGGGCTTTTACGGCGGCGTTACTTACCGGGCGCCCGGGAGCGACCCACGCAACATGTCGCTCGGCATTCCGGCCACCGCGCTCAGCCGGTTTGCGACCACCGCGACGCCGCTGGAAGAGACCCACTCGCGCGCGCTGCTCTTCGGTGGCTATCGCTGGCACAACGACCTTGCGGTCGAGGCGGCGGTGAATGCGTCGGATCCGTACACCCTGCGTCCCGCGCGCAGTCCGCTCGCCGCCGGTGGCGTGGGCGTCATGCCGGCGCCGACGGCGCTGGGGCTTACGGACATCCAGGCCCGCAGCTTCAACGTCGATCTCTACACCAGTTGGAGCGTCTTCCGGAGCTTCGCGCTGTACGGCCGGTTGGGATACGCGCAAAGCGACGTCGCGCCCACGCCAGGCAGCGGGCTGCTCAGCAGCGGCGATGCTCGGCGCCTGCGCGACGGCGTGAATTACGGCGTCGGCGTTCGCTACGACCTCGGCTCGGCGCTCGGGCTGCGCGTCGAGTACGGCCGCTTCGGCCGCTTTGCCGGCGAGATCGGCAGCACGCCGCTCGAATCCGACCAGGTGACGTTCGGAGTGCAGTACCGCTTCTGACGTGGTGCTGCACGCACCGTCCCGGGTCGCACGCCGGGACGGTAAACTTCGGCCGTGGACGCAAGGTCCACGCATCGAATCCCCCGCTCGCGTTCCCATGCCCGCCCAGCTCACTGTTCGCGTCGTCTATCTCGCTCGCCTGCGCGAGGCGCTGGGCACAGCGGTCGAGGATGTGGCATTGCCGCCCGGGGTGCGTACCGTGCAGGGACTGGGAGCATGGCTTGCCGATCGCGGCGGCGCGTGGGCCCGGGAGCTCGGGCCGGGTCGCGCGGTGCGCGTCGCGGTGAATCACGCGGTCGCTCGCCCGGACACCGAAGTCGCGGCCGGCGACGAGGTGGCGTTCTTTCCGCCGGTGACGGGAGGCTAGCGTGCCCGTGCGCGTGCAGCAGGAGGATTTCGATCTCTCGCGCGAGGTCGCGGCGCTGCGGGCCAATGATGCCCGCGTCGGGGCGGTGGCCGTCTTCGTGGGCACGGTGCGCGACCTCAACGATCGGCGCGAGGTGACCGCGCTCACGCTCGAGCACTACCCCGGCATGACGGAGAACGGCGCTCGCCGGCATCGTCGAGCAGGCGCGCGGGCGCTGGGACATCTACGACGCGCTGGTGATCCATCGCGTGGGCGCATTGAAGCCGCTGGACCAGATCGTGCTCGTCGTGGTGACGAGCGCGCATCGCGGCGAGGCGTTCGCGGCGTGCGAGTTCATCATGGACTACCTCAAGACGCAGGCGCCGTTCTGGAAGAAGGAGAACACGCCGGAGGGCCCGCGCTGGGTCGATGCGCGCGCGAGCGACGATGCGGCGGCGGCGCGCTGGCAGACGGACCGGCGCGAAGAAGCCGGCGGACACGACCGCGGAGCCGCGGCGAGCAACACGACGCAGGACGCGGCAGAGACGGCAACGGCGCGGGAGCGGGGCGCGCGTTGACCGACACCGCGCTGCTCGCTCTCGACTGGGGCACGACCGCTGCGCGCGCCTATCGGCTCGATGGCAGCGGTGCGATCCTCGACGAGCGCGCCGGCCCCTACGGCGTCCAGCAGGTGCGCGCAGGCGAGTTTCCGGCGGCGCTCCTCGGCGTCTGCTGGGCGACTGGGCCGATCTCCCGGTCCCGCGCATCGCGTGCGGCATGATCGGGAGTCGACAAGGCTGGCGCGAGGCGCCGTACGCGGCGTGTCCCGTGCCGCTGTCGACGCTTGCGCGCAACGCGGTCGAGGTCGAGGGCGGCGCGCTCACCATCATCGGCGGGCTCACCTGCCGCGATGCCGACGGCGTGCCCGACGTGATGCGCGGGGAGGAGACGCAGATCGCCGGCCTGCCCGACGAAGCGCTGCGCGGCGCGATCGTGGTGCAGCCCGGCACGCACAGCAAATGGACGCGCGTGCGCGATCGTACGATCCTCGGCTTCCGCACGTACATGACCGGCGAGTTGTTCGCGGTGCTGCGCGAGCACAGCATTCTCGGTCGACTCGCCGCCGGCAGCGGCTTCGATGCCGACGCGTTCGATCGCGGCGTGCGGCGCGGCACGGCGGCCGATCATGCGCTGCTGCACGACATCTTCGGCGCCCGCACGCTGGCGCTCGCGGGCGAGCTCGCGCAAGCGGGTGTGGCCGACTATCTTTCGGGCGTGCTGGTCGGCAGCGAGATCGCCGCCGCGCGACGCTGGCTGCAGCCGCACGCGAGCGACCCCGCGGTCTGGCTGGTGGGCTCGCACGCGCTGTGCGATCGTTACACGCGCGCGCTGCAGCTCGCAGGCGTTGCGGTGCGGCGAGCGCCCGAGCACGCGGCGGCGCTCGGGCTTTGGCGTCTCGCGCGCGAGGCCGGGCTCATCGGGCAAGGAGCTTGAAGCATGATGCAACTCAGGGCGTGGCTTGATCCGCTGCCGCTCGTGGCGGTGCTGCGCGGGATCACGACGGCCGAGATCGATGGCGTGAGCGACGCGCTCGCGGATGCGGGCTTTCGCATCCTCGAAGTGCCGCTCAACTCGCCCGATCCTTTCGCTTCGATCGGACGCCTCGCGCAGCGCAAGGGCACCACGTGCCTCGTCGGCGCGGGCACGGTGCTCTCGCCCGACGAGGTGACGCGCGTCGCCGTTGCGGGCGGCAAGCTCGTCGTGATGCCGCACGGGGACGTGCGCGTGATCCGCGAGGCGAAGCGGCAGGGGCTCGTCTGCATCCCGGGCGTGGCCACGCCGACCGAAGCGTTCGCAGCGCTGGAGGCGGGCGCGGACGGCCTCAAGATGTTTCCCGCGGAGCAGCTCGCGCCGGCCGCGCTCAAGGCGTGGCGCGCGGTGCTGCCGCGGGACACGCTCGTGTTTCCGGTCGGAGGCATGCGTCCCGACAACCTCGCGCCATGGTGGGAAGCGGGCGCGAGCGGTTTCGGGACAGGCTCGAACCTCTACAAGCCCGGCGCGAGCGTCGATGCCGTGCGCGAGGTTGCGCGGAGCTTCGCGAACGCCATTCGCGCACTGCCGCAACGCTGATGGACGCCGACGATGCCGGCGCGCGTCGACATCGTTGCCCTCGGCGAGGCGATGGTCGAGTTCAACCAGGCCGAGGGTGCGCAATCGAGCGTGTTCCTGCGCGGCAGCGGCGGCGACACGTCGAACATGGCGATCGCCGCGGCGCGGCTCTCGCGCGATCTCGAGCCGCACTTGCGCGTGGCGTATCTCACCCGCGTCGGCGACGACGCGTTCGGCGCGCAGCTCCTCGAGCTCTGGCGCACGGAGGACGTGGAGACGGGCGGCGTGGAGCGCGATCCCGAGGCGCCGACGGGCGTGTACTTCGTGACGCACGGCGAGCACGGCCACGAATTCGCCTATCTGCGCGCGGGCTCCGCGGCGGCGCGCATGCGGCCCTGCGAGCGCCACGACGCATGGATCGCGGCGAGTCGCGTGCTGCACGTCTCCGGCATCAGCCAGGCGATCAGCACCAGCGCGTGCGATGCCGTTCTCGACGCCGTCGAAGTGGCGCGCGCGAACGGTGTCCACGTCTCCTACGATCCCAACCTGCGGCTTCGCCTGTGGCCGCTGCCGCGCGCGCGGGCGATCGTGCTCGCCACGATGGCGCGTTGCGACGTCTTCCTGCCGAGCTTCGACGAGGCGCGCACGTTGAGCGGCCTCGACGCGCCGGAGGCGATCGTCGCGTGGGCCCACGGCTGCGGCGCTCCGATCGTGGCGTTGAAGTGCGGCACCGACGGCGTGATGGTGTCCGACGGCGCACGGGCGCAGATGGTGCGCGGGCACCGCGTGCAAACCGTCGACGCTACGGGCGCCGGCGATTGCTTCGACGGTGCGTTCAACGTGCGGCTGCTCGCCGGCGACGACGTCGTTCGCGGCTGCGCGTTACGCGAACGCCGCCGCGGCGCTCGCCACGACGGGCTTCGGCGCCGTCGCGCCATTGCCGCGTGACCACGAGGTGCGCGCGTTGCTGGCGACGGCAGCGTGATCGCGCGCGTCCGCGCGAGCCGGCGTCGGGCGTGCAGCGCCGGCTCGATGACGAGGCGCGCGTCCCGACGCCCGTATAATCCCGCGCCATGGGCAGCGCGTTCCTCGCCGTGGGTGTCGGAGCCGCCATCGGTGCGTGGCTGCGCTGGGGGCTTGCTGCGGCACTCAATGCCCGCGTACCGCACTTCCCGCTCGGCACGCTCGCCGCGAATCTCGCCGGCGGCTATCTCATCGGCATGGCCGTCGCGTTCTTCGCGGCGCGCACCGAGCTGCCGCCCGAAGCGCGCCTGTTCGTGATCACCGGCTTCCTCGGCGCGCTCACCACGTTCTCGACCTTTTCGTCCGAGGTGACGCAATTGCTGCTGCGCGGCGATTACGGCACCGGAATCGCGCTTGCGCTCGCACACCTTGCCGGCTCGCTGCTGCTCACCGTCGCGGGCCTTGCCACCATGCGCGCCCTGATGGCGTAGGGCGCGCCTTCACCTGCAACAGTCACGGAGAAACGCATGCCCACTGCCATTCGCATCCATGCCGTCGGCGGACCCGAAGTGCTGCGCGTGGAGGACGTCCCCGTCGGCGAACCGGGACCGGGTCAAGCCCGCGTCCGGCACACCGCGATCGGCGTCAACTACATCGATACGTATCATCGCAGCGGCCTGTACAAGCTGCCGCTCCCGTCGGGCATCGGCTCGGAAGGCGCGGGCATCGTGGAGGCGGTCGGGCCGAACGTCGACTGGGTGAAGGTCGGCGATCGCGTCGCGTACAGCGGCGGACCCATCGGCGCGTATTGCCAGGCGCGCGTCATCCCGGCCGACAGGCTCGTGGTCATTCCGGAGGGCGTGAGCGACCGCGAAGCTGCGACGCTCATGCTGAAGGGCCTCACCGTGCAGTATCTCTTCCGCCAGACGTACAAGCTCAAGGCCGGCGACACGATCCTGTTCCACGCGGCGGCGGGCGGCGTCGGCCTCATCGCGTGCCAGTGGGCGCGCGCGCTCGGCGTCACGATGATCGGGACCGTGGGGTCCGACGAGAAGGCGCAGATCGCGAAGGCGCACGGCTGCACGCACACGATCGTCTACACCCGCGAGAACTTCGTGGAGCGCGTGAAGGCGCTCACCGACGGCAAGGGCGTGCCGGTCGTCTACGATTCGGTGGGTCGCGACACGTTCCCGGCGTCGCTCGACTGCCTGCAGCCGCGGGGGTTGTTCGTGAGCTTCGGCAATGCGTCGGGCCCGATCACGAACTTCGACATCATGCTGCTCTCGCAGAAGGGCTCGCTGTACACCACGCGGCCGACGCTCGCCACGTATGCCGGCAAGCGCGCGGATCTCGCAGCGATGGCGGCCGACATGTTCGCTCTCGTGCGCGAAGGCAAGCTCAGGAACGAGCCGCGTCACACCTTCCCGCTGACGCAGGCGGCGGAGGCGCATCGCGCGCTGGAGTCGCGCGGGACGACGGGCGCGACGATCCTGCTGCCGTAGCCTGCCGACATCGCACCCGACCCAGGGTCGACCCGGGGTCGGGGGTCAGCCGGCGCGCGCGGCGTCGTTGACGAGCGCGCGCGCCGCGTCGGCGATCTCCCCCGCGACGAGGCCCAAGGGTCCGTACCCCTGCGCGACCAGCGCGTCGGCTGCTGCGCCGTGCAGGCACACGGCGTAGCACAGCGCGTCGTACGCAGGCAGGCCTTGCGCCAGCAGGGCGCCCGCGAAGCCCGCGAGCACGTCGCCCGACCCCGCTGCCGACAATCCGGCATTGCCCGTTGCGTTGACGTCCCAGCGACCGTCCGGCGCGGCGAGGATGCTGCCCGCACCCTTGAGCACCACGTGCGCGTCGAGATCGCGCGCGAGCGCCTGGCACGCGGCAAGACGATCCGCCTGCACGCCTGCGGTGTCGCGGCCGAGCAGACGCGCCGCTTCGGCGGGATGCGGCGTGACCAGCGCACGGCCGTGAACGCGCGCGCAGCCTGGCGCGCAACGCCGGATCGCGCGAGACCAGGTTGAGCGCATCGGCGTCGAGCACGACGGGCACGTCGAGCGCGAGCACGTCGTTCACGAGATCGCGCGATGCGTCGTCGGTCCCGAGCCCCGGGCCGACGACGAACACGTCCGCGCCGGCGTCGAGCACGCCGCGCGCGCCCCGCAGCATCAGCTCCGGCGCACCGAAATCGACGCTCGGATGCGGATCCGCGGCATAGCCCACGCGCACGCGACCCGCTCCGGCGCGCAACGCGGCGCGCCCGGCAAGCAGCGGCGCACCGATCATCCCCGTGGCGCCGCCGACGATGGCGAGCGTGCCGAAGGTGCCCTTGTGCACGTTCCTGCGCTTGCGGCGCAGCACGTCCGGCAACGCCGCGGCAAGCGGCGGCCACGTGAGGAGGCGTCCGCATCCGCGCGTCCGCGATCGCATCGTCGAGCTCGAGCGCGTGCACGTGCACGTCGCCGCAGAGATCCGGACCATCGGCGGTGACGAGCCCGGGCTTGAGCGCGATGAAGGTCGACGTCGCGGTGGCGTGGATCACCGGGCCGTTCGGGTTGCCGGTTTGCGCGTCGAGGCCGCTCGGGATGTCCAGCGCGAGGATCGGCATCGACGACGCGTTGGCCCATTCGATCCAGCGCGCGTACGGCGCACCGATGGCGCGTCCGAGGCCGATGCCGAACATGCCATCGACGACGAGCCCGCCGCGCCAGCGCTCCGGCAGCTCCTGCACGGTGCTGCCGCCGGCCGCGGCGAATGCCCCGTATGCGGCAGCAGCGTCGGGAGGCAGGCGTGCGGGATCGCCCGCGAACACGACCGTCACGTCGCAGAACCCCGCGCGAAGATGCCGCGCCGCGACGAAAGCGTCGCCGCCGTTGTTGCCGGGACCTGCGAGCACCAGCACCTTGCCCTCGCGTCCGGCGAGCAGATCGCGCGCGACTCCCGCGGCGGCGGCGCCGGCACGCTCCATCAGCGGTGCATCGCGCGCGGCGGCCTCGACCTGCCGGAGCGCATCGACGGTGAGGATGGGGGCGAGGGCGGATACGGCGGCAGGGGCATGCACCATGGCGTCGATTATAGGGCGGCCCGCGAGGAGCCCCGCCGTGGTGCGCAACGCGCGTGGCGCCGGATCGCGTCAACGCGCACGTACCGGTCCGCGTTTGGGGATGCGCATGGACAAGCGGGCAAGCGCGCCGCTACACTACCCGCCGCAACCGGCCCCCCATGAAGGCCGGCCATCTTTCCCGTCTGCAGCATCACCAAGGAGATTTCCATGAAGTTCGCCGCCAAAGCCGGCCTTGCGCTCGTCCTCGCGAGCATCGCGTTCACGCTGCAAGCGCAGGAGCTCACGGGTACGCTCAAGAAGATCAAGGACACCGGTGCGATCACGATCGGCTATCGCGAGTCGTCGATTCCATTCTCGTACCTGGACGACAAGCAGCAGCCGATCGGCTACGCGATGGATCTGTGCATGAAGATCGTCGATGCCGTCAAGGCCGAGCTCAAGATGCCCAACCTGAAGGTGAACCTGCAGCCGGTCACCTCGGGCAACCGCATTCCGCTGATGCAGTCGGGCAACATCGACCTCGAATGCGGCTCGACCACCAACAGCGTCGAGCGCCAGAAGCAGGTGTCGTTCGGGCCGACGTACTTCGTCATCAACGTCACGGCCGCGGTGAAGAAGAGCTCCGGCATCAAGCAGCTCTCGGATCTCAACGGCAAGACGATCTCGACGACGGCCGGTACCACGTCGGTCCCGCTGCTGCGCCAGTACGACAAGACGAAGAATGCCGACATCAAGTCGATCGACGCCAAGGACCACGCGGAGTCGTTCCTTCTGCTGGCGCAAGGCCGCACTTCGGCCTTCATCATGGACGACATCCTGCTCGCCGGGCAGATCGCGAACTCGCCGAACCCCGGCGACTACATGATTCTCTCGGAGTCGCTGCGGCAGGAGCCCTACAGCATGATGCTGCGCAAGGACGATCCGCAGTTCAAGGCGCTGGTCGACCGCTCCGTCGGAGCCGTGATGAAGTCCGGCGAGATCCACAAGATCTACGCCAAGTGGTTCACGAGCCCGATTCCGCCCAAGGGCATCAACATGAACTTCCCGGAAACCCCGCCCATCAAGGCCGCGTTCGCGAACCCCAACGACAAGGGCGTCGAGTGATCGATCGCCGGCTTCGGTAATCGCATGGGGCCGCGCACGGCCCCATTTTTTCGTGCGCGTCGACGCCTTGAGCGGGAGCAGCCGCAGGATGAAGAACCTCGACTGGAGCGTCTTCCTGCAGGAGCTGCCGGGGGGCGGCGAGCGCTACATCGATCTGCTGCTGAGCGGCGTCTACTGGACGCTTGCGGTATCGGCGTGCGCCTGGATCATCGCGCTCGTCGTGGGTTCGGTGATCGGAACGATCCGCACGACCGAGCAACCGTGGCTCGTGCGTCTGGGCAACGCATGGGTCGAGCTCTTCCGCAACATTCCGCTGCTCGTCCAGATGTTCCTGTGGTACTTCGTGATTCCCGAGTTCATCCCGCCGTTCAAGCAATGGCTGGTGAAGACCGATCCGACGTACGCGCAGTTCGTGGCCGCCGTCATCTGCCTCGGCCTGTTCACCTCGGCGCGCATTGCCGAGCAGGTGCGTGCCGGCATCCAGTCGTTGCCGCGCGGCCAGCGCCACGCCGGCATGGCGCTCGGCCTGACGACGCCGCAGGTGTATCGCATGGTGCTGCTCCCGATGGCCTTTCGCATCATCGTGCCGCCGCTCACCAGCGAGACGATGAACCTCATCAAGAACTCGTCCATCGCCCTCACCATCGGCCTCGCCGAGCTCACGTTCAGGTCGCGCGAGATGGGCGAGTACACCTTCCGGTTCTTCGAATCCTTCAGCGCGGCCACGCTGATCTACATCGTGATCGCCATGACGGCGAACCGCGTGATGGCGCTGGTCGAGCGTCGCGTGGCGGTGCCGGGCTACATGGGCGGGAGCAAGACGTGAGCTGCCGAGGCGCCAGGTGCGCGTCGCGTCCACGCGGGGCGCGGGGGAGGTGAGGCGATGAACCTCGATTTCGACGTCATCACGCGGTCCCTGCCGTACCTGTGGACCGGATTGCAGTACACGATCCAGCTCACGGCCATCGCAGCGCTCGGCGGTCTCGTGTTCGGGACGCTGCTCGCGCTGGCGCGGCTGTCCTCGGTGAAGCCGTTGTACCTGATCGCGTCGGGCTACGTGAACCTGATGCGCTCGATCCCGCTCGTGCTCGTGCTCTTCTGGTTCTTCTTCCTGATGCCGAACGTCATCCAGGCGATCACCGGTGCCGAGCGCCCGCCGCAGATCGGCGCCGAGCGCACCGCGATCATCACCTTCGTGATGTTCGAGGCGGCCTACTTCTGCGAGATCATGCGGGCGGGCATCCAGTCGATCCCGAAAGGCCAGCAGTATTCGGCCTACGCGCTCGGGCTGACGTACGGCCAGGCCATGCGCCTCGTGATCCTGCCGCAGGCGTTCCGCAACATGATCCCCGTCCTGCTCACGCAGACCATCATCCTGTTCCAGGACACCTCGCTCGTGTACGTGATCTCCGCGACGGACTTCACGGGCGCCGCCTCCAAGATCGCGCAGCGCGACGGGCGCCTCATCGAGATGTACCTCTTCGTCGCTGCCGTCTACTTCGTGCTCTGCTACACGCTGTCGTTCCTGGTGAAGCGGCTGCAGCGCAAGATCGCCGTGATCCGCTGAGGATCCGAGCCCAAGGAAGAACGAGGAATCCGATGCCCATGATCTCGATCGACGGTGTCTCGAAATGGTACGGGCAGTTCCAGGTGCTGACGGACTGCACCACCAAGGTCGAGAAGGGCGAGGTGATCGTCGTCTGCGGGCCGTCCGGGTCGGGCAAGTCCACGCTGATCAAGTGCGTGAATGCGCTCGAGCCGTTCCAGAAGGGCGCGATCACGGTGAACGGCGTGTCGGTCGGGGACCCCAAGACCAACCTGCCCAAGCTGCGCGCGCGCGTGGGCATGGTCTTCCAGCATTTCGAGCTCTTTCCCCATCTTTCGATCACCGACAACCTGACGCTCGCGCAGACGCGCGTGCTCGGCCGCAGCAAGGAGGAAGCGCGCGAGCGCGGGATGAAGCTGCTCGATCGCGTCGGGCTCATCGCCCAGAAGGACAAGTTCCCCGGCCAGCTCTCGGGCGGGCAGCAGCAGCGCGTCGCGATCGCGCGGGCGCTGTCGATGGATCCGATCTGCATGCTGTTCGACGAGCCCACGTCCGCCCTCGACCCCGAGATGATCAACGAGGTGCTCGACGTCATGGTGCAGCTCGCGAAGGAAGGCATGACCATGATGGTGGTCACGCACGAGATGGGCTTCGCGCGCAAGGTCGCGCATCGCGTCATCTTCATGGACCAGGGCCGCATCGTCGAGGACGCGAGCAAGGAAGACTTCTTCGGCAAGCCGCGCTCCGAGCGCGCGCAGCAGTTCCTCGCGAAGATCCTGCAGCATTGATCGCGACGGGCCGACGGGCGACTGTGGGATAATCGCGCCTTTGCAGTCGGCTTCCGGCGCTGGCGCTGCCCCGAGCGAGCGCGGGAAAGCTGCAGCCGAAATGGAACTCCTCACGCTCAAGGGGCGCCACGCGCTCTCGCCGTTCCGGATCGCGAAGCTCCTCGATGCGCTCACCGCGCTTCGCCCGCATCACGGCGTGCAGGCGATCACCGCGAGCTACTGGCATTTCGCCGAGACCGAGCGCGCGCTCGACGCCCGCGAGCGCGCCACCCTCGAACGGCTGCTGCAATACGGCCCGCGCGACGAGCAGGACGACGCCGCGGGCGAGTTCCGTCTCGTGGTGCCGCGCCCCGGTACGATCTCGCCGTGGTCGTCCAAGGCCACCGACATCGTGCACAACTGCGGCCTCGCCGCCGTGCGCCGGGTCGAGCGCGGCATCGGCTATCGCATCGCGCTCGCGTCCGATGCAGCGGCCGACGATCTCGCTGCGCTGGTGCCGCTGCTGTACGACCGGATGACGGAAGCCGTCATGACCGATGTCGCGCAAGCGACCGCGCTGTTCGCCCATTACCCGCCGCGTCCGCTCGCTACCATTGCGCTGCGGGAGCAGGGCAAGCGCGCGCTCGAAGCCGCCAACGTCGAGCTGGGCTTGGCACTCGCGCCGGACGAGATCGATTATCTCGAGGCCAACTTCCGTCGGCTCGATCGTGACCCGACCGACGTCGAGCTCATGATGTTCGCGCAGGCGAACTCGGAGCATTGCCGGCACAAGATCTTCAACGCGAGCTGGATCGTCGATGGCGTGCCGCAGACGCACAGCCTGTTCGGGATGATCCGGCACACGCACGAGTCGAATCCGCAGGGCACCGTCGTCGCGTATGCGGACAACGCCGCGGTCATGGAAGGCGCGGTGGCGCAGCGCTTCTATCCGGATGCGCAGGGACGCTATGCAGCGCGCGCGCAGCTCACGCACACGCTGATGAAGGTCGAGACGCACAACCATCCGACCGCGATCGCGCCTTATCCCGGCGCGGCCACGGGCTCCGGCGGCGAGATCCGCGACGAGGGCGCTACCGGCACCGGTGCGAAGCCGAAGGCGGGGCTCACCGGCTTCACGGTGTCGAACCTGCACCTGCCGGGCCTCGAGCAGCCGTGGGAAGGCGGCTACGGCAAGCCCGCGCGCATCGCTTCGGCGCTGTCGATCATGCTCGAAGGCCCGATCGGCGGCGCTGCGTTCAACAACGAGTTCGGGCGCCCGAACCTGCTCGGCTACTTCCGCACCTTCGAGCAGGAGGTCGCCGGCGAAGTGCGCGGCTATCACAAGCCGATCATGCTGGCGGGCGGCGTGGGCAACATCAGCGCCGCGCACACGCACAAGCACCCGATTCCGCCCGGAGCGCTGCTGATCCAGCTCGGCGGCCCCGGCATGCTGATCGGGATGGGCGGCGGCGCGGCGTCGTCGATGACCACCGGCGCGAACACCGCGGATCTCGATTTCGATTCGGTGCAGCGCGGCAATGCCGAGATCCAGCGCCGCGCGCAGGAGGTCGTCGACCGCTGCTGGCAGCTCGGCGATTCCAATCCGATCCTGTCGATCCACGACGTCGGCGCGGGCGGATTGTCGAACGCGCTGCCCGAGCTCGTGCACGGCGGCGGCGCGGGCGGCACGTTCGACCTGCGTGCCATCCCGTCCGAGGAAAGCGGCATGGCGCCGCGCGAGATCTGGTGCAACGAGGCGCAGGAACGCTACGTCCTCGCGATCCGCGCGGAGGACCTCGAGCGCTTCCGCGCGATCGCGCAGCGCGAGCGCTGTCCGTTCGCCGTGGTTGGCGAGGCGACGGCGGAAGGGCGCCTGCGCGTGCGCGATCCGCACTTTCGCAACGATCCGGTCGACATGCAGCTCGACGTGCTGTTCGGCAAGCCGCCGCGCATGACGCGCGACGTGCGGCACGCGACGCGTCGGACACGGACGTTCGAGCTCGCGCGCATCGACCTGCGGGAAGCGGCGTATCGCGTGCTGCAGTTGCCCTGCGTGGCGGACAAGACGTTCCTCGTGACGATCGGCGATCGCACCGTCGGCGGGTTGTGCGCGCGCGACCCGATGGTGGGGCCCTGGCAGGTGCCGGTCGCCGACGTCGCCGTGACGTTGCTCGACTTCGAAGGCTACCGCGGCGAGGCGATGGCGATGGGCGAGCGAACCCCGCTCGCGCTTCTCGACGCTCCGGCCTCGGGGCGCATGGCCGTGGCCGAGGCGATCACCAATATCGCGGCTGCGCGTATCGCCAGCATCGCCGACGTGAAGCTCTCGGCGAACTGGATGGCGCCTGCGGGGCACCCCGGCGAAGACGCGGCGCTGTACGACACCGTGCGCGCCGTCGGCATGGAGCTGTGTCCGGCGCTCGGCATCAGCATTCCGGTGGGCAAGGATTCGATGTCGATGCGCACCACGTGGCAGGATGGCCGCGAGGCGAAGGCGGTCACCGCGCCGGTGTCGTTGATCGTGTCCGCCTTCGCGCCGGTGATCGATGCGCGCGCGACGCTCACGCCCTTGCTCGCGCGCGTGCAGCGACAGCGTGCTGCTCTGGATACGCGTCGCGCGCGGGCAGAATCGCCTGGGCGGATCGGCGCTCGCGCAGGTTTACGGCCAGCTCGGCGACGTGCCGCCCGATCTCGACGATTCGCGAGCACTCGTCGCGTTCTTCTCGCTCGTGCAGGACTCGAACGCCGCGGGATCGTTGCTCGCCTATCACGACATCAGCGACGGCGGATTGTTCGCGACGCTGTGCGAGATGGCGTTTGCGGCGCGCGCGGGCCTGGACATCAGCGCTGCCGGCCGATGCCGACGCTCGCGCGCTGCTGTTCGCGGAGGAGCTCGGGGCCGTGGTGCAGGTTGCCCGCAGCGACGCCGAGCCGATCGCATCGCGGTGCCGGGCGGCCGGGCTCGAGGCGCACGCGATCGGCACGGTCGACGAAGGCGATCGCGTGCGCATCGCGCAATCGGGCACTGTCGTGCTGGACGAGGCGCGGACGGACCTGCATCGGGCGTGGTCGGCGACGACGCACGCCATGCAGCGTTTGCGCGACAATCCCGCCGCGGCCGACGACGAATATGCGCGCATCGGCGATCGCGACGACACCGGTCTCGTGCCTCACCTTGCGTTCGAGGTGCAGGCGCCGATGATCGCGAGCGGGGCGAAGCCCGCCGTCGCGATCGTGCGCGAGCAGGGCGTCAACGGTCACGTCGAGCTCGCGGCGGCATTCGTCGCGCGCAGGGTTCGACGCGTTCGACGTGCACATGAGCGACATCCTCGCAGGACGCGTGACGCTGTCGCGCTTCAAGGGCCTGGGGGCGGGCGGCGGCTTCTCGTACGGCGACGTGCTCGGGGCGGGCGAAGGCTGGGCGAAGTCGATCCTGTTCAACCCGCGGGCGCGCGACGAGTTCGCGGCATTCTTCGCCCGCGCCGACAGCTTCGGTCTGGGCATCTGCAACGGCTGCCAGATGATGAGCAATCTGCACGAGCTGATCCCGGGCACGGCGCACTGGCCGCATTTCGTGCGCAACCGCTCCGAGCAGTTCGAGGCGCGGTTCGTGATGCTCGAGGTGCTGGCCACGCCCTCGCTGTTCCTGGCCGGCATGGCGGGAAGCCGCCTGCCGGTGGCCACCGCGCACGGCGAGGGCTACGCCGAGTTCGCCGACGAGGCGCAGCGCGCAGCGGCAGCACCTTTCGTCACGCTGCGGTACGTCGACGGGAGGGGCGCGCCGACCGCAGCGCTACCCGTTCAACCCCAACGGCTCGCCCGGCGGCATCACCGGCCTCACGAGCGAGGATGGACGCTTCTCGATCGTCATGCCGCATCCGGAGCGCGTGTTTCGCACCGTGCAGATGTCGTGGCATCCGCCGGAGTGGCAGGAGGATTCGCCATGGATGCAGATGTTCTACAACGCGCGGCGGTGGCTGGGATGCGCGCTCTCCGGAACGAAGTAGAGGTCGCGATGAAGCTCACCGTTTACGCGATCGACGGCGTGACGCCGGTGGTCGACCCCACCGCGTTCGTGCATCCCACGGCGATCCTGATCGGCGACGTGATCGTCGGTCCCGGCTGCTACGTCGGGCCGGCCGCGTGCCTGCGCGGCGACTTCGGGCGCCTGGAGCTGCGGGCGGGCTCGAACGTGCAGGACGTGTGCGTGCTGCACGGTTTCCCGGGGACGGACACGGTGGTCGAGGAAGAAGGCCACATCGGCCATGGCGCCGTGCTGCACGGCTGCATCGTGCAGCGCAATGCGCTGGTGGGCATGAACGCGGTCGTGAACGACAATGCCGTGATCGGCGAATCGGCCATCGTCGCGGCAATGGCATTCGTGAAGGCCGGCATGGTCGTGCCGCCGCGCAGCCTCGCTTCGGGCATTCCGGCGAAGATCATGCGCACGCTGACGGAAGACGAGCTCGCGTGGAAGGTCGAAGGCACGCGCAGCTATCAGGAGCTCACGGTGCGCAGCCTGCAAACCATGCATGCCACCGAGCCGCTCACCGCACCCGAGCCCGACCGGCAGCGCATCGCGTTGCCGGAATTGCTGCCGCTCTCCGAGATCAAGGCGCGCCGCGCGCGCTGACCTGTCCCCTCTTACTCAGAGTAATTACTCCGAGTAAAACGCACTGCACACCCGTTACTCGGAGTAATTACTCTGAGTAACGGGTGGTTGATGTCAGAAGCCGATCGCCTGCCCGTCGCGGCGCGGATCCGAACCGGCGACGTAGCCCTGCTCGTCGCGCACGATCATCTGGCCCGCACCGAAATCCATGTACGAGTCCTTCACGGCCGCGAGCTTGTGCCCGAGCGCCGCGAGGCCTTCGCGCAAGCCCGCATCGGCGGCCGGCTCGAGATCGATCGAGAGTCCGCCGTTGACCTTCCACCGGGGCGCGTCGAGCGCGGCCTGCGGGTTCATGCCGTAATCGAGCAGGCGCACGAGCGTCTGCACGTGCCCCGGCGGCTGGATCGGCCCGCCCATCACGCCGAATGCCGCGAGCGGCGCGCCGTTGCGCGTGAGGAAGCCCGGAATGATCGTGTGGAACGGGCGCTTGCCCCCGGCGATCTCGTTCGGATGGCCCGGCTTGAGCGAAAATCCGGCGCCGCGATTCTGCAGGCTGATGCCGGTGCCGGGGACGACCACACCCGAGCCGAACCCCATGTAGTTCGACTGGATCAGCGACACCATCATGCCGTTCTGGTCCGCGGCGCACATGTACACCGTGCCGCCGCGCGGCGGCTCGCCCGGGCCGAAGTCCTGTGCGCGCCGGTGATCGATGAGACGCGCGCGCGCGGCGAGATACCCGGGATCGAGCAACGCCGCCGCCGAGACCTCCATCGTGCGAGGGTCGCTCACGTAGCGATAGACGTCCGCGAACGCGAGCTTCATCGCCTCGATCTGCAGGTGCTGGCTTGCCACCGAGTCCGGGGCCATCGACGCGAGATCGAACGAGCGCAGGATGCCGAGCGCCATCTCCGCAGCGATGCCCTGGCCGTTGGGCGGGATCTCGTGCACGTCGGTGCCGCGATAATCGACTGCGAGCGGCTCGACCCAGTCCACCGTGTGCTGCGCGAAATCGTCCAGTCACATGCGCAGCGCCGTTCGCCCGTGCGTGCGCGACCATCGCTTCCGCGAGCTCGCCGCGATAGAACGCGTTGCCTGCCGTTGCTGCGATGCGCTCGAGGGTTGCCGCCATCGCGGGACTCGAGAACACCTCGCCGGGTTGCGGTGCGCGTCCCCGGGTCAGGAAGTGCTCGGGCCAGCCGAGGTGCTTGGGCATGACCGCGATGGCCGCATCCCATTTCTCCGCGACGACCGGCGACACGCGATAGCCTTCCCGGGCGTAACGAATCGCCGGTGCGAACAGCTGCTCGAACGGGAGGCGACCGTAGCGTTGCGACAGGGCTGCCCAGCCCGATACAGCGCCGGGGATCGTGACCGCTTCCCAGCTGCGTTCCGGAATCGCCTTCTGGCCCGCGTAGCGTTCCGGCATCACGGCCATCGGCGCGCGGCCCGATGCATTCAGTCCCGCGAGGGCCTTGCCGTCCCACACGATCGCGAAGAGATCGCTGCCGAGGCCGTTGCTGCAAGGCTCGACCACCGTCAGCGCGATGGCGCACGCGAGCGCAGCATCGACCGCGTTGCCGCCCTGCTGCAGCATGGCGATGCCCGCACTGACCGCGAGCGGTTGCGACGACGAGACGACGTTACGCGCGAATAGCGGTTGCCGCCGCGACGGATACGGGAGGGACCAGTCGAAGGATCCCGGAATGCGCGCGCTCATTGCCTTGTCTCGCTGGAAGCGTTGAAAGGCAAATTATGACACGCGCACGATCGGGGTCGCCTGCGCGCCGTGCACGCGAGAACCCCGAACCGGCCGCTCGACTGCGTCGAGTCGCCGTCGCTGCGGCGGCCCCGGCTTACGTCTCCTCGACGAACACCTCTTCGCGCTTCTTGCGCAGGGCCGGCGTGATGAACGTCAGCAGCAGCAGCAGCGCGAGCACGAGCATCACTGCGGAAATCGGCCGCGTGAAGAAGACGGTCGGATCGCCCCGGGAGAGCAGCATCGCGCGTCGCAGGTTCTCCTCCATCAGCGGTCCCAGCACGAAGCCCAGGATCAGCGGCGCCGGCTCGCACTCGAGCTTGACGAAAAAGTAACCGACGAGGCCGAAGAAGGACATCGTGAACACGTCGAACGTGGAGTTGTTGAGGCTGTACACCCCGATGCAGCAGAAGATCAGGATTGCCGGATAGAGCAGCCGATACGGGACGGTCAGCAGCTTGATCCACATGCCGATCATCGGCAGGTTGAGGATCACGAGCATCAGGTTGCCCAGCCACATCGAGGCGATCAGGCCCCAGAACAGCTGCGGGTTCGAGGTCATCACCTGCGGGCCCGGCTGGATGTTGTGGATCGTCATCGCCCCGACCATCAGCGCCATGACTGCATTGGGCGGAATGCCGAGCGTGAGCAGCGGGATGAACGAGGTCTGCGCGGCGGCGTTGTTGGCCGACTCCGGACCGGCCACGCCCTCGATCATGCCCGTCCCGAACTTGTGGGGTGTCTTCGACACTTTCTTCTCGAGCCCGTACGCTGCAAAGGATGCGAGCAGCGCGCCGCCGCCCGGCAGGATGCCGAGTGCCGAGCCGATCGCCGTGCCACGCAGCGCGGCCGGCCAAGCGCGCCGGAACTCCTCGCGGTTGGGCATGAGCGAGGTGATCTTCTGGGCGAGGATCGACCGGTCGCTCTTGGCCTCGAGGTTCACCAGGATCTCGGCGATGCCGAAGAGCCCCATTGCCGCCACGGCGACGCCGAGGCCGTCGGTGAGCTCGGGGATGCCGAACGAGAATCGCGCGAGGCCCGAATTGACGTCGGTGCCCACGATCCCGAGCAGCAGCCCGAGCACGATCATCGCGACGGCCTTG
>CAVZZN010000006.1:0-352924 GCA_963779805.1 uncultured beta proteobacterium
CCTTCACCCGCTCCACTCGCGTGCTGCGGCAAACGGCCCGACTGAACTTCGGCACCGACTTTCGACAGCCTCGCATGAACGCCGTCGCGCTCCGCTTCTACGTTCACCAGCCCCGAAGGCATGGCAAGGCGCTGCTGTACGAGTGGCTCCTCGAGCGCGCGAAGGAGATGGGGATCCACGGCGGATCGGCCTTCTTCGCCACCGCGGGCTACGGGCGCCACGGCGTCATCCACGAGCAGCGTTTCTTCGAGTTGCCGGAGGTCCTGCCGGTGATGGTCGAGTTCATCGTCGCTCCCGACGAGGCCGACCGCCTGCTCGAGCTGGTGCGCAGGGAGAAGATCCAGGCCTTCTGCACGCGCACCCCCACCGAGGTCATCCTGCTCGACGGCACATGATGCCGATCAAGCGGGCGCGGCACGGCGGTCGGCAGCGGCGTGCGCGCTGCTAGAATCCGCCAAACCCCGTCCACCGCGCTCCCGGCGCATCTTTGGAACGATGACCTCCGTGCTGCGCCAACTGAGCCTTCTGGGCCGCAGGCATCGCCGACTCGTAGTGGGCTTGGTTGCGCTCACGATCGCCGCGCAGTGGGTCTGGATCGTCATCTGGCTCTCGCACGAGCATCGTGCGTGGATCACCACGACGGCGCTCATCGCGGTCGCGGTCGTCCTGTCGCTCATCATCTTGTTCCTCGGCAGCACGCTGTATGTCGTGCTGGGGCACGTGCGCGAATCCGAGCAGGAGCTCGCGCGCATGGCCACCACGGATCTGCTCACCGGCGTGCTCAACCGGCGCGGGTTCATGACGGCCGCGGCGCAGGAGTTCACGCGCACCCGGCGCTACGAGCGTCCGCTGTCGGTGCTGGCGATCGACATCGATCGCTTCAAGCTGGTGAACGACCAGCACGGCCATGCAGCAGGCGATGCGGCCCTGCAGTCGCTGACGGTCGCGTGGCAGGCGGTGCTGCGCACCACCGACGCGGTGGGACGCATGGGCGGCGAGGAGTTCGCGATCCTGCTGCCGGAAACGCCCGCCTATCAGGCGCGCGAGCTGGCCGACCGCGTCCGACAGGCGGCCGAGCGCGTGCGCTTCGAGTTCCTGCCCCCGGAGGAACGCATCACGGTGAGCGTCGGCGTGGCGGCCGTGCGCATCAGCGACAGCAGCATCGAGCACGCGCTCGCGCGGGCGGACGAAGCGCTCTATCGCGCCAAGCTCGACGGCCGCAACCGCGTGCAGAGCGCGGACGAGTAGCGCGCCTCGCGGTCAACCCGCCGCTGTGCGATCGTCCGCGGCGCGCGCTCCATCCTGCATCGCGGTTGCAATGACGTTGTACGCGTTCGACCACGCCGCGTGCACGTCGGGCGAGAAGGCGTCGCCGAGTCCGATGCGGATGGTCGCCAGCAACGCCTCGCCGAAGACCTCGTAATGCTCGGGTCGCACGCCGTAGCTCGCGTGCCGTCGTCCCAGATCCTCGATGGCGGGACGCACCGCGTCCAGATTCGTGAGGCCCTGCACGGCGACGGCCATCATCTGCATGAGCATGCGGCCCTGGTCCTTCAGGTTCGCGCGAAAGAGCTCCTGCAGCGTGGGATCCAGCATGAACAGCCGGCGATAGAAGACCTCCGCCACCGTGTCGCCGATCGGCATGAGGTGGCGGAACGTGCGTTGCACCAGAACGATCTGCAGGGCATCCATCGAGCTATCCCGATCAGGGTCGTCGTCGCGTGCGGGCTTGGCGCCGCGAACCGGCGAGGGGCGGCGCCGCATGAGGTATCGCAACTGTCGTGCCATTCTCGGATGCGTGATCGAATGACATAAGTGATTGAGCGCGCTGGTGCATCACCGTGCGTGATCGCGGCCGCCGGCCCGGCAGGCACCGGTTTGGGTCGCCCGCGCACAGATGCGGTTCACGCCGCGCCCCGCAACCGGTTTGTTTCGCACGGTGGTCGTGCGAGAATTCGCGCCGCGCGCACGTCGATGTGGTCGACTGCGCGACAGCTCGCCGCCTTCGCTCGTCCCGTGCCTTGCCCTCGCATCGCCGCCTCCGGCCGTCGCGTTCCATCCCGCTCGGCAACGATGATCGCCGCGCCGCGCGGATCCGCGTCCCGCAACGTCCGGCGCGGCACCGGACACATCCCGGCCAGCGCGATCGCACTCGTCGTCTGCGCAACGCTGTGCTTCTCCGTGCTCGACGGCATGATCAAGTCGCTCGCGCCGCGCTACCCCGTCGCGCTTCTGGTGTGGGCGCGCTGGAGCGTGCAGGCGCTCGCGATGATCATCTGGCTGGGCCCGACGATGGGACGCAGCCTGCTCGCGACGTCCCGGCCCGCCGTGCAGATCGTGCGCGGCGCCATTCTCGTGGTCTCGTCGCTGTTCTTCGTGACGGCGTTGCGCTTCATGCCGCTCGCGGATGCGACGGCCCTCAATTACTCCACTCCGACGCTGGTCGTGATCGCGGCGGTCGTGTTCCTGCACGAGCGCATGACGCGGCCGCGGGCGGCGTTCGTCATCGCGGGGATCGTCGGCATGACCATGATCGTGCGACCGGGAGCCGAGCTCTTCCGCGGCGCATCGCTGCTGGTCGTGGGGGCCGCGAGCTGCTACGCCGCGTTCCAGATCCTCACCCGCAAGCTCGCGCACGAGGATTCGCGGGTGCTGCTGTTCTATCCCGCGCTGATCGGAAGCCTGATGCTCACGTTCGCGGTGCCGGCGCTGCCGATGCCCGCGCAGGTGCCGTGGACCGACATGGCCATGCTGCTCGTGGGCGGGCTGGTCGGTACGGCGGGGCACTTCCTGTTCATCCTCGCGTTCCAGCGCGCGCCTGCGTCCGGCATCACGCCGTTCACCTACATGCAGCTCGTGTGGGCCACGCTGGTGGGGTGGATCCTGTTCGGCGACTTCCCCGACGCGTTCACCATCGGCGGCATGGCGGTGATCGCCGGCAGCGGGTTGCTGCTCGCGTGGCACGAGCGACGCGCGTCGACCGCGCCGACGACGCTGCAGGCGCCGACGATCATCGACTGAGCGCCGCGCGGGCGCGCTGCGCTTGCTACCATCGCATCCTGTACCGTCACGGAGGGAGCGACAAATGAGTGACTTGCCGAGGATCGGATTCGTAGGTGCGGGCCTGATGGGCCACGGGATGGCGGCCAACCTGCTGCGCAAGGGGTATCCGCTTGCGGTGCGCGCGCATCGCAACCGCCAGCCCGTCGAGGACCTCGTGCAGCGGGGCGCTAAGGAAGCGACCACCAATGCGGATCTCGCGCGCGGCTCGGATATCGTGTTCCTGTGCGTCACGGGCGCGCCGCAGGTCGAGGAAGTCATCACGGGAACGGACGGCATCGCCGGCGCAGCGCGCGAGGGGCTGGTCGTCGTCGACACGTCGACGAGCGAGCCTGCCGTCACCGCCCGGCTGCGCGATCTTCTGGCGAAGCGCGGCACGCGCCTGGTCGATGCTCCTCTTGCGCGTACACCGAAGGAGGCCGAGGAGGGCCGGCTCAACATCATGGTCGGGGCGGACGACGCGACGTTCGCGATGCTGAAGCCGGTGCTGTCGGCGTTCTGCGAGAACGTCATCCATGCGGGTCCGCCGGGAAGCGGCCACACGATCAAGCTCATCAACAATTTCCTCGCGATGGCGATCGCCACCTCGATTGCGGAAGCGTTCGCCACGGCGACGCGCGCGGGGCTCCCGGTGCAGAAGCTGGTCGAGGTGATCTCGGCCGGTCCGGTGCGCTCGGGCATCTTCGACATGGTCGCGGGCAAGGCGCTGCAGGGCGACCTCGCCGGGCTCAAGTTCACGCTCGCCAATGCGATGAAGGACCTGCGCTATTACACGCATCTCGCGGAATCGTTGCCCTCGTGCGCCATCGTCGGCGAGGCCGTTCATCAGTCGCTGGTGCAGGCGAACCTGCTCGGGCTCGGCGATCGCTACGTGCCATCGCTGATCGAGGCGCAGGAGAAGCTCACCGGCACTGCGATCGTTCCCGCGCCCACCGTCGCGCGCGGGCCGGCATGACCGATCACGACGAATGTCTCGCCTTCGCATGTCGCATGGCGAGTGAGGCGGGCACCGCGATCCTGCCGCACTTTCGCGTGCCGATCGCCGTGCACGACAAGGGCAGCGCCGCGGGTTACGATCCCGTCACCGAAGCCGATCGCGCCGCCGAGCAAATCATTCGCGACGCCATCTCGCACCGCTACCCCGAGCACGGCATACGCGGCGAGGAGCACGGCTGGGCGCGCGGGACCTCGCCGTACACGTGGGTGATCGATCCGATCGACGGCACCCGCAGCTTCATCCTCGGGCAGATGCACTGGGCGACGCTGATCGCGCTCAACGACGGGCACGACGTCGTCGCCGGCGTCGCGCATCAACCGTACGTCGACGAGACGTTCACGGGTGTGCGCGGCGGGCCTTCGCGCTGGCGCCGCGGCCGCGAGGAGCGCGTGCTGCGCGCGCGCGAGTGTCCGGCGATCGAGCAGGCGGTCCTCGCGTGCACCGATCCGAAGATGTTTAGCGCCGCGGCCGATCTCGCCGCGTTCCAGCGCGTCGCCGAGCGGGCGCGTCTCACGCGTTACGGCGGGGACTGCTACGCGTATTGCCTGCTCGCGATGGGGCTCATCGACATCGTGATCGAGTCGTCGCTGCAGGCGTACGACGTGCAGGCGCTGATCCCGATCGTGCAGGGCGCCGGCGGCGTCATCACCAGCTGGACGGGAGAGCGTTGCGACGAGGGTGGGTCGGTCGTGGCGTGCGGGGACCCCGCGCTGCACCCGCGCGTCCTCGAAGCCTTGGCTGCCTGACCCACCCCTGACGCTGGGTCAGGATCAGGGGTCAGGCGCCGACGAACGGCGGGGCGGCGCGCCAGTCTTACTGCCACCAACAGCTCGCGCATCCAAGGGAGCGCCGCGATGGGGAACGAATCACTGTGGGACAACCCGCTCGGCACCGACGGGTTCGAGTTCATCGAGTACGCGGCGCCGGATCCCGCCGCGCTGGGCGCGCTGTTCGAGCAGATGGGATTTGCGGCCATCGCCCGGCATCGCTCGAAGAACGTGCTGCTCTACCGCCAGGGCGAGATCAACTTCATCGTGAATGCCGAGCCGGGGAGCTTTGCCCAGGCGTTCGCGCGGGTGCACGGCCCGTCGATCTGCGCGATGGCTTTCCGCGTGAAGGACGCGGCGCTCGCTTATCGCACGGCGGTCGAGCAGGGCGCGTGGGGCGTCGAGGGTCATCCCGGGCCGATGGAGCTCGCGATCCCCGCGATCAAGGGCATCGGCGACTCGCTCATCTACCTCGTCGATCGCTACCCCGGCGCGCCGGCCAATGCCGGGCACGACGTGTCCATCTACGACATCGATTTCCTGCCGCTGCCCGGCGTGGACCAGCATCCGGGGGGCGCGGGCCTCACCCGCGTCGACCACCTCACGCACAACGTGCATCGGGGCCGCATGGACGAGTGGGCGGGCTTCTACGAGCGCCTGTTCAACTTTCGCGAGGTCCGCTATTTCGACATCGAAGGCAAGCTGACGGGCCTGCGCAGCAAGGCGATGACGAGCCCCTGCGGGCGCATCCGCATCCCGATCAACGAGAGCGCCGACGACAGGAGCCAGATCCAGGAATACCTCGTCGCGTACCACGGCGAGGGCATCCAGCACGTGGCGCTCGGGACCGACGACATCTTCGCGACGGTCGAGACGCTGCGCGGACGGGGCGTCGCCTTCCAGGACACGCCGGCGACCTACTACGAGCTGCTGGACGAACGCCTGCCGGGCCACGGCGAGGACACGGCGCGGCTCGAGGAGAACCGCATCCTGCTCGACGGCGCGCCCGCGAAGGGCGAGATGCTGCTCCAGATCTTCACGACGACCCTGATCGGCCCGATCTTCTTCGAAATCATCCAGCGCAAGGGTAACGAGGGCTTCGGGGAAGGGAATTTCCGGGCACTCTTCGAATCCATCGAACTGGATCAGATCCGGCGCGGCGTGCTGAGCTAGCTGCGGCCAAAGCGCGCGTCTTCCGGCCAGGCGAGGGGTCCGGCACGGCCCTGCGCCGCGGATTCTCGCCCGTCGGGCCGCAACGGCCTCAAAATGGACGCCAATCAGCCCGGGAAGGCTGGATATTGGCGCTGCGGCCCCCATTATCCACTCCGGGACGCGTCGAACGCCCCACTAAAACGCGGGTTGCGTGTAACATTCGGGCGGCAAGCCCCCATCGGTTCATTAGTGCTCACTCCTCTGGGATTCTCGCTTCTGCGCCATCTAGCTGATGGCGCTTTCCATTCCGGCGAAGACCTTGCCGCGAGCGTGGGCCTCACCCGCGCCCGCGTCTCGCAGGTCCTGAAAGACGCCGAAGCCTCCGGCCTTGCGCTCGAACGCGTCAAGGGGCTGGGCTATCGCCTGCTCGAAGCGCCGCGTTTTCTCGATCCGGCGGCGGTCGAAAAACGGCTCGAGACGCTTGCCGCCGAGCGCGGCGTGCCGGTGGCCGTCGATCTCGAGGTGGTGGACCAGGTCGATTCCACGTCGTCCGAGCTCATGCGCCGCTCGCAGCGCAAGGACATCCATGGCATGGCGCTCGCGGCCGAATGGCAGACGGCCGGCCGCGGCCGCCGCGGCCGCACTTGGACCGCGGTGGTGGGCGGCAGCCTCACGTTCTCGCTGGGCTGGACCTTCGAGCAGGGCGCGGGTTTCCTCGCGGGCCTGTCGCTGGCGGTGGGTGTCGCCGTCGTGCGCGCGCTCGAAGCGGAAGGCTTCACGGGCGTGGCCCTGAAGTGGCCCAACGACATCATCCATCGCCATCTCAAGCTCGGCGGGATCCTGGTCGAGTTGAATGGCGACGCGCTCGGTCCCGTCGACGACGGTGATCGGCGTCGGCCTCAACGTGCGCCTGCCCGACATCGTGCGCCACGACATCGCCTCGCCGGTCACCGACCTCGCGAAGGTCGCCGGCAAGAAGGGCCCGCCGGTCGATCGCAACACGCTGCTCGCGCGCCTGCTCACCGAGCTTGCCGCCGTGCTCGAGCAGTACGCGAACGAAGGCTTCGCGCCGTTCGCGGCCGAGTGGCAGCACCGTCACGCGTATCAGGGCAAGGCCGTGCGCCTGCTGCTGCCCGACGGCGTGGTCGTGCACGGCAAGGTGGCCGGAGTGGACGCGAGCGGCGCACTGGTGCTTGCCGACGGACCGCGGCGCGCGCGCTTCCTCTCCGGCGAGATCTCGCTGCGCCGCGCGTAAGCTTCGCGCGCGAGCGGGCTGCAGCACCGGATGTACGAAACCCTCGTCCTCGATCTCGGCAACAGCCGCCTGAAGTGGGGCCTGCACGGCAATCGCGGCTGGATGGGCTTCGGCGCGACGCCGAACGCCGAGATCGGCACCCTCGCATTGCGCGACTGGCAGAACCTGCCCCGACCCTCGCGCGTCGTCGGCGTGAATGTCGCGGGCGAACCGGCGCGCGTGCGCCTCGAGGCGCAGGTCGCGCGCTGGCGCCTCGTCCCGCAGTGGCTGACCGCAACGGCTGAAGGCGCGGGTGTCGTCAACGGCTACAAGGTGCCCGCGCAGCTCGGTGCCGACCGCTGGGCTTCGCTGGTCGCGGCCCGGCAGCGTGCGACGAGCGGCGAGCTCGTGCCCGCGCCGGCGGTGGTCATCAACGCCGGCACTGCCGTCACCATCGACGCGCTCGACGAGAGCGGACGCTTCCTCGGCGGACTCATCGTTCCCGGGGTGCACGTGATGCTGCGCGCGCTGGCGGAGAACACCGCGGCGCTGAAGGTGCACGCCCGGATCGTTCTCGGAATATCCCGACAGCACGCCCGACGCGTTGTATTCGGGTGCGGTGCACGCGATCGTCGGTGCCATCGAGCTCATGCGCATGCGCCTCGAACGCGACGGTCGTGCCGCCACCGTGTATCTCGCGGGCGGCGCCGCCCGCGAGCTCGCGCCCCACCTTACCGCCCCCGTGGAGGTCGTGGATAATCTGGTGCTCGAAGGGGTGCTCATACTCGCGGGAAGCTGACGTGCGTGCCCCGCCCTTGGATCGCCGGGTTCGATGCGCACCCTCTTCTTTCTGCTGCTGCTCGCGAACCTGACGCTGTTCGGGTACACGCAGCTCGACACGATGGGCTCCGGCGAAGGCATCCGGCTTTCGCAGCAGGTCCGGCCCGAGATGATCAAGATCCTCACGCCGCAGCAGGTCGCGGCGCTGGGCCCCGACAAGACCGCCTCGCTCGCCGACGTGTGCGTGGAATGGGGCCCCTTCAGCGATGCCGACCGGGCCCGCGCGCTGGCCGACATCGAGCCGCTCGATCTCGGCAAGCTGCTGTCGCAGAAGCGCGTCGATGTCAGCACCGGTTTCTGGGTCTACCTCGGCGGCTTCGCGACGCGGGCAGACGCCGAGCGACGCGTGGCCGAGTTGCGCGCCACGGGCCTCACCGACGTGTCCGTCGTCGACAACGGTGCGCAGCGCTACAGGATCTCGCTCGGCGTGTTCCGTACGGCAGAGGCGGCGGCGGCGCGCGTGACGAGCCTCGCGGCGCGTGGTGTCGCGGATGCGCAATCGGGGGCCCGCCAGCAGACGCTCCCGCTCACCACGCTCGTCGTGCGCGATCCCCCCGCGCCGGCGATGGCGCGGTTGAAGGAGCTGCAGCCTTCCTATCCCGGCACCGAGCTCAAGGTGGGCACGTGCAGCCCGTGACGAACGCGCAGCAGGCGCGCGACCACCGCTCCCCGCCGCCGGCCGGCACACGCGTGGGCGGCGCGGACGCGCTGCCGTGACCCGACGTGGCCTGCCGCTGTCGCCCGAAGCGGCCGACGCCATTGCGACGCGCATCGCCGCACTCGAAGCGCGCACGGGTGTGGAGGTCGTCTGCGCGGCCCATCCGAAGTCGGACACCTATCCCGAGATTCCGTGGAAGGCGTTCGCGCTGACGAGCGCGCTCGCCGGTCTCGCCGTGGTGCTCGCCGATGCGCTGCATCCGGCGTGGGCGACGCGCGCGTCGAGGCTCGTCGCCACCGTCATCGTGCTGGGCGCCGGCATCACGGCGGCGCTGCTCGCGAGCGTCCACTGGAGGTTCGCGCGCTGGTTCGTCAGCCGCGCGCGGGTGGAGGTCGAAGCGCGCGAGCGCGCGAAGTCGCTCTTCGTCGATCATCGGCTCTCCGCAACGCATGCACGCACCGGCGTGTTGCTCTACGTCAGCGTGTTCGAGCGCAAGGTCGAGATCGTGCCCGACGCCGGCTTCGAGGCGCGCGTGGGAGCGCACGAGTGGCACGCCGTGATCACGGCGATGCAGCCTGCGCTTGCGCGCTGCCGACGTGGCCGGCGCGCTGCGGTGCGGACTCGATGCCATGGAAGCGCTGCTCGTCGCGAAGGGTTTCGAGCCCGCCGCCGGATCGTCGCAACGAGCTCGACGATCGGCCCCTGCAGCAGCGGGCATCGTGAGCCGCGCGCCGATGCTCGTCCGCCTGGCGTTCGCGCTCCTGCTCGCGACGGGTCTTGCGTTCGCCGCCGACGTGCCGTTCCTCACGGGCCGCGTGGTCGACGACGCGCAGCTCCTGAGCCCGGCCGCGCGCGAACGCATCACGGCGGCGCTCAAGGCGCACGAGGAACGCACGACGAACCAGGTCGCGGTGCTCACCGCTGCCCACGATCGACGGCGAAAGCATCGAGGATTACGCGGTGCGCGTGTTCGAGCAGTGGAAGCTCGGGCAGAAGGGCAAGGACAACGGCGTGCTGGTGGTGGTCGTGCCGCAGGATCGCCGGATGCGCATCGAGGTGGGCTACGGCCTCGAGGGCACGCTCACGGACGCGGTCTCCGGGCGCATCGTCCGCAACGTGATGACGCCCCGCTTCAAGGACGGCCAGTACGAGCGCGGGATCGAGGAGGGCGTCACCGCCATCCTTGCCCAGCTCGACGGCGAGCCGCTGCCGGCGACGCTGAAGGCGGGGGAACCGGCCTCGGGCAATCTGCTCGACGTGAACGCGAGCGAGCTCGGCTGGCCGCTGCGCATCCTCGTCGGCGCGTTCATCTTCAGCATCATCGGCATCTTCACCTTCGTCGGCATCATGACGCCGGGCGCGGGATGGTTCCTGTACGTGTTCCTGATCCCGTTCTGGGCGATGTTTCCGATCGTCGTGCTCGGGACGAAGGGCGCGCTCGTGCTGCTCGCGATCTACGTCGTCGGCTTTCCGATCACCAAGGTGATGCTCTCGCGCAGCGCGTGGTACCAGAAGGCCGCGAAGGACCTGAAGACGAAGGGCCGCGCCTCGATCGGCGGCTTCGTGGTGAGCGGCGGAGGCGGCTCGTCGGGCTACTCGTCGTCGGGCAGCGGCGGCGGGTTTTCGGGTGGCGGCGGCAGCTCCGGAGGCGGCGGGAGCTCGGGGAGCTGGTGAGGCATCAACCCCTACTCATACTCAGAGTAAAACCCGCGGCATCACGGCGTAGCCGCGGCATCGCCGGTGGTGCCGCGGGTTTTACTCTGAGTAACGGGTCTGGCGTGACGGGTCCGAACGACGGGTTCAGCTTTGCTCCCACGGCAGCTCTTCCTTGCGCCAGCCGCTGATCGTGCCGCGATGATGGTCGTCGTCGAGCGGACCTTCGAAGCCTTCCAGCACGTTGTACACGTCGGCAAAGCCCGCCTGCTCGAGCGCCTGGCCGGCGCTGATGGAGCGCTGGCCGCTGCGGCAGATGACGACCACCGGCCGGTTCATGCTCGCGATCTTGCGCACCTGGCCGACGAAGTGCGGATTGACGTCCCAGTCCGGGCCGTCGTTCCAGGCGACGTGATGCGCGCCGACGGGATGGCCCACGAACAGGTACTCCATCTCGCTGCGGCAGTCGACCAGCACCGCATCGGGATTGTCGTGCAGGAATTGAAAGGCGTCGCGGGGCTTCAGATGTTTCATGCCAGTCCGTAGGGTTCGGGTGCGGTGACGACGGCGCGCCCGGCGGTGCGCCGCGTGGCGGCGCTGCCTTGGCGCGGTCGAGCCTGGAATGTCACACCAGCATGGCCGTCGCGGTCAAGCGCTGTCAAATCCACGGCGGCCGGGTCTCCGGTTGACAATGCGCACTGCCGGCACGTACCTTCGGGCTCCAGCGCCGATTTGACCCGGGGTTTCCCCCGCAGCTTGCGGGCGCTATACAAATGCAGCTAAAGCGGGCAGAAAGACCCGCTCGGCTGCCGGCTGAACGGGTTTTTGCTTTCATGTCCGCCCCAAACTCTGCATCTCCCGACAAGACCGCGGTGCTCACCGAGCTGCTGCGCCGGCGCATCCTGATCCTGGATGGCGCGATGGGCACCATGATCCAGGGCTATCACCTGGGTGAAGCCGAGTATCGCGGCGCGCCGGCCTGCGGCCTGCAGGGCCACGCGCACGACCTCCAGGGCGACAACGATCTGCTGGTGCTCACGCAGCCCGAGGTGATCCGCGCGATCCACGATGCGTATCTCGAGGCGGGCGCGGACATCATCGAGACCAACACCTTCAACGCGACGTCCATCGCGCAGGCCGACTACCAGCTGCAGGCCCGCGTGCGCGAGATCAATCGCGCGGCCGCGCTGATCGCGCGCGAATGCGCCGACCGCTGGACCGCAAGGACGCCCGACCAGCCGCGATTCGTCGCCGGCGCACTCGGCCCGACGAACCGCACCGCTTCCATCTCGCCCGACGTGAACGATCCCGGCGCGCGCAACGTCACCTACGACGAGCTCGTCGGCGCTTATCGCGAGGCGATCGAGGGCCTCGCCGACGGCGGCGTCGACCTGTTCCTCGTCGAGACCGTGTTCGACACGCTCAACGCGAAGGCCGCGCTGTTCGCGCTGGAGTCGTTCTTCGACGATCGCGGCCGCCGCTGGCCGGTGATCGTCTCCGGCACGATCACCGACGCCTCCGGGCGTACGCTCTCGGGGCAGACCACCGAGGCGTTCTGGAACTCGGTGCGGCACGTGAAGCCGCTCGCGGTGGGGCTCAATTGCGCGCTCGGTGCCGCGCTGATGCGGCCGTACATCGAGGAGCTGTCGGGCATCGCCGACACGTTCGTGTCGTGCTATCCCAATGCCGGCCTGCCGAATCCGATGTCGGAGACGGGTTACGACGAAACCCCCGAGCAGACCGCGCGCCTGCTGAAGGAGTTCGCGGCCTCGGGTTTCGTCAACCTCGTCGGCGGCTGCTGCGGCACCACGCCGGCGCACGTGCGGGCGATCGCCGAGGCCGTGCGGACGCTCCCGCCGCGCGCCGTGCCGGCGTCGCAGTGACGACGACCCTCGCCGTGGATCCCGCAGCGATACTTCGCCCGAGCGCGCTCTCGCGAGTCCCTCCTCCTCGATCGGACCCTGGATCTTGACCGGATCGCCTCCTTCGCGCGCGCCTTCCCGGCCGCTGCGCCTCGCGGGCCTCGAGCCCCTCGTCATCGGCGACGACACGCTGTTCGTCAACATCGGCGAGCGCACCAACGTCACCGGCTCGCGCGTGTTCGCGAAGCTCGTCCTTGCCGGCGACTTTGCGGCGGCGGTGGAAGTCGCGCGCCAGCAGGTGCAAAACGGCGCGCAGGTCATCGACGTCAACATGGACGAGGCGATGCTCGATTCCAAGGCGGCGATGGTGCGCTTCCTGAATCTCATCGCCTCCGAGCCCGACATCGCTCGAGTGCCCGTGATGCTCGACTCGTCGAAGTGGGAGGTGATCGAGGCCGGCCTGAAGTGCCTGCAGGGCAAGCCCGTCGTGAACTCCATCTCGCTCAAGGAAGGCGAGGAGCCGTTCGTGCGCCAGGCGCGCCTCGTGAAGCGCTATGGCGCGGCCGTGGTGGTGATGGCGTTCGACGAGAAGGGCCAGGCCGACACGCTCGCGCGCAAGACCGCCATCTGCAGGCGATGCTACGACATCCTCGTGCGCAAGGTCGGCTTTGCGCCCGAGGACATCATCTTCGATCCCAACGTGTTCGCGATCGCGACGGGCATCGAGGAGCACGACAACTACGCCGTCGACTTCATCGAGGCGACGCGCTGGATCCGGGCGAACCTGCCGCATGCGAAGGTCTCGGGCGGCATCTCCAACGTGAGCTTCTCGTTCCGCGGCAACGACCCCGTGCGCGAGGCGATCCACACCGTGTTCCTCTATCACGCGATCCGCGCGGGCCTCACGATGGGCATCGTCAACGCCGGCCAGCTCGGCGTGTACGACGAGCTCGATCCGCAGTTGCGCGAGCGCGTCGAGGACGTGGTGCTCAACCGCAGGCGCCCCGATGGCGAGAGCCCGACCGAGCGCCTCGTCAGCTTCGCGGAGACCTACAAGTCGCTCGGCAAGACGGTGACCGAGGACCTCGCCTGGCGCAATGCGCCGGTCGAGGAGCGCCTCACGCACGCGCTGGTGAAAGGCATCACGACCTACATCGTCGAGGACACCGAGGAGGCTCGGCAGGCCGTGGCAGCGCGTGCCGGTCGTCCCATCCAGGTCATCGAGGGGCCGCTCATGGACGGCATGAACGTCGTGGGCGATCTGTTCGGCGCGGGCAAGATGTTCCTGCCGCAGGTGGTGAAGAGCGCGCGCGTGATGAAGCAGGCCGTGGGGCATCTCATCCCCTTCATCGAGGCGGAGAAGGCGAAGGCAGGCGATGCCGCGAAGCCCAAGGGCCTCATCGTGATGGCGACGGTCAAGGGCGACGTGCACGACATCGGCAAGAACATCGTCGGCGTCGTGCTCCAGTGCAACAACTTCGAGGTGATCGACCTCGGGGTGATGGTGCCCGCGCAGAAGATCCTCGACACCGCGCGCGAGCGTCATGCCGACATCGTGGGGCTGTCGGGGCTCATCACGCCCTCGCTCGAGGAGATGGCGCACGTCGCGCGCGAGATGGAGCGCCAGGGCTTCACGGTCCCGCTGCTGATCGGTGGCGCCACCACGTCGCGCGTGCACACGGCGGTGAAGATCGCGCCCCACTACAGCGGCGTGACGGTCTACGTGCCCGATGCGTCGCGTGCCGTCGGTGTGGCGAGCAACCTGCTGTCCACGGACCTGCGCGCCGCGTACGTCGCGGAAGTTGCCGCCGATTACGACAAGGTGCGCGCCCAGCACGCGAGCAAGAAGGGGCCGTTGCTGATTGCGCTGGCGGATGCCCGCGCCAACGCGTTGCGCACGGACTGGAAGGCCTATGCGCCGCCGGTGCCGATGGCGCTCGGTCGGCGCGAGTTCCGCAACGTGGATCTCGGCGAGCTCGCGAAGCTGATCGATTGGGGCCCCTTCTTCCAGGCGTGGGAGCTTTCGGGACCGTATCCCGCGATCCTCGACGATCCCGTGGTCGGCGAGGCCGCCCGCAACGTGCTGGCGGAAGGGCAGGCGATGCTGCGGCGGATCGTGGACGGCCGCTGGCTCACGGCGAACGGCGTGGCGGGGTTGTGGCCGGCGAATGCCGTCGGTGACGACATCGAGATCTACACGGACGAAAGCCGGCGCAAGGTCGCCTTCACCTGGCACGGCCTGCGGCAGCAGAACCAGCGCCCGCCCGGCAAGCCGAACTATTGTCTCGCCGACTTCGTCGCGCCCAAGGGTAGCGGCGTCGCCGATTACGTCGGCATGTTCGCGGTCACCGCGGGCCTGGGTGCCGAGAAGAAGCTCGAGCAGTTCCACGCCGCGAAGGACGACTACAGCGCGATCATGCTGAAGGCGCTCGCCGATCGGCTGGCCGAGGCGTTCGCGGAGTGGCTTCACCGCAAGGTGCGGCGCGAGCTGTGGGCGTACGCGCCCGACGAGAGCCTCGATGCCGCGGCGCTCGTGCGCGAGCAGTACCGCGGGATCCGGCCCGCGCCGGGTTATCCCGCGTGTCCGGATCATGCGGTGAAGGCCGACGTCTTCGCGCTGCTCGACGCACGCGGCATCGGCATGGACCTCACCGAGAGCTTCGCCATGATGCCGCCCGCGTCGGTCTGCGGCTTCTACTTCGCGCACCCGCAGTCGACGTACTTCGCGGTCGGCGCGCTCGGCGACGATCAGGTTGCGGACTTCACGGCCCGCGCGGGCCGTCCGCCGGCCGGCGTCTCCCGCCTTGCCTGATCCGACCCCGGGTCAACCCAGGGTCGGAAGCTCGCCGATGAAGTCGGCCTCGCCGAGCTCGACGCCGTTGTGGCGCAGGATGTCGTATGCCGTCGTCGCGTGGAAGAAGAAGTTGGGCAGTGCGAAGCTCAGCAGGTAGCCAAGGGCCGTGAAGCGCCGCGACTGGCCCCGGATCGGACGCACGATCTCGCGCCCTCCGAGCCGTCGATGTCGGCGGGCGTGAACGTCCGGAGGTAGTCGATCGTGCGGCGCACGCGCGCCTGCAGCTCCGCGAACGTGGCCTCCTTGTCCTCGGTGGACGGCTGCTCGCGGCCGGCAAGACGCGCGGCCGTCCCACGCGCGAAGTCGGTCGCGACCTGCACCTGCTTCGTCAGGCTGAACATGTCCGGGTAGAGCCGCGCTTGCAGCAGCACCGTCGGATCGATCTTGCGCGCCCCGGCGTGCTCTGCCGCCTTGGCGAGGATGCCCTCGAGCGCGGTCAGCGTGCGCAGGAACACCGGGACGGAAGCCTGGTACATCGAGATCGTCATGAGCAGGTACTCCGGGCTGAGCAGAGCGCGCATTGTACTGGCGCAAGTCGGCGCATCGTGTGCGTGGTGCAAAACCTGCACCGGGTTCAGGGTCGCGCTGGAAGCCGCCGCGACGCCGACGTGCGCGTCGTCGCGCACTACCTCAACCTGCGCTACTACCGCTTCCCGCCCGCGGCAGGGGGCATGATCGTGCGCAACCAGGAAGGCTGCCTCGAGGGCCGCGTCGCGGTGCTGCGCACCGGAGGCGGCCGCCGGGAGAGGGCCGGCACAGGCGCATGCGAGCCCCCTCCACGGCGCGCAAATTCCTTGGCGGCCGAGGGGCCCCCGCGAGACGACGTTACATCCGCTCGATGATCGCGGCGATGCCCTGGCCGCCGCCGATGCACATCGTGATGAGGGCGTAGCGCTTGCCGGTGCGCTTGAGCTCGTACATCGCCTTGACCGTCAGGATCGCGCCCGTCGCGCCGATCGGATGGCCCAGCGCAACCGCGCCCCCGTTGGGATTGACCTTCGCCGGGTCGAGGCCGAGCTCCTTGGAAACGCCGAGCGCCTGCGCCGCGAACGCCTCGTTGGATTCGATGACGTCGATGTCCTTCAGGTCGAGCTTGGCCTTGGTCAGCGCGCGCTTCACGGCGGACACCGGGCCGAGGCCCATGATCTTGGGATCGATGCCGGCGTGGCCGTAGGCGACCAGCCGAGCCATCGGCTTCAGGCCCTTGGCGGCCGCAGCGGAGCGGTCCATCAGCACCACGGCCGCGGCGGCGTCGTTGATGCCCGACGCATTGCCGGCCGTGACCGTGCCGTTCTCCTTCTGGAACACCGCCTTGAGCTTGGCCATGCCTTCCAGGCTCGCGTCGCTGCGCACGTGCTCGTCGGTGTCGAAGTTGACGGTGCCCTTCTTCGACTTGAGCTCGATCGGGAGGATCTGGTCCTTGAAGTGGCCGCCGGCGATCGCGGCTGCGGCGCGGCGGTGGCTTTCCACCGCGAACGTGTCCTGCGCCTCGCGGGAGATGCCGCAGCGCGACGCCACGGTCTCGGCGGTGACGCCCATGTGCACGGCGTCGAAGGGATCGGTCAGCGCGCCGACCATCGCGTCGAGCATCTTCGCGTCGCCCATGCGCGCGCCCCAGCGCTGCGACGTCGACATGTAGGCCGCGCGGCTCATGCTCTCGGCGCCGCCCGCGACGGCGGCATCGATGTCGCCCAGCAGGATGTACTGCGACGCCGTGACGATCGCCTGCATGCCGCTGCCGCACAGGCGATTGAGCGTCAGCGCGCCGGTGTCGTGCGGCAGGCCGCCGTTGATGGCGGCGACGCGCGACAGGTACATGTCCTTGGGCTCGGTGTGGATCACGTTGCCGAACACGCATTGCCCGATCGCGGACGGCTCGACGCCTGCGCGCCGCACCGCTTCGCGCACGACCCGCGCAGCGAGCTCGGTCGGCGCGAAGTCCTTGAGGCTGCCGCCGTAATCGCCGATGGCCGTGCGCACGCCGCTGAGAATGACGACTTCCCGTGCTTCGCTCATGATGGACCCTCCGGGTTGAAACGAACATCATACTGCCGCCGTGCACCGCCGGATCGTTGCCGGTCGATGTCCATGCGTGCGGCGCGCGACGCGGCCGGGAACTTCCGCCTTCCCCGGCAGCCCAAGTCGTTCGACCCGGTGCGAAAATTTCCGCCCATCAGACGCCGGGCAGCGGCAGCAACCCACGCATGAGTGCAGGTAAAGACAACGATCAGCGCCGCACCTCCGCGCTCGCATGCTGGCGTTACGCGCACGACCACCTGCGCGCCGCGCGCATGCTGTGCCAGCGCAATCGGCTGCGCAACGGCGAAGCGCAGGCGCACTACCACCTCGTCGCGCAGGCGCTCGAGTTCGCGCTGAAGGCCTATCTGCGGGCGAGCGGCGTATCCACATCGATGCTGGCGGCCGATTACGGACACGACCTCGCGCGCCTGTTCGAGGCTGCCCTGGACCACGGTCTGGCCGGCGTGCCCGACGACGTGGTCGCGGCACTCGTGTTTCTCGCCCCGCACCACGGCGAGCGCGAGTTCCTGCACGTGCTGCACGAGCCCGCTGCATTTCCGGATCTCGACAATGCCTTCCAGGCCGTGCACTGGATGCTCGACGCCATCGCGCCTTGCGTTGCGCGCGACTACACGCTCCACTACGCGCAGGACACCTCGCCGACGACTGAGGCTTTTGTGCGACGGTTGCGCACCGATCTCGCCGCAACCGCGCACGAACTCTTGCCCCTCGAGTGAGCGATCACTAAAGTCTGGCGAAGGGCATGATCGCGATCGGGAGCGCTCCAATGAACCCATCCGGGCGGCAACTGGCGTCTGCACGGCGTGCGCGTGGTGCGCGCGGCCGAGCTCGACACCAATACGCCGCAGACGCCCGGCATGAACCGCGCCGCAGCCATCACCCAGGCGCGGGCGGGCGCGGAGAAGCTGTGGGCCGGCACGGTCGTCATCCACGCCCGGGCGAAGACCGGCGCCCATCATCACGGTCCCGTCGAAAGCGTCATTTACGTCGTCAGCGGCCGCGCGCGCATGAAGTGGGGCGATCGCCTCGAATTCACGGCCGAGGCGGGCCCCGGCGACTTCATCTACGTGCCGCCGTACGTCCCGCATCAGGAGATCAACGCAAGTGAGGAGGAGCCGCTGTCGTGCGTGCTCGTGCGCAGCGGCCAGCAGCCCGTTGTCGTGAATCTCGACATCCCCGATGTCGAGGCCAATCCCGAAGCAGTGCAGTGGACCGACGACATTCATCGGCCCTCCTGAACCGTCTGTCGTCCCGTGCGCTGGCAGCCGCATGCGCACAGTGCTGCACGTCCGGAATCGCTCGCCCCTCGGCACCGTCGCGGCGCGTGCCGCAGCTGCGGCTGCACGCCGCCACGCGGTGTTGCGCCTGCAGGGGACGCCGTGCATGGATTGCAGGTGCGGCTGGGGCGGGGACGCGAAATTTTTCACGATGGCACGCAATTCGTGCATCGGTCTCGCTCCGCGCTGCAAGCACTGCGCATTGCAGGCTTTCGCACGCCGCCCGATCGCGCGCGCGAGCCTGGCGCACACGGTGTGGGCGCCGGACTACAGCGCCGCATCGCAGGTGCGCAGGGCATGAGTGCAGGTGCGCGCATCCGCGCCGGATCCTGTGACTGTCGAACCTTTTGACGGCGACGCGCTCGAGGCTCGGTTCGACGTGCCACATTGCGGTGCAGCACTGCACGCGAACGGGTCGTCGTCGCAGGCTGTGCTGTGCCGTTTGTATGCGCACAGCGCCTCGATTTCGACCCGCGCACCGCAACGGTCGACGCGGCGACCGCGCCGCTCCATCTCGTGGATTACGCAGGAACGTCAGGTGCTGACCGTCAACGGCGATGTCGCGTGCCCCGTTAGAGCCGCCATGACGACGCGCCGACGTGAACACTACGAACGGCTGCGATGTGCGGACGCCCGTCGCCGCACCACCGCATCACCGCCGGGGCTGGCACGCGTTATGCGGTACGGCCGTTGCGTGCTGATGGATGGCGGCGGAGGTCGGCAGGGGGGCGCAGCAACCGCCGTGGCTTACGTACGAGCCGCGCAACGCGCACGCACGCCCGACATGCACGTGCCAGAAGGCGAGTCGCTCCACGCCGGAGCGACCTGGCAGCCGCCGCAAGCGGCTTTCGCGCAACCCGGGGGAGAGTTGGAACATGCCCACACTGCTTGAAGCCTATCGGTCGAACTATTCGCAGATGCGTCACGAGGAGATGAGCCTCGACGAGTATCTCGAGCTCTGCCGCGACGACCCGTCCGCGTACGCGACCGCCGCCGAGCGCATGCTCGCCGGCATCGGCGAGCCGGAGCTCGTCGATACCCGCAACGACTCGCGTCTCGGCCGCATCTTCGGCAACCGGACGATCCGGCGCTACCCGGCGTTTCGCGAGTTCTACGGGATGGAGGACGCGATCGAGCAGATCGTGTCGTTCTTCAAGCACGCGGCGCAGGGACTCGAGGAGAAGAAGCAGATCCTCTATCTGCTCGGTCCGGTGGGCGGCGGCAAGTCCTCGATCGCGGAGCGCTTGAAGAGCGTGATGGAGTCGCGGCCGATCTACGTCCTCAAGGGCTCGCCGGTGAACGAGTCGCCGCTCGGGCTCTTCCCGGCGGAGAAGTTCGCCGAGGCGCTGGAGGCGGATTACGGCATCCCGCGCCGGTACCTCAACGGCATCGCCTCGCCGTGGGCGTTGAAGCGCCTGCAGGAATTCGAGGGCGATCTGTCCAAGTTCCGCGTGGTGCGCGTGAACCCGTCGGTGCTGCGCCAGATCGCGATCACCAAGACCGAGCCCGGCGACGAGAACAACCAGGACATCTCCTCGCTGGTCGGCAAGGTCGACATCCGCAAGCTCGAGCACTACTCGCAGAACGACCCCGATGCGTACAGCTACTCCGGCGGCCTGTGCCTCGCGAACCAGGGCATGCTCGAGTTCGTCGAGATGTTCAAGGCGCCGATCAAGATGCTGCATCCGCTGCTCACGGCAACGCAGGAAGGCAACTTCAAGGGCACGGAAGGCTTTTCCGCGATTCCGTTCAACGGGATCATCCTCGCGCACTCGAACGAGTCCGAGTGGCACACCTTCCGCAACAACAAGAACAACGAGGCCTTCCTCGACCGCATCTTCGTGGTGAAGGTGCCGTACTGCCTGCGCGTGTCGGAGGAGGTGAAGATCTACCAGAAGCTGCTCGCCGGCTCGTCGCTGTCCGGCGCACCGTGCGCGCCGGGAACCCTGGACATGATGGCGCAGTTCTCGGTGCTGACGCGGCTCAAGGACCCCGAGAACTCGAGCATCTATTCCAAGATGCGGGTGTACGACGGCGAGACGCTCAAGGACGTCGACCCGAAGGCCAAGACGCTGCAGGAATACCGCGATTACGCCGGGCCCGACGAGGGGATGACGGGCGTGTCGACGCGCTTCGCCTACAAGATCCTGTCGGCGGTGTTCAACCACGACCAGACGGAGATCGCGGCCAACCCGGTGCACCTCATGTACGTGGTGGAGCAGCGCCTCGCCCGCGAGGACCTGCCCGACGAGGTGCGCCGCCGCTACATCGAGCACGTGAAGGGCTATCTCGCGCCGCGCTACGCGGAATTCATCGGCAAGGAGATCCAGACCGCGTACCTCGAGTCGTACTCCGAGTACGGTCAGAACATCTTCGACCGCTACGTGACCTTCGCCGATTGCTGGATCCAGGAAGAGGACTACCGCGATCCGGAGACGGGCGAGCAGTTCGACCGCGCGGCGCTCAACGGCGAGCTCGAGAAGATCGAGAAGCCTGCCGGCATCGCCAACCCGAAGGACTTCCGCAACGAGATCGTCAACTTCGTGCTGCGCGCCCGCGCCAACAACAAGGGCCGCAACCCGACGTGGAACAGCTACGAGAAGCTGCGCGAGGTGATCGAGAAGAAGATGTTCTCGAACACCGAGGAGCTGCTGCCGGTCATCTCGTTCAACGCCAAGGCGTCGGCGGACGAGAAGCAGAAGCACGAGAACTTCGTCGCGCGCATGGTCGCGAAGGGCTACACCGAGAAGCAGGTCCGGCTGCTCGCCGAGTGGTACCTGCGGGTCCACAAGTCGTCGTGACGTCCTCGTGACGCCAGCCGGAGAGCCGTCATGATCCGCTTCATCGATCGGCGCGAGAACGCCAAGGGCAGGAGCGCGGTGAACCGCCAGCGCTTCCTGCGCCGCTACAAGGCGCAGATCCAGGACGCGGTGAAGAAGATGGTCGGCGAGCGCAAGCTCGAGGACATGGAGCAGGGCGGCGAGGTGCGCATCCCGCGGCGCGACATCTCCGAGCCGTCGTTCGGCTTCGGCCGCGGCGGCGACCGCGAGTTCGTCCTGCCCGGCAACAAGGAATACACCGCGGGCGACCGCATCCCGCGGCCGGAAGGCGGCGGGAGCGGCGGCAGCGGCAACCAGGGCGGCGAGGGCAACTCCGAGGACTCGTTCGTCTTCTCGCTGTCGCGCGAAGAGTTCATGCAGATCTTCTTCGACGAGCTCGAGCTGCCGAATCTGTCGCGCACGGAGCTCGGCCGCAGCGTGCAGAAGAAGAGCGTGCGCGCCGGCTACACCACCGACGGCGCGCCGGCGAACCTGTCGATCGCCCGCACGCTCACCCATTCGCTCGCGCGCCGCATCGCCTTGCGCGGCGGGCTCGACCGCGAGGCCGAGCGCGTGGAGGAAGAGTTTGCGATGGCACTCGCGCTGGGCGAGGCCGGCGAGGCCGCGAAGCTCTCGACCGAGCTCGAGCGCATCGGCCGGCGCCGCAATGCCCTGCCGTTCATCGAGGACTTCGACCTGCGCTATCGCAATCGCGTGAGCCGGCCCGAGCCCATCGCCCGCGCGGTGATGTTCTGCCTGATGGACGTCTCGGCGTCGATGGACGAGGACAAGAAGGACCTCGCCAAGCGCTTCTTCACCCTCCTTTACCTCTTCCTCACGCGCAAGTACGAGGAGGTCGCCATCATCTTCGTGCGCCATACGGACGACGCCGAGGAGGTGGACGAGGACACGTTCTTCCACGACACGCGCTCGGGCGGCACGGTCGTCTACTCGGCGCTGGAGCTTGCCGACAAGATCCGCGCGGAGCGCTACGCCTCGGGCTGGAACGTCTATGCGGCGCAGGCGTCCGACGGGGACGCGTTCGGCGCCGATCCGGCGAGGAGCGCCCGCTTCCTGCGCGAGAACCTGCTGCCGTCGATGCGCTACTACGCGTACCTCGAGCTCGGCGATGCCTCCGGCTACGGCCGGCCGTCGAGCCTGTGGGCGGAATACGAGCGCGTCGCGGAGACGGAGCGCAACTTCGCGATGCGCCGGGCGGTGTCGCGCGACGAGATCTATCCGGTCTTCCGCGATCTCTTCAAGAAAGAGGCGACGCAATGACCACGCCGATCTCCCACGGCGGCGACTGGGACTTCGATCTCCTCGATCGCTACCAGCGCGCGATCGCGGAGGTCGCGACCGAGTTCAAGCTCGACACCTACCCGAACCAGATCGAGATCATCACCTCCGAGCAGATGCTCGACGCGTACGCCAGCACCGGCTTGCCCGTGGGCTATCCGCACTGGTCGTACGGCAAGGAGTTCATCCGCAACGAGCAGGCGTACCGCCGCGGCATGCAGGGGCTCGCCTACGAGATCGTCATCAACTCGAGCCCGTGCATCGCCTACCTCATGGAGGAGAACACGGTCACCACGCAGGCCCTGGTGATGGCGCACGCGTGCTACGGCCACAACTCGTTCTTCAAGGGCAACCACCTCTTCCGGCAGTGGACCGATGCCGAGTCCATCATCGATTACCTCGTGTTCGCGCGGCGCTACGTCATGCTCTGCGAGGAGCGCTACGGGCCCGATGCCGTCGAGGCCGTGATCGATGCCTGCCACGCCCTCATGCCGCACGGCGTGGACCGCTACCGGCGGCCGCCGCCGCTCACGCTGCGGGCCGAGACGGCGCGCCTCGCCGAGCGCGAGGCGCACCGCGAGCGCAGCTTCAACGACCTCTGGCGCACGCTGCCGGAGGCGCCCGAGACGGTGGAGCGCAAGGGCACGTCGGACCGCTTCCCGGCCGAGCCGCACGAGAACATCCTGTACTTCGTCGAGAAGCACTCGCCGAAGCTCGAGCCCTGGCAGCGCGAGATCGTGCGCATCGTGCGCAAGCTCGCGCAGTACTTCCATCCGCAGGGCCAGACCAAGGTGATGAACGAGGGCTGGGCCACGTTCTGGCACTACACGATCCTCAACCGCCTGCACGAGAAGGGCCTCGTCGACGACGGCTTCATGTTCGAGTTCCTGAAGAGCCACACCAACGTGGTCGCCCAGCCGCACTTCGATTCGCCCGCGTACGGCGGCCTCAATCCGTACGCGCTCGGGTTCGCGATGTTCTCGGACCTGCGCCGCGTCTGCGAACGCCCGGACGCCGAGGACCGCGCGTGGTTCCCGCAGCTCGCCGGCACCGACTGGAACGCATCGCTCGACTTCGCGATGCGCAACTTCAAGGACGAGTCCTTCATCGGCCAGTACCTTTCGCCGCGCCTCATCCGCGAGTTCCGGCTGTTCGCGATCGCCGACCATTCGGACGAGGACGACCTCGTGGTCGACAGCATCCACGACGAGCGCGGCTATCGCCGCGTGCGGAAGCTCCTGTCGCAGCAGCACGCGCAGGAGATGCGGGTGCCCGACGTGCAGGTCATGCACTTCGATCGCGACGGCGATCGCTCGCTCACGCTGCGCTACCAGCGCCGGCGCGGGCGTCCGCTCGCCGAGGCGGCGAACGAGGTGGTCAAGCACCTGCGGCAGCTCTGGGGCTTCACGGTCCGGCTGGAGACGTGGGAAGACGAATCGCGCGTCGGCAACGTCGTGGCTGGGCGCCGGGCCGCCCCAGCGCGAATACCGGAGTGCGCAGCACGAAGGTTCCATGAGCCGAGGCAAATCCGTAACCCGAGGGTCGTGCCGAAGCCCGCGCAGCATCGCCCCCGACGCGCGGTCGGGCGCGCGCGCGGTGCGGCGCAGTCATCGCAGCCCTGCTCGCGCGCGTAGCACACGCGCCGTGCTTGCCGCGCGCGCGCAACGATGGAATCATGGCCGCGCCGTGGCCCCCGCTTCCACCCGCTCCCTCGCTTCGAGCCTCGTCGGCATCGTGCTCGCCGGTGTCGCGGGCGCGCTCGCGGGCTGGGCCGTGGTCGCAGCGCTCGGTTGGTCCGGACTGCCCGCCGCGCTCCTCGGCGTGCCGATCGCGATGGTCGTCGCCACGGCCGCGTTCACCGGATGGGTCACGGTGCTGAAAGTCGTAGGGTCGCGGCCATGAGCGCGCAGGGCCGCCCCAAGGGCGAGTACCGGAGTGCGCAGCACGAAGGTAGTCCAATGAGCGCGTCCCAGGGCGCGAATGAGGAGAGCGCGATCGCGCAACGCCTGATCCAGGCCTACGACCGCGCCGAGCAGATCGCACCGATCACCGCGGGTGAGGCCGGCTTCGACGTCGCCGCCGCGTACCGCGTGCTTGCGCGGATCGAGCGCATGCGCATCGCGCAGGGCTGGGTTCCGGTAGGGCGCAAGATCGGGTTCACCAACACCACGATCTGGGAGCGCTACGGCGTGTTCCAGCCGATGTGGGCGCACACGTGGGCGCACACGGTGCACGATGCGCAGGACGGCGTCGCGGTGCTGCCGCCTCGCGGGCATCGTGCAGCCGCGGATCGAGCCGGAGATCGTGTTCGGCCTCGGCGCACGCGTACCGGCGACGCAAGACCCGCGCGAGGCGCTCGCGTGCGTCGCGTGGATCGCGCCGGGCTTCGAGATCGTGCAGAGCCACTTTCCCGACTGGCGCTTCAAGGCGGCGGACTGCACCGCCGCGTTCGGTCTGCACGGCGCGCTGGTCGTGGGCACGCGCGTGCCGGTCGACGACGGGACGCGCGCGCGCCTCGCGGAGCTCCTGCCGCGGTTCGCCCTCGAGCTCTCGAAGGGCGGGAAGGTCGTCGATCGCGGCGTGGGATCCAACGTGCTCGGCGGGCCCGCGCACGCGCTGGCCTACCTCGCGCGGGTGCTCGCGACGCAGCCCGACGCCCCGCCGCTCGCCGCGGGCGAGATCGTGACGACGGGCACCATCAGCGACGCGTGGCCCGTCGCCCCGGGCGAGACGTGGCATAGCGACTACGGCGAGCTTCCCGTTGCGGGCCTCACGCTGACGTTCGCGTAGGCGCGCCGCCGGCGCCCGGCGCGCCATGCCTCATAATGTGGCCCGCGCGCCGGCGCGGGAGCACGCGGCAGGCGTCTCGTGTCGTTGCGCGCCCGGCACCGCACCGCAATCCCATGGCTTCGCTAGTCTCCCTTTATCCCGCGCTCACCTGCGCCGCGCTGCTCGTCGCCTCGAATGTCTTCATGACGTTCGCGTGGTACGGGCATCTGAAGCACGTGCACAGCTGGCCGTGGTACACGGCGGCCGTGATCTCGTGGGGCATCGCTCTCTTCGAATACCTGCTCCAGGTTCCGGCCAACCGGATCGGCTTCGGCGTGATGTCGCTGCCCCAGCTCAAGATCATGCAGGAAGTGATCACCCTGTCGGTGTTCGTCCCGTTCGCGATGATCTACATGGGACAGCCGATCAAGCTCGACTACCTCTGGGCCGGGCTGTGCCTGCTCGGCGCCGTGTACTTCATCTTCCGAAGCTGAGTCCTTGCCGCACCGTCCCGTGAGCTTCAGCCGCGTGTACCTGCCGTTCGCCGCCGGGTACCTGCTGTCGTACATGTTCCGCAGCGCCACGGCCGTGATCTCGCCGGAGCTCACGCGCGAGCTCGCGTTGTCGCCGGCGGCGCTCGGACTGCTCACGAGCGGTTACTTCCTCGCCTTCGGGGCGATGCAGCTGCCCGCGGGCATGCTGCTCGACCGCTACGGTCCGCGCCGGGTCGAGCCGGCCCTGCTCGTCGTCGCGGGCGCCGGGGCGCTCGCGTTCGCGCTCGCGGGCGGCGAGACCGGCCTGCTGCTGGCGCGCGCGCTGATCGGCGCCGGCACGGCGACGTGCCTGATGGCGCCGCTCAAGGGCATCGCGACGTGGTACGGCGCGGAGCGCCAGGCTTCGCTCTCGGGATGGATGATGGTCGCGGGCGGCGTCGGTGCGCTGCTCGTGACGGCGCCGCTCGAATTCGCCCTGCGTTTCATCACGTGGCGCACGGTCTTCGTCGCGCTCGCGCTCGCGTGCTTCGCCGTGGCAGTCCTCATCTGGCAGCGCGTGCCGGACACGGCCCGGCCGCGCCAGGCGCCGGGGTTCGCGGCGCAGTGGCAGGTGGTCTGGCGCGTGTTCGCGACGCCGCGGTTCTGGTGGATCGCGCCGCTCGCGGGCTGCGCGATGGGATCCTTCGCCGCCGTGCAGGGCCTGTGGTCCGTGCCGTGGCTGATGGAGGTGCAGGGCTTCGATCGCGCGAACGCCGCGCGGCACCTGCTGGCGATGACCTTCGTGACGCTGACCGGCTACGTGCTGATCGGGGCGCTCGCGACGCGGCTCCTGCAGCGCGGAATCGGGACGAGGCATCTGTTCGCGACCGGCTTCGCGCTCAACATCCTGGGCTTCGCGGCGATCGTCGGCGAGCTTCCGGGAAGCTACGCGTGGTGGGGCCTGTACGGCCTCGGCGCCTCGGTGAACGTGCTGGGATTCACGGTGCTCAACGAGGGGTTTGCGCACGAGCTCGCCGGGCGTGCGAACACGGCGCTCAACCTGCTGATGTTCGTGGGCAGCTTCCTTTCGCAATGGGGCATCGGCCTCGTGGTCGAGCTCTCGCGCCGCGAGTTCGGTCTCGACACGGCGGGCGGCCTGCGCATCGCATTCGCGATCGTGCTCGCGCTCGACGTCGTCGCGTTCGCGTGGTTCGTGCTGGGGTGGCGACACCACGTGCGGCATCGTCCCGCGCTCACCCCCGCAGGCTGACATCGTGCATCTCCACATCCTCGGAATCTGCGGCACGTTCATGGGCGGGATCGCGGCCATCGCCAAGGCCGCCGGGCACACCGTGAGCGGCTGCGACGCCAATGTCTATCCGCCCATGAGCACGCAGCTCTCGGCGCTCGGCATCACGCTCACCGAAGGCTGGGACCCGGCGCAGCTCGACACCGTCGCGCGCGATGCCGACATGTTCGTGGTGGGCAACGTGGTGTCGCGCGGCAATCCGCTGATGGAAGCCGTGCTCGACGCCGGCCGGCCGTATGTCTCCGGACCGCAGTGGCTCTACGAGCACGTGCTGCACGGCAAATGGGTGCTCGCGGTGGCGGGCACGCACGGCAAGACGACCACGACGTCGATGCTTGCGTGGATCCTGGAGCACGCGGGCCTCGCGCCGGGATTCCTGATCGGCGGCGTGCCGGTGGATTTCGGGATTTCGGCGCGGCTCGCCGGCGCGACGCAAAGCCCGTTCTTCGTGATCGAGGCGGACGAGTACGACACGGCGTTCTTCGACAAGCGATCGAAGTTCGTGCATTACCGGCCGCGCACCGCGATCCTCAACAACCTCGAGTACGACCACGCCGACATCTTTCCCGACGTCGGCGCCATCGAGACGCAGTTCCACCATCTCGTGCGCACGGTGCCGCGGCAGGGGCGCCTCGTCGTCAATGCGCGAGGAGGCGAGCCTTGCGCGCGTGCTCGAGCGCGGCGTGTGGAGCGAGGTCGAGCGCTTCGCGTTCGCGGATGCGCAAGGCGGTGCCGACTGGACCATCGCTGCCGACGGCACGGTGGCCCTGCGCGGCGAGCGGCAGGGCGAGCTGCGTTTCGGCGAAGCGGGACGCCACAATCAGCTCAATGCCCTGGCGGCGATCGCGGCGGCACGGCACGCCGGCGTGCCGGTGACGCGCAGCCTCGAGGCGCTGGCGGCGTTCCGGGGCGTGAAGCGCCGGCTGGAAACGCGCGGTGTCGCCGACGGCGTCACCGTGTACGACGACTTCGCGCATCATCCGACGGCGATCGCGACCACCCTCGACGGCCTGCGCCGGCGCATCCGCGGCGGCCGCGTGATCGCCGTGCTCGAGCCGCGCTCGAACACGATGAAGCTCGGCGCGGTCAAGGATGCGCTGCCGGGCAGCCTCGCCGCCGCGGACCAGGTGTTCTGTTATGCGTCGAATCTGGGGTGGGACGTGCAGGCTGCGCTGGCGCCCCTGGGTGGGCGCGCAACTGTGCTCGACGACCTCGAGCGCGTGGTCGACGGCGTCGTCGCCGCCGCGAATCCGGGCGATCACGTGCTGGTGATGAGCAACGGCGGCTTCGGCGGCATCCACCAGAAGCTGCTCGATCGCCTCGCCGCGCGAGCCCGCGCCCCAACCCGTTACTCAGAGTAAGTACTCAGAGTCGTTACTCCGAGTAAGGGGGCGGAGTCGGCTTCGGAGGCTTCTGGCGCATGACGATCGTCTATCTCCACGGCCTCAACTCCTCCCCGAGCACGATCAAGGGGCGTCTCGTGGCGGAGGCGGTCGCGGCGTTGCCGAATCCGCCGGTGTTCCACCTGCCGCAGCTGCATCACGAGCCCGCGCGTGCGATGGCCGACGTGGCGCAGTGGGTCGACCGCAACGTGCGCGCGGGCGATGCGCTCGCGTTCATCGGCAGCTCGCTCGGCGGGTTCTACGCGACGCATCTGGCGGAGCGCTACGGCGCGCGCGCGGTGGTGATCAATCCGGCGGTGCGTCCGTACGCTTCGCTGGAATCCTTCCTCGGGCCGCAGCGCAACCTGCACACGGGCGAGCCGTGGACGCTCACCCGGGAGCATCTCGCGCAGCTGGAGGCGTTGCGCGTGCGGCAGATCACCCGGCCCGAGCGCTACTTCCTGCTCGTGCGCAGCGGCGACGAGCTCCTCGACTGGCGTGAAGCGGTCGCGTACTACGCGGGCGCGTGGCAGTACGTCGCCGGCGGCGGCGATCACGGCTGGGCGGACTTCGCGGCCGAGATTCCGTCGGTGCTGCGCTTCGCGCTCTAGAAACGGTCACCCTTGCGCCCGCGTCTGCTCGGGGCTACCCCGGAGGTGCGCGTCGCGCCGGCCTTGTATTGGCCCATGTCCGCCACTAGCATTGGGCCATGGCCAAGCCCTCCCTCGCCGGCAAGCTCGTCGTCGCGATCTCCTCGCGCGCGCTGTTCGACCTGGCGGAGAGCCACCGCATCTACACCGAGCTCGGCGTTGCCGCGTATCACCGCTACCAGATCGAGCACGAGAACGAGATCCTCGAGCCCGGGCCGGCGTTTCCCCTGGTGCAGAAGCTCCTGCGCCTGAATCGTCCCGACAAGCAGTACGTCGAAGTCATCCTGCTCTCGCGCAACAGCGCCGATACGGGGCTGCGCGTATTCAACGCGATCAAGCACTACGGCCTCGACATCACGCGCGCGGCGTTCACCAAGGGCGAGCCGACGTCGCGCTACGTGCCGGCGTTCGGCGCGCACCTGTTCCTGTCCGCCGACACGGGCGACGTGAAGCGCGCGCTGGAGGACGGCTACGCTGCGGCCACGATCTTCCCCAGCATCTTCCGCAACGAGACCGACGAGCTGCGCATCGCCTTCGACGGGGACGCCGTGCTCTTCTCGGACGAGGCGGAGCGCGTCTATCAGAGCAAGGGGCTCGACGCCTTCGCCCGCAGCGAAACGGATGCGGCGCTGCAGCCGCTGTCGGGCGGACCGTTCAAGGAGTTCCTCGCCGGCCTGCATCGCATCCAGTCGGATTTCGCGGAGGACGCGAGCCCGATTCGCACCGCGCTCGTGACCGCCCGCAGCGCGCCGGCGCACGAGCGCGTGATCCGCACGCTGCGCGCGTGGAACATCCGGATCGACGAGGCGCTTTTCCTGGGCGGCCTCGACAAGGGCGAGTTCCTGCGCGCGTTCGGCGCCGACATCTTCTTCGACGACCAGCGCACGCACGTCGAGTCCGCGCTGAAGCACGTCGCGGCGTGCCACGTGCCGCACGGCGTCGTGAACGAGTAACCCCACCCCGTTACTCGGAGTAATTACTCTGAGTAACGGGGTGGGTGGGCCGGAGGCGACGGCCGAAGAGCGGATACTGCGGATCGTTGAATCCCGGCGTCGACGGATGGCCCGGCGCCACGAGGCTGTCGACGAGCGCTTCGTCTTCGGCGGTCCATGGCGTGCCCAGCGCTTCCACGTAGGCCAGCCATTGCGCCATCGTGCGCGGCCCCGCGATGGCGCAGGTCACGATGCGATTCGCCAGCAGCCATGCCAGCGCGAGGCCGATCAGCGTGCGGCCCGTCGCTCGCCGCGTGCTCGCGCAGGCGCTGCGCGATCGCGAGCGACTCGCTGCGGAACTCCGTCTGCATGAACCGGACGTCCTTGCGTGCGGCCCGGCTGTCGCGCTCCGGATCGCGTCCGGGCGCGTATTTCCCCGTCAGCACGCCGCGCGCGATCGGCGAGTATGCGGCCACGCCCAGGCCGTAGTGATCGCACGCCGGAAGGATCTCCACCTCGGGCACGCGATTGAGCAGGTTGTAGTACGGCTGCGCGATGACGGGCTGCGGCACGCCGGCCTCGCGGCACAGCCGCACGGTCTCCGCGATGCGCCACCCGCGGAAATTGGACACGCCGAAGTAGCGGATCTTGCCGCTTCGCACGAGATCGCCCATCGCAGACGACCGTCTCCTCGAGGGGCGTGCCGGCGTCGTCCTTGTGCACGTAGAAGATGTCGATGTAGTCGGTGCGAAGGCGCTGCAGGCTGTCGTCGCAGGCCTGGAAGAGCCACCGACGCGACGCTCCGCCGTCGAAGGGCGCCTGCGTCATCACGTTCCCGGCCTTGGTGGCGAGAATCCAGCGCGTGCGCGTCTTCCGGAGCGCGGTGCCGACCATGCGCTCCGACTCGCCCCCGCCGTACTTGTCGGCCGTGTCGATGAAGTTGATCCCGAGGTCGCGCCGCATGCGCGACGATCTCGTTCGCCTCGTCCGCGCCGGTCGTCTCGCCGAAGTTCATCGTGCCCAGGCACAACGGCGAAACCTGCAGACCGCTCCGACCCAACCGCCGATAATCCATCCGTCCCGCTCCCCTTTGGTCGCACCTGCCGACTCGGAGTCGACTCCGAGTCGATTCGAGGTCGCGGGACTATAACGCACGGGCCGCACCCGGCCGCGCCGGTATAATTCGCCCTCCCGGCGGCCCGCACGCATCGCATCCGGCCCGCCCCCGCCCCGTTTCCCGCAACGGCTCCCCATGCACGTGTTCTTCGAGGACGACGGTCAGTACAAGGCCGGCACCGTCCTGGCCGACAACGAAGCCTCGCTGCAGGTCGAGGCGGCCTCCGGCAAGCGCCTCAAGATCAAGGCAGGCAACGTGCTGCTGCGCTTCAACGGCCCCGCGCCCGCCGCGATGCTCGCCCAGGCGCAGAAGCTCGCGGGCGAGCTCGATCCCGATTTCCTCTGGGAAGTCTCCGGCGAGGACGACTTCGGCTTTGCCGATCTCGCGAGCGAGTACTACGGCCACGCCCCGCAACCGGCCGAGGCCGCCGCGGTGGCGTTCGTCCTGCAATCCGCCCCGATGTACTTCTACCGGCGCGGCAAGGGACGCTTCCGCCGCGCCCCCGCCGATGCGCTGAAGGCGGCGCTCGCGTCCATCGAGCGCAAGAAGCGCGAGGCCGAGCAGGCGCAAGTCTGGGTCGAGCAGATGAAGGCGCATCGCCTGCCCGACGCATTCCGGCCCGAAGCTCCCGATGCTCCTGCACAAGCCCGACAAGCAGGCGCTCGAATGGAAGGCGCTCGCCGCCGCCTGCGACGAGCTGCAGACCAACCCGATCGCGCTGCTCGCCGCGTGCGGCGCGATCCCGTCGACGCACGACTACCACTACGACGCGTTCCTCGTGCACGCCTTTCCGCACGGCACGGGCTTCGGCGCATGGGGTCATCTGCCGCCGCTCCCCGATCTCCCGCTTGCACCGGTGCGCGCGTTCTCCGTGGACGACGCGACCACCACCGAGATCGACGACGCATTCTCGGTGCGCGAGCTCGGCAACGGCCATCGCGAGATCGGCATCCACATCGCGGCCCCCGCGCTCGCGATTGCGCGCGGCTCGCCGCTCGATGCGATCGCGCGCGCCCGGCTGTCGACCGTCTACATGCCCGGGCGCAAGATCACCATGCTGCCCGAAGAGGCGATCGACGCCTTCACCCTCGCGGCCGGCGACGCACGCCCCGCGCTGTCGCTCTATCTGCAGGTCACGGGGGACGGCATGGTGGTCGGCCAGCGCACGGTCGCCGATCGCGTGCAGGTCGCCGCCAACCTGCGTCTCGATCAGGTCGGCGACGGCTTCGCGACCGATGCACCGCAACCCGGCGAGCCGGAATGGACCGCGGATTTCCGCGTGCTGTGGGACGTGGTGCGCCGGCTCGCGGACGCGCGCGGCAAGCCGGACATCGCGCGCATCGACTACAGCTTCTACGTCGACTGGGAAGCGGAGCCCGAAGGCCGGGTGGCCATCGTGCCGCGTCCGCGCGGCTCGCCGCTCGACAAGCTCGTGGCCGAGCTCATGATCTGCACGAACAGCACGTGGGGCAAGCTTCTCGCCGATGCGCGCGTGCCCGGGCCTCTATCGCACGCAGGGCAACGGCAAGGTGAAGATGAGCACGCGTCCGGCGGAGCACCAGGGACTCGGCGTCTCGCACTACCTGTGGGCGAGCTCGCCGCTGCGGCGGTATTCCGACCTCGTGAACCAGCGTCAGCTCCTCGCCGTCGTCGCGGGCGAGAAGCCCCCGTACGGCGACAACGACGCGGAGCTCTTCGCGAGCCTCGCCGACTTCGAGGCGACGTACTCCACCTACGCCGAGTTCCAGTCGCGCATGGAGCACTACTGGTGCCTGCGCTGGCTGCTGCAGGAGAAGGTCGAGGAGACGACGGCGACGGTCATCCGCGAGAACCTCGTGCGCTTCGAGCGGCTGCCCCTGATCATGCGCGTCGCGGATCTGCCCTCGCTCGCGGCCGATGCGCGCGTGCGCATCGGCATCGGACGCATCGACCTGCTGGCGGCGACGCTCGAATGCCGGTATGCGGGGAATGCCTGACGGACGGTCGTTACGCTGCTGTCATTGCGAGAGCGCCAAGCTACAATAGGTTCTTTCGGTGCCTGCCCCCACTTGCCGAGAAAGACTGCCAACCCGAAACGCGGTAACGCCGGGACCGGCGATACCGACGTGCTTCTGAAGCCGGCCGCCGCCCGTCCGCGCGACGCGGTGCGGGCCGACGCGCCCCCCGCGGCGTCCGGCCAAGGCGTCCGGAAGGCCGGCAGCGAGACCGACACCCGCGCCCGCAGCGGCAGCGCCGAACCCTCGGCCGGCAAATCCCTCGAACGCCAGGGCAAGTGCGGCGCCGACGCCGCCCGCACAGGCGGCACGCGCAGCCGCAAGCCCTGCAGCCGCAACCTCTGCCACGCCCGCGCCGAAAGCTTTGGCGACCTCTGCCCCGGTCATGCAGCCCGCATCGAGATCCTCACCCGCGACTGCCGGGGCGCGCGCGCCTTCCGCGTCGGCCGACACGCCGGCGCGACCCCGCGGGCCCGCGCCATCGCTGCGGCCGCGCACGACCGGGTTCGGCCCGCCGCCGCGCAATCGCGCGCGCTGGATGGTCGCCGGGTCGCCGCTCCTGACCGCCGCGGTGGCGGCATCGATCCTCGTGCACGGCGTGGTGCTGTCGATCCATTTCCAGTCCGACATCAAGCGAATGCTCGACCGCGGCCCGACGCTGGAAGTCTCGCTCGTGAACGCGCGCTCGGCGACGCGGCCCACGCAGCCGGACATCCTCGCGCAGACCAACCTCGACGGCGGGGGCAACACCGACGAGAATCGCAAGGCCAAGACCCCGCTGCCGGTGATTCCCCACCAGCTGTTCTCGCGGCGCGAGATGACCATCGCCCAGGAACAGATCAAGGCGATGGAAAAGCGCGCGACGGAGCTGATGACCCAGCTGCGCAACACGCCGGTGCAGAACTTCGTGGTGAGCGCGCCCGAGCCGGTGGAGCACACGCAGCTGCCGTCCACCGCCGATCTCACCCAGCGCGCGCTCGAATCCATGCGTCTCGAGGCCCAGGTCGCGAAGGACATGGACGCCTACCAGAAGCGTCCCAAGCGCCGCTTCGTCGGCGCTCGCGCCGAGGAATATCGCTTCGCGCGCTACGTCGAGGACTGGCGGCTCAAGGTGGAGCGCATCGGGAACCTCAACTATCCGCAAGCCGCGCGCGACATGAAGCTCTACGGGAGCCTCATCCTGTCGGTGTCGATCCGCGCCGACGGCTCCGTCGAGAACATCGAGATCACGCGCTCGTCGGGCCATCGCGTCCTCGACGCCGCAGCAGAGCGGATCGTCGAGATGGGCGCGCCGTACGCCCCGCTGCCCGCCGACGTGCGCCGCGACACCGACATCCTCGTGATCACGCGCACGTGGAGCTTCACGCGCGGCGAGGAGCTGCGCTCCGATTGAGCGGCGAAGCGGTGGCGGGGGCTCGCGTGCGTCGGCACGGCGCGGCGTGATGGCCGGCATGGCCGGCGGCGCCGCCGCTGCGGTGCGCCGCATGCTGCTCTGGCTCCTCGCGGCCGCGGTCGCGACGCTGGTCGTCTGGCTGGTGTGGATCACGGGCCACATCCTCTGGTACCGCGATCACCCGCCGCGCGAAACCTCGTTCATGACCCAGCGCATGGCGGAGCTGCATCGCAAGAGCCCGTCCTTCCCGTTGCGCTATCGCTGGGTGCCCTACGCCCGCATCAGCAACCAGCTGAAGCGCGCGATGATCGCGGCGGAGGACGCGCGCTTCGTCGACCACGAAGGCTTCGACTGGGAGGGCATCCAGCTCGCGATCGAGAAGAACCAGCGCCGCGGACGGATCGTGGCGGGGGGCTCGACCATCACGCAGCAGCTCGCGAAGAACCTGTTCCTTTCGCCCACGCGCAGCTACTGGCGCAAGGCGGAGGAGGCGGCGATCACCGTGCTGCTCGAGGCGCTGCTCGACAAGCAGCGCATCTTCGAGCTCTATCTCAACGTGATCGAGTGGGGCAATGGCGTGTTCGGGGCCGAGGCCGCCGCGCAGCGCTACTTCGGCATCGCCGCCGCGCACCTCGACGCCGAGCAGGCCGCGCGCCTCGCCGCCATGGCGCCCAATCCGCGGTTCTACGAACGCAACCAGGGCGCGCCGGGGCTCAACCGCAAGACGCACATCATCCTCGGGCGCATGGCCGGCACGCCGCTGCCCTGAACCGGGCCTGCGACCCCGCGGAGCCTTCGACTCCCAGTCGACGCCGGGCACGCGGCGCGGCGCCGGCTGCCCACGCAAGGCAGCGGCCGGCGCGTAGAATGCCCACGCCCGTCCGGCGCAACGGCGGGCTTTCCTTCCTCCCTTCACTCGCGGCACATGCCTGACGATCTGCACGACGCGCAAGCCGAACGGCTGCAAGCGCCGCACGCGAACGTGCAGGAGGCGCTGGCCGAGGTCACCGCCCTGCTGCGGCGGCACCGTCTCGTCGAGGGACTGGTGCACGAGCAGCTCGAGGCCGGCGGCGAGCGCGCCGAGCTCGCCGAGAGCGCCGTCTATCGCAAGAACAAGGCCGAGCTCCAGCGCAGGCTCGATCGCCTGCATCCCGCCGACATCGCCTACATCCTCGAGGCGCTGCCGCTCGACGAGCGCCTGTACATCTGGGATCTCGTCAAGGCCGAGCGCGACGGCGAGATCCTCATCGAGGTGTCCGACGCGGTGCGCGAGTCGCTCATCTCCTCGATGGATACCGAGGAGCTCGTCGCCGCGACCGAGAACCTCGACACCGACGAGATCGCCGAGCTCGCTCCGGACCTCCCGCAGGAGGTCATGGACGATGTGTTCAAGAGCCTGCCCGTGGAGGAACGCGAGCAGCTGCGGGCGGCCATGTCCTTCGAGGACGACATGGTCGGCGCGCTCATGGACTTCGAGGACGTGACCGTGCGGCCCGACGTGACGCTCGAGGTGGTGCTGCGCTACCTCCGTCGCTTCGAGGAGCTGCCGAGCCAGACCGATCAGCTGTTCGTGGTGGATCGGGAAGAGAAGCTGCTGGGCGTGCTGCCGGTCAGCAAGCTGCTGGTGACCGATCCCGACGTGAACGTCTCGGACGTCATGCAGCCGCCGACGGTGAAGCTGCTGCAGCACGCGAAGGCGCAGGAAGCGGCAAGCGCGTTCGAGCGCTACGACCTCGTGTCCGCGCCGGTGGTCGACACCAACGATCGCCTCGTCGGACGCGTGACGGTCGACGAGATCCTCGATTTCGTGCGCGAGCGCGGGCACGAGGAGCTGCTCGCCGTCGGCGGCCTGCGCCAGGAGGAGGACGTGTTCGCTTCGGTGTGGGCCTCCTTCCGCAACCGCTGGTCGTGGCTGGCGATGAATCTCGTGACGGCGTTCATCGCGTCGCGCGTGATCGGCCTGTTCGAGGGCTCGATCGAGAAGCTCGTCGCACTGGCCGCGCTCATGCCGATCGTGGCGGGCATCGGCGGCAATTCCGGCAACCAGACCATTACCATGATCGTGCGCGCGGCTGCCCTGGGCCAGGTCAGCGTGGAGAATGCGCGGCAGCTGATCCGCAAGGAGATCTCCGTCAGCCTCGTGAACGGTCTCGTCTGGGGCGGCGTGATGGGGCTCGTCGCGATGATGCTCTACCGCGACTGGCAACTCGGGCTGGTGATGGTGCTCGCCATGACGCTGAACCTGATCCTCGCCGCACTCATGGGCGTGCTGATCCCGATGACGATGATCAGGGTCGGGCGCGACCCGGCGCTCGGCTCGTCCGTGATGATCACGGCCGTCACCGACTCCGGCGGGTTCTTCATCTTCCTCGGCCTCGCCACGCTGTTCCTGGTCTAGCGGCGCGGGAATATCCCCGTTCCCGGACTGTTGGCACCTGCGCTACCGAATCGCACCATGGCCCCTGCCGCGACCTCTTCGCCGCCCCTTCCGCATCCGGAGCTGCTTGCCGCGATTCCACGGCTGCGGCGGTACGCTCGGGTGCTGACCGGCGAGCCCACGCGCGCGGACGACCTCGTGCAGGACACGCTCGCACGGGCGTGGGAGAAGCGCCGGCTGTGGAAGGAGGGCACGGACCTTCGCGCCTGGATGTTCACGATCATGCACAATCTCTACGTCAACCAGCTCTCGCTCGCGCGCCGCGAGAGCGGCAACGTGTCCCTCGATGCCGATGGCGATCAGGGGCCGTGGCAGATCCCCGTGCGCGCGACGCAGGCGGACCGCGTGGAGTTGATGGAGGTGATGGGGCAGCTCGGACGGCTGCCGGCCGAGCAGCGCGAAGTGCTGCTGCTCGCCGCCGTCGAGGAGATGCAGTACGACGAGATCGCCGCGGCGCTCGACGTGCCCATCGGCACGGTGATGTCGCGGCTGTCGCGCGCGCGATCGAAGCTGCGCGCGTTCGCCGACGAAGCGCCGTCCGCATTGCGCATCGTGAAATGACGGCCCGGCCATGACGACCGCGAATTCCGCTCCCCTCGACGACGCCGACGTCCACGCATTCGCGGACGGCCGGCTCTCCGGTGCGCGCGCCGAAGCGGTGGCCGCGGTGCTGGCCCGCGATCCGGCACTCGCGGCGCGGGTCGCGCAGATCCGGCAGCAGAATGCCGATTTGCGCGCGGCGCTCGATCCCATGCTGTCGGAGCCCATTCCGCAACGACTGCTCGACGCGGCCGCGGGGCCGCGCGCGAGGAGCGGTGCGCGCGTGCTGCGCTGGTGGATGCCGGTCGCGGCGGCCGCCTCGCTGGTGCTGGGGGTCGCGCTGGGCTGGTTCGGCCGCGGTGTCGATCTCGAGCGCGAGGGCATGCCGGTGACGTTCGCGCGTCAGGCCGCGTTCGCGCACGCCCTCTACGCGACCGACGTGAATCGCCCCGTCGAGGTGTGGGCGGCGGAGGAGAAGCGTCTCGTGACGTGGCTCACGAAGCGCCTCGGGTTCGCCGTGCACGCGCCCGATCTGAACAGCGTCGGTTACGCGCTGGTGGGGGGTCGCCTCGTCGCGGGCAACGAGCGGCCGACCGCGCTTTTCATGTACGAGAATCCGGAGAAGCAGCGCCTCTCGCTGCAGGTGCGCAAGGACAGCGACAAGCACGGCGATACGGCGTTTCGCTACGCCGTCGAGAACGGCGTCGGCGTGTTCTACTGGATCGACGACAATTGCAGCTACGCGATCTCGGGCAACATCGATCGCGGCCAGCTGCTCGCCGTCGCGCGCGTGGTCTACGGCCAGCTCGCGGCGGCCGAAGCGGTGCGCAAGTAACCCCAACCCCGTTACTCAGAGTAATTACTCTGAGTAACGGGGTCAGGCGCCGATGTCGAACAGCGCCGGACCGTGCTTCAGGAGGCCGCGCGCCACGACCATGCGGTGGATCTCGGACGTGCCGTCGAAGATGCGAAAGATGCGCGCATCGCGATAGAGCCGCTCGATCGGCATCGCCTTGCAGTAGCCCATCCCGCCGAACACCTGCACCGCGCGATCGGCGACACGCCCCAGCGTTTCCGCCGCCTGCACCTTCACCATCGAGATCCAGTCGCGCGCATCGCGGCCGCGATCGATCTCCCCGGCCGCGCGCAGGAGCAGCAGCCGCGCCGCGTTGATCTCGATGGCGCTGTCGGCGAGCATCTCCTGGATGGGGCCGAACTCGCCGATGGGCTTGCCGAACTGCTCGCGTTCGCGCGCGTAATCGGTCATGAGGCGCAGCAGCCGCGACGCCTTGCCGATCGCGCGTGCCCCGACCTGCGCCAGGCGCACGCGCCCGAGCGTGTCGAAGGCGATGCGAAGACCGCGACCCTCACCGCCGAGCAGATGCTCGGGTCCGAGGTGCACGTCGTCGAAGTAGAGCGGCACGTGGCTCGTTCCCGTGAGGCCCATCATCGGCTGGTCGGGCCCGACGCTCACGCCCCGCATGCCCTTGTCCACCAGGAACAGCGAGACGTGCCGCGGCCGCGCGGCCGGATCGGTCACCGCCGAAACGATGAAGAAGTCGGAGAACTCGCCATCGCTCACGAAGTGCTTCTGGCCGAAGAGGCGCCAGCCTTCGCCGTCGCGCATCGCCCGCGTCGCGATCGACGCCGCATCCGATCCCGCGCCCGGCTCCGTGAACGCAATCGAGCAGGTGCGCTCGCCGCGCACGGCAGGCAGCAGCCATCGGTCCTTCTGCGCGGCATCGCCCTCGAGCAGCGACTCGTAGACGTTGCCGAAGGCGCGCCGGATGAGGATGTCCTTGGTGTGTCCGAACTGCTCCTCGACGAGCATCGTGTCGACGGCGCTCAAGCCCCCACCGCCGTATTCGGTGGGGATGTTCATCGCATAGAACCCGAGCGCGCGCGACTTCTCGAAGATCGTGCGCGCTCGTTCGGGCGCGAGGCGGCCCGCGGCCTCGACCTCGTCCTCGAGCGGCACGAGCTCGGCCTCGACGAAGCGGCGCAGCGTGTGCACCAGCAGGCGTTGCTCTTCCGAGAGTTCGAGTTGCATGGCGGGACTCGGGCGAGGGCGGACCTGTCAGGCTAGAGCAGGATGATGGCGCGCGCAATCCACCGCGGCGCTCGCGCCCCGGCGATAATCGGCGCTGCGACCGCGTCCCCATGGCCACGTCCAAAGCCCCCCGCAGCAGCGCGCGCACCGCAACGCAGGCACGCCGGAGCACGAAGCCGGCGCGCACCGACGCAGCACGCGCGGAGGTCGCACGCCCCCGATCTGCACGCACCGATGGCGCGCAGGCCAACGGCGGCGACCCCGACTACATGAGCTCCCTCGCACGCGGCCTCGCCGTCATGGCGGCCTTCGAGGATCGGCGCCGACGCCCGACCATTGCCGATTTGAGTCGCAAGACCGGCATCCCGCGCGCTGCCGTGCGTCGCTGCCTGCACACCCTCGAGTGCCTGGGCTACGTGGAGTCGGAGGATCACAGCTACGCGCTGCTGCCGAAGGTGCTCAATCTCGGGCACGCCTATCTCGCGTCCGCGCCGGTGGCGTTCGCCGCGCAGCCGGCGCTCGATCGGGTGAGCGAAGCGGTGGGCGAGTCGTGCTCGCTCGCCGTACTCGAGGGGGACGACATCCTGTACGTCGCGCGCTCCATCGCCTCGCGCATCCTGTCCGTCAATCTCAACATCGGCAGCCGCCTGCCCGCGTATTGCACGTCGATCGGGCACGTGCTGCTCGCCGACCTGGCGCCGGACGCGCTCGCGGCGTATCTCGCGCGCACGCGGTTCGTGCGTTACACGGACCGCACGGCGGCATCCGTCGGCGAGGTCGCGCACCTCCTCGACGCCGTTCGCCGCAACGGCTACGCCATCGCCGACCAGCAGATGGAGATCGGCATCCGATCCGTCGCGGTGCCCGTGCGCAACGCGTTCGGCGCAGTGATCGCCGGCGTCAACGTCATCACGCAGACCTCGCGCGTGAGCCTGCGCGACCTGCGCACGAAGGTGTTGCCGCATCTGCGCAACGCCGCGGACGATCTCGGGACCATCCTGCGGCGCTGAGCGCGAGCCTGCGCGCGCCGGCCCTCCGCCCGCGCCTCCGACGCCGCGCTCGCCGCGGGCGCGGACTCGCCGGCGGCACTTCGCGTCCGCAGGCCTTGGCCATCGTGCGGTAATCGCACACTCGTTCGCGGCGAGCGTTGACCTGCGTCCTTCCGACGCTCACAGTCGACGCAAAGGCGCCGCGCAACGATCGGGAGCGTCGTCACGCCGGCTTGCTCGCTCCCGCCTCGGCCCCGCCGTCGTCATGGAGAAGGAGGACTCATGGCACAGGAGTATTCGCTCGCGCACCTGACGGTGCTGTCGCTGACTCCGCCCGAAGTGGTCGACGTTGCCGCGCGCACCGGCTACGACTACGTCGGCCTGCGCATGACGCGCGTGACACCCGCCGAGCCGCTCTACGATCTCGCCCGCGATCGCGCGCTGATGCGCGAGACGAAGGCACGCGTTGCCGCCACCGGCGTGCGCGTGTGGGACGTCGAGCTCTTTCGCATGGACCCGGCGCTCGAGCCGGAGAGCTTCGTGCCGGAGCTCGAGGCCACCGCCGAGCTCGGTGCGCATCACGTCATCGCGCAGCTTCCGGATCCGAACCGCGAGCGCGCCACCGAACGCTTTGCGCGCCTGTGCGATCTCGCGAAGCCGCTCGGCATCTTCGTGAGCCTGGAGTTTCCGCACTGGACCGAGACGGGCAACCTGTCCGAGGCGGCACGCGTCGTGCGCGCCGTCCGGCGACCCAACGCGGGGATCCTGGTCGACATGCTGCACATGGGCCGGTCGCATTCGAGCCTCGAGGAGCTCGAGCGCCTGCCGCGCGAGTGGTTCCGGTTCGCGCACGTGTGCGATGCGCCCCGCGAAGTCCCGGCCACGCGGGCGGGGATCATCCGCACGGCCCGCGACGAGCGGCTCTTTCCCGGCGAGGGCGAGATGGGCGTGCGCGACATCCTCGCCCGCATGCCCCAGAATATCGTCTATGCGCTGGAGATCCCGCGCACGATGCTGACCCGGACGCTGGGTCCGGAGGAGACCGCGCGCCTCGCGCTGCGCGTGTCGCAGACCTATTTCAGCGAGGTCGAGGCGGTGACCAGGGCTGCGTGAGCAGACGCACCGCGACGGCCTCCATTTCGCCGGAGGCCGTATGAGCAACGTCGAGACCCGCCCGATCACCCTTCGCGGCCAGCCCATCGCGGGCGGGGCGGTGCCGCTCGTCTGCACGCCGCTCGTGGGGCGCACCGCGCACGCGATCGGCGCCGAGCTGGAAGCGATCGCGCCCAAGCGGCCCGACGTGCTCGAGTGGCGGGTCGACTACTTCCAGGAGATCGGCAACGCGGCGCGCGTGATCGAGGTGGGGCGCATGGTGCGCGAGATGGCGCACGGCATTCCGATCCTGTTCACGCGGCGCTCGTCGCTCGAAGGCGGGGAGAAGATCGCCATCACGGAAGACGAGCTCCTCACGGTATACGAAGCCATGTGCGCGAGCGGCTGCATCGACCTCATCGACTACGAGCTCGCCAACCCGCCCGAGAACCTCCGCCGGGTGCGCGCCGCCTCGCGTGCGCACGACGTTGCGCTGGTGGCGTCCTACCACAACTTCCAGGCGACGCCGCCGCGCGACGAGCTCGTCGCGAAGTTCGTGCAGGCCGAGCGCGAGGGCGCGGACGTGGCGAAGGTCGCGGTCATGCCGAAGTCGCTCGACGACGTGCTGGTGCTGCTCGACGCCACGCTGCAGGGCAGCCGCCAGGTTCGCCTTCCGCTGATCACGATGGCGATGGGCCCGCTCGGATCGCTCACCCGCATGGTGGGCGGCGTGTTCGGCTCCGCGCTGACGTTCGCGGTGGGCCACAGCAGCTCCGCGCCGGGACAGGTGCCGGTGGACGAGCTGCGCACGGTGCTGGCGACGGTGCGGCGCGCCGTCGGCATGCGGGGGTGACGCGCATGGCGGGCGAGTTCGCGAACAGGGTGGTGGTCGTTTCCGGCGCGAGCCGGGGCATCGGCCTCGGCATCGCTACGGCATTCGCGGCGCAAGGCGCGCGGGTGCTGCTGGCCGCGTCGTCTCCGAGCGGTTGCAGCGCGCTGCGGAGGGCATCGCGGCGCAGCAAGGCGCGGCGCCCGAGATCTGCGCGGCGGATCTGCGTCGGCCCGAAGGCGCAGCTGCGGTGCACGCGGCTGCGCTTGCCAAGTTCGGTCGCTGCGATGTGCTCGTCAACTCCGCGGGAGCGACACGCGCCGGTGCGTTCCTCGATCTCGCGGAAGAGACGTGGCAGGACGGGTTCGCGCTCAAGTTCTTCGGCTGCGTGAGGCTGTGCCGGCTCTTCTGGCCGCAGCTCAAAAGCGCGCAGGGCCACGTGGTGAACATCATCGGCGGCGCTGCGCGAACGCCGGATCCCGAGTTCCTGATCGGCGGCGCGGTGAACGCGGCGATGTCCAATTTCACGAAGGGCCTCGCGGGACTCGGCAAGCGCGATGGCGTCAACGTGAACGCGATCCTGCCCGGCCTCACCGAAACCGAGCGCGTGGAGCAGCTGTTCGAGCAGCGCGCCGCGGCCTCCGGCACGAGCAAGGACGAGCTTCGGCGGCAGGCGATCGCGAAGGAAGGCCTGCGTCGCCTCGGCACGCCGGAAGACATCGCGGCACTCGCGCTTTTCCTGTGCTCCGAGCGCGCGCGCCACATCCAGGGCACCGCCATCGCCGTCGACGGCGGTGCGACCCCCGGCGTCTACTGATCCCGCCGGCGATGCGCACGATACGCTGGGGGATGATCGGCTGCGGACAGGTGGCGCAGGGCAAGAGCGGCCCGGCGCTGCAGCGCGCCGCGCATTCGCAGCTCGTCGCGGTGACGGATCGCTCGCGCGAGCGCGCCGCCGCGTTCGCGCAGAAGCACGGCGTGCCGCGCTCGTTCGACGATGCCGACGCGATGATCCGCTCGCCCGAGGTCGACGCGGTGTACGTCGCGACGTGGCCCGACACGCATTGCGAGTACGTGCTGCGCTGCGTGGCGGCCGGGAAGCCGGTGCTCGTCGAGAAGCCGATGGGCACGAGCTACGCGCAGACCGCCGACACGATCGCGGCGTGCCGGCGGGCCAACGTTCCCGTCTGGGTCGCGTACTACCGGCGCGGGCTGCCGCGGTTCGCGAAGCTGCGCGAGCTGGTGCAGGGTGGCGCCATCGGCCCCGTGCGGATGGTGGTCACGCGTCACTTCCAGCGCATCCCGCCGCCCGATCAGTTCCACGGCGACTTCTGGGGCTGGCGCCTCGATGCGGCACGCGCGGGCGGCGGCATCTTCTTCGAGGCGGTGGGGCACACCCTCGACATCCTCGATTTCGTGCTCGGTCCCATCGAGGGCGTGCGTGCATTCGCGGCCAACCAGGCGGGTGCGTATCGCGGCGAGGACGTGGTCGCCGCATCGTTTCGCTATGCGTCGGGCGCGTACGGCAGCGGCGCGTGGTGCTTCGCGGCCGACTTCGACGACGAATACAACGAGATCGTCGGCGCGAACGGCACCCTTCGCTTCTCGACCTTTCCGCCGCTCAAGCCCGGTGCGGGCACGCGGCCGGCACCCATCCGGCTCGTCCGCGGCGACACGGTCGAGGAGTTTCCGATTCCCGATCCGCCGTACGTGCACGAGCCGCTGATCCAGTCGATCGTGGACGAGATGAACGGCGTCGGCAGATGTCCGAGCACGCCCGAGTCGGCGCTGCGCACGGCGCGCGTGATCGACGAGGTGCTGGCGGAGTACACGTCGAACCCCGTTACTCAGAGTAACGACTCCGAGTCGTTACTCTGAGTAACGGGGTGACGGCGGGTCAGGATGAGCATCGACAACACCACGGTCGTGCGCCGGCGTGCTCCCGACGAGCGCACCACGCTCGACTGCGACGTGTGCGTGGTCGGCTCGGGCGCGGCGGGGGCATCGGCCGCGATCGAGGCGGCGAGGCTCGGCCGGCGCGTGGTGCTGCTCGAAGGCGGCCCGGCCGTCGGCGGTCAGGCGACCGGCGCGATCATCGACACCTTCTGCGGGTTCTATTCCAACGGCCCGCAGCCCGAGCTCCTGACCTTCGGCATCGCCGAAGAGATCGTGCGCGATCTCACGCGCACCGACAGCATGGCGCGCATCGAAGGGCGCCGCAACACGATCATCCTGTACTACCGCCACACGGTCCTGCAGCGCTGGATCGAGGATGCGCTGCTGCGCGCCGGCGTCACGGTGGTGACGAGCGCCTTGCTGCATCGGGCCGACGTGCAAGCCCGGCGCATCGCGCGCGTCACGGCAATGACCCGCTACGGCGAGGTCGTCGTGAACGCGCAAACCTACGTCGATTGCTCCGGCGATGCGGCACTCGCGTGGATCGCGGGCCTCGCGCGTGCAGGAGCCCGCGACCGAAGTCGTGTACGGCTCGCAGAACGGCATTGCGCGCGACGTCGACGTCGAAGCGCTGGAACGCGCCGGCGGACCGGATGCCATCAAGCGCCGTCTCGCCGACAAGGGCCGGCAGTATGGCCTCGAGCGCCGCGACGCGTTCCTGTACGTGCTGCCGGGCACGAACCAGGTGCTCGTGAACATGACGCACATCCCGACGCCGCTCGATGCGGTGGGCGCATCGCGCATGGTGATCGACGGCCATCGTGCGCTCGACCGCGGCTTCGCCTTCCTGCAGGCGGAGTTCCCCGAGGTGTTCGGGCGCGCGAGCATCGATCGCTACGGGCAGCCGGGCGTGCGCCAGACGCGCTGGATCAAGGGCCTGTACCAATTGACGGTGGACGACGTGCGCAACGGCACGCGCTTCGACGATCGGATCGCGCGCTGCGCGTGGGGGATCGAGCTGCACAACAGCGTGGGCGAGGCGCATTGGGAAGGCTTCGGCGACGGTCACGTGCACTACGTGCCCTATCGCAGCCTGGTGCATGCCGAGGTGGAAAATCTGCTGGCGGCGGGTCGCTGCATCGACGCCGACCTGCTTGCGCTGTCGTCGGTGCGCGTCATGGGGCCGTGCATCGCGATGGGTGCCGCGGCCGCGCATGCGGCCGATCTCGCCGATGGCGGCAGCCTGCACGCGATGGACATCGCCGCGCTGCGCCGGCGCGTGGCGCGCAATCTCGGCGAGGCGTGATCGTTACCGGCCCGTCAGCGCTCGGCGGACCGCACGCCGATGTCCTCCGTGAGCGCATCTCGCAGCGCGCGCCAGCTCGCTTCGTCGGGCGCGCACAGCAGGCCCTGCGCGCGCGTGCCGAGCGTGTACGGCTCGCCGTCGAGGCATGCCGCGAAGCCGCCGGCCTCGCGATGCAGCAGGAGGCCGGGCAGGTGATCCCACGGCGCGAGCTTCCCGAAGAGCGCGAAGTGGTAGTCGCCGCTCGCGAGCAGGCGGTACTCGTGTGCCGCGGTGCGGTAGTCGACGCCTGCTGCGACCCGCGGCAGGTTGCGGGTCACGGTCGAGCGCAGCGGCTCCGTCATGAAGAGCCACGACACGATGCCCGTCATCGCGCTCACGTCCTGCGCCTGCCCGACCTGCAGGCGGTGCGGGCGACGGTCGGCGCGTTCGAGCCACGCGCCTTCGCCGCGCACCGCGAGCGCGCAGTCGTCGACGATCGGATCGTGGATCACGGCCGCGACGACCTCGCCGTGCGCGAGCACCGCCGCCATGACGCCGAACAGCGGCAGGCCCGAGGCAAAGTTCTTGGTGCCGTCGATCGGGTCCACGACGAAGGCGAGCGGCGCGTCGCTCACGTGATCGAGCAGGTTCGGCTCGCGGCAGACGGATTCCTCGCCGGCGACCAGAGCGCGCGGGAAGGCCGCGTGCAGGGCCTCCGCGATGTGCAGCTCGGCGGCCTCGTCCGCATCGGTGACGAGGTCGAGTTGCGAGGACTTGTGCCGGATCGCGCGCGCATCGAGCGCGCGGAAGCGTGGCAGGATCTCGGCTTTGCCGGCCGCGCGCAGGATCTCGCCGACGGCCCGCGTTTGTTCGATCGTGAAGGACATGGCAGGATTGTGACATGAGCACGCCGGGCCGCCCCAAGGGCGAATACCGGAGTGCGCAGCACGAAGGTCATCCCATGAGCACGACCGAGCCCAACGCTGCACCGCGCGTCGACGCCGGGTCGACCCTGCATCGACAGGTGGCGATCGTCACCGGGGGCGCGCGCGGCATCGGCCTCGGGATCGCGCGGCGCCTGGCGCACGAAGGATGCCGCGTGATCATCTGGGATCGCGATCCGGAGGGCTTCGACGTCGAGGCCGCCGGGTTCGTGCCCCTGTCGGTGCACGGCGTGGACGTGGCCGATCGCGTCGGCGTCGAGCACACGCTCATCGCCAGCGTGGCCAACGTGCGCCGGGTCGACATCCTGGTCAACAACGCCGGCGTGAACGGGCCCGTGGCGCCCGTGTGGGAGTATCCGCCCGAGGAGTGGGACCGCGTGCTCGCGGTCGATCTCACCGGCGTGTTCAACTGCTGCCGCGCCGTCGTCCCGCACATGCGCCGTGCACGGCATGGCCGGATCGTCAACGTGTCGTCGATCGTGGGCAAGGAAGGCGCGCCGGGCATTGCGGCCTATGCGGCAGCGAAGGCCGGGGTGATCGGATTCACCAAGTCGCTCGCGCGCGAGCTCGTGGATTCCGGCGTGCTCGTCAACTGCATCGCCCCGGTGATCACGGAAACGGATCTCTTCCGGGAGATGACGGCGGAGCACATCGCGAGCTCCAAGGCGAAGATCCCGATGGGTCGCTTCCTGACGATCCCCGAGATCGCCGCGATGGTGGCCTGGATCGCGGGCCCCGAATGCACGTTCACCACCGGCTTCACGTTCGACCTCTCCGGCGGCCGCGCAACGTACTGACATGGGAACGACCATGCCGAAGCCGACCCACTGTCCCGAGCCTTGTTCGGGACAATGGGTGGGCGCGGCGATGAAGGGTCCATGAACGACACCGCCTTCCGGCACTGCCGCTTCGAGCGCGACGGCGCGATCGTCGTGATCACGATGAACCGGCCCGAGGTGCTCAACGCGCTCCATCCCGAAGCGCACGCGGAGCTCGAGCGCGCGTTCGATCTCTACGCCGCGGACCCGGCGCTGCGCGTGGCCATCATCACCGGCGCGGGCGAGCGCGCGTTCTGCGTCGGCACCGATCTCAAGGCCCTCGCGGATCATCGCAGTCACGCGTATCCCCCAGGGGGCTTTGCCGGGATCGCGACGCGCTTCGATCTGTGGAAGCCCGTGATCGCCGCGGTGAACGGCTTGTGCATCGGCGGCGGGGTGGAGATCGTGGCGGCGTGCGATCTCGCGATCGCCGCCGAGGATGCGCAGTTCTCGATGCCGGAGCCGCGCGTGGGGCTGGCGGCGGTGAACGGCCTCGCGCGGCTTGCGCGGCAACTGCCGATGAAGCACGCCATGCATCTCGTGCTGACGGGTCGCCGCATCGACGCGCACGAGGCGCGGCGCATCGGCCTCGTGAACGAGGTCGTACCGCGCGGCGAGGCCCTCGCGCGCGCACGTGCATTGGCAATCGAGCTGCTGGAGTGCGCTCCGCTGGCGGTCGAGGCGGCGAAGCAGGTCATGCTCCAGAGCCTCGCGGAACCGGATCTCGAGCGCGCGATGCGTCGCACGTATCCCGCCGTGGAGCGGATGCTCGCGAGCGAGGACGCCCGGGAAGGTCCGCGCGCCTTCGCGCAGAAGCGCAAGCCGCGCTGGCAGGGACGCTAGCGCAAGCCGGCGACCGCCGCACGACGATCCACGCACGACGATTCACGGCACGACCGGCTCCTCTACCCCGCTGACGATCACCGGACGGACATCACGCATGGCAGACCTCGCACGGCTCTCGATCAATCACGTCACGCTGCTCGAGCAGTGCTCGTTGCCGCAGTTCGTCGAGGTGCTCTCGAAGCACGACGTGTCCACCGCGTGCCTGTGGCGGCCGAAGGTGCAGGAGCACGGCGTCGAGAGGAGCGTGAGGCTCGTGCGCGAGAGCGGCCTCGAAGTGTCGGGCTATTGCTTCGCCGGCCTCGTCACGTCGCCCGATCGGCAGGCACGGCGCAAGGCGCTCGACGACGTGCGGCGTGCGCTGGACGAGGCGGCCATGCTCGGCGCGCGCTGCGTCGTGTTCGTGGCCGGGGGCGTGGATGCATCGGAGAAGGACGTCGCCGCCGCCCGCACCCGTGCGCTGGAGGGTGTGGCCGAGGTCGTGCCGCACGCGCGCAGCGCAGGCGTGAAGCTCGCGCTGGAGCCTCTGCATCCGATGACCTGCGCCACGCGCTCGGTACTGTCGACCACGCGCCTCGCCAACGACTGGTGCGATGCGCTGCGCGCGGACGACGTCGTTGGCATCGCGATCGACACGTACGCCGTGTGGTGGGATCCCGACGTCGAGGTCGAGATCGCACGCGCAGGCAAGCGCATCTGCGCATTCCACGTGAACGACTGGCTCGTCGACACGCAGGACCTGCGCTTCGACCGCGGCATGATGGGCGACGGCATCATCGACATTCCCGCATTGCGGCGCTGCGTCGAGGCGGCGGGTTACCGCGGTGCCATCGAAGTGGAGATCTTCTCGAAGCGGGACTGGTGGACGCGCCCCGCGGACGAGGTGGTGCAGGTGGTCAAGGAGCGCTTCGTCAGCGCGGTGTGACCGCCGACCGATGCGCGCCGGTCCGACCTGATCAGTCGGGCATTCTGCGCGTCCACATGCCGCACCGGGCCTCTCGGCCCCTTGCTGACGAGGCCTCGTAGGGGATGGAAGACCCCGGCCTATCTCCCGAACGCGCCGGTACTTACCAAATTCCGCCACCTCAGTGTTTTGTGCTGGTGTTCGCGCAGCGGCACTCTGCTTCATCATATCGATCACGGTTGCGGATCCCCGTCTGCAGTGTGCGGGCCTCCGTTACATCAACATCCGAGATGGCTGCCATGAAAACTTCCGCCGCCGAAGTTGCCCCGTACCGCGCTCGCCTGCTGATCGATGGCGAATGGAGCGAAGGCCGCGAGACAGTTCCGGTGTTGGACAAGTTCTCAGGCGAGTTGGTGGGCATGGCCGATCGGGCTTCCCGCGACCAGGTCGACGCTGCAGTAGCTTCTGCGCTGCGTTCGTTCGAGACGCACCGGCTCGAGCCCTACGATCGGTATCGTGTGCTGCGCAAAGCGTCCGAGATGATCGAGGAACGACGTGAGGTCCTGGTGCGCACGATCGTTGCCGAGGCCGGTTTTCCGGTCTCGGACGCAAGCAACGAGGTCACGCGCGCTGTCCAGACGTTTCTGATATCCGCCGAGGAAGGCAAGCGCCTCGCTGGCGAGATGATCCCGATCGAGGGCGCGCCGGGCCATGCGCATCGCATGGCATTCACGATCCGGGTGGCCCGCGGGGTGGTGTGCGGGATCACGTCGTTCAACTCGCCGCTGAACATGGTGGCCCACAAGGTGGCGCCTGCGCTGGCATCCGGCAACACGGTCGTGCTGAAGGCGCCACAGGCGACGCCGTTGTCGGCGGCGCTGCTGTTCCAGATCCTTCTCGACGCGGGCCTGCCGGCCGGCCACGCGAATCTCGTGCAGGGACCCGGATCCGAGGTCGGGCGATGGCTGGTGGAGAACCCCGACATCGCGTTCTACACCTTCACGGGAAGCACGGAAGTCGGCAAGCAATTGCAGCGATCCATTGGCTTGCGGCCGATCGCCTTGGAGCTCGGAAGCATCGCCGGCACGATCGTATGCGACGATGCAGATCTCTCCCGGGCGGCAACGCGCTGCGCCAACTCGGCGTTTCGCCGCGCGGGTCAATCCTGCACGTCCGTGCAACGCCTGTTCGTCGACGCCGCGGTATTCGACCGATTTCTCGATTTGTTCGCGACTGCGACAGCGGCCCTGCGAGTGGGTGACCCGCACGACCCGAAGACCGAGATCGGGCCGATGATCAGCGAGAGCGAGGCGAAGCGCGCGGAGCGCTGGGTTGCAGAAGCGCTCGCGCAAGGCGCGCGTCTGGTCCAGGGAGGCCGCAGGGAGGGGCCGCTCGTGTATCCCACCATACTCGCGGACGTGAACCCGCGGATGCGCGTCGTGTGCGAGGAGATTTTCGCGCCGGTCGTGTCGGTGATCCCGTTCACGGACTTCGACGACGCGATCGCGCAAGTGAATGCGACTCCGTTCGGACTCGCGTGCGGCCTGTTCACGCGCGACGTCATGCGCGCAATGAACGCGGCCCGTCGCCTTCACGTCGGTGTCGTGCACATCAACGAGCCTTCGAGCAGCCGCGTGGACCTGATGCCGTTCGCCGGCGTCAAGGACAGCGGCATCGGACGCGAAGGTCCGAAATACGCCATGCACGAGATGACGGAAGAGCGACTGGTCACCATCAGCCTATCCTAGGAGACCACGAAATGACCGGAGCGATGTTCATCGCCGCATGCCTGAAGCAGGAGGGCGTGGAGAAGGTGTTCGGGCAATGCGGACACACGAATTACGCACTCATCGACGCGTGCCGGCAGCTCGGCATCGACTACGTATCCTTCCGGCACGAGCAGCAGGCTGCCCATGCAGCGGACGCCTATTTCCGCGTGTCGCACAAGCTCGCGGTGGTGAACGTTCACCTCTCTCCGGGATTGACGAATGCGCTGACGGGTGTCGCCAGCGCGGCGGCCGATGGTACGCCGATGGTGGTCATCGCAGGCAATACGCCTTCCTACCATCACGCCAAAGAGCCCCACCAGGGCATCCGCTTCCACGCCGACGCGTCGCAGGGTGACATCTACCGTCCCGTCTGCAAGAGAGTGTGGCGCGTGGACGACGCCAAGTTCCTGCCGGACGTGATGCCGCGGGCGCTGAATCTGGCACAAACCGGGCGCACCGGTGCGGTGCTCATCGACGTGCCGATGGACGTGTTCTCGCAGCCGGTGGACGCGGATCCGGTGACCGTGATGCGGCGCCCGAAGTACCAGCGCTGCATCGGGCCCGCCGAAGGACTCGCGGAAGCCGCTCGGCTGCTGCAATCGGCGGAGCGTCCAGTCATCTTTGCCGGCAACGGCGTGGCGCTGAGCGAAGCCACGGAGGAGCTCAGGCAATTGGCCGAGCTGCTGCGCATCCCGGTCGCGACCACGCTGACGGGGAAGGGCGTGTTTCCGGAGCGTCACCCGCTCGCGCTGGGCACGACGGGCATCTGGGGCACGCGCTATGCAAACGACACGGCACGCGACGCGGACGTGATCCTGGCGGTCGGAACGGCCTTCGGCGAGGCCGATTGCAGCTCCTGGAATCCCGCCTACACGTTCGCGATTCCCCCGACGCGCCTGATCCAGATCGACATCGACCCGGAGGAGATCGGCAAGATCTATCCGGTCAACGTCGGTATCGTAGGGGACGCGAAGGCGAATCTCGCCGAGCTCGTGCGCCTGCTGACGCCAGCGCGCAGACCGGCTGCTGCAAGCGCCTACCTCGCTGCCGTCGAGAAGCGCAGGCAGGCCTGGCGCGAGGAGCTGGAGACTTCGCAGCACGTCGCCACCAAGCCGATCCACCCGGCGCGCCTCCTCTATGAAATATCGAACGCTGCGCCTGAAGACGCCCTGTTCGTCACCGACGTAGGCTGGAACAAGAACGGCGCCGGTCAGCAGCTCGAGGTCTCGCGGCCGCGTTCGTTCATCACCAGCGGAGGTCTCGCGACGATGGGCTTTTCCCCGGCGGCGGCAATCGGGGCCAAGCTTGCCGCGCCGGAGCGCAAGGTCATATGCCTCGTCGGTGACGGTGGGTTGATGTCGGTCATCGGGGCGTTGACGACCTCCGTCGAGCGCGGTGTTCCCGTTCTGTGGGTGCTGTTCAACAACTTCTGCTTCTCGACGATCTGGACTGTCGGCGGCACGTACTTCAACAGCTCGTACGGAACGCAGTTCACGCGCCCGGATGGAACGCCCTACAACCCCGACTTCATGCTGCTTGCGAAGGCGTTCGGTATCGAATCGGCGCTGATCGAGGAGCCCGGCGAGCTCGCCGAAGGCCTGAAGCAGGCGCTCGCGAAAGACGTGCCGTTCCTGCTGGAGGTTCGTACGCGTGGCGACGTTCCCATGCCGCGCACGGGCTACTGGGACATCGCGGAGTTCCTCGAAGGCGGCAACGATCCGGTGCGTGCCCAGGAGCGCGTCGGCGAGCAGAAGGCGGCCCGTGCGGCGGCGAGCTTGTCGCGACAGCTCCTCGAGGCCGCGTCCAAGCCGACGGCTGCGTAATGCCGCGCCAGCACGTGACTGCTTCATCGCCAGGGTCTGGCGAGCTCGTGCTTTCGCCGCATGCCTCGCGCGCTCCAGCCAGGGCCGAAGCGAAGTCCGAGGTCCTGCGCGAGGATCGCCGCGCCGACGACGGCGCGCATGTGCGCAGTGAGCTCGCCGCGCGCGCGGACGAGGTGCACGCCCTGGCTCAACGTGACTACACACCGGACAGCAAGGGCGTGCTCGACGGGGTGCGCGTGCTGGACCTGTCGCGCCTGTTCGCCGGCAACGTGGTGACGCAACTCCTGGGCGACTTCGGGGCCGAGGTGATCAAGGTCGAGCCGCCCGGGGGCGATACGTTGCGCGGCTGGCGAACCAAGGGTGTGCCGACGCACTGGAAAATCTACTCTCGCAACAAGAAGAGCCTGTGTCTCGAGTTGAGGAAACCGGAGGCGCGCAAGCTGCTCCTCGACCTGGTGCCATCGGCGGACTTGTTCATCGAAAGCTTCCGCCCCGGAACACTCGAGGCCATGGGCTTGGATCCCGACACGCTGCTCGAGCGCAATCCGAGGCTCGTCGTGCTCCGCATCTCCGGTTGGGGACAGGACGGGCCATACAGCGAGCGCCCGGGATTCGGCACGCTCATCGAGGGGATGTCCGGATTCGCCGCGATCAATGGCTTCGCCGACCGAGAGCCCGTATTGCCACCCATGTATCTCGCGGACGGCATCGCCGGGCTTTACGGCGCCAACGCGGCGTTGATGGCGTTGCGCGAGGTGGAGGTGAACGGCGGCCGCGGCCAGGTCGTCGATCTGCCACTTCTCGATCCGCTGTTCGCCATGCTCGGGCCGCAGGCCGCGAACTATCGACTCAGCGGGCGCTTGCGGGAGCGCACCGGCAGCCGCTCATCGAACGCTGCGCCGCGCAACGCGTATCGATGCAGCGACGGCCGATACGTGGCGCTGTCGGGCTCGACGCAAAGCATGGCGGAGCGGGTGCTTCGTGCCATCGGCCGCGGCGATCTCGTCGACGACCCGCGGTTCCGGACCAATGAGGATCGCGTGGCGCACGCGGCCGAGCTCGACGCCATCGTCGGCGCGTTCGTCGCGCAACGGACGCAAGCGGAGAACGTGGAGTTCTTCGAGCGCGCCCAGGTGACGATCGGGCCGATCTACGACATCGCGCAGATCATGGAGGATTCCCACATCATCGCCCGGGAGGTGCTCGCCGACTATCCCGACGAGGAGATGGGTCACCTCCCGATGCATCACGTCGTGCCGCGGCTCATGGCCACGCCGGGCTCGATTCGCACTGCCGCGCCCCGGTTGGGCGAGCACAACCGTGCACTTCTCCGGGAAGTCGGCGTGGATGAGGCGAGCTACGCCGAACTGCTCGCGCAAGGCATCGTGGTCGAAGCGCCACCGGGGGGGGCAAAGTGAAGCCCGAGTTTCCAGTCTGGCGCTCGCTGCTCTACGTGCCGGTTCACGTGGACAAGTTCGTCGCCAAGGCGCACACGCGCGGGGCCGATTGCATACAGCTCGACCTCGAAGATGCCGTACCCGCGGCCGAGAAGACGCACGCGCGGGCGCTCGTCGCGGCGGCGGCTCGCACGGTGCGCAAATCGGGCGCGGACGTCGTGGTGCGCATCAACCGACCGCTGTCGATGGCGGTGCGCGACGTGGAAGCCGCCGTCGGACCGGACGTCGACGGGATCGCAGTGACCAAGGTCGATGGCGTGGGGCATCTGCGTCTGCTCGATGAGCTGGTGAGCGAGCTGGAGCTGCAGCGCGGTGTCGGGCTCGGCCATACACGGTTCATCGCAATGATCGAGACGCCGGCGGCTTTCCTCGACATGCGCGCAATCGCCACGGCTACGCCGCGTCTGCTTGCGATGAATCTCGGCGGCGAGGATTTCGCGCTCGAGACGGGCATGCAGCCGAGCGAGGAGACGCTGCTCATGCCGAAGCAACAGATGATCTTCGCGGCGCGAGCGGCCGGACTCATGCCGCTGGGGTTCATCGCCAGTGTGGCGGGATTCGGCGACCCCGATGCCTTCCGCGCGATGGTCCGCCGGTCGCGTCGGTTCGGCTTCGTGGGCGCATCCTGCATTCATCCCGGTCAGGTGGCGATCGTCAATGAGGAGTATTCACCGTCGCATGACGACGTCGCGCAGGCGCGTCGCATCGTCGAGGAGAATGCGCGCGCCGAGGCCGAGGGGCGCGGCGCCTTTGCCATCGACGGCGAGATGATCGACAAGCCCGTGGTCGATCGCGCGCGACGACTGCTGGACCGCTACGCTACGATCGAAGCGCGCCGGGCGGCGCTGGAGGCCAATTCGTAGGCCGCGCGACGATGCGCAAGCGCGATCTGGCGTCGCGCAACCTGCAGTGCTCGCACTCTAGGCCTCACCCGCAGGCGAGGCGATGTTGTGAAGCTGCATTGCCGTGAACGGAATGCGCTCGTGCGAGCGGAACGCCTGGAATAGCGCGAATTCGAGCTCGCTTCCGCCCACGGGCGGCTCGTCCAGCGTACGCCAGCGGCGCCAGCATCGCGAATCGAAATCGCGCACTGCGGCGGCAAGCTTCTCCGAACGGCGCCAAGGCGAGAGCTGCGCGCCCAGTGCTTCCCACGCGCGGCGCAGCCAGTAGTTGCGGCACGCACGCCGCAATGCGGAGTCCTTGCGCGGGAGGCGCAGACAGCGCTCCAGCGGGACCGCACCGCACCCGGCGAGGAATGCCGCGAACCCTTTGCTCAGCCATTGCAGGTCGCTCGCATCGACCTGACCTCGCGCGAGGCGCTGTGCGCGCTCGAATTCATCGGTTTGCGCAATGCGGCCGGAGCTGGGCGCATCGTCGGGTGCGCAGAACGCCATCGGCGGCCGGTGCGCCATCGACGTCTGGAACGTGGCCGCCCGCACCGTAGCGCTGGTGAGAGATGCTTCCATCGAGAGCCCCCGGGATTGTGCTGGAAGGTCGCAGCTGATGTGGTCCGATGCTAGTCTCGGGTATAGACTAACAACAAGTTTTATTTTGTTGGACGACGATTGAGAAAATCTCAATGAAACTGACTTTCCTCGTGACGCTCGAGGCCGTGCTCAAACGAGGCAGCTTCGCGAAGGCGGGCAACGAAGTCGGGCTGACGGCAAGCGCCGTCAGTTTGCAGGTGAAGCAGCTCGAGGAGTTCTTCGGGCAGCCGCTGTTCGACCGCTCGTCGCGCACGGCGACGCCGACGGAGTTCGCGCGAGAAGTCGTCGCAACCACGCAGGCCGCGCTGGCCTCGATCGAGGCGCTGCGCGTGCAGCGTGCCGTGTCCGTGGCGGGCCGCGTTGCACTGGGCACCATCCGAAGCGTGCAAACCACGACGCTGCCGAGTGCGCTGCGTGCCATGCGCGAGCGCTACCCGCAGCTCGAGGTCCGCCTTGCCCAGGACGATTCCCACGTGCTGCTGCATCAGCTCAATGCGGGGGTGCTCGATGCGGCGGTCGTCGTTCGTCCGGCATCGGGCGGGTCGAGCCGGCTCGCGTGGCACAACCTTGCAAGCGAGCCGTTCGTGCTGTTGGCTCCGCCGCGGTCCATGGGCGACTCGGTCGCCGACCTCCTGCAAACCCACGAGTGGATCCGCTTCGACACGTCATTGACGGGCGGACGCATCGCGCGAAGCTTCGTGCACAGGGTCGCGCCGCGAGCGCGGGGGAGCATCGAGCTGGGATCGATCGATGCCATCGTCGCGATGGTCTCCGTCGGCTTGGGCGTTTCCGTCGTTCCCCGGCCGCGCGAGCCCTTGCTCGTGGCCTATCCCGTGCGCGAGATCAGCCTGGGTCGGCATGCACCGGAGCGGCAGATCGCATTCGTCTGCCGCGCCGCCGATCGCGACAATCGCCGCGTGCAGGCAGTGCGGGACGCGTTCAACACGGTCTACTCGCCCTCGCACGACGCACCCGGCACGAAGCACGCCGCAGCGCGGTCCTGAAGGCCGGCTCGGTGGGAGGCGGGCGCACTTCGCGCGGCGTCGGTTCCGAGCGGCAGCAGCGCGCCAATGTCGCACCGGTGGCTATCGAGCGATGGGGCGCACCCAAGCGTCGCAGGGTGGCTTCTTTGTTGGCCTGCGATCACGCTTTCGTCGTCGCCCCCACGCAGGGCGCTTGCTGCTGCAAGACAAAGGCGGAACATGCAACGACTCGCAGGCAAGACCGCGCTCATCACTGGCGGCAGTTCCGGGATCGGTCTCGCCACCGCCCGGTTGTTCCAGAGCGAAGGCGCGCGCGTCGCAATCACCAGCGTGGACCGGCCGTCCCTCGATGAAGGTCTGGCCTCGCTTGCGCCCGGCACCCCGGGCTACGTCATGCGCGCCGAACGCGTGGACGACATCCGCGGGGTCTTCGACGACCTCGCTCGACAAGAGTGGAGCCTCGACATTCTGGTGCCTTGTGCCGGCATTGCGCCGTCGAGCGATCTCGACACCGCCGATGAGGCGCTCTTCGACGAGGTGTTCGGCGTAAACGTCAAGGGCGTCTTCTTCACCGTTCAGTGCGCGGTGCCGCTGTTGCGGCAAGGCGCGTCGGTGGTGCTGCTTTGCTCGGCCACGCATGCCCTGGGGCGCAAAGGCCGGACTTTCTACGCCGCGTCGAAGGCAGCGGTGCGCTCGCTGGCTCGCTCCCTCGCCGCGGAGTTGGTGGACGCCGGCGTGCGGGTGAATGCCATCAGTCCGGGCCCGGTCATGACGCCCCTCCATCGTTTCGCCGGGGGCACTCCCGAGGAACAGGAGCGCAGGCTGGCAGCGATGGTGCCCATGCAGCGCCTGGGCACGCTGCACGAAGTCGCCGCGACCATCCTGTTCCTCGCCTTGCCGGAATCCGCGTACATGACAGGTGCGGACGTGGGGGTGGACGGCGGCTGGGGCCAGGGTGTCTGCCGCTGACGAGCACGCGAGCGCGATTGCCGGGGCGCCGGCACCTTTCTCCCTCGACCGTGGTCAAGTTTTGTTCGCTGTCGCGATCTGCGCCGGCCAACGCCCCGCGGCGCGCTCGGTTCCTGCCTGTCTGTCGTTACCCAAACGTGCATCAATGGCTACTTTGTTGCCTTGCTGTCAACCTTCCATGGCCCACCACCGAACGAGGCAGCCTTGAGCTTCGCCCACCTCTTCAACCCCGGACGCATCGGTTCGCTGGAAGTACGCAACCGCATCATCAGCTCGCCCATGGAGCGCAACTATTGCACTGCCGAGGGCCGGGTTACGCAGCGTTACATCGACTATCTCGAAGCGCGGGCACGAGGTGGTGTCGGGGCGATGTACACGGAAGCGACCTACGTCGATCCGCGGGGCCGAGCCGGCGCCTTCCAGATGGGGCTCTATTCCGACGACCTCATCCCGGCCCTGCAGCGGCTCACGAAGGCGGTTCATCGCCATGGCGCGCGCATCGGTCCGGAGCTCAACTACGGTGGCCGTGTCGCGAATCCCGAGGTCAGCGGCTTTCGCCCAGCCGCGCCATCGGCGGTGACGTACAAGGGCGCCTGGGTTGCGACACCGTCCGCACTCACGCGCGAGGACCTCGGCTGGCTCGTGGACCGGTATCAGGCAGCAGCCCGTCGGGCGGTCGAAGGGGGATGCGACTTCGTCGGATTGCACGGGGCTCACGGCTATCTCCTGAGCGAGTTCCTGTCCCCGTACTGCAACAAGCGCGAGGACGAATACGGCGGCGATCTGCAGGGCCGGTTGCGGTTTCCGCTCGAAGTGATCGCGGCCGTGCGCAAGGCCGTCGGGCCCGGCGTGCCGCTCGTCTATCGCATCAGCGCCGACGAGCACCTCGACGGCGGCACGACCATCGCAGATGTCTGCGCAGCCGCCCCTTACCTCGAGGCCGCCGGCATCAGCCTCATCGACGTTTCGGCCGGCATGTACGAGACCAACTGGTGGATCGTGCAGCCGATGGAAGTGAAGCAGGGCGTGCTGGCACCCCTCGCGCATGCCATACGTTCGCACGTCAAGATTCCGATCAGCGTCGCCGGCCGCATCAACGATCCCAGCGTCGCCGAGCACGTCCTCGAAGCCGGCGACGCCGATTTCGTGACCATGGGACGCGCCCTTCACGCCGACCCGGAGTTCCCGAACAAGGCGCGCGAAGGCCGGCTCGACGAGATCTGCACGTGCATCGCATGCAACCAGGGGTGCAACGACTATCAGATGCGCCGCGAGCCGGTCGTCTGCCTCGTCAACACGGCAACGGGACGCGAGCGTGAATACAAGGTGCGACCGGCCCAGCGCCGGCTCAATGTGGTGGTCGTGGGCGCCGGGCCTGCCGGTCTCGAGTGCGCACGTGTGCTCGCACTGCGCGGCCATGGCGTCACCGTCTTCGATCGTGCCGACGAGGCGGGCGGTCAGCTGCTGCTGAGCCGCCTCGTACCCACTCGCGAAGAGATTGCGGGACACGTGACCTGGCTCGTGAACGCCGCGACTCGAGCGGGCGTGCGAATCGAGCTCGGGGTCGACGTCACGCCGCAGGTCATCGCGTCGGCGCGTGCCGACGCGGTTGTGCTCGCGACCGGGGCACGCCCGGGCATTCCGGGGATTCCCGGCGCGATGGAGAGTCCCATCGTCGATCCATACGAAGTCCTGCGGCGCCCGCTGGGCGGCATCGGCCGAGCGTTGGTGATAGGCGGCGGCGTGCGTGGCGTCGGTGTCGCGCGAGTGCTGGCACAGAAGGGGGCGAATGTCGTGCTGGTCGATCCCGCGAAGGAGTTGATCACCGACGTCGCCGTGAGGTCGCGCAAGTTCCAGATCGACGATATGAACAGTCGCGCGAACGTCAAGGTGTATCTGGGTACCACGGTCGAACGCCTCGGCAAGTCCAGCGCCGTGCTATGGGACGGCGCTGAACCCTGGGAGCTGCACGATATCGACGTCGTGGTCCCCGTCCGCCCGATGATCCCCGTGCTCGATCTCGCCGACGAGCTGTTTGCGCAGCCGGACCCGCCCCCGATATTCAGTATCGGTGACTGTGTACAGCCACGCACGGCGCTCGAGGCCATTCACGACGCTGCTGCTCTCGGACATCGTCTGTGAAGCGACCATGCCAACGTTGACGCTGAACCGTCGCGGCGCCCCGCGAGCCTTGCGCGAACCCGACAGGAACGAGATGCGATGAAAGCGATCCTCAAGTTGCGTCCCGAGCCGGGGGCGATGGCGCTGCGGCAAGTGGAACCGCCCGCGCGGGCAGCCGGCGAGGCGTTGATCCGAATCACTGGCGCCGGCATCTGCGGCACCGACGTATCGATATGGAAATGGTACGAGGCCGTGGTTGGCCAGTATGCGCCGACGTTCCCATTGATCGTCGGCCACGAGTTCGCCGGCGTGGTGGAGGATCCAGGCGAGGACGTGCGCCTCAAGGCGGGCGATACCGTCGCCGTCAATCCGCAGATCGCATGCGGCCGCTGCTATTACTGCGGCCTGGGCCGCCCGACCCTCTGCGAGAACCGCAAGCTCATGGGCGGCCGTGTGAATGGCGGATGGACCGAGCTCGTCGCGGTACCTGCCTACAACGTGCATCCTCTGCCGGCCGGGATCGATCCGCGCGTCGCGCCGCTCCTCGAGCCGTTGTCGGTGGCGACCCACGCCGTCATCGAGCGCGTCCCCGTCAGGCCTGGCGATGTGGTTGCCGTTGTCGGTGCCGGACCGATCGGCATTCTCTGCGCCGTGCTGGCGTTGGCCGCGGGTGCCTCCGAGGTGGTGGTGACCGGCGTGTCGGCCGACAAGGGCCGCCTCGCACTCGCCCGCACGCTGGGGGCGACCCCAGTCAACGTCGACGACGCCGATCCGGTCTCGGTCGTGACGAAGATCCAGCGCGACGGTGCCGACGTGGTCTATGAAACCAGCGGGAATGCCGCCGTCCTGGGTCAGACCATCGCGATGGCGCGCCGCAGCGGACGCATCGGCCTGATCGGGCTATGCCAAGGTACGAGCGAGCTGCGCAGCACCCCGGTCGTGCTGCGCGAGCTCGAGATCATCGGATCGCGCGGCTACAACGAAACCACGTGGGCACTCATGATGAAGGCGCTGCCGCCGGTGACCGCGGCCGTGCTGCAACTCGTCACGCACGAGATGCCTTACGAGGATTTCGAGCACGCGCTGCGCCTCGTCGAAACGCGTCAGTGCAGCAAGATCGTCCTGCGTCCCTGACCGCAAGCGTGCTCATGCCTGCGATCGTCCAACAACCTGCCCCGTAGGAGGAATCATGAAGCGTCGTTCGTTCGTGACAGCACTCGCAGCCAGCAGCATGGCACTTGCACTCGCCCCACGCGTTGCTGCGCAGGACATCAAGGAGCGCGTCATCCGGTGGGGGCATCTCGTGCAACCCGGCAATCCCAACGCCCTCGGCGTCGCGAAATTCGCGGAGATTCTGGACAAGAAAAGCGGCGGCAAGCTGAAGATCCGCGAGTACGGCAACTCGCAGCTCGGCAACGAAATGCAGCAGCAGGCCGCGTTGCGCGGAGGCGTGCAGGAGATGTTCACGTCCGCTCCGACATCGCTCGTGGGCATCGTGCCGGAGTTCGGGTTGCTCGACCTGCCGTTCACGTTCGCGTCCGTCGACGACGGACACGCCCTCGTCGACGGTCCCCTCGGGAAGCTCCTGCTCGCGAAGACTCGCCCAGAAGGACATCATCGGGCTCGCCTTCTGGGATCTGGGTTTTCGCAATACCACCAACAACAAGGGACCGATCGCGCGCCTGGAGGACTTCAAGGGCCTGAAGATCCGCGTCATCGCCAATCCGGTCTACCTCGAGACATTCACGCTGCTCGGTGCGAACCCGGTCCCGATGAACTTCGGCGAGGTGTTTGCTGCCCTCGAATCCAAGACGATCGACGGCCAGGAGAACCCGTTCTCGGTGATCTACTCGAACAAGCTCTACGAAGTGCAGAAATATCTGAGCCTGACGAACCACACCAATACGATCAATCTCACGCAAGTCAGCAAGAAGTTCTGGGACAGCCTCTCGCCCACCGAGCAGCGCCTGATGCACGAGGCAGCGGCGGAGTCGCTGGGCTACCAGCGCCAGGTGAGCCTCACGCAATCGCAGACATTGCTTGCGGACCTGAAGGCGAAGGGCATGATCGTCAACGAGGTCGCGCCCGCGGAACTCGAGCGCATGCGCAAGGCCACACAACCCGTCGCCGACAAGTTCTTCGCCCAGTACGATCCCGAGGTCGTCAAGCTGTTCCGGTCCGAGATCGCCCGGATACGCGCCAAGTAAAGCGACAGCCGTGCGATCACACACCCCGCGCGACTCGGGCAACGAGGAGGGCGTCGCATGAAGGTCCTTGTCACTGGCGCCGGGGGCTTCCTCGGCGCGTGGGTGATCCGGCGCCTGCTCGCTGCCGGCGTCGAGGTGCGGGCCTTCGACATCAGGGACGATCGCCGGCTGGTGCTGCAATTCGTGGGCGACGATGCGAGCTCGATCGAGTGGTGCGTGGGCGACATCGTGTCCACCGAGGCGGTGATCGCGGCGGCCGACGGGTGTGACTCCATCGTCCATCTGGCCGGCGTGCTGACGCCGTTCTGCCGGGAGCAGCCGGTGGCGGGCGCGCGTATCAACGTCATCGGGACGCTGAACGTGTTCGAAGCCGCGCGAACCCACGGCATGGCGAAGGTGATCTACACGAGCAGTGCGGGCGTGTTCGGGCCGGACGATGGCGAAGTGCCGTGCCCCACGACTCACTACGGCGCATACAAGCTCGCCAACGAAGGCAGTGCGCGCGCCTACTGGGAGGACGCCCGGGTCGCGAGCATCGGCTTCCGACCCTTCGTCGTGTACGGTCCAGGGCGCGAAAGCGGGTTGAGCGCGGGCCCGACGCTCGCCTGTCGGGCAGCGGCCTGGAACCAGCCGTACACGATTCCGTTCGGCGGCAGGACGGGCCTCGTCTATGTGGAGGACGTCGCCGATGCGTACGTCGCGGCGGTGCGGCGCTCCTGTGCAGGCGCGCACACGATCAACCTGCCCGGCGTGATCGCCGGCATGGATGAGGTGGTCGCGCAGCTCGTGCGCATCGTGCCTGGCGCGAAGCTCGGTGCGGAAGGACCTCCGCTTCCGATTGCTGCCGACGTGCGCAACGATTGGGACTCGCCTCTACTCGCCCCCCTGTCGAAGGAGAAAACGCTGGAAGACGGCCTGCGTCGAACGGTCGAGTACTACAGAGCTGCGCGCACAGCCGTCGGTCGCGCACCAGTGTCGGCGCCCTCGTCGTGAAGGCCGCTCACGCGGAGGAGTGCGAGGGGGCCGTTTGCCTGCGCCGGCGTACCTTGCAGGTCAGATGAGCGCGCTCGCGACGCGGATGCTGAATTTCGAGCATCAGGAAGTGCTCGTGATCGGCGGCAGCTCCGGCATCGGATTCGCAACCGCCCGGCTCGCGGCGGCGCTGGGTGCGCACGTCACGATTGCGTCGCGCTCCACCGAAAAGGTTAGCGCTGCGGCGAAGAGCTTGGGACCAGGGGTGGTCGGACGCACTGTCGACGTGACCGACGACGAATCCGTGGCTGCGCTGTTCTCCGATGGCCGCACGTGGGACCACGTCATCGTCACCGCATCGGAGGTCAAGGTGGCGCCCGTGCGAGAGCTTCCGTTACAGACCGCTCGGGCGGCGTTCGACAGCAAGTACTGGGGCTTCTATCGCCTCGCGCGTGCGGCGCGGATCGCGGCGACGGGGTCGCTCGAGGTCGTCGCGGGCTTTCTGGCGACGCGACCTGTCGCCGGCCGGGCACTGATGGGATCCATCAACGCGGCGCTCGAAGCGCTGGTGCGCGGCCTGGCGCTGGAATTGAGGCCGGTTCGCGTCAATGCCGTCTCGCCCGCGATCGTCGACACCGCGATGTGGAGCGCAATGACGGCAGCCGACCGCGAAGCGATGATGGCGAAAGCCGCGGCGACCTATCCGGCCGGGGTGGTCGGTACGGCGGACGACATAGCGCGTCAGCTCTTGCTGCTGGCAGGGACGCGTTATGCAACGGGCACCATCGTGACGCTGGATGGCGGGGCATCCCTCGTCTAGGGCGTGGGCCCATGGCCTGACAAGTCCCATCATGCGTCGGCGCCGCCGTGCCCGAGCGCGGTGCTCGCAATGCGCTGGAAAGGAACGGTAACGTGCGGATCATTTCGCTGGATTATCTGACCGTCGCCGAGCTCACCCCGCCTGAGCTCGTGCGCACCGCGGCGGATGCCGGATACACCCACGTCGGGCTGCGGCTCAAGTCGATTGCCCCCGGGGAGTCTCAGCAGCCGATCGTAGGCGACACCCCGATGCGTCGGGAGACGCTCGCGGCGCTTCGGGACACCGGCGTAGGCGTACTCGACTGGGGCGTCCTGCGCCTCGATGGCGACACCGTGGTTGCCGACTTCGAACCGTGGCTGGACACCGCCGCGTGCCTGGGCGCATTGAACGCCATGGTCAACGGTTACGAGCCGGACGAGGGCAGGTTGACCGAGCTCCTGGCCGAGCTGTGCGAACTCGGCGAGCGATATGCCATGTCGTTCCACTTCGAGCCGACGCCCTGGACCGGGCTCAAGACGCTAGCTCAAGCGAGCAGGATCGTCGCCGACGTCGCGAAGCCAAATGCGAAGGTCCTGATTGATACGATTCACTTGGACAGGGTCGGCGGCACGGCTGCCGACATTGCAGCCTTGCCTGCAGAGCATGTCGGGTATGCCCAGGTGTGCGACGGATACATGCCGCGGCCCGAGGATCGTGAGACGATGATTTTCCAGGCGCGCTCGGAACGTGCATTTCCGGGTGAGGGCGGTATCGACCTGGTGTCGATGCTGCGAGCACTGCCTTCGGACGCACCGCTTAGCCTGGAATGTCCGACTCGATACCGCGCCCTGGGCAGCTCCGCTCTGGAGCGTGCCCGACGTGGACGCGCAGCCATGGAGCAATTGCTTTCCAAGCTGTGACGCACTGGCTCGGTGTCAGCGGCCACATGCTGCACTTCTCGACAAGGGCGGCCCGGCCAAGATCGGCGCCGCAACGACGACGCGAGGCATTCGATGAGTACGACCGAGCGGGAGAACGCCGTGCTGCGCGTGGGCATCCTGGGCTGCGCCAACATTGCCAGGCAATTCGTGCGCGACGTGGCACCGAGCACGCTGGTGCGCATGAGCGCCGTCGCAAGCCGAAGCGCGGATACGGCCGCGGCTTTTGCAAACACGTATGGAATCGGGTCCCACCATGGCAGCTACGAAGCGTTGCTGGCGGACCGGGACGTCGATGCGATCTACCTGCCCCTGCCCAATAGCCTGCACGCTGCATGGGCGATCAACGCGCTCGAAAGCGGCAAGCACGTGCTGTGCGAGAAGCCGCTTGCCCTGAGTCTGCGCGAAGGGCAGGCGATGTTCGAAGCTGCGCAGCGCAACGGGCGTGTCCTGCTCGAGGCGTATCCGTACTGGTTCCAGCCCCAGACGGGCGCGATGCTGGCGCTGTTGCACGGCGGCGCGATAGGCACCGTTCGTTCCGTGCAGGCCTGCTTCGGGTTTCCGGTGCTCAATCCGCAAACGAATATCCGCATGAAGGCCGAATTGGGAGGCGGCGCGCTGCTGGATGCGGGCAGCTACCCCGCAAGCCTGATCCGGCTTGTGATGGGATGCGCGCCCGAGAAGGTGAACGCGGACGCGACCTGGGCCGATACGGGCGTGGACCTCAGCACGATGGCGACGCTGTACTACGCCGACGGACGGCGCGCGCAGTTGTCGTGCACCATCGAAGCGGCAAACCATCGCCGCGCCACGATCGCGGGCTCCGAGGGCACGATCGAAACCGAGTACCTGAACCACACCGGTGCTCCCCCAGGAGGCGATGCGTTCGGATACCTGCCGAGCCAGATGCGGATTCGACGCGGTCGGGCGAATACCGTTCCGTTCGAGGAGATCCGCTCCGAAGTTGGCAGCGGCTTCCTGTTTGCTGCTGAAGCGTTTGCGACCATGGTGCGCGACGGCGATCGTGCGGGCATGGACGAAGCTGCGGGGGCGAGCCTGGACACCGCCGCCACACTGGAAGCCATCGCGAGAAGCGCGCGCCTTGGCCACGCCGTAGATGTGCCGTTGCGCATGCCCAACCAGCGCTCAGTACGAGCGCCCTGATCGCGCGGGTTGCGCTGCGAAGCCGTGCTGCACTTCCGAAGGGTTGCCATGAAACGTGTTGCCGACGCCCTGTTCCACTTCCTGAAGATCGCGGTTGCGCTCTGCCTCGCCGTCATGGTGGTGGTGGTGTTCCTGAACGTCGTGCTGCGGTATGCGTTCAACACCGGCATCAGCGTATCCGAGGAGCTGCCGTCCTGGCTCCTGACTTACGTCACCTACCTCGCGGCCCTGATCGCGCTGCGCGAGCACGGCCACCTCGGGTTCGATGCGTTCGTTGCCAAGTTGCCGGAAGCCGGCCAGCGGCTGTGCCTCACGATCACCCAGCTCATGATGATCGCCGTCACCGCGATGTTCCTCCACGGGAGCTGGAAGCAGACGCTGATCAACCTGGACGCGCACGCGCCGGCGTCGGGCCTGTCGCAAGGCTGGCTCTACGGCATCGGGCTGCTCTTCAGCGTCGTCGCCATCGTGATCCTGCTGTCCGACCTGTACCGGACCGTCACCGGCAAGGCGAAGGGCGCGGAGCTGGTGATGGTCGAGTCCGAAGGCGGCGAGGCCCTGGCCGAGGCCGAACGGCACAAGCTCGAGCTCGACGAGCGCGAGGTCGAAGCCGCCGCGCACATCTCTTCACGCCGCGCCTGACCGGAGCCCATCATGACCATCGTCGTCTTCCTCGGCGCGCTGCTCGGCAGCATGGTGATCGGGATGCCGATCGCCTATTCCCTGCTCGTGTCCGCCGTGGCCCTGATGTGGCACCTGGACATGTTCGACACGCAGATCATCGCGCAGAACCTGATCAACGGCACCACCACCTTCACGCTGCTCGCGGTGCCGTTCTTCCTGCTCGCCGGCGAGGTGATGAACACCGGCGGCTTGTCGAAGCGCATCGTGAAGGTCGCGCTCGCGCTCGTCGGCCACCGCAAGGGCGGGCTGGGCTACGTCACGATCCTCGCGTCCTGCCTGCTCGCGAGCCTGTCGGGGTCGGCCGTTGCGGACGCCGCGGCGTTGTCGACGCTGCTGGTGCCGATGATGGTCACCGCCGGGCACGACCGCGGACGCGCCGTGGGCCTCGTCGCCGCCGGCGGCATCATCGGGCCGGTCATTCCGCCGAGCATCCCGTTCATCCTGTTCGGGGTGGCCGGCGGCGTGTCGATCTCCAAGCTCTTCCTCGCCGGGATCGCGCCCGGCATCCTGATGGGGGTGGGCCTCGCGATAGCGTGGTGGTGGGTGGGCCGGCACGAGCAGCTCGTCCCGCAGGAGAAGCAGAGCTGGGGCGATGTCCGACGCGCATTGGCCGAAGGGGTGTGGGCCTTGATGCTCCCGGTGATCATCATCGTCGGCCTGAAGTTCGGCGTGTTCACGCCGACCGAAGCGGCGGTCGTCGCCGCCGTGTACGCGCTGTTCGTGGCGATCTTCATCTACCGGGAGCTCAAGCTCACGCAGCTCCTCGAGGTGTTCGTCACTGCAGCCAGGAGCACGGGCATCGTGATGTTCCTGGTGGCTGCCGCGCTGGTGGCCGCATGGCTGATCACGATCGCCGACCTGCCGGGCCAGATGGTGACGCTGCTGCAACCCCTCATGGGCAACCAGACCATGCTGCTGCTCGCGATCATGGCCATCCTGTTCGCCGTCGGCTGCGCGATGGACCTCGCGCCGATCATCCTGATCCTGACGCCCGTGCTGCTGCCGGTAGCCAAGCAGGCGGGCATCGACCCCATCTACTTTGGTGTGTTGTTCGTGATCTGCGGCTCCATCGGTCTCATCACCCCGCCGGTGGGCGTCGTGCTGAACGTCGTGGCCGGTGCGACCAAGAGCTCGATGCTTGACGTTGTAAAGGGCGTCTGGCCGTTCCTGCTCACGCACATCGTCGTCCTGTTGCTGCTCATCTTCTTCCCGGCGCTCGTCATGGTGCCGGCCAAGTGGTTCGGAGGTTGAGTTACCACCGCCGTTCCAGCCAGAGCACGACGATCCCGCTGCCGGCGATGACCACCATGCCCGCTTGCGTCCAGGCATCGGGAAGCTGGCCGAAGGCGAGCCAGCCCATCGCCGTCGCGAACACGAGCTGCATGTACGTGAAGGGCGCGATGGCCGACGCCGGCGCCCGCTGGTACGCGCGGATCAGCAGGAAATGGCCCAACGTGGCGAGGACGCCGCTCGCGAGGAGCGCGGCGATGTCGCGCAACGGGATCGAGGTCGACACGGTGAACCACGGGAGCATGAGCGTGCACGTCGCGAGGCCGACGGCGACCCCGTAGAACAGCAGCGTCAGCCCCGACTCGCCGGCGAGCTTGCTGGTGAGCACCTGATAGAGCGCATAGCACGCCGCACCGCACACGCTGAACACCGCCGCGCCGTGGAACACGTCCGTGCCGGGGCGCACGATCATCAGCATGCCGACGATGCCGGCGATCACGAAGGCGATCCGCATGCGCGTCATGCGCTCCTTCAGCACCAGCACGGCCATGACCGCGACGAGCGTCGGTGAGGAATAGTTGAGCGCCGTGGCATCGGCGAGCGGCAGGTACCGGAACGCCAGCACGGCGAACATGGACGAGCCCGCGAGCAGCATGCCGCGCACGAAATGCAGGCGCAGGTGCCGCGTCCTCAGCACGCGCATGCCCAGCGTGGGCAGCAGCCACGCCGAGAGTCCGGCGAGCTGCACGACGTAGCGGGCCCACACGACGAAGCCGACCGAGTACCGCTGCGCGAGGTCCTTGCTCATCGCGTCGATCAGGGAGAAGCAGAACACCGTCAGCACGACCAGTCCCGCCGCCGACGCGATGTTGCGCGCCTGAAGTCGGCCCTGCGCAACCGCGCGCGCGGACGAAGCGGCCGATGTGCCGGCGGCTCCGCGGCCCGCGGTGGACGCTTCCGCCACGTCGCGCACTAGGGAATCAGCAGCGAACCGAGCTCGCGCGCGGCGTCCTGCAGCGGACGCAGGAAGCGTGCGGCCATCTCGTCGCGGTCGAGCAGCCGTCCCTGAAGGATCAGGTTGATGCCGGCGACGTAGGTGCCCATCGTGTCGCGCACGGGGACGGCGAACGAGCACAGCCGCAGCTCCGTCTGCTGTGCGGTGTACGCGTAGTCCATCTCGCGCGCGAGCGCGATCGCGCTCTTGAGCTTCGCGACGGAGCTGATCGTGTGCTCGGTGAAGGGATAGAAGCGCACGCGCGCCAGGTAGTCGTCGAGATCCTCCTGCGGCAGCTGCGCGAGCATGAGATGCCCGACGGACGTGCAGTACGCCGGCTGCCGTCGTCCCACGTTGAGCGCGGGCGACATGATCCGCGACGACGTCGAGCGCGCGAGATACACGATGTCGTCGCCATCGAGCACCGTGAGCGAGCAGGCCTCGTGCAGCGACTCGCCCAGGCGGTCGAGTATCGGCTGCGCCAGGGTGGTGAGCGGCGATGCGGACAGGTACGCGTGGCTGAACGACAGCACGCGCGGACGCAGGTAGAAGCGCCGCGCTTCGTCGGTGGCGGCGAACCCGAGCTTCGACAGCGTGTGCAGGCTGCGACGCGCGGCGGCGCGCGGAATGCCGGTGCGATGCGCCACCTGGGCGATGGACATGTGGCGGCGCTTGTCGGAGAGCGCCAGCAGCACCGCAAGGCCACGGGCGAGGGCGGTCACGAAGTTCGGATCGTCCGCGTAGCGCTCGATCGTCTCGGCTGCAAGCGTGTTGGGGTCCGTGAAGTTGGCGGCCGGGGCCGGCCGCGGGGCGCAGCGGTTTCACCCCGCTGTCGACGACGGGCTGGTCCTCCGGCAAGTCCTTGATCTGTGTCGCTTGGCTTCGAGCCATCGGTCACCTACGCATGTGGAGACGGGGTGGGCGCGCAACGCCCGCGGTACGGCTCGTTGACCGCATTCGAGAGTCAAGATAGCGCAAAGTTGGCCGCAGTGCGAATTTTATGTTCGCTAGACGCACACAACGTCGCTAGACGCCCTTGTTGGGCGATCCGGATCCTCCTATCGTTGCGTCCATCGCGAGCCCGCGCTCGCTGCCCACCGCACCGAAGGCTGCACCGCACACCGCACCGCCGGACCGCCCCGGACCCCCGGCACCCCGATCAGGAGACTGGCAATGGCTGACGTCACCGAACCGAAGAAGGGCCTCACCGAAGAGCAGCAGCAGGAGCTCGATCAGGCGTTCGAGCGCGCGCGCAAGGCGCTGGCGATCATCGAGACGTACGACCAGGCGCGCGTCGATCGCCTGTGCCAGGCCGTGGCGTGGGCCGTCGCCAACAAGAAGACGTTCACCCGGCTCGTCGACATGGGGATCAAGGAAAGCGGCCTCGGCGACGCGGTGAGCCGCATGGGCAAGCGCATGAAGATCCGCGGCGTGCTGCGCGATGCGCTGCGCCAGAAGAGCGTGGGCATCATCGAGGAGCTGCCGGAAAAGGGCATCGTGAAGTACGGCAAGCCGGCCGGCATCATCGCGTGCATCGTGCCGACGACCAACCCGGACCTCACGCCCGCGGGCAACGCGATCTACGCGATCAAGGCGCGCGACGTCGTCATCTACTCCCCGCATCCGCGCTCGAAGAAGACGTCGTTCGAGACCGTGCGCCTGATGCGCGAGGCGCTCGAGCGCGAAGGTGCGCCCGCCGACATCCTGCAGTGCCTCACCAAGGTCAACATCCCGATGTCGCAGGCGCTGATGGCGCGCGCGGATCTCATCATCGCCACGGGCGGCCAGCCGATGGTGCGCGCCGCGTACAGCTCCGGCACGCCGGCCTACGGCGTGGGCGCGGGCAACTCGACGATGATCATCGACGAGACCGCCAACATCGAGGAAGCGGCGCGCAACACGCGCGTCTCCAAGACGTCCGACTTCGGCTCGGGCTGCTCGGCCGACGGCAACCTGATCATCGAGGCGAGCATCTTCGATCGCTTCCTTGCACAGCTGCAGAAGGAAGGCGGTCATCTCGCCTCCGACGCCGAGAAGGCTCAGCTTCGCCGCGTGATGTGGGACGACGAGAACCATCGCCTGCCCGACACCGTCGCGATCGCGCCGCAACAGCTCGCCAGCGCCGCCGGGTTCTCCATTCCCGCCGATCGCAAGTTCATCATCGTGCACGGCGACGGCATCGGCAAGGATCATCCCTACTCGGGCGAGAAGCTCACCACGCTGCTCGCCGTCTACAAGTACAGCGGCTTCGATCAGGCCCTGCAGATGATGCGCGGCATCTACGAGGTCGGCGGGAAGGGCCACTCCTGCGGCATCTACTCGTTCGACCAGGACCACATCAATCGCCTCGCCCTCGCGGCGCCGGTATCGCGGATCATGGTCCGGCAACCGCAGTCGAAGGCGAATGCGGGTGCGTTCAACAACGGCATGCCGATGACCTCGAGCCTCGGCTGCGGCACGTGGGGCGGCAACGTCGTGTCCGAGAACGTGCACCTCAAGCACTACCTCAACACCACGTGGGTGTCGGTGCCGATCAAGGAGGACAAGCCCTCCGACGAGGAGCTCTTCGGCGAGTTCTACGATCCGGCGCTCGAGGAAGAAGGCGAGATGATCACGACGTGATCGGCCGCCCCCCCACCCGTTACTCAGAGTAATTACTCCGAGTAACGGGGTGCCGCGACGACTCATCCATCAACTCGAGCGAGCCCATGGCCACGAAGACACCCGAACAGCTTCTCGCCGACTGCAGCGCGTGGTGGGACACCTCCATCATCGACATCCATCCCGGTGAGATCGCGATCCGCGGCTATCCCATCGAGGAGCTGATCGGACGCGTGCGCTTTCCCGAGATGATCTGGCTGATGCTGCGGGGCGAATTGCCCACGCGCGACCAGGCCAACCTGCTGGAGGCGGCACTCGTGCCCGGCGTCGACCACGGCCCGCACGCCCCGTCGATCGCGATCGCGCGCATGGCGGTCACCTGCGGACTGCCGGTGAACGGCGCGATGGCGTCGGCCGTCAACGTGCTCGACGACATCCACGGCGGCGCCGGCCAGCAGTGCATGGAGCTCTATCGCGAGATCGATGCGGAGGCCGGCCCCGAGGGCGACCTCGTGCAGGCCGCGAGCGCCGTGATCGCGCGCCATCGCGCGGCCGGGCGAGAAGATCGTCCCCGGCTTCGGTCACCGGTTCCATCCCGTCGATCCGCGCGTCGTGCCGCTGTTCCGGCTGGTCGAGCAGGCGCAAGCGAAGGGCGCGGTGGCGGGGCGGTTTGCCGCCATCGGCCACGCGGTCGAGACCGCGCTCAAGGGCCTCAAGAGCAAGCCGATCCCGATGAACATCGACGGCATCACCGCCGTGATCTTCTGCGAGCTCGGCTTCGAGCCCGAGCTCGGACGGGGCCTCTTCGCCCTGTCGCGCTCCGTCGGCATCCTCGCCCACGCATGGGAGCAGAAGCAGCGCGGGCGCCGCATCATGGGCCCGATGCCGCGCGAGATTCCGTACCAATACAGCGGCCCGGCGCGACGTCCCGTGCCGCGCGCGGTCGACGCGGCGCAGGCGGACGGCGACGACTGATATCATGCGCGCCGGCCCATTCAGTCCCGAACAATCGCTCGGGACACGGCGGGAACCGCGGCGCATCGCACGAACTCCAGGAGGACAGCATGAAGGACCTCATCAGCAACCAGCTCGTGAAGTACCTCGAGTGGCGCGGCGTCGAGCACATCTTCGGCCTGTGCGGACACACCAACATCGCCGTCCTCGCGGCGCTTTCGAAGAGCCACAGGATCAAGTTCGTCAACGTGCGGCACGAGCAGATCGCCGCGCACGCGGCCGACGGCTATGCGCGCGCGAAGAAGCAGACTTCGGTCGTGCTCACGCACCTCGGGCCCGGACTGACCAACGCCGCCACCGGCGTGGCGAATGCCGCCCTGGATTCGATTCCGATGGTCGTCATCGCCGGCGACGTGCCGACGCACTACTACGGCAAGCATCCGCACCAGGAAGTGAACCTGCATTCGGACGCCTCGCAGTACGAGATCTATCGTCCGTTCGTGAAGCGCGCGTGGCGCGCGGACCAGCCGCATCTGTTCCCCGAGGTCATGGAGAAGGCATTCCAGCTCGCCGAGAGCGGCCGCCCGGGCCCGGTGCTGGTCGACGTGCCGATGGACATCTTCTCCAAGGAGATCGATGTCGAGCTCTTCGAGCGCGTGCGTCATCACACGCGCAACCTGCACAAGCCCTCGATCGACGATCGCACGGCCGAGCAGATCGTGAGCGCGCTCGCGAGCGCCAAGCGCCCGCTGCTCTATGCCGGCGGCGGCGTGCTCCTCGCGGATGCGGCCGCCGAGATGCGCGAGCTGGTCGATCACCTCGGCCTGCCCGTCGCGCACACGCTCATGGGCAAGGGTGCGCTCCCGGACGATCACCCGCTGACCCTCGGCATGACGGGCTTCTGGGGCACGAAGTTCATCAACGAGAAGTGCCAGCAGGCCGACTGGGTGCTGGGCATCGGCACGCGGTTCGCCGAAGCGGATTCGAGCTCGTGGGAGCCGGAATACGCGTTCCACTTCCCGCCGGCGAAGCTCATCCACATCGACATCGATCCCGCGGAGATCGGGCGCAACTTTCCGGTCGAGATCGGCGCGGTCGCCGACCTCAAGGAAGCGCTGAAGGTCCTGAATCGCGTCGCGAAGCGGATGGTGCCGCAGGGGATCAAGCGGCCGGAGCTCGTGAGCGAGATCGCGGCGAACCGCACGGCAGTTCCTCGCGAGCAACCGCGCGCATCAGCAGAGCAACGCGTTTCCGATGCGGCCCGAGCGCATCCTCGCCGACGTGCGCGAGGTGCTTCCGCGCAACGCGCTGATCACCACCGACGTGGGCTGGAACAAGAACGGCGTGGGCCAGCAGTTCCCGATCTACGAGCCGGGCACGATCTTCACGCCCGGCGGCTACGCGACGATGGGCTTCGGCCCCGCGGCGGCGCTGGGCGCCAAGATCGCGCAGCCCGATCGCGTGGTGGTCGCGCTCGTGGGCGACGGCGGGTTCGGCCAGAACCCGGCCGTGCTTGCGACGGCGTTCGACGAGAACGTCCCCGCCATCTGGGTGATCATGAACAACTGCGCGTTCGGGACCATCGCAGGCCTCGAGAAGGCGCATTACGACACGACGTTCGGCACGGTGTTCGAGAAGGACGGCGTGCCGTACTCGCCCGATTACGCCGCGATCGCGACGGCGTACGGCGTCGAAGGCATCAAGGTGCAATCGGCGGCCGAATTCAAGCCCGCGCTCGAGCGCGCCATCAAGGCGAACCGCCCGTTCGTGATCGACGTCATGATGCAGAACGAGCCGGTGCCGACGGGCGGCCATTGGAACATCATGGACATCTACTCGCCCGGCCGAAAGGTCCATCACGTCGCCACCGGCGTCTGAGCGGAGCGATGCGATGAAGCAGGAATTCTCGCTCGCCCACCTCACGGTGCTGGGCTGCGCGCCGCCGGAGATGACCTACATCGCCGCGCGCGCCGGCTACGACTACGTCAGCATCCGCCCGATCTTCATGGGCCTGCCCGGCGAGCCGAACTACGCGCTCGCCGAGAACAGGCAGATGCTGCGCCAGACGAAGACCGCGCTCGCGTCGACCGGCGTGCGCGTGCACGACATCGAGCTCGCGCGGATCTTCGAGGGCGTCGATCTCGAAGAGCTACCTGCCCGCGATGGAAGTCTCCGCCGAGCTGGGCGCGAAGGCCGTGCTGTCGAGCATCTGGGGCGGGGAGCGCGACTTCTACGTCGAGAAGTTCGCCGAGCTCTGCGATCTCGCGAAGCCGTTCGGGCTGACGGTGGACCTCGAGTACGTGCCGATCGCAGCCGTACGCAACCTGGCAGGAGCCGTCGACGTTCTGTCCACCATCGAACGGAGCAACGCGGGCCTGATGGTCGACATGCATCACTTCCATCGCGCGGGCGACGATCCCGCCGACTCTCGACGCGCTGCCGCGCGAGTGGTTCCACTTCGCGCATCTTTGCGATGCGCCTGCGGAGATCCCGACCGAGCGGCAGGAGATGATCCGCATCCTGCGCGAAGCGCGGCTGTATGTCGGCGAGGGCGGCATCGACATCGCGGCCATCCTCGGGCACATCCCGCATTGCGTGTACTCGATCGAGCTGCCCAACAAGGCGCGGCACGAGGAGCTGGGCTACGCCGAGCACGCGACGCGCTGCCTGGAGACGCTCAAGGCGTACCTGGCCGAGCATCCGGAAACGAGGAGCGTCTCGTGAAGCACAGGATCGTGATCGGCACCCACGGCAAGAAGCGCGACGGCGACACGCCGCTCGTTTGCACTCCGTTGGTGGGCAGGACGCGCGAGCGCGTGCTCGCGGAAGCGGCGAGCGTGCTCGCCAAGAAGCCGGACCTCGTGGAATGGCGTGTCGATCACTTCGATGCGATCGCGGATACCGCGGCGGTGCTCGCTACCGCGCGGGCGCTGCGCGAGAAAGTCGGCCGCACACCCGTCATCTTCACGTGCCGCTCGGCGGATGAAGGCGGACAGCGGATCCCGATCGACGACGAGCGGGTGGTCGAGCTCTACGCCGCCATCAGTGCGCAACGGCTCGTCGACTTCATCGACTTCGAGATGGAGAGCGACCCGGAGCACGTGCGCCGGGTGCGCGAGAGCACGAAGGCGCATGAAGTGCGGCTCATCCTGTCGTACCACAACACCGCCTACACGCCCGGTCTCGAGTTTCTCGTCGGGCGCTTCCTCGAGGCCGAGCGCCTGGGCGCCGACGTCGCGATGGTGCAGGTGGTGCCGCGCGATTCCGCGGACGTGCTCACGCTGCTCGCGGCGACCGCCCAGGCGGACGCGAAGGCGCACATCCCGTTGATCAGCATGTCGACGGGACCGCTCGGCGCGGTGACGCGGATGATCGGCGGCCTGTTCGGATCCGGCCTGTCGTTCGCGGTCGGCGAGTCGGCGTCGGCGCCGGGGCAGATTCCGATCGGCGACCTCGTCACCGTCTTCGACATCATCCGCCGGGCACGCGGCGGGGAGATGTTCTGATGGCCGCGCGATCCGGATCCGGCGCCTCGCAGCCCACGCGTTGTTCAACTCCTGAGAGGCTCGCCATGAACCGTGTCGTCGACGGCCTATTTCACCTGCTCAAGATCGCGGCAGCACTGTGCCTCGCCGTCATGGTGGTGCTGGTGTTCCTGAACGTGGTGCTGCGGTATGCGTTCAACACCGGCATCAGCGTATCCGAGGAGCTGTCGTCGTGGCTCTTGACTTACGTCACCTACCTCGCGGCCCTGATCGCGCTGCGCGAGCACGGCCACCTCGGGTTCGACTCCGTCGTAGCGAAGCTCCCGGAAGCGGGACAGCGCGCGTGCCTCGCCCTCACGCAGCTGCATGATGATCGGCGTGACGGCGCTGTTCCTGCGCGGGAGCTGGGACCAGACGCTGATCAACCTGGACGCGCACGCGCCGGCGTCGGGCCTGTCGCAAGGCTGGCTGTATGGCATCGGGCTTGCTGCTTCAGCGTCGTCGCCATCGTGATCCTTCTCTCCGATCTGTACCGGACCGTCACCGGCAAGGCGAAAGGCGCCGAGCTGGTGATGGTCGAGTCCGAAGGCGGCGAGGCCCTGGCCGAGGCTGATCGGCACAAGCTCGAGCTCGACGAGCGCGACGTCGAAGCCGCCGCGCACGTCTCTTCGCGCCGCGCCTGACCGGAGCCCATCATGACCATCGTCGTCTTCCTCGGCGCGCTGCTCGGCAGCATGGTGATCGGCATGCCGATCGCCTATTCGCCTGCTCGTGTCCGCTGTGGCCCTGATGTGGCACCTGGACATGTTCGACACGCAGATCATCGCGCAGAACCTGATCAACGGCACCACGACCTTCACGCTGCTCGCGGTGCCGTTCTTCCTGCTCGCCGGCGAGGTGATGAACACCGGCGGGCCTGTCGAAGCGCATCGTGAAGGTGGCGCTCGCGCTCGTCGGCCATCGCAAGGGCGGGCTGGGCTACGTCACGATCCTCGCATCCTGCCTGCTCGCGAGCCTCTCCGGATCGGCCGTCGCCGATGCGGCGGCACTCTCGACGCTGCTGGTACCGATGATGACGGCGGCCGGGCACGACCGCGGCACGCTCGGTGGGCCTGGTCGCCGCCGGCGGGATCATCGGGCCGATCATTCCGCCGAGCATCCCGTTCATCCTGTTCGGGGTGGCCGGCGGCGTGTCGATCTCCAAGCTGTTCCTCGCCGGGATCGTGCCCGGCATCCTGATGGGGCTGGGCCTCGCGGTAGCGTGGTGGTGGGTGGGCCGGCACGAGCAGCTCGCCCCGCAGGAGAAGCAGAGCTGGGGCGACGTCGGACGCGCATTGGCCGAAGGCGTGTGGGCCTTGATGCTCCCGGTGATCATCATCTTCGGCCTGAAGTTCGGCGTGTTCACGCCGACCGAAGCGGCGGTCGTCGCCGCCGTGTACGCGCTGTTCGTGGCGATCTTCGTCTACAGGGAGCTCAAGGTCTCGCAGCTCCTCGAGGTGTTCGTCACCGCAGCCAGGAGCACGGGTGTGGTGATGTTCCTGGTGGCCGCCGCGCTGGTGGCCGCATGGCTGATCACGATCGCCGACCTGCCGGCGCAGGTGGTCACGTTGCTGCAGCCGCTGATGGGCAACCAGACGCTGCTGCTGCTCGCGATGCTGGCGATCCTGTTCGCGCGTCGGCTGCGCGATGGACCTGACGCCGATCATCCTGATCCTGACCCCGGTGCTGCTGCCGGTGGCGAAGAAGGCCGGCATCGACCCGATCTATTTCGGCGTGCTGTTCGTGGTGTGCGGCTCCATCGGCCTCATCACCCCGCCGGTGGGCACCGTGCTGAATGTCGTGGCCGGTGCGACCAAGAGCTCGATGACGCAGGTGGTGAAGGGCGTCTGGCCGTTCCTGGTCGCCCACACCATCGTGCTGCTGCTGCTCGTTTTCTTCCCGGCGCTCGTCATGGTGCCGGCCAAGTGGTTCGGAGGTTGAGGCATCGATTCTTTCAGGGTCGCGCGTTTCCCTGAGCAGTCGACCGGTTTCGGTCCAATCCAATGAGGAGATGAAGGTGAAGATCAAGTCGTTGAGTCTGGTGATGGCTGCGGTATGCGGCCTGTTCCTGGTGTCCGGCGCGCAGGCGCAGGTGCGCGAGCACCAGTTCCGGTGGACCACCGCCAATCCCGCCGGCCACCCGATCGTGCTGGGCGGCGAGAAGTTCGCACAGCTCCTGTCGCAGAAGAGCGGCGGCAAGATGACCGTGAAGCTGTTCCCGGGTGGCGTGCTCGGCGGCGACGTGCAGGTGCTCTCCGCGGTGCAGGGCGGCACCATCGACATGACCTCGATGAACTCCGGCATCCTGCAGGCCCAGGTCAAGGAATTCGCGATCGTCGACTTCCCGTTCCTGTTCGGCAACGCGCAGGAGGCCGACGCCGTCCTCGATGGCCCGATGGGCAAGGAGCTCGCCGACAAGCTGCCGGCCAAGGGTCTCGTCAACCTCGCCTACTACGACCTCGGCTTTCGCAACGTCACCGACAGCCGGCGTCCGATCAAGACGGCGGACGACATCGCCGGGCTCAAGCTGCGCGTGATCCAGTCGCCGATCTACATCGACACCTTCAATGCGCTCGGTGCGAACGCGGTGCCGATGGCCTTCCCCGAGGTCTACACCGCGCTCGAGCAGAAGACGATCGACGGGCAGGAGAACCCGTACACGGTGATTCTCGCGAACAAGTTCAACGAAGTGCAGAAGTACCTCGGCGGTCACGCGGCACATCTACAACCCGCAGTCGTTCCTGATGAGCAAGAAGAGCTGGGACAAGCTCAACAAGGACGAGCAGGCGATCGTGCTCGCTGCCGCGCAAGGAATCGGCGGTCTACCAGCGCCAGGTGTCGCGTGACGCGCAGGACAAGGCGCTCGCCGAGCTCAAGAAGACGATGGAAGTGACCGAGCTGCCGCCGGCGGAAGTGGCCAAGGTGCGCGCCAAGGTCAAGCCCGTCGTCGACAAGTTCAGCAGGAAGTCGGCGAGGACTTCGCCAAGCGGTTCTACGCCGCGATCGAGAAGGTCCGCAGCGGCAAGTAAGCCGTCCCGAAGTCCGTGGCGCGAGTCGCTGCGCCACGGACTTTCCGCAACCTCGCCTTCACTGGCCGACATGCCCAAGGTACGAATCGCAGTCGCCGGCGCAGGTGCCATCGGGCTGCGGCACGTCGAGGAGATCCGCAAGAGCCGCTGCGCGCAGCTCGCCTCGATCGTCGACATCTCGCCCAAGGCCGCGGAGGTGGCACGCAGCGCCGACGTGCCGCTGTACGCGTCGCTTGGGCGAGATGTTCGCGACGGACAAGCCCGACGGCGTGATCCTCGCGACGCCCAACCAGCTCCACGTCGAGCAGGGACTGGAATGCGTGGCGGCGCGCGTGCCCACGCTCGTCGAGAAGCCCATTGCGCACACGTACGCCGAGGGCCTGCGCCTCACCGAGGCGGCCGAGCGTGCGAACGTGAAGATCCTCGTCGGCCATCATCGCCGCCACAGCCCGATCCTGCGCAAGGCGGTCGAGATCGTGCGCTCCGGCATCCTCGGCCCGCTCGTCGCCGTGATGGGCAGCGCGGTGTTCTACAAGCCCGACAGCGAAGGCTATTACGACGGCCCGAACGCGTGGCGGCGCGCAGCCCGGCGGCGGCCCCATCCTGATCAACATGATCCACGAGGTCGACAACCTGCGCGCGATGGTGGGCGAGATCGTGGCCGTGCAGGCGTTCGCGTCGAATGCGACGCGCGGCTTCGCGGTCGAGGATACGGTCGCGATCAACCTGCGCTTCCGGAACGGCGCGCTCGGCGCGTTCCTGCTCTCGGACACGGCGGCCTCGCCCAAGAGCTGGGAGCAGACCTCGCAGGAGAACAAGGCGTACGCGACCTACGACGACGAGGACGCGTACACGATCATCGGCACGCGCGGCTCGCTCGGCGTGCCCACGATGCGACTGCGCTACTACGAGCGCGACCAGGACCGCTCGTGGTTCAAGCCGTTCGCCACGCGCACGGAGCCGATCGTGCGCGAGGACCCGCTCGCGAACCAGATCGAGCACTTCGCCGCCGTGATCCGCGGCGAAGCCGAGCCGCTCGTCACCGCGCGCGACGGACTGCAGAACCTGCGCGTCACCGATGCGATCGCCGAAGCCGCGAGGACCGGCCGTCCGGTCGACACACTCTGACCCGACGCTCGCGTTACGGGCGCTCCCTTGAGGCAATGCCGTGACTGTCACCCATTTCCGAACGCCAAGCCGATCAGCGGCCGCACCACCCTGATCCCGCACATCGGCTATCCCACCGAGTCGTTCAAGGCGCCGCTGATCTACAACCCGTGGTTCGCGAGCCGCGGCATCGACGCGGTGGTGATGCCGATGGCGTGCAAGGCCGACGACTATGCGGCGCTGCTGCGGCCGCTGTTCCGGCTTGGCAACGTGCTGGGTGCGCTCATCACGATGCCGCACAAGGTCTCCACCGTGCAGCTCCTCGACGACACGAGCACGGCGGTGAAGATCGCCGGGTCGTGCAACGCGATCGTGAAGCGGCCCGACGGAACGCTCCTCGGCGACATGTTCGACGGCGACGGCTTCACGCGCGGCGCGAAGCGCAAGGGCTTCGACTTCCGCGGCGCGCGCTGCCTCGTGGTCGGCGCGGGCGGCGTGGGCTGCGCGATCGCCGCTTCGATCGCCGCCGAAGGCGTGGCGGGGCTTTCGGTGTTCGACGTCGATGCCACCGCTGCCGAGGGACTCGCGTCGCGGCTGCGCCGGCACTACCCCGGGATCGAGGTGAAGGTCGGCTCGAACGATCCGGCGGGCTACGACATGGTGGTGAACGCGACCCCGCTCGGCATGAAGGACGGCGATCCGCTGCCGTTCGACGTGACGCGCCTTGCATCGCGCACGTTCGTGGGCGAGGTCGTGATGAAGGCCGAGATGACGCCGCTGCTGCAGGCGGCGCGCGAGCGTGGCTGCCGCGTCCAGGTGGGCACCGACATGCTGTACGAGATGATCCCGGCGTACCTCGAGTTCTTCGGCTTCGGCACCGCGACGCCCGAGGAGCTGCGCGCCGTATCCGTCGTCAGCTATTGAGACGAGCGCAGACGGCCATGCGAATGAAGATCTGCATGCTCGGCTCGGGTTCACTCGGCAGCACGATCGGGGGGACGTTGAGCGCCGCCGGGTCCGACGTCTATCTGGTCGACGCGTGGCGCCAGCACGTCGACGCCATGAACAGCCAAGGTCTGATCATGCGCGAAGGCGACGCCGACCGGCCGGTGAAAGTGACGGCGCGTACCAGTGCGGAAGCCATCGGCCCGGTCGATCTCGTGATCGTGCTGGTGAAGTCCTTCCACACCCGCGAGGCGATGGAGCAGGCGCGTTCGCTCGTCGGCCCGCAGACCGCCGTGATGTCGCTGCAGAACGGCCTCGGGCACGAGGACATCCTGGCCGACGTCGTGGGCCGCGATCATGTGCTCGCGGGCAAGACGTACGTGGGCGGCGTGCTGCTGTCGCCCGGGCTGGTTGTGGCGGGCACCAAGGGCAAGCTCACGATCATCGGCGAGCTCGACGGCAAGCGCACGGCGCGCGTCGAGCGCATCGCGGCCGAGTTCAACGGCGCGGGGCTGCCGACCGAAGTCAGCGACAACATCGTGGGCACGATGTGGGACAAGCTGCTGATCAATGTCGCCACCGGCGCCCTCTCCGGCATTACGCGCCTGCCGTACGGCGGCCTCTATGCCGTGCCCGAGGTGCGCGACTGCGCCCTCGCCGCGGTGGCGGAAGGCATCGCGGTCGCGAGGCGCGCGGAGTCGTGCTGTCCATCACCGAGCCGGAGGACGCGTGGCTCAAGGCGTCGGCGGGCCTGCCGGCCGGGTTCAAGGCGTCGATCCTGCAGTCGCTGGAGAAGGGCGCGCCGACGGAGATCGATTTCATCAACGGCTCGGTCGTGCGCTGGGGCGAGAAGCTCGGCGTGCCCACGCCGGTCAATCGCACGCTCGTTGCCGGCATCAAGGGCATCGAGCACTGGCTCCAGCACTTCGCGCCGAAGGCGTGAGCGCCGGCGACCGCACAAACGGGGGCATTCGGCTGATGGCCTATTCGAATCGATCGTATGTCGAGCACGCGGCGGTGCGCGTGAAGGACATCCAGTGGCACATCCGTTTCTTTCGCGAGGTGCTCGGGATGACGTTGCGCGAGGTGGAGGGGCCCGCCGACAAGCCGACGCAGGTATGGACCATCGGCGGCCTGCAGCTCATGCACGATCCGTCGTTCGACGGCCCCGAGGGACGCATCGCGCACCTCGGGATCATGACCGAGGACCTCGAGGCCGCGCTCGCGGAGGCCTACGCGCGCGGGGTGCAAGAGCTTCCGCAAGGCCGCAACTGGATTGTCGCTGCCGGACGGGCTCGCGCTCGAGCTCATCCAGGCGAAGAGCGACGCGGTGGCGCGCGCACTCGCGATCGACCCGCGCGCGTAACCAACCCCAAGCCCCATTGTCCCGGGCGATCTGTTCGGGACAACGGGGCTTTTGAATGGACGGAGACACGATGAAGATCCTGATGCTGCACGGCATCAACCACAACATGTTCGGCAAGCGCGATCCCGCGCAGTACGGCACCATCACGCTGGACGAGATCGACGCGCGGATGCGCGAGCTGGGCAAGGAGCTCGGCACGGAGGTGGTGAGCTACCAGACGAACAGCGAAGGCGACATGTGCGACCGCATCCACCAGGGCTTCAAGGAAGGCGTGGACGGCGTCGTGGTCAACGCCGGCGCGTGGACGCACTACAGCTACGGCATCCGCGACGCGCTCGCGATCCTGACCGTGCCGATCGTCGAGATCCACATGTCCAACATCCACGCCCGCGAGGAATTCCGGCACCACTCGGTGTTCGCGCCCATCGCGCAGGGCCAGATCTGCGGCTTCGGCCTCGACAGCTATCTGCTCGGCCTGCGCGCCGCGGTTTCCTTCGCCAGGCAGGCGAGGAAGGCGGCCTGACGTGAGCGCGGCGCGAAGCGACGACGACGCATCAGCCCGGCCCGGCCGCGGTCGTCGAGAAGTACTACGACGACGCGAGGGTCGGGGACGAAGCGGTCAGCCCTTCGGTCACGGTGACCGAGGAGATGATCATGGCGTACGCGAAGCTCACGGGTGATTTCACGCCGGTGCACGTGGACGAGGCCTATGCGCGCACGACGCCGTTCGGCACCCGCGTCGCGCACGGGCTGCTCGGGCTTTCGCTCGCCGACGGACTCAAGACGCAGTCGGAGTACCGCTTCCTGCCGGGCATGTCGCTCGGCTGGACGTGGGACTTCAAGCTGCCGATCAGGATCGGCGACACGCTGCACGTGAAATTCCGTGTGGGCAGCATGCGCACCACCAGCCGTCCCGGCTGGGGCATCGTGGTGCTGCCCGCCGAGCTCGTGAACCAGCGCGGCGAGGTCGTGCAGAAAGGCGAGCATCGCGTCATGATCCCCCGGCGCCCCTGATCGCGCGGCCCTCCGCACCGGGCTTGCGCCCTCGTGCACGCCGCAGCGCCGCCGTTCGCCCACCGCCGTCAACGAAATCCATCCATGCCAAGCCAGCCGCTTCCCCTCGAAGGCATTCGCGTCATCGATTACAGCCATTTCCTCGCGGGACCGTTCCTGTCGCGCTGCCTCGCCGCCATGGGCGCCGAGGTCATCAAGGTCGAGCGTCCGAAGGCGGGGGACGCGGGCCGCGCGCATCCCTACTTCATCAAGGGCCAGAGCGGCTACTTCCTGCAGCAGAACATGGGCAAGAAGGGGCTGTGCATCAACCTCAAGGATCCGCGTGGTCTGGAGCTGATGCACAGGCTCACGGACACGGCCGACGTGTTCGTCGAGAACTACCGGCCCGGCACGCTGGAGAAGCTCGGCCTCGGCTACATGGAGCTCGCGCAACGCAATCCGAAGCTCGTGTACTGCTCGGTGTCGGCCTACGGTCATACCGGCCCCGATTCCGCGCAGCCGGGCTTCGGCGTCATCGCGGAAGCGAAGAGCGGGGCGATGGCGTTCGTGGGCGAGCCCGGCAAGCCGCCGCCGCTCTTCCGCATCGCCCTCGCCGACATGTACACCGGCATCCACGGCGTCGCGGCCGTCTGCGCGGCGTTGCTCGGTCGCGTGAAGTCGGGACGCGGCCAGCACATCGACATGGCGCTCTACGACACGATGGTGTCGATGCACGAATATGCGGTGCAGTGCTACACGCTCTCGGGCGGCAAGGAGATCCCGGTGCAGACGGGGCACGATCTCCCGCAATCGGTCGTGTACGGCGTGTTCGAGGGGCGCGACGGCTATTTCGTGATCGCCGCCCAGGTGGACGACGCGTGGAAGCGCCTGGCGCGTCTGATCGGCGGCGAGGCGCTCGCTGCGGACACGCGCTTCCACAGCCCCGAAGGCCGCACCGCGCATCGCGAGGAGATCCTCGCGCGGATCCGCGCGTGGGCGATGGCGCAGGCTTCCGTCAAGGCATGCCTCGCCGCACTGGAATCGGCGGAGGTCCCCTGCGCGAAGGTGCAGCGCATCGACGAGGTGCTTGCGGATCCGCAGGTCATCGCCCGCGGCATGATGGTCGAGCAGGACCATCCCGTGCTGGGCCGCATCCGCCTGCCGAATCTGCCGTTCCGCTTTTCCGAATGCGACACGTCGCCCAAGAGCGTCGCGCCGCTCATGGGCCAGCACAATCGCGAGATCGCGGCCGAGGCGGGCTACTCGGGCGCGGACATCGAGGCGATGGAGCGCGACGGCGTGCTGTACGCGGAGGAAGCCGTCGGCGCGTTGCGGTGCGGGAGCCCTTCGACGATGACCGATCGCTATGCGCTCTTCGGCAATCCCGTGAGTCACAGCAAGCAGCCGGTGATCCATGCCACGTTCGCCCAGCAGACGGGTCAGGACCTCGTGTACGAAGCCATCGAGGCACCGATCGGCGGGTTCGAGGCGACCCTTGCGCGGTTCCGGCAGAACGGCGGCAAAGGCGGGAACGTGACCGCGCCCTTCAAGCTCGATGCGTTCGACATCGCGAGCGAAGTGCTCGAGCGTGCGCGCATCGCCGGTGCCGTGAACGTGATCCGCATCGATGGCGATCGCATCGTCGCCGACAACGTGGACGGCTCGGGTCTCGTGCGCGACATCACGTTCAACCTCGGCGTCGAAGCGGCCGGCAAGCGCGTGCTCGTGCTGGGCGCGGGCGGTGCGGCAAGGGGCGCGATGCTGCCGTTGCTGCAGCAGAAGCCGGCGTTGCTCGTGCTCGTGAACCGGACGGTAGCGAAGGCGAAGTCGATCGCCGACCAGTTCGATGCGCGCGAGCTCGTCGCGGGCGGTTACGACGACCTCGGCAGCATGCGCTTCGACCTGGTGATCAATGCGACATCCGCCAGCCTGCGCGGCGAGCTGCCGCCCGTGCCGGCGAGCGCGTTCGGTCCCGACACGCTCGCGTACGACCTCGTGTACGGCAAGGGGCTGACGCCGTTCCTGCGCGTTGCCCGCGCTGCCGGCGCGACGCGCCTTGCCGACGGGCTCGGCATGCTGGTCGAGCAGGCAGCCGAAAGCTTCGCGTGGTGGCGCGGCGTGCGGCCCGACACCGGCAATCTCATCGAGCGGCTGGCCGGCCCTCTCGTTTGAGGCGCGCGGGGCCACGCACGCGCGTCGGCGATCGGCGCTTGCACTATCATTCGTCCTGCAGGACCGTGCGCGTCGCCTGGCGCGCGCATCCAACGACAAGGACGCCCGATGACGAATGCCATGGACCGCGAGGCGGTCCCCGAGCCGATCAATCCGCTGGGCTTCGACGGGATCGAGTTCATCGAGTTCGCGACCTCGCGCCCGCAGGCGCTGGGGGGCGTGCTGGAGATGATGGGCTTTCGCCCGATCGCGCGCCATCGCTCGCGCGAGGTGGAGCTGTATCGCCAGGGCTCCATGAACCTCATCGTGAACGCGCAGCCGGCCGACGTGCCGCGCACGGTGAATCCCGTGGAGCGGCCCGTGATCAGCGCGTTCGCGTTGCGCGTGCGCGATGCGGGCTACGCGTTCAAGCGCGCGCTCGATCTCGGCGCATGGGCGATCCCGGCGCGCGCGGAAGCGATGGAGCTCAACATTCCCGCCATCCACGGCGTGGGCGAGAGCCTCATCTACTTCGTCGACCGCTATCGCGAGTTCTCGATCTACGACATCGACTTCCGCCCCATCCCGACCGTCGACCCGCATCCGAGCGCGGTGAGCGGCATGCACTTCTTCGGCATCGTGCAGTACGTCGGCGGCGACCGCACCGACGACTGGGTGGAGTTCTATTCGCAGCTCTTCGGCTTCACGCCGCTGCCCAATCGCGTGCGCTTCGGGATCATGCCCAAGGGCCTGCTCCTGCAGAGCCCGTGCAAGAAGTTCTTCCTGCAGATCATCGATCCGGGCGAAGCCTCGGCCGACGTGCCGACGGAGGAGCATCTGCAGCGCATCGGCATCGGCACGCCCGACGTGGGCGCGACCGTCGTCGCGCTCGAGCAGCGCGGCGTCGAGTTCCTCGTGTCGGACAAGGTTCCCTCCAACGACCGCGGCGCGCTCACGAAATCGTACTTCGGCAGCGTGATGTTCGAGCTGGTGCACAGCACGATGGACCCGGATGGAGCGGCCGCGTGAATCACGTCGACTTCGGCATGGACACGGCCTCGCTCGCGGGCTCGCTCGAGGCGAAGCTCGCGGCGGTGAGGAGCGCGGGCTTCGCGCAGGTGATGATCTCCGCGCGCGATCTCGTCGATCATCCGCAGGGCACGCAAGCCGGTGTCGCGGCCGTGCTCGCGAGCGGCCTGCGCGTCACCGGGTTCGAGACGCTGCGCGACTTCGAGGGCCTGTCCGGGCACCTGCACGACTACAAGCTCGACGTCGCCAAGGCGATGCTCGTGCTGTGCCATCGCATCGGCGGGCGCCTGCTGCTCGTGGAAGCGTCCGTGTCCAAGCATGCGGCGGGCGATCCCGAGCACGTCGCGAGCGATCTGCGCAAGCTCGCGATGCTCGCGATCCCGTTCGGCATCCGCATCGCGTTCAAGGGCGTGCCCTGGAGCCGGACCGCGGACGGCTTTCCCGCGGCGGCCGACGTCATCTTCCGCGCGGGATGCCCGAACCTCGGTGTCGCGATCGACTCGTTCGACTTCATCGCCGCCAACACGCCGCTCGACGAGCTGGATGCCGTCGATGCCGAGCAGATCTTTCTCGTGCAGCTCTCCGACTACATGTGGCAGCAGATCCGCTCCGCCGAGGAGCAGCTCGCCACCGCCACGCACTTCCGCGTCTTCCCGGGCGAAGGCGTGCACAGCGATGCACTCGCCGATCTCGTGACCCGTCTCGACAAGCAGGGCTATTACCGCGACTACAGCTTCGCCGTCTACAACGACGATTATCGCCAGCTCCCGCCGGAATTCGTGGCCGTGCGCGGCCAGCGCGCGGCGGTGTGGCTGGGCGAGACCGTGCTGCGCCGCGCCCTGCCCGTGCCGAACATGGCGCGTTTGCGTCCGGGCGCCGCGCACCAGAGCTCATGACGCGCGAGGCACCCGCCCGCAGCGGCGACGCGATCGCCGGGATCGAGACGCCGGCACTGCTGCTCGATCTCGACGCGTTCGAGCGCAACCTGCGGTTCATGGCCGATGCGGTGCGCGCAGCGGGTGTCGCGTTGCGGCCGCACGCGAAGGCGCACAAGTGCCCGGACATCGCGCGGGCGCAGATGGCGCTCGGCGCGGCAGGCATCTGCTGCCAGACGGTGCACGAGGCCTCGGTGTTCGTCGCCGCCGGCATTCCCGACGTGCTCGTGACCAACGAGGTGGTCGGGCGCGCGCGGCAGCAGCAGCTTCTTTCGCTTGCGCACAGCGCGCGCATCGCCGTGCTCGCCGACAACGCGCACAACGTGGCCGAGCTCGCCGCCGCGGCCGCGGAGGCGATGGTGACCTTGCGCGTCCTGGTGGAGGTGGACGTCGGCGCGCATCGCTGCGGGGTCGAGCCCGGCGAGCCCGCCGTGCATGTCGCGCGTGCGATCGCGGCCTCGCCGGCGCTGGAGTTCGGCGGCATCCACGCGTATCACGGCGGCGCCCAGCATCGGCGCACGCCCGAGGAGCGCGGCGAGGCGATCGCCGCCGCTTGCGCGCTGGCCGCGCAAACGCGCAACGCGATCGAGGCGGCCGGCATCGAGTGTCCCGTCGTCACCGGCGCCGGCACGGGCACCTGGCAGCTCGAGCGCGACAGCGGCGTGTACACGGAGCTGCAGCCGGGGTCCTACATCTTCATGGACGCCGATTACGGTCGCAATGCGCTTGCGCCGGGGCAGCACGCCTTCGAGCAGAGCCTGTACGTGCTCGCGACGGTGATGAGCACGCCCACGCCGGAGCGCGTCGTGGTCGATGCGGGCCTCAAGGCGCTCGCGTTCGATTCGGGGTTGCCGCTCGTTCACGCTGCCCCCGGGCTCACGTACGAGAAGGCGTCCGACGAGCACGGCGTGGTCGGCGTGCACGTTGCGGATGCGCCGCGCCTGGGCGATCGGCTGTGGCTCGTTCCGGGACACTGCGATCCGACCGTGAACCTTCACGACTGGATCGTGGGCGTGCGCGGCGGACGCGTCGAGTGCGTCTGGCCCGTGGCCGCGCGCGGGCACTGAACGCCTCGACCCGTTACTCAGAGTAATTACTCAGAGTAACGGGGTGTACGGGTGCACGTCCGCGCACGCGTCGCCGACAACGGCGGTGCCTACGATCCGAGCGTGACGATTCCGCGCGGCGTGCGCAACATCGCGACGAGCCGCACGTCGCGATCGTAGTTGGCGCGCAGCGCGTCCGAGAGACCGAGCTTCGCGAGCGCAGCGCGAATCGGTGCAGGATCGGGATGGCTTCCCGCCAGCTCCACGAGCGACACCGACGATGGCGGCAGGCGATCGGCGGGGTGCACCGGCACGTCCCACTGGATCAGGGTGGGCACGAGGCCCTTGCCCGGACGCGTGCCGTCGTCGGGCACCGTGATGCGCCAGCGATAGTCGCCGCGCGCAAGCGCGTGCACGGTGCCGAGGGACACGGCGCATGCGCGCACGGCCGCATCGATGTCCTCCGTGCGAGCGACCCAGTGAATCAGCCGTGGCTGCTCGACGAGCTCCGCCTGCAGCGCGACGTTGTCGAGATCGAACCACCGCGGGCGCGCAGGCTTGGTCCCCTCGGGATCGATGGCGATGATCTCGAGATAGAGCCGCTCGCCGACCTTCAGCAGCGCGTTGTGCGTGCCCATGGTCACGTGCTTGCCGCCGGGCTGCGGCGCCACGCCCGTTAGGCTCGCGACGTAGTCGATGCCGTCCGCGAGCGTCGTCGCGGCGAGCACGAGATGGTCCGGCGTGGCCAAACCCATTACTCTGAGTAAATGCGGGCGCACCCGCATTGCGATGAGTGAGGTGATTGCGCCCGCATTTACTCAGAGTAAAGCGGGGTTAGCGCTTCGGGTCGGGCTCGCCGGGATGGAGCCCGAGCAGCTCGCCGTAGAACGCGGTGGTGCGCTCGACGTCGTCGGTGAGCACCGTGAAGTGATTCATCCCGGCAATCGCCATGGCGAGCCTCGCTCGTTGTGGATGTCCTGCATGAAAGCCCGCAGCAGCGCGGTCGCTTCCGGGGGCTGCGGATCATTGTACGGGACGTCCGGATCGCCGCCGCTCCAGGCGTGCCCCAGGGCCTCGACGACGATCTCGCGCACGAGCAGCCGCCCGTCCATGCGCCATTCGCGAACCGTCACGCCGCCCGCGGGCTGCGGCTCCGTCGTCGCGCGGGCCTCTGTCGTCGTGGTGACGTCTGCATCGGGCAGCGCTGCCGGAGCGCCCGCGACGCCGGGGTAGCCGGCGAAGGCCAGGAACTGGCGCACGATCTCGCCGGCGTGCATCGGCGCCACGATGTTGTCGCGCGCCCCTTGCAGCACCAGCACCGGTAGCGCACGCGCACGGTTGCCGTAGCGTTCGCGCACGCGCGTCGCGAGCCGGGCCACGTCGACGTCCGGACCGTGCTTGAGCACGTTGATCGCCGTGAAGGGCGAGGACGCCGCGCCCGCCGCCACGCCCGAGTGCACGAATATGCCGGCGACGAGCAGGGAGTGCCGGAGCGCGAGCGCGGTCGCGAGTCCCGCGCCCGACGACAATCCGGCCACGTACACGCGCTTGCGATCCACGCGGTAGCGCCGGCGCACCGACCGGATCTGCGCGGCGACGATCGCAGCCTCGCCGCGTCCGCTTGCCGTGCGCCGGTCGAACCAGTTCCAGCAGCCCCACGCATTCGCTCGCGGGTGCTGGCAAGGCAGCAGCACGAGGCAGCCGATCTCGTCGGCGAGCTGCGCGATGCGCGAACCCTTCGCGATGTCCTCGGCGCTCTGGCGGCAACCGTGGATCAGCACCAGCAGCGCCGTGCGCCGCCAGCGGCGATGGCCGCGCGGCACGTACACCAGATATTCGCGGCGGGGCAGGACCCAGGGCGCAAGCGGCACGAAGCCCTTGATCGACCACTTGGAGCCGTGCTCGAAGCGGCCCGGCTCGGGCGGCGCCCGCCGGAAGAGCCGCGCGAAGAACGACTTGGTGCGGGTCCAGAGATTGCGCCACATGGGTCGCAGGCCTACCCGGTGTGTTCGGGACAATTGCTGGACGCAATTGTCCCGAACACGAGGTCACGCCGCCGGCTTCGCGGCGGCTGACTAGATAAGGACGATGTCGTACTGCTCCTGGGTGTAGATCGACTCGACCTGCAGCGAGATGGGCTTCCCGATGAAATCGCCGAGCTGGGCGAGGCTCTGGGACTCCTCGTCGAGGAAGAGATCGATCACCGACTGCGAGGCGAGGATGCGGAACTCGCGCGCGTTGAACTGCTTCGCCTCGCGCAGGATCTCGCGCAGGATCTCGTAGCAGATCGTCTGCGCGGTCTTGAGCTCGCCGCGGCCGCTGCACGTGGGGCACGACTCGCACAGGACGTGCGCGAGCGACTCGCGCGTGCGCTTGCGCGTCATCTCGACGAGGCCCGAGTTGCGTGAAGCCGTTGACGGTGAGGCGCGTACGGTCCTTCTCGAGCGCTCGATTGAGCTCCGCGAGCACCGCCGCGCGATGCTCCGCCTGCTCCATGTCGATGAAGTCGATGATGATGATGCCGCCGAGATTGCGCAGCCGCAGCTGGCGCGCGATCACCTGCGCCGCCTCGAGGTTGGTCTTGAAGATCGTGTCGTCGAAGCTGCGCCCGCCCACGAAGCCGCCGGTGTTGACGTCGATCGTGGTCATCGCCTCGGTCTGGTCGATGATGAGGTAGCCGCCCGACTTCAGATCGACGCGCCGCCCGAGCGCCTTCTCGATCTCGTCCTCGACGCCGTTCAGGTCGAACAGCGGCCGCTCGCCGGAGTAGTGCGCGATGCGCTCGGAGAGCGCCGGCGTGTATTCGCGCGCGAACTCCTGCATGCGCACGAACGTCTCGCGCGAGTCGACCACCACGCGCGACGTCTCCTCCGTGGCCATGTCGCGCAGCACGCGCTGCGCGAGGGACAGGTCCTGATACAGCAGATCGGGGGCGGGCACCTCGCGCGCACGCTGGTTCAGGTCGCGCCAGAGCTTGGTGAGGTACTCGATGTCGTTGCGCATCTCGCGATCGCTCGCGGTCTCGGCCATCGTGCGGATGATGAAGCCGCCGGTCGTGCCTTCGGGCAGGAGCTGCGTGAGCTTCTCGCGCAGGATCTCGCGCTCCGCCTCGTCCTCGATGCGCTGCGAGATCCCGATGTGCGAATCCTGCGGCAGGAACACGAGCAGGCGTCCCGCGAGGCTCACCTGCGTCGACAGGCGCGCACCCTTGGTGCCGATCGGGTCCTTGATCACCTGCACGAGAAGCGCCTGGCCTTCGTGCAGGATCTTCTCGATGGGGCGGGAGTCGGCGCCGCCGTGGCCGTTCTGGCGGTGCTCCCAGATGTCGGCGATGTGCAGGAACGCTGCGCGCTCGAGCCCGATCTCGATGAATGCGCTCTGCATGCCGGGCAGCACGCGCGCCACGCGGCCGAGGTAGATGTTGCCGACGAGCCCCCGCGCACTGGAACGCTCGACGTGCAGCTCCTGCACGACGCCCTGCTCGAGCATCGCGACGCGGGTTTCCTGCGGCGTTACGTTGATGAGGATCTCATGGCTCATGCAGATGGAGAGCCTGCGTCCTGCGCACTCCGGTGCTCGCGCTTGGGCAAGCCCGGGGCGCTCGCGCGCTGCCCGAAATGAGTCGGGTCAGGCCCCTTCCTGCCGCGCGGCGCAGGAACCTGACCCTGCTCATCTCCGTGTTCTTATAGCACGGGCATGCCGATGCCGGCGAGCAGCTCGGCTGTCTCGTATAACGGCAGTCCCATCACGCCGGAGTAGCTTCCGTCGAGGTGCGAGATGAACGCGGCGGCGCGGCCCTGGATGGCGTAGGCGCCCGCCTTGTCGAACGGCTCGCCGGTGCCGACGTAATGCTGGAGCTCCTCGGGCGTCAACTCGCGGAACGTGACCTCGGAGCGCGAGACCGCGACGGCGACGTCGTCGCGCCAGCGCACGGCCACCGCGGTGAGGACCTGGTGCGTGCGCCCGGCGAGGCGCGCGAGCATGCGCGCGGCGTCGTCGGCATCCGTGGGCTTGCCGAAGATCACCCCGTCGAGCGCGACTTCGGTGTCGGCCGCGAGCACGGGATGCTCGGCCAGCGCGCGTCGCTGCAGCTGCAGCCAGCCGACGTTGACCTTGGTGCGCGCGATGCGCTCCACGTAGTGAAGCGGCGGCTCGGTATCGAGCGCGCCTTCGACCACGTCGGGCGGACGGCCCGGCGCTTCGCGAAAGCGCAGCTCGTCGAAGCGCACGCCGAGCTGGCGCAGCAGGTCCTGCCGGCGCGGACTGCGCGAGGCGAGATAGACGAACGGCTGCGGGTTCATGCGCCCCTCCTCGAAGATCGCCCTTTCGACGACCCGGCACATCACGTCGTTGACCCGGTGTCGACCGCTGCCGGCGTTCTCACTCCCTGTGATAGGGGTGGCCGGCAAGCAGCGCGCTCGCCCGATACAGCTGCTCCGCCAGGACGACCCTGGCGAGGGCGTGCGGCAATGTTAGCGCGGAAAGCGAGACGCAAGCGGCGGCCGACCGGCGCAGCTGCGGATCGAGGCCGTCGGCGCTGCCGATCACGAACGCGACGTCCCGTGCGTCGTCGCGCCAGCGCGCGAGATGGTCGGCCAGCGTGCGCGTGGTCCAGGAAGCGCCGTGCTCGTCGAGCGCGACCATGCGCGCGTCGCGGCACGCGCCGCGGATGCGCTCGGCCTCGGCGGCGAGCAGGGCAGGGATGGGCTTGCCGCGATCGCGCGGCTCGGGCTTGAGCTCGACGAGCTCGAGGCCCCAATCGCGGGGCATGCGCCGCGCGAAGTCGTTCCAGCCGGCGCTGACCCAGTCCGGCATGCGGTGCCCGAGCGCGACGACGCGGATCCTCATCCGGCCGGCCCGGGCATCACCCGTATCGGACGGCCTCCGTGCTTCGCACTTCGGTGTTCGCGCTTGGGGCGGCCCGGCTCGCTCACGGTCGCATCAGGCGGCGGCGCGGTTCTCGGGCGCCGGACGGCGGCGCATCGCGGGCGGCGCCCACAGCTCCTCGAGGTTGTAGTACGCGCGCACCGCGGGCTGCATCACGTGCACCACGATATCCCCCGCGTCGACCAGCACCCACTCGCCGCCGTCCTCGCCCTCGACCCCCACGATCGTGGCGCCGGCTTCCTTGAGCTTGTCGCGCACGTGGTGCGCGAGCGCCTTCACCTGCCGGGTGGAATCGGCGCTGGCGATGATGAGCGTGTCGTAAAGGCTGGTCAGCCGGGCCACGTCGAGCACGATGATGTCGCGGGCCTTGATGTCTTCGAGGGCGTCGGTGGCAACGTTGCGCAGGGTCTTAAGTGGCATCCGTGGAAGATCGATACAGGTGGTTGCGGCCGATGTAGGCCAAAACGGCGGGGGGCACCATTGCGCGCACCTCGCCTGCTCTCCCGGCCGCGAGGGCCGCGCGAATCGCCGACGCGGAGATCGCGTGCGGCGTGATCGCTTGCTGGTAGATGCTGCCGGCAAGCCGTGTTTCAAGATCGTGCAGATCGCTCGTTCGGCGCCGCTCCCATTCCTGCGCGAGCTCCGGCGGCAGGCCGTCCACCTTCGTTCCCGGCCGCGCCACCACCACCAGGTGGGCGAGATCGAACAGCTCGCGCCAGCGATGCCACGTCGCCAGCTCGCGGAACGCATCCGCGCCCACGATCAGCGCGAGGGGTTGGAACGGCCGCTCCGCACGGAGTTCCTGCAGGGTCACGACGGTATAGCTGCGGCCGGCGCGGGCCACTTCCCGGCCATCGACGACCAGGCCGGGGTCGTCCGCGACGGCGAGCTCCGCCATCGCGAGGCGATGACCCGCGGTGGCCACCGGCGCGGCGCGATGCGGGGGATCGCCCGCCGGAATGATCAGCACGGCGTCGAGGCGCAGCGCTGCGAGCACCTCGCGCGCAAGCTCGACGTGAGCGCAGTGGATCGGATCGAACGTGCCGCCGAGGATTCCGACCGGGCGGGCGCGGGGGAGGACGGTCGCAGTGTTCAATCGCGTGTGCCCGCGCCGCGGGAGGGCACGGGGGGCCGCCACCGCAACGCGCTGCTACCGGTTGCGAGGACGCCGGGGACCGCCTGACTGGCAAGAGCCATGACCCATTGTACAAGTGCCGGCGGCGGGATCGCTGCATCCGGCGCCCACGACCCGCCGCCGGGTGTTGCGCGCGTGCAGCACGGGCGCGCAACAGCCTGGACGCTGCACAGGACAACTTTCGGCCGTCGGGCGAGGGGTGCTGCCGCCCGCCGTCACCGTCGCACGCCCGCCGTCGCAAGCGGCGCCGTCCGCGCTCATGACACCTGCATGACAGCTCGCGCGCCTTCGTCGGGCGGCTATGACGGCGGCATGCGCCGCGCGGCATCGTGTAACAGCGGCGCGGAGTTCGCATACGAGGGAGCGTTCACGCGGCGGTCGCTGACGGGCGCCGGAAGCAGGGAACGAGCGGCACGCACACGCTCGCGTCACCGCTTGCAACGAGGACTCGCATGGCATGCAAGTTGCGCGAATGGTGTCGGCAATCTTTCCTTCTGCGCGCTGTATTACGACAACGAGACCGAACGCCATGCACCGTGCCTCACGCTGTAGCAGACACCGCCGTCGCCATCCCGCTTCGCTGGCTCGGTTTCATCGCGAAGGTGCTGCTGCCCGCGGCCCTGTTCACGATCTCCGTGCTCGCCGCGACCGCGAATCCGGCGCGGGCGCAGACGAGCTCGAGCAAGATCGCCGTCGACCTGCAGGCCGTCATCTCGGCGAGCACGACACCGAAGCTGAGCTGGGTGAAGGACGTGTCGGGCGTTCGCTACCTCAAGGCACTGATCGTGAGCGACGGCAACGATCCCGACATGGTCGCGTTGCGCGCCGACATCCTCGCGAAGGGCGGCTCGGTGTACTTCAACTACGTATCGGTCGACGCGCTGTCCGTGCTGCTTCCGGCCCCGCGCGTCGCGGAGATCGCCGCGCGCGACGACGTGCAGAGCATCTCCCCCAACCGCCTGACCGCGCGCACCATGAGCACCCTGGAATACACGACCGGCGCGCTGGCCTCCTCCGTGCGCACGTACTCGAACGCCACCAGCTACACCGGTCTCGATGGCACGGGCGTGGGCATCGCGGTGCTGGATTCCGGCATCGACAAGTATCACTACAACATGCTCGCCGCGGACAACAAGACGCTGCGCGTGAAGAAGGCCGTCGACTTCCAGAAGGCGGGCGACGCAGCCTCGTCGGCGTGAAGGACTGGACGCCGGGCGTCGACGCCTCGGCGAGGCTCTATCCGGGCAGCTCGACGATGGACAAGTACGAGTCGAAGATCAACGCGTACGGCGTCAATCGCGCCCGATCTCTACGGGCATGGCAGTCACGTCGCCTCGGTCGCGGCGGGTCGCGGCTTCTACCAGTCGCATCGATTCGACCGGCATCGCCCCGAACGCGAACCTCTACGACGTCAAGGTGCTCGACGGCAGCGGGTTCGGCCAGCTTTCCGACGTGCTCGCCGGCATCGACTGGGTCATCTACCACGCCAGGGAATACAACATCCGCGTGATGAACCTGAGCCTCGCGTCGGACTCGACCGAGACCTACCTGACCGACCCGCTTGCGCGCGCTGCGCGTGCGGCCGTCGCGGCGGGCATCACGGTGGTGACGGCAGCGGGCAATTTCGGCCAGACGACGATCGGCGGCGAGGCGTTCGGCACGATCAGCTCCCCGGGGCACGATCCGAACGTGATCACGGTGGGGTCGGCGAACACGAAGGGCACCGTCGAGCCGCCTCGACGACACGGTCAACCTGTTCAGCTCGCGCGGTCCGACGCGCGGATCCTGGATGGACGACGCCGGCGTGCGCCACGTCGACAACCTGATCAAGCCCGACCTCGTCGCGCCGGGCAACAGGATCGTCGGCGAGCTCGCGACCGACCAGAAGGGCAGCGGCGGCTCGTGGAACGCGCTGGCCCGCACCTATGGCGTGCTGACGGCAGCCTATGGCGGTACGCATCAGTCTTCGCGCAAGACGCTGATGAATCTCTCCGGCACCTCGATCGCCGCGCCGGTGGTCGCCGGCGCCGCGGCGCTGCTGCTGCAGGCGAACCCGGGACTCACGCCGCCGCTGATCAAGGCGATCCTGCAATACACCGCCCAGCCGCTGCCGGGCTACAGCCTCGTGCAGCAGGGCGCGGGCGAGCTCAATATCGAGGGCGCGGTGCGCCTCGCGCGCGCGCTGCGCACCGACATCGCGGGCGCCATCGCGGCCGGCACCCTTGCCGCCGGGCGAGCCGATGCTCGCGAGCGGCATGTCCATGCCCGCGCCGACGACCACCCTCAACGGCGAGACGTTCGACTGGTCGCGCATCGTCATCGCGGGCGGCACGCAGGTCCTCAGCGGTCCCGCGCTGTTCACTCGCTACCAGCCGATCTACGATCCGCGCCTGCTTTGGGTGCGCGACACCGTGCGCCGCATGACCGTGACGTATTGGCCCGCCGCGTCCGGCGTGCCGGCCGACACGTACGTGAAGGCGATCCAGGAAGGGACCGGCGGCCAACCAGACCTTCGTCACGACGGGCGTGGTGCAACGCGACCGCTCTGGCGGGCGCGAGCTCGTACCTCAAGCACACGGGCCTGTTCATGCCGACCGCCGCGCTGTCGGCATCGGTCGGCAGCGGCGGCGGCAGCCTGCTCACCGACTCGGGCATCGTGCTGAGCGAGGGCCTGGTGCTGAGCGAGGGCCTCGTGCTGAGCGAAGGCCTGGTGCTGAGCGAAGGCCTCGTGCTGAGTGAAGGCCTGCTGCTGAGCGAAGGCCTGGTATTGAGCGAAGGCCTGGTGCTGAGCGAGAGCGGGCAGCCGATGCCGCTCAACGCCGACGACACGAGCCTGCTCGGCGAGCCGTAGACGGTGCGTCCCTCAACCGAAGCTGCGGCCAAGTCCGAGGCGCTCGACGATGCTCGCCATGCACGATTACACCCCGCAGGCGAAGTTCTACTGGTGGACCACGTTCGTGCTCGGCGCGATCGTGCTGGGCTTGTCCGTCGTCCAGGTCGCGGGGCTCCCCGCCAACGCGGTGCTGCAGGTGCTTGCGGGATCTGCGCTTGCCGCGATGACGGGCCTCTTCCCGGTGCGCATCCCGGGCCGGAAGACGTCGATCGCGGGTGCCGAGATCTTCGTGTTCCTGCTGCTGCTGCTCTACGGTCCGGGTGCTGCAGCGCTCGCCGCGGCGGCGGAGGCGGCAGTCGGCTCTTATCGGACGTCGAAGCGCCTGACGAGTCGCCTCGGCAGTCCCGCGATGGCGGCGCTCGCGATCTACGGTTGCGGCAGCGCGTTCACGCTGGTGGTCGGCGCCGGCACGGCGCCCGCCGCGAGCCCCGGCGTCGCGTTCGGCATGCTGCTCTTCACGGCGCTCGCGTACTTCGCGTGCAGCACGCTGCTGATGGCCTCGCTGCTCTCGCTGAAGAAGGGTCAACCGGTGCGCCCGGTCGCGATGCTGCGCGACCATGCGTGGCTTGCGCTGGCGTTCGCAGGGAGCGCGTCGATCGCCGGCCTGGTGTACGCCACGCACGGCATCTTCGGCGGCAGCGTCCTGGTCATGGTCGCGCCGATCATCGCGATGTTCCTGTCGACGATCCACCTGTTCTTTCGCCAGGTCGAAACGGACCACCGCGCGGCAGCCGAGGCGGCGCGGCACGTCGCGGCGCTGCAGGCGAGCGAACGGCGCTTCCACAGCGCGTTCACCCACGCGGCGGTCGGCATGGTGCTGGTGTCGCGCGAAGGACGCGTGCTGCAGACCAACCAGGCGCTGTGCCATCAGCTCGGACTGTTCCGAGGGCGAGCTGGTCGGCAGGGATCTCGCCGAGATCGTTCACGCGGACGACATGGACATGCTCCGCACCGAGATCCGCGGGCTCCTCGGCGGCGCGTCCGCCAAGTTCGCGGCCGAGCTGCGTTGCATGCATCGCGACGGCGATCCGGTGTGGGTGGCTGCCAATGGCGCGCTGTTCAGCGCCGACGGCTCCGACGAGCACTGCATGATCATGCAGCTCCAGGACGTGACCGGCCGCAAGCGCGCCGAAGCGCGGCTGCGCCACATCGCGTTCCACGACGGGCTCACGGACCTGCCCAATCGCAGCTATTTCCTGGCCGAGCTCGCACGCGCGGTCGCGGTCGCGGCACGCGACCCGAGCCAGACGTTCGCCGTCATGTTCCTCGACTTCGATCGCTTCAAGACGATCAACGACAGCCTCGGGCACGGCGCCGGCGACGAGCTGCTCACCGCCTCGGCCCGCCGCCTGCGCGGGTGCCTGCGTCCCGCGGACATCATCGCGCGACTCGGCGGCGACGAGTTCGCGATCCTGGTCGAGGGCTTTCACTCCGAACGCGAGGTGATCGAGCTTGCCGAGCGCATCCAGGACGTGCTGTGCGAGCCGCTGTGCATCGCGGGCGCGAAGGTGACGACGTCGGCGAGCATCGGCATCACCACCAGCGCGCTGCGCTACATCGCACCCGAGGACGTGATGCGCGACGCGGACATCGCGATGTACGCGGCGAAGGGCCAGGGCAAGGCGCGCTACGCGCTGTTCGAGCGCGCCGCGCACGTCGAGGTCGCCTCGCAGCTCTGGATGGAAGGCGAGCTGCGGCGCGCCATCGACAACGGCCAGATCGCGGTGGCGTTCCAGCCGATCTTCGACCTGCGCACGCGCCAGCTCTACGGCTTCGAGGCGCTCGCGCGCTGGCACCATCCCGAGCGCGGTCCGATGCTACCCGACCGGTTCATCCCGCTCGCCGAGGATACGGGCCTCATCGTCGGGCTCGGCAATCGCGTGCTCGAGCTCGCGAGCGCGCACCTCGGGCAATGGCGCCGCACGCTGCCCAATGCCGACGCGCTGCGGCTGCACGTGAACGTGTCGTCCGTGCAGCTCGCGCAGCCGGGCTATGCGCTGCGCACGCTGCAGATCATCAGGAACGCCGGGGGCCGTTCGAGCAGATCACGATGGAGGTGACCGAGAGCGTGTTCATCGGTCGGCTCGACGCGGCGCTGCCCAACCTGCGGCAGCTGCACGAGATGGGCATCGGCATCAGCGTCGACGATTTCGGCAAGGGCTACTCGTCGCTGTCCGCGGTCGAGGATCTCCCCATCGGCGAATTCAAGATCGACCGGTCCTTCGTCGATCGCCTCGCGCTCGGGAAGGGCACGGCGGTGGTTAACGCCATCCTCGCGCTGGGCCGGTCGATGGGCAAGCACGTGGTGGTCGAGGGCATCGAAACGCCCGTGCAGCTCGAGCGTGGAGCTCGGCTGCGAGCGCGGCCAGGGTTATCTGCTCGGCCGTCCCGTGGCGCCCGACTCGGCGGAACGGCTGGTGCGCGAGTCCGGGCCCGTCGTGCGGGTGGCGTACTCGCGCTGAAGCGCTCGCGAGCTTCGAGCCGACCGCTCGCGCGAGCGCAGCTAGAACCGCGAGCCGGGCTCGCGCAGGAAGGCGATCTCCTCGGGGGTCGAAACGCGGCCGAGGATGGCGTTGCGGTGGGGATAGCGTCCGAAGCGGGCGATGATCGCCGCGTGCTTCTGCGCCCACTCGAGCGCGCCGTCGAGCCCCGTCTCGCGCGCGAGCGCTCCGAACAGGGCGAGGGATTCCTCCTGCGCCCGGGCCGATTCCGCGTGCTCGAACGGCAGGTAGAGGAACTGCCGCTCGAGCGGCTCGAGCTGCCGGTCGAACGCCTGCTGCACGGCACGGCGCGCCGTGGCGAGCGCATCCGGGTCGCCGGCAAACGCCTTGGGCGTGTCGCGGAATGCATTGCGCGTGAACTGGTCGAGGAGCAGCACGCGCGCGAGCGCGCCTCGTGCAGTGCTTCCCCAATCGCGATAGCCACCGGCGAGCGCGGTCTCGATCGCGGCACCGAAGCGCGAGCGCACCTGCGCGTCGAACGCGGGATCCTTCCCGAACCATTCCGGGCGCGCGGTGCGTGCTCCGGTGCCGAACCAGAACGCGAGCACGTCGTCTTTGCATGTGATTGCGAGCTATATGCTTGTAACGTTTGGTATAGTGCGAAGGCGCGGCCGTTCGACACGTCCCCACCCTACCGCCGCGTCGTCCCTCATGCAAACGTCGCGCCGCGATCTCGTCCTGCTCTGCTGCTGCCAGGCCCTGCTGCTCGTCAACAATTCCGGCCTGATCTCCATGAACGCATGGATCGGCTACGGTCTCGTGGCCGACAAGCGTTTCGCGTCGCTCGGCGCGACCACGTACGTGCTGGGCTCGGCGATCGCGACCATGCCGGCATCGCTGTGGATGGGACGCGTGGGACGCCGGCGCGGGTTCATGACCGGATCGGTGATCGCGGTGGTCGGCTGCCTGCTGGCCTGCGTGGCGCTCTGGCTGCACAGCTTCGCGCTGTTCTGCGCGAGCACCGCCATCATCGGGATCTACACCGCGTTCGCGCTGCAGTACCGCTTCGCAGCCGCCGAGATCAGCGCGCCGGCGTTCCGGCCGAAGGCGATCTCGCTCGTGCTCGCCGGCGGCATCGTCGGCGGCATGCTCGGCCCGGAGCTGACGCGCTGGGCCAAGGACTGGTCCGCCACGCCGTTCCTCGGCTCGTTCATCCTGCTCGCCGCGGTGGCCGTGTGCGCACTGTTCGTGCAGTCGAGGGTGCACGTGCCCAAGCCCACGCTTGCCGAATCGGGCGGCGGCGGCCGGCCGCTTCGCGAAATCGTGCGCCAGCCCGTGTTCGTCGTGGCCGTGCTGTCGGCGGCGCTCGGCTACGGCGTCATGAACCTGCTCATGGTGGCCACCCCGCTCGCGATGAGCTTCTGCAGCCATCCGTACAGCGCAGCCGCGCTGGTGATCGAATGGCACGTCGTGGGAATGTATGCGCCGGGCTTCTTCACGGGCAGCCTCATCTCCCGCTTCGGCACGCTGAAAGTCATCCTCGCCGGAACGCTGCTCGTCGGAGCCTGCGTGTGGGTCGCGTTGAGCGGGACCACCGTCGCGCACTTCGTCGTCGCGCTCGTGCTGCTCGGCGTGGGCTGGAACTTCATGTACACGGGCGGCACGACGCTGCTGACGGAGGCCTACGCTCCCGCCGAGCGCTCCAAGACGCAGGGCGCGAACGATTTCATCGTGTTCGCGACGATGGGCCTGTCGTCGTTCTCCTCCGGCGCGCTCGTGTCGGTTGCCGGCTGGGAGATGATGAATGCTGCCGTCGTGCCGCTGCTCGCCGTCGTGGTGCTGGCGGCGTTCTGGCTCATGTGGTTGCGGCAATCGGCGCGACCCGCGAGGGCCTGACGAGCCCCTGAGGCATCGTCCGGGCGCTGGGCCGAGCCCGCCGGGCGTGGCCGCCGGCCATGCTTCGCTCAGGCCGCCCGACGCGGCAGCGTCTTCTTCGCGAGCTGTACCGCGGCGACCACGACGGCGCCGGCGACGATACCCGCCGCGAGGTCGAGCGCAGTGGGCGTGAGCGCTGCGAGGATCCGGCCGGAGCCGGGCACCGTTTCGGCGAGCCGTGACCACGCTTCGATCGCGTGGTGCAGCGCGCCGACGCCGTGCGTCAGGATGCCGCCGCCCACGAGAAACATGGCGAGCGGTGCCGGCGAACGAAAGGAACTTCATGAGGTAGGGCGCCGAGCCGACGATGGCGCGACCGACGGCACGCACAGCGGCGGAGGCGGACTTCGCGAGCCGCAAGCCCGCGTCGTCGAGCTTCACGATGCCTGCCACCAGCCCGTAGACGCCGGCGGTCATCAGGACCGCGATGCCGACCAGCACGGCGACCCGCGGGCCGAACGGCTGGGTGGCCACGGTGCCCAGCGCGATGACGATGATCTCGGCGGAGAGGATGAAGTCGGTGCGGATCGCACCCTTGATCTTCTGCTTCTCGATGGCGAGGACGTCGACCTTCTCGTCGATCAGCGCGCCGGCGAGCCTGCCGCGGCGCTCCGCGTCGTCGGCTTCCTCCGCTGGCGTGTGGAAGAACTTGTGCCAGACCTTCTCGAAGCCCTCGTAGCAGAGGAACGCGCCGCCGACCATCAGCAGCGGCGTGACCAGCCACGGCGCGAGCGCGCTGATCGCGAGCGCGGCCGGCACGAGGATCGCCTTGTTGACGAGCGACCCCTTGGCCACGGCCCACACGACGGGCAGCTCGCGCTCGGCACGCACGCCCGACACCTGCTGCGCGTTGAGCGCGAGGTCGTCGCCCAGCACGCCTGCCGTCTTCTGGGTCGCGACCTTGGTCATCGTCGCGACGTCGTCGAGAACGCTGGTGATGTCGTCGAGCAGCGCGAGCAGGCTGGTGGGCATTGCGGTCCTGCAGCGGCGGGAAGCCGCGGATCGTAGCCAAGAGTCCGCGTCGCCGAAGCCGGCTGGGCGGCCTTGTCGAAGTCGGAGGCGACCTACACCCGGATCTGGCCGGTTCCGAACACCACCCACTTGCGGCTCGTGAGGCCTTCGAGGCCCACCGGACCGCGTGCGTGCAGCTTGTTGGTCGAGATGCCGATCTCCGCGCCGAGCCCGTATTCGAACCCGTCCGCGAAGCGCGTCGAGGCGTTCACCATCACCGAGCTCGAGTCCACCTCGCGCAGGAAACGCATCGCGTTCGCGTGATCGAGGGTGACGATGGAGTCGGTGTGCTGCGAGCCGTAGCGCGCGATGTGGTCCATCGCGGCATCGAGCGAATCCACCACCCGCACGGCGAGGATGGGCGCGAGGTATTCGGCGTACCAGTCGTCCTCGCTCGCGGCCTTCATCTCCGGCACGATGGCGCGCGCACGGTCGTCCCCGCGCAACTCGACGCCCTTGTCGAGATAGATGCGGCAAAGCGGCGGCAGCACCCGCGCTGCGATCGCCTCGTGCACCAGCAGCGTCTCCATCGTGTTGCACGGCGAATAGCGCTGCGTCTTGGCGTTGTCGGCGATGCGGATCGCCATCTCCAGGTCCGCACTCGCGTCGATGAACACGTGACAGACGCCGTCGAGGTGCTTCAGCACCGGCACCTTCGCCTCGCGCGCGACGCGCTCGATGAGGCTCTTCCCGCCGCGCGGGACGATCACGTCGACGTGATCGTCCATGGCGACGAGGATCCCGACCGCCGCGCGATCGGTGGTGGCGACGAGCTGCACGGCCGCGTCCGGCAGGCCGGCCGCGCGCAGACCCTCGGCGATGCATGCGGCGATCGCCTGGTTGCTTCGGATCGCTTCCGAGCCGCCGCGCAGGATCGTCGCGTTGCCGGCCTTGAGGCACAGTCCCGCGGCATCGGCCGTCACGTTCGGTCGCGATTCGTAGATGATGCCGATCACCCCGAGCGGCACGCGCATGAGGCCCACCTGGATGCCCGACGGGCGGTAGCGCAGGTCGCTCATCTCGCCCACCGGATCGGGCAGCGACGCGATCTGCTCGAGGCCCTCGGCCATCGCCGCGATCGATTTCGCAGACAGCGCGAGGCGATCCACGAAGGCCGCGTCCTGACCGGCCGCGCGCGCGGCGGCGACGTCCTGCGCGTTCGCGGCGAGCAGCTTCGCCTCGTCGCGCCGGATCGCGGCAGCGCTCGCTTCGAGCGCGCGATTCTTGGCCGCCGTGCTGGCGCGTGCCAGCGCACGCGCGGCGTCGCGGGCGGCTTCGCCCACGCCGTGCATGTAGGTGGCGACGTCGATCGGAGGATTCATGCGCGCATTTTAACCCGCCGGGGGCCGCGCTTGCCGTGCGCAGGTGCGAGCGCCGGGGCGGATGCGAGGCGCGGGCGCCTCGCGCGCGCCGCGTTACTTGCGACCGGCGACGATCGTGCGCACGCCGTCTTCACCGCCGACCAGGATCACGTCCGCGCCGCGGCGCGCGAACAGGCCGACGGTCACGACGCCGGCGATCTGGTTGATGCGCGCCTCGAGCGCGGCGGGATCGGCGATGTCGAGGCCGTGCACGTCCAGGATGACGTTGCCGTTGTCGGTGGTGAGCCCCATGCGCCACTCGGGATGCCCGCCCAGCAGCACGAGCTCGCGCGCGACGTAGCTCCGGGCCATGGGGATCACCTCGACCGGCAGCGGGAACGCGCCCAGCTTGGCGACGACCTTGGTTGCGTCGACGATGCACACGAACTTGCGCGCGACCGCCGCGACGATCTTCTCGCGGGTGAGCGCGCCGCCGCCGCCCTTGATCATCGCTCCGGCGGCCGTCACCTCGTCGGCCCCGTCGACGTAGACGGGAAGCTCGCTCACGTTGTTGAGCTCCTCGACCATGATGCCGTGCCCCTTGAGGCGCTCGGCGGTCTTGACCGAGCTCGCCACCGCGGCCCGGACGCGGCCCTTGATCCTCGCGAGCTCGTCGATGAAGAAGTTCGCCGTGGAGCCGGTGCCCACGCCGATCATCTCGTCGTACTCGACGTACTTGATCGCCTCGCGGGCGACGGCCTGCTTGAGCTCGTCCTGGGTCATGGCCGTGCTCACTTCTTGCGCGGCGGCGCGAGGTCCGTGCACACGCCTTCGTACACTTCGGCGGCGAGCCCGACGCTTTCGCCGAGCGTGGGATGCGGATGGATCGTGCGGCCGATGTCGACCGCGTCGGCGCCCATCTCGACCGCGAGCGCGACTTCGCTGATGAGATCGCCCGCGTTGGTGCCGACGATCCCGCCGCCGACGATGCGATGCGTGGCCTCGTCGAAGAGCAGCTTGGTGAAGCCTTCGTCGCGGCCGTTCGCGATCGCCCGTCCCGAGGCGGCCCATGGCAACACGCCCTTGCCGACCTTCATGCCCTTCGCCTTCGCCTCGTCCTCGGTGACGCCCACCCACGCGACCTCGGGATCGGTGTACGCGACCGACGGGATCACCCGCGCGTCGAAGTGCGACTTCTGGCCTGCAGCGGCTTCCGCGGCGACGTGGCCCTCGTGCACGGCCTTGTGCGCGAGCATGGGTTGGCCGACGAGATCGCCGATCGCGTAGATGTGCGCCACGTTCGTGCGCATCTGGGTGTCCACCGCGATGAAGCCGCGGTCGCTCACGTCGACGCCTGCGCGCTCGGCGCCGATCTTGCGTCCGTTGGCGCTGCGTCCGACGGCGACGAGCACGAGGTCGTAGACCTGGGGGCCGGCAGGCGCCTGCTCGCCCTCGAAGCGCACGTGGATGCCGTCCGGCTTCGCATCGGCGCCCACCGTCTTCGTCTTCAGCATCACCTTGTCGAAGCGATGCTTGTTCATGCGATCCCACACCCGCACGAGATCGCGGTCGGCGCCGAGCATGAGCCCGTCCAGCATCTCGACGACGTCGATGCGTGCGCCGAGCGCCGAATACACCGTGGCCATCTCGAGGCCGATGATCCCGCCGCCGACGACCAGCATCCGCCTCGGCGTCGTGCGCAGCTCGAGTGCGCCGGTTGAATCGACGATGCGCGGATCGTCGGGGAAGAAGGGCAGCCGCACGGCTTGCGAGCCCGCGGCGATGATGGCCTTCTCGAAGCGGAGCACCTGCTTGCCGCCGGTCTTCTCCTGGCCGGGCCCCTGCGTCAGCTCCACCTCGACGTGATGCGGGTCGACGAACGCGCCATAGCCGCGCACGACCTGCACCTTGCGGCTCTTCGCCATGCTGGTGAGGCCGCCGGTGAGCTTGCCGACGACCTTCTCCTTCCACGCGCGCAGCTTGTCGAGGTCGACACTGGGCGCGCCGAACGCCACGCCGTGCGCCGCGAAGGCCTTTGCCTCCTCCATGACCCCGGCGATGTGCAGCAGCGCCTTCGACGGGATGCAGCCGACGTTGAGGCACACGCCGCCGAGCGACGCGTAGCGCTCGACCAGCACGGTCTTCATGCCGAGATCGGCCGCGCGGAACGCCGCGCTGTAGCCGCCGGGACCTGCGCCGAGCACGAGCATCTCGCACTCGATGTCCGCCTTGCCGGTGAACGTCGCGGCGGCGGTCGCGCCGCGGGCGGCACTCGCACCGGACCCGGCGGGACTCGCGTTCGCGCCGGCTGCTGGCTTCGCCGGAGCCGCGGCCCCCGCGCCTGCGGCTGCCGATGCTGAAGACGACGCGCCGGTCGCCGCTTGCGCTGCAGGCGCCGCGGCCGAAGCAGGCGCCGGCTTTGCAGCACCGGCTTCCGCTGCGTCGAGCAGCAGCAGCAGCGTGCCTTCCGACACCTTGTCGCCGAGCTTCACCTTCACCTCGCGCACGGTGCCGGCCGCGGGCGCGGGCACGTCCATCGTCGCCTTGTCGGATTCGAGCGTGACGAGCGAGTCCTCGGCCTTCACCGCATCGCCGGGCTTGACGAACACCTCGATCACCGGCACGTCACTGAAGTCGCCGATGTCCGGCACTTTCACTTCGATCGTGTTGCTCACGGTCGCACTCTCATGAGGTGAAGGCGGGTGCCGGGGCGGGTCGCGCACGCGGCATCGAGCACGATGCCGCTACAGCATCGCGCGCCGCATGTCGGAGAGAAGCTGCGCGAAGTACGCGGTGAAGCGTGCGGCCTGCGCGCCGTCGATCACGCGGTGATCGTACGACAGCGAAAGCGGCAGCATGAGCCGCGGCACGAACGCCTTGCCGTCCCATACCGGCTTCGTGGCGCTCTTCGATACGCCCATGATCGCGACCTCGGGCGCGTTGATGATCGGCGTGAACGCGGTGCCGCCGATGCCGCCGAGGCTCGAGATGGAGAAGCAGCCGCCCTGCATGTCGGCCGGGCCGAGCTTGCCGTCGCGCGCCTTCGCCGAGAGCTCGCCCATCTCCTTCGCGATCTGCAGCACGCCTTTCCGGTCGGCGTCGCGGATCACCGGCACGACCAGGCCGTTGGGGGTGTCGGCCGCGAACCCGACATGAAAGTACTGCTTGTAGACGAGATTCTCGCCGGCAAGGGAGGCGTTGAAGTCGGGAAAGCGCTTCAGCGCGGCAACGCTCGCCTTGATCAGGAACGCGAGCATCGTCACCTTCACGCCCGCCTTCTCGTTTTCCTTGTTGAGCGCGACGCGGAACGCCTCGAGGTCGGTGACGTCGGCTTCGTCGAACTGCGTGACGTGCGGGATCATCACCCAGTTGCGGGCGAGGTTCGCGCCGGAGATCTTCTTGATGCGCGACAGCGGCTTCTGCTCGACCGGCCCGAACTTCGCGAAGTCCACGCTTGGCCACGGCAGCAGCTCGAGTCCGCCCACGCCGCCCGCGGCAGGTGCGCGGCAGGCGCGGGCCGCTGCAGCGATTCCTTCACGTACCGCAGCACGTCTTCCTGGAGGATGCGCTCCTTCGGTCCCGTGCCGCGGATGCGCGAGAGGTCCACGCCGAGCTCGCGCGCGAACTTGCGCACCGAGGGCGACGCGTGCGCGGCCTTGAAGCCTTCGGGCTCGATGTTGGGCCCGGGGACCGACAGCAACGCCGCGGCTTCGGGCGACGGCGCCGATGGTTCCGCATACGCCGCCGCTTCCTCCGCCGGTGAAGGCCTGTGCGGCGCCTGCGCTGCGGGCGTTGCTGCCGGCGCCGAAGCTGCAGCGGCCGGCGCACCTGCACCGCCTGCCTGCGCTGGTCCCGCGCCGGCGCTCGTTTCCAGGAGGGCGATCACGCTGCCTTCGCTCACCTTGTCGCCGACCTTCACGGCGATCTCGCGCACGCGGCCCGACGAAGGCGAGGGCACGTCCATCGTGGCCTTGTCGGATTCGAGCGTGACGAGCGAATCCTCGGCGTTGACGAGATCGCCGGGCTTCACGAAGACCTCGATGACCGGGACGTCGGTGAAGTCGCCGATGTCGGGCACCTTCACCTGCACGACCTCTCCACCCGCCGCGGCCTTCGCCGGATCGGGCGCGGGCGGTGCGGGGACGGGGTGCTCGTGCGGCGCGGGCGCTTGCGCCGGTGCGCGCGAGCCCGCGCCGGATGCCGCCTGCGCCGATGCGCTCGCGCCTTGCGCCGACGTGCTCGCGGCGCCCGGCGCCGGTGCAGTCGCGGCGCCGCCCTGCGCGTCGAGCAGCAGCAGCACGCTGCCTTCGCTCACCTTGTCGCCGACCTTCACGCGCAGGTCGCGCACGACGCCGCCCGCGGGCGCCGGCACGTCCATCGTCGCCTTGTCGGATTCGAGCGTGACGAGCGAATCCTCGGCCTTCACGGTGTCACCGGGCTTCACGAACACTTCGATGACGGGCACGTCCTTGAAGTCGCCGATGTCCGGAACCTTCACTTCGAGCGCTGCCATGAGAGTCCCTGTCGATTGTTCTGTTGCGCTCACTGCGCTGCGTTCGTCGCCTTCGTGCGGCGCGCTCCGGTGCCGGCACTCACACGGTCCACGGCGCCGGCTTCGCGGGATCGATGCCGTACTTCTTCATCGCCTCCTTCACCCTGCCGGCCGGCAGCGTGCCTTCGTCGGCGAGCGCCTTGAGCGCCGCCACGGCGACGTAATGCCGATCGACCTCGAAGAAGCTGCGCAGCTTCTCGCGCGTGTCGGAGCGCCCGAAGCCGTCGGTGCCGAGCACCACGTAGCGTCGCGGCACGTACGGCCGGATCTGCTCCGCGAACGTGCGGATGTAGTCGGTGGCGGCGATGACCGGGCCTTGCGTGTCCGCCAGGCAACGCTCCACGTGCGACTGCCGGTCGCGGGCCTTCGGCGCGCAGCATGTTCTCGCGCGCGACCGCCATGCCGTCGCGGGCGAGCTGGGTGAAGCTCGGGCAGCTCCAGAGATCCGCCTCGACGCCCCAGTCCTTCTTCAGCAGGTCGGCGGCGGCGATCACTTCGCGGAAGATGGTGCCCGAGCCCAGAAGCTGCACGCGCGGCGCCTTCGCCTTGCCCTTCGCGCCGGCGCTGTAGCGGTACATGCCCTTGAGGATGTCGGGCGCCGCGCCTTCGGGCATCGCCGGATGGGCGTAGTTCTCGTTCATCACCGTGAGGTAATAGAACACGTCCTCCTGGTCCGTCACCATGCGCCTGAGGCCGTCCTGGACGATGACGGCCACCTCGTAGGCGAACGTCGGGTCGTACGCGACGCAATTGGGAATGGTCGCCGCGAGCACGTGCGAATGCCCGTCCTCGTGCTGCAGGCCCTCGCCGTTGAGCGTCGTGCGCCCCGACGTGCCGCCGAGCAGGAATCCGCGCGAGCGCATGTCGCCCGCGGCCCACGCGAGATCGCCGATGCGCTGGAACCCGAACATCGAATAGAAGATATAGAACGGGATCATCGGCAGGTCGTGCGTGGAGTACGACGTCGCCGCCGCCAGCCAGTCGCACATCCCGCCCGCCTCGTTGATGCCTTCCTGCAGCACCTGCCCGTGCTTGTCCTCCTTGTAGAACATGAGCTGGTCGGCGTCCTGCGGCGTGTACTTCTGGCCGTACTGGTTCCAGATGCCGAGCTGGCGGAACATGCCTTCCATGCCGAAGGTGCGCGACTCGTCCGGCACGATGGGCACGATGCGCTTGCCGATGACCTTGTCGCGGATGAGCATCTGCAGGATCTGCACGAAGGCCATCGTGGTCGAGATCTCGCGGTCCTCGGTGCTCTTGAGGAAACGCTCGTAGGCGGCCAGCTCGGGGGTGGGGAGGGATTCGGACTTGCTGCGCCGCGTCGGCAGGAAGCCGCCGAGGCTCATGCGCCGCTCGCGCATGTACTCGCCTTCCTTCGAGCCGTCGGGGAACGTGATGTAGGGCACCTTCTCCAGCTGGTCGTCCGGCACCGGCAGCAGGAAGCGATCGCGCATGTTCCGGATCGAGTCCACGGACATCTTCTTCTGCTGATGCGTGATGTTCTGCGCCTCGCCGGAGAGCCCCATGCCGAAGCCCTTGATGGTCTTCGCGAGGATGACGGTGGGCTGGCCCTTGTGGTTCACCGCCGCGTGGTACGCCGCGTACACCTTGTGCGGATCGAGGCCGCCGCGGTTCAACGCCCAGATGTCCTCGTCGGTCCAGTCGGCGACCATCGCCTTCAACTCGGGCGTGTTGAAGAAGTGCTCGCGCACGTACGCGCCGTCCTTGCTCTTGAACGTCTGGTACTCGCCGTCGACGCACTCCATCATCCGGCGCTGCAGGATGCCCTGGCGGTCGCGCGCGAGCAGCGCATCCCAGCGCGTGCCCCAGATCACCTTGATGACGTTCCAGCCCGCGCCTCGGAACGTGCTCTCGAGCTCCTGGATGATCTTGCCGTTGCCGCGCACGGGGCCGTCGAGGCGCTGCAGGTTGCAGTTCACGACGAAGACGAGGTTGTCGAGCGCCTCGCGCCCGGCCATGCCGATGGCGCCCATCGACTCGGGCTCGTCCATCTCGCCGTCGCCCGTGAACGCCCACACCTTGCGCCCTTCCGTGTTCGCGAGGCCGCGGTCCTGCAGGTACTTCATGAACCGCGCCTGGTAGATCGCCATGAGCGGGCCGAGTCCCATCGACACCGTCGGGAATTTCCAGAAGTCCGGCATGAGCCACGGGTGCGGATACGACGAGATGCCCTTGCCGTCGACTTCCTGCCGGAAATTGTCGAGCTGCTCCTCGGTGAGCCGGCCCAGCATGAACGCGCGGGCGTAGATGCCGGGCGCGGAATGGCCCTGGAAGAACACGAGATCGCCGCCGTGCTCCGGGGAGGGCGCGTGCCAGAAATGGTTGAAGCCGACGTCGTAGAGCGTCGCCGCCGAGGCGTAGCTCGCGATGTGGCCCCCGACGTTGGTGTCCTTGTTCGCGCGCACCACCATCGCCATCGCGTTCCAGCGCGCATAGTTGCGGATGCGCTCCTCGATCGCCTGGTCGCCGGGAAGCCGCGTCTGCTGCTCCACGGGGATCGTGTTGATGTAGGCGGTGTTCGCCGAGAAGGGCAGGTAGGCCCCCGACCGGCGCGCCTTGTCGATGAGCTGCTCGATGAGGTAATGCGCGCGGTCGGGGCCTTCGTGCGCGAGCACGGCCTCGAGCGCCTCCAGCCATTCCCTCGTTTCCTGCGGGTCGTGATCGCGTGGAAGGCCGACCGGTGCACCTTCGTCCTGCGCACTCCGATGTTCGCCCTTGGGGCTGCCCGGCGGGCTCATGTCCATCGTGGATCTCCGTCAACGAGTGGATCCGGCGCTGGGGCCGGGGGGACGATTGTATGCGCCGCGCGCAGCGCTGTATTGCCCGTCATCGCCATGTCGAGCGTCGCCGGCGTGGCGGCGGGTCACCATAGCAGATTCTGGAAATCATTTCCATTTCGTCACCTCGCCCGCCGCAGGATCAGCGCCGACCCGCACGCGAGGCTGGCCGTGCCGAACACGGCAAAGCCCGTGCGATAGCTTCCGGTGAGGCTCGCGAGCAGGGCGAACAGGGGCGGTCCGAGCACGACGCCGAAGAAGGTGATGAAGCCCGTCGCGCCGGTGATCGCGCCGGCCTGTCCCGCCGGCGCATGCCGCGCGACCTCCGAGAGCTGCACGCCGTTCCACCCGATCGCCGTGCTTCCGAACAGGACGCATACCCCGAGCAGCACGACGCGCGGCCACGTTGCATCGAAGCTCGCCGCGCCATACGCGCATCCGGCGGCGGCGACGCCGAGCAGACCGAGCAGGCGCCGCGGCGCGATGAAGCGGTCGGCCACGGCCCCCCAGCTCACGCGGCCGACGATCCCGCCGATGTTCGTGGCGGTGAGCGCGAGACCGGCGGCGACCAGCGCGAAGCCGAGCGTTTCGGTGAGATAGACCACCAGGAAGCTCGTGAGGCACGTCTGCATTGCCGCGTACACGAAGCCCGTGATCGAGAGCTCCAGCAGCTGCGCGTTGCGCAGCACGAGCCGCAGCGGCGCGAACAGGGCGGCGAGCGAGAAGGGCTTGCGCGCAAGCGCCTGTCCGGCATCGAGCCGCCGGCGCGTCGGCTCGGAAACGAGGACGACCGCGAGCCCGAGCACGGCCATGGCGAGCATCGCGCCGCGCCATCCGGCGACGAGCGCGATGGCCGGGAGCAGCGCGCCGGCGAGTGCGGCGCCCCCGGGCACGCCGGTCTGCTTGATCGAGAACGTGAGCGCCATCCGCGAGGGCGGCGCCGTGCGCGCGAGCACCTGCGAGGATGCCGGCGTGACGGCTCCGTAGCCGAATCCGATCACGATCGCGCACGCGACGAGCAACGCGGCGGCCGATCCGGGCGTCATCGCGATCCCGGCGGCGCCCACGGCGCACAGCAGCACGCAGATCTGCGACAGGCGAATGGCGCCGACGCGATCGATGAAGAACCCCGCGGCGAGGCTCATGGTCATCGAGCCGACGTACACGAGGCCCACGAACACGCCCACCAGCTTGGCGGACACGCCGAGGTCGCGGCCGATCACGGGCGCGAGCACGGCGGTCGCGGTCGCCGCCATCGCCACGAACGCCTGGATGGCGAGCGTGACGACCAGGGCGATCAGCGCCGTGCGTCCGGCTTCGGCTGCTGCATCGCGCGGCATCACGCGTCGGCGCCCGCGCCGCTGGCGATCACCGAGTCCTCGGTCACGACGGCGTCGACGCTGGCGTCGTGCGGCGCCGCGGGCACCGCATCCACGAGTTGCAGGCGATAGATGCCCGCCACGCGCGGCACGCCGGGCCGCAGCGAGGGCAGCAGGCGGTCGTAGAAGCCGCCCCCGTAGCCCAGGCGCCGACCCAGCCAGTCGAACGCCACGCCCGGCACGAGCACCCAGTCGATGCGCGCCGGATCGATCACCGGACACGCGGCGAGCGGCTCGGGAATCCCGCGATAGCCCGGCGCGATGTCGCGCGCGAGATCGAGCACGCGGTGCAGCACGAGCACGCGGCCGGCCTCGTCGACGCGAGGGAGCACGACGGTCTTGCCGGCGGCGAGTGCGTCGCCGATCAGCGCGCCGGGATCGTACTCGCTGCGGAACGCGAGGGTCAGCAGGACGTGATCAGCCGCGATCCACGACGCAAGGGCGCGGATGCGCGCGCAGATGGCGGCGCTTGCGGCGGCGCGTTCGCCGGCCGGCATCGCGTCGCGGGCGGCGAGGATGCGTCCGCGCAGGGCGGCCTTCGCCTCGCGCAGCGCCATTCCTCGCAGCGCGTCGTGTTGCACTGGCATGGCGGGATGGTAGCGCATGGCCGCGCCGGCGGGACGCGAGGGTCGCGTGCGCGCAACGGCGTCGCCGCGGACGCCTATAATCAGCGGCTTTGCAGGCGGGATGCGAACCATGGATGCAGGCCATCAGGTGTACCGGCAACGACGCGACAGGCTGCTCGAGCACATGCGAGCGCAGACCGGCGGCGGTCTCGCGTTGGTGCCCACCGCGCCGGAGGTGCCGCGCAACCGCGATTCGCTGTTTCCCTATCGGCACGACAGCTATTTCTACTGGCTGTCGGGCTTTCCCGAGCCCGAGGCGGTGACCGCGCTGGTCGCGGGACCCGAAGGCAATCGCCAGATCCTGTTCTGCCGCGAGAAGAATCTGGAGCGCGAGACCTGGGACGGCTTCCGCTACGGGCCCGACGCTGCGCGCGACGTGTTCGACTTCGACGAGACGCATCCCATCTCCGAGCTGGACGCGGTGCTCGCCTCGCTCGCGTCCGATCAACCCGCGCTGTACACGCCGCTCGGCCTCTTCGCCGACTGGGACGATCGCGTCGCCAGGCTGCTCAATGCGGTGCGGGCGCTCGCGCGCACGGGGATTGCGGCGCCCGAGCAGATCGTGGACGTGCGCCAGGCGCTCGACGCGTTCCGGCTCGTGAAGGACGCGCACGAGCTCGCGCTCATGCGCAAGGCCGGGTCGATCTCGGCGCAAGCGCATCGGCGCGCGATGCACGAATCGCGCCCGGGATGGTACGAGTACCAGGTCGAGGCGGAGCTCGCGCACACGTTCCTGCACGGCGGCGCGCAGGCGCTCGCCTACTCCTCGATCGTCGCGAGCGGGCCCAATGCGTGCGTGCTGCACTATCGCGAGAACAACCGCCTCATGGCCGACGGCGAGCTGCTGCTGATCGACGCGGGTTGCGAGTACCAGGGCTACGCGTCCGACATCACCCGCACGTTCCCGGTGGGCGGTCGCTTCAGCGGCCCGCAGAAGGACGTCTACGAGCTCGTGCTCGCCGCGCAGCTCGCGTGCATCGACGCCGTGCAGCCGGGCCGCGACTTCCACGACTATCACAAGGTCGCCGAGCGCGTGCTCGCGCAGGGCTTCATCGACCTCGGCCTGTGCAAAGGCACGCTGGACGAGGTCCTCGAGAGCGGCGCGTACAAGCAGTTCTACATGCACCGCGCCGGGCACTGGCTCGGCATGGACGTGCACGACGCGGGCCTGTACCAGCTGAAGGGCGCATCCCAGAAGCTCGTGCCCGGGATGGTGCTGACCGTCGAGCCCGGTGCGTACATCCGGCGCGCCGACAACGTGCCCGAGGCGTTCTGGGACATCGGCGTGCGCATCGAGGACGACATCGTCGTCACCGCGCAGGGCAGCGAGAACCTCACTTCCGCGGCGCCGAAGAGCGTGGCCGACGTGGAAGCGGCGTGTGGACGCTGAGGCCGCGATGTCCGGGTCGAGCTTCTCGCGAGCGCCGAACGTGGGTGCCTCGCCGGGTGTGCTCCGCGACGTCGTCATCGTGGGCGGGGGACCGGTGGGCGCGTCGCTCGCGCTTGCGCTCGCCGATGCCGATCTCGATCTCGTCGTCGTCGACGCGCGCCCCCCCGGGGCGACGCTGCGCGGCGAGCGCACGCTGGCGCTGTCGCACGGGGCCCGCCTCATCTTCGAGCGCCTGAAGGTGTGGTGCGACATCGCCGCGAATCCCGGTGCGGTGACGCCGATCCAGTGCATCGACGTCTCGCAGGCCGGCGGCTTCGGCGTGGCACGCCTCGCCGCGGCCGAGCAGGGCCTGCCGGCGCTCGGCTACGTCGTGAGCTATCGTGCGCTGCAGGCTGCGCTCGACGCCGCCCTGCAGCGCACGGGCATCGCGGTGCGCCGCGGCGCGATCGCGAGCCGGGCGGGGGGCACGCCCGCCTATGCGGCGGTCGAGATCGAAGGCGAGCACGATCCTCTGCTCGCGCGTCTCGCGGTCATTGCCGACGGGAGCGGCGCGAGCGTGGCCGGCATCGAGCGCCAGCGTCACGATTACCGGCAGTCGGCACTGGTGGCGCAGGTGTGGTGCGACCGCCCGCACGACGGGGTCGCGTACGAGCGATTCACGCCCGACGGTCCGGTCGCGCTGCTGCCGGAGCAGGACCACTACGGATTGGTGTGGACGGCGCCGCCGGCAACCATCGAAAGCCTGCTCGCGCTCGACGACGCGTCGTTCCTGCAGCGCCTCTCGGTGCAGTTCGGTCGACGCACGGGCTTCACGGCCGTCGCGCAGAGGCGCAGCTTCCCGCTGGCGCTGGAGTTCGCGCGCGGCGCCACTTCGACGCGTTGCGCCGTGATCGGCAACGCGGCGCAGATGCTTCATCCGGTGGCCGGCCAGGGCTTCAACCTCGGATTGCGCGACGCCTACGGTCTTGCGCGCATCGTCATCGACACGCCGCGCGATGCGCTCGGCGACAAGGCCATGCTTGCGCGCTACGCGGCGACGCGGCGCAGCGATCGCATCGCGGGCGTCGCCTTCACCCATGGTCTGCTCGGCGTGTTCGGCAGCGCTTCGCCGTGGCTGCGCTGGCCGCGCGGCTTCGCGCTGACGGCGCTCGACGCGGTGCCTCCCCTGAAGCGTGCGTTCACGCGCGCCATGCTGTTCGGCCTGCGTTGACGGCGCGCCGCGCGGTGCGCGGTCATGACTTGACGCGCGTCAATCTTTTGCAAACCCGCGCGCGCTGCAATTCCGGTTGCGCGCCGCACGCTCGTTCGTATCGCGCCTACAAGGTTGGTGCTCACTCGCGCGCAACGCGACGCGCTGCGGATGGTGCGATGGCACGATTTTTTCGTGCTCCGTCGAACGCGTCGCCGATCGCAGCGCGCGTTGCAAATCTGCATGCGCCGTTCGTCGCGTGACTGCATTGCGCATTCCGGTTGCACATCGGAATCGGTATAATCCGCTCCCCCGCCGCAGCAAATCGCGACAAGCTTCTTTTCCCCGGACACGACCGCGTGCGAATCGGATCATTCGACATCGGCAACAACCTCGCCGTCGCGCCGATGGCCGGTGTCACCGACCGCCCCTTCCGGCAGCTGTGCAAGCGGCTCGGCGCGGGTTACGCCGTGTCGGAGATGGTCGCCTCCAATCCGCGCCTGCGCGACACGGGCAAGTCGCTGCGCCGCATCGATCACGCCGGCGAAGCCGCGCCGATCGCCGTGCAGATCGCGGGAGCCGATCCGGGAGACATGGCCGATGCCGCGCGCTACAACGTCGACCGCGGCGCGCAGGTCATCGACATCAACATGGGCTGCCCCGCCAAGAAGGTGTGCAGCGTCGCGGCCGGCTCCGCGCTGCTGCGCGACGAGGCGCTCGTCACCGCCATCCTGCACGCGGTCGTGAATGCGGTGCAGGTGCCGGTCACCCTCAAGATCCGGACCGGGTGGAGCCCCGAGCGGCGCAACGCGGTGACGGTCGCGCGCATCGCGCAGGCCGAAGGCGTCCAGGCGCTCGCCGTGCACGGCCGCACCCGCGCGTGCGCGTTCAACGGCGAGGCCGAATACGAAACCATTCGCGCGGTGAAGGAAGCCGTTTCGATCCCGGTGATCGCCAACGGCGACGTCGACTCGCCGCAGCGCGCGCGCGACGTGCTCGCGTTCACGCGCGCCGACGGCCTGATGATCGGGCGCGCGGCGCAGGGCCGGCCGTGGATCTTCCGCGAGATCGCTCACTTCCTCGCGCACGGCTCGGAGCTCGCGCCGCCCACGGTGGCCGAAGTTCGCGCGCTCATTCTCGAACATCTCGCCGATCACTACGCCTTCCACGGCGAAGCCCTCGGCGTGCGCACCGCGCGCAAGCACCTCGGCTGGTACACCCGCGATCTCGCGGGCGGCGAAGCGATGCGGCGTGAGATCAATGCAGCAGAAACAACGGCGGCGCAGCTCGCCGCGGTGAACGAATACTTCGACCGTCTCGCCGATCACGACGAGCGCCTCGACTACCGCGGCAGCGCTGCGGCGGTAGTGGATGCCCGCGCCGCGTTCGTCGGCGCAAGACCGGCAGCAACTCTGGGCGGGGAGGCCCTGGCCGCGTGAAAAAACACCTGCGTGTCAATGGCAGCAACGAGATCTGCCGCAGCGTCGAGAAGTCGCTCGACGAGTACTTCCGCAAGATGGATGGCGAGGCACCGAGCGGTATCTACGACATGGTGATCGCACACGTCGAGCGCGCGATGATCACTTCGGTGCTCGACCGTGCGAACGGCAACCAGACCCAGGCCGCCGACATGCTGGGCATGAACCGCAACACGCTGCGCTCGAAGCTCGTCAAGTACGGCATCAGCCGCTAGGCGCGGCCGTTCGCGGCCGCACGTCGGCTGGGGAAAGGCCGGATCGGCGCACCGGCCGCGCTACGCGCCCTTCCCGACCGCCGGCGCGGGATGGAGGTGAACGTCCTCGTGCCGGCAGCATCCAACAAACGCCATGCCCGAACCGATCTCGCAAGCCCTGCTCTCGGTCTCCGACAAGACCGGCCTCGTCGAATTCGCCCGCGGCCTCACCCGCCTCGGCATCCGGCTCCTCTCCACCGGCGGCACGGCCAGGGCGCTGGCCGAGGCCGGGCTGCCGATCACGGAGATCGGCGCGTACACCGGCTTCCCGGAAATGCTCGATGGGCGCGTGAAGACCCTGCACCCGAAGGTGCACGGCGGCATCCTCGCGCGCCGCGATCTGCCCGCGCACGTGGCCGCGCTCGAGCAGCACGCGATCCCCACCATCGATCTCGTGGTGGTGAACCTGTACCCGTTCCGCGAAACCGTGGCCAAGCCCGGCTGCACGCTCGAGGACGCCATCGAGAACATCGACATCGGCGGCCCGACGATGGTGCGCGCCGCGGCCAAGAACTGGCAGCACGTGGGCGTCGTGGTCGATCCCGCGGATTACGCGTCCGTGCTGGACGAGCTGCAGCGCGAGCGCGGCGTGCTCGGCACCGGCACGCGCTTCGCGCTTGCGCGCAAGGCGTTCTCGCACACGGCCGCGTACGACGGAGCGATCTCCAACTGGCTCACGGCCCGTGCCCCCGACGGCGCGCCGGCCCCGTTCCCGGATCGCTTCAACTTCCAGGGCGTGAAGATGCAGGACCTGCGCTACGGCGAGAATCCGCATCAGCATGCCGCGTTCTACCGAGACGAGTTCGCGGTGCCCGGGAGCATCGCGACGGCCCGGCAGCTGCAGGGCAAGGAGCTCTCCTACAACAACATCGCCGACAGCGACGCCGCGTGGGAATGCGTCAAGTCGTTCCTCGATCTGGGCGAAGTCGCGGCGTGCGTGATCGTGAAGCATGCCAACCCATGCGGCGCCGCGATCGCCGAATCGTCGCTCGAGGCCTACCGCAAGGCGTTCGCCACCGACCCGACGTCGGCGTTCGGGGGCATCATCGCCTTCAACCGGCCGCTCGACGCCGCGACGGTCGAGCTCGTGTCGGCGCAGTTCCTCGAGGTGCTGATCGCGCCCGGGTACACCACCGACGCGCTCGAGGTCATCGCGCGCAAGAAGAACGTGCGCGTGCTCGAGGTGCCGCTCCCGCGCGCGCCCGAAGCGCCGGCGGTGCCGGCGTGGGACATGAAGCGGGTCGGCGGTGGGCTCCTGCTGCAGACCCCCGACACCGACACCGTCGCGGCAGCGGATCTCGAGGTGGTCACGCGCAAGGCGCCCACCGCGGACCAGGTGCAGGACCTCGTCTTCGCGTGGCACGTCGCGCGCTTCGTCAAGTCCAACGCGATCGTGTATTGCGCCGATGGCCGCACGCTCGGTGTCGGCGCGGGGCAGATGAGCCGGGTGGATTCCGCGCGCATCGCGGCGATGAAGGCGCAGGCCGCCAACCTGTCGCTCGCCAACTCCGTCGTCGCCTCCGACGCGTTCTTCCCCTTCCGCGACGGGCTCGACGTCGTCGCCGGCAACGGTGCGGTGGCGGTGATCCAGCCCGGCGGCAGCGTGCGCGACGAGGAAGTGATCGCGGCTGCCGACGAGCGCGGCATCGCGATGGTGTTCACCGGCATCCGCCACTTCCGGCACTGAGCAAGGAAGCTCTGCGCATGCGCATCGCGAAGCGGATGCGGCCGGTCACGGCTGCGCTCTCGATCTGGATCGGCATCGCGCCGCCCGCACGGGCGGTCGGGTGCGCGCGACATGTGGCAGTGGGTGAATTTCGCCTGCCGCCGGGTCGTCGACACCTACAAGGGTGGCCAGAACGACCTCTTTCTCTCCGGCTATGCCTGGCACACACCGTGGACGTGGACGGCCGAGCGGCGGGCGGAGGAGAATTCCAACGCCTGGGGTGGAGGCTGGGGCCGCACGGTGGAGCACCCGAACGGCGACACGGACACGGTCTACGCGCTGGTGTTCAGCGACTCGCACTACAAGCCGGAGTACAACCTGGGCTACGCGTGGAATACCTACTGGGGACCGCGCAGCGGCGTGCAGGTCGGCCTCGGCTACACCGCGCTGCTGGTCGCGCGCACCGACATCGCCAACGGGTGGCCGTTTCCCGCGGTGCTCCCGCTCGGTTCGGTGCGCTACGATCGCGTGACCCTGTACACGACCTACATTCCGAACTTCAATGGCGGCATCAACCACGGCAGCGTGTTCTACGTGTTCGGCAAGGTGACGGTGGACTGACCCCATGAACATTCTCGTCATCGGCGGCGGTGGCCGCGAGCACGCCCTCGCCTGGAAGCTTGCGCAGTCGCCGCGCGTGGCGACGGTGTTCGTCGCGCCCGGCAACGCCGGCACGGCGCGCGAGCCGGGGCTCGCGAACGTCGCGCTCACCGCGATCCCGGAGCTGGTCGCATTCGCACAGGAAAAGGGCATCGCGCTGACGGTGGTCGGTCCGGAAGCGCCGCTCGCAGCGGGGATCGTCGATGCCTTCCGCGACGCGGGCCTGCGCATCTTCGGACCGACGCGCGCCGCCGCGCAGCTCGAGAGCTCGAAGGATTTCGCCAAGGCGTTCATGGCGCGCCACGGCATCCCGACGGCCGCCTACGCCACCTTCACCGATGCGGCGGCGGCAAAGGCGTACGTGCGCGAGCGCGGGGCGCCCATCGTGGTGAAGGCGGACGGCCTTGCGGCGGGGAAGGGCGTCGTCGTCGCGTCCACGGTCGAGGAAGCCGAGCGCGCGATCGATGCGATGCTCGTCGACAACGTCATGGGCGAGGCCGGCGCGCGCGTGGTCGTCGAGGATTTCCTCGCCGGCGAGGAGGCGAGCTTCATCGTGCTGGTCGACGGCGAGCACGTGCTGCCGCTCGCCTCGTCGCAGGATCACAAGCGCCTGAAGCGACGGCGATACGGGCCCGAACACCGGCGGCATGGGCGCCTATTCGCCCGCGCCGGTGGTCACGCCGTCGCTGCACGCGCGGATCATGCGCGAGATCATCGCGCCGACTGTCGCGGGCATGGCCAAGGACGGCGAGCGCTACTCGGGATTCCTGTACGCCGGCGTGATGATCGACAGCGCCGGCACGCCGCGCGTGCTCGAATTCAACTGCCGCATGGGCGATCCGGAAGCGCAGCCGATCGTCATGCGCATGAAGTCCGATCTTGTCACCGTGCTCGAGCACGCGGTGAACGGCACGCTCGACGCGATCGAGATGGAGTGGGACCGGCGCACGGCGCTCGGCGTCGTGCTCGCGGCGGCGGGATACCCCGAGGCGCCGCGGCAGGGCGACCTCATTCACGGGCTCGACGAGGCGATGCCGGAGGACGTGAAGGTGTTCCATGCCGGCACGCGGGTGGTGTCCGACGGCGTCGCCGTCGCGGGCGGGCGGGTGCTGTGCGTGACCTCGCTCGGCGACTCCGTGCGCCAGGCGCAGCGCGCGGCGTACACGGCCGTCGCCAGGATCCGCTTCGAGGGCATGCAGTACCGCGCCGACATCGGCCATCGCGCCCTCGCTGCGCGCAAGCCATGACGCAGCCGAGTGAACCGCGGGGCGAGCTGGACGTCGCTCCGCGCGCGTATTTCGTCGGCCTGCAGGAGCGCATCGTCGCCGGTCTCGAGGCGATCGACGGCATGGCGTTCCGGCGCGACGAGTGGACCCGGCCCGAGGGCGGGGGCGGCATCTCGCGTCTCATCGAGGAGGGCAACGTGCTCGAGCGCGGCGGCGTCAACTTCTCGCACGTCCGCGGCGAGCGCCTGCCGCCGTCCGCGAGCGCGCATCGCAGCGGCATCGCGGGACGCGCGTGGGAAGCGATGGGCGTGTCGCTCGTGCTGCATCCGCGCAATCCGTACGCGCCCACCGTCCATCTGAACGTGCGCATGTTCGTGGCCCACGCCGCTGCCGCCGGCGAAGACGACGTGTGGTGGTTCGGCGGCGGCATGGACCTCACGCCCTACTACGGCTTCGAGGAGGACGCGCTGCACTTCCATCGCACGTGCCGCGATGCGCTCGCACCGTTCGGCGAGGACGTGTATCCGCGCTACAAGAAGTGGTGCGACGAGTACTTCTATCTGAAGCACCGGCGCGAGCCGCGAGGGCTGGGCGGGATCTTCTACGACGACCTGCAGGAGGGCGGCTTCGAGCGCTGCTTCGCGCTCACGCGCAGCGTCGGCGACCATTTCCTTGCCGCCTACGCGCCGATTCTCGAGCGACGCAAGGATGCGCCGTACGGCGAGCGCGAGCGCGACTTCCAGGCGTATCGCCGCGGGCGCTACGTCGAGTTCAACCTGGTCTGGGATCGCGGCACGCTGTTCGGTTTGCAGTCCAACGGCCGCACCGAGGCGATCCTCATGTCGCTGCCGCCGATCGTGAAGTGGCGCTACGACTGGAAGCCCGCGCCAGGCACGCCCGAAGCGCGGCTGTACACCGATTTCCTGACCGCCCGCGACTGGCTCGGGATCGGCGCCTGAGCGTGATCGGCCCCGCGATCGGAGAGATCATCCCATGACGCATCACGTGCACGACGATGCGCATCTCGTCGAGACCCCGGTGTCGTCCGAGGCCGTGTTCGACGGCAAGCTCATGCACGTGCGGCGCGACCGCGTGCGGCTGCCCGACGGCAGCGTCGCCACGCGCGAGTACACGGTGCATCCCGGGGCGGTGATGATGATCCCGGTGCGCGACGACGGTCGGCTGATCGTCGTGCGGCAATACCGCTATCCGCTGAAGCGCGTGTTCATCGAGTTTCCCGCGGGCAAGCTCGACGAAGGGGAGGACGCGCTCACCACGGCGAAGCGCGAGCTGCTCGAGGAGACGGGTCACACGGCGCAGCGCTGGACGCACATGGGCGTCATCCATCCGGTGATCTCGTACTCGACCGAGGGCATCGAGATGTACCTCGCGGAGGATCTCACGCACGAGGCCGCGGCGAACCTCGACGACGGCGAGTTCCTCGAGGTGCGGGACATGAGCGTCGAGGAGATGCTCGAGCATCTCGATCGCGGCGAGATCACCGACGCGAAGACCGTGACGGGCCTGCTGCTCTATGCGCGCCGGCGCGCCGCGAAGCCATGACGGGCCGTCCCGAGGCGCTCGCGTCGTGGCGATGACGAGGGGGATTCCGGCGTGATCGCGATCCGGCTCGTGAGTCACCGGGAGCGTGCAGGGCGTCGGCTATCGCGAGACGATGGTGACGATCGCGCGCCAGCACGGCGTCGACGGCTGGGTGCGCAACCGTTTCGATGGCACCGTCGAAGCCTTCGTGCAGGGCGACGAGGCGGCGGTGGAGCGCGTCGTGCAGTGGTGTCGTCGCGGGCCGCGTGCGGCGCAGGTCAGCGACGTCGCGCGCACGACGTCCACACCCGAGCCCGACCTCGAAGGGTTCCAGCGCCGTCCGAGCGCCTGACGCTCGCCGCTCGCGCGGGCGAGTCCGGTCCGGCCGCGAACGCTGCCCCGCCGCTGCGCGCCGCGAGTGCTCAGGCGAGCGTGAGCTGCGGCGCGTCGCGCACGCCGAACACGTCCTTCCACGCGGCGTACGACGATGCCGCCCAGATCGGCAGCACCAGCAGCAGCCCGATGCCCATCGTCAGCACGCCCACCCCGAGCAGCACGAGCGACACCGCGGCGTACACCAGCAGCGCAGGCGTGTTGAGCACGAACGCGTCCCAGCTCGCGGCGAACGCTTCGCGAAACGCGACCGGCTCGAGCAGCACGTGCAGCGGCACGAACGTCACCGGCAACGATGCGAGCAGGCCGATCGTGTAGACGCCGAAGACCGCCGGCCCGGGGAGATCCTCGCCGGCCCCGTGCGCGACGAGCAGATTGACGTCGGCGATCCACCACGCGGCGAACGCTTCGGCGGCGAAGGTGATCAGGCTCGACACGATGATGGCGAGCATCGCGCCCGCGGGCAGGCGGAACGGATCGATGGCGAAGCGCAGGCGCGGCGCCGCGGCACCGTCCGCCGCGGCCGAGGCGAGGAGCATGCCGCACGCGACGAGCGGCGCGAGCACCTTGCCCAGCAGCGGCCACGGATCGGGCAGCAGTTGCAGGCCGAGCTCGCTCGCGAGGGTCAGGAACGCGAGTCCGATCCAGACACCCGGGCTGCGCTTGAACAGGCGCAGCGCGGTCTCGAGCCACGCGAACGCGTGCTGCCACGGCACCGCGTGGGGAGACAGGTGCCGTGCCGGGGGAGGCTCGAGCGGCGCGAGCGGAAGCTCTTCCTGCGGGCGCGGCGGTTCGGAGCTCATCGAGCACCTTCGTGCTGCGCACTCCGGTGTTCGCCCTCGGGGCGGCCCAGGTGCTCACGCGACCTCTCCGAGGTACGCGGCGCGCACGGCGGGATCGTGCAGCAGCTTGTCGGCCGGTCCGGACGTGGTGATCTCGCCCGACTCCATCACGTAGCCGCGGTGGCTCACCTCGAGCGCGAGCTTCGCGTTCTGCTCGATCAGCAGGATCGTGACGCCTTCGCGCGACACCGTGAGGATCGTCTCGAACACCTTCTGCACCATGAGCGGAGCGAGGCCCATCGAGGGCTCGTCGAGGAGCAGCAGGTTCGGCCGCGACATCAGTGCGCGCGCCATCGCGAGCATCTGCTGCTCGCCGCCGGACAGCGTGCCGGCGGTCTGCTGGCGGCGCTCCTTCAGCCGCGGGAAGAGCTCGAACGCCCGCTCCAGATCTTCGCGGATACCCTTGCGTGTCGTGGCGCACGTACGCGCCCATCGCGAGGTTCTCCTCGATGGTGAGGGCGCCGAACACGCCGCGCCCTTCAGGCACCATCGCGAGGCGCCTGCGCACGAGCTCGAACGAGCGACGGCCGGTGATGTCCTCGCCCGCGTAGACGATCCTGCCGCCGCGCACCGGCTGGAGTCCGCAGATGCCCTTGAGCGTCGTGGTCTTGCCGGCGCCGTTGGCGCCGATGAGGCAGACGAGCTCGCCCTTGCCGACCTCGAGGTCGATGCCTTTCACCGCCTGGATGCCGCCGTAGGCGACCGCGAGCGACTCGACCGAGAGCAGCGCGTTCGGCGAGCGTGACGCCACACCCCCCGATGGAATGGAATCCGCGGTGCTCATGTTCTATGGCTCATCACGCGCCCTTGAGGTTGAGCGCCACGTCGCCGCCGAGGTACGCCGCGATCACCTTGGGATCGCGCTGCACGTCCGCTGCGGTGCCTTCGGCGATCTTGCGGCCGTAGTCGAGCACGAGCACGCGATCGCACACGCTCATCACGAGCTTCATGTCGTGCTCGATCAGCAGGATCGTGGTGCCGTCGCGCCGGATGTCCTCCAGCAGTCGGCGCAGGCTCGCGGTCTCGGTGGCGTTCATGCCCGCCGCGGGCTCGTCGAGCGCGAGCAGCTTGGGATCGGTGGCGAGGGCACGCGCGATCTCGAGCCGGCGCTGGTCCCCGTAGGCGAGATGCTTCGCGAGATCGTTGGCACGATTCGCCACGCCGACGTACTCGAGCAGCTCGTAGGCGCGCCGCTCGATCGCGTGCTCCTCGCGCCGCGTGCGGCGGTCGCGCAGGATCGCGCCCAGCACGCCCGCCCGCGTGCGCACGTGTCGCCCGACCATCACGTTCTCGACGGCCGACAGGTTGGCGAACAGGCGGATGTTCTGGAACGTGCGCGCGATGCCGCGGGCGGCCACCTCGTGCGGCTTCACGTCCTGCAGCGGCTTGCCCGCGAACACGAAGCTGCCCGCGTCGGGCGCGTAGATGCCGGTGAGCACGTTGAAGAGCGAGGTCTTGCCGGCCCCGTTGGGTCCGATGAGGCCGTAGATCTCGCCGTGCCGGATCGCGAACGAGACTTCGGTCAGCGCGTGGACGCCGCCGAAGCGCTTGCTGATGCCGCGGCCTTCCAGCAGCGTCCCGTTACCTTGCATGATGACGGGGCCGGGCGCGCTCCAGCTCGCGCTTGCGCAATGCGGACGGAAGGATGCCCGCCGGACGGAACAGCATCATCAGCACGAGGGCGAGGCCGAACAGCAGCATCCGGATCACCTCGGGCTCGATGATCATCCGGCCGAACAGGGCTTGCTGCACGGGCCCTACCGTGTAGCGCAGCACCTCCGGCACGAACGACAGCAGCACGGCGCCGAGGATCACTCCCCACACGTTGCCCATGCCCCCCAGGACCACCATCGACAGGACCATGATCGATTCGACCAGCACGAAGCTCTCGGGGCTGATGAAGCCCTGCGTTGCGGAGAACACGCCGCCCGAGACGCCGCCGAACGAGGCGCCCATCGCGAAGGCGAGGAGCTTCATGTTGCGGGTATTGATGCCCATCGCGCGCGCGGCCGTCTCGTCCTCGCGGATCGCCTCCCACGCGCGCCCGATGCGGGAGTTCTGCAGGCGCACGTTGATGCCGATGACGACCAGCATCAGCACGACCAGGAAGTAGTAGTACTTGATCGGCCCGGAGAACGTGAGCCCGACGAATCTTCTCGGTGGTCGCGAAATTGAAGCTGCCGATGCGGAACGGATCGATGAGCGTGACGCCCTGCGGACCGTTGGTGATGTTCACCGGCTGCGAGAGGTTGTTGAGGAAGATGCGGATGATCTCGCCGAAGCCGAGCGTCACGATGGCGAGGTAGTCGCCGCGCAGCTTGAGCGTCGGCGCACCGAGCAGCACGCCGAAGAGGCACGCGACCGCCGCTCCGATGGGCAGGATGATCCAGAACGGCAGATGGATGTTGAAGTGAGGCGAGGCGAGCAGTGCGTACACGTACGCGCCCACCGCATAGAACGCGATGTAGCCGAGGTCGAGCAGGCCCGCGAAGCCGACGACGATGTTGAGCCCCAGCGAGAGCAGCACGAACAGGATCGCGAGATTCGTGATGCGCACCCACGCGGTGCCGATGCCTGCGCAGCACGAAGGGCAGGACGGCGAGCGCGATGGCCACCAGCGGCGAGCCCGACCCACGGCGTGCGCTGGAACGTGCTGTGCTTGTCCTGCGAGTCGATCGCCACGCGTCAGGCCCTGTCCGACACGCGCTCGCCGAGCAGGCCCGAGGGCCTGAACACCAGCACCGCGATCAGCACCAGGAACGCGAACACGTCCTGGTAGTTGCTGCCGAAGACGCGCCAGGTTGGCGTCGTTCAGGCAACGCTGCGCCAGCGCATCCGACCAGCCCGACAGCTGGCAGAGGTTGGTGAGGTCGCCGACGTAACCCGCACCGAGCGCCTCGATGATCCCGAGCAGCAGGCCTCCGAGCATCGCGCCCCCGAGGTTGCCGATGCCGCCCAGCACCGCGGCCGAGAACGCCTTCAGCCCGAGCAGGAAGCCCATCTGGTACTGCGCGATGCCGTAGTACGTGCCCACCATCACGCCCGCGACCGCGCCGAGGCCCGCGCCGATGACGAACGTGATCGCGATCACGCGGTTGATGTCGATGCCCATGAGCCCGGCGACCTGCTGGTTCTGCGCGGTGGCGCGCATCGCGATGCCGAGCTTGGTGCGATACACCAGCGCGAGGAGCCCCGCCATCATCGCGATCGACGCGACGATGATCGCCACCTGCACGTTGGTGATCGTCGCGCCGTTCGGGTTGTCGGTGAGGTGATAGGTGACGATGCGGATGATCTGCGGGTACGCGAGCGGATTGCGGCTCCAGACGATCATCGCGAGGTGCTGCAGGATGATCGAGAGCCCGATGGCCGTGATGAGCGGCGCGAGGCGCGGGGCCGTGCGCAGGGGTCGATACGCCACGCGCTCGAGCGTGTAGCCCACCGCCATGCAGACCGGAATCGCGGCGAGCGCGCCGATGCCGACGATGACCACCGGCGGCAGCGGTACGTTGGCCGCGGTGAGGGTCACGATGACCGTGTACGCGACCATCGCCCCGATCATCACCACCTCGCCGTGGGCGAAATTGATGAGCTGGATGATGCCGTACACCATCGTGTATCCGAGCGCCACGACGGCGTACACGCTGCCAAGCGTCAGGCCGTTGATGAGCTGCTGCAGGAACGTGTCCACGTCAGGGCCTGTTCACGCGATGACCGCGATTGTGGGCCCGCACGTGGCGTGGCGACAAGACAACGGCGGTCGCGTCCGCATGGGGGCGCGCACGAAAACGGCGCCGCGGGGGCGCCGTCCTCGCGAGGATCGCGCGGCCTACTTCTTGGCTTCGTCCTTCTTCGGGGCTTCGGCAGCCGGAGCGGCCGCGGCAGCGGGTGTCGCTGCGGCAGGGGCCGCGCTGCCCATGGTCTTCATGAACTCCTCGAAGCTGGTGCTCTTGCCGCCCTTCACGACGGCGATCGGATCGAGCTTGCCGTCCTTCATCGTGAAGATCGTGATCTCTGCGTTCTTGCGGTCGCCCTTGTCGTCGAACTCGATATGGCCCGTGGCGCCGTCGTAGCTGATCTTCTGCAGGTCGGGCAGGTACTTCGCGGGATCGGCGGAATCGGCCTTCTGCATCGCGGCGATCAGCAGGTTCGCCGCGTCGTACGTGAACGGCGCGTAGATGATCGGGTCGACGTTGTACTTGGCCTTGTACGCATCGAGGAAGCTCTTGCTCGCCGCCTGCACCGGCAGCCCTGCCTGCGAGCAGATGAAGCCCTGCGCGGCCTGGTCGCCCGCGAGCTCCTTCATCTTCTCCGTGCACGCGCCGTCGCCGAACGAGAACACCGCCTTGATGCCGAGCTCGCGCGCCTGCTTGAGCATCGGGCCGCCGGTCGCGTCCATGCCGCCGTAGAACACGGCGTCCGGCCCCTTGCCCTTCATCTTGGTGAGGATCGCCTTGAAGTCGGTGGCCTTGTCGTTGGTCTTCTCGCGCGCAACGATCTTGACCCCGGCCGCCTTCAGCGTCTTCTCGACCTCGTTGGCGAGCCCTTCGCCGTACGCGGTGGCGTCGTCCACCACGGCGACCTTCTTGACCTTCATCGACTCCAGGTATTGCGCGATCGCCGGGCCCTGCTGGTCGTCGCGCCCCACCACGCGGAAGATGTTCTTGAAGCCCTGCTCGGTGAGCTGCGGGTTGGTGGCCGAGCCCGAGATCATCGGGATGCCGGCCTGGTTGTACACGGCGGACGCGGGGATCGTCACGCCGGAGTTGAGGTGACCCACCACGCCCGCGACCTTCGCGTCGGCGAACTTCTGCGCGATGGTGGGGCCGAGCTTCGGATCGGCCTGGTCGTCCTCGGCCATCAGCTCGAACTTCACGGTCTTGCCGCCGATCTTGATCTTCTTCTCGTTGGCCTGCTCGACGGCGAGGCGCGCGCCGTTCTCGTTGTCCTTGCCGAGGTGCGCGATACCGCCGGTGAGCGGCCCGGCATGACCGATCTTGACGGTCACCGTTTCCTCGGCGGCGGGCGCCGCGGCTTTCGGCGCTTCCGCGGCCTTCTGCGGCTCTTCCTTGCTGCAGCCGTACGTGGCGAGGATCGCGGCGGCAACTATCGTGATACCGAGCTGGCGGGTGAGGTTCATTCGCGTCGTCTCCGTGGGAGCTGATGGGGGGTGGGAAAGGAAACGGAGCATTATTGGATGCCCGCGGGCAAAAGTACACCCCCGGCGCTCGCCGGTCCGTCGAACCCGGCAACGTCCTGTCGCATCGGCCTTGTCGCCGCGTGCGAACTTTGCGTAAGCTCGCGCGGCTTCGAATCCGAAGGCGCTCGCCGGCGCATCCAATCACCGGCTCGATCCGCACCGGGGCACAAGCCCGGGCGTCGAATGGGGAGCCCCGACCGGGGGGAAAGACAATGAAGAAGAAATGGACGCGCAGGCGCGTGGTCGCCGTGAGCCTCGCGGTGCTTCTCGCGGCGGGGATCGGGACTGCAGCGGGCGTGCGCGCCATGAAGGCCAACGATCGGAGCCGGCACGAACCGCCGGTCGCGCTGGAATTCACGGCAGGGGACCTGACGCAGATCGAGGCGCGACCGCTCGCACGCTGGCTCGACGTGTCGGGCACCGTCGAGCCGGTCCAGCAGGCGAGCGTGAAGGCGAAGGTCTCGGGCGAGGTCCGCGAGATCGGCGTGCGCGAAGGCGACCCGGTGCGTGCGGGGCAGGTCCTCGCGCGCATCGACACGGCGGACCTCGAGGCGAAGCTCGCGGACCGCGTCGCGGCGCTCGAGGCGAGCCGCGCCCAGCTCGCGCTCGCGGAAAAGACCCGCGCGATGAACCTCGCCCTGCTGAAGCAGAAGTTCATCGCGCAGACCGCGTTCGACAGCAGCGAATCGGGCTACAACGTCGCGCTGGCGGGCGTGAAGTCCTCGCAGGCGCAGGTGCAGCTCGCGCGCAACGCGTTGCGCGACGCCGTTGCGCTGTCGCCGATAGCCGGCATGGTTGCCAAGCGGCACGTGCAACCCGGCGAGAAGGTGGCGTTCGATTCGCCGATCGTGACCATCGTCGACCTCCGCCGCCTCGAGCTGCAGGCGATGGTGCCGGCGGCGGACGTGCCGGAGCTCGCGCCCGGCATGGCGGTCACGCTCAACGTGGAGGGTTTCGACCGCCCCTTGGCAGGCCGCATCGAGCGCATCAATCCCGCGACGGAGCCGGGCACGCGAGCGATCATCGTGTACATCGGCATCGCCAATCCGGACAACGCGCTGCGCAGCGGCATGTTCGCCACCGGCCGCATCGCGCTTTCGCAGGCGACGCCGGTGCCGACGCTGCCGGCCACCGCGGTGCGCGTCGATGCGGGTGCGACCTACGTGTGGACGATCGAAGGCGGCAAGCTCGTGCGCCGGACGATCGTCACCGGCCGGCGCGACGACGAAGCCGGACGCGTCGAGGTGCGCACGGCCCTGCCCGCGGGCGCGCCGGTCCTCGCCTCGCGCTTCGACAACCTGAAGGAAGGTGCGCCCGCGCTCGTGCGCGCGCCCGGTTCCGCGAAGTCCGGCTGAGCGCCGGATTCGCTCGCCTCTTCCGCAACGACGACCGGCGGCCCGCCATGTGGATCACGCGCGTTTCGATCGACAATCCCGTGTTCGCGACGATGGTGATGGTCGGGCTGGCCGTGCTCGGCCTCTTCGCGTATCAGCGCCTGCGGGTCGAGCAGATGCCGGAAGTGAATCTGCCGTTCGTCGTGATCGTCACGGCCTATCCGGGCGCATCGCCGGATGCCGTCGAGGCGGACGTGACGAAGCCGCTCGAGTACGCGGTCAATACCGTGGCCGGCGTGAAGCTCATCCGCTCGAACTCGCTCGAGGGCCAGAGTCAGGTCCTCGTGGAGTTCCGGCTTACCACCGACATGGCGCGCGCGATGCAGGACCTGCGCGACAAGGTTGCGCTGGTGCGTCCGCAGTTTCCGCGCGAGGTGAAGGACCCGCTGGTCGTGCGCGCGGAGACCGAGAATGCGCAGCCGGTCGTATCGGTCGCGGTGACGTCGCCCACGATGGGCCTGCGCGAGCTCACGTCGCTCACCGACCAGGTGATCGTGAAGGGCCTCGAGAACGTGCCCGGGGTCGCGCGCCTCGACGTGAACGGGCGCGTGACGCGCCAGATCCTGGTGCAGGTGAAGCCTTCCGCGCTCGCCGGCCTGTCGATCGGCATCGATCAGGTGATCAACGCGATCCGCGCCGCGAACCAGGACATACCGGCAGGGCGCATCTCCCACGGCGAGACCGACGCGCTCGTGCGCGTGGAGGGGCGCATTCGCGATCCCGCCGCAGTTCGGGCGCATCGTCGTCGCCCAGCAGGGCGGCGCTCCCGTGTATCTCTCGCAGGTCGCCGACGTGATCGACGGCGAGAAGGAGCTCGACTCGATCGCCCGCATCAACGGGCGGCCGGCGATCACGATCGACATCCAGAAGTCGCAGGACGCGAACATCGTCGAGACCGGCGCGGGCGTGCGCGCCGCGATCGACGTGCTGAAGAAGCGCATCCCGCAGGACGTGGAGCTCCGCATCGCCTATTCCACGGCCGACGCGGTGGAGGCGAGCGTGGATCGCGTGAAGCACACGATCCTCGAAGGCGCGCTGCTCACGGTGCTCATCGTGTTCTTCTTCCTCCACAGCTGGCGCAGCACGGTGATCACGGGCCTCACGCTGCCGATCGCGGTGATCGCGACCTTCATCGCCATCGACGCGTTCGGCTTCACGCTGAATTTCCTCACCCTGATGGCGCTGTCGTTGTGCATCGGGCTGCTGATCGACGACGCCATCGTGGTGCGCGAGAACATCGTACGGCACCTCGGCCTGGGCAAGTCGCACGCGGCTGCCGCGCGCGAAGGCACGGACGAGATCGGCCTCGCGGTCATGGCGACGACGTTCGCGATCGTCGCGGTGTTCGTGCCGATCGCGTTCATGAGCGGGATCATCGGGCGCTTCTTCTTCCAGTTCGGCCTCACCGTCGCCGTGGCCGTGCTGGTGTCGCTGTTCGTGAGCTTCACGCTCGATCCGATGCTCTCGTCGGTGTGGCACGACCCGCCCGGGTCGCGCTTTGCGCGCGTGCCGTGGCTCGGCCGCGTGATGGACGCCTTCGAGCGCGGTGTCGAAGGCGCGCATCGCTTCTATGGCGAGGTGCTCGAATGGGCGCTCGTGCACCGGATCAGGGTGCTCGTGCTCGCGCTCGTGACGTTCCTCGCGAGCTTCGCCGTGGTGCCGCTCGTGGGGACGGAGTTCGTGCCCGAGGCCGACCAGAGCTTCCTGTCGCTGCGCCTCAACACGCCCGTGGGCTCGAGCCTCGAGTTCACCGACGCCAAGGTCGCGCAGGTCGAGGCGGTGCTCGAAGCGGTTTCCGGAGATCGATCTCGCGATCACGACCGTGGGCACCGACGAAGGCCGCAACTACGCACGGGTGAACCTGCGCCTGAAGGACAAGCGCGAGCGCCAGCGCTCGCAGAAGGAGCTCGAGAAGGTCGTCCGCGACGCGCTCAAGCCCATTCCCGGCATCGAGATCTCGCTGGGCTTCAACAAGCCCATCTGGGTGAACCTGCTCGGCCCCGATCCGCAGACGCTGTCGGCGCTGATGAAGGACTTCGCGCGCGAGGTGGCGCGCGTGCCGGGCATCGCCGATCTCGAGACGTCGGACAAGGCGGCGAACCCGGCGCTCTCGGTGCGCCTGAACCAGGCGGCTGCCGCCGATCTCGGGATCACGGTGCAGCAGATCGGCGCGGCGCTTCGGCCGCTGCTCGCGGGCGACACCGTGACGTACTGGCTCGGCCCCGACGCGCAGAACTACGAAGTCAACGTGCAGCTCGGCAAGCGCGACCGGCAGCTCGCGATGGACCTCGCCAACCTCTACGTGACCTCCTCGCGCATCGGGCCCGATGGCCGCGCGCGCATGGTGCCGCTGCGGCAGGTCGCCGACATCGTCGAATCGACGAGTCCGCAGATCATCAAGCGCGAGGAGCTGCAGCGGCGCGTGGCCCTGTATGCGAATGCGGAAGGCCGGCCGTCCGGGGACGTCGGCAAGGACGTGCAGAAGATCGTGCAGGAGATGCAGCTTCCGCCGGGGTACCGCTTCTCCATCGGCGGGCAGCAGCAGGACATGGACGACTCGTTCAAGGCGGCGATGGCCGCGCTCGGGCTCGCGGTCATCTTCATCTATCTCATCCTGGCATCGCAGTTCGCGAGCTTCACCCAGCCCCTGGCGATCATGGCCTCGCTGCCGTTCTCGCTCATCGGCGTGTTCCTCGCGCTGCTGCTCACGGGGACCACGCTCAACATCTTCTCGATCATCGGCTTCATCATGCTGATGGGGCTCGTGACCAAGAACGCGATCCTGCTCGTGGACTTCGCGAATCGCGCCCGGCGTGCCGGCGCCTCGCTGCACGACGCGCTGCTGCAGGCGGGCCAGGTGCGCCTGCGCCCGATCCTGATGACCACGGCCGCGATGCTCGGCGGCATGCTGCCGCTCGCGCTGGGCGTCGGCGAAGGCGGGGAGACCCAGGCGCCGATGGGGCGCGCCATCATCGGCGGCGTGCTCACCTCCACGCTGCTGACGCTGGTGGTCGTGCCGGTGCTCTACACGTACCTCGATCGGTTCGCGCAGTGGCGCGGGATGCGCCGCGCAGCCCGCGCCGCCGCACCGGTGCAGCGGACGTCGCCCTTGCCGGCGCCCGCCGACGGCGATTAGGGCGAACGGCCGCATGGGATAATCCCGATTTGCCGTAGAATAACTGACCACGGGTCAGTTCACGGCTGCGGCGCCGTCACGGAGCGTGCCGTGCGCGCAATGTGCGTCGCATCACGGACGCCGCGGCGCGCATGAGCGACGCTTGCGGCACGCGCGGCAGGACCTGCGCCGCGGATCGGCGCGCAACACGAGCTTCAGGTATGGACATCGAACAGGCACGCTTCAACATGGTCGAGCAGCAGATCCGTCCGTGGGACGTGCTCGACCCGGAAGTTCTCGATCTGCTTTTCACGGTCAAGCGGGAGGAGTTCGTGCCCGCCGCGTACCGGCTGCTCGCGTTCGCGGATCTCGAGATCCCGCTCGGCGACGGCGAGTGCATGTGGACGCCCAAGATGGAGGCGCGCGTGCTGCAGGAGCTCAAGGTCCGCCCCGGCGAACGGGTGCTCGAGATCGGCACCGGCAGCGGCTACTTCGCCGCGTTGCTGGCGGCGCATGCCGCGCACGTCACGAGCGTGGAGATCGATCCCCGGCTCTCGCACGAAGCGCGCACGCGCCTCGCGCGCAGCGGGTACGCGTCCGCGGTGGAGCTCGCGGTCGGCGACGGCGCCCGCGGTTGGGGTCACGACCGCTACGACGCCATCGTCCTCACCGGCTCGACGCCGGTGCTCGCCGATGCGTTCCTGCAGCAGTTGCAGCCCGGTGGACGCCTGTTCGCGGTGATCGGCGAGGCACCGGTGATGAAAGCGCGGCTCACGCGCTGGGTCGCGGACGACGGATACACGGCCGACGACCTGTTCGAGACGGTGATCCAGCCGCTGCGCAACGCGCCCGAGCCGGCGCGGTTCTCGTTTTGATCCCGCAGCTCTCCGCCGCCGAGCTTGCGCGCTGGCGCGCCGATGCGACGCGCCCGCAGCCCGTGCTGCTCGACGTGCGCGAGCCCTGGGAGCTTGCGATCTGCCGCATCGAGGGCTCGACGGACGTGCCGCTGCGCGAGCTCGCCGCCCGCGCGGGCGGGCTGCCGGCGGATCGGCCCATCGTCTGCGTGTGTCACCACGGCGGCCGCAGCCAGCATGCCGCCATGATGCTGCGCAGCGCCGGCTTCGGCGATGTCTACAACCTGCGTGGCGGGGTCGCCGCGTGGGCCGCCGAAGTCGATCCCGGGATGCCACGGTACTGACCGCCCGCGCCGGCTGCGGGCACGCACATGACGACTGGATGAGCGAGATGAAAGCAACACGACTCGCGATCGCCCTGGCGCTCGCGCTCGGATCGGCGGTCGCGCTTCCCGCATCTGCAGAGGATCTCCTGCAGGTCTATCGCGAAGCGCAGCAGAGCGACCCCACGCTGGGGAGCGCACGGGCGTCGTGGATGGCCACGCAGGAGCAGGTGCCTCAGGCGCGCGCGGGCCTGCTCCCCAACGTCGCGGCCGTGGCGAGCGCGAACGTCAACAACGGCCGGAACTTCGTCGGCTCGACCGACGCCACCCCGGACCTCGTCGCCCAGCGCACGTACGGCAGCGGCGCCTTCACGATCTCCGCCGCCCAGCCGCTGTACCGGGCGCAGAACGTGGTCGCGCTCGGACAGGCGCGCGAGCAGGTCACGCAGTCGGATTACGTGCTCGGGGCGGCGCAGCAGGACCTCATCGTGCGCGTCGCCCAGGCGTACTTCGACGTGCTGCTCGCCCAGTTCAACGTGGAGCTCAACGACGCGCAGAAAACCGCGGTGGCCGAGCAGCTCGCGCAGGCCAAGCGCAACTTCGAGGTGGGCGTCTCGACGATCACCGACACGAACGAGGCGCAGGCGCGCTACGACACGATCAACGCCCAGGGCATCGCGGCGGCGAACGATCTCGACAACAAGCGCACGGCACTGCGCGCGATCATCGGCCGCCAGCCCGGCGACCTGAAGCGCCTGGGCGGGGGCTTCGAGCCGGCGCTGCCCGAACCGAACGATCTCGACTACTGGGTGAAGCGCGCGCTGAACGAGAACCTGTCGGTCCGGATCGCTCGCGCCAACTACGACATCGCGACGCTCGAAGTCGAGCGGCAGCGCGCGGCGAACTATCCGACGGTGGATCTCGTGGGCGCGTTCACCCAGAGCGTGGGGACCGGCACGGTGTCCACCGCCGCCGACACCCGCGCCTACAATGCGCTGCTCGGTCTGCAGCTCGCGGTTCCGATCTACCAGGGCGGCATCGTCCAGTCGCGCGTGCGGCAGGCGCTGGCCAACCAGGACCGCTCGCGTCAGGACCTCGAGACGAACCGCCGCAATGCCCTGTTCCTCGCGCAGACCGGATTCACCGGCGTGACCAGCGCGGTCGCCTCGATCAAGGCCATCGAGCAGGCGCTCGTATCGGCGCAGAGCGCCTACGAGTCGAACAAGCTCGGGCTCGAAGTCGGCGTACGGACGACGCTCGACGTGCTGACGGTGCAGCAGACCGTGTTCCAGACCCGGCGGGACCTCGCGCAGGCGTACTTCAACTACCTGATGAGCACGCTGCGCCTCAAGGCCGCCGCAGGCGTCCTGACCGAAACCGATCTGGAGGCCCTCAACCGCCGCCTCGCGGGTTGACGGCCGGGCGTACCGGCGATGCCTGACGCGCCCGCGGCCCCGGCGGTACCGCGGCTCACGTGTCGGATACCGCCGCCGCCGGCAGCTGCCGGTTCGCGAGCGCGGCGGCGATGCGCGGCGCCAGCCATCGCCACAGCCGATCCTCGGCACCGCGATGCGCTGCATGGAACGCGAGCGCCGCGGCGCTCATGCGTTGCCTTCGATCGTTGTCCGCGAGCAGCGCTCCGGCGGTGCCCAGCGCCTGCGCCGCATCGCTCACCTGCAGCGCGGCACCGGCCGCCACAGCCCCTGCCGTCGCTTCGGCAAAGTTGAACATGTGAGCGCCCACTATCGTTGGCTTGCCCAGTGACAGCGGCTCGATGAGGTTCTGCCCCCCGAGGGGCAGCAGGCTCCCGCCCATCAGCACGACATCCGCCGCTGCGCAGTAGGCGGCCATCTCTCCCATCGAATCGCCGAGGAACACCAGCGCGTCCGGGCCGACCGGGACGTCGGCGCTGCGCCGTACGCACGGCACGCCCCGGTCGGCGAGGAGCTTCGCCACCGCATCGAAGCGCTGCGGGTGCCGCGGCACGATGACGAGCAGCGTGCGCTCGGGCAAGGGGGCGCCGGCGAGTGCGTCGAGCAGCAGCGCCTCCTCGCCCTCGCGCGTCGAAGCTGCGAGCACGACCGGCCGCCCGCGCCCGAGCCGTGCGCGCAGCGCCACGCCCGCCGACTCCACATCGGCCGGGATGCGCACGTCGAACTTGAGGCTCCCGGTGACCGCGGGCTCGGGCGCACCGAGCGCGGCGAGGCGCGCCGCATCGGCCGCGGTCTGGGCCGCGACGCCAGCAAGCGCCTGCAGCACTTCGCGCGTCACGCGCGGCACGCGCCGGTAGCGTGCGGCGGAGCGCTCGGACAGTCGCGCATTGACGAGGAACATCGGGATGCCGCGACGCGCTGCGTGCGTGACGAGATTGGGCCAGAGCTCGGTCTCGAGCAGGATCCCTGCCGCCGGACGGAAGTGATCGAGGAACGCATCGACTGCCCACGGCAGGTCGTAGGGCAGCCACGACTGCAGCACCCGCGGGCCGGCGAGCTTCGCTCCGGCCGCCCGACCCGTGGCTGTCATGTGCGTGAGCAGGAGCGTCGCCTGCGGGTGTGCGGCAAGCAGGCGCTCGATCAACGGGCGGGCAGCGTTGGTCTCGCCGAGCGACACCGCGTGCACCCATAGCACGGGCCCCTGGACGCCGGTCGCGTAGCGGCCGAAGCGCTCGCCCACGCGGACGCGATAGCCGGGCTCCTTGCGCCCGCGCCACCACAATCGCAGCGGCAGCCACGGCAGGACCGCGTGCCACAGCAGGTCGTAGACCGGATGCATGCGCATCTAGCAGCGCGGCGCGCGGCGCATCAGCGCAGCCACGCTCGCGAGCACGGCGTCGGACGTCGGCACGGCGCCGCGACCCCCGAGGTCGAGCGCGTGCGCACCGGCGATGGCGACGCCCGCGAGCGCGGGATCGGTCACCGTGAACAGGGCGATGGTGGGGCTGCCCAGTGCGGCGGCGAGATGCACGAGCCCGGTATCGACGCCGATGACGATCTCGGCGCTGCGCAGGAACGCCGCCATGAGCGGCAGCGGCTGGCGATCGGGAACGACCGCACGCGGGTGAGGCCCCGCGAGGCGATCGCTGCGCGCGCGCTCCTCGGGCGAGCCCCACGGCAGCACGGCCGTGAGCCCGGCCATGCCGAGCGCGGCGAGCAGCGCGTGCCACTGCGTCTCCGGCCAGAGCTTGTCGTCGCGGCTGGTCGCGTGCACGCACACGGCGTAGCGCGAGGCGGGCAGCAGTCCTGCCGGCGCGAGCGGCGGCACGAGTCCGTAGCGCGCGGGCTCCGCTCGCCTCGTAGCCGAGCGCCTTCGCGGCGAGCGTGCGGCAGCGATCCTGGAAGTGCATGTCGCGCGCGACGGCGTGATGCACGTCGTGCAGGAACGTGGACGCGGGCTCGCGCACGCTGGCCCGATCGAACCCGTGGCGCACGCCGTGCGCGAGGCGCGCCATCATCGCGCCTTTCAGCTGCTCCTGCAGATCCAGCACGGCGTCGTAGCGATGCTCGCGCACCTCGCTGCGGAACTGCGCGAACTCCGTCCACGCCTTGCGCTCGAGCAGATGCCTGCGCCAGCGCCGCAGGCTCACCTGCACCACGCGGCGGATGCCGGGATGCAGGCGCACGAGCGGCGCGAACGCCTCCTCCGCGACCCAGTCGATCGCGCCGCCGGGCGCGTGCCGCGCGATGTCCGCGACGACCGGCAGCGCGTGCACGACATCGCCGAGCGACGACGGCCGGATCACGAGCACGTCGGTCATCGGGGACGGTCCGCAGGGGAAACCACGTAGAATGCGGGCCAGCGCGCGAGCGCCCGGCCTGCGTGCGCGCGCTGCGGGCGCGAGGTCGCGGCGCCGGCCTGCACGCGCCGACGCGTGCAATGACGTGCGCGTGTCGCGCGCGGTCGCGAATGCTCCGACATGACGACACCCCTCAGCCTTTGCGTGATCACCCGGGATGCGGGGAAGAGCCTCGAGGCGTGTCTTGCGTCCGTGCCTTTTGCGGCAGAGTGCATCGTCGTCGATTCGGGCAGCGCGGATGATACCGTGGAAATCGCGCGCCGGCGGGGAGCGCGCGTGATCGAGCACGAGTGGCTCGGGTTCGGCGCGCAGAAGAACTTCGCCGTCGGCAGCAGGCGCGTCACGACTGGGTGCTCTGTCTCGACGCGGACGAGCGCCTTTCGCCGGAGCTCGCCGGGGAGATCGAGGCCGCGCTGAGCGCAGCCGCGCCCGCCGTCGCGGCATTCGCGATGCCGCGCTGCAATCGCTTCCTCGGCCGCTGGCTGCGGCACGGCGAAGGCTATCCCGACTGGAACACGCGCCTGTTCGATCGCAGGCGCGCGCGGTGGAGCGAGGACCCGGTGCACGAGCACGTGCTTGCCGACGGCGCGGTCGGACGCCTGCGCGGCGACCTGATGCACGCGTCCGCCGAGTCGCTCGAGCGCTACCTCGACAAGCAGAACCGCTACACCAGCCTGCAGGCGGCGGCGATGCACGCCCGCGGGCGAGCGGGCGGGCGTCGCGCGCATGCTGCTCTCGCCGGTGGTGCGCTTCCTGCGCTTCTACCTGCTCAGGCTCGGCGTGCTCGACGGCGTGCCGGGACTCGTGCACATCGCCATCGGCTGCGGCAACAGTTTCATGAAGTACGCCAAGCTGCGCGAGCTCGCGCCGCGCGCGGCCCGTCACGCGAGGATTGACCGAATGAAAGTGCTCGTCACCGGCTGCGCCGGCTTCATCGGAATGCACGTCGCGCGTCGCCTGCTCGCGCGCGGCCGTAGCGTCGTCGGCGTCGACTGCATGGATCCGTACTACGACGTCGCGCTCAAGGAGGCGCGCGTCGCGCAGCTCGCGCGGCATGCCCGGGTTCGAGTTCGTGCGCATGGATCTCGCCGACGGCGACGCGGTCGCGGCGCTGTTGCGCGAGCATGCTTTCGCGGGCGTGGTGCATCTCGCCGCGCAGCCGGGCGTGCGCTATTCGCTCGATCAATCCCGGCGCGTACGTGCGCAACAACCTGGTCGCCTTCGGGCACGTGCTGGAGGGTTGCCGGCATGCCGCCGTGCCGCATCTCGTGTACGCGTCGAGCTCGAGCGTGTACGGCGCGAACCACACGCTGCCGTTCAGCGAGGACCAGCCGGTCGATCATCCGGTCAGCTTCTACGCGGCGACCAAGAAGGCGAACGAGCTGATGGCGCACAGCTACAGCCACCTGTACCGGCTGCCGACGACGGGCCTGCGCTTCTTCACCGTCTACGGCCCGTGGGGCAGGCCCGACATGTCGCCGATGATCTTCACGCGCGCCATCCTCGCCGGGCGAGCCCATCGACGTGTTCAATCACGGGCGCATGCGCCGCGACTTCACCTACGTCGACGACATCGTGGAGGGCGTGGTGCGCGTGCTCGACCTCCCGCCCGCAGCGCAAGCCGGCGCGCCGTATGCCGTGTACAACATCGGCAACCACGAGGCGGTGGAGCTCGAGACGTTCATCGCGACGCTGGAGAAGCTCCTCGGCAAGGCGGCGGTCAAGCGCTACCTGCCCATGCAGCCGGGCGACGTGCCCGCCACCTACGCGTCCATCGACCGCCTGCGCGCACGCACCGGCTTTGCGCCGAGCACCCCGCTCGCGACCGGGCTCGAGCGCTTCGTCGAGTGGTACCTGGGGTACTACGGAAGGCAGGCTGGCGGGATGAGCGCCGCCGAGCCGTCCCGACGCGCTCGCCCTCTCCCGTGAGTCGGAAGGCCCGCCCTCGCAGCGGGCAGACCTCGGCGGGAGGTCATCGCCGGCGATGCTAGAATCCGGGCTGCTCCGGACCTCGTCGGCCCCGTCCGCCATCGCGCGCGATCGATTCCAGCAGCGCCGATGTGCCCGGATGCGGGATCTCCCCGCCTCCCGATTCCAAGAGAAACGCATGATCCTCGTCACCGGCGGCGCCGGCTTCATCGGCGCCAATTTCGTGCTCGACTGGCTCGCAGCGTCGGGCGAGCCGGTCGTCAATCTCGACAAGCTCACCTACGCCGGCAATCTCGGCAACCTCGCTGCGTTGCGCGGCGACGACCGGCACGTGTTCGTGCGCGGCGACATCGGCGACGCCGGGCTCGTCGGCTCGCTGCTCGTCACGCACAAGCCGCGGGCGATCGTGAATTTCGCGGCCGAGAGCCACGTCGACCGCTCGATCCACGGGCCGGCCGAATTCATCCAGACCAACGTCGTCGGCACGTTCACGCTGCTCGACACGGTGCGCGCATGGTGGGCGGCGCTGCCGCCGTCCGAGCGCGAGGCGCTTCCGCTTCCTGCACGTGTCGACCGACGAGGTGTACGGCTCGCTCGGCGGCGGATCCGGCCTTCACCGAGGCGACGCCCTACGCGCCGAACAGCCCGTATTCGGCGTCGAAGGCCGCCTCCGATCACCTGGTGCGGGCGTACCACCACACGTACGGCCTGCCGACGCTCACCACCAACTGCTCCAACAACTACGGTCCGTTGCAGTTCCCGGAGAAGCTCATTCCGCTGATGATCGTGAATGCGCTCGCCGGGAAGCCGCTGCCCGTCTACGGCGACGGCCGCAACGTGCGCGACTGGCTGTACGTCGGCGACCATTGCGCCGCGATCCGCGTCGTGCTCGGGCGCGGGCCGCGTGGGCGAGACGTACAACATCGGCGGCAATGCGGAGCGCGCCAACATCGACGTCGTGCGCACGATCTGCGCGCATCCTGGCCGAGCGTGCGCCCGGGCGCGACTACGCGTCGCTCGTCACCTTCGTGAAGGACCGGCCCGGCCACGATCGCCGCTATGCGATCGATGCTCGCAAGATCCGGCGCGAGCTCGGCTGGTCGCCGTCCGAGACGTTCGAGAGCGGCATGGCGCGCACGGTGCAGTGGTATCTCGACCACGCGGAGTGGCTGCGCGGCGTGACCACCAAGGAATACCAGAACTGGATCTCGCTCAACTATGCCGTCGCGTGAACACATGACGTCGCAACGCGCCCGTCACGCCGCGTCCGAGAGTGCGGGAACGCAGGCCGTGCGCAAGGGCATCATCCTCGCCGGCGGGTCCGGCACGCGGCTGTATCCCGGTCACGCAGGTGATCTCGAAGCAGCTGCTGCCGGTGTACGACAAGCCGATGATCTACTACCCGCTGTCGACGCTCATGCTGGCGGGCATTCGCGACATCCTGCTCATCTCCACACCCGAGGACACGCCGCGCTTCACGCAGCTGCTCGGCGACGGCAGCCGGTGGGGCCTCAACATCACGTACGCGGTGCAGCCGAAGCCCGAGGGCCTCGCGCAGGCCTTCATCATCGGCCGGACTTTCGTCGGCGGCGCGCCTTCCGCGCTGGTGCTCGGCGACAACATCTTCTACGGGCACGACCTGCACGCGCTGCTCGCGCGCGCGAATGCGCGCGAGCGACGGCGCCACCGTGTTCGCCTACCCGGTCGCCGATCCCGAGCGCTACGGCGTGGCCGAGTTCGATGCGCAGGGACGCGTGCTGAGCCTCGAGGAAAAGCCGCGCCAGCCGCGCTCGCGCTATGCGGTGACCGGGCTGTATTTCTACGACGAGCGCGTGCTCGACGTCGCGCAGCATCTCAAGCCGTCGGCGCGCGGCGAGCTCGAGATCACGGACGTCAACAAGGCCTATCTCGAGTGGGGCGAGCTCGCGTGCGAGGTGATGGGCCGCGGCATGGCGTGGCTCGACACCGGCACGCACGAGTCGCTGCTCGAAGCCTCGCAGTACATCGAGACCATCGAGCGCCGGCAGGGGCTGAAGATCGCGTGTCCCGAGGAGATCGCCTACCGCATGGGCTACATCGACGCGCAGGACGTGGAGAAGCTCGGCCAGGCGATGGCCAAGAACCGTTACGGCCAGTATCTGCTCGCCTTGCTGCGCGAGCCCGCGGTCCGATGAAGGTCACGCCCACCGGGCTGCCCGACGTGAAGCTCGTCGAGCCGCGCGTGTTCGGCGACGATCGCGGCTTCTTCTTCGAAAGCTGGAATGCGCGCGCGCTCGCGCAGGCCGGCATCGAGGCCACGTTCGTGCAGGACAACCATTCGCGCTCGCGGCGCGGCGTGCTGCGCGGGCTGCACTACCAGATCGAGCATGCCGCAGGGCAAGCTCGTGCGCTGCGTGAACGGCGAGGTGTACGACGTCGCCGTCGACCTGCGCCGCTCGTCCCCGACGTTCGGACGCTACGTCGCCGTGACGCTCTCGGCCGAGAACAAGCGCATGCTGTGGGTGCCGGCGGGCTTTGCGCACGGATTCCTGGTCGTGTCCGAGGTCGCCGACTTCCTCTACAAGACCACCGACTACTGGTTCCCGCAGCACGAGCGCACGCTGCTGTGGAACGACGCGCAGCTCGCCATCCCCTGGCCCGTCGACGGCGCACCCACGCTCGCAGCGAAGGATGCCGTCGGCACGCCGCTCGCGCAGTGCGAAACCTACGCGTAGGCGGCTCGACGCCGCGATGATCGAGCTGCTGCCGCGATGACGCGCGCGATCCTGCTCACCGGTGCGGGCGGCCAGCTCGGACGCGAGCTCGCCGTGGCGCTCGCGCCGCACGGCACGGTGGTGGCGCGCACGCATGCCGAGCTCGATCTCGCCGACGCCGATGCGCTCGCCGCCGCGGTTCGCGAAATCCGGCCGCGCGTGATCGTGAATGCGGCGGCGTACACCGCGGTGGACCGCGCCGAGGAGGAGCCGGACGCGGCGCACGCCATCAACGGCCGCGCGCCGGGCATCCTTGCGCAGGAGGCGGCACGCATCGGCGCGGTGCTCGTGCATTACTCGACGGATTACGTGTTCGACGGCACGGCGCGCGTGCCGTATCGCGAGGCCGATCGCACGGCGCCGCTCAACGTGTACGGGGCGTCGAAGCTCGCGGGCGAGCAGGCGATCGCGGCAACGGCGGCGCACGCGCTCGTGTTTCGCACGAGCTGGGTGTACGCGTCGCACGGCGCGAACTTCTTCCTGACCATCCGCAAGCTCGCGGCCGAGCGCGACGAGTTGCGCATCGTTGCGGACCAGATCGGCGTGCCGAACTGGGCTCGTGCGCTGGCGCAGGCCACTGCCCGGATCGTCGGCATGGGCGACGCCGCCATGGCGCAGCGATCGGGGCTGTACCACATGTCGTCCACAGGTGCGACGAGCTGGTACGAATTCGCGCGGGCGATCGTGGGCGACGTGGCGAGGCCGCGCGTCGTGCCGGTGACGACCGCGGAGTTCCCGCGCCCGGCGCGCCGTCCGGCGTACGGCGTGCTCGATGCGTCCCGGTTCGCGTCCGTGTTCGGGTTCGCGTTGCCGTCGTGGCGCGAAGACCTCGAGCGCTGCAAGGCGGCCATGGCGAGCGCGGGCTGACGCCGGCGCGAGGGCGCGGCGCGCGTCCGTCCTCGACGTCGCAGCTGCCTGCGACACGGCGCGCAATTGTCGCCGGCGAGCGTCGCTCTTCTGTCGCCTGGCGGCGTCACCCTCCGCAAGCGTCGGGCGAAATCCGTAATTGTTTGTAAATGTCGGCCGTGTCAGCCGAACCAAGGCGCATGGCGTTGATCGAAACTCGCGCGCCCACGAGAGGCGCCCCGCCCCGGAGAACTCGATGCAGCACCGCAACACCCTGCGCGCCGCCGCCCTCGGCGCACTCGCGCTAGTGCTGGCGCCGGCCCTCGCCGCGCCAGGCGATCGGACCAGGAGCGTCGCCGAGCGCGGCCTCACCGCGGTCCCCCCTGCGACGTATGCGGCCCCGCCGGAGGCGAAGAAGACCGACCAGCGGCCGCTGATTGCCGTGCCGGGTCGCACCATCCGCCTGCCCGTCCCGTCGTCCGCCGAGATCGCCGCTGCGAAGGCCGGCAAGCTCGGCATGCTCAAGCACAACACGCGCAGCGTCGGCTTTGCCCGTGACGTCGCCGCCGCAGAAGCGAGGGCGCAGGGCGCCGACCTGCAGTGGGTTGCGGTCGCGGGCGGCCGCGCGGCGCGCATCGACATCCAGTCGCCGGGTGCGGCGGCCGTGCGCGTCGAGCTCTCGATGGCTGCGACCGACCCGGGGGTCACCGTGCGCTTTGCCGGGTCGGCGGCGCCGGCCGACGTGCTCGGTCCCTATGCGGCGAACGAGATCGCGAAGACGACGGCGGCGCACGGCAGCTTCTGGAGCCCGGTGCTGGAAGGCGACACGGCGAGCATCGAAGTCTTCGTGCCCGCGAACGTCGACGTGCATGCGGTCACGCTGCGGGTCGTGCGCGTGTCGCACCTGATCGCCGGCGGCACCGACCTGCAGACGATGAAGGCGTCGACCGGGATCGGCGCGTCGGACACCTGCGAGATGGACGTCGCGTGCGTGAGCAATCCCACGCAGGCGTTGCGCGACACGGCGAAGGGCGTAGCGAAGATGCTCTTCACCGAATCCGACGGCACGACGTATCTGTGCACGGGCACGCTGCTCAACGACTCGAGCGCATCGTTCACGCCGTACTTCTACACGGCCAATCATTGCGTCGGCTCCGAGTACGCGGCGTCGACCCTCAACACCTACTGGTTCTTCGACGCGGCATCGTGCGGGAGCAAGAGCGTCCCGGCTTACGTGCGTCGCACCGGCGGCGCAACGCTGCTCGGCCGCAGCGAGGACGCGGACTGGTCGCTGCTGCGTCTGAACGAAGCGCCACCGACGGGGGCACAGTTCTCCGCGTGGCGCGCGGACCCCCTGAACGCCGGCGACGCCGCGAACGTGATGCATCACCCCGAAGGCGACCTCAAGAAGTGGTCGCAGGGCTTCAGCGGCGGTTATGCGACGCTCGACAACGGCAGCTCGTATGCGCAGATGCAGTGGCTGAAGGGCAGCACCGAGCCGGGCTCGAGCGGCGCGGGCCTGTTCACGCTGGCATCGCCCGGCGGCTACTACGAGCTGCGCGGCGGACTGTGGGGTGGCACGGCGGCTTGCGGCAATCCGTCGGGCTCGGACTACTTCTCGCGCCTCGACCGGGCGCTTCCGCTCCTGCGGCAGTACCTCACGCCCAACGTCGCGAACCCGAACGGCGAAGCGGTCGCCGTCGAGTTCTACAACAAGCAGCTCGACCATTACTTCATCTCGACCAACGCAGCCGAGATCGAGGACCTCGACACCGGCGTGCATCCGGGCTGGGAGCGCACCGGGCTGCGCTTCCTCGCGTATTCGGATCCCGCACAGGCGCCGGCGTCCGCCACCCCCGTGTGTCGCTTCTACATGCAGACCCGGCAAGGGCGATTCGCACTTCTACTCCGGCGATCCGAAGGAATGCGCGGATACGGCGGCGCGGTTCGGCGACTCCTGGATATTCGAGAGCCCGAACGTGTTCTACACCGTGCTCCCGGACAAGGCGACCGGCGCGTGTCCGGCCGGCTTCACGCCCGTCTATCGCTTCTTCAACACCCACACGACGAATCATCGCTACACCACGGAAGTCGACGTGCGCGACGCGCTTGCGGCAACGAGCGGGTGGATCGCGGAGGGCTACGGGCCGCAGTCGGTCATCATGTGTGCGCCGCCGACGTGATCGACCGCAGCGATGGCAATGAAAAGGGCGGCCATCGGGCCGCCCTTTTCATTGCCGCAGGCGCGCGCGTCAGCGCAGGCCTTGCGTGTACTCCGCGGCGGCGCGCATCTGGTTATCGGACATGCGCGAGGCAATCGTGGCCATGATGCGGCCGTTCACGTCCTTGCCTGCCGGATCGTTGCCGCGCTCGCCCGCCTTGAAGGCCTTGAGCTGCGCGAGGGTGTAGTCGGCGTACTGGCCGGCGAGGCGCGGATAGTTCTTCGGCACGCCGGCGCCGGTGGGCGCATGACAGGCCGCGCATGCGGGAACGCCGGTCTGCGCGTCGCCGCCGCGATACAGCTTCTGCCCCGCCTGCACGAGCGCGGGGTCCTTCGCGCCGAGGCCCTTCGGCTTCTGCTGCGAGAAGTAGATGCCCAGCGCCACCATGTCCTCGGGCGCGAGCTGCGCCGCGATGCCCTGCATGATCGGATTCACGCGCACGCCGGCCTTGAAGTTGCCGAGCTGGCGTGTGACATAGTCGGAGGGCATCCCGGCGAGGCTGGGATTCACGGGCGCCGCGCTGTTGCCGTCGATGCCATGACAGGCGGAACAGACGTTCTTGACCGTTGCCGCGGCCTTGTCGAGATCCGGCTTGGCGGCGGCCGGAGCGGCTGTCGCGGCGCCGGCCGCGGGCGCGGCGGCCGGTTCAGCGGCTGATGCGCCGGCCGATCCGATCGAGGCGATGCCGGCCACGACGGAAGCCAGCAGCAAGCTGCGTATCATTGAGACTCCTCGAGCCGGGGAGCGCGCCGCAAGCGTGGCCACGGCCGTTGGCCCCGAAAGTCAATCCATGCTGCTCAAACAGGCTATTGTAACGGAATCGCCGAGCCCGGCGGTAGGCGAGGGCAGGTCGTGGCGGGCGTGAAGCATCCGCTGCAACAGGCGGAATTCTTCGTCACGGCCGCGGACGACGCCCAGCTGCCGCCGCCCGGGCCGCCGGAAATCGCCTTCGCCGGACGCTCGAATGCGGGCAAGTCGAGTGCGATCAACGCGCTCGCCAACCGCACGCGCCTCGCGTTCACGAGCAAGACGCCGGGGCGCACGCAGCAGATCAACCTGTTCCGGCTGCGCGATGGCAGCCTTCTCGCCGACCTGCCGGGCTACGGCTACGCCGCCGTGCCGAAAGAGCTCAAGCGCCATTGGCAGGACTTTCTCGCACGCTACCTCGCGACGCGGCAGTCGCTCGTCGGCCTGGTGCTCGTGGTGGACGTGCGCCACGGCATGTCCGATCTCGACTACCGGCTGCTCGACGGGTACGTGGGGAGCGGTCGTCCCGTGCTCGTCCTCGCGACCAAGAGCGACAAGCTCGCGGCCTCGGCGCAGCGCGTCGCCGAGCGCGAATTGCGCCGCGAGCTCGTGGCGGCCTATCCGGCGCAGGCGCCGCACGTGCACGTGGTGGCGTTCTCGGCCACGCGGCGCATCGGCATCGAGGCGGCGGAGGCGGTGATCGCCGGCTGGCTCGGACTCGACGCGCCACCGCCCGCCGAGGTGGAAGCGGAAAAGAAAAGGCCCCGCGGTCAAGGGGAGTGACGCGGGGCCCGAAACACCCTTCATAGGGAAGAACACCGCTACGAGGGCACCCGCTCAGGGAGGAAAGCGGGAGACGTCTACAACCGTCTGCGTGTTATGACTGGGTCGCCGGCACCGAGTTCCGCTCGATGGCGCAAAAGTTGACGGGGGACAACGCGACGGTTCGGGCCGTTTGCGCGCCATCCGGCCGGCACGTACGATGATCCGCTCGTTCCGAAGGAATCCCACACTGCCATGGCGTTCGATTTCTCATCGCAATTTCCCGCCCGACGCATGCGCCGCATGCGCCGTGACGACTTCTCGCGCCGGCTCGCGCGCGAGCACACGCTGTCGGCTGCCGATTTCATCTACCCGGTGTTCGTGCTCGAAGGCGAGCGGCGGCAGGAGCCGGTCGCGTCGATGCCGGGCGTGGTGCGGAAGTCGATCGACCTGCTGCTGCGCGAAGCGGAGCAGGCGCTCGCGCTGGGCGTGCCCGCCATCGCGCTGTTCCCCGTCATCTCCACCGAGCACAAGTCGCTCGATGCTGCCGCGGCGTGGCATCCCGAAGGCCTCGTCCCGCGCACCGTGCGGGCGCTCAAGGCGCGCTTCCCGGAGCTCGGCGTCATCACCGACGTGGCCCTCGATCCCTACACCAGCCACGGCCAGGACGGCATCCTCGATCCGACCGGCTACGTGGACAACGAGATCACCGTCGAGGCCCTGGTGAAGCAGGCCCTGTCGCACGCCGCCGCCGGCGTGGACATGGTCGCCCCGTCGGACATGATGGACGGACGCATCGGTTCGATCCGCACTGCGCTCGATGCAGCGGGGTCGCATCGCACCCGCATCCTCGCGTACGCCGCGAAGTACGCCTCCTCGTTCTACGGCCCGTTTCGCGATGCGGTGGGCTCGGCGGGCAACCTCGGCGGCGGGAACAAGTACACGTACCAGATGGACCCGGCCAACAGCGACGAAGCGTTGTGGGAGGTCTATCTCGACCTGCAGGAAGGCGCGGACATGGTCATGGTGAAGCCCGGCCTGCCGTACCTCGACATCGTGCGCCGGGTGAAGGAGACCTTCGGCGTGCCGACCGCGGTGTATCAGGTCTCGGGCGAGTACGCGATGCTGAAGGCGGCGGGCGGCAACGGCTGGATCGACGAGCAGGCCTGCATCATGGAAGCGCTGCTCGCGTTCAAGCGTGCCGGCGCGAACGCCATCCTCACCTATTTCGCGCTGGACGCCGCGCGCTGGTTGAAGCAGGGCTGAAGGGCCCCGGGGCGCGCGCTGCGCGCGTGCCATGCAGCAGGGCGCAGAGGCATGAAGCGGCACTGCGCAGCGCCAGGCAAACACGCGCGCCGCTGCCCCGCGGCGCTTACCCGCCCGCCGGCTCGGACTCTTCGAGCAGCGCTTCGAGCGCGCCGATGTCGAGGCGCGGCTCGTCGTCCCTGCGGGGCCGGCTGCGGCGCAGGAACGGCGAGACCACGGACAGCCGCACGCCGACGCGCGGACCATCGAGCCTCAGCTCCGCGCCGATGCTGTCGGGGCTCGGCTCGCCCCCCGGCGGGAGCGCCGAGTAACTGACGCCCTCGCTCGCGAGGCTCATTTCCAGCGCCTTCGGATCGTCCGCGACGAGCTCGAGCCGGATGTCGCTGTGCTCGCCGGCCCACCCCGCCGCGACGCCGCCGACGAGCAGGGGCGACCAGCGTGCCAGGCGCCGCATCCACTTCAGCGCCTCGATGCGCTTCGCGCGCAACATCGCGGCGTGACGCTCGCCGCCGAACAGAGCGTGATGCTCCATCAGCGCCCGCTCGATGTCTTCGCGCGAGGGCAGCGCGTGGTGCTGCTCGAGGCCGACCTCCCGCGCCGCCTTGCGCTTGGCCGCACTCCAGTCGGTGATGCCGTGCTCGGCGATGAGGCGCGCCGCGGCCTGCGCGATGCGGGTGCGCGCCTGCAGGAAACGGATGTCGTCCCATGCCGGAGCGCGAGCGCCGCGCGGCGGCGCCGTGCGCCGTGTCGTGTTGCGTCCCATCAGAAGAGCTGATCCCGGATGTCGCGTCCTGCGGGGACCGGCCCCGCGAGCGCGTCGTCGCGGCGGGGCGGGAACTCGGAGTAGAAGATTTCCGGCACGCCGGCGATGTCGTCGCGCAGGCCGGTCGACGCATTCACGCGCACGCTGATCACGCCGTCGGGCTGCGCGAGCGTCGCCTCGGGCGTGCCCTTCAGCACCTTGCCCATGTACGCCATCCAGATCGGGAGCGCAGCGACCGAGCCGGTCTCGTTGTTGCCCAGCGTGCGCGGCTGGTCGTAGCCGATCCACGCCACCGCGACCAGCGCCGCGTTGTAACCGCAGAACCACGCGTCCACGTTGTCGTTCGTCGTGCCGGTCTTGCCGGCGAGGTCGTTGCGCCCGAGCGACGACGCGCGGGCCGCGGTGCCATAGCGCACGACGTCGCGCAGCAGCGAGGTCATGATGTAAGCGTTGCGCGCATCGATCGCCTGTTGCGCATTGACGCCTGCCCGCACGGGCTCGGCCTGCGACAGGACGTTGCCGCGGCTGTCGACGATCTTCGCGATCAGGTACGGCGTCACGCGATAGCCGCCGTTCGCGAACACGGCATACGCGCCGACCATCTGGATCGGCGTTGCAGCGCCTGCCCCCAGGGCCATCGGCAGCACGGGGGGATGCAGCTTGGGATCGAAGCCGAAGCGGCTGATGTAGTCCTGCGCGTACTTCGGTCCGATCGCCTGCATCACGCGCACCGTGACGAGGTTCTTGGACTTGGCGAGCGCCGTGCGCAGGCGCATGGGCCCGTCGAACTTGCCGTCGTAGTTCTTGGGCTCCCACGCTTCGCCGCTGCCGGTCTGGGCGGCCGCCACGTAGAACGGCGCGTCGTTCACCACGGTGGCCGGCGTGAAGCCCTTTTCCAGCGCGGCCGAGTAGATGAAGGGCTTGAAGCTCGATCCCGGCTGGCGCTGGGCCTGCGTGGCGTGATTGAATTTGTTGTGGTCGAAGTCGAAGCCGCCGATGAGGGAGTAGATGGCGCCGTCGGTGGGCCGCATCGAGATGAACGCGGACTCGACCTGCGGCACCTGGCTGATGCTCCACCGGCCCTTGTCTTCCCTCGCCACGCGGATCACGGCGCCGCGGCGGATGCGCGTTGCAGCGGGGGCCTTGTCGCCGAGCGACCGGGCGGCGAACTTGAGGCCGTCGCCGCTGATCTTGATCTCCTCGCCGTCGTCCATCACGGCGGTGACCTCGGTGGCCGTCGTCTCCAGCACCACGGCGGCGGGAAGGCCGTCCACGTCGACGGCGTCCTGGAACACCTTCTCGAGCGCCGCCTCGCGCTCGTCCGGGTCGTCGGGAAGGCTCGCGAACGACTCGGGCCCCCGGTAGCCGTGCCGCCGGTCGTAGTCGAGCACCCCGCGGCGGACGGCCGCATAGGCGGTCTCCTGATCGGCCTTGCGGATGGTCGTGACGACCGTCAGGCCGCGCGTGTAGGCCTCCTCGCCGTAGGCCTCGAATACCACCTGGCGCGCCATCTCGGCCACGTACTCGGCGTGAACGGGCAGGGCTTCGCGGGCCGTCTGCCGCGGGCGCAGCGGCTCGTCCTTCGCCTGCTCGAACTGGGCGTCGTCGATGAAGCGCAGGGCGTGCATCCGGCGCAGGACGTAGAGCTGCCGGGCTCTTGGCCCGCTTGGGGTTGCTGATGGGGTTGTAGGCGGACGGCGCCTTGGGCAACCCTGCGAGCGTCGCGGCTTCTGCGACCGTCAACTCCTTCAGGTTCTTGCCGAAATAGATCTGGCTGGCCGCCGCAAAACCGTAAGCCCTTTGCCCGAGGAAGATCTGGTTCACGTACAGCTCGAAAATCTCGTCCTTGCTGAGGTTGGCTTCGATCTTCCAGGCAAGGAGCACTTCCCGGAGCTTGCGGGTGAGGGTCTTTTCGCGCGTCAGGAAGAAGTTGCGGGCGACCTGCATGGTGATCGTGCCGGCCCCCTGCTGCGTTCCGCTGGTGAGGTTGGCGAGCGCCGCCCGCATCACGCTGAGGTAGTCGACCCCGCCATGTTGATAGAAACGCTCGTCTTCGGCCGCCAAAATGGCCTGTTTCATGACATTCGGGACCTCGGCCATCGTCACGATGGCCCGGCGTTCCTCCCCGAATTCGCCCAGCAGGTCGCCCTCGGCGGACAGGATCCGCAGGGGAACTTTCGGCTGGTAGTCCGTGAGGGTATCGAGCGACGGCAGGGTCGGGTAGAGCAGGGCGAGGACGAAGGCCCCCAGCAGGCCGCCGACGACGGCCAGCCCGAGCGTTACCGAGCCGACGTAGAGCAGCCAGCGCTTTAGCATAAAGGAATAAAACGTGACGGGAGGGGGGGGTGTTGCGCCCAATTATATGCAGGCTTACAACAAATCGCCGATCGGGGCAGCTTCAAATTGACAAGCTTCATACTTGCTGCCAACCTTTAATGTAGATTATCAGCATTGCGCGCAGGGTCTCCATGGTCTCCGAAAAGCTCAGCTCCGCGTTCGACTTCCTGCAGACGAAGACCCCTTCGTTGATCGGCGTGGACATCAGTTCCACCGCCATCAAGATGGTCGAGCTGTCCGAGGCGGGCAAGGGGACGTATCGCCTCGAACGGTACACGATCGAGCCCCTCGCGAAGGATCTGGTCGCCGACGGCAACATCGCCAATCTGGAGCCCGTGAGCGATGCCCTCAAGCGGGCCTGGAAGCGCCTGGGCAGCCGCAACAAGAACGTGGCGATGGCCCTGCCCGCGGCCATGGTGATCACCAAGAAGATCGTCGTGCCCGCCGGCCAGCGCGAGGAGGACCTCGAGGTCGCCGTCGAGGCCGAGGCCAACCAGTACATCCCGTTCGCGCTGGACGAGGTCAACCTCGACTTCCAGATCATCGGCCCGGCGCCGAGCAATCCGGAGGAGGTCGAGGTGCTCATTGCCGCCTCCCGCAAGGAAAAGGTGGAGGACCGGGTCGCGATCGCCGAGGCGGCCGGGCTGAAGCCCCGGGTCATGGATGTGGAATCCTACGCCACCCAGGAGGCGTTGCGGCTCGTCGCCCCGGCGCTTCCGGCGGGCGGACGCGACCAGAACATCGCGCTGGTGGACATGGGCGCGCACGTGACGCACTTCTACGTCCTGAAGAACGACCAGTTCCTGTTCTCGCGCGACCAGGCCTTCGGCGGCAACCAGCTCACCCAGGACATCCAGCGCGCCTTCAACCTGTCGCCCGACGAAGCCGAGGCCGCCAAGAAGAACCACGGGCTGCCGGAAAACTACGACTCCGACGTGCTGCAGCCGTTCATGGAGACGCTGGCGCTCGAGGTCACCCGGGCGCTGCAGTTCTTCTTCACGTCGACGTCCTACACCCAGGTGGACCACATCGTCCTCACCGGCGGCTGCGCGCTGCTGCCGGGCCTCGACGAGCTCGTCGCCCGGCGTGCGGGCATCGCCACCATCGTCGGCAACCCGTTCGCAGGCATGCAGCTGCCCGACAAGATGCGCCCGCGCCAGGTGGCCCAGGACGCGCCGCTGCTGCTGATCGCGTGCGGCCTCGCCCTGCGGAGCTTCGAATGATCCGCATCAACCTACTGCCGCATCGCGAGCAGAAGCGACAGGCGCGCCAGCGCCAGTTCATCTCCCTGATGATCGGGCTCGCAGTGCTGGGGCTGTGCGTCGTCGGCCTCGTCCAGATGGTGCTCGCCGCGCGGGTCGAGGACCAGAACGGCCGCAACCGGCTGCTCAAGAGCGAGATCGCCCGGCTCGACGAGCAGATCCGCGACATCGACAAGCTGCGCGAGCAGACGCGTGCGCTGCTCGCCCGCAAGCAGGTCGTCGAGACGCTGCAGGCCAACCGGACCGAGGCCGTGCACCTGCTCGATCAGATGGCGCGCCAGCTGCCGGAAGGGATCTACCTCAAGTCGCTCAAGCAGAAGGACCAGAGGATCACGGTGGTCGGCTACGCGCAGTCGAACGCCCGCGTCTCGACGCTGATGCGCAACATCGACGCCTCGCCGTGGCTGCAGCAGCCGGAGCTGATCGAGATCAAGGCCGTGAACTCCCCGACCCAGAAGGACGTGCGCGTCAACGAGTTCACGCTCGCGTTCCAGATCAAGCGTAGCGCCCCGGTGACGGAGAGCGTCGGCGCCACGAAGCCGGCCAAGCCCGTCACCCAGGCCGCCAACGGAGTGCACGGATGACGCTCGACGACCTGCGGCGGCTCAAGTTCCGCGAGGCGGGCAGCTGGCCGCTGCTGCCCAAGATCCTGGTCCTGCTCACGGTCCTGCTGCTCATCGTGGCCGCAGGCGCCGCGCTGCTGTGGAAAGACCAGTTCGACGCCCTCGAGAGCGCGCAGAACGAGGAGCAGACGCTGCGCACGCAGTACATCGACAAGAAGGCCAAGGTCATCAACTACGACCTGTACGTGCAGCAGTTGAAGGAGATCGAGCAGTCGTTCGGCGCCCTCCTGAAGCAGCTGCCCAACAAGTCCGAGATGGACGCGCTGCTCACCGACATCAACCAGGCTGGCCTCGGCCGCGGGCTGCAGTTCGAGCTCTTCAAGCCCGCCGCGCAGGAAAAGATGGCGGACTTCTACGCCGAGCTGCCGATCGACGTGAAGATCACCGGCAACTATCACGACATGGGCGCCTTCGCGAGCGACGTCGCGCAGCTGCCGCGCATCGTGACGCTCAACGACGTGAGCGTGATCAACGACAAGGGCACGCTCACCATGGAAGCGATCGCGAAGACCTTCCGTTACCTCGACGAGGAGGAGATCGCGAAGCAGCGCAAGCTCGCCAAGGACGCGAAGGAAAAGGGCAGGAAATGACACGCTGGGCCGCGATTACCGCTGGCGCCCTCGCTGCCTTCGCACTTGCGGGCTGCGGCGGGGAAACGCACCAGGATCTGCGCAACTGGATGGCCGAGCAGGGCAAGAACGTGCGCGGCAAGGTCGAGCCGCTGCCGCAGGTCAAGCCCTACGAGCCGTTCACGTACAACGCGTTCGACGTGCCGGATCCGTTCCGCGAGCGCAAGGTGAAGCCGGTCAAGACCAGCACCGGGCTCGCGCCCGATCTCGCCCGGCGCAAGGAGCCGCTCGAGGCGTATCCGCTCGAGTCGCTCAACATGGTCGGCACGCTGGAGAAGGGCAAGCAGGTGTTCGCGCTGGTGCGCACGCCCGAGAAGGACGTGTACCAGGTGAAGCCGGGCAATCACATGGGCCAGAACTTCGGCACGATCGTGAACGTGTCCGAGAGCGAGATCACGTTGAAGGAGCTGATCCAGGACAGCGGAGGGGACTGGACCGAGCGGTCCAGCACGCTGCAGCTGATCGAGCCCAAACAGGAGCGAAAATAAAATGACCGTTCTCGCTTGGCTTGACCGCACGCGGGCGCGCCTCGCCTGCGTCGGCGGCGCCGCCGGGCTGCTTGCGCTGCTGGCGATCGCCGGCTTGGGCGCAGCGCAGGCCCAGACGCCCGCCCCGCCGGCCCCGCTCCGACGCCGGCGATGGCGCCGGCAGGGACCGCCCGGCGGCGGCGGCGAACAGCATCGAGCAGGTGAGCGTCATCAAGGGCGCGTCCGGGCGCACGGTCGTCAAGTTCACGCTCAAGTCGCCCCCGCCCAATCCGCCCGCGGGTTTCGCCATCACGAGCCCGCCGCGGATCGCGCTCGACTTCCAGGGCACTACCAACGGCCTCGGCACGTCGCAACGCACCATCGAGGACGGCGCCCTGCGCAGCCTCAACGTGATCCAGGCGGGGAGCCGCACGCGCGTCGTGTTCAACCTCAACAAGCCGCAGACGTTCGAGACGTCGGTCGAAGGCAACGCGGTGCTCGTCACGCTGGTCGACCAGGTCGCGGTCGGCGATCTGCAGGCCCCCGTGCAGGTGCAGCGCTTCGCCGAAGCGCATCCGAGCGACGTGCAGCACACGGTGCGCGACGTCGACTTCCGGCGCGGCAAGAACGGCGAGGGCCGCATCATCGTCGACCTCTCCGACAACACCACCGGCATCGACATCCGCCAGCAGGGGTCGCAGCTCATCGTCGACTTCCTGCGCACGTCGGTGCCCCGCAATCTCGAACGGCACCTCGACGTGGGCGACTTCGGTACGCCCGTGGTCTCCGTGGACACGTTCAACCAGGCCGGCAACACGCGGATGGTGATCGAGCCGAAGGGCCTGTGGGAGCACTCCGCCTACCAGGCCGACAACCGGTTCATCCTGGAAGTGAAGGCGGTCCAGGAGGATCCGAACAAGCTCACGCAGGGCTCGCGCCAGGGCTACAAGGGCGAGAAGCTCTCCCTCAACTTCCAGAACGTGGAAGTGCGCGCGGTGCTGCAGGTCATCGCCGACTTCACGGGCCTCAACATCATCACCAGCGACACGGTGCAGGGCAGCCTCACGCTGCGGCTCAAGGACATCCCGTGGGACCAGGCGCTCGACATCATCATGCAGACGAAGGGCCTCGACATGCGCAAGAACGGCAACGTCGTGCTCATCGCGCCGCGTGAGGAGCTCGCGCTCAAGGAGAAGCAGCAGCTCGAGGCACGGCAGCAGATCAGCGATCTCGAGCCGCTCGTGTCCGAGTCGTTCCAGCTCAACTACATGAAGGCGGCGGATTTCGCCAACCTCATCTCGACCAATCGGCAGCAGCAGTTCGGCGCGGGCGCCGGCCAGACGCCCACCACCGGCGGACAGGGATCGGTGCTGTCGAAGCGTGGCGTGGCGTTCGTCGATCCGCGCACCAACATCGTGTTCGTGTCGGACACGGCGAGCCGGCTCGAGGAAGTGCGGCGCATCCTGCGCCTGCTCGACACGCCGGTGCGTCAGGTCGTCATCGAGGCGCGCATCGTGCTCGCCGACGACAAGTTCGGCCGCCAGCTCGGCGCCCGCTTCGGCGCGCAGACCGGGTTCACCATCAACCGGCGGTATGCCGTGGGCCAGGGCGGCAGCCTCAGCACGCAGCCGGTCGTGAAGCTCGATGGCAACACGGTCACCCGCACGACGGCCACGCAGACGCCTTTCGAGCTCGCTTCGGGCATCGCGAGCGCGGGCTACTCCGATCCGAACCAGCTCAACGTCAACCTGCCCATCGCGAATCCGGCCGGTCAGCTCGCGCTCACGCTGATCAACCTGGGCAGCGGCAACCTGATCAACCTCGAGCTCTCCGCGATGGAATCGGACAATCGCGGCAAGGTGGTGTCGAGCCCGCGGGTGGTGACGGCCGACAACCAGAAGGCGTCGATCGAGCAGGGCACCGAAATCCCGTATGTCACGCCCGCCTCGGGCACCACGCCGCCGACCGTGCAGTTCAAGAAGGCCGTGATGCGCCTCGACGTGACGCCGCAGATCACGCCCGACAACCGCATCATCATGACGGTCGAGATCCGCAAGGATTCGGTGGGCGCGTTCGTGCCCGTGCAGGGCGGCGGCTCCGTGCCGTCGATCGACACCAAGAACATCACGACCCAGATCGCCGTCAACAATGGCGACACCGCGGTGATCGGCGGCATCTACGAGGAAGAGGTCCGCAACGACGTGAGCAAGGTGCCGCTGCTCGGCGACATCCCCGTCCTCGGCTACGCGTTCAAGACGACCAGCCGCACGTCCAACAAGACGGAGCTGCTGATCTTCCTCACCCCCCGCGTGGTGAAGGAGACCGTGAACGCGGTGAAGTGATCCGGTTGGCGGCTCCGCGCCGTCGCAGTCGACAACGACCTCGCTGCCGCGGGGTCGTTGTGCTTGGGGACCCGCCTGCGGCTGTCCCCGGGCGCTGATGAGCGCCGGCGGAACCTGCGATAATGCCCGCATGCATCTGCATCGCGGCAACCTCTTCCTCGTGGGGCTCCCCGGCGCCGGCAAGACGACGCTGGGGCGGCAGCTCGCGCGGCGGCTGCGCAAACCGTTCCTCGACGCGGACATCGAGCTCGAAGCCAAGCTCGGCGTCACGATTCCGACCATCTTCGAAATCGAGGGCGAGGCGGCGTTTCGCGATCGCGAGCAGGCGTTGCTCGCCGAGCTCACGCTGCGCACGGGGATCGTGCTCGCCACCGGCGGCGGCGCCGTGATCCGGCCGCTCAACCGCACGAACCTGCAGCAGAACGGCTCGGTGGTGTATCTCCACTCGACACCGCAGATGCTTTGGCACCGCGTGCGGCACAATCGCCATCGGCCGCTGCTGAACACGCCGGATCCCCTCGCGCGCCTGCAGGATCTCTACGGGCAGCGCGACGCGCTGTATCGGGAAGTCGCGGACTGGATCATCGAGTCCGACCGCGAGCAGGTCGCGCGCTTCGCCGCCAATCTCGAAGACCAGCTGCGCGACGCGCTGGGGGCGTAGGCCGCGATGAGCGACGTGCGCACCCTCGACGTCGCGCTCGGGGACCGCAGCTATCCGATCCACATCGGGGCCGGCGTGCTTTCCCGCGCCGGCGCGCTGATTGCGGATCGCATTCCCGGCGAGCGCGTCGTGATCGTCAGCAATCCCGTCGTCGCCGCGCATTGGCTTGCGCCCCTGCGCAGCGCGCTCGCCGCCCGGAATATCGCGAACGAAACCATCGTCGTCCCCGACGGCGAGGCGCACAAGACGTGGGACACCCTGCACGATGTGCTCACCCGCCTGCTCGAGATGCGCGTGGATCGGTCCACGAGCCTCGTCGCTCTCGGCGGCGGGGTGATCGGCGACCTCGCCGGGTTCGCCGCGGCGATCTACCAGCGAGGCATACCGTTCGTCCAGGTGCCGACGACGCTGCTCTCGCAAGTGGACTCGTCGGTCGGGGGCAAGACCGGCGTGAATCACCCGCTCGGCAAGAACATGATCGGGGCGTTTCATCAGCCCAGCGCGGTGCTGATCGACACCGAGTGCCTGCGCACGCTGCCCGACCGCGAGCTCGCCGCGGGGATGGCGGAGGTCATCAAGTACGGCGCGATCCGCGACGCCGGGTTCCTTGCTTGGCTGGAAGCGAACGTCGACGCGGTGATGGCGCGCGACAGCCGTGCGCTGACGCATGCGATCCGCGAAAGCTGCCGCCTCAAGGCCGCGATCGTCGCCGCGGACGAACGCGAAACCGGAGAGCGCGCGCTGCTCAATTTCGGCCATACCTTCGGTCACGCGATCGAGGCCGGCCTGGGCTACGGCGAGTGGCTGCACGGCGAAGCGGTGGCCGCCGGCATGATGATGGCCGCGCACGTGTCGGTGCGCCGCGGCGAGCTCGAAGCCGCCGACCGCGATCGCCTCGGCGCGCTGCTCACCCGCGCTCGTTTGCCGGTCACGCCGCCCAAGCTCGGTGCCGAGCGCTATCTCGGCCTCATGCGTCGCGACAAGAAGGTGCTCGCCGGCGCCGTGCGCTTCGTGCTCCTGCACGCCCTCGGGGATGCGTACGTGACGGCCGACGTGCGCGAGGACGACGTGCTCGCCGTTCTCGCGTAGAGCGTCCTCGCGCGAACCGTTGCTGCCACACCGCGTCTCCCGACGTTCGCGACAGCCCATGAAAACGGCGCCCGAGGGCGCCGTTTTCCTTCGTCGGGACCCGTCGGACGTTCGTACCGCCCGACGGCTGCTCCCCTACGTCACTGACACGTGATCGTCGCCGACGTGACCTTTTGCGGCGAGCTCACGTCGAACGCGTTCACGCCGATCGTGCCCCCGGCCGGTATGGCGACGAGCACCTGCACGTCGAAGAGGCCGGTGGTGCCGGGGACCGGGACCGCCGTCGCGGCGTTGGGCGGGTTGAAGAACATCCCGTACGGTTGCGTCCCGCCCGTAACCGCGAAGCGGAAGATCGTGTTCACGGCGCACGTACCCGACAGGGCGGTGGGCGTGATCGCCAGCGCGGGCGGGGCCGGCGCCGTCGGCACGTCGGTGTCGCCCGGCTTGTTGGTGAGCTTCGCGATGATCTGCCGCCCCGTCGCGTCCAGGATCGAGAACGTCACCGGATCGGCGCACACGCCGGTGGTGACCGCCTCGAACATCCCGCCGTTCGTGTCGACGAAGTTGGTGGCGAGCGCCACGGCATCCGGGAAGTTCGACGTGATCCGGTAGGGCGGCGTGCCGCCATAGATGTAGTAGTCGACCCGCACGTTCGACGGGCAGATGCCCTTGTAGGCGCCCTGGATGATCGCGTTGTCGGGCACGACGGTGAGGATGCTCGTGCCGTTGGTGTTCTGCTGCACGATGAAGCTCGTCGTGAGCTGCTGGCCCGACTGCACGTCCGTCGCGCGGATCTGGGCAGGTTGCGTCGAAGCGCTGACGTTGGCTTGGATGATGACCTGGGCGGTGCCGGAGGCATCGCTCACGACCGTCTGCGACGACGCCGCCGGCACGTTCGGATCCGCGGTGCGGATCGAGAACGGGCCCTGCACGACTTCGAACCGGACCTGCCGTCCCGGGGCGGGCGCCCCCGTCGGGCCGAGCACCTTGACCGCGGCGGTGCCCGTCTGGCCGGAGCAGATCGCCGTCGTGCCGCAATCGCCCAGGTTGGGCGTGATCGCGAAGGTATTGAGCAGCGACGACGGCTTGACGGTCAGGCTTGCCTGCTGGGTCGCGCCTGTTGCATCCGTGATCGTCACGGTGACGTTGGTGTCGGCTGCGACCGCGCTCGGCAGCAGCGCAATCGCATTCCCGCTGACGGTGGCAGTGACCGGCAGGACCGTGCTGTTGTCGGAGAATGCCCGGTAAGGTGCAACGCCGCCCCCGATCGTCAGGATGGTCGGCTGGCCCGCATACAGCGTGGCGCTCGCCGGGCTGACGGTCAGTGCGGCGGTGGGCTTCACGGTCGCCGTAGCCGCCACCGTGTTGTTCGCGGCATCGAGGATGGTGATGGTGACCGCCGTGTCGGCGGCGACGTTGCCGGCGACCAGGGTGACGGTGTTGCCGCTCACGCTCTGCGAGACCGGCAACACGGCCGAATTGCTCGAGAAGGCGCGGTACGGTCCCTTGCCGCCGCTGATCGTCAGGGTCGTCGGGACGCCCGACGGCAGCGACAGCGTCGACGGTACGACGCCGAGTGGCGCGCCCGCGGGCGTCGGCGAGATCGTCACGTCGGCGGAGGCCGTCTGGTTGATCGCGTCGAGCACCGTCACCGTGACCTTGGTGTCGGCTGCGACGTCGGCCGCGAGCAGCGAGATGGTGGTCCCGCTCACGCTCGCCGCGACCGGCAGCAGGGCGGTATTGCTCGACACCACCCGATACGGGGCGGTGCCGCCGTTGATGGTGAGCGAGGTCGGCACGCCGGGGTAGACGGTCGCCGCGACCGGGAGGATCGTGAGCGTGGCGGGCGTCGGCGGCGCCGGGGTGTAGGGGTTGTTGGGCGCACCGCTCCCCCCGCCGCACGCCGACAGCGTCGAGCACTCCGAGCAGGACGAGGAGGCCCGCAAGACGGCGAAGCCAGATGGCGAGGCAACGATTAGCGGCCATAGTGGGGATTTCCAATGATGTTGTCCTAAACGTGGGAGCTTTTTGACAGATGCAACAACGATCTACACGCGATTGCTGAGATTAGAGCCGAACAACCCCCGCCGTGCAAGCGTTTTGGTCCGGCCGCAGTGCCCGTTCCCGCGTTTCTGTTGTATCCGTCGCCATTGGATAACGGCCCCGATCTCGCCTGCCCGTAGGCTCGGGCCGCGAGCGCCGGCCCGAGGCCCTTTTCCGCCCTCCGAATACCGGCGCGTTTGCTTGTGGCGATGCAGCATGATCAGTAAAATTGGTCGGTTTCGCCCCAGCGTGACGCCGGGTCCGGCGAGCGCCCCTTCCGGGTGCGTTCGCGCCTTTGCCATCAAGAGGTTCCACGTGCACGACGGTTCTGCAGCTTACGGCCAGCAGGTCACTTCTTGGCCCCCGGCGCCACAGGGGCTCTACGACCCGGCGAACGAGCGCGATGCATGCGGGCTCGGTTTCATCGCCCACATCAAGGGCCAGAAATCGCACGCCATCGTGTCGCAGGCGTTGCAGATCCTGAAGAACCTCACGCATCGCGGCGCGACCGGCGCGGATCCGCTGCAGGGCGACGGTGCCGGCGTGCTGATCCAGCTTCCCGATGCGTTCCTGCGCCGCGCCTGCGGTCGCCAGGGCCTCACGCTGCCCGCAGTGGGGCAGTACGGCGTCGGGATGGTGTTCCTGCCCAAGGAGCCTGCCTCGCGCATGGCCTGCGAGCAGGAAATCGAGCGCGCGGTGGCGAGCGAAGGCCAGATCCTGCTGGGCTGGCGCGACGTCCCGACGGACAACAGCGGCCTGTCCGAGCGCACCAAGGAAGTCGAGCCGATCATCCGGCAGGTGTTCATCGCCCGCGGCTCGACCGCAATGGACCCGGACGCGCTCGAGCGCAAGCTCTACATCATCCGCAAGAAGTCCGGCCACGCGATCCAGGCGCTCAAGCTGCGCCACGGCAAGGAGTTCTACGTGCCGTCGATGTCGACGCGCACGCTCGTCTACAAGGGCATGCTGCTTGCCCACCAGGTCGGAGAGTACTTCCTCGACCTGAAGGACGAGACGATGGTCTCGGCGCTGGCGATGGTGCACCAGCGCTTCTCGACCAACACGTTCCCGACGTGGGACCTCGCGCATCCGTTCCGCTTGATCTGCCATAACGGCGAGATCAACACCCTGCGCGGCAACGTGAACTGGATCCGCGCGCGCCAGCACGGCATCGCGAGCAAGGTGCTCGGCGAGGACCTCGACAAGATCTGGCCCCTCATCTACGACGGCCAGTCCGACTCGGCGTCGTTCGACAATGCGCTCGAGCTCCTCGTGATGGGCGGCTATCCGCTCGCGCACGCGATGATGCTGATGATCCCGGAAGCGTGGGCGGGCAACCCGCTCATGGACGAGGACCGGCGCTCGTTCTACGAATACCACGCGGCGCTGATGGAGCCGTGGGACGGCCCTGCGGCGATGGCGTTCACCGACGGCCGCCAGATCGGCGCCACGCTCGATCGCAACGGCCTGCGTCCGGCGCGCTTCATCGTCACCGACGACGACTACGTCGTGATGGCCTCCGAGGTCGGCGTGCTCGACATTCCCGAGCGCAGGATCGTCAAGAAGTGGCGCCTGCAGCCGGGCAAGATGCTGCTCGTCGACATGGAGCAGGGCCGCATCATCGAGGACGACGAGTTGAAGCACACGCTCGCCACCGAGCGCCCCTACCGGCAGTGGATCGAGCGCTCGCGCGTTGCGCTCGACGCGCTCCCCGAGCCCGCGCCCCCGCAGCGCTCGGAGGTGCCGCTGCTCGACCGCCAGCAGGCCTTCGGCTACACGCAGGAAGACCTCAAGGTCGTCCTCGCACCGATGGCGCAGGCCGGCGAGGAAGCGATCGGGTCGATGGGCAACGATGCCGCGCTGCCGGTGCTGTCGTCGCGCCCGAAGGTGCTCTACAACTACTTCAAGCAGCTCTTCGCGCAGGTCACGAACCCGCCGATCGATCCGATCCGCGAGGAGCTCGTGATGTCGCTCGTCACGTTCATCGGCCCGCGTCCCAACCTGCTCGCCGTCGACATCGACCGCGTGGAGGACGTGCCGATGCGCCTCGAAGCGGCGCACCCGATCCTCACGGCCGAGGCGATGGAGAAGATCCGCCACATCGGCCTTTTCACCGGCGGCGCGTTCAAGGCCTGGGAGCTCGACATCTGCTATCCGTCGTCGTGGGGCGCCAACGGCATGGAAGCCGCGCTCGCTTCGCTCGCGGCGGAAGCCGAGGATGCGATCAAGCTCGGCTACAACGTGCTGATCGTGTCCGACCGCTCGGTCTCGAAGGACTGCCTCCCGATCCCGGCGCTGCTCGCCACGGCCGCGGTGCACCAGCACCTGGTGCGCAAGGGGCTGCGCACCAGCACCGGCCTCGTCGTCGAGACGGGATCGGCGCGCGAGGTGCACCACTTCGCGCTGCTCGCGGGCTACGGCGCCGAAGCGATCCATCCGTACCTCGCGCTGGAGACGCTGGCCAACCTCAACACCGTGTCGCCGGAGATCTCGCCGCAGGAATCGGCCAAGCGCTACGTGAAGGCGATCTGCAAGGGACTCTACAAGGTGATGTCCAAGATGGGCATCTCCACGTACCAGTCGTACTGCGGCGCGCAGATCTTCGAGGCCGTCGGGTTGCAGCGCGAGTTCGTCGACAAGTACTTCACCGGCACGGCGAGCAACGTCGAAGGCATCGGCCTCTTCGAGGTCGCCGAGGAAGCGGCGCGCATGCATCGGCTCGCGTTCGGCGACATGCCGCTCCTGCGCGACGCGCTCGATCCGGGCGGCGAATACCAGTTCCGCGTCCGCGGCGAAGAGCACATGTGGACGCCGGACTCGATCGCGAAGCTGCAGCACGCCACGCGCGCGAAGAGCTACTCGACGTACAAGGAGTACGCGCAGCTCATCAACGAGCAGTCGGCGCGCATGCTCACGCTGCGGGGCCTCTTCACGCTCAAGACCGCGCCCGCGCCGATCCCGCTGGACGAGGTGGAGCCCGCCGCCGCGATCGTGAAGCGCTTCTCGACGGGCGCCATGAGCCTCGGCTCGATCTCGACCGAAGCGCACTCGACGCTCGCCGTCGCGATGAACCGCATCGGCGGCAAGTCGAACACCGGCGAGGGCGGCGAGGATTCGCGGCGCTACCTGCCGATCGCCAAGGGCGAATCGCTCAAGACGCGCATCGCGTCCGCCGTAACCGACGTGCCGCTGCGGGAAGGCGACAGCCTGCGCTCGCGCATCAAGCAGGTCGCGTCCGGGCGCTTCGGCGTCACGGCGGAGTACCTCGTGTCCGCCGACCAGATCCAGATCAAGATGGCGCAGGGCGCGAAGCCCGGCGAAGGGGGCCAGCTGCCCGGGCACAAGGTGTCCGAGTACATCGCCAAGCTGCGCTTCTCGGTGCCCGGCGTCGGCCTCATCTCCCCGCCGCCGCATCACGACATCTATTCGATCGAGGACCTGGCACAGCTCATCCACGATCTCAAGAACGTGAACCCGCAGGCCTCGATCTCGGTGAAGCTCGTGTCCGAGGTCGGCGTGGGGACGGTCGCGGCGGGTGTCGCGAAGGCGAAGGCCGATCACGTCACCATCGCGGGCCACGACGGCGGCACGGGCGCTTCGCCGGTGTCGTCGATCAAGCACGCCGGCACGCCGTGGGAGCTCGGACTCGCCGAAACGCAGCAGACGCTGGTGCTCAACCGCCTGCGCGGGCGCATCGCCGTGCAGGTGGACGGCCAGATGAAGACCGGGCGCGACGTGGTGGTCGGTGCGCTGCTCGGTGCGGACGAGTTCGGCTTCGCGACGGCGCCGCTGGTGGTCGAGGGCTGCATCATGATGCGCAAGTGCCACCTCAACACCTGCCCGGTCGGCATCGCGACGCAGGATCCGGTGCTGCGCAGGAAGTTCGCGGGCCAGCCCGAGCACGTCGTCAACTTCTTCTTCTTCGTCGCCGAGGAGGCGCGCGAGCTCATGGCGCAGCTCGGCATCCGCAAGTTCGACGACCTCATCGGACGCTCCGACCTGCTCGACATCCGTCAGGGCATCGCGCACTGGAAGGCGCGCGGCCTCGACTTCAGCCGGATCTTCTTCCAGCCGAAGATGCCGGCGGACGTGGCGCGCTTCCACTGCGAGGAGCAGGACCACGGACTCGCCAACGCGCTGGATCACCAGCTCATCGCGGCATCGGCGGCGGCCATCGAGCGCCAGGAACCCGTGCGCCTCGACTTCCGCATCCGCAATGCGAATCGCACGGTGGGCGCGATGCTGTCGGGCGCGGTTGCGCGCACGTATGGCCATGCGGGCCTGCCGGACGACACGATACACGTCGAGTTCAAGGGCATCGCGGGCCAGAGCTTCGGGGCGTTCCTCGCGCGCGGCATCACTTTCGAGCTCGAAGGCGCAACCAACGACTACGTCGGCAAGGGCCTGTCCGGCGGACGCATCGTGGTCTATCCGGACCCGAGCTGTCCGGCGCGACCCGAAGAGAACATCGTCGTGGGCAATACGGTGATGTACGGCGCCATCGACGGCGAAGCCTATTTCCGCGGCGTCGCGGGCGAGCGCTTCTGCGTGCGCAACTCGGGTGCGAGCGCGGTCGTGGAAGGCACGGGCGATCACGGCTGCGAGTACATGACGGGCGGGACCGTGGTCGTGCTCGGGGCCACCGGCCGCAACTTCGCGGCGGGCATGAGCGGCGGCATCGCCTACGTCTACGATCCCGATGGCGTGTTCCGCAGCTGCTGCAACATGAGCATGGTGTCGCACGAGCGCGTCCTGCGCGAGGTGGATCAGGCGCGCTACGAGCAGGAGCTCGTCAATTCCGGCAAGGGCCGCATGCGCCATGCGGGCAAGGCCGACGAACCCCTGCTGCGCGAGCTCGTCGAACGCCACCTGCGCTTTACCGGCAGCACGCGCGCGCTCGCGATCCTGGACGACTGGAACGCGGCGCTCGGCAAGTTCGTGAAGGTGTTGCCGCACGAGTACACGCGCGCCCTCACGGAGATGTACGAGGAGCACGTCGTGACCGAGAAGAAGCGCGCGAAGGGCAGGCAGCGGGCGGCGGCGTGATGCGCGCCGCACGCGCGACCGGACGAACCACGCAACTCACGGGAAACTGATGGGCAAGATCACCGGCTTCATGGAGCTCCAGCGCGTGGAGGAGGTTTACCTCCCCGTGCGCGAGCGGGTGCGCAACTACCGCGAGTTCGTGCTGCGGTTGAAGGATGCCGATGCGTCGAAGCAGGGCGCGCGCTGCATGGATTGCGGCATCCCCTTCTGCCAGAGCGGCTGCCCGGTGAACAACATCATCCCGGACTGGAACGACCTCGTGTACCGCCAGCAGTGGCGCGCGGCGCTCGACACGCTGCACTCGACCAACAACTTCCCCGAGTTCACCGGCCGCATCTGTCCCGCGCCGTGCGAAGCGGCGTGCACGCTCAACATCAACGACGATCCCGTCGGCATCAAGTCGATCGAGCATTTCATCATCGACAAGGGATGGGAAGAAGGCTGGGTGGTGCCGGTTCCGCCCGCGCGCAAGACGGGCAGGCGCGTTGCCGTCGTGGGCTCCGGTCCCGCGGGCCTCGCGTGCGCGCAGCAGCTCGCACGGGCCGGCCACGACGTGATCGTGTACGAGAAGGCGGATCGCATCGGCGGCCTCCTGCGCTACGGCATCCCCGACTTCAAGATGGAGAAGCACCTCATCGACCGGCGCATGGCGCAGATGTCGATCGAGGGCGTCGAGTTCCGGCCGAACGTGGAGGTGGGCAAGGACTACCCCGCGGAGCACCTGCTGGCCGAGCACGACGCCGTCGTGCTTGCGGGCGGCGCGGAGCAGCCGCGCGACCTGCCGGTGCCGGGGCGCGATCTCGCGGGCGTGCACTTCGCGATGGAGTTCCTGCCGCAGCAGAATCGCATCGTCGCGGGCGATCACGTGGCCTCGCAGATCCTCGCCACGGGCAAGCATGTCGTGGTCATCGGCGGCGGCGACACCGGCTCGGATTGCGTCGGCACGTCCAATCGGCAGGGTGCGAAGTCCGTCACCCAGTTCGAGCTCCTGCCCCAGCCGCCCGAGCAGGAGAACAAGCCTCTCGTGTGGCCGTACTGGCCGATCAAGCTGCGCACGTCCTCCTCGCACGAGGAAGGCTGCCAGCGCGACTGGGCGGTTGCCACCAAGCGCTTCGAAGGCGTGGACGGCAAGGTGGCGAAGCTCGTCGCCGCGCGGATCGAGTGGACCCAGGGCGAGAACGGACAGATGCGCATGGGCGAGGTCCCGGGCACGGAGTTCGACATGCCGGCCGACCTCGTGCTGCTCGCGATGGGCTTCACGGGTCCCGCCCCGGTGCCGCTCCTGTCGCAGCTCGCGGCCGCCCGCGATGCGCGCAGCAACGTGCAGGCGAGCACCAACGACTACACGACGTCGGTCGAGCGCGTGTTCGCCGCCGGCGACATCCGGCGCGGGCAGTCGCTCGTCGTGTGGGCGATTCGCGAAGGCCGCCAGTGCGCTCGCGCGGTCGACGCGTTCCTGATGGGCTCGTCGGAATTACCACGATAAGGCGGCCCATGGCCGGCTTGCGATGGATGCTCGCACGCCGGAGGGTCGCTGCAACAGGCGAGCCGGCGCAACGGCGGCTCGCTTCATCTCTTCCGAGCGCGCCATGACCTCATTCGCCAACGATACGTTCCTGCGCGCGCTGCGGCGCGAGCCCACGCCGTACACGCCCGTGTGGCTCATGCGCCAGGCGGGGCGCTACCTGCCGGAGTACAACGCGACGCGCGCGAGAGCGGGGAGCTTCCTCACGCTCGCGAAGACACCCGCGCTCGCCACCGAGGTCACGCTGCAGCCGCTCGATCGCTTTCCGCTCGATGCGGCCATCCTGTTCTCCGACATCCTCACGGTGCCGGATGCGATGGGGCTCGGGCTGTACTTTGCCGAGGGCGAGGGCCCGCGCTTCCGGCGCCGGACCGACACGGAGGAGGCGATCGCGGCGCTGGCAGCGCCCGACCTGGGCTCGCTGCGTTACGTGTTCGACGCGGTCGGCGAGATCAAGCGTGCGCTGCGCGGACGCGTGCCGCTCATCGGCTTCTCCGGGAGTCCGTTCACGCTCGCGTGCTACATGGTCGAGGGCAGCGGCAGCGAGGACTTCGCAACCGTGCGCCGCATGGCCTACGGTCGTCCGGATCTCCTCGACCGGCTCATCGAAGTGAACACGCGCGCGGTTTCCGCCTACCTCGACGAGCAGATCGCGGCCGGCGCGGATGCGGTGATGATCTTCGACACCTGGGGCGGGCTTTTGTCCGCGTCCGCGTACCGCCGCTTCTCGCTGCAGCCGATGGCAAGGATCCTCGCCGGCTTGCGCGCGGGCCTCGACGGTCGGCCGGTGCCGTCGATCATCTTCACCAAGGGCGGCGGGGCATGGCTCGAGGACGCCGCGGCGAGCGGAGCGTCCGCGGTGGGCCTCGACTGGACCGTGGACATCGCGCAGGCCCGGCGCGCTGTGGGCAGCCGGGTCGCCCTGCAGGGAAATCTCGACCCGCTCGTGCTGCTCACCGATGTGCCGACCGTGCAGCGCGAGGCCGCCGCCATCGTGCGGGCCGCGGGCGCCGCTCCGGGGCACGTGTTCAACCTCGGCCACGGCATCGTTCCGGCGACCCCGCCCGAGCACGTGGCAGCCCTCGTCGAGACCGTGCATCGCGAATCCCGGGCCCTGCGGGGCGTGTGACGCCCGTTGACGTCGGTTAAGCTTTTCGCGGCGATCCTCCGCGGCGGGCGACAACGACGGGCGGCCGATGACGGGGCTCGGGCCGTGCCCGCCGCCCGGGAGTTATGCACACGCGCCTGTCAAGCCCCGCGGGCGCGCCCCCCACGTCGTTCCGCACCGGGAATGCACCTCCAAGGGACTGATTCCAAATGGCGGTGCGGCCTCCGCGCCCGTGTCGCAGGAGGTGTTGCATGCAAGCATCATCGCGGGGGGGTGCTGCGCGCGTCAGTTACGCACAAAGTTATCCACACCAGGTGGCCCGCCCCTTTCCGCTGCTTGAAAAAGAAAGCATTGCCCTCCCGACTTCATGCGCAACATGAACTTCAGACGCCGTCGGGATAGCCGCGGCTGCGACCGGGGCGCCGCGATCAGGCCATGACGATCGTCAACGCCGCGCTGCCCGTCGCCGTGTGGTCGGCGTTCGATTACTGGGCGCCGGACGGCCTCGACGTGCACGCCGGCACCGTGGTGCAGGTGCCGCTCGCGCGAAGGACCGTGACGGCCGTGGTCGTCGGCACATCGCAAACGAGCGAGGTGCCCGCCGGGAAACTGCAAGCCGTCTCGTGCGTGCTCGACACCGTGCCGCCGCTGCCCGTCGACGCGCTCGCGCTGGCGGAATTCGTTTCGCGCTACTACCAGCAGCCGCTCGGGCTCGTGCTCGGCATGATGTTGCCTCCTCTGTCCGCCCGGGGGGGCGCCGACGAGCGCGTCGAAGCGACGGGCTGGCGGGCGACGCCGGCGGGCCTCGCCGCGCTGCCTGCAAGGCTCGAGCGCGCCGGCGCCGGCGTGCGCGAAGCGCTTGCGCAACTGGCCGGTGGCGAAACGATGCCGGCGAGCGTGCACCGTGCACTGCCGCCGAGTGCACGCGCCACGCTCGCGCGCTGGACGAAGGCGGGCCTCGTCGCCGCCGTGACGGAACCGTTCGCATCGCCCGCGGACCTCGCGCCGCCGCTCAACCCCGATCAGGCCGACGCGGTGGCCGCGATCACCGCGGCGCGCGATTTCGCGCCCATGCTGCTGCAGGGCGTGACCGGCAGCGGGAAGACGGAGGTCTATCTCGCGGCCGCGCAGCGCGCCATCGCGGACCGCGGGCAAGTGTTGCTGCTCGTCCCCGAGATCAATCTCACGCCGCAACTCGAGCAGCGCGTGCGCGCCGCGTTGCCGGGACGGTTCGTCGTCACGCTGCACAGCCGCCGCTCGGCCGGCGAGCGGGCGCGCGGCTACCGCGCGGCCGCAACGGGGTCGGCCGACCTCGTGCTCGGGACGCGTCTCGCGGTGTTCACCCCGTTGCCGCGGCTCGCGCTGATCGTGGTCGACGAGGAGCACGACGCGTCGTACAAGCAGCAGGACAACGTGCGCTATCACGGGCGCGATGTCGCCGTGTGGCGCGCGAGGCAGCGTGCCGTGCCGATCGTGCTCGGCAGCGCGACGCCCGCGTTGGAGACGCTCGAGCACGCCCGCAACGGCCGCTATCGCCGGTTGCGCCTCGAGCGCCGGGCGGTTGCGCCGGCGCGCATGCCGTCGATCGTGTTCGCGCCGGTGCACGCGCCGGACACGCACGAGGGGCTCTCGCACGCTCTCGTGGCGGGCATTGCCGCGCGGCTGGAACGGCGCGAGCAGTCGCTCGTGTTCGTCAACCGACGCGGGTTCGCCCCGAGCCTGCTGTGCGGGAGTTGCGGCTGGCGCGCCGAGTGCCCCAACTGCAGCGCGCGGCTCGTCGTGCATCGCGAGATCCGCGCCCTGCGCTGCCATCACTGCGGCCACGCCGCGCGACTGCCCGGCGTGTGCCCGGAGTGCGGGAACGTCGACCTGCTGCCGCTTGGCTACGGCACCCAGCGCCTGGAAGCCGCGTTGCGCTCGCTCTTTCCCGCCGCGCGCATCGCGCGCATCGATCGCGACACGACGCAACGCAAAGGCGCGTTCGCGGCCGCGCGTGAGCGCATCGAGGCCGGCGATCTGGACATCCTGGTGGGCACGCAGATGCTCGCCAAGGGCCACGACTTCCCTCGCCTCACGCTGGTCGGGGTCCTCGGCGCCGACAACGCGCTGTACAGCGCCGACTTTCGCGCCACCGAACGCCTGGGTGCGCTGTTGTTCCAGGTCGCAGGCCGTGCCGGGCGGGCCGAGCTGCCCGGCGAGGTCGTGATCCAGACGGACTTCGCCGGCCACGCGTTGTATCGCGCCCTTGCGGCGCACGACTACGATCAGCTCGCCGACGTGCTGCTGCCCGATCGCCGCGTCGCGGGCATGCCGCCGTTCGCGCATCTCGCGCTGCTCGCCGCGGAAGCGCCGGCGCGGGCAGTGGTGGATGAGTTCCTCGAGCGCGCGAGCGAGCTCGGACGCGCGCACGCCGCGAACGCATGCCTCGCCGTCGACGTCTATCCTCCCGTGCCGGCCACACTCGCCCGCCGCGCAGGCATGGAGCGCAGCCAGGTCGTCGTGCAGAGCTCGGATCGCGGCGCGCTGCAGCGCTTCCTTCCCGCGTGGCGCGAGCAGATCGAGGCGCTGCCGGCCGGGCGCGTGCGCTGGGCGATCGACGTCGACCCCCTCTCGATCGCCTGACCGACGACCCGGGGTCGACCCTGGGTCGATGCGGGGGGCGGCTATAATCCGCTGTTTGATCGAAGAGCCATGCGCGCGAGCCCAACGCAGTGAACGACGTCAAATCCGAACTCGAGTCGTGGCTCGCGCAAGCGCTGGCCCGCGCCGTGCCCGATGCCTCCGGCGCGCCGGTCGTCCTGGATCGGCCGAAGCAAAGCCAGCATGGGGATTACGCGTCCAACGCGGCGCTGCAGCAGGCGAAGCGTCTCAAGCGCAACCCGCGCGAGCTCGCGCAGGCGATCATCGCGGCATTTGCGCCGCAGCCGCTGGTCGAGCGCACCGAGATCGCGGGCGCCGGCTTCATCAACCTCTTCCTGACGCCGTCCGCGCGCCAGGCCATCGTCGGTCGGGTGCTCGACGAGCGCGAGGCCTACGGTCGCGGCACCGAATGGCAAGGCGAGCGCGTGCTGGTCGAGTTCGTGTCGGCGAATCCGACCGGCCCGCTGCACGTCGGCCACGGCCGGCAGGCCGCCCTGGGCGACGCGCTCGGCAACCTGCTCGAATGGCAGGGGGCGGCGGTCTCGCGCGAGTTCTACTACAACGACGCCGGCCAGCAGATCCAGAATCTCGCGATCTCCGTTCGTGCGCGCGCGCAGGAGCTCCTCGGCGAGCACACCACGTTTCCGGAGGACGGCTATCGCGGGGAGTACATCGTCGAGCTCGCGCAGCGCTATCTCGCCGAGGTCGGCCCCGAGCTCGGGGACATCGAGTCGATCCGGCGCTTCGCGGTCGCCGAGCTGCGCAAGGAGCAGGACCGCGACCTGCAGGCGTTCGGCGTGAAGTTCGACTGCTATTACCTCGAGAGCTCGCTGTATGCCGATGGCCGGGTCCAGGCGACGGTCGATCGCCTCGTGCAATCGGGCAAGACCTACGAGCAGGACGGCGCGCTGTGGCTGCGCACCACCGACTACGGCGACGACAAGGACCGCGTGATGCGCAAGTCCGACGGCGGCTACACGTATTTCGTGCCCGACGTCGCGTACCACGTCACCAAGTGGGAGCGCGGCTTCGCCAAGGCGATCAACATCCAGGGCTCCGATCATCACAGCACCGTCGTGCGCGTGCGCGCGGGCCTGCAGGCCACGGGACTCGGCGTCCCGCAGGGTTATCCGGACTACGTGCTGCACAAGATGGTCACCGTGATGCGCGGCGGCGAGGAAGTGAAGATCAGCAAGCGCGCGGGCAGCTACGTCACGGTGCGCGATCTCATCGACGAGGTCGGACGCGACGCCGTGCGCTTCTTCCTGGTCTCGCGCAAGGCCGACAGCGAGTTCGTGTTCGACATCGATCTCGCGCGCTCGCAATCGGAAGACAATCCGGTGTACTACGTGCAGTACGCGCACGCCCGCGTGTGCTCGGTGCTCAGGCAGGCAGGCATCGCCCGCGCCGATGCGCCGGGCGTCCTGCGCGGTGCCGACGTGTCGCTGCTCTCGAGTCCGTACGAGGAAGCGCTGCTGCGCCGCCTCGCCGATTTCCCGGTCGAGCTCGCGCTCGCGGCGCGCGAGCTCGCACCGCATCGCGTGACGTCGTACCTCAAGGAATTGGCCGCCGAATTCCACAGTTACTATAATGCCGAGCGATTCCTCGTCGAGGACATGCGGGTGCAGCGGGCGCGGCTCGCACTGGTCGCCGCAACCGGACAGGTCGTGGGCAACGGCCTCGCGGTGCTCGGCATCAGCGCGCCCGAGCAGATGTGATTCCATCCCTGAAGATCCATTCATGAGCACGCGCACCGAGCGCAATTCCCGCGTTGCAGCGGGCACTGCGCGCAGTTCCGGCAGGGGCCAACGCAGCGCCGCGGGGAGCACGCTCATCGGCGTGTTCGTGGGCGTCGCATTGGGGCTCGCGATCGCCGCAGCCGTCGCGTTCTGGATCATGCGCTCCGGCAGTCCGTATCAGGCGACGTCGCCGACCAATGCGGGCCGCGACACCGCGCGCGAAGCCCCCGGCGCGCGCGGCACCAAGGGCGAGCAGACCGCGTCGAAGCCGCGCTTCGATTTCTACAAGATCCTGCCCGGAGCGGAAGAGCCGAAGGTTCAGGCGAAGGCGGCGGAGCCGGGCGCCGATCGCGCGACGGTGAATCGCACCCTCGCCCCCGACGAGCACGCCACGGCCGCACCGGCGCCCCGCGCCCGCCGACCAGAAGGGCTCCGACCGCTTCTGGCTGCAGGCCGGCTCCTTCGTCAACGCGAGCGAAGCAGAGAACCTAAAGGCGCGTCTCGCACTCTCAGGCTGGGAAGCGAACGTGCAGGAAGCGGACGTTCCCGACAAGGGCGTGCGCTTTCGCGTGCGCCTTGGGCCCTACGAGAACACCGACGAGCTCAACCGTGTCAAGACCGAGCTCGGCCAGCGCGGCTTCGACGTGGCGGTGATCCGGCAATGACGCGCGCGGCGCAGGCTGCGTCGCGTCAGCCGAACCCGCGCGTGCGACGTTAAGTCCACGGGCGCCGCAACGCGGGCGCCGCGAACCCGAACTACAACCAAGGATTGTCACCGATGCGCCACCTGATCGCCCGTGCCCTGCCCCTGCTCGCACTCGTGCTCGCGGCCGTCGCGCTCCCCGCGACCGCCCAGATCAACATGGAGGAGGGCAAGCAGTACGTCCGCCTCAAGAACCCGCAGCCCGTCGAGAGCGGCAACAAGATCGAGGTCCTCGAGTTCTTCTCGTACGGCTGCCCGCACTGCGCGCACCTCGAGCCCGAGCTGGAGAAGTGGTTCAAGGTGATGCCGCCGGACGTCCAGTTCCGGCGCGTGCCGGTCGTGTTCCAGCCGGCCTGGGAGGTGCTTGCGCGCGTCTACTACACGCTCGAAGGCCTCGGCGTCGACCAGAAGCTGTCGCCCGACGTGTTCAAGGCGATCCACGAGCAGAACATCAATCTCGCCAAGGACAAGACGTTCTTCGACTGGGCCGAGAAGCACGGGCTCGAGCGCAAGAAGGTCGAGGACATGTACAACTCGTTCGGGGTCGTGAGCAAGGTCAACCGGGCAAGGCAGCTCGCGTGCGGCGTACAAGGTCGAGGCGGTGCCTTACGTCGTGGTCGACGGCAAGTTCGGGACCGGCTCCGACAAGATCGGCGGTCACCCGAACATGCCGGCCGCGATCGACGCGCTGGTCGCCAAGGCGCGCGCGGAACGCAAGAAGTAGGCGTACGACGCGCCCCAGCCGGGGTGCATTCGCCCGCCCGCGCGCCGCGTTGAACGTCTTCATCACCGGTGCAAGCAGCGGGATCGGCGCCGCGCTCGCACGGCACTACGCGGCACAGGGCGCGAACGTGGGGTTGTTCGCGCGCCGGGCGTACGCGCTGGACGACATCGCTTCCGGGCTGCCCAAATCGCGTATCGCGCGCTATGCCGGTGACGTGCGCGATGCCGACGCGCTGATCGCCGCCGCCGAGGACTTCAGCGCCCGCTTCGGTACCGCCGACATCGTGATCGCGAACGCAGGCGTTTCCCGCGGGACGCTCACCGGGATTCGCGCGGATCTCGATGCCTTCCGGCACGTGCTCGACACCAACGCGCTAGGCATCGTGCACACCTTCCATCCCTTCGTCGATGCGATGTGCCGCGCGCGCCGTGGAACGCTCGTGGGCATCGCCAGCATCGCCGGATTCAGGGGCATCCCGGGCTCCGGTGCGTATTCCGCGTCGAAGGCGGCGGCGATCGCGTATTGCGAGAGCCTGCGCGTGGAGCTCGCCGGCACGGGCGTTCGCGTCGTGACCGTCTGCCCCGGCTACATCGCGACGCCGATGACCGCGCGCAATCCCTATCGCATGCCGTTCATCCTGAGCGCCGATCGCGCGGCCACGCTGATCGCGCGCGCCATCGCCCGCGGCACGCGCTTCTACGTGCTGCCGTGGCAGATGCGCTGGGTCGGACGAGCCTTGCGCGTGCTGCCGCGACCGCTGTTCGACGCCGCATTCGCGCGCGCCAAGCGCAAGCCGCGCGAGCCCGTAGCCGTGGGCGGGCCGCCGGCGACGCTCGACTGGGCCGCAACGCTGCATGCGCCCGCGGTCGACGGGCGCGCGCATCGCGTGCCTCGTGCCCAGCATCACCGAGCTCGTGTTCGCGCTCGGCTTGGGCGACGCGATGGTGGCCCGCACGGGCTTCTGCGTGCATCCGCGCGGATCCGTGCGCAGCGTGCCGAAGATCGGCGGAACCAAGGACCCCGATCTCGATGCGCTGCGCGCGCTCGCGCCGACGCACCTCATCGTGAACGTGGACGAGAACCGGCGCGACGTGGTCGATGCGGCGCGTGCGTTCGTTGCGCACGTGATCGTGACCCATCCGCAGGCCCCGCAGGACAACGTGCGCCTGTATCGCCTTCTGGGCGCGATCTTCGGGCGCGAGGCGCAGGCGCAGGCGCTCGTCGCGCAGCTCGAGGCGGCATCCTCTGCGCTCGCCCGCGCCGTCGCGGGGTTGCCGCGCGAGCGTGTGCTCTACCTCATCTGGAGGAAGCCGTGGATGGGCGTCGCGCCGCACACGTACATCGGCGCGACGCTCGCTGCGGCGGGCTGGGATGTCATCGTCGCCGCCGATGCGTCCGCGCGCTATCCGGTGCTCGCCGACGCCGACCCCGCGTGGACCGAGGCGCAACGCATCCTGGTGTCGAGCGAGCCCTATGCGTTTCGCGAGCGCGACGCGCAGGCGATCGCGCGCGAGCGTTCGCGCCCCGCGCTCCTCGTCGATGGCGAGATGACGTCGTGGTACGGCCCGCGTGCCATCGAGGGCCTGACCTACCTCGCGCGATTGCGGCGCGAGCTCGCGCAACGACGAGGGCCGCCCGCAGGCGGCCCTTCGCACTAGCGCAGCGGTCGCGCGGGTCAGCGCGGCACGACCATCGCGATCAAAGCGGTACCCGCACGCCGACGTTGATGCCGTAGCCGTTGCCGTCGCTCTTGCCCGCCGTCGTCTGACCGTAGACGTAGCCGGTGACGCGACCGAAGTCGGCCGCCGCGCCGAGGCTGAAGAGGCCCCAGCTGTCGTCGGGCTTGAACGCCGGCAGCGTGAAGTGCCCGTTCACGCCGTACACGGAGGCGCCGACGTCGCGCTGATCCGACTTCGACTCGTACTCCCATTCCGCCCGCGCGAACGGCCGGAACATGCCAAAGGTGCCTTCCGCCTGCCAGCCGAGGCTCGAGATCAGCGACGTCCGCTTCTGCTGGTCGAAGTACATCGTCGTGCTCGCCGAGCCTTGCTCTTCGAACTGGCGCACCTTGATGTCCTGCCACGTGATGCGGGCGACCGGACCGTGGATGACGTTGCCGACGTTGAACCAGAAGCCGGCCAGTGCGCGCGCCGTGGTGGCGTATCCGCGCGTGTCGCCCGTCTCGGTGCGTGTTGCGGGGCCGAGCGGGATGTTGCGGTAGACGTTCTGGTAATCGAGATCGCTCGCACCCAGCGTCGCGCCGAGATACCACGGGCCCTCGCCATAGCCGGCGTACAGCGTCCCGGTCGCTTCCTTGAGCTTGAAGCCGCTCAGCGACATGTCGACCTTGTTCTCGGTGTAGCCGAAGGCGGCGCCGACGAGCAGGCGCGGCGTGAGCTTGAAGTCGATGCCGGCGGAAGCCGTGTTGAGCTTCTGGTCGCCCGACGCATAGCCGGTGTTGATGTCGGGATTGCCGTAGTCGTACGCAGCCCAGAATTCGGCCTTGTTGCCGCGTCCGGGCGCGTTGGTCGCCGACATCATGCGCGAATCGAGCGACCGGAAGCTCGCCTGCTCGACGGCGAGCGGCGCTTCGGCGAGTGCGCGACCTGCGTCGGAGCAGCGCAGCATCGACTCCACGTACTGCGCGATGATCTTGTGGCCCGCGGGCGTCGGATGCACGTCGTCGGCGAAGAGGTACGTCTCCGCGACCTCGGCGTGACCAAGCGTGGCCGCCGTGCACTGCTGCGGCCGCACCGTGCACGCAGGCGTCGTCACGTTGGTGAAACCGTAGAGCGACGGGTTCGCGGTGAGCTCGCGAACGAAGCCCGAAGGTGTTCAGGCGATGACTTGAAGCCCGAGCTCGCGCCCTGCGGTCATTGCGAGGAGTTGAGCAATTGCGAAAGCGCCGTGATGGCCGACCGCAGGCCCGAGCGCGCGTCCGCGCGGGCTCGTATTCCCGACGTCGGGCAGGTTCATGAGCGACGATGTAGCGCGCGCCGGCCGCCTGCAGGCGCGCGACCTGCTGCGCGAGGTCTGCGTCGCCCGCGATCGCGAGGTTGCGGCTTGCACCTGTGCGAGGGGGATCGTTCCGGCACCCAGCGATCGGAGGTTCTGCAGAAGATCGTTGGCCGCCGGCCCAGACGGTGTAGATCGCGTTCGGGTCGAGCGTGGCGATCCGTTGGACAGGAGTTGGGTCGATCTGCGTCGACAGCGGACGCTGCGGCGCTGCCCGAGGGCGTGGCAGACGACGGCAGCGCGTTACGCGCGCGCCGCCCTGCGCGAAGTCGGTGCCACCCGTCGTGCACGGCCGTCACGTTGAAGCCGTAATCTGCGCGAGATACCTGCGCCCACACGAGGCCGGGATTGATCGTGAAAGCCCGTGCCGGGAGCGCCGCTTGTAGGCGCCGACGTCGGAAAGGCTGTCGCCGAGGACGTAGACGTTGCTGAACTGCGCCGCCGCGGGCGATGCGATGCCGAGCGCCAGCGCTCCGGCGACCAATGTCCGTTTGAAGATGCCCATGACCGTCGCTCCTCCGATGCATGTCTCGACCCCATCGAGACGGAAGCGGGATTCTAAAGCATGCTGCGGCAATGCGTCGTCGCGCTTCACCTGCGCAGCGGCGACGTGTCGCAACGGTGTTGCTTCGCCGTCGGATCGGTGTCGCGCCAACGAGGACGCCGGGCGAGCCCGGCGTTTCCCGTTGCTTTGGCGCAGGCGTTGCGCCCGCGCCGCGTTCGACTGCTGCGCGACTATTTCGCGACCAGCGCGAGGCGCTTGCCGCCGTCGACGAGCTTGACGTGCTCGCCCTCGTTCACGGCAGGCTTCTCCGCATAGGTGAATGTGCGCGTTCCACCCGAATCCATCTTGATGTCCACCGCCCAGTACGCCTTCTTGTTCTTGTTCTTCTCGATCTTGTTGCCCGCGTACGCGCCGCCTGCCGCACCGGCAACGGTCGCAACCGTGTTGCCGCGGCCGCTGCCGAGCTGGTGGCCGAGCACGCCGCCGACCACGCCACCCGCCACGGCACCGAGTCCCGAGGATTCGCCTTTCTCCTCGACGTGGCGGATCGATTGCACGCGCCCGCAATCCTTGCAGCCCTGCGCGAGCGCGGTGCCCGCAAACGCGAAGGTCAATGCGGCGCAGCCTGCCGCGAGCGAGCGTGTCATGAGCTTGTGCATGATGGTCTCCTGTTGGTCGATCCAACGCAGCGTCAGTGCGTCGACATTATCCCGCGAATGTCACTCCGCACGGATGCGCGCGTAGCTTCCGGGCGCCGGCTCGAGCACCTTGAGCTTGCCCTTCCCGGGCATGCGCGGCGGCACCTCGGGCCCGAGATGGCCCTTGAGCCAGTTGCCCCAGTCCGTCCACCACGAGCCCTCGTGCTGCTGCGCGCCGGCGAGCCACTCCTCGGGAGACTCGGGCAGCGCGTCGTTGGTCCAGTAGCCGTACTTCTTCGCGGCGGGCGGGTTGATCATGCCGGCGATGTGCCCCGATCCGGACAGCACGAAGCGCGACTTGCCGGGCACGATCTTCGGACCTTCGTAGGTGGTCTTCCACGGCGCGATGTGGTCCTCGATCGCCGAGATGAAGTACGTGGGCAGCTTCACCTGCGAGAGGTCGATCGGCACGCCGTGGAGCGTGATGCCGCCGGGCTCGCGCAGCCGGTTGTGCATGTACATGTTGCGCAGATAGAAGCTGTGCATCGTCGCGGGCATGCGCGTCGAGTCGCAGTTCCAGTGCAGGAGATCGAACGGGAACGGGTCGCGGCCCATCAGGTAGTTGTTGATCACGAACGACCAGATGAGGTCGTTCGCGCGCAGCATGTTGAAGGTGGTGGCCATCTCCGAGCCCTCGAGATAGCCGCGCTCGCGCATCTTCTTCTCGAGCGACGCGACCTGCCCCTCGTCGATGAACACGCCGAGCTCGCCCGGCATGGTGAAGTCGATGAGCGCCGTCATGAACGTCGCGCTGGCGACGCGCTTGTCCTTCTTGGCCGCCATGTAGGCCAGCGCGGCGCCGAGCAGCGTGCCGCCGAGGCAATAGCCGAGCACGTTGAACTCCTTCTCGCCCGTGGCCTTCTCCATCGCATCCAGCGCGGCGAGCGGCCCTTCGAGCATGTAGTCCTCGAAGTCCTTGTGCGCGAGCTCCGCATCGGGGTTGACCCAGGAGATCACGAACACGGTGACGCCCTGGTCCACGGTCCACTTGACGAACGAGTTCTTCTCGCGCAGGTCGAGGATGTAGTACTTGTTGATCCACGGCGGCATGATCAGCAGCGGCCGCTTCCCGACCTTCGGCGTCGTCGGCTCGTACTGGATGAGCTGCATGAGCTCGTTCTGGTACACGACCTTGCCCGGCGTCGTGGCGATGTTCACGCCGAGCTCGAACGCCTTCGTATCGGTCATCGAGATGCGCAGCTGCCCGTTGCCGCGCTCCATGTCGTCGAGCAGGTTGTGCAGGCCCTTCACCAGGTTCTGCCCGCCGCTCGCGATCGTCTCGCGGAACACCTCGGGATTGGTCAGCGCGAAATTCGACGGCGCCAGCGCGTCGATGTACTGGCGCGTGAAGAAGTCGACCTTCTTCTTCGTCTGCTCGTCGAGGCCTTCGACGTTCGCCACCGCATCGTGCAGCCAGCGCGCGGTGATGAGATAGCTCTGCTTCATGTAGTCGTACAGGAAGTGCTCTTCCCAGTCCTCGTGCTTGAACCGCCGGTCGGCCTTGTGCGGCACCGCGACCGGCTCCGCCGCGGCCCCGAGCAGGCGCATCGTCGAGCTCTGCCAGAGGTTCATGTAGTCCCACCAGAGCTTCATCTGCGACTTCGGCGATCGCATAGGGGTTCGCGAGCATCTTCGCGGCGAGGTCCATGAACGCCTGGCCGATGCCGAGCTCGTCGGCGAGCACCGACTTGATCGGCTGGCGCTTCGCGAAATCGCCCATCAGGCGGGCGCTCTTCTCCGCGGCCGTAGCGAGGGACTCGGCGAGCGCGATCGGGTCGTAGGCCGGAGCCGCGGCGGGGGTTTCTTCCTGGACGGACATGTCGAACTCTCTTTTCGTGGTAGCGGGTCAGTGCGGGAGGAACCGGAAGGGCTGCCCGGGTTGCATCGTCCGTTGCAGGCGTCCGGCGTGCCAGAGGTAGTTGAGGTGCGCGATCGCTTCGCCCATCGCGAAGAACCGCTGGTGCAGGTCGAGCTCGCGCCGGAACAGCAACGGCACGAGGTCCGCGGCGCAGACGCCGCCGTGCTGCCGCACCACGTCCTCGAGTTCCTGCAGTCGCGCCGCATGGTGCGCCCGGAGGTCGGCCACGCGCAAGGGGATGCCGCGGAACGGCAGGCCGTGCGAGGGCAGCACGAGCGTGCCCGGGGGCAGCGCCTCGAACTCCGAGAGCGATTCGAGGAAGCGGTGCAACGGGTCGCCTTCGGGCTCGACGGCCCATACGCTGATGTTGGTGCTGATGCGCGGCAGCAGCATGTCCCCGGAGATGAGGACGCGCTCCGCCGCATTCCAGAGGGATGCGTGCTCGGGTGAATGGCCGTGACCTTCGATGATGCGCCACTCGCGCTCGCCGATGCGCACCGCGTCGCCCGCGATGAGACGCTCGAAGGTGCGCGGCAGGCTGGGCACGCCGCGCCGGTACTGGTTGCCGCGCTTCTCGAGGCCGGCCGCGTGCTCGGCGTCGAGCCCATGGCTGCGGAACAGCGCGATCGTGTGCCCGACGTCGTGGCCCGCACGCTCATCCGAGATTGCATGCGCGGTGAGGAACTCGGCCTGGGTCATGGCGAGCGGGCAGGCGAACCGCTGCGTGATCCAGTCCGCATTCCCCACGTGGTCCGGATGGCAGTGCGTGGCGATCACGCGCGTGACCGGACGCTCCTTCAGCGTCGCCTCGAAATGCCGGGCCCACAGCGCACGCGTCGTTTCGCTGGCGTAGCCGGTGTCCACGAGCGTCCACCCGTCGCCGTTTTCGAGCAGCCAGAGGTTGATGTGGTCGAGCGCGAACGGCAGCGGCATGCGCAGCCACAGCACGCCGGGCGCGATCGGGATCGCGGTGCCCGGCTCGGGCGGCATCGGCTGCGGATATTCGAGAGCGAGTGGCAGTGCTGCTGTCATTCCAGACCCTGTGGATCGGTGGCCCGCTTCCGGGACGCGTGCCGCGCCCGGCCGGGGTGCGCGAGCTGGAGGAGCACGCTGCATGGGGCCACGGCGCCTATGGTATCGTCTGCGCGTCTTCGGAACTGCCCGGCCCATCCTCCATGTCCGCCCAATCCCAGCCCGTGCGCGCGAAAGCGGGGGGCGGCCGGTCCGGCGCGGGCGAAGCCGCCGCGACGGAGCGCTCCTATACGATTTCCGCCCTGGCCCAGGAGTTCGCGCTCACCACGCGGGCGATCCGCTTCTACGAGGACGAGGGCCTCATCGCGCCCCGGCGCAGGGGCCGCGTGCGGGTGTACGGCGAGCGCGAGCGCGTGCGCATCAAGCTCGTCCTGCGCGGCAAGCGCCTCGGGCTTTCGCTCTCCGAGATCCGCGAGCTCTTCGACCTGTACGCGACCACCCGGAACGAGCGGCCGCAGCTCGCCAAGTTCCTGCAGATGCTGGCCGACCGCCGCGGCATGCTCCTGCAGCAGCGCGAGGACATCGACGCCGTGCTGGCCGAGATCGCCATCCTGGAGCGCGACTGCCGCCGCCGCCTCAAGGCAGGCGAGCCCGAGGCCGGGTCGAAGCCTTCGGAATCTCCGGCCTGAGCCGTCGCCCGCTGCAATTGACGTTAACGTAAACGTTAGCTAGAGTCAACGATTCCCCTGCACGAGCCGTGTCCTCCGGCATGACCCGTCCCTCCGCCCAGCTGCCGCACTTCCAGCCGAGCGCGCCCGACTACGCGGCCCGGGTGCGCGCGAGCTTCGAGCGCCAGCCCGCGATGAAGCACATCGGCGCCGAGCTGCACGACGTGCTCCCCGGCTACTGCCTCATCGTGCTCCCGGTGCGGCCGGAGCTCTCGCAGCAGCACGGCTACGTGCATGCCGGGATGGTGAGTACCATCGTCGATACGGCAGGCGGCTACGCGGGCTACACGCTGTTCCCGGCGGGGAGCTCGGTGCTCACCGTCGAGTTCAAGGTCAACCTGCTGGCGCCGGCCGCCGGCGAGCGGCTCTTCGCGGAAGGCTTCGTGCTGAAGCCCGGGCGCACGCTGTGCATCACGCGGGGCGAGGTGCATGCGGAGAAGGGAGGTCACCGCAGCCTCGTCGCCGTCATGCAGCAGACGCTGATGGTGATGCACGGCAAGAGCGACGCCTGACGGCGCCGATGATCGTGAACGGCATCGCCGACCGCTGATCCCACGGAGACACGATGGACGCATTCCCCGGGCTCGACTTCAACCACGGCGAGACGATCGACATGCTGCGCGCCACGGTGCAGCAGTTCGCTGCCGACGAGCTCGCGCCGCGCGCCGCGGAGATCGATCGCACCAACCAGTTCCCGATGGAGGTGTGGCGCAAGCTCGGCGACCTGGGGCTCCTCGGCATCACCGTCGAGGAGGAGTACGGCGGCTCGGGCATGGGCTACCTCGCGCACATCGTCGCGATGGAGGAGGTGAGCCGCGCCTCGGCCTCGGTGGGGCTGTCGTACGGCGCGCATTCGAACCTGTGCGTGAACCAGATCCGGCGCAACGGCAGCGAAGCGCAGAAGCGCAAGTACCTGCCGAAGCTGATCTCGGGCGAGCACGTCGGCGCGCTCGCGATGAGCGAGCCGGGCTCGGGCTCCGACGTCGTGTCGATGCGCCTCTCGCGCGCAACGCAAGGGCGATCGCTACGTGCTCAACGGCAGCAAGATGTGGATCACCAACGGCCCCGACGCGGACACGCTCGTCGTGTATGCGAAGACCGACCCGGACGCCGGGCCGCGCGGCATCACCGCGTTCCTGGTCGAGAAGGGCATGCGCGGATTCTCGACCGCGCAGAAGCTCGACAAGCTCGGCATGCGCGGCTCCAACACCTGCGAGCTCGTGTTCGAGGATTGCGAGGTGCCCGCCGAGAACATCCTGGGCCAGGAAGGCCGTGGCGTGAACGTGCTGATGAGCGGCCTCGATTACGAGCGCGCCGTGCTTGCCGGCGGGCCGCTCGGGATCATGGCGGCCTGCCTCGACGTGGTGCTGCCGTACGTGCACGAGCGCCAGCAGTTCGGACAGCCGATCGGCGAGTTCCAGCTCATGCAGGGCAAGCTCGCCGACATGTACACGACGTTGCAACGCCTGCCGCGCGTACGTCTACGCCGTGGGCCAGGCTTGCGATCGCGGCGACACCACGCGCAAGGACGCCGCCGGCGCAATCCTCTACGCCGCGGAGAAGGCGACGTGGATGGCGGGCGAGGCGATCCAGGCGCTCGGCGGCAACGGCTACATCAACGACTACGCCACGGGCCGCCTGTGGCGCGACGCGAAGCTCTACGAGATCGGCGCGGGCACGTCCGAGATCCGGCGCATGCTGATCGGACGCGAGCTGTTCAACGAGACGAAGTAGGCGACCGTCGCGATGGCCCTCGAGATGCCCTCCTCGTGCGAACGCTGCCATGCGGCGCCGCGGTCGGCAACACCTAGTGTCGAAAAGCGCCCTTGAAAGGGCAGGAGATCAAGTCATGACGAACGATCCGGTTGTCATCGTTGGCGCCGCACGCACTCCCATGGGCGGATTCCAGGGCGATTTCGCAACGCTCATGGCGAGCGACCTCGGTGCGGTCGCGATCAAGGCCGCCGTGGAGCGCGCCGGCATCGCGCCCGATGCCGTCGAGGAGCTCATCTTCGGCAACTGCCTCATGGCCGGCCAGGGCCAGGCGCCCTGCACGCCAGGCGGCGCTCAAGGCCGGGCTGCCGGTCGGCACGAACTGCACGACGATCTCGAAGATGTGCGGCTCCGCCATGAAGGCCGCGATGCTCGCCAACGACCTCCTGATCGCCGGCAGCAACGAGGTGATGGTGGCGGGAGGCATGGAAAGCATGACGAACGCGCCCTACCTGCTGCCGAAGGCGCGCGCGGGCCTGCGCATGGGCCACGCCACGATGTACGACCACATGTTCCTCGACGGTCTCGAGGACGCGTACGACAAGGGCAAGCTGATGGGCGTGTTCGCCGAAGTCTGCGCGTCCAAGTACGAGTTCACGCGCGAGGCGCAGGACGAGTTCGCGCGTACGTCGCTCGCGCGTGCGCTCGCCGCGAACAACGACGGCACGTTCGATTGGGAGATCGCGCCGGTGACGGTGCCGGGCCGCAAGGGCGACGTCGTCATCAATCGCGACGAGCAGCCCGCGAAGGCGACGCCCGACAAGATCGCGAGCCTGAAGCCCGCGTTCAAGAAGGACGGCACGGTCACGGCCGCGAACGCGAGCTCGATCTCCGACGGTGCCGCGGCGCTGGTGCTGATGCGCCGATCGACGCGCCGAGCGCCGCGGGCTGAAGCCGCTCGCGGTCATCGTCGGGCACGCGACGCACGCGCAGGAGCCTTCCTGGTTCACGACTGCGCCGGTCGGTGCGATGCGAAAGCTCTTTCAGCGCACCGGCTGGACCGCGAAGGACGTCGACCTGTACGAGATCAACGAAGCCTTCGCGGTCGTGACCATGGCGGCAGAGAAGGAGCATGAGTTGCCGCATTCGAAGGTGAACGTGCACGGCGGCGCGTGCGCGCTCGGGCATCCCATCGGTGCGTCGGGCGCGCGGATCATCGTCACGTTGCTCGGCGCTCTGCGCAAGCATGGCGGCCGCCGCGGCGTGGCGACGCTGTGCATCGGGGGCGGGGAGGCTACCGCCATGGCGATCGAGCTCTGCTGACGGCGCGCGCAACCCTTTTGTCCCGAACCATTGTTCGGGACAATCGGGGTAGAGCGCGCCGATTCATCCGATGCCGACCTGGGACAACCTGCTGCTCTTTGCCGCCGCGAGCGTGATGCTCGTCCTCACGCCGGGGCCGAACCTGCTCTATCTCGTGTCGCGCACGCTGTGCCAGGGCCGGCTTGCGGGCGTGGTGTCGCTGCTCGGCACCACGACGGGGTTCTGGGTGCACATCGTCGCGGCCGCGCTCGGGCTGTCGGTCGTGTTCCTGACCGTCCCTGTCCTCTACGACGTGGTGCGCTGGGCGGGCGCGGCGTACCTGCTGTGGCTCGCGTTCGACGCACTGCGCTCGGGCCGGGGCGGCATCTTCCAGCCGCGCGCGCTCGCGCCGATGGCCCCGGCGCGCCTCTTTCGCGTCGGCGTCGTCACCAGCATCCTCAACCCCAAGGTGGCGCTGTTCTATCTCGCCCTGTTTCCGCAGTTCGTGGATCCCGCGCGCGGCAGCGTGCTCGGACAGTCGCTGGTGCTCGGGGTCGTGCAGATCGCGATCGCGTTCGTCGGCGATCTCATGTTCGTGCTGGCGGCCTCGAGGGTGGCGACGTGGCTGGCGGCGCGACCGCGCTGGGCGGCGGCGCAGCGCTGGGTGCTCGCCGGGGTGTTCACGGCCATCGCCGCGCGCATCGCGCTCGACAGCAGGCGATGACGGTGCACCATGCGCGCGCCGGCCTCGTCATCAAGCTCATCCTGGTTGCGATCATCTGGGGTGGAACCTTCATCGCGGGCCGCGTCGTGACCGCGGAGATGCCCTCGGCCAGCGCCGCGCTGTGGCGCTACGTCGTGGCCTCGGGCGCGCTGCTCGTCGCGCTGCTCGGGCTCGAGCACGCGCTGCCGAGCCTGTCGCCGCGGCAGTGGATCGGGATCGCGCTGCTCGGCGCAACGGGCGTGTTCGCCTACAACCTGTGCTTCATGCAGGGCCTGAAAACGGTGCCGGCGAGCCGCGCGTCGCTCATCATCGCCCTCAATCCGGCGATGACCGCGGTCGGCGCCGCGGTGTTCCTGAAGGAGCACCTCACCCGCCGCAAGATCGTGGGCATCGTGCTCGCGCTGCTCGGTGCGGCGACGGTGATCACCCACGGCCGGCCTGCAGCCGTGCTCGACGGCGCGGTCGGCGTCGGCGAGGTGCTCATCGCCGGCTGCGTCGTGTCGTGGGTCGCCTACACGCTGATCGGGAAACGCATGCTGGCGGACCTGTCGCCGCTCGCGGCCTCGACGTATGCCGCGTGGGCGGGCACGCTCATGCTCGCGCTTGCGACGCTTGCGAGCGGCGAGACGCTGCTGCCGCCGCACGCGTCGATCGCGGCCTGGATCGGCATCGCGTTCCTGGGCGTGCTGGGGACGGCGGTGGCGTTCGTGTGGTACTACGAGGGACTGCTCGAGCTCGGCGCGGCACGCGCGGCGGTGTTCATCAACCTCGTGCCGGTCTCGGCGGTGGCGCTGGGCGTGCTGCTGCTCGGCGAAGCGCTGGAGCCGGCGACGATCGTCGGCGGGGTGCTCGTGATCGCGGGGATTGCGATGCTGAATCGCAATGTCGCAGTCAAGCCCAACCCCGCTACTCTGAGTAACGCCGGTACTGCCGGCGTTACTCGGAGTAGTTGCCCTCGCAGCCCTCGGTGGTAGGAGGACACGTCCGATGCTCCTCAATGAAGTGCAGGCCGCGATCCGCGACAGCATCCGCAGCTTCGCGCGCGCGGAGCTCTGGCCCAACGCCGCACGCTGGGATCGCGAGCACACGTTTCCGCGGGAGGCCCTGCGCGCGCTCGGCAAGCTCGGCGCGCTCGGCGTGGTCGTGCCCGAGGAGTGGGGTGGTGCGGGACTCGACTACGTCAGTCTCGCCGTCGCGATGGAGGAGGTCGCGGCCGGCGACGGCGCGACTTCGACGATCCTGAGCGTGCAGAACTCCGTCGTGTGCGGTCCGCTGCTTTCGTTCGGCACGGACGCGCAGAAGGAGCGCTACCTCAAGCCCGTCGCGCGCGGCGAGATGCTGGGATGCTTCTGCCTGACCGAGCCGCACGTCGGGTCGGATGCCGGTGCGATCACCACGCGCGCGGAGCGCCGTGGCGACGAGTGGGTGATCAACGGGGTCAAGCAGTTCATCACCTCCGGCAAGAACGCCGACGTCGCGATCGTGTTCGCGGTGACCGATCGCAACGCGGGCAAGAAGGGAATCTCCGCGTTCATCGTCGAGACGCGCACGCCGGGGTTCGTCGTGACGCGCGTCGAGGAAAAGCTCGGTCAACGCGCGTCGGACACCGCGCAGATCACGTTCGACAACTGTGCCGTGCCCGCGGGCAATCTGCTCGGACGCGAAGGCGAGGGTTACCGCATCGCGCTCGCCAATCTCGAAGCGGGTCGCATCGGGATCGCCGCGCAGGCGGTGGGCATGGCGCGTTCGGCGTTCGAGGCGGCGCTCGCGTATGCGCACGAGCGCACGAGCTTCGGCAAGGCGATCATCGATCACCAGGCCGTGAATTTCCGCCTGGCCGACATGGCGACGCGCATCGAGGCCGCGCGCCAGCTCGTGTGGCACGCGGCGGCCTTGCGCGACGCCGGCGAGCCGTGCCTCAAGGAAGCTTCGATGGCCAAGCTCTTCGCCTCGGAGATGGCCGAGAAGGTGTGCTCCGACGCATTGCAGATCCACGGCGGCTACGGCTACGTGAGCGATTTCCCCGTCGAGCGCATCTATCGCGACGTGCGCGTGTGCCAGATCTACGAAGGCACGAGCGACATCCAGCGGCTGGTGATCGGCCGCGCCCTTGCCGCCTGAGGAGGACGACCGTGACCGCCAAAGCTCCGATCGACTTCTATTTCGACCTGTCGTCGCCCTACGGCTGCCTCGCTTCGCAGAAGATCGAGGCGCTCGCGCATCGCCACGACCGGGGCGTGGAGTGGCACCCGATCCTGCTCGGCGTCGTGTTCAAGCGCACGGGGACGGCGCCGCTCACCGCGATTCCGCTCAAGGGCGAATACTCGAAGCACGATTTCGCGCGCAGCGCGCGTTTCCACGGCGTGCCGGTGTTCACGATGCCGCCGCGCTTCCCGATCCCGACGCAGGTGCCGGCTCGCCTGCTGTTGTGGTTGAAGCGCACGGCTCACCCGCGGATGGCCACCGCCGCGAAGGCGTTCTTCCACGCGTACTTCTACCGGCACGTCGACATCTCGACGCCGGAGCACGCGCTCGCCGTCCTGGAGCCGCTCGACGTCGACCTCACCGCTGCCCACGCGGCGCTGGAGGATCCCGCCGTCAAGGACGCGCTGCGCGACGAAGTCGATGCCGCGATTGCGCGCGGCGTGTTCGGATCGCCGTTCTTCATCGTCGACGGCGAGCCGTTCTGGGGGCTCGATCGCCTTGACCAGCTCGAGCGCTGGCTCGCCACGGGCGGGTTCTGACGGCTGAAGGCACGCCATGCCCGTCATCGAGACCCGCCTCGATCCGCGCGATCCGACCTTCGTCGCCAATCGCGACGCGATGGCGGCGCTCGTCGCCGATCTGCGCGAGAAGGTTGCCGAGGTCGAAGGCGGCGGTGGCGAGGCCGCGCGCGAGAAGCACGTCGCTCGCGGCAAGCTGCTTCCCCGCGAGCGCATCGCAGCGCTCATCGACAAGGGCTCGCCGTTTCTCGAGTTCTCGCAGCTCGCCGCGTACGGGATGTACGACGACAACATCGCGTCGGCCGGGGTCGTCACCGGCATCGGGCGCGTCGCCGGGCGCGAGTGCGTCATCGTGTGCAACGATGCGACCGTGAAGGGCGGCACGTATTACCCGCTCACGGTCAAGAAGCACGTGCGCGCGCAGGAGATCGCGCGGGACAACCTGCTGCCCTGCATCTACCTCGTCGATTCCGGCGGCGCGAACCTTCCGAATCAGGTCGACGTCTTTCCCGACCGCGATCACTTCGGGCGCATCTTCTACAACCAGGCGAACATGTCGGCGGAAGGAATCCCGCAGATCGCCGTGGTGATGGGCTCGTGCACGGCGGGCGGCGCGTACGTGCCGGCGATGTCGGACGAGACCATCATCGTGAAGGAGCAGGGCACGATCTTCCTCGGCGGGCCGCCGCTCGTGAAGGCGGCCACGGGCGAGATCGTGGATGCGGAATCGCTCGGCGGCGCCGACGTGCACACGCGCGTGTCCGGCGTGGCGGATCATCTCGCGCTCGACGATCACCACGCCGTCGCGCTCACACGGCGCATCGTCGGAAACCTCAACCGCCCGAAGCCCGCGCAGCTCGAGGTCACGCCACCGGAGCTCCCGAAGTATCCGACGCGCGACATCTACGGGGTCATCAACGCCGACATCCGCAAGCCGTACGACGTGCGCGAGGTGATCGCGCGCGTGGTCGACGGCAGCAACTTCGACGAGTTCAAGGCGCGCTACGGCACGACGCTCGTGACCGGGTTCGCGCGCATCTGGGGTTATCCGGTCGGCATCGTCGCCAACAACGGCATCCTGTTCTCGGAGTCGGCGCTGAAGGGCGCGCACTTCATCGAGCTTTGCTGCCAGCGTCGCATCCCGCTCGTGTTCCTGCAGAACGTCACGGGCTTCATGGTCGGACAGAAATACGAGGCGGGCGGCATCGCGCGCGACGGCGCGAAGATGGTGACCGCGGTCTCGTGCGCGCAGGTGCCCAAGTTCACGGTCATCATCGGCGGCAGCTACGGCGCGGGCAATTACGGCATGTGCGGCCGCGCGTACGGCCCGCGGTTCCTCTGGATGTGGCCGAACGCGCGCATCTCCGTGATGGGCGGCGAGCAGGCCGCCACCGTGCTCGCCACGCTTCGCCGGGATGCGATCGAAGCGAAGGGCGGGACCTGGAGCCGCGAGGAAGAGGACGCCTTCAAGGCCCCGATCCGCGAGCGCTACGAGCGCGAAGGTCACCCGTACTTCGCCAGTGCGCGGGTGTGGGACGACGGCATCATCGATCCCGCCGACACGCGCGACGTGCTGGGCCTCGCCATCTCCGCATCGCTCAATCGCCCGATTCCGGAAACGCGCTTCGGCGTGTTCAGGATGTGAGGGTCGCCATGCTGCAACGTTGCGCGCCGCACGCCGCCTCGGGCGCGGGAGCGGCCTCATGACTGCGGTTCCCGGCGTTTCGCAGCTCGACACGTGGCAGCTGATCGCGCTCGCCGGCGCGCTCGGCTGGGCGAGCGGCATCCGGCTGTATGTCGTGCTGTTCGTGATCGGTGCGGTGGGCTGGTTCGGCTGGGTGGAGCTGCCGAGGGGATTGCAGGTGCTTGCGCATCCATGGGTGCTCGGCGCGTCGGGCTTCATGCTCGCGGTCGAATTCTTCGCGGACAAGGTGCCGGGCGTCGATTCGGTGTGGGACTTCGTGCACACCTTCATTCGCATTCCTGCCGGCGCGGCGCTCGCCGCGAGCGTGTTCAGCGATCAGCCGGGTGCGGCCACGATCGCTGCCGCGATCCTGGGCGGCGGGCTTGCTGCGGGCGCGCACCTCGCGAAGGCGGGCAGTCGCGCGATGATCAACACCTCGCCCGAGCCGTTCTCGAACTGGGCGGCGTCGTTCGGCGAAGAGCTCGCGGTTGGCACCGTGCTCTGGCTCGCGTTCGCGTATCCCATCGCCGCCATCGTGGTGCTGATCGTGCTCGTGCTGCTGATGATCTGGCTGGTGCCGAAGCTCTGGCGCTTCATCGCTCGCGTCACGCGCCGTATTTCCGGCTGGGCCTCGCCAGGCGGCGCGCCGCCTGGCGACGTCGCCGCCCCGAGGGAGGGCGAGCGCCGTGTTTGAGCGCATCCTCATCGCCAACCGCGGCGAGATCGCCTGCCGCGTTGCGCGCACGGCGCGCCGCATGGGCGTGCACACCGTCGCCGTGTACTCCGATGCCGACGCGCACGCGCTGCACGTGGCGGCCTGCGACGAGGCGTATCGGCTCGGCCCCGCGGCGCCGCGCGAAAGCTACCTGAACGCGGCCGCCATCATCGCCATCGCGCAGCGTGCGCGTGCGCAGGCCATCCATCCGGGCTACGGCTTCCTCTCGGAGAACGCCGCGTTCGCGCAGCAATGCGCCGATGCGGGCATCGTGTTCATCGGCCCGCCGCCGCACGCGATCGCGGCCATGGGCTCGAAGTCCGCCGCCAAGCGGATCATGGCCGCGGCCGGCGTGCCGCTCGTGCCGGGGTATCACGGCGAAGACCAGGACCCGGCGCGCCTCGCACGCGAGGCACAGGCGATCGGCTATCCCGTGCTGATCAAGGCGAGCGCGGGCGGGGGCGGCAAGGGCATGCGCATCGTCGAGCACCCGCACGAGTTCGCGGCCGCGCTGGCGTCGGCGCGACGCGAGGCGAGCGCAGCCTTCGGCGACGACGCGATGCTGATCGAGAAGTACCTCGTCTCCCCGCGCCACATCGAGATGCAGGTCTTCGCGGACACGCAGGGCAACGCCGTTCATCTGTTCGAGCGCGACTGCTCGGTGCAGCGGCGGCACCAGAAGGTGCTCGAGGAAGCGCCTGCGCCCGGCATGACGGACGAGCGTCGCCGCGCGATGGGCGCGGCGGCGGTCACGGCCGCGAAGGCGATCGGCTACGTCGGCGCGGGCACGGTCGAATTCATCGCGAGTCGCGAGTTTTCCACGACCGGCACGTTCTACTTCATGGAGATGAACACGCGCCTGCAGGTCGAGCATCCGGTGACGGAGATGATCACCGGCACCGATCTCGTCGAATGGCAGTTGCGCGTCGCGGCCGGCGAGTCGCTGCCGCTTGGGCAGGACGCGCTTGCGATCGACGGCCACGCGATCGAGGCCCGCGTGTACGCCGAGGACCCGGATCGCGGCTTCCTGCCGTCGATCGGGCGCCTTGCGCACCTCTCGATGCCCGAGCCGCGGGCCGACGTGCGCATCGATTCGGGCGTGCGCAGCGGCGACGAGATCTCGCCCTTCTACGATCCGATGATCGCCAAGCTGATCGTGCACGGCCGCGATCGCGACGCGGCGGTGCGCAAGCTCGCGGCGGCCCTCGCGCGCTTCGAGGTCGTCGGCGTGAGCACCAACGTCGCCTTCCTGCAGCGGGTGCTGGCGCAGGGTGCATTCGCACGCGCGGAGATCGACACCGGGCTCATCGCGCGCCACCATGCCGAGCTCTTTCCGCCTCCCGCGCCCGCGAGCGAGCGCGTGCTGATCGCGGCGGCGCTGGCCGAAGCGCTCGCGATCGAACGCAAGGCGCGCGCGACGGCGGGGTCCGACCCGCATTCACCGTGGCATCGCGTCGACGGCTGGTGGCTCAACAGCACGCGCGCCGGTATCGCGTTCGAGTTCTCCGACGGCCCGCACGCGCATGCGATCCGGCTGCGGCGCGACGGCGACACGTGGCAGGTCGAGCAGCGCGGGGCGGCTTCGGAATCCGGCATCGCGAGCGTGATCGCAAGCCTCGCCGCAAGCGCGACCGAGCGCGCGCCCGGTGTGCTCGATGTCGTGCTTCCGGCGGGCGAGTACGACGCCACCGTCGTCGCGCTCGGCGAGGAACGCCATGTGTTCGTCGCCGGCGAGCATCGTCGGCTGCTCCTCGTCGATCGCCAGGCGCACGCCGGCGAGCACGAGGCGGCGGAAGGCCATCTGCGCGCGCCGATGTCGGGCACCGTGGTCGCGGTGCTGGTCGAGAAGGGTGCGCGCGTGGCGAAAGGCGCGCCGCTCATGGTGCTCGAAGCGATGAAGATGGAGCACACCATCGCGGCGCCGACCGAGGGCAGCGTCGCTGCGATCAATTTCCGCGTGGGCGATCGCGTGCAGGAAGGCGCCGATCTCGTCGAACTCGATGCCGGTGAGCCCTGAGGACGTGCCGCCGCGCTTGCGCCTGTTGCTGCGCACGTCGCAGGCCGTCTCGAAGGCGTGGCGCGACGCGCTCGCTGCGGCGCTGCCCGAGGCCGACATCGCGATCTGGCCCGACGTTGCCTTCGCACCCGATTACGTGCTCGCGTGGAAGCCTTCGCGCGAGCTCTTCGACCGCGTGCCGCGGCCGCGCGCGATCTTCAATCTCGGGGCCGGTGTCGACGCGCTGCTGCGCGTGCCCAACCTTCCGCCCGGCGTGCCGGTGATCCGCCTCGAGGATGCCGGCATGGCCGCACCCATGGCCGAGTACGTGACGCTGGAAGTGCTGGCCGCGCACCGCAAGCGCGATGCGTACCGGCGCGCGCAGCAGCAGGCGCACTGGAGCGATCTCGCATGCGCGGATCCACGCGCCTTCACGATCGGACTTCTCGGCCTGGGGGTGCTGGGACGCGCCTGCGCCGATGCCCTGCGTCCGTTCGGGTTCCGGCTCGTGGGCTGGAGTCGCTCGCCCAAGGCGCTTGCCGGCGTCGAGACGCATGCGGGCCCCGACGCTCTCGCGCACGTGCTCGCGCAGTCGAACGTGCTCGTCTGCCTGCTGCCGGCCACCGACGATACCGTCGACCTGCTCGATGCACCAAGGCTCGCGCTGCTGCCGCGCGGGGCCTACGTCGTGAACGTCGCGCGCGGCGAGCTCGTGGTCGACCACGACCTCGTGCGTGCGATCGATTCGGGACATCTCGCCGGCGCGACGCTCGACGTGTTTCGCACCGAGCCGCTGCCGCCGACGCACCCGTTCTGGCATCATCCGGCGATCGTCGTCACGCCGCACGTGTCGGCCGTGACGCGGATTCCGGAATCGGCGGCGCAGGTGGCTGCCAAGATCCGCCGCCTCGAGCGCGGCGAGCCGGTCACCGGCGTCGTCGACCGTGCCCGCGGCTACTGAGATCATGCCGACGCAGCCTTCCGTCCCCCGCCGTGCGCGAGCGAGCTGCCGCGAGCGTGACATGGCCGAGTCCGCCAAGCCTCCGGCCTCGACGAGCGCCGGATCCGCGACGAAGACGTCCGACGCGGCCTCGCCCTGCATCAGCGTGTGCACGCTCGATGCCGGCGCACGCGTGTGCCTGGGCTGCTATCGCACCATCGACGAGATCGCCGCCTGGAGCACGCTCGACGACGACGAGAAGCGCGCCGTCAATGCGCGACTCGCCGCGCGCCGGCGCGAGCACGAGGAACGCCATGGCAAGCGTTGACTGGTACTTCGACTTCATCTCGCCGTTCGCGTACCTGCAGAGCGAGCAGCTGCACCTGCTCGGGCCGCGGGTGCGCGTGCGTCATCGTCCGGTCCTGTTCGCCGGCCTGCTCAGTGCGAACGCGCACAAGGGTCCCGCCGAGATCCCGGCCAAGCGCGCGTTCACGTATCGCTTCTGCGTGTGGCAGGCGCGACAGCTCGGGATCGCGCTCAAGTTCCCGCCGGAGCATCCGTTCAACCCGCTGCCGCTGCTGCGCCTCGCGATCGCGTGCGATTGCGCACCCGAGGCCGTGCATCGCATCTTCCGTTTCGTCTGGCGCGACGGAAGGCTGCCCGACCTGCCCATCGAATGGGCCGAGCTCGTGCACGGGCTGGGGATCGCCGATGCCGACACGCGAGTGGCATCGCAGGAAGTGAAGGACGCGCTGCGCCGGAACACGGAGGAAGCCGTAGCGCGCGGCGTGTTCGGCGTGCCCACGCTCGTGGTCGGCGACGAGCTCTTCTGGGGCGCCGATGCCACGGCGATGGCCCGCGACTACATCGCTCGCGGCGAGGCGTACGACGATGCGGAGTACGCGCGCGTGAGCGATCTGCCGGTAGGTGTCGATGCGCCGCGAGGCGAAGCCGCCACGCCGACCGTGATCGCACCTCTTTGTCCCGAACAATCGTTCGGGACATGTGGGGTGGGGTCAGGTCCTGATCACGCCTTCGGCCTGCAGCCGCGCGATGGCGTCGTCGGTATAGCCCGCTTCGCGCAGCACTTCCACCGAGTGCTCGCCCTGGCGCGGAGCCTCGCGCTCGCTCCGTCCTGCGCAGCCGCTCACCCGAAACGGTGCCGCGAAATACGGCATGCCGTCGCTCGCCTGCCGCACCATCCCCCGTGCCGCGAACTGCGGATCGGCGAGCGCCTCCGCGAGCGTGGCGACCGGCGTGACGCAGCAGTCGACATTCGCGAACGTCGCGGTCCAGTGCGCCAGCGGGGCCGAGGCGAAGATCGATGCCAGCGCGGCGCTGCGCGCGCTTGCCCTCGGCACCGCGCGCGAGGCCGAACGGCACGAGGTCCGGGCGTTGCAACGTGGCGCACAGCGCGCGCCAGAACTTGTCCTCGAGTGCGCCGACCGCGACGAAGCGCGCATCCTGGGTCACGTAGACGCCATAGCACGGCACGCCGCCGGTCAGCAGGTCGTCGCCGCGCGGCGCGGTGCGGCCGTTGGCGGTCAGCGCCTGCAGCATGAACACCGAGTGGGCGAGCACGGCTTCGGCCATCCCGACGTCGACCCGGCGTCCGCGCCCGGTGCGTTGGGCGCCGTAGAGCGCGCCGAGGATCGCGATCGCGGGCATCGCCGCGCCACCCAGCAGGTCGGCGACCTGCAGATTGCACAGCGCAGGCGCTCCGCCGCGCGTGCCGGTCTGGTCGAGCACGCCCGCGTAGCCGAGATAGTTGATGTCGTGACCGGCGGCCGTCGCACGCGGCCCGTCCTGGCCGTAGCCCGTGATCGAGGCGTAGACGATGCGCGGATTCACGGCGGCGATCGCGTCGTACGCGAGGTCGAGCGCCGCCATCACGCCGGGCCGGAAGCCTTCGACGACGATGTGCGCCTGCCTCGCGAGCGCCAGGAACGCGCTGCGACCGGCCTCGCGCTTCAGGTCGAGCGAGAGGCTGCGCTTGTTGCGATTGATGGCGCGAAAGAAGAGTGCGACCTCGCCGGGCGCGCCCAGCGTGCGCGCGTAATCGCCCGCAGCGGTGTCCTCGATCTTGATGACGTCCGCGCCGAGCTCGGCCAGGTACAGCGTGCACATCGGTCCCGGCAGCAGACGCGTGAGGTCGAGCACGCGCACGCCGTCGAGCGGGAGCGGTTCGGCGGTCATTGCGATGCGGCTGCTCGCTCGCGATCGCCGTCGCGGCCGGCCTTCGCGCCGTGCGACGGCGCCGAAACGTGCAGCGTCACAGTTCGTCCGCGCCCGGAATGCCGAGATCGCGCTTGATTGCAGCAGCGACGGCGAGCGCCTCGCGGACGCTTGGCGCGAGGCACGTCACGTGCCCCATCTTGCGCCCGCGGCGCGGGTCGCGCTTGCCGTAGAGGTGCAGCTTGGCCTGGGGTTGGCGCAGCACGGCGAGCCAGTCGGGCTCGCGCAGCGCGGAGGATGTTTCGTCGGCGTACCAGATGTCGCCGAGCAGGTTCACCATCACCGCGGCCTCGTGCTGGCGCGTGTCGCCCAGCGGCAGGCCGGCGAGCACGCGCGCCTGCTGCTCGAATTGCGATGTGATGCACGCGTCGATCGTATAGTGGCCGCTGTTGTGCGGCCGCGGTGCGAGCTCGTTGACGAGAAGCTCGCCGGCGCGCGACACGAACATCTCGACGCACAGCACGCCGCGGTAGTCGAGCGCTGCCGCAGCGCGCATGGCGACATCGCGCGCATGCGCAGCGAGCGTATCGGGCACGCGCGCGGGCACGATGGACACATCGAGGATGCCGTTGCGATGGCGGTTCTCCGCGACGGGCCAGGTGACGGCGCCCCCTGCATCCGTGCGCGCCACGATCACCGACACTTCGCAGGCGAGGTCGATCAGGGCTTCCAGCACGCAGGGCTGGCCGCCCATCGCGGCGAACGCCGCGGGCACCTCGTCGCGCGTGCGCACACGGATCTGGCCCTTGCCGTCGTAGCCGAAGCGCGCGCTTTTCACGATCCCCGGCACCAGATGCGCGGGCACGCGCGCCGCATCGTCCGGCGTGGCGAGCACCGCAAACGGCGCGACGTCGAAGCCGTGCTCGCGGAGGAATCCCTTCTCGCGAATCCGATCCTGCGCGATGGCGACGCTGCGCGCAGGCGGCGTGACGCGCGCGCTGCGCGCGAGATACTCCAGCGCAGCCGCCGGCACGTTCTCGAATTCGGTGGTTGCGCCGGCGGCGACGCTCGCGAGCTCCGCGAGTCCGGCGGCGTCGAGGTAGTCGGCGCGGATGTGGCGGTCGGCGACCGTGCTGGCGGGGCCCTCGGCGCCGGGATCGAGCACGACGACGCGATAGCCGAGGCTTTGCGCGGCCATGCAGAACATGCGGCCGAGCTGCCCGCCGCCGAGCAGTCCCAGCCAACCGCCGGGGGCGATCACGTCGGCCGCCAACGCGTCATCCTGCAGCGGGCTTCGCGGTGGGCGGCACGTGCATGAGCCGCGCGGTGCCGGTCTGCTTCGCGCGGAATGCGGCGAGCTTGCGCGCGAGCGCAGGGTCGGTTGCGGCCAGCATCGAAACCGCGAACAGGCCCGCATTGGCCGCACCCGCTTCGCCGATGGCGAACGTCGCGACGGGAACGCCCTTCGGCATCTGCACGATGGAGTAGAGCGAGTCCTCGCCGCGGAGGTACTTCGACGGAACGGGGACGCCGAGCACCGGCACCGTGGTCTTGGCCGCCAGCATGCCGGGAAGATGTGCGGCGCCGCCGGCACCTGCGATGATGCAACGCAGTCCGCGCGGGCCTGCATCCTCGGCGTACTCGAACATGTCGTCGGGCATGCGATGCGCCGAGACCACCCGCGCTTCGTAGGCCACGCCGAACGCATCGAGCTGTGCCGTCGCGTGGCGCATGATCTCCCAGTCGCTGTCGCTGCCCATGACGACGCCCACGAGCGGCGCCGCCTTGCGTTGTGCCATGGCTCCCTCCCCGGGGTTCGGCGTTGTTGTGGCTCCGGCGGTGCCGACGGCCAGACCGGAATCTTAGCATTCGCGGATGCGTCCAACGTGCGTTCCGGGGCGCCGAATGGTCTTCCTGGCGAAGGGTTTGCGCGTTAACGTTGCAGCGTTTCCTCGCGTCGCCGACAATGCTCGAACACTCCTTACCGCATCCAGAGTCGCCTCCCGTGCCTTTCGCTCATCCCGTGCTCGCGCGCCTCGCGTGCGTCGGTCTCGCCTTCACCTGCTCCGTCGCGCTGCCGCACGCGCTTGCCGCCGACAACGATGCCGATTTCCTGGCCGCGCGCGCCGCATTCGACAGCGGCCAGCGCGCGAAGCTCGATCAGATCGCGCCGCGCCTCGCGGGCCATTCGCTCGAGGCCTACGTCGATTACTGGCGCCTCAAGGCCAACATCGACACGAGTCCCGACGACGTCGTGCGCGCCTTCATGCGTCGGTACGCGGGCAGCGCGCTCGCCGACGGGTTGCGCAGCGACTGGCTGAAGTCGCTCGCGAGGCGCGGGCAGTGGGTGACGTTCGGCAACGAGTACGCCGCGCAGACCAACGACGACACCGAGCTCAACTGCTATGCGCTGCAGTACCGCTGGCAACAGGATGCGCAAGCCGCGCTCGCCGCCGCGAAGCCGCTGTGGTTCACGGGCCGTAGCACACCGGATGCGTGCGAGCCGCTCTTCACCGCGCTGCTAGGACAGAACGGCATCACCACCGCCGATCGTCGCGCGCGCTTCCGCCTTGCCGTCGCCGCGGGCAACGTGCGGCTCGCCGAAGCGCTCGCGAGCGATCTGCCGGGGGACTTGCGCATCAGCGCGCGCGAGCTGATGCAGGTGGAGCGCGATCCCGCACGCGCACTGAGCAAGGGTGATTTCCGCTGGAATCGCGCGGGCGGGCGCGAGCTCGCGCTGTTTGCGCTCGAGCGCGCCGCGCGCCGCGATGCGGCGGCGGTGCGCGCTGCATGGGAGAAGCAGCGCCGGCACCTGCCCGAGGCCGATCGCCTCTACGGCAACGGGCGCATCGCCTATCACGCGGCGCGCCAGCTCCTGCCGCAGGCGGCGCAGTGGTACCGGGAGGCGGACGGCGCCGCGCTCACCGAGCAGCAACACGCATGGCGCGTGCGCGCTGCATTGCGTGTGGGCGCATGGCCGGACGTGCTCGCCGCGATCGACGCGATGCCGACTTCGCTCACCGACGATCCGGCGTGGCGCTACTGGAAGGCGCGTGCGCTGGCGGCGACGGGCCGCGCGGCCGAGGCGAACGAGATCTACACGGCACTCGCCCCGGCCCATAACTATTACGCGCTGCTCGCAGCCGAGGCGCTCGGCGAGGGCGCGGCCAAGCTGCAGGAGGCGCGCAGTCCGTCCCTGCAGGCGCCGACCGCCGAGGCGCTCGCCGCAGTTCGGTGCGCGCGGCGACGTGCGCCGGGCAGTGAAGCTCGCGCAGCTCGACATGCGCCTCGAATCGCAGCGCGAGTGGTATTTCGCCGTGCGCGATCTCGATGACCAGGCGTTGCTGGTCGCCGCCGAGTACGCGCGGCGGCAGGGGCTTTACGATCGCGCGATCAATACGGCCGAGCGCACGGCGTGGCGGCACGATCTCGCGATGCGCTACCTCATGCCGTATCGCGATGCGTTCACCGCGGCGGCGCGCGAGCAGGACGTCGACGAGGCGCTGCTGCTCGGTCTCGCGCGCCAGGAATCGCGCTTCAACGCGGGCATCGTGTCCGCGGCGGGGGCAATGGGCCTGATGCAGCTCATGCCGGCGACGGCGCGCTGGGTGGCGAAGCAGATCGGCAAGCCCGAGTTCCGCGGTCGCGACATCACCGACGTTTCGCTCAACACGCAGTTCGGCGCGTTCTATTTCCGCTACTGGCTCGACCGCCTGGAGCGCCTGCCGGCGCTGGCGGCCGCCGCGTATAATGCCGGTCCCGGCCGCGCGCAGGCCTGGCGCGCCGCGGAGCCGCTCGAAGGCGCAGTGTGGGTCGAGACCATTCCCTTCAACGAGACGCGCGACTACGTGAAGAAAGTGCTCGCGAACGCCATGTACTACGCGCGTGAGCTCGACCAGCCTTACGTTGCGTTGACCGCGCGCCTCGGCACGATCCCGCCCCGCGGAACGTCCGCATCGACGCTGGCCGCCAACACCAGCCCCTGAAGGCCGTTGCGCAGCATGTGCCAGACGGCGGTGAGCATGGAGGCGGCGACGGCGATGATGGCTTTCTTGGCGCCGCGGCGAGCGCGAATGCGGTGGAACTGCGCTTGCAGGTAGCTGCCTTTGACGCGCACGGCAGCCCAGGCGGCTTGCACCAGGGTGGTCTTGAGCCACTTGCCGCCGCGGCGCAGGCGGGTGCTGCGGCGCTTGCCGGCGCTTTCGTCGTTGCGCGGGCACAGGCAGGCCCAGGACAGCAGATGACCGGGCGTAGCGAAGCGCGACATGTCGATGCCGATCTCGGCGACCACGACATGGGCGCTGACGCTGCTCAGGCCGGGGATGGTGCTCAGCGAGCTTGGCGGCTGTGCGAAAGGGCTCGAGCCCGAGCGCCCACCTCCTGCTCGATGGCGGCGATGGCCTGGTCGAGGGCGTCGATGTGATCCAGATGCAGCTTGAGCATGAAGCGATGGTGGGCGCTGATGTGCCCGCGCAGCGCTTCGAGCAACTCGGCGCGGCTGGCCTTGACGCGGCGCGACGACGCAGGCGGGCCAGGACTGCTCGGGATCGGCTGTGGCCGTCGATGATGGCCTGCAGCACGGCGCGGCCGCTCTGGCCGAGGATGTCGCTGAGCACGACGCCGAGCTTGAGGTTGGCGTCTTCCAGGATCTTCTCGATGCGCTGGACGTGCGCGCCGCGCTCGCGCACGAACTGCTTGCGCGTGCGGGTCAGCGTGCGCAGCTCCTGCACCGCCAGCCGGCGGCACGAAGCTGGCGCGGATCAGGCCGTGGGCCAGCAGATCGGCCAGCCACATCGCGTCGTTGACGTCGGTCTTGCGCCCGGGCACGTTCTTGACGTGCGCGGCGTTGGCCAGCACCAGCTCGAAGTGGCCTTCGAGCACGTGCCACACCGGCTTCCAGTACACGCCGGTGGCCTCCATCGCCACGTGCTGCGACACCGAACGGCCGTCGAGCCAGTCGGCCAGCGCCAGCAGGCCCGAGGTGGTGGTCGCGAAGGTGCGCACTTCCTGCATCGGCGCGCCATCGCCGGCGATGCGCGCGCAGGCCACCACCGTTTGCTTATGCACATCGAGTCCCGCGCAGCGACGGATAGATGACTTCCATGATCGCCTCCGTATCGCGGCGACATCGGCGTGCGGCCCACGTCATCGAAGTCTGAAGATGCGTGCTCAGGGACCAACAGCCCGAGGCGACAGTACGGGGTGCTCGTGGGGCCGCGGGTCCAACTGACATACGGGCTCAAAGCACCAAGTACGAACCGACCTCTGTGCCGGACGCCGCTGCGCTATTACACGCCCGTTTCATGCGTCGCGGGACGCGCAACGCGCGATGGAGCAACTAGGATGAAACTGCCCCCGAACTCGCTCCGCTCGCTCCCCCCAAGGGGGCGTGTCAGTGGCTTCGGGCGGCCGGGCGCCAACTGACATGCCCACCAACACCGTCCTCGTGGTCGGCGGCGCCGGCTTCGTCGGCCGTTACGTCGTCAATCGGCTGGTGTCCGAAGGCTATCGCGTGCTCGTGCCCACGCGCTCGCGCGAGCGTGCAAGGCACCTGTTCCTGCTGCCCACCGTCGACATCGTCGAGACGGACGTGGGCGACCCGACGGCGCTCGGACGTCTGGCGTCCGGCGCCGGGGCCGTGATCAACCTGGTCGGGATCATCAGCGAGGCCGGCACGCAGACCTTCGATCGCGTGCACGTCGACATGACGCGGCAGGTCATCGCCGCGTGCAAGGCAGGCGGCGTGCGCCGCCTGTTGCACATGAGCGCGCTCAACGCCGATCGCAACGGCCCGAGCCGTTACCTGCGCAGCAAGGGCGAGGCCGAGGCGCTGGTGGCCGACTCGGGCCTCGACTGGACGATCTTCCAGGCGTCGGTGATCTTCGGGCGCGAGGACTCGTTCCTGAATCTCTTCGCGAAGGTTTCGCGCCTGCTGCCGGTGATCGCGCTCGCGGGGGCCAACGTCCGCTTCCAGCCCGTGTACGTGGGCGACGTCGCGCAGTGCTTCCTGCTCGCCATGCAGGACGACGCCACCGTCGGCCAGCGCTATCCGCTGTGCGGGCCGAAGGTGTACACGCTGCGCGAGCTCGTGCGCTACGTCGGCGAGGTCACCGGTCACGCGCGGCCGATCGTGCCGCTCTCGGGGGCGCTTGCGCAGATGCAGGCGGCCGCGCTCGAGCATCTGCCGGGCCGCATGATGACCCGCGACAACCTCGCGTCGATGCAGCGCGACAGCGTGTGCGACTGCGACTTCCCCGCGGTGTTCGGATTCGCGCCCACCGCGCTGGAAGCGATCGCGCCAGGCTATCTTTCGCCGGATTCCATCCGGAGCCGCTACGACGAGTTCCGCGCCCAGAGCGGACGCTGAACTCGCGTGATGCCGGCGCTCGCCGGCGCCGAACGACTGCGATGCGGAGCACTCGATTGCGCGCGCGACCGTTACCTGGACCGCCGCTCAAGATCTACCGCGTCGGCGGCGCCGTGCGCGACGAGCTGCTCGGCCGACGCCGTTGCCGATACCGACTGGCTCGTCGTGGGCGGCACGCCCGAGATCATGACGGCGTCGGGGTTCCGGCCGGTGGGCCGCGACTTTCCGGTCTTCCTGCATCCGGAGACGAGCGAGGAATACGCGCTCGCGCGCACGGAGCGCAAGCACGGGCGCGGCTATCGCGGGTTCGAGTTCTTCGCTTCGCCCGACGTCACGCTGGAGGAGGACCTGCGCCGGCGCGACCTCACCATCAACGCGATGGCGCGCGACGAGGACGGGAATCTCGTCGATCCGTTCGGCGGTGCGCGCGACCTCGAGCTCGGCGTGCTGCGCCACGTGTCGCCCGCGTTCGCGGAGGATCCGCTGCGCGTGCTGCGCGTCGCGCGTTTCGCGGCGCGCTTCGGCTTCGACGTCGCACCGGAGACGCGAAGCGCTGATGCGCTCGCTCGCGCAGTCGGGCGAGCTCGCGGAGCTCGCCGCCGAGCGCGTGTGGCAGGAGCTCGCGCGCGGACTCATGGAGCCGCATCCGTCGCGCATGATCGCGGTCCTGCGAACGTGCGGCGCGCTGCGAGAGCTGCTGCCCGAAGTCGATGCGCTGTTCGGGATCCCGCAGCCGCCGGCGCATCATCCCGAGTTCGACACCGGCGTGCACGTCTGTCTCGCGCTCGACTACTGCGCGACACGTCACTTCCCGCTGACCGTGCGGTATGCGGTTCTCGCGCACGACCTCGGCAAGGGCAGCGAGTCCCGCCGCGGAGTGGCCGCGGCATCACGCGCACGAGGCGCGCAGCGTTCGCCTCGCGGAGCGCGTGTCCGAACGCCTGCGCGTGCCGATCGATTGCCGCGACGTGGCGCGTCTCGCGGCGCGTCGCCATGGCGTCGTGCACCGCGCGTTCGAGCTGCGACCGGCCACGCTCCTCGATCTGCTCACCGAGGCCGATGCGCTGCGAAGGCCGGAGCGCCTCGATGCATTGCTGCAGGCATGCGAGGCCGATGCGTGCTCGCGTCCGGGCCGAAGCGGTTATGCGGAGGCGGACTACATCCGCGGCGCGTTCGCAGCGATGAAGGCGGTGGATGCCGGCGCGGTGGCGGGCACGGTGCGCTCACGGGTGCAGCCCGGCACGACGCTTCAGCCGGATGCGATTCCCAAGGCGATCCGGGCTGCCCGCATCAGGGCGATCGCGCAGTGGAAGCGCAGCACAGGGTCGGCTGCGACCTCGCGGCGTCGACGACGCTCGGCGACGGGCAGCACATCGCGCTACTTCGTCGGATGCAATCGCGCCCGACGCCAGCGGCGTGACGATGCGCGCGTCCGTCGCTACACGCGGTAGGCGATCGCCTTCATCACGCTTGCGGCGAGGCGCATCACGCCTTTCACGGGGAGCGGCAGGTCGTCGGCGCCGGCGGCCAACGCCATCGCGCCGTGCCGTGCCTCGTCGTCGCGCATCTGGTCGACGATGGCGCGGCTGCGGCTGTCGGCGGGAGGCAGGTCTTCCAGGTGGCCGGTGAGATGTTCCTCCACCTGCCGCTCGGTCTCGACCACGAAGCCGAGGTTGGTGCGATCACCCGCGATGCCGGCCGCGAGGCCGATCGCGAACGAGCCCGCGTACCACACCGCGTTGAGGCGCGACGTGCGCTCGCCGAGCTCCTGCAGGCGCATCTGCGTCCACGCGAGATGCTCCTCCTCCTCCCGCGCGGCCTGCGCAAAGCGCGTGGCGATCGACGGATCGCGCGCCACCACCGCCTGCGCGGCGTAGAGCGCCTGCGCGCACACCTCGCCCGTGTGGTTCACGCGCATCAGGCCGGCCGCGTGGCGGCGCTCTTCGGGGGTCAGCGCGATTTCCGGCAGGTCGCTGCCGGGAACCGGCCGCGCGCTGCTCGCAACGCCCGAAAGCGTGCGCAGGGCGCGATCGAAACCCAGGATGAGAGCGTCGGAGAACATGGTTCGATCCTTTCGCGATCGATGGCGAAGCTCCGGAGTGGAGCGCGTCAGAAGAAGTGGGCCATGCCGAGCACCCATCCCTCGGGCTTGCCGCCGATGCCCACGGGATACGCGTTGACCCCGAACGTGTACGACGCGTTCCCCTCGTTGGCGAGAACGACGTAGCCGGCGTACACGTACGAGCGCTTCGACAGCTCGTACGTGTAGCTGACCTCGTATTGCGTCGAGCCCGTATCGGGGCCCTTCGCGAGACCGGAGACGCGCGTCCCGTCGGGTGCCGAGCCCGTCCCGGACTGCGCGCGACCGACGAATGCGTACGCGACGCCGGGGCCGATCGAGCTCGTGAGGCTGACGCCGTAGAGGTTGCGTTGCAGCGTCCCGACCGGGCCGCCGTAGCGCAGGTGCTCGTACACGCCGCCGACGTCGACCGGGCCGACCGTGTACGAAGCGGCGACCGACAGCGCGTAATCGTCGATGCCGTCGCCGCGAACGGAATGGTTCTGCTCGTACGCGATGCCGGTCTGCAACGGGCCGCCGTTGTAGAACGCACCGACCGAAAGGACGCCAGCGTGCTGCGTGGTCTCCTGCGTCGCGTACTGCACCGACGCCGATATGCCGCCGAACGACGGCGTATCCCAGCGCACCGAGTTCGGCAGGCGCGCGTCGAAGCCGCCCGTCACCTTGCCGGCAGCGCCCTGGGCCCACAGCGCATTGGTCGCGAGGATGGAGCTCGTGAACGTCGGCGCGTTGCCGAAGATGAGGTGGATGTCGTCGTACGGGCTCAGGAAATTCCCGAGGCGCACGGTGCCGAAGCCGCCCTGAAGGCCGACGTAGCTTTCGCGCCCGGCGAGCGTGCCTCCCCCGGTGTCGAGCGCGAGCGACGATTCCAGCTGGAACACCGCGGCGAGGTTTCCGGAGAGCGCTTCGCGCCCGCGCAGCCCGAACATGGAGGTGTTCGAGCTCACGCGCACGAGGGTGGGGTTCTGGCCTGGCGACTGTTCGCCGCGCACGGCTTCCAGGTCGAGATTGAAGCGGCCGTAGAGGAGGACTTCGGATCCTTGCGCCTGTGCTCCGGGGGCCTGCGCCAGCAGCGCGAAGGCGAGAAGCGCCAGCATGCGGGCGGCGGGATTCGCCGGACCGCCACGGCAGGCGAAGCGAGCCTTCGCCACGCGGGCGGCGTTCCTCGCGTGCCGCGCCGGTCCATCCGGGCGACGCGGAACAGGGGCAACGGTCAAGGGCGACAACAGGTATTCCGTATCCAGGCGCTGCTCGGGATGCTATCAGGAAACCGGCGCGAATTCGGCTTCGTGGCCGGGCGGGCGCCCCGCGCATCGCCCGCGCGTCGCGTCGAGCGCGAATGCGGATGCGAAAGCAAAACGGGCGTCCCGAAGGACGCCCGTTCTGTCGAGCGGCAGGAGCTTTGCGTGCTTAGAACAGGTGCACCATGCCGAGCACCCAGCCCTCGGGCTTGCCGTAGCAGCCCGTCTCGCCGCCGGAGCGGCCGACCGGGTACGGGTTGATGTTGAACGAGTAGTTCGCGTTGCAGTCGTTGTCGATCTTGACGTAGCCCGCGTACGCCTGCGTGCGCTTCGACAGCCAGTGGGCGTACGAGATTTCCCATCTGCGCCGTGCCCGTGTCGCTGCCACCGGCGCATGCGTACCCACGCTGGTGCCCGTTGCGGCCGAGCCCTTGCCGTCGCTCGCCTGACCGTAGAAGAGGAACAGCACGCCGGAGCCGCCGATCGGCGCGTGGACGCTGGCGCCCCAGAAGTCGCGGTGGAGGTCGCCGGTCGGCGTTTCGTACTTGATGTAGTCGTACACCAGCGCCGGACGCACGACGCCGAAGTTGTAGCTGCCGGCGATCGACCAGCCCTTGTCGTCCAGGTTGTTGCCGCGCAGGTCCTCGGTCCACTGGTACGCGGCACCGACGTAGATGGGACCGTTGTTGTAGAACAGGCCCGCCGAGCCGAGACCCGAGTTGCTGGTGGGTTCGCCTTCGCCCGCGCTGTACTGGAAGCTGCCGGAGAAGCCCGACATGTTCGGCGAGTCGTAACGGATCGAGTTCGGAGCGCGGCAGTCGAAGGCGCCGGTCCGCAGCAGCCGCCGGCGAAGGCGCCGTTGCCCCACACTGCGGCCGTGTTGAGAATCGACGAGGCCAATGCCGGCGTGTTGAAGAAGATGGGGTGCACGTCGTCGTACGGCGTGAGGAAGTTACCCATCTTGAACGTGCCCCAGGTGCCCTGCAGGCCGACGAACGTTTCGCGTCCTGCCAGCGTGCCGCCACCCGTGTCCGCCGACACGCCGGATTCGAGCTGGAAGATCGCGTTCAGCCCGCCGCCCAGGCTTTCGCTCCCGCGCAGGCCGAAGCGCGAGGTGTTGCTGCTGACCCGGAACTGACGTTCGGGTCGGTGCCGTCGGGCTTGGTGCCGGACACGAGTTCCATATCGATGTTGATGCGACCGTAGAGCGTCACGTTCGCGGTTTGCGCCTGCGCGGCCACCGGGAGCGCGAAGGCGCCGGCGACAGCGAGAGCGACGAGTTTCTTGTTCATGGAGTCTCTCCTCTAACGGAAAAAATTGGCAAGGTGACGTGCGCTTGGTACCTGCCATCGGAAACGCCTTCTCAGGAGGGCGAGAAGTTGAGAGCCATTGTGCCAAACGGGCTTCCGGCGAGGCAAGGCAAACCCCGGCGGCGGGGGCAAGGGGGGCTGCGCTGTTGCTAAAACGCTACAAGAGCGCCCGGAACGGGTGCGTCAACGGATGGGAAGCGGTAACCTAACACTCTGATGCGCCGCGATTTCTTGCAATCCTTGGCGTTCGTGCATGAATTCCTTGCCGGCGCGGCAAAAGCGCAGGCTTTCCCGGAGGTGACAAGGCCATTTCAGCGCCCTTAATCGCTCGCCGCGGCCGCCTCCCGGCCTGCCGTCCACAGGCATGACCGCATCTGCTGCCGCGCTGCTCTCGGCGCTCGCAGGCGCTGCCCTCGGGGCCGCTTCGCTCTGGCGCTGGCGCGCCCGCCTCCCGCACGCGAGCGCCGAACGCACGCACGCTGCACGCGCAGCCGGTGCCGCGCGTGGGCGGCCTCGCCATCTGGGCGGGGGCGGTGCCGGCAGCGCTGGTCGCCGGCCTGCCCGGAGGCGCAACGCTTCCGACCGCCGGCGCGCTCCTCGCCGTGGGCGCGGTCTCCGTGCTCGACGACTGGCGCGGCGTGCATCCGGTCCGCAGATTGCTAGTGCAGATCGCCGCCGCGACGACCGCAGCCTCGGCGTTCGTGCCGCAGTCGGGAACGGCCGCCACGCTGGTGGTGCTGTTGCTCGCGACGCTCGTCATCGCGTGGAGCGCCAACGCGTTCAACTTCATGGATGGGACGGACGGCCTTGCGGCGATCTGCGCGATGCTGGGCTTCGGCGCCTACGGCCTGGGTGCGCTGCTCGCGGGCTCGTCGCCGGTGCCGTACTTCGCGCTCGTGCTCGCGATCGTGCCCTTCGCCGCGATGAACTGGCCGCCGGCCCGCATGTTCATGGGCGACTGCGGGGCAGTCCCGCTCGGCTTCCTCGCCGCAGTGGCGGGTCTCGCCGAATGGCAGCGCGGGACGTGGCCCGGCTGGTTCCCGCTGCTCGTGTTCCTGCCCTTTCTGGCGGACGCAACCGTGACGCTGGTGCAGCGCGCGCTTCGGCACGAGCGGGTGTGGGAAGCGCATCGCTCGCACTACTACCAGCGCCTGCATCAGATGGGCGCCGGCCACGCGGGCACGCTGCGGATCTACGGCGCGCTGATGGCGGGCGCCGCTGCGAGCGCGGTGGCCACACTCGCGCTCCTGCCGGGCTTCGGCTGGGTGGTGCTCGCGCTCTGGTGCACCGTGATGGGCGCTTTCTTCCGTCGCATCAATTATCATTGGCAGTTGCGCACCCCCGGCCCATGAAACCTTCCCGCAACTGGCGCGCCTGGCTTGCCTTCGCCCACGACATCGTCGCTGCGGGGGTCGCCTGGCTCGCGATGTACTGGCTGCGCTTCAACCTCGACGAGCATGCGCCGTATCTCGCGGACATGCTCTGGACGCTCGCCTGGATCCTGCCGATCCAGGGCGGCATCTTCCTCGCGTTCGGCCTGTATCGCGGACTGTGGCGCTTCGCGAGCCTCATCGACCTGCAGCGCATCGTGCTCGCCGCAGGGCTCGGCGCCGTCCTGGTCCCGCTCGTGGTGCTGATGCTGCAGATGCAGACGATCGTCCCGCGCAGCGTGGTCATCCTGTATCCGCTGGTGCTGATCTTCCTGATGGCGGGCAACCGCTTCGCGTATCGCATCTGGAAGGAGCACCGGCTCTACAGCCCGCTCGCGGCGCTGGGCGAGCCCGTGCTGGTGGTCGGTGCCGGGGAAGCGGGCGCGCGCCTCACGGCGGAGCTCGCGCGCAGCCGCGAGTGGCGCGTGGTGGGCGTGCTCGACGACGACGTCGCCAAGCACGGGCGGCTGCTGCGCAACGTGAGCGTGCTCGGCCCCATCGCCGCGCTGCCGACGTGGGCGCGCAAGTACGGCGTGCGCAAGGTGATCATCGCGCTGCCGTCGGCGGCGCACAGCGTGCGGCGGCGCGTGGCCGAGATCTGCGCCGGCTCCGGACTCGAGGCGCTGACCGTTCCGTCCTACGACGATCTCATCAGCGGCCGTTCGGTCCTGACGACGATCCGCACCGTCGAGCTCGACGACCTGCTCGGGCGCGATCCGGTCAAGCTCGACACCGCGGGGCTCGCGGAGTGGCTCGGCAATCGCGTGGTGCTGGTCACCGGCGCGGGCGGCTCCATCGGCGCCGAGCTGTGCCGGCAGATCGCGCGCTACCGGCCGGCGAAGCTCGTGCTGTTCGACATCTCCGAGGCCGCGCTGTACGAGATCCAGATCGCGCTGTCCGACATGTTCCCCCAGCTGCCCCTCGCGTCCGTCGTCGGGGACGTGAAGCACGTGGCGCTGGTGGAGACGGTGCTCGAGCGCGAGCATCCGCACGTCGTGTTCCACGCGGCGGCGTACAAGCACGTCCCGCTCATGGAGGACACCAACGCCTGGCAGGCGGTGCGCAACAACGCCTACGGCACCTGGGTGTTCGCGCGCGCGGCGGTCGCGGCGAAGGTCGAGAAGTTCGTGCTCGTCTCGACCGACAAGGCCGTCAATCCGACGAGCGTGATGGGAGCGTCGAAGCGCTTCGCGGAGATCGTGTGCCAGAGCCTGCAGGGTGCGGGCACGCAATTCGTGCTGGTTCGCTTCGGCAACGTGTTCGGCAGTGCGGGCAGCGTGATCCCGCGCTTTCGCGAGCAGATCGCGCGCGGCGGGCCGGTCACGGTCACGCATCCGGACATCACGCGCTTCTTCATGTCGCTGTCGGAAGCGACCCAGCTCCTGCTCCAGGCCGGCCTGCAGGGCAGGGACGGCGAGATCCTCGTGCTCGACATGGGCGAGCCGGTGCGCATCTTCGATCTCGCGCGCGACCTGATCCGCCTTTCGGGCGCCGATCCGGAGCGCATCCCGATCGTGTTCACCGGGCTGCGGCCCGGCGAGAAGCTCTACGAGGAGCCGCTCGCGTCGGAGGAAGCGACCCTGCCCGACGCCGCATCCCAAGCTGCGCATCGCGCAGGCGCGCGCGGCCAACCGCGACGCGGTCGGGCAGATGATCGCGTGGTGCGAGCGCGATCGCGTTGCCGACGATGCGGAAGTGCGCGCGCGGCTGCGGTCGTGGATTCCGGAATACGCGCCGCCTGCCGGCGCGCCGGTGCAGCCCATCCCCGCCGGTCCCGCGGCTCCCGAGGAGCTGCCCGCACCGTTGCCGCTGCGCGCTACGCGCCGACGCTGACGCTTCGCGCGTTCCCGTCGTGACCCGGGGTCGGTCACGACGTTCGATCCGCTGCCGGCCGCGTGACGTTAACCCGCTCCGCCCGCTCGAGGCGCGCGCCCCAGCCAAGGAGCAGCGCGTTGAGCACCCAGAACTGCTTGGCGTTGACCCGGAACATGAAGTCGTCGGTGAGATTCTTCACCACGAACCCGGCGAGCAGCGCGAGCCCGATGATGCCGACGAGCGCGAGCGCATCGCTGCGCGATCGATAGAAGGCGCGGTAGCGCCACGCCAGCGCAAGGAACATCGCGACGAATGCCGCGAGGCCGATCGCCCCGCTCTGCAGCCACTGGCTGCCGAACAGGTTGTGGGCGTGCCAGAGCAGCGGATCGCCGAGCTCCGCGCGCAGCTCCTTCGACAGGATCGCACGCCCGAAACCGTAGCCGAGCCAGGGCCGCGCCTTCACGCGCTCGACCATGTGCTCCCAGAGCTCGATGCGCGGATCGCGCGCGAGCGTTTCTTCGATCGTGGTGTCGGGCGAGTAGAACACCTCGGCTTTCTCGCGGGCGGTGTCGGTGAAGAGCGCCGCGAACGTCACGAATACCATGAGCAGCAGCGCCACGCGCAGGACGGGCGATCGAAGGGCGCCCGAGCGCCAGCGCCGGGCGTGAAGCGCGCCGATCACGCCGAGGACCGTCGCGAGCGCGATCCAGACCATGCGGTTGTCCGCGATCCGCGCGGTCACGAGCACGAGCGCGAAGAGCGCGATCGCGGCAGCCATCCCGAAGCGCCCCGCGCCCGTCCCGATGGGCGGCCGCACCAGCAGCGTCAGGAGGAAGGGGACGAAGAGCACGAGATAGGTGGTCCACGGCCCGGGGCCGGCGTGCCAGCGCCCCGGCGGCCAGCCGTACGTCGACAGCTCGAGACCGATCGCGAACGATGCGATCCCGGCAAACGAAGCGAGCACGACCGTGACCAGCAGGCGCCACGCGTCGGCGTCGCGGGCCGCGACATACACGATCGACGCGACGATCGCGCTCCACAGCACCTCGCCTTTCGCCTGCGCCCAGCTGTATTCCGGATGGACGGACCACGCGATCGACAGCAGGCTCCACACGCCCCAGAAAGCGCACGCGACGAGCAGCGGCCAGCCGGGCGACGGAATGCGCTCGCTGCGTCCGCGCCATCCTGCGATCAGCAGCACGACCGTGCAGGCGCCGCCCGTGATCATCGAGAACGAGCGCCAGAAGTTGAGCGCGTTCGTCGGCATCACGGCGACATAGATGGCCGCCGCGACGAGCACCCAGCGCCGGCAGCGCGCGACGAGGAGCGCGGTTCGCGCGGCGGCTCGCACGTGCGGCTCTGGCGACTGCACCTCGTCCCTCATCGTCGGCCCGTTCGCGCTCGCCGCGGCGTCGTCGCGCTGCACGTCCCGCGCCCGCTCACGAACGCGGCTTGCCGGCGCCGGCAAGGTACGGGTTGAGCGCCGGGTCGTTGTACATCTTGAACTGCCGGTAGACGCGCCAGAACGCCGTCCCCGCGCTCGCGGCTTCGAGCAGCCGATCGAGGCAGCGGGCGAGGTCCTCGCGCTGCGCGACGAGCCGGGCGCGCTTGTCGCGGCACTGCGCGCGGTGCGCTTCGGAAGCGTCGGCGCGCTCTGCGGCGAGGCCCATGTGATGGATCTTGAGCGAGAGGATCGACAGCCGGTCGACGATCGCGCCGGCGGTTTCCGAGTTGTGCCATGCGTCCGCGCGCACGGTCACGTCCTCCACCCGTGCGAGGAGGGCCTCGTCGATGCGCTCGATCGCGTCGTTGCGCTGCTGGTTGAAGCGATCGATGGCGCGCTTGTTCGCGGCGATCTCCGCGTCGGGCACGTCGCGGCGACGCGCGAGGTCCTCCTCGGCCCACAGCAGGCAGTTGCAGCGGTGGTTGGCTTCGATCGCCTCCCACACCCCACTCGCGTGCATGCGCTCGCTCGTCGTCCATTCCGGCGCCGCGACGCGCTCGTCGTGGAATGCGAGGAGGGCGCTGGCGCGCACGTCCTCGAAGAGCGCGAGGTTGCTCATGCTCGGGCAAGCAGCTCGTCGATCGCCGCCTGGACCGCATCGATATCGATCGCAGCCATGCAGCGGGGGGATCGGCACTGCGCAGTGGAGCGGCCGCAGCGCTGCACCCATGGAATCTCGCGCCGGAAGAGCACGTGCTGATCGCGGCACGGAAACGGCGCGACCGTGACCGATCGATACGGCGCGTTGCGCCAGAAGTCGCCGGCGCCGCAGATGACGTCCGAGCCCGGCCCGAACAGCGTCACCGTGGGCGTCCACGTGAGGCGGCCGAGGTGTGCGACGCCGGTGTCGGGCGAGACCAGCAACTGCGCATTCGCGACGAGATGCCAGAGCTGCGGCAGCGTCAGGTTCCCCGCGATAGCGCGCATGCTCGTGGGCGGGATCGACGGCATCGAGCAGCGCTTCCTCGCCCGGACCGCCCGAGAGCACGGGTTGCAGCCCGCGCGCGGCGAGCGATGCGGCAAGCGCCCGCCAGCGCTCGGGCGCCCACTGCTTCAGCGGCGAGCTCGCGCCGACGTGCAGCACGGCGTACGGCATGGCGGGCTGCGCGAACGCGGGTGCGGGGGGCGCGGGCCATGCATCGGGAACATAGGGCGCGGGCGCGGGACCGTCGATCATCGCGGCGACCATGTCACCCCATGCGGCGGGCGACGCGGGATAGGGGACCAGCGCATCGACCGGCAGGTTCTTCGTCTGCGGACGATCGCCCGCGAACGCGACGATCCAGCGCGCGCCCATCGCCGCGGCGAGCCACGCGAAGCGGTTGTCCCCGGGCACCAGCGCGAGATCGAAGGCCGCCTCGTCGAACAGCGCGTCGTGGCGCGCGCGCGGGCTCCAGCCCAGCGCACGCACGCCGTACGGACGCGTCGCATACAGCGGTGCGATCGGCTGCGCCACGGTCGTCACGATCTGCGCGCCTTGATATCGCTCGCGCAGCTTGGCGAAGAGCGGCGTCAGCATCAGCGTGTCGCCCAGCAGCAAGTGATGCGCGACGAGCACCCGCCGCACCTCGCGCGGCGGCGAGCGGCGACCGACGCTGCGGCGGGCGAGCGCGCGCATCACGACGGCCGCGCGGCCCGCAAAGCGGCTGCGGCGCTCGGGCGTGAAAGCTACCGCGCTCATCGACGCCCTGCCCCGGTGCCGCGCTGCGCAACGGCGCGATAGAACACCGCCTCCATGCGATCGAGCATCGCCGCTTCGGTGTAGTGGGCGAGAACGTGCGCCCGCGCGGCGTCGGCGAGGCGTCGCGCGAGGGCGGCGTCGTCGAGCAGGCGATCGATCGCCGTCGCGAGGGCGACGCTTTCCTCGCGCGGCACGACGAGCGCGGTCTCGCTCGGCGCGCGCGAGCTCGGGTATGGCGCCCGCATCGGTGGTGACGACGGGAACGCCCGCGCACATGGCTTGCAGCATGGCCTGGGGCACGCCCTCGTTGGCGTAGGAGGGAAGCACGAACACGTCGAGCGCATCGAGCCACGGAGCGACGTCGTGCTGATTGCCGGCGAAGATCACGCGCGACTGCAGACCCGCTGCGGCGACCTGCGCTCGAAGGGCTTCACGCTGCGGACCGTCGCCGACGATCACGAGCCGCGCGTCGCGATGATGCAGGCGCGGCAGCGCATCCACGAGGTAGCGATGGCCCTTCCAGCTGCGCAGCGTCGCCACGATGCCCATGAGCGGAACGTCGAGCGGCAGGTTGCAGGCGATCCGGGCGGCCACCGAGTCCATGTTGCCGAAGCGTGCCGGATCGATCCCCGTCGGCACGGAGTCGATGCGATCGGGATCGATAGCCGTTGTCGCGCACCAGTTGCACGCGCAGCGATTCGCCCGTCGTCACGATGCGCGTGGTGGCGCCGGCAGTACAGCCAGCGCGTCGCGGCATTGTCCGCAAGCGGCACCGAGACGTGGCGCGTGCGCACCAGCGCGGGCGCGCCGCGGACGCTGCGGCACGCCAGAGCGCAAAGCCAGCTGTCGGTGGAGCTGTGGGTGTTGACGACGTCGACCTCGGTGCGGCGCAGGCGGCGGCGCAAGGCGAGCACCCCGGCGAGGCGCTTGCGGCCGATCGGCAGGACTTCGATCGGCACGCCGTAGCGCGGCGCCTCCTCGGCGATGCGCGCCCCGGGCGCGCAGCAGACCGCGACGTCGTGCCCGCGCGCACGCAGCCCGGCCGCTTCCGCGAGGATGCGGATCTCCTGCCCGCCCCAGCCATTGGATGCCTCGGTGTGCACGATGGCGAGCGGCTGTCGCGGGCGCGATTCGACCGTCACGATGCGCCGACGGCGGCCGGCGTCGTCGCGAGCGCACCGGCGAACTGCACCCGGTGCAGCCGCGCGTAGATGCCGTTGCGCGCCAGGAGCTCGGCGTGCGTACCCTGCTCGACGATGCGGCCCGCCTCGAGCACCACGATCCGATCCGCATGCTCGATCGTCGACAGGCGGTGCGCGATCACGATCGTGGTGCGACCGCGCATCAGCGTCTCGAGCGCGGCCTGCACGTGCCGCTCCGATTCCGAGTCGAGCGCCGACGTCGCCTCGTCGAGCACGAGGATCGGCGCGTCCTTCAGCAGCGCGCGGGCGATGGCGATGCGCTGCCGCTGCCCGCCCGAAAGGCGCACGCCGTTGTCGCCGACGAGCGTGTCGAAGCCCTGCGGCATCTCGCGGATGAACTCGAGCGCGTGCGCGGCTGCCGCGGCGCGCTCGACGGCACGCGCGGGGCGCGTCCGCCATCGCGCCGTACGCGATGTTGGCCGCGACCGTGTCGTTGAAGAGCAGCACGTCCTGCGCCACGATCGCCACGTTCGCCCGCAGGCTGGCGAGCGTGAGCGTGGTGATGTCGTGCCCGTCGACGAAGAGCCGCCCGGCCGTCGGCTCGTAGAAGCGCGGGATGAGATTGACGAGCGACGACTTGCCTCCGCCCGACGGTCCGACGAGCGCCACCGTCTCGCCCGGGCGGATCGCGAGCGTGATGTCGCAGAGCGCATCGCGCTCGGCATTCGGGTAGCGCAGCGCGACGCGGTCGAAGCGAACATCGCCGCGCGCGCGCCCGAGGTCCACCGTGCCGCGGTCCTCTTCGGCCGGCGGTGTCCACGAGCGTGAAGATGCTCTCGGAGGCGGCGAGCCCGCGCTGGATGTTGGCGTTGATCCCCGACAGGGACTTCAGGCGATCGAGCAGCGTGAGCAGCGCGACCACGTAGGACATGAATTCGGCGAGCGAGAGATGCCCGGCCTGGCTTTGCGACAGCGCGATCCAGATGATGGCGCCGATGGCGCTCGCCGCGAAGAACTGCGTGATGGGCGCCGATGCGGAGCTCGCGGACGATACCTTGGTATTGGTCGAGCGCAGCGCGTTCGCGGCCTTCACCGCGCGCCTGCGCTCGTAGCCCTGGCCGCCGAAGATCTTGACCACGCGATGGCCGCCGATGAGCTCCTCGAGCACGTGCGTGAGCGCCGGCCGTGCGCTCCTGCACCTGGCGCGAGAGCCGGCGCAGGCGCCGGCTGAAGTAGCGGATCACGACCGCGACGACCGGCAGGATCACCATCGTGAGCAGCGTCAGGCGCCAGTTGATCCACAGCAGGTACGCCACGCTCGCCGCGATGGTGATCGTCGACCGGATCGCCGTCACGACCGTGCCGCTCGCGGCCGACGCGAGCTGGTGCACGTCGAACGTGATCTTCGACAGCACGAGCCCCGGCGAGCTCGCGTCGTAGTAGGTCGTCGGCAGCGTCAGCACCTTGTCGATCAGCTCGCGCCGCAGGTCGTACACGACGCGCTGTCCGGTCCACGCCATGCCGTATTCGGACACGTAGGAGCCGATGCCGCGCAGCAGGAACACGGCGACGATGGTGAGCGGCAGCCAGTGCGTGCGCACCGGATCCGGGTTCTGGAAGTTCTGCACGATCGGGATGACGAGATACGCCATCATGAGATCGCCCGCAGCGACCACGGCCATGCCCACCACCGACAGGGCGAACGCCCACCAGTACGGGCGCACGTAGCGCAGCAGCCGTCGGTAGAGGTGGAGTCCGCTCATCGGAGTGTTCGGCGCTTCAGCAGCACGCGTTTCCCGGCGTCGACGCGTTCGGTGCCGCGGGGCGTTCGAAGTCGCTGCACCTCGTGCGGTATCGCGCAGCGGGGGAAAGGCCGCGCGGTTTCGCGCGTCGCGGCTCTCGGGCGCGACGCCAGGCGCCGAAACGACCAATTATAGACGAGCGGCCCAGGCGTCCTCAGCTCGCGCGGGGGTCGCGGCCGGGCAGGCCGTCGCCGAGCTCGGGCGGTCGTTGGTCGCCTTCGGGCGGCGAGGGTGCGACCGATGGCACGATGACCGCATCGCTCATGGGCAACTCGGCAGCGCCGTCGCTCGCCATCGGTGCGACGCCGACCTCCGGCATGGGGACGGCCTGCATGCGTCCGGTGCTCGGCGTGCGCGGCCGCGCCCGATCGATGGCCGTCGTGCGCGAAGCGTCGCCGCCGACGGTGCGCGTCCCGCGCGGCGCGACGGCGTTCTCGAGCAGATCGCGGTAGAGCAGCACGAGCTGCAGCGTCATCGCCGCAGGCGTGAGCCCGACCGCGATCGTGCGCGCATTGGCGCCCATGCGGGTGCGCAGCGCGGCATCCTGCAACGAGCGCATGTGCGCGGCGAGGGCCTCGATGTCGAGCGCATCGCACACGAGACCGGCGTCGCGCTCCTGCGCGAGCTCGGCGGCGCCGGAGGTCGTGCTGGTGATGACTGGCAGTGCGCACGCCATCGCTTCGAGTGCCGCGTTCGGGCACGGGTCGTAGAGGGTGGGCAGCACGAACACGTCCGCCGCGCCGTAGTAGGGCTTCGGTTCGGCCTGCGGGCCGGCGAACGTCACCCGATCCTTGACCCCGAGCTGCTGCGCGAGCTTCACGTAGTCGCCGATGCGGCGGTCGCGGCCCACGATCATCAGGTGCGTCGTGGGCGGCAACTGCGCCATCGCCCGGATCGCCGCGGCCACGCCCTTGCGCATGTAGCCGGATCCCACCAGCAGGTACAGCGTGGCCGCATCGGAGATGTGGTGGCGCTCGCGCACCCACGTCCGCAGCGAGCGCAGGTTGGGATGGAACCCGTCGCTGTCCACCGCGTTGTAGACGACGTGCATGCGCTGCGCGGGCACGCCGAAGCGCCGCCCGATGTCGTCGCGCACCATCTTCGAGTTGCACACCACCGCGCGCAGCCACGAGCTCGTGAAGAGGCGCCGCTCGGCGCGCAGCACGTAGCGATGATAGGGGCTCACGCGCGTGACGAGACGCTCGAACCGGCGAGATCACCCGCGCGCGCTGCTCGAGCCACGTGGCGTGCACGCCATCGCCGGCACGGTACACGTCGCAGCAGGGAATGCGCTCGTGCGACTGCACGAGGTCCGCGTCCGATTTCGCCATGGCGCGACACACCGAGTGGGCGAAGCCCCAGTCCCGCCACAGCCGCCCGAAGTACGGCGGATTGCAGATCACGGGCTCGATCAGCTGCAGGCGCGTCTGCGGCCACGAGCGGGTGTAGAGCGAGATGGCGACGTTGCGCTCGAGCAGCGCTTCGAGCGCCGACTCGACGAAGCGCTCGGCGCCGCCGTACGGCGTATACCGCTGGCGGATGACCGCGAGCCGCATCACGCGGCTCCTGCAGTCGACGCGAGGAGGTCGAGGAGCGCAGCTTCGACTTCGGCGGCGGGAATGGTCGTGAGGCACTCGGAGACCTTGCCGCCGCCGCAGCCGTCGATGCCGCACGGCCGGCACGGGAAGGCGGGCGAGGTGATCACGCGTTGCGCGACGCGCCATGGCCCCCATTCGCGCTCGCCGGAAGGGCCGAAAAGCGTCACCACGGGCGTCCCCATGGCCGCCGCGATGTGCATCGGCGCGGAGTCCACGCCGACGAACGCCCGCGCGCGCGCCGTCACGGCGGCGAGCGCGCCGAACGAGAGCCGCCCCGCGACGTCGCACGTCGCCGCGCGCGTCGCGGGCGAAGCCGTCGCGAGGATGTCGTCGATCAGCGCGCGCTCGCGCGGATCCGGCGCGCCGGTGATCACGATGGCGTGGCCGCGCGCGACGAGACGATCGAGCAGCGCGGCCCAGTTCGCGGCCGGCCAGCACTTGAACAACCAGCGCGACCCGGGATGCGCCTGGATGAAATCGCGCCCGTGCAGGTCGTGCTGCGCGAGCATCGCGTCGGCCTCGCGTTGCGCGTCGTCGCCGGGCACGAGCACGAGTCGCTTGTCCGCTTCGTCGGGATAGATGCCGAGTCGTCGCAATGCATCGAGGTTCGCCTCGACGGCGTGCCGCGGGGTCGTGCGCGGCAGGCGATACCGGTGCGTGAAGCTGCGCTCCCACCAGCGTCCCGCGTCGTTGCGCTCGCGCGCCACGGCGTACCGGGGACGCAGCAGCCGGGCGAGCGTCGCGCCGCGCGGGTGCTCGGTGAGATGCACGAGCAGATCGTAGCGACGCGCGCGCAACGCGCCGATCAGCCTGCGCTCGCCCGCGATCTGGCGCAGCAGGCCCTGGCGCTTCCACGACCGATCGATCACGTGCAGTCGCTCGATGGCCGGATGGTTCGCGAGCATCGGCGCCGTCTCGGCGTACACGAGCGCGTCGATGCCGGCGTGCGGTGCCGCGCGCTTCAGGGCCGTGAACACGGGCGAAGCGAGCAGCACGTCTCCGTGATGACGGAGCTTGATGATGAGGGCGCGCTCGACCCGCGAGAGATCGATGGCATCCTGGAGCGGGCTCGGCATGTCAGTGGCGCGCGGCCGCCCGAAGCCACTGACAGCCCCCCAGCGGGGGGAGCGAGCGGAGCGAGTTCGGGGGGCGCTTCATCCTGAGCAACGATAGCAAAAAACCCGCCCTGCCGCCCGCGCCGGACGCGCTCCAGTCAGGACTCACTTGCCGCGCATCCGGCGCGCAGCGCCGCTTTCTCGCCGGGTTTCCGGTTCCGGTACAATCATTCGCGGGCGTACCGCGACGCGGTGCAGCCGGTCATCCAAGCCTTCACGAAAGCCGCTTCCCGGTACCGTCATGCCCATCGATGCCGTCGATGCCTCCCTCAAGGCGCAGATCCTCGCCGAGGCCCTGCCGTACATCCAGCGCTTCCACGACAAGACCATCGTCGTGAAGTACGGCGGCAACGCCATGACCGAGGCGAGCCTCAAGGCCGGCTTCGCGCGCGACGTGGTCATGCTGAAGCTCGTCGGCATGAATCCGGTGATCGTCCATGGCGGCGGGCCGCAGATCGGCGATCTGCTCAAGCAGATGGGCATCCCGAGCGAGTTCCGGCAGGGCATGCGCGTCACCGACGAGCGCGTGATGAACGTGGTCGAGATGGTGCTGGGCGAGCTCAACCAGGAGATCGTGGGGCTCATCAACCAGCAGGGCGGCAAGGCGGTGGGTCTCACCGGGCAGGACGGCGCGTTCATCCACGCCCGCAAGATGATGCTGAAGAGCGAGACCGATCCCGGCCAGGACGTCGACATCGGCCTCGTGGGCGAGATCGAGCGGATCGATCCCGAGCTCATCAATCTCCTCGATTCGCGCGACTTCATTCCGGTGATCGCGCCCATCGGCGTGGGCACCGCGGGCGAGGCGTACAACATCAATGCGGATCTCGTCGCGGGCAAGCTCGCGGAGACCTTGCGGGCCGAGAAGCTCGTGCTGATGACCAACACGGCGGGCGTGCTCGACCGCAACGGCAACCTGATCACGGGGCTGACGGCGCGCGAGATCGAGGCTCTCTTCGCCGACGGCACGATCCACGGCGGCATGCTCCCGAAGATCGGATCGGCGCTCGACGCCGTGAAGAACGGCGTCGCGAGCTCGCACGTGATCGACGGTCGCGTCGAGCACGCGTTGTTGCTCGAGGTGCTCACGAACGAAGGCGTGGGCACGATGATCCGCGCCGATGCACTGGAGGAGTCGGCCGGAACGCGCTAGCGCGAGGCCGCCACGTCATGGCCGCGAAGCCCGGGGAACGCCGGCTGCAGATCCTGCAGACCCTCGCGCAGATGCTCGAGCAGCCGCGCGGGGAGAAGGTCACCACCGCTGCGCTGGCGGCGAAGCTCGACGTCTCCGAAGCCGCGCTGTACCGCCACTTCGCGAGCAAGGCGCAGATGTTCGAGGGGCTGATCGAGTTCATCGAGGGCACCCTCTTCACGCTGATCAACAAGATCACGTCCGAGTCTGCGGACGGTGTCGCGCAGGCGCAGCAGATCGTGTCGGTGCTGCTCGCGTTCGCGGAGAAGAACCCCGGCATGACGCGGGTGCTGATCGGCGACGCGCTCGTGAACGAGGACGAGCGGCTGCAGGTGCGCATGAACCAGTTCTACGAGCGCGTCGAGGCGGCACTGCGGCAGGCCCTGCGCATCGCCCAGGCCGCGGGCCACTGGCCGGGCGATCCCTCGGCCGAGGCCAACGTGCTCGCCTCGTTCGTGCTCGGGCGCTGGCTGCTCTACGCCAAGACGGGCTTCAAGCGCGCGCCGCAGGACGCGTGGGAGCTGCAGCGCAAGTTCCTGTTCACCTGAGCCTGCTGCGGCGTGCGCGTAGTGCGCCACGCTGCTTCGGCGCGTGCCGCCATCCGCGGCTCGGCGGCGGCAATGGGCACGATCCACTCGCTTAGCAGTCGGCACGCGCGAACGCCAACACGGGTCCCGGCGCTCCTTCGCTTTCATCGTTTACGCAGCATGGCGGCCGAGGGCTCGTGCGCACCACCCGTGTAGGCGTTCACGCGCGCGTCCGATGCGCTCGAGGACCGCGCCCATCGCCGCCGCCTCGGGCAGCGTGGTCGCTTCATCACTCACAAGCGATCGGCGCGCAGCCACTCGCCGCCGCGCGTGTCGCGCACGCAGCGCGGCGCGCTACCGCGAACTGCACACCGGGCACGCCGGATCGCGCGGCACCCGCACTTCGCGCCACTCCATGCTGCGCGCGTCGAGCATGAGCAGACGTCCGGCCAGCGACGTGCCCGCATGCGCGATGAGCTTGAGCGCTTCCGCCGCCTGGGTCGCCCCGATGATGCCGACGACCGGCGCGAAGACTCCCATCGTTGCGCAGCGCGTTTCCTCGAGCTCCTCGCCTTCGCCGAAGAGACAGTGATAGCAGGGGCTCGCGGGATCGCGGACGTCGAACACGCTGCACTGGCCGTCGAAGCGAATCGCCGCGCCCGACACGAGCGGCTTTCCAGCGCTTACGCAGGCACGGTTCACGGCGTGCCGCGTCGCGAAATTGTCGCTGCAGTCGAGCACGACGTCGGCGGCACGCACGAGCTCGACGAGCCGCTCGCCCTCGACGCGCTCCGCGAGTGCTACGACGCGCACCTCGGGATTGATCGCGTGCAGGCGATCGCGCGCGGCCTCGACCTTCGGCCGCCCGATGTCCGGTCCGGCGTACAGGATCTGGCGCTGCAGGTTCGTGAGGTCCACGCGGTCGGGGTCGCACAGCGTCACGGTCCCGACGCCCGCCGCGACGAGGAACTGGGCGACCGGAGCGCCGAGCCCGCCCGCGCCGACGACGAGCGCGTGCGCCGCCGCGAAACGCTCCTGCGCGTCGACGCCGAGCTCTTCGAGGAGCACGTGCCTGCTGTAGCGGAGGAGTTGCGCGTCGTCCATCGGTCGATCGTCGTTGGCGTCCGCGTGAGCATAGCAAAGCAAAACGCCCGGACGGGCCGGGCGTTCTGCGGGAGCGGACGCGAAAGCGATTACTGCGTCTTGGCCTGCGCCTGGACCGACTTGATCGACGCGATCACCGGCTGGCCCTTGAGCACGTTCATGGCCTGCGCGAGCTGGAAGTCCTCGGTGCCCCCGAATTCGAACGGCTTGGCCGCTGCGGCCGCGGCCGGCGTGGACTTCTCGTCGGCCTTGGGCTCGTCCTTCTTCGGTGTGGGCGTCGCCTTGTCGGTCGGTGCATCGAGCGGCTTCGCATCGGACTTGGCGCGCGTGTCCGTGGGGCCGAGCTTCACCTCGCCCTTGCCGATCTCGAGATGGCGCTCGAGATTGGCTTCCCGGATGCGGTTGGGCGAATCCCGGCCGTCGTCGACGTAGATGTCGGGCTCGATGCCCTTCGCCTGGATCGAGCGGCCGGACGGCGTGTAGTAGCGCGCCGTGGTGAGCTTGAGGCCCGCGTTGTTCGACAGCGGCAGGATCGTCTGCACCGAGCCCTTGCCGAACGTCTGCGCGCCGAGCACCGTGGCCCGCTTGTGGTCCTGCAGCGCGCCCGCGACGATCTCGGACGCGGACGCCGTGCCGCCGTCGACCAGCACGACCATGGGCACCTTCTTGACCGCCGGCGGAAGGTCGCGCAGGTAGTCGTCGCCGCGGCGCGTGTAGTTCTCGCGGCTCGCGGAGAGGCGCATGTGGGAGTCGGGCGTGCGGCCGTCGGTGTAGACGACGAGCGCATCCTTCGGCAGGAACGCCGCGGACACCGCGACTGCCTGGTTCAGCAGCCCGCCCGGATCGCTGCGCAGATCGAGCACGAGGCCCTTGAGGTCGCCCTGCTTGTACAAATCCTTGAGCGCCCTGGCAAGGTCCTCGCCCGTGCGCTCCTGGAAGTTGCGCACGCGCACGTAGCCGTAGCCAGGATCGAGCATCTTGGCGCGCACGCTCTTCACGTTGATCTCTTCGCGCGTGAGCGTGAAGGTGAGCGGCTGGTCGGCGTCCTTGCGCACGATCGTGAGCACGACGTTGGTGCCCGGCTTGCCGCGCATCTTCTCGACCGCCTTGTTGAGCGGCAGGCCGCGGGTGGCGACGTCGTCGATCTTGACGATCAGGTCGCCCGTCTTGATGCCGGCGCGGAACGCGGGCGTGTCCTCGATGGGCGACACGACCTTGACGAGGCCGTCCTCGACGCCCACCTCGATGCCGAGGCCGCCGAACTTGCCTTGCGTGGAGACCTGGAGCTCCTTGAACGCATCGGCGTCCAGGAAATCGGAGTGCGGGTCGAGACCGCGCACCATTCCGTTGATGGCCTCCTTGATGAGCTTGTCATCCGAGACCGGCTCGACGTAGTCGCTCTTGATCTTGCCGAAGACTGCGGCGAGCAGCTGCAGATCCTCGTAGGGGATCGGAAGCTTCTGCTCGCGCTGGGCGACCGCGGAGAAATTGAGGGACAGAAGAACCCCCAGCACCGCGCCCATGCCGACGAGTCCCGCCTTCTTCCAGCCTGTGGCCATCTAACGTGCTCCTTGCCTGCTCGTAACGGGGGATGCGTGTGATGGCGCTCCCCATGATGCCCGGTCTCGAAGTATACGCCCCGTCTCGCGCCCTTCCGCTTTTCGGGGCGGCCCTTCGGGGGCCTTTCGCGAGCCGGGGCCCGGGCCTCCTTGGGGCACCGGAATCGGTCGCAAGTTCCTGCCGGCGTGAACGATTTACGCGTGGGCGCCGCCGAAGGCGAGCAGCGTGTGACCGGTCATCTCGGCCGGCTGCGGCAGCCCCATCATGGCGAGCAGGGTGGGCGCGATGTCCTGCAGCGCCCCGTGGTCGGCGATGCGGGCCGGACGGCCGATGTACACCACAGGCACGAGGCTCAGGGTGTGCGCGGTATGCGGCTGGCCGGTGCTCGCGTCGTACATCTTCTCGGCGTTGCCGTGGTCCGCGGTGATGAGCGCCTCGCCGCCGACGGCGCGGGTGGCATCCACGACGCGGCCGACGCAGGCGTCGAGCGTCTCGACCGCGCGGATCGCCGCATCCATGCGACCGGTGTGTCCGACCATGTCGCCGTTGGCGTAATTGCACACGATGGCGTCGTACTTGCCGCTCGCGATCGCCTCGACGAGGCGGTCCGTCACCTCGACCGCACTCATCTCCGGCTTGAGGTCGTAGGTCGCGACCCTGGGCGAGGGCACGAGAATGCGGTCCTCGCCCGGCCAGGGCGTCTCCACGCCGCCGCTGAAGAAGTACGTCACGTGGGCGTACTTCTCGGTCTCCGCGATGCGCAACTGCGCGAGGCCGAGGCCGGCGATGTACTCGCCGAAGCCGTTGGCGACGGACTGCGGAGCGAACGCGACCGGCAGGGCCGCGAAGTCGTCGCCGTAGTTGGTGAGACACGCGTAGCGCGCGAGCCGGGGCACGCGCTTGCGCGCAAAGCCCTCGAACGCGGGGTCCGTGAGCGCGCGCGTCATCTCGCGCGCCCGGTCGGCGCGGAAATTCATGAACACCACGGCGTCGCCGTCGGCCATTCGCGCGGGCGCGCCGTCGGGGCCGACGATCGCGGTGGGCTGCACGAACTCGTCGCCTTCGCCGCGGGCATAGGCGGCATCGAGCGCGGCCTGCGCATCCGGCGCGGTGAACGGCGCGTCGCCGTCGACCACGAGCGCGTACGCGCGCTGGACGCGGTCCCAGCGCTGGTCGCGGTCCATCGCGTAGTAGCGACCGACGATGCCGGCGATGCGCGCCCTGCCGGTGCGCGCGCACACCTCGTCCATGTACGCGAGCGACGGGGCCGCGCTCTGCGGCGGCGTGTCCCGGCCGTCGAGGAATGCGTGCACCAGGATGCGCGGCGCGCCTTCCTTCGCGGCGAGCTCGACCATGGCGGCGATCTGTCGCTCGTGACTGTGCACGCCACCGGGTGAGAGCAGGCCCATCACGTGCAACGTGCCGCCCGTGCGGGCCACGGCGGCGATCGCGTCGAGCAGCACGGGATTGCGCGCGAACTCGCCGGTTTCGATCGCGTGGTCGATGCGGGTGAAGTCCTGGTAGATGACGCGCCCCGCGCCGATGTTGAGATGACCCACCTCGGAGTTGCCCATCTGTCCGGCGGGCAGGCCGACGTGGTGCTCGGACGCGTCGATCGCCGTATGGGGGCAACGCGCGAGGAGCTCGCGCCAGCGCGGCATGCGCGCCTGCGAGATCGCGTTGTCGGGCGCGTCCTCGCGGCAGCCGAAGCCGTCCAGGATGAGCAGCACGACGGGGCGGACGGCGGGGCGCGGCCGGGACATCGGATCGGTCATGGGCGGGAAGGTGAAAGGATGGACGGCCACGCAGCCGCATCACGACGCAGGTCGGCGCGAGGCCGATACGCTATCATTTTACCTTTCCCACCTCTTGCGCCTTCGGCCCTCCGTGAGCTCGTTCGTTCACAACAACTGGATGCTGATCCTCGTGTTCGTCGCGTCGGGGCTCATGCTGCTCTGGCCCTACGTCCAGCGTCGCCTCGGGCCCGCGAAGGAGATCGGCACCCTCGAGCTCACGCGCCTCCTCAACGACAAGAACACGCTGGTGCTCGACGTGCGCGAGGTGAAGGAGGTCGAGACCGGCCGCATTCCCAACGCCATGCACATCCCCGCGTCGCAGCTTGCCAGTCGCGGCAGCGAGCTCGCCAAGATGACCTCGCGACCGGTGGTGGCGTACTGTGCGCGCGGCAATCGTTCCGCGATGGCCGCGCGTTCGCTCGCGAAGCTGGGCTTCACGGAGGTCTACAACCTGCGCGGCGGCATCAACGCGTGGCGCCAGGCCGGACTCCCCATCCAGAGATGAGATTCGCGGAATGAGCGCACCCGTGACCATGTACACCACGGCAACGTGCCCCTACTGCATCCAGGCCGAACGCCTGCTCAAGGCGAAGGGCGTGCAGGAGATCACGAAGGTTCGCGTGGATCTCGAGCCGGGCCTGCGTCAGAAGATGATGGAGATGACGGGGCGACGTACGGTGCCGCAGGTCTGGATCGGCGACACGCACGTGGGCGGCTACGACGATCTCGTCGCGCTCGAACGCGCCGGCAGGCTCGACCCGCTGCTCGACGGCGAATCCGCCGCCTGAACATCGCTCGCCGCAGCTGCAGTCGCGGCATCCACCCGAGCCCGGGCGCCTTGCGCGCTGGGGTAAAATCCGACCTTTCACACTCATCGGGATTCCTTCATGGCCGAGCAGCAATCCGCTCCCGCTCCACAAGTCGCCGACGCCGCCGGCGGCGTGACGTTCAGCATCGACAAGATCTACGTGAAGGACCTCTCGCTCGAGAATCCCGGTGCGCCGCAGTCGTTCATGATCCAGGAGCAGCCGCAGGTCGAGGTCGGCCTGCGCACGCGCGGCGAGCAGGTGCAGCCCGACCTCTACGAATGCGTGCTCACGGTCACGCTCACGGCGCGCGTCGGGGACAAGACGGTGTTCCTGGTCGAGGCCTCGCAGGCCGGCGTGTTCACGATCAAAGGCGTGCCGCAGGACCAGCTGCAGCCCGTGCTCGCGATCCACTGCCCCACCGTGCTGTTTCCCTACGTGCGCGAAACGCTCGCCGACGCCGTCGGCCGCGCCGGCTTTCCCCCCGTGCATCTCGCCCCGATCAACTTCGAGGCGCTGTTCCAGCAGCAGCTCGCGCAGCAGCAGCCGGGTGCAACCGGCGCGCCGAACTGACCGGATGCGCCTCCGCCGCGTCGTTGCATTCGCTCGCATGCGTCGGCGCGCTTGCCGCCGTTGCAGCGCGCGCTGCGGACTTTCGCACCACGACCGAGCCGGTCACCGTGCTGTACGACGCGCCGTCCGCGAAGGCGAAGCCGCTGTTCATCTTCGGACGCGATACCCCGCTCGAGGTGATCGTCGCGCTCGAAGGCTGGACCAAGGTGCGCGACGCGACCGGCACCATCGGCTGGGTCGAGAAGAAAGGGCTCGCCGACAAGCACGCCCTCATCGTGCGTGCGCCGGTAGCGGACGTGCGCGCGAATCCCGACGATTCCGCGCCGGTCGTGTTCCGTGCCGAGCAGAACGTCGTGCTGGAGCTCGCCGAGCCGGCGACCTCGCCTGCCGCCACCGCCAACCCGGGGTGGGTGAAGGTGCGCCACCGCGACGGACAGGCCGGCTACATCCGCGTCGCGCAGGTCTTCGGGCTCTGACGCGCGCACGGGCCGGCGCCGTGCAGCACCCCGTCGGCCCGATCGATCGTTCGGGGCATTGGCGGCGTCGGCGCATCGGCACGCACGACCGTGCGTCTTCGAGGCCTTAGCGCATGAATACCATCGTCGTGCTCGGCGCCGGTGCCTGGGGCACCGCGCTCGCGCGCCATCTCACGCATCATCGCGACACGCGCATCGTGCTGTGGGCACGCTCTGCCGCGCAGGCCGATGCCATGCGCGACGCGCGGGTCAATGCACGCTACTTGCCGGGCGTGACCTTGCCCGACGCGCTCGCCATCACGGCCGACATCGGCGCCGTGCGCGATGCGCAACTGCTCATCGCGGCGACGCCGGTCGCGCAGCTTCCCGCCGTGGCCGACGCTGCCGCGAGTGCCGGCGCGCGTGCGCCTTTCGTGTGGCTCTCCAAGGGCTTCCTCGAAGTGCCGCCGACGCCTGCACTGCCGGCAGGCGCGGCTCTCGCCCATCAGGTGCTCGCGCCGCGGTGGCCGAATGCGGTCGGCATCGTGTCGGGACCGAGCTTCGCCGAGGAAGTGGCGCGCGGCCTGCCCACGGCCGTCGCGGTCGCGGCGACCGACCCGCGCGTTGCCGCCGACGTCGCCGCATTGCTGCGCGGCGACACGATGCGGGCCTACGTCAGCGAGGACATCGCGGGCGTGGAGATCGGCGGCGCCGTCAAGAACGTGCTCGCGATCGCCGCCGGCGCGAGCGATGGTCTCGCGTTCGGGCACAACGCGCGCGCGGCGCTGATCACGCGAGGGCTCGCCGAAACGGCGCGCCTCGCAGCGGCGATGGGCGGACACCGCGAGACGATGATGGGCCTCGCCGGCCTCGGCGATCTCGTGCTCACGTGCACGGGTGACCTCTCCCGCAACCGCCGGGTGGGCCTTGCGCTCGCACAAGGCAAGCGCCTGCCCGAGATCCTCACCGATCTCGGCCACGTCGCGGAAGGCGTCTTCGCGGCCTCGGCGGTGCGCGCGCTCGCGCGCCATCACGCGGTCGACATGCCGATCTGCGACGCGGTGTGGCGCGTGTTGTACGAGGGCCTCGCGCCGCGCGAGGCCGTGCACGAGCTCCTGCAGCGCGAGCCGCGCCCCGAAGCGCAATGAACCGGGCGTGACGGACTCGCGCCCGGAAGGAGGCCGCTACGCCGCGCCGCCGAAACCCGTCTGGCGCCACGCTTCGTATACGGCGATCGCAACGGCGTTCGAGAGATTGAGGCTGCGCACGGCGGGGCGCATGGGAATGCGCAGGCGCGCTTCCGGCCCGAAGCCCGCGAGGATCTGCGCGGGCAGTCCCGCGGTTTCGCGACCGAACACGAGGATGTCGTCCGGCGCGAATGCCGTGGCGTAGAGCGATCGCGCACCGCGGGTGGTGAACGCAAACCAGCGTCGCGCGCCCGCGGGATCGAGCGCCGTGCGACAAGCGGCGAAATCCGCATGCACGTGCACCGAAGCGTACTCGTGGTAGTCGAGCCCCGCGCGCTTCAGCTCGCGATCGGCCATGCGGAAGCCGAGCGGCTCGACGAGGTGCAGCGCGGCGCCGGTGTTGGCGCAAAGCCGGATCACGTTTCCCGTGTTGGGCGGAATTTCCGGCGCGACCAGCACGACCGCGAGGCGAGGGGCGTCCGGCGCGACGTCCGTCGTCGCCGTCGTCGCGGCATTCCCGGGCTTGGCCGGCGCGGGCATGCCTGCCTATGTGGCGTCCGGCGGGAGGGTGCGCGCGACAACCCACACGGCGACATCGGCCGCTCCGGCGCGCAGCACCGCGCGAGTGGCTTCGCGCAGCGTGGCGCCCGTGGTCATGACGTCGTCGATCAGCGCCACGCGCTCGCCGTGCACGGAGGCATCGCACGCGAACGCGTCGCGCACGTTGGCGCTGCGCCCGGCCCACGGCAGCGCGGCCTGGGGTGGCCCTTCCCGCACGCGATGCAGCGCATGCGCGATGGGCACGTGCAACGCGGTGCCTACCCGCCGTGCAATCTCCTGCGCCTGATTGAAGCCGCGCTCGCGCTGACGCGGGGCCGCAAGCGGCAGCGGGAGGACGTGCTCTGGTGCGACGACGCCCTGCGCAACCACCGTGCGGACGATGGCGTCCGCAGCCCATTGCGCGAGTGCGAGCCTGCCGCCGTACTTCAGTTGCTGCAGCAGGCGGTCGACGGGGAACGCGTACAGGCAGGCGGCAAGTGCGGCGCTGAACGGCGGCGGATCCACGAGGCAGCGCCCGCACACGGCGCTCGCCGGTGAAGGCAGCGCGCAACGCGGGCATGCCTCCTCGAGCCGAGGGAGCGAGCGCTCGCACCGTGTGCACAACAACCTGCTGCCTGCATGTCCTGCGCACAGCGCACACGCCTGCGGCAACGCGCGGCGCGCGCAACGCGCTGCCGCTCGCGGCCACGCGGCCAACGCGGTCCCACGGCGCAGACCACGCGCGCGTGAGCTTGCGACGCGCGCTGTCAAATTCAGCGTTTCCGGCATTTGACAAAGCGCGCAACCCCCCTCGACACTCGCCCGAGCATGACCGCGATTGTAGTGCCGGCGCGCCGGCCCATCGCCGTGTGAGGTTCGAGAGACTAACGCCGGGGGCGCGAGCAATGCCATCATCCGAACGCACGATGCACGATGCCGGTGTCGCACTGGCGGATTCGCCGCCGGCTGCGCGCACCGTGCCGTGGACCGTTGCCGCGGTGCATGCGCTGTTCGAGCTTCCGTTCGCGGATCTCATGTACCGCGCACAGCAGGTGCACCGGGCGCATCACGCCGCCAACGTCGTGCAGCTTTCGACGCTGCTGTCGATCAAGACCGGCGGCTGTCCGGAGGATTGCGGCTACTGTCCGCAGGCACGGCGGCATCACGCGCAGGTCGCGGAGGAGCCTCTGCTTTCCGTCGACGCCGTGATCTCGGCAGCGCAGGCCGCGAAGGCGAGCGGCGCCACGCGCTTTTGCATGGGCGCGGCGTGGCGCGGGCCCAGGCAGCGCGAGCTCGAGCCCGTGCTCGATATGGTCCGCGCGGTGAAAGGGCTCGGGCTCGAGACCTGCGCGACGCTCGGCATGCTGCGCGAGGGCCAGGCCGAGCAGCTGCGCGCGGCGGGACTCGACTACTACAACCACAATCTCGACACCTCGCCCGAGTTCTACGGCGAGATCGTGAGCACGCGCGATTACCGCGACCGCCTCGACACGCTGTCGCGCGTGCGCGCCGCCGGCATCCACGTGTGCTGCGGCGGCATCGTGGGCATGGGCGAATCCCGGCGCGAGCGCGCCGGCCTCGTCGCGCAGCTCGCGAATCTCGATCCGTACCCGGAATCGGTGCCGATCAACTTCCTCGTGCAGGTCGAAGGCACGCCGCTGCACGATCGCCTGCACGGCGAGCCCGCGATCGATCCGCTCGAGTTCGTGCGCGTCGTCGCCGTCGCGCGCATCACCATGCCGCGTGCGCTGGTGCGCCTCTCGGCGGGCCGACGCGAGCAGAGCGACGCGGTGCAGGCCCTGTGCTTCCTCGCCGGCGCGAACTCGATCTTCTACGGCGACAAGTTGCTCACGACGGGCAATCCGGACGTCGACGCCGACCGCGCACTGCTCGCGAAGCTGGGGATCAGGGCCGAAACCACGGCCGTCTGAAGCTGCGCGAGCTTGCCTTGACCTGCTCCGGCATCGCGGATCTCGCACGCGAGCTCGACGCGCGGCGCGAGCAGGGACTCGCACGCACGCGCCGCGTCGTGACGAGCATGCAGGGACCGCGCGTGCGGGTCGACGGTCGCGAGCTCGTCGCCTTCGCGAGCAACGACTATCTCGGACTCGCGGCCGATCCGCGCGTCGTCGCCGCCACGCAGGCGGGCATCGCGCGATGGGGCGCGGGGGCGGGGGCATCGCATCTCATCTCGGGCCACTTCGCGCCGCACGCCGCGCTCGAAGCCGAGCTCGCGGACTGGGTGCGGCCATGCGCGGATGCGCGCGCCGTGACGTTCTCGACGGGATATCTCGCCAACCTCGCGGTGCTCACGACACTGGCGCAGCGCAACGACGCGATCTTCGCCGACCGCCTGAATCACGCGTGCCTCAACGACGGCGCGCTGCTCGCGCGGGCGAAGCTCGTGCGCTATCCCCATCTCGATCTCGCCGCTCTGCGGGCGCGCCTCGCCGCAACCGAAGCGCGGCGTCGCATCATCGCCACCGACGCGGTGTTCAGCATGGACGGCGACGTCGCGCCGCTCGCGCAACTGCTCGCGCTTGCGGAGGAGTTCGACGCGCTGCTCGTCGTCGACGACGCGCACGGCTTCGGCGTGCTGGGCGGCGGGCGCGGCACGGTCGCGGAATGCGGGCTGCGTTCCGACCGCATCGTGGTGATGGGCACGCTCGGCAAGGCCGCGGGCATCGCCGGAGCGTTCGTGAGCGCGCATCCGACCATCGTCGAGGCGATCGTGCAGACGGCGCGACCGTACGTCTACACCACGGCGGCGCCACCCGGCCTCGCGAGCGGGCTGCTCGCGAGCCTCGCGTGCATCCGCGAGGACGAGGCATTGCGGGAGCGTCTCTTCGCGCTCGTCGCGCGCCTGCGCTCCGGCGCGGGGGGATTGCCGTGGCGGCTGCTGGAATCGCGCACCGCGATCCAGCCGCTCGTCGTGGGCGACAACCGCGTGGCACTCGCGCTCGCGCAGGCGTTGTGGGAACGCGGCTTCTGGGTGCCTGCGATCCGGCCGCCCACGGTGCCCGCCGGAACCGCGCGCCTGCGCGTGAGCCTCACCGCCGCCCACGAGCCCGGCGACGTCGATGCGCTCCTTGCCGCGCTGCACGCGATCGCGCGCGATCTCGCAAGCGCGCCGAGCCCCGCGCCGGCCGTGTAATGGCCACGCTGCACGTCGAAGCGGTCGGCAGCGGGCCGCCGCTGGTGCTCCTGCACGGATGGGGCATGCACGCGGGCCTGTGGGGGCCCGTCCTGCCGGCGCTCGCGGCGCGCTACCGCGTGCATGCGGTCGACCTGCCGGGTCACGGGCACAGTGGCGCGCCCCCGGCGTTCGATCTGTCGTCGCTCGTGACCGCCGTCGCGGAACGCTTCGCCGCGGAGGTCGATGCGGTTGCCAGCCGGAGCGAGCCTCACCGTGCTCGGCTGGTCGCTTGGCGCGCTGATTGCGCTGGAATGGGCGCGGCGCGCGCCGCGGGCGATCGGGCGCATCGTGCTCACCGGCGCTACGCCGCGGTTCGTCACCGGTCCCGACTGGCCGCACGCGATGGACGAGCCGACGCTCGCGCGTTTCGGCGACGAGCTTCGCGTCGCGTACGAGCTCACGTTGAAGCGCTTCCTTGCGCTTCAACTGCAAGGCAGCGACGACGCACGCGCCGCGCTCGCGGCGATGCGCCACCAGCTCTTCGCCCGCGGCCGTCCCGCGCCCGCCGTGCTCGCCGCGGGGCTCGCGCTCCTGCGCGACACCGATCTGCGCGCGGACGTGGCGTGCGTGTTGCAGCCTGCGCTGGTCGTTGCCGGCGACCGCGATACCCTTGCACCGGTGGAGGCGAGCCGCTGGCTCGCCGCGCACCTGCCGCGCGGAAGGCTTGCGGTGATCCGGGGCGCCGCGCACGTCCCGTTCCTGTCGCACCCGCAAGCCTTCCTGCAGGCGCTGCTCGCCTTCGCCGATGAAGCCTGACCGCATCGCGCACTCGCCCTTGCCGATGAAGCCCGACCCCTTCGCACCGCGCCCCGACGTGCCCGACCGCAAGGCCGTGCAGCGCGCGTTCGGCCGCGCGGCCGCGACGTACGACGATGCGGCCGTGCTGCAGAAGGAAGTGGGTGCTCGCATGGCCGAGCGTCTCGAGGTGGTGAGGCTTGCGCCGCAGGCTGTGCTCGACGCGGGCTGCGGCACCGGCGAGGCGCTGGCCGGTCTCGGCGTGCGCTATCCGCAGGCGCGGCGGGTGGCGCTCGATCTCGCCGTGCCGATGCTCGAGATCGCGCGCGAGCGCCACGACGAGCGGCGCTCGGTGCTCCATCGCCTCGCGGCGACGCTGCGCGGGTCCTCGCCGCCCGCGCCCGCATTCGTGGCCGGCGACATCGCCGCGCTGCCGTTCGCGCCGGCTGCATTCGATCTCGTGTGGAGCAATCTCGCGCTGCAGTGGGTCGACGATCTCGGGCGCGCGTTCGGCGAGCTCCACCGCGTGCTGCGGGTCGGCGGCCTGCTGACGTTCACCACGTTCGGCCCGGACACGCTGAAGGAGCTGCGCATCGCGTTTCGCGCCGTCGACGCCGAGCCGCACGTGAGCCGGTTCGTCGACATGCACGACATCGGCGATCTCCTCGTGCAGACCGGCTTCGCCGATCCGGTCATGCACATGGAGATGATCACGCTCACCTACCGCGAGCCGAGGGGGATGATGCAGGACCTGAAGGCGATCGGCGCCACCAACGCCACGCGCGGCCGCCCGCGCGGAATGCTCGGCCGCGGCCGCTGGGAGCGCCTGGTCGCGGCGCTCGAAGGCATGCGCCGCGAGGGCGTGATTCCCGCGACGTTCGAGGTGGTGCACGGGCACGCGTGGAAGACGGCACCAACGCACACGGCGGAAGGACACGCGATCGTGCACCTCGAGCGGCGTCGGCGATGAGCGCGCGCGCGAAGGCTCCGGCTGCGCGCCCGAAGCTTGCGGTCATGAGCCGCGGAATATTCGTCACCGGGACGGACACGGGCGTGGGCAAGACGCACGTCGCCGTCGGCCTCCTGCGCAGTCTCGCGCGCGAGGGCTTGCGCGTCGTGGGCATGAAGCCCGTTGCGAGCGGCATCGCGCCGGGCGAGGAGGTCAATGCGGACGTCGCCGCGCTGCGCGCCGCGGCCAACGTTGCGGCACCGCTCGCCGCGGTCAATCCCTATGCGTTCGTGCCCGCCATCGCACCGCACGTCGCGGCCGCGCGCGCCGGGGTGGCGCTCGACCTCGAGCGCATCGCGCACGCCTATGCCGAGCTCGCGGCGGCGAGCGACGTCGTCGTCGTCGAGGGCGCGGGCGGCGCCCTGGTCCCGCTCGGACGCGGCACCGACGTGCTCGACATCCCCGCCCGGCTCGGGCTTCCGGTGCTGCTCGTCGTGGGCCTGCGCCTCGGCTGCCTCAATCACGCCTTGCTCACGGCGCTTGCGGTGCAGGCGCGGGGACTCTCGCTTGCGGGATGGGTCGCGAACGCAATCGACCGCGACATGGCTGCGGCGGATGCGAGCGTCGCAACGCTCGAGGCCATGCTTCCGGCGCCGCTGGTGGCGAGCGTGCGCCCGGCGCCGAGGCCATCTTCGCGCGCGCGCAATGCGCGGCGATGGGCCTCACCGCACGGCGCGGACACGTTCCGTAGACAGGAAACGTTCTCCCACGCAAGAGTTCCGTGCTAACATTTTCAGGCTCTACCGCACTCCGGCAGGGAAAAGGTGGGCTGTCGGTGATCCAGATCAAATGCGGTCGGGCACTGGGCTCCCTTTGTTCTTCCGGTCGATGCGGATCGTTCGACGATTCCGGGGTTCGCATTGCCTCCGCCGCCTGCCGACTTCGATTTCTGCGTCGTAGCAAGCCGCAACAACGCGCTTGCGACGCGGCAACGCTGGCTGATTTTCGGTATCCTCGCCGCCTCGTCCCTGGGCGTGGGGTTGGCGTTGACGGCGTTCGGAGCATGGCTGGTCTTGCCGTGGTCGTGCATCGAGATCGGTGCGCTGGCGCTGGCCTTCTGGCACGTCGAGCGCCGGGCGCGCGACTGGGAGCGGCTGGTGGTGGCCGGCGACCGCGTGATCGTCGAGCGCGAGGTGCGCGGCAGGGCCGATCGGCGGGAGTGGAATCGGTTCTGGGTCCAGGTCGAGCTCGAGGGCGCGGACCGGGGCTTCGCGGCATCGCGGCTGTCGCTGCGATTCGCGGGACAGGCGGTGGAATTCGGCGGCGAGCTGCCGCCGGCAGAGCGCGCACGAGTCGCGCAGGAGCTGAAGCGGCTGCTCGCGGCACGCTGAGGGACATTTTTGGGGACAACGTTGGACGCGATCGAGGGACGGATGGTGCGCACTGGACTATGGCGTGGAATGGCGCGGCGGATGAGTGCGGCCGCGGCAGGCGTGGCGCTCCTGGCATTGCCGGCGGTGTGCGCATTCGCGGCGCAGGCGGCGTCGCCGGTGGACGTGGCGCGCTACAACCTGCAGGACCCGGTCACGCCCATCGCGCGGCAGATGTACGAGCTCCACAGCTACATCATGTGGATCTGCCTCGCGATCTTCATCGGCGTGTTCGGGGTGATGTTCTACGCCCTGTTCAAGCATCGCCGGTCCGTCGGGCACCAGGCCGCGCACTTCCACGAGAACACGCTCGTCGAAGTCGTGTGGACCGTGATCCCCTTCCTCATCCTGCTGTTCATGGCGTGGCCGGCGACGAAGACGGTGCTCGCGCTGAAGGACACGTCGGCGCCCGATGTCACGATCAAGGTGACCGGCTACCAGTGGAAGTGGAACTACGACTACATCCACGATGGCTTCGGGTACTACTCGAGCCTTGCAACGCCGCTCGCGCAGCGCGAGAACCGCGAGCCGAAGGGGCCCAACTACCTCCTCGAGGTCGACAACCCGATGGTGGTGCCGGTCAACGCGAAGGTGCGCCTGCTCATCACGGCGAACGACGTCATCCACTCGTGGTGGATGCCGGCATTCGGCGTGAAGCAGGACGCGATCCCGGGGTTCGTGCGCGACGCGTGGTTCAAGGCGGAGAAGGTCGGCACCTACCGCGGCCAGTGCGCCGAGCTGTGCGGCAAGGAGCACGGCTTCATGCCCATCGTGGTCGAGGTGAAGTCGCCCGAGGACTACAAGGCATGGGTGGCGCAGCAGAAGCAGAAGAACGCGGCCGCAGGGGAGGATCCGAACAAGCAATGGGATGCAAAGGAGCTCGCCGGCAAGGGCGCGGGGATCTTCGCCGCCAACTGCGCGGCGTGCCACCAGGCGAACGGCCAGGGCATACCGGGCACGTTCCCGGCGCTTGCGGGTTCGAAGATCGTCAACGGCGTCCCGGCGGACCAGATCCACATCGTGCTGAACGGCAAGCCGGGCACGGCGATGCCGTCGTGGAAGCAGCTTTCCGATACCGATCTCGCGGCCGTCATCGATTACACCCGCGCGAGCTGGGGTAACCAGGGTGCGCCCGTCCAGCCCGCCGACGTGAAGGCGGCCCGCGGCAAGAGCTGACGCCGGCTCGACACCGCTACGCCCACCGCATACGCAGCACGCCAGGAGAGTCCGATGAGCAGCATCCCCCACGATCACGTCGCAGGTCACGAGCACGGCCACGAGCACCATCCCACCGGGCTGATGCGTTGGCTCACCACCACCAACCACAAGGACATCGGCACGCTGTACCTGTGGTTCTCGTTCACGATGTTCCTCGTCGGAGGCGTGATGGCGCTCACGATCCGGGCGGAGCTGTTCGAGCCCGGGCTGCAGGTCGTCAATCCCGAGCTGTTCAACTCGATGACGTCGATGCACGGCCTGGTGATGATCTTCGGCGCGATCATGCCGGCGGCCGTCGGCTTCGCGAACTGGATGATCCCGATGCTGATCGGCGCGCCGGACATGGCTTTCGCGCGCATGAACAACTGGAGCTTCTGGCTGCTCCCGCCGGCCGCCATCCTGCTGATCACGTCCTTCTTCCTGCCGGGCGGCGCCATGGCGGCGGGCTGGACGATGTACGCGCCGCTGTCGATCCAGCAACCGATGGCCATGGACTTCACGATCTTCGCGGTCCACATCATGGGCGCGTCGTCGATCATGGGCTCCATCAACATCGTCACCACGATCCTCAACCTGCGCGCGCCCGGCATGACGCTCATGAAGATGCCGCTCTTCTGCTGGACGTGGCTCATCACCGCGTACCTGCTGATCGCGGTCATGCCGGTGCTGGCCGGGGCGGTGACGATGCTGCTCACGGACCGCCACTTCGGCACGAGCTTCTTCAACGCGGCGGGCGGCGGCGACCCCGTCCTGTTCCAGCACATCTTCTGGTTCTTCGGCCATCCCGAGGTCTACATCATCATCCTGCCGGCGTTCGGGATCATCAGCCAGATCATCCCGGTGTTCTCGCGCAAGCCGCTGTTCGGCTACGCGTCGATGGTCTACGCGACCGCCGGCATCGCCATCCTGTCGTTCATCGTCTGGGCGCACCACATGTTCACGACGGGCCTGCCCACGGCCGGCCTGCTGTTCTACATGTACGCGACGATGCTGATCGCGGTGCCCACCGGCGTGAAGGTGTTCAACTGGGTGGCGACCATGTGGAAGGGCTCGATCAGCCTCGAGACCCCGATGCTGTTCGCGATCGGTTTCCTGTTCCTGTTCACGATGGGCGGCTTCACCGGCCTCGTGCTCGCCATCATGCCGGTCGACGTGCAGCTGCAGGACACCTACTACGTGGTGGCGCACTTCCACTACGTGATGGTGGCCGGCAGCCTGTTCGCGTTCTTCGGCGGGATCTACTACTGGATTCCGAAGTGGACGGGCACGATGTACAACGAGACCGTGGGCAAGGTCCACTTCTGGCTGTCCTTCATCTTCTTCAACGTCACCTTCTTCCCGATGCACTTCCTGGGGCTCGCGGGCATGCCGCGGCGCATTCCGGACTACGCGCAGCAGTTCGCCGACTGGAACATGGTCGCGTCGATCGGCGCCTTCGGGTTCGGGTTCTCGCAGCTGCTGCTGCTCTACGCGGTGATCCAGTGCATCCGCGGCAACGGCGAGCGCGCGCCCGCGAAGCCGTGGGACGGCGCGCAGACGCTCGAGTGGACGCTGCCGTCGCCCGCGCCGTATCACACGTTCGAGACCCCGCCCGAAGTCCGCTGATCGGTGACCGGTCCGGCTCCGGCCGGCCCGGTCGAGATCGCCTGCACGCATGAACGACAGCCGCAACTCCCGCGCCAACGTCCGACTCGGGCTCACGCTCGCGTCGATCGCCGCAATCTTCTTCGTCGGCGTGATCGCGGCCCGCTATTTCGGTCCGGAGGGCGGAGGCCTCACCGTGCTCGGGCTCGCGATCGTGGTGTTCCTGGTGGTGGCGATCGGTCGCAGCATCCGGTCCCGTCGATGAACGCCGTCCAGAAAGCCGACAACCGCGCGCTGCTCATCAAGCTCGGCGTGGTGGTGCTCGTCATGTTCGGGTTCGGCTTCGCGCTGGTCCCCTTCTACGACCAGATCTGCAGGGTCACCGGGCTGCGCGACATCGACCGTGCCGACGAGGTGCGCAACACGCAGGTCGACTACAGCCGCACCGTGCGCATCGAGTTCGACGCCAACGTGCGCAAGCTCGCCGTGGGAATTCCGTCCGCTGCAGACGCTGGAGCCGGTGCATCCTGGCGAGGTGACCCAGGTGATGTACGAAGTCGTGAACACGACGGATCGGCGCATCACCGGGCAGGCGATACCGAGCTTCGGTCCGCAGCAGGCCGCGGAGTACTTCCACAAGCTCGACTGCTTCTGCTTCACGAAGCAGGTGCTCGAGCCCGGCGAGCGGCGCAAGATGCCGGTGGTGTTCGTGGTCGACCCGAGCCTGCCGAAGGACATCGGGACCATCACGCTTTCGTACACGTTCTTCGAGGTCGAGAACGGCAAGAGCAGTTGAATCGAGATCGCGCGCGAGCCGCGGCCTGCCAGGGGAAACGGGCGGATGCGCGGCGCGCCCAGGACATCGCTTACACCAGGGAGTCACCGATGAGCGCAGCACAACCGGGCGTCAAGCCTTACTACTACGTCCCGCAGCCGTCCCACTGGCCGATCACGGGCTCGCTCGCCCTGCTGCTCATGGCGTCCGGCGCGGCGCTCTGGATGAACCACGTCGGCGCCGGCCCCTGGATGCTGCTCGCGGGCGTGTGCGTGCTCGTGATCATGCTGTTCGGCTGGTTCGGCACGGTGATCGGCGAATCGGAGCACCGGCTCTACAACAAGCGCGTCGACACGTCGTTCCGCTGGAGCATGAGCTGGTTCATCTTTTCCGAGGTGATGTTCTTCGGCGCGTTCTTCGGCGCGCTGTTCTACATCCGGGTGCTGTCCGTGCCGGACCTCGGCGGCCTCATGTCGAAGGAGTTCGTGTGGCCCGACTTCGTCGCGGGCTGGCCGAGCGTCGGGCCGTACATCCGCGAGCAGTTCACGCCGATGGCCGCGTGGGGGATTCCGGCGATCAACACGCTGATCCTGCTCACCTCCGGCGTCACGCTCACGATCGCGCACCACGCGCTGAAGGCCGGCCATCGCGGCGGCCTGAAGCTGTGGCTCTTCATCACCATCGCGCTGGGCTTCACGTTCCTCGGCTTGCAGGCGTACGAGTACCACCACGCGTGGACCGAGTTCAACCTGAAGCTCTCGACGGGCGTGTACGGCTCGACCTTCTACCTGCTGACGGGCTTCCACGGCGCGCACGTGACCATCGGCGCGATCATGCTGTCGGTCATGCTCGGCCGCGCGATCAAGGGCCACTTCGACGCCGAGCACCACTTCGGCTTCGAGGCCGCGGCCTGGTACTGGCACTTCGTCGACGTGGTCTGGCTGTTGCTGTTCGTGCTGGTGTACTGGATGGTCTGACGGCCGGCTCCACGTCATGGCGCCTCACCGGCGCCTGATCGCGGCTCCGGAGCGTGGTTGCTTCATCGGGCGATGCCGGCCTTGCCGGCGACTGCGGCGCCCGTCGTGCAACGGCGATCGGCTCGCCGGTCGAAGCGCTGCGGATCGGTTAGCGCAGGCCGCCCGGGCCGATCCAGCCGAGCCAGTACGCGATCATCAGGAACGCGAACAGGCCCACGGAAAGGCCCACGCGCAGGGCCAGCGCCTTGACCATCCGGTTGCCGTGTCCTTTGTCGTGATAAAGGAAATACAGCGCCGAGAACAGGCTCGCGATGATGGCGATGAGAACGAGGACGACGATGATCTTCACGCAGGCGCAACCTCCGGTCCCAGTATAAACCGAGGATGAGCGCGCCTTTGGCCACCGCACTCGCCGTGCCCGCCGTGGATACGCCGCGGCGGGCGGCGTTTCGCCGCTATGCCCCCACGGTCGCCACGATCCTCGTCGTGGCGCTGTGCGTGACTGCGGGCAACTGGCAGCGCGCGCGCATGCATTACAAGGCTGCGCTCCAGGCGCAATACGAAGCGGCGAGCGTCGCGGCGCCGCTGCATGCGCTCGACGTGGCCGCGGGCGCCGACCCGTCGGCGCTGCGCTACCGGCCGGTCGAGCTCCAAGGTGCATTCGACGCGGAGCGCCAGATCCTGCTGGACAACAAGGTCCACGAAGGCCGGCCCGGATACGACGTGGTGGCGCCGTTCGTGATGAAGGACGGTCGCGCGGTCCTCGTCGATCGCGGCTGGGTCGCGCTGGGCCGCTCGCGCAGCGAGTTGCCCGACGTGCCGCCGCCTCCGGGGATCATCGTGTTGCGCGGTCGCCTGGACGTGCCGCCGCGCTACTTCTCGCTGGGCAGCGATGCATCGTCCGGCGTCGTCCGGCAGCATCTCGATGTCGGTCGCTTCGCGTCCGCATCCGGGCTGAAGCTCCTGCCTGTCATCGTCGAGCAGACGTCGCCTGCGGGCCCGGTCGACGATCTCGTGCGCACGTGGCCGGCCCCCGATTTCGGCATCGATACGCACCGCATGTACATGGTCCAGTGGTACGCGTTCGCACTGCTGGCGGTGGTGTTCTGGGGGGTGACGCACTTGCGCCGTACCGGCAAGCGGACCGCACGCACCAAGCGCCATGACTGAAGCCCCTGCCGCCCGCACGCCCGACCGGCGCAAGACACGGCGCACGTTGCTGCTGATTGCGGCCGTGGGCATAGCGCCGGTGCTGGGGTCGACCATCGCGTACTACTTCTTTCCACGCGCCTCGCATACGAACTACGGCACGCTGCTCGCGGTTGCGCCGGCGGCCGAGATCACCGGCACCGCGGCCGATGGGCGGGCGTTCGCGATGTCCCAGCTGAAGGGCAAGTGGGTCCTTCTCGTCGCCGCGCCGGGTGCGTGCGATGCCGCCTGCGACCGGGAGCTGTACGCAACGCGACAGGCGCGCACGATGCAGAACAAGGACCAGGATCGCGTGGTGCGCGTGTGGCTCGTTACCGACGACACGACGCCGCAGCCCGGGCTGGTTGCGGAGCATCCCGGGCTGATGATTGCGCGTGCCGCATCGGGCGGCATGCGGGCGCTGCCTGCGGGCGACCGGGCGATCTACCTGATCGATCCGCTGGGCAACCTCGTGCTGCAGTACCCCGAAGACCCGGATGTCAAGAAGCTCGCGCACGACCTGCGCCGGCTCCTCCAGGCATCGTCCATCGGATGAGAGGCTCGGAATGCTAGAATCAAAGGCTTCGCATTCGGCGCCCATGGCTGTGGGTGCCACTCCGGCCATGACCACCCTCGCACTCACCGAAGACCGGTTCCGGCAATTCCTCGCGCTCACCAAGCCGCGGGTCGTGTCGCTCGTCGTGTTCACCGCGATCATCGGGATGTTCCTTGCCGCGCCGGAGCTGCCGCCCGCAGCCGCCGTGCTGTTCGGCACCATCGGGATCGCGCTGGTCGCCGGAGCGGCCGCCGCGATCAATTGCCTGGTCGAGCAGAAGATCGACGGCGTGATGACGCGCACGCGCAGCCGGCCGCTGCCCCGCGGCGAGATCACGTCCGCGCAGACCCTCGCGTTCGCGTGCATCGTGGGCGGCATCGGCCTCGTCGTCCTGCACGAGCTCGTGAATCCCCTGACGATGTGGCTCACGCTCGCCACGTTCGTCGGCTACGCGATCGTCTACACGGTGCTGCTGAAGCCGGCGACCCCGCAGAACATCGTGATCGGCGGTGCATCCGGCGCGATGCCGCCGGTGCTCGGGTGGGTCGCGGTGACCGGCAGCGTGAGCGCGGAGCCGCTGCTGCTCTTCCTCATCATCTTCGCGTGGACCCCGCCGCACTTCTGGTCGCTCGCGCTGTATCGCGCCAACGACTACGCGCGGGCGGGCCTGCCGATGCTGCCGGTCACGCACGGTCCGCACTTCACGCGCCTCATGATCGTGCTCTACACCTGCATCCTGATCGCCGTGACGATGCTGCCGTTCGCGATCGCGATGAGCGGCCTCATCTATCTCGTTGCGGCGCTCGCGCTGGGCGGCATCTTCCTCGCGCACGCGGTGGAGCTCTACCGCAACTACAGCGATGCGCTGGCGCGCGCCACCTTCAAGTACTCGATCTACTACCTCGCGGCGCTGTTCTCCGCGCTGCTCGTCGACCACTACTGGCGCTGAGCCACGCCATCGCCGCCGTGGCCAACGCGCATGTCACGGAACGCGTCGCCATGCTGAGCGGCGGTGGCCGGGCTGCGCATGCGCATCGGGCGGCATGGCGGCTGCTGCTCGTTGCGCTGCTCGCGTCGCTGCTGGCCGCCTGCGGGCCCGACGCCCCGAAGTTCCAGGGCTCCGACGTGACCGGCACGTCGTTCGGTCGCGACTTCGATCTCGTCGATGCATCGGGACACCGCCGTACGCTTGCCGACTTCCGGGGCAAGGTGGTCGTGGTCTTCTTCGGGTACACGCATTGTCCGGACGTATGCCCGACGACGCTCGCGGAGCTCGCCGAGGCGATGAAGCAGCTCGGCCAGGATGCGCAGCGCGTGCAGGTGGTGTTCATCACCGTCGATCCCGAGCGCGACACGGCGGAGCTTCTCGCGCGCTACGTGCCCGCGTTCAACCCGACGTTCATCGGGTTGCGCGGCGACGCCGAGGCAACGGCGCGCGTCACGAAGGAGTTCAAGATCCTGGTGCAGAAGCAACCCGGTCCCACGCCGGACACTTACACCGTCGACCATTCCGCGGGCACGTTCGTCTTCGACCCGCAGGGACGGCTTCGCGTGTACGTCGCGTACGGCCAGGGACCCCAGGTGTTCGCGCACGACATCCGCGCGCTGCTCGACGGCGCGGGCTGATCGGAGGCAAGCGGGCGGGGCGCGGTCGCGAACGATGGCGCCGGGCGACGCGTCATGAGCGCGCCGTCCGAAGGTGATCCGATGAGCTCGCAAGTCACCGTTGCCGCCGCTTTCGAGCAGGCCTTCGCGCACGAGGCCGCCGGACGGTACGCCGAAGCGGACGCCATCTACGCACGCATTCTCGCGGCGATACCGGAGCACCCGGGCGCGCTGCTCAAGCTCGCGCAGGGCAGCGTGCGCCGAGGCGAGATCGATGCGGCACGCGAGCGTCTCGCGCGCGGCATCGCTGCAGCGGCACGCATGGGCCTGCCGCCCACGGACCTGTGGCTCACGCTGGCGCGCCTCGAGCGCTCGCGCTCCGACTGGGCCGCAGCGCGCGCTGCGCTCGAGCGGGCGCGTGCCGTCGCGCCCGACGCCGCCGCCGTGCTGCAGGAAGAAGCGGGGCTCGCGCTCGACGAAGGCGATGCGGGCGCAGCGGAGCGCGCGTTGCGCCGCATCGTGGAGCGCGATGCCGAGGACGGATCGGCGTGGACGCAACTCGCGCTCGCGCTGGAGCGACAGGATCGCATCGACGAAGCGCGGGCTGCGCTCGATCGTGCGATGCAGGCGGGCAGGAGCTCGACCTCAGCGTGGGTTCATGCCGCGCGGCTCGCCACGCGCCGGCACGACTTCGCCGCGGCGGACCGCTTCTGTCGCGACGGCCTCGCCCGCGATCCGCGGTCCGCCGCGCTGCTCTACCAGCACGGCGTGCTGCTCAAGCTGGTGGGCCAGCCCGCGGCGGCCTGCGAGACGCTCGGGCGCGCGCTGCAGCTCGCGCCCGACGATCCGGGCGTGCTCCTCGCGCTGGGCGCTGCTTGCGTCGACGCGCGACGCCACGGCGAGGCGTGCTCGCACCTGCGCAGGGCGATCGAGCTCGGCGCACAAACCGGCGAGGCGTGGGACAACCTCGGCCTCGCATTGCGTGGGACCGGCGACGAGAAGGATGCGGTGCACGCGTTCGAGCGCGCGGTCGCGCTCGCGCCGGCGTTGACGCCCGCGCTCGCCAATCTGCTGCAGGCGCGCCAGCAGATGTGCGCGTGGGACGACGTCGATCGCCTGCGCGAGCGCCTGCTCGCGACGCTCGCCGATCCCGATGGCGATCCGCGCTGGCCGCCGTTCATCGCGCTGGGCATGGACATCGGGCCCGAGGAGCAGCTCGCGGTCGCGCGGCGCTGGTCGAGCGCCGTCCTGCCGCGACCCGCCGCGCCGCCGCCGCCGCATCCGCGTGGCCCGCGGCTGCGTGTCGGCTATCTGTCGAGCGACTTTCGGGAGCACCCGACCGGGCGCCTGATGGCGGCGCTGTTCGAGGAGCACGACCGCGATCGCTTCGAGATCTTCGGCTACAGCTACGGTCCGGACGACGGCAGCGAGCTGCGCGCGCGCATCCGCAACGCCTTCCACGCGTGGCGCGACTTGGACGGCGTGTCGGATGCGCAAGCAGCGCGGCTCATCCGCGAGGACGGCATCGACGTGCTGATCGATCGCAAGGGGCTCACGCAGGGTGCGCGCCTCGAGATTCTCGCGCCACGACCCGCGCCGGTGCAGCTGCACTACATGAGCTTCCCCGGCACGATCGGCTACGACGCGATCGACGGCCTGATTGCGGACGATGAAGTCGTGCCGCCCGGCGACGAGAGGTTCTATCACGAACGCGTGTGGCGGCTGCCGCGCTGCTATTTCGTGAACGACAGCCGGCGACCGGTGCCTCGCGTCGAGCCGCGGGAGCGGCACGGCCTGCCCGCGGATGCGCTCGTGCTGTCGTGCTTCAACCAGGGGTACAAGCTCACGCGGCCGGTGTTCTCGATCTGGCTCGACGCCTTGCGCGCAGCGCCGCGCGCGGTGCTGTGGCTGCTTGCGCCCACCCCGGCGCAGCAGCGCAACCTGCACGCGGAGGCGCGGCACGCCGGCGTCGACCCGGAGCGGATCGTGTTCGCGCCGCTGCTCCCGCAGGCTGCGCACATGGACAGGGTCGGCTGCGCCGATCTCACGCTCGATACGCTGCCGTACAACCAGCACACGACGGCATGCGATTCGCTCTGGGCAGGGGTGCCCGTGCTGACCTGTCGGGGCACGACGTTCGCCGGACGCGTGGGTGCGAGCCTGCTGCGCGCCGCGGAGCTGCCGCAGCTCGTCACGCATTCGCTCGACGAGTACCGCGCGCGGCTCCTCGGGCTGCTGTCGGCGCCCGCCGAGCTCGCGCGATACCGCGAGCACCTCTTGCGCGCGCGGCACCGCCTGCCGCTCTTCGACACCGCGAGCTTCGCCCGCGACTGGGAGGCGCTGCTCCTGCGCGCGTACGAGGGCACGCTCGCCGCCCGCCATTACTCGGAGTAGGTCCCGCCGCAACCACGCCGCCGGGTAACGAGCTGCAGACGGCGGGTTCTACTCCGAGTAACGGGGTGGCCCGCCGTCGCGTCCGGCGTGTTCGCTGGGAGCGAGCCGTCCCGACCCGGCACTCACGGCAACGCGCGCGGCGGCTAGGTGGCGTGCTCGATCAGCTCGATCTTGTAGCCGTCGGGATCCTGCACGAATGCGATCACCGTCGAGCCGCCCTTCACCGGTCCCGCCTCGCGCGTGACGGCGCCGCCTTTCGCGCGCACGGCCTCGCATGCGGCGGCCGCGTTCGGCACCGCGATGGCGACGTGGCCGTACGCGGTGCCGAGATCGTAATGATCGACGCCGTAGTTGTAGGTGAGCTCGAGCACGGCGTGCTCGCTCTCGTCGCCGTAGCCGACGAAGGCGAGCGTGTACTTCTGGTCCGGCCGGTCGGTGGAGCGCAGGACCTTCATGCCGAGCACCTCGGTGTAGAACCGGATGGAGCGCTGCAGGTCGCCTACGCGAAGCATGGTGTGGAGGATGCGCATGTCGGAGTCCCGTGGTGAGCGTTCAGCGACGGGTCGCCCGAAGCGAACGGCGAGCCCGCGCAGGATCGGGAGCGAGCCCGCTACAGCTCGATCATCTCGAAATCTTCCTTCCTGGCGCCGCATTCCGGGCACGTCCAGTTGGGCGGTACGTCTTCCCATTTCGTTCCCGGGGAAATGCCTTCTTCCGGCGCGCCCGTCTCCTCGTCGTAGATGAAGCCGCAGATCAGGCACATGTACTTTTTCATCGGGCGGGCGAGAGGCGCATGGAGTAAAATTCGAATTCTAACAAGCCTCCGCGTGCCCACCGTCGCTCTCGCGGCGTGCACGCTCCCTCGCGCGATGCGCAATCCCGATCCCGGCTTTCCCCCGATCGTCCTCACGTTCGCCGCTTCCGATCCCTCCGGCGGCGCGGGCATCCAGGCCGACATCCTCACGCTCTCCAGCATGGGCTGTCATCCGCTGTCCGTGCTCACGGCGATCACGGTGCAGGACACGATCGGCGTCGAGGCGGTGCAGGCGCTCGATTCCGATCTCATCGTCGACCAGGCGCGCTGCATTCTCGAGGACATGCCCGTCGATGCGTTCAAGATCGGCGTGCTCGGCAGCGTGGAGAACATCGCGGCGATCGCGGAGGTGATCTCGGATTATCCCGACGTGCCGCTGATCCTGGATCCGGTGCTCGCTTCGGGCCGGGGCGACGAGCTTGCGACCGAGGACATGACGCAGGCCATCCGCGAGTTGCTGCTGCCGCAGACGACGGTGCTCACGCCCAACAGCATGGAAGTGCGCCGGCTCGCCGACGCCGACGAGGACGACGACGAGGCGCTCGATGCATGCGCCGCGCGGCTGCTCGATCTCGGCGTGGAGTACGTGCTGGTCACCGGGACGCACGAAGCGACGACCGAGGTGATCAACACCCTCTACGGGCGCGAAGGCGTCGTGCGCACCGACAAGTGGCCGCGCCTTCCGGGCAGCTACCACGGCTCCGGCTGCACGCTCGCCTCCGCGATCGCAGCGATGATCGCGAACGGTCTCGAGATCGCCGAGGCGGTGCGCGAGGCGCAGGACTACACGTGGCATACGTTGAAGCGCGCGTACCGTCCGGGCATGGGGCAGTTCCTTCCCGACCGCCTGTTCTGGGCGCGCGAGGATGACGACGCTCCCGGCGGAGAGGCGAGCGAGAGCCCGAGCTCCGATGCGCGCAGCAGCCACTGATCGCGCGCGCCGCGTGCGCGGCCTGTACGCCGTGACGCCGGACCTTGCCGACACGCCTCGCCTGCGCGCGATGGTGGCGGCAGCCCTCGACGGCGGCGCGAACGTGGTGCAGTACCGCAACAAGACCGCGAACCCGGCCGTGCAGCGCACGCAGGCGCGAGCGCTGGCCGAGCTCTGTCGCGAGCGCGGTGCGCTGTTCATCGTCAACGACGACGCTCATCTCGCTGCGGACGTCGATGCGGACGGGGTGCACGTCGGCGAGCACGACGGCGCCATCGCCGCCGCGCGCGAGTGCGTGGGACCGCAGCGCCTGGTGGGCGTGTCCTGCTACGACGATCCCGGGCTCGCGCGCGCCGCCGCGAGCGCCGGCGCCGATTACATCGCCTTCGGCAGCTTCTTCGCCTCGCGCGTGAAGCCCGAGGCGCGTCGTGCCGGCCTCGACCTGCTGCGCGGCGCTCGCGCGCTCGGCGTCCCCATCGTGGCCATCGGCGGCATCACGCGCGAGAATGCCGCGGTGTTGCGCGACGCCGGCGCCGATGCCGTCGCCGTCGTCTCCGACGTGTTCGCGGCCGGCGACGCGCTCGCCATCACGGCGGGTGCGCGCGCCATCGCCGATCTCTTTGCCTCGCCCACTTCGTCGACCTCGCCATGACCCGCAACGAAGAACTGTTCGAGCGCGCCCAGCGCACCATTCCGGCCGGCGTCAATTCGCCCGTGCGCGCCTTTCGTTCGGTGGGCGGGACGCCGCGTTTCTTCACGCGCGGCGAGGGCGCGTACCTGTGGGATGCGGACGGCACGCGCTACATCGATTACGTCGGCTCGTGGGGACCGGCGATCCTCGGTCATGCGCATCCGGACGTCGTGCGCGCGGTGCAGGAGACCGCCGTTCACGGCCTGTCGTTCGGTGCCCCGACGGAGCTCGAGGTCGAGATGGCCGAGACGCTGTGCGCCCGCGTGCCGTCGATGGACCTCGTGCGTCTCGTGTCGTCGGGCACCGAGGCGACGATGTCGGCGCTGCGCCTCGCGCGCGGTGCCACCGGCCGCAGCAAGATCGTCAAGTTCGAGGGGTGCTATCACGGCCACGGCGACAGCCTGCTCGTGAAGGCGGGCTCGGGCGCGCTCACGTTCGGCCAGCCGTCGTCGGCGGGTGTGCCGGCCGCCATCGCCAACGAAACGGTGGTGCTGCCGTACAACGATCTCGATGCCGTCGAGAAGCGGCCTTCCGCGCGCAGGGCGACGACATCGCCTGCATCATCGTCGAGCCGGTGGTGGGCAACATGAACCTGATCGCACCCGCACCGGGGTTCCTGCACGGCCTGCGGTCGGTGTGCGATCGCCACGGCGCGCTGCTGATCTTCGACGAGGTGATGACGGGCTTTCGCGTGCATCCGTCCGGCGCTCAGGGCCTCTACGGCATCACGCCCGACCTCACCACCCTGGGCAAGGTGATCGGCGGCGGCATGCCGGTCGGCGCGTTCGGCGGGCGTCGCGCCGTGATGGAGAAGATCGCGCCGCTCGGTCCCGTGTATCAGGCGGGGACGCTGTCCGGCAATCCGGTTGCGGTCGCAGCGGGACTCGCCACGCTGCGCGCGATTGCGGCGCCCGGGTTCCACGAGAATCTCGCGGCGCGCACGCTGGAGTTCACGCAGGGCATGGTCGCCGCGGCGCGCGCCGCGGGCGTCGCGTTCTCGGCGCAAGCGGTGGGCGGCATGTTCGGCCTGTACTTCGCCGAGCGGGTGCCGGGCAGCTACGACGAGGTGATGGCGACGGACAAGGCGCGCTTCAATCGCTTCTTCCACGCCATGCTCGATGCCGGGGTGTATCTCGCGCCTTCCGCGTTCGAAGCGGGGTTCGTGTCGGCTGCGCACACGCGTGCGATCGTGGACGAAACGCTGCGCATCGCCGAGCGCTGCTTCCGGAGCATCTGATCGCGCCGCCGCGCTGCATCCCGGCGATCGTGCCGGAGCTTTCAAGACCGCGAAGCGGCGATCGGTCGGGTGCGACGGCCGCCCGGGCGTTTCGACGCATCCAGCCGACACGACGTCGGGCGGGGGCGACAGAAGGGCGGGCAGGCGTCGCGGATCGGCGACAGAGCGGTCGAAAGTCCAGCTGCAAACCCTTGATTTGAGCGCGAAACTGCCGTAATAGGCAGGGTCGCTATGCTATGATCCCATGCATGATTTTTGAGCAATTCCCCTTCCGTTGGGCCGAGGAGTGCGCGTAATGGACGCGCCGCGCAAGAGACTCGGCGAGCTCCTGATCGAGCGCGGCAAGCTGGATGCGGCCGGGCTCGACCGCGCGCTGCGGCTGCAGCAGGAGAGCGGGGAAAAGCTCGGCGCCCTGCTCGTGACGCTCGGCGTGTGCGCGCAACGCGACGTCGCGGAGGCGCTCGCGGTCCAGCTGGGGCTGCCGCTCGTCGAACCCTCGGGCTATCCCGAGTTTCCCATACTCGAGGAGCGCATCTCGCCGCGCTTCCTGCGCGAATCGCGCGCGCTGCCGGTGCGCGAGGACGAGCACGAGCTCGCGCTGGCGATGGCCGATCCGACCGACGACTACACCATCGACGCGTTCCGGATGGTCACGGGCGCGAGGTGCGGCCGCTGGTAGCGATTCCGACGGAGCTCGAGGCCGCGATGGAGCGGCTCTACGGCGCCGGGAAGTCCGCGCTGGGCCAGATCGTCGGCGACGTCGAGCAGCGGGTCGACGATCTCGCGTTCGACGCCGACGTCCAGCAGTTGAAGGACCTCGCGTCGGAGGCGCCCGTCATCCGGCTCGTCTCCCTCGTCATCACGAACGCGCTGGAAACGCGCGCGTCGGACATCCACATCGAGCCGTTCGAGAACCGGCTCGTGGTGCGCTATCGCATCGACGGCGTGCTGCACGAGGTCGAGTCGCCGCCGCGGCGCTTCTCGGCCGCCGTGATCTCGCGGATCAAGATCATGGCGAACCTCGACATCGCCGAGCGACGCCTGCCGCAGGACGGGCGCATCCGTTTGCGCGTTCAGGGCAAGGAGATCGACCTGCGCGTGTCGACCGTGCCCACCATGCACGGCGAATCGGTGGTGATGCGGATTCTCGACAAGGGCGGTGTCGCCCTCGACTTCAAGCGCCTCGGCTTCGAGGACGACACGCTCAAGATCTTCCTCGACATCCTGCTGCAGCCGCACGGCGTCCTGCTCGTCACCGGCCCCACGGGCTCCGGCAAGACGACCACGCTCTACACGGCGCTCGAAAAGCTCAACCAGCCCGACGTGAAGATCCTCACCGTGGAGGATCCGGTCGAGTACCAGATGCCGGGGATCAACCAGATCCAGGTGAAGCCGCAGATCGACCTCACGTTCGCGAATGCGCTGCGCTCGATCGTGCGCCAGGATCCCGACGTGATCATGATCGGCGAGATCCGCGACCTCGAGACCGCGCAGATCGCGGTGCAGTCCGCGCTGACGGGTCACCTCGTGCTCTCGACGGTGCACACCAACGATGCGGCGTCGACGGTGAACCGGCTGCTCGACATGGGCGTCGAGGATTACCTGCTCACCTCGACGGTGATCGGCATCCTCGCCCAGCGTCTGGTGCGCACGCTGTGCGCGCAGTGCAAGGAGCCGTACACCGCGCTGCCGGAGATCGTGGAGCAGCTCGGCCTGCGCCGGTTGGTGCCTTCGGGGCCGATCACGCTCTATCGCCCGAAAGGTTGCCAGCACTGCTCGCAGACGGGTTACAGCGGGCGGGTGAGCATCCTGGAGATGCTGCCCATGACGGATCCGCTGCGCAGCCTCGTGATGAAGCACGCCACGTCCGCGGATCTGCGCAACGAGGCGATCCGCGAAGGCATGCTCACGATGTACGAGGACGGGCTGCGCAAGGCGGTGCGCGGCGTCACCACCTTCGAGGAAGTCCTGCGCGTCACGCGCGAGTCGTGACGCGGGACGAGATGACAGCGCATGCCCGTCTTTAGCTACAGGGCCCTCGATGCGGCCGGCGACCTCGCCACGGGCGAGCTCGAGGCCGCCAACGAGAGCGAGATCGTCGAGCGCCTGCGCGACCAGGGCATGCTGCCCATGCAGGTCGGTCCCGCCGTGGCGGGCCGCGGCGGCGCGGCAGGCACGGCGACAGGCGCGCCCGCGCCGGCGGCTGTTCGCCTCGCGCAAGGTCTCGCGCGACCAGCTCGGCAGCATGACGCGCGAGCTCGCGACGCTGCTGCGGGCCGGGCTGCCCCTCGATCGCGCGCTCGAGCTCCTGATCCAGCTGGCGCCCACGCCCCCGGTCATCGCGCTGCTGCAGCAGATCCGCGACGACGTGCGGGGCGGCAAGTCGCTGTCGCAGGCGCTCGATGCGCGCCGCGACATCTTCTCGCGCTTCTACGTCAACATCGTGCGCGCGGGCGAGGCCGGCGGCGCGCTGGGCGTCGTGCTCACGCGCCTCGCGGAGACGATCGAGCGCAACAAGGAGCTGCGCGAGAGCGTGACCGCCGCGCTCATCTATCCCACGATCCTCATCTGCGTCGCGATCGCATCGGTGATGGTGCTGCTCGTGTGGGTGGTGCCGCAGTTCGAGCAGACGTTCTCGCAGGCGGGCAAGGCCCTGCCGCTCGCCACCGAGGTCGTCGTCGTGACGGGCAAGTTCGTGCGCGACTGGTGGTGGGCGCTCGTCGGCGCGGTCGTGCTCGCGGTCGCGTGGATGCGCATGCGCCTGCGGCAGCCGAAGGTGCGCCGGCGCTGGGACGCTCGCGTGCTGAAGCTTCCGCTGATCGGCAACCTCGTGGTGAACGTCGAGGTGGCGCGGTTCGCGCGCACGCTCGCGACGCTGCTCGCCAACGGCGTGACGCTGCTCGCAGCGCTCGGGATCGTCAAGGAGACGCTCGGCAACGTGGTGCTGGCCAGCGCGCTCGATGGCGTGATCGTTCGCCTGCGCGAGGGCAAGGGCTTCGGTGCTCCCCTTGCCGAGACGGGCCTGTACCCGCGCCTTGCGAGCCAGATGATCCTGGTCGGCGAGGAGTCGGGCCGCATGGAGGAGATGCTGGGCCGCGTCGCCGAGGTCTACGACCGCGAGGTGCAGATCTCGATCAAGCGCTTCCTCGCCGTGCTCGAGCCGGTGCTGATCCTCGGACTCGCCGTGTTCATCGGCGGCATCGTGTTCTCGATCCTGCTCGGCGTCATGGGCATGAGCGAACTTGTGCAGTAATCGCAGTCTAAGGTGGAGCCTCGCCCGGCAGGCACGCTGACGTGCCTTCATCAGAACAAAGGAATGGCCATGTGCCCAACCGTCCTGTCCACGACAGCAGTTGCGCTCGATCGAGCGCAGCGCTGGCGTTTCTCCGTGCAGCGCGTGCGCCATGTGGCGCAGCGCGGCATGACCCTCATCGAGATCCTCGTCGTGCTGACGCTCATCGGCATCGTGATGGGCATCGTCGGCGGCAACTTCATCGGCAAGGGCGAGCAGGCCAAGGCGAAGGCAGCGACCATCGAGATCGGCCAGATCAGCCAGGCGCTCGATCTCTACAAGCTCGAGATCGGCCGCTATCCGACGACGCAGGACGGCCTGCAGGCGCTGATCCAGGCGCCTCCCGGCGTCGCGAACTGGAACGGTCCGTACTGGAAGAAGGCCACCGTGCCCAAGGACCCATGGGGCAACGAGTACAAATACACGTCGCCGGCGGCATCGGCACCGTACGAGATCACGTCGCTCGGCGCCGACGGCAAGGAAGGCGGCGACGGCGTGAACAAGGACATCACGAGCTCGCAGTGACGCCCGTGCGCGACGCGGCGCGCCGGTACGACGGGGCCGGGCCGCGCGCGCAAGGGCTCTCGCTGCTCGAGCTCCTGATCGTCCTGTCGCTCATCGCCATCATGGCGGCGCTCGTGATACCGATGTTCGGCGGCGGCGTATCGCAGACCGAGCTGCGGGGCGCCGCGCGCGAGGTCGCGGCCGGCCTGCGCCTCGCCCGCAGCGAAGCCCTCGCGAGACGCCGCGACACGCTGCTCGCGATCGATCTCGAGAACCGCACGTTCCGCGTCGATCGCGATCCGCGCGTGCACTCGCTGCCCCGCGACATCGTGGTGAAGCTCTACACCGCCCAAAGCGACATCACGAGCGAGACGACGGGCTCGATCCGCTTCTTTCCCGATGGCGGCTCGACCGGAGGGCGCGTGACGGTCGCCGCTGGCGAGCGCAAGTTCGACGTCGACGTCGACTGGTTGACCGGCCGTGTGTCCATCGGCGAATGACCATCGCGCGCACGGCGCTGCACGCGAAAGCGGCTTCTCGCTGCTCGAGGTTCTGGTCGCGTTCGTGGTGCTCGCGCTCGTGGCGACGGCGCTCTTCCGGTTGTTCTCGGGCGCGCTCACCAACGCCGGCGCCGCCGAGGATTACAGCCGCGCGGTGCTGCTCGCCGAGAGCAGGATCGAGGAGGCTGCGGCGGGCAAGCTGACCGAAGGCGTGCAGACCGGAACGGCGGACGACGACCGGCTGCGCTGGACGGTGACGATCGCGCCCTACTTCGCTCCCGACGTGAATCCGGACCTCGAGAAGATGACCGACTCGCTGCAGCTGCGCATGTACCGCATCAGCGCGCAGGTCGCGTTCGCCGGCACGGGTGGCAACGAGCGCTCGGTCTCGCTCTCCACGATCCGCATCGGTCCGACGGAGGCCGCGCCATGATGCGTGCCGGTTCGCGTCCGTCGCCGCGAAGCCGCGCGAGCGCGGGCTTGGGTGCCGCGTCGCCGGCGGGCGGCTTCACGCTGATCGAGCTGCTCGTCGCATTGACGCTGTTCGCGCTCATGGCGAGCGTGCTCATGGGCTCGCTGCGTCTTGCGGGGCGCAGCTGGGAGGGCGGCGAGGCGAAGGTGGAGCAGGTGTCGGAGATGCGCCAGACGCAGACCTTCCTGCGCACGCAGATCGCGGAGATGTATCCCAAGCACATGCGCAAGATCGCGGAGCTGCCGCTGCTCTTCGTGGGCACCGCGGAGGAGATGCGCTATGTCGCCCCGCTGCCGGAGCGCGTGGTGGAGGGCGGCCTGATGTATTTCCGGCTCGCGCTGCGCGAGGACGGAGACCGCACGCAACTCGTGCTCGAGCGCATGCTGCCCGACGCCGACGCTGCGCAGCTCCCCGACTTCGACGGCGCCGAGGCGACGGTGCTCGCCGACGGCGTCGAGGCGTTCAAGCTCGCGTACTTCGGGCGCGCGCCCGGCGCGATGGAATCGGAGACGCCGACCTGGCACGACCGCTGGGACGACCCGCAGCTCCTGCCGATGCTGATCCGCATGGACGTGAAGCCGAAGAACGCACCCGCGTGGCCCACGCTCGTCGTCGCGCCCCGGCAGTCGCCGGAAGCGGGCTGCCGGATCTGGGATTACACGCGCCTGCGGTGCGTCCGGCCATGAGCTGCCCGCAACGCAGCCTTCGCGCGAATGGCCGCCGCACGCATGGCGCGGCCCGCGCGCGCGCGCCGGGCCGCGGCGCTTCGCGCGCACGCCAGCGCGGCATCGCACTGATCATCGTGCTCTGGCTCACCGTGCTCCTGACCGTCATCGCGAGCAGCTTCGCGTTCAGCATGCGCAGCGAAGCGCAGGCGGCGCGCAATGCGATCTCCCTCGCGCAGGCACGGGCTGCTGCCGACGGCGCGGCGCAGCGCATGGTCTTCGAGCTGATGCGCCCGCGCAACGGTCCGGGCGCGTGGTCCCCCGACGGCAAGCTGCGGCAGTGGCAGGACGGCGATGCCACGATCGCGGCGGTCGCCGTGGACGAGTCTGCTAGAATCGATCTCAATGCAGCCTCGGACGCGTTGCTGAAGAGCCTGCTGCAGAACATCGGCGGCCTGTCGAGCGAGGACGCGCAGCCCGTCCTGGATGCGATCGTCGACTGGCGCGACCCCGACGAGCTGCGTCGACCCCAGGGCGCGGAAGAACCCGAATACCGTGCCGCGGGCCGGAAGTACCGGCCCTCCAACGCGCCCTTCGACGGCGTCCCCGAGCTGCGATTGGTGCTCGGCGTCACGCAGGCTCTCTACGACCGCATCGCGCCCACGCTGACGGTGTATTCGCGCCAGCCCGGCATCAACCCGATCACCGCTTCGCGCGAGGTGCTCCTGGCGTTGCCGCAGGCCACGCCCGAAGCGGTGGATCAGTACATCGCGCAGAGGCAGGACGCGCTTGCCGCGGGCCTCGGCGTGCCGGTGTTTCCGCCTGCGCAGGCGTTCGGAACCGGAGCGTCTCCCGTCTGGCGGGTTCACGCCGAGGCGATGCTGCCGGATGGTGTAACCTTCGCACGCGACGCGGTGGTCCGGATGGGCGTTGGCCTGAAACGTGCTCCCGTCACGCTCCTTTGGCAGGAGGGGGCCCGCACCCTGCTGTCGCAATCCGCGCCGGACAACCCGGCCGCCCCCGACGCAAATGGAACTCAACGCTAATCTCCGGCACGCGGTGCGCAACTCGGCCCAGCGGATCGGCTTTCCGGAGTTCTGGCGCTGGTGGACGGGCGAGTTGCGCTCGCTCGTGCCTGCCGCACCGCGGCACGCCCTGCAGCGTCGCATGCTGCGCCCGATGGTCGTGTTCGAGCCGGACAGCGCGACGCTCTGGGAGGCCCAATCGTCGCCGAGCGGCGTGGCGTACGTGCAGACGACGCGCATCCCGCTCACGGGTGATCCCGCGCAGGTGATGCAGGCCGGGCGGGCCGCGCTCGACAGCGTTGGGTCCCGCAGCGGCGGACGCGGCGCGCGCGTGGTGATCGCGCTCGCGCCGGGCCAGGTGCTGCGCAAGGTGCTCACGTATCCGGCCGCGGCTGCGGACAATATCCAGCAGGTGCTGGGCTACGACCTCGACCGGCATACGCCCTTCAAGGCCGACGAGCTCTACTACGACGCGGCCGTGGTCGGCCGCGACTCGGAGCACAACGTCGTGCGGGTCGAGCTTGCCGCCGGCTTGCGCACGATCGTCGACCAGCTTCGCCGACAGGTGAGCAGCTGGGGCGGCGCAGTCGTCGGCATCGTTCCGGGCCTGCCCGGCGCGGCGCCGGGGCTCGGCGCGCGTCGACTCAACCTGCTGCCCGAGGAGGAACGCAACGAGCGCGGCCGTCTGCGCAGCTGGCACTTCTGGGTGCCCGCTGCGGTGCTGCTCGCGCTCGTCGTCGCCGCGGTCGCGTATCCGCTCTACGAGAAGCGCCAGCGCGTGCGCACGCTCACCGAGGCGACCGAGCAGGCGCGCACGCATGCGAGCGCATCGGACGGCGTGCGCCAGCAGCTCGAGCAGGCCGTCGCGGATTACAACTTCGTCCTCACGCGCAAGTACGCGTATCCGAGCGTCGTCGCCCTGCTCGACGACGTCACGCACCTCCTGCCCGACGACACCTGGATCACGCAGCTCGAGCTCAAGAGCACCAAGGGCAAGGACGCGCATCGCGAGATGCTGCTTCGCGGCGAGAGCAACAACGCCGGACGTCTCGTGTCGCTGCTCGAGGACTCGAAGCTCTTCGAGCAGGCGGCGCCGCGCTCGCCCACGACCAAGATCCAGCCGGGCCCCGGCGAGATCTTCGACCTTGGCGCGCAAGTGGCGACGGCACCGCTGCCCGCGCCGGTTCGACTGGCCGATCTCGGCCCGGTGCCGGCGCCCCCGGGCACCGCCGGGGCCGCGGCCCCGCGCGCTCCCGGAGCCGCCGGTGCGCCGGCGGCGGCTTCCGCCGGAGCCGCAACGCCCGCCGGTACCGCAGCCGCGCCAACGGTCGCGGCGCCCGGCGGACCTGGCAAGGGTGCGGCCGCGGCCCGCCACGCCGGCCGCGGCGCCCGGCGCCGTTCCCGGTGCGCCGCCCACGGCAGGCGCACCCGCCCGCCGGCGCACCGCCCGCAGCGACCGGCACCCGCAGCACCGGCACCCGCTGCCACCGTTCCGCCACGCTCGCCCGTCACGGGCCCGGCCGCACCCGCGTCGCCACCTGCGCGGGCCTCGGGGCAGGTGCAATGATGAGCCGCCTCGCTCGGCTTCCCGCCGGCCAGCAGCGTGCGATCGCCGTCACGCTGCTCGTCGTCGTGGTCGTGCTCCTCGCGTCGGTGGTGCTCGTGCCCGTGATCCTGCTGCACCGGCATTACGACGAAGCGATTGCCGATCTGTCCGATCGCCTGCAGCGCTACGAACGCGTGGCGGCGCGGGGCCCGGAGTACCGCAAGGCGCTCGACGCCATGCGACAGCGCAACCCGGGGCGCTTCCTCCTGAAGAACACCGCGGCGAACCTCGCCGGAGCGGAATTGCAGGAACTCGTTCGCGCTGCCGTAGAAGGCAATGGCGGTCGCATCACGATCAGTCAGAACCAGCCTCCCAAGGAGGAAGGCCGGTTCCGGCAGATCGGCGTCAACGTGCAGTTCTTCGCGAACACGCCTAACCTGCAGCGCATCCTTTACGCGCTGGAAACGCAGTTGCCCTATGTCGTGGTCGAGAATCTCACGTTGCGCCCGCTGAACGCGTTTCGCGGCTTCAAGCCGGCGCCGGGTCAGGAGCCCGAAGTGAGCGTCCAGCTCGATGCCTCGGCCTATGCGCCGATGGACGCCAGCGAGCGCACGGCCGGAGCGGCGGCGCGGCCGGCGCCCGCCGAGAAGGGAACAGGATCATGATGGTACTGAATCGCGGGTTGCGCGAGCTCGCGTGGTGGTTCCTCCCGGTCGCGGCCACGGCGACCGTGCTCGGGGTCGAAGTGGAATGGAGCCGGCGGCCGGTTGCCGCCGTGGTGGCGCCGGCCGAAGCCCCGCAGGAGAGCGTCGAGCCCGGCCTGCTGCCGGAATTCTCGATCCCGGGCGGGGTCGAGTCGCGGCGCGAGACGGTGGACCGGACCCTGTTCAACCCCACGCGGCGGCCCGCGCCGTCGCCGGCGGCGCCCGAGGCGGCCAAGCCGAAGATGCAGCGCGGACAGTTCGTGCTCACCGGCACCACGCTGGTGGACGGCAAGAGCACGGCTTTCCTGCGCGAGGTGAGCGGCGGCAAGCCGCGGCGCGTGCATCAGGGCGAAACGGTCAACGGCCTCACCGTGACCGAGGTCAAGCCCGACCGCGTGAAGCTCACGATGGGCGACGAGTCCGAGGAGCTCCTGCTGCGCGTCGTCGGCAACCCGAAGCCCACGCCCGGCGCGCCCGTGCAGCGCACCGCCGCGACGCCGCCCCCCGCGCCCGGGGCAGGCGATGGCGCTCCCGCAAGCGGCGCCGGGCACGCCGGACGCCAGCGTGCAGGCGCTGATCGAGCGCCGCAGGGCGCTGCGTCTCATGCAGCAGCAGGTCATGGACGACGATCCGGGCGACCCCAAGGATCCCCGTACCATCGCAGCGCAACAGGCTGCGCAGGCCGCGCAGGGGCAACCGGTGCCGCAGCCCGGGCAGCCGGCGGTGCCTCCCGCCGTCGCGCCGTCCGGCCCGACCAACCCGCTCACGTTCGAAGAGATGTACCGCCGGCGCTTCCAGCAGCGGTAGAGCTCGCCATGCTTCCAGCCTCGCCGACGCGCTTCGTCCGACATGTGCCTTCGGTCGCTCGCACCGAGGCCATACGCAAGAGGACCCGATGTCGATCCTGAACATGCGCTTTGCGCGCTTCGTGCCGCTATGGGCATCCATCGCGATGCTCGCGGCGTGCGCCACCACGCCCGAACCGGCGCCCTCGACCAAGGTGCGCAAGCCCGACCTCGGCACGAACATCGCGGTGACGCAAGGACCGGCGGCCGCGCCCGTTGCGCCGCCTGCGCCGGAGCCCCTGATCCACAAGGGTACGGGGGTCGTCGTGAAGGGCCAGCAGCCGGGCGGCGCCGTGGCGCCCACCCCGCCTGCGCCGGCCTCCGGCGGCAGCGTCGTGCTGAACTTCGAGGGTGCCGACGTGCGCGAGGTCGTGCGCAACATCCTCGGCGACATCCTCAACGAGAGCTACACGATCGACCCCACCGTCGGCGGGCAGGTCACGATCCGCACGTCGAGCGGCATCCCGCGCGAGGCGCTCCCGGCCACGCTCGAGACGCTGCTGCGGATGAACGGCGCCACGATGGTCCGCGAGAACGGCTCTACAAGATCCTGCCGCAGGCTGCCGCCGTGCGCGGCAACACCACGCCGCAACTCGGCAGCTCGCAGCGGCCGCTGCCGCCCGGCTACTCGGTGCAGGTCGTGCCGCTGCATTACGTCGGCGCACGCGACATGGCGCGCCTGCTGGAGCCCTTCGCGAAGGAGGCGACCGCCGTGCGCACCGACGAGCTGCGCAACCTGCTCATCCTGTCGGGCACCGAGCGCGAGCTGCGGCACCTGCTCGATGCCGTCGACATGTTCGACATCGACTGGATGAAGGGCATGTCCGCGGCGATCTTCACGCTGAAGAACTCGGACGTGAAGACGGTCATGACCGAGATCGAGCGCATCATCGGTCCCGCCGCGCAGAGCCCGTTCGGCGGCATCCTGCGCGTGGTGCCGATCGAGCGCATGAATGCGCTGCTCGTCATCACGCCGCAGCCCGCCTATCTCGACCAGGCGAAGCAATGGATCGAGAAGCTGGACCAGGGCGGGGAGGGTGGAGGCCAGCGCTTCTTCGTGTACAACATGCAGAACCAGCGGGCGGAGAAGATCGCGCCGCTGCTGCAGCAGGCGTTCACCGGTCGCGCGACCCAGACGACCGTGACCACGCAGCCGACCCTCGCGCCCGGTACGCCCGCCGGGCAGATCGTGTCGCCGCCGCCATTCCAGGCGCAGGCGCTCGTGCAGCCGAACGCGCCGCAGCCCACGACGCCGCCGGCGCAGACGGCGGCCTCCGCGGCAGCCCAGACCGCCGCGGCGATCGCGAGCCGCACCGGGGCCGGCATCGGCGACGGCATCGTGCGCAACCTGCAGGTCGTCGCGGACAAGGACAACAACACGATCCTGATCGTCGCCACGCAGGCCGAGTACGCGATCATCGAATCGGCGCTGCGGAAGCTGGACGTGCCCTCGCGCCAGGTGCTGATCGACGTCACGATCGCCGAGGTGAAGCTCAAGAACGACTTGTCGCTGGGGGTCGAGTGGTACTTCCGCAATGGCGCCAACCAGGCGGGCGGCATCGTTCAACTCGGGCACGAATCCGGGCAATCCCTTCGCCGGGGCCGCGGCCACCGGTCGGCGTCGGGCTGGCGGCCAGCGCACCGGGGTTCAACTACCTCCTCGCCGGCGGATTCCCGGGCGGCATCCAGGCGGCGCTGAAGCTGCTCGAAACGTCGGGGAACACGCGGATCATCGCCAATCCGCACGTCGCCGCGCTCGACAACCAGAAGGCGACGATCAAGGTCGGCGACCGCATCCCGATCAACCAGCAGACGGTCGTGAACGGCACGTCCAACGCGATCACCACGACCGCCCAGTACATCGACACCGGCGTCCTCCTCACGGTCACGCCGCACATCAATGCCGGCGGGCTGGTGAACATGGACGTCTCGGCCGAGGTGAGCAATCCCGGTCCGACCACGGTTCCCGGCGAGGCGCCGCCGATCGGCACCCGGTCCGTCCAGACGATGCTGACGGTGCAATCCGGGCAGACGATGGTCATGGGCGGCCTCATCGGCGATTCGAAGATCCAGTCGAACAGCGGCCTGCCGATCCTGTCGCGCATTCCGGTGCTGGGCGGGCTCTTCGGCTCGCAGGACCTGAACTCCGTCCGCACGGAACTCGTGCTTTTCATCACGCCGCGGCTCGCCGACAATGAAATTGACATGAAAAATGTCGTCGACGACCTCCGCCGCCGCATGGTGCTCATGGATCAGGTGTTTCCACGCAAAAACCCACCCGAAAACCCGCAAACGCCGTGAAACCGTCGCCAATCAGCGACGAATGCGGTGTGGCGACCACGCAACAGGCCTGCGGGCCAATACGTGCGAAGGAAAGGCCAATTGACGGTGCTAGTTCGTTTCTATAGGCTTAAATCACATGCCGGCGCGCCGGCAGGCGGCGAGGAGCACAGGCCGATGCAGGGGCGCGGCGCAGAACGATGTGGCGTTTTGGACGGGTCCCGCCGGGCGCAGTCGGGCCCGGGGCGCTTCAGGGCAGGCATCGCAGCAGCGCTGGCTACGGCTGCTCTGCTGGCCGGATGCGCGGGACCTGCGGCACTGTCCCCGTCCGCAACGCCCGAGCAGAAAGAAAAGGTGGTGGCCGAGCGCGCCGAGGCGCGCTGGGCGGCGCTGATCAAGGGAGATCTTAACGCGGCATATGCCTATCTCACCCCGGCTACCCGGGCCACGATGAGCCTGGACCAGTACAAGGGGCGCATCAAGCCGGGGATCTGGCGAGCCGCCAAGGCCGAGAAGGTGAAGTGCGACGGCGACGTCTGCGGCGTTGCGATGCAGATCACCTACGATATGCCGAAAATGAAGGGGATCACGACGCCGCTCGAAGAAACCTGGATCATCGAGGGTGGCACCCCGTGGTACGTTTATCGCTGAGCCGTTGCAAAATGGACACAGCAGGACGGCGATGGGAATGCGGTATTGTTTGTGGGATCGCGAAAGCTGTAATAACATTCGCGCGTTGTTGATTTTAAAGTGATCACTTTAAATCTCGAAACACAAAGGAGTCATCAGGAGCCATGAATACCTTCAACAAGAAATCGCTGTACACCGCGCTCGCTGGTCTGGGCGTACTCGGTGCGACAGGCGCTGCGCAAGCGGTCAATGTGAACCCCAACGGCCTCGGCGATGCGTTGGTGTATCCGTATTACACGACGCGCGCGGTCGGCGTGAGCGACGCAACGACCTCGGGCAATGCGTACAACTCGCTGCTGTCCGTCGTCAATTCGACCGGCAGCGCGAAGGCCGTGAAGGTCCGCTTCCTGGAAGGCAAGAACAGCCGAGAAGTGCTGGACTTCAACCTCTTCCTGTCGGCGTTCGACGTGTGGACCACCGCGATCATCCCGACGGGCACCGGCGGAGTGACCGCAGCCAACAACGTCGGCGCGAAGATCATCACGTCTGACAAGTCCTGCACGCTGCCGGCGATCCCGTCTGGCGGCCAGGACTTCTTCAACTACGCGTACACCGGTTCCGCGGACGACAAGGGCGGCTCGGGCCTGGATCGCACGCGTGAAGGCTACGTCGAGATCATCGAGATGGCGACGTACGCGTCGACCACCACCACGTACAAGCAGATCACGCACGTCAACGGCGTGCCGCCGGGATGCGCGAGCGTCAACGACACGCAAGCTGCGAAGGACGCATCGCCGGTGGCCGGCGGCCTGTTCGGCGGCATCTCGCTGATCAACGTCAACGCCGGTACCGACTACTCGACCGAAGCCGTCGCGCTGGCCAACTTCTACACGATCGGCTCGAACTACAACGCCGCCGGCGTCATCACGCCCGACCTGACGCAGGCGCAACCGCCGCAGTCAGCCAGGTCGTGGCGAACAACAACGTCTACACCTCGACGTGGGCCGCCGGTGCGGATCCGGTCAGCGCCGTGCTGATGCACGACAACGTGCTGAACGAGTTCGTGCTCGACACCGTCACCAACTCGGGCACCGACTGGGTGGTCACGTTCCCGACCAAGCGCTACTACGTGAACGTCGGCACGGGCAATGCGCCGAGGCTGTTCCAGCGCAACTTCAACGCGTCGGCCGGCTCCTGCGACGACGTCTCGCTGGCGATCTGGGACCGCGAAGAGCAAACGACGTCCTCGCCGATCAGCTTCTCGCCGCCGCCGCCCACGCCGACCAACTCGATCTGCTGGGAAGCGAACGTTCTCACGTTCAACAACAAGAACGTGCTGAACTCGGCGAACGTCGCCAACATCCCGACGAGCTTCCAGAACGGCTGGCTGCGTCTGGGCTTCCCGGGAGCGGCGGGCATTCCGCCGGCCTCGGCTCCGAACGCGCTGGTGCACACGCTGGGCAACGCCGCGACGTCCATCACGGCGATCAACGGTGCGACGACCGGTGGCAACACGGTCACGTACTACGGTCTGCCGGTGGTCGGCTTCATGGTCCAGTCGTTCACCAACGGCAACGTCGGGGGCGTGCTGTCGAACTACGGCGGCGACTTCCGCCACCGCTTCACCACGCGCATCCAGTAATCGACGCGCGAGTCTCACGCTCTGGAAGCGGGGCCCTTCGGGGTCCCGCTTTTTTTGTTCGCGCACGTCACTGCCGGGAACGATGCCTGCTGGTGCGACGGGCGGGACCCGATGATCGTGCATCGCGCGGGTGAAAGCACCACCGGAGCGTGCCGTGGCGCGGCGTAATGCGTCGCAGTGCGGCATGCAGGCGCGCGGACCGCTGCAGGGTCGTGCGCCACAGCGTCGCGCGTGGCGCGCCGGCGAGCGCAACGGCATCGCGCTCAATGCGCGCGAGTTGCGCCAAATCAGAAGTTTTCACTTGCAGTTCACGCGCTATACGAGTGAAAATAGCGCCCGAATGCACCCCACCCCGAATGGACTTATGCCGTTGGTATAGGTGGTTCGGATCTTGCGCTACCCGGTAGCCCGACCGGCTACCACGAACGGAGATTTCCTTCATGCGCCTTTCCCCCAGGCACATTCTCAACCCCGTACTCGCTTCCGCCACCTGTGCCCTGTTCATCGGCGCCGCTCCCGCCGCCAATGCAGGCACCACCCAGACCGACCTCTCCACCTGCACCGGCGGGTGGTCGATCGTCGGCAATGTCTTCAGCTGCACCGACAATGGCACCAGCACGGGCGGCGGCGGAACCGGCGCTCCGACCAACTGCACCATCTCGCCCACGTCGTTTTCGCTTCCCGCCGCCGGCGGACAGGTGAGCATCAGCTGCGTCGTGTGCCGGCACGGCCGCGACGTCGTGGTCGTGGGCGGTGGGTGGCAGCACCAGCTCGACGACGGGCAATTCGGGCAGCTACAGCGGGAACATCGTCCCGCCCGCCACGATCACGGCAACGCCGATGAACGGCACCACCGCGGGCACTGCATTCACGGTCCAGGTGACGGCGCAATCGAACGGCGGCGGCACGGGCGGCAACACCGGCGGCGGCGTCGGCTCCTGCGCCGGCTTCACCAGCACTCGCGTGCTCGTGCTCGACTGGAACAATCCGACCCGCGTTTTCACGTCCAGCGCTGGCGGCTTCGGGGCTAACGACGCGGTCGTGGTCCAGTTCACGACCGGACCCAACCCGAGCCCCGCGGGCAATCTGCCGAAGATCGTGGCTGCGGAATACGTGAGCGCGCCGTCCGGTCGTATCGCAACCCTGTCGGACAAGGCCTGCGACTTCGGCTCCGGCCTCGCCATGGGCGCGGTAACCGTGAACGGTGCGACGACGGTGACGATGCCGTTCAGCGTCGGCCCGAACAATACGGGTTATTATGCGAGTCTGCAGCCCTCGACCACGTACTACATCAACATCAAGAACGCTCCCGGCTCCACGTGCGGCCTGAGCGGCAGCTGCGATATGTACGTCGACCTGCTGAAGCCGGGCTCCGGTTACTGACCGCAAGCGGCTCCCGATCCGGCCCCGCACCCAGCGGGGCCTTTTTTCTGGCGAGCCGGAACTGCGAGATGCCGGGGCTTCGTCGCTCCGGCATCGACCGTTGCGGCGCCTTGGTGCCGCGCGTTGCGGCCCTATCTGCTCGCGGCGCGCCATGGCGCGTTCCCCCTATCACTACTGCATCGCATCGAATGAATACACGAATCGCGTTTCTCCTTTCCGCCGCGTTGATCGGCGGGCCCGTCATGGCCGCAGCGCCGAACCCTGCCGAGGTCGTTCTGGCCGAGAACAGCAGCGCGAAGATCACCCGCGCCGATTACGACGCCGAGCTCGCGAAGCTGGCGCCGGACATGCGCGGCGCATTTGCGGTCGATCCGCGCCGGGTGGGCGCCTTGGTCGACAATCTCCTGGTGATGAAGACGCTGGCGGCGCAGGCCCGCAGCGCGGGGATCGAGCGCCGACCGGATGTCGAGCAGCGACTCGCGCTCGAGAACGCGCGGCTGCTTGCCACGGTGGAGGTCGAGGAGATCGCGAAGCGCGCAGGCGCAGCGTTCGATGCGAAGAAGTCGGACTTCGAGGCGCGCGCGAAGGAGATCTACCGCATCGAGGGAGCCAAGTACGATGCGCCGGAGATGGTCAAGGTCTCGCAGATCCTGTTTCGCGTCGACCGCCGCGGCCGCGAGGCCGCCGAGGCCGCAGCACGCGCGGCCCTGGCGAAGATACGGGCGGGGACCGACTTCGCGGCGGTTGCAAAGGAGATGTCAGACGACCTCGCGGCGCAGGGCCAACGGCGGCGAGCTTGGATGGGTGTCCGCGCAGGCGCTCGATCCGGACTTCGCGAAGGCCGCATTCGATCTGAAGAACGTCGGCGACGTGAGCGAGCCGGTGCTCTCGCGCTATGGCTACCACCTCATCCGGTTCGAGGGTCGTCGCCCGGCGGGACGCAAGCCCTTCGACGAGGTGAAGGCCGACATCATGGCAGGACTCAGGAAGCGCTACGTCGATGATGCCCACAACGAGGCGGTGGCGAGCATCCGCACGGACCCGAAGACCACGATCAACAGGGAGGCGATGGATGCCATCGTGCAGAAGATCGATGCGGCTGAGTTCGTCGTGCCTCTGATCCCGCTCGCGCCCAAGGCGCCCGCCAACTGACGGGAGCAAAGCTGTCGCGCGCTGCCGGGCACCCTCGAACGGCGATGCGCAAAGGACCCGAGGCATGAACGCGCCGTCAGCAACGCAGGGCCCGGGCGCCATGGCGTCGACGCCGCCTTCCGCGACTCCGGCGCAACCGTCCCCGGGCCAGCGGCCCGGCGCGGCGCGGCGCAACTGGGTGCTGTTCTCGAACTTCTATCGACGCGAGATCACCAACCGCTACCTTGGCAGCGGCGTCGGTCTGCTCTGGGCGTTGGTGCATCCCATTGCGCTTCTCGTGGTGTACGAATTCGTGTTCACCACGATCTACCAGGCGCGCGGCTTCGGCAACCAGAGCTTCCTGCTGTTCGTCGCCGTCGCGCTGTGGCCGTGGCTCGCCACCCAGGAAGGCCTCCAGCGCGCGACGGTCAGCCTCGCGGGCTACGGCGGGCTCATCCGGCGCGTCGCGTTTCCGCACGAGCTCGTCGTGTACGCGTCCGTGCTCGCCACGTTCACCCTGCAGTTCGTGGGTTACATCCTGGTCCTGGCGATCCTCGCGCTCGTCGGCGAGCCGGTGCGCTTCCAGGGTCTGCTCGTCGCGATACCGGTTTGGATCGTGCTCGCCATCGCAACGATCGGCGTGTCGCTGTGCCTCTCCGCGCTCCAGGTCTTCATCCGCGACATCGAGCACGTGCTCATGCCCGTGATGATGATCCTCATGTACCTCGCGCCGATCCTGTATCCGCTCTCGCTCGTGCCGGCCCGGCTGCAGCCGTGGGTCGCGGCCAACCCGTTCGCGTGGCTGGTGGAGCGCCTGCGCCAGTCGCTCCTCGACGGGATGCTCGCCTTCACGTGGGCCGATCCTCTCGCGCTCGCGGCGGCGTTGCTGGTATTCGCGGGCGGACTGTGGGTGTTCCGGCGGCTCTCGCCGACGTTCGAGGATTTCGTGTGAGCCCGAAGGGCCGCCCGAGGGCGAACACCGGAGTGCGCAGCACGAAGGTAGCCCAATGAGCCCGAAGGGCCGCCCCGAGGGCGAACACGAACGTAGCGCAGCACGGAGCGCGACGGCATGTCGAGCGCAGCGCTCGTCTCGCTCACCGGCGTGGGCAAGGACTACGCGCGCGTGGAGTCGCGTGGCGGCCGCGTGCGCCTCGTGTGGGATCTGCTGCGCGGCCGCGGGGCCGAGCAGATCTTCCGCGCGCTCGAGAGCGTCAGCTTCGAGATGAGACGGGGCGAATCGCTGGGCGTCATCGGCGAGAACGGAGCGGGCAAGTCGACGCTGCTCAAGATCATCGCGGGCGTGGTGAAACCCACCCGCGGGCAGGTGCACGTCGCGGGACGCATCAGCGCGCTGCTGGAGCTCGGATCGGGCTTCCACCCCGAGTACACGGGGCTCGCCAACATCGATCTGGCCGCGGCGCTGCTCGGGCTCTCGCCTTCGGAGGTGAGCGACAAGCGGCAGGCGATCATCGACTTCGCCGATCTCGGCGAGCACATCGAGGATCCGATCAAGACCTACTCGTCCGGCATGATCGTGCGCCTCGGCTTTGCCATCGCGACCGCACTGCAGCCCGACGTGCTCATCACCGACGAGGTCCTCGCCGTCGGAGACGAGTCCTTCCAGAAGAAATGCATGGAGTGGATGGAAGGCTATCTCCGGAGCGGCGGCACGCTGCTCCTGTGCTCGCACAGCATGTACCACATACAGAAGCTCTGCCGGCACGCATTGTGGCTGCGCGAAGGACGCGTCGAGCGCTACGGCGATGCGATGGAAGTGTCGCAGTCCTATCTCGCGTATCACGAGAGCAAGCAGTCGAAGGACCGGCACGCCAAGGGCGCCATCGCCGTCCCGGCCGTCGACGTGCACACGATCAGCCGCCTCGAGCTGGAGCCGGGCGATACGGTCGCGGCGGGCGGCACGCTCGTCGTGCACGGCGAGGTGTATTCGCCCGACGGAACCCCGCCCGTGCTGCTGGTGGGCATCGTGCGTGCGGACGGCACGCCCGTGTATGGCGTCGCGACCGACATGGACGGCTGGGTGCCGAGGCAGATCGCGCCCGACCGCTACGCGTTCACGCTGACCTATCGCGACGTGGCCCTGCTGCCCGGAAGCTACATCGTGCGCGCGCATGCGATGGACCCTGCAGGCGTGTACCTGTTCGACCATCACGAGCGCATGTTCGCGGTGGCGGGGAGCTCGCGCGAGCTCGGGCTCGTGCGCCTCGAGCACGAGTGGGGTGGCGCGCGCGGGGCCGACAGCTGATGGACGCCAGCGAGGGCCTCGACGCCCGTTTGCACGTGGTTCGCCTTGCGAACGCGGAGTTCTTCGCGCGCGATCTCTTCTACGAGAGCTTTCGCGCGCCGTTCCCCACGCCGCCCGAGGACTCCGCCGCCCGTGCGGCGTGGTTCCAGTACGTCGCGTTCTACCGCTGGTCGGAGCTGCACTACGAGCCGGTCGGCTTCTGCAACTGGATCCGGCACGGCGAGGTGTACCTCGAGGGCGGCCTGTGCGTGCGGCGCAATTTCTATCGCCGCCTGCCGCGGGCCGACTGGGAGGCCTGCAAGCAGCGCGGTGGCGTGGCTCAGATCGTCATGGAGGTGGCGGCGGTCGAGCTTGCCGATGCCGTCGCCTGGTTCGGTTACTGCGGCGACGCTCGCGCGCAGGCCGTCGACTTCCGCGTGGGCTATGTCGCCACGCGGCATCCGCGCGTCATCGTGAAGTGGTTTCGCGACGTCGACGCCGCGCGTCGCGAGCGCCTGATCGACGAGATCGCGGCGCTCGGGCCGTTCTAGCGTGAGCACCGCACGGCAGCCCGAACGTGCTCGCCCCGTCCCGCCGAGGGGGGACGATTGCCTGTCCAGCGGGCAGGCCGCGGGGGAGGGCGTCCGATGGCGTTCGCGGTTCCCGTCCTGACGTATCACGCGGCGTACATCGACGGCAACGCGTACGCCGAGAACGATCACGTCGCCTTCGCCGTCGACCTCGCGCATCTCACCCACCTGGGTTGGAAGGTCGTCAGCCTCGCGCGCGTGGTCGATGCCTTCCTGCGCGGGACTGCGCTGCCTGCGGACAGGGTCGTTGCGCTCACCCTGGACGACGGCACGGACTTCGATTTCCACGACCTCGATCATCCCATCGCGGGCCGGCAGCGCGGCATGTTCGGGATCGTGCAGGATTTCCTGTGCGCGCACCGCGATGCGCAACCCTGGCTGCACGTGACGTCGTTCGTGATCGTGTCGCCCGCGGCGCGCGCGGAGCTCGATCGCACGTGCCTGATCGGGCGCGGTTGGTGGACGGATGCGTGGTGGGCCGATGCCGTCTCGAGCAGGCGCTGGAGCATCGGCAATCACAGCTGGGATCACAATCACGGCGCCCTCGCGCGCCCCGCCGTCGGACTGCCGGAGAAGGGCACGTTCCGCAACGTCGCGGATCTCGCAAGCGCCGAGCTGGAAGTCGCGCATGCGGCAGCGTTCCTGCGCTCGCGCCTGGGAAGCGACCCCGGCAGCACGCTGTTCGCGTACCCGTACGGCGAGCACAACGCGTTTCTGCGCAGCCGCTACCTGCCGCGTCACGCCGGGCGGTCCGGTACGCTTGCCGCGTTCGGCATCCAGGGCGGGCCCGTGACACGCAGCAGCGATCGCTGGCTGCTGCCGCGCTACGTGTTCCGCGAGCATTGGCGTTCGCCGGAGGGCCTCGAAGCCCTGCTGCGCGACGCGGTACGCTAGGCGCGCGGGGCGGGCGCCGGGGAGCGGTCGGCTAAAATGGCAGGGTCTTCAGCGACCGTTGCGCGTTCTCCCTTCCATGTCCGATCTCGAGTTCACCGGCGAGCGTTTCCTTCCCGGCACGCCCGGCGGGATCGCCTACGAACATTGGCATCGGTACGCGTTCGCCCTGCGTTATGCGACGGGTCGGCGCGTGCTCGATGCCGCCTGCGGGGAAGGCTATGGCACGGCGTTGCTCGCGGGCGTCGCCGCGGTCGTCACGGGCGTCGACATCGACACGAACGCGGTGAATCATGCGCGCGCGGCATACCGCGGGGTGGCCAACATCGGGTTCGAATGCGGATCGGTGACCGCGTTGCCGCTCGCCGATGCGAGCGTGGATCTCGTGGTCTCGTTCGAGACCATCGAGCACCTGCCGGCCGCCGATCAGCCGCGCATGCTCGCGGAATTCGCGCGCGTGCTGGCGCCCGACGGCGTGCTCGTGCTTTCGTCGCCGAACAAGCGGCGTTACAGCGATGTTCCCAAGCACCGCAATCCGTTTCACCTGCACGAGCTCTATCGCAGCGAGCTCGAGCAGCTCCTCGACCGCGATTTCGCCGCGCGGCGCTGGTATGACCAGGTGCCGCTGGTCGCCTCCGCCATTTTCGGCGAAAGCGGGGGCACGGCCGGCGAGGCGTGGTGCAGCACGCAGTCGGGCGTCACTCCGGCGACGCCGCCCGAGGGCTTGTATTACCTCGTCGTCGCGGCGAAGTCGCCCACCGCACTGCCCGCGGAAGGCCCCCTGCTGTCCGTGCTGACCGATGCGCAGGAAACCGAGCTCGCACGGGCGGAGCACCACGCGGCCGAGGTGTTGCGCCTCGACGCGCTGCTGCTGCAACGCGACCGGGAAGCGCAGGACCGCGCACATCATGTCGAGCACCTGGAGGGTCTGCTGGGCCGCTGCGAAGGCGTCGTGCAGGAGCGCGAGGGCGAGCTCGCCACCTGCAGGGGCCGGCGTCGCCTCGTGCCGACCGGGAGCTCGAGGACATGCGCGGCGCGCTCGCGCGGTTGGAAGCCTCGCTGGGCGAGACGAAGGCCGGTCTCGCATCGCGGCAGGGCGAGCTCGAGGCGGTTGGGGCGCGCGTGCGCGAGCTCGAAGCTTCGCGTGCAGCGCGCGAGCGCGATCTCGACGGGCTGCGCGATCGCGTGCGGGAGCTCGAAGCCGCGTTGACGGCGCAGGAGCGGATCATCGCGTACCGCCAGACGCTGCTCTGGTGGGCGCAGCTGCCGTGGGTGAAGGCGCGCTCGTGGTGGCAACGGCACGCAACATGAGCGGCGCGTCCGCATACCGAGCCGCCGCAGGATGAGCGTTCCGAACGCAGGCAACGAGCTGCCGATCGACGTCGTCGTGCCCGTCTACAACGCGGTGCGCGATCTCGAGCGCTGTGTCGAGAGCGTGCTCGCGTGCACGACGCCGCCGTATCGTCTCGTGCTCATCGACGATGCCTCGCCGGATCCCGAGGTCGCCGGGTATTTCGCCGCCCTGGAAGCGCGTCGTCTGCCGCACGTGCTGCTCCTGCGCAACGAAAGCAATCTCGGCTTCACCGGAACCGCCAACCGCGGGATGCTGCTTTCGCGCGCGCACGTGGTCCTGCTCAATTCGGATACGCGCGTCACGCAGGGCTGGCTCGACGCGATCAGGCGCTGTGCGGCGTCGAACGCATCGTTCGGCACGATCACCCCCTTCTCGAACAACGCGGAGATCTGCTCCTTCCCGCGCTTTTGCGAGGACAACGCGTGGCCCGAGGGCGAGGACCCGGAGGTCGTGCGTGCCGCGATGGAGCGCGCCGCCGCGCCGACGTATCCCGACCTGCCTACCGGGGTCGGATTCTGCATGTTCGTCTCTCGCCTGCTGATCGACGCGATCGGAGTGTTCGATCCGGCATTCGGCCTCGGTTACGGCGAGGAGAACGACTTCTGCCTGCGCGGCTTCGAGGTCGGCTACCGCAACGTGCTGTGCGAGGATGCGTTCGTGCTGCATCTCGGCGCCCGCTCGTTCGAGGGCAGGAAGGCCGATCTCGGCGTGCGCAACATGGCGCTGCTGCTCGAGCGCCATCCGCATTACGAGCGGATGGTGCACGAGTACATCGCGGCCGATCCGCTGCGCCCCATACGCGAAGCGGTGCTCGCCCGGTTGCGCGCCTCGCGATCCCGGGCGGCGCGGCATCCTGCACGTCATCCACGGCCACGGCGGAGGCACGGAGCACCACGCCCGCGCGCTCATCGACCGCTCGCGCCGGCGCTACCGGCATTACCTCGTCATCGCGGTCGGCGAGCAGTGGCAATTCGAGGAGCATCTCGACGACGGCGACGTGCGCAGGTACGACCTCGCGCGAGCCCCGGGCGAAGGCTGGGCGGACTTCCTGCGCGGGATCTGCGCCACGTTCGGGATCGAGCTCCTGCACCTGCACAACATCTCCGGCTGTCGGGACGGCCTGCTGGAGGCGCTGTCGGCGCTGGGCCTGCCGTACGGCTACACGGTCCACGACATCACGTTCGGTTGCCCGACGATCACGTTCCTCGGTCCCGACGGCACGTATTGCGGCGGCGAGACGGATCCGCTGCGCTGCCAGGCCTGTCTTGCTGCGCAGCCCCAGTTCGAGCACATCGACGTGGTGCGCTGGCGCGAAGCACACGCGAGGCTGCTCGCGCGCGCGGCGTTCGTCATCGCGCCTTCTCGCTGGGCGGCCGCTCAGCTCGCGCGTTACTTTCCATCGGTGCAGCCGACCGTGATCGCACACGGCGCGCCCGGGCTGTGGGCTTCGGGCGAGACGTCCGCGCCCGGGCGCGAGCGCATGCGCCTCGCCGTCGTGCCTCCCAGGGACGATGTGCCCACCGTCGCCGTGCTCGGCGCGATCGGACCCGACAAGGGGGCGCGCCGGCTGGAGCGCATGGTGGAGCTTGCCCGGCAACGCGGTGACGACGTGCGTTTCGTGCTCATCGGGTACCTCGACCGCGAGCATGGCCCCTGGCAGAGCCCGGATGCGCGCTGGATCATCCACGGTCCGTACAAGGCGCACGATCTCGCGGACCTCCTCGCGCATTACCGCGTGCGCATGGTGATGTATCCGTCGGCGGGCCCGGAGACGTTCAGCTTCACGCTGTCCGAATCGTGGGCCGCAGGGCTGCCCGTGCTGGTCCCGCCGATCGGCGCGCTCGCGGAGCGCGTGCGCAACTCGGGTGCCGGCTGGCTTTGGAGCGATGCCGAGTGGCGCAGCGAAGCGCTGATGCTCGATGCGCTGCTCGCCCGTCTGCACGACGACGATGGTCTTGCCGCCGCGGCCGCGCGCGCGCTGCAGGCGCCGCAGCCTTCGCTCGCCGACATGGCGCAGCGCACGGTCGCAATCTACGACCGCGCGATCGCCGGTCCCGAAGCGCTGCGCGATCTGCGGCCGCTTGCGCCGAAGCGCATCCGCGATGCGCTCGGCTATCGCCTGTGGTATCCGCCGACGTCCCCGTCCGGCGCCGACGATACGCAGGACGACGCGTGCCGTCGCGCCGGAGTCGACGTCCGATGCGGTGCGGGGAGCGGAAGTCGTGGTCGATGCATCGGCGACAGCGCACGCCGTGCGCCCGGAGACAGCCACGCATGGCCCGGGCGGACGCGCGTCGACGCGCACGCGCCGCAAGTCGGTCGGCCGTCGCCTGCGCGCCATGGCGCTGCTTGCGCTCAAGTCCCGCCTGCGATGAAGGACGCGCAGTACCGCAGCTGGCTCGAGCGCGGTCGCATGCATCAGCGCGAATCGATGCCGCTCGACGCGCTGCTGTGCTTCCGGCAGGCGATGCGGGTCGAGCCGAGTGCATCCGATCCGCGGTTCCACATGGGCGAGGTGCTGTGGCAACTCGGCCGGCCCGCCGAAGCGCTGCGGGCGTGGGCGGAGGCCGCGCAAGCGGACAGCGCCGCGCTCGCGCCCCGTCTCGCGCTGGCCGAGGCGAGCCTTGCGGCCGGCGAGGTGCAGCAGGCCGATGCTGCGGCGCTGCAGGCGCTCGCGCTTTCGCCTTCCGACGTGCACGCGCGCTTCGTGCATGCGGTCGCGGTGCTCGCGCAGGCGAGCGACACCGCGCGCGAGCATCTCGATGCGTGCAAAGAGCTCGCCTCGCTCCTCGAAGCGGAGCCCGACCTGCTGCGCATGCATGCACTGGCCGCCCCGCTTGGCAACGTGCTCGCGGACGGCGCGAGGCCAATGCGCGACGGGCTCGTGCACGCGTTGCTTCGCGCCATCGATGACGAAGGCCGCCTGCATGCAGCGCCCGCCGGGCTGGTGGCCGCGATCGCGCAATCGGGTGCGCAGGCGATGTCGCGCGATGCGTTCTGGCCTCGCGTCGCCGCTCGTCCCTATGCGCCGCAGGATCACGAGGCCGTGCGTCGCCTCGCCGTGGTCGCGCATGCGCAGCATCGGCCGGAAGCGCAACGCCTCGCGCGAACGTACGGGGGGCTCTGCGCGAGCGCGTATGCTCCGCGCGTGCCATCGGGGTGGCCGCAACGCACCGCGGGTCGCGTCCGGGTGATCGTGCTTGGAGAGCGTGACGTCACCGGGATCGTGCCTCGCGAAGCCGCCGCCCTGGGCGCGACCGGCGACCTCGACATCACGATCGCGCTGCTCGCGGACGATGCGCCGACGACGGCCATCGCGCCGTCGGCCGCGACACCGGAAGCGATGCCGTCGACGATGGCAGGCGCAGGCGCGATCAGGACCGTTGCGATCGGGAGGCATCCGCGCGAGCCGGCGGCGAAATTCCTGGCCGCGCTGGACGCCGATGTCATCGTGGACACTGCCGGGCTCGCGCTCGACACGGGACCGCTGCTCGCGCAACGGCCTGCACGCATGATTGCCACGCTGGCGCACGTCGCGCTGCGGTGGCCTCTCGCCGATCGCACGTTCGCGGACGTTGCGGACGTGCCGCGCGCGGTTGCGTCAACCATCGTGGTGCCGGCGAACATGCCCGGCGCTGCTGCCATGGGCGCGCTCTTCGCCGACGCGGTGCGGCTTCACCAGCAGGGCGAGCGGGAGGCGGCGCTCGAGGCCTACGATCGCGTGCTCGCGCTGCAGCCGCGCCATGCGCCTGCACTGTACCTGCGCGGCGCGCTGCATCGCGATCGCGGTCGCGACGACCTTGCGCTCGCCGACTTCACCGCCGCGCTCGAGGTCGCGCCCGATTACGTGGATGCGCGCATCGCGGCGGCGAAAGCTGCGCTCGACGCCGGGAATCCTGCGCTGGCACTCGATCTCGCCCACGGTCATCTCGAGCCCTCGCCCGCATGTGCCCCGTTGTGGCAGACGACGGGTCTCGCCTGGCTCGCGCTGGGCGACGCGGCGCGCGCAGGCGAGGTCCTCGGCGCATGCCGCGGCGATCGATCCGAACAACGCCGACGTGCATTTCAACCACGGCCTCGCCCTGCAGGCGCAGCGCAACCTGCCGGAAGCGGCGCGGGCCTTCCAGCGCGCGCTCACGCTGCGTCCCGACTTCGTCGCGGCGGATTTCAACCTCGGCGTGCTCTTCCAGCAGCAGGGCAATCACAACGCGGCCGTTGCCGCCTACAGCCAGGTGCTCAACGCCGATCCGCGTCACGTCCAGGCGTACAAGAACCTCGGCGAAGTGCTGTTCGCGGCAGGGCGCCTGGACGCGTGGCGGGTCAATTTCGAGCGCTTCGAGGCGATGTGTCCGGATGCGTTCGCGCTCGCCGTGCAGGCGCTCGAGGTGTGCCAGCATTTCGCGCAATTCGATCGCGTCGAGCAGTACCTCGACGGCCTGCGCAAGGAGCGGTTCGCGGTCGCGACCCAGGCGGAGCTCGTCGACGCGCTGGAAGAGCTCCTTTACCTTCTTCTGTTCTTCGACGTCGAGCCCGAGCTGCTGCATCGCCTTTCGCTGACGTACGACAAGGCCGCGCGACTCGTGTACGGGGAGCCGCTTGCGCCCCCGGCCGAGCGCCGGCCGGGGCGCGTCCGCGTGGGATATCTCTCGGCCGATCTGCGCGATCACGTGATGGGCAAGATGATGTGGGAGCTCGTCTCGCGCCACGATCGCACGCGATTCGAGGTGTTCCTGTATTCGCTCTCGGGAGCGGAGGATGGGTGGACCGCGCGGTATCGCGCGCTGGGCGACCGGTTCGCGGTGCTCGCCGATGCGAGCGACGGTGCTGCCGCACGACGGATCGGCGAGGACGATCTCGATCTGCTGATCGACCTGTCGACGCACACCCGCGGTGCCCGGCCCGGCATTCTCGCGCGCAAGCCGGCACGCGTGCAGATCACGCACGTCGCGAGCGCGGGCACGCTGGGTCTGTCGGCCATCGACTTCAAGCTCACGGACACGTTCGCGGATGTGCCGGCGAGCGAGGAGCACATGATCGAGCGTCTCCTGCCGATCGAGGGTTGCGTCTATCCGTATCGCCACGTCGATCCCGCGCCCGGCGAGCCGTACCGGCGCGATGCGTTGGGCATCCCGGCGGACGCGATCGTGCTCGGCGCCTTCGTGACGCCGATGAAGCTTTCGCGGCGCTGCCTGCGACTGTGGGCCGAAGTGCTGCGCGCACTGCCGTCGGCGGTGCTTGCCATCTCGCCGATGCGGATCGAGCTCGTGCCGGCCTACCAGCATCTCTTCGCTGCGGCCGGCATCGCGCGCGAGCGGGTCGTCGTCGTGCCGCAGGGCCGCAGCGAGGCCGAGAACCAGGCCCGCTACCGCCTCGTCGACCTGGTGCTCGATCCGATGCCCTTCGGTGGCGTGAACGGCACGCTCGAAGCGCTGGACATGGAAGTGCCCGTGGTCACGCTGTGCGGTCGCAGGCATGGGGAGCGCACGTCGTACAGCATCCTGATGAATCTCGGCGTACCCGAGACCGTGGCCTCCAGCGGTTCGGAGTACATCGCGCTGGCGGTGCGGCTCGGCCGCGAGCCGGCCTTCATGCGCGGCGTGCGCGAGCGCATTCGTGCGGGCCTGCAGCGGTCGGCCCTGACCGACATGACGGCGCACGTGCGGCACGTCGAGGCCGCTTACCTCGCGTCCCTCCGATGAGCAGCGCCGATCGCCTGCAGCGTGCGCGAGCGCATCTCGCGGCGGGGAACGTGGTGGCCGCCCACGCGGACGCGGAAGCTTCCCTGCGCAGCGCGCGCACCGATCGCGACCGTTCGCAGGCCCGCCTGGTGCTCGCCGCGTGCGCGCAGAAGGCAGGCAACATCGCGTCCGGCGTGGACCACGCGCGTGCCGCCATCGCCGCCGATGCCGCCAACGCGCTGGCCCATTACGTGCTGGCGCAGCTGCTCGAGGCGCAGAAGGACCTCGCGGGCGCGCTCGCGAGCGTGCAGCGGGCGGTCGACCTCGATCCCGCGTCGACCGCTGCGTGGTTCTATCGGGGCATTCTCGCGGGCGAAGCCGGGGACGTTGCGGGCGCAATCGCGGCCTTCGAGCGCACGGTCGAGCTCGATCCGAGGCACGCGCGGGCGTGGAACAACCTGGGCAACGCCTTGCGCATGCAAGGGCGCGCCGCCGATGCGCAGCGCGCCTTCGAGCGCGCGGTGGCGCTCAAGCCCGATTACTGGCTCGCCGTCGCCAATCTCGCGCGCTCCCTGCGCGACGTCGGCGAGGTGGAAAGCGCCGAAAGCCTGCTCCGCAGCGCCCTCGCCAATGCGGGGGAGACACCGTTCCGGCCGTTGCTGGTGCTGCTCGCCGGACTCACGCGCGAGCGCGGTCTCCTCGACGAATCGGCGCAGCTCTACTGGCGCGCGATCCAGGCTGCACCGAAAGACAGCGCGCCCGAGTGGTTTCACCTGGGCTGGGTGCTCGGCGAGCGCAACGAGCTCGCGAAAGCACGCGAGGCCTATGGTCGCGCGTACGCGCTCGACCGCGCGGAGCTGCGCGCGCTCCTCGGCGCGCATCTCGCGCTGCCGGTGGTCTATGCCGATGCCGACGCGCTGCAGCGCGCGCGTGCGGCATTTTCCGAAGGCCTCGACGCGCTCGAGCGCGACATCGCGGGTGCCGTGGCGGGGCTCGAGCCTGCGGCGGTCGTCGACGGTTTGCGCTGGGGCAATTTCTTCCTCGCGTACCAGGGTCGCAACGATCGCGACCTGCAGGCGCGATACGCGGCGATGGTGGCGCGCGCCGTCGAAGCTGGCGCTCCCCAGTGGCGCGAACCGCTGCCCGCGCACCCGGTCACCGGACGCAGGATCCGCGTGGGCTTCGCGTCGGCGTTCCTGCACGTCGGCACGGTCGGCCGCTATTTCTCGAGCTGGATCACCGAGCTGCCGCGCGATCGCTTCGAGGTGTTCGTCTACCACCTGTGGCCGGGCATGGACGACGTCGCAAACGCCGTGCACGCCCGCGCCGACGTGTTCAGGACCTTCGGCGGGAGCGAAGCGCGCCCGTCGTCGGTCGCACCTGCGATCCGCGCCGACGCGCTCGACCTGCTGATCTATCCCGAGCTTGGCATGGACGTGACCTCGTTCGCGCTCGCCGCGCTGCGCCTTGCGCCGCGCCAGTGGTCCGCGTGGGGCCATCCGGTCACGACGGGGCACGCGACCATCGATGCGTTCCTCACCTGCGAAACGATGGAGCCCGCCGATGCGCGCGAGCACTACACCGAGCGCCTCCTGCTCCTGCCCGGCATCGGGACGCGCTACGGGCATCCGTCGATCCCCACCGACGCGACTCGCGCGCGCTTCGGGTTGCCGGAAGACCGCGTGCTGCTGCTGTGCCCGCAATCGCTGTTCAAGATCCATCCCGACAACGACGAGCTTCTCGCCGAGGTGCTGCTCGCGAACCCCGACGCGCTGCTCCTCCTCTTTTCGGCGCGCCATCCCGCCGTGACGGACCACTTCATGCGCCGCGTGGAGCGCCGCTTCGCGCAGCGTGGCATCGCGGTGCGCGAGCGTGTCATGGTGCTGCCGCAGCTGCCGCACGACGACTACCTGCGCATCAACTGCGTCGCGGACGCGATGCTCGACACGCTGCACTGGTCCGGCGGCAACACCTCGCTCGATGCGCTCGGGTGCGGCCTGCCGGTCGTGACGCTGCCCGGTGCGTACATGCGCGGCCGGCAATCGGCGGCCATGCTGCGCCTGCTGGGCGTGGAGGAGCTCGTCGCGCGCGATCGCGCGGACTACGTGGCCATCGCATCGCGCCTCGTTCGCGACACCGCGTGGCGGGCGTCGCTCGCGCAGCGCATCCGCGACCATCACCCGCGGCTTTTCGGACGCGGCGATGCGCTCGCGCGGCTCGTGCAGCTGATCGAATCCGAGGTCGCGCTGAATCGCGGCCCGGACTAACGGCCCCGGGCGCTGCGCTCCTCCAGCGCGAGCGCCACCGCATCGACGACGCTGCGCCAGTCGCCGGGAGCGCCCTGGCGGAAGAGGCGCATGGTCGGATACCACGGCGTCGCGTCGCCCGCGAGGCCCCAGCGCCAGTCGGGGGCGAACGGCAGCATCACCCAGGTCTCGCGGCCCAGCGCACCGGCAAGGTGGGCGATGCTCGTATCGACCGTGAGCACGAGATCGAGCTCCGCGATCAGCGCGGCGATCGCATCGAAGTCGTTGCGCGCCGCGAGCTCCGTGAGTGGCGGCCCGGCCGCGGAATCCTTCTGCAGCGAGACCCACCCCACGCCGGGCATGCGCAGCAGCGGCTCCAGCGCTTCGTACGGTGCCGAGCGGCGTCGATCGTTGCTGTGGCCACGGCTGCCATGCCAGCACAATCCGATGTTCAGCGCATGGGAGCGCGGCAGCTCGCCGTGCGCTTTCGTGCGCAATGCGGCGTCCGCGGTGAGGTAGGGCGTTGCGTGCGGAACGTTGTCGCGACCGATGCCGAGCACGCCGGCCGTCGATAGCAGCGGCAGGTAGGCGTCGTGCGCGGGGAGTGGATCCTCCGGCGCGCACACGCCCGCAACGCCCGGGGCCGTGGCCAGCAGGTTGCGCAGCAGCGCGGGTGCCTGGACCAGCACGCGCACGCCGCGTTGCGCGAGCGGCGCCGCAAAGCGGACGAACTGCAGCGCGTCGCCCAGGCCCTGCTCGGCCGTGAGCAGAAGTGTCATGCCCGACACGACGCGGCCGTCCCAGCGCCGTGCAGGATCGAGCCCGGACCCGCCGCCGAGCTCGCGCAACGCGAGGCGCCACTCGTATTCCTTCCAGCCCTCGGCGAAGTCGCCGCGGGCGAGCAATGCGAGCGCGAGGTTCCAGTGCGCCTCGCCGAACCGCGGCTGGTGCACGAGCGCGTGCCGATAGGCTTCGACGGCTTCGTCGACGCGATTCGAGGCCTGCAGCGCAAGCCCCAGGTTGTTCCACGCCGTCGCGTGCACCGGACGCAACGCGAGCGCGCGGCGATAGGCGGCGATCGCCTTTTCCGGCTCGTCGTTCGCTGCGAGCGCGAGTCCGAGGTTGTTGTGGAACTCGGGCTCGGCCGGTGCCACGCGCGCGGCGGCCTCGAGCAGCGGCAGCGCGTGCGCGAGATCGTGGCGCTGGTAGTGCAGCACGCCGAGGTAGTGCATGGCCACCGGATGGCCGGGCACTTGCTCGAGCGCGGCGCGGTAACCGCGCTCCGCCGCATCGAGCCGGCCCTGCTGATGCTCGGCCATTGCCGCGCGCACGAGCGCGTCGGGATCGTGCGTTGGCGCGGTGGCGGTCGATGCTGCGGCGCCGGTGGTGGTGTTGGTCGCTGCCGCCGCCCGCGTGCTCGGATCGGTGGCTGCCACGGTGCCCCTGTCGGCTGCTGCGGTCCCGCCTGCAGCTGCGCTCGCGAGCGCGCCGTGACACTGCTTGTACTTGCGGCCGCTGCCGCACGGACACGGCTCGTTGCGCCCGACCACCGGCGGCTGGGCGAGCGACGCCCGTGCGCGTTGCAGTATCGTCGCAGGCTCTGCGGCGTCCGGCGTCGCGTGCAGGATGCGCAGCGCGATCGCCTCGACAGCCTGCCACTGCTGCAGGGCTGCGCAATTGCGCATGAGCTGGAGGAATTGCGGGGAGCGCGCGATGGAATCGGGAAAGCCGCTTGCGAGCGCCGCGATCTCCGCGGCGGGCACCGTGCGGCAGAAGTTGAAGAGGCCATGGAACCCGAACGGTGTCCCGATCGGGTACGCGGCTTCGAATGCGAAGCGGTCCGCCAGCGCCTCGTCGGCATAGCGAATGCCGTATTCGGCTTCGAGCAGGGGCCGCGCGAGGCGGCCGATGGTCGTGTCCTCGGCCTCCGTGGTCCCGATGCGGGCATCCTGCAAGGCTTCGAGCAGGCGCCACGATCGCAGCGAGAAGCCGCCGTTGCCCACGCGCATGCCGTCGTCGTACCAGAACCACTTGGCGCCGATGTAGTCGCAGGCGAGAAACTCGGGCGTCCAGGCCGAGGGATTCACCACGTAGCCGTCCCACTGCACGAGCAGCACGTGCGACGTGTGCACATACGGCAGCATGCCCTTGAGCACGAACGCCGAGTAGTCCTGGCGCGATGCGAGCGGACCGATGTCGATCACGTCGATGCCCGGCGGCACCTCGACGCTCGCCGGGAGTGCGTGGGTGAGGAAGAGCGACCTGCCGAACCTCACGCCGGCGCGCGAGCGCGACAGCGCACGCAACGAGAGCATGGGGTACGCGGTATCGATGCAGCACAGCGTGACTTCGGAGAGGGCGAGCATGCGTGTCTCAGGCGGGCAGGGCAGGCGTGGCGGGTGCGCTCTCGCGCGTGGTCCAGCGCAGTGTCCAGGCGCGCGCGAACGCTGCGAACGCGGACACCATCGCGATGACGAGCACCGGAGCCATGTGCAGCGTCGCGCGGTTGACGGTGGTCTGATTCGCCACCCATGCGCCCGCGCTGGTGAACCCGAACACCACGCCGAGCCACAACAGCCCTGCGGCCACGATCGCGGTCATTGCAACGAGCGGCGGCTCGAGCAGCCGTTTCCCCGCGAGGAGGGCGGCGCCGACCACGCCATAGAACAGGAGGTGCCAGTTCCCCAGCAGGAAGTAGGCGCGGGCGAGGGCATCCCACGCGAGATCGAAATCGAGATGCAGGCGATAGTGCATGACGACCGGTGACGTTTGAGCAAGGACCGCGAGCCCCAGCAGTCCGGCGGCGAACCCCGCGCCGATGAGGCGCAAGGCGCGCTTCGGCGCGAGGACCGGCACGATCGCCGGCAGCAGCGTGGCGGCCCATCCGATGCCCGGCTGCTTCACCTGCGTGCACGCGAAGGCAAGCCCGAGGGCGAGCACGAGGTCGGTCCATTGCCGGGTCTTCGTCCACGCCAGCATGGCGAGAACGGCGACGGTGTAGTACGCCGCCAGGGGCATGTCGGCATACCCGGCGAGCGCCACGTGCACGTCGAGCAGGGGCAGCGTCGCGACGAACGCCGCGGCGATGATCGCCGCGCCGGGACCGCAGTCGATGCGCCGCATGCCGCCGTACACGGCGAGTACCAGCGCCACGGCGATCGCGAGCCACGGCCAATTCATGAGCGCGTCGTCCCAGCGCCCGAGCGCGATGCACGACCAGACCTGGAGCAAGGGCACGGTCGGCGGATATTCGGGAGACGCATCGAAGAAGAGGGCGCCGTTCGCGGCGAACCACGCATCCGCGCGCGCGAACGCAGCGAGATGACCGAGCTCGTACCACACGCGCGCCTTGGTGGCCCACTGGATCCATGCGTCCCACGGAAACAACGGTCGCAGGCCGACCTCCACGCCGAGCAGCACCGCGCGCACGATGAGCCACGCGATCGCCATCCACCACACGATGCGTGCTCCGCGCGCGGAGCACGGAGCGGCGAGGAACGAGCGCCCCATCCTGGCGAGGTTCGCGCCCCCGTGGCGACGCCAGGCGAGCATGGCGAGCCCTGCCGTGATCGCCAGCAGGGGCAGCGCAATCGCGAGCAGGCCGAAGCGGATGCCGGCGTACGACAGCACGCGCATCCACAGCGTGAGCACGAAGGCGCCGGCGAGATAGCCAACCCCTGCGATCCATGCCGCTTCGCCCGGCCCCGCGACGCTGCGCGAGCGCGCCTGGATCGCGAGCAGCAGGGCCATCCCGAGCGCGCAGGGCAGCGCGATGCCGGCGACGATGCGCAGCGCATCCATGCTCACAGGATCCGGAACAATGCAGCACCGGGCTCGACGAGCACCACCTCGGCCTTGAGCGGCGGATGCTCGTCCCAGCGCAGATGCAGGTTGGCAGCGTCGTACTGGATGCCGCGTCGCTGGTACACCACGAGGTAGTCGCCGGCGTGCATCAGCGCGGGATCCGGAATGCGGGCCGAGAACGGATCGAAGTACACGTTGCGCGGATACAGGTGATACGCGCCGCGCCCGCGGAAATACTCGTTGTCGGACGCCATGAACACGCGCACCGGACCCTCGGGCAGCTTCGCGCGGACGCGCTCGATGAACGCGTACAGCGGCCCGTCGGTCGCGGCAAGCCGGCGTTCGTGCGCATCCTTGCCCGCGAACTCCGCGATGGTGAGGCGCGCGTCGCGGACGAGGTTCGTGGCCCAGCGCACGTCCGCCAGCATCCAGGCGGCTACGAACATCGCGGCCAGCGCGATCGGAAATGCACTCGCGTGCTTCATGCGCCATGCGAGGGCCAGCCACAGCGCGGCGCCCAGGACTACGCCTGCGGTCAGCAACGCCGGCAGCGGCAGCGCCTGCATGTCGGCACCGCCCGACACCGTGTTGATGGACGTGTTGGTCCACGGCTCCAGCGTGAACCACTCCGTCGCGCGCTGACGCAGCACGCCCACGATGCCCATCGGTATTGCGGCGATCCCCTCGATGCGCACCGCGCGCGCATCTTCCAGCTGAATCGCGAGTGCGAGCCCGGAGATGTTGCCGATCCAGTCCGGATTGCCCGCCAGGGTGACGGCGGCGAGGTGGCCGGAGACCACCGGAATCGCGACCGCGCTCAGCTTCTCGGGCCGATAGTCGCTGCGCCAGAGCAGGCGCACGTTCGCATCGGCCGGGACGTCGGAGGCCGACCACGCGATGACGGGATAGCTGTCGGATCGTATCTGCGATCCGATCGCGGCAATGATGATGTTGGATGCATCCGCGGGCGTGACGATGAGCGCGTCGCCGTGCTGCGCGGCCCGGCCGCGGCTCACGCCGATCTCCTTTGCGGGCCACGAGCGCGTCTGCGCCGATGGCCACCACGGCCCGGGTGTCGCCAGCGCCGCATAGACCGCAGCGCACGCGACGAGCGCCACGGCCAGCAGCGCGAGCGCCGAACGTACGACGCGCGAATCCGGACGAGGGACTGCGGTTTCGGGGAGCGGACCGGGTTCGGGGGTCAGCGGGCGTTGCGACTCTGCAGGATGTGCCACAACGTCATCGCCAGGATGCGCAGGTCGAACCAAAGGGACCAGTGGTCGATGTAGTAGAGATCGTATTGTATCCGCCGGGCAACGTCGGTGTTCCCGCGAAGATCGTTCACCTGCGCCCATCCCGTCATGCCCGCCTTCACCAGGTGCTTCTGCATGTAGCCGGGGATCTCGTGCCTGAACTGCTCGACGAACTCGGGACGCTCGGGGCGCGGGCCCACGAGCGACATGTCGCCCTTGATCACGTTGAGCAGCTGCGGCAGCTCGTCGAGGCTGAAGCGCCGCAGGAACGCGCCGAGCGGCGTCAGATGGCCGGAAGCCTGCCCGGACCACCGCGGGCCATCGGCTTCCGCATCGACGTGCATCGTGCGGAATTTCAGCATGTCGAAACACAGGCCGTTCCACGTCATGCGCTGCTGGCGATAGAGCACCGGACCGCGCGAGGTCATCTTGACGGCCAAGGCGATGGCGACGAGCGCCGGTGCGGCGAGCAGGAGCGCGACCAGGCCGAACGCGAGATCCTCCACCGCCTTGATCAGGCGGTTGAAGCCCGCGATCGGCGTTTCGGTGAGCGAGATCACGGGCAGGCCGGCGACTTCGGTCAGCGAATGGTTCAGCAGGTGGAAGCTGTAGATGTCGGGGACGAAGCGCACTTCGACGGGCGCGTCGCGCAGCGCCGTGAGGATGTCGCGAATGCGTGCCTCGGCGCGCAGCGGCAGTGCGATCCAGACCTGGTCGATGCCGTTCGGCGTCAGGTCCGCCGCGATGCGCCCGGTGGGGCCGAGCACCGGCCGACCGTCGATCACCTCGCCCGCCTTCGCCGGATCGTCGTCGTAAAAGCCGACGACGTTGAGTCCGGTCCACGCGGCTGCGCTCAGACGCTCCGCAATCTCGCGGCCGAGATCGCCCGCTCCGACCACCACGATGTGCCGGAGGTTGTAGCCGCGCCGGCGCAATGCCCGCAGCGTGACGCGAACCACGATGCGCGTGACGGCGCTCGACGCGAAGCTGCCGATCAGCCAGCCCGTGAACCAGACGCGAGAGTACGCGTTGCCCGACTTGGTGGCGAAGATCGTGATGCCCGCGAGCGCACCGACGCTCGCCCACGCGAACAGCAGGCGTTGCAGCTCGTCCGCCACGCTCGCGCCGCGTTGCGCTTCGTAGAGCCGGAACAGCGGGAAGAGGGCGACGATCGCGAGCGCCGCTGCCAGCATGAAGAAGACGTAATTCTCCGGAAGCGGCAGCGTGCGCAGATAGGCGAGATACGCGATCAGGCCGACGACGATCGCAATGACGGGGTCGCTCGCGCGCAGGATCAACGCGAACTGCGAGGCATGCGGCTTGAGCATGGGCCGATGCATGCCTACCGTCCTGCACCCTGGTCCGCGATGCGTGCCGGCGAACCGACGCGAGCGTCACCCGCGATCGCTCCGTGCAGCGCCTGGGCCATCACCCGTGCGAACTCCGCGTCGAAGCGAGCGGTGGTGAAGCGCTCGGCGTTCGCGCGGCACGCGTCCACGCTGAAGTCGGCGTGGTGGCGATCGAATCGTGCGACCGCCTGCGCGATCGCCGCGGCCGACTGCTCGTCGAACAGGATTCCGGTGGGATCGGGCCTGCCGAGCGGCACGACGGTTTCGAGCGCGCCGCCGCGGCCATAAGCGATCGACCGGCGTGCCGCAGGCCTGGGCTTCGACGGGCATGATCCCGAAGTCCTCCTCGGCTGCGAACACGAATGCGCGTGCCCCGCGCAGCAGCTCGCGCAGGCGCTCGCGCGGGAGTTCGCCGACGAACTCGACGTTGGGCCCTGCTTCGCGCCGGATCCGCGCGCTTTCAGGACCGTCGCCGGCGACGATCAGCCGCTGCCCGGGCAACGCGCGGAACGCAGCGACGATGAGATCGATGCGCTTGTACGGCACCCACCGCGATCCGGTCACGAACGATGTGCGCGCGCCGGGTGCCGTCGGCGAGGGCGCCGGAGTGAAGAATGCGGTGTCGACGGGCGGATACACGACGGTTGCCGCGCGGCCGTAGCAGCGCCGGATGCGCTCGCGTATGTGCTCCGAGTTGGCGACGAACGCGGTCACGCGCTCGCTCGCCGCGCGGTCCCACTCCCGCAGGCGATCGAGCAGGTGGCGCACGACGGCGCCTCGCACGCCCGGCGCCGAGGCCGGTCGTGGCGAGGTATTGCTCGCGCAGGTCCCAGGCGTAGCGCATCGGCGTGTGGCAGTAGCAGACGTGCACCTGGCCGGGGCGCGTGCGCACGCCCTTGGCGACCGCGTGCGAGCTGGAGATGATGGTGTCGAACGCACCGAGGTCGAGCGACTCGATCGCGCGCGGGAAGAGCGGGGCAAGAGTGACGGAAGTGGCGGCGCGCGCCGGGCAATCGCTGCAGGAACGTGGTGTGCGCGTGCTTGCCGAGGATTCGGGCGCGCAGGCGATCAGGCAGGAAGTCGACGAGCGCGAAGAGCTCTGCTTGCGGGTAGAGCCGGAGCAATTCCGCGAGCACGCTCTCGCCGCCGCGCCATTGGTCGAGCCAGTCGTGCACGACGGCAACCTTGCCCGAGTCTGGGTCGGCCTCCCCGGGAAGGTGCCCGCTGCGTGGGCAAGCTTCGCCGCTGCGGCGCAAGGGGGGAGCGCCTCGGGGCGGGCCTTCGGCGCTCATCTCCGGACGCTGCCCTCGGAGGGGGCCATGATCGCGCCCGCGATCGCGCGTGCGGTCGCGGCTGCGCATGCTTGCCACGTGAACTGCGCGGCGCGCGCGATGCCGCGCTCGCGCATCGCCGTGCGCAGGTGCTCGTCGCGCAGCACCTTGAGCATGACCGCCGCGATGTCCTGGATCGAAGCCGGATCGCAGTAGCACACGGCGTCGCTGCCGACTTCCTCGAGCGCTCCCGTTCGAGCCGCCACCACCGGCACGCCGCAGGCCATGGCTTCGAGCGGGGGCAGTCCGAAGCCTTCGTAGAGCGACGGCTGGACCAGCAGCTCGGCGCCGGCCACGAGGGCGACGAGCTCGGCTTTCGGCACGCTGTCGTGGAGCTCCACCCGTGGAGCGAGGCGACGCGCGAGGGCGAGCGCCTCGCCGTCGACATCGCGCAGCCCCTCGTGCTTGCCGACCACGACGAGACGGTGCGCAATGACATCCGAGATGCTCTCGAATGCGCGCAACAGCGCCGCGAGGTTCTTGTGCGGCTTGACGAGTCCGACGAACACGATGTAGGGCGGGGAAGGCTTGGTCGTCGAAGGATCCGCGGGTCGCCATGCAGCGTCGACGCCGAGATGCACGACCTCGAGCTGCGCGGGATCGAGGCGCCCGTGCGCGATGGCATCGCGGCGCGTGCTCTCCGAGATGCAGAGCACCCGCCGCGCGCGCTTGCGGATCGCGTGCAACCACATGCGCAGCGCCAGGCGCTTTGCGACATTCGCGGGGCTTGGCGGCAGATGCAGCGGCAGCAGGTCGTGCAAGGTCACGACGAGGGGCGCCGGCGAGTGCAGCGGGACGTTGTAATGCGGCACCCACCACAGCGCGTCGTCCAGATCCCTCGGTGTGCGTGCGAGCTCGCGGTGGGTGAGCGGTGCGACATCCCAGATCCTGTGCTGCGCAAGTCCCGACACGAGCTCGCCGACGGCGGCGACATCGCGCGGCAGCACGAGCACCAGCGGATCGAAGGTCTGCAGCGGCGGGAGAGCGAGTGGCAGGAGATTGCGCACGTAAGTTCCGATGCCGGAGTACCCGAGCATGCGGGCGTCGATGACGAGCCGCGTCATGCCCATCCGGCCGCAGTCGTGCACGCGCACGGCGCGGGGCCCGGAGTGTTGCCGCGCGGATCCCGGTCGGCGCGATTGGGGACGCCGCCATCACCTTGCATTGCTCGGCAGTGGTCCGCACGTCCATGGCGCGGCGCGAGCGGGCCGCATCCGGGACTGCACGCCTTGAGTATCGCCGGGCAGCCGCGGAGTGCGGCTCCTGCGGGGTGGTGGGTGGGGCCGGAAAGGCCGGCGGCGGTCATGATGCCGGTCGTGTCGCGCGGAGCGGGCGGCGTTGTGACCCGAAGCAATGCCCGGGCTGTGCTGCGCCGACATTATGCGCCCGCACGTGCCCCGTCCGTCCCGCCCTATCGGCCCGTTGGTCGGACGCGAGCAGGGTGTTGACGCGCGTTCGGCGAGCTGCGTATAATCGCGGTCTTTGCTGCTGCTTCAACAGAAGCGGCGGCCTGCTCTTTAACAACTGACAACCGATAGGTGTGGGTGCACGGGTTTTTGGGTGCCTGGGCTGCTGTCGTGGCGCGAGCTGCGGGGGTGGACTGGGTGATCGACGGAACCGAAGTGCTCACACCGACGCAAAAAGTCTTGTTCTGTTTTGGCCGCGAGGTCGGGACGGGACGGGGCCAACGTCGATTGAGTTACTTGTAGAAGATCGAGCTTTTCAACTGAAGAGTTTGATCCTGGCTCAGATTGAACGCTGGCGGCATGCTTTACACATGCAAGTCGAACGCGTCAGGGGGCAACTCCTGATGAGTGGCGAACGGGTGAGTAATGCATCGGAACGTACCCCGTAGTGGGGGATAACGCCGCGAAAGCGGCGCTAATACCGCATATGCTCTACGGAGGAAAGCAGGGGACCCGCAAGGGCCTTGTGCTATGGGAGCGGCCGATGCCCGATTAGCTTGTTGGTGAGGTAATGGCTCACCAAGGCGACGATCGGTAGCTGGTCTGAGAGGATGATCAGCCACACTGGGACTGAGACACGGCCCAGACTCCTACGGGAGGCAGCAGTGGGGAATTTTGGACAATGGGGGCAACCCTGATCCAGCCATGCCGCGTGCGGGAAGAAGGCCTTCGGGTTGTAAACCGCTTTTGGTCGGGAAGAAAAGGCATCTCCTAATACGGGGGTGTTCTTGACGGTACCGGCAGAATAAGCACCGGCTAACTACGTGCCAGCAGCCGCGGTAATACGTAGGGTGCGAGCGTTAATCGGAATTACTGGGCGTAAAGCGTGCGCAGGCGGTTCGCCGTGTCCGATGTGAAAGCCCCGGGCTCAACCTGGGAATGGCATTGGAAACTGGCGGGCTGGAGTGTGGCAGAGGGGGGTGGAATTCCACGTGTAGCAGTGAAATGCGTAGAGATGTGGAGGAACACCGATGGCGAAGGCAGCCCCCTGGGCCAACACTGACGCTCAGGCACGAAAGCGTGGGGAGCAAACAGGATTAGATACCCTGGTAGTCCACGCCCTAAACGATGTCAACTGGGTGTTGGGGAAGCGATTCCTTGGTACCGTAGCTAACGCGTGAAGTTGACCGCCTGGGGAGTACGGCCGCAAGGTTAAAACTCAAAGGAATTGACGGGGACCCGCACAAGCGGTGGATGATGTGGATTAATTCGATGCAACGCGAACAACCTTACCTACCCTTGACATGTCCGGAACCCTGCTGAGAGGTGGGGGTGCCCGAAAGGGAATCGGAACACAGGTGCTGCATGGCTGTCGTCAGCTCGTGTCGTGAGATGTTGGGTTAAGTCCCGCAACGAGCGCAACCCTTGTCCCTAGTTGCTACGCAAGGGCACTCTAGGGAGACTGCCGGTGACAAACCGGAGGAAGGTGGGGATGACGTCAAGTCCTCATGGCCCTTATGGGTAGGGCTTCACACGTCATACAATGGCCGGTACAGAGGGTTGCCAACCCGCGAGGGGGAGCCAATCCCAGAAAGCCGGTCGTAGTCCGGATCGCAGTCTGCAACTCGACTGCGTGAAGTCGGAATCGCTAGTAATCGCGGATCAGCATGTCGCGGTGAATACGTTCCCGGGTCTTGTACACACCGCCCGTCACACCATGGGAGTGGGGTGCACCAGAAGTAGGTAGGCTAACCGCAAGGAGGCCGCTTACCACGGTTCGCTTCATGACTGGGGTGAAGTCGTAACAAGGTAGCCGTATCGGAAGGTGCGGCTGGATCACCTCCTTTCTCGGAATCAGCGGTGGCCGGCAGGTCGCTGCCGCCCAGGATTCTCGCGTACCCACAACCTATCGGTTGTTTGCCGTCGGGCGAGCTGGCAAGCGGGCCTGTAGCTCAGTTGGTTAGAGCACCGTCTTGATAAGGCGGGGGTCGATGGTTCGAATCCATCCAGACCCACCACCCCCGGCGCGGCCTCAGGGCGGGGCGCCGGATCGGGGCTGTAGCTCAGTTGGGAGAGCGCCTGCTTTGCAAGCAGGAGGCCGTCGGTTCGATCCCGTCCAGCTCCACCATCGTCTGCCCAGGGACCATAACCAAGCTGTGCGCTGCGCGCTTCGTTCTGGCTTCTTAGCCAGGATCGGTTGCTCTTTAACAATCAGGAAGAAGTAAAGAATCTTGCTCGCGAGGGCTGGGCCGTGGCGTTACGCCATGGTGCGGACTGCGAGGGCGAGATGGGTTGGATTGTATCGAGGCCTGCGGTTCCCTTAGTCGGGGGCGGTGGGTCAAGCGCAAACACCTGTAACGCGGCTGCTGTGTCAGCAGTGCGCAGCGTTATGGGGTCAAGCGACTAAGTGCATGTGGTGGATGCCTTGGCGATCACAGGCGATGAAGGACGTGGCAGCCTGCGAAAAGCTGCGGGGAGCTGGCAAACGAGCATTGATCCGCAGATGTCCGAATGGGGAAACCCGGCCCGCAAGGGTCACCCCCGCCTGAATACATAGGGCGGAGGGAGCGAACCCGGTGAACTGAAACATCTCAGTAGCCGGAGGAACAGAAATCAACCGAGATTCCCAGAGTAGTGGCGAGCGAAATGGGAGCAGCCGTCGCGATTTAGCAAGGGTTTCAGGAGAACGGTCTGGAAAGGCCGGCCGCAGTGGGTGAGAGCCCCGTACCCGAAGGAACCGTTGTGGAACTAAGCGCGAGATAAGTAGGGCGGGACACGTGAAATCCTGTCTGAAGATGGGGGGACCATCCTCCAAGGCTAAATACTCGTGATCGACCGATAGTGAACCAGTACCGTGAGGGAAAGGCGAAAAGAACCCCGGGAGGGGAGTGAAATAGATCCTGAAACCGCATGCATACAAACAGTCGGAGCCTGGGCAACTGGGTGACGGCGTACCTTTTGTATAATGGGTCAGCGACTTACGTTTACCAGCGAGCTTAACCGAATAGGGGAGGCGCAGCGAAAGCGAGTCCGAACAGGGCGCTTGAGTTGGTAGGCGTAGACCCGAAACCGGATGATCTACCCATGGCCAGGCTGAAGCGGGGGTAACACCTCGTGGAGGGCCGAACCCACTCCCGTTGAAAAGGTAGGGGATGAGCTGTGGGTAGGGGTGAAAGGCTAAACAAATCCGGAAATAGCTGGTTCTCTCCGAAAACTATTTAGGTAGTGCCTCGTGTATCACCTGCGGGGGTAGAGCACTGTCATGGTTGCGAGGGTCATTGTGACTTATCGCGCCATTGCAAACTCCGAATACCGCAGAGTGCGAGCACGGGAGACAGACTCCGGGTGCTAACGTCCGGGGTCAAGAGGGAAACAACCCAGACCGCCAGCTAAGGTCCCCAAGACACAGTTAAGTGGGAAACGAGGTGGGAAGGCTCAGACAGCCAGGATGTTGGCTTAGAAGCAGCCATCATTTAAAGAAAGCGTAATAGCTCACTGGTCGAGTCGTCCTGCGCGGAAGATGTAACGGGGCTCAAACTGTGCACCGAAGCTGCGGATCGATGCGTTCCTTCGGGGATGTGTTGATGGTAGGAGAGCGTTCCGTAGGCCGGTGAAGGTGACTCGAGAGGGTTGCTGGAGGTATCGGAAGTGCGAATGCTGACATGAGTAGCGATAAAGCGGGTGAAAGGCCCGCTCGCCGAAAGCCCAAGGTTTCCTGCGCCACGTTCATCGGCGCAGGGTGAGTCGGCCCCTAAGGTGAGGACGAGAGTCGTAGCCGATGGGAAGCGGGTTAATATTCCCGCACCGACTTGGGATGCGATGGGGGGACGGAGAAGGTTAGCTCGGCCGGGTGTTGGACGTCCCGGTTTAAGCGTGTAGGCGTGGCCCCTTGGCAAATCCGGGGGTCTTAGCCGAGGCGTGACGACGAGGGCTGGCTTGCCCGCCTGAAGTGAGCGATACCCTGCTTCCAGGAAAAGCCTCTAAGCTTCAGTTCCAAGTTGACCGTACCGCAAACCGACACAGGTGGGCAGGATGAATATTCTAAGGCGCTTGAGAGAACTCAGGAGAAGGAACTCGGCAAATTAGCACCGTAACTTCGGGATAAGGTGCGCCCCTGGTAGGTGAAGGCGTACAGCCGGAGCCGAGAGGGGCCGCAGTGAAATGGTGGCTGCGACTGTTTAACAAAAACACAGCACTCTGCTAAGACGAAAGTCGACGTATAGGGTGTGACGCCTGCCCGGTGCCGGAAGGTTAAGTGATGGGGTGCAAGCTCTTGATCGAAGCCCCGGTAAACGGCGGCCGTAACTATAACGGTCCTAAGGTAGCGAAATTCCTTGTCGGGTAAGTTCCGACCTGCACGAATGGCGTAACGATGGCCACACTGTCTCCTCCTGAGACTCAGCGAAGTTGAAGTGTTTGTGAAGATGCAATCTCCCCGCGGCAAGACGGAAAGACCCCGTGCACCTTTACTGTAGCTTTGCATTGGACTGTGATGAGACTTGTGTAGGATAGCTGGGAGGCGATGAAGCGAGGGCGCTAGCTTTCGTGGAGCCAACGTTGAAATACCAGCCTGGTGTCATTGCGGTTCTAACCTGGGTCCATCAACTGGATCGGGGACCGTGCATGGTAGGCAGTTTGACTGGGGCGGTCTCCTCCCAAAGCGTAACGGAGGAGCTCGAAGGTTTCCTAGGTACGGTCGGACATCGTACTGATAGTGCAATGGCACAAGGAAGCTTGACTGCGAGCCTGACAAGGCGAGCAGGTGCGAAAGCAGGACATAGTGATCCGGTGGTTCTGTATGGAAGGGCCATCGCTCAACGGATAAAAGGTACGCCGGGGATAACAGGCTGATACCGCCCAAGAGTTCATATCGACGGCGGTGTTTGGCACCTCGATGTCGGCTCATCACATCCTGGGGCTGTAGCCGGTCCCAAGGGTATGGCTGTTCGCCATTTAAAGTGGTACGTGAGCTGGGTTCAAAACGTCGTGAGACAGTTTGGTCCCTATCTGCCGTGGGCGCTGGAGATTTGACGGGGGCTGCTCCTAGTACGAGAGGACCGGAGTGGACGCACCGCTGGTGTACCGGTTGTGACGCCAGTCGCATTGCCGGGTAGCTATGTGCGGAAGCGATAACCGCTGAAAGCATCTAAGCGGGAAACGTGCCTGAAGATGAGATCTCCCGGGGCCTTGAGCCCCCTGAAGGGTCGTGGCAGACCACCACGTTGATAGGTCGGGTGTGGAAGGGCAGTAATGCCTTAAGCTAACCGATACTAATTGCCCGTGCGGCTTGACCCCATAACGCTGCGCACGCGCCGCGTCAGGATGTTTGCGCAACGCCATCCACCCCACCTTTACTTCTTCCGCCCGGCCCGCGCCACGGCATGCTGCAGCCCCGCGCGGACCACGTCAACGCCTGACGACCATAGCCCGCCGGCACCACCCCTTCCCATCCCGAACAGGACCGTGAAACGGCAGCACGCCGATGATAGTGTGGATTACCCATGCGAAAGTAGGTCATCGTCAGGCACCCCTCCCCAAACGCCCAACCCCATCCCGGTTGGGCGTTTGCACTTCGCCTGCCCCCGCGTGCGCAGCACCGAGTTCGCCGCGTTGCGCCGGTCGCGATCGCGCGCGGGTACCGAACTGCAAGCAAGCGCGCGGTAAAATCCGGTGACGTCGCCACGCACGCCCGGCGCAGCCGAAGCTGCCTCGTCCCCGGTCGTCGCGGACCGATGTAAAACAGGTGCGCCGCGCAGCATCGCGCGCGAGCCGCCGCCCGCCCCGCCGAAGGACGCATGCAGCAGCCCAAGTTCGTCTCCCCCGCCCTGGTGTTCGAGAGCTTCTGGAAGCAGCGCGAGCTCATCTGGGAGATGACCAAGCGCGACGTGGTGGGTCGTTATCGCGGTTCCGCGATGGGCATCCTGTGGTCGTTCCTGAATCCCGTCCTGATGCTCATCGTGTACACGTTCGTGTTCAACGTCGTGTTCCGGGCGCGCTGGGGGACGGGCGGCGCGAGCAGGACGGAATTCGCGATCGTCCTGTTCGTCGGCCTGATCATCCACGCTCTCTTCGCCGAATGCGTGAATCGCGCGCCGGGACTGATCGTCGGCAACGTCAACTACGTGAAGAAGGTGGTGTTCCCGCTCGAGGTCCTGCCGTGGGTGGCCATGGGCTCCGCGCTGTTCCACGCGCTGGTCAGCGTGGGCGTGCTGCTGCTCGCCTTCGCGCTCGTGCACTGGCGTCTGAACTGGACCGCCATCTTCTTTCCGCTGCTCATCGCGCCGCTCGTCCTGCTCACGATGGGCATCACCTGGTTCGTGGCCTCCCTCGGCGTCTTCATCCGCGACATCGGGCAGACCACCGGCATCATCACGACCATCATGCTGTTCCTCTCGCCGGTGTTCTTCCCCTCGTCGGCGTTGCCCGAGCCGTACCGCGGGTTGCTGCAGGTCAATCCGCTGACGTTCATCATCGAGCAGTCGCGCGACGTCCTGATCTGGGAAAAGCTGCCGGACTGGGGTGGGTTGCTGGTCTACTTCGTCGCGAGCGTCGCGGTGGCCTGGCTGGGCCTGTTCTGGTTCCAGCGCACGCGCAAGGGGTTTGCCGATGTCCTCTGACGTCGCCGTTCGCGCCGAGCACCTGGGCAAGTGCTACCAGATCTACGACAAGCCCCGCGATCGGCTGAAGCAGATGCTGTATCGCGGCCGGCGTCAGTTCTTCCGCGAGTTCTGGGCCCTGCGCGACGTGTCGCTCGAGGTGCGCAAAGGCGAAACGGTGGGAATCATCGGGCGCAACGGCTCGGGCAAGTCCACGCTGCTGCAGCTCATCGCGGGCACGCTCACGCCTACGACCGGTGACATCCAGCTCGCCGGACGCGTCGCTGCGCTGCTCGAGCTCGGTGCCGGATTCAACCCGGATTTCACCGGGCGCGAGAACGTGTTCATGAACGGCGCGATCATGGGCATCCCGCGCGCGGAGATGGAGCAGCGGTTCGACGACATCGCGGCGTTTGCCGACATCGGCTCCTTCATCGAGCAGCCGACCAAGACGTATTCGAGCGGGATGCAGCTGCGGCTCGCCTTCTCGGTGTCGATCAACATCGACCCCGACGTGCTGATCGTCGACGAGGCGCTCGCCGTGGGCGACGCGGCGTTCCAGTTCAAATGCCTGGAGCGGCTGGAGCAACTCACCAAGGCAGGGGTGACGCTGCTGTTCGTGTCGCACAGCATGGACATGGTGAAGACGTTCTGCAATCACGCCATCTACCTGCAGGACGGCAACGTCAAGGCTGCCGGTGCGCCGGACGAGATGGCGGAGCTCTACCTGTGCGACGTGCGGGCCGAGCAGCAGCAGTCGCGCAGCGCCGGCTCGCCGGTCAAATGGAAGCAGCCGTTGTACGGCTCCGGCCAGTCGGCGTTCGGGACCGATGACGGGCGCATCGTCAGCGCGGAATTCGCGGCGGGCGGCGGACAGTTCGCCTCGTTCACGGCCGGCGAGCAGATCACGATCGAGGTCGAGGTCGAGTACAAATCCACGCTGCGCAGTCCGCATCTTTCCGTGCTGCTCCAGGACCGGCGCATGGTGCAGATCGGCGGACGCCATTTCGCGCTGACCGCGTCACCCGGTGCCGACGGCATGACGCGCACGACGCGTCCAGTGCTCGTTCCCCGCGACGCTCTCGGGCGGGCGCTTCTTCATCACCCTGCGCCTGGAAGACAGAACCTCCGACGAGCTCTTCTTCCCGATCGAGAAGCAGGCCGGATTGATGTCCTTCGAGGTGCTCCGGGAGCGCAAGGAGCTGCTTGGTGCGGTCGACCTCGGCATGGAGCTCTCCGAGATCCCGGTGTCCTGAGCACCCGCGACGCGCTCTGCGAGCCGCCTGGCGAGCGTCCGGATGACGTTTGGACGGCTGCGCCGGCGCGGCGCGGTCGCGGCTACGACGGGTGCGGCTGGGCGAGATCGCCGAGGCCCGCCCTCAGCCTGGCGCCCTCGGGCTGCGGGCGCTGCGGATGGCCTTGGGCGACGAGCGACGCCTCCTCGAACACCCGCGCATACTCGTCGGTCATCTCGCTGAAATCGTTGAGCGTCGCCAGCACTTCGGACGCGCGCTCGGCCATGCTGCGGCGCAGGTCGGGATCGGACACCATGCGCTCGAGCTGTTGCGCGAGCACCGTCGCGTCGCCCGGCTCGTAGCACAGCGCATTCACCTCCGGCATCACCTGCTCGGCGATGCCGAACACCGGCGTGGTGACGATCGGCAGATCCCACGCCATCGCCTCGAGCACCACGCGCGGGTAGCTCTCGACGATCGACGTGCACAGGAACACGTCGGCGGCGCGGAAATACGGTGCGACGCGCTCGGTCTCGGGCACGACGTGCACGCGCTCGCGCCGCGCGGCGGGCAGTTGCGCAAGCCGGCCATGCACCGCGGAGCTGTACGGCCCGGGGCGGTCGCCGACGATGTAGAGCCGTGCGCGCTCGACGATCGCATCGGGCAGGCGCGCCCACGCGTCGACGGCGTCGAGCTGGCCCTTGCGTTCGCACACCGTGCCGAGCAGCAGGATCACCACGTCGTCGGCGTCGAGCGCAAGCTCCGATCGCGCGGCCGGCCGCGTCAGGCCGGTCTTGGCCTGGGTGATCACGGCGGGATCGAGCCCGTTGTGAATCACGCAGAAGTTGTGGTGCGAGTCGAGCTCGCGATAGCCACGCGCCGTGGCGTGGGCGACGAAGATGATGCGATACGGATACTGGAAGCAGGAGAGCGCCGCGCTCTCGACGTCGGGCCCGAAGCCGCGGAAGTACTCGCGCCACGGCTCGCTCTCGCGCGGATTCCACAGCGACGGCAGGCCGAGGCGGTGCGCAGCGTCGATCGCATAGAACGTCTGCAGCGTGTTGCCGTACACCACCGACACGCCGAGCGAGCCCACCCACGCCACGAAGGCCTTCACGGCGGCCTCGTACTCGTCTTCGGTCGTGCAATTGGCGAGCGGATGCGCCCGCACGTGCACCTCGATGCCGGCGGCCTCGTACGCGGCGCGTAGCGGGCCGTCGGCGGGCGAGAACACCACCGGGTCGAGCACGCGCCGGCGGGCGAGCTCGCGCGTCATCTCGAACTGGCTGTACGGGGCGCCTTCCCAGTTGAGATTGAAGCAGCACATCAGCGCACGGATGCCGCGCGGGCGCGCACCGGTCTCCACGTGGACGGGCTGCACCTCGAAGCGCGTGGTCTGCAGGCTCAAGTGGCGGCTGTAGTACGGATCGCGCAGCGTCCGGTAGGCGCGCCTGAATTCCGCCACTTCGGCCGGCTCGCCGCCGGCGGGCCGCGCGGATGCGTGCTGCACGACTTCCGCGCCGGCAGCGTAGGTGCACCGCAGGCCGGCATGCAGCAGGCGATAGCAGTAGTCGACGTCGTAATAGCGCGTGCCGAAGCGCCGATCGTCGAAGCCGCCGTGGGCGAGGAAGGTCGCCCTGGCCGTGAGCAGGCACGCGGCGCTCACGGCGCTGCAGTTGCGCGTGGCGCGGCTGTACGCGAGGTATCCCGGGTCGTCCCCGGCGAGATCGCGGAACGCAGCGCCCGCGAGCCCGTCGTCGTAGCCGTGCACGATGCCGGCGTGAACGACATCGCCCCGGCCATCCAGAATGCGCGCGCCCACCGCGCCCGTCGTTGGCAGGCGGGCGTAGCCCATCATCCGCGAGAGCCAGCGCGGTTGCGCGATCTCCACGGCGCTGTCGAGGAACAGCAGGAACTCGCTCCGCGCGTGGCGCGCCGCCTGGTTGCCCAGGGAGGCGAGGTTCAGCGTCGCGAGTCCCGCATCGACGGGCAGCACGTCGTGCCCGCACTCGCCGAGATAGTGCAGCAGCGCGGTGTCGTCGCTGCCGTTGTCGGCCACGAGCACGCGATAGTTGCGATAGGTCGTCTTGCGCAGGGACTCGAGGCAGCGCCGCAGCGTCGACGCGTCGCCGGCCGCCGGCACGATGATCGTGACCGCGGGGCCGTCGTCCTCGAACTCGTGCTCGTAGAGGTTGACGCGCGCGTGCTCGGCCCAGGCGGGCCTCGTGACGCTCGCGGCGATCCCGCGCCGCTGCAGCGCCTCTTGCACCGCGCGCCTCCCGGCATCGATTCCTGCCGGCTTGGCGTCGCCGCGCTCCGCCGTCGACCCCGGCGCAACGCGCCAGTGATAGAGCACGCGCGGGATGTGCACGACGCGCCGCGCCTGCTCGCTCGCGCGCAGCGCGAAGTCGTGGTCCTGCGAGCCGTCGAACCCGCTGCGCATGCCGCCCAGCGCGTTGTACAGGCTGCGGCGGACCGCGAACGCGTGGCTCATGTACATGCACGACAGGAGCAGCTCCGGCGACCAGTCGGGCTTGAATTGCGGCGAATGGCGTCGGCCGTCGCGCTCGATCTTGTCGTCGTCGGAGTAGACGATGTCGGCGTCCGGATGGCGTGCCACGGCGAGCGCGATCTCGGCGAGGCAATCGGGCGCCAGGAGGTCGTCCTGGTCGAGAAAGACGAGCATGTCCCGCGTCGCGAGGGACGCGGCGTCGTTGGTCGCGGCGCTGATGTTCCCGTTGGTCTTCCGGAAGTGCACGCGGATGCGCTCGTCGCCCGCGAGCGTGCGCAGGTAATCGCGGACCTTCACGTCGGTGCTGCAGTCGTCGGCGATGCACAGCTCCCAGCCGGGGTAGAGCTGCGCGCGCACCGAGCTCACCGCGGCAGCGAGCCACTCGACGCGCGGGTTGTACACCGGCATGACCACCGATATCCGCGGCAGGCGATCCGCGAGCTCCGCGAGCCGGGCCCGCAGACGGTGCTCGGCGCTCGCGGTCCAGGCGTTCACCGCGAGCCACGCCTCGTATCGGTCGACGGCGACGGGCACGATGGAACGGCGTGGTGGCGCTGCCGCTGCGCAGGCTGCGCGCGATTTCCTGCCGCGCGCGCCGCATGAGGCGCGGCCATTCGCGCAGCTTCGGCCAGCGCCGGCGCGTGCGGTGCCAGGAATGACCGCGACGCGCGATGGTGGCGAGCGAACCCGCGACCATCGTCACGCGCCGGTACAGCGACGGGTTCTGCACCTGCAGCCGCTGCGGCGACAAGGCCGTCACGCGAGTGCCGGAGCAAAGCCGCGCTTCGAGCGCGACCTCGAACGTCCCGACGGGCAGATGGACGAATGCTTCGAAGCCGCATGCTTCCGGCGCGCCCGGGATCGCCGCGGCCACGTCCGCACGCCCGAGGCCGTAGCGCGCCTGGACCGTCTGGCCGGCGACGGTGACGAACAGGGAGTAGATCTCCTCGTCCGGGTGCGCGCACCAGCCCGCGATGCGGTGCCGCCCCGGCTGGGGAACGCGGCCGGCAGGCGTGTCGACGCTGAGGCTCACGGGCGCGGTGCTTACCGTGAGCGTGCGTTCGAGCAGAAGCTCGCTGGACGCCCCGTCGCGCGCGACGAGGCGCACCGGATGCGTGCCGGTCGGAATGCGCAGGAGCGCGGTGAATCCGCACACCACTGCGGCGGGACCGCGGCCGTAGGCGCCCGCGACATCGGGGCGCGGCACATCGACGCTAACGGTATGCCGCTCGCCGGCCACCTCGAGCTCGACCTCGAACGGGTGCTCGCCGAGCGAGAACACCCAGCCGGACACGGTCCAGGCCATGCCGACGATGTCCCACGCCACGCCGTCGTCGAAGGCGGCGCGATACGGTGAGCCTTCAGCCTGCATCGCCGACGTCCGGGCTCAGGTCCTGCATGGCAGCGGTTGCGGTGGGGCCGGGTGTGTCACGGGGAGTGTCTCGTCCCGATTCGCGTTGACGATGTTTTCGGATGTCCCGGCCGTCGTCATCATGCGCGAATGGAGGAGCGGCGCTCGTGCGCTGCTGTTCGGTCCCGTGTCGCCCGGATTGACAGGGGACTGCGGCAGCGCCGCCGCGAGTCGATCGGGTTCCATCCGAACGGCGCACGCCGGCGCCGATGCGCTTCGCGGTCGCTGGCTTCAACGTGCACGGGCGACGTCCCGGGTCCGGATCGCGAGGTCGGAGAGCCCCGAATTCTAGCAGCTGCGCGAGCAGCGTGAAAAACGCGCGGAGCAGCATCCGTGCTTCGCGTCGTCGGCTCTTCGTTGGTCGCACGGTCCGCAACCTTGAAATTTGATAAAAGCCGATGAAACGTGCGAAATGTTCACGCCCAAGCTGTCGTGAACAGTCGGCGGACTTTCCACCTGGCGCTCTTCCCTGCGTGGAGCGTTCGCGGAGATGCATCGCGATCACTGCTTCCGGCATCGCCGTGCACGGTGCGCTTTCACTCTGCATGCAGGGGGCTCGACGCCTGCCTGCAGGTTGCCGCGCGAACTCGAATTTGCCTCGATGCATGGCCACGATCCGCTGTCGATCCATTTAACAGCCCCCAGAAGCCTCCGTTGCGCGCCATCCGCGGCGTACATGCGAATCGCTTCAGGATCAGGCACTTGACGCCTGTTCTTCCCCCATGGCACCGAACTTGCATTGAAGCGTTTGCCTCAAGTTTCACGCTGTCTTGGAGGCTTTCAAGTTGCCTGGAGATGATGTTGGTTGCTTCGCGATTTAGGTCCGAAGCCGGCGCGGAGAAGGGTGTCGAAACGCAATCCGCGCGTTCGGTGGGAAGGTTGACAATCGTTGTTGAGAATCCAGGTCGTTCGTTTCTTTCCAGAGGGAGTTCGATATGAAGAGGAAGACGTTAGGGCGTGTCGCAACAGCGGTTGCGGTGGGGTTGCTCAGCACCTCTGCCTTCTCCGCCACGATGATGGCCAACAATAGCAACAAGGGCAGTATCCTGGTGTTCCCGCGCATCGACGTGCGTCCCGGCAGTCGACACGCTGATCACCATGGTGCAACGACAGCTCGCAGAACGTGCAGGTGAAGTGCTACTACCGCACCAGCGAGCCGGTGCCGACCCCGCTGCCCCGGGTCGAAGTACGACATCACGTAGATCAAGCACACGATGGACTTCACGTTCACGCTGACCCGCAACCAGCCGATCACGTGGTCGGCTGCAACGGGCCAGGTGCTGGGCGGCACCCGGATGGTCGCGCAGGCGTTCGGCCTCTTCCCGGACGGCAGCACGCGTCCCACGGGTGAGTTGAAGTGCTTCGCGATCGGTGCCGACGCGCAGGGCAACGTCGGCCAGATCAACTTCAACCAGCTCTTCGGCACCGCGGCGATCGTCATACCAACGCGGGGCAGGCGTACGAGTACAACGCGTGGGCGTTCCAGGCCCTCGGCGGGGTTCCGGCGCAAGGCAAGCTGGTCGGCACGCCGGGCGATCCTGGACCTCGACGGCACGATCACGGGCTATGACCTCTGCCCGAACATCCTGGTCGCGGCTTTCCAGCCCGCCGGTCAGGCGGGTGGGTTCCCGGTCGGCGCTCCGCCCGGGTTCGCGCTTCCGGCCGTGCGCAGCACCGGGATTTCATCGCGGCGTGCAACCAGGACCTGACGCAGCGCGCGCGTCCGTTCATCACCAAGTACACGTACACGTTCTGGAACCAGGACGAGTTCTCGCGTACCGGTACGCATGAATGCGGCGACAGCTACTACGAAACGTACTTCCCGCTGACCACGGGGCAACGATCCGTATCGCCGGCGTGGGCGCAGTCAATGGCGGCACGAACGCGATCCTCGGCGATGCCGCTCGCGCAGTACAGCTCGCTGGGTACGCCGACGGCCTACATGCGCGTCGAGTCGGTGGCCGACACGTTCGTGTGCGCCGGCGCCGTGCACTTCGGCATGCTGGGGGTGATCGCGCGCGACAACGGCGGCTTGTTCCTGCGCGGCACCAACATGGTCGGTCGCGGTACGACTCCGGGCGTGATGACGTACGATCCGGGTCCGGCCGACAGCTTCAAGAAGTAAGGAGCGTCGACCACTCTCTCGCGCCGCGCTGCAGTGCTGGCCTGATGTTCCGCAGCAAAGGAGCGTGAGAGCGTAGATCGCTTCACGGCAGTGGAAGGGCGAAGACCCGCAAGGATCTTCGCCCTTTTTTATGCGCCCGCGGAACGTGAACGGAACTCGCACGACACGCGGTAGTGCACACGGCAGACACGGCACCGCGGTTCACGTAACATCAGACGATTGTCGGTCGACGCATTCACTCCGTCGGCGATCGCGGCGAGCGCTCCGGTGAGCCTCCTGCGCGCGGGCTATAATCGCGCCCACGCTCGACGCGAGTTCATCCGACAACAACGAGGTCACGATGTCGATCAAGGTGGTTGAAAGCTGGAGTGTGGTGCGAGGTCGTTTTCGCCGCGCTGCTGTGGAGCGCCGAGTGCGGCGGCAGCCGACCCCAGGCAGGCCGAGGTCGAGGCACTGGTGAAGAAATACTGGGCGGCCGAGGTCAAGCAGGACTACGGCACCGTGTGGGACCTGCTCGGCCGTGTGCAGCAGACGGCCGATCACGCGTGACGAGTACGTCAAGCTGCGCACCGAAAAGGGATCACCTGGCGCGTCGTGCAGGCGGACGTGAAGGACGTCGATGTCGACGGCGATCTCGCCTGGGTCCGCGTCAAGGCCGATAACACGATGCCGAGTTTCCCGGTTACCCGACGCGAACGTTCGACCGCTGGCAGCAGTGGCGGCACACCGACCGGTGGTACCCGCTGGCGCCCAGGGAGATGCGGCAACTGGCCGACGCTGCCGCCGAAGTTGAGGCCCGTTGCCGACGAAGCGGTGCTGAAGGAGCGCGTCGCTGCGATGTGGAAGGCGAGAGTCGACCAGGACTGGAAGACCATCTACGGATTCATGTCGCCGGCCTTCCGCGCGGCCGTGCCGCTCGACGCGTTCATGAACGGCAAGGCCAAGCTGCTCTACGTGTCGGCGAAGGTGGACTGGGTCGAGGCCAAGGACATCCGAGGCCAAGGCGCGCGTGCAGCTTCAGCTACAAGGAGAACGAGCCGGCGATGAGCAAGATGAAGCCGATCGACGACACGATCGTCGAGCCCTGGATCAAGGCCGACGGCAATTGGTACATCGACTCGATCGTGCCGGAGGCGCCGCAACCGCCGCAGGCCGAAGCGGCCAAGCAGGCGAACTGAGGAGCGGCCATGCAGACCAACACCACCACGCACTGGTTGATTGCTGTCGCACTGGCCGCCGGCGTCGCCGGCTGTGCTGACAGGCCCGCGCGCACAACGCCGGCAATCGGCGTTCGAGCGCACGCTCGGGGGCTCGGGCGTTCCAACGCAGGACGCTGGCGTTCCGCTTCACGCTTGCAAGCCGATGGCCTGCCGGGGCAACGGCTTCTGGAAGAGCGTGCCGGTCGTCGCGGACTTCAACGGTGACGGCATCCCCGACATCGCCATTCACCCGCGCCTCGAGCACGGTGCGCGCGTGTTCCTCGGCGACGGCAAGGGGCACTGGCGCGACTCCTCGAAGGGCCTCGAGATGCCGAAGGGCTCGTGCGGCGGGGCGATCCAGACCGGCGACGTCAACAACGACGGCAAGCCCGACCTGATCGTCGCCGACCACTGCAGCGGGATCTACGTCTACCTCAACGACGGCAACGGCAACTGGACCGCCGTCGACGGAGCACCTCTCGCCCGAGTTCTCGACCGCGAAGCAGGGTGAAGGAAAAATTCGGCGACGGCTCGTTCGGCGTCGAGTCGGTCGCGGTCGGGGACATCAACGGCGACGGCAAGCTCGACCTCGTCGTCAGCATGACGGACGTCGGCGGCTACGCCGTGTTCCTGGGCGACGGCACCGGCAAGAACTGGAAGGAAGTGAAGCGAGCATGGCCTTCCGAACGGCTGGGAGGCGACGCCCATCGACGTGTACCTCGGCGGCTTCTCGTACGACATCCAGCTCTGCGACGTGAACGGCGACGGCAAGCTCGACGTCGTCACGGCGTACTACACCGGGCCGCGCGTGTTCTGGGGCGACGGCACGGGCCATTTCAACGATCATTCGAAGGGGCTGCGCGAGAGCTCCGTCGGAGGCATCTACACGCGGATCGCGAGCGGGCGACCTCAACGGCGACGGCCGACGCGATCTCGTGGTCGCCAACAACTTCAACGGTGCGGAAGTGTATTTCCAGAACGCCGACGGCACGTGGCGGGGCCCGGTCGACGTCATGCCCGACCTGCAGGGCGGCGCACGCGCGGTCGCCATCGGCGACATCGACGGCGACGGGAACAACGACGTCGTGATCGGCGGCAGCTTCGAGCAGTCGCCGAAATGGGAAGTGCTGCCGCACGGCCTCTGGGTCCGCTGGGGCAACGGCAAGGGCGGCTTCAACGACCGCGCCGACGACCAACCTGCCGGCGATCGGCATGGAGGTCATCATGGGACTTCGGATTGCGGACGTCGACGGCGACGGCCGGCCCGACATCGTCGTCAGCAGCGGCGGCTTCACGGGCCGGCTCGGGCCCGGGCCCGAATACGCCGCCGGCGGTCGCCGCACAAGCTCCCGAAGCAGGCGGAGCTCCCGATTCCGCGCGTCGCAGGTCTGGCTGCAACGACACCGGCGCCGCAGCCGGGCCGAGCACCGATGGCGCGGCGGCGAAATAGGCACGAGCGCGAGTGAGAGCATCCTTAGCCTGCGCTTCACCGGCATCACCCCGTAGTGCCGGCCCCGCCTTCTCGGAATTCGGATCCGAGGAGGCGGAGCCCGGCTGAAAGGCCATTCATGCGTATCCCCCTACGCTGCTCCAGCTTCGCGCTCTTCGCCATCCCCGTTCTTCTGGCGAGCCTGACCGCCACCGCGGCGCCGAAGCCGACCTCGCCGGCCTGCAGCCAGACGCGATCGTCCGGCAACACGTCGACGCTGTCCGGATGCGACTTCAGCGACGACGCGGTCGATCCGCGTCACCCGCGCGCTGGAGTTCGTCGCGGCCAACAAGGGCAGCTTCAAGAACCCGCAGCTCGCGCCCGATCTCGAGATGATCGAGACGGTGCCCGGTCTCGCGAGCGAGCACGTGCGCTTCCAGCAGATGCTCCAGGGCTACCCGATCGCGGACGGCCTCGTCACCGTCCACCTCGACGGGAAGGGTCACGTGCGGCGCGCGCACAACACCTACGACGTCACGATCAGCAATGCCGTCGCGGGCAGGATGAACTACGACCAGGCCGCTGCGCTCGCCGTGGCGCAGCAGGCGCTCGTCGTGCTCGCCGGCGGACCGGTATCCGACGTGACGCTGCACTCGGCGCGGCAGGTCTGGTATCCGCGCAACGCAGGCGTGCTCGTGCTGGCGTGGGAGCTCACCGTCACCGTCGACAAGCCGCTCTACGACTACCGGTTCATCATCGATCGCACCACGGGCAAGATCCTGCTGCAGCAGAACCAGATGCAGACATGGGCAATCGGTTATGGCGCCCACGCGTTTGCGCCGAACCCGATCCAGACCTCGGGCGACGTCACGCTCAACGACGGCAGCAGCGCCGACCTCATCAACAGCCTGCAGTCGTACGTGAACCTGCCGGGGCTGATCGACAACTCGGGGCTGCTGAAGGGCCGCTTCGTCGACGTCACGTTCACGTCGCCCTTCTCGCCGCAGAACACGTTTCCCATCGCTAACGAGCCGACGCGCCTGTATCGCTACGACGTCGTCGATCCGCGCTTCGGCCAGGTGAATGCGTACTACGGGATCGATTCGGCGCAGCGCTTCCTGCGCTCCCTCGGCTTCGCCGGCGAGCGGACCGTGCCGAACGGCATCCACGACAGCCCGGTCAAGGTGTACGCGCACTGGAACAGCGACGACAACTCGTTCTACCGGCCGAGCGACGACACGCTGCGCTTCGGCGACGGCGGCGTGCCCGACGTCGAGGACAACGACATCGTGGTGCACGAATACGGACACGCCATCCAGAGGGCGCAGAACGCGAGCCTCGGCGTGTGCTCCGCGTACGACCCGCCGTACCGGGTGGGCGATTGCGAGATGCGGGCCATGGGCGAAGGCTTTTCGGACTATTTCGCCGCTGTCGTGCATGCGCGCGAAGGCAGCGCCGCGTATCAGGACGTCAACGCCGCGTGCGTCGGCGAATGGGACAGCACGGCGTACCGGTTGCAGTCGGGAAACAGCCCCACGTGCCTGCGCCGCGTCGACGCGTTCAACTTGTACCCGCTCGATCCCGTCGGATCCCAACGACCCCAACGCGCTATCCGGCGAGATCCACGAGGACGGCAAGATCTGGTCGCGCGCGCTGTGGGACATCAGCAAGGCGATCGGCATCGACGTCGCGACCCAGATCGTCATCGAGCACCAGTATTCGCTGCCGCTCGACGCCACGATGCCCGACGCGGCGCGCGAGATGCTCCTGGTCGACGACAGCCTGTTCATGGGCTTCTACGAGATCCCGTTGCGGCAGGCGTTCTGCGCGCGTCAGATCCTGCAGGGCAGCCGACTGCGTGCTGCCGACCCCGCAGACGATCGTGGTCAATGCGAGCAAGGACACGCTGCTGCGGCAGTCGAGCCCCAATCGCAACGAAGGCCAGAGCCCGCTGCTCCGGCTCAAGGGCGACCTGAACGTCAATACGCGGATCCTGGTCGGGTTCGACCTGTCGGGCGTGAATCTGTCGGGCGTGAAGTCGGTCGCTCTGGAGATGTCGATCGCCGGCACCGATCCGAACTGGGACATCTACGGACGCACGATCGACGCCTATCCCCTGTCGGTCGATTTCGCGGAAGGCAACGGCATCTACATCGGCGCCGATCCCGCCGACATGGTCCTGGGCACGGGAAGCGGCGTCACGTGGGCCTGCCGCAACGACACGGACATCGACAACTACACGACGCAATGCGACCCGGCGGACAGCTGGGTGGGCGGCACCGCGGCGAACAACCCGTTCCCGGCCGGCACCAACAAGCCGCCGGTGGTGCAGACCGGCTGGCAAGTCAGCGGTCGCGTGCGCTGGAACGTGACCTCCGACGTGTTCAACGGCATCAGCCGCTGGGTGGTGAAGAAGACCTTCGACGACAAGCCGGGGCGCATGGACTTCTATTCGAAGGAAGGCGCGCTCGCGCTCGATCCCTACGATCTCGCGGGCCTGCGCCCGCGCCTCGTGTTCACCTACTGATGACGGCCGCGGGTGGGGCGTCGATGCGCGCCGGCGGATCGGTGATCGGCGCCGCCCGAATCCGAAACCGCAACCGGCGAGGTCGATGCTGAAGCGCAAGCCGCGCCTCTTCCTGCACGTCGGCACGACGAAGACGGGAACGACGACCCTGCAGCATGCCGGCGATGCCTCGCGCGAGTCGCTTCTCGCGCGAGGCATCCTGTACCCGGACGTCGACCTCAACGCGGGTCCCGCGCCGAAGCACCAGTGGCTCGCCAACCTGCTGCTCACGGACGGCTTCGAGCGCTTTGCGCGCAACGTGAGCGCGGTCGTGGAGCAGGCGCGGGCAGCGGGGTGCCGATCGCGTCCTGCTGTCGACCGAAGGCCTCTACAACCACTGGTTCGACTTTCCGCACTCGGGGCGCGCCGCGCTCGCGGGATTGCGCGAGCACTTCGACGTGACCGTGTGGGTGGTGTTTCGCGAACCGGTCTCCTGGGCCATGTCGATGTACGTGCAGGCCGTGAAGAACCCGCCGTTCCATCTCGCACCGGTGTACGCGACGACGCAGCCGCCCGAGGCCGTGATCGAGCAGCCGTACTTCCGCACCCGCCTCCGGTACGATCAGTTCGTGCGCGACGCGGAGGCCGTGTTCGGCGAAGGCAGCGTGCTCGTCTCGCGCTACGAGTCCGGTGACATCCTGCAGCAGGCGCGCAAGCTGCTCGAGGTCGACGAGACGGCGCTCGCGAGCGCGGGCGATCGCAACCGGGGGCTTTCGATGCTCGGGCTCGACCTCCTGCTGCGGCTCAACGGCCTGCGCATCCAGGGCGAGGAGCGCGAGAGCATCGCGTCGCGCATCGTGGCGCTCGATCGCGTGCTGGGTGCCACCAGCGAGCCCGTGCGGGCGTCGCCCGAGGTGCGCGAGAAGGTGCTCGCGATGGCGCGCGAGAGCGAGCGTTATCTCGAAACGCGCTTCGGGATCGGCTGGGCCGATTGCCGCTGACGCGCCTCGCGATGCCGAAATGACCCTCGCGATCGGCTGCGTTGCCGAGCCCACGTCCAGGTATCTCGACCAGGCCGAGCGGCTGCTGAAATCCTGGCGCTGGTTCGCGGGCCGCTACGCCGGAGCGGACTTCCACGTCTGCATCGTCGGCGAAGTCGCGGCCGACGTCCGCGCGCGCTTTGCCGCGTACGGCGCGCACGTGCATCCCGTGGCGCGTTTCAGCGAGGCGCACCCGCAGTCGAACAAGCTGCGGTTCCTCGAACTCGAGGCTGCGCGCTGCGCGCAACGCACCGTGCTGCTCGACTGCGACACGATCGTCGTGCAGGAGCCGCACGCGCTGTTCGAAGGCGAGGCCCTGATCGCGAAGATGGCCGATCTCGCCACCGTCCCGCACGCGGTGTTCGAGCGCGTGTTCGCGGCCTTCGGCGTCGCGCTGCCGCCGGCGGAGTACGCCTGCACGGTCGGCCAGGCAGCGATCGATTCCCTACTTCAATGCAGGCGTGCTGAGCTTCTCGCCCGAGGCCATGCGCACGCTCGTGCCGCAGTGGATCGCATTCAACGCGCGGCTCATCGAGCGCATGGACCTGCTCGGCGACTGCGGCAATTTCTGCGAGCAGGCGAGCCTCAGCCTGGCGGTTGCGGCCACCCGGACGCGTTTCACGCTGCTCGCCGACGCGCTCAACTTCCCCGCGCACCTCCAGGAGCAGCCCATCGGCTCCGTCTTCGGCCAGACCGATCCCGTCCTCATCCATTACCATTGGCTCACCGGCGCCCGACGGGCGACTGTTGCGAAGCCCGTATCCCAACGTGAATCGGCGCATCGAAAGCTTCAACCAGCGCGAGACCGACGAAGCGCCGCGCTGACCGCGCACCGCGCCTGCAGACCCACTCCATGACCGTGCCGCCATCCGACGCCGCAGGGTCCCACCGGCGCCGGAGCGCGGTGGCTCTGCAACTGGGAGAACGTGTGCTGGCCCAGTCCGCTGCGGAGGCCCGTGGCGCTCGCGCACTGAGGACATTCCATGTGTGGCATTGCCGGCCTGATCGGCCCCCCGAGCTCCGTTCAGGAGCCGACGCTTCGCAGCATGCTCGACGCCATCCGGCACCGCGGGCCCGACGGCGACGGCATCCATCTCGAGCCGGGCGTTGCGATGGGCATGCGCAGGCTGTCCGTCATCGATCTCGAGAGCGGATGGCAACCGCTCTTCGCGCGCAGCCGTCGGGTCGTCGCGTTCCAGAACGGCGAGATCTACAACTATCGCGCATTGCGGCGCGAGCTCGAGCGCGCGGGCCGCGCCTTCGCGACGCAAAGCGACACCGAGGTCCTCGCGCAGGGTTACGATGCGTGGGGCATCGAGGGCCTGCTCGCACGCATCGACGGCATGTACGCGCTGGCGATCCTCGATCGCGACACCCGCGTGCTGCATCTCGCGCGCGATCGCTTCGGCGAGAAGCCGCTGTTCTACGCGAGCGGAGGCGAGCGGTTCGCCTACGGCTCGGATGCGGCCACGCTGGCGGCGTTGCCCTGGGTCGGCGCGGAGCTCGATGCGCTCTCGCTCAACCGTTACCTGGCGGTGCATTACGTCGCGGGCGCGCGCTCGATCTATCGCAACATCCGGCGCGTGCTGCCCGGGGAGCGCGTCGAGGTGGCGCTCGATGCGCCGTCGCCGCGGCACGTGCGCTACTACGTGCCGCCGCTCGACGCGCCGGCGCCGGTCGACGACGACAGGCTCGCCGGACTGATCGAGGACGCGATCGCGTCGCGCCTCGTGGCGGACGTGCCTGTCGGCGTGTTCCTGTCCGGCGGTCTCGACAGCTCCGTCGTCGCGGCCGTGGCGGCGCGCCATCTGCCGGGCGTGCTCACCTTCTCGATGGGCTTTGCGAGCGAGCTGCACGACGAGAGCGAATACGCGCGCGAGCTCGCGCAGGCCATCGGCAGCCGCCACCATCACTTCCACTTCGACGAGCACAGCTTCGCCTCGCTGCTGCCGCAAGTGGCCGCGGCCCTGGACGAGCCGCTCGGCGATCAGGCGTTGCTGCCGGTGTTCTGGCTGTCGCGCGAGGCGCGCCGGCATGCCACCGTGGTGCTTTCCGGCGAGGGCGCCGACGAGGTGTTCGCGGGCTACGGCTACTACCGGCCGTTCGCAGCGCACCCCGGTGTGCTCGCCACCGTGAAGCGTGCGCTCGTGGGCGACGATCCGGCGGCCGTCGCGCGCTTCATCGACAACGCGTCGCCGGTCACGCCTTCGGGGTTTCCGTTGCTCACCGACGTCGCCGGTCGGGCGCGCCTGATGCGCAACGGCACTGCGGGCGGCGATGCGTGGGAAGACGGATTCATGGCGTGGCTCGGCGGGGCGCACGGCCCGTTGCAGCGGGCCACCGCCGGCGATCTCGCGTCGTGGCTGCCCGACGACCTGCTGGTGAAGTACGACCGCATGGCGATGGCCGTGAGCCTCGAAGGTCGCGCGCCGTTCCTGCAACCGGACCTCGTCGCCGCGGCGCTCGCGCTGCCCGACGACGAGCGCATGAACGCGAGCGAGAGCAAGGTCGCGTTCCGGCGCATCGCGCGGCGCTGGCTGCCCGAGCGCATCCACCGCCGCCCCAAGCAGGGCTTCGTGCTGCCGATGCGCAGCTGGATCGGCGAGTGGCTCGACCAGCGCGGCGGTCCGGCATCCTATTTCGGAGCGCGGCCCGTCCCCGGGGTCGACGCGACCGAGCTGACCGCGGTGGTCGCCGCGGACCTCGCGGCAGGGCTCCAGCGCGAGCGGCTGCTGTTCGCGCTCATCATGATCGCGGAATGGCACGCCGCCTCGAGCCGGCGCATCGCGGGCCTCGCGAAGGCCTACGCAAACGCATAGCGGCTTGGGGCGCCGGCGGCTGCCGCGCGCGCCGGCATGGTGCCCGCCGCGCAGCTACGGAACGATGTCGATGTCCTTCCAGTAGGACCAGTCGTTCTCGCAGTTCTTCCGGCACTGCGTTTCGAGCACCAGCTTCACGGGGCCGGGGATGTCGACCGTCGTGGCGAACTGCTGCTCGTTGCGCTCGTCGATGCGCTCGGCGGGTGTGAGGCAGCGCTCGTGAATGCGCCTCGGCGCGCCGTGCGCCGGCTCCGCGATGATCTGGAAGCACACCCCGTCCGTGACGCGGCCCTCCCGCCACGCATCGGAAAAGATGCCGTAGCTCACGCGCAGCGCATGCAGGCTCGGCAGCTCGATGCTCGGGGCCGCCAGCGCGTGCGCGAAGAGCAGCGTGCCGCGGGCCTCCACGTGCTGGTCCTTGCCGGTCCACGACTGCGCAAGTCGCGTGACGACCTCCGCGCGCGGCATCGCCGTCGCGCTGTCGGCGGGCGTCGGAGCCCCGGGAGGCGGGTCGAGCTCGATGTCCTTCCAGTACGACCAGTCCCAGGAGCAGTTCTGGTGACAGTCCGTCTCGAGCACGAGGCGCACGGGTGTCGAGGTCTGGACGTGCACGGTCGCCTCGTGCTCGCCGCGATCGGCTTCCTGCTCGAGGGGCATCAGGCAATGCTCGTACAGCGGCGTCGCCTGGCCGTCGGGCGCAACCGTCTTGATCACGAAGCATGCGCCGTCGGTGTGCTGCGGCGGTGTCCACGCCGAGTCCATGATGCCGTAGCGCACGTGCAACGTCGTGGGCGCCGTGAGCACGATCCCGGGCGCGGACGGTGCATGCGCGAACAGCAGCGTGCCGCGGGCCTCCACGTGCTGTTCCTTGTCGGTGACCGACATCGCGAAGCGGCTCGCGGCATCGCGACGGTCGAGCAACTGCGCGAGCTCGGGTGCGATCGGCTCGTCCTGCGCCGGCGCAACGGCGAGGCGCGCGAGCACCACGCTCGCAGTGGGCTCGAACAGCCAGCGATCGTCGGGGGCGGGCGCGTCGATCCTGAAGGCGACGACACGATTCGGGTCCATGGCAGGCAGGCGTCCGAGCGCCTGCGCCGCGAACACCGCCGACGTCGCCCACGTAGGGGCTGAGCAGGATGCCTTCGGCCGCAACGGCCCGCACGATGCGATGCGTCTTCTGCGTTCCGTTCGCGAGGCGCACCGTGATGGAGGTGGGCGGCAGGCGCCACGCGAGGTCCGCGAGGCGCCCGCCCGCGCTCGGAGGCACGTCGACGCGCAGCTCGATGGGATGGCTGTCCGCGGGCACGTCCACCCACTGGCCCAGCGGGGGATTCGCGCGCGCGATCTGCGTCGCGGTGGCGGGCAGCGGCGTCGCCCGTCGTACGAGCCGCAACCGCTCGTCCGCGAGCGCTTCGGGCCGGTACAGCGCGAAGAGCGCGCCGACGCTGCTGCCCAGATCGGACAAGGGATAACGATCGTCGATCGTCGCCGCGGTCATGAAGATCGTGCGGGCGGCACTCGCGCTGCGCAGATGCGCGGTGTCGCGCTCGACGAGCGACGGCGCATAGGCCGAGAACGCCTGGACCACCGGCTGCGGCCGATAGTCGAGGCGATGCGCGAGCACGAGCGCCTGGTCCCAGCCGATGAGGTCGACGGAGCCCTCCGCCTGCACGTCGGGGGCCGCGCTGCGCATGGCGGCGCGCGCTGCATCGGCATCGCGGGTGAGCTCCCCGTACCAGCCGGCGGGATCGCGCCATCGCGTCGATGGCGCTGCTCAGCGCAAGGAGCGGGCGCTCGATGAAGGCGAGGCGCGCCTGCTCGAGCGCGAACGCCGACCCCGTACCCATCATGAGGTAACCGACGATCGCGATCGCGCTCGCCGCGGCGAGGGCCACATTCGAGCGCGCGTGCGCGTAGTCGACCGCCGCGAAGGCAACGAGGATGAGCGCGAGGCTCGACCACGCAATGATGCTGTGCAGATCGTGCCGGACGAAGCCGCTCTTCCAGGCCGCGAACCAGAACACGACCAGCGTCGCGAGCAGGAGCGCGGCTTGCGCGCGCTGCGCCGGATCGTCGAAGCGATGCCATTGGCACCACAGCACGAACGCAAGTCCCGCGGCGCTCACCCAGAGAAACAGCTGGACCTCGTTCGCGTTGCCGGCGATGGCCATCGCATCGGTGTAGCCGAAGGTCAGCGCCGCGCTCGAGTGCAGGAACGCCGGAAGATCCGCGAGCGACTGCCCGGCAACCAGGAGCGCGGCGAGGACCGAGACCACGAACACCGGCACGAACAGCGGCCGTCGGCGTTGCAGCACGCGACTCGCGTCGGCGAGCACGAACAGCGCGAGGCCATCGAAGAGCACCGGCACGTAGGCGATCGCCGCGAACCCGGACGCGATGACCACCGGCACGATCGTGCGCCATCGCTCTTCGGCGGGCGCCTGGAAGTGCAGCAACGCAGCGAAGAACGGCAGCGCGGCATAGATGCCCCGGCCGGTGAGCAGCGATGCCGCGAAAAGCACCATCGCGAACAGGACGGCGGCCCAGCCGAGCGGAAGCCTGCGCAGGAGCGCGAGCACTGCAGTCGTCAGGGCCGCGACGAGCAGTGCGTTGAGGACGAATGCCCACCCGAGGGGCGCTTCGCCGACGACGGGGTAGTGGAGGTAGCCCAGCGGACCGTACATCCACGCGATGTCGCGACCCCAGTGCCAACCTGCGGCGGCCGCGTGGCTTATCGCCTGCTGCCACGACGACTCGAGGCCGCGGTCCGGCAGCAGGAAGCTCCAGGGGGCGAGCTCGAGCGCGAGCAGCAAGGCTGCGATCGCCGCGGCAACGTAGCGCAGACGCGCGGACGCGAGGAGCGCAGGTCGCGATGCGTCGCGCGACGTGCCTGCATCGGCGGCGCGGGGTGCCGGAGGATTCCGGCGCTTGATCGAGAAGGGATTCATCGGTGTTCGGGGATTCCAGCGGTGGGGCTTGCTCGCGTCGACGCGGATTCGCGTCGACGCAATGTTAGCGCACACGACCGCCGCGCCCCCGGCGGGTCGAATCGAGCGCCTGCTGCGTGAGACAATGATCCGATGCGAGCGCTCACGCACCTCGACCGGCTGGAGGCCGAGAGCATCCACATCATGCGCGAGGCGGTGGCCGAGTGCGAGAAGCCGGTCATGCTGTACTCGATCGGCAAGGACAGCTCGGTGATGCTGCATCTCGCGCTGAAGGCGTTTCATCCCGTCGAAGCCGCCGTTCCCGCTGCTGCACGTGGACACCACGTGGAAGTTCCGCGAGATGATCGAGTTCCGCGACCGCACCGCGCGCGAGCTCGGCCTCGAGCTCATCGTGCACGTCAATCCGGAAGCCCGCGCGCTCGCCATCGACCCGTTCACCCACGGCTCGGCGGTGCACACCGACGCGTGGAAGACGCAGGGCCTGAAGCAGGCGCTCGATCGCTACGGCTTCGACGCGGCCTTCGGCGGCGCGCGCCGGGACGAGGAGAAGTCGCGCGCGAAGGAGCGCATCTTCTCGTTTCGCTCCGCACAGCATCGGTGGGACCCGAAGCAGCAGCGCCCGGAGCTCTGGCGCCTCTACAACGCGCGCACGAACCGCGGCGAGAGCATGCGCGTGTTCCCGCTGTCGAACTGGACCGAGCTCGACGTCTGGCAGTACATCCGGCGCGAGGGCATCGACGTGGTGCCGCTCTATTTCGCGCGGCCGCGGCCGGTGGTGGAGCGCGAGCGGCACGCTGATCATGGTCGACGACGAGCGCATGCCGCTCGCGCCCGGCGAAGCGCCGACCGTGCGCATGGTGCGCTTCCGCACCCTCGGCTGCTATCCGCTGACGGGGGCGATCGAGAGCGAGGCCGCCACGCTCGAGGCCATCGTCGACGAGATGCTCGCCGCGCGCACGTCGGAGCGGCAGGGCCGCGTGATCGACCACGACGCCAGCGGCTCGATGGAGAAGAAGAAGCAGGAGGGTTACTTCTGATGGCGCACGGCAACCCTGCGGACACGGCCGCGCGCGCGGCGGCGCCCGACGAAACCGGGCTGCTGCGCTTCATCGCGTGCGGCAGCGTCGACGACGGCAAGAGCACGCTGATCGGGCGCCTGCTGTACGAGTCGCAGGCGCTCTACGACGACCAGCTCGCCGCGCTCGCGGCCGAGTCGAAGACGTACGGGCACGCAGGGCGACGCGCTCGACTTCGCGCTGCTGCTCGACGGCCTCGGGGCCGAGCGCGAGCAGGGCATCACGATCGACGTCGCGTACCGCTACTTCTCCACCGCGCGCCGCAAGTTCATCGTCGCCGACGCCCCGGGTCACGAGCAGTACACGCGCAACATGATCACCGGCGCCTCCACGGCCGATGTCGCGGTCATCCTGGTCGATGCGCGCAAGGGCGTGCTGACCCAGACGCGCCGGCACACGTATCTCGTCTCGCTGCTCGGCATCCGGCGCGTCGCGCTCGCCGTCAACAAGCTCGACCTCGTCGGCTATGCGCAGGACGTGTGTCGCGAGATCGAGGCGGCCTATCGCGAGTTCGCGCAGCAGCTTCGCATCGCGGAGCTCACCTGCATCCCGGTGTCCGCGCTGAAGGGCGACAACGTCACCGCCCGCAGCGCGCAGCACGCCGTGGTACCACGGGCCCGACGCTGCTCGAATTCCTCGAGACCGTGGCCGTCGACGACGACGCGCGCCGGCAGGGGCCGTTCCGGATGCCGGTGCAGTGGGTCAACCGACCGAATGCGGACTTCCGCGGCTATTGCGGCTGCATCGCGGGCGGAGCCGTCCGCCCGGGCGATCGCGTGCGCGCGCTGCCTTCCGGCCGCGAGAGCACGGTGGCGCGCATCGTCGAGCGCGACGGCGATCGCGTCCGAAGCGCTCGCCGGGCAGTCGTGCACGCTCACGCTGGAGGACGAGATCGACGTGAGCCGCGGCGATCTGCTGTGCGCCGCGGACGCGCCGGCCGAGATCGCCGACCAGTTCGAGGCGACCATCATGTGGATGGCGGCCGAGCCGATGCTGCCCGGCCGTCGCTACCTGCTCAAGATCGGCACCCGCACGGTGAACGTCACCCTCGCGCGCGCCCAAGTACCGGATCAACGTCAACACCCTCGAGCACCTCGCCGCGCGCACGCTGCAGCAAAACGAGATCGGGGTCTGCAACCTCAACCTCGACCAGCCGGTCGCGTTCGATCCGTACACGGTCAATCGCGACACCGGCGGCTTCATCGTCATCGACCGCCTCGCGAACGACACGGTGGGCGCGGGCCTGCTGCACTTCGCGCTGCGCCGCGCGCACAACATCCACTGGCAGGCGGTGGAGATCGACAAGCATGCGCGTGCCGCGCTCAACGGTCACCGCGCCTGCATGGTGTGGTTCACCGGGCTCTCCGGCGCCGGCAAGTCGACCATCGCGAACGTGGTCGAGAGAAAGCTGCACGCCGCCGGCCGTCACACGTACCTCCTCGACGGCGACAACGTGCGGCACGGCCTCAACAAGGATCTCGGGTTCACGGCCGCGGACCGCGTCGAGAACATCCGTCGTGTCGCCGAAGTGGCGCGCCTCATGGTCGATGCGGGGCTGATCGTGCTGGTGGCGTTCATCTCGCCGTTTCGCGCCGAACGCCGGCTCGCGCGCGATCTCGTCGGCCACGACGAGTTCTGCGAGGTGTTCGTCGATGCGCCGCTCGCCGTGGCCGAGCAGCGCGATGCGAAGGGCCTCTACGCCAAGGCGCGTCGCGGCGAGCTCGCGAATTTCACGGGCATCGATTCGCCGTACGAAGTGCCCGAGCAGCCGGAGCTCACGATCGACACCGTCGCGACGATGCCGGATGCGGCGGCGGATGCCGTCATCGAAGCGCTGCGGCGGATGGGCGTCCTCGACGGCGCGTGAAGCGCGGTCGATCCGCCAGGATGCGCGTGCCGCGTGCAGGCGCTGCGCGCCCGGCGTGGCCGCTCACGTGCGCTGCCACACCGCCAGGATGCTCTTCCCGATGCGATGGCCCAGCAGAGGATCGATCGCCCGCGAGCAGGGCACCAGCCACCGATCCCACGCTGCGATCTGCCGCGGGCCGGGCTCGGCCTCGCGCAGCAGCCAGCGGTTGGCGAGCGACGCGAGCATCCCTGCCGCGTCGAGATACTTCGCAGCGACGAGGCGCGCCGCGGGCGGCGCGAGCGCCTGCAGGCTTCTCCGGTCGTAGCGACGGTGGTGCCCGATGGCGCGGTCGAACGCACTGAACAGCCACTGATGGGCGGGGGCGAGCACGACGAGATGGCCGCCTCGCGCGAGATGCGCGGCGGCCCGCGCGAGCTCCGCGCGGTCCTCGGCGATGTGCTCGAGCACGTCGACGTACAGGATCGTGTCGAACGTTTCCCCGGGCGAGAGCGTCGCAAGCGTCCCGGCACGATGCTCGCAGCACGCGGGCAGCGATCCGCTGCCGATGCGATCCGCGAGCTCGCGCTCCATGTCCGGGTCCGGCTCGAGGCACACCCAGCGCTCGTGCGCGCCGCGGCACAGCGCGAGCGTCGTCGCGCCGACGCCGGCGCCCACTTCCAGCACGCGCCGGCCGAGCCAGGGCCGGATGTGCATCGCGCAGTACGCCTTCCAGCGCCGCGCTTGTGCGAAGCAGCCGAAGCTCGGAGCCTTCGTACCGGAAGGCCGGCCCATTCATGCGCCGCGCAATGCGCTGGTGTCCCGCACGTACTGCGCCGCCATCCGGCGCGGCACGATCGAGGGCATCGAACGGTTGTTGAGCAGCAGGAACACCGCGCCCGCGGACAGCATCAGGGCCTGCACGAGCACGATCAGCAGCCATCCGATCATGTACGACGCCCAGCCCGGGATCGCGAGCTCGGTGAACAGCCGGATCGCGATCACGACGGCGATGCCGGCGAGCGTGGCCGCGCCGAGCGCCACCGAGAAGACGAGCACGCGCGCGAACGCGATGTCGCTGTAGACGGAGACCGCGGAAAGCCCGTGCACGACGAGGCGCACGAGGTCCATCCTGCGACTCGCCGTGATAGCGCGTGCCGCGGTCGATGGGGACCTTGCGCATCGGCAGTCGCGACCGCGTGAGCGCTGCGGGGAGGTTGTTCCAGATCTCGGGCATGTAGACGAGGCGGCTCACGACCGCGGACGGGAGCGCGCAGAAGTTGCCGAACGCGATCGGACGACCGGTGAGCAGGTGGAACAGCATGCGGTAGATGACGTAGAAGAAGCGGAACACGCCGCCTTCGGAGCGCGCCGCGCGTTGCGCCACCACGACCTCGGCCGGCGCCTCCCGCAGGACGTCCAGCAGCCGGGGAATGTCCTCCGGCCGGTCCTCGCCGTCCGCGTCCATCACCAGCGTCGCGACGTGGCTCGCGCGCTGGTCGACTTCGGCGAGACCGATCGCGATGGCGCGCTGATGCCCCAGGTTGCACGCGAGGTGCAGCACGTCGATGCGCGCGAGATGCTGCAACGGCGCCGTGTCGAGAAGCGCCTGCGGGCATCGGTCGCGTCGAGCCGTCGTCGACGGCGACGACGTCGAACCGAATCGGGCGCGAGCGCCGCGGCGACGCGATCGAGGCGCAGCACCAGCTCGCGAAACGACTCCCAGTCGTCGTACACCGGCGTGACGATGGCGATGCGATCGCTGGACGGCGACGGTGCGCTCATGTCGGGAGCGGTGCGACTCGCGCGGTGGGCGCGCTCACTCGGTGTCCGCGGTAACGGGCGCGGCGGGCGCTTCCCGCCGCGTCGCCTTCGCGTACGGCGCGTAGTACAGGCGAGCGAACTCGGCTTGCACGGGCTCGGTGCGCAAGGCGAAGCTGGCTCCGGTGAGGGCGAAGCCCGGATGGTAGTACGGGTCGGCCTCGATGATGTCGCGCCAGCGGGCGAACATCGTCGCGATCTCGTGCTCGTTCTTCGCTTCGCCCCGGCTCACGCCCTCGTGATGGATCAGCACCACGTCCGGGTCGACGACCATGCGATACCCCTTGCGGAGCAGGCGCAGGCAATAGTCGACGTCGTTCCATGCCACGGCGAGGTCGCCCTCGTCGAAGCCGCCGACCTCGAGGTAGAGCTTGCGCGGCGTGAGCATGCACGCGGCGGTGACCGCCGCGACGTTGCGCACCGCACGCTTGTACGCGAGATAGCCGAAATCCCCCGGCGGACTCGCTTCGCCCTGGAAGTAGTGCCCCGTGAGGCCTTCGTGCCCCATCACCACGCCGAGGTGCTGGATGCGGCCATCGGGATACAGCAGCTTCGCGCCGACGGCGCCCACGCCCGGCATGCGCCCGAAGCCCACCATGCGCTTCAGCCAGTCGGACTGCACGATCTCGGTGTCGTTGTTGAGCAGGAGCAGGTAATCGGCCGTCGTCTCCCGTGCCGCGGCATTCATCATCGCCGAGAAGTTGAAGGCGCCGGGCCGGCGCAGCACGCGATGCGGCGTGTCGCGCAAGTACGCGAGGGTCTCGGGCTCGACGCTGTCGTTGTCCACGATGATGATCTCGCGCGCCGCGTAGTCCGTCTTCTCGTCGAGCGTGGAGATGCACCGCGCGAGCAGCGGCAGGCGATCGCGCGTGGGGATGACGATCGCGACCTTCGGCAGCGACTCGAAGCGGAAGTCCAGGCGAAAGACCCCCACGCCCGCGCGCCGCGAGGCCTCGGGCCAGCTCGCTTCGGCGTCGACGTGCGAGCGCGCGAGATGCTCGTTGATCGCGCGAAGCCCCGAATCGATGGAGTACTGCTTCTGCAGGCCCCCGGAGGCTGTCGACTGCGGGTGCCGTCGCCAGTGATAGAGCACCTGCGGCACGTGCACGATGCGCTGCGTGACCTCCGAGATGCGCAGCGCGAGATCGTAGTCCTCGCCGCCGCGGAATTCCGGGCGCAGGCCGCCGAGCTTGCGCACCATCGCCGTCCGGTAGCACTTGATGTGCCCCCAGTACATGTACGAGCGCAGCAGATCGGGGCTCCAGCCGGGCTTGAGGCGCGGATCGGCGCGGCGGCCGTCGGGCTCCAGGATGTCGTAGTCGCTGTACACGACGTCGACGGCGGGATCGTTGCGGATCGCTTCCGCGAGCACGGCGATGGCGTCCGAACGCAACGTGTCGTCGTGATCGCAGTACACCATGAATTCGCCGGCGGCGAGCGCCATCGCTTCGTTGCTCGCCACCGCGATGCCGCCCGCGGTGTCGCGACGCTTCAGCACGACATTCGGATGCTCGGCCGCGAACGCTTCGAGGATGCGCCACGCCGTGCGCGTGGGCGAGCCGTCGTCGACGGCGCACAGCTGCCACCGGGGGCACGTCTGAGCTGCGATGGACGCGAGCAGCTCGCGCAGGAAGGCGGGCGGCGTCTCGTGCACGGGCAGCACGATGCTCACCACCGGATCGGACGCCGTGCAGCGGTGCGGGCGCGGACGATCGGCTTCGTAGAGCTCGATCCAGCGCTGGTAGCGCGCGATCTCGCCTTCCGTGTCGGGCGGCAGCGCGATCGCGGCCTGCGGGCGCCAACGGCGCAGCAAGCGCTCGGTGAGGTCGCGGGAAGCGACGGCGGAACGCGTGCGCGGCCTGCTTCGACAGCGTGCGGCGCTGCACGTGCAGTTCGCGCTCGGCGATGACCACGGGCGCGCTGGCCGCGCTGCGGGCGCGCACGGTGACGTTCACCTTGGGGGCCCACGCGCGGCGCACGCGCAGCGCGCCTGCGAAGCCGGTGCAAAGCGCGTGCGGCACGTCGAGGAAGGCCTGCTTCACGTCGACGCGCGGCACATCGCACGAGAGCTCCTGCACGATGCGGCCGTCGACGAGGATCTCGATGCGGGTGGAGAACCCCGCGACGTCGAAAGCCCAGCCCTGGATGGCCACGTCGTCGCCCGAGCGAGCGCCCTGCTGCTCCGGGGGACGCTCGACGCACGCGACGATGCGCGCCGGGGCATGGCGGGGAAGCTCCTGCCCTGCTGCGGGCTTCACCGCGATGGCCGACGCGCGCATCGGCAGCGCGGTGATCTGCACGAGGCCGGCATCGATGAACGCGCGCAGCAACTCGTCCTGCAGATCCGCGCCGCGCGCCATGCCCGGGTCGCGTTGCGTGCCGGGCGTGCTGCGTGCCCGGGCGCGCCGGCGGCGCGTAGACCGACATGCGTCCGCCGGGCTTCAGCAGCGCGACGATGCGCTGCAACGCGTCGCGACCGCTCGCCGCGAGATCCGCCGCGTCCAGCGAGTAGGCCCAGTCGAACGCGTCCGCGCGAAACGGCGCGTCGGCGATGGCCCCTTGCACCAGCAGGACATTGGGCAGGTGCCGCGTGCGCTCGCGCGCTTGCGCGATCGCGCCGCCGTCGACGATCCCGACGACCCATTCTGCGCGTTCCGCTACGAGGTCCAGATAGCGCGCCGCGCTGTCGCCGATCGCAAGGACCCGGGTGCCGCCGAGCGAGGAGAGATCGACGTTGCTCGCATCCGCGGCGCTCGGCGCGTGCTCGAATGCGTCGGCGAAGAACACCTTGCGGTAGAAGCCGGGATCGACGCCGGTCAGCGCTGCCAGCACGACGAGATCGCGATCGCGATGCCGGGCGGTACTCGATTCGACGGGGTGCGGTACGTGCGGGGATGTGCAGGCGCAGCACCCCGTCGTCGACCGGATAACCGCGCGCGCAGGCGCCGCACTCGAGCGTCGCGTCGAGGATGTCGTCCTGCTCCGCCCGGAGCACGGTCAGTTCGAGATCGCGATGACAGTGCGGGCAACAGAGCAGGCCCGCGTGTGCGCTGCGCAAGGTCGTCGTTTTTCCAGGTTGGCGGTGGCGCGCCGGCACCGGTCACCGCTCGCGGGCGGGCACCCGAGGCCGCGCTATTCTACCTCCCTGGGGCTGCGCGCCCCGCCGCACGCGACGCTTGCGGCGACGCGAGCTGTAGTAGGCAAGTCGGGTCGATGTCCGTGCGTGCGACGCAACGTGCCCACGGCAGCGCGCCGGGCCTCCGATGAACGGGGCGACCTGTCCGATCACTGCCCTCCGCGCCGATCGCGGGACGTGGAAGCATGTCGGCCAGAGGGATTTCTTCCCCAAATTTCGAATAGGCATCTCCCCCCGATGCTTGTACCATTGTCGGTCCAGCAAAACGATGCTCGTGCATCGACGCATCGAGCATCGTGCGTCGCTTCCTGTGCACGAGCGCAGCGGCAGTGATCATGTTCAGGGCGTGCGCATCCGGTTCGACGCGGCGAAGCCCCGTGCTGCGGGCGTCCGGCCACGCGTTGCACGCGCTCGCGCTCGTCCTCGCGCTGTGGAGCTGGGCCCTCGTCGCGCATGCCCTGACGCCTCTCGACGGCGGTAGCGCCGTCGCTGCGGGCGATCGCTACGCGTGTGCGTTGTCGAGCACCGCGGGACTGCGTTGCTGGGGCCTCAACGATCGCGGCCAGCTCGCCGACGGCAGCACCACCACGCGCCTCACGCCCGTCAAGGCGCTCGGCGTTTCCAATGTCTCTGCGCTCGCCGCCGGCGATGCGCACGCGTGCGCGCTGACGAACACCGGTGCCGTGGCGTGCTGGGGCTCGAACTCGAACGGCCAGCTCGGCGATGCGACCGTGCCCGTCGCGCCCAATCCCGGAGCCTGGTCGGCGACACCGGTGGCGGTGACCGGCATCGGCGTGTCGACCGCGATCGTGGCCGGGAGAGCGCACAGCTGTGCGCTACAGCAGACGACCGGCGCCGTGTATTGCTGGGGCGCCAACAACGCCGGACAGCTCGGCAACGGCTTGACGACCGGACAGTCCGACCCCGGTCGCGGTCACCGGGTTGTCGGGTGCGTCTGCGCTCGCCGCGGGAGGCGATCACACCTGTGCGCTGGTGTCGGGCGCGGTGAAGTGCTGGGGCGCGAACGCTACGGGCGAGCTGGGCACCACACCCATCGGCGACCAGCTCACGCCCTGCCGATGTCGCCGGCATCACCGGCGCATCCGCGATCGCAGCCGGCGGGCAGCACACGTGCGCGCTCGTCGGCGGCGCGGTCGAGTGCTGGGGCATCAACGGCAACGGGCAGCTCGGCGACAATTCCACGACCCAGCGCAACGGTCCGGTGCAGCCGCTGGCCGTCGGGTGTGAGCGCGATCACCGCGGGCGCGGTGCACACGTGCGCATTGCTCGGCACGGGCGGCGTGCAGTGCTGGGGCAGCAACGCCGACGGCCAGCTCGGCGACAACTCCAATACGCAGCGTCTCGTAGCCACCGACGTGTCCGGTCTCGCGAGCGGTGTCGCGGCCGTCGAGGCGGGCGCGTCGCACACGTGTGCGGTCATGAGCGTCGGCGGCGTGCAGTGCTGGGGCGCCAACGACTCGGGCCAGATCGGCGACAACTCGACGACGACGCCGCAGCTCGTTCCCGTGAGCGTGCTGGCCGGGCCGCCCGACGCGCCGACCGGCGTCGGTGCGGTTGCCGGGAATGCCAATGCGACGGTCACGTTCACCGCGCCGGCGTACATCGGCGGCGGCGCGATCACCGGCTACACGGTCGCCTCGAATCCTGCCGGCGGGACCGACGACAACGCGGGCACCACCGGCACGTCGCACACGATCAGCGGCCTCGTCAACGGCACCGCGTACACGTTCACCGTCACCGCGACCAACGATGCGGGCACGGGTCCCGCGTCGGCGCCGTCGAGTGCGGTGACGCCGACGGGGGCGCCCGGCGCGCCGAGCATGGTGAGCGCGACGGCCGGCAATGCGCAGGCTGACGGTCGGCTTCACCGCGCCGGCGAGCGACGGCGGCAGCGCGATCACCGGCTACACGGCGACGTCGAACCCGGGCAACGTCACCGCGAGCTGCACGGTCCCGTGCACGTCGATCGCGGTGACCGGGCTCACGAACGGCACGGCGTACACGTTCACGGTGGTCGCGACGAACGGCGATCGGCACCGGACCCGCATCGGCGGCATCGAGCGCGGTGACGCCCGGCGCCGGTGCCGGGTGCGCCGACCGGCGTGAGCGCAACCGCCGGCAATGCCGCAGGCGACGGTGACGTTCGCCGCGCCCTCGAGCGACGGCGGCAGCGCGATCACGACGCTACACGGCGACGTCGAGCCCCGGCAATCTCACCGCGAGCTGCACGGCGCCGTGCACGTCGATCACGGTCACTGGGCTCACCAACGGCACGGCGTACACCTTCACGGTCGCCGCGACCAACGGCGTCGGCACCGGGCCCGGCGTCGTCGCCGTCGAACGCGGTGACCCCGGCGCACGGTGCCTGGCGCGCCGACCAGCGTGAGTGCGAGTGGCGGGCACTGCGCAGGCGACGGTGACGTTCGTCGCACCGGCAGACGACGGTGGCAGCGCGATCACGACGCTACACCGCGACGTCGAATCCCGGCAATGTCACCGCGAGCTGCACGGCGCCGTGCACGTCGATCACGGTTACGGGCCTCACGCAACGGCACGGCCTACACCTTCACGGTCACCGCGACCAATGATGTGGGCACGCGGTCCCGCGTCGGCGCGCGTCGAACGCGGTGACGCCGATGCACGGTGCCTGGTGCGCCGACCAGCGTGAGCGCGACGGCGGGCAACGCGCAGGCGACGGTGACGTTCTCGCCGCCGGCGAGCGACGGCGGCAGCGCAATCACGATCTACACGGCGACGTCGAACCCCGGCAATCTCACGGCGAGTTGTACGGCGCCGTGCACGTCGATCACGGTGACCGGGCTCACCAACGGCACGGCGTACACGTTCACGGTGATCGGCGACCAACGGCGTGGGTCCCGGTCCGGCATCGTCGCCGTCGAACTGCGGTGACGCCGACCACGGTGCCCGGCGCGCCGACCGGTGTGAGTGCGACGGCCGGCACTGCGCAGGCGACGGTGACTTCACGCCGCCGGCAGACGACGGCGGCAGCACGATCACGACGTACACGGCGACGTCGAACCCCGGCAATGTGAGCGCGAGCTGCACCGCGCCGTGCACGTCGATCACGGTGACCGGACTCACCAACGGCACGGCGTACACCTTCACGGTGATCGCGACCAACGGCGTAGGCACCGGTCCCGCGTCGACGCGCGTCGAACGCGGTGACCCCGAGCACGGTGCCGGGTGCGCCGACCAGGGTGAGCGCGACGCGCGGGCACCGCGCAGGCGACGGTGACGTTCGCGCGCCGGCGAGACGACGGCGGCAGCGCGATCACGAGCTACACGGCGACATCGAGCCCGGGCAACGTCAGCGCGAGCTGCACCGCGCCGTGCACGTCGATCACGGTGACCGGACTCACCAACGGCACCGCGTACACCTTCACGGTGATCGCGACCAACGGCGTGGGCACCGGACCCGCGTCGACGCCATCGAATGCGGTGACGCCGGCCACGGTGCCCGGCGCGCCGACCGGCGTGAGCGCGACGGCGGGCGACTGCGCAGGCGACGGTGACGCTTCACGCGCCGGCAGACAACGGCGGCAGTGCGATCACGAGCTACACCGCGACGTCGAATCCCGGGCAATCTCACCGCGAGCTGCACCGCGCCGTGCACGTCGATCACCGTCACCGGACTCACCCACGGCACGGCGTACACCTTCACGGTGACCGCGACCAATGCCATCGGCACCGGACCCGCATCGGCGGCATCGAACGCAGTGACGCCGATCACGGTGCCGGGCGCGCCGACCAGCGTCAGTGCGACGGCGGGCACTGCGCAGGCGACGGTGACGTTCGCGCGCCGGCAGACAACGGCGGCAGCGCGATCACGACGCTACACGGCGACGTCGAACCCGGGCAATCTCACCGCGAGCTGCACCGCGCCGTGCACGTCGATCACGGTCACCGGGCTCAGCACGACACGGCGTACACCTTCACGGTGACCGCGACCAATGCCATCGGCACCGGACCCGCGTCGGCGGCATCGAACGCGGTGACCCCGACCACGGTGCCCGGCGCGCCGACCGGCGTGAGCGCGACGGCGGGCACTGCGCAGGCGACGGTGACGTTCATCGCGCCGGCAGACAACGGCGGCAGCGCGATCACGACGCTACACGGCGACGTCGAGCCCCGGCAATCTCACCGCGAGCTGCACCGCGCCGTGCACGTCGATCACGGTGACCGGACTCAGCCAACGGCACGGCGTACACCTTCACGGTGACCGCGACCAACGCCGTCGGCACCGGACCCGCGTCGGCGCCATCGAACGCGGTGACGCCGACCGACGGTGCCCGGCGCGCCGACCGGCGTCAGCGCGACGGCGGGGACTGCGCAGGCGACGGTGACGCTTCACGCGCGCCGGCAGACAACGGCGGCAGCGCGATCACGAGCTACACGGCGACGTCGAGTCCGGGCAACGTGACCGCGAGCTGCACGGCGCCGTGCACGTCGATCACGGTGACCGGGCTCAGCCAACGGCACGGCGTACACCTTCACGGTGACCGCGACCAATGCCATCGGCACCGGACCCGCATCGACGGCGTCGAACGCGGTGACGCCGATCACGGTGCCGGGCGCGCCGACCAGCGTCAGCGCGACGGCGCGGCACCGCGCAGGCGACGGTGACGTTCAGCGCGCCGGCAGACAACGGCGGCAGTGCGATCACGAGCTACACGGCGACGTCGAATCCGGGCAACGTCAGCGCGAGCTGCACGGCGCCGTGCACGTCGATCACGGTGACCGGGCTCACCCACCACGGCGTACACCTTCACGGTGACCGCGACCAACGCCATCGGCACCGGACCCGCGTCGAGCGCCGTCGAACGCGGTGACGCCGACCACGGTGCCGGGTGCGCCGACCGGCGTCAGCGCGACGGCGGGCACTGCGCAGGCGACGGTGACGTTTCACGCCGCCGGCCGACAACGGCGGCAGCGCGATCACGAGGTACACGGCGACGTCGAATCCCGGCAATTTCACGGCGAGCTGCACCGCGCCGTGCACGTCGATCACGGTGACCGGGCTCACCCACGCACGGCGTACACCTTCACGGTGACCGCGACCAACGCGATCGGCACCGGACCGGCATCGTCGCCGTCGAACGCGGTGACGCCGATCACGGTGCCAGGCGCGCCGACCGGCGTGAGCGCGACGGCGGGCACCGCGCAGGCGACGGTGACGTTCACGGCGCCGGCAGACAACGGCGGCAGCGCGATCACGAGCTACACGGCGACGTCGAGTCCCGGCAATCTCACGGCGAGCTGCACGGCGCCGTGCACGTCGATCACGGTGACCGGGCTCACCACACCAGGCGTACACCTTCACGGTGACCGCGACCAATGCCATCGGCACCGGACCGGCGTCGGCGGCGTCGAACGCGGTGACGCCGACCACGGTGCCGGGTGCGCCGACCGGCGTCAGTGCGACCGGCGGGCACTGCGCAGGCGACGGTGACGTTCACGGCGCCGGCGGACAACGGCGGCAGCGCGATCACGACGTACACGGCGACGTCGAGTCCCGGCAATTTCACCGCGAGCTGCACCGCGCCGTGCACGTCGATCACGGTGACCGGGCTCACGCCACCACGGCGTACACCTTCACGGTGACCGCGACCAATGCCATCGGCACCGGACCGGCGTCGACGGCGTCGAACGCGGTGACCCCGACCACGGTGCCCGGCGCGCCGACCGGCGTGAGTGCGACGCGCGGGCACCGCGCAGGCGACGGTGACCTTCACGCGCGCCGGCAGACAACGGCGGCAGCGCGATCACGACGCTACACGGCGACGTCGAGCCCGGGCAACGTGACGCGCGAGCTGCACGGCGCCGTGCACGTCGATCACGGTGACCGGCCTCACGCACCACGGCGTACACCTTCACGGTGACCGCGACCAATGCCATCGGCACCGGACCGGCGTCGGCGCCATCGAACGCGGTGACCCCGACCACGGTGCCCGGTGCGCCGACCGGCGTGAGCGCGACGGCGGGCGACCGCGCAGGCGACGGTGACGTTCACTGCGCCGGCAGACAACGGCGGCAGCGCGATCACGACGTACACGGCGACGTCGAGTCCCGGCAATCTCACCGCGAGCTGCACCGCGCCGTGCACGTCGATCACGGTGACCGGCCTCACCCACACGGCGTACACCTTCACGGTGACCGCGACCAATGGCGTCGGCACCGGACCCGCGTCGGCGGCGTCGAACGCGGTGACCCCGATCACGGTGCCGCGGTGCACCGACCGGCGTGAGCGCGACGGCGGGCATTGCGCAGGCGACGGTGACGTTCACGCCGCCGGCAGACAACGGCGGCAGCGCGATCACGCAATTACACGGCGACCTCGAATCCGGGCAACGTGAGCGCGAGCTGCACCGCGCCGTGCACGTCGATCACGGTGACCGGCCTCACCCACCAGGCGTACACGTTCACGGTGACCGCGACCAATGCGATCGGCACCGGACCCGCATCGGCGCCGTCGAACGCGGTGAGCCCGACGCACGGTCCCGGGTGCGCCGACCAACGTCACGGCCACCTTCGGCAACACGCAGGCGACGGTCACGTTCACGCCGCCGGCCGACGATGGCGGCAGTGCGATCACGAGCTACACCGCGACGTCGAATCCCGGCAACTTCACCGCGAGCTGCACCGCGCCGTGCACGTCGATCACGGTGACCGGGCTCACCAACGGCACGTCGTACACCTTCACCGTCACCGCGACGAACGGCGTCGGCACCGGGCCCGGCATCGGCTCCGTCGAACGCCGTCACGCCGGCCACCGTGCCGGACGCGCCGACTGCGGTCAGCGCGAGCCCGGCCGACAGCTCGGCCGTCGTCACCTTCACGCCGCCCGCCGCCAACGGCGGCAGCCCGGTGACGAGCTTCACCGCGACCTCGAGCCCCGGCAGCGTGACCGGCACGTGCACGGCACCGTGCACCACGATCACGGTGACCGGCCTCACGAACGGGATTTCGTACACGTTCACCGTCACGGCCACGAATGCCGCCGGCACCGGCCCCGCATCGGCGCCGTCGAACAGCATCATGCCGGGGCCGGCCCCGGATGCGCCGTCGGGCGTGTCCGCCACGGCCGGCAATGCCCAGGCCTACGTCACTTTCGCGGTGCCCGCGAGCGGCGCGAATCCGGTGACGGGCTACGTGGTCGTGTCCAATCCCGCGGGCGGCGTGGACACCAATGCCGGGGCGAGCGTCACGAAGCACGTGCTCACCGGCCTCGCCAACGGCATCGACTACACGTTCACGGTCACCGCCACGAACATCGTCGGCACGAGTCCGGCATCGTCGCCGTCGAACACCGTCACGCCGGCGACGGCGCTCGCGGTGCTCGACGGTGCACACGTGCGTGCCGGCTCGCTGCACACCTGCGCCGCGATGACCGGCGGCGACATGCGCTGCTGGGGCGACAGCACCTACGGCCAGATCGGCGACGGAACACGCAATACACGCGTGACGCCGGCGAAGGTGTCCGGCCTCTCGGGCGTGACGGCCATCGGCGTGGGTGCCGGCCACACGTGCACGGTCGACAACGGCGGCGCCGTCCTGTGCTGGGGCGCCAACGACAGCGGCCAGCTCGGCACCGGCGACTTCGGCACGTACATCGCGCCCACCCAGGTGAGTGGCATCGCCAGCGGCGCAACCGCGGTGGCCCTCGGGGCGTCCCACACGTGTGCCCTGATGAACAACGGTGCGGTGACGTGCTGGGGCAGCAATTCGCGCGGCCAGCTCGGCAGCACGTCGGGTCAATTCAGCACGACGCCGATCGAGTACACCAGCCTCGGCACCGGCATCACGGCGATCGCCACCGGCAGCGAGCACACCTGCGCGATCGGCCCGCTCGGCGGCATCGCGTGCTGGGGTCGCGGCGCGGAAGGCGAGATCGGCGACGGCACCACCAACGACGGCCCCACGGCACGACGCGTCATCGGCATGACGAGCGGGATCGCGGCGATCACCGCGGGGCTGCTGCACACGTGCGGCCTCACCAACGCCGGTGCGGTGAAATGCTGGGGCGACAACACCACCGGCCAGCTTGGCGACGGCAGCACTACGCGCCGCGTGACGCCCGTGCCCGTGACCGGTCTCGCGAGCGGCATCTCGGCGATCGCCGCCGGCGCGTGGCACACCTGCGCGCTGACGAACCCGGGCGGCGTGGTGTGCTGGGGCGACAATTCGGCGGGCCAGCTCGGCGACAACTCCCTCACGCAGCGCACGACCCCGGTGCCGGTGGTGGGGCTCGACAGCGGCGTCGTCTCGATCGCTGCCGGCGACTATCACACGTGTGCCGTCCTCAACACGGGCGAGGTGCGGTGCTGGGGCAGCAACGGCCACGGCCAGCTCGGCGATCGTTCCGCCGACGATACGTGGACGCCCGTCGGCGTGCTGGCGGGGACGCCGGGCGCGCCCACGAACGTCGCCGCCAGCCCCGGCAACGCGCAGGCGCAGGTGACGTTCGTGCCGCCGACCGACGACGGCGACAGCCCGATCCTGGGCTACAGCGTGACGTCGTCGCCTGCGGGCGGCGTCGACTCCGGTGCCGGCACCACCTCGACGACGCGCACGATCTCCGGCCTCCACAACGGCACCACGTACACGTTCCGGGTGACGGCGACCAACGCCATCGGCGCGGGCACGATCTCCGCGGCGTCGAATCCGATCGTCCCGACGGCAGGGTCCGTGGTCGCGCCCACGACCACATCGCTTGCGAGCTCGGCCAACCCGGCGAGCGTCGGGTCGAGCGTGACGTTCACGGCAACCGTCACCGGCACGGCACCGACCGGAACCGTTCAGTTCCTGGACGGCGCGAGCGCCATCTCGGGCTGTACCGCCATTGCGCTCGCCGGCACTGGCGACTCGAAGACGGCCGCGTGCAGCACCGCAGCCCTGGCGATCGGCACCCACTCGATCACCGCGACCTACGGCGGCGATGCAGGCAACGCGGTGTCGACCAGCAATTCGGTTTCGCAGGTGATCGATCCGCCGTCGATGTCGTTCGCCAATCTCGGCTTCGAAACACCGGACCTCGGCGGGTCGTACCAATACGCGCCGGCCGGAGCGGGATGGGTGTTCACCGGGCGCGACCGGCATCTCCGGCAACGGCACCGCTTTCACCAGCGGCAATCCGGCGGCCCCCGAAGGCGTGCAGGTGGGCTTCATCCAGGACACGGGCGGCATCGGCCAGACGGCCACGTTCGCTTCGGGCCAGTACGTCGTGAGCTTCAGGGCGGCGCAGCGCGGCAACGTTCAGGCGGGCACGCAGGTGCTGCAGGTGCTGGTGGACGGCGTCAACGTCGGCCAGTTCCAGCCGCCGGGAACCGCGTATACGCTGTACCAGACACCGTCGTTCAGCGTGGCGAGCGGCGACCACACGGTGCAGATCGTCGGCGTCGGGACCGGCAGCGACTTCACCGCCTTCGTCGACGACGTGCAGATCGGCACCGCCGAGCGCCATCGCCTCCACGTCGACGGCGCTGTCGAGCTCGGCGAACCCGGCAGCCTTCGGCGCCACGGTCGGCTTGACCGCGACGGTGACCGGCTCCGCGCCGACGGGCAACGTGCAGTTCTTCGATGGCGGCGCGGCCCTCGCCGGCTGCAACTCCATCGTGCTGAGCGGCACGGGCAACGCGAAGACCGCCACGTGCCTGACGACGAGCCTCGCGGTCGGTACGCACTCGATCACGGCGATCTACTCGGGCGACGCGGGCAACGGGGCATCGAGCAGCAGCACGCTCGCGCAGACCATCACTGCGCCGGCATCGTTCGGCAATCTCGGGTTCGAGACGCCGGCGCTGTCGGGTGGCTATCAGTACGCTCCCGACGGCGCGTCGTGGACCTTCACCGGCCCGGCCGGCATCGCGGGCAACGGCAACGCATTCACCGGCGGCAATCCTGCGGCACCGCAAGGCGTGCAGGTGGGCTTCATCCAGGTGACGGGGCGCATCGGCCAGGCGGCGACTCTGTCGTCCGGCCAGTACTACGTCGGCTTCCGGGCGGCGCAGCGCGGCAGCGGGCAATCCGGCGTGCAGGTGATCGACGTGCTGCTCGACGGCGCCCTGATCGGGCAGTTCCAGCCGGGCAGCTCGTCGTACGTGTTCTACCAGACGCCGGTGTTCACGATCACGTCCGCCGGCGGGCACCTGGTCGAGCTGGTGGGTGCCGGGAGCGGCAGCGACTACACCGCACTGATCGACGACGTGCGCATCGCCACGCCGGAGATTTCCTCCAGCACCACCGCCCTCGCGAGCTCGTCGAACCCCGCACCCGCGGGATCGAGCGTCACGTTGACCGCCACCGTGACGGGGACGACGCCCACGGGCACGGTGCAGTTCTCCGAAGCCGGCGTGGCGATTCCGGGTTGCGAAGCGGTCGCGCTCGTCGGCGGCGGCAACAGCACGACGGCCGCGTGCACGACCGCGGGCCTCGCGATGGGGTCGCATGCGATCACCGCCATCTACGACGGCGACGCATCGAACGGCGCCTCGAGCAGCAGCGTGCTCTCGCAAACGATTTCCGCGGCCGCCGCCTTCGGCAATCTCGGCTTCGAGACGCCCGGGCTCGCGGGCGCGTTCCAGTACGCGCCGGCGGGCGCCTCGTGGACGTTCAGCACGGGGGCCGGCATCGCGGGCAACGGCAGCGCGTTCACGAGCGGCAACGCCGGCCGCGCCGGAAGGCGTGCAGCAGGCGTTCCTGCAGATGACGGGACGCGTCGGCCAGACGGCGACGCTCGCGTCCGGCCAGTACGTGGTGGGGTTCCAGGCGGCGCAGCGCGGCAACTATCAGGCGGGCACCCAGGTCGTGCAGGTGGTCGTGGACGGTGTGGCCGTCGGAGCGTTCCAGCCGGCAGGCAGCGCGTGGAGCTTCTACCAGACGCCGGCGTTCACCGCTCAACACCTCGGGCTCGCATACGATCGAGCTCGTCGGGGCGGGCACCGGCAGCGACTTCACCGCGCTCATCGACGACGTGCGGATCGGTGCGCCGGGTGCGCTGGCCTCGACGACGACGAGCGTGACGAGCTCCGCGAATCCTTCGGCGGCCGGCGACGGCGTGACGTTCACCGCGACGGTCGCGGGCGCGACGCCCACGGGCACCGTCGCGTTCACCGACAACGGGATCGCGATCCCGGGCTGCGCGACCGTCGCCCTCACGGGCAGCGGCAACAGCAGGACCGCAGCGTGCACGGCGAGCCTCGCTCTGGGCACGCACGCCATCAACGCGATGTACTCGGGCGATGGCGCCAACGGCGCATCGAGCAGCAGTGCGCTGTCGCAAGCGGTGAACGCTTCCGCCGCGTTCGCCAATATGGGCTTCGAAACGCCCGGCCAGTCGGGCGGCTACCAATATGCACCGAGCGGAGCATCGTGGGTGTTCACGAACGGCGCGGGCATCACGGGCAATGGCAACGGCTTCACCAGCGGCAACCCCGCAGCGCCGGAAGGCGTGCAGGTCGCCTTCCTGCAGCTCAACGCAAGCCTCACCCAGACGGCGACCCTCGCGGCCGGTCAGTACGTGGTGAGCTTCCGCGCGGCGCAGCGCGGCAACTGGCAGGCCGGAACGCAGGTCGTGCAGGTGCTCGTCGACGGCAACAGCGTCGGCCAGTATCAGGCGCCGGGCAGCGCGTTCACCGCCTACGAGACGGCCGCGTTCAATGTCGCAAGCTCCGGCGCGCACACGCTCGAGCTCGTCGGTGCCGGCAGCGGCAGCGACTACACGGGCTTCGTCGACGACGTGCGGATCGGACCCGCGCGCGCCGCCACCACGACCGCGGTGACGAGCTCCGCCAATCCGGCGACGTTCGGCGCCGCCGTGACGCTCACCGCAACGGTCACCGGCAGCGCGCCCACGGGCCTGGTGCAGTTCGCCGACAACGGCGCCGCGATCGCGGGCTGCACGGCGATCGCGCTCGCCGGTGGCGGCAACACGCCGACCGCAGCGTGCACGACGTCGGTGCTCGCGATCGGCACGCACGCGATCACCGCCACCTACGGCGGCGACGCGAGCAACGCCGGGTCGAACAGCACCGCGCTTTCGCAGGGCGTCGAAGCGGCGGCCGCGTTCGCCAACCTGGGCTTCGAGACGCCGAGCCTCGGCGGCGGGTATTCGTACGCGCCGGCTGGCGCAACGTGGACGTTCGCCAATGGCGGCGGGATCTCCGGCAACGGCACGCCCTTCACGCTGGGCAATCCGCCGGCGCCCGAAGGCACGCAGGTCGGATTCGTGCAGCTCACCGGCACGATCGCGCAGACCGCAACGCTTGCCGCGGGTCAGTACACCGTGAGCTTCCAGGCGGCGCAGCGCAGCAACCTGCAGTCGGGCACTCAGATCGTGCAGGTGCGCATGGATGGCAGCGACGGTCGGGCAGTACCAGCCGCCGGGAACGACGTACACGAGCTACCAGACGGCGACGTTCACGCTGAGCACGTCGGGTGCCCACACGCTCGAGCTCGTCGGCGTGGGTTCAGGCAGCGATTACACCGCGTTCATCGACGCGGTGAGCATCGCGGTGGCCGGGGCGCCCGCGAAGCTCGCCGGAAACGGCGCGCAGGCGACCGGACTGCCGCGCGCAACCGACTTCGGCGGGCGCGGCAGCAGCGACGTCGTCTGCCGCCAGGACGGCACCGATGCGGTGGCATTCTGGTCGCTGCAGACCGGCGACGCGCTTTGCACGTCCGCATTCTTCCGCGCGCCCGCCGGTGCGCAGTTCGTCGGCAGCGGCGATTTCGACGGCGACGGCAAGGCCGATCTCCTGTGGCGCAACGCGGCCACCGGCGAGACCACGATCTGGTTCATGGACGGACGCACGATCGCGCGCACCGCTTCGTTCGCCACTGCGACGACGTGGAACGTGGCGGGGATCGGCGACGTCGATGGCGACCGTCGCGCCGACATCGTATGGCGCACTGCGAATGCCGGCGCGCTCACGACGTGGTTCATGGAGGGCGCTTCGCACTCGCGCGAACGCACTTATGCGGCGCCGGAGGGTCGCGCCTTCGAGACGGTGGTCGACATCGACGGCGATCGCACCGCAGACCTGCTGTGGCGCGATCCGCTCACCGGCGAGCTCGAGATCGCTTTCATGCAGGGTGGGGTACAGGTCGGGTCAGCGACGCTTCCCGCTGCGCTGGACGCGGAACTCGCCGCAACCGGCGACCTCGACGGCGACGGCACGACCGACCTCGTGTGGCGTGAGCGCACGAGCGGCAACGTCGACGTGTGGCTGACGGGCGACACGACAGGCGTCATGCGTGCCTCGCTTGCGGTGCCGCAGGGCTGGCAGCTCCTCGGCGCGGGCGACTTCGACGCCGACGGCAAGGACGACCTGCTCTGGCGCACGGCCGACGGCGGCATCGCGATCTCGTTCATGGACGGCGCCGCGATCGGCCGCACGCAGACGTTCGGCGTGCCGGCGGGATGGACGGTCGTCGCGCCGTAACGCCGACCGAGCGCGATGCGCGCGACTCAGCGCTGCGGCTGCTGGCCGTACGTCCTGAACTGCTCGATGACGCCGTCCATTTCGGTCGTCGACAGCAGGACGGGCTCTCCGACCTGCAGCACGCGCCAGTACATCTCGGCGAGCGTTTCCACTTCCGCCGCGACGCGCAGCGCGTCGGCGGCGGAGTCGCCGAGCGCGATCGTGCCGTGATGCGCGAGCAGGCACGCCTTGCGCCCGGCGAGCGCCGCGACGGCAGCGTCGGCCAGCGCTTGCGTGCCGAAACGCGCGTACGGCGCACACTGGATGTCGTGTCCGCCCGCCACGGCGACCATGTAGTGGAACGGCGGAATCGTGCGCCCGAGACACGCAAGCGTCGTCGCGAACATCGAGTGCGTGTGCACCACGGCCGCTGCGTCGGGCCGCGCCCGGTAGACGTCGGCGTGCAGGCGCCATTCCGACGAGGGCTTGCGCGCGCCTGCATCGCGTACGGTGCCGACGAGATCGATCGCAACGACGTCCTGCTCCGACGTCGCCTCGTAGTCCATGCCCGAAGGCGTGATCAGGAAACCGTCGAAACCGTCGGCACGAAGGCGCGTGCTGACATTGCCGGCGCGCCCGCGGTTGTTGCACGCAGCGTTCATCGCGCGGGCGGCGGTCACGACAGCGCGGCGAAGCCGGTCTTCGCCCTCGGGGCGGCCCTTCGGGCTCACTGGACTACCTTCGTGCTGCGCACTCCGGTATTCGCCCTCGGGGCGGCCCTTCCGGCTCATGCGAACCGCTCCGGGAAGGCGCGCGCGATCGCCTCGCGCGAGGCGGCGATCACGCCACGCTCGGTCACCAGGCCGGTGAGGAGCCGCGCCGGCGTCACGTCGAAGGCGAAGTTGATCGCGGGCGTTTGCGGCGGCGCGATCTGCACTCGCGCGATCTCCCCGGTCGCCGTGCGGCCGGCAACGGCGAGCACCTCGTCCGCGGCGCGCTGCTCGATCGGAATCGCGTCGCCCGTGGCGAGCGTCGGATCGAGCGTCGGCGAGGGCATCGCGACGTAGAAGGGCACGTCGTTGTCCGCCGCGGCGAGCGCCTTGTCGTAGGTGCCGATCTTGTTGCAGGCGTCGCCGTTGGCGGCGACGCGGTCGGCGCCGACCAGCACGATGTCGACCCCGCGACGGCGCATGAGCAGCGCGCTCGCGCCGTCGGCGAACAGCGTGTGCGGCACGCCGCGCTGCGCACATTCCCACGCGGTGAGGTTGGCGCCCTGCAGGCGCGGCCGCGTCTCGCTCACCCACACGTGCACCGGAATTCCGGCGGCGTGCGCGAGGAAGACCGGGGCGGTGGCGGTACCCCAGCCGCACGTCGCGAGCGCGCCTGCATTGCAGTGGGTCATCACCTGCACCGGCCCGCTGTCGCGCTGCGCGATCGCCTGCAGCAGTGCGAGACCGTTGACCCCGATCGCGTGACAGATGGCCTCGTCCTCGTCGGCGATGACATCCGCCTCGCGCCATGCGGCTTCGGCGCGACGCGTGGATGGCAGGTCCCGCACCCGATTGCGAACGCGATCGAGCGCCCAGCGCAGGTTCACCGCGGTCGGACGCGTCGCGTCGAGCATGGCGTGCGCGGCCTGCAGTCCCGCCTCCGAAGGATCGCGATCGAGCGCCAGCGCGAGACCGTAGGCGCCGACGGCGCCGATGAGCGGAGCGCCGCGCACCCACATGTCACGGATCGCCGTCGCTGCCGCATCGGGATCGCCGATGTCGACCATCGCCAATGCGTGCGGCAGCCGCCGCTGATCGATCACGCGGATCGCACGTTGTCCGTCGATGCGCGACAGCGCGCGATACGGACGCCGGATCGCGCTGGAAGGGCGCGGCCGGACGGATCGGATCGTTTCCGACATTCATGCGGCGAGCAACCCGAGCCGCGCGAGGCGGTTCAGATGCTGGTCGAGGGCCGCCTCGTCGACCGGCTGGTCCGACCCGACCCCGGCCAGCGCTGCGACGAGTGCGCGACGGTCGCGCGTGCCGTCGAGCAGCGGCAACAGCCGCCGGCTCAGTTCGTCGTCGACCTTCACCGGCACGTGCCACAGCGAGGTCACGCGGTCGCCCGCCGCGAGCTGGGCCCGCACGACCGCGCTGGCGCGGGGCTGCTCGCCGGGCGGAAACGCGACCGCTGGCACGTGGACGTGGGGCCGGATCACGCCGGCTTGCAGGCTCGCGAGCACGACGGCCGGAAGGTCGATCGCACCTTGCCCGAGCAGCAACTGCTGCGCCTCCGGCCGGGCGCGCGTATGCCGGAGCAGGGCATCGAAGGGCAGCGCGTGCGGTGCGGCGCTGCGCAGCGCCGCAAGGACTTCGTGCATGAGCGCCGTCGCGACGTCGCCTTCCCCGGCGGCATCGGCTGCCGTCGGCTCCGCCGCCGGGTCGCTGCGCGCCTGTGCGCGCACCGCAGGTGCTGCGGTGAACGCGAGAGCGTCCAGGCGTTGCGGCGACAGCTCGCGCTCGACCGCGATGTCCGTGCGGCAGAGCAGCGTTTCGCGAAACCTGCGGCATTGCATGAAATCGAGATACTGCTGGCGCGTGACGGGATCGAGCGTCGCGAGTGCGGCGCGCGCGTCCGCCGAAAGGCCGGCATAGCTCGACCACGCGAACGCGGCCTCGGCGAGGAACTGCAGGCCATGGTTCGCGGCATGATCGGCGAATTCGTGGAAGTACACGGGGTCGTTCACCGGCGAGAGGTCGTCGTGGAACAGGATGCCCGAGTCGCGGTTCTCCATGCGCCGCGCTTCCGCGACGATGGGCTGCGCGTACTCGTTGGGCGCTTCGACGCCGTGCGCCACCAGCCGGACCAGCGCGCGCGCCTCGGTGAGCTTCGCATCGGGATCGTCGAGCTCGGCGGTGTGGAACTTCAGCATGTCCCACATCATCCTGCGCACGTGACACCCGGGGTAGGTGTTGTAGCTCACGAAGGCGACGCCGTGCGGTGCGAGGTGACGGCCGATCAGCGCCATCAGCGCCTCGCGGACATCGGCGGGCACCCACGAATACACGCCGTGGGCGACGATGTAGTCGAACGCGCCGGCGTCCGCGGGAAAGCGCGTGAGGTCGAGCGCCTCGAACGCAACGTTCGCAACGCCGGCGCGACGGGCGAGAGCCCGCGCGTCCTCGATCGCATCGCGGGCGAGATCGATCCCGAGAAAGGCGCTGCGCGGCAAGGCGTAGGCCATGGGCACGAGATTGCCGCCATCGCCGCACGCCACCTCGAGCACCCGACAGCGATCGGGCGGCACCGCCGCGAGCCCGTGCAGCATGGCGGTCGTCGCCAGGTGATCGGGATGCGTGCTGGCGTACGGCAGGCCGGGGTAGCGGACTGTATCGTACGACGTGACGGCACGAGACGCTCGTTCGCTCATGCGGACGACTATAACCGATGAGCATGCAGCGGGCGCATCGCGCGGCTGCAATGCGCCGGCTGTCCTTCTCTGCACTGCAGCTCGTCGGTTCGCAGTTGCACCCTGCGCGCGCTTTCCGAAGACTCTCGATCCCCACCCGCCACGCGCAAGCGCGCCCCGGCGCAAGCGCGGCAGACCCCCCGTTGTAGTCCGCAATCCTCGAAGGAGAAATGCTGATGAGTGATGCACGACGCAAGTCCGTGGGTTCGGTGGTGAGGCGCCCGCTGCTCGCAGCGGCGCTGGCGGCGACGGCCATCGCGCCCGCACCTGCCATGGCGGCAACCCAGATCTACCTCCAGCTCGACGGCGTCGACGGTGAGTCGACGCAGAAGGATCACAAGGGATGGATCGACCTCACGGCGTTCACCACCGGTGTCGTCACCCCGACGGTCGCGACGCACCGGCGCGGCTTCCGGGAAGTGCGCCTTCCAGGACCTGTCGATCAAGAAGCGGTCGACAAGTCCTCGCCGATCCTGATGCAGGCCGTCGCGACCGGCAAGCACTTCAAGAATGCCACGCTCGACATCGTGCGCACGGGTGAGCAGCCTGCCGCTGCCTACCTCAAGTACGAGCTGAACGACGTCCTGGTCACGTCGGCGGACGTAGGAGGATCGAGCGACGACACGCCGTCCGAGAACGTGTCCCTCGACTTCGGCTCGCTCAGGGTGACCTACACCGGGCAGTCGCCCACCGGTGCTACGGCCGGACGCCGCGAACTCGACTGTCGGCCACGCTGTCCTGCAGGAACTAGCCCCGGGGAGCGCGGACGGCATGTCCGCGCTCCACCGATGCGCCGCGCATCCCTGCGCGGCGCGCTTCAACGCTTCAGCACCTGCACGATGTTGTTGAAGTCGTCGGTCCACAGCCGCCAGTCCGGCCGCGTGCGCAGCGGTACCGATGCTTGCGCCAGCGCAGGCTTCTCGAGCGGCGCATCGGCGCGCGCGAGCAGCATCCAGTCGCTTCGGGTCGCGAGGCCGGCGGTGCCGTCGTCCGCGATGTGGATCACCGCGAGCCCGCGTGCCTGCGCGAGCGCGGCGACGACGGGCACGAGATCGAGGAAGCGATTGGTCACGTGAAAGGCGATCACGCCCGACGGCTTCATGTGCCGGAGGTAGACGTCGAGCGCCTGCGCGGTGATCAGATGCACCGGGATCGCATCGCTCGAGAAGGCGTCGATCGCGAGCACGTCGAAGTGCTGTGGCGGCTCGCGCTCGAGGTTGAGGCGCGCGTCGCCGAGCACGATCTCGATGGTGGCGTCGCTGTCGGCGAGGTACGTGAACTCGCTCCGCGCGATCCGGGGCACCGCGGGATTGATGTCGTAGAAGCGGTACACGTCGCCCTTCGCGCCATAGACGGCGAGCGTGCCGGTGCCGAGGCCGATCACGCCCACCTTGAGCGGCGACAGGCTGGGGTGCAGGCTCTCGAGCAGCCGCCCGATGCCGGACGTCGCCGTGTAGTAGGTGGTCGGACGGTGCCGGAGATTGGGATCGAGATACTGCGTGCCGTGCAGGATCGTGCCGTGCACGAGCGAGCGGCGCGCGATCGGGCCCTCGCCGATCTGCAGCACGCGCAGCACGCCGTAGAAGTTGCGGGCGGTGACGATCGTGTTGTCGTAGAAGGCGTGCACGCTCCACGCGGCGCAGCCGAGGGCGAGCACGCTCGCGGCACCGGCGAGCGTGCGGAACACCCACTCGTCGTGGCGTACGCGCACGAGCATCAGCAACGCGCACGCAACGAGCCCCAGACCGAGCTCGAAGTACGCCGGCAGCACGACGGGCGCGACGATCCCGACCAGCACCGAGCCGACCGCACCGCCGATCGAGATCATGAGATAGAACCGCGTCAGGTGCGCCGGCGCGGGCTTGCTGCGCGCGAGCTCGCCGTGGCAGAACATGCACGCGAGGAAGAGGCCGATGCAGAAGACCGCGAGCTGGAGCCAGAGCACGTGCGCGAGATGCGCGTCGGCGAGCGTCCAGGCCATCACGCCGATCGCCGCTGCCGCCGCGGGCAGCATGACGTCGCGTCGATACCAGCCGGAGCTGTCGAAGGTGAGGATGAACGTCAGCAGGTAGATCGCGAGGGGCGCGATCCACAGCAGCGGGACGGCTGCGATGTTCTGCGTGATGTGGTTCGATACGGCGAGCAGCAGCACCGAGCCCACCGCGGCAAGCGCACCCCACATCGCCTGCATCGCGCCCGTTGGCGGGAGTGCGAGGGCCGCGTCGGGGTCGGCAGCGCCAGCGGTCCGCTGCGCAAGCGGCACGGTGGCGCCACCGTGCCTCGATGCGATCGGGTGCATTGCGTGCGCTGCGCCAGGCGGCCGTCGCGCACAGCAGCACGAACAGCGCATAGCCGGCCGACCAGTCCGCGGCCTGTGTGCGCGTCGTGATCCAGGGCTCGACCAGCAGCGGATAGCCGAGCAGCGCGAGCATCGACGCGAGATTCGACAGCGCGAACAGCCGGTACGGGCTCGCGCCGGGCCGGGCGCGTGCGAACCACGCCTGCACGAGCGGGCTGGTCGCCGAAAGCATGAAGTACGGCAGCCCGATGGTGGCCGCGAGCAGACCGAGGATCAGCCACGACGGGTTCTCGTCGCCCACCGGCTTCCAGTGCGCGGCGGGAACGATCGGCAGCACGGCGAGCGACGCGAGCAGCAGCGCGATGTGCAACGTCGCCTGCGCTCGCGGGCGCAGCTTCGCGATCGCGAGATCGGAATACGCGTAACCCGCAAGCAGCGCCGTCTGGAAGAACACGAGGCACGTCGTCCAGACCGCGGCGGAGCCGCCGAACCAGGGCAGGATCTGCTTCGCCGTGACGGGTTGCACGAGGAACAGCAGGAACGCGCTCGTGAAGATCGTCAGGGCGTACAGCAGCATGCGCGAGGTATCGGCGAAGGCGTTCAGTGGGTCGTCGGTGGCCGGTCGTACGCGGTCCGGTCCATCGAACGGACCTTGATCTCGCGCACGTCGATGTCGTCCTGCAGCACGCGCAGCGGAATGTCGGTGCCCGCGGCGCCGTAGGCCCACACCTTGCGATAGAACTCGGGCTGCGTGCGTACCGCGTCCTTGCCGACGGCCACGATGACGTCGCCCGCCTTGATCCCCGCCTTCTCGGCAGGCCCCTCCGGCAACACGCGCGAGACGAAGAGTCGCCCCTGGACCTCGTCCGCGTTGATGCCGAGCCACGGCCGCGCGGGCCCGGCGCGGTGGCCGGTCCTGACCAGATCCGCGAGCACGGGCTTCAGCAGGTCGATCGGCACGAACACGTTGCCCGGGACGGCGGTTTCGCCGCCCATGGCGTCGCGCACGATGAGCGAGCCGATGCCGAGCAGCGTGCCATCGCGGCCGATCAGCGCGGCGCCGCTCCATTCGAGCGTCGGCGGCGCCGTGTAGATCGCCTCGTCCAGCGCGTATTCCCAGTTGCCGGCGAATGCGCGCCGCGACACGACGTACGCGAGCGTGACCCGGTCGCGCCCGCCGTGACTCACGATCATCACCGGATCGCGCTCGCGCAGCTTGCCCGAATCGCCGAGCGAAACGGGCGTGCTCGCCAAGGGCACGGTCGTGCGCACCAGGCCGAACCCGGTCGGCGGGTCGTAGGCGACGACGCGCGCCGGGAGCGAACGGCCATGGCTGTCGATCACCCGCAGCTCGGCCGCCTCGATCACGAGGTAGCCGATGGTGAGGACGAGTCCGTCGTCGCCGATGACGATGCCGGTGCCGTGACGCTCGCGTCCCAGCGCTTCGGCGCTGTGCGCATCGGGAACTGCGCGCGTCTCGATCTCGACCACGGCGTTGAACAGGCGGTCGGCCTCGCTCTCCCGGGACTGCGCAGGCTCCGGCGCGTCCGTCGTGGATGGTGGCGTCTCGGCTGCATACACGCTCGCCGGCGTCACGAGGCCGGCGTGTGCGCACAGCAAAGCGCATGAAAGCGCGGCGATGAAGCCGCGCCGGGCATGCATGACGTGTTCACGTGGCATCGTGGGGCTCCGCAGCGTGCGACCGACCGCGCGTGCGCGGCACGGCATGCTTGCCGGCGCGCCCTGCTGCAACTGTAACGCACTCGCCTCGACGCCGGGATCGGCCTTGCGAACCGGCGTGACGTCGCATGCGCGAAGTGGTATGAAGGGCGGACGCGCGATCTGCGGAGGGTTTCCATGACCACAGCCGGCTCGTCTCGGGCGCGAATCGAGCGCCCTTGGCGGCAGCACGGGCATGCCGATGAGCGCCGCCGACGCGGTGCTGTTTCCGGGCTTCCGCAGCGAACGCATCGCAACGCGCGGGTGCGCGATCCATTGCGTGATCGGCGGCAGCGGACCGCCGCTGCTCCTCCTGCATGGGTATCCCCAGACGCACGCGATGTGGCACGCGATCGCGCCGCGCCTTGGCGAGCAGTTCACGGTGGTGTGCAGCGACCTGCGCGGCTACGGCGATTCGGGCAAGCCGCCCGGTGGCGAGCGCCACGCGAACTACACCAAGCGCGCGATGGCGCGCGACCAGGTGGAGCTCATGCGCGCGCTCGGCTTCGACCGGTTCCGCCTCGCGGGTCACGATCGCGGCGGTCGCGTGGCCCATCGCCTCGCGCTCGATCATCCGGGCGCGGTCGAACGGCTCGCCGTCCTCGACATCTCCCCCACGCGCATCATGTACGCGCGCACGGACAAGGCGTTCGCCACCGCGTACTACCACTGGTTCTTCCTCATCCAGCCCTACGACCTGCCGGAGCGCCTGATCGGGGCCGATCCGGTGTACTACCTGCGGCGCAAGATCGGCGCGTGGTCGGCGAGCACGCGGCACTTCGATCCGCGCGCGCTCGCCGAATACGAGCGTTGCTTCAGCGATCCGGCGACGATTCACGGCTCGTGCGAGGACTACCGCGCAGCGGCGACGACCGATCTCGCGGACGACGCCGCGGACGCCGATCGTCGCGTGACGTGTCCGCTGCTCGTGCTCTGGGCCGAGAAGGGCGTGGTCAACCGGCTGTTCGCGCCGCTCGAGGACTGGGGCAGCGTGGCCACCGACGTCCGCGGCCGCACCCTGCCGTGCGGCCACTACCTGCCCGAAGAGGCGCCGGAAGAGACGCTCGCGGAATTTCGCGCGTTCTTCGCGTAGCGCGCGCCCAAACGCGCGCCGGCGCAACACCCTGAAGAGGCCTGCGAGCGCACGGCGCAACGGCGGTCGACCCGCGTCGGATCCCCGGGGGCGCGGGCAGTGCGTGGCCGGCAGCCGATGCCGGCTCGGCCAGGACTTGATGCACCTCAAAGGATGTAGAAGTCATATTGCTTTTCCGGTCGCGCCGGCGTAATTTAAACATGTACGACGCGTACATCTTAAGCGGCACGGATGCACCGAGGCCGTCGACCGCGTCGAAACCAGTGCCGCGCGCCGCCGCGCCGGACGGGACAAACGAAACGAGGCCGCTACGATGACCACCGACACTTTCACCACCACGGTCGACGTGCGGGAGATGATCCCGCGCGAACGCCACCCGCTGATCTTCCGCACCTTCGACGCACTCGCCCCCGGCGAAGCGTTCCTCCTCGTCAACGATCACGACCCGAAGCCGCTGTACTACCAGTTCCAGGCCGAGTCGAAGGAGGCGTTCAGCTGGCATTACCTCGAGCAGGGCCCGGAGGTGTGGCGCGTGGCGATCGGCAAGATCAGCGAGCAGGCGGCGCCCACGTCCGGCGGCGGATGCCACTGCAGCCATTGAGCGTCCATCCGGAGCGAGAGGAGCGTCGCATGAACCACCCACACCTTCACCTCAGTGTCGACCGCATCTATCCCTTCGACGCGCGCGGCGTCGCCAAGCGCTTCCGTCATGCCGCGATCTTCGGCGCGATCGACGCGCTCTTTCCCGGCGAGGTGATGCGCTTCGTCAACGACCACGACCCGCTGCCGCTGCTCGACCAGATCCAGTCGCGTTACGGCGAGACGGTGAACATCGAGTACCGCCAGCGCGATCCCGGCGCGATCGTGATCGACTTCACCAAGGCCTGACGCCCGCAAGGCTCTCCTCCCGGCGCGTCGCTGCACGCGCCGCGGATGCAGTGCGGGCGAGCGGTCGTGATCGCACCGCACGGCAAAACGCGCTACTCTTCCGGCGAGCGATTCCGTCACCGGGAGAGGCAATGGCTGGCAACGAAACCACGGCTCCGCGCGTGCTTTCGGGCGTGTTCCCGATCGCGCCGACGCCCTTCACCGCAGCGGGCGAGATCGACTTGCAGGGCCAGCGGCGCGTGCTGGACTGCATGATCGACCAGGGTGTGGACGGCATCTGCATCCTCGCCAACTACTCCGAGCAGTTCCTGCTTTCGGATGCGGAGCGGCAGACGCTGCTGGAGCTTTGCCTCGAGCACGTCGCGGGACGCGTTCCGGTCATCGTCACGTGCAGCCACTTCAGCACGCAGATCGCCGCGGCGCGGGCGCGCGACGCCGCCGCGCACGGAGCCGGCATGATCATGCTCATGCCGCCCTATCACGGGGCCACGCTGCGTTCGGACGAGCAGGCGATGCTCGAGCACTTCGCGCGCGTCGCCGAGGCCGCGTCGCTTCCGATCATGGTGCAGGATGCGCCGCTCAGCGGAGTGGCGCTGACGGTGCCTTTCCTGGTGCGGCTCGCGCGCGAGGTTGCCGCTCGTGCGCTACTTCAAGGTCGAGGTTCAGGGCGCGGCGGACAAGCTGCGCGCCCTGATCGCAGCCGGCGGCGACGCCATCGCGGGGCCGTTCGACGGCGAGGAAGCGATCACGCTGATGGCGGACCTCGACGCGGGCGCGACGGGCACGATGCCGAGCGCGCTGCTGCCCGACCTCATCAAGCCCGTGCTGGCCCATCACCGTGCCGGGCGCAGGGCCGAAGCGGCCGCCGCCTATGCGCGCATCCTGCCGCTCGTCAATTTCGAGAACCGGCAGTGCGGGCTGCGCGCGACCAAGGCGGTCATGCTTGCAGGGCGCGTCATCGCGAGCGATGCGGTGCGCCATCCCCTCGCGCCTCTGCATCCCGCCACCCGGGCGGGCTTGCTCGATCTCGCGCGCGAGGTGCAACCGCTCGCGTTGCGCTGGGGTTGCTGACGCGCGCTCGATAGCGGCATGGACTCCCGCCAGCGCGTGCGCGCGCGAGCGCTCGGCGTTGCGCCCGGCGTGTTCGCTACGGGCGCGCTCAACGCCATCACCGACGTGCAAGGCGTTGCGGTCGGTCACGTCACCCTCATCGAAGGCGAGTCGATCCGCACCGGCGTGACGGCCATCCTGCCGCACGCGGGCGATCCGTACATCGACCGCGTCCCGGCGGCCATTCACGCCGGCAACGGTTTCGGCAAGCTCGTCGGCAGCACGCAGGTCGACGAGCTGGGCGAGCTCGAAACGCCCATCGTGCTCACGAATACGCTCGCCGTCTGGCGAGCGGCGGACGCGCTCGCGGCGTGGATGCTGCGCCGGCCGGGGATGCGCGCGGTGCGTTCGATCAATCCCGTGGTGGGCGAAACGAACGACGGCGTGCTCAACGACATCCGCCAGCCGCGCGTCGGTGCCGCCGATGTCGAGCATGCGCTCGCGGCGGCGACCACGGGCGCCGTCGAGGAAGGTTGCGTCGGCGCAGGCACGGGCACCGTGGCGTTCGGATGGAAAGGCGGGATCGGAACTTCGTCGCGCACGCTGCCCGCATCAATCGGCGGGGCGACGATCGGCGTGCTGGTCCAGGCGAACTTCGACGGCGTGCTCGACATCGCCGGCGTGCCGGTGGGCATCGCGCTCGGCCGCCACGCGTTCAGCCAGCATGTGCGGCTCGCAGCGGGCAATGACGGTGAGTCTGCATCGCCAGCGCACGATGCGCCGCCCGCACCACCTGCCAAAGGCGACGGCTCCGTCATGATCGTCGTCGCGACCGATGCCCCGCTGTCGAGCCGTAACCTGCGTCGCCTCGCGGCCCGCAGCATGATGGGCCTGGGGCGCACCGGCTCCTGCGCCGCGAACGGATCGGGCGACTACGCGATCGCGTTCTGCACTGCCCCGGCATTGCGCCGGAACGCGCGGGCGGGGCGCCATGGCGCGCAGGAGATCTCGAACGCGGCCATGACGCCGCTCTTCCAGGCCGTCGTCGAGGCGACGGAGGAAGCGGTCTACAACGCTCTGTTCATGGCCACGACGATGACCGGCAACGGACTCACCGTGGAGGCTATTCCGCTCGACCGGGTGCGCGCGCTGCTTGCAGAGCGTGGCCAGCGTGCACGATGAAGGCCGTTGCTGCGCACGAGCGTCTGTCGATGTAAGCTGCGTACTGGTGCGAGCAATTGCCGCACCGCAGCCACGAGGAGCACGATGATGATCATGCCCGGATCGCGCCTGACGCGCCGATGTGGGGTCGTTGCGCTGGCCGCAAGCCTGATCGCCGGAACGGCGCTCGCGCAGACCTATCCGACCCACCCCGTCAGGATGATCGTGCCGTACCCTGCGGGCGGCTCGGTCGACGTGCTCGGGCGCGCCGTGGCCGAGCGCATCGGCAAGGATCTCGGCCAGCCGGTGGTGGCCGACAATCGCGTTGGCGCCACCGGCGTGATCGCGCACGAGCTCGTGAAGAGCGCCACCCCCGACGGCTACACCATCGGCGTGTCGGGCACCTCGCCGCTCGTGCTCGCGCCGCACCAGTACAAGAACCTGCCGTACGACCCGCTCAAGGATTTCGTTTATCTGTCTTGCGCCGGCACCACGCCGTTCGTGCTGGACGTGAATCCCTCGTTGCCGGTGAAGAACGTCGCCGAGCTCGTCGCGTATGCCAAGGCCCATCCCGGCAAGCTCAATTTCGGGTCTGCCGGGCTCGGCAACTCGGCCCATCTTGCCGGCGAGCTGTTCAAGCGCGTGACCGGGATCGACATGGTGCACGTCCCCTACAAGGGCAATGCGCTCGCCATGCAGGACCTCATCGCCGGCCAGATCCAGGTGCTGTTCGATCCGGTCCAGACCTCGCTGCCGCAGATGCGCGCGGGCAAGGTGCGCGCGCTCGCGGTCACGAGCAAGACGCGCTTTTCCGAGTTGCCCGACCTGCCGACGGTCGCCGAGTCCGGTTTTCCGGCCTACGAGTTCGTCGTGTGGTACGCGTTCATCGCCCCCGCGGCGACGCCGAAGCCGATCGTCACGCGCCTGAACGAGGAGATCAACAAGACGCTGCGCGATCCGGAGATGAAGGCGCACTTCGCCAAGCAAGGCGCGGATCTCGCGCAGTCGACCCCCGAAAGTTGCGCGTCCTTCGTTCGCAGCGAGCTCGCGTTATGGGGGAAAATGTTCGACGAGCTCGGCATCAAGCCCGAGTAGCCTTCAATCGGATCCGAATCGACCGTGCAGACGCCGAGCAGGAACGCGGAGTCGACTCCGGGCCGAACCGCATTCGAACGCTGACGAGGGGAGACGTGCAAGCCGAGCGGCGCGTGTTCGCGGTCGATCCGGAATGGGTGCACATCCAGTACCCGGAGCAGGCCGCGTTCCGCGAGGTCTACGGCTTTGCGAGCGCGCACGGGACGGTGAATCTCGAGGGCATCCGGTACGTGCCGCGCAGCGTGCCGGCGCGCACGCTCGTCATCTACATGCACCCCGCGTCGACGTTGCAGCTGCTGCCCGTGCCGCGCGCGATGGCGCACGCCGGCGTGCACGTGCTGTGCGCCGGCAGCCGCTATGCGCGCAACGACACCGCGCTGATCATGGAGAAGGTGCTCCTCGACCTCGGCGCCTACGTGCGGCACGCGCGCGAGGTGTGGGGCTACGACAGGATCGTGCTGGCGGGCTGGTCGGGCGGCGGATCGCTGTCGCTGCTGTATCAGGCGCAGGCCGAGCATCCGACGATCGTCGCCACACCCGCGGGCGATCCGGTCGACATCGTCGGCGCGCGGTTGCTCCCCGCCGACGGCGTGATCTTCCAGGCCGCACACAGCTCGCGTGCGGTGATGCTCGTCGAATCGATCGATCCTTCGGTGCTCGACGAGGACGATCCCGAGCGGCGCGACGTCGAGCTCGACCTCTACGATCCGCGCAATCCCAACCGGCCGCCGTACTCGGCCGAGTTACCTCGCGCAGTTCCGCGCCGCGCAGCTCGCGCGCGTCCGCCGCAGGACCGCGTGGGTGCGTGCGCGACTCGACGAGCTGCGCGGGCGCGGCGGCAAGGAGATGGAGCGCGGCTTCGTCACCCATCGCACGCTGGCCGATCCGCGTTTTCTCGATCCGGCCGTCGATCCCAGCGATCGTCCGATCGGAACGTGCTATCTCGGCGATCCCGAGACCGTGAACAACGGTCCCGTCGGACTCGCGCGCTTCTCGACGTTGCGTGCATGGCTGTCGCAATGGTCCGTCGACGACACCCATGCCATTGGCGAGCCGTGCGCCGCGAAGATCTCGGTGCCGTTCCTCGCCATCGAGAACTCGGCCGACGACGCGGTGCCCCAGCCGCACGTCGGCCGCGTGTTCCGCGCGGTCGCCACCGCGGACAGGGAGATGCACGTCATCCGCGGCGCGACGCACTACTACATCGGTCAGCCGCAGCTCATGCGCGAGGCCATCGACCTGTGCGTCGAGTGGATGCGAGCACGCAACCTGCTCGCTGAGTAACGCCTCCGATTGCAGGAGCGCTCGCATGCGTCCATCAGACGCGGGGCGTCGGCTCGTCACGCGCTTTGTCCAGATTGGCAAAGACGCGCCATCGCGAAGCCTCCATTCTGACTTCGATTCCGACCCGGCCGCGTGGCATTCGAGCGCGCAGCTTCGGGTCTCGCTGGCTCCGTCCCGGCGCTGGCGCGCGGGGCGTGGATCACCAGGATGTGCAAGGTGCAACCCAAATCTGGAGCATGGATCATGAACAGCTTTCGTAGCTCGTTGGCCGAGGTCCGCGGTGGACGCTGGCCGTGGCTGGAACTGCTGGTGGCCATCGTCGTGCTTCTGTACGCGATGAACGCCTTCGCACAGGCGCCGGCAGCGCCGGCGGGCGCGGCACCTGTGCCATCCGCGCGCGGAGCTCGACAAGCTCGTCGGCCCCATCGCGCTCTATCCGGACGACCTGGTCGCGATCATCCTGCCCGCGGCGACCAATCCGCTGCAGCTCGTGCAGGCGGATCGCTTCCTGGAAAAGAAGAAGGCCGACCCGAAGGCCGCGATCGACGACAAGTGGGACGACGCGGTGAAGTCGCTGCTCAACTATCCCGACGTCGTGAAGATGATGAGCGCCGATCTCGACTGGACCAGCGCGCTGGGCGAAGCGGTCGTGGCCGACCAGGGCGAGGTGCTTGCCGCTATCCAGGTGTTTCGCCGCAAGGCGCAATCGGCCGGCAATCTCAAGTCGGATGGCAAGCAGGTGGTCACGGCCGAGAAGGAGATCATCGTCATCGCCCCGGCCGACCCGCAGGTGGTCTACGTGCCGCAGTACAACCCGACGACCGTGGTCGTGCAGAGCGCGGTGCCTGTCTACGGCTACTACCCGGCGCCGTATCCCTCGTACTACTACCCGTATGCGCCCGGCGCCGCGATGGCGGCGGGGGTGATCTGGGGCGCAGCGATCGGCGCCGCGTGGAGCGGCAATCACTACGGCGCGAACTATCACGGGGACGCCAACATCAACGTCAACCGGAACACGAACATCAACACCGGAAACATCAACACCGGCAACGTCAACCGCGGGGGCGGCGCCGCCGGCGGAAGCGCGGCGTGGAAATCGAACAAGCAGCCCGGACAGGTCAGCAACTCCGTCGGCAAGACCGCCCCAACGGCTCGCGCGGGCGATGCGCGTGCCGGAGCGGGTTCGGGTGGAGCGGGCGGTGCGCGTGCGTCGGCGCAACCGACCGGTGCCGGAGCAGGTGGCGGCAGTGCCGCCCGTGGCGGTGGTGGTGGGGATGCGTTGGGCGGGTACGGTTCCGGGCGCCAGGCACAAATGGACAGTTCGCGCGGCGCGGCGAGCCGGGGCTCGTCAGGTGGCGTCAGCGCTTCGCCGATGTCGAGCAGTGGCGGCGGACGCTCGTCGGCCAGCGCGGGTGCCCCGCGCTCCGCACCGAGCGGCGGCGGGCGCGTGCGGCTCCGAGCGGCGGCGGTGGCGGTGGTGCGCGTGGCGGTGGCGGCGGGGGCCGCGGCGGCGGCGGCCGTCGCTGACGGGAGGAGATGCTCATGCACACATTCCCTTCAATCGAAAGCAAGGTGTCCTTCATGAACATCACTCGCCTGTGGGCACTCGTGGCGCGCCTGGCGCTCGTGCTGATGCTGTCCGTTCCGCTTGGCGCAATGGCCGCCCAACAACAAACGTTCGCGACGCCGGAAGCGGCGGTCGACGCGCTCATGGCCGCCCTGCAGGCCGACAGCGATTCGGCGATGCTCGCGATCTTCGGGGAGCACAACAAGGATCTGCATCGTCGCCTCCGACCCCGCGGCAACTTCGGCAACGCGCGCAAAGATCCTCGCGGCCATGAAGACGCTTCGGGTGCTGCGCGAGCCGAGCCAGGACCGTCGCATCCTCGTCATCGGCGACGAGGCGTGGCCCATGCCCATCCCCATCGTGCGCACGGGCGAGGGCTGGCGATTCGCCACCGAGGAGGGCAGGGACGAGCTCGTCAACCGTCGCGTCGGGGGCAACGAGCGCAATGCCATTTACGTGCTGCGCGCGTATGTCGACGCCCAGCGCGCGTACGCGACGCGCGATCGCGATGGCGACGGCGTGCTCCAGTATGCGCAGAAGCTTGCGAGCACCGCGGGCAAGCACGACGGGCTGTATTGGCCCGACGCCAACGGCGACGAGGAGAGTCCGCTCGGGCCGCTCGTCGCCGAAAGCGCCGCGTATCTCAAGGGACACGCCGCCGGCGCGCCGTATCGCGGGTATCACTTCCGCATCCTCACGCGCCAGGGCAGTCGTGCCCCGGGCGGCGCCTACAGCTACGTCATCAACGGCCGCATGATCGCGGGCTTCGCGATGATCGCGTATCCGGCGGAGTATGGCCAAAGCGGCGTGATGACGTTCATCGTCAGCCACAACGGCAAGGTCTACGAAAGGGACCTGGGCAAGCATTCCACCGCACTCGCGGCCAAGGTCTCGAGTTTCGACCCCGGTGCCGGATGGAAGGAAGTCGCGCCGTGAGCGATGCGTCGATGTCCGATTCCGTAATCGGGTCGACGTGCTCGCAACCCGTTTGGTGATGCCAACACCAATCCAAGGAACAAGATGAATCGCAAAGAACTGCTCGCCGCCGCTCGCAGCCGGCGCCATGCTGCTCGTCGCAGCGCCGGCGCTCTCGCAAACCGCCGGCCCGTGGCGCTACCAGGCCACGCTGTACGGTTATCTCCCCTCGATCGGCGGCAGCACGAGCTTTCCCGAGCCGGCCGGCGGCAGCGTCACCGTCGATTCGGACAAGATCGTGGACAGCCTCAAGTTCGCCTTCATGGGCTCGCTCGAGGCCAGCAATGGACGCTGGGGAATGTTGACGGACATCGTCTACATGGACCTTGGCACGACGAGATCCGGTTTCCGTGATTTCAGCATCGGCGGTACGCCCCTCCCGGCGGGTGCCGAGGGCAACCTGAACTACGACCTCAAGGGCTGGGCCTGGACGCTTGCGGGCACCTGGCGCGCGTACGCCACTCCTTCATCGACGCTCGACGTCCTCGCTGGCGCGCGCATGTTCGACATCGAGCAGAAGCTCGCCTGGGAAGTCACCGGCAACGTCGGCTCGATCTCGCAGCCGAGCCGCCGCGGCGACGCGAGCACGAGCCTCACCAACTGGGACGCGATCATCG
>CAVZZN010000007.1:0-471154 GCA_963779805.1 uncultured beta proteobacterium
GTTTGCGTCGAAATCCGTTCGTCGACTCGCGTGGAGACATCCACGGCGGTAGCGTCTTCAGCGCCTGCCGCGGATCTGTGCGCGAAGGGCGAAGATCCTGGACGGATCGATCCTCGCCCCCGAACGTAGCGAATGCGGCGGTAGCGCTATCGCTTGAAGCTATCCGCCGGACCCGGATCGAAGGTGATCACGCCCGCCTGTGTACCGCGGCCGATCATGTTGCTGCCGCGCAAGTAGAGAGTCGCCACGATCAACGTGGCGCTGGCCGTATTGCCGGCGCCTTCCAGGGCCGAGGACACGGTGACGCTGTTGTTCTGCGGACCAACGCTGACCCCGGTGACGTTCACCGAGACCGTGCACGATGCGCCTCCGGCCAGGGTTCCCCCGATCAGGCTGACGGTGGCGGGTTGGCCGAACGACGCTAGCGCCGTGCCGCCGCAATTGCTAGACAAGCCGCTAAAGTTTGCGATATTCAGACCCGCCGGTAACGTATCAGTGAACGACACGCCGGTGAGCGCGATCGCAGCGTTCGGATTGCTGATCGTGAACGTCAGGCTCGTGGTCCCGTTAAGACCGATCAGCGGCGCCCCGAATGCTTTGGTGATCACTGGGGGTGATTGGGGAAGCACAGTAATCACCGCCGTCGCAGCAAGGCCCGATCCAGCCGTCGCGTCGGACGGGGTGTATGCGTTGATCCAGACGCCGGGGCTGATTCCCGTCACGTTGACCTGCACGGTGCAGGCGCCGCCGCCCGCGAGAAGGGTGCTCGTGCCCACAACGATGGACCCCGTACCCGCGACTGCCGTAATCGGTCCGAGCGTAGAGCCGGGCGTGCAGGCAAACAGTAGCCCGTTCGGCGTGGAGACGGTGATTCCAGGAGGCAATGTATCGGTGAACGTGACCCCAGTGAGATTCGTGGCTGGATTGGTATTGGAAATCGTGAGGGTCGCGGTGGTGGTCCCGCCTACACCGATCGATAACGCTCCGAAGAATTTGGCGCCAGTCGGTGGCGCCACTACGCCATTCGCCAGCGTGGATGCAGCACCCAAGAAGAACACCGCGATGCCGGCCAGAGCCAGGCGAAGGTGTGATCGCTTCATTGCTCGCTCCCTGTTCATGTGGGTGGTTGCCATTGGCGTGGGAGTCATTGGTTGAAGTGCAGGATCACACCCAGCATCCCGAAGTGCACGGCGCCGGCGCACACGAACGGATCGGCTACGGACTCGATGCGCATGTAGGCCGTCGGCGTACCGAGCGAACTGAACTGCGCGAGGGGCATCGCCATGATTCCGCCGCCGGGGACGGTGCTCACCGCCGTGGCATCCGGGGTGGCATTGGCGGTCGCGCCGAAGTACTGCTCGTAGTAGCTGTCGCCGCACTCGTGCGTACCGGTACGCGAGAACTCATCCTGGTTCCAGAAGGTGTACGTGTACTTGGTGATGTACGGCTGCGCGCGTTGCGTGAGGTCCTGGTTGCACGCCGCGATCGAAATCCAGGTGCTCGCGGGGCCGCCCGGGAACACCGGCGGCGCCGCCGGTATCGGCTGGCCCCCCGGCTGGAAGTCGGCCACCAGGATGTTCGGACACAGGTCGTAGCCGGCGAGCGAACCATCGAGGTTGAGGGTGCCGGCGGTGCCCACCGGCTGCCCTTGCGCCGCGGTGCCGCCCAGCGCCTGAAACGCCCACGCGTTGTACTCGAAGGCATTGCCCCCCGCGTTGATGACCGCCGCCGTGCCGAAGAGCTGATTGAAGTTGATCTGCCGCACATTGCCATTGGCGTCGGTGCCGACCGCGAAGCATTTCAACTCGCCGGTCTGGCGCGTGCTGCCGTCGGGGAACGGCACGAAGGGTTGCGCGATCTGTCTACCCCCGCCGAGCACCAAGCCGGTCCCAACCGACCAGGTCACCGGTTGGTTGCGCGTCAAGGTGAGGGTGAAGTCCATCGTGTGCTTGATCTGCGACACGTCGGTCTTCGAGGACAGCGGGGTCGGCAGCGGCTCGCTGGTGCGGTAGTAGCACTTCACCTGCACGTCGGTGGCGCTGTCGTTGACGATCGTGATCAGCGTGTCCCAGGCGGAGAACACGATGAGGCGCGGGAACACCAGGACGCTGCCCTTGTTGCTGTTGTTGGCCATCATCGTGGCTGCGAAGGCGGAACTGCTCATCATGGCGAGAGCGCCGGCCGCGGCGACACCGATTAGCTTGCCTGTTTTCATCCCACGCTCCCCTCTGAGGTGAGTGACCCCGACCGCCCGCATGCGGGCAGTTATTGGGTCGTGTCGGCGCCATGTGCTGCGCGCACCGAGTCAAAGTCGCCAGAAGCACTCACCGTGCCGACCTCCAAAAAGGCCATAAACGACAAGGGGATATCTCGGTACGTTCCCGTAAGGGCCGCCCGATTGTCAAGACGGCCGACACGAAGCTCCGCGAAGAAGCCCGATGGTCACGCAGGTGCTACCGCTTGCCTCCGAAGCGGTAAGTCACCCTCGCGTTCACGGGTGCGGGCGCCTGGGTGGGCCGCGGTGAGTGAGCCGCTTGAGTCGCGCTCGGGGTCGACCACGCGTGATCGACGCTGCGCCACGACGTTGCGACGCCACAGCAACGGGCTGCGATCGTTGTTTGGCGTGACCCGCATCATGCGCACGGCCACGCGCGCTTGTGCGTGCTCTTTGCAAGGACGCATTGCCAGGCACGCGTACCTGCACGTGCCGTCCGTATGGGCGTCGGCTTGGAGGGCGAGGTGCTATGACTGGTTGTGGCCGGGTCGAGTCCGTCGACCTCGACGCTCCAAGGTCAGGTAACTGGTATCGAGCTGCTGTTGGACCCATGTAGTTCTACACCCGGACCCGACCCTGACCTGTCAGTCGCTCCGCCCGCAGAGCAGACATTTGCAGGCGAAGAAGCAGACGCTCAACGCCACATTTCACCGGGCGCGGCTATGTGGCGAATTTTCGCGCTCCACTGCCAGGGTCTCACCCCAACTTCGCGCCGTGAGCGCTGGAAAACCGGACATGGTCAGTCCATCTGCGTGACGAATTTGGTCGTCAGATAGCCGTCGAAGGTTTCGGTGCCTCCTTCGCTGCCGATGCCGCTGTCCTTGATGCCACCGAAAGGCGTTTCGGGCAGCGCCTGGCCAAAGTGATTGATGTTGACCATGCCCGCCTGCAGGCCGTTCTGTAGCGTCAAGGCGTTGCGGCTCGACGTCGTGAACGCGTAGGCGGACAGCCCATAGGGCAGGCTGTTCGCGCGACGAATCGCCTCGTCGAGTTCATCGAAAGGCACGCACGGCGCAATCGGACCGAACGGCTCGCTGCGTCATCACCATGCTGTCGTCGGGCGCGTTGAGTGATCACGGTCGGCTCGAAGAAATAGCCGCGCACGCCGATTCGGTTGCCGCCCAACTCGATGTGCGCGCCCCGCGCGGCGGCGTCCGCGACGAACTCCGCCATCGCCGGCAGCCGCCGCTCGTGCGCGAGCGGGCCCATCTTCGTTGTCGGGCTCGAGGCCGGGACCTACCTTGATTTCCCGCGCGCGCTCGATGAAGCGCGCCATGAACGGGTCGTACACCCTGCGGTCCACGTAGAAGCGGTTCGGCGACACGCACACCTGACCGGCGTTGGTGAATTTGAGCGTCGAGAGCATGTCGGCGGCGCGCTCGACGTCGGCGTCGGCGCAGACGATCACCGGCGAGTGCCCGCCCAGCTCCATCGTCACCCGCTTCATGTGCAGGCCGGCAAGCGCCGCCAGCTGCTTGCCGACCGCCACCGAGCCGGTGAACGAAACCTTGCGCACGATCGGCGAACGGATCAGGTAGTCCGACACCTCGCTCGGCACGCCCCAGACGACGTTGAGCACGCCCGGCGGAAGGCCGGCCTCGTGGAACATGCGCGCGATGGCGACCACCGCGCTCGGCGCATCCTCGGGCCCTTTGATGATGATGCGTGCAGCCGGCGCCGACCGCGGCGGCGATCTTGCGGATCGCCTGGTTGAACGGGAAAGTTCCACGGCGTGAACGCGGCGCAAACGCCGACCGGCTCGCGCAGCACCAACTGGCGCACGTTCGGGGCGCGCGGCGGGATCACGCGGCCGTAGATGCGTCGGCATTCCTCGGCGTGCCAGTCGCAGTGGTCGGCGCAGCGCGTCACTTCGCCGACCGACTCGGCGAGCGGCTTGCCCTTGTCGAGCGTGATGTTGCGGCCGATCTCCTTCGCGCGCTCCCGGGTCAGCTCGCCGACCTTGCGCAGGATGCGGCCCCTTTCCAGCGGGGAAGTGGTCTTCCACGTCTCGAAGGCACGTTGCGCGGCCGCGAGCGCACGATCGAGATCGGCCTGTCGTCGCGTGCGGGAGCCGGCCGATCCGGTCACCGGTGGCCGGGTCGAGGACGTCCTGCTCGCGGCGACCGCCGCCGCTTGATGAACTCGCCGTCGATATAGAGGCAGAGATCTTCGTACATGGTTCACTCCAAGGTCGGCGATGAGCGCGCGGGCGTGCTCACGTTCGCGGGCGCGTGCCGCGTCGGGACGCGCCGGCTTCCGTCATCATTGCGGCGCGGTCCTGGCAAGCGTAATGTTGCGCGAATCATTACATGGGGAGGTCGCGATGGACAACGACACGGGCGTGAAGCGGGTGCTCTTTCGGGTATTGATCATTGTTGCCGGGATGGCAGCTGCCGTGGCGACGGCCCAGACGCGCGCGGCCGCCGATCAAGCTCGGCGCGATGATCCCGCTCACCGGCGGCGGAGCGACCGTCGGCGAATCGGGGCAGATCGCGGTTGAACTGGCGGTGAAGAACATCAATGCGGCGGGTGGGATCGGCGGCCGGCAGATCCAGCTCATGATCGGCGACTATCAGACCGACGCGACGGTCGGCGTCAGCGAAGCAAAGCGCCTGATCTTGCAGGAGAAGATCGATCTGATGGTCGGCCCGACATACAGCCAGGTCACGCTCGCAGTTCTGCCGATCCAGAACGAGGCCAAGATCCCGTCGGTCAATGTCAGCGGCACCGAAAAGCTGACACCCGACGTCGGGCCCTACGCGTTCAGCATGCTCGCCAATGCCGAGGCGCAGTCGAAGGTGATGGTCGACTACGCGGTGACCGGGATGAAGGTGCGAATCGGCCGCCATCCTGTCCGACAGCGGTGCGCAGGCGAAGACGGCGGTCGAAGCGCTCAAGGCCGAACTGGCCGCGCGCAATGTCAAGCTCGGCGGCGTTCAGGAATACCAGTACCGGCAGACGGACATGACGCCTCAGCTGCTGGCGCTGCGACGCGGCAACCCGGACGTCATCCTGCTTTTTACGAGCAACGGCGAAGACACCGGCAACATGATCAAGAGCCTGAACGAACTGGGCTGGAACGTGAAGGTTGTCGGCAGCTTCGGCGCGACGTTCTCGGGCCCCGCACTCAAGATCGCGGGCAAGGATGCGTACAAGAATACGGTCGCGGTCAACTACAAGGGCTTTTCCTATTGCCCGAACGAGCAGACGCCGAAGGCTTTCCAGGATTTCGTCGCGCAGGTGCGAGGCATTCAAGCCGGAGGCCTTCGATCGGCAGCCGCTTGAGCTATCTCTCGCTTTGGTACGACGCGGTCTACGTGCTGAAGGCCGCGGTCGAGGGGACCGGCGGCAAGACCGATGGTCCGAGCGTCGCCGCGTGGCTCGAGACCAATTCGAAGTCGTTCCGGGGGATCAACAGCGGGCTCACTGCCAGCAAGTCGACGCACTTCCTGATCGGGCAGGACGCGCTGACGATCGTCTATCCGGACCGTCAGCGCGAGGGCGGATTGCTCGAGCGCGTGGGCTGTTGAGGCAAGCGTGTCCGGCCGCGACGGTCCCCGGCTTTCGCGGCAAAGCGATCTCGGCCCGCGAGGTGGATGCCGCCGCGAAATGCGGCAGGCTTGCGTCGCTGCAGCCGCCTGCCGATGTGAGCTTCGCGCAGACGCTTCATGGCAGATCGCTGACGAGCCATGGATGAGCTCGTCATCATCCTCGTGCGCGGCATCGGCCTGGGCGCCGTGTTCTCGCTCGTCGCGATGAGCTTCAATGTCGTCCACAACTCGAGCGGCATCCTGAACTTCGCGCAGGGCAACATGCTGATCCTGGGCGGCCTGTTCGGATATCTTCACGCTGCCGCAGGAGCCGGAGCTCGGACAGCTGGCTGCTGCTGGTTCCTGCAGCCGCGCTGCTCTACGCCGCGGTGCTGGCGGTGCAGGGCTACGTCACGCTGCTGCCGCTGCGCTCCTCTGTCGAGCAGCATTCGTGGCTGATCACGACACTCGCCGTGTCGGTGATCATCGGCGCCGTCATTCTGATCGCGCAGGGGCCGCTTCGCGCTCAGCGTCAAATCGCCGTTTCCGAACTTCGCGCTGCTCGGCACGCGAACGCCGACCGCCTACGGGCTCGCCGTTCTGCTGGCGCTTGCTCTGGTACGCCGGGTTGCATTGGTTCCATACGCGAACCTTGACCGGGCCTCGCGATCAGCGCGATCGCACAGGACCTGGAAGCTGCGCAGGCTGCCGGCATCCGCGTGCGGCGGCTGCAGATCCTCGCGTTCGCGATCAGCGGGGCGATCGTCGGCTCGGCCGGATTCGTCGCCGCGCCCGTGATGTCGATCTCGGCGGACTCCGGGATCATCTATGTGCTGAATGGATTCATCGCCGCGGTGATCGGCGGGCTCGGCAGCAACACGGGCGCGCTGATCGGCGGACCGCTGGTGGGCGTGGTCTCGATGTATGCGGCGTACCGGTTCGGCGGTCAGTTCCAGAACGTCGTGTCGCTGGCGCTGCTGATCGGCGTGCTGATGCTGCGCCCGCAGGGGTTGTTCGGCCGGACCCAGGCGCGGCGCGTCTGAATGCGCGGATTCCTCGGACCCGACGGCCTGTCGGATCGCGCGCAGCTCGGTCTTGGCATCGCGACGATCGTCGCGAGCATCGCGGTGCCGGCCGTGACCGGCAACCAGTACTGGAGTCACACCTTCGATCTCGTGAATCTGTACATCGCCGTGGCGGTGTTGCAGAACATGCTGCTGGCTGACGCTGGCCAGGTCTCGTTCGGTCAAGGCGCGGTGTTCGGCGCTGCCGCGTACACGGTCGGGATCGCCTCGAGCCTGCACGGCGCAACGTTCGCGGTGGCAGCCGCATACGGCTGCCTTGCGGCGCTTGCCCTCGGCAGCCTGTACGCACTGCCGGCGTTGCGCGTCCAGGGCTATTACCTCGGCTTCGTGACGCTCAGCGTCGCGATGGTGTTCCCGGAGTTGCTGGTCTCGTTCAACGATTACACCAACGGCATCAACGGGATCAGCCGCGCGGTGCCGGCACTGGGCGTGCCGTTGGCATGGGGGTTCACGCCGCTGTCGTTGCTGGTGATCGCGCTGACCAGCGCGACGCTCTTCGCGCACGCGTGGTTGCGGCGCACGCGGCTGGGACGGAAGATGCGCGTCGCGTCAGCGAGTCCGGAGGCGGCACTGACGCTCGGTTTCAGCCCGGGGCACGTGCGTTCCGCGGCTTTCGTCATCGCGGCACTCGGCACCGGTCTCGCCGGCGTTCTCTACGTTCCGGTCGTCGGCTTCCTGAGCCCTTCCGCGTTCCACGTCGAGTTGTCGATCTTCTTCTTCTTTTCGGTGATCGTCGGCGGGCGCGGCCGATTGCTGGGCCCGATTCTCGGCGTGTGGATTCTCTACCTGGTGCCGAACGTGCTGTTGGTCAATCTCGTCAATTACCGATTGATCGGCTATGGGCTGGTAGCGCTGGCGATCATGCTGCTGTTCCCCGACGGTCTCGTGGGCACCGTGGAAACGCGACTGCGGCGATGGACGCGGAAAGCCCGGTCGGCGCGACGTCGGCGTGCAGTGGATCATGGCTGTGACGGGCGGAAGCGCGGTCGCGGATCGCACGACCCGGCGCGGCGGGGGATGCCGCACCTGCGGTCGAGGTCGCGGCGGTGCGCAAGGCGTATGGCAAGGTGATTGCGCTCGATAAGGTCGATCTCTCCGTGACCCACGGCACGATCCATGGGCTCGTCGGCCCGAATGGATCGGGCAAGACGACGCTGCTCAACGTGATTTCCGGCCTCGTCCGCGTCGATCACGGCCGCGTCACGCATCCTCGGTCACGCGTCGACGCGATTGCCCGCCTATCGCGTGGCGCGGCTGGGTGTCGGGCGGACCTTCCAGACCCCGCGCGTGTTCGACGATTTGTCGATCTGGGAGAATCTGCTGATCGGCGCCGACTTCGGCAACCGACAGCCGCCGTGCGGACTGGCTGTCTCAGGCACTCTCCCGCGTCGAAGCACCGCTGGCGCGCGCAGCGCCCGGACTTCCTGCCGCATGCGCAGCGCCGGTTGCTGGAGGTATTGCGGGTGGTCGCGATGGATTGCGAGGTGCTGCTGCTCGACGAGCCGGCAGCGGGGCTGTCACCGGAGGAACGGCGCGATTTCGCGGCGCTGCTGCGCCATCTTCGCGATGTTCTCGGCAAGACGATCATTCTGGTCGAGCACGATCTCGACCTCGTCTGGCGCGTCGCCGACCGGATCGCCGTGCTCGATGCCGGGGCGATCATCGCCGAAGGAACGCCTGACGCGATCGTCAGCGATCCGCGCGTGCGCGCGCTGTTCACCGGCAAGCGCGATGCTTGAAGTGCGCCATCTGTATGCCGGCTATGGGCGGGTGCCGGTCCTGCACGACGTCAATCTGCGCGTGGGGCCCGGCGAGGTGGTGCTGGTGCTCGGGGCCAACGGCGCCGGCAAGTCGACGCTGATGCGCAGCATTGCCGGCTTCATCAGACCGACGCGCGGCAGCGTCATGCTGAATGGCCGCGACATCACCGGGCAGTCGCCGGAAATCAATGCGCGCCAAGGCCTGCGACTGATCCTCGACGGCCATCGCGTGTTTCCCGAGCTGAGCGTCGCCGACAACATCCGCCTCGGCGCCACCATTCGGCGGGATGCCGGCGATTTCGAGGCGCTCGCGGGCCAGGTCCTCGATTTCTTCCCGATCCTGCGCACGAAGCTGCGTTCGGCGGCGCGTGATCTTAGCGGCGGTCAGCAGCAGATGCTGGCACTGGCGCAGGCCTTTGTCGCGCGTCCCGCCGTGCTGCTGTGCGACGAGCCCTCGTTGGGGCTCGCGCAGGCATTGATTCCGCCGATTCTCGATTTCCTCAGGAACTGGGCGCGGCAGGGAATCGCGGTGCTGATCGTCGAGCAGCAGATCGATGTCGCGCTTTCGATCGCCGATCGGGCCGTCGTCATGGAACGCGGCGCAATTACGCTCGCGGGGACAGCCGACGAGTTGAAGCAGGATCGGCGCGTCCAGGATATTTATCTCGGCCGGACAGCGCCAGACCCAAAGCTGTAGCTACCCGCTTCACAGGTGGTAGCTGAAGGTCAACGCCTGGATACGGAACACGCCGCGATCGAGGATGAGCAGCAGCATCAGCCGGCCGCGACGTGAGGATTCGCCGTCCGTCCAAACGAAATCGGAGCTGACGGACGCCAGGTTGCCGGTCCGCGTTACTTGCGTGTTCTCGAGGACCTCGCTGACGGGCTTGCCCGTGGCGAAGAGCGCTCGCTGCCGCTCGTAGAATTCCTCGCGGCTGCGTGTCGTCACCGAGCCGTCGTCGTTGGTCGATGTCGCGATAAATCCCGACAGCAGCAGGTCGCGCCAGCGCTCGAGGCTGTCGCGCTTGTAGAGGCCGATGTAGTCGCTGAGGAGCCGCGATACGTCGCCGTCATTCGTCATGGCAGGCATCTCGCTGTTGAAGGAACGGAGGACATGAGACATTGGGGCCCGGTGCCTATGGCACTGTCTGGTGCGGTGGCCCATCGTCCCCAGGGTTGAGCGCACACGAAACTTGACGCGACGGCCGGAGGGTGCAGTCGGAAGCGACGCAGTCGCATGGCCCTACCGGCGACTACCAATTCTGACACACACTGCCGCGTGCGAGGAATCACGGAGTGATGGAATGCGGACCGGCTCGACCCCGCACGGCAACAGCCTGCCACCAAGACGCGACTCGCCAGGGACAACGAAATACAGGGTCCGGTCGTTCGGCCGGCGCAGGTGATAGGCAGCGGTCGGAATTGCAAGTACTGGACGAGATCTCTGAAGCGCACGACCTCTACGGGGACGACGCTGACGAGCGGCCCAAGATCTCCATCGGCAGCGTCGGCAGCGCCATTCTTACTCGCGAGCAGGAGGTCTCGTAGCAACCCCACCCCGCCATCCGGCTGGCGATCTCTTCGGTTCGAATATGTCGGCCTCGCAGATCGGGTACATCACGCCGATTGCGGTTGCACCATGGCAAACGCGCCACAACTTTTGATTTGGCACATACGATGCGCTGCCGCGCGGCAAGTCGATCGATCCGCAACGTCCGGTTTACGGGAGCGCAGACCACGAGGTTAGACGGCCGCAGTTGGCCGGTCAGCGACCTTTGGCAACGGGCGCCGACCAGCAACTTTTTCGTCTGGCGGCTACACCTCAGTCTGCTCGGCGATCTCAAGCGCGTCGTCAACGTCAATTCCAAGATAGCGGACGGTGCTTTCGAGCTTGCTATGACCGAGCAGCAGTTGCACCGCTCGGAGGTTCTTGGTGCGGCGATAGATTAGTGTCGGCTTGGTCCGACGCATGGAATGCGTGCCGTACGCCGTCGGATCGAGCCCGATTTCCTTGACCCACTCACGCACGATCCGGGCGTATTGCCGCGTGCCGAGGTGCGGGGATTCGTGCATGCGACTGGGAAACAGGAAGCTATCCGACTTCAGCCCAGCTGACTTGATCCACGCCTCCAGCGCCTCCCGAGTTGGCGCCGCGATCTCGAACTGGACTGGACGCTGGGTCTTTTGTTGAAGCACTATCGCCCGCGCGGCAATTCGGTCGCCGTGGCACACGTCTCGGACCCGCAGCTTGACCAGGTCGCAGGCCCGTAGTTTGCTGTCGATCCCTAAGTCGAACAAGGCAAGTTCGCGCAACCGGCCTTGCATCTGCAGCCGGATGCGGATTGCCCAAATCTCCTGAAGCTTGAACGGCGCCTTCTGGCCGACGAGCTTGCCCTTGTTCCAAGCTCCCCGATGGGATGCAGTGCGGGTTTCGTCCATAGTGATCTTCTTTCGGTTGAAGGAGATCCCACGTTACGGCGGATCGCACACTGACTCATTGCGCCGCGTTAGAGCACAGCGGCTCGGGGAGCCCGGATAGAAGGTGCGGTTCTCGACCCGTTGCGGTCGCCGGACAGCGCAAAGCGGTCGTTCCGCCTAACGTCGGGGGCCAGAGGCTGTTGCTTCAAGACTTCCGACTGGAGTACCGCTTTCGACATGCGTTCGTCGCCTCGGTGGCGAGCCTTGGCGTCACCCCTCGAACCGCTGTAAAGTTGCGTGAAGGAGCAACGCCAATGCCTCGATACTTGATCTCATTCGACGACCGCTCGATGGACCATATTCCCGAGCTGGACTGGCCGGCCGTGGGCGAGTCGGCGCATGCAGTGGTCCGGGAGGCCAAGGCCGCCGGGGTCTGGATCTTCGGTGGCGGGGTCCAGCGCCAGCGATCGAGCATCGTAGCAATCGACGGAACCATTACCGATGGACCAGTACCGGAGAAAAAGGCGGTGGTAGGCGGGTTCTCGATAATCGAGGTGTCCTCGCGGGAGGAAGCGCTGGTTTGGGCCGCCCGAATCGCCCACGCGTGTCGGTGCGCACAGGAGGTCCGTGAGATCATGTTCGACGCGGAGTCCTGACCGAGCCGCGAGATCGTTACGCGACAATGAGCAGTTGCAGTGAATCAACTCCGGGCCGTATGTCGTAGTCCGGCTAGAAACTGCTGTGGGCGACTTCGGCCGGTAGCGCCGTCGAATGACTGCTTTCGGCTTGTTCTTCGAAGGGCCGCTCCTCGCCGTCACGAGACGACCGCATCATGGTCAACGCAGACGTGTCGACGCATCATCAACCGTTTAGGCATGACAGGAACGTGGGCTAGTTGCGTTACCGGAAGCCCGGCGTAAGGCGCGGTCCTACATACGAATCAGACCGCGTCTGCCTCCTGCGCGGCTTGACCTCGCATACCGTATTTAGTTGATCTCCGAACCGCGAAGTATCGTTTGCACTGCCGAGGGGAGGATAGCCTGTCGAAGATAAGGCTCATGCGCTTGTCGCAAAGGCACGGGCCGCCCAGACCTACACGCCGACAAACTGAGCAGTGCGGCCAAGTTGATAGAAGGTCGACGCAGTTCTCGTAAAGGAGGGAAGAAAGCACCTCACCGTTACGTGCCGCGGGGAGACCATAGGGTAGACCTACGGTTGGAGCGAATTGGCTTCGCACGGAGCCCCAAATTGGAGATGAACGATGGACAAGTTTCTCGTGCTTTACAAAGCGCCAAATTCGGTCGTCGATGAGTGGATGAAGAAGCCCGAGGACGAGCGCAAGCCAGAAGAAACCAAGATGATGGACGCATGGAAGAAATGGATGAGCGCAAACGCCAGCAATGTCACGGACAAAGGGGCCGGCGCGGGAAAGCCCAAAGTCGTTTCGGCATCGGGGGTGAAGGACTCCCGTAACGACATCATGATGTATCAGATCGTGCAGGCGAGTTCGGCCGATGAGGCGGCGAAGCTGTTCGTGGGACATCCTCACTTCGGCATCCCACAAGCGACTGTCGAGGTAATGCCGCTCAAGACCATGGAAGGTTAAACGTTCCTGGAAGGTCGCGTCCCGACCACGCCTGGGCGGTCGGCGTTGCGAGGTCGAGACCGACCTCGCACTGCGCTCAGAACGACCGCTTTCGAGTTGCTATTCCAGAGTCCGCTTTTGGCCGTTAGCACCTGTTGACCGGCGCTGGCGCAACGTCCGCAATCGCGGCGAAGCGGACTGTCCTCGTTGTCGGGCGTATGACCGAGAAGGGTCTATTCTGTTGAAAAACTCGATTGCCGAGTTCTCAACGGCGACAGCTGTAAGCATCGACCTCGTAGAACGGCTCATGGGATCTCCTTGAACGTGCATGGATCGACATGAACTCAGCCGTTTCGCATATGGCTGGCGCCCCCTCGCGAAGCACGCCGGTTCCCGACGTGAGGTTAGGATGCCATAGATCGTCTACCCGTTGCGTGGAGCGCCCTGACCGTGTCGGCCGCGAATGTCGGGGTCCCTGCAGAGCCAAAGCGCACGCCCGCAACGCCCAAGGCACAACTTTGGGGTCCCCGGAGGGGTCCCCGGATTCGGGATGTCAAAGAAAAAGGGGCTAGATCTTTCGACCTAACCCCTTGATTATTTGGCGCGCCCGGCAGGATTTGAACCCACGACCCCCTGGTTCGTAGCCAGGTACTCTAATCCAACTGAGCTACGGGCGCGAAGGCGGGATTATAGCAGGCCCCGCCGCGCCGTCGCCACCTCCATCCCCGCTTCCGATCGAGGCTTCCGCGCTCCCGGCCGGGGGCGGCGGCCCGGGCGCCGCCGCGGCGGCACGGCGCAACGTGTACGCCTTCCATACCGTCGCGAGGCCGAGCCAGCCCGCGACGATCGCGAGCGGCACCGCAACGAGCCACGGCCACAGCACCGCCACGACCGCGATGCCGATCGCGGTGAGGCCCACGTGCAACATCAGCCCGGCCTCGGCGGGCCCGAGCAGGCGGCGATTGGTCAGCGCGGCGCCGAACGCGCTCCCCACGCTCAACGCACCGGCCGCAGCCCGCGCGGCGCTGCCCGCACGCGAGCGGCGCGCGCCGTCCGGCGAACGCCCGCCGAAGACGCGCTCGCCGGGCACGGTCACGCGATTGCGCCGCGTGAGCACGATCTCGGTCGAGCGCGTGAGGTCCTCCTCGTACATCGCCGCGAGCAGCGCTGCGACGCGCGGGTCCTCGATCGCAACGTCGAGCTCCCAGTTGTGCATCCAGCTCGCCAGGTTGAGATTGGTCGAGCCCACCCTCGCCCACACCCCGTCGGCCACTGCGCACTTGGCGTGCAGCATCGTGCCGTTCCACTCGAATACGCGCACGCCGCCCGCGAGCAGCGGTCGATACCCTGCACGCGACAACGGACGCAACGCCGGAATGTCGCTCGCGCCCGGCACGAGCAGGCGCACGTCGACGCCGTCCTGCGCAGCCGCACACAACGCCTGGATGTAAGGCGACAGGCCGACGAAGTACGCGTCGGTGAGCCACAGGAACTTGCGCGCGGTGGATGCGATGACTTGATCCACCCGAAACACGCCCGCCGCACTCGGCACGCCGGCGATCACGCGCAACGCGGTATCGCCCGCCGGCGGGATTTCGCTCGTGAGCGCGGCGAGTTCCTCCCGCGGCAAGGCATCGCCCGCCACATCCCACGCTGCGGCAAACGCTTCCGCCAATGCTGCGACGGCCGGTCCGCGGATCTCGACGCCCGTGTCGCGCCACGGCTCCAGACGCCGCGCCGGATTGCCGTTCCATCGGCTCGAAATGCACAGCCCGGCCACGAAGCCGATGCGTCCGTCGACGATGATCTGCTTGCGATGGTCGCGGGCGATCCACTCGAGCGGCGCCTCGAACCGGAACGCATTGAAGCAGCGCACGTGCACCCCGGCTTCGCGCAACTGATGCCACAGCGGACCCGAGCGCGGCGAGCCGAACCAGTCGTACAGCACGCGTACGCGCACGCCCGCCCGGGCCTTGTCGGCGAGCACCCTCGCGAACTCCTGCCCGAAAGCATCGTTCGCGAAGATGTACGCCTCGACCAGGATGGTGTGCGTGGCGGCGCGGATCGCCTCCAGCCAGGCGGGGAAGTTCTCGGCCGCATCGCGCAAGACGCACACGGCGTTGCCCGGGATGAGGGACGCACCCGTCGCGCGTGCGAGCGCGGAGTCGACGAGCTCGAGGCCGGCACCGCCGTAGGTGCCCGGCGCCGGGTCCGGAAGCGGCAGCGTAGCGCCGGGGGGTTGTTCATCCGCCCGGCCCGGCGGGCTCATCGCCGCAACGCCGCGCTCGAACCCGTCCTGCGCGCTCATTGGACTACCTTCGTGCTGCGCACTCCGGTATTCGCCCTCGGGGCGGCCCTCGGGCTCATGCCGCCTGTGTCGACCCCGCAGCGGGCGCCTCGCGGCGGCTCGCCTCGTCGGCTTCGAACAATTCGCGCAATTGGGCGGCGGCTTCCATCGAGGTCTGGATCAACTGTTGCTCGTCCTGATGGACAGCATACTGCGCCTCGAGTTGCTCCCGGTCGTGACGCTCGAAAAACGCCGCCGCGCGATCCGCCTCCGGTACGCGAAAGCCACTGCGCAGCAACGCCTGCCGCGCGAGCTCGAGGCTCGAGCGGAACGTCTCGCGCTCGATCACCTGCACGCCCAGGTCGCGCAGGCGAAAGTAGTGCACGCGATTGCGGGCGCGGGCGAGGATGGTGAGCTTCGGGAAATGGCGGCGCACGATCTCCGCCGTGCGCATCGACGCCTCGACGTCGTCGATGGCGAGCACGAAGAGCTTCGCCTGCCCCGCCTTCGCCGAATGCAGCAGATCGATCCGCGAGGCATCGCCGTAGTACACCTTCGAGCCGAACTTGCGGACGAAATCGACCTGCTGATAGCTCGCTTCGAGCACCGTGAAGCGGATGTCGCTCATGCGCAGCACGCGCGAGACGATCTGTCCGAAGCGTCCGTAGCCGGCGATGATCACCGGTGCGGCCGGCGTGTCGATCACGTCGAACTCCGGCTCGCGCACGCGTTCGAGCCAGCGCTGCAGCACCTGCTCGTGCAGATAGAACGTGAGCGGCGAGATGAGCATCGACACCGTCACCACCAGCACCAGCAGCTGCGACGGTTTCCGCGGCGAAGATGCCCAGTCCTCCGGCCGCGGCGAACAGCACGAAGGCGAACTCGCCGCCCTGCGCGAGATTCACCGCGACGCGCTGCGCGTCTTCGCTGTTCGCGCGCCCGACGCGCATGACCACGAACAGCAGGACCGCCTTCACCAGCATCAGTCCAACCGCCAGGCCCAGCACGAGCAGCGGATGCCGCACCAGCAGCGCGAGGTTCGCGCTCATCCCCACGGCGATGAAGAACAGCCCCAGCAGCAGCCCCTTGAACGGCTCGACGTCGGCTTCGAGCTCGTGCCGGAATTCCGAGTTCGCGAGGAGCACGCCGGCGAGGAACGCGCCGAGCGACATCGACAGCCCGATGTACTCCATCGCCAGCGCCGCACCGATCACCACGAGCAGCGCCGCGGCGGTGAACACCTCGCGTCCGCCGTGGCCCGCGACGAAGCGCAGCACCGGTCGCACCACGAGCCGGCTCGCGATGATCACCACGACGATGGCCGCCACACCCTTGGCCGCCGTGACGAGACCCGAGGCGCCGGCCGCGACCTCGTGCCCGAGCACCGGCAGCAGCGCGAGCAGGGGAATGACGGCAAGGTCCTGGAACAGCAGGATCGCGAACGCGGTGCGGCCATGCGTTGCCTCCAGCGCGCCGCGCTCCTCGAGCGAGGACAGCACCAGCGCCGTCGACGACATCGCGAGCCCGAGGCCCGCGATGAGGGCCGCTTCCCACGGCAATCCGAACCCGATGCCCGCGGCAGCGAGCGCGAAGCCCGTGACCAGGACCTGTGCCGTGCCGAGCCCGAACACGGGACGACGCAGCGCCCACAGCCGCGAGGGCTCGAGCTCGAGACCGACCAGGAACAGCAGCAGCACGATCCCGAGCTCCGCGAACTGGAGTGTGGTCTCGACGTCGCCGATCAGCCGCAGGCCCCACGGGCCGATGAGCGCGCCGGCCGCGAGGTAGCCCAGCACCGAGCCGAGCCTGAGGCTGCGGAATACCGGGACGAGGAACACCGCGGTCGCAAGGAATATGGCGGTCTGTTCGAGCAGCGGCATGCCGGATCTCCGTGAACCCGTGACTCAGAGCAAGACCGGCCGGTTCCACTCCGAGCAGGAGCGGGCATTATGCCGTTCGTGCGCAGCAACCCTTGCCCCGTCGGGGACAGCACGCCCGCGTGCGATGTTTCTGGCATACTCGCCCGCTTACCAGCCCGCCACGTGCGGATGCAATCGTCATGGAGGTCCACGTGATCGAGCGATTGGGACGCTACCAGGTTCGGGAGCTCGTCGGCGAAGGCGCCATGGCGAGCGTGTACAAGGCGTACGACCCGGACATCAACCGCACGATCGCGGTGAAGCTCCTGAAGGCGCAGCTGCGCGACGACGACGAGTACCGCGCGCGTTTCCTGCGCGAGGCGAAGGGCGCGGGAGTCCTCTCGCATCCGAACATCGTCACGGTGTTCGACGTCGGCGAGGCCGAGCGCCATCCCTACATCGCGATGGAGCTCGTCGAGGGACCGACCCTCGCCGACTACGTGCGCGCGCAGAAGACGCTCTCGACCGCCGAGATCGTCGCCATCGGCATCGAGCTCGCGCGCGCGCTCGACTACGCGCACCGCAAGGGCATCATCCATCGCGACGTGAAGCCCGGCAACATCATGCTCTCGGGCGAGCGCCACACGGTGAAGGTCGCGGACTTCGGCATCTGCCGCATCGACGACAGCGATGCCACGCAGCAGACGCAGGTCGGCGGCGTGCTGGGCACCCCGCACTACATGTCGCCCGAGCAGGTCGTCGGCCAGAAGGTCGACGCGCGCTCGGATCTGTTCTCCGCGGGCGTCGTGCTCTATCAGCTCCTGACGGGCACGCTCCCGTTCGAGGGCGACACGCTCATCAGCGTCGCCTACAAGATCACGAAGAGCGATCCGATTCCGCTCGACAAGGTGCGCCCGGACCTGCCGCACAGCCTGCGCCGCATCATCGAGCGCGCGCTCAAGAAGCAGCCCGAGAAGCGCTTCCAGACCGGCGAGGAATTCGCGCAGGCGCTCGAAGGCGTGGCCGCCGAGCTCGCCCAGGACGGGGACTCGAAGGGCCATCGCGTGTCCATCGGCGTGCGCTGGGCGGTCATCATGGCGGCCATCGTGGCGGTGACGATGAGCGTCACGGCAATGGTGCTCTACCGCCAGCAGTACAACGCGATGATGGAACAGGTGAAAGGCTATGGCGGCTCGCTCGCGAAGTTCACGGCGGCGCAAAGCGCGGTGCCGCTGCTCGGCGAGGACTGGGCCGCGATCGAGGTCTTCGTGCAGGAGACGGTGGTGGGGCAGGACTTCGCGAACATCGCGGTCGTCGATCACGACGGCGTCGTGCGCGGGAGCAAGGATCCCGCGCTGATGAACACGCAGTACAAGCTCGAAGGCGCGACGCCGGTCCCGTCGAGCGACCCCACCGTGAAGGTGTCGAGCTACGAGCTCAAGGACGGCCGCAAGGTGCTCGACTTCATGACCCCCGTCCTGTTCCAGAACAAGGACATCGGGACCGTGCACCTCGGACTGTTCGAGGCGCCGCTCACGTCGGTCGCCAATCTGATGCTCGTGCTGCTCGCGATCCTGACCGCGGTGACCACGGCTGCGGTGGCGCTGGGAAGCTACCTCCTCGCCCGCCGCATGTCGGGCGCGCTGCGCGTGCTCGGCAATTCGCTCAGGGAGCTCGGTCGCGGCCGTTACGACTATCGCATCGCCGAGATGCGCAACGACGAGTTCGGCGAGATCTACAAGACCTTCGACGCGACGGCCGCGGCGCTCGAAGCGCGGCATGACGGTGCGGCTGCGGCTGCGGCGGTCGGGGGCGTCGGAACCCTCGGAGACGGCAGCGCGCGCTCCGATGCGCGCCGTCGCGTCCTGACGCGTGCAGCGCGGCGCGCGCACGCCTTCGCTCGCATGTCGCGCCTCGTTGCGGTCCTCTTCGCGATCGCGCTGATCGCGGGCTGCGCGACCGCACCACCGGTGGTTCAACCCCCCGAGCCTGCGCCGGTGGTGGCGCTGCCCGTGCCTCCCGCACGCGGCCCCCTCCTCGCCCGCGACGACGATTTCGCGATCGTGCGGGTCGTGGAAGGCGATACGCTCGCCTCCCTCGCGCAGCGCTATCTCGGCGATGCCGGCCAGGCCTGGCGCATCGCCGACTGGAATGGCATCGACCGCGTGAAGTCCGGCGATACCGTCGTGATTCCGCTGCGCGTGCGCAATGCGATCGGCGTCGAGCACGACGGCTATCAGACCATACCGATCCTGTGCTATCACCGCTTCGGACCGAAGGCGAGCAAGCTCACCGTCACGCGCGCTGCCTTCGAGCAGCAGATGGACTACCTCGCGCGCAACGGCTATCACGTGGTGACCCTCGGCGAGGTGCGCGCCTTTCTCGACGGCAAGCAGCCGCTGCCGCGCAAGAGCGTGGCGATCACGATCGACGACGGTTATCGCTCCACGTACGAGATCGCGTTCCCGGTGCTGCGCGCGCACGCGTTTCCCGCGACGGTGTTCCTGTACAGCGATTTCGTGGGCGCTTCCGACGCCCTCACGTGGGCGCAGATGAAGGAGATGGCCGCCTCGCGCCTGATCGAGATCCAGCCGCACTCCAAGACCCACGCCAACCTCACGCTGCGCCTGCCCGACGAGAACGACGCGCGCTATCGCGAGCGCGTGCGGCGCGAGGTCGATGCGCCGATCGGCGTCATCCGCGATCGCCTCGAGGAGGCGAGCACCGTGTTCGCGTATCCGTACGGCGACGTGAACGAGACGGTGACGAGCGAGCTTGCGCGCGCCGGCGTGGCGACCGGGGTCACCGTCACGCCGGGCGGCAACGGCTTCTTCGCGAATCCGTACATGCTCCGCCGCAGCATGGTGTTCGGCAACGAGGACCTCGCGGCCTTCAAGGCCAAGCTGGCAACGTTCGCGCGAGTTGCGGGACGATGATTCCCCGCGGTCCACGCGCGCTCGCCATCGGGACCTGCGCGACGCTGCGGCGGTGCGCCCTGCCGTTCGCAGGCGCGTTGGTGATTGCCGGCTGTGCGGAGGTGCCGACGGTGGCCACGGCCCCGAGCGCTGCCGCGCCCGCGGCGCCGCCACGGGCGCGACAGGCGCCTGCGGTGGCGCCGGCACCGCGCGACGACCTCGCGCCGGTCATCGCCGCACACCGGCAACGGGCGCAGCAGTACCGCGCCTCGGGGGATCTCGCCCGTGCCGAAGCCGAGCTGCAGGTCGCTGACGCTCCTCGCTCCGGACATGCCGGAGCTGCGCGAGGAACGCAATGCCGTGCGCGCCGAGATCGCGAAGGTCCGCGACGAGCAACTGCGGGTCGGGAGCGCAGCCTTGCGCAACGGCGACGGCCAGCGCGCCGCCGATGCCTTCCTGCGCGTGCTCGCCGTCGATCCGGAGAACGCCGAAGCCGCGCATGCGCTGCGCGACATCGATCGCCGCAAGCTCGCGCGCATCCAGTCCGATCGTGCAGCCCGCGCGCAGCAGGAGCAACCGGCGCAGGCGGCGCACAACGCAATGCGCCCCGCGCCTGCGGCGACCGCGTCGAAGGATGCCGCCCTCGCCTACGAGGTCGAGCAGCGCATCGAGCTCTTCCAGGCCGGCGACACGGCGGGCGGATTGCGCGAGCTTCGCGCGTACGTGGATGCCAATCCGCACGATCGCAGCGCGCGCGTGCGCATCGGCACCGCCGTGTTCGATCGCGCTCGCGAGCTCGAGGGCCGCAAGGAGCGCGAGCAGGCGCTCACGCTGTACGAGGCGGCGGTCGCGTTGCGCGGCGACACGCCCGCCGCGTGGAACGCCCGCATCGTGTCGTTGCGCAAGGCGCTTTCCAGCGAGTATTACGACCGTGGCACGCGCGCGATGCGCACCGACCTCGCCGCGGCGATCACCGCGCTCGAAACGAGCGTGCGCTACGACCCGGCGAATGCGCGCGCAGCCGCGCGGCTCGCCGAGGCGCGAATCGTGCAGGCGCGCCTCAACGCGATCGCGCCCGCAGGCGCCGCCAAGTGATCACTTGGTGCCGAAGCGCTCCTCCAGCCGCTTCTTGAGATCCGCCGCGCGATCGCGCTCGAGCTTCGCCTTCTGATTGTTGGGATCGAGCTCCAGCACGCGATTCCAGCGCGCAATCGCAAGATCGAGGTTCTGGCGCTGGAAGGCGGCCGACGCTTCGCGGTCGTAGCGCGCAACGAGCGCCTTGCGCAACGCTTCGCGCTGCTCCACGGCCTGGCGATTGCCCGGCGCGCGCTGCGCCGCTTCGCTGTACGCCGTGAACGCGCCCTCCAGATTGCCCTGGCGTTGCATCTGCGCGCCCTTCTGCATCAGCGCGGTCACCTCCGATGCAGGCGCCGCAGCCGGGGCCGTGGCGGGCTCCGGTTCAGCCCTCGGCTGCGCCGTGCCCTCGCCCGCAGCGCCGGCCGGCCGCGCGACAGGCGCGGGTGCTACCGGGCCCTTGCCGGGGATCTTGATCACCTGCCCCGCGGCAAGGCGGCTGGGATTGGGGATGTCGTTGTAGCGCGCAAGGATCCAGAAGCGGAAGCGATCGCCCAGGTATTGCTGCGCGAGCTTCGACAGCGAGTCGTCGCGTTGCACCGTGTAGCGGAAGAACACGGTGCCGAGCTCCTTCTCCGCATCGGCGCCGATCTGCTCGCGCAGCTTCCGTGCGAGCTCGTGGTTCGCGTCGAGCGCGAGCGCCTGGTCGAGCGTGGCTTTCGCCGCGTTCTCGTCGCCGTTCTGGAGCTGGTCGACGGCTTCGATCGCGAGCTTCTGCGCCTGCGCCTTGGCCTGCGCCGGCGAAAGCTCGGGCACGGCAGGTGCGGGCGGCGCGGGCTCGGGAGCCGGTGCAGCCGGGACCGGAGCCGGCGCCTCGGCCGGTGGCGGCGTCGGCGTCGGGGCCGGGGCCGGTGGCGGCGTCGCGCAGCCGCTCAGTACGGCGATGCACACGGCGCACAGCGACGCGAGTGCCTTGCGTCCGTGCGGAGTTGGTATCGAGCTCGCAGATCTCATCGTCATTCTCCGGACTGCCACGACGCAGTTCTCCCTGGCTCGCGCTCGCCGCACCACACCGCGAGCGCCGAATAGTTGTCCTGATCCTTGTCGCCCGACGCCACGACCTGCCGTTCCATGCGCCCGAGCCAGTCGCCGGCCGAGTTCGCATCGTCCAGCGCCGCGATCATCGCCGGCTCCTCGACGTATTCCCAGAAGCCGTCCGAGCACAGCAGGAAGGCATCGCCGTCGCGCACCGCGAGCGGCCGCTCGAGCACCACGGGCTCGAACGCCGCTTCCTGTCCCAGCGCTGCGAACAGACGTCCTCGATCCGGCGCGCGGCGCGCTTCGTTCTCCTGCAGGTAACCCGCATCGACCATGCGCTGCACGACGCTGTGATCCTTGGTTCGCGCGAGCACGCGGCCGTCGCGGAAGCAGTACAGGCGGCTGTCGCCCAGATGCCCCCAGCAGGCCTCGGCGTGCGCGGTGTCGATCGCGAGCACCACCGCAGTGGCGCGCATGTGGCCAAGGCCTTCACCCCCGCGCTGGCCGGCGATGATCGCCTCGTTCGCCGCGCGCAGCGCCGTCGCGATCGAATCGGGCGAGCATTGCGGCTCGGACTGGAAGTGCGCGAGTGCGGCGCGCACGGTGAGCTTCGAGGCCACGTCGCCCCCGCCGTGACCGCCCGCGCCGTCGGAGAGCAGGCAGAAGCTCGCATCGTGCGAGGACCAGCAGCCGAACGCATCTTCGTTCGGCTCGCGGCCGCCCGGCTTGGACAGCACGGAGATCTCGAGGCGCATCGCCGGCCTCCTCCCGCTTCACGTTCGCTGCGAAGGCGCGCCCTGCTCGCGCAGGCGACTCACCTGGCTCTGGTAGGCGCCGAGGAACTCGCGCCCGAAGAGGCCGTGAAAATCCGTTTCGGCGTCCTTGATCACGGCCGCGTGCAACTCCGTGTAGCGGTCCCACAGCCGCGCCTTGTGCGCCGCGCCGAGGAGCGTGCCCATCAGCGAGCGCTCCTTGTTCTCGCGCTCGAGCACGTGCGGATCGAGGCGCTTGAGCACGCTCGCGAGCGCGGCCTGCATGCCCGCCATGAACGCGAGCTGATGCGATTGCAGGCTGCTGTTGGCGTCCTTCACCGCGCGCACCGGCGGCATGAAGCCGGTCCCGCGCGGTGCGAGCAGGTGCGCGAGCGCCGCCTCGGCCGTGGGCGAGAACTTCAGCGGATTGTTGTCCTGGGCGACGATGATCGTCGCATCGGCGCGCACCTCGCGCTTGGCCATCGCGCGCGCGGCGAGCAGATCGAGCAGGCCCTGCGTGGACTCGCGCAGCATGCGACCGAGGGTGCGCATGAGCTCGGGCGTGAGGCCGCCGGGGATCTGCAGCCCCTCGACCCCGGCACCGCGCAGGAACGCATGCAGGAGCGCATCGTGCGAGGAGACGGGAACCTGCTGCCGCGGTGACCGTTGCGCTTGCGGCAGCGCCCGCATCGGTCGCCGGTGCGGCCACCGCGCGGCTCGCAGGGCTCACGTCGCCTGGCGGCGAGGCGGGCATGCTCGCCGGAGCCGCGCAGTCGCGGGCTGCGGCGTCGGTAGGCGGGAACGGCGGAGCCGGAGAGCGCATCGGCCGCAACGTCGTCACCCGCGCTCGCGGCCGCCGACGCCGGCGTCGAGCGCGTGCTCGTCGGCCCCATGCGGCGAAGGCACCAGCACGGTCCGAATCGCGTCGACCGGAATCGCTTCGCCGTTCGCATCGGACCACGACAGCACCGCGCCCTTGAGCGCGAGGGCGGAATCGCTGACGGGTGCGCCGGATGGTCTCCGGCGACGGCTGCGCTTGCCCTTGCGCCTGCGCGTCCGCCTCGAGCTCCACGCGTTCGACGTCGAGCACGTAACGCCCGACACCGATGCGATCGCCCGCAGCGAGCGGCGCCGAACGGCCATGGCCCAGCGGCGCGCCGTTCAGCAGGACGGGCGAGGCGGACGACTGGTCGACGATGTGGAATCCTCCGTCGCGCAACTCGATCAGGGCGTGCGTGCGGGAGATGAGGCGGTCCGGATCGGGCAGCAGCAGCGTGGACGTGGAGCCGCGGCCGATGCTGCCGCCCTGCGCACCGAAATCGACGCGCTGGGGATCGGCGACCGGCGCACCGTTCAGAAGCGCGACTGCGATCGTCAGCACCGCCATGCTCGGGTCCTCGTGAAATCGTGATCAGACATCCATGCCGCGGGCGCAGCATGTCGTCTTTCGCGCCCGCCCGTCAAGGAGCAGCGTCGTCGAAGCGCGCCGCCGCACCTCCGGGGTGACCCGGCAGGTACCCCGGAGGAAGTACACTGCGTGCCGCTACGCTTACCGACCTGCCATGTCCGATCACGCCGCGAGCGATGTCGCACCCCCTCTGAACGCCACCGAGGCCTCGCGCGAGGTCGCGAACGGCATCACGGCCGCGTTCGTGTTGCTCGCGCTGATGTTGCCGCTCGGCCTCATCGCGTTCGGATCGGTCGTGTTCGAGGGCGAGCGCTACTCCGCGGTCAGTGCCGGCGTGCGCGCCGCCTTCGCCGCCGCCCTCTTCGGCAACCTGAGCGCGCTCGTGCTCGGGACGCCGCTGCTGCCGAACGAGGTGCCGCGCGCCTCGACCGTGTTCGTGTTCTCCGGATTCGTCCTGCACCTCGCCACCGTGCAGCAGGTGCCTCCTCGCGACATCGTGCTGCTCGCCGCGACGTGCCTCGCGCTCGCGGGCGTGCTGCAGGTCACGTTCGGCGTGCTGCGCCTCGGGAATCTCGCGCGCTTCGTGCCCTACCCGGTCGTGGCGGGGCTCATGACCGGCCTCGCGCTTGCGCTCATCTTCGAAGAGTTGCCCGAGATCCTGGGTACGCACGGCAGCAGTCCCGGCGAGCACGGGCACATGAATCCGTGGACGGTGCTGCTCGGCGGATGCACGATCGGCATGGTGCTGCTCGTGCGCAACCGCTGGCCGAAGGCGCCGTCCAAGATGATCGCCGTCGCGCTCGGGACCGCCCTCGCCTACGCCATCACGCGCGTGCTGCCCGGTGCGAATCTCGGCGAGTCGGTGCCGCATCTCGGCGGCGAGATTCCGATGCCGGACGCGCTCCTGCGCTTGGTCACGGCCGAGGGCGCCGGCACCCTCTTTCGCCACCGGTACGATCTGCTCATTTCCGCGCTCGCGATCGCCGTCGTGGGGTCGCTCGACAGCCTGCTCGCCGCGGTCGGCGAGGCCGACGGCCCGCTCGGCACCCAGCACCAGCCCAACCGCCTGCTGATCACGCTCGGTCTCGCCAACATGCTGTCGGCGCTGTTCGGCGGCCTGCCGCTCGCGTATTCGTCGCGCCAGTCGATGACCCAGCACCGCGGCGGCGCATTGAAGGCCGTCGGCAGCGCCGTGACCACCCTCACGCTGATCGCCCTGCTGCTCTACGGCGGTCCCGCTGCTGCAGGCGATCCCGTTCGCGGTGCTGTCGGGGATCATGGTGCTGCTCGCGTGGGGCCTGGTCGATCGCTGGGCGGGCAGCACGTTCGAGCGCGCCCGCCGCCGCGAGTACGACCGCGAGCTGTGGCTCAACCTCGCCGTGGTCGGCATCGTTGCGGTGATCACGTTCAAGTGGGGCCTCGTGGCCGCGGTGCTGAGCGGATTCGCCGTGTCGGTGGTGCTGTTCATCGTCGCGATGAACCGTTCGCTCGTGCGCAGCGTGAGCACGGGACTCACCCGCGCGTCGCGCCGCGTGTACCCTTCCGTGCCGGCGAGCGTGCTGCGCGCCGAAGGGCATCGCATCCGCGTGATGGACGTCGACGGCTCGATCTTCTTCGGCACGGCCGACCGCCTGGGCTCGGAGGTGATGCGCGCGGCCTCCGGAGCGACCTATCTCATCCTCGATCTGCGCCGGGTCAGCATGATCGACGCTTCGGGTGCGCTCATGCTCGAACGCCTGCACCGTCGCCTGCAGGATGCGGGCACCCGGCTGCTGCTCGCGCACATCAGCAATGCGAGCCCGCTGGGGCGCGCGCTGCAGGCCGCGGGCGTATTCACCGAGAAGCATCACGAGGACTGGTTCGCGGACTGCGACCGCGCGCTCGAATGGGCCGAGCAGCAGCTCCTGCGCGAAGCCAAGGTGGAGGACGTGCGGCGCGAGATCCGCATCAGCGAGTTCGCGCTCATGGCCCATCTCTCGGAAGCGCAGCTCGCGCTGATGAAGCCGTATCTCGATCGCCAGCTCTTCCCGGCGCGCGCCACGCTCTTCCGCGAAGGCGACCCGGGCGAGCGGATCTATCTGCTCGCGCGCGGCGCGATCAGCATCGTCGCCGAGGATCCGAACGATCGCGGCAAGCGCCGGCGCGTGCTCACGCTCGCGCCGGGCGTGATGTTCGGCGAAACGGCCATCGTAGGCAGCGGCGTGCACTCGGCGACGGCCGTCGCGGAGGAGGAATCCGCGACCTACAGCATCTCGCGCCAGAGCCTCATCGCGATCCGCGACGCCGATCGCGATCTGTACGAGCAGTTGCTGCTCAACATGCTCGACCACGTCGCGGGGCTGCTGAAGCGCACGGCCGGCGTGGTGAGGGACGCGAGCGAAGCGGTGGAGTGAGCCCCATCAACCCCGTTACTCTGAGTAAAACCGTGCGGTTTTACTCAGAGTAACGGGTGTGTGGAGTAACGGGGAGTGAGTGCGATCACGGGGAAGCTTTGTCGGGTGCTTGCTGGCCCATGGCGTACGCGCGGCGGAATTCGCGCTCGAACACCGCCCAGAAGTCCTTCTTCGCCTCGACCGAGAAGTCCTCGTAGCGCTCGAGCAGCAGGTCCCATTGCCGGGCCTTGCGGTTGACGGGCATGACGGCATCGAGCGCGCCGGCGGGTCCGACCTTCGCCTCCACTTCCTCGGGCCCGAACTGGCGCAGCAGCCCCGCGAGCGCGGCCTGGATGCCCTGGGCGAGGCCGCGATCGTGCAGGCGCAGGTCGTCGTACGCGTCGACGATCGCACGCACGGGTTTCATCACGTCGTCGCGCTGCGGGGCGAGCAGATGGGCAAGCGCCACGTCCGCATCCCACGCCGACTTGAGCGGGTTCACCGCGCGCGTCCCGATCACCGTCATGTCGGCGTGCAGGCTGCTTTTCGCCTCCGCCCGCAGGCGCAGCAGGTCGATGGTGCCCTGCGTCATCTCGCGCAGGAGTGCGCCGACCGTGTGCATCAGGTCGGCGTCGAGGCACTGGGCGAGATGCAGATCGGCAACGCCGAGCCCCTCGAGGAACGCGCGCTCGAGGGCTACGGTGTCGGTTGCGGTGGGCGCACTCTCGGCGACGCCCGAAGCTTCACTTGCCATCTTGCGATCCTGCCGTCAAGGAGACAGGCAGGAGTGTAGCGTAGCGCGCGACCAGTTGCCGTAGGTGCCGGCGCGCTTGCCCGACTGGTCGATGGTAAGCGTGCCGTCGCTCTCCTGCGTCGTGCCGGCGACGGGCGTCGCGGTGAGCGTGAACGTGGTGCTCGTTGCCGAGCGCGCGAGCCGCTTCCGCTCGAGCCACCGGAGGCGCTTCCGCCGCCGCTCGAGCCGCATGTACCGCCGGTGGGATCGAACGAGCCCGGAGCGGGGGGTCGAGCCCGTGCCCGGCCTGCCGGCCTTGTCGGGGTAGGCGATGGTTCCGTTGTTGCCCCAGCCAGCCTGGCCGTAGCACTTGCCGTTGGGGTGGTGCCAGAACATCGTGTACTGGGCAAGCTGGTTGGCCGCAGAGGAGCAATCCGTCTTGAGGCGATAGCCGAAGCGCGCATCGCCCGGCTTGTTGAGCTCGATGGCGGAATCCGGCGTGCTGTCCCTGATGCCTGATGACCTGGATTGTGAGTGCGCCGTTCATCCACAGCCCGGCTGGGGCGCCCAGATTGGAGTGCACGCAGCCCGTCGTGGTGGGACAAGGCCAACCATCGAGTTGGAGCCGTCCCACGCCTTGTCGGTGAAGGCATCCACCGGCATGTTCAGCACCAGAGACTTGAGGGTGTTGCGCGTATACACCGGGAGCGAGCCCGAGAACGATCCGTCATTGGCGCTCACATTGGCTTTCGAGGTGAGCGCGGGGATCGTCGAGGAGGATTGCGGGGTCAGGAACTCCACACCGGCGTCCACGACGCACCATTCCCGCCCGCCTTGATCTTCACCGCCGGCGAGTAGAACTGATTCGACAGGAGGATCTTGAACCCGGTGCTGCTGCTCGAGATGGCATTGGAGACGTTGAACGCGGCGAGGCTCGGCGCCAGCATGTTCACGCCCGTGACGTTGTACTTGTCGTCGTACTGGTGCACGTGCGTGTTGCGCGGACACCTGTAGCTGCCCGATGCGAGCGAGCAGATGTTGTAAGTAGATGTCGAAGTCGAAGTGCCCGTTGGCGACGCCGGGATCGCCCCCGGTTGGCGGCGGCGTCAGCACCGCGTCCAGGTTCACATTGAAATACGTCTGCGCCTGCGTTCAAAGCGATGCCAGCAGCGGCTGCGAGATCACCCCACCCGCCACGATGCGCCGCGACACCGGGATGCCGGTCTGCCCCATGACAGGCGCGCCGCTGGCGCTGATGCGGTCGTTGTCGTCGAGCTGACCGTCGAGATTCATGTCGTAGAACGGCGTGGTCGGCGCCGTGCCGGTGAGATAGTTGACCTCGACGGCCCAGTTGTCGCGCAGCGGATTGCCCGTGCCGTTGTTGTAGTTGGGCACCGTGGTCGAGAAGTGGAAACGCTGGTCGGCCACGAACCCGCCGTCGCCCACGACGCGCTCGCCGTTGCTGCCGAGGGCGAGGCGCCAGCCGTGCTTCTGGTTCACACCGGGCGTGTAGTCGACTGTGTTGATGCTGGTGTTCGTGCGCACCGTCGTGGTGACGCCGCCCGCTGGACCGGTGATCGTGATCGAGGCGTTCGGCGCGCCGGCCTGGCGGATCGGGTTCGGGTTGTCGGTGGCGGTCGCATCGCAGGCGCCGAGTTGTCGGCGTCGTAACAGACGGCCCAGCCATACGCCCACGACGTGCTCGTGCCGCATTGGCCGCTGGAGCTCAGACCGCGCATGAGCACGCGTGCGTTGCGTGCGATCGCTTCCCGTCGCGCGATCAGGAGATCCGCCGCAAGCTGGTCGGAGGCGCTGACGACGCGCGCGGAACGGATGAGGTCCTGCATCGGCGGAATGGCGGCGACCACGAGTGTCGCCACCACCGTCACGGTGACGAGCAGCTCGATGAGCGTGAAGCCGCGCGACGCGCGGTTGCGCCTCGGCGATGAACGTAATGCTGCGGTTCTGATCATGCGTTGCACGGTGGAATGTGGCTTGCACTATCCGCTCGAGATGCTTCGACGACGCGGATCCTCCACGCACTTCAACGCAATCGATACGCCCATTCGACAGGGCACGCAGCAAGACCGACGAAAGGTCGTACCGCCTTGCGCGCGACGCAATGCGTGATCAATGCAGCCTGCGTTGCGAACGCGCGTCGTGACTATCTCACCATCATGGTCCGGGCGCAGGCTGAACAGCGCAGCGCAAAGGATTGCACAGCACAACGGTCGCCGACTCGGCGTTGACTCCACCGAGTCGGCGGAACTGCGAACTTCGACCCTGGGTCGACCCAGGTCGGACTCGCGTTCGGCGAATGCAAAAAAGGAACCCGCGGTGTGGCGGGTTCCTGACCGACTGCAATGTGCGAGCTTCGCAGCAGCGGTTCTGCTTATCGGGCGGGACCGACGTTCACCAGTAGCGGCCCCGGTGATCGCGACGATACCGGTAACGCATGTAGCAGATGCAACACGTTGCAAACAACAGCAGCACCGCGCTCGACGCTCCGATCGGCTGCAGCTTCGCGCCTTCCAGGCCCATCATCGCAGCGCCCGCGTACGCAAGAGGCTTAGCCTCGTACAGCCAGCCGGGCAAGTACATTGGTGTTCCCTCCGCTCTTGTTGTCGATTCACGCACCCAGAGATACCAGCGCACGTTACTTAGGCAAGCCGCGCGCCATGACACGCAACGTCATGATCGGAAAGACGAGATGAGCTGCACGCGCGACACTCGGCCCGTGCGCTGTCAATCCGGTCGACACGACGCGCGGACGCGAATGCGCATCGCTGCGCTGCGCGCGGGACGCAGCGCACAAGCGAGCTTGCCGACCGCGCGCAAACGCCGTCGAAGAACGGCGTGCGCGCATCTGACGTTCCGCTTGTGCTGCACATCCGCCCCGAAGCACGCCTCGGGCGTGCACTCGCGCGCACGTTACAATGCGTGTGCTGCACAAAGATGCGCATCCCGCCCGCAACTCCCTGGAAGGAGCACGTGGTGACGTCCGGCAAGGTGCGCAGGCACCGCAAGCCCCCGCAATCGCACTCGTCGACCGCGACCGGCCAGGCGACGTCGGCTCGCGCGGTGGAGGCGGTCGCAAAAGCATGCGACGCGTCGGACGAGGAGCCAGTGCCGACGCCCGCGCCGCAAGTCGCATCGCGATCGTCGGCGGACGCAGCGCCGGCCGGCAAGCCCGCGGGAACGCGCAAGTCGCCGAGGTGCCCACGGTGCGGAGGTCCGCTGGTGCGCAAGCACCGGAACCTCCTCGATCGCCTGCGCAGCCTGACCGGCACGCTCCACCGATACCGCTGCGGGGCCTTCGGCTGCGGCTGGGAAGGCGTGCTGCCCGCGAGTGCGCCCGAGAGCCAGCACCGACGCTACCGCGGCTACTGAGGCAGACCACGTCCGATGGTCGGCGCGCCGCATTCGCGCTCACTGGCCCGCAGCTTGCTGCTCGCGCGACACCCGAGCGCGCCGTTCCCCGGCGCGCGTACGATCTTCCACGCGAGGTGACGCGATGACGTCCAGCGACCGCAAGGCAGGACCACCGACCCCCGCCGCGGCGAGCACGGCTTCCGTGCCGTCGCCGACGCCGGCTTCGAACAACGCGTCTCGTCCGAGCGCGCCGTCTCCGCTCGCTTGCCTGCGCAAGGCGCATCCAGCGGAGATCCTACTGCCGCGCACACGGGCGTGGCTCGATTCGATTCCGGCTGCAGTTCGCCCGAATCAGCTCGCGCAGCGGTTCCCGCGCGTCGCCAATCAACTCGCGGCCTGCTGGACCTCACGCGCCGAGTGGGCGCAGGAACTTGATGGCCTTCTCAGCGACAAGCGCGGAGGACGCCGCGGCTTCCCGGCCGAGATCGTGACAGAGCTGCAGAAGTTGAAGCACTGGCATCGCACGCTCACCGGATCGGTCGACGATCACTGGCACGGCTGATCGTGCGCTAGACGACAACGCACGCTTCCGGCGGCAGCGCAACCCGGATGCGCTCGCCTTCGCGCACACGGCCCAGCCCGTCCGGCAACGCATCGATCACGAGGTCGCCGCAACCCGCGATGGCCGCGGAAACACGGACCCGATCGCCCAGGTACACGATCGAGCGCACGGTACCTTCGAGCACGTTCTCCGAGTCGCCGCCCGTCGCGATCCTGATGGAATGCGGGCGCACGACCAGCACCTGCTCGACGGCGGCGGGTGGTGCAGCAGTAACGCGCAACGCCGCACCCGACGCCAGGATCGCCATGTTGTTGATCGTGTCGAGCTCGCGCAGCGTGAGCACGTTGGCGGAGCCGATGAACTCGGCCACGAACCGGCTGCAAGGGCGCTCGTAGAGCTCGGCGGGCGTTCCACTCTGCACGATGCCGCCGTCGTGCATCACCACGATGCGATCGGACAGGACCATCGCTTCGAGCTGGTCGTGGGTGACGTAGACCGCGGTCAGCTCGAGTCTGCGCTGTAGGTCGCGGACGAGCACGCGCATGCTGTCTCGGAGCTGCGCGTCGAGATTCGACAACGGCTCGTCGAACAGGATCACGTCCGGCTCGGCCACCAGCGCCCGGGCAAGCGATACGCGCTGTTGCTGTCCCCCGGACAACTGCGACGGGAAGCGCTGCGCGTAGCCGCCGAGACCCACCATCTGCAGCATCTGCTCGGCGCGCCGGACCTGCTCGATCCGCGGAAGACGCATCTGTTGCAGCGGGAACAGGACATTGTCCAGCACCGTCTTGTGCGGCCACACTGCGTAGCTCTGGAAGACCATCCCAAGGCGTCGCTGGTGCACCGGCACGAAGGTGCCCGGTCCGCTCACGACGCGTTGGCCGATCCGCACCGTGCCCGACGTCGGGCGCTCGAGGCCGGCGATCATGCGCAGCGTCGTCGTCTTCCCCGAGCCACTGGGCCCGAGCAGCGTGACGAACTCGCCGGAACGGATGACGAGGTCGACATCGGTGACCGCTGCCACGTTGCCGTAGCGCTTGCCGAGTTGCTCCAGCCCAATGTCGCTCAACACTTCACCCGTTGGTCGACTTCCCGCGCGACTGCTTGCGTGTCGTTCTGCACAGCGGCTATGCTACCAAAGCGCCGCACCGCCGACGCGCCAAAAGACCCGTTACTCGGAGTAACTACTCTGAGTAACGGGTTGGACGCCCTTCACATTCCAGCGGGACTGCCTGTCCGGATCGTTCCTCATGCCGACCGTCGATGCCGTATTGAGTCGCGCCGCCGAACAGTCCCCGGAGCGCATCGCCGTTCACGAATGGGAACGCGGTCGGCGCATCACCTTCGCGCAACTCGATACGTGGGCATCGGCGATCGCGCGGCGACTCGCGTCGGCGCGCATCGCGCTCGGGTCGCGCGTCGGCGTTCACCTGCCGAATGGAGCCCATTTCCTGGCGGCCCATTTCGGCGCGATGCGCGCCGGAAGCGTGTCCTCGCTCGTGAATTACCGCCTGCATCCGGTGGAAGCGATCCGCCAGCTCGTGCTGGCCGACGTCCAGGCCGTGGTGACCACCGCCGAGCGCGCGGCCGCGTTCCGGGACGATCCTGCCCTCGCCAAGAAGCTCTTCCTCATCGAGGGTGGCGCGGGAACGCTGGGCGAGTCCCTGCCCGACCTGCTCGCATCGGCGCCGTCGCAGGTCTTCCTCCCGCCGGCCGATCTCGAGGAAGCGGACGCGCTCGCGCGTTTCACCTCCGGCAGCACCGGCACCCCGAAAGGCGTCCTGGTATCGCACCGCGGCTGGCTGCTGCGCGCCGTCTCCATTCTCGCCGAGGAGCTGCAGGTCGACTGGCACTCCACGACCATGGTGCTCGGCCAGCTCTCTCATCAAGCCGGCCTGTTCGTGGTACCGACGTTCCTGCGGCACGGCACGGTTCTCACTTTCGAGCGCTTCGACCTGGATCACGCCGCGGACGCGCTGCGCAGCGTTCCCGTCGCGCAAATGCAGATGGTGCCGACAATGCTGAAAATGATCCTCGATCACCGCGCCATGAGCGACGCGCTGGCGACGTCGGGCATTCGGCAGATCGTGTACGGCGGATCGCCCATCGCAGAGGCCGTGATCGAGGCGGCGCTCGAGCTGCTGCCGCGGTGCGATTTCGTGCAGGGATACGGCTCGCACGAGGCGGGCGCGATCAGCCACCTCGATGGTTTCGCGCATCGGGATCCGCGGCTTCGCGGGAGTGCAGGTCGTCCGTTCCTCGCGGCCGAGGTGCGTGTCGCCGCCGCGGCAGGCAACGATCATGGCGAAATCGAGGTGCGCGCACCGTGGACGCCTCGAGCGCGCATCACCGAGCGCGGCCGCGAGCCCGTGCTCGAGGAATGGATCCCCACGGGCGACCTGGGCGAATTGCGCGACGGATACCTGTACCTGATGGACCGCGCGCACGACGTCATCATCTCCGGCGGGTTCAACGTGTACCCCAAGGAGGTCGAGACGGTCCTGAACGCCCACCCCGCAGTGGGGCTGTCCGCCGTGGTGTCGATGCCGGACAGTAAGTGGGGCGAGAAGGTGATCGCCTTCGTGGTCCCGCGCGGCGACGTCGCTCCCGATCCGTCCACGCTGCGCGAGCACTGTCGCTCGCGCCTCACCGATTTCAAGGTACCCAAGGAATATCACGTCGTCGACGAGCTTCCGCTCAATGCGAACGGCAAGCCGGACCGGCGCCGTCTGAGCGATCCGCTCTGGGAAGGTCGCGCGCGGCGCATCAATTGATTGCCTGGCGAGGCCACGATGAAAGGATGCGAATGAAGCGCGCGGGAATCTCGGGGCGCACGGCCGTAGTGAGCGTAGGCACGAGCGACTTCACCCTTAAGCCGATGATGTCCAACGAAGCCCTGGCCGTGCAGGCGATGAAGCGTGCACTGGACGGGATGCCGATCCGCAAGACCCAAATCGATGGCCTGGTGGTCACCTCCGGCGCGCCGGGCGGCGTCGATTACGACAAGACCGCCGAGGTGCTTGGGCTCACCGCCGACTGCGCGCTGCAGACTTGGTCGCACGGGCGGATGACCAATCCCGGCCTGCACTACGCAGCGATGGCCATCGACTGCGGCCTGGTGGATATCGTCGCGTGCGTGAGCGTGTTCGGCTGGGCCAAGCGCAAGCAGACGCACGGCAACATCGGCGGGACCGGCGACAACGAATCGTTCCGGCTCGGCGGCGGACCGCATGGGGAGAACCCGGTATACGGACTTGCAGCGCCGCAGGGCGGCGCGGCGATGGCCTACCAGCGGTATCTCGCGCGCTACGGCTACACCGGCGACGAAGCCGCCGCGCTCGCGCTCGCACAGCGCAGGCACGCCAGGCTCAATCCGGGCGCGGCGATGAGAAAGCCGCTCACCCGCGAGGAATACCTCGGGTCGCCGCACATCATCTGGCCGCTGCGCAAGCTCGACTGCTCGCTGCCCTCCGACGGCGCCGTGGCCGTCATCCTCACGAGTGCCGAGCGTGCGCGCGATCTCACGCCCAAGCCCGTGTACATCACCGGCATGAGCGGTCTGCGGGCCGCCCGCAACGAGCACTCGTTCGGCGCGCCGTGGCTGGGGATCTTCCAGCAGGAGATGAATGTGGAGCCCGATCGCATCGATGCTCCCTTCGCGATGGCCGGCATCGACCGCAAGGACATTGCCGCCCTTCAGATCTACGATGCATTCCTGCCCCAGACCATCTACACCTTCGAGCGCTTCGGCTTCTGCAAGCCGGGCGAGGCGCTCGCGTACTGGCAGGACGGTCGGATCGAGCTCGGCGGCGAGATGCCCCTCAACACGGCGGGCGGCCATCTGAGCGAAGCGCATTGCGGCGGCTGGAATCAGATCGCCGAAGCGGTGCGCCAACTGCAGGGCGTGTGCGGTGAGCGCCAGATTCCGGACGCGCGCCATACCATGTACGCGCACGGGGCAGGCGATTGCACCATCTTTTCGCGAGAGGTTGCGTGATGTTGAGACCGGCACCGCAGGTGGGCGAGTTCGATGACGGACCCTACTGGGAATACTGCAACCGGGAGGAGCTCCGCGTGCAGCGTTGCGCGGAATGCGGCCGCTTCGTATGGCCGGTGGTTCCCGCCTGTCCGCACGATTTTTCCGAGCGCCTGGAATGGACCCCGGTGTCGCGCGTCGGCACCATTTCGAGCTGGGTCGTGTATCACCGCGTCTATCATCCCGAGTTCAAGGACGTCGTGCCGTACATCTGCGCGAACGTGGAGCTGCCCGAAGGTGTTCGCCTGACCGGCAACGTCTTCGGACCGCACGGCGCGATCAAGGCCGACGACATCCTGCAGGGCGACCACAGCACGGACGCACTCAACGGCCGCCGCGTCGAGCTGTTTTTCGAGGATTGCGGCCATGGGCTGAAAATTCCGCAGTGGAAGCTGCTGCCGCAATGATCAGGCGGGAACGTACACCCGATCGAAACGGCAACCCGACAAGGAGGAGAACGATGTCCGGACCACGATTCGCGTGGATTGCGCTGTGCTGTGCGCTGCTTGCGCCCACGGCATCCGCACAGGAGAAGCTCGAGATCACTCCTGCGCTCGTCGCTGCCGCCGAGAAGGAAGGCGAGTTCACGCTGCTGTACAGCTCGCCGCTCGCGAGCATGCAGGGCATGACGGACGACTTCCGCAAGACTTACCCGAAGATCAAGGTCAATCTCGAGCGCAAGGCCGGGTCGAGCGGCGCGAACGCCTCTCATGCAGGAAGCTTCCGCCGGCGTGAACCGGGTGGACGTGTTTCAAGGGTCGGACATGGCGGCGAGCCAGGCGCTCGTCGACCAGAAGCTGTTCGCCCCACTCGTGCCGGCGAGCATCGGGGAGCATCTGCCGCTCGCGAGCGCGATGGCTCCGTATCTGTATTCGCCGGACGTCAACAGCACCGTCATCGCGTACAACCCGAAATTCGTGAGCGAAGCCGAAGCGCAGAAGCTGCGCTCCTGGACCGGGATCCTGGACCCGGCGTTCAAGGGTCGGATCAGCGTGGTCGAGCCGGTGTTCGGAGTCACGCTCGCGCCCCTGCTCTACATCATGAACACGGCGGGGCTCGGCGAAGCATTTCTCAAGAAGCTCAAGGCCCAGGAGCCCCTCGTCTATCTCAACACCGCGCAGGCGCGCGATGCCGTGGTATCGGGCCAGAGGCCGATCTCCTGGGGCGCACAGTGGGAAGCCGTGATGCTGGCCGAGATCCAGAAGGGCACGCCCGTGCGATTCGTCTACCCCGACCCGGGGGTGGAATGGCCCGGCACCAGCTATGGTGTCCTCGCCAAGGCTCCGCATCCCAACGCCGCGCGGCTCTTCCTCGCGTGGAAGTTCAGCAAGGCAGGCGTGACATCCGAGCAGGCCGCGCACACGAGCAATCGCCCGAGCCTGAAGCAGTTCGACGACGAGCGCGCTGCCATGAAGGCGGTGCAGAATCAGCCGTGGTTCAAGCGCCCGACACAGGTCTGGACGCCCGATCTCAAGGACTGGGTCAAGAACGGCCCGACGTATCAGGAGACGTGGTCGGCGATCATGAAGGGTCGCTAGCGGAGCACGCGTGCAGGGCACGCACGCCCTGACCGCGCCCGCCGCCGAACGGGCGAGCACGGGGCTCGCGCGCGCAGGCATGGCCCTGCGGCGGTTCGGGCTGCTCGCCGCCGTGTTCTGGTTCGCGGGCGTACCCGTGCTCGCGGTGCTCTACGGATCGATGCACGGCGGCCCGCGCGAGCCTGCCTTCACGACGCGTTACCTGGAGAAGGTCTTTCTCTCGGGCGCGTATCGGCAGCCGTTCATCAATTCGGTCGAGCTCGCCGCCATGGCAGGTGCGCTCGCCACGCTGATCGGCGGCTCGCTCGCATGGGCCATGGCGCGGCACGCGCTGCCCCGGCGCACGCTGCTCGAGGTCGGCATCATGGCCCCGAGCTTCATGTCGCCGTTCATCGGGGCCATCGGCTGGATCACGCTGGCCGTGCCCAACTCGGGCATGCTGAACGTGCTGCTCGCGCGGCTCGGCCTGCCCGCCGTGAACGTGTTCACCTATGAGGGCACGGTGTGCGTGATGGCGCTGTTCTTCGCGCCCTACGCATACGCAATGCTGCTCCACAGCGTGGAGCGCCTGAATCCGGAGATGGAGGAAGCGGCGGCCATCAGCGGCGCCAACCGGCGACGCACGCTGTTCGCGATCACGCTGCCGCTGCTGTGGCCGTCGCTCGTTTCGGCGCTGATCTTCACGTCCATCCTCTCCGTGGAAATGTTCTCGATCCCCGGCATTCTTCTCGTGCCGCAGGGCTTCGATGTCCTGTCGTATGCGATCTTCGTGCGCACGACCCGCTGGCCGCTCAACCACTCCGAAGCGGCCGCTGCGGGCATGCTGCTGCTCCTGCTCACGCTCGCGGGCATGGCCCTATACGCGTGGGTCGTCCGCATCCAGGAGCGATTCATCGCGATCGGCCCCAAGTCGCCGCGTGCCAGTGCGCCGGGCAGCGGGATCGCGCGCACGATCGCACTCACGCTCGTGCTCTGCTATATCGCCGTGAGCGTGGTCGTCCCCACCGTCGCGATCGGACTGCGCGCGCTGCTGCCCTACTACACCGGCCACTTCGAGTGGGCCGACCTCACCCTCGCGAACATCCGCGGCGCGCTGGGCGACACGCTGGTGCGCGATGCGCTGCTGCACAGCATCGTGGTGACCGTCGCCGCCACGCTGCTCCTGCTCGTCATCGCGTTTCTCGTGGCTGTCGACAGGGCGCGGCGCAAGGATGCGATCTCGTCGCTGACGGCTGCGATCGCAAGCCTTCCGATCGCGGTTCCCGGCGTGCTGTTCGGCGTCGGGATGATCTGGCTGTATATCCGCACGCCCCTCTACGCCACGATCTGGATCATCGTCGTGGTCATGCTCGGCCGTTTCCTTCCGATCCTCGTGCGCATGTTCGAGACGGCCCTGATCCAGATCGGACGCGAGCTCGAGGAGGCCGCCGCCGTTGCCGGCGCCTCCGAATGGGCGGTCACGCGGCAGGTTCGGCTGCCGCTGCTGCTCGGTACGATCCGATCCGCGATCGCGATCGGCGGGACGCAGGTGTTCAACGAGCTCAGCGCGTCCGCGCTGCTCTTCACGGCGTCGTCCAGCGTCCTGCCCGTTGTCGTCTTCAACTACATGTTCGACGGCGACTACTCGCGCGCAGCAGCGGTAGCGACCCTGCAGATCCTGCTGCTGTGCGCAGGCTTCGGCCTGGTCTCGTTCCTCACCCGCCGCAGCACCCGTTGGCGCGAGCCCGTGTAACGGCATGCGCGCGCTCAGAACCGCACGTCGGTGCCGTGCCACTCGGGCGTTCGCGGCCGGGCGCGCGCGAGTGCCTTGCGTGCATCGATCCAGCCTTCGCACGCGTTGCGCCCCGGTCGTCCGCGCCACCAGTTCAGCAGGCCCTTGCAGCGCGCATAGAACGCGAAGAAGCGCAGCACGAAGCGCCGCTCGCGGGCAGTGGGCTCGCTCATGCTGCAGATGAGCTTGTCGTCGACGAGGCCGCGGTCCCTCAGCGTGACGGCACCCCAGGCGTGCACGCGCAGGCGCGCACCGAGCGGCAGGCGAGGTCCGAGCACGACCGCATCGAGAAGATCGCCTTCGAGCCCGACAAGGGTCGGGACGGCCCCGTAGTTGAAGGGACACGGCAGGGGCGACACGAAATCGATGGAGCCGGTCGAGCCGCGCTTGAGAAAGCTCCCGCGCGGCACTTCGATGACGACTTCGAGCTGGGGGACGTCCGGCAGCGCTAGCCCCCTGCATCCGTGCGTTGCAGGGCTCCTCGAGCATGTCGTACTGCATCGCGATCGCGGCGCGGCGCTCCATGCGAAACCTCGGATGCGGTCGAATGCAGCAGGATGCCGCAAACGAGGCCCCGTGGGAAGGAACAGCCGCCGGAGGCGTCAGAGCGCGTGACCCGGCACCGGCGCGCCGCCAACGCGGGTCGCACGGGCGGGTTGCAGCTCGTCCTCGGCAGGGTCGCGCGCGAGGCCGAACAGCGCCAGCACGAGAAGCTGCACGAGAGCCCACGAGAGCAATCCGAAAATTGTCCATCCGATCGCCATGCGACCAGTATTGGCCCGCGCGGCAAGTGGCGACTTGCCGCAGATCAAGCTGACGCACCCTGCCGTGGCCGATTCGTCCGGTCTTTTGCCCTGCGTCAATTCCGGTGCGGGGGTGAGGCGTTCAACCCGCGGGGCGACGTACCCGGCGCGCAACGGCCGTTTCGCGCGAGGATCTCCGGCCGCGCGAGTGGAACCTCCCGCGGCGACGGGTGCGCCGCGGGAGGTCGGGCCGTTACCTTGTGACCGCTACTGAGCCATCGAGCTGCCCGGGCTCCCGGACGCGCCGGAACGCGTCGTCATTCCCGGATTGCCGAGGTCGCTCGCGCCGCGATCGCCACGCGAGTTCCCGTCATCGCCGGACATGCCCGACGTCGAGCCGTGGTTGATGGTGCCCGCCGCGTCGACCCCGTTCGGCGGTTGACTGCCCGGTTGCTGACTGTTCGCGGACTCCTGAAGCCCGCCGGCCGGTTGCACCCCGAGCGCTGAGAGCGTCCGCTCGTCGAGGCTTCCGCTCGCCTGCAAGCCGTGCGCTTGCTGGAAGGTACGCAACGCCTGCTCGGTGCGCGGCCCCATCACGCCGTCGACCGGACCGGGGTTGAAACCCTGTTGCTTGAGGGTCTGTTGCACGTCGCGAACGTGCGAGTCCTGCTGCCCCTGCTGCTGCGAGCTCGAGTAGTTCCCGTTCGAGGAACCGGAGTAGCTTGGCTCGTTGCTCGGCGAGGACGACGCGGCGCTCTGATTGCCTGCCGCCGCGACTGCCCCGGCGATCGACATGGCGGCGATCGCAGCTGCGATATTTCGAAGCTTCATATGGAACTCCTTTCCTTAACCAAAGTGCGGGAACGCTCCGCTCGACGGGAATTCCCTGCGAACGGAATGCGCGCGTTCCGACCTTCGAGCAACAAAGGCTCCCGGCCCGCGCGCGCCCCGGGAAATCGTTGGTCCGTGCCCGCGACCGCGTGTTCCGCCAGGGTCGGGCGCATTCGTCCGAATGCGCTGTGAGGCGTCGCCTACGAGGCCGACCGCGGTCCGGACTTCGCCGCGATGCGAACCTCGTCGCCGCTGCGTCTGCCGCGACGGATGCACGTCACGAGGATCGGCGGCGTGAGCAGCGTGGTGAGGAGTACCACCACCACCAGCATCGAGAAGACCTGATCGGGGATTACGCCGAGCGCCTTGCCGGTCGCGGCGAAGATCAGGCCGACCTCGCCGCGCGGCGCCATCGCCCAACCGACCAGCCAGCGATTGGTGCCGCGACCGGCCGCGACGCCTGTCACGACCTTGCCGGCGAACGCAATCGCTGCGATACCGAGCGCTGCGAGCAGCACGCTCGAGTCGAACAGCAGCGCGAGATTCACCTGCATTCCGGTGTAGACGAAGAAGAGCGGCACGAGCATGTGGCCCACCGGTGCCATGAGCTCCTCGAGGCCGTGCGGTGTGTGATCCTGGAGCACCCGCTCCATTCGCGCCTGCGCCGAGGCACCGAGCTCCCGCGCTGCGGCGCGCACGTTGCGTACCAGGCCGGTCTCCGCGAAGCCGCGGAATTGCACCTCGTCGAGCACGAGCCCTGCTGCGAATGCGCCGACGATCGGTGCCAGGCCGATCAGCGATGCCGCCCACGCGAACGTGAGGCAGGTCGAGACGAGCACGGCCACCTTCATGGGCGTGCCGGGATGGATGCTCGCGAAAAGACGCGACAGGCGGGGCGCCGCGAAGTGGCCCATCGCGAGCGCCCAGCCGAGGAAGAGCAGCGCCTTGCAGGCGATCCAGAGCACGCCCGCGGCATCGACACCGCCCGCCGTGACGACTGCCGAAACGACCGCGAGGATCACGAGGCCCATCACGTCGTCGATGACAGCCGCGCCCAGCACGATCCGCGCTTCGCGCGTGTGCAGCACCTTCAGATCCTGGAACACGCGCCCCGTGATGCCGACCGAAGTCGCCGTCAGCGTCGCGCCCACGAACAGATGTCCGTTGAACGACAGTTCCGGCAGCAGCCACGGTCCGACGACGTAGGTGCCGAGCAGCATCGGCGCGACAACGCCGATGCTCGCGACGAGCAGCGCCGGTACGCCGACCTGCCGCATCGACGCCACGTTCGATTCCAGGCCGATCTGGAACAGCAGGAAGACGACACCCAGCTCCGCGAGGAAGTGCAGGATCTCGTTGTGCGCGACCGCGGCGACCACCGTGTCCACGCCCGGCAGGCCGACCAGGGCAAGATTGCCGATGAGCACGCCGACGCACAGCTCGCCCAGCACGGCAGGCTGGCCGATGCGCTCGACCAGCCCCGCGATCTTGGCCGCGAGCAGCAGCAGGCCGATCCAGAGAAAGGTGAAGCCGATGTCGTCCACGCCGCGCTACATCGAGATGCTCACCAGCGGCGAAGCGCGGCGAGGAGGTCGTCGCGACGGAACGGTGTCGCGAGCGTCGCGTCGACACCGGCGACCCGTGCAAGCGAAAGCTGCGCGAGTTCGCCCGCATCGCCGGACCCGAGCACGATGACGCGCAACGTCGGGCGCGCCGCCTTGATCTCCGCCGGCGGAATCTCGCCGGGCAAACCCGGACCGAAGCGATCGGTGAGGAAGATCTCGGGTGGGCCCGACGCGCGATCCGCAGCCTGCGCGGGTACGCCTTCCACGACCTCGCATCCTGCGGCGCGTGCCCAATACGCGATCAGATCCTGGCGCGCCGCATCGATGCAATCCACGTAGACCCGGCGCGGGTCGACGCGGAGCTGATCGACGGGACGAGAACTGGCAATGACGCTCGGCATACGCATGTCGCCTCCGCACGCGTGCGGTTCGGAAGCACGATGGTATGGCCGTAGTGCAGCCCCCAAAATACGGGCCTGCCCTTACAGCATCGACCGTAGGGCACCTCGCGGAAGCTGCGCGGAGCTACTCGTCGCGACGCAGTCCTTGCACCGCGCGCAGCAGGTCCGGCAGGCGCCGGAGCTGCAGCTTCTCGAGCATGCGCGCCTTGTAGATCTCGACGGTGCGCGGGCTCACCCCGAGCTGGACCGCGATGTCGCGGTTCGGGTAGCCGTCCGCGACGAGCCACATGACTTCGCGCTCGCGGCCGGAGAGGCGCGCGATCTTCTCGCGCAGTGCAGCGGTGCCCTCGTGGCGTGCGCGCACGTCGCGATCGCGCTCGAGCGCCGTCCCCACCGCCGCGAGCAACGTCGCGGGGTCGAGCGGCTTCTCGAGGAAATCCATCGCGCCAGCCTTGAATGCCGTGCGTGCCGCGGCGACATCGCCATGCGCGGAGATGATGATGATGGGCATGCGGAAGCCGCGCTCGGCGAGGCGCGCCTGCAGCTCGAGCCCGGTCGTGCCCGGCATGCGCAGGTCGAGCAGCAGACAGCCGGGACAATCCGCGGTCACCTCATCGAGGAAGCGATCGGCGCACTCGTAGCCGACGGCGCGGAACGATTTCAGCCGAAGCAGCAGGAGCAACGACTCGCGCACGGCGGCGTCGTCCTCGACGACGAATACGGTTGGCTCAGCCATGGCCGGCATCGGCGGTCTCCTGCAACGGCAGCGTCACCGCGAATGCTGCTCCACCGAGGCGGCTCTGCGCAACGGCAAGCTCGCCGCCGTGCGCTTCGACGATCGACCGGCACATCGCGAGGCCGAGACCCATGCCGTCGGCCTTCGTGCTGTTGAACGCCTCGAACAATCGGGTTTGCGCCTCGGGCGCGAGACCGGGGCCGCTGTCGTCGACCACGTACGTGAGGCTATCGCCCTCGCCCCGCTTCACCGTGACCGCGATCCGGCGAGCCGCCGAGCGACCTTCCGCGATCGAGTCGATCGCGTTCGCGAGCAGATTGTGCAGCACGGCCTGCATCTGCACGCGATCCACTTCGATCGGGGGAACCTGGGCCTCGCAGCTCACCTCCACCGCGATCGCCGATTGCGCGATCCGCAACGCGAGCGACTCGATCGCGCCCTCGACCAGGCTTTGCGGCGGAACCGGCTCCCGGCGAGGCGCGCCGGTCTTGAAGAAGTCGCGCAGCCTGCGCACCACGGCACCCGCGCGCGAAGCTTCGCGACCGACCACGTCCAGCGTTTGCCGCAGCAATGCGCGCTGGTCGGGCCGATCGACGAGCTCCGCGCAAGCACCGACGTAGGTCGAAATCGCGGACAGCGGCTGATTGAGCTCGTGCGTGATCGCGGCGGCCATCTCCCCCGCGGTAGCCATGCGCAGCGCCCGCGCGAGCGCTGCCTCGCGTGCGGCAAGCCGCCGTTGGGCGTCGCGCCGCTCGCTCACGGCGCTGCCGAGATACAGGCCCGTGAGGGCCAGCGCGAGCATCAGGAACTGCAGCTCGAAGAGCTCGATGCCTTTCGTCGTCAGTCGGTCGGTTGCCGCCACGATGCCCAGCTGGATCGCGAGGCTGACCATGACCGCGCCCGTCAGGCCGCGGCGCATGGCAACCCAGATGAGCGGCAGGAACAGAAGGTAGAAGAACTTGAATTCGTCCGTGGCGGGCAAGCCGAACACCACCCAGATGGCAACGAGGACGGCAACGGCCTGCGCGATCGGTTCGGGGCTCACGCGCCGCGTGATCCTGGGCGGCCGGTGCAAGAACTCCAGGAGCAGCGGTGTGGTGACGACGATGCCGATGGCGTCGCCGATCCAGAACTGCAGCAAGGCGCGAACAAGGTCGCGCGGTTCGAGGGCACCGCCGGCAAGGTGTGCAGCCACGTACAGCATGCCGATCAGGGCGGGGCCGAGCAGCGCCACGGCGACGAAGCGGTTGACGTCGCGAACGCCGGACAGCTCGGTGCGGATGCGGAATCGGGACACGAGCAGCGTGCCGAGCCCTGCATAACCCGCTGCAACCATGACCGCCGTTACGGCCGACACCAAGGCGTGATCGGAAGCGCCTCGCACGACCCATTCCGCGAGCAGCGCAGCTACGAACAGGAACGGGATGAAGCGCAGCCCGTAACGCAACAACAGGAACAGCGACAGTCCCGGTGGCGGATTCCAGGGCGTGATCGCGAGTTGCGCGAACGGATGGATGTAGCTTATCCAGTCGAGTGCGACGTAGCCGGCCACGTAGGCCAGCGCGATGCGCGCATCCCGCATCAATCCAGCGGCTTGCGGACCACCACCGTGAAGCCGTTCCCGACCTTGTCGTCGACGTCCTGCACCGCTACCACGTTCCAGCCGAGATGCTTCACCAGCTCGACCACGTCGTCCGTGACCCAGACCGAAAAGTGGGAGTCCGCATCGTGCGGCTTCTGCTCGTCGAACGTGCCGGCAGGCATGCCCTCGCCCGTCTCGTGGCGTGCGATCAGCTCCGCGAGCGTGGTGCGGGGCCGCTCGCGATCGAAGGTGCGTTCCTTGTGCGGCACGATCATGTAGATGTACCCGCCCTTCCGGACCACGCGGTACCACTCCTTCAGCGCCTTGATGGGATCCGGAAAGTGCTCCAGGACGTGCGAGCTGATCACGAAGTCCTGGCTTTCGTCGGGCACCGGCAGCGCATCCCCCGGCGCAGCGATGTCGACGGGCATCGCCTCGCCGCACATCCGGATTTCCTCCTGCTTGAAGGGCGTCGTCAGGTCCTGGGTGAAATCGACGTTCTTCGTGTCGAGGCCGAACGCGTTATGTGCGGACCCTCCGATCTCCAGACCGTGCAGGCCGTCGAGCAGCTGATGCGCGAGTGCGCTCTGCCTGAACTTGCCGGGTCGAGCGGGCGGTGCCTTCTGCCCGGTCACGGTCCGGAGTGCGGATGCGATTTTCGTGACGATGGTGCTCATTCGGGTCCCCAGGGCAGTGCGTGGTGGGCGTCGCGTGCTGCCGCGGCCAGCGAGTGAAGCGGCGGGTGCAAGCGTGCTCGAGCGCTGGAGAATACCTGCGGTGCGCGTGCGCAGCAACGCGATCGGCTCGACGGCGATCTGCGCCCGACCATGGGCGGTGGATGGGCGCCGGCCCTTCATTACGGAACGGCCGTCCACCGAGGCCGTGAGCAATGTAAAGGTGATCGACACGCGCCCGTCCGATCGTCGGGGAGTCCCTATTGCGTCCGCTCGCCGCCGAGCGCGACAATGGCCCCCCGCCGCGAGGCGCCCACCCGCATACGAAGAGGCGCGCAGAACCAACGATACCTACGAACCTGCACAAGGAGGCAAGCATGATCGCGATGTGTCCGAAGTGTGTTCGTGTTGTCCTCGTGTTGCTGCCGATGTTATGCTGCTGTCCGCGCCTGTGGCAGCACGACCACGCGGCGCCGCTTCGCCGGACACCGTGTCGTCACGGTCATGACGCAGAACGTCTACAACGGCGTCGACGACCTGCTCTCGGCCGTACCCGCCGCCACGAGCTTCGGGGACCTGCTCCAGAAGGTGGCCGCCGTCTATCAGGGATACTTCGCAAGGAATTTTCCGGAGCGCGCGGCGGCGCTGGCCGCCGAAGTCAGATCGAAGCGGCCTGATTTCATCGCGCTGCAGGAAGCGATCCTGGTGCGGACGCAGTCGCCGGCCGATGGGCCAGCGACGGCCGCCACGACCGTGGCGCTCGATTACGTCGACATCCTGCTGCACGCATTGCGCGCGCGCGGGTTGCACTACGAGGTGGTCGTGCAATCGCCCAACTTCGACGCGGAGCTGCCCAGTGCGCTCGATCTCGATGTCCGGCACATCGATCGCGAGGTGCTGCTGGCGCGCTCGGACCTCGAGACCGCCGACCTCACGCTCTCCAACGCCCAGGGCGGGAACTTCGCGACGAATTGCACGATTCCGAGCCCCGCGATCGGTCCCGTCACGTTTCGGCGCGGATGGGTCTCGGTCGACGCGAAGATACGCGGCAAGTCCTTCCGTCTGATCAGCACGCATCTCGACGTGGGCTGCCCGACGTCGACCACGTCCATCCAGAGAGCGCAGGCAGCCGAGCTGCTGGGCGGGCCCGCAGCCACGGCCCTGCCGGTGATTCTCGTGGGCGACTTCAATTCACCGGGCGACGGTTCCGGCATGCCATACAACGACGTCATCGCCGCCGGCTTCACCGATGCTGCGCTCCAGGCGGGCGCCGGAGGCCCGACGTGCTGTCAGTCGCCCGACGTGCTGAACCCGGTCTCGACGCTCGCGAGTCGCATCGATTTCATTCTCTACCGCGGCGCGTTCGACCGTGCTGCAGGCGGACATCGTCGGCGACAACCCCGCGGATCGAACCCCATCCGGTCGCTGGCCGTCCGATCACGCCGGCGTGGCGGCAACGCTCACGGTTCCGCGGCACTGACGTTCACGGTCCCGGTGGATCCACGCCGGGACCTTGCCGCCAGAGCGTGAGTTCCGGCGGCGGATTGGGGACTCCGGTGAGATCGGGTCCAGCGACCCTGCGCGCTCGCCGGCGATCCACGGCCGCGATCGCCTCGTCGACCCGCGGGTAGAGACCGCCGATCTGCACGCCGTTGAATGTGATGCGCCAGTGGCGATCGCCTTCGATGACGAACTCGCCGCCGGGCACCTCGTGACGGTAATAGCCCATGCGTGCACTCGAGCAGCAAGAAATCCAGATCCGTCGACGGTCGCGGAGAGCAGGCCCCACGACGGCAGGCCGTCGATTGCAATCGGCATGCCCTCGCCAAGCCCGTGACTGCTCGCGATGCTCGCACGGCCATCGGTAGAACGGTGCACATCGGGCTTGTAAGACTTGCCGCTGCGGCGCGGCGCCAGGACGCGTCGAGGAACGCGAGCTCAAATCGGGGGATCCTGCGACGGATGCACGAAGCGGCGCGCGCAGTGTACAAGGCGCGAGGGCGCCATTGCTCGGTGCGGGGCAGCTCGGTGATTGGGGGTTATTGCGGGGGAAGGCCCTCGGGACGCGAGCAACCGGTTGCGACGACTTGGCGAAGCATCCCGCTCTCGTTGCGCGGGACGTGGCACGCGACTCGCATTAGGTTAGGCCGCACACCGGAGGACATATGGTTGACGATCTGAACAACAAGGGCGGACAGGAACGAAGTCGCATCGCGCTCGGCGAGAAACATGAGATGCGCTACTGGACGAAAGCGCTCGGCGTAACCGAAGCGCAGCTCGCTGAGGCGGTGAAGCGGGTGGGGAATCCTGCGGATCGGGCGCGGGAATACTTTGCGACCAAGCGCTAGCGCGCCCAGCCGACCGCGTCCTGCCGAGAATAGCCGCGGTTCTTGACCTTGACCCAGCACCACGGGCGCCCAGCGGTGTCCCCCGCGTCCACGTGCCCGCGGAGCTCCGCCTTGGGCAGCATCTGGGATTTCTACGACAACGCGCTGGCCGGCAGCGGGCTGTACAAGTGAAGCGCTCCACTGATCCCACTGCCCGAACCCCAATTGCTGGTCAGCCCCCGACTGCCTCGCACCGCTTCAGAGCCGCCGGTCACACGTCAGACGTGCGACGTCATCAGCATTGGATGCGACTCGCCGCGACTCCTGCCGGATTATCTGCATCAACCGCCGCGTGGCGGCGGTGAGCTCTTGGTTAGTGCCTGTCTTCATGTAAAGTGTCCGAGTAATGCGTGGCCCGACGATCCAACTAGCGGAGACCTCGCGTGCTTGATAGGCATCGAGGACAGAGGGCAAATAGAGAACGGCGAACCCCACGTTCGCACGTACCAACCCGATGAGCTGTTGATGCGGAATTGGCTTCTACCCGAACGCTCAGAGAAAGACGCTTGCGAACCGCGAGGTCGTCCAAAGCAATGCGCAGCCCGTGCGGTCGCATAGGCAAGATAAGGGGTATCTCCGCAAGGCGTGAAGCTGGCACGCTCCGTTCGAGCGTCATGCCGGCCTCCGGCGGACCAACGAGGAGCATGTCCTGCTGTAGTACTGCTTCTGCATTCACCGAGCGGCTTCCATGCTGGCTGTAGTACAGCGCAACGTTGAGACGCCCCGCGTCCAGCCATTCGAGAATCTGGGCTGATGCACCCTCCATTATCGAAAGCTGAGCATCGGGTAACTCACGAACCGCGCGAACGGCGATCGGTACCGTCAACCATCGACTTAGATTTGGTTGAACGCCGACTACCACTGTCCCAGCAGGCTGATTCTTCAGGTTAGTGAGTTCGTCGCGAGCTGCGGCAAGCTCCATCAGGATGCTATTGGCACGTGACTGCAGCCGCCGGCCGGCTTCTGTCAAAGCTACTCCGCGGCCGTTTCTGTAGAAGACCTCGACGCCCGCCGCCGCTTCGAGTCGGCGGATGTGACGAGAGAGGACGGACTGCGACACTCCGAGCAACGTCGACGCATGCGAGAAACTGCGCGCTTCCGCAATGCGCAGGAAGAGCGTGAGCTGCCTGCTGTCAAGCCACTCTTCTTCAACTCTCTTGGATGTCATGGGCTTGCGTTACCGCGACTTGACGAAATGGCACAGACGAAGCCGCGTAATCGCCCCGGCCGTTGCCAGCGGGATCGAAGCGCAGGAGCATTTGATGTCACGACACTGCCTGAGCGCGGCCTTGACATCGTCTGCCATGTTGGACTTTCGCTCCTGATGCACGCACGACCTCCGTCCATCTGTTGAGCTCAGCATCGGCAAAGCTGCCGAACTCCTCGGGCGCTGTTCCCGCCGCCTCAACGCCGAGCTTCGCCCATGCCTCGCGGGTGCCGCCCGAAGAGATTACCGCGACGACGTCCCGGCTGACCTGCTGAATGATAGATCGCGGTGTGCCGCCAGGCGCCCACAGCGAAACCCAGGCGCCGGTTTCAATGCCATCCAATCCGGCTTCCTTAGTGGTTGGCACCTGCGGAAGGTTCGATAAGCGACTAGCCGACGGAACAGCCAGTGCCCGCAACTGGCCACGCTCGATGAACGGAAGGTACGGGGTTGCGGTGTCAATTGCCAAGTCGATCCGGCCTACCAATCGCTCGGTCACGGTTGCTGCGGCACCCTTGAACGGGATATGTACCATGTCGACGTGTGCCTTTAGCTTGAACAACTCGCCACTCACGTGGGGCACGGTGCCATTGCCACCGGAACCGAAATTGAGCTTTCCGGGGTTGGCGTGGGCATACGCGATCAGTTCCTGTAAGGTGGTTGCCGGCACTGAAGGATTGACGACGACCACCCGAACGCCGCGGGGTTGTGTCCTACGACGGCCGCGACTCTTGTTTCCTGCTTATTCGCCGTTTGGAGTGACTGCACGTGCACGCGGTTGACTGCTACCGATCGAGGCCTTCCGGATCGGTCGAAGGCTACCGCACACCAACGCCATATGAAACCATTTCCTAGGCGTGGGATATCCTGAGCCAAAGCCTCGAGAGAAGGTCCCGTAGCGGGAACGGCAACCGCTCGTGGTCGAACCACGGATGAATGCCGGTCTGGACACTCGACTTCATGCGCGGCACGCTCCACACCGGCCGCGTGTTCCGGACCATCAACGTGATCGACGAAGCCAACCGGTACGCACGGGGCATCGACATCGCGGTCAGCATTCTTGCCGCACACCCGATCATTTTGTAACCCAGATGATCGACCTGCACACGGGCGGCCGACAGCAATTCGCTGCGACTACGGCCGGAGCGCACGAGCAAGATCTTCACACTTGGTGCAAGGTCCAGGACATCGAGCTGCGCTTTATCCAACCTGGCAAACCCGATCAGAACGCGTACATCGAGCCCTTCAACCGGACCTATCGCGAGAAGGTGCTGAGCGACTACCTGTTCGATTCGCTCGACGAGGTGCGCGAGATCACAGCGGACTGTCTACTTGACGGGGGAGCTTACGGACCTGCGCGGCCTCGCCGAGGCCGAAGGCGTCGAAATGCGGGCTAAGGTGGGCTCGGGCGCTGACTCGAGGTGCATGACGGCTCGCTCGACGTCGAGCGCGCGCCCTGCACTCAGGCGCCGCGCGCTATGACTCACGCAACTCGAGAACTTTTCCTTCAGTGCCTTCGGATCAAGCGGCGTCGCGGGCGAACCCGGCATCTCCGAGCAGACTGCCTCACGCGCGCTACCGCCACGAAGGCTTGCAATTACGGTCTGCGGCACGAGCGACCGCGGATTGTCGACCGAAGGGTCGATCTCGACGGTGATTCGATCCGTCAGTTCGAGCACTTCGGCGCGTGCGATGCTATTTTCCTCGTAATCGGCAAGTGACACTCTCCCGAAAAGCAAAGCGACCGCGGTACCGTACGCCGCGCTGCTGATCGCGGCAGCTATCGTGTGCGGCCCGAATTGCGGATACGGCTTGCCGCTTAACGAGAAGGCATTAGGCGGCAGGCGGACGCGCACCGACTCGATGTCCGCGACACGGACTCCCGCCGCGAAGAGCTCGAGGGCGGCCGCGATCGCGCCGTGCTGCTCGCGCGAGCACGGATACGGCTTAATGCTGCACTCCGCTCCTTCGTAGCGTTCGCCGAGTCCGTCCAGCATCAATTCGCGTCGAAAATTGCCGGACTCATACAAGTTGAAGAAGCCGCATCGCCCTTCGAAGACATTCACCGGTCCGGTGATCCCACGCGACGCGAGGAGCGCAGCCTTGAGCCCTGCTTCTGCTGCAAATCCACTCTGATACCGCTTTGCTAGCGAGCCATCGATCACGGTCTGAATATTTCCGGCGGATTGACTTAGCGCTAAGCCCAAGGCGTTTACGGTTCGATGCTCGTCCAACTGGAGCAGGCGCGAGCAGGCCAGCGCGGCACCGAATACCCCGAGTGTCGCAGTGCGAGACCAGCCCAACCCTGATACCAGCCCCTTGCTGATCCGGCACGACGCATCCGTTCCTAGGATGACCGCATTGATAAGCTCCTTGCCTGTGGCCCCGCTCAGCTCGGCAGCGGCAAGCGCGGCAGCAAGCACCGGGCCATACGGCAACATAACTCCGGGCTCGTATACCGGGTCGAAGTCGCGTGACTGGAACATCGCCCCGTTGATGAGCGCCGCGCTTGTCGCGGGGACGCGATCACCGAAGACGATGATCGTGGCCTGCGGCTTCCCACCGGACTCCCGTACAAGTTGCAGGCCGGCCTCGATCCCTTCTGCACTCGAACCTGCGATCCCGGCTCCCAGCGTGTCTAGGAGGAGATCCTTTGTTCGACGGACGATGGAAGCTGGGAAATCCTCAAACTGCTTCGCGCAGGCATTCTGCGCCAGAAGAATAGCGATATCCATCAGACTGCGCTCCGGATGCGCCCACCGTCGACCTGGATCACCGTTCCCGTGACCCAGCCTGCCGGCTCGCTGGCGAGGAAGACGATCATGGCTGCTACGTCCTCTGGCTTCCCGAACCGCTGCAGCGGTACGAGATCGAGGTAACGCCGCAACTGTTCTTCCTCGGAAATGCCCGCCGCAGCGGCGCGTGCAGCGGTGGTAGCTCGAAGCCGATCCGTCAGCACGGGGCCTGAGAGAACCGTGTTGATCGTGATCTGACTCTTGCCCAGCTCTTGCGCCAGGTCCTTCGCGAGGCCGGTGACACCGGGGCGGATGCTGTTCGAGAGCGTCACCAGCGGCACGGGTTCCTTGATGCACGTCGATTGAAGGTTGACGATACGCCCCCAGCCTCGCCGCCGCATGTAGGGAAGCGCGGCCCGGATCATGCGCACCGTGCTCAGAAAGTTGAGCTGGAACCCGGCAAGAAAGTCCTCGTCGGCAAGGTCGTCGAACCCCCCCGGCCGCGGCCCACCAGCGTTCGTGACAAGCACATCGACACCGCCAAGCAGCTCATTCGCACGATCAACGAGCAGCGCTGCGCCCTCGGCCGTTGCAACATCCGCAGCGACCCCGACGACGTGCGACCCGGTGTCCTTAGAGATCTCACGCGCGACCGCCTCAGTTACATGCTCATCCCGCCCATTGACCACAACGCGCGCACCTTCGCTCGCGAGCAAGTGCGCAGCGGCGCGACCAATACCCTTTGTAGAGCCGGCAACGACGGCCGATTTGCCCGCTAATCCCAAGTCCATAGTGTTCTTCAGCTCCTCATCTATCGCGCAGCAAACCAGAAATTAGCATTGCGCTCAGCGCTGCACCGGCGAGAATTCTGCCGCGCTAGCGTCTTTGCCTAGCCGCTAATTGCCGGAGTGCCGCGTGGCACCCGAGTTGACCGTCCGGTTCGCGAGACTAGCAGTTTAGTCCCCTGGACTGCCCGCCACGATAGAGTCCGCTGTCATCCTCGCCGGCTGTGGCCGACAAGCCCGCGCCGACCTTTTCGGTGTGTGTTGCTGGGGTCAAAGAGCGTCGTCAGCGCACAACTCGTCGACTATCTCGCGCCAGCCACCGGCGGCACGCGCGCGTGCTGGATTGATCAATTCAATTAGCGTTGGCGCCAGCCGAGGATACACAGCAGCGGTAAGGGTGCTGACCTTGCCAATCAGGACTTCCGGCGGGAAGGGCCGGTCGGGGCCGCCTTGAGCACTCAGGCACTCGCGCACCAACTCGCGGCCGCCATGAAGGGTAACGCGGACACGCGCCGGGCGATCGTTGGGCGGCGCCGGCAATGGGCTGTACGGCTGCGTGGTGACCCTCTCGCGCAGCGTGGCTATCGCGCTATCAGCAAGCGAATCATACAAAAAGGCCTCGGCACCGCCGGTGTTCTTTACCAGCGCCGCCGCTACTGCATGCGGCATCGAAAACTTGGCCGCAAGGGTGGTGGTCGGCCGCGGATTGGCGAGCGCAAACGCCGGGGGGTGGGTTTCGACGACAATGCTCTTGACTGCCTCGACGCCGCCGAACTGTGCAAACTCGCCTCTGAGATCGAGCGTCGCCTCGACGGCGGAATGCAGGTGCTGGCAGCAGGCAAACATCTTCGTGTAGCCGTCAAGCACAGCCCACTCGGTTCCAAGCGACTTTGTCAGGTGTTCGGGCTTTGCCTCGTCGCCGAAGATGGTCGAATAGACATCGTGAAAGCCCCCCTCGGCACCTCCGATCCCGCATTCGGCCCATTCAGCGCTCATCATGCCGCTCCACGCTCCGACAGCTGGCCATACGTTGCGGATCAGGGCACCGACCACCAAGTGGTTGCGCGGCGACGGCGTGACCAGCGTCGCTGCACCGGTCAGCGTGTCGTGAAGTCGAGCGGCATCCGCGCCCCGGGCGAGCGCGGTCGTCGCTGCCGCACCGACCGCGGCAAACCGGCCGTGCGCCTGCATCTTCAATTCGCGTTGCGGCCATGTGCGCGCTATGCGCGTGACGATCTCGTAGCCGACGATGAGCGCCCGCAGCATGTCCGAGAACCCCATGTTCGTCGCCTCAGCATGGGCGAGCAGCGATGGAACCGTGTAGAGTCCGGCATGGCACGATGCCTTGCGGTAGCCTTCGTCGAGCTCGAGCCAATCGGCGGCGACAGCATTAGCCACCGCAGCCGAGAATCTGTCCGTCTTCTGCCGGCCGCCGCAGAAGACGGTCGCTTCGCCGAATGATGAGCGAGCGAGGACCCGGGCGTGGAAGCGCTGTACCTCTGGTTCACCGCGCGCTGCCACGATCGCCGCAAGGTCGTCGGCGATTACTCTCACACCCCGCGCCAGAACGGCATCGGGGACGGACGATGCTGTTACGCTCGCGGCCCACTCGCAGAGCGCCCTGACACCCGCGCCGCTTTGCGTGCGCATCTCTTGACTGTTCATCATGTTGGCTCCTCCGGCGATCCGGGCTGATGCCCGCACTCAATGCTCTTGGATCCCATGCCTCGTCCGCTCCGAGAGACTGGAGCGGATCGCCTGGCGAGAGACCCAGCATCAGGTCTTATGGCGGACAGCAACGTTTCCGTACTGATCCAGCGGACCGGCTACCAGTCGCGGGCCTGAGTGCATTTCGCCCAGCGGATCTACCGTGGCTTGCCGCTCACTCGACCCGTATATTTGCGGCTTTGATGACTTCTGCCCACTTCGGAATCTCCTTGGCGATCACGGCGCCGAGCTCGCCGGGAGTACCCCCCTCTACGACTACGCCTAGTTTGATCAAGCGTTCTTGCACGTCCTTGTCCTCGAGGATCTTTCGAACCGAAGAGTTGAGCTTGGCGATGACTTGCTCTGGTGTGCCTGCGGGTGCGAACAGGCCGAAGGTCGTGGTTACCTCGGCTTCGGGATAACCCGATTCGGCCATAGTCGGAACATCGGGAAGCACCGGAGAGCGTGTTGGGCTGGTAACCGCTAGTGCTCTCATTCGGCCCGCCTTGATTTGCGGCGCGGCCGTAGTGATAGTGAAGACTCCCAGTTGCGTCTCGCCAGCGATTACTGCCGTCATCAAAGCCGTGCCTCCCTTGTACGGGATGTGCACGATGTCCACGCCGGCAAGCCTCTTGAACAACTCGGCAGCAAGCTGGGTCCCCGAACCAATGCCCGCCGACGCATAATTGAGCGTGCCAGGTTTGGCTTTCGCGAGAGTTACCAGTTCCTTGATCGATGCCGCCTGCAGCGATGGGTTCGCCGCAAGTACGTACGAAAGCACGCCGATCCGCACGACCGGGGCCAAGTCCGTTACAACGTTGTACGGCAGCTTTGGATAGAGCGTCACGCTTGAGGACAATGGCCCGCTCGCCCCCAAGAACAGTGTCTGGCCATCTGGCGTGGCCCTTGCTGCGAGCTCGGCGCCAATATTGCCCGAGGCTCCGGGTCGGTTGTCGACAACCACCGACTGCCCGAGCACCGCTTCGAGCTTGGGACCAATGGTGCGCGCGAGGATATCGTCGGCCCCCCCAGCGGGGAAGCCAGTTATGATCCTTATCGGTCCAGTGGGATAGGTCTGCGCGGTGACATCGCCTGCAGCGCTCACCCACGCTGCGAGAACGAGCCAAATCGCCAATGTCTTCATTGGCACCTCCTGAACAACGTTGTGCAATCCCTGCAGTCGGTCCGCTCCGGTATCGGGCCGACTGCCCGCCGCGAACGGCTCCCGACAGCACGGTTTCGTTAGTCAACCATACAGCAGGGCCAGTTCTGCGATGTCGTCCACCGATGGCAGCTGTCGCATTCGCTCCACCAACTGAGCCGCGCGTTCGCTCGGGATCGCTCGAGACGCATTGTCCATGAACTTCTGCTCGTATTCTTCGATGGACATCGGGTTCTCGGCTGATCCGATGACCTTGAATTCCTTACGCTCGAACACTCGACCATCCCGAGTGTGTACACGGACCCAAGCCGGGTAATCCAACGGGAAGTTCATGTCCGGCTGCTTTACATAACCTACCTTGGACATCATCTCCCGCGTCAGTGGGTCGTTCGCGCGCTCATCGGTATACGAATCCACGGTGACGGCGCCATCGGCAAGCGCAACCGCCATGTTGTATGGCAAGCTCCAACGAGCCGACCACCCGTTAGTGGGCCTGTAGCGGAGATCATGCGGCTCGAATACAACCGGCACCATGAGCGGATGGACTATGCAATCGACGCGTTCAATGTCAGTCACCTTGATCCGTTCGCCTCTCGCGAGCGAAATCGCGCAATCGAGATAACCTTGCGCGCAATGGTCACACGCATACCGCTTTGGATAGAGATAGCGGACTTGCCAGTCGCTGCCCAATGCGTCCGTCACTGTGCTCAAATCGAAGTTACCCTCGCCCGCATATGACCGGAAGTAGCCGTGGCGGCCTTCCAGGATGGTGTGAGGCCCACGGAATCCATTGCGAGCCAATCTCGCCGCCGTGATTGCTCCCCGTCCTGCGTAGCCTACTTGAACGCGCTTTGACCACGGTTCCGGATCACCAAGGAACTCCATCGTTCCGTTCACGAAGCCGCCACAAATGCCCATCGCGTCGGTGAGCTCGTCCGCCGTGAAGTCCAGAAGTTTGCCAACGGCAATCGTCGCCCCGAAAATTCCCGCCGTGCACGTGGAGTGGAACCCGTGACTCAAGAGCCCCGGGGCGGCGCGCGTGAGGCGGCACCCCACTTCAAGTCCTGCTGTCACTGCGGCAATGAACGCCTTGCCATTGGCGTGGGATGCCTCCGCGATGGCAAGCGCCGGCGGAACGACCGGAGCGCTTCCGTGCCAGCGGCCAGGCGCATACGTATCGTCATACTCGTTACCGTGCGCAAGGCCACCGTTATACAAAGCCGCCGAGGCGCTTGGGCGCTTCAGTCCTCCGCTACCCATCAAGACGCTTTGGGGATACCCGCCATCTTCCGTCACCGTGTCACGCAAGATCTTCGCAAATGGCATCGGCGCCCCGAGCAGACATACCCCAATGAGATCGAGCGCATGTAGTCGAACCCGTTCGACTACATCCACCGGCAGATCGTCATAACGGAGATTGCGCGCAAAACCCGCCAGCTGTTGCGACAGTGTGCTCATACCACTGCACCCCCTTGAACTTCCCTCTTCGCGTTCAGAAGGCTCCGCATTCGAGCCTTGAGGGAAAAGTTGCGCACTAACGCCGTAGCGCAATCGGGTTTGCGCAAGCCCGGGGCTACCCCAGAGCCGTAGTGCCGCTCCGACAGCCGCTACGCATGATCGGCTTCCAGCGTGTTCACGATGTGTTGCCCGATGATCATTCCCATTCCGTACGCAGTCAGCAGCCCACTCGCGGACAGATAGCCGTCCGGCCTGTCGCCCGATATGCCAGCGGCTGCACCACCACCGGCGTACAGATTTGGAATCGGCTTTCCGTCCTGCCTGAGTACACGTCCGTTGACGTCGATCTTCAACCCCCCCGTCGTATGCGCAAGCGATCCCGTAACGCGCGACGCGTAGAAAGGAGCAACAAGTGGTTCCTCGAGCAATTGACGGCCCAGCGCATCGCTCTTGCTGCGAACTCCTCGGTTGTACTCGTCGATCGTCGCGGTCAGCCTCTCCGGATTGAGTCGAAAAGCCTCCGCCAACGCTCGTACGTCATCAGCTCGCCTGATTGCCCCGGCCTCCAGTGACTCCACCATGGTATGCGCATGCGCATATTCCCTCTGAATGCGCTCATCCCAGATCGCGACGGCGATTCCTTCGGGCTGCCCCAGCACTACATTGGACCACTCTGAATAGCCTTGGTCTTCACGCTCGAAGCGTTCAGCGCGCGTGTTCACCATAATTCCCCCGCTTATCACGACGCCCGGGTTGAGCCGAGTGCCAAAGTTGGGAACAACATATCCAAGCCCTTGATAGCCGCCAAGGTTCTCGACCGCCGCACCAAGTTCCATGCCCCAGCGGATTCCGTCCCCGGTATTGCCGGCGGCACCGACGTACAACACGTCTTTCATCTCGGGTATGTGCTTCTCGAGCATCGCGCGATTTGCGCCGAATCCGTCGGTGGCAAGGACGACTCGCTTGCACCGGATCCGTTGCCGTTCACCATCAGGCCCGGCGACGACCCCGATTGCGGCACCCGCACCGTCCGCGACAAGCCCCTGTCCGGGGGTGTCGTCGGCATAGATCACATTGGGGCATGCAGCGACTCTGGCGCGAAGGGCAGCGATCATTGGAGCGCCGGATCGCGTCGGATGCGCGTGCATTCGTGGGCGAGTGTGTCCGATTCTTCTTATCTCACGTGCAAGTTCGAGTGGAAGGCGAAGGTCATCAATGACCCAATGAATAAGCTCGGCCGACTTGCGGCACAGTGCCATGACGACAGCCGGATCGCTGCGGTTATGGTTCTTGCGCATGATGTCCGCAGCCATTGTCTCCGGGGAGTCCTCGATGCCTGCTTCCTTCTGAAGGCGACTTCCCGCTGCCTGAAGCGTGCCACCGGCGATCTCCGCATTGCACCCTAGCTTTGACGACTTATCGAGGAGCACGACCCCTATCTCGCGTGGTCCGCCGCCGATGATGCACGCGGTCATCAGCCCGCACGCACCCGCTCCAACCACGACCACGTCGGTCTCAAGGTCCCACCGCTCTGTATCCAAGGTAACCCCTCCCAGCACGCACCGTGAAGATGGAATCGCAACGTTGCATGCGTACGTGCCGCTTTCAGTGTATTACGCGCGATGTTGGGCGTGCGCCGCCATTTGGGGTCTACCAGATATGCACGATCGGCTTGCGGTGGGGAGCGTGGTCGTTTCGAATCAACGCTCGGCGCGCCACGGTTACACTCCGAGCATCGGTGCGCCCGCTCCGTTGCGATCGCGCGCAAAGAGCGGCCCGCGGCTCGCCGGTCGGAGATGTGCCGTACGAGCAAGCACTGACGTCCACACTTCTGGATGCGCCGCTGCTTGACGTTGGCGCAGCCGAGCATGCAACATGGCGAACCCAGTTGTGCCATGGCTCCGCGGTTCACCGCCCGGGCTACCTTGGGCGCTTTCGTTATCACGCGAGGCGGCCGTAGGCGACCGGCTAATTCCTCGTGGACGAGCGTATGAGTGTCGGAGTTTCGACGAAGGAGCTTGCGCTATGTCGCGCTGTCGGAACGAACGAGTGATCGGCGGCTGGGGTGCTGCCAAATGAGCGTAGCGTGAATTGTTTGGCGTATCTTCCGTGGTCGACGCGCCATCATCGGACGATGTTAGGAGCTGCAGATGATTCGAACGCTATTGGTTGTTTTGCTCACGTTCATATCGTGGTCTGCGGCCGGGCAGAGCGCCTATCCGACCAGGCCGATTCACCTGATCGTTCCCTATCCTGCAGGTGGTGGTGCAGACGTGGAGGTTCGCGCCATCGCCGCGAAGATGGATGAGCATCTCAGTCAGCCCATCGTGGTTGAAAACCGGGCGGGCGCGTCGGGCAACATTGGTGCCGACGTAGCAGCGAAGAGTCCGGCAGATGGTTACACGGTGTTGCTTGCTAGCGCCACCGGTGCGATCAACGCCGCCGCCGCCGCCAACGGAAGCCTAAAGCTCGATTACGATCTGCTGAAGGACTTTACACCCGTCGTCATGCTGGTACGAAATCAGCTCGTACTGGTCGCGAACCCTTCCGTACCGGCAAGCAACGTGCGCGATTTGATCTCCTTGGCGCGAACGAAGCCGGGAGCGCTCAACTACGGCTCTTATGGAACCGGATCCGTGTCCCACGTGGCGGGCGAGCTGCTCAAGCAGATCGCGGGGGTCAACATGACCCACATTCCCTACAAGGGGGCCGCCCCGTTGGTCACCGACCTCCTTGGTGGACAGGTCGATGTAGGATTTGTAGACGTTGCAGTCGCGCTGCCGCATATTCGCTCCGGCAAGTTGAAGGCGCTCGCCGTTGCCGGCACCCAGCGGTTCGCGGGTCTGCGCGACGTACCAACCATGGAAGAATCCGGCGTCCCAGGTTACGAAGCAAGTTCCTGGCTCGGGTTAGTGGTACCAACAGGTACACCGACCGAGGTCATTTCGCGATTGCGAGACGCTGCGGTGCAGGCACTTGCCGCGCCAGATCTGCGCGAACACCTGGCGAGCATGGGCGTGACGCCGGCCACCGATACGAGCTTCGGCTCTTTTATGCAAGGTGAAGTCAGCAAATGGGCAAAGGTGTTGCGCGCTGGCGGGATCAATCTGGGCAGCTAATCACGTATCCCTATGCAACACTCAGCAGTGCCGGGGTCCCGGGCGCGAGCGTGCGGCCGAATGCTGACGTCGTCGGGGGACTGGCCGCCGAGGGTATTCGCAGACCTGTTGTTCCACGCGCTGTACCCCGGTTGTGGTCGGACGAGGATTCGGCCAGTAATGGCAGCGACGTGCCGCTCGTGACGGCGATCGCGCTACATCGCGACGTGTGCTCGGGGATCGCGGCCGGCGGATCGCCCGTCTCGCGCGCACGGTCCCGGCCGCGGCCGGACCCCGCGGGGCAGCGCGGCCGTTCCGTCGGTAGCCGGATCAACTGCCGCCGCGGCGCCGCATCCCTGCTCGGGCCGGCGGTCGCGGTGTCCGCTGCCCGGGCGATGCTCACTCCGCCTTGATGTTCCCTTCCTTGATCACCTTCCCCCACTTGTCGTAGTCGTCGCGCATTAGTGCGGCGAAGTCCGCGGCACTTCCACCGGCGGGCTCGATGCCGTGGGCGGCGAAGCTCTTCCGCAGCTCGGGTGTCTGCACGATGCGGTCGAGGGCCGTGTTGAGCCGCATGAGCACGGGCTTGGGTGTGCCGGCCGGCGCGAGCACACCGTACCAGGTGCCGGCGGTATAGCCCGGAACGCCGGCTTCCATCATGGTGGGCACGTCGGGCAGTTGCGGTGCGCGCTTGCGGCCGGTGACGGCGAGAGCCTTCAGCGTGCCGGCCTTGATGTGCGGCGCGACCAGGCCTACGTCGGCGAAGAGAATCTGCACCTGCCCGCCGAGGAGGTCCGTGATCGCCGGTGCGAGGCCCTTGTAGGGAACGTGCACGATCGGCGCTCCGGTGATCCGCTTGTAGAGCTCGCCCGCGAGGTGCGGCGCGCCGCCCGTGCCCGAGGAGCCGAAGTTGAGCTTCCCGGGCTTGGATTTTGCGAGCGCGGTGAGCTCCTCGACGGAGTTGACGTTCACCGCCGGATTCACCACCAGCACGAACGGGCTCGATCCGATCAGTGCGACCGGCTCGAAGTCCTTGAATGTGTCGAAGGGAATCTGCTTGTAGAGATGAGGTGCGATGGTGAGCGCGCCGGCCGCACCGAGGAGAAGCGTGTAACCGTCGGGCGCGGCGCGGGCGACCGCTTCGTTGCCGATCGCCCCGTTGGCCCCGCCGCGGTTTTCGACGACGACGGTCTGGCCGAGCGCCTCCCCGAGCCCCGGGGAGATCGCGCGCGCGACGAAGTCCGCCCCGCCTCCCGCCGGGAACGTCACGATCAGCTTGATCGGCCTGTCCGGCCAGGTCTGCGCGGCGGCCAGCAGCGTGAACGGCACCAGCAGACAGGCAAGCATGAACCCCAAAAGACTCTTACGCATCGCGGTCCTCCTTCGTGAGTGTTGCAGGGGAAAATGCGGCCGCCGCCTCCGCGGCGGAATCGAGATCGCGTTCGAGCCGCCGCGGCATCGCGATGGCGCCTTCCACGTCCTCGGCGCGCGTGCTCCCGCGCGTTCTCCGGCATGACGGTGGCGTACGGGTGCAGCTGGCGATCGCGCGCAGCGATCCCGGCGAGGCGCCCCTCCGCGAGCCCGAGTGCGGAGAACTCCCGCTTCCTGGGCGGGCGGCCGGCTTTCGCGATCGAGAAGAAGCACGGTTCGGGGACGCTCAAGCAGGCCTCTCTATGCAAATGGGGTCGGCGATGCGGTGGCGGCCTGGGTCGCGACGCAGCGACGAGCTCGCATGGCCGCGTCCCGGCGCCGTCATTGCACACCCGGCGCGATCTGTCGATGCGCGCCGGATGCCGCGACGCGGGTCACAGCCAATTATTCCACGGGGCGTCGGACGTCCGGAAGAGGCGGCGCCCGATCGAAGGAGCGGTGCGGTGCTGCATCGCCAATGCGACCGCACAGGACCGCCCAGGAGGCACGAACGCATCCCCGGACGGCTCCATAGCCACCAAACGCCCCCGGACAGCGTGTCTGCGGCCAGCCCAAGCGGTCTTGATTGGCCGGAGCCGCAACCACTGCCGTACGAATTACCCCCGGCGGAGCGGTTCACTCTGCACCTACTGCCGGTCTCCTCGCCTGCCCTCATGCACCCCGCACCCAGCGCTGGACAACGCCGTGCCGTGCAGGCATCGGCAATGCGAACGCGCCCTCACGCGCGCCAGCACGCAGAAGGCCTTGGGTTCTGCCAAGAATGTGTGCCCGGGCCTTCGCCTATTCGGCGTTGCGCGAGCAGGATAGCGCAACGCCCCCGCAGCCACTCGGTAATGCAATCACGCGGTGTCGCCCAGTCTCACCGTCGGTCGGGATTTGACCAAACCGATGGCGTCGGTGAACTCAACCTAATCGCGATCGATTACGTTGCGCGTGCGAACCCAGCGGTGAACGATTCTGGGGGCGGGCCACGGCAATTCCCATTACGCCGACGCCGCCACCATGATGGCCAACAACAGCAACAAGGGCAGCATCCTGGTCTTCCCGCGGATCCTCGTGGTCCCCGGCTTTGACACGCTGGTCACGCTGGCCAACGACAGTTCGACGGCGGTGCAGGTGAAGTGCTACTACCGCAGCAGCGAGCCGCTGGCCACCCCGCTGTCGTCCAAGATCGACGTGTCGCAGATCAAGCACACGATGGACTTCACGCTCACGCTCACGCGTAACCAGCCGGTGACGTGGTCCGCAGCTACCGGCCAGGTGCTGGGCGGTGGCCAGCAGATCGCGCAGCGTTCGTGCCCTTCCCCGACGGCAGCGCGCGCTTGACGGGCGAGCTGAAGTGCTTCGCGGTCGGCGCGGACGCGAACGGCAACGCGGGCCAGATCAACTTCAACCAGCTGTTCGGCAGTGCGACGGTCATCAGCTCCTAATAATTCTGCATTCGAGTACAACGCGTGGGCGTTCCAGGCGCTCGGCGGGACGGCGGCGCAAGGGCAATTGGTCGGCACTCCGGGCACCATCAACCTCGACGGCACGATCACCGGCTACGACCTGTGCCCGAACATCCTGGTCGCCGATTTCCAGCCGACCGGCGCGCCGATACCTGCAGCGGGTCCCGCTTTTGCAGACGGTCCTCCGTTCACGTATATCGCCATCGCGGGCTGCAACCAGGACCTAACGCAACCTGCGCAGCCGTTCGTCACCAAGTACACCTACACCCGACCCTGCAGCGTTCGCGGAGGCGAGAGCGTGACGTGTCCGGAGTGCGGTGCAGGCGGGCCGGGTGCACCGCCAGACGATCCGCCGAGGCAAGCGCTGTTCAGGTGGAACATGCGCTTCGGAATCGATCACGAGGAGCGCAGAAGCGACGAACCCCGCCGCAGCGGGGTCCGTTCGCCTTCGGCAGCGCCTAGCGCTTGAAGCTGTCCGCCGGTCCGGGGGTCCACGTCATGACCCCGGCCTGCGTCCTGCGACCGACCATGTTGCTGCCGCGCACGTAGGTACCGTTGTTCCAATGCATGATCGTCCCCAGCATGCCGACGTGTACCGAGCCGGCGCAAACGTAGTCGTCGGCCACCAACTCGATGCGCATATACGCCGTCATCGTGCCCAGCGAGCTGTACTGCGCCAGCGGCATGGCGATGATCCCGCCGCCGGGCACCGTGCTGGCACTCACGGGAGCGGGTTTCGCAGTCGCAAAGAAATTCTGCTCGTAGTAGCTGTCGCCGCACTCGTGCGTTCCCGTGCGCGAGAACTCCTCCTCGTCCCAGAAGGCGAGAATGCAGCGATCCGGTTGCCAGGTAATCGCCAGCGCCTAACGGAGGCAACCAGACGAAAGATCCGTAACCTCCACGCCTCGCTTCTTACACCGCGCCGCGGGGCAACGGACTGGCGGAGACGCAGGGATTCGAACCCTGGATACAGGTTTTGGCCCGTATGCTCCCTTAGCAGGGGAGTGCCTTCGACCACTCGGCCACGTCTCCATCGAGCAACTGCGCATTCTAGCGTCAGCAGCGGTGAGCGTCCAGCCGAACTTGCCGGCGCAGGAGGAGGCCACGGTCGGCCGGCGGCGGGCGTTGCGGCGTGCCACGGTGCCGGCGGCCGGGAGAGCCTCGACGGGAGCGCCTCACTTCAGACGCCCCTTCGCAGCACGAACTTGCGTTACGCGGCGCTGCCCGCGATGCGATCCTCGAACGCGACCGGTTCCTTGTCGAGCTCGAACGCGCGATGCAGCACGCGCACGGCGAGCTCGAGGTACTTCTCGTCGATCACGACGGAGATCTTGATCTCGGAGGTGGAGATCATCTGGATGTTGATCTGCTCGTCGGCGAGCGTCTTGAACATGGTGCTCGCGAGGCCGGTGTGCGAGCGCATGCCGATGCCGACCACCGACACCTTGCAGATCTTGCGGTCGCCGATGATCTCGCGCGCCTTGAACGTCTTGCCGCGCTCGCCCTCGAGCACCTTCATCGCCTTGTCGTACTCGTTGCGGTTCACCGTGAACGAGAAGTCGGTGTGGCCGGACGCACCGATGTTCTGCACGATCATGTCGACGTCGATGTTCGCCGCCGCGATCGGGCCGAGGATGGCGTAGGCGACGCCGGGACGGTCTTCCACGCCCATCACGGAGATCTTCGCCTCGTCGCGGCTGAACGCGATGCCCGAAATGATGGCCTGTTCCATGTTCTGTTCCTCTTCGTAGGTGATGAGCGTGCCGGGCGAGGTCACTTCGGGATCCTCGAGCGACGACAGCACGCGCAGCTTCACCTTGTACTTGCCCGCGAACTCCACGGAGCGGATCTGCAGCACCTTCGACCCGAGGCTTGCCATCTCGAGCATTTCCTCGAAGGTCACGCGATCGAGGCGGCGCGCTTCGGGCACGATGCGCGGGTCCGTGGTGTACACGCCGTCGACGTCGGTGTAGATCTGGCATTCGTCGGCCGTGAGCGCAGCGGCGAGCGCCACACCCGACGTATCGGAACCGCCGCGGCCGAGCGTCGTGATGTTGCCGTCGGTGTCGACACCCTGGAACCCGGCGACGATGACGATGCAGCCGGCTTCGAGGTCGGCGCGCATGTTCTTTTCGTCGATGTCGAGGATGCGCGCCTTGGTGAAGGCGTTGTCGGTGAGGATGCGCACCTGCCCGCCCGTGTAGCTGCGCGCCTTGAGGCCCATGGCCTGCAGCGTGATGGCGAGGAGGCCGATCGTGACCTGCTCGCCGGTCGCCGCGACGACGTCGAGCTCGCGCGGATCGGGACTGGACGACAGCTCCTTGGCGAGCGCGAGCAGGCGATTGGTCTCGCCGGCCATTGCCGACACGACGACGACGAGCTGATGCCCTTCGCGATGGAAGCGCGCGATGCGCCGCGCGACGTTCTTGATGCGCTCGGTGGTGCCCACCGAGGTGCCGCCATATTTCTGTACGATCAGGGCCATGGCCGTGGGGGTCGGGTGCGAAGGGGGCGGCGCAACCGCCCCCTCGTTACAGCGTGCGGAACGCGAGGGTGGCGTTGGTGCCGCCGAAGCCGAACGAATTAGACAATGCCGCGCGGATGCGCATCTTGCGCGCGGTCAAGGGAACGAAATCGAGGTCGCACTGCGGATCCTGCCGGAAGAGGTTCGCCGTGGGGGGTGCCACCTGGTCGCGCAGCGCGAGCACGGTGAACACCGCCTCGATGCCGCCGGCCGCACCGAGCAGGTGCCCGGTCATCGACTTGGTCGAGCTCACCGCGAGCTTTGCGGCGTGGTCGCCGAAGCAGCGCTTCACCGCGATGCACTCGGCGATGTCGCCGAGCGGCGTGGACGTGCCGTGCGCGTTGATGTAGTCGACGTCCTCGCCGTTCATCCGGGCATTGCGCAGCGCGTTGCGCATGCTGCGCATCGCGCCGTTGCCGTCCTCCGGCGGGGCCGTGATGTGATGCGCATCGGCGCTCATGCCGTAGCCCGTGAGCTCGCAGTAGATGCGCGCGCCGCGGGCCTTCGCGTGCTCGTATTCCTCGAGCACGAGAATGCCGGCGCCCTCGCCCAGCACGAAGCCGTCGCGGTCGACATCCCACGGCCGGCTTGCGGCGGCGGGATCGTCGTTGCGCGTCGACAGCGCACGCGCCGAGCAGAATCCGCCCACGCCCAGCGGCGCACACCGTCGCCTCGGTGCCGCCGGCCACCATCACGTCGGCATCGCCATATTCGATGAGGCGCGCCGCTTCGCCGATGCTGTGGTTCGCGGTGGAGCACGCGGTGGCCGTCGCCAGGTTGGGTCCTTGAAACCCGTACTGGATCGACACCAGTCCCGCGGGCATGTTGACGATCGATCCCGGCACGAAGAACGGCGAGATCTTGCGCGGACCGCCTTCGAGGTACGCCTTGCCGGTGGCCTCGATCAGCGGCAGGCCGCCGATGCCCGAGCCGATGCACACCCCCACCCGCTCCTTGTCGCCCGCGTAATCCGCGAGTCCGGCGTCCTTCACCGCCTCCATGGTCGCCACGAGGCCGTAGTGCGTGAAGGTGTCGTAGCGCCGGGCTTCCTTGGCGGACAGGAACTGCCCGACGTCGAAGTTCTTCACCTCGCCCGCGATCTGCGACGGGAACGGCGTCGGATCGAAATGCGTGATCCGGCCGATGCCGGAGCGTCCGGCAAGGATGGCCTCCCACGCCGTGGGAACGTCGTTACCGACGGGAGAAACGATGCCCAGTCCGGTGACGACAACGCGACGACGGCTCATGACGGTGGCTTCGGAAAGGGAATGCGATCGGCGGCGAAACGGAAGAGACGGGAAGCGCGCTGGTGCACCACCGGGACCATCGACCCTTTACTCTGAGTAATTACTCCGAGTAAAGGGGGAGAAGGATGCGCGCGCGCCAGCCGGAAACGCCGCATGGGGTCGCGACGCTGTCGTCGCGGCAACCCGCATGCGGGAGCCGGTCATTTCTTGCTGAGGTGCGAGCTGATGTAGGTGATCGCCTGCTGCACGGTCGTGATCTTCTCGGCTTCCTCGTCCGGGATCTCCGTCTCGAATTCCTCCTCGAGGGCCATCACGAGCTCCACGGTGTCCAGAGAATCCGCGCCGAGATCGTCGACGAAGGACGACTCGTTCTTGATCTCGGCTTCGTTGACCCCGAGTTGCTCGGCGACGATCTTCTTGACCCGTTGTTCGATGTTTTCCATGCGTCTCCTCCCCTGCAGGGATGTGGGTGTTAAACCGGGCAATTTTACCAGAACGGCTTGTCTGCGCCCCGCGGCGCGCGCGATGGGCGGTGCGGCAGCCGGTCCCGTCAGGTCATGTACATGCCGCCGTTGACGTGCAACGTGACCCCGGTGATGTACGCCGCCTGCGGCGAAGCGAGAAACGCCACCGCGAATGCGATGTCCTCCGGCGAGCCGAGCCGCCCGAGCGGAATGCGCTCCTGCAGCTGCGTGCGCTGCGCTTCCGGCAGGCTGCGCGTCATGTCCGTGTCGATGAAGCCCGGCGCGACGCAGTTCACCGTGATGTTGCGGCTGCCCACTTCCTGCGCGAGCGACTTGGTGAAGCCGACGAGCGCCGCCTTCGACGCCGCGTAGTTCGCCTGCCCGGCATTGCCGCTGCTGCCGACCACGGATCCGATCTGGATGATGCGACCGTTGCGGGCCTTCATCATTCCGCGCAGGACGGCCTTCGCGAGGCGATACGTCGCCTTGAGATTGGTCGTCATCACGGCATCCCACTCGTTCTCCTTCATGCGCAGGAGCAGGTTGTCGCGCGTGATGCCGGCGTTGTTGACGAGGATCGTGACGGCGCCGTGCGTGGCTTCGACGTCGGCGAGCGCTTTGTCGACGGCCTGCGCATCGGTGACGTCGAGGGCGATGCCGCTGCCGCCGTTGCCTGCGAGGGCGGCGTCGATCTTCGCTGCGCCTTCGGCCGTCGTCGCGGTGCCGATCACCGTGGCACCCGCCTGTGCGAGCGTCGCTGCAATCGCGTGACCGATGCCGCGCGTGGCGCCGGTGACGAGCGCAACCTGTCCATCGAGACTGATGCCGATCATGCCGTTCCTCCCGCTGCAGCCCCGACGAGCGCAGCCTTGACCGTGTCGATGGCCGCGCCGTCGGTCAGCGCAAGCCCCGTGAGTTCCGGCACGATGCGCTTGGTGAGGCCCGCGAGCACCTTGCCGGGACCGCATTCCACGACGTGCGTCACGCCACGGCCCGCCATGGCACGAATCGTCTCGACCCAGCGCACGGGACTCGCGGCCTGCGCGGCCAGCGCGGCACGAATCGCATCCGGCGTGGTGTGCTCGGCCACGTCCACATTGTGCAGCACCGGAATGCGCGGGGCCGTGAACGGTACCTCGGCAAGCCGCGTGGCGAGTCGCTCGGCGGCGGGTTTGAGCAATGCGCTGTGGAACGGCGCCGATACCGGCAGCAACACGGCGCGTTTCGCACCGCGCGTCTTCGCCGCCGCGATCGCCCGCTCGACGGCGCTGCGATGTCCCGCGATCACCACTTGCGATGGCGCATTGAAATTCACCGGCTCGACGAGCTCGCCCGCGGCCTGCGCGCATCGCTTCCGCACATGCTGCCGCAACGCTCGTGTCGTCGAGGCCGAGGATCGCGGCCATCGCGCCGACACCGGCCGGCACGGCCTCCTGCATGGCCTGCGCCCGGAAGCGCACGAGCGGCAGCGCGTCGCGAAACGCGAGCGCGCCCGAAGCGACGAGCGCGCTGTATTCGCCGAGGCTGTGCCCGGCGAGCAGCACCGGCCGCGCGCCGCCCGCTGCGAGCCAGGCGCGCCACGTGGCCACCGCGGCCGTCAGCATGACGGGCTGGGTATTGATCGTCTGGTCGAGATCGGACTGCGGACCGGTGCTCACGAGTCGCCACAGGTCCTGACCGAGCACCGACGACGCCTCGTCGAAGGTCGCGCGCACCTCGGGGCTGAGCATCGAACCCGGCCATCATGCCGATCGACTGCGAGCCCTGTCCCGGAAACACGAACGCGAGCGTCATGGCACTCCTTACCAGTGAAGAAACACCGAGCCCCAGGTGAAGCCGCCGCCTACGCCGAGCAGCAGCACGCGCTGCCCCGCGGTGATGCGCCCGTCGCGCACCGCCTCGTCCAGCGCGAGCGGAATCGACGCCGCAGAGGTGTTCGCGTGGTGATCCACCGTGGTCACGACCTTGCTCATCGGCAGCGACAGCTTGCGTGCAGTCGCCTCGATGATGCGCTCGTTGGCCTGGTGCGGGATGAGCCAGTCGATCGCATCGGTGCCGACGCCGTTGGCGACGAGCGCTTCCTGCGCGACCTCGGCGAGCACGCGCACGGCGAACTTGAACACCGCCTGCCCGTCCATGTGCACGAAGGGCCGGCCCGCGACCTCGCCATTCGCGACGCCGCCCGGCACGCACAGCATCTCGCGATGCGAGCCGTCGGCGTGCAGGTGGGCGGACACGATCCCGGGCACCTCGGACGGCATCAGCACGACCGCGCCCGCGCCGTCGCCGAAGAGCACGCACGTGCCGCGATCGCTCCAGTCGAGGATGCGCGAGTAGATTTCCGCTCCCACGACGAGCGCGTTGCGCGCCATGCCGGATGCGAGCATGCGGTCCGCGATCGCGAGCGCGTACACGAAGCCGCTGCACACGGCCTGCACGTCGAACGCCGGCCCGCCGCGCGCGCCGAGCTTGTGCTGCAGGATGCACGCGGTGGACGGAAACACCATGTCCGGCGTCGTGGTCGCGACGATGATCATGTCGACGTCGGCGGGTCGAAGCCCGGCGGCAGCGAGCGCGTTGCGCGCCGCATGCAGCGCGAGATCGCTCGTCTGCTCCGCGGGCGCCGCGATGTGACGCTGGCGAATGCCGGTGCGGGCGTGGATCCACGCGTCGCTGGTGTCGACGCGGCGCTCGAGATCGGCGTTGGTCAGCACCTGCGCCGGCAGATAGCTGCCGGTGCCGACGATGCGGCTATGAACGGGCATTGGCAGCAGGCGCCGTGCTCGAAGCCGGGTGCGCCGACGTCGCGGCCGTGGACGCCGAGGCCATGGCGGGCATGGCGGCCATGCGTTGCGCGATGCGGTCGAGGACGCCGTTCGCCGCCTCCGCATACGCCTTGCGCAGCGCGTAACGAAACGCGAGCGCATCCGCGGAGCCGTGGCTCTTGACGACCACGCCTTTCAGGCCGATCAGCGTCGCGCCGTTGTAATGCCGCGGATCGATGCGTTGCCTGAAGGCGCGCAGCACCGGGTACGCAAGGGCCGCCGCCAGCTTGGTGAGGAGGTTGCGCGTGAACTCCTCCTTGAGGAATTCGTACAGCATCGTGGCGAGACCTTCGGACGTCTTGAGCGCGACGTTGCCGACGAAGCCGTCGCACACCACGACGTCGGTGGTGCCCTTGTAGATGTCGCTGCCCTCGACGTTGCCGTAGAAGTTGAGCCCGGAGCGCTTCAGCAGCTCCGCCGTTTCCTTCACCATCTCGTTGCCCTTGATGTCCTCCTCGCCGATGTTGAGGAGCCCCACCGTGGGCCGCTCGATGCCTTCGACCGCAGCCACGAGCGCGCTCCCCATCACCGCGAACTGCAGGAGCTGCTCGGGCGTGCAGTTGACGTTGGCGCCGAGATCGAGCGCGGTCGTGACGCCTTTCTTGCTGGGCAGCTGCCCGGCAATCGCCGGCCGGTCGATGCCGGGCAGGGTCTTCAGGACGAAGCGCGAGATCGCCATCAGCGCCCCGGTGTTGCCGGCCGACACGCACGCGTGCGCGGTGCCGTCCTTCACCAGGTTGATGGCGATGCGCATCGACGAGTCCTTCTTGGTGCGCAGGGCGAGCGCCGGGGACTCCGTCATCTCCACCACTTCGGCAGCGGACTTGAGCGTCAGCCGATCCTTCGCCGACGAGCGCGCGTGCGCGAGCGCAGCCTCGAGCCGCTCGGGCGTGCCCACGGCGATGATCCTCGCCTGTGGCGCCTCTTCCAGGAATGCGAGGGAGGCAGGAATCGTCACGGACGGACCGTGATCGCCCCCCATCGCATCGACCGCTATCGTGACCGGCATCCCAGATCGGAGATGGAGCGCAGCGTTGCAGCCGCGCAATCGGTGGTGCCGCAGGCCGCGCGCAACGTGCGGCAGCCGGCGAAGCCAGTGTGCGCGCAGCAGGTTGCGCCGCGCGCGCGAGCGTTACTCGTCGTTCTTGGTGGCGACGACCTTCTTGCCGCGGTAGAAACCCGACGGGCTCACGTGGTGGCGCAGATGCACCTCGCCGCTGACGGGCTCGACGGCGAGCGCGGGCTTCTTCAGGTGGTCGTGCGCGCGGTGCATGCCGCGCTTCGACGGGGACTTCTTGTTCTGCTGGACAGCCATGACGTTCTCCTGCTTCGGTAGTTGCGCGAAGTTGCGATCAAGCCAGTTGCGCTCGGCGGCGGGTCACCTGCAAGCCCGCAGCCATGATGCGATCGATCATTCCGGCGGTTTGCCACGCTTGAGCGCCGCGAGCGCACCGAAGGCCGAGGGCGCTGCTTCGGCGCCATCGTCCGCGAGCGCCGCCGCGTCGACCGCGAGGCAGTCGGGGCGATCGCAGCGCGGCACGTACGGCAGCGACAGCACGAGCTCCTCCTCGACGATCTCGATCGCATCGAGCGGCGCCGATGCGAGGAGCACCTCGCGCTCGTCGCGCTCGTCGAGATGCTCGAGCTCCCGCTCGTCGCGCGCCAGCAGCAACGTCGTACGCTGCTGGACGGGCCATTCGAACACCCGCATGCAGCGCTGGCATTGCAGCGGCACCTTGCCGTCGAGCTCGATGTCGAGCACCGGGCGGCCGAGCGGATCGTTCTCGCCGCGAATCCGATAGTGCACGTCGGCGGCGGGAATTTCGCCGTCCTCGTCGCCGAGCACGTCGTGCACGCCGTCGAGGTCGAACGCGTCGACGGTGCCGACGATCTCGCCGTGCGACGCCACGAGCCCGTGCGCATCGAACCGACGCTGCGGAGCGCCCCGCGGGTTGGCGGAACCGGCACCCTGCCCGGGCCCACCGCTGCGCTCGTCGTTTGCGTTGCCTGCCTGCCGGCTCCTGCCCCGCGCCACGTCGATGCCCTTCCGGCCGCGAAAAACGTTGGATAATAGCCCGGATCGTCGGATCATGTCAAAAAAATGGCAGAAAAAACAACAGCCAACGCGCCTCGCGCAGGCGGCCCTTCAAAGCGGATGCTCGTGCTTGCGTCCACTTCGCGCTACCGCCGCGAGCTGCTCGAGCGCCTGCATCTTCCCTTCGCGGTCGCCGCACCCGGCACGGACGAGACGCCGCAGCCCGGGGAGCGACCCGCCGCCACGGCGCTGCGCCTCGCGGAGACAAAGGCGAGGAGCGTGGCCGGGCAATTCCCGAACGCGCTCGTGATCGGCTCCGATCAGGTCGCGGACTGCGACGGCGAACCCATCGGCAAGGCGGGATCGCGCGCCGCGGCCATCGCGTTGCTCGAGCGCCTGTCGGGTCGCGCGATCGTGTTCCACACGGGGCTCGCGCTGCTCGATACCGCGAGCGGCGCGTGCCAGACCGCGCTGGTCGACGTGACGAGCACGTTCCGCGATCTCACGCGCGCGGAGATCGAGGCGTACGTCGATCGCGAGCAGCCGTACGACTGCGCGGGTGCCGTCAAGGCGGAAACGCTCGGAATCGTCATGTTCGAGTCCATCGTGAGCGACGATCCCACGGCGCTGATCGGGCTCCCCCTCATCCGCCTCAGCGACATGCTGCGCAGCGCCGGCGTGCGCCTGCTCGGGTAACACCATCGTGCACGGCACGCTGTATCTCGTCCCCAACCTGCTGGGGCTGATCGAGCCCCAGCGCGTGCTGCCGGCGCACACGATCGCCGTCGCGCGCAGCTTGCGGCACTTCATCGTCGAGAATGCGAAGCCCGCACGCCAGTTCCTGAAGAGCCTCGCGCTCGACGTGCCGATCAGCAGCCTCGGCATTGTCGAGGTGCCCGACAAGGCGACGGCGGACGCGTGCGCGGCGTTGCTGCAGCCCGCGCGCGACGGCGCCGATGTCGGCCTCGTCTCCGACGCGGGCTGTCCCGGCATCGCCGATCCGGGTGCCGCGGTCGTGAGTGCGGCGCATCGTGCCGGCGTGCGCGTGGTGCCGCTGGTGGGCCCCTGCTCGCTCGTGCTCGGCCTGATGGCCTCGGGCATGAACGGACAGGCGTTCTCGTTTCACGGTTACCTGCCCGTCGCGCACGACGCCCGCATCGGCGCATTGCGCCGGCTCGACGAGGAGATCGCGCGCACGGGCGCCACGCAGACTCTTCATCGAGACGCCGTATCGCAATCAGGCGCTGCTGCAGGCGATCGTCGCGACGTGCCGGCCGGCGACGCACTGCTGCGTCGCCGCGGACCTCACGCTGCCTACGGAATGGATCGAAAGCGCCCCGGTGAGCGCCTGGCGACGTCGCGCCCTGCCCGAGATCGGCAAGCGCCCCGCGCTGTTCCTGCTGGGGCGCGCGGGGTGAGCCGATGGGCCGCCCCGAGGGCGAACACCGGAGTGCGTAGCACGCAGGTCGTCGAATGAGACCGGGGCCGCCCCGAGGGCGAACACGGAGTGCGCAGCACGCAGGTCGTCGAATGGACCGATGGGCCGCCCCGAGGGCGAACCGGAGTGCGCAGCCGCAGGTCGTCGAATGACCTCACTGCCCTTCGTCGGGCCAGTTCTTGATGTAGCTCTTCAGCATGCGGTTCTCGAAGCTCTGCTCTTCGTAGACCGCCTTGGCGACATCGTGGAAGGACACCACGCCGAGCAGCGTGTTGTCGTCCATGACGGGCACGTAGCGCGCGTGGCGCTCGAGCATCCCGCGCCGCAATTCCACGACGTCGAGGTGCGGATTGGCGACGAGCGGATTGCGCTCGTAGATCTCGCCGATCTTCAGGTCGCCGAGGGTGCCCGCGCGCTGCGCGAGTGCGGACAACACCTCGGCGAAGGTGAGCATCCCGGCCATGCGGCCGTGGTCCATCACCACCAGCGAGCCGATGTCGTTCTCGGCCATGACCTCTGCGGCCTGCAGCACCGTGCTCTCGGGCGGTGCCGTGAAGAGCGCGTTGCCCTTGATGCGCAGGATTTCGCTCACCAGCATGGCCCACCTCCGAACAGGACATCCCGTCCGAGCGTACTACTCGCCGCGACGGGCTGGCAACTGGCGTGCGGGGGCGGCTCGCTGTCGGGGTGATCAACCACCACCCTTGTAGAGCAGCCCCGGCAGCCAGAGCACGATCTGCGGAAACACGATGCACAGGCCGAGCCCCAGCGCCTGCAGGCCGATGAACGGGATCGCGGCGCGGAAGATCATCGCCATCGAGATGCTGCGGCGGCGCGACGCTCTTGAGATAGAACAGCGAATAGCCGAACGGTGGACTGAGGAAGGCCATCTGCATGTTGACCATGAAGATCACGCCGTACCAGAGCGGCAGCTGCGTCGGGCGAGACGCCCGGGATGCCGAACACGCCGCCGAAGCTCAGGGACTTGAGAATCGGCAGGAAGATCGGCACGGTCAGCAGCAGGATGCCCACCCAGTCGAGGAACATGCCCAGGATGAACAGGATCAACATCATCAGGAACAGGATGCCGTAGGCGGGCAGGCCGGTGCCGATGATGAGGTCCGACACGAACGTCTGGCCGCCCTTGACGATGAAGAAGCCGACGAACATCGTCGCGCCGAAGAAGATCCACATCACCATCGCGGTGGCCTTGAGCGTGGCGATGCCCGCCTCCGAGATCGCGACCCAGGTCAGCCGCCGGTGCAGCGCGCACACCGCGAGCGCGCCGAAGGTGCCGATGCCGGCGGCCTCCACCGGCGTCGCGACGCCGAAGAAGATGATCCCCAGCACGAGCAGGATGAGCAGCACCGGCGTGATGGTGTTGCGCAGCAGCCGAAGCTTCTCGCGCATGTTGACCCGTTCCTCGACCGGTAAGGCAGGACCGAGCTTCGGGTTGACGTAGCAGCGGATCGTCACGTACGCGATGTACAGGCCGGAGAGCAGCAGGCCGGGAAACACGGACCCGATGAGGAGTTCGCCCAGCGACTGCTGCGCGACAACCGCATACACGATCGCCATCACCGAAGGCGGGATCAGGATGCCGAGCGTACCGCCCGCGAGCAGCGAGCCGCACGCGAGCTTGGGCTCGTAGCCCTTGCGCAGCATGGCCGGCAACGCGATCATGCCCATCGTCACTTCCGTGGCCCCGACCACGCCGACCATCGCGGCCAGCACCGTGCAGGCGAGCACGGTCGCGGACGCGAGCCCCCCCTTCACCGAGCCGAGCCATTTGTAGATGACGTCGAACAGCTCCTCGATGATGCCCGCCTTCTCCAGCACGGCCGCCATGAAGATGAACAGCGGCACGGCGGAGAGCTGGTAATCCGTCATGAACGGGAAGACGCGCGCCGGCAGCATGTTCAGGATCGCGCCGTTGCCGAACACGTACAGGAACACGACCGCCAGGCTGCCCGTGCAGAACGCCATCGGCAGCCCCAGCATCAGCAGGAGCGCGAGCGAGCCGAAGAGCAGCACGCTCAGCCATTCGATACCGATCTCGAGTCCCACGTCAGGCTCCCTTCCTGGTCACGATGAGGACGTCCTTGATGAGCTTCGAGATCCCCTGCAGCAGCATCAGCGCGGCGCCGATGGGGATCGTGAGCTTCACCGGCCAGTACTGGATCCCCCACTCCGTGAACGAGCTTTCGCGCACCGACACCGCGTCCAGCGCAAATCGCGCGCCGGTCCATAGCATCGTGCCGATGAAGATGAAGAAGAACACGGACGTGACGATGTCGGCGATCGCCTTGCCGCGGCGCGAGAACTTCGCGTACACCACGTCGACCCGCACGTGCTGGTCCTCGCGATAGGCGAAGGCGCCGCACAGCATGTACTGCATCCCGAACATCAGGAACATGCTCTCGTGCACCCAGTTGGTGGGCGAGTTGAACAGGAAGCGCGCGATCACCTCGTAGTAGTAGACGAACACCGCGATCACCGCCCAGTACGCGACGTACTCGCCGACGCGCACGTTCAGCCACTCGATGGCGTCGGTGACGCGCGTGTGCATCGTCATCGTCGGGTCCTCGCCGGTACCGGCTTCGTGCACCACGGGTGCTTCGGCGTGGACGACCTCGACATCCGGATGCGCGAGCTCCAGCGCACGCCGCCGCCGCACGAGGCCGGGGAGGAGGATCGCGTCGACGAGCAGCAGCAACGCGATCGCGCCGGCAGCGATCGAGGCGTTGCGCTTCCATTCGTCCGAGTGCGCCTTGGCCACCGCGTACTCGCTCTCGCGAGCTCTTGACCGCGCGCTCGTCCTTTCTCAGCTCCTGCTTTTCATCGGCCGTGGTCGCGCCTTCGGATTTCGCCTGCTCGATCGTCGTTTCCGCCTGCTGCCGCGCCGCGAAGGTGCGCGACACGTCCTCGCGCAGATCGCGCACCTCGGCATTGCAGTAGAGCAGCGCGATGAACAGCGGAATGAACGCCCAGCCCCATGCACTGCGCAGGTAGAAGCGATGGATGCCGAGGAACCCGGCGGTCAGGAGGAACAGGTACCCGATGAACAGCGACGGCCGCCGGTCCATCGGTCGGCGCAACTGGCGCCGCACGAGGTAGGTGGCGATCGCAGGAAACAGCAGCAGACCGGCCCAATAGAGCCAGTGCGGCATGACGAACGTCAGGCTGGGCATTGAAAGTCCCGCTTTGGCTGACAGGCAAGAAGGGAGCGCCGTTGCGGCGCTCCCGGACCAATACGTGCCGGGCCCGTCCGGGGCCCGCACCCGGCTAGGCGTCTATCTTGAGGCCCTTGTACATGTCCGGCGTGACATAGCCGAACGAAGGCGATTCCATGACCTCGAGCTGGAGCCTGAACAGACGCGCCGCGTCCTTGTCCTTGTTGGCCCACTTGAACCAGATCGGCACGGCCACCTTCTGGAACTTGGGCAGGTCTTCCGGCGGGAGACGGTTCACCTGCACGCCGGCCTTGGCGAACTTGCCCCACGCCTCCATGTCGGCCTTCTGGATCGCGCCGTGGTGCTCGTTGGAGTAGACCTGGACCTCGTCGTCGACCCAGCGCTTCATGCGCGGCGACAGCTTGTTCCAGACGTCCATGCGCACGACGAAGTCCATCAGGTCGACCGGCTGGTAGACCGACTCGAGCCCGGGCGGGCCCATCCAGATGAACTTGGCGACCTGCTGGAACCCGAGGTCCCAGTTCACGGCCGGTCCGGTGTAGTCGGCCGCATCGACGGTACCCTTCTCGAGCGCGGAGAAGACCTCACCACCCGGCAGCAGCGTGGTCTTGGCGCCGATCGCCGCGAAGCCTTCCGCGATCATCCCGCCCGGCACCCGCAGCTTGAGGTCCTTGAAGTCGGCGATGGTGCGGATCGGCTTCTTGGAATGGATGATGTTCGGGCCGTGATGGATGCGGTTGACGTAGTACAGGCCCTGCTTCGCGAAGATGTCGCGCGCCGCCTGCAGCCCGCCCTTGCTGTAGAAGAAGACGTCCCACTCGTGCGGGTAGCGCAGCCCCATGAGGTACGAGCTCAGGAACGCGGTGGCGGGCAGCTTGCCGGCCCAGTACAGCGTGAACGAGTTCATCGCCTCGAGCACGCCGTTCTTCACGCCGTCGAGAAGCTCGAAGTCGCCGACGACTTCCTTCGCCGCGAATGGCTTGAACTCGAGCTCGCCGCCCGTCTTCTCCTTGATCGTCGCGCACCAGTTCTTGAACGTCTGCAGGCCGACACCGGCGGGCCACGACGTCTGCACCTTCCAGACCGTCGTCTCCGCGGCTGCCGCGTTGCGGATGAACGGCGCCGAGACCATCGTTGCCGCGCCGGCGGCCGCGAGACCGGCCGTCTTCAGTACCTGACGCCGCTCCGGCTGCGCAACGCTGTCGGCGGTCGTCTTTCCGCTGCTGTCGCTCATGCTGCCCTCCTCCTAGTCGTTCGTCGAACCTGCTGGTCGGCCTTGCCCGTCCGGTCTTGCGCCGGACCCGGCATGTTGCATCGGCCGCTTCGGGAGCGCAAGACTGTCGCAGGGGCGACATCGCTGCTGCGATGCAGCGTGTGGCGCGCGCAGGACACGGCCGGTCGCAGACGGGGCGGGAGGAGGAATTCAGCGGTCGAGCGCGCGGCGCTCGCGCAGCGCCTGGGCGAGCGTGCCGCTGTCGACGTACTCGAGCTCGCCGCCGACGGGAACGCCGCGCGCGAGACGCGTGACGGCAAGGCCGCGCGCGACGAGCAGCTCGCCGATGGTGTGCGCGGTGGCTTCGCCTTCGTTGGTGAAGTTGGTCGCGAGCACGACCTCCTTCACCACGCCGTCCGCCGCGCGGCGCAGCAGGCGATCGAGGTGGATCTCGCGCGGGCCGATGCCGTCGAGCGGCGAGAGCCTGCCCATCAGCACGAAGTACAAACCCGAGTACGCATGCGTCTGCTCGATCATCAGCAGATCGGCAGGCGTCTCGACGACGCACAGCAGCGCGGGATCGCGCTTGCCGGAGCGGCAGAGCGCGCACACCGCGTCTTCGGTGAAGGTGTTGCAGCGCTCGCAATGCTGCACCCGCCGCACGGCCTGCTCCAGGGCGCCCGCGAGACGCAGCGCGCCGTCGCGATCGTGCTGCAGCAGGTGCAGCGCCATGCGCTGCGCCGCCTTGGGCCCGACGCCGGGCAGGCAGCGCAGTGCGCGCGCAAGCTCGTCGAGGCTGGACAGCGGCTCGGCGGGACGTGCGGCAGCGCGATCGGGCATCGCGTGAACGGTCGGCGCGCAGCGCCTCAGAACGGCATCTTGAACCCGGGCGGCATGGGCATGCCGCCGGTGAGCCCGGCCATCTTTTCCTGGGTGGTGGATTCGACGCGCCGGACCGCGTCGTTGAACGCGGCGGCGACGAGGTCCTCGAGCATGTCGCGGTCCTCGCCCAGCAGCGACGGATCGATGGCCACGCGCTTCACGTCGTGCCGGCAGGTCATCGTCACTTTCACGAGCCCGGCGCCGGCCTGGCCTTCGACCTCGATGTTCGCGAGCTCCTCCTGCGCCTTCTTGAGGTTCTCCTGCATCTGCTGGGCCTGTCTCATGAGCCCGGCAAGCTGGTTCTTCATCATGCGTGCTGCTCCTTCGTTCCCGGTCAGGACACCGGCTTGATCGAATCGGGTCGGATGCTCGCGCCGAAGCGTGAAAGCACGTCCTGCACGAACGGCTCCTGCCTGAACGCCGCCTCGGTGCGGGCCTGCTCGTCGGCGCGGTCGCGACGCTCCTGCGCGGCGAGCGAGCCCGCGGCTTCGGGCGTGAACTCGAACGCGAGCCGGAGCTTTCGCGCGAGCGCGCTCTCGAGCGCCGCGCGCAACTTGTCGGCGTACGCACGCTCGGCAAGGTGGCGCTGCGCTTCGGGCAGGGCGAGCACGATCTCGGCGCCGCGCGTCGGCGCGCCACTCGCTCTGCGCCGCGAGCTGCCCCGCCATGCCGGTGAGCTTGAGCGCGGCCATGAGCGCGATCCATTCGCGCGCGTCGGCCGGCAGCGGGCGAGCCGTGGCATCGGACGCCCCGGCGGCCGCATCCTGGCTCGCGGCGCTCGCCTGCGTCCCGGCGCGGACCGTCGCCGCCGTGGCCGGTCCTTCGGGCGCCGGCCGGGGCGCCACCGGGATTGACATGCGATCGGAGGACGGCGTGGCTCGCGCCGATGGCGCGCGTCCGGTCACCGGCTTCGACCCAGGATCGGCGATGGGGGTCGATGCGACCGGCTCGAACGCGAGCAGGCGCAGCAGCGTCATCGAAAAACCCATCGTTTCGTCGGGCGCGAGCGCGAGGTCCGCCCGGCCCTGCACGCAGATCTGGTACGCGAGCTGCACGTCCTCCGGTGCCATCCGCGAGGCGAAGTCGACGATGCGCTGCGCATCGTCCAGCGCTTCGGCCGCGGCAGGCACGGCCTGGGCGATCGCGATGCGGTGATAGAGCGATGCGAGCTGCTCGAGCGCGGCCGCGGCGGAGAGATTGCGCTCGGCGAGCGCGTCGGCTTCTGCCAGCAGCGCCGGTCCGTCGCCCGCGAGCACGGCGTCGGCGATGCGCAAGACGTGCTCGACGTCCACGGCCCCGAGCATCGTCGCGACCACCTCCGAGCGCACTTCGCCGCCGCCGTACGCGATCGCCTGGTCGAGCAAAGAGAGCGCATCGCGCATCGAGCCCTGCGCCGCGCGGGCGATCAGCGCCAGCGCGGGACGCTCGCAGGCGATCCCTTCGGCCTCGAGGATCGCGGACAGGCGCTCGACGATCACGGTCGGCGGCAGCTGCTTCAGGTTGAACTGCAGGCAGCGCGACAGGACCGTCACCGGAATCTTCTGGGGATCGGTCGTGGCGAGCACGAACTTGACGTGCTCCGGCGGCTCCTCCAGCGTCTTCAGCATGGAGTTGAACGCCGCCTTCGAAAGCATGTGCACCTCGTCGATGAGGTACACCTTGTAGCGGCCGGCGGTCGGCGCGTAGCGCGCGTTGTCGAGGATCTCGCGCATGTTGTCGATGCCCGTGTTCGACGCGGCGTCGAGCTCGAGCAGATCCACGAACCGCCCGGCATCGATGTCGGTGCAGGCGGGACACACGCCGCACGGCTCGGCGGTGACGCCCTTCTCGCAGTTCAGGCTCTTGGCGAGGATCCGCGCGATGGTGGTCTTGCCGACTCCGCGGGTGCCGGTGAGCAGGTAAGCGTGGTGGAGCCGGTTGCGCTCGAGCGCGTTCGTGAGCGCGCGCACGACGTGCTCCTGACCGGACAGCTCGGCAAACGTGCGCGGACGCCACTTGCGCGCCAGGACCTGGTAGCTCATGCGTCAAATTCCCCCGGGCCGGCCTTGGGCGGGCCGGCGGTCCCGGCCGCCTCCAATAAGCGAGTCGCGGCGCCCCGAGTGCGGCGATCGGGCGCAGCTGCGGCCGGGAATGCATGGGTGGCGAGCCGTTCCCCCGGCACTTGCAGAGAATCGCTGTGGCTGCTTCCTTCCGGACCTGACCAGGTTCACGACCATGCAATGCGGGGCGACCCGCCGTTGATCGGATGCGCGGCGAGCGCAAGGGGGAATTATCGGCCATCGCAACCGGCGGGGCAAGCCGGCTTCCGGCCGAAGGCCCCGGACCCGGGCGTCTATAATTGCGGCCTCGCCCCGTTTCCCGGATGCCGACTATCGACCTCGCTGCCGCCCGTTCCCGCTGTGCCCCGGCCCTTCGTGCCGGGACGCTCGTCGTGGCCGCCCTGTGCGTGGGCGGCTGTGAGCAGCAGGTCGCCCCGCCCCCGGAACTGCCGAAGCTCCCGGCCAACGAGCTCGTGGTCGCCGTCCGCCCGGGGCCCGCCACCTACTTCCAGGACCCGGACGGGAAAGCCGTCGGTCTCGACGCCGATCTGATGCGGCTCTTCGCCGCGCGCAAGAAGATTGCCGCTCAGGATCGTGCCCGTCGACGCCGGCAACGACGTCCTCGAGGCCGTGAGCGGCGGCCGGGCGCACATCGGCGTCGGCGGGCTGTACCGGCCCGCCCCGCCGCACCCGAGGCTTGCCCAGAGGCTCGCCGGCAAGCTCCTCCCCGGACACGCGCCGCCGCCACCGGAGCCCGCCTCGCCGGTGCTGTGGAGCTCGGGCTACTTCACCGTGGAGCCGGTGCTCATCTACAACGCCGACGGTTTCCGGCCCGGCGGCTGGCGGGACCTCGCCGGCGAGGACGTCGCGTACGCGACCGGTAGCGCCCTCGAGGATCAGATGGTCGCGGTGCGGGTGGCGCACCCGGACGTGCGATGGACGGGCGTCGACGCTCCGTCCGGCCACGCGCTGATCGCGCAGGTGAGCGACGGCCGGCTCGATTACGCCGTCGTGGGATCGCACCACGCGGCGCTGGCGCGCAACGTCTACCTCAACTTCGACGTCGCGTTCCCGGTCGACGGCAAGCAGGAGATCGCGTGGGCGGTCGCGCCCGGGGCCGAACCCCTGCGCAAGGAGATCGATGCCTTCTTCGCCGACCTCAAGCGCGACGGCACCCTGCAGCGCCTGATCGATCGCTACCTCGGGCACGTCGGGGAGGTGCCGCGGATCGACGCCGGCATCCTTCAGGACCGCATGCACTCGCTCCTGCCGCAGTACCGCGGCGCCTTCCAACGGGCGCAGCAGGCCACGGGCATCGAGTGGCGCCTGCTCGCCGCGGTTTCCTATCAGGAGTCGCAGTGGGACCCGGAGGCGACGAGCGAGACGGGCGTGCGCGGCATCATGCAGCTCACCGAGGAGACCGCACGGCACCTGGGCGTGCTGGACCGGCTCGACCCGAAGGTGAGCATCGTGGCCGCGGCGCGCTATCTCCAGACGCTCAAGGCGAAGCTCCCCGCGCGCATCCAGGAACCCGACCGCACGTGGCTCGCGCTGGCTGCGTTCAACATCGGCCTCGGTCACCTCGAAGACGCGCGCATCCTCGCACAGCGCCAGAAGCTCAATCCGGACAGCTGGAGCGATCTGAAGAAGACGCTGCCGCTGCTCGCCCAGCCGGAGTTCTACAACGAGGCGAAGCTCGGCTATGCCCGCGGCGGCATGCCCGTCGCGTTCGTCGATCGCGTGCGCGCCTACTACGACGTGCTGCTCGCGCATCAGCCGCCCTACCATCCTCGACTGCAGGTGATGCTCACCGCGGCGCCCGAGGCGATGCTGGACGCCCGATGAGCGTGATGCCGCATCGCGTGCAGTCCTTCGCACTGGCGGCGTGCTGCGTGGTGCTGCTCGCGCTCCCGCATGTCGCGCGCGCGGCGGCGCCGGCAAGCGTGTTCATCGAGGAGCTCACCTGGACGGAGCTGCGCGATGCGATCCACGCCGGGAGCACCACCATCATCGTCCCGATCGGCGGCACCGAGCAGAACGGCCCGCACATGGTGCTCGGCAAGCACAACGTGCGCGTGAAGGCGCTCGCCGGTCGCATCGCGCAGGCGTTGGGCAATGCGCTCGTCGCGCCGGTGGTTGCGTACGTGCCGGAAGGCGCCATCCAGCCGCCCACGGCGCACATGCGCTTTCCCGGGACGATCACCGTGCCCGGCACGGCATTCGGACAGATGCTCGAGTCGGCGGCGCGCAGCTTCCGGCTGCACGGCTTTCGCGACATCGTGTTCATCGGCGATCACGGCGGCTACCAGGCGGCGCTGAAGATCGCCGCCGCCAAGCTCAATCGCGAGTGGGCGGCAGCGCCTGCGCGTGCCCACGCCATCGAGGAATACTATCGGGCGATGGACGACGGCTATCGCGCGCTGCTCGAGAAGCGCGGCTATCGCGATGGCGAGATCGGCATCCACGCCGGGCTTGCCGATACCTCGCTCGCCCTCGCCGTCGACCCGCATCTCGTGCGCACCGATCGCCTGCACGACAGCGCCGATCCCGCGCTCGGCGTGACGGGGGATCCGACGCGCGCGAGCGCCGAGCTCGGCCGCGCCGGCATCGATCTCGTCGTCGAACGCACCACCGCGGCCATCCGCGACGCCGTACGGCGCCGCTGACACTTGCGTCTTCGCAACACCCACCCGCCACCACAGGAACAGAACGTGAATTCGCTGCGCCTCGCACCCGCCCTGCTTACCGCCCTCACGCTTGCCATTTCCGTTGCGTACGCGCAGGCGCCTGCCCCTGCCGCTCCCGCCGGCCACGCGGCAATCGCCACGCTGCCCGGCATGCCGCCGGTCATCGATCCCTCCAACCTCTACAGCGAGCAGGGCAGCGGCAAGTTCAGCCCCGCCGTGCAGGGTGCGCTCCCGCGGGTCTACGTCCCGCTGGTGCAGTCGAGCGACGTGTACGTGATCGATCCGGCGACGTACAAGGTGGTCGACAAGTTTCACGTCGGGCTCAATCCGCAGCACGTCGTGCCGTCGTGGGATCTGTCCACGCTGTGGGTCGCGAACAACGCCGAGAACACCACCAAGGGCAGCCTCATCCCCATCGACCCGAAGACCGGCAAGCCCGGCAAGCCGATCGCGGTGGACGATCCGTACAACATGTATTTCACGCCGGACGGCAAGTCCGCGATCGTCGTCGCCGAAGCGCACAAGCGGCTCGACTTTCGCGATCCGAAGACGATGGCGATGCAGTTCTCGATCGACGTGCCCGGTTGCGACGGCGTCAATCACGCGGATTTCGCGATCGACGGCCGGTTCGCGATCTTCACCTGCGAGTTCGACAAGGGGCTCGTGAAGGTCGATCTCGTCGAGCGCAAGCCACTCGGCTATCTCAAGCTCTCGAAGAGGCGGCATGCCGCAGGACATCCGCGTCTCGCCCGACGGCAAGCTCTTCTACGTCGCCGACATGATGGCCGACGGCGTCTTCGTGGTCGACGGCGCGAGCTTCAAGGAGATCGACTTCATCAAGACGGGCGTGGGCACGCACGGCCTGTATCCCAGCCGCGACGGACGCAAGCTCTACGTCGCCAATCGCGGCTCCAACAGGATCCACGGCAAGCCTCACGGCAAGGGCAGCGTGTCGGTGATCGATTTCGCGACGCGCAAGGTGGAGGTCACCTGGCCCATTCCCGGCGGCGGCAGTCCCGACATGGGCAACGTCAGCGCGGACGGCAAGACGCTATGGCTGTCGGGTCGCTTCGACGACGTGGTGTACGCGATCGACACGCAGACCGGCAAGATGGTGCAGGTAAAGGTCGGCAAGGAGCCGCACGGCCTCACCGTGTGGCCGCAGCCGGGGCGCTATTCGCTGGGCCACACGGGCAACATGCGCTGACAGCGCAACCACCAACCCCGTTACTCTGAGTAAATACTCCGAGTAACGGGTTCCGTCCTCGGCGGCCTACTCGGAGTAGTTACTCAGAGTAAGAGCGGTCAGGGACAATGGGCTTACGCGGTCGGCGTGATGGCGGTGAGGCCACCCATGTACGGCTGCAGCGCCTGGGGGATGTCGATCCCGCCGTCGGCGCGCTGGTAGTTCTCCATGATCGCGACCAGCGTGCGTCCGACCGCAAGCCCCGACCCGTTGAGCGTGTGCACGAGCTCCGGCTTGCCCTGCGCGTTACGAAAGCGCGCCTGCATGCGTCGCGCCTGGAACGCCTCGCAGTTCGAGCACGACGAGATCTCGCGATAGGTGTTCTGCGCGGGCACCCACACCTCGAGATCGTAGGTCTTCGCCGCCGCAAACCCCATGTCGCCGGTGCACAGCACGACCGCGCGGTAGGGCAGCTCGAGCTTCTGCAGGATCGCTTCGGCGTGCCCGGTGAGCTCTTCCAGCGCGGCATAGGAACGGTCCGGCTGCACGATGTGCACGAGCTCGACCTTGTCGAACTGGTGCTGGCGGATCAACCCGCGCGTGTCCTTGCCGTAGCTGCCCGCCTCGGAGCGGAAGCACGGCGTGTGCGCGGTGAGCTTCAGCGGCAGCGTCTCGCCCGGAAGGATCTCGCCGCGAACGGAATTGGTGAGCGTGATCTCGGAGGTCGAGATGAGATAGAGCCGCTCCATGAGCGCGCCCTCCTGGCCTTCAGCGCCGCCCTTCTTCACCGCGAACATGTCGGCCTCGAACTTCGGCAACTGCGTGGTGCCGACGAGCGTCTCCGCGTTGACGATGTAGGGCGTGTAGCACTCGGTGTAGCCGTGCTCGCGCGTGTGCGTGTCGAGCATGAATTGCGCGATCGCCCGGTGCAGCCGCGCAAGCGGACCGCGCATGAACGAGAAGCGCGCGCCGGAGAGCTTCGCGGCGACGGCGAAGTCGAGCAGGCCGAGCTTCTCGCCGATGTCGGTGTGATCGCGCACCGGAAAGTCGAATTTCCGCGGCGTTCCCCAGCGGCGCACCTCGACGTTGTCCTCGGAGGAGCGCCCGTCCGGCACGCTCGCGTTCGGGATGTTGGGAATGTCGAGCAGGAAATCGCGCAGCTCGATCTGCACCGCGTCCAGCGCGGCTTCGAGCCGCTTGAGCTCGTCGCCGAGGCCACCCACCTCGGCGAGCAGCGCGGAGGCATCCTGGCCACGCGATTTCGCCATCCCGATCTCTTTCGACAGCGCGTTGCGCCGGGCCTGCAGCTCCTGGGTGCGAGTCTGGATGTCCTTGCGCCGCCCTTCGAGCGCCTCGAATGCCGATGTGTCGAGCTCGATGCCGCGACGCGCGAGTCCCGCGGCGACGCCAGGCAGATCGTTGCGAAGGAGATTGATGTCGAGCATGACGCGATTCTACCAAAGCGGGTGCCGCGCACCGGCGACGCCGAGACCGGACGAAGACGCGCGGGGTCAGCCCTCGCCGGCGTCGTCGTGCGCGCTGCGATCCTGCGCGCGCAGCCATTCCAGCTTGTCGCGCAGCTTGGCCTCGAGCCCGCGATCGGTCGGCTCGTACCACTGCACGTCGGGCATGCCGTCGGGCAGATAGCGCTCGCCGGCCGCGTACGCGCCCTGCTCGTCGTGCGCGTAGCGATAGCCCTTGCCGTAGCCGATGTTCTTCATGAGCTTCGTCGGCGCGTTGCGCAGGCGCAGCGGCACGGGACGCGAGCCATCCTCGGCGATGAACGCGCGCACCGCGTTGTACGCCGTGTAGACCGCGTTCGATTTGGGTGCCATCGCGAGATAAAGCACGGCTTCGCCGAGCGCGAGCTCGCCTTCCGGCGAACCGAGCCGCTCGTAGGTTTCCACGGCCGCGATCGCGAGCGACAGCGCGCGCGGATCCGCGAGCCCGATGTCTTCGGTCGCCATGCGGATCAGCCGGCGCCCGACGTAGAGCGGGTCCGCACCACCGTCGAGCATGCGGCACATCCAGTACAGCGCCGCGTCGGGGTTGGAGCCGCGCACCGACTTGTGCAGCGCCGAGATCTGGTCGTAGAAGGCTTCGCCGCCCTTGTCGAAGCGGCGCAGGCTGCGCGCGATCGTCGCCTCGACGAAGGCGAGATCGATCGGCGTGCGACGCTGCGGGCCCGCTGCGGTCGCGAGCTGCTCGACGAGATTGACGAGCCGTCGCCCGTCGCCGTCCGCATAGCCGATCAGCGCGTCGCGCGCATCCGGTGCGATCTCGATGCCCGGCATCGCCGCGGACTGCGCGCGATCGAGCAGCGTCGCGAGCTCCTCGGCCGACAGCGGCTCGAGCACGTAGACGGCGGCACGCGACAGCAACGCGCCATTGACCTCGAACGACGGATTCTCGGTCGTCGCGCCGATGAAGGTGACCACACCCTGCTCGACGAAGGGCAGGAACGCGTCCTGTTGCGCCTTGTTGAACCGATGCACCTCGTCGACGAAGAGGATCGTATGCCGGCCCGAGGCCGCGAGCGTCGCCTGAGCGCGGGCCACGGCATCGCGAATGTCCTTCACGCCGGAGAGCACGGCCGACAGCGCGATGAAATCGGCGTTGAAGCCGTCGGCCATGAGGCGCGCGAGCGTCGTCTTGCCCACGCCCGGGGGACCCCAGAGGATCATCGAATGCGGCTTGCCCGAGGCGAACGCCACGGCGAGCGGCTTGCCCGGTCCGAGCAGGTGCCGCTGCCCGATCACCTCGTCGAGCGATTTCGGGCGCAGCCGCTCGGCGAGCGGAACGGCGGGGTTGGCGGTCGCGGCGTCGGCGCTGCTGAACAGATCGGCGGCCACGGCACGGGTGAAGGCGTTATTCGCCGACCACGTCGGCGCCTGCGGGCGGCTTGAACCTGAACTGCGCGGCATCCACGCCGGCGTTGCGCTCGAAGCCGGAGAAGTCGAGACGCGTCACCTGGCCGAAGGTGTCGGTAAGCTCCATGCGCTGCGGGATGTTGTCGCGAAAGCCGATGCGTACCAGCTGGAAGCCCGACTCCGCGGACTTCGGCTTCGCTTCGACCCATTCGAGGCCGCCGCTCCCGATGCCGCCGGTGAGCGTGAAGTTGCGCTCGAGCGCGTTGTCGCCCGCCAGCAGCGCGGCGGGCGTAGCGCCCAGCGCCGGCTCCGAGCTTGCGCACGATCACCTGGTTGAGGTCGGGATCGTAGATCCACAGCTTCTCGCCGTCGCCCACGATGACCTGCTTGAAGGGCTTGTCGTAGCTCCAGCGGAACTTGCCGGGGCGCGCGAACGAGAACGTGCCGCTCGACTGCTGCGGTGCGCGCCCGGCCCTGCCGGTGACCGTCTGCGAGAAGGCCGTGCGTCCGCTTTGCGTGCTGTCGAGGAACGCGCGCAGCTGATCGAGACCCGATGCCGATGCGAGCTCCGACACGAGGAGGAGCGCAGCTGCAACCAGCGCACCGGCGGCGCGCGCGAACGATGGCGATGAACGGGACATCAGGTTCCGGGAATGTTGGCGATGCAGTTGCCGACGGCGTCGAGCACCACGTACGAGTGATCGAGCCCGCCATAGCGCTTCTCGCCGTCGACCAGCTTGTATTGACGGGCGAACACGCGCCAGGTGTCGTATGCGGCCTCGGGCTCGAAATCGCAACCGCTCACGAAGAACGTCGGGCCGCAGAAGTCGCGCGGCAGCAACGCCTTCGCGCGGGCAATGGCCTGCTCCGCGGTGATGCGCTCGCTCGCGGCAGGACGCTCGTGCGGGCAGAACCGCGGGCCCTCCCGGTAGACCAGGACCGGCCCGGAAAGTGCCGTGCCGGCGCTTGCGGCAAGGAGCAGCAGGCCGGCGATGGGCCGACAGGCGCGATGCAGCCGATGCCTCATCGGGTCAGGTCTCGGCCTTGCCGGCCGGCACCAGCACTTCGCGATTGCCGTTCGCCTGCATCGCCGATACGAGGCCCGAGCGCTCCATCTGCTCGATCAACCGGGCCGCGCGGTTGTAGCCGATCCGCAGATGCCGCTGCACGAGCGAGATCGATGGCCGGCGCGTCTGCAGCACGACCTGCACGGCCTGGTCGTACATCGGATCGGCCTCGCCGTCGCTCGCATCGACGGTGACGCCATCGCCGTTGCCCTCGGTCGCGCTCCCTTCGAGGATGGACTCGTCGTAATTGGTCCCCCCGTGCTCCTTCAGGTATTCGACCACGTGATGCACTTCGGCATCGGAGACGAACGCGCCGTGCACGCGCTGCGGGTGCCCGCTGCCGGGCGGCAGGAACAGCATGTCGCCCTGTCCGAGCAGCGTCTCGGCGCCCATCTGGTCGAGGATCGTGCGCGAGTCGACCTTGCTCGCGACCTGGAACGCGATCCGCGACGGAATGTTGGCCTTGATGAGGCCGGTGATCACGTCGACGGAAGGCCGTTGCGTCGCCAGGATGAGATGGATGCCGGCGGCGCGCGCCTTCTGGGCGATGCGCGCGATGAGCTCCTCGATCTTCTTGCCGGTGATCATCATGAGATCGGCGAGCTCGTCGATCACGACCACGATCACGGGCATCTCGTCGATCGGCTCGGGCGCGTCCGGCGTCAGCGAAAAGGGATTCGTCTCCGGCTTGCCCGCCTTCCTGCCCTCGCGAATCTTGGCGTTGTAGCCCGCGAGATTGCGCACGCCCAGGCGCGACATGAGCCTGTAGCGCCGCTCCATCTCGCCCACGCACCAGTTGAGCGCGTTGCCGGCGAGCTTCATGTCGGTGACGACCGGCGCGAGCAGGTGCGGGATGCCCTCGTACACCGAGAGCTCCAGCATCTTCGGATCGATGAGGATGAGGCGCACCTGCCGCGGCTCGGCCTTGTACAGGATCGACAGGATCATCGCGTTGACCGCGACCGACTTGCCGGAGCCCGTGGTCCCCGCCACGAGCAGATGCGGCATGCGCGCGAGATCCGCGATCACCGGCTTGCCGGCGATGTCCTTGCCGAGCGTGAGCGCGAGCGAGCTGGGCGAATCGTTGTACACGGCCGACGACAGGATCTCGACCAGCTTCACGATCTGGCGCTTGGGATTGGGCAACTCGAGGCCCATGCACGCCTTGCCGGGAATCGTCTCGACCACGCGGATCGACACGACCGACAGCGCACGCGCGAGATCCTTCATCAGGTTCACGATCTGCGCGCCCTTCACGCCGACCGCGGGCTCGACTTCGTAGCGGGTGATCACGGGGCCCGGATACGCCGCGAGCACCTTCACCGCGACGCCGAAGTCGGCGAGCTTGCGCTCGATCAGACGCGACGTGTACTCGAGCGTCTCGGGACTCACCGATTCGGTGTTCGCGGGCGCATCGTCGAGCAGCGACAGCGGCGGCAACGGCGAATCCGGCAGATCCTGGAACAGCGGCCGCTGCTTCTCCTTGATGACGCGCTCGGACTTCGGCACCTCGACGATCGGCGGCACGACGATGACCGGCTCGTGGTCCTGGAACTCCTGCTTCACCTGCTGCACGATCTCTTCGCGCTGGGCCGCGGCCTCGGCGCCCGCCCTGCGATCGGCGTGCTCCTCCGCGCGCTTGCGCAAGCGCAGGATGCCGTCCTCGATCCAGCCGCCGAGACGTTCCATCACGTTGAGCCACGACATGCCGGAGAAGAACGACCAGCCGACGGCGAACGCAACGAGCAGGAGCAGCGTGGCGCCGTTGAAGCCGAGCAACTTGCCGAGTCCCCCGCCGATGATGTCGCCGAAGACGCCGCCGGGCTCGCTCGGAAGCGTCGCCGGCAGGTGCGTGAAGCGCAGCCCCTCGAGCGCAGCGCTCGAGAGCAGAACGAGAGCGAACCCGAGCACGCCCAGACGCAGAGGATGCTCGGTCGCGAGCTCGGGCTCGCGGATGCGCCGATATCCGGCGACGACCAGCACGATGCCGGCTACGACCCACCACCACGCGGAAAGTCCGAAGAGATAGAGCAGGAAGTCGGCAAGCCACGCGCCGACGACGCCGCCGAGGTTCGCGATCGGTCCGCCGTCGCCCGTCGTCGAGAACGCGCGATCGGGACGCGCATACGTCGCGAGGATCAGTGCAAGCCACACGAACGCCGCCGCGACGAGCAGCCACCACGATTCGCGCACCAGGCGTGCGAACCGGGGCGACAGCGGCGGCGGGGCCGCGATGGCGCCGCCGCCCCGGCCTGCGCGGCCTGGGGGTTTACGCTTGAAAAACATCATTTTGGCGCCACCTCTTCACGCGTCGGATTATACACCGCGCGAAGCGTTGGGTGCGGCGCCGGGACGAGGCTTCCGGGGACCGCGGGGCGCCGGGGGCCTACCGACGCTTCGGTTAAAATTCCGCTTCTCTTCGGAAGGAAAAACAGAATGTCCGCGAAGCACGCCCGCCTGCTGATCCTGGGATCCGGACCGGCCGGATACACCGCGGCAGTATACGCCGCACGCGCCAATCTCAAGCCGGTGTTGATCACCGGTCTCGCCCAGGGCGGGCAGCTCATGACCACCACCGAAGTCGACAACTGGCCCGCCGATTTCGCCGGCGTGCAGGGACCCGAGCTGATGGAGCGCTTCCAGAAGCACGCCGAGCGCTTCGAGACCGAGCTCGTGTTCGATCACGTCAATAGCGTGGACTTCCGCGAACGCCCGTTGCGTCTCGTGGGCGACAGCGGCGAGTACACCTGCGACGCCCTGATCATCGCGACCGGTGCCTCGGCCCGCTACCTCGGCCTGCCGAGCGAGGAGGCCTTCATGGGCAAGGGCGTGTCGGCTTGCGCCACGTGCGACGGCTTCTTCTACAAGGGGCAGGACGTGCTCGTCGTGGGCGGCGGGAACACCGCGGTCGAGGAAGCCATCTACCTTTCCAACATCGCGCGCACCGTGACCGTCGTGCACCGGCGCGATCGCTTCCGCGCGGAAGCGATCCTCGTCGATCGCCTGCTCGCGAAGACCGCCGACGACGGCAACGTGCGCGTGCAGTGGCACCACACGCTCGACGAGGTGCTGGGCGACAAGTCCGGCGTGACCGGGGTGCGCCTCAAGGATGCCCGCAACGGCGAGACGCGCGAGCTGCGCGTCACCGGCGTCTTCATCGCCATCGGTCACACGCCCAACACGGGGATCTTCGAAGGCAAGCTCGAGATGGCCAACGGCTACATCCGGGTGAAAGGCGGCAGCGAAGGCAGCGCGACGGCCACGAGCATGCCGGGCGTGTTCGCGGCCGGCGACGTGGCCGATCACGTCTATCGCCAGGCGGTGACGTCGGCCGGCACGGGCTGCATGGCCGCGCTCGACGCCGAGGCTTACCTCGAGACGCTCTGACCGCAGCGGGTCACGCGGTGGCGAAGCTCGAGGACCTGCGCCGGCTGCTCGACTCCGCGCGCGCGGGCGCCGCGGCCAATGCACACGACGAGGCGAAGCCGGTGGCGGCTGCCGCCCACGACAAGCGCCCGTCGCGCGGCGCGATCGCGCGCGCTCAGCGTCCCCTCTCCGCCAAGCGCGCGATTGCGGGAACCAAGCACGCCGACGGCGACATCGACCTCGCGCAGGCGTTCGCGGACGTGAAGCGACTGCCGCCGTCCACGCGAGCGCGCATCGAGCGGCCGCGTCCGGCCCCGATCCCGGCGCAGCGCCTCGCCGACGAGCGCGAGGTGCTCCTCGCGTCGAAGTACGGCGACGAGCCGGCACCGTCCACGTGGGAGATCGGCCAGGAGCTCGAAGCCGGCCAGACCTTCGTGCGGCCGGGACTCGGCACGGATGTCCTCGGGAAGCTGCGGCGCGGCCACTGGACCTTGCAGGCCGAGCTCGACCTGCACGGCCGCACGGCCGACGAGGCGCGCGACGTGCTCGCGGATTTCCTGTACGAAGCGCGCGCTGCGCGGCTACCGCTGCGTGCGGGTCGTGCACGGCAAGGGCCTCACCTCGCCCAACCGCGAGCCCGTGCTCAAGGGCCGCGTGCGCAGGTGGCTCTCGCACTGGGACGACGTCCTCGCCTACGTCGAGGCGCCGCAGCACGCCGGCGGCGGCGGCGCGGTGCTCATCCTGCTCAAGGGCAGCTCGACCCTGCCCGGACGCACGCCGGCCTGATCGTCAGCGCGCGCGCTTCGTCGCCCTATCGCCGGATCGCACCCCGAAGCGGGCCGCCGGGCGCGAACGGCCCCCGCGCCTCAGCTGAACACCCTGTGCGTGAGCGCGGGCAACTGCTCGCGCACTTCGCGGATGCGCTGCGTCACGACATCGCCGACCACGACCCCGGGGCCCTCCTCGACCTCGGCGACGATCTCGCCCCACGGATCGATCAGCATCGAGTGGCCGTACGTGCGCCGGCGATTGGGGTGCATGCCGCCTTGCGCGGACGCAAGCAGGTAGCACTGGTTCTCGACCGCACGCGCGCGCAGCAGCAGATGCCAGTGCGCGGCACCGGTCGTCGCGGTGAACGCCGCGGGCACCACGAGCAGCGACAACGGCCCCATGCCGCGATACAGCTCGGGAAAGCGAATGTCGTAGCAGACCGACAACCCGACCGGTCCGCATGGCGCCGAGAACACCCCGCGCGCCGTGCCGGGCTCGATCGTGCGGCCCTCGTCGTAGCGCTCCTCGCCGCGCGCGAAGGCGAACAGATGGATCTTGTCGTAGCGCGCGATGCGCGAACCGTCCGGTCCGAACACGAGGCAGGCGCTGCGCACGCGCTGGTCGTCGCCGCACTCGAGCGGAACGGTGCCTCCGACGAGCCAGATGCCGTGCCGCCGCGCCTGGGCGGCGAGGAAGTCCTGCTGCACTCCGCTGCCCTCGGGCTCGCGCACGCGCACCTTGTCCTCCGCGCGCTCGCCGAACACGCCGAAGTACTCGGGCAGCGCAACCAGACGTGCGCCCTGCGCAACGGCCTGTGCGATCAGCGGCTCGGCCTGCGCGAGATTGGCGGCGACGTCTCCGCCCGAGACCATCTGCACCGCACCAACGCGAAACGATGCTGCATCCTGCATGCGAGTCACTCCTGTAGGCGAACGAGGCGCTATGGCTTTGCGGCGGGCTCCGGCGCCGCGGGCTCCGGCGCCGCGGACGCGGTGGAGATCGGCCCGCGCGCAACGACGGGATCCGACCAGCTCCCGGTCACCGCGTACTCGTAGCTGAAGATCTGCTCGATCGGATCCTTCAGCACCTTCTGCGCGAGCAGCGAGCCCGCGCCCACGGCCGCACCGACCATCGGATTGGCGAGAAAGAGCAGCGCCGCACCCGCCGACACGCCTGCGGACAGCGTGGGCTGCACCTTCACCTGGAGGCGCTGCGTCTCGCTCGCAAGGTCGACGCTGCCGGCGATGTTGACCTGGGCCGAGGGTCCGCTGAGATGGAAATTGTCCGTGGTCATCACGCCGTTGGCGATGCGCACGTTGCTCGTGACGCGATCGAATGCAAAGCCCTCGCTGAAGATGTCGCGGAAGTCGAGCGTGATGCGGCGCGGAAGCGCCTGCAGCGAGAGCACGCCCAGAAGCTTGCCGATGCCGGGCTCGACCTTCATGAAGCGGCCGGTGCCGGTGTCCATCCGGAACGTGCCGGAGAGCGTCGGGTAATCGAAGTCGCTGGGCGCGCCGGCCCACGCGAGCTGGCCGTTGATCTTCGTCGCCGCGCCCTGCACGGCGCCGGGATGGCCGAACCGCGCGAGGAAGCTGCCCGCGTCCTTGACGTCGAGCGCGATGTCGAGGCGCGTCTCCTCCGGCTTCACCCCGGTGCGCCACGCCCCCTGCGCGTCCATGCGCCCACTGTCGTTCTCGACCACGAGGCGTTCGATCCGCCACTCGCCGCGGCCCGGCTTGGCGACCAGCTGCAGCCGCCCGAGCTCGCGCTTGCCGGAGCGCAGCGAGTCGGCGGTGACGTCGAGCTCCGGCCACGCGGGGCTCGTCTCGGTGCTGGGCGGTTCGGCGGCCGCATCCGGGCTGGCCGCAGGCGGTGGCGGCGTGAAGCGGGTGAAGCGGGCGAGGACGCGGCCATTCGGGGCGGCCGGCGTCGGCGGCACCCACGTGGCCGAGCCCTCGACCTCGGCGGCGGTGAGGTCGAGCTTCCAGTCGCCCTGCACACGGCGCCCCGTCACCTTGGCGCCCGCGAAATCGCGGCCGAAGGCGGTGAGGGTCCCCGCCTTCAGATCGAGGCCGCTGAGCGCTAGATCGTCGCCGCGAACCGCCGCTGCCGCTCGCAGGCGCATCCGCGCTGTCGCTGGACCTTGAGCCACTCGTCGATGTCGATCGCGGGTACGTCCGCACGCACCCACAACCCCGGACGGTCGGCCCGGCGTGCGTCCGGCAGCGTGCTCGCGCTGCCGAGCGACACGAGCACGCGATCGGCCTGCAACGCGCCATTCGACGGCGCTCGGCGCACGGCGATCTGCGCCACGTCGCCCAGCGCGACCCGGATCGTGTCGCCGGGCGCGCGTTGCGGCAACGGCCGGCGCTCGATGCGCATCGGCAGCGTGTCTCCCGCAGGCTTGCGCAGCGGCGCCGGCAGGTCGAGGGCGACCCCCTTGAGCGGGCTCTCGACGGCCCAGGTGAGCGCGTCGTCGGCGACGTCGAGTGCGAGTGTCCAATCCGCCGTCCCCGTGACGTGGTCGACCAGCGGCACCGGCCACTCGCGCGCGATGGCGGCGATCGGACTCGAGCCGGAGCCCGCGAGATGGATACGCCCGTCCGCACTCGTCAGCGCGAAGCGCACCGGACCGCCCATCGCCTGGGCCGTGATGTCCTGGCCGCGCAGGTCGCGCTCGGTGAACGCCACGCGCCCGTTGAGCTGCGTGAGCGCGGGCACGCCGGCGAGCTTGAGCTGATTCGCGGTGAACGCGTACTCGCCCGCGACGCTGCTCGACGGCAGATCGTGCAGCGGCAGCGTCAGCTTGAGGTCGAGGCGTCCGTCGCCCTGCGCCTCGGCGCCCGCGGCGAACTCTCCGCTCCAGCGATTGACGGGGCTCGCCTGGATGAAGCGCAGGAAATCGCGCGTGGCACCCGTCGCGACGCCAGTGACACCGAGCACCGGGGAACGCAGGTCGGGGATGGTGGCCGTGATGTTCGCGAGCTGGATCCCGTACACGCGGGCACGCGAGCCGTCGACCGTGACGCCTGCATTGCGGAAGTGCACGCCGGCCTCGATGTCGGCGATCGCCGGCCAGCCTTCCGCGTAATCGAGGCCGAGCCCCTTGCCGGCGACATCGACGGTGAACGTACCCGCGTTGCCGTCGGCGAAGGGAAACGCGGCGAGACTGCCCTTGAGCTTGAGCGTCACGCTGTCGACCGTGGCACCGCTCACCGCCCGTGCAACCCATTCGCGCGCAGCTTGCGGCAAGTGCATCGGCAGGTAACGCGGCACCGCCTGCACCGCGGCGCGCGTGAGCTGCGCATCGATGTCGACTGCACCCGGGCCCGCGCCGCCGTGGTGATACTTTCCCGAGAGATGACCGGCCGCATCCGCGTTGCTGAATTCCAGTCGACCGATGCGCACGTCGGTGTTCGCGCCGGCCTGCGTCCACGTGATGTCGCCCTGCGCCGCCGCGAGCGCAATCGGTTGCGCGAAGTCGTGCGGAAGCGAAACCGTCGCATCGCGCGCGAAGAGCTTGAGCTCGCCACCGCCCTTGGACGCCTTGAGGCTGCCGGCGAGACCGGTGGCGCCCGGAACGGCGCCGTTCGGCCGGAACGCGAGATCGCGGAAGTCGGTCGCGAGCTCGAGCTTCTCCGGCGCTTCCACCGTTCCCGTCCACTGCACGTCGCCGCCCGTGAGCGTGCCGGTGGGCCCGTACGCCTGCAGCTGCTCGCGCACCGCGCCGGGCAGCGGCAGCTGCGCCGCAAGCTCGCGCAGCGGCTTCAGCTGCACGCGGTCGAACACCAGGCGGCCGCCGCGTGCGCGGCGGTCCTCGCCGACGTCCACCGCAAGCGCGAGGTTGGCGGGCTCGAACACCGCTCCGCTCGCGGTGGCGAAGGCGAGCTGGCGCGTGTAGAAATCATGGTGGGTGCCCGCAACCCGCCAGCCGGCACGCCCGGCAAGCCGCGGCAGCACGAGCTCGGGCAGCGCGGGTGCGAGGCGCATGCGCACGTCCGCGAGCTCGAGATCGGCCACGACCTCGCGGGCCTCTCCGTGGGCGAAAGTGAACCACGCGCGCAATGCACCCTTTCCGCTCGCGACATCGAGCGGCAGCGGCAGCCACTCCTTCCACGCGGAGACGTCGGCATAGTCGAGGCGCACGTACAGGCGCCCTTCGGCCTGCGCAATGCCGTGCAGCGATCCGCGTCCGAGCTCGCCACGGATGTCGATGGGGGCCGCGATCTCCGGAGGTGGATTGCCGCGCAGGCCGAAGTAGCGTCGACCGAAACTGCGCTCCAGCCGGAAGTCGACGTCGTCGAGCACGAGCTGCGGCGCGTTGCGGCTCTCGTCGGTCCAGGTGATGAGCGCGTCGCGCACGACGATGCGGTGCTGGCGCAGGAGCCAGTCGCTTACGCCGGAGTCGTCGGTGCCCTGCGTGGGATCGATCTCGAGCCCGGCGAGATGGATGACGCCACTCGCATCGCGCCGGATCGAAAGCCGCGGCTTGTCGAACACGAGCTGGTCGACGGTGAGCTCGAGCAGGGGGAGCGAGGTCCACGAGATCGTGACATCCACGCGCGGCAGCTCGAGCAGCGCAGGAGCGCCCGGCGCGGGATGCGGTCCGATGCGAACGCCTTCGATGACGAGCTTCGGATTCCACCCATCCCAGCCGGTGGACAGCACGTCGATGTCGACGGGCTGGCTCACCTCGCGCGAGATTGCCGCGGTGATCGTGTCGCGGTAGCGCTCGATGTGGGGGAAGACGACGAGGCGTACGAGCAGCAGCAGCGCCGCGAACACGCCGACCGCGATGAAGAGGACCAGCGCCGCGGCGCTCGCGATGCGCCACATCGCCCGCACGACGGCAGACGGGGCGCGAAGGAGTGCACGCGCGGCAGGCATAATAGGCGGGTCCGCCTGCATTGTAGCGGAACGGTCGTGCATCCCAGGGCGGGCGCCGGTCGTCTCGCGCGCACGATCGGCCCCGATCGCGTGCGGCTTTCTCGTGATTGACCTGTCATGGACTACGCAAACGCGCTGCGGTTCAGCCGCTACGCCACGGCTGTGCTGGAACGTCATCCCGACGAGGCGCAGCGCCTTGCGGCCACGATCGACCACCCGATGCGCTGGGACGACGCGGACGCGGAGCTCGCGCAGCTCGTCGCTGCCGATGGCGACGCGCTCGCCGCAGGTCTGCGCCGGCTGCGCGAGCGCGTCGTGCTGCACACGCTCATGCGGGACCTGACCGGGCGCGCGGATCTCGCCGAGGTGTGCGGTGCGGTCACGCGGCTCGCCGACAGCGCGGTGCGCACGGCCGTCGCCTCGCATCATCGCGCGCTCGCGGCCGTGCACGGCGAGCCGCGCGATGCGAGCGGGACTGCGCAGGAGCTGATCGTCGTCGGCATGGGCAAGCTCGGGGGCGCCGAGCTCAACGTGTCCTCCGACGTCGACCTCGTGTTCGTCTATCCCGACGAAGGCGAAACGGATGGCGCGCGAGCGCTCTCGAATCGCGAGTTCTTCGAGCGGGTCGGGCGGCGCGTGATCGCCGCGCTGAACGACGTCACGGCCGACGGGTTCGTGTTCCGGGTCGACATGCGCCTGCGCCCGTACGGCGACAGCGGCCCGCTCGCGGTGCCGTTCTCGGCGCTCGAGCAGTACCTCGTCACCCAGGGCCGCGCTTGGGAGCGCTACGCCTGGCTCAAGGCGCGCCCGCTCACCGGCACACGCCACGACGAGCTCGCTGGAGCTGGTCGCGCCGTTCGTGTTTCGCAAATACCTCGACTTCGACGCCTACGAAGGCCTGCGCGACATCCACCGCCAGATCCGGCAGCAGGGCAAGCGCAAGGACTATGCGCCCAACATCAAGCTCGGACCGGGCGGCATCCGCGAGATCGAGTTCACGGTGCAGGCGTTGCAGCTCGTGCGCGGCGGCCGCGAGCCGGCATTGCAGGTGCGCGGCACCATGCCCGCGCTTGCCGTCGTCGGCGCGCGCGGACTCATGCCGGACGCCGCCATTCGCGAGCTGCACGACGCGTACGTCTTCCTGCGCAATCTCGAGCACCGCCTGCAATACCGCGACGACCGGCAGACGCAGACGCTGCCGGCCGATGCGCTCGAGCGCGAAGCGACGGCGCAGGCGATGGGCTTTCGACACGCTGGCCGCGTTCGAGACGGCCCTGGCCCGCCACCGCACCGCCGTCTCGACGCACTTTGGCGCGGTGTTCGGCGCCGGCGAAGAGGCCGGCGCCGAAGCCGCGGCCGGACAGGACGCCACGACGATCGCGCTGCTCGACGACTTCCACGCCTTGTGGCGCGACGAGATCGCCCGCGACAGCGCCGAAGCGGTGCTCGCGCGTGCCGGCTTTCGCGAACCGGCAGCGCTGCTCGGGACGCTGGAGCGCGTGCGCGGCAGCCCCCGCTACGTGCAGCTTCCGGCGCTCTCGCAGCAACGCTTCGATGCGCTCGTCCCGCGCCTGCTGGCAGCGGCGACGAAGCACGAAACGCAGGCGGACGCGCAGGACGTGTTCCTGCGCCTGCTCGCGCTGCTCGAAGCCGTGAGCCGGCGCAGCGCCTATCTCGCACTGCTGATCGAGCATCCCCCGCTGCTGCCGCGCCTCGCGCATCTCATGGGCGCTTCGGCGTGGGCCGCGGACTACCTCACGCGCCATCCCATCCTGCTCGACGAGCTGCTCGACGCGCGCGTGCTCCTCGCCGAGCCGGAATGGAACGCGTGGCGCGCGGAGCTCGCACGCCTGCTGCAGGACCACGAAGGCGACCCGGAACGCCAGATGGATGCGCTGCGTCACTTCCAGCACGCGCAGACGTTTCGCCTGCTCGCGCAGGATCTCGCGGGACGCCTTACCGTCGAGCGCCTCGCGGACCACCTCTCGGCGCTCGCCGACATCATCATCGCGGCCACACTCGCCGAAGTGTGGAAGCAGATGCGCGGCCGCGATGCGCCGGCGCCGCATTTCGCCGTGATCGGCTACGGCAAGCTGGGCGGGAAGGAGCTCGGCTACGCGTCGGACCTCGATCTGGTTTTCCTCTACGACGACGCGGACGAGGAGGCCTCGGTGCGCTACACGCGCCTCGGGCAGCGACTGGTGACGTGGCTCACGAGCACCACCGCGGCCGGTGCGCTGTACGAGACCGATCTTCGACTGCGTCCCGACGGGGCGGCGGGCCTGATCGTGTCGTCGTGGCGCTCGTTCTGTCGGTATCAACGCGAGCACGCCTGGACCTGGGAGCATCAGGCTCTGACCCGAGCGCGTTACGTCGCCGGCGATGCCGGCATCGGCGCCGCATTCGAGCAGGAGCGCGAGGCCATCCTGCGGCTGCCGCGCGAGCCGGTGAAATTGCAGACCGAAGTGGTCGAGATGCGGCGCAAGCTGTATGCGGGGCATCCCAACCCCACCGCGCTGTTCGATCTGAAGCACGATGCGGGCGGCATGGTCGACGTCGAATTCGCGGTGCAGTACCTCGTGCTCGCGCACGCCCACGAGCACGCGGAGCTCACGCGCAACCTGGGGAACATCGCGCTGCTGCGCATCGCGGGCGAGCTCGGTCTGCTGCCGCCCGAGCTCGCCGCCGATTGCGCCGAAGCGTACCGGCATTACCGGCGCCGCCAGCACCAGCTGCGCCTCACCGGGGCCGCGCACGCGCGCGTCGAGCCCGCACCGGAGAACCGCCGGCGCGAAGCCGTGCTGGCGCTGTGGGCGACGGTGTTCGGGGCCGAGTTGGCGCTGATTCGGTTAAAATTTCACTTTTGCGTGCCCCCGGAGAACATCATGTCGATGGCAGACCGCGACGGCTTCATCTGGTACGACGGCAAGATGGTGCCGTGGCGCGAGGCCACCACCCACGTCCTCACGCACACGCTGCACTACGGCATGGGCGTGTTCGAAGGCGTGCGTGCCTACAAGACGGCCGAAGGCACGGCGATCTTCCGCCTGCGCGAGCACACCGACCGGCTGTTCCGCTCGGCCCACATCTTCGGCATGAAGATCCCGTTCGAGAAGGATGAGATCAACGAGGCGCAGCTCGCGGTCGTGCGCGAGAACAAGCTCGAGTCGTGCTACATCCGCCCGCTCGCGTTCTACGGCTCGGTCGCGATGGGCGTTGCCGCCAAGTCGAACCCGGTGCGCGTCGCCATCGCAGCGTGGCCGTGGGGCGCGTACCTCGGCGCCGAGGCGCTCGAGAACGGCATTCGCGTGAAGACGTCGTCGTTCACGCGTCACCACGTCAACATCCACATGACGGGCGCCAAGGCGGTGGCCAACTACCTCAACTCGATCCTCGCCAACCAGGAAGCGACCCAGGACGGCTACGACGAGGCGCTGCTGCTCGACCCGCAGGGCTACGTTTCGGAAGGCTCCGGCGAGAACGTCTTCATCGTGCTGAACGGCGAGCTGCACACGCCCGACCTGTCGTCGGGCGCGCTGCGCGGCGTCACGCGCGACACGGTGTTCACGCTCGCGAAGGAAGTCGGCATCCCCGTCGTCGAGCGCCGCATCACGCGCGACGAAGTCTATTGTGCCGACGAGGCGTTCTTCACCGGCACCGCGGCCGAGGTGACGCCGATTCGCGAGCTCGACAATCGCCAGATCGGCGCCGGCCACCGCGGACCGGTCACCGCGCGCCTGCAGGCCCTCTTCTTCGACACGGTGAACGGTCGCAATCCGGCGCATCGCGAGTGGCTTGCACGGGTCCATCGTGGCTGATTACGCAACTGCCGCCGACTCGGTCGTCGAAGTGACGGCCGACGCCCTGCCGGTGCACTGCCCCAATCCCCGAATGCCGCTGTGGTCCTCCCATCCTCGCGTGTTCCTGCACTTCTCCGAGCAGGGCGAGGCGCGTTGTCCCTATTGCGGCACGCGTTATCGTCTGATCGGTGAGGTACGCGCCGGCGGACACTGAGGCTGCGTGCGCGGCGCCGAGCACGACTATCGGCCACGCGAGCGGTCCTAGCACGATGAGCGAGCGCATCCTCGTCGTCGCGCCATCCTGGGTGGGCGACGCGATCCTCTCGGAGCCCGTCGTCGCGCTCCTGCGCGAGCCGATGGAGGAGCCCATCGTGGACGTCCTCGCGCCGCCGTGGTGCGCGCCGGTGTACGCCCGCATGCGCGGCATCGGGCGCATCCTCGAGAACCGCATCGGGCATGGGCGCGTGGAGCTCGCAGCCCGGCGCGAGCTCGCGCGCTCGTTGCGCGACGACGCAGGGACGGCCGCGCTACACCCGCGCGATCGTGCTGCCCAATTCGTGGAAGTCGGCGCTGATCCCCTGGCTCGCGGGCATTCCGCACCGGACCGGCTACGTCGGCGAGGCGCGCTGGGGCCTCATCAACGATGCCCGCCGCCTGCGGCCGAAGGAGCGGCCGCGTCTCGTCGATCGCTTCGCTGCGCTGGTCGCGCGTCCCGGCGAGCTCGTGCCGATGCCGCCTGCCCCGGTGCTCGTGCCCGATGTGGCGAATCGCGCGGCGGCCGCGGTGGCGCTGCAGTTGCGCTCGCGCCGGCGCGTGGCGGTGCTGTGTCCCGGCGCCGAGTTCGGACCGGCCAAGCGCTGGCCGCCGAGTCACTTCGCCGATCTCGCGGGGCGCTTCCTCGAAACCGGGATGCAGGTCTGGATCATCGGCTCGCCCAACGATCGGATGGCGGCGGACGCCGTGCTCGGCGCGGCCGGCAGCTCGGCGCCCTTCATCCGCGATCTCACCGGCCGCACCGATCTCGGCAGCGCCATCGACCTGCTTTCGCTCGCCTCGATCGTCGTGAGCAACGACTCGGGCCTGATGCACGCTGCGAGCGCGGTCGGCGTGCCGGTGGTCGGACTGTTCGGGTCCTCGTCGCCGGTCTACACGCCGCCGCTCTCGCCCGTGGCGCACGTCGCGCGGATCGACATCGCGTGCAGCCCCTGCTTCAAGCGCGACTGCCCGCTCGGCCACTTCAAGTGCATGCGCGACCTCGGCCCGGACGCCGTGTATGATCTCGCGCGCAATGCGGCGCGTTGAGCGTCGCTCGCGCAGATCGACGCGACCGCATCGATCTCGCGAAGCCCGGCGACCGCCTGCCGGCGTGATCCGCCGGGCGGCGACTTTCATCCCGCAGATTTCACGATTGCCATGGCCCAGGCGCGCAGCGTTCCGATCTTCACCACGCCGACGGATGCGGCGATCGCGTTCTACCAGGCCTTCGAGGCGCGCGACATCGACGCGATGATGAGCGTCTGGGCGGAGGACGAGGAGATCCTTTGCATCCATCCCGGCAGCGGCCGCCTCGTCGGCTACGACGCCGTGCGCGCCGGGTGGGAGCAGATCTTCTCGGGCGACGAGCGCCTCACGTTCCGGCTCGAGGAGGTCGTCACGATCGAGACGGTGGGGCTCGCGATGCAGAGCGCGCTGGAGCAGGTCGCGGTCGGCGCCGACGGCACGCCGCGCGGCACCGCACTCGCCACCAACGTGTTCATGCGCACGCCGTCGGGCTGGCGCATGGTGATGCATCACGCTTCGCCGGCCCCCAGCGTCACCGGCGGCCAGGCCAAGGGCCCGCTGCACTGAGTGGCGGCCAGGACGGCGCTGCGAGCCATCGCGTGGGGCGCGCCGGACGCCTCATGGCTCCAGCACGCCGGCCCTCGACGATGCGTTTGCGGCGCGCTGCCGGCAGCGCTTGGGTCGCGCAGCGCCGTCGGGTGCCGCCTCAGGCCGTGCCACCCACCGTCAGGCCATCGATCCGCAGCGTCGGCTGACCGACGCCCACCGGCACGCTCTGGCCGTCCTTGCCGCACGTGCCCACGCCCGGATCGAGCGCGAGGTCGTTGCCGATCATCGACACGCGCGTGAGGGCGTCGGGGCCGTTGCCGATGAGGGTTGCGCCTTTCACCGGATACGCGAGCTTGCCGTCCTCGATCTTCCACGCTTCGGCCGCCGAGAACACGAACTTGCCGCTGGTGATGTCGACCTGCCCGCCGCCGAAGTTCACGGCGTAGAGGCCGTTCTTCACCGAAGCGATGATCTCGGCCGGATCGTGCGAACCCGCCAGCATGATCGTGTTGGTCATGCGCGGCATCGGCAGGTGCGCAAAGGATTCGCGTCGGCCGTTGCCCGTCGAGGCGACGTTCATCAGCCGGCCGTTGAGCTCGTCCTGCATGTAGCCCTTGAGGATGCCGTCCTCGATCAGCACGGTGCGGCGCGTGGGGTTGCCTTCGTCGTCGATGTTGAGCGATCCGCGGCGCCGCTCGATCGTGCCGTCGTCGACGACGGTCACCCCGGGTGCCGCGACGCGCTGGCCGACGCGGCCCGCGAAAGCGCTCGTTCCCTTGCGGTTGAAATCGCCTTCGAGGCCGTGGCCGATCGCCTCGTGCAGCAGGATGCCCGGCCAGCCGTTGCCGAGCACCACGGTCATGCTGCCCGCCGGTGCTTCGCGCGCGCCGAGATTGAGCAGCGCCTGGTCGACGGCGCGCGCGGCGTAGTCGTCGACGATGGCGTCCGTGAAGTAGGCGTAGTCGCAGCGGCCGCCGCCACCGGCCGAGCCCTGCTCGCGCCGGCCGTTTTCCTCGACGATGACGTGCAGCGACAGCCGCACGAGCGGCCGGATGTCGGCGGCCATCAGACCGTCGCTGCGAGCCACGAGCACGGCCTCGTATTCGCCCGCGAGGGACGCCATCACCTGCACGACGCGCGGGTCGCGGGCACGCGCCCGGCGCTCGAGCCGTTCGAGCAATGCCACCTTCTCCCCATCGGGCAGCGAGCCCAGCGGATCGGCGGGCGCATACAGGGCGCGCGCGGCGCCGACGCGGTCGAGGGCGGCCACCGCCGATTGGCCCTGGCGGCCGATCGCACGCGTCGCGACGGCCGCTTCCTGCAGGGCCTTGAGCGTGATGTCGTCGGAATAGGCGAACGCCTGCTTCTCGCCGTGCACCGCGCGCACCCCGACCCCGCGATCGATGGTGAACGCCCCCGACTTGACGATGCCTTCCTCGAGGCTCCAGCTCTCGACCCGCGAGTACTGGAAATAGAGGTCGGCAAAGTCGACGTCGTGGGTATGGATCGAGGCCAGCACGCCTCCGAGGGCGGCGGCGTCGAGACCCGCGGGAGCGAGGAGCAGGCGGTTGGCTTCGGCGAGAAGCGCGCCGGAGACGGCGGGAAGGGAGAGATCGGTCACGGGAGTCCTTGGACGTGCAGCCGCGGGGGCGCGGGTCAGACGCAGATTGTGGGGGCGACCCCCCGGACGGGCAAGCGCGGGGTTTACGGCGCGGCCCGCGGCCCCGGGGCTACGTGGCCGCCGGCCGCGTCGCGGTGCTGCCGAGATACGTCGCCGCCACGCGGGCGTCGGCCGCGAGCGCAGCGCTCTCGCCCTGGGTGGCAAGCTCCCCGGTCTCCAGGACATAGCCGTAGTCGGAGACCTGCAACGCCGCCCGGGCGTTCTGCTCGATCAGGAGAATCGACACGCCCGTCGCGCGCAGGGCAGCGATGATGCTGAAGATCTCGCGCACGATCAGCGGCGCCAGTCCGAGCGAAGGCTCGTCGAGCATGAGGAGCCGCGGCTCGCCCATCAGCGCCCGACCCATGGCGAGCATCTGACGCTCGCCCCCGGACAGCGTGCCTGCGAGCTGGTCGCGGCGTTCCTGCAGGCGCGGAAACCGTGCGTACACCTCGTCGAGGGTGCTCCTCCAGCCGCCGTCGCCGCGGCGCGCGCGCTGGAATGCGCCGAGCTGCAGGTTGTCCGCGACGCTCATCGCGGCGAACAGCTCGCGCCGCTCCGGCACGAGAATGAGACCGCGCCGCACGCGCTGCTCGACGCTGAGGCGCGAAACGTCCTCGCCGTGATAGCGCAGGCCTCCGCGCGCCCGCAGCAGGCCCATGACGGCGCCGAGCAGGGTCGTCTTGCCCGCGCCGTTGGGACCGATGACGGACACGATCGCCCCAGCGGGCACGCGCAGCGAGACGTCGTGCACGGCCTCCACCTTGCCGTACGCGACGTGCAGGTGCTCGACCTCGAGCAGCGGCGCGGCGCTGTGCGCCTGGCCTGCGGCCGTCACGCGACGCTCCCGAGGTAGGCCTCGCGCACGGCGGGATTGAGCTGGATCTCGGCGGGCACGCCTTCGGCGAGCTTCTCGCCGAACTCCATCACGACCAGCCGATCGGTGAGCCCCATCACGAAGTCCATGTCGTGCTCCACCAGCAGCACCGTCATGCCCTCCGCCTTCAGGCTGCGCAACAGCGCGGCGAGCTCCTGCTTTTCCATGAAGCGCAGGCCGGCGGCCGGCTCGTCGAGCAGCAGCAGCAGCGGATCGGCCGCCAGCGCCCGCGCGATCTCGACCACGCGCTGCTTGCCGAGCGGCAAGCTTCCGGCGGCATCGTGCACGAGGGCAGCGAGACCGGTGCGAGCGATTGCGCGCGCGGCGTCGGCACGCACACGAGCTTCCTCGCGGCGGTCGAGGCGCAGCGCCGCCCGGAACACGCCCGCGTCGCCGCGCAGGTATGCGCCGAGCGCAACGTTGTCGAGCACCGACATGTGCGGCACGAGCTTGACGTGCTGGAACGTTCGGCCGATGCCCTTGCGCGCGATCCGATGCGGGCTCAGGCTGCCGATGCTCTCGCCCTGGAACAGGATGGCACCGGAGCTGAGCGGCAGCGCGCCGGAGATGAGGTTGAACATGGTGCTCTTCCCCGCGCCATTCGGCCCGATCAGCCCGACGATCTCGCCCTGGCTCACGCGAAACGAGAGGTCGGACACGGCAACGAGACCGCCGAACTGCTTGCGCGCGGCCTTCACCTCGAGCAACGGTCCGTCGCCGTTGTCGCGAGCCCGCACGGGCAGCGCCGGCGCATCCGGCACCGGCGCGGGCGGCACGGTCGGCAGCAGATGCGCAAGCCACGGCCACACGCCGTTGCGCGCCCACTGCAGGAGCAGGATCATGAGGATCCCGAACACCACGATCTCGAAATTCCCGCTCTTGCCGAGGAGCGTGGGCAGGATGTTCTGGAGCACCTGCTTCGCGAGCGTGATGATCGACGCGCCGACCACGGCCCCCCACACGCTTCCCGCACCGCCGACGACGGCCATGAACAGGTACTCGATGCCCTGATTGATGCCGAAGGGCGTGGGGTTCACGAAGCGCTGCAGATGCGCGTACAGCCAGCCCGAAACGCACGCCAGCAGCGCCGCATACACGAACACGATCGTCTTCAGCCGGGCGGCATCGACGCCGAACGCCTCGGCCATGTCGCGATGGCTGCGCAGCGCGCGCACTGCGCGGCCCGGGCGCGAATCGAGGACGTTGTTCGCCGCCCACAGCGCGGCGAGCGCGATGCCCCAGATGAGGAAATAGAAGTGGCGCTCGTTGCGCAGCTCGATGCCGAAGAGCTGGAGCGCCGGGATGCCGGTGATGCCCGTGAAGCCGCCGAGGAATTCGAGACCGCCGAACACGTAGAAGAGGCTGATGCCCCAGGCAATCGTGGCGAGCGGCAGGTAGTGCCCCCTCATGCGCAGGGTGATGAAGCCGATGAACAGGGCGATCAGCGTGGTGAGCACGAGGCCGATGGCAAGATTGAGCCACGGCGAGACGCCATACACGGTGGACAGGATCGCCGTCGTGTACGCACCGATGCCGACGAACGCAGCCTGTCCGAACGATGTCTGGCCGGCGACGCCGGTGAGCAGCACGAGACCCAGCGCAACGATGCTGTACAGCCCGATGTAATTGCCGAGCGTCACCCAGAACGGCGGCATGAACAGCGGCACGCCGAGGAGCGCAAGCAGGAACGCGATGTAGCCCAGCCGACCGAAGGGCAGCTGCCAGCGCCGGCTCATCGCCGCACCCGCGGCGTCGCGGCGACACGACGTAGCGCTGAATCGCTGGCGGCGCGGGAGCCATTGGCGCCGCTCATTCCTCGTCCTCCTCCTGGTGGTGAGAGGCGAGGCTTCGCCACAACAGCACCGGGATGATCAATGTGAACACGATCACTTCCTTGAACCCGCTCGCCCAGAAGGATGCGAACGCCTCGAGCAAGCCTACGAGCAACGCCCCGGCCGCCGCGAGCGGGTAGCTCACGAGCCCGCCGATGATCGCGCCCACGAAACCCTTGAGCGACACCAGGAAACCCGAGTCGTAGTAGACGGTCGTGAACGGGCCGATCAGCACACCCGAGAGAGCGCAGAGCAACGCGGCGAGCGTGAACGTGAGCGTCCCCGCGAAGCTCGGCGAGACGCCGACGAGGCGCGCCCCCACGCGGTTGAGAGCAGTGGCGCGCAGCGCCTTGCCGAACAGGGTGCGACCGAAGAAAAGATACAGCGCAGCGATGAGACCGAGGCTCGTCAGGACGACGATGGCGCTCTGCGCGCTGATCGTCACGGCACCGATCTGCCAGGACGCGCGCGAGAACGCCGGTGTGCGCGACCCCTCCGCCCCGAAGAACCAGAGACCGAGCCCGGTGAGCGCGAAGTGCACGGCCACGGAAACGATCAGCAGGACGAGCACGCTCGCTTCGGCGAGCGGGTGATAGGCGATGCGATACAGCAGCGGCCCGAGTGGAGTCACGAGCGCGAGCGTGACGAAGATCTGCGCCCAGAACGGCAATGCCGCGCTGGCGAGCCACCACGATCCTGCGGCGATCGCCAACGGAAGCCCGGTCCAGAGCAACACCTGCCGCGGAATGCGCGAAAGCTCGCGCCGGCGCACGCAGGCGTAGATCTCCATCACGCCCGCCACGACCGCCATGCCCACCAGGAGGCCGACCGTGCCGGGCGGCTTCCCGAGCTGCAGGCCGGCGAGGGTGAGCGTGCCATACGCGACGAACTCGCCCGAGGGCACCCAGATGACGCGCGTGACCGTGAACACCAGCACCAGCGCGAGCGCGAGCAAGGCATATACCGCACCGTTGGTGACGCCGTCCTGCACGAGCAGGGCGAAGATCGCGAGGTCCATGATGGAACGGTGCCGGCGCGGACGGGCAACAAAAAAGCCGGCAGCGGCGGACCGCGGCCGGCTTTCGGGTCAGGTCAGCGCTCTTCTCCGGTGGTCGTGCCGAGCGTCGCGGCCGGGGGACGAGCGGAGCGATCCTCCCCTATTTGGCGAGGGCCCACTTGCCGTTTGCGATCGTGATCATGGTCGCGGCACGCGTGTCGAGCCCGTTGTGATCCTTCGGCGACATGTTGAAGATGCCATGCACGCCCACGACTTCATGCGCGCTCTCGAGCGCGTCGCGCAGCGCGGCGCGAAACTCCTTCGTGCCGGGCTTCGCCTTCTTGAGCGCTTCCGGGACGGCATGCGACAGCAGGGTGTACGCGTCCCACGCGTGGCCGCCGAACGTGCTGCGCGAGTCCTTGCCGTACTTCGCCTCGTACTTGCCGATGTACGCGGCGGCCGACTTCTTGAGCGGATTGCTGTCCGGAAGCTGCTCGTAGACGAGCATGGGACCGATCGGCAGGATCGTGCCCTCGCCGTCCTTGCCCACGACGCGCAGGAAATCGGGGTTGCCCGCGCCATGCGTCTGGTAGATCTTGCCCTTGTAGCCGCGCGCGACGAGTTCCTTCTGCGGCGTCGCCGCCGGCGTCCCGGAAGCTCCGATGAGCACCGCGTCCGGATTGGCCGCCATCATCTTGAGGACCTGTCCGGTGACCGACGGGTCGGCACGATTGTATTTCTCCTCGGCCACCAGCTTGATCCCTGCTGCCTGCGACGAGCGCTTCATTTCGTTGATCCAGCCTTCCCCGTACGCGTCGTTGAAGCCGACGTACGCGAAGGTCTTGACTCCGATCGACTTCATGTGCGCGACGATCGCGTCGGCCATCAGCGCGTCGTTCTGCGGCGTCTTGAAGACCCACCGCGTCTTGGGATTGGCGGGATCCACGATCTTGGCGCCGGCGGCCATCGAGATCATCGGCGTTTCGGCGTCCGCCACCACGTCGACCATCGCCAGCGAATTGGGCGTGATCGTGGACCCGATGATCACGTCCACCTTGTCTTCGCTGATGAGCTTGCGGGTGTTCGTCACCGCCTTCGTGGTGTCGGAGCCATCGTCGAGGACGATCCAGTTGATCTTCTGGCCGGCGATGCTCGTCGGCAGGAGCTCGATGGTGTTCTTTTCCGGGATGCCCAGCGAAGCGGCCGGGCCGGTCGCCGAAAGCGAAACGCCGACGTTGATGTCCGCGTAGCTTGCACCCGCGGCGAAGGCAAGTGAGATCGCGAGCGCTGGCAGCAGCTTGCGTGGATTCATGAAACTCCTCCTGGTGGTGGACCGCGGCGAGCTGCCGGCCCCTTGCGCGAGCGGGTGGCAGCCTTCAATGGCGGTTTCGAACACGGGCAGCGCGCCCGAGGTTGGGTGCGGGGATTCTGTCAAAAGGAAGGGGCTGCGGTCAACGCCGCATCGACGCCCCTTAATGCGCATCAAGAACGGCGATCTGCACCTACACGCCGGAGCAGCCTCCCGGCGCCCCGCACTCGCACGGCGTCACCGCTTCAAAGCGTCGCGGATTTCCCGCAGCAACAGGATGTCTTCGGGGGTCGCCGGCGCCGCTGCGGCCTTCGGCGTTTCGAAGCGGGCCCTCACCGCATTGAACTTGCGCACCATCAGGAAAATGATGAACGCGAGGATGATGAAATTGATGGCGATGGTGATGAAGTTTCCGTACGCGAGAAGCGGCACCCCGGCCTTCGTCAGCGCTTCATACGTCATCGGACCGGCATACCCCGCGGGCGGGCGGCCCAGCATGATGAACCACTGCGAGAAATCGAGACCGCCGAATATCGACCCGATCACGGGCATGATGATGTCCTTGACCAGCGAATCGACGATCTTCCCGAACGCCGCACCGATGATGACGCCGACTGCGAGATCGACGACGCTGCCCTTCAGCGCGAACTCACGGAACTCGCTTGCGAACGACATGCTGACCTCCCCGCTGTTGTTGTGACGACAGGCGAAACGCAGGCAAGGCGCTCTCAGATCGCGGCTTCCCCGCTTTCGCCGGTTCTGATGCGCACAACCTGCTCGATCGCGGTCACGAAGATCTTGCCGTCGCCGATCTTGCCGGTCCGCGCGGCCTTCACGATGGCCTCGATCGCCCGGTCGACCTGGTCGTCCGCGATGATGAGCTCCACCTTCACCTTCGGCAGGAAGTCGACGACGTACTCGGCGCCGCGATAGAGCTCGGTATGGCCCTTCTGGCGACCGAAGCCCTTGACCTCGGTGACCGTCAGGCCGGTGACGCCGATCTCGGAGAGTGCCTCGCGCACCTCGTCGAGCTTGAACGGCTTGATGATGGCTTCGATCTTCTTCATGGGCTCGCGAAACCGGAAGACAGGGTGCCGTCGAGCTTACACCAACGCGGGCGCGCGTGCTTCGTGCAGGCAGCCGCGGGCTAGACGCGATGGCATCCGAACACCGTGTCGCCGGGGCGGCGCGTGATCCGCAGCCCGGCCGCGGTCCGTGCGTGCGGACCGAGCGCGGCCAGGATCGAGTTCACGGCGGCGGCCGCGTGTCCGAGAGCCACGAGATCATCGGCCGACGCGCCGTCCTCGAGGACGGCGGCGATGATCGCGTCGAGCTCGTCATCCGCCGGAAGCGCTGCCTCACCCGAAGCGCACGGCCCCCGGGCAGCCTCGTCGAGCACGCGTTGCGGGATGACGCGTCCGATCGCGTTGCGGTACGCCGCCGTGGCGCGTACCAGCGTGCGACTCACGTCGCCGAGCAAGTCGAGGCGCGAGGCGTTCCCGGGGGATGCCGCTGCGGGTCCGAGCAGGATCGCCGAGCGGTTGCACGCGCGCAACCGCAGCGCGCGGCCCGACGCTCGTTCGTCGCGCGGCGGCGAGACATCGACACCCAGCGCAGCCGCCAGGCCGACCGCCCGCGCCCGGCTCGCGTCGTCCGCGACGGCCATCCCGAGCTTCACGTGCGCAGGACCCAGAGCGTCGCGCGCCACGGCGAGCGCGAGCGCGCAATCGAGCGCATCGCCGCCCTCCACTACCGCGTCGGGCACACCGCTGCGCGCGGCGGCTTCGCGAACGCCAAGCACGAGTGCGTCGTACACATGCGCCTCGCGCTCGCGATGGAGGCTGCCACGCACGCGCACGGGCTCGCCCGACGCGAGCCGGGCCATCGCCAGCGTCGCATGCCACGCGGGGAGCTGCTGCACGACCGCGCCCGTGGCATCCGCGACGAAGGAAGCGCCATCGAACACGCTGCTCGCGTGCGCACCCACTGCATTGACCAGCCAGACCGGCAGTCCGCCGCGCAGCGCGCTCGCCGCGACCAGCCTCTGGCGCCTCTCGTGGACGTCCACGCGATACGGGGATGCCGCCAGCGCGACGAGCGCTCGAGCGCCGCTATCCCGGGCACGTACCGCCGCGTCCGCGAGTGCGTCGTCGGCGATGACAAAGGCGAAGCGCGCGTCGCCGATCTCGATCGTGCGCTCGCGCGCTGTCGTCGAGCCGGCGCGTGCGCCGCACGCTTCATCATGGACGAACGCATTCGCCTCGCCGTCGCGGATCATGAGGACGGCATCGTGCAGCGCGCCGGAGGCGTGCCCGACCGCGCCGATGGCAACGGCCGGACCGCGCAACTGCGCTGCGAGCTCGGCGACCACGCGGTCGACAGCGGCGGCGAACGCCGGGTCCGATCGGCGCTCTGCCGATAGAGGCCCTGTCAGCGCAAGCGCCGGGGTCACGACCAGGTCCGCGCCTGCGCGGGCGGCCTCGGCAACCGCATGCACGATGGATCGCGCGTTGCGCTGGAGATCGCCGGCAACGGGATTGAGCTGCGCGAGCGCGATCTCCATCCGAAAATGGTAGCACGCGCACGAAGCGGATCTCCTCGTGCGGGGGCGCCGCGTGCGCCACGTAGAATTCGGCTGTTCGACTTCACCCGAGTTGCCCTTGGCCAGATTTCCAGTTGCCGCGCCGCTCGTGCGCGACGATGTCGTGCTTGGCGCGATTCCTCCCGCGAGCTGGAATGCCTTGGCGCCCGGGCAGCCGCTGCTCTCGCACGCGTTCCTGTCCGCGCTGGAAACGACCGGCTGCGCGACGCCGGAAACCGGCTGGACGCCTCGACTGCTGACCGCATGGCAGGGCGGCGCGCTCGCAGGCGCCATGCCGCTGTACGCGAAAACGCATTCGTATGGGGAATACGTGTTCGACTGGAGCTGGGCGGATGCGTACCGCCGGCACGGCCGCCGCTACTACCCCAAGCTCGTGTGCGCGATCCCGTTCACGCCCGCACCCGGCGCGCGCATCCTCGCACCGGAGCCGGCAGTCCGGGCCTCGTTGCTCGCGCACGCGCTCGATCTCGTGCTCGGGAACGGCGCGCGCGTACCCGTCGCTCCACGTGCTGTTCGCAACGCAAGCGGAAGCGCACGAGTGCGCCGGCCGCGGCATGCTGCTGCGAAGCGGCGTCCAGTTCCACTGGGAGAACCCTGGCTATGCACGCTTCGACGACTTCCTCGCCGCGTTCAATCACGACAAGCGCAAGAAGGTGAAGCAGGACCGACGCAAGCTCGTCGCCGCCGGGGTGACATTCACGCGCACGACCGGCGCCGGCATCACGGCTGCCGACTGGGACTTCTTCTATCGCTGCTATCGCAACACGTATGCCGCCCACGGGTCCACACCCTATCTGTCGCGCGAATTCTTCCACGCGATCGGCGCAGCCATGCCGGAGCACCTGCTGCTGGTGCAAGGCTGGCGCGAGGGCAGGCGGGTGTGCGCGGCGCTCGACGTATTCGATGCCGAGACGATGTGGGGACGGTACTGGGGTGCCGCCGAGTACCTTCCCGGGTTGCACTTCGAGGCCTGCTACTACCAGGCGATCGAGTTCTGCATCGAGCGCAGGCTGGCCCGGTTCGAAGGCGGCGCACAGGGCGTGCACAAGCTCGCGCGCGGCCTGCTGCCGGTGACCACCTGGTCGGCGCACGCGATCGGCGATCCCGATTTCCGGCGTGCGATCGCCGACTTCTGCGCCCGCGAGCGCCTTCAGGTCGCGCGCAGCGTGGAGGAGCTGGAGACATCGAGTCCCTTCCGGAGTGCGGATGCGACAGAGGGCGAGAGCCAGCCTTCGGGCCTGGATCTGCCCTAGCGCAGCGACGCGCGGCCACGTCGAAGCGACGAGGTGCGATGCTAGACTGCAGCGACACGACACCGATCCGGATTCATTGCGCGATGAACGAACCCGTCCTGCTTGCGCGCGAAGGCGCATTGGCCGTGCTGACGCTCAACCGGCCCGACGCGCTCAACGCGCTCGACGATGCCATGAGCGCGGCGCTCGTGCAGCATGTATCCGCGCTCGCCGACGATCCGAGCGTGCGTTGCGTCGTGGTTCGCGGGGCCGGACGTCACTTCATGGCGGGCGGCGATCTGCGCACCTTCGCGCAGATGACCTCGCAAGCCCCCGCCGCACGGCAGGCTTGGTTCACGCGCATGGTGCATGACGTGCATGCGGCCATCGAGCATCTGCGTCGGATGCCGGCCATCGTCATCGGCAGCGTGCACGGCGCGGTTGCCGGCTTCGGGCTGTCGCTGCTCGGCGCATGCGACCTCGCAGTCGCGGCGAACGACGCCTACTTTGCGTCGGCCTACCGCAACATCGGGCTCACGCCCGACGGCGGCGGCTCCTGGACGTTGCCGCGCCTTGTGGGCAGCAAGAAGGCTGCGGAGATCCTGCTCCTCGGCGAGCGTTTCGGTGCCGACGAGGCGCTGCGCCTCGGCCTCGTGAATCGCGTGGTCCCGCTCGCCAGCCTTGAAGAGGCGACGCGCACGATGGCAAACGCCATTCTCGCCGGCCCCGCGCTCGCGCTCGCCAATGCCAAGCGACTGTTGCACGAGTCGGCGGCGAACACGCTGGCCGAACAGCTGCACGCGGAAGCGGTCTCGTTCGGCCAGTGCACCGCGACGGGCGACTTCGTCGAAGGCATCACCGCATTCCTGGACAAGCGCGCGCCCAGCTTCGTCCGCGAGTGAGCAAGGCGGCCGCGCCGGGTCCCGGTGTTGGCCCGAGTCCACGCCGGGCCGCACATCGAAGCCGCAATTCGAAAGCGAACCGCGGGAAAGGGAGCCGCGCGGGCTCCCCTTCGTTACGAACGACCGCGCTCAGCGGTTGCCGTCCTCGTCGGCCGTAATCGGCGCCTCGCTGCGCGGCGCCACATTGCCGAAGTTGTCGTCGTCGCGCGGTGCGGAAGGGTTCCGATTGCCACGCGGGCGGTTGCGCTTGCCCTGCCCGGCCCCTTTCGGCTTCGGACCCGTGGTGCCGGGGAGCCCCTCGGGAATCGCGCCCGGAATCGTCAGCGTGGTCATGACGTAGGGTGATCCTGGCGCCCCGCCGGGCTGTCCCGGCGCGCCGCGGCGCCCGCCTGCTCCGCCGCCCGGGCGTGGACCGCCGAAGCGAGGTTGCTGGCCCGCGCCTTGCCCCTGAGGGTGCCCCTTGCCGGGTCCGCGTTTCTTGCCGAAGGGTTTGCCACCGGTTTGGCCGCCGGGTGGGCCGCCACCTTGCGGACGCGCACCCTGGCCCACGCCTTGGCGGGGCTGCCCTGCCGCGCCCTGCGCGTGACCGCCTCGTCCCGGGCCACGTGGCCGCTGGCCGTCGCGGCCGCGCTGCCCCGGACGCCCGGGCTGGTCGCCTGCCTTGACCGGCTGCGGGCGAGCTGCGCCGGTCTTCATGCCGGCGCTCGCGAGCACTGCAGTCACCTCGTCCGCCGTGAGCTCGAGCGTCTGGCCGCGCTTGACGCGCGAGGGCATCGCGACGGCCCCGAAGCGTGTGCGGATGAGCCGGCTCACTGTCAATCCGAGCGCCTCGAACAGGCGTCGAACTTCGTGATTGCGGCCTTCCTTCAGCACCACGTGGTACCAGTGGTTCGCGCCTTCGCCGCCGCCGTCCTCGAGCTTCTCGACTTTCGCCGGACCATCCTCGAGCTCGATGCCCTGGAGCAGCGCCTCGCTCTGCTCGGGCTCGAGCGTTCCCATGAGGCGCACGGCGTATTCCCGCTCGACCTCATAGCGCGGATGCATCATGCGGTTCGCGAGGTCGCCGGAATTCGTGAACAGCAGGAGGCCCTCAGTGTTGAAATCGAGGCGTCCGATGGCGATCCACTTGCCGTTGGCGATGCCCGGCAGCTTGTCGAAGACCGTGGGCCGCCCTTCCGGATCGTCGCGCGTCACGATCTCGCCAGCGGGCTTGTGGTACATCAGGATGCGGGCACGCGGTTCCGCGAATCGGACCTTGACCAGCTCGCCGTTGATGCGCACTTCGTCGCCCGGTCCAACCTTCTGGCCCACGTCGGCGGGCTCGCGATTGACGGTAATGCGACCCGCGAGGATCAGCTCTTCCATGGCTCGGCGCGAGCCGAAGCCACACGAGGCCAGCACCTTGTGCAGGCGCTGCGGCTCGGTGAAGACCTCGTCAGTTGACGACTTGTGGCGTACCGGTCCCAAGCCCTCCGCTATGTGCTGCAGCGCCAGGCTCGGTTGCGGGGTCATCGGGCCCGTCGGGGGGCGGTGCCAGGATCGGGCTCGCGAGCGCGAGCCGCGCTTCGGCGGCTTTGGTGGGTGCATCGGGCATCTCCAGCAGGTGGGAAGCGTCGAGCTCAGCGAGCGGAGGTAGCTCGGATAACGAGCGCAGGCCGAGATCGTCGAGAAAGGTCTTGGTCGTCGCGAGCAGCGCCGGACGTCCCGGCGTTTCCCGGTGGCCGACGACTTCGACCCATTGGCGGTCCTCCAGCGTCTTGATGACGTTGGTCGACACGGCGACGCCGCGGATGGCTTCGATGTCGCCGCGGGTCACGGGTTGCTGATACGCGATGATGGCGAGCGTTTCCATCACCGCACGCGAATAACGGGGCGGCTTCTCGGGCGCGAGCCGGTCGAGGTAGCGCTGCACCGCAGCCTTGCCTTGGAAGCGCCAGCCGGACGCAATCTGCACGAGCTCCACGCTGCGCCCGCTCCAGTCGCCGCGCAGATCCTCGAGCAACCGGCGCACCAGGTCGCTTTCGAGCGGAGGCTCGAACAGGCGCGCGAGCTGCGCGGCCGCTACGGGCTCGCCCGCGACGAGCAATGCCGCCTCCAGCACGGCCTTGACCTCGGCGAGGTCGTGTTCCGGCTGGGGTGCCGTTGCCGATTCGGCCGGCGCATTCTCCGCCCCCGGCGCAGCGCTGTCAGCCTCCGAAGGTGAAGCTTCGGCTTCGGGCGGGGGTTGGGCTGCCGCGTCGGACGCGAGTTCCGCTCCGGTCGCGCGAGCCGCCTCGAGTTCCGCGTCCGGCGCCGCGGCCGTCAGCAATTCAGCATTTGTCATTCGATCTCGGGTGCGAGCGCAAACGCCTGCTCGCCCTGAAGTTGCACATAGATCGGCGCATAGGGCTCGGCCTGCGCGATCTCGATGAGCCGCTCGCGCGCGAGCTCGAGCATGGCCATGAACGTCACCACGAGGTGCGGGACGTCGGCATGCTCGTCGAACAGCGACGTGAACTCGGCGAAGCGGCCCGGCTCCAGCAGCTTCAACAGCCGGCTCATGGCCGCGCGAACGGATAGCTGCTCGCGCGTGACGAGATGATGCCGGTTCACCTTCGCTCTGGCAACCAGCGTCCTCCACGCCGCGCGAAGATCCTCCGGCGACACGTTGGGCAGCCGCGCCGCCGCGACGTGCTCGAACCACACCCGCGCCGGCATGAAGTCGCGTTCGGCGAGGGGCAGCTCGTCGAGCTTGCGGGCCGCGAGCTTCATGCGTTCGTACTCGAGCAAGCGGCGGACGAGCTCGGCGCGCGGATCTTCCGGCTCCTCGCCGGCGACCGCGGGCGGCTTGGGCAGCAGCAACCGCGACTTGATCTCGATCAGCACGGCCGCCATGAGCAGGTACTCCGCAGCGAGCTCGAGCTGCGTGCGCCGCATCATCTCGACATAGCCCAGGTACTGTCGCGTGAGCTCGCGCATCGGAATGTCGAGCACGTTGATGTTCTGGCGCCGGATGAGATAGAGCAGCAGGTCGAGCGGCCCCTCGAACGTGTCGAGGAATATCTCCAGCGCCTCGGGCGGGATGTACAGATCCTGCGGCAGCTCGAGCAGCGGCTCGCCATAGATCCGCGCGAGCGGCTTGCTCGCTTCGGCTTCGCGTTTCGACCGGGGCCAGCGCGAGCTCGGTCACGTGTAGTCGAGCCCCATCGCGTCGCGCACGTCGCGCATCGTTTCCTCGGCCAGCTTGCGGGCGCGCTCGCAACCGTCGGCCACGATGTTGCGCACCAGCGCGGGATCGTCGAGGTAGCGTTGCGCGCGCTCGAGGATCGGCCGCTGCTCCTTGATGACGGCGTCGATCACCGGCTGCTTGCAGTCGAGGCAACCGATGCCCGCGGTCGTGCAGCCCTTGATCACCCAGTCGCGCGTGGGCTCGTCCGAGTACACCTCGTGCAGACCGTAGACCGGGCACTTGAACGGATCGCCGGGGTCGGAGCGACGCACGCGCGCCGGATCGGTCTGCATCGTCCGAATCTTGCGCGTGACCTCCGCCGGCTCCTCGCGCATGAAGATGGCGTTGCCGTACGACTTGGACATCTTCTGCCCGTCGAGGCCCGGCACGCGCGGCGTGGCTGTGAGCAACGGCTGCGGCTCCGGAAGGATCACGCGCCGCGAGCCTTCGAGATACCCGAACAGGCGCTCGCGATCACCGAGCGCCAGGTTCTGCGTCTGGTCGAGGAGATCTCGCGCGGCCTCCAGCGCCTCGGCGTCGCCCTTCTCCTGGAACGCGGTGCGTAGCTCGTTGTAGCGCCGCGCCTTCTTGGCGCCAAGCTTCTTGATCGCCGCCTGCGCTTTCTCCTCGAATCCGAGCTCGCGGCCGTACATGTGGTTGAAGCGGCGCGCGAGCTCGCGCGTGACCTCGATGTGCGAGACCTGATCCTCGCCCACAGGCACCATGTTGGCGCGATAGATCAGGATGTCGGCCGACATCATCACCGGGTACCCCAGGAAGCCGAAGTTCGAGAGGTCACGATCGGCGAGCTTCTGCTGCTGGTCCTTGTACGTGGGCACCCGCTCGAGCCAGCCCACGGGCGTGATCATGCCGAGCAACAGTGTGAGCTCGGCGTGCTCGGGCACTTGCGACTGGATGAACATCGTCGCGCGGCTCGGGTTCACTCCGGCCGCGAGCCAGTCGATGAACATCTCCCACACGCTTTCCGCGATGGTCTCCGAGCTGTCGAAGTGCGTGGTCAGCGCGTGCCAATCCGCCGCGAAATACAGGCACTCGTACTCCTCCTGCAGCCGCACCCAGTTCTTGAGCGCGCCATGGTAATGGCCGATGTGCATCCGTCCGGTGGGACGCATGCCCGAGAGAACGCGATCTTGGAACATGGGGTGGTGGGCGTTGCGCCGTCTAGAGGCCGAGGATGGAGACGACGAGTTGCGAGACGAGGTCGACAAGCGGCGACATGAGCCGCCCCAGCATTCCGGTCGCAAGCAGCAGCAGGATCACGACGAAGCCGTAGCGCTCGGTCTGCGCATAGCGCGCGGCAACGCGCTGCGGCAGCAGGCTCACGGCGATGCGACCTCCGTCCAGCGGAAGAATGGGCAACAGGTTCAGCACCATCAGCATGACATTGATGTTGAGGCCCATTAAGCTCATGGCTGCCAGGGCCTCGCTTTGCACCGGGCCTTCACCCCCGGCAGCACGCAACAAAATCCCCCAGGCGAGCGCCATCGCAAAGTTCGTGGCCGGACCCGCCGCCGCGACCCACAGCATGTCGCGCTTGGGATTGCGCAGGTTCGCGAAATTCACCGGAACCGGCTTTGCCCACCCGAAAATGAAACCTCCGCCCGGTACGAGCTTCGACGCGAGGAACAGCGCAAGCGGTACCACAACCGTGCCGACCGGGTCGATGTGCCGCAGCGGATTGAGCGTTACCCGGCCCAGCATCCACGCGGTCTGGTCCCCGAACTGCCGGGCAACGTAGCCGTGCGCTGCCTCGTGCAGGGTGATGGCAAGGACCACCGGCACCGCATACAGCGCGATGGTCGCGAGCAGGGAAAAATCCATCGAGTCGGGTTATTTTACCCGAGTTCGGCGCAGTTCCCTCACGGCGCGGAGCCCGCCGACGGGAGGTCCAGCCCCAGCCGGCGCGGATCGCCCCGACCTGCCCGCACGAGCGCCGGCGGATCGGCGGCGAGGTCCACCACCGTCGTCGGCTCGAGGTGGCACGCTCCGGCGTCGATGATGAGGTCCAGCACCTTCCCGAGCGATTCGCGGATCGAGCTCCGGATCGTTCAACGGCTCGTCATGGTCCGGCAGGATGAGCGTCGAGGACAGGATCGGCTCGCCTAGCTCGGCGAGGAGCTCGCGCACGACCGCGTGATCGGGCACGCGCACCCCGACGGTGCTGCGCTTCGGGTGTTGCAGGCGCCGTGGCACCTCGCGGGTCGCCGGCAGGATGAACGTGTAGCTGCCCGGCGTGGCGTGCTTCAGGATCCGGAACTGCCACGTGTCGATCTGGGCGTAGTGACCGATCTCGGCGAGGTCGCGGCACACGAGCGTAAGGTGATGCTGCTCGCCGACGCCCCGGATCTGCCGGATTCGCCGCGCCGCGGCGAGGTCGCCCAGCTGGCAGCCCAGCGCGTAGCTCGAGTCGGTCGGATACGCCATGACACCGCCCGCACGCAGGATCGCAGCCGCCTGCCGGATCAGACGCGGCTGCGGATTGACGGGGTGAACGGTGAAGTACTGCGCCATGCGAAATATAATCGGCCGGATTACAAACCCGCGGTTATAACACGTGAATATCCAGCAGCTGCGTTACCTGTGCGCTATCGTCGATCACGGCCTCAACGTGTCCGATGCGGCAGGGGCTCTTTACACGTCGCAACCCGGCGTGAGCAAGCAGATCCGGCAGCTCGAAGACGAGCTCGGCGTTCCGGTCTTCATCCGGCAGGGCAAGCGACTGGCGTGCCTGACCGAAGCCGGCAGTGCCGTGGTCGCCACGGCACGCCGCGCGCTGCGCGAGATCGACAACGTCAAGCGCGTCGGCGCCGAATACCGCAGCGACGACGCGGGCACGCTCGCGATCGCCACGACGCACACGCAGGCGCGTTACGTGCTTCCTCCGGTGCTCAAGGACGTTCGCAAGCCGGTATCCCAAGGTGAAGCTCGTGTTGCACCAGGGCAATCCCATGCAGGTAGCGGAGCAGACGGCCCGCGGAGAAGTGGACGTCGGGATCGCCACCGAAGCACTCGCGACCTTTCCCGAGCTGGCGACGCTTCCCTGTTACGAGTGGAACCGCTGTGTGCTCGTGCCCAAGGGGCATGCCCTCGCCGGGGTTCGCCCGCTTTCGTTGCAGGCGATCGCATGCTATCCGATCATCACCTACGACTTCTCGTTCACCGGTCGGTCGCAGATCAACGCGGCGTTCGATGCCGCGGGCGTCGAGCCGAACGTGATCATGACGGCGTTGGACGCCGACGTCATCAAGACGTACGTCGAGCTCGGGATGGGCATCGGCATCGTCGCGCAGATGGCGTACGACCCGGTGCGCGATGCCGGTCTGGAGCGCATGGACGCGGCGCACCTGTTCGAGCCCAGCATTACGCGTCTCGCGATTCGCCGTGGTGTGTTCCTGCGCGGTTACGTGTACGACTTCATCCGCCGTTTCGCGCCCGCGCTCGATCACGCGGCGGTCGATGCGGCATTGGCAGGTCACCACAGCCTCCGCCGGTCACTTGCCTTCCGCGCGCTGAGCGGGTGGTCGCCGTCGTCGGATGAGCGTCGCGCTGCACCGTAGCTGGTCCCTCGCCGCCCTGCTTGCGAGCCTCGCCATGCTGGGCGTCTTCTCCATCGACCTCTACCTGCCGGCGTTTCCCGAGATCGGACGCGATCTAAACGCCACGCCGCTCGCATTGCAGCAAACCCTGTCGGTGTATCTGGTGACGTATGCGTTCATGATGCTCTGGCATGGTGCGTTGTCCGACGCACTTGGCCGCCGTCCCGTCGTTCTCGCCGGCTTGGCGGTCTATGCGATTGCGAGCCTTGGCTGCGCCATCGCGGGGAACATCGAATCGCTTTGGCTCTTTCGCGCGCTGCAGGGACTGTCGGCCGGCAGCGGACTGGTCGTGGGTCGCGCGATCGTGCGCGATTGCTTTCACGGGGCGGAGGCGCAGCGCCTGATGTCGCAGATCACCCTCGTGTTCAGCCTCGCGCCTGCGCTGGCTCCGGTGATCGGCGGCGTGCTGCTCAATCTCTACGGCTGGCGACTGATCTTCTGGACGCTCTTCGGCGTGGTGCTCGCACTTCTCGCCTGGTCGGGAGCAAGACTGCACGAGACGTTGCCCCGTGCGGCCCGGCAGAGCCTCGACCCGCGCTCGCTCTGGCGCAACTACCGAGCGGTACTCGGGCGACCGGCATTCCTGCTGTTGGCGATGGTGCCGACGCTCAACTTTGCGGCCTTCTTTCTCTACATCGCGGTCGCACCGCGATTCCTGATGGATCTGCTCGGCGTCGGAACGCTGGGCTTCGCATGGTTGTTCCTCCCGATGATCGGCGGTGTCGTCATCGGGGCGCTCGTCTCGGGCCGGCTCGCGGGCAGACACACGCCGCACCAAACGATCCGCCTGGGCTACGTCATGGCATTCATCGCGGTCGCGACGAATCTCGCGGTATGCAGCATCCTTCCGGCGAGGCCGTGGTGGAACGTCGCACCCATCATGCTTTTCACTATCGGGAGCAGCATCATCATGCCTTCCGTAACGCTGCTCACGCTGGATCTGTTTCCGTCGATGCGCGGCCTCGCGTCGTCGCTGCAGGGCTTCATTCAGTTCGCGCTTGCCGCGCTCGAGTCGGCAACCATCGCGCCCCTGCTGTCGCAGTCGCTCCTTACGCTCGCCGCGGGCATGGCCGCGTTTACGGTTGCCGGCTTCGCGTCGTGGTCCGCCTATCAGCGACTCACGAACTCACATTCCGGTCCACCCTCGAAAGGCTGAAGACATGCGCAAGCTGACATTGGTTCTCCTCGCCCTCGCATCGCTCGTGCTGAACGCAGTGCCAGGCCACGCGCAGACGGGCGCGAACAAGACGCTCGCCACGGTCGAACTCGCCATCGGCACCCACAAGATCACCGCGGAGGTCGCGCGCACACCGGAGCAGCGCGCGACCGGTTTGATGAACAGGTTCAGCCTGCAACCGGATCACGGCATGCTCTTCGTATTCGAGCGTCCGGAGCCGCAGGGCTTCTGGATGAAGAACACGTACATGCCGCTTTCGATCGCGTTCATCGACAGCGATGGACGCATCCTCAACGTCGACGACATGGCCCCGCAGAGCGAGGACACTCACTGGTCAAAGGGGCCCGCACAGTACGCGCTAGAGGTGCGGAAAGGATGGTTCCGCGAGCGCAATATACAAGCCGGTGCGCGGGTGGAAGGCATCCCGGGGCGTAAGGGAAAACCTTAGTACGAAATGACGGGGCTCAACGCCGACGGTGCCGATTGTCACGAATGCACAAGCGGGCTTAGCATGTTTCGACCATAACACTACAACTAGCTAACTCAGCGGAGGCTCGGCATGTTGACGATCGTCAGTCCTGGCAAGCCCGAACGCGTCGACCTGTCGCTAATGGACGAGCCACTACGCAGAGTCATCGTGGCGGCGCAAGCAGGAGAACCGCTCGTCCCCATCATGACCGACGTGGTGCGGTCGTTCGGGTTCGACAGTTTCCTCTACGCGATGACCACCGTCAGCAGGCCCGATCGTGACAGCCGATCCTACTGCTGGACGAACCAGCCCAAAGAATGGGTGTTGGCGTATGAGGCGAACGCATACGTTGAAGTCGATCCTCGCGTAACGGCGACCTTCGATCGAACATCGCCGTTCGTGTGGGATTCCGCACGAATGGGTGGAGACGCCAGGGTGCGCGCATTTCTCGCCCACGCCGCGCGCTATGGCATTCGCAGCGGAGTCGTATGTGCGTTCTGTTACCCGAACCGCGCCCGAATCGGCTTCATGTTTAACTCGTCTATCAGTCCCGTCCCACCGCAGCGATCCGCTCAAATCGCCTCGCAACTGGGCATGCTGATGATATTCAGCGCGCGGTTTCACGAGATCCTCATGGCTACACACATCGAGAAGGGGCTGCCTCCGGCCAGCAAGGGGTTGCCGCTCTCGCCACGCGAGCGCCAGTGTTTGTTCATGGCCGCGAAAGGGCTCACGAGTGCAGATATTGCTATCAAGCTTGATATCGCAGAACGCACCGTCAATTTCCACTTCTGCAACCTGATGAGTAAGCTCGATGTGCTGAACCGGCAAGAAGCCATTGGCAAGGCGCTGTCCCTCGGTCTCATCAACTCGCCGTACTAGGGCCTGTTCACACTATCCGCAACCCATCGGCGATGAGTGCGAAGTTGATGAAGGCCATGAACATGACATCGAGTTTCTCGAACCGCGAGAAGATGCGTCGAAAGCCTTTGAGTCGGCGAAACAGGCGCTCGATCTCATTGCGGCGCTTGTACATGGCGCGGTTGTATTCCCACGGCGTGACTCGATTCTGCTTGGGCGGTACGACCGGGATGAAGCCAAGGTCAAGCGCCAGTTGCCGCGTCTCGTCGCCTTCGTATGCGCGGTCCATTAGCAGATGCAGCGGCCAGGGCGCTTTGCCCAGACGGCGCAACAGCTTACGACCCTCGGGCGCGTCGTGGGCCTGGCCGGGCGAGAGCGCAAACGTTATGGCCGTTCGAGCATCCGCGGCAACCATATGAATCTTGGTGGTCCATCCGCCGCGCGACTTGCCGATGGCTTGGGCACCGTTTTTTTTAGAGCCCCAGTCCCGTCGGGATGCACCTTCACCGCGGTACTGTCCAAGGCCACGGCCTCGATCTTGATCCGGACGATCTGATCGTGCTGCAACTGTGCGAATACCCGATCCAGCACGCCGCTCTTCGACCAGCGATTCATGCGCGTGTAGATGGTGTGCCAGTTGCCGAATCGCTTGGGCAGGCCGCGCCATTTGCAGCCCTGCTCGGCCACAAACAAAATCGCGTTCAATACCTGCAGGTTGGAGAGGCTCACGTTGCCACGCTGAGTCGGCAAACAGTGCTCGATCAGGCGGTACTGCGCTTCGGTGATTTCCATTCGCGCAGTATCTCACGAACATGACCTTTAGTGTTAACACGCCCTAGTCTCACCCGTTCCGCTCAAGCCACGCGCGCAATTCCTCGATCGAGTGCACGACGGGCACGTCGCCTGCCGCTTGCAGATCGGCAATGGAATGCGCGCCGAACGACACCGCAACCGCGCTCGCGCTGGCGTTTCGGGCAAGCTGGATGTCATGCGTGGTGTCGCCGATCATGACTGTTTGCTCGGGCAGCGCCTGCGCTGCCTGCATGAGATGCAGAAGCATGTCGGGGTGCGGCTTGGGTTTGCCCTCGTCAGCGCAGCGCGTGCACGCGAATACTGCGCCCAGGTCGTGCTGGCGCAAGGCTCGCTCGAGTCCGCGCCGACTCTTGCCCGTTGCGATCCCCAACGCATAACCCGCCGCTCGCAGGTCATGCAGAAGGTCCCTGGCGCCCGCGAAGAGCGGTATGGTGGCGTCGGCGCGCAGGAAGTGGTCCCGATAGGCGTTAGTGAGTTCCGGATAGCGCTCCGGCGCAAGCGCAGGCACCACCATGCGCAGTGCGTCGGCAAGGCCAAGTCCGATGACATGGCGGGCGGCGCGATCGTCGGGCACTTCCAGCCCGAGGTCCCCGCAGGCGCGCTGCAGGCACTCGGCGATCATCGTCGTGGAGTCGACGAGCGTGCCGTCCCAATCGAAGACGACGAGCCGATAACGGCGTGCGCGTTGACCGGCGCCGCTCGTCATGACGCATGCCTCGCATCATCGCGCACGCCTGCCTCCAAGCCGTCCAGGAACGCCTGAAGATCCGTCGCCAACGGAGCGTCGATGGCCATCTGCGTGCCGGTCACGGGATGCGCGAACCGGATGCTTCGGGCGTGCAGGAACATGCGTTTCAAGCCGCGGCGCGCCAGCTCCTTGTTCCAGGCGAAGTCGCCGTACTTGTCGTCGCCGGCGAGCGGGAAGCCCAGATGCGTCGAGGTGCACCCGGATCTGATGAGTGCGGCCGGTCTCCAGTTCCGCTTCCAGCAGGGCCAGGGGCGGATCGAGATCGGGCCAGACGCGCTGCCGACGGAATGATCGTCGCGGCGGCCCGCCCTTCGCGCGACACCTGCACGCGCTTCTCGCCGTCCCGAGTGGATCGCGAGCAGCGGCAGCTCGACCCGGCGGACGGCGTCGCGCCAGCGTCCGCGCACGAGCACGAGATAGCGCTTGTCCACGTGTCCGTCGCGCAGCTGGGCGTGCAGCGCCACCAGCGCCGACCGCTTCTTCGCGACCAGCAGCACGCCCGATGTTTCCCGGTCCAGGCGGTGTACCAGCTCCAGGAACCGAGCGTCCGGGCGCGTCAGCCGCAGCCGCTCGATAACGCCGAAGCTGATGCCGCTGCCGCCGTGGACGGCGATCCCGGCGGGCTTGTCCACCACGATAAGGGCATCGTCTTCGTACAGCACCGGCGGTGCGGTGAGCCCCGGCGGCGCGGCGCGGGGCGCCGCGGTCGCGCTTTCCCGCGTGCGAATCGGCGGAATCCGCAGCTCATCGCCGACTTCGAGCCGGGTCGACGCCTCGGCCCGGCGCCGATTCACCCGGACCTCGCCACTGCGGACGATGCGGTAGATGTGGCTCTTGGGAACGCCCTTGAGCACCTTGGTGAGGTAGTTGTCGAGCCGCTGCCCCTGGCCGTCCTCACCCACGCTCACACGCGTGACGGCGTCCTTGCTTAAAGTATTCATTTCATTATAATTGTGAGCAGCAAACCGCCTTGGCCCGGAATGACCGCGCGTCGTCGCGCTGGCGTCTTCCGCAATCGGGTGGCCGCGATGTTCCGCAGATCCGGAACATCCGAGTGCCACGCTGGCCAGGCGAAGGCCCCGCGCTGCGGGGCAAGGTCGGCAACCGATCGTCAACCCGGCCGCCGGTTAAATCCACTCACCGTCCGGGCGTTGCGCCCCGGGAAAGTAGGGATGTTAAATGAAGAGCGCAGTCTCCGCACCCGGCTTGCGCCGGACGAAGCGGCGCATTGCGCGGCGCAAGTAGCGACGATTTCCCGATGGCCGCCCTCAGGCTGCGCCGTATGCGCGACCCTGCGGCCTTCCAATCCACCGCTTGAACGCACGACGAAGCCCTCCTTGCACAGAGACGGAACCGCCTCCCTAACGGCAGGCCTGATGCCATGACCCGGTCATCGCGCAACGGTTCTCCTCCCCGGCGCCATCTCGCGCCGGCTGCGGCCAGGGCTTTCCCCGCGTCCGCCGCACATTAGCGTCTCCGCCGCGCGCCAGCGCGCGGCATCTGCTTCGCCCCTCGCCAGCCCGGCCGGACACGCGCCGGGACAATCACATGAAGCGCATGCTGTTCAATGCCACCCACGCGGAGGAACTCCGGGTGGCGATCGTCGACGGTCAGAAGCTGATCGACCTCGACATCGAATCGGCGAGCAAGGAGCAACGCAAGAGCAACATCTACAAGGCCGTCATCACGCGCATCGAGCCCAGTCTCGAAGCGTGCTTCGTCGATTACGGCACCGATCGCCACGGCTTCCTGCCGTTCAAGGAGATTGCGCGGCAGTACCTGCGCGGCAAGGGCGATGACGATGGCGAAGGCGGCGGTCGCGCCCGCATCCAGGACCAGCTCCGGGACGGCATGGAACTCATCGTCCAGGTCGACAAGGACGAGCGCGGCAACAAGGGGGCGGCCCTCACAACCTACATCTCGCTCGCAGGACGGTACCTCGTCCTGATGCCCAACAATCCGCGCGGCGGCGGCGTCTCACGGCGGATCGAAGGCGAGGAGCGCAACGAGCTGCGCGACGCGATCGCCGCCCTCGACGTTCCGCAGGGCATGAGCGTCATCGCCCGCACGGCCGGCATCGGCCGCACCACCGAAGAGCTGCAGTGGGACCTGAATTACCTGCTCCAGCTGTGGCGCGCGATCGAGGACGCGGCCAAGCTGCAGGGCGGTGCGTTCCTCATCTACCAGGAGTCGAGTCTCGTCATCCGCGCCATCCGGGACTATTTCCATCCCGACATCGGCGAGATCCTGATCGACACCGAGGCGATCTACGAGCAGGCGCAGCAGTTCATGAGTCACGTGATGCCCGGCAACGTGCATCGCGTGAAGCTCTACAAGGACGACGTCCCGCTGTTCTCGCGCTTCCAGATCGAGCATCAGATCGAGACGGCGTACGCGCGGCAGGTGCCGCTGCCCTCGGGCGGCGCCATCGTGATCGATCACACCGAAGCGCTCGTCTCGGTGGACGTGAACTCCGCGCGGGCCACCAAGGGTGCCGACATCGAGACGACGGCGTTCAATACCAATGCCGAAGCTGCCGACGAGATCGCGCGGCAGCTGCGTCTGCGCGACCTGGGCGGGCTCATCGTGATCGACTTCATCGACATGGAGAGCGCGAAGAACCAGCGCGAAGTCGAGACGCGCCTGAAGGACGCGTTGCGCTACGACCGGGCGCGCGTCCAGCTCGGCAAGATCTCGCGCTTCGGTCTGATGGAGCTCTCGCGCCAGCGCCTGCGTCCCGCGCTCGCCGAGTCGGCCTACATCCCCTGCCCGCGCTGCCACGGCATCGGCCACATCCGCGGCACCGAGTCGTCGGCCCTGCACATCCTGCGCATCCTGCAGGAAGAGGCGATGAAGGAGAACACCGCGCAGGTCGTCGCGCAGGTGCCGGTGGACGTCGGCACGTACCTGCTCAACGAGAAGCGCAACGAAGTGCTGTCGGTCGAGACGCGATTCAAGGTGAACGTGCTGCTCGTTCCGAACCGTCACCTCGAGACGCCGAACTACACGATCCAGCGCTTGCGCCACGACGACCTCAACCAGGGTGAGCCGCTGCCGGCTTCGTTCAACCTGGTCGAGCAACCCGAGCAGCCCGACGTCGCGCAGCAGATCAAGGAAGAAGCGCGCGAGCCGCGGCAGGAAGCCGTGGTGAAGGGCATTACGCCTGCCCAACCCGCGCCGATGCCGGTGGAACCCGCACCCGTGGTACCCACCCCCGCAGCCACGCCCGTCGCGCCGCAAGCCGGCGGGTGGCTCGCGAAGGTGCTGGGCTGGTTGCGTCCACAACCGGCGATTCCGGCACCACCTGCCCGTGCCGACCAAACGCGCACTGGCGAATCGCGTGAGGCACGCGAAGCCCGTACCGACAACCGCAGTCGTGACCAACGCGATCAGCGAAGCCGCAACCAGCGCGATCAATCGCGCGACCGGCGCGAAGGGCGCGACGCCCGCGGCGCCGAAGGCCGCGAGCGTCGCAACGAGGGACGCGCCGACGGCGGTCGTGCCCAGGCACCGCGCAACGGTGCGGGCCAGGGCAAGTCGCAACAGGCGGCCACTGCGGGTCAGCGTCGCGAAGGACAGCGCGAAGGCGCACGTCAGGAGCAGCGCGAGCCGCGCCAGGACCAACGCGACCAACGTCAGGAGCAGCGCGAGCCGAGGCAACCGCGCGAGCCGCGCGAGGCCCGCGAAGTGCGCGAGCCCCGCGAGCCGCGTGAGAGTCGCGACAATCGCGAGCCGCGCGAAGGCCGCGAACGCGAGACCGAGCGCGAAAATCTTCCGGCGCGGGAGAACGCGCAGCAGCAGCGCGAGCAGCGTCCCCGCCGGGAGCGCCAGTCGGCCGAGCCGACGGCGATGCTCGAACAGGGTGCGATAGCAGCACCGGGAACGAGCGAGGCCGGCGCGCGGCCGCCCCAAGGCGAGCCGGGCGAAGGCGGCCGACGCCGTCGCGACCGTCGTCGCCGCGGAGACCGACCGGAAGGCGGGTCGCAGCCCCAGCAAGGCGATCAGCGGCAGGAGGGTGCACCGCGGCATGAGGCCATGGAGTCGGCTGAAGGACTGGCGCCTGCTGCAGCAGCCCTGGCCCCGCAGGCCGCACCTGCCGCCGAAGCGCGCGGCACCGCGCCGCCGATCACCAGCGTACCGCCGACGCCGACCGGGCCCGATCTCGCGCCTCTGCAGGCCGGCATCGCCGACACGCGCCCGGTCGCGGTCCCCAGCTCGGCATGGACGCCGACCGCTGAGCTGCCGCCCGCCACGCCGCCGGCCGCCGAGTCGCGCATGGCGACTTTCGCGGCAGACGAGCGCCAGGCGAGTGCCTCACCGGTCGAGGCCCCGGCCCAACCTGCAGCTGCGCCGGAGCATCGCGCAGAAGCGAAGCCGACGGCGCCCGTCGTGCCTTTGGTCTTGCCGCCCGACTCCGGCCTGGAGATGGTGGAGACCCGACATCCCGCACCTGTCTCAGAGGAAGAGCCAGCCGCTCCGCGTCCGCGACGCGTTCGTCCGCCGAAGGTCGAAATACAGGACGAGCCGCTGCAGATGGTGGAAACGCGCCCGGGGAGTCAGCCGCCCGCGACGCCGTAACGAGCTCGGACGCACCATGCAAAACGGGCCTTCTGCGGGCTCGTTTTGTTGTTTTGCCTAACGGCCCGAGGGCCAGGGCACGCTGCGCTGCAGGTGCTCGAGCAACGCCCTGCTCGCGTCTTCGATGAGATCGAGCACGTACTCGAACCCGTCCGGGCCGCCGTAATACGGATCCGGGACTTCGGGCGTCGCGAGGTGCGGCGCGAAGTCCATGAACAACCCGAGGTGCCCGCGAAAGTGCTGCGGCTGCATCGCTTCGAGCTCGCGCAGGTTGGTGCGGTCCATCGCCAGGATCCAGCCGAAGCGGACGAAGTCGTCGACGCTCACCTGGCGTGCGCGCAGCTGGCTCAGATCGTAGCCGCGCCGTTGCGCCGCGATGCTCGCGCGCCGGTCCGGCGCCTCGCCCGCATGCCACCCGCCGGTCCCGGCAGAGTCGATCGTCAGATGATGGGCGATCCCCGCGCGCTCGGCCACGGTGCGAAATACGCCTTCCGCGCTGGGCGATCGACAGATGTTGCCCATGCAGACGAACAGGATGCTGCGCTCCGGTGGAACGGGCGCGGGCCTCGGCCGCCCGATCACGCCGGGGTCTCCGACCAGCGCGCCGCGCCCGCCATGCCGCCCGAGGTGTCCGAAGCCATCACGTCTCCGTCGGCAAGGCGACGCCGAACAGCGCCTCGCGCAGCTTGTAGAGCCGATCGCGCAATTCCGCCGCGCGCTCGAATTCGAGATTGCGCGCGGCGTCGAGCATTTCCCTCTCCAGGCGCTTGATCTCCTTCTCCATGTCCTTCTCCGGCATGGAGCCGTACTTCGCCTGCGCCTGCGCCGCCTTGAGCTGCTTCCTGCCTTCGTCGGCATCGTAGACGCCGTCGATGAGGTCCTTGATGCGCTTTTGCACGCCCACCGGCGTGATGCCCATCTTCTCGTTCCACGCGATCTGCTTCGCGCGCCGGCGTTCCGTCTCGGAAATCGCGGCGCGCATCGAGTCGGTCATCCTGTCTGCATACAGAATGGCCATGCCGTGAAGGTGTCGCGCGGCGCGGCCGATCGTCTGGATCAGCGAGCGCTCGGCGCGCAGGAAACCTTCCTTGTCCGCGTCGAGGATCGCCACCAGCGACACCTCCGGAATGTCGAGTCCCTCGCGCAGGAGGTTGATGCCGACGAGCACGTCGAACTCGCCCAGGCGCAGGTCGCGAATGATCTCGACGCGCTCCACGGTGTCGATGTCCGAGTGCAGGTATCGCACCTTCACGCCGTGCTCGCCAAGATAATCCGTGAGGTCCTCCGCCATGCGCTTGGTGAGCGTGGTGACGAGCACGCGCTCGCTCTTCTTCACCCGCAGCATGATCTCGGAGAGCAGGTCGTCGACCTGGGTTTGCGCGGGACGCACCTCCAGCACCGGATCGACGAGTCCCGTCGGGCGCACGACCTGCTCGACCACCTGGCCCGCATGCTTGCTCTCGTAGTCGGCGGGGGTGGCGGAGACGAAGATCGTCTGCGGCAACAGCCGCTCGAATTCGTCGAAGCGAAGCGGTCGATTGTCGAGTGCGGACGGCAGGCGGAACCCGTAGTTGACGAGGTTCTCCTTGCGCGCGCGGTCGCCCTTGAACATCCCGCCGACCTGCGGGACGGTCACGTGGCTCTCGTCGATGAACATGATCGAGCGCGGCGGGAGATAGTCGATGAGTGTGGGCGGCGGCTCGCCCGGCTTGCGTCCCGAGAGGTGCCGCGAATAGTTCTCGATGCCCTTGCAGAACCCGATCTCGGTCATCATCTCGAGATCGAACCGCGTGCGCTGCTCGATGCGCTGCGCCTCGACCAGCTTCATCTGCGACAGGAAGAACTCCTTCTGCTGCACGAGCTCGACCTTGATCGCCTCGATGGCATCGAGCACCTTCTGGCGGCCGGTGACGTAGTGGCTGGACGGGAACACGGTGAAGCGCCCGATGCGCTGCTTCACGTGGCCGGTGAGCGGATCGAAGAGCTGCAGCGTCTCCACCTCGTCGTCGAACAGCGAGATGCGCACCGCGTTCTCCGCATGCTCCGCCGGAAACACGTCGAGCACGTCGCCGCGCACGCGGAAGGTCCCGCGCCGGAAATCGGCATCGTTGCGCGCGTACTGCATCTCGGTGAGGCGCTTGATCGCATCGCGCTGCGAAAGACGGTCGCCCTCCTTCACGTGCAGGATCATCGAGTGGTATTCGGACGGATCGCCGATACCGTAGATGGCGGACACCGTCGCTACGATGATGCAATCCGGCCGCTCGAGGATGGCCTTGGTGGCCGAGAGCCGCATCTGCTCGATGTGCTCGTTGATCGACGAGTCCTTCTCGATGTAGAGATCGCGCGACGGGACGTACGCCTCCGGCTGGTAGTAGTCGTAGTAGGAGACGAAGTACTCGACCGCGTTGTTCGGGAAGAATTCGCGGAACTCGGAGTAGAGCTGCGCTGCGAGCGTCTTGTTGGGCGCGAGCACGAGGGCCGGGCGGCCGGTGCGGGCGATCACGTTCGCCATCGTGTACGTCTTGCCCGAGCCCGTGACGCCCAGCAGGGTCTGGAACGAAAGCCCGTCCTCGAGCCCTTCGACCAGCTTGGCGATCGCTTCGGGCTGGTCGCCCGCGGCGGGAAATGGCTGGTGCAGCTCGTAGGGGCTGCCGGGAAACGTGATCATCCGCTGCTCGACCTGAAGCCGGGAAAACCGATCATTTTACGCCTTCGTCGGCGTTCGCCGCGAGCCCTCGGGCGAGCGCGCCGGCCGGCGTGGCATCGATGAATTGCAGGGCCGCAAGCCGCGCGTACAACGGGCTGCGCTCCACGAGCTCCGCGTGCGTGCCGGACGCAACGACATGCCCGGCATCGAGCACGACGATCCGATCGGCGTGGCGCACGGTGGCGAGGCGGTGGGCGATCATGAGCACCGTGCGCCCGGCCATCAGGCGCTCCAGTGCCTGCTGCACCGCGCGCTCGCTCTCGGCATCGAGCGCGCTGGTCGCTTCGTCGAGCAGCAGGATGGGCCGATCCGCGAGGATCGCGCGGGCGATCGCAAGGCGCTGCCGCTGCCCGCCGGACAGGCGCACCCCGCGCTCGCCCAGGAACGTCTCGTACCCGTGCGGCAGCGCCTCGATGAAGCCCGCGGCATGCGCAGCGGTGCAGGCGCTACGCACCTCCGCGTCGGTGGCATCCGGTCGGCCATAGCGCACGTTCTCCGCGACGCTGGCCGCGAAAATCACCGGATCCTGCGGGACGAGCGCGATACGCGAGCGCAGGTCGTCGAGGTCCGCGCGCCGCGCATCCACGCCGTCGACGCGCACGCTGCCGCCCTGCGGATCGTAGAAGCGCAGCAGCAACTGGAACACGGTCGTCTTGCCCGCGCCCGAGGGTCCGACCAGCGCCACCTTCTGCCCGCTGCCCACGGCGAGCGAGAAGCGTTGCAGCGCGGCCGCGTCGGGTCGCGAGGGGTAGCAGAACGTGACCTCATCGAACGCGACCGTTGCAGGCGAGGGCCGCGGCAGCAGCGTCGGCTCCGGCGGCGAGCGCACCTCGGGCGCAACCGCGAGCACGTCGAAGAGGCGTTCCGTGGCCCCCGCCGCGCGCTGCACGTCGCCGATCACTTCGCTGATGGTGCCGGCGGCGCTCGCCACGACGATCGCGTAGAACACGAACGCCGACAGCTGGCCGGGGGTGAGGCGTCCCGCCACGACGTCGTGCCCTCCGATCCACAGGATGATGCCGACGGCGCCGAACACGAGCACGATGACCGTCGCGATCAGCAAGGCGCGCTGGCGGATGCGCTCGCGCGCGGTGGCAAACGCGGCCTCGACCCGATCGACGAAACGCCGGCGATCGATCTCCTCGTGCGCATACGCCTGCACGGTGCGGATCTCGTGCAGCGCCTCGTCGAGATAGGCCCCGACGTCCCCGATCTTGTCCTGGCTCGCGCGGGCGAGCCGGCGCACGCGACGACCGAACAGGATGATCGGCACCAGCACCACCGGCACGCCGAGCAGCACGAGCAGCGTCAGCTTCGTGCTGGTGAGCGCCAGCATCACGAAACCGCCGACGAGCAGCAGCAGGTTGCGCACCGCCATCGACGCCGACGAACCGATCACGGTCTCGAGCATCGCGGTGTCGTTGATCAGGCGCGAGATCACGTCGCCCGTGCGCGTGAGCTCGTAATACGCCGGCGACAGTCGCAGCAGATGCGAGAACACGTCGCGACGCAGATCCGCGATCACGCGCTCGCCCAGCCACGACACGTAATAGAAACGCGCGTAGGTGGCGAGCGCCATGATCACGACGATCGACAGCATCACCGCCAGGGCGCGATCGAGCTCCGCCGCGTCGCGGCCGCTGAAGCCGTGGTCGATGACGCTGCGCAGGCCCTGGCCGACGGCGAGCACCGCGCTCGCCGCGATTACCAGCGCGACCGCGGCGTACGCGACTTCTCGCCCGTACGGCCGCAGGTACGGCCGCACGCGGCCGAGCGCTCGCAGCGCGGTCAGCGGTGGCGGCGGGACGGTCGGAGCGGGCGTGAGCACGAGATGGGGAGGCTGCGCGGGAGGGTCGACGGGCGGCTTGCGGGCGGATTGCGCCCCTCCGGCGAGGGTACAATAACGCCTTTGCCATCGCCCGCGACCCCGCCATGAACGCCCCTCATCCGCCCTCCCTGCTTGCCGCCGTCGAACTCGCACCGCGCGACCCCATCCTCGGCGTCACCGAAGCCTTCAATGCGGACCAGAATCCGAAGAAGGTGAACCTCGGGGTGGGCGTCTACGTGGACGACGCGGGCAAGGTTCCGCTGCTCGAATGCGTGAAGCACGCGGAGCGCGAGATTCTCGAGCGCGGCGCCCCGCACAACTACCTTCCGATCGACGGGATCGCGGCCTATGACCGCGACGTCAAGAAGCTGCTGTTCGACGCCGACAGCGAGATCGTCACCGCGGGCCGCGCCGTATCGGTGCAGGCGCTGGGCGGTACGGGCGGTCTCAAAGTCGGCGCCGACTTCCTGCGCAAGTTCTCACCGTACGCGCAGGTCTGGATCAGCGATCCGAGCTGGGAGAACCATCGCGCGATCTTCGAAAACGCGGGGTTCACGGTCAACACGTATCCTTACTACGATCCCGCCACGCACGGCCTCGCGTTCGACGCGATGGTCGCGGGTCTCGAGCACGTGCCCGCCGGCGGGATCGTGCTGCTGCACGCGTGCTGCCACAATCCGACGGGTGTCGATCCCACCGACGAGCAGTGGACGCGCATTCTCGAAGTGGTGCGCCGGCGCGGCCTCGTGCCTTTCCTCGATCTCGCGTACCAAGGGTTCGCCGATGGCATCCGCCAGGACGGTGCGATCGTGCGTCGCTTCGCGGCCACGCCCGGTCCGCTCTTCGTCGCGAGCTCGTTCTCCAAGTCGTTCTCGCTGTACGGCGAACGCGTCGGCGCGGTGTCGATCGTGACGGGCGACAAGGAGGAAGCCGCGCGCGTTCTCTCGCAACTGAAGCGCCTGGTGCGGTCCAACTATTCGAGTCCGGCGCTGCACGGCGGCCAGATCGTCGCTACCGTGCTCGGCTCGGCCGAGCTGCGAGCGCTGTGGGAAGCCGAGCTCGCGACCATGCGCGATCGCATCAAGCTGATGCGCGCCTCGCTGGTCGAGCAACTGCACGAGCTCCTGCCGAAGCGCGACTTCCGCTACATGCTGAAGCAGCGCGGGATGTTCTCGTACTCGGGACTCACCAAGCAGCAGGTCGAGGCGCTGCGCAGCGAGTTCTCGATCTATGCGATCGACAGCGGACGCATCTGCGTGGCGGCGCTCAACTCGCGCAACGTCGACTACGTCGCGAAGGCGATGGCGAAGGTGATGGCCTGAGCGTCGCGCGCGCCTGCGGATTTTGACAGCCCGACGGACTTCGCTATAATAGGCGGCTTCCCACGCGGGAATAGCTCAGTTGGTAGAGCGCAACCTTGCCAAGGTTGAGGTCGCGAGTTCGAGACTCGTTTCCCGCTCCAGATACTCCGAGGGAGAGCCAGCTCGCGCACGACGGCTCTCCCTTTTCGCTTGTCGTTTCGTTATGCCTCGCGGATCGCGATCGCGAACCGCGCACCCCGGGCGGGGTGGCAGAGTGGTCATGCAGCGGCCTGCAAAGCCGTCCACGCCGGTTCGATTCCGACCCCCGCCTCCAGATTTGCCACCGTGACGAGTCTTTCGCACCAGGCGATCAGGTGCGAATGCGCCGAATTTCAGAACGGCGAATTCGACCTAGAACCGTCTCGTCGGAGATTGTCTGTGTCGCAACCTTCGGCGCCGACCTGCTCCGGTCGATGAACGCGCCGCGCTGTGGTGCGCGGCCCGACATCCGGATGCCCCCGTCACGCGGCTCCTATATGCCGATCGCTGAAAACTACATCGTGCGCTTGCTGCTTGCGTGCGCCGTCCGGTGCGCTCACGAACCCGTCCCTGCGGAATCTTTTCCAACACGCGCCTTGATTCGACATCGCTGATCGATGGCCGCGTCAGTCCTCGCGGATGATCAAAGCACCGAAGCGGTCCACCGTGGCGCGCTGGCGGGGCAGCACATAGGTGGTCGCATCCATCTGCTCGACGATCGCGGGCCCGCGCAGCACCACTCCCGCGCCGAGCCGGTCGCGATCGTAAACGGCTGCGGTCAGCCATTCGCCGTCGAACCAGACGCGCTGCGTGCCGGTGCGCGCCTCTTCCGCGGGTCCGCCGGGGACGAGCTCCGGCACCGTCGGCTTGGTCAACCGTCCGCTTGCCTCCACGCGCAAGCCGGTCAGCTCCACTACTGCGTCCTTCTGGTCGAAGGTGTACAGGCGCAGGTGGGTCGCATGGAACGCATCGATTGTGCGGGCCAGCGCGACGGCATCGATCGCCGGTCCGCACCACGGCACGTCGAGCTCGAACCCCTGCCCCTGGTACCGTAGCGCGGCGAACAATCGGATCTCCTGGCCTTCGGCCGGCATGCCCTCGGCCGCAAGCCAGTTGCGCCCCTGCGCTTCCAGCTCGGTCGCAACCGCCGCTAGGCGCCCGAGGTCGTATCCAGGAGGGCGCAGGAGCAGGGTGCGGGAGAACTCGTTTTTCAGGTCGGAGATCAGCAGGCCGCGGCTGGACAGCACCCCGCACGCTGGGCCGACGATGATCGATTTCATCCCGAGCAGCCGCGCGATGAAGCCTCCGTGAAGCGGGCCCGCCCCGCCGAACGGCACCAGCGCGAAGTCGGCCGGGTCGTGGCCGCGCTCCACCGACACGACGCGGATTGCGCCGATCATGTTGTTGTTGGCGATGTCGATGATGCCCCGGGCAGTCTCGTGCAGCCTGGTCCCCAGCGCCTTCGCAACCCGCTCGACCGCGCGTGTCGCGCTATCAGCATCCAAGGCCATCGCGCCCTGCAACAACCCGTGGGGCAGATGACCGAGCACCAGGTGCGCATCGGTCACGGTGGCTTCCGTGCCTCCCCGGGCATAGCAGGCCGGTCCGGGATCCGCTCCGGCGCTGGCGGGTCCGACGACCAGACCGCCGTGCACCACGCGTGCGATCGAACCGCCGCCGGCGCCGATCGTGTGGATGGCGATCATGGGAAGATGCACCGGCCAGCCCCCCACCGTGCCCTCGGTGGTGATGGTCGGGCGCTCACCCTCGATCAGGCAGATGTCGGCCGAGGTGCCGCCTATGTCCAGCGTGATCAGGCGGCTTTCGCCGGCCAAGTTGCCAACCTGCTGCGCCCCTACCACGCCGGCCGCCGGCCCGGACAGCGCCGTGTTCACTGGGCTGCGGCGTACCGTATCCACTCCGGTAACACCGCCGCTCGACTTCACGAGCAGAAGCCGCGCATCGATGCGGGCCTCCGCCAGCCGCGCTTCCAGCCGCCCGACATAGGAGGAGATCAACGGCATCACGTAGGCGTTCAGCGCCGTGGTCATGCTGCGCTCGAACTCGCGGAACGTCGGCAGCACCTCGCAGGAGAGCGAAACCTGCGCGTCGGGGTATTCCTCCATGACGATCTCGCGGGTGCGCCGCTCCAGCGCGCCGTCGGCATAGGCGTGAAGGTAGCAGACCGCGATGGAGACGATGCCTTTGGTGCGGATGCGTCGCACCGCAGCGCGCACGTCCTCCTCGCAAAGCGATTCCACCACCTTGCCGTCGGGATCGATGCGACCGCCGATCTCGAAGATGCGCTCGGGCGGGATCGGCCGGCGCGGCTTCACCCAGGAGAACATGTTCTCGCTGCGCGGGATGTCGTGCCGCCCGATCTCGAGCACGTGCCTGAAGCCGCGCGTGGTCAGCATGGCGCAATCGGCGCCGCGCATTTCCAGGATGGCGTTGGTTGCCACCGTAGTGCCGTGGAAGACGTGGCTGACCCGGTCCGGTCCGATGCCCGCCTCGCGGAGCACCTTGCGGATGCCGTCGATGAAGCCGCGCGAGGGATCGTCCGGCGTGGACGGCGTCTTGGCGTCCCACTGCAGTCCGCTGGCACGGTCGATCAGACACACGTCAGTGAAGGTGCCGCCGGTATCGATGGCAAGCGAGACGCTCCGGTCGGCGGCGGCTAGCGCAGACATGGGGATCTTCTCCAGACAGTGTTCATTCGGGGTCGGGCGCGCCGACGAGATGCCCAGGCGCGACCTCGGTCATGGCGACCGGGAAGCGGCGGCGCTGCGGCGGCAGCGTGGTGCGCAGGCGCGTCGCCTCCACCGCCGGGGTCTGGGATCGGTGCCGCGTCCAGCAGGGCGCGCGTGTACGGATGGCGCGGATCGGCGAACAGCGCCTCGCTGGGTCCGAGCTCCACCAGCCGGCCCAGGAACATCACGGCCACGCGGTCGGCGATGTGGCGCACCACCGCAAGATCGTGGGCGATGAACAGGCAGGCGAAGCGGAAACGCAATTGCAGGTCGAGGAGCAGATTGATGATCTGCGCCTGGATCGACACGTCCAGCGCCGAAACCGCCTCGTCGGCAATGATCAGGTCCGGGTTCACCGCGATCGCCCGCGCGATGCCGATGCGCTGGCGTTGCCCGCCGCTGAATTCGCGTGGCGTGCGCGAAGCCGCGCTGGCCGGCAAGCGCACGAGGTCGAGCAGTTCCGCAACGCGTCGCCGGAGTTCCGCTCGGGTCGGGGCCAGACCGTGGATGAGCAGCGGCTCGCCGATGATCGCGCCCACCGTCATGCGGGGATTGAGCGAGCCGTTCGGGTCCTGGAAGATCATCTGGGCGCGGCGCCGCAAGTCACGCAGCGCGCGTTCCGGTCGGCCGGTGATCTCCTCGCCACCGAACAGCACCCGGCCGCCAGTCGGCGGATCGAGTTGCAGGATGGCGCGGCCAAGCGTGCTCTTCCCCGAGCCGCTCTCGCCCACCAGGCCGAGCGTCTCGCCGGCAGCGATGGAAAAGGAAACGTTGTCGACTGCTTCGATCGCGGGCGCGCGCGCTCCTAGCAGCGCGCGGCGGCTCTGGAAATGCTTGCGCAGCCCATGCACTTCCAGCAGCGGGCCGCTCACTGGGCAACGTCCCCCGAAGCCGACCGCTGCGCGGGAGTCTCCCCCCTCCAGCGGACGGGGCGAGCACCTTGGGGCCGCCCGACGGTGCTCATGCGACGGCCTCCGCGAAGGGCGGTAGCGCGGCGGCGTGCCAGCAGGCCGTCTCGCGGCCGGGTCCGATCGATATCAGCGGTGGAACTGCGGTGCAGCGTTCGGTGCTGTAGGCGCACCGCGGCTGAAACGGACAGCCCGGCGGCCGGTGCATCGGTGAGGGCGGCATGCCCTCGATCGCCGGCAGGCGGCCGACGCGCGGCCTGTCGAGCCGGGGGATCGAGCGCAGCAGGCCACGGGTATAGGGGTGGCGCGGATCAACGAACAGCGACGACGCCGTGCCGCGCTCGACGATGGTGCCCGCGTACATCACGTTCACACGCCGGGCATGGCGCGCCACCACGCCCATGTCGTGGGTGATCAGCAGCATGGCTGCGCCCAAAGCGCGCTGGCGATCGGCGATCAGGTCGAGGATCTGTGCCTGCGTGGTGACGTCCAGCGCGGTGGTCGGCTCGTCGGCGATCAGCACGCGCGGATGCCCGGCCAGCGCGATCGCCACCATCACGCGCTGGCGCATGCCGCCGGAGAGTTGGTGCGGGTACATCGCCAGGCGCCGCTCCGGCTCGGGGATGCCGACCTGGTGCAGAAGCTCGGTAGCGTGGGCGCGAGCGCCGCGCCCATCCGCGGGCAGGAGGCGCAGCGCCTCGGTCAGTTGCGTGCCGATGCTGAGGATCGGGTTCAGGGACGTCATGGGCTCTTGGAAGATCATTCCGATCTCGCGTCCGCGCACCGCGCGGAACGCACCCTCGGACAGCGCTAGCAGGTCGCGCCCGTCCAGCCGCACCGTGCCGGCCACCGTGGCCAGGCCGCGGCCGAGCAGGCGGGCGATCGACAGGGCGGTGATGCTCTTGCCGCTGCCGCTCTCACCGACCAGCGCGACGGTTTCGCCGCGCTCTAGGTCGAGCACGACGTCGTCCACCAGGACGACATCACCGTCGCGCCGCCGCAGCACCGAGCGCAATCCCTGGACCTGCAGCAACGGCGCTGCGCGCGGACCGGGCGGCACCAGCGGCTCCCCTCGCTCCGGTTCGTCGGAAGACACGCTCACCGGTCCGGCATCAGTCTCCATGCCTCTCGAACCAGTCGAGGATCAGGCGGATGTATTCGTCCTTCGCTTCGCCGGGATAGCCGTGCGCCGCGTTCTCGAAGACCTTGAGGACGGAATTCGGGATCGCCTTGTGGGCCTCGATCGCATAGCGTGATCCGCTGAAGTGGTCCTGCACGCCACCGCTGGTGATCAGCGTCGGGCAGGTGATCAGATGGGCGCGGTCGCGCAGGTCGAGCGCCAGCATGGCGTCGACGATGCGGTCGTAGCAGTCGTCGTTCGGGAATGTCTTCTCGCCGGCGCGTCCCTTGAACGCGTGCTCGGGGATCTCCGGGCGCTCGTTGTAGGTGGCCGGCGTGTAGCTCCACAGCGTCACCTCCTCGGCCCACAGCACCGGGTCGAGACGGCGCAGCTTCTTCCACACCTGCGCGAGCGAGCGCGAGAAGTTGTCGGACTTGAGCACCGGCGAGCCGAGCTCCAGCGCGGTGATCCGGCCGGGATGGCGGATCACGAGCTCCATCGCGACGCGCGCACCCATGCCGCCGCCCCCGACCATGCGGGTCCGCTCGATCTTCAGGTGATCGAGCAGCCCCGCCAGGTCGTCGGCCATCGTCGCGATGGTCAGCGGCCCGTCGGGCGCGTCTGAACGGCCCATGCAGCGATGGTCGTGACGGATGCAGCGGTAGCGCTGCGACAGCGCCGGAATGACGCCGGCGAAATTGCGGCCGGCCAACGACCAACCGCTGCTCATCAGGAGCGGCGGCCCTTCGCCGACCTCCTCGTAGTACATCTCGATGTCGGATACCTTCGCGCGGGGCATGTCAGTCGCTCCTCCGATGCGACCAGGAGGCCGCGTACCAGCCGTCCTCGTCGTAGTACTTGCCGCGATGCACCTTGCCCGTCGGCCAGCGACGATGCTCGCGCAGGCTGCGCGTCGCGTCCTCGTCGACGGACTCGCGATCCACGTCGACGATCACGCCGTAATCCGCTTCCGCGCTCTCGGGGCTCACGAACTCGCCGAGCACGTCGCGCAGCACGAGCGCGGGATCGCGGTCGAACGGGTGACCAAAGCCGCCACCGCCGGGCGTCTCGATGCGCAGCACGTCGCCGCACTCCATTCGCACGCCCTCGGCGAGCGAGGGGAGCACCCGCTCTCGCGGTGTACCCGGGTTCATCGTGAACCGCCCAGCCCGGCCGCTCATGCCGCCGTTCACCCCGAATGGCGGGAACACGCAGTTGGTTAGACGCAGGTTGAGCGAGGCACTCTCGCCGAGCAGTTCCACCTCGCGGACGATGCCGCATCCGCCGCGCCAACGTCCCGGGCCGCCGGAATCGCGATGGATGCCATAGCGGCGGACGCGCAGCGGGTAGTTCTGCTCGGCAAACTCGACGGGATAGTTGCGCTGCGCGATGTAGTAGACCGCGTCGATGCCGTCCGCGAACGGCCGCGCGCCCTGCCCCACGCCGAAGCCCATGGTCTTGAGATACGGCTTGCCGTCCTTGCCGATCCCGCCGAGCGTCGAGATCGAGTACGCGGAGCTTGAACCGTGCGCCCGCTCGGGACAGGCGATGCCGACCAAGCCAAAGCAGGTGGTGTGCACCCGGCGAGAGGTGGTGGCGCGTTGGCCCAGCGGGGCCGGGAAATTCGGCTTCAGGATGCTGCCGGCCCGCAGCTTCAGCTCGTCGATCACGTGGAGCAACCCGTCGTTCGGTAGCAGCGTCGGGTTATCGCCCGTCATAAACAGGCCGAACACCATGTTGGGGATCACCTCGCTCATCAGGAAGTTCACCGGCCCGCGCACCTGGTCGTCGCTCTCGGTGGCGTCGAGCACCAGTCGCGTGCCGTCCGAAGTGAGTGTCATGCGCACGGCGATCGGGCCGGAGCCGTGCCCGTCTTCGTCGACGATGTCGGCGAAGCGGTAGCGCCCGGCCGGGAACGCCTCGTGCATGCGTGCGCGGATCACGCTGTCGGTCTGTTCGATCAGCGCGGAGAAGGTCGCCTGCGTGCGCACCGGACCGAATCGCGTGACGATCTCCTTCAGTCGCTTCTCACCCAGACGCACCGCTGCGATCAGCGAGCGAGTGTCGCCGCGCACGACCTCGGGGAACCGCGAGTTGCGCACGAACAACCGGAATAGGTCGTCGTTGACGACCCCGTCGCGCGCAAGTCGCACGACGGGCACGATGAGGCCTTCCTGGAATACGTTGGTCGCGTTCGGTGTAGTGGACCCCGGGTTCGCGCCGCCGATATCGATGAAATGCGCCCACGCGAAACAGAACCCCACGTGCTCGCCAGCGACGAACACCGGGGTCACGAAAACCATATCCGGCGAGTGCGACACCGCGCCGTGAGAACCGTAGCAGTCGTTGTAGAGGTAGATGTCGCCTTCGCGCATCTCGCTGACCGGATACTGCGCCAGCACTGGCGGCACATTGCTGCCCCCCGACGGCATCTTGGTCCCGATCAGCAGCCGACAGTCGCGGTCCACCAGGCCGGTGAAGTAGTCCTGCTTCTCGCGGATGATCGGCGACATTGCCGTTCTCTCGATCAGCGAGCCCATTTCCAGCTGGGCCGAGCGCAGCGCGCCGCGCACGATCTCCAGCGTGATCGGGTCGGGTTGCGCCGTTGCGATGGCGTTGCGCAGGCGGCGGGGATGTCGTTCACGAGGTCGCTCCCTCTATGCCGGCGCGAGGCGCGATCCGCTGTCGGAGCGCCTCGCCCAGGATGTTGATGCTCAGGATCGTGCCCATGATCGCAAGGCCGGGCAGCGTGGCGATCCACGGCGCCTCCTCGAGCACGCTTCGGCCGCTGGCCAGCATCGAGCCCCAGGAGACCTGGTCGGGCGGCATGCCGAGGCCGAGGAAGGACAGCGCCGCCTCGAAGATGATCATCTGCGGCACCGCGAAGGCGGCGACCACGATGAGCGGCGTCGATGCGTTCGGCAGGATGTGGCGGAAGATGATGCGTCCGCGGCTAGCGCCCATCGAGCGCGCCGCCAGCACGAAGTCGCTGGCCGCGTGGCGCAGGGTCTCCGCCCGGGCGACGCGGGCGTAGAGCGGCCACGTCGCCACCACCAGCACGAGCACCACGTTGGCAAGGCCGGGCCCGACCACGTACATGATCAGCACGGCGAGGAGGATGAACGGGAAGGACAGCTGCACGTCGACGAGGCGCATGATCACTTCGTCCACCCAGCCGCGCAGGTAGCCGGCAACCAGCCCGACGAGCGTGCCCAGCACGCCTGCACCGAGCACCGAGGACAGGCCTACGGTCAGCGACACCCTTCCGCCCCAAATCAGGCCACTGAGGATGTCGTGCCCAAGCACGTCGGTACCGAGGAGGTGCAAGTCCTCGCCGGGTGCCGCGGAGAACGCTGGGGGCTGCAGGTTGGCCAGGACATCGGCGGCGGTTGGGTCATACGGCGCGAGCCACGGCGCACCGATTGCGGCCACGCCGACCAACAGCAGAAAGGCAGCGCTGAGCAACCTCGTTGGTCCGGGTAGACCGCCCGGTCGCATCCGCCACCGCGTGGCGCTGGAAGCAGCGGCGAGTTCAGGCATACCGGATCTTCGGATTGATCAGTGCATACAGCAAGTCGGCCGCGAGGCTGACCAGCACGACCAGCCCGGCCACCACGAACGCACCGGCCTGCAGCACCGGGAAATCGCGATGACCGATGGCCTGGATCATGAGCCGTCCCATTCCCGGCCAAGCGAAGATCGTCTCGGTCACGACCGCACCCCCCATCAGCATGCCGAAATCCACCGCCACTACGGTGACCAGCGATATCGCGATGTTGCCCAGGCAGTGGCGAAGCAGGATCACCCACGGTGCCAGGCCCTTGCTGCGCGCAGTGCGTATGTAGTCCTGTTCCAGCACATCGAGGAGTTCCGAACGCACGAGCCGAGTCAGGCGCGCCAGGGAGAATACGCCGAGCGCCAGCGCCGGCAGCACCAGATGCTCGATACCGCCGTAACCAGCCGAGGGCAGCGCGTGCAGCCAAGTCGAAACCACCAGGATAAGCATCAGCGCCAGCCAGAAATTCGGGATGGACTGCCCGAACAGCACGAATCCCATGATGGCGCGATCGGTCCAGCGCCCTTCGTTCAGCGCCGCGACTGCGCCGAGCACCAACGCCGCTACCAGCGCGACGCCGAGCGCGGAGGCGGTGAGCAATAGCGTCGCCGGCAGCACCTCCAGCACCAGACCGAGCGCCGGCTGTGACTGCCACAGCGACCGGCCGAAGTCGCCGCGCGCGGCGGCTGCTACGAAGAGCACATATTGCTCGGCAACAGGAGCATCCAGGTGCAACGCGTGACGCAGCGCGGCGATGTCGGCCTGCGTCATGCCAGGCTGGGCCATCAGCGCCACCGGGTCGCCGATCAGCCGGGCCAGCACAAAGATGACCGTGACTACCCCGAAGATAACGACCAGCGAGCCGAGCGCACGGCGCAGCAAGAAGGCCGTCATCGCGGAGGGCTCGCGGGCGTCACCTCGCCCGCGGCTCGATGTCTTGCACGTTGATCAGGTCGTCGGGACGCACCTGCCAGGAAGCGTTGCTGTTCACTGCCCACAGCGAGAACGGCTCGTACAGGAACAGCCAGCCCACGTCGGCGCGCAGCTGCGCCGAGATCTGCCGCATCAGGTCGGCCCGCTTGGCATCGTCGAAGGTGCTGCGGACCTGCAGCCACAGCTTGTCGACGTTGGCGCTCTTGTAATGGGACCAGTCCCAGCTGCCCTGCGATTCCGTCAGCGAGCGCATCGTCGTCTCGGAGCCCGGGCCGCTCTTGAAGAAGTACAGGAAGATGTCGCCGAGATCCTTCTGCCGGTTTTTGAAGTCGTACAGCTTCTGGGAATAGACCGCAGCCTCGTTGATCTCGATCTTGGTGGAGATGCCGACGCGCTTGAGGTCAGCCGCAATTATCTGCGTGAGCTCCGCGGATTGTGGCACCGGTCCGATCGGCGCGGTCAGCCGCAGCGTCAGGTCATGCACGCCGGCTTCCTTCAGCAATTGCCGCGCCCGCTCCGGATCATAGGGGAACGGCGCGATGTTGGGGTCGTAGCACGGCATGTCGGAGGTGCAGAGCTGGCCCGTTGGCTTGCCATAGCCGCGCAGCAGCCGGTCGACGATGGCCTGGCGGTTGATAGCGTAGTTCACCGCTTCGCGCACGCGCTTGTCGGCGAACACCGGGCGGTCATACATTAGCCCGCCCCAGATCGGCTGGATACCCGCCTTGGACGCCGTGACATAAGCGACCTGCGAGCCCTTGAAGCGGCCGACCTCCAGCGGCGGGATTTGCGCTGCGACGGTGGCCTCGCCGTTCAGCATGGCGGCCACCCGGGTTGACGCGTCGGGGACTACCCAGAACACGAGCTTGTCCGCCTTCGGCGCGCCGCCCCACCAGGACGGATTGGCTTCCAGCGTGATGCGATCGCCGCGCCGCCAGCTCACGAAACGATACGCGCCAGTTCCGACCGGCTTCGCCGCGAAGCCTTCCAGCCCGACCTCGGCGTGGTACTTTGGGCGGGACCGGGAAGAAAGTGTCGGCGATCAGGTCGGGCAGATAGGCCACCGGTCCGTCGGTGACGATGTCAACGGTGTGTGCGTCGACCACACGCGCATCCGCCAGCAGAAGGAACGAGCCGCGCGCCTGCGATTTCGGCTGCTTCGCTTGCTGCAGCGTGTAGCGCACTGCATCGGCACCGAACGGTTCGCCGTTGTGGAATGTCACCCCGGCGCGCAGATGCAGCCGCCAGGTCACGTCGTCGATGCGCTCCCAGCGTTCCGCGAGCGCGGGCTGCAGCTGGCCCTTTGCGTTGCGGGTGATCAACGGATCGTACAGGTTCCGAAACACCCAGCGATGCCAGCCGCTGACGTTCTGGGAGCCGTCGAGGGTGACCAGGTCGAGCGGCGTGGCCACGGTGATCGTGTCGAATGCTGCCGCGCGGACCGTGCCGAACGACAGCGCGCCCGCCAGCGCGAAGGCGCAGAACAGCACGCCGCGGTGCAGTGCGGAGCTGCGTTGTGGCCGATTCGGCGTTGGATGTTCCATGTCGTGTCTCCCTCCTTGGACGAGCAGCAGTTTCCGTGAAAGCTGCTTCTTGTGTCAATGTGATGTCGTGCTAACACACAATCGATATGGCTATACGGTTCATCCGCATGAACATGACGGCATTCCGACTTCGTCCCACCAACAGCGCAATCATCAAGTATTCACGCGATCCATAGCGTGCAGCACGATTGCCTACGAAGTCATGATTGGCGCAACCCAGTTACGCGAAGGGCATTATCCGCATGAGCGCCAACTGCGAGGGCGGCAGCAACGGCCGACGGAGCTTTTTCCGGTGCTCGTCCGAAGAACGGACTGTCGAGCAAGGCACCGGCACACGGACTTGGTGAAGTCGCGATTGGTCACTGGTTGCGGTGCGACCCCTTCCAGGATGCCCTTCGCCCGCGAATCAAGCGCGTGCAGGAGCAATCGAACGACGTCATCGATGTGGATCCAGCTCATCCACTGCTTGCCGCTCCCAAACCGGCCCGAAGCGGACGCCCGGAACAGCGGCAGCATTTTCGCCAGCGCGCCCCCTGCCGGGCGAGGACGATGCCCGTCCTCACGATCGCTACTCGCACATCCGGACGCTCATCCCTGAGAGGACGAAGTTCTGCTTCCCACGCATCGACCACGGCGGCGCGAATGCCGGCTCCCTTCGCGCTGTTGGCGTGCAGCGCCGTATCAGCACGACCGCCGTAAAACCCGATGGTCGATCCGTCCATGAATGCCTTGACTTGCGAGCCGTGATGCAACACTGCCCGCACGACCTGCCGTGTTCCCAACACGCACCGCGAGGCCCCGGTTGCCCAGGGCATCGCGCCTTCGACGCAATACTCGTTAGTTCGGCAACACCACGGTGTCGATGACGTGGATGACGCCGTTCGATGCCATCACGTCCGTCTTGATCACATTGGCGTCGTTCACCTTCACGCCCATCGACGAGGTGGTGACGTTCAGCGACGCACCCTCCACCGTCTTCAAAGGGCCGGCCCTCACGTCCGCGGCAACGATCTCGCCGGGCACGACGTGGTACGTCAGAACCTTGACCAGCGCAGCCTTGTCCGCCAGAAGCGCGTTCAGCTGCGCCGGCGGAAGTACTTGGCAAATGCCGCATCGGTCGGCGCGAAGACAGTGAAAGGTCCCGCGCCCTTGAGGGTGTCGACGAGGCCGGCTGCGGTGAGCGCCTTCGCGAGGGTGTTGAACTGGCCCGAGCCCACGGCCGTGTCGATGATGTCGGCCTTCGCCATCGGGGTCGTGCCGATGTTCGTGCTATGGGCCATGCTGTCCGCACCCGCGGTGGTCATGCCCGTGGCGAGGACGGCTGCTGTGACGGCTGAGGCGAGAACGGTCTTGAACTTGAACATGCTGGATCTCCTGGTTGAAAGACGACTGCGAGGAACGTGCCGGCGAACCGGACGGGGTGAATCTCGGGGCCACCTGATCAAGCTTCTATGCACAGCCCTTCATCTCGCTGCGATACGGTAGACGGCCCAGGTGGCGCATCATGTTTGTCCTGGACATAATATCGGGCCGCGAGCATCTGTCAAGGACACCGCCGCCTTCAATGCAAATTTTGACCGGTCCCGCCTTGGACAAATCGGTTCAGTGTGAGACGTTTCGCCACTACGACACCGCTTCGGCCGGCGATCCGAAAGGAGCGGAACCTTTGACGACCGAGAAGGGCGACAGACCTCTTCGAACGTGGCCATCGCAGCGGCATCGCCGCCCGTTTCGCGGGAATTCCGGTCGAGACGCTGCGCGTGTTGGATGCGGGCTGCGGCTACGGCAGCATCGCAAGGCACTTCTGTAGGGCCGACAGCGTCGCGAAGGCGACCTCGCGTCGCGCGGGTTGGCGAAGCGCTGACGGAGCAGGTGGCCCGCGATGGCGCCCAGCGTTCAAGCTTGGAAATCGTCGCGACCAGCGCCGGACACGCTGGCGCGAGGGAGGTGCTGCGCGGGGTGTTGGCCGACGCTCTGGGGATCGAGCTGCCGACGCTTCAACCCGGAGCGATCGCAACGATGGCCGCGTTGGTCCGAGCGGTCGGCGGTCGGCGCGCGATCGTCGAGTACCGCTTCGCCCCGGCAGCGGTGGTAGGCGCGCTGCGCCGCTTACATCGTCACGCGCTCTTCCTGTTGCTGCAGCGCGAATATCGACGTGTAGCCGCGCGACCAATCGGGCGGCATCAGGCACGGACGCGGATCGTGGTGTGCCCACTGCGCACGCTGTCCGCGAATGATCGCCTGGTCCCGGCTCGAGCGGATGGGATTGACCGTGTAGGGGAACGCGTCCGCCGAGCTCAGGGCGTACAGCAGCAGCGGGCGACCGAGATCCGACCGGTTCTTCGCGGAATAGTGCAGCGTGCGGCAGTTGTGCAGCGTGAGCGAGCCCGCCGGGCCCGGCAGCGCAACCGCTTTCGCAAGATCGAGCTTCGCGACGTCGGCGTCGCGCAGGCAGCCGGTCCAGCGCCCGTCGTCATCGTATTGCGTGAGCATCGGCTCGATCAGGTGGCTTCTCGGCAACACCTGCAACGGCGCCTGGTCCATGCCGCAATCGTAGATATACGTGCCGACGGTGAGCGGCGAGTAATTGGTGTGCGGCCAGAAGGAGATGTCGTAATGCCACTTGACCTCCTCGCCCCCGCGCGCCCACTTGAAGTTGAGCTTCGAGTGATGGAACTTGACGTCCGGCCCGACGAGATCGGCAACGATGTCGCCCACCAACGATTGCGAGATGTACTCCCAGTACGCAGGATGCTGATCGACAGGCGCCGACACTCGTCGCAGCCGCGGCGCGTCCGCCGAGTGACCGGGCTCGAGGTCCCAGACCGCATCGGGCTTGCTGATGCCGCGGCTGCGCTCGATGAGTTCGTCGGTGGCCGCGCGCAGCCGCCGGACCCATTCGTCGGGCAGGATCTTCGGCAGCAGCAGGTAGCCTTCGCTGAAGTAGAACTCGCGCTGGGCCTGGGTCAGCACGCGCGGCGCGTGGGAAAGCACTTGTTCAGGGGTCATGGCAAGCTCCTCGTAACCTGCTCGGCACGCCCCGCATGGCGGCGCACCGGCGATCCCGCATGATTTCAGGACTGGGGCGGGCCGTCCAGCGCCACGACGCGCTTCAGGCCGCCTTCTCGCCGCGACCCATCGGCTGTGGCGCGGCTTCTCCGCTGCGCAGGAAGAGGTCCATCGTGATCTCGCCGCCGGGCTTGACCACGACGAACTCCTCGTCGGTGTCGCCCGGCTGCCCGCCGATTCGAACCAGTGTCTCGATCAGCGCGGTCGAGCCGAGCGTCTCCTCGTACACGACACCCGGGCCGAAGCGCTTGTCCATGAATTCGGCCACCGCGCTCGCCTGCGCCCGATAACCATCGAGTTCCTCCTGCGAGAAGCCGACGAGGCAGATCTTGCGGTAGTGCCGGTATTTCATCTCGAACAGGTAATCCGCCGTTTCCTCGTCGAACTCTTTCACGTAATCCTGGTAATCCGCGAGCGGCTCGTCGCGCGCGTCGATCCACCCTTTGGTGAGGTAGTAGGTGTTGGGGCTCGCAAAGAAGCGCTGCACGTAGCGCTGGTGCGAGCCGAGGAAGATCGCCACGCAGTCGTGCGTGCGCGGGATGATCAGCGTGTGCTGCCGGGCCTTCACCCCGACGAGACCGTTGCCGCACAAGCCGTAGCCGACGATGACGAAGCTCGGCTCGGCTAGCGCGTCGATCTGCTCCTGCAATGCCGCCCCGAGCTTCTTCGGCGAGTTGTGCAGCATCACGTCCAGCCATACCGCGGGCGTGCCGGCCGGCAGGCGCTTGCCGAGGAGGTCTTCGAGCACCTTGCACGAGATCACGACGGTCGGTCGCGCCACTGCGTCGGCGTTCATCGCTGTCCTCCATCCGGATCGTCCCCGCGCTCACTCACCACCTCCGTGCTGCTCAGCCGCGTGCTCCTCGATCGCGGTATGCGTCGTTTGCGCGGCTGCGAACATGCGGCGCGCGTGCGCCCAGGACGCCCGATTCCGCGACGATCGATTGCACCATTCGCTCCTGCCTGTAGGCCATGATGTGCACACCGGCAATCCCGGGGATCTCCCGGATGCCGCGAATCAATTCGATGCAGATGCGCCGCCCCTCTTCGCGCGGGTCTGCAGCCTGCTCGAGCCGCGCTACGACCGCATCGGGAATGTGCACGCCGGGCACGTTGCTTCGCAGCCAGCGTGCGGTCTTGGCCGACACGATCGGACCGACCCCGATCAGGATCCGCACCTCGCGATCGAGCCCTTCCGCGCGCGCAAGGCGCATGAAGGATTCCAGGCGATCGAGATCGAAGCAGTATTGCGTCTGCACGAACTGCGCCCCGGCGGCCGCCTTGCGCCGCAACCGGGCGATGCGTACCTGCTCCCCGCCGGCGAACGGATTGCCGGCCGCTCCCAGAAACAGGCGCGGTGCCGTCGTGAGCTTGCGGCCCGACAGGAACTCGCCGGCATCGCGCATCTTGCGCGCGGTGGCGAGCAGGGTAAGGCTGTCGAGATCGCCGACGTGCTTCGCGCCGGGGTGGTCGCCATTGGACACGTGATCGCCCGTGAGGCACAGCACGTTGCGAATTCCGAGCGCAGCGGCACCCAGGAGATCGCCCTGGATGGCGATGCGGTTGCGGTCGCGGCAGGAGATCTGCATGACCGGCTCGCAGCCGGCCTGCGCCAGCAGCACCGACACCGCGAGGCTCGACATGTGGCAGTTCGCGCCGGAACCGTCGGTCACGTTGAGGGCATCCACGCAGCCGCGGAAAGGTTCGAGCCGCGCCAGAGCATCCGCCGGATCCGCCGAATCGGGCGGCGGAAATTCCGACGTCACCACGAACGTACCGCAGGCGAGCAACGTCTCCAGCCGGCTGCCGGAATGCTGCACGGGCGCGTCGACGCGCAGGGATGGCGCCGGCGTGTCGCCGGTGGCGAGCGGCAGCCACGTCGAGCGGCCGGCAAGGTTGTGCTCCGCAGGAGCAGTGGGGGCGGCGGGCAACGCTCCGGCTGCCATGCGCGCCGCACCGCGCGAGCCTTCCAGGCCCACGCAGCGCATGTCCGGCTTCACCTCGCAGGTGCCGTCGGCACGCACGCCGCCGCAGGGTCCGTTGCGCACCTGCTTCGGACAGTTCATCGGGCACGACATGCCGTTCGCCGACAGCACGCAGCGTCCGCACATCTGGCAGTCGAACAGCAATCCCTTCACGGACCGTTCGACGCGCGTTACCGGCTTTTCCAGACGTCGCACGCCGATGGCCCGGACCAACGGCTCCGCCCGCCGCAGCGCCTTCGACCAGGCCGGCGTACGCCCGCTCCATCAGGTCCGCGTGCCGCACCGCCCAACGCCTCATCGCGCGCATCGCTATCCTCGCCTTCAGGCCGTCTCGAGTGCCTGCGGGTCCGCGGCAAGCGCGGTGTGGGTGACGAACAGATCCTGGAAATCGTCGCGCATCGACAGCTCGAGCACGCGCACGCGACGCGCGAGCTGCGCCACGCGTCGGCGATGGGTGCGATTGAACAGCGCCATGCGCGCGCCGTCGCCGGCCGCGTTGCCGATCGAACGGATGCGCTCCACCGGCAGCGGCGGCACCAGTCCGATCTGCAGGATGTCCTCCGGCTCGAGATGGTTGCCGAACGTGCCGGCGAGATGGATGCGGTCGAGCGTGCGTGATGCCGCGCTCGGCGAGCAGGATCTCGATGCCGGCTCGCAATGCCGACTTGCCGAGCTGCACGCTGCGCACGTCCTGCTGCGTGAGCACGATGTCGCGGCCGGTGCGCGCGAATGCGCCCGTGACCAGCACGATCTCCTCGGCACGTCCGTGGGCGTTGCCGCGCAGCCGCGAATGCCGGCTCCGGCGCGGCGAGGCCGCCATCTTCCGCAATCAGCCCGCCGCCCACGAAAGCCGCGACGCTCGAAATCACGCCCGAGCCGCACAATCCGACCGGGCGCGGATCGCCCTTGCCGATCGGGCTCCTCGATGGCCGCGCAACGGACCTTGCCCGGCAGGGCTCGATCCACACGCGCTCGATCGCGCCCGGCACCGCGCGCACGCCACAGCGGATGTGCGCGCCTTCGTACACCGGACCGGTCGCGCAGGACGTGGCAGACAGCTCGCCGTCGTGCGCCAGCACCACTTCGCCGTTGGTGCCGACGTCGATCAGGAGCTGCGTGCCGCGATAGAACTCCGGGCCGCGGGTGAGCAAGGCGGCGAGCGTGTCGCCACCGATGTAACCCGCGATCGACGGAAACACGAACACGCGCGCACGCGGCAGCACGTCGAGGCCGAGGTCGCGCGCTTCGATCTCCACGCCGTCGGCCCAGACCGGCAGGTAAGGCCCGCGTCCCAAAGGCTCCGGATTCACGCCGAGCAGGATGTGCTGCATGGTCGGGATTGCCCACCGCGACGGCGTCGACGATGTCGGCCAACGCGACGCCGGCCTCGCGCGCCGCCTCGTCGACGAGGCGGTTGAGCTCGCGCACGAGCAGGCGCCGCATCTCCGCCAACGTATCGGGTTCCTGCTGGATGTGCGTCATGCGGGAGATGACGTCCTCGCCGTAGATCGCCTGCGGGTTCCCGGCCGTGCGCATGGCGACGATGCGGCCCTTGGCGAGATCGCACAGGAACGCGACGATCGAGGTCGTGCCGATGTCGATCGCCACGCCGTACAGCGCATCGACACGTCCCGGCTGCAGCGCGAGCACGTGCCTCCCGTCGTACACGGTCGCCGTCACCTCGCGGACGCCGTCGAAGCCGGGGTGGCGTGGAGTAATCGGCGACGACGTCGACGGGCAGCGCGATCGACTTGCGCGCAACGGCATCGGCGACGCGCGCTGCCGATGCGTTCGGAGAGCGGTCGCAGCGGTGCTTCGTAGGCGCCTGCCACGGCTACGCAAACGCGCGTCACGACCGGCCGCGGCTCGACCTGCGTGACGGTGTACGGCTTGCGCGGTGCGTTGCGCAGGGCCTGGCTCTCCGGCGGCACCGACAGCGTGACGTCGCCGTGCACATCGCACAGGCAGGCGAGCCGGAACGCGCCTCCTTCGGGTTGCGCGGGCAGCAACTCGCGCTCGGTCGGCGAGACCGGCGTCAGCGCATCCGCTGCGGTCGCGGCGACATCGATCTCGACCAGGCAACTGCCGCACTTGCCGTGCCCGCCGCACACCGACTTGATGCCCACACCGGCGCGCCACGCGGCGGCGAGCAATCGCTCGCCGGGGCGGACGTCGACGGCCCGCGAATCCGGATGGAAGGTGACCCGCGGCATGGCCGGTGACAGTCGAGCGGAGAGTCGAGCGAATCGCGCCGGCGCTAGAGCCGTCACCGCACCGGCGCGGAACGCCTCGATCAGCTCCATGCAGTATTCGTCCTGCCCGAATACCGCCCGCGCTGCAAAGAGCGCGGAAACGAGCTGCGGATCGGTGGGATCGACGATCGCGGCATCCATGCCCCGGCCCATCGCGCCGACCAGGAAGGTGCGATTGATGAGCTTGCGCGCCGGCAATCCGTGCGACACGTTCGTGAGGCCGCAGATCGTGTGCACGCCGGGAAAGCGCTGCATGAGGGTCCCGATCGCTTCGATCGTCGCTTGCGCCGACTGGGAGTCCGTGCCGAGCGGAAACACCAGCGGATCGACGTAGATGTCGTCGAGCGGGATGCCTGCCCGGGTGAGCCGCTCGACCAGCTCCGAGCCGAGCGCGACCTTCTGCGCCGCCGTCGCGGCGGGCACGTCTTCGCCCTGGCACAGCGCGATCACCTTCGTGCGATGGTCGCGCACCAACGGGAGGATGCGCTCGTACCGGTCGCGTTCGAGGTTGATCGAGTTGATCATCGGCGGCGGCGTCTTCACCCTGGGGAGTGCGGCCGCGAGCGCCGTGGCGTCGGGCGAGTCGAGGCACAGCGGCTTCGCCGTGACCGCCTGCACCGTGTCCACGAGCCACGAGAGCAGCTCGGGCTCGCGGCCGGGAAAGGTGCCGCCGTTGACGTCGATGTAGTGCGCGCCGGCCGCGTCCTGGGCGCGCGCCTCCTGCTGGATCGCCGAAGCATCCATCGCCTCGAGCGCGGCGCGAATGGCCTTGCGCGAGGCGTTGATGCGCTCGCCGACGATCAGCATGTCATGGCTCCACGTACCGTCGGGCTCATGCGTACTTTCCGTACTTCCGGATCGCGCGCGACATCGCCCAGACGTTCTCCACCTTGCAGTAGTCGGTGACGCTGTTCGCGCTGGAGATGATGTAGCCGCCGCCCTTGCCCACCTTCTCGATGCGGTCCTTGACCTCGGCTTCCGTTTCCTCCGGCGTGCCGCGCGTGAGCGTGTAGTCGAGATCGATGTTGCCGACGATGCACACGCGATCGCCGTACTTCTCCTTGAGCTTGTTGATGTCCATCGCGGAGGGCTGCACCGGATGCATGGCGTTCATGCCGAGCGTCACCAGCCCGTCGAGGATCGGGAACAGATTGCCGTCGCTGTGGAAGATCCACGGCTTCCTGATCTCGTTGGCGACGATCATCTGGTAGGGCTTCATGAACTCCTCGTACATCTCCATGTTGACCCACGGGCGCCTTGGTGTCGGCGTGGTCGTCGTTGGCCCAGATGAAGTCGAAGTCCATCTTGTTCAGGTGCTGCACGACCCGCGCGGACCACTCGGAGAAGCGGCGGTGGATCTCCTTCACCAGGTCGGGGTCGTCGTAGATCATGAGCGAGAACACGTCGAGCCCCATGCTCTCGAACGTGCTGGCGCTGCCGAGGCGGATGCGCGCGAACACCGCGAAGTCCTCGCGGTATTTCTCGAGCCATTCGTGCGATCTGCTCGTAGCGCGCGGGATGATCCGGGTCCGGCAGGAACTCGTCGAACAGCTTCAGCGAATCGCGGCTCGTCAGCAGGCCGTGCTTGACGAAGGTGCGGCCGCTCTTCTCGTCGATGCCCATGTCGGCGATCCACGGCGGCACGAAGTCGAACGTGACGCGCTGCGGGTGGTACCAGGCTTCCTTCGCGCTCGCGCTGCCGCTCGTTTGCATCGACTGCCCGGCCGTGGCCTTGTGCCCGGTCGGGAAGTGGTAGCCGAAGCCGTCCATGCCCAGCGTCGCGGCAGAATTCGCCCGGCGTGTAGTCGGTGCGCCCGCCCATCAGCGCGATCTGGATCTCCTCCTCGAAGTCGTTCTCGACCCAGGGCACCTGGTCCGGCTGGCCGCGCTCGAGCGCAGTCAGCACCCGTTCTCTCGGCGTCATCGTCGTCCTCGTTGAGTGGCTGATCCGCGTGCGCTCAATGCACGAGGCGGTTGCAGGCCTGCACGCATTCGTACGCATCCGCACCGTAGAAGTCCGCGCCCATCTCGTCGGCGAACTTCTGGGTGAGCGGCGCACCGCCGACGCCGATCTTGACCCGACTGGCGCAGTCCGGCCGCGTTCAGGGCCTCGATCGTCTTGCGCGTGCTTTCCATGGTGAGGGTGATCAGCGCGCTCATCAGCACGAAATCGGGCGCTTCCTTCTTCACCGCGTCGACGAACTTGTCGGCACCCACGTCCACCCCGAGGTCGACGACCTCGTAACCGCCGCCCTCCATCATCATCTTGACGATGTTCTTGCCGATGTCGTGGAAGTCGCCGGCCACCGTGCCGATCACGGCCTTGCCCTTCTTCTCGGCGGCTTCGCCGACCAGATGCGGCTTGATGACCGGCAGCACCTCGGTCATCGCCCGCGCCGCGATCATCATCTGCGGCAGGAAGAACTCGCCGCTGGAAAACTTCTGGCCCACGATCGACATCGGCGGCGATCAGCCCGTCCTTCATGATCGCGCCGGGGTCCACGCCGGCCGCGAGCGCCTGGGTGGCAGCTTCGACGGCCTCCTTGCGCTTGCCCGCAATGACCCAGTTCCTGATCGCCTCGATCTCGCCCGACATGGTCCCCTCGCTCCCGGTTGTCGCCGCGCGTTGCGCTCGAACACCGCAGCGCGCAAGCTCTGATATGCCAGTGATATGTTATGGCCCGCTCCGGGGCTGTCAATGCATTTCTCCGCCGCATTTAATCGGCATCAAGAAAACACGTGCGGCGTGACATGGAAGAAACGTGCCACGTGGCATGACCGTCTGCTGCGCCGGATGGCGGGAACGCCGATGGCCCGGGCGAGCGACAAACGGTACGGCAGCCGGCGGCGCCGGAGGCGCGATCAGGCCGTCGTCACCCGGCAAGCCGCGCGCCGTCGCGGTCGAGCCGCTCGCGCACCTCGCTCGCCGCGGAGCGCTCGTGGCTCGCAGCCTGCCTCGATGGCACATGCTGGCGGCATGCCCGATCGCCTGGCCATACGAGAAGCACTGGGCCGTGACGCGAGCCGATGCGACCGCCTCGTGCTGCGCGGACAGGCAACGCCCCGCGACGAGCAGGCCCTCGCCCGCGTTGCGGCACGAAGCACCCGTAGGGCACTTCGTACCAGTCGTCCAGCAGCCACTCGACCCGCGGCCTCGCGCCCGCGTGAAGCTCGATGGGCCAGGGCGAGCGCGCAATGCCGTCCGGCGCACTTGGTGCCGCGCACGACGTCTTCGTTGCGCAACATGGCGATGCCGACGGCCTGGCGGGTCTGGCGCACGCCGACCTGCACGCCGGTGTCGTTCACGAAGCTCGCTTCGCAGCCCGCGAGATGGTCGCGGAAGAAGCGCGCGTACTCGCGCACCTGGCGCCGGCCTTCGATCTCCGCGTCGGTGAAATCCGCGGCGAACAGCGTGTTGAGCTCGCGCCGGTCGGGTCCGATCACGCGCGTGCAGTTGCACAGGAGCTCGTTCGGACGGGTCGTGGTGAACAGCCAGATCTTGGCTCGCGGGAGCTCGTAGCCGTTGCCGTTGTGGCGGCGCAGCAGCTCCGAGACCTGCTCCGGCATGATGGTGTCGTCGCCATAGGCGGCGAGGAAGCGCGCGGTGTCGACGCCGCCCAGGCGGAAGATCATCGTCGGGTTCTGCACCCGCCGTCGTCGCCGACGAAGGACGGCAGGCCCGCCATCGCGACGAGATCGGCGTCACCGCTGGCATCGATCGCGATCTTCGCCGCGCACGCTCGAAGCTCGCCCTGCTTGGTGTACGCGACCAGACCCGCGACGCGATCGCCGTCGAGCAGCACGCCGGTGACCGTGCTGTGATAGAGCACCTGCACGCCCGCTTCGCGCAGCAGGTGGTCGGCCGCCTCGCGCCACATCAGCGGGATCGTGCACGCGGGTCCACGTCTTGCCGTAGCGCACCGGCGCGCGTGAGCCCGCCGCGCGAGTCGAGCAGCCGCACGAACTCGTCGGCAAATCCGAACACGACCTGCTCGGGAGGCGCGGCAGGATCGCCGCTCGCGGCGTACAGCCCGCACACGGTGCCCGACATGCCGGCCACGGCGCCGCCGCCGCAGAATCCGTAGCGCTCGAGCAAGGCCACGCGCACGCCCCTGTCGCGCGGCGGTGACCGCGGCGGCGACCCCCGCGGCGCCGCCGCCCGCGACCAGCCACGTCGGTCGTCGAGTCCGGGACGCCGGTCGGAGCGAATCGGTCGCCTCGCGCTGGGCGGCTCAGTGCGCTCACGCGCCTACCTCATCTGCAGCATGACGGCCGGCAGCCAGGTCACGAGCATCCGGGAAGACCATCACGATGACGAGCGTCACGATCTGCAGGAAGATGAACGGCACCACGCCCGCGTACATGTGCGCGCATGCGTGATCGACGCGCGGGCGCCACCGCGCGCAGGTAGAAGATCGCCGGCGCCATCGGCGGCGTGAGGTAGCTCGTCTGGATCATGATCAGGAACAGGATGCAGAACCAGACCGGGTCGAACCCGGCCGCCTTGACGAGCGGCGTGAAGATCGGCATGAAGATCAGCACGATCGAGATCCAGTCGAGGAAGAAGCCGGCGAGGAAGAGATCGCCATCATCAGGAACAGCAGCATCCACGGAGTGCAGGTGCATCTGCGCGATCGAGCTGGTTGGCGGTGTTGATGCCGCCGGCGCCGATGAATACGCCCGGTGAACAGCGTGCCCGCCGAGCAGCACGGTCATGATCATCGTGGTGATCTTGCACCGTCTTGACGATCGCCTCGTAGCAGTCCGCTGCCAAGCTGAACGTGCGGTAGAACATCGTGAGCAGCACCGAGCAGAGCGCGCCGATCGCCGCGGCCTCGGTCGGCGAGCGCCCAGCCCAGCAGGATCGAGCCCGAGCACCGCGAAGATCATGAACACCGGCGGCACGAGGTTGCGCGCGGTGATCCAGAGCTTCTGCGCCGCAAGCGGGGGCTCGCCGGGCTCCGGCGGAATGCGCGGGCCCGCCGCGCGGCTTCACCACGCAGAGCGTGAAGATGTAGACGAGGTACAGCCCCGCCATGATGAGGCCCGGGAACAGCCATGCCGTACAGGAGGTCGCCGACCGACACGTTGGCGATCGGCCCGATGCACGACCGCCACGACCGACGGCGGAATGATCGTGCCCAGCGAGCCGCCGGCGCAGATCGTGCCGCGAGATGAGCGACTTGTCGTAGGCGTAGCGCAGCATCACCGGGATGGTGAGCAGCCCGACCACCGACTCGGTGGCGCCGATCACGCCCGTCGACGCGGCGAAGATGATGCACATGATGATGGTCGCCGAGCGCGAGCCCGCCGGGCAGGCGCCGCGTCCAGATGTGGATCGCCTCGAACAGCTGGTCGGCGATGCCGGAGCGCTCCAGCATGGCGCCCATGAACACGAACAGCGGCACGGCGGCGAGCACGAAGTTGCGACGCAATGTCCTCGATCTTCTCGATGAACTGGAAGATGACCGTGTCGCCGAAGACGATGAGGCCGAAGAGCACCGCGGTGATCATCATCGCAGAAGGCCACCGGGAACGCCGAGGAACATCAGCACGAACGCCACGGGCAGCATCCAGAACGGGAGGTATTCCATCACGCGCTCCCGGTCGGCCGGCGGCTCCGCAACCGGCGGCGTGCGCACCTGCCGTGCGAGCTTGATCATCTCGGCGAACACCTGCAGCGCGAGCAGGCGAAGGCGACCACGAACACGAGCGCGGAACGGCCAGACCGGCAGGTTGAACGCCGACTGCCCGCTGCGCTCGTGGCTGCTCGTAGCCGGTCCAGCACGTGCCGCCACAGCGCGTAGCGTCAGCCAGAGCGTGAGCGGCAGCACGCACGGCGTAAGCAGACGAGGTCGATGCATCGCCCGCGTGCGCGCGCGAGAACTTGCCGCTGAAGATGTCGATGCGGATGTGCTGCACCCTCGCGCAGGGTGAACGCCATCGCGAGCAGGAAGTGCGAGCCCGTCAGCATGTAGCCGATCTCGTAGGCCCATACGGTCGGCGCGCCGAACACGTACCGCGCGAACACCTCGTAGCAGGTGGCGAGGATCAGCGGAGATCACGAGCGCGGCGAACGACGCCGACGCTGCCGTCAGCCGCTCGATCGGGCGGATCGCGATTCGATGACACCTCAGGATGAGCGAGCACTGCGCCGGTCGACCTGGCGTCGCATGCCGCATCGCGGGCGAAGCACCGGGCGGAACACGCGGGCGCGACGCGATGCCGGCACGCCGCCATGCCTCGATGCTTCAGGTCCTGCGCGACGCTTCGCGCTCAGGCTCCTTCACCTTCACCTTGCGCCAGCGCGTCGGCGTCCTTCCACAGCTCCTCGAACTCCAGTCTGGCTCTTGAACACCTTGGCGAACCAGGGATTGTCCCTTGCGCGGTCTTCGTCCGCCCAGTCGAGGCCGATCTTGCGCGCCGGCGTACTGCACCTCCGGGATCGAGCTCGATGATCGTGTTGCCTGCCTTGCGGTAGAAGTCGAGCGCCTTCGCGTCCTCCTGGCCGATCGCGAGCCAGCTCTCGAACGTGACGAGCTTCGCGACCAGCTCGATCAGGCTGCTTGTCGGCCGGCGACAGCTTCGCCCAGACGTCCTTGTTGATGCAGAGCTCGAACGGCGCGGTCGGCTGGTGCACGCCCGGGTAGATGAGGTACTTCGCGACCTTGTAGAACCCGGGCGAGATGTTCTCCCACAGCGTGCCCCACTCGGTCGCGTCGATCGCGCCGCGCTCGAGCATCGGGTAGACGTCGCCGCCGGCGGTGGTCACCGGCGCGGCACCGAGCTCCTTCGCCATCTCGAGCCAGGCGCCCGGCGGTGCGCAGCTTGAGGCCCTTCAGGTCGGCAAGCGTCCTGACCGGCTTGCGCGAATGCAGGAACACCTCGGCGGTGCGGATGAAGAGCGGCATCGAGATGATGCCGTCCTTCTCGTCGCGGAACTGGCGTCTGCATGTCGTAGCCGCCGGCTTCGTAGATCCAGTGCAGCATGCGCTCGGTGTCGAACGATCCCGGCGTAGCCGCCGAAGAGCACCGTCGTCGGATCCTTGCCCCAGTCGTAGCCCATCCAGGTGTGACCCATGTCCGCGACGCCGTTCTTGACCGTTTCCGGGACCTTGAGCGCGTTGCCCAGCGCGCCGCCGGGGAACGTCTGGATCTTGATGCGGCCGCCCGAGAACTGCTCCAGCTTGCTGGGCGAAGGCTTGGCGCCGATATCCATCAGCGGGCCGCCCGGCCACCCGGTGGCCATCTTCCAGCTGTAGCTCGGCCCCGCTCTGCTGCGCGTTCGCCACCGTCGCGCGCTGCCGCCGCCGCGGCTGCCGCGGCAGTCAACGCGCCCGCCTTCAAGAAATCACGCTTCCTCATGTTGCGCTCCTCCTGGTCGTTGACGCTGGGTCAGTTCAAACCGCCGGCTCCATCGCCGTTCGGGTCACTTCCTGCTCCTCGCTCAGGAATTTCTCCACCTTGGCCCGAACCTCGGGCTTGACGTGCTTCATGCTGTAGCCGTTGAAAAGATGACCGGCGAGTCCGCGATCGAGATCGCTGGTGCCCATCATCCAGTCGGCGATCGGGAAGGTGAGGTTCATGTTGCAGTCCATCATGATCCCCTTGTTGTGATGCATCGTGTGATGCCGCCGGATGGTGTTGACGAACGGCGCATACCGCACGAACCAGTTGTCGTGCACGTGGCAGCAATAGTGGAACGTCTCGTAGATCAGGTACTGGCCGACGATCGTGATCATCAGGATGTAGCCGGCGTTCGGATTGATCAGCCAGGCGAGCAGCAGTGCGAACGGAACGCCCAGCGTCATGAACGTGAACAGCGCCCGCCACGGGAAGAAGATGATCCGCCACTCGCGGGTCGTGTCGACCGTCATCTCGTTGTCGGTGAAGTACTGGTGATGCTGGCGGGTGTGGCGGTCGTAGATGGCGCGCAGGGCCCAGACGTCGACCAGCCGGTGCATCACGTTCTTGTGGATCCACCACTCGAACAGGTTCGACAGGACGAATACCGGGACGACCAGCAGCCATTCCCACCGCGCGTTCTGCAGCTGCCCGGCACACCAGGCGATCGCCGCAATGCCCACGATGTAGATCACGGCGATGTGGACGACGCCGTTGTAGAGCGGGCTGATCTCCGACCGGTACTGGGCACGGAATTGGCGCTGCCGCTCGCCCATGGCGTGGCGCTCGAGAAGCATTGCTCCGAGTGAAGCCATACGTTCCTCCTTGGACTCTCGGGGGACCCGCCGGCCGTGGCCGGCAGCCTGACATGTCAGACGTATATTGTCCTACTGCGGGCCGGGAGTCCACGCCCATCGAGCCGGACCCTGCGCCGGTCCGGGACGGCCCCTGCCCGCGCGGAGGAGCACGCTCGCGCGTGCACCACGGCCTTGCACCGCGTCACGCGGCACGCCCGCTTCACGCGGCAACCGCCGGTGCCGGCTCGCCGGTCAACCGCTTCACCAGGCGCACCGCCTCGACCGCGTTGGGCGCATAGCCGTCGGCGCCGATCTGCCGGGCGAACTGCTCGCTGACGGGCGCTCCGCCGACCATCACCTTGCACTTGCCGCGCGAGACCCCGTTCGCGGATTTCGGCGACGATCGCACGCATCTCCATCATCGTGGTCGTCAGCAGCGACGAGAGCCCCACGACGTCCGGCTCGAACGAGACGATCTCCTCGTAGAACTTCTCCCGCGGCACGTTGATGCCCAGGTCGCGCACTTCGAACCCGACGCCCCGGAGCATGGTGACCACGAGATTCTTGCCGATGTCGTGCATGTCGCCGGTCACGGTGCCGATCAGGACCTTCCCGCGCTGCTGCTCGCCGCTCGCCGCCAGGGCTGGCGCGAGCATGCCCACCGCCGCGGTCATCGCGCGCGCAGCCAGCAGCACCTCCGGGATGAACGCCTCGCCGGAGGCCATGCGGTCGCCGACCACCGTAATGGCGGAGATGAGCCCATTCTCCAGGATGTCGGTGGCGCGCAGGCCACGGTCGAGCAGCTCCTGCACGTGCGCCTTGATGTCGACGTGCTTGCCCTTGAACACGTCGCGGCGGACCTGCTCGTAGACGTCGTCGGCCGCGGCACTGGACGGCGCCGCGGCGACCTTGGCGGCGGCCGGCAGCACGGGCGCGGGACGGAACGCACCGGCCTGCAACGGCAACCGTCCCTCGCGCTCGATACGCTCCCCGATCCGTTGCAGCCGGGAGAACACGGCCGACGGAGGGACCTCGTCCGCGACGCCGACGACGATGCGCCGGCCCGGCGCCACGGCGCGGAACAGCTCGTCCATGTAGGCTTCGAAATCGGCCTCGCTGGTCCCGGGCATCACGACCGTGGACGGGTATGCCGCCGAACAGCGTGAGCCGGTCGCTCCAGTGCCGGTAGTACTCGCCGAGCGTGACCTTGGTCATCGGCGCAGGACAGAAGGACTCCGCGATGTGCATGCCCGAATCGCGGATGAGATCCATGAGGCCCCGGTTCTCGCCGTCGGTGTGGCAGAGCACCAGCTTGCCGGCCGCGCCGAGCGCCTCTCCCGCCTTGCGGATCCAGGGCTGGATCTCCTCCGCGAAGTAAGGCGGGAACGTCAGCATGTCGTCGAAGTTCGCGCCCCACCAGACGACATCGGCCGGCGACTCGCACAGGATCTTCAGCATCTTGTCCTGCAGCGGCGCGATGCGTTCGGCAAGAGCACGCATCGCGCTCTGATGATCCTTGTAATGGATGAAGAACTGCGTCGCGTCCGAGAGATCGCGCTGGATCCAGTGGAACGGCGACGCGTCGAACGAGCCGATGCACACGGGCACGCCGTTGTCGCCCATCTCGTCGGCCGCCCAGCGCTCGGAACCGCTCGAAGTTGGGCACCACGTCCATGTGCTCGAACAGATACCCGGCAGCGGCGTAATCCGCCGGCGTCTTGATGAGGTGCTCGACGAGGGCCGGGATCGTGATCCCGTGCCGCTGCGAGTCGACGTCGTAGTGCGTCGTCGTGCTGACCATCCCGAGCGGCGTGTGGTATTCGACCCGGGTGCGCGCCCCGGTGCGATGCACCTTGACCTCGACGTCCTTGGGCAACACGACGTCGAACACGGTATCGCGGCTGTAGAAGACGTTGATCCCGCGATGCAGGTACAGCGGCTGGAACGCCGGGTCGAGCTGGTCGTCGCAGAAGCGGTGATGGAACGCCCAGCCCTCGGCGCGCGCGATGTCGTTCATCGGCACGCCGACATACTGCTTCGGCAGCGTTCCGGCGGTCGCGTTGGCGAGGTACCACAGGTCCAGCCGCGGCACGTACGGCAGCCGATCCACCAACTCGCCCCGCAGGGCCGCGAGCACGCGCGTCTTGTGGGTGTACATGGCCCTCCTCGCAGCCTCAATTCAGGTCGTGGCGCCGCATACGACGGATCGCCGCGCCGCTCAATATAGGCGTGCGGCTCGTCGTTGTCGGGGGGCGACGCGAGACCCTTGACATGGATCAAGCGCGCGCGGGCCGCGCTGCACCGGGACGCCATCGCTGCGTTGCCGACCGGCACCCTCGCCCGCGCGCGGGTGCCGTCGTGCATCAGAAGTCCACGTCGACCGTGGCGCGGGTGAACGCTTCGATCTTGTCGATCAGGCGATCGGTGGCCGCCGCCGCGCCATTCTCGTCGCCTGCCGCAATCGCCGCGGGCGATGTCGGCATGCAGCTTGGCGGTTTCCGGCATGTCGGCCGCCTGCTTGTAGTGGTGATACCAGAACCGGCGCGACAGCGACTGCATGAGCCCCATGGCGCTCGCCGTGAACTCGTTGCGCGCGGCGGCGAGGCAAAGCTCGTTGAACGCGCGGTCCACGCGCATGAACGCAATGTCGTCGTTCTTCCGGGCGCTCTTCTCGAACGCGTTGCGCGAGTTCCTCGAAGCGGGCACGCTCCTCCGGCGTCGCCCGCCGCGCCGCGCTTCGTGCCACCAGGCGCTCCACTTCGCGCCGCAGCTCGAGCAGGCGCAGCTGGCTCTTGACGTTGATCTCGGACACGATCACGCCGCGGCGCGGCAGGATGTTGACCAGCCGCTCGCGCGCGAGACGCTGCAGCGCCTCGCGGATCGGCGTGCGCCCGATGCCCAGCCGCTCGGCGAGCATCGCTTCCGACACGGCGCAGCCCGGCGGGAGCTGCAGCGTGACGATCAGCTCCTCGAGGCTCGTATAGGCCGGTCGGTGAGCGTCTGCGGGCTCGCCACCGCGGCGGGCCTGCGGCGCACGGCCGGCTTTACAGCTGCCGTCTTTTTTGCACCAGTCCGAGGAATCGCTCGTACTCCTTGTCGTCCACGCCGTAGCTGTGATCGTCGTCCGGAAAGGTACCCGCCTTCACGTCCTGCACGTACGCCTGGATCCCCTGCACCGCCACCTCGGTCAGGTTGGCGTAGCGCTTGGTGAACTTGGGCTTGAAGTCGGTGAACACACCGAGCAGGTCGTAGCACAGCAGGATCTGGCCGTCGGTGCCGACGCCCGCGCCGATGCCGATGGTCGGGATCTCGAGTTGCTCGCTGATCACCGCGCGCGATCTTGGCCGGCACGGCCTCGAACTCGAGCATGAAGCAGCCCGCGTCCTGGATCGCGAGCGCATCCTCGAGGATCTTCATCGCGGCATCCGCGGTGCGCCCCTGGATCTTGAAGCCGCCGAAGATCGCGATCGTGTGCGGCGTGAGGCCGATGTGCGAAGCGGTCGGTATGCCGGCGTCGACCAGCGCCTTCAGGATGTGCGCCTGCGACTTGCCGCCCTGGGGCTTGACCGCGTCGCACAGCGCTTCCTGCATGAACCGCGTCGCATTGGCGAGGGCGCGATCGACCGTGTTGTAGCTCTGGTAGGGCATGCAGCCGAGCACGAAGGTGTTGGGCGCGCCGCGACGCACGGCCAGCGCGTGCATCACCATCATGTCCATCGTCGCCGGAATCGTGCTCGGGTGGCCGTGCGCGACCATCGCCAGGCTGTCGCCGACGACGGCGACGTCGACCTGCGCCATCTCCGCCCACTTGGCGGACGTGTAGTCGGGCACGGACATGTACACCATCTTCTCGCCGGTCCGCTTGGAGTCCCGGATCTCGGTGATCGTGCGCTTCTTGCGTTCCTGCTCCGCCATCCCGCCCTCCCGGCCGTTGATATGCGACTCGTATGTCAGATTGTGCCATGCTGCGCGTGGCCCGGCGAATGCCCTCGGTCCACTGTCCGGCGGCCGGGGCCGCGCGCGGCGCGCTGCCGGCGGCCGCGGCGGGGCAGGCAGAAAGGCTGCGCCAGGTCAAGGCTGCCGCTTCGGACACCCGGCTATGATCATCGACACCATTGCGACGCCCTGGGGTTGGGAATTCATGAGCAATGCACTGATCCGGCTGCTCGAGCAAAAGGAGGTAGTCATCGCCGATGGCGCGATGGGCACCAATCTGTTCCTGCTCGGGCTCGGCAAGGGCGACAACGCCGCGGCCTGGAACGTCGAGCGTCCGGACGCCGTGCGGAGCATCCATCAGGGCTTCGTGGACGCCGGCTCGGACATCCTGCTCACCAACACCTTCGGCGCGAATCGCATCCGCCTCGCGCTGCACCACCTCGACGCTCGTGCGCGGGAGTTCAACATCGCCGGCGCGCGCATCGCGCGCGAGGTCGCCGACGCTGCGGGTCGCACCGTCGTAGTGGCGGGAGACATCGGACCGATCGGCGACGTGCTGGAGCCGCTGGGATCGCGCAGCGTGCAGGAGGCGGAGGACGCCTTCTACGAGCAGGCGCAGGCGCTCAAGGAGGGCGGCGTCGACATCGCCTGGATCGAGACCATGTTCGCCGACAACGAGCTGGAAGCCGCCGTCCGTGCCGTGCACCGGGCAGGACTCGAGTACGTCGCGACGATGACCTTCGACACCGAGGGCAGGACGATGATGGGGGTCCGGCCCGAAGAGGCGATGCGCCGCGCGCGCGAGCTTCCCTGGAAGCCGCTCGCGTTCGGCGCGAACTGCGGCGTGGGTCCGTCGCAGCTGATGGACTCGGTGATCGGCCTGGTCCGCGGGGCCGACGCGCAGGCGATCGTGGTCGCCAAGAGCAACTGCGGCATCCCGGTGCTCGACGACAACATGCGGGTCGGCTACAGCGGCACGCCGGAGGTGCTCGCCACCTACGCGTGCATGGCGCGCGACGCCGGTGCGCGCATCATCGGCGGGTGCTGCGGCACGACGCCCGAGCACATCCGGAGCATCGTCGCCGCCCTGGCGCAGCGACCGAAGCGCCCCCCGCCGTCGTACCAGGAAATCGAGCAGCGGCTCGGGCCGGTCAAGGTGACGACCGGCATCGAGGCATCGGTCTGAGCCGCTTGCGGCCCACGGGAGTCAGCGCATGAACGTTGCCCTTCCGCAGGATCTCGAGAACATCATCCGGGCGAAAGTCGCGTCGGGTCTGTACGACTCCTGGATCCAGGTCATTCGCGAAGCGCTTGATCCTGCTCGACGAGCGCGACCAGACGCGCGTGCTGCGCCACGAGCGGCTGCTGCGCGAGCTTGCGATCGGTATCGACCAGGCGAACGAGCGCCAGCTGGTCGATGGTCTCGAAGTGTTCCGGCGGCTGCGCAACAAGGGAAGCGAGCCCGCGTGATGGAACCGACGAGCCGCATGCAGTTCACGTTCCAGGCGTGCGCCGATCTCAACAGCATCTGGGAATCGATCGCGATGCCCAGCGATCTGTGGGGATCGACCAATGCCGAGCACCTTGCCGCAGCGCGCAGCGTCGCCGAGCGCCTGGAGCAGCTGTGCCAGCTCCTGACGCTGCATCCGGAGATGGGCACCCCGCGCAACACGCTGCAGGAAGGCATCCGGAGCCTGCTCTTCCAGCGCTACGTGCTCTACTACCGGATCCGGGGCAATTGCGTCGAGGTCATGCGCGTGCTGCGCGCGACCCGCGAAGTCGAAGCGGTGGTGTAGGGACAACGATGGCCACGTTGCGCCTGACCGGGATCGAGGCCTGCATCTTCGATGCCTACGGCACCCTGTTCGACGTCGCAAGCGCGGCCGCACGGGCGCGCGACGAGCTGGGGGACCGGTGGCAGCCGCTCGCCGAGCTGTGGCGTGCGAAGCAGCTGCAGTACACGTGGCTGCGCTCGCTCATGGCGAGGCACGCCGATTTCTGGCAGGTGACCGGCGACGCGCTCGACTACGCCATGGCCACGCTCGGGCTCGCCGAGCCGGCATTGCGCGAGCGGCTGATGGAGCTCTATCTGCACCTCGACACCTATCCCGAGGTGAAGACCCACGTTGACGCGACTCAAGGCTGCCGGGATGAAGCTCGCGATCCTGTCCAACGGCTCGCCTGCGATGCTGGCCGCGGCGTGCGCGAGCTCGGGCCTCGCGGCCCTGCTGGACGACGTGCTGTCGGTCGAGGCGGTCGGCGTTTTCAAGCCGCATCCCTCGGTCTATCGCTTGCCCGCGGATCGCTTCGCGCTCCCCATGGACCGGATGTGCTTCCTCTCGTCGAATGGCTGGGATGCCCACGCGGCGAAGGCGAACGGGTATCGCGTGCTGTGGTGCAACCGGTTCGGCCAGCCCGCCGAGCGCATTCCCGAGCGCCCGGACGGCGAAATCCCGTCGCTCGCTGCCTTGCCCGAGATCCTCGGCCGGTGACGGCGAGCCCAGGAGCGAGATCATGCTGACCGACATTGCGATTGCCCAGAACGCACGGATGCTCCCCGCATCGGAGATCGGCGCGAAGCTCGGCATACCGCCCACACAGCTCGATCCGTACGGTCACTACAAGGCCAAGATCTCGCTCGATTACGTGGATTCGCTCGGCACCCGTCCGAACGGACGCCTGGTGCTGGTCACGGCCATCAGCCCGACACCCGCCGGCGAAGGCAAGACCACGACCTCCGTCGGTCTTGCGGATGCGCTCAATCGCGTCGGCAAGAAGGCGGTCGTCTGCCTGCGCGAGCCGTCGCTGGGGCCCGTGTTCGGCATGAAGGGAGGTGCCGCCGGCGGCGGCTACGCGCAGGTCGTGCCGATGGAAGACATCAACCTGCACTTCACGGGGGACTTCAACGCGATCGCGCTCGCCAACAATCTGCTGGCGGCGCTGATCGACAACCACATCCATCACGGCAACGCGCTCGACATCGACGTACGTCGGATCACGTGGAAGCGTGTGATGGACATGAACGATCGCGCCTTGCGCGACATCACCGTGGCGCTGGGCGGCCCGACCAACGGCTATCCACGTCAGGACGGATTCGACATCGTCGTGGCATCCGAGGTGATGGCCATCTTCTGCCTCGCCACGAGCCTCGTGGACCTCAAGAACCGGCTGGGCAACATCGTGGTGGCGTACACGCGGACTCAGAAGCCGGTCACTGCACGCGATCTCGACGCGCATGGCGCGATGACCGTGCTGCTCAAGGAGGCGCTGAAGCCCAATCTCGTGCAGACCCTGGAGCACACGCCCGCCCTCATCCACGGCGGACCGTTCGCGAACATCGCGCACGGATGCAACTCGGTGATCGCCACCCGCACGGCGCTCAAGCTCGCCGACTACGTGGTGACCGAGGCAGGCTTCGGCGCCGATCTCGGAGCCGAGAAGTTCGTCGACATCAAGTGCCGCAAGTCCGGCCTGCGACCGGACGCGGTGGTCATCGTCGCCACCATCCGGGCGCTCAAGTACCACGGCGGCGCGGACGCGAAGGCCCTCGATGCGGAAAACGTCGCAGCGCTGGAGCGCGGGATCGGCAACCTCGAGCGGCACGTGAACAACGTGCGCAACCATTTCGGGCTGCCGTGCGTGGTCGCGATCAACCACTTCGCGCACGACACCCAATCCGAGATCGACACGCTGCAGCGGAAGATGGCCCACCACGGCGTTCCGGTCGTGCCGGCGCGCCATTGGGCCGAGGGCGGCCGCGGCGCCGAGGACCTCGCCCGGGCCGTGGTCCAGGTGATCGACACCACCCCGGCCAATTTCAAGTTCGTCTACGAAGACGCCATGCCGTTGTGGGACAAGATCGTCACGATCGCCACCCGGCTTTACGGCGCCAGCGAAGTGACGGCGGATACCCGCATTCGCGCGCAGGTCAGGAAGCTGCAGGAGGACGGCTACGGCCACTACCCGCTGTGCGTGGCCAAGACACAGTACTCGTTCTCCACCGATCCGCAGCTGCGCGGTGCTCCATCGAATCACTCGGTCAATGTGCGCGAAGTGCGGCTTGCCGCCGGTGCCGAGTTCATCGTGATGGTGTGCGGCGACATCATGACGATGCCGGGCCTGCCGAAGGTGCCTTCGGCGACGAAGATCGATCTCGACCAGAACGGTCGCGTCGTCGGGTTGTTCTAGCCGGCCGCCGTGTCGAACGCAGCGCGCGAGGACAGCGCTTGTGCAGTGGTCCGGGCGAAGGCGACGGCACGAAAGCTCGCGCTCGCGGCTCGCGACGCGCTGACAGCGGACGACCGGGCGCTCGCCAGTGAACGCATTTGCGAAGGCATCTTCGCGCTCGCCGCGTACCAGCGCGCCAGCGTGGTGATGGCGTACTCGAGCTTCGGATCGGAGGTCCAGACCGCGGGCTTGCTCGCCGACGTCTGCGCACGCGGCAAGACGCTCGTCCTTCCGCGGATCGACCGTGCTGCCGATGCGCTGGGCCTGTTCGTGGTGCGCGATCCCGCGGGCGAGCTCGTCGCCAACGCCTGGGGCATCCGTGAGCCCCGTCCGGAGGTTTGCGCCCCAGCGACGCCGGCCGACATCGGGTTCGTGCTGCTGCCGGGGGTCGCGTTCGACACCGGCGGTCGACGGTTGGGGTACGGCAAGGCCTACTACGACAGGCTGCTGCAGTCCTGGATGCGAGAGCGAGCCCTCCCGTTCACCGCCGCCGGCGTGTTCGAGGCGCAGATGCTCGATCGCGTGCCGATCGCCGCGCACGACGTGCCCGTCGCGTGCATCGTCACCGAGTCGCGCACGATCGATGCGTCGCAATCGCTCGAGATCGGGCGCGGCTAGCTGCCCTGCCGCGAGCGCCGGATTTCGCGGGCTGCCAACGGCGCCCGTCCCGCCACTCGACCTCTCCACGCCGAGGCTCGGCGCGCCGGACAGCTATACTTCCACGCTCCAACGGGCCGGCATCGAAGGTCCCGTGCGTGCGCCGCACGCCGGGCGCAACGTGCGGCCGCTCGCAAACGCAACGTCCAAGGATCGGCACGATGACCATCATGCATGCCCGGATCGGGGATTCCGTGACGTTCTCCAAGACGGTCGGCGAAACCGACGTGTACATGTTCGCGGGGATCACGGGCGACCTGTCGCAGAATCACGTGGACGACCAGTTCATGCGCCGTTCCATCTACGGCCAGCGGATCGCGCACGGCGCGTTGCTGGTCGGCTACATGTCCACGACGTCCACGCGCATGATCGAGGAGAGCTTGCGCAAGGGCATCGATTCCACGCCTGTTTCGCTGGGCTATGACGGCGTGCGCTTCCTGCGACCCGTGTTCTTCAACGACACCGTGACCGTCACCTACACCATCGACGCTGTGGACGAGGAGAGGCAAAGGACGACGGCGAAGGTGGAGATTACGAACCAGAAGAACGAGCTGGTCGCCGTGGCACGGCACATCCTCAAGTGGACACGCAACGTCGGTGCACCGAGCACTCCGGCGACGCCGTCGCGATAGCTTCGAACGGAAGGCCGATTCATGTCAGAGCAGTCGACAAGCAACGAGTGGAGCGATGCGGCGAATGCGATGCTGCAGCGCATCCGGCAGACCGCCGCTGCGCTCGGCGATCGATTCCCGCACTGGGCCGACGGAAAGACGGGCGACTGGACGACGACGCCGGACGGGGACTGGACCGGAGGCGCCTGGCCCGGCATGTTGTGGCTCGCGTACCGGATGACAGGTGACGACGCGTTGCACCGGCTCGCGCAGGTCTGGTGCTCCCGGCTGCAGCGACGCGCGAGGCTCGAAACGGCGTTCAAGGGTTTCGGCTTCTACTGCGGAGCCGCCCTGGGCAACATCCTGTGCTCCGACGAGGCCGCCAAGGCAATCGCGATGGACGCGGCCCAATCGCTGCGGCGTCTGTTCGATCCTCGTCTCGGGCTGATTCCGCTGGGCAAGGATGCGGAAGAAGCCGGCGAGATCGGTCGATCCTTCAGCAGCATCGACTCCCTGCAAGCCGCGCCCTTGCTCTTCTGGGCCGCACGGCAGACGCAGGACGAGTCCTATGCCGCGTGCGCTGCGAGCCACACCACCCGCGTGCTGGACATCCACTGCCGCAAGGACGGCTCCATCATCCAGTCGAGCGAGCTCGACAGCGGCAACGGCGATGTCGTGCGCTACTTCACGCACAAGGGGTTCAGCGACCGCAGCATCTGGGGCCGGGCCCAGGCGTGGGGAATGCTGTATTCCGCGATGTCCTTCGCGCAACAGCGCACGCAAACGCGCTGGCTCGGGCAGAGCACGGCAGCCGCGGACTGGTGGCTCGCCAAGGTGCCGACCGACATGGTCGCGTTCTGGGATTTCGACGATCCGGCGATTCCGAATACGCAGCGCGACACGGCGGCCACGTCAATCGTGTGTGCGGCTCTGCTGAAGCTCTCGGAGCTGGCGCCCAGCCCCGACCAGCGCTCGCGCTATCGCGATGCTGCGCGAGCGGACCGCCCGCGCGCTCGTCAAGGGTTATCTCACCCCGACGTTCCCGGGCGACACCCGACCGCGCGGAATGCTCGTCGGCGGCTGCTTCAACAAGCGCCCCGATTCGCGCTCGCAGGACGTCGCGCTCGATGCCGAGCTCATCTTCGGGTCGTATTTCCTGTTCGCGTCCCTGCAGGCCCTGAGCGGTGTCGTGAGCGCGATCGACATCTAGTCGGTTGCCGTCGTTCCCGTCCGCGTTGCGCGGTTCGCGGGCGCGCCTCGGGAGCCCGAGCAGCCGCCCGGCGTCGAGGTCCTGAAGGTCCGTGATGCCGAGGATCGCCATGTCGCGGCTCAGTTCGGTTGCCAGCAGGCCGATCGCATGGCGCACGCCCTCGATCCCGGCGATGGCTGCTGCGTAGCCGAAGGGCCGCCCGACGAACACGAACCTCGCGCCGAGTGCGAGGGCCTTGAGCACGTCCGTACCGCGGCGGATCCCGCCATCCATCATCACCGGAATGTCCGGACACGTGTCCGCGATGTCCGCAAGCACCCGCAGCGCCGACACGGCGCCGTCGAGCTGGCGTCCGCCGTGGTTGGACACGATGATGCCGTCGGCACCGGCGTCGCGTGCAGTCTTCGCATCCTGCGTGTCGAGTATGCCCTTCACGACCAGTCGTCCCTTCCAGAGCCGACGCACGAGCCGCAGATGCTCCCACGTGAGATGCCCTCGATCGGAAAAGTCGCGCAGGATGTTCTGCGAGATGATGGGCGGCCCGCGCGTGGCGTCGTTGTTCTCGAAGTAAGGCATGCCGTGGCGCAACAGGGTGCGCAGGAAGGTGCCGAACAGCCAGCGCGGATGCGTCACGCCATCCCACGCGAGACGCAGGCTCGGTCGCAGCGGCGTCGAGAAGCCGGCCCTGATGTTGTTCTCGCGATTCCCCGCGACCTGCGAGTCGACCGTGATCACGACCGTCTCGAAGCCTGCCTGCGCCACGCGAGCGATCAGATCCACGATCCGCGGCACGTCTCCGGGAAGGTAAGCCTGGAACCACGCCGCCTTGCTCCGGCTCGCGACTTCCTCCAGGCGGATCAGCGAGGATCCGCTCATGATCATCGGCACGTTCGCTTCCGCCGCGGCCGTGGCGAGGACGATGTCACCCCGGTAGGCGTACAACGCGCTGATGCCGAGCGGCGCGATGCCGAACGGCGCAGCGTAGGTTTGCCCGAACAGCGAAGCGGCGGTGGATCGCTTCGAAACGTCCACGAGCACGCGCGGGAGAAAGCCGAACTCGGCGAACGCCTGGCGGTTGTCTCTGAGCGACCAGTCCGTTTCCGCGGCACCCGCGACGTAGCCGAAGATGCATCGTGGGAGGTGCCTTCGCGCCGCGGTCTCGAAGTCGTCCAGGCACAGCAGCCGTGCAAGGCGGTGGGTTGCCCGAGAATCCATCGTCCAGGGTCCTTTGTGACGTGCGACAAACGTTGCGCGTGGCGGCGGTTCCGCACGTCGGGTCTCCGCGTGCAATTGTGCCGGAGCGCACCGGACAATATGATGATGCCGAATACTTTCGCGCGCTCACCTCAGGAGATTGCCATGATGCACTGGACCGGTGTCTTTCCCGCGGTAACGACCAAGCTGCATCAGGACGGCTCCGTCGACATCGATGCGACCCAGAAGAGCATCGACCGCCTGATACGCAACGGCGTGTCGGGGGTCATCGTGCTGCCGATGCTGGGGGAAAACGCCTATCTCACGACGGACGAAAGGGAAGCCGTCGTGCGCGCGGCGAAGGAGGTCGTCGCGGGTCGGGTTCCGCTGCTGTGCGGCCTCGCCGAGATCTCCACCGCCGATGCCGCCCGATCCGCCAGGGCTTACCAGAGCTTCGGCGCCGAAGGGCTCATGGTGTTTCCGAGCCTTGCCTACATGACCGATCCGCGCGAGACGGCGGAATGGTTCAGGGCGATCGCCGGGGCCAGTGCTCTGCCGATCATGATCTACAACAACCCGACCGCCTACAAGGTGGACGTGACCCCGGCCGTGCTGCGGGAGCTTGCGGATGTTCCGGCCATCCAGTGCGTGAAGGAGGAAACCGGTGACATCCGTCGCGTCACGGACATCTACAACGAGTTGGGCAACCGCTTCAGCGTGTTCTGCGGGGTGGACGACCTGATCCTGGAAAGCATGGCGCTCGGTGCGACGGGATGGGTATCCGGCATGACCAACGCCTGGCCGAAGGAGTGCGTCGAGCTGTTCCAGGCATGCGCGGCGGGTCGCTTCGCCGAAGTGCGGGCCCTGTATCGCACGCTGACTCCGGCATTTCACCTCGACACGCGCGTCAAGCTCGTGCAGTACGTGAAGCTCGCCGAGCACTTCGTCTACGGTGCACCCGAGTGGGTCCGCGCGCCCCGGCTGCCCCTGCTCGGCGAGGAACGAGCGCGCATCGCGCAGATCATCGAGGCCACCATCGCCGCCCTGGAGCAACGCGCAGCGAAGATGCGCTAGGCACGATCGGCTGGCGCGGCAGGCGTGCTGCCGCGTAGGCGCGCGAGAATGGCATCGAGCGCTCGCGAGCAGGCGTCGAAAACGCCGGCCTGCTCGAGCTGGGCTGCACACTGCTCGTTCAAACCGCCTTTGGTGGTGAATTCCTCGGCCAGTTGCGCGAACGACGCGCTGCTGGTCCGGGCGTAAGCGCCGAGCCCACCGAACGTCATGGCGACGTAGTCGTGTGCGCGCGCCGGGGGCACACCCTGGGCGGCCAACCACGACGACACCGTGTCGAGCAATCTGAAGTACGTCGCCATCACTCCGGTGGCGCTCCACAACGCGTGGAACTCGCTCTCGGTCGCGACCTCGATGGCGACGCCCAAGCGGTTGAAGAGTGCCGCGGCCAGCTCATCCGGCGGAAAGATCGCGGTCGGACCGGCGCGGTCAGCGACCGTCGGCAGGGGCACCGCGCAAGTCACCGCCGCGGCCGGCTGCACCAGTGCGGCGATGCGCTCGCGGGAAAAGGTCGCGACGAGGCTGATGACGCGGTGGTCCGGCCTGAAGCGAAGCGCCTCCAGCACCGCCTGCGCGATCGGCGGCCGCACGGCGACCAACACCACATCGCTGCGATCGAGCACCTCCTGGTTCGACTTCGCCACGCCGACTTGCACGAATGCCGTCGCAAGCCGCGATGCGACATCCGGGTTGCGCGGCGACAACACGATCGGGCACTGCAGCTCTCCGTCGGCACGCAGGCCCGTCACGATCGCCGACGTGATCGAGCCGGTGCCGATGAACCCCAATCGTGACCGCGCGAGATCTTGCATCCCGATCAGCTCCCTCGCTCATGCGCGACGCGGATCACCGGCCGGCGCGTTGCGGATCGAGGATCACGGCTCCGGCGCGCGCCATGGTCTCGATGTCGCCTTCCGAGTACCCGGCTTCGCGCAGGACTTCGCGCGTGTGCTCGCCGAGGCGCGGCGGCCGCCGCCTGAGCGCCGGCGCCTGTCCGTCGTAGCGCACCGGGTGGGCGAGCACGCGGACCTTCCCCGCGTCGGGGTGGTCGAACTCCATGATCACGCGATTCCACTTCACCTGCGCATCCTGCTCCACGTCCGGGTACTCGTTCACGGGCGCGTACCAGATGTCGGCAGCGTCGAATGCCGCCATCCACTGCTCGGTGGTGCGCTGCTTCATACGCTCGTGCACGATGGTGTTGATCTCGTCGCGGCGGCCGACCTGGTCGGCGGCGGTGTACTTCGCGATCTCGGGCAGGTCGAGTCCGATGGCGAGCTTGTCCATCGGCGTGATCGAGATGGCAATCCACCCGTCCGCGGTCCGGTAGATGCCGTACGGTGCTGCGTGCGTGCGACTGCCCATGCTCGGGGTCGCGCGGGGCCAGAGCGGGCCCATGTTGAGGTAGTACGCGAACGGCTCGAGCTGCAGGTCGAGCGCGGCATTGAGCAGGTTGCTCTCGACCTGGCAGCCTCGTCCGGTCTTCGTCCGCCGCAGGAGCGCGGCAACCACACCGAAGGCTGCGAGCACGGCCGCGTGCTGGTCGACGATCGCCGCCCCGGTCGGCGTCGGCGCTGCATCGCCCGCGCCGGAGAGCGTGGCGAGCCCGCTCATCGATTGCAGCAGCAGGTCCTGCCCGGGCCGTTTGACATGCGGGCCGTCGGCGCCGTAGCCCGTGCACGAGCAGTAGACGAGCTTCGGGTTGATCTCCTTGAGCGTGGCGTAATCGAGGCCGAGGCGCTTCATGACGCCCGGCCGGTAGTTCTCGATCAGCACGTCGGCTTCCTTCACCAGGCGATGCACGATCTCGCGCGCCTGCTCGTTGCGCAGGTCGAGCGTGATGCTGCGCTGGTTGCGATTGCCGAGCAGGAAGAAGACGCTCACGTCGTTGAGGTACGCGTCCATTCCCGTCCAGCTTCGCTCGAACGCGCCCGTGGGCGGCTCGACCTTGACGACATCGGCCCCGAGGTCGGCGAGCATCTGCACCGCCGAAGGACCCTGCAGAAAGTGGGTGAAGCTGAGTACCTTGATTCCTTCGAGCATCGTGGAGGCTCCGCAATTGCATTACGCCAGCAGCGTACGCGAGATGATCATGCGCTGGATCTCGGAAGTGCCCTCGACGATCTCGAGCACCTTCGCATCCCCGAACGCGCGCGAGACGGCGAACTCGCTCATGATGCCGTAGCCTCCGTGGATCTGGATCGCCTGGTGTGCGGCTGCCATGGCATGCTCCGTCGCAAAGAGCTTGGCCATCGAAGAGTGCTGGTCGAACGCCTCGCCGGCATCCTTGCGTGCCGCGGCATCGTAGAGCATCAGTCGCGCCGCCTGCGCATGCACTGCCATGTCCGCGATCTTGAACTGCAGCGCCTGGAAGTCCGCCAGAGGCTTGCCGAACGCATGCCGCTCCTTCATGTACGCGACCGACCGGTCGAGCGAGCCTTGCAGGATGCCGAGCGCCATCGCTCCGATCAGGATCCGTCCGGTGCTGATCGTCGACAACGTCTGGCGCAGCCCCGCCCCGCGCTGGCCGAGCAGGTGGTCGGCCGGGAGGCGACAGTCCTGGAACGAAAGCTCGTACGTGCTCGATGCGCGCCAACCGATCTTGCGCAGCTTGCGCCCGTAGCCGAATCCCGGCGTGCCGTTCGGCACGACGAAGTTGGAGATCTCCTTGCGACCGTCGGGCTTGCGTCCGGTGACCGCCGCCAGCACGACCGGCCCGGTCACGTCCGTCCCCGAGTTGCTGATGAAGGTCTTGGCACCGTTGATCACCCACTGCCCGTCCAGGAGATCCGCTCGCGTTTCGATGTTGGCGGCATCGGACCCGGCGTTCGGCTCGGACAGCGCGATGGAGCCGATCTGGCGGCCATCGAGAATGGGGCGAAGGAAGCGCTCGCGTTGCGCATCGGTCCCGAAATTGCTCAGCAGGGTCGCGACCGAGGAGTTCGCCATGACGGCGTTGGCGATCGCGCAGTCCACGCGAGCGAGCTCCTCCAGCACGATCGCAAACGAAACCCAATCGCCCCCGCCTCCACCCCACGCCTCGGGATACGGCAGCCCGGCGAATCCCAGCTCACCCGCCCTCTTCCAGAACGCGTAGGGAAACGCTTGCTCCTCCCACAGCGCTTCGGCCACGGGTGCGATTTCGTTCTCGGCAAAGCGGCGGACCGACGAACGGATCATCTCGTGCTCTTCGGTTGTCCAGAACGGCATGGGCAAGTTCCTTGACGAACGGCTGTGAACGACGGATGACCTGCCTCGCGGTGAGAATGGCCTGCCCGATGCCGCGAGTGCCGCGACGTTCAGCCGGCGACGTGCGTTCTACAGCACCTTGAGATACGTGCGCCCGCTCACGACGACCTCGCCCTTCGCTTTGGTCACCGAGGCGTCGAACACGCAGGTGTTGCGCTCCTCGTCCTTTTCCACGAGCGTGAGCCGCGCCGTGAGGGTGTCCCCGATGCGCACGGGGGCGAGGAACGTCATGTCATAGCGGTACGACACCGCGCCGGGATTGGGCGCCTTGGCGGCCATGTAGCCCATGACGGTCGAGATGAACCCGACCGACAGTGCGCCTTGCGCGATGCGCGTGCCGAACCGCGTCGTCTTGGCGTATTCCTCGTTCACGTGCACGCCATAGAAATCGCCGACGATGCCTGCGAACCCGTACACATCGTATTCCGAAACGGTTTTCGCAAACTCGGCGCTATCGCCGATGGCATAGCAGTCCATGTGGGGTCGTTTGGCCATGAAAAGCTCCGGGGTGATGGACTCGTATCGACGCGGAGCACCGATGCGGCCGTCGCGCGGCGCCGGCGCACTGCCGTACCGCACTCGCTGCAATCATCCTACCATTCGACGTTGCCCGCTTTCGACCGAGAACGGCGCTTCTGCTACATTAACCGCGCCGCGGCGGCGGCGTCGTGCACGTTGCGTGGCTCGCGGCAGCCATGCCTACGCGACCGGACCGGCGTCGAACTCGGCTCTTGCAGGGAGATGACATGTCAACAAGCAACCCGGGGATCGACGACGAGCTCGAGCGCCTGGGCCGCGAGGCGCTGGACCTGCTGGCCGCGAAACTCGCAGAAGACGAACGGTCGCTCGGCGTGGAATTTCCGGTGGTCACGGATGTGGACGGCCAGTGGGTGACCGCCCCCGCGTCGCAGTCGGCGGGATACAGCGGCGACGCATGGAGTCACGGCAATTGGCACTGCGGGTTTCTGGTCGGCCTGCAGCTCGCCGCCCACATCCATACCGGTGACGCGAACTTCCTGGTGTGGGCCCGGGAGAGGATGCGCCTCGTCGCGCAACGGGCCGACGATCCGAATACGCACGACATCGGCTTCATCTTCGACAGCAGCGCGATCCCCGGCTTCCTGATCACCGGGGAGCCATGGCTCGCCGACATCGCGGTACGCGCCGCGTGCCGCCTGCGCGCAAGGCTGGTGACCACGCCGCGGGGCGCCTACATTTCATCGTGGGGACCCATGTCGGACTCGCGCGGGCGGCGGAGCTCCGCGATCGACACCATGGCGAACCTGCCGCTGCTCTACTGGGCCGCGAACTTCACCGGGGACGCGAGCTTCCGGCTCGCCGCCGATGCGCACGCCGCGTTCACGCAGCAAGGCTTCGTTCGGCCCGACTATTCGACGTTTCACGCGGTCGAGTACGACGAAACCACCGGGCAGCGGGTCAGGGGCTACACCTTCCAGGGCTTTGCGGACGACTCCGCATGGTCGCGAGGTCAGACCTGGGCGATCTACGGATATGCGCAATCGGCGCGCGAGACGCGCAAGGTGGAGTATCTCGGACTCGCGGAGAGACTCACCGCCTACTACTTCGATCGTCTGGGCGACGACCCCGTGCCGCCCTGGGATTTCGATGCCCCGAACTCTGCGGACAATCCGAAGGACTCGGCGGCTGCCGCGATCGTCGCGTCCGCACTGTTCGACTTGAGCGAGCTCCATCCCGACAAGGGCCTCTCGGCCGAGTATCGGCGCAAGTGCTCCTGGATCGTGCGATCGCTTTGCACCGACTACCTCGCGCGCGAGCACAGCCACCGCGGATTGCTCAAGCATGGCTGCTATTCCAAGCCGCACAACCAGGGCGTCGACAGCGCGACGATGTTCGGCGACTTCTTCTTTACCGACCTTCTGTGCAAGCTGCTGCATCCCGGACGCTTTCGCGCCGAAGCCCGACGGGTGTTCTGATCACCACGGCAACGCGCCAGCCAGGCGTTCCGGTTTTCTATCCGAGCGGGAGCATTGAATGTACGGCCTCGAGGGCATTCGCGTCATCAGCTTCAACCACTTCCTGATGGGGCCCGTCGGGGTGCAGTACCTGGGCGATCTCGGCGCCGACGTCATCGCCGTCGAGCCGATCGAGGGCGCATTTCAACGCAAGTGGGGCGGTGTCGACAGCATGACGGTCGATGGCCACACGATGCTTCACCTGGTGGGGAACAGAAACAAGCGCAGCGTCGCGCTCGACCTGAAGCACCCCCGCGGCCTCGACATCGTGCGCAAGCTCGTTGCCTCCGCCGACGTGGTCACGGAGAATTTTCGCCCCGGCGTGATGAAGAAGCTCGGACTCGACTACGAGGCACTGAAGGCCATCAAGCCGGACATCATCTACGCCGCAGGCTCGGGGTTCGGCGCCGACGGACCCTACGTCAACCGGCCGGGCCAGGACCTGATCATCCAGGCGATGTCCGGCCTTGCCGCGATCACCGGCAAGCGTGGCGATGGTCCGCGCGCCGTCGGCGTGTCGATCGTGGATCATCATGGTGCTGCGCTCTACGCGATGGGCATCATGGCGGCATTGTTGCGCCGCCAGCAGAACGGCCAAGGCTGCCGGATCGACGTCAATCTGCTGAGCGCGTCCTTGAGCCTGCAGCAGGAATCGTTGACCTGCTATCTCAACGGCGGCCGGCCCAAGGACGTCAGTCAGCCCGGGTGCGTCGCGGGCTGGTACTTCTCGCCGCCCTATGGCATCTATCCCACGGCGGACGGGCACATCGCCATCTCGCTCGGTTCCCTCGAGGTCATCTACGAAATCGTCGGCGTGCCGGAGCCCGAGCGTATCCCGGCGGACCAGGCATTCGCCGAGCAGGAGCGCATCTCGAACCTGCTGGCCCGCTACCTCGCGACTCGAACGACCGCGCATTGGGTGTCGCTGTTCCAGCAAAGGGACGTGTGGCACTCCCCCGTGAACGACTATGCAGCCGTGGTCGCCGATCCTCAAGTCCAGCATCTCCAGAGCTTCACCACCGTTCCGGGCGAGAGCGGCACGCCGGTGACCCTCGTCAGCCATCCTGTTTTCTACGACGGGAAAGCCCCCGGCGTGCGATTGCCTCCACAGCGCCTGGGCGCGCAATCGGAGGCCGTCCTCGGCGAGCTTGGATTCAGCGCGGCGGAGATCGATGAGCTGCGCGCTGCGGGCGTCGTTCTCGTTCCGGAACAATAATCCTGTTGCTGTCGCCTGCGCGCGAGCCTGCCTCGCTCCGCTCGCACGCTCGATCACCGTGTCGGGCGCGCGTTGCGCCGTTGCCGCCGGCCGGGCCGGCGGCATTCACATGTGCGAGAACATCGTCCGGCCGGGTACGTCGAGCTGCGCCGCCAGCACCGAACCCGACTCGGACTCGGTGATGTAGAGAGTCCTGTTGTCCTTGCCGCCGTAGGCGACATTGGTCGTGGCGAGGCCTGCGCACGAGTTGATGCGCGCGAGCGGCTCGCCCAGGCGGCTGAACAACCACACGACTCCCAGTCCGATATGAGCCACGGCGAGGTTGCCGGCGGTATCGATCGCAAGCCCGTCGGGGCCACCCAGCCCGCCCGAAAGCTGGACGAAGACGCCGACCTTGTACGGCGTCCTGCTGCCGGGGAGCAACGGCACGCGCCAGACGCAATTCCCGCGCGTGACGTTCACGAACACCGCCTGCTCCGACGCATCGAGCACGAGCCCGTTGGGGCTCGGGATGTTGTCGAGCAGGCGATCGAGTTTTCCATCGACGCGCAGGCGATACAGGCAACCCGAAGGATCATGGAGCCCGGTGAGCCCCTGATCCGTGAAGTAAAGGTCACCGTTCGAGGCAAAGACGAGGTCGTTCACGCCCTTGAATCGATCGAGCGCGGCGCGATCGAGGTACGGGCTGACAGCGCGCGTTTCGGGATCGACGACCATGATGCCGTGACGATAGTCCGCCACGAAGATACGGCCGTCACGATGGATCTTCAGGCCATTCGGCTCACCGTCGTATTCCGTGAAGAGCTCGACCTCGCCATCGGGCTCGATGCGAAAGATCCTGCCCCAGGCAACGTCGACGACGTAAAGACGTCCCGAGCGGTCGAACGAGGGCCCCTCCAGGAAGCAAGGTGTCTCGGCGCCGCCGCGCTGGACGTCGATCCAGCGATTGCTGCGGCCACGAATGCGGAACGGCTCGGGGATCCGCGCGAACACGGTCGTCGCAACGGTCGGGGGCGCTGCATACATGCGGGATCCTTCGCGGAAAGCACGGCCGGCGGGAGCCCCGGGGGCCACCGTCGTGCATGACCCGGGCCTAACGAATTGCGCTCTGGGTCTGCGGGTCGAAAAAGTGCAGCCGCTCGCTCGGGGCGGATAGGGATACCGTGTCGCCCGGCTTCAGATTCGAATCGGGATCCACGCCCGCCACCGTCATGACCAGATCGCCGACACGAACTTCCATGACGATTTCCGAGCCGAGCTGCTCGATCACCTCGACCACGGCCTTGCCCAACGGCTCGCGGGTGTCGTTGACCTGCAGGTGCTCAGGGCGTACGCCCATGATCACCGGGCGGTCCCTCCACGCGGCCAGCGCGGCCCTGTGCTTCGGGGCCACCCGGGCGCGCACGTGCTGGTTGCCCACCACCAATTCGTCGCCTTCGGCTCGAGGCACCACCGGGAGGAAGTTCATCGACGGGGCACCGATGAAACCGGCCACGAACTGGTTGGCCGGCTCGCCATAGACCTCGAGCGGCGTCCCGCACTGCTGGATGCAGCCGTCTTTCATGATGACGACCCGATCGCCCAGGGTCATCGCTTCGACCTGATCGTGCGTGACGAAGACCGAGGTGGTCGGAACGCGCGCGCGCAACCGCTTGATCTCGATTCGCATCTGCGCGCGCAGCTTGGCATCGAGGTTCGACAGCGGCTCGTCGAACAGGAACACCTTGGGATTGCGCACGATGCAGCGACCCAGAGCGACGCGCTGCTGCTGTCCGCCCGAGAGCTGGCGCGGCTTGCGATCCATCAGCTCGCCGAGCCCGAGAATGCCCGCTGCGCGATCGATGGCGGCCTTGATCTCGGCTTTCGGCACCTTCTTGTTCCGCAGCCCGAACGCGAGATTGTCGTACACGGTCATGTGCTGATACAGCGCGTAGTTCTGGAACACCATGGCCACGTCGCGGTCGCGGGGCGGCAGGTTGTTCACCACCCGGTCGCCGATGCGTATTTCGCCGCTGCTGATCTCCTCCAGGCCGGCGATCATGCGCAGCGTCGTCGATTTCCCGCAACCGGACGGGCCGACCAGGACGATGAACTCCTTGTCCCGTATCGTCAGGTCGATGTCCCTTACGGCGTGCTGCATGCGTGCCGTAATGCTTGTTCACCTTGGTGAGAACAATCTCGCTCATTTCGTGAATGACCTGTCAGTGCGGGCAGCCCGCCCGCACGCTCCTGCGGTTCCGAGCGCCGAGACGCTTCGGAACACCCGGAGCGCGAGGGGCTGCAACGCTCGACGGCGCCGGGATCTGCCCGGTGCCATCGAGCGGTCTACCGCTTCACTTCGCGGCCGCGGCGTTGTGGATGCTCACGGCGCCTTCCGCCAGCGCCTTCGGAATGTTCTCGCGCTACCCCGTGACGGCGGCGGTCATCGCGTCGTTGTAGGCCTTGTGCACGGCCGTCCAGCTGCGGGAAGTAATAGGCGCCGAGTGCGTGATGTGCGGAGGATCGAGATACAGGGCCTTGAGCTGGCGCATGAAAGGATCCGTCTGTGCGATCTTCGCCCACAACGATTCGTTCGGCGGCGGCGCGCCGGTCTTCTTCCAGAGCGCCAACTGGCCTTCCTCGTCGGACATGATGGCCGACAGCATCTCCTTCGCCAGCGCCTTGCGATCAGCCGGAATCGACTTCGGAATCGCCCAGCCCCAGATCTCGTTCCAGTTCTCGACCTTCTTGCCCATCGGGCCCAGCGGGAAGCGCGTGGCGAGACCGACCTTGCCGGCAACCTTCGACTTGGCGGGATCGTTGAAGTCGTTCCACTACGTCGTGTCCGCCACCGTCATCGCGGCGTCTCCGACCGTGAACACGGCATTCGCCTCGTTGCGGTCGTACGACGGCATGCCGTTGCGGCGCGATCTTGTCCTTGTTGAGCGCGTCCCACCAGAATTCGGCCACCTGGCGCATGCACGGCTCGGTCATGTTGCTCTGCCAGCCGGCCTTCGCGAGCAGGGCGTTGTCGCGAGTGAACATCGGCTTCATCACGTCGCAGTTGTTGTTCCACATGACCAGAGGGTGAAGTTCCAGTCGGCGTTCTTGTTCATGCCGCCCACGTAACCCGAACTTGACCTTGCCCTGGGATTGCAGCCGCTTGCTGAGCGCCACGAACTCGGCCCAGGTCTTCGGCAGCTCGCTCTCGGCTTGATGAGGTCGGTCCGGTAGAAGAACACGCCGAGGGTCTGCCCCATCGGCACCACGGTCGTTCTTGCCGTCCTTGTTGGCGAAGATGATCGGATCCGATGGCCCACTTGTCGGCGTACTTGAGACCCGCGACGTCGTCGAGCGGCTCCAGCAGGTGCGCCCAGAGCTGGCCCCAGTCGTCGTTGTGCCAGATGACGTCGTATTGATCCGAGTTCGACGTCAGCGAAGCGGTCATCTTCTCGACGTAGACGCCGTAGGAGTTCGGGACCTTGATGATCTTGACGTTATGCGCTTGGCGCCCCACTTCACCATCATGTCGATGGAGGCCTCCTGCATCGGATTGGGCTGATAGCCGATCCGCAGTTCCTTCTGCTGGGCGGTCGCTGGACTCGCACCGCTGCGAGCAGCGCAAGGCCGGCGATGCCGGACACCAGCAATTTCCTCATTTGCCTCATGAACTTCCTCCTTTTGTCTATCCAACCATCGTCTTGTTCACGTGCGTCACAGCAACGTCGGCCGGTCTGTTGTCACGGACCGGCGAGCGCATTCAGATCCTCAAACCTCGGATCACGTACTTCTGCCCGAACAGCGTCAGCAGGAACGCCGGCACGAGCGCCATCACGGACGGTCGCCGCCATGAGGTTCCACTGCATGCCCATCTCCGACACGAACTGCGCCATCACGACCGTGATCACCGGCACGCGTTTGCCGGTCAGGATCAGCGCGAACAGGAACTCGTTCCAGGTGAACAGCCAGCACAGTATCGCGAGCGCCGAGATGGCCGGGAGGCGGACGGCAGCGCCACGCGGATAGAACGCTCCCCAGCGCGTGCAGCCGTCGATCAGTCGCGGCGTATTCCATCGACGGATCGATGCCGTCGAAGAAGCCCTTCATCAGCCACGAGAAGAAGCAGATGTGGACGGCGATGTGCGGCAGCAGCAGGCCGGTATAGGTGTCGTAGATGCCCCAGCTCTGGTCACGAAGTAGAGCGGCAGCACCCAGGAGATGTAGGGCACGCAGCGGAACACGTAGATCATGCCGAACCAGCTGCTCGCGATGCCGGCCCGCGGAAGCGCGACAGCATGTAGCCGCTCGAGACCGTCACCAGCAGCGAGAAGACGGTGGCGAGCGTCGCGATCAGCGCCGCTGTTGATGAACGCCTGGACGATCCGCTCGTCGCGCAGCACCTGCGGCGAAGCTGTCGAGCGTGAACTCCGTGCCGCGTGGACGTAGTAGACGCCCGACTCCGGTCGCAGCGACGTCAGGATCAGCCACAGGACGGGAAACGCGAAGAGGAAGCAGATGGCACCAGCGCCAGCGCGAACAACGCACGGCGCGTCGCCCGGCGCCATGGATCCGAAGAAGCGGATCGGCGACCATGCTCATCGGCGACAGGCCTTTGCGACGCGGTCGACGAACGCGATAGAGCACGAGACCGATCACCAGGATGATCAGTGCACCGATGATCGCGGCGGCCGAACCTCGGCCGAAGATCGAGGATTCACGAACGCCTGCACGTAGGCATAGATGCTGAACAGCTCCGTCGAGCCGGGCCGGCCCGCCGCCGGTGAGCGCCCAGACGATGTCGAAGGTGCGAAAGGCGTCGATCGCGCGGATCACCACGCAGACGACGATCACCGGGCGCAGCATCGGCAGCGTCAGGTGGCAGAACACGCGCCAGGCGCGTGGTGCCGTCGATGGCGGCCGCTTCGAACGGCTCCTTCGGCAGGCTCTGCAGGCCGGCCAGCAGCAGCAGCGTGAACCACGGAGTCCACAGCCAGCAGTCGGTCAGCACGATGATGCGAGAAGGCGGTCCAGCGCTGCACCAGCCACGGCTGGCCCGTTCGAGGCCGAGGACCTCGATCAGGGCGTTCACCGCGCCGAACTGGTCGTTGAAGATCCAGCGCACCATGATGGCCGCGATGACCGGGGCCACCATCAGGGGCAGCAGCAGGACGGTCTGCACGAGCTTCTGCCCGCGGAACGGCCGGTTGAGGGCGATGGCGAGCGCGAGGCCGATGACGAGCGATATCGTGACGCTCGCGACCATGAACAGGAAGGTGTTCGGCAGGACGATCTCGAGGAATTCAGGGTCGGTGAGTACGGCGGCGTAGTGCGACAACCCGATCCATGTCCTCTTCGGATTGAACAGCATCCAGTCGCGGAAGCTGGCGCTGACCGCCGATGAAGATCGGGACCACCTGGAACAGGATCAGCAGAATCACCGCCGGGGCGATCAGCATCAGCATGAACCGCTGCCGCTCGCCGAACAGAACTCGGGAACTCCGCCCCTCGATCATCGCCACCATCCTCCCGTTCGCGAAACCGTTATCGCTGAAGCCGGCAGCATCCGCGCGCTCACCCGCGCGAACGATTCTTCTTCCGGTCGACAAATGCGTTCAGTCCCGCCCTGGCGTGCGGGACGCTGAAGTTCGTGACATACGCCAACGCTTCGAATCGCATGCCCGCCGCGAGGTCGAGCGCGTCGGCCTGCTGCAAGGCGCTCTTGGCGATCCTGAGCGCAAACGAGTTCCTCTGCCCGAGGGTCGTTGCGAGATCGAAGGCTGCCGAGCGCAGCTGCGCCGGGGGAACGAGGCGGTTGATGAAGCCGAATTCGCGGCACTCCTGCGCCGAATAGTGCCTGCCCGTCAGCACCATCTCCATCGCTCGGTTGGGACCCATCTTTCGGGGCGCGAGCTGGGTCCCACCCCAGCCGGGCATCGTATCGAGCGTGATCTCGGGAAAACCGAACACGGCGCTCTCGGATGCGACGATCATGTCGCAGGATAGCGCCAGCTCGAAGCCGCCTCCCAGCGCGAAGCCGTTGACCATCGCAATGGTCGGCTTCGGATACTCGCGGATGCGCAGGAACAACCGGTGACCGGACGTCATCTGGTCGAAAGCGTCCGTGGTGTCCATCTTGGCGAGACGCTCGATGTCAGCCCCGGCGACGAACGCCCTTTCACCCGCGCCCGTGATGATCAGCACCTTCGCGGAGTCGTCGGTTTCGAGGGCGTCGAGCAGGTTGCGCAGTCTCGCGAACACCGCGTCGTTCAACGCGTTCAGCTTGTCCGGACGATTGATCGTGGCGATGGCGATCGGCCCCTCGCGTTCCAGCAGCACGACCTCCGGTACGGCGCTCGTCGAAACATTCATAACGATGGGCCCCAGCCGAGATGGAAGGGGCGTATGCGATCCGGTCCGCACCGACACCGCAGGCAACACGCCCGCTGGACAGCCCGGGACCCGGACGCCATCCGCCAGAGTACGTAGCGCATGTGCTCGGCGTCAAGTAGCAACGGCGCACCGTGCGCAGTTCCGATCCGCCTGCAATCTCGACACGACGGCCTCAGCCGGCGCTCGCTGCAAGGGCGAAGTCGGACCGCTCGTAGTGGGCCACGATCTCGCGCGCCGTGGCGACCCAGACGCCATCGTGGCCGCAGATGTACTCCAGTGCCGACTCGAGGGCGCCGATCCGATGCGGTTGACCCGTGATGAACGGATGCACGGCAATCGCCATGACGCGACCGGATTCGGCACCCTCCTCGTACAGGGTGTCGAACTGCGCGCGAATCGTGCGCTCGAACTCGGGCACGGACGCCTTCATCTCGAAGTACGCTGGCGCGTCGTTGGCCTGCAGCGTGTACGGGATCGACACGAGACGCGGCGAGCCCACCTCCATCGTGTAGGGCTGATCGTCGTTGACCCAGTCGCAGACGTAGCGAATGCCGGCTTCCGCGAGAAACTCCAGCGTGTTCCACGTCTCGGCGAGCCCGGGTCCGAGCCAGCCCGTCGGTCGCACCCCGCAGGCCCGCTCGATGCGGTCCACCGCCCTGAAGATGCTTTCGCGCTCCTCTTCCGGGCTCATCTCGTTGATCCGCAGTGCGTTGGTCTCGCCGTGACCCATGATTTCCCAGCCAAGACGCATCGCCTCGTCGATCACGTCGGGATAGGCGTCGCACACGGCACTGTTGAGCGCGGCGCTGGCGCGAATCCCGTAGCGCGAGAGCACGCGCATCAGGCGCCACACGCCGACCCGGCCGCCGTAATCGCGCAGCGACCAGTTGCGCACGTTCGGAATCCTGGCGTGCTCGCGTGCGACGCGCTCGTTGAGATTGCCGGGCATCACGTCGTCGAGCGCAAAGAACTCGATGTTCGGGTTCACCCAGAGAGCGACACGTGCCCCGTCCGGAAGCGCAAATGGCGGCCGCCTGGTGATCGGCCAGTACTTGAAAGGTCCGGAGCGGCGCGGCTGCATGATCGTTCAGGACGGACGCTTGATCACGTATTCCCGCGGCGCCTGTCCGTATTTGCGCTCGAGCTCGTCGTCGGGCACGAGCTCCTGCTCGAGGCGCGACACTTCGTCGTAGCCCATGAGCGCAGTGATCTCCTCCATGCCGACGAGAAGGTCGGGACGGTCGACGAGCTCGCCCGTAGCCATGCATTCCTTCATCGCCAGCATCGCGTTCTTCATGCCCGACAGCGCAGCGGCCGTGAGAAATCGCGGCAAGCTGATGCGCGCCACGCCCAACGCCCGGAGCCGCGCGAGCGAGACGAGCGGCGTGGTCGGTCGCGATCTGATCCCGAAGCCCATGTTGATGTTCACCGGCACGCTCACCCGCAGCCTCGATCACGCGGGCGATGTCGTCCTCGTTCCGGATCGCATCCGGGTAGATCATGTCGGCACCTGCCGCAACGTACTCGCGCACCCGGGCGATCGCACCGTCGATGCCCTCCACCGCGATGGCGTCCGTGCGGGCGTTGATCAGGAAATCCGGATCCTTCTTGGCCTTGACCGCGCCCTCGATCTTCTTCGCCATCTCGGCCACGGACACGAGCTCCTTGCCGCGCATGTGGCCGCAGCGCTTCGGCATCACCTGGTCCTCGATGTTGATCCCGACGACCCCGGCTTCCTCGAAATACTGCACTACGTGATAGACCGTCACCGCGTTGCCGTAGCCGGTATCGGCGTCGGCGGTCAGCGGAATGTCGATGCTCCGCGCGATGTGCCGGCAGGCATCGACGTTGTCCCGCAGGCCGAAGAGCCCGATATCGGGCTGTCCCAGCAGCGAGTTCGCGAGTCCCGAGCCGGTCGTCGCGACGGTCCTGAACCCCATCGCCTGAGCGAGCCGCGCGCTGTAGCAGTCGAACACGCCCGGGGCTACCACCGGACGCGCGGTTTCGAGCAGCCTGCGCAATCTTAGAGCCTTGGTCTGCTGTCCGTTCGCCAACGATGTGCTCATGTCACTCCTCGCCCATACGGATGCCCGCTCGATCGAATCGTCCGCGTGCAGCGCGTGTCGGATCGCAATCCGGGTTTGTCACGTGGCGCCATCGCAGGTACATTGACGCGCCCGCACGCAGCCTTAGCCAGACGGCGCTACCGCCAGCCGGAGTGCGCGGGCCGTGTGCCGACGAGGCCAATGACATCCAGGAGTGAACCATGCGATTGATACGTCTCGCGACGATGTTCTTGCTCGCATTGTATGCGGTGGGCGCATCTGCAGCGTACCCGGACCGACCGATACGCATCATGGTGGGATTTGCGGCAGGCGGCGGCGCCGACATCCTCACGCGCAAGCTCGCGCCCGCGATGGCGGCAATCCTCGGCCAGTCCGTGGTGGTCGAGAATCGCCCGGGAGCGGGCGGCAACGTCGCGATGGATCTCGTCGCTCGCTCGGCACCGGATGGCTATACGCTGCTGATGGGCACGCCGGGGCTCGCAACCAATCCGAGCCTGTACAAGAACATCGCGCTCAATCCGATCCGCGACTTCGCACCCGGTCGCGCTCGTCGGCACGGTGCAGAACGTGCTGATCGTCAACCCCGCCCTTCCGGTCAAGTCCGTGGCCGAGCTCGTGCGCTACGCGAAGGAGCACCCCGGGAAGCTCAACTACGCGTCTCCCGGCGCCGGCACGTCCCTTCATCTCGCCGCCGAGCTGTTCAAGGTATCGACCGGCGTGGACATCGTGCACGTGCCCTACCAGGGAGGTGGCCAGGCGTTGACCGATGTCGTGTCCGGTCAGGTGCAGCTCATGTTCAACGTGCTGCCGTCGGCGTTGCCCCAGATCAAGGCCGGCACCGTGCGCGCGCTCGCGGTCACCGGCGAGCGTCGCTCCGATGCGCTGCCCGATGTTCCCACGATGATCGAGGCGGGCGTCCCGGGCTACACCGCAACGACGTGGAACGGGATCGTCGCCCCCGCGGGAACGCCGAGCGACGTGATCGAACGTCTGAACCACGCCATCGTCACCGCCCTGCGCTCGCCCGACATGCAGCACCAGCTCGCGCTCATCGGGCAGGAAGCGACGCCGAGCACGCCCGAGGAGTTCGGCCGGCTGATCCGTACCGAGACGGACAAGTGGCGAGGCATCATCGACAAGGCCGGAATCAAGGCCCAGTAAGCTCGAGCGGCGGCGAGACATCGGGCACCCCGCGGTGCGCCGGATCTCGCAGGCGCCGCCCGGATCGACGCTGCAAGACGACGGTCATCGAAGGCGCGGCTACCTATGCATACAAAGCCGCGATCTCGCCCATGCTTCCGACCGCCGGAAGCGCGCGCAGGCGTTCGACCAGGTCCTGCACGCGATCCGCGGTCAAGGTCCGGCGCGCGTTGTCGACGAACTTGCGCTCGTACTCGGATGCGCTCATGGGGTTTTCCGGCGAGCCCGCCACGTGCAGCTGCTTCCTTTCGAGCACGTGGCCGCGCGACGTGTGCACGCGCACCCAGGCAGGATACTGCTCGGGGAATGGCAGCGACGCGTCCTCGACCGGGACGACCTTCTGCATGAGAGCCCGCGTGCCCCGATCGAGCGCCCGTTCGTCCGTGTAGGAGTCGAGCGTGACGGCACGGTCGGCCAGCGCGACCGCCATGTTGAACGGCATGCTCCAGCGCGCCGACCAGCCGTTCGGGGGCGCATACCGCAGATCGTGCGGCTCGAACATGACGGCTCGCGCGAGCGGATGCACGATCACCTCCACGCGCGCGACGTCGTTCGGGCGCGAGCTGCGCCTCGCGGCCGATGGCGAGCGCGCAGTCGAGATAGCCCTGGGCGATGTGGTCGCACGGATAGCGCTTGGGATAGACCTTCAACAGTTCCCATTCGGTGCCGAGACCCGGCAGGACATCGCCGAGGTCGTAGTTTCCCTCCCCCGCATGCGCGCGGAAGTACCCGTAGCGGCCTTCCAGTATCGTGCGCGGACCCTTGAAGCCATGGGCCGCAGCACGCGCCGCCAGCACCGCCCCTTGCGCGGCGTAGCCGACCTGGATGCGTTTCGGCCAGGCCTCCGGATCGTTCAGGAACTCCGCGGTGCCCGATGCGAAGCACCCGGCGATCCCGATAGCGTGCGCAAGTTGCTCGCGTGGCAGTCGCATCAATCTGCCGACTCCGAGGGCCGAACAAAGGGCGCCCGCCGAGGCCGTCGAGTGAAAGCCGCGCAGCAACAGGCCCGGTGCGGCGCGGGTCAATCGGCAACCGACCTCGATCGCCGCCGCGGCCGCGACGACGAAATCTTCGCCGCTCGCATCGAGCGCCTCCGCCACGGCAAGGAGCGCGGGCAGCGTAGCCGCGCTCGCGTGCCAGCGTCCCGGGGGGTAGGTGTCGTCGAACTCGTTGCCGTGCGCGACACCGCCCATGAACAGGGCGGCCGAAGGCGCGGGGAGACGCGCACCGCCACGTCCGACGAGCGTGCTCTCGGGCGTGCCGCCTGCCTGCATCACCGTGGCATGCAGCATGTCGGCGAACGGCATGCGCGCGCCGACGAGACACACGCCGATGAGGTCGAGCGCGTGGCGTTGCACGCGCTGCACGACCGCGGGCGGCAGATCGCCGTAGCGCACGCCGTGCACGAACCCGGCCAGCGCTTCGGAAAGGCTCGCCCCTGCGTCGTGGAATGGCTCGAGGGTCATTCGGACTACGCTTCGCGCTCGACTGCGTGCCGGGCTGCCGCCCAGGTCAGACTCCGGCGCGTGGCGCGAGAGCGTCGACCCGATCTCTCCGGCGCGAGATCCTGCACGATGAAGACGACTCGCGAGAGGCGATCCTCCCACGGCCACGTGGGCAGCGGCGCCGGATGGCCGAACACGTGCTGCACCCCCTGCACGACGTGGGGCTGCTGCTCGTCCCCGATGGCGATCACGCCCTTCACCCGCAGCAGCTTTTCCGCCGGAAGCCGACGCAGCGCCCCGAGCCACTCGGCATAGTCGGACCAGCCGCATCGGAGCGCGCAGGACGAGCGCAAAGCTCGCGACGTCGCGCGGGTGCTCGTGCGCCGGAACACCGGTGCCATTCGCGGGCGTGAGCCACCGGATCACCTCTGCCGAGGGCACGCTCGCCCGGTACGGGCCGAGCGATGTCAGCTGCTCCGCCGCGATGTCCCCATGCACCGCGCGCACGCAGGCTGCTCTCCCGTTGAGCGAAGCGAGACGCGCCGACAGCCGATCCGCCGCTTCGGCACTCACTACGTCCGTCTTGGTGAGGACGAGGAGGTCGGCTACCGCCGCCTGCTTGCGCGACACCGCGTGCTCCCGGAGTTGCCGCTCGCCGAGTTGGGCATCGACCGTCGTCACCACGCCATCGAGCACGTACCAGCGCGTGACACCCGGATCCGCGAGCAGGAGATGCATGATCGGCGCCGGATCCGCGAGCCCGCTCGTTTCGATGACGACGCGCGAGAAGCGCGGGATCTCAGCGCGCAGGCGCCGGTAATGCAGGTCCTCGAGGGTCTCGGCGAGCCCGTCGCTCACGGCACAGCACAGGCAGCCGGAATCGAGCAGGACGACGTCCTCGCGACCGCGTTCGATGAGCAGGTGGTCGAGGCCGATCGCGCCGAACTCGTTGACGATCACCGCGGCATCCTTCATCGCCGCGGAGCGTACGAGCTTCGCGAGCAGCGTGGTCTTGCCGCTTCCGAGAAAGCCGGTCAGCAGCGTGACCGGAACGCGCTCGGTCACTTGATGGCCGGCAGCGGTTCGCGCTTCGGCAGGCCTTCGAGGTAGCGCGCGACCTCGGCCGTGGGGATCACGTCCGCATACTTGCAGTTGAGGTCGAACAGATTCATCGCATGGCTCGACTGGAAGCGATCGAACGTGGTCTCTTCCGGAATGACGACCTTGAAGTTGTACGCGAACGCATCGACGGCCGTTGCCCGCACGCACCCGGACGTCGTGCATCCGGTGACGATCAGGGTGTCGACGTCGAGGAAGTTGAGATGGCTCATGAACGGCGTGCCGAAGAACGCGGACGGCTTGCGCTTGCCGATCAGGAAGTCCTCGGGCCGCGGCCGCAGCGGCTCGACGGTCTGCGTCGCGTGCGTTCCCTCCTGTGACGTCTTCTCGGCGCCGCGGTGGCTCTTGCCGACCTGCACGCCGCTGTCCAGCATGTCCGGACGCCGCTCGCTCACGGTGTAGAAGATGGGCAGGTTCTTCTCGCGGCAGACGTTCATCAGGCGCTCGATGTGCGGCACGGCCTGCCAGGCTTCCTCTCCGCACGCCGTCCGGTACTTCTTGACTGCCTCGACGATGGGCTGCGGTTCGTCGCCGCAGAAGTTGTATTGCACGTCGATGATGAACAGCGCCGGACGCGTGCCGAAGCCCATGCGCCTGCCGTACCCGGCTGCCGCGAAGACCTGCCGGTCGCGCTCGGTGAGGTAATCGTCCCAGATTCTTTTCGCCATGTCGGTCCTCGGTCATCGACGCGCGATGCGCGGCATCGCGACGGGCCGGCGCGCAATGTAGCGCCCGTACGCGCGCTCGTCGTCGGACACGACGACTTTCCCGTCCTCGGCGATGACGCGCCCGCGCAGCATCGCGAGCACCGGCCAACCCTTGAGCCGCTCGCCTTCGTAGGGAGAGTAATCGGAATTCGAGCGCAGTTCGCCGGGATCGACGACCCGCTCGAGGTCCGGATCGACGACGGCGAAATCGGCATCCGCCCCGGGCGCGAGGCGGCCCTTCGCGGGCAGGTTGTACAGCCGCGCCGCGTTCGCGCTCGTCAGCGCGGCGATGCGCTCGATGGGCGATCCCGCGCCGGTGATAGCCCTCGTGCATCAGGATCGGGAGCATCGTCGCCAGGCCGGGGAAACCGGCCGTCGCCTTCCAGATGCCGCCTTCCTTGGTGGCGCGCTTGCGCGGGACGTGATCGGTGCCGATCGTGTCGATGCTCCCGTCGCGCACCGCCTCCCACAAGGCCTCGACATCCTGCCCGGTGCGTGGAGCCGGATTGACTTTCGCGAGCGTACCGGCGGCCGAATGCTTGGTGAGATGCAGGTACTGCGGGCAGCTCTCGACGTGGATCGGCGGCCCGGGATAGGTGCGGTGGCGCCGTACCTCGTCGAGCGCCTCCTTGCTGCTCAGGTGCACGATGTTCACCGGACAGCCGGTCTTGCGCGCGAAGTAGCAGACGCGATGCACGTTCTCCGCCTCGAGGAAGTCCGGGCTCTGCTCGTCCCACGCCGCGAGGTCGTCGCGGCCCGCCGCACGCAAGCGATCGCGGAACACGGGAACGACTTCGGTGTTCTCGCAGTGCACGCTCAGCACCGCCCCGGGCAGGCGAGCCGACCTGCTCGAGCGCGCGAAAGAGCAACGCGTCGTCGATCTCCGCGAACCCCTTCGCGAGCCCGGCCGCCCCTTTGTACATCAGGTAGAGCTTCCACGAGCTCACGCCGAAGCGCTCGAGACATTCGGGCATGGTCTCGACGTGGAGGCCCGCGGTGACGCCGAAGTGATAGACCGAAGTCGACGAGGCTCAGGCGCTCGGCCTTGGCGCGCTCGGCTTCGAAGCCGCTGCGAAAGTCGGCCGTGCGAAAGAAGGAGATCACGGTGGTGACGCCGCCCAGCGCCGCCGAGCGCGTCTCCGTCTGGAAATCGGTCTCCGGCGAGCCGAAGCCGAAGTGCACGTGCGGATCGATGAGCCCCGGCAGCACCAGCTTGCCCGTGCAGTCGATCCGGTGCTCGCCGCGAAGCTCCTGGCCGGGCGCCGCGATCACCGCGATGCGTCCGTCCTTCACGCCGATGGACCCCGCCCGCACGCCCTCGTCCGGAAAGACCAGCATCCCGCCGTGCAGCACCGTGTCGAACGCGTCCAAGGGCACCTCTTCAGTCGAGCTTGCAGGTTCCGTGCTTGCGGATGTGCGCCGCGAGACCGCCATGCGCGATCGGGTTCATCATCACTCGCCGCCGACCTGCGGTGCGGTCCACGCCGGGAATCCGTTGCATGTAGCGCGCCGGTGGCGAAGGATGTTATAACAAGTGCAGGCACGCCACAACAACGGCCGCACCTGAAGAACAGGCACGGCGAGTGGCTGCGCTCACGGGCATCGACGCATGCTTCGCACAGACAGGACCGCTCGCCCTTTCGACGTAGCACCCCGGCGAAACCGATGACCACCCACGTCCACGTGCAGCGCACTGCGGCTACGGCGCGGGCGCGACGCCGGAGCGTTCCCGCGCTCGGAGCGGAGCGTTCCGCTGCACCTCAAGGTCTTCACCCGGCTTCGCGACGCGATCTTTCGCGGCGACCTCGCCGAAGGCAGCGAGCTCACCGGCGAGCTCGCACTGGGCGCACAGTTCAAGGTGTCCCGCATCACGGTACGGCGCGCGCTCGACGAGCTTGCCGCGCGCGGCCTCGTGCGCCGGGTGCAGGGGCGAAGGACGCTCGTTTGCGCGCGGCCGACGTTCTCGCCCGTGGTCGCGGACGTGAACGGCCTGCTCGAGCGCAACGTGCTCATCGGCCTCGAGACCGTGAGCACGCTCTCGGAATTCGGATACGTACCGGCGCCGGCGGAGATCGCGCGCGCGCTCGGCATCGCCCGGGGCGAGCGTGTGCAGATGGCCGTCCGGATCAGGCATCGGGACGGCGCGCCCTTCGCGCACGTCACGAGCTGGATTCCCGCGAAGATCGGACGGCGCTTCGACGCCGCGGAGCTCGAGCGCACGCCCGTTCTCGATCTGCTCGAGCAGCACGGCGTCGCCCTCGACAACATCGAGCAGACGATCTCCGCCGCGCCGGCATCGCGCGCGGTGGCCCGCGCACTCGGTGTCGAACCCGGCGCCGCTCTGCTCAAGGTCGAACGCATCGTCTATGCTGCGAAGGGGATCGCAGTCGAGAAGAGCCAGGCCTTCTACCCTGCCACGCGGCACCAGTACCGGATCACGCTGCGCCGCGAGAAGAAGCGCAAGCGGCGTCCGCCGTGACAGCAAGCCCCCATGACCTCCAGCAATCCCAGCGCGCGCCAACCGGCGGCAGCACCGCACGCGCGCATCTCCCGCGTCTGCTGCGGGCCGCTCCCGGCGGTGACCGCAGCCGAGGCGACATCACCCACCCCAGCACAGGAATCATGCAGATGATCAAGACGCTCTTCGCCCTCTTCTGCGCGGCGCTCATGCCCGTTGCGCTCGCCCAGCCCAGCACGTACCCGACCCATCCGGTGCGTCTCGTCGTGGGGTTCCCGGCCGGCGGCGGTGCCGACGTCGAAGCGCGCGCCGTCGCCGAGAAGATGGAGCAGTTCCTCGGCCAGCCGATCGTCGTCGACAACCGCGCCGGCGCTTCGGGCAACATCGGGGCCGAGGTCGTGGCGAAGAGTGCTCCGGACGGCTACATGGTCTACCTCGCGACTGCTTCCAACGGCATCAGCGAGGCCGGGGCGATGAACCACGTCACCAAGCTCAACTACGACCTCTTCAAGGACTTCATCCCGGTCGTGCTGCTCGTGCACAACCAGAACGTGCTGGTGGTCAACCCGTCGGTGCCCGTCTCCACCGTTCAGGACCTGATCAAGCTCGCCCGCAGCAAGCCCGGACAGCTCAACTTCGGGTCGTACGGCACCGGGCTCGTCATCGCACCTCGCGGGCGAGCTCTTCCGGCAGATGGCCAATGTGGACATCACCCACATCCCGTACAAGGGGGCAGCCCCGGCCACCGCGGACCTGCTGGGCGGCCAGATCCAGCTGGGCTTTCTCGACGTCGCGGTCGTGCTGCCGCACATCAAGAGCGGCAAGCTGAAGGCGATCGCGATCGGCAGCGCGCACCGCTTCGAAGGGTTGCCGAACGTGCCGACGTTCCAGGAATCCGGGCTGCCGGACTACGAGGCGAGCGGCTGGCTGGGATTGATGGTCCCCGTCGGCACGCCCCCGGATGCCGTCAACCGCCTGCGCGACGCGGCCAACAAGGCCCTCGCGTTGCCCGATCTGAAAGAGCGCCTCGTCACCACGATGGGCGCAACGCCGGCCGGCGGCACCAGCGCCGAGTTCAACGCGTTCGTGCACGGCGAAGTGGACAAGTGGATGCGCGTGCTGCGCGTGGGCGGCATCACGCCTGGAGGCTGAGAAAACGGCGAACGCGGCGCGTGCTGCACCAGCCCGCGCGCCGCGGTGCCCGAGCGGTCCGGCTCGCACGCCCGTGCGCTCAGGCGCCGGAACCTCGCCGGATCGCCGCCGCGGCATGCTCGCCCGCGATGAGGCCGAGTCCGAGCGCGGACAGAAGACCGTTCCCCGACAGGTAGCCTTCGGGGCCGTTGCCTGAAATCCCGGCGGCGCTGCCACCGCCCGCGTACAGGTTCGGGATCACGCTGCCGTCGCTCGCGCAACACGCGCGCGTGGACGTCGACGCGCAAGCCGCCCTGCGTGTGCGCAAGTGCGCCCGTGATCGTGGCCGCGTAGAACGGAGGCCGAAGCGGCGCTCCGAACAGCTCGCGCCCGAGCGGATCCGTACCGCGCTCGGCGGCAGCGTTGTAGGCGTCCAGCGTCGCGCGAAGGACGCCCGGGTCGAGCCGCACAGCCTGCGCAAGCTCCTCGATCGATGCCCCTTTGCGCAGGGCGCCCGATTCGACGGTCTCCTGGAAGTGGACGGTGGGCGCGAGCGTGTCGTAGATCCGCTGATCGAAAATCTCCCAGGCCACACCCTGCGGTTGCGAGAGCACGACGCGCGCGAACTCGGAATAGCCCTGGTCCTCGCGAACGAAGCGCCGGCCCTGCAGGTCCACGACGATTCCGCCGAGCAAGGGAATCTCGGGCGACAGCCGGGTACCGTATTTCGCGCACACGTACCCGTGACCCTGGTAGCCGGACATGTGCGCCGTCGCAGCGCCGATCCCGAGCGCCCAGCGGATGCCGTCCCCGGTGTTGCCTTGCGCGCCGATGTACTCCGCATCGGCCATCTCGGGGATGTAATCGCGCAGCATCGCCTTGTTGGCGCCGAAGCCGTCGGAGGCGAGCAGCACCTTGCGAGCGCCGATCCGCACCGGATCGCCCTCGCCCGCGGCGACCCCGAGCACCGCGCCATCCGGGTCCGCGACGAGGCCCGTGCCCGGCGTGTGGTCGGCAAACGTGAAGTTCGGCAGCCTGGCAAGGGCATCGTGCAACGCGCGCACCAGCGGCGCGCCGGAGCGCCCCGGCGGGTTGTGCAGGCGCAGGAACGAATGTCCGACCCGGCCTGCATCGGTGTTCAGCGCGAGCGGCAAGCCGACCTCGTCCACGATGAGATCGATCACGTCGCGCGAACGCCGGCACAATGCGAGGACGATCTCGAAGTCTGCATTGCCGCCGTTCTTGCGCATGACGTCCTGCGCCATCTGTTCGGCAGTGCCTTCGATGCCCAGCGCGCGCTGATAGCGGGTCTGCGCCGCAGGGATCGAGCCGCTCGCGAGCTCGGTGTTGCACTGCAGCCGCGAGTTCTTCTCGAGCAGCATCACCTCGATGCCGGTGCGTGCCGCTGCGAAGGCCGCCATCAGTCCGCAGCCGCCCGCCCCGACGATCGCGAGGTCGGTCTCGATGTCCCAGTGCTGTGTCACGTTGCTTCGAGACGGCGTGTCAGGTGCCGGCGACGTCGCCGCGACGGTGCATCCGGCGCGCGTGCTCGATCATGTCGTCGCTGGGCAGCGCGTTCGTGACGCCGTGGCGGCTGGCTTCGATCCCGAGCACGCGCAGGTCGTGCATCATTTCCGCGGCCTTGAGCGTGACGGAAAGGGCATCGATCACCGGCACCTCGCCGATGCGCTTCACCCCGGCACGGGCGAGGGCCTCGCTCAAGTAGAGCTGCCCCGGGATGAGCGCTTCCGCGCCGCGCCGTATCGCTTCCTCGGCGGCGATGCGGAAGCGCTCGACGAGCTGCCCCGGTTCGCGCAGCGCCGCCGTGACGTCGTCGAAGCCCACGCCGAGAAGACTCGTGGAGATGGCCCGCGACCGCGAGCCCGAGCTTCTCGATGCGCATGTCCATGATCTGGTCCATGCGGCGCTGGAACAGCACGACGCCGAACTTGCGCGCGAGCATGCACGACACCAGCATCGCCGATTCGCCGTATCCGACGACGGGGATGCGCAGCAGGCTGCGGGCTTCGTCGATCGCCGGGTCCTGCACCGAGCCGAGCACGAACACGTCGTAACCCCGCTGCTGCGCGGTGTAGGCGTTGTCGAGGATGAACTGATGGTGCAGCGACATGAGGTACGGGTAGACCACCACGTCGGCCGGTGTCTTGCCGCCGTACGTGCCCGGCGGCATGCCGACGAAGTCGACCTCCGTGTCGCTGCGGGCGATTGCGCGCGCACGTTCCTTCAAGCCGGAGAAGTACGTCGAGGCCGGATCCGCCTCGACCAGGCTCTGGTACCAGATGCGCACGGTCACTCCGCCTTGATGCCGCCGATGTCGGTGACCAGCTTGCCCCACTTGTTGTAGTCGTCGCGCACGAGCGCACCGAACTGCTCCATGCTGAGGTTCGGAACCTCGTTGCCCTGCTTCATGAGCTGCTCGCGCACTTCCGGCATCGCGATGATCTTCTGCATCTCGGTGGAAAGCCGCTGCGTGATGGCAGCCGGAACGCCGGCGGGCGCGATCAGGCCGTACCATGTCGCCGCGCGATAGCCGGGAACACCCGACTCCGCAACCGTGGGCACGTCGGGCAGCGTGGCCGAGCGCTGGTCGCTCGTCGCTGCGATCGCGCGGAGCTTGCCGGCCTTGATGTGCGGCGCGACCAGGCCGACGTCGGCGAACACGAGCTGGATCTGGCCGCCGAGAAGATCGGTGATCGCGGGCGCGAGACCCTTGTACGGCACGTGCACCATCTTGATTCCGGCCATGCGGTCGAAGAGCTCGCCCGCCAGATGCGGGCTTCCGCCGGTTCCGGACGAGCCGTAGTTGAGCTTGTTGGGATTCGCCTTGGCGTAGGCGATCAGCTCGCCGAGCGTCTTCACCGGGACGGACGGATTGACCGTGATGATGAACGGCACGGTCGCAACCAGCGTGATCGGCTGCAGGTCCTTCAGCACGTCGAACGGCACCTTGTCCTTGCTGTAGATGTGCGGTGCGATGGTGGTGGGACCCGCTGCTGCCATGAGCAACGTGTAGCCGTCGGGCGCAGCCTTGGCCACGATGTCCGTGCCGATGATGCCGCCGGCACCGGGACGGTTGTCGACGACCACCTGCTGCCCGAGCGCCTCGGAGAGCTTGGGCGCGATGACGCGCGCGACCATGTCGGTGCCGCCGCCGGCTGCAAACGTCACCACGAGACGGATCGGCTTGCCGGGCCAGCTCTGGGCCGCGGCGTGCGACGCAGGGCCGAGCACGCCCAACAGCAGCGATGCAGCGACAATCAGGGATCGGGTCTTCATGGCAGGCTCACTCGAGATGAGGGTTGAACGTGGATGCGCCGGTGGTGCGCGTCGCGTCGCTCGCGATTACGAAACGAGGTCCGCGACGATATCGGTCCACGCCGGCGCGCTGCGGACACGCCTTGCGTCCGCGAGGGCGAGCAGCGTCGGACCAAGCTTCGGATACGTGGCTTCGGTGAGCGACCTCACCTTCTCGTCCAGCACGGACGCAGGGAAGGGCCGGTCCGGACCACCCTGTGCCGAGAGACACTCCCGGACGAGCGCGTCGCCCCGGCGAAGGTTCACGCGCACGCGTGCCGGGCGATCTTCGGGCGGCGCCGGCAACGGGGCGTACGGCTTCACGCGTGACCTTGTCGCGCAAGGCGCCGATCGTGCGCTCGCGCAACGAGGCGGACAGGAACGCCTCCGCACCGCCCGTGCCGGTCACCAGTGCCGCGCCGATCGCGTGCGGCATGGAGAACTTCGCGCCGAGGGTCGTTTCGGGCCGTGCGGTTGGTGAGCGGCAGCGCCAGCGGATGAGTCTCGACCTCGATGGATTCGATGGCGCCCGGTCCGCCACGATCCAGGAGCTCGGGCCGCAGCGCAAGCGCGGCTTCGACGGCCGAATGCAGGTGCTGACAGCACGCGAACATCTTCGTGTAGCCATCGAGCACGGCCCAGCTCGTACCGAGATCCTCGGTGAGGCGCTGCGCGTCCGGCGCGCCGCCGAACACGCCCGCATACACGTCGTACGCACCACCGGCGACCCCGCCGATGCCGCACTCCGCCCATTCGACGCTCATCATGCCGCACCACGCGCCGGTCGCGGGCCACACGTTGCGCACCAGCGCCCCGCTCACCAGATGATTGCGCGGCGATGCCGACACGAGGGTGGTCGCCGCCGTCACGGCGCTCTGCAGGAGGTTCGCGTCCGCGCCGCGGGCGAGCGCAGTGGCTGCCGCCGCCCCGATCGCGCAGTAACGCCCGTGCGACTGCATGTTCATGCTGCGCTGGGTGAACGTCCGCGCGATCCGCGTGACGATCTCGTAGCCCAGCACGAGCGCACGCACCATGGCGCCGAACGGGAGATCGGCTCGCTTCGGCTTCAGCGAGCAATGCGGGTACCGTGTAGAGCCCGGCGTGGCACGGCGTGATGCGATACCCCTCGTCGAGCTCCAGCCAGTCCCCGGCAACCGCGTTCGCCACCGCGGCCCACGTCCGCTCCGTTTTCGCACGGCCGCCGCGGAATACCGTCGACTCGCGCACCGCCTCGCGCTCGAGCACCTTCCGATGAAAGCACTCGACCTCCGGCTCGCTTGCCGCCCCGACGATGGCGGCGAGATCGTCGGCGAGCACGCGCACGGCCCTCTCGATCACCGCATCGGGTATCGCGTCGAGCTCGGTATGCGCGGCCCATCGGCAAAGCGCCGTGGTGTGCTCGGCGCATGCAGCGCGTGCATCCGGGGAAGCCATTGCACTTCTCTCGTACGGTTCGAGCGTCCCATCGGGTCAGGCGAGCCGCCCAAGCATGGCGAGCGCCTCGTCGGTCGGACACACGTCCGCGTACTTCTCGGCCATGTCGAACAGGTTCACGGCGTGCGAGACCTGGCTGCGATCATAGACGCAATCCTGAGGCACGAGCACGCGGAAGTTGAGCGCGAACGCATCGACCACGCTCGCCCGGACGCATCCGCTCGTCGTGCAACCGGTCACCACGAGCGTATCGACCTGCAGGTCGATGAGATGGCTCGTGAGCGGCGTGCCGAAAAACGCGCTCGGATGCTTCTTCGGCAGCAGGATGTCGCCCTCGCGCGGGGCGATCGGCGCCGCGAATTCATAGCCTTTGGCGGCGATGTTCATGATGGCCGGCACCTTGTCCGCCAGCCGACCGCCGTCGCTCTTCAGCTTGGGCGCGACATGAGGGTAGAGCACCGGCCAACCGCGCTCGCGAAACATGCGCAGCATGGGCTCGATGTTGGCGATCGCCGACCAGCCCCGCTCGCCACAGCTCGTCGGGAACTCCTTGATCGCGTCCCAGAATGGCAGCGGGCGCGTGCCCACCGTCCGATACTGCACGTCGATGATGAGCAGGGCCGGCCGCCTGCCGATACCCGACGGCTTTCCGAAGCCGGCGGCGCGGTAGGCGCGCTGCTCCTCGTCGCTGATGATGCCGTCCCACGGTCGCATGACATCCTCCTGTGTTGCGGCGCCGCCCGAAAATGTCGCTGCCGCAACCGGCAAAGCACGATACGAGCCGGGGTACCATTTGTCAAATCGATTCGACGCGGCAGTAGTATTGCTTGCATCAATGGCCTCCGACACCCTGGAGCTCGACTTGCTCCGCGAGCGCGTACACTCGGGCAGCGCGCGTTCGACCGCGACGTGGCGCTGCGCGCAGGACCGGCAAGTCGAAACGGGCACATCGCCAGGAGTTCGCTGATGGACGATCCGCACCTTCACGTGTTCGCGACTCCGACCACCCCCGCCCGAGTGCCGGGGTCCGGTGGCGCGACCTGCGCGAGTGGCTTCTGCTCGTGGATCGCGCGGGATCCCTCAAGCGCATCGCCGCCGAAGTGGACGCCGACGAGGAGCTCGCGGCGATCACGTACCTCGCGGCGCGCGACGAGGCGGCACCCGCGCTGCTCTTCGAGCGCATCAAGGCAGACACGCTCGGCGCGCGCGTGCTCACCAACATGCTCGGCTCGAGCCGCACGCGCTACGCGCTCGCCGTGGGCATCGATCCGTCGCTTTCGACGCGCGACATGATCCTCGAAACGCGCACGATCATGCGCCGTCGCATTGGCGCCCATCGAGGTGCCCGAGGCGCGCTGCGTCGGTCAACGAGGTCGTGCTCACGGGCGACGACATCGACCTCGAGCGCTTTCCCGCGCCGCGGTTCTGGCCCGGCGACGGCGGTCGCTACATCGGAACGGGTGACATCACCTTCACGCGCGATCCCGCGACGCGCCGGATCAACGTCGGCGTCTACCGCCAGATGCTGCACGGGCCGCGCCACGTCGGCATGTACTGCTCGCCGGGCAAGCACGCCCTGCTCGATCGCGAGGCGTGGTGGGCGAAAGGCGAGCCGTGCCCGGTCGTCGTCGCGTACGGCATCGATCCGGTGCTGTTCATGCTCGGCGCGCAATCGTTCAGCGCCCAGGAATCGGAGCTCGACGTCGCCGGCGGGGTGCTGGGGAGACCGGTCGAGCTCGCGCGCGGATCGCGTCGTGGATATGCCGATACCGGCGCATGCGGAGATCGTGATCGAAGGCGTGCTGCATCCGGGCGACCTGCGCGAAGAAGGCCCGCTCGGCGAGTTCACCGGGTACTACGGACGCGAGCGATCGCCGCAACCGGTCATCGAAGTGCAGGCACTGCACTATCGACGCCAGCCGATCGTGACGGGCGCGCTGATGGCCGACTACCCGTCGTGCGAGATCGGCGCGTACTACGCGATCATGCGCTCGGCGCGCGTCTGGGACGATCTCGACCGCCTCGGCGTGCCGGGCATCTGCGGGGTGTACGCGCATCCTGCCGCCGCGTCCGGGTGGGGCATGCTGGTCGTGTCGCTGCAGCAGAGATACGCAGGCCACTCGGCCCAGGTGCTTGCACTGGCTGCGCAGTGCCCGGCCGCAGCGTACTACACGAAGTGGATCATCGTCGTGGACGACGACGTCGATCCGACCGACCTGCACCAGGTGCTCTGGGCGCTCAGCACCCGCTGCGACCCGTCCGCGGACATCGACCTGCTGCGCAACACCTGGTCGACCGGGCTCGACCCGAGCAAGGTGGTGCCCGAGGAGCGGCCGTACGGGTCCAAGGCGCTCGTCAACGCGTGCAAGCCGCACCGCCACCTGCAGCACTTCCCGAAGCGCACGCTGCTGCGCGAGGCGGTGTACGCTCGTGTCGCGTCGCGCTGGGGCGAGCTGGGCCTGGACGGCACGCCGCCCGCTTTGCACGACTTCCACGTCGACCGCGGCGACGTCGACGACTGAGCGGCCCTGACAGGCTGCCGATCCGTCGGTCGCCGCGCATCGTTGCGCGCGCATCGATCGCCGCGGTTCGTGATTTGACCGGACCAAAGCGAGGAGACGCCATGAGCCGCGAGCAACCCGTCATCCGCTCGATCAACGTCCGCCCCGTCGTGGCACCCATGCCGCGGGCCCTGCAGACCAGCAGCGGGGCGCTGACGACAGCGCCGCTGGTGTTGATCGACCTCGACACCTCGGCGGGCATCACCGGACGCGCGTACCTGTTCGCGTTCACCCGCGCGCAATCTGCAGGCCGATCGTCGCGCTGGTCGAGGCGATGGGCGAGTTGCTCGCCGGCGATCCCGTGGCGCCGTTCGAGATCGAGCGCAAGCTGCGCCAGAAGTACACGTCCTGCTCGGCGTGCACAACATCGTGCTGTTCGCGATGGCGGGCATCGACATGGCCGGCGTGGGACGCGTATGCGCAACGCCTCGGTCAGCCGCTCGTGACGCGTGCTGGGCGGCACGCCGCGCCCGGTGCGCGCCTACAACTCCAAGGGCCTCGGCATCATGCCGCTGAAGCCGCTGGCGCGCGAGGCGGAGGAGCTGGTCGCCGAAGGGCTTCTCCGCGGTGAAGCTGCGCCTCGGCCGGCGCGACGCGCAAGGACGACCTCGCCGCGCTGCGCGCGGTGAAGAAGGCGATCGGGCCCGACATCACGCTGATGTGCGACTTCAACCAGGCGCTGAGCGTCAACGAAGCGCATCCTGCGCGGGCGCATGCTCGACGACGAAGGCGGCCTGCTGCTGGATCGAGGAGCCGACGCGCGCCGACGATTTCGAAGGCAATGCGCCGCATCGCCGACGAGCTCGCGACGCCGGTGCAGATCGGCGAGAACTTCATGGGCCCGGAGCAGATGGCGCAGGCGCTCGCGGCGGACGCGTGCGACTTCGTCATGCCGGATGCGCAGCGCATCGGCGGCGTCACCGGCTGGATGCGCGCCGCGGCGCTCGCCCAGGGCGCCGGACTCGAGATGTCGTCGCACTCTGTTCCCGGAGGTGAGCTGCCATCTGCTCGCGGTCACGCCGACGTGTCACTGGCTCGAGTACGTCGACTGGGCAACGCCGATCCTCGCGGAGCCTCCGGTGGTCAAGGACAGCCACGTCCTCGTCCCGACGCAGCCCGGCATCGGGATGCGGTGGGACGAGGCGAAGGTCGCGCAGTACGCGGCCTGAGATGATGCCGTGGATGACGTGTAATTTGTCTCGACACGCACCGTAACTCTCGCGACTCCATGCCAAGCGACCTTGACTCCAGCGCAGGCGACGCCCTCCGGTGGGACGACACGTTCGACCTCGTCGTCCTCGGCGCCGGCGCCGCCGGGATGACGGCCGCGCTGGTGGCCGCGCTCAACGGCCTTCGCCCGCTGCTCATCGAGGCGAGCAGCCACATCGGCGGCACGACCGCACGCTCCTCCGGCACCGTGTGGATTCCGGACAATCCCGAGCAGCGCGCGCGCGGCGTCGCCGACGCGCCGCTTGCACGAACGTATCTCGACGCGCTCGTCGGCGATCGTGCGGATCGCGTGTTCCGCGACGTGTTCCTGGCCGAGGGGCCGCGCATGGTGGACTATCTCGCGCGGCACACGGACGTCGGGTTCCAGGCGTACTGGGGCAGCCCCGACTATCGCCAGGATCTGCCGGGCGCTGCCGCCGGCGGTCGACCGCTCGAGCCTCTGCCGTTCGACGGCCGCACGCTCGGCGACGCGTTCGACCACGTCGGCACGGCCGCTGCCGGAGCTCATGCTGTTCGGCGGGATGATGATCACGCGCGGTGAAGCCGCGCGCTTGCTTCGCCTCGGCCGCTCGCTCGACGCGATCGCCCTCGGCGCGCGTCTCACCGCGCGCTATCTTGCGGACCGCCTGCGGTATCGACGCGGCACGCGGCTGGTGCTCGGCAATGCGCTCGCCGCACGGCTTTACCGCAACCTGCTCGACCGCGATGTCCCCGTGTGGCGCGACACCCACACGACGAGGCTCGTGCGCGACGCGAACGGGATCGCGGGCGTCGTCGTGCAGCGTGGCGATGCCGCGCGCGCAGTGCGTGCAAGGCGAGGCGTGGTCCTCGCCGGCGGCGGCTTTCCCGCGAATGGAGAGTGGCGCGAGCGTCATCTGCCCGCAGCCCGGTTGCGCAACACACCGCGGCGTTCGAGCGTTGCGAGGGCACGACGCTGCAGCTTGCGCTCGACGTCGGCGCGGCACTCGGCCCCGACGGCGTCGACAACGCGTTGTGGTTCCCGAGCTCGGTCGGCCCGCGCCGCGACGGCTCGACGATGGTGTACCCGCACATCGTGCTCGACCGCGCCAAGCCGGGGCTCGTCGCGGTCGCGCGCTCGGGCAAGCGCTTCGTCGACGAGGCGGTGTCGTATCACGAGTTCGTGCGCGCCATGTACCGCTCGCACGCTCGAGTGCCGACGATCCCCGCATTTCTCGTGTGCGATCGCCGCTTCGTCTGGCGCTACGGCCTTGGCGCCGATTCGCCCGCGCACGCTTCGTCTCGGCCCGTACCTACGCAGCGGCTACGTCAAGACCGCGCCGACGCTTCCGGACCTCGCGCGCGCGATCGGCGTCGACCCGGACGGCCTCGCTCGCCACGGTGGCGCGGCACAACGAGTACGCGCGTACCGGCGTCGATGCCGATTTCGGCAAAGGGGGCAATGCGTACGATGTCGCCAACGGCGATCCCGAGCACCGCCCCAATCCATGCCTCGGGCCGATCGCCGCAGCCGCCGTTCTGCGCCGTCGCCGTGTTCCCGACGCCTCTCGGAACCAGCCTCGGACTGCGTGCGGACGTTTCGGCGCGCGTGTGCGATGCGCGCGGGCAGCCGATCAGAGGGCTGTACGCGTGCGGCAACGACATGCAATCGCCATTCGGAGGCGAATACCCGGGCGCAGGCGCGCAGATCGGCGCCGCGATGACGTTCGGCTACATCGCGGCGCTGCATGCCGCCGGCAGCGAGCAGCGAGGATCGCGCCCAGGCCGCCGCTACGGCGTAGCCGGAACCTTGCAGCCCACGATCGGCTCCACCCGCGCGACGACGGGTTTCCACTCGCCCCCGACGCCGGTCGCGAACTGGGCATTGATGAAGTAGCGCTTGCATGGCTCGAGGTCCATGTCGAGCGTCACGTCCGTGCCCTGGAATCCCTTCCGGGGCGGCGACTGCACGACCACCTTGCGCTCGCCCGGCTCCGCCTTCACCTTGCGCTGCAGCCAGTCGCGGTCGTCGACCCGCTTGATGATCGCGTAGCTTCGGTTGATGTGGTTGTGCGACCAGAGCTGCCCGGTGAGCTCGCTCCAGGTCGGACCCCATTTCTCGATTGCGCCGGCGTTGAGCGAGAACAGCGCCAACGCAATTCCAACGAACAGTTTCATGGCGATCTCCTTGCACCACTCGATCCTGCAGTGAACAGTCCGCGGCACGATTCATTGCATCCTTGCCCGCGGCCAGCCGTGTCCGTGCGAGCTGCCGTATCGCTCATGCAGCGACGGCGTCCACGGGCGGCACGGGCGCCACTGGCTCCACACCCGACCAGGCGCCGGAGGCCATGAGATCCTTCGCGGTCGCGCGCAGTTCCGCGGCCACGAGCGCGGCGGGCGCCGACAGCCGTACCGGCGAGAGCGAATACAGGTAATTGCGGCGACTCAGGCGTGCGTCGGAGATCGCGAGCGCCCGCCATTCGCGCCCGCGCTGCCCCTCGATGAAGATGGCCGCCATCGGCTTGATCGTCACACCGAGACCCTCGTAGGCGCAGTTCATCACCAGCGAGAGCGAGTCGATCTCGGCCACGATGTTCGCGCGCAGCTTGCGCTGCTCCAGCTCCGCCGACACGCGTCGCCGCAGGCCATGCATGCCCGTCGGCAGGATCAGCGGCAGCGCGGCCGCCTCCGCGAGCGTGATGCTCGAGCGCTTCGCGGCGACGAGCCTGCTGTGCTTCGGGAGCATCACGAACAGCTCCTCTTCGAGCAGGTCCTCGATGGAGACGTCGCGTGCCACGTCGTTGCTGAACAGCACGGCGAGATCGAGCTGGCCCAGGCGCATCATCTGGCCGAGATGACCGCTCATGCCTTCGACCACGTTGAGCAGGATGCCCGGGTAGCGCTCGCGCACGCGCCGCACGAGGGGCAGCCCGAGCACCGCGAGCGTGGTGGACGGCAAGCCTACGGACACCATGCCCTGCACGGACCCGGAGTCCTGCCGTGCGATCGACATCGCCTGCTCCAGCTGGCGCAGCATGAAGCGGGCGTGGTGATAGAGCGCGAGGCCGTTCTCGGTCGGGACCACGCCGCGCGGCGAGCGGGTCAGCAGCGGCTTGCCGACCTCCTGCTCGAGCTTGCCGAGCTGCTGGCTCAATGCGGGCTGCGCGATGAAGAGCTGCCGCGAGGCGCGCGAAAGGCTCCCGCTTTCGACGATCTGGGTGAAATAGCGCAGCTGACGCAGATCCATGCTCGCTCCCTGGTGCCGGAGGGGGTATATGTATAGCTTATACCCATTCTCGGAAAACAGTATTTTCCCGCGGACGCCCGGGCTTCCTAGACTGCGGGACAACAATCAGGAGGAGCCATGCCCGAGAAGCCCGTTCGCCGCGACACGCCGCTGGTCGAGGCGATGGCGCGCGTGCCCTGGCAGGAATTTCCCGGGCACTTCGGCGGCGCGCTCTCCAAGGCGCTGGTGGGACCGGGCAACTCCGGCTCGCGCCTCGTCGACTTTCGCATCTCGCGCTACGCCCCGAATGCGTACGTCGCCGAGCACGAGCACGCGGTGCAGGAGCAGATCTACTACGTCATCGAGGGCGAGGGCATCCTCACGCTCGACGGCGAGCCGCACCTGATGCGACCGCACGACTACGTGTACGTGCCGCCGGGCGTGCGGCACGGCTTCACCAATTCCGGACTCGACGGACTCGTCTTCTTCGTGGTCACCACGCCCGCGCAAGACGAGCCGCTCGGGTGACGGACGCCACTGTCGCGACAGGCAGCCTACGAGCCCAAGGAGGAAGAACGATGACGAGCGACAACCGGGACGACACACCCGCCGTGCAATCGACCACGCCGCCGCGACGTGCTGAAGGCAGGAGCTGCGGCCGCCGGCGTCTGCGCGCTGGGATTTCCGGCGATCGTGCGCAGCCAGTCGGACAAGATCAAGATCGGCCATCTCACGCCGATGACCGGGTTCCTCGGCGCCCTCGGCGAATACGCCGTGATGGGCATCAAGATGGCCACCGACGAGATCAACGCCGCGGGCGGCGTGATGGGTCGCCAGCTCGACGTCATGTCCGAGGACTCGGTCAATCCGCAGGTGGCGTCGACCAAGGCGCAGCGGATGATCGAGCGCGACGGCGCGGTGGTGCTGCTGGGCGAGATCAACTCGGCCTCGGCGCTGACGATCTCGCAGGTCGCGGCGCGCGCCCAGAAGCTGTTCATGAACACCGGCGCCCGCTCGGACGCGCTGCGCAACAAGGACTGCAACCGCTACACCTTCCACGTCGACATCCCCGTCACGGTGATGGTCAACGCCGCCGGCCAGGCGCTGCTTCGCGACGGCCTGGTGCGCGGCAAGCGCGTCTACAGCCTCACCGCCGACTACCTGTTCGGTCACGACCTGTCGAAGGCGGCGAAGAAGTTCTTCGCGGCCAACGGCGGCGAGCAGATCGGCGACGAGCTGGTGGCCACCGATGTCACCGACTTCAGCCCCTACCTGCTCAAGATCCGCCAGGCCAAGCCCGACCTGGTGGCGACGAACCTGGCGGGCAACCAGGTCACCAACTTCGTGAAGCAGTACGCCGAGTTCGGCCTGCCCTACGCGGTCGCCGGATTCAACCTCAACACCGCGGACGCGTGGGCCGCCGGCGAAGGCAACCTCTCCGGCATCTGGCCGACCGTGTGGCACCACGAGTTGCAGACTCCGGGGTCGAAGGCGTTCGTCGCCGCCTTCCTCAAGAAGCACGGCAAGCCTCCGGAAAATCACGCGTGGGTCGAGTACGTGTCGCTCAAGGTCCTGGCGCAGGCGATGAACCAGGCCAAGTCGATCGACACCGCGAAGCTCATCGCGTACTTCGAATCGGAGGCCCAGTTCGACCTGCTGAAGGCGCGCAAGGGCTACTTCCGGTCGTGGGATCACCAGATGATGCAGGAGGCCTATCCGTTCACCGTCAAGCCGAAGGGCCAGGCCAAGGACAAGTGGGACTTCCTGAAATTCGGCGACGCGGTGCCGGCGCCGAACCAGCCGCTCGACCTGCTCGCACCGACCAAGGCGGAGAGCACCTGCAAGATGTAGCCGGCGCTCGAGCGCGCCGTCCGCGACCGCGGCGCTGATCACCGCAAGGCGGCGCCGCCCGTGGCGGACGCCGCCGCCGGTGCGCGCGCGGCGCGCGTGAACCGTTCATGGAACTCACTTTCCTACTCGAGCAGGTCGTCAACGGCCTGGTGCTCGGCGGCTATTACCTGTTGCTGGCACTCGGGCTGTCGCTGATCTTCAGCGTCGGCGGCGTGGTCAATCTCGCCCACGGTGCGTTCTACGCGCTCGGCGCGTACTTCGCGCTCGAGGTCACCAAGTACCTGGGCTTCGGCGCCAGCGTCGTCCTCGCGCCGGCGGCCGTCGGCGTGCTGGGCATCCTGTTCGAACGCTATCTCCTGCGCCGCTTCTACACGGCCGATCCGATCCTGAGCCTGCTGGTGACGTTCGGGCTGGCGATGGTGGTCGAGCAGGTCATCCGCATGGTGTGGGGCGCCGCGCCGCTCGCCTACGCGATGCCGGCGGCGTTCAAGGGCAGCATCACGGTCGGCGATTTCCTGTTCTCCCGGTACCGTCTGCTGATGCTCGCCGTCGTGATCGTCGTGATGACGGCGCTGTGGCTGCTGCTGCACAAGACCTCGTTCGGCCGCGTCGTGCGCGCCGGCGTGCAGCGCCCCGACATGGTGGCCGCGCTGGGGATCCGGTTGCAGCCGTACATGACGGCGATCGTCGTGCTCGGCGTCGGCACGGCCGCGCTGGGCGGCGTGCTGTTCGGGCCGATCGCCGTCGTCCACCCGGCGATGGGCACCGAGATCATGACCGTGGCCTTCGTCGTCGTCGTGATCGGCGGCCTGGGGAGTTTCTGGGGCGTGGTGCTCGCGGCGCTGCTGGTGGGTGTGGTGCGCGGCATCACGATCAACTTCGTACCGGCGGCCGGCGAGGCGTCGATGTACGTGCTGATGTTCCTCGTGCTGATGTTCCGCCCGCGCGGCCTGCTCGGCGAGCGCATCGAACGCTTCGAATGACGATCGATCGTTCGGACCGGAGCGGGATGCAGCCGCTGTGGATCGGGGCCGGCGCGCTGATCGTATTGCCGTTCGCGATGCAGGCCATCGGCCTCACGCTCGACACCGCGACCGTGGTGGTGATCCTGTCCATGGCGGCGATGGGACTGAACCTTCTGGTCGGCTACACGGGCCTCGTGTCGTTCGGCAACAGCGCCTGGTTCGGCATCGGCGGCTATGCGGCGGCCCTCGCCCAGCTGCACTGGTTCCGCGGCCAGTTCGTCATGCCGTTGCTGTTCACGATCGTCTTCACCGCGGTGCTGGCCACCGTGGTCGGCTTCCTGATCCTGCGCCGCCGCGGCGTCTACTTCTCGCTGCTGACGCTGGCGTTGTGCGCGCTGACGTTCGCGATCGCCTTTCGCTGGACCAGCCTCACCGGCGGCGAGGGGGGCCTGAGCGGCATCGAGCGCGGCAGGCTGGGGCCGCTCGACCTCGACGACCAACGGGTCTATTACGGCGTGATCGCGCTCACGGGACTCGCCGTGCTGTATGCGCTGCTGCGCATCGTGCGCTCGCCTTTCGGGCACGTGCTCGTCGCGATCCGCGAGAACGAGCAGCGCGCCACGTTCCAGGGTTACGACACCAATACGTACAAGCTGGTGGCGTTCGTGCTGTCGACCGTCGTCACCGGTCTGGCCGGCGCCCTGCTCGTGTTCGACCACCGCCTCGCAGCCGCCGAATCGACCACGGTCGCGTTCTCCGGCGAGATGCTGGCGATGGTGGTGATCGGCGGCATGCGCAGCTTCCTCGGCCCCGCGCTGGGCGTGCTGTTCTACATCCTGTTCCGCGAGCTCTTCTCGATCTACACCGACAACTGGCTGCTGTGGTTCGGGCTGATCTTCGTCGGCTTCATCATCTTCTCGCCGTCCGGCCTCACCGGGATCTGGGGCAAGCTCCAGCGCCGCTGGCGGCCGCCGCCCGAGGAGAGCGCGGCGATGAGCCGGCGCAAGATCTACCAGGGCCTCCCGCTGCCGGCGTTCCTGCGCCCGGCGCCGCGGCCGGGTGTCGTGCCGCTCGCGATCGACGGCGTCAGCAAGCACTTCGGCGGCATCCGGGCCGTCGTGGATGCGCACCTCGCCGTGCAGCCCGGTGCAATCCACGCGCTCATCGGGCCGAACGGAGCCGGCAAGACGACGCTGTTCAATCTCGTGTCGGGGATGTTCGTGCCCGACCAGGGGACGGTGCGCCTGCACGGCGTCGACATCCATCGCCTCCCGCCGAGCCGCATCTGCCAGCAAGGCCTCGCCCGCTCGTTCCAGATCACCAACCTGTTCCGAGGGCTGTCGATCTACGAGAACCTGCGGCTCTCGCTGCAGGCACGCGATCGCGGACGCTTCAACCCGTGGCGCAGCGTCGACAGCTATCGCCACATCCATGCGCAAACGGCCGAGCTCATCCGTTTCCTCGGCCTGGAGGGTATCGAGACGATCGACGCCGGCTCGCTCTCCTATGGCGGCCAGCGCGTGGTCGACCTGGGCATCGCGCTCGGCTCCAGGCCGCAGGTGCTGCTGCTGGACGAGCCGCTCGCGGGTCTCGCGGCGGCCGAGCGCGAACGGGTGTCGAATCTCGTGAAGACCGTGGCCGAGGACATTCCGGTGCTGATCATCGAGCACGACATCGATCGCGTGCTCGGGTTCTCGCAATCGGTCACCGTGATGAACCAGGGCGAAGTGCTGATGGCCGGCACCCCGGACGAGGTGCGGGCGGATCGGCGCGTGCAGGAGGTCTACACCGGGAAGGGTACGCCGCCGGTGACCGGGCGCGCGGCGGGCACCGCGGCCGAGCGCGCGCCGCTGCTGCGTTTCGAAGCCGTGAACGCGTTCTACGGCAAGAGCCACATCCTGAACGACGCGTCGCTCGACGTGCGCGAGGGCGAGATCGTGGCGCTGCTCGGGCGCAACGGCGCCGGCAAGTCCACGTTGCTGAAGGCGCTCGCGGGATTGCTCCCGCCGGCATCCGGCACGATCGAATTCGCCGGGCGCGACATCGCAGGCTTGCCGGCACCGGACATCGCGCGCCTGGGCGTGGGTTACGTGCCGCAGGGTCGCGGTCTTTTCGCCGGCATGACCGTCGCCGAGAATCTCGCTCTGGGCCGCCTCGCCCGGCCCACGGACGGCAAGAACGGCATCGTGTGGGACGAAGAGCGGATCTTCGAGTTCTTCCCGCGGCTGAAGCAGCGATTCCACGTCGCTGCCGACTATCTCTCGGGCGGGGAGCAGCAGATGGTGGCCGTGGCGCGCGCGCTCTCGGGCAACGTGCGATTGCTGCTGCTGGACGAGCCGTTCGAAGGTCTCGCACCCGCCGTGATCGAGGAACTCTTCAGGGTCTTCGATGCGTTGCGAACGCAAGCCTCCATCGTGATCGTCGAGCACAATCTCGACCTCGTGCTGGCACTCGCCGACCGGGTGTTCGCGCTCGAGCGCGGTGCGGTGTTCCACAGCGGACCCGCGCGGCCGCTGCTCGAGGACCTCGATTACCGCAAGAAGATCCTCTGGCTGTAATGGCAAACTGAAAGGAAGGCCATCGTGAACGACACATCGACGCCGGTTGCCGGCAATGCGCAGCGCGTGCTCGTCGCCGGCGAATGGGTCCAGGGCAAAGGCGCGACGGCGGCCGTGCTCGACAAGTACCGGCTCGCTCCGGGCGGTTACGTCACCACTGCCGACCACGACCAGGTCCGCGACGCCATCGGCGCCGCCCACGACGCATTTCGCCGTGGCGCGCCGTCGCCGTTCGAGCGCGGTGCCGTGCTGGAGCGCGCGAGCGCGCTGGTCGAGACTCGCCTGCCGGAGTTCGTGCAGATCATGCAGATGGAAGCCGGCTTCACCGCGTCCGACGCGACCGGCGAGATCCGCCGCTGCGTGCAGACGCTCAAGCTCTCTGCCGAGGAAGCGCGCCGCCTCACGGGTGAGATGGTCCCGCTTGCAGGAGCACCGCAGCAGGCCGGGCGCATCGGCTTCACCCTGCGCGTGCCGCTGGGCGTGGTCGCCGCGATCACCCCGTTCAACTCGCCGCTGAACACGGTCACGCACAAGGTGGCGCCCGCATTCGCGGCCGGCAACGCGGTGATCCTCAAGCCGGCCTCCTACACCCCGCTCACCGCGTGCAAGCTCGCCGAAGTGCTGATCGAAGCGGGCATGCCTCGGGGATTCCTGTCGGTGCTCACGGGCAGCGTTCCCGTGGCCAACGCGATCCTGCAGGATTCGCGGGTGCGCTTCTTCGCGTTCACCGGCAGCACCGAGGTCGGCCGTCACATCCAGCAGGCCGCCGGCCTGCGCCGCACGCAGATGGAGCTGGGCTCGATCGCCTGCACGATCCTGTGCGCCGATGCGAACCTCGACACCGCGCTGCCGAAGGTCGTCAACGCGGGCTATCGCAAGGCCGGGCAGGTGTGCACGTCCGTGCAGCTTCTGCTGGTGCACGAGTCGCTGTTGCAGACCGTAGAGGAGCGGCTCGGTGCACTCGTAAGGGCGCTGCCTTATGGAGATCCGCGCGCGCAACGACACCGTCGTCGGGCCGGTGATCAGCGAGGACAACGCGGTACGCATCGACGAATGGATCCGGCAGGCGATGCATGCGGGCGCCAGGCGCCTCGCGGGCGGCGAGCGCAGCGGCGCGGTGGTGCCGCCCACGCTGCTGACGTCGATCGATCCGGCGATGAACGTGAGCTGCCAGGAAATCTTCGGTCCCGTCGTGTGCATCGTGCCGTTCGCGACGCTCGACGAGGCCATCGATCGCGTCAACGCGACGCCGTACGGCCTCGCCGCGGGCATCTTCACCCATCGTCTCGACGACGCCTTCGCCGCCGCGCGCGGGCTCGAGGTGGGTGGCGTGCACGTGAACGAGACGTCGAGCTCGCGCGTCGACCTCATGCCGTACGGCGGCTCGAAGGACAGCGGCTTCGGCCGCGAAGGTCCGCATTACGCGGTGCGGGAGATGACCGAAGAGCGCATCGTCACGTTCTCGCTGTGAGGTTCCGATCATGAGCACGCCTGTCGAGCTGAAGACGCTGCTGGGGGATTACCCCGTTACGGCTGCCGTGAAGTCGGGGGCGGTGACCTCCGCGCAGGTTCATCTCGCGTTCGCGGACGTCAAGCGCCCTGCGATGGCGTTCAAGCGCGTGGTGCGCGAGCTCGAATTCGATGTCGCCGAGCTCGCGATCATGACGTTCCTGGCGGCGAAGGCGCACGCCAAGCCGCTCGTGCTGTTGCCGGCGGTGGTGCTCGCGCGCTACCAGCACCCGTACCTGGTCTACAACACGGCGCGCGGTCCGCTCGCGCCGCGCGATCTCGAAGGCAGGCGCGTGGGCATCCGCTCGTTCTCGGTCACCACGGCAACGTGGGTGCGCGGCATCCTCGCCGACGATTTCGGCGTCGACACGAGCCGCATCCGCTGGGTCACGTTCGAGGAGCCGCACGTCGCCGAATTCCGCGATCCACCCAACGTCGAGCGCGCGCCGGCCGGACGCAACGCGGAGGAGATGCTGCTCGCGGGCGAGCTCGACGCAGCGATCCTCGCCGATGCGAAGCTTTCCGATCCCCGGCTCGCGCGGCTCGTTCCGGACCCCGAGAGCGCGGCGCGCGACTGGGGCGCGCGCCACGGCGCGATCCAGATCAACCACATGGTCGTGGTGAAAAGTGCGCTATCCCAGGCACAACCCGATGCCGTGCGGGAGGTCTATCGCATGCTGAAGGCAAGCCGTGGGCGCAGCGGCGAGCCGACCGCTCCGGTCGACTTCACGCCGTTCGGCGTGACGCGCAACCGGCGCAACCTGGAGGTCGCGCTCGACTGCGCGTACCGGCAGGGATTGTTGCCCGCGCGCATGAGCGTCGACGAGTTGTTCGACGACGTGACGCGCGAGCTGGAGTAACGCGCAGCGTGCCCTGCGCTGCGTAGCTGCATTCCCATCCATCCTTCACGACGAGGTTTCATGAGTACTGCACGCACGATCTCCTTCCTGGCCGCGGCCGCCATGAGCCTTGCGCTCGCCTCCTTCGCCGAGTCGGCGACGGCGCAAGGCTCGCCCTACCCCACGAAGCCCATTCGCCTGATCGTGCCGTTTCCGCCGGGGGGCTCGACCGACATCCTCGGCCGCGCGCTCGGGCAGAAGCTGTCGGAGGCGTGGGGCCAGCAGGTGGTCGTCGACAATCGCCCGGGTGCGGGCGGGAGCATCGGGGCCGAGCTCGCCGCGAAAGCGCCGGCGGATGGCTACACGCTGCTCATGGGCCACATCGGCACGCTCGCGGTCAATCCCGCGCTGTATCCGAAGCTCGGATACGTGCCGCTCAGGGACTTTGCGCCGGTGTCGCTGGTGGCGCTCGTGCCCAACGTGCTGGTCGTGAATCCGGCGGTGCCGGCGAAGAACGTAGCCGAGCTGATCGCGTATGCACGCGCCAATCCCGGCAAGCTCACGTACAGCTCCGGCGGCAACGGCAGCGCAGCGCACCTCGCGATGGAATACTTCAAGCTGCAGACGAAGACCGATATCGTCCACGTGCCCTACAAGGGGACCGCACCGGCGATCACGGATCTTCTCGGAGGTCAGGTCACGATGACGATGACCGGCGCGCCCGCGGTGATGGCCCACGTGCAGGGCGGCAAGCTGCGCGCCCTCGGCGTGTCCAGTCCTTCGCGGCTCGATGCGTTGCCGCAAGTGCCTGCGATCGCCGAGACCATCCCGGGCTTCGAAGCCACGCAGTGGTACGGCGTGGTCGCGCCTGCCGGCACACCGCACGAGATCGTCGTGAAGCTGAATGCGGAGATCGCGCGCGTGATGCAGTCGCAAGCGATGAAGGACCGGCTCGCCACCGAGGGCGCCGTCGGGCGCACCGGAACGCCCGAGCAGTTCGGGGCGTTCATCCGCACGGAGCAGGAACGCTGGGGCGCGGTCGTGAAGGCCGCGCACATGAGGGCGGACTGAAACGCGCCGCGGCCGCCGCGCGCGCGGCCGCGCGGCGTGACCGCGACCGACGTCGCGCGATTGCGCGCTAGCGGCCGCGCATCGAGCGCTCGCCGACCGCCGCAACGTAGCCGAGGCAGCCGATCAGCATCAGCGCGATGGCGGCCTGCAACAGCGTCCCCGTCTGGAAGTTGGCGACCGTGAACGAACCCTGCGCACGCAACAGAACGGCAGCGACCGCCACCAGTGCGCCGACAATGCCGGCGACACGGCCGATCCAGAGCAGCAGCATCTCCATGTCGCGTTCTCCCCTTGGCTTGGCCGACTGAAGCCGGCCTGCCACAAGCATAAGCCGAACGGGCCGCGCCGGCATCACGTCGTGCGCTACAATCGCGGTTCGGCGTTCGCCGCATCGCGTCCACTCCGCTCAATTCCGTTTCGACTCCATGGCAACTTCATCGAGCTGGCGCGACCGTGCGCTCAGCGTTCTGCGCGTCGTCACCGCCTTTGCGTTCACGCTGCATGGCTCCGCCAAGATTCTGCACGTTCCGCACCTCGCGCGGTACGACGACCTTCACCTCTTCTCGCTCATCGGCCTCGCCGGAATGCTCGAGCTCGTCGGCGGCGTGCTGATGCTGCTCGGCTGGTACACGCGACCCGTGGCGTTCGTCCTGTCGGGCGAGATGGCCGTCGCGTACTTCATGGCGCATCAACCCCGGAGTCCGCTGCCGCTGCTCAACGGCGGCGAGTCTGCCGTGCTGTACTGCTTCGTGTTCCTGTACCTGTGCATCGCGGGGGCCGGGCCATGGAGCATCGACGCGCTGCGCCGCGGGCGCTGAGACGGGCTCGTGAACCCGCGGGCACCGGGACGCAACGGTCGGCCCGGCCGGAGCAGCCGAAGCGCCGAAGACGGGGCATACTCCCGGTTCCCGCCAAGTCCCGCAGGGGAGTCTCGCCATGCCGCATCCACTGTCGCGCGCAAGGAACAACTGGTCGATCCTTGCGGCAGCGGCCCGCCGCTGGCCCGCGATTCCGCCGTCGGCCGCCGCGACGGACGACGAGGAGCTCAACCTGCTGCTGCAGCCACCCGTCGCGGTGGCGTGGTGGATCACGACGTTCGCCCCGCAGCTCATGGAGCGCGACCACCTCGAGCTGCTGGTCGTGGGCGCCGCCGGCGGGGCGGGCGCGGTCGACCAGGGCCGGCCGTATCAGCTGCTGCCCCTGCTGCTCGAACGGCCACGGCTCACGGTCGGGGTCACGTTCCTGGTGGGATCCACCGACGTTCCGCTCGCGCCGGTCGTGGCGCACCCCGCGCCCGCGGCCTCGCTGCGCGGAGGCGAAGGCATGCCGGAAAAGGCCGGCCACGATGTTCAGCGGCACGCTCACGGATTGGTGCGCGTCGCGCACGGGCGCCGCGCCCGATCTGTGCGTGCTGATGCACCCGAGCTTCGACGTGGCCGTCGACACGTGGGCGGGATTGCGCTCGCTGCTGCAATCCGGCGCGACGATCGGCTGCTTCGCGCGCGCACCGCAGAAGGTCGAGCGCGACGCATGGCTGCTCGAGGCTTATGGCTACCACGTTGCGCCGGATGCGCGGCCCAACCCGTGGGCGGTTCGCCGCGCGAGCTTCCGGCGGCCACGGCGCATGGGCCGCGCTCGGGTGGCACTTCGCACCCGCCTCCATTCCACCCGCCGACTTTCCGATCGACCGGGAGCGGCTGCGTCGCGCGCGCGAAGCGCAGGAGTTCCTGCAGCACGAGTTCACGGTCTGGAATCCGCTGCAATTCACCGGTCAGCGTCAGGCAGACGAAGTGCCGGCCGGCGCAGAACCGGACGAGCTCATCGGCTTTCCCGATCATCACGTGCTGTCGTTGCGCTCCGGCGAGGTGTGGGCCCTCGAGGCCGACGGCCGCGTGCCCACCGAAGGCAATCCGCGCGTACCACCGGAGGTGCTCGCGACTTATCCGGCCGCCGCGAGTGCGTTCGAGCGCCTGCTCTGGGCCGTGGAGGTGTATCGCGACGTCGTGCTGCCCCAGCAGCGCGCGACGGCGGAACGCGAGTCGCAGCAGCAAATCGGTCAGTTGCGCGACGAGCTCGCGCGCTCGTTGCGCCCGGATGCCGGCGAGGTCGACATCGCACGCATCACCGACTACTTCCAGGGGGGCAGCGGCCCGACGCCGATCACTCCCGGCAGCGAGGCCCTGTTCGCAGCGCTCGTGGAACGAGACTGGGAACGCGCGATGGGCCTCGTGCTCGATGTCCCGGCGCTGGCCAATGCCGAGGACGAGGATGGGCGCACCGCCCTCTTCTACGCGCTCTCCGCGCGGCACTACTTCCTCGCGCAACGGCTGCTCGAGATGGACGCGACGCCGGACCATCTCGATCACGAAGGCTTTGCGGTGATTCACGACGCGGCGAAGGCCGACCAGGTGGAAGCGCTGGAGCTGCTGCAGCGCTACGGCGCCGATCTCGACCTGACCACGGCGCTGGGCTTCACGCCGGCAACGCTCGCGCTTCAACACAGCCGCTGGGCGTCGCTCGCCTATCTGCTCTCCGAGCACGTCGACCTGCACAAGACGATGTTCGTGGGCGCATCGGCCGCCGAGCTCTACGAAGCCATCGACGGATTGCCCCGCGTGCTGCGCGCCGAGATCGACAGGCAGCTCGGCAAGCGGCCGGTGATCCCGATCGTGCCGGTCGGCAGGAGCGGGGGCGAGTCGCAACCGCCCAAGCCGCACGACACGCCTCCGGTGCGTTGACCACTTCGAGCGTCATCACCGGGAGAAGACGATGGACTTCGTACGACACGGGTTGGTCGTGATCGCGTGTGCAGCTGCCGCAGCTTGCGTCACGGGTGCGTCCGCGGCTTCGTCTTCGATGCCCACCACTGCGCAGCCGGCGCTTTCGGCAATGGCCCAACCCTATGCCGGGGCCTTGCGCGACGCCGGCATCAAGCTCGTCCTCGTTCGAGGCAGCGGTGCGCGCGTGCGGACATCGACGCAATTCGGCGACGTCAATTTTCGCTACCCCGCCGGGCTGAGCTCGACGGAGTTTGCCGTGCACGTGGACGGCGCGGCCGTCAGGGTCGACTCGGATGCCTACAGCCCGGACAAGGCCGCGCAGTACGAGGCCGCGATGAAGGCGGTCCTGCCCGAGGCGATCAGGCGTACGAATGACAACAATTCGGTGATGCGCCTGCGACAGATGACGCGCTGAGCGGGACGCGCCAACGCAACGGGGATGGGAGAGGCGGACCGCCGGTCACCTTGGACAGCATCCCGCGACCCATCAGACCCGCCAGGCCCGGCCGCGCCCCTGCGGCGGTAGGTCTCACCCGAATTACGGATGGCATCGACCGGAGATCATGGCAAAGTCCTCGTTCACCCCAGTCGAATCCGGGAGCAGGCCATGCACAGCACGGAGCGCGCGCATCTGACCCGGTTGGCACCCGAGTACGCGTCGATCCGCATGGCTACGACGCGTGCAACGGTGGGGCTTCTGACGGTTGCTGCAATTGCCGCGGTCGGCGCTCACGATGCGCCCTTCGAGGCGGGCAGCAACGCCGTGGCCACGGCTCGCAGCGCTGCCCTGGTCAGCAGTAGCGCAGTAGCGCGGCAGGAAGCATTTGCCGCTCATCACGAACGATTCACCCTCCTCGCCCGGAACGACACCCGGTAGACGTAACCGCGTCCCTGGTCGGCGGGTCACGATCCAGTCTTGATTCCGAGCGCCGCACCAGCCGCCCGGCGGCTCGCGCCGCGCCTGCCCGAGGAGTAATCTGCGTCACCGACGCGGCAAGCGCGCAGGCCTTCCGGCCCAACCGCGCCGGAAGGGTGACCCATGTCGATATACCGAAGCGGGAGAGGGTACGCGCCGGACGTACAGCGGGACGTACGGCGAAACGACCTGCCGTCATCCGAATTCCAGCAGATACCTGCGCCGGGCGGCGAAGCCGAGTTCCTTAGACTGCGGAGGGCGCGGCCAGCCGAAACGCTGTTGCCGCGAACGCAGGCCTGGTTCGCCGCGCTTCCCGAGTTCATTCGGCCCGAGCATCTGGTGACCCGGTTTGCCCGTATCGCGAACGTACTCGCGTCGTGCTGGGCTCAGCCGCGTGAGTGCTTCGACGAGTTGGAGAAGCTTCTGACGGACTCGCGCGGAGGTCGTCAAGGCTTCCCCCCGGAGGTTCATCGGGAATTAGTCGCTCTGCGAAACTGGCGGTATGGTGTGCGTGAAGTTCGCGATGGCCGGTGGTACCGCTGACTGGCGCTGAGGGAAACGACGTCCGGGTTCGTCTTGGCGCGAAGTGCCGACGATATGCACCAGCGTGCGTGCGCACGCGAACGAGTGACCCGAGAAATTCGCTCCGCATGACACGTGCCCGAGGACGCGAGGTACGCCGGCTGCCGCGAAGCGCAAGGTCCCCCTCGCCTCCACCTCGCCGGGCGAGAGGCGGTCATCCGCGAACGCCACGTGCACGCCGGGCACTGCTGCAGGTAGCCACCCGGCTCGGCCAGGTTGCGTCGAGGCGACGAGCACGCAACCCGCAGCGAGCGCGGCGACGCACGCCGCTTCGACGGCATCGGCGCCGGGACCCGGCGGCACGCCCAGGCTCAGGTTCACGAACGCGCATTGCTCGGCGGCGGCGCGCAGGATCGCGCGTGCGACCAGCGACGGATAGGTCACGTGCCCGGCATCGAAAACGCGCACCGCGAACAGATGCGCATCGGGCAGGCCCTCCCTGATGATGCCGGCCACCGCCGTGCCGTGTCCCGACAGGTCGCGGAAATCGCCGTCCTCCGCAATGGTCCCATGGGGTGTAGCGTAGATGCGGCATCCGCTTACCGCCCCGCGCACGTGCGAGTGCCAGGGGTTGACGCCCGTATCGATCACGCCGATGCGCAGCGGCGGTTGCGCTCGCGCACGGCCTTCGTTGCAGGTCACGTCCACGCGCCCTCGTAGCCGACGAGCGTGCGCAGCTCGACAGGTGTGACGCGCGTGAGGCGACCATCGTGGAGAAACACGATGCGGTCGAACTCGTCCAGCCCGCACGGGCGATGCGAGATCGCGAGCACGGTCGTGCCGGGCAACGCAGCCCACAGGCGGCTGCGCACTCGCGCCTCGGTGTCGAGATCGAGCGCCGAGAACGCTTCGTCCAGCACGAGAATGCGTGGACGACCGAGGATTGCACGCGCCATGCCGATGCGCTGCCGCTGGCCGTCCGACAACGCGAGGCCGCGACCGCCGACGACCGTGTCGAGGCCGTGGGGGAGCGCCTTCACGAATGCCGCCGCCTCCGTAACCACGAGCGCGCGCTCGAGGTCCGCGCGGCTCGCGGGCGGGTTTGCATAGCGGACGTTGTCCTCGATGCTGGCGTGCATGAGAAAGGGTTCGGCGCCTGCATAGGCCAGCACACCCTGGGCCAGCTCGCCCGCATGCCGGCCTTCGACCGCGACTACACCGCAGTCGGGCTCGCGCAATCCGAACAGCAATTGGACGAGGGTCGACTTGCCGGCGCCCGACGCGCCGAAAAGCGCGACGCGCTCCCCTGCGCGGATGCAGAGATCGATGCCGGCGAGCAGCGCCGGCTTGCCCGGGTACGCAAACGCGACGTGGCGCAGCGCGATCGCCGGGGCTTGCGTCGGCACGTCGTCCGTGCTGCGATCCCTGGCGCCGCCGAGGCCGCGCGGCGCCTGCGCCGGCACGTTCACGCCAGCGACGTCGACGCCTGCGCTGCGCGTTCCCGGCATGTTCGCGCGGCCGCCCTCGAGCACCTCGACGACGCGCGCCACGCTCACTCGCGACTCCTGCACGTTGCGCACGAGGCCGAGCAAGCCCTGCGCCGGTCCGAACAGCCGCCCCTGATAGAGCACGAAGGCGACGAACGTTCCCAGCGTGATGCTGCCCGACTCGAGCAACTGACCCCCGAGGACGTAGACCCACGCGAGCGCCGCCGTCATCAGCAGGGCGGGTGCACCCTTCGCCAACGCGTCGAAGGACTGGAAGCCGACCACTTCGCGATTCAGACGCTCGTTTGCGCTCGCGAGTGCGTCCTGCTCGGCGGCGAGTGCGCGGTGCAGCCGGATTGCGCGCAGCGCGGCGAGGCGCTCGGCCAGGAAGTGCGAGAGATCGGCCATGCGCTCGCGCACGCGCCGCGTACGCGCTTCCACCTGCCGCCGAAAGCCATGGGTCGCGAGCAGTGCGAACAGCACGCCGAGGAAGCTCCACAGCGCCAGCACCGGCGAGAGCGTGAACGTGATCGCCGCGGCGATCGCGAGAAACAGCACGCTTTGCACGCCGCCGATCGCGCCGTCGACGAGCAGCACCTGGATGCGCGGCACGTCGCTGCCGAAGCGGGTCAGCAGATCGCCGTGGCGGATCCGCTCGATGCGGTCGAGCGGTGCTTCGAGGCAGCGCTGGAAGAGCGCGGCACGAAGCCTCGCGAGAACCTCGGCCGATACCCGCGCGTGCAGCCTGGTCGTCCAGGCCCCGAGCGCCACGTCGAGCACCCCGAGGGCGACCAACGCCGCCGCGATCCACGGCACCACGCCGAATGCATGGTCGGTCGCGACCGCATCGACGAACGCCTTCCCGAGCAAAGGTGTGGCGAGCGATACGGCAGCACCGCACAGCCCGAGGACGAACAACGCGGCGAGCGCGCGTGCCTGTCCGGCAAGATGCGCTGCGAACGGGGCGAGCGCCTTCAGCATGGCGCATCCCCCGCTGCTGACGCGAGCATCGACAGCGTCGCGTCCGCGCCGACCGGCGAGGCGGGGCGCGCTGGCGCGATTGCGCCGGATGCAACGGAAACACGCGCTGCGCGTTGCGAGCGGACGCGGCAACGGCGGCGGGCTTCGCATCAGCCCACACGTCCGGGTAGTAGCACAGATGCGCATCGGCACACAGCTCCGGCGCGCCGCGCTCGGCGATCACCGCGGCACGGATCGCATCCGGTGCGCCGCCCTCGCGCGCGAGGTCGAGCGCGATCGAAGCGAGCCGCACCGATGCGGCCTTGCGCGCCGTGGACGCCTCGCGGCCGACCACCTTGATGCTCGCCACGCCGGCGCGCAGCGAGGCGCGGGAAGGCGCACAGGCCGCACGGGCCGAGCGTGTAGCCGCGGCTCGTCTGGGACCCGCAATTGTCGAGCGTCCATTTCCAGAACTCGTAGCGCTCGCTGAGCGGCGCGAGCTTTCCTTCGAGGCGATCGTCGATGCAAAACGCGCCGTACGCGTGCGTGGTCGCGCAGATGCCTTCCTCGAACGCACAGCCGTCGTTGAGCGCGAACACCTCCAGCGGCACGCCGGCGGTCGCGACCTGCTCGATCTCGCGCAGGCTGACGTGGCGCGGAAGGATCACGCGCGCCACCCCGACATCGCGGTAGAACGCCGCCGCGCCCGCATTCCGGCAGCTCGCGAGGCTCGACACGTGCACGCGCGGCGCGAGGCCTTCCTTCGCCAGGCCGAGCAGCAGCTCCCAGTCGCCGACGATGAGCGCCGCGACACCGACGTCCTCGATCAGCGTTCGCCCGAAGCGCACGAGGAACGGCACGGCGCCTGCGGGATACGAGGGCGCGTTGAGGGTGACGTAGACGGGCCGCTCAGCGGCCAGCCCCACGCTGCGCCGCAGCTCGGCGAGCGTGCGCGAGCCCGGTGCGCGGGTTGCGTCGGTGCACCCACGCGCCGCCGAAGGCCTCGGCCCAGCCGGGCGGCGTGATGCCGCAGTAGAGCTCGTCGGCGCCGGCCGCGATCAGCGGCGCGACCTCGTCGGGGCTCGACAGCGGAGCGAGCACCTTCACGGCATCGCCGCCACGTGCACGACGACGCGATCGGCGTGCGACAGCCACTGCATCGCGGCTGCACGCGGCGCCTCGTAGAAGAGCGTGTTGCCCGCGCGCAGGAGCCCGAGCGGCGTGTCTTCGCGGCGCGCCGGCAGCGGCACCGCCGCGACACGGCGCCGGACACGACTGCGTCAGCGCCTTCGTAAATCCGGATCCGACCGGATGCAAGGCCGCCTTGAGCGGACAGTTGCGTCCCGATGCGGCGAACGTGAACGGCACGTGCAACACGCGCTGCAGCTCGCGCTCGCCGCTGTCGGCCGGCGCGAGAAAGCCGCCCTCGAGGTCCGGGTCCGTTTCCATCGCGCACACGCCGGCCGCGACGAGCAGGCCGCGCAGCGCACGAAAGCGGCCGCCGTCGTGCGCCGGGCCGCCGTACGCCGGATCGCCATGAGCCCGCGGATCGCGCAGCGACCGGTTCATGAGGCGGCCGGCGCGCCGCGCGAGCCCGGCGTGGCGCCGGCGCAGGAGGTCGAGCACGCCCCAGTCGTTGAACACGACCGCCGCTTCCGGGTCGAGCGCAGCGACGTGCGCGAGAAGCACGTCGAGACGCGCGAGAGCGTCGTCGGACACGAGCGGCGTCAGCAGCGTCGGCTGCCACGCGTTCAGGCGCGCAAGCGCGCAATACGCGCTCGCCTCCTCGAGCGTGGGAATTCGATCCTCGCAGAACTCGGTGCCGAAGTAGAGCGCGACGACGTCGCCCTCGGGCAGCAGCTCGCGCCAGGCGGAAGGGCACGCAGCGCGGGCATCGCGGCCCGGTGCTTCCGGAGCGGCCAGGCGCAACGCGTATTCCATCGCGTGGCTCTCAGAAGCCGATGCGGCGCAGGTCCATGCCGTCGGAGGCCATCTGCAGCACCTTGAGCGGCTTCAGCGTCTTCGCGTCGAACACCGTCAGCGTCGAGCCGCCGCCGCCCACGTAGATCTTGCGCCCGTCGGCGGACACGTTGACGCCGTAGCAGGTGCCCTCCTCGATCGGCACCGACGCGACATACGTCTTCTTCGCGAGGTCGATCACGGTGAGGTCGTCCATCACCGCGTAGGCCTTCGTGCGATCGGGCGACGAGCACGACCGAATAGGCCATCGCCGGCGGGCCCTTGAGCGGGATGTCGGTGATCACGCCGGTGCTCTGGTCGACGAGCAGCAGCCCCATGAAATCGGGCGTGTAGTAGTTCATGCTCGCCACGCCGCCGTTGTCGAAGGCGTAGTCCCAGAACGGCAGGATGTTCATCTTCCGGTCGAACATGGCGACCGTTTCGGCGACCTTGAGATCGGTGCCGGTGGTGTCGATCTTGTAGAGGTCCTGGCCGAACGCGTAGAGGGTCGCGCCCCCGCGCACGCTGACGAGGTGCGCCACGCCCCAGGGCACCTCGACGCTGCGCAGGAGCCTGCCCGTCGCGAGGTCGAATTGCGCGACCACCGGCTTGCCGATCACGACGTCGCCGCCGTCCGTGCGGCGCGACATCAGCGCGCCGTAGGCCGTCTTGCCGTCCGGCGTCGAGGACGAAGCCGAACATGAGCCGGTCCCAGCCGTCGCTGTCGAGATCGATGCTGCCGACGACCCGGTTCGCGCTCGAGATCGATCTTGTGCACGAGGTGCCGGTTGGTGGCGACGTACAGGAACTTGCGGTCCGCGGTGAGCCCGATCTCGCGCGTCGCGCCCTTGATCGGGATGTCGGCGACGATCGCGTCGGTGTCGCCGTCGATCACCTGGATCATTTCGTAGCCGAGGTAATAGAAGCCGATCGCGCGCCTGCGCAGCCGTGGCCGTCGCGAGCGCGAGCGAGCGCCGCGCAGACCAGCACCCCGAGCGTGTTCATGCGCATGTGCGGCTCCTAGTCGTACTTGAGGTTGCGCCAGTCGCGCGCGATGTTCGGGCACTCGACGTCGAAGTCCGGGTGGTTGGTAAGGCCGTCCGGCACCTGCGCCGGCCACCAGCAGTCGCCGGCGCAGCCGTGGAAGTCGCGCGCCGACGCCTGGCAGTTGCCGATCGGATAGGTCGGCCGCGGATTGGTCTCCCAGCCCGTGTCGAAGATCGTGGTGCAGCCCTGCGGCATCTTCGGATCCGACGCCTGCGCCTGCACGGTCTTGCGCTTCGCCCTCGGCGAGACGCTCGATCGCCTTCGCCTTTTCGTTCAGCGCTTCGATGAGCTTCTTCTTCATCGCCGGCTCCCGTCCGTTGTCGATGCGTTCAGCCGTCGCCCGCCGCTGCAGGAAATGCGAGCACGCGGGCTGTCGGCATCGCGGCACGAGCTCGGCGTAGGCGCGAATGCCGAGCTCGAGCCAGCGCCGGATGAACTCGCACGAGATCCGCCGGGCGAGGCCCAGCTCGTGCTCGCGCAGGTGATTCTCGTGGTGGCAGCCGCCCGCGCAGAGGCTGCGCGCCCAGCACGCGCGCACACGTCCTCCGCGCGCGGCGCCGCCTGCGCGGCGAGGCACGTCGCGATCTTCGCGTGATCGATGCCGCGCTCGAGATCGCCGACGCGAAACGCCTCGTCGCCGGCAAGCCGGTGGCACAGGAAGAATCCGCCCTCGGCGTCGAGCGCGAGATAGCCGAGCCCGGCGCCGCACGGCAGCCGCCTTGACCTGCCCCACGTGCAGCCGGGCGAGAAGATCGAGGAGATTCGAGAACGGGCAGCACGCGTCCTCGCGCGCCTCGCGCCGCGAATCGCCGCGCGAGCTCCGAGAAGCCCGCGAACAGCACGTCGTCCTGCTCGCGCGTGGCGAGGAGCGCCGCGCGTGATCGGGCTCACCGGCGCGATGCCGACTTCGAGGAAGCCGAGACTCGACGCAGGTGATCGAACACCTCGGGGATGCGACGACCACTGGTCCGGCGTGAGCGTCACGCGCGCGGCGGGCGAGCGGCCGCCGCGTGTGCGCGCAGCATCGCCGACACCGGCGACGACGTCGCGCGTAGGTGCCGCCGCCGCGCGCCCGGGTAGCGGCGGTTCGCATCGTGCACGTCGCGGCGGACCGTCGATGCTCACGGAGACGCCGACCCCGTGCTCGACGAGGAAGTCGAGCGACTCCGGCGTGAATCGCGTGCCGTTGGTGGTGAGCGAGACGACGAGTCGACTTGCCGGCTTGCGCGGCAGCGGCTTCGCCCTCGAGCACGGCCGCCTTCAGCGCGGCGAGGTTCAGCAGCGGCTCGCCGCCGAAGAGCACGAGCGTGCACGCGGTCGCTCGCCCCGGAGCGACTCGACGAGGTAGCGCGCGGCGCGCCGCGCAAGCTCCGGGCGCATGAGGCGCGCCTCGCCGCCATAGGAGCCGCCGCCGGCGTAGCAGTAGGTGCAGCGCAGGTTGCACGCCTGCGCGACCTCGAGCACCAGCGTGGTGAGCGGCACGTCCGCGGGATGGGGCATCGGCGGCGGCGACCCGGTGCGGCCGATCGGCCGGCACCAGCACGCGCGCATCGCGCAAGCGCTTCGAGCACCTCGCGATCGTCGCCGTCGACGCTGCTCGAGCGCGATGCACGCGGTGCGCCCGCCAGCGCTCCAGCACGCGCATGCACGGCGCGGCTCGAGCGCGAACAGGCTCGCGTCGTCCGCGCCGAACAGGAGCGCATCGCGCCCGCTCTCGCCCGCGGCGAAGACCTGGTGATCGGCCCAGCAGAGCGCGTCGTTCATCGCAGGCGCGCAATGAAATCGGGCATCGTGACGGCGAGCTGGCCGTGGGCGCGGTAGGTGCGTCCGCCGCGACGATACTCGGCGAGCACCTTCACGAGGCCGCTGTTCTCGCCGTGATACTTGCGCAGCGGATTGGGCCCGTAGTCGCCCATCGGCAGGTAGGTGCCGTTCGCCTCGATGCCGCCGAGCCACTCGAGGTCGTCGTCGTCGGGTCGCGTCTTCTCCTCGGCGAGGCGGAACGTCGCCGGTACGGGACCGAGCGCAACGTCGACCGCCTTGTTGCCGGCACCGCGGCTTCGCATAGGCGATCGCCTCGAACTGCACGCCCTCCGCCGGATAGTGCCGTCCGCCGGACAGGCGCGCGCGACCGAGCGCCGGCGCGATCGCGATGTGATCGATGGCGGCGCGAGCCTGCACGGTGCCGCCGTCGAGCCCCGCCAACGTCAGCTTCGCCGCGACCGGCGTGCTCGCACGCGCGACGACATCGACCTGCAGCACGTCCGGCGCGACGCGCCTCACGGCGAGCACCTTCACCGTCGCGTCGGCGAAGCGCGACGTCCGGCGGCCTGACGTCGGGCAGATCGAGCGCCCTCCACGGTCGAGCGTGGTCCGTTCGCCGGCGAGCAGGTAACGCCGGAAGCACCCGCCCGACCTGCGGGCCTCGCCGTGCTGCGCACCCACGTCGCGCGCGACGTGCGGAAGTCGGGCGCCGGGAAGTGCGACTCGCCGGAAAGCGTGTCGCCCGTCGACGATGTACGCGCCGTTCACGGCAAACCCGTTGTTGCTCGTGCGCGTGCGCAGCGCGTAGCCGCCGTAGAGCGTCGCCTCGCCGTCGAACGCCTCGCGACGTCCCGTCGGCATACGCAAGCGCTGCCTTCGAGCGCGATACTCGGCGTTGCCGGCGTCGACGAAACGCGCTTCGCCGCGATACGCGCCGCGTCCCGGCTCGTAGCCGAACACGGCCCACGCACCGTCGAGCTTCGCGGTCGGCGCCGACCACGCGCTGCCGTACGGCAGCGGCCGAGCGAGATACGCGAGCACGGCGTCGGCTTCCGTCGATCCAGCGCATCTCGCGCATCTGGAAGACGACGCGTCGGGAACGACGTACAGATGGAAGTCGCGCAGCTTCGCCCAGTTCTCCGGCGGTCATCCGGTACGAGAAGATCTTGCCGGCGGTGTGACAGCGCACGCAGGTCGTGAAGAAGCGCTCTTCTTCCTTGTTGGCGGGCTGCTCGACGGTCTGCGCGTTGTGCCAGAGGCTGAGGTACGCCACCTTGCGCTGCTCCTCGGGCGCGAGGATCTGCGTGGCGGCAGAGCTCCTTCAGCAGCGTGTCCATCTCGCCCTTGCGGATCGGCATGCCGTGCAGGCGGCGCATGCGGTCGACGATCACCGTCCACTCCTCGGGCGTGGTGCGTATGTCCTCGACCCGCGCGATGCGGCCATTCGCGTCCGGCGCGTGGCACGGCGTGCACTTGCTCCACACCAGCGAATCCTTCGCGAAGGCGTCGGCGCGCCCGGCGATACCCAGCAAGAGCAGCGCGACGAGCGCTAGCCCGGTGCGCACCACGTTCAGTGATTGCATCCGCTCGCCTCCGACGTTTCCGACGCGAAATAGCGACACATGACTTCAGACAGCGATCATCACGGACTTCGTCTCGGTGAAGAGATCGATTGCCGCGCGTCCCATCTCCCGCCCGATGCCGGACTGCTTGTAGCCGCCGAACGGAAGGCTCGCGTCGAGCATGCTGTGGCAGTTGACCCACACGGTCCCCGCCTTGATGCGCGGGATGAGGCGATGCACGCGGGACAGGTCGTTCGACCAGATCGATGCGCCGAGCCCGTACTGGCGTGTCGTTCGCAAGCGCGACGGCGTCGTCGACGTCGTCGTACGGCAGCGCGACCACCACCGGCCCGAAGATCTCCTCCTGCACGACCCGCATGTCCTGCCGAGCGCCGACCAGCACCGTCGGCGCCACGAAATAGCCCTTTTCGCCCGCGCGGCCGCCACCCGTCATGACGGTGGCGCCCTGCTTGCGGCCCGATTCGATGTAGCCGCAGACGCGCTCCATCTGCTGCTGCGAAACGAGCGGCCCGAGCTCGCTCGCGGGATCGAGACCCGCACCGAGCTTCATCTTCGCGGCAATGGCGGCAAGGTCGCCGACCACGCGATCGAACAGCTTGCGTTGCACGTACAAGCGCGATCCGGCGGTGCAAACCTGGCCCTGGTTGAAGAAGATGGCCTGCGCTGCGCCCGCGGCCGCCGTCGCGGGATCCGCGTCGTCGAGCACGATGACCGGCGACTTGCCGCCGAGCTCGAGTGACACGCGCGTCATGTGGTCGACGGCCGCGCGCTGCACTCGCTTGCCGACCTCCGTCGATCCGGTGAACGCGATCTTGTTGACGCCCGGATGCGAAGCGAGCGCGGCCCCGGCGGTCGGCCCGAGGCCGGTGACGACATTCACAACCCCGGGCGGGATTCCGGCTTCGAGCACGAGCTCGCCGAAGCGCAACGCGCTCAGGGGCGTTTCCTCCGCCGGCTTCAGCACCACGGTGCACCCGGCCGCGAGCGCGGGGCCGATCTTCCAGGCGGCCATCAGCAGTGGGAAGTTCCAGGGGATGATCGCACCGACGACGCCGACCGGCTCCTTGCGCGTAAACGCAAGGATTTTCGCCTGCGGAATGAAGGGCACCGATACGTCGTGCGTGGTGCCTTCGATCTTCGTGGCCCAGCCGGCCATGTAGCGCAGGAAGTCCACTGCCATCGCCACGTCGACGTGCCGCGCCAGCATCACCGATTTGCCATTGTCGAGAGCCTCGAGCTCCGCGAGCTGCTGCGCATTCGCTTCGACGAGATCCGCGACCGTGAGCAGTGCTCGCTCGCGCGCGGCGGGCGAGAGGCTGGTCCAGGATCCGTTCTCGAACGCATCACGCGCCGCGCGCACCGCGCGATCGACGTCGGCGGCGCCGGCCGCCGGGACGTCGGCGAAGACTTCGCCCGTTGCCGGATTGCGCACTTCGAGGCGCGCCCCGTCGGCCGCCTCGACCCAGTCGGCGCCGATGAGCATCCGCTTGCGCGCGGCGAGAAACACGGTCGTGGCTTCACTGATCAACTGCCGCGTGTTCATGTCCATCGTCGATCTCCCGCCCCGTGTCGTTCTCGCGGCAGCGTGCGCCGTCAACGCACGCCGGCTTCCGGTGCCGCCACACCGTTCAGCCCCACCATGACGAGCCGTCCCGCCGCGCTCTGCGCAACCGCGGCGTACGTCTGGCGATCGGGGCGCAGCGTCGACTCGAAGGTGCGCCCGCCGTTCACGCTGCGCGCGATCGCGCCGCCGAGGCCGACGAGCACGACGGTGCCGCGCGTGAGCTCGGCGCCACCGCTGAACGACTCCGTGCTTCCGGTCGGGGCGTCGGTCCAGGTGCGGCCGTCGTCGGTGCTGTAGAGCGCGTGTCCGCGCATCCCGTAGACGACCGCCGTGCCGTCCGTGAGGCCCAGACCGCCCCACAGCGAGCCGTTGTACGGCGAGTGCAGCGTCGTCCACGTGTTCCCCGCATCCGTCGAGCGGAACACGGTGCCCGATTCCGCGGCGATGAGCAGCGTTCCGCTGCGCAGCGCGAACATGGCGTTGAGGTGACGATCGCGGTCGTCGCCGTCGCCCACCTTCACGTCCTTCCAGGAACGACCACCGTCGGCCGTCGCAATGGCATAGCCGAACGCACCGACGACGAGCCCGTGGCCCGCGTTGTCGAACCAGACCGACAGCAACGACGCGTCCGGCGGGGCCGCGTAGGCCCGCGTCCAGGTCTCGCCGCCATCCTGCGGTCGCAAGGACCGTACCCCCGTGCCCGACGGCCCAGCCGCGCTTCGCGTCGACGAACGCGAGCGCCGTGAGCGTGTCGCGCGTTGGCGTGGTGGCCTGGCGCCACGTCGAACCGTCGTCGTCCGAGAGCAGGACGATGCCGTAATCGCCCACCGCCACGAGACGCGTGCCGGCACGGGCGATGGCGAGCAGCGGCGCCTTGGTCGCGCGCGTCGCCTTGAATGCGCCCGCCTCGGGCGGCTTGCCCGGCGCAGGCGCGGCGAACACGACCGCAATGGCGATCGCGGCAGCGACGACGATCGCGATCACCGCTCGCATGCCGTCCCCGTTCCGCGCATGGCGGAGGTCCCGCCGCGGATCCGCGCGAACGCCTCCAGTCGCGCCGCCTCGCTCTGCGCCGCGTCGATGCCGAGCTCGCGTGCGAGGTGCGCGATCAGGTCCTGCTCGAGCCGAGCGAGCCGGTCGTCCGCATAGACCACTTCCCACAGCAGCTCGAAGATCTCGACGCGCTCTGCCGGATCGAAGCCATCGCGCACCGTCGTCGCGAACACCCAGTCCTCGAGCGCGGCGGCGAGCTCGCCTGCGCCGCCGCGATCAGCCGCGATGCCGCATCGACGTCCAGACCGAAGCGGTTGCGCAGCATCGCCTCGATGGCCGCGAGCTCGCGCGGCGGAACCTTGCGATCGATCTGCGCGAGCTCGATCAGGAGCGACGGCCACCGCGAGCTGCCGCTGCGGAAACGGCGCGCCGACGGTGTCGGCCGTCGCCGCCGGGCCGTCTCGTGCAGCAGTTGCGAGCAGCTTGTCGAGCATGGTCGCTCCCGGAGGTCAATGACTGAGGAGCGGGGTGCGCACCGGCCGCACGCGCGGGATGAGCACGTCGATCATGACCGCGAGCGCCGGCAGCATCGTCATCGCCATGATCATGTTGACCATGAACATGAACGTGAGCAGCATCCCCATGTCGGCCTGGAACTTGAGCTCCGAGAACGACCAGGTCGCCACGCCGACCGACAGCGTCAGCGCCGTGAAGATCGTGGCGATGCCCGTCTCGCGCAGCGCCTGCTTGAAGGAGGTCACGATGTCGATCGCCCTGCGCGAGATAGATCTGCAGCCGGTTGTAGATGTAGAACGCGTAGTCGACGCCGATGCCCACCGCGAGCACCATCACCGGCAACGTCGCCACCGTCAGCCCGATCTCGCAGCTCCTTCATGAACCAGTAGCCGAGGAACGTCGCGAGGGTGAGCGGTAGGCAGCAGGCGATCATGGCGCGCCAGTCGCGATAGGTGACGAAGACGAGGCACAGGATCGTCGCGTAGACGTAGAGCATCATCGGCAGCTCGGTCGCCTGCAGCACCTCGTTGGTCGCCGCCAGCACGCCGACGTTGCCGCTCGCGAGGCGCACGCGCACCTTGTCGTCGGGATGGTCGGCGGAACGCCTTGACCGCGGCCGACGGCCGTGGCGATCGTCCGCGCCTTGTGGTCGGTGAGGTAGACGTGGACCGGAAGCATGGTGCAGCCCGTGTTGTAGAGGGCCGATCCTTCGGGCGCCAGGCCGACGGCGTTGGCGAGCGATTTCGGGTCGCGCGGCAGCGCGGCCCACTTCGGATTGCCCTCGTTGAAGCCGGAGAACGCCTGCTTGGCGAGGAAAGGCGCGGAGGCGACCGACACCACGCCCGGCACGTTGCTCATGAACCACGACAGCTGGTTCACGTATTCCATCGTGGGATAGTCGTAGCAGCCGTCCTTCGGCGTCTCGACCACGACGGAGAGCACGTCGAGGCCCACGTCGAACTTGGCCGAGATGTCGGCCGCATCGCGGTTGTAGCGCGAGTCGGCGCGCAGCTCCGGTGCGCCGGGCTGCAGGTAGCCGATCTGGCGACCTTGGCTTTCGATGTACGCGACGGCGAGCAGCGCCAGGCCCGCGACCGTAATCACGGCGGCGTAGCGGGTCTCCGCAACGCGCGCGAGCACGCCCATGAAGCGCGTGCGCCGCTCCCGCACCATGTTCATGCGCGCGACGTAGGCGTCGTCGAACGTGAGGTAGGACGCGGCGACGGGCAGCATGACGAGGTTCGTGACGATCTTGTAGGCGACGCCGATCGACGCGGTGATGCCGAGCTCGCGGATCATCGGGATCGGGATGAGGATCAGCGTGGCGAACCCGACGAACGCGGTGACGAGCGCCATCGTTCCCGGGATCAGCAGCCCGGTGAAGCTGCGCCGCGCCGCCGTGGGCGTGTCGACCCCGGAGCAGATTTCCTTCGAGATGTAGTTGATCTGCTGCACGCCGTGCGAGACGCCGATCGCGAACACCAGGAACGGCACCAGGATGGCGAGCGGGTCGAGCCCGAACCCGAGCAGGCGCAGCGTGCCGAACTGCCAGACGACCGACGCGAGCGAGCACAGCAGCGGCAGCGCGGTCAGGGCGACCGACCGCGAGTACACGTACACCGCAGCCGCCGTGAGCAGGAACGCGAGCAGGAAGAAGTGCACCACGCTGGTCGCGCCGCTGGCGATGTCGCCGATCTGCTTGGCGAAGCCGATGATCTGGATGTCGAAATCCGGCGTCTCGAGCTTGCCGCGCACGTCCTGCTCGAGCCGGCGCGACAGGTCGAGGTAGTCGAGCTTCTTCTTCGTCGCCGGGTCGGTGTCGAGGAGATCGGCGACCACCATCGCGCTCGAATTGTCGTTCGCCACGAGCTGGCCGATGTAGCCGCCCAGGATCGCGTTGTTGCGGATCTTCGCGATCTTCTCGGGCGTGAGCTGGTCGGGCGTGATGTTGCCGCCGATCACGTCCTCGGCCTCGAAGCCTTCCTCGGTGATCTTCAGCACGCGCGTGGTGGGCGTCCACAGGGAGCTCACCGTCCGGCGGTCGATGCCGGGAAGGAACATCACCGCCTGTGTCGCCTCGTTGAGCTTCTGCAGGAACGGCGCGGTCCACGCGTCGCCGTGCTTTGCGCGCACCACGACCATGATCCGGTTCGCGCCGAACACCTGGTCGCGATACTGGTTGAACGTCTGCACGTACGGATGCGCCTGCGGGAGCTGCTTGTCGAAGCCCGCCGACATGCGAAGCTCGCTCGCGAAGAAGCCCATGACGACCGTGAGCGCGACGAGCGCGCCCAGGGTGGCCGCGCGGTGCGCGAACAGCAGCTGCTCGAGCCGGCCGACGAGGGTGCGTAATCTCACCCCGACGGCTCCGCTGCGCAGGCCGACGCGACTTCCGCAGCGCGTCGCCGCGACTGCGCCACGACCGCGGCCCGGGGGCTAGAACGCATAGGAGACGTTGAACGACAGGTAGTCGCGGTCCTTCACCAGGTTGTTGCCGCCCCCGCCGGAGAACCGGGTGTACGCGAGCTGACCGCGCCACTTGTTGAGGTACTCGAAGTTGAGCGATGGCGTGAAGGCCTTGCGGCCCTCGACGAACGGAACCGCGTTCGGGCTGGTGCCCGAGACGTCGTGCGCGAAGTCGATCTGCGGCGTCACGTTCACCGGCGATCCCAGGAAGTGCGGGTACACGACCGCGAGCTCCACGACGTAGCCCCACGAGGTGCGCGTCGGCAGCTCGTAGTTGGTGAGGAGGTACGGCTTCGCTCCCGAGAGATCGAGGTTCGGATAGTGGGCGACGGCGGCTTCGGCGAGCAGCGTGCCTTCCGACGCGCCCAGCCCGCGCAGCAGCCAGCCGAGCTGGCCGCTCGGCCCGAGCAGGTAGATGCCCGTGAGGTGCGCCTGCCACTTCTTCTCGTCGACGAAGCCCTGATACACGCCCGGGCCATTGAACGCGGAGTACTGCCCCTGCAGCGGCACGGTGGGATCGATGCCGACGCTGTCGCGCGGCCGATACGAAAGCTCCGCGCCGATCGCCCAGTCGCCCAGGTGAGTGTTCACGGCGGCGCCGTAGAGATCGCGATCCCTGCCGTAGTCGACGAAGTAGCCCAGCCCGAACGGATTGGACACGATGTGCGGATCGTTGACGAAGCTCACGAACGGGATCTTGTCGTGATAACGGATGTAGAACAGCCCCCACTCGGCGTCGTAGTCCGGGTGCTTGTATCGGAACGCGAGGCCGTACTGGCCCGAGTTGGGCGGCGAGTGCGTGTCCTGCTTCGGCACCACCGTGCCTGCCGCAAGCAGGTCGTCGAGCGTGAAGCGCTGTCCCGCGGGAATGATGGCGCCGTTGCTGATGGTGCCGACGTCGCCCACGGTTCCCGGCGGGCGCCGGCAGCAGCGAGCTCGGCACGAACGCGTGCTGCTGGCCTTTGCCGACGACGTCCGCGCCCGAGAAGAACGTGCCGACCGGGTCGAACTCGAACGAGTTCCAGCGGAACTGGTAGAACCCCTCGACGCTGAGGTTGCGGGTCGCGCCGAAATTGAAGGATGCCATCGGCGCCGGCCGGAAGATCTCCTTCAGCTGCGTGCCCGGCACGTGGGCGCGGCGCAGGTCGATGGCGTTGATGACGTTGATGCCGCCATAGATGAAGATGTCCTCGCCCCAGCTGATGACCTGATTGCCGAGCCGCACCAGGCCGGGCCGGTCGGCCACCTCGAAGTCCTTCGACACCCACGCATCGAGCAGGCGCACGTCGCGCACGGCGAGGTCGTAGGCATCGGGATCGAGCGGCGTGCGGCGAGTGTCGTCGGCGCGGAAATCGTGCAGCCAAGTGCCGCGAGCGAGCGCGTGCCAGCCCTGCGGGAAGCGCAGCGACAGCTCGTGCGTGCCCTTGAGCGCGGCGGAGACGATGTCGCCCTTGTCGAAATTGAGGTTGCCGTTGTCCGACTGGAGGTAGTTGAAGTCGGGATTGGACGTGAAGCCCATGCCGGGCCCGTTCACGCGCTCGCCCAGGGTGCCTTCGGTCGCCACACAGCCGCCGTTGTCGTTGCCGATGATGCTGCAGTCGCGACCCTGCATCCGGCGCTGCATGCCGAACGAGATCACCGAATCGAAGCTGCCCTTGACCCATTCGGTCTCGAAGGTCACGGCCTCGGCCGTGTTGGCGGCGATGCCGCCTCCCAGCACGATCGCGAGCGCGGCGACGAGCGGCGCGTGGCGGCGTGCGAAGCCGTAGCTGACGGGTGCGTCCATCTCTTGTGTCCTCCTCGGATTGTGGGCGGGCGGCGTCGAGCCGCCTTTCTTGTCGCGCGCTAGCGCTCGCCTACTCGGCGAAGCTCGTCGGGGTTGAACTTGCTCGGATCGATACGGCCTTCGCGGCCGGCGAGCCAGTCCGTTTCGGGGCGCTCCTGCGTCGCGTTCTCGGCGATGTAGCGGCCCACGTTGAGGTCGTAGCCCATGAACTCCTGGCCGACGCAGGCGGGGATTTCCGGTGCGGGGTAGATGCTCGACTCCTGCACGCGCCAGAGCTTGCCCTGCGCGTCGTAGAGGTCGGTCGAGCATGAGCGCCCAGCTGTCCTCGTCGAGATAGATCACGCGCTTGGCGAAGCTGTGGCGCATGCCCGCCTTGACGGTGGCTTCCACCTTCCACACGCGGTGCAGCTCGTAGCGCACGAGGTCGCGATTGACGTAGTCGTCGACGTAGACGTCCTTGTACTTGCGCGACTTGTCGATCCACTTGAAGCTGTTGTACGGGATGTAGATCTCCTGCTTGCCGACGAGCTTCCAGTCGTAGCGGTCCATCGCCCCGGCGTACATCGGATACTGGTCGACCGTCTCGAGGTTCTCGTAGCTCGGGATGGGGTTGTCGTACGAGAACGTCGGCGCGCGCCGGACGCGGCGCTGCCCCGGGAAGTACAGCCACGCGTCGCTCGGCTTGTTGAAGAACCAGTGCGCGAGGATCAGCTCACCGGCGTGCGCCGAGGGCGACAGCACTTCGTTGAGCAGCTTCATCTCCACGCCGTCCACGTCCTCCACGCCCTTGTTCTTCGGCGAATGGAACGGCACCCACGTCCACTGGTCCTGCACGAGGGGCGTGAAGTTGCCGCCCTTGTTCGAGAAGATCGTCGCGTAGTGCTCGATCCTCCCCTCGCCCATGTAGCGCACCTTGTGGTTCCACACCGCCTCGGCGCCGGTCTTCGGGATCGGGAAACAGCACGGCGGCACCGATCCCCTTCTCGAGTCCCCAGCCGTTGCTCGCGAGGCGCGCTTCCCTCGCGTTCACCTTCGTGCGCTCGTACACGAAGTCGGGGAACCCGCAGCTGCGCCGCGTCGGATACACGTCCATGCGGTAGCCCTTGAGCCGCTTCACCAGCGCGACCTGCCCCTCCGACAGCTTGTCCTTGTACTTGTCGACGTTGGACGCATCGATGGAGAACAGCACCTTGTCGGCCGCGAACGGGTCGATGCGCTTCTGTCCCACCTTCCAACCGGACGGCGCGGTCATCGCGCCGCCGGTCCATTCGGGGATCGTGCCTTCCTTGTTGCCCGCCTTCTCCGCACCCACCGGCGTGAGATTGCGCCCGAGCTGCGCCGCCTCCTGCTCGGTCACCGCAGCCGAAGCGACCGAACCGAGAAGGATCGATGACGCGACCAGCACCCGGATGACGCGCAGGGGGCTTCCGGTTCCTTGCTTCATGATGTCTTCTCCACGGGAATGATCGCCGGCCGGTGCTGGGCACGCGTCGAGCGCACGGACGAGCCGGACGCGAGCAGACCTGGCGGAATGCCAATGAACGTGAAAGCCACTGCGTGCTCCTCCTCGTGGCGCACGTCGGCTTCGGCGGCCGCTCGATGCGCCTGGTGTCCTGCGCTTCGCACGATGCTGCAACGGGCGTTGTCGCGTGCGAGGACGTAACGTGCGCCTCTGGTAGCGCGACTTCCTTACGCCAGATCAAGAACCGAGCGCTTCACAAGCCGAGCCGTGCACGTGCGAGCGACAGGTGACGGGCGACGTGGTCAGCGTCGAGCCGCCCCCGATCGCGATACACGGCGTCACCCGCCAGGTATCGCTTCGCGCGTCGCTCGTTGCGGTCGCCTCGGCCGCTTCGGCGAGACCATGCGCGTGCATGGGTGCCGGATCCTTGATCTGCACTAAGAGATTCGCGCCGGAAGCGCGTCGTGCAGATTCGGAAATCGCCTGGATCGTGCAAAGCTCGTGCGCGTGCCGGTACGGCACTCCGGCGACGCGAAGGACGAGCTGCGCGTGTCAGCGTACGTAGTCGGCGTTAGCGATCTTCTGCCAGCAGTCCTGGCGACCGGCCTTGTAAGGTGCATCCATGTGCTTGGCGACGACGCCCTTCAGGCCTTGCAGGCAGGCTGCGGCGAACAGCTCGGTCCCGTGCTGTTCGATCCACGTCAGACGTTGGACCGTCCCCGACGTCGGCAATACGTCGGCGATCAGTCCCTTCCGATCAACGAGAGGCTCGCCTCGCACGTCCCGGCCATCGAACCATAGGACATCGAAAGCGCATAGAACAGCGGGCATGGTGGCCCGGCCCGTCGCGATGCTCTTCGGCGTACGGCGGCTCGCACGGCCCTTCACCCGTTGAAACGAGTGGCGTCCAGTGTCGCCAGGTACGACCAGCTCGGCATCGAGCACGATGTCGGGCAGATCGGCAAGCTCTTCGATGATTTCGGGGAAGAGCGCGCCCAACGCTCTTCCAGTGGTCGAGATCACGTCCACGTCGTTGCGGTACTTGCGGGCGAGCACGCGCAGGCCATCGCCCTGCAGTTCGAACAGCCAGCCCGCTGCCGAGAACGGCGCGCGGGAAAATACCGGATAGCACAGATCGTGACGGCGAAATGCTGAAAGGCATGCAGCCGATCGCGGAGTACTCGAGACGTCCGGTCAAACCAACACGCCGCGAATGGGCGCGTCTATCGCCGCCGGACCTTGCCGCTGGCTAGCGCGTCTTCGATGATGTCGTGCATGACAACTCGGGCAGTTACGTCCGCACTCCTCGTCGTCGCCAACGCGACTTGGCGACCGAGTGGAGTTTCGACGGTGAGCAGGCCGTCGTGAAGCCAGTAGCGACCACTGTACGCGACCCCGGCGACGACGACGCTCACCGGACATCCCATTGGGTCTATGACTGTGTCGGGCATGAGAGTCAACGCCAAGGTGGGGGACCGGCATACACCCTTGTTGCGATCAGCCGGTCCGCAAAATGATAGGCCGTTCGTCGGAATGCGTATCAGATCGGGGGCAGGCGGGATTCTACGCTCCCGCGCGTCTGAATGAACCAGCCGGCCGACGACCTGCGTTCACACTGTTGACCGCTCGCCTTAAGGCCCACAGCTTGTCCGGCCGATTCTTGATATTTTGCAAGAAGTACGATGTCTCGAGTTCGGATGTCGGCTGCGCGACCGATAGGGGGATGTCCTCAAAGGAGTCCCCATGCCGTCGCAGCAAGTCGTGGAAGCGCAGTCATACCAATACGCAACGTCGGACCGCGGCGCTGTCGAGATGCTGTTCTGCCGTAACCCGGTGCCGATGCTGATCTACGAGCCGTCGTCTCTCGCGATCCTTGCGGCCAATGACGCGTTCCAGCAGCTCTATGGTTACTCCCACCACGAGTTGCTTGCCATGTCGGCTGAGCAACTGCGCCAGAAGGAGGATATTCCGAAGTTCCGCGATCACCTCGTGCGCGAGACACACGACGTCCGACGCTCCGGAATCTGGCGACACCTGCGCCGGGACGGCACGATCATGTTCGTGCAGGTGGAATCAAGCGCCGTCGACCACCGCGGCCGGCCCGCCCGACTGGTCGCATGTATCAACGTCGACGATAAGCTCCGGGCCGAACGACTCGCAAGAAGGGATGAAGCGCGGTTGGACTCGCTGTTAGATCTTTGCCAGCGTACGTCATCTCTTGACGAAGTTGGATTGCTCGAATTTGCTGTCGGAGAGGCTCGCGCATTGACTTCCAGCACCTTCGGTTACCTGCATCTCGTATCCGGATCGGAAGACGCCATCGAACTCGCCGCCACCGCGGCCGACCGCGAGGATTTGCACCTCCCACGCCCGGGGCTCGGGCTTATCGCGGATCGCGCGCAAGAGTGCGTGGCCGCGCGGGTGCCGGTCATCGACAACGAAGGCCGGCGCCTGTGCGTGCCAATCGTCGATGGGGCGCGGGTCGTAATCGTGATCGAGGTACTCGGGAAAGCCGGTGGTTACGAAGATGCCGACGTGCGGCAGTTGCGCATTGTAGGAAGCGCAACATGGCGAACCATCGAGCGCAAGCGCGCCGATCACGAGATTGGGCGGATGATTCGGCAGCTGGAGCAATCCGTTTTTGGAACGGTAACGGTGATCCGGCGCATGAGCGAGTTGCGCGATCCGTTTACCGCAGGTCATGAACTCCGGGTGGGAGCGCTCGCCGCCGCTATCGGGGAGGAGCTGGGGCTGGGGACGCAGCAAATTACCGGGTTGCGAGTGATCGGGTACCTGCACGACATCGGCAAGATCGGAGCGCCGGTCGAGATACTGACCAAGCCAACCAAGCTCAGCATCACGGAAATGGCCTTGGTGCAGCAGCACGCGCGACTCGGCTATGAGATCCTGAAGAACGTGCCGTTTCCGTGGCCGGTAGCGGATGTGGTCCTGCAGCACCACGAACGCATGGACGGCAGCGGCTACCCCGATGGCGTGCGGGGAGAGAACCTGCTGCTCGAGTCTCGCATCGTGGCCGTTTCCGACGTGGTGGAGGCAATGATCGCGAACCGTCCGTATCGGCGCGGCCTGGGTGTTCGGGCGGCTCTCAGAGAACTGGAGCGCGGTGCCGCGAAGTGGTACGACGCTGATGTCGTAAGGGCTTGTTTGCGACTTTTTCGCGAGAAGAACTACCGCCTCTGATGATGCATGTCCTCGTAGCCGCGGACCTGAGTGTGCGGGGAGCAACGATCAACCGTCCAGTTCGTGTCAAGGTCGTTCGGAGACGTGAAAGCCCGGCACGTAGCCCCACACTGTGCTCGCAAGACTATTGCGCTGCGCCGCAGTTTCCCTACGGCAGGCGAGGCGTTCGCGCGACGCATGGCACAAGACACCGCCGAACGTGATGTCGCCAACGCGGCACCGCCTCACATCGCGCCCATTTCGGCGGTCGCTGCGCAGGGCAGCGGCCGCTCGTCGGCGCTCAGCCAGTTCACTGCGGCGTCGTAGTCGACGAAGATCTGGCATGGGAAGGGACAGCGTGCTACGCGCGTCTCGAGGTAAATCTCGTCGATGTTCCAGTCCGCAAAGAGGACCGCCATCCGCGTGCCATCCGGGAAGCCGGCCTCGGCATAGTGAGCAGGTTGGGCGTGGAGTTCAACGATGCTGAACGCAAGTCTCGCCAGCCGCGCGTCGACAAGCACTCGACCTGTGCCGCACGCCTTCGCTTTGGCAGCGAGGTCTCTGAGCATTTCATCAGCCGCGTCGCAAACGATTTGCCCGTGAACGCGTGAAACGACCGCGTCGTCACTGGGCCAATATTCGATGTCCCATTCCACGTTGATCTCTCACCAGATCGGCGTCGCGCGCCTTCCCGTTCAATACTCCAGAACGCGGTAGCTCACCGGACTCGGGTTCGACACGCGCATCGCGGGTGCACTGCGAGCGGTGGCCTCGCTCGACGGCGCGGCCTCGAGCTTCCGGACGGGATAAACACAGCTCCGGAGCTTCGGGGTGCCGGCTGGGCACGCTACAGGGTTGACGCGGGCGCTGACCTGGACTGACGCCCGCCGCGTCGCAGCTCCATGCGTGTCGAGCTGCACGCCGAGGATCGCCAGCACGGCCACGGTCACGGCGGCGAACGCGTGGCTGCGGGCACGCTCGCCGTCCGCGGCTGAGAGCCGCTGCCGCGCGAGACGTCGGTGGAGTGACATTACCGCCGTTAGAGCATCGTTGTCGCTACATTGAGGCGGCGCGATTCCGGGCGGTGCCAGTAGCAGCCGCGATGTTCTTTGCGATACACGAACCGCATGTAGCACATTCGAGCCGCGGCCAGCCACAGCAGGTACGCGCTGAATGCCCCCAACGGCTGCAGCACTAAATGGTCGAAACCGACAATCGCGAGCGCAGCATAGATGATCGGCTTGAGCTCATAGAGCCAGCCAGGTACGTACATGACTCTCTCCGGGATTGGACTGCGGGCATGATTTCCCTATCGGCGAACCCGTAGCGTCGGGGTATCGGGAAATCCCTGAGATCGCCCGGCGTCGTGCGAAACCTTGATGCGGATCAAGTCGAAGCCCAGGCGGCTGAAGCCTGCGCAACATGGCCGACCGCATCCAGGCCCGTCCGATCCGAAGATGCGGTGAGTTGCTGAAGCAGGTTCCGGCAGCCGGTGGCACGCGGACCGATCTTTGGACTCGATGACACCCTTCCGCACCGGCGCGGATTGGTCGCTGCGTTGATCGCCACCGGAGCCACGTGTGGCGATGCTGCTGCTCACCATCGCCTTCTGCCACGGCGTTAGATGCCGGCGCTTGAGGTAACGCGTCGGCGCGGACGAGTGCGCCAGACCGCTCACTGCGCGCAAGGCGTTGCTACACGAGGCGATCGCACCGCGGACGGGCCTCTCTAAGGTCACCGAGGCCGCAGAAACGCATGGCGAGGCTCTATTCGCGGCGGCCTGCGAAGGACCTCGAGCGCGTCGTCGCAAAGCGCTGGGACGCGCCGTACAACGCTGGGCGGCGCTCGTCCTCGATGAAGATCAAGCATCAGCGGTGCAGCCGTTGGGAGGCGATTCTCTGATCGGAGAGGCTATAACGAGGGCGCCGCACACGCGCCCCGTCACGCGTTTTCGGGCAACGGGATCAGCTCACATCGTCCGGGCATGCGTGCCTGCCTTTCGATGAGACTGATGGCGGTCTGCTTTGGGTCTACTCGTTGCTTCTCGGGCACAGCTGAATAGCAAGTATCCCGTTGAAAGCTATGGTGCCCAGGACGGGATTCGGACCCGCAAGCTCCTTTCGGAGCGGCGGATTTTAAGTCCGCTGTGTCTACCAGTTTCACCACCCGGGCGCGATCGCCATTCTAGCGGACGCGAGCACGCATCCGACCGATCGCCGCGCGCGCGCCGCGGTCAGCGGGACTCGACGTCGCGCAACGCGAACTCGCCGTCGGACGACGATCGCACGCGTCAGCGCCCGCTCGCGACCTTCGCCTTGCGCCGCATGATCTCCGCGCGCATCTCGCCGAACTGCTCGCGCGCCGCCCCCTCGATGATGTGGCGCCCGATGAACAGCGGCACCCAGATCGACGGCACGTACTCGCCGTGATTGACGAGGTGCAACCTGCCGTTGCGCTGCACGAGCGTGGTGAGGGACTCGGCGTGCTCGAGGTTTCCGCTCACGAGCTTCGTCCGGATCTCGATCGGCGGCACGAGCTCCACGTCGCGCACGTTCTCGAACGACACCGAGAAGATGCCGTGCGATGCCCTTCCCTTCTGCTCGACCCGCAGGCTGTTGTCGTTGCGGCTGATCACCTTGCTGTAGGTGATGTTCGAGACGAAGTCCGCCATCCGGTCGTAATCGCTGATCGTTGCCCACGCTTCCTCCGCGGTGGCGTCGAGCGGCACGTCGACATCGATGATGAACAGGCTGCCGCGACGATCGACGCGCACGGCGATGTCGTCGTCCCTGCCGGCGTCGGCGGCGAGCAGCGCCGCGGGGACCAGCGCTAGGACCAGCAGCAACAGGATGCGGCGGAAGCTTGGCATAGGATGAAGCGGGCAAACGACGCTTGAGACCCGCGGTATCGGCGGCGGTTCACCCCGGAAAACTTTACCGGCGACCCATGCGCTCGACACCGCGTGCGAAGTTGCACCACGAGCACGGGCGCGACGACCGGACGCCGGTGATCCTGATGACCGGCTACGCGGAGGAGCTCGGCGCGGCCGCAAGCCTGGACGTCGAGGTGCTGCCCAAGCCCTGCTCGGCGGAAGCGATCATCGCGGCGGTGCAGCGTGCCCGCGCCAAGCCGCAGCATCCGCGCCGCACGGCCGCGATCTAGCTCGCGTACGGCGCGACGTCAGCGCTTCGTGCCCGGCATGGACTGCTGGGCCATCTTGGTGAAGTCGCCCATCACCTTCTGCATCGACTCGAACGCCGACCCGCCCGAGGACAGCACGCCCTGCATGGCGTTCACCAGGTTCTTGGTCTGGCTCATGTCGGGCATCATCGACATCGCGGCCTTGGCCTGCTTCACGCCGGGCACGTCCTGCATCTGCTCGTCGATCACGCTGAACAGGCGCTTCTGCATCTCGACCACGAGATCGAACATCTGGCTCCAGTACGTCATCGCCTTCTGCAGCGCTTCCTGGCTGACGTTCTGGCCCGTGGCCATCAGCGCCTGCGGATTCTCCGCTTCCGCCGCCTTGCGCGCCACGCGCTTGTGGAAGGCGCGCGCCTCTTCCTCGCCCTCGAACTGGAGCTTGCGCAGCTTGGCGGTGCTCTCGACCGCCGCGTCGATGATCTCGAGCGCGAGGCGTGCGTTCTGGCGATAGAGCTCGAACGCCTGCTCCGGCGTCATCATGTCCTTGAATTGCGCGAGCTGTGCCGGATCGGGCATCACGAAGGGACTCGCCGCGCCGGCGCCCGCCGCTGCGGCGTGCCTTGTCGCGCCGCTCGTGCCGGCGGCCTTGCCGCGCTTGGCGGCCCCCGAAGTCTTGCGGCCCGTCGATGCCTTGCTTGCAGTCTTGGTGGCCATCAGTAACGCTCCTGTGGTGTGGAAAGGGCCGCGGGCTCGTCGTGCCCCGGGCGGGTGAAAGCTTCGAGACGCGGGCGTGTATTCCACGCCCTCACTCCGCCAGCGTCAATACGGCAGCGCCCTCGACGTTGCCGGAGCGAAGCTTGTGCAGCGCCTCGTTCGCGCGCGCCAGTGGAAAGGGATCGACGTGCACCGACAGCGGTGTCGCGGCGGCTACGGTGAGGAACGCCTCCGCGTCGCGGCGCGTGAGATTGGCGACCGAGCGCACCACCCGCTCGCCCCACAGCAGCCGATACGGGAACGACGGAATGTCGCTCATGTGGATGCCCCCGCAGATCACGGTGCCGCCCTTGACGGTGTGCGCGAGCGCAGCGGGAACCAGCGCACCGGCCGGCGCGAAGATGATCGCGGCGTCGAGCGCGCTCGGCGGCGCGGTATCGCTGCCGCCCGCCCAGCCCACGCCGAGCTTGCGCGCAAACGCCTGCGCGGCCTCGTCGCCCGGTCGGGTGAACGCGAACACGCGACGGCCCTGCGCGATGGCGACCTGCGCGATCAGGTGCGCCGCGGCGCCGAATCCGTAGATGCCGATCGTAGCTGCTTCGCCCGCCATCGCATAAGCGCGATAGCCGATGAGCCCTGCGCACAGCAGCGGCGCCGCATGCAGGTCGTCGTAACGTTCGGGCAGCGGAAACACGAAGCGGGCGTCGGCCACGGTGTATTGCGCGTAACCGCCGTCGAGCTGATAGCCGGTGAAGAGCGCCTCGTCGCACAGGTTCTCGTGCTCGGACACGCAATAGCTGCAGTGGCCGCACGTGTGCCCGAGCCACGGCACGCCGACGCGTGTGCCGACGGCGGGCGCAGTGACGCCGGCACCATGCGCAAGGACGGTCCCGACGATCTCGTGGCCGGGAATGACGGGACGGCGCGGATTCGGCAGCTCGCCATCGACGAGATGCAGATCGGTGCGACACACGCCGCACGTGCGCACGCGGATGAGAATCTGGCCGGGGCCGGCGACAGGCAATGGAAGCTCGCGGGCAACGAGCGGTTGCCCCGGGGCCTCGTGCACCATGGCACGCATGTGTGACGGGAGCTTCAGGTTCATCCCGGCCTCACGGGAATGGTACGAAGCGGGGCTTGGCGTCGGCTTGACCCGAGTCAACGGCGTCCGACCCCGGCGTCCGACCGCCTGCAGGTTGAAGCCACCGCCATCGTACCGGGAAACGAGGCCGCTACCGCTGAACAAGATACGCCCGGCATTTGACGCACGGGCCGCACCGTCTATAATGACGGTACCGTATGCGTATACGGTCTCGACTCATCCGTCGTCGACTCATCCGTCGTCATGGCCGCTCCGCCGCTCACTCCGCTCACCGCCCGCCAGCAGCAGATTCTCGACTGGATTCGCCGCCACCTCGAGACCACGGGCATGCCGCCTACGCGGGCGGAAATCGCTGCCGGCCTCGGCTTCAGCACGGCGAGCTCGGCCGAGGATCACCTGCGCGCGCTCGCCCGCAAGGGCGCCCTCGAGATCCTGCCGGGCTCCTCGCGCGGCTTGAGGCTACGGGACATGCCGGCCGTGGCGGGCGCGGGCCTGCCGCTGGTGGGCCGGGTGGCCGCAGGGCATCCCATCCTCGCGGCGGAGCACATCGAAAGCCACGTGCGCCTCGATCCCGCGCTGTTCACACCGCGCGCGGATTACCTGCTGCGGGTGCGCGGCCTCAGCATGAAGGACGCCGGCATCCTCGACGGCGATCTCCTCGCCGTGCACCGGACCACCGAGGCGCGCTCGGGACAGATCGTCGTCGCGCGCCTCGGCGACGAGGTCACCGTGAAGCGTCTCAAGCGCCGCGGCCATCAGGTCCTGCTCGTGGCCGAGAATCCCGACTTCGCGCCGATCGTGGTCGAAGGCCGGCGCGATGCGCTCGCCATCGAAGGCATCGGCGTGGGCGTCATTCGCCTCGGCAAAGCGCTGTGAGCCTGGACGACCGGACTGTTCGCGCGATCCATGGCCGTCTCTTCGTCGCTTGCGCTGGTGCTGCAGAACCCCGCGATCTGGCGCGGCGGGGATTGCGCGCCCGAGCCGGAGGCGGTGGCCACCGGCTACGCGCGGCTCGACGCGATGCTCCCCGGCGGCGGCTGGCCCACCGGTGCACTGACGGAGATGCTGCTCGCGCGCGAGGGCATCGGCGAGATCACGCTCACCCTGCCCGCGCTCGTGCAGCTGCAGCAGCAACGGCGCGACGTGGTGTGGATCGCGCCACCGCATCTGCCGTATGCGCCCTCGCTCGCGGCTGCAGGACTCGATCTGCAGCGCTTCGTCATCGTTCGCTGCACGAGCGTTGCCGACCAGCTCTGGGCGTACGAGCAGGCGCTGCGCGCACCCGAATGCGGGGCCGCGTTCGCATGGCTCGGCACGCCTGACGAACGCGTGCTGCGCCGGCTGCAGGTGGCGGCCCGCGAAGGCCGCACCTGGGGCGTGCTGTGGCGTCGTCCGGGCCAGCATGCGCTCGCGCAGGCCGCGCCGTTGCGCCTGGCGCTCGCACCGCAGGAGGGCCGTCTCGCCGTGCAGATCGTGAAGCGCCGCGGCGCCGAGGTCGCGCGGCCGATCCTGCTCGACATCCCCACCGGCCGCGCTTCGTTACTCTGAGTAAAACGCGCGCGTTTTACTCAGAGTAACGGGTTTGCGCATCATGCAACGGCGTCTTCGCGATCACGCGATGCGCAACGGCGAGGCTCCCGCCGCTCCTGCCGACGGCGCGTTGTGGGGCTGCCTGCTGCTGCCGGAGCTCGCGCTCGAAGTGTTCACGCGGGCGCACGCCGCCGACGCCGCGGCGGGGCCGTTCGCGGTGTCGAGCGGAGGCCATTACCCGCGCATCGTGACCGCCAACGAGGCCGCGCTGGCGCGAGGGCTGCAATGCGGGCAGCTCGTGTCGGCGGCATATGCGCTCGTGCCGGATCTCGCGCTGCGCGAGCGCGATACGGGCAGCGAGCTCGCCGCGCTGGCCGCCATTGCGGCATGCCTGACGCAATTCACGCCGATGGTGAGCCTTGCGCCGCCGCAGGCCGTGCTGATCGAGATCGGCGGCAGCGTGCGGCTCTTCGGTGGCCTGCCGACGCTCGTGCAGCGCATCGGGCGCGGCATTCGCACGCTCGGCTACGCCGCGCGCTCGGCGTGGGCCCCCACGCCGAGCGCCGCCATGCTGCTCGCGCGTGCCGGACGGGTGCAGCCCGTGTCGCGACGCAGCGATCTCGAACGCGCGCTCGCGGATGTCGCGCTCGCGCATCTCGAGACAGCCGACAGCGCCGAAGCGATCGCGCTCCTGCACGCCGCCGGCATTCGCACCCTGGGTGCAGCGTGCGCGCTGCCGCGTGCAGCCCTCGCAAGGCGAGTGGGCACCGGCTTCGTCGACATGCTCGATCGCGCATGCGGCCGCGTGCCCGATCCGCGCGTGCCCTACGTTCCGCCGCCGCGTTACGAAGGCCGGCTCGAGCTGCCCGCGCCTGTCGGCGAGGTCGAAGCGCTGGGCTTTGCCGTCAATCGCCTCGTGCACGAGCTCGCGGGCTGGCTGCTCGGACGCGGGCTCGGCGTGAGCGGGATCGCACTCACGCTCGCGCACGAGCGTCACGTCGGCGTGCGCACCGGCGTGCCCGCAACGACCGTCCGCTTCGCGCTGGCGGCACCGGCGCGCGAGCCGGCGCATCTGATCGGCGTGCTGCGCGAGCGCCTCGCGCGCGTTGCACTGCCTGCACCCGTCGAGCGCATCGTGCTCGCGAGCGAAGCCACCGCCCCGCTCGCCGGATCCAATCTCGGGTTGCTGCCCGGCGACGACGCCGCGAGCACGGTGCCGCTGCTCGATCGCCTGCGCGCGCGCCTCGGCGAGCACGCGGTCGTACGCGTCAGCATGCGGGCGGAGCATCGTCCCGAGCGCGCATGGGCCGAAGCCGTGCCGGCTGCCAATGCGCGAGAGGCTGTCACGTCAGCGGCAACGATTGCGGCGCCGCGTCCGGTGTGGCTGCTCGGCGAGCCGCAGCCGCTCGGCGCCATGCTGGAGTCGCAACCGTGGATCCTGCGCGACGGCCCCGAGCGCATCGAGTCCGGCTGGTGGGACGGCGCCGACATCCGGCGCGATTATTACGTCGCGGAGAACGCGCGCGGCGAGCTGCTGTGGATCTATCGCGACAGCCGCTATGCGGGCGACGGCGAATGGTTCCTGCACGGCATCTTCGCCTGACCTTCCCTGACCCTGCGTCGACCCTCGGTCAGATGCCGGGGCCAGATGCCAGGGTCAGATGCCGGCGTACCACTGGTAGCCCTGATCCTCCCAGTAGCCGCCCTTGCCGCCGCGCATGCGCGCAAAGCTGTCGACGAGCTCGATGCGCATCACGTATTTCGCGTGCTTGTACCCGAGCTGACGCTCCACGCGCAGCCGGATCGGCGCACCGTTGCGCACCGGCAGCGGTGCATCGTTCAACGCATACGCGAGGATCGTCTGCTCGTGATTCGCATCGTCGAGGTCGATGCTCTCGTAATACGGCTGCGTGCGGTTCTCCTCCATCGGATCCGCGCAATGGAACACGAGGTAGCGCGCCGCCGAAGCGGGCCGGACGACGTCGAGCAGCGCGCGCAAGCGTGCGCCCTCCCACTTGCCGATGGCGCTCCAGCCCTCGACGCAATCGTGGCGCGTGATCTGCGTGCGGCTGGGCAGCGCCCTGAGGTCGGCCAGGGAGAACATCGTCGGACGCTCCACCAGGCCGTCGACTGCGAGCCGCCAATCCGCGAAGCCGCCCGCAGCGAGCGCACGGTATTGCGGATTGTCGGGCTCCGCCGTGCCATTGCTGCGGAAGAAGGGCGAGAGGTCCGCCGCCGTGAACTCCTGCGCCATCGCCTTGCGTCCCAGCGTGTCAGCCACGGCCTGATTGACGTTCTCGGCCACGCCGAGGATCTTCGGGAACCAGTCCGTCGTGGAGAGCCGGTTGCAGCCGGCGAGCATCATCGCGCCGATGCCGCCGAACGTGCGCTGCAGGAAGCGCCGCCGTCCACCCCTGTGGATGTCACGCATGATCGTTCTCCCGCCGGATGACGTAACGGCCCGTGATCATCGACCGCAGGTGGTTCCAGGCACCCGACACGAGCACCTCGAACACGTGGATCGCGACGAACGCCACGAGCAGCCCACGCGATGATGAAGTGGATCGTGCGCGCCGATTGCCGCCCCCCCACGACATCGACCCAGCCGGTGAAGATGCCGTTCAACCAGGGCGACATGGCGAGGCCCATCAGCGCGATGAGCGGCAGCAGCACGAAGATCACGACCACGTAGGCGAGCTTCTGCAGCACGTTGTACCGCTTCGCCGCCTCGCCGGTGGGATGGCGAAAGCGCAGGTGATCGAGGATCGACCGGCCGATCGACCGCCAGTCCTCGCGCGACGGAAGCAGATCGCCGCGCACGTGCCCCGACGCGACGGAATACGCGAGGTAGGCGAGGCCGTTCAGCACGAATACCCACGCGAAGAAGAAATGCCACGTGCGCGCCATGGCGAGCCACGGATCGTCGGGAATCGTGAGATAACGCGGAAAGCCGCGCGCCGACCATTCGCCGTCCGAATTGCGCGAGGCCCCGAACACGCCGGTCGTGTCGAACACGTGATCGCCCACGCGCGTCGTCCCGATCACGCGCCCCGAGGCGTCCTGCATGGCGCGCATCTCGAGCAGCGGCGGCCGTCCGGTGTACGAGGACTTGCCCCAGTACAGCGCCGGATGCGCGTTGAAGATCTGCAAGCCGCTCATGAGCAGGATCGTGAGCGCGAGCACGTTGATCCAGTGCATCACGCGCACGGGCGCGGCGTGTCGCGCGTAGCTGTAGCGCTCGACCTGCGGTGCTGCGATGGCCACCTGCTCCATGACACCTCCTCACGCGGGCCCGGCGATTCGCATCCGTCGCGGCGCCGCCGCTTTCCTTACACGCACGCGCTCCGCTTCACCCCGACTTCAGCCGCATGGCGTCGGTCCCGTGCAGCTTGAGGGCGATCCACGCGACGATCGTGAGCACGGCGCCCGCATAGAACGTCGTCGCGGGACCGTGCACCTGCCACAACCACCCCGCAAGCGTGCTCGCCACGAGCATCGCGACGCCGCTGACCAGGTTGAACACGCCGAATGCCGTGCCGCGCATGTCGGCGGGCGCCGTGCCCGCGACGAGCGCCGCCAGCAACCCCTGCGTCAGTCCCATGTGCAGGCCCCATAGCGCGCCCCCCACGAGAACCGGCACCGGCCCCGAGGCCCGCGCCAGCACCACGTCGGCCGCGATCAGCGCGACCAGCCCCGCCGAGAGCAAGCCCGGACCGTGCCCGCGATCGGCCGCAGCCCCCGCGGGATACGCAACGACAGCGTACACGGCCGACATGACCACCATCACCCACGGCGCCGCGACCACCGACAGCCCGACATTCTGCGCGCGCAGCACGAGGAACGCTTCCGAAAAGCGCGCGAGGGTGAGGATCGCCGCGATGCCCACGATGATCGCGTAGTCGCGCCCGAGGCGGCGAACGTCGGACCACTGCAACCGCGCCTTTCGCACCGGCTCGCTTCGGCTGCACGCCGCGCGGCTCCTCGACGCCCACGACGAGAAGCACCACCGCGATCATGGCCGGAATCACCGCGACCCAGAACGCCGCGCGGAAATCGCCGGCGAACCACGCCATCGCGGCAAGGGCGAGCAGCGGTCCGCCGAAGCCGCCGACCGTGTCGAGCGCCTGCCGCAGTCCGAAGCTCGCGCCCCGCAATGCGGGCGGAGTGAGATCGGCGATGAGCGCGTCGCGCGGCGCGCCGCGTATGCCCTTACCCACGCGATCGGCAAAGCGTGCAGCGACCACCCACTCGAGCGTCGACGCGAGCGGGAAGACGAACTTGGTGCAGGCCGCGAGTCCATAGCCCAGCACGACCAGCGGCTTGCGGCGACGGAACCAGTCGGAGATCACGCCGGAGAACACCTTCACCACCAGCGCCGTGGCTTCCGCGACGCCTTCGATGATTCCGATGGTCATGGTGCTGGCGCCCAGACCGACCGCGAGATACAGCGGCAGCAGCGCGTGGATCAGCTCCGAAGAAAGATCCATGCACATGCTGACCAGGCCCAGCGCCCAGATGCTGCGCGGAATCGATCGCAGGGACGAGCGTGCGCTCGCGCTCAATGCCGCCTCGCCGGCTGCCGCGCCCGCGTCATCGCAGCGTAACGTCGACGCGCACGCAGCCTGCTCGCTCATGCCTCGCGGTCAGGTGCACGACGTCGCCCGCACGGCCGCGCAGCACCCACTCGAGCTTCACGCGATCGTCGGTGACGTGGTAGTCGGGCCAGAACGACACGCCGGTGTGCTTGTAGGCCTTCCCTTCGAGCTGTCCGTAATCGGCCCAGCGCTTGCCCTGGACGAGCTCGGCGCCGTCCGGCAGTCCGAGCTCGACGATCACGCCGCGCGCGACCTTGCGCTCCAGCGCGCGCTTGGACACGTACGTCGGCAACCAGCCGGCGTTCTGCAGCACGAGCGTGATCTTCCACGTGTCGCTCGCGATCGCGATCGCATCGGCGTGCACGAGCTCGAGCAGCGGCGAGGTGAGCGCCTGCCACAGCAGCCAGCGCGGAAACCGCGCGAGCTCGCGTTCCAGCAGCGCGGGGGGCGGGTTCGAGAACGCGTTGAAGCGGTCCCAGCCGCCGATCTCGATGTCGCCGAGCTGCGGATGCCGGAACGGTTTCCAGTCGACGTGCGCGGCACCGGAGAGCCGCTCGAGATTCCAGCGATAGAGCTTGAGGTCATCGGACGGCGGGTGATCGCGGAACCAGTCGATGTAGCCGTAATTCGTGATCCCCGCCTCGCGCATCGGGCTCCAGATCTCGACGACCCAGCTGAACACGCCCAGGTGCTCGTAGATCCAGTCGAAGCTGCCGCTGATCACCGACTTCGGGTGATAGCGAAACTCGTGATACACGGACATGGCGGGATAGCCGGTGAGCTCGGTGCCCTTCGCACCCGTCTTCTGGAAGAACCAGAGGTCCTCCGGATGCATCTCGGTATCGGGCAGATGCTCGAACGGCCGCAGCAGCACGCCGCTCCAGGTGTGGAACGACGTGCCGGCCGTGATGTTCGGATGCCGCGTCACGAACTCGACCAGCGCGCGCACTTCCGGCTCGGAGGTCGGATACGGCCCGGCGCCGAGCTGCTCGAACTCCTGTCGCCAGCTCGCGGGAAAGTTGCGATTCAGATCGAGGCTCTGCACGGGCCGGCGCACGCGCAGGGTGTAGCCGTCGTACGCGTCGAGCGAGCCCTCGGGCACGACGCGGTAATACGTGCCGCCGGTCTCGGTCGGCTCGCGCCGGACCATGAGTTGCGGCGCTTCGGGATGCGGCTTCCACAGCCCGTTGTCGTCGTGGATGCGCATCTGCAGGATGCGCCCGTTGCCGTCGATGTCCTCGACGCGCAGCCCTTCGATCTCCTCTTCGGGATAGGGATACGGGCGCGTGCTCGAGCGCACCCATTTCGGCCGATCGGCGAGCGCCCATTCCGCGCCGTCGGGATTGACCCGCGGGCAGACGTAGAACGCGCGGGTGTCGAGGGCGCGCGTGATCTCCGGATCGCTGCCATAGCCGCGCAGGAGGCGTGTCGATGAAGTACAGCGTTGCCGCCGACGCCGCCACTTCGGTCGCGTGAATGTTGCCGTCGATCCACATCGCCGGCTTGTCGGCCGCGACGCCGGTGCGCTTGCTCGTGAGCGTCAGCACCCAGATGTCCCGCCCTTCGTGGCTGCGGCCGATCGATTCCATCTCGACGAGATCGGGATGCGCGGAAGCGAACTCCTGCAGCACGACCGTGAGGTCGGCGTAGCGATAGAAGCGATCGAAGCGCGGTGACGTCATCGGAACAAAAGAAGGGAGCACGCGACGCGTGCAACCTTACCATGCGCGGGGACGGCTCCAGGAACGGAGCGTGGGCGGCCGGCGGTTGACCGACGGCGGAAACCAGGCGCCACGCGCCGGCGCCCCGAGCGCGACACGTCCGTTTCTGTGGCAGCATTGCGGCGGGTAAGCCCCGCGCACGATGGCTGCAAAGCCCGCGCGCACGGGATGCCTGCAAGCGCCGATCGCATCAACGGAGAATCGATGTCGCAGCCAGCGAAGAAAATCGTCATCCCCCATCACCTCGAGTTCCTGATGCGATCGGATCCGGTGCAAGGACGCGAATGCGGGGAGTGCACCGCGTGCTGCACGGCCCTCGGGGTGACGGAATTGCAGAAGCCCCAATACACGACCTGTCAGCATCTGTGCGACAAGGGCTGCGCGATCTACGAGCAGCGCCCGCACGCATGCCGGACCTGGTCCTGCCTGTGGTTGCTCGGATACATCGCGGGCGACGAGCGCCGGCGGCCGGATCGGCTCGGGCTCATATTCACCTCGGTGGATCGGCCCGACGGGACGCAGCTGCTGGTCGCCTGGGAGCTATGGAAGGACGCGGCGACGAAGCTGCCCGGCTCGTATCTCATCAATCGCGTGGGCGATCGATACCCGATGTTCATCAAGCGGTACGGGACCGCGGAGCCCGTGCTGGTCGGCCCGAAGGCGGTCGTCGCGCAGATCCAGCTCGCGGGACCGGTCACGCGCTGGGAGATGTGAGGACCCCCGAAGCTCGGCGCATCGCGGGTCGACGAGGCCTTCGCGCTCCAGCGGGTAGCGCGGCAGGTTTAGCGCCGGCGCGAGTGCGGGCGTACGATACCGTATATTCATACGGCAACGTGCAAACCGCCAGTCTCGCGTCATGCTCCCCGCCTACGCCGAGCTCCACTGCCTGTCGAACTTCACCTTCCTGCGCGGGGCCTCGCACCCGGAGGAGCTGGTCGAGCGCGCGCAGGCGCTGGGCTACAGCGCGCTTGCCATCACCGACGAATGCTCGCTCGCCGGCGTGGTGCGCGCGCATCTTGCCGCGAAGGATCTCGCACCTGCCGCTCGTCATCGGCAGCGAGCTCGCGCTCGAGGACGGCGTGCGCGTGGTGCTGCTCGCGACCGATCGCACGAGCTACGGCAATCTCGCCGCAACTCATCACCCGCGGCCGGCGCAACGCGAGCAAGGGCACGTACCGGCTCACGCGCGCCGACGTCGCGGCGCTCGGCGAAGGCCTGCTCGCGTTGTGGATTGCCCCCGCCGACCCCGATGCCGCGACTGCGCTCGAGCACGGCCTCTGGGTGGCGCAGACGTTCGCCGGACGCGCGTGGCTCGCCGCGGGCCTGTTCGTGGCCGCCCGCGATCGCGCCCGGCGCCTGCGCTACGAGGCGCTGGCCGAGGCCGCGCACCTGCCCATCGCCGCCACCGGCGACGTGCACATGCACGTACGCGCACGCCGTGCGCTGCAGGACACGCTCACGGCCATCCGCCTGCGCCGGCCGCTTGCCGAATGCGGCCATGCGCTGCATCCCAACGGCGAGCGCCACCTGCGCTCGCGCGGGCGCCTTGCCACCCTCTACCCTGCCGCGTGGCTCGGGGAAACCGTGCGCATTGCACGGCGCTGCACGTTCTCGCTGGACGAGCTGCGTTACGAATATCCGGAGGAGATCGTGCCGCCGGGCGCCACGGCAACCTCGCATCTGCGCGCGCTGGTCGAGGAAGGCCTCGTGCGCCGCTTCGGCTCGACGGACAACGTCACTGCCGAGGTGCGCGCGCTGATCGAGCACGAGCTCGCGCTGATCGCCGAGCTCTCCTACGAGCCGTACTTCCTCACCGTGCACGACATCGTCGCGTTCGCCCGCAGCAAGGAGATCCTCTGCCAGGGCCGCGGCTCGGCCGCCAATTCGGCGGTGTGCTACGCGCTCGGCATCACGGAGGTGGATCCCTCGCGCATGAGCATGCTGTTCGAGCGCTTCATCTCGCGCGAGCGCAACGAGCCGCCCGACATCGACGTCGACTTCGAGCACGAGCGGCGCGAGGAAGTGATCCAGTACGTCTACGGCAAGTACGGCCGCGATCGCGCCGCGCTCGCCGCGACGGTCATCACCTATCGCCCGAAGAGCGCGATCCGCGACGTCGGCAAGGCGCTCGGGCTCGATCTCGCGCAGGTCGATCGCCTCGCCGGCGTGCTCGGCTGGTGGGAGGGCCGCACCATCGCGCCCGAGCGCATCCGCGAAGCGGGCTTCGATCCCGAAAGTCCCGTGATCGCGCGCCTGGTGACGCTCGTGAACGAGCTGCTGGGCTTCCCGCGCCATCTCTCGCAGCACGTCGGCGGCTTCGTGATCGCGCGCGGGCTGCTGGAGCGCATGGTGCCGGTCGAGAACGCGGCGATGACAGACCGCACCGTCATCCAGTGGGACAAGGACGATCTCGACGCGCTCGGGCTGCTCAAGGTCGACTGCCTCGCGCTCGGCATGCTCACCGCGATCCGCAAGGCGCTCGATCTCGTCGGCGGCTTCCGCGGCAAGGCGATGCGCATGCAGGACATCCCCGCCGAGGATCCCGGCCGTGTACGAGATGACGCAACACGCCGACACGATCGGCGTGTTCCAGATCGAGTCGCGCGCGCAGCAGGCGATGCTGCCGCGATTGAAGCCCGTGTGCTTCTACGATTTCGTGATCGAAGTGGCGATCGTGCGTCCCGGCCCGATCCAGGGCGGCATGATCCATCCCTACCTGCGGCGAAGGCAGGGGCTCGAGCCGGTCACCTATCCGAGCGACGACGTGCGCAGCGTGCTCGAGCGCACGCTCGGCGTGCCGATCTTCCAGGAGCAGGTGATGCAGCTCGCGATCGTCGCGGCCGGGTTCTCGCCGGGCGAAGCGGATCAGCTGCGGCGCTCCATGGCGGCGTGGCGACGACGCGGCGGGCTCGACAAGTTCGAGACGCGCCTCATGGACGGCATGCGCGAGCGCGGCTACGCGCAGACGTTCGCGCGCCAGGTCTGCCAGCAGATCCAGGGTTTCGGCGAGTACGGATTCCCCGAATCGCATTCGGCGTCGTTCGCGCTGCTCGTGTACGTGTCGGCGTGGTTGAAGCGCCACGAGCCGGCGGCGTTCTGCGCGGCGCTCGTCAACTCGCAGCCGATGGGCTTCTACGCGCCCGCGCAGCTCGTGCAGGATGCGCGGCGACACGGCGTCGAGGTGCGCCCGATCGACGTCGCGACGAGCGACTGGGACTGCACGCTCGAACCCGTTGTCCCGAACCATGGCTCGGGACGATGGGACAGCGCCGGACCGGACACCGCGGCACCTGCGTTGCGCCTCGGGCTGCGGCTCGTGGCCGGGCTCTCGCACGCCGGCGCGCAGCGCATCATGAACGCGAGGCGCGAAGCTCCGCTGCGCGACGTGGCGGATCTCGCGCGCCGCGCAGGTCTCGACCGGCGCGATCTCGATCGCCTCGCCGATGCCGGCGCACTTGCAACGCTCGCCGGCCATCGTCACGCCGCGGTGTGGGAAGTCGCAGGCGCGCAACGTCTCCCGCCGCTGCTCGACGACAGCACGATCGACGATGACACGCCGGCGCTCGCGGTGCCCACCGAAGGCCAGGACATCAGCGCCGACTATCGCACCACCGGCCTCACGCTGCGCCGCCATCCCGTCGCGCTGTTGCGCACCCGGCTCGCGCGGCGGCGGATGATCACCGCCGCGACGCTCGCGCAGTCACCTCATGGCCGGCTCGTGCGCGTCGCGGGACTCGTGATCGGCCGGCAGCGGCCCGATACCGCGAGCGGGGTGATCTTCGTGACGCTCGAGGACGAGACCGGCGCGATCAACGTGATCGTGTGGCGCGATCTCGCGGATCGCCAGCGGCGCGAGCTCCTCGGCTCGCGCCTGCTCGCGGTGTACGGCACCGTCGAGCGCGAGGGCGAGGTGGTGCACGTGGTGGGCGGACGTCTCGCCGATCTCTCCGCGATGCTCGGCGAGTTGCGTGCGCGCTCGCGCGACTTCCACTGATCACCGCGGCGACGGCGCGAGCGCGCGTCCGGATGCGTGACGCGGCGTGCGCACGAAGGCGGCGCGCACAACTTGCGCGCGCACCGCAGATACGCGGCTCAGTTCGAGTAGCTGCCGAACTTGCGATCGTGCGCGGGCAACGGCGGTGCATGCACGCGCATCACCGCGGCGGTACGGTTCTCCACGCCGAGCTTGAGGTACACGTGCTCGAGATGTTTCTGCACGGTGCGCACGCTGCGCCCGAGAATCGCTGCGATCTGGCCGTCGGTCTTGCCCGCGGCAACCCATTGCAGGATCTCGTGCTCGCGCGAGGTGAGGCGTACTGGAGCGGACTGTGTGGTCGCCATCGCGTGTCCCCCCGAGAAGCGGATCAGGGCGCATCTACGCAAGAATGCGTATACGGGCCCCGATGTCCGTCTGCGAGAGTATACGGCCGCTGTTGCAACTTGGAAGCGGTACGCAAGACCCTGTTACCGGAGAGGAGATTCCGATGCGCAAGTACATCGATTGCCGAAACTACCCGAGCGACATCAAGTGCACGGTTGCGTTGGCGGCGGACACCGACCGGGAGCTCATCGAAGCCGCCGTGCAGCATGCCGTCACCGTGCACAAGCATCAGGACACCCCGGAGCTGCGCACGATGCTGACGAGCGCCATGCGCGAGGGCAGTCCGCCGGCGTAAGGGGACATGCGGGCTGCGCGGGAGGCGCAGTCCGCCGGACGCTGCGCTGGATCCGCGCTGCGGGCCTAGGCAATCACCGGGCAGGCCGCGGCCGGCGGCTGCTGCGCCTTGGCCGTGGCCACGCGCGCGGCATCGGGCAGCGCCACGCCGTTCTTCACCGCGGTGATCTCCGCAAGGATCGACACCGCGATCTCGGGCGGCGTGCGACTGCCGATGTAAAGGCCGATGGGGCCGTGCAGCCGTGCGATCTGCGCGTCGCCGAGATCGAATTCCTTGAGGCGCTCGCGCCGCTTGGCGTTGTTGGCGCGCGAGCCCAGTGGCGCCGACGTAGAACGCCGGGGACTTCAGCGCTTCCATGAGCGCCAGATCGTCGAGCTTCGGGTCGTGCGTGAGCGCTACGACCGCGCAGCGCTCGTCGAGCTTCATGGCGTGCACCGTGTCGTCGGGCATGCCCTTCACGAGCATCACGCCCGCCACGTCCCACGTGTCCGCGTATTCCTCGCGCGGATCGCACACCGTGACGTGGTAATCGAGGCCGATCGCGATCTGGGCCAGATATTTCGACAGCTGGGACGCTCCGATCACCAGCATGCGGTAGCGCGGGCCGTGAACCGTGGTCAGGACGCGGCCATCGAACTGCAGGCCGTCGGTGGCGCGGGCGGACCCAGGGTTGCTTCGCCCGTCTCGAGGTCGAGTCGCCGGGCTACGAGCCGGCCCTCCCCGATCCGGCGCGAGCACATCCGACCACCGTGACGCGCGCCGACAGCGGCTCCAGCACGAGCTGGATGGTGCCGCCGCACGGCAAGCCGAAGCGGCGCGCCTCGTCGGCGGAGATGCCGTACGTGACGGCCTCGCACTTGGTCGTCGTCATGCCCAGGCGGCGCACGCGATCGACGAGGTCGTCCTCGATGCACCCGCCCGACACGGATCCTTCCACGACGCCGTCGTCCCGGATGGCGAGCATCGCGCCTTCCGGACGCGGGGAGCTGCCCCAGGTGCGCACGACGGTGACGAGCAGCACCTTGCGGCCCGCAGCAACCCATTCGGTGCTGCGTTTCAGGACTTCGAGATCGACGCTATCCATGGACACCTCGCACGACCAGGCCCCGCCATTCTACGCCGGCGGTAGTGCGCGAAAAGCGCGGCTGGGCGGTCGTGCCGGCCGCTTCGTCGTTCGGGACCGATGTCGAGAACATGGCGTGCTGAACAACCGGGTTTTGCGCATCAGCTGAGGTTGGCGATGAAGTTCGCGAGGTTCTCGATGTCCTCGTCGGACAGCGTGCCGGCCACGCTCGTCATGTTGCCCGCGTCGTTGGTGCGCCGCCGCGCCTTGAAGTCCTTGAGCTGCTTCACGACGTAATCGTAGTTCTGCCCGGCCACCCGCGGGATCTCGTTCTGGCCGGAGAAGCCGCCGAGGTGGCACATCGCGCACAGCACCTCGTCGGCCTTCTTGCGGCCCGCGGCGACCTTCTGCGGAGTCGGCCTTGAAATTGTTGGGCGTCGGCTTCTGCGCCGCGAAATAGCTCGCCAGCGCGAGCATCTCGTCCTTGCGTCAGATCCTTCGCAACGGGCGACATCTGCTCGTCCTTGCGCCGGCCCTCGTTGAAATCCTTGAGCTGCAGATAGATGTAACGGGCCGTTGGCCGGCGAGAATCGGATAGAGCCCCGTACGCATTGCCGTTGGGCCCGTGACACGCCTCGCATACGGCCGCCTTGGCCGGAGCCGCCGGCGCGCCCGAGGCTCCGGTCTGCGCCAACGCATGCGTGGCAAGGGCAAGCATGCCCGCGGCAAGGAGACACGACGAACGCTTCGCGATCACTTCCACCTCGACAAAGAAGCTTCAACCTCGTCAAAAAAACGGCCACCCCGTCGGAACGGAGTGGCCGGGACGTTTGAAAGTTCAGCTTACGGCAGCGCGAACACGTACACGCTGTTGCCGCGCTTGGCGTCGATCTGGTTGTTGCCACCGGCCGCAACCGCGACGTACTGCTTGCCCTTGATGGTATAGCTCACGGCGGGCGCATTGACGCCGGCGCCGCAGTTGAACTTCCACAGCTCCTTGCCGCTTTGCGCGTCGAAGGCCTTGAACCAGCCGTTCGCCTCGCCGTTGAACACGACGTCGCCTGCCGTCGCGAGCACGCCGCCGATGAGCGGCTGCGGCGTCTTCGCCCCCCACGCCACCTTGCCGGTATCGAGGTTCACCGCAACCAGACGCCCCCACTGCTCCTCGCTCGGGATCGTCTTGAACGCGCCGCCGAGCCAGAGCTTGGAGCCGCCCGGATACTGCGCTTCCTCGACGTGATACGTCATCGGCTGATGCAGGTTGGCGGCGTAGGCCAGGCGCAGCTTCGGATTCACGGCCATCGGCGACCACTCCACGCCGCCGTTCGCGCCCGGAAGCATGCGCGCACCCTCTTTGGTCGGCAGCACCCACATGTTCTCTTGCGGGATCATCGCTTCCGAGAAGCGGATGAGCTTGCCGGTGTTGCGGTCGTTGACGTAGATCTGCCCGGTCTTGCCGCCGTGGATCACGACGTCGACCATCTTGCCGCTCTTGTCCTTCGCCTGCGTGAGGATCGGCGGGCTGACGGCGTCGAGGTCCCACACGTCGTGCGCGATGTACTGGAAGTGCCACTTGTACGTGCCCTTGTCGAGGTCGATCGCGACCATCGAGTCGGTGTACAGGTTGTCGCCCGGGCGGATGGCACCGTAGAGGTCCGGCGACGGATTCCCCACCACGAAGAAAACGGTGCGCGACTTGCGATCGATCGCCGGCGTCATCCACACGCCGCCGCCGAGCGTCTGATAGAACGAGCTGTCCTTCGCGAAGGCGGCTTTCTCGGCTGCGATGTCGCGGTGCATGTCGCGACCGGTGGCGTCCTTCGGGTCCCACGTGCCTTCGTGCCCCTTCTCGGGGATCGTGTAGAACGTCCACAGCAGCTTGCCGTCTTTGGCGTCGTACGCCTTCACGAAGCCGCGGATGCCGTACTCGCCGCCGTTGGTGCCGATCAGCACCTTGTCCTCGACGACGGTGGGCGCCATCGTTTCGGAGTAGCCCTTTTCCGGATCGGCGATCTGCGTCTCCCACAGCAGCTTGCCGGTCTTGGCATCGAGCGCGACCAGCTTGGCGTCGAGCGTGCCCATGAACAGGCGGTCGCCACTCACGGCGACGCCGCGATTGTTGGGACCGCAGCAGAACGTGGTGATCGGCCCCATCTTGTGCTTGTAGTGCCAGAACTCCTCGCCCGTGACCGCATCGATCGCGTAGACGTGGTTGTAGGAGGTGGTGAGGAACATCACGCCGTTGACGACGATCGGCGCGGTCTCCATCGACTCCAGCACGGCGGTCTGGAACACGAACGCCGGCTTGAGCTTGCCGACGTTGCTGCGGTTGATCTGCGTGCCCGGGTAGTAGCGCGTCTGTTCGTAGCTGCCGTTGGGATGCAGCCAGTTGGCCCGCTCTTTCGCCGCGCCATCGAGCATCGCCTGCGATACGGGCGCGAGTGCCTTCGACATCGGCCGCGCGGTGGTCGTGGCGCCGCCGCTCACCTCCGCTGCACCTTGCGCGCTTGCCGCCCCGGCGAACGCGAGCAATGCGACCGTGGCCAACACCGTTCCGGTCATCTCTGGTTTCATGGTTTCTCCTCCTTGGGGTTGCTGCACCGCACATGCGCACGTCCGCGCGGATCTCCCGGGGATGCTGCGTCTGGTGCGTGCCGTGCGTTATATTCCAAGTTCCGTGCGCTTGCAACGGCGCCGGGTTCCCGCCACCACTTCAAGGAATTCGAAAGGTTCGTCCATGCGCCGCACCCTCGCTGCCACTGCCCTCGCCCTGCTGTTTGCCGTGCCCGTCGTTCGAGCCGACGACGACATCGCCGTGAACGCCCGCCTTTTGATCGCGGCGCGCACCGGCGACGCGGGCGGCGTGCAGCGAGCGCTGCACGACGGCGCCGTGGTCGACTCGCGCAACCGGCTCGGCGAGACGGCGCTCGTCATCGCGCTGAAGAAGAACGACACCGCGCTCGCGCGCGCGATGCTCGACGCCGGGGCTAACGTGAACGTCGCCGCGGTCAACGGCATCACGCCGCTCATGGCGGCCGCGTACGGCGGGCAGGTCGAGATCGTGCGCGCGCTGCTCGAGCGCGGCGCTCACACCGATCCCGCGGATCGCATCGGCAAGACGGCGATCGTGTACGCGGCCGGCGAAGGCCACACGGAAGTCGTGAAGCAGCTGCTGCAACGGGGCGTCGATCCGAACGCGGTCTACCGCAACGATCTGACCGCCCTCATGTGGGCGGCGGGATATGGTCACGCCGATACGGTGAAGGCGCTGCTCGAGGCCGGTGCGCGTGCGGACCTCAAGGACAATCGCGGCAAGACAGCGCTCGACATGGCGCACGAGTACCACCACGACAGCACCGCCGGGCTGCTCGTTGCCGCGCACTGAACCCCCGCGGCCCGCGGCCCCGCGCATATCCCTCGCGCACCGTCGAATCACGCGAGGGCAGCACCGGTGCGGGTTGGATGGTGGTCTGCCCCGCCTGCGTCAGCGCCGCGTTATCGAGCGCGATGCCGGCGCCACCCCATGCGCGCAATGAGCTGCGGCCCGCTTTCGTAGGCGTGCTTGACTACCGCCGCGACGTGCAGGGCGACGGCGAACGCGAGCATCCAGCCAAGCACGAGGTGAGCCACGCTCATGAGCTCTTTGAGCTGCTCGTGCTTGGCCGCCCACGCCGGCAGGGTCATGCCGAAGTACCTGACCGGATATCCGCTGAAGGCCGATCCCAGATAGCCCGCGAGCGGCAGCCCGATCAGCACCGCATACAGCAGCGCGTGGTTGGCGCGCGCCGCGATTTGCTGCCAGTGCGGCATGGGCGGCAGCGCGGGCGGTGGGTGCAGCGCGCGCCAGGCAAGGCGCACGAGCATGAGCGCGAGAATCGTGAGGCCCACCGACTTGTGCAGATTGAAGGCATCCACGCGCGGTCCCACGGGCTGCTTCGCGATCGACTGCATCCACCAGCCCCAGAAGAACTGCACGCCGACCATCGCGGCGATCAGCCAGTGCAGCAGCACCGACGTGCGCGTGTAGCGCTCAGAACCGTGCAGAGGCGCTGATGCCGGCAAACCAGTTGCGCCCCGGAGCGGGCTCGAAGTAACGTCCATTCGTATCGTTGACGATGACCGAACCGGCATACGTCCGGTCGGTGATGTTGTTGACGCGCACGAACTCGCGCAGCGTGACGCCCGGCCACCCTTGGGCGAAGCCCGACGCGAACGTTGCCCAGGGTCACTGCCGGAGCCGCATCCGTATTGCGCTCGTTCACGTAGATCTGCCCGGTGTGCTGGACTTCGAGCGCAGCGTTGAATCCTGCCATACCTGCCGGCGATCCACGCGAGCTCCGCATACGCTGAACGCGGCGGCACGCCGGGCAGCCTGGCTCCCGCCTGCACCGTCGTCGGCGGCGTCCCGGTGGTGAACGCGTCGGCGAACGTCGCGCGCAGCCAGGTGAGCGCCACGTGCGCCGTCAGCTCCTTCGTGAGCTGCCCATCCCAGACGACCTCGACGCCCGCACGCTCGGTGCGGCCGGCGTTCTTGTAGATGGTCCGGCCACCCGTCGCGGTGTCGACCACGATCTCCTTGTTCGTCGTCGTGGTGAAGAGGGCCACATTGAGGCGATGCCGGCCCACGATGAGCGTTTTCACCCCGATCTCCGTCGCATGACTCGTGGCTGCGTCGAGATCGAAGTTGAGGCCCGTTCCGTTGCGGCGGTATGCGAGCTCCGACGCCCGTTGGCGTCTCGAAGCCCGTGCCGTAGCTCGCGTACACGTTGACGTTGTCGGAGACGTGATACACGGCCCCGAAGACGGGCGCGACGTTGCTGAAGCTGGTGCTGCCGCTGTCGTCCGGGTTTAGCGCCGTGACGTAGTGATCGGCGGAGCGGAACGAAACGTTGGCGCTGCGCACACCGCCCGTCAGGCTCGCGCTCGACCACGGTGACCATTCGATCTGGCCGTACACCGCGGTGCTCTGCACGCGGTTGTCCTCGTCGCGCCGGAGATCGCCGAGGTTGCCGTTGTCGTTCACGTATCCGCGCCGGTGCTCGTCCTGGCGGTCGAAGTCGATGCCCGCGGCGATGCTGAGCGGCAACGCGGTGCCGGCGCGCCAGGTGAAACGCGCCGAGGCGCCGTCGAAGCTGCGATCGAGATCGGGCACGCCGCCCGACGAGGTCGCGCCGTCGCCCCGCAATGCGAGGTATTGGCGTACCCGACGCTGGCCGTAGTAGCCCGTGAGCTTGAGATCCGTCGTGGGCGAGACGCGCTGGTCGAGCGTCGCACCGCCCTGCTCCTGGCGGATCGTCTTGCGCGTGTCGTACTGCAGCGCCGAGGCATCGACGCTGCGCGGATTCGCCTGCCACTGCGCGCGGGTGAGTCCCAGCGGGTCCTGCGTCTCGGGCTGGTACTGCGTCGAGCCGATGAGGGTGAGCTTGGTCCCCGGAGCGAGAGCGAGACCCACCTTGGAATTGACGAGGTCGCGGCGTGCAGCGGAATGATCGCGGTAGCCCTCGGTGTCGAACCGGCTCACCGCCGCAACGTAGCGGGCGATACGGTCCGCACCGGGATTCGTCGGCTCCGTGCTGCCGGTGAGCTTGAAGCCGAGGGTGTGCGCGCGATCACTGCCGGCGCCGACCGTCGTCGTGAGCTCCGGGCGGTCGGTACCGTCCTCGGTGTACACGCTGATCACGCCGCCCGAGGCGTTGCCGTAGAGCGTGGAGAACGGTCCGCGCAGCACCTCGACGCGCTGGGCGGAGAGCAGGCTGAAGCTGCCGGTCTGGCCCTGACCGTCGGGCATCGTCGCGGGAATGTCGTCCTGGTACAGCCGGATGCCGCGCACGCCAAAGGTCGAGCGCGCGCCGAATCCGCGCGAGGAGATCTGCAGATCCTGCGCGTAATTCTGGCGGTTGAGCGCGGTGATGCCCGGGATGCGCACGAGCGTCTCCGACAGATTGACCATCGGCTGGCCATTCTGGATCGTGCCGCGGTCGATGGTGTCGACGGACGCAGGCAGATCGAAGCTGCGGCCCACGCGTGCGGGTTGCGGTGACGACGACGGGATCGAGGACCTGCGGCGCGACCGCGTCCTGCGCGCGCGAGTTCGGCTGCACGCCGCACGCGACGAGAGCCAGCACGCACACGAAGCTACAGCGGAGGCGAAACGGGACAAGCGATGCAACGTGCGGGTCGGGCTGGGTGACGAAGCGGCGATACTGCGCGGGCGCAATGTCGAGTGCGCCCGCGCCGGAAGGGCGGAGTTTAGCCGAACCGGCTCGTGCCGGTCGATATCACGGCAACGCGAAGGCGTAGAGCTTGTTGTTGCGACCGTCCGAGAGTCGGCCCAAGATGCCGTAGCCGGTGCCCCAGTACACGACGCCGTCGACGACTGGCGGGGCCGTTGTTGCAGGAACCCGCGGTCGTACGGATCAGCCGTATGCGAATGACCACAGGATCGCGCCGGTCGCGGCATTCAGCGCGTATGCAGGTTCCCGCGTCGGGTTCATCGAGCAAGCGTAGGCGACACCGTTGGCGACGGTCGACAGGGCCAAGGCCCATGCTGCCTGCAGGTCCGAGATCTGCCACACGAGGCGCCCGTCGCAGCGTCCAGCGCTGCCCAGCCGCCGGCGGAGTGAAGGGAGGAGGCGTGACCAATGTGTGGGTCGGCTCCAGGTAGTAGGAGATACCGTAAAGATTCACGAGAGCCGCATACACGCCGCGTGCCATCGACGGCAGATCCCCCCTCGAGCCCGCCGAGGCTCGATCCCGGTCGCACCTGCCAATTCCACACGACTGCGCCGGTATCCGGATCGAGATGCCCAGAACATCCCGCTCTTCTGGCCCGCACCGACGAGATCGCGCGGCTTGCCTTCCGACTGCACGGTGAACAGCGATGCCCCCTGAGCGAAGTCGAAATCCGGCCCCGAAATGTTTGCGCCTACCCAGGGACATGCCACGTCGCTGGCAGAGGCCCAATCAGGCCGACGATGCACGCGACCGTCCCGTAGTTGTTGCCGGTCGTGACGTACAGGTTCCTGCGCTTCATGTCGACGGCAACCGTGCTGCCCCACACGCCGGCGCCGGCGTAGCCCTCTTGAACGCGCTGTGCCGGGATCGTGTACGTCTGCCACACGATCGCGCCGGTGTTGAGATCGACGGCAGCGACGCTGCCGCGCGCACTGCAGCACGCGTCGGGCGAAGGCGACGTAGTTTTCCTCGATCGAGGCCGCTCCGACGTACACGCGGTTCCCCACGATGACCGGCGACTGCGTCACGATCGCGAACGGATGCGAATCGAGGAGGGTCTTCCACAGGACGTGACCGTCGGTCTTACTCACGACCGCGATCGCATGCGCCCCGACTGCGTGCCGAAGATCACAGCTGTTCGCCGACGATCGCCGGACTGGTGCGTGATTTGTTGGGCCGGGACGCTGGCTGGATCGTGTCCACGCTGATGCTTCCAGACCTGCGCGCCGGTGTCGCGGTCAACGCGGTGGACGAAGCCACGCCGGCGTTGTTGGGGGCGCGTTGCCGTGGTCGACGACGTACACGGAGTCTCCCGGCACCGTCGGTGTCGCCGAGATGTCGCCGTCGGCCGTGTACGACCACTTGGGCTGAAGCCCCGCGACATTCCCGACGCCGATCTTGGGCTCGGTAGCGTTGTAGCGCGTGTTCTGCGCGTCTTTCCCTCACGCAACACGTGCGACTGCGCCGCGGCGAATGCCGGATGGGTTAGCATCTGCAGCCTTCAGCGGGTCAGTACGCACGACGGAGTGCCGCAGCCAATGGCGGCAGGCGCACACTTCCACGATTGCGACCCGAACCACAGGAGGTGCTGTCGTGCGTTGGTTTGCCTGGATTCTTTCCGTCGTTCTCGCGGGACTCGTGCACGCGTCCGCCACCGCCGCGCCGTTCGCCTACGTCCCCAACGAAGGCTCCGCCACGGTGTCGGTGATCGACACCGCGGACGATCGCGTCACGTCGACCCTCAACATCGGCCAGCGGCCGCGCGGCATCGCGGTGGCCCCCGACGGCAAGCGCGCTGTACGTCAGCGACCAGACGTCGGGCTCGCTCATCGTGTACGACCTTGCCGCCGGGAAAGAGCTGACGCGCGTGCCGCTCGGCAAGTCGCCGGAAGCGATCTATCTCTCGCGCGACGGCAAGCTGCTGTCGGCGGCGGTCGAGGAGAACGATCAGGTCGTGCTCGTGGACACGGACACGCTCAAGGTCGTGCGCACGATCCGCATGACGGGCAAGAACCCCGAGCACGCGGTGTTCAGTCCCGACGGCAAGTGGCTGTACGCGAGCGCGGAGGAAGCCGATTCGGTCGACATCGTGGACGTCGCGAAGGGCGTGGTCGTGAACTCGATCAAGGTCGGCGAGCGCCCGCGGGGCATCGGCTTCCTGCCCGACGGCTCGCGCGCGTACGTCGCCGCCGAGCACGCCGACGCGGTGGCGGTGATCGACGTGGCGAAGCAGGAGCTCGTGACCACGATCAAGGCGGGGGTGCGCTCCAACGGCGTCACCGTCGCGCCGGACGGCAAGCGCGTGTACGTCACCGCAGGCGGCCCCGGCACCGTGCAGGTCATCGACACCGCGACCAACACCATCGTGAAGGAGCTCGCCGTCGGCAAGCGACCGTGGAACATGGCGCTCACGCCCGATGGCAGCAAGCTCTACGTCGCGTGCGGACGCTCCAATGCCGTGGCCGTCGTCGACACCGCGCACAACGCGCTGCTCAAGGAAGTCGCCGTCGGCAAGCTGCCGTGGGGTGTGGTGATCCGGTGAGGTCGTACGCGGGGACGTGCGCGATCGTCGGTGCAATCCTCGGTGGCGTCGCGCCCGGACCCGCGACGGGCAGCGAGGCGCCATCCCGGAGCAGCTGCCCGCCCGTCGAAGTGGTTGCGACGGTGCCGCTCCCCGGCCTCGCCACGCCACTGTCCGAGGTGCCCGCGAACCTGCAGGTGTTCGATGCGCGCGAGATCGGTCGCAGCGGCGCGTCGTCGGTGTGCCGGGTTCCTCGAACGCGCGGTGACGAGCGTCAGCACAACGCGGCGAGCGGGAATCCGTTCCAGCCCGACATCAGCTTCCGCGGCTTCACCGCCTCGCCCCTGCTCGGAACGCCGACCGGCGTCTCGGTATTTCTCGACGGCGTGCGCGTCAACGAGGTGTTCGGCGACGTCGTGAACTGGGACCTGATCCCGGTGAACGCGATCGCGAGCCTGCAGGTCATGCCGGGCTCGAACCCCGTCTACGGCCTGAACACGCTGGGCGGCGCATTCGCGATATACACCAAGGACGGACTGCGCTACCCCGGGGCGGCGGCGGAGGTCTCGGGCGGCAGCTACGGCCGGCGCAGCGCGACGGCGGAGCTGGGCGGCAGCGGCGGCGCCCTCGACGGCTATCTCACGGCCCATGCCTACGACGAGGACGGCTGGCGCGATCACTCGTCGAGCCGCATCCGGCAGGCGTTCGGCAAGGGTGCGTGGCGCAGCGGCCGCGACGAAGTGGGGGCAACGCTGCTCGTCGCCGACAACGAGCTCAATGGGACGCAGGCGCTGCCGGTGTCGATGCTCGATGCGCCGCGCCAGGCCTATACGTGGCCGGACACCACGCACAACGAGCTCGCTGCCGTCACGCTCTTCGGGCGTCGCGGCCTCGGCGGCGGCGACAGCGTGGTGGTGAACGCCTATGCACGGAAGCTCCGCAGCAGCGGCGTCAACAGCAACGTGAATCCGGATGCGGCCGCGGACGACGCGCCGCAGGCGTTCAATCTGACATCGGATACGCACACCCGCAGCGCCGGCGCGTCCGCGCAATGGACCTCGACGCACACGCTCGGCGTTACGCGGCATCGCGTCACCGCGGGCATCGCGGCGGATTGGGGTACGACGGACTTCACGCAGGCGAGCGAGGACGCGATGTTCACGCCGGACCGCGAGACGGTGAGCATCGGTGCGCCGGCGACGACCGTCGATGCAAGCACCCGGACCACCCAGCTCGGCGTGTACGCGCAGGACGTCGTCGCGTTGAGCGAGCGGCTGAGCGGTACGCTGTCGGCGCGCTACCAGACCGCGCGCATCGCGATCGACGACAACACGGGAACGGCACCCGGGCTGGCCGGCACTCACACCTACGAGCGCCTCAACGCCGCCGCCGGGGCGACCTACCAGCTCGCGCGCAGCAGCACCATCTACGGCAACGTGAGCCAGGGCATGCGCGTGCCCACGGCCGCCGAGCTCACCTGCGCGGATCCGGCAGCGCCCTGCTCGCTGCCCAACATCTTCGTTGCCGACCCGCCGCTCAAGGCCGTGATCGCCACCACGCTCGAAGCGGGTGCCCGTGGCCGCTGGACCGTTTCCGGCGATGGACGCGGCACCTGGAGCGCGGCGCTGTTCCGCACCTCGCTCGCCGACGACATCCAGTTCATCGCCACCGGCACCGGCGCGGTGAACACCGGCTACTTCAGCAACGCCGGACGCACCAAGCGCACCGGGATCGAGCTCGCAGGCTCGTTGCCGGTCGGACCGTTCCATCTCGCCGCACGTTACAGCCACATCCGTGCGGTGTTCGCGACCGACTTCGCCGAGCACAGCCCCAACAACGCGAGCGCCGACGCGACGGGCACGATCGTCGTGCACAGCGGTGACCGCATCCCGGGCATTCCGGCGGATCTCCTGAAGCTCCGTGCGAGGTTGCGGCCGGCCCCGGATGGGACGTTGCCGCAACGCTGGTCGCCGCGAGCCACCAGTACGCACGCGGCGACGAGAACAACGGCGACCCTGCGGGGCGCGTGCCCGGCTATGCCGTGCTCGATCTCGACGCCACGTGGCGACCTGCGCCGCGCTGGCAGATCGAAGCGCAGGTGGGCAACGTGTTCAATCGGCGCTATCAGACGCTAGGCATGCTCGGCGCCAATTTCTTCCGCGGTCCCGGCGACACTTTCGCGCCCGAGCTCGCGCAGTCCGAGGCGTTTCGCGGCGTCGGCGCGGCGCGGACGGCGTGGCTTGCGCTGCGCTACTCGTTGGGCCGTGCGCAGTGACGACGACCCGACGCTCCCACACTCCTGCGCCGACGACATCCTGCCGCTCCGGAAGCGATGAGCGCGACGGTAAAATGAGCGCATGAAACGATCGCTCGTTCGGCTGTGGGGCGCGTGCGTGGCGCTCGCCCTCGTCCCGTTCGTCGCCTGCGCCGCCGACGACATCGTGCTCACGCCGCAGCGGCTGTCCGCCCACTGCTGGTTCTTCCAGGGCGAGGCCGGCGCGGCCAGCGCGCTGAACAAGGGCTTCATGTCGAACGCGGGATTCGTCGTCACCCCCGGCGGCGTGATCGCATTCGATGCGCTGGGCACGCCGGTGCTGGGCCGCGCGATGATCGCGGCCATCCGCAAGATCACGCCGCTGCCGATCAAGCGCGTGATCGTCTCGCACTATCACGCCGATCACATCTACGGCCTGCAGGCCTTCAAGGCCGAAGGCGCGGAGATCTGGGCGCAGCGCAAGGCCCGGCAGTACCTCGCGTCGGCAATGGCGGTCGAGCGCCTCGCCCAGCGCCGGCAGGAGCTCTTCCCGTGGGTGGACGACGAGACGCGAATCGTCCCGCCGGACGTGTGGCTCGACGGCGACACCGATTTCCGCTTCGGCGGCCTCCAGTTCCGCATCCTCTATTCCGAAGGCGCGCATTCGCCCGAGGACATCCTGCTCTACGTGGTGGAGGATCGCGTGCTGTTCACCGGCGATCTCGTGTTCGCGGGGCGCGTGCCGTTCGTCGGCAACGCGGACAGCAAGGGCTGGCTCGAGGCCCTCGACAAGATGATCACCGTGAAGCCGGCCGTTGCGGTGCCGGGACACGGCCCCGCCTCGAAGGACGTGGAGCGCGATCTCGCACTCACGCGCGACTACCTGCTCTACCTGCGCCAGACGATGGGGCGCGCGGTCGCCGAGCTGGAGTCCTTCGACGAGGCCTACGGCAAGGCCGACTGGTCGCGTTTCTCGAAGCTGCCCGCGTTCGAGCAGGCGAATCGCGGCAATGCGTACGGCACGTACCTGCTGATGGAGCAGGAAGCGCTCGCCGGCAGCAAGCAGTAGCGGCTTGGACTGCCTTCGTGCTGCGCACGCCGGCATTCGCGCTGGGGGCGGCCCGGCGCGCTGATGCTCCGTCGCGCCTTCGAACGGCGCGCACCGCCGCGCGCCAAAGCGATCACGCGCCGAGCCGGGTGAGCTCCGCGATGAGCGACGCCGGAATCTCCACGCCCTCCTTCGCCGCCCGTGCCGCGAGCTGCCGCCGCCGTGCACCGGGCAGCCGCACCTCGGGATCCACGGTGATCGCGGCGATGAGCGCTTCGACCCGGTCGTAGTAGGTGTCGTGTCCCGCGAGCGCGGCGGGATCGATGACGAGGAACGCCTGGCCGATGCGCGGCCGGTTGCCCTCCTCGACGAAGAACGAGCTCGCTTCGGAGCCGATCGCGGCCCCGGACAGTGCGGTGACCAGCAACTCGACCATGAGCGCCAGCATCGCGCCCTTGGTCCCGCCCACGGGCAGCATGCTGCCTTCGAGCCCTGCCGCGGGATCGGTCGTCGGGTTGCCGTCGCGATCGAGCGCCCAGCCGAGCGGAATCGGCTTCTTCTCCTTCGCCGCGACCATCAGCTTGCCGCGCGCGACCTCCGACAGCGAGAGGTCGATCGCGATCGGATCGCCCATCCGCCGCGGAAAGATCGCCGCAATGGGATTCGTGCCGAAGACGGGACGACGGCCACCGGGGGCCGGCATGGCCGATGGCGAGTTGCCCATCGCAAGCCCGACCATCCCCGCGGCCGCAACGGGACGCAAGTGATCGGCTGCGACACCGAAGTGATGGCTGTTGGTGACGGCGCCGTAGGCAACGCCGTGCTCGCGCGCGCGCACGACGGCTTCGGTGACCGCGAGCGCGCATGCCGGGAAGGCGAGGCCGCATCCGGCGTCGACGACGAATGCGCCGCCGCGCGAGTGCGTGATGACCGGTATGGCGTCGCCGACCGCACGTCCGTTGCGCAGATGCGCCGCGTATTGCGGGACGCGCGACACGCCGTGCGAGGCGAGGCCCTGCGCGTCCGCGGTGACGAGCGCACGCGCCGTCGTTTCCGCCATGACGCTTCCCGCGCCCGCCTCGAGCAACGCCCGCGTGGCGAGGTCCGTGAGTTGATCGAGGGTCATGACAGGCATGGGAGGCTCTCCTTCAGCGCGCGGCGAGCGCAGCGGCGACGCGCTCGCGCGATGAGCGCCGACACGCGCTCGTTCGATTCGGCCGTGACACCCGCGATGTGCGGCGTCAGGATGAGATTGGGGCAATCGGCGAGCGGCGATCCCGCCCGCAACGGCTCGTCCGCGAACACGTCGAGCGCCGCGCCGCCGAGGCGGCCCGCGCGCAGCGCGTCGGCCAACGCGGCTTCGTCGATCACGCCACCGCGCGCGGTGTTGATGAGCACCGCGCCGGATTTCATGCCCGCGATGCGCCGGCCATCGACGAGGTTGCGCGTCGTGTCGAGCAGCGGGATGTGCAAGGTGACCACGTCGGATTGCGCGAGCAGCGCGTCGAGCTCGCAGGCGACGACGTCGTGCTCCTGCATTGCCGACGGGAGCACCTGCGGATCGCAAGCGCAACGCCCGCATGCCGAGCGCGCACGCGAGGTGGGCGACACGGCGGCCGATGTCGCCGAAGCCGACGATCCCCATCGACTTCCCGGCGATCTCGCGGCCATTCGAGAGCTGCGCGCGCGGCCACGCACCGGCCGCGACCGCAGCGCTGCTGCCATAGGCGCCGCGCAACAGCATCATCGCCGTCGCGATCACGTACTCGGCTACGGCGAGTGCGTTCGCGCCGGTGGCCGGAATGACTTCGATGCCACGCGCGCGACACGCGGCAACGTCGATGTTGTCGAGGCCGACGCCGAGGCGACCGACAACCTTGAGGCGCGGCGCCGCGGCGAGCATCTCGGCGCGAACCTGCGTGCGGTTGCGAACGATCAGCGCGTCGGCACCGGCGATCGCCTCGCGCAGCGCTTCCGGACGGTCGACGAGGTCCTTCTCGTAGCGCGTGGGATAGCGAGCTGCGAGGCTCGCCACCGCGGCGGCGTCCATGAATTCGGTGATGAGGATCTGCATGGGTGACGCGCACCTGCGTGATCACCTCCGGGCTGCCCCGGAGGCAGCCCCGGAGCTGCCGCTAGCTCTGCATTCCCCAGCGCCGGACCGTCCTCGCCTCGAGGGTCCTGAACACGACGTTCTCGACGGCGAGGCCGATGAGAATGACGGTGAAGAGCCCCGCGAACACCGCCGGAATCTCGAGCTGGTTCTTGTTCTCGTAGATGAACCAGCCGAGCCCGCCGCTGCCCGAGGACACGCCGAACACGAGCTCGGCCGCGATCAGCGTGCGCCAGGCGAAGGCCCAGCCGATCTTGAGGCCCGTGAGGATGCTCGGGAATGCCGCGGGAATGAGGATCTGCGCGACGTAGCGCAGGCCGCCGAGGCCGTAGTTGCGCCCCACCATGCGCATCGTCTGCGAAACCGACAGGAAGCCCGAGTGGGTGTTGAGCGCCACCGCCCAGAGCACCGAATGGATCAGCACGAACACGAGGCTGCCGCTGCCGAGCCCGAACCACAGCAACGCGAGCGGCAGGAGCGCGATGGCCGGGAGCGGATTGAACATCGACGTCAGGAGCTCGAGCAGGTCGGTGCCGACGCGCGTGCTGATCGCCACGATCGTGAGCACGGCGGCGAGGAGGATCCCCGATGCGTAGCCCATCAGCAGGACCTTGATCGAGACCGCTGCGCGTGCGGGCAGCGTGCCCGACGCGATCGCCTCCCAGAACGCGGCGAGCATGGACGAGAACGTCGGGAACAGCAGCGGGTTGTTGAGCCAGCGCGCGTACAGCTCCCACGTCAGCGCGAGCGCGATCAGGAGCAGCGCCTTGCGCACCGCGCCCTGGTTGAAGATGCGCTCCCAGGTCGACAGCGGCTTCTGGACGATGCCGAAGGCGCTCGAATCGAGCGGCTGCCGATAGACCTCGGCGCGGGCGACGTTCTCAGCCATGGGCGGCCTCCGGTGGTGGTTGCTCCTCGACGGCATCGGCGAAGAGCATGGAGTGGATCTTGGCTTCGAGCGCCTGCACGGCTTCGGGATCGCTCTCCCCCGCGCGCGGCGGCAGGCTGTTGAGCTCCGCCTTCACCTGCCCCGGATGGGGCGAGAGCAGCAGGATGCGGCTGCCGATCTTGATCGCCTCGGGGATCGAGTGCGTCACGAACAGCACGGTGAAGCGCGTCTCTTCCCACAGCGCGAGCAGCTCGTCCTGCATCTTGCGCCGCGTGAGCGCGTCGAGCGCCGCGAACGGCTCGTCCATGAGCAGCACGTCCGGCTCCATCGCCATGCCGCGGGCGATGGCCACGCGCTGCTTCATGCCGCCCGATAGCGTGTGCGGCAGGCTGTCGGCGAACTTGGCGAGGTTGACCTTGGCGATGTAGTGCATCGCGCGCTCCTCGGCCGCCTTGCGCGTGAGGCGTCCCGTCGCCAACAGGGGAAAGAGCACGTTGTCCTTGACGGTCTTCCACGGCAGGAGCTGATCGAATTCCTGGAACACCATCATGCGATCGGGCCCGGGGCGCGTGATCGCCTCGCCCTTGAGCCGGATCTCGCCCTCGACCGGGTGCATATAGCCCCCGACCGCCTTGAGCAGCGTCGACTTTCCGCAGCCGGACGGGCCCAGGAGGATGAAGCGCTCCGACCGGAACACCTGGAAGTCGACGCGGAACGTCGCCGTGACCAGGTGCTCGCGGGTCTTGTACTGGAGGGTCACGCCGCGAACGTCGAGCAGCGGCGCGTCGGGTGCCGGCGACGGCGCAGGCGATGGCGTCACGTTGGCAGCAGTGCTCATGATTGCCACGGCAGGCGGTCGAGATCGACGTTGCCGCCGGTGATGCACGATGCCGATCTTCGCACCGCGCAGTGCAATGGTGCCCTCGAGCAGGCACGCGAGCGGCACCGAGGACGACGGCTCCACGATGACCCGAAGCGCTTCCCAGCTCATGCGCATCGCGCGCACGATGCCCGGCTCGGTGGCGGTGCCGATCGCCTCCACCTCGCGCGAGAGAATCGCGAACGTGCGCTCGGACAGCGATGTGCGCAGGCCGTCGGCGATGGTGTTCGGATGCTCCTGCGGAATCACGTGGCCGGCGGCCAGCGAGCGCTGCGCATCGTCGGCGCCGAGCGGCTCGGCCCCGAACACGCGCATGCCCGGACGCACGCCGTGGGCGGCGATCGCGGTGCCCGACAGCAGGCCGCCGCCACCGCATGGCGTGACGATCGCATCGAGCCCGGGAACGTCCTCGAGCAGCTCGAGTGCGGCGGTGCCCTGTCCCGCGATCACGTGCTCGTTGTCGAACGGATGAACCAGCGTCGCCCCGCTTTCGGCCTGCACGGCGGCACACGTCGCCTCGCGCGCCGCGAGCGTGGGCGCGCAGAACCGGATGGTTCCGCCGTAAGCGCGCACGTTCGCCTGCTTGGCTGCGGGCGCGTTCTCGGGCATCACGATCCAGGCCGGAATGCCGCGCAGACGTGCGGCATACGCGAGGGCGGCGCCGTGATTGCCGGACGAATGCGTGACCACACCGCGCGCGGCGACGTCGTCGGGCAACGCCATCACGGCATTGACGGCACCGCGCGCCTTGAACGCGCCGACGTGCTGCAGGTTCTCGCACTTGAAGAAGAGCTGCGCGCCGACGGCGGCATCGAGCGCCTCGCTGGTCAGCACGGGCGTGCGCCGGACATGGCGTTGAACCCGGCTGCGCGCCGCCAGCACGGCACCGTAATCCGGCAGCGACGGCATGCGGATCAGCCGCCCTGGAGGTTGTGCGCGTTCGGGAAGAACAGGTCCTTCCACGAATCGGGCTTGACCTTGATGGAGCCGGTCTTGAGCATGAAGTTCACGTACTTCATCACGCTCTCCGGCGTCGTGGTGTACCTGATGCCGGGGTCGTTGAGCATCTTGAGGATGTCGTCGACCTTGTCCTTCTTGTCCTTCGAGATCCGCAGGTAGGCTTCGGCCGCGCCGCGCTTGTCGGCATTGATGCTGGCGATCGCCTCGTCGAGCGCCTTGACGAATGCATCGTACAGCTTGGGATTGTCGTTGCGGAACTTGGACGTCGTCCACACCAGGTTGAAGGTGGCCGGGCCGCCGAGGACGTCGTAGGAGTTGAGGACGGTATGGATGCCGGGCTTCTCGAGCTGCTGGTACTGGAACGGCGGCGAGCTGAAATGCGCCGTGATCTCGGATGCACCCGAGAGCAGCGCGGTCTGCGCGTCCGGATGGGACATGGACACGGTCAGGTGATCGAGCTTGTTCTGCTGACCTTCGCCGAAGGCCTTCTCGGCCGCCATCTGAAGCGTGATCGCCTGGATCGACACCTTCACCGCCGGCAGCGCGATCTTGTCCTTGTCGGTGAAGTCGCGGATCGTCTTGACCGCCGGATTGCGCGTGTTGAGGTACAGCGGCATCGAGTTCATGGCCGCTACCGCCTTCACGTCGGCGTTGCCCTTCGTGCGCGCCCAGAGCGTCACCAGCGGAGCCACGCCGCCGGAGGCGAACTGCAGGCTGTTCGACAGCATCGCATCGTTCATGACGTTGCCGCCGGCGAACTTCGCCCAGCCCACCTTCACGTCGAGTCCCGCCGCCTTCGCGTGCTTCTCGATGAGCTTGCGCTCCTCCATCAGCATGAGCGGCAGATAGCTGATCCCGTACTGCTGCGCGACCTTGATCTCGCTCATCTCCGCGCGCGCCATTGCGCCCGAGAGCAGCGCGAACGAAGCGACGAGCACACCCAGCCAGCGTTTCCTTGCCATTGCGGTCTCCTCCAGAAGGCGTCCCATTATAGGGACGGCCGACACTCTTGCTTAGGCCGTCCCGTGCTTTCCATCGAGCGGCCGGCGGCAGCGCCGGTGAACGTGGCTGCCAACGAGGCCGGCAGCCGATGCGTGGATGCCTTATGCGCTTTCGTACAGCCGCGTCAGCACGAACTCGCGATGGCCGAGGGCTTCCGCCGCAGTGAGCCGCCCGTTCGCGGTGCGGAACATCATGTCGATCAGCTTGTCGCCCGCCTGGCCCATGGTGATCTCGCGCTGCAGAAGGCCCGTGACGTCGACGTCGATGTGCTCGCTCATCGTGCGTACGGTTCGCGGGTTCGCGCACAGCTTGATGACCGGCAGGATCGGATTGCCGATGACGTTGCCCTGTCCCGTGGGGAAGAAGTGCACCACGAACCCTGCCGCGGCGACGAGGGTCACCATCTCCGCGGCAGCGGACGACGAGTCCATGAACCACAGGCCGGGGCCGGTCGGTTCCTCGGCCTTGTCGAGCACGCCGTCGACGACGCACTTCTTTCCGATCTTCTGGATGTTCCCGAGCGCCTTCTCCTCGATCGTGGTGAGACCGCCCGCGATGTTGCCCTTGGTGGGCTGCGAGTCCGAGAGGTCGGAGGTCTTGTGGCGGTTGATGACCTCTTGATACCGATCGAACATGCGCATGAAGTCGGCGCGAACCTTGTCGTTGCGGCAGCGCGCCGCGACGATCTGCTCGCCGCCGGTCAGCTCGGTGGTTTCGCCGAATACGAGCGTGCAGCCCGCCGCGTACAGCTTGTCGAACGCGTCGCCCACCGTCGGGTTCGAGCCGCAGCCCGAAGTGGTGTCGGACTCGCCGCACTTGCACGAGACCCACAGCTCCTTCAGCGCGCACTCCTCGCGCTGCCTTTCGGTCGCCCACTGCACGTATTCGCGCGCGGCCTTCGACGCCCGCATGATCGTGTCGTGATCGCCGTGGAGCTCGATGCCGAAGCCGCTCACCGGCTTGCCGGTGGCAGCGATGCCTTCGACCACGCGCTTAGTCCACTGCTCTTCGATCCCGATCACCACGACCGCGGCGACGTTGGGGTTGGCACCCGTGCCGATGAGGGTGCGGAAATGCAGGTCGAGGTCGGCACCGAACTGCAGCCGTCCGTAGGGATGGGGAATCGCCATCGTGCCCTTGATGTTGTGGGCAACGGCTTCGCACGCGGCGTTGGCGAGGTCGTCGACGGGCAGGATGATGACGTGATTGCGAACGCCGACGCGACCGTTCTCGCGGCGGTAACCGAGGAATGTGCTTTGCATGCTTGAGCCTTTGATGTGCAGCGCTGCTGTCGAAGCGAACGTGGCGAGGGAAACCGGATGAGGGCTGCGTAACCGCTGGACGACCACCGCGAGGTGGTGCGGGGTTGCAGCGTGGACCATCCAGTTCGCAGATGGGCGTCAGGCGAGGCGGACGCGCGCCGAGGAGCGGAACGTACTCAAAGGTACGTGAGCACCGCAGGCGCACGGCCAACGAAGCATGGCAGCCATCTGCGCGCTCGGCGAGCGATTACCAGCGCTTGGTCTTGATGTTGTGGACATGCGCATGCTCCCCCGTGCGGATGGGCGCCACCACCTTGCCGATATCGATGCCGTACTTGATCACGGTGTCGCCGGGCTTCATGTCGCGCAGGGCGACCTTGTGCCCGATGGGGATGTCCTGAACGCAGCCGAGCGTGACCGTGCGGTCCTCGTCGAGGATGAGCCCGTTGAGGGTCATGCCGGCGGTGACGCCTTCGACCACGACCACCGCGACCGAGTCGTTCGGGTCATGCAAAACGCAATGGATCATGCCAACACTCCGGGGTAATGACGATGCGGGACGTGCGATGCTAATCCGCGCCCTTCGCGACCGTCAACCGCGCAGCGACGCGACGCCTGCTAGAAAGCGAACGCGGACTGGACGACGGGCGCGAAGCTGCGCCGATGCGCGGGGCACGGTCCATGCCGGTCGAGCGCGGCGAGATGCTCCGGTGTGCCGTAACCCTTGTTTTGTGCGAAACCGTACTGCGGATACTGCGCGTCGAGCGCGACCAGCATCGCGTCGCGCGCCGTCTTCGCGATGATCGACGCCGCCGAGATCACGGCGATGTCGCGATCGCCCTTGACGATCGGATGCGTCGGGCAGCCGAGCTCGGGGCAGCGGTCGCCGTCGATGAGCACCTCCTGCGGCGTGACGCCGAGCGCTTCGACGGCGCGCCGCATCGCGACCATCGTCGCCTGCAGGATGTTGATGCGATCGATCTCGTCGACATCGGCGCTGCCGATGCTCCAGGCGATCGCGCGCGTGCGGATGAGCGCGGCGAGCTGCTCGCGCCTCGGGGCCGGAAGGAGCTTCGAGTCACGCAGGCCCTTGATCCGGCGCTCGGGGTCGAGGATCACCGCGGCAGCCACGACGGGACCCGCGAGCGGCCCGCGCCCCGCCTCGTCCACCCCCACGATCAACATGACACTCCGGCCCTCTCGAGTTCGTCCTGCACCGCCGCGGCAGCAAGCGCGCCCGTGTCCGCCGCAAGCGCATGCGCCATCTCGGCGAACGCGGCCTCGAGGCGTGCGCGCACCAGCGCGTCGTCGTAGAGATTGAGCAGCGCCTGCGCGAGGTTGGCGGCGGTTGCATTGTCCTGCAGAAGCTCGGGCACCACAAACATGCCCGCGATGACGTTCGGCAGACCGACCCAGGGCACGCGCAGCTTGCGCCGGACGAGCCTCGCCGTGACGGGATTGACGCGGTAGAAGATCACGTGCGGGCAGCGCGCCATGGCCGCTTCCAGCGTTGCGGTTCCCGAGGCCACCAGGGCCGCGTCCGCGGCCTGCAGCGCGTCGGTGGCGTGCCCGTACATCAGCGTGACCGGCAGCTCGGCCTCGGTGCGCTGGCCGAGCGCCTGCGCGAACAGGTCGCGCGTCTCGCGCGTCGCGAGCGGCACGACGAAACGCATGTCCGGCCGCTCGAAGTGCAGTAGCGTCGCGGCGTCGAGCAGGAGGTCGGCGTGCATCTCGACCTCCGACAGCCGGCTGCCGGGCAGCAGCGCGATCAACGGCTGCGCGCCGGGGAGCTGCAGTCGTTCGCGGGCGAGCTTTCGCGTTCCGCGGTGCGCGGCATGCTGCGCGAGCGGATGACCGACGAACGTGACGTTGAGGCCCGAGCCTTCGTAGACCGCGGGCTCGAACGGAAACAGCGCTAGCAGCCGATCGACGCTGCGCGCGATCCCGGGGATCCGCTCACGCCGCCATGCCCACACCGACGGGCTCACGAAATGCATGGTGCGGATGCCGCGGCGCTTGAGCTTGCGCTCGAGCCCGAGGTTGAAATCGGGTGCGTCGACCCCGACGAACAGCTGCACCGGCTCCGCCGCAAAGCGCCGGACCAGGCTTCGACGCAGGCGCACGAGTGCCGGCAGGCGACCGAGAACCTCCACCAGCCCGCGCACCGCGAGCAGGTCGATGGGATGCCAGGACTCGACGCCGGCGGCCTGCATGCGTGGCCCGCCGATCCCTACGAACCGCGCCTGCGGCAACTGGCGCTTCACTGCGGCCACGAGGATGGCACCGAGCGCGTCGCCCGAGGGCTCGCCGGCGACGATGCCGATCGTGAGCGGCCTCACGGACGCGCCATCAGCGAACGATCCCCCGTCCGCTCGTGCGCAGGAAGTCGAGCAGCGGTGCAATCACCGGCTCGGTTGCCGCGGCCGCTTCGAGCGCGGCGCGCGCCTCGTCGAGCGAGCGCCCCTCGCGATAGAGCACGCGGTACGCGCGGCGTACGGCGGCGATCTCGTCCGCGCTGAACCCGCGCCGGCGCAGCCCTTCGTTGTTCGTGCCGTGCGGCTTGGCCGGGTATCCGGACACGGTCACGAACGGCGGCACGTCCTGCAGCACGATGCCCCCCGCGGCGATCATCGCGTGCGCGCCGACGCGGCAGAACTGATGCACGCCGGTGAAGCCGCCCATGACCACCCAGTCGCCGATCGTGACGTGGCCGGCGAGCTGCGCGTTGTTCGAGAACGTGGTGTTGTCACCGACCACGCAGTCGTGCGCGATGTGCACGTAAGCGAGCAGCCAGTTTCCGTTGCCCACACGCGTTTCGCCGCGGTCCTGCGCCGTGCCGGCATGAATGGTGACGAACTCGCGGACGACGTTGTCGTCGCCGATGCGCACGGACGTCGGCTCGCCGCCGTATTTGCGGTCCTGGGCGATCTCGCCGATCGACGTGAACTGGAAGATGCGGTTGCGCGCACCGATCACCGTGCGGCCGGTGATGACGACATGGGGACCCACGACGCTGCCCGCGCCGATGCGCACGTGCGCGCCGACGATCGAATACGCGCCGATCTCGACGTCGGCCGCGAGCTCCGCGCCGCTTTCGACGAGCGCAGTGGGATGCACGCGCACCATCGCAATCAGGCTCCGCCGCCTTCGCTCTCGCCTTGCGCTGCCGTCCTGCCCGTCGATCGGATCGCCGCCATCAGCTCGCCTTCCGCGGCGATCTCGCCGTCGACGAGCGCGCGCGTCGCGAACTTGCCGACGCCACGCACGACCCGCACCACCTCGGCCTCGAGGATCAGCTGGTCGCCGGGCACCACCTGGCGCCGGAAGCGCGCGCGGTCGATGCCGGCGAAGAAGATCAGCGAGCCGGTGCTGTGGCGCGTGCCCCGCATGAGGTGGGAAAGGATTGCGGCGGTCTGGGCGAGCGCCTCGATCACGAGCACGCCGGGCATGACGGGGAACTCGGGGAAGTGTCCGACGAAGAATGGCTCGTTCATCGTCACGTTCTTCACGCCGCGGATGAAGCGCCCCGGCTCGCTCGCCAGCACCCGGTCGATGAGCAGGAACGGATAGCGGTGCGGGAGGATCGTCATGATCTCCTGGATGTCCATCGCCCCGTGCTCTTGGGTGCTCATTTCGCCTCCTCCTCGTTCGCATCCGACGCCCCGCCGGAAGGGTGCTCGAGCGCGTGCACGCGCGCTTCCAGGGCTCCCAACCGCCGCAGCGACGAGGCCATGCGCAGCCACTGCTTGTGCGGCTGCGTCGGAAACACGCCGCTGTAGACGCCAGGCTCCGTGATGTCGCTGAACACGGGCGTGGCGCCCGATACCGTCGTCCCGTCGACGATCGTCAGGTGGCCGCCGATCATCGCGGCGCCGCCGATCAGGCAGTTGCGGCCGATGTGCACGCTGCCGGCGATGCCGACGCAACCTGCGATGGCCGTGTGCTGCCCGATCCGGCAGTTGTGCCCGACCTGGATCTGGTTGTCCAGCTTGACGTCGTCCTCGATGACGGTGTCCTCGATCGCGCCGCGGTCGATCGTCGTGTTCGCGCCGATCTCGACATCATTGCCGACGATCACGCGTCCGACCTGCGGGATCTTGAGCCAGCGACCCTCCTCTTGCGCCATGCCGAAGCCGTCGGCCCCGATCACGGCACCGCTGTGCACGATCGTGCGGGCCCCGATGCGGCAGCCGTCGTACAAGGTGACGTTGGCGTGCAGCACCGCGTCATCGCCGATCTCGCACGCCGCGCCGATGACGCAGCCCGCCCCGATGCTTGCGCGCTCGCCGACGACGGTACCTTCGCCGATGCACGCGCGGGGCCCGACGCTCGCGCTCGCGGCGATGTGCGCGCCGGATGCGATCACCGCGGTGCCATGGACGCCGGGCACCACGGGCGCACGCGGATGCAGGAGTTGCGCGACCTTCGCATAGGTCGCGTAGGGATTGCTGCTCACGAGCTTCGACGCAGTCGTGTGCGGCGCCATCGCCGGTGAAAGGATCACCGCGCCTGCGCGCGATTGCGCGAGCTCCTTGCGATACTTCGGATTGGCGAGAAAGGCGATGCAGTCCGGCGTCGCCGACTGGAGCGTCGCCACGCGCGAGATCGGCAGCGCGCCGTCGCCCTCGAGCGCAGCGCCCACGCGCGCAGCGATGTCGGCAAGCGGGATCGACACGGCGCGCTCGCGAGACGTGGGCGGTCGGTGCAGCGGTGCCTTCGCGCGGAACGCCGGGGCTACTTGTCGGCGAGCGCCTTGATCACCTTGTCGGTGATGTCGATGCGCGGGCTCGCGAAGATCACCGGCTCCTGGATGATCAGGTCGAACTTCTCGGTCTCCGCGAGCTGCTGGATCACCTTGTTGGCGCGATCCTGCACGCCCGCGAGCTCCTCGTTGCGCCGCAGGTTGAGGTCCTCGCGGAACTCGCGCTGCGCGCGCTGCAGATCGCGGGTGAGGTTCGCGAGGTCGCGCTCCTTGTTGCGCCGGTCGGTCTCCGACATCGTCACGCCGTCCTTCTCGAGACTCGCCTGCAGGTCCCGCGCCTGCTTCGTGAGCTTCTGGATGTCGGCGTCGCGCGCGGCGAACTCCTTCTCGAGCTTCTGCTGGGCGCGCTTGGCCGGCGCGGCCTCGCGGAACAGGCGCTCCGAGTTGACGAAGCCCAGCTTGTATTCGGCGGCAGAGGCCGTCGCCCCGCCGAGCGCGAGCAGCGCCAGCATGGCGGCGGCAAGGACGGGTCGTAGGCGATTCAAGGTGTTCTCCCCGGGTGCACGCGGCGGATCAGAAAACCGTGCCGATCTGGAATTGGAAGCGCTGCGCCCGGTCGCCCTTCTTCTCCACGAGCGGCACGGCGTAGCTGAACTTGAGCGGGCCGATCGGCGAGTTCCACGCGAGGCCGACGCCCGTCGAGTAGCGGAACGACTCGAGCTCGGGCTGCGAGCCGTTGAGGTAGATCTCGCCCGCGTCGGCGAACACGCTGGCCCGCACCGACTTGTCGCCCTTGATGATCGGATAGAAGAGCTCGGCATTGCCGATGATCTTGCGCTTGCCGCCGATCACGTTGCCGTAGACGTCCTGCGGGCCCAGCGAGCTCGTTTCGTAGCCGCGCACGGAGCCGACGCCGCCGGCGAAGAAAGCCTTGAAGAACGGCAGCGGCTTGCCGCCGTAGCCGTCGCCGTAGCCCAGGTCGGCGCGCAGCATCAGCACGAAATCCGAGACGACGGGCGTGAACCACTGGTGCAGGTAGTTGACCTTGTAGTACTCGAGATCGCCACCGGGGATGCCGACCTCCACCAGGAACGACTGCAGGCGGCCGCGCGACGGATAGAGGATGTCGTCGCGGGTGTCGCGGGACCATCCGAGCGAGCCGATGTAGGCGTCGGTGACGAGACCGAACTTGTTGGCGAAGTCGAGGTACACCGGCGGCGTCTGGTCGAACAGACCCAGCTTGGTGTGCTCGTAGCGCACGCCGAGGTTGATCGCGTCCGTCTCGGTGATCGGGATGCCGAAAGTCGCCGCGGCGCCCAGGGTCGACGACGTGTACTGCGACACCGCCAGCGTCGAGGTCGGGTCGATGTTGCGTTGGTACGCCTCGAGCGTGCGCGAGACGCCGTTCACCGTCCAGTAGGGCTCGGAGAACGCGAGCGAGATCGTGCGGTTGATCTTGCTCGTGTTCAGCGCCGCGATGACGGCATTGCCGCTGCCGAAGATGTTCTGCTGCGAGACCGAGCCGTTGACCACGATCCCGTCCGAGCTCGAATAGCCCACGCCGGCGAGCAGGCTGCCGGTGGACTTCTCGGTCACGGTGACGTCGACGTCGGCCTGGTCGGTGGTGCCCGGAACCGGCGGCGTCTCGATGTTCACGTCGTCGAAGAAGCCCAGGCGCCGGATCCGCACCTTGGAGCGCTCGATGCGCGTGCTGTCGAACCACGCCCCCTCGAGCTGCCGCATCTCGCGCCGGATGACCTCGTCGCGCGTCTTCGCGTTGCCGGCGATGTTGATACGGCGCACGTACACGCGGCGCCCGGAGTCGACGAAGATCGTGAACGCCGCGGTGCGCTTCTCCCGATCGAGCTCGGGCACGGCATTGACGTTGGCGAACGCGTAGCCTTCCGCGCCGAGGCGATCGCTGATGTCCTTGGCCGTGGCCTGCAGGCGCTCGCGCGAATACACGTCCCCGGGACGCAGGCGCACGAGCGCGCGCAGCTCCTCTTCCGGCACCACCAGCTCGCCGGCGAGCTTCACGTCGGAGATCGTGTAGCGCGGACCTTCGGTGACGTTGACGGTGATGTAGATGTCTTCCTTGTCGGGCGTGATCGACACCTGCGTGGAATCGACCTGGAACTCGAGGTAGCCGCGATTCTGGTAGAAGCTGCGCAGCGCCTCGAGGTCCGCCTGCAGCTTCTGCTTCGAGTACTGGTCGTTCTTGGTGTACCACGTGAGCCAGCCGGGCGTGGTGAGCTGCATCTCCTTGCGCAGGTCGCTCTCGGAGAAGGTGTGATTCCCGATGATGTTGATGCGCGCGATCTTGGCCGGCTCGCCTTCCTCGACGGAGAAATTGATCGCCACCCGGTTGCGCTCCTGCGGCGTCACGGTGGTGGTCACCTTCGCGCCGTAGAGGCCGCGGGTGATGTACTGGCGCTTCATCTCCTGCTCGGCGCGGTCGAGCGCGGAGCGGTCGAAGATGCGTGCTTCGGCGAGGCCGATCTCGCGCAGGGCCTTGCGCAGCGTATCGGTGTCGAACTCCTTGTTGCCGGTGAACTCGACCTTGCTGATCGTCGGCCGCTCCTGCACGATCACGACCAGCACGCCGTTCTCCGCCTCGAGCCGGACGTCGCGAAAGAAGCCGGTGGCGAACAGGGCCTTCACCGCCTGCGCCGCACGCTCGTCGTCGATGCGCTCGCCCACCTTCACCGGCAGGTAGGAGAAGATGGTGCCCGCTTCGGTACGCTGCACGCCTTCGACCCGGATGTCCTTGATGACGAACGGCTCGAACGCGAGCGCCGGTGCGGCAACGGCCGCGAGCAATGCGGCGAGCAGCGCAGGAACCGCGCGCAGGCGACCGGAGAGTGTCGTCTTGCGACGACGCCTCGAATCAGAACAAACGGGAAAAGTCATTGAAGAGTGCTAGCGCCATCAGGACCGCCAGGACGGCCATTCCGATGCGCTGGCCGACCTCGAAAGTGCGGTCGGAGAGAGGACTGCCCTTGATGAGTTCGGCGAGATAATACAGCAAATGTCCTCCGTCCAGTAACGGAACGGGCAGCAGGTTGAGCACGCCGAGGCTGATGCTGATGAGCGCGAGATAGCTCGTGAAAACGAGCGCGCCTGCCTCCACCGATTGTCCGGCGTAATCGGCCATGGTGATCGGACCGCTGATGTTGGACAGCGATGCGTTGCCCGTGACGATGCGGCCGAGCATCTTGAGCGTGAATGCGGAGAGCTCCCAGGTCTTGCGCGCGCCCTGCGCAAACGCGTCGACGACGCCGTAGCGCGCGGTGATGCTCAGGCGTTCCGCGATGGCCGGGTCGACCTTCAGGCGAACACCGACCAGACCCACGCGCCGTCCGTTCACGTCGGCCGCGTCCGCAACGACCGGCACCTCGATCGTGCGGCCGTCTCGCTCGATCCTGAAGAGGAGCGTGCCGCCGGGATGGGCATTGGTGTGCAGGGCGACATCGGCGGGCGAGCGCACGGCGACATCGTCGATCGCGAGAATCCGGTCACCGGAGTGGACGCCGGCGCGCGCCGCAGGCTTGTCGGGCAGCACCTGATCCACGAGCGGCGCACCGAGGTCCGCTTTCAGTCCGAGCACCGCGAGGAAGTTGCCTTCCCAGTCCGCGCTCGTCACCGGCTCGAGCGAAAGCGCGCGATCGACACGACTGCCATCGGAACGCTCGACCGTCATTGCGACGCCGGCGCGCCCGGACGCGGCAAGCAGTCGCCAGCGCAGGTCCTGCCAGCTCTGCACCGCCGTGCCGTCGATCGCCACGACGAGATCGCCTGCCCGGATACCTGCCGCCGCAGCGGCCGTTGCCGTCGGTGGCGTTGCGAGCACCGCACGTTGTCCGGGAATGCCCGCCATGTAGGTTCCGGCATAGAGCACGATCGCGAGCAGCAGATTCGCGATCGGGCCCGCGGCCACGATGGCCACGCGCTTGCCCAGGCTCTGGCGATTGAAGGCGCGGGGCAGGTCGCGCGGGGCGACCTCGCCCTCGCGCTCGTCGACCATCTTCACGTAGCCGCCGAGCGGGATCGCGGACAGCGCCCACTCGGTGCGATCGCGACCGACGCGGCGCGACCACACGATGCGGCCGAAGCCGACCGAGAACCGCAGCACCTTCACGCCCGCGAGTCGCGCGACGAGGTAATGCCCGAGCTCGTGCACGATGACGAGCACGCCCAGGGTGACGGCGAACGAAGTGATCTTGAGCAGGACGTCCATGCGGTCGAATAGGGTCAGCGGATCTGCGTTGCGGGCGACGATCCAGGCGTCGAGCGGGCGCGCCGCACCCATTCGCGCGCGAGGCTGCGCGCCTCGGCATCGGCGGCGAGCGCATCGTCGAGCGCGGTCACCGGGCGCGCCGGCATGCGCTCGAGCACGTGGGCGCAGGTTGCCGCGATGTCCACGTAGCGCAGCGAGCCGTCGAGGAACGCGGCGACGGCGATCTCGTTCGCGGCATTCAGCACCGCCGGCGCCGTGCCGTGCGCCTCGAGCGCATCGTACGCGAGCTTGAGGCACGGGAACCGGGCGAAATCCGCCGGCTCGAAGGTGAGGTCCGAAAGCGTCGCGAGCTCGAGTCGGCGCACGCCCGCGGCAACGCGTTGCGGCCACGCGAGCGCGTGCGCGATCGGGGTGCGCATGTCGGGATGTGAAAGCTGCGCGAGGAGCGAGCCGTCGACGTACTCCACGAGGGAATGGATCACGCTCTGCGGATGGATCACCACCTCGATGCGCTCGCGCGGCGCATTGAACAGCCAATGCGCCTCGATGACCTCGAGCCCCTTGTTCATCATCGTGGCCGAGTCGACGCTGATCTTGCGTCCCATGACCCAGTTCGGGTGCGCGCATGCTTCGTCGGGCGTGACGTGCACGAGGTCCCCGACGGCGCGCGTGCGGAACGGACCTCCGGAGGCCGTGAGCAGGATGCGCGCGACGCCCGAGTCTTCGGCATTGCCCGCATAGTCGCGAGGCAGGCACTGGAAGATGGCGTTGTGCTCGCTGTCGACGGGCAGCAGCGTCGCACCGCCTTCACGCACGGCACGCATGAACGCCGCGCCCCCGATCACCAGCGCCTCCTTGTTGGCGAGCAGGATGCGCTTGCCGGCGCGTGCCGCGGCAAGCGTGGGCGGGAGCCCCGCGGCGCCGACGATGGCCGCGACGACGGTGTCCGCCTCGGGCAACGCCGCGACGGTGCACACGCCCTCCGGACCTTCAAGCACCTCCGTCGCGTGCCCCTGCGGCAACGCATCGCGCAACGCTCGCGCCGCGCCGGGATCGAGCAGCGCGGCAACCCGCGGCCGGAAGCGAACGCACAGCTCGGCGAGCTTCTGCCACTGCCGATTCGCGGCGAGCGCGACGACGTCGAAGCGGTCCGGGTGACGCGCAATGACATCGAGCGTCGAATCCGCGACGGAACCGGTCGCACCGAGCAGCGTTACGCCGTGCTTCACGTCGGCTCCCGTCCGGCGCCCACCGCCGGCGATGTGCGAGGCAGCGCGCTCATTGGACGACCTTCGTGCTGCGCACTCCGGTATTCGCGCTTGGGGCGGCCCGGCACGCTCATGCACCGAGGGTCAGCGCCGCGAGCGCGAGCGGGGGCATCGCCGCGAGGAGCGCATCGACGCGATCGAGCACGCCGCCGTGACCGGGAAGCAGCTTGCCGCTGTCCTTCACGCCCGCCTGGCGCTTCAGCAGCGATTCGAACAGATCGCCCATGACGGACAACCCGGCGACGAGCAGTACGAACACGAGCCATGCCATCCGCACGACGACATCCGGCGCAACCCCGGAGCGCGTGCCGTGCAGCGCGAGCAGCACGCCGGTGTAGATCGCGACCGCCGCGAGGCCCCCGGCTACGCCTTCCCAGGTCTTGCCGGGGCTGATGTTCGGCGCGAGCTTGTGGCGCCCGAACGCGCGCCCCGTGAAGTAGGCGAACGTATCCGCGATCCACACGATGGCCATCGCCGCGAGCACGCGCCAGGGCGAGGCGGCCTGCAACTGCACCAGCGCGACCCACGCCGCAAGCAGAATCAGCCAGCCGGTCAGCGCGGCAGCGGCGGGCGATGCGTTGGCATGCCAGTGCCGGCGCAGCCAGAAAGGCGCGATCAACACCCAGAACGCCGTCCCCATGCCGCAGACGACGAGGACCGTGGCGGCAGGCCAGCCGTCGCGAAAGCCTGCCTGCGGCGAGAGCAGCACCACGCCGGCGATCGCGGTGGCAAGGACGAACAGAAGCCTTCGCGCACCCGCGAAGCCCACGAGGCGCGCCCATTCGCCCGCGCCGATCGCAATCGCGATCAAGGTGACGATGCCCCAGTTGCGCGGCGACAGCAGGAACAGCGCCGCCAGCACGAGCGGCACGAGCACGAGCGCGGTGAGGATGCGGGTGGCAAGCAAGGAGGAGCCTCACGACATGCAGGGCCCGCGGAACGGCTTTCAGCCGCTGCGCGCAGCCTGCACCTGCTCGCTGGTGCGCCCGAACCGCCGCTCCCGCTGCTGGTACCACGCGATCGCGGTGTCGAGTGCGGCGGCGTCGAAATCGGGCCACAGCAGGTCGGTGAAGTAGAGCTCGGTGTACGCGAGCTGCCACATGAGGAAGTTCGAGATCCGCTGCTCTCCGCCCGTCCGGATGAACAGGTCGGGCTCCGGCGCGTAGGCCATCGCGAGATACGGCTCGAGCGCCTCGGGCAGGAGGGTCGCACCGGCCTCGATCGCTGCCGGATGCTCCCGGAAGTAGCGATGCGCCGCCTGCGCGATGTCCCAGCGTCCGCCGTAGTTCGCGGCCACGGTGAGCGTGAGCTTCGTGTGTCCGGCGGTGAGCGCTTCGCCGGCCGCGATGAGGTCGCGAATGCGCACATCGAAGCGCGAGACGTCGCCGATCACCTTGAAGCGGATGCTGTTGCGGTGAAGGCTCGCTACTTCCTGCTCGAGCGCACGCAGGAAGAGCTCCATCAGGATGGACACCTCGTCCTGCGGCCGCCGCCAGTTCTCGCTCGAGAACGCGAACAGCGTGACGAACTGCACGCCGCGCTCGCCGCACGCCTTCACCACGCTGCGCACCGCTTCGACTCCGCGCCGATGTCCCGCCACGCGCGGCAGCAGGCGCTGCTTGGCCCATCGCCCGTTGCCATCCATGATGATGGCGACGTGCCGGGGCACCGCGGGCGCATCGGGGATGTCGCGGGTGGAGCTCTTGAACACCGAGAAGGGAGAGCGCGAGAGAAGCAGGAGCGTTGCGGACCGTGGCGGGACCGTCCTCTAGATGGCCATCAGATCGGATTCCTTCGACGCGAGGACCTTGTCGATCTCGGCGATGAAGCGATCGGTGAGCTTCTGGATGTCGACCTGGGCGTGGCGCTCGTCGTCCTCCGAGACGGCCTTCTCCTTGAGCAGCTTCTTGAGGTGGTCGTTCGCCTCGCGCCGGACGTTGCGCACGGCCACGCGTGCGTTCTCGGCCTCGTGCCGCACGACCTTGACGAGGTCGCGCCGGCGCTCCTCGGTGAGCGGGGGCATCGGGATGCGGATCACGTCGCCGGCCGTGGCGGGGTTCACCCCCAGGTCGGAATCGCGGATGGCCTTCTCGACGACCGGGACCAGCTTCTTTTCCCACGGCTGCACGGTGATCGTGCGCGCGTCGGCGAGCGTCACGTTCGCGACCTGGTTCAACGGCATCGACGAGCCGTAGTAGTCGACGTGGATGTGATCGAGGATGCCCGCGTGCGCGCGGCCGGTGCGCACCTTGCCGAGGTCCGTCTTGAGCGTCTCGAGGGACTTGCTCATCTTCTGCTCGGCGGTCTGCTTGACTTCAGGGATCATCGCTCCTTCTCCTAAGCTTGGGCTCAGCAGTGCACGAGCGTGCCCTCGCGCGCGCCCAGCACCACTCGCTTGAGCGAGCCGGGCACGAAGATCGAGAACACCTTGAGCAGCATGTTCTGGTCGCGGCACAGCGCGAGCGCCGTGGCGTCCATCACCTTCAGGTTCCTGACGATGGCTTCGTCGAACGTGAGGTCGTCGTAGCGGCGTGCGGAACTGTCCTGCTTGGGGTCCGCCGTGTACACGCCGTCGACCTTGGTGGCCTTGAGCACGATGTCGACACCCATCTCGCGCCCGCGCAGCGCGGCGGCCGTGTCGGTCGTGAAGAACGGATTGCCCGTGCCGGCCGCGAAGATGACGACCTTGCCTTCCTCGAGGTGCCGCAGCGCGCGGCCGCGGATGTACGGCTCGGCAACCTGGTCGATGCGCAGCGCGGACTGCACGCGCGACTGCACGCCCGCGCGGCGCAGCGCATCCTGCAGCGCCAGCGCGTTCATGAGCGTAGCGAGCATGCCCATGTAGTCGGCCGTCGCGCGATCCATCCCCGCGGCGCCGGGCGCGACGCCGCGAAAGATGTTGCCCCCGCCGATGACCACCGCCACCTGCACCCCGAGGTGCACGACCTCGGCGATCTCGGCCACGATGCGATCGATCACCGCGCGGTTGATGCCGTAGGGATCGTCCCCCATCAGCGCCTCCCCCGACAGCTTGAGGAGAATGCGCCGGTACGCCGGCTCCGCGCCGGTGGCGGGCGGAACGCCGACCAGCGGAGCCGTAGCGCTGGAGAGGGTCATCGGTCAGCTCCGGGAGAGCGTGGGATAGCGGTCAGCCCTTGGTCATGGCCGCGACTTCGGCCGCGAAATCGTCCTTGCGCTTCTCGAGGCCCTCGCCCACGACGAAGAGCTCGAAGGCCTTGACGGTGACGCCGTGCGCCTTGAGGAATTTCTCCACGGTCTGATCCGGGTCCTTGACGAACGGCTGCCCGAGCAGGGTCACTTCGGCCAGGAACTTGTTGATCCGCCCCTCGACCATCTTCGCCACGATCTCCGCCGGCTTGCCGCTCTCCGCAGCCTGCGCCGTGTAGATATCGCGCTCGCGCTGGATCATGTCGCCCGGCACCTGGTCCCGCGACACGCACACCGGACGCGTGGCGCCCGGCGCAGCACCCGCCGCGATGTGCATCGCCACGTCCTTGCCGATCTGCTCGTCGCCGCCGGAGAGCTCGACCGTGACGCCGATGCGCCCGCCGCCGTGCACGTACTGCGCGAGGCGACCGGCGGTGGTCATCCGCGTGAAGCGCCGGATCGAGATGTTCTCGCCGATCTTCTGGACGAGCGCCTGGCGCGTCGCTTCCACCGTCTTGCCGTCGAGCGCAAGGTCGGCAATGGCCGCGAGATCGCCGGGGGCCTTCCCGGCGACGACCTGGGCGAGGCGCTTCGCGAACGCGATGAAATCGTCGCTGCGGGAGACGAAGTCCGTCTCGCAGTTGACCTCGACCATCGCGGCGGCCTTCGCATCGGGCGCGAGAAATGCGCCGATGATGCCTTCCGCCGCCACCCGGCCTGCCGCCTTCGAGGCCTTGGCTCCGCTCTTGATGCGCAGCACCTCCTCGGCCTTCGCGAGATCGCCGCTCGTTTCCTGCAACGCCTTCTTGCATTCCATCATGCCCAGCCCGGTGCGCTGGCGCAGCTCCATCACCATGCTTGCGGAAATGTCCGCCATTTCGTGTGCTCCGTGTTGCGTGTTCGTCGAGGATGCCGCCGGCACTCGTTGGAAGTGAGCAGCGAGCCCGGTCGGCAGCAAGGCCGCAGCGCGACGCCGCGGCGCTGCGCGATCAGGCGGTCGCTTCGTCCGAGACCTCGACGAACTCGTCGCCGCCCTTCACGATCTCCTGGATGACCTGGCTCCTGCCTTCGAGCACCGCGTCGGCGGCGCCGCGGGCGTACAGGCGGATGGCGCGGCTCGAGTCGTCGTTGCCCGGGATCACGTGCGCGATGCCATCGGGTGAATGGTTGGTGTCGACCACGGCGACGAGCGGAATGCCGAGCTTCTTCGCCTCCGTGACGGCGATCTTGTGGTAGCCCACGTCGATGACGAAGATCGCATCGGGCAGGCCGTTCATGTCCTTGATGCCGCCGAGGCTCTTGTTGAGCTTGTCGAGCTCGCGCTGCAGCGTGAGGGCCTCGCGCTTGTTCATCTTCTCGAAGGTGCCGTCCTGCTGCATCTGCTCGAGGTCCTTGAGGCGCTTGATCGACGCCTTCACGGTCTTGAAGTTGGTGAGCATGCCGCCCAGCCAGCGCGAATCGACGTAGGGCATGCCGGCGCGGCGGGCTTCCTCGGCGATGATGTCGCGCGCCTGGCGCTTGGTGCCGACGAACAGCACCACGCCCTTGTTCGCGGCCAGTTGGCGGACGTAGGTCATCGCCTCCTGGTACATCTGCATCGTCTTCTCGAGGTTGACGATGTGGATCTTGTTGCGCTGGCCGAAAATGAAATCGGCCATCTTGGGGTTCCAGTAGCGGGTCTGGTGTCCGAAATGGACGCCCGCCTCCAGCATTTGACGCATCGTTACCGACATGGGAATACTCCGATCAGGGTTGGTCCACGACCCGCAAGTCGGCCAGGCGCCGCCACGCACCGTGGCACAAGCACCTGGCACCCTGACAAGCGCGGGTCTGCGAATTGCCCGGCCACCGGTCTTGCCGCGGCTTCCAGGGTTGCTTTTGGCAATCCATCGCGACGCCGGTGCCCGGACCGAGCTAACATTCAATTTTAGCACTTCGTCATCCCCGGAGCGACCGCCGCCCGGCGTTTTCACCATGAGCCCCAGCGAGACCCCTCTCTCCCCCACCGCGAGCGCCTCCGTTGCGCCCGCCACGCGCGACCCCGCGCCGCCAGCGGACGCCGATTGGGCCGCCGCCCGTGACGGGGCCGTGTTCTGCCCGCTGCCGACCCTCGGGGTGCTCGCCATCGACGGCGCGGACGCGCAAGCTTTCCTGCAGGGCCAGTTGTCCAACGACGTGCGACGCCTCGCGCCAGGCGAGTGGCAGCGCACCACGTACAACTCGCCCAAGGGCCGCATGCTCGCGAGCCTGCTGCTTCTCGCCGAAGCGGGCGGCGGCTATCGCGCCCTCCTCGCAGCGGAGCTCGCCGCCTCCGTACGCAAGCGCCTCGCCATGTACGTGCTGCGCTCCAAGGTGACGGTGATGGACGTATCGTCCAGCGTCGGCATCCTCGGGATTGCGGGGCCGCGCGCGGCCGACGTCGTGCGCAGCGTCCTCGGCGCGTCACCCGAGGGCGGCCGCGCGCTGGCACAGGAGGATGTGCGCGTGCTGGCGCCCGGCGCCGATCGCTTCCTGGTGTTCGGACCCCACGCACGGCTGGAGGAGCTTGCACGCGCGTTCGGGGCCCAGGCCCGGCGGGTGCCGGAGCCCGTGTGGCGCTGGCTGCAGATCCGCGCCGGCGTGCCGCTGGTGACCGCGGCCACGCAGGACGCGCTGGTGCTGCAGTCCGCCAACCTCGACGTGCTAGGCGCCGTGAGCTTCGACAAGGGGTGCTACACCGGCCAGGAGATCGTGGCCCGCGCGCATTACCTCGGGCGGCTCAAGGAGCGCATGCAGGCATGGCATGCCGACGTTCCGGACGTCGCCGCCGGTGCGCGCGTGTACAGCGCGGTGTTCGGCGACCAGGCGTGCGGCACCGTCGTGAACGCGGCGCCGGCACCGGGCGGCGGCACGGATTGCCTCGCCGTCGTGCAGACCGCGGCCGTCGACAGCAACGACGTGCACCTCGACGCGCCCGACGGACCGGCACTGCAACGGCTGCCGTTGCCGTACACGATCCCGGAGCCGAGCCAACCGAAGCGCCCGAAGCTCTAGACCCCGTGGCCAGGAGCACAGCCGTCTCGCCGGTGCACGTCTACGTCTACTACAAGCTCGGCGCGAATCGCGACGCCGCCTTTCGCACCGTCACCGGCATGTTCGCCGAGATCGAGGCCCGCACCGGCGTGGCCGGACGCCTGCTGATGCGCTGCGACGACGAGGAAACGTGGATGGAGGTGTATCGCGACATTCGCGCTGCCGCCGCATTTCGCGCCGTGCTGGACGACGTCGCGGGGCGCCTCGGCGTCGCGGATCTGGCACGCGACGGCGCGCGGCATGTCGAATGCTTCACCCCTGTTGCGAAGCCGCAGGATCTCTGACCCGACATGTGCCTCGCCGTCGTCGCGCTCGACGCGCATCCGCTCTATGCGCTCGTCATCGCCGCCAACCGGGACGAGCTGCACGAGCGGCCGAGCCTCCCCGCGGCGTGGTGGCCCGAAGGCTGGATCGCCGGGCGCGATCTCGCCGGAGGCGGAACCTGGCTCGGCATGCAGGCCCGGGGCACGTGGGCCCTGCTCACCAACATCCGCGAGCCCGAACGAAAGGATCCCGATGCGCCGACGCGCGGCACGCTGGTGACCCGCGTGCTCGCGTCCGACGCGCCGAACGAGATTCTGCACGAGATCGCGCGCGAGGCGAGCCGCTACAACGGCTTCAACATCATCGCGGGCCGGCTTGCCGAGGGCGCATGGCTGTCGAATCGCGACGGCGGCCCGCATCGGCTTGCGCGCGGCATCCACGCGATCTCGAATGCCGCGCTCGATACGCCCTGGCCCAAGGTCGTGCGCACGCGTGCAGCGCTCGACGCGTGGTGCCGCAATGCGGAGCGGGATCCCGGCGCCCTGTTCGAGCTGCTGGCGTCGCGCGTCGTCGCACCCGACGAGGAGCTGCCCCGAACGGGCGTGCCCCTCGAGCGCGAGCGCCTGCTGTCCGCGAACTTCGTCCTCGATCCGCGCTACGGCACCCGCTGCTCCACCGTGCTCCTCGTCACGCACGATGGACAGGCGCGCTTCGTCGAGCGCAGCTTCGATGCGCAAGGCAGGATCACCGGCACGGTGGACTGCGCGTTCGCGATCGAGCACGCGCCGGCGTAGGGCCGTCGCGCAAGGGCTCTGGACCCGATCGCCCTTGCCCTCGCAGGACGCGCGGCAAGCGCCTCGCCATCCGCCGGTTCGCGTAGCGCCGACGGCTACAGCCGGCGCGTCATCGCCTGGTGCGCAATGCCGGCTTCCATGAATACCGGGCCGTCGGGCGCAAACCCTTCGCGCGCATAGAACTCCAGCGCGTGCACCTGCGCGTTGAGCGCGACGCACGCGTGGCCGTGCTCGCGCGCAAGCGCCAGGAGATGCCGGAGCAATGCGCGCCCGACGCCCCTGCCGCGCCATGCACGGCGCACGGCCATGCGACCGATGTGGCCGTCCGGCAGGAGCCGTCCACAGCCGACGGCATCGCCGCGTTCGTCCTCGGCGATCGCATGCAGGCATTCCGGATCGCGACCGTCCCATTCGATCTCGGTGGGCACCGCCTGCTCGACGACGAACACGTCGTGCCGGATCGCGCGCAGGGCTTGCGCGTCGTCGGGCCAGCGCGCGCTACGGACCGTGAACCGGTACGCCATGCGATCAGTGCCGCGGGACCGTGATGACCATGCGTGCCAGGCCCGATCGCACCTGCAGCATGCAGTGGCCGCCCACGGGCAACGTGAGCTTGTCGCGCACGTGACCGAACGGCAGGCCGGTGAAGACGGGAATGCCGAAGCGCTCGCGCGCGAGCGCCACGACGCTGCCCAGGTCGTAGCCGTTGTCGTTCGGCATGGCTTCGAAGCCGTTGAAGGTGCCGAGCACCAGGGCGCGCTGTCGCGCGAGCACGCCCGCGAAGTGCAGCTGATGCAGCATGCGCTCGATGCGGTACGGGTGCTCGCCGATATCCTCGAGGAACAGGATGCCGCCACGCGTCTGCGGAAGATGGGGCGTGCCGACGAGATGCGCGACGAGCGCGAGATTGCCGCCCCACAGCGTGCCTTCGCCGCTGAAGTCCGGTCCGTCGAGCGGGCCTTCGACCACGTCGGCGGATTCGGCGAGCATGCGCGCGCAGTGCTCGACCGTGAAGGGCGATACCGCGTCGGCACCGAAGTCGTAGGCGGCCATCGGTCCCGCGTAGGTGATCATCCCGGCATGGGCGAGCGCGGCCAGCTGGAACGCGGTGAAATCGCTGTGGCCCATCCAGCGCTTGCGCGTCCCGGCGATCAGCCGGAAGTCGAGCCGATCGAGCAGGCGCGACCAGCCGTAGCCGCCGCGCGCGGCGATCGCGAGCTCGACCGCGGGATCGCGCGCCATGCGCATCACGGCCGCGAGGCGCGCGTCGTCGTCCCCGGCGAAACGTTGCCAGCGGGCGGCACACCCCGGATCGACGACGACGCGGTGCCCGTGCCGCACGAGAAAGGCCGCGGCACGATCGATCACCGCGGGATCGTGCACGTACCCCGACGGGGCGTAGAGCCCGATCCCGAGCGGCGGAATGTTCATGCCGCGCGGGGCTCGCCGGCCGGGGAGGCGCTGCGGCGCGCTGCGAAGAACTCCGACAGGAGCGCACCGCACTCGGCGGCGCGCACGCCGGGCGTCACGCCGGTGTGATGATTGAGCCGCGCCTCGGCGAACAGATCGACGACCGATCCGCATGCTCCGGTCTTCGGATCGGCTGCCCCGAACACGAGACGCGCGAGGCGCGCGTGCATGATGGCGCCGGCGCACATCGCGCAGGGCTCGAGGGTCACGTACAGCGTGCAGCCGGGAAGCCGATAATTGGCGAGGGTGCGTCCGGCTTCGCGCAGGGCGGCGATCTCCGCGTGCGCCGTGGGATCGTTGTGGGCGATGGGCGCGTTGCCGCCCCGACCGACGATCACGCCGTCGCACACCACGACCGCGCCCACCGGGACCTCGCCACGCGCCGCGGCGCAGCGCGCCATCGCGAGCGCTTCGTCCATCATGGCTGCGTCGAGCGCGTCGACCTCGCCTGCTGCGATCACGGGGTACGCTCGCCAATCCACGCGTCGGCCTCGATCTCCACGCACAGCGCGGGATCGATGAGACGCGCGACCTCCACCATCGTGCACGCGGGACGCACGGTCCCGAACACTTCGGCGTGCGCCCGCGCCACCGCTTCCCAGTGGCCGATGTCGGTGACGAAAATGCGCGTGCGCACGACGTCTTCCATGCGCGCACCCGCCTGCTCCAGCGCGTGCGCGATGTTCGCGAGCGCCTGGCGCGTCTGCAGGAACGCGTCGCCGGGGGAGACGATCGCGCCGTCGGGAGCCGTCGCAGTGGTGCCGGACACCGCGACGTGATCGCCGAAGCGAACCGCGCGGGAATAGCCGACGATCGGCTCCCACGGCGTCGCGCTCGAAATGTTGATCCGTGTGCCCATTGCCAGCTGAACCTCGTCGCGGGATGTCCGCTGCCCCGCTGTCGGGGGCACACGATACCACTTTCCACCCCGCCGCTCCGGTGTGCCGGCACGGTCGTTTCGCCGCGTTTGCGCGCGGCTTTCGGCACCATCGCTTCGCCTTCGCCCTCGCCCATGCGGCCGTTGCCACCGACGCGGGTGCGGCGGGACTGAACCCGCAGCACGCCTCGACGCCAGTGAACATGGACCTGCCTTGGAAACCAGCGCTTCTGGAGCCGCGCGTCGGGCTCATTCACCGCATGGGTCAGAAGCGCCCCGTGCAGATCGTCAATTTCCTCGCCAACGCACCATCGAGGAGGGAATGCTCTCGGTGCTCGCCTTCAAGCGCTCGCTCTCGGCGGGCATCCTGGATGCCGGCCAAAGCGAGATCTCGCTCGGCGGCTCGCGCCTGAGTCGTTTCACGGGGAAAGTCGAAGACGTCATGACGCCCAGCCTGCATGGCAACACCGACGAACGCGTTCGACTCGCGCTCGATGAGCTGAAGGGGCGCCTTCCGTGGTGAGGGGACTCGATGTCTTTCGCGAACATTTCGCCGGCCACGCCGATCAGCAGAGGTGTTCGAACGCGTACTTCAAGCTGCCGCGGACGTCGTCCCCGAGCGTGTTGCCAACTACGCGCACGACGAACAGGTCGTGCGGCCCTTCGTTGAAGATCAACTCGATCGGCACGCGTGCATCGGCACAGCCCAGCACGGCGGCATAGGGACGCTGCGAGGGTGCGCCGGAACCGCTACCGTCGAGGTCGAAGTCGTGTCCGCTGATGGGGATCACGCGCCCGCGCCGTGGAAGACGGCACGTCCACCTGCGCAAGCAGATCTGCAAAGACGCGGTTGCCGCCGTCCATGCGACGCCGCCCCTCCTCGGCATCGCCGGGTCGGTCGCGCACCGCGGCGGTATCGTCACCGCAACGGTAGGTGATCTCGACGATTCTCATGCGGGATGCGAGGGTGGGTTCGATGCATCGCCGGAGGTGCCAGCGGGCGTGGCGCGCTGCGCGGCGCGCGTGCTTTGCGCCATCTCGGGCTTGATGCTGGCCACCGCATCGAAGTGAGACAGATGGACCTTCCCGCTCAGTTCCTGCAGGAAGTGCGAGCGCTTGAGTTGGTCCATCACCGGTCCTTTCACCTCGGACAGGTGGAACGTGATGCCGCCGTCGGCGAGCCGGTGGTTGATCGCCTCCAGGCTCTGGAGTGCCGAGGCATCGATGGTGTTCACGGCGGGGCACTCGAGGATCACGTGCCGGACCTGTGGATTGGCCGCCACCGCGTCGTTGATCAGGTCTTCGAGGAAGCGTGCATTCGGGAAGTACAGGCTTTCGTCCACGCGCAGCGACAGGATTTCCGGATCGGTCACCACGGCGTGGCGCGCCACGTTGCGGAAGGAGGTCGTCCCCGGGATCTGGCCCACCACGGCCACGTGCGGCCGCGACGTCTTGTACAGGTGCAGGAAGATCGAGAGACCCACGCCTACCACCAGGCCGGCCTCCACGCCGTCGAGCCAGGTGACGACGATCGTGCCGATCATCGCCGCGAAGTCGGTGCGCGAGTAGGCCCAGGTGTGCTTGATCGCACCGATGTCCACTAGCGACAGCACCGCGACGATGATGATCGCGGCCAGCGCGGCTTTCGGCAGGAAGAACAGCAGTGGCGTCAGGAACAGCGTTGCGATGGCCACGCCGACCGCGGTGAATGCGCCGGCCGCCGGCGTCTGTGCGCCGGCGTCGAAGTTCACGACCGAGCGCGACAATGCGCCGGTGACCGGAAAGCCGCCCGACACCGCCGAGCCGAGGTCGGCGGCGCCGAGCGCGATCAGTTCCTGGTCGGGGTCGACGCGCTGGCGACGCTTCGCGGCCAGCGTGAGCGCAACCGAGATCGACTCCACGTAGCCGACGATGCAGATCAGCAGCGACGGAACGAGGAGCTTGGTCCACAACGACACGTCGACCGGCGGCAGCGCGATCGCCGGCAGTCCTCCCGGTACCGTGCCGAGAATGGCCACGCGGCGTGCATCGAGGGCGAAGCCCCAGACCGCCAGCGTCGTGGCAACGATGACCATCGCCGGTGCAACCTTCGACAGGATGTCCGCGGAGCGCTCGCCCAGGCCCGAGGCGAGTAGCAGCGGCTTCAGGCCGCGCCGCGCCCACAGGAGGAAGACCACGGCCGCGATGCCGATGGCCGTCGTGGCCGGATTGATCTTGTCGAGGCTGGGCAGGAGCGAGTGCAGGATCTCCAGCAGGCTTTCGCCCTTGGAACTTGCGCCCAGCAGCGCGCCAAGCTGGCCGGCGGCGATCTGCACCGCCGCCGCCGTGATGAAGCCGGACACGACCGGGTGGCTGAGGAAGTTCGCCAGGAAGCCGAGCCGCAGCATGCCCATCAGGATCAGCAGCAGGCCGGTGACAGCCGACAGCGCGATTGCTGCACCCAGGAACTCCGGCGTGCCCGCTGCCGCGACCTGTCCGGCCGCCGCCGCGGTCATCAGGCTCGCCACCGCCACCGGCCCGACCGCGAGCGCACGCGAGGTGCCGAATACCGCGTAAAGCACGAGCGGCGCCATCGACGCATACAGGCCCGACCTGCGGCGGTACCCCGACCAGCAGCGCATACGCCAGCGACTGCGGGATCAGCATGATCGAGACGATGGCCGCGGCGATCAGGTCGCCCGTCAGCGTCTGGCGCGAGTACTCGCGGCCCCAGTCCAGGATCGGCAGGTACCGGCGCAGCAATCCGCCGAGTCCAGCGGTGCCCGTGCTGCTCATGCTGTGCTCCCCGGCTTGAAGAACAGCCTGCCGATCTTCTCGCGCCCCATCACGCGCCCCAGCTCCTTCATGGCGAAGAACGGGATCAGGGCGACGAACACGACCATGCTGTTGGCGAGGATCACCTCGTACCCCTGCGCGGTGAATTCGGCGAGTCCGGCGACGACGCCATGGCCGGACACGAGGCCCTTGATTGCGTGCTCGGCGAGCGTGAACACGGCGCAGAAAATCGTGAAGACGACTGTCTTGTAAAGCGTCGGATAGATCAGGGGCTTGTCCTGCAGGCCGCGGCCCAGGTGGAAGACTCCGCCGATCATGATCACCTTGCCAAGGATCAGCGCCTCGATCAGCGCAAACCAGTAGTTGGTGTAGGTGATGTCGTGCGCCGCCAGCAGCAGGCGGCGGTAGATCGTGAATGTGGCGAACACCGCCGTGAGGTACGCGACGTTGAAGGCGTACTCGATCAGCTCATGGCGAACCTTTTCCTTCAGTCCCTCGGGCTTCCTCGCAGGAACGCTCATGGCTTGCTCCTTGCTGGCTTGGGTTACCGCAACGACAGCGCGCGCGCGAGCATGCCGCCCGACAGGTTGCGAACCCTGAAGCCGTTCTGCAGCAGGATGCGCGTTGCGTAGTAGGCGCGCTGCGCGGAACGGCAGATGACGAAGATCTCGCGGTCACGCGGCAGCTCATCCAGGCGCTTGCGCAGTTGCGGCAGCGGGATGTTTACGGCGCCTGGCGACGCACTCGACGACCAGTTCCACCGGCTGCCGAACGTCCAGCAGGAACGCTCCGTCGACGTCGCTCCAATGGGCGAGCGGCATGTCGCCGTGCAGAACGTCGGCTGCGACCATGCCGGCGAAGTTGACGGCATCCTTGGCACTGCCGAACTGCGGCGCGTAGCAGAGCTCCGCCGCCTCCAGGTCGTACACGGTCGCACCCATCTGGATCGCCACTGCGAGCGCGCTGATGCGCTTGTCCACCGCAGGGCCGTCGAGGCCGACCGCCTGAGCACCGAGCAGTCGCCCGTCGGATTTGCGGAACAGCACCTTCATCCCGATCATCTTCGCGCCCGGGTAGTAGCCGGCGTGCGAGTTCGGGAACAGGTAGACCTTCTCGTGATCCGTGTCGCCGAGCCGCTTCAGCGTCTTCTCGCTGGCGCCGGTCCACGCGGCCGCGCCGTTGAACAACCCGATGATCGAAGTGCCCTGCGCTCCGCGGAAGCGCGCCGTGCGTCCGGCGATCACGTCGGCTGCGATCCTTCCCTGCCGGTTCGCCGGCCCCGCCAGCGCCACCAGACTCCACTGGCCGGTCACCACATCCTTGACTTCGACCGCATCGCCGACGGCGAAGATGTCCGGATCGCTGGTGCGCATCTGCTCGTCGACGCGAATGCCGCCACGTTCGCCGATCGCCAGCCCCGCAGACTTGGCGAGCGCTGTGTCCGGCCGCACGCCGAGCGCCAGGATCACGAGGTCCGCCGGGTAGGCCTTGCCTGATTTCGTCTGCACTTCGACCGCGCCACCGTCGAGTGGCTTGAAGCCGGCGACACCGTCGCCGAGGGCGAGCTGCACGCCATTTCTCTCCAGGTGCTCCTCGACCAGGCGTGCGAATTCGCGGTCCATCGGTGCGAGCACCTGGTCGAGCATCTCGACCAGCGTCACCTCGAACCCGGCGTGCACCAGGTTCTCCGCCGTCTCCAGGCCGATGAAGCCGCCGCCGATCACCACCGCGCGCCGCGCCGGCTTGACGAACTGCATCCCCGAGTAGTTGTACAGGCCCGCCAGGAACTCGGTGCCGCGCTGGATCCACTCGCGGATCGTGCGCACGTCGGGCACGGTCCGCACCTGGAAGATCCCCGGAAGGTCGATGCCGGGCAGTGGCGGCCGGACCGACACCGCACCAGGTGCGAGCACCAGCTTGTCGTACGTCTCCGTCGTGAGCTCGCCGGAGGTGACGTTGCGCAGCTGCACGGTCTTCGCCTTCGGATCGACGGCGATCGCTTCGCAATTGGTGCGTGCGTCGATCGCAAACAGCGCGCGGAACATCTCCACGCTGGCTCACCAGCAGGCTCGATTCGTTCTCGATCACGCCAGAGATGTGGTACGGCAGCCCGCAGTTCGCGTACGACATGTACGGCCCACGTTCCACCATCACGATCTCGGCCTTCTCGTCCAGCCTGCGTAGACGCGCCGCGCACGACGCACCACCCGCAACGCCACCGACAATAACGGCTTTCATGTTCTTCCTCTCAACCGCCAGCCTCGCCGCCTGGTCGGCGACCGCTTGGCGAATCACAACACTGCGGCCTCATCACTCACCGCCACGTCACGTCCAGCGGCTTGCGCACCGGGATCCGCCCGAAGTTCTCAGCGGGGTATCCGAGCAGGATCGTTCCGTACGACACGGTGCCTTCCGGCAGCCCGAGCATCTTCATCAACGGCGGATAGGCCTGCGCGGCCGTGTTGATGCCGCCGCTCCAGCTGCTGCCTTCCTCGACTTGTAGGCCATGCTCGATGCGGCGTTCATGTCAGTGTTCGTCTCGCGTCCGAACGCTCCCGCACCGTTCAGAAATCGGGGTCAGGGAACGTGGGCTCACGATCTTCGTTGAAGGCGCGGATGCCCTCGACGCGATCCGGATGAACTACTGAGCGCCAGTGCGCTTCCATCATGATGGCGACGGCCTGTTCGATCGGCTCGCCCTCGCCCATGAGCACCGCCCGCTTGACCGCCTGGACCGCTGTCGGCGAGTTGCTCGCAATCTGCTCCGCGATGCGCAGCACCGCATTCATCAATTCGCTGCGCGGATGCAGTTCATTGACCATGCCGAGCCGGTGCGCCTCCTCTGCGGTGATTGGCTCCCCGGTCATCAGCATCTGCAGGGCTCGGCCCAGAGGCAGCAGGCGTGGCAGCAGCACCGGCGAACCACCGCCGGCGGACAGACCGACCATCGCTTCCGGCTGGCCGAACATGGCATCGTCGGACGCGACAATGAAGTCGCAACTGATGGCGATCTCGCAGCCACCGCCGTAGGCCAACCCGTGCACCGCTGCGATGACCGGCCGGCGCAGCTGCCGCAACGTGTAGAGCAGGCGGTCGAAGACCTGGCGCTGCCGCAGCCATTCTTCCTTGGTCATGCTCTTGCGCTGGCGCAGGTCGCCGCCCACAGAGAAGGCGCGGTCGCCGGCTCCGGTGATGATTGCCACTCGCACGGTGGCACGCGCCGCGATCGTCTCGAGTACCTCGATCAGGCTCGCCGCCAGTTCGGTGGTGATCGCGTTGTCGGCATGGGGCCGGTTGAGCGTGACCACTGCCACGCGCCCGCCAGAAAGGTAGTCGACCAGCACAGACGGGTCGGGCTCGGGGGCCTCGATCGGCGTGCGGTAGCCGATCCGCTGCATGCGGGTCGGTGCTTGTTCAGCGTTCATCTCGGGATTCCTTGTTTGCTCGACGGGCGCTGGGGAGGAAGGCTGCCGCTGCAGCCTTCCCTGCGCATCCACGCGCCAACGGTTCCACGGGGCCCAGTGCAGGCTCAGCCCATCCGCAGCGACGTCGACTCCGGAAGCTTGTCGCCCGTCTTCTTCTTCCACTGCGCTTCGAGCAGCTCCTTGGCCGCTGTCTCGAGGAACTCGGGCGCGGCCCACTTCTGCACGTCGAAGTCGTTCTTGATGTAGCCGTGCTTCAGCATGAAGTCCTTGCCAATCTCGACCGAGGCCAGGTTCTGCGGTGACAGATTGGGCACCATGTCGATGGGCAGGATGCCGCGATAGGTGTCCTCGACGTCGAGGTAGAACGTCTGCTTGTCGAGAATCGCGGCCGCCGCGTGCTTGTGCTCGTTGGCCCAGCGACCGACCTTGATCATGCCCTTCATGAAGGTGACGACGAGCTCGGGGTGCTGCTCGGCCATCACGTCGGTGCAGGTGATGGCGGCAGGAATGTTGGCGACTTGCAGCGTCCAGTCCGGATAGCGCGACAGATCCTCGATCGCCTTGAACTTGCCGGTGGCCTCCTGCAGATGCTGGAACGGGCCGGTCTGCGTATAGATCGCGTCGACCAGACCCTTCTCGAGCGCGGTCTCGAGCGGCCGGAAGGCGAGGTCGCGCTTGTGGTCGCGCTTGAGCCACAGTTCGGAGGCGTTGTCCATCGGCGCCAACATCTCGGGCTTGTCGTACCAGTCGTCCGGATACGGGAACTCGACGATCTCGACGTCCTTCATCGTCATGTCGTTCAGGCGCAGCATCAGCTCGATGCCCTGGTGTTCCTGGATGCGCCACCAGTCGTTCTTGATGCTGTTCAGGCTCTTGGACAGGCCGATCTTCTTGCCCTTCAGGTCCTTCATCCGGTAGATGTCGTCACGTGCCCGCACCATCATGCAGCCGCCTTCCCGCGGTGCGTGCGTCACGCCCAGCAGCCGCGTGCGTCGCAGGTCCGCCTGCACGTGGATGGGCGGGAACAACCCGCCGAAGCGGATCAGGTTGTCCATGTTGTGGATGTAGTGCGGGTACCAGTTGTTCTCGCGCCTCGAGCGCAGGAAGCCGTAGGTCACCCCGATCTTCTTGTACTCCTCGCGGGTCCAGCCCAGTTCCTGGTCGACGTTGCTCGCCGAGACCAGCGGGCAGTTGGTGTAGTAGACCTCCTTCCAGTTCAGAGGCACGCAGTCGGATGTACGTTGTGTGGTTGCCATGTTTAGTCCTTCTCTTGTGAGATCTCCGGGGGAACAGGCGCAAACCGGAGCGCCCGACGCGCCTTGCTGTTCATTCGTCTTGCTCGTCGTCCAGTTCGCCATGCGCTTGTCGGAGGCGTCCGGATTCAACGCGCTCATACCAGTGGGGCAAGCTGAATTGTCAGGCCGACGACCATCCGGGGCTTGACATTTTGGGACGTCTTCCGGACAGTTCAGGACAAGCCCTTGGAGCTCATGCCAATCAAGTCAAACAAGCGCCCGTCGCCTGCCCGCCGCGTCACTGCAGTCCGCAGAGCGGCCGGCGACACCATGGTTCGGATCGGTGCCACGATCGGGTTGCCCGCCGCCCTGCAGAGTCTCGGCGCCAACACGGCACAGCTTCTGTCCGAGGTGGGCGTCGATCTCTCGCTGTTCGACAGCCCGGACAACCTGCTTTCGTACTCCGCGCGTGGCCGTCTGCTGGAACACTGTGTCGCGAGGACGGGCTGCGAGCACCTTGGACTGCTGGTCGGCCAGCGAGGCAGCCTGCAGTCTCTCGGCCTGGTGGGCTCGCTCGTCAAGTACTCCCCCGACGTCGGAACAGCGCTGCGCAGCCTGGTTCGCTTCTTCCACCATCAAACTCGTGGTGCGAACGCGACTCTCACCGTCGACGGCCAGCTTGCCTACTTTGGCTACGAGGTGCGTCAGCCGGGGAACCCCGGGACGGCCCAGGTGGTGGATGGCGCCCTTGCCGTGATGCTCAACATCATGCAGTCCCTTTGCGGGCCGGGCTGGCAACCCAGCCAGGTCACCTTTGCTCACCGCAAGCCGGATGACGTCGAGCCGTTCCGTCGTATTTTCCATGCTCCGCTGCGCTTCGACGCCGAGCAGAACGCTCTCGTGTTTCTCGCCGATTGGCTGACCTACCGTCTCCCGGCCGATGATCCGGAACTGCGCCGACAACTGACGGAGCACGTCAAGGCCATCGAGGCACATCACCGGGAACTCGTTCGCGGAACAGGTGCGCAGCGTGCTGCGCACGGCTCTGCTGACGGACCGCGCCGACGCCGATCACATTGCGTCGCTGTTCTCGATACACCGCCGAACGCTGAACCGCCGCCTGAATGGGGACGGCATAAGCTTCAAGGATCTGGTCGAAGAGGAACGCTATGGAATTGCCCGGCAGGCGCTCGTTGACACCGATCTGCAAGTCGGTGACGTCGCGGCATTGCTCGGCTATGCCGACGCAAGTGCCTTCACGCGCGCGTTTCGTCGCTGGAGCGGAGCCGCGCCGGCTGAATGGCGGTCAGACGCGCGACGCGGGTCGCATCGCAAGGTATCGGGCCGGGCGGCTGGGCGCTAACAGAGTCTATGCGTTCGCCAGCGCTTGATGACCGCGGTTGGGCGGCAGATGCTTTGTTTCTCGGGCGCGTTTCGATAGTCCTCAATAGACCGCGATAGATCTCTAAAGACCCCTACTCCCACTCGATGGTCGCGGGCGGCTTGCCGGAAATGTCGTACACGACGCGATTGATCCCGCGCACCTCGTTGGTGATGCGGCTCGAGACCTTCGCGAGCAGCTCGTGCGGCAGCGGTGCCCAGTGCGCAGTCATGAAGTCGGTCGTCTGCACGGCGCGCAGCGCCACGACGTGATCGTAGGTACGTCCGTCGCCCATCACGCCCACCGCGCGCACCGGCAGGAACACCACGAACGCCTGGGCGACGAGGTCGTACCAGCTCCTGCCGCTTTCCGGCATCGACCGCGAGCCGAAGCTCGTCGATGAAGATGGCGTCGGCGCGCCGGAGCAGCTCGGCGTGCTCGCGCGTCACGGCGCCGAGGATGCGAACGCCCAGACCGGGACCGGGGAACGGATGCCGGAACACCATCTCGCGCGGCAAGCCGAGCTCCAGCCCGAGCACACGGACCTCGTCCTTGAAGAGCTCGCGCAGAGGCTCGAGCAGCTTGAGGTGCAGCGTCTCCGGCAGGCCGCCGACGTTGTGGTGCGACTTGATCGTGTGCGCCTTCTTGGTCTTGCCTCCCGCGGACTCGATCACGTCGGGATAGATCGTGCCCTGCGCGAGCCACTTCGCGGCGGCGCCGCGTCGCAGCAAGGCGCTCGGCCTCGCGCTGGAAGACGTGCACGAACTCGCGGCCGATGATCTTGCGCTTCTCCTCCGGATCGGACACGCCGGCGAGCTCGCGCATGAAGATCTCGGACGCGTCGACGTGCACCACGCGCACGCCGAGGTTGCGCTCGAAAGTGTCGAGCACCTGCTCGGCCTCGCCGAGGCGCAGCAGGCCGTGATCGACGAACACGCACGTGAGCCGCTCGCCGATCGCCTCGTGGATCAGCGCCGCAGCGACCGAGGAATCCACGCCCCCGGATAAGCCGAGGATGACGTTGTCGTCGCCGACCTGCGCGCGGATCGAGGCGATCGCCTCGCTGCGGTAGTCGTGCATGTTCCAATCGTGACCGCAGCCGCAGATCTCGTGCGCGAAGCGCGAGAGGATCGCCGCGCCCTGGCGCGTGTGCGTCACCTCCGGATGGAACTGGATCGCGTAGAAGCCGCGCCCTTCGTCGGCCATCGCGGCGATCGCGCAGGCTTCGTTGCTGCCGATCACCTTGAAGCCGGGCGGCAGGGCGGTGACCTTGTCGCCGTGACTCATCCACACGTCGAGCAGCCCATGCTGCTGCGGCATTCGTGCGATCCTGGATGTCGCGAAAGAGGCGCGAGTGGCCGCGCGCGCGCACTTCCGCGTAGCCGAACTCGCGGATGTGACCGGTCTCCACGGCGCCCCCGAGCTGCGCCGCCATCGTCTGCATGCCGTAGCAGATGCCGAGCACCGGAACGCCGAGCGTCCAGACGGCGCCGGGCGCGCGCGGCGTGTCGCCTTCGACCACGCTGCTGGGTCCGCCCGACAGGATGATCCCGCGCGGTGCAAAGGCGCGGATGAAGTCGTCGCCGACGTCGTACGCATGGATCTCGCAGTAGACGTTGGTCTCGCGCAGGCGTCGGGCGATGAGCTGCGTGACCTGCGAGCCGAAGTCGAGGATCAGGATCTTCGAGTGCGACGGCGCGGCGATGGCGCCCGGGTCGAGTGCGGGCGAGGGCTCGGCGGAATGCGCGTGTGGGGCAGCCACGGTGGGCAGATCGTTCATGCGAACCAGTTGGTCGGTGCGTTGCGTCCGGCGCGGGCGCCCCGGACACACGCGCAGGAGTCGGGCTATTCGACGCGGTAGTTGGGCGCTTCCTTCACGATCTGCACGTCGTGCACGTGCGACTCGCGCACGCCGGCGCTGGTGATCTCGACGAACTCGGTGCGCATGCGCAGATCGTCGATGCCCGAGCAGCCGCAGTAGCCCATCGCCGCGCGCAGGCCGCCCATGAGCTGATGGATCACCGCGACCAGCGGCCCCTTGTACGGCACGCGCCCCTCGATGCCTTCCGGCACGAGCTTCTCCGCTGCGCCCTCGCCCTCGGCGTCCTGGAAGTAACGATCGGAGCTTCCCTGCTGCATCGCGCCCAGCGAGCCCATGCCGCGGTAGCTCTTGTACGAGCGCCCCTGATAGAGCTCGATCTCGCCGGGCGATTCCTCGGTGCCCGCGAAGATGCTCCCCAGCATGACGCACGACGCGCCCGCCGCGATGGCCTTGGCGATGTCGCCCGAATAGCGAATGCCGCCGTCGGCGACCGCCGGCACGCCGATTTCCGCGATGCCTTCGAGCGCGTTCTGGATGGCCGTGATCTGCGGAACGCCGACACCGGCCACGATGCGCGTCGTGCAGATCGAGCCCGGGCCGATGCCGACCTTCACCGCATCGGCGCCGTAATCGGCAAGCGCGCGCGCCCCCGTAGCGGTGGCGACGTTGCCCCCGATCACCTGCACCGTCGGAAAGCGCTTCTTGATCCACTGCACGCGATCGAGCACGCCTTGCGAGTGCCCGTGCGAAGTGTCGACCACGATGACGTCCACGCCTGCCCCGACGAGCGCTTCGACGCGCTCGTCCGTATCACCGCCCGTGCCCACTGCCGCGGCCACCCGCAGCCGTCCGAGGTCGTCCTTGCACGCGCGCGGATGCTCGGTGGACTTGAGGATGTCCTTCACCGTGATGAGACCGCGCAGGTGCATGTCGTCGTCGATGACGAGCACGCGCTCGAGTCGGTGCTGGTGCATCAGCGCCTTGGCGCGCTCGAGGTCGGTGCCTTCAGGGACCGTCACGAGCTTCTCGCGCTTGGTCATGATGTTCGAGACCGGCTGGTCGAGGTTGGTCTCGAACCGCGTATCGCGATTGGTGACGATGCCCACGACGCGCCCGCGCTCGACGACCGGCATCCCGGAGAACCGGTGCTGGCGCGCGAGGGCCAGCACTTCGCGCACCGTCATGCTCGGCGGCACGGTGATGGGGTCCTTGACCACCCCGCTCTCGAAGCGCTTCACGCGCGCGACCTGGGCCGCCTGCTTCTGCGGGGACATGTTCTTGTGCACGACACCGAGCCCGCCCTCCTGGGCCATCGCGATGGCAAGCGCCGAATCCGTGACCGTGTCCATCGCTGCCGAGAGCAGCGGCACGTTCAGCGTGATGGTCTTGGTGAGGCGCGTCTTGAGGTCGACGTCGCGGGGGACGACGACGGAATGCGCGGGAACGAGCAGGACGTCGTCGAAGGTCAGCGCTTTGCGGACGACACGCATAGTGATTTTCTCCTTGCGCAAAAACCGATTATACCCGCGTCACGCACCCTGCCCAAGCCAGCCGTTGCGCCGTGCTCGCGCTCGTCGCGCGAACGCGACGGCCGTGCCTCCGCTGCAAACGACCGTTCATGCGGGCGGGTTTGACGCGGGCGGCGCGGTTCGCGTACCGTGAACCGGCATTCCTGCCCCCGGAGGCCACGATGCCGTTTCCCTCGCCTGCCCGCAGGCGCCCCCGCAGCGGCCGGTCCCTGGCGCCGGCGTTGATCCTGTTCGCAGGCGCGATGGCGGTATTGCCCGCGCACGCTGACGTGTACAAATGGACCGACGCGAACGGCCGCGTGGTGTACTCCAGCATGCCGCCGCCGGGCGACGTGAAGGTCCAGCGCGTGAACACGCCAGCGGCCGCCAGCCCGGACGCCGTGAAGCAGATGATCAGCCAGGACGCGGAGCTCAAGAAGCGACAGCTCGAGCGCGCGCAGGAGGCCGAGCGCGCCGACAAGGCTCGCGCGGATGCCGCACGGCGCGCGGAGAACTGCAGCAGCGCGCGCGGCCAAACGACGGCCCTGCTGAACGACGCCATGCCTCTGTATCGCGTGAACGAACGCGGCGAGCGCGTGCTGATGGACGCGGCCATGCGCAAGAGGGAGCTCGATCGCCTGGACCAGTACGTGCGCGCCGAATGCCAGGACCGGAACGCGACGCGCTGACATCGGCATCCCCGACCGAACCGACGAAAACGGCGCCCGAGCGGCGCCGTTTTCATTGCGTGCGAGCGCGACCGCCTAGCGTTTCTCGAGATTGGCCTGATTGATCTTGATCTCGGACTTCGCCTTGAGGCTCCCGACATAGGCGTTGTACATCTCGCGCGCCAGCTGGTCGGAAAGGCGCGATCCCACGGCCTTCAGCTTGGCCGGCTCCGGCGTCGGCGGATTGATGATCTGCGTGATCTTGTAGATCGCGTAGTCGCCACCGGCCTGGGAGGCGCCGACATACTGCGGCAGCTTGGTCGGATCGGCGCGGAAGACCTTCTGCACCGCGTCCGGCAACATGGTGGGCTGCGACTGGGACCGGGAAACCTTGACCGGCGCCCCGAAGGAGAGCCCGACGTCCTTCTCGGACTTGCCCTGCGCGAGCGCGGCGAGCTTGGCCTCGCCCTCCTTCTGCGCTGCCTGTGCGGCCTGGGTCTCGACCAGCTCGCGGCGAATCTGCTCCTTCACCTGATCGAACGGCACCGGCGTCGCCGGCTTGTATTCGACGATGCGCCCCGCCATGAGCGTGTTCGGCGCGATCTCCATCGCTTCCGTATTGCGCTTGCCTTGCACGGAGTCGGGGCTGAACAGCGCATCGACGAACTTGGCGTTGCCCTTCGCGATTTGTTGCGCCTGCTCGCGCGTGACCAGCGCCGAGGTCTGCACCGGAATGTTGAGCGCCTTGGCTACGCCCTGCAGCGAATCGGCCTGCTCGTACACGAGATTCTGGAACTGGTCGGCCGCCGCCGCGAACTTGGCGCCCGACTTCTGGTGCCGAAGATCGTTCTCGATCTGCGCGCGCACTTCATCGAACGGCTTCATCTTCGCGGGGACGATGCCCTCGAGCTTGATGATGTGATAACCGAAGTCGGACGCGACAGGTCCCACGATGTCGCCCACCTTCATCCCGAACACCGCGTCGTCGAACGGCTTCACCATCGTGCCCCGCGGAAATTGCCCGAGGTCGCCACCGCGGCTCGCCGAGCCGGGATCCTGCGAATACTGCTTCGCGAGCTCGGCGAAGCTCGCCGGATTGGCCTTGACCTTGGCGAGGATCTCTTCCGCCTTCTTCTTCGCGGCTTCGCGCTCTTCGGGCTTGGCATCGGGCTTCACGGCGATGAGGATGTGCGCCGCGGATCGTTCCTCGGCCGTGCCGTACTGCGAGCGATTGGCCTCGTACTGCGCCTTCACCTCGTTCGGATCGACGCTCACCTGGCCCAGCACGGCGTCCGGCGTGAGGATGACGTACTCGAAGCGCGCCTGCTCGGGCGACTGGAAGCGCTTCGGATTGGCGTCGTAGAACGCCTTCGCGGCGGCGTCATCGACCTTGATCGTCGCGGCGAACGGGTCCGATGGGATCGTTGCCGTGGCGACCTCGCGCTGCTGCTCGAGCAGATCGAGATAGCGTACCTGGCTGGCGGGGGTGACGATGGTGGCCGTGCTGAGTGGATCGGTGATCGGCGCGAGCTGGAGCTCGCGCCGGAAGCGCTGCTCGAACTGGAGCGGTCCCAGGTTGCGGGCAGCGAGGAACTCGCGGTACTTGTCCGGCGAGAAGCGGCCGTTCTGCTGGAAGGCCTCGATGCTGCCGATCACCTGCTGCAACTGGGCGTCGTTGACGACCACCGAATCCTTGCGCGCACGCTCCTCGAGCAGCTTCTGGTTGATGATCTGCTCGAGCAGCGCGAAGCGAACCTCGGGATTGTCGAGCAGCGAGGGATCGAAGTTCGCACCCATCTGCGCGCGCATGCGCTCCTGCTCGTCGCGCAGGGCGTCGGCGAACTCCTGCTGAGTGACCTTCGCCTTGCCGACCCGCGCGACCTCGGGCATGTTGTCGCCGCCGCGGAAGTAGTAGTCGACGCCGAAGAACGCGAACGGCAGCGTGATGAGCGCGAGCACGACCTGCACCGCACGCTTGTGCTTGTGGACGATATCGAACATGAAGAGCCTGCGTTCGCCTTTCGAATGCCGCCTTGCCGACAGCGATGCGTTGCGGCCCCGTCCGGCGCAGAAAACGGGAACGCATGTCAAAAAGGGCGAACTCGCGTTCGCCCTCTTTCTTAGCGGGTGCCCCCCAGCTGCACTGAGGCCCCCTGTGACTGGCGGAGTGGACGGGACTCGAACCCGCGACCCCCGGCGTGACAGGCCGGTATTCTAACCAACTGAACTACCACTCCTCTCATCATCCCCGCCAGCGCCCACCTGTGGTGGGTGCTGAGAGGCTCGAACTCCCGACATTCGCCTTGTAAGGGCGACGCTCTACCAACTGAGCTAAGCACCCGCACGTGCTGCGTCGCGCGGGTCTGACAATCGCGCGGCCGGACAACCGAGTCAATCAGTTTACAGCATCCTTGAGCGCTTTTCCAGGGCGGAACTTGGGCACCTTGGCCGCGCCGATCTTGATCGCGTCGCCCGTGCGCGGGTTGCGTCCCTGCCGCGCCGTGCGCTTGCCGATGTAGAACGAGCCGAAGCCGACGAGCGTGACCATGTCGCCCTTCTTCAGCGACGAAGTGATCGAGTCCACGGCTGCATCGAGCGCGCGGCCTGCCGCAGCCTTGGAAATGTCTGCATGCTTGGCGATCGCCTCGATCAGTTCGGCTTTGTTCACGACGGCACCTCGGAGTTGCTGCTGGGGAGTTGGCGGTGGAAGACCGAGAAGTCTTCCGGAGACGAGTGTTATAGCAATCGCAATTTCGGCGGTCAAGCAGACGACGCCGCGCGAGTGACATTCGTTGCGCAGGAACGCACGCGCGCAACGCCGCGCGTGCAGAAATGTCACGTTCCCGCGCCGCGCAGCGCACGATATGGCCGTGGGACCCAGCCACGGCCCGGGCGCATTCGACCACGCTCGAGCGCACGTACCAAACAAAAGCGCGCCGCATCGGGCGCGCTCTCGTTCGTGCGAGGATCGCTCAGTGCTTGATCACCGCGCTCTTGTCGTCGGCGGCGGCTGCGGGCGGTAGCGCAGGCGTTTCTCCTGCAGCTTCCTCCAGCGCCTTCGGCGGGCTTTCGAGCGCGGTGTCGAGCACCTGCTCGATCCAGCGCACCGGCCTGATCTCGAGGCGGTTCTTGATCTCGTCCGGAATCTCCGTGAGGTCCTTCACGTTCTCCTCGGGGATCAGCACGGTCTTGATGCCGCCTCGATTCGCCGCGAGCAGCTTCTCCTTGAGCCCGCCGATGGGCAGCACCTCGCCGCGCAACGTGATCTCGCCCGTCATCGCCACGTCGGCCCGCACCGGAATCCCGGTGAGGATCGACACGATGGCCGTGCACACCGCCGCACCCGCAGACGGGCCGTCCTTCGGCGTCGCGCCTTCCGGCAGGTGGATGTGCAGGTCGGTCTTCTGGTAGAAGTCCGGCGCGATGCCGAGCATCTTCGAACGATGGCGCACCACCGAGATCGCGGCGGCGATCGACTCGTTCATCACGTCGCCGAGCTTGCCGGTCGTCGTCGTCTTGCCCTTGCCCGGCAGCGCGACGGCTTCGATCGTCAGCAGATCGCCGCCCACCTCCGTCCACGCGAGCCCGGTGACCTGGCCGACCTGGTTCTTCTTCTCGGCGATGCCGTACGTGAAGCGGCGCACGCCGAGGTACTTGTCGAGGTTCTTGGCGTTGATCTCGACGGGGCCCTTGGCCTTGCGCGACTTGCCTTCGCTTTCCTTGAGCAGGAGCGACTTCACCACCTTGCGGCAGATCTTCGAAATCTCGCGCTCGAACCCGCGCACGCCGGCCTCGCGCGTGTAGTAGCGCGCGATGTCGCGCAGCGCCGATTCGGCGACGTGGATCTCCTCGGGCTTCAGGCCGTTGTTCTTGACCTGCTTGGGCAGCAGGTACTGCCGCGCGATCGCGATCTTCTCGTCTTCCGTGTAGCCCGACAGGCGGATCACTTCCATCCGGTCGAGCAGCGGGCCGGGAATGTTCAGCGTGTTGGCCGTAGCGACGAACATCACGTCCGAGAGGTCGTACTCCACCTCCACGTAGTGATCGACGAACGTGTTGTTCTGCTCCGGATCGAGCACCTCGAGCAGCGCCGACGAGGGATCGCCGCGGAAATCCATGCCCATCTTGTCGACCTCGTCGAGCAGGAAGAGCGGATTGCGCACCGCGACCTTGGTCATGTTCTGCAGGATCTTGCCCGGCATCGAGCCGATGTAGGTACGGCGGTGGCCGCGGATCTCGGCCTCGTCGCGCACGCCGCCCAGGCTCATGCGCACGAACTTGCGACCGGTCGCCTTCGCCACCGATTGGCCGAGCGAGGTCTTGCCCACGCCCGGCGGCCCGACGAGGCACAGGATCGGCGCCTTCAGGCGATCGACGCGCTGCTGCACCGCGAGGTACTCGATGATGCGTTCCTTCACCTTCTCGAGGCCGTAATGATCCGCGTCGAGGATCTTCACCGCGGCCGCGAGATCCTTGCTGATCTTGCTCTTCTTGCGCCACGGCAAGCCGAGCAGCGTGTCGACGTAGTTGCGCACGACCGTCGCTTCGGCGGACATCGGCGACATCATCTTGAGCTTCTTGAGCTCCGACATCGCCTTGCCTTCGGCCTCCTTCGACATCTTGGCGGCCTTGATCTTCTTTTCCATCTCCTCGAGGTCGGCGTTCTCGTCGCCCTCCCCGAGTTCCTTCTGGATCGCCTTGACCTGCTCGTTGAGGTAGTACTCGCGCTGGCTCTTCTCCATCTGCCGCTTCACGCGACCACGAATGCGCTTTTCCACCTGCAGGATGTCGACCTCGCCTTCGAGCAGCCCGAGCAGGTGCTCGAGGCGCTTCGCGACATCGCCCATCTCCAGGATTTCCTGCTTCTGCTCGAGCTTGAGCGGCAGGTGCGCGGCGATGGCGTCGGCCAGACGGCCGCCGTCGTCGATGCCGGACATCGAGGTGAGGATCTCCGGCGGGATCTTCTTGTTGAGCTTCACGTACTGGTCGAATTGCGCGAGCAGCGCCCGGCGCATCGCCTCGACCTCGTGCGCGACCCCGGGCTCGCCCGCGATCGGCAGGGCGTCCGCGGTAAGCAGGTCCGCCGTTTCCGAGACACGTACGAGCCGGGCGCGCTGCGTGCCCTCGACCAGGACCTTCACCGTTCCGTCGGGGAGCTTCAGCATCTGCAGCACCGTGGCGATGCTGCCGATCGGATAGAGATCGGCCGCGCCCGGGTCGTCCTTCGCGGCGGACTTCTGCGCGACGAGCAGGATGTGCTTGCCCGCGTCCATCGCGACGTCGAGCGCCTTGATGGATTTTGGCCGTCCCACGAACAGGGGAATGACCATGTGCGGGAAGACCACGACGTCGCGCAGCGGCAGCAGCGGCAGGGAGGTGGTCTGGGGGAAATCGTTTTCAGTGGCCATAGGGGGAGCCTCGGGTGGTCCTTACAGGATACAGGACGAAAATGCGGCCGAACGGCCTGGAATGCAAGCGATGCCGGCCGCAGCGATGGCCCGGAGGGCCACCCGACTGGGGTTAGGAATGTGCCGACGCCACCTTGGGCGGGTCGGAGAACATCAGCAGAGGCTTGCCATCGTTGGTGATGGTGTTCTCGTCCACCACGACCCGCGACAGATTGGTATGCGACGGAAGGTCGTACATCACGTCGAGCAGAACCTGTTCCAGGATCGACCTCAAGCCCCGTGCACCGGTCCTGCGCGCCAGCGCCTTGTGCGCAATCGCGCGCAGCGCGGCCTCCCGGATCTCGAGCTCGACGCCTTCCATGCGGAACATCTTCTGGTACTGCTTCAACAGCGCGTTCTTCGGCTCGACGAGGATCTCGATCAACGCCGACTCGTCGAGTTCCTCGAGCGTGGCCGCGACGGGAAGCCGACCTACGAACTCGGGAATGAGCCCGAACTTGATCAGGTCTTCCGGTTCCGCTTCGCGCAGCAGGGCGCTGATGTCCTTGCGATCGTCGGGGCTCGCGACTTCCGCGCCGAAGCCGATGCCCGTCTTGGCCGTGCGCTGGCGAATGATCTTCTCGAGGCCGTCGAACGCACCGCCGCAGATGAACAGGATGTTGGTCGTGTCGACCTGCACGAACTCCTGGTTCGGGTGCTTGCGCCCACCCTGCGGTGGCACCGACGCGATCGTGCCCTCGATCAGCTTGAGCAGGGCCTGCTGCACACCCTCACCGGACACGTCCCGCGTGATCGACGGGTTGTCGGACTTGCGCGAGATCTTGTCGATCTCGTCGATGTAGACGATGCCGCGCTGTGCCTTCTCGATGTCGTAATCGCACTTCTGCAGCAGCTTCTGGATGATGTTCTCGACGTCCTCGCCGACGTAGCCCGCCTCCGTGAGCGTGGTGGCGTCGGCGATGACGAACGGCACGTCCAGCAGCCGCGCGAGCGTCTGCGCGAGCAGGGTCTTGCCGGAGCCGGTCGGCCCGATCAGCAGGATGTTGCTCTTCGCGAGCTCCACCTCGTCGTCCTTGCTTCCAGCCTCCAGCCGCTTGTAATGGTTGTACACGGCGACGGAAAGGATCTTCTTCGCGAGGTCCTGGCCGATCACGTACTGGTCGAGGATCTGGCGGATCTCGTGCGGCGTGGGGAGCTTGTTCTTGTCGGCGCGCGACGCCTCCGCGGTTGAGCCCTCTTCGCGGATGATGTCGTTGCACAGCTCGATGCACTCGTCGCAGATGAACACCGAGGGACCGGCGATGAGCTTGCGCACCTCGTGCTGGCTCTTGCCGCAAAAGGAGCAATACAGAAGCTTGTCGCCGGGAGATTTGTCTGCCATTCGTGCGCCGCGTGTTACGAGATGCAAGGAACCGGACCCCGGCGCGCCGGAGCCCGTTCGACTTTACCCGCCCTCTGCCCGCTTCTGCAAGACCTTGTCGACGATGCCGTACTCCTTCGCCTCGTCGGCGGTGAGGAAGCGGTCGCGATCGGTGTCGCGCGCGACCTGCTCGACCGACTTACCTGTGTGGTACGACAGCAACTGGTTGAGCCGCTCGCGCAAGGCGAGGATGTACTTCGCGTGGATCTCGATGTCCGAAGCCTGGCCCTGGAAGCCCCCGAGCGGCTGATGGATCATGACGGACGAATTCGGCAGCGCGAAGCGCTTGCCCTTTGCACCGGCGGCGAGCAGGAACGCGCCCATCGATGCCGCCATGCCCACGCACAGCGTGGAGACATCGGGCTTCACGAACTGCATCGTGTCGTAGATCGCCATGCCGGCGGCAATCGAGCCGCCCGGCGAATTGATGTAGAAATGGATGTCCTTGTCCGGGTTTTCGGACTCGAGGAACAGCATCTGCGCGACGACGAGGTTCGCCGTGGCCTCGTTCACGGGACCGACCATGAACACCACGCGTTCCTTGAGCAGGCGCGAGTAGATGTCGTACGCGCGCTCGCCGCGTCCGCTCTGCTCGATGACCATCGGGATGAGGCCTAGGCCTCGGGGGTCTTCCATAGTGTCCTCGCGTGGTGGGCGGTTGTGTGGCGGCGTTCGTCGATCCTGATCGGTGGGAAAGGCGGCGGCCGAACCGCTGTCGCCGTTGGGCCATGCCGCGCGCGCTCCGGCAGGAACGCGACGCACCGTATGTCGGGACGGATCGCCCTCGGCACAAGGCGGCCCGCCCGGAACCCGACGACTTACGCTCGCGCAGGCCCCATCAACTCGCGGAACGTGATCGACTTGTCCTCGACGCGGGCTTGTCGCAGCACCCAGTCGACGACGTTGCGTTCGACTGCGAGTGCCTGGAACTCGTTCAGGCGTTCCGGCTTCTCGTAATGCCAGCGCACGACGGCCTCGGGATGTTCGTATGTCTGCGCCGCCTCCTGCACCAGCGTCTTCACCTGCTCCGGGCTCGCCTGCAAACCCTGTGCCCGAACGATCTCGGCCACGATGAGGCCGAGCTTCACCCGGTCCTCGGCGCCGCTGCGGAACATCTCCGGAGCGAGCTGGATGTCCTGGGGACGCATCCCTTGCTGCTGCAGATTTGCGGCCATTTGCCGCGCCATCGCCTCCGCTTCCTGGTCCACCAGCGCCCGGGGCAGCGCAAACTGGGCGTGCGTCGCGCAGCGCCGCGAGCGCCTGGTCCTTCAGCCGCGCCTCGAGCTTGCGCTTGAGCTCGAGTTCGAGGTTCGCGCGCACTTCCCGCTTCAGGTCCTCGACATCCCCGCTGGCGATGCCGAAGGCCCGGACGAACTCGGCGTCGACGGGAGGCAGGACGGGCTCCTCGACCGACTTCACGGTGAGGGTGAACTCGGCGAGCTTCCCAGCGACGTCCTTGGCATGGTAATCGGCAGGAAAGGTCAGCTTGAACACCTTCGTCTCGCCCGCCGCCATGCCGGCGGCTGCCGTCTCGAATTCCGGCAGCATGCGGCTCTCGCCGAGCACCATCTGGAGGCCGGTGGCCGCACCGCCCTCGAACGCGACGCCATCGATGGTGCCGGCGAAGTCGACGGTGAGCCGGTCGCCCGGCTGGGCGGCGCGATCGACCCCGTTGTACTGGACGCGTTGCTTGCGCAGGATCTCGACGGTTTCGTCCACGTCCGCCGGGGTGACTTCCGCCACCGGCCGCTCGACTGTCACCGAGGAGAGATCGCCGACCTGGACCTCGGGATAGACCTCGAAGATGGCAGAAAACTCGAGCTGCCCTTCGGCGCTTTCGCCGGTACGGGGCTCGATGCGAGGATAACCCGCGATGCGCAGGTTCTGCTGCTGGATCGCCGTGTTGAGGCTCTGCTGGACGGCATCGGAAATGACGTCGGAGCGCACCTGCGGGCCGTATTGCTGGGCCACCATCTTGAGCGGCACCTTTCCGGGACGGAAGCCCGGAACCTTGACGTTGCGGGCGAGGCGCGCCAGGCGTTTGCCGATCTCGGTCTCGATGTCGGCGAGGGGAACGGCGAGATTGAGGCGGCGCTCCAGCTGGCCGGTCGTTTCGAGCGTGGTTTGCATGGGCTGCAGTTCCTTGCTATGGTCGAGCTTTGGTGCGAAAGGGGGGACTCGAACCCCCATGGGCTGCCCCGCTGGAACCTAAATCCAGTGCGTCTACCAATTCCGCCACTTTCGCAGCCACTTTCGCCGAACGGGCGAGTATAGCCGAACGCGGCGGTTCCCGCCACCGGGCGCAGGCTTTCACCAGCATTTCGCCCGGCCCCGCAATTTACTGTTTCGCGCGTTTTTCCGGATTCCGCGTGTCGGCCGGCCATTACGAAAATTTTCCCGTCGCGTCCATCCTCGTGCCCGCGCGCCTGCGGCCCGCTGTGCTCGCCATCTATCGTTTCGCGCGCAGCGCGGACGACATTGCCGACGAGGGCGACGCGCCGGCGGCGGCGCGGCTCGCCGTCCTCGCCCGCTACGGCGCGGCGCTCGACGCCATCGGGCGGGGCGAGACGCCGTCGTTCGGCCCCTTTCCCGAGCTCGCGGCGGCGATCCGGGGGCACCAGCTGCCGCTCGAGCCACTCCACGCGCTGTTGAGCGCTTTCGCGCAGGACGTCACCGTCAAGCGCTACGCGACGTATGCCCTGCTCGGCGACTATTGCGCGCGATCGGCGAATCCGGTCGGGCGCCTGCTGCTCGCGTTGTATGGCGCAGGAACGTCGGCTGATCTGGCGCATTCGGATGCCATCTGCACGGCGCTGCAGCTCGCCAACTTCTGGCAGGACGTCGCGGGCGACTGGCAGCGCGGGCGCGTCTATCTTCCCGCCGAGGACATGGCGCGGTTCGGCATCACCGAAGCCGCAATCGACGAGGCGCGCGTCGACGACGCGTGGCGCGAGCTGATGCGCTTCCAGACCGAGCGCACGCGGGCGCTCCTCGAATCCGGCCGCCCGCTGGTGCGCGCCCTGCCGCACCGACTGGCGCTGGAGCTCGCGGGCGTGCTCGCAGGCGGCCACTGGGTGCTCGACGCGATCGATGCCGCGCCAGGGCGACGTGTTCAGGCACCGGCCGCAGCTGCACGCGCGCGACTGGCTGACCGTGGCATGGCGGGCGCTGTTTCCGCGCCGCTACCGCGGCGTGCCCTTCGCCACCCCCGCATGAGCGATCGCGTCCACCAGCGGCCGCACGCTTGCATCATGACGCCCGACGAATACTGCCAGCAGAAGGCCGCGCAGAGCGGCTCGAGTTTCTACTACAGTTTCCTGTTCCTGCCGCCGCCACGGCGCCGCGCGATCACCGCGTTGTATGCGTTCTGTCGCGAGGTCGACGACGTCGTGGACGACGCCGGCGAGGGCCAGGTCGCGCGCACGAAGCTTGCGTGGTGGCGCACGGAAGTGGACGCGATGTTCGCGGGGACGCCGACGCATCCGGTCACTCGCGCGCTGCAGCCTTTCCTCGCCGAGTACCGCATCGGCCAGTCGAACCTGCAGGCCGTCATCGACGGCATGATGATGGACCTCGATCACGACCGCTACCTCGATTTCACCGAGCTCGAGCGCTACTGCCATTGCGCGGCCGGCGTGGTCGGGCTCATGTCCGCCGGCATCTTCGGCTACACGCAGGCGGCGACGCTCGACTATGCGCACGATCTCGGCATCGCGTTCCAGCTGACGAACATCATCCGCGACGTCGGGGAGGACGGGCGGCGCGGACGGATCTACCTGCCGCAGGACGAGCTGCGGACGTTCGGCGTCGCGCCTTCGACGCTGTTGCGCGGCGAGAGCACGCCCGGCTTCGCAGCGCTGATGCGCCACCAGGTCGATCGCGCCCGGCAGTGGTACGGCCGCGCGCTCACGGGGTTGCCGGCTGCGGACCGGAAGGCGCAACGTCCCGGGCTCATCATGGCAGCGATCTATCGCACGCTGCTCGAGGAGATCGAGCGCGACGGCTATGCGGTGCTCAACCAGCGCATCGCGCTCACGCCGGTGCGCAAGTTCTGGATTGCGTGGAAGACCGCGCGCGCGACGTGAAACCGCCGTCAGGCCGGCGCGTCGCCGTCGTCGGCGGCGGATGGGCCGGTTGCGCAGCCGCTGCAACGCTGACCGACGCGGGCATCGCGGTCACGATGTACGAGCAGGCGCCCGTGCTCGGCGGGCGCGCCCGCACCGTGGTGCTCGACGGCATCCGCGTCGACAACGGTCAGCATCTCCTCCTCGGCGCGTACAGCGCCGTGCTCGACCTGATGCGCCGGCTGCACGGCGCGAAACGCGCCGACGCGCTGCTGCATCGACTCCCGCTCGCTTTGCAGCCGTTCGGAACGTCGGCCTCGACGGGCGTGCGGCTCGCGGCGCCGGCCTGCCCCGCCCCGCTGCACCTCGCGCTGGCGCTGCTGCGCGCGCAAGGTTTGTCGTGGCGGGAGCGTACGAGCCTCGTGCGCGATTTCGCGCGCCTCGCACGCGGTCGGTTCGCAGTGGCGGCAGGAACGTCCGTCGCGGCGTGCTTCGCGACGACGCCGCCACGCGCCTTCCGCGCGGTGTGGGACCCGCTGTGCCTCGCCGCGCTCAACACGCCCAGCAGCGCGGCGTGCGCGACAGACCTTCGCGCGCGTGCTCCAGGCGGCGTTCACCGGCGCGCGTGCGCACAGCGACTTCCTCGTGCCCGCCGTCGATCTGGGCGCCCTCGTGCCGGATGCCGTCGTTCGCTACCTGGGCCGCAGCGCAGGCGCGGTGTGCACCGGGACGCGGGTGCGCGCGATCGAGTCGCGTGAAGGTGGCGCAACCATAGCCACTGCCGATGCGCTCACGCCTTTCGATGCGGTGATCGTCGCGGTCGGACCGCATCGTCTCGCGCAACTCGACGTGCGTCCGCGTTCGCCCGAGTTCACGCAGGCGCTCGACGCCGTCGCCGCGTTCCGCTACGAGCCGATCACGACCGTGTACGCGGCGTACGACGAGCTGCCGCTCGCGACGCGCATGGCGCGGCTCGACGATGCGCCGGGGCAGTGGATCTTCGATCGCGGCCCGCTGGCGCGCGCCGGCGAGCCGCACGCGGCTCGCGAGCATCGTGATCAGCGCGAGCGGTCCGCACGACGACGTGGATCACGCAACGCTCGTCGCGCAGGTCGACGCGCAGTTGCGGCGGCTCGAGCCGCGGGTCAAAGGCCTGCGCTGGTCGCGCGTGATCGCCGAGCGGCGCGCTACGTATGCATGCACGCCGGGACTCGTGCGGCCGCGAGCCGGGCGCGTGGGTCAAGGCATCTATCTCGCGGGCGACTACACGGACACGGAATTCCCCGCGACGCTGGAAGCGGCGGTACGCAGCGGGAACACGGCGGCGCGCGCGCTCATCGCGGACCTGCAGTCCACGTAGACGCGGACCGTTGCGGTCAGGGCGGACGCGAACGGCCCGGTCACGAGGGCCACCGTGCCCGGCCCGCGCAATGGGCCGTCAACCCGTCCGGGGTGCGCGGGCAGTGCCGACGCGGTTGCGCATCAGACGTTGCTTCTCGCGATTCCAGTCGCGCAGCTTCTCGGACTCGCGCTTGTCGTGCTGCTTCTTGCCTTTCGCAAGCCCGATGTCGACCTTGATCCGGCCCTTGCTGTAGTGGAGGTTCAGCGGCACGAGCGTGTAGCCCGCGCGCTCGACCTTCCCCACCAGCCGGTTGATCTCCTCCCGGTGCATGAGCAGCTTGCGCGTGCGGGTCGGGTCCGCGTGGACGTGCGTCGAGGCCGTCGAGAGTGGTGTCACGTGCGCGCCGATGAGCACGATCTCGGCGTTCTTCACGACCACGTAGGATTCCTTGAGCTGCGCGCGACCGGCGCGAATGGCCTTCACCTCCCAGCCTTCGAGCGCGAGCCCCGCCTCGAATTTCTCCTCGACGAAGTAATCGTGATAGGCTTTTTTGTTCTCGACGATGCTCATCGACCGGTTCTCGAGCGCGTTGCAGCGACCATTCTAACCTCCTCATGCAGCGCGTCCGGAAGTCGGTGCTCGTCCCGTACAGCGATGTCGAGATGTTTCATCTCGTGGACGACGTCGAGCGCTATCCCGAGTTCCTCCCCTGGTGCGGCGGCGCCAGCGTGCTCGCTACGCGGCACGACGGCAAGACGGCGCGCGTGGACATCGACTATCACGGCGTCAAGGCGCACTTCACGACGGACAACGTGAATCAGCCGCCCGACGCGATCGTCGTGACGCTGCGCGACGGACCTTTTCGCCACCTGCACGGTGAATGGCGGTTCCGCGCCCTCGACGCTTCGGCCTGCAAGGTCGAGTTCGAGCTCGCGTACGAGTTCGCCACCATGATCCTCGATCGCGTGATCGGTCCGGTGTTCAATCACATCGCGAACACGTTCATCGACGCGTTCGTGCGCCGTGCCGGCGACCATCTATGGCCAGCGACTGTGAGCGCGTGGGCCGCACCGGGCGCGCACACCGGAGCTCGGAGCACGAAGGCAGTCCCATGGCTCGCGTGCGCGTGACCGTCGCGTGGATCACGCCGGAGGTCCAGGAGATCGTGCCGGTCGAGCTCGACGGCGGCGCGACCGTTGCCGACGCCATCGCCGCGACCGCGCTCGTGCGCACGTACGACCTCGACCTCACGCAACTCGCGTTCGCAGTGGCCGGGCAGCGCAGGCGCTTGCACGACGTGCTCCACGACGGCGAGCGCGTCGACCTCCTGCGGGCGCTCACCGTCGACCCCAAGGAGGCGCGTCGGCAGCGCGCGCAGCTCGCGCCGCTGCGTCGCAGGCCAGCCCGGACCAAACGACGCGCCTGAGGCCCGATCGTCCTGATTCCGCTCGTTGCCAGCTCGCGCGATATCCCGGACAATCCGCGCGTGCCCGTGCTCAGCCCCCACCTGAACCGGGTCGCATCCGGATTGCTCGTGCTTGCGCTCGCTGCCACTACCCCCACGGCGGCGGCCCAGACTGCGCAGGAGGGATCCCTTGCTGCGACCGCGAAGGCCACCGTCAAGGCGGCGGCCGTGAATGCGCTCGCCACCGCCGAGAACCTGTCCGGGTTCGCCCTGGGCCTCATCGGAGTGAATTACCGCTGGGGAGGCAGCACGCCCGAGACCGGTCTCGACTGCAGCGGCCTCGTGCGTTACGTGTTCCAGCAGGTGACGGGGGTCACGCTCCCGCACAACGCGAAGCAACTGAGCCGCGTCGGCAGCAAGGTGAGCCTCGCCGAACTCGAGCCTGGCGATCTCGTGTTCTTCAACACGCGCCGGTTCGCCTTCTCGCATGTCGGCATCTATCTCGGCGACAACCGCTTCCTGCACGCGCCGGCAGCGGGCCGCGAGGTCGAGATCGCGACGCTCGACAAGAGCTACTGGCAGAAGCGCTTCAACGGGGCGCGCCGGCTCATCGGCGTGCTGCCGGCATTGATGCCTTCCATGGTGACGCAGGCCATGGCTGCGCCGGTGCAGGCCGCTACCGATTCCGCGCCTGGCGCGCACGCGCGACCGGACGCTTCTCCGGAGCCTGCGACGCCCGTCAGCGGTCCGTAGTCGCAGCACCTGCCGGCGCCGGCTTCCCCTTTCCCGTCAGCGCGCGCCGGCCCGGCGCAGGCGCTCCACGAGCGAACGATCGTCGTTCTTCTCGGCCCACGCGAGCGCCGTTGCCCCGTTCTCGTTGCGGTGATTCACGTCTGCGCCGCGCGAGAGCAGCAGGTCGACCGTGTCGAGACGCGATTCGCGCACGGCCATCATCAGCGCGGTCGTCCCGTTCGGCGAGGCGGCGTTGATGTTGGCACCTTCGGCCAGCAGGTAGCGCACGATGTCGTCGTGACCGCCCGTGGCCGCGTAGATGAGCGGTGTCCATCCCGGCGAATCGAGCTCCGCACCCTTGCTGCGCAGCGTACGCACGATGTCGAGATAGCCGTTGAGCGCGGCCACCATGATCGCCGTGTCGCCGAAGCGGTTGCGCTGATTGACGTTCGCGCGCGCCGCGAGCAGCACGTCGACCGTCGCGCGGTTGCCCGCGCGTGCGGCGACGACCAGCACCGGATCCCCGTTGGGATCGACGGTGTCCGGATCCATCCCGCGGGCCAGCAATTCCTTGACCTCGCTCGCGCGATCGTTGACGACGGCCAGCACGAAATCGTCGTAGATCCTCGGCGTGCCGCGCTGGGCGAACGCAGTGAACGGCATGACGCCGAGCGTGAGCGCCAGGATCACGGCCCCGACGCGCGTGGCAAGTTCCAGGGCATTGCGATGCTCAGCGGGCATGGGTTTCCTCCTGGTCGGCAATGTGGAACAGACGCATGAAGTTCGCGCGCGTCGCCGCCGCCACGTCGTTCGGCTCGATGCCGCGCAGCCGCGCAATCTCGGCTGCGACGTGCACGACGTACGCGGGCTCGTTGCGCTTGCCGCGATGCGGCGCCGGCGCGAGGTACGGCGAATCGGTTTCGATCAGCAGCCGGTCGAGCGGCACGCGCTGCGCGACCTCCTTCACGATGGCTGCGTTCTTGAACGTCACGATGCCCGAGATCGAGATGTGGAACCCGAGGTCGAGTGCCGCGGCCGCGACGTCCCACGTCTCGGTGAAGCAATGCATCACGCCGCCCGCCTCCGCAGCGCCTTCCTCGCGCATGAGCGAGATCGTGTCCTCGGCCGCGGCGCGCGTGTGCACGATCAGGGGCTTGCCTGCGATGCGCGCAGCGCGGATGTGCGTGCGAAAGCGCGTGCGCTGCCACTCGAGGTCGCCTTCGAGCCGGTAGTAGTCCAGCCCCGTCTCGCCGATGCCGACGACCTTGGGATACGCGGCCAGACGCACGAGCTCGTCCACGGTCGGCTCGGGAATGTCGGGATAATCCGGATGCACGCCGACGCTCGCGTACAGATGCGGATGCGCGGTGGCGAGCGCGTGCACGGCGGCGAAGTCCTGCAACTGCACGCAGATGCACAGCGCGTGCGACACGCCGGCGCCGCGCATGGATGCGAGCACGGCGGGCAGGTCTGCCGCGAGCTCCGGGAAATCGAGGTGACAGTGCGAGTCGACGTACATGGCAAGCGCGACGACGACGGCATCGACGCGCGAGCCGCGGCGGCGCCGCGGCGGGGCTACATCGTGTGGGTGGGTCGCGACGACGCGAGGGTTTCGCCGAGCACCTTCTCGATCGTGGCGCGCGCAGCCGCACCCGCCTCGTCCTGCGTGAACTGCACGCCGATGCCCTGGGTGCGATTGCCCTGCACGCCTTCGGGCGTGATCCACACGACCTTGCCTTGCACCGCGATCCGGTTCGGATCGTCCATGAGCGACAGCAGCATGAACACGTCCTCGCCGAGCTGATACTGCCGGGACGTGGGAATGAAAATACCGCCCCCGCGCAGGAACGGCATGTAGGCCGCGTACAGCGCAGCCTTCTCGCGAATGTTGAGCGACAGCACGCCGGGGCGTGCAGCCGGATTTGCTGCCGCGGAGCTTGGGGCGGGCTTGTCGGCCATCAGCGGGCAGTCCCTGGCTGGAAAAGGGCGCGGTAGTCGAGCAGCAGCGCTTCCGCGACGAGCCGCGGCTGCAACGGGTGGTGCAGCAGCGTGCGCTGCCGAAGCAGCAGTCGATGATAGCGAAACAGCGCTGGCGGCGCCACCCGCGTCGCCAGCGAGGCCATCGCCGCGCCGAAGTCGACATTGCGGGTCGGCGCCCCGCCGCGTGCGACACGGGCGAGGTCCGCGGTCCAGCCGAGCAGCCACTCGATCGTGCTCGCAAGCCGTGCCTTGCGGTCGTCGCGGCCCGCCGCGTCGATCCGCGCCGGCGAGCTGCGTAACCCGCAGGGCGTCGGGATCGGCGAATGCGGCCAGCCAGAGCTGCCGTTCCTGTTGGCGCACCGGATCGGCCAGCATCAGGGCCGCGAGCGGCGCCCCGCCCGCCTGGGCCAGCAGCGACTCGGGATCGGCGACGCCGTGCGCGATCAGCCACTCGCGCGCCTCGTTCGCGGTGGGCCGCGGTGCGAGGACGTGACGACAGCGGCTGCGCACGGTGGCGAGCAGGCGACCGGGCTGATCGGTGACCAGGATGAGGTGCGTACGCGGCGGCGGCTCCTCCAGCGTCTTCAGCAGCGCATTCACCGCCGAGACGTTCATGCGGTCCGCCGGCGCGATGACGCCGACCTTCATGCCCTGGCGGTGACTCGTGAGCTGCACGAAGTCGATCAACGCGCGTACACGCTCGACGGCGATGGTCTCCGCGCGCACCGGCTCGCCGGACTCCTCGTCGAGCGTCGTGAGCTCCAGACGCATCAGATCGGGGTGCTGGCCTGCGACGGCATAGCGGCAGCCCGCGCATTCGCCGCACGCCGTACCGTCCGCTCGCGGCGCTTCGCACAGCAGCGCCTGCGCAAGGTGAAGTGCGAACGCGTGCTTGCCGATGCCGGCGAGCCCGTGAACGAGCAGTGCGTGCGGCAGGCGCTCGCGCGCTCCGGCGAGCGCAGCGAGCGCCGAGGCCTGCCAGGGCAGCGGCGCGGGCCACGGCAGCGCCGGTGTGACCGCGATATCGTCGTCCGCGACGGCCATCAACGCACCTGCTGCGCGAGCTCGTCGACGTAGCCTTCGAGCGCCCGCCGCACCTGCGCGATCGGCGCGCTGCTGTCGATCACGCGAAAGCGTTGCGGCGCCGCGTGCGCGCGGTCGAGATACGTCGCGCGCACCCGCTCGAAGAAGGCCTCCTCCTCGCGCTCGAACTTGTCGGCGGAGCGACCGTCCGCCCGCGCGGCCGCGAGCCGTGCCCGCGAAACGGAGGTCGGCAGGTCGAAAAGGAACGTGCGATCGGGCTCGCAATCGCCATGCACCCAGCGGGCGAGCTCCGCGATGCGTTCCATCGGCACGCGGTGACCGCCCCCCTGGTATGCGAACGTCGCGTCCGTGAACCGATCGCACAGCACCCATTCGCCCCGCGCCAGAGCCGGCCGGATCACCTGCTCGAGGTGCTCCCGTCGCGCCGCGAACATGAGCAGCGTCTCCGTGTCGTGCGCCATCGCGCGGTGCAGCAGGAGCTCGCGCAGCGCCTCGCCGAGCGGTGTACCGCCGGGCTCGCGGGTCGTCACCACGTGGCGACCATGGCGCGCGATGCACTCGGCGATGAAGCCGACGTGCGTGCTCTTGCCGGCACCGTCGATGCCCTCGAGCGTGATGAAGGGAGCGCGCGTCGCCATGATGAGAGGCTTGCCGTGCAGCGCGTCGACCGGAGCGTCGGACACGTCAGCGGGCAGCCTTCTGGAATTTTGCCACGGCGCGCGCGTGATCCGGCAGGTTCGTCGAGAAGTGCGAGCTGCCGTCGCCGCGGGACACGAAGTAGAGATAGTCGGTGCGCGGCGCGTGCAGCACGGCCTCGATCGCGGCGAGCCCCGGAAACGCGATCGGCGTGGGCGGCAGTCCCTCCCGGGTGTAGGTGTTGTAGGGACCGTCGGTCTCGAGATCGCGCTTGCGCAGATTGCCGTCGAACCGCTCGCCCAGGCCGTAGATCACCGTCGGGTCGGTCTGCAGGCGCATGCCGATGCGCAGGCGGTTGAGGAATACCGAGGCGATCAGCGGGCGGTCCTCGGGACGCCCCGTCTCCTTCTCCACGATCGATGCCAGCACGAGCGCCTCGTACGGCGACGCGAGCGGCAGGTCGGGCGCGCGTTGCGCCCATGCAGCTTCGAGGCGCGTTCGCATCAGCGTGTGCGCGCGCCGGAGCAGCACGAGATCGGTCGCCCCCGCGGAGAAAAAGTACGTGTCGGGGAAGAACCAGCCTTCGGCCGACGGCTGCGGCGTGCCGAGGCGCGCCATGATCTCGCCGTCGGGGAGGTCGAGCAGCGTCTTGGTGACGCTCGCATTGCCGGCAAGGGCACGCTTGAGATCGGCGAACGTGGAGCCTTCCACCAGCGTGAAGGCCGTGAGCGTCACGTCGCCCTGCGTGAGCCGGTCGAGAAGCTGCGGCAACGTGGTCCCGGCCGGAACGTCGTAGTTGCCGGCCTTGATGTTGCGGTCCACGCCACGCCAGCGCGCGAGCGCCACCAGCAGTCGCTCGTCCCGCAGGATCCCTGCCGCGGCGAGATCGCGGGCGACAGCCTTGAGCGTCGAGCCCGGGCGCACGTCGAAGTTGTATCCCTGCCCGCTGACCGGCAGCGGCTGCCGGAGCCACCAGCTGCCGAAAGCCGCGGCGGCCACGGCGAGCACGGCCAGCAGCGCGAAGCCGAGAAGCACGACACGGAGGGGGCGACGCATGAAGGAGCGGGACGGCTGCAGAAGGATGAGACGCGGAGCAGCGGATTATAATCGGCCGATGTTCCTGCCCCTTGCTGCACGACGCGCTTGAGGCGTGCCTCGCCAGCCCCGGCCTGCGCGGCGTCGACACGCAGACCGAATGGCACGCGGGACGCGTACGCGTCGACGTTCACCTCGGTTCGCTCCGCGGATCTCATCGCTGGCTCGAGGGCGTGCAGCGCCAGAGCCGGCCCGCGGCCCCTGGAAGCCACAATCGAGCGCCCTCGACCCGACGGGCGCGGTACGGGCCGAGCTCACGCTCGGACATTGAAGGATCACCATGCGTCGCGCTTTGATCATCCTCGTCGTGCTCGTGCTGCTGGCGCTGGCTGTCCTCTGGCGGGCACCGGCAACTCTCGTGACCGATGTGATACATGACCGCAGCGGGGGGCGTGTCGCGCTCGCGGACGTGAGCGGGACCGTGTGGTCGGGACAGGGCGTGCTGGTCGCGGGAGATGCGCGGCTCCCGATCGGATGGCGCGTTCATCCGACCCCGCTCGCGCATGGCGAGGCGACGATCGAGCTGGTCCCCGTAGTCCCCGGCAGCGACGTTCGGGGCACGGTCACGATCCGCGAGGACTCCGTGGCGGCACGCGACCTGCGGATCGCGCTACCCGCGGCCATGATCGCCGACGCGGTCGGGCAGCGGGCCCGCATCGCGACGGGCGGCACCATCGACATCGCCAGCAATGCGGTCGAGTGGGGGCGCGCGGGGGCGAGCGGCAGCGTCGTGGCGCAATGGCACGACGCGACGGCCGGGCCCGCGGGCGGACCCGCGATCGCGCTCGGCGAGATCACCGCCAACCTCGACGCGCAGGAGCAGCGCTTCGTCGGTCCCGTGCGCAACGTCGGCGGCGATGTGGACCTCAACGGCGACGTGGGCGTCGCGCGCGACGGCAGCGGCGCGGTTCATCTGCTCGTGCGCCCGCGTCCCGGCGCCAATGCGCGCGTCGATCTCGTTCGGGCGCTCGGCGCGGAGCACGGCGACGGCGTGCGCGTGGATTGGCAATGGGGCGCGCGCTGAACGCGCATCGAGTTGCACGCTCGCCGCGGCGCGCGGTCTCGCAGAGCGCAGCCGCCAGGGCATCAGCCCGACCCGCGCGCGTCGTCGCAGTCGATGCGCTGCGCGGCAGCGCGATCTGCCTCATGTTCGTCTACCACTTCGCGTTCGACCTGCGCTACTACCGCGTGCTCGACGCCGACTTCGAGAACGATCTGTTCTGGCTCGCCTTCCGGGCGCTGATCGTCGCGAGCTTCATGACGGTCGTGGGGATCAGCATCGTGCTCGCCGATCGCGCGGGCACGTCCACTGCGCGCTTCCTGCGCCGCGTCGGCATCATCGTGCTGGCCGCGCTCGCCGCATCGGCCGGAAGCTGGCTCGTGTTCCCGCGGACATACATATTCTTCGGCATCCTGCATGCGATCGCGGTCTCGTCGCTGCTCGCCTGGCCCCTGCGCCGCCGCCCTGCGGTCGCGCTTGGCGTCGGCATCGTCGTGCTCGTCGCCGGGCTCGCCTGGTCGCATCCGCTCTTCGATTACCGCGGTTGGTCGTGGATCGGCTTCAGGACCCACAAGCCGTACACCCAGGACTACGTGCCGCTCGCGCCTTGGTCCGCTGCGGTCTTCATCGGCATCGCGCTAGGACACGTGCTCGTGCGCAAGCGTTTCGCTCCTCTTGCGCGGCTCGCCCAGGCTCCGCGCTGGATGCTCTGGCTCGGTCGCCACAGCCTCGTCGTCTATCTCGTCCACCAGCCACTGCTGCTGGGAGTGCTCTGGCTCGTGTTCCGGCCCTGAATGTCCAGCGCACGGTGGGTGTTGGACCGCATCGCGGTCGGGTCGGCGAGCGCTATCGCAGCGGGCGGCCTGGCGGCCGCGCTCGGCGGGTCCAACGTACGTGTCGGGAATGCCGAGGAGATCGTGCTCGAGCCCCACCTCGGCATGACGTGGGATCCGATCGGCGGGCTCGTGCAGATTCCATGCATCGAGCGCGATGCGATGGGCGGCCGCGGGCGACGCGTCGGGGACGTTGTGGGAACGCGGCGCTTCAGGCTACAATTTGTCGTTTAGCAGGCGCGTAGCTCAGCTGGTTAGAGCACCACCTTGACATGGTGGGGGTCGTTGGTTCGAGTCCAATCGCGCCTACCAATACTCCCCGGCCGCCCGACGGCGCGCCAAGCGCTTCATCTCCTCCCAAGATCGCGTCGCGCAGCACCAGCGTGGTTCTGTGCCTCGTCGCGTGCGTCGTCAGCCGTCGCGGCGCGCGGCGGGCTCAGGCGCGATGCAGCAGCAGCGTGATGAGCAGCAGCGCATCCGAAAGCGCGGTGAGAGCATGAGCCTCGCCAGCGGGGAGATACATCATCGTGCCCGGCGTGAGCTGCTGCGTCTTCCCGAGCGCCCGGAAGTCCACGCTGCCTTCGATGCACTGCACGATCATGAAGCCCGCGGCGGTGTGCTCCCTCACCACCTTTCCCGCCGGGAGAGCGTAGCGGAACACTTCGAGGTGGTCGGTGCGGATGAGCGTTTCGGAATCCTCGGGCGCCGTGACTGTCGTGCCCGCGCGTACCGTGATTACCTCGCCAGGTGCCGCATGCGCAATCGCCATGGATCCTCCTTGTGTTGGCGCGTGCGCCGCTTCCGTCCACGCGAGGCGTCGCGCCGTTTGCACTATGGAGCGCGCGGGCGCGCCGGAGTTCATGGTCGTGCGCACATGGCCCACGCAAACCCCCGCAGTCGCCCCCGCCTCGACCGCTCGGGCAGCGGCTGCTGCCGCGTGTCGGGGACCGGTCGCGTACCGGGTCGCAACGCACCCGCTTCACTGCTAAAATGAAGGTCGCCGGCAGATCGGGATGCTTGGTTCGCACGGCAGCGACAAACTGCAGACGCGGCACGCACCGCGCAACGGAAAGGCATGGTTATGACACCGCGAACGCGTTCGGAGACCCACTGATCGATCCGGGTTCGCACGTCGTCACCAAGTGAACGAAAAGTGCGGCTCGGCCGCACTTTTCGTTTCTGGAGACACCCATGCCTGCCATTCGCCTGCCCGACGGGGCCGTCAAGCAATTCGACCGCCCCGTGACCATCGCTGAACTCGCCGCGTCCATCGGACCCGGCCTCGCCAAGGCCGCCATCGCCGGCAAGGTCGACGGCAAGGTGGTCGATACCTCGTATCGGATCACCGGGGATGCGGATGTCGCGATCGTCACCGAGCGCGACGCCGAAGGCCTCGAAGTCGTCCGCCATTCGACCGCTCACCTCCTCGCGTACGCCGTGAAGGAGCTCTTTCCCGAGGCGCAGGTGACGATCGGACCCGTGATCGAGGACGGCTTTTACTACGACTTCGCGTACAAGCGGCCCTTCACGCCCGAGGATCTCGCCGCGATCGAGAAGAAGATGGCCGAGCTCGCCAGGAAGGACGAGCCCGTCGTGCGCAAGGAGATGCCGCGCGACGAAGCTGTCGAGTACTTCAAGTCCCTCGGCGAGCACTACAAGGCCGAGATCATCGCGTCGATCCCGAGCAACGAGCCGATCTCGCTCTACTCCGAAGGCAAGTTCACCGATCTCTGCCGCGGGCCGCACGTCCCTTCGACCGGCAAGCTGAAGGTGTTCAAGCTCATGAAGGTCGCCGGTGCGTACTGGCGCGGCGACTCGAAGAACGAGATGCTCCAGCGCATCTACGGCACGGCGTGGGCGAAGAAGGAGGAGCTCGACGCCTACCTGCACCGGCTGGAGGAAGCCGAGAAGCGCGACCATCGCAAGCTCGGCAAGCAACTCGATCTGTTCCATCTGCAGGACGAAGCCCCCGGGATGGTGTTCTGGCACCCGAAGGGCTGGGCCGTCTGGCAGCAGGTCGAGCAGTACATGCGCTGCGTCTACCTCGACAACGGCTATCTCGAGGTCAAGTGCCCGCAGATTCTGGATCGCACCCTGTGGGAGCGCTCGGGGCACTGGGAAAACTACAAGGAGAACATGTTCACGACGGAGTCGGAGAAGCACGACTACGCCATCAAGCCGATGAACTGCCCGGGCCATATCCAGATCTTCAATTCGGACCTGCGCAGCTATCGCGATCTGCCCTTGCGGTACGGCGAGTTCGGGGCGTGCCACCGCAACGAAGCCTCCGGGGCGTTGCACGGCATCATGCGGGTCCGCGGCTTCACGCAGGACGACGGTCACATCTTCTGCACCGCAGAGCAGATCCAGCCGGAGGTGACGGCGTTCAACGAGCTCGCCCTCAAGGTCTACCGCGACTTCGGCTTCCACGACATCGCCGTCAAGATCGCCCTTCGCCCCGACAAGCGCATCGGCAGCGACGAGACGTGGGACCGCGCCGAAACGGCCCTTCGCGAGGCGTTGCGAGCGTCTGGCGCGGATTGGACGGAATTGCCAGGAGAAGGTGCATTTTACGGCCCGAAGATCGAATATCATCTCAAGGATTCCATCGGCCGCTCGTGGCAATGCGGCACCATGCAGGTCGACTTCTCGATGCCGCAGCGGCTTGGCGCCGAGTACGTCGATGCCGACGACGTACGCAAGGCGCCGGTCATGCTGCACCGCGCGATCGTGGGCTCGCTGGAACGGTTCATCGGCATCCTGATCGAAAACTACGCGGGTGCACTGCCGGTGTGGCTGGCGCCTGTTCAGGCGGTCGTGCTCAACATCACGGACCGGCAGGCCGACTACGCCCGTGAGGTGCAGGCGAGGCTCAAGGGCCGTCGGCTTCCGCGTGCTGGCCGATTTGCGCAACGAGAAAATTACCTATAAAATTCGGGAACATAGCCTGCAGAAACTCCCCTACCAGCTGATCGTCGGGGACAAGGAGCTGCAGGCGAACCAGGTAGCCGTGCGCACCCGCACCGGCGAGGACCTCGGGGCGATGCCCCTGGAGGCCTTGATGGGCCGCCTTCGCGAGGAGGTGGCCGCGCGTCGCTGATACGATGACCGACGTCGCGTCTGCGAAGGTCGCACGGTTTATTTTTTGACGTACTGGAGGAACGACACATAGCCCAGGAAAAAGCGCCGCGGATCAATGGGGAAATCAACTCGCCCGAGATCCGTCTGGTAGGTGAAGAAGGTGAGCAGCTCGGTATCGTCTCGCTCGCGGATGCCATGGCACGTGCGGAAGCGGCGGAACTCGATCTGGTCGAGATCGCGCCGATGGCCAAGCCCCCGGTGTGCCGGATCATGGATTACGGCAAGTTCAAGTACCGGGAAGCCAAGAAGCAGCACGAGGCGAAGCTCAAGCTGAAGCAGATCCAGGTCAAGGAGGTGAAATTCCGGCCCGGCACTGACGAAGGCGATTACCAGATCAAGCTGCGCAACCTCATCCGGTTCCTGGGCGAGGGCGACAAGGCGAAGATCACGTTGCGGTTCCGCGGGCGCGAGATGGCGCACCAGGAATTCGGCATTCGCCTGCTGGAACGAATCCGGAACGACCTCGAGCCGCACGCGCAGGTCGAGCAGTTTCCGCGCCTCGAGGGCCGGCAGATGGTGATGCTGCTGGCCCCCAAGAAGACGGCACCGAAGCAAGCGCAGCACCCCAACAAGCCCGAAGCCGGTAAGAAAGCCTCTCCGCCGGAGAGCACCGCAATGGGCAGCAAATAACGGGACGAGACATGCCCAAGATGAAGACCAAGAGCGGCGCGAAGAAGCGTTTTCGCGTGCGCGGGAGCGGCAGCATCAAGCGCTCCATGGCGTTCAAGCGCCACATCCTCACCAAGAAGACCACGAAGAGCAAGCGCCAGCTGCGCGGCATCACCGAGATCCATGCCACCAACATGGATTCGGTGCGCGCGATGCTGCCTTACGCATAAGGAGCCGCCATGCCAAGAGTAAAGCGTGGGGTAACCGCCAAGGCGCGGCACAAGAAGGTTCTCGATCAGGCCAAGGGTTATCGCGGCCGGCGCAATGCGGTCTACCGCATCGCGAAGGAAGCGGTGATGAAGGCCGGCCAGTACGCCTATCGCGACCGCCGGGCCAAGAAGCGCGAGTTCCGCGCGCTGTGGATCGCCCGGATCAACGCCGCCGTCCGCGAGCTGGGCATGAGCTACAGCGTGTTCATGAACGGCCTCAACAAGGCCGGCATCGACATCGACCGCAAGGTGCTCGCCGACCTCGCGGTGTACGACAAGGCAGCGTTTGGCAAGATCGCGGAGCAGGCCAAAGCCTCTCTGGCCTGATCGTGCGTAACGATCCAAGGGAGGCGGTCACACGCCTCCCTTTTTTTGTGTCGGCTCGCCGACGGGACGACAGGATGGGATCGAATGGAAGACGTCGATAGCATCGTGAGCACGGCGGTCGCGGAGTTCGCCGCGTGCAAGGACTCCGCCGCGCTCGAGAACAGCAAGGCGCGTTATCTCGGGAAGTCGGGGGCGCTTACGGACCTGCTCAAGGGACTCGGCAAGCTTTCGCCCGCCGAGCGCCCGGCTGCCGGCGCGCGCATCAACGAGGCGAAGCAGCGTCTCGAAGCCGCGCTCGAGGCGCGTCGCGAAGCGCTGGCACAGGACAAGCTCGCGGTCCAGCTCGCTGCCGAAGCGCTCGACGTTTCTCTGCCCGGCCGGGGACAGGGGCGCGGCGGCCTGCATCCTGTCACGCGCACCCTGGACCGCATCGAGGCCCTCTTCCGGTCGCTCGGCTTCGAAGTCGCGGATGGTCCGGAGATCGAGGACGATTTCCACAACTTCACCGCCCTCAACACGCCCGAGAACCATCCCGCGCGCTCGATGCACGACACGTTCTACGTCGAGGGCGGCAAGGTGTTGCGCACGCACACCTCGCCCATCCAGGTGCGCTACATGGAAACGCACGCACCGCCGATCAAGATCATCGCGCCAGGTCGCGTGTACCGCGTCGACAGCGATGCAACGCACTCGCCGATGTTCCATCAGGTGGAAGGCTTGTGGATCGACGAGGACGTGACGTTCGCGGACCTGAAGGGCGTCTTCACGGAGTTCCTGCGCAACTTCTTCGAGCGCGACGATCTGAAGGTGCGCTTCCGGCCCTCGTTCTTCCCGTTCACGGAGCCATCGGCGGAGATCGACATGAGCTTCGGCGAGGGCTGGCTCGAGATCGCGGGCTCGGGCCAGGTGCATCCGAACGTGCTGCGCGCCGTCGGCATCGATCCCGAGCGCTACCAGGGGTTCGCGTTCGGCATGGGCCCCGACCGCTTGGCCATGCTGCGCTACGGCGTCAACGATCTGCGGCTGTTCTATGAAAACGATCTGCGCTTCCTCCGTCAGTTCGCGTGACGGCAATCCGGTCCGACGGCGACGCGCTCGCGTTGCGATGCGGGAGGGCGCGCATACCGCCATGCGCGACATCGAGGTAAGGCAATGAAATTTTCCGAGCGCTGGTTGCGCACCCTGGTGGATCCGCCGCTTTCGTCAGCCGAGCTCCAGGAAACGCTCACGATGGCGGGACTCGAGGTCGAGCTGGCCGAGCCGGCGGCGCCCCCCTTCGACCGGGTCGTCGTCGCGCGCATCGACTCCGTGCAGCCGCACCCGGGCGCCGATCGGCTGCGGGTGTGCACGGTGGATGCCGGGACGGGCGACGCATTGACGATCGTGTGTGGTGCACCCAACGCGGCGGCAGGCATGCTCGTGCCGTGTGCGCTCGTCGGTGCCCGCTTGCCGGGTGGCGTCGACATCCGCGCCGCCAGCGTGCGCGGCGTGCAATCGCAAGGCATGCTGTGCTCGGCCAGGGAACTCGGCATCAGCGACGACGCTTCGGGACTGATGCAGCTCGATCGCGCAGCGGTCGTCGGCAGCAGCCTGCGCGAGGCGCTCGCGCTCGACGACACGCTCATCACGCTGAAGCTCACGCCCAATCGCGCGGACTGCCTGTCGATCCAGGGCATCGCGCGCGAGGTGTCCGCGCTCACCGCCGCGCCCCTGACACCGGTGCCGGTGCGTCCGGTCGAGGTGACGACGCACGCACGACGCACCGTCCGCGTCGAGGACGCCGAGGCCTGCCCGCGATTCGCGAGTCGCGTCATCGATGGCATCGATCCCACCGCACCGACGCCGGAATGGATGCGCACGCGGCTCGAGCGCAGCGGCATTCGCTCGATCTCCGCCATCGTGGACATCACCAACTACGTCATGCTGGAGCTTGGCCAGCCATTGCACGCGTACGACGATCGCCTGCTGGAAGGCGACGTGGTGGTCCGGTTCGCGCGGCCCGGCGAGAAGCTCGCGCTGCTCAACGAGCAGACGCTCGAGCTGGAGCCCGATCTCTTGCTCGTAGCCGACGAACGCAAGCCGCTCGGCCTCGCGGGCATCATGGGAGGCGAGCACTCGGGGATCAGCGAGACGACCCGCACGGTGTTCCTGGAAGGTGCGTTCTGGAATCCCGCGGTGATCCAGGGCAAGTCGCGCCGCCTCGGATTCGCCAGCGATGCCGGCCACCGCTTCGAGCGCGGCGTCGATCCCGAGCTCGGGCCGATCGGCGTCGAACGGGCGACGGCGCTCGTGCTCGAGATCTGCGGCGGCAAGGCGGGCCCGCTGCAGGACGTGAAGTCCGATCTGCCGCCGCGCGCCCCGGTGCTCGTGCGCACCGCGCGGGTAAAGCGCCTGCTCGGCATTGCGCTGCCGGCGGACACGATCGAGGGCTATTTCACCCGCCTGGGCTTTGCGGTGGAGCGGCGGGGCGACGATCTGCTCGCCACCCCGCCCTCGTACCGGTTCGATCTTGCCATCGAGGAAGACTTCGTCGAGGAAGTCGCGCGTCTGCATGGGTACGAGGCGATTCCCGCCCTGCCGGCGGCGCACGTCCAACGCATGCTGCCCTCGCCCGAAGGCGAGCGCGGGCCGACGAATGCTGCGCTCGCGCCTCGCAAGCCGCGACTGGCAGGAAGTGATCACCTTCAGCTTCGTGAGCTCGGGGTGGGAAAACGCCATCTTTCGCGGTGAACCCGGCCGGGCGGAACCCATCCGCGTGCTGAATCCGATCGCCGCTCACCTGGACGTCATGCGCAGCACCCTGCTGGGCGGACTCATCGATGTGCTGCGGACGAACCTCGCGCGGCGGTCCGATCGCGTGCGCATCTTCGAGATCGGACGCTGTTTCGAGCGCACGGACCATGGCGAGCGACAGCCGCTTCGCCTCGGCGGACTGGCGCTCGGGGACGCCGTCGCCGAGCAGTGGGGCGCCCCGGCGCGACCGGTGGACCTCTTCGACGTGAAAGGCGACCTCGAGGCCACGATCGCACCCGATCGTCTGACTACGGTCGCAATGGCGCATCCGGCGCTCCACCCGGGGCGCAGCGCCAACGTCCTGCTGAACGGACAGCCGATCGGCTGGCTAGGCGAGCTGCATCCCGCACTCGCCCGTCATTTCGAGCTTCCCCGTTCACCGATCGTATTCGAGCTCGAGCTGGCACCCCTTTGTGCCGTACCGGTGCCCGCCGCAAGACCTGTCTCGAAGCTGCCCCGCGTGCGCCGCGACATGGCGATCGTGCTCGACGACGGCATTCCCGCGGCGGCCGTCCTCGATGCGCTCGAGGCCGCACGGCCACCGCACGTGGAGTCGGTCCAGCTCTTCGATGTCTATCGCGGGACCGGGATTGCACCCGGAAAGAAAAGCCTTGCGATTCTAGTGGTTATGCAGGATACTGAACGTACTTTGACCGACGCCGATATCGAGGCCACGATGGGCGCCCTCGTGCGCGTCGTAACCGAGCGCTTCCAGGCGATATTGCGCCAGTAGGGATTGACGATGACCCTCACAAAAGCAGAGCTCGCAGACCTGCTGTTCGAGCAACTCGGACTCAACAAGCGCGAGGCGAAGGACATGGTGGAGAGGTTCTTCGAGGAGATCCGCATCGCGCTCGAAACCGGCGACAGCGTGAAGCTCTCCGGCTTCGGCAACTTTCAGCTGCGCGAGAAGCCGCAGCGCCCCGGGCGCAATCCCAAGACCGGCGAGGAGATCCCGATCACCGCGCGGCGCGTGGTGACGTTTCACGCCAGTCAGAAGCTGAAGGCCATGGTCGAAGCTGCGAACCATGCCGGACCTCAGCCGAGCTAAAGCCGAGCTGCCCCCCATCCCCGCCAAGCGGTATTTCACGATCGGCGAGGTGAGCGAGCTTTGTGCGGTCAAGCCGCACGTGCTGCGGTACTGGGAGCAGGAGTTCACGCAGCTGCGGCCGGTGAAGCGACGCGGCAACCGACGCTACTACCAGCATCACGAGGTGCTGCTCATCCGGCGCATTCGAGACCTCCTCTACGAGCAGGGCTTCACCATCAATGGCGCGCGCCATCGCCTCGAGGCGGAACCTGCGATCGGGCCGATCGCGGCCACTGGTGGGGCCGGCCCTGCGGCGTTGCACGGGGTTGCCGCCGCACAGTCGCCCTTGTCGGTGACTGAAATACGGCAGGAACTGGAGCAAATACGGCAGCTGCTAGGCCAGACCGACTGAAACCGCTATAATTTTGCGTTTGCGTCGGGGCGTAGCGCAGCCTGGTAGCGCACCTGCATGGGGTGCAGGGGGTCGGAAGTTCGAATCTTCTCGCCCCGACCATATAAATCAAGGGCCGGCACGGGCTTCGTGACCGGCCCTTTGCGTTTGCGTTCCTTCCACCGTCCACGCGCAGCTCACGCCGCGGCCGTGGGGACGAACCGCGCGGGCGCCGTCTGTCGGCGCCGGCCGCGATCGCTCCGGAATGGGGCATGGGCCTTGCTTTGGGGTTGTGCCCGCTGGCTTTCGAGTCAACGGCTTACACGTCAAAGTCGAGGAAAAGCTCCTGATGTCTGCGGTCCTGCCCCGCCCGGCGCCCTCCACGGGAAGCATCATCTCGGAGCTGGCATTCGCACGCGCCCAGCGCAATACGGTGCTGATCATCGACGATCTTTTCAGCAGCCGCCTGCTGCTCGCGGAGATCGTCCGCCAGATCGACAACCGCCTGAACCTGGAGCTCTTCGACACGCCCAGCCGCGCTCTGGAGTACGCGCGACACAACCGCGTCGACATGATCCTCACGGACTACAAGCTCCCTGAGTTCGACGGCATTGAGCTCGTGCGGCAGCTGCGCGCGCTGCAGCACTGCGTCGACGTCCCGATCGTAGTGATTACCGTCGTCGATGACCGCCGAATCCGCTACGACGCGCTCGAAGCCGGCGCCACCGATTTCCTCATCAAGCCTCTCGACGAGCACGAAACCCGGGCGCGCTGCGCGAACCTGCTCGAGCTGCGGCGACACAAGATCGTTCTCTCCGATCAGGCGCGGGTGCTGCAGTATCAGGTGGATAAGGCCGTCGGCGAGATCCACGAGCGGGAGCTCGAAACCCTGAACAAGCTGGCCAAGGCGGGCGAATACCGGGACAAGGCCACCGGCAACCACCTGACCCGGATGGCGAGATACTCGGGCCTGATCGGGCACAACATGGGGCTCGGGAACGAAACCGTGCACGTGCTGGAGGTGGCCGCCCCGATGCACGACATCGGGAAGATCGGCATCCCCGACTCGATCCTGCTCAAATCGGGCCCGCTCACCCCCGCCGAGCAGGAGGTGATGCGCGCGCACCCGCGGATCGGCTACGACATCCTCAAGGGCAGTCCCTCAAAGTATCTGAGCATGGGCGCCATCATCGCCCTTGGCCACCACGAGAAATACGACGGCACCGGCTATCCGAACGGCCTCCATGGCGACGACATTCCGGTGGTCGCCCGGGTCGTGGCCGTGGCCGACGTCTTCGACGCCCTGGTGAGCGAGCGCCCCTACAAGCGCGCCTGGTCGGTCCCGGAGGGCATCGAGCACGTGCGGTCGCAGCGCGGGAAGCACTTCGACCCGAACTGCGTGGATGCCTTCTTCGCCGACCTGAGCAAGATCGAGGAGATACGGGGGCAGTTTAGCGATTAGGCATACACGCGACAACAATCCCCACAACCCACCTCATGTCTGAGGTGCCTTGTAGCATTTTTTGCAACTGTCCTCCAGAATAGCGCGACGGAGCCGCTCGCGGTGCGCCGCGAGCCCGGAGGACGTGCATGTACCTTGCAAAAACGACTGCATCAACCACGCTCAACGCGTATCGCCAGCTCGAGCTGCACTTCGAGGCGTCGTCTGCGACCCTATGGTCGTGGATGATGCCGTCTCCGCGCCCGTGTTTCAACACGGAGCTTCTTAGCGAGATCTCTCGCTCCGAGCGGCTCATTGAAGCGCAGCAGGGGTATGTCAACGAGTGCGGCACGCCGAAGCGTGTCGATTACATTGTCTTCGCATGCAAAACACCGGGTGTGTTCAACCTCGGCGGCGATCTGGAAATGTTTATTGAGGCAATACTGCGCCAAGACCGCGAGGCCTTACGTCATTATGCTGCTTTGTGTGTTGACAGCATCTACCGTAGGTCTCGTGGTTTTGAGGCGGACATCAGCACGATCGCCCTAGTACAAGGGAAGGCACTAGGGGGCGGCTTCGAGTCTGTGCTCGCATGCGATGTAGTTGTCGCCGAGCGGAGCTCTACGTTTGCTTTCCCAGAAGTGCTCTTCAACATGTTTCCCGGGATGGGCGCCCTTAGCTTCTTGTCGCGCCGACTCGGCCATAAGAAGGCCGAGGAAATTATCACGAGCGGGAGCGTATTTTCAGCTCGCGAGATGGCCGACCTCGGGATCGTAGACGAAATCGTTGAAGACGGCTTGGGCGTTGAAGCGACGCGAGCTCTGATCAAGCATAGGCAACGCAGAGGAAAAAGCTACCGCGCCCTTCAACTGGCGAAGCGTTTTTGCCAACCCGTTACACGTGAGGAGCTGACTTCCATCGTCACCGTGTGGGTGGACGCGGCCATGCGGCTTGACGCGCGCGATCTTCGCATGATGTCTCGCCTGGTACGTGCCCAGGATAGACTGACAGCAGTCGCACAAGAAGAAGATCACGTGATGGACAATCTGTTTGCCAAGGAGCCGTTGGCTTTGCTCCGAGGCTAATTGTTACACCAGCTTGCGAGCACGCTCTCGAGAGTATCCGTTTAACTGCTCGAGGGTGTCGTTGAAGCAACGGGTGAGTTCCTTTACGCGCGCTCGCGCGTTCCCAATGTCACCAACGGCGGCGGCGGACTCCAGTGAGGTGCTGCGTGAAGCCAACTGCTGAGCCCCTACGCCCAGAGCCGCCCCCTTGATCGCATGGGCGATGTCTCTGACGACATCCATATCGCCGCTCGTGACAGCTGAATCGAGTCGCCGCAATAGCGAGCGAACGTCTTCGACAAAGCCTCCCAATAGCCGGTCAAAGAAATCTGGGCTGCTGGCGATCTGTTCGACTTCCGCAATCCTCCGGGTATCGAGAAGCGGTACCGCACCGAGCGTTACCGTAGCAGCACGCGCAGGATCCGCGCGCTTCATCCCCGGACTGCGCCTTATTCCAGCAGCACGTACCAACTCGTCGATCCTTTCTAAGAGACGTGCGGCATCGAAAGGTTTTCCGATGAACTCGTCTGCCCCAGCTTGACGTGCCTTCGCTCGCGACTCAACGGTAACTGACGCTGACAGCAGGATAATGGGCAGGCGACGTCCAGTGGGCTCCATCGTGCGGATGGCCGAAACAACTTCAATCCCGTTCCGCTCCGGCATGTTGAAGTCAAGGATCGCAACATCCGGCACCTCAGTTTCGTATTTGTCCAATGCCTCTTCGCCGTCGCTCGCCAGGACGACGGTGTGACCTGCGCTTTCGAGAAGTTGCCGAATGATTGTTTGGTTTGTCTTGTTGTCTTCGGCGACGAGAATGCTTGCACATTGCCGTTGCTGCCGAAGCACTGTTCCGAGGTCGATCACTTCGGCTCCGATATTGCTGTCACGTGTAATACGCAGCATGGATCGCATTCCGCAGAAGCCGTTGATCTGAGCCGTTCGCCAGTACGCTTACACCCGGTAGCTTCCGCAGTTGGTTCGCCTGATCCACGGTGAGTTCTTCCCCGTCCAAAAGGTACACTATGGCCACGCTTTGCTCCGCGTAGTCATTGGAAAGCCTCTGCAGAAGCTCGTGCGATTTTGCATACGTCGCGGACACCGCGATTACTTGAGGCATCGCACTAGTCTTGCTTGCGTGCGTGTGCAACCAGGAGAGGGCATTGCTTAACTCGACCACCTGGCGGATCGCGCATCCGGCGGCGTCGAGCGCCCGCATGCAGTGCCCCGCAACTGCAACGTGGTCCGCTATCAGCACAGCTTCTGCTCCGCCGGGCTGCCCCGTGGCGCCCAGATGCTCATCACCTGCGAGGCGCTCCGGCTTCCCGAGCGAAAGCTCGAACCAAAAGGTGCTGCCCACGCCAACTTGACTTCTTACGCCAATCTGCCCGCCCATTAGTTCGACGAGTTGCTTCGCAATGGCTGTACCTAGGCCAGTCCCACCGAATCTCCGGGTTGTCGAGTCGTCTGCCTGAACAAACTGCTCGAAGATCTTCGCTTGAGCATCGAGGGGAATGCCGATCCCCGTATCAGATACCTCGAACCTCACGCGCACGCTAGATTCGGTTTCTGAAATCAAGCTGACTCTGACGGAAACTTCCCCTGCGGACGTAAACTTCAGTGCATTTGAGAGCAAATTCAACAAAACCTGTCGAAGATGATGAGGGTCTCCTCGCAACCAGAATTCGATAGCAGGATCAATAATGGAATGCAGCTTCAGCCCTTTTGCGGTTGCATGGGTCCGTAGCATTCGAAGCAAGCCATTGAGAAGCGCGTGAAGATCGAAATTTACATCCTCGAGAGAGAGCCGGCCGGCTTCAATCTTTGAAATGTCCAATACGTCGTCTACAAGCGACCGCAGCAAGGCCACTGAGTGCCGCAGCAGTCGAATAAGTTCGCTTTGCTCGAGTGTCAATGAGGTCGTGTTGAGCAAGTCCGCGACACCGACAATGCCATTGAGCGGGGTTCGCATCTCATGGCTCATGTTCGCCAAGAACGAACTCTTCGCCCGATTCGCCTCCTCTGCCTTGTTTCGGGCCTCTTGGATCCGCTTCAGCAGGGTCGACACGTATAGTGGCAGCACTACCAAAGCGATCATCAACCCCCAACCGGCAACTTGATGCTTAGCCCAATATGGTGCCGTCAATAACACTACTGTGAAGCCAATCAGGCACAGTAACTGACAAGCGAACAAGTACGAGCGTCCATAGCGAAAGCCGTTCCCAAACGTGATGAACAGGTAGACACCGAGCATTGACACGCCGGCCTCGCCAGCCAGGTACATGCAGAAGGTAGTGGCACCAGCATCGGCAAACATGCCGATCAACCGGCGGGGAACGTTGATCTCCGGAGAACGGCAAATCGCAGCAAATAGGCCTATCGCGAAAACGAGATCCGCCGCTAGTCCTTGCAGCAGCAATACCTCGGAATGACCACCGATCGCCGTATTCGGTACGTACGTAATGCACATATACGCCAGTACAACGGCGACGATCACGATCCGTATGAGCGCCTGCTCATGCTCACTGTCCTGTCGGGTCTGCAGGCGTTCCCGAATTGTCAGAAGGTGTGCGTTCACATGTACGGGACGGGCCTAACCCGAAACCCCGCCAGTCCTCGAGCAACTTACATGCCGGCAGTACCCTATGGTCACCTTGTAGTGCATCGGGCTCGGTAGGCGCCCATTTTGGTCCATTGCTGTCGTGAAACGTCACACGCGCTCGGGTCGGCCGCCGAGCGTCTATCCGAAGCACAGACTCAAAGCCAGAAAGGTGGAAATCGACGCAATCTCCTCCCACACCACCGCATGCGGCATCGCATAGGTGTGCCACTCGACCGCGTATCCCGCCGCTTGCAGCGCCATGCGGGACGCCTCTCCCCATTGCAGGCGCACGACGGGGTCCTGCGTCCCATGCGCCATGAAGATCGGGACGTCGCGATTGGCCTCGCTGGCCTCGGCAGGAATGCGCTCCGCGCCGATCAGGTACGTCGATAGTGCGATGATCCCCGCCAGGCGTTGCCGGTGCCGAAGGCCCGTGTAAAGGGCGATCGCGCCGCCTTGCGAGAACCCGGCAAGCGCGATGCGCGATGCAGTGATCCCGCGCGCCTTCTCGCGTGCGACGAGGGCCTCGACATGCGCGCGCGACTCCTCCACCCCGTGCACGTCGGCCCTGCGCGAGAGATCGGCGTCGGCGATGTCGTACCAGGCACGCATCGGATAGCCGCCGTTGATCGTGACCTTGCGCACCGGCGCATGGGGGAACACGAATCGGGCCGCCAATGCGTCCGGGAGCTCCAGTTGTTCCATCACCGGAACGAAGTCGTTTCCGTCGGCGCCAAGCCCGTGCAGCACGATCACTGCCGCGTCCGGCGCTTCACCCGTCTCGTGCTCGATGCAGGGAAGCAGGGTCGTCATCGTTTCGGCTCTCCATCGGTACTCGGCTCCTGGCCGCCCGGCGGGCGCATACCGTACCCGTCGCTCGCTCTCGACGCCAGCGGCAGTCGAGGCAATCCACGAAGCGGCGAACTTGGGCCATCGTGATCGCCTTCGACAAGACGCGCGGCGGTCGCGCTGCGGCCTGACCACACTCACGTGCCCGACCGGTCCAGATCAGCTTCGGCCGGCCAATGCCATGTGGGACAATACGTGTTTTATCGTCACGCCGGAAGGCTCCCTTGCGCAGGACCTCTCGACTCAAGTCGCTCATCGCCGCCCCGGAAATCGTCGTGATGCCTGGCGTGCACGACGCACTCGGCGCGCGCCTCGCCGAAGCGGCGGGCTTCACGGCCTTGATGGCGGGGGGATACGGCGCAACGGCCTCGCTGCTCGGCCGTCCCGACTCGTCGCAACTCTCGCTGACCGAGCTGTCGGAGATGTACGGCAGGCTGTGCGACGCGACCGAGCTACCGATCCTGGCCGATGCCGACACCGGCTTCGGCAACGCGACCAACGTTGCGCGCACCGTTCGCCTGTACGAGAAGGCGGGTGTCGCCGGCCTGTTCATCGAGGACCAGGTCTTTCCCAAGCGCTGCGGTCACATGGCAGGCAAGGCGGTCGTGCCCGTGGCGGATTGGATCGCCAAGATCAAGGCCGCGCTCGATGCGCGCGAGGACTCCGATCTCGTAATCATGGCGCGCACGGACGCGCTCGCCGTCAACGGGATCGACGACGCCATCGAGCGTGCGCAACTCGCACACGACGCCGGCGCCGATCTGTTTTTCGTCGAAGCGCCCACTACGGTCGAGGAGATGCGGCGCATCGTTTCGGAGATTGCGGGGCCGTGCATGGCGAACAACGTAGAGACGGGTCTCTCTCCCCTGCTCCCGGCCGCCGAGCTCCAGGCGATCGGGTACGCCGCCGTCGTGTTCCCGGTGTCCGCTACCTACGCCGTTGCGCACGCGCTGCGCGATCTCTTCGCCGTGGTCGCGCGCACCGGCAGCACGCAGGAATTCGAATCGCGCCTGGTATCTTTCCAGGATTTCAACGAACTGGTCGGGCTGTCCGCGCAGCGCAAGCGGGAAGCGACGCTTCAGGATTTCGCCGACCGGATCATCGCTCGCCGCAAGTCGCACTGAGGTTCACTTCAACCGAGGAGGAGATCGTCGATGTCGTTACTTAGTCCCCGTGCATGGCTGCTTGCATCCGTGTGCATGCTGGCCGTCGCTACCGCGAATGCGCAGACCGTCGTCATGCGCATCTCGCACCAGGTTCCGCCCGCCCATCACCTGACCAAAATGCTGGTCGGGTTCGCCGCCGACGTGAAGAAGCGCACGAACGGCCAGGTCGACGTGCAGATCTTCGGTTCCGAGCAGCTCGCCAAGGCTGCGGAGAACTTCCCTGCCGTCGCCCGCGGCACCATCGAGGCCGCGCTCAGCGTGAATTTCCAGTGGGGCACCACCATCCCGGAGATGAGCGCAACGCTGATTCCGTACGCGATGAGCGATCTCGAGAAAATCAAGCGCTTCCCGCAGTCGGAAGCCCGCCGCTACCTCGACCAGAAGCTCGAGCAGCGCGGCGTGCACAACATCGCCTGGCTCTACGACACGCGGGAAACGATCATCACGTCCAGCAAGAAGCCGATCCTCACCCTCGACGATTTCAAGGGCGTGAAGATCCGCGGCCTCAACACGCTTACCGATCATGCGCTCAGCGCGGTCGGCGCCGCACCCGCGGCGACGCCCGGCTCCGAGGTGTATCAGGCGCTGCAATCGGGCGTGCTCGACGCGGGCCTCACCGACGTTTCGGCCGCGTACAGCCGCAAGTACTACGAAGTGCAGAAGTTCGGTACCGTAGGTCCGATCTTCACCATCTACTTCCACATGTACGTCAATCCCGCGTGGTGGAACAAGCTGTCGCCGGCGAATCGGCAGGCCATCGAGGCGGCCGCGAAGCAAGCGGAGCACGACGCCATCCAGATCACCGAGGACACCGCGGCCGCGGCGGTCAAGGACCTGCAGACGAAGGGGATGCAGGTGCACGTGCAGACCCCGCAGGAAGAGAAGACGTGGGCCGCTGCGATGCGCAAGCCGGTGGTCGATGCGTTCGTGAAGTCGGCACCCGAAGGCGGTCCGAAGATCATCGAGCTGCTCGAGAAGCTCTGACCGAAGCGCGTTCGCTGGACTCGCAACGGCAAGCGGACACCTGGGATGGGGGCGATCTCGAAAGCGATGCGGCGGCTGGCACGCATCGGCATCATGGTGGCTGCGGCCACGCTGATCGCCTCCATGTTCCTCGTCTGCTATGCCGTCGTGATGCGGTATTTCCTGAACCAGCCGCCGCCTTGGGTCGACGAGCTCGTGGGCTATCTGCTCGTCGCGGCGGTGATGCTGGCTGCCGCCGACGCCCTGCTGCAGGGCGAGCACATCGCCGTGGACATCCTGACCGATCGCCTTGGCGCCAGAGGCCGGAAGATCACGCTCCTCGCGGGGCTCGTGGCCGTCGCGGCGTCCGGCATGCTGCTGGTCAACGAGGGCGTGGACATGGTCGCGTTCTCGCGCATGGTGGGGCTCAAGTCGAACGGCTTTCTCGCCACGCCGATGTGGCTGCCGCAGCTGCTGGTGCCGATCGGGGGCGTGATGCTCACGCTGGCGGCGATCGTCGCGTTCATCGAGGCATGGCGAGGCGAGGCACCGCCCATCGACCCCGGTGCAAGCCATCATCCCGTGGGCATCGAGTAGCGCAATGCTGTTCGCATGGATCCTGCTGGGGCTCGTGCTGGTGCTCCTCACCGGGGTGCCGGTCTTCTCGGGACTCATGCTGTTCGCGGTCGCACTCCTGTACGGCGCCGAAGGCCATCTCGGCGGCATCGGCGACCTCGTGTTCGGCAAGCTCGACGAGTACCTGCTCGTCTCCATCCCGCTGTTCACGCTCATGGCCCATTTCATGATCAGGGGCAAGGTCGTGGACGATCTGTTCGGTGCGGCGCACACGCTGTTGCGCCATCTCCCGGGCGGCATGGGCGTCGCCACCGTCGCGGCGTGTACGATCTTCGCCGCGATCTCGGGCTCGAGCGTCGCGACCGCGCTGACGATCGGGTCGGCTGCGATCCCGCTGATGATCCGCTACGGCTACAGCCCGCGCGTCGCTTACGGTGTCGTCGGGGCCGGCGGAACGCTGGGCATCCTGATTCCGCCCTCGGGGCCGATGGTGCTGTTCGGCGTCGTGTCCGACACGTCCATCGGCGCGCTGTTCATGGCGGGGGTGTTGCCGGGCCTCATGCTGGCCGCGATCTTCGCGATCTACTGCATGAGCTCCGCCGCGTTCGCGCGCAAGAAGGTACCGACACAGCCGCGCGCATCGGGCGCGGAGATCCGGACCGCGCTGCGCCGCTCGTTCTGGTCGCTCACGTTGCCTGGCATCGTGCTGGGCGGGATGTATCTCGGCATCTTCACGGCTACCGAAGCCGCCGCGGTTGGCGCACTCGCTGCGCTGCTGATCGCGGTGCTCGTCTACCGCAACTTCGGGCTGCGCGACCTGTGGCTCTCCGCGATCGATGCGGCGCGCAATTCCGCGATGCTGTTCCTGATCCTGGCGTCCGCGGCCGTGCTGGGTTACGCACTGACCAAGCTGCGTATCCCGAGCCAGATGGTCGAGCTCGTCACGCAGTACGGCCTCTCGCAGATCGGATTCCTGTTCGCCGTGATGATCCTGGTGTTCATCCTGGGCATGTTCCTCGAGACCATCTCGATCATCCTCATCACCACGCCCGTGGTGCTGCCCGTGCTCGCGGCACTCAAGATCAACCCGATCTGGTACGGCATCCTGCTCACGATCAATCTCGAGCTCGCGCTCATCACGCCGCCAGTGGGCATGAACCTCTTCGCCATCAAGGCGATCACGCGCGCGCCGCTCGGGGACATCATCATGGGCGTTGCGCCCTACGTCCTGCTGCTGGTCGCGGGCCTCGCGCTGGTGATGTTCTTTCCTCAGATCGCGATGTGGCTGCCGGGAACGATGAACTACAAGTAGCGGACTAACGGGGTCCGGGCGGCGTGCCCGGTCAGCGCTTCCGAAGCGACCCGTGCGATGGATCTTCTGCTCGACATCCTGCAGTGGCCGGCAATGGCGGTGACGGTGCTTGCCGCGTGGCTCGTCGCCTCGCAATCGAAGCGTCGCCGCACGGTCGGATTCTGGACGTTCCTCACGAGCAACGTGCTGTGGATCGCATGGGGCTGGCACGACGGCGCGCATGCGCTGATCGCGCTGCAGGTGGCACTCGCCGCGCTCAACATCCGCGGCGCGTTCAAGAACGATCCCGAGCTCGCCCAGAAGGTGAGCGAGGCGGTGGACGCCGGTCCCGCGCGCTGACTTCGCCGTGCACTCCCATCGTTCGGGACTGGGCATCGACTCCGAGCAACGACTCGATGAGTCGCCAGTCGGAGCGCTTGGTCCGAGCAATGGCGGACCGCGACCTCAGCCGACGACGATGACGTGCAGGCGATACGGGCCGTGGGCGCCGAGCACGATGGTCTGCTCGATGTCGCCCGTGCGCGACGGGCCGGAAATCATGTTGATCGCACGCGGAAGCTTGCCGCGTTCGGCGCGCACGAGAGCGAACATCTCTTCCATGCCGCGCACGACGCGATCGGCGCGCACGACCGCGACGTGCGTGTCGGGGAGGAGCACCGTCGCGGTGGGTGTAGCGGGACCGGTCAGCACGACGAGCGTGCCGGTTTCCGCAATGGCGCAATAGCAGCCGGTCACGCCCAAGCCGGTCGTTCCCGACCGTGGGGCGTGCCTCCATCGCGAGGCCCGCCGCGGCCCAGTCGAGGTCCGCGAGCTCCGGCCAGCACACGCCCGAGCGCGTCATCGTCGCGGCAAGCTCGGGAGGCAGCTTCACCCCGTCGAGGTAGCGGGCTACCGCCGCCGGTATCTCTTCGCGCGTGGCCACGCGATCGACGGTGCTCGCCATGTCGCGCGCTCGCATCATGAAGCGCGAGACGATCTCGCCCGGAACCTCGGGGCGCGGCCCGAGACGGTGCGCGCCGACATACTGCGCGGCCTCGGCTGCCGCGCGGCTACGATCGCCCGTCTTGCCGAGCGCCTTGCGCACGCGCTCGAGGATCGCGTCGCGCGCGGACGCGTTGTCGCCGATGGTGGCGGTCACGATGCGGCCTTCCGGCGGTTGCGCCGCACGAAGGCGTCGACGCGCGCGATGCCTTCGCGGATCGCGTCCGGCGACGCGGCGTAGCTGAAGCGGATGTGCTGGCCATCGCCCGGCACGCGCCGGCCGAAGTGGATGTCCGCGAGCACCGCGACGCCGGCTTCGGTCAACAGGCGCTTGCGAAACACCTCGGAGTCCGCACAGCCCGTCAGCTGGCATGCCTCGGTGACGTTCGGCCACGCATAGAATGCGCCTCCCGGCGTGCGACAGGAGATGCCTGGCACCGCATTCAGCAGCTGCACGATGAGATCGCGTCGGTCGAGGAAGCTCTGGCGCATGTGCGCGGCCGACTCCTGCGGCCCGGTCACCGCCTCGAGCGCAGCCCATTGCGAGATCTGCGAAGCGCAGGAATCGGTGTTGGTGATCCAGCGCGTGAACACCGGCGCGAGGATCCGGTTCACCGCAAACCCGATGCGCCAGCCCGTCATCGCCCAGGTCTTCGACGCGCCGTCGCAGATGATCGTGCGCTCGAGCATGCCGGGCCGCCGCGCGAGCGTGTCGAACGTGCCGGCGTACGCCAGCCGCGAGTAGATCTCGTCGGCGAACACCCAGATCTGCGAATGCCGCTTGAGGATGTCGGCGATCGCGTCCAGGTCCGCGGCTTGCAGCATCCCGCCGGTGGGATTGTGCGGCGTGTTGAGGATGAGCAGCCGCGTCTTCGCCGTGATCTTCGCTTCGAGCTCGGCGGGATCGAACGCAAAATCGCGCGACTCGCGCAAATAGATCGGGACGGGTATGGCGCCGTTCGCGACGATCTGCGATTCGTAGATCGGAAAGCCGGGCACCGGATAGATCACCTCGTCGCCTGCGCCGAAGTCGGTCACCGAGGCAATCGTGTAGGCGATGAAGGGCTTCGCACCCGCGCCGATCACCACGTCGTCGGCCGCAATCGAAAGGCCGCGTCGCTCGCCGATGTCCCTGGCGACGGCCGCACGCAGCTCGTCGATGCCGGCGGACGGCGTGTAGCCGTGCCGGCCATCGCGAATGGCGCGAATGCCGGCTTCCTGCACGTTCGGCGGCGTCGGAAAGTCCGGCTGCCCGATGCAGAACGACACGATGTCGTGGCCTGCGCGAACGAGCGCATTCACTTCCGCCAGCACGACGAATGCATTCTCGGTGCCGAGCGACTCGGCGCGCCGCGAGAGCCGCGGCAGGGACAGCGATGCGGTCATGGTAGAGCCTTCGTGCTGCGCATCCCGGAACGCGCACGTCGGAGCCGGCGGGCGTTCAAGCGGCGCGTCTGGGAGTGGAGGGTTGTGGCTGCGTCCGCGCTCGCTCGCGGTAAAGCTCGCGAAACGTGCGGCCCGCGGGCGCCGGCATGTCGCGCTCCGCGGTCCAGCCCTTGCCGATGGGCAGGTTGTGGATGAGCCGCTCCTTGCCGCCCATCCAGGCCAGCACGCGCACGCCGACGCGCGAAGCCGCGGCGTACAGCGCGGGGCGCCGTGCCACCCAGGCCCACGAGCGGAGCGCTGCGCGTTCGTACCACGGCCGCAGCTCGCGCTCGAACGCCTGCTCGCGGAGCTTGCGCTGCAGGTCCGGCAGCGGGATGCGCACCGGGCACACGACGCCGCACTGGTTGCACATCGTCGAGGCCTGCGGCAGATCCTGAGCGTTCTCGAGCCCCACGTACATCGGCGTGAGAATGGAGCCGATCGGCCCCGGGTACACCCATCCGTACGAATGGCCCCCGACGTTCTGGTACACGGGACAATGGTTCATGCACGCGCCGCAGCGGATGCAGCGCAGGGCCTCGCGCACCTCGCTGCCGAGGATCGTGCTGCGCCCGCTGTCGACCACGATGAAGTACATGTGCTCGGGCCCGTGGAACTCGCCCTGCCCTTTCGGGCCGGTCATGACGTCGACGTAGTTCGAGATCGACTGGCCCGTCGCGGATCGTGTAAGCAGCCGCAGCAGGATCGCGACGTCCTCGAGCGTCGGCACGACCTTCTCGATGCCGGAGATCGCGACGTGCACCTTCGGCAAGCGTCGTCGTGAGCGTGGCGTTGCCTTCGTTCGTGACCACCACCACCGAGCCGCTTTCCGCGACGAGGAAGTTGCCGCCGGAGATGCCCATCTCGGCGGTCAGGTAGTGCTCGCGCAGCTTCTGCCGCGCTTCGAGGCAGAGCTCGTTGATCTCGGTCTTGCGGGCGGTGCCGTGCGCCCGCGCGAAGATGTCCGCGACCTCTTCCTTGGACTTGTGCAGCGCGGGGCCGATGATGTGCGACGGCGGCTCGTAGTCGTTGAGCTGGAGGATGTATTCGCCGAGGTCGGTTTCGACGACCCTCAGCCCGGCGGCCTCGATCGCGTGATCCAGGCCCGATTCCTCCGAGACCATCGACTTCGACTTGATGATCTTGCGCACGGCGTGACGCTGGGCGATCTCGAGCACGAGCGCGTTGACGTCGGCAGGCGTCTGCGCGAACAGCACGGTCGCGCCGCTCGCACGGGCGTTGCGCTCGAACATCTCGAGCCAGACGTCGAGATTCTCCAGCGCGCGGTTGCGGATCGCCTTGGCGGCGTCGCGCGTTCCTTCGAAGTCGTCGAGCTCGGTGATCGCCGTCCGCCGCACGGCGACGAACCGACCCTTGAACTTGTTGAGATTCGCCTGGAGCTGGCCGTCGTGCAGGCGCTCGTGCGCACGCTCCTTGAAGTGCATCGAGGCGACTTGCATGGATTCTCCTGGCTGTCGGGCCGACGCCTAGGACGTTTCGCCCGCGAGCAATTCGGCGATGTGCAGCACGCGCGTGGTCTTGTCGCCGCGACGGCGCAGCCTGCCCTCGATGTTCAGCATGCAGCCGAGATCGCCCAGCACCACCGCATCGGCCTTGCTGTTGGCGATGTGCTGGCACTTGTTGTCCGCCATGCGCGCCGAGATCTCGCCGTACTTGATGGAGAACGTGCCGCCGAAGCCGCAGCAGCTGTCGCACTCGGCCATCTCGGCGAGCTTCACGCCGGGCACCTTGGCGAGCAGCGCCCGCGGCTGCGCTTGCACGCCCATCTCGCGCAGGCCGGCGCAGCTGTCGTGATAGGTGACGGTGCCCTCGAAGCGACCGGGCACTTGCTGCAGCTCGAGCTCGTTCACCAGGAAGTCGGTGAGCTCGCGCGTGCGCGCCGCGAGCGCCTCGCATCGACGCAGCATCGCCGGATCGTCGCGAAAGAGATCCGGATAATGCGTGCGGATCATGCCGCTGCACGAGCCCGACGGCGCGACCAGCCAGTCGCACGCCTCGAACTCGCCGATCACCTTGGCTGCGAGCGCCTTCGCATCGGCGCGATCGCCGGAGTTGTACGCCGGCTGTCCGCAGCAAGTCTGGGTGGGCGGCACGTACACCTCGGCGCCGCCGGCTTCGAGCAGCCGGATCGCGGCAAAGCCGATCGACGGCCGCATCAGGTCGACCAGGCAGGTGACGAACAGTCCGACACGCATCGTACGGGCCTCCGGGGAAGGCAGATGTTAGCACGCCGGGGCGCGCGTTCCGCGGTGCGCTCCGCGCGGACAGACGACGCGAAACGATGCGAAGGCGCGGAACGCGCGATGCGGGCGGTCGTGGCTTACAGGAAACCGGACTGCGCGAGCGCCACCACGCAAAGGCCCATGAGCTGCTGCGGCAGGATGCCGAACACGAGCAGCGCGAGGCCGTTGGCCGACAGCAGCGCACGCGTGTCGCGGCGGGCGACGATCGGCGTCGCATCGACCGGCTCGTCGAAATACATGAGCTTCACGATGCGCAGGTAGTAGAACGCGCCGATCAGCGAGGTCACGACGGCGATCACCGCGAGCCAGATGAAGCCCGCGTTCACGGCCGCCTCGATCACGGCGAACTTGCCGTAGAAGCCGACCGTGGGCGGCAAGCCGGCCAGGGAGAACATGACCAGCAGCGTCACGAACGCCCACCAGGGCGAGCGCTGGTTGAGGCCCCGGAAGTCGTCGAGCCGGTCGGCCTCGAAGCCCTGGCGCGAGAGCAGCATGATCACGCCGAAGGAGGCCAGCGTCGTCAGCACGTAGGATACGGTGAAGAACATCGCCGCGCTGTAGCCGTTCAGGTTGCTGGTGAGAAAGCCCATGAGCATGTAGCCCATGTTCGCGATCGTGGAGTAGGCCAGCATGCGCTTGATGTTCGTCTGCGCGATCGCGATGATGTTGCCGAGCACCATCGACAGCACGGCAAGGACGGCGAGCATCTGCTGCCAGTCGGCCGCGACGCCGCTCATTGCGACGCCCAGCATGCGCAGCATGAAGGCGAACGCAGCGAGCTTCGGGGCCGAGCCCACCAGGAGCGTGACGGCGGTCGGCGCGCCGTCGTACACGTCCGGGATCCACATGTGATACGGCGCGGCGCCGAGCTTGAACGCGATGCCCGAGACGACGAACACGAGCCCGAACACGAGCAGGGTGGTGTTGCCCTTCCCCGCCAGCACGGCACGGCCGACCTGCAGTACGTCGAGCGAGCCCGTCGCGCCGTAGAGCATCGACATGCCGTACAGCATCATCCCCGAGGCGAGCGCGCCCAGCACGAAGTACTTCATGGCCGCTTCGGATGCGCGGTTCGAGGTGCGGTGCATCGCGACCATCGCGTAGAGCGAAAGCGACAGCAGCTCGAGCCCGAGATAGAGCGTGAGGAAGCTGCTCGCCGAGATCATCGTCATCATGCCGAGCAGCGAGAACATCGCGAGCACGAACGTCTCGCCACGGAAGAGCCCGCGCGCCTCGAGGTAGCCCCGGGAGAACACGAGCATCAGCGCGAGCGCGATGTAGTTGAAGAACTTGAGCAGCCCGCCCACCAGATCATTGACGACGAGGCCGTGGAACACCCAGATCGGATTGACTTGCGCGGTCGCGAGTGTGGCCAGCGTGCACAGCAGCAGTGTCACCTGCGTGAGCCAGTAGCCGACATGACGTCGCGCGTCGGAGAGGCCGAGGTCGACCAGCAGGACGATCGACGCGCCGGAGAGCAGGATGATCTCGGGCAGCACGCTCAGGATGTCGTTTCTCATGCCGCGGTGCTCACATCTTGCTCCGGGCCACCTGCGTGAGCAGGTCCGCCACGGAGTTGTGCATGACGTCGATGAACGGCCGCGGCCACAGCCCGAGCCACAGCACGAGCGCGGCCACCGTCGCGAGCAGCCAGAACTCGCGCCGGGAGAGGTCGGTGAGCGCAGCGACGCCTGCGTTCGCGACGGCCCCGAAGATCACGCGCTTGTACATCCACAGCGTGTACGCCGCCCCCAGGATGAGCGTGATCGCGGCGAGGAATCCGAGCCAGAAGTTCACCTTGACGGCGGCGAGGATGACGAGGAACTCGCCCACGAACCCGGACGTCGCGGGCAGGCCGGCGTTGGCCATCGCGAACAGCATCATGAACGCCGCGAACTTGGGCATGGTGTTGACCACGCCGCCGTAGTCCGCGATGAGACGGCTGTGCATGCGGTCGTACATGACGCCCACGCACAGGAACATCGCGGCGGAGACGAAGCCGTGCGAGACCATCTGCACCAGCGCGCCTTCCATCCCGAGCTGGTTGAACAGGAAGAAGCCCAGGGTCACGAAGCCCATGTGCGAGATGGACGAGTACGCGATCAGCTTCTTCATGTCCGCCTGCACCAGCGCGACCAGGCCGATGTACACGACGGCCACGAGCGAGATCGTGATGATGAACCCGGAGAGGTAGCGCGACGCATCCGGCACGATGGGCAGGATGAAGCGCACGAAGCCGTACGCGCCGAGCTTCAGGGTGATCGCCGCAAGCACCACCGAACCGCCGGTCGGCGCTTCCACGTGAGCGTCCGGCAGCCACGTGTGCACCGGCCACATCGGCACCTTCACCGCAAATGCGAGGAAGAACGCCACGAACAGCAGGATCTGCGTGCGCAGCGACAGCGGCACCTCGTACCACTCCATGATCGAGAACGTCTCGGAGACGTTGTAGAGATAGATCAGCGCCACCAGCATCAGCAGCGAGCCGAGCAGCGTGTACAGGAAGAACTTGAGCGCTGCATACACGCGGTTGGGTCCGCCCCAGACGCCGATGATGAGGTACATGGGGATCAGCATCGCCTCGAAGAAGACGTAGAACAGCATCCCGTCGAGGGCCGAGAACGCGCCGTTGATCAGGCCGGACATGATCAGGAATGCCGCCATGTACTGCGCGACGCGGCGCTCGATCACCTCCCAGCCGGCCCAGACGACGAACAGCGTCGTGAGGCTGTTGAGCATCACGAACAGCATCGACAGGCCGTCGACGCCGAGAAAGTAGAAGATGTCGAAGCGCGGAATCCATTCCGACCGCTCGACGAACTGCATGTCGGAGGTCGAGATGTCGAAGTGCATCCACAGCGGAATGGTGACTACGAGGCCCGCGACGGCGCCGATCAGCGCGACCCAGCGCGCGGGGCGCGGGTCGTCGTCGCGACCGACCGCAAGGACGGCGAGTCCCGCAACGATCGGAACCCAGATGGCCAGTGAGAGGTACGGCATTCGGTATTGGAGTTGTTAGCGGCTCACCCACCAGGTCAACAGCGCGAACAGACCGATGATCATGGTGAAGGCGTAGTGGTAGACGTACCCGGACTGCATGTGGCGCAGCAACGCGGAGGCAAGCGCCACCAGGCGTGCCGATCCGTTGACGAAGAAGCCGTCGATGATGGTGCGATCGCCGACGTTGGACAGGAGGCGGCCCAGGCCGCGCGCACCGCCGGCGAAGAACCAGTCGTTGAAGCGGTCGAAGTAGTACTTGTTGTCGAGCAGCGTGTAGATCGCCCCGGCCCGCTCGCGGATGCGCGCCGGCAGGGCGGGATTCACGAGGTAGCAGTACCAGGCCGCAACGACGCCCCCCAAGGCGAGCCAGAACGGCGCGGAGAGCACGCCGTGCTCGACGAACGCGGCGACACCGCGCCACTCGTTCTTGAGCTCCCACAGCACGGCATGCTCCTCGCGGACCGCGATCGCGTTGCCGAAGATAGGTGCCGAAGAGCATCGGCTCGATGAACATCCATCCGGCGATCACCGAGGGAATGGCGAGCAGCACGAGCGGCACGGTGACGACCCAGGGCGACTCGTGCGGGAGCTCGCCGGGCGCGAGGCCCTGATGGCCGTGCGCGTCGGGCTCGTCGCCGGCGCCGTGCGACGCCTCGTGCGCGTCGTCTTCATGCCCGTGCCCGTGCGCCTCGGCGGCATGGAACCGCTCCGGCCCGTGAAACGCCAGGAACAGCATGCGGAAGGAATAGAAGGCCGTGATGAACACGCCCGTCAGCACGGCGAAGTACGCGTAGCCGTGGCCGGGCACGTGCGAGATCTGGACGGCCTCGATGATGGCGTCCTTGGAGAAGAAGCCCGCGAAGGGCGGCACGCCCGCCAGAGCGAGCGAGCCGATCACCGCCGTCCAGTAGGTGATCGGCATGTACTTGCGCAGGCCGCCCATGCGGCGCAGGTCCTGCTCGTGGTGCAGCGCGATGATCACCGAGCCCGCGCCCAGGAACAGCAGCGCCTTGAAGAACGCGTGCGTCATCAGGTGGAAGATCGCGGCCGAGTACGCCGAGACCCCGAGCGCAACCGTCATGTATCCGAGCTGCGACAGGGTCGAATACGCGACCACGCGCTTGATGTCGTTCTGCACGATGCCCAGGAACGCCATGAACAGCGCGGTAGTGGCGCCGATGACCGTCACGAATCCGAGCGCCGTGTTCGAGAGCTCGAACAGGGGGCTCATCCGCGCGACCATGAAGATGCCGGCCGTCACCATCGTCGCCGCGTGGATCAGCGCGGAGATCGGCGTCGGACCTTCCATCGAGTCCGGCAGCCAGACGTGCAGCGGCACCTGAGCCGACTTGCCCATGGCGCCGATGAACAGGCAGATGCAGATCACGGTCATCAGCGACCACTGGCTCGCGCCCCAGAGGTTCACCGTGGTGGTCGCGAGGTCGCCGGCGCGCGCGAACACGGGCGCGTAGTCGAGCGTACCGAAGAACGCGAGCACGAGGCCGATTCCGAGCACGAACCCGAAGTCGCCGACGCGGTTGACGATGAACGCCTTCAGGTTGGCGTAGATCGCGGTCGGGCGGGTGTACCAGAACCCGATCAGGAGGTAGGACACGAGCCCTACCGCTTCCCAGCCGAAGAAGAGCTGGAGGAAGTTGTTGCTCATCACCAGCATCAGCATGCTGAACGTGAAGAGCGAGATGTAGCTGAAGAACCGCGTGTAGCCCGGGTCGTCGGCCATGTAGCCGATGGTGTAGATGTGCACCATGAGCGACACGAACGTGACCACGAGCATCATCGTGACTGTCAGCGGATCGATGAGGAAGCCGACGGCGAGCTTGAGATCGCCCGATCGCATCCACGTGTACACGTCGCCGTTGAACACGTGGCCCGCCATGACGTCGCGGAAGGCCACCGCCGAGGCGAGCATCGCGATCGCAACGCCCAGGATGCACAGCCAGTGCGAAACGCTGCGGCCGAGCTTCGGCCCGAACAGGCCCACGACGATCGCGCCCGCGAGCGGCGCCAGGGGCACGGCGAGATACAGCGTCGGGGTGGCCATGGCGCGCGTCAGCCCTTGAGCTGGTCGAGGTCTTCCACGTCGATCGAGCCGACGTTGCGGAAGAGCAGGATCAGGATGGCGAGCCCGATGGCCGACTCCGCGGCGGCCACGGTGAGGATGAAGAACACGAACACCTGTCCCGCCATGTCGTCGAGGTAGCGGGAGAAGGCGATGAAATTGAGGTTGACGGCGAGCAGCATCAGCTCGATCGCCATCAGCAGGATGATCACGTTCTTCCGGTTGAGGAAGATGCCCGCCATGCTGATCGCGAACAGGATCGCGCCAAGCACGAGGTAGTGCGACAAGGTCGGCGTCGCGAATATGGCCACTGCTGCTCCCTGCTTCGTGTTCTTATCGCGGCACCGGGGTGGCTCCGGAACGCCGCAGCGAACGTCAGACTGTCGTGTCCTGCTTCTCCGCCGGTACATCCGGCTTTTCGGCCGCCATCGAAACCATGCGCAAGCGATCCTGGGGCCGCACCTTCACCTGCTGGCCTGGACTCTGGTGACGGCTCTCGCGCCGCTCGCGGTGCGTGAGCGCGATCGCCGCGATGATCGCCACCAGCAGGATCACCGCCGCGATTTCGAACGGATACACGTAATCGGTGTAGATGAGCATCCCGAGCGCGCGGGTGTTGCCGCCGGCCGGCGCGCTCGACGGCGCCGCGACAGGGGTCGCATAGCTTCCCAGCAGCACCAGCGCCATCTCCACCAGCACCAGCACGCCCACGGTCGCGCCGAGCGGGATGTAGCTGCGGAACTGGGCCCGCAGCGTGTCGAAGTTGACGTCGAGCATCATCACGACGAACAGGAACAGCACCATCACGGCGCCGACGTAGACGAGCACGAGCGCGATGGCGAGGAACTCGGCCTGCAGCAGCAGCCAGAGGCCCGCGGCCGTGAAGAAGGACAGCACGAGCCACAGCGCGGAATGCACCGGGTTGCGGTTGGTGATCACTCGCAGGGCCGCGAAGACGAGGATCGCCGAGAGCGCGTAGAAGACGAAGGTGGACATCGGGTCGCTCTAGCGGTACTTGGCGTCCAGCGCGCGATCGCGCGCGATCTCGGGCTCGTAGCGGTCGCCGATCGCGAGGAGCATCTCCTTCGTGTAGTAGAGATCGCCCCGCTTCTCGCCGTGGTACTCGAGCATGCCGGTCTCCACGATCGAGTCCACCGGGCAACTCTCCTCGCAGAAGCCGCAGAAGATGCACTTGGTGAGATCGATGTCGTAGCGCGTCGTGCGGCGGGTGCCGTCCTCGCGCTGCTCCGACTCGATGGTGATGGCGAGCGCAGGGCATACGGCCTCGCACAGCTTGCATGCGATGCAACGCTCCTCGCCGTTGGGATAGCGGCGCAAGGCGTGCAGGCCGCGGAAGCGCGGGCTCTTGGGCGTCTTCTCCTCCGGGAAATGCACGGTCACCTTGCGGGCGAACATGTGCCGGCCGGTGAGCACGAGGCCCTTGCCGAGCTCCAGCAGGAGCCAGGTGTTGAAGAACTGGCGAACGCGAGCGAACATGGATCGATGTCAGTGGCGCCCGGCCGCCCGAAGCCACTGACAAGCCCCCTCAGGGGGAGCGAGCGAAGCGAGTTCGGGGGGACGTTTCATTTCAGTGGAAGAGCCCGGCCCACCGGGTCTGGTTCATCACGCCCAGGAACACGATCCACACCAGCGTCACCGGAATGAACACCTTCCAGCCGAGGCGCATGATCTGATCGTAGCGGTAGCGCGGGAACGTGGCCCGGATCCACAGGAAGATCAGGAGCACGAAAGCCATCTTGGCCACGAGCCACGGAAAGCCGTCGCCGAACGGCGCCCAGCCCCCGATCACCGGGATCGCGTCCCAGAACGCGTAATCGTTGAGCCCCGGCCACGGCGAGAACCAGCCGCCGAGGAACATGACCGACGTGAGCGCCGAGATGAGGATCATGTTCATGTACTCGGCGAGGAAGAACACCGCGAACGCCACACCCGAGTACTCGACGTGGAAGCCGGCCACGATCTCCGATTCCCCCTCGGCCACGTCGAACGGGTGCCGGTTGGTCTCGGCGATGCCCGAGACGAGGTACACCACGAACAGCGGCAGCAACGGGATGAAATACCAGTGCGCGAGCCCGCCCTCCTGGCCGCGCACGATGTCGCCGAGATTGAGGCTGTTGGCCGCCATCAGGACGCCGACGAGCGCGAAGCCCATCGCGATCTCGTAGCTCACGATCTGCGCGGCCGAACGCAGGCAGCCGAGGAACGCGTACTTCGAGTTGGACGCCCAGCCCGCGAGGATGATGCCGTACACGCCGATCGACGTCATCGCGAGCACGTATAGCAGGCCCGCGTTGATGTTCGACAGCACCATGCGGTCGCTGAACGGCACCACCGCCCACGCTGCGAGCGCCGGCCCGAGCGCCAGCATCGGAGCGATGAAGAAGAGATAGTGATTGGCCCCGGTGGGGATCACGATCTCCTTGAAGATCAGCTTGAACACGTCGGCGAACGGCTGCAGCAGGCCCCACGGTCCGACGCGGTTCGGCCCGATGCGCACCTGCATCCAGCCGATCACCTTGCGCTCCGCGAAGGTGAGATACGCGACGGAGAGGATGAGCGGCACGGCGATCGCCACGATCTTGGCGATCGTGATCAGCGCCGGCCATGCGGGACCGGCGAAGGTCTGCAGCGAATCGACGAAGTCCGGTCACTTCGTAACCTCCCCCATGCTTGCCCGCTTGCGGCGCTAGCCTTCGTGCTGCGCACTCCGGTATTCGCCTTCGGGGCGGCCCATCGGTCTCATGCACGCTCCACGGCGACCGGGCCGCACAGTCCGGCGAGGCCCGCGGTCGAGCGATGCGCCGCCGCGATGCGCACGACCCCGTCGGGGACCGCAGGATCGAGCGCGGCGGTGAGCAGCGCCTCGCCCGCGCCCTGCCGCACGCGCACCTGCGCCTCCGGTGCAATGCCCAGTCGCTCGAGCGTCGACGCATTCATGCGCGCGGCCGGGGCTTTCGCATCCGGCGTGCGCTGCAGGGCCGGTGCGCGCCGCACGAGCGGGTCGGCAGAATGGATCGGCACGTCGGCGACGCGTTCGAGTTGCCCGCCGGCAGCGCTTTCCCGCGGCAGCTGCGGCTCGACGGAGCTCGCGTTGCCAAGACGCGGCGCAAGCGTCTCGGTCGTGACGGCGATCTCGTTGCGCACGTCGTCGATGGTCGCGAACTCGAACCCCGGCAGTCCGAGCATCGAGCCCAGCACCCGGAGGACCTTCCACGCCGGACGCGTGTCGCCGAACGGGCGCACGACGCCCTGGAAGCGCTGCACGCGCCCCTCGGCGTTCACGAAAGTTCCTGCCGTCTCGGTGAAGGGCGCCACGGGCAGGATCACGTCGGCGTAATCGCGGCCCTGCTCGAAGGGCGCCATCATCACGACGAAGTCCGCATCGGCGAGCGCCTTGCGCGCAGCGACCGGGTCGGCGACGTCGAGCTCGGGCTCGGCGTGCAGCACGACGTAGGCGCGTGCCGGCGTGCTGAACATGCGTTGCGCGTCGCGACCGTCCTTCGCCGGCAGTGCGCCCGCGACGTAGCCGCCGACGCTGTTCGCGGCCTCCATGATGCAGCCCACCCTGGCACCGGTGATGTGTCCCAGCGCGTTGGCCAACGCGAGAAGCTGGGATGCCTGGGGATGCTGCTCCGCCAGGTTGCCGAGCAGGATCGCCTTGCGCTCGCCCGACGCGAGGCTGGCCGCAATCGCCTCGGCCTCCGCCGACGGGTTCACGCCGTGCCATCCCTGTGGCACGTCCTTCTGCGCGGCGCGCGCCGCAGCGACGACCACTTCGGCGAGCGCGGCCGGCAAGCGCGAAGGCGGCACGACCAGCGAATGGGCCATGGGCATCAGCCAGTCGTCCGCCACACAGTGCAGCATCGACACCCGCGCACCCTTGCGCGCGGCCTGGCGCACGCGTTGCGCGAGCAGCGGCGCCTCCTTGCGGAAGAAGCTGCCGACCACCAGCACGCGGTCGAGCGCACCGACGTCCGTGATCGACATGCCGAGCCACGGGATCGGACCCGTCGCGCGCGGCTCGGCGAAATCCGTCTGGCGCAGGCGGAAGTCGATGCTGTCCGATCCCAGCGCGCGGGTGAGCCTCGCCGCGAGCGCCATCTCCTCGAGCGTGGAATGCGGCGAGACCACGGTCGCGAGCTCCTTGCCGCCGCTCCTGGCAAGCGCGGCCTTCAAGCCGCGCACGGTGAAATCGAGCGCGGTGGGCCAGTCGACCGGCTTCCATTCGCCTTTCTCGCGGATCACCGGCGTGGCCAGGCGATCGGCCGCGTACAGGCCCTCGTACGAGAAGCGATCCTTGTCCGAGATCCAGCACTCGTTGATCGCCTCGTTTTCGAGCGGAAGCACGCGCATCACGCGGTCCTTCGCGACCTGCACGACGAGATTGCTGCCGAGCGAATCGTGCGGCGCGATCGACTTCCGGCGCGTGAGCTCCCAGCTGCGCGCCTTGTAGCGGAACGGCTTCGACGTGAGCGCACCCACCGGGCAGAGATCGATCATGTTGCCCGAGATCTCGGAAGCCACCGCGTCGCCGAGGAACGTCACGATCTCCGAATGCTCGCCGCGACCGCGCATCCCGAGCTCCATCACGCCCGCGATCTCGACGCCGAAGCGCACGCAGCGCGTGCACTGGATGCAGCGCGCCATCTCCTCGCCGGCGATGAGCGGCCCGAAGTACTTGCGCACGACGACGCGCTTGGGCTCGGTGTAGCGCGAGTTGGAGCCGCCGTAGCCGACCGCGAGGTCCTGCAGCTGGCACTCGCCGCCCTGGTCGCAGATCGGGCAGTCGAGCGGGTGATTGATGAGCAGGAACTCCATGACGCCCTTCTGGGCATCGACGGCGAGCTCCGAGTGCGTCCACACCTTCATGCCTTCCGTGGCGGGCGTGGCGCAGGCCGGCAGCGGCTTCGGCGCCTTCTCCACCTGCACGAGGCACATGCGGCAGTTGGCGGCGATCGACAGCTTCTTGTGATAGCAGAAATGCGGAATGTAGATGCCGAGCTTGCTGGCGGCGTCCATCACGGTGCCGCCGTTCTCGACTTCCACCTTCCTGCCGTCGATTTCGATGTTCAGCATGCTGCAGCTTGGTTACGCATACGCGGGCACGAGGCACCGCTTGTGGTCGATGTGGTACTGGAATTCGTCGCGGAAATGGCGGACGAAGCTCTTGACCGGCAGCGCGGCGGCATCGCCCAGGGCGCAGATCGTGCGGCCCGCGATGTTGTCGGCCACGGACGTGAGGAGGTCGAGATCCTCGTTGCGCCCTTCGCCGTGCTCGATGCGATTCACCACGCGCCACAGCCAGCCGGTGCCTTCGCGACACGGCGTGCACTGCCCGCACGACTCCTCGTAGTAGAAGTACGAGAGTCGCAGCAGCGACTTCACCATGCAGCGCGTGTCGTCCATCACGATCACCGCGCCGGAGCCGAGCATCGAGCCCGCCTTGGCGATCGAGTCGTAGTCCATGTCGGTCGCGAGCATGACCTCGCCCGGCAGCACCGGCATCGACGAGCCGCCCGGGAATGCACGCCTTGAGCTTGCGTCCGCCGCGCATGCCGCCCGCCATCTCGAGGAGCTTCGCGAACGGCGTGCCGAGGCGGACCTCGTAATTGCCCGGCCGCGCCACGTCGCCCGACACCGAGAAGATCTTGGTGCCGCCGTTGTTCGGGCGCCCGAGGTTGAGGAACGCCTCGCCGCCGTTGTTGATGATCCACGGCACCGCCGCGAACGTCTCGGTGTTGTTGATCGTGGTCGGCTTGCCGTACAGGCCGAAGCTCGCGGGGAACGGCGGCTTGAACCGCGGCTGGCCCTTCTTGCCTTCGAGCGACTCGAGCAGCGCCGTTTCCTCGCCGCAGATGTATGCGCCGTAGCCGTGATGGTTGAAGAGCTCGAACGAGAAGCCCGAGCCGAGGATGTTGTCGCCGAGATAGCCCGCCTGGCGCGCCTCCTCGACCGCCTCCTCCAGGCGCTCGTAGATTTCCCAGATCTCGCCGTGCACGTAGTTGTAGCCGCGCGCGCAGCCCATGGCGTACGCCGCGATGATCATCCCCTCGATCAGCGCGTGCGGGTTGTAGCGCAGGATGTCGCGATCCTTGAACGTGCCCGGCTCGCCCTCGTCGGAATTGCACACGAGGTACTTCTCCCCCGGGAACTGCTGGGGCATGAAGCTCCACTTGAGCCCGGTGGGAAAGCCGGCGCCGCCGCGGCCGCGCAAGGCCGACTTCTTCACCTCCGCGATCACCGCCGCCGGCGGGATCTTCGCGTCGACGATCTTGCGCAGCGCCTTGTAGCCGCCGCGCGCCTCGTAGTCCGCGAGCCGCCAGTTCTTGCCGGTGAGGCCCGCCAGGATGATCGCCTCCGGCCCGTAGTCCAGGAATTCGGAAGGGCTGTTCATGTTTCGTCCGCCGCCCCGGTGCCCGGCGCCGGCGCGGGCCGCGGCTTCGTCGCGCAGCTCGTCGACCAGCGCGTCGATCTGCTTGCGTCGCATCGAGCTGCACATGCGCTTGTTGTTGACGAGCAGCACGGGTGCGTCGCCGCAGGCGCCCATGCATTCGCCTTCCCGCAGCGTGAAGGCGCCATCCGCCGTCGTCTCGCCGAAGCCGACGCCGAGCTTCTCCTGCAGGTACTGCGCCGACTCGGTGGCGCCCTGCAGCGCGCACGGCAGGTTGGTGCAGATCGTGATCTTGTATGCGCCGAGCGGCTTCAGGTTGTACATCGCGTAGAACGTCGCGACCTCGTATACCGCGACGGGCGCCATGCCGAGGTACTTCGCCACGAAGTCCATCGTTTCCGCGGCGAGCCAGCCCTTCTCGTCCTGCGCGATCGCGAGCGCCGCCATGACCGCCGACTGCTTCTGGTCGGGCGGATACTTCGCGATCTCGCGGTCGATCTTCCGGAGCGCAGCGTCGGAAAGCATGCTCGCTGCTGCGCCCGCGCGCGTCTTCGTGTCGGCCGCGGTGCTCACCGGTCGATCTCCCCGAACACGATGTCCTGCGTGCCGATGATCGCCACCACGTCCGCGATCATGTGCCCGCGCGACATCTCGTCGAGCGCGGCGAGATGCGGGAAGCCGGGAGCGCGGATCTTCATGCGATACGGCTTGTTCGCGCCGTCCGAGACCATGTAGATCCCGAACTCGCCCTTGGGATGCTCGACTGCCGCGTACGATTCGCCTGCCGGCACGTGCATGCCCTCGGTGAAGAGCTTGAAGTGATGGATCAGCTCTTCCATGTTCGACTTCATCTCTTCGCGCTTCGGCGGGGCGACCTTGTGGTTGTCGATCATGACGGGACCGGGGTTTGCGCGCAGCCAGTCGATGCACTGCTTCACGATGCGGTTGGCCTCGCGCATCTCCTGCACGCGCACGAGGTAGCGGTCGTAGCAGTCGCCGTTCGTGCCCACCGGGATGTCGAAGTCCATGCGGTCGTACACTTCGTACGGCTGCTTCTTGCGCAGGTCCCACGGCACGCCCGAGCCGCGCAGCATCGGGCCGGTGAAGCCGAGCGCCATGGCCCGCTCCGGGCTCATCACGCCGATCCCGACCGTGCGCTGCTTCCAGATACGGTTCTCGGTGAGCAGCGTCTCGTAATCGTCGACGCAACCGGGGAAGCGCCGCGTGAAGTCGTCGAGGAAGTCGAGCAGGCTGCCGCGCCGGTTCGCGTTCATCGCCTCGACCTCGCGCGCGCCGTGGACCTTCGACGGCTCGTATTGCGGCATCGCGTCGGGCAGATCCCGGTATACCCCGCCCGGACGGTAGTACGCCGCGTGCATGCGCGCGCCCGACACGGCCTCGTACGCGTCCATGAGGTCCTCGCGCTCGCGGAACGTATACAGGAACGTGGTCATGCCGCCGACGTCGAGCGAGTGCGCGCCGAGCCACAGCAGGTGGTTCAGGATGCGCGTGATCTCGTCGAACATCACCCGGATGTACTGGGCGCGGATCGGCACCTCGAGGCCGAGGAGCTTCTCGATCGCGAGGCAGTAGGCGTGCTCGTTGGACATCATGGACACGTAGTCGAGCCGGTCCATGTAGGGCAGCGCCTGCAGGTACGTGCGCGTCTCGGCGAGCTTCTCGGTCGCGCGATGCAGGAGCCCGATGTGCGGATCGGCGCGCTCGATCACCTCGCCGTCGAGCTCGAGCACCAGCCGCAGCACGCCGTGCGCGGCGGGATGCTGCGGCCCGAAGTTCATCGTGTAGTTGCGGATCTCGGCCATCGCGCTACTCGCTGTCCGCGAAATGCGGCTCGCGGATGATGCGCGGCACGACCTCGCGCGGCTCGATGCTGACGGGCTGGTACACGACGCGGCCCTGCTCCGGGTCGTAGCGCATCTCGACGTATCCGCTGATCGGGAAGTCCTTGCGGAACGGATGCCCGATGAACCCGTAATCGGTGAGGATGCGGCGCAGGTCCGGGTGACCCGCGAACATGATGCCGTAGAGGTCGAAGGCCTCGCGCTCGTACCAGTTCGCGCCCGGCCAGATCTCGATCACGCTCGGCACGACGGGGAAATCCTCGTCGGTCGCGAACGCGCGCACCCGCAGCCGCACGTTGTGCGCGAGCGAGAGCAGGTGGTAGACGACGGCATACCGCGAGCCTTCCCACGCGCCGTTGCCGTAGCCCGAATAGTCGACGCCGCAAAGGTCGACCATGGTCGCGAACGCGAGCTCGGGGCGGTCGCGCAGCGCGCGCATCGTGGCAAGCAGCGCGCCCTGCGGAACTTCGAGCGTGATCTCTCCGAGCGCGACGGTGCGCTTCGACTGCAGGTCGGGAAACGCGGCGCCGAGGCTCGCCGCGAGCTTTTCGATGCGCGTCATTCGCGTGCGATGGTGTTGGTGCGCCAGATCTTGTTCTGGAGCTGCAGGATGCCGTACAGGAGCGCCTCCGCCGTGGGCGGGCAGCCGGGCACGTAGATGTCGACCGGCACGATGCGGTCGCAGCCGCGCACGACCGAGTACGAGTAGTGGTAATAGCCGCCGCCGTTCGCGCACGAGCCCATCGAGATGACCCAGCGCGGCTCCGCCATCTGGTCATAGACCTTGCGCAGCGCCGGGGCCATCTTGTTGCACAGCGTGCCGGCGACGATCATGACGTCCGACTGGCGCGGGCTCGGACGGAACACGACGCCGAAACGGTCGAGGTCGTAGCGCGCGGCGCCCGCGTGCATCATCTCGACCGCGCAGCACGCGAGGCCGAACGTCATCGGCCACATCGAGCCGTTGCGCGACCAGTTGATCAGCGCGTCGAGCGACGTGGTGACGAAACCTTTTTCGAGTACGCCTTCGATTGCCATTGGCTCGAACCCCGTGACTATTCCCACTCCAGCGCGCCCTTCTTCCACTCGTAGACGAAGCCGACCACGAGGATCGCCAGGAAGATCATCATCGCGACGAAGCCGGCGAACCCGATCTCCTGCAGCACCACGGCCCAGGGGAAGAGGAATGCGATCTCGAGATCGAACAGGATGAACAGGATCGCGACGAGGTAATACCTCACGTCGAACTTCATCCGCGCGTCCTCGAACGCCTCGAATCCGCACTCGTACGGTGAGAGCTTCTCCGCGTCGGGTTTGTTCGGCGAAACGAGCTTGCCGACGGAGAGCAGCACCGCGGCGAGGAGGAGACCGAACAGGATGAAAAGCAGGATGGGGAAGTACTGTTCCAGCATGTGCTAGCAGCCTCCACGGCCGACGGCCGCATCAGCCTGCCCTCGCGTGTGTGGCGTCGCCCGACCAACATTCCACGGCCCGCGCGCCGGCGACTTGGAGGTGCGCGCGCAGGAAACGGCTACTGCCGAATGCCACCCCGCCTTGCGGCAGGTTACGCGCGTCGCAGACCGGAGGCATCGCCGGCACGACGCGCCGGTGCAAGCCAGCGCTGTTGCGCACGGCGGCATACACGCCGATCCGTTGGTGCCGACGGCGAGACTCGAACTCGCACGGCTTTCGCCACTGCCCCCTCAAGACAGCGTGTCTACCAATTTCACCACGTCGGCACTGCACTATCTCGCGGACACTTTCCCGCGCCGGGCGACGGGCGCCCGGAAACCGCAAACCAGCTACTTCGGCACGTCGCCCGCCTTGGACGCCGGCCCCGCCGGGGCCCCACCCTTGGCGGGCTCCGCCGGCGCTGCGGGCGTGCTCGACGCCGGCGCGGCCGGAGCCGTGGTCGGTGCCGCCGGAACGTCGCTCGCCTTCGCGGGCGGCAACTGGTCCATGACGCCTTGCTGCACGGCGCTGCCCGGCGTCGAGCGACTCGATGCGTACCACGTGAGGCCGAGGCTCGTCGCGAAGAACACCGCGGCGAGGATCCCCGTGGTACGCGACAGGAAATTGGCCGAGCCGGATGCGCCGAACAGGCTGCCCGACGCACCGCTGCCGAAGGCCGCGCCCATGTCGGCGCCCTTGCCGTGCTGCAACAGCACGAAGCCGCAAATGGCCACTGCGACCGCGACGTGCGCGACGAGCAGCAGCGTTTCCAGAATGCTCATTCAGTGCTCCAGGCGATTGCGTGCCATGAGAGGGGCTGGTTAGGCACCGGCAATCGCCAAAAATTCGTCCGCCTTGAGCGAGGCCCCTCCGATGAGCCCGCCGTCGATATCCTCTTGTGCGAACAGCGCCGCGGCGTTGTCCGCCTTCACGCTCCCGCCGTACAGGATCGTGACCTCCGGCGCACCCGCGGCGCGCATGCGCTCGCGCATCCGTGCGTGCACCGCCTGCGCCTGCGCAGGTTCCGCCGTGCGCCCGGTGCCGATGGCCCACACCGGCTCGTAGGCGAGCACCACCTGCCCCGCGGCATCGCCCGTAACGCCGAGCACGGCGTCGAGCTGGCGCAGGACTACGCGGTCCGTTGCGCCCGACTCGCGCTGCTCGAGCGTTTCACCGACGCACACGATCGGCGTGATCCCTGCAGCCAGCGCGGACTTCGCCTTCGCGGCCACCTGCTCATCCGTCTCGCGGTGCAGCTGACGGCGCTCCGAATGCCCCACGAGCACGTAGCGACAGCCGAAGTCGGCCAGCATGCTCGCTGCGACGTCGCCGGTGAACGCGCCGCTCGGGTGCTCGCTCACGTCCTGCGCGCCCCAGCCGACCGCGGTCCCGGTGAGCGCCGCCTGCGCCTGCCCCAGATAAGGGAACGGCACGCAGACCGCAAGTGCCCGCTGCGGCGCGCGCTGCCAACGGCTGGTGATGGCGTCGAGCAGCCGCGCGTTGCTGGCAAGCCCGCCGTTCATTTTCCAGTTGCCGACGACGAGCCTCGTTCGCATGGCCGATCCGTGCCAGGTGCTGCATGCCAGTGGGTGTTGCGTGCTGCCTGCGGTGTTGCGTGCTACCGCCGGGTGCTTGCGGCCCGGTCCCGCGCGCTGCGGCGGCGGCCCGGAAACGATCCGGACGCGTCCGCAAAACTTTTCGATTATACCGCCCCGGCGCTCGGCGGGGCAACGGAAGGCAGCGTCAGGCGGCGCTGTCGCTCGGCTCCACGCCCGCGAGACGGCGCAGCCTGCGCAGCAGGAGTGGAAGGAACCACACGGCCAGCGTGAGCGCGCCGAGCGTGGCGGCTACAGGGCGCTCGAAGAATGCGAGCCAGTTGCCGTCGGACTTGATCATCGACGTGACGAAGTTCTGCTCGAGCATTCCGCCCAGCACCACCCCGAGGATCGACGGCGCGATCGGAAAATCGTTCTCCTCGAGGATGAACGCCGCCACGCCGGCGATCATCATCACGCCGATGTCGAATGCGGTGTTGTTGATGGCGAACGCGCCGACCACGCAGAACAGCATGATGGTGGGCATCAGGAGGTTGCGCGGGACGAGCAGGATGCGCTTGGCGACCTTGATGCACAGGAATCCGAGCGGCACCATGATGATGTTGGCGATGATGAACAGCAGGTACACGGCGTAGATGTTCTGCGGGTTCGTGGTGAACAGCGTTGGACCCGGATTCATGTTCTTCATGTAGAGCACCCCGATCACGATAGCGGTGATCGAGTCGCCGGGAATGCCGAACACCAGCGCGGGAATCCAGGCGCCCGCAAGCGCGCTGTTGTTGGCGGAGCCGCTTTCGACGATGCCTTCCACGTGCCCGGTGCCGAACTTCTCGGGCTCCTTCGGAGAATTTCTTCGACACCGCGTACGACATCCACGCCGCGATGTCGGCGCCGGCGCCGGGCAACGCTCCGACCAGCGTGCCGAGCACGCTGCCGCGCAGGATCTGCATCGGATACTTGACCGCGAGCCGCCACATGCCCGCGAACACGTTGCCGATCGGCTGGTCGACGATCGTGGAGCGCGGGATTGACGTCGACCGCGTAGCGCAGGATCTCGGAGATGGCGAACATCCCGATCATCAGCGGAATCAGCTCGATGCCGCCGAGCAGCTCCGTGCTGCCGAAGGTGAAGCGCGGGATCGCGGCGGGATTGTTGAGTCCGACGCACGCGACGAGCAGGCCCAGCAGCAGCGACACGAAGCCCTTGAGCGGACGATCCGACGTGATCACCACGGCGCACGTGAGGCCCAGGAGCACGAGCCAGAAGTATTCGAACGAGCTGAACTTGAGCGCGAACTCGGCCAGCGCAGGCGCAGAGACCATCAGCACGGCGGTGCCGAAGAGCCCGCCGACGGCGGAGAACACGAGGCCTGCGCCGAGCGCCGTTTCCGCCAGGCCCTTGCGCGTCATCGCATAGGCCTCGTCCGTGTACGCGGCCGAGGCCGGCGTTCCGGGCATGCGCATGAGGCACCCGGGAATGTCGCCCGAGAAGATCGCCATCGCCGTTGCCGTGACGATCGCGGCGATCGCCGGGATCGGCGCCATGAAGAACGTCACGGGGATGAGCAGCGCCGTCGCCATCGTCGCAGTCAGGCCTGGCACCGCGCCGACGAACAGCCCGAACACCGATGCGCCCAGCATCACCACGATCGTGTAGGGATGGAGCACCATCCCGAACGCCTGCAGCCACGCGTCGCTCATGGATACATCACCATGCGATGCCCTGCAGCACGCCCCAGGGCAACGGCACGCGCAGGAGCTTGTAGAAGGCGTAGTGGATCACCAGCGTGATCGCGAGTGCGACGGGAACGATGCGCGCAGGCTTCACGCCGAACACGGCGAACAGCGCGGCGAGGTAGATCGTGCCGGTGACGACGAACCCGAGGGCATCGACCGCCAAGATGTAGAACACGTTGACCGCGAGCGTGACCACGAGCGCGAGCACGCGCTGCGGCACGCGTGTCCACGCCGCCGGGCGTATCCAGTGCACGTGCTCGCCGCTCTTGCGCAGCGCGAGACCCTTGAGTATCAGCAGCGCGCCGCAGATCGCGAGGCCGACGCCGATGACACCGGGCATGAGCGCCGGGCCGTACTTCTGGCCCGGGATCGTCGGAAAGCTTTGAATGTGGACGAGGAGCGCCGCCGCGAGCAGCAGCAGCAGCGCCCCCCAGATCGCGTCGTTGATGCGCATCTACTTCGCGATGCCGACGGCCTTCATCGTGGCGCCGAGGTCGGCATCCGACTTCGCCATGATCTTCGCGAACTCCTCGGGACCGGCGTAGGCCACGCCGTAGCCCTGCTTCGCCATGAAGTCGGTGTACTCCTTGCTCTCGACGACCTGCTTCAATGCCGTCGACGAGCTTGTCGCGCGCTTCGGCGGGAATGCCCTTCGGTGCGCCGATGCCACGCCACACCGCGAGCGTCCAGTTGCTGCCGGTCGCCTCCTTCAGCGTCGGCAGTTTCGGATAGAGCGCCACGTGCTTGTCGGCCATCACGGCGAGCGGCCGAACCTTGCCGGCATCGATCAGTGCGCGCGCTTCGGGCAACGACACCGGAGCGATCTGCACGCCGCCGGCCACCATGTCCTGCAGGCCCGGCGCGGCGCCGTTCGAAGGTACCCACGCGACGGTGGCGGGATCCATCTTCAGGTCGGACAGCATGCCCGCGAGCGCGAGATGCCAGATACCGCCCTGACCGGTGCCCGACGCCTTCATCTTGCCCGGGTTCGCACGAATCGCGGCGACGAGGTCGCTCGCGGTCTTGTAGGGTGAATCGGCAGCGACGGAGAGGCCCGCCGGATCGACGTTGACGAGGCCGATCGGCGTGTACGACGCGCCGGTGAGGTCGGTGAGGCCCTGCCAGTGCATCATCCCGATCTCGACCGTCAGCATGCCGATCGTGTAGCCGTCCGGTGCCGCCGACGCGATCGCCGCGTGGCCGACGACGCCGCTGCCGCCGGTGCGGTTCACGACGTTGATGGGCTGCTTGAGCTCCTTCTCCAGCAGCGAGCCGATGATGCGCGCGGTGGCATCGGTGCCGCCTCCCGCAGCCCAAGGCACGATCAGCGTGATCGGACGATCCGGATACGCGGCGGCCGCGCTGCCTGCAGCGAGCACCGACGCGAGGGCGATGGCGCCGAGCACGGCGCCCTTCAGCAATTTCATCGTAAATCCTCCACGCTGCGGATACGTTCGAGTCGCATCGGGCGCGCAGCGTTCGCCCGTTGCCGGCTTGCGGTTGGCCTACAAACGCAGCAGTGTGCAGTCGCTGCCCGGACTGGTCAAGTGGCCTTACCGGTCGTCGCCGACCGGTCACCGAAATCTCAGGCGGACGGCGCACCCGGCGATGCGAGCTCGCGGTGACAGGCGCATTGCCGGCCCTCCGCGGTCGACGCCAGGGCGGGCATCGACTCGCGGCAGACGGGAAGCACGTGGGGACAGCGCGTGTGAAACGGGCATCCGCGCAGCCGGGCCGTCGGCGGCGGCGCATCGCCCGGCACCGGAACGAACACGCGCTTGCCCGGGGTGACCGGCGCCACGTTGGCGAGCAGCGCGTTGGCGTAGGGATGCAGCGGCGCGCGCATCACGTCGTCGACAGGCCCCGTCTCCACGATGCGACCGCGGCACATCACGACGAGGCGATCGCTGACGTGCGCGACGGGCTCGGGCTCGCGGCCGAGCAGAAGGCACGCGAGACCGAGCGTCTGGCGCAGGTCGAGCACGAGGTCGAGGATCTGCGCGCGCTCCAGCATGTCGAGGCGCGCCAGCGCGTCGTCGATGACGACGAGCTCCGGCTTTACCGCAAGGGCGCGGGCGAGCGCGATGCGCACGCACTGGCCGGCGGTGAACTCGCGCGGCTGCAGGCGCATCAGCATCGGATCGAGCCCGACGCGGTTCAGCTGCAACGCGACGTATTCGACCTGCTGCTTGCGCGTGATCATGTGATGCGCGAGCGGTCCCTCGCCAACCAGATCGAGCACGCGCCACCGCGGATCGAGCGCAGCGCGCGCATCGGCGTGCACGAGCTGAACGCGACACGCGCAAGGGCGCTCGTCGCGACTCGGCGCGTCGTCCCACGCGCGTCCTTTCCAGCGGCGCACGCCTGCGCTCGGCTCGACCAGTCCGGCGCAGATGCGTGCGAGCGTCGACGTTCCGCAGCCGCTTTCGCCCAGGACGCCCACGATCTCGCCGCCGCGGATCGCAAGATCGACGCCTTCGAGCGCGGGCGCGCGCGGCGCCGTCCTCCACCCGCGAGCGGCGACAGCCGGTTCGCCGTCGCAGCTCACCCCGCGCAGCTCCAGCAGCGCCGGCACCGCGTCGAGCGCGGCGGCGATGAGATCCGGCGAAGCGACCTGGTTCATGACACCACCCGGATGAGCGGCAGCGGGTTGTGACAGCGTACGACGCGGCGCTGACCCGTGTCGCCGACCGTGCGCAGCGCGGGAACGGCGACGCACGAGCCGATCGCGCGCTCGCAGACGCTGCGATACGTGCAGCCCACCGCACGGCGGGCCTGCGCCGCCGGCGGCCCGGGCTGGGCACGCAGGCGCGAGCGCCCCGGCACGCGCGAGGGCAATGCATTGATCAAGGCACGAGTATACGGATGCGCCGGCGCCGCGAGCACGTCGGCGGCCTTGCCGGCCTCGACGACGCGGCCGGCGTGCAGGATGGCGAGCCGGTCGGCGAACGCAGTGGCGAGCTCGAGATCACGGGTGGCGAGCAGCATGGCGGCGCCGGTGTCGCGCAGGAATTCCTGCAACGCGAGCAGCATCTGGCCCTTGGCCGTCGGATCGAGCGCTTCGGCCGGCTCGTCGGCGACCACGAGCGCCGGCTCGTGCACGAGCGCGATCGCCATGGCGGCACGCTGGCGCGCTCCGGCGCCGAGCTCGTGCGGGTACGCATGCAGCCACTCCTCGGGGGCGTGCATCCCGACGCGCATGATCGCAGCACGCGCGAGCAGGCGCGCCGCTTCCGGCGGAATCGCATGGTGCGCGAGGATGCCTTCGAGCATCTGCGCCTCGATCGGCAGCAGCGGATGCAACGCGGACGCCGGGTCGGGCAGCAGCGCCGCGATGCGCCGGCCGCGCAGGTCTTCCAGCATCTCGGGGGCGAGCGTGCGCAAGTCCTCGCCCTGGAAGATCACGCGTCCCGCCGTGATCGCGGCCGGCGGATCGACCTGCCCAAGCACCACGTCGATGAGCGTCGACTTGCCCGCGCCGGCCTCGCCCACGACGGCCATCACCTCGCCCTCCGCGACGGACAGCGACACGTCCTGCAGGATCCTGATGCCGCCTGCCGGCGTGCGTACCTCGGTGACCAGGCCGTCGAGTTCGAGCAGCGGCTCGCTCACGCACTCGCTCCGAACGCGCGAATCCTTGCCGCGAGCACGTCGAGCGCGAGCAGCGAAGCGCAGAGCAACACGGCAGCGCCCGCGCCTTGCGCCGGCGAGAGCGATTGCGCGATGACGCCACCCAGCGATGCGTCGGCCCCGGGCGCGAGACCCAGGAACGCGATCGTTGCATGCGCCGTGGCCGCGCAACGCAATCGGGCCTGCAAGCGGCAGCAGCAGCAGCCGGCTCGCGCAGTTCGGCAGCACGTGCCGCCGCCAAACGTGGCTTGCGGGCAGCGCAAGCCCGCGCGCTGCCTCGACGTACGGCTGCGCGCGCTCGCGCTCCACGATCGAGAGCGCATCGCGCGCATAGCGCAGGCACTGGCTCGCCGCGATCGCAGCAACGAGCGAGCCGGCATGCACGCCGGCGACGGCGATGCAACCGAGCACCAGCAGCAGCAACGGAATGCCGGCGACACCGCGCAACGCAGGGCGCACGATCTCGCGCCAACCGCGTGCGCTCGCTGCCATCCCGATGCCGATCGCGCTGCCCGCGACCCAGGCGATCACCGTCGCGACGAGCGCCGGGCCGAAGGTGCCGCGCCATGCGTCGAGCGCCGCGTGCGCTGCCGCCACGAGCGTGCGGATCTGCGTGGCTCCGTCGGCCGGCGGCACCGCGACCGCCGCCACGACGAGCAGCAGCATGACCGCTGCCGCTGCGCGCACGCGAGCGTCGCGCACGAGAGCGCGAAGGTCGCCCGCCGGCGCGGCGGCGTGCAGGGTCCCGGTCAGCGCGGGAGGCACGTCAGGCGCTCCCCTTCGGGCGAGGATCGAGCGCGCGCGCCGCGCCGAGCGCGATCCCGCGCGAAACGGCCGTGGCCGCGGCGAGGATCGCGAAGCACGCGCTCGCCACCGGGAGATCACCGGCCGCAATGCTCGCCACGAGCAGATGCCCGATGCCCGGCCACCCGATGACGTTCTCCACCACGCACGCGAGCGCCAGCAGCAGCGCCAGCACGCGCCAGGCGAGCCCGGCAGCCGTGACGATCAGGAGCGGGCGCAGCAGCGCGGCGACGATGCGCGTGCGCGGAATGCCCTGCGCTCGCGCAAACCGCATCCAGGGCGCCGACGATGCGGCACGCAACTGCGCGCTGGTCGCGTCGACGATGCCTGGCGTGACCGCGACGGCCAGCACGAGGATGCACGCGAGAGCGGCGGGCGACGCAAGCAGCGCAAGCCACGACACGTCGCCAGCGTTTCCGGCAAGGAGCGCGAGCAGCGCCTCCGGCACGGGGCCGACGGCCGAAGCCGCGAAACGTGCGGTCAGGAACGCCGGCACCGCAAGCGCGGCCGCGCTCAGGATCGCGACCGCGCTGCGCACCGACGCGGCGACGGCAGTGGCCCCCCAGACACCGGCGAGCAGGCCTGCGAGCAGTGCGAGGGCCGCCGCCGGCACGACCAGCACCGCGGTCGCGGCGAGTGCAGTGCCTGCCGAATGCCACGCGCGCGGCGTCGGTCGGAGCTGCACGAGATCGGGCACCCCGCGCTCGGCTCGGCCACGCGCTGCGCCGAGCGGCATCCCGGCAACCGGAGGGCGGCTGTCGGCATGAACACCTGGCGCCATGCCCTGCACCGTCGTCGAAGGCGCGATCGCGGGCACCACGCGCGCGAGCGCCACAACCAGCGCGAGCGCTGCGAGAAAGGTGAGAATCTGAAGGAGGCGCCGAAGGATTGCGATGGTCATCGTCAGCGCCTCGTGATGGTTCAGGCGGCCGGTGGTCGACGCGGCCCGCGCGGCCGCGCCCCCGAGCGCGCCACCCCCGAACGGATCATGCGTGACGAGCGCATCGCGGCCGTCCTCACATCACAGAGACGGTCTCGAGGACGTTTCGCCGCTCGCGTGACTTCATCGTTGCTCCTCCGCCGGAGGGCGCCCGTTGCCAAGATCACCCGGCTCGTCCCATTCATCGCCCGCAGCCTCGTTCGCGCTCGCGAGCGCCGCGAGCTTGCCCGCGAACGCGTCGCCGTTTCGGGCTGATCGAACTCGGCCAGCCGGCGCGCTGCGGCACTCGACGGCGCGTGGCCGCGCGGTCCCACGCCGCCGCTTCCGCGATGATGCCATCTTCGTAGCTGGTTTCGGAACGGGGACCCTGTCCGGAACCAGGAACGCCACGTTCCATGCGCCTGTCCTGCAACAAAGGGCGCGTCGAGCCGCCGGTTCGTCTCCTGCGGCGGGTCTCCGGCGAGGCGCCAGAGCGCGATCGTGTCGGAGCGCAGGCCTTCGTCGAAGGGCACCACGGCAAGTCGCCCACCGGCATCGTTCCAGAACCGGAACGTGCCGGTGCGGCGGCCGTCGTGGAGCGCGCACCCTGCACGCGGATCTGCCCGCGCGCCCGGAGGGAGAGCGTGTCGGCGCTCAATGCGGCTCGCGACGCCGCACCCACCATGCGCCGATCTCGCCGACGATGCCGCGGCGGAAGGCCAGCACGCAGACCACGAAGATCGTGCCCGTGATCACGGTGACCCATTGCCCGAAGCCGGCGAAGTAGTTCTCGATGGAGATGATCGCGAACGCGCCGATGACCGGGCCGAAGATCGTGCCCATCCCGCCCAGCAGGGTCATGAGCACGACTTCGCCCGACATCGTCCAGTGCACGTCGGTAAGGGACGCGAGCTGGAACACGATCGCCTTCGTCGCGCCGGCAAGCCCGGCGAGCGCCGACGACAGCACGAACGCGAGCAGCTTGAAGCGCTCGGCGTCGTAGCCGAGCGAGATCGCGCGCGGCTCGTTGTCCCGGATCGCCTTGAGCACGTTGCCGAACGGCGAATGGATCACGCGATGGATGAGCAGGAATGCCACACCGAAGATGACAAGCACGAAGTAGTACATCGCGAGGGGCTGCGCGAGGTCGATCACGCCGAACAGCCTGCCGCGGGGCACGGCCTGGATGCCATCCTCGCCGTGCGTGAACGGCGTCTGCAGGTAGAAGAAGAACACCATCTGCGCGAGCGCCAGGGTGATCATCGCGAAATAGATGCCCTGGCGCCGGATCGCGAGAGCACCGGTCACCACCCCCAATGCCGTCGCAGCAGCGGTGCCGGTCAGCACCGCCAGCTCGGGTGGCAATCCCCACACCTTGGCGGCATGGGCGCTCACGTAGCCTGCGGTGCCGAGAAACATCGCGTGGCCGAAGGACAGCAGGCCGCCGAAGCCGAGCAGCAGGTTGAAGGCGCACGCGAACAGCGCGAAACAGAGCGCTTTCATGAGGAACACGGGATAGAAGCCGACGTGCGGTGCGAGCGCGAGGAGCCCGATCAGGATAGCGGCCGCGATCCGGAACCGGCGCGCCTCGGAATCGCCCCCGGCGCGGGCCGTCCCTGCGGTGGTCGCCGGCGCGACCGTCTGCGGCGTTGCTGCCATCAGCGCTCCCGTCCGAACAGCCCGGCCGGCTTGATGAGCAGCACGATCGCCATGATCACGAAGATCACGGTGTTGGACGCTTCCGGGTAGAACACCTTGGTGAAGCCCTCGATGATGCCGAGGCCGAATCCCGTGACGATCGCGCCCATGATCGAGCCCATGCCGCCGATCACGACGACGGCGAACACCACGATGATGAGGTTCGCGCCCATCTGCGGGCTGACCTGGTAGATCGGTGCGGCGAGCACGCCGGCGAGCGCCGCGAGTGCCACGCCGAAGCCGTACGTGATCGTGATCATGCGCGGCACGTTGATGCCGAAGGCGCGTACGACGACGGCGTTCTCCGTGGCCGCGCGCAGGTAGGAGCCGAGGCGCGTGCGCTCGGTGACGAACCACGTCGCGAGGCAGACGGTGAGCGAAGCGAAGATCACCCAGGCGCGGTACTTGGGCAGGAACATGAAGCCGAGGTTGTAGGCACCTGCGAACTCCGACGGCAGGCGGTACGGCTGTCCGGAGCTGCCGTAGTAGTTGGTGAACAGGCCCTGGATGATGAGGGCGAGCCCGAACGTGAGCAGCAGCCCGTACAGGTGATCCAGCTTGTACAGCCGCGCGAGCATCGTGCGCTCGATGATCACGCCCGTAATGCCGACCACGATCGGCGCGATCAGCAGCGCCCACCAGTAGCCGATGCCGCTCTCGAGCAGTATGAACGCGCAGAAGGCGCCCAGCATGTACTGCGCGCCATGCGTGAAGTTGATGATGTTGAGCAGCCCGAAGATCACCGCGAGGCCGAGGCTCAGCATGGCGTAGAACGCGCCATTGATGACCCCGATGAGGAGCTGCCCCATCATGGCCTGGATCGGGATGCCGAAGACTTCCATCAGGGCGCGCGCTCAGGCAAACGTGGCGTCGGGCAGTCGGGACGAGGAACCTGCGCTGCCATGCCGGGGCGGCACGGCAGCGCGTCGGCCCCGAGGTCTACTTCACCAGCGAGCATCCACCCTCGCTCAAGGGACGGAATGCCTGGTCGGCGGGGATCGTCGCGCGGATCTTGTAGTAGTCCCACTCGCCCTTCGATTCCGACGGCTTCTTCACCTCGACGAGGTACGCGGGATGGATCTTGCGCCCATCGGCGCGGATGATGCCCTTTCCGAACAGCGGATCGTCGGTGGGCATCTCCTTCATCTTGGCCACGACCTTCGTGCCGTCGTCGCTCTTCAGCGCCTCGACGGCCTTGAAGTAGTGCAGCAGCGCGGCATACACGCCGGCGTGAACCATCGTCGGGTGGATCCCCTTGTCCTGCGGCGCAAAGCGCTTGGCGAAGGCGCGCGTCTGGTCGTTCATGTCCCAGTAGAAGGTCTCGGTGAAGATCAGGCCCTGGGCCGTGGGCAGCCCCAGCGCATGCACGTCGGTGAGGAACACGAGCAGACCCGCGAGGTTCTGGCCGCCCTTGACGATGCCGAACTCCGCCGCCTGCTTGATCGAGTTGGTCGTGTCGCCGCCGGCGTTCGCGAGGCCGATGATCTTCGCCTTGGACGCCTGGGCCTGCAGCAGATAGGAGCTGAAGTCCTGCGTGTTCAGGGGCACCTTGACGCTGCCTAGCACCTTGCCGCCGTGCTTGGTGACGACGGCGGCGGTGTCGCGCTCGAGCGCGTGCCCGAACGCATAGTCCGCGGTGATGAAGAACCAGCTGTCGCCGCCCTGCTTCACGATCGCGCTGCCCGTGCCATTGGCGAGCATCCAGGTGTCGTACGTCCAGTGGATCGTGTTGGGCGAGCAGGCCTTGCCGGTGAGGTCGGAGGACGCGGCACCCGAATTGAGGAACACCTTGCCCTTGTCGCGTGTGATCTGGTTGACGGCGAGCGCGACGCCCGAGTTCGGCACGTCGACGATCACGTCCACCTTGTCGACGTCGTACCACTGCCGCGCGATGCTCGAGCCGACGTCCGGCTTGTTCTGGTGATCGCCCGAGAGGATCTCGACCTTGTAGCCGCGCTTCTCGATGCCGGAGTCCTGCACGGCCATGCGGGCCGCCACGACGGAACCGGGGCCGCCGATGTCCGCGTACAGGCTGGACATGTCGGACAGCACGCCGATCTTGATCACATTGTCGGAGATCTGCGCCTGCGCGGTTCCCGCGGCAACTGCCGTTGCCACCGCAACCGCCAGCAGACTGCGTTGCATTGCGTTCATGTGCTCCTCCTTATTGCATTCCGGCCCGGCTGGGGCCCGTCGTCGGGGACTTTGCGCCGCCTGCGCGATGCATGCTCGCAGACCAATGCTAGACCCCCAGGTAATCGTGAAGCTTGGCCAAGTTCGCATCGAGCTCGGCGTTCGGGATCATGTCGACCACGCGTCCGTGGTCCATCACGTAATGCCGGTCCGCCACGGTCGCGGCAAAACGGAAATTCTGCTCGACCAGCAGGATCGTGAAGCCCTGCGCCTTGAGGCGCTTGATGGTGCGCCCGATCTGCTGGACGATCACCGGCGCGAGACCTTCGGTCGGCTCGTCGAGCAGCAGGAGGCGCGCGCCGGTGCGCAGGATGCGACCGATGGCGAGCATCTGCTGCTCGCCGCCGGAGAGCTTCGTGCCCTGGCTGCGCAGGCGCTCCTTGAGATTGGGGAAGAGCTCGAAGATCTGCGCGAGTCGACAACCCGCCCTCGCGCACGACCGGCGGCAGCAGCAGGTTCTCCTCGACGGTGAGGCTCGAGAAGATGCCGCGTTCCTCCGGACACCACGCGATCCCGAGGCGCGCGATCCGGTTCGACGCGAGATCGATCGTCTCGCGTCCTTCGTACACGATCGAGCCTTCGCGTCGCGGCACGATCCCCATGATCGACTTGAGCGTGGTCGTCTTGCCCGCGCCGTTGCGCCCGAGCAGCGTCACCACCTCGCCCTGGCGCGACCTCGAAGTCGACGCCGTGCAGGATGTGCGACTCGCCGTACCACGCGTTGAGATCGCGCTACGACGAGCAGCGGCCCCGGCCCCGATGCGGCGCCGGACGAGCCCGCGGGATGCGCGCGATCCTCAGGCATGCACCTGTCCCAGGTACGCTTCGACGACCTTCGGATGGGTCGACACGGCGGCGTAATTGCCCTCGGCGAGGATCTCGCCGCGCGCGAGCACCGTGATGTGATCGGACAGGTTCGCCACCACGGAAAGGTTGTGCTCGACCATGAGCACCGTGCGGTTCGCCGCCACCTTGCGGATGAGCGCCGAGATGCGCTGCACGTCCTCGTGCGTCATGCCAGCCGTGGGCTCGTCGAGCAGCATCATCTCGGGCTCCAGCGCGAGCGTGGTGGCGATCTCCAGCGCGCGCTTGCGCCCGTAGGGCAACTCGCCGGCAATGGTCGTGCTGAATTCGGTCAGGCCGACCGCCTCGAGCAGGTCCTGCGCGCGTCCGTCGAGCGCGTCGAGGCTGCGGGTCGAGCGCCAGAAGTCGAACGAGTGCCCGCGATGGCGCTGCAACGCGATCCGCACGTTCTCGCGCGCCGACAGGTTCGGGAACACCGCCGAGATCTGGAACGAGCGCACCAGGCCCATCCGGGCGATGGTCGCCGGCCGGGAGCCGGTGATCTCGCGGCCGTTGTAGAAGATCTGCCCGCGGGTCGGCGTCAGGAAATGGGTGAGGAGGTTGAAGCAGGTCGTCTTGCCGGCGCCATTGGGACCGATCAGCGCGTGGATCGTGCCGCGCTGCACCGACAAGTTCACGTCCTTGACGGCGACGAAGCCCTTGAACTCCTTGGTGAGCTGTCGCGTTTCCAGGATCCTGTCGTCGCTCATGGCCGCGGCGCGTCGGGCCGCCCTCCTCTTCGGGTCGCGGGATTATGCGCAAGCCGGTGAGGGTTGGCAATGCGCGCACGCGGCATCGCGATCCGACATCGGCCGACGCGGCGCAGCGTCGCGCGCCGCGCATCAGTACTCGAGGCGGGCGAGATACGTCTCGCGCGACGCCGCCCGCGCGTCCCCGAGCGTGCGGATGCCGCGTTCGGCGAGCAGGGGCAGCATGCGCAGGAACACCTCGCCCGTCATCATGGCGTCGCCCAATGCGGTGTGCCGGCCGATCGGGCTCACACCCATGCGCTGCGCGATCGCTTCGAGGCTGTTGGCGTCGAGATTGGGATGCAGCACGGCCGAGAGCAGCAGCGTGTCCAGCACCGGCTGCGTGAAGGCGACCCCGGTCGCCGCCTCCTTGAGATGCAGGAAGCGCATGTCGAACGCGGCGTTGTGCGCGACGAGCACCGTGTCCGCGCAGAAGGCGTGGAACGCGGGGAGCACCTCGCCGATGCCGGGCTGCTGCGAGAGCAGCTCGCGGTCGAGGCCGGTGATCGCACGCGCCTCCGGCGACATCGCGCGGTGCGGATTGACGAGCTGCTCGAAGACCTCGTGCCGTAACAGCCGACCGTTCACGATACGAACGGCGCCGATGGATGCGATCTCGTCGCCCTGCGAGGGATTGAGCCCTGTCGTCTCGGTGTCGAACACGGTGAAGCTCAACGTCGCGAGCGCGCGCGCGTCGAGCTCCGGCGTCTGCCCGGGCTGGTGAAAGAGGTCGAAGTCGTAGAACTCGGGGCGGCTGCCCGCGACGCGAGGCATGCTGAGGCCGCTCTCCTCGGGGCGCGTGACGGGGATCGCCACGCGGAAGAACTCGCGATGCGACGCCTTGTCGATCTGGTACCAGATCTCCGCGTCGTGCCGCTCCATGATCTGCTTCAGCGTGAGGAGCGAGGCCTCGCCGCCCTGCTCGAGCGGCTCCGTCTGCCAGGCCATGGTGGTCTCGGAGCCGAGCGGCGCGCCGGTCCACATGATGTCGAGGTGCGCGAGCGCTCCTGCGGCCTCGAGATTGAAGCGCACCTCGCGGATGCCGAACTCGTCGTGCAGGCGTCGCACGAGATACGTGATCGCCTGCAGCAGCGAGTAGCTGTCGGCCTTGAGCCACACCGCGTCGTCGACGCGCTCGAGCTTGGTGGGCAGCTCCACGCGCGCCTCGATGCGCCGGCGCGCGGCCGCAATGAGGTCGGCGCCGCGCATGTCCTCGAGCGGCCAGTCGGTGCGCAACGAATCGGCGAATTCCGACACGGTCGCGTCGAGCCGCGACGTGAGCTGCTGTGCCTCCTCGCCGATGATCCCGATGAAGCGCGCTTGCGCTGCCGGGTCCATCGCCGGAAACGACACGATCGTCTCGACGGCCGCGCGGATGCTGCCCAGCGACGCCCGCGTCCCCTGCGTGAGCGTCTGCAGCAGCAGGTCTCGGCGCTGCCCCGCTTCGATCCGGCGCGTGATGTCGTCGAGCACCAGCACGAAGCCGCCGATCTCCCGGGGAGCGCCCGCGTCCGGCCCTTCCGATGCGCCCATCACGGGCGCCATCTGCACCCGCACGAGCTGGCCCGAAGGCGCCGTGGTGACGAAGTTCGCGGCGGGTGTCGCACTGCCGTCGTGCACGCGATCGTGCAGCGTCTCCAGCGCATGGACGATCAGGCTGCGATCGAAGATCGCGAAGATCGAGCGTCCCAGGCCGATGAGCGTGTGCGCGCTGTCGCGGCTCGCGGTGCCTTCGAGGGGCTTGCGCAACAGGCGCGCCGCGCGCGCGTTGTAGAGCAGCACCCGGCCCTCGATGTTGCACACGACGACGCTTTGCGCGAGCTCCGACATGAGCGCGGCGAGCTGGCGGCGCTCCTGCTCGATGCGTGCGTTCGCCTCGCGCACGCGGGCATCGACGTCGTGCTGCAGCTTCTCGCGCTCGGCCGCGAGGTCGTTGAGGTCCGCCGCGAGCCGCCGCAGCTCCGGCGCTCCGCGCGCGGGCGCACGATGACCCGGGTTGGCGGTGACGATCACCCGCGCGTCCTCGCTCAGCTGCAACGCGGCCGTGACGTGGTGCCGGTACAGCGCGCGCACCACGAACGCCGCAGGCGCGAGCAGCAGGGAGGCGATGACGAGCGCGGCCGCCGCGCGCTGATCCGCGAGCGGCGCGAGCGCGGCACGCTCGGAGGGTTGGAGATCGGCGGTCACGAGCAGCAGCGTGCCGACGAGCACGCCGACCACGTACAGCCACGCGACGACCATGCCGACGACGAGGCGCGCGCGACCCGTCATGCCGCGTTCCCCGCGCTGCGCGAAGCGCGCATGCCGACGCCCACGTGCCTCACGTCCCGAGCATGGCCTCCACCTTCGCGACGAGGTCGCGCGTGGAAAACGGCTTGGTCACATACGCGTCGGCGCCCACCGCCATGCCCTTCGTGACCTCCACGTCGCGGCCCTTGGCCGACAGCATGATGATCTTCACGCCCTGGCATGCCGGGTTCTCGCGCAGCTTCTGGCACACGTCGTAGCCGCTCATGCGCGGCATCATGATGTCGAGCAGCACGAGGTCCGGGGCGAACTCGCCCACGGTGCGCAATGCCTCCTCGCCGGTGTGGGCGACCCGCACGTCGTAGCCCTTCTGTCGCATCAGGAACTCCAGCGACGCGACGATGTTGGGCTCGTCGTCGGCAATCAGGACCTTCTTCTGCATCCGGCACTCCTCCCGTGGCGGCTCGTGGCGGCCGCACTCGATCTCCAGCTTCTACGCCGCGGCCGCGCGTGGCGCCGCCTGCAGGTGCAACGGCAGGTCGAAGCCGAACGTCGCGCCCCTGCCGGGTTCGCTCGCCACCCACAGCCTACCGCCGAAATGCTCGATGATTTGACGGCTGATAGGCAAGCCCAGCCCGGTGCCTTGCGGCTTCTGCGTCATGGTGTCGCCGGCCTGACGAAACTTCTCGAAGATGACCCTCCGGTCGGCCGCGCCGATGCCGGGCCCGTTGTCCTCGATGCGCACCTGCAGCGCATCGCGCAGCACCACGAGCACGACCCGCACGCGCCCGTTGGCGGCCGGCGCGAACTTCGCCGCGTTCGACAGCAGGTTGATGAGCACCTGCACGAGTCGATCGCGGTCGACGCGGATCGACGGCACCGCGTCGGGCACGCGTGTCTCCAGAGCGATGTCCTTGGCGCGGAAGAGCTGCCCGGTCGCCTCGATCGAATCGAGCACCACGGTCCGCAAGTCCACGTCGCCGACGTGCCACTCGGCGCGTCCCGACTCGAGCTTGGCGAGGTCCAGCACCTGGTTGATGAGACGCGTGAGACGCTCGCTCTCCTGGATGATGATGGCGAGGAAGCGGCGGCGCTCCTGCGCACCGAGCGCCGGGTTGTCGTGCAGGATCTCGGAGAATGCGCGGATCGAGGTCAGGGGCGTGCGCAGCTCGTGCGTGACCGTCGACACGAAATCGTCCTTGAGGCGATCGAGCTCCTGCAGGCGCTCGTTCGCGGCACGCAGCTCGGCGGTGGCGGCAACGAGCTGCGCGCTCTTCTTCTCGAGCTCGTGACTGTACGCGACGACCTGCGATGCCTCGTCGAGCATCGACCGCACGTCCTCGGCCGAGAGCACGTCCTCCTTCACGACCGACGCAATCATGATGCGCGCCGACGCCCCGCCGATGGCGCCGGCGAGCGCGGTCTCCGCGAACTGCACGAGGCCCGCATCCGCAGGCAGCTCCGCGGGCGTGCGCACGCCGCGCTGGAGCGCATAACGCACGAGGGCCGCCTGCGCCTGCTCCGTGCCCAGGAACCGACCGAGCAGCGCCTGCAGGTCGAGCACCGACGCGGTGCCTTTCCACAGCCGCGGAGCCTCGCCCTCGTGCCGCATCGCGTCGACGAAGCGCACGGCCTGCGTGCGCTCGCCCATGCTCTGGCCACTGACCAGCGAGCCCAGCACGTACGCGCTCACGTTGCCGACGAGGCTCCACAGCATGGCGTGGGTGATCTCGGAGAGCCCCGCGAGCCCGAACATGGCATACGGCTTGAGCATGCCGATGCCGAACGGCCCGTTCTCGATGAAGCCCGCGGGCAGCCATCCCGACTTCGCGAACGAGGGCAGGAGCAGCGTGTAGAGCCACAGCGCAAAGCCCGTCAGCAGCCCGGCGACCGCACCGGCGCGCGTGCCGCCCTTCCAGTACAGGCCGCCCAGCATCGCCGGCGCGAATTGCGCGACGGCCGCGAACGAGATGAGGCCGATCGCGACCAGGGCGTACGCCTCGCCTGCGAAGCGATAGTAGAAGTAGCCGAGCAGCACGACGGCGACGATCGCGCCGCGCCGGATGCGAAGCAGCAAAGGCGCGAGTTGCGGCCGCTCCCCCAGGCGCAAGCCGCGCACGCGCAACAGGACCGGCATCACGAGGTCGTTGCAGACCATGGTGGAGAGCGCGATCGTCTCCACGATCACCATGCCGGTCGCCGCCGACAATCCGCCGATGAACACGAGCAGCGCGAGCGCCGGCTGGTGCTGTTCCATGGGCAGCGTGAGCACGAACGTATCGGGATCGACCGTGCCCGCCGCGAAGTGGAGCGCGCCGCCGAACGCCACCGGGACGACGAACAGGTTCATCGCGAGCATGTACAGCGGGAAGAGCCAGATGGCCTTGTCGAGATGGTTCTCGTCGACGTTCTCGATGACGGCGATCTGGAATTGCCGCGGCAGGAACATGATCGCGAGCATGGACAGCACCGTGAGCCACGCCCAGTTGGCGTAGCTGCCGGCCGGCCCGCCCGACGGCGCGAACAGCGTCGCGAGCCGCGGGTCTTCGGCCGCGCGCCCGAAGAGATCCCCCCAGCCACGGTAGATCCCGTAGGTGACGAACACGCCGACCGCGAGGAACGCCACCAGCTTGACCAGCGACTCGAAGGCGATCGCCGCCACCAGGCCTTCGTGCCGCTCGGCCGCATCGAGATGGCGGGTGCCGAACAGGATCGTGAAGGTCGCGAGCACGCAGCGCGGTCCAGAACGCCGTGTCGGCGTGCACCGGCACCGCGACGGGCGGCGGCAGGTCGAAGCGCGGATACTGCGTCAGCAGCGTGAAGCTGCCGGCGATCGCCTTGAGCTGCAGCGCGATGTAGGGCACCACGCCGATCACCGCGATCAGCGTCACGATGCCCGCGAGCAGCGCGCTCTTGCCGTAGCGCGACGAGATGAAGTCCGCCAGCGACGTGATGCGGTTCGCCTTGCTGATGCGGATGATCTTGCGCGTGATCAGCCACCACAGCGCCATCATCAGCGTGGGACCGATGTAGATCGGCAGGAAGCCCACGCCGTCCGCCGCGGCGCGACCGACGCTCCCGTAGAACGTCCACGCCGTCGCATACACGCCGAGCGAGAGCGCGTAGATGTAGGGATTCGCGATGATCGAGCGGCCGCGACCGGCGCGCACGTCACCGAAGTATGCGATGGCGAAGAGCGTCCCGAGGTACGCGAGCGCGATGCCGACGATCACCCACGGATGGAGCATCGCCGCCGCGCCCCGTCAGCGACGCCGTTCGACGACGAGCGCGAGCAGTGCGATCAGGCACGCCCACGCGGAGAAGATGTACACGTACACCACCGGCACGCCGAAGAGCCGCCCGGCGCCGTAGAACACGGCGAGCACGGGATAGTTGAACAGCAGCACCCCGAGCAGGAACACCGCCACGAGGCGCTCGCCCTTGTTCGTCGATCGTCCCATCGTGCCTCACCTCCGAGGCTGGCCGTCCGGCGTCCGCGAAACCGTCGCGGGATGGCGCCGACCCGGTCCGCGACAGCCGATTCTCCGCGCCGGACCGATTGCAGTCACCCCCCGTGTTCCATGAGCCCGACGAAGCGCGCCAGGCGCGATTGCAGCTTGCGCGCCTGACGCAGCGACTCGAGGAGTATCTGGCGCTCGAGGTCGTTCAAGCTGTCGAGGCTCAGGAAGTTGTGCAGGGCATGGCCGGATGCGGACAGTGCGAGCTGGCGGTTCAGGCGCAGGCCCTGGAGGAACTCGAACGCCTCCACCCATGCCGCCACCTCCGACGCCGGTATGCCGAGCTTCTTCCCCGATTCGGCGAGGCGCTGCGCCGTGCTGGTGTCGGGCACCCCGGCTGCGAGGGCAAGGATACGGCCGGCGTCGACGAACGGCGTGATGCAGTTCACCTTGAGATCGATGGCGTTCGGATGCTCCTTTCCGCCCGTCGGCACGAAGTCGCGGATGCGACCCAGCGGCGGCTGGTGCGCCATCGCGTTCTGGGTCATCTGGGCGAGGAAGAGGTGGTTGCCGGCCGCATAGCGCAACAGCCAGCGTCGAAGCGCCACGGCGAGCGCCGCATCCCCGGACTGGGCGCGAAAGTCGAAGAAGATGGTCGCCTTGAGCAAGGCCTCGGGATCGCCTTGATAGATCCAGCCGGCGAATCGCTGCTCCCATTCCTGCAGCGACAGGCAGCACGCAGGATTGCTCGCCATGATCTCGCCGCGGCACAGCGGGATGCCGCATTCCGCGAGCAGCTGGTTGATCCGCAGCGCAACCGGCAACAGCACCTCCCGCGCCGCGTCCGCCGTGACATCGGACGCATGGCTGAAGACGATCCCGTTGTCCTGATCGGTGCTGAACGTCTGTTCGAGTCGACCGGCGCTCCCCATCTCGATGAAGCACCACTGCAGCTCGCCGAAGTCGATGTTACGCGTCTCGATCCGGATGATCTGCTGGGTGAGGACGTCGTTCAGCGTGGAGATGAGACGCGTGACCTGGGCCGCGCCCAGGCCTTGGCGATGCATGCTCGCGGCGAGCTCGCCGATGGCGCGGCTCGCCCGGACGAGATCTGCGCGATCGCCCACGCGCCGCAGCTCCGCGCCGAGGCTGCGCACGAGTCCGGCCGGCCGCATGAACAGATCGCGTTCGGAAACGACTCCGGCGAGCTTGCCATCGTCGACGACCACGACGTGATGGATGCCCTCGCCCGCCATGGTCAGGGCGGCGTCGTAGGCGGTAGCGCGCGAGGACAGCGCCTTCAGATTGCCGCTCATGACGCGTGAGATCGGGATGGACAGGTCGATGCCGGGCAGCGTGACGCGGTCGAGCACGTCCTGGACCGTGAAGATGCCGACGGGGACGAGCCCCGGCTCGCAGACCACGAGCGACCCGAGCCCTAGGCGGTGCATGGTTTCGACTGCCGTGCGCACCGAGGTGTCGGGCAGGCAGTAGACGGGCTCGCGCTGGATCAACGCCGCCAATGGACGGCTCATCGCCACCGGCTCGATGTCGGCAAAGGGAGCGCCGATCCTGTCGCGGAGCAGCTTGCGGCGCTCGCTCTGCGTTAGCCTTAGCTGGCATGCGCCTTCACTGGATGCGGACGCCGCGCGACGCACGCGCCGGAATCGCCGCCCGGCGCGCAGGACGGCAGAGAAAGCGGCCGCCGGGTCGAACTCCCCGACGGCCGCGTGGCCCGAAAGCCGCTGTCCTCAATGGACCGCGCCGGACACCTCTGCTCCCAACCCCGTTTCGGAGCGGATTTCCTGTGCGTCGAAGGCCGCCCGTTCCCTGTCCGCACTCGCGCTCTTGTCGGTGACGGACGCGACATAGGCGACGATCAGCGCGGCCGGCAGAACGACGAACGTCGGGAAGTCGTACGGGAAGATGGCCGGCCCCATGCCAAGCACCTTGGTCCAGACCGTCGGGCCGATGATCAGCAGGCCGATCGATCCGAAGATGCCGGTGTAGCCACCCCACACCGCACCGCGCGTGGTCAAACCGCGCCAGAACACGGCAAGCACGAGAATCGGGAAGTTGGCACAGGCTGCGATCGAGAAGGTCAACGCCACGATGTAGGCGACGTTCTGCTTCTCGAATGCGATCCCCAGGATCACCGCGAGAATGCCGAGACCGATCACGCAGATCTTCGACACCCAGACTTCCTGGGCCTCGGTGGACTTGCCCTTCATGATCACGTTCGCATAGATGTCGTGCGACAGCGCCGATGCGCCCGCGAGCGTCAGACCGGACACCACGGCGAGAATCGTCGCGAACGCGACCGCGGCGATGAAGCCGAGGAAGAAGTCGCCGCCGATCGCGTGCGCCAGGTATACCGCCGGCATGCTGCCGCCGCCCTTCAGGTCGAGGATGTTCTTGGTGACGTCGACGACGTACTCGGGCCGGTTCGCGACGAGCACGATGGCGCCGAAGCCGATGATGAACGTGAGGATGTAGAAGTAGCCGATGAAGCAGGTGCCGTAGAGCACGGACTTTCGCGCGGCCTTGGCATCGGTCACCGTGAAGAAGCGCATCAGGATGTGCGGCAGGCCGGCGGTGCCGAACATCAGCGTCATCCCCAGCGAGATCGATTCGATCGGATTCGGCTTGGCGCCGATCGGCACCATCGACTTCATGATCTCGATGTGCTTGGGATGGATGTCGACGGCGTCGGAGAACAGCTTCTCGAAGCTGAAGCCCTCGTGCGCCATGACGCCCAGGGCGATCAACGTCGCACCGCCGAGCAGCAGCGCGGCCTTGATGATCTGCACCCAGGTCGTTGCCTTCATCCCGCCGAAGGTGACGTAGATGATGATCAGCGCACCGATGATGACGATGGATGCGGTATACGAGATCTGCGGCACCAGGGTGTGCAGCAGCTGGCCCGCGCCGACAGCCTGGCCGATCAGGTACCAGATGACGACGATCAGCGAGCCGATCGCGGCCATCGTGCGCACCGGTCCCTGCCGCAGGCGGAACGAGGCGACGTCGGCGTAGGTGAATTTACCCAGATTGCGCAGCCGCTCGGCAATCAGGAACAGGATCAGGGGCCACCCGACCAGCCAGCCGACCGAGAAGATGAGGCCGTAGAACCCGTTGAAATAGACCAGCGCCGCGATGCCGAGAAACGAGGCCGCGGACATGTAGTCGCCTGCGATCGCGAGGCCGTTCTGGAACCCGGTGATGCCCCGGCCGGCAGCGTAGAAATCGGTCGCTGTCTTGGTCCGCGTCGCCGCCCAGTACGTAATGACGAGGGTGATGCCCACGAAGATCAGGAACATCACGATCGCGTGCCAGTTCACGGGCGGTGTCGCCGGCGGAGCGCCGGGCGGCACGGCGTCGGCAGCACGGGTGAGTTGGGCAGCAACCATGACGGCCGAACCAAGCGCCGCCGAGAGTGACGTCTTGATGGTCTTCATTTGGCGGCTTCCTGGATGATGTCGCGGATCAGAGGATCGAACACGGTGTTCGCGCGTTGCACGTAGATGCCGGTCAACACGACGGACGCGAGGATCACGCCGACGCCGATGGGCAAGCCGATGGGAATGACGCTCGCGGACGATATGGGCTGCGCGAGGAAGGCCGGGGCAAAGGCGACCATGAGGATGAAGCCGAAGTAGATGACCAGCACCAGGGCGCTCAACGTCCACGCCAGCACGTCCCTCTGGTGCACCAGTTCTCGATATTTCGGGTTCTTCTGGATGTTTGCGGCTGTGATTTCGTTTGACTGCGGGGACTTCGGACTGCTTTGAGGTCTTCCGGTTGGTGCTCCACTCGACATGGCACGTTCCTCCGAGGCGTTGCTTGCTCAATTGTGGCTGGGCAATGCGAACAGCGGCCAACTTCCGAGGGCTGCAACAGCCCCCTTACGACATGCCGCGCCGGAAATCGTGTACGAGCAACCCGGATCGCCTGCGCGCAGCTTCAGCGCACCTTACTATCACAGTTGCGCGTAAGAAAACCCCCTCGTTGCACGAAACGCCCAAGTTAACTGCGGCAGAATGACGCAGCTAAGCTTGGACGACACCTGCTCAGCCGGGCGGGTCCGGACCGGCCTGCCCGGACACCACCGTCCCCTGGCCGCGACGCCCCCGCAGGTGCGCCAGCAGCGCGCGGGGTCAGAGATTCCAGCGCGGCTTGCGCTTTTCGATGAACGCGCTCACGCCTTCCTGCCCCTCGGGCGCGAGCATGCCGCGCGTGATCGCGACGGTGGCCTCGCGATAAGCGCGCTCGATCGGTTGCTCGAGCTGGGCGTAGAAGAATGCCTTGCCGCCGGCGATCACCGCGCGCGGCTTGTCCATCATGAGGCGCGCGAGCGCCACGGTTTCCTCGTCGAGGCGATCGGGCGCCGCGACACGGTTGACGAGGCCCCACGCGAGCGCCTGCTGCGCATCGATGAACGCGCCGGTGAGGAGCATCTCGAAGGCACGCTTGCGCGAGATGTTGCGCGACAGCGGCACACCCGGCGTCGCGCAGAACAGGCCGAAGTTGATGCCCGACGTCGCGAAGCGTGCGTCGCTCGCGGCCACGGCGAGGTCCGCGGCGGCGACGAGCTGGCAGCCCGCTGCGGTGGCGATGCCGTGCACCTTCGCGATCACCGGCTGCGGAATGCGCTGGATCGTGAGCATCACGTCGCTGCACCGGGCGAAGAGATCGCCCACGAACTCCTCGTTGCAGTTCGCGAGCATCTCCTTCAGATCGTGGCCCGGGCAGAAGGCGCGGCCCGCGCCGGCGATCACCACCACGCGCGCACCCTCGTCCGCGGCGACCTCGAGCAGCGAGGCCTTGAGGGCGTCGAGCATCGCGCCGTTGAGCGCGTTGAACTGCGCCGGCCGGTTGAGCGTCAGGGTGGCTATGCCGTCCGCATCGCTGCGCAGCACCAGCGGCTGCACGGAAGCGTCGAGGGGGGCGTTCATCGATGTCTCCTATTCGATCGCGCTCGCCGAGCGGGCGTGCTCGCGCAGCACGAACTTCTGGATCTTGCCGGTCGACGTCTTGGGCAGATCGCCGAACACGACCCGCTTCGGCGCCTTGAAGCGCGCGAGATGGGCGCGGCAATGGTCGATCAGCTCGGCTTCCGTCGCCGCGGCGCCCGGCTTCAGCTCGACGAACGCGCACGGCGTTTCGCCCCACTTCGGGTCGGGCTGCGCGACGACCGCGGCGGCCATGACGGCCGGATGCCGGTAGAGCACATCCTCGACCTCGAGCGAGCTGATGTTCTCGCCGCCGGAGATGATGACGTCCTTGGAGCGATCCTTGATCTTGACGTAGCCGTCGGGCTGCATCACGGCGAGGTCGCCCGAATGGAACCAGCCGCCGGCAAAGGCCTCGCTTGTCGCCTTCGGATTCTTGAGGTATCCCTTCATCGTGATGTTGCCGCGGAACATGATCTCGCCCATGACCTCGCCGGTCCACGGCACGTCGGTCATCGTCTCGGGATCCATGACGATCATGCCTTCCTGGCACGTGTAGCGCACGCCCTGCCGGCCGTTGCGCTCGGTGCGCGCGCCGATGTCGAGCGCCTGCCATTCCTCGTGCTTCGCGCACACCGCCGCCGGCCCGTAGGTCTCGGTCAGGCCGTAGACGTGCGTGATGTCGAAGCCCATGCGCTCCATGCCCTCGATCACCGCGGCGGGCGGCGCGGCACCGGCGACGAGGCAGTGCACGACGTGATCGATGCCCGCCTTCCATTCCGCGGGCGCGTTGATGAGCGCGTTGTGCACGATCGGCGCGCCGCAATAATGCGTGACCCGATGCTCGCGGATGGCATCGAGGACCAGCCTCGGATCGACCCTGCGCAGGCACACGTTCACGCCCGCATTGGCCGCCATCGTCCACGGGAAGCACCAGCCGTTGCAGTGGAACATCGGCAGGGTCCACAGGTAGACCGCGTGGCGCGGCATCCCCCAGTCGATGATGTTCGACAGCGCGTTGAGGTACGCGCCGCGATGGTGATACACGACACCCTTGGGATTGCCCGTGGTCCCGGACGTGTAATTGAGCGAGATCGCATCCCACTCGTCGGCCGGGAGCTGCCAGGCGAATTCCGGGTCGCCCTCGGCGATGAACGCCTCGTAGTCGCTGCGGCCGAGCCGCTTGCCGCCGGGCCCGGCGCTGTCGGCAATGTCGATCACCAACGGCCGACGCTCGAGCTGCGCGAGCGCGGCTTCGATCGTGGGCGCGAACTCCGTGTCGGTGAGCAGGATCTTCGCCTCGCCGTGCTGGAGCATGAAAGCGATGGCCTCGGCGTCGAGACGCGTGTTCAGCGTGTTCAGCACGCCACCCGTCATCGGCACGCCGAAGTGCGCCTCGACCATCTCCGGCGTGTTCGCCGCCATCACGGCCACGGTGTCGCTCTTGCCCACACCCGCCTTCGCAAGCGCGGAGGCGAGGCGGCGCGCCCGCGCATACGTTTGCGCCCACGTGTAGCGCCGGGAGCCGTGGACGACCGCCGTACGGTTCGGGTAGGTGTAGGCGGTGCGCGCGATCAGCGACAGCGGGGAAAGCGGCGTGTAGTTGGCGGCGTTGCGATCGAGATCCTGCTGGTAGGGATTCATCACGGGCCCGGGCGGGAAGGAATCCAAGGGGAAGGTCAATCATACTGCGCGCCGGCTTGCCGGCGGGAAGCCGCATCCCGTATCCTGCAGCGCCTCGCACCCGACTTTTCGCGCACACGCCATGGGCCATCGCCTGTCGAAGATCGTCACCCGCACCGGGGACGCCGGCACCACCGGCCTCGGCGACGGCTCGCGCGTCCCCAAGGACTCGCGTCGGATCGCCGCCATCGGCGAGGTCGACGAGCTGAATTCCACGCTCGGCGTGCTGCTCGCGAGCGGCGTCCCGGACGAGGTGCGCGCGTGCCTGCTCGAGGTGCAGCACGATCTGTTCGATCTGGGGGGCGAGCTCTCGATCCCGGGGTACAACGCGCGTGACCGACGAGCACGTCGGGCGCGTGGAAGCGGCCGTCGCGCAGTTCAATGCCGGACTGCCGCCGCTCAAGGAATTCATCCTGCCGGGAGGCTCGCTTGCGGCGGCGCATGCCCACGTGGCGCGAACGGTCTGTCGCCGGGCCGAGCGCGCCGTCGTCGCGCTCGGCGCGACCGAGGCCGTCGCGGAGCCCACGCGGCGCTATCTCAACCGGCTGTCGGACCTGCTGTTCGTGCTTGCCCGCGTGCTGAACCGCACCGCGGGCGGGTCGGACGTGCTCTGGCAGCGCGCGCGGTCGTAGCCCGGGGCGTGTCGTCAGGGCGCCGTGACGATCCGCGGCGTCGGCAGGGCCAACGCCGCGTACGGAGGAGGGTCGGACGGGGTCAGCCCTGCTCGTGGGACGTGCGCTCGCTTCCGAGCACGTTCGAAGCCGCGGCCTGCCGCCTTGCCGCGACGACGTCGATGCGACCCGGCACGATCGTCACCGGCGTGGGCGCGCGCGCGACCAGGAGCGCGTGCCCGTCGACCGGCGGCAGATGCGCCGGCAGCACGACCGCCAGTCCGAGCGTCGCGGCAGCGGCCAGCACGGCGCAAGCGGCCAGGGTGCGCGAAGGGGTTTGCAGTCGAAAGCGGTTCATGTCGGCTCCTGTTGGGTCGGTGGTGTCGTGGCGCTGTCGGCAATGAGATGCGGCGTCGACCCGTTTCGGATTCAGCGTGCGCGGTTTCGGATTCGGCCTGCGATGTGCGCATGGTGCGCGCCCGGATCGGGCGCCGCAACCGCCGCGCGACGAACCGCAGCCGCCGCGACGCGAAGCGATTGCCGGCGCGACGGAACGCTAGGCGGCTGCGAGCTCGCGTCCGGGCCCTTCTGCGGCGCCGATCCGGGCGCCAGCTTGAATGCGCTCGCGCGTCCGCGCCGGCTCGTCGCGCTCAGCCGGGATTGGCCATCGTGGGTGCTTGGCGCGCCTCGTCGTTGCTGGCGGCATTCCGGTTGCGCACGCCGACGACCTCGATACGCGATGGCACGATCGCCACCTCGATCGGCGCCCGCGCGGCCGTCAGCGGCGCGTTGGCGCCGGGCGCTCGCGCGGGCAGGAGCGAAAGCGTGAGCGTGGCCACGGCAGCGAGCGCGGCGCCCAAGGCGATCGCTGCGCGAGGGGCGGGCATCCGATAGCGTTCCATAGTCGTCTCCGTCTCCCGTTTCGTCCGGCGCGATGCGCGAGCAGTGCGTTGCGCGATGTGCCTTGGATGCAGCGAGCGACGGTTCCGGATTCATGCCCGCGCGCATCGGCGCCGGCTCGAATATTCGGCCGCGCAGACGCCCGCCTCAATGTGCGCGCGACGAAACGCACGACCGGCGGAGCGAGCGCCGGCCCGTTGCGACGAATGAATCGGACGCGCCGCCGTCAGCGGCGCTTGAGGTCGTACCCGTCGGCGCGGTCGGCGACATCCCAGCCGGCGGCGTGCAGCTCCTTGCGCAACCGATCGGCTTCGCCCCAATTGCGCGCCTCGCGGGCTGCGGCACGCGCATCCGCAAGCGAGCGCACCTCGGGTGGCACCACGGCCCTCGGCGGCGACCATGCCGCGAGCCCGAGCCCGAACACGCGGTCGAAGGCGGCGAGCGTCGCGCGCTTCGCGCCGGACGGCATCGCTCCGCGCAGGACCTCCCACGCCACGGCAAGCGCGCGCGGCACGTTGAGGTCGTCGTTCAGGTGATCGCCGAAGCGTTCCAGCGCAGCGGCATCCGGAGCGCTCCCGTCCTGCCCCAGCGCGTGGAAGCCGTGGCGCATGCGATCGAGGCCCGTTGCGGCGGCATCGAGCGCATCCCACGTGAAATTGAGCTGCGAGCGGTAGTGCGCCGTGAGGCACAGGTACCGGTACGCGAGCGGATCGTAGCCGCGGTCGAGCAGCGACTGCACGCGCAGGAACTCGCCCGCGGACTTGGCCATCTTGGCGTCGTTCTGCAGCAGGAAGTAGCCGTGCATCCAGAAGTTCGCGAGCCGCGTGCCCACGCGGGCCTCGGTCTGCGCGATCTCGTTCGTGTGGTGCACCGGGATGTGGTCCTCGCCGCCGCAATGGATGTCGAAGTAGTCGCCGAGGTATTTCTGCGCCATCGCGGAGCACTCGATGTGCCAGCCCGGAAAACCGCGCCCCCACGGACTGTCCCACTCCATCTGGCGCTGCTCGCCGGGCGGCGAGAACTTCCACAGCGCGAAGTCGGTGGGATTGCGCTTCTCGCCGAGCTCGACGCGACGCCCGGCATCGAGGCCCTTCACGTCGAGACGCGCGAGATAGCCGTAGTCCGGCTGCTTCGCGGTGTCGAAGTAGATGCCGTCGGTCGTGCGATAGGTGTAGCCCTTCTTCTCGATGTCGGCCACGAACTCGATCTGCTCGCGAATGTGATCGGTCGCGCGACACAGCACCGTGGGCGGCTCGATGTGCAGCCGCTGCATGTCCGCGAGGAAGCTGTCGGTATACAGCCGAGCGATCTCCCACGCGGTCTTGCCGGTGCGCCGCGCGCCCTTCTCCATCTTGTCCTCGCCCGTGTCGGCATCGGACGTGAGATGGCCGACGTCCGTCACGTTCATGACGTGGCGCACGGGGAAGCCGTTCCATTGCAGTACCCGCTTCAGCACGTCCTCGAACAGGAAGGTGCGGAAGTTGCCGATGTGCTGGTAGTCGTAGACGGTCGGGCCGCAGGTGTACATGCCGACCTCACCGTCCGCACGAAGCGGCTCGAAGACGCGGAGCGACCGCGTGTAGTTGTCGTAGAGCTCGAGGGGTCTTGCCATTCGCCTTCTCAACCGGTGTTTCTCACAGCGCCCGGGCCATGACGTAGTCGTCCATCACGAAGCCGTTGCCGATGTCGACCTCGACGGCCTCGCGCACGACGAAGCCGTGCTTGCGGTATGCGGCTTGCGCGAGCACGTTGTGCTTGTTGACGTTGAGCACCAGCGTGCGGCGCCCGGAGGCACGCGCGAGGTCCGCCACGCGGGCGATGAGCGCCCGCCCCACGCCGTGGCGCTGCCACTGCGGATGCACGTACAGCTTGTCGAGCTTGACCTCGCCCTCGCCGGTCGTGTACCACGCGCCGAAACCCACCAGGGTCGCGGCCGCGAGGGCGAGCTCCAGACCGCAATCGGGTCCGGCAACGAACCGAGCCAGCGCGTCCGCGGCGTAACCGCGCTCGAGCATGTACTCGATCTGCTCCGCGCTGATGATGCCCGGGTAATGCGACCACCACACGACGCGCGCAAGGGCCTGGACGGCAGGCACGTCGTCGTTGCGGCCGCTGCGCAGGACGAAGCGTCGCGCGAGTCGGCTGCGCGGGCGAGGACGAATCGCTCATCGCGTGAATTTAGCACGATGCAACGCGATCACCCGCAGGCAGCGGCCGTGGCCGCAGGCGCGACCCGGTAAAATGTGCGATGGCGCCCGGCCCGATGACCGCAGGCGCAACGAACAATGAAACCCGACACCGAACCGGCCATCCGTCCCGCCTTCGTCCTGCTGCTGTTTCTCGCCGTCACCTGCCTTTGGTTCGCCAATCTCGATCACCGGGTGTTGCAGCATCCCGACGAGGGCCGGTACTCGGAGATCTCGCGGGAGATGGTCGCGACGGGCGACTGGCTGACGCCGCGCCTGAACGGCCTCAAGTATTTCGAGAAGCCCGCGCTCCAGTACTGGCTGACCGCTGCGACGTTCCGTACCTTCGGCGTCCACGAGTGGACCGCACGCCTGTGGCCGGCGGCAGCGGGCTGGCTCGGGGTGCTCGTCATTGCGTGGGCCGGGCTGCGTCTGGGCGGCGCGCGCCTGGCGCTCTCGGCCGGGCTCGCGCTCGCCGGCACGCTGTGGCAGATCGCGCTCGCGCAGATCGTGACCCTCGATTCGCTCCTGGGCTTCATGCTCGCCGCGGGCTTTGCCGCCTTCGTCGTGGCGCAACGCGACGAGACGCCGCCGGGGGCACGGCATGCCCTCATGCTCGCGACGTGGATCGCGTTCGCGGGCGCGACCCTGACCAAGGGGCCCATCGGCGTCGTCATCCCCGGGGGCGCGCTCGTGCTGTACACCGCGCTCACCCGCGATTTCGCGGTGTGGCGTCGGCTCCACCTCGGCACGGGCCTGCTCGCGTACTTCGCGCTCGCCGCACCGTGGTTCGTCGCCGTATCGCAGGCGAACCCCGAGTTCGCGCGCTTCTTCTTCATCCACGAGCACGTCGATCGCTTCCTCACCACCGAGGCGCGGCGCACCGGCAGCATCGCCTATTTCGTTCCGCTGTTCGTTGCCGGCATGATGCCCTGGCTGCTCGTGCTCGCCCTCAACATCCGGCGGGCATGGCGGGAGGGGACCCCGAACGCGCTGGGCTTTTCCTGGCAGCGCTTCGCCATGGCGTGGGCCGCGTTCGTGTTCCTGTTCTTCAGCGTGTCCGAATCCAAGCTGCCTTCGTACATCCTGCCCATGTTCCCGCCGCTCGCGCTCGTCGTGGGATGGCTGCTGCTGCGCCTCGACGCGCGCTCGCTCGTGCGCGCCACGATTCCCGTCGCGCTGGCAGCCGTCGCCCTCGCCGCAGTGGCCGTGCTCGGCTACACCGCGATCGCGCTGCACTTCGCGGACGAGCGCCAGCCGATCGAGACGCTTCTCGCGTTCGGGCCGTGGCTGAAGGCAGCGATGTTCTCGGCGGCCGTCGGCGGGCTCCTGGCGCTCGCGTGCTTGCGCTCCGGTTCGGAACGCTCGCGCTACGGCGGCATTGCAGCCCTCTCGCTCGCGACGCTCGTTGCCACCCAGCTCATCGTCGGCGGCCTCGACAGCTTTCGCACCACGCGCTCCACCTACGATATCCTTCGCGTGGCCGCGGCGGCGACCGCCGGCCCCCCGCTCACCGATGTCCGCGTGCCGTTCTACCAGGTGCACATGTACGACCAGACCGCGCCGTTCTACCTCCGCCGCACGACCACGCTCGTCGCGATGCGCGACGAGCTCGCGCTCGGCATCGACGCCGAGCCGCAGCTCGCGTTCAAGGACGTCGACGCACTGGATCCCGGTCTGGGACGGGCTCGAGCAGGGTTATGCGCTGCTGCACCCCGAAGACTACGAGCATCTCGCGCAGCGGGGCGTTCCGATGCGCGTGCTCGCGCGCGACGTGCGGCGGGTGGTGGTGAGCCGGCGATGACCTGGACCGCATTCGCGTTCCTGCTGTCGGGCGTGCTGCTCAACGCGGCCGCACAGCTGCTGCTCAAGGCCGGCACCAACGCCACCGGCGTGCTCTCGCTCGACGCGGCGACGTGGGCGACCACGCTCGTGCGGATGGCCACCCAGGGCTACTTCATGCTGGGCGCGCTGTGCTACGTGATCAGCCTGCTGGTGTGGATCCTGGGCCTGTCGCGCGTGCCCGTGTCGGTTGCCTATCCGCTGCTTTCGATCGGGTATGTCGTGAACGCGATCGCGGCGCACTTCCTGTTCGGCGAAGGCGTCAATCCCGTGCGCTGGGCGGGCATCGGCTTCATCATCCTGGGCGTGTGGCTCGTGACGCGGAGCGCGACGTGACGCTGCCCTACCTTCCGTTCGCGCGCCCGACGCTCGACGAAGCGTCGATCCAGGGCGTGGCCGAAGTCCTGCGCAGCGGCTGGATCACGGCGGGCCCGCACGTGCAGGGTTTCGAGGCCGCGCTTTCGGCGTATCACGGCGGCCGGCCCACGCGCGTGGTGTCGTCGGCCACCGCGGCGCTCGAGATCGCGCTGCAGCTCACCGGCATCGGTCCCGGCGACGAGGTCCTCACGCCCGCCCAGACGTTCTTCGCCGCACCCAACATGATCCTGAAGGTCGGCGCCACGCCGGTGTTCGTCGACGTGGAGCGCGCCACGCGCAACATCGACCTCGATGCTGCGCAGGCGCGCATCACGGCGCGCACGAAGGCGATCATGCCCACGCACTTCGCGGGGCTGCCGGTCGACATGGACCGGCTGTACGCGCTCGCGCGCAAGCACGACCTTCGCGTGATCGAGGATGCGGCCCTTGCGATCGGCTCGTCCTGGAAGGGGCAGCGGATCGGCAGCTTCGGCGACATCTGCGTATTCAGCTTCCACCCCAACAAGAACATCACCACCGTCGAGGGCGGCGCGCTCGTCGTCGGCTCCGAGGTCGAGGCGAAGCGCATCGACGTGCTGCGCTTCCACGGCATCGAGCGCCTGCCCGACGGCACGCGCGACTGCGTGTTCCCCGGAGGCAAGTTCAACCTGTCCAACGCGAACGCGCGCATCGGCGTCGCGCAGCTCGCGCGCCTGCCCGAGTTCAACGAGCGCCGGCGCTCGCTCGTCGCGCACTACTTCGCGCACTGGCCGCACCGATCCCGAATGCGAGCTGCCGCATCGCGGCCACGCCGGCGACGAGCGACGGCCACAGCTGGAACATGTTCGCGCCGCTGCTCCCGCTCGAGCGCATGCGCATCGATCGCAAGCAGTTCCGCGAGGCGCTGGAAGCGCGCGGCATCGGCACCGGCGTGTCGTACGAGGCCGCGCATCTCACGACCGCATACCGTCATCTCGGCTACCGTCGCGGCGACCTGCCGAACACCGAGCACATCGCCGACACCACGGTGACGCTGCCGCTGTTCCCGACCATGACCGAAGCCGACGTCGAGCGCGTCTGCGCGGCGTGCGCCGACGTGCTGGCGAGCGCGCGGCGCTAGAAGCGCGGCAACCATGACCGATCCCCAGGTCTCCGTCGTCATCCCGGTCTACAACGAGGAGGCCGGACTGCCGGCGCTGTTCGAGCGGCTGTATCCGGCGCTCGACGCGCTGGGCCGCTCGTACGAGGTCGTCTTCGTGAACGACGGCAGCCGCGATCGCTCCGCTGCGCTGCTGCGCGAGCAGTTCCAGCGCCGGCCGGCGCAAACGCGCGTGGTGCTGTTCAACGCCAACTACGGGCAGCACCTCGCGATCATCGCCGGATTCGAGCGCTGCCGCGGGCAGCAGATCGTGACGCTCGACGCCGACCTGCAGAACCCGCCCGAGGAGATCGGCAAGCTCCTCGCCGCCATGGACGCCGGCCACGATTACGTCGGCGGCATCCGGCGCAAGCGCAAGGACGTGTGGTGGCGCCACGCCGCGTCGCGCGCCATGAACCACATGCGCGAGCGCATGACCCACATCCGCATGACGGACCAGGGCTGCATGCTGCGCGCCTACAGCCGCGACATCGTCGACTGCGTGGTGCAGAGTCGCGAGGTCAGCACCTACATTCCGGCCCTCGCGTATACGTTCGCGGGCACGCCCACCGAGGTGGAGGTCGAGCACGAGGAGCGCGCCGCCGGCGAATCGAAGTACTCGCTGTGGAAGCTGATCCGCCTCAACTTCGACCTCGTGACGGGCTTCTCGCTGATGCCGCTGCAGCTGTTCTCGATGTTCGGCATGGCGGTGTCGGCCATCGCGGTGGTGCTCTACGTGATCGTGATGGTCTATCGCCTCTTCTTCGCCGAGTGGCAGGGCGCGCTCAACGCCATCTGGGACCGCGACATCCTCGCGTTCTTCCTGATCGGCATGGTGCTGTTCGGGCTCGGTCTCATCGGCGAATACGTCGGTCGCATCTACCAGCAGGTGCGCGACCGGCCGCGGTACACCGTTCGGGCCGTGCTGGAGACGGGCGAGGATGCACCCCCACGACGAGCCGTCGAGATCGGACGCGCTGCAGAGCTTGACGCAGCTCATCCGGCAGCCCTCGATCGCCACCCTTGAAGCCGCGCTGAACGCGCTGCCGGAAGCCGGGAGGCACGGCTTCGCGGGCCTCGCGCTGCAGGGCGAGATCGCGCGCCGGCACGGCCATTTCGCCGCTGCCGCCGCGCAGCTCGACGCCGCACTCGTCCAGGCGCCCGAGGCCAACGCGATAAGGCACTGCCTCGCGCTCGCGCACCTGCAGGCGGGGCACGGCGCGGCCGGAAGGCAAGCGCTGCTCGCGATCCTGAGACAGGATCCCGCCGACCCGGTGGCCCGCTTCCAGCTCGCCGTGAGTCTCGAGCGCGACGGCTCTCCGCTCGACGCGATGCAGCAGTACGAGATGCAGGTCGCTCGCCATCCGGCGCACGTGGCCGCGTGGCACAACCTCGGCCTGCTGCGCCTTGCGCACTCCACTCCCGACAGCGCCGTCGGTGCGTTCGCGCAGGTCGTCGGGCGCGATGCCGGTCACTTCAACGGCTGGATGGGCATGGGCGCCGCGCTGCACCGATTCGCGCCGCACTTCCGAAGCGGTCGACGCGTGGCTGCGTGCCCACGCCTTGCGGCCGCAGGAGGTCGAGCCGTTGCGCCACGCCGCGTCCGCCCTGGGCGAGCTCGCCGAGCTGCCGCGCGCGATCGCGCTGCTCGAGCGCGCGCTCGCCATTGCGCCGCGCGACCTCAATCTGCGCCTCGAGTGCGCCTCGCTCTCGAGCAGTCTCGGCGCACACGCGGCCTCGCTCGCGCAGTTGCGCCACGCGTGCACGCTGGCGCCCGACGATCCGCGCGTGCACAGCGCGCTGCTGCTGGAGCTGCACTACGGGGGCGAGCCGATGCCGGCCGGGGAGCTCGCGCGCGAGCACTGGCAGTGGGGCGCGGGGCACGGGCAGGCCGTGCGTCCGCTCGCGCTGCGACCGGCGCCCACGCCGCGCGCATCGCGCCGCTTGCGCATCGGCTATCTGTCGCCCCGCTTCGGCGTCGGTCCGCTTGCGCCTTTCTTCCTTCCCGTGCTGGAGCAGCACGACCGCCGCCGCTTCGACGTGCGGCTCTTCGCGGCCACGCCGGCAAGCGATCCGATGGCGCAGCGCATGCGTGCCGCGGCCGCAGCATGGTTCGACCTTCCCGCGGATGACGATCGGGCAGCCGCGCTGATCGCCGCGCAGGACCTCGATCTGCTCGTCGATCTCGCGGGCCATTCGCCCGGAAACCGGCTGACCGTCCTCGCGCGGCGGCCGGCGCCGGTGCAAGCGACGTGGCTCGATTACTTCGACACCACCGGCATGGCCGCGATCGATTACCTCATCGGGGATCCCATCGAGACGCCGATGGCGGATGCCGGCCATTTTCGCGAGCGCCTCGTGCTGCTGCCCTGCCGGTTCGCATACCGTCCCGTCGATCCCGCCCGCCCCTCTGCGTTACCGGCAGCCGCGCGCGGATACATCACGTTCGGAAGCTTCAACCGTCACGCCAAGATCAGCGATGGCGCACTCGACTGCTGGGCAGGCGTGCTGCACGCGCTGCCGGAGGCGCGCCTCGTGCTGCGCGCGGCGGCATACAGGGGCGCGAGCACGGTGGCGTGGCTGCGCGAGCGCTGGGCAGGTCGCCTTCCGGTGGAGCGCATCGACTTCATGCCCTGGCTGCCGTGGAACGAAGCGCTCGCGGCCTATGCCGACGTGGACATCGCGCTCGACCCCTTTCCCTATAATGGCGGCCTCACGACGTGCGATGCCCTCGCGCATGGCGTGCCGGTGGTGGCGCTCGCGGGCGACCGCATGATCGCGAGACAGAGTGCGGCGTTGCTCTGCGCCGCGGGACATCCCGAGTGGATCGCACCGGACCGCGACGCCTACGTGCGCCTCGCCGTGGCGCTCGCGCAGGATGGCAATCTGCCGACGCTGCGTGCGGGCCTGCACGCGCAGCTGCCGGGCTCTGCGTTGTGCGATGTGCCGGGGTTCACGCGCCGCCTCGAGCATGCATTCGAAACGATGGCGACGCTCGGCCCGCGCGCTCCGGATGCGCGCCATCCGCTCGAACCGATCGTGATTCGATGACCCCGCCCAAGCCGCCCCCCTCTCCCGCGAGCGCCGTCGTGTTCGCGTATCACAACGTCGGCGTGCGCTGCCTCAAGGTGCTGCTCGCGCACGGCATCGACGTCCGCCTGGTGGTCACGCACGCCGACGATGCGCAGGAGAACATCTGGTTCGGCTCCGTCGCAGCCGTGGCCGCCGAGTACGGACTGCCCGTGATCACCCCGGCCGATCCGAACGTTGCGGCGATCGTGGCGCGCGTCACCGCGGCCCACGCCGACTTCCTGTTCTCGTTCTACTACCGCATGATGCTCAAGCCCGCGCTGCTCACCGCCCCGGCGCGCGGCGCTCTCAACATGCACGGCTCGCTGCTGCCGAAATATCGCGGCCGCGCACCGGTCAACTGGGCGGTGCTGCACGGCGAGCGCGAAACCGGCGCCACGCTGCACTACATGACCGCGAAGCCCGACAACGGCGACATCGTCGATCAGCAGGCCGTGCCGATCCTGCCGGACGACACCGCGCAGGAAGTCTTCGACAAGGTGACGGTGGCGGCGGAGATCGCCCTCGATCGCGTGCTGCCGGCGCTCATCGCGGGAACGGCACCGCGCATCGCGCAGGACCTCGCGCGCGGCGCGTATTTCGGCGGCCGCAAGCCGAGCGACGGCGTGATCGACTGGACGCGGGACGCGCGCAGCATTCACAACCTCGTGCGTGCGGTGGCGCCGCCCTACCCCGGCGCCTTCACCGGCGTAGGCGGCATCGCCGCGCGGGTGCTGCGTACCCGCGTGCTCGATGCATTTGCGCCGCCAACGCTCACGCCCACGCTGGAGGTCACGGGCGAGCGCATCGTCGCGCATTGCGGCGGCGGGGGCACGCTGCAGGTGCTGCGCCTCGAGATCGACGGCGTCGCGGCCGATGCCGCCGCCGTGAGGGCGCGTTTCGGTCGCTCGCCGGCGCTGCTCGCACCTCTCCCCTCGGCTGACGCCCCGCGCCCGGTCGGCTGATCAAGCGGGCGCCCGGCGCGAGGTCGCCGCCTCCGTATACTTCGCCCGTGCCGGGCGCGCGAAGCGCCCGCGAAAGTCGCCGTTCCATTCCCGCGCCGTTCCACTCCCCAACACCCCTCCCGCCATGCGCAAAATCCTGATCCTCGGCGTCAACGGCTTCATCGGCCACCATCTGTCCAAGCGCATCCTCGCCGAGACCGACTGGTCGATCTACGGCATGGACATGCAGGCCGACCGCATCGAGGACCTGATCGCCGATCGCCGCTTCCATTTCTTCGAAGGCGACATCACGATCAACCGGGAGTGGATCGAGTACCACATCAAGAAGTGCGACACGGTCCTGCCGCTCGTCGCCATCGCCACGCCCGCGACGTACGTGCGCGAGCCGCTGCGGGTGTTCGAGCTCGACTTCGAGGCGAACCTGCCGATCGTGCGGCACTGCGTGCACCATCGCAAGCGCATCATCTTCCCCTCGACCTCCGAGGTGTACGGCATGTGCCGCGACGCCGAGTTCGATCCCGAGAGCTCGGAGCTCGTGCTCGGCCCGATCAACAAGCCGCGCTGGATCTACTCCTGCGCGAAGCAGCTCATGGACCGCGTGATCCACGCCTACGGGATGCAGGAGGGCCTCGATTACACGCTGTTCAGGCCGTTCAACTGGATCGGCTCCGGCCTCGACTCGATCAACACGGCGAAGGAAGGCAGCTCGCGCGTCATCACGCAGTTCCTCGGGCACATCCTGCGCGGCGAGGACATCAAGCTCGTCGACGGCGGCACCCAGAAGCGCGCGTTCACCTACATCGACGACGGCATCTCGGCCCTCATGAAGATCATCGTGAATCCGGGCGGCATCGCGAGCGGCAAGATCTACAACATCGGCAACCCGGCGAACAACTTCTCCGTGCGCGAGCTCGCGACCATGATGCTCGAGCTCGCCGCCCGCTACCCCGAGTACCGCGAGAGCGCGAGCAAGGTGCATCTGGTCGACGTCACGGCCGGCGACTACTACGGCAAGGGCTACCAGGACGTGCAGAACCGCGTGCCGAAGATCGACAACACCTGCGCGGATCTCGACTGGGCCCCGAAGGTCCCGATGGCGGAGGCGCTCGCGCTCATCTTCGACGCCTACCGCGGGCAGGTCGCGCGAGGCGAGGCTCCTCGTCGACTGACCCCGGCCGCGCGGCCACCGGCCCCGGCAGCGCATTCGCGTGAGGGAGGCCGCGGCCGCGAGCGCAGCGTTCGCGCGCCCGATGAATCTCGCCCTCAAGATCGACGTGGACACCCTGCGCGGCACGCGCGAAGGCGTGCCGGCGCTCGTGGCCATGCTGCGGCGGCATGCAGCGGGCGCGACGTTCCTGTGGAGCCTCGGACCCGATCACACCGGCCGCGCGATCAAGCGCGTGTTCCGTTCGGGATTTCTCGGCAAGGTGCGTCGGACCTCGGTGGTGAAGCACTATGGCCTGCGCACGCTGCTCTACGGCACCGTGCTGCCCGGGCCCGACATCGGCCGGCGCGCGGCGGACGTCATGCGCAGCGCGCGCGACGCGGGCTTCGAGATGGGCATCCATTGCTGGGATCACGTGCGCTGGCAGGATGGTGTCGCGACCGCGGATGCCGCGTGGACGCAGCAGGAGATGCAGCGCGCATGCGAACGCTTCACCGAAATCTTCGGACGGGCCCCGCGAACGCACGGGGCGGCCGGATGGCAGGTGAACGTGCATGCCCTGCGCCTGACGCAGCGTCTGGGTTTCGACTACTGCTCCGACGGCCGCGGCACGTGCCCCTACCTGCCGGTGTGGAACGCGGAGCTGATCCGCTGTCCGCAGTTGCCGACCACGCTGCCGACGCTCGACGAGCTCATCGGTACCGATGGCATCACGGAGCACAATGCGGCTGCGCACCTGCTCGAGCTCACGGCTGATCCGCCGCCTACGGGTCACGTGTTCACGCTGCACGCGGAGCTCGAAGGCATGCGCCTCGCACCCGTGTTCGAGCAGCTGCTCGCGGGCTGGCGCGCGCAAGGCTGGCGACTCACGTCGACCGAAGCGCTGTTCGAGAGCGTTCAGGGCCTGCCGCTGCCGCGCTGCGAAACGCATCCGGGCGAGGTGCGCGGGCGCACGGGCACGCTGCTCGTGCAGGGACCCGAATTCCTGGGCGGCGTCGATCCGGACTGACGCCGCGGCAGGCCCCTTCAGCGGGCGCCGGGACCCTCACCGGCATGCCCTTTTCCACGAGGAGATCGCGAATGATCGGCAAGCGCGTTGCGGACTTCAGCATTCCGGCCACGGGCGACAAGACCTTCCGACTGTCGGACCACGTCGGCGAGAAGGTCGTCCTGTACTTCTATCCCAAGGACAACACCCCGGGCTGCACGACCGAGGGCCAGGAATTTCGCGATCACTACGCCGAGTTCCGCAAGGCCGGCGCACGCGTGGTCGGCGTGTCGCGCGACAGCATGAAGTCGCACGAGGGCTTCAAGGCCAAGATGGGCTTCCCGTTCGACCTTCTCTGCGATGCCGACGAGAAGCTGTGCACCCAGTTCGACGTGATCAAGATGAAGAACATGTACGGCAAGCAGGTGCGCGGCATCGAGCGCTCGACGTTCCTCATCGGCCGCGACGGCAAGCTCGTGCGCGAGTGGCGCAAGGTGAGGGTGGATGGCCACGTGCAGGAGGTGCTCGAGGCGGTGAAGGCGCTCGAGTGAGCGCGCCGGGCATCGCCTCCATGGCGGGTTGCACGGCGGCCTGCTAGCATAGGCTTGCCGTCCCGTTAACCGCAGCCCGCCAGGAGGCCCATGGTCGAGCGCAAGATCCATCCCGCGCCCCTCACCCTCGTCGCCCGCAAGATCGCCAAGAACTCGAAGCTCGGCCAGACCACCCGCCTCCACACGGTCAACAAGCTCTTCGTGCTCGACACCAACGTGTTGATGCACGATCCCACGAGTCTCTTCCGGTTCGAAGAGCACGACATCTACATCCCGATTCTCACCCTCGAGGAGCTCGACAACCACAAGAAGGGCATGACCGAAGTCGCGCGCAATGCGCGGCAGGTCTCGCGCTTTCTCGACGAGCTGGTGACGGCGATGCCGAACGGCATCGGCGACGGCATCGCGCTCGAGGTGAAGTCCGGCGGCGCCGCCACCGGCCGGCTGTTCCTGCAGACCGAAGCGATCACGACCGTGCTGCCGGCCTCGCTCGCCAACGGCAAGGCCGACAACCAGATCCTCGCGGTGGTCATGCATCTGCAGCAGGCGCATCCCAAGCGCAGCGTCATCCTGGTGTCGAAGGACATCAACATGCGCATCAAGGCGCGCGCGCTGGGGATCGCCGCCGAGGACTACACGAACGACAAGGTGCTCGAGGACACCGAGCTCCTGTACAGCGGCATGCGCGAGCTGCCGGAGGATTTCTGGGAACGCCACGGCAAGGGCATGGAGTCGTGGCAGCAGGGCGGCCACACGCTCTATCGCATCACCGGCCCGCTGGTGCCGTCGCTGCTGGTGAACGAGTTCGTGTACCAGGAGCGTCCCGGCGAAGCGCCGCTGTACGCGGGCGTGAAGGAGATCAGCGGCCGGACCGCCGTGCTGCAGACGCTCAAGGATTACACGCATCAGAAGAACAACGTGTGGGGCATCACCGCGCGCAACCGCGAGCAGAATTTCGCGCTCAACCTGCTGATGAACCCCGAGATCGACTTCGTGTCGCTGCTGGGCCAGGCCGGGACGGGCAAGACGCTGCTGACGCTCGCCGCGGGGCTCATGCTGACGCTCGAGTTCAAGGTCTACTCCGAGATCATCATGACCCGCGTGACCGTGCCGGTCGGCGAGGACATCGGCTTCCTGCCGGGCACCGAGGAAGAGAAGATGAACCCGTGGATGGGCGCGCTCGAGGACAACCTGGACGTGCTCAACAAGACCGACGACGAGGCCGGCGAATGGGGCCGCGCCGCAACGCGCGATCTCATCCGCTCGCGCATCAAGGTGAAGTCGCTCAACTTCATGCGCGGGCGCACGTTCATCAACAAGTTCCTCATCATCGACGAGGCGCAGAACCTCACGCCCAAGCAGATGAAGACGCTGGTGACGCGCGCGGGGCCGGGCACCAAGGTCGTGTGCCTCGGCAACATCTCCCAGATCGACACGCCCTACCTCACGGAAGGCAGCTCCGGCATCACGTACGTGGTGGACCGCTTCAAGGGCTGGGAGCACTCCGGCCACGTGACCCTGCAGCGCGGCGAGCGCTCGCGCCTCGCCGACCACGCGGCGGACATCCTCTGACCCCCTCGTTACTCAGAGTAAATACTCGGAGTCATGGGTTACTCTGAGTAAAGGGTTGGGTTGGGTTAGGCCGCCGCTGAGAGGTCCGGCCGCGCCGCCGGCCGGCGCTCGAACGCGCTCACGTGCACGGCGAACGTGCCGAGCTTGCGGTCGAGGAAGAAGTTGCGCAGCGTGCGGGTGATCGTGCGGAACGCGAGCTGCTCCCAAGGCACGTCGTCCTCGTGGAACAGCCGTACCTCGAGGCTTTCCGACCCGGGCGCGAAGTCGAGGTCGAGCAGGCGCGCGCGAAACATCACGTACACCTGGTTGATGTAGGGCAGGCTGATGACGGTGTAGAGATCGCCGATCTGAACGCGCGCGCTCGCCTCTTCCAGCGTCTCGCGCAGCGCGCCCGCCGAGATCGTCTCGCCGTTCTCGAGAAAGCCCGCCGGCAGCGTCCACAGTCCGTGTCGAGGCTCGATCGCACGCCTGCACAGCAGCACCTGGTCGTCCCACTCGGGCAGGCAGCCCACCACCACCTTCGGGTTCTGGTAGTGGATCTCGCCGCACGACGCGCAGACGCTGCGCGGAAGGCTGTCGCCCTCGGGAATGCGAAGCTCGAGCTCCGCCGAGCCGCAGGTGCTGCAGAACTTCACGGCAGCAGGAAGTGCTCGCGGTAGTACTTCATCTCCATGATGGATTCCTGCACGTCGGCGAGCGCCTCGTGCTTGCCTTCCTTGGGAATCCCCTTCATGAGCTCCGGCTTCCAGCGCCGGCACAGCTCCTTGAGCGTGGAGACGTCGAGGTTGCGGTAGTGGAAGTAGTCCTCGAGCTCGGGCATCCAGCGCGCGAGGAAGCGCCGGTCCTGGCAGATGGAGTTGCCGCACATCGGCGACGCCTTGGACGGCACGTGCTCGCGCAGGAAGCCGAGCGCGGCGCTCTCCACGTCGCGCTCGGTGAACGTCGACGCGCGCACGCGGTCGACGAGCCCGGAGCGCCCGTGCGTGCTGGTGTTCCACGAATCCATGCCGGAGAGCACCGCCTCGTCCTGATGCACGACCCACACCGGCGCCTCGGCGACGGTGACGAGCTCGCCGTCGGTGACGATCAGCGCCACCTCGATGATGCGGTCGGTGTCCGGCTTGAGGCCGGTCATCTCCATGTCGATCCAGATGAGGCGGCTCGCGTCTTGCGGCATGTTGAATTCGTCGAGTTGAATTCGTCTACAATCGGTCGCACATTCTCGCACAACGCCGCGCCGCGGCCCGCAGGCGCCCGCGCCTGCCGCCGTCCGCGCGCGCGGTCGGGAGCGAGCCCCATGCTCTGTCAATCGCGGCCCGCATCCCGGTGCCCTCACCCTTGCCGATCGCCGACGTCGAGCCCGTGCCCGCCACGACCTTCACCTTCGTCTTCCTCGCTGCCGTCGCCGTCACGCTCGCGCTCCGGTTGTGGCTCGCCCAGCGCCAGATCGCGTACGTGCGCGCCCACCGCGACCGCATTCCACCCGAGTTTGCCGAGCGCATCGGGCTCGCGGCGCACCACAAGGCCGCGGACTACACGGCTGCACGCACCCGCCTCGGCATGCTCGAAGCCGTGGTCGACACGACGGTCCTGCTCGTCCTCACGCTGGGCGGCGGCCTCGCGTTGCTGGTGGACTGGACGGCGGCCGCGACTTCCAGGCCCCTGCTTCAGGATCTCGGGCTGATCGTGGCCCTGGCGGCGGTGAGCGGGGTCATCGGCCTGCCCTTCGGCTACTGGCACACGTTCCGCATCGAGGCACGCTTCGGGTTCAACCGGACGACGTTGAAGCTGTGGATCACGGACATCGCCAAAGGCGTCCTGATCGGGGCCCTGCTGGGCCTGCCGCTCGCGGCACTCGCGTTGACGCTGATGCGCGCGGCAGGTTCGCTGTGGTGGGTGTGGCTCTGGATGGTGTGGATCGGCTTCCAGGTGCTGATGCTCGCGCTCTATCCGACGGTGATCGCGCCGCTGTTCAACAAGTTCTCGCCGTTGCCGGAAGGCACGGTGCGCGAACGGGTCGAAGCGCTGCTCGCCCGTTGCGGGTTCAGGAGCCGGGGCCTCTTCGTGATGGACGGCTCGAAGCGATCGAGTCACGGCAACGCGTTCTTCACGGGCTTCGGCCGGGCGAAGCGCATCGTGTTCTTCGACACCCTCGTCGACCGGCTCGAACCCGAGGAGATCGAAGCCGTGCTCGCGCACGAGCTCGGTCACTTCCGCCTGAAGCACGTGGGCAAGCGCATGCTGTGGATGGCGGTCGCCTCGCTCGGCTTTCTCGGCCTCCTCGCCTGGCTCATGCAGGCGCCGTGGTTCTACGAGGGGCTGGGCGTTGCGCTGCCCGCGGACCGGCCCGGCGTCGCGCTCGTGCTGTTCTTCCTCGTGCTGCCCGTGTTCACGTTCCTGCTCGCGCCGCTCGCGGCGCTGTATTCGCGCAAGCACGAGTTCGAAGCGGACGCCTTCGCGGTGCAGCATGCGTCCGGGCACGCGCTCGTGCGCGCGCTCGTCAAGCTGTACCAGGACAACGCCGCAACGCTCACTCCCGACCCGGTGCACTCCACGTTCTACGATTCGCATCCGCCGGCCGCGATTCGCATCGCGCGGCTGCAGTCGCTCACGTCCTCATGATCGTTTTCCGAGCGGAGGTTCCCGCATGATCGAGGTCCGCTTCACCATCGCGCCGTTGCTGCTGCTCGCCACCACCTTCGTGCTCGCCGGACCCGCAGCGGGCGCCGGCGCGCAGCCCGCGCCGTTCGCGAAGGGCGATCCCGCCCAGGGCAAGCCGCTCGTCGAGCGCGATTGCGTCGCCTGCCACGCCCGACGGATGCAGGGCGACGCCGACCGCATGTACCTGCGCCCGGATCGACGCGTGCACACGCCGCAACAGCTGCTGGCGCAGGTGAGCTACTGCAACAGCCAGCTCGGGACCAGCTACTTTCCGGAGGACGAGGAGCACGTCGCGGCGTACCTCAACGAGCGCTATTACCGGTTCAAGCCATGACCGCGCACGACGCCCTCGCCCGCCTCGCCGACCTCGCGATCCGTCGCGGGGCGGCGCGGCTCGACGGTGCGACGCTCGCGCAACGCCTCGCGCTGCTCCCCGGCTGGAGCCTCGATCAGGAACGGCTGGTGAAGACGTTCACCTTCGCCGATTACCCGGCGACGATCCTGTTCGTGAATGCGATCGCATTCGCCGCGCAACGCATGGACCATCACCCGGATCTCGAGGTCGGCTACCGGCGCTGCCGCGTGGCGTGGACCACCCACGATGCAGGCGGGATCACGGAGAACGACTGCATCGCCGCCGCACGCACGGAGCTCCTCGCCGCATGAGCGCGCCGGGCCGCCCCAAGCGCGAATACCGGAGTGCGCAGCACGAAGGCAGTCGATGAAGCGCAGGCGCGCGCCGGCCCCGCGAAGGAAGCGCGCCCACCGAGGAAGGGATCCTCGTCGCGAGCTATCGGCGGCATTTCGCCGTGCTGCTCGATGGCGGCGGCGCCCTCGATTGCGTGTTGCGCGGACGCAGTCTCGCGCTCGCGTGCGGCGACCGCGTCGAGGTGGTGCGGGTGGCAGGCGGCGGCGCGATCGAGCGGGTCGCCCCGCGCACGACGCTCTTCTATCGCTCTGACGCGTTGCGCGAAAAGCTCATCGCCGCGAATGTCACGCAGATCGTGGCCGTGGTCGCGCCGGACCTCACGCTGGACGAGGAGCTCGTCAATCGCTGGGCCATCGCCGCGCAGACGCAGGGCTGCCGCTTCGTGCTCGCCGCCAACAAGGCCGACAAGCCCGGTTTCGACCGCCTGCTGCAGCGCCTCGCCCCGTTCGCGGCGCTGGGCTATCCGGTGGTCCCGCTCGCGGCGAAGCAGGACGCCTCGCCATTGCGGCCGTGGGTGCTGCAGCAGCACAGCGTGCTGATCGGACAGTCGGGCATGGGCAAGTCCACGATCCTCAACGCGCTGGCGCCGGGTGCTGCCGCGAGCACCTCCGAGATCTCGGAAGCGCTCGCCGCCGGACGCCACACCACCACGCATTCCACGCTGTATCCGCTCGGGCCGGCGCTCGCCGACGGCTGGCTGGTCGACTCGCCCGGGATGAAGGCGTTCGGCCTCGCGCACGTCGCGCCCGAAGCCATCCCCGAAGCCTTCGTCGAGTTCAGGCCCGTGCTGGGTCAATGCCGCTTCCGCGATTGCCGCCATGATCGCGAACCCGACTGCGCATTGCGCGCCCTCGTCGAATGCGGTGCCGCGGCCCCGCATCGGCTCGCGCTCTTGCGCACCCTGTTGCGCGACAGCGAAGCGGTGCGCTCTGCTCAGGGCAAGAGGCGCGGTCTACTCCGGATAGCGGCCCGATCGGAGCCCGGTGGGCCGAACCCGTTGCTCGGAGCCAAGCGCGCGACCGGGTTTGCTCGCCGTTCGATGCCGCGCCGCGCGCTATGCGCCGAGGATGGCGGGGGTCACGGCGCCCAGTTGGCGAGCGTGAGCAGCAGGATCAGCAGCAGCCAGAGGACGAGCGCCCGCCAGACGAGACCCACCCCGCTCGGCAGGAGCTCGGGCTCGGCGACGTCGCCGATGCCGAGCTCGGGCCGGTAGTCGGGCTCGCTGCCCAGCACGGGAAGCGCACCGCCGAGTTGCACGCCGAGCGCACCGGCGCCGCTCGCGAGGATGATGCCGGCGTGCTCGCCGCCGGGTTGCGTGCTCCACGCCCGCGACTGCGTGCGCCAGCAGTACACGGCGTCCTCGAAGTCGCCCACGATCGCGAACGACAGCGCCGTGAGGCGCACGGGGATCCAGTCGAGCAGGAAGCGCAAGGAGCGCGCGGGACGGCCGAACGCGTCGCGCGCCCGGGCGATGGGCGTCGTGTCCTCGCCGGGAATTTCCGCGCGCCATTCGGCGGCGAGCAGCGCGCTCGCGCGATAGAGGACGGCGCCCACGGGCCCGGGCAGCACCGCGAACCAGAACAGCGTCGCGAACACCTGCTCGTACGAATCCATGAGCCCGCGCTCGATGGCGAGCTTGGCGATCTCGTCCGTTCCGAGCTCGCCCGTCGCACCCCCGCGCCACCCCGCGAGCGCGCGTCGCGCGCCGTTGAGGTCGCCGGCGCGCAATGCGGCCACCACGTCGGAGTAGGCATGACTGAAGCGGCGAAAGCCCATCAGGAAGTACAGCCACGCGACGTTCCACACGAGCCCCAGGGCCGGATGGATGCGGTAGAGCAGCCAGAACACGCCCCCTGCCAGCACCACCGGCGGGATCAGCGCGGCCGCGGCAGCAAACGCGCCGTGCTGCGCGGTGCCGCCGTTGAGCTTCACCTCCAGGAGGCGGATGTAGCGCACGTAGGAGCGCTCGATGGCCCCGCGCCAGCGCAGTGTCCGCCATTGCTCCAGTGCGAGTGCGACGAGGACCGCGATGAAATTCATCAGGCCTTGCGCTTCAGGTCTTGAGCTCGATGCGGTCCCGATATTCCTCGAGCGCCTCGGGATTGGCGAGCGCCTCGATGTTGCGCACCGGGCGCCCTTGCACGACGTTGCGCACGGCGAGCTCGACGATCTTGTTGCTCTTGGTGCGCGGGATGTCCCTCACCTGCAGGACCTTCGCCGGCACGTGCCGCGGCGTGGTGTTGGCGCGGATGTGCTGCTTGATCTTCTCGATGAGATCGTTGTCGAGCACGAGGCCCTCGCGCAACTTCACGAAGAGCACCACGCGCACGTCGCCGACCTCCCCGGGTGGCCATTCCTGCCCGATGACGAGGCTCTCGACGACCTCGTCGAGCTGCTCCACCTGGCGGTAGATTTCCGCGGTGCCGATGCGCACGCCGCCCGGATTGAGCGTGGCATCCGAGCGACCGTAGATGACCATGCCGTCGTGCTCGGTGAGCTCGACGAAATCGCCGTGGCACCACACGCCCGGGAAGCGCTCGAAGTACGCCGCGCGATAGCCGGAGCCGTCCGGATCGTTCCAGAAGCCCACCGGCATCGACGGGAACGGCTGCGTGCACACGAGCTCGCCCTTGTCGCCGCGTACGGGCTTGCCGTCGTCGTCGTAGACGTCCACCGCCATGCCGAGGCCGCGGCATTGCAGCTCGCCGCGCCAGACCGGGCGGGTCGGCACGCCGAGCGCAAAGCACGACACGATGTCGGTCCCGCCGGAGATCGACGACAGGCACAGGTCGTCCTTCACGCACTGGTAGACGTAGTCGAAGCTCTCGGGCGCGAGCGGGCTGCCCGTCGAGAACAGCGTGCGCAGCGCCGGCAGCGCGAAGTCCTTCCGCGGCACGAGCGCGATCTTCTTGATGGCGTCGATGTACTTCGCGGACGTGCCGAAGTGCGTCATGCGCTCGGCCTCCGCGTAATCCCAGAGCACCTTGCCGCGCATGACGAAGGGCGAGCCGTCGTAGAGCAGCAGCGTCGCGCCCACGGCGAGCCCCGACACCAGCCAGTTCCACATCATCCAGCCGCACGTCGTGAAGTAGAAGAGGCGGTCGCCGGGCTTCACGTCCCCATGCAGCGCGAGCTCCTTCACGTGCTGCAGGAGGGTGCCGCCGGCGCTGTGGACGATGCACTTCGGCACCCCCGTCGTGCCCGACGAGTACAGGACGTACACGGGATGATCGAATGGCAGGCGCACGAACTCGATCGGCTTCGGCTCGAAGCCGTCGAGAAAGTCGTTCCACTCCACCGCATGGGGCACCGCGTAAGCACCCGCGCTGCCACCGCCGGTGTCGCGCATGTACGGCACGACGATCACCTGCTCGAGCGTCGGCAGGCGCGCACTGATCGCGGCGACGCGCTCGAGCACGGGCTGCGGCTTGCCGTTGTACCAGTAGCCGTCGCACGTCACCATCACGCGCGGCTCGATCTGGCCGAAGCGATCGAGGACGCCCTGCACGCCGAAATCGGGCGAGCACGACGACCAGATGGCGCCCAGCGAGGTCGCCGCGAGCATCGCGATCACGGCTTCCGGCATGTTGGGCAGGTAACCGGCGATGCGGTCGCCGGTCTTCACGCCCGCCGCGGCGAGCGCCTGGGCCATGCGCGAGACGGCTGCATGCAGATGCGCATGCGAGAGGCACCGTTCGACCCGATCCTCGCCGCGAAACACCAGGGCGTCGCCGGCGCCGTCCGGCGCGCCGCGGGCGAGCAGGTTCTCGGCGAAATTCAGCCGGGCGTCGGGGAACCAGCGCGCGCCCGGCATGCGATCGCCGTCGATCAGCGTGCGCCCGCCGCGCTCGCCCACGATGCCCGTGTGATCCCACACGGCGCGCCAGAACGCTTCCTTCTCGTCGACGGACCAGCGCCACAGCGCGGCGTATTCGGGGAAGGCAAGCCCGGTTGCCGCGGCGACCTTCGCGGTGAACGCGGTGATGTTGGCGGCGGCCACGCGCTCGGGCGTCGGCTGCCACAGCAGGGCGGTCGTCATGGTCGTGAGCTGATGATGCTGCAAGCCGCCGGCGAAGCGCCGCGGCTTGAGGCGAGAGTCTAGCAGCCCACCGCAGCGCGCGTCAGGGCCGTGCGCCGTGTGCCTTCACGCCGGCCGCCGCGTCATCGGCCGCCGTTCGCACTGCGCAGCGGCCCCGCAACGGCTTGCGGCAGCCGCACCGGGCGCCCGGTGCCGACGTCGATCCGGACGATGCGGGCCGTGCCCTCTGCGTCTCCTCAGACCGCGATGGCTTCCGCCGCCGCCGTGGGCGTCTTGACAAGCGCTGCGGCGACGTACTCCGCAACGTCGCGCACCGGGATCTGCGCATTCAGCGCGGACACGCCGTCCGCCATCATGATCGCGCAGTACGGACATGCGGTGGCGATGCACGCCGGCTGCTGATCGAGCGCCTGCTGTGCGCGCGTGACGTTGATGCGCCGGCCGATGGTTTCCTCCATCCACATGCGCCCACCGCCCGCCCCGCAGCACATCGCCTTCTCGCGGTTGAGGCCGAACTCGAGCGGTGCCGCGGTCGAGATCGCACCCAGCACCTTGCGCGGGGCGTCGAACTCGCCGTTGTGGCGACCGAGATAGCAGGGATCGTGCAGGATCACGCGGTCGAGGTCGCGACGCACGGCGAGCCGCCCCGAGGCGAGCCATTGCGCGATGAGCTGCGTGTGATGGAACACCTCGTACTTGCCGCCGAATGCGGGGTACTCGTTGCGCAGGCTGTTGAACGCGTGCGGATCGCAGGTGACGATGCGCGTGACCCCGAGATCGTTCAGCGTCGTGGTCAGCACTTCGGCGAGCTGCTGGAACAGCATCTCGTTGCCGACGCGGCGCACGCACTCGCCCGTCGAGGTTTCACCCGGGCCGAGAATGCCGAAGCGAATGCCGGCCGCACGCATCACCTCGACGAACGCCTTCGCGATCTTCTGCCCTCGCGGGTCGAAGGACTCGGCCGATCCGACGTAGAAGAGATAATCGAGGCCGCGCACGGCCGCGGCGTCGGTCACGACGGGTACGTCGAGCGCACGCGCCCACTCGCCACGCGCATCGGCCGGCAGGCCCCACGGATTGCTCTGCGCCTCGTACGCCTCGAAGATGGGCTTCAACTCGTGCGGGAACGCGCCCTCCATCATGACCTGGTGTTGCCGCAGGCGATAGAAGCGCGGCAGGTGCTCGAGCTCGATCGGGCACGCCGCTTCGCAGTAGCCGCAGGTCGTGCAGGCCCACAGCGTTTCCGGCTTGACGATCTCGGGCACGAGCGGCGGCAATTCCGCCGGCGGCTCGCTCATGATCGCCTCGCGCTCCGCGACGAGGTGGTGCTTCAGGCTGTCGTTCACCCACTTCATCGACAGCGGCTTGCCCGTGAGGAACGTCGGGCATGCGTCCTTGCAGCGACCGCACTCCGTGCAGGTGAAGGCATCGAGGCCTTCCTTCCACGTGAGGTCGCGCGCGGTCGTGACGCCCACGGCGACGTCCTCGCCGGCGTCGTCGCTCATGATCTTCTCGAGATCGACCGCCGGCACCGCGTTGGCGGGCCGGCCGCGGCGGAAGAACAGCGCGGGCAAGGCCGTCACGATGTGGAAGTGCTCGCCCGTGGGCAGGAGCACGAGGAACGTGAACACCACCACGAGCTGCACCCAGTAGCTCGCGTGATATCCGGCCACGAGCACGCCGTGCGGGAGCGGTGCGAATGCTCGAGCCAGCGCACTCCCCGCGAACGCGAACGCCTGCTCGTGGGCGATCCCCGGGTCGGTGGCTGCGAAGAGCGCGAAACGGAAACCGTCGAACATGAGGTCGGTGACGATGATCGCGGTGATCAGCGACAGGATGAGCAGCGCCTCGCGATTGGGCTCGAGGCGTGCGGGCGGCCGGGCGTAACGGCGCCAGTAGGCGTAGCCCAGCGCGACGAGCACCGCGAGCTCGATGACGTCCTTGAGGCTCGCGAACAGGCCGCCGGCGAGGCCGGAGTACACGAACGGCTCGTGGTAGCCGATGGCGATGAGCTGCAGCTTGCGCACGATCAGCACCATGAACCCGGCGAAGATCGTGGCATGCATGAGGCCGGGCTTCCAGTCGCGCCGGATCATGCGCGACTGCAGGAAGCCGTTGGCGAGCACGGAGCGCAGGCGCTCCCAGGGATGGTCCCAGCGCACCTCGCGCTGGAGGTGTCCCAGGATGGCCAGCTTGCGCTGCGCGAGGAACACGAACGCCGCGAACGACGCCGCCATGATGAGGCTGATGGCAATCGGGCCCATGAGTGATGGCGTGAACGTCCTGCGGACGGGGTGCCCGGAGAATATACAATCGACGCCTCGCCGTTATTGTTCAGGGTCAAGGAAGAGGACATGCAGCGCGAAGCGATGGAGTACGACGTGGTGGTGGTCGGCGCCGGGCCCGCTGGCCTCGCCGCGGCAATCCGCGTGAAGCAGCTCGCCGCTGCCGCCGGGCGCGAGGTCGGCGTCTGCGTGCTCGAGAAGGGATCGGAGGTCGGCGCGCACATCCTGTCGGGCGCCGTGATGGACCCGCGTGCCTTGAACGAGCTCATGCCCGACTGGAAGGAGAAGGGCGCACCGCTGTCCACGCCGGTGAACGACGATCGTTTCCTCATGCTCACCCGCGACAAGGCCTATCGGATTCCCAACGGGCTGCTGCCGCCGCTCATGAGCAACCACGGCATGTACATCGCGAGCCTCGGCAACGTGTGCCGCTGGCTCGGGCAGGAGGCCGAGGCGCTGGGCGTGGAGATCTACCCGGGTTTCGCCGCGACCGAGGTGCTGTACGACGATGCGGGCGCCGTGCGCGGCGTCGCGACGGGCGACATGGGCGTGGCGCGCGACGGCTCGCACAAGCCCGAATACCAGCCCGGCATGGAGCTGCATGCGAAGTACACCCTGTTCGCGGAAGGCGCGCGCGGATCGCTGTCGCAGGCGATCATGGCGCGCTACAACCTGCGCGACGGCGATCGACCCGCAGAAGTACGGCATCGGCATCAAGGAGCTGTGGGAGCTCGCGCCCGATCGCCATCATCCGGGCCTGGTGCTGCACAGCCAGGGCTGGCCGCTCGACAACGCCACCGGCGGCGGCTCGTTCCTGTATCACTTCGGCGAGCGGCTCGTCTCGGTAGGCTTCGTCGTGCACCTCAACTACGAGAACCCGCATCTTTCGCCGTTCGAGGAGTTCCAGCGCTTCAAGACGCATCCCGCGATCCGCGACACGTTCGCGGGCGGCAAGCGCCTCGGCTACGGCGCGCGCGCGATCAACGAGGGCGGCCTGCAGTCGGTGCCGAAGCTCACGTTTCCCGGCGGCGCGCTGATCGGCTGCTCGGCCGGCTTCGTCAACCTGCCGCGCATCAAGGGCACGCACAACGCGGTGAAGACCGGGATGCTCGGGGCCGAAGCGGTGTTCGCCGCCTTGAGCGAAGGTCGCGCGAACGACGAGCCCGTCGCCTACAACGACGCGTTCCGCAAGTCCTGGGTGTACGAGGATCTCTACAAGGTGCGCAACGTGAAGCCCGGGCTGTCGTGGGGCCTGTGGCCCGGCATGATCCACGGCGGCGCCCACATGTGGCTGAACGACATCGGCCTGGGCGCGCTCGTGGCGTGGACGCTGCGCCACAAGGCGCCCGATCACGACAGCCTGCGCAGCGCGAGCGAGGCGCCGGCGATCGACTACCCGAAGCCGGACGGCGTGCTCACCTTCGACCGGCTCTCGTCGGTGTTCCTGTCGAACACCAACCACGAGGAGAACCAGCCGGTGCACCTGCAGTTGCGCAACCCGGCGATCCCGGTGGACGTGAACCTGCGCGTGTACGACGGCCCGGAGGAGCGCTACTGCCCCGCCGGCGTGTACGAGTTCGTCGCCGACGAATCCGGTCCGGCGGGTGCCCGGCGCCTGCAGATCAACGCGCAGAACTGCGTGCACTGCAAGACGTGCGATATCAAGGATCCGCGCCAGAACATCCACTGGGTTCCGCCCGAAGGCGGAGGCGGCCCCAACTACACGTCGATGTAGGTCGTCGCTCGATGGAGGTCGTCGCTCGTGCACCGCCTCGCGCGCGCTGCTGCGCGGATCGATGCAGTGCGGGATCAGCCGGCGAGCTCCGCGCCGAGCCATGCGGCGCCGCGCACGCCGCTGGAATCGCCGTGGCGATGCTGCACGAGGCGCGTGTCGACGCGATCGGAGAACACCCAGCCGACCCATCGCCGCGGCACGGCCGAATACAGCCGCATCACGTTCGACATCCCGCCGCCCAGCACGATGACGTCGGGGTCGAGGATGTTGATGACGTGCGCGAGCGAGCGCGCAAGGCGCTCCTCGTAGCGTTGCACGGTCGCCTCGCATTCGCCGTCGCCCGCCGCTGCGCGCGCGACGATCTCGGGCGGCAGCAGCGCGTCGCCCGTGACCGCGCGATGATCGCGCGCCATGCCCGTCCCCGAAACGAAGGTCTCGATGCAGCCGGTACGACCGCAGAAGCACGGGGGCCCGGGCCGCTCGTCGGGCGCGGGCCACGGCAGCGGGTTGTGGCCCCACTCGCCGGCGATGCCGTTCGGCCCTTCCAGCAACCTGCCATGCACCACGATGCCACTGCCCACACCCGTGCCGATGATGACGCCGAACACCACGTCGGCGCCCGCGCCGGCACCGTCGCTCGCTTCCGAGAGCGCGAAGCAGTTCGCGTCGTTGGTGAGGTGAATGCGGCGTGCGAGCAGGGCCTCGATGTCGCGCTGGATGGCCCGACCGTTGAGGCACACGGAGTTCGAGCCGCGCAGCAAGCCCGTCGCGCGCGAGACCGACCCCGGCGTGCCGATGCCCACCGTCGCCGTGCGGCCCGTGTCCGCTTCGGCTTCGCGCACGAGACGCACGATCGTCGCCAGGATCGCGTCGTAATCCTCCTGCGGGGTCGGCACCCGCCGACGCAGCAGCTCGCGCCCCGCGGGGTCGAGGGCGATCACCTCCGTCTTCGTCCCGCCGAGGTCGATCCCGATGTGCATTCCCGCGCCGCTCGTCGGCCCCGCAGTCGTCGCCCCGGCACCCGTCGCCCCCGCACTCATCGTGCTCCTCCCCGCACTGCGCATGCGTCACCGGCTGCCAGCCATGCCCGTTCCCCTGCAAAGCGATGCGCCGTCAGACGACGAAGCCGATGCGAGCGCCGCGGCAGCGTTCCTGCTCCAGCCAGCGAGATCATTACGAGACGGGACAAGCGCGTTGTTTCGCGGAGCGCCGCGGCGCGACCTGCACAGCATACTGCGTGGACCGCGATGTCGCTGCCCGCGGCGGCACCTGCAGCGAGGCCCGCGCCACGCGCGCCGCCGGAACCGGTCGCGGGGGCTCGCCCGACGCTCCCCGGGGCCGCCTGCACGCACGGCCTCGGGGCTAACATGAGCGGGCAGTCCGACCTGCCGCGAGCCGCACCCGCGCGGCACGACCCCGGCGCGCCGCGCGGGAGGCGCTCCGGGCGATTCCAGACTCCATCCCGCGAGCCGGTCCGCTCATGCGCGCAGCACCCCCGCCGATCGACGAACGCTCATCAGCGCCCGACCGCACGGACGAGTGGTTCGTTCCCCGCTTCGGGCCACGGCGTTTCCGGGTCGTGGTGGGACTCCTGTTCCTGCCCTACACCGGGATGGTCCTCGCCTTCACGGTGCTCGGAGGGATGCTCGCGCCGCGCGTGGATCCGGAGCGCGTGCTGGCGCTGCTCGCGATCTACGCCCTCGCCCTCGGCATCGGCGCGCATGCGCTCGATGCCGTCGGGGGTCGCAGCAAGCCGTGGGGCGAAGTGCTGGGGCGCCGCGGCCTCGCGCTCACGGCCGCCGTCGCGCTGGTCGCGGCGTACGCGATCGGCGCGTGGTACATGCAGCGCTATGCGCCCTGGCTGTGGCCGGTGGCGGTCGCCGAAGGGCTCCTGCTGCTCGCCTACAACCTGGAGTGGTTCGAGGGCAGGTTCCACACGGACGCGTGGTTCGGGCTGGCGTGGGGTGCATTGCCTGCGCTCGCGGGTTACCTGCTCCAGACGAACCGCCTGAGCGCATCGGCCCTCGTGCTCGCGCTCGGAACGGCGGCCGTGAGCCTCGTCGAGATCAAGGCCTCCCGGCCCTACAAGGCGATGCGCCGGGCCGCGCGCGGCGGGGAGGCGGTCGATCGCGAAGCCATGCGGCGCCTCGAGCGCATCCTGCAGTGCGTCAGCCTGGGCACGATCGCCATCGCCGGAGCCGTTGCCCTCGCGCGCTGGGAGCAAGGTGGCCTCGGCTGACGCTGCCGTGGCCCGCTCACCGCCCACGCGTCGCGGTGACGACCGCGGAGCCGCCGAGCGTCAGGTATTCGATGCGGATGTCCCCGAAGCCGTGCTCGCGCAGCACGGCGGGCAGCTCCTCGAGCCAGCGGGTGCGCCTCGATGAGCTTCGGCAGGCCGACGTAGATGGGGCGCCAGGATGGCATCAGGCGCGCCACCGTGCGCTGCATCACCCGGAAGTAGAGTCGCCAGATCGCGCGCAGCACGCGGTTGGGCGGCAGGCAGAAGTCGTGCATCTGCAGCAGGCCGCCGGGGGCCAGCATGGCGCGATTGCGCCCGACGAGGGCGCCGAGATCGGCGTACTTGGCAAGATACGACGAGCTGATGCAGTCGAACGGCGTCGGGCAGACGTAATCCTCGGCGCGGCTCAGCACCAGCGCAACATTCGGCTGCGGGTCGCGTGCGAGCTTCGCCCGCGCGAATGCCAGGTACTCGTCGCGCAATTCGACGCCGACCACGGCGCAGTCCGGCCGCGCCCGAGCGATCGCCAGCGTCGAGATGCCCGTGCCGCAGGCGAGATCGAGGATGCGCCGGGCGCCGGCGGGGATGGCGCGCACGAGGCGGCGCTTCCACAGGGCGTCGATCCCGAGCGTCGCCCAGAACACCATCCGGTCGTAGGTTGCCCCCGTGCCTTCGAAGAGGCTCTCGACGAGGGCAATGCGGGGATCGGGCGCGCCCTGCTCGACGGCGTCCGCGGGTGTGCCCGAAGCCCCGATCTCTTCGCGCACCAGCTCGTCCGCCTCCTTCGAATTCGCGACCGGCGAGAACCGGTAGCGCGCGCCGCAACTCATACGAACGCCTCCGTTGCCCTCGCCGCCGGTCGCGGGCCATGGCGACAGCGTGCCGGGTCGGCCCGCCGAGGGCAGTAGGCCAAGCCGCGCCGGAGCCGTAGGACATGCCCTACAACGGCTTGCCCGCTCCGCTGGCACGCCTCGCCCTCGCCGCTCGCTACAGTAGCAGGCGCAACGCGCCCACCCTCCCCGGTGCCCCGCCCCGATGAATCCTAGCGAATTCCTGCTGCGCCTGCGCATGGCGGTCGCCGAGCACGCGCTGCACGCGCTGCTCGCAGCGTCCGTCGTGCTCCCGTTGCTGATCCTGTCGGTCGTCGCGTGGCACGACTACGGCACGACCGTCGCGCGTGCGAGCGAGCGCGTGGACCGCACCTCGCGCATTGCGCGCGAGCACGCGCTCAAGGTGTTCGAGACCAACGACATGATCCTGCGTCGCGTGCAGGACCTGATCGGCACCGACCGGGACGACGCGCTGCTCGCGCGCAAGGACGAGATCGAGCGCAAGCTCGCCGCAATCGCCGCAGGCGTGCCGCAGCTGCGCTCGATCTCGATCTGGAGTGCGGAAGGCCATCCCATCGCGAGCAGCCGGCCGCAGGTGGTTCGCAGCGACGTGAGCATCGCCGATCGCGACTACTTCCGCGCGGCGCAGATGCAGGACGAGCCGCTGGTCATCAGCGACACGTTGCGCGGGCGCGCCTCGGGAGAGGTCCTGTTCGTGATGAGCCACCGCCGCGACGATGCCGAAGGCCGCTTCGCGGGCACGGTGTCGATCGCGCTCGATCCCGGCTATTTCACGCGCTTCTACGAGCAGCTCGCGGCGCAGGATCCGGCGCTGTCCATCGCGCTCACGCGTCCCGATGGCTCGGTCATCACGCGCTTCCCGGACCCGCCCCAGCCCGACGTGCGCGTGACTGCCGACAACCCCCTCGTGCCGCTGATCGACAGCGGCGGCGAGACGGGCGTGAGCGTGGCCGTCTCGCCCGAGGACGGTCAGCGGCGGTTCGTCACCGCGCAGCGCGTGGGAGCGTATCCGTTGCTCGCCAGCGTGGGCCTGCTGCATTCGGCCGTGATCGGCGACTGGCTGCGGCGGCTGTGGCTCCCCGCGGGCGCCGCGCTCGCGACCGTCGCCGCCCTGGTGCTGCTCGCGGGGCTGACGCTGCGCAATGCGCGGCGCGAGAAGGCGGCGATCGCCCAATGGCAGGCCGAGGCGGCACGACGCGCCGCTGCCGAGCGCGCGCTCGCGCATCTGTCGCAGCATCTCATCCGGCTCTCCGAGAACGAGAAGGCGAAGCTCGCGGCCGAGCTGCACGACGAGCTCGGCGGCGCGCTGTCGGCGCTGTCGCTCGACATCTCGTGGGTGCTCGAGCGCCTGAAGAAGCAGGCACCCGAGCTCGTCGATCGCCAGAAGCAGGCGCTCAAGCTCGTGCAGGACACGGCCGTGCTCAAGCGCCGGATCATCGACGGCCTGCGCCCCATGCTGCTGCAGCACCTCGGGCTCGTGCCGGCGCTCTCCGATTACGTGCGGCAGTGGTCGGCGAAGTCCGGCACCACCGTGAGCCTGCAGCTCGCGCCCGAGATTCCGCAGCTCGAGCCCGATGCAGCGCTGGCGCTGTTCCGCGTCGTGCAGGAATCGCTCACCAACGTCGCCAAGTACGCACACGCCAAATCGGTGACCGTGCAGCTGCGCGAGGAAGCCGGGACGATCGCCGTCACGGTGATCGACGACGGCACCGGGATTGCGCCCGAGCGCCTTGCGCATCCGACTTCGCACGGCATCGCCGGCATGCAGCAGCGCATGGCCCAGTTCGGCGGCAGCTTCGCGGTCGAATCCACCGCCGGCCGGGGCACCCGCATCCGTGCCGCCATTCCCCTCGCGAACGCCGGGCACGAGCTCGCGAGCGCGGCCGCATAGGGCGCCGTCGCATCCGGCCCGCCACGTCGCGTCCGCGCGAGTGCCCACGGGGACCACCCACCACGTCGCCTCGCGCGATCCCCTTGCGGGCCGCCATCGCGCGGGTGCCTCCGCCGGAAAACGCGATCGGGGTCAGCGCGGCCGCGTGACCAGCCACGACTGCGCGTAATCCACTTCGTCCACGCGCTCGAAACCCGTCAACGTGAACGCGAGCGGGCTCATGGCGATCAGCGCCGGGTCATAGAGCGGCGGCAGCTGGTCCGGATCGCGCGGACGGCGCGGGTCGATCAGGCGCGCCATGCGCACGTGACGGTGCAGGTCCTCGTCGAACACCTGCTCCACCCGCAGGTCGCCCCACGCCTGCTCGCGATTGACGATCTCGCGCCGCGGCAAGGGTCTTCCGCGGTAACGCATGCGCAGCACGCTGAACTGCATGATCCTGCCCGCCGGGTTCGTACCGCATATCCATGCGGTATTGTACGGCAGCGCAGGCGGCGCCGGCCACTTCGCAGCGGCTCGTCATCCCCTTCGCTGGGCTCGCCTCGAGTCCCGTGCCTCCCCCGTGTCGCGCCCCTGGTTTCACCGGCGGCGACATAGATGCGGCACTTGATCTCGACGCCCACTTCGAGACGCCTACTTCGAGCGCATCGGCTGGGGCGGGCCCACGACACGCACGTACGACACGGTGGCGGGCCTGCTGCGCGCGCACATGCCGCGCGGGCCCGTTGCGCCCGCGACGGCGCGCTCGACCGCTAGGGCAGTCCGCAGAACACCGGTCCTTCGACGATCCAGCCGCGCTCGATCATCGCCTGCATCTCGCTGCGGCTCGTGAGGTAACGGTGGTTGGCCTGGCCGCCCTGGCCGTTGTTGTAGAGCCGGATGATCGGGATGCGATCGGCCGGACAATCGTCCTCGAACACGGCCGGCAATGCGTTGAACGCGAGTCCCTCGTAGGTCCAGTGCGGGTCGTCGAGCACCTTCGCGCATTCGCTCGCGCTGTTCGTGAAGAAGTGCGAGTCCGGACCGATCGCCCGGCGTCCCGAAGAACCGGCACGCCGGCACTCCCGACGACGCGCCCGCAGGCCACGCCTTGAAGTCGAAGCCCGTGCGCGTCCAGCCGGGCACGATCACGCCGGCATCGAGCATCGCCGCCTCGGCGGGCTCCGCGGTGATGAAGTAGTGATCGTTCGCGCCGCGGTAGTACTCGACGACCGTGCGCTCGTCGGGAGCGGGTGGCGACGGCGCGGTGTAGTCGATGAGCGTGCGATCGTCGCCGCCGCCGGCGACGTGCGTCATGCGCGTGAGGCGTGCGCGCGCGAGCCTGTCGCCCTGCACGTGCGCCGCGAGGAACACGAGCGACCACGTGAAGATGTCGTTGGTCGACGCGACGTCGAAGCCATGCGGCACGCCTTGCAGCGCGACGAGAATGCGCGATCCGGCGCAGGCGCTCGACGCCCTCCTGCGTCGTTTCGATGGGCGCCGTCGTGTCGGCGGTGCCCGCGATCCCGAGGAACGGGACGGCGATGCCGTCGAGCCCGTGCTGGTCGCGGCCGAACGCGGGATAGAACGGCTGGCCGAAGTACGGCACGTAACCCACCACGCCGGAGATGCGCGGGTCGGTCAGCACCGTCTGCGACGATTGCCCGAGCGTGGTCGTGAGTCGCGCACCGGCGAGCAGCAGCGCCGATTCGGCGCCGAGGCTCGCGCCGAACACGCCGATGCGCGACGGATCGACGTGCGTGGCATACCCGGGATCGGCGAGCACGCGGTTCAGCGCGAGCTCCATGCTGAGCGGGCGCAGCGACTGCATCGCGATGAACGACTTGAAATTGAGCAGCGCGTATGCGAAGTCGTTGAAGTCCTCGAGCCGGATGTCGGCGATGCGCGCGTCGGCCTCGAACGGCGCGATCACGACATAGCCGTGGCTCGCGAACACGGCGAGCGCGTTGATGTAATCGTTCGAGATCGGACTGCCGCCGAGGCCGTGGCCGAAGAGCAGGACCGGAAAGCGCGTCGACCCATCGGCGAAGAGCGGCAATTCCGCGCCGCGCTGCATGTGCGGCACGCTGCGTCCGGTGGGCAGCACGTAATCGGGACGGGGATTGTCGGGCGCGGTGGGATAGCAGACGAGCACGACGTACGGCACGCGCTCGCTGGCGTAGTCGCCGTAGAGATCGCGATCGTCCGGCACGACGACGTCGAGCTGCAGCGTCTGCGCAGGCTCCGACAGCAGGTCGGTGACGTAGCGCGCACGACCGCCGTCGGGAACGCCTTCCCAGTACGTCTGCACGTCCTCGCCCGGGCCAAGGCGCGTGAAATCCTGCGCGACGTTGGAGCAGCCGACCGCATACGGCCCGAGGCCGAGCGGCGGCATCGCGCGAGGCTATCGGCGCCGGCAGCAACGCCGGCGAGGAGCGCCAGCACGCACGCGAGCGAACGCCTGCAGGAGAAGTGGAACGGCGCGGCGCGCCCGTTGTCCTAGCACGTTGGCCATGCCGAATCATCACTCCCCCGCGCCTTGCCGGCCGTAGGGTGCGACCGCAGGTCGGTGTAGGTGATTCCCCACACTGCGCGCCGCGCATCGACGCCTTGTGCAGCACGCGGCATCGGCGCGATCGCGACGGCAGCGGCGACACGCAGGCCGCCGCCCTCGAGGCGTTGCGGGTCGGACCGGGCGCGAGGAAATCAGAAGTCTTCGGCCGCGAGGGCGAGCGCAGCCTGCGCGCCCTGAGTCGCAGCGCGCGCGAACGCGCTCGCCTGCGGCAGCAGGTTCTCCGCGTAATAGCGGGCGGTCGCGATCTTGTTGCGCATGAAGTCCGCGTTGCCGCTGCCGTCCGCCAGGTGCTTCGCCGCGATGCGCGCACTGCGCGCGAGCTGCCAGCCGCCGGCGACGAGGCCCCAGAGCTTGAGATAGGCGACCGCGCCCGCATGCGCGGCGCGGGGGTCGCTGCGCATACGCGGCGAGCATCCATTCGAGCGCTTCCTCCGCGGCCTCGACGCCCGTGCCGAGCGCCGCGCCGATGGCCTGCAGTGCCGGGTCGCGTTCCTCGCGAAGCGCACGCGCCACCGTTGCGATCTCGGCTGCGACGGCGCGCGCCACGGCGCCCCCATCGCGGGCCGTCTTGCGGCCGATGAAGTCGTTCGCCTGGATGCCGGTGGTGCCCTCGTAGATCGTCGTGATGCGCGCGTCGCGATAGTGCTGTGCAGCGCCCGTTTCCTCGATGAAGCCCATGCCGCCGTGCACCTGCACGCCGAGGGAGGCGACCTCCTGCGCCGTCTCCGTGCACCAGCCCTTGACGATGGGGATCATGAAGTCCGCGAACGCCTGCTGCTGCTTGCGCACGGACGCGTCGGGTGCGCGGCGCGCGATGTCGAGTGCCGCCGCGGTGACGTAGGCCACGGCGCGCATGGCCTCGGTGTACGCGCGCATGGTCATGAGCATGCGCCGGATGTCCGGATGCTCGATGATCGGCACGCGCTCGCCCGCGGCCGCCGTGCTGCCCACGGGACGCCCCTGCACGCGATCGCGCGCATAGGCGACCGCACGCTGGTACGCGCGCTCGGCGATGCCCACGCCCTCGAGGCCGACCGAGAAGCGCGCGAGATTCATCATGATGAACATGTACTCGAGGCCGCGGTTCTCCTCGCCGACGAGGTAGCCGGTGGCGCCGCCGTGGTCGCCGTACGCCATCACGGCGGTCGGGCTCGCGTGGATGCCGAGCTTGTGCTCGAGCGACACGCAGTGCACGTCGTTGCGCGCGCCGAGCGAGCCGTCGTCCTTCACGAGATACTTCGGCACCACGAACAGGGAGATGCCCTTCACCCCGGGCGGCGCATCCGGCGTGCGCGCGAGCACGAGGTGGATGATGTTGTCGGTGTAGTCGTGCTCGCCGAAGGTGATGAAGATCTTCTGCCCGAAGAGCTTGTAGGTCCCGTCGCCCTCCGGCACCGCGCGCGTGCGCACGGCAGCGAGATCGGAGCCCGCCTGCGGCTCGGTGAGATTCATCGTGCCGGTCCACGTGCCCGCCACCATGGTGCGGCAGGTAGCGTTCCTTGAGCGCCTGCGTGCCGCGCAGCTCGATGGCCTCGATCGCGCCTTGCGTGAGCAGCGGACACAGGTCGAACGCGAGGTTCGAGGCGTGCCACATCTCCTCGACGGCCGTGCCGACCAGTTGGGGCAGGCCCTGCCCGCCGTACTCCGGAGTCTTGGTGAGGCCGTTCCAGCCGTTCTCGCAGAACTGGCGATAGGCGTCCTTGAAGCCCGCCGGCGTGCGCACCGTGCCGTCGTCCTGCCGTTGCGAGCCTTCCCGATCGCCCGTCGCGTTCAACGGATCGAGCACGTTGGTGGCGAACTTCGACGCTTCCTCGAGGATGGCCGATACGACATCGGGTGTCGCCTCCTCGAAACCGGGCAGCGCGGCGACGTGCTCGAGGCCGGCGATCTCGTGCAGCACGAACTCGATCTCGGCCAACGGGGCGTGATAGGTGCTCATGACGGCTCCAGCGTTGTAGTAGTACTAGGTCACCGATGAGAGGTGCGCAGCCGCGGCGCGCAGGCGGCGCGGCGTGCGCGCCGCGCGGGGTCCGCAAATGCACCGCCAACCCACCCGTTACTCAGAGTATTTACTCCGAGTAACGGGTGATCGGGATGTCAGCCGAGCTCGGCCGTGAGCTGCGGCACCACTTCGAAGAGGTCGCCCACGAGTCCATAGTCCGCGATCTGGAAGATGGGCGCTTCCGGATCCTTGTTGATGGCGACGATCACCTTGCTGTCCTTCATGCCCGCGAGGTGCTGGATCGCGCCGGAGATGCCGACCGCGATGTAGAGGTCCGGCGCGACGACCTTGCCCGTCTGTCCGACCTGATAGTCGTTCGGCACGTAGCCGGCGTCCACCGCCGCGCGCGACGCGCCGATCGCGGCGTTGAGCTTGTCCGCGAGCGCTTCGAGGATCTTGAAGTTCTCGGCGTTGCCGAGGCCGCGCCCGCCGGACACCACGATGCGCGCGCTCGCGAGCTCGGGCCGATCGAGCTTGACGATCTCGCGCTGCACGACCTTGGCGAGACCGGCGTCCGCCGGCGCACCGACGGTTTCGATGCTCGCGGTCCCGCCCGTTGCGGCGACGGGATCGAACGCCGTCGTGCGCACGGTGATCACCTTCACCGGATCGCGCTCTGCACGGTGGCGAACGCGTTGCCGGCATAGATCGGACGCACGAACGTGTCGGGCGACTCGACCGCGATGATGTCGGAGATCTGCGCCACGTCGAGCAGCGCTGCGACGCGCGGCGCGACGTTCTTGCCGAACCCGGTGGCGGCGACCAGCATGTGGCCGTAGCCATTCTTCTTCACGAGATCGACGATCGTCGCGGCGACGTTCTCCGCCACCGGCGGATCGAGGTGCGCCGCATCGGCGTGCAGCACCTTGGCCACGCCCGCGACCTGCGCGGCGGCCTCGGCCACCGGCTTCGCGGCAGGACCGGTGACGAGGACGTGAATGTCGCCGCCGATCTTCGCGGCGGCGGCGACGGTCTGCAGGAGGCCGGCCACGAGCTTGGTGTTGTCGTGCTCGGCAATGACGAGGATGCTCATTCGGAAGGCTCGATGTGAGAGGACGCTGGGCAATGACGATGCGGCGATCGACGCGCGGCAGGCGCGTCAGGCGATGACCTTGGCTTCGGTGCGGAGCTTCAGCACGAGCTCCTTCACGTCGGCCACCTTGCCGCCGCCCTTGCGCTTGGCCGGCTCGACCACCTTGAGGGTCTTGAGCCGCGGCGCGACATCCACGCCGAGCGCTTCCGGAGTGAGCGTCTCGAGCGGCTTCTTCTTCGCCTTCATGATGTTCGGCAGCGTCGCGTAGCGCGGCTCGTTCAGGCGCAGGTCGGTGGTGACCACCGCCGGCAGCGCCATGTCGATCGTTTCGGTGCCGCCGTCGACCTCGCGCTTGACGCTCGCGCGGCCGTTCGCGATCTCGACCTTCGAGGCGAACGTCGCCTGCGGCCAGCCGAGCAGCGCGGCGAGCATCTGGCCCGTCTGGTTGCTGTCGTCGTCGATCGCCTGCTTGCCGAGGATGGCGAGCTGCGGCGATTCCTTCTTGACGAGCGCCTGCAGCAGCTTGGCGACCGCGAGGGGCTGCAGCTCGACATCCGTCTGCACGAGGATCGCGCGGTCGGCGCCCAGCGCGAGCGCGGTGCGCAGCGTCTCCTGGCAGGCGGCAATGCCGCACGACACCGCGACGATCTCGGTGGCGATGCCCTTCTCCTTGAGGCGCACCGCTTCCTCGACCGCGATCTCGTCGAAGGGATTCATGGACATCTTGACGTTGGCGGTATCGACGCCGGTGCCGTCCGGCTTGACGCGCACCTTGACGTTGTAATCGACGACGCGCTTGACGGGGACGAGGATCTTCATGGCTGAGGGGATGGAGGGCGGCGGGAACCTGCGAATTATAGCTCGCCGCGGGGTCCCCGGCCGCGCGGCCGCGGCGAACGCTAGCGCGACAGCAGGCGGCCGAGACTGCGCGCGATGTCGGTGATCGGTACGGCTTCTTCGGCCCGGGCGGCCGGCGGCAGCCTTGCCCGGGCGTGCCCAGCGCGATCGCACACGGGCCGTCGGCGTTCACGCCGGAGAGCACCAGGGCGCCGCCGAGGGCAGACAGTCCGCCCGACGCGGCGAGCGCGCCGAGCCGCGCGACCGCCACCGCCGTAGCTCTCGCGATCGATCTCGACCTGCGGCGTCCGGAAGCCGCCGTGCACGCGGATGCCACCCGGCACCTCGGCCGCGATCAGTCCGGCGCCCTGGCGGACGATGGGGCGCAGCTTCAGGTCGAGGGTCTCCCGCCCGAGATCGATGCGCCCGGTACCCTCCAGCGCGAGATGGTCCGTCTCCACGGCGAGCGAACGATAGATGCTGCTCATGCCGTCGGCGAGCGGCATGCGCAGCACGGCGCAGTGCAACGCGACCGCGTCGCCGCGCCGCACGAACGGACTCACCGCGGTCGCGATCTGGGCATAGGTGGACGCCTTGTCCGCCGCGGAGAACGGAATGGTCCCGGGTCCGACGACGATGCTCGCCTCGCCCGTCGCCGTGCTGGCCCATTCGTGCAGCGACGTGCCGCGACTGCGCGCCTGCAGATGCACCGCCGCCTTGGCGTCGCGGACCTCGCGGGCGGCGCCGAAGGCAGCGAGGAGCTGCCCGGCATCGAGATCGCGTCCGGTCACGCGCAGGTCCACGACGGGCGGCGCGGCCGTCACGTCCAGTGCGCCCGAGCCGTCGACCGCGCCGCCGAACACTCCCGCGTGCAGGCGCGTGACCTGCAGCTTGCCCCGCGCCGATGCCGCCTTGAGCTGCACGCCGCGCGCGGTCTGGCCGTCGCTCAGCACGAGCTCGTCCACGTTGGCCTCGATGCTGACCTGCGCGTCGCGCAATGCGGCAAGCGGCAGCGGCGCATCCGGGATGACGTGCGAGCCCGCGGCGGTCGCAATCGAGCTCGCCGGCGCGGATGCGTGCGCCTTCGCGGCCGCCGGCAGCGCGGCGAGATCCCGCAACGACAGCCGCGGCGAAGCGAGCGTCACGGCGATGCTGCGCGCGGCACCGGTGCCCGTCGTCACGATGGAGCCGGTGACGCGCGAGTTGCCGACGGCGAGATCGATGTCGCGGACCTGCGTGCCGGTGTCGGCGGGGACGAGCCGCGCTTTCACGACCGTCGCCTGCCCTGCGACTTCGCCCTGCGCCGTGAGCGGATAGGGCTCGCGCCGCTCGAGCAGCGTCGCGAGCGGTCCCGCATTGCCGGTGAGCGCCACCGCCACGCCGTCGATGCTGCCCCGGAACGCGGCATTCACCGGGGCCGCCGGATCGCGCGCATGCAGCTCGAGATGCTGGATGTCCACGTGCGTGACGGCGCCCGTCCGGCCGTTGCGATAGGTGAGCACGCCGTTGTCGATCTCGAGCGCGCCCACCGCAAGGCCCGCCGCCAGCGTCCCGCGCCTCGACCGGACGTGCCGCCGTTGCCGCCCGGTGTCGCGGCGGCTCCCGGCGTGCGTTGCGCGCGCCGGTCGGCCTCGCCCTCGTGCGTGCTTCTCCCAGTTGCCGCGGCCGCTGGAATCGGTTTCGAGCGAGATCACCGGGTCGGTGAGCACGACGCGCCGCACGTCGAGCTTGCGACGCAGCAGCGGCAGCAGCGCGAGCTCGACGTCCATTCGCTTCGCGGTGATGAGGTTCGGGTCCGACGCCCACGCGGGATTGCCGAGCGCGATGTCGCTCACCTCGATGCGCGGCTCGAGCGACGGCGTGATGCTGATGCCGCCCCTGATGGTGAGATCGCGCCCGGTCTGCGCCTTGATGCGTGCCGCAAGCGGCGCGGTCAGCGTCTGGACGTCAGCGGTGTGGACCGCGACGATCGCCGCGACGAACAGCAGCGCGACGAACGCAGCGGCGATGCCGACGACGGTGATGAAGGGACGACGCACGATCGTTCATTCTAGCTCTCGATCCGCGCGCCGGGCATGTCTCAAAACGACGACGCCGCCCGGGGAGGCGGCGACGCGGCAAAGCGCGTGGCCGCTGCGGCGATCGACGTGGCTCGCGCCATCGTCACGGGCCGCAGCGTGCGACGGCAGCGGCGCTAGCGGTTCGCCGCGTTGAATGCGGCGAGCCCCGTCGACCCGGGCACGAGGTCCTGCGTCCCGAGCGCGTTGAGGGGCACGTCCACCGTTTCCTGCGCGTCGTGCAGATCGGAGGCCTGCGGCTGAACGTAGAGCAGCCCCGTCACGATCTCGCCCGCCGCCGCGCGCTCCTGCAGGTAGTTCATCGCGACGATCTTGTCCTCGGGATCGTAGTCGGCGTGCACCTTGCGCAGGCGGATCGTGCCGCCGTCGTGCAGCAGCACTTCGCGCATCTCGCCAGGCGCGTACTCGGCGGTGATCGGCGCGCGCTCGGGCATGAAGTCGAGCCGGTTCACGGCCTCGTTGTGGGCGCGCACGTAGTCGTAGCTCTTGGTCGAGTCCGGGATGATTGTTGAACGCGACGCACGGGCTCACGACGTCGATGAACGCCGCGCCCTTGTGCATCACCGCGGCGCGGATCAGCGGCACCAGCTGCTCCTTGTCGCCCGGAGAAGCTGCGCGCGACGAACGTGGCGCCGAGCTGCAGCGCGAGCATCACGAGGTCGATCGGCTCGTCGTTGTTGACGGCACCGCGCTTCGCCTTCGAGCCCTTGTCCGCCGTCGCCGAGAACTGCCCCTTGGTGAGCCCGTACACGCCGTTGTTCTCGACGATGTAGACCATGTTCACGGCTCGGCGCAGCACGTGCGCGAACTGGCCGACGCCGATCGACGCCGAATCGCCGTCGCCCGATACGCCGAGGTAGATGAGATCGCGGTTGGCGAGATTCGCGCCGGTCAGCACGGACGGCATCCGGCCGTGCACGCTGTTGAAGCCATGCGAATGGCCGAGGAAGTACGTCGGCGTCTTCGACGAGCAGCCGATGCCCGAAAGCTTCGCGACCCGATGCGGCTCGATGTCGAGATCGAAGAAGGCCTGGATGATGGCGGCCGAGATCGAGTCGTGCCCGCAACCCGCGCACAGCGTGGAGATCGCGCCTTCGTAGTCGCGACGGGTATAGCCGAGGCGATTGACCGGCAGCGACGGGTGATGGAGCTTCGGTTTGGCGAGATAGGTCATGTGTCAGCCCGTAGCCCTGATCAGAGGTGTGACGTTGAAGAGGCCCGCCTTCTCGGCGATCTCGCGGCGCACGAAGCGCGCGGTCATCGGCGTGCCGTCGTAGTGCAGCACCGGGATGAGCTTCTCCGGTGAGACGCCGCACTCGTTCACCAGCATCATCCGCAGTTGCGCGTCGCGGTTCTGCTCCACCACGAACACGTGCTCGTGCTCGTTGATGAACTCCGCGACGGCGTCGCTGAAGGGGAACGCCCTGATGCGCATGCGGTCGACGATGGATGTCGTCGAGCTCGAGCGCGGCGAGGGACTCGCTCATCGAGGCGCTCGACGAGCCGTACCAGATCACGCCCGCCCGGGTGGGCTTGGCGGCCTTCTGCACGACCGGCGCGGGCACGAGCTCCTTCGCCGTCTCGAACTTGCGCAGCAGCCGCTGCATGTTGTCGACGTACGCGGGGCCCTCCTCCGTGTAGCGCGCGTAACGATCCTTGGTGGTGCCGCGCGTGAAGAACGAGCCCTTGGTCGGATGCGTGCCCGGGTAGGTGCGATACGGAATCCCGTCGCCGTCGACGTCGAGATAGCGCCCGAAGTCCTTCCCGGCCTCGAGCTCGGCCGCGCTCATCACCTTGCCGCGATCGAGCTTGCGCGCGTCGTCCCACTCGAACGGATCGCACAGCCAGTCCTGCATGCCGATGTCGAGGTCGAGCAGCACGAACACCGGCGTCTGCAGGCGGTCGGCGAGGTCGAACGCCGTGGCCCCCATCTCGAAGCACTCCTTCGGATCCTCGGGGAAGAGCAGCACGTGCTTGGTGTCGCCGTGCGAGGCGTAGGCGCACGAGAGCACGTCGGCCTGCTGCGTGCGCGTGGGCATGCCCGTCGACGGGCTGCCGCGCTGCACGTCGAACAGCACGGCGGGAATCTCGGCGAAATACGCGAGGCCGATGAACTCCTGCATCAGCGAGATGCCCGGCCCGGACGTGCAGGTGAACGCGCGCGCGCCGTTCCACGCCGCGCCGATCACCATGCCGATCGACGCGAGCTCGTCTTCCGCCTGCACGATCGCGTACTTGTGCTTGCCGGTGGCGGGGTCGACGCGGTACTTGCGGCAATGCTTCGCGAACGCCTCGGCCATCGACGACGACGGCGTGATCGGATACCACGCCGCGACCGTCGCGCCGCCGTACACGCAGCCGAGCGCCGCGGCGCTGTTGCCGTCGATGAAGATCCGATCCCCCACCGCGTCGGCGCGCTTGACGTGCAGCGGCAGCGGGCAGGCGAAGTGCGCGAGCGCGTAGTCGCGTCCCAGGTGCAGCGCGGTGCGGTTGGAATCGAGCAGCGCCTCCTTGCCGCGATACTGCTCGCCGAGGAGCTTCTCGATCTCGGCGACGTCGATGTCGAGCAGCGCCGACAGCGCGCCGAGGTAGATGATGTTCTTGAAGAGCTGGCGCTGCCGCGCGTCGGTGTACTGCGCGTTGCAGATCGCGGTGAGCGGCATGCCGAGCACGGTGACGTCGTCGCGGAAGCGCGACGCCGGCAGCGGCCGGGTCGAGTCGTAGAAAAGATAGCCGCCCGGCTCGATCTCGGCCACGTCGACGTCCCACGTCTGCGGGTTCATGGCCACCATGAAGTCGACGCCGCCGCGGCGGCCGCGCCAGCCGCGCTCGACGACGCGCACCTCGTACCACGTGGGCAGGCCCTGGATGTTGGACGGGAAGATGTTGCGCGCCGACACGGGCACGCCCATGCGCAGCACGGCGCGCGCGAACAGCCCGTTGGCCGATGCCGAGCCCGAGCCGTTGACGTTCGCGAACTTGATTACGAAATCGTTGACGTGCGCAGCGAAGGTGGCGGTCTTGGCCATGGCTTACTCCGCTGCCGCCGCAACCGGCCGCACGCGCGGCTGCGTCCTCGGTTGGGTCGCGCGCCGCGCGCGCGACGCGCTGCAGTCCCCGGCGTGCGCCATCGTCAGCAGGAACTTCTGCATGTCCCACGCGCCGGTCGGGCAGCGCTCGGCGCACAGCCCGCAGTGCAGGCACACGTCCTCGTCCTTCACCATGACGCGTCCGGTCTTGAGCGCACCCGACACGTAGAGGTCCTGGCCGGGATCGAGCGCGGGGGCGCGCAGCATGTGGCGCAACTGCGGCTCCTCGGCATTCGGCGTGAAAGTGATGCAGTCCATCGGGCAGATGTCCACGCACGCATCGCACTCGATGCACAGCTTGTCCGTGAACACCGTCTGCACGTCGCAGTTCAGGCAGCGCTGCGTCTCGGCGAACGCGAGCTTCGGGTCGTAGCCGAGCTCGACCTCGATCTTGATGTTCTTGAGCGCGAGCTTCACGTCCTTCAACGGCACGCGGTAGCGGTGGTCGGTGGACACCGCGTTGTCGTAGCTCCACTCGTGGATCCCCATCTTCTGCGACACGAGGTTAACGAGCGGCGACGGACGGACGGCGAGATCCTCGCCGTTGCACAGCAGGTCGATCGATACCGCGGCGTCGTGGCCGTGCGCGACCGCCCAGATGATGTTCTTGGGGCCGAACGCGGCGTCGCCGCCGAAGAACACGCCGCGGCGCGTCGACATCATCGTGACGGGGTCGACGACCGGCAGGCCCCACTGGTCGAACTCGATCCCGAGGTCGCGCTCGATCCACGGGAACGCGTTCTCCTGGCCGATCGCCACCAGCACGTCGTCGCAGGGGAAATGCACGTCCGGCTCGCCGGTCGCAACGAGCTGGCGGCGGCCTTTCTCGTCCGTGCGCGGCGCGACCTTCTCGAAGGTGACGCCGGTGAGCTTGCCGCTGTCGTGCGTGAATTCCTTCGGCACGAGGTAGTTGTGGATCGGGATGCCTTCGTGCATGGCATCCTCCTTCTCCCACGGCGAGGCCTTCATCTCCTCGAAGCCGGAGCGCACGACGACGTGGACTTCCTCGCCGCCGAGGCGCCGCGAGCTGCGACAGCAGTCCATCGCGGTATTGCCGCCACCCAGCACGACGACGCGCTTGCCGATCTTGGTGACGTGGCCGAAGGACACGCTGGAGAGCCAGTCGATGCCGATGTGGATGTTCTTCGCGGCTTCGCGCCGACCCGGAATGTCGAGGTCGCGTCCGCGCGGCGCGCCGCTGCCGACGAACACGGCGTCGTAGCCGCCGGCGAGCAGCTCGCCCAGGCTGTCGATGCGCTGCCCCGCGCGGAATTCGACGCCGAGGTCGAGGACATAGCCGACTTCCTCGTCGATGACGCTTTCCGGCAGGCGGAAACGGGGAATCTGCGTGCGGATCATGCCGCCGGCCTTGGTGTCGCCGTCGAACACGATGCACTCGTAACCGAGCGGCGCGAGATCGCGCGCAACGGTGAGCGATGCCGGCCCGGCGCCGACGAGCGCGATGCGCTTGCCGTTGCGCGCACCCGCGGGCTTGGGCAGGCGATCGCGGATGTCGTCCTTGTAGTCGGCGGCAACGCGCTTGAGGCGGCAGATCGCGACGGGCTCGGGCTTGCCCTTGCTCTTCAGCGCGGGATCCGCGCCCTCCTCCACCCGCCCGCGCCGGCACGCGGGCTCGCACGGCCGATCGCACGTGCGCCCGAGGATGCCGGGAAAGACGTTGGATTCCCAGTTCACGAGGTAGGCGTCGCCGTACCGCCCGGCCGCGATCAGGCGGATGTACTCGGGTACCGGGGTGTGGGCAGGGCATGCCCACTGGCAGTCGACCACCTTGTGGAAGTAGTCGGGCCGCGAAATGTCCGTCGGTTTCAATCGTTCTCCTTGTCGCCGCTCCCGCGGCGTCGCGAGGACCTCGGGACTTAGGCAGCGCATGCCGCAATGGGTTGCGGCATGCTACGCCAGCGTCGCCCGACGCGGAAGGGTTCGCATTCGCATCCGGGCGTAACGCGCACGCTGGACAGCGTGTGCGCCACAGGTCGCGAGACCACGCGTGTAGTGGGGTGAAGAGCTGGCCCTCGAGCTGCATCGAAGTGCGAGGCGTCGTCCCGGTCGATGCGCCGTCGCCGTGCTGCGCGGCGCGGCCGCCAAAAAGAACGGGCGCCTGGTCGCGCCCGTGAACGGAGCCTTTCGGGTCCCGTCAGAGGAACGGTCGCGCGCGCTCGAGCAGTGCCTCGAGGCCGGGCTCCTTCGGATTCCTCGGCTTGCCGGGATGGATGATCGATACCTGGCAGTTCTCGGCAGCCTCGACGAGTTGCGCATACGTGCCGGCAGCCGGATCGAGGATGAACGCCTGCTTGTTCTCGTTGTAGCCGAACATCTTGTTGTTGAGGTTCGTGCACTCGTTGCAGCTCGTGCAGCGCGGCGTCTCGATGTAGGGATCGTCGGACGGCGCTTCGGCCGCGGGTGCAGCCGCCGCGGCTGGCGCTGCCGTTGCCGCTTCCGCCGCCGGCGCGGGCGCCGCCGCCGGGGCCTTGGCCTGTGCCTCGGCCGCCTTGCGCGCCTCTTCCTCGCGAGCGGCGCGCTCGCGGGCGAGCAGCCGCTCCGCGTGCGAATTGTTGACGCCGCCGAGCTCCTGCAGGCTGTGCCACATGTCGCGGCAGCGCCGCGCTTCGCGCATCAGCTTCTCGTCGACGATGACCTTCTGCAGCCGGTTCTCCGCGTCGACCATGATGGCGCACGGCACGGTGCCGGCCTGGCGCACGCCCGCGGCGAGCGCCGATCCGACGGGTGTCATGGCAGCGTTCCACTTCGCCCGCGGCACCCGCGCGAAGTGGCGCAGGAAACGGGCATCGCACGCGACGAAGTCGACGAACGTGAACGCGGCGTCCTCCAGCACGCGCTGGTGATTCGCGTCCTCGTACTCGAAACGCTGCACCGGCCAGTCCTGGCCGAGCTGCGGATTCGCGGCGAGATCGAAGCGGGAGGCCCAGTCGGCGCCAGCCGACGGGTCGTAGGTGAACGCCGGGAACGCGCGCGATTCCATCGCCGCGGCCGCGAGCAGATACGGCGGGAGCAGCGCCGACGATTCCGGCGGACAGAAGCAGCTGAACAGCGCCGGACCGCCGAACTGCAGGCCCTGCACGATCTCGTCGCGATACTGGAACAGGTTCGATGCGCTCGACTGCAGCACGTACACCTCGTTCAGCCCCATCGCCATGTGCGTGAGCTGGCGCGTGCGCGCGCCGAAGCCGAAGTGCGCGTCGCCGGGATGCGTCTCGTCGAGAATGTCCTCGACCTGCACCAGCACCTTCATCGGCAGGCCCGAGGAGAGCATCTCCATCAGGGTGCTGTTCTCGACGGCGTCGAGCTTCGCCGCCGTCGTGCAGACGAGGTAGTCCGGGAAGAGCGCGAGATCCTTCGGATCGAGATCCTCCTCGCCGTACTCGTTGAAGTAGGCATCGTGGCGCGCCTCGCGGTACTCGCCGGCGATCTCGAGCTCCGCGACCGCGATGGCGCGCGCAAGGCTCACCACCTCCGGCATGCGCACGCGATAAGCGGACAGCGCCTGCTGGCAGCTCGTGAACGTGAACGCGTACGGCGTGGCGCCGCCGTCCATCGGATAGAACCGCTGCGATTGCAGCACGTCGAGCAGCGCACGGATGCGCTCGCGGCGCGCTTCCGGCATCGCCGTGTCGGGCGTCCCGGCGGTCAGGATCGACGACATCGCGTCGAAGTCGAACGTGTCGTCGTGCAACGAGCCGACCGCGGCGCGCAGGTTGTCGGCGCTGCGTCCGGATGCCGAGCGCACGAAGTCCGCCTGCAGGATGTCGGAAAGCTTCTGGATGAGGCGCTCGACCTCTTCGCGGAACTGCCGCGCCTTGCGCGCATACACCCGCTGCGCGGCGTGCGCGAGGAGCTTCGGCGCGAGCGCCGTGTTGCAGTCGACGATCTCGCCGTCGATCTTGATCGCCGCGCGCGCCTTGGCGAGGCTCTCGGCGACATCGCCCTTGCCGAGCTTGCTTGCCGCCGCGGTCCACAGGGCCGACAGCGTGCCGCTCTCGCCGCCGGCGAGGATCGCGCGGACCGCGGTCTCGAGGCGCAGCACGTGGTGGCTGACGCGATCGCCGTCGTCGCCTTGCGCAACCTGCTGCAGCGTGCGATCGACGAGCGCCGACAGCGCCTCGACGCAGGCTGCGCCCTCGTCGCCGCCGGCGAGCACGAGGGGGAAGTCGTAGCGCAGGCTCGCGAGGTTGCGATAGCGCGCGAGCAAGGCGGGCAGCAGCGCGAGCGGCTCGACGGCGTCGAGGTCGGCGGCCGGCCGCTTGCCGGTCAGGTGAAAGGCGACGTGGGTCTGGAGTTCTGCTTCCATGATCGGGCGATTCCGTTGGTTGTCGTGAAGGAGCTGCCGGGGCGCGATGCGCGCGTCCTCATGCGACCGGCGCCGGCTCCTTCTGCTCCTCGGGCCAGACGGTGAACTTGTCGAATTCGGACTCGAGTCCGGTCTTGATGAGGCTCGCGGTGCGCAGATGCGAGATCGCGCGCAGGTCCTCGTAGCACGGCACCTCGGGGTTGCGGTAGAGGATGCCGACCGGGATCGGGTCCATCGATCCCGCGATCTCGCGCGCACGATCGAGGTTCGACGGATCGTGCTCCTCGACGTTGCGATAGACCTTCGCCAGCGACGGGCTAAGCGTGAGGCCGTCCGGATGCTGCAGCAGCTTCACCTTCTGCGGATCGTGCAGCCACGGCTCGAGCAGCTTCGGCAGCCATTCCGGGCAGCGCTGCACGATGCGCACGAACGAGAGCCCCTTGTGATGGAACGCGGCGCGCACGATGTCGTACATCACTTCGGGAATCCAGTCGACCGTCTGCGCGACGAACGACACGTTCTGCACGCCCAGCGTGACCGTCAGCGGATTGAGGCCCTCGAGATACGAGCCGCGCGGAGTCGTGTTGCTCTTCAGGCCCTTGGGCGAGGTCGGCGAGGCCTGCATCTTGGTGAGGCCGTAGATCTGGTTGTCGTGCAGGAACACCGTCATGTTCATGTTGTAGCGGATCGCGTGGATCCAGTGCGCGGCGCCGATGCTGCAGCAGTCGCCGTCGCCGGTGTTCACGAACACGTGCAGGTCCGGGCGCGCCATGCGCACGCCTTCCGCGATCGGCAGCGCGCGGCCGTGGATGCCGTGGAAGCCGTACGTCTTCATGTAGTGCGGGAAGCGGCTCGAGCAGCCGATGCCCGAGATGAACGCCGTCTTTTCCGGCCGCAACTGCTCGTCGCGGCACAGGCGCTGCACGGCCGCGAGAATCGCGTTGTCGCCGCAGCCCGTGCACCAGCGCGGCACGCCGCTCTGGTAGTCCTCGAGCTCGTGCCGCTCCTCGTAGAGGCGGATCATGCATTCGGTGGCAGCAGTGGTCATGGTCTCGTCTCCCTTTATTTCTTCGCCGCGAGCTTGTCGCGGATCACGCTCACCACGGTGGCGGGCGTGATCGGCTGACCGCGGACCTGGGTCCAGCAGTCGATGTCGACGAGATAGCGCGCACGCAGCATCATCGCCACGGCCGCGTAGCGGCGGTTGTTCTCGTCGATGATCGCCTCGTCGGCCCTGTCGCTCCAGTTCTGCTCGACGGTTATCACCTTCTTGAATCCGGCCATCGCTTCCTTCACGCCGGGCTGCAGCGGTTGCAGGAAGCGCAGGTGGAGTGAGGAGACCTTGAGTCCCTCGGCCCGGGCACGCGCCACCGCTTCCTCGATCGTGCCCTTGGTGCTGCCCCAGCCGATCACCAGCAGGTCGCCTTCGGGATCGCCGAAGATCGGCGCGGGCTTCAGCGTCTTGGCGAACGCGGCGAGCTTCAGGCTGCGCGCGCGCAGGCCTTCCTCGTTGATGTCCGGGTCGTACGCGACGTGGCTCAGCCGGTCGTGCGCGAGGCCGGTCACGGTGTGCATCCCGTTCGGCTGTCCCGGCACGAAGCGGCGCGCGAGGCCCGTCTTCTCGTTCCAGTCGTACGGCTTGGCGCCCTTGGGCACCGGACTCTGGTCGATCGGCGGCGCGAGCCACGACTCCTTGAACTGCGGCCGCGGGAACGGCGTCTGGGAGCTCGCGAGATTGGCATCGGTGAGCACCACCACGACCATGTTGAACGTCTCGGCGATCTTGCGCGCCGTGATGACCGAATAGAAGCAGTCCTCGATGGTGCTCGCGGCCATCACCACCTTGGGCGCGTCGCCGTGACTGCCGTAGATGGCAGTGAGCAGATCGCCCTGCTCCGACTTGGTGGGCTGGCCCGTGCTGGGGCCACCGCGCTGCACGTTGATGACGACGAGGGGGATCTCGGCCATGACCGCAAGGCCGATGGCCTCCTGCTTGAGCGAAAAGCCGGGGCCGGAGGTGATCGTCACGGTGCACTTGCCCGCGTACGAGGCACCGATCGCGAACGCGCAGGCCGCGATCTCGTCCTCCGCCTGGTGCACGATGCCGCCCACCTTCTCGAACACGTCGGCGAGGTAATGCGACGCCGACGTTGCCGGCGTGATCGGATACATCGCGCAGATCTCCATGCCCGATGCCAGCACGCCCAGCGCGAGTGCCGTGTTGCCGTTGGCCACCACCTGTGCCTCCTTCGGGGGCACGGCGGGGATCCTGTACTTGAGCTCGATGTTGGCGTCGGCCCAGGCGTGGCCCGCTTCCAGCAGCGCGACGTTGGTCTTCACGACGGCGGCGGCCTTCTTGCCGAACGTGAGCGCGATCTGATCGCGCGCGAGGGCGAGATCGAGGCTGTACATGCTGCACAGGATGCCCAGGGCGAACATGTTCTTGCCGCGACGCGCGTCCGCCACGAGCTTGCGGCACTCGCGCTCCATCGGGATTTCGCGCACGTCGTAGCCGCTCTCGACCAGCTTCTCGTACGTGTCGCGATAGGACTCGGCCACCTTGGGGTCCGCATCGTCGCGCCACATGCTCTCGAGCAGGATGGCGCAGCCGGGCTTCAGCTCGCCGGCCCGCACGCGACCGAGCAGCACCTGCTCGTTGAATGCGACCACGAGGTCCGTCTGGTCGCCGCCGTTGCTGACGCGCTCCGCTCCGATGCGGATGCGGTTGCCGGAAGCGCCCGCCACGCTGCGCGCCGGGGGCCGGATCTCGGCCGGGATGATCTCGGTGGTCCACACGCCGTAGCCCATGCGGGCCGCCAGCGAGCCGAGCGCCTGCCCGCAGCGTTGCGCGCCTTCGCCGGAGTCGCTGATCACCTCGATGATCTGCTCGGTGAGCTGGGTGACCTTCTTGCGGCCGCTGCCGCTGCGCGGCCTGGGTGCCGCTTTTGCCGCTTCCTGCAGGATGGTGTCGCTCATGTTTCGCTTTGCAGTCGTTGTGAGGAGGCGTGGATGATCATGCCGCGCGGATGCGCACGAAGTTGCGCTCGCGCGGCTCGATGCCGAACCAGCGCGCGTTGGCCTTGCCCTCGAGCGCATAAGGAGCATCGACGTCGCGGATGCCGAGGTAGCCTTTCATGCCGCGCGCCGCCTTGCGCCCCGCGCCCATCGCCTGGATCACGGTGGCCGCGCCGGTGACGATGTCGCCGCCGGCGTACACGCCCGGAATCGACGTCGCGAGATTCTCATCGGTGGCGATGTAGCCCCACTTGTTGAGCTTCAGCGTGGACGTCTGGCCCATGATCGGATTGGCATTGGTGCCGATCGCGAACACGACGAGGTCGACCTCGATGTCGTGCTCGCTGCCCGCGACGGGGATCGGGCGGCGCCGGCCGGAATCGTCCGGCTCGCCCAATTCCATGGTGACGCATCGCATCGCGCGGACGCCGCCCTTGCCGTCGTCGAGCACCTCCACGGGATTGGTGAGCCAGTGGAACTCGACACCTTCCTCCTCTGCGTGGTGCACCTCCTCGGTCCGCGCCGGGCATTCCGTGCGGCTGCGGCGGTAGATGCAGTAGACCTTCTCGGCGCCCAGACGCAGCGAGACGCGCATCGCGTCCATGGCCGTGTTGCCGGCGCCGACCACCGCCACGCGCTTGCCGTGCGGCAGCGGCGTGTCGAAGCTCGGGAACTCCTTGGCGCGCATCAGGTTGCAGCGCGTGAGCAGCTCGTTCGCCGACAGCACGCCGTTGAGCGAGTCGCCGGGAATGCCCAGCATCGTGGGATAGCCCGCGCCCGTGCCGATGAACACGGCGTGGAAGCCGAGCTCGTCGACCATCTGCTCGATCGTGAACAGGCGCCCCACCAGGGTATTGCACTCGAACTTGACGCCCAGCTTCTCGAGGTTGCGGATCTCGGCGTCGATCACGTCGTTCGGAAGGCGGAAGTCGGGGATGCCGTAACGCAGCACCCCGCCGGGCTGGTGGAAGGCTTCGAACACGGTGACGTCGCACCCGGCCTTCGCCATGTCGGCGGCGCACGCCATGCCGGCCGGTCCCGATCCGACGATGCCGACGCGATACGGCGCGGGCTCGATGTACGGCAGGTTGCTCCAGCCTTCCGCGATGGCCTTGTCGCCGACGTAGCGCTCGAGACGGCCGATCGCGACGGGCTCGAGAGTCTCGCCGACGTTGCACACGCCCTCGCACTGGTTCTCCTGCGGACACACGCGACCGCACACGGCGGGCAGCAGGTTGGTCGCGGCGATGACGTCGTACGCGCCCCGGAAGTCCTTCTTCGTGATCTTCTCGATGAAGCCCGGGATGTCGATGTTCACCGGGCAGCCGGCGATGCACGGCTGCTCCGGGCACATGAGGCAGCGCTCGGCCTCGAGCAGCGCGTCCTCGAGGCTGTAGCCGCAGGCCACCTCCTCGAAGTTCTTCGCGCGGACGTGCGGGTCCTGCTCGCGCATCGGCGTGCGCGCCTGCGGGATGGTGCGGATGGTCTTTTTCTTGGCCATGGCGTTTCGTTGACCTCAGAAGAATTCGGGATCGGTGGCCGATTGCACGACGCTCTGGTTCTGCTGCATCAGCCGGCAGTTTTCGTTGAAGCGCTCCATCGCGGCTTTCTCTTCCTCGGTGAAGCGCTTCAGACGCGTGATGAGGTCGTCGAAGTCGACCTGGTGGCCGTCGAAGTCGGGACCGTCGACGCAGGCGAACTTCACCTCGCCGCCGACCTTGACGCGACATCCGCCGCACATGCCCGTGCCGTCCACCATCAGCGGGTTGAGGCTCACCATCGTCTTGATGCCCGCCGCGCGCGTGGCATCCGCGGCCGCCTTCATCATCACCGGCGGACCGATCGCGACGCACTCCTCGATGTCGGGATGACGCTCGAGCGCGAGCTTGATGCCGATGCCCACGTGGCCCTTCACGCCGGCCGTGCCGTCGTCGGTGCAGAGGATGAAGTCGTCGCACACGCTGCGATACTTGTCCTCCCAGAACACGAGGCTCTTGGTGCGAAAGCCGATCACGCCGATGACGTAGGCGCCGGCCTCCTGGAACGCGCGCGCCTGCGGAAACGTGGGCGCGACGCCGAGGCCGCCGCCGACGCAAAGCACTTTCTTGAGCTTCTTGATCGGGCTCGGAATGCCCATCGGGCCGACCATCGCGTACAGCGTGCTGCCGACCGTGCACATCTGCTGCATCTCGCGCGTGCTCTTGCCCACCGCCTGGATCACGAGCGTGATCGTGCCCTCGTTCGCGTCGTAGTCGGCGATCGTGAGGGGAATGCGCTCTCCTTCCGGATGCGACATCACGATCACGAACTGGCCGGCCTTGGCGGCACGGGCCATCAGCGGATGCTTGACCTTGAGCAGGTACGTGACGTCGGAAAAGTCCTCGCGGGCGACGATCTCGAAGTTCGACATGGAAGATCCCTGTGTGGCTTTAGAAGGTGGCCACTGCTGTGTAAACCCGGCGCGACCGGGGCCGTGCTGCGCAATGCGTCGCCGCACCGGGCGGGAACCACCGCCCGGTGGCGGCCATGTCCGGCAGCCTTGTTGGCAGGAGGGAGATAAGATCGAGACGGGCGCCGGCGCAGGGACCCGCGACCGCGGTGCGGTCGGTCGCGTGCTCCGGATCTGTCGGTCTCAACCTGCCCTCCTTCGCTTGGAACGCGGGCCCGGGAATCGCGAATGCGCGGTGTGTAACCGGGCGGGTCCTACGATGTGCGACCGATGCTACGCTTTGCCGCAATGAGGCTCTACAGAAGCGTTTGATCTGCGTCACAAGTCGCGCTGATTGCGTTCGGACGCGCCGGTGCTCGAGGCTCGACAAGCGCCTGCGCCGCGGTCTTGCGAGACGTGCTGCACGGTCATGAGGGCGCATCGCGGAACGCACCCGCACGGCTGCGCTCGAAGGCAGGACAACGCGCCCGAGCATGCGGCGCACGGAGGATGGGAGATGGCGAGCACTGCGCCGCCGGGCACGCCGGCACTCGACGACGGCCTCGCATCGGTGCACGGCCTGCCGGTGCGCTTCACGCAGGTCCGCGACGCAACGACGCGTCTTGCCGCACCCCTGTCGGCGGAAGACTGTGCACTGCAGTCGATGCCCGATGCGAGCCCGGTGAAGTGGCATCTCGGGCACACCACCTGGTTCTTCGAGACGTTCGTGCTCGAGCGCTTCGAGCCCGGGTTCGTGCCTTTCGCCGCGCCGTTCCGGATGCTCTTCAACTCGTACTACAACGCGGTCGGGCCGAAGCATCCGCGGCCCGAGCGCGGATTGCTGTCGCGCCCGTCGCTCGACGAGGTCCGCGCCTATCGTGCGCACGTCGACGCGCGCGTGCAGCGCCTGCTGCCGCGCGCGCCGGGCGAGCCCGATCTCGGTGCGCTCGTGGAGCTCGGGCTGCAGCACGAGCAGCAGCACCAGGAGCTGATCGTCACCGATCTGAAGCACCTGCTGTCGCGCAATCCCCTCGCCCCGGCCTACCAGCCCGCACCGCCGCGGGCGGTGGGTCACGCGCACGCATCGCGATGGCATGCGCACAGCGGCGGCATCGTGTGGACGGGCGACGCGGGCGCGCGGCTTCGCCTTCGACAACGAGCGCCCGCGCCATCGCGTTCATCTCGAGCCGTTCGAGCTCGCGTCGCATCCGGTCACCAACGGCGAGTACATGGCGTTCATCGCCGACGGCGGCTACGCCCGCCCGGAGCTGTGGCTCTCGCTCGGCTGGGACGCCGTGCAGGCGCGCGGCTGGAATGCGCCGCTGTACTGGAGCGAGAGCGACGACGGCGGCGGCTGGAGCACGTTCACGCTGCACGGTCGCGTGCCGGTCGACGAGCACGCACCCGTCGCGCACGTGAGCTTCTTCGAGGCCGATGCGTATGCGCGCTGGGCCGGCGCGCGCCTGCCGACCGAGCACGAGTGGGAAGCGCTCGCGTGCAGCGCGCCGATCGCCGGCAACTTCGCCGAAGCGCGCGCCTTCGAGCCGCTGCCGGCCGCGCGTCACGCGGCGCACGACGCTCCGGCGCAGCTCTTCGGCGACGTGTGGGAGTGGACGCGCAGCGAGTACGCGCCCTACCCCGGCTTTCGCGTCGCGCCGCGGCGCGGTCGGCGAGTACAACGGCAAGTTCATGTGCAGCCAGTACGTGCTGCGCGGCGGCTCGTGCGCGACGCCGCGCTCGCACATCCGCGCGACCTACCGCAACTTCTTCCCGCCGGAAGCGCGATGGCAGTTCAGCGGGATTCGCCTGGCGCGGTGAGGCGATCTGCGCGCTGCCGCGCGTTTGACCCCATTACTCTGAGTAAAAGCCGGGGCAACCGCTTCGCCAGGGTGGAAGCGTGGCGCCCCGGTTTTTACTCAGAGTAAAGGGTTTGGTTACGTCGCATGCATCACGGCGAAGTCGCCGCGCTCGTCCTGCCAGCAGCGCACGCTCGCAAATCCCGCCTCGTGCAGCAACGCGGTGAACTCCGCGGGCGCGTACTTCCACGAATGCTCGGTGAGGATGCGCTCGCCGGGCTCGAACGTGCGCACGGCAGTGCCGATGCGCACGCGCTGCGGCGATGCCGCTTCGAGGTGCATCTCCACCCGGCCCGCGCCGCGCGTTGTAGAAACCGCGATGGAGGAACGCATGCGGGTCGAAGTTCGCGTCGACGATCGCGTTGACATGGCGCAGCACGTTGCGATTGAACGCGGCCGTGACGCCGAGCGCATCGTCGTAAGCGGCATCGAGCCGCGCCTTGTCCTTCTTGGTGTCGACACCGATCAGCAGGCCGCTGCCGGCATGCGTGGCGCTCGCGAGCGCACGAACGCGGCGCAGGAACGCCGAGCGCCTCGTGCGGCGCGAAGTTGCCGATCGACGAGCCCGGGTAGAAGAACAGCGTGGGTTCGGCGGCGAGCGTGCCTTCGAGGTCGAGCCCGGCGGTGAAATCCGTGAGCACGCCGACGCTCTCGACCTGCGGATGCTCGCTCGCAAGCCGGTCGAGCGTGGATTGCAGCGCGGGGCGCGCGATGTCGACGGCAACGTAGCGCGAAACGCCGAGGGCGCCGAACCATTGCTGCGCCTTGCGACCGTCGCCGGCGCCCAGATCCACGAGCTGCGTGGCGCCGCCGATGCTGCCGGCGATGTCGGCGCGATGCCGCTCGCAGATCGCGCGCTCGGTGCGGGTCGGGTAGTACTCGTCGAGCTCGCAGATCGCCGCGAACAGCGCGCAGCCGAGCGCATCGTAGAAGTACTTGGGCGGGATCGAAGGGGACGCGCCCGACAGGCCGGCGATCAATGCGGCGCGCTCGTGCGCAGGATCGGATCGAAGACGATCGATGAGACGCTCTGCGGCCATACCCTCTCCCCCAAAAGCTGCGCATCATAGCGCGCCGCTGCGAGCGCATCGCGCAAGGCGACGCGCTCTCGCGCATAATCGCGCGATGGCGAATCCCAGGGCCGCGCAGCCAACGTGATCGAGCCGGTTCCCGTGCCGCCTGCATCGATCCCGCCGACACCGGTGCGGCCGGCATCGACCGCCCCGACGCCGGTGCGGCCCGTATCGCCTCCGGGCTCCGGCTTGACCGCATCGGAGGCAGCGTACGGACTCTTTCGGCCCGGCGCGTTCGTCGTCGGTCCCGGCGCCGCCAATCCGGGCTGCACGACGCGTCATGCGCGCTGGTACTTCGAAAGCGAGACGGTCGCGCTGCCCGCGGACGAGGCCGCGCTGCCGCGACCTGCACCCGGGATGCGCGCCGAGGCGGATCTCGCAGCGTGGGCCGCCGCGCACGCGAGCGCAGGGTTGCTCGCGACGGCGCCACCCCTGATCTGGGTGGCGGCCCCGCACGTCGTCGCACATGCACGTCTCGCGCCGGATGGGGCGACCCTGCGCGCGGGTGAGGCAGCGTGGTCCGTGCGACTGATCCCGCAATCGCCGCTCATCAAGGATTTCTTCAACGCAGCGTCGGCGCAGTGGTTCGCACGCCGCGACGTGCGCGTCCGGGCAACCCTCGACGGCGCGACGGCGCTGGTGCGCACGATCTGGCCGGAGGACTTCCGCTTGCCGGACGAGATGCCGCTCGCCGCGCACGAAACGCTGCCGCTCGCGCCGGAGCGCATTCGTGCGCTGGTCCGCCGCGATCCTCACGGCGGAGCCGCCGCACCGTTCGAGGCATCGCACCTGTGGACGCGCCATCCGGCATCGCCGGTTCCGGCAGGGCGTCCGGTGCTCGGGTTCATCCTCAACGGCGCACAGGGCGACGACGACGAGGCCCACGGCGGTCACTTCGCCATCGTGACGGGACGCACGCGCGCCGACGGCGGGATCGCGGACTGGCTTGCGAACAACTTCTACACGCTCGACAGCGTGAGCGAGAAATCGATCATCGCCGCACCCGTGCCGCTCGACAACTACCTCGCGGACCTCAACAGCGGCCAGGGCTATTACCGTCCGTCCGTGCTCGCGGTTGCGGTGCTGGCGTCGGACCGCGCTGCCAATGCCGTGCAGGATGCCCTCGATCGCACCTACGTGCAGTTGTACCGGCACCAGATCGCGTACGACCACGCGGCGATGAACTGTGCGGGCATCAGCGTGGACGTGCTGCGTGCCCTCGGCCTCGACGTACGCCGTCGCGGCCCGGCCGCCGCGGTGCGCGCGACGATCGGCCTGCCGTGGTTGCTGGTGCGCGAGGGATGGGCCAAGGGCCGCGGGCTCTACGATTACCTCACCGAGGACCAGACGCGCCTCATGCCCGCCGCCGCGTTCGAGGAGATCGTCGCGGCGCTCACGCGTTGCGCGGCTGGCGGGCGCGGCGCAGCACCCGGGTTGCTCGACGCCTGGCTGTGCGAGGACCTCGAAACGTTGTTGCTGCTGCGCTTCCCCCAGTTCCCGACGGCGCGCCCGTGGGGCGATGCACCCGTCGTGACGCCGTTCGAATACCGCGCGCGCTGGCCCGCGGACCCCAAGGACGCGCGCATCTTCCCGGTTCCGCCGCGCCCCTTTCCCGATGCGTTGCGCGACCCCGATCTCGTGGCGCGCAAGCGTCGGCACTCGTGGTGGGCCGTAGCGGGCTGGACAGTGGTGCTCGCGCTGCTGCTCGCGCTCGCCATCGCCGCGCTGCCGCGTGCCTGACTTGCCTCCCGGGTGCCTCCGGGGCACGCCGGAGGTGACGCCGGGACGCGATTGCGGATCAGGAGCGGCGCGCGATCGTGAGCAGGCCGCGCTGCGCGAGCTCGCGGATGATCGTCTCGGCCATGCTCGCCGCCTGGCGACCGACATCGCTCACGTTGAACGTTTCCGACGTCGCGGCCCAGACGACCTTGCGACTGCGCACGTCGAACAGCGTGGTCTCGATGATCGCGACGTCGTACTGGCGCACGTCGGGCATCGTCACCCAGCCCGGATACCAGCCGTACGGCCCCGTGCCCATGACCCACGGGGCCGGCACCAGCGCCGTGGTGACCTGCGTGCGCGTATCGATGCGCACCAGACGGGCGACGAGCACGCCGTCGGCGCCCGAGCCCTGCACGGCCGCGTTCCAGCGCGGCTCGTCGCCCTTGGCATCGTCGGGGATGAGCTGGTAGCCGGGCACGGCATCGATGCCGGCTGCGCGCAGGTGATTGCTGAACACGTCCTCGAACACGCGACGGTCCGCCACCGTGCCCTGCACGCCGGCCACCACGATCTTGTGGAACGCGCCGCCGGTGTACCCGGGATCGAGCCACGCCGTGCGAATGGTCGTTTCCGCGCACCCGGCGAGCGCCAGCACCACGGCCAGCATCATCCACGCACGCGTGAGGGACCGCCTCGTTCCGATGTCCTGCGTTGCAGCCACGATCTCCAGCCTTGCGTCTTGCACGGTCAGCGTCCCGTGAATCGCGGCGGCCGCTTCTCGAGGAACGCCGCGATGCCCTCGTTGCGATCGGCCGTGGCCGCCAGTTGCGCGAAGGCCTGTCGCTCGGCGACGAGCGCATCGCCGAGCGGCAGCTCGAAGCCGCGCAACACCGAAGCCTTGGCCGCCTGGACCGCGAGCGGCGGTTTTGCCGCGATGATCGAGGCGAGCTCCAGCGCGCGCGCGATCGCACTCTCGGGCTCGTCCACTTCGACCACGAGGCCCGCGGCGAGTGCCGCATTCGCATCGATCGGCTGTCCCGTGAGCACCATCTGCATCGTGAGGCCCTTGCCTGCGACGCGCAGCAGACGCTGCGTTCCGCCCGCGCCCGGGATGATGCCCAGGTTGATCTCGGGCTGCCCGAACTGCGCGTTGGCGCCGGCGCACACGATGTCCGCGCACAGCGCGAGCTCGCAACCTGCGCCCAGGGCGTAGCCGTTCACCGCCGCGAGCAGCGGCTTCGCAAACGCGGCGATGGTACGCCAATGCCGTTGCCGCTCGTGCAGCAGGATCTCGGCGGGGCCGAGACTCGCCATCTCGCGGATGTCGGCGCCCGCAGCGAAGTACTTCGTGCCCCCGGTGATCACGACGGCGCGTGTCTCGTCGTTCGCCGCCGCGTCGTCGAGCGCCTGCGCGATCTCGCGCAGCGTCTGCGTGCGCAGCGCATTGCGAAACGCCGGTCGCTCGAGCGTGATCATCACCACGCCGAGGGCCGGTTGCTCGACGCGGATGTCCTCCGGAGTCGGGGTGAGGGCCGACGATTCGTTCGTTGCAGTCGCGCTCACGGTGTCCCTTCAGCGATGACGGAACGCGGGCTTGCGCTTTTCCACGAACGCCCGCATGCCTTCCTTCTGGTCCTCGAGGCCGAACGTCGCGTGGAACTCGCGCCGCTCGAACAGCAGCCCTTCCGCCAGCGACGATTCGAACGCGCGGTTGATCGCTTCCTTGATCTTGAGCACGACCGGCAGCGAGAACGAGGCGATCCGCGCCGCGACCGCGATCGCCTCTTCCTCGAGCTTGTCCGCGGGAACGACCCGCGCGACGAGACCGGCGCGCTCGGCCTCCTGCGCATCGATCATGCGTCCGGTGAGGCACATGTCCATCGCCTTCGCCTTGCCGATCGCACGCGGCAGGCGTTGCGTGCCGCCCATGCCCGGCATGGTGCCGATCGTGATCTCCGGCTGGCCGAACTTCGCCGTCTCCGCGGCGATGACGATGTCGCACATCATCGCGAGCTCGCAGCCGCCGCCCAGCGCGTAGCCCGCGACCGCGGCGAGCACCGGCTTGCGCACGCCGCGCACTGCCTCCCAATCCTTCGTGATGTAGTTGTCGCCGTAGACCTTCTGGTAATCCCACTCGGCCATCGCGCCGATGTCGGCGCCGGCGGCGAACGCCTTGTCGTTGCCGGTGATGACGATCGCACCGATCGCGGGATCGGCATCGAGGGCCGCGAGCGCCTGGGCGAGCTCGAGCGCGAGCGCGTCGCTCAGGGCGTTCATGCGCTCGGGGCGGTTGAGCCGGACGACGGCCACGCGGCCGCGCGTTTCGGTCAGGACGAGGTTGCCGGGCATCGGGAGTCCTCCGCGGGAAAGTCTGCATTGTAGTCGGGGCGCCGCGGACGCGTATGATCCGCCTCTCCAGCCCACCGCAGGACACTTGCATGCACCCGAGCGCAAACGCGATGCGCATCGCCCGTCTGCTGTGGTTCGTCGTGCTGCTCCTGCCGGTTGCCCAGGCCGCGCGTGCTGCCGACGCTCCACGCGTCGACCCGGCCACGCAGGCGCATGCCCTGTTCGACGACTACTGGCAGTGGCGCTTGCGCGAGCGGCCGGAGATGGCCACCTACCTCGGGGATCACCGGTACGACGACCGCCTGGGCGACGAATCCGCTGCGGCCGTCGCGGGAAGGCGCGCCGCGCTGCGGGCGTTCCGCGAGCGGGCGAAGGCGATCGATGCATCCGCGCTCGACGCGAGCGATCGCGTTTCGCTGCGCGTGTTGCGCTACAAGCTCGATCGCAGCGCCGCGCTCGATGCCTTCTATGGCGACCTGCCCTTCGGCGCGATGGACTGGTGGTCACCGGTCACGCAGCAGGACGGGCCGCAGCTCGAGCTTGCGCAGCTCGCCCGCGCCACGCGCTTCGAGTCGGTGCGCGATTACGAGAACTATCTCAAGCGCCTGAACGCCTTTCCCGCGAGCATCGACGCGCTCCTCGCGCGCATGGAGCGCGCCATCGAGACCGGGTGGATGCCGGCGAAGGTCGCGATCGCGCGCGTGCCGCAGCAGATCGACGCCCAGCTCGATCCCGATCCGGCGCGCAGCCCGGAGTACGCGCCGTTCCTGCACTTCCCGGCGGACGTCGCGACCGCGGATCGCGAGCGCCTCGCGGCGGCGGGGCAACGCGCGATTCGCGACGACGTCGTTCCCGCTTTCCGCAAGCTGCGCGACTTCTACGAGAAGCGCTACCTGCCCGCGGCGCGCAGCGACGTGGCCGCATCGAAGCTCCCCGGAGGCGCGGCCTACTACCAGGCCATGCTCGCGGACAGCACCAGCACCGACATGAGCGCGCGCGAGATCCACGAGCTGGGGTTGCGCGAAGTCGAACGCATCGGCAAGGCGATGGATGCCGCGATGGCCGAGAGCGGCTTCAAGGGCTCGCGCGCGCAGTTCCAGGCTTTCCTCAACAGCGACCCGAAGTTCTTCTACCACAGCGCGGAGGAGATGCTGACGGGCTATCGCGACATCGCGAAGCGTGCCGACGCGAAGCTGCCCGCGCTCTTCGCCGTGCTGCCGCGCCTGCCGTACGGCATCCGCGCCATGCTCCCCGAGGAAGGCGACAGCGCCGAGCACTACACCGCAGGCGCCGCCGACGGCAGCCGCGCCGGCTATTTCGAAGCCAACGTCAATCGCCTGGCGACCCGCCCGAAGTGGCGCATGGAGGCGCTGCTGCTGCACGAAGCGGTGCCGGGACACCACCTGCAGATCTCGCGCGCGAGGGAGCTCTCGGCCCTGCCCGAGTTCCGGCGCAACGGCAACTTCACCGCGTACGTCGAAGGCTGGGGCCTGTATGCCGAGTCGCTCGGCTACGAGATGGGCATGTATGCCGATCCGTACTCCCGCTTCGGCGCGCTTTCGCTCGAGATGCATCGTGCGTGCCGCCTCGTCGTCGATACGGGCCTGCACGCCTTCGGCTGGACACGCGAGCGCGCCATCGCGTATCTCGAGCAGCATGCGGCGGCCACGCACGGCTTCGCGGTGGCGGAGGTCGATCGCTACATCGTGTGGCCGGGACAGGCCACCGCGTACAAGGTGGGCGAGCTCAAGATCAAGGCGCTGCGCGCGAAGGCGAAGGCGGCGCTCGGCGATCGCTTCGACCTGCGGCGCTTCCACAACGCGGTGCTCGACAACGGCGCCCTGCCGCTTGCGGTGCTGGAGGAGCAGATCGACGCCTGGATCGCGGCGGAGAAGGCCGCGCGTTGATCGCGTCCACCTCGTTGTCCCGAACCATTGTTCGGGACAACGGGTTGCGGGCCTCGAGCTCGACGCTCAGAGCAGCGGCTCGAGCGCTGCGAAGATCGTTTCGTCGTCGAGCTCCGGAATCGCCTTCGGCGCTTCGACCCAGCGCGCGCGCGGTCCGAGCGGTGCCCAGCGCGATGCGGGCGCCGACTCCGACGGGTCGGCGAACAGGCCCAGCACGCCGCCGGGGCTCGCCGCCGCGAAATGCATGAGCCCCGAGTCCGGCAGCACCGAAGTGCGTGCGTGCCAGATGAGCGCGATCGCCTCCGGGATCGGCCCGCGATAGGGATGCACGAACGGCAGCCCGCGATCGAGCAAGGGTTGCGCGATGTCGTCGTCTCCGGGATACGCCGGATCGTCGCGCCGCCCGGGCGTCCACATGAACACGGTCGCGAGGCCGTGCGCGTCGTGCAGCCGCGCCGTCCAGCGCACGAGCTGCGCGACGTCCGGCTGCTTCTTCTCGCGGCGCGCGCCGAGACCGACCACGACGTAGCCGTCGGCGGCGAGGCCGTGCTCCGCAAGCCAGCCGCGCGCGAACCCGATGCCCGACGCGGGCAGCACGTAACGCGGCGCGGTCCACTGCGCCGGCCGCTCGATGCCGAGCGGGTGCAGCAGGGCCGCCATGCGATCGACCTCGTGGCCTGCACCGGGAACGGGGAACGCGTCGGTGAGCTTGCGCCCGTAGTGCGCCGGATCGTTCGCGTACGCGATCACGCGCTTCGCGCCGGTGGCGATCGCACGCCGTATGGCGCGCGGCGATTCATCGCCGTTCATCGCAATTGCAACGTCGAAGTGCTGCTGCCGGAGCGACCACCACAGCGGCACCTGGGCGAGTGCGGCGCCGATCCGGACACGACCCTGGTGCTTGACGCGCGGATACACCCACGTGCGGGTCAATGCCGGGTGATCGCGGGCCACCCACGCGTTGTAGTCGTTGGCGAGAAGATGCAGCTCCCACTCCGGACGCACCGTGGCGAGGTGCGCGAGGAGCGGAGTGGTCAGCAGGAGGTCGCCGAGCTTGTCGCGCTTGACGAACAGGATGCGCACGCGGTCAGCGCCGACGCATGCGCCACTCGTCCCCGCCGTCCACTGCGGGTATCACGTCCTCCCGCGCGGCGGCCATCGCCTCGCGCAGCATCGCGAGATCGCCGATGTGATTGGCGAGCAACAGGATGAGCCGCGCGTTCACGAGCGCGCTCTGCTCCGCGGTGAGGTCGCGATGCATGGCGATGAGGCTCTCGTAGAAATCGTCGGACGCGGTCAGGTTGGATTCGGTGATGAGCGGCATGGCGGTCTTTCGAACGGTCACGCGGTCGCGGTGGCACGCGCGATCGCCGCGCGCACCGCTTGCGCATCGTAGCCGCGCCAGCGCGCGCATACGATCTGGTCGGGCCGCAACAGGATGCACGTGCCGGGGCGCCCGTCGTAGCGCTGCGCGACGAGCCCCTGCACGTCCTCGATCGCGCTGGCGTCGTGCTCGCCGGCCGCCCCGACGCGCACGACGTGACACGGCACGCGCTCACCCGCGAGCGCGGCGCGCTCCTCGCGCGACACCGCATCGCCGAACGTCAGCAGCGTGAAGCCGTCGCACAGGTAGTCGAGCAGCCATTCGGAGCGTGCACCGCGCACCGGCGCATCGGCCGCCGGGGCGCCGGGCACCATCGTGCCGGCGAACGTCTCGCCTGCGCGATCCGGCGTGTTCAGCGGCGAGTCGACGTGCACGTACGGCACCGACAGCCGGCCGCTGTTGACGAGCTTGCGCGCGAAGGGATAGCGCTTCGCAAGTCCGAGCACGGCATCGCGGAAGGTGCGCGACACGGGGCTCTTGGGCGTGATGAAGTCCGTCGCGCGGGTCGAATTGAGGAGGTTCTCGTCGGCTGCCGCGCAGCGCTCGCTGTCGTAGGTGTCGAGCAGGCGCTCCGGCGCCGCGCCCTTCAGCACGAGCTCGAGCTTCCAGACGAGGTTGTCCGTGTCCTGGAAGCCGCTGTTCGCGCCGCGCGCGCCGAACGGCGAGACGAGATGGGCGGCATCGCCGACGAACAGCACGCGCCCGTGCCGGAAGTGCGGCATGCGCCGGCACTGGAACGTGTACACGCTCGCCCATTCGATGTCGAACTGCGCGTCGGGGCCGAGCATGGCCTTCAGGCGCGCCATGATGCGGCCGGGCTGCTTTTCGCGTTCCGGATCGGCATCCCATCCCAGCTGGAAGTCGACCCGCCACACGTCGTCGGCCTGCTTGTGCAGCAGCACCGACTGGTTCGGGTGGAACGGCGGATCGAACCAGAACCAGCGCTCGCGTCGGAAAGTCCGAGCGCATGTGGATGTCCGCGATCAGGAAGCGATCGCGGAACACCTGCCCGGAGGTCTCGAGACCGAGGAACGTTCGCACGGGGCTGCGCGCGCCGTCTGCGGCGATGAGCCAGTCGCACTTCGCGGTGTAGCGACCGTCGGGACACTCGATCGTCACCACGACGCCGTCGCTGCCCGCATCGACGCCGACCACCTTGTTCTTCCACCGCACGCTGGCCGCGGGGAGCTCCTGCAGGCGGTGCACGAGGCATTCCTCGAGGTGATACTGCTGCAGGTTCACGAACGCCGGCCGGTGGTGGCCCGTCTCGCGCAGGAGGTCGAACTGGTAGACGAGCTCGTCACGGTGGAACACCTTGCCGACGTTCCAGCGCACGCCCTTGCGCGCGATGGGCTCGCCGCAGCCCAGGCGATCGAGGATCTCCAGCGCGCGCTTCGCGTAGCAGATCGCGCGCGAGCCGACGCTGACCGTGTCGTCCTCGTCGAGCACCACGACGGGAATGTTCCGCTGCGCGAGATCGATCGCGGCCGCGAGCCCCACGGGGCCGGCGCCGACGACGAGCACCGGATGACGACGCGGCGGGCCGTCCTGGTCCGGCGACCGGACGTAGGGGTAGACGGGATTGGCGTAGGTCTTCGTGGCAGTCCCCGCTGGCAGCGCAGATCGCTTCACGGCGAGATCGCCTCGCGGCGAAATGGACTCAGGTCGAGATCGCGTCGCGGCGAGGTCGGCCCGCGGCGGGATCGGCTCGAGGCACGCTCAGCTCTCGAGCGCGAGCCACATCTCCTTGTCGCGCTGCGCCGTCCAGATGCGCGGATCGCGATACCGCGTGCACTCGTCGTACGCGCGGGTCACGTCGAACGGCAGGCAGTGATCGAAGATGACCCAGTGCCCGAACTTCGGCTTCAACGCATCGTACGTCTCGCGGTACACGGCCTTCAGATCCTTGCCGGCCGCGACGCCGCGCTTGACGCTCTCGAACATTTCCGTGACGAATGCCCGCGTGCCGGCGAGGCCCGCCTGCACCTCCTGAGGCGTCTGCAGCGAGGCTCCGCGGCCCGGCACGAGCTTCGCAGGCTGGAGCGCAGCCACCGCGTCCAGCGTGGCCGGCCAGTCGGTGAGATACGCATCGCCCGTGTACGGCGTCGCGTTGTACTCGACGAGGTCGCCCGAGAACAGCACGCGATCCTGCGGCAGCCACACGACGGTATCGCCCTTCGTGTGCCCGCGCCCGAGCTGCATGATCTCGACCTGCAGCTTGCCCAGCCACAGCGTCATGCGCTTCTCGAACACGATGGTGGGCCACGTCAGGCCGGGAACGGATTCGACGGCGCGAAAGAGCCGCGGAAAGCGCTCGATCTCGCTCTTCATGTCCGCTTCGCCGCGCTCGACGATGAGGTCGTAGGTGTCGCGGCTCGCGATGATGTGCTCGGGCTCGTAGCCCTTCGCGCCGAGCACGCGAACGGCGTGATAGTGCGAGAGCACCACGTACTTGACCGGCTTGTCGGTCACCGTCCGGATGTGGCGCAGCACGTCCTGCGCCATCACCGGCGTCGCCTGCGTGTCGATCACCATGACGGCGTCGTCGCCGATCACGATCCCCGTATTCGGGTCGCCTTCCGCGGTGTACGCGTAGGCACAGTGCGAGAGCCGGTCGAAGCTCACCTTCTTGTCCTCGAGATCGGCCTGGGATGCGAATTTCTTGTCGGTCATGGCGATTCCTGCAGTGGCGATGCGGGGCGAAGCTTGCATTAAACAACGGCCGGTGACAACGATCGCAGGCCGCTTGACACCGCGGTGCCACGTCCATCGAGGACGCGATCGAGTGCCGGGCGGACCGATCCCGGCGCAGCCGTTCAGGTGCGCGCGGCGACTCGGCCCGAGGCGGGATCCGGCGTTGCAGCCGATCTCGCCGGTGATCGGCTTCACGGGCGCCTGGAGCCGGAGATAGCCCACGGCCTGTGGCCTGATACCGCGGGCCTGGGCGACGAGCTCGGTGACCGTGAGCCCGCAAAGGCGCCCCTGACAGGCGCCCGCCCCGCAGCGCGATGCGGATTGGATCTCCGCCGGACTCGCATGCCCGGCCGCAATCGCGTCCGCGATCTGCCGCGCGGTAATGCCCTCGCAGCGACACACGATCGTGTCGCCGACCGGCACGCGGAATTGTCGGGCCGGCTGGTACAGCGTATCGAGGAAGCTGCGGCCGGTGACGAATTTCGCCAGCGCGCTACGCGCCCTGGCCTCGTCCGGGACGGCGCTTCTCGGCGCCAGTGCACGAACGGCTGCAATGCCGGCGAGGATCCCGCGCTGCTCCGCGGCCGGCCCTCCCGCCACGCCCGCACCGTCGCCGGCGACAGCGATGCCCGGACGCGATGTGCCCCCGGATGCGTCCGCCACCGGCTTCCAGCACAGCTGCAGGTCGTCCCAGCGATGCTCCACCCCGGCGACCATCGCCAGGTTCACGTTCGGCACGACACCCTGATGCAGAAGAAGGGTGGTCGCGGGCAGCATCTCCTCCCGGCGACCGTCGCGGCAAAACGCGACCATCTCGAGCCTGGAATTCCCCAGCGCGCGCAGCGACGTAATCCCGTCGAGGACGCGCACGCGGCTCTTCACCTGCGCGAGCAGTTGCAGGCCCTTCGCGACGTACGGCGAGAACATGAAAGGGAGCACGTGCCCGATCGACTGGCTGCGATTGGCCGCCGGCGTGGTATCGAGGATCGCGCTGATCGGCGCGTTCGCATTGAGGTACTGCCAGGCGATGAGCCACAGCAAGGGCCCGCATCCGGCGAGCACCGCAGGCGGCTCGGGCACGAGTCCCGAGCCCTTCAGCAGGATCTGGCCCGCGCCCGCGGACATCACGCCGGGCATCGTCCACCCGGGGATGGGGAACGGTCGCTCCAGCGCGCCCGTCGCGAGCACGATGCGCCGCGCGCTGATCAGCATCGAGGCATCCTCGAAGCAGACGCCGATCGAGCGCTCCGGGGTCACGTTCCATACCGTCGCGCCGGGCACGTACTGCGCACCGCTGCCCAGGAACGCGTCGACGACGGGCTTGCCCCGCCAGTAGTCGTCTCCGAGGATCGTGCGCCGCTGCACGGGCGTGCGCGTGATCGCACGATAGATCTGGCCGCCGGGCGATGACTGCTCGTCGAGGAGCACCGTGGCGAGTCCGGCATTGGCCGTCGACCGTCGCCGCCGCGAGGCCGGCCGGTCCCGCGCCGATGACGGCGACGTCGTACGCGTCGCGCAGGACGCGCGCGTTCACGCTCCGCGGTCCGGCGCGGCACGCCCGGTGCCGACCTGCATGCCCTCGCGCACCGTCACGAGACATCCCTGCCGGTCGCCGACGCCGTCGATCGTCACCACGCAATCGAAGCACACGCCCATCATGCAGTAGGGCGCGCGTGGCGCACCCGCGGTGCTCGTCCGGAAGTGCGATATGCCCGCCGCGAGCAACGCGGCAGCGACGGTGTCGCCGGCACGCGCCTCGAACGCACGCCCGTCGATGACGATGCGAACCGCCGAGCCGGCGGCTTCAGGCAGCCTCTTGAACATGTGCGCCTCGGTGAGGATCGTCCGCGCCGCTCGGATGGAGCACACGCGAACTCCGGGCCTCACACGTCGTAATGGACCGTGAAGCTTACCTCGGCCGGTTTGCCGCCCGCCTTGGGAGTGATGATCACCCGGATGTGGTAGGCGCCGGACCAGCCGAAGACGAAGAGCTCGCTGTAATCCGGCAATCCGCCCGCCTGCGTGTGCAGCATCGGCTTGCGCTCGACTCGGCCGTGGGGATCCGTCACCTCGACGACCACGTCGGCGTCGCCGACGCGGCGGTGCGCCTTCTCGTCCTCGAGCGTGATGAGCAAGTGCTGCGAGCCGGATGGCGGGTGCGCAGGATGGGCATCGCGATGGCCGTCGGCGCGCAACGCCACCTCCGCGGGGACGATACCCAGGTTCACCACCAGGCCGCTGCTCGTCGTGGCCTGCTGCGCAGAGGCTGGGCTCCACGCGAGCATCAGCGCGAGCAGGCAGCCGGCGATGGTCGGCAGGCGATGATCGGAAACGTTCATGCATCTCACCCTAGTCGTTTGCACGCAGCGTTCCTTGATCTGCGTTAACGCGCCGCAAGCGGTTCGACCGATCGTCGTCGCGAACCTTCTGCCCGGTGCGGGCAACCCGCCGCGAGCAATGGAACAACCGTCACGCGCAACGCTTCTTGCTGAAGTACTCGCGCCGTTGCGCCTCGGACACGAACTCCTCCAGGTCGGGATCCATGGCGCTGCGCGCCGAGACGATGCCGACCGGCTTGCCGTCCTCGATCACCGGCAGGTGGCGAAAGCCGCCCTCGTGCATCATCAGCAGCGCCAGTCCGAGCGGCTCGTTCGGCCCGATCGTGCGTGGGCTCGGCGTCATCACGTCGCCGATGCACGTTTCGTTCGGATCCAGTCCTCGCGCCATGACGCGAAAGACCGCGTCGCGCTCGGTGAAGATACCGACCAGGCGGTCGCCGTCGAGGACCATGATGGCCCCCACGTTCGACCGCGCCATGAGCGTTGCCGCGCTGCTCACGAGAATGTCCGACGGGCCCCTGAGCAGCCCGCGCCGCCGCATTACGCTTCGGACGGTACGATCGAACATGCGTTTCTCCACTCCGGTTTTCGGTTGAACGTGAAACACGCCGGCCCGACTCGGTGCACCATCACTGCGTAGCCCCGTTGCCTGCGCGCATCGTGATTCCGCCCGGGTTGCGCCAATGGGAGCTCAGTCCACGCTCGGCACGTGCACGCCGTCCGACCGCTGCATGACGGGCTTGGGCGGTTTCGCGAACCAGAGCTGCCACATCGTCGTGACCCACATGAAGGCGAAGCAGGTGCCCATGAGGCCCCCCGCGAGCATCACCACGATCGCGAACGGATGGAACACCTTGGTGATGTACCAGGACAGGATGTCCGTCATCAGGAACACGAACGGCAGCCCGATCACGAGGCACTTGAACCACACCGGACGGACGTAGGCGTGCGTGTACATGGAGCCCATGATGAAGAACACCATCGTGAGCCCGAACAGATGGATGTGCGAGACGCGCACGAGGGTGAAGACATCGGTGCCGGTGTCCGTCTCCGTGACCTTCTTCAGGTTGTCGTAGCCGTTCAGGTTCGGCAGGTGCGGATTGCTGCCGTCGTGGCAGGTCATGCAGCGGTGGTCGAGGATCGGCTTGACCTTGCTGTCGTAGACGTCCTGCTTGGTTCCCTCGCGCACCCAGTCGATCAGGACCTGGCTCTCATACGGCGGGAGCATGCTCGACATCGGGCCACGCAGCGCCGACTCGAGCTTGGAGCCCTTCCCGGTGCCGCTGTAGGCGGCGACGATGTCGTGGTACGACAGGATCATCGGATTGCCGCCCGCACGGCCTGCATACGTGTGATACAGATATGTGGTCGCGAACACGTACGCCAGGCCGAGCACGATCAGCGTCATCGTGTACAGCACGCGCTGGCTGTACGGCAGCTCGGAGTAGTGGCGGTACATCCGGTGCAGGGGGACGTCGTCCATGGCTGTCGTTCCGTGTGGGTGAGCGCTCGGATTGCGGCCCGCGTTCGCATTCCCACCGCGTGGGCGATGGCGCGGCAGGCCGCAACGATGCCGACTACTTCTTCAGCGACGAGTAGTACGCGGCGATGTTCTCCATGTCCTGCTCGCTCAGCTTGGAGGCGAAGGCCTTCATGACGCCGTTGCTGCGCTTGCCGGACTTGTAGTCCTTCAGCGCATGCTCGATCTGGTCGTCGGTCTTGCCCGCGAGCGCGGGGTTCGGTGCCTTGCCCTCTCCGTTCGCACCATGACAGCCCGTGCAACTCGCCGCCTTCGCCTTGCCCGCCACGGCATCGCCCTTGGCGAGACCGACAGTGCTCATGCCGAGAAAGGTGATTGCTCCGACGATCAGCAGCGCGCGTTTCATGTTGGATCTCCTGGCTTCTGTGGGTCGATGGCCGGGCCCCGATCGGGCACGGCAGGGTTACCGGCGCCGGGGCAACCGGAAGTCAAAGTGAGCCTCGCCCGGGGTCCGGGTTGCGAAAGGCCGACGCTGGCATTCGACTTGATCTGCGAAGCGCCGTTCACCGCGTGAGCACGTAGACCACCGCGCGCGCGTTCTGGCGTGCGTAGTAGGCCGCGAGTCCCTGGATGTCGGCCTCGCTCAGCACGTCCGACATCGCCGCCATCTGCGGGCTCCTGCGTTCGCCGGTGCGATACGCGCGCAGCACTTTTGTCAGGTAGTCGACGCGCTGCGCGGCCAGTGCGGGCAGGCTCGGATCGGTGCTGTTGCCGTTCGGGCCGTGGCAGCGATCGCAGCGCTGCACCCATTCGGCCGTGGTGAGCGGCCTCGCGACCTTCGCCGCCTGCGGCTTCTGGGTTGCGAAATAGGCCGCGAGGTTGCGCATCCCCGTCTGATCCAGCGACTCGGCGAGCGGCTTCATCGTCTCGTCCTTGCGCTCGCCTCGCTTGTAGGCGGCGAGCGCCTCCGTGAGGTACTCCGCGTCCTGACCCGCGAGGCTCGGAGTGCCCGCCGCGGTCGCGACGCCGGTGTCGCCATGGCAACCGGCGCATGCCGCGGACGCTGCCTTGCCGGCGGCAGGATCGCCGGGCTTCGTCGAGGGCGGCGGCGCAGGCTTCTGCAGCGCGTAGTACACGCCGAGGTTGGCGATGTCCGCATCGCTGAGCGCGGCGACCATGGAGCCCATGACGTCGTTCTTGCGCTGGCCGCTCTTGTAGGCCTTCATGGCTGCGGCGAGGTACTTCGGGTCCATTCCGGCGAGGCTCGGCGTGCCGGGCGTCTTGCTGACCCCATCGTCGCCATGGCATCCGCCGCAGCCGGCCGCGGCGGCCTTGGCCGCCTGCAGCGGATCGGACTTTGCGGCCGCTGCGGGCGCACTGCGGGCGGGAACCGGTGGATCCAGGCTCGCGTAGTACGCCGCTGTCTTCATGAGTGCGTCGTCGCTGAGCAGCTGCACGGCATCGCGCATCGCGCTGCTGCCCCGTACGCCCGACTGGTACGCCTTGAGCTCGAGGTAGAGATAGACCGGGCGCTGCCCCGCAAGATGCGGAATGCCTTCGGTGAGGCTGACGCCGTTGACGCCGTGGCATCCCGCGCAGACCTTCTCGGCAGCCCGCTTCCCCTCCGCAATGTCCGCCGCGTTGGCATACAGGACCCGCATGTCCTTGCCTTGCACCCGCGTCGTGGCGAGCTGCGCGTATGCGGGCTGCGGATTCGGCGCGATCAGCAGAGCGAGCCACGCCAGGATCGGGACGGCCGCAAACAACCTTCCGGACGTGCCATGTGTCATGCGACGCCTCTATCGTTGGCCCGCGAAGCAGGTACCGCTTGCGCGGGCGACGTCACGAGCGGGAACCGACGGCGATGTCGTCTCCCTCGCGCGCAGCCAATGCCGCCGAGTCAGTGTGCACTTCTGCCGCAGCGGCTGCACCGCAGTGTAGGCACTCGCAAGGGTGCGACGCATATGATCCAGATCAATACCCCTTTCGAAAGGCATTGCGCGACGATTCCCGGACCGCCCACGCGACCACGGCCGTCCAACGTGACGGCGCGGTCGAGGTGGCCCCGAACGACCGCGGCCACCGCGCGGGATCGGACGGGTCCGGGCGCTTGCGCGAGGCCGAACCGGAGCTGCCCGGCAATTCGCCGTCCCCACGTCGATTTGACAATTCACAAGCCTGTGGCTCGTTGGCCGCGTAGGCTGATTGTCGCGGCTGTCGCGACGGGCTTTGCCCACACCCCGAGTCCTGACAGCGCCGCGACGGGCGGCATGGCGTTGCGCCGCCGCGGTAGGTACGCGTTCGACCGAACGGGAGGGTTGCGATGAAGACAGT
>CAVZZN010000008.1:0-169356 GCA_963779805.1 uncultured beta proteobacterium
CTCGCTGCAGAGCCGGCCGATCAACCCGATCCAGCGCGCCCCGATCGCGGAACCGCTGGACGTCGGGGTGCGCGCGATCAACACCCTGCTCACCGTCGGCCGCGGCAGCGGGTTGGGCTCTTCGCGGGCAGCGGTGTTGGCAAGAGCGTGCTCCTTGGCATCATGGCGCGCTACACCAGCGCCGACGTCGCCGTGGTCGGGCTCATCGGCGAGCGCGGCCGCGAGGTGAAGGAGTTCATCGAGAACATCCTCGGGGCGGAAGGCCTCGCGCGCTCGGTCGTGGTGGCCGCGCCTGCCGACATGCCGGCGCTCGTCCGCCTGCAGGCCGCGGCGTACGCCACCGCCGTCGCCGAGGGATTCCGCGACCAGGGTCGGGGGAATGTGCTGCTGATCGTCGCCACTCGCTCACGCGCTACGCCATGGCGCAGCGCTAGATCGCGCTCGCGATCGGCGAGCCGCCCGCGAACGCGCGGCTATCCGCCCTCCGTCTTCGCCCGCCTGCCGCAGCTCGTCGAACGCGCCGGCAACGGCAAGCCGGGCGGCGGCTCGATCACTGCGTCTACACCGTGCTCACCGAGGGCGACGATCCGCAGGACCCCATCGCCGACGCGGCGCGCGCGATCCTGGACGGGGACGTGGTCCTCTCGCGCAGCCTGGCGGAGGCGGGCCACTACCCCGCCATCGACATCGAAGCGTCGGTCAGCCGGGCGATGCACGGCATCGTGTCGCCGGAGTGGATGCGCCGCGTGCGGCAGCTGAAGCAGCTCGACCGTGGTACGCCCGCAATCGCGACCTGATCAACGTGGGCGCGTACGTCACCGGCACGGACGCCGTGCTGACCAGGCGATCGCGCTCTACCCGCGCATGGAAGCCTTCCTGCAGCAGGATATGACCGAGCGCGTCGGCATCGCCGAGGGCGCCGCCGCGCTCGACGCCCTCGTCCCCGCAACCTGAACCGTCCTAGTCGTCCATGCCTCTACCCGCCCAGTGGGAACGTCTGCGCGAGCTTGCGCAGCAGCGCGCCGACGCGTACGCCTTGCGCCTCGCGGAAGTCACGCGCGGCGGTGCGGATGCCGAGCACAAGCTCGAGCTGCTGCGGGAATACCGGCGCGAGTACGTCGCGCGCCTCGCGGCCGCCGGGCGCGATGGGATTCACGGTGAAGGCCTGCGCAACTACCGCGCCTTCCTCGCCAACCTGGAGCGCGCGATCGAGCAGCAGGCGCGGGTCGTCGCGCAATGGATGGCGATCGCGAGCGCGCACGGCAGCAGTGGTCCGCCGAGCACAAGCGCGTCGAGTCCTTTCGGCGTGCTGCACGACCGGACGGTCGCCGCCGGGCAACGCGCCGAGCGCAGGCAGCAGCAGAAGCACCAGGACGAGCTGGCGAACCGCCCCCTGCCCCGCTTCCTGAGCGGGGCCGACTGACCTCCGAGCGAGCCATGCCCATCGAATTCAACCTGCCCTCCATCCTCCCGGAAAAGACGCCGCGCGGTGAATGCCGCGCCCGGCGCCGGCCAGGCCGGCGCAACCGGTCACGCGTTCCTCGCGACTGCTCCTGGTGCGCGGCGGTGCAGGCCAGCCCCTCCACGAGCGTCCCGGACGCCTCGCGGCGCAGCGCCGACACGACGCCCGACGACGGGGCGGGTGGGCGGCCGCAGGCGATCCTGGAGACCCCGCGACGGCTGCCCGGCTGGGGTTCTTCTTCGCGCCGCGGCGGTGGGCGACCGCGCCGCCCGCGCGCGCGCCGACGCGAGGCGGCGAGCGCCGACGGCCAAGGTGCACCGACCCTCGCCTCGCCCGAGTCCGCCGCCGCCGACGCCCTCGCGGGCCGCGATGTCGCGCCGACCGAGCCCGGCGCGAGCGCAAGGCGCGCGCTCGAGTCACCGCCGATCCGCCGGCGCGCCGTCACGCGGATCGGCTCGAGGGATTCCGCGCTCCGGTATCGCCTGCGTCGCCGGGGCGCCTGGGCCGGCAGACGAGCGACGCCGCGCCGAGGCCGGCCGAGAGCGGCGACGGCATCCCCGGCGCGGCGCGGCCGGTACGCCGCGTAATCGGCGACGGCCAACCGCAGGCCCGGCCGGGCGCTGCCGTCGCGGCCGACGGCCCATCGCAGGCCCGGCCGCGCCCGCCGGCGAAAGCGCGGGCGGCCGCGCCTCCTGCTCGACAACGCAGCCTCGCCGCCGGAGAGCACGGCGAGCCGCGCCCTGGCGAGCCTCGCGGCCGGCCTCGCCTATCGACACCGGCGCCGCCGGCCACCGTCCGAGCCGCTCGCACGCTTCCGAGCGCGTCGACATGGCGGCCGCCGCGGCGCCGGGGCTGCCGGGCGTCCCGCCGCCGCCCCCCGCGCCGGTAATGAGCATCGCCGCCCCGGTCGCGACCCCCCGAACGGCGCAACGAGGTGACCCAGCAACTCGCGACCGTGGTGCTGATGGGGCACGACCGCGCCGAGCTTCAGCTGCACCCGGCGGAAGCCTCGGGCCGATCGAGCGAAAGGTCTCGATGGAAGCCGGACAGGCAACGCCGCTGATCAGCGCGCCGCAGCCGGCGACCCGCGACGCGCTGAGCACGACGCCGCCGCAGTGGCGCGACGCCCTCGCCGAGCAGGGGGAATCGCGCTCGGCCAGGCGACGGTGCAAGGACGAGCGCCGCGTGATCCTGCTGTCGAGTCCAGGCCCTCGGCCGCGATCCGGATCGCGCGCCGCGCAGCGCCATGCGCCGCTGGGCGCAGCTACCGCCGGCATCGTGCGGCCCCGAGGGCGTGGCGGAGATTTGCCGCATCCGGAATTGCGGCGCATACCCCGGTATTCGACGCTTTGGGAAGGGAGGCGCGCGCTTCGATAATCGCTTCAGCTGTTCCCCACAACGCGACCTGGAAGCGATACTAATCTGTGCAAAACCGCCACTGCAACAGCCACCGCCATCCCGCAGCAGCCCCGGCAGCACCGGGAAAAAGCCGAAGTCCTTCCGCCCCTGAAGTGGATCCTGATCTGCCGCGCTCCCGCCTGCTCGCGGCGGTAGTGCCGGCGGCCGGTACTACCTCCAGCACGGCGACGCCGCAGCGCCAGGCGGCGAACGCAGCCGCAGCGCCCGCCCAGTTCATGAACCTCGATTCGTTCACGGTGAACCTCGCCGAGGAAGGCGGGGACCACTACCTCCAGATCGGCGTGGTGTACCAGGTCGAGGACAGCAAGGTCGTCGACAACATGAAGCTGTACATGCCGGTCGTGCGCGATCGCATCCTGCGCCTGCTGTCGGCCAAGCGCCCCAGCGACATCGCATCCCCCGAGGGCAAGTGCAAGCTGATCGACGAGCTGATCGCCGGCGCCCGGGCATCGATTCCGGGTCGCTGCCCAGGACAAGGCATCGCGGGGCGTCCTGTCGGCGTTCGTCATCCAGTAGGCGCGATGGCGAACGAGTTCCTCAGCCACGAAGAGGTCGAGGCCCTCCTCAAGGGTGTCGAGGAGGACGCGTCCGAGCCCGCCTTCGAGGTCGGTGCGGTGCGCCCGTACCGCTTCGGCTCCCCGGCCGAGAACGCGCGGGCCGAGATTCCCGCGCTCGCCGCGATCAACGAGCGCTTCGCCGTCGCGATGCGCGCCCGCCTCCTGGAGCTCGTCCGCCGCAGCCGCAGATCGCCGTTCCCGCGCCCCGCTGCATCGCGTTCGGCGACTTCGTGCGTGACGTCCCCGCGCCGGAAACGGCCTGGCCGCTGCGCATCGCGCCGCTGCGCGGGCAAGGCGTGCTGGTGTTCGAGCCCGCGCTGATCTCCGCCGTGGTCGACGCGCTGTTCGGTGGTGCCGGACGCCTGCCCAGCGACTCCGAGCAGCGCAGCTTGAGCCGCGCCGAGCTGCACGTCATGCAACGGCTGCTGCCGGTGACGCTGGAGGCGTGCCGCACGGCTTGGGAACCGGCTCCACCCGCTGCGGTTCGAGGCGGTCGCCGGCCCGCGCCACGCCCAGCCCGACCTGCTGATGGCGCGCGACGAGGTGGTGCTCGTGACGTCGCTGCAGGTGGAGCTCGGCGCGCTGGGCGGCGCCCTGCACATCGCGCTCCCGCAAGCGAGCCTGGGTCCCATCCGGCAGGTGCTCGCCGACGGCACGAAGCGGCAGCATGCCGAGCCGGATCGCCGGCAGCGAGCCGCCGCGCGCGCGGGTCCAGGCCGTCGACGTGGACGTCGTCGCCCAGTTCGCGACCGTGACCCTCCCGTTGCGCAACCTGATGCAGATGCAGATCGGCGACGTGCTCGGCATCGACCTGCCGCGCTCGATCACCGCCCTGGTCGGCGGCACTGCGTTGCTCGACTGCACCTACGGCGTGCGCAACGGCCGCTATGCCTTGCGCGTGGCGCAGGTGCGCACGCCCGAACGCTCTACCGGAGAACACCATGGCTGAAACCGTCGCCGAATCCCGCCCCCGCACCGCACCCCGCGCCCCCGCACCGGCCGCCGAGCCCTCGGCCGTGCTCTTCGACACGCTCGGGGCCGACACGCCCGCCGGAGCGACGAACGACCTCGACCTCGTGCTCGACATTCCAGTGCAGGTGACGGTCGAGCTGGGACGCACGCGCCTGCCGATCGCGCGGGTGCTGCAGCTCGCGCCAGGCTCGGTGGTCGAGCTCGACGACCTCGCCGGCTCGCCGCTCGACCTTTATGTCAACGGCTGCCTGATCGCGCAGGGCGAGGTGGTCGTGGTCAACGACAGGTTCGGGATCCGCGTCACCGACATCGTCACGCCGTCGGAGCGCATGCGCAAGGTCGAGCGATGACGCGTCCGCGCACCGCCGCGCTGCTGCTCGCGCTCCTGCCTCCGGCGGGTGCGCTCGCCGCGGAGCCGCTGCCCGCCGCTCGGCGTCGGTCAGCGGCAGCCTCGTGCAGGCGGTGCTCGGCCTCGCAGTCGTGCTGGTGCTGATCTGGGGCGCGGCGCGGCTCATGCGCCGCCTGCAGCCGCACATGTCCGGGCGGCCCGGGCCGCTGCGCCTCGTGGCGAGCCAGATCGTGGGCCAGCGCGAGCGCGTGGTGCTGATCGAGGTGGGCGACCACTGGCTGGTGGCGGGCGTCGCCGGCCTGGTCAGCGCGCTCGCCACGCTGCCGAAAGGAACGGCGCCCGAGCCGGAGCCCTTGCCAGGCGGCTTCGGCACCCTCCTCGCCCGGATGCGCGCAACGGAGCGACCGTGACGGCGCCGCGCGCACACGCGACCGCGATCGCAGGCACCGGCCGGGCGACGCACCCTCCCTGCGCCGCGCGCCACGCGAACCCGCGCAGCCGGGCCGTCGCCGCCTTGCCGGTCGCGCTGGGGCTGCTCGTCGTCTTGCCGCTGCTCCTCGCGAGCGCCGATGCGTTCGCGCAGGCCGCCGATCTGCCGCTGTTCAACAGCCACCCCGTGGCGGGGGGCGGCCAGAGCTATTCGCTGCCGGTGCAGACGCTGCTCGTGCTCACCGCGCTCGCGTTCCTGCCGGCCGTGCTGCTGCTGATGACGGCGTTCACGCGGATCGTGATCGTGCTGTCGCTGCTGCGGCAGGCGCTCGGGACCCAGGCATCGCCGCCCAACCAGGTGATCATCGGGCTGTCGCTCTTCCTCACGTTGTTCGTCATGGCCGTCGTGGACAAGATCAACGCCGATGCCTACGTGCCGTACAGCGAGCAGCGCATCGGTGGGAGCAGGCGCTCGATCGCGCGCAGGTGCCGCTGCGCGCGTTCATGCTGCGCCAGACGCGCGAGCCCGACCTCGCGCTCTTCACGCGCCTCGCGCGGGAGGCGCAGCCGAAGAGCAGGGACGACATCCCGCTGCGCGTGCTCGTGCCGGCGTTCGTCATCAGCGAGCTCAAGACGGCGTTCCAGATCGGGTTCATGGTGTTCCTGCCGTTCCTCATCATCGACATGGTCGTGGCGAGCGTCCTCATGTCGATGGGCATGATGATGCTGTCGCCCGTGCTGATCTCCCTGCCGTTCAAGCTCATGCTGTTCGTGCTCGTGGACGGCTGGAACCTGCTCATCGGCTCGCTGGTCGCGAGCTTCGGATAAACCCCGCCACCGCGCCCGTCGGAGTCGCCAGCCCATGAACAGCCAGTCCGTCCTCGCCATCGCCCAGCAGGCCCTCGTCGTCACCTTGCTGCTGTCCGGGCCGTTGCTCCTCACCGCGCTGGTCGTCGGGCTCGCGGTCAGCATCTTCCAGGCCGCGACGCAGATCAACGAGATGACGCTGTCGTTCATCCCGAAGCTCGTCGCGACCTTCGCCGTCATGATGCTCGCCGGACCGTGGATGCTGCAGCAGTTCGTCGACTACGTGCAGCGTTTGTTCGGCAGCATTCCGCAACTGATCGGATGAGGACCGGCCGCCGGCATGTTCACCATCGGCGCACCCGAGCTGCAGGCGGCGCTGGCCGCGTTCTTCTATCCGTTCTTCCGCGTGCTCGCCCTCGCTTCGAGCGCGCCGGTGCTCTCGCACGCGAGCGTGCCGCGCCCGCTGCGGATCGGCGCCGCCGCGCTGGTGACGCTCGTGGCCGTGCCGCTCGGGCCGGCGGCGCCGGCGATCAGCCCCTTCTCGGCGCCGGGCATGCTGCTCGTCGCGGAGCAGCTGCTCATCGGTCTCGCGATCGGGCTGTCGATGCAGATCGCCTTCGCCGCGGTGACGCTTGCCGGCGATCTCATCGGCCTGCAGATGGGGCTTTCGTTCGCGAGCTTCATCGACCCGCAGAACGCCGAGCAGGCGCCGCTGATCGGCAGCTTCCTTTCGGTCGTGCTGATGCTGGTGTTCCTGAGCCTCAACGGCCACCTGCTGATGCTGGGCACCGTGGTCGAGTCGTTCCAGGCCTATCCGGTCGCGGTCGATGCCGTGCGCGCGTTCGACATGCTGCAGTTCGTGCAGCGTGCGAGCGATCTCTTCGCCTTCGGGCTGCAGATGGCGCTGCCGGTGATCGCCGCGATGCTGCTCACGAACATCACGCTGGGGATGCTCGCGCGCACGTCGCCGCAGCTCAACCTGCTCGCGGTCGGCTTCGCGGTGACGCTGACTGCGGGCCTCGTGATGCTCGTGGCCATGCTTCCGCTGTTCGGCCCGGGATTCGAGGCCATGATCGCCCGCGGGCTCGCCGTGTTCCGCAGCTGACGGACGATACAATCGGGACTCCTCACGCCGACCGCCGCATGCTGCTCACCACCACCCAACCGGCCACGCGCCATTTCCCGAGCCTGTCCGCGCACGGCTTTCATCGCGTCGCGTATCACGAGTGGGGCGACCCGGAGTGCGCGCGCGTGATCGTGTGCGTGCACGGCCTGACGCGCAACGGCCGCGACTTCGACGTGCTCGCGGAGACGCTCGCCGCCACACATCGCGTGCTCGCGATCGACCTGCCGGGCCGCGGCGAGAGCGAATGGCTCGCCGATCCGTCCGACTACGCGTTCCGCACCTACCTCACCACGCTCGCCGCGCTGATCGCGCGCTCCGGAGCGGAGCGCGTCGACTGGATCGGCACGTCGCTGGGCGGGCTGCTCGGGATGGTGATGGCCGCGCAACGCAACGCCTCCATCGCGCAAGCTCGTCGTCAACGACGTCGGCCCGGCGATCGAAGCCGGAGGCGCTCGAGCGCATCCGCCGCCTACGTCGGTGCGGATCCGACGTTCGCGAGCTTCGCCGAAGCGGAGCGTTACATCCGCAGCGTGTCGGCGCCCTTCGGCGAGCTGTCGCGACGCGCAATGGCGCCATCTCACGCGCGTCATGGTGCGGCAGCAGCCCGACGGCCACTGGCGGCTGTCGTACGATCCGGGGCTCGCGCAGCCGTTTCGCAGCGGCCCCCGCACCGCCCGACCTGTGGCACGTATGGGATGCGATCACGTGCCCGACGCTGCTCCTGCGCGGATCGGAGTCGGACCTGCTGTCGCGCAGCCACCGCGCACGCGATGACGCAGCGCGGACCGCGCCCGCGGCTCGTCGAGTTCTCCGGCGTGGGTCATGCGCCTGCCCTCATGGCGCCCGAGCAGATCGCCGCGATCGTCGAGTTCCTGCGCACCTAGCGCCGATCGCGGACGCCACGCTTCGTACAATCCGTTCCGCCCGACAAGAGGCCGCCATGGCCCTGAGCCTAAGCCTGCCCACGCTCGAGACGAACCCGAGCAACCCGCCCGAAGTCCGTCCGGCCAAGGTCGGGGCTTGGCTCGACAACGTCGTGCACCGCGAACCTGCCGAGGCCGCGCGCGTTGCCGGCGATGCGCTCGCTGCCACCAACCGCGTCGCCGTGCACGACGCTCGTCGCCTCGATCTCGCCGAGCGCTACTGGGACATCGCGACCGAGCTGTGGCCCATGCTCGAGCAGCGTTACGCGCATGCCGCGCAACCGCTGACCGGCGACGCGCTCGAGGCGGCGAAGGCCGCGCTCACCCTCTCGCACGAGCTGACGGTCGCGTTCAAGCATCTGCTCGCCCGCGAGGCACGACCGCGGCTGCTGCCGGGCAGCGGGCGCAACCTGCCGCGACTGTTGCAGCGCTCGCTCGAGGGCATGGCGCGCACGGTCACGGCGTGCTATCGCGCGTACTCGCCGATCCCGCCCAAGACGTGGCTCGACGCGCATCGCATCTACGATTTCGCGCGCGAGCGCAACCTGCATCAGCAGCCGCTCGACGCGGCCAACCCGCAGGTCACGCTCGAGGCCATGTACGTGCGCATGCTGCTGCTCGCGCTGGCCAATCCGTACGGCCTGCTGCCGGGGCAGCTCGACACCGTGCTGCAGTACCTCGACGCGCACGCGCACTGGGCCAAGCTCACGGACATCGCACCGGTGCATCGCATGGCGAAGGCGGTCGCGATCGTCCCGGTGGGGCACGACTTCCCGCCGTTCTCGGCCAACAAGGGCGGCACGATCGAAGGCCGCAAGATGTTCCTGCTCACCTACGATCTCGCGTTCCAGATCCAGGAGCAGTTGCGCGGCCTCGAGGCCGGCGCGGCGCCGCCGCTGGGCGTCGGCCGCGGTGCATCCGCGCGCCTCGCGTACCTCCAGCTCCTGAGGCGGCTGCTGCGCCAATGGGCGATTCCGCCGGCACGGCAGTTCAATCGCGTGCCGTCGCGTGCGCGAGTGATGGCGTGCGCGGGCATCGAGGCCGTGTGGCAGGCGACGCGCGAGACGGAACCCGCGACGCGCGCGGACGCGTCGGGCATGACGATCTGCCAGGTGATCAACCACACGCCCGCAGGGTATGCGTTGCGCCAGAGCGAAGGCCAGGCGAGCGCGCTGCGCATCGGCGACGTCATCGCGCTTGAGCGTCGACGGACGGCGCTCGCGCCAGCTGGCGCTGGTGCGCTGGTTCCGCAACACGATGAGCGGCAGCGCGCTCGAGTTCGGCTGCGAGCTCCTGTCGGATCATCCGGAGCCCGCCCTCGCGGTCGCCGAGGGCGAGGCTCCCGGAGCGCCGGCCGGCACGCTCGCGCGCGTGGTGGTGCTGCCGCAGGATCGCAAGCGCGAAGGGCCTGGACGCGGCACCCCCGCAGGTGATCGCGCCCGCGGGCACCTTCCACGTCGAGCAGGCGATCACGATCAAGAGCAACGGTGCCGTGCGCACCGCCGTGCTGATGAAGCTGATCGAGCACGGTCCCGGGTACGAGTTGTACGACTTCGTGGTCGTCGACTGAGCGCGGCGGCTGCGGGTGAGGCGCGAAGCGGGCGACACGTCGATGGTGGGCGCTTGAACCGCGCACAGCGGCTTGCCCTCGCGGCGTTCGCCGCCCTCGCCTTGCTGCAGGTCCTGTGGGAGCTCTGGCTCGCGCCGCTGCGCCCCGGCGGCTCGTGGCTGGCGCTGAAGGCCGTGCCGCTCCTCGCCGCGTGGCTCGCGTTGCAGCGACCACGGCGGCCGCGCGCGAGAGGGCACGGCGCTCGCTCCTGCTGCTCTATTTCATCGAAGGCGTCGTGCGCGCGTGGTCCGAGCACGGGCCGGCACGCCGCCGTTGCGCTCGCCTCGGCGCTGCTCGCGCTCGCGGCGTTTGCAGCGCTGTACTTCGCGGGCCGCGCGACAAGTAGCGCGCCGCTGACGCATGCAAACCCCCGACCTCGTTGTCCCGAACAATGGCTCGGGACAGTGCGGTCGAGGCGTTCAGCGCGCCGGGCGCTTGCCGCCGGCGCCGAGTCCCTTCGGCAGCGGGAACACCACGTGCTCGGCTGCGCCCTGCGCCTCGCGCACGTCGCGTCGCGCCGAGCTCGCGCAGGCGCGCGATCACTTCGCGCACGAGGATCTCCGGCGCCGATGCGCCGGCCGTGACGCCGACGCGCGCCTTGCCTTCCAGCCACGCGGGATTGCAGCTGCTCGGCGCGATCGACCATGTACGCAGGGATGCCGCGATGGGCCGCGACCTCGCGCAGACGATTGGAGTTCGAGCTGTTCGGACTCCCGACGACGATCACGACGTCCACCTCGGCCGCCATCGCCTTCACCGCATCCTGCCGGTTCTGCGTGGCGTAGCAGATGTCGTCCTTCTTGGGCCCGGCGATCTGCCGGAAACCTTCGCTTGAGCGCATCGACGATGTGGCGCGCGTCGTCGACCGACAGCGTCGTCTGCGTGACGTACGCGAGATTGGCGGGATCGCTCACCTCGAGGCGCCCGACGTCGTCGACGTCCTCGACGAGGTGAATGCGTCCCTTCACCTGCCCCATCGTGCCTTCCACCTCCGGGTGTCCGGCGTGACCGATCATCACGATCTCGCGGCCGTGGTCGTGCATCTTGGCGACCTCGATGTGCACCTTGGTCACGAGCGGGCAGGTGGCATCGAACACGCGCAGATGGCGCGCCTCGGCTTCGTCGCGCACCGCCTTGGATACGCCGTGCGCGGAGAACACCACGGTCGAGCCGCTCGGCACCTCGTCGAGGTCCTCGACGAAGATGGCGCCCTTCTCCCGCAGGCCGTCGACGACGAAACGGTTGTGCACGACCTCGTGCCGGACGTAGATCGGCGCCCCGAACTGCGCGAGCGCCTCCTCGACGATGGTGATCGCACGGTCGACGCCGGCGCAGAAGCCGCGGGGATTGGCGAGCAGCACGTCCATCATGATTCCTTTCCCACGTCGCCCGACGCATGGGCGCGACCCGCATCGCCACGCGTGCGGCGCATGCGGAAGCCGTCGAGGATGAGCAGCGCGGCACCGACGGTGATCGCGCTGTCGGCGACGTTGAAGGCCGGATAGAACCAGCCCTTGTAGTGGAACAGCAGGAAGTCGATCACCGCGCCGAGCGCGAGGCGATCCCACAGATTGCCCAGCGCGCCGCCGAGGATGAGCGCGAGACCGAGGCAATACCAGCGATCCCCCCCGCGTCGGAGCAGCAGCGCGATGACGACCGTCGCGCCGATCGCGATCGCTGCGAAGAACCAGCGCTGCCAGCCTCCGGCCGCCGCGAGAAAGCTGAACGCCGCGCCGGGATTGAACGTGAGCACGAGACTGAAGAAGGAGGTGATCACCTTCTCCTCGCCGGGGCGCAACGTGCCCGTGATCGCGGCCTTGGTCGCGTAGTCGAGCGCGATCACGGCCACGACTCACCCACAGCCACGCATACGCCGGTCGGCGCGGTGCGATGGCAGGTGCGCGGCAGCGTTCACGCGATCCTGCGCGCTTCGCCCGCGCCGAGCAGGTTGGCGCGACAGCGGCCGCACAGCAGCGGATGCGCGGGATCGCTGCCGACATCGGCGCGGTAATGCCAGCAACGCTCGCACTTCGCATTCGGGCTGGGCGTCACCCGCACCGACAGCGCATCGCCGTGCGCGAGCGTGGCCGCCGACGTGATCAGCACGAACCTGAGGTCGTCGCCGAGGCTTGCGAGCACGCCGTAATCGGGATCCGGCGCGGCGATGGCCACCTCGGCCTGCAGCGACGAGCCGATGCCGCCCGAGGCGCGCACCGCCTCGAGCTCCTTCAGCACGGCCGCGCGCACGGCGAGGATGCGCGACCACTTGTCGAGCAGCGCGTCCGCGTCCGGCACGGCGGGCAGCGTGTCGAGCCACGTCGTGCAGAAGATCGATGCATCCTGCGGATGCCGCAGGCGCCAGGCCTCCTCGGCCGTGAACGACAGCACGGGGGCCATGAGCTGCAGCAGGATCTCGCCGATGTGCCACAGCGCGGTCTGCGCCGAGCGCCGCGCATGACTCGCCGCCGCGGTCGTGTACAGGCGATCCTTGAGCACGTCGAGATAGAACCCGCCGAGGTCCTCGGAGCAGTAGGTCTGCAGGCGCTGCACCACGAGATGGAACTCGAACGCCTCGTAATCCGCGCGTGCCGCGTCGCTCATGCGGCGCGCTGCGGCGAGTGCGTAACGGTCCACCTCGAGCATCGACTCGACCGGCACGGCATCGCGTGCAAAGTCGAAGTCGGCCGTGTTCGCGAGCAGGAACCGAAGCGTGTTGCGAATGCGGCGATAGCTGTCGACGACGCGCTTCAGGATCTCGTCGGAGATGAGGAGATCGCCGGAGTAGTCGGTGGCCGCCACCCACAGGCGCAGGATCTCCGCCCCGAGCGTGTCGCTCACCTTCTGCGGCGACACGACGTTGCCGCGCGACTTCGACATCTTGCGGCCTTCGCCGTCGAGCGCGAAGCCGTGCGTGAGCAGCGCCTTGTAGGGCGGCACGCCGTTCAGCATCGACGACACCAGCAGCGACGAGTGGAACCAGCCGCGATGCTGGTCCGAGCCTTCGAGGTACAGGTCGGCCTGGAAGCCGGTCTCCTCCGGATGCGAGCCGAGGTGCTTCGCGCGTCCCTCCGGCCCGCCCATCACCGTCTGGTGCGTCGAGCCCGAATCGAACCACACGTCGAGCGTGTCGCGAATCTTCACGTACTGCGCGGCGTCCTCGCCGACGAGCTCGCGCGGGTCCATCGTCTGCCACGCCTCGATGCCGTGCTGCTCGACGCGCTTGGCGACCTCCTCCAGCACCTCCATCGTGCGCGGATGCAGCTCGCCGGTTTCCTTGTGCACGAAGAACGGCATCGGCGTGCCCCATTGCCGCTGGCGCGAGAGCGTCCAGTCGGGACGATTGGCGATCATGCCGGCGAGGCGGCTCTGGCCCCATGCGGGATAGAAGCGGGTCGCCTCGATGCCGTCGAGCGCGAGCTTGCGCAGCGTGACCGGCGGCGTGTGCCCGTGCCAGCCCGGCACCTCGTCCATGCCCGCGAACCACTGCGTGGTCGCGCGATAGATGATCGGCGTCTTGTGCCGCCAGCAGATCATGTAGCTGTGGGTGAACTTCTCGGCGTGCATCAGCGCGCCGACTTCGCGCAGCTTGTCGACGACCTGCGGGTTCGCCTCCCAGATCTTCTCGCCGCCGAAGAACGGCAGCGATCCGGCGAAGCGGCCGTCGCCCTGCACCGGGTTCAGCATCTCGTCGTCGCGCATGCCGTAGCGGCGGCAGGACAGGAAGTCCTCGACGCCGTACGCGGGCGAGCTGTGCACGATGCCGGTGCCCTGCTCGAGCGTCACGTAGTCGCCGAGGTACACCGGCGCCGGACGATCGTAGAACGGATGACGGAAGCGAACGAGCTCCAGCGCAGCGCCCTTCGTGCGCGCGACGATGTTGCCGGTGAGGTGATAGCGCGCAAGACAGGTGTCGACGAGCTCCGTCGCGAGCACGAGCGTCCCGCGCGGCGGTCGCGACGAGCGCGTACTCGAAATCCGGATGCGCGTTGAGCGCCTGGTTCGACGGGATGGTCCACGGGCGTGGTCGTCCAGATCACGGCCATCGCCGGACCTTCGGGCAACGCGGGGAGCCCGAACGCGCGCGCGAGCTTGTCGCGATCCTGCGGATCGATCGGAAACGCGACGTCGATCGCGATGTCCTGCCGGTCCTCGTATTCGACCTCGGCTTCGGCGAGCGCGCTGCCGCAGTCGAAGCACCAGTTCACCGGCTTCAGGCCGCGGTATACGAAGCCCTTGTCGAGAATGCGACCGAGGGTGCGGATCTCGTCCGCCTCGTTGCGGTAGTCCATCGTGCGGTACGGATGCGCCCAATCGCCGAGCACGCCCAGGCGCATGAAGCCCGCCTTCTGCTTCTCGATCTGCTCGTTCGCGTAAGCGCGTGCGAGGCGCTGCGTCTCCTCGACCGGGATGTGCTTGCCGTGGGTCTTCTCGATGTGCACCTCGATCGGCATGCCGTGGCAGTCCCAGCCCGGCACGTAGGGCGCATCGAAGCCCGCGAGCTGCTTGCTCTTGACCACGATGTCCTTGAGCACCTTGTTGACGGCGTGCCCGATGTGGATGTCCGCGTTCGCATAGGGCGGGCCGTCGTGCAGGACGTAGCGCGGCCGCCCGGCCGAAGCGGCGCGAATCGCCTCGTAGACCTTGCGCTCCTGCCACGCCTTCACCCAGCCCGGCTCGCGCTTGGCGAGATCCCCGCGCATCGGAAACGGCGTGTCGGGCAGGTTGAGCGTGCTCTTGTAATCGGGTTTGGCGGATTCGGCCATCTTGGGCGCCCTCGGGGGCGAAGGGTTGGATGAAGGACGGTTCGTGTCAGCGGCCGCCCGCGAAAAAGGCGCGGGCGTGCTCGATGTCGGCGGCGATCTGGCGCCGCAGCGTCTCGAGATCGGGATAGCGCTGCTCGTCGCGCAGCTTGTGCAGGAAATCGACGTGGATGCGCTGGCCGTAGATCGACTCGGCGAAGTCGAAGATGAACACTTCGAGCAGCGTCGTGCCGCCGTGCTCGACGGTAGGCCGCACGCCGACGCTGGCAGCACCCAGTCGCGGCGCGCCCGGCAGGCCGTGCACGCGCACGGCGAAGACCCCCGAAACGGGCGGCGGCCGGCGCAACGCGACGTTCGCCGTCGGAAAGCCGAGGCTGCGGCCGAGCTTGGCGCCGTGCGCCACGCGGCCCGAGATGCGATACGGGCGGCCGAGGAGCGCCGCCGCGTGCTCCATCTCGCCGGCGCCAAGCGCGGTTCGCACGGCGGTCGACGAGGCGCGCTCGCCCGCGATCTCCACGGTGCGCATACCCTCGACGCTGAAGCGCTGCGCATGCGCCCGCAGACGGGCGAGATCGCCCGCGCGAGCCTTGCCGAAGCGGAAATCGTCGCCGACCAGCACCCAGCGCGTACCGAGCCGGCGCACGAGCACGTCGTCGATGAACGCTTCGGGCGAAAGCGCGGCCACGCCGGCGTTGAACCGGAGCACGTAGGTGCGGGCGATCCCGAGCGTACGGAAAGCCTCGAGCTTGGTGCGCAGCGTCGACAGGCGCGGCGGCGCCGAGGCGGGAGCGAAGAACTCGCGGGGATGCGGGTCGAACGTCAGGACCGAAGGCGGCAGGCGAAGATCGTCCGCGGCTTCGATGAGCCGGGCGAGCATGGCCTGGTGGCCGCGATGAACGCCGTCGAAATTCCCGATGGTGAGCGCGACGGGGACGTCCGCAGCATCGGGCAAGCCGCGATAAACCCGCACGATTGCGCCTGAAAGGATGCCAAACGAAGTGAACCGCGTATTTTAGCCGATTTGCCGCACCTGCAGAGGCAACGCGCTCCGCGAACTCGCCCGTCTGCTATCTTTGGCGCCGCGCGGGAGACCGGTTGGCCGCCCGGCTTGCCCCGGTCGCTTCCGGCCCGGAGGCGCTGCCGCACGCATCCACGTACGACAACCACCCGTCACGGAGGACCCATGCCCGCTTACATCCTGGTCGACGTCCAGGTTACCGACCCGCAGAAATACGAGGCCTACAAGCTCCTCGCCCCGGAGGCGATCCGGAAGTACGGCGGTCGCTATCTCGCCCGCGGCGGGGCGACCGAGGTGCTCGAAGGCTCGTGGACGCCGAACCGCAGCGTGATCCTCGAATTCCCCGACATGGCCAGGGCGAAGACGTTCTACGACTCGCCGGAATACCGCGCGGCGCGCGCCGCCCGCGAAGGCGCCGCGCGCATGTCGATGTTCGTGGTCGAGGGGCTGCCCGTTCCGCTGTAGCCGTCCGAACCCCGCGGGAGAGCGCGCCGGCGCGCAGACGTCGCTCGAACGGCCGTCTCAGCGCCCCGCTTCGTCGGCGCGCTTGGGTGGCGGTGCGGGCTTGGGTGCTACCGGCTTGGGCATGGGCTTCAGCGCCGAGGCGAGGGCCGCGGCACCGCCGTTCACCGGCAACGCGCGCGGCACCGAGCCCAGGGTCGGTGGCATCTGCGTGATGGCGGCGCCCGTGCCGTTGCCTGCGGGCTCGGCGGCATGGCGCACCTGCGCGTGCCACCGGCCGCACCAGTCGTCGTCGCGCACGGTGGGCCACACGCCTTCGATGGCGTGCATCTTGGGATTCACCGGGTTGAGACGCGGGGCGTCGCGGCGGCACAGCCCCCACTGCAGCCCGCGCGATTCGCCTGCACGCGCACTCTTCCGGTCGTAGTACTGACAGCTCACGCACTTGCTCACTTGCGGTTGCTCCTGCGGCTCGGTCCCGTCGGGGGGCGCCGTGTTGTTGTGGTGATTCGCAGTCCGGCGCCGGCGGGCAGCTGCAGCGCAGAACGTCTTTCGGTCGCCGGCTCAGTGGGTCCGCGGCACGTCGCCGTTCACCGGCGCGGCTGCGAGCGGTCGCACGCGCGCGCCGCGTCGCGGGTGCGCGCAGCGGTGCACGGGCGGGATTCGCGAGGCGCAGCGCTGGCGGTAACGTCGGGCCGCGTGGCGCGCGGGCGTGCGTGCAGGCATGACGGCCGCGGCACGGCGGCGGCTCGACACGCACGCGGAAAGCGTCCTGGAGCGCATGGGCAACGAATCGCGACGATGGCTGCGGTACGCGCCCGATCAGGCGGCAAGCGCCGCGCCCTCGGTCGATGCAGCACGCTCGTCGGCTGCGCGCCCCTGGATTGCATGCAGCGTGCGCGCCGCGATGCTGTCGAGCGCGGCCTTGAGCTCGGCGTCGGCGAGCGCAGCTTCCTGCGCGAGCTTCACGTCGTAGGCCTTGCGCGCGAGCGGATCGGCCAGGACTTCGTATGCGGCGTGAACGCGACGCAGGAGTTGCGGCTGCTCGGTTCCGCCGTCCCGGCTGCCGTAGCCGAGTTGCTCCAGGCGACGCGCGTACGCCGCGTCGACCGCGGCGCGTGTCGCTCCCGGTGCCAGCTCGAGGTAATCGTAGTGCGTGTAATGCACGGTGCCTCCGGCGCAATGGATTGCGCATGGACGAGCAGCAAGCATGCCAGTGATGTCGGCACCGCCCTGGCGCGAATTAGGTGCTTGTTTCGCCAGCCCTTCGCGAAGGCGTGCGCGAGGCGATGAACACGATGCGCAGCGCGCGTGCGCGGACGCGAGCCGTCAGATCATGGCGAGCGGCGTCGGCCCGTGCGGGGCGGGAAACGCTGCATCGAGCGCAGCGAGCGTCGTAGACGACAACTCGCAGTCCACGGCGGAGCGGTTCTCGTGCGCGTGATGGGTGTCGGCCGCCTTGGGAATGACGATGACGTCGCGCTGGCGCACGAGCCACGACAGCGCAAGCACCGCGGGTGTTGCGCCCGCGTCGCGCGCGATCGCAGCGAGGCGCCGGTTGCGCAGCAGTCGTCCCTGGCCAAGCGGCGAATACGCCATGACCGGGATGCCGCGCTCGCGCAGCCAGGGCAGCAGCGCCCATTCGATGCCGCGCTCGCCGAGGTGATACAGCACCTGGTTGGTCGCGCAATGCTCGCCGCCCGGCACGCGCACGAGCGCTTCCATGTCGTCGACGTCGAAGTTCGAGACACCCCAGTTGCGGATGCGACCGTCGCGCTTCAACGCTTCGAACGCGGCGACGGTCTCGGCGAGGGGCACCTCACCGCGCCAGTGGAGAAGGTAGAGATCGAGGTGACCCGTGCCGAGGCGCTTCAGGCTGCGCTCGCACGCGGCCACCGCAGCGCGGCGCCCCGCGTTGTGGGGATAGACCTTGCTCACGAGGAACACGTCGTCGCGGCGCGCGGCGATCACCGGGGCGATCACCTCCTCGGCCCCGCCGTCGCCATACATCTCCGCGGTGTCGATGAGGCGCATGCCCAGCGCGAGCCCGAGCTCGAGCGCCTCCCGCTCCGCTACGGCGCGGCGCGGATTCTCGCCCATGCGCCAGGTGCCCAGGCCGAGCGCGGGCACGCGCGTGCCGTCGGGCAGCGAGACTTCGGGCATGGGGCGGGAGGCGGCAGCGTGCATGGCAAGAGATCCCCGGGTCGGCAAGGCCTCGACGCTTCGTCACCTCGGGGGTATCCCGGAGCTGACGCGAAGGCGATCGGCAGCATAGCGGAGCAGCGCCCCGCACGTACAATCGCGCTTTGCACCGAGCTCAAGCGAGATTCGCCATGCCGCTCGATCGTCCCGACTCGGCGCCGAACGCCGCGCAGCGCGTCGTCCACGCCGCCTGCCCCCACGACTGCCCGGACACGTGCGCGATGCTCGTCACGGTCGAGCACGGACGCGCCGTGTCGATCCGCGGCAACCCCGAGCATCCGCCCACGCAGGGCGTCCTGTGCACGAAGGTTGCACGCTATCTCGATCGCACCTACTCGAAGGAGCGCGTGCTCCATCCGATGCGCCGCATCGGGCGCAAGGGCGAAGGCCGATTCGAGCGCATCGGCTGGGACGAGGCGCTCGACGAAATCGCGCGCCGCTTCGGCGAGATCGCGGCCTCGTCCGACGGTCCCGCAGGCGATCCTGCCCTACAGCTATGCCGGCACCATGGGCCTGCTGCAGACGGGCTCGATGGATCGGCGCTTCTTCCATCGCCTCGGCGCCTCGCTGCTCGATCGCACCATCTGCGCCACCGCGGGCAAGGTCGGCTGGGGCGCGCACATCGGCGCATCGATGGGCATGGATGTCGAGGGCTATCGCGACAGCCGCCTGATCCTGATCTGGGGCTGCAACGCGATCACGTCCAACCTGCACTTCTGGACCCGCGCCCAGGAAGCGAAGCGGCGCGGCGCGAAGCTCGTCGCCATCGATCCCTACCGCACCGCGACGGCCGAGAAATGCGACCGGCATCTCGCGCCCCTGCCGGGCACCGATGCCGCGCTCGCGCTCGGCATGATGCACGTGCTGATCCGCGACGGCCTCGTCGATCGCGACTACGTCGAGCGCTACACCTGGGCTACGAGCAGCTCGCCGAGCGGGCAGGCGCATTCACGCCCGAGCGGGTCGCCTCCATCTGCGGCCTTGCCGCGAACGACGTCGTCGAGCTCGCGCGCCTGTACGGCACGGTGAAGCCCGCTGCGATCCGCCTCAACTACGGCCTGCAGCGCCATGCCGGCGGCGGCAACGCGGTGCGCGCGATCGCGTGCCTGCCGGCGCTGGTGGGCGCGTGGCGCGATCCCGCGGGCGGCGCGCTGCTCTCGTCGTCGGGCGCGTATCCGATCGACAGCGCGGCACTGGAGCGCCCGGATCTCATTCGCGGCCGGCCGCGCACGATCAACATGGTGCCGATCGGCGATGCGCTGTGCGATCTCACCGACCCGCCGGTGCGCGCCATCTACGTCTACAACTCGAATCCGGTCGCGGTCGCGCCCGATTCGGCGAAGGTGGCCGCCGGCTTCGCGCGCGAGGATCTCTTCTGCGTGGTGCACGAGATCTTCCGGACGGACACCGCCGACTACGCGGACATCCTGCTGCCCGCCACCACGCAGCTCGAGCAGCGCGACATCCACAGCTCGTACGGCCACCTCTGCGTCCAGACGAACACGCCGGCGATCGAGCCGCTCGGCGAGGCGAAGCCCAACACGGAGGTGTTCCGGCAGCTCGCGCAGCGCATGGGCTTCACGGAGCCGTGCTTCCGCGACACGGACGAGGACCTCGTGCGGCAGGCGTTCGACTTCGGGCACGCGCGCATGCGCGGCGTCGATCACGACACGCTGTGGTCGCAGGGCTGGCAGCGGCTCGCGTTGCCCGAGGTGCACGCGCCGTTTGCGCAGGGCAACTTCCCGACGCCGTCCGGCAAGTGCGAGCTCGCATCCAGCCGCCTCGCGGCGCTGGGCCAGGATCCGTTGCCGGACTTCGTTGCGCCGCGCGAGTCGGTGCAGAGCAATCCCGCGCTCGCCGCGCGCTATCCGCTGGCGTTCATCTCGCCGCCTGCGCGCAACTTCCTCAACAGCTCCTTCGCCAACCTGCCGGCGTTCGTGGCCGAGGAGAAGCAGCCCTGGCTCGACCTCCATCCGCAGGATGCCGCAGCGCGCGGGATCGCGTCGGGCGATCGCGTGCGCATCCACAACGACCGCGGCAGCTTCACCGCGACGGCGCGCGTGGGCGAGCGGGTGCGCCCGGGCGTGGTGGTGACGCCGTCGATCTGGTGGAAGAAGCTCGCGCCGGACGGCGCCAATGCGAACGCGGTGACGAGCCAGGCGCTCGCCGACCTCGGCGGTGGCGCGACCTTCTACGACTGCCTGGTGGAAGTGACGCGCGTCGATGCACGCCCGAGGCGATGATCGTACCGCGTTACAGCTTGCGCACGAGACCGACCATCACGCCGAAGATCTCGAGCGCGCCTTCGGGACGGATGACCGGATAGGCCTTGTTCTCGGGCACCAGGATGAAGCGCCCGCGCTCGAGGTCGAGTCGCTTCAGCGTGAACTGACCATCGACGATGGCCACCACGATGTCGCCGCGCTTGGCCACCGTGGTCTTCTCGACGACGACGAGATCGCCCTCGAGAATGCCCGCATCCATCATCGAATCGCCGCGCACGCGGATGAGCACCGTCTGCGACGGGCGCTCGATCAGGTAGTCGTCGATCGTGAGCGCGTCGGCGTGGCCGTCCTCGACGGGATTGGGCAGCCCGGCCTGCACCGGCGACTCGGCGACCGGCCGCGCAAAGAAGCGCGCGGTCGGCGCGAGCCGGCGGTCCGGCGTGGTGTCGAGATAGCCGGCGAGCTTCAGCCGCGCGACCATGGCGGCGACCGACGACTTCGACTTCAGCCCGAGCAGCTGGCCGATGGACGAGTACGACGGCAGCGCGCGGTGCTTGGCGTAATAATCCTGCAGCAGCGCAAGGTAAGAACGATCGTTCGACATGGCGTTACAATAGCGAACGGCCGTTCGTCGGTCAAGTGCCACCCGTCTCCCGCATGATCGCCCCCGCCCTCGCCTTCGTCGACCTCGAGACCACCGGCATGACTCGCCGCGCGCGATGCCATCACCGAGATCGGCATCGTGCGCGTGGATGGCGCCGGGCCGGATCTCGCGCACGCGAACGTCACCGAATGGAGCACGCTGGTCGATCCCGGGCAGCCCATCCCGCCCGCGATCCAGGCGCTCACCGGCATCACCGATGCGATGGTGCGCGACGCGCCCTCGTTCGCGCAGGTGGCCGACACGGTGTCGAGCCTGCTCGCGGACGCGGTCGTGCTCGCGCACAACGCGCGCTTCGACTACGGCTTCCTGAAGCACGCGTTCGCGCGCATCGGACAGCCCTTCAGCGCGCGCGTGCTGTGCACGGTGAAGCTCTCGCGCCGGCTCTACCCCGAGGCGCAGGGCCACGGCCTCGATGCCCTGATCGCGCGCCACGGCCTGCCCGGTTGCGATCGCCATCGCGCGCTGGGCGATGCACGCGCGCTGTGGGCCTTCGTGCAGACGCTCTATCGCGAGCTGCCGGCAAGCGAGATCGAGCTCGCCGCCAGGCGCATCCTGCGCACGCCGAGCCTCCCCGCGCACCTGCCGCCGGATGCCCTCGACGCGCTGCCCGAAGCGCCCGGCGTGTATCTGTTCTACGGCCTCAACGCGCTGCCGCTCTACATCGGCAAGAGCCGCAACCTGCGCGAGCGCGTGGCGGCGCACTTCTCGTCGGATTACCGCTGCGCGACCGATCTGCGACTCTCGGCGGAGGTGCAACGCATCGAGCACGAGCAAACCGCGGGCGAGATCGGCGCGCTGCTGCGCGAATCCGCGCTGGTGAAGGCGATGCTGCCCGCGCACAATCACGCGCTGCGGCGCAAGGCTGCGGCCGGCGTGCTGGAGCTGCCCGCGTTGCCGGGCGCGCCGCGCTACGTGCCTGCAGCCGCGTTGACGGCACGCGAGCTCGCCGGTCGCTACGGGCCTTTCACCTCGCGCCAGCAGGCGCGCGCCACGCTGCAGGCGGCCGCGCGCGAGCATCGCCTTTGCTGGAACGCGCTCGGGCTCGAACGCCGCGCGGGACCGTGCTTTGCCCGCCAGGTGGCGCGCTGCGCCGGCGCGTGCGTCGGTGCCGAGAGCGCGGAGGCGCATCACGCCCGCGTCGCCGAGGCGCTCGCGCCGTGGCGCGTGCCGGCGTGGCCGTTTCCCGGGCCGGCGGTCCTCTACGAGCAGGCCGAATTCGGGGAGCGCACCGACGCGCACGTGCTGCAGGACTGGTGCTGGCTCGGCACCGCGCGCGACGAAGGCGAGCTCGGCGCCTTGCTCGAAGCGCCGCCACGCGCGGAATTCGATGTCGATGTCGCGCGCCTGCTCATGAAGACGCTCGAGCGCAAGGGCGTGAATGTCGTCGCCGTCCCGACGCGCGAGGGCGAGCCGTGGCAAGCTAGCGGCCTCGTCCCGTCCCGCAGGTTCCCCTCATGAGCACCGTCGCGCCGTGGCTTGCGTTTGCACTGGGTTCCGCATTTTTCGCCGGCCTGACCGCCATCCTGGGCAAGCTCGGCGTCGCCGGGCTCAACTCGAATCTGGCGACCCTGATTCGCACGGTGGTCATCTTCTTCGTGACGGCGGGCATCGTGTCGTTGCGGGGCGAATGGGCGATGCCGAAGGACGTGGCGATGAGGCCGATGACGTTCCTCGTGCTGTCCGGCGTCGCCACCGGGGCGTCGTGGCTGTGCTACTACCGCGCCCTGCAGCTCGCTCCCGCATCGCTCGTCGCTCCGATCGACAAGCTGAGCGTCGCGTTCGCGATCGTGCTGGGGATCACCGTGCTGGGCGAGCCGTTGACGTGGCGGGTTGCGGTGGGCGGGCTGCTGATCGTGGCCGGAGCGCTGGTGATTGCCACCGGCCAGGCCTGAGCACGCCTACGATCGTGCGTGCGTCTAACGGCCGCCGCGATGACCGGTGCGTCCGCCCGGCGGCAAGGGGCGTGCGCCGGGGGCGCCAACGTATCGCACCGAGGGGACGGTCTGTCCGACCGGAGCCAGAGGGACGCTGCCGAACTGGTACGGCGTGGGATGCACGCGGCCGTCGAACCGATGGCGACGATGCACCGGCGCGATCCGCGTCACGACGGTGCTCGTGGGATAGACGGCGGGATAGTACGAGGCGCCCCACCACGCTCCGCAGCCGTACCAGGAAGGATCGCAGGTCGAAGCCGGCTCGGGTTCCGGCATGGGGGCGTATTGCTCGGGCGCGGCCATGGTGACGTTGATGACGGGCGCCACCACCACCGGTGGCGGTGGGTAGACGGGCGGGGGCGCCTGCAGCTCGGACTCGAGCTGGCGCACGCGTTCGGAAAGCGCCTCGACCTGCTGCCGATACAGCGCGTCGGTACGCGGATCGCTGACCGGCCGTGGAGCCTCGCGGACCACCTTGGTCACCCGCACGCCCTCGGGCGGCTTCAGGTTGCTGACGTTGACCTTGCCCGCCTCGTCGGTCCACGTGTAGATGTCCGCACGCGCCGCGGCGGAAAGACCGAGAACGCAGGCGGCGACGAAAAGCGCGGTGCGGATCGAGGTTGCAGCCATGGCAAACAGTGATGCGCTCCTTCCATTCTAGGCCGCTGCAAGTGCGGTTGGAAGCGCGCCGACACGTCCTGTTCATAGGATGGCGCAAGCGCGCCGGAGTTTCATCCGGCCACCGCTTGCGCAGCGGCCGCCGGCTGCATGGACGAAGGCAAGCGGTTGCGTAGGCGGTTGATAACTGTCAAGCGCGCGCCGGGCTGATCACCTAACATGGTCTTCGAGCCGGGCGATGTGCCATGACTGCCGCCAACGCTGCGCAGGTGAATTTCAGCGCCAGTACGACCGATGGCACAGGGCCTTTCGTCGCGCGCGTGGCGGGGGCATGGACGCTCTCCGGGATCGGCGCAGCAGAGCGGCAGCTGCGCACGCTCTCGTGGCCCGTCCGGCGCGAGGTCGTGCTCGATGCCTCGGCCGTAACCGCGCTCGACACGTCCGGCGCGTGGATGCTGTATCGGATCGGCCGCGAGCTCGAAGCCAGCGGATGCACGGTCCGCCGGCAGGGCATGCGGCCCGAATTCGACGCGCTGCTCGAGCTCATCGCGGCGCGTGAGATCGGCACCGCGGCAGCGGCCGCGCCTCCACCCGGCTGGCTCGCGCGATTGGGCGCACGCGCATGGGCCGCATGGCTGGGCCTGCTCGGGTATCTCGCGTTCGTGGGCGAGTCGTCGCTCGTCCTGCTGCGCTGCCTCGTGCAGCCGCGGCGCCTGCGCTGGCGCGTGATCCTGCACAACGTGCAGCGGGCCGGCATCGACGCCCTGCCGATCACCGGGTTCCTGTCGTTCCTGATGGGCCTCGTCATCGCCTACCAGGGCGCGGACCAGCTCCAGCGCCTGGGGGCCAACATCTTCGTCGTGGACCTCGTCGCGCTCGCGATGCTGCGCGAGCTCTCGCCGCTGCTCACGGCGATCATCGTCGCGGGTCGGTCCGGCTCCGCCTACACGGCGCAGATCGGCACCATGAAGGTGACCGAGGAGATCGACGCGCTGCGCACCATCGGTGTCGCGCCGCAGGAGCAGCTCGTGCTGCCGAAGCTGGTGGCGCTCGTCATCGCGCTGCCGCTGCTGACCGTCTACACCGACATCACCGGCGTGCTCGGCGGCATGGTGATGGCGCGAAGCAAGCTCGACATCACCTTCGCGATGTTCCTCGATCGCCTCGACGAAGCCATCGCGATCTCCTCGTACTGGACCGGCATCGCCAAGGCCCCGGTGTTCGCGATGATCATCGCGCTCGTCGGCTGCTACCGCGGCTTTCACGTGACCGGCAGCGCGGAGAGCGTGGGCGAGCAGACGACGATGAGCGTGGTGCAGGCGATCTTCCTCGTGATCGCCACCGACGCGCTCTTCTCGATCGTCTTCCTCTGGCTGGATCTGTGATGGACGCGTCGTCGCCGCGCCCGGCGGGCGAAGCGGTCATCGAGGTCCGCGACCTCAACACGCGTTTCGGGCCTGCCGTCGTCCACGAGAACGTGAGCCTGAGCGTGCGGCCGGGCGAGGTGTTCGCGCTGGTGGGCGGCAGCGGCACGGGCAAGTCGACGCTGCTGCGCGAGATCATCCTGCTGCAGGCACCGGCTTCCGGGTCCATCCGCGTGTTCGGCCAGGAAGTCGTGGGCCTCACCGACGAAGACGCGCTGCCGCTTCGTCGCCGGTGGGGCGTGATGTTCGAGCGCGGCGCGCTTTTCAGCGCCCTCACCGTCGCCGAGAACGTCGGGATGGTGCTGCACGAGCACACGGGACTCGGCGAGCACCTGATCCGCGAGCTTTCCGCGGTCAAGGTCGCGCTTACGGGCTTGCCGCCCGATGCCGGCGGCAAGTACCCGAGCGAGCTCTCCGGCGGCATGCGCAAGCGCGCATCGCTCGCGCGGGCGCTCGCGCTCGATCCCGAGCTGCTGTTCCTCGACGAGCCGACCGCGGGCCTCGATCCGCTCTCTGCCACCGGCATCGACGAGCTCGTGCGCAGCCTGCGCGACAGCCTCGGTCTCACGATCATGATGGTGACGCACGATCTCGATCTCATGTGGCGCGCGGCGGACCGGGTTGCGGTGCTCGGGCGCAACCGCATCGTCGGCGTCGGCACGATGGACGAGCTCGCACGATCCGACGAGCCGCTCGTGCGGCAGTACTTCTACGGCCCGCGCGGGCGCGCGGCGCAGGAGCAGGCATGGAAACAAAGGTGAACCTGGTTGCGGTCGGCGTGTTCGTGATCGTGCTCACGGTTGCAGCGATCGCAAGCGTGCTCTACCTCTCCAGCACGAAGTTCCACGCCAAGACGTACGACACGTACCTCACCTACATGTCGGAATCGGTGGCGGGCCTCAACCTCAACTCGCCGGTGCGCTACCGGGGCGTCGATGTCGGCAGGGTGCGCGGGATCGCCCTTGCGCCGGGCAACGTCGAGCAGGTGCAGGTCACGCTCGAGATCGAGCGCGGAACGCCGGTCAAGCAGGACACGGTGGCCCAGTTGCAGAGCCAGGGCCTGACCGGGATCGCGTTCATCGACCTCACGGCGGGGCGGCGCGACTCGCCGACGCTCCAGGCGAAGCCGGGCGAGGAGTATCCCGTGATCCCGTCGGGACCCTCGCTCATGGCCCGCCTCGAATCGTCGGTGCCCGCGCTGCTCACGGATCTCGCGCGCGTGGGCGACAACGTCAATGCCACGCTCGACGAGGAGAACCGGCGCGCCCTCAAGCAGACCCTCGCGGACATGCAGACTCCTCGCCCACACGCTTGCCGCGCGCGCGAAGACGATCGATGCGGGACTCGCCGAGGCCGCAACGACGATGCGCAACACGGCGCGCGCAACGGGCGAGTTGCCCCAGCTCGCGCAACGTGTCCAGCGCAGCGCAGATGCCTTCGACCGCATGACCACGCAACTCGGCAGCGTGGGAACGAGCGCGTCGGATGCGCTCGCGGCCACCCGCACCGACATCCGGCAGTTCACCACGGAGACGCTGCCCGAAGTGCGCGAGCTCGTGGCCGAGCTGCGGGCCGCGACGGCGACGCTGCAACGCGCCGTCGAGAACGTGGAGCGCAATCCGGGGCTGCTGCTCGCGCCTGCGCCGCGGCCGAAGCCCGGCCCCGGCGAGTGACGCCGACGGCCGTTCGAGGCGAAAGACTCACCGACGATGCCGATCCTCTCTTCCATCCGCAAGCTCGCGCGCGTGCTGCTCCCGCCTCGGCGTGCGTGCACGCGCCTCGTCCTGTCGCTCCTCGTGGGCGGCTGCGCGGCGTTCCAGCCCGCGCCGGAAGACGCCCCTGCCCTTCACGTGCTCGACGCGAAGCCGGTCGTCGCCGCGGCGACGGAAAACAGCGATCTCGTGCTGGAAGTGAGCGCCCCGAAAGCGTGGCCGGGCTTCGATACGTCCCGCATCGCGTACGTGCGCCAAGCGCACGTCCTCGATTACTACGCCAGGAACCGCTGGGCGGACGCGCCGGCGCGCATGCTCGCGCCGCTGCTCGTGCGCGCGCTCGAGCAGACCGGAAGCTTCCGCGCCGTCGTGCAGCCTCCGGCCGCCGTCGGCATCGACCTGCGGCTCGTGACGGAGCTCGCCCGATTGCAGCAGGACTTCACCGCGAAGCCGAGCCGGGTCGAGCTCGCGCTGCACGTCCAGCTGCTCGATGTGCGCGGCAGGCGGGTCCTCGCGACGCGTACGTTCGAGGCGACCGAGAACGCGTCGAGCGAGGACGCGTATGGAGGCGTGACCGCGGCCAACATCGCGCTCGCCCGCGTGCTCGGGCAGGTCGCAGCGTTCTGCGTCGCGGAAGGCGGTCGGGTGCATCCGCCCGCGCCGGGATCGCGATAGCGCGGCGTGCAAGCAGCACCCGGCGCCGAAGCCCCTACTGGACGAGCGGCGTGGTCGCTCCGGCGAGATCCGCGCCCTCGATTGCTGCGTCGCCTGCAAGCACCTCGACGTACTGGCGCAGCGCCTTCGCTTCCACCTGCATGCCGAGGTAGGCCGCGACGCGATCGCGCGCAACGTCGAACGGCAGGCGCTGGCCGGGGACGCGTCGCACGACCTCCACGATGTGAAAGCCGTGGCGCGACGTCACGAGCTCCGGCAGCACGCCGACGACATTCGAAGCGAACACCGCGCGATCGAACTCGGGCACCATCTCGCCGCGTCCGAACTGGCCGAGGTTGCCGCCGTGCTGGCCGGAGGGACAATTCGACAGCGCGCGCGCTTCGTCGCCGAACGTCTCCGGGTCGGCGCGGATGCGCGCGAGCGCCGTTTCCGCGTGGCTGCGCAGGGCCATCACCGGCGTGCCCGGCATGACGGCGAAGAGGATGTGCCGCGCCTCGACGATCTCGCCCGCCGTGAACCGGGCGGGATGCGCATCGTAGTAGCGCCGGCATTCCTCCTCGCGTGGGTGCGGGAACGTGCACGTCGGCGTCGAGCACGCGCGCGATCAACGCGTCCTCCTCCGCACGCGAGCCGAACGTCACCTGCTCGCGCGGCACCGCGCCTTCGAGCAATCCCAGCGCGCCGGCGCGCTGCAGCAGCAGCTCGCGCACGGCGAGCGCACGGCGCGCCGCTTCCTCCGGCGCCGGCACGTCGGAAAAGCGCGCCGCTTCGCGCCGGATCGCATCGGCCGGAATCTCCCGGCCATTCACACGCAGTTGCATGGTTCGTGACTCCTCGACAGCGCAACCTCGTTACTCAGAGTAAATACTCCGAGTAGGCGAGGCAGTCATCGGCACGGTTTACTCGGAGTATTTACTCGTAGGAGTAAGGGGTTTGGGACGTGTCTGGTCAGCGCGAGCGCACGACCTGGTACGCACGGGCGACGTAGCCCAGCGCAGCGAAGCCGCTCCAGATGTGCACGAGGCGCGAGAACGGGAACACGAGGAAGATCGTGAGCCCCAGCACGAGGTGCAGCTTGAACACCGGCGCGACGTCGGCCACGAAACCGGCCGCATCGGGACGGAATGTCACGATGTGCTGCGCCCATTGCATCAGCTTCACCATCTCCACGCCGTCCATGTGCTGCACCGACACCGTGATGCTGAACAGCCCGAGCAGGAGCTGGGCGAGCAGCAGCACGAGCACGAAGATGTCCATCGGCGCGGCTCGTCTTGCGGATGCGCGGATCGGAGAGGCGCCGCTGCAGCAGCAGCAGCAGGCCGATCAGGCACGCGATGCCGGCCGCGCCGCCCGCGACCACCGCGAGGAGCTGCTTCGCCGCGGGCTCGACGCCCAGCGCATGCCACACCGGCAACGGCGTGAGCAGCCCGACGAAGTGGCCGCCGAGGATGCCCAGGATCCCGATGTGGAACAGGTTCGAGCCCCAGCGCAGCTGGCCGCGGCGCAGAAGCTGCGACGAGTCGCTCTTCCAGGTGTACTGGTCGCGGTCGAAGCGGATCAGGCTGCCGATGAAGAACACCGACAGCGCGAGGTACGGATAGATGCCGAAGAGGAACGTGTTGAGATAGTCCGCCATGGTAGAGCTCCCGAATCAGGCCTTGTGCGGCATGAACTGAACGACCGAAACCTGCGGCTTCGCCACACCGCAGCCTTGTCCGCCGGGCGGACCGAAGAAGACAGGCTCTTCCTTCCATTCCTCGTCGAGCGGCGCCTCGTCGACCACGCCGCGCCTTGACGGGCGCGAGCCCCGCTTCGCCGATCCCATCCAGCACCGCCGCGAGCACCGCCGCGTAGGCACTGCCGCGTGCGGCCAGCGCTTCGCCGATCGCGCGCACGATGTGGGCGCAGTCGGTGAGCATTTCGCGGGCCGCGTCCGGCCGGAGCGACACGAACTCGAGCACCGCCGGCAGGTAGTCCGGCAGCTCGTGCGCGGCAAGCGCGTAGCCCGCGCGCGCATACACCGCATGCAGGTCCACCATCGCCTGCCCCCGGTCGCGCGAGTCCCCGTGCACGTGCTCGAACAGATGCAGCGCCGTCCTGCGCCCGCGATCGAAGAGCTCGACATAGCGCTCCTGCAGGTCGAGCAGGTCGGCGCTCGCAAGCTCGTCGAGCAACCCCTGCAGCGCGGCCTTGCTCTTGCGCGACAGCGCGCGATCGGTCGCGACGATCGTCCGGATCTCCGGCAACGCCGCGATCAGGGCCTCGGAAGGGTAAGTGAGCAGCGCACCGAGCGCCTTGTAGAGTTGCGCCATGGTCAGTGCTCCTGCAGGGCCTTGATCGGGATCGTCTTGCGCTTCTTGCCGCCGAACAGCGACAGCTCGCTCTCGCCGTCGGAGCAGCCGTTGCCGAACGAGAAGCCGCAGCCGCCGCGGATGTCGAAGGCGTTCTCGGCGTATTCGCGGTGCGCCGACGGGATCACGAACCGGTCTTCGTAGTTCGCGATGGCCATGTAGCGGTACATGGCCTCGACCTCGAGCGTCGTCAGTCCCACCTGCTTCAGGACCGCGGAGTTCTCGCGCTTCTCCACGTGCCGGTCGCGCATGTAGGCGCGCATGGCGAGCATGCGCTCGAGCGCCCGGATGACGGGGCCCTCGTCGCCGGCCGTGAGCAGGTTGGCGAGGTACTTGAGCGGAATGCGCAGGCTGCGCACGTCGGGCAACTCGCCGAACGCGCCGACGTGCCCCGCATTCGCCGCGGCCTGGATCGGCGAGAGCGGCGGCACGTACCACACCATCGGCAGCGTGCGGTATTCCGGATGCAGCGGCAGCGCAACCTGCCAGTCGACCGCCATCTTGTAGACCGGCGACTCCTTGGCCGCCTTGAGCCAGGCCTCGGGAATGCCGTCGCGCTGCGCCTGCGCGATCACTTCGGGATCGTTGGGATCGAGGAAGATCGACAGTTGCGCCTCGTACAGCGCCTTCGGATCCTGCACCGCGGCAGCCGCTTCGATGCGGTCGGCGTCGTAGAGCAGCACGCCGAGGTAGCGGATGCGCCCGACGCAGGTTTCCGAGCAGACCGTCGGCTGGCCCGCCTCGATGCGCGGGTAGCAGAAGATGCACTTCTCCGCCTTGCCCGTGGACCAGTTGTAGTAGATCTTCTTGTACGGGCAGCCGGACACGCACATGCGCCAGCCGCGGCACTTGTCCTGGTCGATGAGCACGATGCCGTCTTCCTCGCGCTTGTAGATCGAGCCCGACGGACACGACGCCACGCACGTCGGATTGAGGCAGTGCTCGCACAGGCGCGGCAGGTACATCATGAACGTGTTCTCGAACTGGCCGTAGATCTCCTTCTCGATCTCGCGGAAGTTCGCGTCCTTGCTGCGCTTGGCGAACTCGCCGCCGAGGATCTCCTCCCAGTTCGGGCCCCACTCGATCTTCTCCATGCGCTCGCCGGTGATGAGGCTGCGCGGACGCGCCACCGGCATCGCCTTCATCTCGGGCGCGGACTGCAGGTGCTCGTAGTCGAAGGTGAACGGCTCGTAGTAGTCGTCGATCTGCGGCAGGTTCGGGTTGGCGAAGATCTTCATCAGGATCGACCACCTGCCGCCCTGCTTCGGTTCGATCCTGCCGTTCTCGCGACGCACCCAGCCGCCGTTCCACTTGTCCTGGTTCTCCCACTCCTTGGGATAGCCGATGCCGGGCTTCGTCTCGACGTTGTTGAACCACGCGTACTCCATGCCCTCGCGGTTGGTCCACACGTTCTTGCAGGTCACGGAGCAGGTGTGGCACCCGATGCACTTGTCGAGGTTCAGCACCATGCCGATTTGCGCGCGTACTTTCATTGCCGTTCTCCCGTAGCCTCACCGGCGGGCGCTGCCGGGGTGTCGAGCCAGTCGACGTTCTTCATCTTGCGCACGATCACGAACTCGTCGCGGTTGGTGCCGATCGTGCCGTAGTAGTTGAAACCGTACGATTGCTGGGCGTAGCCGCCGATCATGTGCGTGGGCTTCACGACGATGCGCGTGACCGAGTTGTGGATCCCGCCGCGCGCGCCGGTGATCTCCGACCCGGGCGTGTTCACGATCTTCTCCTGCGCGTGGTACATGAGGCACATGCCGTTGCTCACGCGCTGGCTCACCACCGCCCGCGCCGCGATCGCGCCGTTGACGTTGTAGAGCTCGATCCAGTCGTTGTCCTCGATGCCGGCGCGCGCCGCGTCCACCTCGGACAGCCACACGATCGGCCCGCCGCGCGAGAGCGTGAGCATCATCAGGTTGTCCGTGTAGGTCGAGTGGATGCCCCACTTCTGGTGCGGCGTGATGAAGTTCAGCACCACCTCGGGGTTGCCGTTGGGCTTCTTGCCGGCGATGGGCTTGACGGCCTTCGGATCGATCGGCGGGCGGTAGACGCACAGGCCCTCGCCGAAACCCAGCATCCACTTGTGGTCCTGGTAGAACTGCTGGCGTCCGGTGAGCGTTCGCCACGGGATCAGCTCGTGCACGTTGGTGTAGCCGGCGTTGTAGGAGACGTGCTCGGACTCGATGCCGCTCCACGTCGGGCTGGAGATGATCTTGCGCGGCTGCGCCTGCACGTCGCGGAAGCGGATCTTCTCGTCCTCCTTGGGCACGGCGAGATGCTTGTGCTCGCGCCCGGTGATCTTCGAGAGGGCTTCCCACGCCTTCACCGCGACCTCGCCGTTCGTCTCCGGCGCGAGCATCAGGATCACTTCCGCCGCATCCACGTCGGACTCGATGCGCGGCATGCCCTTGGTGATGCCTTCGTCGGTCACCGGGTAGTTGAGGTTGCCGAGCGCCGCGATCTCGTGCTCGGTGTTCCAAGCGATGCCCTTGCCGCCGTTGCCGACCTTGGCCATGAGCGGCCCGACCGCGGTGAACTTCTTGTACGTGTTCGGGTAGTCGCGCTCGATCACCGTCATCTGCGGCGCCGTCTTGCCGGGCACGAGTTCGCACTGGCCCTTCTTCCAGTCCTTCACGTCCGTCGCCTGCGCGAGCTCGCCGGGCGTGTCGTGCAGCGTCGGCGTCAGCACGATCTCCTTCTCGACGCCGAGATGGCCCACGCACACTTCCGAGAACTTGCGCGCGATGCCCTTGTAGATCTCCCAGTCGCTGCGCGCCTGCCACGCGGGATCCACCGCCGCCGAGAGCGGATGGATGAACGGGTGCATGTCGGACGTGTTGAGGTCGTTCTTCTCGTACCAGGTCGCGGTCGGCAGCACGATGTCCGAGTACATGCACGTCGTCGACATGCGGAAGTCGAGCGTGGTGAGCAGATCGAGCTTGCCTTCCGGCGCATCGTCGCGCCACACGACTTCCTCCGGCTTGTGGCCGCCGAAGCTGCCGAGGTCCTTGCCCTGCACGCCGTGGGCCGTCCCGAGCAGATGCTTCAGGAAGTACTCGTGCCCCTTGCCGGAGCTTCCGAGCAGATTCGAGCGCCACACGAACAGGTTGCGCGGGAAGTTCGCGGGGTTGTCGGGGTCCTCGCAGGCGAGCTTCACCTGCCCGGACTTGAGCCCGGCCACGAGGTAGTCCTTGGGATCCACGCCCTTGCCGGCGGCGTCCTTGCACAGCTGCAGCGGGTTGATCTGGAGTTGCGGCGCGGAGGGCAGCCAGCCCATGCGTTCGGCCCGCACGTTGAAGTCGATGAGGCTGCCGGTGTAGTCGTTCGGATCGGCGAGCGGCGACAGGATCTCCTTCACCTCGAGCTTCTCGTAGCGCCACTGGTCGGTGTGCGCATAGAAGAACGACGTGGAGTTCATGTGCCGCGGCGGCCGATGCCAGTCGAGCGCGAACGCGAGCGCCGTCCAGCCGGTCTGCGGCCGCAGCTTCTCCTGGCCGACGTAATGCGACCAGCCTCCGCCGGATTGGCCGACGCAGCCGCACATGACCAGCATGTTGATGATGCCGCGGTAGTTCATGTCGCAGTTGAACCAGTGATTCATCCCGGCGCCGATGATCACCATCGACTTGCCGTGCGTCTTGTCGGCGTTGTCCGCGAACTGGCGGGCGATCGTGATCGACCTGGTCGGCCGGCACGCCGGTGATCTTCTCCTGCCACTTCGGGGTGTACGGCACGTCCTCGTCGTACGACTTCGCGACGTTGGCGCCGCCCAGGCCCCGATCGATGCCGTAGTTCGCGCACATGAGATCGAACACCGTCGCGACGTACGTCTCGCCTGCGGTGGTCTCGAGCTTGCGCACCGGAACCTTGCGCACGAGCACGTCCCCACCCTGGTCGTTGTGCCGGAAGGCGTCGCGCTCGAGCCCGCCGAAGTACGGGAACGACACGTCGACGGCGTCGTCGCGCGCGTCGATGAGCGACAGGCGCAGCGTACTGTCCGCGCCCGTGGCGCCGTCCTTGGGCTCCAGGTTCCACTTGCCCAGATCGCCGCCGTCCTTCTGGCCCCAGCGGTAGCCGATCGAGCCTTGCGGCGCGACGAGCGCGTTGGTCGTCTCGTCGACGGCAACGGTCTTCCACTCGGGGTTGTTGTCCTGCCCGAGGCTGCCGGGGAGGTCGGAGGCGCGCAGGAGGCGATCGGCCACGAGCCGGTCGCCGCGCTTGACGAGGCGCACCAGCATCGGCATGTCGCTGTAGCGGCGCACGTAGTCGCTGAAATACGCCGAGGGCTTCTCGAGATGGAACTCCTTCAGGATCACGTGCCCCATGGCCATCGCGAGCGCGGCATCGGTGCCCTGCTGCGGATGCAGCCACAGGTCCGCGAGCTTCGCGACCTCGGAATAGTCCGGCGTGACGGCGACGATCTTGGCGCCCTTGTAGCGAACCTCGGTGAAGAAGTGCGCATCGGGCGTGCGGGTCTGCGGGACGTTGGAGCCCCAGGCCATGATGAACGTGGAGTTGTACCAGTCCGCCGACTCGGGCACGTCGGTCTGCTCGCCCCACGTCTGCGGCGAGGACGGCGGCAGGTCGCAGTACCAGTCGTAGAAGCTCAGGCACACGCCGCCGATGAGCGACAGGTAGCGGCTGCCCGCCGCGTACGACACCATCGACATCGCCGGGATGGGCGAGAAGCCGACGACGCGGTCGGGACCGTGCCTCTTGATCGTGTACGTGTTGGCGGCGGCGATGATCTCCTCGACCTCGTCCCAGCTCGAGCGCACGAAGCCGCCGAGGCCGCGCACGGACTTGTACGAGCGCGCCTTGGCGGGATCCTCGACGATCGATCCCCACGCCTCGACCGGACCGAGCGTGCGGCGCGCCTCGCGCCACAGCCGCACGAGGCGCCCGCGCACGAGCGGATACTTCACGCGGTTCGCGCTGTACAGGTACCAGGAATACGACGCGCCGCGCGAGCAGCCCCGCGGCTCGTGGTTCGGCATGTCGGGACGCGTGCGCGGATAGTCCGTCTGCTGCGTCTCCCAGGTGACGACACCGCCCTTGACGTAGATCTTCCAGCTGCACGAGCCCGTGCAGTTCACGCCGTGGGTCGAGCGCACGATCTTGTCGTGGGCCCAGCGGTCGCGATACGCGTGCTCCCACGCGCGGTTCTCGCGCAGCGTAACGCCGTGGCCGTCGGAGAACTTCTCCTGCGCACGGGTGAAGTACGTCAGACGATCGAGGAAGTGGCTCATGCGGAACTCCGTGAACGGAAAACGGTGCGTGCCATGCCCGGGTCGCGCGGCGCGCGAAGGCGATGAAGGTCACCAGGCATAGTCGGCCTGCACGCGCTCGGCGCGGGCGTAGAACCACCACGTGACCGCGATGCAGGAGACATAGAACACGAGGAACGGGTACAGCGCGGCACTCGTCGCGCCGGTCAGCGCGACCGCGGTGCCGTACGCCTTGGGGATGAAGAAGCCGCCGAACGCCGCGATGCCCGAAGCGAGGCCCAGCGCCGCGGCGCCCTCGAGCGTGCCTTCGCGCACGGCACGCGCCGCCGCATCGCGCTGCCCGCGGAATGCGCGCCGGCGATTGGCGATGAATGCCGCGGGAATCATCTGGAACACCGCGCCGTTGCCCACGCCGCTCGCGACGAACATGATCCAGAACAGCGCGACGAAGATGGCATACGACGACGGCACGCCGCGCACCGTCGCCAGCATCAGCCACGCGATCACCACCAGCGCCATGACGCCGAAGGTCGCGAGCGCAACGCGCGCCCCGCCGTACCGGTCCGCCAGCACACCGCCCGCGGGCCGGGCGAGCGCGGCGAGCAGCGGCCCGACGAAGGCGAACCACTGCACGTTGGTTCCCGCGTACTCGGTCTCGGCCAGGAGCGGGAAGCCCGCTGCAAAGCCGACGAACGAGCCGAACGAGCCGAGATACAGCCACGCGAGCAGCCAGGTGTCGCGCCGCAGGAACACGACGGCCTGGTCGGCCATGGACGCGCGCAGGCTGGTGATGTCGTCCATCCAGAACCACGCGGCGAGCGCGACCACGACGATGAGCGGGACCCACACGTAGCCGGCGTTCTGCAGCCAGACTTCGCGTACCACGCTGCCTTCGGTCCACGTCTGCGGGGCGCCCGCGAGTGCGCCGAACACCCCCACCGCGATGACGAGCGGCACCAGGATCTGCACGAGGCCAACGCCCAGGTTCCCGATGCCCGCCGCCCAACCCAGCGCGGTGCCCTTGCCTTCCGCGGGATAGAAGAAGCTGATGTTGGCCATGCTGGAGGCGAAGTTGCCGCCACCGATGCCCGCCAGGAGCGCGATCAGCAGGAACGCGGGATACGGCGTGGCGGGATCCTGCACGGCCATCCCGAGGCCGATCACCGGAGCCAGCAAGGCGAGCGTGGAGAGCACCGTCCACGTGCGGCCGCCGAACATCGGCACCATGAACGAGAAGAACAGACGCAGCGTGCCGCCCGCCAGCCCCGGAAGCGCCGCCAGCCAGAAGAGCTGGTTGGACGTGAACCGGAACCCCACGCGCGGCAGCTGCACGACGACCACGCTCCACACCATCCACACCGCGAACGACAGCACCAGCGCAGACGCGCCGACGAGCAGGTTGCGCCGTGCAATCGGTTCCCCCTGCTGCAGCCAGAAGCTGCGGTCCTCGGGTTCCCAATAGGCGAGCTGCGGGGCCATCGTCGTCATGAGCTGAGCGGTCTTGCGCGGCGCGACGCGCAGCGGCATGCCCCTCCGAGGGGACGTTGCGTGGATGTCACGGGTTCTTCACGTACGCATTGCGGCGCAGGTAGAACCACCAGTTCAGGACGATGCACACGGCGTAGAACACCGCGAAGCCGTACATCGCGGCCTGCGGCGTGCCTGCATTGATCTGGTTGCCGATGACGATCGGGGCGACGAAGGCACCGTACGCCGCGATGGCGGAAGTCCAGCCGAGCACCGGGCCGGCCTGCGTGCGGTCGAAGATCACGCCGATGGTGCGGAACGTGGAGCCGTTGCCGATGCCGCTCGCGGCGAACAGCACCACGAAGAGCAGCATGAACGTCAGGAAGTGCTGCTCGGGCGTGGGCGATTGATATGCCTGCAGCATGACGTAGCCGACCGCGACCGACGCGACCACCATCACGGCCGAGATCACCTGCGTGACGATCGAGCCGCCGACCTTGTCGGCGATCCACCCCCCCACCGGGCGAATCAGCGCGCCGACGAACGGACCGATCCACGCGTACGCCAGGACCGGGGGCGCGTTCGGATTGGTGAGCGTGTGCTGCAGGACGCCAGCCGCGTCGCGAACGTGGCTGACCCCGAAGATCACCTTCATCGACAGCGGCAGCGCCATCGAGAAGCCGATGAACGAGCCGAAGGTCACGATGTACAGCGCCGTCATCGACCACGTGTGCTTGTTGCGGAAGATCGCGAACTGCTTGGCGATGCCTTCCTTCATCGGGCCGAAGGCGGTGATGCGCATGATCGTGAGCGCGGCGATCACGTCCAGGGGAATCGCGACCCACATGCTGATGAGCCCGAGGCCGGTCGGCTTCGGCAGGTACAGGTACAGGCCGAGGATCGAGGGGATGAACGCCAGCGTGTACAGCCACGTGATCTTGGCGAACGCGACGATCGGGTTGCCCGTGTCGGGCGAGACCGTCTTCAGGTTGTTCATGCCGAACCAGCACAGGATCGACAGCGGCACGAGGGAGAGCAGCCACGCGAAGCCCGCGTTCTGGATCCAGGTCGGCGTGCCCGCGGGGATCTTGCCGAAGATCCAGCCGCTATCCTTCATCAGCGTCTCCGGCGCGCCGCCCAGCGCACCGAAGATGCCGACCGTCATCACCAGCGGGATGACGATCTGCATGGTCGTCACGCCGAAATTGCCGATTCCCGCGTTGATGCCGAGCGCGGTGCCCTGCAGCCGCTTCGGAAAGAACGGGCTGATGTTCGACATCGAGCTCGCGAAGTTGCCGCCGCCGACACCGGACCACAGCGCCATGAGCTGGAACGCCCACAGCGGCCAGTCCTTGTGCTGGAGCACGATGCCCGTGCCGATCGCCGGGGCGAGCAGCATCGCGGTGGTGAGGAAGATCGTGTTGCGACCGCCCGCGAGGCGGATGAGGAACGACGCGGGGATGCGCATCGTGGCGCCGGCGATGCCGGCGATCGCGGTCAGCGTGAAGAGCTCGGCCTGCGTGAACGGGAAGCCGAGGTTCAGCATCTGCACGGTGATGATGCCCCACATGCCCCACACGGCAAAGCCGCACAGCAGGGCCGGCACCGATAGCGCGAGGTTGCGGTAGGCAACGCGCTTGCCGGTCGACTCCCAGAAGCTCGCGTCCTCGGGCCGCCAGTCCGCGATGTCGGCATTGGTGCGCCGCCGCGGCGGTACCGTGGTGGGACCTGCGGTCGGGCTCGCCGCGGACTTCGCGGCCGGCGCGGCCGACTTCGCTCGCGCGGCAACCGATTGCGTGCTCGTGGCGACGGAATGCGTTGTAGTCATGATGATCTCCCGGTTGCGGCGCAGTCGTTATCCGTTGAAGCTGAATGCCGTGGCGTGCGGACCGATCACTTCGGCCCTGCGCACTTCGGTCCAGTACATCCAGATCAGGGAAACCCACACGACGCCGTACATCAGCATGAAGCAGCTCGTGCGGATCCCCGTGAGGTCGAGCAGGATCCCGAACATGATGGGAAGCAGGAACCCGCCCAGGCCCCCGGCGAGACCGACAATGCCGGAGATGACGCCGATGTTGTGCGGATATTCGTCGGAGATGTACTTGAACACCGACGCCTTGCCGAACGCCCACGCCATGCCCATGACGAACATCAGCGCGGTGAACATCCAGGGATTCAGCCCGACGTGGAAGGTCTTCGGACCCGCCACGGTGGTGATGGTCATGTCGGTCTGCGGGTACGAGAGCAGGAACAGGCAGATCCACGACACCCAGAGCACCCACCACGTGACCTTGTGCGCGCCCCACTTGTCGGACATGAGCCCGCCCACGGCGCGCAGCACGCCACCCGGGAGCGAGAAGCACGCGGCGAGCAACGCCGCGAGCTGGATCGAGAACCCGTATTCGGCGACGTAGAACTGCGTCATCCACAGCGAAAGCGCGACGTAGCCGCCGAACACGATGGAGTAGTACTGGCAGTACTTCCACACCGCGGGGTCCTTGAGCGCCACGAGCTGCTGGCGCCACGTGACCTTCGAATCGACGAGGTGCCTGGGGTCGCTGTAGCTGAACAGCCAGAACAGGATCGCGGTGCCGAGCATCACGGCGGCGTACACCTGCGGGACCGCCACCCAGCCGAAGGCGATCAGCAGCGCCGGCGCCACGAACTTGTTGACGGCGGCACCGGAATTGCCGGCGCCGTACACGCCCATCGCGAAGCCCTGGTTCTTGCGCTGGAACCAGCGCGCGACGTAGGGCGTGCCGACGGAGAAGGAGCCGCCGGCGAGACCGACGAAGAGACCCAGCACCAGGAACTGCCAGTACTCGGTCGCGTAGCCGATCAGCCAGATCGGGATCACGCAGGCCATCATCAGCCAGAACATCACGATCCGGCCGCCGAACTTGTCGGTCCACATGCCGAGCGGAACGCGGATGAGCGAGCCGGTCAGCACCGGCATGGCGGTGAGGATCCCGAACTCGGTCGCGTTGAGGTTGAGCGTCTTCCTGATCGGAATGCCGATCACGCCGAACATCATCCAGACCATGAAGCACGTGGTGAAGCCCAGCGTGCTTACGATCAGCACCGAGAGTGCCTTCGCCTTCTGTGACTTCGTGGCCGCTACCGAAGCGGTGCCTTGCCGGGGTGCCGTTTCCGCGCGAATCGCAGCGGGCATGTCGTTCTCCGCAGACGTTGGAATGGTGTACGCGCATTCTCATGGCGCACAGCGCGAAGGGACATTCCGCAGAGGGAGAGGCGAAGGCGGTGCGGAAGGACGATGCTTTGCCGCCGGTCGGCGGAGGCGGCATAGTTCTTTCGGACTATGGCGCGTCGCGTCGCCTTGCCTGCTCGCGACGCGTGGGCGCGCGAGGTCGCGCGTGCTCGGGGCGGCGGGTCGGCGGAGGCGAGGGCGACGGTCCGCTCGCTTAGCGGAGGCACGCGTGCACGCCAACACGGGTCCCGGTGCTCCTTCGCTCGCATCGTTGACGCTGCATCGAGTCAGAGTGCTCGTCGCACCACCCGTGTAGGCGTGCACGCGCGCCTCCGATGCGCTCGCAGACCGTCGCCCTCGCCTCCGCCTCCGCATGCGCTCGTGGTCCACCCCGCAACGACGTCGTCGAGTCGCGCAGAACGGTCAATGCACGCACGTGGTCAAGCCCGGTGTTCGACTGCGCAGCGGCCGAATGCCGCGTCCCGCATGCGGTGCCTGCGCACGAGTTGGTCTCCGACGATGGGGCAGCGACGGTTGCGGGCGTGGGCAGGGGCGAGTGCCGCCGGCGACATTGGAGCCGCGCGGTCCTGCGCGTGTGCCAGCGACGAGCCCTCAGCGGCGGTGTACCACCAACGACACCGGCGAAGGAGCGTGGACACACGCGCAGGACCGCAAGCTTGCGGCGACTGGCGCCGGCGGCATTCGCCCCTGCCCACGCCCCTGCCCACGCCCCTGCCCACGCCCCTGCCCACGCCCCTGCCCACGCCCCTGCCCACGCCCCTGCCCACGCCACGACTCACGCTTGCCGCGCCCCCGGCCCGCGCCACGGCCTCGCGCGTCAGGCGAAGTGGATGCCGATGGCCCCGAGCGGCCCGTAGTCGACGTGGATCGTGTCGCCCGGCCGCGCGGCCACCGGGCGCGTGAACGATCCCGCGAGCAGGAAGTGTCCGGCGTCGAGTCCCACGTCGAACGCCGCGAGCTTGTTCGCGAGCCAGACGATGCCCATGGCCGGATGGCCGAGCACCGCGGCCGAGACGCCGGACTCCTCGATCACGCCATTGCGCGAGAGGACCGCCGCCACCCAGCGCAGGTCGATGTCGAGCGGCCGGACCGTGCGGCCACCGACGATCACCGCGCCGGTTGCCGCGTTGTCGGCGATGTTGTCCTGGATCTTGCGCGGATACTTCGAGCGACCATCGATCAGCTCGAGGGCCGGAACCACGAAGTCGGTCGCGCGCAGGACGTCGAACATCGTGACGCCCGGCCCCTTCAACGCCTTGCCGAGGACGAAACCCAGCTCGACCTCGATGCGCGGCACGATGAACCGGCTCGCCGGCAGGTCGTCGCCGTCGTTGTAGAACATGTCGTCGAGCAGCACGCCGTAATCGGGCTCGTGAACGTTGGATGCCGCCTGCATCGCTTTGGACGTGAGCCCGATCTTGTGGCCGACGATTCGCCGGCCGGCCGCGATCTTGGTCGCGACGACCTCGCGCTGGATGGCGTAGGCATCCTCGATCGTGAGACCGGGATACGTCGTCGTGAGCTGGGTGCACGGAGCGACGTCCCGCTCGGCAGCGAGCATGGCCGCCACGGCTGCCTTGCGCTCGGCGTCGCTCAGCATGGCGCCGCCTCAGCGTTCGTCCACGACGGTATTGACGAGCGTGCCGACGCCGGAGACCTCGACTTCGACGACATCACCGTGCTTGAGGAAGCGCGGCGGATCGAAGCGCACGCCGGCACCGACCGGGGTGCCGGTGGCGATCACGTCGCCCGGCTTGAGCGCCGTCCAGGTGGAGATATAGGCGATCAGCCGGCGGAACGGAAACATGAGGTGCGCCGTGGTGTCGTCCTGGCGCAGCTCGCCGTTGACGCGGGTCGTGACGCGAAGGTCGTCGTAGCCCCGGAACTCGTCCGCCGTCGCGAGCCACGGGCCCATCGCGCCGCTTGCTTCCCAGTTCTTGCCCTGCGTCACGTTGAACTTGCCGTGGCGCACCCAGTCGCGGATCGTGCCTTCGTTGAGGCAGGTGAGTCCCGCGATGTGACGCTCGGCATCGCTTTCGGCGATGCGCCGGCCCGGCTTGCCGATGACGATCGCGATCTCGCCCTCGTAATCGAGCTGTGAGGATTCCGGCGGTCTCATGATCGGCCGGCGATGGCCGACGAACGATCCGGGGAAGCGCGGGAAGACGCTGGGATACTGCGGGGCGGCGCTGCCGTCCTTGTACTCCTCGTTGCGGTGCGCGTAGTTGACGCCGACGCAGATGATCTTCTCGGGCGAGGGGATCGGGGGCAGGAAGGCGATCTCGGCCAGCGCGCGCTGCGCGGCGCCCTCGGCGGCGATCTCGCGCGCGCGGTCGACGAGGTCCTTTGCGAGGACGTCGCGAACACTTCTCACCTCGGCGCCGAGCCGACCCGTGAGATCGACCACGCCTTCACCGATCACCGCGCCGAAGCGCTCGGCACCGCCGACTTCGAACGTCACGAGTCTCATGGCCCGAATCCGAAGAGCTTTGCGGGATTGTCGACGAGGATCCTGCGCTGCAGGCCCGGATCCGGCGCGTAACGGTACAGCAGCTCGAGCAGATCGCCCTCGTTGGGGGGCTGCCTGGTCGAGACGGGATGGGGCCAGTCGCTGCCCCAGATCACGCGGTCGGGTGCCGCCTCGAGGCACGCCTGCGCCAGCGGTACCACGTCGTCCCACGGCGCCCCGGTTCTGGAGATCTTCTCGCCGAGGGACAGCATGACCCAGAAATTGCCGCGCCGCAGGAGCTCGAGGACCTTCGCGAGGCTCGGGTCGTCGCGTCCGCGGGCCGGATCGGGCCTGCCCATGTGGTCGATCAGGACCGGCAGGTCGAGTTTCTCGAAGAAGCCTGCCTGCTCGGCGAAGCCGTTCGTCTCCGGCTGCACCTTGACGTACCACCCAAGCTCGCGGGCGCGGGCGACGGCGCGCGTCAGATCGCCCTCGGACAGCGCGATGCCGAGGCCTGGCCGCGTGAAGCGCGCACCGCGAATGCCCCCGCGATGCAGCGTGTCGAGGTAGGCGTCGTCGCGCTCGTTCAGCACGGCGGCATTGGCGCAGCCGCGGTAATTCGGGCCGAGCGCCGCGAGAGCATCGAGCACCACCTCGTGGGCTGCCCCGTACGTCGTCGCCTGCACCACGACCCCGCGCTCGATCCCGAGGGTCCTGTGCATCCGTGCGGCGGCCTGCCAGGTGGCCGACGGCATTTCGTAGACCGCCCCGGGCCGCACCGGGTAGCGCTCGGGCGGCCCGAAGACGTGGAACTGGCTATCGCAGCTCCGGGGCGGTGGTGCCGTATGCGCCGGCCGCGGATTCGGATCGAACGGAAGATATTGCGGCATGAGAGCTAACGCTCCATCACGGCTTCGAAGACGCACTCGATCTGTTTTTCACCGTCGAGTGCAGCGTCCATGGTATGCCGTGCCGGACGCGACTGCGGGTCCGGGAACATCTCGAGCCACGGCCCGTTCAGCGCCTGCCGCTTGGTGCGGTCGCGCATCCAGATCGTCACCTTGACGATGTCGTCGGGCGACGCCTTTGCGGCAGCGAGAATCCGGCGAATGTGCGCGAACATCAGCGCGCACTGCGCCTCGAGCGTCGCGCCGTACTTGCCGGTCGACGGGTCGGTGCCCTGAATGCTGCTCGAGAGCAGCAGCGAGCCGACGCGGCAGGCCGCGGGGATGGGATTCTTGTGGCCGAAGCCCTCGACGTAGATGCTGGTGCGGGCCAATGGATGCCTCTCACTTCGCGTTGATGTTTGCACGCTTGATGATCGGCACCCAGGTGTCGTACTCCTTCTTGAGATAGGCGCCGAACGCTTCCGGGGTCATGCCGCGCGCCTGCGCGCCGAGAGCCTCGAATCTTGCGATCACGGCCGGGTCGCGCAGCACATTGGCGAGGGCGGCATTGAAGGTCGCCACGATCTCCCTGGGCGTTCCTGCGGGAGCGAGAATGCCGGTGAAAGTCTCGGCTTCGAGACCGCCGAAACCCGCCTCGCTGAACGTCGGCACGTCCGGCAAGGCTGGCGAGCGCGTCGGCGACGAGATCGCCAGCGGCCGCACCCGCCCCTCCTTGATGTAGGGAAGGGATACCGAAACCTGATCGAAGTTGAAATCGACGTGGCCGCCGAGGAGGTCCGTGGTCGCCGGCGCATTCCCCTTGTAGTGAACCGTCGTCCAGCTTGCCCCCGCTCGCTCCTGGAGCATTTCCGAGAGCAGGTGATTGGTCGTACCGGCGCCCGGCGATGCCATCAGGAGTTTGCCGGGCTCCTTTTTCGCGAGCGCCATGAACTCGGAGAGGGTCTTCACCGGCAGCGACGGCTTCACCTGCAGCACGAGCGCCGTGAAGGACACCGAACCCACGGGAACGAAGTCCTTGTCCCACTGGTACGGCGAGCGCCCGAAGATGATCGGACTGTAGAGGATCGGACCATTGGCGCCGAAGAAGAACGTGTAGCCGTCCGCCGCTGCCTTCGCGACCGCTTCCCCGGCGATCATGCCGCCCGCCCCGGCCTTGTTCTCGACGATGAAGGGTTGCCCCAGGGCTTTCTCCAGGCCGGGTGCCACGATGCGGGCGGCCACGTCGACGTTGCCGCCCGGCGGGTAGGGCACCATCAGCACGACCGGCTTGCTGGGCCATTTCTGCGCGTGCGCCGCCCCGGCCAGCACCAGCGCTGCGGACAGGACTACTGCATGGACGACTTTCATCGAATCCTCCTTTGGGGGCGAGCCTCGCGCCGAGCTTCGTGGCCGGAGTCAATCTATGCGCTCGCGGGAAAGCTTGGCAACAGCTGATGCCGCATTTCTTCCACATCGTGGACTCTTGCGGGGAGCTTGCCGGCCAACGGGGCCCATAATGTGGAAGCCCCAGGAGCGGCGGCGCCCGTTCGTCGGGGGCAAGGAGGAAGGCATGGAGATCGACGCGGCTCGACTCGAACCCGAGGCAACGTATCGGCTGCTCACCGGCATCGTCGTGCCGCGACCCATCGCGTGGGTGACGACAGTGAACGCCCTGGGACGGGTTAATCTCGCGCCGTTCAGCGCGTTCACCTTCGTTTCCAACAAGCCCCCCATGGTCGGCATCAACGTCGGCCGCAGGGCGGGGGTGCTCAAGGATACGGGCCGGTACATCCATGCGAACGGCGAGTTCGTGGTCAACATCGCCGACGAGACGATGATCGAGGCCGTGCACCTGTCGTCGATCGAACACGCGCCCGACGTCAGCGAAGTCGACGAGCTCGGACTGGAGACCGTCGCCAGCCGGATGATCGGCACGCCGCGCCTTGCGATGGCACCGATCAGCATGGAGTGCCGGTTGCATCGGTCGATCGCGTTCGGCGACACCGGCTCGGAATTCATGGTCGGCGAGGTCCTGCTGTTCCATGTGCGCGACGCGCTGCTCTCGCAGGGCAAGATCGATACCGGGCTCCTTCGTCCCATCTGCCGTCTGGCCGGTCCCAACTACGGGAAGCTCGGCGAGATCGTGCAGATGACGCCGGTCGCCCGGACGCCCAAGGGCATCCTCGCGAGGTGACGCGTGTCGTCGCCCCGCGCCACCGGGCGCGACGCAAGTGCGGTCGCCGGAGCACAGTCGATCCGTCGCGCCGTCAAGGTGCTTCGCACTCTCGCCGTCGGCCAGGAGCGCGGGGTGCGTCTCACGGACATCGTGGCCGAATGCGGACTCACCCAGGCGACGGTACACCGCATCCTGCGGGTTCTGATCGAGGAAGGGGCCGTCGAGCAGGACGGGCTCACCCGCCGCTACCTGATCGGGCAGGAGGTATCGCTGCTCGGGCTCGCACGCGTGGCGCGCTTCCCGATCCGCGCGATCGCCGAGACCTGCCTGGCCCATCTGGGCGACGAGATCGGCGACACGGCCTTCCTCACCATCCGCAGCGGCGTGGACTCGATCTGCGTGGATCGCAAGACCGGCAGCTATCCGATCAAGGTGCTGTCGATCGAGGTGGGCGCGCGCCGGCCGCTCGGTGTGGGCGTGGGCGGACTCGCACTGCTCGCGCATCTGCCCGACGAGGAGGCAGCCGAGGTCATCCGCGCCAACGAAAGGCGCCTCGCGCAGCACCGCATCACGCCCGCGCGTCTCGCGGAGCGCATCCGCGTGACCCGCGCGCGCGGCTATGCCTACGCCGACGTCGGCGTGGTCAAGGGGACGCGCGCCGTCGCGGTCATCGTCCGGAGTCCCGCCGGAGCGCCTCTCGCGGCGATCAGCATCGCAGCGATCTCGGAGCGGCTCGATGCCCGCAGACTGCCCGGGGTGGTTGCGATGATGCAGGATCAATCGGCGCAGATCACGCGCCGCATCGCCGAGATCGAGCGGGCGCGGCGCTGACGACGCGCAACGACCGGCCCGCCGCGCAGCACGGACACGCAGAGTCGAGCCGACGTGCGTCCGAGCGCTGCCGCGTCGGCGCGATGCCCGTTGCCTACGGCTTCGACACCACGCCCTGCTCCACCGCCCACACCGCGACCTGCACGCGGCTCGAAAGCCCGAGCTTGCGCAGGATGTGCTGCACGTGGATCTTCACCGTGCTCTCGGCGACGCCGAGATCGCGCGCGATCTCCTTGTTGCTCGCGCCGCGCGCGAGATGCCCGACGATCTCGCGCTCGCGCGGCGAGAGGACCGGCTCCGCCGCCGGGTCGGGCGCCGGTGCGCAGCTCGCGCAGGAGCTTCTTGTTCATCTCGGGCGACATCACCGATTCGCCCTCCGCGGCTCGCCGCAGCGAAGCGATCAGGAAATCGCTGTCGATGTTCTTGAGCAGATAGCCCAGCGCACCGGAACGCAGCGCCGCCATCAGGTCGTCCGCGTCCTCGGACACCGTGAGCAGCACGATGTGGGTGCCGGGCGCTTCCTTGAGGATCGCCTGCATCGCCTCGATGCCCGAGATCCCCGGCATGTGCAGATCGAGCAGCACGACGTCGGGACTGCGTCGCGAGCGCCGTCTTGATGCCTTCGAACCCGTCCGCCGCTTCGCCCACGACGGCGAAGTCCGGCACGCGACCGAGGAGCGCGATGATCCCGCGCCGGAAGAGCGTGTGATCGTCGATGACGACGACGCGGATGCGTCCGCCGGACGGCTGCGCCGTCGACCTGTGCCGCGTCGGTCATGCCGCCCTCGCGGCGCTTGCCGGCGCGGGATCGTCGGCATCCGCGGCGTCGCCCTGCCCGCCGGCGGACGCGACATCGCGCGCCGCGGCCCCGGGGGCGTGATCGCGAAGCGACGACACGGGAAGATCGAGCACGACGGTGGTGCCCTGCCCCGGCTGCGACTCCACGCGCAGGCGGCCGCCGATCCGATGCGCACGCTCGCGCATGATGCGCAGGCCGACGTGATCCGAATCGGCTCCGGGCGCCCGGCCCACGTCGAAGCCGCGGCCGTCGTCGCGCACCACGAAGCGGTAACCCGGACCGCGCACGAGCTCGAACTGCACCTCCGTTGCGTGCGCGTGCTTGCGCACGTTCGACAGCGCCTCCTGCAGGATGTGCATCACCTGCAGCTGGTCGTCGGGGGCGAGCGGCACGGCGGCGCCGCTCGCGACGAACGAGGTGGCGATGCCCGTCTGGTGCTGGAACTTGGCGAGCTGGGTGCGGATCGCGTGCTCGACGTCGCCCTCGCCGACGCGCGTGCGGAAATGGACCAGGAGCTCGCGCACGTCGGCGTAGGACTCCTGCACGCCCGCCTCGATCTCGGCGACCACCGCCTGCGTCTCGTCGTACTTCCCCGCGACGAGCGACTGGCGCAGCATCTGCACCTGCAGGTTCAGGAACGCGAGCGACTGTGCGATCGAATCGTGCAGCTCCTGCGCGAGCAGGTTGCGCTCCTCGGCGATGGCGAGCTCGCGATCGCGCGAGGCGAGCCGCACGCTTTCGATGGCGACGCCAAGGTGCTGCCCGAGGCTCTCGAGCATGTGCCGTTCCTCGCTCGACGTGTCGTGCGCCTCGCGATAGAACAGGTTGAACACGCCGAGCACCTGCTTCTGCGCGGCGATGGGATAGGCAGCGACGGTCTGGAACCCCGCCTCCCGGCAGCCCGTGCGCGTAACGGTGACGGGGAGGCGCTTGCCGCCGATGAAGTGCACGATGGACGCATTCCTGAGGGCACTCTCGCCGCATGCGCACTCGCCGCTCGCGAGGCATTGCTCGCGTTCCACGAACCCTGCGGGCACGCCTTCGGCCACGAACAGGTGCAGCGTATCGCCGGTACGCGCCGCAAGCCGCACCGCACCTGCCGGGGCACCGGTCGCCGCGAGCACCCGGCGCAGGAATCCGCGCGCGAGATCCTCCTGCGTGCCGAGCGCGTTCAGGAACGCCGTCATGTCGTAGAGCGTGGACACGCGCGCGTTCTGCTGCTCGAGCGAGCGCGTCTTCTGCGCGACGCGATCCTCGAGATAGCGATAGGACTCCTCGAGCGATTCCGCCATGTGGTTGAACCCGGCGGCCAGCGCCCCGAACTCGTCGTTGGACTCCACCGGCACGCGCGCGGCGAAGTCGCCCTGGGCCATGCGCTGCAGGCCGTCGTGCAGCTGATGCACGGGGCGGATGATGAACACGAACGCGAGATAGATGAGCGCCACCGCGCCGGCGATCGCGAGCGCGAGCAGCGCGAGCTGGATGCTGCGCAGGAGCGAGGTCGTCTGGTCGATGTCGCGTTCCAGCGTGACCACGAGCTGGTTCACGATCGCGACGAAGCGCTCGAACTCGGGGCGCGTGACGTCGAGCGGAGCGCCGGCAGCCGTCGCCAGCAGCCGCGGCGAAAGCCGCGCCCACGCGCGATCGAAATCGGTGAATGCCGCCGCGATGCTCGCCGTGCGCGGCACGAACAGCGGACGCGCGGGATCGCCCACGCGCAGCGTCGCCACGACCTGGTCGAACTCGGCGATCTCCTTCGCGATCAGGCGCCCGGTGTCGCCATCGACTTCGCCGTGCCGGATCTCCTGCGTGAGATAGGCGAGGCGATAGGTGCGCATGCGCAGGCTGCCCGCATCGTTGATCGCCGCCGCGCTGCCCTCGAGGCGCCAGGACACGAGCAGCGTCAGCCCGATCGACGCGAGCGCGATGACCAGCGCGAGGATCTGGATCCCGACGAGCTTGGCGCTGAGCTTCTGGGGACGGGCGATGGGCATGCCGATACACGGGGCCTGGGTGCGTCAGCATGCGGCACCCACGCTCGGGGTGCCATGACGTGCATCAAAGCGTGTCACGGGGGGCGTTACGCCGGCCGATGGCACACTACGCTGTCCGCGAGCAATTGCCCGGGACAATGGACCGTGCCGGCGGGCGCGGCGCGTCTCTCGCAGGGAAGGTAGCCGATGCAGATCCTGGACGCACGCGTGGCACGCGCAACGCTCACCGTGGGGCTGGTGGCGCTCGTCCTCTACGGCGTGTTCCTCGTGCGCAAGACGATCTTCGTCTTCATCCTCGCGCTCTTCGTGAGCTACATGATCGCGCCCCTCGTGCGCGCGCTCGACCGGCACCGCCCGCGCCGGGTCGCGCCGATCGCATCGGTAGTGGCCGCCTTCGCGTTGGCTGTTCGCCGTGGTCGTGGCCGTGCTCGCGTTCGTGGGTCCCATCGTCGCCAACCAGGCCACGAGCCTCGTCGACCAGCTCCCGAAGTGGGCGCAGCGCGCGAGCGATCAGGGCGAGCTGCCCTTGCCGCGCATTCTCGAATCGTTCCGGCCGTCCATCGAGGAAGCGGTGCGCGAGGTCCGCAGGGGCGCCACCGGGCAGCGCGCTGCCGTTCCTGCGCGGCGCCGGCGAGCAGGTCGTGCACCTCGCAGGCAACCTGCCGCTGCTCATCCTGATCCCGATCCTCGCCTTCATCTTCGTGAGCGATGCGGTGGCGATACGCACGCGCCTGCTCGCGCTCGTGCGTTCGTCGGCGCTGCGCGCGCGTGCCACCGGCGTGGTCGACGACGTCGACACGCTGCTGGGCGCGTACGCGCGCGCTCTCTCCCTGCTTTCGCTCGCGACCTTCGTTGCGTATTCCGCATTCTTCCTGCTCACCGCCGTGCCGTTCGGCGTGCTGCTCGCCGCGATCGCGGCCGTGCTCGAGTTCATTCCGTTCATCGGACCGCTCGCGGCGGGCGTCGCTCGCCGTCGCCGTGGCAGCGATCGCGGGCTACGACCACCTGTTGTGGATCGTGCTGTTCGTGATCGCGTATCGCGGGTTCCAGGACTACATCCTCTCGCCGCGGCTCCTGAGCGGGGGCGTGAAGCTGCACCCGGCGCTCGTGATCTTCGCGTTCCTCGCCGGTGAGGAGATCGCCGGCGTGCCGGGGATGTTCCTCGCCGTCCCCGCGCTCGCGATTGCGCTCGCCCTCGTCCGCGCCGTGCTCGCGCGCGCGACGGCATCAGGGCCGGGCACGCCGGGACCTTAGCGGGCACGGCAGGGACGCGTGATCACCGCACGTTAGACTTGCGGTCGTGAACGCTCGCGCCGCCGCCCTCCTCGCCGAGCTCTTCAGGCAGTCGCCGCTGCGGCATGCGACGTATCGCCTGTTCTACGCGGGCTCGATCGGCTCGGCGCTGGGCTACACGATGCAGGCGACGCTCGCCGCATGGCTGATGGCGACGCTCACGCCGTCGGCGCTGATGGTCGCACTGGTCCAGACCGCGAGCACCGCGCCGTCGCTGCTGTTCGGCCTCATCGCGGGATCCATCGCGGACCTCGTCGATCGCCGCCGCGTCGTGCTGTGGACGCAGATCGTGTTGCTGCTGGCCACGGCGCTGCTGGGTGTCGCGACGCTCACCGGCTACATCGGCCCGACCACGCTGCTCCTGCTCACCTTTCTGATCGGCGGCACCTTCACCTTCTTCCAGCCGGCACAGCAGGCCGCGGTGAACGATCTCGTCGCCCGCGCCGACGTGCCGCGTGCGGTGGCACTCGGCGCGGTGGCGTTCAATCTCGCGCGGGCGATCGGTCCCGGCCTCGCCGGTGCGCTCGCGGCCTGGATCGGCACCGGCAGCGCGCTCATCGCGGGTGCGTTGCTGTTCATCGTGATGATCGCCGCCGTCAAGCGCTGGACGAGTCCGGCGCGCAGCCTGCCGGGCGTCCCGGAAACCATTTTCGCCGGGGTCCGCAGCGGCCTGCGCTACGCGCGGCATTCGCCGTTGATGCGTCCGCTGATCGTGCGCAACGTCAGCTTCAGCGTGTGCGCGAGCGCGCTGTGGGCGTTGCTCCCGGTCATCGCCCGCGACCAGCTCGGGCTCGGTGCGGGCGGATTCGGCATGCTGTCGGCCGCGTTCGGCACAGGGGCCGTCGTCGGCGCACTGTCGATCCCGCGCCAGCTGCAGCGCGTCCATCTCAACACGGTGATCACGGCAGCGGGGCTCGTGTGGGTCGCGTCGACGCTGCTGATCGCCGCAACCACGCTGACGCCGGTTGCGCTCGTCGGGATGCTCGGCGCGGGCAGCGCGTGGGTCGGCGTGCTCGCGAGCCTGTCCGCGGGCGTGCAAAGCGTTGCTCCCGCCTGGGTGCGTGCGCGAGCGGTTGCGATGAACCTCGTCGCCGTGCAGGCGAGCCTCGCGGTCGGCAGTGCCGCGTGGGGCTGGCTCGCGTCGGTCACCGGCATCCGCATCGCGGTCGCCGCCTCCGCAGGCTGCATGGCCTTGCTGCTGATCATCAATCGCAAGGTGCGGGTGCGCCTGGGCGAGGAAGCAGACGTGCTGCCCGGAACACAGATGCCTGCGCTCGCGCTCGACGAGATCCCCTCGCCGGACGAAGGTCCCGTGCTGATCCAGATCGAGTACCAGATCCCGCCGCAGCATCGAAGCGAGTTCGTGGATGCCGTGCATGCGCTCGAGGGCACGCGCCGCCGCAACGGCGCAACCGACTGGCGCGTCTTCCGAGACCTCTCCGACGAGAACCGGTTCGTCGAGCGCTACATCATCCCGTCGTGGGCCGAATACGAGCGCTTGCGCAGCCGGATGACGATGGCCGATCGCAAGCTGCACGCACGCGTGGCCGAGCTGCAGGAACCCGGGAGCGCAATCCGCATCTCACGCTTCATCGGCCTCGACGCCGGCGATCGCGCGGCCACCGGCGGCCATATCTGACGCCCTGTAGGGGTGGCCTTACCTCGTTTCCCCCGTTCTGCCGACAGCCCGCGCAGGGTCTTCGCGCGATAGTGCATGGCACTGCGCCGTCCGGGCGCGCCACCATTTGGAGACCGACATGAACAACACCCTACGGACGCTGATGGCTGTCGCGGGGCTCGCGGCCGCGACCCAGGCCGCCGCCCAAGTCACGTTCTACGAGCGACCCGGCTTCAACGGTCAGTCGTTCACGACCGAGCGCCCCGTTGCCAACCTCCAGCGCTTCGGCTTCAACGACCGCGCGTCGTCCGCGGTGGTCAACGACGGCCGCTGGCAGGTCTGCGAGGACGCGCGCTTCGACGGCCGTTGCGTGGTCCTCGAACGCGGCGAATACCCGAACTTGCGCGCGATGGGGCTCAACAACCAGATCTCGTCCGTGCGCATGGTCGGCCCGGACCGCGTCGCGCGCGACGCCAACGACGAGCGGCACGGTTACGCGACCCACGATGCGCAGTACCGGCGTCATCGCGGCGAGCGGCTGTTCACGGTGCCGGTATCCGCCGTGCATGCGGTGGTGACCCAGCAGAACCAGCATTGCTGGGTCGAGCGCCAGCAGGTGCAGAACGGCGGCGATCCGAACGCGGGCATCGCGGGCGCAGTGGTCGGCGGCGTGCTGGGCGGCATCATCGGCCACCAGTTCGGCGGCGGGCGCGGCAACGACGTCGCGACGGGCGCGGGTGCGGTGGGCGGTGCGCTGCTCGGCTCCAACGTCGCGCGCAACAACTCCGGCGGCGAGGTCGCGACGCAGGACGTGCAGCGCTGCGAGCGGGTCTCGGGCCACGCGCGGCCCGACTACTGGGACGTGACGTACAACTACCGCGGCGTCGAGCACCACGTGCAGATGACCTCGCCGCCGGGCGATACGATCACCGTCAACGCCGACGGCGAACCGCGGGTCTGATCGAAGGACACGCAGCATCGAACGATCGCCTTGCTGAACGATCGTCAACCATCCGAACGGATCGTCGCCCCCGAACGAACGTCACCCTTCGAGCGACCGGCGACGATCCGGTGATCCGGACTCCCTCACGCGGCCCTGCGGGGCCGCATTTTTTTGGCGTGGCGAAGCCGTGCCGCACCGTGCGATCATTCGCGTGACCTCACTTCTGCGAAAGACGCGACCATGGACCTGCCAGGAAATGCCTTCAAGCGCGCGATCACCTCGGGCCGATTGCAGGTCGGCCTCTGGTGCAGCCTCGCGCATCACTACAGCCTCGAGGTGGTCGCCGGCGCCGGCTTCGACTGGCTGCTGCTCGACACGGAGCACTCGCCGAACGATCTGGAATCGGTGCTGGTGCAGCTGCAGGCGACGGCAGCCTATCCCGGAACGCCCATCGTGCGCGTGCCCTGGAACGACATGGTCACCGTGAAGCGCGTGCTCGACCTCGGCGCGCAGACGCTGCTCGTGCCCTACGTGCAGAACGCCGCCGAAGCCCAGGCCGCCGTCGCCTTCACCCGCTACCCCCCGGCCGGCCTGCGCGGCGTGGCGGGAACCACGCGCGCGACGCGCTTCGGTCGCATCGGCGACTATGCGCGAGTCGCCGCGCGGGAGCTGTGCGTGCTGGTGCAGGTCGAGACGAAGACCGCCCTGGACGAGATCGAGGCGATCGCCGCGGTCCCCGGCGTGGACGGCATCTTCATCGGGCCCGCCGACCTGCATGCCTCGCTCGGCTTTCCGGGCGAGACCGCGAATCCCAAGCGGTGCTGCCCCTGATCGACGATGCGATCGCGCGCATCCGCCGTGCGGGCAAGGCGCCCGGCATCCTCACCGCGGACGAGACGCTCGCGCGACGCTACATCGATGCCGGAGCGCTGTTCGTCGCCGTCGGCTCGGACGTGGGCATCCTCGCGCGCGGCGCCGACGCGCTCGCGCTCAAGTTCAAGCCCTGACGCACGCAATGGCGCGTCAGTTGGCGCCAGGCGCTGCCGATTTCGGCTGGAACTGCGGCACGCCCGTTTGCCAGAACAGGAAGGCGTAGACGTCGGCCGTCTGCTGCTGACGCTGCGCCTTGGTGCTGCCGATCCCGTGCCCGGCCTCGTAGTCGAGGTCGAGCAGCACCGGCTTGCCGGACGTGGATGCCGCCATGAGCCGCGCCGCCATCTTGGTCGAGTGCCACACGTTGACCCGCGGATCGTGCACGCCGTGGATGAGCAGCACGGCCGGGTACGCTGTCCCTTCGCGCACGTGGTGATAGCTGCTCATCGCGAGCAGCGCGCGGAACTCGTCCTCCTTCTTCACCGTGCCGAACTCGGGAATGTTCGGCACGCCGTTGGCCGTGGTTTCCGCGCGCACCGCGTCGAGCACGCCGACGGCGGGCACGACCGCCGCGAACAGATCGGGCCGCTCGGTCATCGCCCGCCCCACCAGAATTCCGCCCGCGCTGCCGCCGAGAATGCCGAGGCGCGAGGCCGACGTGTATTTCTGCGCGACGAGATATTCGGCGCAGGCGATGAAGTCCTTCCAGGTGTTGGGCTTGGTCGCCTTGTACCCCGCCTTGTACCAGTCCTCGCCATAGACCGCGCTGCCGCGCACATTGGCCACGGCGTACACGCCGCCGCGCTCGAGCCACGCGAGACGAACGACATTGAAGCTCGGCTCCTCCGTGATGCCGTACGAGCCGTAGCCATAGAGCAGCGTGGGATTCGTTCCGTCGAGCTTCACGCCGCGCTTGTGCACGATCGACAACGGCACCATGGCGCCGTCGTGACTCTTCACGAAGACCTCCGTGGTGGCGAGGTCCGTCGGCGCGTCGAACGGCCCGAGCGGCTGCAGGCCCGTGTTCACGACCTTGCCGTCGCGATCGACGCGATGGATCTCGCGGGCCCGGGTCCACGCGGATGCCGCAACGATCGCGCCTTCGATGTCGGGTCTCGCGTCGAGCACCTGGACCGCGCCTTCGACCGGCAGCGGCACCTGCGTCGCGCTCGCGGCGCCCCACGGCAGGCGCTTGAGGCGTTTCACCGAGCCGTCGCGCACTTCGAAATAGAGCGCGTCCTTCGCCGCGGCGAGGTCGGTGATCACCTGGGCCGACGGCGCGATCACGACGCTCGCCGTCGCGAGATCAGGCGCCTTCAGCGACGTACGCAGCACCGAGAAGCGCGGGCTGTCGCGGTAGGTGCGCAGGTAGATGTCGTCGCCGCGCACCGCGAAGTCCGTGATCCGATCGGAAGGCGCGCAGATCCGCACCCACGGCGTCTCCGGCTTGCCGACGCTCGCAAGCGGCGCGGCGTACAACGCGATCTCGCGCTGCACGCCCGCAACCACCGCGACGAGCGCGTGCGAGGAGCCCGGCACCGCGAGCACGAACGTGAACGACGCGGGATCCACCGTCACGCGCGGCGAAACGCCCGGGCCGGCGATCGCCACGTCGTCCTTCGCGTCGGTCCCGACCACGTGCAGGAACGAGCGCCCGTTCTGGTAGCGTGCGGTCGCCGGCATGCCGGGCTTCATCTCCTGCAGGCGAAAGTAGAAGAACGACCTCGAGTCGGGACGCCAGCTGATCTGCGGGTATTGCGCACGATCGATGGGCTGGTCGACGGCCTTGCGCGTCGCCGTCTCGATCACGTGGATCGAAGCGTCCTCGGAGCCCGCGGCCGACACCCCGAACGCGACGAGCTTGCCGTCCGGCGACGGCGCGTAGTAGTTGATCGCATGGGGCTTGCCGGTCTCTTTCTGCCAGTCGTCCGGGTCGACGAGGCGCGTTTCCTGTCCGCCCGCGCTGCGGTGATACAGCTTGAACGTGTTCTCGTTCGCCGCGCGGCGGGTGAAGAACAGGCTGCCGTCGGGCGTGCGGTGCACCGAGCCCACGACGGCCGACACGGCATTGTCGAGCTCCGCGATCCGGTGCTTCAACCCGGCGTAGCCCGGCAGCGCCTCGAGGATGCGCCGCGTTTCGTCGGCGTGCGCCTTCATCCACCCGCTCACCTTGGGGTCGTCGACGCTTTCCAGCTCGCGATAGGGGTCCTCGACGGTGACGCCGAAGAAGGTTTCGCGCGTTTCCCCCGGCGCAAACACCGGCAGGTTCGCGGCGGTTCCAGCCGACGTGCAAACGCCCCAGCCGACGACCAGGGCCATGACACGGACGATTCGGTTCAAGGTCCACCTCCCTTGCGTGTCGGACCGCGCCGAGCGCGATCCGACGTTTCTTGACGTGGGCGGGTTGCCTCGGGAACCCCCCGAGCGTCATGCTCGCACCCGTTGCGGCTCCGCGGACTGCGGAGATTACACCGATCGCGATCGAGGAACGATGCCCATGATGCTGGCCGAAGCCCTGCTCCACGCGCTGAAGGAGCACGGCGCAACCGAAGTCTTCGGCATCCCCGGCGACTTCGCGCTGCCCTTCTTCAAGGTGCTGGAGGAATCGCGCATCCTGCCGCTGTACACCCTGAGCCACGAGCCCGCGGTCGGGTTCGCCGCCGACGCGGCGGCACGCACGCACTCCTCGCTCGGCGTCGCGGCGGTCACCTACGGCGCGGGCGCGCTGAACATGGTGAATCCCGTGGCGGCGGCCTTTGCCGAGAAATCCCCCGTCGTGGTGATCTCCGGCGCACCGGGGGCCGGGGAATCGAGCCGGGGCCTGCTGCTGCACCATCAGGCCAAGACGCTCGATTCGCAATACCGCATCTACACCGAGATCACGTGCGACCAGGCGCGCCTGGACGATGCCGCCCGCGCGCCGGCCGAGATCGCGCGCGTGTTGCGCAGCGCGCTCGCCCACTCGCAGCCGGTCTACATCGAGCTGCCGCGCGACATGGTGCACGCGCCGTGCGAGGCGGTGACGCCTGCGGAGCCGCTGGCATTCGACCGCGATGCGCTGGAGGCCTGTGCCGACGAGATCGTGACCCGCATCGCCGGCGCGCGCTCCCCGGTGCTGATGGTCGGTGTCGAGGTCCGGCGGTTCGGGCTCGAGCGTCGCGTCGCGGAGCTCGCGCGCCGGCTGCGCATCCCGGTGGTGACGAGCCTGCTCGGACGCGGCCTCATGGCCGACGAGGAAGTGCAACCCCTGGGCACCTACATCGGCGTGGCCGGCGATCCGGCGTTGACCGAGCTCGTCGAGTCCTCGGATGCCCTGCTCCTGCTGGGCGTGATCATCTCGGACGGCAACTTCGGCGTCTCGTCGCGCCACATCGATCTGCGGCGCACGATCCAGGCGCTCGACGAGCGCGTCACGCTGGGCTTTCACACCTACACGAACCTGCCGCTTGCCGCGGTCGTCGACGCCCTGCTCGCGCGCGAGTTGCCGCAGTGTCCGGCCATCGCGTCGCGCGAACCCGCGTATCCGAGGGGGCTCGTCGCCGACGACGGCCCGATCGCACCCAACGACATCGCGTGCGCCATCAACGATCTCTTTCACGCGGGCGAGCGCCTCCCGATCGCGGCCGACGTCGGCGACTGCCTCTTCACCGCGATGGACATCGAGAACACGGCGCTGGTCGCCTGCGCGTATTACGCGAGCATGGGCTTCGGCATTCCCGCCGCCCTCGGCCTGCAGGCGGCGAGCGGCAGGCGACCGATCGTGCTGGTCGGCGACGGTGCCTTCCAGATGACGGGCTGGGAGCTCGGCAATTGCCAGCGCTACGGATGGGACCCGGTGGTGATCGTGTTCAACAACGCGAGCTGGGAGATGCTGCACGCCTTCCAGCCGGAATCGAAGTTCACGGCACTCGGCGACTGGCCGTATGCGACGTTCGCGGCCGGCCTTGGCGGCGACGGTATCCGGGTGCGCACGCGGCGCGAGTTGCGCGATGCGCTCTCACGCGCCGTCGCTACGCGCGGGCGGTTCCAGCTCATCGAAGCGGTGATTGCGCCCGGCGTGCTCTCCGCAACGCTCGAGCGCTTCGTGACGGGCATGAAGCGGCACACGGCGCGTGCGGCGGGCGCGTGACGGCAATGGCGCCGACGCAGCGGCGCGTTCAGCTGGCGACGAACGCCCGCTCGATGACGTAGTCCCCCGCTTCGCCGACGTGCGGCGAGATGCGAAAGCCGCGCGCGTCGAGCAGCGCGGAGAGATCCTTCAGCATCGCGGGGCTGCCGCAGATCATGACGCGATCGTGCGCCGGGTCGAGCGCCGGGAGCTCGATGTCGCTGAAGAGCTTGCCGGTCTCGATCAGCGTGGTCACGCGGCCCTGGAAGCGGAAGCGCTCGCGCGTGACGGTGGGATAGTAGACGAGCTTCCGGCGCACGGCCTCGCCGAGATACTCGTGGTGACCGAGCTCCCATTCGATGTAGTCGCGGTACGCGAGCTCGCTGCGCCGACGCACGCCGTGCACGAGGATCACGCGCTCGAAACGGTCGTACGTCTCCGGGATCCATGACGAGGCTCATGAACGGCGCGAGGCCGGTGCCGGTGGACAGCATGTAGAGCCGGCGGCCAGGCTTGAGATCGCGCAAGACCAGCGTGCCCGTGGGCTTGCGGCTCACGAGCACCTCGTCGCCCTGCCTGATGTGCTGCAGGCGCGAGGTGAACGGGCCGTTCGGCACCTTGATGCTCAGGAACTCGAGGTGGTCCTCGTAGTTCGGGCTCGCGATGCTGTAGGCGCGCATCAGCGGCTTGCCGTCCTCGAGGCGCAGGCCGATCATCACGAACTGGCCGTTCTCGAAGCGCATGGCCGGATCGCGCGTGGTCGTGAAGCTGAACACGGACTCGTTCCAGTGATGCACGGAAAGAACGCGTTCGGTTCCGATGGTGGCCATAGACCGCTGTGCGCGAGCTACTTCGCGGCGAGAGTGTGTAACGCGCAACCGAAGCGCGAGGTCCGCCCCAAGCCCCGGCTAACGGAGCGTCTGTGTCGCCGGGAGGTTGAACACCTTGAACTCACGAATGCGGGCAGTGTCGTGGTCGGTGTAGCAAAACACGTATGGATCGAACTTTTCCCGGAAGGCGACCGCTGCGGACACCGTCTTGACGCTGAATCCTGGCGTAGGGATGTCTTGATAGTTATTGACGCGGGCGGAGCCGTCCGGATTGTAGACAATGATGCCCGTGGTGGCTCTTCCCTCCGCGCTCACATCGACGGAGAGGCGGACGAGACATCCGGACTCGTGATCGCAAGTCATGCGACGGTACGTATAACCCGGACCTCTCAACAGGACGAGATCGCCGTCGCGACTGATCGACGCCTGTCTCGCCACATCGGTGGGCATGACGTTCAGGACCGCCAGGCCCGTCTCGCGTTCACCGGCCTGCGGGCCGTGTTCGTTGAAGAACGTCATCAGCTGGCGGATGAAATCCGGCGGGCCGGGGTTTACGCGGGCGATATCGGCATCGCTCACCGCCAAGCCGGCCTTGAGGTATATGAGCGATGCCCGGTTGTCCGCCTGCCATGCGTCGATGTGCTTCGCATACGCGCCGGCGTCGATTGCGTTCGCTGCCGCGAGCCAGATCATGACGGAGGCGAGCGTGACGTTGATCGCGACCATGCTCCTGTCCCTTGTCCAGGCCGACAGCCCACGCACTAACCAGATCAGGCCAACGGCAATGGCAGGCGCCGCATAGATGCCCCAACGGCTGGCGACCTCGGTCACCGGGGATCGTCCCCATGCAATCACCAACGTCGAAAGCAGCGCAAAGAGGGCGAGCGCGGCAAATCCGGAGATTCGACGATTGCGACGCACGTCCCCGGCCAGCCCTCCGACGACCCCTGCGGTGATCATCAGTCCGGCCGCGGTCGAAGCCTTGTCCGGGACCAGGCCACCAGCCATGACTCGCACCCAATCGAACAGAACCTGCGCGACCGACTTTCCCTGCAGGGATCGGGCCATGCGCGCGAAGTACTGTTCGCGAATGCTCTCGACGGAGTACAGCGCGATAGCCGCCAGGACTACGACGAGACCAACCACCGCAATCGCAAGGAGAGCTCGTTTCGGCACTTTCCAATCGACGACGCCGATTGCCAGGACCAGGCCGAGCGCGATCAGGCCACCGGCCGACGACGCAGCCGAAATCACCGCGAGCAGGGTGGCCAGGGCCACGTTGCGCGGCCCGGACGTTTCGCCGGCTAGCCAGACCGCGACTGAACCGGCGAGTACGGACAGAATCAGCCCGAACTGGAAGCCGATGAGCAGGTTCTCGTAGTGTCGCAACGACACCACTGTGAGAAACACCAGCAACGCCGCAAATCGCCCCAGGCCGGCAGCGCGCGCAAGTCTGAAACAGGAACGCACCCAATCCGATCAGGAGCATTACCGAGAGGATCGCAAACGGTCGTTGCGAGTACTCGAACCACGGGCCTGTCCAGATGAAGATCAGCGACGGGAGTGCGTAGATGTGCTCGTTGTTGCCGATGCCGTAGGTCCTGACAACCTCAGCGAGCCCGCCATGGAGATACGCACGGACATGGGCAATCCACAGCCACGCATCCCAGATAGGTGCAATTGGAGCGTTCGTCCACGTGTAGTGCAATAGCAGGAGCGATGCTGCTACTGCAACCGCGCCAGTGCCCAAGATCGGCAGCGCTTCACGGGAAGGTCGAGCGCGGAAAGCGTCGAGAGAGAGCGTTCGCATCATCGATGAGCGGGCTTGCGACAGGCGCATCCGCGGATTACGCAGCCATGGACGTTCCCATGATCCCGGACAACGCACCCCGATCCGCGGCTGCACATGCTGCGGGCACCATCACGCGACGAGCGAATGCAGCGGCGGGCGGATGCGACGACGGGCGGATGCGACGACGGGCGCGGATGCATGCCGCCAAGCGTTTCGCAACGAACCTTAGCCCACGCATTTGGCAATCTGGCACTCGCGCTGCGCAGCGAGCTACGCGAGATCGGCGCGAGCCCGCGGAGGAGTTCACCGTGCTGGTCTCTAGACATGCTCTAGACACGGCGGGCCCATCGTCGGGCTTGAAGTTTATGGCGTCCCCAGGGGGATTCGAACCCCCGTACTCACCGTGAAAGGGTGATGTCCTAGGCCTCTAGACGATGGGGACCTGATGCTGCCGCGCCCAAAGGCCCGCGCGACGGATCGGTGGTGGAGGTAAGCGGGATCGAACCGCTGACCTCTTGCATGCCATGCAAGCGCTCTCCCAGCTGAGCTATACCCCCACGGCGAAACTGAAAGTATACGGTGGCCCGGACGTCTTGGCAAACCGCGGCAGGGGTTCGCCGGCGTTCTCAGGGGTTCGCAGCGGTTGCGCGACGGCCATCGATTGCTGCGACCACGGCGGACGCCGGGCTATGATCGCCATCGCCGATCAACATCGACCATCGCATGCCGCTCCCCGACCCCCACTCATCGACGCTCCCCGATCTCGCCGGACGCGTGGTTCTCGTCACCGGTGCCACCGGCGGGCTCGGACGTGCGGTGAGCCGCGCATGCGCGCGCGCCGGCGCCACCGTGGTGCTGCACGGACGCGTGGTGCGCAAGCTCGAGACGCTCTACGACGAGATCGTGCAGGCCGGGCATCCCGAACCCGCGATCCTGCCGCTCGACTTCCTCAGCGCCGGTACCAACGAGTTCAGCGCCGCGGCCGGCGCGTTGCGCAAAGCAACTCGGCCGGCTCGATGCGCTGGTTCATGCGGCCGCATTCCTTGGCTCGCTGGGCCCCATCGAGCACCAATCCTTCGAGCGCTGGCTGGAGGTGTGGCGGATCGACGTTGCCGCGGTCGTGGGGATCACGCGCGCGATGCTGCCGCTCATGGCCGATGTCACGGACGGCTCCGTGGTGCTGACGCTCGACACGCGCGGCCAGGCCCCGCGTGCGTACTGGGGCGCGTACGCAGCCGCCAAGTCGGGCCTCATGGCGCTCGCCGCAACGCTCGCGGACGAATGGGAGACACGCTCTGCGTTGCGCATCAATGCCGTGGTGCCCGGTCCGATCCACTCGCCTTTGCGCATGCTGAGCCATCCCGGTGAGGGCAAGGCTGGGCTGCCCACGCCGGAGGCGTTGGTCCCGCTGTATCTCCATCTCATCGCAGGTCAATCCAAGAGCGAGAGCGGTGTGTGCGTGGACGCTGCGACGTGGCTGGCGGGGAGAGCCTGTGCGGCGTTCGCGTTGCGCGGAGCGGCATGGACCTCGCCCGCCGCAAGCGCCTCGGCATCTTCGTCGGCCTGACGCGCGCGACCGCAGCGAAGCACCACGCGCAACTGCCTGTGCTCTTCGGCCGGCAGCGTGTCCGGCGCGATCAGGCACACGCTGCAGAAGCTGCAGAAGCGGCGCCTGCCGGTCGCGCGCCAGACCAGCGAGGTGATGCAACCGCTGACGTAAGTGGCGTCGGCAACGGCGCCCTCGCGCGCTACGCCGTCGCGCCCCGCGAACATCACCCGTCGATCGGCGCCGACCACGAGCCACTGCGGGCGCTCGCGCGTGAGCTGCCGCAACGCGAGCGCGCATTGCGCTGCGCACGCCGCGATGACCAACGCACGCAGCCACCACGGAAGCGCGAGCAGGACGACGAGGCTTGCGCTCGCCGTGCTGGCAACGAGCACGAAGGCGATGGCGAGGTTCGAGCGCGCCGGAACGAGGCGCACGCGTGCAACGGGCTTCATGCCCGCATTGCACGCCGGCGCAACGCAGCGCGCCATCATCAGGATGGCCTAGGCGATGCGACCGATACCGCGCGCGGGGCGCACCGCGCGATGCTGCTATCGCGGCGACTTGCCCGCGAGCAGGAGCCAGGTCTCGACGACGGTATCGGGATTGAGCGACATGCTTTCGATGCCCTGGCCCACCAGCCACTGTGCGAGATCGGGGTGATCCGAAGGCCCCTGGCCGCAGATGCCGGCGTACTTGCCGGCCTTGCGGCAAGCCTGGATCGCCATGGCGAGCATGGCCTTGACCGCGTCGTCGCGCTCGTCGAAGGTCGCCGCGATCGGTCCGCCCGAGTCGCGGTCGACCGCGAGCGTGAGTTGCGTCATGTCGTTGGAGCCGATGGAGAAGCCGTCGAAGCGTTCGAGGAAGCGATCGGCCAGGATCGAATTGGACGGGATCTCGCACATCATGATCACGCGCAGGCCGTTCTTGCCGCGCTCCAGCCCCTGCACGCGCAGCAGCTCGATCACCTCGTCGGCTTCCTTGAGCGTGCGCACGAAGGGAATCATGATCTCGACGTTGGTGAGGCCCATGTCGTCGCGCACGCGCTTCATCGCATCGCATTCCAGGGCGAAGCAATCGTGGAACTCGGGCGCGACGTAGCGCGACGCGCCGCGGAACCCGAGCATCGGGTTCTCCTCGTGCGGCTCGAAGCTCGCGCCGCCGAGCAGGTTCGAGTATTCGTTCGACTTGAAGTCGGACAGGCGCACGATCACCTTCTTCGGCCAGAACGCGGCCGCGATCGTCGCCACACCCTCCGCGATCTTGCTCACGTAGAAATCGGTGGGGCTCGCGTAGCCGCCGATGCGCCGTGCCACCTCGCGCTTGAGCTCGGGCGGCAGACGCTCGAACCCGATCAGCGCCTTGGGATGGATGCCGACGTTCTTGTTGATGATGAACTCGAGGCGCGCGAGGCCCACGCCTTCGTTGGGCAGGCGGCGGAACTCGAACGCGAGCTCCGGGTTGCCGACGTTCATCATGATCTTGGTCGGCGCAGGCGGCATGCGGTCGAGCGCCACTTCCACGATCTCCACCTCGAGCAGGCCGGCGTAGACGTGGCCGGTATCGCCTTCGGCGCACGAGACGGTCACCTCCGCGCCGTCCTCCAGCTCGCGCGTGGCGGTGCCGCATCCGACCACCGCGGGAATGCCGAGCTCGCGCGCGATGATCGCGGCGTGGCACGTGCGGCCGCCGCGGTTGGTGACGATCGCCGCGGCGCGCTTCATCACCGGCTCCCAATCCGGATCGGTCATGTCCGCCACGAGCACGTCGCCGGCCTGGACGCGGTCCATCTGGTCCGCGGACTTGACGATCCGCACCCGGCCCTTGCCCACCTTCTGACCGATCGCACGCCCGCTCGCGAGCACGGTCGACGTGCCCTTCAGCCGATATCGCCGCAGCGTGTCGCCGCCTTCGCGCGACTTCACCGTCTCCGGCCGCGCCTGCAGGATGTAGAGCTGGCCGTCCACGCCGTCGAGGCCCCACTCGATGTCCATCGGCCGACCGTAATGGCGCTCGATCGCCACCGCGTAGCGCGCGAGCTGCTCGACTTCGGCGTCGTTGATGCAGAAGCGGTACCGGTCGGCGTCGGGCACGTCCTGCGTGACGGTGGAGGTACCCGCAGCCTGGGCGGTACCGAACAGCATCTTCACGGCCTTGGTCCCGACCGTCTTGCGCAGGATCGCGGGCCGGCCCGCGGCGAGGTTCGGCTTGAACACGTAGAACTCGTCGGGGTTCACCGCGCCTTGCACCACCGTTTCGCCGAGACCGTAGGCACCGGTGATGAACACGACCTGATCGAAGCCCGACTCGGTGTCGAGCGTGAACATCACACCCGCAGCGCCGAGGTCGCTGCGCACCATCTTCTGGATGCCGGCAGACAGCGCCACCTCGGCGTGCGTGAAGCCCTGATGGACGCGGTACGAGATCGCGCGATCGTTGTAGAGCGAGGCAAAGACTTCCTTCACGGCATGAAGAATGTTATCCAAACCATTGATGTTGAGAAATGTTTCCTGCTGGCCGGCGAAGGAGGCCTCGGGCAGGTCTTCGGCGGTGGCCGAGGAGCGCACCGCCCACGTCGCATCGGAGGATTCGCGCGCCAGGGCTTGATAGGCGGCCGTGATGTCGCGCTCCAGCGCGGTCGGCAGCGGCGCCGCAGCGATCCAGGCCCGGATCTCCTTGCCCGCAGCCGCAAGCGCGTTGACGTCGTCGACGTCGAGCCCTGCCAATCGGTCCGCGATGCGGGATTCGAGGCCGCTCTTCGCGAGGAACTCCCGAAACGCGAACGCCGTCGTCGCGAAGCCGCCCGGAACGCGGATGCCGGCGTGCGAGAGCTGGCTGATCATCTCGCCCAGCGATGCGTTCTTGCCGCCCACGTGCTCGACGTCGCCCATGCGCAGACGATCGAACGGAATAACCCGCGCTGCCTCGTTCATGCCGCTCCCCGTGAAGTTCGTTTGCCGCGCGTGGTGGTGCGCCGCGGCAAGCACGTTTGTCGTACGCATGGATTTTAACTCGCGGGCGACATGGCCCGCGTGCCATGCTGCAGCGCGAAGGCATCAAGCGTGCCGCGCGGCACGCTGCCCAGCGCACCGATGCAACCTGGCGGGATGGGCGAGCCGAACGCGCGATGAACGCGGATCGACGAGGCGAATGAAAGGGCAAATGAAAACGGGCCCCGAGGGCCCGTTTTCGTGATCGGGAAGCGGTGTTACGCCGGCGGGGGACTGCGCACCGTGGTCGGCTCCTCGGCGAGCGGGAGATCGATGCCCTCGGCCGGTTCGGGAGCGGGCGCGCCCGCCAGCGGCATGCCCGTGCGCTGTCGGCCGCGCACCGCGCGCCGCAGGCTGCGATACAGATCGGGATGCGATTCCTTGAGATAGCTGATGATCTCGAAGTCGACGCGCTTGACCTGCGAAAGATCGATCTGCTCGACGTGCACGAGACGCAGCAGTTCGCGGACGGGCTTGGGCATTTCCCGGCCGCTCTCATAGCGCGAGCCACCGCTTTGAGTGACGCCGATCTGGGTCCAGAACTGCTCCTGATTGAGACCGAGGCGACGGCGGATTTCGCGCGGGTTCAGAACGCGATCGAAAATCTTCACGTAAACGACCGAAAAGTTTGGCGTAGCGCCCCGGCTGGGCGCCTCATACCATTGGCATATTCTCGGCAAATGCGATGCCGCGGGCAAGGGCCGTTCGTCCGAAATGCACTGCCACCGTGGCGAATCTGCAACGTACCTCGTCCGCTCTTGTCTTGGATCGGCAGAGCGGGAGCGATGGTTTCCCGCAGCCAACCTCGCATGAACGCGCGTATTGACAGGTGCGCGTCCTGCGCCACCGAGCGCAAGAGCCCAGCCGTCGAAACCAGCCTGCTACAATCAACATATTGCCGTTTGAAGTTCATGCGCGACATGATGAACTGCGTCCGCACCGTTGTCCCGCCGAAAACCCTTGCTGACGGGCACTCGCGGCGCCGGCCGCAAACCTTGATGACACGCTACGACCTGCACTGCCACTCCCGCTGCTCCGACGGGCTGCTCACGCCCGCCGAGGTCGTGGCACGCGCGGCGGCCCGGGGCGTGGATGTTCTCGCGCTGACCGACCACGACGAGCTCGCGGGCCTTGCGGAGGCGCGCGCCGCGGCCGAGGTCCACGGCATCACGCTGGTGGACGGAGCCGAGCTCTCGGCCAGCTGGGAGGGGCATACGCTGCACGTGATCGCCCTGCACGTCGATCCCGCGGCCGCGGTGCTCGCCGAAAGCCTCCAGCGCGTGCGCACGGGACGCGCGACGCGCGCCCGCCGCATCGCCGACGCGCTCGCCGAAGCGGGCATCGGCGGCGCCTACGAAGGCGCGATGCGCTACGTCACCAGCGAGCGCCTGGTCTCGCGCACGCACTTCGCGCGCTACCTCGTGGACGCGGGCTACGTGCGCGAGGTGAAGGACGTCTTCCGGCGCTATCTGACGCCCGGCAAGCCCGGATACGTGCCGCACGGGTGGGCCGCATTGCCGGAAGCGCTGCGCTGGATCCACGCGGCCGGCGGCCAGGCGGTGCTCGCCCATCCCGGGCGCTACAAGATCTCGCCCACGGCCATGAGGCGCCTGCTCGCCGCGTTCAGGGACGCCGGAGGCTCAGGCATCGAGATCCTGTCGTCGTCGCACACCGCGGCGCAGGCTGCGCAGTTCGCCACCCTCGCTCGCGTGTTCGGGCTGCGGGGCTCGGCCGGTTCCGATTACCACGGTCCCGGCGAGAGCACGCTCGATCTGGGGGAGATTCCGCCGCTTCCCTCCGGCGTCATTCCGATCTGGCGCGACTGGTAGCGCGCCTGCGGGCGGCCGTTGGCCGGCGCTCATTCCCTCGGGGATCGGCCGCGGCGTTTGCACCAGCGCCCGTCGGCTCACGACAAGCGATAATCGCGTGCGCCTGCCGAAAGCCTCCCATGCCCGACTCCCACCGCTTCGTCTTCTTCGTCTCCGATCGCACCGGCATCACCGCCGAGATGCTCGGCAACAGCCTCCTGTCGCAGTTCGAGGACATCCGGTTCCAGCGCGAGACCATCCCGTTCGTGGACTCGCCCGAGAAGGTCGACGCCGTCGTGCGCCAGGTGAACGAGGTGGCGATGCGCGAGGGTCAGACGCCGATCGTCTTCAGCTCGATCGTCGACGAGATCGCGAGCGGCATCATCCGGCGCGAGACGCACGCGCTCACCCTGGATCTCTTCCAGGTGTTCATCGCCCCGCTCGAGGCGGAGCTCAAGGCCAAGAGCTCGCACGCCGCGGGACGCTCGCACGGCATCGCCAACAGCCACGAGTACTTCTCCCGCATCGACGCCATCAACTTCACGCAGTCGCACGACGACGGCGCCGCAACGCGGGAGCTCGGCAAGGCGCAGGTGATCCTGGTGGGCGTATCGCGCTGCGGCAAGACGCCCACTTCGCTGTATCTCGCGCTGCAGTTCGGCATCCGCGCGGCGAATTTCCCGCTGACGCCGGACGACTTCGCGGACCGCCGCCTCCCGCGGTCGGTGCGGCCGTTTCACGAGCGCCTGTACGGCCTCACCATCAACCCCGATCGCCTGCATCAGATCCGCGAGGAGCGACGTCCCGGCAGCAAGTACGCCTCGCTGGAGACCTGTCGCTACGAGGTGCGCGAGGCGGAAAGCCTGATGGAGAGCGAGCGCATCCCGATGCTCGACACGACGTCGAAGTCGATCGAGGAGATCGCGACGACGATCCTGCACCGCGCCAAGCTGCAGCGGCACATCTACTGACGGGGCCGGCGCCGCCCGCCGCTGCCGCACGCATTCGAACACGCACACGGCCGCCGCGGCCGCCGCGTTGAGCGATTCCATCCCGCCCGGCATGGGGATCGTGATGCGCGTGGTGAGCGCATCCTGCAGCGCAGGCGAAAGCCCCGCGCCTTCATTGCCGATGACGAGCGCCACCGGCTCGCGCAGGGCGGCATCGTAGACCGGCACCCCGCCCTGCACCACCGCGCCTGCGACGCAGCCTCCGGCCTGCGCGAACGGCCGGCACCAGGCGGCGAGGTCGACGTCCTCGACGATGGCGAGATGGAAGTGCGCGCCCTGCGCGGCGCGCAGCACCTTGGGCGACCATGCGAATGCGCAGTGCCTGGAGAGCAGCACCTGCTCCACGCCGGCCGCAGCGGCCGTGCGCAGGATGGAGCCGACGTTGCCCGGATCCTGCAGGTCTTCGAGCAGCACGCTGAACCGGCCGGCCTTCGCGCTGGCGCGCTGCGGCGTCGGCACGACCGCGACGACGCCGATGCCCGTCGGCACGGGCAGGAGCTGCGTGAACAGCGCGGGGGGAATGACGAGGGTGCTCGCGGCTGCGAGGCGCGCGAGCAACGCGCTCACGCCGGGACGCTCCAGCGCATCCTCGGCCACCACGATCGTGTCCGGCACACCGATGCGCTCGGCGTACACCGCCACGATGTGCTCGCCTTCCAGCACGCAGCGCCCGGCCTTGCGCCGATCGCGGGCGGACGCGAGCAGGCGCGCGGCTTCGCGCAGGCGCGGATTGTGAGCGGATGTGACGCGCTGCACGGTGCTCGCCCACCCGCGATACGAAGGTTGCGCTAGGGGCGATTGCCCGCGTGATCTCGGGCGGAGGCGTGGCCCGGCGCGGATGCGGCCGGCGAGCGCGGGCTGGCCGGTGCGGAAACGGGCGAGATCATGCCGCCGGCGCTTACGGCTTGCGTGCTCGCCGCACCGGCACCGGGCTCGGCCTTCCGGGTCGCTGGCGAATCGACGGTGTCCGTCGCGCCGGCATTCGTCGACTCGCCTGCCGCCGCGGCAGGCGCCGCCTTGTCCTGCAACTGGAAGAAGACCTCGTCCTGCCGGACCATGCCGAGCTCGGATCGCGCGCGTTCCTCGATCGCTTCGTAGCCGGTCTTGAGGTCGCCCACGTCGGCGTCGAGGCGATCGTTGCGAGCCTTGAGCTTGGCGTTGGCCTCGCGCTGCGTCGAAAGCTGCCGGTCGAGCTCGCGCACCTGCAGCCAGCCGCCCTTGCCCAGCCACATGGGGTACTGCAACGCCACGATCAGAACGACGAAGACGAGGGCGAGCCAGCGCAAGATGGGTCTCCGGCCGCGGACGGCGCAGCGCTACGGCAGGTTGAAGAACGCGCTGCGGCCGGGGTACACCGCGGCCTCGCCGAGGTCCTCCTCGATGCGCAGCAGCTGGTTGTACTTGGCGATGCGATCGGAGCGCGACAGCGAGCCGGTCTTGATCTGCCCGGCGTTGGTGCCCACCGCGATGTCGGCGATGATGGTGTCCTCCGTCTCGCCCGAGCGGTGCGAGATGACCGCCGTGTAACCTGCGCGACTCGCCATCGTGATCGCGGCGAAGGTTTCGGTCAGCGTGCCGATCTGGTTGATCTTGATGAGGATGGAGTTCGCCACGCCGCGGGCGATGCCTTCCTTCAGGATGCGCGTGTTGGTGACGAAGATGTCGTCGCCGACGAGCTGCACCTTGCCTCCCAGCTGGTCCGTGAGGATCTTCCAGCCGTCCCAGTCGTGCTCGGACATGCCGTCCTCGATGCTGATGATCGGGTACTTGTCGCACCAGGTCGCGAGCACGTTCGCGAACTGCGCGGACGACAGCGCGAGGCCTTCCGACTCGAGCCGGTACTGGCCTTCGCGGAAGAACTCGCTTGCCGCGCAGTCGAGCGCGAGGGCGATGTCGCGGCCCGGCTCGTAGCCGGCGCGGTCGATGGCCTCGACGAGGAGCTGCAGCGCGGCCTCGTTCGACGGCAGGTCGGGCGCGAATCCGCCCTCGTCGCCGACGGTGGTCGGCATGCCGCGGTCGTCGATGATCTTCTTCAGCGTGTGGAACACTTCCGCGCCGTAGCGCAGCGCCTCGCGGAAGCTCGGCGCGCCGATCGGCACCAGCATGAACTCCTGCAGGTCGACCTTGTTGTTGGCGTGCGCGCCTCCGTTGATCACGTTCATCAGCGGCACGGGGAGCTGCATCTCGCCGATCCCGCCCAGGTAGCGGTACAGCGGCAGCGACGATTCGTCGGCTGCAGCCTTGGCCACCGCACACGACACCGCGAGGATCGCGTTGGCGCCCAGCCGCGCCTTGTTGTCGGTGCCGTCGAGGTCGATCATCGTCTTGTCGATGAACGATTGCTCCGTCGCGTCGAGGCCGATGATCGCTTCGCAGATCTCGGTGTTGACGTTCTCGACCGCCTTCAGCACGCCCTTGCCCGAATAGCGGGCGGCATCGCCGTCGCGCAGCTCGATCGCCTCCTTCGACCCGGTCGACGCGCCGGAGGGCACCGCGGCGCGGCCCGACACGCCGGACTCGAGCACCACGTCGGCCTCGATGGTGGGATTGCCGCGCGAATCGAGAATCTCGCGGGCGATGACGTCGACGATGGCACTCATGCTGTGGACACTCCCGGCAATGCGTTGTTAGTTGTTGGTCGTTCCCGGCATGAGCTCGCTTTCGGCGAAGCCATGCCGCTTGGCGACTGCGTCGAGCTCGACCAGTGTCTCCAGCAGCGCCTGCATGCGCTGCAGCGGCCACGCGTTCGGGCCGTCGGACAGGGCCTTCTCAGGCGCCGGATGCGTTTCCATGAACACCCCCGCCACGCCTGCAGCGACCGCCGCGCGCGCGAGCACCGGCACGAACTCGCGCTGCCCTCCGCTCGACGTGCCCCGACCACCGGGTAGCTGCACCGAGTGCGTGGCGTCGAACACGACGGGGCAGCCCGTGCCGCGCATGATCGCGAGCGAACGCATGTCCGACACGAGGTTGTGATAGCCGAACGAGGCCCCGCGCTCGCACACCATGATGCGATCGCCGCCGGCGTCCCGCGCCTTCGCCACGACCTGTGCCATGTCCTCGGGTGCGAGAAACTGGCCCTTCTTGATGTTCACCGGCAAGCCTGCGCGCGAGACGGCCTGGATGAAATCGGTCTGACGGCATAGGAACGCCGGCGTCTGCAGCACGTCGACGACCGCGGCGGCGGCCCCGATCTCCTCCTGCGCGTGCACGTCGGTCAGCACGGGCACGCCGATCTGGCGCTTCACTTCGCCGAGGACGCGCAGACCCTCGTCCATGCCCGGGCCGCGAAACGAGGCGCCGGAGCTGCGATTGGCCTTGTCGTAGGAGGACTTGAAGATGAACGGGATGCGAACGCCGGCGCAGATTTCCTTGAGCCTGCCCGCAACGTCGAGCTGCAGCTGCAGCGATTCCACGACGCACGGGCCGGCGATGAGGAACAGGGGGCGGTCGAGGCCGACCTCGAATCCGCACAGCTTCATCACCGGGCGCCCTCCTGCGAACCGCGCACCGGCGCGCTTTCCTCCAGCATCATCCATGCCGCCACGACAGTCCGCTTCACATCGACGCCACGAGCTCGGGACGGGCGACGCCGCCACCGCCATGCTGGCGCTGGTTTTGCTCGAGCGCCGCACGAATGAACGCCACGAACAGGGGATGACCGCGCCGCGGGTTGGACGTGAACTCGGGGTGGAACTGGCAGCCGAAGAACCACGGATGGTCGCCGAGCTCGATCATCTCGCACAGCTCGCCGGCGATCGGGCTCTTCGCGCGCGCACCGACGATCAACCCCGCCTGCTCGAGGCGCGGCAGGTAATGGTTGTTCACCTCGTAGCGATGACGATGGCGCTCCGCAACGATGGTGCTGCCATAGACCCGATGCGCAAGCGTGCCCGGCAGCACGTCGCACGGCTGCGCACCGAGGCGCATCGTCCCGCCGAGATCGGAGCTCGCGGTGCGTCGCTCGACCGAGCCGTCGCGGTTCTGCCATTCGGTGATGAGCGCCACCACCGGATGCGGCGTGTCGGGATCGAACTCCGTGCTGTTCGCATCGGCCAACGCCGCCTTGTGCCGCGCGTACTCGATCACGGCGAGCTGCATGCCGAGGCAGATGCCGAGATACGGGATGGCGTTCTCGCGCGCATAGCGGATCGCCGCGATCTTGCCTTCGACGCCGCGCTTGCCGAAGCCGCCCGGCACGAGGATCGCATCCATGCCGGCGAGGCACGCGACGCCGTCGCGCTCCACGGCTTCGGAATCGACATAGTGGATCTGCACCTTGCTGTCGGTGTGGATCCCCGCATGGACGAGCGCTTCCGACAGCGACTTGTACGACTCGGTGAGATCGACGTATTTGCCCACCATCGCGATGTCCACGCGGTGATGCGGCTGCTCGAGGGCGTGCACGAGCCGGTTCCAGTTGGAGAGGTCGGCCGGACGCGGATTGATGCCGAGCTTCCTGCACACGATGGCGTCGAGGCCCTCGCTGTGCAGCGCGGCGGGAATCTTGTAGATCGAGTCGGCGTCGAGCGCGGGAATCACCGCCTCGGGCGGCACGTTGGTGAAGAGCGCGATCTTGCGCCGATCGCTGTCCGGGATCGGCCGGTCCGCGCGGCAAAGCACGACGTCGGGCTGGATGCCGATCTCGCGCAGCTCCTTCACGGAGTGCTGCGTGGGCTTGGTCTTCATCTCGCCCGCGGTGGGGATGAACGGCACGAGCGTGAGATGGATGTAGCAGACGTTCTCGCGGCCCAGCGTGATCCCCATCTGCCGGATCGCTTCGAGGAACGGCAGGGACTCGATGTCGCCGACCGTGCCGCCGACTTCGACGACCGCGACTTCGGCATCCCCCGCGCCGGCCGCGATCCAGCTCTTGATCTCGTCGGTGATGTGCGGGATCACCTGCACCGTCCCGCCCAGGTAGTCGCCGCGGCGCTCCTTGCGGATCACGCTCTCGTAGATCTGGCCGGTCGTGAAGTTGTTGCGCTTGCCCATCTTCACGTCGGTGAAGCGCTCGTAGTGCCCCAGGTCGAGGTCCGTCTCCGCGCCGTCCTCGGTCACGAAGACCTCGCCGTGCTGGAACGGGCTCATCGTCCCCGGATCGACGTTGATGTACGGGTCGAGCTTGAGATTGGTGACGCGGACGCCGCGGTTGGTGAGGATGGCGGCGAGGGAGGCGGCTGCGATGCCTTTGCCGAGCGAGGAGACCACCCCGCCGGTGACGAACACGAACTTGGTCATGGGTGACAAGTTCCGGGAAATTCGTATTTTACCTGATCGCGCACGGCGGTGGCCCGCAATGCGCGAATCGGCAATGCCCGGGCCTCATCCGCGTGCGCCGTTGCGACGCCGCGCGGCGACGCGCCGTGCCGCGCTGCATCCACCCCCCGACGCTGCGCCTCGCGGCGGTTGCGCCGGTCAGTGCGCCAGGCCGAGTGCCGAGGCGAGCCGGTGGCGCGTGCGCTCGCGCCCCAGCAGCGCAAGCACCGCATCGATCGCCGGCGTCTGCGGCGTGCCGGCGACGATCACGCGCATCGGCATCATCACCTGCGGGGGCTTGAGGCCGTGGCGCGCGGCGCTCGCCTTCATCGCGGTCCCGAGCGCATCGCGCGTCCACTCGAGATCGGCGAACTGGGCGTGCAGCTCGACCAACGCAGGGCGGTTGGCATCGGTGAGCTGCTGCTCGAGCACCTGCGCCGGCGCGTGCGGCGTGACGTAGAGGAAATGGGCGGCCTGCGCCATTTCGACAAGCGTCGGGGAGCGTTCCCGGAACAGCGCAGCCACGGCAGCGGGATCGGGTCCCTCCGCCAGCGCATAGCCCTCGCGCTCGAGGTACGGCACGAGCCGGCGCCCGAGCTCCTCGGGCGGCAGGCGGCGGATGTGCTCGCCGTTCACCCAGCGCAGCTTGTCCGGATCGAATCGCCCCGGCGACGACGACAGGCCGGCGAGATCGAACCACTCCAGGAACTCCTCGCGGGTGAAGATTTCCGCGTCGCCATGCGACCAGCCGAGGCGCGCGAGGTAGTTGACCACGGCTTCCGGCAGGTAGCCGTCGTCGCGATACTGCAGCACGCCGCGCGCGCCGTGCCGCTTCGAGAGCTTGTCGCCCTCGGGGGTGAGCACCGTCGGCAGATGCGCATACACGGGCGGCTGCGCGCCGAGCGCGCGGATGATGTTGATCTGGCGCGGGGTGTTGTTGACGTGATCGTCGCCGCGGATCACGTGGGTGATCCGCATGTCGAGGTCGTCGACCACGACGCAGAAATTGTAGGTGGGCGTGCCGTCGGAGCGCGCGATCACGAGGTCGTCGAGCTCGGCGTTGTCGATCTCGATGCGGCCCTTCACCGCGTCGTCCCACACCACGCTGCCGGCGAGGGGATTCATGAACCGAACCACGGGTGCGACACCTTCGGGCGGCGTGAGATGGACCGCATTCTCGGGCCGCCAGCGCCCGTCGTAGCGGGGCTTCTCGCCGCGGCTCATCTGCGCGGCGCGCAGCTCGTCGAGCTCGGCCGGCGTCGTATAGCAGTGATACGCGAGCCCGCGTTCCAGCATGTCGCCGATGACCGCGCGATAGCGGTCGGCGCGCTGCATCTGATAGTAGGGCCCTTCGTCGTAGTCGAGGCCCAGCCAGTCCATCGCCTGCAGGATGGCCTGCACGGCCTCGGGCGTGGAGCGCTCGGTATCGGTGTCCTCGATGCGCAGGATGAGTGCGCCGCCGTGGTGCCGGGCAAAGGCCCAGGGAAACAGCGCCGAGCGGATGTTGCCGAGGTGAATGAAGCCGGTCGGGCTCGGCGCAAACCGCGTGCGGACGACGCGTCGGCATGTCGTGGGAGGTGGTCATCGCATTACCAGTCGGGAGCGGGCAGCTGCCCGAACGCGCGGCGCAGTCCTTCGCCCCATTGCACGTGCAGCATCCGGAAATAGGCGTCCTCCTCCTCGATCCGGCGCTGCAGCGCGACCCGCAGCGAATCGGTTTCGTACGTCAGGAGGTCGATGGGCAGCCCGACCGAGATGTTCGAGCGCATGGTGGAGTCGAAGGACACCAGCGTGCACTTGATCGCATCGGGAAGGCTCGTGTCGCGGCTCACCACGCGGTCGATGATCGGCTTGCCGTACTTGGTCTCGCCGGTCTGGAAGTAGCAGGTGTCCTGAGAGGCCTCGATGAAGTTGCCTTCGCTGTAGATGTTGAACAGCCGCGGCGCCTCGCCCCGGATCTGGCCGCCGACCAGGAAATTGGCGCCCGCGTCGATGTTGTTCTGCATCAGGTACGGCCCGTCGCGGCTCTTCACCTCGCGCAGCGCGTCTCCGAAGAGCCGGGCCACCTCGTACATCGAGCCCACGTTCCACACGGTGGGGTGCCGGTCGTTGGCGCGCGAGCGCTGCTCCAGGATGTTCACGGCGTTCTGGGTGATCGAGAGATTGCCCGACGACAGCGCGACGATCACCCGCTCGCCCTCGTCGACGAAGGTTCGCATCTTCGAGAACCGGGATACCTGGTCCACGCCCGCGTTGGTGCGGGAGTCGGACGCGAAGATCATCCCCGCATCGAGGGTCATTGCCACGCAGTAGGTCATGTCCGCCGACCCGCCAAACTTTCGATTCTACTCAAGTCGCCCGGTCGCCCGGCGCGTGACAAGCGTACCGAGCCGCGCCGGCGCCGCGGCTTGCGCAGCGCGATCGCGCATTCCGGCGTGCAGCGCTTCGTCGATCACAACCACGCGCGCTCGTTCTGGACAAACGGGATTCGCGCACGCGCACGTTGCCGGTGCAAGCGGATGCTCGATCGCGGCGTGCATCGCGCGCGTCGGCCATGCTGACACGACGCGCGATCGACACGCGTGACTGCGCGTGCATCGATCCGCTGGCGAGCGTGCATGCTCGCGCGCCGCGCGCGCCCTCCGGTCCGCTGCGCCGTGCAACGGCGCCGCGCGGGAATGCTGGTGCGTTGCCGTGCAGGCCGTTGCGCGCGCCTTGCACCGCGTGCGCATCGCGGCGAGTCGCGCGGTGACGCGAGCCGGATGCGGGCCGATCTCTCTGCGACAGAGTTCACGCCCTTCGTGTTCCGAGGGGCGCTCGCCCCGGATCGACGTGGCCCTGCCCCAATGACGCGGTCGGCGCGCCCTGCCGCTCCGGACCGGGCGCGCCGGATGGGACTGAGGCGAAAACCACATCGACGCGGGCGCCTGACGCGGCGGAATCTTGGCTGGGGCAACGGCAGGCTGGCGGCAGCGAAGCACGCGCCGGGCCAGCCCCAATTGGGCAATTCCGCCGCATACTTAGCGCGCCCGGGCCGGGCCGGGGACTGCTTTCTCGAGGCGCTGCGGCCTCCCATTAGCACCGATCAGGTGCACCTGCGTCCTGGACGAACTTTGACGCGTGATGCTGCCGCGTTTGACCCCCCCTGCCCCGAAATGATTAAATGCGGGCTCCTGTCTGGGTTCGCGGGGCGGTTAGCTCAGCGGTAGAGCACTGCCTTCACACGGCAGGGGTCACTGGTTCGAACCCAGTATCGCCCACCACGTTGAACCGAAGGGCCTTACGCAAGTAAGGCCCTCTTTTTTTGTCCGCGCGGACACGTGGTAAGGCGAGTCGCCTGACGCGGTTCAGGCGCTCGCAGCGGCGTCGTGCGCGAAGCCGCGATCAAGTGCCCGACAACCCCCGCTGGCGCAGGTACGCGGCGAACGCTTCGGCGAGCTCGGGATGCTTGAGCCCGAACTCCACCGTCGCCTGGAGGTAGCCCAGCTTGTTGCCGCAGTCGTAGCGCCGTCCCTCGAACGCATACGCGAGCACGCGCTCCTCCTGCATCAGGAGCGCGATGCCGTCGGTGAGCTGGATCTCGCCGCCGGCCCCGGGCGACATCGTGCGCAGGTGATGGAAGATCCGCGGCGTGAGCAAGTAGCGTCCGACCACGCCCAGCGTCGAGCGCGTGGACCCGGGCTTCGGCTTTTCCATGATGCGCTCGATCCGCGCCGCGCGCCCTTCGGCCTTCGCGGTCTCGACGATCCCGTAGCTGCCGACGTCCTCGGGCGCGACCTCCATGACGCCGATGACGGACGCTTCGGCGCGCTCCGCGAGCTCGATCATCTGCAGCATGACGGGCACCTCGCGCGTCGATGAGGTCGTCCGCCAGCAGTACCGCGAAGGGCTCGTCGCCGACGATCGGGGCGGCGCACAGCACCGCGTGGCCGAGGCCGAGCGCCTCCGCCTGCCGGATATAGATGCAGTTGATGCCCGGCGGCACCGCCGACTGCACGACGTCGAGGAGCTCCGTCTTGTCCCGGGCGGCGAGCTCCGTCTCGAGCTCGTAGGCCTTGTCGAAATGATCCTCGATCGCGCGCTTGTTGCGTCCCGTGATGAAGATCATGTCGGTGATGCCGGCCGCCGCGGCCTCCTCCACCGCGTACTGGATGAGCGGCTTGTCGACGATGGGGAGCATCTCCTTCGGGCTCGCCTTCGTCGCGGGGAGAAAGCGGCTGCCCAAGCCCGCCACGGGAAATACGGCCTTCCTGACCCTGCTTCGCTTCATCGCTGCCTTCTTCGTCAGTTGCAATCCATCCCCCCATGTGTCCCGAACAATGGCTCGGGACAATGCGGTGGTCCCGTTCACGTCACTGGCCCGACTCGAGCAAGCGACGAAGCTCGTCCTCGTCGATCACGGTAACACCCAGCTCGCGGGCTCGCTCGAGCTTGCTTCCCGCGTCCTCGCCCGCGACGACGTAGGTCGTGCGGCTCGACACGCTGCCCGCCACCTTGCCGCCGGCGGCCTCGATCATCGCCTTCGCCTCGTCGCGCTTCAACGCGGGCAATGTCCCGGTGAGCACGAACGTCTTGCCCTCGAGCGGACCCGCCGTGCGCCGTGCGTGCGGCGCATGCTCGGGCCATCGCACCCCCGCGGCGCGCAGCTGCTCGATCACCTCGCGATTGTGGCGCTCGGCGAAGAAGCGCGCGATGCTCTCCGCCAGCACGGGCCCGACGTCGGGCACCTCGAGCAGCGCGGCGCCGTCGGCGGCCAGCAGCGCATCCAGGCTGCCGAAGTGCCGCGCGAGGTCGCGCGCGGTGGTTTCGCCGACATGGCGAATGCCGAGCGCGTAGACGAAGCGCTCGAGCGTCGTGTGCTTGCTCTTCTCGATCGCCGCGAGCACGTTGCCGGCCGATTTCTCCGCCATGCGCTCCAGTGCGGCAAGCTTGACGAGCCCGAGCCGGTAGAGATCCGGCGCGGTGCGCACGATGCCCGCATCGACCAGCTGATCGACGAGCTTCTCGCCCAGGCCTTCGATGTCCATCGCCCGCCGACTGGCGAAATGCAGCAGCGCCTGCTTGCGCTGGGCCGGACACACGAGGCCGCCGGTGCAGCGCGCGATCGCCTCGTCGGGAAGACGCTCGACCGCCGAGCCGCATTCCGGGCACGTCGCGGGCATGCGGAAGACGCGGGCGTGCGCCGGTCGCTTCTCCGGCAGAACGCGCACCACCTCGGGGATCACGTCGCCGGCGCGACGCACCACGACCGTGTCGCCGATGTGCACGTCCTTGCGCCGGATCTCGTCCTCGTTGTGCAGCGTGGCGTTGGTGACGGTGACGCCGCCGACGAACACGGGCTTGAGCCGCGCCACGGGGGTCAGCGCACCGGTGCGTCCGACCTGCACGCCGATGTCGACGATCTCGGTCGTCGCTTCCTCCGCCGGAAACTTGTGCGCGACCGCAAACCGCGGCGCGCGGGAGACGAATCCCAGGCGCTGCTGCAGGGCGAGATCGTTGACCTTGTACACGACGCCATCGATCTCGAACGGCAGCGCGTTGCGGCGCTCGCCCATCTTGCGGTAGTACGCGAGCAGCCCGTCCACGCCCGATACGAGCGCGCGATCCGCGGTCACCGGAAAGTGGAGGCTCGCCAGCCAGCGCAGGAGACCGTCCTGTGTGGTCGGCGGCTCGACCCTGCCCCACTCCACCTGCCCGACGCCGTACGCGAAGAACCGCAGGCGGCGGCTCGCCGTGACCCGCGGATCGAGCTGGCGCAACGCTCCCGCCGCGGCGTTGCGCGGGTTCACGAACGTCTTCTCGTCGCGCGCGGCCTGGGCGGCGTTGAGCGCCTCGAAGTCCTTCTTCATCATCAGCACTTCGCCGCGCACCTCGATCGAGGCGGGCACCTTGCCCGTGAGCGCGAGCGGAATCGCACGGATCGTGCGCAGGTTCGCGGTGACGTTCTCGCCGGTGGCGCCGTCGCCGCGCGTAGCGCCCACCGTGAACAGGCCGTCGACGTAGGTGAGGTTGATCGCGAGGCCGTCGAACTTGGGCTCGACCTCGTACTCGACCTCGCCGTCGATGCCCAGGCCGTCGCGAACGCGGCGATCGAACGCTTCCGCTTCGGCCTCGGTGAAGGCGTTGCTGAGCGACAGCATCGGCAGCCGATGCGTGACCGGCTCGAACGTTTCCGCAGCGGCTCCGCCGACGCGCTGCGTCGGCGAATCCGGCGTGACCAGCGCGGGGTACTGCTGCTCGAGAGCCTGGAGCTCGCGAAAGAGCGCGTCGTACTCGCGCATCGCTCACCGACGGCGCGTCGAGCACGTAATACCGGTAGTTGTGGGCCTCGATCTCCTGCCTCAACTCGGCCGCACGCTTGCGCACGCCCGCAGGAACGCCGGCCGGAATCATCAGGCTGTCCCGGCAGCGCGCCGGCGCATCATCCGCCGAACAGGGCGAGCGCGCGGGGGCTGCCCGGCTCGATGTTCGCGGCCCGCAGGTCGTTCGCGGTCTTCTGGATGTGGGTGCGGATCGACGCGAGTGCGGTGTCGTCGAGCGGACGCCGGTTGTCGTCGACGAGCGCCGCATCGAGCGTCTGCGCGAGGCGCTTGGCGGCGAGCTTCATCTGGTCGAACACGCGGGGTGGATCCGACACGCGCGGCACGTCGAGCAGGAACACCGCGCCGGGAGTCGAGGTTGCGCGCAGGCTGTCCACCGTGAACGGATCCGCGCGGAAGTTCTGGAGCGCGTAGAGCACCGCGCCCGTCTCTTCCTGGACCCACTCGAAGCGGCCGCCCGCGAGGCGGAATCCGGCCGCTTCCGCGACCCCGCGCAGGCGGGTGCCGGGAATCGTGGCCGGCGGGGCCTTCAGCACGGTGAGCCCGATCTGCACGTCGAGCTCCGCGCAGACTCGATCGAGCGCTTCCGCCCGTTGCGCTTCGCGACGTACGTCGGGTGCAACGAAGCTCGCGGGAAGCGACGGCGCAAGCTCGGTGAGCAAATGCACGAAGGCTTCCAGCATCGGCACGCTCGCCGCACCCGTGCGATCGGCGAGCAGCAGGCACGCGACGATGTCGCTGAATTCGCCGGTCGTGTCGGCCTTCAGCAGCTGCCACGGCATGCTGACGCCGCGGCGACCGAACCAGCGCAGCCGCTTGCCGAGGCGCGCATGCAGGCCTGCCGCGAGCGCACCCACGGGCACGGGCTTCACCGGCTGCAGCGCGACGATGCACTCGATGTCCGGATCGGGTTGCGCGCCGTGCGCGTCCGCGTGCACGAGGCGTTCGGCGGACAGGCCGCTCGGCGCGACCGCGGATTCCATGTCGGCGGCGCTCTCGACGCCCGCACCGGCCGGCTCGGTGACCGGGGCGCGCGCGTGCACGTGCACCGGCAGCTCGAAGGCTTCACTGTCGTCGACCTCGTCGATCGGAACGCGCCCCGCCGTCGATGCGACGGAGCCGGCGCGCGTGAGCATCGGTTCGTCGCCGGCATCCTGGCCGCGCAGCGTCGGCTCGACGCGCTCCTGCGGTCCGCCGGTGGCGCCGTCCTGCGCGCCGCTACGCTGGCGCGTGCCTGCATCGAGGCGCGCGCGCACGCGGCGCTCCTGCCACCAGTTATAGATCACGACGCCGATGACGAGCAGGACGCCCGCGACGATCAGGCCGAGTTGCAGCGAAGTCATGCGCACGTGGCGATGGGGAGGAGGATCCCTGCGGTGGCATCCGGAAGGCTGCGCGGATTATAGCGCGCGCCGGTGATCACGCCGCGGCCCCCGCCTCGGCGAGCTCGAGCGCCTCGGCGATGTCCACCAGCACCACGCGCGACACGCCGGGCTCGGGCATCGTGATGCCGACGAGCTGGCTCGCCATCTCCATCGTGATCTTGTTGTGCGAGATGAAGAGGAACTGCGTCTGGGCGGACATCGCCTGCACCATGCGGCAGAAGCGTTCGGTGTTGGGATCGTCGAGCGGCGCGTCCACCTCGTCGAGCAGGCAGAACGGCGCGGGATTGAGCTGGAACAGCGCGAACACGAGCGAGATCGCAGTGAGCGCCTTCTCGCCGCCCGACAGGAGATGGATCGACGTGTTGCGCTTGCCCGGGGGTTGCGCGACCACCTGCACGCCCGAATCGAGGATCTCCTCGCCCGTGAGCACGAGGTGCGCCTGCCCGCCGCCGAACAGCGTCGGAAAGAGCTTCGCGAAGTTCGCGTTGACGGTATCGAACGTCTGCTGCAGCAGCTGCCGCGATTCCTTGTCGATCTGCCGGATCGCGTTCTCGAGCGTGCTCATGGCCTCGGTGAGGTCGGTGTGCTGCGCGTCGAGGTACTGCTTGCGCTCGGTCGCGATCGAGAGCTCGTCGAGCGCGGCGAGGTTCACCGCGCCGAGTCCCGCGATCGCGTTCTGCACGCGCTCGATCTCGGGCGCCAGGCCGGACTTCGCGCCGAACGCCTTGAGCGCCTCCGGAAGGCCGGCGAGATCGGCGTGCGCCTCGACGAGCTGATCCGTGAACTGCTGCTCGAGCATCGCCGCAGCCTGCTCCTTGAGGCGCATGTCCTCGATCCTGGCGCGTGCCGGCTCCAGTCGCTGCTCCGCGGCGAGCCGCGCCTCCTCGCTTTCGCGCAGCGCCGCGCCGAGCCCCTCCAGATGGTCGCGCGCCGCCGCGAGGGCCTGCTCCGCCTCGCCCCGGGCGCGCAAGCTGGCGCTGCAACGCCTCTTCCACCGGCGACCAGTCGATGGCCGCGCGCTCGGAGGTGAGCTGCGCGAGCAGCGTCTGCTGCTGCGCGGCCTGCCCCGTCAGCGCCTCGCGCCGGCGCTCGAGCTCGGCAAGGCGATCCCGGCAGCTGCGCTCCGCATAGGCCGCCTCCTGCGCTGCGCGTTCCGCCGTGCGGATGCGCTCGCGGCCGCGCGCCACCGCCACTTCGGCTTCGTTGCGCGTGCCGCGCGCGGCATCGCGCCGTGCGAACTCGTCGTGCAGCGCGGACTGCGCATTGGCGAGATCCGCCGCGAGCGCGCTCGCCTGCTGCTGCTCGGCGCTTTCCTGCGCGCCGACATCCGCAAGCTCCTGCGTGATCTGGTTGCGCCGGCGCGCGGCCGCTTCGGCCGCCTGGCGCAACTGCATGAGCTCGAGCTCGAGATCGTGGCAGCGCCGCTGCTGCGACGAAAACGCCGCGCTCTCCGCGTGATACGACCTCTGCGCGGCGTCGAGCTCGGCGTCGACCTGCGACTGCGCCTCGCGCGCGGCGGCCGCGTGCTCCCGTGCCGCGGCGACGCCGTGCTCGAGCTCGGCGAGCTCGCGCTGGCGGGCCAGCACGCCGTGCAATTCGCTGTCCGGCGCGAAAAAGCTGATGCCCTGCGCGCTGACGAGATGCCCTTCGGGCGTGACGAACGCCTCGCCCACGCCGAGGTCGGCGCGATGGCGCACCGCCTCCGCGACGTTGCTCGCGCAACGCACGCCGCGCAACCAATCCTCGAGCAGCCGGCCGATCTCCGGCCGCGCCGACTTGACCTTCATGAGCAGTGCGTCGGCAGCAAGCGCGGTCGACGGGGCGGCCTCGGACGCGGGCGCATACACCGCGATGCGCCCCGGCAGCGCGCCGTCGCCATCGAGCCAGCGCAAGGCTTCGTCGAGCGTACCGAGCTCGAGCGCTTCCAGGCGCTCGCGCAGCACGGCTTCGAGCGCATCGTTCCACTGCGGATCGACGTCGAGCGCGTTGAAGAGCCGCTGGGCACCCGTCAGACCGTGGCGCTCGAGCCATTGCACCTTGTCCTTGCCGCGGCCGATCTTCGCCTGCAACGCTGCAAGCGCCTGCACCCGCGCTTCGAGCTCCGCGAGCTTGCGGCCGGCCTGCTGCGCGGCCTCGCCTGCGCCGCGCCGCCGGTTCTGCAGGTCCTGCACCGACGCGCGCAGGGCCTCGACGGCGGCCTGCTTGCTCTCGAGCTCCGCGGTCTCCTGCGCGAGCTGCTCGGTGACCTCTTCGATCTGGGTCGTGACCGGCGCCTGCAGCGCGTCGAGCTCCGACTCGAGGCGCTGCTTGCGTTGCCCGAGTTGCGCGAGCGTGCGCTGCAGGCTGTCGCGCTTGGTCTCGGTGACCCGGATCGCCTGCTCGGCGAGCGCGATGCGCTGCTGCAGCTCCGTGCTGACGGCCGCGGCAGCGCGCAGCGCCTCCTCGAGCGGCGGGAATGCGGCGAGCGCCTGCTGCTCTTCCTCGCGCGTGCGTTCGCGTGCGGCGAGGCTCGACTCGAGCGCCTGCTCCGCCGTCGCGCGATCGGCGGCGACGGCCGCGAGCTGGCCGTCGAGCGCCCCGATCTGCTCGGTGAGTCTGCGCGACCTGCTGGGTGATGCGCGTCTCGCTTTCGCGGGCGAAGGCGAGCTGCTGCTCGAGCCGGGTCACTTCCGCATTCGCGGCGTAGAAGCCACCCTGCTTCTCGTGCAGCGCGTCGCCCGCGGCGTAGTGATCGGTGCGCAGGTGCTCGAGCTTCGCCTCGATCGAGCGCACCTCCGCGTGCACGCCCTCGAGCTGCACCGTGAGATTGGCGATCTCCGTGGCGTGGCGCTCGCGTGCGCGCTGCGCATCCTGCTGCTTCGAGTACCACAGGAGCTGCTGCATGTGCTTGAGCCGCGCCTCGAGCTCGCGGTATTCCCCCGCCACCCGCGCCTGCGCCTCGAGCTTCTCGAGCTGGCTGCCGAGCTCGAGCCGGATGTCCGCGACGCGCGACAGGTTCTCGCGGGTGTCGGCGAGGCGCGATTCGGTTTCCTTGCGCCGCTCCTTGTACTTCGAGACGCCGGCCGCTTCCTCGAGGAAGACGCGCAGCTCCTCGGGCTTCGCCTCGATCACGCGCGAGATCATGCCCTGCTCGATGATCGCGTACGCGCGGGGCCCGAGGCCGGTGCCGAGGAACAGATCGTGGATGTCGCGCCGGCGGACCGGGATGTTGTTGATGTAGTACGACGAGTCGCCGTCGCGGGTCAGCACCCGCTTGATCGAGATCTCGGCGTACTGCCCCCACTGGCCGGAGATGCGGCCCTGGTCGTTGTTGAAGTGCAGCTCGACCGAGGCCCGGCCCACCGGCTTGCGCTCGCCGGCGCCGTTGAAGATGACGTCCTGCATCGACTCGCCGCGCAGGGCCGAGGCCTTGGACTCGCCCAGCACCCAGCGCACGGCGTCGATGACGTTCGACTTGCCGCAGCCGTTGGGGCCGACGATGCCGACGAGCTGACCCGGCGTGCCGATCGCCGTGGGATCGACGAACGACTTGAAGCCGGCGAGCTTGATCTGAGTAAGGCGCAAGGGACGAGACCGAAAGAGGCGAGGAAGCGCTCGCGTGCGCCCCGCTTCAGGGCATCACGCCGGGCGTTGCGGAAGCGGGTATCCGGCAGGCGAAAACGTGCGATCGCAAAGCCGTGGAGTATAGCGCAACCGCGCCCGCCGAACCTCGTGGCGGCGCGCGCGCAACACAGCGGGAATCACAGCTCGATGCGGTCCGCGGCAAGCTGCCGGAGGGCGGCGTACGCGGCGTCGCACGCCTGCCGCACCACTTGGGCCTTCCAGGCGTCGTCGTCGGTGTAGAACGCCGTGCGCATCGCCGCCTTGACCGCGTCGCGCACCGCCGCAGGCGCGTCGGGGTGCAGATGCAGCCAGTGATCGCCGCGCAGCGCGTGCAGCACCTGCTCCAGGGGGACGGTGCCGAACTCGAGCCCGATGCCGGTGAATGCCGCGTTCGGGCACTCGTCGTACGCGCAAAGGCCGATCCACCCCTGGACCGCGGCCGAGGTCGACGTGCCCTGATGGAACGAAGTCACGTCCTCACCCCACCACGTCCGTGTGCGCGCGAGCTCGGACGCATCGTCGCGTCCCATGTGGATCTTTTCGCCGTGCCCTGCCGGCCCGAGGCCGGTGTGGACGTCGATCCAGCCGAACCGGTAGCGCGACGCCACGCGCTCGCGCAGCACCGCGCGCAGCGTTCGATTGCTCCAGGTGGGCCGCGCACCACCGTAGAACAGTCCGTCCGGAAATTCGTACTGGCCGGTGCTGACCGCCGCCTGGAACGCGGCGATCCCGTGCTGTGCGATGAAGGCGCCGATCGCCTGCTGGTTCTCGGGCGTGGGCGGCCACTGCGCCGGCACGAGCAGGGCGTGCAGCTCGGCATAGGCCGGGTTCGCCGGAGCCGGCCGGCTGAAGTCGCGGAAGTTGCGGTTGAGATCGACGTTGTCCTCGTTGACCCGCCGCAGATGCGAGAAGCCGTAGGGATTGACGGCGTGCACGAACACGAGCGCGACATCGCCGTCTTCCGCCGAGCGGACGAATGCCTCGTCCGCGAGCAGCGCGACCTGGCAGCCCGATCCGCAGAACCCTTCGCCGCCGTGCGTGCCCGACGTCACCACCAGCGCCGACGGCGCGTCGGGCCGCCCGAGCAACGCGATGTCCATCGCCAGCGGCTCGCCCTGCGCACCCCGGGCGGTCGGGTGCACGTGCGACTCGATGCGCGCATCGCATGCGCGTGCCGCCGCCAGGAAGAGCGCACGCGCGTCCGCGTAGGTGGCTCCGAATCCTTGCGAGACCGAATTCATGGCTGGGCGCCAAGAGGCATCGCGTGCTCCGCGAGCGCCGCGAGATAGGCCGCCCCGACCGGCAGCACGGCGTCGTTGAAGTCGTAGCGCGTGTTGTGCAGGAAGATGCCCCGGTCCGCCCCGCCCTGTCCGAGCCGTGCGTACGCGCCGGGCTTCACCTGCAGCATGAACGAGAAATCCTCCGAACCCATCGAGGGCTCGAGATCGCGCACGACGTTGTCGGCGCCCACCAGCGCTTCGGCCACGCCCGCCGCGAACTGCGCCTCGGCGCGCGAGTTGATCGTCGCGGGATAGACGCGCTGGTAATCGATGGTCGCCGTGGCGCCGAACGCTGCGGCGATCGAAGGCACGAGCTCCTTCAGCCGCCGCTCCACCATGTCCTGCGTCTCGCGCCGGAACGTGCGCACCGTGCCGACGAGATGCGCCTCGCGCGGCACGACGCTCATGGCGCCCGGATGACCCGCCTGCATGCTGCAGATGCTGACCACCGCGTTGTCCAGCGGGCCCACGTTGCGCGCGACGATCGACTGCGCCGCCGTGATGATGTGACCGGCGACGAGCACCGGGTCGATCGTGAGATGCGGGTGCGCGCCATGGCCGCCGCGGCCGCCGATGCGGATGTCGATGCGGTCTGCGGCCGCCATCATGGGTCCCGGACGCAGGCCGATCGTCCCGGCCGGCAGCGACGGCCAGTTGTGCACGGCATACACCTCGTCGGCCGGAAAGCGCTCGAAGAGGCCGTCGTCGATCATCGCCTTCGCACCCGCGAAGCCTTCCTCGCCGGGCTGGAAGATGATGTAGGCCGTGCCGTCGAAGCGGCGGGTCTCGTGCAGGTAGCGCGCGGCGGCGAGCAGCATCACGGTGTGGCCGTCGTGTCCGCAGCCGTGCATGCGCCCGTCGTAACGCGACCGGTGCGCGAAGTCGTTCTCCTCCTGCATCGGCAGCGCGTCCATGTCGGCGCGCAAGCCCACGCTGCGGCCACTGCCCTGATGGCGACCGCGGATGACGGCGACGATGCCCGTGCGGCCGATGCCGGTGTGGTGCTCGATGCCCGCGGCCGTGAGGCGCTCGGCGATGACCTCGGCCGTGCGCCGCTCCTCGAAGCCGAGCTCGGGATGCATGTGCAGGTCGCGACGCAGGGCCGTGAGCTCGTCCTGCCAGGCTGCGATGTGAGGCTGGATGGTGCTGGTGGTCATGTGAACGGAATCAGGAATTGAGTTCTGCGGCACGATGACACGCCACCGCCACTCCGCGCAAGCGGATCGACGGGCGGCGGCTGCTGCGCGCACACGGGCACGGCGTGCGGGCAGCGGCCGTGGAATGCGCAGCCGGGAAGCGGCTTCAGCGGCGACGGCAGCTCGCCCGCGAGCGGTGCGCGTGGCGCGCGAGCACGCGCGTCGAGCACCGGCGTGCTCGCCATCAGGGCCCGCGTGTACGGATGCGCGGGCGCCGCGAACACCGCGGCCTTGGGCCCGTGCTCGACCGCCTTGCCGAAGTACATCACCATCACCTCGTCGGCGATGTGGCGAACCACCTGCAGATTGTGGGAGATGAACAGATACGCGATGCGAAGCTCCTGCTGGAGGTCCATCAGCAGGTTGAGCACCTGCGCCTGGATCGAGACGTCCAGCGCCGACACCGGCTCGTCGGCCACGACGAGGCGCGGCTGCAGCATGAGGGCGCGCGCGACGGCGATCCGCTGGCGCTGGCCGCCGGAGAACATGTGCGGATAGCGGCCGTAGTGCTCCGGGCGCAATCCCGACCTTCGAGAGCATCGCGTGCGCGGCCTCGCGCCTCTGCGCGCGGGACCCGCGGGTGTTGATCGCGAGCGGCTCCTCGAGCAGCGTGCCCACCCGCTTGCGCGGATTGAGCGAGGCGTAGGGATTCTGGAAGACCATCTGCACGTACGGCCGCAAGCGCTTGCGCGTGCGCGCATCCGCGCGCGCCACGTCCTCGCCGGCGAGGACCAGCGTCCCCGCCGTGGGTCGCTCGATCATGGTGACCTGGCGCGCGAGCGTGGACTTGCCGCAACCGGATTCGCCGACGATCGCGAGCGTGCGCCCGGCCGCGAGCGCGAACGAGACGCCGTCGAGCGCGCGCACGATGCCCTTGGGTTGCATGAATCCGCGCGACACGACGTAGTGCCGCGCGAGGTCGCGCGCCTCGACGAGCGGCGCATCGACGGGCGCGGGATTCCGCGGGGGCGTGCGTTCGGGATCCGTATTCACGCGCCGACCTTCGCTTCGCCCACCCAGCCATTGCCCGGGTTGCCGACATCGTCGAGCGGAAAGAAGCAGCGCGATTGCCGGCCGGGCGGACCTTCCAGCGCAGGACGCGCGGCCCGGCAACGCTCCACCGCGTACGCGCAGCGCGGCGACAGCAGGCATCCGGACGGCCGGTCGTACGGACCGGGGACCACCCCCGGGATCGCGCGCAACCTCGGACGATCGAGGTTGTGCTCGGGCAATGCGGCCAGCAAGGCCTGCGTGTACGGGTTGCGCGGCCGGTCGAAGATGTCCGGCACCGGCCCGGTCTCGACCTGCTCGCCCGCATACATGACGACGACGCGCTGCGCGGTCTCGGCCACCACCGCGAGATCGTGCGTGATGAGGACGAGCGCCATGCCCTGCTCGCGCTGCAGCCGCACGAGCAGCCGCAGGATCTGCGCCTGCACGGTGACGTCGAGCGCGGTCGACGGCTCGTCGGCGATGAGGAGCCGCGGCCGGCAGGCGACGGCCATGGCGATCATCACGCGCTGCGCCATGCCGCCGGAAAGCTGGTGCGGAAAGGCGTCGAGGCGCGTTTCCGGATCCGGGATCTCGACCTCGCGCAGCAACCCCAGTGCGCGGGCGCGGCGGGCTCTCGCACTTCGGCGCTCCTCGTCGGTGCCGTGCACGCGCAGCGTTTCGGTGAGCTGGAAGGCCACGGTGAAGCACGGGTTGAGGCTCGCGATCGGATCCTGGAAGATCATCGCGATGTCCTTGCCGACGATGCCGCGTCGCGCGCGATCGTCGAGCGCGAGCAGATCGCGACCGGCGAAACGCAGGGCCCGGGCCTGCACACGACCCGGGAAATCGACGAGGCCCATCACCGCCAGTGCCGTCACGCTCTTGCCCGAGCCCGATTCGCCCACACAGCCCACGATCTCGCCGGCGTCGACGGCGAGATCCACGTCGTCGACGGCGACCGTGCGGCGCGCACCGGCGCCGAACGTGACGGTCAGGCCCTCGACCTCAAGCAATGCCATCGCCCGCTCCATGCGCGCCGGTCGTGCGGCCGCAGCGCTTGCCGGTCGTCATTGCTTGAGCCGCGGATCGAGCGCGTCGCGCAATCCGTCGCCCATCAGGTTGAACGCGAGCACCGTCACCAGGATGGCGAGGCCCGGAAACGTCACCACCCACGGCGCACGCTGGATGAACTCGAGCGCGCTCGACAGCATCGAGCCCCACTCGGGTGTGGGCGGCTGCGCGCCGAGACCGAGGAAGCCGAGCGCCGCCGCATCGAGGATCGCCGTGGAGAACCCGAGGGTGGCCTGCACGATCAGCGGCGCCATGCAGTTGGGCAATATCGTGCCGAACATGAGGCGCAGCGGGCCCGCACCCGCGATCTTCGACGACGCCACGTAGTCCTTGCCCGCTTCCGCCATCACGGCGGCACGCGTGAGCCGGACGTAATGCGGGAGCAGCACGATGGCGATGGCGTACATCGCGTTCGCGAGCCCCGGTCCCAGGATGGCGACGACGGCGATCGCGAGCAGGAGGCTCGGCAGCGCGAGCATCACGTCCATCATCCGCATGATCGCGGTCTCCGCCCAGCCGCGCAGGTAGCCCGCGAGGAGCCCGAGCAGCACGCCCAGCGAGAGCGAGGTCGCGACCGAGATGGAGCCGATGAGAAGCGACAGGCGCGTGCCGTGGATGAGGCGCGAAACCATGTCGCGACCGACCGGATCGGTGCCGAGCAGGAACCGGCTCGTCCCGCCTTCGCTCCAGGCCGGCGGCGTCAACGTGAAATCGCGGTATTGCTCGTTGGGCGGATGCGGCGCGACGACGTCGGCGCCGAGGGCCAGCACGAGCAGCGCGAGCACCACTGCAAGGCCGATGAGCGCACCGCGGCTCTGCGCATACGAGCGCCAGAACTCGGCGAGCGGACCCGGGACGGGCTCGGTGCGCAGGTCGGTCGCGATCGCTTCACCCATGACGGATCCGCGGGTTGATGACGCCGTACAGCAGATCGACGAGCACGTTCACGCTGATCACGATCGTGGCGATCAGCAGGATCCCGCCCTGCACCACCGGATAGTCGCGCGACTGCACGCCGTGGATGAGCCAGTTGCCCACGCCCGGCCACGAGAAGATCGTCTCGGTGAGGATGGCGCCGGAGAGCAGCAGTCCCACCTGCAGCCCGATGACCGTCACCACGGGAATGAGCGCGTTGCGCAACGCGTGTACCAGCACGACCTGCCAGTACGGCAGGCCCTTCGCCCGCGCGGTGCGCACGTAGTCCTCGCGCAGCACTTCCAGCATGGACGAGCGTGTCATGCGGGCGATGACGGCGAGCGGTATGGTCCCGAGTGCGATCGACGGCAGCACGAGATGCGAGAGCGCCGACCGGAAAGCACCGGGTTCCCCGCTCTTCAGGGCGTCGATCAGCATGAAGCCCGTGCTCGCGGGAACGTCGTAGAGCACGTCGATGCGTCCGGATACCGGCGTCCAGCCGAGTTGCACCGAGAAGAACAGGATGAGCAGCAGCGCCCACCAGAAGATCGGCATCGAGTAGCCGGTGAGCGATACGCCCATCACCGCGTAGTCGGCTACCGTGTTGCGCTTGAGCGCGGCGAGTATCCCCGCCGGCAGGCCGAGGCACACCGCGAGCAGCATCGCAAACACGGCGAGCTCGACCGTGGCGGGGAACAGCGTCACGAATTCGCGCAGGACCGGCTCGTGCGTCGTGAGCGACGTGCCGAGGTCGCCCGAGACGACCTGCTTCAGGTAATCGGCGTATTGCAGCCAGAGCGGGCGATCGAGACCGAACTCGTGGAGCAGTCGTGCACGACGCGCAGGATCCATGCCGCGCTCGCCCGACAGGTTCTCGACCGGATCGCCGGGGATGAGATGGATGAGCGCGAAGGCGAGGAGCGTGACGCCGACGAACGTCGGCACGATCAGCGCGATACGGCGCAGCAGGAAAGCGAACATGCGTTTGGATGAACCCCGCCCCTGACCCCGGGTCGACCCAGGGTCAGGCGGCGGGCGACCGCGCGCGCGAGGGCCCGCGATGCGTCATTTGACGATGTCGGCCTTGTCGAAGTAGTGGTGCGCCGTTGCGTCCATCCGGTAGCCCTTGACTTCCTTGCGGATCGGATCGAAGCGCACCGAATGGGCCACCGTGATCCACGGCGCCTCTTCCTTGAAGATCACCTGCGCCTCCCCGTAGAGCTTCGCGCGATCGGCCTGCTTCGGCGTCTGCGCCGCCTTGATCACGAGGTCCTCGAACGGCTTGTTGCACCAGCGCGCGACGTTGCCGCCGCCCTTCACCGCCTCGCAGCCGAGCAGCGGCACGAAGAAGTTGTCGGGATCGCCGTTGTCGCCCGACCAGCCGAACATCATCGCGTGATGCTCGCCGCCCTTGCTGCGCTTGCGGTATTCCGCCCACTCGTACGTCGTGAGCCTGGTCTTCACGCCGATCTTCTCCCAGTCGGCCTGCACGAGCTCGGCCATGCGCTTCCCATCGGGGTTGTAAGGACGCGTGACCGGCAGGTACCAGAGGTCCACTTCGAAGCCGTTGGGGTAGCCTGCCTGCGCCAGCATCGCCTTGGCCCTGGCGGGATCGTAGGGGTAATCCTTCACCGCATTGTTGTAGCTCCAGAGGATCGGCGGGATCGGGTTCTTCGCGACCTGGCCCTGCCCCTGGTACACGGCCTTGAGGATGGCCTCCTTGTTGACGGCCATGTTGAGCGCCTGGCGCACGAGCTTGCTGTCGAACGGCTTCTTCTCGACGTTGAAGGCGATGTAGCCGATGTTGAGGCCTTCCTTCGACAGCACGTTCAGGTTGGGATCCTTCTGCATCTCCGCGAGATCCGCCGGCTTCGGGAACGCCATCACGTGGCATTCGCCCGTCTTGAGCTTGGCGTAGCGCGCGGTCGCGTCGCGGGTGATCGAGAAGATGAGCGCATCGAGCTTCGGCCGCCCGCCCCAGTACGGGTCGAACGCCTTGTAGCGGATGGTCGCATCCTTCTGGTACGACACGAACTCGAACGGCCCCGTCCCGATGGGGTACGCGTCCGCGGCGTTGGGCGTGCCCTTCTTCAGCATCGTCTCGAAGTATTCCTTCGACAGGATCGACGCGAAGTCCATCGCCATGTCGGCGAGGAACGGCGCCTCGGGGCGCTTCAGCGTGAACCGCACCGTATAGGCGTCCAGCTTCTCGACCCGGTCGACGATGTTCTTCATGCCCATGTCGTCGAAATACGCGAACGTCTGGCCCGCGGTGAGCTTGTGGAACGGATGACCGTCGTCCGCCATGCGGTTCCAGCTGAACAGCACGTCGTCCGCGTTGAAGTCGCGCGACGGCTTGAAGTTGGCATTGCCGTGGAACTTCACGCCGCGGCGAAGCTTGAACGTGACCACCTTGCCGTCGGGCGACACGGTCCACGATTCAGCGAGCGCAGGCACGATGTTGGTGGTGCCGAGCTCGAACTGCACGAGGCGGTTGAAGATGGGCACGGACACCGCATCGAACGTCGTGCCCGTCGAGAAGAATTGCGGCTGGAAGCCCTCGGGGCTGCCTTCGGAGCAGTACACGAGCGTTCCCTTGGCGCTTGCCGTCGTAGCGAGCGGAAGCACGGCAGCGAGCGCGAGCGCCAGCGCGATGCGCAGGACACGCGAACGCGAACGTCGGATCGGGTTCGGCATGGATTTCCTCTTGGTCGGATTGGCGGGCGTCGACGCGCGCCAATGCTATCGGGCACCCCGGGCACTGGCAACCGGACGCACACGCGACATTGCCTCGCGTCAAACCCCGTACTCAGAGTAAATACTCCGAGTCGTTACTCCGAGTAGCGGGGCTGCGCGGCACGCGCGCGGCGCGTGGCGAAGAGGCAGATGCCTGTCGCGACCGCGACATTGAGGCTCGACACGCTGCCCAGCAGCGGGATGCCGATGATGCGGTCGCAGTGCTCGCGCGTGAGCCGGCGCAGGCCCGAGCCTTCGGCGCCCAGGACCCACGCGACGGGACCGGTCACATCCGCCTCGAACAGGCTCTCACCGCCGGCGTCCGCGCCCAGGACCCACACCCCCTTCGCCTTGAGGTCGCGCAACGTGCGGGCGAGATTGGTCACCGCGATGACGGGCACCGTATCGGCAGCGCCGCTCGCAGCCTTCGCAACCGTGGCGTTCACGCCGACGGACCGATCCTTGGGGATGATCACCGCCTGCGCGCCGAATGCATCGGCGTTGCGCAGGCAGGCGCCGAGGTTGTGCGGATCGGTGACGCCGTCGAGCACGAGCAGCAGCGCGGGCTCCGCGAGATTCTCGAGCACGTCGTCGACATCGACGCGCGGCATCGCCGCGTCGACGAGTGCGACCACACCCTGGTGGCGGCCGCTACCGGCAAGCTGCTCGATGCGGCCCTCGTCGACGTGCTGCACCCGCACGCCCGCGGCTTCGGCGCGGTCGACGAGATCGCGCGCGCGTTCGTCGTGCCGGCTGACGGCGAGGTAGACGCAATGAACCGAGTCCGGCCGCTGGCGCAACCGGGCGGTGACGGCGTGAAAGCCGTAGAGGACGCGGGTATCGGGCATCGGGCGAGGGCAGGCAACGACCGAGTGTAGCCGAGGCATGTGCGACCCGTAAGCTCGGCCCATCCTGCGGCGCCCGGCTTCGTTGTCCCGAACAATTGTTCGGGACAACGCGTGATGCGTGACGCCCGCATGCTACCGTGTGCGCGGTCTCACGTGGGGAACATCGAAAATGCTGTCCGACATCCGCGAGATCGTCGCAGCCGCGCTGCTGATGGCAGCCGCGATCCTGCCCATCGTCAATCCGTTCGGCAGCTCGCCGCTGTTCCTCGCGATGACGGCGGACTGCTCGCCCGCGCTGCGCACCTCGCTCGCGAAGCGGATCGGCGTCAATGCGTTCCTGCTCCTCGTGGCGTCGGTTTTCGTCGGCACCTACGTGCTCGAGTTCCTGGGCCTGTCCGTTCCCGTCGTGCAGGTCGCGGGCGGCATCCTGGTGTGCGCGATGGGCTGGCGGCTTCTTGCCCAGGAGAATCCGATCGAGCACGTCGGGCGGACCACGGCCCCGAGTGCGGAGGAAATCTCGAGCCGCGCGTTCTATCCCCTGACGCTGCCGCTCACCGTCGGTCCGGGCAGCATCTCGGTGGCGATCACCATCGGCGCGAATCACCCGCAGCAAGTGCGCGCGCTGCTGAACAACGCGATCGGGCATCTGCTCGCGAGCGTCGTGATCGCGTGGTCGATCTACCTGTGCTTCCGGTACGCCAGTCGGATCCTGCAGCTGATCGGGCAGGCGGGCACGAGCGTGGTGCTGCGTCTGTCCGCCTTCATCCTGCTGTGCATCGGCGTGCAGATCGCGTGGAACGGCGCGAGCGCATTGCTGTCGACGTTGCCGGTGGTGCGCTGAGGTCGCAGTGCCGCAGGCACGAGCAGCGCCACGCTCGCCTCAGCGGCGCGCTCGCGGGGCAAGGCGCGGCGCTTCTCCGTTTGCGGCCAGCGCAATGTCACCTCTTCCGCTATCATCGCAGGGCCGCGCCCCGGTAGCTCAGTGGATAGAGCAGCCCCCTCCTAATTTTAAGGGCTCATAGGGGTCGTTGGCTGAAATAAAGCGATTAAGCAGGCATTAAGCAGGCGCTCGCAACGGCTGCCACCCTGCCCCGGCGTAAAATGCGCGCTGCAGCGCCCCGGTAGCTCAGTGGATAGAGCATCCGCCTCCTAAGCGGAAGGTCGCCGGTTCGATTCCGGCCCGGGGTGCCAGTATCCGCTGCAAAGCCAGCAGGGAAGTCCGGCGCAAGGTGCACACCAGCTTCTTCCGAGATGTGTTCTTCAAACGCGCGTACGGTGCAGGCGCAATCGTCGCCGCCGCGGTCGGCTTGCTTTCATTTTTTGGTATGGGCGAGCAAGTTCCACTCGTCGTGCGGCTCCTTACATCAGCGCTCATGTTGGCCACCGCGTTGGCTCTCGGCTTCCTTGCCGCCGCTTACGAACTGTATGGCCACACGAACGCTCCGGTCCGCGTGCGCACGGTGATGCCGGGGACTCATTTCTACGCCAAGCAGGTGATGGTCATTCTCGACCGCGCCAACTGGATTGATGCAGGCCAGTTGCTCACATTGTCCGTGCTGGAGGACGAACTGCGTACGCCCCTTGCGTTGCTGCGCGTTGAAGCATTCACCAGCGACCACTACGCGCAATGTTCCGTTTTGGCTCCTTTAACAGCCGATGACTTGTCGACGTATCTAATGGAGCGGTCGCGTTGGAGGAGTATGCGTGCATCGGCGGATGTTCAATCCGATTACCTGCTGAAAGGACCTTAACAATGGCCCAACAAGACCAGCCAGCACCAAAGCCGACACTCATTGTCGGAAGAGTTGCGAAGGTGATCGACGTGTATCGTGTCGTGATCAACAAGGGCTACGACGCAGGTGTGCGAAAAGGCCAACGGTTCCGTATCTACAAAATCGGCGAGGAGGTGTTCGACCCCGAGACCGAGCTCTCGCTGGGCAAGTTGGAACTCATCCGTGGCGTCGGAGAAGTCATTCACGTTCAACCATCTATGGCAACGCTGGAGTCTGCGGAGACGGACAAGATTGAACGGCGCCCGTACCCATACGGCGGATTGCTTGGCCTAGGGCCGCTGGAAGTGTCCACTGAACGAAAACCGTTTGATGATCCGGAACTCGGTGATATTGCTTTTCAACTAGCATAAGCCGCTCTGATTCGCTGATCTTGTCAACTCCGACACGGTACCTAACGAGCGAAAGACGCGGCCATGATTACAGAGGATGAGCTTCTCGCCCGTGTCGGAGCTTTAACGATCGCAGTTCAGGCGCTATACCTCGCGCACCCCAACCGCGAAGCCGCGGTGCACCAACTGCAACGGCTGGCGGACGGCGCCGCGGACGTCATGCTGGGGAAGGCGATTCCGGATGCAACGTTAGATCACCTGCAGGCCACCTTGCGCGACTTTATTGCGGCGGTGAGCTGATGACCGCGCCCGCCCTACGACCGCAGGTCACCGGCAACGCCGGGCTCTATTACGTCGCCTATAAGCTCTCGTTGCTTGCATGGAACGTCATGCCCACGGCGCGTAATGCGCGGGGCATCGACGTGATCGCGTACGATGCGACGGGCGAGAATTTCCTCGGCATTCAGGTCAAGGCATTATCGAAGCGCGATCCCGTCCCGCTCGGCCTCGACCTCGACAAGCTGATGGGCGACTGGTGGGCGATCGTCACGAACGTGACGAGTGCTCCGGTTGCGTACGTCATGACTCCCGCAGAAGTGCGCGCCGCCGCCCACCGTGGCGAGAAGGACGGGCGAGTATCGTTCTGGTTACAGCCACCCAAGTACGACGCCGACGCTTATCGGGAAGCGTGGGGACGAATCGGCCGGGGCGACGGGACCGCATGAGTCTCGACAGCACCCAATCCACATATCGGGAGCGCTTGTTGGAGCACTTGGTGCTGGGTGAACTTCTGAAATACTCGTGGCTGCACCACGACGCTTCGCTTGATGTGGCTCAACCCGCGCTCGATCGTGCTGGCCACGACGTCGTATTGGAAGCTAACGGCATCACGCGCCACGTTCAGTTCAAGTCATCGAGCTGCGCGGCGAAAGACGGCAAGGCGAACGGTGTCGTCTCGACCTGGCGAAGAAAGCTGCGGGCTGGTGGTTCGGAATAGCTTTGATCCCGCGGACCTGAAGCTACACCACTATCTGTTCTTTGGCGGTGCGCCCGGCGAGCCGTTGCCTTCGATGGATGAGTTTCCCGTCGCGAAGCACACGCGGGGGAATGCCGAAGGCGTCAAGCAGGAGCGCCAAAACCTACGTGTTGTGTCACGGAAACACTTCACGCCCATTCGTTCCATTGACGCTTTATACCGCGCGTTGTTCGGCGACGAATTGGCTGCGCGGTAGACGTCTCGCTAGATCGAAATCGCCTGCGCGAGCATGAGCCAACTCCTGATCCAACAGTACCTCAACGAACTTCGGACCTTGGAAAGAGTGTCCGGATCGCAACGGGAATCGGTCGTGCGGGAGGCGTTCAAGGATCTGCTCAAGGGTTAGGCGCGTGCCGACGACCTCATCTTCGTGCCTGAGTACGAATACGAGACAGTGACAAAGGAGCGCCGCTACGTCGACGGCGCGCTCCTCTACTCGCTGCGCGTCCCATTCGGCTACTGGGAGGCGAAGGACCAGAAGGACGACCTTGACGCCGAAATCGAAATCAAGAGCGGCGCGGCTACCCACAGGACAACATCATCTTCGAAGACTCCCGTGAGGCGGTTCTGATCCAGAACCGGCAGGAGGTCATGCGCTGTCCCGTGGACGACGCGGGCGAGGCCTGGAAAAGCTGTTGAAGCTTTTCTTTGGCTACCGGCGACCGGAAATCGCCAACTTCCGCAAGGCTGTCGAGCAGTTCAAGGCCGACCTCCCGGCGATCCTGACCGCGCTGCGCGAGATGATCGAGCGCGCCGAGCACGACAACGCCACGTTCGCCAACGCCGCACGGCTCTTCCTAGCTCATGCCAAGGACGTCATCAACCCGAGCTTGATCGACGCCGACGTGCGCGAAATGCTGATCCAGCACGTGCTAACCGAGGAACTTTTCACGGCGGTGTTTCCAGGCACCGAATATCACAAGGACAACAACGTTGCCCGGGAGCTGTTTAAGCTGGAGTCTACGTTCTTCACGGGCAATACCAAGCATCAGGTGTTGAAGGCGCTCGCCCCGTACTACGCTGCCATTCGCGCCGCCGCTGCGCAGATCACGAGCCATCAGGAGAAGCAAACGTTTCTCAAGGTGATCTACGAGAACTTCTACAAGGTCTACAACGTCAAGGCGGCCGACCGGCTGGGCGTCATCTACACACCCAATGAGATCGTGCGCTTCATGATCCAGAGCGCCGACTGGCTCTGCGAGAAGCATTTCGCACGAAATCTGATTGACCGCCACGTTGACATTCTCGATCCGGCGACCGGGACAGGCACATTTATCTGCGAGCTGCTGGAGCTTTCGCGGACAGCAAGACAAGCTCACCTTCAAGTATGACCACGAGCTGCACGCGAACGAGGTCGCGATCCTGCCCTACTACGTCGCCAACCTGAACATCGAGGCGACCTACGCCGCGATCACGGGCGAGTACCGCGAATTCCCGAGCCTGTGCTTCGTCGACACGCTCGACAACACATCCGGCCTGCGGAAGCACATTGGACACATGGACGACATCTTCGGCTCGGTGCACGGAAGAGAACGTGGCCCGGATCAAGCGCCAGAACGCGAAGCGCATCAGCGTCATCATCGGCAATCCGCCGTACAACGCAAATCAGCTGAACGAGAACGAAAACAACAAGAACCGCGAATATCCAGAGATTGACAAGCGGATCAAGGAGACGTACATCGCCGCCTCGACGGCCCAGAAGACCAAGCTGTACGACATGTACGCGCGGTTCTTTCGTTGGGCGAGCGATCGTCTGGACGAAAACGGGGTGCTGGCATTCATCAGCAACCGTAGCTTCATCGAAAGCAGGACGTTTGATGGCTTTCGCGAAATGGTCGCGAAGGAGTTCAACGAAATCCGCATCGTCGACTTGGGCGGCGATGTGCGCGTCAATCCAAAGCTTTCAGGCACCACGCACAACGTGTTCGGAATTCAGACAGGCGTCGCAATCAGCTTCATGGTCCGCCGAGCGAAGCAGAATGGTTGCCGGATATTCTATGCGCGACGGCCGGAGATGGAGACGGCGGATGAGAAGCTCGCGTTCCTAGGCAGCGCTACGCTTTCAGAGATCGCGTTCGAGGAAGTTCGGCCGGACAGCGAAGAACAACTGGATAAACAGGCCAAGTAACGACTTCGACTCGTTGCTTCCGCTTGCAGCAAAGGCCACGAAGCTTTCGACGAAGGCAACATCGGAACGCGCAATTATCCGGAGCTATTCGTTAGGCGTGTCGACGAATCGTGACGAATGGGTGACGGACTTTTCGCCTGATGTCTTATTGAAAAAGGCCTCGCTGTTGCGAAGTCGATACATGGCCCTATTGAAAGAAAAGGGCCAATACACAGACCAAATCAAATGGTCACGCAATCTAAAAAGACGTTTTACCCAAGGGCGTTCTGAGAAACTTGATCCCAGCCGCCTGCGGCTGGCTGAGTACCGTCCCTACGTCAATCACTATTTGTATGATTCGGACTTGTTTGTTGATGAACTTGGGCTTTCGCGCGTCATTTTTCCGCGGAACGCGGACAATCGAGCCATATGCGTTTCGTTTACTAACGAGTTTCGTGTCCTAGCCACAGGTCGTATCCACGACTTGCACTTTGTGGGTGACGCTCAAGGATTGCCGCTTGCTACCTTCGATGAGCATGGGTCCAAGTTGGATAATGTCACGAACTGGGCTTTCGATCAGTTCCGGAAGCATTATCAATCCAGCCGCGGCAAGAAAGTTCGCCCGATCACCAAAGAAGCGATCTTTCATTACGTCTATGGTGTGCTCCACAACCCAGTGTACCGCGAGAAGTACGCACTCAATCTCAAGCGCGAGTTTCCACGTATCCCGTTCTATCCGGACTTCTGGCAATGGGCAGACTGGGGCAAGGTTCTGATGGAACTGCACATCGGATACGAATTGGTCGCTCCATTTCCGCTCAAGCGTACCGACGTGCCGGACGAAAGGGCACGCAAGGCCGGGCTTGCGCCCAAGGCAATGCTGAAGGCAGACAAGGACGGCGGGCGCATCATCCTCGACAGCGAAACGACGCTTTCCGGTGTGCCCGCGGAGACTTGGGACTACACGCTCGGCAACCGGTGCGCGCTGGAATGGATCCTCGATCAGTACAAGGAACAGACGCCGAAGGATCCAACGATCCGCGAGAAGTTCAACACATACCGATTCGCCGACTACAAAGAGAAGGTCGTCGATCTACTTATGCGCGTGACTACCGTCAGCATCGAGACGCAGAGGATCGTGGAGGCGATGCGGGCGGCACCGCATTAGCGGAGGGAACCGCTACTGGGCGACGAGGTATGGCGAGCGACGGGCTCCTGATCTACTTCATACGCCGCTGAGCCGCATCTTCACCATCGCCATGCTCCTGCGCAGGCAGCCGTAGCGTGCGGCGTCGGCCGCGTGGTCCGCGCCGCGACTGTCGACGTCCTCGACGCGCCGCGGGTCGCGGCCGAGGTACGGCACCGTCGCCCAGAAGTATTCGCAGTGGCGCGCGACGTAGAGGCCCGGCACGTCGGGCTTGCCCGCGTCCTGCAGCAGGCGGCGCATGACGTTCCAGCCGGTGATGCGGTCGGCCTTTCTTCGCCGGGTAGAACGCGCACGCCCGCGCGGCCGAACTCGTCGGCGATGCTGCCCGCGCCGCTGCCCGTGCGCGCGAAGATCGCGTCGTCGGCGACGCCCGTCGCGGGCATCTTCCACCGCTTGCACAGCTGCGACGATCACCTCGGCGAGGATCGGCACCGTCCAGCCCAGCCCTTTGTTCAGGTTGCCCGGCTCGTTGGTCGCCAGCTCGTCGACGAGGATCAGCGAGTCGCGCGCGTACGTGGCGACCGTCCGGCCCCGCCGCGCCCGGGGAACGGGCGACGACGTAGGTGACGCTCGGGGCGCTGCTCCCGAAGTCGTGCGCGAGGTAGGTCATCCCATCGGTCCCAGCCCGTGACCGGGATCGCCTTCCACGTCGGCACCGCGTTGCGCTGCTCGTCGAGCACCGCGCCGAAGTACGCGCCGCGCGCGACCGCCCAATCGCCTTCGAGCCACGCGCGCAGCAGCTCGGGGTCGGACGGGCACGCCGCCTCGAGCTGTCTGCGATACTGGTCTTGGTCGATGAACGGGTTGTCGAGGAACGTGCTCGGCGCGTAGACGAATTGCCGCTGCGACTTCGGCTCGTCGAACGGCACCCACGGCGCCGCCTTGAACACGTACCGCGCTGCGATCCACTGGTGCCCGACGTCGCCGGGATTCGCGGCGAGCACACAGCGCATCGGCATGCCCTGCGGGCCGCGCAGGTTGCAGCGCAGCCTGTCGAGCAGGTCCGGCGTCGCGTACTGGCCCGCTTCGTCGATCAGCAGCAGCGTGAAGCTCCGACCTTGGAACTTTGCGTACGAGCCGGCGGTCCTCGAGCTGATTGATTTCGAGCGTCGCGCCGCTTGGGGAAGCGGAACAGCCCCTCCTGCGCGTTGAAGCGCAGCGCGCGCCCGTAGATGCGCCCGAACAGGTCGAGGCACAGCGCCTCGAAGTCGGCGCAGCCTTGTGCGACTGGCGCAGGTAGAGCATGCGCGCTCGCGCGCCGTACTGCTCGCGCATGGCGCAGCGCGAGGACCGCGAGCGTGTACGACTTCGCGCCGCCGCGCCCGCCGCCGAGGAACACGTCGCACTCCTCGGGGAGCGTCAGCACGCGCGTCTGGAACGGACAGGCGCAGCACGTCGCCCGACGCGTCCTCCGCGGCCGTCAGCTTGGCGGGCACGCCCGTTACAAAGTCGCTCATGTGCGGGGGTACGCCGCCTGCATTTCGCGCGCGCTGTTGAGTCGCGTGATCCGCGTCGCGCCGGTCGAACGCCGCCCCACCGCCTGCACCCAAATGGCCTCCGCACGGCTAGCCTCCGCCTTGATTTGCGCGATGCAGTCGAGCGCCTCTTGCTGCCCGGGCACTCTGACGGAGTCCAAACCGGTGTAACCGGCATCGACGTCGCTGGTTGCGCCGGCGAGAGTGCACTGCCATAAGAGCGCGTATTGCCCCTCCTTGCGCGCGTCGCGGGCGACGAGAAGCAACAGCGGAACGGGCCACTTCTCCATTTGCGATTGGAGCGCCGCTTTGGCGAGAGCATCGTTCGCCGCGCTCGCCGTCGGGTCGAGCGGCAGCAACGTCAGCAGGAACGGGGTGCTGTCGTAAAACTCCTCCTGCGCCCTGGCCGTTGCTGCGCCGTTAATCGCGAGGTTTACGTTGTCGCGGATATCTCTTTCCACCGACTCGCGAAGTTCAGCGATGAGCTTGTCTTTGTAATCGCCCGACAGGGTGCGGTCGTTCACGATCTCCTGCCGTTTAACGTCATACGCGTTGTACCGCGCTTCCGCTGCGTCGACGGCGGTGCGTACCTGGTCGCGAGATTTTTGGAGAGTAGCTAGCGTTTGGGGCGTATTGGCTTCCTTCTTGAAGGTCCCCCGGGGAACCGCCCGGTCGGTTGCTCGTTCGCGCCCGCCCTGTGGCCCCTGCCGTGGACGCTGCGAAGCGCGCGGGGAGGAGGTCCGCGCCGTTCGCGGTCGGGCGCTTTGGGGGCCACGAGGTAGGTATTCATCCGCGGCGCACCTTCGTCGTTATCGTCGTCGGGGCGGGGAGCGCGGGGGCGGCCTCCGCCTCGATCGCGGCGCCTCGAAACTGCGCGAGCGAGAGCGCGCCGGGAAGGTTGATCGTGATCTGGGGGCGCGAGTCGCTCGGCGGCTCGCCCTCGCGCAGACCGAACAGCACCTTGCTTAAATAGATGCCGGCGATGACGTTGGTCTTTGCCTGCTCGATCAGGCGGCCGATGATCTTGTCGTACAGCAGCTCCTGTCCGAGCGCGAGTGCGTCGGCGACCTCGGGGAAATCCTTCTTGCAGCGGATCCACGTCGGCACGCTCATGCCCAGCGCGAGCGCGATGTGTCGTTCGCGCGCGCCGTCGGCCGCCATCTTAGTGATCAGCGGCAGCTTGCTCGCGGGCACCGTCTTGCGCGGGCCGCCCTTGGGGTTGAGGACTTGGCCCTTCTTGATGCTGGTCGCGTTTGCTCGGTGGACCATCGTGCTAGACCCTTCCCTTCCCTTTAAGCACGCCGCCTAAAAAGGCGGGCGCGGCGCAACCGCATCCGCGGCGCTGGCTCGTCGAAAAAAGGGCCCAACGCCTAGTTAATTGCCTATTTAATTTGGTAAGCTGCCGCTCTCCCCTATAGCGCCCTGCTAATTTTGGGTTAGCAGGGTCGCTTGGGGCAAGCCATTCCCTCGTTGCTTCACGCCCCTGCCGCCAATCGTTTCCAGCGCGCTCCCCAGCACAGCAGCTGGGCTTCCCCCGCAGCACGCTGTGCGCAGCGTTTGCAGCGCGTTGCTCCCCGAGCAGGTAGCGCAGCAGCTCCCCCACGCTCCCCAAGCGCGCAGCGCTCGTTTTGGAGCGGCTGGGGAGCGTTGGGGGGAGCAGCGCGCGCGCAGCGCGTGCGCAAAGCCAGCGCAAATTCGACCCCGGCTGCGTTTTTGGGGGTGCCGAGCGTGCCCCCTAGCGGCTGCTGCGCGCGTAAGCGTAGGGGCGGGTTTAGAGCGCGATGCGCACCGAGCTTTCGGGGGTTACCCGCGTGCAGGGCGGGGGTATCCCCGTGCCGCTCCAAAAGCCGCTCCTGCACCCCCTGCATTTGCGCCCTGCATTGCATAGCAGCCCTATGGGCTGCTGCATGCATGCAGGAGGAGGGAATTGCATATGCGTTGCATGCTCTGATTGGGCGGGAAGCCGCTGAGCCGGTTAGGTAATCCGCAATTCCTGCATGCGCTGCATGCGCGCTGCAACGCTGCATGCAGCGCATGCAGCGCAGCGCTCTGATCCGTGGCCTATTGGGGGTCATTTCGGCGCTCGGCCGAACTGTTCCGTGGCCCGCTGCAGCAGCGCCGAATCGAGCCGTTCCTGCTGGCGCGCCTGCTCAATCGCTTCACGCCCCGGACCCGTGACCTCGTAGCCGAAGGCGTTGTCGGTCTTGGACCGCTGCGCCTTCCGCAGCAGCCCCTCCGCGAGCAGCGCGTCGATGCTGGGCTTGAGCTTGAGGGGCTGGCCAATCTGTATCCCTCCTTCTTCGCATCGTCGCTCTTGCGCTTACCCATCGCCAACGCCACGCGCGCCTGCCCGACCGTACCCTTGTACTTGTCGACGATGGCCAGCAGCGTCATGCGCTCGATCTCAGCCAACTGCCGCGCTCCAACGTCCGCTGACCGCACGTCACTCTCCGGCAGGAACTCCGCCCACGACGACTGCACCTGCTCCCTCGTGCTTTCCTCCACCTCGCCGGGCAAATCCTCCGCGCGATGCCGGAAGTACAACGACGCCTTGGTCTGGTTACCCCGCGTCTTGGTCTGGTCGTAGCTCACGCGGATGATCGCGACGTTGCCCTCGCTCCGCTCGACGTCGAGATAGTTCAGCCGATCCACCGCTGCGCGATAGGCTCCTGACCCGCGCGACCCGGTCTGGTCGCCCTGCACCCGGTACTTGGTGGGATGTGAAATGATCGCCATCGCCGCGCTCGGATAGAAGCTGCGGATGGTGTTCATGAATTCCTGCGCCTCGCTTGAATCGTTCTCATCCGTGCCCCCGGACGACGCCATGCGCGTATCCCAGATGACCAGCGTGGGGTTGAACCCCGCTAAGCCCTGCTCAGCCACATAGCGACGGAAGCTAGCTTGGCTTTCCGACTGCAGCACCTCTGGCGGCTGCGTCAGGATGCGCAATGCCGCGCCGACGCGCGCGGGGTCGATCCGCATGCCGATGCAGGCGGCGCGCATGTGCTGCCGCGCGTCCTCTGGATTCTCGGCGGCGATGTAGAGCACCTGGCCTTGGACGACGCGCTTGAAGATGCCGACCTCGGGATCGGGGTTGCTGTAGTCGTGCGGATAGGTATAGAGGTGCTTGCCCGCGGCAACGTGCACGGCCAGCGTGACCGCGAGCGCCGTCTTGCCGACGCCCGGCTGCGAGACGAACTCGGTGACGTATCCGGCGTAGAGCAAGTGCTGCACGATCGGCGTCGCCGGCGTGCTCGGCACCAGAAAATCGTCCAGCCTCTGCGTTGCATGGGCGAAGTCCAGGCGCAGCAACTCCCGCTCCGCGCTGCAGGTCGGTCGCGCCGTCCGTTCCCGCTCAATCCGCCTGCGGGACTGCTCCCACCCGTCGTCGAAGTTCTGCGCGAGGATGTCCCAGATCCGTCGTCGTGCCGCCCACGCATCCGCTTGCCTATCTGTCTCGGCCGCCCACTGCTCCGAAGTGCACTCGCCATACGCCCGCTGCTCATCGGTGTAGCGCGCCTCGGGCGCCGGTGGCACCAGCTGCGCAGCTTTAGCCGCTTCATGCATTTCCCGCTTCGCTGCTTCCAGCGCCCGGAGCCGCTCGCGCTTGAATGCTTCGTGCGCATCCTCATTCCAGAACCGCACTTCATGCGTCGCATAGAACGTCTGGCAGGCGGCGGCACCATAGGCTTTGATTGCCTCCTCATCCAGATCGTCGGCAGCGATGAAGGCCTCTGTTAGCGCTGCTACGCGCGGATCGACAGGTACCTCGGACTTCGTTTGCGCTGCAGCGGGCGCGGCGCTACCCTTGCTTCGCGTGCTCATGTGGGGTTCTCCAATAGGTTGGGCGCGCGCTGCATGCTGTCTCCTTGCTCCTGCTCCGCCCCCGCGCTGCCGCCCGCAGCCCGGGGGTTTCCTTTTCTGATCGTCATGTCGTGGGTACCTTCGGCAATGGCGCGCGCATGGCAGCGTGGCGCAGTAATCGTCCATCGTTGGCAGGCGCCCGAGCGCGCGCCACCGGGGGAATGCGCGGTAGATGCTTTCCAGTTCGGCCGCCGTCAGGCCCATGTGGGGGTCACGGCTGACGTCGTAGGCGAGCCGCAGCGCGCCGCGGGAGTGCTGGGCAGCGAACCGCGCGCGGATTGGGCGCACAACGCTCGGCCCGTTACTGACGATCATGCGCAGGGCGGCGCTCATGTATTCCTCCGACGCACGGCGAGCGCTTTCTGTCGCTCAACCCCGATCACCGATCCCTGACGGCTCGCCCTCACGCGGAAGCCCTGCGCCACCGCAGCGATCAGCACCTCCTCGACCGACGCGCCCAAGTACTGGGCAATGTCGTCGGCGCGGAGGTAGACGGCTTGCCTTGGCGCGGGAGGCTCATCGAAGAAGTCGGTCATTGCGGCGCCCCTTCATGCCGCGCACAGCGCGCCTCTGTCTCCGCGACCAAGGCCATGACTTCATCGCGCGTGGCGATGCAGCATCGAATCAACACGAAGAGGTCTTCGATGGACGCCCGCAGGTACGCGCGCAGCTCGCCGAGCGCGCAGTCATCGCCGCCAGGGTCAGTGGCGCTCATGCGCGTCCTCGCTGGTGCTGTTCCGCGGGTGCTGCGCCGCCCACGCATCAAGGTCGGCGCGGCGATAGCGGACGGAGTTTTCGGTGGGCTTCTGGAACGGCGGTCCCTCGCCCTTGTGCCGCTTAATTTCCAGCGTGTTCTTCTTGTACCCGAGGTACTCCGCTGCCTGTTTGGTGGTGAGCCATTCGCGCGCCGCGGGCGCTGCGGGTGCGGGTGGCGGAGCCAGCCGTGCCATGCGCTCAGCAACGCGCTCAGCCACCATGTCCGCGAGCTTGGCGAGCAGCGGGTCGAGGTCGGAGATCATGCCGCCCTCGTCGGCCGGTAGAACCCGACGTTCAGGCGCTCGCGGGCAGCGAAGAACTCCTGCAACGAAACCGGATTGACGCAGACGTGCTTGCCTTCGCGCCGACCTTCAACGCGGCCAGTGCGAATCCAATACTGCAGATTTTGCTTGGGGATGTTGAGGCGCGCGCTCTCGTCTGTGACGGTCGGCCAGCGCGCAGCATCGCAGGCAGGGGCGACGTTCTTTCTGGGCATGGTGCGCTCCACGTTCGCGCTGCCCAAAAAAAATGCCGGGGGCAGCTTGCGGCTGCGTCCCCGGCTGTTATCTGTTCCCGATTTCTAGACGACTTGTACGGATTATTGCATGAGCCCGTTACGCCTCGCAATCGCTATGTTTCGGCTATCGTGCTCCCACCTTCCGCGCGCGTTCGCGCCGGATTGGTATCACTTCCGCTGGCCCCGGCCCCTCGACGATGCGCCGTAGTTCATCGGTGATCTGCTGCATCGGCTGGCGCAAGCGGTCGACCTCGTGCGCGACGTAGGCTGCGGTCATGCTGCCGCCCGGCTGCCGATGGTTGACCAGAGCGCCGATGACATGCAGCGGGATGCTTAGCGACTCCGCGACGGTGACGAAACGTCCGGCGCAGATCGTGAATCGTGAATCGCACGCCTCGAATCGTTTCGCGCGGCTCCGCGATGTGGCCGGTCGCGCTGTACGCCGGCCACACCCACTCGGTAGCGTCGTCCGGGATCACTTGCTGCGCGACCAGCGTCGGATTCTCGCGCTGCCGCTGTTGAAGCAGCGTGAGCAGGTAATCGGACAACGGCAGATAGAACGCCCGCTCCTCGCCGCCCTTGGGCTTCGGTACGTGCAGCACCCGCCGGTCGAAGTCGACGTGCTCCCAGCGCATGGCTGCAGCAGCCTCGCGCCGCAGGCCGCTGAACAGCGCGAAGCGCAGGTAGTCGCGCCGCACCGGGTTGGCGATCTGCGCGACCCCCGCATACCACGTCGGCCAGCTTCGTGGCGGGGATCGCCGTGCGCTCGGCCTTGACGTTGTGCCACTCGACGTTGATCGTCGGACAGACCGGCAGCGTCTCGTCGGCGCGCATCGCGCGGTTCCACACCGCACGGAACCAGCGGAACACATCGTCGGCGGTCGTCCGCCCGTCCTGCCGCTGAGGCACGCTGCGACCCGCCTTCGCTCCGGCGTACCTACCCTCTGCGACCTCCTTGGTCAGCGATCGGTGCCGGTCGTACGCCTCTTTGCGCGTGATGCCGCGCAGCGGGCGCTGCATCCAGCTTTGCAGGTAGCCCGCCCGCACGATCTGCTCGTAGCGCGTTGCGTCTTCTCCGCGCGCGGCCGTCCTTTCCTGCCCTTCGCACTGCTCTTGCTATACAGTTCCACGGCTTCGGCGAGAGTCATGCCGCGCTCGCGCTCCTGCTGCTCGGCTGCCGCCGCCTGCTTCTTCTTTTCGTGCTTCGGGTCGACGCCCTTATTGAGCTGCGCAATCAATTCGGCCGCAGCCTTGCGCGCGTCCTCGACCGTGATGCCAAACGCGCCCGCGCGACCGAGCGTGCGGCGCACGGCCTTCCGTTTGCCGTCGATCACCGCGTCGCGTTGCAGGATGAAGCTCTTGGTCTGCTTGCCGACCAGCAGGCCGAAGCCTGCCGTCTTGGCGTCCCAGACGATGGTCTGTCCGGCCTTGGTGCACTCCGTCTCGTCGACCCTCCGTTTGGTTAGAATGACTCGGTTCGGCATGGGGGCTCCCGGCGATTAATAAGGCATTAATAAGGGGCTGGATAAAGTCGCTGTCGGTCATTTTTTCAGCAACCACATTGAATTATATAGCCAATACGCCGGCAAGATAAAACGACGAGCGCTTATCGCCAAAAGCGACGCTGTAATCTCCTAAGGGGCAGGTCGGACGTTCGATTCGTCTTCGGGGCGCCATACCGCACAATGGCTTATCAGGTCCGTCGCCTAGGCCCACTGCGCGCAACGCGCGGGGTGTCGACCTCGTCGCCTGTGGCACTGCCGTACTCGCGACCACGTGCACGTGCCGCGTTCGCGTGCACCCGAAGGCAACCATAGCGGTCTGGCTGTCGTCGTCACGAGCTCTGCGTTTGTGATCCGGCGGCAGTACCGCAACGAAAGGCTCGTCATGAAACAGGAGACGGAGGGGACGCGCGCCGGCGAGCCCGCGCCTTCGATGGGCGACGGAGGTAGCGCGCCCTCGAGGACCCGATCACGAGTGCTCGCGGCAGGTCACGACTGCGTCAAGGATACGATCGCAGGGTTCGTGGCTCGGTGGTCCTGATTGCCAACATCATCTCGTTCGGTGCGCTGATGTTTCCGGGCGACCTTGGCGCCGGCATTCCGATAGCGATCTGGGCGATGCTGATCGGCAGCTGCATAGGCGGCGTGTGGATTGCATTGGCCACGTCGCTGCCGCCGCTCGCGACGGGCATCGATTCGCCGACGGGTGCCGTTCTGGTGCTGTTGAGCGCGGCAGCCGGGTCTGGCGTCATGGCGTCGGGCGGCAGTGCGCAAACCGCGGTTCAGACCGTGATGCTGATCTTCACAGCCGCGACCTTCCTTTCGGGTGCATTGCTGTACGGTCTCGGCGCCTTGCCGGTGGGGATCGTACTTCCGGTTCGTGCCCTATTTCGTCGTTGGCGGATTCCTGGCCGCCACCGGCTGGTTCCTGATTGCCGGTGGCGTTCGGATGACGACCGGCCGAACGCTGGCTCTCAGCAGCCTCGGACAATGGACAGTGATGTCGACCGCGAAGCTTGTCGCCGCCGTTGCCGCGCTGATGGTGTTGCTGGCGGTGCGCCGTTGGAGCAAGTCGGCGTTTGCGATGCCTGCCGCGCTGCTCGTGATGTGGTTGACGGGGGCCGTTGCGCTTCGAAGCCTGGGACTCTCCGGCCCGGAGCACGGCTGGTACTTGCCCTCGCTGGGGGCCCTGACCCGATGGTCGCCGTTGGAGGCCGCTCGCTCAACGCATCTCACGTGGTCGACAATGGTCGGGCTCATCCCCGAGTTGATCGCCGTGACGATCGTGGCGCTCGTCTCGCTGGTTACCAAGGTATCGAGCATCGAGGTCGCACGGCAAACGTCCGGGAATCTCGATCGCGAGTTTCGCGCCCACGGCATTGCGAGCCTGATTGCCGCGCCATTCGGCGGCCTCACCTGCAGTCTGCAAACCGGCACCAGCCGTTTGTTGGAGCACGCTGGTGGCGCAACGCGAATGAGCGGAGTCATGTCCGCCCTGGCGCTCGGCGTTGTCGGCGTCGCGAATTTCAATCTGCCGGGACTGATCCCGATCCCCATCGTCGCCGGCCTTGTCTTTTACCTGGGCTACACGTTCATCATCGACGCGCTGTGGCGACCCTACGCTCAGCGCGCCTGGTTCGATCTGCTGCTCGCCGTTTTCATGATGCTCGTGTGCATTGCGTACGGTTACCTGGTTGGCGTGCTGGTCGGCCTGGTGTGCGCCTGCGTGCTGTTTGCCATCAGCTACGCGCGCCTCGGCGTCGTGCGCCGGCACACGACGCGGGCCCTGTTCGCAAGCTATGTCGACCGATCGGCGGAGGCATCCGAGCTCTTGCGCCAGACCGGTGACGCCATTCAGCTTTACTGGCTTTCGGGTTACATCTTCTTTGGCTCCTCCGAGCGCGTGTTCGAGCGCATCCGTGGTGACATCGAGTCGCTCGCACCTCGTCGGGTCGACTACGTGATCCTCGATTTCAGGATGGTGTCCGGCGCCGACTCCTCCGCCATTGCCAGCCTCGCCAAGCTGCGCAACTTTTGCGACCGGCAGGGCACTACGCTCGTTTACAGCTCGCTGTCGCCCGCCAATCGCAGGGCTCTCGAGCTCGGCGGCTTCTTCGGCGGCAAGAGCCGGCACCAGGCCTTCGCTGACCTGAACCTTGCGCTGGCTTGGTGTGAGGAGCGACTGCTCGCCACGGCAAATCTCGATACGGCGACAGGTCTCGCAGGCTTCGAGCCATGGTTGCAGCATCAACTCGGTCCGAGCGTCAGGGCCGCCGATTTCGTTGCGTATCTCGAGCGCAAGGATACCGATGGCCCACACATCCTCTACCGCCAGGGCGAGCCCGCCGACACTGTCGATTTCGTCGCTGTCGGGAGCCTCGCGATCGACATCGCAAGGGAAGATGGCGAAAGCCTGCGCGTGAGGCGCATCACCACACGCACGGTCTTGGGCGAGATGGGCTTCTTCCGGCACGCTGCACGCTCGGCCACCGTATCGTCGGACGGACCGGCCACCGTCTTCACGCTGAGCCGCACGAATTTCGAGCGTATGCGACGCGAGCGCCACGATCTGGCGACCGCCTTCGACGACTTCATTGTCCGAGTTCTCGCTGACCGCATCGATTTGGCAAATCGCGCGGTCGCGGCCCTGAGCGGCTAGGTTCCTCGTCAACGCGCTCGTCGGCCGCCAGCGACTACCTGGTCACTCCGCAGGCAAGCTCAACCGAGCTGTTCCTCGGGACCATACGGCACAGGCCGGTAGGGATGCGAACGAATGAGCTCCTCGTCGAGGTCGATGCCCAGTCCCGGACTCGTCCGGAATCGCGAAGCAGCCATCCTCGAAGCGCGGCCGCACGCCGCGCACGACGTCGAAATACAGCGGGCTCTCGCCCACCTGCAACTCGAGCAGCGGCAATTCCGGCGCGCACGCCGCGACGTGCAGGCTGCCGTACGTGCACACCGGACCGGTGGGATTGTGCGGCGACGCCATGACGCCGTTCGCCTGCGCCATGCGAGCGATGTCGAGCGTCGTCCTCAGGCCGCCCGCAAACTTCACGTCCGGCATGATGACGTCGAGCAGCGGCGGCTCGACGTAGGGTCGAAAGCCGTCGAGCGCCGTCTGCGTTTCCGCTCCTGCGAGCAGGACGCCTTGCGCATGCGCGGCGGCACGCAAGCGCGCGAGCGCACCGTGCCACAGCACGCTCTCGGGCACCGGACACTCGAACCAGAAGAGACGCGCAGGCGCCAGTCTGCCCAGCACGTCGACGGCCGTGGGCTCGTCGAAGCGCCAGTGACAGTCGACCATCAGGTCGACTCCGGGTCCGATCGCCTCGCGCATCGCCAGCACGCGCTCGATACCGACATCGATCGCGCGCAGCGTTGCGGCGCTGGCGAGATCGCCGCGGAACACACCGTCGAAGGGAGCGATCTTGACGGCGGTGAAGCCTTGCGGCGACGGCCGATCGCGCCGACTCCGCGCAGCCCGCCGGCGTTCGATCGACCGTCGCGCGATTGATGTTGGCGTACATGCGCACCTGGGTGCGGCAGCTTTCGCCGAGAAGCGCGTGGACGGGCACTGCCCGCGCGCGCGCTTCGCGCATCGAGCAGCGCCTGCTCGATCCCGCTCCGCACGGCATTGGCGATGAGGCCGCCCGGTGAATGGGGATAGGTCCGCAACCGCGGGCGGGCTTCCGCGACGCTGCTGCCGATCAGCTCGGCACCGAGTCGCTGCAGGTACGCAAGCATCGGCGGCTCCCAGCCGTTGAGCGACGCTTCGCCGTAGCCGTAGGCGCCGCTTTCGAGCCGGGCCTTGATGAAGAACCAGTTCGTCTTCGCGCTCACGTTGAAGACGAGGGGCTCGACTTGCGCAATGATCATGACGGAATTGACCCGCTTCGATGCGAAAGATTACACTCGTGCGTTTGTGCCAACGCAACGCAAGGTCACGCAATGAAAATGCTCGCTTCGATCTGCGCGGCGATCGTCCTGACGATCGCCGCGCCGCTGGCCGCCGCCCAGGGCTACCCCAGCAAGCCGATCCGCATCGTCGTGCCGAGCCCGCCCGGCGACGGGTCCGATCTCATGGCCCGCGCGATCGGCCAGAAGCTGGCGGAAGCCTGGGGGCAGCCCGTGGTCGTCGACAACCGGCCCGGTGCCGGAGGCCGGATCGGCAGCGAGGTGGCCGCGAAAGCCGCCCCGGACGGCTACACGTGGATTATGGCAAACGCGGGTTCGCACGGGATCAATGCCGCGATCTACGCCAACCTTCCGTTCGACGTCGAGCGCGACTTCGCGCCGATCACGCAGATCATGCGCGGACCCAATGTGCTGGTGGTGAGCCCGAAGCTCGGCGTGGACACGGTGCAGCAGTTCATCGCTTTGCTCAGGAGCAATCCCGGCAAGTACAGCTACGGTTCGGGCGGCAATGGCAGCTCGGCCCACATGTCGGCGGAGCTCTTCAAGATGATGGCCGGTGTCGAGCTCACGCACGTGCCGTACAAGGGCGCCACGCCCGCGCTGACCGATCTGCTCGGAGGGCAGATCGCGATGTTCCTCGGCAACCTGCCGCCCGCGATGCCGTTCATCAGCCAACGGACAGGTGAAGGCGCTCGCCGTCACGTCGCTCAAGCGCTCGCCGCAATTGCCGAACGTGCCCACGCTGGATGAAGCCGGCCTCAAGGGTTTCGAGACCATCGCGTGGTTCGGTTTGCTCGCCCCCGCCGGAACGCCGAAGGACATCATCGACAAGGTGCACGCGCAAGTCGCGCGCATCCTGCAGCAGCCGGACATCCGCGAGCGCATCGTCGCACTCGGGGGCGAGCCCGTCGGCAACAGCCCGGCGGAGTTTGCCGCGATCATCCACAACGACGTGGTGAAGTGGAAGAAGGTCGCCGCGGCAGCGAACGTGCACATCGATTGAGCACATCACCTTCGGCCACCCGCCGCGTGTGGCTGGCCGCGGCGCTGCTGTGGCTGGCCGGCAACGGCCTGCGGCTCACGATCCTCGCGGTGCCGCCGGTCATCGCGCTGATCCGCGACGACTTCGCCCTCAACGCAACGCAGGTCGGTCTGCTCTCGAGCATCCCGCCCGCGCTGTTCGCCATTGCCGCCCTGCTCGGCTCCCTGCTGGTCGCGCGCCTCGGTCTCATGGGCGCGCTCACCGGCGGGCCTGCTCCTGGTCGCCGCCGGCTCCGCGCTGCGCGGACTTGCCGGCGACTACACCGTGCTGCTGCTCACGACCATCGTGATGTCCGCGGGCGTCGCGATCATGCAGCCGATCATGCCCACAGCCGTGCGCCAATGGCTGCCCACGCACGTCGGGCTCGGCACCGCGATCTACACCAACGGCCTGCTCGCCGGCGAAGTGTTTCCCGTCCTGCTCACGATTCCGTTCGTGCTGCCGGCCGTCGGGGGAAGCTGGCGGGCGAGCTTCGTCGCGTGGTCGATCCCGATCGCGATCGTCGCACTGATCATCTGGATGCTCGCGCCACGTTCCGCGACGGGAGGTCATCGCAGCCACGCCGTACCGCCGAAGTGGCTGCCGGACTGGCATCGCGGCCTCGTGTGGCGTCTCGGGATCCTGTTCTGCTGCATCAACGCGATCTACTTCAGCACCAACGCGTTCCTCCCGATCTATCTCAAGAGCGCCGGCCGCCCGGATCTGATCAGCGGTGCGCTCACGGGCCTCAACTTCGGCCAGATCCCGGCGTCGCTGCTGTTGCTGCTGATCGCCGGACGACTCGAGCGTCGCGCGTGGCCGTTCATGCTCTCCGGCGTGCTGTCGCTCGTGAGCGTGGCCGGGCTGGTGTTCGACATCGGCCCCATGACCAAATACTGGGCGGCACTGCTCGGCTTCTCGGACGCTGCCGCGCTGATCGTCGGGCTCACGCTGCCGGCGCTGCTGTGTCGGCCGGAGGACGTCGCGCGCACGGCTGCCGGCACGTTCACGCTGAGTTACGGCGGCGCGGTGGTGCTTGCCATCGTGAGCGGCGCCGCATGGGATCTCAGCGGCAGGCCGGCGCTCGCGTTCGTGCCCGTCGCGGCATGCGCGCTGGTCATGATCAGCAGCGCCTTGCTCCTGCGCGCGAAGGGCGATCTGCGGTAGGCTCCGCTGGTCACAGCGCAGCCGCGACCAAGGCGAGTGCGCCCCGGTCGGTCAGGGTCCCGGTCCCGGCCCGTACAGCTGCGCGGAGTTCACCGCTCTATTCGCAGTGCTGGTGGAGCCGCCGTTGCCGCCTACGATCAGGACGTTGCCATCGGGCAGCAAGGTCGCCGTGTGAGCCATGCGGTACGCCTTCATCGCGGCCGTGATCGGCTGGAACGTCGACGTGACAGGGTCGAAGAGCTCGGCGCTGTTCAACCGCCCCGTCGAGTTCTTCCCACCGGCAGTGAGCACCTTGCCGTTGGTGAGCACGGTGAACGAGAGTCCCCGGCGTGCCGTCTGCATGGCGCCGGTCACTGTCCATGTACTCGTCGCCGGATCGAAAATCTCTGCAGTTGCGACAGTTGTAGTGCCATTCCCACCGCCTGCGACCAGGACCTTGCCATTCCCCAGCAGCACTGCAGCGTGGGAATCGCGTCGCGAATTCATGACCGGAGTGGCAGTGAACGTGTTTGCGGCGGGGTCGTAAAGTTCAGCGGAGTTGAGCACCGTGTATCGCTTGTCGTCGTCGTCGGTGGACGACCCACCGGACGCGCGCCCGCCGGCGATCAGCACCTTGCCGTTCGGCAGCAACGTCGCAGTGTGGCGCTCGCGGGCGGCCGTCATGTTCGGTCCGCTCGTGAAGGTGCCGGTGGACACGTCATATAGCATCGTCGTGGTGAGCGTCTTCCCCGAGTTGCCGGCGCCACCCGTGAACAGGACCTTGCCGTTCCCGAGCAGGGTCGCCGTGTGGTAGGACCGGCCGGACGAGAACCCGCCCGCCGAAGTCCAACTGTTGGTCGTCGGATCGAAAAGCTGTGCACTCGCGTTGCCGCCACCCGTGGCCAGGACCTTTCCGCTGGGCAGCAGCGTCGCGGTGTGGCCGGCGGACTTGCTCGGCAGGTTTCCGAGCGTACTGAAGCGTGCCCACGCCATTCTGGCAGAGCGACGCCGACGGAGCGGTCATCGATGTCGGACAGTAGACCTCGCTCGTCGCCGTCGAAGTGCCGCTGGCGTCGAAGCCGCCGGCAACCATGACCCGCCCGTCATTGAGCAGCGTGGCCGTGTGATCCGAGCGCGGCTGCGCCATGGAGCCCGTGGGCGTGAACACCGCGTTGATCGTCACGGTGATCGCTGCAGCCGGCGGCGACGGCGCATCGTTCGTGTCGCCACCGTAAGACGCGGTGAAGCTGTGCGTGCCGACGCTGAGCGAACCGCTGGTGAACGTCGCCGTGCCTGCGCTCAGCGTCCCGGTAACGCTCGTCGTCCCATCCGTGAACGTGACCGTGCCGGCAGGCGTCCCGGTGCCTGGGGCGACGACTGCCACCGTTGCCGTGAGCGTGACCGGCGTGCCATAGCCGGCCGACGTCTTGTCGGAAGCAAGCGTCGTGGTGGTGGCCGCCTTGTTTATCGTCACGCTGGCCGGCGCGCTCGTCGAGCCCAGGTAGTTCGTCGGAACAGCGCCGTCGGCGTAGCTCGCCGTCAGCGAGTGCGTGCCGACTGCAAGCGTGTTCGTCGTCAGAACGACCGTACCACCAGCGAGCGCAGATGTGCCGAGCACGATTGCTCCGTCCATGAATGTAACGATACCGGTTGGCGTCCCGCCACCGGGTGCCGTGACCGCGACCGTTGCCGTCAGCGTCACGCTCTGACCAACGGTCGCCGAAGTCGTCGACGGCACGAGGGCCGTCGTGGTCGCTGCGTTCGTGATCGTGAGGTTCGCGCCAACATAGGTCAGCGTGTAGTTGCCGCTGAGCGCCAGCGTACCCTGCTCGATCGCATAGCTGCCCGCGCTCTCGCCTGCCACACGGGTCAGCGCGCCGGCGAAGTTGTCGCCGGGCACCAATGAGCCGTTGGTGATCTGGTAGGTCAGCGTCGGATCGGCTTGCGCCGTAGAACTTGCTCTTGGCGTCCGCTGTCACCGTGACCTGCCGCGGGCTGATCGTGTAGGTCAGCGTGGCTTGCGCCGCGTTGTAATAGCTGCTGCCGGCCTGGTCAGCCACGATCGTGCACGTGCCGGCGGCGATGATCGTCACCGTGGTGACATGGGTACTCGGATCCGTTGCCGTCGAACACGCGCTCGACGGCGTCAGAGTCACCGGGTTGCCAGTCGCACTGCCCGTCACGGTGATGTTGAATGGTGGATCGCCGTACCCATGAACGGTGGTCGCTGGCGGAGCGCTGAAGACGACGGTCTGATCACCCCGCGTGATCGCGATGTTCTGGGTGACCGTCACGTCGGTGAAAGTCGTGGTGCCGCCGGCGGATGCTTCGAGCGTGCAGAGTCCCGGCGCCGCGATCACGGACAGCGTGTACGTCGGGCCCGTGCGGTCAAGCCTGCAATACGGGCTCGAAGCGGGCGTCAGGTCGACCGTGACGGGTAAACCGGAATCGCTCGACACCGTGAACGTAACGGGGGCGCTTCCGTAAGCGAGCGTAGTCGGCAGAGCGACCCCGGTACCGAAGCTGATGGTTTGCTGCGCGATGGCGAGGCTCTGCCCCGCGCTCGCGCTGGAGTACGTCGCATTCCCGGCGAAGGACGCCGACAACGCATAGGTCCCGGCCGGAAGCCCTGTCGACTGCAGTGGCGCCCGCCCGAGGTAGTCGGTGTTCACGACGACGGTCTTCAGCACCGGCGACCCCGGCGTGGACGAAAGCGCGAACGTGACCGCTTCCTGCAGCAGCGGCTGCGGCTTGCCGCCGACCGTCGCCGTCAACGTCGCCGTCGCGGCGGCACTGGCCGTGATTACCGCGAGCGCCGAGATGCTCGATGGGGCTTTGGCGACGACGATGGGACCCGCCGAATCCGACGATGGCAGATAGTTCGTGTCGCCGCCGAAGGACGCGATGACCCGATAGCTGCCCGGAACCGCGACGAGCGGCACCGTCACGGAGGCTACCCCGTTCGCGTCGGTCGTGCCCGCACGCGCCGCGCCGCCGATCGCAACGATCACGTTCTCGGCCGGGAGAGGCGAACTGCCGGACGTGAGCGTTACCGTGATGGTTGGGCTGTCGCCATACGTCGCGCTCGCCGGTATCGGACCCAATGCCACCGTCGTGGGCGCCTGTCCCGCGCCCGCGAGGGAGTAGTAGGCGCCGAAGTTATCGTCGAAGGTGACAAGACCGTACCCGTTGGCCGCCTGCACGACGTATTTCAGGTTGGCGGGCACGGTGCCGACGATTCCCTTCCATACCGACGAATCGGCGGTGGTGCCGCAGGCAGCGGGAAGAGGCGCAACGCACTGCGCGAGGTCCAGGGGCATCCACGCGTTGATGCCATCACCGGTGTAGGTAATCCACACCTGATGGATCGCGGCCGCGGGATCGCCGGTAACCTGCGCGGTGAACAACAGACGCCGACCCGGCGGGCTGCGCGCCGACCGCCACGATGGTCGGCGCATCGGACAGCGCCGCCTGCGCCGTGGTTACCGCTGTAGTACAGGCGAAGGTCGAGGTTGCTGAACGTGCGGCGCGTGCTGCGTGCCCGGCGCGATGGCCGCCGCGCGATGCTGGGCCGGCGTGACGAGCAGGCTGGTCGCGCCGTTCCCGGCGAGCGCACCGAAGTAGTTGACGGTCCACGGTCGCATCGGGAAGAAGTAGGGCGACGCGAAGGAGACGTGCACGCCGCGGAGTTCCGTGGCGGGGGCACCCGTCAGGGGAACGACCGGGAGTCGCCGTACGAGCCGCCGCGGAATCCGACACCGCGCAGGACGATCGTGCCCGTCGGAGGGCGTCACGTTCACGACCTTGAGCGGCAGTGCCGGCTCGGCCGGGTTCGAGACCACACCGTCGGCGTTTCCCTCAGCCAGCTCGCCAGTGGGACCGGGGTGATTGTTCATCGGTGGCCGTGAGCTGCGCGTCAACGCGACGTCGCGCTCTTGAATTGAGGGTGCCAGTCCGCGGGCCGCACCAGGCGGCCGCTGACGGCGGCGGTCGAGATGACGCCGCCTTGGCGGAAACCGGAAGCCGCGGCCGCCGGCATGTTCACCCCCAACATCGGCAGGCCGTACAGCGTCGATTCGAGGAGCGCCTTCTTGTGGATACCGCGGATGTCGGGCGTCGCCGCCAGATAGTCGAGCTTCGCCTTGACCAGCGCCTCGCCGACGAGCCACGGGCCCGGTCCCCGCGCGCAGCTCGCTTGGCAAAGTTGAGGTACAGCCGCTCGCTGTATTCGATGAAGTCCGTGTCGCCGTACTGGTAACCGGTGCCCGCGATCAGCGTCGCCTGCTTCTGCGCGAACGCCTGCGCCCAGTCGAGCGTGAACGTCGCGCCGGTAATCGCATCACGGTTGACGATGCTGTATCCGGAGTGGCAGCCCGCGCTGAACACGATCGAGTTGGTGAAGTCGGTCGTCGAGGCGGCGAGGTCGCTCGTGATCAGGTTCGTCGCAAAGTCCGCGGCGAGCGCGCTGTTGGCGCTGAAGTGCCCGGCGAGGAAGACCACGTCGTGGCGGCTGCGAGAACAGCGCGGCGCCCAGGTCGGCTGCTTTCCACGAATTCTCCGGCGCTACGCCGTTGGCCGCGATCAGCGTGTCCGCCGACGGCGGTACCCGATTGCAACTCGGCTGCTCACGGCGTCGGCCACGTCGGCGAGAAAGTCGTAACCCGTCACGAGCGACGAGCCCGGCCGGACGGTGGTGCCACAGCGCCCATTGTCGGCAGTGTAGGCATCGATCATCCCGACGATCTCGGCGGGCGTCTTGACGAGACGGCCGACGGCGAGGCCCGGTACCGGGAAATCGCTCGTGCGCAGCGAAATGCGCGTCTTCGATCCATAGGCGTCCTGGCTCAGGACATAGTCGCCGCGCAGGCTCGCGTCCGAAACGCCGTCGACCGGCGGCACGTATCCGGACTCCTGCCCAAGGAGGCTCTCGTCGGGATAGCGGAAGAACGGGATGACATCGTCGCCCCCGACGATCACGACGTACCTCAGGTTCGGATTGTTGCGGTACGAATCGACGATGCTCTTGATCTCCTCGGCCACGAGGTTCGTCGCGTACGGACAGGAGCTGTTGGCGGCCGCCTGCGTCTTGAGCTGGCCCACGCGCGGGTCGCCGGCGACGTCGACGACCTTGCCCCACGATCTCGCTGCGACCGGCGAACGCCGCAAGCTTGCTGGCGAGCGTGCCGTCGGCGAGCACCGACGAATCGGTGAGGATCACCGTCGTGTAACTCGATCCCGGCACGGTGCGGGACAGCGGGGCAGGGGGGTGACCGACGCACAACTGGTCGCACCCTTTGCGACACTCATATTGAACTGGCCCGTGTTCGAGAAGGCGGCGCCCCGGCCGGTGACGCGGGCGTAGAAGTAGCCGCTGTTGTTCCACGAGTCGACGACGGCGAACTCGTCCCCGGTGCCGGGCGTCGCCGACACCGCGATGATGCTGCGGGTCTGGGCGCTCGAGAACGCAGTGTCGATCACGTCTTGGCTGAACGCCGATGGCGAGAACGCGGACGGCCTGAACGCGCTCGGACTGAACGCCGACGGGCTGAACGCGACGGACTGAACGCGGACGGGCTGAACGCGCGACGGACTGAACGCGGACGGGCTGAACGCCGACGGACTGAACGCCGACGGGCGAGACGCGCTCGGACTGAACGCCGACGGGCAGAACGCCGACGGCGAGAACGCGCTCGGGCTGAACGCCGACGGCCTGAATGCGAGGGGCTGAACGCGGACGGGCTGAACGCCGACGGCGCGAACTCGGCGCTGAGCTTGGTGAGGGCAGCGGAATCGGCCGGAGCAATTGGGCAGCGAACGCCGCACCGATGTCCTTGAACACGGCGAGGTCGTAGTCGGCGGGAAGGCCCGACAAGGTCACCGCGATGCGCTGTCCCGGCGCGACCTTGAACTTGTACCAGCGCGCCTTCCCGGGGCGTCGATGTAGTCCCGCGCGGTCGCGCTCAGCCGACCAGCTGCAGGGCCTTGGGCCACGTGTCGTTGTCGCCGGAGCTGGCGATGCACGCGGACGTGACAGTAGTGCGGGCGTGGTTACCTGGACTGCAACGAAGTAGCCTGCCGTGACCCCGACACTGGCGTGCCGAAGTAGCCGTAGCGTCGGGCGTGACCACGATCCCCGTCGCGACCAGCGAAGGGTTGACGAGCACCCCGTTGGTACAGGCGGCGGCTGCGTAGACTTGCAGGATGGAGGGCTGGGCTGATCCATCGACATGCCGATCAGGATGCGTCGGTCACTGTTGTCGCAACCGCGCGGATCAGGGCAGGTGCTGCGGAGGCTGTAGGGTTACCGGGAACGGTGTACGGTGGTGGGCATTGAAATCGTTGTTGCCAGCCCTCGTCGCGGCGAGCACGAGGTGGCGCTGCATTGTCGATGCTCATCGTGGTTCGATTCCACCGAGTACTGTCGAGTACTGCACCGAGCCTCAACGCACCGCCGCCACCTCCCCTGTGGCCGTGGCGCGTACGTCGTGCCATACGCACGTCCTGCTGGACCCTGTGACGATCAGTGTTGCCTGGTCAGCCTGTTCCAAGATCACCGTGACGGTGCACCGTCGCGGGGGTTGTAGTTGGCGTCCCTGGCCTTGGTCGCCGTATCATGTAGTGCCGCTGCATCGTCATGCTCACCGTGGGCGACCACCGCGCAGCCCGTCGAGGCGCTGGTGCTCAAGGTCACTGCGCCAGCGCCGCTTCCACCGCTGTGGTGGTGGTCGTCGTGCCATAGGTCACGCTGGCGGGGCCTGTGACGGTCACGTCGCTGGTCCATCGTCAAACTGGTCGCGCTGATGCTGTCCAGCGTACTCGATCGTGATCGTCGTCCCCATAGGAGAACGAGAATACATCGAGCTGGACGTGGCTCTAACGGTCGCGACCGTCCGCCAGTTCACGTCCGAGGTCGCCGGGCGGACCGTGGGCAGGTGGTAGGTGAACGACTCCTGGACAGTGAACGGCCGCTGCGGCGGCTCCAGCGTACCGTCACCCTCGGGGTGCCGCTGTCCGAGCGGGCATCCTTGGACCAACCGAGGCGCAGCTCCGTCCTGCCTGGGGCTTGGGACGACTGGGTAGATGGACGTGTGATCGTCGCTGTCGTAGAGCAATCGACCGCGCGCGCTCGGCCGGCTGCCAAGGAACTTGCTGACCTTGATCGACCCGCTACCGATCACCCAGGGGGCTGAGCGGTGTCGCCTGAGCTGTAGATCTGGGAGTCGCGGGTTATCGCCGGCGTCTCGAAACCGCCGTCGTCACGATGGACGTCTGGGCCGTGGCGCGCCCGGCGATCCGAAGACGCTTGCGACGGCGATCGCCGCGAGCACGAAAGCCGCGAGGCGTCGATTATTCTGCTTCTGGCTTGCGTGCCCAGACTGCTCCTGCCAGCCCGAGCCGGCTGCAAGATAGCGTTTCGAGGGCTCGCACGTCTCTTCTATCAAAGGCGAGACTAAAACGCAACAGAAAGGCGAGCGGTTACGTTCGCCTTTCACGGCCGGCACCCATCACCCGCTCGCACAGCGCGAGCGCCGTGTCGACGGCGCGGCGAGGTCGAGCGAGCGGCCTCGCGTGCGGTACGCGACGCGCTCCTCCTCGGACAACGCGGTCGCCGCTGCGGCGAGCGGCTCCGCGATCTCCCGTCCAGCGACGGGGCGCGCGGCGCCCCGATGGCCTCGCGAAACGCGTCGGCGGCACCGATCAATTCGAGCGCCGGCCGCGCGTTCCCGCTCAGGGCGGCGAGCATGCCGATGTCCTCGAGCAGGAACGCAATCGCCCACCGGTCGTCGTAGTCGCGGTAGGCGCGAAGGCTGTCGGCGTAGTGCCGGCGAGCTGCTCGTAGTCGCCGAGGCCGCGCGTCGCGTTGCCGAGGTTGTTGTGACAGATCGCGACCATCCAGGCGTCGCCGACCTCGCGGTTGAGAGCGATGGCTTTCTCGAAACGCTCGCGCGCCTCCTGGCATCGCTTCTGGAGGAAGGCGACCATTCCGAGACAGTTCGTCGAGTTGCCGATGGCCCAGCGGTCACCCAGCTCCGTGCGGAGGGCGAGCGCGCGCTCGTGAAACGGTCGCGCGAGACCGCGTAGTCGCCGCGGTACTCGGCGATGATGCCGAGATTCGACAGGAGACTCGCCATGCTCGCCTTGTCCCACCCGTTCGCGAATCGCGAGGCTCGACTCGTAGTTCTCCACGGCCTTGGCATAGTCGCCACGTTGCGCCGCGATGGTGCCGACGAGGTTCAGCACGTTTCCGACGCCGGCTTCCTCGCCCAGCGATCGGAATTCCCGCGCGGCGCGATCGAGCCGTCGAACGGCCTCGTCGAAGCGGCCCTGCTTGCGCGCCACTTCGCGAGCGCCGTTTCGCACGAGGCGCGCTTCGCGGTCGTCGGCCGAGCTTCTCCGCGTCGCGCCATCGCCTCGCCGTCCACCTGCTGCGGCGCGCTGCCAGTTGCCGACGAGCTCCAGCACCTTCGCCGAGCTTCAGCAGCACGTCGACGCGGTCGCCCTGCTCCACCAACGGCGCCAGCCGCTCGAAATAGTCGATCGCGGCCCGGTTCGCGTAGCGAGGCCTGGGCCGCTTCACCGGCGCGGCCGAGGTATTCGGCGCTTCTTCGGCAGATTCTCGCTGCGCCAGTATGGTGCGCGAGCAGATCGAGGTGGCGGTCGATGGCATCGGCCCTCGGATTCCTCGATGTAGCTGCCGACGCGCTCGTGCAGCATCGACCGGATCGCGTACGGCATGCTCTCGTACGCGACTTCCTGCGTCACGACGTGCTTGAAGAGATACGTCTGTCGGTCTCCTCGTCGACGCTGACGAGGTCGTTCGCGCCGAGCGTTCGCAGGTCATCCTCGACCCGGTCCAATGTCCCGAGCTCGGGATAGACGCCCGGCAGCATCGGCGCGCGGAACATGCGCCCGAGCACGCTCGCCACCTTGAGCGTCCGCCGCGGCGCTTCGCCCAGCGTGTCGATGCGGCTCAGGATCAGGCTGTGCAGGCTCGCGGGCAGCTCCAGCATCTTCAGTGCCGACTCGTCCTGCGGGTCGACGCCCTGGCTGCGGATGAAGTTGAGGCAGTTCCTCGATATAGAAGGGGTTCCCCTGCGCGCGGGCGGTGATGAGCTCGACGAGGGCAGCAGGGGCCTCCGGCCTCGGCCCCCAGCATCTGCGCGAGTTTGGATCGGATCGAGCTGCGCCGCGTGCTGGCCTTCGAGCTCGGCGAGCGCGATCTCGTCGAAATGCGGCAGGTTCTCGAGGCCGAGCCTGCGACCGACGTCCGTGCTCCGGACGGTAGGCGAGCATCAGCAGAACCCTAGACGCTCGCCACTGCACGGCCCAGCGCCTCGAGAAGATCGCGCGACAGCGGATCGAGCCAGTGACAGTCCTCGAGCACCAGCACGATCGGCGCCTCGACTCGCCGCGCGCGGAGGCATTCGACCAGGAGCCCTTCGAGCGAGGTCTTGCGCAGCTTCGCATCGAACGCCGACGTGAGGTCGTTGTCGGGGATGGGCAGGTCGAGGAGCCCGCCGAGCAGCGGCGCCCGCGGGACGAGCGCCGGATCGATGGCCGCGAGTCCGCCTCCAGCGCTCGCACCTGCTCGTCCCCGGGCAGGCCGTCGTCCAGGCCGAACAGCGTCGCCCAGACCGTGCGCCAGACGAAGTAGTTGGTGTTCGTGCCGATATGACTGGCACTCGCCGACCGCGACGACGATGCCCCGCCGTTCCGCCGTCCGCGCGAACTCGGCCACGAGGCGCGACTTACCCATGCCCGCCTCGGCCGAAATGCCGACGATCCGCCCGCGTCCAGCGAGCGCCTCGTCGAGCTTGGCGGCGAGGGTGTCGAGCTCGGCCTAGCGGCCGACGATCGGCAAGCTCCGACCCTGTCCGATTGCGGGCGACGCATGCCGCTTCGAACCGGTCAGCGCGAACACCGAGACGGGCTCGGCCTTGCCCTTCACCGTCATCGGCGGGAGCTGCTCCCAGTTGAACTGCTCGCCGGCCGTGCGACGCACCGGCTCCGAGACGTAGATCTGGCCCGGTGGCGCGTTCGACATGAGACGCGCCGAGAGGTTGACCGCGTCGCCGAGGCACGTGAACGTCTGCCGCCGCCGGTGTCCGTACGTGCCGCTGCGCAGCCGGCCAAACGTGATCCCGACCTGGATGCCGGTGACCGCGGTGGTTGACCTCGAGCTCGCGCAGTTCGAGCGCCGCGGCCGCGGCGCGCGCGGCGTCGTCCTCGTGCGCCTGCGGCGGGCCGAACACCGCGCACAGATATGCGCCCTTGTCGCCGAGCGTCAGGTGGAGAAGATTTCCGCCATACGTCGTCAAGATTCGCTGCGCGCGCCGGATGAAGTCGTCGAGCTTCGCGATCGCGTCTTCGTCGTTGTCGTAGTCGATGCCGCCGAAGCGAACGAACAGCGGATATGCCGGCCGCAGCTCCGCAAGGAACTCGCCGCGCCCGGTGGAGAGGCGCTCGTAGACCACCGGCAGCAGCCAACGCCTGACGACGTCCTCCGGCAGCGAATCCTCGTGGATCGATACGGGGACATCCTCGACGGCTACCGTCATCGATGCGACAACGCCGAATTCGCGCCCGCTCTCCGGGTCCACCCGAAGCTCGCGGACTTCGACCCGGTCGCCAAGCGATTCGAGCGCTGACCGATCGAGCAGGACCTCGGATCTCGCCGCAAGATGCTCGGCCGTGGCCAGCGCGTCGATCAGGTGCCCCGCGAGGACGTCGATCAACTGCACGTCGAGGTTGCCGACGAGGAACCGGCGAGCCGCTCCGACAGCGACCGCGGCTTTCATCGCCAGGCCCACGCGCGAGCCCGCCGGCGTGACCACTTCGCCGAGTTCGCCCATCGTCTTCTGCATCGCGAGGGCGCAGGCCGTCGCACGGGCGCCGTCGTCGCCATCGATCCAGCAGGTGATCGCGTCTCCGCTGAAGTAGATGACGTGGCCGCCGAAGCGCTCGAGCTCGGCGATGAGTGCGTGAAAGACCCGGTTCAGGTTGGCCGTCAGCTCCTCGGCGCCGCGCTGCGGCCCGAGCTCGTTGGCCAATGCTTCCGTGAGCGGCGTGAAGCCCGAGATGTCCGCGAACAGTGCCGCGCCGCGAATGCGGTCGGGGATCGCGACCCCCGTGGCGAGTGACTGCCTGCGGTCCCCGGGGATGTGAGCCTCCAGGCTGAGGAACGCGTCCCCCGGCGTTGCAGCCGTTTCGTCCTCGACAACGCTTTGCGCGTCAGCCATGGCTAGCCTTGCCTCAGCGGCGACAGGACCGCCGCGCATCTCCGCTCACGCCAGTGAGCCAATGCGGGCCCGCGCGAAGTTCCCCGCCGAGCATCCACGCGCCGCTCGAGGACGCAGATGTTCGCTTCCTCCACGGATGCACCCTTGCCTTCGCCTTCGCCAAAATTCCGCGCGCGGCCAAGGTGGGCGCCATTCGCGGCGAAGGACCTTGCGAACACATCGGTCTGCGCTGCGCACGATTATACGGGCGCAGGGTAATCGTATTGCGATGCCTGAATCTGCCCAGCCTGGCACCCGGGACGCTTCCCCATGACCCAAGCGCATCTCGGCAAAGCTACTGGGACTTCCCACGAAGCCCCACGCGCCAGTATCGTGGTCGCGTTCGACTGCCTGGACGGGTGCTTCCCGGCGCCCGTAGCGCACCTGCTCGTCGCGCGTCACCGCGTAGGAATGCCGATGCTTCGCCGCAACAAGCGCAAGCCCGACGAGACACGGATCGGCCAGATCCGCAGGCTGGGTCTGTTCGCAACGCTGCAGCCAACCGAGCTGCGGGTCATCAACGGCCTGCTCCACGATCGCCGCTACCTCAAAGACGAGGTAATTTTCGACGAGGGCGAGGACGGCCAGGCGCTGTACATCGTCTTCGCCGGGAAGGTGCTCATCTGCCGGCAGGGCGAGCCGGTGACGGGGCACATCGCGGACGTCGCTGAAGGCGCGATGTTCGGCGAGCTCGCACTTCTCGACGGTTCGCCACGCTCGGCCCAGGCGCGCGCCGCGGAGGACTGCCTCCTGGCAGCGCTTTCGCGCGCCGACTTCACGGGCCTGGTCGAGACGCACGCGGTCATTGCCTCCAAGATCTCGCTGCAGCTCGCGCGGGCGCTCGGCCAGAAGCTGCGTGAGCACTTCATCGCCATGGACGCGCGACCGCTGTGAACAGCGCCTACCTCGCCTCGGGACCGCTGGTCTGGATCGCGACCATCGCGGTCACGACGCTGCTGCTGATGGCTTCGGTCAAGGCGCTCTTCCTGGTGGTCCCGTTCCTGCTCGCGATCATCCTCTATTACATGCTCTTTCCGGTCGTGCGCCGGCTCGAACTGGCCGGCGTCAGCCGCGAGACCGCCGCCGCGCTGGTCGCCGGCGGCGTCACGCTGCTGGTGGTCGCGGTGCTGGTCCCCACGCTGCCATGGCTGGTGGGGCAGTCGGTCTCCGGTGAAGAGATCCTCGGTCGTTACCTCGAGGGCGGGCGCGTGCTGATCGACCGGACGCTCGCGACGCTGGAATCGCATTTCGCGTTCCTCAAGCGAATGGATTTCAGCGCCGAAGTCGGCCGACGCGCCGACGAATTCGGCGCAACCTTCATGAAGGAGCAACTCGCGCGGCTGCTGCTGCAAGCGGCGGCCCAATTGCCCGCGGTGCTGCTCGCCCCCTTCGTCGCATTCTTTCTGCTGCGCGACGGGGGCCGCTTCCTGCGCACCATCGTGAGCGTGGTGCCGAACGCATTCTTCGAGCGCACGGTGTTCATGTTCGACAGCGTGCACCAGACGGCACGCAATTACTTCCAGGGACTCCTCAAGCTCGCGGTCGTCGACACGACGCTGTACGCGATTGGCATGCTGGTCATCGGGATTCACGGCGCGATCATCCTCGCGATCATCGCGGCCGTGCTCGCCTGGATACCGCTCATAGGCTCGGTGCTCGCATGCATCATCATCGTGCTCTCGGCGGCGACGGAGCATCCGAGCGATCTGTGGGTCGTGTATGCGGCGGTCGGAATGTTCCTCGGCGTCCGCTTCCTCGATACCTTTGTCATCATGCCGCTGACCGTCGGCCGCAGCATGCGCATGCACCCGTTACCGATGGTGCTCATGCTGTTCATCGGCGGTACGGTCGCCGGCATCGCCGGTCTGATCCTGGCGCTGCCGCTGGCGGGCGCCGTCAGCACCATGGTCGGCACGATCGGTGCGATCATCGACGATCCACGCTTGCAGGCGCGCCATCGTTTTGCGAAGGCGCTCGAGGCGAAGCGCATCAACGTCGACCTCGAGTTGTAGGGCAATCGGGCAGCAGCGAACGCGTGCGGGCCGCATCGGGCGCACGATTCCGTGCCCGTTGGCGAACATGGCCAAACCCGGCGACGCCCTTTCGTGCGAGGGATGCCGGCGAGTATCCCTGATCTCAGGCCGTCCGCGCCGTGCCGATGGCCGGCGCCGCTGGCCGCTCACAGCATGAAGCGATCGCCAGCGGTCAGGGCGTGAATCGTCCTGCCCGGCGCCTTGGCTCGCAGCTCGGCGAGAATGAGGTCTTCCGAACCTGGCTTGAGATGCGTCGCATAGAACGCAACGCGCGCGGGCACGGCCGCGATGTCCGCGACAAGCGTGCTCGGGCAGTAGTGCTTCGACAGCCGGGCGATGCCAGACTCCGCGTTGGGGAACGAGCAGTCGACGATCACCATCTGTACGCGTTGCTCCTCGCGCACGGCTTTCCACAGGGACAGCGATGCGGACATGTCGCCCGAGTACACGAACGCAGCGTTGCCCGACACCACCACGTACGCAACGGCGGGGACGGTGTGGTCGACCTGATAGGCGGTGATGATGCGATCGCCGATCGCGACCGGTTCGTTCGCGGAGCAGGGTTCCCAGCGAAGCGTCGGATGCAGCGGGTCGGGAATCTGGGTGAAATCGGGCCACACGACCCAGTTGAACACGTGCTGTTGCAGGGCCGAAGTCACCTCGGCGGTGGCATGCACGACGACCGGCGTCTCGCGTCGGCCAAGCACCGCGTCCAGCAGGAACGCCAGTCCGGCGACGTGATCGAGGTGCGGGTGCGTGAGGAAGACGTGGTCGATCGCAACAAGCTCGTCCATGGCGAGGTCCGCGATGCCGGTGCCGGCATCGAGCACGATGTCGCGATCGAGCCGCAAGCACGTGGTAAGCCTTTCGTGGCCACCGATGCCGCCGGCACAGCCGAGAACGGTCAGTTGCATAGGTGCTGGACGATCCAAACCCGTCGTGTCAAAAGGCGCAGGTGGAGCGGGCCGTCGAGGTGCAGCCCTTTCCGCAGTCAGCGCGTCCTCCGTTAGTGTTGGCGTCGCGAGGCGTCAACCGAAGGAGCACACCGATCACTGATCTCAGGATGGCACGTAGTCAGATGCTTGAGAAGGGGTGCAAGCCGACACCTTGCGCGACGCGCGCGCCCACATCTCCCGGAGCCTCGACCCTGGCCGCGTCCACCCCGCCGCTTCTATAATCGACCTCCCGGTACCCACGTCCAGCCATGACCGCAGAACCGAGCGCGCTCGCGAGCCAGATCAACGTGCAGCATCTCCCCATCACGCCGGAGACGCTGCTGAACGCCGCGCTCTTCGCCGGCATCGCCATCGCGTTCGCCGTGATCGCGGCGATCGTTCGGCCGTACCGGCGCGGAGGATTCATCGGGCTCGCGCTGGTCGCCGTTGTCGTCGTGCTGCTCCTGTGGACGGTCTCGCAGCTGGGGTCGACGCTCGCCGGCGGCACTCTCTTCGACATCCTGCGCGAGATCCTGCTCGCGCTGCTGGCATTCGCCGTCCTGCGCTCGACGCTGCTGTTCGTGAGCCGCGTCCTGCTCGCACGGCTGGAGGTTCCGCACATCGTGGCCGATGTGCTCCTGACGCTCGGGCTGGTCGCGTTCGCGCTCTATCGGCTGAGCGTGATCGGCGTGAACCTCGCAGGGATCGTGACGACGTCAGCCGTGATCACCGGCGCGATCGCGTTTTCCGCGCAGGAGGTGCTGGGCGCGCTCTGGGCCGGCCTCGCGCTGCAAGCCGAACGCACGGTGCGCCAGGGCGACTGGATCAGGTACGGCGACAAGCTCGGACAGATCGTGCAGATGCGGTGGCGGACCACGGCCATCGCGACGTGCGATCACGAGACCATCATCATCCCCAACGCCGCCCTCATGAAGGACAAGATCACCCTGGTGGGGCGGCATGGGGACGACTCGTCGCTCTTGCGCCGGCACATTGCGTTCTCCGTGGGCTACGGCCATTCGCCGGGCCAGGTCGTCCACGCTGTGAATCACGCTTTTCACGCTGCGGAGATCTCGAATGTCGCGCGCGTGCCGGTGCCGTTCTGCGTTTGCAAAGCGTTCGAGGACAGCGGCATCGCGTATGAAGTGCTGTATCACATCGTCGATCTGCACCACTACCCCACGACCGATTCGGCGATGCTCGGGCACGTGTTCGCGGCACTGAAGCGCCATGGCATGACCATCCCGTTCCCGCATCGGGTCGTGCAGGTCCAGCGGGACGTGGAAGGCCATGCCGCGCGCCACGAGCTCGAACAGCGCCTCGCGGTGATCCGCGACGTTTCGCTGTTCGCGCCGCTCAACGAAGACGAGCGTGCCCACCTCGCGGCCGAGCTCGAATCATGGCCTTTCGCCGGCGAGAGCCTGGTCTGCCGCCAGGGCGACGAGGCCGACTCGCTCTTCGTGCTCGCGCGCGGCAAGCTCGGCGTGTTTCACGAGGACAGTCACGGCGCGCGTCAGAAGCTTGCCGAGCTGGACGCCCCGGCATACTTCGGTGAAATGGGACTGCTGCTCGGGCAGCCACGGGCGGCGACGATCATTGCCCAGACGGAGGCGCTGTGCTATCGCGTCAGGCGGCACAGTTTCGACGCCATCCTGCGCAATCGGCCCCAGATCATCGAAGGCCTGTCACGGGCCTTGGCGGAGCGGCAAGCCCAGAACGACTCGAGGTTGAAGGCGCTCGACGCGGAAGGGCGTGCGCGGACGACGACCAGTCAGGCGGCCGAGTTCATGCGCATCATCCGCACCTTCTTCGGCTTGGCCGGCGGTGTGTCGCCGCAAGTCCACGGGACGTCCTCCGAGACCCACGGCATCGGCTGATCCGCACGGGCCGCGGGGTTGTGCGCCGACGCGAGACCGACCGCGCCCTGTGGCATCGCACGTCGGCCATGCTAGAGTGGCGCGCCGGCGTGCCGACGCATTCGCTGCGCGTCATGCGTCCCTTCCGAACCGGACCATCCCGAAGTGGCTTCTGCGAATCCCGTCCGTTACCGCATCGTTCCATTCGATCCCGACGCCCACCTGTTCGAGGTGGCGTGCACGATCGACGATCCCGATCCCGCAGGACAGCGCTTTCGCCTGCCGACGTGGATTCCCGGCAGCTATCTCATCCGCGAGTTCGCGCGCCACTTCGTGCACGTGCGCGCTCGCGACGAGCGCGGGGCCGTCGCGCTCGCCAAGGAAGCGAAGGACGTCTGGCGCGCGCAGGCAACGCACGGGCGACTCACCGTGACCGCCCACGTGTACGCGTTCGATCTGTCCGTGCGCACCGCCTATCTCGACCGGCAGCGCGGGTTCTTCAACGGCAGCTCCGTGTTCCTGCTGCCCGAGGGCCGGGAGAACGACCCGTGCGAAGTCGAGATCGTGGCCCCCACGCTCGCCGCGTGCGCGAACTGGCGCGTGGCCACGGCGATGCCCGCTCGCCACGCGCCGCCGTACTCGTTCGGCCTGTACGGCGCGGGGAACTACGCGGCACTCATCGACCATCCGGTGGAGATGAGCGATTTCACGCTCGTGAGCTTCACGGCTGGCGGCGCCCCCCACGACATCGCGATCTCGGGCCGGCATCGCGCGGACATGCAGCGCCTCGCACGCGACCTGCAGAAGGTCTGCACGTGGCAATGCGAGCTGTTCGAAGGCGCCGGCGGCAAGGCGCCGTTCGAGCGCTACGTGTTCCTGGTCGCGGCCGTCGGCGAAGGCTACGGCGGCCTCGAGCATCGCGCGAGCACGAGCCTCCTGTGCAAGCGCGACGAGCTTCCGCAACCCGGCGTCGATGCCGTCACCGAGGATTACCGCACCTTCCTCGGCCTCGCGAGCCACGAGTACTTCCACAGCTGGAACGTGAAGCGCATCAAGCCGGCGGCGTTCGTGCCCTACGACCTCGCGCGCGAAGCCTACACGCGACAGCTATGGGCGTTCGAGGGCATCACGTCCTACTACGACGACCTCGCGCTCGTGCGAAGCGGCGTGCTTCCGGTCGACGACCTGCTCGAGCTCCTCGGCCGCACGATCACCACCGTGATGCGCGGTCCCGGGCGGCACCTGCAGAGCGTCGCGGATTCGAGCTTCGACGCGTGGATCAAGTACTACCGCCCCGACGAGAACACGCCCAACGCCGTGGTGAGCTACTACACGAAAGGCTCGCTGGTCGCGCTCGCGCTGGATCTCACGCTGCGTCGACACGGCAGCTCGCTCGACGCGCTGATGCGCACGCTCTGGCAACGGCACGGGCGCACCGGCATCGGCGTGGCCGAAGGCGAGATCGGCAGCATCGCGTCGGAGCTGGCCGGCGTATCGCTCGCCGAGTTCTTCGCGCGCTACGTCGAGGGCATCGAGGATCCGCCGCTCGCCGAGCTGCTGCACGACGTCGGGATCGCTCTGCACGCGCGCGCAGCCACCGGCGCAAGCGATCGCGGCGGCAAGCCCGGCCGCGAGAACGGCCGGTCGCGGTGCTGGTTCGGGGCGCGCCTCGCGCCTGGCGCGGAGCCGCGGCTGCAGCACGTGCTGCGCGGCGGACCCGCGGAGCTGGCAGGACTCGCCGCGGGCGACGTGCTGGTCGCGCTGGATGGCTTGCGGGCGTCCGCCGACGCACTGGAAAAACTGCTCGAGCGGCGCGCGCCCGGCGAGACCATCGGCGTGCACGCCTTCCGTCGCGACGAGCTGCTGACCCTCCAATGCACGCTGCAGCCCGCGCCGCTCGACACCTTCTGGCTGACGATCGACCCGACCGCCGGCGACGACGCCGCAGCGCGGCGGGTCGCCTGGCTCGGACGCTAGCTAACCCGCCGCCACCCCGCGTGTTCGCAACGATTGTCCCGAACACGGCGGTGGGGCATGTAGCAGTTCGTTGAAAAGCGGCTCAATTTGAACACCAGCGCATCGTGAAAATGGTTTGTTCGAGTGATAGGACGCGGGGTTTCGCCTATCGCCACCCGGTTCGACCTGGTTTGGAGGCCGTTTCGGGTCGCTTTGGCGCACAGCGGAGACACCTCTCCTGTCGATCACCCGCTTTCAGCGAAAAGTTTCGGCAGCCGGCGCAAGTTGACCGCCGTCATGGTCATGGCGAAGACCAGCTCGGCGCGTTCGAGGCCGCGCAGCTTCAGTTGCCGCAGCGTGCCGTGCTGCTTGCCGTCGCCGAAGATGGTTTCGATCAGCTTGCGAATGATTTGACTCACCGCGTAGCCGGGATGGCGAGTGGTGCGCTCGTCGATCGCGCTGGCGCGGTTCTTGGTGTTCTGGGCGACATGCGGCGTCACGCCGATGGCGCGGCAGTCAGCGACGAAGTCGGCCGTGTCGTAGCCTTTATCGGCGCCTACCGTCTTGCGCGTTGCTCCGGGCTGCGCCGCCAGCATCTCGATCGCGGCCTCGCGTTCAGCCTTGCCGGTCGCGTGGGTCAGCCGCTGGTCGACCACCAGCCCGTTGCGGTTCTCCATCAGCGCATGGCCCATGTAATACGGCAGCGCCTCGGCATTCTTGCTCTTGCGATAGAGCCGCGAATCGGGGTCGGTACGGCTCTCATGCGTATCGTTGGTGCGCGGCTGGCCGCGGAAGTTGACTTCGGGATTGCTCTTCGAACCGCTCGCCGGCGGCGGTGGCCCGTCCTTGGGCACGAAGCTCTTCTGCGAGGCCCAGGCGCGAACCAGCGTGCCGTCCACCGAGAAGTGTTCGGTGCTCAACAGTCCTTTCGCGCGGGCCTGCGCCAGCACCTCCTCGAACAACACCGCGCAGGCGTCATGCGCGATCAGTCGATCGCGGTTCTTGGAAAAGGTCGAGTGATCCCACGGATCATCCTGCATCGACACCCCGACGAACCAGCGAAACAGCAGGTTGTAGCCCAACTGCTCGATCAGCATGCGTTCGCTGCGCACCCCGTAGAGCACTTGCAGCATCAGCGCGCGCAGCAGCTTCTCCGGCGCGATCGAGTCGCGGCCGGCCGGCGCGTACATCGCCGCAAACAGCGGATCCATGCGCTTGAGCGCCTCATTCAGGATGTCGCGCACCGGACGCAACGGATGATCCGCCGGCACGTAGCTCTCCAGACTCCGCACCGCGAACAGCGTGTCCTGCATAACATCTGGGCCGCGCATCGCTCTGACCTCGAAGGATTGCCGATGAAAACCCTCATCAGAACGATAGACAAGAACCACGCATTTACAAGTCGAATTTCAACAAACTGCTAGAGCTTCACGTCGGGATTGAGGGTGTAGCGCCCGGTGAGGCTCGCCTCGCCGAGAATATGGCCCTGCATCGCCTTGCGCGCAGCCGCGCCGTCGAACGTCCCCTGCAGGTCGAGGCGCGCGACGTCGAGCGCGTACAGCGTGAACACGTAGTGGTGCGGGATGGTGTCGTTCCACGGCGGACACGGGCCGTCGTACCCGAAGTACTGCCCGGACATGTCCTTGTCGTTCGCGAACCACTTGGTGTAGTCGTTGACGCCCTGTCGCGCCCCGCGCGGTGCGTTGGGTCCGGACTTGCCGCGACCGACGATGCCGTCCGAGAACTCGCCGCGCGCGATCGGCTTCGCATCGGCCGGCAGGTCGACCAGGATCCAGTGGAAGAACTCGACGCGCGGCAGCGAGGCGGGAATGGTCCTGCCTTCCTGATTCACGTCGTCGGGCTTCGACGGCACGTCGCCGTCGTGGCAGACGAGCGCGAGCGAGCGCGTGCCCGCGGGCAGATCGCTCCAGGCAAGATCGGGATTGCGGTTGGACGAGAGCCGGACGTGCGTTGCCGGATCCATCACGGCAAAGGCGCACTCGCCCGGAATGGGCTTCATGTCAGCGAACGCGGTCGAGGTGAGCTTCATCGATCTCCTCCTGTGGTGGGCTCGAACGAACTGCGGCCGCGACGCACGATCGGGCCGCTGCATGCGCGGGCCGGCGGAGTCAGCCGGCCTTCCAGTGCGGTGGCACCGTGGCGTCGAAGTACGGCAGCGCCTCGATGCGCGTCATCCAATCCCGGAGCTGCGGGGTGAGCAGCGCCGCGAGCGAGAAGCCCGGCAGCTTGCGCTCGCAGCGGCGCACCAGCGCGAGCGCCGGATACAGTGCGAAGTCCGCGGCCGAGAGCGGACCGGCCATGTACTCGCCGCGCATCGCCTGGGTGAAGAGCGCGAACTCCTCGCGCAGCGCGTTGCTCCCCTCCCCGACCACGGCCGGGTCGCGCTGCGCTTCGTCGGTGCCGAAGGCCTGGGTCCAGACCGGATCGCTCGCCTTGTCGAGGTAGTTGTCGACCTCGAGGATCACGCGCCGGATGAACGCGCGCTCTCGCGCATCACCCGGGAAGAGCGGCGCGCCGCGCCCGGGGAACGCCTCGTCCAGGTACTCCACGATCGCGCTCGACTCGTAGAGCGCGAAGTCGTCGTGCACGAGCACCGGGACCCGATGGCGCGGATTGAGCGCCAGGAACTCGGGTTTCCGGTTGTCGCCGGCGGAGAACGACAGGACCTTGCGTTCGTACGGCAGCGCCTTGTGCTCGAGCGCGAGCTGCGCGCGCCATGCATAGGGCGATCCCGAACCGTAGTAGAGGACGAGGCTCATCGTCGATTCCTTCGCTGCAGCCGCGGGCACAACCGCCTGCGGCGGGTCACTTCTTGCGCGGCTTGTCGGCCGCGGTAGGCGCGGCCGCGACGCTCTGCGAGGCGCGCAGCGCTTCGAGCGACGCCTTTTGCAGCTCGAGGGTCTTGATGCTCATGCGCATGAGGTTGAGGCTCATCTCCAGCCAGTTCTCGATGATCCTCAATTCGCCGATCTTGCGCTCGATCTCGGCGGGATCGAGCGTCGCGAACATCGTGGCGGGATTGGGGAAGCCCACGCCGGCCACCGGCGTGCCCGCGCCGCGGCGGGCGTCCCGGGGAGGGGAAAGCCCGGGATCGGCACGCCGAACGGGTTCCACATGCGCTGCATGAATTGCATCGCATCGTCGGGCGAAAACGGAAAGGCGCCGCCGCTGCTCGGAGGTTCGGAAGAAGATTGCGACATGGGGAGCACTCCGCAGGAGGCGATGTGGCCGAAATCGGTGCTATGCAGGGGCGTTTTCGATATTATCCTCGGCATGACGGAACTTGGGGCAACTCTTCGCGCGCGGCTCGATGCCGCTGTCGGCGCCGCCCACGTCCTCACCACCCCCGCCGCAACCGAACCTTATCTCGTCGACTGGCGCGGCCGGTATCACGGCCGTGCGCTCGCCGTGGTGCGTCCCGGCTCCACCGGTGAAGTGAGCGCGGTGGTACGCGCGTGCGTCGAGGCGGGCATCCCGATCGTGCCGCAAGGCGGCAACACGGGGATGTGCGGGGGCGCGACTCCGGACGAGAGCGGCCACGAGGTGGTGGTCGCGCTGGGGCGCATGAATCGCGTGCGCAGCGTCGACCGCGACAACGCCACGATCGTGGTCGAGGCCGGCGTGCCGCTCGCGGGCGTGCAGGCCGCGGCCGCGGCCGCCGGGCTGCTCTTCCCGCTCTCGCTCGGGTCGGAAGGCAGCTGCACCATCGGCGGCAATCTGTCGACCAACGCAGGCGGGACCGCGGTGCTGCGCTTCGGCAACGCACGCGACCTCGTGCTCGGGCTGGAGGTCGTCCTGCCCGACGGGACGCTGTGGGACGGATTGCGCGGCCTGCGCAAGGACAACACCGGCTACGACCTGAAGCAGCTGTTCGTGGGTGCCGAAGGTACGCTCGGCATCATCACCGCCGCCGTGCTGAAGCTCTTTCCCGCGCCCGCGCATCGGGTCACGGCGCTCGCCGCCGTCCCCGACCCTCGCCGGGCCGTCGCGCTGCTGCGCTCGCTGAAAGGCAGCCTCGGCGATCGCCTCGTCGGATTCGAGCTCATCTCCGGGATCGCCTTGCGGTTGTGTCGCAAGCACCACCCCGATCTCCCGGATCCGTTGCCGGACCACGCGTGGTACACGCTCGTGCAGGCCGACGACAGCAGCGCGGGATCGAACCTGCGCGACCAGGTCGAAGCGGCGCTCGCGGACGCGATCGAAGCGGGCACCGCCCTCGACGTGGCGCTCGCCGCAATCCGGGGAGCAGGCGCGCTCGCTCTGGGCCTTGCGCGAGAACATCTCCGAGGCGCAGCGCCGCGAAGGCCTCAACATCAAGCACGACGTATCCCTGCCCGTCTCCGCGATCCCGGAGTTCCTGCTCGCCTGCGAAGCCGCACTGCGCGCCGCCTATCCCGGGATGCAGCTCGTCATCTTCGGGCACCTCGGGGACGGCAACCTGCACTACAACGTGGCCGCGCCGCCCGGGCTCGCGCCGGCCGCAATTCCTGGCCGAATCGCCCGCCGTGAACCGCATCGTGCACGATCTCGTGGCGCAGCGCGGCGGCAGCATCAGCGCGGAGCACGGCATCGGCCAGCTCAAGCGCGACGAGCTCAGGCACTACAAGGATCCGGTCGCGATCTCGCTCATGCAGCGCGTGAAGGCCGCGCTCGATCCGGCCGGCCTGATGAATCCGGGGAAGGTGATCTGAGCTCGATGGGCAAGATCATCTTCTGGCTGGTCGTGGTGTTCGCAGTGCTCTTCGTCCTGCGTCTCGTGAACACGGCAAAGGCGCAGCAACGGCGGCGCAAGGCGCAGCGTCCCGCGGTCGAGGACATGGTGCGCTGCGTGAATTGCGGCACGTACGTTCCGCGCGCCGACGCGAAGCCCGGCCCGCGCGGCCTCACCTGCGGCGACGTGAAATGCCTGTCCCGCTGAGCCCGTCGACCGGCGCCGGCTTCGGGCCCGACATGCAGCAGCGAGGGCCGGTCACGCAGAGCCCTTCCATCGAGCCGCCGCGCCTCGTGAACGTCAACGATTCCGGACGGCGCATCCTCTGGATCGTCGGCCTGTACCGCGCGATCTGCGCCGCGGTGCTGCTCGGGACCGCGCTGCTGATGGACGTGCGCGTGCTCGGCGTGTCGGCTCCGCACACGTTCGTGATGGCGTCGGCCATCTATTTCCTGTTCGGGCTGGTCACGTTCTGGTGGGTGCAGCGCGATCCCCTGCCGCTGGGCGCGCCCGTGCTCGTGTCGTCGCTGCTGTTCGGCGACGTGGCCTGCATCGCGACGGTGATGGTCGCAAGTGGCGGTGCGGGCGGGTCGTTGCCCATCCTGCTCTTCCCGCAACTCGCGGCGAGCGGCTGGCTGTTGCGCACGCGCACCGCCTTCTTCCATGCCGCGCTCGCAACCCTCGTCCTGCTGAGCGTCGATCTGCTTCGCCTCGCCGAAGGCCAGATCGGCGGCGCGCAGGTCTTCCAGACCGCGCTGATCGGCTTCGGCTTCTTCGCGACGGTCGGCATCGCGGTCGCACTCGGTCGCTACACGCAGGCCTCCGAAGATCTCGCGGCGCAGCGCGGCATCGACGTCGCGAACCTCGAGCAGGTGAACCGGCTCATCATCCAGGACATGCAGGACGGCGTGCTCGTCGTCGACCTGAACGGCGTCGTGCGTGGGCACAACGCGCAGGTCACGCGGCTGCTCGGCGGCTACGGCCGCATGCGCGGCGGCATGCGTCTCGCCGAGTTCTCCTCGACCCTGCACGACTACTGGCGGCGCTGGCAGGAGGACTACACGGAGCCGCTGCCGCCGTTCAAGGTGGAGACCACGCAGCGCCTCCTTCGCGTGCGTCTCGTGCGCATCGGCTCGGGCCTGAATGGCGGCACCCTCATCTACCTCGAGGACCTCGGCCGCGCGCAGTCCGAAGCGCAGCAGATGAAGCTCGCCGCCATGGGACGCCTGACGGCTTCCATCGCCCACGAGGTGCGCAATCCGCTGTCGGCGATCAACCAGGCCGCGCAGCTCCTCGACGAGGACAACGCCGTCGCCCCCGAAGGCCAGCGCCTGCTCGCGATGATCCGCAACAACGCGCGCCGCATCGACCGCATCGTGGGCGAGGTGCTGCAGCTCAACCGGCGCGACCGCCAGCAGCCGGAGGCGATCGCGCTCTCCGAATTCATGCGCGCGCTGATCGAGGAGATCACGCAGGCGGAGAACATTCCCGCGGGCACGATCATCGTCCTGATCGCCGACGACCTGCAGGCCGTGTTCGATCGCGGGCACTTGAACCAGATCGTCTGGAACCTCGTGCGCAACGCGTGGCAACACTGCCAGAAGAAGGAGCGCAGCATCCGGATCGCGGCACGCCCCGGCTACATGGGCGATGCCATAATATGCGAGCTCTCCGACGACGGGCCGGGCATTCCGGCGGAGTTGCGCAGCCAGATTTTCGAGCCGTTCTTCACGACGCGTCCGGGCGGCACCGGGCTCGGCCTCTACATCGCGCGCGAGCTCGCCGACGCCAACGGGGCGGCCCTGGAGCTGCTGCCGAAGACTCCGGGCGCCCACTTCCGCCTGACACTCAAACGCGCGGCGAAGCTCGGCCGCAAGCAGTGAGGACAAGAAGATGCTACGCAAGATCCGCGGACAGCCGAAGGTCATTCTGGTCGACGACGAGCCCGATCTGCTCGAGCTGCTCGAGCTCACGCTCTCGCGCATGGGGCTCGACACGACGCGTGCGGAAACCGTGCGCGACGCGAAGCGACTGCTCGACAACGAGCCTTTCGACCTGTGCCTCACCGACTGGCGCCTGCCCGACGGCACGGGCCTCGAGGTCGTGCAGCACATCTCGGAGCACGGCCTCGACGTGCCCGCCGCCGTGATCACGGCGTACGGCAGCACCGAGAACGCCGTCGCTGCGCTCAAGGCGGGCGCCTTCGACTACCTCGCCAAGCCGGTCGCGCTCGAGCAGCTGCGCGCGCTGGTGAAGCAGGCGCTGAAGGTCCCGGAGCAGCCCAAGGCCGCGTCGAGCTACCAGCTCCTCGGCGAATCGCCGGCAATGCAGCAGGTGCGCGGTCTCATCGAGCGGTTGTCGAAGAGCCAGGCGCCCGTGTTCATCAACGGCGAGTCCGGCAGCGGCAAGGAGCTCGCCGCCCGCATGATCCACGCGCTCGGGGCTCGCGCCGAGCTGCCCTTCGTGGCCGTGAACTGCGGCGCGATCCCCGAGAACCTGATGGAAAGCGAGTTCTTCGGCTACCGCAAGGGCGCGTTCACGGGGGCCGAAGGCGATCGCGACGGCTTCTTCCAGGCGGCCACGGGCGGCACGCTCTTCCTCGACGAGGTGGCCGACCTGCCGCTCGCGATGCAGGTGAAGCTCTTGCGTGCCATCCAGGAAAAGAAGGTGCGCAAGGTCGGCTCGACACAGGAAGACCCAGTCGACGTGCGCATCATCAGCGCGACGCACAAGAAGCTCTCCGCGCTGGTCGAGTCCGGCGAGTTCCGCCAGGATCTCTACTACCGCCTGCACGTGATCGAGCTGTCGATGCCGTCGCTGCGCGAGATGCGCGAGGACATCCCGCTCATCGCCACCGCGATCCTGCACAGGCTCACGCGCGGCACGGACGCGCGCCTCGATGCCGAGGCGGTCGCGGCGCTGGAGCGCTATCCGTTTCCGGGGAACGTGCGCGAGCTGGAGAACATCCTCGAGCGCGGCCTGTCGCTCGCGGCCAATCCGATGCGCATCACCGCCAACGATCTGCATCTCACGCCGGTGCAGGACGAGTCCGACGCGCCCCTCACCGCCGGCGACAAGTGGCCGCTGCAGGATTATCTCGATCGCGTGGAGCGCTCCGCGATCAACGAAGCGCTGGAGAAGACGCGCTACAACCGCACCGCGGCGGCGAAGCTCCTCGGCATCACCTTCAGGGCGATGCGCTACCGCATGGAGCGGCTGGGCATCAAGTAGGCGTTCGCAGCTCGGTCACCTGGCACGGCGGTACGCACGCGAGGTCCGCGTCGCGGACGCGAGGAGGAGAGCTCTCCGGCGGATTCAAGGCGCCGGTTGCGACTGCCTTGCGCCTGCCGGGAAAGGCGAGCGCTTCGGTGAGGAAGTAGGCGGCCTGGGCGTACGAGGTCGGGCAGATCGCGAAACATTCCTGGCAGTCCCAGCACTCCTTGGCGGCGATTTCCGGTATGAAGCTGATCTCGCGCACGGGGCCGTTCTCGATGAAGCCGACGGCGTGCTTTTGCTTCACTTCTGCACAGTAGCGCACGCACAAGCCGCAGAGCACGCAGAAGGACGCCTCCTTCTCGAACCGGTTCCGGTCGGCGCCGTACTCCTGCGCCAGGCGCACCAGCTCAGGTGCGTCCGGCGCGTGAGCCATGAGCTCCTCGACGATGACGCGGCGGATCTTGTCCACCTTCTCCGTGCGCGTGCGCACGACCAGGCCCTTTTCCACCGGATAGAGACAGGACACCACATGGTTCGTCCTGCCTCGCGACTCGACTTCCACCATGCAGAGCCGGCAGCCGCCGTAGTCCTCGAGCTGCTCGTGGTGGCACAGCGTCGGGATGGAGATGCCGGCCTGTCGCGCCGCCTGCAGCACGGTCGTTCCGGCAGGAACGGTGACTTCCTTGCCGTCGATCTGCAACACCACATCAGTCATTGCGCTTGGCTCCCGACGTCGCTGCCCGCGGCGATTCTCGCCTCGTATTCATCCCTGAAATAGCGCAGCATGCTCTTCAGCGGATCGGACGAGGTCTTCCCGAGTGCGCACAAGCTGCCCAGGCTGGTGACCTCGGTCAGCTCGGTCAGACGCTCGAGGTCGAACTTCCTTCCCTTGCCCTCTTTGATGTTGGTCAGGATCTTCAGCATCTGATACATGCCTTCGCGGCAGGGGACGCATTTGCCGCAGGATTCCTTGACCAGGAAGTCGAGCAGGTAGCGTGCGACCTCGACCATGTCGGTGTCCTCGTCCATCACCAGCAGGCCGCCCGCGCCGATCGGCGCGCCGAGCTTCGCCATGCCGTCGAAATCCAGTGGAGCGTCGACCAGGCTGATCGGTATGGAGCCGCCCATGGCACCGCCGAAATGGATGGCCTTGGGGGCTTTGCCATCGGGCACGCCACCGCCGATGTCGAAGACGATGGTGCGCAGCGGCGTACCCATCGGCACTTCGATGACGCCGCTGTTCACGACGTGGCCCGACAGGGAAACGAGCTTGGTACCCTTGCTCTTTTCGGAGCCTATGCTGGTGAACCAGTCGGCGCCGCGGCCGATGATCTCGGGCACGTTGGCCCAGGTTTCGACGTTGTTGAGATTGCTCGGCTTGTCCCAGATCCCGCTGACCGAGGTGCGGATGTACTTCGGCCTGGGCTCGGGTGGATTGCCTTCGATCGAGCGCATCAGCGCGGAGGATTCGCCGGAGACGAAGATGCCGACGTCGAAGTGCATTTCGACCGTGAAATCGAATCCGGAGCCGAGGATGTTCTTGCCCAGCAGGCCGTATTCCTCCGCCTGGGCGAGCGCCGCCTGGATGTGCTCGGCCATCTGCGGCGAGTCGTGCCGGGTGTAGATGAAGCCCTGCTGCGCGCCGATGGCATAGCCGCCGATGATCAGGCCCTCGAGCACCTTGTGCGGATTGCCGGTGAGCATGGCCCGGTCCATGAAGGCGGCGGACTCGCCCTCGTGGCCGTTGACGATGACGTACTTGGTCTTCTCCGGCGCGTTCTTGGTGGTCTCCCATTTCAAGCCGGCCGGGAAGCCGCCGCCGCCGCGGCCGCGCAGATTGGCTTTCTTGACCTCCTCGAGCACCTGGTCCGGCGTCATCCTGGAGAGCGCCTTGGCCAGCGCGGCGTAGCCACCGACCGCCAGGTAGTCGTCGATGCGCATCGGGTCCATCCGCGGAATGTCGCCGAGCAGGATGCGCATCTGGTGCCTGTAGAACGGCACCTCGCTCATGTGCACGGCCTTCTCGCCGGTGACCGGATCCTTGTAGACCAGGCGCTCGACCACCTCGCCTTCGAGCGTGCACGCGACGATCTCCGCCACGTCTTCCGGCTTGACCTCGAAGTAGCAGATGTCGCCTGGCCCGGCGATGACGTTCGGTCCTTGGCTGCAAAAGCCGTGGCACCCGGTGACCCTGAAGTCCACCTTCGCTTCGGCGGACTGTTTCGTGATTTCCGCAGAGAACGCAGCGGCGACCGCGGCGGAGTCGAGCCCCCCGCAGGCCGCACCGGCACACACCGCGATGCACGGCTTGGCCGGATCCCTGGCCGACAGGACCTTCGACCGGTGATCTTCCAGTGCAGCCGCTGATTGCAGCTTGGGCATGGCGTATTCCTATTCGTACCGCTTGAGAACGTCCTGCACCTTGTCAGGTGTCATGCGCCCGTAGTGCTTGCCGTCGACGATCAGTTCGGGGCCGATGCTGCAGCTGCCCAGGCAACTCCCGGCTTCGTAGGTGAAGCGGGACTCGGCATCGGTTTCGCCGGGCTTTAGGCCGGTGAGCTCCTGCACCTTTTCCTGCAGCTTCGCGGCACCGCGCAGGTGGCAGGTCATGCCGGTGCACACATGCACCTCGTGCCGTCCCTTCGGCGTCAGGCTGAACGTCTTGTAGAAGCTGGCGATCTGCATCGCCTGGCTGAACGGCACCGCCAACGCGTCGGCGACCTTGTGCATGAGCTCGCGCGGCAGCCAGCGATTCTCGTGTTGAATCTCGGTCAGCGCATGAATCAGCGCGCCCGGCTTGCCGCGGTATTTCTCGATGATGCCGTCGATCTTCTGTTCGCTCATGTCGTCGCTTCTTCCCGGCTTGCCGCGGCAGCCGCCACGACCTGCACCTGGTTGCTGTCGAGTCTCACCATCCCCCGCTGCGCCAGCGCATTCAGGTGGCGTGCCACTTCCGACGCGGGCAGATTCAGGTCGGTGGCGATCTGGCTTGCTGCCACCGGCTGCGGCCGGGCGTAGCCCATGATCCGGCCCATGGCGAGCTTGTCGAGAATCAACTCCCGGAACAGCGCGTCGAACTCCGCACTGCCGAAGAGCTTGTGATAGCTCTCCTCCTTTCTCTCCGGCACCCTGAACCGCTCCCGCTCCACCAGCTTGATGTAGGGCACGAGCTCGGTGGCCGCCTGCAGTCCGGCCTGCAGGTCTGCAATCGACTTGCCCTCGCTCGATCCGAGCGGGCCCAGGCTTCGTATCTTTGCCGACAGATCGTTCATGACCTCGGCGAAGCGAATGCCCTCGCCTGCAGACACCCATTCCAACCGCAGCCGCTCGGGATTGACGCCGACGTTCTCGAGAATGCGCTTGGCGATCATGCTGTTGCCCAGCGCATCGTAGTTGCCCTCGGGGTTGTAGTGGCAGTCGTTCAGGTGACAACCGCCGATGAACACCCCGTCGGCCTTCTGGGCGAAGGCGCGAAAGATGAACTCCAGGTCGACGCGGCCCGAGCACATCAGGCGAATGACGCGCAAGTGCGGCGGGTACTGGAAGCGCGAGACGCCGGCGAGGTCGGCGCCGCCGTAGCAGCACCAGTTGCACAGGAAGCCGACGATGATGGGTTTGAACTCGGTGGGAGCGGCCATGCTTGGCTCGTTACTCGATGGATAGGGTGGGCGATGTCGTCTTCAGCCGGCGAGCGCCGCGTCGATCTGGCGGAACACTTCGCCGTCGGTGTAATGCTTCAGGCTGATCGCGCCCGTCGGGCACTTGGCGTTGCACAGCCCGTCGCCCTTGCACAGCACGGGATTGACCACCGCCTTCTTGCCGCGCGGCGTGTCCTCGAAATCGATGGCGCCGTAGGTGCAGCAGGTGATGCACGCGCCGCACGAGACGCAATCGATCTCGTCGACGGCGCAGACCGAGCCCGAAGCGACGACGGTGTCGCGCGTGAGCGTCGTCAGCGCGCGTCCGGCGGCGCCGTACGCCTGGCTGATGGTTTCCCCGAGGTGCTTCGGATACTGCGCCGTGCCGCAGAGGTAGACGCCTTCGGCGGCGAAATCGACCGGACGCAGCTTGACGTGGGCTTCCTGGAAGAAGCCATCGGGATTGAGCGACACCTTGAACTTGCGCGCCAGTTCCTGCGCGCCGGGAGCGGGCACCACCGCCGCGGACAGCACGACGTTGTCCACGTCCAGTGCCAGCTTCTTTCCCAGGATGGGATCGGTCACCGTCACCCTGAGGAAGCTGCGGCCGCCTTCCTCGACCTCTTCGACCATCGGCTTGTCGTTCGGCTCGTAGCGGATGAACTTGACGTCCTTGCTCGAGGCCTCGCGGTAGTAATCCTCGCGGAAGCCGTAGGTCCTCATGTCGCGGAAGAGCACGTAGATGTCCGTCTCCGGCTTGACGGCCTTCAGCTTCAGCGCGTTCTTCATCGCGCCGCTGCAGCAGACGCGCGCGCAATAGTTGCGATCCTCCTGCCGGCAGCCGACGCACTGGACCATGACCAGGCTCTGCATGTCCGCGAGGCTCGCTGCCGCCGGTGCCGAGTTCGTGCTCCAGCTCGAGCTGCGTCATCACCCGGGTGCTCTTGCCGTACAGGTATTCGGTCGGCCTGTGCTCCGCCGCGCCGGCGGCGATGATCGCCACGCCGTGCTTGATGGTGCGCACCCGGCCCTTGGACTTCACCCGGGTCTCGAAATTGCCGACGTAGCCGCTGACCTCGGTGATCTCGGCGTCGGTGATCACATGGATGTCGCGGTGCCGATACACCTTCTTCTTCAACTCCGCCAACCAGGGCTGCACGTCGAGCCCCTCGAGCGTGTAATGAAGGCGGCGCGCCATGCCGCCCAGGTCGGAGTCCTTCTCCAGCAGGTAGGTCTCGTGCCCTTGCTCGGCCAGCGTCAGGGCGCTGGTCATGCCGGCGACGCCGCCGCCGACCACCAGCGCAACCTTGTTCACCGGCAGCGAAAACTCTTCCAGCGGCTCGAGCTTGGAAGCCCGCGCCACCGACATGCGCACGATGTCCTTCGCCTTCTTCGTGGCGTCCGCCTGCTCCTTGGAGTGGACCCAGGAGCAGTGCTCGCGGATGTTCGCCATGTCGAAGAAATACTGGTTGACGCCGGCTTCGCGCAGCGTGTCGCGAAACAGCGGCTCGTGCGTGCGCGGCGTGCATGCAGCAACCACCACGCGGTTGAGGCCCTTGTCGCGGATGGTGTCCGAGATCGCCTTGGCGGTGTTGGTGGCGCAGGCGAAAAGGCTCTCCTCCACGTGGACCACGTTGGCGAGCGTCTTCGAATACTCGACGATGCCCGGCACGTCCACGACGCGGCCGATGTTGGCGCCGCAACGGCAGACGAATACGCCGACCTTCGCCTCTTCTTCCGACACGTCCTTCTCTTCCGGGTACGTCCTTTCCTTGGAGAGCTTGCCGCGCCGCGACTTCAGGAGCTGCCCCGACAGTGCGCCCGCGCCGCTCGCCGTCACCACCGACTCGGGAATGTCCAGCGGCCCCTGGAAGGCGCCGCTGATGAAGATGCCCGGGCGGCTGGTCTCGATCGGATTGACCGGATTGGTCTTGCAGAAGCCCTGCGCATTGAGCTCGATGCCGAATATCCGGGCGAACTTCTGCGCATCCTTGGGCGGATTCAGCCCCACGGACAGCACCACCAGCTCGAACTCCTCCTCGACGACGCCTTCGGGTGTGGCATAGCGGATGCTGACGTCCTTGGTCACGGGATTCTCGCGGCCGATCGAAACGTAGCTGCGAATGAACTCGACGCCGGGCAGCCTTGCCGCGCGCTGGTAGAAGCGCTCGAAGTCCTTGCCGTAGGAGCGGATGTCGTTGTGGAAGATCTTCGCTTCCAGCTCCGGCAGGTGATCCTTGGCCAGGATGACCTGCTTCTGGGTGTACGAGCAGCACACCGCCGAGCAATAGGTGTTGCCCCCCGGCACGACCTGGCGCGAGCCGACGCAATGGATCCAGGCGATCCTGTGCGGATGCTTCTTGTCCGACGGACGCAGGATCTGGCCTTCGTGCGGGCCGGTGGCGCACAGCAGCCGCTCGAAGTCGAGGCTGGTGACGACGTTCTCGATGGTGCCGTAGCCGTAGTCGCCGCGGATCTTCGGATCGAACGTGTCGTAACCCGGCGACATCACGACGGCGCCGACCTTGATCTCGAACTTCTCGGCAACCTGGCTGAAGTCGATGGCCTTGTTCTCGCACACGCCGCTGCAGATCGAGCAGGTCTTGTCCTTCAGGTAGAGGCAGCTCTCGTCGATGTAGGTGACGAGCGGCACGGCCTGCGAGAAGTAGATGTGAATCGCCTTGTTGAGCGACAGGTTCTGGTTGAACGGGTCGGGTATCTTGGCCGGGCAGTACTCGACGCAGACCGTGCAGCCGGTGCACTTGTCCTCGTCGATGTAGCGCGGCTTCTTGACCAGGGTGACCTTGAAATCGCCGGCCGACCCCTCGACGCTTTCGACCTCGGTGTAGGTCAGGATCTCGATGTTCGGATGGCGATCGACCTCGATGAATTTCGGCGACTCGATGCACATCGAGCAGTCGTTGGTGGGGAAGGTCTTGTCGAGCTGGGCCATCTTGCCGCCGAGCGTCGGTGTCTTCTCCACCAGATAGACCTTGAAACCGCAGGTGGCGAGATCGAGCGCTGCCTGAATGCCGCTGATCCCGGCGCCGACGACCATCACGTCGCCGAACCTGTCGTCCTCGGGACGCAGGGCGCGCTGCCCTACCGCTGCGTGTGCGTGTTCGATCGCCCGTTCCAGTGTGTGTGCCACGGCATTGTTCCTCGACCAGCGTGTGCTACTGAATGGCTTCCCGGATGACTTCGGTGATGTCCTTCACCTCGATCGCATCGCCGCGTTCCGAGTTGAGCTTGCTGTCCTCGAAATTGGTGATGCAGTAGGGACAGGCCGTGGCCAGGACCTGCGCCCCCGTGTCCACCGCCTGCGCGAGGCGCAGATCGGCGAAGCGCTCGCCCTTGGGTGTTTCCATCCAGATGCGCCCGCCTCCCCCGCCGCAGCAGAAGCTGTTCATGCGCGACTCGGGCATCTCGCAAAGCTCGAGCCCGGGTATCTTCTTCAGCGCTTCGCGCGGCTCGTCGTACACGCCGTTGTGCCGGCCGAGATAGCAGGGGTCGTGGTAGGTCACCTTCTTCGCGTACGCCTTGTCGAGCTCCAGCCTGCCCTCGGCGATCAGGCGGAAGATCAGCTGCGAGATGTGGACCACCTCGAAATGCACCATGAATTCGGGGTACTCGCGCGTGTAGGTGTGGTAGCAGTGCGGCGAGGACACCAGGACCTTCTTCACCCCGTGATCGATCAGGGCGCGGATGTTCTGCCGCGCCAGGGTCTTGAACAGCGCCTCGTTGCCGGTCTTGCGTATGCTCTCGCCGCAGCAGCTTTCCTCCGGCCCGAGGACGCCGAAGTCCACGCCCGCCTTGTCGAGGATCTCCACCGTGGCCCGGGCGATCTTCTTCGCCCTGGGATCGTAGGAGAGGTAGCACCCGGGCATGTAGAGGAACTCCATGCCCTCGGTGAAGGGCTTGACCGCAAGGCCGTCCGCCCACTTGCCGCGCTTCGCACGGTCCTCGCCGAAGGGATTGCCCTCGGCGCGCAGGCTGGCCGCCACCGCACGAATCGGCTCCACCGAATGCGGGAACACATCGTATTCGGTCGCGATCCGGCGCAACGCGACGCCGGACTCGATCTGCTTCACGTCGCGGGGACAGACCCTCGGGCACTTGCCGCAGGTGGTGCAGCGCCAGATGTCCTCGCTCTCGATCTCGGTCAGGCCGAAGGTCGCTTCGCGCACGAGCTTGCGCATGCTGAAGTTGCGCACCTTGTTCCAGGGGCACACCGTGTCGCACAGGCCGCACTGATAGCAGAGCTTGAACGCATCGCCGCCGGCCGCCTTGATGGCGTCGATGATTTCCCTGAAGGGGGTGACCATTTCCATGTTCGTTCCCGGCCTTGAGTCGTACAGCGCTGACTGCCTAGGACTTCGACATTCTCGCGAGGGCATCCATCACCTGCTGCAGCCCGTGCTTGTCGATGAGCGCCTCGATGCCGATCTCGATGTCAGGCGCGCTCGGCTCCGGCTCCTCGACTTCCTCTTCGCGCTCCTCGAAGATCAGCGCGTCGTTCAGGCACCACTCCACGCACTTCGGCTTCGCCAGCGGCGGCTCGTCCTCGCACATGTCGCACTTCAGCGGCAGGCCGGAATCGGGCTCCTTGAACAGGTCGCGCGAGGGACAGGACGCGCGGCAGAAATCGCACTCGTCGTATTTCTTGCCGTCGATGATGTAGGTATCGCGCCCGGTGCATTCCGCGGCCGTGTATTCACCGGCGTAGACGGGAAGGTAGATGTCGCGCAGCGGTTCGCGCACGATCCTGATGCGCGAGCGCGCCGGGTTGTTGCTGCTGTAGCGCGGCGAAGCGTGAAACAGGGAGCAGATGACTTCGCACGCCCGGCAGCCGTTGCACTTGTCGGCGTCGATGGTGATGCGACTTGATCTTCTTCGTGATCTTAGGCATGGCTGAGGACCTCCTCGCTGCTGCGTCTGCGGCGGCGCTGCTTGCAGGATCCCCCGCTGCTCCAGGTCTTCGGCGACGCAATCGAGGTCCAGTTCGTGCAGCGATTCCTTCGTCGGGATGCCGTTGCTGTTCCAGCCTTTCAACTTGTAGTACGCGTCCAGCAGCTTCGTTTCCAGTTCGGGAAAGCGCTTCTTCCAGTGATCTTCCGGCGGCTTGTCGTCGGCACGCCGCATGCCGCGCCTCACGTTGATGGCTCGCAGCAAGGTGCGGTTTCGCGTGGCCGCCTTCCAGATGCCGGCTTCGTCGAAGTCGATGCCGGTCCCCGCCGATACGAAGTGCGGGAAATTGTGGATGTGATACGGCGGCTTCAGGGGAAAGGACGACAGCCCGGCGCAGGTCCCGAGGGCGTCGTCGATGTAGTGCATCTTCTCCTGCCAGTCGACGATGTCGCAGCTCGCCTCGATGCTCGGATAGAGCGGATTGGAATGCTCTCCGCGCGGCTCCCATTCGAGCAGGTACTGCTTGAATTTCTCGTCCGGAACCTGGAACCAGTCCTTCACGAATGCTTCGCGCTCCTCCATGGTGGGGAACGGCGCCTGGGGAAACTGCCCCTCGATCTGCGTGATGTTGATCTTCTCGCCGGTCGAGTACATCAGGTAGTAGACCGGGTTCAGCATGCCGAGCTTGAGCGGCAGCTGCTCGTGCTTCTTGATCGTGTTGTGATCGAACTTCTCCGCGCCCTTGCCGATGCGCCTTGCCGCCCAATAGGTGCCGTCGGCGAGCACGTCGCCTATCCCCTCGCGCCGGACGATCCGGTCGAGCAGCCAGAAGAACCGTCCCTCGACGTCGGCCGGCATGCCCGGAAAATCCGCGTCGGTGAGGATGCCGGCCTCGAGCAGCTCGAGCGCGAAGGCCATGACCTGAGGGGTCGAGAATCCGTCCACTCCGTATTCGGTCGCGCGCTGCGCGATCTTGAAGCCGAACTCCAGGTCGGAATACGCCGCCATGGTGTAGGTCAGCTTGGAGTAGCACTTCATCATGTAGGTGGGCTGCCCCGGAACGGTGATGGTCGCCCCGCACTTCATCGGACAGTTGTAGCAACTGATCAGCCGCGTGCGCACGTCGTCCTGCGACTTGCGCCACTTCTCCTCTATTTCATGGGTCCAGAAGTCCTTGCGCCGGGTGCGCGCATTGCCCCACATGAAACTGGTGGTGTGCCACTCCTCGTCGACGATCTTCATTTCCTGCGGCGACCCGAGCCCCTGCAGGATGGCGGGAACACCGGGGATCGGATGATCTTCCCGGAACTTGATGTACTTCAGCACGTCGTCGCACAGGCTCATGAACTCGGCCGGCCGTGCGACGTTGACGTCCTTGGTCCCGCGCACGACGATCGCCTTGAGCCCCTTGTCGCCCATGACCGCGCCGATGCCGCCGCGGCTGGCGCTGGACCTGCCCTGCTCGATGGATGCGTAGAAGACCCTGTTCTCTCCGGCGAGGCCGATGGCAGCCACCTGTGCGTCCGGCTCCTTCAGCTCCCGCCGGATGCATTCGGCGGTTTCGATCGCCCCCTTGCCGCGCAGGTGAGCCGCGTCGCGGATCTCGACCTTGTCGTTGTGGATCCAGAGATAGACCAGATCGGGCGACCTGCCGCGGATGATCACCTTGTCGTAACCGGCGTGCTTCAACTCGGGCGCCCAGAATCCGCCCATCATCGAATACGCGAGCAATTGCGTCTGCGGAGAGAAGGTCGAGACGATCGTGCGATTGCAGCCGGGCGCGGCGGTGCCGCAAAGGAGCCCGGTAGCGAAGATCAGCAGGTTGTCTTCGGAGAAAGCTTCGGTCTCGGCAGGCACCCTGTCCCACAGGATCCTGGCGCTGGTGCCCAGCCCGCCCAGATGCAGCCTGGTCAGCTCGGGATCGGATTCGACCCGGTCGATGCTGCCGCGGGTGAGGTCGATTTCCAGCTCGAACCCTGTCTCTGCATAGCGCATGTTCCGATCGTCCGCATTTCGAAGGTTAATCGGTATTCTAGTACTACAATACTGATTGACGTTCGTTGATCTGCATCATTAGGAATCCCGACTGACAACCGCCGAGTATTTCGGTCAACTATCCGCAGCCGCGGATTTCGGAGCGGACGCGCCGCGGCCGATGCGGCGGGCATTCGCGATGTGCTCCAACGCGCAGCCGTTCTCTTGATGCAACGCAACGGCGGGCTGCGCGGCGAGTGCGTCAATGTGCATCGGCTCACCGCCGGATGTCCGAAACGAGGTGCTCGCAATGAACGAGGTGCGAAACCTTCTGGAGTCACGCTTTCCCGGGCTTCACGCGCGCATCGAGCGGACGCTGGTCGAGGCCGAGGCACGCTACAACTCGCGGACCCAACAGCCGTCCTCGGAATTCCTGCTGGAGCACACGCTGCGCACGGCGGCCATTGCGCACGGCATTTCCGAAATGGAAGGGGTCGATCCCTTCCTCCCGGCCCTCGTGGCGCTCTACCATGACGCGGGCAAGTTTCATGACGGCGCGTATCACCAGGACGACATACCGGAGGAGGAGCACGCGGCAATCCTGGCCGGGGCGATGCTCGCCGAATTCGGGATGGAGCGCGGTGAAATCGACACCGTGCTCGAAGCGTTGCGCGCCTTGTACGACGACCGCCTGCCGTGCGCAGGCCCCTGCCGCATCGTGCAGGACGCGGATCGGCTCGAGAAGCTCGGCCCGATGGGCGTGGGCGCCTTCTTCACCAAGTCGACCCTGCGCGGCCGAGGTCTCGTCGATGCGATCGTCCAGACGCTCAGCCGGGAACTGACTTACGCCGTGTCGGCACCGCGATCCATGTTCACCGAGTCCGGAAGACGGCTCGCGCGCGAACAGGCAGCAAAGACGATCGCCTTTTTCGACGATCTGCTGCGCGACCTCGAACGCTGGGGCATCGCCGCATTCGAGCGCCGCGCGCTCGTCGTGGAAGGAGATTTCCGCACTCGCGACGGCGTTCGCGTGCAGAGGATCGAAGTGACCATCGTCATGCCCCGCGCCTGCCCGGATTGCGGTGCGGCCATCGGCCTGTCGCATGCGTGCGAACGCGGTGTCAAGTGCGACAAGCTCACCGTCCATTTCGCCTGCACCGCCTGCAGCTACACACGGGAGAGCTACTTCTGCCTGCCGGTGCTGGCCTGACAGCGCAACCGCATGCGCAGATGGCGACGCGAACGAAATTTGGCAGTTGGGAAGGGGGTCGAGCATGAAATACGCCGAAACAGGGTTCAGCCTGGAGATCGACCTGTCCACGGGTCGCATCGAAAAGGTCGAATCGGACCCCAGGGACACCGAGCTCTATCTTGGTGGACAGGGGATCGCAGCCAAGATTCTGTTTGAACGGGTTCCGCCCGACGTAGACCCGTTCTCTCCGGACAATCTGTTGATCTTCAGCACCGGTCTTCTGAACGGCACGCCGGCGCCGAGCGCGAACCGGACCGTCGTCAACACGTTTTCTCCGCAGACCAACCTGATGTCGCACTCCTTGTTCGGAGGTTTCTTCGGGCCGGAGCTCAAGTTTGCCGGCTACGACCGAATCATCATCCGGGGCAAGGCAGCGGACCTGGTCTACCTGTACATACACAACGATCGGGTGGAGATCCGCGATGCAACGCATCTGCGGGGAAAGGGCACCACCGAAACCGGAGACCTGCTGAAGAAGGAACTGAAGGATCAGCGCGTCCAGGTGGCGGCCATCGGCCTCGCCGGCGAAAACCGGGTCTACATGGCGTCGATCGACCACAATCACGCCAGCGCGTCCCGCGGCGTCGGAGTGATCATGGGCGACAAGCGCCTGAAGGCCATTGCCGTGCGCGGCACCAGGGACCTCAATGTCGCCCGGCCTGCCGATGTCTTCGAACTGAGCCAGGCGCTGCACCAGAAAATCGGCGAGGGCGACGGCAACGGCGACTGGATGGCGGTGGACGAAGACGACAGCTTCCACCACAACCATTTCGCCTGGGGCAACGCGCGAACGCGAAGGAAAGGCTTCTGGAGCGACGAGCTGCAGGAGCGGTGGACGAAGTGGAAGCACGATCACATGGACCGGCAGACGGGTTGCTTCAACTGCGCCAAGAAATGCCGCAACGTGATCAACTGGCCGGGACGGCAGCGCTTCGGCTACAAGTGCTTCGGCAAGGACACCTACCACATGGCGGCGTTCCTGGAGCTCGACTTCACGTATGAAATTCTCGGTGTCGCCCAGGAATACGGCGTCGATTCCTACTCGACGCCGCAGGTGATCGCCTTCGCGCTCGAGCTGCTCGAGGCCGGCATCCTGACCGACAACGACTTCCCGGGAATGCCCGCAGACAGCAGGGGGCGCTTCTTCTACCTGCTCGAAAAGATCGTGCGCCGCGAAGGCATCGGCGACATCCTGGCCGACAGCGTCTCCCATGCGGCGAAACGCATCGGCAACGGTGCCGAAGCCTACGATCACAACACCACCAAGAAATTCGAACAGCTGCCGATCAAGCTCGGCAAGCTCAACCCCGCCTATTTCCTGATGATCGCGACCGGCGAGAAGATGAGCATCACCCAGATCGAAGGATCGTTTCCGCAGGACCCGCTTCCCACGCGCGAGCAGAGAGAAGCATTCGTCAGCAAGTGGGAAGCCCCGCCCGACGAGAAGTTCAAGAAGTATTTCCTGGAATGGGAGAAGCGCGACGACATTTCCGATCTCGCCACCTGCGAGATCGTGGACTGGAACGAAGCGATGCATTACATCGACGATGCCACCGGACTCTGCGGCTTCGTGTCGTCGTTCCGTGGCCAGTTCGGCGGCGGCGTTGCCTATCACATGAACAACATTCCACAGATGATCTCGCATGCAACCGGCATGGAGATGGACAAGGAGCGACTGTGGAAGACGTTCCAGAGAATTCGGACCCTCGTCCGGGCCGTGAACGTCAGACGAGGTCTGCGCAGAAAGGACGAACGCCCTCCCGAGGACCACTGGGCGGTACGGGACGAACGCTACGAGCAGGAACTGTTGAGCAAGTATTACGCGTTCAAGGGTTGGAACAGCGAAGGCATTCCGACCCGGCGGACGCTGGAGCAGTTGGATCTGGGTTACGCGGCCGACGATCTGGAACGAAGAGGGATCCTGACGGCCGATCCCGGCGTTTCCGCCGGCGAGCCGGTGACGGCAGCGGCGTAATCAAGGCGCCGATCGGAGAATGGCAATGAAGCCCGATGTCACGACGAAGACAGTCAAGGAAATCAGGATCGACATAGAAAAATGCACGGGTTGCCGGGCCTGCGAAATGGCCTGTTCGGCCTTTCACGCCAAGCCGAGGTACAGCAGCGTCAATCCGGCAAGGTCCCGCATCCGGGTGGTCGCCGACGAGATCAACGACGAGTACGTGCCGGTGCTCGCCGGCAACTACACCCGCACCGAGTGCGATGGCAGGCATTTTCTCAAGCTCAACGGCAAGCAATACAGCGAGTGCAGCTTCTGCCGGGCATCCTGCCCATCCAGGGACTACTTCATCGAACCCGATTCAGGCCTGCCGTTGAAATGCGACATGTGCGAAGACGAGCCGCCGCTGGCGAAGCCCCAGTGCGTGACGGTGTGCCAGCCCGGCTGCCTCACGTATGAAGAACGACAGCTGGAAACAGGGGTCGACGAGCTCGAGGAACGGGAGGCGATGGAGAGAGGACTTGAATCTCTGGTGAATCAGCACGGGATCGAGAGGGTGATCGATCACGTGAAGCTGCTCGCCAAAGGCCGGCCGACGTGACCGCTTTCCCAGCTTACAACCGCATCACCGACAGCGCGAGCGCCTGCGCACGAGGAACCAGCGTGCGCAAGTCAAGGTATTCCTCGGGCGTGTGGGGATGTGCGCCCACAGGGCCCGTTGCGCACAGCGTGGGAATGCCCGCCGCAGCCGTGAACCCGGAATCGGCAGAGCCCCCCGTGAACTCTCCGCCGACCTTCACGCCGATGTCCGCCGAGGCTGCGACGTAGACATCGAGAACCTCCTTGCTCCCAGGCGACTGCGTGAGCGGGAGAAAGCTTCCTTCGCCGACAATCCGGGCCGCCGTGCCCGGGAGCTCTGTCTTCTCCACGATGTCGAGCACCCGGGCTCGCGCGGCTTTCATCGTGTCGAGGGTCGTGAACCGCACGTCCACCGACGCCCTCGCGATGGGCGCGACGGTATTCACCGTGATGCCGCCCGAGATCGTGCCGACGTTGACCGTCGTGCCGCTGTCGTAGTCCGTCATGGCGTGCAGGCGCAACACCTTCCGGCACAGGGCCTCGATCGCGCTCGCACCGGCGCGATGATTCACGCCGGAGTGCGCGGCCTTGCCTGTCACCTCGACGTCGAGGAACAGGGCCCCCTTGCGACCCGTCACGACGTTCCCCGACGGGCGCCCCGGCTCGCCGTTGAGCACGGCGCGCGCGTTGCGGGCAGTGGCCTCGATGACGGGCCGTGAGGATGGCGACGCGATTTCCTCGTCTGCCGTGTAGAGCGCCACCACGCAGGCGGGCACGCCAAGCCGGGCGAGCACCTCGAGCACGAACGTGTTGATGACGAGGCCGCCCTTCATGTCGGCAACACCGGGCCCATAGGCCAGGTCGCCGTCGATGCGGAACGGCCGCTGTGCAGCGGTGCCCTTGGGAAACACCGTATCGCAATGGCCCATCAGGACGATCGGTCGGTCGCCGGAACCGCCCTCCAGGTTGAGCCGCGCGGTCATGCAATTGCCGTACGTGGCGTCGGGGTGCATCTGCGTCACGATGCCGTTGCGCGCGAGGTGGTCGTGCAGCACGGCCTGCACCTCGTCCACGCCTGCCTTGTCGTAGCTGCCGGAGTCGATGTTCACGAGCTCGCGCAACAGCTCGATCATGGCCGGACGCGATGCGTCCAGCGCCTCCAGCACCTGTTGCTCACGCATGACCGACTGCCATCAGCCCTCCCGATCCTGCCTGTCGCGTGGAATTGCCTGCTCGGCGGGTCGCTACGCGGCATTCGCCTTCGCGTAGGCGGCCACTTCGGCGTGCGTCGCGAACCACACGTCGTTCCTGGACTTGGCGTGCCTGATCAGCTCCTCGATGATCCAGATGCGCGAGCGGTAGCCGATGATGTGCGGATGGCAGGTGATCTGGCAGATACCGCCCTCCTCGTACGCCATGTCGAACTCGCGCTTGAAGATGTCGAATACGGCCGTCGGCGGCGTGTAGGGTCGCAGCGACTGGAAGCGCACCATCATGAAATACACCGCGTCGTCCCGGACCCACTCGACGGGCAGCTCGACGATGCCGGTCGGCTCTCCGTCGAGCACGAGCTCGTAGCAATCCTCGTCCGCCATGAGCGAGGAGTCGTACGCAATGCCCATCTCCTTCTCGATGCGCAGCGTATTCGCGCTGAAGTCCCACGACGGGGTACGCACGCCGGTGGGCCGCACGCCGGTGATCTTCTCCAGCGCATCGCGCGCGCGCAGCATCAGGTCGCGCTCGGCCTCGTAGGGCAGCGTCGAGTTGACCTCGTGGATCCAGCCATGGATCCCGATCTCGTGGCCTTCGGCGATCACCCGCCGCTGCTCGTCCGGATACGTGAGCGCCGCGACGGCGGGGACATAGAACGTCGCCTTGACGTCGTAGCGCGCGAGCAGCTTGAGCAGCCGGGGAACGCCGACGCGGTTGCCGTACTGACCCCACGCAATGCGCCCGATCGACTTCCCACCGTCGCGCAGCTCGTTGGTCTCGTGATCGGAGTCGAACGACAGCGCGACCGCACAGCGGGCGCCGTTCTTCCACGCTTTCGGCCGATAGCCTTGCCCGGCGCGCACCTGGTTGATCAGCTTCTTCCAGTGTGCGTCCGGCCACTGCCAGGGCTGCAGGGACGCGACCTCGTCGTTCATTTGCGATCCTCCATCGTCAGGCGACCGGGCCGCCGGTGACCGGCAGCACCTGGCCCGTGATCCACGAAGCATAATCGGAGGCGAGGAACAGCACGGCGTGCGCGATGTCGTCGGGGGTGCCCATGCGGCGCATCGCAATCCGCTCCAGGAATGCCTCCTGGCCCGCGGCCCCGTAGCTCGACCATTGCCGCTCGTAGTCGGGACTGGTGCGCAGGAAACCCGGCGCCACCGTGTTGACGGTGATGCCGTGCGGTCCGAGCTCCTGCGCAAGCTGGCGGACGAGGCCGAGCTGACCATGCTTGGCCGCCGCGTAGCTCTGGATGCCCGTGAGGCTCGTCGCGAGCGCAGCGCGGCTCGAGATCGTGACGATGCGGCCGCGGCGCGCGCGCTTCATTCCCGCCGCGACCGCCGCCGCGAACACGAATGCGCCGGTCAGGTTGGCATCCACCACCGCGTGCCATTCGCCCAGGCTGACGTGGTCCACGGGCTGGGCCGATTGCCCGAGCACACCCCCGGCGACGTACACGAGCACGTCGATCGCCTGACCATCGGGCGCGGCAGCATCCACCGCACGGCGCACGGATCCCGGGTCCGTCACGTCGACGTACCCGGCGCGGATCTCGCCGCCGCCGGTGCGCGCGGGACCGGCGAAGCGCTCGATCTCGTCGACGAGCACGTCGCAGGCCCAGACCTGCGCGCCTCGCTGCGCAAAGCCTTCGGCAATGGCGCGTCCGATGCCGCGCGCGGCGCCGGCGACGATCACTCGCCGGCCCGGGAACTCCACGAGCATGGATCTCTCCTTACCCGAGCGGCTCCCGCGCCGTTTCGCGCAGATTGACGATGACGATCGTGGAGACGATCGCGCACGCGATCACGTAGTACGTGGGCGAGATCGGCGAGCCCGTGCGTGCGATCAGCCACGTCGCGATGAAGGGCGCGAAGCCGCCGAAGATCGCGACCGCCAACGCGTAGCCGGTCGACATGTACGTCGAACGCGTTCCGGTCGGGAAGATCTCGGCGATGGCGGCCGGGCCTGCCCCCGAGAACGGCGCGATGGCGAAGCCGATCAGGAGCTGGATCAGCACGATGGTCGCCAACGAGGCGCCCGACAGCATGACGCTGAACAGCGGATAAGGCAGCACGATGAACGCGAGGCAGCACGCGATCAGCAGCGGCTTGCGACCGATACGATCCGACAAACGGCCCATGAACGGGATCGCCACCATCAACAGGAGCAGCCCCGCCGTGTTCGACCACAGCGCCGCGGCACGGCTCAAGCCCGCATACTTCTGCGTGAAGGTCGGCATGTACGACAGGAAGATGTAGAACGACACCGTCCAGAGCACCGTGAAGCCGAACGCCCGCGCAGCAAGCACCCATGGAGCGGTCGCCTGCGCTGGCGCGGGCGCCGGAGCCTTGCCTTCGCTCACGCGCCGGTACGCCGGCGTTTCGCCGATGTTGCGCCGCATGTACATGCCGACGGGCCCGAGCAGGCCGCCGAGCAGGAAGGGAATGCGCCAGCCCCAGCTTTCCATCGTCTCGGGCGTCAATACCGAAGCAAAGATCGCGGCGACGCCCGATCCCAGCAACAGACCGGCAACCACGCTGCACTGCTGGAAGCTTCCGTAGAAGCCGCGCCGGTCTGCAGGCGCCCACTCGACGATGAACGCCGTCGACCCGCCCCACTCCCCGCCCGCGGAAAACCCCTGCATGAGGCGCGCGAGAACCAGCAGGATCGGCGCCAGAATCCCGATCGCCGCGTACGACGGAATCAGCCCGATCAATACCGTGCCGATCGCCATCAGCAGGATGGTGAGGATCAGCGCCGTCTTTCGTCCGCGGGTATCGCCGAGGCGACCGATGACGATGCCCCCGAGCGGCCGGACCACGAAACCAAGCCCGAACGCGGCAAAGGTCGCGAGCAGGGCAGCGACGTCGTCGCCTGGCGGGAAGAAGTTCTTCGCGATGATGGTGGCGACGTATCCGTAAACCGCGAAGTCGTACCACTCGAGCACGTTGCCGATCACCGCCGCGCTCACCGCACGCCGCCTGTCGGCCACGGACTGATCACCGGCGGGATAGGTCTGCTCCTGGGGCAATGCGCCCGCTGCCGTTTTCATGATCGTCGCTCCTCCATCATTCCGTCGCGGGGCACGAGGCTGCTCGCGCCCGCCATTCGCATGCACGGCGCCGCAAAGCGATGGCGGCGCATGCGCCTGCTACGCTCTTCCTGGATCGCTCGAGAGGCCGCCAGCCGCCGCTCAACGGCCCAGTGGCACGCGCAGGTCGTATTCCCGCGCAGCGTCCTCCATGCTCACGAACGTAGCGCCTCCTTCCGCGATGGTGCGCAACAACTTCTCGAGAGCCATCATGCGGTGACCGCGGCCGATGACGTACGGATGGAACGTGTAGGTGAGAACGCCCCAGCCGAAGTGCTCCTTGAGGTACAGGAAGTCGTTGATCCAGTTCTCGGCCACGCTGTTCGCATTCATGAGTCCGGGCATGAGCTGCGTCTTCATCCGCAGGAACTCGAAATGCGGGAAATCATCGAGGCTCCACGCGATCGGCATCTCGATCAGCCGCGTCGGCTCGCCGAAGATCATGGGTTTCTCGAGCTCGACGACGTCGCCACGACGGACCCGATACGGCGTGTAGTCATCGCCCATCATGCTGGTGTCGTACAGGAAGCCATGCTTCAGCAGGAGCTCGAGCGAGTTCGGCGAAAGATCCCAGGACGGCGAGCGATAGCCGCGCGCGAACTGGCCCGACATCCTCTTGATGACCTCGTTGGCCCGCACGAGCCCGGATTCCTCCTGCTCGCGCGTCATGTCGTTCGGCGGCACGTGCGTCCAACCGTGGTGCGCAACCTCGTGCCCGGCGTCGAGGATCGCGGTGCACCGGGCGGGGTACGTCTCCAACGTGAAGCCCGGGATGAAGAACGTCGAGCGCACGCCGTACTTCGAGAGGAGTGCAAGGATGCGGGGAATCGCGACGGCGCCGAATTCGCCCCGCGAGACGAACGTGGGCGTCGTAAGCCCGCGCGCCATGAGTCCGGACATGGCGTCGAAATCGAACGTCACGCACACGAGATGACGTGCCATCAGCGCCTCCACCGAGGAGAGCGGCCCGCTCACTGGACTACCTTCGTGCTGCGCACTCCGGTATTCGCCCTCGGTCGGGGCGGCCCGTCGGGCTCATGCACGCCGGTCACACACGCGGCCAGCAGCGGCACGGGAAACCGATAGGTTGGGAACGTACTCCTGCGAGGGCGTCCGTGTCTACTGCGATGCCGGCGCGCGTTCGGGCGCCTGCGCCGGCGGCTCGTACCAATGGTCCCTCGGCACGACCTTCGGAGCGGCCGGATCGTCGAAGCAGTGCGGCGACATGCTCTGCACGCCGTGCTCGTCGACGCGTCCTGGATGTTGGCGTGCAGGCTCGCGATCACGATGGCGCGCGTGACGCCCCACGCGATCGGGAAGACGACGGCCGCGATGATGAGATCGGGCAGTGCGCTCACGATGCCACCGAGCACGTGCCGCACGACGCCGACGAGGTAGCCGTCGAGGTTCTCGCCCCACGGTCGCGTGTACGGGAACCGGCCGAGAACGTAGCTGAACCAGCGATAGCTCACCAAGGCCAGCAGCGACCATGAGAACACGCGCACGAGCAGGCGCGCGATGGCGAACAGGCGCTCCGAGTGCAGCACCGGCGCGCCGGCGAGGCGCAGGTGCGCCTCGCCGACGCCGAGAAAGGAAGCACGAAAGACCGTCACCGTGCGATTGAACACGACGACCGCAGCTTCCGAACCGTCGCGCTGCGCAGCGCTCGATGCTGCGCTTCCCTCCGCTGCGGCGAGTGCCTGCGGATCGGCCGCGTGCAGCGGGAGCACGCAGGCGAGCAGCGCGGGAGCCAGCAGGAAACGCAGCAGTTCCGATCGCGCTCCAATCCCTGGCGCGAGCGGCGACATCGAGTCGTTCTTCATGGGCGGCACGATCGAGGTTGTCGACGTCGTGCGCGGGCGGCTCTCGCATCATGCGTGCACGGCAATTGGCCGCGCGATGAGCTGACGACGCACCGCGCCGACGCAGGAGTCGGCGGGTCGCGTCGCATCCGCCAATGTCGATATCGGCGGAACCTGTCGCGTGCTCAGCCGCGCGGTGGCGGCGTGTTGGGCGGCGGATACGCGGGCACGGGATTCACCGGCATCGGTCCGCCCGGTGCCACGCTGCGAGGCGGCGGGTAGTCAACCGGCGGATACGACGGCGCATAGCCGCGCTGGCCGCCTTGGTAAGCGAACTGTGCGGGCACGCGGTGGCCTCGTGCGTACATGCACTGCAGGTAGACGGCGTCGTACTGCCGCTGCAGGTCGTAAGACGAATATCCGGCGTAGTTGCTGCCCGCCGCGCTGCCGAACAACAGCCCCGTGCCTGCACCGATCGCCGCGCCCTGTCCGGCCTGGCCCGACGCCGAGCCGATGATCGCGCCGGCAGCAGCGCCGATCGCGGAGCTGACGGCGGCGTTCGCGGCAGCATTGTTCGCTGCGGCCTGGCCGGGCCCGCTCGTCACTGATTGCGCAGTGCCGCGGCATGCAAAGTCGTCGGCCTGAAACTGTTCGTACGTCTTCTGCGAGCCGGGAAGCGCCGCGATCATCGGCGCCGCCGGCATCATCACGCATCCGGCGAGAGCAGCCGCCGTTGCGAGCGAAGCGACAATCGTGCGTGTCGTCATGATGTCACCGCAATCTCCGTCATTGCGCCGGGGCCGGCGCGCCCTGCGTCGAAGGCGCGTTCTGCGGGCTCGGCACGTCCTGCGGCAGGACGGGCATCCAGTTCTGGTTGCAGTTCTGGACGTACGGGTACCAGCCCGCGGGGTCCTGGCAGTAGAACCAATAGGTCGGGGGCGCCGAGGCGGGTTTTTGCTCGACGTACGTCGATCCCTCGGCGGCCGCGTAAGCCGGGTACGAATAGCCGTAGCCATAGCCGTCCCAATACGGATAGCCGTAGTAGGAGTAGTACGGATAGCCGTAGTACGAGTAATACGGCCACGCCGAGTAGTACGGCCAGCCCCAGGCACCCAAGCCCCAATAGATGCCGACGTTCGAACCGGATCCGCCGTGACCGCCGCCGTGCCACGAGCCGCCGCCGCTGCCGTGCCACGAGCCGCCACCGCCGCCATGCCAGGAGCCGCCACCGCCCTGCCACGACCCGCCACCCCCACGCGGCCCACCGCCGCCATGCCATGCGCCGCCACCACCACCGGGTGCGCCGCCAGCACCGGGTGCGCCGCCACGACCCCCACCGCCCCCGCCTCCGCCGGGGCCACCGCCACCGCCGCCACCTCTCCCCTGCGCCAGCGTCGCGCCCGAGATTGCGAGCACGAGCATGCACAGGAACAGCAGGACGCGCGATTTCATGGGAGCCTCCGTAAACACGATGCCGACAACGTGTTCACTGTGCCATGCCGACGCGCGGCAAGGCATTGCGCGTTGTCAATTGCACGTCCGTGAAGACGTAACAATTCGTTGCAGCGGGTGAGGGGGAGGCGCGGGGCTTTCGGGCCTCGACGAGGCATCGAAGCATCCGGCAATCGAGCGGCTTTCCCGAGGCGCGCATCGAAGCCCGCGTCGTGGGCGCGTTGGCGAGCGTCCGCTCGGCGGCTCGTCTTCCCTACGCACTCCGCAACGCGTAGCGCCCGGCCGCCTCGGTCACCCGGCCCTCCTGCTCGAGCTTGAGCAGGTGGGCGAGCAGCGAGCGCGCGGCGACGGTCCAGCGATTCTGCGGCGTATCGTCGTACACGCGCGGCACCAGCGCATCCAGCGTCGCCGGCCCGTCGCTCAGCGCCGCGACGACCTTGGCTTCGCGTGCAAGGCGATGCGAAACGAGGCGATCGATCGCGCGCTCCGGCTCGCCGATGAGATAGCCGTGCCCCGGCGCCAGCACGCGCGCGCCGCATTCCACGACGCGTCCGAGCGAGCGCAGATAGATGGCCATGTCGCCGTCGGGGGGGTTGATGACCACGGTCGAGCCTTGCATCACGTGATCGCCGGTGAAGAGCATCCTGGTCTCTTCGAGCAGGTAGCACACGTGATTGGAGGCATGCCCGGGGGTGTGCAGGGCGCGCAGGGTCGTGCCGCCGAGCACGAAGCGCTCGCCATCGGCGGGCATGCGATCGGGCTTGAACGCGGCATCCTGCGCCGTGCCCGGCGGCGCCGGCAGCCCGATCACCTCGGCGCCGGTCGCCTCGCGCAACGCCTGCGCCGCGGGCGAATGATCCCGATGCGTGTGCGTGCACACGATGCGCCGGATGCGATCGCCCCCGGCCGCAAGTATCGCCTGCACGTGCGCATCGAGCGGCGGCCCCGGATCGACCACCGTGAGCGCATCGTCGCCGACGAGGTACGTGTTCGTGCCGGGTCCGGTCATCATGCCGGGATTGCCGGCGACGATGCGCGTCACGCGCGCGTCCAGCACCTTCGGCACGTCGGGCAGCATGTCGTACGTCGTGTGCGTCGTTTCCTGCGGATCGCTCCAGCGGATCTCCGCATACGGCGCATCGTTCGGGCCGAAGACCGTCGGCCCTGACCTGCCCTGCGCCACGACGGGCCGTGTCGCCTCGACGCGCCGGCGTTCGCGCGCCCATTCCAGCGCGTGCGCCGCCGACTCGTGGCGTGCGATCTGCCGCAACAGCGTGCGCGTGGCATGCGCGAGCTCCATCTCGCTGCGCTCGGCCCGCGCGAGCGCATCGGCAGGCCTCAGCCATGCGCTGTCGATCGTTTCCGATGCGTCGTGCAAGCCCTCCTGCTCGAGCGGCGCGCGCGCCATGAAGAATCGCGTGTCGAAGCGGCGCGGTCGACCCGCGGGCGTGATCCAGTGATCGAAATAGACGAGCTCGTGCGCCGGCAGCAGCGCGCCCGCGAGCTCCAGCAGCTGCGCGAAGCTCGCGTCGCCGCGGTTGAGCGCGGCGCGATGCGGCAGCACCGCCGCGAGACGCTGCCCCGCGAGCGGGTTGCCGCCTTCGTCGCTGGCGAGCAGGATGCCCGCTTCCTCGAAGCATTCGCGCAAGGCCGCAACCCAGTACGCGAGCGCGCCACTCCCGATGCCGAGGCGCTCGTTCGCTTCGGCTTCGCTCACGCCGACGACGCGCGCGTGCAGGTGCGGCTCGTGATCCTGGCGATCGAGCGCGCCGCCGGGGAAGACGTAGGCACCGCCGAGAAATGCCGCGGACTGCGAGCGCCGCAGCATGAAGACCTCGAGGCCGACCTCGCCGTCGCGCAGGAGGACGAGCGTCGACGCGGGGCGGATGGGCACCGAAGGAAATTGGACAGTGGCCAAGGAATCGACTCCAGCTAAGCGGGGCAAAGGCGCATGATAACGGCCGCGCCGGGCTCCGGCACCGGCACGCCGACCTTCGGCGAGGCACGGGGCGGACCGGGGCCGCACACCTCGAGAGGATCACGCAGGCAGGACACGCACGTCCCGCGTGCAGGTCGAAGCGCCTGCCGTGGCGCCTGCTCGACACGACCTCCACGCGCTGGATGCTGGAGCGTCAATCACGCAAGGCGCTGCGCAACCTGGTCGTCGTCCTGACGGCGTCGCCGGTCCAAGCTACACTCCAGCGTCAACCGTGATGGAGGCAATCGACATGCACGACGCTGCGATCGAGCGCACGGGGACTGCGGATCGACAGACTTCACGGCGCGCGCTCGCGACGACGATTCGGGGCTTTCTCGCGTGCACCGTCGTGGCATGCGCCGCCTGCGCATCGCTTGCTCCCGCCGACACGTACCGCAGCGCGATCGAGAGTCCGGTGCGCACCGACCCGGACAGGCGGCTCGACGCAGCACGGCATCCCGCGGAGTTCCTGCAATTCGCGCAGGTGCGTCCGGGGATGCGCGTGCTCGACGTGGCGGCAGGAGCGGGCTACACGTCGCAACTCATTGCGCTCGCGATCGGCCCCGACGGACGGCTCTGGGCGCAGGCACCGCAACCCGGGCCCACGCTCGTGCAGCGCGTCGTGGAGCAGCCGCAGTCGAACCTGACCGTCGTCGCGAGACCGTTCGACGATCCGGTACCGCCCGAGGCCGCCAATCTCGATCTCGTGACGATCGTGCTCAACTATCACGACTTGAGCTATCTGCCCGTAGATCGCGCGCTCATGAACCGGCGCCTGTACGCAGCGCTACGCCCGGGCGGCCGGCTGGTCGTGATCGATCACGCAGCGAAGCCCGGCACCGGCGTCAGTGCGGGACGCAGCTTGCACCGCATCGACGAGGAGGTCGTGCGCAAGGAAGCGCAGCAGGCCGGGTTCGTGCTCGAGGCCGAAGGCGGCTTCCTGCGCAATGCCGCGGATACGCGCGAGGGATCGTCGATTCGGGCCACGGTGCCGACCGACAAGTTTGCCCTGCGCTTCGTGAAGCCGAGGTAGCGGCACCAGCAGCGCGCGCGACCTCGACGAAGGCTGTCGTTCCGCAACTCGCCGCGGCCATCGCGAGGCCGACGCGCTCGGCATGGTCGTCGCCGCGGTGAGCACCATGGAAGACGACGGCCGCTACAACGCAGGTTCCGGCGTTCGCGGCGACCGGCATCGGCGAGCGCATCGTGCGCACGCAGCTCGCGTTCCGCCTGTACGCGTGGGTCGAGTCCGGCATGGCGCTGGTCGAGGCGCTGCAACGCTCGATGGCCATGTTTCCCGAGGATGTCGACGCGGGCGTGATCGGCGTCAGCCGCGACGCAGCGTGCGTCTGCGCGAATCGCGACATGGCGTTCGCGATCGAGGAGAGCTGATCCGGTCCGCTACCGGGTATCGCCGCGTCAGTCCTGCTCGAGCACGTCGCGCCCGCGCCTGTCGTTTCGCATCAGGCGCCCGACGAGATATCCGACGGCGAGCGCCACGCCCACCATGACATAGGGACGCGCGCGAATGTAATCGGCGCCGCGGTCCGCCATCTCGTAGGGAAGGTCGCGAGCCGCGCCGATGCGGTCGCCAGCCCAGTCGCGCGCCGTGCGCGTGCGCTCGGACACCGAATCCATCCTGTCCTGCACGGCCGCCTTGGCGGAGTTGAGCGCATCGCGCGCCTTCCCGGCGAGCCGTCCTGCAGCGTCGCGTGCCTGGGTCTTGGTCTCGGGTATCGTGTGCGTCATGTTGGCTCTCCTGCAACAGGTCGACGAAACACCCCGGCAGCGCGGGGAATGGGGTTGCCGTTATCATGGCCGCCGTGAGCTGCGTCGGCGACATGCGTTCCACGGGTACTCTAGGATGCGGTGCGCGCCTGCGCTGTCGGACGCTGGCTGATTCGCAGGCACCTCGGCGCTTACACGCGCGAGCGACCGGGCCATGCCGCGCCTCGTGATCGGCCGCAACGGCCGCACGCGCGCCGCGCGCCAGGTGCGTTCGCCCAATCGCGATGCGCGGCCGGCCGGAGCGGCGATCTCGCTCGTCGTGGTGCATGGGATCTCCCTGCCACCGGGGGCCTTCGGCGGCCCTGCGATCGAGGCGCTCTTCACCAATTGCCTCGATCCGGCGGCCCACCCGTACTTCGCCGCCATCGCCGACCTGCGCGTGAGTGCGCATTTCCTGGTGCGTCGCGACGGCGAGCTCGTGCAGTTCGTCTCCTGCAACGCGCGCGCGTGGCACGCCGGCGCTTCCGAATGGCGCGGGCGCATGCGTTGCAACGATTTCTCCATCGGCGTCGAGCTCGAAGGCTGCGACGACGTTGCGTATGCGAATGCGCAGTACCGCACCCTGGCGCGGCTCGTGCGCGCGCTCGCGCGCCGTTTTCCGATCACCGACGTCTGCGGCCACAGCGATGTCGCGCCCGGACGCAAGACCGACCCCGGTGCGGCATTCGACTGGGCGCGCCTGCGCCACGCGCTGCACGCACGCGGCCATACCAAGCTGCAAATCGGCGCCGGTGCGAATCACGCCCCCTCGGGGCAGCGCGGACACAGCGCGCGACCGATCGCGACCCGCTTCGTGGGCGAGGACGGTGCCGCGGCCGTCGAAGCCGCGGCCGACTCGAGCTCGGGGGGTACGCAAATCCCGTAGCGGCGACGGTCGGAGCGATCCCCGATGGTGCTATCATGGGCGGTTATGCAAGCGCTCGCCGACTACCTTCCGCTCATCCTGTTTTTCCTCGCCTTCAAGTGGCAGGGGATCTATGTCGCGACCGCCGTGGCCATCGCCGCGTCGGTCGTGCAGATCGCATGGCTGCACTTCAGCGGCCGCCGGATCGCCCCGGTGAACTGGATGTCGCTCGCGATCATCGTGGTCTTCGGCGGCGCCACCCTGATCCTGCACGACGAGGTGTTCATCAAGTGGAAGCCGACCGTGCTCTATGCCGCGTTCGGCCTCACGCTGCTCGTGGGCAGGGTCGCCTTCGGGCGCAACCTCATCGCCGCGGTGATGAAGGGCATCACGCTGCCGGACCCGGTGTGGACGGCGGTGACCTGGTCGTGGGTGGCGTTCTTCGCGTTCATGGGTGTCGCGAACTGGTACGTGGCGTTCCATTACCCGACCGACACGTGGGTGAATTTCAAGGTGTGGGGCGGCATCGGACTCTTCCTCGTGTTCGCCGTGCTGCAAGCCGCGGTGCTCGCGCGCTACGTGGAGGAGCCGCAGTGAGCCTCGACAAGCCCCAGCACGAGGGCGAGCATCGAAGTCCGCAGCACGAAGGCACTGGTGTTCGCGCCCAGGGCGCGGCGGCGGTGCTGCGCGAGCGTCTGGCGGCGCTCGACCCGGTGGTGCTCGAGATTCACGACGACAGCGACGACCACGCCGGGCATGCGGGCGCTGCAGGCGGTGCCGGGCACTTTTCCGTGCTGATCGTGTCTCAGGCCTTCGCCGGGTTGTCTCGCCTCAAGCGGCACGCGGAGGTCTACGCCCGCGTCGCCGATCTTCTGCCCCATCCCGTCCACGCGCTTGCGATCAAGGCGCTCGCGCCCGAAGAATTCCCGTCCTGACCCCCCAACCACAAAGGATCGTTTGATGAAGATGCATTCCCCCTCTGCCGTGGCGCTCGCCACGCTGCTGGCGCTCGGCCTCGTTGCCGGCGCTTCGGCCCAGACCACGAAGGGCGCCCCCAAGGGCGCAGCCGCCGCACCCGCCGCAACCGCGCCCGCTGCGGCCCCCGCCTCCTCCGGCAAGGAGCTCTTTCCCAAGGGCCAGTTCGATTTTCTTCTGAAGGAGCGTCTCGCGGCCGGCCAACCCGACACGCCCGAGCTGCGCAACGCGATCCGCGACGAGCTCAACACCCGCGAGCTCCTCGTGCGCGAAGCCAAGAAGAAGGGACTCGACAAGAATCCCGAGCTGAAGTCGCAGATGGATCTCGCCGCGCAGACGGTGCTCGTGCGCGCGCAGGTCGCCGACTGGGCCAAGGCCAATCCGGTCTCCGACGCGCAGCTCAGGAAGGAATACGACGCGATCAAGGCGCAGCTGGGCGACAAGGAGTACCACGTCCACCACATCCTCGTCGAAAAGGAAGACGAGGCGAAGGAAATCATCGCCGCGCTGCAGAAGGGCGAGAAGTTCGAGAAGCTCGCCGAGCGCTCGAAGGATCCGGGCTCCAAGGCCAAGGGAGGCGATCTCGACTGGAACGCGCCCGCGAATTTCGTGAAGCCGTTCTCGGACGCGATGGTGAAGCTCGAGAAGGGCAAGTTCACCACGCAGCCGGTCCAGACGCAGTTCGGCTGGCACGTGATTCGGCTCGACGACGTGCGCGACGCGAAGATTCCGACCTTCGAGGAGGTGAAGCCGCAGCTCTCGCAACGCCTGCAGGGCCAGCACCTCGACGAATACTTCCGCGAATTGCGCGCGAAGAACGGCCTCTGAGCGCAACGCACGCTGCACCAGGACGAACGGAGGGCAGGCCGCAGGGCCTGCCCTTTTGTTTGGCACTCGAGCACCGATCGGCGACACCGCGCATGGCCCTCGCGACCTCCGATGCCGGTTCCCCTGCAATCAACACGTAAGTTCGTTGTATGCTTGCGGCCGAGGCGAACCGCGCTTCGTGCGCGGAGCGGCTTGGCGCATCCACAAAAAAGAGAAGCGGTCGGCCCCGCACAACCACCCTAGGAGAACTCAATGGCGAAGATTCGCCACCCCAAGGACTTCGCGTCCGGACTGATGTTCGTCGGGTTCGGCGTATTCGATCTCGTCGTCTCGTCGAGCTATCCGCTCGGCACGGCCGCGCGGATGGGCCCCGGGTACTTTCCGCGCATTCTCGGCATACTGCTGGTCCTTTTCGGCGCGATCCTGGCGCTGCGCGCCTTGAAGCTCCAAGGCGAGCCCATGAGGTTCGGGGCGCTGCCGCCGCCCGCGATCGTGCTCGGCTCGGTCGTGCTCTTCGGGATCATGGTGCCGTGGGCGGGGCTTGTCCTCTCCGCCATCGTGTTGATCGTGGTCAGCAGCTACGCGAGCTCCGAGTTCCGCTGGAAGGAGGCGCTGATCAGCGGCATCGTTCTCGCGACCGCGGCCGTCCTCGGCTTCGTGTGGGGCCTGGGCCTCCAATTCTCGGTCTGGCCCACGTTCTTCGGAGCCCAGTGATGGACCTCTTCAGCAACCTCGCCACCGGCTTCGGCGTCGCGCTGTCGTTCATCAATCTCTGGTACTGCCTGATCGGCGTGGTCCTCGGCACGCTCATCGGCGTGCTCCCCGGCATCGGTCCGGTCGCCACGATCGCCATGCTGCTGCCGATCACCTATGCGCTGCAGCCGGTCGCGGCGCTGATCATGCTGGCGGGCATCTACTACGGATCGCAGTACGGCGGCTCGACCACCGCGATCCTCGTCAACCTGCCGGGTGAAGCGGCCTCCGCGGTCACGTGTCTCGACGGCTACAAGATGGCGCGCAACGGGCGCGCCGGCGCCGCGCTCGCCGTCGCGGCACTCGGATCGCTGTTCGCCGGTTGCGTCGGTACCCTGCTGCTTGCGGGCTTCGCCTCGCCGCTGTCCGAGCTCGCGCTGAAATTCGGCCCCGCCGAATACTTCTCGCTCATGGTGCTCGGCATGATCGGCGCCGTGGTGCTCGCCCACGGCTCGATCCT
>CAVZZN010000009.1:0-162437 GCA_963779805.1 uncultured beta proteobacterium
TAATTTGTATTATGTAAAGTGGCGCCGGGGTTGATCCGACCCTCCGAACATTGCGTGACCGGACCGCGTTGCACGCAAGGCTCCACGATTCCCTCCTTACTGCCGCTCGAAGAATCGGATGGCGTCCAGCAACTCGGGAACGCCATAGATCACGTAGTCGGGCTGCACGCCCTCCTTTTCCTGGGTCCCCTGGTTTGACCTGAAGAAGACCGTCTTCATCCCAAGTCTGCGCGCCCCGTAAATGTCGCGATACATGTCGTTGCCCACGCAGATCACCTCTGCCGGCGTCAGTTTCATCATCGTGAGCGCCTTTTCGAACAACCGGCGGTCGGGCTTCCGAAAACCGTAGCGCGCGGAGATGACCACCGGCTTGAAGTAGCCGGCGAGACCCACGGTTCGGATCTCCGGCAAGGCGAAGCAAGGCTGTGCGTCGGAAACGAGGGCAAGGCGACAAGCACGGCGCAACTCGTCCAACGTCCTTGTGACGTCTGGATAGAGTTGCAGGCGCTTGCGGGAGATCCCTCGGTAGACCTGGGCGAGAACGCGGGCAAGCCGGCGGCGCGTCGATGCGGCCTCCATGCCTTCCTGCCTGAGCAAGGTATCCCAGATCGCCTCGACATCGACTTCCGGATACGCCTCGGCACGCGCCTCCTTCTGCTGCGTCATGATCTGGTAGTAGCGCTCGCGCACTCCCCATCGGTGCAGATCGATGCCGTGGAACGTGAGGTAATGGGCGATCGCGCGGTAGATCTCTTCCATCGACTCGTCCGTCTCGATGTCGATCAGGGTTCCGTACAGATCGAAGATGATTCCCTTGATCGCCATGTACTTATGCCAATGTTCTCACAGCTTCGTCGAGCAGCCGCCCGCGATGCTCGCCCGTAACCCAGTCGTTGCGCGCAATTCTCAGCAGGGTCGCTCCCATGTAGAACGGAGTCCGTGCGGTGATGGAAGCGAAGGCGGCGTCGCGGTCCGGGAAGTGGCACGCGTATTCCCACAGGAAGTGCCCGATGAAAGGCTCCGCCGCCCACCGGCTGCCCGCGTGCTGCATGAAGAAGTGCTTGAGTTCGCCCGCCACCCGCCCGAGGTCGAACACGCGATCCGCGCGCTTCATGCGCTCCAGATCGATGGCGATCACCCACGGCATGTCGCCGAACAGAACGTTGGCCGGCGTCACGTCGCCGTGGAGCAGCACCGCACGGTCTTCCCACATGCAGCCCCGCGCCCGCCATCGATCCCTGCTTCGGTACAGCGCTTGCGCCTGATCCCAGCCAAGGTGTCCACCCCTCCTCAACTGCGCCATGATCCGGTCGAAGTAGGCGCATTCGGGGTTGAAATCCACCCGGTTGTCGTCAGCCGTCCGATTGTGCAGCGTGGCGAGAAACCAGGCGAGCGCCGCGAGCTTCTGAAACAGAACGTCGCGCGCACCGTCTCCGATCGCGGCGAGAATGCAATCGGCGAGCAGCCTGCCCTCGCAGAATTCCTCGATCAGCACCGCGTCGAGCGCGGCATTGCACCCGAGCGGACGGGCAACATAGTGGGGATACCCGGCAAAGCCGATGCTGCGCAGATGGAGCAGATTGCGGTACTCGGCCTCCATGCGCCGGGACGCTGCCTCTGCGGAGCGGCCGGCGACGCCCCCGAAGAACTTCCCGATCAGGCGGATCCCGCTATGCCGGTCTTTGTAGAGGTAGACCTGGTTGGATGCGCGCAGGCGGTGCACGCGGAAGTCAGGTGCCGCGCCATGCAGGCCCAGCTGCGGGAGAACATCGTGACGAAGATATCCGTAGAGCGGATCGCTCCGGGAGAGATGGCCGAGATAGGTCACGTCGGCTGTCAGTCCCAGCGGTCGTCGCGGACCTGGATCTCGCCATTTTCGACCCGCACGGGAAAGGTGTGGGTCGGCTCGTACGCGGGAGCGGACAGGGCAGCGCCGGTCCGGATGCAGAAACGTGCCCCGTGGCGCGGGCAGACGATTTCATCGCCCTCGATCGTGCCGCCGGTGAGCTGTCCGCCATCATGGGTGCAGACGTCCTCGATCGCATGACACTCGCCGCCGAGGTTGAATACGGCGACCCGCGCATCGTCCACGTCGACAACCCGCCACTCGCCCGGCGCGAGCTCGCCGGCCCGCGCTACCGTCACCCATTCGGTCATGCGTTCACGAAGCCTGAGCGGGCCTTCCGCCAGACACTTCGGTCCAGTTATACCGCGACAACTTCGATGTCGGGATCGATCGATCTCACCAGATACTCGATGCCGGCGAGCGTTCCCGAGATCGAGCTCGGGCAGCTGCCGCACGCGCCCTGGTAATGCACCGCAAGCCGGTTGCCCTCGAGACCGACGACATACAGGTCGCCGCCGTCGCCCTGCAGGTAGGGACGGATCTGCTCGTCCAGCAGCGCGTTGATCATGTCGACGCGCTGCTGGTCCTCCGCAGACAGGTTGGCGATCGCCGTGGTCGCTGCGTCCACGGTGGCAGCTGTCTGCGCGGTCGCCGCCGGCGCGGCGCGCAGCGGCTCCGCGATCCTTCGCGTCAACTCCTGCCAGTCGGCGCTGCCATCCTGCGTCACGGTAAGCCAATGGTCGATGTAGAACACGTTCGTCACATGCCCGAGCGCGAACAACGCGGCCGCGAGCGGGTCGTCCTTCGCCTCCTCCGCATTGTCGTACGAACGCTTGATTCCCCAGGTCAAGGGCTCCTTGAGGACGAACTTCTTCGCGTGCGGGTTGGGCGTGCTTTCGATTTCGGCGATTTTCGGCATCTGATGGTCCGGGTTCAGGCGTCGCCGATCGTCGTGCGCATCGGGTCGTCTGCCGCCTCGGTCGACGTGCTCGCTACCGAGTGGAGCGCCGCGTGCAGCGTGTGCCACGGCAGGATCGCGCATTTGACGCGCGTTGGCAGGTCGCGCACGCCCGCGAATACGGCCAGACGTCCGATGTGGCGAAGCCCGTCGGCATCGAGCTTGCCGGTCGCCATGTCGCGAAATTCCTGGATGAGCGCTTCCGCGTCCGCGCGCGTCTTGCCCTTCACGGCGACAGTCATCATCGACGCGGACGCCTTGCAGATCGCGCACGATTCGCCCTGGAACGCGACGGCGTCGATGCGCTCGCCGTCGACAGCGAGCGCCACGCTGATGTGATCGCCGCACAGCGGGTTGTGGCCTTCCGCATGATGGCTCGCGTGTTCGAGCGCGCCGTAGTTGCGCGGCTTCCGGTTGTGGTCGAGGATGACCTCCTGATACAGGGCCTTGGGGTCAGCCATTATGCGAACACCTTCTGCACGGTGCGAATGCCGGCGATCAGCGCATCGACCTCGGCCATGCTGTTGTAGAACGCGAACGAGGCGCGCGATGTCGCCGGCACGCGAAAACGCTGCATCACCGGCTGCGCGCAGTGATGCCCGGTCCGCACCGCGATGCCTTCTTCATTGAGCAGGGTCCCGACGTCGTGCGGATGCACGCCGTCGATCGCGAACGACAGCACCGCGGCCTTCTTCGCGGCGGTGCCGATGATGCGCACGCCGCGAAGGCGATTCATCTGCTCGGTGGCGTATTCGAGCAACTCGTGTTCGTGCGCCGCGATGGCGTCCATGCCGATCGCCGACAGGTAGTCGACCGCGGCGCCGAGCCCGATCGCCCCCGCGATCGGCGGCGTACCCGCCTCGAACTTGTGCGGAATGGTGTTGTAGGTGGTCTTCTCGAACGTCACCGACAGGATCATGTCGCCGCCGCCCTTGAACGGCGCCATGCGCTCGAGCAGCGTGGCCTTCCCGTAGAGCACGCCGATACCGGTGGGGCCGCACATCTTGTGGCCCGAGAACGCGTAGAAGTCGCAGTCGAGGTCCTGCACGTCGATCGGAATGTGCGGGACCGCCTGCGCGCCGTCGACCAGCACCGGGACGTCGCGAGCGTGCGCAAAAGCGATCATGCGCTTGATCGGATTGATGGTTCCCAAGGCATTCGAGACGTGCGTCACGCCGACGAACCGGGTGCGGGCGCTGAACAGCTTCTCGTACTCGTCGACCAGCAACTCGCCGGCGTCGTCGATCGGCACCACACGGATCGAAGCGCCCTTCTCTTCCGCCAGCATCTGCCACGGCACGATGTTCGAATGGTGCTCGAGCGTGGTGAGGATGATTTCGTCGCCGGGCCCGATGAATTTCCGGCCATAGCCGTGCGCCACCAGATTGATCGCGTCCGTGGTGCCGCTGGTGAAAATCACTTCGCGCTCTTCGCGCGCGTTGATGAAGCGCTGGACTTTGCCGCGGGCATCCTCGTAGGCGGCGGTCGCGGTCTCCGACAGGTAATGCACGCCGCGGTTGACATTGGCGTGTTGCGTCGTCTGGTAGCGGACCAGGCGGTCGATGACCGGTTGCGGCATCTGGCTCGACGCCGCGTTGTCGAGATAGACGAGCGGCTTCCCGCCGATTTCGAGGGCGAGGATCGGAAAGTCGGCCCGGCTTCGCTCAACGGAGAACGCAGGTGCGGGTCGGGCTCGACGTGCGGTCTGGATTGCGGTCATGGCTTGCGTGCAGTCTGTTCGAGTACGGCGCGCTCGAGCCAAAGCTTGAGCGAGACGACCGGAATGCGGTCGATGACCTCGGCACCGAACGCATAGGTAAGCAGGTTGCGCGCCGCAGCGTCGGAGAGCCCGCGGCTCACGAGGTAGAACAGTGCTTCGCTGTCCAGCTGGCCGACGGTGGCGCCATGCGCGCACTTGACGTCGTCGGCGAAAATCTCGAGCTGAGGCTTGGTGTCGACGTGCGCTCTCGAGGTCAACAGCAGGTTGCGGCTCGACTGGGAGGCATTGGTGTGCTGGGCGTCGGGGCGCACGATGATCTTGCCGCTGAACACGGCATGTGCCGCGCCGCCCGCAATGCATTTGTGCAGCTGGCGGCTGACGCCGCGCGGCTTGGCGTGGTCGATGCAGGTGTGGGAGTCGGCGAGCTGGCGCTCGCCGATCAGCGCGAGCCCGTCGATCGTGCACTCGGCGCCTTCGGCCGTATGGAGCACATTCAGGTCGTACCGGGAAATGCGCGCACCCAGTGCGACACTGACCGACCGATAGCGGCTCGCATTCGCGAGCGACACTGCACAGTTTGCGATATGAAACGCCTGGCCGCTGTCGCGCTGTACCCGGATGTGATCGACCTGGGCCTGATCGCCGACAGCGATCTCGGTCACGGCATTGGTGAAATAGGCTTCCGGCTGCAATGCGACGTAGTCCTCGACCAACGTCACCGCGCTGCCCGCTTCGGCCACCAGCAGGCAACGCGGGTAGCTTGCAGCGCCGGCTTGCGTCGCGATGAACAGCAGATGGATCGGCGCGCCCGCCACCGTGTCGCGCGGCACGACGACGACCGCGCCGTCGTGCAGGAACGCGGTGTTGAGCGCCGCGAACACACTGTCGCGGAATTCCACATGACGGCCCAGGTGCTGGTCGATCACCGCCGCGTGCGTGGCTCCCGCGACCGACAGGTTCGCCACCACGATGCCGCCCTCCCCTGCGACGCTCGAGAGTTCCGGCGCGTGGACCCCGTCGACGAATACGATCCGGATCGCCGCTTCCTCGATCCGGAAGGGATCGACGTCCGCCGCCTTCAGGCCAACCTGCGTGCGCGCTGGCTGGAAGGACAGCCGGGTGAGCGGCGAGAGGTCGGTGAAGCGCCATTCCTCGTCTCGGATCGAGGGCACCGTCAGCGCACCGACGCGATCGACGGCTTCTGCGCGCAGCTGGTTGAGCCACGGCAACGGGCTCGCCGGCAGCCGTGCCTGTCCGGCTAGCAGGCTATCGAGGTAACTCGTGGGCTTCCGCGCTGTGGGCTGACCGATCCCCCCGCGCCCCGGCATGCGCCCTGCGGCGCGCTGCTCATGCGGTCGCCTTTGCGGCAGCCCTGTGCTCGGCGCCGACCCAGTCGTACCCGCGCGTTTCGAGCTCGACCGCGAGCTCCTTGCCGCCGGTCTTGACGATGCGGCCCGCATCCATGACGTGCACGTAGTCGGGCACGATGTAGTCGAGCAGGCGCTGGTAATGCGTCACCAGCACGATCGCGTTGTCCTTGGTGGCAAGCTGGTTGATGCCGCCGGCGACGACCCTGAGCGCGTCGATGTCGAGACCGGAATCGGTCTCGTCGAGGATCGCAAGACGCGGCTCGAGCAGCGCCATCTGCAATATTTCATTGCGCTTCTTCTCGCCGCCCGAGAAGCCCTCGTTGACGCTCCGGTCGAGAAAATCGGGATTCATCTCGAGCAGCTTCATCTTCTCGCGCACGAAGTCGTCGAACTCGAGGGGGTCGAGCTCCTCCTTGCCGCGCTGCACTGCGACCGTGTTGTAGGCGAGCCGCAGGAACTGGCTGTTGGCGACGCCGGGAATCTCGACCGGGTATTGAAAGCCGAGAAAGACACCGGAGCGCGCCCGCTCTTCGGGCTTGAGCTCGAGCAGGTTGCGGTCCTCATAGAGGATCGTGCCGCCGGTCACGACGTAAGCGGGATGGCCGGCCAATACCTTGGCGAAGGTACTCTTGCCGGACCCGTTCGGCCCCATCACCGCGTGCACTTCCCCGCTGCGCACCGTGAGGTCGATGCCCTTGAGTATTTCGATGCCGTTCACGGTCGCGCACAAACCGCGCACCGCGAGCAGTGTCTTCGCCGTCTTGCCGAATCATCCGACACTCCCTTCGAGCTTCAGCCCGAGCAGTTTGGTCGCCTCGACGGCGAACTCCATCGGGAGCTGCTGGAACACGGTCTTGCAGAAGCCGTTGATGATCATCGACACCGCTTCCTCGGCACCGATGCCGCGCTGGGCGAAGTAGAACAGCTGGTCCTCGCCGATCTTCGACGTCGAAGCCTCGTGCTCGACCACGGCGCTGCTGTTGTTCACCTGGATATACGGAAAGGTGTTGGCGCCGCAGCGGTCGCCGATCAGCATCGAGTCGCACTGCGAGTAGTTGCGCGCGCCGTCGGCTTTCGCGCCGATCCTGACCAATCCGCGGTAGCTGTTGTTCGAGTGGCCGGCGGAGATGCCCTTGCTGACGATCGTGCTGCGCGTGTTCCTGCCGATGTGGATCATCTTGGTGCCGGTATCGGCCTGCTGATAATTGTTCGTGAGCGCGACCGAGTAGAACTCGCCGATCGAGTTGTCGCCGACGAGCACGCAGCTCGGATACTTCCAGGTGATGGCCGAGCCGGTTTCGACCTGCGTCCAGGAGATCCGCGAGTCCGCACCTTTGCACAGGCCGCGCTTGGTGACGAAGTTGTAGATGCCGCCCACGCCCTTTTCGTCGCCCGCGTACCAGTTCTGTACCGTCGAGTACTTGATGTCGGCACGGTCGAGCGCCACCAGCTCGACCACCGCCGCATGCAGCTGGTTGGTGTCGAACTTGGGTGCCGTACAGCCCTCGAGATACGACACCGACGCGCCCTCCTCGGCAATGATCAGCGTGCGCTCGAACTGCCCCGAGTCCTGGGTATTGATGCGGAAATAGGTCGACAGGTCCATCGGACACTGGACACCCTTGGGAATGAAGCAGAACGAGCCGTCCGTGAACACCGCCGAATTGAGCGCCGCGTAGTAGTTGTCACCGGCTGGAACCACGGTGCCGAGGTATTTGCGCACGAGTTCCGGATGCTTGTGCACGGCTTCCGTGATCGAGCAGAAGATGATGCCGACCTCGGCGAGCTTCTCCTTGTAGGTCGTGGCCACCGATACGCTGTCGAAGATCACGTCGACCGCGACCCCGGCCAGCTTCGCGCGCTCGTTCATCGGCACACCGAGCTTCTCGAAGGTGCGCAACAGCTCCGGGTCGACCTCGTCCATGCTGCTGAGCTTCGGCTTTGCCTTCGGCGCCGAGTAGTAGCTGATCGCCTGGAAGTCGATCTTCGGATAGTGGACGTTCGGCCACTTCGGCTCGTCCATCTCGAGCCAATGCCGATAAGCCTCGAGACGGAATTCGAGCAGCCACTGCGGCTCGTTCTTCTTGCTCGAGATCAGCCGGATCGTGTCCTCGTCGAGCCCTTTGGGCGCAACGTCGGACTCGATTTCGGTGACGAACCCGTGCCTGTAGGGCTGATTGACCAGGTTTTGCAGTGCCGTGCTCATTGGAATCGCTCCAACATCTTCCGGAATCCGAAACGGCCTTGGGTCATGGCGACAACGCTTTGGGCGCGTCCTTCAAGCGGAAGCCGTGACACGTTGGCGCTTCGGGACGGTGTCGCGCATGTCTTGTACTGGCGTCACCTGCGTTGCCGTTGCTTTCTGGTCCTCGACCAATTGTCCCAGACTCACGCTGCCCAGATAACCCAGGATGTGCTGATTCAACTGTGCCCACAGTTCGTCGGTGCGACATTTCAGGTCGTCCGGGCGGTTTTCCGCGCCGGCGGATGGCGTCGCGTCGAGCCGCTCGTCGACGGCAAGAATGATTTCGGCGACCGAGACTTGGCCCATGTCCTTCGCCAGGCAATAGCCGCCGCCCGGCCCGCGAAAGCTGTCGACGAGCGCGCAGCGGCGCAATTTGGCGAACAACTGCTCGAGATAGGAGAGCGAAATCTTCTGACGCCGGCTGATGTCCGCAAGCGTCACGGGGTCGCTGCCATCCTGCATTGCGAGATCGATCATCGCCGTGACCGCAAAACGCCCTTTGGTCGTCAGCCTCATCGCTTGCCCCTCCTAAGTTCGGCCGAGTCGATGCGCAACAGGGCCGTCGCCATTATACCTGATTATTTTAGTCAACTTTGTTGTTCGAGAGTTCCCGTGGCGTTGCCCGGCCGCCCGTGCTCCGTGACAAGGGGCTCCAGCGGCCCTGCTTCCCGAGTTGCACTGCGAGCTGCTCTTCTTCGGCGCCGCCTATTCTCTCCCATGCTTATGTGCGCTACCGCCCCGACGCGGTGAAGGGCGCGCCGTAGGATTTGACCACTACGCTATGAGCGACGGCGGCTCCGTTATGGCTACTCAACGTTCGGTCTTGAACGGCACCTCTCGATACGACGACTTTCTGTTTGCGGCGATATGCGATGAGCCCGGCGGAATGCCGCTCAGCGTCCTGTCCGCATTCGCGCGCATGAACGTCGATCCTTGGGACGAGGCCGCCCGTCTGGCGACACTGTCCACGCCGGACGCTCAAAGGACTCTCGTCTCGACGCTCGATCTGTTTCCCGGCAAACGACAGCGGTCGGCAGAAACGGAGATTCTTGCGGCCCGATTGATTGCGCTTCTGCCAAAGGCACGCGCAGCCACCACCCCCAGGGCGGCAACCATCGCGGCGAGTCGTGCGCAGGGAAACAATTACTGGCTCATGTGGCTGTGCTTTGCGATCGCCATGTCGTTCCTGTCACAGCACCCGCATGCAACGACCACAAGCGCGGCAGACTCGACGTCCACATCGAACGCCTCTCCCGCAACGAAAGGCAGCGGCGCAAAGCCCGCGCCTTCCGATGCGGACAGTCGACCGGATTCAGGCAGCGCGCGCCCGCCCACGATCCCGTCCGAGGGAATTACGGCGCGGTAGCATCGGTTTCACCTCGGCGCTGGTTCCGGCAAGATTCGCGCGAAGCGGTCATTCGCCGCAATGCGCCAGCCACGCGCGCAGGCACAATGAGGTCATGACGACACCACTCGTCTTCCTGGTGCCGGGCTTCTTCGGCTTCACGTCCGTCGGCGCGGTGAGCTATTTCGAGGATGTGGAGCAGGCGCTCGGTCGCGCGCTGCGCCAGCGCGGCCTCGATGCGCGCATCGTCCGGTGCATGACGCAGCCGACCGCCTCGATCACGCGTCGCGCCGATGCGCTGCGCCAGCAGGTGCTCCGCAGCGGCGGCCTGAAGGCCCGGGAGCTGCACTTCGTCGGCCATTCGACCGGCGGCCTCGACGTGCGCATGCTGCTGACCCCGGGGGTGAAGATCGCGCGCGGCGACTCGGAAGAGCGCATCGCCCGCCTGACGCGGACGGCCGTTTGCGTGACCACGCCGCATCATGGCACACCGCTCGCCAATCACTTTGTCACCGTCCAGGGCCAGACGCTTTTGCTGGTGCTGACCGCCCTGGCGACGTCGGGACAGGGACGCGGGGCGATTCTCGCCGCGGCCAAGGCGATCGCGCTGGTCGCGCGGCTCGACGACTGGCTGGGGCGCAAGGGAACCATGCTCGATCGCGTCGCCGAAAGCCTGCTGCGCAAGATGCGGTTCAACCGCAGGGACGCGGTGTGGAAATATCTGGGCGAGATCGAACGGGACCAGGGCACCGTGCTGCAACTCACGCCCGAAGGCATCGACATTTTCGACGCGGCCGTGGTCGATCGTGCCGGTGTCGACTATGGCTGCGTCGTCGCCGGCGTGCCGAAGCCGCGCGAGGAATTGAAGCTGAAGACGCTGGTCGATCCCGAGTACCTGGCTCTTCGCACGTTGTTCAGGCTGCTCCATGCCCTCACGGCGCGGCCGCACTCGCACTACCCCTATCCGAAACCGGGCAGAGCGACACAGCGCCTGCTCGATCGCGGCCTCGGCTTCACGGTGACCCCGGGCATCAGCGATGGCATCGTGCCGACGTTGAGCCAGCTGCACGGACGGTTGCTGCATGTCGCGCGGGCCGATCACCTCGATGTGGTCGGGCACTACACGCTGGCGAGCGGACATACCGGGGAACTGGTTGCCCTCAGGCGCCGGCTTCACGCCCGAAGCATTCGAGGCCACCTGGGTGGCAGTCGCGGCCGCGATCGCAAGACGCGGTCGACCGCGTTGAGCCGCCGACTGGCATTGAAACGTTCTGGACGATGGCGTAGACGAAGGAGAAATGCATGAAGAGACAGGCGGGTTTGTGGATCGACCACAGGGAGACGTTCATAGTGTTCGTCGGAGATGAAGAAGAAGAGGCCCGACGAATTGAATCAGGCATGGAGAAGCATGTCCGATTCTCTGGCGGTAACAGACCGGAAGATGGCTCCGCAGACGACCAGCAGGACAGACAATTTGCGGCTCATCTCGATAGATACTATGACGAGGTGATCTCGCACATCCGTGATGCGGAGTCCATCCTGCTCTTTGGTCCGGGCGAGGCCAAGGGAGAGCTCAAGAAGCGGCTTGCGAGTAAAGGACTCGGTGGACGCATCGTCGGTGTCGAGACCGTCGACAAGATGACCGCTCCGCAGATTGCGGCAAAGGTTCGCCAGCACTTTCGAGAATAGGCTCGCCGGTCCAAGCACCGGGGCTGCCGTGCCCGGGCGTCGAAGTCGTCGCCGGGCAATCCTGGCAGAGTGCGGTTCGGAGAGCTACTTGGCGATGTACGGCAGGAGCCGATCGAACTCCGTCTTGACCACCTGGTAGCACTCACAGCATCTCGCCTCCAGGCCCGGGCGATCGAGCACGGTGATCTTGCCGCGGCTGTACTGAATCAACCCGGCATCCTGCAACTTCCCGGCCGCCTCGGTGACACCTTCGCGGCGCACCCCCAGCATGTTGGCGATCAGTTCCTGCGTCATGGAGATTTCGTTCGACGCCAACCGATCCAGACACAGCAGCAGCCACCGACACAATTGCTTGTCGACCGAGTGGTGCCGATTGCAGACCGCGGTCTGCGCCATCTGGGTGATCAGCGCCTGGGTGTAGCGAAGCAGGAGATGCATGGTCGGACCGTAACGCTCGAACTCATCCTTGAGCAAGTCGGCCTTGAGTCGGTAGGCGTGCCCCGCGCTTTGGACGATGGCGCGGCTGGGCGTGGTGTTGCCCCCCATGAATAGCGATATGCCGAGGATGCCTTCGTTGCCCACGACGGCGATTTCGGCCGATGCGCCGTCCTCCATCACGTACAGCAGCGAGATGATGGCTGTGGTCGGGAAGTAAACGTGCCGCAACTTGGCCCCGGACTCATACAGAACGTCACCGAGGTTCATCGGTATCAGTTCCAGATGGGGTGCGAGACGCGCGTAGTCACCGGCCGGCAGCGCGTCGAGCAGATGATTCTGATGGGGACTCGAGCCCGCAGGTGCAGCCACGGGGACCTCGTCCTTCAAGGGCAAGGATGACACCTTCCCATCGCTGCGGCCCGGTTTGTCGGCGTCCATGAAGGTAGTCTAGGCGATTAAGAGCACTCTCGCCTCGTGCTGCTTGACGGAAGTCAAGCTAGCCTGCTTCGACAGCGCCAGAATGAGATGCGGCAACCGGTCGGAACGACGGCACTCCTGCCGCAGATGAGTGCGGTGCCGAACAGACGGTGGTTCCGATCGCGCCCAAGATTTCGTTCGCTGGGCCTGCTGCGCGAGGGCTTCACAGAGGCCGCGAGCGCGCTCAAAGGCCGCAAATTGATCGACGACACCCGCGGAGAAATTCGCATGCTCAGTGTGAGGGGCCTCAAGGCGGCGTCCTGCTCGTGCTATCAGATTGTGAAGACGGTGTTCGATCGTGCGCAGGGCCAGAGGATGGCAGTCCAGACTGGAGGTCGGCCACGATGAGTTCGACCCGCAAGACCAAACAGCAGCGCCATGCGGTCGGCGCAAAGGCGGCGGCTGTCAGCAAACCCGGTCGCCACAATGCGGCGCCGGCTGGCGAAGCGAAACGCGCTGCGAACGGCGACGATACGGCAGTCAGCGCGGCGCTCGAACGCGATGTCGACAGCACCGACGCGACTCGACTCGAAACGATATTCGAAGAGCCGTCGCACGTCGACGACGACGCAATTGTCGATGATGCCGACAGCACGGGGTCGAGCCGACGCTAGCGTCTCCCCGGTTATCCTTCGATGACGACATAGTCGCCGTGACGGGAGACGGAGATGGCACGACGACTGGTGATCGTTGGCGGTGACGCCGCAGGCATGTCCGCAGCCTCGCAGGCGCGGCGGATGACATCCCCCGACGACCTGGAGATCGTGGCCTTCGAGCGCGGGTCCCGTACCTCGTACGCCGCCTGCGGCCTCCCCTACTTGGTCGGCGGGCTCGTTGCTACACCGGAGCTACTCATCGCCCGGACCCCGCAACAGCACCGCGACAACGGCATCGACGTTCGAATCCATCACGACGTCACCGCCATCGCCGTGAAGGCGTCGACCGTGACGGTGCGCGACCTCGACACCGGTCGGGAGGCGGTCGAACACTACGACGAGCTCCTCATCGGCACCGGCGCATCGGGCATCGCCCCTCCGTGGCCGGGCATCGACGCGGAAGGCGTGCTGCAGCTCCGGACCCTCGACGACGCGATGGCTGTGGAACGACGACTCGACGCAGGGGCCCGACGCGCCGTGGTGGTCGGCGCCGGTTACATCGGACTGGAGGTCGCGGAGGCGCTGCTCGAACGGGGCCTCGACGTGACGGTGATCGAACGGCTCGACGCACCCATGGGCGCGGTGCTGGACGCCGACATGGCGACCGGTGTCGCGGACGCGATGCGGGTGGCGGGGATCAACCTGCAACTCGGCACCGCGGTCACCGGGTTCACCGCAGTCGACGGACGCGTCACGGCCGTGGAAACCGCCGTGGGTCCGATCGCGGCCGACCTCGTGGTGATCGGGCTCGGGGTGCGTCCCAACGCAGACCTGGCTCGCGCCGCGGGCATCGGCGTGGGCGAGGCCGGCGGCATCATCGTCGACGACCACCTGCGCACCGGTACGCCGCACGTCTGGGCGGCCGGCGACTGCGTCGAGTCGCGCCACCGCGTTACTGGGCGCTCGGTCGTGATCGCCCTCGGCACGCACGCCAACAAGCAGGGCCGCGTCGCCGGCACCAACATCGCCGGCGGTGACGCCGCGTTCGGTGGCGTGCTCGGCACGGCAATCACCAAATTCCAAGACCTGGAGATCGGTCGCACCGGGCTTACCGAACGGGAGGCCGGAGCTGCGGGGTTCGACGCCGTTGGCGTGACCACCGAGGCATCGAGCCGGGCGCACTACTATCCGGGCGCGCAGCCGATGCGCATCAAGATCGTGGCCGAGCGCCGGACGGGTCGGTTGCTCGGCGCACAGATCGTTGGCGGGGCCGGCGCGGGCAAACGCATCGACGTGCTGGCCACGGCGCTGTGGAACGAGATGACCGTGGAGGCGGTGGCCGGCATGGACCTCTCCTATGCCCCACCGTTCTCGCCGGTCTGGGACCCGGTGTTGTTGGCGGCGGGCAAGGCCGCGTCGAAGATGGGGGATCAGCACCAACTGGCTTCTTCGCTGCGGGGCCCCCGCAAGAGTTCTTGAATGTTCGCCTCCAGCAAGCGGAACCCGATGTTCCCGTACAGCTTCTGGCGCCCCTCGTTCAACACGAAGCTCGGACTGCCTTCGATCCGCATCTTGTCGGCGTCCTGGTAGTCCGCAGCCAGGCGGGCGAATGCGCTGCCACTGTGAATGGAGTCTTCGATCGCGCCGATGTCCACGCCGAGGCCCTCGGCGATCTCGCATTGGACATCCCAGCGAGCGATGTCCCGGTTATCGCGGAAGAACGCACAGCGGAAGCTCCACATCACTTGATCGAACAGGCTCGGTTCATGACCTGATGGCCCTGCCGATTCGCGGTCCCAGTGCTGGACCGCCTTCAGGAAGAGATGCGCGCTGGCCGAAGTCAAGGGGCGCGTCTTCAACCAGATCTCGGGGTGAACCTCGATATGCGGAAACCTCTCGGCTACCTGCCGCAAATGCGAGTTGAAGCCCGCATATCCGCCTTTGTCCTTCCAGGCCGACGCGACCTTCCCTTCCGTATCGGCGAAGACGGAACAGAACCGATGCTCTATCCGGATGGCGTCGCCAAAGGTGTCTTTGACGGCATCGATGCGAGCTTGCGAGGCATATGCCCATATGCACAGTACGTCCGAGAAGTAGGTAATTTCGGCCACGCTCATCTCCCCTATGTCGCGCAGGTTGGATCACGAGCATCACGGTACGCGTCCCTCGACTTTCGTTGCAAGCACGAACAATTCGTCCACAGTACGGCTCGACGCCTTGAATTCGGCGAGTTGTTGACGACAGTCATCTCGCAGGCTGCGACATCAGCGCCCAATGCAAGTTAGATTTTCCAAGAACCGGACATCGCAGTCTTAGTAGCGCATGGCATGGGAACGCCCGCAGATGGTAACGAAGACGAAGCTACCGGGATCCTCCCAACAACCTTGGCACGCGGTCAGCGTCGTCGGACAGTCCGGTGCGTGCCCGGCTGCCGAGGGACTGCGTGGCAAACGCTTCTTGAGCGCCGAGGCGCCCCTATTGCCACTGGCAGAATGTTCGTCGCCTTGGCTCTGCAAATGCACCTACTGCCATCACTCCGATCGTCGCGCGATTCTTCGTCGGGAGACGGATCGTGGTAGGTTCCCGCGCCCCAGGTCTGGGAAAGAGAGGCGCGAGGGACTTCAGGCGCACGGACGGCGGGCAGACGATGAGGCTGATTGACAATGACCTGCGCGAGTGTCCCGCCCCGCCACCACCGATCCGTAGAACTGCACGACACCCCTTCGGGAACGTGGCCGATACGGCCCTACCGCTGTTGCCGTAGAGGAAGAAGATGCTGCGCCAAATTGCATTGCTGCTTCTACACGCATTGGCGGCATTTGCGCTCGCGGTTACGTTCGCGGTCAACGCCGCACCGACCAGGGCGGCGGTATCCGCCGCGACCGGCGCCACCACCGCTCCGCCCCGATTCGTCGCATCCATCAACGCCGTCGCCGCGAGGCCCGCGCTCGCCCGCGGTGCACGCGGCGCCGGCGTCGTACGAGCACAGGTGCTGCTCGACCGCGCGTGGTATTCGCCGGGCGAGATCGACGGCGGCTTTGGCGAGAATATGCGCAAGGCCGTCGCGACGTTCCAGAAAGAGAACGGGCTTCCCCCCACCGGGCGAATCAACGCGCCAACGTGGCAGGCGCTAAGCGTCGGCGACGCCCCGGTGCTGACGACGTACACGATCACCGAAAAGGATGCCGCGGGCCCCTTCGTCCGGATTCCCGCCGATCTCATGGAACGAGCGAAGCTGCCGTCGCTCGGCTATGGGTCGTTGACCGAAGCGCTGGCGGAACGATTTCACGCTAGTCCACGGCTGCTGCGCGATCTCAATCCGGGCAAGAGGTTCAAGGCTGGCGTCGAAATGTGGGTGCCCGCTGTGATCGCGGAAAAGCCGCCACCCATGGCAGCGTCGGTCGTGGTGATCAGAAGCGACCGGCTACTGCGGGCACTCGACCACGACGGTCGAGTGCTTGCGCAATTCCCGGTCAGCCTCGGTGGACCGCGCGATCCGCTGACGGCCGGCAAATGGAAGATAATCAACGAAGTGAAGGACCCGGTGTTTTATTACGATCCGGCACTGATCTGGGACGCCAAACGCCACTACGAAAAGGTCAAGGTCGCGCCTGGCCCCAACAGCCCGATTGGCGTGATGTGGCTGGGTCTGAGCAAGCCGCATGACGGCATCCATGGGACGGCGGAGCCATCGAGAGTCGGTCGTGTGGAAACACATGGCTGCATCCATCTGACCAACTGGGACGTGCAGAAGCTCTCCGCGATGGTCTCGGCAGGCATGGCCGTCAACGTCCAGGAGTAGACGTGCTGCTGCTCCGATCCACGTCGACGCTGGGCGTGGCGATGTTAGCCACGGCGCTGGTCATCGCCATGCCTTTCGGCCACGCGTCATTCAGTGGGACCGGTGTCGCCGGTGTGGGCGATGCACGGAGTCCTGCTAACGGCGCAAACCCCGCGAGCGCCCCGGACAGTGCGACCAGCGACGATAGTGCGCGGCTGCTCGCAACCCGTCGGTTGATTATCCCGATCTCGGGTGTCTCGCGCGCGAGTCTTCGCGACTCCTTCAACGAGCGTCGCGGAGCGCGCCGGCACGAGGCGATCGACATCCCCGCTCCAATCGGGTCGCCGGTCGTCGCCGCCGGCGATGGACGTGTCGTCAAGCTGTTCAGCAGCGTGCCCGGCGGGCTCACCGTCTACCAGTTCGATCCCGATGCGAGATTCGCCTACTATTACGCGCACCTCGACGCCTACGCCGCCGGGCTGAGCGAAGGCACCCTGGTAAAGCAGGGCGACCTGCTGGGGTACGTCGGCATCTCCGGCAACGCCGCGCCCGATGCGCCGCACCTGCATTTCGCGATCTTTCGATTGGGCCCGGACAGGCATTGGTGGGAGGGCACGGCGGTAAATCCGTTCTCCTTGCTGGAGGACGCAGGCCGGCGATAATCAGGGAATGGCGGCAGTCGAGCGCGTCGTTGGCCGCAAAGCGCTTCTGCGACGTTGGTCAGGTTCCATCACTGAATGCAGATCAACCAGGGCAATTGCGCCCGCCACCCGGTGCAAGGAGTGCCGATGCGCATCGAGACCGAGGTCAGACTGGACTTCAAGGACGTGCTGATCCGCCCCAAGCGCAGCACGCTTTCCACGCGCTCGAACGTCGACATCTCGCGCGAGTTTCGCTTCCACCACACGCAGGTTGCCTACCACGGCGTGCCGATCATTGCCGCCAACATGGATACGACCGGCACGATGGAGATGGCACGCACGCTGGACGCTTTCGAGCTGTCGACCGCGCTGCACAAGCACTATGCGGTCGAGGAGCTCGTTGCGTTCTTCAAGGGCCTGGAGCGCAAGTCCGCCGCATACTACTCGATGGGCATCGCCCCGGCCGACGAAGAGAAGTTCGGCCACGTGATGAAGTCGGCGGGCACCGGCGACGACGCGACGATCCGCTACGTGTGTGTCGATGTCGCCAATGGCTACACCGAGGGCTTCGTGCGTTTTGTCGCGAAGATTCGCGAGCGGTACCCGCACCTCGTCATCATGGCGGGCAACGTCGTCACCGGCGAGATGACGGAGGAACTGATCCTCTCCGGCGCGGACATCGTCAAGGTGGGTATCGGTCCGGGATCGGTGTGCACGACGCGCAAGATGACCGGCGTGGGCTACCCGCAGCTCTCGGCGATCATCGAATGCGCGGACGCCGCGCATGGGCTCGAGGGTCATATCTGCGCCGACGGCGGCTGCGCGACGCCGGGCGACGTCGCCAAGGCATTCGGCGGCGGCGCCGATTTCGTCATGCTTGGCGGCATGTTCGCCGGCCACGACGAATGCTCGGGCGACGTCGTCGAGCGGGACAACCAGAGGTACCAGCGCTTCTACGGGATGAGCAGCCGGACGGCGATGGAGAAATACGCGGGCGGCGTGGCTCAGTACCGCGCGGCAGAAGGCAAGGAGGTGCTCGTGCCCTACCGTGGTCCGGTCGCGGGTACCGTGCAGGAGATCCTGGGCGGCGTGCGCTCCGCATGCACCTACGTCGGGGCGCGGCGGCTACGCGAGTTCTCGAAGCGAACCACGTTCGTACGCGTCTCGGAGCAGGCTAACGAGGTGTTCGCCCGCTTGTAGCATGGGAAGGATCGTCAGATTCGACCGCACAAGTCAGGGTGTTTCGGCTTTGGATGGTGACAAACAGAGACAGTGATTTGACAGGTCGCTTTACTTGCACGCCCCCGCCACGACCAATTTCTTGTCATCCGGCGGCACCTGCTTCTCGGATCGCCGCTCGACAAGCATGCGGATCTGTTCTCGAGCATCCGTCAACGTCGAGACGATGTGGGTTCGCGCGTCAGATCCGATCCGCTCTTTCGCCTCATTCAGGTCACTGGGTCCATTCCACAATCCCACGACCAGATTCAATTTCGGATACCGGCGACGAAGACGCATGCGCAGGCGGCGAGCGTGCGCCACGGCCGCGGGCGGCGCGGCGGAGATGCAGACCACATCGGCTTTGCGCTGTTCGACGTAATCAACCAGTTCGCTAGCCGCTGCCGCCGCCGTAGCCGGGACGGTCTGCACGACACAGCCGCGGATGTCCACGATTTGCGCGAGCATCATCCCGGCTAATTCGTCCCCCTCGCCGTGAGCCGGGAGGCAGAGGACGCAAAGGCCTGGCAAACTGGCCCGATCGGCAAGACTGGAATCTGCTACCGCCTCTTTCATGTCCTCGCTGCTCTGCTTTTCGTGCAGATCCTGCTGGCGCTCACCCCGTTCCTGAATCATGGACTTCAGAGTCTGCAAGATGAACTTGTGCCGGCCCTCCTCCAGCTCGCCCTGACGCCAATGCGTTTCGGCCGAAGCCAGTGCCGGGATCAGCACCGTGTCGTAGACTTCGACGAGCGGTGTGTGCTCGAAGTATTCATCGAGCAATTCGGTAGCCTCTTCATCATCTCCCGCCAGGAGCCGCTGATAGATTCGCTTCGTGGGCTCGAACACCGGCTTGTCGCCCAGCAGTGTGTTCAAGAAGGAGAGCTGGGGAACGTGCTTGCCGACCACCAGCAGACACACGGTCAGCGGGGTCGCCAGCAGCAGCCCCACCACTCCCCACAACCAGGTCCAGAAAACGGCCGCCAACAGCACCGCGACAGCGGACACACCCGTGTTCTTGCCATAGAGCCACGGCTCCAGGACGTTGTTAGTGAAGAGTTCCAGAGCGACGAACAAAGCGATCGTAAGGCTCGGCGCCACCCAATCGCCCGATATGGCCATCGACAGGCCAATCGGCATTGCAGCGGCGAGCCACGGGCCGATGTAGGGAATGAATCGAAGGGTCGTGGCCAGGATTCCCCACAGAATCGGATTGGGCACGCCGATCAGATAGAGCCCGCCACCCACGGCGGTGCCGAAAATGACATTGAGCAGGAACTCCGTCGCGAGGTACCGGCTGACCCGTGTACCGGCGTCTTCCAGCATCTGCGTGGTCAGTGTCATTTGACCTTGTCCAACCAGGAGAATGAAGCGATCGCGCAGGTCGTCGCGACGGATGAGGAAAAAGACGACAAGAACGATCACCACACCGATCGAGCCCAACACCTCCAGCACTGTGCCAAACATACTGCCAAAGACTTGCAGCGGACTCGCCGGCGAGGAAATGATCCGAACCGAATAGGGCCATTCCTTGGTCCCCTGCGGCGCCTGAGCCACGTCGACGGGCGATAGGTTCTCGCTCATTCCCTGAGCTGTTCTTGTTACCCTGCCCAGCGTGGCGGTGACACGAGCGTTCGCCGATTCGAGCTTCGCTTTCAGATTGGTCTCGTATTCGGGCATTCTGGGAGCCAGGTCCGACACTTGAACCACGGCCATCCAGGTTGCGCCGCCGAGCACCGTGAAGCCAACGAGTGCCGTTACCACCACGGCCGGGACACGACCGAGCCAGTGCCGCTCGAGCCAGTCACACGCGGGGCTCAACAGGAAGCTCAACAGCACCGCCAGCGTCATGGGAACCAGCACACCCTTGGCGAGGTAAAGCGCCGCAACAACCACGGCGATCGACGCCAGCATCCGGGCTGACTTGGCGAGATGGTCAGAGGGTGCCATGGGATCTGCTGCCGACGATTCCGGATGTGCGGGACGGGCGACGGCGGATGCGATACACGGAGGCGGGAGGGACGTTGGCGAGCGTTCCGCCGAATCGCGCGGCCTTGAGGCCGAGCCGGTCGAGGATGGGACGCGACACCGGCGAATTCGGCCCGTAGGTGAACTGGTAGAACGCGCCCTCGGGACGCAGACGTTCGAACGCTCCCTCGAGCACGGCGATCACCTCTTTCGGCGGCATCAGCAACAGCGGCAGGCCGCTCACGATCGCACCGGCGCGCTCGCCGTCGAACAGGTCGATGTCCTTCAGGCGCGTCGCGTCCATCCGGAGCACGCGGGCCCGCGGAAACAGCCGCTCGAGCGTTCGCGCGAAATCGGCGCCATGCTCGATGAGTGCCAGGCGATCTTCCGGAATCCCACGAGAGATCAGCGAGCGGGTGAACACGCCGGTGCCGGGCCCCAGCTCGATGATCGGAGCACATGCGGGTGTGATCTCGGCCGTGATGGCGTTGGCCAGGGCCGGGCTGGAGGGCGAGATGGCGCCGACGCGCAGCGGATTGGCAAGCCAGGCAAGAAAGAAAGAAACGGGAGTAATGATTTTGGTTTGACGCGAAAGTGAGCCGTCGCCGGCCCGATCGACTCGGGAACCCGTGCCTCCATGCGAACGCCGCAGCGCAAGCTTGCGTTTCACGCGCGCTAGCTTGGTACCGCAGCGCTGGCCAAGTACGTTCACAAATGCCAAACCTGGCGCGCAGTCGGCAACGACGCCCGAGGCGCTACCGACATGGATCGGTGCGGGAGCAGGCTCGAGTCACCGTTTCTTTGTTGGGGCGCGCTTTGCTGCGCCCTGGCGCGGCGCGTTCTTGGCTGCCTCGTCTGGTTTGTAGTCGCCGATGATGCCCTTTACCGGGCAAATCCCGAATATCGGACACTTCTTGCAACCGATGGCAATGGCGACGGGACAAAGAACCATGGGAGACTCCAGAAAGTACACCTTGCGCGACCCCGTCGCCAAGAGCCAAGCGCGCGGGTAGACGCTTTGCGCGACTGCTGCGTCAGTCCGTGCAACGCGGCACGGGACCTGCCCATCCGAAATTACGAATCCGAGTCGGAGCAGCGCCCGACCAGGTAGCCGAGCGCGACACCCGCCCCGGCGGCGATCGTCAGAACCTGCCACGGATTCGCCCGGACGTACTGCTCATTCCTCTGGGCATACGGCCAGCGCGATCACGCGCCGGCCGTATGCCCAAACCGTCACAACGAACGTCGTCCGCTGATGAGATTGAGCAGGACCATGACGATGGCGACTACCAGAAGAATATGAATGAAGCCGCCCATCGTGTACGACGTCACGAGCCCGAGTGCCCACAATACGAGCAAGACGACCGCAAGTGTATAGAGCATGATATCCATCCTTATGTCGTTCGGTTTCCCCGCTGCCGGCTGACATGTCCGTAGGCTGTTCGAAAGTCAACTGCTGCAATAGCCCACAGCCTACGACGCACATCGGCATCCTCACTACGCTTCCGATGCTGTTGCGAGTATGGACGCGTTTCCTGCCCCTGGCTGGCGTTCCCAGCGTGGTTGTTGACATCTCTCAAGTCGAGTTCCGGCAGCTGCCTCCCCGCCACACACCGATTGTCCCAGACGGTCATGAGTTCGGATGCCTTTGTTGTCGCGAACCACTTTGTGTCGTCAAATCAAGGTCAGACGATCACCCAGGAGCGCTTTGCCGCAGACCCGGACGTGTGTGACGCAAATTATGTGCGATACCGAACGGTGCGTTTTGTCAACGCGCGTCATCATGTCGGCGGGTAGTGTGCGACATAGGGTGGAGGCAGGCTAAGAGCGGGGCCGGCAATTGCACGACTCGCGACGGAAGCGGGGCCCGATGCGATGACGTGGCGCTAGAACCTGGGTTGGGCTTCGCGTGCAGGATCGCGGCGCAAGTCACTAGCGCAGCGGGGGCGGTCAGACAAGGAGATATGAAATGAGCGTGGGAACCATTCTGCTGATCATTCTGGTGCTGGTGCTGCTCGGTGCGATTCCAACCTGGCCGTACAGCAGGTCATGGGGCTTTGCGCCCAGCGGCGTGCTTGGGCTGGTGTTGTTGGTGGTCATCGTTCTGCTGCTGCTGGGCAAGCTGTAGCGGTGGCTCAGGCGCCGAGGCAAGTCGGAGATCATCATTCATCTGGAGATTTGGCAATGACACAACAACTGAAACGGCTTTCAAGTTTCGTGCTGCTGCTCTCGCTGGCCTTCTTCCTGGGCTGTGCATCCACAGCCACGAAGGAGGGGACGGGCGAGTACCTTGACGACAGCGTCATTACCACGAAGGTCAAGGCGGCTGTGTTGGATGAACCATCACTGAAGTCCGCGGAGATCAACGTCGAAACGTTCAAGGGGGTGGTGCAGCTGACGGGTTTCGTCAGTTCGCAGGCGAACATCAACAAGGCGGTCGAGGTTGCGCGCGGCGTCCCAGGCGTCAAGTCCGTCAAGAATGATATGCGGCTCAAGTAACGAGCCGGCCACCGCCGGATGGGCCAGGCGGCGGGGAGGCATTCCTCGTCGCTGTCGGCGGAGCCGTGTGACCCGGAGTGCGAGCCGGTCGCGGTTCGCAGAGCAGATGTTTCAACGGTTGTCAAAGGAGTTCAGCATGGCCATTACCCCGAACAAGGATCAAGTCAAAGGCGCAGCGAAAGACATCGCCGGCAAGATCCAGGAAGAAGTCGGCAAGCTCACGGGCAGCAAGGAGCAGGAAGCCAAAGGGCTGAAACATCAGGCCGAGGGCAAACTGCAGACCAAGCTTGGCGACGTGAAAGAAGCGGTGAGCGATCTGAAGGAAACCGTCAAGAAGGGGTAGCGACTTCACTCTTCTCTCGCGCCGCGAATTACGCCGCCTCCAAGGGGCGTTGCGGGGCGCGCGACGTTCTTCACGAGAAGAGTGCCTTGGTGTACCCAGCGAGGTCCCCTACTCGCGGTGGGACGTCGTTTCTGCAACAACTGTCGGCGGATAGTGCATTGTTGCCGACGAGATCGTGTGAGGTCACATGAAATCGATTCTGGACCCCTCGTTTCGATATACCGCGAGCTTCAACACGGACCTGCACAAGACGTTCGCAAGGATCCGGCGCGACCGTCGGCAACAAGCCGACAGGGCGGCGCAGGCGACCGCGGACGGACTTGCCAAGGTCTCGTCGATCGTCAGGAAGACAGCGACAGGCCGGTCGTGAAGCGTGTGTCGCGCGTCACCGCTTCCGCTGGAAGGTGTGCCGTTCGAGGATTGGAGTGACCCGGCCTCGAGGTTGACGTGAAGGATAGAATAAATGCGTTACGGAATCATTGTGCTTTGGATGCTACTTTGCTCGATTACGTCGGCAGTGGCTCAGGTGAGCGTCAGCATCGGGCTTCCCGGGATGAGCATCGGCATCAACCTGCCGGTCTATCCGCAGCTGGTGCGCGTACCGGGCTATCCCGTCTATTACGCTCCCCAGCTCAATTCGAACTACTTTTTCTACGATGGCATGTACTGGGTCTACCAGCAGGACAACTGGTATGCAAGCTCCTGGTACAACGGCCCGTGGCAGCTCGTCAGGCCGGACGTGGTGCCACTGTTCGTGTTGCGCGTCCCGGTGCGGTATTACCGGCACCCGCCTGACTACTTCCGCGGGTGGCGGGCGGATGCGCCGCCGCGCTGGAACGAGCACTGGGGCAGCGATTGGGAGCGCAGCCACAGCGGATGGAACACCTGGAATCGCAGCGCTGTTCCCGCGCCAGCTCCCTTGCCCAGTTACCAGCGGCAATATTCGGGGAATCGGTATCCGCGCGCGGAACAGCAGCAGACGCTGCAAAGCCAGCACTACCGATACCAGCCGCGAGACGCCGTAGTGCAGCAGCACTATCAGGCGCAGCGAGTGCAAAGTGCACCCGCGTCTGCTCCGGCGCAGGACCAACGCGGCACCAGCCGGCCCTCTTCACCGCAGCAAGGCGCTTCCCCGCTCCACGAGGACAACCGCCGCAAACGGGTGGCACGAACGTTCAGCGGCCCGCCGCCGTACCGACGCCCCCGCACCAGGCAAGCCCCCCGCCCGTCCGGCAGCAACCGCAGCAGCCACCGCAAGGCGCTGCGCAGCGTGACCAGCAGCCTCCAAGGTCACAAGGCCAGGTTCAGCCGCCCGCCGCCGTACCGACGCCCCCGCACCAGGCAAGCCCCCCGCCCCCCCGGCAGCAACCGCAGCAGCCACCGCAAGGCGCTGCGCAGCGTGAGCAGCAGCCTCCCAGGTCACAAGGCCAGGTTCAGCGGCCAGCCGCCCAACCGACGCCTCCGCACCAGGCAAGCCCGCCCGCCCGGCAGCAGCCGCAGCAGCCACCGCAAGGCGCTGCACAGCGTGGGCAGCAGCCTACCAAGTCACAAGGCCAGGACAAGGGCCCGCAAGGCAAGGGGTCCGCGCAGAAACCCAAGCAGGGCGAGGAGAAAGGCCACGACAAAGGTTCGTGATCGTCCGAGGAGCGAGAATCGGCGCTCGGGGCAACGCGCGCTGCTACGAAATGCAACGGCCCGGGTGCGCCCGGGCCGTTGCATGCGGCCGTGCTGTCGCAGCGTTCGCGGTAGGTTAAGCCCTGCTCCTCTTCGTCGCCCTCTTCGTCGCCCTCTTCGCGGGCTTCTTCGCTGCCCCCTTAGCCGCCTTGGTTAGCGCGGCGCCCACCTTCCGGGCCGTCGTCTTGACGTTGGCGACACCTTTCTTCACCGAGGACTTGGCCGAGGTGGTCTTGCGTCCGGCGACCTTCCTGGCCGCGCCGGTCTTTCGCTTCACCGCGGATTTCTTCGGGCTCATGGCGCGCTCGACCTTGCCGGCGGCCTTTTTAGCGCCTGCTGCCGCTGCCTTCACCTTGCGCTTCACGGCGCGCTTCGCCTTGCCGACGACCCTCTCCGCACCGGCTTCCACGGCCTTGGCCTTGCGCGTTACGGTACGTTTCGCCTTGCCATAGCTCTTCTTGGCGCTTGCTTCGGCGGCCTTCCCCTTGCGCTTCACCTTTCCTGTGGCAACCCGCGCTTTCTTCTCCACCGTGTTCCCCACCTTTTCCGCTCCGCTCCTGGCATCCGAAGCCACGGCTTCCGTCCTTCTAACCAGCGAGGCGCCCACTTCCTGCGCCTTGTCCATGGCTGCTCCCATGGCGTCACCGATCTTGGTCAGCACACTCTTTTCTTCGCCCATCATTCACTCTCCTGTCTGGTAATGACCCGCTCCATCTCGGTTGCGTCTTGCCGGTCACGCCGCCGTTCCGAACAGGGCGCCGACGCCTGCCGTCAGCCCCATTGCAAGTGCGCCCCAGAACGTGACGCGCATGGCACCCGTCGTCACGCTCGCGCCACCCACGCGCGCGGCGAGCCCACCCAGGATCGCAAGGAACACCAGCGAAATCCCGGACACGACAGGGATGAGGCTCGACGCGGAGACTACGGCAGCCGCCAGCAGCGGCATGGCTGCCCCGACGGCGAAGCTGGCCGCCGACGTAAATGCCGCCTGAATCGGCCGCGCCATGAGTGTCTCGGAGATCCCAAGCTCGTCGCGGGAATGTGCGCCCAGAGCGTCATGGGCCATGAGTTGCTCGGCAACCTGCTTCGCGAGCACAGGATCGAGACCGCGGCCCACATAGATCGCGGCAAGCTCCTGATGCTCGGCCTTGACGTCGGCTTTGAGCTCCGCGCGTTCCATGCTGAGCGCAGCTTGTTCGGAATCCGCCTGCGAGCGGACCGACACGTACTCGCCGGCAGCCATCGACATGGCGCCCGCGACCAGGCCGGCAATGCCGGCCACCATCACGCTGCCGTGTGTCCCATGCGCGGCAGCGACACCAAGCACCAGGCTCGCCGTCGACACGATGCCGTCATTGGCACCCAATACCGCCGCGCGCAACCAGCCGATGCGATCCGTGCGGTGCCATTCCCTATGGCGCACGGTTACGCTCGGGCTTCGCTTGGATGTGGAACTGCGCGGACACGCTATCAGACTCGCCTATCACGCGAATGTACCCCACCTCATTTGTCGGATTCGTTGATGTGGATTAAAGCCGATGTCCGCTAGCGAGCAATGCGTCACCGGTAGAGAACGGTGGGGTGCAACCGACGGTCGATCCGCTTGTTGGCCAGCGTGAGATTGCCACGAGAATCGAGGTCATCGCAGCCATGCCCGACGGCGCTGCGGACTGCGGACTGGTCTAGGGTTGGTCTGCCCGTTCGGCTGGCGGTCGATAGAGAAACTCCCGGCTCAACGGATAACCGGTGCCGACACCGCCCTTGCTGACCGTTACCTGGAACAGGTTGAGCTCCAAGGTCTTCGAGCGGAAGACCTCTGCACACGACCACAGGTACGCACGCCACTTGCGACGAAAGGGCTCGTCGAAGCGGTCCGGGTCGAGGGCGTGAATCGCATCCCAGTTCCGGTCGAAGCGTTCCCCCCAGCAGTCGAGCGTCAGCGCGTAATGCCGGCGCAGGTTCTCGACATCGAGCACCTCGAGACCGCAGCGCTCCATCCATTCAACCGCCTGCGCGAGGCTCGGGATCCAGCCCCCCGGAAAGATGTACTTGCGGATGAAGATCTCGGTGTCTCGCGTGCCGACGTGGCCGATGAAGTGAATCACACCGAGTCCCCCGGGCTTGAGCGCATCTGCGTGCGCCCGGATCACCTCGGGCAGCTGATCCCGGCCGGCGTGCTCCAGCGTACCGATCGACAGCAGCTTGTCGTACTGCCCCGGCATCTCCCGGAAGTCGCATTCGACGAGGCGGATCTTGTCCGCAAGTCCGCGCCGCGAAAGCTCGGCGCGCAACTCCGTCACCTGCTCGGTCGTCGTGTTGATGCCGGTACCGAGCGCCCCGTAGTTCTCCCAGGCGTGAAACAACAGTCCACCCCAGCCACAGCCGACGTCGAGGAAGGTCTCGCCCGCCTTCAGCTGCACTTTGCGGCAGACGTGATCCAGCTTGTTCTTCTGCGCCTGCTCGAGTGTGGTCGTCCCCTCCGACCAATAGGCACAGGTGTACATCATGCCGACGGTGTCGAGCCAGTAGCGGTAGAACCGCTCCCCCAAGCCGTAGTGATAACGCGCGTTCGTCTTCGCCTGCCTTGTCGTCCGGTTGGAGAACCGCCACTCGTGCCAGCGATTGCGCAACCCCAGCAGCGGATTCGACACCCGGTCGTAGCCGCTATCGAATCCGGCGCGAAAAGCGAGGGCGATCTCGCCGTCGATGTCGACACCGCCGGCAACGTACGATTCCAGCAAGCCGACATACCCGAATGCGATCGTGCGACGCTCTGCGTCCCGGGTCCTGAACGTCACGTTAAACGCGGGGCTTGCGCCACCATGCTGGATAACGGTGCCGTCTGCGAGCACGACACGGAAAGGAACCGCGGTGCCTGCAGCAACCGCGAGGAGCTTGCGCGCGAGCGCGTTGGGTGGAGTGCCCCTGGTGTCCGCTGCGGCACCGTGCGAAGCGGAGGCCTCGTGTTCGCTCATGCCCACGAGTCGGATCCAGGGACGCCGATCGTATCCGTCGGTCCTACTTCTTGGCGTCCTTTGCGGCATCCTGGATCTGCTGACCCGCCTTCTCCAGTTGCTGCCCGGCGCTCCCGACAGCCTTGTCGACTTCCTTCCCGGCCCGTTCCGCGGGACCTTCCTTCTTCTCGCAGGCGGAAAGTCCAAAAATGAAAACACTCATCGCCAGGCCGGCGACGATACTGTCTCGGATCTTCGTCATGCGGTTCTCCTCTGCTTCGCGATCACGTCGTTTCCCCAGTAGCTCCGCCACGGAGTGCAACTGCTCTACATGCCGCGAGACGACTCTCACGACGGCGATTCCGCATCGGTCCCTGCGGCGCTCACAAGCCGCTTGAAACGAGGCGTGCGGGTTACTGCCTGCTCCATCTGCGCTCAGGATACCAGCTTGAAACGGTGGTCCTCCGCGACATTCCGCATCCGGAGCTGCTTGCCGATACGCCACGCGGTCGGGCGCAGCGAGCGTGCAGCCTCCTGCAGGCAAGCCACGTGCGCGGGCTCCCGGGCTCGTGTTGCTTCGCCAGCCTGCGCCGGCTCTTGCCCGCATTGCCGTTCGTGGACCACAACATGAACAGCGTCGCAACGTGTGGTCACGATGCCACGCTGCGGGTTGTTTCGTTCGCGCAATGCGCGCAGACGTCAGCACATCGAGCCGCAATCCGTTATAACGGGTCATGACCCAACGCTCCCTCATGTTGCTGCGCCAGGGCGGCGAGCGATCGCTGTTCGGCGCCGACCGTGATGTGAGTCGGAGTCGCGTCGCATCGAACCGATCCCGTCGATCCGTTCCGGCGACCAACGTCGCTCAGCGCAGGTCCGATGCTATGAACACCGAATTCACCCAAGCCATCGTCATGGTTCAGGTGCCTGCGGCGGAGGCGCATCTGCGGGCCAAGGCCGCGCTCTACCGGGCCACCGAGCACCTCGAGCTCGTCTGGCGCAAGGTCGTGCAGAGCGAGATCAAGCGGCGACGGGCGAACAATCGTCGGCTCCTGCCGACGCTGCTGCCCTGGTTGCGAACCACGGTCGACGCGCACGCGGTGCGGGCCGAGCTCGAACGGGTGATGGCGGCGCAGCCCGAGCGCGCAGCTCGCTCGTCGTGGTGGACGGCGCAAACGCTCCAGCGCAACCGGGCCCGCGTCGCGCAGGCCGTACTCGCCGAGGCCCACGCAGCGAGGAGCCGCGGCGAGACTCATATCCGCGTTCCTCGGGGTGAATGGGCGTGGCTCGACCCGACGCATCGAGGCGAGTCCACAACCAATCACGACGAGACGAGGATGCTGCTGAGGCGCAAGATCTAGGGCGTACGGCGAGTCCGTTGCGGCGCGGCACGCCCTGATCTGCCGTGGATGAGCGACAATTGCTCCGCAGCTGCATCGCAAATCCTGCGGCTATGGCCAAGGAGCATACTTCCACATGTTCAAGCGCATAGATCACGTCGAACTGGTCACCGCAAACCCCGAGCGGCTGGTCCAGTTCTATACCGAGGTCCTCGGGTTCACCGTCCGACGACGGGACCGGGTCCCTGCGACTCCGTCGGGTCCCCTCGATCTGGTCTATCTCGAGCTTGGCGGTACGACTGTCGAGTTGATGAGCTATCCAGAAACGAAGTCGCCCGCGGCGCCCTCCGGCGAACATCTTGGCTACCGCATGATGGCGCTCGAAGTGGACGATATGGACGATGCGCTCGCATTTCTGAAGTCGAAGGGGATCGAGGCAGCGTGGGGCCCGATCAAGCGTCCGACCTACGCGCGTGCCGAGATCCGCGATCCCGACTCCAACGCGATAGAACTGCGCCAGTGGCTGGCCTGAACACCCTACCGGGCTTCGACGCGACGCCACGCCATACCATTCGGGCGAACGTTGCAGTGCCGAGTTACCGCAGCTGACGTCGCAACACGTCGCGATGGCGCTCAATGGCGAGCGCTGCTCGCGCAGTGGGCAGAGCAGCGAAAGGGGATCAGCACGCCCTCCTCGCCCGGAGCGCTTCGATCTCTTCGTCGCTCAATCCAAGCCAGTCCCGGAGCACCTCGACGGTGTGGGCGCCCAAAGCCTCTCCCAGCCACTCGATCCGGCCGGGCGTTCCGCTGAGACGCGGCACCACATTGGGGACGGCGAATTCATCGCTGTCGCCGGGCATGCGCGGCTCTCGAATGTATGCGATGTTTTCGCGTGCCCGGTACTGAGGGTCCTGGAAGATCTCGTCGATGGAGTACACGGGGCCACACGGGACTTCCGCTTCCCCGCAGAGCTCCAACAGGCGTGCGCGGCTATGCCGGCGCGTCCAGGCAGCGACGGCTGCGTCCACTGCACCTCTGTCCGCGGTCCGCTGCGACACGGTCGCCCATTTCCCTCCCGGGGCCGCCGCGTCGGCGCAGTCGATCAGTGGGGCCAAACGCGCGAAGATCTTGTCGTTGGTGCACGCGATCGCAATCCAGCGTCCATCGGCGCTCTGGTAGTGGCTATGGGGCACGGCGTTCACGGTGCCGGGCCCCATCCTTTGACGGACATATCCATTGAAGTGGTACGCGGGAGCTAGCTCGTCAAGGATGCGGAATACGGATTCGTACAGGCCGACATCGACTACCTGCCCCTCACCGGTGCGCTCACGAGCCCGAAGCGCAACCAACGCACCCATTGCCCCGTACATGCCGGAAAGGTAGTCGGGGAGCGTTGCCGAGCCAGGCGTCACCGGCGGACGGTCGGGATATCCCGCAAGAAACGAGATGCCACCGAACGCATTGGCGATCCGCCCGAATCCGGGTCGCCGACTGTACGGCCCCGTCTGACCGTATGCAGAGATACGGACCATCACCAGCCCGGGATTGTGTTTCTTCAGGGCGTCCCAACCGAGGCCCCACTGCTCGAGCGTGCCCGGCCGGAAGTTCTCGACCAGAACGTCGGCCTGTTCCACCAGACGCCTCAGCACGGCGGCGCCCTCCGGATTGCGCAAGTCGAGCGTCAGAGATTTCTTGTTGCGCCCTTCCGACAGCCACACCAGGGAGTCACCGCATGGAGTGGGTGTTCCGAATTTCCTCGTGGGATCACCCTGGACGGGGTGTTCGATCTTGACGACTTCCGCGCCGAATTCGGCGAGAAACGTCGCGCAATAGGGACCGGCGATGAAAGTCGCGCAGTCGAGTACGCGGATACCGGCGAGAGGTTTCAGCGGGCCTGCTTCATTGGAGGTGCCCGCAACCCGGTTGGAGGATTTCATTGTGCCGTCCTGTCGGCGCGGCCGTCCCCGGCGCGCGCAAGCATCTGCTCGCGCGTACCGCAGCGCGTCGCATATGAACCGGGCGCTATGCCAAGCAAGGACGCCTCTTCGCGCGCACAGGAAAGCACCCGGCTTCAGTCCTCGGGAGTTTCTTCATCGGTCCACGCGCCGCGGAGATTCGTGACGTATGAGAACGCATTGCCCGGATAGATGCTCCTGGCCACGAACAGCGTCTTGTCGCTCGTGCCGCGGTAATGGCGAGTAATCGAGAGGCCTGCCGACCGGGCGGGCACCTTCAGGAAGCGAGCCTGCTTGGCCGGGATCGGACAAGCCGTGATTTCCTGGCGTATGTCACTCACTCTTTCGCCGTACCGGCGCGCGATCAATTGGTACACGCGCGCTTGAGGATCGGCGACTCCGTCCTCGATGTCCGCGTACATCCGTGGCAGAAAGATCTCGGTCAACACGATGGGTGTGCCATCCGATTTGAGAGAGCGCACCGTCTCCAGAATCCGCCATCGCTGCCCAGGGAGACAGCGCAGGAAATCGTGCTTGCCACCAACGGCGATGACGTCGGTCTTGGCGACCACCAACAGCTCGGTGTCCTTGTAATGCGCGAACAGGTCCGATATCGAATCGATTGACTGGATGTAGCGCGTCGGTCGGCGCTTCGCCTTCACACGCGTTCCGATGCCCTGCTGCGCCGTTACCAGATCCATCTCGCGCAACCGTCTGAGCGCCTCGCGCACGGTATGGCGCGACACGGCGAATTGTGCGCACAGCTCGGCCTCAGTGGGCAGTAAGGAGCCGACGGCGAACTCGCCGTCGCGAATCGACCGGATCAGCCACTCGGCAACGAGTGCGTATCTGGGCGGTCCGGCAACCGTCGCTATTGCCGCCGGGCGCTGCTGGTCTGGCCGCCGCCCGCTTCCCGAGGCAGTTGGCGGCTGGTGCTTTCGTCCCACGCGGCGGAGCGGCATTGAACGTCCGGTGTTGTTGCGGCCGTGTTGACAGCGCCGCCGAGCCAGGAATATCGTTCGGCGATATATCCGGTTGTCCGGATAACCGAACAGCAATGGTACGGGCGGCATGTGCCGGTGACAAGTACCGTCCGAGGAGGATACCGTTATGCCCAACGAGCATGCCCGCCCGGGAAGTCCAGTCCACAGCATGCTCGAACCGACACGACGGCTTTTGCAGGAACGCGGTTTTTCCATCCCGGAGGCGGACCTCGGCGACGTCATCTCCGCCGTCGACCGGCTTCGCGTCGCCGTGGACGACGCGGTCGCCGCACTGGCCATGTCGACGGTGCCGGAGCCGTTTCAGGTGACGTTGAAGGGACTCTCGACCCCTCCTTCGTCGGACGAGTCGGAGCCGGGGATTCACGATCTGCTCGCAGGCGAGATCAGCAGTCAGGAATGGGTGCGCAATTGCCTTGCACGGATACAAGCGTCTCCGCCGGGCCAGCTCGCGTGGCGCGACATCGATGGCGACGGCGCATTGCGGCGTGCCCGGGAACTCGATGATGAGCGTTCGAAAGGACGGACCCGGGGCCCTCTGCACGGCGTGCCCATTGGCATCAAGGACATGATCGATCGCCGCGGGCACGTGGCCGGCTGGGGCTCTGCGCTCCGGCAAGCAGCGGCACCCGCCGAACGCGATGCCACCATCGTGAGTCGGCTGCAGAACGCCGGCGCGATCGTTCTCGGATCGCAACACATGGCCGAGTTCGCGATGTCACCGACGGGGCTCAATACGGCTCTGGGCCCTGGCCGGAATCCATGGAATCTCGACCATGTTTCCGGTGGAAGCTCGAGCGGTGCGGGAATGTCGGTCGCGGCAGGCCATGTGCCGCTCGCCATTGGATCCGACACGGGCGGCTCGATCCGCCTGCCCGCTGCCCTGTGCGGCATCACGGGGCTGAAGCCTACGCAGCACCGGATCAGCATGGCGGGTGTGATGCCACTGTCCCCGAGCCTCGATTGCGTGGGGCCGCTTGGCCGCTCGGCCGACATTTGTGGTTGGGCGTACTGCGCCATGGCTGGCGCAGATGTCCGCGATCCGTCGTGCCTCGACCTCCCCGCACCGGCCCCGACCTGGATGCGCGATCGTGGCCAACCATTGCGCGTCGCGGTTCCGGATCTCACAGGCTCCGAGCTCGTGTCCGCGGACATGCTGGGCAGGCTCGTCGAGACAAGACGCGCGCTCGCGGATGCCGGTGTCGAATGCGTCGAGATCGAATTGCCCGAACTCGATCTCTATAGCTACTTGGGATCCGTCCTGCTAGCGGTGGAGTCGGCCGCATTGCACAGGCGATGGCTCGGTGACGACCCGTCGATCTACGGGCGCCAGGTCAGGCGTCGCTTGTCGCGAGGCCTCCTGCTCTCGGGGTTGGACTACTACGACACGCTGCGATTGCGGGCTCCGCTCCTTCGTGACTTCCTGAAAGTTGGGCTTCCCGAAGCGCATGCGCTCCTCCTTCCCGCAACTCCCGACGTCGCTCCATCTGGTGACCGAGACTACAGCCGGTGATGAAGCGGTTCTCGAGCGCGAATTCTCCCGTCTTTCCGCGTGGACCCGCGGGATCAATTACCTGGGCCTGCCCGCGCTTGCAGTACCGGCCGGTACGGGTTATGCAGGCCTGCCGTTGGGTGTGCAGTTTGTCGGACGGCCGCTCGGCGAAGAGCAGATCCTGGCACTCGGACGCATTCTGCAGAACGTCACCGACTGGCACAACCGCCTGCCAGGCCTGTCGTCGTCGACAGCAACGCTTCGAGGCTGAGCGGAGCGCGTTCGCTTCACTTCGGATTTTCAGCAGTCGGACTTGAGCAAAGCTGTTCGGCTGGTTCCAACCGCCGTTCGATTCCATGGAGATTGTCATGCGATCCAAGTACAGCAAGCTGCATTCCTGCCTGATGGCTGTTGCAACGACCTTGACCCTGAGCGCCGGCGCACAGGCGACGGACATGATCATCACCAGCGAGATCCCGCTGTCCGTGAATCCAAGTCCCTACATCGTTCAGTTCATCGACGAGGTCAAGAAGAGTACCAATGGGGCTGTCCAGGGGAAGTATTTCGAGGCCTCGCAGCTGTACAACGACCGGGACGGCCTTGCGGCATTGGGCACCGGCTCCGTCCACATGGTGTGGCCCGTCACATCCAGGCTGGAGGCCCTCGATCCGCGGGTCGGCATCGCCAGCCTGCCGTTTGCCCTCACATCGAACGATATGACGAACCGGTGCTTCGCGCAGGGCTTCACGAAGGCGATGTCGGACTACGTGGCGCCTAAGGGGGTCGAGATCCTGGGTTTCGTCAGGACAGCGGACCTGATGTTCCTGATGAAGAGCCGAGACGTACAAAAGCTGGAGGACCTTCGCGGGCAGAAGATCCGCGTCATTGCGGGCAAGACGATGCTCGACGCGATGCGATCGGTTCAGGCCAGTCCGGTCGCCATTGCAGCGTCCGAGATGTCTGCCGCTCTATCCCAGGGCGTTATCGACGGCATGATGACGTCGCCCGCAGGCTGGGCCAGCGTTGTTGGCATAACGGCCAAACACGCGTCGCTGTACCCCGGTATGTCGCTCGCGACCTCGGCAGTGACCGTCGACAAGAAGTGGTTCGATGCGCTCCCGGAGGCGCACCGCAGTGCTATTCGAAAGGCTCTGGATGAGATCATCGCACGGCAGTGGCAGGAAACCATCAAGGCCGACGAGGAGCTGATAAAGAAGATGGTTGCCCAGGGTGGCACGTATCGCGTCATCGGGCCGGCCGAGGTGGAGCGCATAAAGGTGAAATTCGCACCGGCCAGCGAGGAGTTTCGCAAGCAGCACGCCGATGTGATTCGCCAGTTCGATGCGCTCCGGAAGAGTTGCAACGTCAAGTAGCCGCGCGCATCGACATCGTTCGCCAGGACGGCCGCTCAGGCGGCCGCTGGCGAGGCCGACGCCGCCGATCCCCCGGTTGCAACGCCACCTCTCCCGGACCATGTAATGGACATCCGCTTGCATATCGAGCGTCGCAGTCCCGACCGGCCGCGAGCCGCCTTCGCGCAACTCGGGATCACGTCGCGGATCGTCCTGGCAGTCGCAACCGCGGCATCGCTCAGTGCAATGACACTGATGATCTTCGAGGGGTTCAGCCGACTCCTTGCGAACGTCAGCTTCGATTGGATCGAAGAGCTCGTACGCTATCTCGTCATCTGGGCCTTCTTCGTTACGATCGGCATTGCCGGCTTTCGCCACTGCCACATCCGGACGGAATTACTCGTACAGCGGCTGCCCAGGCGCGTGCAGCGCCTCTGTTGGATCCTCGCTTGCCTGGTCGGGATCGCGTTCGCGATCATTCTCGGATATTCGTCCTTGAACCATCTCGAGCGTTTCTACGCGAGCGGCATGGTCTCCGAGTCTACGATGGAGTTGCCCATGTGGCTGGTCTTCCTTGCCATGCCCATTGGGGCCATCGCCCTCTTCTTGTACTACGCCCTCGCGCTGCGCCATGCGTTGCGGTGGCGTGACCCGTTCGCGGTCGAGGCGACGTCGGCAAGCGACACTGCGCAGAACCTCACGGACGTTTCGACACAGGTGCCACTGCTATGACTGCAGCGCTTGCCACGGTCGGGCTGCTGGTGCTTATGGCGCTCGGGGTTCATGTCGCGACTACCATGGGACTCGTGTCCAGCGCGATGGTCTTCGCGCTCGACGGTGTGCCGATCACCGTGGTCGCGCAGACCGCGTTCAAATCGGTAAACAGCTACCCCCTGATGGCAATTCCCATGTTCATCCTGATGGGAAACCTCATGATGAGGGGGCAGATAGTCTCGATTCTGCTGGAGCTCATCGGAAGCATCGTACGGGCCGTCCGCGGAGGCCTTGCACTCAGCGTGATGCTGTCGTGCGTGTTTTTCGCCGCGGTGTCCGGGTCGAGCGTCGCATCTGCTTCGGCAATCGGCGCGGCCACCGTCGAAGAATTGAAGCGCGAGGCCTACCCTGCGCATTTTGCCGCGGGGTTGGTCGCCGTCGGTGGAACGCTGGGCCTCATGATCCCTCCATCGCTCGGTTTCATTCTCATCGGCTCCATCGTGGGTCTGCCCGTAGATCAACTGTTCATTGCCGGCATCCTCCCGGGTTTGATGGAAGCGACCCTGCTGCTGCTCGCGACCTATTACGTTTGCCGTCGCCGTGGCTATGGAGGGCCCGCGCAGAAGCTCCAGCCGACTTTGTTTCTCCGGCGGCTTCCGCGCGCGACGGGTGCTCTGTTCATGCCGGTCCTGGTGATGGGCGGGATCTATTTGGGCATCTTTACGCCTACCGAGGTTTCTGCGCTCGCCGCGGGTTACGCCGTCGTCCTGTGTGTCGTCATATATCGTACGTTGGACTGGAGCGCGGCTTGGGAGGCGTCCCAGGATTCCGTTCTGCAGACCACCATGATCTTTGCCGTGGTCGTAGGTGGCAGCTTGATCGGATTCATCCTTTCGAGGATGGGCGTATCTGCTTCGCTCTTGAGGTTCATGGAGCACCTGAACATGGAAGCCTGGCAGTTCCTGCTTCTGGCAAACGCCGTCCTTCTTGTCCTCGGAATGTTCCTTGACGGCGTTGCGATGATCGTCCTGACGGCGCCGCTGCTGTTCCCGATGGCGCAGCACCTGGGCATCAATCCCGTCCACTTCGCGGTCATCATGGTGGCGAACGTGGAGATCGCGACGCTGACACCTCCTGTTGGGCTCAATCTGTTCGTGATGAGCGCAACGGCACGCCTGCCTGTCGAAGAGGTCGTTCGCGGTGTCATGCCCTTTTATGGAACGCGCCTGGTTTCGCTCGCGATCATTACCTATCTCCCTTCGTTGTCACTTGCGCTGATGTCCGGCTGATCTCGGGCCGGCCTGTCGGAAGCGGTAAGATCGACGTCCCGACCGGGATGCCTCCATCAGCGGTTAGCGCCTCGAGCCCTGACTCGGCTTGCGTGCAGCCACGCTCTTTGTCGGCGATAATCCGACCGGTCTGCTGCTGACGGACGGAAACCATGAATCGCCTGGAGACGAGGCTTCGCTCGCTTGCGCCCGCGGTCCTGACCGGTCTTCGGCGCGGCATCGAAAAGGAGAGCCTGCGGGTCCGGCCGGACGGCACGCTCGCCATGACCTCGCACCCGGTCGAGCTCGGTTCCGCGCTGACGCATCCGCATATCACCACCGACTTCAGCGAAGCCCAGCTCGAGCTCATCACCGGTGTGCATCGTGCGGTCGGGCCCTGCCTCGACGAGCTCACCGATATCCACCGTTTTGTCCATCGCCACATCGGGGACGAGCTGCTCTGGTCGGGGAGCATGCCGTGCGAGCTGCCCGACGAGCACGCAATCCCCCTTGCGCGTTTCGGCGATTCCAACGTCGGCCGCGCCAAGGCGGTGTACCGGACGGGTCTTGCGCATCGCTATGGGCGCCGCATGCAGCTCATCTCCGGCCTGCACTACAACTTTTCGCTTCCCGACGACTGCTGGCCGCTCGCGGACATGCGCGGGCCCGACGAGGGCTACTTCGCGCTCATCCGCAACGTTCGAAGGCACGCCTGGCTGCTGCTGTATCTCTTCGGGGCATCCCCTGCGGTGTGCGCGAGCTTCGTCGCGGGCCGCACGCACGCGCTGCAGGAGCTCGCGCCCGGCACCCTGTACCTGCCCTTCGCCACCTCGCTGCGGATGGGCCGACTCGGCTACCTGAGCGCTGCGCAGGATGCGCTGGCGGTCAGCTACAACGACCTCGCGAGCTACGCCGCGTCGCTCGAAGATGCCATGACCCAACCCTATCCCGCCTACGAAAAGATCGGGATCCGCGATGGCGATCGGTACCGGCAGCTCGCCACGAGCCTGCTGCAGCTCGAGAACGAGTTCTACAGCACGATCCGTCCGAAGCGGGTGGTTCGCTCCGGCGAGCGGCCTTTGCGGGCGCTGCGCGAACGCGGTGTGCAATACGTCGAGGTCCGCGCCATGGACCTCGACCCTTTCTCCGCCATCGGCATCACGGCGCAGACGGCGCGTTTTCTCGATGTATTCCTCCTGCATTGCCTGCTGAGCGACAGCCCGCCGGATACGCCGGCGGAGATCGCCGCCATCGGGCGCAACAAGCACCGCGTTGCCGCACGCGGGCGCGAGCCCGGGCTGTGTCTGGAGCGTAGCGACACTCAGGTGGAGCTGCCGCGGTGGTCCGCAGAGCTGCTGGCGGAATGCGCGCCTGTCGCTGCAGCGCTCGATGCAGCGCACGGCGGCAACGACTATCGGGACGCCCTCGCTGCGGCAGCGGGCATGGTGGCCACTCCGGATTCGCTGCCGTCCGCTCGCGTGCTGGCCGCGATGCAGCAGTACCACGGGGGCTCGTACTTCCGCTTCGCTCTGGAGCAGTCGCGCCGCCATGCGGGGGCGCTGCGGGCCGATCCGCTGCCGGTCGAGCTGGAGGCACGCTTCAGCGCGATGGCAGGCGAGTCTCTCGCGGCGCAGGCAAAGATCGAGGCCGAGGACGCGTGTTCGTTCGAGACTTATCGGCAACAGTATCTTTCGCCCGAGTCGCTGCGGGCCGGCTGACCGACGACGCGCCCTGCCCGTCCGGCCGGCGCGACAGGCATCTCGAGATCGAGATGCGGCAAGGTCGTTGCCTACCGCGCACGGGTTTCCCTGTCGTTCAAGTACGACGCCTGATCCACGCGACGGGCAGGGGTCGGGTGCGCGCGATCGCTCCACAGCGGTCGCGCCATCGAGGAACCCGGCGGCTTCACGGCACCGTCACACCGAACGTGAGCAGTGCGCCGGCCGTTCCGAAGACGACGACCTCGGAGCAGAACCGGTTCCAGCAATAGCCCACGGAAGGAATCACGGCCGGAGCGATCCCTGCGGAATTGAAGGGAATCTTGTCCCGGTACTCGCCGGTGTACCCGTGGACCAGGCCGGCCGACACCTTGATGTAGAACGGCTGCACACCGTCGAACGGCCGGAAGCGGTACCCACCGTAGACATACTGCGTGGGTTGTCCGAACGAATTGGCGAACAGCGATGCGCCAACGAGCCATTGCTCGGTGATGTTCCATTCACCGAGGATCAGACGCTGGTGATCGTCGTGCGCAGGATCGTAGTTGAAGTGCCGGGTGTAGACGCTCGTTTCGAGGTAGAAGCGATCCGTTCGCCATGGCTCGGGAGCGTCCCAGGCCGATCGCGCCGATGCTTGCGATGAGGGTGCTTCCGCCGGTGCAGGGGCTTCTCGTCCCACGGCAGTGACGTCGGGCAACGTTGCCTGGCCGAAAGCAGCATCCGCCTGCACAACCGAGCCGCCGGCGACAAGCACCGCCAGCGCTCGAATCATGCAGCGCGGCCAGGAACGCTGCACGGACAATACGTTGCAGTTCGGGAACATGCCGCTAGACCTCCAGGCAACGGCTACGCGACCAACGCGTCGCCTGAGCGCCGCACGGGTAATCGGCACTGCACGATTGCAGCGGGCGAGATTGTGCCCGATCTGCGTGCTCTCGCCTATGGACAATCCCGACCTGCCGGCAACGGACTGGCTTCAGCGCACGGCGAGCCGCCAGAGCGACGTCACCTCGGCTGCGCGCGCCGCGTGCAGCGGGTCCGTCCGATCGAACGTCCTCGGATGTGACGGGCGCACGTCCCGTCGATCGACGACCTTCAAGCCTGCTGCGTCGAATGCAGCGAGCAGCTCCGATCGCGACCGCAGGCCCAGGTGCTCGGCGAGATCCGAAAGGATCAGCCAGCCCTCGCCCCCTGGCTGCAGATGCGCAGGCAACGCACGCAGGAATGCACGCAGCATCCGGCTTTCCGGGTCGTAGATTCCGTGCTCGATGGGCGAGCTCGGGCGCGCGGGAACCCAGGGCGGGTTGCACACCACGAGCGCCGCCCGTCCTTCGGGAAACAGATCCGCCTGCACCACTTCCACGCGTTGCCGTCAATCCGAGCCGCGCGAGGTTTTCGCGAGCGCACGCGAGCGCCCGTGGATCCTGGTCCGTCGCGACCACGCGCCGGATGCCTCGTCGCGCGAGCACGGCAGCCAGCACGCCCGTACCGGTGCCGATGTCGAACGCGACGCTGAACGATGACGTCGCGGCCGGCAGAGGCGCCGTGGCGACCAGCTCGACGTACTCGCTGCGAATCGGTGCGAATACGCCGTAGTGCGGATGGATGCGGCCACCGATCGCCGGGACGTCGATGCCCTTGCTGCGCCACTCGTGGGCGCCGATGATGCCCAGCAGCTCTCGCAGCGATACGAGCGACGGCTCTGTTCCCGGGCCGTAGGCTTCCGCACAGGCTTGCCGGACATCGGGCGCACGTCGCAAGGCAATGCCGTAGTCCTCGTCGAGCTGCAGGAGCAGCATGCCCAACGTGCGCGCACGTTGCGACTGCGCCTGGCGATGCAGATTGAAGCGTTCGACGGCCGACAGCGGCGTCGAGGATGCAGGCCTTCTTTTCGCCGTGCGGGGCTCGCGATCGGCGCGATTCGCCATCGCAATCAGCATCTGCCGCGCGTTCTGGAAATCGCCCCGCCACAGCAGCGCGATGCCCTGGCAGGCAAGGCCATAGGCATCATCGGCGCTGATGCGATCGTCGGTGACGACCACACGCTTCGGAGGTGGTGCCCCGCGCTCCGAGCGCCAGCGCGCGGAGCACGGCTTGTCGTCCTCGGTCCAGTGAACGATCGCATGCGCAGGCACGTCGGCGCGCGTTGCGTTCGCTGCGGGTTCCGGGTGAGCGTTCAGAACTTCTCGTCGCGCCGAAGATAACGCCACTGCCCTACCGGCAACCGGCCCAGGGGCACGCTGCCGGTGCGCACGCGCTTCAAGCCGGTGACCACGAGGCCGACCAGCTCGCACATGCGACGAATCTGGCGCTTGCGGCCTTCGCGCAGCACGAAGCGCAGCTGGTGCTCGTTCTGCCACGACACGCGCGCGGGCTTGAGCTTGACGCCGTCGAGCTCGAGGCCATGCTGCAGCAGCTTCATCCCCTGCTCGGTCAGCGTACCCTCGACGCGCACCAGGTATTCCTTCTCGACGGCGGAGTCGCGGCCGACCAGCTGCCTCGCGATGCGACCATCCTGGGTGAAGACGATCAGCCCCGTCGAGTCGATATCCAGCCGGCCGGCGGGTGCGAGCCCGCGCAAGTGGCCAGGCTTGAACCTGGTCGGCGACGGATCCTCGGCCCAGTGGTTCTCGGGCTTGATCAGCACGATCGCGGGCTGGTAGCCGTCCTCGGCCTGACCCGAGACGTAGCCGACCGGCTTGTTGAGCAGGACCGTCACCTGCTCGCTCTGATGCCGCGCCGCCGCCGGATCGATGTCGATGCGCGCATGCGGCGACACGCGCACGCCAAGGGTGGTGACGACCGTGCCGTCGACCTTCACCCACCCGTTCTCGATCCATTCGTCGGCCTCGCGCCGCGAGCACAGCCCGAGCTCGCTCATCCGCTTCGAAAGACGGGGGTCGTCGGGATTCTCGTGACGAGGGACGCGCGTCGGTGCGAGGGTTGCTGCGGCGTGCTGCGACACTGGCGGTGATGCGCGTGCAGACGACTTGGCTGCGGGCGTAGCGCGGCGAGCTTCCGTGCGGGGTGCGCTCCGCCCGTCGCGCCGCTGCCTTGGGCGGCTTGCCACGACCCACGCGCGCCTGCGCCGTCGTCGAAGCCGTACGCGCGCTCGCAGCTGGGGGCGAGACCGGACCGGGGGACGGTGCCGGCGTTGCGGGTGTCGTCGATCGTGCCGCCGGCGGCGCCTTGCCGCGCAGTGCACGCCTGGCGCGCGAGGTCAGGGCCTTCGGCGGCGCGGACCCATCGACCCGCTTGGTGATCTTGAGTGTGATTCGGGACATGGACGAGGGCCGGCGCGGATAGCGGCAACCAGCTCGCAATTATAGCGGCCTGAACGCTCCGGCCTCCGTGTCTGCGTCGCTGCAGGCGCGCCTGGTGTACCGGTTCAGCCGAAGATTGCCGCACCGCTTGACACGAGCGCCATCGCCGAACATCGTTCATTCCATGCCGGAGCTCGCCCGCAAGGACGCGTACTGGAGCCACAGTGTGTCGGAGCTGCTCGCCGGGCTCAACGCGAGGCCCCAAGGTCTTACGTCGACGGAGGCCGCCGAGCGCCTCGAGCGCCAGGGTCCGAATGTCGTCGAGGAGCAGCGGGAGATCGCTGCCGTCCGCTTGCTGCTCCACCAGTTCGCGAGCCCGCTCGTACTGATCCTTGTCTTTGGCGCGGCGATCTCCCTGTTCGTTCGCGATTGGGTCGATGCCGCCATCATCCTCGTCATCGTGGTCGGCAGCGCGCTGCTCGGCTTCACGCAGGAGTACCGGGCCAGCGCGGCGATTGCGGAGTTGCGCAAACGACTTGCACTCACGGCTCGGGTCTTGCGTGACGGCGTGATTCAAACGCTCGTCGCGAGTCGGATCGTGCCGGGGGATGTGATCGAGCTCTGCGCCGGCAATCTCGTCCCTGCCGATGGCGTGATCCTTGAGGCCAGGGACTTCCTGGTCACCGAGGCGAGCCTCACCGGCGAGTCGATGCCCGTCGAGAAGCAACCGGGCGCCGCGAGAGCCGAAGCAACGATGTCCGGCCGCACCAACTGCGCATTCATGGGGACTTCGGTACGCAGCGGGACGGCCACCGTTCTGATCGTCAAGACGGGGCGCGACACGGCGTTCGGCGAGGTGGCGGCGCGCCTCAGGACGCGTCCACCGGAATCCGAGTTTGCGCGCGGGGTGCGGCAGTTCGGATATCTGCTCGTGCAAGTCATGCTGGTGATGGTGTTCTTCGTTCTCGTCGTCAATCAGATGCTCGGACGCGCGCCGATCGAATCACTGCTGTTCGCCGTCGCCCTGGCGGTCGGCATCTCACCCGAGTTGCTGCCCGCCATCGTCAGCGTCACGCTTGCGCACGGCGCGCGGGCGATGGCCAACCGCGGCGTGATCGTGCGACACCTGGAGGCCATCGAAAGCCTCGGCAGCATGGATGTCCTGTGCACCGACAAGACCGGGACGCTCACTGCCGGAGTGATGGCCCTCGACGCCTCGGTCGACGCCGAAGGTGCCTCGTCGGAAGAGGTGCTTCGCCTGGCGTACCTGAATGCGGCGCTCGAAACCGGTATCGAGAACCCGCTGGACGCAGCGCTCGTCGCGGCGGGCGCAAAGGCCGGCCTGACCACCGCCGGCTGCACCAAGATCGACGAGATCCCCTACGACTTCGTCCGCAAGCGTCTCACCGTCGTGGTTGCGACCGAAGGCGATGCAGGGCGCCACACGATCGTCACGAAGGGGGCGTTCGCCAATGTCCTCGGCGTCTGCACCAGCCTCCATCGCGGGGGCGTCGACGTTCCTCTCGACGACGGTCTGCGCGAGCGCCTCGAGTCCTACTATCGTGCCAAGGGCACGGAAGGGTTTCGCTTGATCGCACTCGCAATCAAGCGCGTACCGGCGCAGGAACGATACGCGCCGCCGGACGAGGTGGGCATGTCCCTCGAGGGGTTCCTGCTCTTCTTCGATCCGCCCAAGGCCCAGGCCGCGCAGACCGTTCGCGACCTCGCGGCACGCGGAGTACGGGTGAAGGTCATCACCGGCGACAACCGCTATGTCGCTGCCCACGTCGCGGGCGCAATCGGTCTCGATGCCAAGGCCATGCTGACCGGCGAGGCGATCGCGCGCCTGCGGGATGAGTCGCTCTGGCATCTTGCGGCGCGCACCGACCTCTTCGTCGAGGTCGACCCACAACAGAAGGAGCGGATCGTGCGGGCACTGCAGCGCACCGGCCACTCGGTCGGATACCTCGGGGATGGCATCAACGATGCGCCGGCGCTGCATGCCGCTGACATTGGCATCTCGGTCGATCAGGCGGCGGACGTCGCGCGCGAGAGCGCCGATGTCGTTCTTCTTCGACCCGACCTCGACGTGCTTCGTCGCGGCGTGGACGACGGCCGCCGCACCTTCGCGAACACCCTCAAATACATCGCCATCACCACCAGCGCGAACTTCGGCAACATGGTGAGCATGGCGCTCGCAACGCCGCTGCTGCCGTTCCTGCCGCTCGCCGCCAAGCAGATCCTGCTCAACAACTTCCTGTCCGACCTGCCCTCGATCGCCATCTCGACGGACAACGTCGACGCTGAGCGCGTCGCGCGGGCACAGCGGTGGAACGTGACGGAGGTCAGGCGATTCATGGTCGTGTTCGGGCTCATCAGCACGGCCTTCGACCTGCTGACATTCTTCCTGCTGCTCCGCGTGTTCGACGCGACGGAATCCATTTTTCAGACCGGCTGGTTCGTGGTCTCCCTGCTGACCGAACTGGCGGTGCTGCTGGTGCTGCGAACGCATGGGCCAGCCATCCGCAGCGTGCCGGGCAGCCTTCTGCTGTGGGCGACGATTGCCGTCGCGGCCTTCGCGGTCGCCGCCCCGTTCATCGGGTCGTTCGCCCGCATCTTCGGCTTCGTCGCCCTCCCCGCGGGGCTGCTGGGCGCCATGGTCGCAATCGTCGTCGGCTACGTCCTCGCCACGGAGGTTGCGAAGCGCTGGTTCTATCGGACCACGCGCCCCGGCTAAGGGCTATCCGTGACGCCATCGGATCGCCACACGCGCACGCAGTTTCGGCCGGCACGCTTGGCGGCATACATCATCTTGTCCGCGCGATCCATCGACTCCTCGATGCTTGCATCCGGATCGACCATGGCTACGCCGAACGAGGCGGTGGCGAAAATGGCCTTCCGCCCGGCCTGCGCCAGCGGCGCCGCCGCCATTCGCTCGCGTATGCGCTCGATCGCATGCCAGCCCGTCTCCAGATCGGTATCCGGTATGACGATGAGGAACTCCTCCCCTCCGTACCGAAAGACGTGGTCATACGGCCTCAAGTTTTCCCGAAGGCGATGCACGCACGCTCTGAGCACCTGATCGCCGACGAGATGCCCGTGGGCATCGTTGATTCTCTTGAAGTGATCCACGTCCATCAGAGCGATGCAACAGGGCTGACACCGTCGCTCGCCGAGCGCGCGCATTTCACCCAGCTTGCTCAGCATGGCAATGCGACTCTCGGCACCGGTCAGTGAATCGAGGCGCGCAAGCGATCCCTCGAGTTCGCGCTTCAGCGCGTGGATTTGCACATGGAGGCGATTGATCGCATTTGCGAAATCGTCATAGGCCTTCGGCGCGATCCACGATCCGCCTGCCGCCGCGCTCAAGAGTTCGGCAGCAAGCCGATGCAACAGCTTGTGCTCGGACTCCATGGCGGCGAAGACCGCGTGAGCGTGCAGATCCGATGCACCGCTCCCGTAGCACCATTGACCGAAACGACAATGACGATGCGCGTCGTCGGCCACGTCACGCGGAGCATGAGGCAACCGGCAAATGATCGTACGGGTGAGCTCCTCATGCCACTGCTCGTGATCGTAGAGGGCCTGCGTCAGCTCCTGGAGCACCCGCTCCAGGTCCTCACCATCGATCATGGCGCGCATGTCCGGGTCGCGAGGAACGGGAGCACCGTCGCCCTATCTCGCGTAGCCCACGGTCTGCGCGAGCACGATGCGTTGATCGATCCGGAGCCGCAGTGCCGGCGCGAGCTTGCGACGATCGACGAGGCCGCGCACTACGCAGGCGAGCCCGGCCGCCGCGCAGTACAGGTACACGTTCTGCGCAATGAAGCCGGCGTCCGCCGATGCATAGAATGTCCGGTCCTCGGCGCTTGCGTCACCCATCTTTGCGAAGTCGGCGACGTAGACGAGGTTGAGCGGCGCGGTCCCGACGAAGTCCTGCAGGCCCGTCGCTGCGCGCAGGTCGCCGCCGGCCACGAGGCGCAACGCGTGCTTGCGCGCGTCGTAGAGATAGGCGCCCTCCGGCAATGCGACGAAGACCTGGATCTCCTGCCAGTTGTGGGCCGAGGGGGCCGTTCGGCCGCCACTGTCGGCGCGATTGACGCCATGCGCGCCCCACAGCAGCGTCGACAGCGTATCGAGCGGCAGCGGTCGGGTCGAGAATTCGCGAGTGCTTCGGCGAGAGCGAAGCGCCTGCAGCAGCGACACGGTACCGATCATCTGGGCGGGCGGGAGCGCGATCTCGCTTCCCGCTTGGGCAAGGACGGTCTTGGACATCAGCATCACCCCGAGAAATCGACGACGATTCAATCCCGGCACCCCCCGCGGGCAGTGCCCCGCACATGGAGCCAACGTAACCCACGCGCCGCGACCGGGCATTGACGGTTCGCAACCGCTGTCGCTGCACCCGGACGTGAGCGTCGAGGGGAATGCGAATGCAGATCGACGACAGCCGGTTACCCACGGCCGCCCACGCTGTTATCCTCCGGCTGGCGCCCCGGAGCGCCTCCGCTGCGCACACACTTCCCGGGACACCCGGAACGAACGCGAGAGGGCCGCGCAAATGGAACTGCATCCACGGGAATGCCTTTGGGCTCTCGGCCGCCTGTTTCCGTCAAACCCGACGGTCGACGCCGTGACCACCCGGGCAGCCTTCGAGATCGCACCGGAAGAAGTGTGGCAGCGGATCATGTTCTACGAAGAGGTGCCGCATCGCCCTCCGCTGCTGCTGCGGATGTTCCTCCCGACTCCGGTGAAGACGCAGTCGAGCGACAAGCAGGTCGGCGCCATCGTCGAATGCACGTACAGTCGCGGCAGCCTGATGAAGCGCATCACCACGCTCGACCCGCCGCGGCTCGTCCGCTTCGAAGTCGTCGAGCAGTCGCTCGGTGTCGAGCGCTGCATCACGACTGTCGAGGGATCCTACGAGATAGCCCCCGCAGGTGCGGGCGCCCAGGTTGCCCTGACGACGAGATACCGTGGCCACCTGCGGCCGCGCTGGCTGTGGCGTCCCTTCGAGCGAGTGCTCGCGCATCAGCTGCATCGTCACATCCTCGGGGGGATGGGCGCTGCGCGAGCGTTCACGCCTGAAGCGCCGCAGCAGGCCTGACGTCGACGATGCCCCACAGCATGGAGCGATCGTCCGCCGCGTGGTTCGTGGCCATTTCGTTCCCGGGCTCGCCGAAGCTGCGCAGCACGACCATGGCGTCGGGGGCGGCGGCGCGCGATATCGCGCGCCAGAGGCGTTGCCGGTACTCGTCGCCGGCGCCGTCGAGAATGTTGGACAGCGTGAACCCGTCGAAGCTTGCGGGGGCGGACTGCTCGAGAAACGTGGCGGCGTCCGACTGCACGAGCGTGATCGCTTTCGCCTCGGGTGGAGGCGAATCGCTCGACAGTTCGCCCGCGAGCAGCGCACGGGCCCAGGGATTCGTCCGGTTGGGATGGATGGCGAAGCAGCGCTGCATCCGAGCGCGCATGACGGCGCCGAAGTGAGGCGGAAGCGCCGCGAGCAACGGCGAGGCGTACGCCGTTCGCAGCGCGGTGACCGACATGAGAGCGTCGAGACCGGCGCGAAAACGTCGCGTGTCGAGATGGGCGTGCCAGAACGCCAGCTGCTCCGGAGGATCGTCCAGCGCGAGAAAGTCCCGGAGCCTCGAGGGCATCCAGCCGGCGAGCGGCAGCAGGGCCCGTCCCACGCGCATCAGGTGCTCGGCTGTTCCGCGCACCATCGGCGCGCCGGCGATGCGCTGCGCCGCATAGGCGAGCTGCGCGGGGTTGATGTCCACGGCGACCACCTCGTGGTCGGGGGCCAGGCTCATCGCCGTGCATCCCGCCGACGCGATGCAGAACACCCGCCCGCCCCGCTTGAATGCCGTGCGCTCGATCGCCCAGTCCTCGTACATACGGCCGAAGAGCACACGCGGCGGCCCGTCACCGGAATCGAGCCGTCCTGCCTCCCATGCCGTGCCGGCGACCATGGCCGTCAAGCGGCCAGACCGGCGTTGACCCAGGCGAGGACGAGGAACGCGAAGTTCTTGAACACCATGCCGCCCGGATCATGGATCAGGTGGCGGGACCACAGGAGCCCGTTGGCGTTGAGGGTGACGAGCAGCACCGTCTGCGCGAGCGCACACGGGCCGGGCGCCCAGCCGCTCAACACCCAGATCCCGAGCAGGAGCTCGACCCACCCCAGCGTCGTCAGGAACAGCCGGCCAAATCGCTCGCCATAGCGCGGCACGGCCTCCACGACACGAAGCTCGTTCGCGTTGCGGCCGAGAACCTTGCACCAGAGGCCCTCGTAGATCCAGACGCCGGCGACGGCGATCGATACCAGCCAGGCTGAAGGCATGACCGACATGAGCGGGTCCACTGAACGAAGGTTGTCTTCGGCAATGGAGTTGCCGAAGCCGAAGGTCCGTTGCGATCATACAAGACCGCCAACGCGCACTGTTGCGGACGACGGTGGGCAGGGCGGGCTTCGCTGACGCAAACAGGTCAGCGGCGTGAGCGTGCTGCGATGTGCCGCAGCCGCGTCACCTCCTCGCGTTCGCGCTCGTCGAGCGTGCGACGGACCTGCACGAGTGCGCGCGCGAGATCGACGGCCACGCGTTGCTCCAGCACGTTCACCTGACGCACGGTGTGCGCGAGGATGCGTCCGAGCCGGTGCATGGCGAGCTCTTCCGGCGCCGTTGCGAGCACGAGCTCGAGCAGGCGCTCGAACGCCAGCGCGGCCTTGTCCGCGGCGGGATCCGCCTGGCCGGGCACGCTCAGCCGCGCCGCTGCGCTGCGCACCAGAGAACGAGGCGGCAGGAAGCGGGCGGGTGCCGCCGTCGACGCCGTCCCGTCGGCTGCGGCGACGGCTATGCGCACGTCGCGAGTGGGCCACCCCAACGTCGCCAGGTCGGCGCGACCGCTCGCGGCCAAGGCGTCGATGAGCGCCGCGTAGGCGATGGCCGCCTGCTGCTCGATCCGGTGCCGCGCATCGAGGGTGGGTCGCACATGCGCGAACATCTCGATCACGAGCGCGTCGCGCTTGCGCTCGAGGAGCGCCGCGCCCTTGCGCACCTGATCGAGCCTGCGCGAGAGGCGCATCAGGCTGGACCGCGTGACCTTGACTGGGCCCGACTGCGGATCATCACGCGCCCGCGGATCGCGCTGCCGCCGCGCGTGACGGCGCGCGGGCGTCCAGCAATGCGCTGCCCAGGCGCAGCAAGTCCTCGGCCGGCAGGCGATCGAGCAACCGCCAGCCTTGCTCGATGGTCTGCGCGATCGTGCGTCGCTGCGCTCCCTGGTGAACGAACTCGCGCTCGAACTCGTCGGCGAAGCGCAGGGCCCGGCGATCGGCCGGCGTGAGGCCGCCCTCCCCTACGATCGCCACCATCATGCGGGCCTCCCGCCCGCGCGCATACACCGCGTAGAGCTGGTCGGCCCAGCGGCGGTGCTCGGGCACCGTGCGATCGCTGCCGATGCCGGCATTCATGAGGCGCGACAGGGACGGCAGCACGTCCACCGGCGGGAAGATGCCGCGCAGATGCAGCTCGCGCGAGAGCACGAGCTGGCCCTCGGTGATGTAGCCCGTGAGGTCCGGGATGGGATGGGTGATGTCGTCCTCGGGCATCGTGAGGACGGCGAGCTGGGTCACCGAGCCCGGCCGGCCGCGCAGGACCCCCGCACGCTCGAAGATCGTCGCGAGATCGGTATACATGTAGCCGGGGTAGCCGCGGCGTCCGGGCACTTCCTCGCGTGCCGCCGCGATCTCGCGCAGGGCATCGCAGTAATGCGTGATGTCGGCGATGACCACGAGCACCTGCATGCCGTGCTCGAACGCGAGGTGCTCGGCGCAGGCGAGCGCCGCGCGCGGGGCGAGCAGCCGTTCGATCGACGGGTCCTGTGCCCGGTTGAGATAGAGCACGCTGCGCCCGAGCGCACCCGTGGCCTCGAAGCGCTCCAGAAAGGTCCGCGTCTCGCGCTCGGTGATCCCGATGGCCGCGAACACGACGGCGAACGCCTCGCCGTGCGGTGCGCGCGCATGCTCGACGATGGCTGCGGCAAGCTCGAGTCCCGGCAGGCCCGACCCCGAGAAGACCGGCAGCTTCTGTCCACGCACGAGCGTGTTCATGCCATCGATCGCGCAGATGCCGGTCTCGATGAAATCGGCAGGCGGCAGGCGCTGCACCGGATTGATCGCGCTGCCCCACAGCGAGCGTGTCGCCTCGCCGATCGGACGCGGCGCGCCATCGAGCGGCTCGCCGGTGCCGGAGAGCGCGCGGCCGAGCAGATCGCGCCCGACGACGGCGAGCGCCTGACTGCCGGTGAGCGTGACGTCGAGACCCGCGACCGGCATGCCGAGCGTGTCGCCCGAGACCTGGATCACCGTGATGTCGGTGCCCGCATCGATCACCTCGCCGCGCAATGCGGGTTGGCCGGCGGCACGCAGCACGACCTGTTCCCCGAGCGCGGCGCCATAGGTGTTCGCCACGTACACGAGCGAGCCGCTCGCGGCCCTGGCGCCGTGGTAGGTGCGTGCGATCGTCATGAGGGCGAAGCGAAGATCGCGTCGAGGGCCTGCGCGACCTGCGCCGCGCACGGCTCGAATTGCGCGGCAGGCGCCGTGCGCAGCGCTGCGAGCGCGCGCTGCGCGGGAGCGAGGTCGAGCTCGGCGAAGGCAGTGCCACCGGCGAGTGCGAGCCTTGCGCGTTGAACGAGGTCGAGCGCCGCCTTTGCGAGCACGAACGTCTTGGCGGGCGCGGAGAACGCATCGTCGGGATCGAAGGCGCTTTGCCCCAGCACCAGCTCCCGTACGGTTGCCGCACCGGCGAGCGTCAGCCGGTCCGCATCCTCCAGCGCTTCCGGGCCGACGATCGCCGCGATCTCCGAGAGCTCCGCATCGCGCTGCAGCAGCGCGAGCATGTCCGCACGCAACGCCGGCCAGCGCTCGTCCACGGCGCGCGCAAACCAGCCCTGCACCGCGGCGACATAGAGGCTGTAGCTCGCGTGCCAGTCGACCGCCGGAAACTGGCGCTGATGAGCGAGCTCGGCGTCGAGCGCCCACAACGCGCCTGCGACGCGCATGCAGGCCTGCGTCACGGGCTCCGAAAAATCGCCGCCGGGCGGCGACACTGCGCCGATCAGGGTGACGGCGCCCTCGCGCGCCGGCTCGCCCATGCAGCGAACACGACCGGCACGCTCGTGCAGGCTCGCCGCGCGACTGGCGAGATAGGTGGGATAGCCCTCCTCGCCCGGCATCTGCTGCAGGCGCGAGCCGATCTCGCGCAGCGCTTCGGCCCAGCGCGACAGCGAATCCGCCATCACGGCGACGCGGTAGCCCATGTCGCGGTAATACTCGGCGATCGTCAGCCCGAAATAGATCGACGCCTCGCGCGCGGCAACCGGCATGTTCGAGGTGTTGACGACGAGCACCGTGCGATCGAGCGCCGGCGTACCCCGCCGGGGATCGACCAGGCGCGCGAAATCCGCGAGCACGTCCGCCATTTCGTTGCCGCGCTCGCCGCAGCCGACGTACACCACGATGTCGGCATCGGCGAATTTGGCAAGCGACTGCTCCAGCACGGTCTTGCCGGTCCCGAAACCGCCGGGCATCGCGACTGCGCCGCCCTCCGCCGCCGGGAACAGGAAATCGAGCACGCGTTGCCCGGTCACGAACGGCCGATCGAACGGCAGGCGCGCCGCGACCGGTCGCGGTCTGCGCACCGGCCAGCGCTGGAGCAAGGTGAGCGGCGTGCCGTCGTCGAGCTCGCCGAGCGCTTCGTCGACCGCAAAGGTTCCGGCGCGGATCGCGCGGATGCGCCCCGCTCGTCCGGGCGGGACGAGGATGCGATGCTCGATGCCGTGCTCCTGCACCCGGCCCACGACGTCGCCACCGCGCAGCTGCGCACCGGCGACCACGGTCGGCTCGAAGTCGTAGCGAACGCAGCGATCCAGCGCCGGCAGCTCGACACCCGCGACCATGAAATCGCCCGCTGCGGCGGCGAGGCGCGCAAGCGGCCGGCCGATGCCGTCGAACACCGTGCCGAGCAACCCGGGACCGAGCTCGGCGAGCAGCGGCGCAGCGGTGCGCCGGACCGGCTCCCCGAGCGCGAGCCCGCTGGTGTTCTCGAACACCTGCAGCGTGGCGACCTCGCCCGCGATGCGCAGCACTTCGCCGTGCAGGCCCGCGCTGCCGACCCGCACGAGCTCGTTCAGCGCGGCATCGCGCATGCCCGAGGCCTCGACGAGTGCCCCCACGACGCGCGCGATGCGGCCGTCGTTCATGGCAGGCGCACGCGATAGCCGATCGCGCGGCGCAGCAGCTCGAGCACCGCTTCCTCGGCGGTCTCGGACGGCCCGAAGCGGGGGCCGGGAAACGGCGCGACGAGCGGCCGTTGCGTGCGTTCCAGCCGCTGCACGAATTCCGCCGGCAGCGCGCGGTGCAGGTCTTCCTCGACGAGCACGATGCCGACGGTCGGATCCTGTGCAAGCCTCGCGAGGTGCGCCCGCAGCGCGGCCGCACCGACGGCCGTATCCACCCGCAGGCCCGCGAGCTCGAAGCCGGGCGCGATCTCGGGCCGGCAGACCACGCGCACGCTCAGGTCCACGGCGTCACGAGACCGGCGCGCATCGCCTCGGGCGGCACCTTCAGCGCAAGCCCCCAGGCGAGGCGCCGAACGTCCCTCTCCTGCGCTTCGAGTCGGGTCAGGAACAGCAGCGCGGGCGCGCTGCCGAGGGGATCGAGGCGGCACCGTCGGCGCAGCGCGGCGATGCTGCGCGCCAGCGCAGCGGCTTCGAGCTCGGCCGGATCCGCGATGCTCGATGCGAAGAGGCTCGCGAGCGCGCTGCCGGCGAAGGCACGTGCGAGCATGGCTGCCGCGTCGGCGCGCGTGGAGGCCGTCGCGGCCGCGACGAACGTGTCGCGATCGAGCGCATCCCCTCCGGCGATGAAGAGCGGCAGCACGGGCATGTCCCTCACCGACTCCGCGAGCTGCAGTGCGGCGATCGCATTGACGAGATCGATGCGCGAACGCACGTACTCGCGCAGCGTTGCATCGCCGCGTCGCCCCGCATCGCGCAGGCGCTCGGCCAGCAGGCGAGCGAGTGCAAGCTCGACTTCCAGGAGATCGACGCGTGCCGCTGCCGTCAGCGCGACCAGCGATTCGGCATGCGGGTCCCCGAGGACGAGTGAGGCGAACGGCGACTTCGCGCGCGGAACGGGCCTGCGCAAGCTCCGCAAGCACCGCTACCGCGAGTCGCGGCGTGGGCAACAGTCCGGCGAGACGCGCTTCGGCGGGCGCGCCTTCCGCGGCGCCGCGCAGGAGCGCACGCAGGCTGCGCCGCTCCTGCTCGGCGTAGAACGCGTCGAGCACGGGATTGTCCCTGCCCGCCCATGGCGCGAGCAGCGCGACATCCCGCGCCGCGGTCCGGCGCAGCGCCTGCTCGATGTCCGCCGCTCCGATGGGTGCCGGCAGCGGCACCGCGAGCCTCCCCTGCGATTCCAGCGCGTGTCCGAGCGCGCCGACGTCCGGCAGCCCTGCCCAACGCTCGAGCTCCTCGCGCGAGCAGAGGTGGGCACCCAGCCCGCGCGCGCGGGCATCGAGCGGCGCGTAATCGATGGCCTGCAGCGGCATTCTCATCGCTGCACCCGCGCGAGCAAGCCTGCTTCGAGCTGCGGCCGCAGCGCGGCGAGGCGCGCGGGCAGCGAGCAGTCGATCGTGCAGGTCGCATCCTGCGCTTCCGCGATGAAGCCGGACGACAGCGTGTCGTCTGCGCTCACCTGCACGTTCGCCGCTTCGGGCAGCAGGGCGCGCACGCTGGACGCGATCTGCGGGGCGCAGCGCAGCGTGGCCGGCCGGTCGCCCAGGAAGTGCAGGACCGCCGGAACCTGGCGCTCGAGGGTTGCGCGGTAGCGCGGGTCCGAGCACGCGTTCGCGCACCTCTCCTGCGCACGGGCGAACACGCGGTCGAGCAACGCGTGCTGCGCCGTGAGCAGGCGCACGGCCGCGCGGTGCTGCGCTTCGGCGCGCTCGATGTCGAAGCTGCGCTGCCGGGCGCTGCGTCGCGCGTCGAGGGTGCGCTCGCGATTGCGCGACAGCGCTTGCTCCGTCGCGGCCGAGAGCGCGGCGATTTCCCCGTCGGCCGCCGCACGCACGGCCGCGATGCGCGCCTGCGCATCCTCCGTCATCCGCGCGAGCAGTGCGTCGAGCGACATCGCGCCGGGTCGTCAACCTGCGCCGCGCAGCAGGATCATCACCGCGACGACGAAACCGAGGATGACCATCGTCTCCGGAATGGCGACCAGGATGATCGCCGTCGTCGCGAGCTCCGGTTTCTCGGCGAGGCTTGCCGCGACCGCCGGGCCGATGCGCCCCTGCGCCCACGCCGTCGCGAGGCCGGTGATCGCCACGGCCGCAGCAGATGCAAACACGATCCAGAAAGGCTCCATGTTCCTCTCCTATGGGGAAAACCGCTGTTGCGACGGCCGACGGCTCATGCAGCGCTCGCGAGGATGTCGGATCGGGCGACGGGGAAGCTCACGATGCCGCGCTCCGCGCCGCCGGGTGCCAATGCGACAACGGCCGGTAGGTCGTGCCGCCGGGGCTGTAGAACTCGCCGAAGAACTCGACGTAGTGCAGACGCAAGGCGTGGATGGTCGGACTGAACAGCCCGATCGCGAAGTTGACGAGGTGGAAGAGGAGCGCGAACGAAACCCCGACCAGCACGCTGCCGAGCGCACCGACCATGCGGTTGGCGACGATGGCGAGCATGAGGGATGCCGTGCCGAGGGCCATGATCCGTGCATACGACAGGATGTGACCGAACGCGGACATCAGCTCGACGATGGCGATGATGCCTTCGAGCGCCACCAGCACCGGGAACGCGATCAGGAGGGCGATCGCCATCGGCGTGAAGAGCCGCGCAGGCAGCACCTCGAACGCGGCGAGGAGCGCGAGCGCGGAGAGCACGATCATCACGATCGTGAGGCCGCGTCCCCAGGCCTGTCGGCGCCGGCCCGCCCGCCACGCACCGATCACGGCGAGCACGAGACCGAGCACGACGTGCACCGCGCCGAGCGCGATCGTGAACATGAGGAACGGCCCGAGTGCGCTCTCGCGATCGAACGCGAGCGGCTTCATGCCGAAGGCTGCACCGGCGCTACCGAAGAACTCGCCGAACAGCACGCCGAACACGATCGCGAAAAGCGAGCAGCCCAGGGCCATCTCGGCGACTGCGCGCACCGTGCTGCCGGCACGCGACCGGCGCCGTACCACCGCCGCGATCAGCGCGAGCACGATGCCGTAACCGACGTCGCCCAGCATGAGGCCGAAGAACATCGGGAAGAACACCGCGACGAACGGCGTCGGATCGATGGAACCGTAGCGCGGCAGCGGAAACGCCCGGGTGATGAGCTCGAACGGCCGGAAGAGTCGCGGGTTCGCGAGCTCCACCGGGGCATCGCCGCGCGTCCACGGTTCCGTGGCCACCTTGGCGACCACGATCTCTCCACCGAGCTCGCGCGCGACGCGCTCGCGCAACGGCGTCAGCGCGGGTGCGGGCAACCAGCCTTCGATGACGAACAGCAAGGCGCCCTCGCGCACCTGTGCGCGGGCCTGCGCGAGCAGGAGCAGGTCGTTCACCTGCATCTGCAGCGCGGCGAGCTCCGGACGTGCCCACGCCGCCAGGGCATGGCGGCGCGCATCGTTGGCCTGCAGCGCGGTCTGGACTTCGGCGAGCCGCGCCCGCAACGCGGGCATCGCGCGCAGCAGATTCGACTCGCCCAGGGCGCGTGGCGCGGGAAGCTCCTCGACGCGCGCCGCCGACACGAGGCGCTCCACCTCGGCTGCCGCCTTGCCCCACGCGAGCAGCATGACCGCGACCTCGCCGCTCGGAAGGGTCCTCGTGTGCAGCTCGACCTTGCCGGCAACCACGTTGCGCAGGCCTTTCTCGAGCTCGGCGACGGCGCTCGCCGCGCCGCTGCGCAGCAGCACGAACGAGGCGCGCGCGTCGGCGCCGTGCGCGGTCTGCTGCAACAGCGGCTCGAAGGCGTCGAAGAAGGCACGGTACTGCAGCAGCAGCGCCTCTTCCTCGGCGAGGGAGGCGCGCTCGCGGGCGAGCGCGGCGAGCTCGCGGCGCAGCCGGCGCACGCGGCGCGCGGCCTGCGGCAAGGCGGCCCGGCTCGACGGCAGCGCCGATCCGTCGGCGGCAGCGGGCAAGGCTGCGAGCGCCGCCTCGACATCGTCGAGCATCCGCTGCAGGTGTCGGATCAGCTTCGACTTGCGCGCCTCGGGCTGCGCTGCCGCCGCATCGGGCGGCGCCGGCGGGGTGAGGTGCAGGTCGCCGATGTCCTGCAGCACGCGCAAGGTCGGATCGAGCTGCGAGCGCGGCCCGGCGACGCGTACGCGCGCCATCTCGATGATCATGGTCGCTCCGCGGCAAGCCCCTCGCCGAGCACGGCGTCGAGCGCCAGCTGCGCAAGGCCGTCGATGAGGGACTGCGGGGCGTCGGCGAGGCGTTCCACGGCGACGCGCGCGTCCTCGTCGATGCGAGCGAGCTCGGTGCGATGGCGCTCGACCGCGTTGCGTTCCTCGGCTGCGAGCAGCGCGGCGAGCGCATCCGGATCCGGCAATGCCGATGCAGCCGCCGCGCGGGCGCGTGCAATGCGCTCCCGCGCCTCGGCTTCGGCCGCCGTGATCTCGGCTTCGAGCCTGGCCTCGGTGTCGAGCAGACGGTCCCAATCCGGATCGGTGCGGTGGGACTGCACCTTGCCGTTCACCGGCCCTCCTCATGGGCTTGAGCGCTTACAGCGACTATCCGCCCTGCGGCGTGTGCGGGAGTTGACGATACGCAAGCAAGAAGCCGCGCGAAGGCGCCGCACGTCCCGCGCCGTCGCGGCCGGTCACGGCTGCGTCACGCGCACTCGCGCCTCGTGCCGCGGTGGGGGCGCGAGCGGTTCGCTCGGCGAGGGCTCGAGATCCGGTTCGCCACAGGCGGCGACGAGGTCGCGGCGACTACGGTCCCTCAGTCGCAGCGCGGCTGCCCAATCGCTACCGTCCGGCGCGATCGGCGGCAGGATCACCACGATGATCGGGGAGCGCCGCGGACGCCACCGGCCTGCGCGCAGCACCACGCGCGTGCCCCGCAGCGCTACCGGGATCACCGGTGCATGGGCGGCTGCGGCCGCGAGGAACGCGCCGACGTGGAACGGGCGCAACCCGGTTTCGCGAGTGAAGGTTCCTTCCGGGAAGAACACGAGCGATTCGCCGCGCCGCGCCTCGCCTGCGAGCGCGTGCGCGGCCGCCACGCTTTGCTCGATGTCGAAGCGTTCCACGAAGCGCGTGCCGACCCCTTCGAGCAGCAGCCGCAGCGGCAGATGGCGCCGGAGCTCGCGCTTCGCGACGAACCGGCACTCGGCCGGCAGCACGGTGAACAGCACGATCGCGTCGACGTAGCTCGCGTGATTCGCGACGACGACGATCGGCTTCGCGGCAAGGAGGTGCTCGCCTCCGATCACCTGCACCGGCACGCCGGCGAGGCGCACGAAGTTGCGTGCGATCGCCTTTACCGCACGAATGCGCGACGACATGCGCGGCACGGCAACCACGATCGCGATCGCCAGCGCACCCAGCACCGCGACCAGTGACCACGCATAGGCCGCGAACGCGAGCTCCCGCACCTGCCCAAGCGCGTGCCGGGTTCCGCGCGCGGCCCCTGCTCCCGTGAGACGCGCGAGCTGCAGCCATACCGCCTTGCGATCGGCGCGACGCATGCCGTGCCGATAGAGCTCGCTGCACGCGGCGCGGCGGATCTTCCCGCTCGAGGTCTTGAGGACGGTGTGCGGCGGTGCGAGCACGATGTCGTCGGGCGGCGCGCCCAGCAGCACGGTGGCGCGCTCGACGATCGTTGCACGCAGCGTCTCGAGCCGTGCCCGATCGCGCTCGCGCGTTTCCGCCAGGACGACCAGCTTTTCCGTGCCACCCGCCGGATCGGGCACTCCGAACACGCAGACGCAGCCCTTGCGGACGCCGGGAATCTCGCCGAGCCCGGCTTCCGCGTCCTGCGGGTGCAGATGCTGGCCGGCGCGGATGATCACGTCCTTCGCGCGCCCGGTGAGGTAGAGCTCCCCCGCCGCGAAGTAACCCAGGTCTCCCGTGTCGAGCCAATCGCCGTCGAAGAGCCGCCGGGTCGCGTCCGGGTTGCGGAAGTAGCCCCGCGTCGCCGACGGACCGCGGAACTCGACGCGCCCTTCCTCGCGCTCCGCACGTTCGCGTCCCGCGCCGTCGACGATGCGCAGCGAGTAGCCCGGCAACGGACAGCCGCAGGATACGATCGAGATCGCGCGCTCGTCGGTCGTGCCGCACGCGATGGCCTGTCCGGAACGGGCCAGCACGGCGCGATCCACCACGTCCACCCGCGGTCCGCGACCCACAGGGGGAAACGCGAGCCCGACCGCCGCCTCGGCGAGACCGTAGACCGGGAGCTGTGCAGCGGCGCGAAATCCGCACGGCGCGAAGCGCGCTGCGAAGCGCGCCAGCGTGTCGGCGACGACCGGCTCCGCGCCGTTGAAGGCGACGCGCCACGACGAGAGATCGAGGCCCTCGAGGGCATCGTTCGGGATGCGCGTGGCGCAGATCTCGTAAGCGAAGTTGGGACCTGCCGACAACGTGGCCCGGTAACGCGTGATCGCCTGCAACCAGCGCACCGGCCGCGCGAGAAAGTCCGTAGGCGGCATGACGATGAGCGGGATGCCGAAATAGAGGCTCCCCAGCCACGCGCCCACCAGTCCCATGTCGTGGTAGAGCGGCAGCCAGGAGAGGAAGACGTCGGAGGGCTGCACGGCGAGCGCACGCACCATGGCACGGATGTTCGCGAGCACGTCGGCGTGGCTCAGGATCACGCCCTTGGGGGCTCCGGTGCTGCCCGACGTGTACTGCAGGAAGGCCGTGTCGCCGGCGCTCGCCCGGCGCGCCTGCACGGCCGTTTGCGCCGTTTCGAGATCCGCGGGGCAGCACGTCTCGACGAGGGACGACACCGATGCGCGCAGCAGCCACGCCACGGCTCGCGCTTCGGGCACCGTCACGAGCATGCGTGCGCCGCAGTTGTCGAGGATGCCGGTCTGGCGTCGTACGTGCTCTTCGAGCTGCGACCGGCGAGCCGGCGGGTAGATGGGGACGGGGACCGCGCCGGCGCGCAGGATGCCGAAGAAGACCGTGAAGAATTCGCGGGACGTGGGGAGCATGATCGCGACCCGATCGCCGGGCGCGATGTCGTGCTCCGCGAGGCCCGCCGCGATGCGATCGGCCTGCGCGGCGAGCTGCCCGAAGGCCAGCCGTTCCTCGCGCGGTCCCGCTTCGGTCTCGGTGAGCAAGGTGAGGTGCGTGCGCTCCGGCTGCCTCTGCGCATGCCAGCGCAGCACCTCGTCGAGGGTTTGGGCAGCCTCGGGAACGCTGGCAGCGCTGGGCGGAGCCGCAACGGCCGGTTCCCGTATCGCGACCATGCCGCCGGGCCGTGCGACTGCGAGCGCGCGCACGAGGTCGCGCAGGGTATCGGCCGACGAGAGCGTGTGCGGCGGCAGCACCAGCCCGGATGTCGCCTCCAGCCGTCGCATGAGCTCGGCGCGCTCGAGACTGTCGAGCCCGAGATCGTGCTCGAGGTCGCTGTCGAGCGTGATCGCGGCAAGCGGAGCGCCGCCGGCGCGAAGCTCGCGTGCGAGGTCGGTGGCAGCGGCGATGACCAGGGAGGCGAAGTCGGCAGGTGGCATGGGCCCCCTTGCGTGCGATGCCGACGCGCGACGACTTCAGCGCGCGAGCCGTGCACGATGCCCAGCGCCTACGTTATCCGCATTCGCCGTCGGGCCGTTGACGGTTATCAACCGCCGCAAGAACTGCCTGCGTGCCGTTGATCACTGTCAACGCCTTTTCGCCGTGCCGGATCAAGCTTGGCATGCATGGGCATCGGGACGCGATGCGCGTCGTGCCGCCTGCGGCCACAAGGACAAGGAGATGCGTGATGCAAATTCCACTCCAGATCACGGTGCGCCATATCGCCCCGTCCGAAGCGCTGGAAGCGCGGATCCGCGACAAGGTCGCGGCCCTCGAGCGGTTCCATCCTCGGATCACGAGTTGCCGCGTCACTGTCGAAGAGTCCGACAAGCACCGTCAGCAAGGGCGTCGCTTCGGAGTCCACATCGACGTCCGGGTGCCGGGTCATGCCGAAGTCGTGGCGACGCGGCATCACGACGAGGACGTCTATGTCGCCTTGCGCGATGCGTTCGATGCGGTGGCGAGGCGGATCGAAGACGTGGTGCGCGAGCAGCGCGGTGACGTCAAGGTCGCACGAAACGTGAAGCGCGGCACGGTCGCTCGGCTGCAGCCCGGGCCGGGGCCGGGTGGTCGGACCACTTGACCAATTGGCACCCGGCGCATAGCATCGGCGGTCAGCTTCACGCCCCGAGCCGCCCATGGATGTCCGCCAACCGGTCCACAGCGAACACGCAAGGACGCTCGATTCCGCGGGGCTTCGGCGTCACTTCCTGGTCGAGCGCGTCTTCGCTCCCGGCGAGCTCGCGCTCACCTACAGCCAGATCGATCGCATCATCGTCGGCGGCGCTGCGCCGCTCGCGAGCGAGCTCGGCTTCACCCCGGACCTCGCGAAGCAGTTCGCGGTGGGCGCGTTCCTGGAGCGGCGCGAGCTCGGCGTGATCAACGTCGGCGGCATGGGCGCCGTCGTCGTCGATGGCAGGACGTACGAGCTCGGGCATCGCGATGCGCTCTACGTCGGCATGGGTGCGCGCGACGTCCGCTTTCGCAGCGCCAGCGCGGCGGATCCGGCGAAGTTCTACCTCAACAGCGCCCCGGCGCACCGGGCGTGCCCGACGGTCAAGGTCACGCAGGCGCAAGCCGAGTCCAGCACGCTCGGGGACGCGAAGACCGCGAACCGGCGAACCATCTACAAGCTGCTCGTCCCGGGTGTGGTCGAGACTTGCCAGCTGACCATGGGCATGACGGTGCTCGAGCCCGGCAGCGTCTGGAACACGTTCCCCACGCACACGCACGAGCGGCGCATGGAGGTCTACTTCTACTTCGCCCTGCCGCCGGACGCAGCCGTGTTCCACCTGTGCGGCGCGCCCGACGAGACGCGCCACGTCGTCGTGCGCAACGAGCAGGCCGTCATCAGCCCGAGCTGGTCGATCCACTCCGGCGTCGGGACGCAGGCGTACACGTTCATCTGGGGCATGGTCGGCGAGAACCAGGTGTTCGACGACATGGACCACGTCGCTACGACGGACCTGCGCTGATGCCCGCCGATTTCCGCCTCGACGGTCGGTGCGCACTGGTCACCGGTGCGGGGCGCGGGCTTGGCCAGGGCCTCGCCGTCGCGCTCGCGGAGGCCGGCGCGGACGTTGCCGGCGTGTACGTGACGGACATCGGGGAGACGCGCGCGCGCGTCGAGGCCGCGGGCCGGCGCTTCGTCGGGATCGAGCAGGACCTGCGCCAGCGCGGATGCGCGCGCAGCGTGATCGAGCATGCGGTCGGCGCGATGGGGCGCCTCGACATCCTCGTCAACAATGCCGGGATCATTCGCCGCGCGGACGCCATCGACTTCACGGAAGCCGACTGGGACGACGTCATCGACGTCAACCTGAAGAGCGTGTTCTTCCTCGCGCAAGCCGCAGCGCGCCAGTTCCTCGCGCAGGGCAGCGGCGGCAAGATCGTGAACATCGCCTCGGTGCTGTCGTTCCAGGGCGGCATCCGCGTGCCCTCCTATACCGCGGCCAAGACGGGGATGCTCGGCCTCACGCGCCTGCTCGCGAACGAGTGGGCCGCGAAGGGCATCAACGTCAACGCGATCGCACCCGGCTACATGGTGACGGACAACACCGCGCCGCTGCGCGCGGATCCGGTGCGCAGCGCCGAGATCCTCGCGCGCATCCCGGCGGGGCGATGGGGACGACCGGAAGATCTCGCGGGCACCGTCGTCTTCCTCTGCTCGCCGGCATCGGACTACGTGCACGGCGCGGTGATCGCCGTGGACGGCGGCTGGCTCGCGCGCTAGCGTGAGCCTTGATCTGCAACAAGCTCGATTGCGCGCCGGGCCGCAAGAATGCCCGGGCGCAACACAACCAGGGGGGATGCATATGAAATTCAAGCGGGCATTGTTCGTGCTGGCGAGTCTCGGACTGCTGGGCACGCTTGCGTTCGGGTCCGGTAGTGCAGTCGCACAACCGGCGACGACGGCGGGCTCGGCACCGAAGCTCGGCTCGTCGCTGATCGGCAAGCTCGAGGGACCGACGCTCGTCCTCGACGCGAAGGCCTACCCGAAGAGCTTCAAGGAGGCGCCCGACGCTCGCCCAGCAGGTGAAGGCGGGCAAGCTGCCGCCGGTCGCGAAGCGCCTGCCGGAGCCGTCGCAGCTCCTGGTCGTGAAGCCGTTGCACGAGATCGGCAAGTACGGCGGCAACTGGCGGCGCGCGTTCACGGGACCGGCCGACCACGAGAACGGCAATCGCATCGTCTCGGCGGACAAGATCCTCACCTTCGACTACACGGGCACCAAGATCGTCCCGAGCCTCGCGCGCGACTGGAAGGTGAGCGACGACGGCAGGACCACCACGATCTACCTGCGCAAGGGCGCCAAGTGGTCCGACGGCAAGCCGCTCACCGCCGACGATTTCATGTTCTGGTACAACGACATCTACCTCAACAAGAACATCGTCCCGACCCCGTTCTTCGAGTTCCAGATCGACGGCAAGGACGGCAAGATGCGCAAGGTCGACGACTACACCGTCGCCTTCGAGTTTCCCGAGCCGTATGCGTTCTTCGTGTACCAGCTCGCGGGCAGCACGGCGATCGGGGCCGGGCTCGCCACGCGCGGCGCGTTCCAGAACTGGGGCGGCGCGTACGCGCCGGCGCATTACCTGAAGCAGTTCCTGCCGAAGTACTCGTCGGAGGAGGCCGTCAACAAGAAGGCGAAGGAGCTCGGCTTCGACAACTGGGTGTCGCTGCTGCGCAACCGCTACAGCTGGGCGCTCAATCCCGACCTGCCGGTGATGACGCCGTGGAAGACCGTGTCGCCGATCAACACGCCGACGTGGTCGATGGAGCGCAACCCCTACTTCTGGGCCGTCGACACCGCGGGCAACCAGCTGCCCTACATCGACAGGATCACGATGACGCTCGCGGAGAACACGGAGGTCGCCAACCTGCGCGCGATCGCCGGCGAGTACGACATCCAGGAACGGCACATGGGCCTCGCCAAGCTGCCGGTGTTCCTCGAGAACCAGAAGAAGGGCAACTACACGGTCCACCTCGATCCGGGGCTCAACGGCTCGGACGTCGCGCTTGCACATCGGCAACTCGTACGAAGGCGACCCCGAGATCATGAAGCTGCTGCGCAACAAGGACTTCCGCCACGCGCTCTCGCTCGGCATCGACCGCGACCAGCTGAACGAGGCGTTCTGGCTCGGCGTGGGCACCGCCGGCTCCGTGGCGCCCGCGCCGGACACGATCTACAGCCCGGGTCCGGAGTGGAACAAGAAGTGGGCCGTGCTCGACCTGAAGCAGGCGAACGAGCTCCTCGACAAGGTCGGCCTCGCGAAGAAGGATGCGGACGGCTATCGCCAGCGCACCGACGGCAAGGGCCGGCTGCGCCTGGAGATGGTGACGGTGGGCGGCCAGTTCGTTCCGTACACGCAGGTCGGCGAGATGATCAAGCAGCAGTGGAAGAAGATCGGCATCGACGTCGACATCAAGGAGCTCGAGCGCAACCTCGCGTTCACGCGCGACAACAACAACGAGAACCAGATCATCACCTGGGCCAACGACGGCTCCGAGGTGCTGTTCCTGTTCCCGCGGCACGCGCTGCCGGTCGACGCCGCGGAAAGCCACATGGGCATGGCGTATGCGCGCTGGTACGCCTCCAAGGGCGCGTCGGGCAAGAAGCCGGAGGATCCCGAGATGCTGCGCGCGTTCGATCTCTTCCGCGCCTCGTTCGGCGCGAAGGAGGAGGATCGGGTCAAGAACGCCAAGGAGATCTGGCGGATCATCGTCGAGCAGACGTGGTCGATCGGCACCGTCGGGCAGTCGCCTGCGTTCATGGGCGTGCGCATCGTCAAGAACAACATGGGCAACGTGCCCGAGCGCCAGATCAACGCGCAGCACGTGCGCACGCCCTACTCCTCGCAGCCGATCACGTTCTACTTCAAGTGAGGCAATGCAGCCGCCCGCGACCCGGGCGGCTGCTCTCCGAGCCGGGCCGACCGGCTCTCCCGCGCCTCGCTCCTCTCGGAGTCCGCCATGGTGGCCTACATCGTTCGCCGCTTGCTTCTCGCCGTGATGACGGTGTGGGCCATCTCGGTGCTGTCGTTCGCGATCATTCACCTCCCGCCGGGCGATTACGTCACGTCGTACATCGCCTCGATGTCGGCGTCGGGCAGCGCGGTGTCCGAGGGCGAGGCCCGTGCGCTGCGCGAGCAGCTCGGCCTCGACAAGCCCATCACCGTGCAGTACGTGAAGTGGATGGGCCTCATGCTCCAGGGCAATTTCGGGATGGCGATGGAATGGGGACGCCCCGTTTCCGACGTCATCGGCGACCGCCTCACGCTCACGGTCGTCATCTCGGTCGCGGCGATCGTGTTCACGTGGGCCGTGGCGCTGCCGATCGGCATCTATTCGGCGGTGTATCCCTATTCGTTCCTCGACTACCTGTTCACGTTCGTCGGCTTCATCGGGCTCGCCGTTCCAGGGTTCCTGCTCGCGCTCATCGTGATGTACGTCGGCTTCGCCTACTTCGACGCGAACGTCGGCGGGCTCTTCTCGCCGGATTACGCCGAAGCGCCGTGGAGCCTCGCCAAGGTGTGGGATCTCACGAAGCACCTGCCCATTCCCGCGATCGTGCTGGGCGTTTCCGGCACGGCGCAGCTCATCCGCATCATGCGTTCGAACCTGCTCGATGAGCTGCGCAAGCCCTACGTCGTCACGGCGCGCGCACGGGGGCTGCCCGAGTATCGCGTCATCATGCGCTACCCCGTGCGCGTGGCGCTGAATCCGTTCGTGAGCACGATCGGGTATCTGCTGCCCTATGTCGTCTCGGGCAGCATCATCGTGTCGCTCGTGCTGAGCCTGCCGACCGTGGGGCCCCTGCTCCTCAAGGCGCTCATCGCGCAGGACATGTTCCTCGCCGGCACCATCGTGCTGCTGCTCGGGCGTGCTCACGGTGGTCGGCACGTTCATCTCGGACCTGCTGCTGATGTGGGTCGATCCCCGCATCCGCCTCGGACGGCAGTGATGACGCGAAACGGCGCCGCGCGGGAGGCGGCGGCGGGAGCGCAACGCGCTGCCCCGCCGGCCGATGCCCCGCTCGAGGAGCGCAGCGGGGCGGAGGCGGCAAGCGAGGCGGAACAGCGCATCGCCGTCGCCACGCAGTGGCAGCTCATCTGGTGGCGCTTTCGCAAGCACAAGCTCGCGCTCGCGGGCACGATCGTGCTCGTCGGCTTCTACCTCGTCGCGCTGTGCGCCGACTTCCTCGCCTACGTCGATCCGTCCGAATCCGATGCCCAGCGCTCGCTGATGGCGCCGCAGGCGATCCACTGGATCGACGACGGCAGCTTCCGGCCTTACGTGCATCCGCTGTCCGGCACGCGCGATCCCCTCACCTTCAAGCGCGTGTACAAGCCGGATCCGGCGAAGAAGGTGTACGTGAGCTTCTTCGGACACGGCGAGCCGTATCAGTTCCTCGGCTTCATCCCGGCCGACCGGCATCTGTTCGCCGTCGAGGGCGCGAAGGCCGGCGAGTCGCTGTTCCTGCTCGGCACCGACATGCAGGGTCGCGACCTCTGGTCGAGGCTCATGTACGCCACGCAAACGTCGATGACGATCGGCCTCGTGAGCGTCGCCCTGAGCCTCGTGCTCGGCGTGGTGCTGGGCGGCGTCTCCGGCTACTTCGGCGGCATCATCGACACCGTCATCCAGCGCATCATCGAGATCCTGCGCTCCATCCCGACGATCCCGCTGTGGATGGGCCTCGCCGCGGCGCTGCCGAGCGAGTGGAGCGTCGTGCAGGTGTACTTCGCGATCACGATCATCATCTCGCTGATCGGGTGGACCGAGCTCGCGCGCGTGGTGCGCGGGCGGTTCATCTCGCTCAAGGCGGAGGACTTCGTGATGGCGGCCGAGCTCGTCGGGCTGCAGCAAGGCGCGGATCATCTTCCGGCACATGGTGCCCTCCTTCATCAGCCACATCATCGCGGCGACGACGCTCGCGATTCCGGCGATGATCATCAGCGAGACCTCGCTGAGCTTCCTCGGCCTCGGCTTGCGACCGCCCGCGATCAGCTGGGGCGTCCTGCTGCAGGATGCGCAGAACATCCAGGCGCTCGTCATCTCGCCGTGGCTGCTCATTCCCGTCCTTCGCGGTGATCGTGGCGGTCCTCGCGTTCAACTTCATGGGCGACGGGATCCGCGATGCCGCCGACCCTTACCTGTAACCGGCGATGCAGAAGGACGCGAAGCCGCTGCTGTCGGTGCGCAACCTGCGCACCAGCTTCTTCCAGGACGAGGGCATCACGAAGGCGGTGGACGGCGCCTCGTTCGACGTCCATCCGGGCAAGACGCTCGGCATCGTGGGCGAGAGCGGCTGCGGCAAGAGCGTGACCGCGCAGTCGATCCTGCGCATCGTGGATCGTCCGGGCCGGATCGTCGGCGGCGAGATCGTGCTCACGCGCGCCGACGGCACCCGAGACCGACCTCGTCAAGCTCAAGCGCCGACAGCCGCGAGATGCGCTCGATCCGCGGCGGCGACATCGGGCTCGTGTTCCAGGAGCCGATGACCTCGTTCAGCCCGGTCCACACCGTCGGCGCGCAGATCACCGAGGCGATGCTGCTGCACAACGCGGTCGGCAGGAAGGAAGCGCGGCTGCGCGGCATCGAGGCCTTGCGCAGCGTCGGCATCCCGAAGCCGGAGCGGCGCATCGACGAGTACTCGTTCGAGCTCTCCGGCGGCCTGCGGCAGCGGGCGATGATCGCGGTGGCGCTGTCCTGCGATCCGCGCCTGCTCATCGCCGACGAGCCCACCACCGCGCTCGACGTGACGACACAGGCGCAGATCCTCGACCTCCTGCGCAAGCTGCAGCAGGAACGCGGCATGGCGATCATGCTCATCACGCACAACCTCGGGCGTGGTCGCCGAGATGGCGGACGACGTGGTCGTGATGTACCTCGGCCGGGTGGTCGAGCAAGGGAAGGTCGACGACATCTTCCACGATGCCGAAGCATCCGTACACCAGGGCCCTGCTGCTCTCGATCCCGAGCATCGAGTCCGCGCCGAAGGTGAAGCTGCCTACCATCAGCGGGTCGATCCCGCATCCCTACAACCGCCCCAAGGGCTGCCCGTTCCATCCGCGCTGCGCATCGTTCATGGCCGGACGCTGCGACGTGGACGAGCCGGAATTGCAGCGCATCGGCGAGGCAAGAACCGTGAGCTGTTTCCTGTACGCATGAGCAGCGCGCCAACCGCAATCGGCGAGGCCCCGCGCGCCGCGGAGCCATCCGTGCTGCTCGACGTGCGCGGGCTGAAGAAGTACTTCCCGATCCGGCGGGGCCTGCTGCAGAAGACGATCGGTTACGTGAAGGCCGTCGACGACGTGACGTTCTTCCTGAACAGGGGCGAGACGCTCTCGCTCGTCGGTGAAAGCGGTTGCGGCAAGACCACCACGTCGCGCTGCATCCTGCGGGCGACCACGCCCACGGCCGGGCAGGTGCTGCTCACCGGCGACGGCGAGACGCTCGACGTCGCGACGCTGCCCAAGCACCGGCTGCCTCCGCTGCGGCGCCAGATGCAGATGATCTTCCAGGACCCGTTCGCGTCGCTCAATCCGCGCATGACGCTGCTCGACATCGTCGGCGAGCCGCTGCTCGTGCACGGCGTGGGCAGCGCGCAGGAGCGCACCGACCGCGTCGTCGAGCTCCTTCGGCTCGTGGGCTTGCGCCCGGAGTACATGCGCCGCTACCCGCACGCGTTCTCGGGCGGTCAGCGCCAGCGGATCGGCATCGCACGTGCGCTCGCGCTCAATCCCCGCCTCATCGTCGCCGACGAGCCGGTTTCCGCGCTCGACGTCTCGGTGCAGGCGCAGATCCTCAACCTGCTGCTCGAGCTGCAGGGCCGGCTCGGCCTCACCTATCTCTTCGTCGCGCACGACCTGAGCGTCGTGAAGCACATCAGCGAGCGCGTCGCGGTGATGTACGTCGGCAGGATCGTGGAGACCGCGCCGACCGAAGAGTTGTTTGCGTCTCCCAAGCACCCCTACACCGAGGCGCTCCTCTCGGCCGTGCCCAAGCCGGATCCGCGCCTGCGCTCGGAGCGCATCGTTCTGCAGGGCGAGGTGGCGGACCCGGCGAACACGCCGCCGGGCTGCCACTTCCACCCCCGCTGCCAGTACGCGCAGGCGATCTGCCGCGAGCAGTCACCCGTGCAGAGGGAGATCGCCCCCAACCACTTCGTGAGCTGCCACCGCGCGCATGAGTTGACGCTGCGCGGCGTCGCGCGCTTGGCCGCGTAGCAACGCGGCCGCGTTGCTCTATTGCACCGCCCTCGACGCCTCGCAGCGCTACGCCGTCTCGAGCAGCGCGAGCAGGCCTTGCAGCAGATCGAGCGGCGATGGCGGACAGCCGCGGATGTGCAGGTCCACCGGCAGCACTTCCGCGACGCCGCCGACGCATGCATAGCTCCCCGCAAACACGCCGCCGTTGCGCGCGCAATCGCCGACGGCCACCACCCACTTCGGGTGCGGTGTCGCCTCGTACGTGCGCAAGAGCGCCTCGCGCATGTTGGTGGTGACGGGACCGGTGACGAGCAGCACGTCCGCATGACGCGGCGACGCGACGAAGCGCAAGCCGAAGCGCTCGAGGTCGTAGCGCACGTTGGCGAGCGCGTGGATCTCGAGCTCGCAGCCATTGCACGAGCCCGCATCGACTTCGCGGATCGAAAGCGTGCGGCCGAGACGCTTGCGTGCGAGCGCATCGACACGCGCCCGAAGCGCCTCGATCGCCACGTCGTCGGCCGCCGGCGCGACTTCGGTCAGCGGTCCGTGCACCAGGCTCTTGAAGAGCAGCCTACGCATGTTCGGCAGCGCTACAAATCATGGCCCGAGTACGAGCAGTTGAACGACTTGTTGCACAGGGGGAAGTCGGCCACGATGTTGCCTTCGATCACGGCTTCCAGCAGCGGCCACTGGAAGCAGGACGGATCGCGCAAGTGGCAGCGCTCGACCGTTGCCTCCGGGCCCGTTCTGACCCACGCCAGGACGTCGCCCCGGAACCCCTCGACCAGCGCCAGTCCCTCCCCTTCCCGCGTCGCAACGCTGGGCACTGCAACGGCACCGGACGGCAGCCGGTACAGGATCTGCTCGACGAGCGACGCGCTTTGCTCCACTTCGCGGATGCGGATCCACACGCGCGCGTTCACGTCGCCCTCCTCCAGCACGGGCGATTCGAACTGCAGCACGTCGTAGGGCGGATAGCGCACGGCGCGACGCGCGTCGAAGCCGCGCCCCGAGGCGCGTCCCACGTAGCCCCCCGCGCCGAACTGCCGGGCGAGCTCGTGCGCGAGCACGCCCGTGCCGACGGTGCGGTCCTGCAACGACGCGGTGTTGTCGTAGAGCTCGACGAGCTCGGGGAAGCGCTTGCGGATCGTCGCAAGCAGCTCGCGCAGGACCTCGGGTCCTTCGCGCGGCAGGTCGTTGCGCACGCCACCGGGCGCGATCTGGTCCATCATCAGCCGGTGCCCGAAGCATCGCTGCGCGGCGCGCAGCACGTGCTCGCGCAGGTCGCCGCACTGGGCGTGCATCATGGCGAACGCCGCGTCGTTGCAGATGGCGCCGATGTCGCCGAAGTGATTGGCGAGGCGCTCGAGCTCGGCCATGAGGGCGCGCAGCCAGACGGCGCGTGCGGGCACCTCGATGCCGCAGGCGTGCTCGACGGCCTGCGCGAAGGCGAGGGCATAGGCCACGGTGCTGTCGCCCGACGCTCGCCCGGCGAGCGCCGCGGCGCGCTGCAGCGATGCTCCGGCGATGAGCGACTCGATCCCCTTGTGGACGTAGCCGAGGCGTGCCTCGAGTCGCACGACCGCTTCGCCGTTCGCGGTGAAGCGGAAGTGTCCCGGCTCGATGATGCCCGCGTGCACCGGGCCGACGGCGATCTCGTGCAGGCTCTCGCCCTCGCATGGCAGGAACGCATACCGCTGCGGCGCTGCCGCCGCGCGCCCGCGAGTGGCGTCGGGGAAGCGCGCCTTCCACGTCCCGTGGTCGAGCCACGGACGCACGTCCGGCGATCCGCGCGCCTCGAGGTGCCACAGGTCGCGGATCGTGCGTTCCAGGCGCATGGCGGGAGGATGCGCGCGCCCGATCGACGGAAACTGGCCGCGGGCGCAGGCGATGCTGAGCACGCCGAAGCGATCGTCCGCATGATCGAGGACGGCCATGTGCACGTGCGTCGGCTCGGCCCAGAGCCCGAGCAGGGTCCAGCCGCCGGAAGCGAGCGCGCGCCTCGCCTTCTCCCATGTCGGGACGCTCACGATCGCACGCGGCCAGGGCGCGTGGTGCTCGACGATGGCCCCGTCGCGCAGGACGTCGCGCAAGGCGGGCGCGTCGTCGCGCGGCGCAGCGCGGGTACGGGATGGACGCGCGGAGCTCAGCATCGGCGGGTTCGCATCAGCGCAGCAGGCTCGCAACGTGCTGGAACCACGACACCAGCGTGGGCGGCAGATACAGGCCCGCCGCGAGGACCAGCGCGAGATGCGTGAACATCGGCACGTAGGACGCTTGCGCACGGTCGGTCCTGCCGCGCACCTCGCCGAACGCGAGGCCGTTCAGGCGATACAGGAGCGCCCCGAGCGCGATCAGCAGCCCGAGCGCCAGCACGACCGCGAGGACGGGCTGGCGCGAGAACGTGGTGGTCAGGATGAGGAACTCGCTGGTGAAGAGGCCCATCGGCGGCAGCCCGACGATGGCGAGCACCCCGAGGATGAGGCCGAAGCCGAGCACGGGGTGCGACACGGTGAGGCCCCCGATCTCCGCCATCTTCTGCGTGCCCTTCACCTGCGCGATGTGGCCGACCGAGTAGAAGATCGCGGACTTGGTGAGCGAGTGCATGATCATGTGCAGCAGTCCGGCGAAGTTGGCGAGCGGCCCGCCGATGCCGAAGGCGAAGCTGATGATGCCCATGTGCTCGATCGAGGAGTACGCGAACATCCGCTTGATGTCGTCGCGCCGGTACAGCATGAAGGCCGCGAAGATCACCGACGCGAGGCCGAGCGTCATCATCAGCGGCCCGGGCGCGAGCGCCTTCTCGTTCGCGGACATCACCATCTTGAAGCGCAGCAGCGCGAACAGCGCGACATTGAGGAGCAGGCCGGAAAGCACCGCGGAGATCGGGGTCGGCCCTTCCGCATGGGCGTCGGGCAGCCATGCATGCAGCGGCGCGAGCCCGACCTTGGTGCCGTAGCCCAGCAGCAGGAACACGAAGGCGAGGTTGAGCAGCGCCGGGTCGAAGCCCGCGGCGCGCTCCACCAGCACGCTCCACGCCATCGCCTCCAGCCCCTCACCCAGCACCGCCGACGCGGCGAGGTAGACGAGGATCGTCCCGAACAGCGCCAGCGCGATGCCCACGCTGCCGAGGATGAAGTACTTCCACGCGGCCTCGAGCGCCTCGTGCGTGCGATAGATGCCCACCATCAGCACGGTCGTGAGCGTCGCGAGCTCGACCGCGACCCACATCAGGCCGAGGTTGTTGGACAGCAGCGCCAGGTTCATCGCGAACATCAGCGTCTGGTACATCGCGTGATAGAAGCGCAGATAGGCGGGCGTCAGCCGCCCGATCTCGAGCTCGTGCGCGATGTAGCTGCCGCTGAAGATGCTGGTGGTGAACCCGATGAACGTGTTGAGGACGATGAACACCACGTTCACGTCGTCGACGATCAGGAACAGCCCGGGCGCCGGCCGCAGGAAGAAGAGCCCGATGCCGCAGGCCAGCGTCAGGCCCGTCGCGAGGACGTTCAACCGCGCCGTGGTCCGATCGTCGGGCAGGAACGCGAGCAGCGCCGCGGCGATGGCCGGCACGACCAGGATGCCCTGGATCGCGAGGTTGGCGTGATCGCTCACGATAGCGGCGCTCACGGCTGCTCGCCCCGGAACTGGTGCAGCACGTGCAGGTCCACGGAGTCGAAGCGCTCGCGGATGCGGAACAGGAAGATGCCGATCACGATCAGCGCCACGAGGATCGAGAACGCGACGCTGATCTCGACCACCAGCGGCATGCCCTTCGCGCCGGTCGCCGCGAGGATGAGGCCGTTCTCGATCGACATGAAGCCGATCACCTGCCCCACGGCGTTGCGCCGCGTCACCATCATCAGCAGGCCGAGCAGGATCACCGACAGCGCGAACGCGAGGTCTTCGCGCACCAGGGTGCCCGCTGCCGCGGTGATGGGCTGCATCACCAGCACCGACAGCGCGACGAGGCCGATGCCCCCGAGCATGATCTGGCCGATGCCGACGACCGTCTCGATGTCGCGGTGGATCCCGAGACGCACGATGATCCGATGCAGGGCCACCGGGATGATGATGGCCTTCACGATGAGGGCGATGGCCGCGGTGATGTACAGGTGCGGCGCGCTCTGGATGTGCGCCTGCCACGCCACCGACAACGACACCACGAGGGCATGCAGCGCGAACACGTTGAGCAGGCTGAACATGCGGTCCTGGTAGAGCAGCATGAAGCTCACCAGCACGAGGCTTCCGGCCAGCAGGTGGGCAACGTCGAGGGCGAACCGGTCCATCAGCCGCTCTGCGACACGAACAGCAGCAAGCGCTGCCAGGGTTCCGAGCATCAGCGCGGCGCCCAGGAAATCGGAAACGCGGAACACGCGCATCTTCGCGACGGCCGTTTCGAACACCGCCAGCAGGAAGCCCGCGACGGCGAGCTTGGCCGCGTAGATCACGCCCGCCGCTGCATAGGCGCCGAACGTCCTGGCCGGCCACGGCGACGCCCCAGGGCACGAAGATGCAGCCGATGAGCGACAGGTACAGCACCAGCTTGAGCGACGCGGCGGCCTCGATCACCGCCAGGTGCCGCCCGGAGTACTCGAGGATCATCGCTTCGTGCACCATCGTGAGCTCGAGGTGCGTGGCGGGATTGTCGACCGGGATGCGCGCATTCTCGGCGATCGCCACGATCACGAGCGCCACCAGCGCCATCGCGAGCGACACGCGCAGCCCGACGCCGCCCTGCATGAACGCCGCGACGGAGGAGAGCTGCGTCGAGCCGGCAAGCAGCGAAACGGTGAACGCGATCATCAGCATCGCCGGCTCGGCAAGCGACGAGATCATCATCTCCCGGCTCGAGCCGATGCCGCCGAAGCTCGTGCCGACATCGAGGCCTGCGAGCGCCAGCATGAACCGCGCGCTGCCGAGGAGCGCCACGATCGCGATCAGGTCGCCGGCGGGACTGAACATGAGCCCGGTCGCGAACGTGGGCACCAGGGCGGCGGCAACCCACGTCGTGGCGAAGATCACGTAGGGCGCGACGCGAAAGAGCCACGAAGCGTTCTCGGCCAGCACCACTTCCTTGCGCAGCAGCTTGAGCAGATCGCGATAGGGCTGCAGCAGCGGCGGTCCCTCCCGCCGCAGCAGCCGCGCCTTGACCTTGCGCACGTAGCCCGTCAGCAGCGGCGCGAGGAGCAGCACGAGCAGCAATTGCCCGAGCTGGACGACGGTGTCGACGATCACTGCCATACCGTGAGCACTGCGAGCAGCACGATCAGCGCGCCGGACACGAGCGTGAGGTAGCCGCGGATGGTGAGGAACTGCAGCCGGTTGAGGGTGTCGGCCGCGGTCCACACCCCACGCGAGATCGGGGCATAGATCGAGTCCCAGATCGGATCGCGCAGGCGCACGTGCATCGTCGCCGGGCGCAAGTCACCCGGGCGCGGCATGTGGATCTCCTCGCGCGCACGGAACACGACGGTCCCGAAGACCCGCCGGATCGGCTGGGCGAAGCTCCCGGCCGTGTACTGCGTCGCGGGACTTGCGTCCGGGAATCCGCAGTCCCAGGCCGGCGCGCGACGCACCTCGTGCGAGCCGAGACGGTGGATGACGTACGCCGCCAGGCTCGCTGCGAGCGCGATGAGCACGAACAGCAGCAGGCCGTTGTACGAGCTGCGGGTTTCGACGATGGGCACGATGGTCAGCCACTTCAAGCCCGTTTGCGCCGGAAGGCGCGCACCGGTCACGAGTTGCGTCGCGGGTGCAAGGGCGTCGATGAAATACCCGGGCACGACGCCCGCGACGAGACAGAGTCCCGCCAGCACGAACATCGCGCTGCGCGAGTACACGTCGGTCTCGCGCGCCGTGCGTGCCGACTCCGAACGCGCGCGGCCGAGGAACGTGATGCCGAACGCCTTCACGAAGCAGGCCGCCGCGAGGGCCGCTGCCAGCGCCAGCAAGCCGCCGATCGCAGGCACCACGAACTTGAGCACCCACTGCGGCAGTTGCGGGCTCACCAGGATCGCCTGGAACGCGAGCCATTCCGAGACGAAACCGTTGAAGGGCGGCAGCGCCGAGATCGCGGCCGCGCCGATCAGGAACGCCAGCGCCGTCCAGGGCATGCGGTGAATGAGCCCGCCGAGGCCTTCCATGTCGCGCTTGCCCGTGGCCGTGAGCACCGCGCCCGAGCCGAAGAACAGCAGGCTCTTGAACACGGAGTGGTTGAAGACGTGGAAGAGCGCCGCCGTCGCGGCCAGCGCCGCTGCACCGCCCATCGCATTCGCCCTGAACGCGAGTGCGAGCCCGAGCCCGATGAAGATGATTCCGATGTTCTCGACGGTGTGATACGCGAGCAGGCGCTTCAGATCGTGCTCCATGAGCGCGTGCAGCACGCCGAGCACGGCGCTCGCTCCGCCGAACAGCAGCACGATCGCGCCCCACCACCACGCCGGCGGTCCGACGAGATCGAACACGATGCGGATGAAGCCGTAGACCGCCACCTTGGTCATCACCCCGCTCATGAGCGCCGAGACATGGCTCGGCGCGGCGGGATGCGCGAGCGGCAGCCACACGTGCAGCGGCACGAGACCCGCCTTGGAGCCGGCGCCGAGCAGCGCGAGACCCGCGACGACCGCGGCGACCAGCGGGCGACAGATGCACCGTGCGGATGGCGTCGAACGCATAGCCGCCGCTCGGGCCCGCCATCAGGCCGAACGCGAGCAGCAGCGCAAGCGTGCCCATGCTCGCCATGAGCAGGTAGACGTAGCCTGCGCGCGCATTGCCCGGCTCGCGATGGTGAGCCATGACCAGCGCCCACGACGTGAGCGACATGAACTCCCACGTGAGCAGGAACGCGAACGCGTCGTCCGCCAGCACCACGAGGTTCATGCCGGCGAGGAATGCGGGCACGAACGGCAGCACGCGTCCGGGCTCCGATCTCGTGCCGTCCATAGCCGATGCCGTACAGGCTCGCCGTGGCGCCCCCGAGATTCACCACCACGATGAACACGGCGGAGAGCGGGTCCAGCCTGAAGTGCGTTCCGATCCACGGCAGACCGATGGGCAGGACGACCGTCTGCGCGAGATCCGGTTCCAGCAGCAGCGCCCACAAGCCGCTGACGAGCGCCACCACCGACACGGTCAGCGCGACGCCATAGATCAGCGGCGCCGCGCTCGCACGCCGGGCGAATGCCGGAGCGAGCAGGCTCGCCCCGAGCAGGACGAGCACGCACCAGAGCAATGCGGTCAGCGCCACGGGGCCCCTTTGCGGTCCGTGACGGTTGCGGATGCGCGCGCGCGGCAGCCCATCAGCGCGCCTTCAGCCTGACGCCGCGGCCACCGCCGTTGCTCGCACTGCCTTCGGCGATGAGCTCCACGCCGGCGCCTTCGATGGCGCGGATGAGCTTCATCAGGGAATCGACGTTGCCGCGGATGACACCTTCGCTTGCCTCCATCCGCTGGATGGTGGGAAGCGAGAGCCCCGAAGCGGCTGCCAGCGCGCGCTGATCCATCCCCACGAGCGCGCGGGCAGCCCGGAGCTGGGCTGCGGTAATCATGGTTACAACATCAACAGTGATGTCTCAAACCTGACAACGAATGTTATTAATGCTGTGCGCGTGTCGCAATGCGACTTGTTGTCGCGTGACTTGAGGGGACCGTGGCCCTTGCCTGGCCGCCCGGACACGGTGCACGCACGATGGCGATCCAGGGCCCACGCGGCGCATTGACCTGCGTCAGTCGATGCGCGATGCTGGGCGCACCCGTACGCAGAACGTCACGCGGACGTGAACCCTCCGGAACGCGTGACGCGATCGACATGCAGCAGACCGAGATCGAGATCGGCAGCGAAGTCGGGCTGGATGCGCCTGCATCGGCGCGCGTCGCCCGCCTCGCGGCGAGCTACCAATGCGACGTGTCGCTGTCGCGCAGCGGGCGGAAGGTCAATGCGAAGAGCCTGATGGGCGTGGCCATGCTCGCGGCCCCGCGCGGCAGCCGTGTCGTGCTGCAGACCGACGGGCCCGACGAGCACGAGGCCTTGCAGGCCATCGGTGCGTTGATCCGCGAGCGCGCCGACGCGGGCGCGTGATCAGCGCGCAGACGACGGCTTCGACGCGATTCGCTCGACGTAGTCCTGCAGGCGCGCCGGCGACAGCGCGCCGACGTGCCGGTCGACGAGACGGCCGGTCCCATCGAAGAACAGCGTGGTCGGCAGGACGTTGCCTGCCCTCGCGCCGAACGCCTGCTGCGCATCGAGCAGGACGTTGCTCAACTGCCAGTCCCGACGCGCCCAGGTAGCGCCTGATCGCCGTTGCGCCCTCGCCCTGGTTGACGAACACGAAGTTGAGGTCGGGTCGTTGCTGCTGGGCGGCGGCGAGCACCGGCATCTCGCGCCGGCACGGCGGACACCACGTCGCCCAGAGGTTAACGACCGTGGGCTTGCCGACGAATGCGCCCGGCACGACAGCGGCGCCGCCGAGATCCTGCAGCACCACGTCCGTGGGGAGCGCCGCGAAGCGGTCGCGCTGCGACCCATCGACGAGCGCGCTGCCGACGATCCACACGAGCGCGCCCGCCATCGCGGGCACGGCGAGGCGCACGACGCGCTGCCGGGTGCGGTCGGCCCACACCGCGGCCGCCACGAGCCCGACGACGATGCCGGTCGACCATTCGTATCCGTCCTCCCACAAGGCCAGGGCGCGCCACGCCTCGCCGCGAAACGCCTCCCAGCGCAGCACGACGTAGGCGAGCCTCGCGCCGAGCAGTCCCGCGACGAGCGCGATCCAGATCGACGATTCGAGCGCCCGGCGATCCGCCGGCTTGAACCAGCGCAGCGCGAGCAGCGCGGCGACGACGGCGGCGATGAGCACGATGCGCTCGATCGGCACCGCGAAGGGCCCCAGGGTCAATGACGTCACGTGGCTCCTCGATTCGCTCAGCGCGTGCCGGCGGATGCGTCGCGCGTCCACGCGAGCGCGAGCGAGCCGTCCGGCTGCATCGCCGCGCGCGTGCCGAGCGCCCGGCCCTCGCGGCTCAGCGTTTGCGCGAGCCAGCGGGCGCCCTCCTCGGGCGCGCGCTCGATGCGCAAGCGCCGGGTGCGCATGGGCGACATCGCGAGGCTCAGCAGACCGCCCATCGGGCGCGATGCGTCGGGAAGTACATGAGGCGCAGGTCCGAACGGTATTGCTCGTACCCGGAGATGCCCTCGTAATCGTTGAGAAAGTCGCCGCAGCCGTAGAGGACGAGACGCTCGCGATGCACCTCGATCGCCTTGACGTGATGCGACGAGTGACCGTGGACGATGTCCACGTCGCGCGCGCTCGATCACGTCGTGGGCGAACGCCCGTTGCTCCGGCGCGATGCGATGGCCCCAGTTGCCGCCCCAGTGGATCGAGAGCACGACGATGTCCCCGCTGCGTCGCTGCGCGCGGATCTCGCGCACGATGCCGTCGACGGTGGCGCTCGACAGATCCCGCAGCAGCGCGACGCCGCTACGGTCCGCCGTGGCGCTCCAGGCGCCGGGAACACCGCTGTCCTCGGTGGCGCACGCGTACACGAGCACGCGCCGATCGCCTGCCACGTCGATGCGCGCGACCGAAGCCGCCTGCGCCGCATTGCTTCCCGCGCCGGCGGTCCGGATGCCGGCGCGACGCAGCACGAAGACCGTTTCGTCGAGTCCGGCGCGTCCCCAATCCAGCACGTGATTGTTCGCAAGGACGCAGCAGTCGATGCCCGCTGCAGCCAGACACGGCACGTTCGCGGGATGCATGCGGTAGTGGATGCCCTTGCCCGGCCACGCCTCGTCGGAGCGCGTCACCGCGGTCTCGAGGTTGACGATGCGCGCGTGCGGGCGAAAGCGCGACATCTCGGCGAGCGCGTCGCCCCACGGGTACGCGAAGTCGACCGGGCGCGGGATCGGGCCGCTGGCACGCTCGGCGAGCCTGACGTACTCCACCGCGGATCGCACGTACGGCTCGAACAGGCGCGGGTCGCCCGGGTGCGGCAGAATCTGATCGATGCCGCGGCCCGTCATCACGTCGCCGCACAGGAAGAGCGTGACGGCACCATTGGCGTCGACGGCGTTGTCCATGGCTTGGGTGATCGCTTGCAGTCCGGGAGCGGTCGCTGCCCGCGTGCGCCGACAAAGCGGCAGCACGAACGGAGCCCGCGGCCGCGGATGTTGCGAGGAAGCGCCTCCGGTTCATCGGTCGGTCCGCACCGCAGCGCGAATGCTTTGACCCCACTTTTCGTGACCGCTATTATCCGCGCGGACCCCTCATGTCGCGCGAAACCCGCCGAACCTCGCTCTTCCCATCCCGGGCTCACGCTCCGGTGACAGCGCGACCCTGACGGCATGACCGGCGCAACGGTGCCTTCACAGCCTCACCCCGGGGGTACCGCAGAGGCGCTTCCGCGGGACCTCGCAGGCGGGCCTTCAGGCACGCCGGTGGTGCGCTCGATGCGCGTCATCCCGGTCGCGGGACACGACAGCATGCTGCTCAACCTGAGCGGCGCGCATGCTCCGCTGTTCGTCCGCACCATCGTCATCCTGGAGGACAGCGCGGGTCGGGTCGGAGTCGGTGAAGTACCGGGTGGCGAGCGCATCCGGGCGACGCTCGACGACGCGCGCGAGCTCGTCGTCGGGCGCGCGATCGGTGCGTATAACGCCACCATGAACGCGATGCGCGGCACGTTCGCCGGGCGCGATGCCGCCGGCCGCGGCCTGCAGACGTTCGACCAGCGCGTCGCGATCCACGCGATCACCGCCGTCGAATCCGCGCTGCTGGACCTGCTTGGCCAGCATCTCGGCGAGCCCGTGGCCGCGCTGCTCGGCGAAGGCGTCCAGCGCACGAGCGTCGAGGTGCTCGGGTATCTGTTCTACGTCGGCGATGCGAGCCGAACGGATCTTCCCTACCGCCGTGAAGACGACGCGCCCGACGCTTGGCATCGCCTGCGCAACCGCGCGGCGCTCACGCCCGAGGCCGTCGTGGCGCTCGCGCAGGCGGCGCAGGCACGCTACGGGTTTCGCGATTTCAAGCTGAAGGGCGGCGTGTTCGACGGCGCCGCCGAGATGGACGCGATCGTCGCGCTGCACGAGCGCTTCCCCGATGCGCGCATCACGGTCGACCCCAACGGCGCGTGGTCGCTCGACGAAGCGATCCGCCTCTGCCGCGACAAGCACGCGATCCTTGCGTACGCCGAGGATCCGTGCGGCGCGCAGGATGGATTCTCGGGACGCGAGGTGCTCGCCGAGTTCCGCCGCGCCACGGGCATGCCGACGGCCACGAACATGATCGCCACCGACTGGCGGCAGCTCGCGCACGCGATCGAGCTGCACGCCATCGACATCCCGCTCGCCGACCCGCACTTCTGGACCCTGCAGGGCTCGGTCCGCGTCGCGCAGGTGTGCGCGATGCACGGCCTCACGTGGGGCTCGCATTCCAACAACCACTTCGACATCTCGCTGGCGATGTTCACCCACGCCGGCGCCGCTGCGCAGGGGAACGTGACGGCCATCGACACCCACTGGATCTGGCAGGAAGGCGAGCGCCTCACGCGCGAGCCCCTGCCGATCGTCGACGGCCGCATCGCGCTGCCGCAGCGCCCGGGGCTCGGCATCGACATCGACATGATCGAGGTCGAGAAAGCGCACGCGCTGTACACGCAGATGGATGCCGGCGCGCGCGACGACGCTCTCGCCATGCAATACCTCATCCCCGGCTGGACATTCGATCCGCGCCGTCCGTGCCTCGTGCGCTGAGGCATCGCTTCGTCAACCACGACTCGCCATGACCAACCCCGCCACCCGCTCCGACCCGCAGTTCCGCCACGACGATCGCACGTCGCGCACCGACGACGAGCACGTCGTCGACATGGTGCTGCTCCCGCCGCCGGAGCACCTCATCCGCTTCTTCCCCATCCAGGGCACGCCGGTCGAAGCGCTGGTCGCGAGCGTCCGGCGCAGCGTGCGCGCGATCCTCGACGGCACCGACGACCGCCTGGTGGTGGTCGTGGGCCCCTGCTCCATCCACGACCCTGCCGCAGCGCTCGAATACGCGCAGCGCCTCGCCGCGGAGCGCCGCCGTCACGCCGACACGCTCGAGATCGTGATGCGCGTCTATTTCGAGAAACCGCGCACGACCGTCGGCTGGAAGGGTCTCATCAACGACCCGTATCTCGACGAGAGCTGCCGCATCAACGAGGGGCTGCGCATTGCACGGCAGCTGCTGATCGACATCGGTCGCCTCGGCGTGCCGTCGGGGAGCGAGCTGCTCGACACGATCTCGCCGCAGTACATCGGCGACCTGATCGCGTGGGGCGCCATCGGCGCGCGCACCACCGAAAGCCAGGTGCATCGCGAGCTCGCGTCGGGCTCGTCGGCGCCGATCGGCTTCAAGAACGGCACGGACGGCAACGTGAAGATCGCATGCGACGCGGTGCAGGCGGCCGCGCGTCCGCATTACTTCCTCGGCGTGCACAAGAGCGGACAGGTGGCGATGGTGCGCACGCGCGGCAATCCGGATTGCCACATCATCCTGCGCGGCGGCACGGCCCCGAATTACGACGAGTCGAGCGTGGCCGCCGCGTGCGATGCGCTGCGCAAGGCGGGGCTGCGCACGTCGCTCATGATCGACTGCTCGCACGCGAACTGCAGCAAGCAGCACGAGCGGCAGCTCGCCGTCGTGCAGGAGATCGCGCGCCAGATCGCTTCCGGCTCGCGCAGCGTCTTCGGCACGATGATCGAGAGTCACCTGCACGCCGGCGCGCAGAAGTTCACGCCCGGCCGCGACGATCCGTCGAAGCTCGCCTACGGCGTCAGCATCACCGATCCGTGTCTCGACTGGGAGCACACGGCTGCCGGCCTGCAGACGCTCGCCGATGCCGTCGTGCAGCGCCGCGGCGGCACCGCTTAGGACGACGCTACGCCGAACCCCTTGGTAGACGTCCGGCGCGCGCCGCCCTGGCCGGCCCTATCCCATGCAGAAGAAGTTGAGCTTGTTGCCGTCGAGATCGCGCCAGTAGGCGGCATAGAAGCCCTCGCCGCGCGGGCCGGGCTTGCCTTCGTCGGTCCCGCCGAGCTCCATGGCAAGCTTGTACATCGCGTCCACCTTCTCCTTGCTGTCAACCGCGAGCGCCACCATCGTGCCGTTGCCGCGCGTCGCGGGCTTGCCGTCGAACGGCTTGCACACGCCGAGGCTGGGGGCCTGCGCGCTCGTGCCCCAGGCGACGGCGCGGTCGACCTCGAAGACTCGCTTCGCACCGAGCTTGCCGAGCAGCGCGTCGTAGAACGCGACGGCCTTGGGGAAGTCGTTGGTGCCGAGCGTGACGTATCCGATCATGGGACGTTCCTTCTCGCGGTTGGACGGAGCGGCATTATGCGGCAGGTCACACCCCGTGTCAGGTGGAGGCGTCGTCACTTCGATCCGGCCAACCGCAACGTGCGGTGGCAGCAAGACGCCGACCGGCGCGATCTCGCTCGACTTCCTGGGTACGCTGTAGCGACTCGGAGTCGACTCCGGGTCAGGCGGCCGGCTGCCGGCGCACGTAATGCTGGCGGCCGACCATCGTGCAGACCACCTCGCCGCGCTGGTTCAGCACGTCCCAGCGAAAGCGGACCGTGCCGCGATTCGGCTGGCGCTGCGAGGGCGTCTGCTCCAGCACGGTGCTGCGCAGGCGCAGGGCGTCGCCGGGGCGCACGGGCTTGGTCCAGCGCAACTCCTCGAGCCCTGGCGAGCCGATGCAACTCGACTCGAGCAGATAGCCGTCGCACATCAGGCGCATCGCGATGCTGCAGGTGTGCCAGCCGCTCGCGATGAGGCCACCGAAAGGCGTTGCCGCGGCCCGCGCTTCGTCGACGTGATAGGCCTGGGGATCGAAATCGCGGGCGAATGCCTTGATCTCGTCGGCCGTGACCGTGCGGCTTGCCGATTCGAAGGTCCAGCCCGGTGTGAAGTCTTCCCAGCAATAGCGCATGGACACGTGAAGCCTCGACGGCAAGTGGCTGAACTGCACGGGATTCGCGCTCCCCGGACAGGGCGCGCGGTCAACTGTCGACATTAGCAGAGTCCGTCCGTCGCGCACGCGACTTCATGCAGTTCATGAGCTCGACGCGGAAAGCCGCACGAAATCATGCCATGGCCGGCGGTTGCTCGTGCCGTGCATCAGGTTGGAGTGTACCGGGCGCTCTGTCGCACCCCCAAACGGATGATGCACGCGGACCACGGCGGTTGCACACTGCGCGTCGAGCGGGCGCCTGCTCGATTTCGAGATCGCCCGCGCTCGCGTCGGCAACCCGTATCCCGCGTCGCTGTCCATCGCAGCAGCGACGCGCACCTCGGAGACTGCCCTTGGCCGCCATGACGACCGGTCCGCACCCGCCGCGGCTGTGGCCCCGCCTTTCGGTGGCGTCGGCGCTGCTGCCGCTCGTGCGTCGCGCGCTGGTCGAGGACGAACGCGCGCCGCGCGGCGACCCGGCACCCGAGATCGACATGGCGCCGATCGTCGAGGACGACCTCTTCGGCTACGAGCTCGCGCCGCGCGCGTTCGACCAGCCGGTCGTCGTCGTCGGCTGCACGGAGGACGGTATCGCGCGCGTGCGCCGCACCGAGTTCGACGCGCTCGAAGCGGGGCTGCGGCTCGCGACCCTGCACGGGCACGCGGTCGATGCGGAGCGCCCGCGCGTTCGGCGCAATCCCCGTCAGCAGGAAGCGCTCTACGCCGACTGGCCGACCGCGGCCGCCGAGGTGTGGGCCGCGTTCGCGAGCGCACCGCGCGGCGATCCCGCCCGCTGGCTCGAAACGATGGACGCGTGTCGGTCGCTCGAGAACGCCCTGACCATCGCCAACCTCCATCTGGCCGAGTGGGATCCGGTGGTCGAGTTCTTCGGCGTGCCCCATCAATCCGAATACGGCGTGCCGCTGCGCGGCGCGAACGGCGAGACGGGCAACCTGACGCTGCATCGTCCGGATCTCTGGCTGCTCTACTGGTGCGCGCCGCAGCGCATCGTGCAGCGGGAGTGGTCGCGTTTCTCGATCCCCGAGGGCGTGCCTGCCTTGCTGCCGCGGGACGCCAAGCGCTGACGCGCGCTCACTTCCAGCCGGCGAGAAGACGCGCGCCGATATCGATGCGCGGCTTCGGCTCGCGCGCGAGCGCTGGGCGCTGCGAGCTCGGGCACTGCACGCGGCCACGCCGAGCACTCGAAGTGCACGAGCAGCGCGTCGGGCAGGAAGCGCGTGCGCGCGGCATAGACGTGCCGGTCGCCGAGTCCCGCCTGCTGGCGCACGTAGAAGCGCTGCGGCACGATGAGATCGAGGTGGTCCCGGGCGCGCGTCATCGCCACGTACAGCAGGCGGCGCTCCTCCTCGATCTCCTCGCTCGAGCCGGTGGCCATGTCCGAAGGGATGCAGCCGTCGACCGCGTTCAGCACGTGCACGCTCTTCCACTCCTGCCCTTTGGCGGAGTGGATCGTGGAGAGGATCAGGTAGTCCTCGTCGCGTGCGGGCCGCCCTGCATCGGCGCTGGTGACCGACGGCGGATCGAGCGTGAGCTCGGTCAGGAAACGCTCGCGCGACGGGTAGGTCGACGCGATGTCCACGAGCTGCGCGAGATCGCGCGCCCGCACGCCGGCGTCCTCGTACAGGCGCTCGAGGTGCGGCTCGTACCAGCGCGCCGCGAGGTCGATCCCGGCGGGCCACGCGCAGCGCGGATCGCGCAACGCGGCGACGAGCTGCACGAACTCGGGCCACGCGGCGGCGGCATTGGCAGGCGCGCTGAAACCCTGCAACGCGGTGTGCGGATCCGCTGCGGCGTCGACGGCCTCCAGCACCCGCGTCGCCGTGGCCGGGCCGATGCCGGGCAGAAGCTGCAGCACGCGGAAGCCCGCGATGCGACCGCGAGGGTTGTCCGCGAAGCGCAGCAGCGACAGCACGTCCTTGATGTGCGCCGCCTCGAGGAATTGCAGGCCGCCGTACTTCACGAACGGAATGCCGCGCCGGGCGAGCTCCAGCTCGAGCTGCGCACTGTGCGCCGAGCTGCGGAAGAGCACCGCCTGCGACTTGAGCGCGATGCCGGCTTCGCGGTGCTCGAGCACGCGCTCGGCGACGCAGCGCGCCTGCTCCGCTTCGTCGCGCACGCTCACCAGCCGCGGCTTCGCTCCGGCTACGCGCTCGGTCCAGAGGTTCTTGGTGAAGCGCTCGCGCGCAAGTCCGATGACCGCGTTCGACGCGTCGAGGATCGGCTGCGTCGAGCGGTAGTTGCGGTCGAGGGTCACGACGCGCGCGGGTGGATCGAAGCAGCCCGGGAAGTCCAGGATGTTGCGCACGGTCGCGGAGCGGAACGAGTAGATCGCCTGCGCGTCGTCGCCCACGACGACCACGCCCTCGCCGTGCGGCTTCATGCCGAGCAGGATCGCCGCCTGCAGCCGGTTGGTGTCCTGGTATTCGTCGACGAGCACGTGCGTGAAGCGCGCGCCGATCTCCGCGCCGAGCGCCGGGTCCGCCGCCATGTGCGACCAGTAGAGCAGCAGGTCGTCGAAGTCGAGCACGTGCTGCGCCTGCTTGGCGGCGACATACGCGGCGAAGAGCCGCCGCAACTCGGCCTCGAACGCGACGCACCAGGGATACGACTGCGCCAGCACGTCGGCGAGGGGCGTGCCGCTGTTCACGGCGCGCGAGTAGATCGCGAGGCACGTTCCCTTGGTCGGGAAACGCTGGGCCGTCACCTCGAACGCGAGCTCGTGCCGCACGAGACCCAGCAAGTCTTCGGAATCGGTGCGATCGTGGATCGTGAACTGCGGATCGAGGCCGATGCGCAAGGCGTATTCGCGGACGAGGCGCGCGCCCACGCCGTGGAAGGTTCCGGCCCAGGGCAGCGTCGACGGCACCCGCTGCCGCAGCGTGTCCTGAACCACGCGCGCGGCACGGCGTTCGAGCTCGGCCGCAGCGCGGCGCGAGAACGTGAGCAGCAGGATGCGCTCCGGATCGGCGCCGCGCACGAGCAGGTGCGCGACGCAATGCGCGAGGGTGCTGGTCTTGCCCGAGCCGGCGCCGGCGATGACGAGCAGCGGCCCGGCGCGCGTGCGTTCCGGTGCGGCGTGCAGCACCGCGGCGACCTGTTCGGGGTTCAGCGTATCGAGCGGTGATGCAGGCACCACTTGCGTGGCGGGAACGGTGGCACCAGGGGGGGTCGGCATGCCCCCGATTACACTACGATCGAACGCTCGTTCGCAAGCCCGCCACGAGGGGCTTCGCGACCCTGGGTGTCGGGATAAGTGTCTCCCGACACCCGGGGTGCCGGCGACGCCCAGCGTGGTCACGTCGCGCGGTTCAGGCGCCCGCGCACCAGGTCACGCCTTCGGGAACCCAGCCGCGGGCGGTCATTTCGCTCGCGACCGAGGCGTCGGTCACGTAGCGGTGATTGGGCTCGCCCTGCGGACGGAAGAAGCGATACACGGGCTGCATGCCCGCGGGACAGCTTCCGTTCGCGTCGGGCAGCGCGGCGTAGAACGCATAGCCTTCCAGGATCCACACCGGCCAGCGTACAGGAACGTCCGCGCATTCCTGCGGGTTCGCGGTGTAGAAGTGCGAATCCGGGCCGATGCGCTTCCCCGTCTGCGGATCGATCCGCCAATCGCCGTAGAAACGACACATCGGCTCGAGGCCGGGCAGCGGCGAACGCCACACGGGAAAGCTGAATCCCGTCGCGCGCCACTGCCCATCGGGGCCGCCGTTGGCGAGCGAGGCCTGCTCGTTCGCATCCGCGGTCATGAAGTAGTGATCGAGCGCGGGATGGTAGTACTCGAGGGCGCGAGCATCGGCGGCGGGCAGGGAACCCGTTCCACCGGTCGCGGTGCCGGCTGCAGTGCCGCCATTGCCGCCCGGTACCGGCGGCGGTGGCGTCTGCGCCGCCACCGGTGTCATCGGCGGACCGTACAGCGCCTGACATCCTGCGATGTCGTCGTCGCTCAGTGCCGTCGCGTACGAATACGCCGGCGTGGCGGGCGGTCCGGCCATCACCGCGTCCGCATTCGTGGAGTGGTCGAGCCCGATCGCGTGCCCGAGCTCGTGCAGGACGAGCGGCAGCATCGCGGTCGCGCTGCCATTGGTGCTCACGTTGAGCTGGATGTCGGTTTCGTCGAGCACCCCGTTCTGCGTGTACCAGCTCGTATTGCCGCCGCTCGCCATCTGCGGTAGCCAGCCGATCACGTTGGCGCCGTCTTCCGCGGTCGCGGGGCGGGTCGTGGTGCCCAGATAGTCGAAGTGGATGCCGCAGTGCGCGGACCAGATGCCCATCGCCTGCTGGATCACCGCCGCGATGCGATCGGCGTCGCCCCAGCCCGGCTGCTCCGCGGGCGCATAGGACCACGACATCGTGTTGCCGGCCCAGCGCGCGCCCGATGCGAGCTGCGCGTACTTCGGCGTAGCGTCACCCGCGCCGTGCGCGCTCGACGTCATGAGGGCGAGTGCGGTCGCCCACACCACTGCCGTGATTCTGGGCTTGCGGCGTGTAGGACGGGTGCTGGGCGCTGCAGGTGCGGTGCGACACGCACGCGTGCGACAGACGTCCGTACGCATTGCGGAAGACCTCGATCCCGACGATGCCATGATGCTTTTCCCTCCAGTGATCCTGCCCGGAGGAATGCGCAACTGACATGCCACCGAAGTGCGACGTGCGAACGGACTCGAGCCGACGGCGGAACACCGCACGGCTCATCGCCGCGCGGAAGCGCCTGCAGCAGTGGGTTGACCGGGAAGCGCTCGGCGGCGCCGGCACCGATGGCGTTTTGGCGCATCGGCGAAATCTGCCGTCACGCCCGGTGCACTTCGGAGTGCTACGCCGATGCGAGGCGCCGGGGATTGGCGGGACGTCGCATCGGCTATCGAATTGGAGATTACGGCGAGAACGTTGCCGCGTCTGCGCGCTGGCGTACATAGCAGCCGGACGCGAGAAGGCGCGCCGCGGGCACGGCTGGCAGAGCGGCAAATCTTTCCGTTGCGCACGCAACGTTTGCCCGGCGCGACGTCGGGCGCGCGTCTCCGATCGCCGGCCCCTGCCTGCGCCTGGTGCGACAGCGTGCACAGCAGCTTCGGACAGCGCCGACGCAGCGTTTCGGACGAGAGGAACGGGCGTGTCGGACAAATCCCACGCGCGTTCGGATTGGCCCTACCCGGATGCGCGACGGGAACGCCGAGCGCTGAGCATCCAACGCGCGCGGCGAGGACTCCGCGCGATCGACCGCTACCGCGATGCGAGACCTTGCTCGATCTGGGCCACGGTACGCACCCGTGCCATGCGCGGAAAGATCCGAACCATGAACTGCTCGTGGTTGTCGCGCTCCGGCGACGTGCACGCGTCGCGCGCGATCACGACGCTATAGTCCATGTCGCGCGCGGCAAAGGCCGTGCTGGCGACGCCGACATCGGTCGACCCGCCGGCAAGCACGATGGTGGTCACGCCGCGGGTGCGCAACGCGAGATCGAGATAGGTCTGGTAGAACGCGCTCCAGCGGTATTTCGGGACGATGTAGTCGTCGGGCTGCGGCGCGAGCTCGTCGATCACTTGCGCTTCCCACGTGCCGGCCATGATCGCCGGCTTGAAGCGTCCCTCGCCGCCGGGCGCAATCGGCCGCAAGCGATTGTCGGTGTCGCGCAGCGTCGTGCCGCTCGTCGCATTGTCGGCGCGATGGGCCGCATTGGCATACGCGATCATCATGCGCGCCGCACGCGCACACGCGGCGAGGCGCACGGCAGCGGCGATGACGGGCGCGTAACGCGCTGAGGTTTGCGCGTCGCCCGTCCTGACGTGCCCGTTGAGGAAGTCGAACAGCACGAGCGCGGTGCGCGCAGGATCGAGACGCTCGTTCATCATGAGAGCAAAGACAGCATGGCCGCCGGATTCAACACCCGGGTCGGACCCGGAGTCAACTCCGAGTGGATTCCGAGTCGCCTTGGACTCGGTGGCAGCGGGCCCGTCGGGGCAAGGGGCGGCAAGGCGCGGACTCGCGCGCCCGCAGCCGCGTTCCGCATCGGGGAACGCAGTTCCGATTCGTTTCCCCGGCGCGGCAGGCGATCTACAATGCGCGCACGGCGATCCCCCCATGCGAGAGGTGCGACGCCGCTTTCACCGGAGGATCGCTCATGAACGTTCGTGCCGTGCTCGGCATCATCGCGCTGTCGTTGCTCGTCGGCGGCAGCGCTCGCGCGCAGACCGTCGACATCGCCACCCTCGTCAACCTGCAGGGGCCCGCGCGCGAGCAGCGTCTCGCCGAGGGTGCGAAGAAGGAAGGCGAGGTCACGCTCTACACCTCCCTCGTCGTGGACGACGTGCAGAACCTCGCCTCGGCCTTCGAGAAGAAATACGGCGTCAAGCTCAAGTTCTGGCGCGCGAGCTCGGAGAAGGTGGTGCAGCGCATCGTGACCGAGACGCGCGCGAACCGCTTCGACTACGACGTCGTGGAGACCAACGGTCCGGAGCTCGAGGCGCTGTACCGCGAGAAGCTGCTCGAGCCGGCCTCCTCCCCGAGCGACGCCGACCTGCTGCCGGCCGCCTTGCGTCCGCACAAGGCCTGGGTCGGCACGCGCCTCAACATGTTCGTGCAGGCGTACAACACCAACCTCGTGCGCAAGGAGGATCTGCCCAGGACGTATCAGGACCTCCTCGATCCGCGCTGGAAGGGCAAGCTCGGCATCGAGGCCGAGGATGTCGACTGGTTCGGCGCGGTGGTCACGGACCTGGGCGAGGAGAAGGGCCTGAAGCTCTTCCGCGACATCGTCGCGACCAACGGGATCTCGGTGCGCAAGGGTCACACGCTGCTCGCCGGACTCGTCGGCGAGCGGCGAGGTGCCGTTCGCGCTCACCGTGTACAACCACAACGCCGAGCGCCTGAAGCAGAAGGGCGCACCCATCGACTGGTACGCCATCCCGCCCGCGTTCGTGCGTCCCAATGGCATGGGCATTTCGCGCAAGCCGCCGCATCCGCACGGCGCCCTGCTCTTCTACGACTTCCTGCTTTCGCCCGAAGGCCAGCGCATTCTCGAGAAGGGCAACTACGTGCCGGCCAATCGCAAGCTCGACAACCCGGCCCAGAAGCTTCATCTGAAGTTCATCGATCCGGCGATGGTGCTGGACGAGTCCGCCAAGTGGGACAAGCTGTGGGACGAGATCATCGTCAAGCAGTCGAGGCAATAGTGCAGGCCCCCGGCGTGCCGAAGCCGCTGCCGGGCTTCGAGTACCCTGCCCCGCGTCATCCCGCGTACCTGCGCCAGGAACGCACCGACGACATCGAGGCGCTGATGCCGCTCGCGCGCGCCCACCTGCAGCGCCGCTACGGCCGCTCGGCGCTCGGCGACATCCGCGACAACGATCATCTGCTGATCATCACGTTCCCGCACCAGAACGATCTCGTGTTCGAAGCGCTGAAGCGGGCGCTGCTCGAGCGCGGCGTGGCACGGGTGGATCGCATCGATACGGTCGACCTCGGCATGGAAGCCGTCGAGTACAGCGCGGCGGACGGCTGGCGCGAGATCACCGACCGCCTGCCGCCCATGATCGAGAGCGGGGTCGAGTTCAACGTCGCGTCGGCCGCGCTGAAGCGCTTTCTCGACGATCGCCCGGGCTACACCGGCGTGTACGCGGGCGAGGCCGGACGTTCGCACTGGCGTCGCGCCGCCGGCAAGAAGATCCGCAACAACTGGGTGTACGGCACCTACGAGGACTTCATCTCGCGCGCGAACGGCTGGCCCGACGAGATCTGGCGGCTCGTCGACTGGAAGCTCGTGAATGCGTTCCGGCGCGCAGCGGCCGTGCGCATCACGAGCCCCGAAGGCACCGACATCGGCTGGAAGGTCACGCCCGAGCAGGCCGACCTCTGGCCCAAGGGCGCGTACATCTCGGGGCACATCCTGGGCTCGACCATCCAGGGCATCCGCTTCGGACATCCGGTCGACACGTTCCTCGAGCAGGCGAAGATCCTGATGCCCACGTTGAACGGCGTGATCGGCGGCACCAGCAATCACACCGGCTACTATCCGCACATCCAGGTGCACGTCGAAAGCGGCATGATCACGAGGATCGAGGGCGGCGGCAAATACGGCGAGCTGTGGCGCGAGGTGGTGGAGCGCTACAAGGACGTGCAGTACCCGGGCTTTCCGTACCGGGGCTGGGCGTATTTCAACGATGCCTCCATCGGCACCAACGCCAAGAGCTACCGCCAGATCGAGACGCTGTGGAAGTACAACGACTCGTGGACCAACCTGCCGGAGCGCGCGCAGGCCGGCGTCATCCACTTCGGCTTCGGCGCGGAGCACTGGGACCAGACGTTCCTTTCGTACTGCAAGCGCAACAAGCTGCCGACGATGCATTTCCCCCACGTGCACAACGTGTTCGCAACCTACGAGATCCAGGACCGCGACAGCGGGGAATGGGTGAAGCTCATCGACAAGGGCCGCCTCACGATGCTCGACGATCCCGAGGTCGTGCGCCTCGCGAACATGCTGGGCGGGTCGTACCATCTCGAGTACGACTGGATCCCGGCGCTGCCGGGCATCAACTGGCCAGGCGACTACCAGCGCGACTACGCGCACGATCCGGTCGCCTGGATCCGGCGCGAGCAGGACGGCGAGTTCGCGGCGGCGGGGCAGGCATCGTGAGAGACGAAGTGGAGCGCGCACGCGCAGCGTTCGACGGCCAGCGCCACGCGGTCGAGGAGTACCGCGTCGCGACGGAGCCGTTCTATCTTCCGGTCGGCGACGAGATCGCGCTCTTCGAGGCCGCCTGGCGCGAGCGCATCCCGGTGCTGCTCAAGGGGCCGACCGGCTGCGGCAAGACGCGCTTCATCGAGCACATGTCGTGGCGGCTGGCGCAGGGCATCCCGGCGAATGCCGACGCGGACGAAGCCGACGCGACCGGCGCCGCAACGGCGCCGGCATGCCGCTCGTGACGATCAGCTGCCACGAGGACCTCACCGCCACGGATCTCGTCGGGCGTTACCTGCTCTCGGCCGAAGGCACCGAATGGGTCGACGGGCCGCTCACGCGCGCGGTGAAGCACGGCGGCATCTGCTACCTCGACGAGGTGGTCGAGGCGCGCAAGGACACCATCGTGGTGATCCACTCGCTCACCGATCATCGCCGGCTGCTGCCGATCGAGAAGCGTGGCGAGCTCCTGCCCGCGCATCCCGACTTCCTGCTGGTGGTGTCGTACAACCCGGGCTACCAGTCGACGATCAAGGACCTGAAGCACAGCACGCGACAGCGCTTCGTCTCGATCGAGTTCGACTATCCGGCGCAGGCGCTCGAGCAGCGCATCGTCGAGCGCGAGGCCGGCGTCGCGACCGACGTCGCAGCTTCGCTTGCGCTGCTGGCGATGCAGATCCGCCACCTCGACCAGCAGAATCTGCTCGAAGGACCGAGCACGCGGCTGCTCATCTACGCCGGCCGGCTGATCGCGCAGGGCGTCGCGCCGCGGCGCGCGGTCGACGTCGCCATCGTGCAGGCGATGACCGACGATCCGCTGCTCGCGAAGGGCATCCGGCAGGTCGCGGAGGCGGTATTTCCCTGAGGGGCTACGTCGCGCCGGGCGCACGCGCCGCCCTGCGCAGGATTGCCGAGGGCGATCGCGGCGACGCCGATCATCGCCATCCGGGCCAATCCCTCGAAGGTGCCGCCCCGGTGCTGGGCCTGTACTACCGCGCGCTTGCGGGCCGCAACGCCGCGATCCTGCCGTACGCCAACGAGCAGGATCCGCAGCAGTACCCCGATACGCACACCACGATCCGCCTGCCCGCGCGCATCGACCGCTTCGCGTTGCAGCCGCACAACTTCGGCTGGTACAAGGTCGCGCTCACGCATCGCGCGGCGCACTACGAAGGCGGGACCTTCGCGTTCGACTTCGGGCGCGAGGCGCCGCATTTCGCGCGCCGGCTGCGTCCGGCGCGGGCCGACGCTCACGCGCTACGAGCAGGAGTCGGATCTCGAGACGTTCTTTCGCCTGTTCGCACAGCGCGAGCTCGCGATCGAGATCTTCACGCACTGCGAGGACCTGCGTCTCGACGAGTGGCTGAAGCGGCGCTACCCGGGCCTCGCGGCCACGTTCGAGCGCGTGCAGCGTGCGGCGGCGCGCGATCGGCCCCCGTTCACGCGCCTGCAGCCGCGCGATGCGCTGGGCGAGGCGATGGTGCGCCTCACCCTGGGTGCGGACGATGCTCCCGTGCGTGCCGGCGCTGCTGCACGAGCCGGTGCGCCAGATGCGCGAGGCGCTGCGGCCGCTCGCGCGCGTCGATGCCACCGTCGAGGATAGCGCCGAGGCCGCCATGCGCGCGTATTGCCTGGTGGTGCGCATGCCGAACCTCGAAGCGGACTACGGCGCCCCCGCGCCCGTCGATCTCGCGCGCCCTGCGATGCCGCTCGCCTGGCCCACCACGTGGCCGGAGCCCGAGCGCACGCATCTCGAAGGCGACGACGTGCTGGCGACGGCGATCGCGCCGGTGTCGTATCGCGATCGCCTCGGCTCGCGCTACACCTTCTATCGCGGCGCGGGCCCGCTCGACCAGCAGGCGATCTATCGCTTCACCGATGGCGCGCGGCCCGGCAACGCGCAGCCCGTCACCACGCTGCCGCCCTCCGGGGACGACGACCGTCCGCTGCCGCCGCCCGAGCCGATCGCGCATGACCATCACGATCACTTCGGCGAGGACCCCGAGCACCATGCGCCCGGCGAGCTGCACAGCCACGAGGTGTCGTCGTTCGTGTACCCGGAATGGGACCACGTGCGCGGGAGCTACCGGCGCAACTGGTGCCTCGTGCGCGAGACGCGGATCGACCCGGCGGAATCGACGCGCTACTTCGACGAGACGCTGCAGGCCTACGGCGCCCTCGTGCCCGAGATCCGGCGCCAGATCGAGCGCCTCTCGCGCGAAGGCCTGCGCAAGGTGCACCGCATGGCGCAGGGCGACGAGCTCGACCTCGACGCGGCGATCGAGGCGATCATCGACCGTCGCGCCGGGCTCTCTCCGGCGGGCGACGTGTACGTGTCGCGGCGCAAGCTCGCCCGCGACGTGTGCGTCGCCTTCCTCGTCGACATGAGCTTCTCGACCGCGGAGCACGTCGACGAGCCGGCGGCCGGCGCGACCGACGTCCTCGCGCTGCGCGGACGCAAGCTGCACGGCCGCAACTACCGCACGATCCTCGATCTCGAGAAGGAATCGATGGCGCTGCTCATGACGGCGCTCGAGCGGGTCGGCGACACCTACGGCATCTACTGCTTCTCCGGCTCCGGCCGCGACAACGTGCGCTTCGAGGTGCTCAAGGACCTCGACGAGCGGCTGTCCGACCGCGTTGCCGCGCGCCTCGGCAACATGAAGCCCGTGCACACCACGCGCATGGGGCCGGCGATCCGCCACGCGATCCGCAAGCTGCGCTCGCACGAGGCGCGCACCAGGCTGCTGGTGCTGATCTCGGATGGCCGGCCGTTCGACCTCGACTACGGACAGGAATACGGCGACGGCGCCGAGATCGACTACGCCATCCACGACACCCGCGAAGCGCTCGACGAGGCGCGTCGCGCGGACATCGCGCCGTTCGTGCTCACCATCGATCCGCAGGGCGGCGATTACCTCAAGGGCATGTGCGACGGGCTCGGGTACGAGGTGCTCGAGGACGTCAACCAGCTGCCGGCGCGGCTGCTCGCGCTCTATCGCGGGATGACCGGAGGCTGAACCGCGCAACGCGCACCCGCGCGGCACCATGTCCCGAACAATCGTTCGGGACAATCGGAATGGCCGGACCTCGACCGCGCCGCGCGCTCGGGGCATGATTCGCCGATCCGTCACACCGAGGAATGCTCATGCCAGCACCAACGTCATCGCCCCCGCGTTGCCGTCGTCACCGGCGGCGCCCGCGGCATCGGCCTCGCCGTAGCGCGCTGGTTCCTCGCCCACGGGCATCGCGTGGCCCTGCTCGACATCGATCGGGAAACGCTCGAGAAGACCGACGCCGCGCTCGCCGACCCGCAGCGGGTGCTCGCCCTGCACTGCGACGTCTCGAAGCCCGACCAGGTCCAGGCGTCGGTGCGCAGGATCATGGAGCGGTTCGGGCGCATCGATGCGCTGATCAACAACGCGGGCGTCGCGGTGTTCAAGCCGCTGCTGGAAACCACGTTCGAGGAGTGGCGGTTCGTGCTCGGCACGAACCTCGACGGCGTGTTCATCTGCACCCAGCTGTGCGCACCCGAAATGCGCAAGACGGGCGGCGGCAGCGTCGTCAACATCGCCTCGATCTCGGGTCTGCGCGGCAGCACGCTGCGCGTCGCGTACGGCACCAGCAAGGCGGCCGTGATGCATCTCACGAAGCAGCAGGCCGTCGAGCTGGGCAACGTCGGCATCCGCGTCAACGCGATCGCGCCGGGGCCGATCGACACCGAGATGGCCAAGCTCGTGCACAGCGCCGCCATCCGGGCGGACTATCACGACGCGATTCCGCTCAATCGCTACGGCACGACGGAAGAAGTCGCCGAAGCGGTCGGGTTCCTGTGCAGCCCCGCCGCGTCGTACGTGAACGGCCAGGTCATCGCGGTCGACGGCGGCTTCGATGCGGCCGGCATCGGACTGCCGACGTTGCGGCGGCCCGCGCCAGGGTGATGCGCACGACCCGAGCGCCGTATCGGGCTTGCATGGCGGTGGTCCGAAGCCATGGCCTCGCGGTGCTCGGGTGGCCCCCTGCCCTCGGGATGCGCTACCATTGCGCTTCGACTTTTGCCCGCCGCCATGCAGCACATCCCACGAGGCGCGCCCACTGCAGGGGCGGCCCACCCGAACGACGCAACCTCGCGCCCGACGTCCCGCCTTCTCGCCCTCTACCGCACGATGGCGCGCATCCGCGCCTTCGAGAATGCGGCCGAGGTCGCGAGCCAGGGCGGCGTGCAGGCGTGGGGACTGTCCACCTCCGCCAAGCCGGCGCTCGTGCGCGGGCCGCTGCATCTGTCGACCGGCCAGGAGGCCGTGGCGACGGGCGTGTGCGCGAACCTGCAGCGCGCCGATCTGCTCACCTCGACCCATCGCGGCCATGGCCACACCCTCGCGAAGGGCGCCGACGTGAAGCGCATGATGGCCGAGCTCTTCGGCCGCGCGACCGGCACGAACAAGGGCAAGGGCGGCTCGATGCACATCGCCGACTTCGGCGTGGGCATGCTCGGCGCCAACGGCGTCGTCGCAGCCGGCATGCCGATCGCCGTCGGTGCCGCGCATGCGCTGAAGATCCAGCGGCGCGCGGAGATCGTCGCGTGCTTCTTCGGCGATGGCGCGGTCAATCGCGGGCCGTTCCTCGAGGCGCTCAACTGGGCGGTCGTGTATCGCCTGCCCGTGCTGTTCGTGTGCGAGGACAACCGCATCTCGGCCACCACCCCCACGGGGCCGATGACGGGCGGCGCCGGTGCGAGCGCGCGTGCGCAAAGCATCGGCGTGCCCGGAGAGAAGGTCGACGGCAACGACGTGGAAATCGTCGACGCGACGGCGGCACGCCTGCTGACTGAAGTGCGCTCCGGTGCGGGCCCGCGCTTCCTGCACGCGGTCACGTATCGGTTCAAGGGCCACGTCTCGGTCGATCCGGGCGCGTACCGCGACCAGGCGGAGGTCGCGCGGGCGATGGAATCGGATCCGCTGCGCCTCGCCCGCGACAAGCTCGTCGCGCGCGGCGTTGCAGCGAGCGACGTGAGCGCGATCGACGCGGCGGCGAAGGCCGAGATCGACGAGGCGCTCGCGCAAGCCGAGGCGGCGCCGTGGCCCGATCCGGCCGAGGCGTACACGGACGTCCAGAACGTCGGAGCCGGCCAATGGCGGTGATGAACTACTCGCTCGCCGCGGCGACCGCGCTCGCCGAAGCCATGGACGCCGATCCGTGCGTGGTTGCGCTCGGCGAGGATCTCGGGCGCGGCGGCATCTTCGCGCAGTACCGCGGACTGCAGCAGCGATTCGGCGCCGACCGCGTGATCGACACCCCGATCTCCGAATCCACGATCATGGGTGCCGCAGTGGGCATGGCGCTCGCGGGCTTGCGGCCGGTGGTCGAGATGCGCGTCGTGGACTTCGCCGTGTGCGCCATGGACGAGCTCGTGAACCAGGCCGCGAAGAACCGCTTCATGTTCGGCGGCCAGGGTCGCGTTCCGCTGGTGATCCGCATGCCCATCGGCTTGTGGACCGCGTCGGCCGCGCAGCACTCGCAGTCGCTCGAAGCCTGGTTCACGCACATTCCGGGTCTCGTGGTCGTCGCGCCGGCCGCGCCGGACGACAACTACGGGCTGCTCGCGAGCGCGCTCGAGTCGGGCGATCCCGTCGTGTACCTCGAGCACAAGGAGTTGTGGGGGCTCGAAGGCGAGGTCGAACCGGGCACCCGCGTGCCGCTCGGCCGTGCCCGCGTCCTGCGCGAAGGCGACGACGTCACCATCGTGTCGTGGTCGAAAGCCGTGACGACGTGCGTGGCCGCGGCCGCAGAGCTCGCCGGCGCGGGCATTCGTGCGGAAGTGATCGACCTGCGCACGCTCTGGCCGTGGGACCGCGATACCGTGCTCGGCTCGGTGGGCCGCACGAAGCGGCTCCTCGTCGTGCACGAAGCGGTCCAGGTCGGCGGGTTCGGTGCCGAGATCGCTGCGGCAACCGCGGAAGCCACGGGCTGCCGCATTCGTCGCCTCGGCGCGCCACGCATTCCCTCCGGGTATGCGACGCCGCTCGAGAACGAGTCGCGGGTGACCGCAGCGGCTGTCGTGCAGGCCGCGACGGAGCTCGCGCGCGCGGCGGACAGCGCGCGCGCCGCCGGCGCGACCCGCTGAGGAGGGCACGGCCATGGCGCGCGCGAGAACCGCAATCGTGACGGGTGCCGCGAGCGGCATCGGCGCGGCCACCGTGCGCGTGCTGCATGCGCAGGGCTATCGCGTCGCCTGCGTCGATCGCAACGGGCCGGGTGTGCGCGCCGTCGCTGCGGCCGCAGGCTCCGGGCATCTCGCGATCGAGCTCGACGTGGCCGACGAGACGGCCATCGGCGAAAGCGTTTGCCGACGCGGTCGCAACGCTGGGCGGCCTCGACGCGCTGGTGACGAGCGCAGGGGTGGCCGACATGACGGCGTTCATGGACCTCGACGCTGCAACGTTCCGACGCGTGTACGACGACAACGTGGTCGGCACGTTCCTCTCGATGCGCGAAGCGGCGAAGCACATGGCACCGGGCGGGCGCATCTGCACGGTGGCGAGCGTCGCGGGGTTGCGCGGCGGCGGCCTGTCCGGCACGGCGGCCTATGCGGCGAGCAAGGGCGCCGTGCTGGCGCTCACCAAGAATGCCGCCCGCTCGCTTGCCGAGCGCGGCATCGCGGTCAACACCGTCGCGCCCGGCGCGACCATCACGCCGATGATCGCGCACGTGTTCGCGAACGAGGCGCATCGCCGCCGCGTGGAGTCCATGAGCGCGATGAATCGCGCGGCCGAGCCCGAGGAGATTGCCCGCGTGATCGCGTTCCTCGTCTCGCCCGAGTCGTCCTACGTCGACGGCGCAACCTTCGTCGCCGACGGCGGGCTGTGCATGTACTGATCCGTTCGGCGTGCCGCGCATCCGCTCGCTCCCGCATCGCCCGCATCACCGCCCCGACAACACCTACGAGGAGACAGCACCATGACGATCGATCGCCGCAAGTTCGTGCAAGCCGTCGGTGGCGCCACCGCGCTCGCCGTCCTGCCCGCCCGGCCCACCTTCGCGCAAGCCGCCGAGTTCCAGCTGAAGTGGGCGAACAACATTCCCGCCACGCATCCCAGCACGATCCGGGTGAAGGAAGCCGCCGAGAAGATCAAGGCCGAGACCAAGGGCCGGGTCGACATCCAGGTCTTTCCGAACAATCAGCTCGGCGGCGACACCGACATGCTCTCGCAGGTCCGGTCCGGCGCGATCGACTTCTTCCCGCTCTCGGGCCTCATCCTGCAGACGCTGGTCCCGCTCGCGGGCATCAACGGGATCGCGTTTGCGTTCAAGGATTACGGCGCCGTCTGGTCCGCGATGGACGGCGATCTCGGCGCGTTCGTGCGCGAGGCCAACGCCAAGGTCGGGCTGCACACGTTCGACAAGTGCCTCGACAACGGCTATCGCAACATCACGTCGTCGACGAAGCCGATCAACACGCCCGACGACCTCAAGGGCTTCAAGATCCGCGTTCCGGTGAGCCCGTTGTGGACGTCGATGTTCAAGGCGTTCGGATCGGCGCCCGCGAGCATCAACTTCAACGAGGTGTACTCCGCGCTGCAGACGAAGGTGGTCGAAGGCCAGGAGAATCCGCTGTCGATCATCCAGATCGCCAAGCTCTACGAAGTCCAGAAGTACTGCTCGATGACCGAGCACATGTGGGACGGCCAGTGGGTGCTCGCGAACGGCAGGATGTGGAACGGCCTGCCGAAGGACATCCAGGCGATCATCACCCGCAACGTGAACGAGGCGGTGGTGAAGCAGCGCGACGACATGGCCAAGCTCAACACTTCGCTCGAAGCCGACCTCAAGTCGAAGGGGATGATCTTCAATCATCCCGACAAGAACCTCTTCCGCGCGACGCTCACCAAGGCCGGCTTCTACCAGGAGTGGAAGGGCAAGTTCGGCCCCGAAGCCTGGGCGAAGCTCGAGAAATACTCGGGCAAGCTCGCCTGAACCGCCTGCGAGGGCCCGCCGAAGACCCGTTCTTCGGCGGCTGATGCGCGCCCCGCGCGCGCATCACCCCCCTCCCGCGCCCGCGATGGAAGCTGTCCCGCCCCTCGGCATCCGCGTCCGCTTTCCGCGGCTCGATCGCGTGCTCGCGCTCGTCACCGAGGTGCCGGCGGCGGTGCTGGTCGTGCTGGAGATCGTGATCCTGTTCTCCGGCGTCGTAGCGCGCTACGGGCTGAATCGGCCGCTCACGTGGTCCGACGAGCTCGCGTCGGTGCTCTTCCTCTGGCTCGCCATGCTCGGCGCGGTGATCGCCCTTCGCCGCGGCGAGCACATGCGTCTCACCACCTTCGTGGGCATGCTGAAGCCCGCGTCGCGCGCGTGGGTCGAAACGTTCGGTGCGCTGGTCGTCATCGTGTTCGTGCTGCTGCTGCTCGGCCCGGCGTGGACCTACGTCGAGGACCAGTGGGCCATCGTCACGCCCGCGCTCGAGATCCACGATGCGCTGCGCGTGGCGGCCATCGGCGTGGGTGCCGTGCTGATGATGGTGATCGCGCTCGCCCGTCTTGCCGATCGCGCGCAGGTGCGCCACGTCGCATGGGGCGTGGCCCTGCTCGCGATCGTGGTTGCGTTGCTGTGGCTTGCGCGCCCGTTGCTCGCCACGCTGGGCAACGTCAACCTCGTGCTGTTCTTCGTCGTCCTCGTCGCGGTGCTGGTCGCGCTCGGGGTGCCGATCGCCTTCGTGTTCGGTCTCGCCACCATGGCGTACCTCGCGCTCACGACGCGCACGCCGCTCACCATCGTCACGAGTCGCATGGACGAGGGCATGTCCACGCTGATCCTGCTCTCGGTGCCGCTGTTCGTGTTCCTGGGGGTGCTGATCGAGGTGACCGGCCTCGCGCGCGCGATGGTCGATTTCCTGGCGTCGCTGCTCGGTCACGTGCGCGGCGGCTTGCAGTACGTGCTGCTCGGCGCGATGTATCTCGTGTCGGGCATCTCCGGCTCGAAGGCGGCGGACATGGCAGCCGTCGCGCCCGCGCTCTTCCCGGAGATGAAGCGGCGCGGCGCGCACGAGGGCGACCTCATCGCCCTGCTCTCGGCGTCGGGCGCGATGTCGGAGACGATCCCGCCGTCGCTGGTGCTGATCACCATCGGGTCCGTGACGGGCGTTTCGATCGCCGCGCTGTTCACGGGCGGGCTGCTGCCCGCGCTCGTCGGCATGATCGCGCTCGGGGTGGTGGTGTTCTTCCGCACGAGGCGGGAGGACACCTCGCGCGTGACGAAGGCGTCCGGGGCGACGATCGCGCGGACGTTCGCGGTCGCCCTGCCGGCATTGGCGCTGCCCTTCGTGATCCGCACGGTCGTGGTCGAGGGCGTGGCCACCGCGACCGAAGTCTCGACGGTGGGCGTCGTCTACACGCTCATCGCCGGCATCTTCATCTACCGCCAGTTCGACGTGCGCCGCATGATGCCGCTGCTCGTCGACACCGCCGCGCTGTCCGGCGCGATCCTGCTGATCATCGGCTGCGCCACGGCCATGGCCTGGGCGCTCACGCAATCGGGATTCTCCCGCCAGCTCGTGGCGATCATGCAGGCGATGCCGGGCGGTCACGCCGGATTCATGGCGATCTCGGTGGTCGCCTTCGTGATCCTCGGCAGCGTGCTGGAAGGCATTCCCGCGATCGTGCTCTTCGGGCCGCTGCTGTTCCCGGTCGCGCGCGCGCTCGGGGTGCACGAGGTGCACTACGCGATGGTCGTCATCTTCGCGATGGGCCTTGGCCTCTTCGCGCCGCCGTTCGGCGTCGGCTTCTATGCCGCGTGCGCGATCGGCAAGGTGTCGCCGGATCTCGCGATGCGGCGGGTGTGGGTCTATCTCGGCGCGCTGTTCGTCGCGCTCGTGATCATCGCCGCCGTGCCCTGGCTGTCGGTCGGATTCCTCTGACCCACCCCGTTACTCTGAGTAATTACTCTGAGTAACGGGGTGCGGCGTCAGCGCTGCGCGCGCCAGGGGATCAGGATCTGCTCGGCCTCGTTCAGCAGGAACGTGAACAGGAACCCGAGCAGCGCGATGGTGAGAAGGCCGACGTACATCGTCTCGACCGACAACACCTCCCAGGCGTTCCAGATCATGTAGCCCAGGCCGCTCTTGGCGCCGATCATCTCGGCGATCGCGATCAGGATGAGGCCCATGCCGATGCCGAGCTTCACCCCGCTCATGACGAGCGGCAGCGCGCCCGGCAGCGCGATCGTGCGGAACACCTGCCACCGGCCGGCGCCGAAATTGTGTCCGACGTCGAGGTACACCTTGTTGATCTCGCGCACGCCGGCCACCGCGTTGATCAGCACCGGGTAGAACACGCCGATCGCGACCATCACGATCTTCGACGCTTCGCCCAGCCCGAAGATCAGCAGGATGAGCGGCATGATCGCGCTCTTGGGCACCGGATACGTCGCCGACACCAGCGGATCGACGATGGCACGCAGCGGCCGGTACAGGCCCATCGCGATGCCGAGCACCAGCGCGGGGACCCCGCCCAGCAGCGCGCCCCAGAACAGCCGCTGCAGGCTCGCCCAGGTGTTGCTCCAGAGCTCGCCGTTCTTCACCAGCGTCACGAGCGTCTGGAAGATCGTGGATGGCGCGGGAAAGAAGCGCGCGTCGAGGATGCCCGTGCGCGTAGCCACCTCCCACAACAGCAGGAGCACGATCGGCGAGGCGATGTTGATGAGCCGATCGCGATTGCTCGCGCTCATGCCGCCGGAGAGCCGCGCCGCACGCACGCGGTTGTGCCTGGGATCGAGCCCGGTCTCCGGCGCGAGCGTCGCGTCCTGCGAGGCCGTCGCGGCTTCGGCTGCGGACGTGCTGCGCACCGGATTCGCGATCGGGACGACCCGGCGCGCTCATGCGAACGCCTGCGAACACATGTCGCCGAACTTCGTTCTCATGTTTGCACTTCCGCTTCGTCGAGCGCGCGCGCGCGCTGGACCTCGTCGCGCAACTCGCGCCACACGCCGAACACGAGCTCGCCGTACTCGGGCTTGGCGCGCAGCTCCAGCACGTGCCGCGGCCGCGGGAACGGGACGTCGATGATGCGCTTCATCCGCCCCGGATGCGCGGTCATGACCATGATGCGGTCGCCCAGCGTGGCGGCCTCGTCCACGCTGTGGGTGATGAACAGCACGGTCTTGCGCGTTTCCTCCCAGATGCGCAGGAGCTCCTCCTGCAGCATCACCTTGTTCTGCTCGTCGAGCGCGGAGAAAGGCTCGTCCATGAGCAGGATGTCGGGGTCGTTGGCGAACGCGCGCGCGATCGACACGCGCTGGCGCATGCCGCCCGAGAGCTGGTGCGGATAGGCCTTCGCGAAGCGCTGCATGCCCACGCGATTGAGGAAGAACCCGACCTTCTCCTCGATCTCCGCCTTCGGGCGCCGGCGCATGGTGAGGCCGTAGGCGGCGTTGTCCCAGACGGTCATCCACGGAAACAGCGAGTCGCCCTGGAACACCATCGAATTGCCCGGCCGGCCGGGTGCGGGCGCGCTGATCTCGAAGGTTCCGCTGGAGGGCTGCTCGAGGTTCGCGAGGATGCGCAGCAGCGTCGTCTTTCCGCACCCGCTCGGGCCCACGATCATGAAGAAGCTGCCGCTCGGAATGTCGAGCGACACCTTGTCGAGCGCGATCACCGGGCCGGCGCGCGTCGCGAACGTCTTGCCGAGATCGCGGATCCGGATCTTGACCGGCGCGACCTTCGGCGCGGCAGCGCTCGACATCACTTCGCCGCGGTCTTCGGCTTGTACGGTCCGAGGTCCTTCACGGCCGCCTCCGCGAAGGAGTGATCGACCACCTGCTCGACCGTGACGTTCGCGGTGACGTCGCCGTGCTCCTTGTAGAACGCGAGGTCGTTCTTGAGGCTCGCGACGTTCACGTTTCCGTCGGGGTTGCAGCCCTGGGTGTGGATCGCGCGGAACACGGCGGGATCCTTGATCTTGGTGTATTCCGTGAGGATCGAGATCACCTCGTCGGCGTTCGGGCCCGCCAGCTTGCCGTTGGCGAGCGCGTCGTTGTAGTCGCGCACCGCGCGTATGTACGCGCGCATGAAGCGCCTGGCCGCATCGGGGTTCTTCTTGATGAACTCGCCCGAATACAGGATGACGGCAAGCTGGTGATACGGGTAGATCTCGTCGTCGCCCATGATGCGCACCGCTGCCCCGCTCTGGATCGCGCGCGTGGCCGAGGGCTCGGTGGTCATGGACGCGTCCACCGCCTTGTTCTGCAGTGCGAGCACGTGCTGCGGGAACGCCATGAACACGCGCTCGACGTCGTCGTACTTGAGGCCGGCCTTCTTCAGCGCCTCGTTGAGCGTCGAGGTCGATGCGCTCCCGGCTGCGCTCCCGGCGACCTTCATGCCCTTGAGGTCCTTCAGCGTCTTGAAGCGGCCGCTGTCGACGAGGTCCTTGCGCACGAGCAGCGGCTGGAAGCCGTAGCCGGGCGGGGTCGATCCCTTGTCGGCGACGATCTTGATGTCGATGCCGCGCGCCACGGCGTTGTACAGGCCCGCGGATGCAGACCCTGCGCCGACGTCGAGTTGCCCGGCCCCGAGCGGCGCGACCATCTTGGCCGCGGAGTCGAAGGGCGTGAACGTGACGGTGATGCCTTCCTGCTTGAAGTAGCCCTTCTTGTCGGCAATGTACAGGCCGACGTCGCTGCTCGCCTGCGCGATGCCGACGCGAACGCTCACCGGCTCGGCCGCGTGTGCGACCGGGCCCATCAGCAGGCCGGCAAGCGCGGCGACCAGGAACTGCCGTCGCGGTCGTGAAAGGTGCTGTGACATGCGTTTCTCCTCCATCCGATTCCGTCCGCGGCGTCGTGCGTCGCGCGGAATGCGTCGTTGTGATCGGCTTGGTCCGCTTCGGGGCGCCACGCCTGGGGGCGCAGCGCCGGAATGCAGGCCGAGGGTGGATATTGTAGTCGCTGCGTGTTCGTGCCGCTCCATCACGCGCCGAGCGCGCCGAGCATCTCGCCCACGTACTCGGTGTCGCTCACCATCACCAGCATGTCGGACGCGCTGCGCAGCGCATCGAGCGTGCCCTGCGGCGGCGCTTCGCCTCGCTCGCTCGCTGGATCAGCATCCCGGTGACGAGGATGCCCTTCTCGTGGGCCATCTGGCCGATCGCCGGCGCGAGCGCGACGTTGTCGCCGTCGCGGGCGACGACGAACACCATGTCGGCTGCGCGCACGGCGCGCCCGATCTCGCTGCCTTCGTTGGCGATCGCGCGAAGCATGCCCGCCGGATCGGCGTCGCCGCGGGGCGCACCCGCGACGATCGCCTCGACCTGACGCAGGCCGCGGCCCGCGATCTCCCGGGCGATGCGCCCGCCGCCTTCGCCCAGGCCGATCAGCTTGATCGCGCGCGGCTTCGAATTGGGATAGGCGATGCGATGCCGCGTATCGCAGGCCGCGCGCGATTCGCTGACGTGCCGGCTCATTGCCATGGGAACACCGTGCAGTGGATGGCGTCGGGCCGGCCCTTGCCGACGAGGGTGTGCAGTGCCTCGTCGGTGTCGGCCAGCCGGAACTGGTGAGTGGAGAGCTCGCCGAGCGGATAGCGCCCGCTCGCGATGATCTGCAAGGCAAGCTCCACGGATCGATAGCTGTGACCGCGCATGCCCCGTACGGTGAGAAATCGGGCGATGAGCACGTCGCTGTCGAATGCGGGAACCGGATGGCCCTTGATGCCGCCCAGGAGCACGCGCCCCGCCTTGCGCGCGAGATGAAGCGCCGAGATCACGGTGGCGGGACCGCCGGATGCGCAGTCGATGACGAGGTCCGCCATGCGCCCGCCGGTGATGTCGCGCACGGTGGCGAAGAGATCCTGCGCCTCGATGTCGATCGTGTGGTGGGCGCCGAGCTTCCGGGCGAGCCCGAGCCGGAACGTGTCCGTGGGCGTGCCGAGGCCGGTCACGATGATGCAGGACGCGCCCGCTTCCTTCGCCGCCACGACGCACGCGAGCCCCTGCTGCCCGGGGCCCTGGATCAGCACCGTCTGCCCGGGGCCGGCCTTGCCCTGCAGGTACGTCCACTCCACGCCGTTGCCCAGGGGAAGCGCGAGTGCTGCCTGCGCGGCGGGGACGTGGCCCGGGACCCTGTGGAACACGGCATTCGGATGCAGGTACTGGTACTGCGCGTAGCCACCCCACAGCGACGGCGCGACACTCACCGGCGTCGAGCCGTAGCGCAGCGAGCCAGCCCGCCATTCGGTGGCGTCGCACAAGCGGAAGTCGCCCGACCGGCAGTATTCGCAGTGGCCGCAGGGGAGGTATTCCTCGAGCGCGACGCGATCGCCTTCCTTCACGCCCCAGCGCCGGGCCGCATCGCGGCCGAGGTGACTGATGCGCCCGACGGTCTCGTGGCCCAGGATGAGCGCGCCGCGCTCGGCGGGGTACCGGGTGTAGTAACCCCAGTCGCTGCCGCAGACGCCGGTCGCCTCGACCTCGAGCATGCCCGCATCGGGCGCGAGCTCCGGGAACGGCAAGCTGCGCAGCTCCGTCTTGCCTGGCGCGACGGCAACTGCGGCGGTGACTTCCTTCGGCATCGTCAGACCCGTTACTCTGAGTAAATACTCCGAGTAAACGCGTGCAGTCCGTGCATCCGCGACTCGGAGTACTTACTCAGAGTAACGGGTTGGCGGGGCACGGGGCTCAGCTCCACGTCTCGCCTTGCTTCAGCACGCCGGCGGCGCGCAGCGACGCTTCGAGCCACGTTCGGCGTGAGGTTCCTGCCCGCGGCGATGTCGACGAACCGATTCTTCTCGTCAGCGACCTTCGCAGCGGCAGCGTCGAGCAGCGACGCCGCCTTCTCGCGCTCGATGACCACCACGCCGTCGGCATCCCCGACGACGAGGTCGCCGGGATGCACCACCGCGCCGCCGCACGACACGGGCCAGTTGATGCGGCCGGGCACGAACTTGGTGGGCCCGTTGGGATTGGTGCCCACCGCGTACACCGGGAAGCCCAGCTCGCGCAGCTCGTCGCTGTCGCGGATCGCGGCGTCGATCACCACGCCGCCGAGGCCGAGCTTCTTGCATGCGCTCGTCATGATCGCGCCCATCAGCGCGCACGTGCGGTCCGCCTTGCCGTCGATGACCAGGATGTCGCCCGGCTTCGCGAGCGCCATTGCCGCGTGGATCATCAGGTTGTCGCCCGGGACGGACCTCGATCGTGAACGCCGGACCTGCCATGCGCATCGAGCGGCGCGACCGGGGCGATGCGCCCGTCCATGCGTGCCGCGCCGGCCCGCCACGTCGGCGAGGATCGAGGCTGCGTACTGCGATGCGCGTTGCACGACCTCGGGCGCAACGCGCTGGAACTCGCGGCGGATGTCGGAAAGGGAGTCGCTCATGGATGTCCTCGTCGTGGATGTTCGGGATGACCGGCGCCGGCGCGCGGTCAGCGCGGCGGCTGCCCCGGCTTGCCGCGTTGCGCGAGCTGACGGTCGAGGCGCGGATACACGCGGCGCGCGTTGCCTTCGAAGATCTTGTAGCGCTCGCCCGCGCCCAGCGCCTGCAGCTGATCGACGTAGCGCTTGGTGTCGTCGTAGTGATGCCCGGTCTGCGGATCGATGCCCTTGACCGCACCGAGCATCTCGGAGGCGAACAGGATGTTGTCGATCGGGATGACCTTCGCCATGAGCTCGATGCCCGGCAGATGGTAGACGCAGGTGTCGAAGAACACGTTCCGCAGCAGGTGCTCGGTGAGGAGCGGCTTCTTCATCTCCTGCGCGAGGCCCCGGTAGCGGCCCCAGTGAAAGGGCACCGCGCCGCCGCCATGCGGGATGACGAACTTGAGCGTCGGGGAAGTCCTTGAACAGGTTGCCCTGGATGAGCTGCATGAACGCGGTGGTGTCCGCGTTGATGTAGTGCGCGCCGGTGTAGTGGAAGTTCGGGTTGCACGACGACGACACGTGGATCATCGCCGGCATCTCGAGCTCGCACATCTTCTCGTACAGCGGGTACCACGAGCGATCGGTGAGCGGCGCACCGGTCCAGCGCCCGCCCGACGGATCGGGATTGAGGTTGACGCCGACGAACCCGAGCCCGGCGAGTCGCTCGAGCTCGGGAATGCATTTCTCGGGCGCGACACCCGGATGCTGCGGCAGCTGGCCGACCGCCGCGAAGTTGTCCGGCAGCAGCGTGCAGATGCGATGGATGAGGTCGTTGCTCATGCGCGTCCACACGACGCCCGTCGTCTTCGGTGCCGACGTGATGCGCCATGCCGGCGGCGCGCGGCGAGAAGATGGTGAGATCGCTGCCGCGCTCCTTCTGGAACTTGAGCTGCGGCTGCACGCTCTGGATCAGCATCTCGTCGGTGATGCCGAGCTCCGTCGTCGCGGGCTTGCGCATGGGATCGGCAAGGCCCGCGAGCTGCTTGTCGCGAAACGTGAGCAGCGCCTGCGGTTCGGTGGTGTAGTGGCCGTGGATGTCGATGATCATGGTCGGGGCTTCGGCGTTGGCGTTCGGATTGGCGTGGTCGAGAAAGGCGAGGAGGCGCGCGCCGGCGCTGTCGTGCGTCTGGTCTTCGACCGCAGCGTCCCAGTACTGCGCACCCGGGATGCACTCCTCGAGATAGCGCGCGGCCGAGGTCGCGTGCGCGTCGTCGCGCCCCGGCACGACCAGCGCCGGCACGTCGAGCCGCAGGAGATCCTCGGGCTCGGCCCCCGGCGCGGTGTCGCGATCGAACAGCGTGCGCGCCATGCCGGCGACGATCAGCTTGTAGCGATCGACATCGAGCTGCGCGTACGTCCTCGGCAAAGGCGGCATCGCGCGCGAGCACGGAAGCCCACGGCCCGCCGCGCGGATCGGCCGCGAACGACTTGCCTTCGCGCGCGACGTGCGCCACCACGCCGTCGAGCCCGTGATGCTGCACGAACGCGAGGTGCTCGGCGAAGCGCTGCTGCGCGCGGATGCGGTACTTCGCGCCGCCGACCGGCCACCACAGGATCATGGAGAGGGTGCGCTCGGGATGGGCGACGCCGAACGCGGCCACCGGAGCGCAGCCCATGCAGCCGCCCATGAGGTGCGCGCGTTCGATGCCGAGGTGATCGAGCAGGCCGCGTCCCTGCGCGACGTAGTGCGCCCACGTCACGCGCTCCACGCGCCCGCCGGACTGTCCCGTTTCGCGGCGATCGAACAGGATGCAGCGATAGTGCTGCGCGAGCTGCTCGACCGGCTTCACCTTGGCGTAGATGCTCTGCGTGCTCCACTTGTCGAGCGTGCCGTCGAAGCCGCCGGGGGCGAACATGAGCAGCGCCGGCCCCGAGCCGACCTCCTCGTAGCGGGTCTCGATGCCGTCGACGATCGCGGTAGGCATGGGGTCAGGATGCCGGCTTGATGGGGATGCCGCCCTTGATCTGGCGGGCATGGCGCACGTCGTCGGCGTAGGCGGTGACGGCATCGAACGTGATGCGCGCGACGTTCGCGTACGTCTCGGTCTTCGAGTCGAGGAAGCTCGCCGCGTACCCGATCGCCGCGTGCGCCATGCGCATCCGGCCGTCGAGCCACGGTCCGCCGCCGAGGCCGCCGAGCACGGGGATCGACACCGCCTTGGCCACCTCGGGCCCGACGACCGGCCCGGAATTGGTGAAGTCGAGCAGCGACGCGCCCGCTTCTTCCAGCGTTTTCGCTTCCGCCACCAGACGCTCCGTCATGTCGGCAGGCACCTGCACGCCGCCCTTGAGCATCGAGGCGTAATCGACGCCGTACTGCAGCGCCGTCTGCGGCGTGATGCCGAACTGCGCGAACACCGGGAATGCCCGCGCGCGAGATCGCGCGCACGGCATCGGGAAAGTCGGCGGCGCCGTCGAGCTTGACCATGTCCGCACCGGCCTCCTTCACCAGGCGGATCGCCGCGCGCAATGCCGCCTGGGTGCCTTCCTGCAGCGGCCCGAAGGGAAAGTCGCAGCTCACGAGCGCGCGCTGCACGCCGCGCCGGACGGCCCGGCACACGACGATCATCTCCTCCATCGTCACTTCGAGCGGATTCGCGTGGCCCCAGAGATTGATGCCGACCGTGTCGCCGACCGACACGAGGTCGACACCCGCGCGATCGACGATCTGCGCGATCTGGTAGTCCCACGCGACGACGCCGACGATCTTGCGGCCGTCGCGCTTCATCTGGTGGAGTGCCGGGATCGTGACGGTGGAGGGTTTCGCCTGCATGCGTGCTCCGTGCAATGAGGTCCTGGAATTCAGGCCGTGAGGTCGAGCGTGCCCTGCGCAAACAGCGAGTCGACCGCAACGCGCCGGGTGATGATGCCCTGCTCCAGCGCCGAGTCGACGAGCTCCTGCAGCACCTGGCGGTTGGGCTCGACGCCGTACGGCAACGGATCGCCGGTGATCGCCAACACCCGCCGATGCACCTCGTCGACCTTGGTCGGCTTCGCGATCCGGCCCGCGCGCAGGCGCTCCACGTAGACGCGCTTCGCGTCCGCGAAGGCCTCGAAGATGTCGCGCGCAAGCTGCGGATGCTGCTCGAGCAGCTCGTCCTTCACGACGACCGTGTGATTGATCGGGTAGTGCCCGCGCTCGCGCAGCGCCGCGAGGCCGGCCTCGAGCGCGTTCGGGATGAGCGGCCGCACGGCCGGATCGTCGACCTCGACGCCGATCGCCGCGGGCAGCTCGCCCGAGACCAGGAGCTCGCTCATCTTGCGCCCGGCCTCGAGCGGCACCACGTTCGCCGGCGGCCGGTATTGCGCGACGTGCTCGTCGCCGGACAGCACCCACGTGATCTTCGCGAGGTCGACCCCGTACTGATGCTGCAGCACGCTGCGCGCCCACACGCCCGTGGTGACGGTGTAGCCGCGGTTCACGCCCACGCGCCGGCCTTCGAGGTCTTTCGGCGTGCGGATGCCCGCATCGACGTTGACCAGCGTGGCGCCGTGATGGAACGCGCGCACCAGGAAGATCGGCAGCGCGGTGAAGCGCGTGCCGTGCTCGCGCGCCGTGACGTACGTCGTCAGCGCCATCTCGCGACACGTCGAACTCGAGCCCGCGCACCATGCGCCGGAACGCGGCGATCAGCGGGTCGACCTCCACGAAGTCGAACTCGAATCCGTGCGGGCGCACCGTGCCATCCTTCAGCGCCTGGTTGTTCCCCTGCGTGCGGGTGACGGTCGTGAGCTTAAGTGTTCCCATGCGAGTGCGAAGTCGATCGGTTGCGATTCGGGCCATGCGCTCTAGCAGCACTCCATCCCATCGGGCGCGACGAGCGCATCGCGCAGCCACCCGGGAGGCAGGTCGTCCTCCGCCACCTCCGCAACGGGCTTGAACACCTTGAAGTGGCGATGCCGTCCATCGCCGGGCCAGAACCCGACGACGGTCTCGATCGGCGGACAGCCCGGCAGCGAGCATGCGACTTCGGCGACGAGCACGGCCTCCCCGTCGTGCAGGCCGAAGCGCGCGCGCGTCCAGGCCTCGACCCGCGCCACGGCGTCGAGCTCGGCATCGCTTCTGCGGAACGGGCGCAGCATCCGGCCTCACGCATCCGGTGCCGCTGCGCAGGATGCAAGACCCTGCTGCAGCGCCTCGCGATCGAGATGCCGGCCGATGAACACGAGGCGGCTCGCGCGCGCCTCGCCCGGCTGCCACGGGCGTTGCAGCTCGCCTTCGAGCAGCATGTGCACGGCCTGGAACACGAGCCGTCGGTCCTGGCCCTTCACGTCGAGGATGCCCTTGGCGCGCAGGATGTCCGGCCCGCGCGTGGCGACGAGGTCTTCGAGCCAGCGACTCGCCTTCGCCTCGTCGAGCGGAACGTGCATGACGAGGGCGACGCTTCGGATGTCGCTGTCGTGCTCATGATCGTGCAACTCGCGGGCCTCGCGCGGCGAGGGCACTGCCGCATCGTGTCCGCCGCCGTGGCGATGATGCGCGTGGTCGCAGTGCCCGTCGTCGCAAGCGTCGTCGTGAGCGTGGACGCGCGACGTCGCGGCGCCCGTCCAGGAAGTCGGGCTCGAGCGACACGATGCGCTCGAGATCGAACCCGCCGCGGCGAAGCACGCGCTCGAGCGGCACGTTCGAGCGTTGCGCGCGATGGATCGGCGCGAGCGGATTGAGCGCGCGCAGGCGAGCCTCGATCGTCGCGAGCTCCTCCTCGGACGCGAGCTCGACCTTGTTGAGCACGATCTGGTCCGCGAAGGCGATCTGCTCCTGCGCCTCGCGGCTGTCCGAGAGTCGCAGCAGGACGTGGCGCGCATCGACGACCGTCGTCACCGAATCGAGCACCGTGCGCGACTGCAGGAAGGGATCGACGAAGAACGTTTGCGCGACCGGCCCGGGATCCGCGAGCCCGGTGGTCTCGACCACGATGGCGTCGAACGGCTTGCGCATGGCGTCGGGCCGCTCGAGCAGCCCGTGCATGGTGCGGATGAGATCGCCGCGCACGGTGCAGCAGACGCAGCCGTTGTTCATCTCGAACAACTCCTCGTCCGCGTTCAGGATGAGATCGCCATCGATTCCCACCTCGCCGAATTCGTTCACGATCACCGCGTAGCGGCGGCCGTGGTCCTCCGCGAGGATCCGGTTGAGGAGCGTCGTCTTGCCTGCGCCGAGATAGCCGGTGAGCACGGTGACGGGAATTCTGTGCGCCCTCGCGCCTGCGGCTGCGGTGCTCATGGCTGTTCGCACATCGCCGGCTCGCGCCCTGCGCTCAGAGCCAGGGCATCAACGACGCGTGGATCACGTCCGGCACGCCCTGCCCGCCCACCGACTTGATCGCGAGATCGACGTCCTTCAAGCCGAAGCGATGGGTCGTGATCTTCTCCAGCGGGAAGCGCTTCGACGCGAGCTGCTGCAGCGCGAGCTCGCACGCCTTGTAGCTGTGGCCGCGCGCGCTCTTGATGGTGATGAACTTGACGGTCATGCGCCCGATCGGGAAGTTGGGGAACTCCGCCATCTCGCCCTGCACGACCATCGTGCCGCCCTTGCGCTTCATCGCCTCGATGCCGAGCAGCACGGGGATCGTGCCGGCGCCGGCCGTGCAGTCGAGCACGACGTCGACGCCCTTGCCGCCGGTGATCTCGCGGATGCGCGCGAGCGGGTCTTCCTTGTGCACGTCGATGACGTGATCGGCGCCGAGCTCCTTCGCCACCTTGAGGCGCGCGCGCGTCCTTCGACGTGCCGGTCACGATGATGAGCGAGGCGCCGGCCTGCTTGCAGATCACCGTCTGCGACAGTCCCTGCTGGCCCGGCCCCTGGATGAGCACGGTCGAGTCGTAGCCCACGCCGCCGTCGAAGAGCGACCACTCGACCCCATTGGCCATCGGCGTGACGAGCCCGGCGAGCTCGGGCGTGACGCCCTTCGGCACGTGATGCACCACCGAGTTCCAGGGCAGGTAGGCGTATTGGGCAAAACCGCCCCACAGGTGCGGCGCCTTGCGTGCGGAGGTGTAGCCGTAACGGATCGCGTCCGGGTTGTAGCGCCAGTCGGTGTTCTCGCAATGACGGTACTGCCCCTGATGGCACCACTCGCACTTGCCGCACGAGACGTAGTGCTCGACGAACACGAGATCGCCTTCCTTGAAGCCCTTGCGCGCGGTGAACTCGCGCCCGGCCTTGGCGATGTAGCCGATGTTCTCGTGGCCCATGATCACGGGCTCGTCGGAGGGCGGCGTCTTGTAGAGCTTGACGTCGGTGCCGCAGATGCCGGCCACTTCCATCTTCATGAGCGCGCCGTCGGCGGGAATCTCCGGCATCGGGAATTCCTGGATTTCCGTCCTGCCGGGGCCCGTCCTCACTGCGGCGAGTACCTTGTCCATCGCTGTCCTTCCGTGCGCCGGCCCTGACGCGTGCCGGACGGCGAATGATGCCATGCGCGCGGGAGTGCAGCGCGCGTTTCCCAAGACGCACGGGGGCTGCCGTCGCCGGCAGCCCCCTCGAAGCTATGCGGATGAGGTCAGACGGTGGTCTGGGCCACGCCTTCCTTCGCCAGCAGCGCGTCCTTCGCGGCTTCCTTGAAGGCCGCGTCCGGGCGGCAGGATCACGGAGGCCGAGCGCACGCGGTGATGCGCGGGGTCACGCCCAGGCGGCAGCGTGCCGTTCTTGACGAGCGCCTGCGCGCACTTCATCAGGCGGTGGCGCGCCATGATGATGCCGTTGTCGGTCGACACCAGGTTTTCCTTGGTGCGGTCCTGGATCGGGCCCATGCTTTCCTGCACCGACGCATCCTGCATCGCGAAGCCTTCGATGCCGCTGTAGCTGCGGCCCTCCTTCTGGGCCTGGCGGTCCATCAGGTAATCGTTGTCCTTGTTCGCGAGCGGACGGAACGTGCCGGGGACGAACTTGACGTGCACGCCGTGGCCATCCTCCATCGCCTTGCGCTCGTCCGCGGTGAGCGCTCGCGTGGGGTGGTAGTCGTAGCTCCACGCCCAGCAGTTCTCGTCGTCGATCGGGATCCAGAAGTGCCCGTGCATCGGATGGTCGGCGCGCGGCGGGATCACCGTGAAGCACGGCATGACCCATTGCGTGATGCGCCAGTAGAAGTTGCCGTCCTCGGCGTTGCGGCGCGCGCCGATCAGCAGCCCGCCGTCGGATTCGACGACCTCGAACTTGGGCGCCGAGTCGCGCAGGTTGTACTGGTTGCCCCTGGCGCCCTTGAACAGCGGATCGCTGTTGATCGCGCCGCGGTGCAGGAACGACACGTGGCTCGAATCGATGCCGCCTTCCATCGCCTGCAGGTAGTTGCACTCCTGCAGGCGCTTCGACATGAACGACTGGTTGGCCGGCACGGTGGCGAACTCGTACTCGGGCACCGGGGGCTGCTGGTCCTTCGGCCCCATGTAGGTCCACAGCACGCCGCCGCGCTCGACGAGCGGATACGCGGTCAGCTTGATCTTCTGGCAGAAGCCGCTTTCGACCGGCTCGCTCGGCACTTCGGTGCACTGGCCGGTGACGTCGTACTTCCAGCCGTGGTACGGGCAGCGGATGCCGCCTTCCTCGTTGCGGCCGAACCACAGCGACACGCCGCGATGGGCACAGAATTCGTCGATGAGGCCGAGCTTGCCCTCGCTGTCGCGGAAGGCGATGAGGCGCTCCGACAGGAGCTGCACGCGCACGGGCGGACAGTCGTTCTCCGGCAGCTCCTCGGCGAGCAGGGCGGGAATCCAGTAGCGGCGGAAGAGCTCGCCCATCGGGGTTCCCGGGCCGGTCTGGGTCAGCAGGTCGTTCTGTTCGCGCTTAAGCATGAGACTCTCTCCTCCAGCAATTCGGGGCGCGCAGGCAGCGATGTTGGGTAGTGCGGGGAAGTGGCCGGAACTGTTGGGACCGACGGCGTTCCGCAATGCGGGACGCTGTTCCGGCGACACAAAATCAAGGTTATCATCGCGTTTCGCGCAGTGTCAACGCGATGTTGCGTTTTCCTGCGGCGAATCAAGCGTCGCGACCCGTCCTCTGGCATGTCCTATGCTGCGGGTCCGCCAGAACCACGAGGACCCTTTCGATGAGCTCGACCGGCAATCTCGTTGTGCTTTGCGACACCGCCGAAGTGCCGGAAGGCGAGGCGCTCAAGGTGGAGCCTGCCGGCTACGTCCTCGCCGTCTTCAATCTCGGCGGCAAGTTCTTCGTCATCGACGACCAGTGCACGCATGGCCCCGGGTCGCTGTCGGAAAGTCCCGTCGAGGGCGACGTGGTGGAGTGCAACTTCCACAACGGCGCGTTCAACATCATCACCGGCGAGGTGGTCGCTCCGCCGTGCATTGTCCCGATCCGCACCTACAAGGTCGTCGTGCAGGACGGGAAGGTGTGCATCGACCCCGAGCGCTCGGCTACCGACGACTGAAGCCGCGCCGCGGCATTCGCCGCTTGTCGGCAGCGCATTGACCCAGCCGTCAGAGAATGCCCGGGATCCAGCGCTTCACGCGCGCGGCGTAGGCGGCGTAGGCGGAGCCGAACAGCGTGCGCAGCTGCGCTTCGTCCTCCTGCGCGCGGCGATCGAACCACGGCAAGTGGAAGACGAACAGGACCGCCCCCGCCCACGAGGCAAAGGTGAGCGCGAGCCCGAGCATGAAGATGAGGTGGCCGAGGTACATCGGATTGCGGGTGTAGCGGTACGGACCGGTGGTGACGAGGCGCTCGGGCGGCACCGACATCCCCGGCCCGCCGCCACCGTGCGCGAGGCGATAGTTGCCGACGAGGCGATACTGCAGGTAGCCCCACGCGAGCATCGGCGCGAACCACGGCACCACGCGCGGCCACCCCTCGTGCAGCGCGGCCTCGATCAGCACGACGAGCACGGGGTAGAGCGACGAACGTGCGGTTCGACGTGCTCTTCAGCCAGCGGCGCACGCTGCCGTATTGCCCGATCGTTCTCTCCTTGCGTCGACCCCGGGTCAACCCTGGGTCTCTTCCGACCCGCTCGGCATGAAGAAGATGAAGAGGTTGGCGATCGACGATCGTGCCGGCGAGGAAGTAGAACGTCGCTCATCAGTCCGTAGCGGTCCGCGATGATGCCGCCGATGAGCGGGCCGACCGCCGAGCCGAGCGACTGCGTGCGCGAACAGCACGCCGATGCTGGTGCCGCCCATCTTCTTCGGCGTGGTTTCGAGCAGCCATGCCTGCAGCACCGGCCGGATCGCGTACAGGAAGAAGCCGAGCACGGCGATCAGCACGACGAAGCCGAGCGAATGCCCCGCGAACGTCATGACGAGCAGGACGACGGCGGTCATCGCCATGCTCGTCATCATGACGCTGCGCCGGCCCATGCGGTCCGAGAGGTGACCCGCGATCGGCGCGGCGGCGAAGCCCGCGGCCTGCAGCGCGAACATGCACGCGCCCACCCAGAACGGCGAATAGTCCATCTCGTAGGCGAGATAGACCGGCAGGAACGTGAGCAGCGCGTTCTGCGTCATCGAGCGGAAGGCGGAGCGACGTCGACAGCAGGATCAGGCCGCGGTTGCGAAAGAGCGCCGGCACGCCGCGAAAATACTCGGCGACTGCTCTGCCCGTCGGTCCTGCCGCCGCCCTTGCGCGAGGCGACGGTGAGGGTGCCGAGGACAGCGAAGATCAGCACCGAGATCACGATGCCCGGGCACGACGTTGCCGATCACGATCGTGCGCCAGCTGAACGCTGGCGAGCAGCGCACCGATCACGATGCGGCGCGAGCGCGTCGCCGACGTTGCCGCCCATGCCGTGCAGCGACAGCACGAGGCCCTTGCGCTCGGGATAGCGATCGCGCGAGCGTCGGGATCGCCGTCGGATGCCACAGGTTGTTGCCGATGCCCACCAGCGCGACGCAGACGAGCAGCAGCCAGTAGCTGTGCACGAAGCCCATCAGCAGGTACGGCACGCCGACCCAGAACAGCGAGATCGCCATCAGCAGGCCCTTGCGGCCCACGGTGTCGACCACCATGCCGCCCGGGCACGTTGGAGACGGCGCCCGGCGACGTACTGGCACGTCATGATGAGGCCGATCTCGCTGAACGAGAGCCCCAGCTCCTTGCCGATCAGCGGCAGCAGCAGGTAGAACGTCGCCGGGTACCAGTGCGTCAGGCTGTGGCCGAGGGTGATCAGCCACACGTCGCGAAACGACTTGCGCGGCGCGAGGAGCCCTCGACGGCGGTGATCGCGCGGTCATGCATTCCCGCGACGACTACTTGCGGCCGCCCTTGATGATGATCTCGTCGTAGAGCTTGCCCCACTTGTCGAGCTCGTCGAGCGTCTTGGTGGCATCGACGATCTTGTACGGCATGTCCTTGAGCGGCGAGGCGATCGTGCTGTTGATCGGCACGTAGTTCATGCCGAGCATCGCCTGCTGCGCCTCGCCCAGGAAGTAGTCGTACCAGAGGGCCGCCGCGGCCGGATGCGGCGCCTGTCGTGCGATGCCTTGTCCGTTGCCGCGCGCGACGGCGGGATCGAGCGCGATCCAGTCGATGGGCGCGCCCTTCTTCTTCGCGCTCTCGGCCATGTAGTTGTAGACGGTGAGTGCGAGCGGCACCTCGCCCGACACCACGAGGTTCGTGAGCAGCGTGTGGCCCTTGCGCACCGAGATGCCGTTCTTCGCGACGAGGTCGCGGAAGAACTGCAGGCCCTTCTCCTCGCCGCCCATCGACAGCGCCACCGTCGAGAACCATTCCTGGTCCTCGACCTCGATGCCGAGCCTGCCCTTCCAGCGCGGATCGAGCAGATCGCGATACGTCTTCGGCAGCTCGTCCTTCTTCACGAGGTTGGTGTTGTACGCCTGCACCCACACCGTGAGCAGCGTCGTCGCCCATTCGCGGTGCGCGGGCACCGCGCCGGGCAGGAGCTGCTTGAACAGCGGCGAGCTCACGGGCTGGAGCACCTTCTCGCGGTGCAGCGCTTCCATCTCGGGCGCACTCATGTGGATGAGGTCGACGTCGTAGCGCCGCGCCGCGGCTTCCGTGAGCGTGCGCTGCAGCACCTTCTCGGTGCTCGCGCGCCAGGTACGCACCTTGACGCCGTACTTCTTCTCGAACGGGTCCACGACGGGCGGAATGTCCTTCTCGGCGAAGGACGTGTACCACGTGAACGTGCCCTCCTTCTTCGCGGCCGCGACGAGGCGCTCGGTGCGGTCCGCGCCTTCGTAGGTGAGGAGCGATGCGTCCGGAGCCGCCTGCGCGAGTGCCGGTACGGAAGCGAGCGCGGGCAGGGCGGCAAGCGCGCGAAGGGCGTCGCGGCGGGTGTAGCGTCGAGTCGTCATGCTGTTCTCCTTTGCTGCTGCCGGGCTCTTGCGATGCCCCGCGTTCGTCAATCCCGCACGTCCTGCAGGAACCATTCGGTGGGGAGGTCGTGGCCGAGGCCGCGTCGCCTCGCTTCCTCGTATACCGCCGCGGCAACGGCGTAGAACTGCGCACCCTGGATGTTGCCGCGCTCGGAATACGTGATGTCCGACGCGCTGCGCCGTCCGGGGTGGCGGCCGGCGAGCACGTCGGCGTACGTCGTCTCGGTGCCCGAGCCGCGCAATGCAATGCCGATCGCGCCGGATCCGCTTTCATCGCGGGCCTGGCCGGTGACCACCGGCGCGCGCCGGCCGCCGCGCACCTCGCCCCAGACCGGATCCTGCGGTCGCGCGAGGTAGCCCAGGTACTCGTCCGCGGTTCCGAGCTCGGGACGCCCGACCGGCGCGGGCGAGGTGCCGAGGCGCAGCGTGACGTCGAAACGCCCGCGCGCATCGTCCGCGGGACGCCCGCCGATCGAGATCACGTGCATGCCGGGCGCGAGCCATGCGCCGCGCAGCACCGGGACTGCGGAGTCCGTGCACGCGGCGACGATGTCCGCGTCGCGGCACGCCTCTTCCGGGGTGTCGACCGCCGCCGCGGGAACGTCGATGCCGCTCCTGCATCTCGCGCGCAAACGTCCGCCGGTGCGTCCGGCGTCGGGCTGTACACCGCGATGCGCGTGATCTCCCGCACCTCGCGCAGCGCATCGACGTGGGCGCGCGCCATTCCCCCCGAGCCGAGCATGCCGAGGCGCATCGGTCCCCTGCGCGCCATGATGTCGGTCGCCGATCGCGCTGTCGGCGGCCACGCGCATGTGCTGCAGCACGCCGTCGTTGATCAGCGCGAGCGGCAGGCCCGTCTCGATCTCGCGTGAGCAGGATGAGGCCGCAGAAGAGGCCGGGGCGGCCGCAGAACTTCTCCTGCGTGTGCGCGCCGTTGCGCCGCTCCTCGTGCACCACGTCCGATTTCATGCGGATCGCGAAGTAGCCGCGCGTCGAGCCGCCTTCCATCGTGCCCCACTGGTACACGCGCCCGGGGGTCGAGGTGGGAATGCGCACGTCGATGCGCGGCCGGCAGACCGCCTCGCCCGTCGCGAGATCGCGATACGCGGCAGCCAGCGCCTGGCGCGTCATCGCCGGCGTGAGCACCTGCGCCACGACGTTGTTGTCGATGAGGAGCGTCATCGCGCGGCGCCGCGCAGCGTCGCTTCGTACAGGCGCGTCCAGCGATCGGCCTCGGTGAGCACCGCGCCTGCATCGAGCACACGCACGCGCATGCCCGCGAGCGGCGACTTCTCGCTGCGCACCGCGGGGATGTACGCCATGTCCGCGAGGAGCGGCTGCGCATCGGTGAGCATGTACTCGTAGAACAGCAGCGCCGCGTTGGGATGCGGCGCCTTGCGCATGATCCCGATCGCGTTCGCGCGCACGACGGCGGGCTCGAGGACGAACCAGTCGATCGGCGCGCCCTTGCGCTTCAACTGCTCGGGCATGTAGCTGTGCACGGTCAGCGCGAGCGGCACCTCGCCTGACGCCACCATGTTGGTCAGCACCGAGTTGCCGGTGCGCACCGACACCCCGTTCGTCGCGACGAGGTCCTGGAAGAACTTCAGACCGCGGGCCTCGCCCATGTCCTGCACGACGGCCTGGAACCACTCCTGGTTCTTGGCTTCGATCCCGAGCCTGCCCTTCCAGCGCGGGTCGAGCAGGTCGGCGAGCGTGCGCGGCAGCTCCTCGCGCTTCACCTTCTCCGTGTTGTAGGCCTGCGCGAACAGGTTGAGATACACCGGCGCGTATTCGCGATGCGCGGGCAGTGCGCCCTCGACGAGGCTCGGATGCGCCGCGGACCGGATGTCCTGCAGCAGGCCCTCGTCGTGCAAGGCCTCGAGCTCCGGCGCGCCGAGGATCAGCGCGTCGACGTCGTGTCGGTTCGCCTTGGCTTCCGCCAGCGCCCGGGCGAGCACCTTGTCGCTGCCCGCGCGCCAGACGTGCAGCTTGACGCCGTAGCGACGTTCGAAATCGGCGATCAGGCGCTCGAGGTTGGCGGGCGGCACGGTCGTGTAGAGCGTGACCGTGCCTTCCTTGCGCGCGCCCGGTGCGAGGCGCGCGATGCGATCAGCGGTGGCGCTGTGCGCGAGCTCGGCGAGTACCGCGACCTGCGCAGGCGCGGGCGCAACGAAGCACGCGCTGGCCGCGGCCAGCCAGGCGGCGACCCACGACGTCCTCATCGCGCGCACTTCCGCCGCGCTGCGGATGCCCGCACGCCGCTAGTGCTTCTGCACCCCGAAGGTCTCGGCGTAGAGCTTCTCCCACTTCTGGCCCTCGTCGAGCATCTTGGCGGAATCGACGAACTTCAGCGGAAAATTGCTGAGCTTGGTCTCGATCTTCTTGTTGGTCGGGATGAAGTCGCGCGAAAGCAGGATCTTCTGGCCCTCCGGACCGATCTCCCACTCGTACCACAGCAGCGCCGCGTGCGGATGCGGCGACTTGGCGGCCACTCCGACGCCGTTGGCGCGGGCGATGGCGGGCGGAATCACGAACCAGTCCATCGGCGCGCCCTTGTTCTTCAGCTGCTCGGCCTTGTAGTTGTAGACGGTGATCGCGAGCGGGATCTCGCCCGAGGCGACCAGGTTCGTGAGCAGCGTGTGGCCCTTGCGCACCGACACGCCGTTGGTCGCGACGATGTCCTTCCAGAGCTTGAGGCCCTTCTGCTCGTTGCCGGAGAGCGCCACCACGCCCGCGAACCAGTCGGAGTCCTCGGCCTCGATGCCGAGGCGGCCCTTCCAGCGCGGATTCAGCAGGTCCTCGTACGTCTTGGGCAGCTCCTCCTTCTTCACGAGGTTCGTGTTGTACGCGAAGGAGAAGATGTTCAGGCGCGAGCCGACCCATGACCCGTGCGGGAATCTCGCCTCGGGGATGAGGTCGTTCTGCTCCGGGGTGACGACGCGCGTGAGGAGCTTCTCGCGCACGAGCGCTTCCATTTCCGGACCGTTGGTCTCGTACACGTCGGCGTCGAAGCGGTTGCCGCGCGCCTCGGTGACGCCGCGCTGCAGCACCTTCTCGCTGCTCGCGCGCCATATCGTGACCTTGACGCCGTACTTCTTCTCGAAGCCGTCGGCGAGCACCTTCATGTCGTCCACGGGGGCGGAGGTGTAGATCGTGACGCCGCCTTCCTTCTTCGCGCCGTCGATGATGCGCTGCATGCGGTCCGCGCCGGTGTACGTGGCAAGGCCGATGCCGGTGGGCGCAGCCTGCTGTGCGAACGCGGGCGTGCCGGCGACGAGGCCCGCGGCCCCGGCGATCGCGCATGCTGCGGCGAGGACGATCGTGCGACGACGCGCGGGGGAAACGACGGCGGCGCGATGATGCTTGCGGTTCATGATGCTCTCCTTGTTGCGCCGCGCCCGATGTCGCGGTCGAATTGCCTGGCTAATCCTTGTCCTTCGTCACCGCCTTGCCGCCGAGGAACAGCTCCGACCACAGCTTCTCCCACTTCTGCTCCTCGTCGAGCACGATCACCGGGTCGATGGTCTGGTACTTGAACTTGTTGAGCGGGCTGTCCACCGCCGTGCTGGACGGCACGCGGCCCCGCTTCTTGAAGATCTCCTGTCCCTCGCGCGAGAGCAGGAAGTCCGTGAACAGCAGTGCGGCATAGGGATGGGGCGCATGCTTCGCGACCGCGATCCCCTGAGGCCGCCCGAAGGTGGGATCGAGCGCCTTCCACTTCACCGGTGCGCCTTTGACCGCCAGGCGCTCGATGTTGTGGTTGTAGATCGATACGGCCATCGGGATCTCGCCCGAGGCGACCAGCTCCGCGATGAGCGTATGGCCGGTGCGCAGCTCGGGCTTGAGCGCAGCGAGCTTGCGGAAGTACTCGAGCCCTTTCTGCTCGCCCATCGATTTGACCATGGCTCCGAACCAGTCGACGTCGCTCGCTTCCATGCCCAGCTTGCCGGCCCACTTGGGGTCGAGCAGGTCCTGGTACGAATTCGGGACGTCAGCCGGCTTAACGAGATTGGTGTTCCAGCCGATGACAAAGAAATTGAAACGATCCGGCACGTAATGCCGGTGCTTCGGAAAGGCCTCGGCCGGCAGGTCGTGGAAGGTCGGGCTGTAGAACTCGTCGAGCAGCTCCTCCCGGTAGAGCGCCTCCATCTCCGGGCCGTTGGTCTCGAAGACGTCCGGCGAGAAACGGTGGGCCCGCGCCTCGGTTACCGCGCGCTGCACCACTTTCTCGCTGCTCGACCGCCACAGCGACACCTTCACGCCGTACTTCTTCTCGAACGCCTCGGTGATGGGCACCGAATCCTTGAGATTGAGCGACGTATAGAGCACGACCGTGCCTTCCTTCTTCGCCTCCTCCAGGATGCGCTTGTCGCGATCGGGCCCCTTGTACATGTAGATCGCGGTGAGCTTCGAATCGGCCGGCTGCGCCGCCAGCGCCGATGGGACGAGTCCCGTGGCCAGGGTCGCGGCGAGCGCGATCACCGCGGCGGCGCGGGCAAGTGCCGGTAGTCTGTAGGTCATGTGAAGTCTCCTGCCGTCGACACGGCGCACATCCGGGTCGACGGCGACTGCCCGGTGCGCGCGAGTGCGCGAGGGCGTGGGTTGAAGCGGCGAGCGGCGGGAAACGGACACGCGACGGCGGGCGCGCACCCGCCGTCGTGGCCGTTCAGTCGGACGCGCAGACGGCCGACCGCGGGCGCGAGCGCGCCTTCACCCGGCTCAGAACGCGTGCGCGATTCCGAGCGCCACCTGGGTGATGTCCATCCCCGGCGACGGCTCGACGAAGTCGGAGTTGCTGTACCGCGCCGACTTGTCGTTGTTCAGACGCGACCCGATCAGGAACACCTGGGTGCGCCTCGAGAGGTAGTACGACGCGCCGAGGTTGATCTGGTTGCCGGCGAGCCCGTCCGTCGAGCACGGCGCACCGCCCTGGAGCGAGCAGCTGCCGTCGTCGGCCCACGAGAACGACGCCTGGAAGAGCCACGCTCCCCAGCGATGGTTCGCGTTGATCAGGTAGGCATTCTTCTTGTACGAAGCGAAGCGGCCGGTGGCGCCTCCGCTCTCCTTGTACTCGAGATGCGCGATGTCGCCTTCGACCGTCGTGTTGCCGAACGAGTACTTCAGGGTGCCGCGGGTCGCCTGGTCCTTCGAGCTCGCGTCCTGGTTGTTGAAGTTCGACAGGCTCGACGGCGAGGTGCGCGAGCCGCCGAACGTGTCGTTGTGGATTTCGTGCGCGATCGCGGCGTAGAGCGGGCCGTTCTTGTACTGCATGCCGAGCGACCAGAGATCGGCGTTGCGGGTGTTCGTCTTGGCCTCGTCGGGCGAGTACTGGACCATCGCAGAGAAGCCCTTGAGATTCGGCGTCTCGTACAGCACGCTGTTGGCGCGCCGCAGGTGGAAGCTGCCGGCCGAGCTGCTGCTCATCGGCGCCTTGGACAGGATGTTGCTGTTCGAGACGAAGTTGCCGCTCGAGATGCCGAGGAAGGACAGCGAGTCCCCGAGCTCCTTGTAGACGGTGTCGAAGAAGCCCAGCTTCACGGTGCCCCAGCTGTTGCTCTCGAGACCCACGAAGGTGTTGCGGCTGGCGAGGGTATTGCCGCCCGTGTCGACGTCGATCCGCGATTCGAGCTGGAAGATGGCCGTGAGATCGCCGTCGATCTTCTCCTTGCCGCGCAGGCCGAAGCGGGAGTTCGACGCCTGGAGCCCGTAAAGGTTGGGCGTGGAGGTCGTGGAGGAAAGACTGCCCGCCAGCGTGCTCACCGGCGTGCCGGGGCTCGTGCCGCCCGTCCCGTGTGCCCAGACCATTTCGGGGTAGAACTTGCCGTAGAGCACGACGTTCGACGTCTGCGCGCTGGCGAAGGCCGGGGCGCCCGCGGCCGTGGCTAGCGCGAGCGCCAGCAGCTTCTTCCTGTGCAGCATGCTTCCTCCTCTGAATGAACCGCTAAAGATTGTCACCAACTGCACGGAGCCGACCCGTCGGACTTTGCTTTTCTGGCGGGCGTTCGCTGCAGCCTCGCCGGGTCTTCCCCGCTCGCCCGCGATCGCAATTCTTGTATGCGGAACAACGATCTACGGCGTGGAACGTTGCGATGTAGCGTGCCAATCTGCCTCGGGGGTTGTCAAGCGAATCCGGCCCCCGCGCGCCGTTTACGGGTTCTTCGGTGGTAAATCTGCCAACTCCGCCTTGTAGGCGTCGTCCATCCGCGGCTGCAGGCCGTGCTTCGCGAGCGCCTCGGCGAAAAGCGTGCGCACGATCGGCTGCTCGTCGGCATAGTCGACCTGGTCGCCGCCGACGCGCCGGCTGATCCACGCCTTGGGCACGCCCTGGGCGTTGCGCACCGACACCACCTCGTGCTTGAACGCGAGATAGCGCGCCGGCGTGGTGCCGGTGTTGAAGTGCTGGTGGAACCACATGTTCGGCGGCACGATCATCGAGCCCACCTCCCACTCGTACCGGCGGGCCTCCTCGCCCTCCGGCCACATCAGGCTGTAGCCCTCGCCGGACAGGATGATGACGTGCGCTCCCGGGCCGTGGCAGTGGGCTTTCTTGTAGGTGCCCACCGGGAACTGGGAGATGTGGCTGTTCATCGAGCCCTTGGCCATGTTGAACCGGATGTGGCCGCCCCCGGCGCCCCGTTCCTTGGCGCTGATGAGCGGCAGGTTCACGGCGTCCGCCACGAAGTTGGTCTCGAGCAGCAGCCCTTTCTGCTCGCCCTTGTTGGCGAAGTAATCCGGCTCGCCCGAGAAGCGGTTCCTGAAGTCGTGCCTGGTGTTGAAGACGAAGTCGAGGTCCTCGTACAGGTTGATCACCGGCGGCGCGTTCGTCACGGCAACGAAGCGCGCGGGCTCCTTGCCCGAGCCGTTGAAGTGCTGGTGGAACGTGTTGAGCGGGATGGCGAAAAGCGAGCCGCCCTTCCACTCGAACGTGATGCGCTGGCCGGCGTCGTTCCACACGGTCGTGGAGCCGCGGCCGCCCAGGACGTAGATCATCTCCTCGAACAGCTGCCGCTGCGGGGCGAGCTTGCCGCCCGCCGGGATCTCGCACACGTAGCAGTCGTTGGACGTGCGCGACGCCTCGTGATTGATGTACACGCCGCGCCCGCCGCGCCGCGCCCACGGCTTCACTTCGACGGTGTTGAGGTTGCGGACGTAATGGGCGCCGATGATGTCCAGGCCCTCGCTGCGCACCCAGCGGGTGTACGGCGTTTCCTTTTCCGTGGCGAATTTCTTCGCCAGGTCTTCCGAGACGAGTGCATCCTTTGCCATTGTTCGCAACTCCTGCTTCACGTTGTAGCGGCGCTACCGCGCGCAGCGCGGCCAAGCGCTGCTACGGTCCATGGTTGAAATCGGTCTCGTCGTTGCGCGGCTTCCAGCCTTCCGCGCCGGGGGCCGGCTGCTTGGGACGCTCCAGCACGCGCTGCTGGAACAGCATGTTCATGAACATGTACATGGGCTTCGTCTTGATCACGAGAGCGCGCGCGGGCTTCTTCGGGTCGGCGTTGAAGTGCTGGTGCACGCAGTTGTTGTGCACGATGGCGACGTCGCCCGCCTTCCAGTCGTAGCGGATCCCGTCGTGCACCTCGTAGCCCGTGCCGTCGAGGATGTAGAACGCGGCCTCGTTGACGTGGCCGTGCTTGCCGTTCATGCCGCCCGGCGAGTACTCCTCGAGATGGATGTGCAGCGTCTGGCCGAGGCCGTCGGAAGGCTCGACGTAGTGCCTGCTCCAGGCCTGCGGACCGTCGTTGAACTTGAGCTCCTTGCCCTTGAGCACGCGCGGCAGGGACCGCAGGCGCGCGAGCTCGTCCTTGAGGTTGTAGGGACCGGCGATGGCGCGGACGAACGTCCGCTCCTTGTTGCCTTCCCAGTGCGATTCCTTGCCCATGTCGTCCTTCGTCGTCAGGCGGAGATCGGCTTGGTGTAAGCCTCGGGGCCGGTCTGCGGGCCGTGGTCGTCGTCGGCGTGCGATGCCGCCGCGGCGCGTCGACTTCAGGTACTTCGCGACGACTTCGGGCGTCGAGCACGACCTTCGGGTCGTACTCGGGCGCGTTCTCGATCTGCTCGAGGTCGTTCAAGCCCGCATTGCTTGTAGATGCGGTTCACGGCCACGATCAGGCGCACCGGGCGATCCGGATCGGCGTTGAAGTGCTGGCAGATCGTGTTCGGCGGGATGTAGATCACGTCGCCCGCTTCCCACTCGAAGCGCTTCACCTCGTCCTGCGCCTTCCAGTGATAGGTGTCGGTGATCTCGACGTCGCAGTCCTGGTGCAGGTCGTAGCCCTTGCCCTCGACGACGTAGATGCAGCTCTCCGCGAGCTGGCGGTGCTTGCCGGAGCGGCTCCCCGGCGGAATGATCTGCATGTAGGCGTCCACCGTCTCCATGCGCGTGTTCATCTGCTCGTTGAGCAGGTGCTTGAGGATGCCCTGCTTCGACATCTCCCACGGCATGTCCTCGGGGCGCACGATCTTCTTGCGCTTGGCGTTGCGCACCGGCGCCTCGATCGCATCGTCGAGCAGGTTCTGGTAGAGCTTGTCGTTGGTGGTGCCCTTCATCCAGGCGTTGGATTCGCTCCAGGCCATCTCGTGCTCCTCGGGTCGCTTCGGACTCGACTGCGCAAGCTCGCTTGCGCGCGCTCCGTTGCCGGACCACGCGCTGATCGACTCGGCAACAGAGGCCAGGCGGTTCGTCATCGGTCGTGGTTGTAGTCGGTCTCGAGGTGGCGCACCTCGAAGCCCTCGCCGCCGGGCGCCGGCTGCGTCGGCCGCGGCTCGACCTGCTGCTGGAACAGCATGTTCATGAACATGTACATGGGCTTGGTCTTGATGACCAGCGCCCGCGCAGGCCTCTCGGTGCTGGCGTTGAAATGCTGGTGCACGCAGTTGTTGTGCACGATCGCGACGTCGCCCGCCTTCCAGTCGTAGCGAACGCCGTCGTGGATCTCGTAGCCCTCGCCGTCGAGGATGTAGAACGCCGCCTCGTTCACGTGGCCGTGCTTCTGGGAACGGCCGCCGGGACCGTATTCCTCGAGGTGGAGGTGGAACGTCTGCGTGATCCCGTCCTTCGGCTCGACGTAGTGGCGGCTGAACGCCTGCGGCCCGTCGTTGAACTTGATCTCGCTGCCCTTGCGCACGCGCGGCATGGAGCGAAGGCGCTTCAGCTCTTCCTTGAGGTTGTACGCACCGGCGATCGCGCGCACGAACACGCGGTCCTTCTTGCTGTGATAGTGCGATTCGTTGCCCTGCCCCGTTGCCGGCGCGGCGTTCGACGGGACGACGCCCGCCGGCGCCAGGTGCTCGCGCTTCTCTCTGTCGTCCATGCTGCTCTCCTTGTCCTACTCGGAGTAAAACGTCCGCGTTTTGCTCCGAGTAATGGGTTTGGCTCACTTGCCGTAATCCTCGAGGCGATAGCGACGCGGCTTCAACGGCCGGCAGATCTCGCGCACGAGCCCCGACAGCGGCAGCCCGATGCCGCAGTCGTTCGCCATCTGCGCGACGATCGCCATGTCGTCCTCGGCCCACGCCATCGTCTGCTTGCCCCAGTTGCCCAGCGCGCCGTTGGTGGCGCTGCTCGCCATCAGCGCCCCGCGCAGCTTCTCCACGTCGACGCCGTAGCGCTGCGCGAGGGCGAGACCCTCGTGATTGGCGACGAGGCACGCCCACAGGATCAGGTTGTTCGCGGCCTTGGCGACCTGTGCCGTGCCGACCGCGCCCGTGTGCACGATGTCCGAGGAATACGCGGCGAGCACCGGCCGCACGCGCTCGACCACCGCCGCAGCGCCGCCGACGAACGAAAGCAGCGTGCCCTCGTCGGCGGCCCAGCCGCCGCGACACACGGTCGAATCGATCACGTGAATGCCGCGCGGCTCGCCCGCGGCGGCGAGCGCCTCGACGCTCCGCGGATGGATCGTCGACAGCACGGTGATGATCGAGCCCGGCGCGGCGTGCTCGAACAGGCCGTCTTCGCCTTCGGCCAGCTCGCGCACCTCGTGGTCGTAGCCGACGCACACCAGCACGACTTCGGCCGCAGCGAAGGCGTCCGCAGCCGTGACCCACTGCGCGCCGCGCTGCGTGACGCCTTCGCGCTTCGCGAGGTCGGCATCGCGCACCAGCACGCGGAAGCCCTTGCGGGCGAGATGGCCGACGATGGGCATGCCCATGCGCCCGGCGCCGACCACGCCGACGGTGGTGGGTGCGGCGGGATTCGACGGTGCAGGCATCGTGTGTTGGGCGTTCATCGCGTCGGCTCAGCGCTTCTGTGTCACGGTATCGAGGAGGGCCGGCTGCCCGGCCTTGACGCGCGCGATCGCGCGTTGCAGCGCGCCCTGGAGGCCGTCGGCCGATTCGAACGGTCCTTCGGCATACCAGCCCTGCGCGCGGGCGATCGCCGCGAAGTCGGGGTCCGGCCCGAAGAGGTCCATGCCGATGTGCGCGCGGCTCTCGGGCGTGCCGCGCCGGCGCGCCATGCGCAGCTGATGCTCCCAGTCGTTGTAGTACGCCTTGTTGTTGTACATCACGACGAGCAGCGGGATGCGATGCTTCGCGGCGACCCAGAGGGCGCCCGCGTCGAACATGAGGTCGCCGTCGGGCTGCAGGTCGACCACCAGCCGGCGCGCGTCGCGATGCGCGAGCGCGACGCCGAGCGAGATGCCGATCTGCGTCGCCGTGCCGATCGACTTGCCCGGGATGCCGGTACGGACGATCGAAATCCCAGAGCTTGCGCGTCCAGTCGCCGAGGGTGTTGGCGGTGAGCACCCAGTCCTCGCCCCGGATCGCGCTCCACACCTCGCTCGCGAGGCGCGGCAGCGTGATCGGCGAGGCGTCCCAGTTCTCGCGCGCGAGCGCCCGCCAGCGCGCACGCGCTTCGCGATGGCGGTCGGCGATCGCCTGCGAGCGCGTCGCGGATGCGCGCGGGCGCAGCCGCATCGCGCTCGATGCGCTCGCGCAGCAGCGCCGTGAGCATCGGGATCGCAAGCGTCGTGTCTGCCAGCACCCGGACATCGGCGTGGAGCAGGCGCTGGTAGTCCATGGCCCAGCTCGACAGCTCGAGGTCGCCGAAGCCGATCTCGATCCAGCGACAGCCCTCGGGCACGAGGCTCGTGAGCTCGCGCGTCGTCGACACGAGCTTCTTGGTGGGCTTCTCCCAGTCGCGCACGTCCAGGCACAGGATCGCGTCTGCATGGTCGAATGCACCGTCGACCATGCTCAGGTTGAGCGGATGCGTGCCGGGGAAGTTGAGGCGGCTGTTGATGTCGATCACCGCTGCGCCGAGCGTTTCCGCCAGCGCGACGAGCGCCTCGTAGCCGCGCGGATCGCGCCCGACGAACTCGGCCAGGATGACCGGGTGGTTCGCCGTGGCCAGCACGTCCGCAATCCGTGCAAGCGCCTGCGGATCGGGCCCGATGCGTGCCGGCACCTTCGCCGCGGAAGCCGGCGGCAGCGGCACGTCGCGCTCGAGCGGCTGCTCCTGCAGCCACGCGTCGTAGCACATGTACACCGGACCCTGCGGCTCGGTCATCATCACGCCGTACGCCCGCGCGAAGGCTTCGGGCACGCCGTCGATGCTGGTGGGCTGGTAGTCCCACTTGGTGTAATCGCGCACGGCCTCGCCCTGCACCTGCGCGGTGTGCGTCCAGTCGATGCGCGGCCGGCGCTTGCCCTCGTCCATGGGACCGGTGGCGCCGACGATGAAGATCGGCGCGCGATCGATGTACGCGTAATACACCGCCATGTTCGCGTGCAGCAGCCCCACGAGGTTGTGCAGGATCGCGATCATCGGCTTGCCGCTCGCCTTGGCGTAGCCGTGCGCGATCTGCACGGCCGTCTCCTCGTGCTGGCACAGCATCATCACCGGCACGTTGCCGCCGTAGTTGACGATGGAGTCGTGCAGCCCGCGGTAGCTCGCACCGGGGTTGAGCGCCGCATACGGCAGCTCGTAGCGGTGCATCAGGTCGACGATGACGTCCGACGCCCAGCGCTGCGCGGCGGGCGTGGTGGGCACCGGAAAGACGGGCGTCGCGGGCATCGCCGCGGGCGCTGCGTCGGGGCGCGGGCCGGAGCCGCGCGGGCGATTGTCGTCGGCGTTGCTCAAGTTTGCGCCTCAGGCCGCCTTGCGCGTGCTCGCCGTTTCCGCGATGGCGATGCACTTCTCGGGGTTGACCCGCACCTGGATGGGCTCGCCGATCGGCGTGCGCAGCGACGGGTGCGCACGACAGAGCAGGATCCGATCCTTCACCTTGACCTGGAAGTCGAGGTACTCGCCCAGGAACACCTTCTGGTCGACGATGCCGGAGGCGAAGTTGAAGTGCTCGTGCCCTTCGCGCTGCGGCTTTTCCGAGAGCTCGAGCTCTTCCGGCCTGATCGAGATCACGATCCGGTCGCCGGGGCGCAAGCGCCTCGTCGGAGATGACGCGCAGCGGGCCCATCTCCGTATCGACACGGAAGTAGCGCGGCTCGGCGTCGATCGCCGTCACGCTGCCGTCGACGAAGTTGGTCGAGCCGACGAAGTCCGCCACGAACTTGTTCTTCGGCCGCTCGTACATGTCGCGCGGGCTGCCGACCTGCACGACCTGCCCTTCGCTCATCACGGCGATCTCGTGCGACAGCGCGAGCGCCTCGCTCTGGTCGTGCGTGACGTACACCGTGGTGAGCTTCAGCTCGCGCTGCAGGCGCTTCAGCTCGAAGCGCATGCGCTCGCGCAGCTTGGCGTCGAGGTTCGACAGCGGCTCGTCGAGCAGCAGGAGCTTGGGCTCCATCACCAGCGCCCGCGCGAGCGCGAGGCGCTGCTGCTGGCCGCCCGACAGCTTGGTCGCCTCGCGCTCCGCGTACTTGTCGAGGTCGACCGCATGCAGCACGCGCGCGACCTTGTCCTGGAGCTCCTTGCGGCTGTACTTCTTCTTGCCGACTTCCAGCGGGAACGCCGCGTTCTGGAACACCGTCATGTGCGGCCAGATCGCATACGACTGGAACACCATGCCGAAATTGCGCCGATTGGGCGCGACGAACACGTTCGACTTCGACGAATAGACGACGTGGCCCGCGACGCTGATTTCGCCCGCCTTGGGTCGCTCGAGCCCCGCGATCGAGCGCAGCGTCGTCGTCTTGCCGCAGCCGGACGGCCCGAGCAGGGTGAAGATCTTGCCTTCGGGCACGTCGAACGTGACGTTCTGCGCGGCCTTGACGATCTGGCCCCGATCGTTCGGATACTCGGTGTACAGACCCCTGACGCTCAGCATTGCCTTGCCTCCTTCACTCAGGCTTCCTTGACGCCGAAGCGGCGTCCGATCCATTGCGCGCCCATCACCAGCAGGAAGAGCGCCAGGATGAGCAGCACGCCCAGCGCGGAGAGCTCGACGTACTGCCCGTTTTCCCACAGTTCCCAGATCACGATCGACACCACCTCGGTGCCGGGGCTGTAGAGCAGGATGGAGCTCGACAGCTCGCGGATCGACACGATCATGATGTAGATCCAGCCCGCCATCAGCCCGGGCTTGAGCAGCGGCAGGATGATGCGGCGGAACGTGGTGCCCCACGACGCGCCGCTCATCGCCGCCGACTCCTCGAGCTCCTTGTGGATCTGCAGCATCGAGGTCGTGTTGTAGCGCAGGCCGTACGGCATGAAGCGCGTGATGTACGCGATGAACATGATCCAGATCGTGCCGTAGATGCCGATGTCGAAGTTGAGGTAGAAGATCATGATCGACAGGCCGAGCACGAGGCCCGGGAACACCATCGGCAGCGACGCCAGGTTGTCGAGCAGCCAGCGCCCGGGGATCTTCGTCTTCACCACGATCCAGCAGATCACCGAGGTGAGCAGCATGATCGCGGTCGCGCTGCCGACGGACAGCAGGATGCTGTTCCACACCGAGTCGAGCAGCGTCGGGTAGGTGAGGATGAACCGGTACGGATCGAGCGTGAGGTTCTTCAGCGCCTGTCATCGACGGCACGCTGTAGAACTTCTGGAACGACGACCACAGCAGCACCAGGAACGGCAGCACCACGATCAGCAGGAAGTACACGATGAAGATCGCGGCGGTGAGGTAGCGCCACGGTCCGAGGTCCATCGGCCGCGGCCGGAACCCCTTGCCGGTCATGGTCGAGTACTTGCTGCCCCGTGCTGGACAGGCGCGACTGGAAGTAGACGCCGACGGTGGTGATCAGCAGCAGCGTTACGGCGTACGCCGATGCGAGCCCGATCTGGCTCGGGTAGTGGTGGATCGCCTGGTAGATCGACGAGGTGAAGACCTGGATGCCCACCGGGAGGCCCGAGCAGCGCCGGCACCTCGAACGACTCGATCGCGCGCACGAACAGGATCAGCATCGTCGCGAAGATCGCCGGCCAGGTGAGCTTCAGCGTGATGCGCCACGCGATCTGCAGCACGCTCGCGCCGCTCATCATGGCGGACTCCTCGAGCGAAGGATCCATCGAGCGGAACGCCGCCGTCATGAGCAGGAACGCCATCGGCGAGTAGTGCAGCCCGTCGACGAAGATCATGCCCCAGATGGAGTACACGTTGAACGGCGCGTTCTCGAGCCCCAGCAGGTCCTGCACCACGAGGTTGAGGATGCCGATCTTGGGCGAGCCGAGCAGGATCCAGGACACGACGAACAGGATCCCCGGGATGATGAGCGGGATGATGGACAGCGCGAAGAACAGCGACTTGAACGGCGTGTTGGTGCGCTCGTTCATCCACGCGAGCAGCGTGCCGACGAAGAAGGCGAAGATCGATGCGCCCGCGGCGAACTGCAGCGAGTTCACGAACAGGCGCGCCGTCTCGACGCTCGAGTACGCGTTGCGATAGTTGTCGAGCGTGAACTCGGCCGCCTTGCTCGCCGTGCTGCGGCGTGAAGAAGCTCTGCCACAGCAGGAATCCGAGCGGGACCAGCGCGAGGTAGGCGACGATCGCCACGCAGATGCCGATCAGCACCCACTTGTAATCGAAGTGCCGCCAGCCCGCGAGCCGCGACTCGTGCTGAACCGGCAGTTGCGTCGCCGCTTCCATGGGTCCTCCTGCGGTGCCGTGCCGATACGTCAGGCGCGCCGGCGGTGATCGCCGGGGGTGGTGCGCTTGCGGGCTCCGGTTCCGTTATATGGAACGATGGTCCGCATAGAAAGAATGAGCGAATCTAGCAACCGGCGCGGGCGCGTGTCAACCTCGCTCATGGCTGCCGCCCCGCCACGCGCCGCGCGCGCAGCGCCGCCGGCAGCTCGTGGCCGTGCCCGCGATCATGCTCATCCGCGTGATCGTGGCCGTGCTCCCGGCCGTGGCCATGGTCGTGATCGTGGTGGTGATGACCATGATGGCCGTGATGATGATGCGGCCGATATTCCGCCTCGCCGGGCAACGCCCGCGGATCGTCGCTGAACACGAGCGACTTCACGGTCACCGGCACCGTGAACGACGGCATGCGGATGCGCCCGAGGTCGATGTAGTCGAAGTCCCACAACGTGACGCCGTCGATCACCAGGATCTCGCTCGCGACATCGAGCTCCTCGCGCAGGATCGCGCCCAGCGTCTGGGCGATGTCGCCGTCGAGCACGACGAACAGCGGCTTGCCTGCTGCGAAGCGTGCGCGGCAGCGCCGCGCGCGATGCCCTGCGCGAAGGCGGCGATGCGCTCGTACGACGGCGCGCCCTGCCAGCGAAAGGCGAGCGCCACGTCCGACTCGCCCTCCGCGAGGTCGAACGCGCGCGAAGTGATTGCCGATCGCGCGCGCCACGTCGTCGGGATCGATCGCTTCGCCGCACGTCGAACGTGGGCAGCAGCACCTGCAGGTTCTTGCGCGGCAGCAGCGCGGCGGGATCCGAGATGTAGATCGTGTTTCCCGACAGCTGCACGCTGTATTCGGAGGCGCCGAGCGCCGTCGCGCGGATGCATTCGCCCGGCCGGCAGCAGCGGCCAGGGCAGCGCACCGGCGTCGATACGACGCGCGGATCGCGGCCCCGAGGCGCCGGCCCATGTCGCCGAAGTCGCGCGTCTCGCGCCGATAGACGTACTCGGCGACACCGCCCGAGAACATCACGCCCGCGATGTCGCCCAGGTCGTCGATGCGGCTCGGTGAGGTACAGATGCTCGATCGCGTGCGGCAGCGGGCGCGTGCGGATCGCGTCGACCAGCGCGTCGGCCATCCATTCCGCGACCGCGTCCATCTCGGCCGGGCGCGCGACGTCGCCCCGGCGTCCAGTCGAAGCCGGCCTCGCGCGGCGAGCCGCTGGCCTGCGGGATCGAGGCGCACGATGCGATCCTGCGCATCCACCACCTGCAGCCGGCCGCCGATGTGCACGGCGGCGGTGCCGACCACGCGCCCCTTGTCGACCAGCGCGAGCTTGGTCGTGCCGCCGCCGATGTCGACGTTGAGGATGCGGCCTGCCTGGTCGTGCGCGACGCGCGCCGCGCCCGAGCCGTAGGCCGCGAGCATCGCCTCCATGTGATGGCCCGCGGTCGCGCACACGAATTCGCCGCCCTGCTCGGCCAGGACGTCGGCGATCGCCTCCGCGTTCTCGCGCCGCAGCGCTTCGCCGGTGAGGATCACCACGCCGGTGTCGATGTCGTCCGGATGCAGGCGCGCGCTGCGTACGCGTCGTCGATGATCGCGCCGAGCTTCGCCTCGTCGATGCGCTCCTCGCTCTGGTACGGCGTGAGCGCCACCGGCGACTGGTGCAGCGTTTCGCGCGAGGTCACCACGTAGCGACTCGACAGGTCCTCGCCGAGGCGCCGCAGCTTCAACGCGCGAGAAGATCACCTGCGTGCCCGACGACCCGATGTCGATGCCCACGCTGCGCAGCGTGACGTGGTCGGCGATCCACAGCGGGTTTTCCTCGAGCGGGCCCGCGTCCTCGAAGTGGTCGTGGTCGTGATCGAGGCCCTCGTCGCCCTCGTGCACGTGGTCGAAACCGGCCCCGTACAGGTGGTCGTCGAGGCTGTGCGGGCGCTTCGGCTGGGAGGGGTCTTGCGGCATCGCCTGGGCTCTCGGAACGGATCAGATCTTGAAGGCTTCGAGCGTTTCCGGCGCGAACAGCTCCTCGGGCTGCGAGCCGCCGCTTCGACAGGCCCTGCTCGTGGTGATAGCGCAGGAAGGTCTCGAGCGTCTTGCGGTTCTTCTGGAAGCCGTAGGGCCAGTAATCCTCGCCCATCAGCGCGCGCGCCTCCTCGACATGCGCCGTGAGCCAGGGCAGCTCGTCTTCAGCGCCGCGGTCTCGTACAGGTCGCGGTAGATTGCGCCGCTGCGCTTCGACGAAGGCCTTGTACAGCGACTGCGCGACCCAGCGGTTCGCCTCGTACACGTCGCGCCGGATCGCGACCGTGTGCATGATCGGGAAGATGCCGGTGTCGCGGTAGTACTGCTTCTCGACCTCGACGAAGTTCTCGAACAACCGCGCCACCTTGCCGCCGCTCGTGTGATACGACGAGGGCATGCGCGCGGTGTACAGCGCGTCGATCTCGCCGTCGGCGAGCATCGCGGTCAGCGTCTGCGTGGGCGCCGATGGGTCGCACCTTGATGTTCGCCGGCAGGTCGAGCTTGATCTTCTCGTCGCGCCCGGGCTCTTCCTCGCCGCCCGTGAAATACGTGACGCTGTCGACCGGCACCCCGTAGTGCGTCCGCCAGGATCCCGCGGATCCACACCGGCGCCGTCATCTGGTACTCGGGCATGCCGACGCGCTTGCCGACGAGGTCCTTCGGCTCGCGGATGCCGCTCGCGGTGTTGACGTAGATGCGATGAGTGGCGGAAGAAGCGCGACGGGAAGACCGGGATCGCGATGAACGGCCGCTCCGGACGCGACAGCGGATACGCGTGTACGACGACAGCGACAGCTCGGCCGCCTCGAACTCGCGGTAGCGCAGCATGCGGAAGAACGTCTCCTCCACCGGCATGTCGAGGTAGTTGAGGTCGATGCCGTCGGGCTGCACGCTGCCGTCCGCGAGCGCACGCGTGCGGTCGTAGTTCCAGCAGCCGAGATTGATGCGCAGCTTGGACATCCTGCCTCCTCCTACTCAGAGTAAATACTCCGAGCAGCTACTCGGAGTATTTACTCTGAGTAACGGGTTTGGGTGGAGTAACGGTGGTGTTTGCGTCAAAAGAACTGGTCGAAGTGGATCTGGTTGAACGGCACCTTGGCCTGGATGAGCATGCGCTGCACCGCCGTGGCCATCGCCGGCGGGCCGGCGAAGTAGAACTCGAAGTCCGCGAGGCGCTCCTTGCCGAGCACCTCCTGGGCGTACTCGTGCACGAGACCGACGCGGCCCTTCCACTGCCCGCCGGCGTCGAGCTCGGGCATCGAGATCGCCGGGTAGTAGAAGAGTCGCTCGCCGTAGCCGGGCAGCGCCTGCAGCATGTCTTCGCCGCAGATGTCCTGCGGGCCGCGCCCGCCGTAGAAGAAGTGCAGCTTGCGCTGCGCAAGCGCCGGCGTGCTCGCCACCGCGCGCGCGATCGACATCACCGGCGAGAGTCCGGACCCGCCCGCGATGCACACGATGTCGCGCGGACTCTCGCTGCGCAGGTAGGCCTGGCCGTAGGGCCCGTCGAAGTCGACCTCGTCGCCCACCCGCAGCACGTCGAACAGCGTGCCGGTGCAGCGCCCGCCGGGCACGCGCTTCACGTGGAAATGCCACTCGCCCTTCGGGTCGGGGACGTTCGCCATCGAGTAGGCGCGCTGGCCGGGAACCCCGGGCAGCGAGAACAGCACGTACTGGCCCGGCAGGAAGTCCGCAGGCGCATCTCCCGTGAACTGGAACTCGCGCATGTCGTGCGTGAGGTCGCGGATCGCGATGAGGCGCGCGCGAAACCGGCGCGGCCGGCGCTCGACCGCAACCGCCTCGCCCAGGCGGACCTTGATCGTGCAGTCCGACGCCGGCCGCGATTGGCAGCCGAGGATGCGGTGCTTCGCGCGATCGCGCTCCGACAGCGCAGGCGCTTGCGGCCACAGCGACGAAACCTCGCCCGCGACGAGCTCCACCTTGCAGCTGCCGCAGCAGCCCACGTTGCATTCGTACGGCATGCCCAGCCCGGCGCGCAGCCCGGCGCGGGTCAGGGTGTCGTCGGGGCCGCATTCGTACTGCTGCCCCGTTTCGGCGATGGTGATGGTCGGCATGAGGTCAGGGTCCGGAAGACCCGCGGTGCATTGCGCAATGCAGTGTTGGAACGAACGCCTCGACGCGCGTTCCGCGTCGCTGCGGGCCGCCGTCGGATGGAACGCGTGATTCAGCTCATGCGCGACGCTGGACCGGGGCGTAGCGCAGCGGCTGGTAGCCGAGGCGCGCGGAGATCGCGTCCGCCGCGGCGACCACGTCGGGCGCGAACGCGATCAACGCCTTCTTGGTCATGCGCTGCGCCGGACCGGCGACGCTGGTCGACGCCACGACCTTGCCGGAGTGGTCGCGAATGGGCGCCGCGAGGCAGCGCAGCCCGGTCTCGAGCTCCTCGTCGTCGATGGCGTAGCCGCGAGCGCGCACCGTCGCGAGCTCCTGGCGCAACGCCGCGGCCTGGGTGATCGTCTTGGGCGTGCCGGCCTGCAGCCCCTCCCGGATGACCTGCTCGCAGGTGCTCGGCAGGCTGGAACGCGAGCAGCGTCTTGCCCACCGCGGTGCAATGCGCCGGCGCGCGCACGCCGACGTTGACGCTCATGCGCACCGCGTGCTCGCTCTCGAGGTTGTTGATGAACAGCACGCTCGCGTGGTCGAGGATCGCGAGGTGCACCGTCTCGCCGGTCTTCTCGCGCAGCAGCTTGAGGTACGGCTTGGCCTCGCTCGAGACGTCCATCTTGCGGCGCACGAGCGAGCCGAGCTCGAACAGCGACAGCCCCAGGCGATAGCGCCCCGTCTCGCGTGTTCTGCTCCAGCATGCCGGCCTCGATCAGCGTGCTCGCGAGCCGATGCACGGTGCTCTTCGCGAGCCCGAGGCGCTTCGCCAGGTTGCTGATGCCGATCTCGTACTCGTCGTCGGAAAACGCCTTGATGAGGCGGATCGAGTTGGCCACCGAGGACAGGCGCGTCTTCGCGCGCGGGGTCGCCTTGGTCTTGCGTTCCATATATCAGAACCTCATCCCGTGATGTGGAACGCACACTAGCAAATATGCGCCAAGGGGGCAACCGTCCCGGACTGCGGACTCGCGACCCGGTCTCCCGGACGATCGCTCCGGACAACGGGGTGCGATCACTTCTGCATGAACAGCTGGTCCCAGAGCTTCTCCCACTTCTCGCTCTCGTCGAGGATGATGGCCGGGTCGGCCATCGTGTACTTGAAGTTGTTGAGGTTGCTCTTGACCTTCACGCTCGTCGGCACGCGTCCCATCTTGTTGAAGAGCTCCTGCCCCTCCTGCGACAGCACGAACTCGGCGAACAGCAGCGCGGCATTGGGATGCGGCGCGTGGCGCAGGACGCCGATCCCCTGCGGACGGGCGATGACCGGCTCGACCGGCACCCAGTCGATGGGGTCGCCGTGCCGCTTCATCGATTCCGCATTGGCGTTGTAGACGGTGAGTCCGACCGGCACCTCGCCGGCCGAGATCAGCTTCGCGAGCAGCACGTGGCCCTTGCGCATGTCGGGCTTCATCGCGGCCAGGTTGCGGAAGAAGCGCCGCGGCCTTCTCCTCGCCCCATTGCTTGTAGAGCGCGGCCATCCACTCCGAGTCCGTGGCCTCGATGCCGATGCGGCCCTTCCACTTCGGATCGAGGAAGCCTTCGTACGTCTTCGGGATCTCGTCGCGCTTCACCTTGTTCGTGTTGTACGCGACCACGAAGAAGTTCATGCGATCCGAGAACCACTGCCGGTGCGGCGGCACCGCATACGGGGGCAGATCCGCGAGCACCGGGCTGTAGAACTCCGCCAGCAGCTTTTCGCGGGTGATCATGTCGAGCTCGGGGCCGTTGGTCTCCACGACGTCGGCGGCGTAGCGGTGCGCCTGCGCTTCGGTGAGCGTGCGCTGCACCACCTTGTCGGACAGCGCGCGCCAGAGCTCGACCTTGATGCCGTATTTCTTCTCGAACGCCTGCGTGAGCGGTACCGACTCCGTCGTCGCGAGCGAGGTGTAGAGCACGACGGTGCCCTCCTTCTTCGCCGCCTCGAGGAGCTTCTGCTCGCGGTCGGCGCCGCGATACATGTAGATCGCCTCGTTGCGCGCCGCGGCGTCCTGGGCGAGGGCGGGTGCGGCAACGGTCATCGTCCCCGCAAACGCGAGGACCGCGGCGGGCAGCGCGAGGGCGCGCCATGCGAACGTGCGACGGGATACGCAAGCCATCATCTCTCCTCCAGGATCGCGGCACTCGCGGCCGCTTGGTGCGGGATGCGCCTGCAGCGCCTTGTGCGCGCGCGGCATCCAAATTGACCGGCCCCGCGATTGTATGGTCAAATCCGCGCACCCGCAATGGAACTGCGTTCCGCATGCGGGAACTCCCCGCTTCGCCTCTCGGAAAGCCGCCGCCATGCCGCACGACAAGGACCAGATGCACTGGCACGAACCCTCGGGCAACAAGAAGGCCGGGTTCGGCGAGTTCAGGAAGCAACCGACCCCGTACGACGCCTTCATGGAGTCGGAGGGCATCCCGGTCTTCCGCGACATCGGGATGCGCACGGTCACCGACCTGCCGCTCGTTCCGTGGAAACGCAAGGGCGGGCGCGGGCACTACATCCAGCTCTACGGCACGGAGACCAAGTGGGGCTGCTACGTGGTCGAGGTGCCGCCCGGAGGCGCGCTCAACCCCGAGAAGCACATGTACGAGGAGATCTTCCTCGTCGTCGAGGGCCGCGGCACCACCGAGGTCTGGCAGGAAGGCGACGCGAAGAAGCACGTGTTCGAATGGCAGAAGGGATCGATGTTCTCGATCCCGATCAACGCGCGGTACCGCCTCGTGAATGCGACGTCCGGCGGCGCGCTGCTGCTCGCCGGGACGACGGCGCCGAACGTGATGAACATGCTGCAGAACGTGGACGCGGTGTTCAACAACCCGTTCGTGTTCCGCGATCGCTTCAGCGGCGCCGACGACTTCTACAAGCCGAAGGACGACATCGAGCCGGATCCGGTGCGCGGCCTCGCCATGCGGCGCACCAACTTCATCCCCGACGTCATCGACTGCGACCTGCCGCTCGACAATCGCCGCTCGCTCGGCTGGCGCCGCGTCGAGCCGTTCATGACCAACAACGTGTTCTACTTCTGGATCGGCCAGCACGAGCTCGGCCGCTATTCGAAGGCGCACGCGCACACCTCGGCGGCGGTGCTCATCTGCCTCAAGGGCAAGGGCTACACCTATTCGTGGCCGGAACGCTGCGGCGAGACGCCGTGGCGAAGCGGGCATGCGGAAGAGGTGAAGCGCGTCGATTACGAGCAGTTCGGCATGGTGACGGCGGCCCCCGGCGGGGCACGCTGGTATCACCAGCACTTCAGCGTCGGTGCCGAGCCCTTCCGGCTCACGGCGTGGTTCGGCCCGTTCAATCCGGGACGCGATCCCGGTGCGCCCGGCGCCAAGCACACCGACTACACCGCCATCGACGTCAACGAGGGCGGCACCGCCATCCCCTACTGGATGGAGGATCCGTACATCCGCGAGGAATATGCGCAGACGCTGCGCCGCAACGGCGTGCCGAACCGGATGGATCCGGCGTGGTACGACAAGCCGGCGAAGGACCTCGGCAACGAGGTCGTGCCGGTGCGCGCGACCTCCGACGTCGTGCCCTCGCGCTGACCGCATTTCACCTCGGCCGCGCATCGCGCAGACCGCGCCTCGCCTCGTGAAGCCCGGCGCCGGTACGCCCGACCTCGTGCCGCCCGGCGGCGACGCGCCGCCGGCGGCGGACGACGACGCGCAGGCGATGCCCGAGGGCGGTCGCACGTTCTTCACGAGCATCCGTCGCAGCCTCGAGGAAGAGGACGAGATCCGGCTCGCGAGCGTGGGCATCGACATCGGCTCGTCGACCACGCACCTCGTCTTCTCGCGCATCACGCTGGAGCGCCTCGACAACCGCTACATCGTCTCGCGACGCGAGATCCTGCACGAGTCCGACGTGCTGCTCACGCCGTACGCCGCGGATCTCGCGATCGACGCCGCGGCGGTCGGCGCATTCATCGACGCGCAGTACGCGCTGGCGGGCCTCGAACCCGAAGCGATCGACACCGGTGCGCTGATCCTCACCGGCGTCGCCGTGCGCCGGCGCAACGCGCGCGCGATCGGCGAGCTGTTCGCGGCGCATGCCGGCAAGTTCGTGGCGGTGAGCGCCGGCGATGCGCTGGAAGCCACGCTCGCCGCCTTCGGTTCCGGCGCGGCTGCGCTGTCCATCCGCGAATCGGCGCGCGTGATGAACGTCGACATCGGCGGGGGCACCAGCAAGATCGCCGTGTGCGAGCGCGGCGAGGTCGTCGACCTCACGGCACTCGACGTCGGCGCCCGCGTCGTGGTGCTGGATCGGGAGGGTCGCGTGCAGCGCATCGAGGAAGCGGGCGCGCGCTTCGCGCAGGCGACGGCGGTCGCGCTGCAGGTCGGTGCAGTACCCGGCGCCCGGCGCGCTCGCAGCGGATCGCCGACGCGATGGCCGAGCGGTTGTTCGAGGCGATGACCGCGGCCGCGTTCTCCCCGGACACCCGCGCGCTGCTGCGCCTCGATCCCCTGCGCAACGAGCGCTCGCCGGATATCGTCACGTTCTCCGGCGGCGTCTCGGAATACGTGTACGGGCGTGAAGCGGCGTCCTTCGGCGATCTGGGACCGCAGCTCGCGTCGGCATTGATGGCGCGCGTGGCGCGCTGGGGACCGCGAATCGAGCGCCCGCGTGGAGGGCATTCGCGCGACGGTGGTCGGCGCATCGCAATACACGATCCAGGTGAGCGGCAGCACGATCTTCGTGCAACCGCAGTCGACGCTGCCGATGCGCAACGTGCCGGTGATCACGCCGGACCTCGATCTCACCGGCGACGTGCTCGCGCCGGAGGAGATCGCCGCCGCCGTCCGCGGCGCGCTGCGGCGGCTCGACCTGCACGAAGGCGGCCAGGCCGTCGCCGTGTGCTATCGCTGGGCGGGCGCCGCCACGTTCGGCCGTCTCGACGCGTTCTGCCGGGGCCTGAGCAGGGGTCTCGCGCAGGTCCTCGGACACGGCTTGCCGCTCGTGCTGGTGGGCGACGGCGACATCGGCGGGCTCATCGGCATCCACTGTCACGACGAGCTGCACCTGCCGAACCCCGTCGTGTCCATCGACGGGATCACGTTGAGCGAGTTCGACTTCATCGACATCGGCACCCTGCTGGAAACGTCGGGGGCGGTGCCGGTGGTGATCAAGTCGCTGGTGTTTCCGACGTCGGCGGCCGTCGGCCGCGCCGCTTAGCGAGTCCAACCGCATTCGTTGTCCCGAACAATGGCTCGGGACGACGCGGTTCGTTCGCGCGGCCTGAACTGCCCTACGCCGAGCCGCGGTGCGCGGCCTTGAACGCGGCGAGCAGCGTTTCCGGCGTGAACGGCACCCGCCGGATGCGCACGCCGGTCGCGTCGTAGATCGCGTTCGCGATGGCGGCGGCGGTGGGACGGGTCGACGGCTCGCCGGCGCCCCTGGACTCCGCATCCGGCGTGTTGTTGAGCACCACGATCTCGATCGCATCCGGCACTTCGGTCATGTCGACGATCGGGTACGTCAGCCAGTCGAGGCTCTTGACGTGCGACCCGCCGAACAGGACCTGCTCGTGCATCGCACGGCTCATCGACTGGATCAGGTTGGCCTCGATCGTGCCCCTGAGGTTGAGCGGATTCACGACGTAGCCGCAATCGTGCGCCGTCACGAAGCGCGTCACGCGCAGGCGAGCGCTCGCCATGTCGACCTCGACCTCCGCGACGGTCGCGACGATGGACCCCGCGCGTGGCGCATACGCGATGCCGCGGCCTTGCACGATGCCGGTGGGCACGCCCTTCACGCGCGGCGACGGACGCGTTTCCCATCCGGCGCGTTGCGCGGCCGCCTTCACGGCGGCGGCGTGGCTCGGATTCGCGAGATGCCGCAACCGGAACTCGACCGGATCCGCGTGGGCCGCCGCGGCGAGCTCGTCGATGAACGACTCGCTCGCAAAGCACGTGGCCATGCCGTCCGGATCGCGCAGGTGCGCGGTGCGCAGACCCGTAGGCAGCGACTTCTCCCACGCGACGATGTGCGAGGTCTTGCGCTTGTTCGCAATGCGATAGCTCTCGTCGGAATACTGGAAGTGGTCCGTGCTGTGCGCCTGGTAGCCGCCGATCAGCTGGCCCGCGAGCGTGTCGCCCGCACGCTCGGTGCCGTTGGCGCGCACGCGGCCCGAGAATCCGCGCGCCTCGTAATCGAGCGCGATCGCGTCGCCCTTGGCGTCGAGTCCGCCGCGCAAATGGAACGCGATGGGCGGAGCCTTGGGATCCCAGCCGGTGCCGTCCTGGCGCATGTGCTGCACGCGCACCGGCCGCCCCACGGCCTGCGAGAGCACCACGGCGTCCATCGCCGCGTCGTCGGCGTCGTTCATGCCGTACGAGCCGGGGCCCGGCATCCACGTCACGCGCACGGCTTCCACCGGGAACCCGAGCATCTCCGCGACCGCCTTGCGCAGCGGGTACGGCTTCTGTCCGCCGGACCACACGTGCGCCGCGTTGCCCTTCACGTCGGCGACCGCGCACGCGGGCGCCATCGAGGCGTGCGACTGGAACGGATACTCGTAGCGCGCTTCGACCTTGGTCGCGGCGGTTGCGAGTGCGGCCTCCACGTCGCCGGTCGCGCCTTTCGCGACCTCGCTCACCTTCGGCTTGTCGCTGCGCAGGCTCGCGTACAGCGCATCGTAGGAGGCGGGGAACATCGGCTGCGGATCGGACCATTCGACACGCAATTCGCGCGCCGCACGGATCGCCTGCTCCTCGCGCTCGCAGACGACGCCGAGGAAGTCGCCGCGCCTGACCACCTTCACGAGTCCCGGAAGCTCCTGGTCCGACGCGACCTCGACGAGCTTCGCTCCCGCCCGCGCCGGACGGATCACGCGCGCGTGCAGCATGCCCGGCACCTTGTGATCCACGAGGTACACGTACTCCGCGCGCACCTTGCGCGGAATGTCGATGCGCGGCACCGGCTGTCCGACGAGCCGGTATTCGGCCGCCGCCTTGGTCGGCGCCTTGCCCGTGACCTGCAGGTCGAAGCGCTGGCCGCCGACGAGCTCGCCGTAGCCGACGCCGCGATCGCCGCCGCCCTTCGCGCGGACGACGCCGTTGCTCACCGTGAGCTCTTCGACGGGCGTGCCGAGGCGCGTGGAGGCGAGCGCGAGCAACGCCTGCCGCGCCTGCGCCGCGGCGCTGCGCAGCGCGGGGACGCCCTGGATGATGCCGTTCGACGATCCCGTGCCGCGCTGATCCGGTGTGGTCGCCGTGTCGCCCATGGCGAGGTGCACGCGCTCGATCGGCACGTCCAGCTCTTCGGCGACGATCTGCGCGAACGCCGTGCTGATGCCCATGCCGGCCTCGATCTTTCCGACGGCCGCGCTCACCGTGCCGTCGGCGTTCACCGCAAGCCACGATTCCACGCGATCCACGGCGATCCTGGCCGGATAGGGCCCGTCGCCCGTCGCCGCCAGGCCGGGCACGGGCAGCGAGAACGACACCACCAGCGCGCCGGCGGTGTGCAGGAACGCGCGTCGCGAAGCGCGGTGACCCGGGAGCATGCGCCCGTCCATGTCGCGCTTCCTCACGCCATGTTCGCGGCCGCGCGCTTGACCGCGCGCAGCACGCTCATGTGCGCACCGCAACGGCACTTGAGACCCGAGAGGCCGCGTCGGATCTCCTCGTCGCCGAGCTTCGGGTTGGCATCGAGCATGGCCGCCGCCGTCATGATCCAGCCGTTGCTGCAGTATCCGCACTGCATCGCCTGCTCGTCGATGAACGCCTGCTGCACGGGATGCAGGCGATCGGGCTCCCTGATGCCCCGCATGCGCCGGTAGTGGGCCGCGAGACCGTCGAGCGTCGTGACGGACTTGTCGCGCACGGCAACGACCGGCGTCACGCACGAGCGCACGGGAACGCCTGCGACGTGCACCGTGCACGCGCCGCATTGCGCGAGTCCGCAGCCGAACCGGGGCCCGCGCAGGTTGAGCTCGTTGCGCAGCACGTACAGCAGCGGCGTAACCGGCGCGGCGGCGACCTTGTGCCGCTTGCCGTTGACGACGATCTGGAAGTGTCTGGCCATGGCTGCTCCCTCGTTGCGCGCTCGCGAACAGCGAAAGGCGTTGGTTCTATCACCGCCGGCGCGGAAGCGTCAAATCGGTTCGTGCCCGCCTGCCGTGTGCCCGTGCCTTCTGCACATTCCGCATCGCGGAACGGCGTACCGCAACAGCGCGAACGCGCTCGCATCCACGTACAATGCGCAGCGCGCGCTGCGCCACGACGGGCTCACCACATGGGTTCGCCGCGCGCGAGGCGTTCCAGCATGTCGCGCTGGAAGTCGGGCGGACCGAAGCCGAGCTTCTCGCCCTGCTGCTCGTAGAAGAACGGGCGCCGCGTGCGCACGCTGAACGCGCGAAACCACTGCAACAGGCGCTCGTCGGGATCGCGTCCTGCCGAGAGCAGCAGATAGGCGGGGTGCTCGCGCCAGCGGATGCGGATCACGATGACGCCGATGCGGTCCGGCCGGAACTCCTCCGGCAAGAGCTCCGGCTCGCCGAGCCACCCGCACACGAAGTTCCGGCAGGGCGACACGGGCCGCTCGTCGTAGATCGTGCAACCGGCCGCGCCGAGGAAATGACACGGATGACCCGGACTCATCGCATGGCCGCGGATCTCGCCCGCGGCCCAGCCTTCGCAGCACGCGGTGCACGGCCCGCAGCGCCGCGCGTGCGCGGCAGCGGCGGCGGTCGTTTCGCGGTGCGACCGGCCGTGCGGGCGCCGCGGCGAGCGGCACACACGGCGCCGCAACACTTCTTGTACTTGCGCCCGCTGCCGCACGGGCACGGATCGTTTCTTTCGGGCATCAGGGAACGCAAGGTCGGGTTCGACCGCAGATTATCCCACCCCTGCGCATGATCTATCTCGTCGTCGCGCTCTCGATCTGCACGCAGATCGCGCTGAAGGGCAGCCGGATGCTGGTCGCCCTCCACGCGCTCGACTACGGTGCGAGCCCGCTCGCGGTCGGGCTCCTCGTCGCCCTGTATTCGCTGTTCCCGATGCAGCTCGCACTGTACGCGGGACGGATGTGCGATCGCCGCGGCGTGCGCCGGCCCATGGTGCTCGGCTCCATCACGGTCGCGTGCGGGCTCCTCATTCCCGTGCTGTTCGGACACGTGACAGCGCTCTATGCAACCACGATGGTGCTGGGGTCGGCGAGCATCTTCTACCAGGTGTCCGCGCAGTACACGGTCGGCGCGCTCGCGAGCGGCGAGGGCCGCACGCGCAATTTCGCGCTGTACAGCCTGGCGGGCTCCGTATCGGGCTTTCTCGGGCCGCTGTTCGTCGGATACATGATGGAAGGCGCCGGCAAGAGCGCCACGTACGCGAGCCTCGCGTGCGTGGCGATCGTCCCCGCCATCGTGCTCGTCGCGCTGCGCCGGCGTCCGCTGCCGCGCAACACGGAACCCCGGGCCGAGGAAAGCGGCTCGGCGCGGCTCCTGCACAACCCCGGATTGCGCCGCGCGTACATCGCGAGCGCGGTGATCCTCACCGGGCTCGATCTGTTCAACTTCTACATGCCGATCTACGGCCGCTCGATCGGGCTCGCGCCCTCGACGATCGGCATCGTGCTGAGCATGCAGGCCGCCGCGGCGTTCGTCGTGCGGCTCGCCCTGCCGCGGCTGGTGCAGCGGTATGGCGAGGAGACGGTGTTGCGGGTGACCCTGCTCGCAGCCGCGATCGCGTACGTGCTCTATCCGCTCACGCAAAATCCCGCCCTGCTTGCCGCGATTGCGTTCGGCATGGGCCTCGCGCTCGGTTGCGGGCAGCCGCTGTCGATGCAGCTCACGCACCGGCACGCGCCTGCGGGTCGGATCGGCGAAGCCATCGGCATGCGCCTCACCTTCAATCGGGTCACGCAGATCGCGGTGCCGCTGGTGTTCGGATCGATCGGCGCGCTCGGCGTGTTTCCGGTGTTCTGGGCCAACGGCGCGTTGCTCGCGTCCGGCGCGTTCATCGCCTCGCGGCGAACCGCGAAGGAGTGACTTCGCTCCGGCTCGAGGCGATCGCCCGAGCTTGCGAATCGACGGCAGGCGCCCTCCCTCGCGTCTCGTTCTTCATAGCGGAACGTTGGTCCATTGGCTTGACGCGCGAGGGATCGCGTCGATATCGTGCGCCCATGCGCCGCGCAAGCACGCCGGAAGAATGCGAGCGCGCGGCGCACTCCGGGGAGGATCCATGCTGCCGTCCTGTCGCGCCCTGCTCCCGCTGCTCGTCGCCATCGCATGCAGCACGCCGGCGCCCGCGTCGGCACAGGCTACCGCATCGCCCGAGCGCGGGTACAAGCTCTACATGCAGAAGATGTGCTACACGTGCCACGGCACGGTCGGCCAGGGCGGCGAGCGCGGCAGCGGCCCGCAGATCGCGCCCACGAAGTGGCCGCTCGACGGGTTCATGGAATACGTCAGGCATCCGCAGCGGAACATGCCGCGCTATCCCGCGCGCTACACCACCGACGACGAGCTGCGCGACATCCACGCGTATCTCGTGTCGATCAAGGCCTGGCGCCCGGCCCGCGAGATCGAGCTCCTGAACTGAGAACCCCGGTTGTCCGCAACAGTCGTTCCCAACGACGAGCTGGTGCCGCGCTGAACGCGCGAGGAGTCATCATGAGTGACGACACGATCGACAGCAACGGGCTCGACCGGCGCAGCTTCCTCAAGACGGCGGCAGCCGCCGGCGCAGGCATTGCGGCGACGGGCATGGCGGCGGCGACACGAGCGGCCGAGAAGCCCGCCCCGGACGCCGCAAGCGGCCCGGCGGACGGGAAGAAAAGGAAGGAAAAGCCCCTGCCGGGCGACATCGTCATCGGCCGCCCCGGTTCCGACTTCATGGTCGACGTCATCAAGACGCTCGATCTCGAGTACGTCACGGCCAATCCCGGCTCGAGCTTTCGCAGCCTGCACGAATCCGTCGTCAACTACGGCGGCAATCGCAAGCCCGAGCTCCTGACGTGCCTGCACGAGGAGTCGGCGGTGTCGATCGCGCACGGCTACGCGAAGGCCGCCGGCAAGCCGATGATGGTCATGGCGCATGGCACCGTGGGCCTGCAGCATGCCGCGATGGGTCTGTACAACGCGTGGTGCGATCGCGTTCCGATCTTCGTCGTCGCGGGCACCGGCGTCGACGCCGCCAAGCGCCGACCCGGCACGGAGTGGAATCACTCGGTGCAGGATGCCGCGGCGCTCGTGCGCGATTTCGTGAAGTGGGACGACCAGCCCGGCTCGCTGCAGCACTTCGCCGAATCGGCCGTGCGCGCGTATCGCGTGGCCACGACGCCGCCGATGGAACCCGTGCTGCTCATGGCCGACATGGAGCTGCAGGAGGGCCCGATCGAGAACGCGGACGAGCTCGCGATCCCGAAGCTCATGCCGCCGCGATTCCCGATGGGCGATGCGGGTGCGCTCGCGGAGGCGGCGCGCATGCTCGTCGCTGCACAGTCGCCCGTGATCCTCGCCGATCGCGCCGTGCGCAGCCAGCAGGGCGTCGAGCACCTCGTCGCCCTCGCGGAGGCCGTCGGCGCGCCGGTGGTCGACCTCGGCTCGCGCATGAACTTCCCGAACCGGCATCCGCTCTGCCAGAACGACGCGCGGCGCAGTCTCGTGCGCGATGCCGACGTGGTGCTGCTGCTCGAAGTCGCCGATCCCTACGGCCAGTTCAACGCGATCAGCGACCCGCACAAGCAGCACCGCAGCCTCGCGCGCAAGGACGTGCGCATCATCAGCATCTCGATGGCCGACGCGTACATCCGCTCGAATTACCAGGACTTCCAGCGCTTCATGCCGATCGACCTGCCGATCATCGGCGATGCGCAGACGACGATTCCGGCGTTGACGGAAGCCGTGCGCCGGGCGACCTCCGCCGACCAGCGCAACGCGTTCGCCGCGCGCGCCGCGAAGCTCGGCGAGCAGCAGCGAGAAGCTCGTGGAGCGGGCGAAGAACGCCGCCGCCGTGGGCTGGGATGCGGTGCCGATCAGCACGCCGCGGCTGGCGATGGAAGTGTGGAACGCGGTGAAGCACGAGCCGTGGTCGCTCGCGGTCAGCGATCGCATTCCGTGGGCCCGCCGCTTGTGGCCGACGACGCATTACCACCAGATGCTCGGTGGCGCAGGTGGCCAGGGCGTCGGTTACGGCGTGGGCGGCGCGCTCGGCGTGGCGCTCGCGAACCGCGCCAAGGGGCTCTTCACGTTCACCTTCCAGCCCGACGGCGATCTGCTCTATGCGCCCGGCGTGCTCTGGACGGCGGCGCATCACCGGATTCCGATCCTGTACGTAATGCACAACAACCGCGCGTATCACCAGGAAGTCATGCACCTGCAGCGCATGGCCGCCCTGCACGACCGCCGTCCGGACCAGGCATGGATCGGCAACGCGCTCACCAATCCGGACATCGACTTCGCCATGCTCGCCAAGGCCCACGGCGTCTGGGCGGAGGGGCCGATCAGCGATCCGGCGCAGCTCGGACCGGCATTGAAGCGCGCGGTGGCGGTCGTGAAAGCCGGCGCGCCGGCGCTGGTCGACGTGGTCTGCCAGCCGCGCTGACACGCCAACCCGTTACTCTGAGTAATTACTCTGAGTAACGGGTCGCGGGGTTCAGCGCTGCGGTGGCCGCAGCGGCACTCCGGCCATCGCCTGCAGGGCCTCGAATGCGAGGCCTTCCACCATGTCCACCACGTGCGGACCCGCGGGCGTGATGTCGATCACCCCGACGTCCGTGTAGACACGCGTCACGCACTCCACCCCCGTGAGCGGATACGTGCAGTGCGGCACGAGCTTGCTGTCGCCGCCTTTCGTCTGCAGCTCCATCATCACGTACACGCGCTTCGCGCCGATGGCGAGATCCATCGCGCCGCCCACCGCGGGAATCGCATCGGGCGCGCCGGTGTGCCAGTTCGCGAGATCGCCCTTCACCGAGACCTGGAATGCGCCCAGGACGCAGATGTCGAGGTGACCGCCGCGCATCATCGCAAACGAATCGGCGTGATGGAAATACGCGCCGCCCGGCAGCAGCGTCACCGGCTGCTTGCCGGCGTTCATGAGATCCGGATCTTCCTCGCCCTTCGCCGGCGCGGGGCCCATCCCGAGCACGCCGTTCTCGCTGTGCAGGATGATCTCGCGATCCTTCGGCAGATGATTGGCGACGAGCGTCGGCAGGCCGATACCGAGATTGACGTAGGCGCCTTCCTCGATGTCGTGCGCCACGCGCGCCGCCATCTGCTCCCGGGTGTAGCGCTTGATGGTCATGTCGTTGCGTCCTATGCCGCGCAGGCCTTGGGGTCCGGCACGTGCACCACGCGCTGCACGAAGATGCCCGGCGTGACGACCGCCTCGGGATCGAGCCCGCCGAGCGCGACGATCTCGCGCACCTGCACGATGCTGCATTTCGCTGCACTCGCCATGATCGGTCCGAAGTTGCGCGCCGTCTTGCGGTACACGAGGTTGCCCCAGCGGTCGCCGCGGTCGGCCTTGATGAGCGCGTAATCGGCGTGGATGGGATACTCGAGCACGTAGTTGCGACCATCGATGTTGCGCGTCTCCTTGCCTTCCGCGAGCGGCGTGCCGTAGCCCGTCGGCGTGAAGAACGCGCCAATGCCCGCCCCTGCGGCGCGGATGCGCTCGGCGAGGTTGCCCTGCGGCACGAGCTCGAGCTCGATGTCCCCGGCGCGGTACAGCCCGTCGAACACCCACGAGTCCGTCTGGCGCGGGAAGGAGCAGATGATCTTGCGCACCTGCCGCGCCTTGAGCAGCGCCGCGAGCCCGAAGTCGGCGTTGCCGGCATTGTTGTTCACGACCGTGAGGCCGCGCGCACCCTGCCGGATCAGCGCGTCGATGAGCTCGGACGGCATGCCCGCCGCGCCGAACCCGCCGATCATGACGGTGGATCCGTCGCGGATGTCCGCGACGGCTGCGTCCACGGACGCAACGGTCTTGTCGATCATTCGGTACTCCGGTGCTGTTGCATCGCGCAAACCGCAAGGCCCGCGATTATAGAGGAGCGTGGGTGCATCCTCGCCGCGGCGCTTGCGCGGGTTGACTGCGCAGCCGGGTGATCGGTATCGTGCGCGCTTGCCTCGAACGGTCCTGACCTGCGGTGCCCCTGCGGCACGCCCCGCGGGACCACGCCGCTGTCCGAACCATCATCCGCACGCGCCTGCCACGACCCGGGGCAATCTGGCGCGCACTGGAGCGTCCATGTCTGAGCTACGCGGCTATCGCCGCCCCTTCTGGGACACCCAACCCGACTACCTGTTTCCGCATTACCTCTCGACGGTCAAGCGCTCGCCCTCGCGGCCGCTCGTCGTGCTGCCGCAGACGCTGTCCGAGATCACGGGCCCGGTGTTCGGCTACGACGAGATCGGCGGCCTCGACAACGACCTCACGCGCCAGCACGCCGGCCAACCCATCGGCGAGCGCATGGTGGTGTCGGGCCGGATGCTCGACGAGAACGGCAAGCCCGTGCGCGGTGCGCTGATCGAGCTGTGGCAGGCGAACGCCGCCGGCCGGTACCACCACGACAACGATCGCCACGACGCCCCGCTCGACCCGAACTTCACCGGCTGCGGCCGCGTCCTCACCGACGACGAGGGCCGTTACCGCTTCCTCACGATCAAGCCCGGCTCGTACCCGTGGCGCAATCACAACAACGCGTGGCGTCCCGCGCACCTGCACTTCTCGCTGTTCGGGCTCGGTCTCGCGCAACGCCTCGTGACGCAGATGTACTTCCCCGGCGATCCGCTGCTGCCCTACGACCCGATGTACAACTGCATCCCGGACGACAAGGCACGGCAGCGCCTCGTGTCGACGTTCGACTGGGAAAACGCGATGCCCGAGTACGCCCTCGCGTACCGCTTCGACATCGTGCTGCGCGGCCGCGAAGGCACGCCGATGGAGAACGACTTCATGCGCACCGGCGCGGGGAAATGACATGAGCCTGCTCGCTTCTGCCAGCCAGACCGCCGGTCCGTACGTCCACATCGGATTCGCGAAGCTCTATCGCAGCGACATCGCACCGGCGGGTGTCGCCGGCGAGCGCATCGCCGTCGTCGGCCGCGATCATCGACGCCGACGGCAAGCCCATGACCGACGGCATCGTCGAGATCTGGCAGGCCGATGCGCAGGGCCGCTATGCGCATCCCGAGGGCGGCGGTGCGCAGGCGGCGTTCAAGGGCTTCGGCCGCGTGCCGACGGATCGCGACGGCCAGTTCCGCTTCACGTCGATCAAGCCGGGACGCGTGCCCGCAGCCGATGGCGCAATGCAGGCCCCGCACCTCTCGATCGCCGTGTTCGCACGCGGGCTGCTCAAGCATCTCGTGACGCGCATGTACTTCCCGGACGATCCCGCCAATGCGCAGGACCCCGTGCTCGCGCTCGTCCCCGCGGATCGCCGCCAGACGCTGATCGCGAAGCGCAACGGCAACGAGTTGCGCTGGAACATCGTGATCCAGGGCGAAGCCGAGACGGTCTTCTTCGACTACTGAGCGCGCGCCGCGCGACCGGCGCGTCGCGCAGACGCTGCATGTCGTCTGCGGCCTGGAACTCGACCCGGAGCGCATGCGGTCCAACCTCGGCATGACGCGGTGCCTGCTGCCTCCGACTTTCCTCTACCTGCAACGACCATGACCGATTCCTTCATCGACCTCGCCGGCATCCGCTTCCATTACCGCAGCGAGGGCGACGAGCACGCCCCCGCGCTCGTGCTGTCGAACTCGCTCGGCGCCGACCTCTCCATGTGGGCGCCGCAGATGCCGGCGCTGACGAAGTACTTTCGCGTCGTGCGCTACGACACGCGCGGGCACGGCCGCTCGAGCGTGACGCCGGGGCCCTACACGATCGAGCAGCTCGGACGCGACGTGCTGGGCGTCATGGATTGCCTCGGCATCGAGCGCGCGGATTTCTGCGGCCTGTCGCTGGGCGGCATGACCGGCATGTGGCTCGGAGCGCATGCCGGCTACCGCATCAACCGGCTCGTGCTCGCCAACACGGCGGCGCAGATGCCGCCGCCGGACCTGTGGAACACCCGCATCGAGAAGGTCCGGGCGGGCGGCATGAGCGCCATTTCGTCCGGCATGATCGAGCGCTGGTTCACGCCGGAGTTCGCGTCTTCGCACCCCGCGGAGGTCGCCGCCACGCGCACGATGTTCGAGGCGACGCCGCCGGACGGCTACGTGGCGGCGTGCGCGGCCGTGCGCGACATGGACCAGCGCGAGAGCGTGCGTTCGATCACCCGACCGACGCTCGTCGTCGCCGGCGCGCGCGACGCTTGCCACGCCACCCGACAATGCGCGCTATCTCGCGAGCGCCATCGGCGGCGCAAGGTACGTCGAGCTCGCCGCGGGGCACCTCTCCAACATCGAGGCGGCACGCGCAGTTCACGGCGGCCGTGACGGACTTCCTCGTCTGAAAGGACGGCTCATGGACGAACGCGATCGCTACGACAAGGGGCTCGAGGTCCGCCGCGCGGTGCTGGGCAATGCGCACGTGGACCGCTCGCTGCGCAAGCTCACGCCGTTCAACGAGGAATTCCAGGAGCTCATCACGCGCTACGCCTGGGGCACGATCTGGACCCGCCCCGGGCTGCCGCGACACACGCGCAGCCTGCTCACGCTCGTGCTGATGATCGCGCTGAACCGCGACGAGGAATTCAAGATGCATGTGCGCGCCGCGGCGAACAACGGCGTCACGCCGGACGAGATCAAGGAAGTGATCCTGCAGGCCGCCATCTATTGCGGCGTGCCGGCGGCGAATGCCGCCTTCCACATGGCGCAGGACGTCCTGCAGGAAACCGGCGCCATTGCGTCGGCCGACGGCGCGAAGTAGCCGCTCGGGATCACCCCCGCGCGCTGCGCACGCAGTAGTCCGCGATCGCATCGAGGACGGCGTCGTCCTCGCCCACCGCCAGCGCAAGACGGATGTCGACGTGCGGGTGCCGCCCGCGCACGTCCTCGACGATCCGCGGCAGGTCCTCGCGCACGTGTCCGCCCTGCCCGAGGAACACGGGCACGATCTGCACCGCCCGCTCGCCGCCCGCGACGAGCGCTGCCACCGCGCTCGACAGATCGGGCGTCATCAGCTCGAGGAAGGCGAGCGACACCCGCAGCCCGCGCCGCTCGAGCCGCCGCTTTCAGTGCTTCCAGAGGCTGCGCCCACCGCGCGTCGCGGGCGCCATGCGCGAACAGGACGATGGCACGCTCAGCCATGACACCATGGCTTATAACCATTGGCGATATTCAAGTGGCAAACCATTCCTTCAATTTAGGTTTCTGCGGCGGTATGGTCGCAGCTCGCGCCTCTCGCCTGGCTACCCATGTACCGCTACGACGCCTTCGATCGCCGCCTCGTTCACCGCCGCGTGGCCGAGTTCCGGGACCAGACGCGCCGCTTCTTGGCCGGTGAGCTCACGGAGGACGAGTTCCGGCCCCTGCGGCTGCGCAACGGGCTCTACCTCCAGAAGCATGCGCCCATGCTGCGCATCGCGGTGCCCTACGGCATGCTGTCCAGCCGCCAGCTGCGCGCCCTGGCCGACGTCGCCCGCCGCTACGACCGCGGGTACGGCCATTTCACCACGCGCCAGAACCTGCAGCTCAACTGGCCGAAGCTCGAGCAGGTTCCGGACATCCTGAACGAGCTGGCCGAGGTCGAGATGCATTCGATCCAGACCAGCGGCAACTGCATCCGCAACACCACCACCGATCACTTCGCCGGCGTCGCGGGCGACGAGATCGCGGATCCCCGGCCCTACTGCGAGCTGATCCGGCAGTGGTCGACCCTCCACCCCGAATTCTCCTGGCTGCCGCGCAAGTTCAAGATCGCCGTGAGCGGCGCGACGACCGATCGTGCCGCCACGCTGGTGCACGACATCGGCCTGTACGCCGTGCGCGGTGCCGACGGCGGCATCGGCTTTCGGGTGATCGTTGGCGGCGGGCTCGGCCGCACGCCGATGATCGGGCACGTCATCCGCGACTTCATTCCCGAAGCCGAGCTCCTCAACTACCTCGAAGCCATCCTGCGCGTCTACAACCGTCATGGTCGCCGCGACAACATCTTCAAGGCGCGGATCAAGATCCTGGTGAAGGAGCGCACGCCGCAACGCTTCGCGGCCGAGGTCGAGGCGGAATGGGAGCAGATTGCAGGCGGTCCGGGCACGGTGCCGGCCGCGGAGATCGCGCGCCTCGCCGCGTTCTTCAGCGCCCCCGCTTACGAGACGGCTCGCCGGCGACGACCCGGGCTATCGCGCTGCACGCGCCGACCATCGCGCGTTCGATCGCTGGGCGCAGCGCAACGTGTTCGCGGCACAAGATGCCCGGCTATGCCGTCGTCACGCTCTCGCTCAAGAAGACGGGCGTGCCGCCGGGCGACGTCACGTCCGACCAGATGGACGCGATCGCCGATCTCGCGGAGCGCTACAGCTTCGGCGAGCTGCGCGTATCGCACGAGCAGAACCTCATCTTCAGCGACGTGCGCCAGGGCGACCTCTTCGCGCTGTGGACGCGCGCTGAAGCCGCTCGGCCTCGCCACGCCGAACATCGGACTGCTCACCGACATCGTGTGCTGTCCGGGCGGCGACTTCTGCAGCCTCGCCAACGCCAAGTCGATCCCGATCGCGGAAGCCATCCAGCGCCGGTTCGACGACCTCGACTTCCTGCACGACATCGGCGACATCGAGCTCAACATGTCGGGCTGCATGAATGCCTGCGGCCATCATCACGTCGGGAACATCGGGATCCTCGGCGTCGACAAGAACGGATCCGAGTGGTACCAGGTGTCGCTCGGCGGCGCGCAGGGCGAGCACGCCGCGCTCGGCAAGGTGATCGGTCCCTCGTTCGCGGCCCACGAGATGCCCGACGTCGTCGCGCGCATCCTCGACGTGTACGTCGCGCGCCGGCACGACGACGAGGCGTTCATCGACACCGTCCGCAGGATCGGGATCGAGCCTTTCAAGGAGCACGTGTATGCCGAAGCTCATCAAGCATGACGCGGTGATCGAGGACGCGTGGACGCGCCTTCCCGCCGACGCGCGCATCGACGCGGTCCCGTTGCGCGGTCCGGTGCTGGTGCCGCTCGCCCTGTGGAACGCGCAGCGCGAGCACCTGCTGCAGCGCGGTGGAGTGGGCGTATGGCTCGCGCCGAGCGACGATCCCGCCGCGCTCGCCGACGATGTCGCCGCGCTCGACGTGATCGCGGTGGACTTTCCCAAGTTCGGCGACGGCCGCGGCTATTCCATCGGCCGGCTGCTGCGCGAGCGCTACGGCTATGCCGGCGAGCTTCGCGCCCTGGGCGACATCGTGCGCGACCACTACTTCTTCCTGCGCGAATGCGGGTTCGATGCGCTGGCGGTGCGTCCCGATCGCGATCCCGCGCAGGAGCTCGCCGGATTCGGGCACTACGAGCGCACTTATGCCGCCTCCGCGCGCACCGCGCAGCCGTGGTTTCGCACGCGCGCCCACGGCACGCCCGGCGACGTGTGGTTCCCGTGCGCATGACCGAAGCCGCAGCCGTCGCGTCGCATCCCGACGAGCTCGGGTACGGTCTATCTGGTCGGCGCCGGACCGGGCGCCCCGGATCTGCTGACCTTGCGCGCCGCGCGCCTGATCGCGATGGCCGACATCCTGTTCCATGACGCGCTGGTGCACCCGGAGGTCGTCGCGCTCGCAGTGAATGCGCAGTGCATCCCCGTGGGCAAGCGCTGCGGGCGCCATGCCACGGCGCAGCGCTTCATCGACAAGCGCCTGGTCGATGCGGCGCGCCGCCACCGCGTCGTGGTGCGCCTCAAGGGCGGCGATCCCATGCTCTTCGGGCGGGCGCAGGAAGAGATCGACGCGCTCGAGGCCGCGGGCGTGCCGTATGCCGTCGTGCCGGGCATCACCGCCGCGCTCGCGTCGTGCGCGCAGATCGGGACCTCGCTCACGCAGCGCGGGATGGCGCGCACGGTCGCGCTCGCGACGCCGCGCGTCGGCGACGGCGAATCCGGCAGCGATTGGCAGCGCGCGCTCGCGCATGCCGACGCCGGCGCGATCTACATGGGCGTGGGCGAAGCCGCCGCCGTCGCCGCCTCGTTGCAGGCTGCCGGCAAGGGCGCGGGCACGCCCGTGGTCGTGGTCGAGAACGCATCGCTGCCGAACGCGCGCTCGTTCTACACCACGCTCGCCGACCTGCCGCGGATCAGCGAAGCGCAGCTCGAAGGTCCCGCGCTGATCCTCCTTGGCCCGCAGTTCGTGGCGCGTGCGGCGCAGCGCACGCGTCGATGCCTGCCCGAGGCGAGGCGCCTGCGCGGACGCCGCGCAGCGAGACGCCGCCCGACGCAAGCACCCCGGACGATCGTCGATCGCGCGCGTCGGCGCTGCGCCTGAAGCGGCAACGGCGGTGCAGTAGAATGCGGCTCGCCTCCCCGAGTCGCAGAACCCGATGCGCCAGCTGTTCGAGCTTTCTCCCGCCGCCCAGCAAGCCTGGCTCGCCGAGCGTCTCGCGCGGCCGATCCCTCCGGAGCTCCACAACCTGTCCGACGGCTTTCGCCTGCCGGGTCGCGAGGGGCGCGGCCACGCCCGCTGCGGTGCTGGTGCCGATCGTGAACCGCGCCGAAGGGCTGCAGGTGCTGCTCACGCAGCGCAGCGCGGATCTGCCGGATCATCCGGGGCAGATCAGCTTTCCCGGCGGACGCGTCGAGCCCGAGGACGCCTCGCTCGCCGCCGCTGCACTGCGCGAAGCCCAGGAGGAAGTGGGACTCGCGCCGCATCGCGTCGCGATCCTGGGCGAGCTCGCGACGTACGAAACCGTGACGGGCTTCCGCGTTACGCCGATCGTGGGCTGGATCGAGCCGCCGTTCGAGCTGAAGCCGGATCCGATCGAGGTCGCGGACGTGTTCGAGGTGCCGCTCGCCCATCTGCTCGAGCCGGCGAACCAGCAGCGACGCTTCCGCATGCTGGGTGAAGTGCGGCGCGACTACTGGGCCATTCCGTACGGCGACCGGTTCATCTGGGGCGCGACGGCGGCGATGCTGATGATGCTCGACCGCACCCTGCGCGCCGCCCGCTAGGCGCCCGCCGCCAAGCTCTCCTCCGGGGTACGCCTGGGGGGCGTTGCCGCCCGGGGCAGGAACCGCCCCGGGGGGTCAAGTTGTGCCCAGGATGTGCCGATACTGTGGGTACATCGAGGGAGCCACGCCGCACGCACGCCGTGCAGCGGGCCTTCCGGAACGAGCGCTGCAAGCGCCGCTGCCACCTGGAGCCCGCCCGAAGGTGGCGTAACCGCCGTCAGGAGCCATCATCGACGCCAGCAACCGCCCCGCCGCCGTGATCGCGCTCCATGGGAATTCGGCGACGGGATCGCGGGCCGCCCGCGCCGCGCATGTCGCGGCGATCGCCGCCGCCGTGCGCGAGGGCCGCTACGTGCCCGACCCCGCCGTCATCGCCGAGCGCATGATCGCGCGCACTCGCGCCCGGCTCGCGCCGGACTCGACGCCGTGACCGCAGCGCGCTGAGCGCGTGCAGCGGCGCATTGCGCCCACCTTCCGACCATGAATGCCTTCGCCGCCTCCGTCGTCCCCACGCTTCGGGCGGTGCTGCGCGCGGAAATCGAGGGCCACCGCGCGCTGCTCTCCGTCCTGCGCAGCGAGCAGCTTGCCCTCCACGCCGAGAGTACCGAGGCCGTCGCAGCCGCCGCGGCCACCGCACTGCGCTACATCGGTGAACTGGAGGTGCTCGCGCGCCAGCGCGCCGAGCTCCTCGCCCACGCCGGGCTCACGCTCACGCCGGCCGGGGTCGCGTCGCCCACGTTACCTGCCGAGCTCGCGATGCAGATCGACGAGGAGTGGGCCATTCTGCGGGCCGTCGCGGCCGAGGCGCGAGTGGTGAACGTGCTGAACGGGACGCTGCTCAGGGCGGGCACTGCGGCGCCGGCGCAGCGCTCGGCAGCCACACCGTAGCAGACAACCTCGGCTTCGTGCGTTCGGTCCGTGCGCTCGCGATCGGCCCGACCGGACGCTCGGCGCGACGGGACGCGACCGATGCAATCGAGCGCGTGGCGCGTCGATCCGGCCCGAGCGCGCTGCTCCCGCGCTCAGGCAACCTTGGCGCGCAGGCGCGCAACCGCCTGGCTGTGCAGCTGGCACACGCGCGATTCGCTGACGCCGAGGATCCCGGCGATTTCCTTGAAGTTGAGCTCCTGCTCGTAGTACAGGCCCATCAGCAGCTTCTCGCGCTCGGGAAGCGCGTCGATCGCGTGCACGAGCGCCTCGCGGAAGCGCAGGTCCTGCAGGCGCTGCAGGGGATCGGCACCCCCGTCGGGGCAGTGGCGCTCGAGGTAGTCGTCGTCGTCCTCGTGCCCGAAGTCCTCGAGATGCACGAGCTCGTAGCCGCGCGCTTCCTGCAGCACGGCCTGGTATTCGTCGAGCGGCATCGACAGCTCCGCCGCGATCTCGCGCTCGGCCGGCGCGCGGCCGAGCCGCTGCTCGAGACGGCTGACGGCGCTCTCCACCTGCCGCAGCGCCTTGCGCGTCTTGCGCGGGAGCCAGTCGTTGACGCGCAGCTCGTCGAGCATCGCGCCGCGGATGCGCTGGGAGGCGAAGGTCTCGAACTGCGCGCCCTGCCCCTCCTGATACCGCGCCGCGGCATCCATGAGGCCGATCATGCCGGCCTGCACGATGTCGTCGACGGACACGCTGGGCGGCAGCTTGGTCGTGAGATGGAACGCCATGCGCCGCACCAGGGGCGCGAACGTCTTCACGCGTTCGGCGATCGCCGCGCGATCGTGCACTACCGGCGCGGGCGGCATCTCCGGTGCCGCGGCGGGAAGCGGCGCGACGACCGCCGCAACGCGTCGGGCCGGCACCTGCACTTGCACGGATTCGGCAACGCGCGTGCGGCGGATCGACTTCGACGCTATCTGGACGGATTGGAGGGTCTGGGCCATGGCTTCATCCTTTCTCGGATGGAGCCATTATTCGTGGATGACAGATCGTTTGATGCGCCGATAAGGAGGCCTTTTACCCCTCAATTCACAGATGGGACACAACTTGCCCCACCATCTTGCACGTCTAATGCCGACGTCATCAAAAGAAACGGCCGCCTTGCTCCACGCGGGGAAGGCGGCCGGAAGGCGGTGACGGAGCAGGCGCAGCAGCGGCGTGTCGTTGGCGAACGATGAAGCTTGCGTAGCGTGGGGGGTGCTATCCGATCAGGCGCGGACGGGTTCTGCTGCTGCTGCCGCTGCCGCCCGCGTCTTGCCCGCGCGCGCGGGCATGTTGCACAGCCCGCACACGTAGCCGTTGGTGAGATCGTAATCGCGCGCGACGAAGCGCCCGCTGCAGCACGAGCAGCGCGCGAGACGGAGCATGCCGGCATCGAAGAAGCGCACGAGGCGCCATGCGCGGGTGATCGAGAGCTCGGGCGAGAGCTTCTGCGCGGAGCACTGCTCGAGGTAGAGCCGGTACGCCTTGACGATGGCGTCGATCGATTCGAGCTCGCTCGACTTGATGAGGTGCTGGTACATCGCCATGAACAGCGACGAATGCACGTTGGGCATCCAGCTCACGAACCAGTCGGTGGAGAACGGCAGCATCCCGCGCGACGGGGACTTGCCCTTGAGCTCCTTGTACAGCCGCAGCAGCCGCTCGCGCGACAGGCTCGTCTCCGACTCGAGGACCTGCAGGCGCGCGTCGAGCTCGATCAGCGCCGAGGCGCGGGCGACCTCGCGTGCGTCGTCGACGATGCTCCTGCTGCGCATCCTCACGCTACCTCGGCGAGGGGCGCCGACATCAGGATCGCGGCGTGCACGCCGGCAACGCCGCGGTCGCGGTGCGTGTCGGTCAGCAGGTTCCAGATCACGGCGTCGTCGAAGCGGAAGCGGCACATCAGCATGTTGGTCGCGGCGATGCGCACGACCTGGGCGGTCGACAGGTTGACCAGCATGTCGGCCACTTCCTCGCTGACGCCGAGCCGGAACATGGCTTCGGCCCGGTCCTCGCGCAGCAACCGCTGGGCCAGGATCAGGTAGGTCAGGTTGGCTTCCCGGATCTCTTCGAGCATCTGTTCCGTCTTCACGGCACTCTCCCCTTCGGCTCTTCGCTGCTGACGCGCGGCGGCAGCTTCCGACCAACGGCGTGCATGCGACACCTGGTCGGTTGGGTGCACCACAGGCCGTTTCGTCGCTGTCGCTTTCGACTCCGGACGGTCGTGCTGGCCGTTGTCCGTCACAATCCGGCCGTGCTCGCCAGGTGCCGCTCATCCCCTGCGTCCTACAGCAGCATGCGGTCCACAATCCGCACGTCGCTCGGCCGGTACGCGTTGGCGGGACTTCCTTGGGCGTGCGTGCCGCCGGCTCCGCGCCGGACATAAGCAAACGAGAGGCCAGCCCTCGAGCCCCGGCGCGCGCGAGCCTCGAAAGCGCGCCCGGGCATGCGCGTCGCGCGGCGTGAAGGCCACAGCACGCATGGCGCAAACGCGTACGCTGCGCGCGGCAACGCTGTGCACGACACGTAGTGGGCCCGCAAGCCGCGCGCCGCCGGTCGAAGTCCACGACGTGCGCGGCCCGCGCTCGCCGCCACCTGCGCCCGACCCTTCGCCCGCGGCGCTCAAGGCGACGGCACGCGTAGCCGATAAACAACACGTCATGCAACGGGCATATGGCGAAGGCGACGCAGTCCAGGACGCGTGCGATCCACACGCACGCTGCATGCCGTGTTCCCCGGTCGACGCGCCGCACGGCGCCGCCGGCCGCAGCGCGGACGTGCACACGCAGGCGCAGCCGCTGTACGCGTGTGCCCGCCCGCGCGGTCGCCAACCCCATTCCTGCCGCGAAGTCCAACGCGCTACGCGCTCTCCCCTCCCGGCCTCCATGATCGATCGTCCCCGCATTCTCCTCGGCTACTACGAAGCCATCGGCCGGGTTTCCCGCGTCATGCTCGGCGCGGCGACGCGCGGCGACTGGAAAGCGTTCGAGCAGGCGCAGGTGTGCTGCGAGCAGCTCATCGCCTGCCTCGAAGCCACCGGCGTCACGCACGAGGCGCTCGACGGCAACGGCCGGCGCCGGCGCCTGGAAATCCTGCGCCAGCTGCTCGCCGACGACGCGCGCATACGCGACATCGCGCAGCCTTCGCTGCGTCGGCTCGACGTGCTGCTCGCGGGCCGGCGTCTCGCTGCACTCGAGGAAAGCCTCGCGCCATGACGCGCGATGGCGATCGGCTATGATGCTCGATTGCGCCGCGCGAACCCGCACCTCGTCGATGCTGCTCACCACCGCCCAGCCGAGGACACGGCACTTCGCGAGCCTGTCCCCGCACGGCTTTCATCGCGTCGCGTATCACGAGTGGGGGGATCCGGAGTGCCTGCGCGTAATCGTGTGCGTGCACGGTCTCACGCGCAACGGCCGCGACTTCGACGTGCTGGCCGAGACCCTTGCCGCCACCCATCGCGTGCTCGCCATCGACCTGCCGGGCCGCGGCGAGAGCGAATGGCTCGCGGACCCGTCGGATTACGCGTTCGGCACCTACCTCACCACCGTCACGGCGCTGATCGCGCGGTCGGGAGCGGAGCGCGTCGACTGGATCGGAACCTCGCTCGGCGGA
>CAVZZN010000010.1:0-186920 GCA_963779805.1 uncultured beta proteobacterium
CTCGCCGCTGCACACCACCCGCCGCAGGGATGTGCACCGCGCCACGTCGTCCTCTGCGACGAACAGCGCCAGCATCGACGGCACGAAGTGGACGGTCGTGACCCGCTCGCCGACGATGAGGTCGACGAGCTCCTGCGGGTCACGGTGGGCCTCCGGCGGCGCCACCACCAGCCGGGCACCCGCGGCGAAGGCCCACAGCAGCTCCCACACCGATACGTCGAAGGTGTAGGGCGTCTTGTGCAGCACCACGTCGTCCCGGCCGAGCCGGTACTCCTCCTGCATCCACACCAGCCGGTTCGCGAGGCTCGCGTGCGTCATCTCCACGCCCTTCGGCTGCCCGGTCGAGCCCGAGGTGAAGATGACGTACGCCAGCCCGTCGACCACCTCGGCAGGCGCCCGGTAGCCCTGCCACGTCACCGGCATGCCCGCCGGCTCGCGCAGCGGCCGTACCGGGACGGGCGAGTCCGCGAGCAGGGGCGCGGCGGCGGGGCTGGCCAGCACCAGCGCGGCGCCCGCCGTGGCGAGCATGAGCTCCAGGCGGGCACGAGGATGCGTCGGATCCAGCGGCAGGTACGCCGCGCCGGCCAGGAGGATGCCGAGCACGGCGACCACCATGTCCCCGGACCTTTCGGTGCACAGCCCGACGACCGACCCGGCTCCGACGTCGGCGGCGCGCAGCCGGCCGGCGACGAGCGCAGCGTCGTCCAGCAGCTGCCGGTAGGTCCGGTCCCCGGTGGGGTCGCGCAGGGCGACGGCGTCCGGTGTCGCGGCGGCCTGGCGGCAGATCAGCTCGTGCACCGGCAGGCGCGGCGGCTCGGTCGGGGGCGGGTTGAAGGCGAGGAGCGCCTTGCGCTCGGCGGGGCCGACCACCGCGCACCGACCGGTCGTGTGCCCGGTACGCAGGTCGTCGAACAGCGTGGCGAGGCGTTCGTTCACGTGCTCGCCGGGCCAGGCGAACCGGAACCCGATCGAGTGCGGGCCGAGGTCGGCCACGGTGACGCCGGATGCGAACGTCACGTCTGCCGGCGCCGACGACCGTTGCGCCGACCGGAGCGCGGCCACCAGGCCGGTGAGCGTGCTGTCCGCGCCCACGCCCAGCGTCACGGGGCCGCCCGGCAGCGCGACCGTGACGGCGTCCAGCCGTTCGAGGCGGTGCACCAGGACGGCCGCGGTGGCGGCCGCCGTGCGGAGGTCGATCTCGGTCATGCGCGTGCCTTCCTGACCTGCGCGGCGAGCGTCGTCGGGGTCGGTGCCGAGGCGAGATCCGCCATCGACACCGCGACCCCGAACTTCCGCTGTGCCCGCGACACCATCCTGGTGAACAGCAGCGACTCGCCCCCTGCGGCGAAGAAGCTGGTGTCCGCGTCGACCTCCGTGGCTCCGAGCATGGACCGCCACAGCTCGACGACCTCGTCGAGCACCGAGTCCCCGGCGGCCATCGGTTCCGGTGCCTCGGCGGGTGCGGCGCGTGCCACATCCAGCCAGTGGCGGGTTCGCGCGAACGGGTACGTGGGCAGGGTGACCCGCCGTGCGGGCCGCCCGTCCCGTAGTGCGGCCCAGTCGACCGCCACACCCAGCGACCACAACGCGCCGGCCGCGGTCGCGAGATCCCGGGCGCCGGACCCTCGTGGCTGCAGCGCCACGGAGGCGGCGTCGGCGGCCTCGGGGATCTGCCGCGTCGTCCCGATCAACGCGGTGCCGGGCCCGACCTCGACGAAGACCACAGGCTCCGCCGCCACCGCGGTCCGCACCGCGTCGAGGAAGCGCACCGGGCTGCGCAGCTGCTCCGGCCAGTAGCCGGCACCACGCACCTGCCCGCGTGGCAGCAGCGCACCCGACACGCTGCTGATCACGTCGACGGTCCGCGCCCGGTGGGTGACCGGCACGGTCGCGAGTTCGGCCGCGGCACCGGCCATCATCCGCGAGTGGAACGCGCGCCCGGCGGGCATCGTGCGGTGGACGACCCCGACCGCATCGAGCCGCTCGCGAAGCGCGGCCAGTGGCGCCATCGGACCCGCCACGACCGTGACGTCCGGTGCGTTGACCGCCGCGACGTCGAGCTCGGCCAGCTCGGCGAGGTGCGCCGCCAGCGCGGCGGGGTGCGCCATCACGACGAGCATCCCGCCCTCGGGCGCCTCCTGCATGAGCCGGCCGCGGGCCGCGACGAGCCGCAGCGCGTCGATGAGATCCAGCTCGCCGGCCAGGCAGGCGGCGGCGAGTTCGCCCACCGAGTGCCCGATGAGCGCCGACGGCCGCACACCCCAGGACATCACCAACTTGCCGAGCGCGTAGCAGTGCATCAGCAGGGCGGGCTGGGTGATGTCGGTGCGGTGCACCAGCCCGGCCGGATCGTCACCCACCAGGACGTCCCGCAGGTCGACGCCGACGAGGTCACGGACGTGCCGCGCGCCACGGTCGAGGTCGGCGCGGAAGGACGGGTACCGCTCGTACGGGCCCGCCGCCATGCCCGCCGCCTCCGCGCCCTGGCCGGGCAACAGGAACACGATCTTGGGCCGGCGGAGCCGATCGCGGCCCCGCGCGCGGCCGAGGCCCTTCACCGCGGCGGGGACGTCCGCCGCCGCCACCGCGAGCCGGTGCGGGAAGTGCCTGCGGTGGGACTGCAGGGTCGACGCGACGTCGTGCAGGTCGAGCGACGACCGGTCGCGCAGGTGCTCGGCGAGCCGGTCGGCCGCGTTGCGCAACGCGTCCGGCGTGCGCGCGGACACGGTCAGCACGGCCTCGGCGGGCGCGGCGGGTGGCCGGTCGGGCAGGGGCGCCGGCACGTGCTCCTCGAGCACGACGTGGGCATTCGTGCCGCCGAGACCGAACGAGCTCACGCCGGCCCGGCGGACCCGGCCGTCGTTCCACGCGCGGCCGACCGGGTCGACGGTGAACGGCGTCGACCCGTCGAGCAGCTCCGGACGCGGCTGCTTCAGGCCCGCCAGCGGCGGCAGCTGCCGGAAGTGCAGCGTCAGCGCGGCCTTGATCAGCCCGGTGACGCCGGCTGCCGCGTCGAGGTGGCCGATGTTCGCCTTCACGGAGCCCAGCACGCACGGGACGGTGGCCTCCCCGAACACCTCGCAGAGCGCTGCCAGCTCGATGGCATCGCCCATCTCGGTCGCCGTGCCGTGCGCCTCGACGTATCCGACGGTCGACGGGTGCAGGCCCGATGACTGGTAGGCCCGCGCCAGCACGTCGACCTGGCCCGCCATGCCGGGTGCGGTGTAGCCGACCTTCGCGCCGCCGTCGTTGTTCACCGCCGATCCCTTGATCACCGCGTACACCGTGTCGCCGTCACGGCGCGCGTCCTCGGCCCGCTTGAGGGCGACCATCGCGACCCCGTTGCCCGGCACAGTGCCGTTGGCACTCGCGTCGAAGGGCCGGCACACGCCGTCCGGCGAGGTGATCCCCTTCGGCTCGTACAGGTAGCCGGCCTGCTGCGGCACGGCGACACACACGCCACCCGCGAGCGCGACGTCGGCATCCCCGGCCCGCAAGCTCTGGCAGGCCAGGTGCACCGCGACGAGCGAGGTGGAGCACGCGGTCTGTACGGCGATCGCCGGGCCACCGAGGCCGAGCCGGTAGGCGACCTTCGCCGCCAGGTGGTCCTTCTCGTTGCCCAGGACGACCGACAGCAGCCCCTGCGTGTCGACCACCTCCGGGCGTGCCAGCACGTGGTGGAGCAGGTAGTAGTTGAATCCCGCGCCGGCGAACACCCCGACCCGGCCGAACGGTTCCTCGCCGGTCAGGTTCGCGGACTCGAGGGTCTCCCACGCGGTCTGCAGCAGCAGCCGGTGCTGCGGGTCCATGATCGACGCCTCCTTCGGGGGGACCCCGAAGAAGTCGGCGTCGAACATGTCGGGGTCGGCGACCGTGCCGCGGGCGGGTACGTAACCGGGGTCGTCGAGCTGCGTCTCCGGCACGCCGACGGCGACCAGCTCGCCGCGGGTCAGCGCGGTGACGGTGACCCGGCCGGCCGCGACGTTCGACCAGAACTCGGCCACGTTCGCGGCGCCGGGCCAGCGGCCGGCCATTCCCACGATCGCGATGTCGGTCGGTTCGAGTGTCATGAGGGTGTTCCTGCCAGATGCAGGTGCAGGTGCTGGGCGAGCGACTGCACGGTCGGGAAGCGGTACATGTCGGTGAGAAGAAGCCGGCCGCCGCCGAGCCGCCGCTGGATCACCCTGCGCGCGACGGCGAGGCTGAGGCTGTCGCCGCCGACGTCGAAGAAGCCCTCGTCGAGGTCGAAGTCGTCGGTGCCGAGTGCCTCGGTCCAGGCGTCTGCGACGAGGCTCTCCACGGCGGTGAGCGACGTCTCGCCGGGCGGTGGTGGCGGCGCGGAATCCGGCGCGTACGGCGGTGGGGCCAGTGCGCGCAGGTCGACCTTCCCGTTGCGGTCCAGCGGGAACTCGGCCACCGTGAACCACACCCTCGGGCGGGCATAGGACGCGAGACAGGCTTCCACGGCCGATCGCGCGGTCGGTAGCGGGTCCGTGTCCGGTGCGGTCTTCACCGCGGCGCACAGCCGCGTCGCCGTCGGCTCGTCGCCTGCGACGAACACGACCACGTCCAGGACACCGGGCTGCTCCCTGATCCGCCGCTCCACATCGGCCAGTTCGACCCGGTGGCCCGCGATCTTGACCTGCTTGTCGTTGCGGCCCAGGAACCGCAGGCGCCCCTGGCCGTCCCAGCGGACCAGGTCGCCGGTCCGGTAGCCCGCGCCGGTGAACACGGCGGCGGTGCGCTCGGGCTCCGCGAGGTAGCCGTCGGCGAGACCGGGGCCCGACGCCAGCAGCTCGCCGACGGCTCCGGGCGGAACGGGCCGTCCCCGCGGGTCGACGACCCGCACGGTCGTGCCGCGCACCGGCGTGCCGATGGGTAGCGGATCGGGGACCTCGGCCGCGATGTCGACGTCGAAGGTGGTCGTGAACGTGGTGTTCTCGGTCGGGCCGTAGCCGTTGGTGACGCGCAGACCGCGGCAGTGGTCGAGCACCCGGCGGACGTGTGGCGGAGACACCACGCCGCCACCGGTGAACACCTGCCGCAGCCCGCAGAAGGCGTCCGGGCGGTGCTCGGCGACGAGGTGGAACAGCCCGGAGGTCAGCCAGAGATGGGTGACGTCGCTGTGGCGCAGAAAGTCCGCGAGCCCCTGTGGTGTGGGCTCGCCGGGTGGGTAGACGCGGACCGCGTCGCCTCGCGCCAGTGGGACGAGCAGCTCCAGGGTCGAGGCGTCGAACGCCATCGGGGCGAGGCGCAACAGGCAGGTGCCGGTCGAGTCGGCGAACATGTCGGGATCCGCGGCGAGCCGCAGCACCGCGCGGTGGGCGACCACGACTCCCTTCGGGGTGCCGGTCGAACCGGAGGTGAACGACACGTAGGCCGTGCGGGCCGGGTCGGGGCGGTGCGCAGGCAGCGCGGAGTCGGCCTCGCTCCCCGTCACGATCGCGCACTCCGGGATGCCCGCCCACTCCGGAGAGGCGGAGCGGTCGGCGACGCGGGCCCTCGGTGTCGCGGCCCTGGCGAGGTGGGCCCGCTGTTCGGGCGTCGCTGTGCGGTCGACGCCCACGTACGCCGCACCCAGCCGGGCGATGGCGAGCACCGCGACCGCCTCCGCGACCGACCTGGCCACATCGAGCAGCACCCGGTCCCCGGGTTCCACCCCGCACGCACGCAGCGCGGCGGCTTGCCCGAGGGCGCGCCCGTGCAGCTGCGCGTAGGTGAGGCTCTCGTTCTCGTCCGCGACGGCCGGTGCGTCCGGGCTCGCGGCGGAGTGCCGGGCGAAGGCGCTCCACAGGTCGTCCGCGGTGGTGAACTCGCCGCCGCACCCGAGCTCGGCCAGACGCGCCGCCTGTGCGGCGGAGAGGCCGCTCACCTCGTCCACCGTCGGCTCCTCGGCGAGCTGGACCAGCGTCACCTGGAAGGACTCGGCCAGCTCACCCGCCTCCGCCGCCGTCACCGCCGACGTCGCATACTCCAGCGCGAGCCGTGGCCGGTTCGACCACGCCTGCAGGTACAGCAGCGCGTCGAACACCGCGCCGCCGCAGTGTCCCTCGTGGACGGTCCACCCGGCGACGGTCGCGGGCACCAGCTCGTGGTGCGCGGCGAACCCGACCGCAGCGACAGGGTTGTGGCCGGTGGTCTCCGTGTGGCCGAGCGCGGTGACGACGTCCTCGAACGCCACGTCCGCGTCCGCGACCGCGGCGCCCACCGCGGCGGAGCACGCGCGGAGGTACGCCTCGGGTGTGGCCTGTTCCGTGACCCGGCACCGAACGGGCATCACGCGCGTGCACAGCCCGACGATCCGGTGCATGCCGGCCTCGAACCGACCGGCCGCCGGCACGCCGAGCACCAGGTCGTCCACGCCGGCCCGGCGCGCGACGGTGAGCGACCACGCGGAGAGCAGCACGGTCGGCACGGTCACCCCTGCCCGACGCGCAAGGCCCTCGGCCGCGGACGTCGCGCCAGGGGACAGCGTGAACAGCAGCCGAGCGCCCCGGCCGTCCGCCTCGACGACCGGCGGCAGGTCCGTGGGCAGGGTCACCTCGGCCGGCGCCCCCGCGAGCCGTGCGGTCACCCGTCCCAGCGCGGCGGCGTGCACGCCGGAGGCCGTGGCAGCGGCGAGGCGCGCGACCACCCACTCCGGGGACGGCCGAGCGTCGAGCTCGCCACCGGCGTACAGCTCGGCGAAGTCCCGCAGGAGCACGCCGATGCTCCAGCCGTCGGCGAGTACGTGGTGCACGAGGACGGTCAGCAGCCCGCGCGCGCCCGCGCTCGTGTGGACGAACACGGCCGGCGGCGCGTCGAACGGGCGCAGCAGGGCCGCGCTCTGCGGGCCGTAGAGGTCGTGCACGGTCGCGAGGACGTCCGCGCCGTCCGGCAGGGTCTGCAGCAGCAGGCGCGGCTCGTGCGGCGCCGGCAGCACCACGCGGGCCACGCCCCGCTCGCCGTGCACGAACATGGTGCGCAGCGACTCGTGCCGGGCTGCGAGCGCCCGCAGCGCCGCGCGGGTGCGGCCGAGATCGAGCGGGAAGTTCGTGGCCAGGGTGAACATCAGGTGGTACGGCAGGTCTCGGCCGGACACGTGGGCGGCCAGCATGGCCTTCTGCCCGGGAAGCAGGTCACGATGCCCCGGCCCGGCCGCAATCTTCAATAAATGAGGGTCCATGCGCCACTGCAATTCGTAAAGGAATTCCATGAGATATCTGGCGAATGCCGTCTTCCTCAGAAAGGGGGGGACCAGATAAAGGAATACCGCAACCGGAAAGACATACGAGTGAGTTTCAAACGTCTGCCGAAGCTCAAAGTATTCTTCTGTAAGGGATAGAAAATGGGGCAAAGTACGATAGTAAGCAACGTATTCCTCGTTACCCATGGCGCGGTCTTCCCTGAGAATATCGTTGCCGAGGCTTATACTCTCTCTTAGAAGCAAAGAACCCTCATCTCTCAGGCTTCTGTGGCACTTCTGCATTACCTTTCTGAAATCATCGTCCTCTACATAGAGAAGAACGCCCCCTATGTGAATAATGTCAACAGGGTTCCTTCAATGTGACATCAAGTATCGAGTCTCTACTAAAACGAATATTCGTCAAATGCTCTTTTTCTGCAAGGGAGCGGGCCATGTCTAATAAAGGCCCGGAAATATCGCTTGCGAAAACCTGTCTGCATCTCTTGGCGAACTCGACTGCCCATCTCCCCGAGCCGCAACCCAAATCCGCAACTGTTGCTTCGCGGTCGATGATAATATTCCTGAAAAGAAGATTCTTTTCAGTCTTGTCGCGGTATTTGGCGTGCCCGGGGACATCAAAGGAAAGAGTTGTGACGAGAGAGCCGTCTTCTTTGCAAATCTCTGGGCACCTATCCCAAAAATGTTTTATTTTGTCATAATCCATTATTCATCGAGGAGAACAGTGTTATGGCGAATTGCAGGTCTGCGGCGTTGTCGATCTCGGCCCATCGTAATCCTTCAATATTACAAATCGAAATGGGAATCATGTCTATATATTTTGAAAACACGAGATCGTAATAAATATTCTTGTTTTCGTCTTGGATTTCTTTATCGAGAAGGGAAGAGAGGACTTTGCCCGTAGCGCCGTCGATCTTCAAAATACCTACGGACTTGAACATACTGTCCGTGTATTCCGGGAGATCGGTCCTTACGATCTTGAGGGATGTTATCCTTTCGAGGGCGTCAGCAGAAAGGAGGCAGCCGTCCATCCCCCGTTTGAACCTGTCTACAAGCCAGGCTGATGAGTGAGGACTCCTCATGATTTGCTCAACAACGCGCTCCTCGCAAATAACATCGCTTTCGATGATAAATGCTCCATTCTCGAGATACTCCCTTGCCAACCATAGTGAATAAATATTATTGGTACTCCCGTAAAGAGGATTATCGACATAAAGGATTCTTGCTGAACTGAAGTCTTCGCCGAGTTGCCCCCGGATCTTTTCGCCCTTGAAGCCGGTAACGACTACAAAGGTCTTGACCCCGTACTTAACAAAAAGCGAGATGCACCTTTCTATGAGGGAACGACCGCCGATCTTGATGAGACATTTCGGCATATTTTCGGTCACTGGATTGAGACGCATTCCAAGACCGGCAGCTAATATTACCGCAATTGTCGGATTCATTTTGTTTCCATAAAATAATAGTCTTTAACAAATGTGTCTTTTGAAATTAATCTCTTATAAAGAAAGAAGCAAATTGCCGAAAAATAAATCAAGCCTCCGGCCATTAAATGCAGGCCCGTGCTCTTTATCAGCACAATGGAAATAACGGCAAATACAGAAAATTTTACCATATTCCGAGAAAAAACAGGCAAGACCAACCTGTGAAAGATGAGGAGATACATTGTTTTTAGGGCAACATAAGTTGCTACGGTTGATATGGCCGCCCCAATTATGCCATATGTCGGAATCAGCGCAAAATTCAGGGCCATATTTATGACGGTCGCAGCAAAGGCCACATAAAAATTAATTCTTTAAACATGGTGCTCCCACGATGCCGAGGATCGTCGTCAGCACGAACCCCGAGGGCTCGTTCTTCCCCGGCATGATGAACTTCGCGATCACGCCGGCGACAAACCCGATGACGATCGTCCAGATGATGCCCATGGCTGCTCCTATGAAGGCTCGATGATCGAGCGGCCACACGACGATACACCTGACAGTCGTTCCGGGGACGTGGCATGCTGGCGCCGGAACGCGTTCGATGTGCCGATGTGTTCCACCTACATATAGAGGAGAACGGAATGAGCCGCGGAATGCCGTCGATGGTTGCGCTATTGGGACTTCTCGCTGTTGCCGGTTATCAGAACCGGGACAAGATCGCCGAGGTCCTCGGCGGAGGGAAGCAAGGGCCGAGCGGTGAACCCGGCCAGAACAATCCGCAGGGCGGTCAGGGCGGCGTGCTGGGCAGTCTGGCCGGGCGCCTCGGCGGTGCGGGTGCGGGTGCCGGGAGCGTGCTGAGCGGCGGGCTTGGCGAGTTGATCGAGCGCTTCAAGCGCAGTGGACACGCCCAGGCTGCGGATTCGTGGGTCAGCACAGGTCCCAATCAACCGCTCGCCCCCGATCAACTCGAACAGGCGATCGGCCCCGAGGTGCTGAGCACGCTGTCGCAACAGACCGGGCTCTCGCGGGAAGAGTTGCTGTCCAGGCTGACACGCGAAGTACCCGCAGCGGTGGACAAATTTACGCCGCAGGGGCGGTTGCCCACCGAAGACGAAGCTGCACGGCTGATCTAGCCAATGAGACCGGGCATGTTCGGGGCCCATTCGGCTCGCCCGGCTAACCCGTTGCATCACCTACGCGGAAATATTGTCGTTGGCGTGGTAGCGCGCGTTGGCGCGGATTGGGCGGGAGCGAATCCGCGCCGGTACGGGCAGGTCGTCGGTGCGGCTGATAGTCATGCGGTTTCGCGGCGATTCATGCTCATTGAGGGGCGCGCGGGCGCAATCGCCGGCCTGCGTATTGCCAGCCGGCGCCCGAAGCGCTCGGCGATTCGCGCCGCACGGTAAGAGAAGATCTGGTCGACCTGCGACTCGACTTTCCAGCCGGCCACGATTGAACCCAGCCAACCGAAGGGCAGCCGGTAGCGCACGATATCGCGCATCAGGGTTCCGTTCGCCAATGGAATGAACTCATGCGCGTGAAGCCCGTGCGAATACGGTCCCTTCACTTGCGTGTCGACAAAGCGACGGGTGGGTGCCCAGTTCTCGATCCGACTCTGCCAACCCATGGGAATCCCGTTCAAGTTGAGGCGGTAGTCGATCAACGTGCCTTCGCCAATTTCGCGCGTTGATTTCCGCAGCACTCTGAACTTCAGGAATTCAGGAGTGAGTTCCTCCAGATGGCGTTCGTCACAGAAGTAGGGCCAGTCCGAATCGCGGGCGTGCAGAAACAGTCGAGCGATGTCGTCGATGTGTATCCAACTCATCCACTGCGTGCCGCTGCCGAGCCTGCCAGCGGCGGACGCCCGGAATAGCGGCAGCATCTTCGCGAGCGCGCCGCCTTGCCGGGCGAGCACGACCCCCGTGCGCACGATGGCCACTCGCGCGTACGGCTTCCGGTGCGTGAGGGGCCACAGCTCTGCCTCCCACGCATCGACGACATCGGCGAGAAAGCCGGTTGCCTTCGGGCTGCTTCCGTCCAGCGTCGCATCGGCACGGTCGCCGTAGAAAACGTCGTCAAGAACGCGAAGCCCTGGTCGCCCAGGGCTTCGCGCCTCGGGTGGCCGACTCCTTAGTTCGGCACCACCACGGTGTCGATGACGTGGATGACGCCATTCGACGCGATGACATCGGTCTTGATCACATTGGCGTCGTTCACTTTGACGCCCATGGACGAGGTCGTGACGTTCAGGGACTCGCCCTGCACGGTCTTCAACGGTCCGGCCTTCACGTCAGCGGCAACGATCTCGCCGGGGACGACGTGATAGGTCAATACCTTCACGAGCGCAGCCTTGTCCGCCAGCAGCGCGTCGAGCTGCGCAGGCGGGATCTTGGCGAAGGCCGCGTCGGTCGGTGCGAAGACGGTGAAGGGTCCTTTGCCCTTGAGCGTGTCGACGAGGCCAGCCGCCGTCAGCGCTTTCGCGAGCGTGGTGAACTGTCCTGCACCGACCGCCGTGTCGACGATGTCGGCTTTCGCCATCGGCGTTGCGCCCATATTCGTGCGGTACGACATACCCTCCGCGTTCGCCGCGGACGCGCCCGTGGCGAGGACGGCTGCGGTGATGGTCGAAGCGAGAACGGTCTTGAGCCTGGACATGGTGAATCTCCTGGGTGAACGACGACTGCTGGGAATGTGTCCGGCGAGCCGGACGGGGATGTCACGAGGAGCCTTCAGTCCGGACGCACGGTGATTGGGCCGTTAAGGGGGCGTGGCATCTCGATGTCCTGGACAATACGCCGGGCGAAGAATCTTGTCAAGCCACATCTTGGACAAATCGACAGGTTGATCCGACATGCCTTGGTGCACGACTCAGCCGGGCGGCCATCGGCTTATTCCGCCGCCGTTGTGATCCCGCCTCGTCGTGATCAGGCGCCTGGTCGATCTTGGAATCCCCCAATCGGCCCGGTTGCGAGCCTGCCGCTCGCGGCACTGCGCCGACATGCGCTGCCCGTCGACACGGGCAGGGGGAGTCGCGGGGGCTGGAATGCTTGAGCGGGCTCCGCTGCAGCATTCGTGCTGATGACGATGCTGGCAGCGTGAAGCCACGGCGGCTCACCCGGGCAGAGTCGCATCGCATCTTCGTGGATTTCTGGTGATAGCATTTTCATCGTGGAAGGTACGATCGCATTCATCTCATGGTCGAGTGCCAGCCAAGGGTGGCGGTACCTGCCGCCGCTGCAGGCGGTCGCTCGCCCGTAGCCACGAGTGCGAACACCCGCCTTGGTTCGTGACTCCGGCCTTCGGTGGCCATCGGAAGGAGAAGCGACATGCTGACGCCAGCAAAGAACACGATTTGCCTTTGGTACGATCGTGACGCCGAGGCCGCGGCGCGGTTTTACGCCAAGACCTTTCCCGATTCATCCGTCGGCGCGGTGCACCGCGCACCGGGAGACTTTCCCTCAGGGAAGCAAGGGGACGTTTTGACCGTCGAATTTACCGTGATGGGCGTTCCATGCCTCGGGCTCAACGGCGGCCCTGCATTCAAGCAGAGCGAAGCGTTCTCGTTTCAGATCGCAACGGCCGACCAAGCCGAAACGGATCGCTACTGGAACGCGATCGTTGGCAACGGTGGCCAGGAGAGCGCGTGCGGCTGGTGCAAGGACAAATGGGGATTGTCCTGGCAGATTACGCCGATCGCCCTGACAAAAGCGGTCACCGATTCCGATCCCGCTTCGGCCAAGCGCGCGTTCGACGCGATGATGCAGATGAAGAAGATCGACATCGCTGCAATCGAGGCGGCGCGTCGAGGTTGACGACTACATTTTCGACGCGTGCATGTCGTCGCGCCGCCGTGGCGGATCCGAGCTCCGTGCCGCATTGACCGGCGAGACCTCGGGACAAACGGGCGGTGAAGACTGTCGCGTTCTCGTCGCTCGCGCCCATTTCTCGCTGCTCGGTGGCGGAGAGCAAGCGCCCACGGGTGAGCACTTCCGCAGACATCGTGATGGCGTGCAACGGGTTGCCCAGGTCGTGCCCGAGCATGGCCAGAAAGAGATCGCGATCGTACTCGAGCTTGGCGCTGAAGCGGGCGACTATTGCGCTTCCGCATGCGCGCGCTCGGCCAAACTGCGGCGGCGAGCATTGAAGTGCTGGAGGACGCGCTTCGCATCGAAGTGTCGTTGCCTTGGCTCCTGGCAAAGGCAGCGAAACGCCTTCTTCCGATCTTGCGCAAGGAGGCTACGCTGCTCCTGGACAAGAAATAGGTCGTGTCCCAGACGTGGTGTAGAAGTTTGAGTTTGTAAGGCCCCCTTGCGGGGGCCATCGGTCCTTTCGGTAGGGTTGCCGATGCGACGCTCAACCCAAGAAATAGAGCGCCCACGACTACTTCCGGCGCGGCAGCAGCACCGTGAAGACTGTCTCCCGATCATCTGAGTGCACTTCTGCAGTGCCGCCATGGGCTCTGGCGATCGCGCGGACGACTCAACCGCGGATGCCGCCCGCCTTTTCCGGCGCGCTCCTGCGATAGAGCGACCTTCGCGGGAACAACCGCGGCCTTCGGTCTCGACCGACAGCATCTCGCGAGCGCGGCTCGCCAAGCAGGTGTGGAGCGAGTTCACACGCTCATGTCCGGCTTCCAGGTCGACGTCGTGAACGCGTACGGCGCGACGCAGGAGGCGCTGGACGAGCTCGGATCGCGGCTCGATGCGCAGGGCGGCGCGAGGTCGGCGGAGGCCTGGTCGTCACGCAGGGCGAAGCTCGAGGTCAGGCTCCGCATCCTCGTGGCTGATTGGCCGTGGGTTCGAGGCGCGGCCCGGCCTGTCACCGCCATCAGGGCTTGGTACGACAGTATCAAGCCCTGCGTTGGGCAAGGGCGTCGTCGTCAGCAGCGGCACGATCTCGGCTTGCGCCACCGCGCCAGCGGATCGATGCGCATTCGCCGCCACTGCTGGTGCGAGGGTATTGCCGCCCGCACTCAAGCGAGCTTCCCGAGCCATCGCGCCAGGTCGTGCAGCGTCTCGCGCAACGCCCGGAACCGCTGCGCGCCCAGATATGCCGCCCACTCCTTCTCGATCGTGGCGACGCAAACGCGAATATGGGCAAGCAGTTCCCAGCCCCGGTCGGTCATGCGCACGACCCGTGCTGCCGGGTTGGCCCCAGCGTGCCGCTCGATGTAGCCGCGGGCTTCCAGGCTCGCCAACACGTAATTCATGGCCTGCCGGGTCATGTTGCACTGCCGGGCCAGGTCGATCGGCCGGCGTCCGTCGGGGCCCGGATAAAGAAATACGCCGAGCTCCGTCACGGTGATGGCGAAGCCGTTGTCGTTGAGCGCAGCGAGCATGCGGGCTACGACGACCTCGTGCGGCAGGCGCAGCAGCGATCCGATCAGGGGCGTGACCACCGGCCGGGTGTTCTTGCGAGATGGGGTGTTTCGAGCTGCGCGTGCCACCAGGCTCCAACGTGCCGCCGCCGCACAGCCACTCGGCCAACGAGGAGCTGGTGTACGTGCTCGAAGGGACGCTGCGCTACACGGTGGGCAGCGAGACGCGCGACCTGCAACCCGGCGACTCCATGGCTACCCCGCGCGGTGTCGTACACGCCTTCAGCAACCCACACGCCGTCGTAGCGCGGGCGCTCGTCATCAACACACCGGACATCGGGCCGGGGTACTTCCGCGAGGTGGGGGCGATCATCAATGCGGGTGGACCGCCCGACCGGGCCAGGCTCATCGCCACGATGCAGAGCTACGGGTTGGTACCCGCGGCGCCCCCGGGAGAGCCGCAGCATTGACAGCCGCGGCAGGCACTCCTTCCACGACGCCGCGGCCGGATCAGATCAGCCCGAGTGCCACCATCGCCTTGGCCACCTTGATGAAGGCGGCGATGTTCGCGCCGACGACATAGTTGCCCGGAACGCCGAACTCCTCGGCGGTTTCATAGGTGGTGGCGTGGATGTTGGTCATGATGTCGTCGAGCTTCTTCTCGGTGTAGTCGAACGCCCACGAGTCGCGACTGGCGTTCTGCTGCATCTCCAGCGCCGAGGTCGCCACGCCGCCTGCGTTGGCCGCCTTGCCCGGTCCATAGGCGATCTTCGCGTCGAGGAAGACCTTCACGCCCTCCGGCGTGGTGGGCATGTTCGCCCCTTCGGCGACGGCGATGCAGCCGTTCTCGACCAGCGTCCGGGCGTCCTTGCCGTTGATCTCGTTCTGGGTCGCCGATGGCATCGCGATCTCGCACGGGATCGACCAGATGTTGCCGCCCGGAACGTACTCCGCGTCCTTGTGATAGGTCGCGTAGTCCGCGATGCGCCGGCGCTCCACTTCCTTCAGCCGTCTTGACGACATCGAGATCGATCCCCTTGCGGTGGACGATGACGCCGTTGGAATCGGAGCAGGCGATCACCTTGGCGCCCTCCTGCTGGAGCTTCTCGATGGTGTAGATCGCGACGTTGCCGGAACCGGACACGACGCAGGTCTTGCCCTCGAGCGAATTGTTGCGGACCTTCAGCATCTCGCGCACGAAGTAGACGGCGCCGTAGCCGGTCGCCTCGGTGCGCACCAGCGATCCGCCCCAGCCGGTGCCCTTGCCGGTGAGCACGGTGGATTCGTAGCGGTTGGTGAGACGTCTTGTATTGCCCGAACATGTAGCCGAGTTCGCGGCCCCCGACGCCGATGTCGCCCGCGGGAACGTCGGTGTACTCGCCGAGGTGCCGATAGAGCTCGGTCATGAAGCTCTGGCAGAACCGCATGATCTCGTTGTTCGACTTGCCCTTCGGGTCGAAGTCGGATCCACCCTTGCCACCGCCGATCGGCATGCCGGTCAGCGCATTCTTGAAGATCTGCTCGAACCCGAGGAACTTGATGATGCCGAGGTACACGGACGGGTGGAACCGCAGCCCGCCCTTGTAGACCCCGATGGCGCTGTTGAACTGGACGCGGAAGCCGCGGTTGATGTGGACCTCGCCCTTGTCGTCCTGCCAGGGCACGCGGAAGATGATCTGGCGCTCGGGCTCGCAGATGCGCTCGATGATCTTCTGCTCGGCGAATTCCGGGTACTTGACCAGGACCGGCCCGAGCGATTCCAGAACCTCCTTCACCGCCTGGTGAAACTCCTCCTCGCCGGGATTGCGCGCCTTGAACCTGCTGGTAGATGGTTTCGATCTTCGGGTCGAGTATGACTGCCATGCTGCCTCCATGTGACAAGAGCCGCCGTCGGACTGCGGCGATCGTGCGAGCGGAACCGTTCGACTGCTCGGGGAGCAGGAAGTCTAGCGGCGGTCCAGCGGCGGAACCTTGACGTGAGTGCGCCTTTCGCGCGGCCGTCGCGCCTTCGCGAGAGCGCGGGCCGGCATGACGCCGCAGGCTACCGAGGCCTCACTCGCGATGGCAGACCACCTGCTGGCTGACGATGTCCGCCAGCAGCCGAAATCCTCGGGGCGGAGTCCACGACCCGGACCACATCCGCGAAGCGCGCGTCGTCGGGCAGCAGCGCCGGCCAGTCGGTTCGGCAAGTCCGTGAGCAGGCCGGCATTGAGCAGGCACCCGAGCCGGTCGGGATTGAGCGCGACGTAGAAGATGCCGGTCTCGACGAGGTCCTGGAAGAAATGGGTCCCGAACGACAGCTCCGGCTGCAGCCCGCCGGCCGAAAAGGCGACCTCCGCGATCGCGGTCATGGCATTGATCTCGGCAAAGCGCACGGGCACGCCGAGCCGCGGCGTCGAGGTTCCCCATCGGCCCGGGCCCGAGCAGCAGGGTCGGAACCTTGTCGCGGGCCACGACGAGCGATTGAGCCGGCCGACGAGGCGCGCGAGTTCGTACTTGTCGGAGAGCGTCAGCGCCATGAACGCCTCCGGCATCGACGGCGATGACCCGCGCGATCGGCTGCGACGATGCTGCCTCCCATGAAGTTCCCGGTGCTCCGGAAGAGCGTGTCCGCGTCGCTTGCGCGTGCCGATCTCCACGCGCTTCGACTGGATCCCGCGCGTCTGCAGCGGACGACACTGGATCAGGTTCAGGTAGAAGCCGCCGTTGCTCGCGAAGGTGCCGGCGAATTCGACGTCGACCGGGTAGTCGTAGGCGCGCTCGAGCGTGGCGCAGCAGCCGGCGCATGGTGGCGGCGAAACCGGTCTTGGTCAGCAGACGGTCGAAGGTCACGAGCCAGCCGGCAGTCGTCGCGGTCGGCCAACAGATCGAGCGGCAGGGTGGGCTCCTCGGCCTGCAGCTCTGAAAGCGGAATGGTCCGCCAGCTGTTCTGCGCGATGTCGAGCACGTCGACATCGTGCTGCGTGAAGCGGCGCCGGTTCTCGGGATCGGCATCGGGAACCAGCAGCGGCTGGTCGAGCGACACGACCCTCGGATAGTCGCCTTCGACCCGGTCGACCGCGCGCGTGCCCAGGCCGACCACCAGCCGCAGCATGCCGGCGGTCGGGTCGATGTCGTGGCGCCAGACGAAGGTGTTGTAGGAGATGCCGACGCCGGCGCAGGCCGGAAAGAACAAGTTGCCGTGATAGGCCCCGGAGACGCGCTGCACCAGCAGCGCCATCTGTTCCTCCTGGCGCGGCCAGGCCGCGCTGCAGCCGATACTGGAGCGCCTCTTCGCTCAGCGTGCTGGCGTAGACCTGCTTCACGGCATCGACGAACTGGGCGAGGCGCTCCTCCGGCGATCCCTGGTTCACGCAGAAGAAGCTGTCGTACTTGCCGGCGAAGGCGTTGCCGAATCCGTCCTCCAGCAGGCTGGAGGACCGCACGATGATCGGATACTGGCCGAAGTGCTCCAGCATCTTCTGGAACTCGCGCTGGATCTCCGCCGGGAAGCGTCCCGTGGAGGATGCAGCTCGCGCAGTTGCGCGGCGCCGCTGAAGTAGCCGGCATCGCTGCGCTGCCACATGAACAGCTGCCACCAGCCGTTGATGACGATGTAGGAGTGGAAGAGATCCGAGCCGATGTAGAACGAGTCGTGCTGCTCGAGGAACTCGCCCCAGCCCGCCTCCGCGTCGGCGTGCAGGATCGCGCGCGCGAGCAGCATCCCGACCGCCTTGCCGCCGATGAAGCCGGTGCCGATCAGGCGGTCCTTGATGTCGAGCAGATCGTCGAGCGTCAGGTAGCGGCGGGCCAGCGCGAGGATCCGCTCGTCCCGGCCGATCAGCAGGCGGCACAGTTGCGCAACCATCGCCTGTCGTTCCGGACTTGTCCGCGGCGGACTCGGCGAGATCGGCCGCGTGCATGAACAGCCGCTCCCAGGAGTCCAGGTGGCGCTCGACGTTCCCGGACACGCGTCCGGGCAGGCGATCGAAGAGGCTGGTCGCCTCGCAGCTGACGGTGATCGGAGTGAATTGCCCGTGCGCGTGCCGGTGCGGCAGGAACATCGTGGGCGACGATCGCTGCCAGACCTTGAGCGGGTGCAGATAAAGGACGCCTCCCTCGTTGTAGAGGTCGATGCAGCAGCTGCGTGGTCGCGCGAATGCGCGTCGATGGTGGCGAACGAGTGGGCGCCCCGCTCGAGCGCGAAATAGGCGATCGTGTCCAGCTCGAACAGGTAGGGGCAGGTTACCCGGAAGAAGTTGGCGATCATGCCGTCCGTCGCCCAGGCGTCGAGCAGGTCCGACAGGCAGTCGAACACGTAGAAGACGCCTTTGCCCTCCTGCGCGATGATGGTGTGCAGGCGCACCGTGAAGGACTCGAAGCCGCGCAACGCATCGAGGTGGTGAGACGGCACTCGCGGCACCGGCTTCCACCACGGGCGCGTGCGACGCGAACCGAATGTAGACGACGCGGCGGTTGGCGGCCATGCGCCGCGGCGACGTAGGGCGACGATGAAGGCACGGTAATCGTCGATGCTGTCGACGCGCCAGACGACGTTGTCACCGAGACGCAGCCCGCCGAGAATGGCGTCCAGGCCGGGAAGGCCGGTCGTTACGAAGCGCTCGGGATCGTGCCCGACGAGTTCATCCGCCACGTTGTGTGCTCCCCCAAGAACGGGCTCGAGTGCCGATCTTCCGGGCGCTTGGCTTGGGCCGTCGCTGCTCACGCCGCATGCACCGGTGGGCCGCGCAGACGGTGCGATTCCGCGTGCGCACACGACGACGGCGATCGAGCCACTGGATGCGCTCGAAGTCCATGCTCCGGCGCGGCTACGCTACTCCAGTTTTGAACTGCGATGAAATTCCAGGAGGACGTCCGGGTCGACGGTATCGACAGCGAAGGTTTGCCATGTACAACGCGGGCGCCGATGCGCTACCTTCAGCCCGGTCGTGCGGCCTTATGGATCCTTTTGAATCGCATCCGAGAACTGCGATCCTCGAGACTGCGCCACGACCTGTCGGGGGGATTCGCCTCCGCCGCCGTGGCGATTCCGCTCGCCATGGGCTATGGAATGTTCGCCTTTGGCGCCCTGGGCGACAGCTATTTTGCGTTCGGCGCGCTGGCAGGACTGTATCGGCATTGCAGCCGCCGGATTCGGCCCCCACCTCGGTCCGGTCATCGGCCTGCCCGGCACAGACGGAAGCCCGGCCCCGTTCAATCACCTTCGCGATCTGGACGAAGCTTCGGCGTTTCTGGCGATCTGCTCAGCTTTGCAGGCGAGAAAGAGAAACGCGATGAACGCCCGCTTGCGGAGGTCGATGTCTGTGCGGGTCTGGCCGATGCGGATATCGCAATGCTCGAAAGCTAGATCCGACGTGCAACATATTCCCGTGGCACCGTCATCTTCCGGCAGGGTGATCCGGGCAACGAGCTGTTCATCGATGTTCAGAGCTCAGCGCTCGTCCCTGAGGAGCGCGATCAGCGGGCCGAAGGCGACGCCCGCCTCGGCGATGACGCGATGCGCGAGGTCCTCCAGGCCAAGGCCGGGCCAGGAGGGCGCGGCGCTTCCCGCATCCCGCCACTGCTCGAGCAGCGCCTGCATCTCCGCACGCTCGGGCGATCCCTGGGGCGACTGCTCGGCAGCGAAGCGAAGGATGCTGAACGCGCAGCCGGGCTCACCCTGCGCGCGCAGCAGTTCCGCGAAGGCAGCGATACCGGCCAGCTGCAGGGAAGGGCTCCCGACCGCGAGCGAGATCGCCAACGACGCTGCGAGCTCCGACCGCGCCGCTTCCACATCGCCGCGCCGGAGCGCGAGGCCCACCCGCTGCGTCCTGACGAAGGACTCGGGCCCGCGGTCGCCGACCGTGCGCGCGATCTCGACGGCGCGTTTCGCGTAGTCGTCCGCCAAATCCAAGGCGTTCATCCTGATCGCGACCCTGGTCAGGCTTGCGAGAATGATCCCACGCGTCCTGACCAGCCCATGACGGTCGCACACGGCCAGACCGTCCAGGAGATGGACCCTCGCGGCTTCGGGCTCCCCCAGCTCGTAATAGAGGTTGCCGAGGTTGCCCAGCGACGCGGCCTCCCCGGCCACGTTGCCGCTGCGCCGATGAAGTGCCAGCGACTGAAGCGACAGACGCAGCGCCTCCTCGAAGTTCCCGGTCCTCTTTTCGCAGATGGCTAGATTGTCGTAGAGCACGCCCGTGTTGTGCGGATCGGTGTCCTCCGTCGTCATGCCCAGCGCCTGTCGGAAGTACCGCTTCGCATCCGCGTAGCGGCCGACCCGCACGCGGCAGGAGCCGAGTACCTTCAGGCACTGCAGCGTCGCGTCGCGATCGCGATCGCCGCGCGACGCTGCAAGCGCCCGCTCCGCGGAGGCCTCAGCGTCGGCATAACGGTCCAGCCGGAACAGGAAATGCGCGGCGACGCTCATGAGCAGCGCGCGCACCGTGCTGTCGGCGCCTTCCGGGAGCGTTGCGCGGGCGTGGTCGAGCAGCGAGAGACCCTCGTTGAACCGACCCCGGTGATCGCAGAAGTAGAGCAACGTCAGCGCGCTCGCAGCGATCTGGTCGTGCGCGCCGTGCGCCGCCGACCACGACCAGGCGCGGCGCAGGTTCTCGAACTCGGTCTCCATCCAGCGCAGCGCCTCACGATCGCCATCCTCGACCGTCCGGCGACTCTGAGTGGTCCGGTGAAGGAAGTACCGGGAGTGGTCGTGCTCCGCGGCTTCCCTCGCTCCGCTTTCGTCCCCGCGTCGCGCCACCAGCTCCTGGACCAGCGCGTGCATGTAAAGGCGGGTTCCATCCTTGCGCATTAGTGACTTGTCGACCAGCGCGCCCAGGACGGGCAACGACGCGCCGGTGACCGCCCTTGCAGCCTCGGCCGAGAACCCGCCGCGGAAGACGGACAGTCGTGACAGCGCGTCGCGCTCAACCGTCGTCAGACGACGCCACGACTGATCGAATACGACATCCATGCCGGCATGACGGGTCGAGTGCGATGCGTCCCGTGCGTGCAGCAGCTCCGTGCCCCGGTGCAGTTCGGTCGCGATCGCGCTGCAGGAGAGAATCCGAGTCCAAGCCGCGGCCAGCTCCAGCGCGAGCGGCAGCCCCTCGACCTGCTTGCAGATGTCGATGATCGCAGCCGGCTCGGTAGCAGGCGTGAACTCCGGATGGACGCGCCGAGCGGCGCGGATGAACAGCCGCGCCGCATCGAAAGCTTCGACGTTCTCGACGTCCTCCTCGTCCGGACAGGGCAGTCCCTGCACCGGCAACAGCCACTCGAGGGTGAGGCCGAGGCGCACACGCGAAGTCACGACCAATTTCACTTGCGGGCACTCCACGAGAATGCGCTCGAGCACCGGTGTCCCGGCAACGAGGTGCTCGAAATTGTCGAGGACCAGCAGCCTGTGCGCCGGGCGCAGCGCCTCGATGACACGATCGAGAGGGTCCCCGCGCGCGTTCAGGTCGAGATCGAGCGTTCGTGCCAGCCAGCCGCCGAGCTCGGCTTCCGTCGCCAGATCGTCAAGCGGAATGAAGGTCGCGCCAGAATCGAACCGGGCCGCAAGCTCCTGCGCGACGCGCTGCGCGAGACGCGTCTTGCCGACACCGCCGGGCCCGATAACGCTCAGCAGGCGGCAGTCGTTCTGCGACAGCAAGTCTCCGATGCGCCGAAGCTCGACGGCGCGACCAACGAAGCTGTCGTCCCTCGCAGGTTGCGAAGGCCTGACCGCGCCTTTCCCGATCGGCGTTGCCGTGCCGGGGGAATCGAGCAGCGCAGTCAGGTCCGCAGCTGGCGCGAGCCCGAGTTCCGTCCGGAGTCGCGACGCGAAGTCCTGGTAGGCCTGTCGCGCACGGGTGGCCTGACCGGTGCGCGCCAGCCATCGGAGATAGTGGCGCAACGCATCTTCATCCAGCGGGTCGGCATCGAGCAGGCGCACTGCGAGGTCAATCGCCTCGTTGGGGTCGATGTCCCCCGACAACCACTGCTGGGCCGCCGCTCGCCACGCCGTGTGCATGCGATCCCGCTCGAACGCGAGCCAATGCGTGACGCGTCGTTGGCGTCGTCGTCGAAACCGCGCAGCAGTTCGCCACGCCATAGCATGAGCGCGTCGGCGAGGCGCTGTTCGTGCAGAGCCGCTTCGAATGCGTGAGCGTCGGTGGCCACCTCGAACCGGAGCGCGCTTCTCTGCGCCTCGATGCCCTCGGCACCCGGCAGCGACTGCAGCCTGTGCAGCGCCTGGGTGCGAGGCTCACGCCGCGCGATCCTGTTGTTCAGAGCTCAGCGCGCGTCTCTCAGGAGCGCGATCAGCGGGCCGAAGGCGACGCCCGCTTCGGCGACGATGCGATGCGCGAGGTCTTCCAGCCCGAGGCCGGGCCAGGAGGGCGTGGCGCCTCCTGCATCGCGCCACTGCTCGAGCAGCGCCTGCATCTGCGCACGCGCGGGCGATCCCGGAGTGACTGCCGGCAGCGAAGCGAAGGAGCGATAACGTCGCAGCCCGCCTCGCCCCGCGCGCGCAGCAGTTCCGCGAAGGCATGCGATGCCGGCGCAGCTGCAGGGAAGGGCTCCCAATCGGCGAGCGAGAGGGTCAGCGACGATACGAGCTCACGATACCGCCGCGTCCCCATCGCCGCGCCGGAGCGCGAGGGCGACCCCTGCGTCCGTGACCGCAGGACGCGATCCGCGGTACGCCGACCATGCGCGCGATCTCGAGGGCGCGTTTCGCGTAGTCGCGCAAATCCAGGGCGTTAGTCTTGATCGCGACCTGGTGAGGCTGCGAGAACGATCCCGCGCGTCGTGTACGGCCGTGACGGTAGGCCCGTCGCACCGCCGATCGTGGACCGTCTCTCGGTCCGCGTCGCGGTCGATTCCCCCAGCCGAGTAGCTTTCTGCCGAAGGCCACTCACCGGGCTGTCGCCATCGAGCCATGTCGGCGCAATCCCCGGGCGACAAATGACGACTGGGCGCCAGGCGAATGGGGCTTGTCACTCCGTCGCTTCGAGATGGCCGAGCTTGCCGGAGCCAAGGCCCAGTATCTTCTGGATTTCGGTTACACGCCGGAGCATTCTCAACCGCAATCTGGACCTTCTCGGCATCGATCCCGGGAAGATCGATGGGCTGAGTACGACCTGAGCCATGGTCACCGCGATCATTACGGCGGGCTGGTGGGATTCGTGAACCAGCATCGCGTGCGCATGCGCGATGACGTTGCTCTGTATGTCGGCGGCGAGACCGTGTTCCGGGAAAAATGGCTGAGTCGCGAAGGCGGGGGAGCGGTGTCGTGGGGCGCACTCGACCGCACGGCGCTCCTCGCACAAAGCGTTACCCCCGTGTGCTGCGAAGCCCCATGCGCGCTCGAGGGCCCGTTCACGACTGGCCGGATCGAGCGGACGTCCTTCGAGAAGATCACCGGGGGCACGAAGGTGACACACGACCATTTCACCGACGCGGAGCGGACGGGGAAACTCGTGCTCGACGAGCACCCCGACGAGCACGGCACCTGCTTCGTCATCAAGGGGCGTGGGCTGGTCGTGATTTCATCCTGCGGCCACGCCGGCATCGTCAACACGGTCAGGACGGCAATGAAGGTATCGAACGTGCCGAAGCTGCACGCTGTCATCGGCGGATTCCACCTCGGCATGGCGCCGCTCGACTATATCCAGCACACCGTCGACGAGCTCGCATCCATGAATCCGGATGTGATCATTCCCATGCATTGCACCGGCGCCCGTTTCATCGAAGTCATGCGCCAGCGGATGCCAGACCGGGTCGTCGCCAACAATCTTGGTACCCGGTTCACTTTCGGCGTGTAGGCTTTCGATGCGTTGGTCGTGGGTTCGATCCCGACCCGGCCTACCAACGACTTCGGGGATTTGCCACGAACGCGCCGGGCCCTTTATCTTTCGGGGGGCGCCGATTCCGGAGCGCACGTGGCGGCACCGTTCGCTCGAGGCGCCCGACGCGTCGGCGCGTTCGCCGCGTAGATACTTCGCGGCCCAGGCATGCCAGCCAAGGCTGCATCTCGTTGCCGTGCGCTGCTGAACAGTAAGGGACTAATGCGATGAAACGTGTGTCCGGTCTGTCCGCTGTAGTCGGCTTGGCAATTCCCTCGATGGCGTGGGCGCAGCTACCTCCCGGGTGGCAGGTTTGCTGGGGCAACGCGTGTACCGCAGCGGTGCCCCTCGAGCCGTGGATGGTCGTCGCCACCGGAGTCCTGCTGCTGCTCGCGGGATTGGCGTTGCTCAGGCGTCGCCTCCGGGGCGGGCTGTTCCTGCTCGCCGGAGTCTTGGCGGTTGGCGGCTACGGGCTGCACGACATGAAGTCCGCTGACGCAATCATCGCCGACTTGGTCATCAGCACCGCGGCGGGCAGCCAGACCCTGACCTGCGCGGGCCCGAGCCTCAGCGTGTTCAACAATTCAGGCTCGCCGGTCACGCTGTTCATGACGCCGCTGAACGGGGCCAACCTGAGCTGGCTTGCCGGTCCCGGAGTGTGTCAGCAAGGCGGGGTGCTGAACAGCAGTGCCTCGTGTGTGCTGCCTTGCGGGTCTGCAGGCTGATCCGTTGGTCGTAGGTTCGAGCCCTACACGGCCTACCAGCATCCTCGGGCTCGGCGAGAGATCGCCGGGCCCTTCCATGTAGAACAGACCCTCGCGCGATTTGCTGGTGACGTTATCGTCCGCATGCGGCGACTGAGTGCCCGTCATCGGCACGCTCTCGTGGGAATTCCAATGAAGAAATGCCAGAGGGTGGCGTATCGGGCTGTGGGCGCCGTTGCTGTCGGCACCGCTGCCGTGGCGATCCTCGCGAGTTGTGCAGGGGTGAGCGGCCGCGACGGCGGCGCAGCGCCCGTGGCGAACAGCAAGCCTGCCAACATCGGGACGATCACAAAGACCGTCTACGACGGCGTGAGCGACGACCTCCTCACCGCCGGTCTCGGCAAGTCCGGTCTCGCCGTCGTGACGGCCCCCGCGCCCGCGAATCCCGCAGCACCCACGGCCGCGGAGCTGCGGCGCATGGCGATCTTCGGCAACTACCGCGCGATCCTCGACATCAATCCCAAGGGCGGCTACGGAACGCTATACGGGCCGAACATCGATGTCGACGGCAAGGACACGCTCGGCGAAGGGAAGATCGCGGGCACGGAGTACCTCGCGTACGCGGACGACGGCACCGGCAAGCAGAATGTCACGCTGATGGTCCAGGTGCCCGCCAGCTTCCGCAAGGACCGCGCATGCATCGTCGCCGCTCCGTCGTCCGGCTCGCGCGGGGTGTACGGCGCGATCGGCTCGGCCGGCGAGTGGGGCCTCAAGCACGGCTGTGCTGTCGCGTATACCGACAAGGGCACGGGCCTGGGCGTGTACGACCTCGCGACGAACACGGTGAACCTGCAGAACGGCGTGCGTGCCAGCGCCGATGCGGCAGGCAAGGACTCCAACTTCACCCCCGATCTGGGTGTGTCCGAGCTCGGAGCGTACAACCGCGCCTTTCCGAACCGCGTCGCGTTCAAGCACGCGATGTCGAGGCAGAATCCCGAGAAGGACTGGGGCGGGAACGTGCTCGACGCCGTGCGCATGGCGTTCTACGTGCTCAACGAGCAGTTCGCGGCCGCGCTGCCCGACGGCACGCGCAAGGCCGAGATCGCGCCGGGCAACACGATCGTGATCGCATCGTCCGTTTCGAACGGAGGTGCCGCCGCGATCGCCGCGGCCGAGCAGGACACCGAAGGGCTTGATCGACGGGATCGCGGTCGCCGAGCCGGTGCTCCAGTTGATGCCCAACCCGAAGCTGACGGTGAAGTTCGGAGCCACCACGCTGGTCGGTGGCGCGCGGCCCCTTTTCGACTACATCACGCTCGCGAACCTGTATCAGCCGTGTGCCTCGCTCTCCGCGCGGGCCGACAGTTCAGATCGCGAGGGGGCAGTGCAGCCGAACCCCATCTTGGCGGCAAACCGCTGCGCAGCGCTCAAGGCGCGCGGATATCTCCAGAAGACGACCCCCGAGGAACAGGCAGAGGAGGCTCTCGATACGCTCCTCGCCGCGGGGTGGCTGCCGGAGTCGAGTCCGCTCCACGCATCGCATTACATGCTCGCAGTGCCAGCCGTGGCGGCAACGTATGGCTATGCCTATGGTCGCTTCGGCGTGAACGAGAATCTGTGCGGCCTCTCGTTCGCTTCGAGGGACGCGATGGGCAGGCCCGATGCGCTCAGGGGGCCCTCGTTGGCCCAGGTCTTCGGTACCGGCAACGGCATCCCCCCGACGGGCGGCTTTGTCATCATCAACAACGACAGCGTGGGCGGTCCGATAGTCGACGTGGGCGCGGTCTCGCCGTCGACCGGCGTGCGGGACTACGGCTTCGACGCGGCGATCTGCCTGCGCAACCTGTGGACGGGAACGGACGCGAACGCGGTACGCTTGCAGAACGGCGTGAAGGAGACGCTGCGCAGCGGCAACCTGCACGGCAAGCCGGCCATCATCGTGGCCGGGCGTTCGGATGCGCTCGTGCCGGTCAATTTCAATGCGCGGCCGTTCTTCGGGCAGAACAAGATGGCGGAGGGCGCGGCAAGCAAGCTCTCCTACATCGAGGTGATGAACGCCCAGCACTTCGACGCGTTCATCGACTGGGGCGCAACGCCCGGGTACGACAGCGCGTTCGTGCCGCTGCACTACTACTTCCTGCAGGCGATGGACCGCGTTTTCGCCAATCTTGCGGACGGCACGCCGTTGCCCCCATCGCAGGTGGTGCGCACCATCCCGCGTGGCGGCATCCCGGGACAGGCTCCGGGGATCACGAAGGCGAACGTGCCGCCGATGTCGAGCAGCCCCGCCCCCGCGGACCAGATCACGTTCGCAAACAACGTCGTCACCATTCCCGGCGGCGATTCGCAAGGTACGGTGCCGCTCAGCGCGGGCGCGGCACTCGGTGCCAAGCTCTTCAGCGACCCGTCCCTATCGGCGTCGGGTCGCATGTCCTGCGCGACCTGCCATCCGCCGGACAAGTGCGCACTCCACCGGCGACCCGTCCCTCGTGGTTCTGGCGGGTGGCGCCGGAAGCGACGTGCCGGGGTTTCGCAACAGCCCATCGCTGCGCTACCTGCAACGCAATCCCGCCTTCTTTTTCGACAAGGAAGGCACCCCCACCGGCGGATTCAACCGCGACGGCTCGGCGGGTTCGCCGGACGAGCAAGCGCGCCGCCCGTTCGTCGCGCCCCACGAGATGGCGAACGCGAGCACGGCCGAGGTCGTCGCGAAAGTCGCCCGCGCCGCGTATGCCGACGAGTTCCGGCGCGTGTTCGGCGCCGGCATCTTCGACACGCCCGACGCCGCCTTCGATCGCATCGTGTTTGCCATAGCCCAGTTCGAGCGCGAGGAGCGGCAGTTCGCACCGTTCGACAGCAAGTACGACCTGTTCCTGGCCGGGCGAGTGCAGCTCACCGGCCGCGAACTCCAGGGGCTCGCCCTGTTCAGACGCCAGGAGAAGGGCAACTGCGCCGCGTGCCATCCGAGCGGCCGTGGCGCCGACGGGTCGCCGCCGCTGTTCACCGACTTCACCTACGACAACATCGGGGTGCCACGCAACGTGGACATTCCGGCCAACGCGGATCCGACGTACTTCGATCTCGGGCTGTGCGGGCCGTTCCGCGAAGACCTCGCACGGCGACGCGACCTTTGCGGGGCGTTCAAGGTGCCGACGCTGCGCAACGTCGCGGTCACCGCTCCCTATTTCCACAACGGAAAGTTCAAGACCCTGCGCGAGGCCGTGAGCTTCTATGTGCGTCGGGACACCCATCCGGAGGAGTGGTACCCGGCCGACGCGGCCGGCAACGTCCGCAAGTTCGACGATCTGCCCCCGGATCTCGTCCGCAATGTGAATGTGATCGAGGGGCCCTACAACCGGAGACCGGGCCAGGCGCCCGCTCTCACGCCTGCCGAGATCGACCTCGTCGTGGAGTTCCTGAACACCCTGACCGACGGCTACCAGCCGTAACCGAAAGACATGCCATGCGCATCGTTCTTCCGGTAGCGACTGCACTGGCCGCCGCGACCGTACAGAGCGCGTTCGGCGCGCAACAGTCCGACGTCAAAGGGTACGCCCACCAGCTGCAAAAACGTGAATGCGATCCGGCGGGAAGCGCGCGACAAACGGGCTGCCGACACCAAATTGATGCTCCACGGGAGTGAGGATGGTGAGCTCGCCCAAAGACAGTCCTAAATGGGCGTAGCTGCGATCCCCGAGTTGTTCGATGCCAATCACTTGATACTCGCCGGCAACGTCGCTGATGCGGTTGTCCTGGAGGTCGGGATTGAACTCCACGTGTTCGGGGCGGATACCGAGGGTTACCGGCTCGTCGGCGAGAACACGCGGTACCGTTATGGCTTGTCCCCCCGCCAGTGTCATGCGGGTAACGCCACCATCCGTCGCCGTCGCCGTTACGTCGAAAAAGTTCATCGACGGCGAGCCGATGAAACTGGCCACGAACCGGTTGTTGGGATTGCGGTATACCGCGAGCGGCGAGCCTATCTGCTGGATGGTGCCGTCGCACATGACCACGATGGTGTGCGCCAGGGTCATGGCCTCGACCTGGTCGTGGGTCACGAAGACCATGGTCGTCTGGAGGTCCTTCTGCAATCGGGCTATCTCGAGGCGCATGCGCACCCGCAGTTCGGCATCGAGGTTGGATAACGGCTCGTCGAACAGGAAGAACTGCGGTTTGCGGATCATCGCACGGCCTATGGCGACGCGCTGGCGCTGGCCACCAGACAGGTCACGTGGACGCCGCTCGAGCAGTTCGTCTATGTGAAGCTGTCGAGCCGTCTCCCGGACCTTCTTCGCGATGATCGAGCGAGCCATGCCTTCCATGGCCAGGGGGAAGGCGAGATTGTCGAACACGCTCTTGTGCGGGTAGAGGGCGTAATTCTGGAACACCATGGCGCAGCCGCGTTCCTTCGGTCCAAGGTCATTGACGTTCTTTCCGTCGATCTCGATGTCGCCCGAGGTGAGGTCTTCCAGGCCGGCGATCAGTCGCAGCATGGTTGATTTTCCGCAGCCCGATGGGCCAAGCAGCACCGTCAGCTTGCCATGTGGGATCGTGAGGTCGATGGAACGCAGCACCTCCGTCGTCCCGAATCGCTTGACAACCCTGCGCAGGTCGATCACCGCCATATCGTCACTCCGTCCTTGACGGTTCGATCATCTGCCGGCCGTGGGCTTGGCTTCAAGGCGATGACGCATGGCCGTGCGCTTTCGCCATTGACCCGCCCGCGAGTTACACCAATGCGCCCTGCCGCGGCTAAGGTGTTGCCGCAATCGCGCGACGTCGATCTCGCGCGGCACGGTGTTGGACTTGGCGCAGATGGCGGCTGCCGTTCCCGCCGCCTGCCCCATGGCTTGGACGTGCGCCTGGTTGCGCGCAGAGCCGTTGGCAAAGCGTTCCGACGAGAGGGATCGACCCGCGACCAAAATGCCCTCGACTTTCTTCGGAACAAGACAGCCGAACGGGATGCCGTAATACTCGCCGTCCCTGACGTGTTTGTGTTCGATGACGCCGGACGCCTGATGGACGTCGAGGCAATAGGCGCCGCGAGCGATGTCTTCGTCGCTCTTTCGCGCGTCGAGGCACCATTGATCGGTAAGCGTTCGTTCACCGATGATCCGACGGCTCTCGCGCACGCCGAGGGCCGACGCAGAATCGAGCGTGAAGGAGTTTTCAAAGCCGGGCACGTACTTCCGATAGAAATCGGCGACCTTGAAAATCTGTTCCCGGCCCTCCACCGTAGCGCGCGTTAGGGCATCACCATCGGTCGGGTCATAGCCCAGCATGCTCGTCGAGTTCAGGGTGACAACACCGGGAATGGTGGTGATGCTGAACACGACGCGCTGACGATTCCGGTGAAATTCCCCTTTGGCCTGCGCCGCTTTGACCGCCGTGTAGTGACCGGTGACCAGTGGGTAGTCCATCCAATGCTTGAGTTCGGCCGCCTTTTCGGCCTTGGTCTTGCCGATGAAGGGGTCCTCGGCAAGCATGAACTCATTGGGATTGGCCTTCACATATTCGAGGTGCCTCTGAAGATCGACGCCGCCGAGACGGGAAAAAAGGCTGATCGACATGGTTCGCCCTTCTTCATCGCCCTGCTGGAACGGTCCGCCGGCCTTGGCCACGATGTCAGCATCGCCGGTTGCGTCAATGATCACCTTCCCGCGGATCTCCGCCTCGCCACTCTTGTTGACGACGCGAATCCCGGCCACCCGATCGCCCTCCATCACCGGCCCTAGGGTGTAGGTGTTCAGGGCGAGCGTCACGCCGGCGCCAAGGACCAGTCTTTGCGTAACGAGCTTCAAGGTCTCGCCGTCGATTGGTGTGACCGAATAGGCGTTGCCGTAGGCATTCGGCAGGTGTCCCCTGTGTTCCCGGAATGCGCCGCCAAGGGCAATGCAGCCGTCGACGATCTCCTGGGGAATCCCATCGCAGATCTGCTCGCCCTTCATGTCGTGAAAGGTGAGGAAGTTGCCGAGGAGGCCGGCGGTCGCGTTGCCCCCCAGGAACGTGTAGCGGTCGGTCAGAAAGGTGCGCGCCCCATTGCGAGCGGCCGCAATGGCGGCGCACACCCCGGACATGCCGGCGCCGGCAACGACGACGTCGAATTGGCTTGGTTGAGACATGCAACTCCTCCGTGATGTTGTGGAACCAACTCGGAACAATCATCCCTTCACTGATCCGGCGGTCAGTCCGACGATCAGAAACTTCTGGACGACGATAATGAATACTGCGATTGGAACGAGCTGAATGGTTGCCGCGGCGAATAGGACGCCCCAGTCGACGCCGGTGGCGGATCCCATGATTTCGCTCAGAACGACGGGAGCGGTCTTGGCATTCGATGTCGTGAATATGAAGGGGAAGAAATATTCGTTCCAGGAGTAGATGAAAACGAAGACACCGGCGGCAATCATTCCGGGAATGCCGAGGGGACCCGAAATATGGATCAGCGTCTGCCAAAAGGATGCGCCATCGCATGCCGCCGCTTGCTCGATCTCGCGCGGAATTTGATCGAAGACGGCCTTCATGATCCAGGTTGCCAGACTCACGAAAAATGAAGCGTACAAGATCACGATCAAGATGCGGGTGTCGTTCAGACCGACCAGGTTCGCCGCGGGAAACAGCGGCAGGATGATGACGATTGGAGGGAACAACCGCAATCCGATCATCGCGAAGGCGGAAACCGTGAGTGAACGCGATGAATAGCGCGATAACACCCAACCGGCCATGGCGCTGCTGATGATGGTGACCACTGTGGCACCGACCGTAATGATCACGCTATTCAGCATGCTGTCGAAAAAGGCCGGCCAGTCGTGCCAAAGGCGAACATAGTTCTCAATTGTCGGCGCGAAGATCATCTTCGTCGGGACGGCGAATATGTCGCTGATCTGCTTGAACGACGACGACACCACAAGATAGATCGGGAAGGCGGACCACAGGATGGCGACGATGATCGCCACCATCCTGGCGCCGCGGCCCAAAAAGCGCTTTGCCTTCTTAACGGTCACCGGAGAACATCCTTCTGTACATGCTCCGCAAATATCCGATGCCGATCAACAAGGACAACAGGACCATCGCCCACGCCGTCGCCGACGCCAGCCCGAAGTCGTCGTATCGGAAAGCGGTTTTATAGAGATAGACGGCAAGGACTTCGGTCTGTCTCGCCGGACCGCCACCGGTCAGCAGCCACACCTCGGGAAATATGCGGAAGGCGAAGATATAGCGGAACATCATCGCGACCAGGATCGCCGGCATCAATAAGGGCAGGGTGACATGCCGGAATCGCTGCCAAGCGTTGGCGCCGTCGACCCGCGCCGCCTCGTACTGCTCCGGCGGCAGCGCCAAATAGGACGTGTACAGAATCAGGAAGGTAAACGGCATGTGCAGCCAAACACTGAGCAGCACGACGAGCACAAAGGCGTCATTGGGCTGGATCGTCCACGCCAGCTCGGGCAGGCGCAGCGCAGCCAGCCAGTGCGCGACGACGCCAGCACCGGGGTCGAACATGTACTTGACGACGAGAACGCCGACCACCTGACTGACCGCATAGGGCAGCAGGATGATCGAGATGATGATGCGACAAAGGGGGCCCGGCGGCGGCACGATCAGGGTCAACCCCATGGCGAGAAAGAGCTCGATGTAGACGATGGCATTGACGACGATGAACGTATTCAAGGTCGCCCGCCAGAACCACCGGTCGTGGATCAGGTTGATGTAGTTTTCGAACCCGGCAAAGGTTGGGGACGTGCCGTAAGTCGAATGCGTGAAACTGAGAACGAAGACATAGATCGCCGGAATCAGCAAAACGACGACGACAAGGCCGTTGGCCGGGACCGTCATCAGGTATTGCACTAAGCCCAATCGTCGCATGGCGAATGTCGTGTAGACGAATTGACTGACAGGGAAAGGGGCCATCCCGCCCGGTCCCCGGTGCCGGGCGGGACGCATCGACCTACGGCAGGAGCGCCGAGACGCGTTTCTTGAGTTCCGCAGCGGCGCTCTCAGGCGACGTGAGCCCCAGCATCGCCGACTGGAAAGTCTCGTTCCAGATGTCAGCGACCTTGGCCTCGTTGTCGAAGGCTGGAATGGCCGGCGAGCCGCTGAGGAAGCTCTTGCGTTCCTCGTCCGCATACGGAAGCATCGCACGGACTTTCGGATCGTCGTAAGCCGACGCGCGAACGGCACCGTTGCCGGCCAAGGCCTCGCGCACCGTGTTCTGCGGGGTGGAGAGCTCGCGAATCAGGCTCCACGCAAGATCCTTGTTCTTGGCGTTGGCCGGGATAGCCATGGCCCAGAATTCGAAGATGCCCGGTGCCACCGTCTTTCCCGACCCGGCTGCGGCGGGAACTGCAATGGTCTTGATCTGGCCGGGATATTTCGACCGCTTCGGATCGTTCAACTGGGCGTTCCGCGCCATGGGATAGATGACCATCGCCACGCGGCCTTGGGACATCCACTCGAGCGGCGTGTTCTGGTCGAAGGTCGTCATGGCCTGGGGAAGGACGCCCTCCTTGAACAGCGCGTTGATCGTCCGATAGTAGTTGACCAGAACCTTGTCGGGACCGCCGAACTTCATATCGGGTGTAACGAACTCGCCGCCCATCGCCCGCAGGAGCGCGATCTGGTGCGTGTAGGCGCCCAGGACCAGGCCATAGACCCTGGTTCCGTCGGCGCGAGTGAACGAGAGCTTCCTGGCGTCCGCGATCAATTCTTCGGTGGTTGCGGGCGGCTTGGCGATGCCGCGCTCCTTGAAGATGGCCTCGTTGTAATGAAGCCCTTGCGTGGCGTGACGATAGGGAATGGCGTAGACCTTGCCGCCGAAGCTCATCGCCTTGAGCATCTGTTGCGAGATGTCGTCGAAATTCGCAATCGGCTCCTTCTTCAGGTAGTCGTCGAGCGGAGTCAGGAGCCTGGCGATCTTGGGCGTTGCCCAGCCATTCAGGACGAAGGCGATGTTGACGGACGTCTCGCCCAGGCTCAGTTCACGAAAGAGGCGTTCGCGCAACGGATCGTTGCCGAGCGTAATCCACTCGATCGTCGCATCATGACCTTTACGCCATTCCGCCGTTACGTCGCCGGTGGGCCCGGCGGTGGCCGTGTCCTGGTGGACCCGGTGGCCCATTACTACCAGCTTCTCGCTCGCCATGGCCGGCTGCCACATCAATGCGGCCATCACGGCAGCGGCCCCAAGAGTCTTCAGAACTCGCAAGGCCCCCATCTCATAGATACTCATTGCAGCCCCCCGTTGAAGTAATGATCGATACTGCGTTTGCGGTCGTTGCTGGTGTCGTCCGACGATGCTTGAGACGAAACATCTCAGTGCTTCGCGCGACGTAGCGGATTGCTGTCGGAGAATACGTTGGGTCCGTACGGGCCGCATCGTCCGGTGCTCCTTGGCGCAACATAGACGGCGCGCTCCTGCGATGCGCGGCGTGGATGCGGTCGCACTCGAGCGACGCACATCGTCACTGCCAATGCCCCTACTTCCGTTGCCCCCTAAGAGTTCAAGAAACGCTTCATGGGATCCGATCCTCGATGCGACCCTTGCCGACTCGGCGGAAGGCGCTTTCAGTTCAACGAACGGCGGAGAACAATGCCACACATGATCTCCGCTCCATTCGCAGTGCTCGTGGCCGCCATGCGGCCTCTCCCTCGCGGAACGCGTTGGCTGGACAACGCCGGGGCCGCGGCGCTTGGCTACCCGCACCCGCTGTTGCGGTTCGCCGTTGCCTTTCGACATGGTTACCGTGTCCGCTTGCGCTCACTCGCAGGAGCTCGCAGCATGTACGTGAAGGATTGATTGCGTCGCGTGCGCAGACGTTGCGGGCCGACAATGCCGCCGGTTCAGTTCCGCGTCTGAAACGGCAGCGGGACCGAACGGCCGGAGTCGTACGGCCTCGTTGCTCTCGCCGGTCGCATCGCTAGGTCTGATCTGCTAGAAGCGCGCCCATGCCTGTTCCGCCCATCGTCCCGAAAGGCGACTCGTTGCGCCGCGCTGTCGCGTGGCTTTCTGAACAGGGGACCTGGACGCCGTCGCTCATCGAGCAGGCCTGCCAACGTTTTGATGTCGCCCCGGCGGACGAAGAATTCCTGCTCCGGGAATTTCGTAATTGGCACGAGCACCGCAAGGCCCGGCCCTGACGACGGCAGCTGCCGTCGTGCGCATGTGGACTCACGACTGCGGTGACTCGGCGCGCGATGGATTTGGTTTCCCGCGCCCATGTCGGCGGAAAGTGGGCCGCCCCGGGGCGATTCCTGCGGTCCAATGCGGGCCGCCGCGACTATCGCCGTCGCTTCCCCCCACCCTTCCGCGCGCCCTTCACCGGCTGCTGCGTTTCCGCGATCTCCTGCCCGCTCCGCCCTTCCAGCTTGGACTTGATGTTGTCGTCGATCCACTTCTGGTCCCACCACTCCACGGGCAGGACCGCGACGCCGTCGAGATAGACCCCGAAATGCAAGTGGTCGCCGGCGGCAAGCCCCGTTTCACCCGTCTTGCCGAGGACCTGACGCTTGGCGACGGAATCGCCCGCCTTCACGTCGATCGAGCTGAGATGGCCGTAGAGCGTGAAGAGACCGAGGCCGTGGTCGAGGATCACCGTGTTGCCGTAGATGCCGAGGTCGCCGGTGAAGGCCACCGTGCCGCTGTTGGCGGCCTCGACCGGGTAGTTCTTGGTGACGGACAGGTCGTAGCCGAGGTGGTACGCGGTATCGATCACCTCGCCGTTGTAGGTGTACGTCCGTTGATCCGCGAAGTTCGCCTCGACTTTCGAGTTGCTGAGCTGGACGAACGCGTCCTTCCACAGCATCGATGGCGTGGCCTTCTTCGTGACCGCAGTGATGCGGTCCTCGTTCTCCTTCCGCAGTCCCCTGTTCACGGCGACGAATACGTCCTTCGGCGTGCCCTGCCGTGCGGCGACGTCGGCGAGCAGCGACGCGACCTTCTGCAGGAAGCTGTCCGATATCGCGATGGTGCTCTTCTTGTAGCGCACGTTCTTGAGCTCGTAGGCGAGCCGCATCTCGCGCGTGTTGCCGGCCTTGTCGGTGGCGACCAGCGTCGGCCTTAGCTCCGGCGCGACGTTGTAGGGGTGTGCGAAGAGGGCCAGGAAGTGGTCCGGCTGGTCCTTCACCTGGCCGCGGAAGCCGGGGAAGAAGTAGTCGCCGATCTTCACCCCGCTGGTTGCCGTGTCTGCCGACGCCTTGTAGACGATCGCGCCCACGCCGCCGAAGTTCACGTAGCGGTCGTCGGCGATGAGCTCCAGCGTGGGCGGCGTGGTGTCGATCGTGAGGTTCTTCTCCAGCACGGCCTCGTTGCCGCTGAAGAAATGCGACAGCGAGGCATCGCGTGCGCTGACGCGAAGCACGGCGGGGCCTTCCTTCACGCCGGACACCTTCGCCAGCGGCCACCGCGATCTTCTTCTCGCCCGCGGGTTGCGCGAACTGCTCGGAGGCAAGGGCGTGCTCGGTTCCGCCTTGGGACAGCGTCGCCGTGACCGACTTCAAGCCGGTCCCCTTGTCGACGATCTGGATTTCCAGCGGTGTCGCACCCAGCACGTCGACATTGGGTGAGACGACGATCTGCGGGGGCTCGGATTCGAGACGTGGCAGCAGGTAGTAGCCACCGCCGGCCAGGGCGGCGACGGCGATCACGAGCAGGACGACGACGACGGGTAGCCTGCTGCGAGGCCGATCGGAGGAGAAAGCGTTCATTCAGTCCTTCAGGAGGTTGCCCGCGTGTGTGCGGAGGAGGGCCGCATGGGCTCGGCGAATGGCTCGCTGGCGGCAGTTAGCAGGATAAACCGCCGGCACATTGGAACAAAGTTCGCCGCGAAGGGCCGGACGCTCCAGCGCGGCAACTCGCCGCTCGGCGGCTTCCAGATTATTAATGCAACAGCTCGGCTGGATGGCGAGCTCACCGCTGTCGAGAATTGCAAGGACAGCCAAACCGTCTGCGGTGCAACTTCCGCACAGATTCCCCGTCCGGAGCACCGCCATGACGATCGTCCTGACCGATGTCCATGCACGCGAGAGCAGATCGCTTCCGCCGCTGCGCTCTGCAATCGCACTCCTCGCCGCCGGCCTCATCGCACTGCTCGCCGGCTGCGCGAGCTTGCCGCCGCTCGAGGGACGCACCGCGACCACTGCGCTCGCCGACACGTCCCAGACGCTGCTTGGCGGACGAATCGGCGTCGATGCCGCCGCGCATCCGGGCAAGACCGGGGTCCACGCGATCCCCGAGCCGCACGACGCCTTCGCAGCGCGCGTGGCGCTTGCGGGCGTCGCCGAGAAGTCGATCGACGCGCAGTACTACATCTGGCATGGCGACCAGGTGGGCTACCTGATGTTCGAGGCGCTGTGGCGCGCTGCCGAACGGGGTGTGCGGGTGCGACTTCTGCTCGACGATGCCAACACCAAGGGGCTGGACCCGACCATCGCAACGCTCGATGCGCATCCCAACATCGAGGTGCGGCTCTACAACCCGCTGACGGAGCGCAGCGCGCGCCTGCTCAACTTCGTGGGCGACTTCAAGCGGGTCAACCACCGCATGCACAACAAGTCGTTCACCGTGGACAACCAGGTGACGATCGTCGGCGGGCGGAACATCGCGAACGAGTACTTCGGCGCCGGCACGGGAGTCACCTTGACCGACCTCGACGTGATCGCGGCAGGCGAGGCGGTGCGCGAGGTATCGAAGGAATTCGATCTCTACTGGAACAGTGCCTCGGCATACCCCGCAGCGAGCTTCGTCGGCGTACCGGGCCCGACGGGCGCGGCGGATCTCGAAGCGCGGTTCACCGCCAACCGCGCAGATCCGCAGTCGATGGTCTATCTCGACGCGGTGCGTGCTACGCCGCTGCTGCGCGAGCTCCTGGAGCGCAAGCTCTCCATCGAGTGGACGACTGCGCGCCTGGTCTACGACGATCCCGCCAAGACGCTCGAGGACGAGCGCGCGGACATCCTGCTCTTCACCCAGCTCATGCAGTCGTTCGGCAACATCGAGAAGACGTTCGACCTCGTGTCGCCGTACTTCATCCCGGGAGAGGGCGGGACCGCGGGGCTGGTCGCATTGGCCAAGCGCGGCGTGAAGATAAGGATCCTGACCAATTCGCTCGCCACGGCCGAAGCGGCTGCCGTGCACGCCGGCTATGCCAAGCGACGCGACGACCTGCTGCGGGCGGGCGTCGAGCTCTACGAGCTCAAGCCCGTTGCGGGTGCCTCACGCGGGGACGAGAAGCTGCCGGGGCCGAGCGTGGGCACGGGCCTGCACGCGAAGACCTACGCCGTCGATGGCAAGAGTATCTTCGTGGGGTCGTTCAACTTCGACCAGCGGTCGGCCCATCTCAACACCGAAATGGGATTGGTCATCGACAGCCCCGCGCTGGCGCAGCGGCTCGCGCAGGCATTCGACACCTCGATCCGCGAGCGGTCGTGGCAGGTCCGACTGGCCAAGGACGGCGCTGGCCTGGAGTGGGTCGACCACACGGCTGCCGGAGAGACGGTCTACACGACGGAGCCGGAGACGAACTGGTGGCGTCGGTTCAGGACCGGCTTCATGGCAGTGATGCCGATCGATTGGCTGCTGTAGCGCGGCCGCAGTGAGGACGACAGCCGGGCATGCGGCCCGGCGCGCTCCTGCGATGGGCGGCCCTGTCGGAACGACCGCGGCACCCGCCTGCGTGAGGTGCAAAGCGCCTGGCGTCAAGCCTTGAATACGCGATCCGACGCGGGCTAAGCTCGCGCCATGTACTCGCACCACTTCGGCTTGACGCAGGACCCGTTTTCCATCGCGCCCGACCCGCGCTACCTGTTCATGAGCGAGCGGCACCGGGAGGCGCTGGCGCACCTGCTCTTCGGCGTCACGGGTCCGGGCGGCGGTGCCGGGGGCACAGGGGGTGGCTTTGTCCTGCTGACCGGCGATATCGGTACCGGCAAAACGACGATATGCCGCTGCTTCCTGGAACAGATTCCCTCCAGCTGCCACGTGGCGTACGTCTTCAACCCCAAGCTCACCGTCACGGAACTGCTGCAGTCCATCTGCGAGGAATTTCACATTCCCGTGGCCGACACGGCCTCGAACGGCGCCGTCCGTCAAGGACTACATCGACGCGCTGAATGTCTTTCTGCTCGAGAGTCATGCCGCCGGACAAAGCAGCGTGCTGGTCATCGACGAGGCGCAGAACCTCACGCCCGAGGTGCTGGAGCAATTGCGTCTGCTGACCAATCTGGAAACCAGCGAGCGCAAGCTGCTGCAGATCGTGCTGATCGGCCAGCCCGAACTGCGCAGCATGCTGGCGCGCCCGGAGCTCGAGCAGCTGGCCCAGCGCGTCATCGCGCGTTTTCATCTCGACAGCTTGAGCGAGGCCGAAACCATCCAGTACATCGGACACCGTCTGGCCGTGGCTGGCCTGACCGGCCCAACGCCTTTCGACCGACGCTCGCTGCAGCGCATCCATCACCTGGCACGCGGCGTGCCGCGTCGCATCAATCTGCTGTGCGGCCGCGCATTGCTGGGCGCCTGGGCCCATGGCCTGCACCGCGTCGACCGCAAGATCGTGGACAAGGCGGCGAGCGAGGTGTTCGGCACCGAGGCCCGACGAACCCGCTTTGCGGACCGGACACGCATGGCCTATGTGTCGGGCGGCCTGCTGCTGTTGGCGGGCAGCACCGTGGCCGCTTACCTGTTCTGGCCGCACGACGAACAGAATCCGTCGGCAGTGCAACGCAGTGCTGCGCCGCCGACGTCGATGGCGTCCGCTGCGAGCGCTCCCGAGGCCGCTGCGCCAAAAGCACCCGCTGCCGATTCCTCGTCGGCCCAGGCGCAATCTTCGGTACCGGTAGCGCTCGAAGACATCGACCCCCTGCTGGCGCAACTGCCACGCGATATCGATGTCGCGTGGCGCGAACTGGCGTCGTTGTGGAAACTGCCGGCAATGCAAGGCGAGCCGTGCCTGGCCGCAGCAGCACAACAGGTGCAGTGCTATCGCGCCGCCAACCTGACGCTGCCCTTGTTGCGCCAGCTGGGGCACCCCGGCATCCTGACGTTGCAGGCCGACCATGGAGCACCGGTCTACGCGCTGCTGGTCGGTTTGAACGAGCAGGCCGCAACGCTGCGGATGGCGGACGGCCTGCACCAGATCCGACTGGTTTCGCTGGGCCGCGTCTGGCGCGGCGACTTCGCCACGTATTGGCGCCCGCCTCCAGGCTACGTCCCGGATCTGCCCGACGGCGCTACAGGAGCGGCGATCGAATATCTCACCGATAAGCTCGATCTGCTGGATGGCAGGACGGGCCACGCGTCGGGCTCGGCGCCGTCGGTGCTGGACAGTGCGCTGCGCGCCCGTGTGCGAGACTTTCAGCGGGCGCAGGGGCTGAAGCCGGACGGGCTGCCTGGTCCGATGACTTTCATGCAACTCGACAGCGCGGCCGGCAGCAACGAGCCGCGGCTGCAAGCCGGAGCACGCTGAGGCCATGTCCTACATCCTCGACGCGCTGAAACGGGCCGATGCCGAACGCGAGCGCGGCGTGGTGCCGGGCCTGTACACGCGACAGGTGACGAGCGCCCAGCACGAGGCGGCGGCCCCTGCAGCATCGCGCGCTGTCTGGCTGGCCGCCACCGCCGCTCTGGCGCTTGTCGCGATGGCGCTCGGCCTGTGGGCATGGCGCACGGCAAGCGATATGCCGCTCGAGCAGGCACCGGAACCCGCTCTGGTCAAAGTCACGCCGCCCGCGCCGACGACGCAACCGTTGCCCGCCGACGTCGCTGCAGCGGCCGCGCAGCCTGCGCCGCCGCCGGTGGCCCTTCCGGTGCCAGCGCCTTCCGCACCGGATCCTGCAGCGGTTGCTCCCGACCTGACGCCGGCAAAGCGCTCGCCCGCGGTGGCGCCGCGGGTTGTCCCGACCGCACCGGCAAGCCGCACCGCCGGCGCTGCGGTACCGTTGCTTGCGGAGTTGCCGGAGGCGCTTCGGCGCCAGGTCCCGGCGCTGACCATCACCGGCGCCATCTATTCGGACAACCCGGCGCAGCGACTGCTGGTGGTCAACAACCAGGTTCTGAATCAGGGAAGCGAGGCGGCACCCGATGTGAGGCTCGACGAAATCGGCATCAACAGTTCGGTGTTCAGTTTCCGGGGCACCCGGTTTCGGCTGGCGCACTAGCCCGTTCGGTCAGGGACAGCCGAACGCCGCCATGTCTCAGGGCCAGGCGCGTGCGACGACGATCACGTCTTGCTCGATCCGCCTTAGTAATACGGAAAGAAAAGATCGCGCGAGATCGCGGCTCGTGCGTTGCTCGGCAGCGGCGCCTGCGCGCCCAGCACACGGCGTGTACGGCGAACGAGCCGCGTCGAATGCACCATGTCGTGCTCGAGCCGGCCACCGCTCGGAGGCACCTCGCGGCGCTGCTTCACGCTCGCGAAGTTCACCGAAAGCGCGTTCCGGATGAGCCCGCGAACCGCTCTCGCCAACGCGCGCAGCGACAGCCGCCGAGGCGTACCGAACCCCACGCGACGTCCAGGCGCGCCGTCGGCGTACGCGAAATCGACGCGCCGCGGCGGCGCTGCGCCGGCAGCCACTTCCAGCAGCACGAGCGAAGTCCGATGCGCGAGCACGAGCGCGAGTCCCGGATGGGCGATCCGATGCGTCTGCCCCGGGAGCAGCACGGTGTCGGTCGTGGAATTCTCCTCCGTGATCCAGAGCACTCCCGTCGCGGGAGTCACGCGCAGGCCGCGACCGTCACGAATGCGCAGCACGTTGCCGCGATCGAGTGCGATCGACCTGCACGTCGTCCCGGCTGCGCCATCGGGCGCGACGTGCGGCAACGTCGACGGGATGGTCGCTGGCACCGTTGCGCTCGGCGCCGCGATGGTGGATGTCATCGAGTTCATGTCGTGTGCTCCGGGGTGGTTTGCATGTGGCGCGGACCGGCGGCGGGAATGCTTCCGAGCCTACCGCCTCCCCGGTCCACTCTGCGATCAATGCATGCTTTGAGCGGTGAAGGCGACGATCGGGCCCAGCGCGGCCCCGATGCGCTCCATCTGCGCAGACGTCGTGAGCTCGGTCAGCACCTCGCCGAAGCGCGGCTCCTGCGCGCCGCTGACGATGTACTGCCAGCGGTACGCGCTCAGCACCACGCTCGCGGATCGCGGCCTGCTCGGCGGCGCTGAACGCGCGTCCGGCGGTGGCGATGAAGTAGCTCGGCATCGGCGCTCGCCTGCATCTGCACGATCCCGTCGACGGCGCCGACGAGCTCGATCAGATCGTCGACGCCCCGGTCGCGCTCCGCGTCGGCGAGGCGGGCGTTCTCGCGCGCGCCACTCGAGCTCGTCGAGAATCGCGTGCTGCGACTCCTCCTTCCAGTGGAACAGGAACACGTCCTTCCACAGGTCCGACAGCTGCGGTGTCGGGCTCGATGCTCGACGCGGTAGTGCACCTGCGAGAAGATCTCGATGTCGAGCGTCAGCGCCATCACGGCCCACGTCGACTTGCTCAGCACGGCGGCGGCGACGTCGTTCGGCTGCGGCTTGAATTCGTAGCCCGCCGGCATCTGCTCGCCGGCCATGCGTCTCGAGGCGGCGGAACAGCTCCTGGTGCTTCAGCTCCTCGTCGGTCAGGCGCACCAGCGCCTCGAACGCGACCTGGTCGCCCAGCGCATGGTCGTGGCCGAGCTCGGCGACCTTGGCGCCGATGAAGCGCTCGACCAGCGCGAACATGTTGGCGTACGTGCGGCCCTGGATCTGCGACAGGAAGCGCGCCTCGCGTTCGGCCAGGAACGTCAGCGCCGGGATCATCGACAGTCCGTCCGGCAGGAACTTGCGGCTGAAGTCGAACGTGCGGCCGCGAATCACGTCGCGGTCGATCTCCCAGCGGATCCGCTTCGACACTTCGATGCAGTTTGCGTAGCGGGCGGTCGTGGGGTTCGCCGAGCCCGCGGTCATGCTCATTGCTGACGTCATGGTGCTGCTCTCCTTGGTACAGGTTGAGATGGCGGCTGCGACGCTGGCCATGGGGCCGGGACTCACCGCGCGGGTCGGACACTGAGCGCTCGGACGCGCTCGAGGGGGCGGGTGGTGATTCGCTCCCGGTGTCGTCGGGAGAGAAGGTACGGTGGGGTGCGTTCCGCGATCGTTCCGCGTCGGCGGCAAGGGTGGCGGCGGGCGCGCGGCGGGCGCGGCGGAGAGCGGGGCGGAGAACGGGTCGGAAGCGTCGGCGCCTTTGTCTTCTCTCACGCCGGCTGTTGAGGGAATTGGGGCGTGCCCGGCGGGATGGTCACGCCGGGCAAGCGGCGATCGGTCCAGATGTGCACGGCGCCGGAGAGGTCCACCGGTTCATCCAGCGAGCCCGCCTTGACGTTGATGCAGTCGGGCGTTCGCGACGAAGCATGCCAGACGCGCGATCCGCACTCGGGGCAGAACGCGCACACGATCGTATCGCCGTGCTGGCTCGCTCTGGTCCAGAACCGCGGCGCTCCGCGCGTCAGCCGAAAGGCCGTCCTGGGGACCTGATACGTCATCCCGAATGCGGAAGCCGATTGCTTGCGACACTCCGCGCAGTGGCACACGATGAGTTTCAACGGCGTATCGGCGCATTCATAACGAACGCCGCCGCACTGGCATCCACCCTGGCGCATGATTGGCCTCGCTGCTCCTGGCTGAGCGTTATGATGTCGGCACCACCGACGGGCCCGCCCGATTGTGCGCGGCGGGAGCGGGGTCGTCAAAACGATGTTTTCGCATGCGTGGCTTGAGTCTCGAGAATGCGTAAAGATCGGTATCCTCGCTTGTCCCTCGATCACCTCCGCGGATTCCATGCGGCGGCGCGATCGTTGAGCTTTACCCAGGCGGCAACCGACGTCTTCGTCACTCAATCGGCCATCAGCCGCGGGGTCAAGCTGCTCGAGGAACAGGTCGGGCAGCCGCTGTTCCATCGCGTGAATCGGAGGCTGACGCTCACCCGGGCCGGGGAGGAGCTGTATCGGTGCGCCGACGAGATCTTTGCGCTGCTGACGGCAACCGTCGACCGCCTCGCCTCCCCGCGCGTCACCCTGGCCGTAACGACCACGGTGCCATTCGCTTCGCTGTGGCTTGCGCCGCGATTGCCCGATTTCGCGCGGCTACATCCTGAAATCGACCTCCGCATCGTTGCCAACAACGAGCGCACGAACATGGAAGGCGAGCAGATCGACGTGGCGATCCGCTACATTCGCGCCAAGGATCAGCTCGAAGGACAACCGCTCGCGGACTACCGGCTGTTTCCGATCTGTTCGCCTGCACTGCTGCGTGATCCGTGCCGGCCGCTCCGGACGTATGACGATCTCTCGCAGCACGTGCTGCTCGATTTCGAGACCACCATCGCCGGTCGACCGTGGTCTGATTGGGAACTGTGGTTCAACGCATCGGGCACGCGGGCGGTCAAGCCGGCAAGGCTGTTGCGGTTCTCCCATTACGACCAGCTGATTCAGAGTGTCGTTGCGCAGGGTGGGATCGCGATGGGGAAGTGGCCGCACGTCGCGAAGCATTTGAACGATGGCTTGCTGAGTGCGCCATTTGGCGCGCCTTCCGCGGCGACGCTTGGCACGTTCTGTCTCATCACAAGCCCAACGATCGCGCGGCGGTCCGACGTCGCGGCATTCGTGCAGTGGGTGAAGTCGGAGATGGCCCAGGACGCCGCGGACCTGCCTGAGCACCTGCGGATGGTTGCACAACCGACATCTGCACGCACCGGTCCTGACCGGCGCGCGACGCCCTCGGTCGCGGAAAACGCCAAGCGCAATCGCAGATAGGCGACCCGGCCGATTCATGCGTGCGGCTCATCCCTGCCGTGCGAAAACATCGTTTGCGCAGGACTGGCGGCGTTCCCAGAATTCACGACGGGTCGCGAAGGGCACGACCGTACCGTCAACGGATCAGGAGAACGCGATGAACGCAACGATGATGAAGACGTGCCTCGGAATAGCCTGTGCCGGCGCAGGGCTGGCCATCATTGCAACCGACGTCGCTTCGGCGCAGCAGACGCGTTCCGCTGACCCGGAAGTGCGGCTTACCGTGGCTGCGGCGCATTACGCCGTAGGCACGACGCACTTCGACAATGTCGCGAGCGTTGCCGGCTGGCTTCAAAGCCATGACCGACGCGTCGTGGCGATCGAGCGCTGCGCGTCTGCCGGAGCGCCGCGAGTGCTGGCTGCGGTCGAGCGCTTCTATCCAGCGGAGCGCTCGACGGTGGAGCTTCGTACCGCGGAGGCCAGCGCCTCGGCATGTGCGCCCCGGCTGTCGAATCCCCGCGACTTGATCGGCTTTCTGCGGGCTGAAGATTATCTCGTCACCGACGAAGCCGGCCACAGCGCTCTGCCTTGACATCGCTGCGACCTGCGAGGCGCCGATCCCGCAGCGGGCAATTGCACGACGTGGCGCAGCCGCACGTGCACAACATGTACGCCTCGTGCGCAACGTTGCGCGGGAGCCCGTTGGCCGGCTTTACACGTCGCGCGAGCTGCGCGGCGGCGAGGCGGGCATCACGGCTTGATTTTGCGGGACATCCCGACGGTGGCCCGTAACGTGCAACGCAGGCGCAGTCCCCACGACTGGTGCGCGCCATGCAGAACACTGAACAGCACAACACCGCCGCCTCTGCCGAGCCTCGGGCGGCATTCCCGACCGATGCGGAGATCGAGATGGCCGATCGGCTTCGCCGGCAAGTCACGGAGCGCTACTTCTGGAGTCTCGCGCACCTCGCCGCGGCCGACGGATCCCCTGCAGCCGATTGAGGGTGCTTCGAGAGCCGATGCGGGCCACCCGCAACCCGTGCAATGAGGCGCCCGCGGCGGTGGCGCTCGCAATCGTCGCCCACGGCAGCGAGCGGTAAGGGTCGAGCGCGGCGCCGCACATCTCGACCGGTGCAGGGTCAACGGCCGCGCCGGGCCACCAGCCGAGCGACGCGTTCCTCCGTCCCCTTGGCGATCTTGCCGGCCAGCGCCACGGCGGCGCCCGCGCTGCGAGCTCGCGCGAACGCCTCGCGCACCTGGACCGGAGTCACCGCCGCGATGCCGGCCATCAGTTCCTCGCGCGAGCGCACGCGGCCGAAGGCGAAGAGGTCGAGTGCTGCGGCCTCCAGTCGTTGCGAAGGAACCTCCTGCACGCACAGGCTGCGTACCACGATCTGGTTGCGCGCGCGTTCGAGCCCGACCGGGTCGGTGGCCTCGGCGTGTTCGCGCAGCAACCGGGTGACCTCGACGAAGTATTCGTCGAGGTGCTCGGGCATGGTCGACGCCTCGATCACGAATTGACCGCACAGGTCCGTCACGTCGGCTGAGCAATCCGCGTGGTAGACCAGGCCGCGTCGCTCGCGGATCTGGTCGAGCAGCGGCGAGCTCATGCCTTCGCCAAACAGCGCCGCGGCGACGACGGCGCCTTGATACTCGCCCAGCAGCCCGGGCATCGGGAAGCCGAGCACGACGTGTGCCTGGTTGTAGCCGGGCATCCGGCGCGAGCGGATTCCGCCGACATACTCCGGCGCCGCGACCAGATTGTCACTGCCGCGAGGCATGTCGCCGAACGCTGCCGACGCGTCGGCGACGACGTGGTCGGCATCGACATTGCCGGCGATACCGACGACGACGTTCGCGCCGGTGTACTGCTGCTCCACGTAGGCCGCCAGCTCGGCGCGGGTGAAACGCCGGATGTTGGTCCGGCTGCCGATCACGGGACGGGCCACCGCGTGATTGCCGTAACACGCCTGGTCGAACAGCTTGAACGCGGTCGACAGTGCGTCGTCCTCGTCCTCGGCGTACTCGTGCAGGATGACCTGCCGCTCGCGCTCGAGCTCGGCTTCGGGAAAGGTGCTCTGGCGGACGATGTCCCCCAGCATCCGCAGGAAGGATCCGGCATCGCGCGCCAGGCCGCGCATGTGGAACGCCGTATGGTTCTTGTCGGTATGGGCGTTGACCTCGGCACCCAGACGCTCGGCATCGAGGTTGATCTGCTGGCAGTCGCGCGAGCGCGTGCCCTTGAAGGCCATGTGCTCGATGAAATGGCTGATGCCGCTGAGGCGCGCGCTCTCGTGCTGGCTGCCGCTGCGCACGAAGACGCTGACCGCAGCCGTGGCCACGTGCGGCAGCCGGAGAACGACCACGCGCACGCCGTTGCCGAGCGTGGTGACCGAGGTATCGGCATCGCTCGCTGGGTCGGTCATGTCACAATGCCCGCGCCGAAGCGGAAGGCGACAGGCTCTGCCGCGCATGCGAATCCGGCCCGAGTTGACGGGAAGCTCCGCGGTTTCCGATACTCCGGACGATGGGATGCCTTCGCACGCTTACTCGCGCATCGACGCGGACATGGGATCGGCAAGGATGAGCACCAGCCGCAAGGGCACCAGAACGCCGTCCCCGCACCCTCGCTCCAGGCTGCCGGTTCCGGTGCCTGGCGAAGCGCACCCGTTCCTTGCGAGTCCGCAAAGCCGCGAGTTGTCGGAGTTCGAGTTCTCCCTGGAAATTCTCATGTTCGGCTTCATGCGCTGGGTCGAGAACTGCATGAACGCCGCACGTTTCCGCGGCTTGAACGCCCTCGACATCCTCGTGCTGCACATGGTCAATCACCGCGCTCGCGGGGGTCGCCTGGCCGAAATCTGCATGGTCATCAACATCAACGACACCCATCTCGTATCGTACGCGCTCAAGAAGCTCACTGCAGCCGGGCTGGTCAAGGTAACCACGACGGGCCGCGAGCGCCACTTCGAAACGACGCCGCTGGGCGACGAGGCGTGCATCGAGTATCGCAAGGTCCGCGAGCGGGTGCTTGTCCCGAGCCTCGCCTGGGTGTCCGGCGAGCGCAACATGGTTCGCGAGGCGGCGGCCTTCATGCGGACGATGACTGCCATCTACGACCAGGCCGGACGTTTCGCCACTGCCGAATCCAACGCCGCGCCGCGCCAGCCGCCGCTCCACACGAAGCCGCACCCCAGGCGGTAAATCGCCGGCAATTTCTCGCATTGCCGCGCGGTCGCGAGCGGCGCTAGAGTGCGCGAACTCCGCGGTACAGCGGGCGGGCTTTCATCGGCGAAGGAGGAGCGTATGGACACTGCGAGCGCGTGGCGCAAGGCGGCATGTCTGGCGGTAGCGGTAGCGGCTTTCGGCGGGACTTCGGCACTCGCCCAGGGCACGACGGAGTGGAAGTTCTTCACGTATTTCCCGGTCAACGACAAGCCCGCCCAACTCAATCGCGCGTTTGCCGAGGACGTCACCAAGGCGACCGGAGGGCGGCTGAAGATCACGGTGTTCGCCGCGGGCGAGCTTCCCTACAAGGCACCCGACGTCATCAGGGCCGTAGGCACCGATCAGGTCCAGATGGGCGATGTGGCGATCGGCTTCGCTTCGGGAGACGTACCCGAGCTCAACGTGCTCTCGCTGCCGTTTCTGTGCACGACGTATAACGAGTTCGACAAGGCCATTCCGGCCGTCCGGAAGGTCGCCGACGACGAGCTGCAGAAGAAATTCGGCGTGACCGCCGCGATTCACTGGACGATGCCGCCGCAGAACTTCTGGCTCAATCGCCCGGTGTCGCGTCTCGCCGACCTCAAGGGGCTGAAGGTCCGCGCATGGAATCCCGAGCAGGTCGACATGATGAAGCTGCTCGGCGGCAGCGCGGTCTCGATCACCTCCGCCGAGGTCATACCGGCGCTCGAGCGCAAGGTCATCGATGGCGCCATCACCTCGGCGCTGTCGGCGAGCGACTGGCGCGCCTTCGAGATCGTGCGCACGGGGTACATGGTCAACATGACCATGGGCCATCAGATCATGATGATCAACACCGCCGAGCTCAACAAGCTGCCCGCCGACGTCCGCGCAACGCTGCTCGCGAAGGCGAAGGAGTGGACGCCGAAGTATCGCGAGATGTCCGAGCAAGGCGACATCGCGGCGCGCAAGAACCTGCTGGCGAACAAGGTCACCCTGGTCGAGCCGACGGCGGAGGATCGCAAGCACGCGCAGACGATCATGCGCCCGATGTGGGATGCCTGGGCCAAGAAGAACGGCGCGGTCGGGCAGCAGCTCCTGCAGGGCGCAATGCACGCTTGCGGCGCATCCTGATCGGCCGGCACCTTCAAGGCCATCGGGCGCGCCGGACAAACGGCGCCCGGTCTCACCACCATGTCTCTGCTGCGCGGTTTCGGGCGCGTGCTCGAGCGGTGCTCGCGCTGGCTGTGCGACCTTGCCGGGCTCATGCTCGCCGCGATGGCCGTGCTCATCAACGTCGAGGTCGTCGCCCGGTACGTTTTCAACACGTCGACGCTGATCTCCGACGAGTACTCCGGCTATCTGTTCGTGTGGCTCACCCTGCTCGGATTCGCCTACGCGCTTCAGAGCGGCCAGTTCCTGCGCGTGGAAATGCTGGTGGCGCGCCTGGGTCGCCGGGCGCAAGTCGGCGCGGAGCTGCTCGCGGCCGTCGTCGGGCTGGCGGTCGCGCTCGTGTGCGTGTACGCGACGGCAATCCTGTTCCTGGCCTCGTGGCGGTTCGGAACGCTTTCGATCCAGCCCTCGGCCACGCCACTGTGGATCCCGCAGCTGCCTGGTGCCGCTCGCCTTCGGGTGGCTGTGCGTGCTCTACCTCCATCAGATCGTCGTCGCGCTCGTCGGCGGCCGCACGAGGCAGCCACATGATGTCGAAACGGTAGGCCCCGGCACCGGAGGCGTCTGACCCATGACATGGGAAATGGCGGTGGCGGTCTACACGATCGTGCTGATCGCGCTGCTCGTCTTCGGCGTGGCGATCGGCTCGGTCATGGGGCTCGTCGGCATCCTCGGCGTCACGCTCGCGTCGGGCACCACGTTGTGGACCTCGCTCGGCGACATCGTGTGGAACACGACCAACTCGTTCACGCTGGTCGCGGTCCCGCTGTTCGTGCTCATGGGCGAGATCATCCTGCGCAGCGGGGTGTCGAAGCGCTTCTATGGCGGCCTCTCGAAGCTCATGTATCGCGTTCGCGGCGGACTTGCGCAGTCGAACATCGTCGGTTGCGCGATCTTCGCCGCCATTTCCGGCTCGTCGACGGCCACCGCGCTCACGATCGGAACCGTCGCGCTGCCGGAAATGCGTCGGCGCGGCTACGACGACGACCTGACGCTGGGCACGCTCACCGGCGGCGGCTGCCTCGGCATCCTGATACCGCCCTCCATCCCGATGGTGATCTATGCGACCGTCGTGCAGGAGTCGGTGATCGATCTCTTCATGGCAGGCGTGGTGCCGGGCATCCTCCTCGCCGCCATGTTCATGGTCTGGGTCTGGGCGAAGGTGCTGATCGACCCCGCCGTCGCGCCGCCGATCGCGGCCCGACCGTCGGCGCGTGAGCTCGCCGTCGCGACCTTGAACTGCGGACCCATCGTCGCACTGCTCCTTGCGATCATCGGCGGCATGTATTTCGGCGTGGTGACGCCCACCGAGGCGGCGGCATTCGGCTGCGCCGCGGCGCTCGCGATCGGATTCTGGTACGGCGAGCTCACCTGGTCCGGCATGCGCCAGGCCCTGCGCAACGCCGTGGTCACGAATGCGGTGGTGATGTTCATCATCGTCAATTCGCAGATCCTGAGCTATGCGGTCACGACTTCGGGCATCGGCCGCGGCGTGTCCACGATGCTTGCCGGGCTTGGCGTCGCGCCGCTCGTCTTCTACGCGTGCCTGTTCCTGCTCTATCTCGTCCTCGGCATGTTCATCGACGGCATCTCGATGATGCTGCTCACGGTGCCGTTGCTGTATCCGACGCTGAAGAGCATGGGCTTCGACGGCGTGTGGTTCGGCGTCGTGATGGTGGTGATGATCGAGCTCGGACAGCTCACCCCGCCGATGGGACTCAACCTGTTCGCCATCCACTCCATCGCCGCGCCCGCGTCGCTCGGCCGAATCGCGCGGTCGTCTGCGCCATATGCCGTGCTGATCTCGGCGCTGTGCTTCCTCCTGTACTTCTTCCCGCAGGTGGCGCTGTGGCTTCCTGCAACCCTGAAGAGCTGAGACGCCGTGATCGACCTGCGCAGCGACTTCCTCACTCGCCCGACGGCGGCCATGCTCGCGGCGGCCGCCAGTGCGGCGAACGATCTCCACTTCGGGCTCCGCGAAGACCCGCGTCAACGCGCGCTCGAGTCGCGCGTGGCCGAGATCCTCGGGCACGAGGATGCGTTGATCTTTCCGACGTGCACGATGGCGAACCTCACGGCCCTGTGCCTTCTCGGCCGTCGCGGCACGCGTGCCGTCATGCAGCGCGAGGCGCACGTCCTCACCTCGGAGGCGGGCGGGCTCGCCGCCGTCGCGGGCCTGCTTCCCGATCCGCTGCCCGGTGATGCCGCGACGCCGGAAATCGCCTGCTGGGAACGGGCGGCCGAGATCGGCGACGAGCAGAAGCCGCGCGCTTCGTTGTTCGTGCTGGAGAACACGCACAATCGGGCCGGCGGTGTCCCGGTCCCGCTCGCCTACACGCGCGAGGTCGTGGCGCTCGCGCGCCGGCACGGTCTCATGCTGCACCTCGACGGCTCGCGCATCTTCAACGCCGCAACGGCGCTCGATACTTCGCCGGCGGAGCTTGCCGCGGGTTTCGATACCGTGTCGGTCAGCCTGAACAAGGCGTTCGGCGCGCCCGTAGCGGCGGCGCTCGCCGGCTCCAGGCGGCTGATCGAGGAAGCGTTGACGATGCGCCAACGATTGGGCGGGGGCATACGGCCGACCGGTCCGGCTGCTGCCGCGACGCTCGCGGGCATGCAGGATCTCGCGCATTTCCGCGAGGCGCACGCGCTGGCGGCGCGGCTTGCGCGAGGGTTGGCATCCATCGCGGGCTTGCGCGTGGACGAGCCCGCAACGCGCACCAACATCGTCGTGGTCGAGCTCGCCAGCGATGCCGTCACGGCACCGCAATTGCGCGACGAGCTCGGCTCGCTCGGCCTGCTCGCATTGCCCTTCGATCGGCGCCGGCTGCGTTTCATCACGTACCGCGGCATCGACGAAGGCGACATCGACGAGGCGATCGCCATCGTCGCGCGCGCGATGCCCGGGCTGGCAGCATGAAGACGTCCCATCCAACGCAGAAGCAACCCCAGGACCGGAGACAGATGTTTCATCGCATCGGAGTGGATATCGGTGGCACGTTCACGGATTTCGCGCTGTTCGACGACCACTCGCGCGAGATCGTCACGCACAAGGCGCTCACGACGCCGACCGATCCGGCGCAGGCCGTCGTTGCCGGCGTGCAGACGCTCACGCGGCTCGCGGGCATCAGCATGGCCGAGGTCGCGATGCTGGTCCACGGCACGACTCTCGTGACCAACGCGGTCATCGAGCGCAAGGGCGCCGCCACCGCCATGCTCGTCACGCGCGGCTTCCGCGACGTGCTCGACATCGCGATGGAGTGCCGCTACGACCTGTTCGACCTGCGCCTGCGGTTTCCCTCGCCGGTGGTGCCGCGCCACCTGCGCTTCGAGGTGCGCGAGCGCGTGAAGTGGGATGGCTCGGTCGCCGAACGGCTCGAGATGGACGGGCTCAGGGAGCGACTGGCAGACGCGGTAGACAAGCACGGCGTGCGCAGCGTGGCGGTGTGCCTGCTGCATTCGTACGCGAATCCGGAACACGAGCAGCGCCTTGCAGAGTGGCTCGCGCGCGAGTTTCCGCAACTCGCGGTGTCGTCGTCGGCGGTCGTGTTTCCGTTCATGCGCGAATACCCCCGGTGGACCACGGCGTGCATCAACGCCTACGTGCAGCCGGCGGTCGACGACTATCTTCATCGACTCGAAGCCGGGGTCGCCGATCTCGGCTTTCGGGGCAAGTTCCTGATCATGAGCTCGAGCGGCAGCACCCTCACTCCGGAGATCGCGCGCCGCTTTCCGGTCCGGCTGCTCGAATCCGGACCGGCCGCCGGCGTCCTCATGTCGGCGCGGCACAGTCGCGATCTCGCCATCCCCCAGATCCTCTCGTTCGACATGGGCGGAACGACCGCGAAGGGCTGCATGATCCGCGAGCATGCCCCGCTCAAGCGTTACGACTTCGAGGTGGCGCGCGTGCACGAGTTCAAGCGCGGCAGCGGTTTGCCGGTGAAGATTCCCGTGATCGACATGATCGAGATCGGCGCGGGCGGCGGCAGCCTCGCGTCGCTCGACGATCGGCACGTCCTCGGGGTCGGCCCGCGCAGCGCCGGCGCCGACCCCGGGCCCGCGTGCTACGGCCGCGGCGGCCGGCACGCGACGCTCACGGATGCGAATCTCGTGCTCGGCTACCTCGATTCTTCCTCGTTCCTCGGCGGCACGATGGCGCTCGACCGGGCGGCCGCCGTCGCGGCGATCGAAGCGGAAGTCGCACGCCCGCTCGGCGTTTCGGTCGAGCGCGCCGCCTGGGGAATTCACGAGGTCATCAACGAGGACGTGGCGAAGGCGTTTCGCGTCCACGCGTCCGAGCGCGGCGTCGATTACCGGCGCTGCAGCATGATCGCGTTCGGCGGGTCGGGACCGATCCACGGTGCCCGCATCGCGCGCAAGCTGCGCATTCCGCGGCTCATCTGTCCCAGCGGCGCCGGCGTCATGTCGGCGTTCGGGCTGCTCACGAGCCCGATCGGCTTCGAGCGGGTGCAGTCGCTGCGCACCCCGCTCGCCGCGCTCACGCCGGCCCGCCTCACCGAAGTCATCGACGCGCTGGTCACCCCGGCCAAGGCGACCGTGCGCGAAGCAGGCGTCGCGGAGCGCGACTTCGTGGTGGCCGTCAAGCTCGACATGCGCTACGTGGGGCAGGGTTACGAAGTCGAGGTCCCGCTGCGGCCGGGCGCGCCGGAGGATGCGCTCGCCGCGCTGGCGAGCGATTTCAACCGGGCCTATGGCGACATCTTCGGGCTTGCGTTCGACGATCGCGCAATCGAGATCGTGGCCTGGAAAGTGGAGGTGCACGGACCGACGCCGGGCGAAGGCACGCCGTACCGGCTGAAGCATCCACGCCGCGCCGGCGACGCGTTGCGGGCGCACCGCGACGCGTACTTCCCCGCGGCCGAGCGCTACGTGCGCTGCCCCGTCTACGATCGCTACGGGCTCGTCGCGGGCACCGAGGTCGAAGGTCCCGCACTGATCGAGGAGACGGAATCGACCTGCGTGCTGGGGATCGGCGATCGTGCACGCGTCGACGAGCACCTCAATCTCGTCGTGGAAATGCAGGAGGTGCAGCGATGAGCCACGACCCCATCGCGCTCGGCATCCAGTGGGACCGGCTGATCTCGATCGCCGACGAGATCATCAACTCGCTGGTCCGCACGTCGTTCTCGACCAATGTCCGCGAGAGCTACGATCTTTCGTGCGTCATCTTCGATGGCAGGGGGCGCTCGATTGCGCAGGGTGCGTACAGCGTCCCGTCGTTCACCGGCACGGCCCCCGCGACGCTCGCCGCGATGCTGGAGCGCTTTCCACCCGCGGCGCTGCGCCCGGGCGACGTGATCGTCACCAACGATCCGTGGATCGGCACGGGGCACCTGTTCGACATCAACGTGATGCAGCCCGTGTTTCGCGACGGCCGCATCGTCGGGTACACGATGAGCATCACCCACCTGCCGGATATCGGCGGCGCCGGGTTCTCGGCGGCTGCGCGGGAAGTGTACGAGGAGGGGTTCCGCATCCCGGTCACGAAGCTCTACGATGCGGGACGCGCCAACGAGCTGCTGCTCGAGCTCGTGCGCACGAATGTGCGCGTGCCGGAGCAGACCATCGGCGATCTCCTGGCCAACGTCTCGTGCACTACGGTGGGTGGGCGCATGCTCAACGAGTTCATGGACGAGTATCGTCTGGAGACGATCGGCGCACTCGCCGATGCCATTCTCGAGCAATCGGAGAGCGCGATCCGGCAGGAGATTGCGCGCCTGCCGCGCGGCACGTACCGGAACCGGATCGAGATCGAAGGGAAAGACGGGCCGCTCACGCTTGCTTGCGCCGTCGAGGTCGCCGATGGCGAGGTGAACGCGGATTTCACGGGCTCCAGCGCGGCCATCGATTCGGCGATCAACGTGCCGATCTGCTACACGCGCGCGATGACCTGTTATGCGATCAAGGTGCTCACCACGCCACGGATTCCCAACAACGAGGGCTCCGTGCGCCCCATCAACGTGCGCGCACCGGTCGGCTGCATCCTGAATGCCGTACCCCCGTCGCCCACCGGCGGTCGGCACATCGTCGGCCATTTCGTGGTGCCGCTCATCTTCGGGGCCCTCGCCGATGCGATGCCCGACCGCGTGCAGGCGGATTCCGGCATGCTCAATCTGATCAACGTGCAGGGCCGCACGCGCGACGGCCGCGGCGTGTCGAGCATCTTTTTCGCGTCCGGCGGCTACGGCGCTCTGGCAGGCCTGGACGGTGCGCCGACGACGCCTTCTCCTTCCAACATGACGGGCTCCTCCATCGAGGTCTGGGAAAACCTCACGGGCATGTTCGTTGGCCACAAGGAACTGCTGCCCGACAGTGGGGGCCCCGGCCAGTTTCGCGGCGGGCTCGGGCAACGGATCGAGCTCGTCAACGACAGCGGCTCCGACATGGTGATCTCGTGTCTCGCCGGGCGAACGCAGTTCGCGCCGGCAGGCGTGCTCGGTGGCAAGCCGGGTGCCCTGCGCGAGGTCCGCATCAACGGAGAGATCGTGCATCCCAAGGGACGCTACGTGCTGCGACCCGGGGATCGGATCACGACTATCGAGGCGGGCGGTGGCGGGTACGGCGATCCGCGTCGACGTTCGCGCGAAGCCGTGCTGGCCGATTGCAGGGCAGGCTTCGTCACGCCCGAAGCGGCGCGGTCGGCTTATGGTGCGGAGCCCGAATAGTCCGAGCCGACCTGCCGCCGCGCACTCGCGGCGCGGTACGACGACGGGAGGGCGCCGGCGTCGCCGGCTCGATCAGTTGATAGCAGCGCGCACGCACCCGTCGAAGAAGCGCAACATGTGTTCGGAGGCATCGGGTCCCGACGGATCGGTGTAGCTACCGGCCGGGTCTCCCCCGAACCACGCGTGTCCGGCGCCGTGGACTTCCCAGTGCTCCGCAATCACGACGCCGTCGGGGTTCCGATACAGCGCGCGCGTGTAGCTCCGGCCATTCGGAATCGATCCATGCTCGACGGTGCGTCGGACCGAGTCGGGCGCGGCTGGGTGCATCGCCGCGGCCCTGCCTGCGAACTGTTCGATTACGGCCTCACCGTTGCAGGGGTCGACGGTCATGTCGCGGTCGCCGTGAAAGACGATCGCCGGCACGCCCTGAATCATCGGCGCGGAACCCGCACCGTGCTTCATCGCCGTCAGCGCCGAGGGCAAGTCGCGCGCGGCGCCGAACGGCAGTCCCGAATGGACACCCACGGCGGCGTAGACGTCGGGGTACGTGCCGGCGAGCACGGCGGCCATTGCGCCGCCGGCCGAGAGTCCCGCGGCATACACGCGTCGCTCGTCCAAGCCGTGTTCGCGGACGAGCTCCCGCGTCAGGGCGGCGATCGTCGCCGGCTCGCCGCTCCCGCGTTGCTGGTCGCCACTGCGAAACCAGTTCCAGCACTTGCTCGAGTTCTTGGCCTGCGGCTGCGCCGGATAAGCGACGACGTAACCGCGCTCCTGCGCGAGCGTGTTCATGCGCGTTCCGCGGGCGAAGTCGTCGGGTGACTGCGTACAGCCGTGCAGCATGACGAGCAGTGGGGCGCCGGGAGCTGTCCCGCGCGGAACGAAAAGCTTGTATTCCATCGGGCCCTGCGCGCACCGGAAGTGCCGCGCCGAGAATGTGCCCTGGTCGCGGCGGGTGGGTTCCGGCTTCGACTCGCTTCGAGGCGCGGGTGCCGGCTCAGTGTCGACGTGCGCATCGTGCGTCGCGCGACATTGCCCCTCGATCGTGACTCCGCGTGCCAGGCGCGCATCGCCGAACGGCGCAGCGGGGCGGGCGGCACTGCCGCGAAGGCCGCGCTGAATTGCCTCGGTGGCCGCGTGCAGGTCGCCCGAGCGCATGAGTTGCATGGCGTCGCGCATCGTACGGTTGATGTCTTGCATGGAGTTTGCTGTCCTTCGGTTCAGTGAATTCGGTCGGCCAGCGCGGCCTTCACCGCGGGACTCGCCTGCAGCGCGCCGAGCACGGCAAGCGATTCGATCGTCTCGCGCGCCAGCGCGGGCGAGACGTCGTCGGTGATGCGCACGAGGCCCAGCGCCTGGATCTTCAACTTCGCCTTCGCCTTGCGCACGGCTTCGAGATCGCGCTTCGTAAACTCCTGGAGGCCGAGCACGAGCGTCCGCCGCGCGACGGTCTGCCGTAGCACTTCGGCGTGGGCCGCGAGCTGATTGCGGATGGCGGTGCGGATGACGTCGGTGCGGTTCGAATAAAAGCCTTCCTGTACGAGCAGGTCGATCTGTCCGAGATCGATCACCCCGAGATTGATCGTGATCTTCTCGGTGTCCGCGAGCTTGCTCCTGATTTCGCTCATGCCATGGTCGCCGTGAGACTGCCGCGGTGGGCCGTCGTGGCCGCATGATAGCACCATCCATCTGGATGATGTAGGGATGGTACAGGGATGGTACAGGGATGGTATATGAATTGTCCAGCGGCGCCTTGGACCGCTGGTCCGGTGTCGTCCCGGCAGCGGACTCTCGCGCGGCCAAGCCGTCCCTCGGCAGCATCGAGTCGTAAGCGTTTACACCATTTTTACACCGGCGATGTGATACTGGGCCATTGACAGTGCAGGTCAGTGGCATGGCGAATTCCGAATTGAAGTCTGTGACGCCGAGCGCGCCATTCGCTTCGCGCATGACGGCGCCGGCGCGCTACTCGCTGGCGGTGCTGGCGTGCGTTCTGACGACTGCGGCGGCGAGCGCGCTGCATGCGTACCTGGACGCTGCGAATACGGTGATGCTGTTCCTGCTCGCCGTGGTCCTGGTCGCGGTGTACCTCGGCCGTGGCCCGGCCATTCTGTCGGCAGTGTGCAGCGTGGCGCTCTTCGACTTCTTCTTCGTGCCGCCGAGATTCTCGTTCACGGTTGCCGACGCACAGTACATCGTGACATTCGCGGTGATGCTGATCGTGACCCTGATCATCAGCCACCTGGCGGGAGGACTCAAGCGGCAGGCCACGGAGGCGGACGAGCGGGAGCGGCAGACTCGGGCGCTCTACGATTTCGCCAAGACGCTGGCCGGTGCGCCTTCGGTGGAGCAGGTCGTGGCGCTCGCTCGCGACTGGCTGCGCAACAACGTTGCAGCCGAACGAGTGCTGCTCGTCGAAGGCGCCGCCGACGGCGCGAAGCTGGCGGGGGGCGATGGTCAGCCGCCGCCTCAGTGGCTGCTGCTCCGGTCGGCGGACGTGGTCATGGCCTCGGGGCATCGCGTCGCCACCGATCAGCTGGGCGACGACCGCTGCTGGTCGCTGTTGCCGCTGCGCACGTCAGCGCGGAGCTACGGCGTTCTCGCGATCGCCGCACCGCACAGGACGCGCAATCTCCTGGACACGCACGGGTCGCTGCTGGAGGCGCTGGCGTCCGTCGTCACGGCCACCCTGGAGCGGCTGCACTATGTCGATGCGGCCCAGTCGGCGCAGATGCGCGCGAGCACCGATCGCTTGCGCAGCTCCATCCTCTCCGCGATCTCGCACGACGTACGGACGCCGCTCACGACGCTCTACGGACTCGCGGACCGTCTGAGCACCACGAGGCCGCCGCTATCGGACAGCGCACACGAGGCTGCGCTCGCGATCCGTGACCAGGCGCGCCGGCTCTCGAGCATGGTTTCCAATCTGCTCGACATGTCGCGCCTGCAATCGGGGGAGATCCGGTTGCGCAAGGAGTGGCAGCCACTCGAGGAAGTCGTGGGCGCGAGCATTCAGGCCCTTGGCGCCGCGCTGCAGGACCACTCGCTGAAGGTCGAGCTGCAGCCGGATCTGCCGCTGCTGCAGTTCGACGCCGTGCTCATGGAGCGCGTGTTTGCGAACCTGATCGAGAACGCCGCGAAGTACTCGCCGGCGGGCTCGACGATTCGGATCGTCGCGCGGGTCGCGGACGATGCCGTCGAGACCGACGTCTGCGATGAGGGAGAAGGGTTCCCGCCCGATCGGGTCGACCACGTGTTCGAGCTCTTCGCCCGCGGCGTCCCCGAGTCCTCCATCCCCGGAATGGGGGTGGGATTGGCGATCTGCCAGGCCATCCTCGAAGCGCATGGCGGGCGCATTCGCGCGTTCAATCGCAATGAAGGCGGAGCATGCGTGAGCTTCACCCTGCCGCGCGGCACGCCTCCGGTCGTGGAGCTGGAAGCGAACACGCATTCGGCAGGACGGGCATGAACGGGAATGCGGACACGATTCTTGTGGTCGAGGACGATGCGCCGATTCGCCATCTCGTCCACTCGGCGCTCCACGACGATGGATGCGTCGTCGTCGAAGCCGCGAGCATTGCGAGCGCGCAGGACCATCTGGACTCGCCGCGGCCGGCCCTCCTGATCCTGGACCTCGGGCTACCCGACGGCGACGGCGTCGACCTGATCCGAGACCTTCGCGCGTGGTCCGCGCTGCCGATCCTGGTGCTTTCCGCGCGAACGCAGGAGGATGAGAAGATCCGAGCGCTCGACGCAGGCGCGGACGACTACCTGACCAAGCCGTTCTCGGTCGGCGAGCTGCTCGCCCGCACGCGGGCGCTGTTGCGCCGGAGCAAGTCGGCGCACCAGGCGGGGGACCCCATTGTCCGCTTCGGCGACGTGGAGGTCGACTTCGCCCACCACCGCGTCTCTCGCAGCGGCGAGGCGATCCACCTTTCACCGCTCGAGTTCCGGCTGCTCGGCACGTTGGTTGCCAACGCCGGCAAGGTCATCACGCACCGGCACCTGCTGCGCGAGGTCTGGGGCAGCGGCGACCCCGAGAACAGCCACTACGTGCGGGTGTACGTCGGCCACCTGCGGCAGAAGCTCGAACACGATCCCGCACAGCCGCGCCACATCCTGACCGAAACCGGTATCGGATACCGCTTCATCCCATGAACCTGCAAAGCGCTACCGAAGCTACGGAGATCTCTGGCGCGGCGCGGGCGGCGTCGCAACGTCGGTCGCCGCTCGGCGTGCTGACGCTAGCAGCGCTCGGCGTCGTGTACGGCGACATCGGCACCAGTCCGCTGTATGCGTTTCGCGAGGCGTTCATTGGTCCGCATGCACTCGCGCCTACCGAAACGAACGTGCTCGCGACACTGAGCGCACTGTTCTGGGCCGTCATGCTGATCATCTCGATCAAGTACGTCGGCATCGTGCTGCGGTTCGACAACGACGGCGAGGGCGGGGTGCTCGCGCTGATGGCGCTGACGCATCGGGTCGCGGAACGCGTCGGGCGAGGCGCTCGCTACGTCGCGGTTGCCGGTGTGTTCGCCGCCGCGCTCTTCTATGGCGACGCCGTGATCACGCCTGCGATCTCCGTGCTGTCGGCGATCGAAGGTCTGAGCGTGGTCACGCCGCGCTTCGAGCACTTCGTGGTGCCCATCACCTGCGCGATCCTGATCGGCCTGTTCCTCATCCAGCGCCGCGGCACCGGACACGTCGGCACGATGTTCGGCCCCGTGATGATCCTGTGGTTCGCGACGCTGGCGATCCTCGGAGTGCTCAGCATCGCGAAGATGCCGGGCGTGCTGCGTGCCATCGATCCCACGTATGCGCTCGGGTTTGCGATCGCCCAGCCGCGCGCCGCCTTCCTGCTGCTGTCGGCGGTGTTCCTCGCGATCACGGGCGGCGAGGCGCTGTACGCCGACATGGGGCACTTCGGTGCGCGCCCCATCCGGGTTGCGTGGTACGGATTGGTCTGCCCGTCGCTCCTGCTCAACTACTTCGGCCAGGGCGCGCTGGTGCTTAGCGATCCGAAAGCCGTGGCGAACCCGTTCTACTTTCTCGCGCCGGAGTGGTTGCTCATGCCGTTGGTGATCCTGGCCGCCGCCGCAACGGTCATCGCCTCGCAGGCGACGATCACCGGCACCTATTCGATCACGCTCGAGGCGACGCGCCTCGGCTACCTGCCTCGCGTCCACGTGCTGCACACGTCGGAAACCCATCGCGGGCAGATCTACATCCCGACGGTGAATTGGCTGATGATGATCGGGGTGCTGATCCTGGTGATCGAGTTCGGCTCGTCCAACGCGCTTGCGGCCGCGTATGGTGTCGCGGTCTCGGGAACCATGGTCATCACGACGTTGCTGGTGCTGTTCATCACGCTCAATTCGCGTCGGCGCGGGTGGTGGCTCGTTGCCGCGGGTCTCGTCGCATTTGCAGCGCTCGAGTTCCTCTTTCTCGGCTCGAATCTCACCAAGATCCTGCACGGCGGGTGGTTTCCGCTGGCTCTGGGCGCGGTGATCTTCCTCATGCTGACGACGTGGAAGGACGGCTCCAGCGATGTTGCCGCACAGCGTCGCAAGATCGACTTTCCGCTCGACGACTTCCTGTCCGGCCCGCAGCCCGACGCACCGCGCGTTCCCGGGACCGCCGTGTACTTGACATCGGACCCTACGACCGTGCCGAGCGCGCTGTTCCATAACCTGAAGCACTACAAGGTGTTACACGAGCGCACCGTGTTCGTTCACGTGGAAACGGAAGACGTGCCGTACATCGAGCCGCAGCGTCGATTGACATTGAGCGAGCCCAAGCCGGGCATCTTCATCGTTGCTGTACGGTTCGGCTTCCGCGAGACACCGGACGTGCCGAAGGCGCTCGAGCAGGCCCGCGCATTGGGGCTGGAACTCGAACCGATGGACACGAGCTATTTCGTGGCGCGCACGTTCATGGGCGAGCGGCAGCCCGGCTTGCGTGGCTGGCGCGCCGCGCTTTTCGGCTGGATGAACCGCCAGTCGGAAGGGGTTGCGCCGTATTACAAGCTGCCCGGTAATCGGGTGGTCGAGCTCGGCACGCAACTCGGCACGTAGACCGCGACGCGGCCCGCCACCCAGGCGGCGATCGTCCGCACGTTCAACTCTCGCCCGTTACGAAGCGGTAGCCCACGCCCGTCTCGGTCATGAGGTGTCGCGGGCGCATCGGTTCCTTCTCCAGCTTCTGGCGCAGTCGGGCCATGTAGATCCGCAGGTAGTGCAGATCCTCGACGTGCGTGGGGCCCCAGACTTCGCGCAGCAACAGCCGGTGCGTGAGCACCTTGCCGGCATGCGTGATCAGGTGCGCAAGCAGGCGAAACTCGATCGGCGTCAGATGAACGACTGCGTTGCCCCGCGTGACCGTCCGCGCGGCGAGGTCGACGCGCACGTCCCCGAACGTGCTCACGGTCGGCGCGCCCTCTGCGCCGCGAGCGGTCCGTCGCAGCATGGCGCGCACTCGAGCCGCCAGCTCGCCGGTGCCGAAGGGCTTGGTGAGGTAATCGTCGGCACCGGCGTCGAGCGCTTCGATCTTGTCCCCTTCCTCGACTCGGGCGGACAGCACGAGGATCGGAACGCCGCTCCAGCCCCGCACGTCGCGGATGAGATCCACGCCGCTGCCGTCAGGAAGCCCCAGGTCGACGATCAGGAGATCGGGTTTGCGGGTGCCGGTTTCGATCAGGCCGCGCTTCTGCGTCTCGGCCTCGCACACGCGGTACCCCTCGGCTTCGAGCGACATGCGGACGAAGCGGCGGATCTGCTCTTCGTCTTCCACGACGAGAATTTGCGCACGGGGCTCCATGATTCAGGGCGCGAGACTCGCGTCGCGCTCGGACTCGGGGTCCAGGGCCGGAGGCGTCGCGTACGGCAGCGTGAAAACGAATCGCGCCCCGCCACCGGGGCGGTTCTCGCCGCGGATCTCGCCGCTGTGCGCGTTCACGATCGCCCTGCAGATGGCCAGTCCGAGACCGACCCCGGGGATGGCCGACTCGGATTCACCGCGCGTGAACTTGTCGAAGATCGCGCTCTCGCGGCCGGCCGGAAGCCCGGGGCCCCGATCCTCCACCGCGAACTCGAACATCTCGCCGGAGCGGTCCGCCGCGACGCGGATCTCCGTGCCTGCGGGCGTGTACTTGACCGCATTCTCGATCAGATTCACGAGCACGCGCTCGATCAGCGAGCCGTCGCACTGCACGAGCGGCAGGTCGGCAGGAATGGACACGGCCACGGGGCGGCCGGCAAGCGCCGGCTCCAGCGCGCCGAGGGCGCTGCCGACCAGCTCCTCGACCGACTGCCAATCCTTTCGCAGGCGCACCTGCCCCGCCTCGAGCCGCGCCATGTCGAGCAGCTTGTCCACGAGCTGGGCCGTGCGCCTGGCCTGGTCCCGTACGGCGACCGCGTCGATTTCCACGTCGCTGCCGCGCGCCTTTGAGGTGAGCGCGTCCGAGAGGCCGACCAGCACCGTCAACGGCGTGCGGATGTCATGCGAGATCGCGGCGAGCACCGAATTACGCAATCGTTCGGATTCCATGTCCACGAGGGTGCGCTGGGCGACCGTGACGAAATGCACGCGCTCGAGCCCGATCGCGATCAGCGCAGCGCAGGTCTCGAGCAGGCGCCGCTGCTCGGGCACCATCACGCTCGCGGTGTCGGTCGGCTCGACCACCAGCACGCCGCGGGTGCGCACCGGCGCTTTCAACGGCAGGTAGAGCTTGCCTCCCGCCGGCAGCGTGTCGGTTCCGACGCCGGCGGGCTCCGCGTGATCGAGACACCATCGCGCAACGGCCGTGTCGATCTCCGGCCGGAGCTGGTCCGGGACGACAGGCCGCAGCGTCTCGTCCTCGTCGAGGATCTGGACCACACATTTCCCGGGCACCGTGCCGGCGACGAACCGCTCGCCGATCTCCGCCACCTGTTCCGATGCGAGCGCGGCCGAGAGCTCCCGCGCCATCTCGAAGAGCCGCTGCGCGCGTTCGGCCGTGTCCGACGCGAACCGCGCCTGGTGCCGCATGCCGGCGGTCAGCTGCCCCACGACGAGGCCTACGACCAGCATCACCGCGAACGTGAACACATATTGCACGTCGGACACCGCGAACGTGAATTGGGGCGGCACGAAGAAGAAATCGAATGCCAGCACGTTCACGATCGCTGCGAGGATGGCAGGGCCGCGCCCGCGCCAGAGTGCCGCCGCCACCACCGCCAGCAGGAACAGCATCACGATGTTCGAGAGCTCGAATGCGTGCTGCAGCGGGAATGCGAAAAGGGTGGTGGCTGCCGAAATCGCGAGCGCGACGGCGTAACGGCCCCACAGCGCGGCGTCGACCGGCCCTTGCGGAGCCGATGTGCGCACCGCGTCGACCTCGGGCTCGCGGCCGATCAGGATGATATCGAGGTCTGGCGCGAGTGCGCCGACACGCAGTGCGGGCGACTTGCGCCATCGCGCAAGCAGGTTGCGCGGACGGGCGTTGCGGCCGAGGATCGCCTTGCCGAGGTTGTGCGCGCGGGCGTAGTTGGCGAGCGCTGCCGCGGCGTCCGGCGCGGTCACCATCGCCGGTGTAGCGCCGAGCTCTTCCGCGAGCCGCAGCGTGGCGAGGATCGCGCGCCGTCGTGGTTCCGGCAAGCGTGCGAGTGCCGGCGTCTCGACGTACACGGCGTGCCAGCGCACGTCGAGCGCAGCCGCGAGGCGCGCGGCCGAGCGCACCAGCACTTCGTCGCCTCCTCGCGGGCCGATCCCCACGAGCAGCGCGTCCTGCGCTTTCCACACCGGCGCGCGCGCGACGTGCTCGATGCGGTAGCTTCGCATCTGCGTATCGACCCGGTCCGCCGTCCGCCGCAAGGCGAGCTCGCGCAGCGCAAGCAGGTTGCCCTTGCGGAAGAAATGCTGGATCGCGCGCTCGGCCTGCTCGGAGAAGTAGACCTTGCCTTCCTTCAGCCGCTGCAGCAGGTCGTCGGGCGTGAGGTCCACCAGCACGACTTCGTCCGCCTGGTCGAAGACGCGGTCCGGCAGCGTCTCGTGCACCTTGATGCCCGTGATGCCGCCGACGATGTCGTTGAGGCTTTCGAGGTGCTGCACGTTGACGGTCGTGTGCACGTCGATGCCTGCCGCGAGGAGCTCCTGCACGTCCTGGTAGCGCTTGGGATGGCGCGAGCCGGGCGCGTTGGTGTGCGCGAGCTCGTCGACGAGCAGCACGGCAGGCTTGCGCGCGAGTGCCGCGTCGAGGTCGAACTCCTCGACCATGCGGCCGCGGTACTCGACCGCGCGCCGCGGCAGGACTTCGAGATCCGCAAGAAGCCGCCCGGTGTCGGCGCGCCCGTGGGTCTCGACGATGCCGACGACGACGTCGCGCCCCTGCTCGCGCTGGCGCTGCGCGTCGGACAGCATCGCGTACGTCTTCCCGACGCCGGGCGAGGCGCCGAAGAACACCTTGAGACGACCGCGCTCCGCGCGCGCACGCTCCTCGTCGATGCGCGCGAGGAGCGCGTCCGGGTCGGGTCTTTGCTCGCGCTGAGCGTCGCTCATCCGCGCAGTCTATCCAATGCGAGGTTGAGCTGCAGCACGTTGACCACGGGCTCGCCGAGGAAGCCGAGCTCGCGGCCTTGCGTGTGCTCGGACACAAGCGCGCGCACGCGATCGGGTGCGAGCCCGCGCGCCTTCGCGACCCGCGCCACCTGGTACTCGGCAGCGGCCGGGCTGATGTGCGGATCGAGCCCGCTCGCCGACGCGGTGACGAGGTCGACCGGGACCGGCGCCTCGTTGTCGGGGTCCGCGACGCGCAGTGCCTTGATGCGTGCGGCGACCGCGTCGGTCAGCGCCGGATTGGTCGGGCCCTGGTTGGAGCCGGACGACGCGCTCGCGTTGTAGGGATACGGCGACGTCGCCGACGGCCGCGACCAGAAGTGCTTCGGGTCGCCGAACGGCTGGCCGATCAGCTCGGAGCCGATCGCCTTGCCAGTGGCCTCGATCAGGCTGCCGTTCGCCTTGCCGGGCATCAGCGCTTGGGCGATGCCGGTCACCAGTGCCGGGTACGCAAGTCCGGTGAGAAGGCTGAGCAGCACGAGCAGCACGAAGGCGGGGCGCAGGTGCGAGTCATGAGTTTCTCCGCGATGGTTTCAGGCGAGGTGCAGGACTTCGAGGATCACGTCTATGATCTTGATCCCGATGAAGGGCGCGATGATGCCGCCCACGCCGTAGATCAGCATGTTGTCGCGCAGGAGCTTCGCGGCGCCGACCGCGCGATACCTCACGCCGCGCAGGGCAAGCGGGATGAGCGCGATGATGATCAAAGCATTGAAGATCACCGCGGACAGGATGGCGCTCGCCGGGGTCGCCAGGTGCATGACGTTGAGCACGTTCAACTGCGGATAGGTGGTCGCGAACGCCGCGGGGATGATGGCGAAGTACTTCGCAACGTCGTTGGCGATGGAGAACGTGGTCAGCGACCCGCGCGTGATCAGGAGCTGCTTGCCGGTCTCCACGACCTCGATCAGCTTCGTGGGATTGGAATCGAGGTCGACCATGTTCCCCGCTTCCTTCGCGGCCTGCGTGCCCGTGTTCATCGCGACCGCAACGTCGGCTTGCGCAAGCGCCGGCGCGTCGTTGGTGCCGTCACCGGTCATCGCGACGAGCCGCCCTTCGGCCTGCGTGTCGCGGATCAGCTTGAGCTTGGCTTCCGGCGTGGCCTCGGCGAGGAAGTCGTCGACGCCCGCTTCGGCGGCGATGGCGGCGGCCGTCACGCGGTTGTCGCCGGTGATCATCACCGTCTTGATCCCCATCCGGCGAAGCTGCGCAAAGCGCTCCTTGATGCCGCCCTTGACGATGTCCTTCAACTCGATCACGCCGAGCACCCGCGCACCCTCGGCCACCACGAGAGGCGTGCTGCCGCGGCGGGCGACGGCATCGACGGCGGCCGCCACTTCGGCGGGATACGCGCCGCCCTTCTGCTCGACGAACGCGCGCATCGCGTCGGCGGCGCCTTTGCGAACCTGACGGCCGTTCAAGTCGACACCGCTCATCCGCGTGTGGGCGGAGAAGGGGACGAACGTGGCGCCGAGCGCGTGGATGTCGCGCTCGCGCAGGCCGAACTTCTCCTTCGCGAACACCACGATGCTGCGGCCCTCCGGCGTCCCGTCGGGAAGCGAGGAGAGCTGCGCCGCGTCGGCGAGATCGCGCTCGGAGACCCCCGGCGCCGCGATGAAGGCGGCGGCCTGCCGGTTGCCCAGCGTGATCGTGCCGGTCTTGTCGAGCAGCAGTACATCCACGTCGCCGGCGGCTTCCACGGCACGACCCGACATGGCGATCACGTTCGCGCGCAGCATGCGGCCGATGCCCGCGAGGCCGATTGCGGAGAGCAGCCCGCCGATGGTCGTCGGGATGAGGCACACGAGCAAGGCGACGAGCACCGTGATCGTGACCGGATTGCCGGACTTCGCCACCTCGACGGCATACAGCGAGAACGGCAGCAGGGTCACGGTGGTCAGCAGGAACACGATGGTCAGCTTCACCAGCAGGATCGAGAGCGCGATCTCGTTGGGCGTCTTCTGCCGCCGCGCGCCTTCGACCATCGCGATCATGCGGTCGAGGAACGCCTCGCCCGGATCCATGGTCACGCGCACGACGAGCCAGTCGGAGAGCACGCGCGTGCCGCCCGTCACGGAGCAGAAATCGCCGCCCGATTCGCGGATCACGGGCGCCGATTCGCCGGTGATCGCCGATTCGTCGACCGAGGCCACGCCCTCGATCACCTCGCCGTCGGCGGGGATGTAGTCGCCTGCCTCGACGACGAACACGTCGTTCTTGCGCAGCACCGTGGACTTCACCAGCGAGAAGGCGCCGCGCGATGCGGGGTTCGCGAGCTGCTTTGCCATCACGTCGCGCTTCGCCGAGCGCAGCGCGGCCGCCTGCGCCTTGCTGCGGCCCTCGGCGATCGCCTCAGCGAAGTTGGCGAAAAGCACGGTGAACCACAGCCACAGCGTGACCGCGAGAATGAATCCGGAGGGCGCTTCGCCGTTTCCGGCCAGCGCCTGGACCCAGAGGATCGTGGTCAGGATGCTGCCGATCCAGACCACGAACATGACCGGGTTGCGCCATTGATGCTGCGGCAGCAGCTTGACCAGCGAATCCCTCAGCGCCTGCCGGAAGATGTCCGGCGTGACCAGCACGCGATGCAGGGAAGCTCCAGCCGGATGGAGGACTTGAGTCATTGCAGGATCTCCGGATGATTGCGACTTGCGCTCATCGCGCGCCCACCATAACGAGGTGCTCGACCACGGGGCCGAGGGCGAGAGCGGGGAAGAAACTCAAGGCCCCGACGATGATCACCGTGCCGATCAGCACGCCGACGAAGAGCGGCGTGTGCGTCGGCAGGGTTCCGGCGCCGGCCGGGATCTTCTTCTTGGCCGCGAGCGCGCCGGCGATCGCGAGCACCGGCACGATGATCCAGTACCGCGCGAAGAACATCACCAGCCCGAGTGCGGTGTTGTAGAACGGCGTGTTCGCCGACAGCCCTGCGAAGGCGCTGCCGTTGTTGCCGCTCGCCGACGAGAAGCCGTAGAGGATCTCCGAGAACCCGTGCATCGACGGGTTCGCGACGCCCGCCTTGCCGGCCTCGACCATCACCGCGATGCCGGTGCCGACGAGCGCCGTGAAGATGGGCACCAGCACTGCGATCGACGCCATCTTGATCTCGAACGACTCGATCTTCTTGCCGAGATACTCCGGCGTGCGCCCGATCATCAGTCCCGCGACGAACACAGCGACGATGGCGAACATCAGAAGGCCGTAGAGGCCCGAGCCCACGCCGCCGAAGATCACCTCGCCGAGCTGCATCAGCCACATCGGCACGAGGCCGCCCAGCGGCGTGAACGAATCGTGCATCGAATTCACCGAGCCGTTCGAGGCGGCGGTGGTTGCGGTCGCCCACAAGGCCGAGTTGACGACGCCGAACCGCGCCTCCTTGCCTTCCATGTTGCCGCCGGGCTGGAGCGCGCTGGCAGTCGCATTCGCGCCCGCTTGCTGCAGCGCCGGATTGCCGGCCTGCTCGGAGCCGACGCACACCGCCAGCAGCACGACGAAGATCGCCGTCATGGTGGCGAGCAGGGCCCATCCCTGGCGGGTGTCGCCCACCATCCGCCCGAACGTGTAGCACAGGGCACCGGGAATCACGAGGATCGCGAGCATCTCGAGGAAGTTCGACAGCGGCGTCGGATTCTCGAACGGGTGCGTCGAGTTCACGTTGAAGAAGCCGCCGCCATTCGTCCCGAGCTGCTTGATCGCGATCTGCGAGGCGGCGGGTCCGACGGCGATGACCTGCTCCTTCTGCGTGGCCTTTTCGGTGACCGGATTGCCTTTCTCGTCCTTCACGGGCTGTCCGGCCGCGTCGAGCTTCGGGGTGTCATACTCGACGGACTCGACCAGCGGCACCGTGTGGTAGGCCGAAAACGTCTGCACGACGCCCTGCGAGACGAGCGCCAGCGCGAGGATGAGCGCGAGCGGCAGCAGGATGTACAGCGTGCTGCGGGTCATGTCGACCCAGAAGTTGCCGACCGTCGCGGCCTTCTGGCGCGCGAAGCCCCGGACGAGCGCGATCACCACCGCCATGCCCGTTGCGGCCGACAGGAAGTTCTGCACAGTGAGCGCGAGCATCTGGGTGAGATAGCTCATCGTGCTCTCGCCGCCATAGCCCTGCCAGTTGGTGTTGGTCATGAAGCTGATCGCGGTGTTAAACGAGGAGTCGGGCGTGACCGCGCCCATCGCCTGCGGATTGAGCGGCAGCACCGCCTGCAGGCGCTGCAGCGCATAGACCGCGAGGCCGCCCAGTAGGTTGAAGACCAGCAGTGCGAATGCGTATCGCGTCCAGGGCATCTCCACCGCCGGATCGACGCCGCCCGCGCGATAGAGCAGACGCTCGATGGGTGCGCCGATGCGATTGGCGATGCTCTTGCCCTCGTACACGTTCGCCATGTAGGCGCCGAGCGGCTTCGCGAGCAAAAGCAGCACGGCGACATAGAACGCGAGCTGCAGATAGCCGTTGGCAGTCATCAGAACTTCTCCGGGAAGATGAGCGCGACCACGAGATACACGAAGATCAGGGCCGCGAGCACGCCCGACAGCAGATAGATCCAGCTCATTGCTTTCTCCTGAGCCGTTCGCAAGCGTTCACGAGGATTGCCGTCGCTGCGCCGCAGACGGCGATGAGGACGACGAAGAGGGCATCCATAACGATCTCCTTCGGTGGGATATCGAACGACGATCAGCGTGCGCCGCGGCGGGGCGGGCTTCGATGACAATCGTCATCTGCTTGCAGCCGCCGCGGGTGCGCCGCCAGCGCACCGTCCGCCCTGCCGCAGATCGAATGCGGGCGTGGTCGATCAGCGAACCGCGACCGATGGGCGCTCGAGGTCGATCGTGACGTTCGCGTCGAGCACGGCGAGTCCGGCGACGGCGGCGAAGACGGCGAGTCCGGCGATCAACTTCCGGCGACGAAGCTTCATGTTGCTGCTCCTGCAATGATGACGTGACTTTTCGAATATAAGCGTTTGCGCGTCCCAATCGGGTCAAGATTCGGACGCCGGGCATAAACGCGGTGTAAACGCCGCTGGGGCCGCACGCGCGGCGAGCGCCGCATCGGCGCCGACGGTCGGCCCGATGCGTTGCGTTCATTGCGCTACAGCGTCTTCTTGACGTAGAGGACCCCGCGATCCTTCGAGGTGTCGTACCCCGTGAGGTCCGTGTAGAAGGGCTTCTTGGCCGAGTTGCCGGTGTAGTAGGCGCCGACCTCGATGCCCTTCATGAATCCATCCGGGATGGCGTAGGAAGCGCCGAGCTTCCAGTCCTGGTACGAGACCTTCGCATCGCCGCCGGCGTCGTGCGCGAGATCGAGGATCCCGTAGTGGCCGATGAGCGTGATGCCGGTATCGGCGATGGGATAGTTCGCGTAGAGGTCCCAGTAGAACGTGCCGTCGGTCTTCTGGCCGGTGGGACGCGCACCGAAGTAGTCCTGCAGGCTGTAGCTGACCTTCGCGCCGACCCATTTCCAGTTGAGCGCACCGTAGACCTCCCACGTGTTGGCGTTCACGACACCGGGATTCCGGCTGCCGGGGTAGTAGTAATAGAGCGTGCCGACGTCGTAGCTCCAGTCCTGGCTGCCGGGGAAGCTGTTCTTGTAGCCGCCGTAGAAGTCCCACTCGAGGCTGCTGCGCGAGTACGCGCCGAAGTCCTCCAGCCAGCTGATGTTCGAGGCCCACGTTCCGAGGTAGAAGCCGCTCGCGTGCGCGTAGTCGAAGCCGCCCTGGACGGCGGGCTTGCCGGCGGTCTGGGCGATGCCGCGGAAGATGTATTCGCTGTTGAGCGACACGTTGCCGGTGAACGTGTGCTCCGGTGCGGCCGGAGCGGCGGTCTGTGCGAGGGCACCGCCCGACCAAAGGGCGAGCGCGATGCCAGCGCAACGGGCGAAGCGGAAACCTGGAGTTGTCATGGTGAGTTCCTGTCGAGGAGGTTGTTGGAAGCGGGTTTGTCTACGACGTGCATCGCGGACGCTATCGCGTCGACCACGTGCGCCATTCGCCGGAGCTGCAGTCCCGTCGTCAGCGACCACAGCCCCATCAGAAACAGGATCAGGCCGGCATCGTTCCACAACTCCGGCAGCGGAGGCTCCGCTTGCGCCACCAGAGCGCAGCCCATGAAGCCGATGAACGCCTGCAGCAGCGTCCGAACACATCGGCGGCACAGCGCGTCGCGCGAATACATCGCCGGGCTCGCTGCCATCAGGAGGGACACGAATGCCGACGTTGCGGCAAGCACGCGTGAATGGGTGGCGTCCAGCGATGCGCCATGACCGGCGCAAAGGGCGGCGAGCGCGACCCAGCGACGCGAGAGCTCGGGGAGTGCCGCGCGGTCGATGCGGGGCTTGCACCCAACCGCCGCCCGGATGGTGTCGAGCGACGCATCGCGCACGACCACCCAGCCGATGGCATTCAGATCGAAGCGATTCACGCCTATCGCTCCGGTGGCAGGGCGCCGCACGCCCGCGCAACCAGCGCGGGTACGTTCATCATGCCGTGACGTTGGCCCGCGCGTGTTGCAGAACGTCGGCAGGTCGCGACGCTTCCTGCACGCGTTCTGCGGCGCGCGCACGCATGCGACGGCGCAACGCGCCAATGGCGCGCGAGAGCGCGGCGATGACACAGATGACGACGAAAAGGCTCAGCAGATAGAGGGTCCGCCAGAGCAGGGGATCGTAGGCCGCACGCATCGTGATTCTCCGTGAGGTTGCGCATCGGCGCCTCGCAGCGCGCTCGGGGATTGCATTGCATGGTGCCGATGCAGATGAAAACACCTTACGCCGACGGGTCGAAACACGGGGTCAAATACACTGCGCGGGGCGTAAACATAGTGCAAACGTCCCGTTGCGTCGCAACGCGCTTCGCGACGATGAGTCGCGGCGCGTTGACGTGGCGTTTATTCCGCGAGCTCCAATTTCGATGCCGAATTGGCGAACGCAGGTCTAGTCTCGAACGCATTGGCGATCCGATGCCCTCATCGATGCCCTCACTCCAATCCGACGAGGAGAAAGCAATGGACCTTTTCCTGTCCGAATCCAGCTTTGTTCCGTTGATGTCGCCGCAAGCCACGTGGCGCCTCGAGCCGCAGCACGTGCTGCTCGACGCGCAGTTGCACCATCGCCGGCACGCGATCGACACGATCGCGTCAGTCCTGGCACGGCACGAAGGCCGCGACGAGGCCGTCGTGAATCGTGCGCTCTGGCGGCGCGAGCAATCGGGTTCGACCGCCCTCGGCTGCGGCGTTGCCGTGCCGCACGCGCGCGTCGACGGCCTGGCGAGGCCGATAACCCTGTTCATGCGCTCGCGGTGGGCGATCGACTTCGATGCGCCCGATGGAAAGCCTGTGTCTTCGTTCTATGCGATCCTGGTTCCGGTGCACGGCGACGTCGACGACCACCTGCGGCTTCTTTCGCTCGTTGCGGAATCGTTCCTCGACCGCGACTTGCGTTCAGCGCTCGGGCGTGCCGTAAACGAAGATGAGGTGCGCACCGCGTTTGCCGAGCGCGCTGCGCTCGCCCGTTGATGCGCTACGCGCCGGCCGGCGGATGCGTTGCACATCGTCCACGGCGGCGGCGTCTCGAATCCCGATCGGCAGGAGATAGCTGACGGTGCGCGCCCGTGGCAGCCGGAACACGTCGGTGAGCCTCGGCTGCCGCCGGCTCATGGCGCAAAAGAGCACCCGCCGCCAGCGTGCGAGAGCCCCGCGCCGGCGATCGTCCACGAACACGAGCTGGTCGGCGCACACGTAGGACGCTTCGCGCGGATCGAAGTCGAGCAAGCCTAGACCCCACGCGCCGCGCAGGGCGGCCGGCACGTCACATCGCTCGCGAATCAAGATTGGCTCGCCCCGCATAAATGAAACGTAAACGTGCTCGCGGGGGCCACACCGGGGATGCCGGATTTCCAGCCGCTTGGAGCCGGCGGCTGGGTCGTCAAGGACGCCCACCCTGCCGCCGGCGCCTTCGGGCATCGCTGCCGGTGTGATCTTCCCCAGATCTTTCGGTTGCGGCGAGCGGCAGAACCTTGCGTGCCGCGACCGCAAGCATCCTGGCATCCTTCGCCCGGGCGACCGCGTCCTTCCCGGAGCCGCCGTGCCACACCAGGGCGAGGCGAATCGCCAACGCCTGCCCATCGCGCAACGGCCGGTAGACCAGTCCGTTCATCGCGATGTTGGCGCGGCTGCGATTGACCAGCGTGAATCCCTCGCCGTGCGCGATGCGCTCCAACGTCATGGTCTGTGCGGGCTCGACCGTGACGAACCGCGGCCTGAACCGCTTGTCTGCAAAGTGCTTCCTGACGAGGTCGTAGTAGGCCGGATTGGCGGCGCGCGGCCACCAGAACAGGGCCAGGTCCGCCAGGTCTTCGAGGCGGACCTGGCGTTTGCGCGCGGCCGCGTGCGCGGCGGGCAGTGCCGCAATCAACGGCTCCTCGCCGATGACGATCTGCATGAGATCGCCGGAGGGTATCGGCAGTCCTACGAGCGCGAAGTCCAGCTGGTCGTGGCGCAGCTTCAGCGGCAGATCCCGTGACGTGCCCGACGACACGGCGAGTCGGCGCGGAGCGAGGCGCGTGCGCCATCGTGCTTCCAGCTCGACCCCCGCACCCGGTGGCACGGCGACGGTGATCCCGATGCGCACGGTTGCAGGTGACGCGCCGGCGAGGCGTTGCATTTCCGCCGCGAGAGATTCCGCCGCTGCGACGACCTTGGAAGCCTCACGCAGCGCGACGTTGCCCGCCGCTGTCAGCGACGTGCGCACCGTGTTGCGCGTCAACAGCGCAACGCCCAGGGCCGCTTCCAGCTCGGCAATGGCGCGACTCAGGGGAGGCTGTGAAATGTGCAGCCGCTCGGCGGCGCGCCGGAAGTTGAGCTCTTCCGCCACGGCAATGAAGTAGCGGAGCTGGCGCAGGTCGAACGGCGGGGTCATACCAAAAAGGTATCACGAAAAAAGTCATTCCACAGCCCGCGCGGGCCGATGACAATGCGCCCCGAACGCACCCGCTTGCCGAGCATGGCACGGCGGCCATTCGACTCGATAGCAACCGGAGGCGGAGTGATGACGAAGCGCTGGAAGAACTACCTCGCCGCGAGCCTCGCCGGCCTGTATCTGTTCGCGCAGTCGGGCGAAGCCGCTTTCCTGAGCGACCTGTGGTGGAAGCCGGACGAATCCGGCTGGGGCGCCAATGTCGTTCACCAGGACGACGTCGCCTTCGTCACGCTGTTCGTCTATTCGCCTGCCGGCGAGCCGACGTGGTACGTCGCCACCGCGACGCAAGTCGCCCTCCTGCCCGGGGGCCTGCCGGTGATGAGCGGCGCGCTGTACCGCACGCGCGGCCCCTGGTTCGGCGCTGCATTCGATCGCTCGCAGGTTCGACTCGCGCCGGTCGGGACGCTTTCCATCACCCCCAGCGACGCAAGTCATGTGCGCTTCGACTACGACGTTCACGGCGTCGGCGTCAGCAAGGTCGTCACCCGCCAGTCCCTGCGCGTGCCGGTGTCGGAGCCGGCGGGACTGGGTTACAGCGCCACGATGTCGCTCACGCTGCGCGCTCCGGACAGGCTGCCGGAAAAGTCTCGCGTCAGCGGGACGGCCGAGATGCAGATCACGCACGATTTCGCGATGCTGACCGTTCACGACGCGGACGAGTCGTGCTTCTACGGCGGGCCGATCGTGCAGGAAGGCAAGTTCAGCAAGGTGTCGGGCACGTATGGCTGCACCGGCGGGCGCAACGGCACCGTCGAGATCAGCGAGCTGGAGTTCTCGCGCAATGGCTTCCTTGCGCGCATTTCCATGATCGACGCCGAACGGCATTTTGGCGGGGACGATTGCCGGCGCCGCCCGATGACGTCGGCTCGCGGCCGCCTCGGATGGTCGCCGGCCGGGCAGCCCGCTACGTTCGGGGCGGAAGCGTCGGAGCGTCTGCGGCCGACGGATCCGTCGGATGGCCGACCTCCTCGCGGTGCACCTTCGCCGCGCCAGTCTCGGACCCGACACCGAGCGGTGCGGGGGCCAGCGCGACGATCCTCCGAAAGAGCTCTTCGTACTCGCTGCCGGCGTCCGCGCCGAACAGCGGGTTCGTGTGGCCGGTGAAGGCCTGGTCGATTTCATCCCAGTCGGCAGCCGTGAGCAATTGCGCCGCCGCCGGCAGCACCTCGTTCTCTTCGGCAAGCACGTGGGCGTACTGGAAGGCGGCATAGTCGGCAACCACGGCGTAGAACGCGGGCAGACCTCTCGCCCCGTCGCGCTCATAGCGGGCGAGCGCCTGCTCCATCTCCCGCAGCTTGGCCGTGCCTGCCTGATGCTCGTCGTGCAACTGGTCGAGCAGCGGGACGATGGCGCGATGCCGCTCTCGAAGCAGCCGGAACAGATACGCATCTTCCTTGGGGTGATGAAAGCGTTCCGGAAAGGCCTGGATGTAATACAGCATCGAGCCAAGCAACTCGAAGTTCGGCTCGGCGATGCCGTACCTCGTATGGCGAAGCAGGAAGAGCATGCCGTGAAGCACCGCGGTCAACGCGCGGTGTTCGCTGATGATGAGTTGGATGGATTGCATGCCTGACTCGTCCGTGTCGCCGGTCGTCGGGCAGCACCGTGCGCCACGAATTCATGCTAGGCGCCCCGCGACGCGCATCCTTGACACGCATCAAGGCACAACGCGGACGTCCTCCGTTTTGCATTGCATCAATTTCGCCGGTGAAGATCGGCGCCCGTGCGTCATGTCCCGAATGCGCTGCCCGCGGTGCGCCTTCCGACGAAACGCAGCCGCCGGCTCCGATGGATCGCCGACCGCTGTGCAGACCGGTAAACACAGGTGGCCCGCAGCCGATAGCACGTAGATGCCCACCGCATGCGACCCGGAGCCACGTCATGTATCTGCCTGCCTGGCTGTATGAGCTCAAGCCCGTGGCTTATGCCGCCGTGGCCACCATCGGCCTGCGCCAATCGGCGTTGCAGCCCTTGGGGACCCTCAGCGCGGCGCTGCTCTGGCTGGGAGTGGCCTACATGTGCTACGTGCGCATCCGCTTCCGAAACGAGCACAGGGGCTACTACTGCCATCGAAGAGAACGGCGGCGCCGCGCGCCGGATCCGGTGGGCATCGTTCCGACTGCAGCCCAAACCGATTGACGGTGCCGGCGCTCGAGTCGCAGCATGCGAGCGCATTTGACGTGCGCACGGCGCGCCGGCAAACTCGCTGGTGCAAAGTGATTGGGCGTCGTCGGCGAGTGGCGTACATCTTGTCGCATTCGATTTGCAATCGCCCCGATGATTGCGAGACGCCCGCCGGCAGGATCAGGATGTCCATCGCGGACATCGGCCAGGATGGGGGTGGAATGATGAACAAGATCGTGGCAGGCACGATGCTGACGCTCATCGCGGCGCAGACGCAGGCTCAGGCCAATTCCGTGGTGTTCGTCAGCGTACCGACGCTGGACGATCTGGGCTTGGTCGCCGTGACGCTCGTTGTCGCCATCGCCGGGGGGCTCGCCGCACGTCGGCGCAAGAAGTGACCGCAGACACCTCGCGTCGACGCAGCCGCCGGCCTGCGGCCGTGCCGTGACCGCGCAGGGCCTGAACCTTCTGTCGCTGGCGTATTTCTGCGGCTTCGCAGGTACGTTCGCGTTTCTGGTCGTCCTCGAGCGAGGCACCGGCGCCCAGGCTGCAACCGGCCGTTGGCGCCACATCGCTCGCAACGTCGGCCTCTTCGCCCTCATCGTGATCGTCGCCGATGGGCTGGTGCTGAGTTGGCTGATGGATGTCCCGTATCGGCTGACCGAAAGCAACGGCGTGCTCACGTCGCTTGCGCTACCTTCTTTCATGCAGTTCGCGCTCGGTTTTCTGCTGCTGGATGTCTTCGACTACGGATTCCATCGGCTGACGCATCGGGTGCGCTGGCTGTGGCTGATTCACGCCGTTCACCATTCCGATACGCAGCTCGACGCGACGACGGGGATGCGCTTTCACCCGGCGGAAGTCACCATCCAGATGGTGCTGAAGACGATCTTGCTGCTGACCCTCGGCATCCCGCTGTGGGTCGAGGGTGCGCGGGCGGTGTTCGTCAACCCTGCCAATCTCTTGCAGCACGCCAAGGTCGCATTCCCGGGTTGGATGGAGCGGTGGTTCTCGTGGCTGCTGGTGACACCCGCGATGCACCGGGTCCACCATTCGCCCGATATGCCGGAGACCAATTCCAACTACGGGGCGATCCTTTCGATCTGGGACCGGCTCTTCGGCACCTATCGGCAGCCGGATACGGGACGGCCGCCGATCTTCGGACTGCGCAAGTTGCGCGACGATCGCTGGCAAACCCTTGCTGGAATGCTGATGACCCCGGTCCGGGCCCGAGGGCTCGGCACGCTCTAGCTGTGCGCTCCTACGGCTTGGCGGCGTGCCACGCGCCGTTCAGGAAGCCGTCACCGGTCTTGTCGCCCGGCTTCTGGTCCTTGACCCAGGTGTAGAGCGGCTTTCCCCTGTACGCCCATTGGCGGCTGCCGTCGTCGCGCGCGATCACCGACCAGTCGCCCATGTCGCGAGCGTCGGCGGTGGCCTTGAGCGGCGGCCAGTTGCCCGCGCACGGCCCGTTGCAGGCGCTCTTCCCGCCCGAGTCCTTGTCGAAGGTGTAGAGCGTCATGCCGGCCTCGTTGGCCAGCACTCCGTTGCTCGACTTGACGCCGGCCGGCATCGACATCGTGCCCATCGAGGCGCAGGCGGACAGCAGCGCCAGGACACCCAGCGCGGAAAGGGATCGGGTGAGTTTCATCGGTCGCTCCTGAGGTTGGAAGTTGCTGCCCGCGTGCCAACATCCCGCGCCCCCGCGTATTCCCCTTCGCTCGACATGCGGACTCGACGTACATCGTCACGGTCGGGTGCGGCAGATCATCGTTGCGGCGCGACTTCCGGTGACCACGAGGCGCCGGGACCGATGAGGTGGATCGCCGCGTGCATGTCGCAGGTGCGACAGGGCTTCGGATCGGGTCACGCAGGCGGCCGCAGTTGTCATGGAAACCACGTGCCGTTAATCTGCGTGCGGCCCGCGACTCCGGGATCGCTTTGTGCAGCTCGGGGAGCGTCCGACGAACCGCCTCCTTTCACTCGACCCGAGGTTTCCATGCACTCATGCACGCGATTCGTACGCTCGCTGTTCCTCGCACTCCTCACGTTCGCCGCCCTGGGCGGCGCCGCTTCGGCGCTCGCCGAGAAGGTCGTCCTCCAGGTCAGCGACGGCAATGTGGCCACCTGGAACCAGGCGCTGAACGTCATCGGCAACGTTCGTGAGGCGTACGGGCCGGACACGCAGATCGAGCTCGTCGCATTCGGCCAAGGCATCAACATGCTGAAGTTCGACGCGCCGGTTTCTTCCCGCCTGGCGGAAGCGCAGACCAAGTTCGGCGCGAAGCTCTACGCCTGCGGGAACTCGATGACCCGCAACAAGCTCACGCAAAAGGACATGGCCCCCGACTTGATCTACGTGAAAGCCGGTATCGAGCACATCATCACCCGCCAGCGCGAAGGCTGGGTCAACGTCCGACCCTGATGCTCCCGGCAAGCCCGGCCGCTCCGGCGGCCGCGGGAGCTTTGCAGTGCGCTCGCGCTGACGCAAGGTCCGAACCGCATCGCACCCGTGCACGGGCGCTAGCACGCCACTTCGGCGTCGCGTCGCCCGTACCACCACCATGTCCCCGCCACGCAGCTGAAATAGAACACGCTGAAGAAGAGCAGCGCGCCCTGCGGGCTGCCCGTGAGCTTGATGGAGGTGCCGTAGGCGATCGGGATGAAGAAGCCGCCGAACGCCGCCATCGCCGAGCTGAAGCCCAGCGTCGCCGCGCCTTCGGTGCTGCCGAGCCGCCGGGCCTGTTCCAGCGCTGCCTGATCCTTGGGATCCACCGCGCGCTCGCGCAGCGTGCGGAAGATGATCGGGATCATGCGGAAGGTCGAACCGTTGCCGATGCCGGCCGCGACGAACAGGGCCATGAAGGCCAGCACGAAGCCGATCAGATTGCCGCCGCCCGTCGCACCCGGCAGGAAGAACGCCGCCGCCAACGGTGCCACCGCCATCACGACGAAGATCCAGACGGTGATCATCGCGCCACCGACATGATCCGCGAGCCAGCCGCCGACAGGACGCACCAGCGCGGCCAGCAGCGGCCCGACGAACGCGAACTTGAAGGCATCCACCGTCGGAAACTGGGTGTTGATCAGCATCGGGAACCCCGCGGCGAGTCCGATGAACGAGCCGAACGTTCCGGTGTAGAGCCAGCTCATCCGCCATTGATGCTTGTTCCTGACGATCGCCACCTGCTCCGCGAAGCCCGCACGCACGGTTGCGATGTTGTCCATGCCGAACCATGCGGCGATGACCGCAAGAATGATGAGCGGCACCCAGATGAAGCCGGCGTTCTGCACCCATACGGTGGTCGTCACGCCCTGGTCGATCCGGGTCTGGGCGCTGCCGCCGAGGATGAGCAGCGCGCCGCCGTAGATGGTCAACGGGGCGATGAGCTGCGCGAGCCCGACACCGAGGTTGCCCACGCCGGCATTCAACCCCAGCGCGGTGCCCTGCAGCCGCTTCGGGTAGAAGAAGCTGATGTTCGCCATGCTCGAGGAAAAGTTGCCCGCTCCCAATCCGCATAGCAGGGCGATCGCGGCGAACACCGCGTAGTTGGTGGACGGGTCCTGCACGGCGAAGCCGATCCAGAGCGTGGGCAGGAGCAGCAGCGTCGTGCTGAATATGGTCCAGTTGCGACCGCCGAAGATCGGCACGACGAACGAATACAAGGCCCGGAAGAGCGCACCGGAAAGGCCGGGCAGCGCCGCCAGCCAGAACAGCTGGTTCGTGCTGAACTTGAAGCCGATGTGCGGCAGCTCGACCACGATCACGCTCCACACCACCCACACCGCAAAGGCGAGCAGCAGGGCGGGCATCGACAGCCAGAGGTTGCGCCTGGCGATGCGCCGGCCGGTCGCGTCCCAGAAGGCCTCGTCGTCCGGCCGCCAATCGGTGAGCAGGTGCGGCCGCCGGCGCGCCGGCTCGACGAGATCGGCGCCGGCGAGCGCCGCGCGCGCCTCGGCATGCTGCTCGAGGATTCCTTCGCGCTCGTTGCGCTCGGCCACCCACATCCAGATCATGGTGACGGCCACCACACCCGTCATCAGCATGAAGCAGCTGCTGCGCACGCCGATGACATCGGCGGCGATGCCGAACATGATCGGCAAACTGAAGCCGCCAAGACCGCCGATGACACCGACGATGCCGCCGACCACCCCCATGCTCGTCGGATAGTGGTCCGCCAGGCTGCGGTAGACGCTTGCCTTCCCGAAGCCCTGCGCGAGGCCCACGATGAACACCAGCACCGTGAAGCCGACGATGCCGAGGCCGATGTCGATCGCCACGTCGCCCTTGATCGCGTGCACGATCATGGTGGTCGGCGGATAGCTCAGCAGGAACATGCAGACGAGGCTGATCCACAGCACCCACCACGTCACCTTGTTGCCGCCCCACTTGTCGGATGCCCAGCCGCCCAGTGCACGGATCGCGCCGGAGGGCAGGTCGAACGCAATCGTCAGGAAGGCGGCAGTGGCGAGGGGCAGGCCATACTCGCCGACGTAGTACTTGGGCAGCCACAGCGCCATCGCCACGAAGGCGCCGAATACGAAATAGTAGGCGAGCCCGAAGCGCCAGACCCGAACGTCCAGCAGCGGCAGCAACTGCTCCGACAGCTTCGGATGCCGACGGTCCTTGCGATCGGCCTTGCGGTGCAGCGGATCCTCGGACGTAAGGAACCAGAACAGCACCGCCATCACCAGCATCGCCGCAGCGTAGACCTGCGGCACCGCGCGCCACGATGCCGTGGCGGAAGCGGCGATGATCATCGGGGCGATGAACTTGGTGAGCGACGAGCCGGCGTTCCCGGCACCGAAGATGCCCATCGCCGTGCCCTGGCGCTCCTTGCTGAACCAGGCGGACGTGTAGGCGATGCCAACGGCGAACGAGCCCCCGGCCACGCCGATGAACAACCCCAGCACGAGGTATTGCCAGTATTCGGTCGCATAGGACAGCAGCCAGGTCGGGATCACCACGGCGATCATCTGCAGGAAATAGATGATCCTTCCCCCGTAGCGATCGGTCAGCAGGCCCAGCGGGAGGCGCACCAGCGAGCCGGTCAGGATGGGAGTCGCCACCAGCAGGCCGAACTCGGTTTCGTTGAGATTGAGCTCCGTCTTGATCTTGATTCCGATGACGGAAAACATCACCCAGACGGCGAAGTTGACCGCAAAGGCGAGCGTGCTCGCGGTCAAGGCAAAGATCTGCTCACGGCTGTAGCCCGGCCGGCTTGCTGTCGCTGTGGTCACGGCGCTCCCCTGTCCCGTCGATCGAGTTGTTGTCGTCGGGCCATTGAAAGCCTCTGCCGGGAAAACGCGTTGATGGAAATCAAGACCGCATGCCTCGGCGGATGATGCCGGGGCGTACGCGGGAACGGCGCCCGACGAGTGCCTGCAAGGCTGGCCGCCGGACACGCGCTGCGATTGCGCCGCAGATGTTTCGCAGTCCTTCGGGAACGACCGCGCATCAGCCCAGATACTTGAGGTGCGCGCCACAATGGGCGCGGCAATCGGAGGCACCGAATCCGGCGGCGACGATTCGGCCGCGGACGGTCCGATTCAGAGCGCATTCGCCGCGCCGCGAGCGGATCACGTCCACGACGCGCACACCGTCGGACGCGAGCAGGTAGTCGATATGCCAGCGCAACGTCTTCTCCCGCCGGAGATGGCGGGCGATCCGGGCGTCGAGATTTCGCCTCGCCGAGCCGGTGTACACGTACCGGCCAGCCGGGAAAGCCACCTTACCCAACGCGCCGATTGCGCGGCGCAGCGGCCGTGCGACCTCGATCAGGAGTTGGTAGCTGACTTCGCGTGGCATGAAGCGCGGTGCAGTCGTTGCTGCATTGGCTTATAGTGACGGGGCGCGGACGTTGGCCGCACTCCACCGGAGCGAGCGATGAGTCATCAGCCCCCGAAACAGAGCAAGAAGAAGGCGCAACACACCGCGAAGGAAAAGAAGGCCATCAAGCAGCAGAAGAAGCACGCGGGCGACCCCGCGCCGTTCGTGAAGACCTGAACCGCACCGCAGGTCGCGCGCGCCCGCGGCGGACGCCGCGCGGCGCTACTTCGCCTTGTCGCCGCGAATCATCACCAGCACCATCTTGAACCGGCCGTCCGGACTCACGGCGTGCGGGATGCCCGCGGGCAGCAGCACCGTTTCGCCTGCGGCAACGGCGTGCGGCTTGCCGCCGATCGAGATCTCGGCCTTGCCGTCGACGCCGATCACCAGCGCGTCGAAGGGTGCGGTGTGCTCGCTCAGGCCCTCTCCGCTATCGAAAGCGAAGAGCGTGACGCTGCCGCCCGTGTTCTTCGCCAGCATCCGGCTGACGATCGATTTTTCCTGGTACTGCAGCATCTCCTTCAGGTCGTGCACCGGCTGCATGCCATCCTGAGGCTGGTCCGTCGCGTTCATCGGGTTGGCTCCAGCGATCGGTCGAGCTCCGACCGCGGTGTGGTGCAGGTCACGGGACCGTCTTTTCGCCAGGCGGCGACGGCTCGACGCTCGGCGTGGTCGCGGCCTGATCGGATTCGGTCTTGCGCTGGCGCTTGAGTTCCTTCTTCTGCTTCTTCGCAAGATCGCGTTGTCGTTTGGCCAGGGCGTAGTTGGGCTTTGCCAAGTGCGGAGCTCCCTCGGTGGTGGGTTGAGAAGACTATAGGGTAAGCGATTCCGGCGAGCCGCGCGCGATGCCGGTGCAGGCGGGAGGCGCCGCGGGCGCCCCGAGGACGCTCCCCACCCCGTTACCGAGGGGACAGCGCTCCGCAGCCGACCCGTCGACCGCGGGATGCCCTTGCCCGCTCAGCTCTTGGGCTTGAGGAGCTTCGCGAGGTCGGCGAACGGGCGGTGCGTCGCGGACGTTGCCGGGCGCGCGCTGTCCGCCGGCTCCCCGTTTCGTGCCTGCTCGAGCTCGCGCTGATGCTCGTTGTCGTGGCAGTAGAGGCAGAGCAATTCCCAGTTGCTGCCGTCCGGCGGATTGTTGTCGTGGTTGTGGTCGCGATGGTGCACGGTGAGCTGGTGGACGGTGGCGGGGCCGAACTCGCGCGCGCAGCGTCCGCAAATCCACGGATAGATCTTGAGCGCCCGCTCCCGATAGGTGTCGGCGCGCAGCTCCTGCGCCCGTCTCGCGTCCGCGACGATGCGATCGAGACGGGCGTGATCGATGGGCTTGCCGCTTGCGCTCATGGGGATGCGCTCGATGGGCGCTCGGAGCGCCAAGGCGCATCCGAGCCGATGATCGGGAAATGTCGGACCGGATTGTATCGCCCGGCGGCAACTGCCTGCGCGTGTCTGCACACGCCTCGGTGCGAGGCGCCCGACCCTGCCGGCTAGGTGCGAGGCGCTTGCGTCGCCGTGGTCCCGGCAAACGCCGCCTTCAGGCCCGCGATGTCGAACTTGACCATCTTCATCATCGCGTCCGCTGCGCGTTTGGCGCGGGCGCGGTCCGGGTCGGACATCATCGCGCCGAGCTCGGCCGGGACGATCTGCCACGAGAGACCGAAGCGGTCCCTGAGCCAGCCGCACTGCTCGGCCGTGCCGCCCTCGAGGAGTGCGTACCAGTAGCGGTCGAGCTCCGCCTGGTCGGCGCAGGTCACCACGAACGATATCGCGTGGTTGAACGGGTCCAGGGGTCCTGCGCTCATCGCGATGAACGGCTGGCCGAACAGGACGAACTCGACGACCTTGACCGATCCGGGCGGACCGCTGGGCGATTCGCTCGGGAGCGCTGCGACGCGGATCACCCGCGAGTCGGGAAAGATGGAGGCGTAGAACGCGGCAGCCTCCTCGGCCTCCTTCGAATACCAGAGAAAGGGGGTGATCTTCTGCATGGGCTTCTCCTGTGCAGTGTGAGCACGGAATGCGACGCCGGGTCGGATCGAGGTCCAGCGGGGCTTCCACAGTACACGTCGATCGGCCGCGCGCCGAATCGACATCCGTAGGGCAGAATCTGCGCCTGGATCGGGCGCCCGGCACCGCGGCGCTCGACATGCTGCCGATGTCGGTCCCAAGGGGAAGCTTCGATGTTTACGTCTTTGGCACGGTCCTTCCTGCTCGCCGTTCCGCCCATTCGCAAGCGCGTGGAGCGGCTCTGGCAACTCGAATCGCAAGTCGAGGCGCTCCGGAACAAGCTCGCGCTCCTCGAGGCGGGAGGAATCCGCGAGTCCAGGTTCTACTCGCTGCGCCTTCTTCATCGCCCCCTCTCCACGTTCAAGGACAGCGTCAAGGTGGCAAGAGCAGACGTCGGCGTTCCCGACGACGCCGCCATCGTTGCCAGGGTGCTGGCTGCGTATCGGTCGGCCGCCGCGAGACACGGGGACCTGGGCAACTCGATGTGGAAGACGTTCTTTTCCGCCAAGCACCAGGCCTTGCACGATGTGTTCGTCGCGGGCAGCGTGGAAGACGCCGCAGCGATCCTTCGCAACCCGGCGTCCTCCGAGCTCTTCTACGGGTTCAGCATGCTTTGCTCGGGGCTGTTCGATACGAACGCCTCCGACGACGAGCTCTACGCCGGGGCGCGCCAATACCTCGACTGGCTCCTTTGCCTCGCGGAGCACCTCGGCGCGCAGCGGATATTCAATCCCGAACCCGAGCCGACGATGGGTTCCGGCGTCGACGTCGACGACGTGCTCGCCAGACTGGATGCCGCGCTCGGCATCACGGTGTCCATTCCCAATCCCTACCCGCACGAGGCCGGGTTGGCCACGGCTCGGGGCGTGCTGACGGACAGGATACCGATGGCCCTCTATCAAGCCTGGAGAACGAGCAACCTCCTGAAAGGTCGCGCGAGGCCGCGCGTGCTGGAGATCGGCGCGGGCCAGGGACTTGCCGCGTACTACTCGCGATCGTTCGGCATCGACGACTACACGATCGTCGACATCCCGTTCACGGGCCTGTCGTCCGGCTATTTCCTGTTGCGAACCCTCGGCGCCGACGCTGTCGCGCTGTTCGGGGAAGAGAGGGCGGGCGCGGAGCGGATGATCAAGGTCCTGCCTCCGCAGGCGTTTCTCGAGCAGGACCTGGGCGCGTTCGATCTGATCGTCAATGTCGATTCGCTCACCGAGATGGACGAGCGCGTTGCGGATGCGTACCTCGGCAAGGCGAGGGCGACTTCTGCCGCATTGCTGTCCATCAATCACGAAGGCAATCGCCACACGGTCAGGGAGTGGATCGAACGCAATCGTTGCGCGAGCTACCAGCGCGTGCCTTGTTACATCCGCAAGGGGTACGCGGAGGAGGTCGTCTTCTTCGAGTGAGCGCACCGCCGCCCTTGTGCGCTACGCATCGCCCGTAAGTGCCTTGCGGATCATCAACATACGTATTGCGCCTCGTCGCGGGCCGATGCTAGAAACCCACGGCTCGGGCCTCTGTCGGCGCCAGCACGCGCGCATCCGCTTTGACTTCGCGCTGCCTCCGATCAGTGACAGCCGCCTACGGGAGACATCATGGATTCGCAGCGCAAGACCAATCTGTTCCGCTTGGACCGTGCGCTCGCGGCGAGCGCGTGCATTGCGATGTTGGCACCGCTTGCCGCACAGGCGGCGCCGACCCTGCGTCTGGTCCCGACGATGTACCCGACGATCCAGTCGGCCGTCGATGCCGCGAATCCCGGCGATAGGGTCCTGGTGTTGCCGGGCACCTACTTCGAGCAGGTGTCGATCGGCAAGGACCTGGTGCTGACCGGGACAGGCGCCGATTCGACCATCGTTCGCGCCCCGGCAACGCTCGTTCCCGGAGGGCTCGGCTCCAACGCAATCGTCGACATCCACGGTGGTGCGAGAGTCGCGATGAGCCGCATGACGGTGAGCGGGCCGGGTTCAGGTACGTGCGCCGACGGTGCGTTGCGCGACGGGATCGTGGTGTGGGATGGCGCCCACCTCGATCTGGGCTTCGCCGCAGTCGTCCACATTCACGACACGCCACTCGAGGCCTGCTATCACAGCGGTCATGCGATCGCCATCGGCGACCCCTTCGCATCGAATGCGACCGCGACCATCCGGCATTCGGAAATCAGCGACTACAGCGAAGTCGGGATCATCGTCTTCAATGAAGGCTCGTCGGCGACGATCGCAGACAACGTGATCACCGGCGCCGGACCGTCGACGATGCTCTTGACATCGGGCGTGGAATTCGTGCTCGGGGCGGTGGGCACGATCTCGCGCAACACCATCAGCGGCAATGCGTGCGGGTCACCCGATCTGGGCTGCGGGCCGGACTACTTCACTCAGTATCAGATTGCCGGAATCACCGCGGGCGGGCCGGGCACCGTCATCACCGGGAACGTGCTCTACGGCAACCAGGTCGGCATCTACGCTTACGACGGGGCCGACATCAGCCACAACACGCTCTTCGACAATCAGTTCTTCGGCCTTTTGCTCGACAGCGGATCGGTTTCCGTCGATCACGACAAGATTTCGGGTGGTGTCGGTGGCGTGTGGGTCGTTGCCGCGTTCGCCGACACGACGGCGCTACTGACCAAGCTCAAAATTTCCGGTACCTCGGGTGAGGCCGTGCAGAAATTCGAGTGTTGCGGGTTCACGGCGACGATCGTCCAGCGCTAGTCGGACGAGGTAGAGGGCGTAGGGCACGGGTTCGTCGGCTTCGAACCGACCGGGAATCGAGCGTGGCCGCTTCGGCGGTACGCGAACCACGACCACCACACAAGGGAGGTCCGCACCATGTTTCTGCTCGCGACATCGCGCATCGCACGCGTAAGCAGGCTCGCACTGGCGGTCGGTCTTGTTGCTGGATTGGCGGGCCCGGTCGCCGCAAGCCCGCCGCAGGAGGTCGAGATTAGGTCCCACACGGTGCGCGATTGCCCTGTAGACCCTGTAGACCCGCCATGCATCTTCGTCGCCACGGGCGCAATCACCGACGAGGGCACGGTCGAGACGCGCTTAGTGCGGGCCACCGCGCTGCCGTCGCCGGTCGTCGGCACGGCGCAGTACGTGCGGACCTTCACAGGGGCGAAGGGCTCGTTCACCATTCGCCTGAACAGCATGATCACCGGCACCGACGATCCGTGGCTGTTCGACGAGCAGGGCCACTGGGTGATCGTGTCCGGCACCGGCGACTATGCGGGATTGCTCGGCCAAGGCAGGGAATCGGGGACTCGGGATTTCGCGAACCAGTCCCTGGATGCGCTGTACACCGGGCAGGTGCACTGACGGCGGACGCCAAGCGGTCACCATCGGGCCGCACGCACATCGTCATCGTTGCGCAAGGCAGCGGGGAGCCAGCCGCGGCGGGCCGTCGTCTCGCCGCCAGCGGGCGGGCAGTGCGGTAAACTTGCGTCGCAGTCCACGTAGGTACAACCCCTAACGCGGCGGGTCTGGGGTTCGATCCCCATGCGGCGCCGGCGCGCTGCAACGGCCGTCGATCGTTTCCGCCCCGGGAGTTTTCACGTTGCTCGTCGACTCCGCCCCGCCCCGCATCGTCCGCCATCGCGTCCTGCAGATGGACGGCTTTCTCGCCGCGCCGGACGTCGAGCGCTGGATGGCCTACGCGTTCGCGTCCGAGGCGCAGTTCATTCCTTCCGGCACGAGCGACAAGGCCGCGAACTACCGCCGCTCGCTCGTGCTGCAGCCGAGCGATGCGATGACCGTCCCATTCACGAACAAGGTGCGGGCGGTGATGCCGGATGTCATCGGCGCGCTGCGCATGCAGCCCTTCGGAGTCGGGATCGTGGAGTGCCAGCTCACCGCCAACAACGACGGCAGTTTCTTCGGCATCCACACCGACGCCGCGCACAACGAAACCGTGCTGCGGCAGCTGACCTATGTGTACTACTTCAATCGCGACCCGAAGGGCTTCGAGGGCGGGCAGCTGCGCATCTACGACGATCAGATCCGCAACGGCAAGCTCGCCCGCGTCGATTCCCACCAAGTGATCGAGCCGCGCCACAACAGCATCGTGTTCTTCCAGGCGCCGATCATGCACGAGGTCACGCCCGTGCGCGTTGCGTCGCGCGACTTTCGCGACAGCCGCTTTACCGTCAACGGCTGGGTCCAGCGCGTGTGACGCTCTGCGGAAACGCGAGCGCACACGCGTCGTCGTCCGTCAGCTGCCGGCCCTCTTCGTACAGGCGTGCCAACGTCTGCGCGTCGCGTCGCGCCGCAAGCAGCGGGTGCAACGTCTCGCGCATCTGGCGCGCGATGAGGCGCGGCGCGATCCCGCGCGCGGCGTACACGCAATCGGCGTAGGCGAGAACGCGCGCGGCATCGTCGATGCGGCCGCGTCGTGCGAGCAGGAGCGCCGCGTCGCCGAGGACGAGCGCGCCGGTGCCGTAGCTGCGCCGCACCGGACCGAGTGCCTCGCCATACATGTGCTCCGCGGCGTCGAGGCGATCCGCCAGGAGCAAGGCGGTCGCCATCGTCCTGAGGTTCAGGCCATCGTTGACGAGTTCCGGCGACGCTCGGTAGCGCGCGAGCATTTCCTCGGTCGCGGTCATCGCCTGCGCGACGTTCTTCGCGGCAACCCCGATCTCGACCAGGATGCCCAGGGCGGTCCATTCGTCGGCGAGGCTGCCGATCTGTCGCGAGAGGGCGAGATATTCGAGGCCATGCGCGCGCGCTTCGTCGAAAGCGCCGGCTGTGATCGACACCAGCGCTGCGGTGTTCGCGATGGTGCCGCGCAGCCAGGCCGGCCAGCCCGGATCGCGCAGGCTCAGCGCTTCCTCGATCGCGCTGCGCGCCTCGGCCAATCGCCCCGCGCTCAGCAGCGCATACGCGAGCGCGCTCCAGCCGAGATACATGCCCAGGGCGTCCCCGAGATCGCGATAGAGGTCGATCGCGCGCGTGGCCGCATCGATCGAGCGCACCGGCGACACGAAGCTGCTGCCATCCGCACACGCCAGCCAGAATCGGGCGGCGTCCTGCTGCGACGTCGCCGCACTCGCGAGCGGCAGCAGCACCTCGCTCCATTGCGAAGCCTCCGCATTGAGCGCCACGTGGTGCAGATAGCCCTGGGCCGCCCCGGCCGCGCCGTACAGCGCGACCGCGATGCCGTGGTCGCCCTCCGGCTGGCTCGCCCAATGCAAGGCGGCGCGCAGGTTGTCGAGGTCGGGGACGAGCGGCTCGTTCGCCCGAGTGGGCGGCGTGCCCGCGAGAATGTCGCGGTAATACCGCTCGAAGGTGTCGCGCATGACTTGCGCATGGCGCCGCATCATGGCCGCCGTGTCGCCGTGCCGGGCGAGGCACTCGAGCGCGAAGGCGCGCGTCGTCTCCAGCATGCGATAGCGCGGGCTGCTCTCGCCTTCGACGATGACGAGCGACTTGTCGACCAGCGCGCCCAGATGGTCGAGCACGGTCCACTCGTCCACGTCGTCGCTGGTTGCGAGCCGTTGTGCCGCCTCGAGCGAGAAGCTCCCCGCGAACACGCCGAGCTGCTGGAAGATCCGCTGCTCCGCGGGGGAGAGCAGGGCGTAGCTCCACTCGAGCGCGGCGCGCAGCGTCTGATGCCGTGGCAGCGCGAGGCGCGAGCCCGCGGTGAGCAGGCGAAACCGCGCGTCCAGCCGCTGCCGCACGCCTTCCACGCCGAGCAACGGGACCCGCGCCGCTGCGAGCTCGATGGCGAGGGGAATGCCGTCGAGGCGGCGGCAGATCTCGACCACCGCGGCGACGTTATCGTCCGTCAGCTCGAAGCGCGGCTGCGCCGCCCGCACGCGCGCGACGAGCAGTTGCACGGAGCCGGCCTCGGCGGCGGAAAGACGTGTCGCCTCCGGCGGCACCTCGAGCGGGCCCAGGCGATACACCTGCTCGTCCGGATGCCGCAGCAGCTCCTGGCTGGTCGCGAGGATGCGCACGCTCGGCGCGCGCTTGCGCAACGCGGCCACGACCGCGTCCACCTCTTCGAGCACGTGCTCGCAGTTGTCGAGCACGACCAGCAGGCGCTGGCCCGCCAGCGCCTGCGCCGCGACGTCGATCGCGGCACCGGCTTCGCCACTGGCGAGGCCGAGCGATCGCGCGACGGTCGCGGTCACGAGCGACGCATCGGCGAGCGAGGCGAGCTCCACGAAGCGCACGCCGTCGGGAAACTCGGTGCGCGATGCGAGCGCAACCGCGTGCGCGAGGCGCGTCTTGCCGATGCCTGCGGGGCCGACCACGGTCACCAGCGGATGCTGCCGGATGGACGACTGCAGCGCGCCGATGTCCTCGTCGCGGCCGAAGAGCGATGCAAGCTCGACCGCATCGGCCGTCGGGGCCTGCGCGGCAGGCGGGCTTGCGGATGCAGGCGCGTCGGGCGAACCGTGCTCGCGCGCTGCGGTCAGGCGATAGCCGCGTCCCGGAATCGTCGCGATCGCGTGCGGGCCGAGCACCTTGCGCAGCGTGCTGATCTGCACCTGCAGGTTGTTCTCCTCCACCACCAGGCCCGGCCAGGCGAGGTCGAGCAGCTGGTTCTTGCTCACGAGCTGTCCTGCGCGCTCGGCGAGCGCGAGCAGGACGTCGAACGCGCGGCTGCCGACGGCCACCACGCGACCGTTCACCAGCAGTCGACGCTGGTCCGGCTGGACCTCGAACGAGCCGAAGCGATGGGCGGCGGTCACGGGCAGGCGGTGCGCAGAAGCATGGCGCGAATTTACTCCGCCCGTCGCGCCGGGCGGCGCCGGCTTTAAGAACGTTTAAGACCGCGCCAAGGACTGAAGGCGGCGCTCGGCCGGAAAGTACGCCCCGGCAGCAACCCACTTTCCGAACCGCGCAGAGGAGATCGCGATGAACGCCAGGCCCCGTGTTCCCCGCATGGACGTCCGTCCGACCGTCATTGCCGCCGCCGTCGCGGCCCTCGTCAGCATCGTGCTGCTCGCGAGCGTGGTCGCGCTCTTCACGCGCGAGGGCGCCCCGCTCCAGGAGATCGCGACGGCGCAGCAGGCCTGCGCCGATCACCCGTATGTATCGGAGCGGGATGCGTGCGTGCAGTCGTATATCGCCGCGACGCGCCGCGCTGTGGTTGCCCGTCGCTGATCCGGGCGCGGCACGCCGAACCCGGTACTCGGAGTATCGGCCTTCGGCAGGTGGAGCGTTGCTCCGAGTACGGCAGCGCGGTGGCCGCCGCCGGCGTTGCACGGCCTTTAGGCGCCCGAGAAGAGCCTGCGCACCGACTCGCGCTCGGCTTCGACATCGACGACGTCGCCATGCGCCGGGATCAGCCAGCGCGGCTGCTGCCGATCGGCCTCCGCGGCGAGCCATCGCCGCAGCGCGCGCCGGTCCTTCACCATGAAGAGCGGGGCGACGTTGTTGAAGCGCAGTCCGGGTGCGCTGCCGGTCAACCCGAACAGCAACCGCGCCACGGCATGGCGCGGCAGCGCCTTCATGTTCAGGATCGCGTCCGTGACGTACCACACGCAGCCCGCGGCTCGTGTCCACGCTGACCAGCGCTTCGCCCGTGCGGTAGTGCGGCATGTCGATGAACCGGACGTGCGGTCCCGCGATGGGCGGGATCTCGGCAACGGGGCGAACGTCCGGCTGGCGCGAGACCTTCTGCACGCGCGAGATCGATTGCGCCGGCGCGAAGACCTGCGCATCGGGGAAGCGCTGCTTCCACGCCGCGATGCCCATCGTGTGGAACGCGTTCGGCGCGACGAGCGCTCGCACCGCGCCGTGCCGCGCGAGATCGTCGAACGCGTCGGCCGACGCCCGGAACGGCGGGCTGACCACGATCAGTCCTTCGGCGCCGCGCACCGCGAGCGCGGTGGCGAAGCCGGGCCCGAAGGTATAGGCGTACGTGAGCAACGGCAGCTCTCGCATCGAACACCATCCAGCGTTTGATGATACTGTCCACGCATCCTCCTCCATCCGCAGCGCGCCCATTCTGCCGCCGTGGACCGTGCTTGTCATGAACGATGCGATTGCGGCTCGATTGCGCGCGATGCTCGGTCCCGTGTCGTGGGCCGTGGATCGCATTTCGCTCGAGGGTGACGTGCTCGACGTCGACGGCTGGCTCTATGCCGACGCATCGTGTCGGGACGATCTCGAGATCCTGATCAACGGGCGTGCGTTCGACGAGCGACGTCCCGCCCGCCTGCGGCCGCGCCTCGGTACCGGCCTGTGGTACCTGCCCGGCGCGGCGCATTTCGGGTTCGCGCTTCGCGCCCGTCTCGCGCCCGAGGAGATCGCCGCGGACGCCATCGAGATAGGCGTTCATCGCCGCTCGACGGGAACGCGCCTCGACGAATGCTGGATGGCGTATCCGGGCGCGGCAGCGCGGGATGCGAAGCTTCCGATGCCGGAGCCGAGCCAACTTGCCCGCGTTGCGAATTCGCCGCCGCAGGTGTTTCGGATGCAGGGACTGTCGGTTGCGCTTCAGCTTGCGGCTGTCGCGCAACGCTACGGACGTGCGATAGGCGATGGCGTCGTCGCGCTCGACTGGGGCTGCGGCTGCGGACGCGTCGCGCGGTTCTGGCCCGAGGGTTCGCCGCTGATCGGGGTCGACGTCGATGCCGAGAACGTCGAGTGGTGCCGTGCGCACCTGCCGGGCACGTACGCGCTGATCGCGCCCGAGCCGCCGACGCAGCTGCCGTCCGCGTCGATCGATGTCGCGTTCGGCATCTCCGTGATCTCGCACCTGCCCACGGCATTGCGCCAAGCGTGGCTCGAGGAGTTCGACCGCATCGTGAGACCCGGCGGGCTTGTGATGCTGAGCTTTCTCGGCAAGCACGGGACCGCGCGCGCCGGGATCGACGCCGAACATCTGCAACGATTGGAGCAGGACGGCGAGCTCTTCGTCGCGACCGACGAGGTGATCGATCGCATGCTCGGCGATCGGGGCCTCTACGGCACGAGCTACATCATGGACGAGCGCGCGCTGACGTTTCGCGCCGGCGCGCTCGCGGGGGTGGCTGTGTTGCGCGCCGCGATCGCCAATCACCAGGATCTGCTCGTCCTGAAGAAGCACGCCTGACGCCCGCGCCGTGGTCGGCGATGAACGAAGCGATAGTGCACATTGTGGTCGAGGGATCTGCCACCGCGCGAAGTGCGGCCCGACGACCTCGTGCTCATCCCGTCCACGGATGCCGCCCCATCGGCCGCGGTGATGTGCCTGATCCGAAATGACGATTGGAGGACGCGACGGTTGTCTATAGATTGGATGCTGCATCGCAACATGCCATCCATCGGGATTTCATCATGGACAACAACGCCAATCTCTACTCGCCATTTGCAATGCCGTCACCGCCTGCCGAGCGGCAGGCCATGGCGTTCGGGATCTGGGTTCGCACGGCGATCGGCTGCGCGGGATTGGCGATCCTCGGCATCGAATTGCTCGCCGCCGAACCTGGCCACGCCGGAACGGGGACGGTGCTGCTGATCCTCGGGGCGGCGATTGCCGCCTATGCCGCGCGCCGGGCGCGTGCGCTCCTCGATACGTTCGACGATCGTGGGGCAGGCACGCCGTCGCCGGTCACCCGCGATGCGCCGGCGCACGCACTGCTCGCGCGCCCGACGTAATCGACCTCGAGTCGGTGCTGCGTGCCACGGGCGTGCGTCTCCCGCGCGAAGGCATGAAGCTCTTGTCCGAGATGTCGCTCGCCGGCCTCGAACGCCTGCGCAGGACGCGCCGGGAATAGGACTTGCGTCGTTCCTGTAGATTTCCTCCCGCTCGTCCCGTAATGCCCTTCCCCACGTCGTGCAGGCGCTCGAGCGCCGCCCCGGAAGCTTGGCCAGCGCGGGCTGGATGATTCCCTGCGCCGGACGCGGTGCGTGGCGCACGAGGCGTTCGCCCTCGGGCGTGAGGTACACGTGCACGACCCGCTTATCGGGATTCGATCGCTCGCGCCGCACGAGCAGGTTGCGAGCAGTCGGCAGCTCGATCGAAAGCAGGGTCGAAAGCTCGGACACGCTGAGGCCCGGGCGCGCCCGGATTTCGGCAAGCGCCCAAGGGCACCGCTCACGCCGCAACGCTCCTCGATGCGCTGGAAGTGATGCTGCGAGACCCGGAAGAGCTCGCGGAATTGCTTCAGCACGAGCAGCACGCGGACGGCGCGGGCCGCCGTGCGCACGGATGGATTCCGGGGCGGCTTCGATGCCCGGTTTGCCGCCGTGGCCTTTCGTCCCCTGCCGGCGCCCGCACCAGCGGCGGCGGCGGCAGTTACCGCGCGCCGCGAGGTGCCTTCGCACTTCGTCGTGCAACGGAGCGGCTGTCGCGCAAAGGTTTCCTGTTCCGGATCATCGCCTCTCCTGGGCTCGCAAGGGGTCCGGCGATGACAAAGCACCGATCATGCCGCGCGGGGGTCGATGCGAGGTCAATAGCCCTCTTCGGCCTGGATCAGCCATTCCTCGAAGCTTGCGCAGGGCAGTGCGTGCTCCTGCATGTCGGCGCAGTATTCGAGATAGCGCTCGTAACGAGGATCCGATGCAGGGTCGGCTTCGTTGCCGAGTCCGCCCGTCGCTGCGGGATTGCCCTCTTGATCGTTCATCGTGGATCCTTGGTTCGCCCCTTCCGGCGGGGCGCGGGGTCGCGCGAGCACCATCGGCCCCAGCTCACGGAATTTTGCGTAGCGGTGGAGGTTCCAATCCGGCTCCCGTTGCAGGTTCGACCCCGAATGCGCGTGTGCGTTTCGCGATCGCAACCGGACCATCCCTCGACGCCCATGTCGCCACACGTTTACGCAGCTTCGTCCGGATCGTCCCCCGCGCCGGGCAGGCAGCGACGCCCGCGCCTCAGCCGGCGCGTCGCGGCTACGTGCCGCTGCGGGACTACGCTGCCATCGACGATTGCCACGGTGGCGCACCCGTCGCGCGCGACGGCAGCATCGACTGGTGCTGCCTGGATCGTTTCGATGGCGAGCCGGTCCTGCTGCGCCTGCTCGACGCCGAGCGCGGCGGGGCGGGCTCAACGTCGCGGTCAACCTGGGCATCGCCGCGCTGAAGGCGCTGCTCGTGGCGCTGGTGTTCATGCACGTGCGCAAGGAACGCCCGGTGGTCTGGCTCGCGGCCGCTGCCGGCATTGCCTGGGCCGCGATCCTGGTCGGACTGAGCGCGACCGACTTCGGCGTGCGCGGCTGGTGGCGCGGGACCGGCGCGATGCGATGCGCCAAGCGCCGATGCTCGGAGTCAGCCTTCGTCCATGCAGATCGCGTTGCAGCGGCGCGGTTCGTCGCGCTCGCGAAGGGGTGGAACATGATGCAAGCGAATGAGAGCTGTACGGTGGTCGTGACCGGGGCATCGGCCGGCGCCGGTCGTGCGACCGCCCGCCATTTCGGCGCGCGCGGCTGGCGCGTCGCGCTCGTCTCCCGCGACGCCGCTCGCCCCGCCCAGACGCGCCGCGAGATCGAGGCGAGCGGCGGGACGCGATGGCCGTCACTGCCGACCCGGCCGATGCCGTCGTGGCCGCGCGCGATGCCGTGATGGAGCGCTGGGGCCGCATCGACGTCGGGGTGAACTGTGCGATGTGCACTATCGTGGCGCCCATCGACTGGGCGCGCAACAGGTTCACGTGCAAGTACCAGACCGTCGGAACGGTGTACCAGCCCGAGGTCGCGGCGCGCGCAGTGTAACGCGCGGCAATACGCGCGCCGCGGGAGCTGTGGGTCGGGGGCAGCGCATCAAGGCGATCGCGGGTCAGCTCCTCGCGTCCGCGCTGATGGATCGCCTGCTCGCGCGCCGCGCGTGGGATGGCCAGATCACGCGCGTGCCGGAAACGCCCGGGCGTCCCGACGATCTGGACGCGACGGTGCCGGGGGCGTTCGGAGCGCATGGCCGCTTCGACGACCGCGCGCAGGAGACCGCCTTGGCGGCGCTGAACCCGCAACACGCATGGTGGGGTGTCGGCGCTCTCGCGGCGGCAGCTGCCGCGCTGCTGCTGCGTCCGAAGCGATCCGCACCGCGGCTGCGCTGACTCCGAGTCCACACCGGACCGTTCCTCGGAGCGTCCTCATGGCTGAGTCCAGGCTCGCGATCTACGGCGCGATCGCGGCGAACGTCGCGATCGCGGTCACCAAGTTCGCCGTCGCGGCCGTCACGGGCAGCTCGGCGATGCTGTCCGAAGGCATTCACTCCGCCGTCGACACCGTCGATGGCTTCCTGCTACTCGCGGGCATGCACTTGAGCCAGCGCGAGCCGTCCCCCGAGCACCCGTTCGGCCACGGCAAGGAGCTGTACTTCTGGAGCTTGATCGTCGCGGTGCTCGTCTTCGGGATGGGCGGCGGCGTGTCCGCGTACGAGGGCGTGGTGCACGTGATGCACCCGGCGCCGCTCAAGGATGCCGGGTGGAACTATGTCGTGCTCGCCGCTGCGACCGTGTTCGAGGGTGCGAGCTTCGTCGTCGCCCTGCGGCAGTTCAATCGAACCCGGGGTGACGTGCCGTTCTGGCGCGCGCTGCGCACGAGCAAGGACCCGACGACGTTCACCGTGGTCGCCGAAGACGGCGCCGCGCTCGCCGGGCTCGCGTTCGCGGCGACGGGCATCTACGCGAGCCATCGCCTGGAGATGCCGGTGCTCGACGGCGTCGCCTCGATCGCGATCGGTGTCCTGCTCGCGGGGGTGGCGATACTCCTCATCCGCGAGTCGCGCGGACTGCTGATCGGCGAAGGCGTGCGGCCGGAGACCGCGGTGGCTATCCGCGAGCTCGCGCTGCGCCACCCGACGGTGCGCGGCGCCGGGCGCCCGCTGTCGATGTACATGGGACCCGACCAGGTCCTGCTCACGCTCGACGTGCAGTTCAAGCCGGATGCGCGTGCGGACGACATCGCCGGCGCGGTCGCGCAGATCGAGCACGAGATCCGCGCGCAGTACCCCAAGATCACGCGGATCTACATCGAGGCGCGCTGCCTCGGAGCAACGCCGCAGGCCGCGCGTTCCGCACCCGCCCACCGCTGAGCGCGCCTGCTCCGACCGCAACGTCGCGAGGTCACGATGAACCGCGCCACATCCGCGCTGGCGCGCAGCGAGAGTAAGCGCTCGCGACATGCGCCGTCCTTGTGATCGCAGCTGCGCGTCGTTACCATAGTCCCCCGTCCGCTCCGAGCCGATCCATGAGCTCCCGCATCCGATCCTGGATGGTTGCGCTGGTCATCGGGCTCGTCGTCGCAGGGCTCGCGATCCTGCTGCGCACCACGCTGACCCCGATCTGGGGTACCCGCTTCGTCTTTACGTTCGCGTTTCCCGCGGTCATCGTCGCCGCGTGGTACGGGGGCCTCACCGCCGGCCTCGCGGCCACGCTCGTGCTCACCGCGTCCAGCACCTGGTTCCTCGCGCCGGGCGAGCTCTTCGCATTGAACGACAGCGCCGACGTGCTCGCCGTCGTCGTGTTCTCGCTGTTCGGCTGCGCCGTGTCCCTGATCGTGCATCGGCTCCAGACCCAGGTCGGCATCTCTGCGCGTCTCGCCGACGAGCTCCAGCTCGCCGAAGCGCAGCGGCGCAGTGCGCTCGAGAGCATCCAGGACGGGTTCTTCGCGGTCGACCGCGACTGGAACTTCACCTATGCGAATGCCCGCACGCTCGAGCTCGTCGGGCTGTCCGCGGCATCGCTCTGCGGGCGCAATCTCTGGCGCACGTTCCCGCAGAGCGTCGCAACCCCGCTCGAGGCGTGCTACCGGCGCGTGGCGGCGACCGGCGTTTCCGAGCAGGTCCAGAACTACGCCGATCCGACGGGCAGGTGGTACGACGTCCGCGTCTACCCCGCGGCACAGGGCGGAATCTCGGTGCTGCTCGAGGACATCACGGAGCGCCGCCGGGTGTCCGGCGAGCTGCGCGACTTCCGCGCGACGCTGGAGGCGATCGTCGAAGGCACCGACGACCTGATGTACGCGAAGGACGAGCAGGGGCGCATCATCCTCGCGAACGGCGCCGTGCTGAAGCTCCTGCGCAGGGCGCGCGAGGACGTGATCGGGCGCACGCTGCCCGAGATCGTCGCCGATCCGGATTTCGTGCGCAGCGCGGCCGAGAGCGAGCAGCGCGTGATGCGCATGCGGCGGACCGAGACGTCGGAGGACACGATCGCCACCCCGATCGGCGCGCGCACCTATCTCGTCACGCGCTCGCCGCGCTTCGATGCCCAGGGCAACGTGATCGGCATCATCGGCGTGGGCACCGACATCACGGCGCGCAAGCGCACCGAGATCGACCTTCGCGACGCGCACGACGAGCTCGCCAGGGAGGTGAGCGAGCGCACGGCCGAGCTGGTGGAGCTCTCGCACCACCTGCTGCGGGTGACGGAGAACGAGAAGGCGAAGCTCGCGCGCGAGCTGCACGATGCCCTCGGGGGCACGCTCACGACGCTCGTCCTCGGCGTGGCGCGTCTCAAGCTGCGCTTTGCCGCAGCTGCGCCGGAGCAGGAAACGAGCATCGCGCAGGTGGAGTCGACCGTGCACGAGATCGTGGCGATGACACGTCGCATCATCGGCGGCCTGCGCCCGGTGACGCTGGAGACCCTCGGCCTGGCGGCCACGCTGCAGGACCACGTCGAGAAATGGTCGCGCAGCACGGGTGTCGAGGTGAAGCTCAGCGTGGCGTCCGAGCTGCCTCCCCTGTCGTCCGATGCCGCGCTCGTCGCGTTTCGCATCGTGCAGGAGGCGCTGACCAATGTCGCGAAGCACGCGTATGCGACGGATGTGGAGGTGAGCGTCGCGCAGGCGCCCGGCCGGCTCGAGATCGCCATCGAGGACAACGGTGTCGGCATCCCGGCCGCGGCTGCGCGCCGACCCCGCTCGCACGGCCTGCTCGGCATGCGCGAACGGGCCGCCGGATGCGGCGGCACCCTCGTGATCGGTCCCGGGGCCCACGGCCGCGGCACGCGCGTGGAGCTCGCCGTGCCGATCAATCCCGGCACCCCCGAGCGGCGCGCGGGCGGCTCCCTCATCGACGACGCATCCGCATGAGCGCCCCGGGCGACGTCCATGGCCGAAGGGCGCATGAGAACGGCGGCCGCATGCGCTTTCCGCGCGTCATCCTCACGCTGTCGTGCCGCGACCAGCCCGGCATCGTCGGTGCGGTCGGCACGTTCCTGTCCGATCATCGCTGCAACATCATCGACAGCGCGCAGTTCGGCGAGCCCGAGACGCAGCGGTTCATGATGCGCGTGCTGTTCGAATGCCTCGAAGGCGCGGACGACCAGGCTGCGCTCGCCGCCGCGTTCGCGACCACCGCGACGCGCTTCGGCATGCAGTGGGCGATGCACGACGCGCAGCACCGCACGCGCGTCCTGATCATGGTCTCGAAGCTCGATCACTGCCTCAACGACCTCCTGTACCGCTACAAGGTCGGCGCGCTGCACATGGACCCGGTGGCGATCGTGTCGAATCATCGCGACACGTACCAGCTCGCGGCCTCGTACGACGTGCCGTTCTTCCACGTGCCGGTGACGGCGGCCAACAAGGCGCAGCAGGAAGCGAAGCTCGAGGCCATCGTCGACGAGCACCGGGCCGAGCTCGTCGTGCTCGCGCGGTACATGCAGATCCTGTCGGACGAGCTCTGCCGCGCGCTTGCCGGGCGCGCGATCAACATCCACCATTCCTTCCTGCCGAGCTTCAAGGGCGCGAAGCCGTATCACCAGGCGTACGCGCGCGGCGTGAAGCTCATCGGCGCGACGGCGCACTACGTGACGGCCGACCTCGACGAAGGCCCGATCATCGAGCAGGAGGTGGCGCGGGTCGAGTACAAGATGGGACCGGACGATCTCGTCGCGCTCGGCCGCGACGTGGAATGCATCGCCCTCGCGCGCGCCGTGCAGGCGCACGTCGAGCACCGCGTCTTTCTCAACGGCCAGCGCACCGTCGTGTTCCGCTGAAACCCAACCCCGTTACTCAGAGTATTTACTCCGAGTAGCGGGTTGCCCGCAGTGCGAGCCGCGGCCCGTACACGTTCACCAGCAGCCCGGCGAAGACCAGCGCGGCGCCCACCGCCTGCGCAGGCGCGAGCGATTCGCCGAGGAAGAGCGCGCCGCTCGCGATGCCGGACACCGGGATCAGCAGCCCGAAGGGCGAGATGAGCGGCGTCGGATAGCGATGCAGCAGGCGGTTCCACGACCCGAAGCCGAAGAGCGTCGCGGCGTACGCTATGAACAGGATGCACGCGAGCGACAGCAAGCTCATGTGCCGCACCGCATCCCACGCCGCGGGACCGCCTTCCAGCGCATACGACGCGAGCGCGAGCGGCAGCGGCGGCACGAGGCTCGACCACACGACGAGCGAGAACATGTCGGGGGCGTGATCGCGCGCCGCGCGCTTCGCCACGACGTTGCCCACCGCCCACGCGAGCGCAGCGCCGATGACCGCCATGAAGCCGGCGAACGTGGCGGTTGCGCCGACCGCAATCTTGGACACGGCCAGCAACGCGATCCCCGCCACCGCCATGGATGCTCCCACGATGTTGTGACGCTGCAGGCGATCGCCCGCGAGCGGGACGGCCAGCGCGATGGTGAAGAACACCTGCATCTGGATCACCAGCGACGACAGCCCGGCGGGCATGCCGAGCTTCATCCCCAGGAACAGCAGTCCGAACTGGAACACCCCGATCGCGAGCCCGTAGGCGATCACCGCTCGCGCGGGTATGTCGGGCGCACGCACGAAGAAGCACACCGGGATCGCGGCCGCGAGGAAGCGCAGGGCCGCGAGCGCGAACGGCGGCACTTCGACGAGCGCGACCTTGATCGGCACGAACGCGTAGCCCCAGATCGCGACCACGGCGAGGGTGAGCGCCAGATCGCGCCCGGAAAGCCGTGTCTTCACCCGCAACGACGCACGGGAGCTCGGCCCGGGCGGTTCGCTCACGAGCTCAGCGCCGCCGGCAGGCAGCTCGCGGGCGTTTCGCAACTGCGGTGGGCGTCGCGGTTTCCGGCCTGCGTTGCGCTGTCCATCGGTGCTCGAAGGCGAATGAGCCGGTCATGATACGCTGCGAGGAGGAAGAGGTACCTCGACGATGAACGATCTCGACGAGCGCTATGCCCTCATGCGGCGCGTCGCCCGGGCTGCGGGTGCGCTTGCGCTGGAATACTGGCGCGACCGAGAGCGACTCGTGGTGGAGTTCAAGGGACCGCGCGATTTCGTGAGCCGCGCGGACCGCGACGTCGAAACGTTCATCCGGCGCGAGATCGCGCAGCAGTTTCCCCACGACGGGTTCCTGGGCGAGGAGACTGCATCTGCGCATCCTCCCGCGGAGCGCAACCTGTGGATCGTCGACCCCATCGACGGCACCCACAACTTCCTGCGCGGCATTCCGTACTGGAACGTGTCGATCGCCTACGTGGAGGATGGCGCACGCACGCTCGCAGCGGTCTACGATCCGCCGCACGACGAGCTCTTCCACGCGCGCCGTGGCCACGGCGCATGGCGATCGTCTCCTGCCGGCGAGACGCGCATCGCGGCCGGACGACCTGCAGGCCTGAGCGGCGCGATCGTCGCCGTCGGTCATCACGACCGCTACCCCGATCCGCGCTACGTCGAAATCCGGCGCGCGCTCATGGGCACCAACTCGGCGTTCCGCAACTTCGGCGCGGCCGCGCTGCAGCTCGCGCACGTTGCGGACGGCCGCCTCGACGCGATGATCGAGTTCTCGCTCTCCGCGTGGGACGTCATGGCCGGACTGCTGCTGGTCGAGGAAGCGGGCGGCTGTGTCGCGCCGTATCCGGGTCCCGCGGGCCTGACGGGCCGCAGCCCGGTCGTCGCCACTGCCGCGTCGATCAACGACGTGCTGAACGGGATCGTGGCGAGTTGCGCCGCGTTGGCGCAAGGCGCAGCGCCCGTGCAGAACGTGCTGCAGCCGAAACACGACGAAGGGTAGGTCCACTCCGACGCGCAGTGTTGCTCGATGAGGCAACCACGTTGCCGGTGTACGGACCTACTTCGCCTTCTTGAAGTCACCGGCGAACACGTACGCCATCTCCTCGGGCTTGAGGTACTTGCGCGCGGCCTCGTTCACCTTGGCGGTGGTCATCGCCTCGATGGCGGCATCCACCTCCGCGCTGCGCTCGAACGTGCGCCCGACGTAGAGCTGCTCGGCGAGTGCGCCGGCGATGCCCGAATCCGACGAGCGCGCGAGCCGGCGTTCCTGCATGACGCCCTTTTTCGCCTCCTGCACCTCCGCGTCCGTGAACCCGTCGCGCGACGGCGCGCGCGAGCTCGTCGCGCATGCCCGCGCGCACCTTCTCCAGGTTCTGCGGCGCGAAGATGGCATACACGCCGAGGGTGCTGTTCGGCTCGAACGAGCTGACCTGCATGAACGAGCCTGCGGAATAGCTCACGCCTTCCTTCTGGCGCAGCCGGTTGAGCAGGCGCGAATCGGTCGACTCGCCCAGCATGAAGCTCATCACCAGCAGCGCAGGGTAATCCGGGCTGTCGTCGTTCACCTGCATGGAGAACCCGCCGAGGGCGACGGCGTTCGCCTTGTCGGGCGTCTCGAGCTCGGTCGTGCCCGGCTTGTTGGCCACGAACGGCCGCGGCACCCGCGTGTACGGACCCGCGGCTTTCCAGTCGCCGAAGAGCTCCGCCAGCATGGGCTTGATGGCGGCCGGATCGAAGTCGCCGACCACCGCGATCTCGCCGTGGGCGCCGCCGTAGAACTCGCCGTAGAAGCGCTGCAGCTTGTCGAGGCTTTCGCCCTTGATGGCCGCAATTTCTTCGTCGAACGTCGGGCGTGTAGCGCGGATCGCCGGGCGGATAAGGATTGCGATGTCGCTGCAACGAGCGGCTCGCGATCGCCTGCGGTTCCGAGCGCGCCTGCTCGAGCGAGGTCAGCCGGGCTTGCCGCAGCTGCTCGAACTCGCTTGCGGGGAAGGCCGGCTCGCGCAGCACTTCCGCCATGAGCCTGAGCGTGTCGGGGAGCGTGTCGCGCCGCGTCTGCGCGCCCGCGGAGGCCCCCGTCTCGCTGCCGCCGGCGTTGAGCTTCGCGCGGAGCTTGTCGAGCAGGTCCTGGATCTCCTGGCGCGAGTGCCGCTTGGTGCCGCGCATCAGCATCGCGCCCGTGAGGCCGCCGTCGGGGTAGCGGCCGAAGAGCGTCTTCTCGTTGCCGAAGTGCAGACTGAGCTCCACCTGCACCGTCTGCCCGCGCGTCTTCTTGGGCAGCAGCGCGACCTTCATCCCGTTCGCGAGCGTGTAGCGCTGCGTGCGCGCTTCGAGGTTCGTCGGCGTGGGATCGAAGGCCTCGCCCGCCGACACGGCACTCTCGCCCTTGTAGTCCTTCACCAGCGCCTGCACGTCGACCGTGCGCGCGGCGGGCACGCGGTCCGGCTGCGCATCGGGCACGTAATGCCCCACTGTCAGGTTGGACGCCTTGAGCCAGGTCTGCGCGACGCGCTGCACGTCGGCCACCGTGAGCTTGCGCCACTGGTCGCGCTGCAGGAAGAACAGGCGCCAGTCGCCCGTGGCGATCGCCTCCGACAGCGCAATGCCCAGCCGCGACGGATCGTTGATGGTGTCCTCGAACGCCTTGTCGGCCTTCGACTTCACGCGATCGAGCTCGGCCTGCGTGATCGGCTCCTTCGCAATCGCGGCGAGCGTTGCCGTCATCGTGGCCTGCGCATCCTCGAGGGTCGTGCCTTCGTTGAGCGTCGCCCAGAACACGATCGTGCCGGGATCGTGCAGCGAGAAGAACCACGCGTCGACGGAGCTCGCCTTGCGCGTCTCGACCAGCGCCTTGTACAGCCTGCCCGCGGGGGCGACCGTCATGACCTCGCCGAACGCGTCCATCGCCGTCGCATCCGGGTCGGAGCCCGCCATCGTGTGGTACAGCATCGCGAGCAGCTTGGTGCCGCCCACGCGGCGCACCGTGACCGAGCGCGCGCCGTCCTGCACGGGCTCGACGGTGTACAGCGGCGGCAGGACGCGCGTCGGCTTCGGAATGCGGCCGAACTGGCGCTGGATCTCGGCGAGCGTGCGGTCCGGATCGAACTTCCCGGCCACCACCAGCACCGCGTTGTCCGGCTGGTAGTACAGGTGGTAGTACGCCTGCAGCCGCTCGATGCTGACGTTCTCGATGTCGGAGCGCGCGCCGATCGTGGGATGGCCGTAGTTGTGCCAGTCGTAGGCGGTGCCCTGCATGCGCTGCCACAGCACGTTGCGCGGATTGTTCTCGCCGCTCTCGTACTCGTTGCGCACGACCGTCATCTCGGTGTCGAGGTCCTTGCGGGCCACGAACGAGTTCACCATGCGGTCGGCTTCCATGGCGAGCGCCCAGTCGAGGTTCTCCTCCGATGCGGGGAAAGTCTCGTGGTAGTTGGTGCGGTCGAAGAAGGTGGAGCCGTTGAACTCCATGCCGCGCTTGCCGAGCTCCTGCATGAGGTTGCCGTGGCTGGGCGTGCCCTTGAACAGCATGTGCTCGAGCAGGTGCGCCATGCCGGTCTCGCCGTAGTTCTCCTGGCGCGAGCCGACCTTGTACGTGATGTTCACCGTGGTCACCGGCTTGGTGTCGTCGGGGAAAAGCAGCACCTCGAGGCCGTTGGCGAGATGGTATTGGGCGATACCTTCCACCGTCGACGCCCGGCGTGACGCCGGCGGGCACGGCCGCGCGGGCGCTCGCGAACACGCAGGCGAACGCGAGCGCGCACAGCAGCAGGAATGGGGTCGGGAGGCGGGAACTGGACATGAAAGGAGGCATGAGTTGGGGGCCGCAAGTATAGACGCGGTCGGTGGGAGTCCTCGGCGGGTAAGGGGAGCGCGCCCCGGTGCTGCACGGCAGGCGCGCTGCGCGGTCGCACGCAAGCGCGGTATGGGCGTCGCGGCGAGCGGTGCGTAGGACCGGCCGCCAACGCGATCGGTTCAATTGACGTTTACGTAAACGGAAGATAACCTGTTTCGCCGTGGGAGCCGGAGCGCCGCGAGTTCGCCCGGGCCGCTGGAGTAAGCTTGGCTCGCGCCGGTCGCGCCCCTGCGGACCGTCCCCTTCCGCCCGTCACGCCGAGGCCACGCCATGAACGATCCGACCGTCCATCCGGACTCGCTCGTCTACAAGCCGCTCAACAAGGTCCGCTTCGTCACCGCGGCGAGCCTGTTCGACGGCCACGACGCCTCGATCAACATCATGCGTCGCATCCTCCAGAGCTCCGGCTGCGAGGTGATCCATCTGGGGCACAACCGGTCGGTCGAGGAGATCGTGACCTGCGCGCTGCAGGAAGACGCGCACGCGATCGCCATCTCGTCGTACCAGGGCGGGCACGTCGAGTTCTTCCGGTACATGCTCGACCTGCTGCGCGAGCGCGGCGGCGCCCACATCAAGGTGTTCGGCGGTGGGGGCGGGGTGATCGTGCCCTCCGAGATCGAGGTGCTGCATGCGTACGGCGTCGCGCGCATCTTCTCGCCCGAGGATGGGCAGCGCCTTGGCCTGCAGGGGATGATCAACGAGATCGTGGCCGCGGCCGACAGCATCGCCGCGATTCCCGCGCCGCCTCCACTCGATGCCCTGGCGCAAGGCACGGGCTACGAGCGCACGCGGGCACTGGCCCGGCTCATCACCGCCCTGGAAGGCGGAGCCGTGGGCGAGCAGGTCAAGCGCGACCTCATCGAGCGGGCGCGCGCGATGCGCTGTCCCTCGGTCGGGATCACCGGCACCGGCGGGGCGGGCAAGAGCTCGCTCACCGACGAGCTCGTGCGACGCTTCCGTCTCGACCAGCGCGATCGCCTGCGCATCGCGATCGTGTCGATCGATCCGTCGCGGCGCAAGTCGGGCGGTGCGCTGCTCGGCGATCGCATTCGCATGAACGCGATCGAGCATCCGAACATCTACATGCGCTCGCTCGCGACGCGCGACGCGGGCCTGGAGATCACGCGCGCGCTGCCGGAAGTCATCGCCGCGTGCAAGGTGGCGGGCTACGACCTCGTCGTCGTCGAGACCTCCGGCATCGGCCAGGGCGACGCCGCGATCGTGCCGCTGGTGGACGTGTCGCTGTACGTCATGACGCCGGAGTTCGGCGCGGCATCGCAGCTCGAGAAGATCGACATGCTCGACTTCGCGGACTTCGTCGCCATCAACAAGTTCGACCGCAAGGGCGCGTCCGACGCGCTGCGCGACGTGCGCAAGCAATACCAGCGCAACCACGAGCAGTGGAAGTCGAGCCCCGACGCCATGCCGGTGTACGGCACCATCGCCGCGCGCTTCAACGACGATGGCGTGACGGCGCTCTATCAGGCGCTCGCCGCGCGGCTCAAGGACGAAGGCCTCGCGCTCGAAGCCGGTGCGCTGCCGAGGGCGACGACGATGCATTCGACGGGCCAGAATGCCATCGTGCCGCCTGCGCGTTCTCGCTATCTCGCCGAGATCGCCGACGCGATGCGCGCGTATCACGTCTGGGCCGACGAGCAGAGCCGCGTCGCGCGCGAGCGCCAGCAGCTCGATGCCGCCCGCGCCATGCTGCAGGCCGAATGCGGCGCGACGAACGCGGATCTGGACGCGCTCGCCTCGCACCGCGAGCAGGCGCTCGATGCGAAGGCGCGCAAGCTCCTCGACATGTGGCCGCAGACGAAGCAGGCGTACGCCGGCGACGAGTACGTGGTGCGCATCCGCGACCGCGAGATCCGCACGGCGCTCACCACGACCACGCTGTCGGGCACGCACGTGCCGAAGGTGGCCCTGCCCAGGTACGAGGACGCCGGCGAGATCCTGCACTGGCAGCTTACCGAGAATGTCCCGGGCAGCTTCCCGTTCACCGCCGGCGTATTCGCGTTCAAGCGCGAGAACGAGGACCCGACGCGCATGTTCGCGGGCGAAGGCGACCCGTTCCGCACGAATCGTCGCTTCCACCTCCTCGCCGACGGCATGCCGGCGCAGCGTCTGTCGACCGCCTTCGATTCGGTGACGCTCTACGGCTGCGACCCCGACCGGCGGCCCGACATCTACGGCAAGGTCGGCAACTCGGGCGTCTCCATCGCAACCCTCGACGACATGAAGGTGCTGTACTCGGGCTTCGACCTCTGCGATCCCAAGACCTCGGTGTCGATGACGATCAACGGCCCGGCGCCGACCATCCTCGCGATGTTCATGAACACCGCGATCGACCAGCAGCTCGAGAAGTTCCGGCGCGACAACGGCCGCGACCCGACCGAGGACGAGGCCGACAAGATCGCCGTGTGGACGGTCTCGAGCGTGCGCGGCACGGTGCAGGCCGACATCCTCAAGGAGGACCAGGGTCAGAACACCTGCATCTTCTCGACCGAGTTCAGCCTCAAGGTGATGGGCGACATCCAGGAGTGGTTCGTCCATCACAACGTGCGCAATTTCTATTCGGTGTCGATCTCGGGGTATCACATCGCCGAAGCCGGGGCGAACCCGATCAGCCAGCTCGCGTTCACGCTCGCCAACGGCTTCACCTTCGTCGAGGCGTACCTCGCGCGCGGCATGCACATCGACGACTTCGCGCCGAACCTGTCGTTCTTCTTCAGCAACGGCATGGACCCGGAGTACGCGGTGCTGGGGCGCGTCGCGCGGCGCATCTGGGCGGTGGCGATGAAGAACCGCTACGGCGGCAACGAACGCAGCCAGAAGCTCAAGTACCACTGCCAGACGTCAGGGCGCAGCCTGCACGCGCAGGAGATCGCGTTCAACGACATCCGCACCACGCTGCAGGCGCTGATCGCGACCTACGACAACGCCAACTCGCTGCACACCAACGCCTACGACGAGGCGATCACGACACCCACCGAAGAGAGCGTTCGCCGCGCGATGGCGATCCAGCTCGTCATCAATCGCGAATGGGGCCTCGCGAAGAACGAGAATCCGAACCAGGGCGCGTTCATCATCGACGAGCTCACCGATCTCGTCGAGGAAGCCGTGCTGAAGGAGTTCGAGGCGATCTCCGAGCGCGGCGGCGTGCTCGGCGCGATGGAAACAGGCTACCAGCGCGGCAAGATCCAGGAGGAGTCGCTCTATTACGAGCACCGCAAGCACGACGGCAGCTATCCGATCGTGGGCGTCAACACCTTCCGCAATCCCCACACCGATGCGGCTCCTCAGACGGTGCAGCTCGCACGCTCGACCGAGGAGGAGAAGCAATCGCAACTGAAGCGTCTCGCCGAGTTCCACCGGCGCCACTCGAAGGACGCCCCTGCGGCGATTGCGCGCCTGAAGCAGACCGTGATCGACAACGGCAACGTGTTCTCGGAGCTGATGCGTGCGGTGCGGGTGTGCTCGCTGGGCCAGATCACGACGGCATTGTTCGACGTCGGCGGACAGTACAGGCGAAGCATGTAGCGGCGCCTCCGGCGCGGTGTGATACGGTTACGGGGTTCGTCGCCTGACGTGGCGGCGCTCCCCACCTCACTGCGATGGCCGACGAGGAACGCTGGGCCTTTCCCCCCGAATTCCAGCCGCGTGCCGGCGAGATGGCCTTCGATCTCAAGTCGGCGCTCGATGCGGTGGTGCAACTGCGCGCGGAGATCCCCGACGGAAGCGTTCACCGCTTCCATCCTCGGCACGCAGCGCACGGGCAGCGGCATCGTCATCGATCGCGACGGGATGGTGCTCACCATCGGCTATCTCGTCACCGAAGCCGAGGCGATCTGGCTCACGACCAACGCCGGACAGGTCGTGCCGGCGCACGTCCTCGCCTTCGATTTCCAGACGGGCTTCGGACTCGTGCAGCCGCTGGGCAAGCTCGACGTGTCCCCGATTCCGATCGGGACGGCGAGCGATCTGTCCCGCGGCGACGACGTGCTCGTGGTCGGGCACGGCGGCGTCGCGCATGCGCTCAAGGCCAAGGTACTCGCGAAGCGCGAGTTCGCCGGCTACTGGGAATACGTGCTCGACGAGGCGATCTTCACCGTTCCCGCGCATCCCGAATGGGGCGGCGCGGCGCTGGTCGGCATGGACGGCCGGCTCGCGGGCGTGGGGTCGCTGTTCGTGCAGGAGGAGATCGACGGCGAGCAGATCAAGGGCAACATGGTCGTGCCCATCGACCTGCTCGAGCCCATCCAGCACGACCTCGTGCATCGCGGCCGGCGCAGCGGCCTGCCGCGTCCGTGGCTGGGCGTGTATGCGGGCGAGGTGGGCGGCCGCGTCGTCGTGACGGGCCTTGCCCAAGGCGGTCCGGCGGACAAGGCGGGCGTGAAGCTCGGCGACATCGTCACCGACGTCGGTGCGCACGCGGTCGCGGGCCTCGCCGATTGCTTTCGCAGGGTGTGGCGCCTGGGGCCAGCGGGGACGACCATCCCGATCACGCTGCAGCGCGACGAAGGCGCCGTGCGCGTGCGCATCGAGTCGGTCGATCGCGCGGACCTGATGCGCCGCCCGCGCCTGCAGTAGGCCAACCCCGTCGCGTCAAACCCAACTCCGTTACTCGGAGTAAAACGCGCGCGTTTTACTCCGAGTAACGCCACGCGGCGTACCTTCGAGGCGAGCGCGCAAAAAAACGGGCCGCGGGGTGCGCGGCCCAAAGCTCTCGAACACGGAGTTCCAGAACACCCGGGCGCCCGCCTATTGCGCCCGTTACTGCGGCAGAGACTCGTCGGGAGTCATTGCAAGAAGCGCGCCGAGTGCGCGTTTCATCGACGCAACAGAGGCTTGCACATTCCCGCCGGCAGCGGCTGTAAGCCAGCGCGACAGGGGTTCTGTGCACCACAGCCGCCGCGGGCGCAACGCGACGAGAGGTCAGGCGAGCGCGCCGTTCACGGTTTCGGTCGCGCACTCGAGCGCCGCCTCCTCCCTTTCCGCTTCGGCCCGCTTCTTCTCGGCCGCGAGGAACTTCGCCTGCGCGTCGCGCAGCGCGGTGCGCAGGCCTTCCTCGACCACCGGGTGGTAGAAGGGCAGCTCCAGCACCTGCGTGAGCGTGAGGCGGCACTGGATGGCCCATGCGAGCAGGTGCCCGATGTGCTCGGCATCCGGGCCGATCATCTCGGCGCCGAGCAGGTGGCCGGTCATCAGGTCCGCATACACGTGCAGCAGGCCCTTGTTGCGCAGCATCACGCGACTGCGGCCCTGGTCCTCGAACGACACGCTGCCCACGACGAACGTGCCGGGCTCGAGATCGGCGAAGCGCGCCCCGGCCATCGCGAGCTGCGGGTCGGAGAACACGATCGCAAGCGGCGCCCGACGCGTGCCGCGATCGACGTGGGGAAAGCGCGCCGCGTTGTGACCCGCGATGCGGCCCTCGTCGGCCGCCTCGTGCAACAGCGGCAGGTCGTCATCGACATCGCCCGCGATGAAGATGGAGCTCGATCCGCACTGCATCGTGTGCCGGTCGAAGACCGGCACGCCGCGGACGTCGAGCTCGAGCGAAGTGTTCTCGAGGCCGAGCCCGCGGACGTTCGGCGCGCGCCCGGTGGCCGCGATCACGTACTCGACCGTTTCGCGCCGTTCCTCGCCATCCTTGCCCTTGAAGCGCAGCGACACGCCATCGGCGGCCGGCGTGATCTCGCGCACGTCGCCATCGGCGTCGAGATCCATCTCGTCGGTGAACGCCTGCAGCGCGTAGCTTCGCACCTCGGGGTCCGTGAACGGACCGACGTGGCCGTTGCGGCCGAACATCAGCACGCGCACGCCGAGGCGATGCAGCGCCTGCCCGATCTCGAGGCCGATGACACCGGGACCGAACACCGCCACGGACCGCGGGAGGTCGTCCCACGCGAACACGTCGTCGTTGACCAGCAGGCGCGGACCGGCTCCGCGCAGGATGGGCGGCACGGTGGGCGAGGATCCGGTCGCGATCACGGCGCGCGAGAACGCGATGCGCGTGTGAGCCGTCGACTTCGAGCGTGCGATCGTCGACGAACCGCGCCATGCCGCGGATGCGATCGCGTTGCGGAATGGCTTCCACGCCATCGAGGACGAAGCCGACGAAGCGGTCGCGCTCGCGACGCACGCGCGCCATGACCGCAGCGCCGTCGACGACGACCTTGCCTTCGACGCGCACGCCGAACGCGGGTGCGCGGTGCAGGCCGTGCGCCGCTTCGGCCGCCGCGATGAGGAGCTTGCTCGGCATGCAGCCCACGCGCGCGCAGGTCGTGCCGTAAGGCCCGCCCTCGATGATGACGGTGCGCTTGCCGGCGGAAACGGCCGCGCGATACGCGGCGAGCCCCGCGGTTCCGGCGCCGATGACGGCGACGTCGACTTCGATGGTGTTCATGGTGTGCTTTGTCGTGGTTCGACCGGGCGATGTTACGCCGGGAGGCGCGCAGCGCTCCCGGCGTCGTCCGGCGGACTTCACGCGGCCTTGCGCGCCCAGCGCTCGAGCTCCTCGAGCCCGCCGATCAGCTTGCCGTTGACGAACACCTGCGGCACCGTCTTCGCGCCAGCTACGGCACCGACCACCTTGGTCCGCGTCGTGTGCGGCAACGGCACTTCGGCGTAGTCGCAGCCGAGGTCCTTCAGCAGCGCCTTGGCCTTCGCGCAGTAGCCGCAGCCCTCGCGGGTGAAGATCGCGACCTGGTCGGGCAGCTTCGCCTTCGGGTTGATGTAGCGCAGCATCGTGTCGGCGTCCGACACCTCGAACGGATCGCCGGGCTTCTCCGGCTCGATGAACATCTTCTCGATCACGCCGTCCTTCACGAGCATCGAGTAGCGCCACGAGCGCTTGCCGAAGCCGAGATCCGACTTGTCGACGAGCATGCCCATGCCGGCGGTGAACTCGCCGTTGCCGTCGGGCACGAGCGCGATGTTCTGCGCTTCCTGGTCCTTGGCCCACTCGTTCATCACGAAGGTGTCGTTCACCGACACGCAGAGGATGCTGTCGACGCCGTTGGCGCGGAACACCGGGGCGAGCTCGTTGTAGCGCGGCAGGTGCGTGGACGAGCAGGTGGGCGTGAACGCGCCGGGCAGCGAGAACACCGCCACGGTCTTGCCGGCGAAGAGGTCCTTCGTCGTGACCGTCTTCCATTCGTTGTTGTCGCGTACGCGAAACGCCACTTCGGGAACGCGCTTGCCTTCACGGTTGGGTAACATGGGGTATCTCTCCTGTCGTGGTTGAAGAACGTGTTTGCGAGGTGAATGGTATGGACGCTGCCCGCGCGCTTCCAATACTTTGTTAGGATGCACGCGATAGACACAGCCTATCGGCCTTGCCCATGACCCTGACCGAGCTCCGCTATGCCATCGCGGTCGCGAACGAGCGCCACTTCGGCCGCGCCGCCGAGCGCTGCTTCGTGAGCCAGCCGAGCCTTTCCGCCGCGATCAAGAACCTGGAGGACGAGCTCGGGGTGCGTCTGTTCGAGCGGGGCAAGGGCGAGGTGCTGCTCACGCCCATCGGCGAGGAAGTGATCGCACAGGCGAAGCGCACGCTCGACGAGGCCGAGCGGGTCAAGGCGGTCGCGCGCCAGGGCACCAACCCGCTGATCGGCCCGCTGCATCTCGGGATCATCCACACGATCGCGCCGTACCTGCTGCCGGAGCTCGTGGCCGCACTCCGCGATGCCGCGCCGCAGATGCCGCTCGACATCGAGGAGAACCTCACCGTCAATCTTGACCAGATGTTGCGGGCGGGGTTCCTCGACGCGGCGGTTGTCGCGTTGCCGTTCGAGGCGCCCGCGATGACCGTCCTGCCGCTCTACGAGGAGTCGTTTCGCGTCATCGTGCCTTCGGGGCACCCGTGGGCGCGGCGCAAGAGCGTGCGTCCGGAGGAGCTCGCGACCCAGAATCTGCTCCTGCTCAACGTCGGGCACTGCTTCCGCGACCAGGTGCTCGACGTGTGCCACGAGTTCCTGAGTCCCCCCTCGCCGGGCAAGCAAGGCAACTCCCTCGAGACCATTCGCAACATGGTGACTTCGGGCATGGGCATCTCCGTCTTGCCGGCGACCGCGCTCACGCCCAAGTACGCGAGCCCGCTGCTCAAGGCGATCGACTTCGCGCCGCCGATACCCACGCGGCGGGTGGTGCTGGTTGCGCGGGCCGGCTTTCCGCGCATGGCGGCGCTCAATGCCATCGCGCGCGCGATACCGAAGCTCGGCTTGCCGATTGCGCCGCTGCCGCCGACCCCGGGCTGATCCTGGCTGATCCCGGATCGAGCCCGGCCCGAAGCCCGAGGTCGAAGGGTTCCGCGGCCCGCGGTCGCGCGACGGCCGCTGCGCGCCCGATCTACAATGAGCCATCAATCAACGGGAGACGCGCATGAGCATCAAGACCGTCGGCGTGATCGGCGCCGGCACGATGGGCAACGGCATTGCGCAAAGCTGCGCTGTCGTCGGGGTGAACGTGATCATGGTCGACATCGCCGAAGCCGCCGTGCTGCGCGGGCTGTCGGCGGTTACCGGCAGCCTCGACCGCATGCTCAAGAAGGAGAAGATCACCGCGCAGGAGAAGGAGGCCGCCATCGGCCGCATCCGCGGCACCACGGATTACGACGACCTCAAGGGCGTCGATCTCGTGATCGAAGCGGCGACCGAGGACGAGGCGCTCAAGCTGCGCATCCTGAAGCAGGTCGACGCGATCGCGAAGTCGACCGCGGTCATCGCGTCGAACACCTCGTCGATCTCGATCACCAAGCTCGCGGCGTCGACGTCGCGGCCCGAACGCTTCATCGGAATGCATTTCTTCAACCCGGTGCCGATGATGGCGCTGGTGGAGCTCATCCGCGGCGCGCAGACCGACGACGCGACGCTGGAAGCGGTGCAGGATTTCGCGAAGCGCCTGGGCAAGACGCCCGTCGTGGTGAAGAACAGCCCCGGATTCGTCGTCAACCGGCTGCTGTGCCCGATGCTCAACGAAGCCGCGTTCGCGCTGCAGGACGGCATCGCCACGGCCGAGGACATCGACGCCGGCATGAAGCTCGGCTGCGGCCATCCCATCGGCCCGCTCGCGCTCGCCGACATGATCGGCCTCGACGTGCTGCTCGCGGTCATGGAAGTCCTCTATCGCGACTTCGGCGATACCAAATACCGGCCCGCACCGCTGCTGAAGGAGATGGTCGCCGCGGGCTATCTCGGCCGCAAGGCGAAGCGCGGCTTCTACACCTACGCCTGACGGGAACACGCCATGGCTTACGAATCGATCCTGCTCGAGACCGTCGATCCCGGCATCCAGCGCCTCACGGTCAACCGGCCGAAGGCGATGAACGCGTTGTCGCCGCAAGTGCTCGAGGACGTGTTCGCGGCGCTGTGCTCGGTGGAATCCGACCGCGACACGCGCTGCCTGCTGGTCACCGGCGCCGGCGACAAGGCGTTCGTCGCGGGCGCGGACATCGCGGCGATGAGCGGCATGTCCGCGCTCGAGGGACGCGAGTTCTCGCTCAAGGGCCACGCCTGCATGCGCATGCTGGAGCTCATGCCGATTCCCGTCATCGCGCTCGTGAACGGCTACGCCCTGGGCGGCGGGTGCGAGCTCGCGCTCGCCTGCGACTGGATCGTGGCCGCGGAGAACGCGGTCTTCGGTCAGCCCGAAGTGAACCTCGGGATCTGCCCCGGCTTCGGCGGCACCCAGCGCCTCTCGCGCATCGTGGGCCGCGCGATGGCGATGGAGATGATCTGCACCGGCCGGCAGGTGAAGAGCGAGGAGGCGCTGCGCATCGGGCTCGTCAATCACGTCGTCGCGCCCGACAAGCTGATGGAGCAGGGGATGCATCTCGCGCGCCTCGTCGCATCCAAGGGGCCGGTTGCCGTCAAGATGTCGAAGCACCTGGTGCAGCGCGGGCAGGACCTCGATCTCGCCAACGCCAACGCGATGGAAGCGGACGTCTTCGGCGTGCTCTGCGCCACCGAGGACAAGCGCGAGGGCATGGCCGCGTTCGTCGAGAAGCGCAAGGCTTCGTTCTCCGGCCGCTGACGGCCCTCCGCGCGCGACCTGCGCGCACTCCTGCGGCGTCCTGCACCTTCCTGCGCAGCACCGGCCCGACGCGGGCCGCGTGCTCGCGCACCTCGACCGCTTTGTGCTGCACAGATGTGCCGATCGAGCGACGCTCGCGCGAGGGCGTGCGCCGATGCAGTGCAGCAGCGAGCGTCGCGTCGATGCATGCGACTGCGGCATTGCCGTAGTACGGGCGATGGCTCGCTTGACGGTTGTCAGGCTGTGGTGTTCACTCCTGAAGGCACCATGTTTCTGCAAGTTCCGTTCTGAAACGGCTCGGGTAATCGCCCGGGCCGCGTGCGGCACGACTTGTTGGGGGAATCGCGATGGCAATCCCGGTGCGAACAGATGTCGTTCGGCCTTCGTGGTCGATCTGCGGTTTGGCGGCCAGGCTCGGCAACGGCGTGGCTCGACGGGTCGGGAGCGTGATTGCCGCGCTACTGCTCAGCCTGCCTGCCGTCGCTGCGGTCCTGCCCAACGGCGGCTTCGAAAGTCCCAGCCTGTTCGGCAACTACGACTACGCACCTGCCAACGCGACCTGGACCTTCACCGGCAACGCCGGGATCACCGGCAACAGCAATGCCTTCACCTCGTCGAATCCGCTGGCACCGGAAGGCGTGCAGGTCGGTTTCCTGCAGGTCGACGGGCAGGTGGCCCAGGCGCTCGTTCTCGCCGCCGGCCAGTACGTCCTCAGCTTCAAGGCAGCCCAGCGCGCCAACTACCAGAACGGCGTGCAGGTCGTGCGCGTCCTCGTGGATGGCGTGCAGGTCGGGACCTACCAGCCGCCCGGAACCTCGTATACGGCGTATTCGACACCCTCGTTCCCGATCGCCGTCGGCGGCAGTCACACCCTGACGCTCGCGGGTGCAGGCACCGGTTACGACTTCACCGCGTTCGTCGACGACGTCAGCCTCAGCGGATCCGGCGGGTTGGCGATCTCGACCACGTCGGTGTCCAGCTCGGCGAATCCGGCCAACGCGGGGGTCAGCATCACGTTCACCGCGACGGTCTCGGGTGCCACGCCGACCGGCACGGTTTCATTCACGGACAATGGCACCCCGATCCCGGGATGCGGCAGCGTGGCGCTGGCGGGTGGCGGCAACTCGCCCACCGCGCCGTGCACGACCAGCACCCTGACCGCGGGCTCGCACAACATCGTTGCGACCTACGGGGGCGATGGCGCCAACGCCGCCTCGGCGAGCAGCGCGTACGTCCAGGGGATCAACGGCGGTGCGGCGCCGACCACGACCACGCTGTCGAGCTCGGCGAACCCGGCGAGCTTCGGCCAGAACGTCACGTTCACCGCAACGGTGACCGGCATCACCCCGACCGGGACGGTGACGTTCACCGACAACGGCACGAATATCTGCGCCGCTTCACCGGTTTCCGGAAGCGGCAACGCGCGGACCGCGACGTGCGCGACGACCAGCCTGAGCGTGGGATTGCACACCAACATCCGCGCCACGTACAACGGCGATGGCGGCAACGCACCTTCGACCAGCAGCGCCCTCACCCAGACCATCAATCCGGCGACCACACCGGCAGTCGTCGTGGTGACGAGCTCCGCGAACCCGACCGACGCGGGCGTCAGCATCGACTTCACGGCGACGGTCACGGGCGCTGCGCCGACCGGAACGGTCACGTTCGCCGAGAACGGGCTCGCCATCGCAGCCTGTCCGGGCGCGCTGCCGCTGACCGGATCGGGGAACACGCGCAACGCCACCTGCACGACGAGTGCGCTCTCCGCGGGCCTGCACAGCATCGTCGCGACGTACAGCGGAGACGCCAACAACAGCCTTTCGAGCAGCGCGCCGTACGCACAGACGATCAGCGGTTCCACGCCCGTGGGCCTGCCCAACGGCGGATTCGAAGCACCGGGCCTGTTCGGAAGCTACGACTACGGTCCGGACGGTGCCAGCTGGACCTTTGACAGCGGCGCGGGCATTGCCGGCAACGCCAACCCGTTCACCGACAAGAATGCGCCGGCCCCGGAAGGCGTGCAGGTCGGATTCCTGCAGAACCACGCCAGCGCACTGCAGCACGTCGGTCTCGCGGGCGGCACCTATGTGGTCAGCTTCGAGGCCGCGCAGCGCTGCAACTACCAGGACGGCATCCAGGTCGTGCAGGTGCTGATCGACGACATCGAGGTGGGGCGATTCGAGCCGCCCGCCGACTTCACCCCGCCGCCCGGCCCGGCCAAGTGCCCGTACGCGCACTACGACACGCCGCCGTTTACCGTAGGCGGCGGGATCCACACGCTGAAGCTGGCAGGTGTCGGCGGCGGCGGGTACGATTTCACCGCATTCGTGGACGACGTGCGCCTGACCGGATCGGGCGGTGCGACCTTGACCACCACCACGCTCGTCAGCTCGGCGAATCCGGCGAACGTCGGCTTCAATGTCACCTTTACCGCAACGGTGTCCGGCAACGCGCCCACCGGCGCGGTGACCTTCACCGACAACGGTCTCGCGATCGCCGGATGCGCTACGGTGCCGCTGACCGTGGCCGGCACCGCCGACTGCTCGACGAGCGCCTTGAGCGCGGGCGGGCACAGCATCGTCGCAAGCTACAGCGGCGATGGCGCCAACGCGGGCTCGGTCAGCACTGTCCTCACCCAGGTCGTCAATGCCGTGGCGGGCGCGACGACCACCACGCTCACGAGCTCGCCGAATCCGGCAAGCGCCGGCACGAGCATCCTGTTCACTGCGACCGTGACGGGTGCCGCGCCCACGGGCACCGTGACGTTCAAGGAGGGCCTGGTGCAGGTGCCGGGCTGTGCGCCAGCCGCGTTGTCCGGGTTCGGCAACGTGCGGACCGCGACGTGCACGACCAGCAGCTTGACCGTGGGGGTGCACTCGATCGTGGCCAGCTACGGCGGCGACGTCGGCAATGGCGCTTCGGCGAGCGGCCCCTACGCGCAGACGATCAATCCTGCGCAGGCGGCAACCGTGACGATGATCACGAATCCGGACAATCCGGCCAATGTGCTCGTCCCGATCACCTTTACGGCGACGGTCACGGGCGCTGCACCGACCGGAACGGTGGAGTTCACCGACGGCGGGGTGGATGTCGCGGGCTGCAGTGCAGTCGTGTTGACCGGCAGCGGCAACACGCGCACGGCCGCCTGCACGACCAGCGCCCTCGCCCCGGGCGTGCACAGCATCGTTGCCAACTATAACGGCGACGCCAACAACAAGACGTCCATCAGCGCACCCTACGCCCAGCTCATCAACGGCACCCCCCCTGCGGGCTTGCCGAACGGCGGCTTCGAAACGCCACGGCTGTTCGGCGATTACGCCTACCTGCCCGATGGCGCGACGTGGGTCTTCGAGGAGGGCGCGGGTATCGCCGGCTACCCGAACGGGTTCACCGACGCCAATGCCGTTGCGCCCGAAGGTGTCCAGGTCGCCTTCCTGCAGAACTCGGGCAGCGCGACCGAGACGCTCAATCTCGCGGCCGGTCAGTACGTCGTCAGCTTCTTTGCCGCGCAGCGCTGCAACTTCCAGGACGGTGTCCAGGTCGTGCAGGTGAAGATCGATGGCATCGAGGTGGGGCGATACGAGCCGCCCGTCGACTTGTCGCCGCCGCCCGGCGAGACCAACTGCCCGTACTCGAGCTATATCACGCTGCCGTTCACGCTCGCGGTCGGCGGCACCCACACGCTGAAGCTGAAGGGCATCGGCGGGGAGGTGTCTCCCGGGGCCGGGTACGACTTCACCGCTTTCGTCGACGACGTCGACGTCGTGCCGGTGCCGTAGCGGGGCTGCTGCCCCGGACGTTGCGGGGCAGCGCCGCTTCAGGTCGGCTACCGGCGCCGCAAGCGCCATCTGCGGACCGCGTCGAGCCCGGATCAGGCGCCGGGCACTGCGTGCGGACGCGTCGTGACGTACACGGTGCCGGTGAACCCGGCGACGAGCGTGCCGTCCGCGCGCGCGACATCGATGCGATACACGGCGAGCTTGCGCGTGCGCGAGGCTTCGGTCGCCGTTGCGGTCAGCACGTCGCCGAGCTGCGTCGCGACGTGATACGTGATGTGCGCATCGATGCCCGCGGCGATCAGGCCGTGCGAGTTCGACGCGAGCCCGAAGGCCGTATCCGCCAGCGCGAACAGCACGCCGCCGTGGCACGTGCCGTTGAAGTTGAGATGCTTCTCGCGCACGGTCATGCGCACCGCGGCGCGCCCCGGGCCGCCCTCGACGTGATGAATGCCGAGCAGGTGCGAGAAGGGGTCCCTGGCGGCCAGGGTGGCGACGCGTTCCGCCGCGAGGATTGCGTGCGCCCTGGGGTCCATTCGATTCAGTCGAATCCCAGGCAGGTCACGGTCGGCGCGCGAGCGTCGAGCGCGACGCGCGAGGTGCCGCGGCGGGGATAGCCCGCTGCGATGGCGATCGCGGGAACTTCGTCGCGCGCATTCCCGATCGCGTCGCCGATCGCGCGCGCCTGCGCATCCACGGCGAGCGGCACCGCGTCGAGGCCGCGCGCGCGTGCGGCGACCACGAGGCTCTGGCCGAGGCGACCGCATTCGAGCAACGTCGCGGCATCGGGCACGCCCGCGCTGATCACGATCAGCACCGGTGCGGTCTCGAGCCACGGGCCGCGTCGGTCGATGGCGTCGGGGGCGTGGTGCGCGTGCGCAAGCGCCCGTGCCGCGCGGGAGCGTACCGCACCCGCCAAGGCGTCGATGCGCACCCTGATACCGGGCGAGCCCGCAGCGCCGGCGAGCTCACCGACGCGCATGGCGCTTGCGATCACGGCGTCCACGAGGGCGCGCGGCACCGGGTCGTCCGCGAACTCGCAGGGCGCCCGCGACGTGTCGAGCACGCGATCGAGCGCCAGGACCTCGTCGCGCGACAGGGCCTGCGAGCGCGCGAACCTGCGTCCGCGCCCCGACTTTGTCCACGTGGGCCAGCGCCGCGTCGACGACCTCGTGCGATGCCTTCGCCGCGCGTCGCGACGGTCTTGAGGACGGCGACGTCCTGCCGGCCACGACGGCGCAGGCGGAGCATGTCGGAGAGGTCGCGCATCGTCGCCTGCGCCGCCGGAAGGTCGCCCTTGTTGACGACGAAGATGTCGGCGATCTCGAGGATGCCGGCCTTGATGGCTTGCACGTCGTCGCCGAGCCCCGGCGGACACACCACGATGCGCGCGTCCGCGAGCGCGGTGATCTCGACCTCGGATTGACCGGCGCCGACGGTCTCCACGATCACGACGTCGAAACCGGCAGCATCGAACACGTCGACGACGGCACCCGTCGTGCGCGAGAGCCCGCCCATGTGTCCGCGCGACGAAACGGACCGGATGAACACGCGCTCGTGCGCTCCGTGCTCGCCCATGCGCACGCGGTCGCCCAGCACGGCGCCGCCGGTGATCGGGCTCGACGGATCCACCGCGACGACCGCGATGCGCAGCTCGCGTCGCACGAGCTCGCCGAGCAGCGCGTTGATGAGCGTCGACTTGCCCGCGCCCGGCGGGCCCGTGATGCCCAGCACGGATGCCTTGCCTCGATGCGGCTCGAGCGCGCGCACCAGATCGTCGGCGCCGGAATCGGCATTCTCGATGCGCGTGATCGCCTGCGCGATCGCGCGTCGGTCGCCGGCGAGCACACCCGCAAGCATGCCGCGCGGTAGATGTTCCCCGCGGTCGCGCTCGATGTCGGCGCGGCCGATCCCCCGAGGCAGCGTATCTTCGGGCGGCCGGGCGGCGGGCTCGTCGACGCTCATCCGGGCGCTCTCACACGATGGCGAGCGGCTGGCCGAATCCGAGCTCGCGCCGCAGGGTGGCACAGATCTCGCCGTGCGTGCAGCCCGCCTCGGCGGCCGTGACCACCTCGCCGAACACGTTGAGGTTCTCATCGTGCGCCGCGCGGGCGAGCGCATCGAGCGCCTTGCCCACCGCCGCCGCCGAACGCGCCGCTTTCCACGCCTTGAACGACGCGATGTGCGCGCGCATGATCTGCGGATCGGGCTTCGGCAGGGCCGGACGGGCGCTCCGGTCCTCGTCGACCTTGTAGCGATTCACGCCGACGATGGTCTGCTCGCCGGTTCGACGCTTCGCCTGGAAGCGTCTGCGCGGACTCGCCGACCAGCTTCTGCACGAGACCGCTCTCGACCGCCGCGTACATGCCTCCCGCGTTGGCGACGAGGTCCATCGTGCGCTGGATCTCCGCTTCCATTTCGTTGGTGAGCGCCTCGACGTAGTGGCTGCCGCCGAGCGGGTCGATCACGTCGGTGAGATGCGCTTCCTCGCGCAGGATGTTCTGCGTGGCCACGGCGATGCGCGCCGCGAATTCGGTCGGGCACGACAGCACTTCGTCGAACGAGTCCGTGTGCAGCGACTGCAGGCCGCCCAGGATGCCCGCCATCGCCTGCGCCGTGACGCGCGCGATGTTGTTGAGCGGCTGCTGGCGCGTGAGATCGACGCCGGAGGTCTGGGCGTGGAACTTGAAGCGCCAGCTGCGCGGATCCTTGGCGCCCCAGCGCTCGCGCGCGAGGCGGCCCCAGATGCGCCGGCCCGCGCGGAACTTGGCGATCTCCTCGAAGAACGAGATCGAGATGTCGAAGAAGAACGTGAAGCGCGGCAGGAATTCGTCGGGCGCCATGCCGCGGGCAACGCAGTCGTCGGCGTACTGGATCGCGGACGACAGCGTGAAGGCCATCGCTTCCGCCGGGGTCGCGCCGGCCTGCTGCATGTGCTGGCCGACCACCGACATCGGGTTCCACTTCGGGACGTGGCGGTTGCAGAACGCGATGTGGTCCGCGAGGATGCGTCGCGCGCCCGGCAGCGCGATCCGGAAGAACATGTGGTTGGCGACGAAGTGGGAGAGGTAGTCGCTCTGGTTGGACGTGCCGCTCACGCGATCCCAGGACACGCCGCGCCGTCGCGCCGTCGCGAGCAGGAACGCGAGCAGCGTGAAGGGCGACGGATCGTTCATCGCGCACGACATCGTGCCCACGTCGACCCGGTCGAGACACGCGTCCATCTGATCGGCGGTGTCGACCACCACGCCGCAGGTTCCGAGCAGCTCCTCGTGCACCTCGTCCATGTCGTAGCCGCGGTAGACGGAGTTGCAGGGAATCAGGGAAACGGCCGTCGCGCCCTTGGCGATGATGTCGAGCAGCCGCGCGTTGTAATCGGCGGGCGTGCCGAGGCCGATCAGCTGCCGCTGCGTCCACGTCCGGCCGCGGTGCATCGTGGCATAGATGCCGCGCGTGAACGGCGGCTGGCCGGGATAGCCGAGGTCCTCCTCGTAGCGGGTGCTGTCCCAGTCCGCAGCGGTGTAGAGCGCCTTGATCGGGATGCCGGAGCGATTCTCGTAGCGCTTCTGCCGTGCCGATCTGCGCGGCATAGTCCTGTTGCCATTGCTCCATGCCGGTGGCGGGCACGACGCTGGCGTCGTCGAGCGGCTTGTTCATCGCTCCTCCTCGGAAGCCGTGCGCCGGGCGCGCAGTGCGGGCACCGTCTTGATGATCCAGGCGGAGATCTCGTCGAGGCTCGACCCGGGATGGAACACGCGGGCGACGCCCGCCTCGAGCAGCATGACTTCGTCCTCGTCGGGCACGATGCCGCCGACGATCACCGCGACGTCCTCGAGGTCCGCCGCGCGCAACGCCTGCATGAGCTTCGGCACGATCAGGTGATCCGTGGCGAGCGACGAGATGCCGATGACGTCGACGTCCTCCTCGATCGCGAGCTTGATCACCGCGGGGATCTCCTGCCAGGGCGGGGTGTAGATGACTTCCATCCCCGCGTCGCGCAGGTGCGCGGCCACGACGCGACTGCCGCGGTCGTGACCGTCGAAGCCGATCTTGGTGATGAGCACCTTAGGGACGATGTCCATGTGCGTTGTCCTCGCGCTTGTCTAGAGGCGTGCGCAGCAGCTTCACGAATGCGCGCGCGATCGTCTGCGCGTCGTCGCGGCCGCGCCGGTACCAGGTCTGGGTCCAGTTGAGGGCGCCGAGCAGCATCAGGCGAACGGTGCGCCGGTCGACGTCGGATCGCAGCGGCAGCGCATCGACGAGCTCGACGAAGCGCTGCTCGTACTGGTTGCGCAATGCGATGAGCCGCTCGGCGATGGGCGGGACGTCCGAGGGCCGCACGCGAATGACGACCTGCGCGTAGTCGCTTTCGCCGAGGAGCGCCTCGAGGTGCGCGATGCAGGCCGCTTCCAGCCGTGCCCACGGCTCGCGCGCTCCGGCGACCGCCGCATCGACCCGCGCGGAGATGCGCCGCACGCCTTCCTCGTACACGGCGGCGAGCAGATCCTCCTTGGCCGCGAAGTGGTAGTAGAGCGAGCCGGGCAGCATGTCGACCGCGCGCACGATGTCGCGCACGGATGCGCCTTCGAAGCCGTGACCGGCGAACAGGCGTGCTGCCTCGTCCAGGATCAGCGGCAGGCGATTGTCGGCGCGCGGGCTGCGCAGGGGTCGGGCCATCGGGGCGGGCGGACGCGAGTCGCCATCCAGAGTGAGGGGCAGTGAAGTTTACCAAACAAGTGTTTGTTTTGCACCGGCCGGGCCGTGTGTCACCGTGCCGCTTCCAATGCCGCGCCTGTTCGCATTGCCCGCATTCCGCTCCCCATGGCCTTCCTATAGAATCGTTCGACCTACGCGAGACGCGCAGACAACGATCGCGCGCCCGGGGTACGCAACATCGCACGCCGCATCGAGCACGACCGGCGAGGAGGAAATGGATACCCGGCTAGACACGTTCCCGCGGCTCCTGCTGCGCAACGCGCAGCAGCGCGGCGAGCATCCGGCCGTGCGCGAGAAGGACCTCGGGATCTGGCAGACATGGACCTGGCGCGAGGTCGCCGACGGCGTGCGCGCGCTCGCCTGCGGATTGGCCGCGCAGGGGTTCACCCGGGGCATGCATCTCGCCATCATCGGCGACAACCGCCCGCATCTGTACTGGGCGATGGCCGCCGCGCAATGCCTCGGCGGCATCCCGGTCCCGATGTACCAGGACGCGCCGGCCGCCGAGTTCACTTACGTCCTCAACGACGCCGAGATCGCGTACGCGATCGTCGAGGACCAGGAGCAGGTCGACAAGATGCTCGAGGCGACGGCCAACGTGCCGACCCTCGCGCACATCTACTACGACGACCCGCGGGGCTTGCGCAATTACCAGGGCGTGACGAGCATCGAGCGCCTGCAGGAGATCGGGCGGGAGTTCGACCGCACGCACCCCGGCTTCTTCGACGCGCGAAGTCGAGAAGGGGCGCCCCGACGACATCTCCGTCATGCTCTACACGTCCGGCACCACCGGCAAGCCCAAGGGCGTGTGCCAGACGCACGCGTCCTTCATCGCCGCGGGCAGCGGCGGGGCGCAGTTCGACGGCCTCGATCAGACCGACAGCATGCTGTCGTACCTGCCGATGGCGTGGGTGGGCGATCACCTGTTCTCGTACGTGCAGGCGACGGTCACCGGCATGACGATCAATTGCCCGGAGTCCGGCGACACCGTGCTCACGGACATGCGCGAGATCGGCCCGACGCACTATTTCGCGCCACCGCGCATCTTCGAGAACCTGCTCACGCAGGTGCTGATCCGGATGGAGGACGCGAGCGCGCTGAAGCGCTGGCTCTTCCACCGCTTCATGGAGGTCGCGAGGCGCTGCGGCGCGGAGATCCTGGAGAAAAGGCCGGTCGCGCTGAAGGATCGCGTGCTGTACGCGATCGGCAACGTGCTCGTGTACGCGCCGCTGCGCAACGTGCTCGGCATGTCGCGCATCCGCGTGGCCTACACGGCCGGTGCCGCGATCGGGCCCGATCTCTTCCGCTTCTATCGCTCGATCGGCATCAACCTGAAGCAGCTCTACGGTCTCACCGAAACCTGCGCCTACGGATGCCTGCAACCGAGCGGCGGGGTGAAGCTCGAGACGGTGGGTCAACCCGCGCCGGGCGTGGAGGTCAGGATCGGCGACAACGGCGAGGTGCTGCTGAAGGGGCCGATGCTGCTGAAGGAGTACTACAAGCGCCCGGACGCCACGGCGGAAGCCATCGACCGCGACGGCTACTTCCACACCGGGGATGCCGGGTTCTTCGATGCCGAGGGGCAGCTGCGGATCATCGATCGCGCCAAGGACGTGGGCAAGCTCGCGAACGGCTCGATGTACGCGCCCAACTTCATCGAGAACAAGCTCAAGTTCTTCCCGCACATCAAGGAGGCGGTCGCGTTCGGCGCCAATCGCGACGAGGTGTGCGTGTTCGTGAACATCGACATGGGCTCCGTCGGCAACTGGGCGGAGCGGCGCAACCTGCCGTACTCCGGGTACACCGACCTCGCGCAGAAGTCGGAGGTCTACCAGCTCGTGCGCGAGTGCGTCGAGAAGGTCAACGCCGATCTCGCCGCCGATCCGGCGCTGGCGGGTTCGCAGGTGCATCGCTTCCTCGTGCTGCACAAGGAGCTCGATCCGGACGACGACGAGCTCACGCGCACGCGCAAGGTCCGGCGCGGCTTCATCGCCGAGAAGTACAAGGTGCTGATCGATGCGCTCTATTCGGGGAAATCGGTGCAGCACGTGGACACGCAGATGAGGTTCGAGGACGGGCGTACCGGCATGGTGTCGGCCGACATCCGCATCGAATCGGCGCGCACGTTCCCTGTTGCAGCGCGCGAGATGCACGCGGCGGCCGCATGAGGGCGAGTTGCCGATGAGCGCGTCGCCGCTGCCGAAGATCCCGATGCCCGACGAGACCCCGCGCGGTACGCCGGCCGCCGGCACCGTCGCCGGACGGCAGATCGGCGAGGTGATCCTCAGGCTCGAGAACATCTCGCTCGCGTTCGGGGGCGTGAAGGCGCTCACCGACATCAGCTTCGACGTGCGCGAGCACGAGATCCGCGCCATCATCGGTCCGAACGGCGCCGGCAAGAGCTCGATGCTCAACGTCATCAACGGCGTGTACCGGCCGCAGCAGGGCACGATCACCTTCCACGGCAAGGTGCGGCGCGGGATGAACACCCATCATGCCGCCGCGAGCGGCATCGCGCGCACGTTCCAGAACATCGCGCTGTTCAAGGGCATGACGGTGCTCGACAACATCATGACCGGGCGCAATCTGAAGATGAAGGCGAACTTCCTCGAGCAGGCGATCCGGATCGGGCGCGCCGGCCGCGAGGAGCTCGAGCACCGGCGCAAGGTGGAGGAGATCATCGACTTCCTCGAGATCCAGCACATCCGCAAGACCCCGGTCGCGCGCCTGCCCTACGGCCTGCAGAAGCGCGTCGAGCTCGCCCGCGCGCTCGCGGCGGAGCCCACGCTGCTGCTGCTCGACGAGCCGATGGCCGGCATGAACGTCGAGGAAAAGCAGGACATGTGCCGTTTCGTGCTCGACGTCAACGAGCAGTACGGCACCACGATCGTGCTGATCGAGCACGACATGAGCGTGGTGATGGACATCTCCGATCGCGTGGTCGTGCTCGACTACGGCAAGAAGATCGGCGACGGCACCCCCGACGAGGTGCGCGCGAACGAGGCGGTCATCTCGGCCTACCTGGGGGTTGCGCATTGACTTTCGCCGCGCCGCCTTTCGCGCCGCCCGTTGCACTCCCCTGACGATCCCCTCATGTCCTTCTTCTTCGAAGTCCTGATCGGCGGCCTCCTCTCGGGCGTGATGTATTCCCTCGTCGCCCTCGGGTTCGTGCTGGTCTACAAGGCCTCCGGCGTCTTCAACTTCGCCCAGGGTGCGCTCGTGTTCCTGGCCGCCGCGACGTTCGTCGGGCTGCAGGAGGTCGGGCTCCCGCTGTGGGTCTCGTTCGTCGCCACGCTCGGGGCCATGGTGCTGGGCGCGCTCATGACGGAGAAGCTGGTGCTGCGCAAGCTCATCAACCAGCCGCCGATCACGCTCTTCATGGCCACCATCGGGCTCACGTTCTTCCTCGAAGGCCTGACCCAGATGCTGTGGGGAAGCAATCCGCGCGCGCTCGATCTCGGGATCGAGGACCAGCCGCTCCAGTGGCTCATGGACAACGCCAACGTGAACGTGAGCCAGTTCGATCTGTTCGCGGCGGGTGTGTCGGCGGTGCTCGTGGCCGTGCTCGCGGTGCTGTTCCAGAAGACGCGCATCGGTCGCGCGTTGCGCGCCGTGGCCGACGATCATCAGGCCGCGCAATCGATCGGCATTCCGCTGCAGCAGATCTGGGCCGTCGTGTGGTCGGTGGCGGGCTTCGTGGCGTTCGTGACGGGATTGATCTGGGGCGCGCGCAACGGGGTGCAGTTCGCGCTCACGTTCACGGCGCTGAAAGCCATCCCCGTGCTGATCCTGGGCGGCTTCGAGTCGGTGCCGGGCGCCATCGTCGGCGGCCTCATCATCGGCGCGGCGGAGAAGCTCGCCGAGGTCTACATCGGGCCCATGGTGGGCGGGGGCATCGAGGGTTGGGTGGCGTACGTCATCGCGCTGATCTTCCTGCTCTACCGCCCCGAGGGATTGTTCGGCGAGAAGCACATCGACCGGGTCTAGGGAGCGCGCGTGATCTATCGCGAGGCAGGGCAGTTCAAGGCGAGCTATGCGGCGGACCAGCAGATCTTCCCGATCCGCCAGGACCGCATCGTCGTCATCGCGCTGCTCGCCGTTCGCCTTCGTGGGCATCCCGCTGATCGCGAACCAGTACTGGTTCTCCGCGATCCTGATCCCGTTCCTGATCTTCTCGCTCGCTGCGCTGGGCCTCAACATCCTGACCGGCTATGCCGGCCAGCTCTCGCTCGGCACGGCGGCGTTCATGGCGGTCGGCGCGTTCGCCGCGTACAACTTCGTGCTGCGCGTGCCGGGGATCCCGTTGCTGGTCGCGTTCGTTCTCGCAGGGCTGTGCGCGGCGGGGATCGGCATCCTGTTCGGATTGCCGTCGCTGCGGATCAAGGGCTTCTATCTCGCGGTGGCCACGCTCGCCGCGCAGTTCTTCATCGTCTGGGCGCTGGTGAAGTTCCCGTGGTTCTCGAACGACAGCTCGTCGGGCGTCATCACGGCCCAGCAGATGACGATCCTCGGCGTCACCTTCGACAAGGCGGTCGAGAAATACCTGCTGGTCCTGACGATCGTCGTCGTGATGGCGCTCGGGGCCAAGAACATGGTCCGCAGCAGCATCGGCCGGGCGTGGATGGCGGTGCGCGACATGGACGTCGCCGCCGAGGTGATCGGCATCCGGCTCATGCGCACGAAGCTCATGGCGTTCGCGATCAGCTCCTTCTATGCGGGCGTGGCGGGAGCGCTGTACGCGTACGCCTATCTGGGGACGGTCGAGCCCGAGGGCTTCACCCTCGATCTCTCGTTCCGCATCCTGTTCATGATCATCATCGGCGGCGTCGGCAGCATCCTGGGCTCGTTCCTCGGCGCGGGGTTCATCGTGCTCCTGCCGGTGCTGCTCAACGTCAGCGTGCACGCGGCCAACACCGCGTTGCAGAGCGTGTTCAGCTGGTCGCTGCCGGCCTCCATCACCTCGAACCTGGAGCTCGATGGTGTTCGGCGCGCTGATCATGTTCTTCCTGATCGTCGAGCCGCACGGGCTCGCAAGGCTGTGGCAGATCGGCAAGGAGAAGCTTCGCTTGTGGCCGTTCCCGCATTGAAGGGCTATGCTGGACGACTCGAGGAGGAACGCACCTCGCGATCGGGGTGCGACGGATGTCAAACAGGAGGAAGGACCTATGGTGCGCAAGGCAACACTGATGGCGTGGGCGGCGGGACTGACGATGTGTGCAGCGGCAACGGCGGCGCTCGCCGTCGAGCAGTTCGTGCCGCTGCTGTCGTATCGCGTAGGCGCGTACGCAGCGGGTGGCTCCGGGATCTTCGGGGGCTACATCGACTACATGAACTACGTGAACATGAAGCAGGGCGGCGTCAACGGCGTGAAGCTGACGTGGGAGGAGTGCGAGACGGAGTACAACAACTCGCGCGGCGTCGAATGCTACGAGCGCCTGAAGAAGAGCGGCCCGACGGGCGCGAGCATGGTGCAGCCGGTCTCGACCGGCATCACCTACTCGCTGATGGACCGCGTGCCCGTGGACAAGGTGCCGCTGGTCACGATCGGCTACGGCAGCTCCAACACCGCGGAAGGACGCGTGTTCCCGTGGATCTTCCCCGCCATCACCACGTACTGGAGCCAGGCTTCGTCGCAGATCAAGTTCATCGGCCAGAAGATGGGCGGGATGGACAAGCTCAAGGGCAAGAAGATCGCGCTCATCTACCACGACTCCGCGTTCGGGAAGGAGCCGATCCCGGTGTTCGAGGAGTACGCGAAGCTGTACGGCTTCGAGTTCATGAAGATCGCGGTGCCGCATCCGGGCAACGAGCAGCAGTCGCAGTGGCTGCAGATCCGGCAGGCGAAGCCCGACTACGTGCTGCTGTGGGGCTGGGGCGTGATGAACCCGACGGCGCTCAAGGGAGCGGCGAAGATCGGCTATCCGCGCGACCACGTGATCGGCGTGTGGTGGTCCGCCTCCGAAGAGGACGTGATTCCGGCGGGTGATGCATCGAAGGGCTACATCGCCGGTGCGTTCAACGCCGCGGGTCCCAACCTCCCGCTGATCCAGGACATCAAGAAGACGGTCTACGGCGCCGGCAAGGGCAACCTCGAGGATACGTCGCGCATCGGCAGCGTGTATCACGCGCGCGGCGTGGTGCACGGGATCATCACGGTCGAGGCGATCCGCACCGCGCAGGAGAAGTTCGGCAAGGGCAAGGCGATGACCGGCGAGCAGATCCGCTGGGGCCTCGAGCACCTCAATCTCGACGACGCGCGCATCAAGCAGCTCAATGCCGTCGGCCTGATCCCGCCGTTCAAGATGTCGTGCTCCGACCACGAAGGCGCCGGCATGGCGAAGTTCACGCAGTGGGACGGCAAGCAGTGGAAGACGATCACCGACTGGATCCCGGCCGACAAGGACCTGATCCACAAGATGGTCGAGGAATCGGCGATGAAGTACGCGAAGGAGAAGAACATCACGCCGCGCGACTGCTCGAAGGAAATGTAGCCACCGACGCACCTCACTGACCCAGGGCCGACCCAGGGTCGAGTCGACCAGGGTCGTTACCAACCGCTGGGTCGTTACCGACCGCCATGACCGCCGCCACGCACCCGAGCGCTGCGCCCGCCAACGCGGCGCTGGTCGTCAACAACATCGAGGTGATCTACGACCACGTCATCCTGGTGCTGAAGGGCGTGTCGCTCGAGGTGCCGGAAGGGCGCATCGTCGCGTTGCTGGGCGCGAATGGCGCCGGCAAGACCACCACGCTCAAGGCCATCTCCAACCTGCTGCGGGCCGAGCGCGGCGAGGTGACCAAGGGCACGATCGAATTCAGGGGCCAGCGGGTCGATCGCCTGACGCCCAACCAGCTCGTGCGCCTGGGCGTGTGCCAGGTCATGGAAGGCCGGCACTGCTTTGCGCATCTCACGGTCGAGGAGAACCTCCTCACCGGCGCCTTCACGCGCAAGATTTCCCGCGCCGACCTGCGGGCCGAGCTCGAGCGCGTGTATCACTACTTTCCGCGTCTCAAGCAGCGCCGCGGGAGCCTCGCGGGCTACACCTCCGGCGGCGAGCAGCAGATGACCGCCGTCGGTCGTGCGCTGATGGCGCATCCGAGCATGATCCTGCTCGACGAGCCGTCGATGGGCCTTGCGCCGCAGATCGTCGAGGAAATCTTCGAGATCGTGCAGAGCCTGAACAAGAAGGAGCACGTCTCCTTCCTGCTCGCCGAGCAGAACACGATGATCGCGCTGCGCTTCGCCGACTACGGCTACATCCTCGAGAACGGACGCGTGGTGATGGACGGCGCGGCGGCCGACCTCGCGCAGAACGAGGACGTGAAGGAGTTCTATCTCGGCCTGTCGACCGCGGGGCGCAAGAGCTTCCGCGAGGTCAAGCACTATCGCCGCCGCAAGCGCTGGCTCGCCTGATCCGGACCGAGCTGCGGCACGGCCGGCCATGAACTTCGACGCGCTTCGCAGGCACTGTGCAGCACTGCCGGGCGCGACGCGCGACATCAAGTGGGGCGCCGACGAGGTCTACTCGGTCGGCGACAAGATGTTCGCGGTGTTCCGGATCGACAACGGTCTCGCCCGCACCGCTTCGTTCAAGTGCGATCCCGGGCGCTTCCTGGAGTTGACCGATCTCCCCGGGATCGTCCCGGCGCCGTATCTCGCGCGTGCGCACTGGGTGCAGATCCGCGAGCGTCGCGCGCTGCCCGACGCCGCCGCGATCGACCTGCTGACGCGCTCGCACGAGCTCGTGCTCGCCAGGTTGCCGCGAAAGTTGCGCGACGCGGTGCTCGCGCCGCGCGCGTCGGACCACGAGCGAGCGCGGGCGACATCGGCAGGCAAGCCCGGGTCGAGTCCCGACACCCGACCCGCGACGACGGCGAAGTCCGGCACCAAGAGAGAGGCGCGGCGATGAACGAGCACTTCGACACCCTCGAGACGCGCGATCCCGAAATGCGCGAGGCCGCAGCGCTCGCGTCCGTGCGCGCGATGATCGCGTACGCGAAGGCGCAGGCGCCTGCGTTCGGGCGCCTCCTTGCCGACATCGATCCCGCATCGATCGTCGATCGCGCCGCGCTCGCGCGCGTGCCGGTGACGCGCAAGTCCGAGCTCCTGCGCATGCAGCAGGAGAACCGGCCCTTCGGCGGCTTTGCGGCGACGCGGTGGGGCCGCGCGGCGCGCGTGTTCGCCTCCCCCGGGCCCATCTACGAGCCCGAGAGCCGCAACCCCGATCACTGGCGCCTCGCGCGCGCGTTGTTCGCGGCGGGTTTTCGCGCCGGCGATCTCGTGCACAACACGTTCGCGTATCACTTCACGCCGGCCGGGTCGATGCTCGAGACCGGCGCGCACGCGCTCGGCTGCACCGTCTTTCCGGCGGGTACCGGGCAGACGGAGATGCAGGTGCAGGCGATGGCGGAGCTCGAGCCCGACGGTTACGTCGGCACGCCCTCGTTCCTGCGCATCATCCTGGAGAAGGCCGACGAGCTCGGCGTGAAGCTGCCTTCGCTGCGCAAGGCGCTCGTGTCCGGCGAAGCGTTCCTGCCGGTGCAGCGCGAGATGCTGCGTGCGCGCGGCATCGCCGGGTACCAGGTCTACGCGACGGGCGATCTCGGCACCGTGGCGTACGAAAGCGAGGCGCGCGAAGGCCTCATCGTCGACGAAGGCGTGCTGGTCGAGATCGTGCGCCCGGGGACGAACGATCCCGTGCCTGCGGGAGAGGTGGGCGAAGTCGTCGTGACGACGCTCGCCAATCGGGAGTATCCGCTGATCCGCTTCGGCACCGGCGATCTTTCGGCCGTGCTTCCCGGCGCGAGCGCGTGCGGGCGGACGAACCTGCGCATCAAGGGCTGGATGGGGCGCGCGGACCAGACCGCCAAGGTCAAGGGCATGTTCGTGCATCCGTCCCAGGTGGCGGACGTGCTGCGGCGACATCCGGAGATCGCCAAGGGGCGTCTCGTCGTCGACAACCCCGACGGCAACGATCGCATGACGCTGCACGTCGAAGCGGCCGCGGGGCGCGCGCCGAACGTCGACGCTCTGGTGCAATCGCTGCGCGACGTCACCAAGCTGCGCGGCGAGGTCGCAGTGCGGGGCTCGGGCGAGCTGCCCAACGACGGCAAGGTCATCGACGACGTCCGCAAGCTCGACTGACCCGTTACTCGGAGTAACGACTCCGAGTCGTTACTCCGAGTAACGGGTTTCAGACTGTCTATAATCGAGGCATGTCTGCCCCGCGCTCCGTGGCGACGCCAGCCGCTGCGCACGATCCCCTTGCTCCGCTGCAGGATGCGACACTGCGTTCCATCGCTGCATCGGGCGTGGTGCGCACGTTCCCGCGCAACACGATCCTCATGAACGAGGGCGAGCACGGCGAGACGCTGTACATCGTGATCTCCGGTCGCGTGAAGGTCTACGCGAGCAACGCGGCGGGCAAGGAAGTGGTGATCGCGCTCGTCGGCCCCGGCGAGTACGTCGGCGAGATGGCGCTCGACGGCAATCCGCGCTCGGCTTCCGTGATCACGATGGAGCCCACGACGTGCGCGATCGTGCATCGCGCGCAACTGCGCGAATTCATCGTGTCGAATCCGGACTTCGCGCTGCATCTCATCGAGAAGCTGATCCGCCGCTGCCGTGCGACCACCGAGGACATGAAGAGCCTCGCGCTGTCGGACGTGTACGGCCGGCTCGTGCGTCTCATCAACAGCCTCGCACGCGAGGTCGACGGTCGGCAGGCGATCCCGGAGCGTCTCACGCAACAGGACATCGCGGAGCGCGTGGGAGCCTCGCGCGACATGATCAGCCGTCTCATGAAGGATCTCGTCGCCGGCGGCTATCTCGCGCTCGAGGACCACACGATCGTCGTGCTCAAGCGCCCGCCGCCGGGCTGGTAGTCGCGCTCCGGTGCATCGCCGGAGGCACCCTGGGAGCCACTTGGGAGCGCGGCGCAGGCATCTCCGAGGCACCGCGAGTGTGCCTCGGAGGAAGCGTGAATTTTCGGCAAGCGCGGGCCGGATTGCTCCCGCGCGCGCGAGGCGCCCTGGCGCCTAGAGTGATCTCCATCGGCGCACATGATTCACGACAGCGCCGCGCACCGGGCAGATGCCTCGTGCAACTCTCCGAGGAGACCACGATGAACGCGAACCATCACTGGGCAGACCGCGGCGCCAACGCACTCAAGGCCGGTGTGTTCCTCTCCGTGCTGGCGCTCATCGCGTTGATTGCCACCCACGCACCGAAGATCGCCGACGAAGCGACGATCGAGACCGTCACCGCAGCGACGACATCCGCGCCGGCGACGACGCCGACCGCCCGCGCGGCTGCCACGCCGAAGGAGGATGCGAAGCCGTACTACTACTTCCCGTCGGAATACCAGCTCAACGCGCCCGAGCCGGGCGAGCCGGTCCCGACGTTCTGATGCGGGCGGGCCGCATGCGCGGGCAGTGTCGGCTCGGGTCTGTCCCGGCTGCGGCGCTGGATTCAGGTGGCAGTTGCGCCCGTGCGTACTCACTCCCACGCCACCCAGCCCATCCACGCGGTCGCGAGGATTACCAGCCCGAAGGCGATGCGATACCACGCGAACGGCACGAAGTCGTGCTGGCTCACGTAGCGGATCAGCCAGCGCACGCACGCGAACGCGGAAACGAACGCGGCGATGAAGCCCACCCCGAACATGGACACGTCGGAGCTCGCGAGGAGATGCCGGTTCTTGACGAGCTCGTAGCCCGTGGCGGCAAAGAGTGTGGGGATCGCCAGGAAGAACGAGAACTCGGTGGCCGCGGTGCGCGAGAGGCCGAACAGCATTCCCCCGATGATCGTCGCGCCCGAGCGCGACGTGCCCGGGATCAACGCGAAGCATTGGGCGATGCCCACCTTCAGGGCGTCCGGCCAGCGCATGTCGTCGACGTCGTCGATGCGCGCCGTGATGCCGCGCCGCCGCTGCCGCCGCTCGGCCCAGATGATCGCGAACGCGCCGATCACGAACGCCAGCGCGACCGGCACGGGCGCGAAGAGATGCGCCTTGATCGCCTTCGCGAAAGCGAGGCCGACGAACGCAGCGGGCAGGAAGGCGATGATGACGTTGATGGCGAAGCGCTGGGCGCGCACGTCGCTGCCGAGTCCGGCGAGAATCCGTCCGATCCGCACGCGGTATTCCCACACCACGGCGAGCATCGCGCCGGCCTGGATCACGATCTCGAAGACCTTGGCCTGCTCGCCGGTATAGCCGACGAGCGAGCCCGCTACGATCAGGTGTCCGGTGCTCGACACCGGCAGGAATTCGGTGAGGCCCTCGACGACACCCAGCACGAGCGCCTTGAACAGCAGCAATACGTCCATGTCATCCCATCAGCACGCGCGATACCGGCGCAAAAACCCCGCACGTGGTGTGCGGGGCTGCGGCATTGTACGCGTGCCCGCGGGGCGGCCGACCCGCCCGACCCAGGGTCGACCCAGGGTCATGGCGTCAGGCCGGCTTCGCTTGACGCGTGCGCGAGCGGGGTCCGGCGGGCGACACCGGCGACTCGCCACGCAGGTGCAGATGCTCTTCCGGCACCGGATAGCCGGCGGCGCCGAACGTGTCGCGGATGACGCGATTGGTGTCGAAGTACACCTGCCAGTAGTACGCCGTGTTGCAGTACGGACGGACCGCCAGCACCGGGCCGCGCTCGCTGAAGGTGAGCACTTCGACGTCGGGCTTCGGCTCCTTCATCGTGTTCGGGATGCGCGCGACGGCTTCCTTCAGCCGCGCGATCGCGTCCTGCACGTCGACGCGATGATCGAGCTGTGCCGTCAAGTCGACGCGCCGGTACGCATTGGTGCTGAAATTCTTGATGGTGCCGGTCATGATCTTGCCATTGCCCACGGTCGTCTGAACGTTGTCGGGCGTGTCGATCGTGGTGTTGAAGAGGCCGATCACGCGAACCGTGCCTTCGACATCGCCCGCCAGCACGTAATCGCCGACCTTGAACGGACGCAGCACCAGGATGAACGCGCCTGCGGCGAAGTTCGACAGCAGGCCACCCCACGCGGCGCCGACCGCGATGCCGAGGCCCGCCACCAACGCGGCGAACGACGTGGTCTCGACCCCGAAGTAGCCGAGGATCGCGACCACCAGGATGACGTTGAGCGCGACGCTGATGATCGTGCCCAGGTACCGGGTCACCGTCGGCTCGACCTTCTGGCGCTCCATCAGGCGCATCACGAGGTTGCTCACGAATCCGATCAGCCAGCGGCCGACGATGTAGACGACGATCGCGCCGATGACTTTGAGGCCGAAGGCGACGACGATCGGACGTGCGGTGTCCAGCATGCCTTGCACATCCATGGCGGTTTCCTTTCGTATCGTGGAGGCGGAAAGGCGCGACGGCGCGACGGCCGGCGCGTGCTTTCATCTTAGTCGCGCGCAGACGCGCGGTCGTGGCTCGCGGCAGTGCCGTCCGACATTTGTCAAATCGACGGGCGGCGAGCGGCCGCAAGGCCAAAGCCGAGCCCGTACTGCAGAGCGACGGGCGAGAACGCCGTCTTGCTCGAGACGAGGGCGGCGCGGAAGTCAGGCGCGCGCGAAGATCCAGAGATCGTCGGCCGGGAGCTCGAGCCAATGCGGCGTGCCGGCTGCACCCACGCGACCGTACGCGCGCAGGCGCAGCCGGCCGAGCTCGAACAGGTTCTCGCGATGGTCGCCGAGGAACATGCCGGTGACGAGCTCCGTCGCGACGCGGTTGTCGCCCGCGGCATCGGCGAGCTTCGTGCGCTCGAGGCGGATGATCGCCGTCGCGGCATCGCCCGGCTTGACGTCGCCGCGCGGCGTTCCCCACGCGCGCCAGCCCTCGCCTTCGATGAGGGCGCGGCCGTCGCGCAGCTCGCGCACGGTGCCCGGCAGGCGGTTGTTGCTGCCCATGAACTCGGCGGTGAACTGCGTCTGCGGCCGGTCGTACATCTCCTCGGGCGTGCCTTCCTGCTCGATGCGTCCGCTGTTGAGCAGCAGGATGCGATCGGCCATGGCCATCGCCTCGGCCTGGTCGTGCGTCACCACCACCGCCGACAGACCGAGCCGCACGATCAGCTCGCGCAGCCAGGCGCGTGCTTCCTCGCGCAGCTTGGCATCGAGGTTCGACAGCGGCTCGTCCATGAGCACGACGGGCGGGTTGTACACGAGCGCCCGCGCGATCGCCACGCGCTGCTGCTGGCCGCCCGAGAGCTGATGCGGCAGGCGCCGGCCGAGCTCGGCCAGGCCGAGATTGCCCAGCGCTTCCTGGACCCGCGCGCTCACGTCGCCGGTCGCGATGCGCCGCAGTCGCAGCCCGTACGCGACGTTCTCGAACACCGTCTTGTGCGGCCACAGCGCGTACGACTGGAACACGAGGCCGAGATTGCGCTTCTCGACCGGCATGTCGATCCCGGCCGCGCTGTCGAAGAGCACGGTGTCGTCGATGGCGATGCGGCCGCGCGAGGGTTGCTCGAGCCCCGCCACCGAGCGCAGCAGGGTCGTCTTCCCGCTGCCCGACGCGCCGAGCAGCGCCACCACCTCGCCGGGCGTGAGCGTCATCGACACGCCCTCGAGGATGAGGTTGTCGCCGTATTGCAGGTGCAGGTCGGTTACGGTGAGCTCATTCATGGAGACGGACTCCGAAGCGCAATGCGGCGGCAAGGCCCACGGCCACGAGCAGGATGTTGATGACCGACAGCGCCGACACCTGGTCGATCGCGCCGCCGCCCCACAGCGAAACGAGCATCGAGCCGATGACTTCCGTGCCCTGGCCGAGCAGGTACACGCCGGTGGAGTACTCGCGCTCGAAGATCATGAACACCAGCAGCCAGCTCGCGAGCAGGCCGAAGCGGATGAGCGGGATGGTGACGTCGCGCAGCACCCGTGCCGGCGAGGCGCCGGCGGTGCGCGCGCTCTCCTCGAGCTCGGGTCCGATCTGCAGCAGCGCGCTCGAGATGAGGCGCATGCCGTACGCGAGCCACACCACCGTGTACGCGAGCCACACCGAGAAGATCGTGCTGCGCAGCTCCGCGAGCCCGGGCACGAACAGGAAGATCCACAGGAACGCGAGGCCGGCGAGCAGCCCGGGCACCGCGCGCGGCACCAGCACGATGTAATCGATGAAGCGCGACAGGCCATCCGCGCGGCGATGGCCCGCGAGGCCGATGGCGGTGTAGCACGCGACGGCGAGCGCACCGCCGATCACGCCGATCATCAGCGTGTTGACGATGGCGCGCACCTCGTCGCTCTGGTCGAACACCTGGCGGTAATTTTCGAGCGTGAGCACCTCGGAGATGTTGATGCCCTCGCCCCATTGCTCGACGAACGAGCGCAGCGTCACGCCCGAGATGGGCACCACGATGGTGAACGCGAGCCACGCCGCGACCAGCGCCAGCGCCACCCACTTCCAGCCGCCGAGCGGCAGCAGCTTCTGGCGCGTGGCCTTGCCCTTGACCGAGACGTACTTCGCCGCCGACTTGAGCAGCCAGCGCTGGAACAGCACCAGCGGGAACGTGATCGTGACGATGAACACCGCCACGGCCGCCATCAGGTGATACGACGGCGTGCCGAGCTTGTTGGTGAGCTTGTACAGGTACGTCGCGAGCACGAGGTGACCTTCGGGATCGCCGAGCACGAGCGGCAGGCCGAACAGCTCGAAGCCGAGGAAGAACACGAGCACCGCGCTGTACGAGAGCGCCGGGAGCGTCATCGGCAGGCTGACGTCGAGCGCGACCCGCAGCGGATTCGCGCCCGCGATGCGCGCCGCTTCCTCGACGTCGGAGCCGAGGCTCTTCAGTGCCGCGGACGAGTACAGGTACACGTGCGGGACGTGGGTGAGCCCCGCGATCACGGCGATGCTCGTGAGCGAGTAGATGTTCCAGGGAACGTCGCCGAAGATCGCCTTGGCCCACAGCGAATAGAAGCCGACCGGACCCATCGCCACGACGTACCCGAAGGCGAGCACCATCGGCGACACGAACACGGGGACGAGCACCGCGACCTCGATCCAGCGCTGCGCCGGCAAGGTCCGTGCGCGTGAGCAGGAACGCGAGTGCGGCCCCGAGCGGCAGTGCGATCAGCACCATGCCGGCCGCGATCACCAGCGAATTTCCCGCCGCGCTCCAGAAATCGGGGTCGGCGAAGATGAACGCGTACGAGTCGAGGCTCGCACGATGCGTCGCCGCGAAGAACGGTGCGTCGAGGAAGCTCTGCCAGAAGATCAGCCCGAGCGGTGCGAAGATCGCGGTGGCCGTGACGACGACCACGATCCACCGCGGCAGGCTGAAGCGGCGCGAGCTCATGTTCCCCGACTCCGGGTCGGGCCCGGGTCCGGCGTCGCGTGCGTCGATCGGGTCATGTGGCGTCGAGCCGCCCCAAATGCAAACGGCCGGGTTCGAGGACCCGGCCGTCTCGTCGAATCACGCGCTCACTTGCGCCCAAGCGCAGCTTGCCACTGCTTCATGAACTCGAGGCGATTCTTCTGGTCGAGGCCCGCGAGCAGGCTGTCGCTCACCGGGATCGGCTTCACCGCGTTGCCGAGCTCCTTCGACAGCCCGACGCCCGAATCCTTGCCCGTGATGTCGGTGCGGATCGAATACAGGTCCGCCTGTTCCGCGGTGATCGTCTGGCCGCGCTTCGACAGCACGTAGTCGAGGAACAGCTTGCCGGCGTTGGGATGGCGTGCGTTCTTGCCCACGAAGATGAGGCGCGACAGCACGAGGTTGTAGTCGGTGGTGAACTGCACGCCGATCGACGGATCCTTCTTCGCGCGCGTGAACGCGTACGAGCCGAGGATGTTGTAGCCGATGAGGTTCTCGCCCGACGAGATGCGCTCCATCATCGTGCCGGTCGAGCTTTGCAGGTTGACGCCGCGCGCGCCCATCGCCTTCACGAGATCCCAGAAGTGCGGGTCGAGCTTGGCATCCTGGTTGACGAGCATGAAGCCCACGCCGGACTTCTCGGCGTCGTAGCTCGTGACCTTCTTGTTGTACTTGTCGGCCTTGGTGTTGAGGAGCTTGGTGAAGTCGGCGTGCGTCTTCGGCACGTCCTCGGCGGGGACGAGGCGCTTGTTGTAGACGATCGCGATCGGCTCGAACGTGGTCGCGTAGACCATGTCCTTCCACTTCGCCCAGTCGGGCAGGGCGCCCGCTTCGGGCGACTTGTAGGTCATGGCGAGGCCGTCGGCGGCGAGCTTCAACTGCAGGTCCATCGACGAGCTCCACGTCACGTCGGCGGACGCTGCCTTGGCCGCGTTCTCGCTGATGAAGCGGTTGTAGACCTCGGTCGAGTTCATGTCGCCGTACTCGACCTTGACGCCGGGGAACATCGCCTCGAAGTCCTTCACGAGCGGCGTGACGAGCTTCGCGTCGGTCGTGGAATAGACGACGACCTTGCCTTCCTTCTTCGCGGCCTCGACGATGTTCCGGTAGTCGGCCGGATAGCCGGCGGGAAGCTGCTGGGCCTGTGCCGTGCCGGCGATCGCGGCACAGACGAGAAGCCATTTCAGGATGCGCATGAGTCCTCCGAGGATGGTCGCGGCCGGTGGGCCGCGGCGACAGGTGCGGCAGTTTACACCTGAGGGACCAACCGACGGGCACCCCTTACTTTGCCCGCTCCGTGCCGGCTCGGCACCGACTCCGAGTCAACTCCGAGTCGGGTTCGGCACGCCCAGCTCGGCGCACAGGCGCTCGACGGCCGAGCGCAGCGACGCCACTTCCTGCTGCAGCTCGCGCACGTTGTTCTTGAGCGTGGCGAGCTCGCTCACCGACACCGGGTCGCCTTCATCGCCGCCGGAACCTGCGGGCGCCGTGCGGGGCGCAAGCGCCGCGATGTCCGGCGCGCCGGAGACGAGGTGCACCCAGCGGTTCTCGCGCGTGCCGGGCTGGCGCGGCAGTTCGGCCACGAGCGCGCCCTCGCTGCGGTTCGCGAGCTCGTCGAGGAAGCCTTCGACGGCGGAGGCGTCCGCGAACCGATGCAGCCGGTCGCTGTTGATGCGCAGCTCGGAAACGGTCTGCGGGCCGCGCAGCATCAGCACGGCGATGAGCGCGACCGCCTGCGACGGAATCCCGAGCACGCGCTCCGTGTTGTGGGCGTAGCGCATCACGCGCCCGCCGCTCGATTCGATGACGAGCGAGAGGTCCTTGAGGTGGTCGAGCACCCCCTGCACCTCGCCTTCGCTGGCGTTGAGCACCGGGTCGCGACTCGTCTTCTGATTGCAGCCCAGCGTGAGGGCGTTGAGCGTCATCGGGTATGCGTCGGGGACCGTGTGCTGCTTCTCGATCAGCACGCCGAGCACGCGCGTCTCGAGCAGGGAGAGGGCGGGGAGATTCATGGGGGCAAGGTTGCAGGCAACCCCCATAGGATAGCGTGCGCTTCACATCGTGGTACGGGCTGCGGCGCACGCATTGCGGGAGATCGAGCCCGCGCCCCCGGGATGCCCCGACGCAATCGTGCGATCATTTGAGCTTTCCCAGCCCGGAAACCACGAATGTCCGACCGCACCGAAGTCAAAAGCATGGCGGTGTTCTGCGATTTCGAGAACGTCGCCCTCGGCGTGCGCGATGCCGAGTACGAGAAGTTCGACATGAGCAAGGTCCTGGAGCGCCTTCTGCTCAAGGGCAGCATCGTGGTGAAGAAGGCGTACTGCGACTGGGAGCGCTACAAGAGCTTCAAGGCGGGGATGCACGAGGCGTCCTTCGAGCTGATCGAGATCCCCCACGTCCGCCAGTCCGGGAAGAACTCCGCCGACATCCGTCTCGTGGTGGACGCGCTCGACCTCTGCTACACCAAGGGCCACGTCGACACCTTCGTGATCATCAGCGGCGACTCCGATTTCTCGCCGCTCGTCTCCAAGCTGCGCGAGAACAACAAGACCGTGATCGGCGTCGGGGTGAAGAACTCCACCTCGGATCTGCTCATCGCGAACTGCGACGAGTTCATCTTCTACGACGACCTCGTGCGCGAGCAGCGCCGACGCGCGCCCGCAAAACGCGGCGCCAAGACGGCTGCCAAGTCGGCGGCGAAGGGCGCGGAGGCGCCGGCGGAGCAAGCCGCCGACAAGGGGAAGCCGGCAACCGAAGCCGCCGGCCCCGAAGCCGCGCCCGCGGCCGCGAAGGCGGCGAAGAAGGGGCGCGGATCGGCCCGCAAGACGCCCTCGCGCGCGGGGAGGAAGTCGGCGGCGCAAGCGCCTGCCGAGGAGCCCGTCGCGCTCGCCGAGCCCCTGGCCGCGCGGGAACGGGGCCGGAGATACGGTCGACGTCGAGCCGCAGTCCGCGCGGGGGGCGACGGGGGAGACCACCGACGAGGACCGACGCCAGCGCGCGATCGACCTCGTGCTGGAGACCCTCGAGGGCCTGATCGCCGAGCGCGGCGCCGACGAGCCCGTCTGGGGATCGATGGTGAAGCAGACGCTCAAGCGCCGGCAGCCGGGCTTCAACGAGTCGTACTACGGCTTCCGATCGTTCAACGCCCTGCTCGAGGAAGCGCAGGCGCGCGGCCTGGTGGCGCTCACCCGCGACGACAAGTCGGGCGGGTTCAAGGTGCGGCTTTCCGAGCGGGTGGAGTAGCTCCAACCCCGTTGCTCGGAGTCGAGACCGCGGTTTTGATTCCGAGTCAGTCCGAGTCAGTCGCTTGCCGGGCGCGTCCCCCGGGCGCATCTTGTCTCGCGTGACGGCGGCCCCCATCTGGTCCGCAACCGGTTCCGAGAGACGCCGCATGCAATCCATCCGCCCCGCCGCCGTTGCGGGCATGTTCTACCCGGGCACGCCGCACGCGCTGAGTGCGCAGATCGACGACTGCTTCGCCCACGCCGCGCATGCGGGCAAGCCTGCTGCGCAGTCGGCTCCCCGTGCCGCTGCGACCCTTCCGGCGCCGGGTACGGTCCCCAAGGCCATGATCGTGCCCCATGCCGGCTACGTGTACTCGGGCCCGATCGCGGCCAGTGCGTACGCGTGCCTCGCGCCCGCGCGCGACACGCATCACGCGCGTGGTGCTGTTCGGTCCCGCCCATCGCGCCGCGGTGCGCGGACTCGCGCTGCCCGAGGCGCGCGTGTTCGAGACGCCGCTCGGCAACGTGGAGATCGACCAGGACGCCATCGCGCGCCTCGCCGACCTCCCGTTCGTGGGCAGGAGCGATCACGCGCACGCGCTCGAGCACTCGCTGGAGGTGCAGCTTCCGTTCCTGCAGACGGTCCTGGCGAGCTTCAAGCTCGTGCCCTTCGCGGTCGGCTACGCCACGCCGGATCAGGTTGCACAGGTCATGGAGCGCCTGTGGGGCGGCGCCGAAACGCTGATCCTGGTGAGCTCGGACCTCTCGCACTACCACGCTTACCGCGACGCCGTCGCGATCGATCGCGAAACCGTCGAGCACGTCCTCGCGCTGCAACCCTCGCTCGACCACGACCAGGCCTGCGGCGCCACACCCATCAATGGCCTGTTGCAGGTGGCGCCGAAGCATGGCCTCGCGCCGGCGCTGCTCGACCTGCGCAACTCCGGCGACACGGCGGGCGATCGCTCGCGCGTCGTCGGCTACGCGTCGTTCGCATTCACGGAGGCGAGCCATGCGTGATCATCTCGGCGCGGCGCTCGTCACCCTCGCTCGCGGCGCGATCGGATCCGAGTTCGGGCGTCGCGCACCGACGGCCGACCACGACGAGCTCGATCGCCCCGGCGCCACGTTCGTCACGCTCAAGCTCGACGACGACCTGCGCGGCTGCATCGGCACGCTGGAGCCCATCCGCAAGCTGCGCACCGACGTGCAGGAGAATGCCCGGCGCGCCGCTTTCTCCGATCCGCGCTTCCCGCCGCTGCGCGTGCACGAGTTCGAGGCGATCGACGTCGAAGTCTCGCTCATCGGCCCGAGCGCGGCGATCGAATGCGAGCGCGAGGAGCATCTGCTCGCGCAGCTGCGCCCCGGAGTGGATGGCGTCATCCTCAGCTACGGCTATCGCCGCGGCACGTTCCTGCCGCAGGTGTGGGAGTCGCTGCCGGAGCCGCGCAGCTTCCTGCGCGAGTTGAAGCGCAAGGCGGGACTTCCCGACGACTTCTGGCATCCCGAGCTCAAGGTCGCGCGCTACACGGTCGAGAAGTGGACCGAGCGCGACGTCCAACATCTGACCGCGTGAGCGCCCGCGCGCTCGTTCGGCGTGAGGTGAATGCAATGAGTGACTACCCCGGCCGCTGGTGGCACCGTCTCGACGACGGCCGCATCCAGTGCGATCTCTGTCCTCGCGACTGCAGGCTGCACGAAGGCCAGCGCGGTGCGTGCTTCGTGCGCCAGCGCACGGGGGACCAGATCGTGCTGACGACGTACGGCCGTTCCTCCGGCTTCTGCATCGACCCGATCGAGAAGAAGCCGCTCAACCAGTTCCTGCCCGGCTCGAGCGTGTTCTCGTTCGGCACGGCGGGCTGCAATCTCGCCTGCAAGTTCTGCCAGAACTGGGACATCTCCAAGTCGCGCGAGATGGATACGCTGCAGGACCAGGCCTCGCCGGAGGCGATCGCCGCCACGGCTGCCGCGCACGGCTGCAAGAGCGTGGCCTTCACGTACAACGATCCGGTGATCTTCGCGGAATACGCCATGGACACGGCCGACGCCTGCCACGCGGCCGGCATCAAGACCGTCGCGGTGACGGCGGGCTACATCGGCGTCGACGCGCGGCGCGAGTTCTACGCCAAGATGGACGCGGCGAACGTCGACCTCAAAGGCTTCACGGACGACTTCTACGTGAAGCTCTGCGGCGCCCATCTGCAGCCGGTGCTCGACACGCTCGTGTATCTCAGGCACGAGACCAACGTGTGGTTCGAGATCACGACGCTGCTGATCCCGGGCAGGAACGATTCGGACGAGGAGCTCGACCGCGATGTGCAAGTGGATCGCGCGCGAGCTCGGTCCCGACGTGCCGCTGCATTTCACGGCGTTCCACCCCGACTACAAGATGACGGACCTCGCCGCCACGCCCAAGGCGACGCTAGCGCGCGCGCGCAACATCGCTCTGCGCGAAGGCCTGCACTACGTCTACACGGGCAACGTCCACGACACGGAGGGCGGCACCACCTTCTGTCCGGGCTGCGGCAAGGCGGCGATCGTGCGCGACTGGCACGAGGTCCTGGAGTACCGCGTGACGGGCGAGGGCAGGTGCGAGCACTGCGCGACGCCGATCGCCGGCGTGTTCGGTGCGGCGCCCGGAACGTGGGGCCGCCGGCGCGTGCCGATCAGGGTGCGCGCGGCGGCATAGACCGATCGGCGGCGCGAGCGCCGATGCCGGCGCGCCGGGGGCCCCGTTACGTGCAATAGCCCGGGTCCGCGCGCTCCACCTTGCGCAGCAGTGCGGGCCAGGCGAGATCGCCGCCCGCGCCGTGCGTGACCTTTTCCCACTGCGCCGCCGCACCTTCCACGATCGGCGTCGCGATCCGGCGCAGCGCGTGCCCACCGGACTGCGCGCGGACCTGGATGGAGCACGCGGTCTGGAAGAAGTACATGGCGACGAACGCCTCGGCCACCGATCGGCCGACCGTCAGCAGGCCGTGGTTGCGCAGCATGAGAAACCGCCGGTCACCCAGGTCGCGTACCAGGCGCGGCTTCTCGTCCTCGTCCAGCGCGACGCCCTCGTAATCGTGATAGCCGAGCGATGAGAGCACGAACATCGAGTGCTGCGACAACGGCAGCACTCCGGCGTCTTGTGCCGAGACGGCGATCCCGTCGATCGTGTGCAGGTGCAGGACGCATTGCGCATCCTCGCGCGCAGCGTGCACGGCGCTGTGGATCGTGAACCCCGCCGGGTTGATGGCATGCGGACTGTCGTCGATCTTCTGGCCGTGCAGATCGACCTTGACCAGGCTCGACGCGGTGATCTCGCCGAACATCATGCCGTAGGGATTGATCAGGAAGTGATGCTCCGGCCCGGGCACGCGGGCCGAGATGTGGGTGAAGACGAGATCGTCCCAGCCCAGCATCGCGACGAGGCGATAACTGGCCGCGAGATCCACCCGCTGTTTCCACTCCGCCGCCGAGACCGTGGGCTGCAGGTGCGGGGCTCGATCGTTCATGGCCTTCTCCCGGGATGCGGACGGCGTATTATATAGACCGGTCTACTTGGAGTGTCAAGGCATGACAAAAGACGGGAGCGAGCTCGGGAGTCGCGAGCGCATGATCGAGGCGGCGATCGCGCTGATGCGCGGATCCGGACTGTCGGGCGCCGGCATCAACGACATCGTGCGGGAGAGCGCCGCTCCCAAGGGTTCGGTGTACCACTACTTCCCCGATGGCAAGATGCAGATCGCCGCCGAGGCGCTGGCCGTCTATTCGAAGCGTGTCCAGGCGTTCCTCGAGCAGGCACTGGCGACGCGGGAACGCCCCGCCGAGAAGGTGATCGCGCTCTTCGACGCATTCGCGCGGCGGGTGGAGGAAGGCGATTTCCGGAGCAGCTGTGCCGTCGGGACGGTGAGCCTCGATCTCGATCAGGATCTCGAGGGCCTGCGCGCCGTACTCGCCGGCGCCTTCGCCGACTGGCTCGCGGCGATCGCTCGCCACTTCAGCCCGTTCGCCGGTCCGACGCGCGCACGGTCGTTCGCGAGCATGGTGCTCACCGCGGTGGAAGGCGCCTATATCCGCTGTCGTGCCGAGCGCTCCAGCGAGCCGTTCAAGGAGGCCGGCCGCTGGCTGGCCGAGCTTGCCGCTGGCATGGAACGGCGGTCCCGCACGCCGAAAGGTGTCGGTCACACCACCAGAGCGAACGCGAACAGCGCCGACCATCGCGAACACGATCGCGACCTTGACCGCCGTGCCGACGAGGAGCCCGACCCACGTCGCGATGCCGACGTGACCCGCGCGGCGCAGGTCGCGTTGCGCGACGTACTCGCCGATCGCAGCGCCGGCGAGCGGCATGAACAGCAGCCCCCACAACCCGGTGAAGATCCCGGCGAGCGTGCCGATGGCCGCGCCGACGATCGCGAGCCGACTGGCACCGGCGCGCTTCGCCCCCAGCGCGGCGGCGATGTAATCGACTGCCCATGCGAGCAGCGTGAGCGCGCCGAACACGATCAGCATCCACCCCGGTATCCGCGTGAAGCCGTCGATCCACGCGGCGAGCGCGATGCCCGCGAACACGAGGATCGCGCCGGGGATCGCCGGCAGTACCGTGCCCGCGACGCCGGCGACGATCAGCACGACTGCGATCACCCACAGCAGGACACTCACGTCGATGCTCCCATCGACCTCGGGGCGACAATGGTAGCGTGCGGCGCAGCCCGGGCGCCCGACCGCCCGCGCAAACGCGCAACGGATCGGGGAGCGGTGCGAATCGCCCCGATTGACTGCGGCGTCGCGCGTGCAGATACTCTCCGGGCCGCCGACGCATTCCCTGGCAGGGAGTGACGCGAAGTCACACGATCGTGACAAGCCTCGGCCGTGCCATCCAGGAGGATTCATGAAAGCCAAGTACGTCCATGTTGTTGCCGCCGGCGCGTGCGCCGCGATGCTCGCCATGCCCGCCGCGGCCCAGCAGGTTACGTTCATGACCGGCCCTCAGGGCGGATCGTGGATCCCGCTGGGCGGTGCGTTGAAGAGCATGTGGGAGCAGGCGATCCCGGGCTTGTCGATCCAGGCGCAGCCGGGTGCCGGCATCGCGAACGTGCGCGGCGTCGACGAAGGCAAGGCCCAGATCGGGTTCGGCAATTCCGCCAGCACGGTCGACGGCGTGGAAGGCCGCGCGCCGTTCCCGAAGAAGACCACGAAGGTTTGCCAGCTCGCGAATCTCTATCCGCAATACTTCCAGGTCGTGGCGCTGAAGGACGCGAACGTCAAGTCCTTCGCCGACTGGAAGGGCAAGTCGCTGGTCACGCAATCCAGGGGCAATACCGGCGAGCTCCTCACCGCGGAAGTGCTCAAGATCAACGGGATGAGCTACCAGTCGCTCAGCAAGGCCAACTTCCAGGCGGCGTACACCGACGCCGTCTCCCTGATGAAGGACGGCCACGCGCAGATCTTCACCCTCGGCACGACCTCGCCGGCCTCCGCCGTCATGGACCTCGCGAGCGCACGCGACATCACGCTCGTGCCGGTCGACGACAGGACCATGAGCGAGCTGCGCAAGCTCAACCCCGGCTACCACAAGCTCATCATCAAGGCCGGAACGTATCCCAAGCAGGACCAGGACGTGCCCGCGATCGGCTACACCACGCACATCGTCGTCGCGTGCGACCTGCCCGAGGACACGGTGTACAAGATGACCAAGACCATGGCCGCGCACATCAAGGACATGGCCGCCATCGTGAAGCCCATCGAAGGCCTCACGGTGAAGGAGATGGCCACCGACATCGGCGTGCCGTTCCACAAGGGCGCCGCGAAGTACTACAAGGAAGTCGGCGCGATGTAATAGCGCAACGACGGGGGCGGCCGCGTCGCCGCCTCCGCTCTCGCCATGACCACGCCATCCGTCGCCGTCGTCGCCGAAGAAGCGCAAGCGACCGTACCGACCAGCGCCGCGCTGCGCTGGATCGTGAACGCGGTCGCGATCGCCATGTCGCTGTATCACATGTACGTGGCCGCCTTCGGGCCGCCCGAGGCGGTCATCTTCCGCGGCATCCACCTGATGTTCGCGCTCGCGCTCGTGTTCCTGCTCTATCCGACGCGGCCCGGACGCGCCGCGTGGCGCACGCTCGACGTGGCACTGCTGGCGCTGGGCTTCGGCTTCGTGCTGCACATCCTGCTCAACTACGACTACTTCGTCAATCGCATCATCTACATCGACGACCTCACCAACGGGGACCGCTTCTTTGCGGTGGTCGCGGTGGCGATCACGCTGGAAGCCACGCGCCGCGTGATCGGGTGGGCGCTCCCGGTGACGGCGATCGCATTCCTCGTCTACGGTCTCGGCTTCACGCACGTGACGCTCGACGTGATGCTGGAACAGCTCTACCTGTCGACCGAGGGGATCTTCGGCTCGACGCTGGGCGTGTCGGCGAGCTACGTCATGCTGTTCGTGCTGTTCGGCGCGTTCATGGAGAAGAGCGGCACCGGCCAGCTCTTCATGGACTTCGCGATGGCGCTGACCGGGCACACGGCCGGCGGCCCCGGCAAGGTCTCGGTCGTGTCGTCGAGCCTGTTCGGCACGGTGTCCGGAAGCGCGGTCGCCAACGTGATGGTCGACGGTCCCATCACGATCCCGCTGATGAAGCGCACGGGATTCCGGCCGCCGTTCGCAGCAGCGGTCGAGGCGGTGGCGTCGACGGGCGGCCAGATCATGCCGCCGATCATGGGCGCGGCGGCATTCGTCATGGCCGAGTTCCTCGCGGTGCCCTATGCGAAGGTTGCGCTGTGGGCCGCGATCCCGGCCCTGCTGTATTACCTCGCCGTGTTCTGCGCGGTGCACTTCGAGGCGAAGCGACACAAGCTCGCCGGCGTGCCGAAATCGGAGCTGCCGCGGCTCGGACGCGTTCTCGCTGACCGCGGTCATCTCTTCCTGCCTATCCTGGTCGTGCTGTTCGGGTTGATGCTCGGCTACTCGGCACCGTTGTGCGCGCTCGCCGGCGCACTCGCCTGCCTTCCTGTCGCGTTGTTGCGCTCCCTCACGCGCAAGGAGATCAGGTGGAGCAGCGTGACCGACGCGCTGATCGAAGGTGCGCGCAACACCCTCGCCGTGGCGATGGCCTGCGCCTGCGCCGGCATCGTCATCGGGGTGGTCAGCATCACCGGACTGGGCATCGTGTTCACGCAGTTCGTGGTGGCGCTCGCGCAGAACTCGCTCATCATGGCGCTGGTCCTCACCGCGCTGGCCGGCATCGTGCTTGGCATGGGCATGCCGACCACGCCGGCGTACATCGTGATGGTCTCGCTGCTGGTGCCCGCCATCATCAAGCTCGGTGCAGCGGTCCCCGCCGCGCACATGTTCGCGTTCTACTTCGCGATCCTGTCGGCGATCACGCCGCCGGTCGCGCTGGCCGTGTTCGCGGCCGCCGGGCTCGCGCGGACCAACATGTGGCAGGCGGGGTGGGAGTCGATGCGCGTGGCCGCACCGGCGTACATCGTGCCCTTCATGTTCGTCTACGAGCCGTCGCTGCTCATGATCGGCGACTGGTTCACGATCCTCACCTCGACGCTCTCGGCCTCGATCGGCGTGATGTGCCTCGCCGCCGGGCTGATGGGCTACCTGCGGCGGCCGTGCGCGATGTGGGAGCGCGCGATCCTGATCGTCGCGGCCTTGCTGCTCATCAAGCCCGGCTACGTCACCGACGCGATCGGCATCGGGCTGCTCGCCGTGCTGTATCTGGTCCAGCGCACAGGCTGGCCCGGCGCGCGACCGCGGCGGTCGACGCGGCCGTCGACTGACGCTCGTGCCGAGCCGATTCGCTCCTGCAGTGCCTCGCCATCGTCGCCGTCCTCGCCGGCTGCTCGCAGCAGCCGGAGCCGCCGCGGTCGGCGGCCTTGTCGCCTCCTCCGGCGACGATCGCGCCGGCCGCGCCTGCACCGTCCGCCTCGTCAGGAGCGAAACCGTCCGCTGCATCGGAACCCGAGATCGCTTGGGAGAAGGGCGACGTCGACGCCGCGTTCGCGAAGGCGAAGGCCGAGGGGAAGCCCCTGTTCCTGTACTGGGGCGCGGTGTGGTGCCCGCCGTGCAACCAGGTCAAGGCGACGATCTTCAACCGCCAGGACTTCATCGAGCGCTCTCGCTTCTTCGTGCCCGTGTACCTCGACGGCGATCACAAGAGCGCGCAGAAGCAGGGCGCGCGCTTCAAGGTCGGCGGCTATCCGACGATGATCCTGTTCACGCCGCAGGGCACCGAGATCACGCGCCTGCCGGGCGAGGTCGACGCCGAGGCCTACATGCGCGTGCTCGACCTCGGCATGAACGGCGCGAAGCCGGTGAAGGCGACCCTCGCCGCCGCGCTCGGGCGCGGCAAGGGTACGAAGCGCGCGAGCCTCACGCCCGAGGACTGGCGCATGCTCGCGTTCTACTCCTGGGGCACCGACGAGCAGACGCTCGTGGCGAGGAAGAACGTCGCGCCGACGCTGCGGCGCCTCGCGGACGCGTGCCCGAAGGACCAGGGCGCGACCGCGACGCGCCTGCGCCTGCAGGCGATCGCAGCGGCGGCGACCGCGCCCGGGGCGAAGCCGCGCGACGCAGCCCGACGATCGGGGCTACGTGATGCGCGTCCTCGCCGACCTGCCCGCGGTGCAGGCGAACTTCGCGCTCATGACCGACGACGCGGGCGACATCGCGGGCCATCTCACGCTCCCGAAATCGCGCGAGCGCGGCGATCTCGTCACGCTCTGGGACGCGATGCTGCGGCGCCTCGTCGAACGGACCAGGCTCTCCGCCACGGATCGGCTGTCCGTCGTGGCAGCGCGCGTCGCGCTCGCGAAACTCGACGGCGCGGACGCGAAGCTGCCGGATGGATTGCTCGCGACCGTGCGGGAGGAAGTCGCGCGTGCGGAGCGCGAAACCACCGATCCGTACGCCCGCGAGGTCGTGATCAACGGTGCCGCGTACGTGCTGCGCGAGGCCGGCCTGCTGGACGAATCCGACACGCTGCTCCAGGCCGAGCTCGACGCGCTCGGCGACACCGTACTACGCGATGCTCGGTCTCGCGGGCAATGCGAAGCGGCGCGGCGACAAGGAAGGCGCGATCGCGTGGGCGGAGAAGGCGTATGCGAGCGCCAGGGGCCCGGCGACGCGACTGCAGTGGGGCGTGAGCTACGTGTCGACGCTGGTCGACCTCGCGCCCGACGATGCGTCGCGCATCGAGAAGGCCGCAGGCGAGGTCATCGGCGAGCTCGAGCCCGTGCCCGACACCTTCTACGACCGCAACCGGCGCTCGCTCGAGCGCATGGCGAAGAAGCTCCTCGCGTGGAACAAGGGCAATGCGCACCAGGCCTCGATCAAGCGGTTGCGCGCCGAGCTCGACGACGTGTGCGCGAAGCTGCCTTCGTCCGACCCTGCGCGCACGGCGTGCGTGCAGGTGTGGACTACGAAAGCACGCGACGCGTAGACGGCTCGCCTCGTCGACACGCGTGCCGCTGCAAGCTCAGTCTCGCACGGCCAATGCGAGCGCTTCCGGCGTGATCGACGCCGCCTGCGCGAACCCGGCCACCACGCGCACCGCCGTCGGCTCGAGCGCGAACAGGCCGAAGTCGCCAAGCGTGAACAGCATCTCCATGTCGGGAAAGCGCGCGACGTACGCGGCGCGCATCGCGTCGTAGCCCGGCTCGGATTCCGGAACGAGGTGCGCGGTCGCCTGCATCGCCACCCGCGCGAGCGCGTGCACCGGGGCGGCCTCGCGCTCCGGTTCCGCGACCAGGATGCCGACGCGCGGCTCCGCGAGCATGTCCTTCGTGTGCGAAGCGAGCCCGCTCACGAGCACGATCAGCGCGAACGGATCCGCGGCGAGCGCGAACGGCGCCATCGTGACGCTCGGTGCGCCTTCGTGCAGCGTACCGAGCGACAGGATCCGTTGCGTCCGAATGAGTTGCGCCGCGCGCCGGGCGGCTTCCGACTTGGTGGTGCTCATGGCTCGACTCCTCGCGCGGACGGGACCGCAGACCCGCGAGCCGCCAGCGCGGTGGCCTCCGCCTGCAGGCGCGCGATCAGGCCCGAGTGGCGTACGGTAGGCGTTGCGATCGCCGCGCGCAATGCCTCCTCGCCGCACACGAGCGTGACCTTGCGCTTCGCGCGCGTTATCGCCGTGTACACGAGCTCGCGCGTCGCCACGCGCGACGGCCGCGATGGCAGCACGAGCACGACCTCGTCGAACTCCGATCCCTGCGCCTTGTGCACGGTGGTGGCGAACGCCGTCTCGTGCTCGGGGAGGCGCACCGGGGCGATCGCGCGGAACGTGCCGTCGGTCTCGCGGAAGTGCACGAGGAGCCTGCCTTCGGCGTCGGGCAGCGCGATGCCAATGTCGCCGTTGTAGAGCCTGAGCACGTAGTCGTTGCGCAGCACCATCACCGGACAGCCGTAGTACCACGGCGAGCGCGGGCTCGACGGCCACGCGTCCGCGAGCGCGCGCTGGCAATGCCGACGGAGGTGCTCGTTGATATCGGCGACGCCGCGCGGGCTCTCCCGCTCGGCGCACAGGATCCGGAACCGCTCGAAGGCATCGAATACGGCATCGTGGTGCGCGCAGTTCGCCCGCAGCGCTTCGATGTAGCCCGCATAGCCTTTGCGCGAGAGGGCGAGCGCCTCGGGCGCGAGCCCGGGCAGGTTCTCATCCCGCCAGACGACGGTGCCGTCGCCGCCCGTGCGCAGGTACGCGATCGCGGCGTCTGCGTCGCCCGCGTTGATCTCGCGCGCGAGCCGGCCGATGCCCGAATCGGCGGCGAAGCGGAAGTTGCGCGTGAGCCACACGACGCGGTCGTGCAGCGGCGTCGCCCTCGACAGTCGAGGCGCGACGATTTGCTCGGCCGGGATGACGCACAACGCAGCGAGGCGCTCGGCGCACGCGCGGGTGAGCGTCGGGTCGGCGCACAGCTCGGAAAACACCGCGCCCGACTCCACCGCTGCGAGCTGGTCCTTGTCGCCGAGCAGGACGATGCGCGCCGAGGGCGGCACGGCATCGAAAAGGCGCGCCGCGAGCGCGAGATCGAGCATCGATGCCTCGTCGACCACGAGCACGTCGATCGGGAGCGGGTTGCCCGCGTGGTGCCGGAACTCGTGGCTGTCGGGAATCACGCCCAGCAGGCGATGGATCGTGAACGACTCGGCGGGAAGCCGCTGCTGCAGCTCGGGTGGCAGGTGCGCGGCGCGCCTGCGGATCGCGTCCTGCATGCGCGCGGCGGCCTTGCCCGTGGGCGCCGCGAGCGCGACGCGGCAACCGGGATCGAGCGCGAGCAGGCACGCGAGCAGGTTGACGACCGTGGTGGTCTTGCCGGTGCCGGGCCCGCCGCTGATCACCGTGACGTCGTTGAGCACCGCGAGCGCGGCCGCGAGCTTCTGCCAGTCCGCAGCGCCGGCCGGTGCGGTCGCATTCGGCGCGAACAGGGTGGCGAGCTCCGCGGCGAGGCGCGTCGCGGCATGCGCATCGAGCGTGCGGGTCGAGCCGCGCAGCAGCCGCTTCGCGATGCGGCGCTCGTAATCGAAGTAGCGATAGAGGTACAGGCGATCGTCGGCATCGAGCACGAGGGGCGAAGCGTCATCGGCATCGCCGTCTTCCGCGCGATGGACACCAGCCGCCGCGACGACCTTCGACGCAAGGAGCGCCGCGCGAACGCCGGCGACCTCCTCCACGCTCGGTGCGATCTCCGCGAGGCCGACGCACGCGTGGCCCGACGCGGTCGCGACGCTCAGTGCGCACGCAGCCGCATGCAGCACCGAGAGGACGTCGGCAGGCGCGCCGCGCGCGCGCGCCCAGTCGACCACGCGATCGGCGAAGCCCTGCGCGAGCCATTCGACGCGCTCGTCGGCGCGCGGCGCGAACGAAGCCGGCTCGTCTGCGCGCGGCGCGAACGACGCGGGCCCGTCCCTCTCGGACGTGGTGACCGAGGGCTCGAGCGGCAGACCAGCCTGCAGGCTCGCGTCAGTCGCCTTGCGTGGCTTGCGCGTCATGCCGCCACCGTCGTCGCATGCGGGAAGAGCGCTTCGAGCGCCGCGAGGGTGTCCGCGCGCACGCGATCGAAGTACACCCCCGTGGCCGCGCCGCCCTCGCTCTTCCACGAAGGCCGCACGCCGCGCACGAAGAGGTAGAGCACGCCGCCGAAGTGCCGCTCGAACGCATAGCCCGCGAGGCGCCGCGAGAGGTACCGGTGCAGGGCCAGCGCGTAGAGCAGGTGCTGCAGGTGATAGCCGTGCTCGACCATCGCCTCGGTGATCGCAGGCGGCGCGTAATCGGCCGGCGCATAGCCGAGGTGGTTCGATTTCCAGTCGACGATGTAATAGCGCCCGTCGTGCTTCAGCACGAGATCGATGAACCCCGTGAGATAGCCGTGCAGGTCGCGGAACGCGAGCTGCGGCACGGCGTAGCCATGGCGATGCAGCAGCGCGTTGAGGGCGCTCGCGGCCAGCGCGGGCGAGGGCAGGTGGAAGCCCAGCTCGGACAGGCGCGACGCACGCGGCACGTCGGCGAGCCGCATGCCGCCGGGAAGCGTAGTGGCAAGGACGTCGCGCAGCATGTTGCCGATCATCGCGCGCCGCCGCTTCAGTCCCGCCGCGCCGCCGCCGGAGGGGAACGCCGCGAGGGCGCGATCGATGGCGGGCGTCCACGTCGATTCGTCGGTGAAGTCGATGCGCTCGAGCACGGCGTGCAGGCAATCCCCGGCGGCGGGCCCGCGCGGAAAGCCGAGGATGTCCTCCGGGTCGAGGTCCGCCGGCATGCTCGCGCGGCTTGCATGGCGCGCCACGCGCGCGTCGTGATCGACCGCCGCGGCTTCGCTCGCGACGTCGAAGGCCAGTGCGCTGTAGCTGCCGATGCGCCACGCCGGCGGAATCGGCGGCGGAGCGGGCACCCGCAGGTCTTCGAGCGCAATCGCCTGCTCGGCGAGCGGTTGCCCGGGCGCGTCCGGCAGCAGCGCGAGTCCGACGCTTGTCTCCCGCTGCGCGAGCCCGCGCCAGCGCGCCTCGATGTCCTCCGGCGGCGTCTTCGCAGCGCACCATGCCTTGGGCTCGATGCCGTCGCCCGCGACGAGCCAGTTGAGCAGGCTCCGCGTGCTCTGCGTGGGATGGAGCTTGCCCTTGTTCGACGTACCGTAGCAACCCGCCACCACGTAGCAGCGATGGCTCGCGCGCGTCAGCGCAACGTAGTGCAGGCGCACGGATTCGGCCAGCGCCTCGAGCTTGATGCGCCACTTGATGTCCGCGGCTTCCGCCTTGCCCTGCTCGTCCGGGTCGCGGAAGTCGATGACCGTGTCGCCTTGGTCGTCGTGGTAGCTGCACGTCCCCGTCGCGTCGTTGCCCCGGGGCTGAAAGCCGTCGAACGCGAACGGGCAGAACACGACGGGGTACTCGAGCCCCTTCGACTTGTGGATCGTCACGATGTGCACGAGATCGCGGTCGGATTCGAGGCGAAGCTGGGCGACGTCGTCCGCGGCCTTCGGACGTGCGCTGCGCGTGCAGCCAGCGCAGCAGCGCGTCGGGGGCCTCGTGCACGCTCGCGGCCTCGTGCAGGCGCTCGCCGAGGTGCAGCAGGTTGGTGAGGCGGCGCTCGCCGTCCGAGCGCGCGAGCATGCGCGCGCTCACGTCCTCGCCGGAAAGGAGGCGCCGGTACATCACGCCGAAGCCGTGCTGCAGCCACGTGTCGCGGTAGTCCGCGAAGCGCTGCATCAGGGCCATGAGCTGCGGCTCGTCCTCGCCGATGGCGGCGATCTCGCCGGCGTCGCGGCCGAGCGAGCTCGGTCGCGAGCGCGCCCTTGAGATAGCCCGCGTGCCCGGGCTCGAGCACGGCCGCGAGCACGCGCTCGACGTCCTCGGCATCCGTCGTGGCGAAGACGCTTTCCTCGGCGAGCTCGACGCTGCCCACGCCGAGCGCGCGCAGCGCCTCGCGCACCATCGCGCCCTGGCGATGGCTGCGCACGAGCACCGCGACCTCGCGCGGCTCGAGTGCGTCCGCATCGAGCCGGATGCGGCCGGCCCGCGCCTCGCGCAGCAGGCGCGAGATCTCGCCGGCCGTCGCATTCGCCGCGAGCTGCTGCGCGCGGCTGCGCTCGAGGAGCTCGCCGTCGGCGCCGCGCGGCAGCAGCCATACCGTGAAGTCGGAGCGTGGCGACGAGTGATCGACCAGGGCCTTGCGTCGCTTCTCGCCCACGCCCACGCGGTGATACGCGAGCCCCGGCAGCATGAACGCGCCGGCGTTCGCGCCGAACACGGCGTTCACGCCCGCGACGAGGTCGGGTGTGGAGCGCTGGTTGCTGTCGAGGGTATCGCGCCGCGTCGCGAGCGCCGCCGCGCGCATGTAGGTGTGCAGGTCGGCGTTGCGGAAGCTGTAGATCGCCTGCTTCGGGTCCCCCACGAAGAACACGGGTGCCGGCGATCCCTCGTAGATCGCCCGGAAGATGCCGAACTGCACGGGATCGGTGTCCTGGAACTCGTCGACGAGCGCTGCGGGAAACCGCGCGCGCAGCCGCAGCGCGAGCGCTGCACCGTCATGCGCGTGCAGCGCCCGATGCAGGTTGGCGAGGATGTCGTCGTAGGCGAGCACGCGCTTTTCGCGCTTGCGTGCGCGCAGCGCAGCGGGGCCCTCGTCGAGCAGCCGCTTCACCAGACGCAGGCGCGCGAGGGAGAGACTGGCGTCGCGCGCGGTCCGCGCGTCGAGCAGGGCATCGGCCTCGGCGCAGAAGCGATGCACGGGCGTCTTCTTCCCGACCTTGGTGCCGTTGGCGAGGCTCTTCGCGCCGCAAAGGTGCAGCTTGGCGTCGTCCGGCACGGGCGCGAGCGCATGGCCGGACGCGAAGTAGGCATCCCACCCGAGCACCGCGGCGTGCAGCCGTTCCGGGGTGTGCGAGGTCTGCTTGAGCTCGGTCTTGCAGGCCGCGTCGAGCAGGTCCACGAATTCGCTGCGCGAGGCGAGCCACGTGGCACGGGCCGCGCGCGTAGGTGCGCTCCACGGCAGCGGTGTCGATCATCGGCTCGGCGTCGATGGCCGCGGGCCACACGAGCTTCGCGAGCGGCTTGGCGATGCGCCTGCGCAGCAGATCGGCCCAGCGCTCGGGCGTGTCGTTGCGGTCGGCGAGCCACGCGGCGAGCGCCGGATCGGTGTTGCCGGCAGCGACGTGTCGGCGCCAGAAGTCGTGCACGATCTCGAGCAGCATCTCGCGATCGTCCTGCACGAGATCGAGGGCGAAGGGCACCCCGGCGGCGAATGGCGCGTCAGCGAGGGCGCGCTGGCAGAAGCCGTGGATGGTGAAGATCGACGCCTCGTCGAACGTGGCGAGCGCTCGCGCGAGGCGGCCCTCGACGTCGCGCGCGGCGATGCGCGCCTCCTCGGCGCGCCGGATCAGGTTGCCCACGAACGGGTCGTCGTCGGGCCGGCGACCGCGCAGATGGTCGAGGCATTGCACGATGCGCCTGCGGATGCGCTCGCGCAGCTCGGCGGTGGCGGCGTTGGTGAACGTGACCACCAGGATGTCGCCGACGGCGAGCTCGCGCTCGAGCAGCAGGCGCAGGTACAGGCCGCAGATGTTCCACGTCTTGCCGGTGCCGGCGGAGGCCTCGATCAGGTTGACGCCGTCGAGCGGGGCCTCGAAGACGTCGAAGGCCTTCGGCTTCGCGGCGGCGGGAGCGGTGGGCCGGGTCTTCATCCGAGGCGGGGATCGTCGATGTTGGCGAGCAGCGGATCGAACACCGTCGTCGCGCAAGCGATGAATTCGTCATCGAGGGCGCCGTCGACGCCGCGCAGACAAAGCCGGTAGGACGGGTCCTGGTCCTCGCCCGGGAAGCGGCCGTGCGCGCGCGCCCACGTGCTCGCGCGCGGCCGAAAGGCTCTCGCCCTCGACCACGTAGCGCCACGCTGACTTCGGGAAGAAGTGCAGCGGCTTGCGCAACCCGCAGGCGTAGAGCGCCACGAGCTCGTGCAGCAGCTCGCGCGCGTTGCCCACCGGCAGCAGGGTGTAGCAGCCGTCGCGCGAATGCCATCGCGTGCGCGCCGCGGCGCCTGCCGGGGCGAGCGCGTTCAGGAACAGGTGCTCGATCCAGCCGTCCAGGTAGTCCCGGGCGCGTGCGTCGTCGTAGCGATAGCGCACGAGCCCTTCCGCGCGCAGGTCGCCGAAGCTCCCGTCGAGGCGAACGGTCTCGCCGGCGATGTCGAACTCGAGGCCGTCGGATACGGCGGCGCAGCATGGGCGCGGCGCTTTCGACACGAAGCTGCGCGGCGAAAGCGGCGAGCGCATCGAGCTCGCTGTCGAGCAGGCGTTCGCCGAACGAGCCCGGCGGGTATTCGACGCCGGCGCGCGCCATCGCGCGGATCGCGCTCTCGTCGCGGCCGGCGAGCCATGCCGGCAAGAGGCGCCGCGCGAGCGCCGAGCGGCTTTCGAGCGCCGGAACGAACGGCTCCGTGTCGTCGAGCTCGTCCTCGCTCCCGGGGAGCCGGATGCCGAGGCGCTCAGTGAGCAGATACCGGCAGGGATTGGCGAAGAACCGCCGCAGGCGATCGACGGTGAGCACGCGCCACTCGGCTCCGGGCGCGGCGAGCTCGCGCTGCGCGAAGAAGGCGAGCGCGGGCTCGACGACGGGCGCTTCGGCGTCCTCGGGCTCGTCGTCGTGCGCGGCGTCGGTGTCGGCGTCGCGCCGGTCCGCGACCGCGCGCGGCTCGACGGGGGCGGCGATGCGAGCCTTGAGCGCATTGCAGTACTCGTCGTTGTAGCTGCGCAGGCGGTCGTCTTCGCCTGGCGTGAAGTACGTGTCCGAGAAGCCCTGCAGCGGGTGCACGACGACCAGGCGGCTGCGCGCGGCTTCGAGCGCGGCCGCGGAGCGCGCATCGTCCGCAATCGCGGGCACGAGCGCGTCGAGCAGATCGGCCACGAGCACGGAGGGCGGCAGCACCGCGTTGTCGCGGATGTGGCGCCCGGTGTAGCTCACGTAGAACCGGTCGCGCGCCGCGAGCAGCAGGTCGAGGAAGACGTTGCGATCCTCGGTGCGGCGCTGGCGGTCGCCCGGCTTGGGGGCCGCCGCGATGAGGTCGAATTCCAGCGGACGGTCGACCGACGGGAACGCGCCGTCGTCCATGCCGATGGCGCACGCGACGCGATAGGGCAGGTTGCGCAGGCTCGTCATCGACGCGAACGTCACGGCGCCGCCCGGGACGCCGCCACGGGCAGGATCGTCGAGCAGAGCCTGCAGGGCGCAACGCACGACCTCCACCGGCACCGTCGTCGCTTCCGTACCGGCGCTCATCTCGTCGCGCAGCGTGCGCAGCGCCTGCTCGACCTCGCGCAGGTCCTCGAGCTCGTCGTCGTCGGCTTCGACGAAGGTCGCGAGCGTGCGCGCGAGCACCCCGAACCACTCGTCCGCGGTCCTGGGCGATGCGAGCTCGGCCTGCAGCGCGGCCAGCTGCTGCAGCACCTGCGCGACGCAGCCGAGCGCGAGGGCTTCGCTGCCTTCGGGCGCGCCGGCCGCGAGTCGATCCGCGACGGGCGCGTCGGCGTTCGAGGGCAGGGCATAGCCCAGGAACAATCGGTGCAGGCCATCGTGGAAGCTGTAGCGATCGCTCGGCGGCAGGTCGAGGCGCGCGCGATGCGCGGCGTCGAGGCCCCAGCGGATGCCGGCCTCGCGCAGCCAGCGGCGAACGCTGGCGAGACCCGCGCCGTCGAGACCGAACCTGCGCGCCACGACCGGCTGCTGCAGGATCTCGACCAGCGCGCTCGCCGCGAAGCGCGAGGTGGCGAACGCGATGACGTCGATCAGCGCGCGCGCGGCCGCGTTCACCGTGCTGCGGGGCCGTCCGGTGACGACGTACGGAATGTGCCGGGAATCGGGCGCATTGCCGAACACCGCTTCGATCATGGGTGCCGCGTCCTCGAGCCGGGGCGTGACGACCAGCACGTCCGCCGGCCGGAGCGAGCGATCGGCCGCGAACATCGCGAGGAGCTGGTCGTGCAGGACCTCGAGCTGCCGCGTGACGGAGTGACAGACGTGAACCTCGATGCTGCGGTCTCCGTCGGCCACCGGGCCCAGCGTGCCCGGACCGATCTCGGCGAGCTCCAGGATCGAGCGCTGCACGCGGGCGAGCAACGTGTCCGCGTCGTTCGCGACGAACGCGGTGGTCTCGACCGCTGCGTCGGCCCACTCGGTGAGCAGCAGGTCGATGTGCGCCTGCGTTTGCTTGCCCCATTGCGCGAGCAGGGTGTTGGCGATCTCGTGGTGGTCGGCCTTGCCCCGGGCCTCGAGGTAAGCGAGACGGCGCCGGTCGACGATGTCGAACCAGTATTCCTGGCAGGGATTGAGGACGTAGACGTGGAGCTCGCTCCATCGTCCGAGCTCGCGCAGCATGCGCAGGTACAGGGGCGGAATGGAAGGCAGGCAGAACAGATGCGCGGCGTCCGGCAGCCCCGCGCTGCGGGCATCGATCTGCCCGGCCCGGATCGCCTCGAAGAACGCGACGGACGGATGCTGTCGCGCCGTCCCGACCTCGGCGGCCACGCGCCGCCACAGCGCGGCCTGCCACTCCTCGTGCACGAAAGGACCTTCCGGAGAGGGTCGAGCGGCGATGCGGCGCTGCTGTCGCCACGCGTCGAGCCAATCCGGGCGGTAGGTGATGTAGTGATCGAAGAGCGACGCGGTGCGCACGGCGAGGTCGTAGCGCATGAGATCGTCGGCGTGCTCGAGGTAGCGCGCGAGCGGCGGGTGGGCGTGCGTGAACGCCGGATCGCCGAGGATGCGGAACATCCGCCACGCCAGACGCGAGGGTGCGAAGGGCGACTCTTCGTCGACGTCCACCACGGTGGCGATCTGCTGCCACAGCCACTGCGCGAGGAACGAGAACTCGACGTTGGCGCAGATGCCGTGGGCGTCGGCCGCAGCGAGCTCGATCCGGCGCCGAACGCCCACGCTGGGAATGATGACGCGGTCGGGCGCCAACGGGTCGGCGGATGCGTGCCCGACCTGGGCCAGGAGCGCCTCCAGCAGCGACTCGAAGCGGTTGGAAAATGTCAGGTGCAAGGCCATGCGTCAGCGTCAGTGAGGAGTGTCTACGGTCAGCTTGGTGCTACGGTCACCGTGCAGCTTACCGGATGGGAGGCTCACGACGTGAGCCACGGCTGGCTTCGCGACCCGGCAGCGCAGACCGACTCGAATCGACTCGGAGTCCCGACTCCGAGCGCGCACTCCGAGCGCAGCGCCCCGGCTCCGGGTCAGGAAGTCAGCCGAGCGTGCTCGGCTGCAGCTCCATCCACCTGCGCCCGGGCGTGCGCTGCGCCACGAACGTATCGCGCACGGCGTTGAGGCGATAGGTGAGGAAGGTCCGGTCGCGCACGTGCGAGAGCCGCTCGGGCCTGAAGACGGCCGCGTTGATGCCGTCGCATCGCGCCGAGCGAACGAGCAGCCCGTTGAGCCCCTGCTCGTGAACGTAGCGTCCGACCTGCTGCGTGAACGCGTAGCTCGTGCGGCTCACGAGATCGGGCCACGCGCGATGCCGCGTGGTGAGATCGAGCAGAAGCGCGTCGCAGCGCACGTCGAAGGCGCGGCGATCGGTGACGATCTCGCGGTCCTCGTCGGGAAAGCTGTCGCGCACGAAGCGGTACCAGTGCCAGGCGGTCTCGTAGACGGTCGTGGCGAGATCGAGCGAGCCGTACCACACGCCGTACGTCGTGCCGTCCGAGAAGCGCGTGGCGAGCCAGTGCGCCGAATCGAACGAGTAGGCGATGACCGTGCCGTAGTCGAACGGCCGGGTGATCAGGGCCGCGGCGCTCGCGACATGCGCCGCGGCTTCGGCGGCGATGGCGATCGCCCAGTCGTCCGGATCGTTCGACAGATCGTCGAAGACGTGCTGCGACTCGCGGATCCCCGGGATGTTGCGGACGAGATCGCCGCGGTAATCGACGTTCGCCGCGTAGAGGTCGGGCTGCACTCACTGTCCGCGCTGGTAATCGAGGTAGCGACGCACGGCGAGCAGACCCTCGAATCCGTGCCGCACGACGAGATCGACGGGCCGCGCCCCGAGCTGCCGATTGGGCTGCGTCATCCAGCGGTACGCGAGGTCGCGGTCGTGCGGGAACAGCAGGCGCAGCGACTTGTGGATGCCGAGGAGGTGCCCGGCGCGATCGAGCAGGTCGCGGTTGTCGGCGAGCGGCTCGCCATTGCGATAGCGCCCGACGGTGCTCCGGCTGCCGGCCGACAGGCCGAGCATGGCCGCCTGCTCGCCCGAGGTGAGCCCCCAGTGCTCGAGCAGGTTCGTCACCATCGCCGCGAGGCGCGCGCGTGCTTCGCGCGTGCCGGCGTCGACGATGGCAGGCTTGCGGACCGGAACGCCCATGGGAAGATCTCCAACGGTTGATCTATTGGTACGCATAGTGTGCCAATTCGTACACGACGTCAACGTCGTCGCGGGACGATCCGGGCTCGTGGTGGCGCGCAGACGCATCCGCCCGGGCTGTCAGCCGCGTGTCGGCCCGGGTGTGGAGCCTTCGTGTCAGCTCGCGTGTCAGTCGCGCGTCAGGCGCAGCGCCGGGCCGCGATCCGCGCGCATCGCGGCGCGCAACGGGCGAGCGGCAGCGCCGCCGCACGCTCGCCGTGCGGGCGCGGGCGAGTTGCTTCAGGTTTCAACGACTTGCGCTTCGCTGCCGGCGCCGGCGGTCGCCTCGCGCACGCTCTCGCGCGGGCGAGAGGCATCCGTGAGCGATACGCAAGCGCTCCCCTGCCAAAGTGCGAGCACACGACAACGCACCATCGAGGGGACTTCATGGACACCTTGCTATCGAGACTCGGCTCCGCGCGGCGTCTGGCGCGGGCCGGCGGGCCTTACCTGCTGCTGGAGCTGCTGCTCCCGGGCGGCACGATCTTCGCGCTGCTGCTCTTCCTCTACCGCCGCAAGGGGACGGGTGTCACGGGCCGCCTGCAGCGTGTGGTCGCCAGGCGCTACGCGGCGCTCGTGCGCGAGCTCGGCTCGCAGGCGATGCTCCCCGTGGACGTGTACCGCCTGATGCGTCACCTCGAGGCGGCGCGATGCGGCGCGGAAGACGGCCTCGCGGCGCTCGGGATGGCCCCGGGTTGCAAGCCTCGCTGCGGGTCCGGCGCGAAGTGAGCGCTCGCATGTCGCGACGCCTGTGCGCCCTCGATCGTCCCGGGCGCCAGGCTCGCGGCGAACGCGCGATGCCACCACGCGGCAGCGGCCACGCTGGCCCCGGCCGCTGCAATCACGAAGTCACGTCGCTCCATCTTGGGCCTCCGCACGGTCTCGCGTGTCCGATGCGCTCGCGGGGTCGGGCGCACTCCTGATCCTATTTCCTGCCATACGTCGCCTGGATGCTCGCTTTCGCGATCTGGTTCGAGTTCACCAGGAGGCCGATCATCGCGGCCGACGCGTTCTCGTCGGCGTCGAGCTTCTCGACCCGCAGCGCATGGACGCTGAAGATGAAACGGTGCGGGCGATCGCCCGCGGGCGGGCACGGGCCGCCATAGCCGGGCTTGCCGAAATCGGAGCGCGACTGCACGGCGCCGGGAGGCGCCTTGCCGGAAGCGGGATCGCCCGCACCCGCCGGTAGCGACGTCACGCTGGCCGGAATGTTGAACATCACCCAGTGCCACCAGCCGCTGCCCGTGGGCGCATCGGGGTCGTAGACCATCACCGCGAAGCTCTTGGTGCCGGCGGGCGCGTTGTGCCAGGCGAGCGAGGGCGAGATGTTGCCCCCGTTGCAGCCGAAGTTGTCGTAGACCTGCGCTTCGGCGATCGTGCCCTTGTGCTTGACCTCGTCGCTCGTGAGCAGGAACGGGCCCGCGGCGAGTGCCGGGAATGCAACCAGCAGGCCGACGAGCAGGAAGATCCGCTTCATGCGTTCCTCTCCGGATGAGGAACGCAAGTCTACTGCACGGCGAAGCGCTTTAGGTCGCGACGACGTGCGAGCGCAGCCGCTCGAGCAGCACCGGCATCGCGGCGTCGAGATTCGCTTCGGCGCGCGCCGATACGGGGGCGCCCAGATCGAAGTGATAGCCCCGGATCGCGAGCACGTAGGCCTCCGGCGAGCGCAATCCGGTCACGTGCAGGAAGGTGTCGAGCACCGCCGCGGGCGAGAGCGAGTGCGAGGTGATGCTCTCGTCGTGCCTGGGCGCGAGCGGCTCGAAGCGAAACGGTGCGTCGCCCTCGACCGTGGCATCGACGAACACCACCAGCTCGCGCTCGATGAGGTCGAGCGCGTGCTCGGGCGCGAGCTGGAAATCGGTGAGCAGCCCGACGTTGGGCAACGCGAGCTCGGCGAGACGCGCGAGCGCGAGCAGACCGAGCGCGTCGTCGCCGCGGCTCGGGTTGCCGACGCCGATGACCAGGATGGGGGGAAGGGGCTCGAGTTCCATGTCAGTGCCGCGAGAGTGTATCTATCGTCACGCCTTCGGCATCCATGAGGTCGACCGCGAGCGGCATTTTCCCGAGGGCGTGCGTTGCGCACGACAGACACGGGTCGAACGCCCGGATCGCGACCTCGATGTGGTTGAGCAGCCCTTCCGTGAGCTTGCGGCCGTCGAGATAGCGCTTCGCGACCTGGCGGATGGCCTCGTTCAGCGCCTGGTTGTTGTGGGTCGTGGAGACGATCAGGTTCGCCCGCAGCACCTGGTCGTCGTTGTTGAGGCGATAGTGATGGATGAGCGTGCCGCGCGGCGCCTCGATCACGCCCACGCCGCGACGGTGACGCTCGCCGGTGACGACCAGGTCGTCGCCGAGGAGGTCGTCGTCCTGCAGCAGGGACTTGATCTCCTCGGCCGCGAACAGCATCTCGATCATGCGCGCCCAGTGGTACGCGAGCGTGGCGTGGACCGGCTGGCCGCCGCCGAAGTCGATGAACTCGCGGCGCTCGGCGTCCGCGAACGGCGTCGGAATGTGGTCGCAGTTCTGCACGCGCACGAGCGGCCCGACCTTGTACCAGCCCTCGTCCGGTCCGAGCGCCTTGAGGTACGGGAACTTCATGTACGACCACGGCTTCACTTCCTCCATGATCAGGTCCCAGTAGCGGTCGTACGCGGCGTGATCGAACAGGATCGTCCCCGCCGCATCGCGGGCGCGCAGCGCGCCGTGGTACAGATCGAGCGCGCCATCGGGGGCCACCAGCGACATCATGTTGGAGCGGAACGCGCCGAAGCTGTTGTAGAGCCCCACGTTGGCAAGATGCAGGCGCTTGACCAGCGCCACGGCCTCGCGGCTCCACGCGATCATCTGGTACGCGTCCTTGCGCAGGACCTCGCGCTCCTCGACGGTGAGCGCCTTGTTGACGCCGCCGGGGATCGCGCCGGTGCCGTGCACGCGCTTGCCGGCCGTCATGCGGATCACTTCCTGGCCGTACTTGCGCAGCAGCACGCCCTTCCTCGCGATGTCCGGATAGGCGGCCGCGACGCCGACGATGTTGCGCTTCTCGACGTCGGAGTCGAAGCCGAACAGCAGGTCGGGCGAGGCGAGGTGGAAGAAGTGCAGCGCGTGCGACTGCAGGATCTGGCCGTAGTGCATGAGCCGCCGGATCTTCTCGGCCGTGGGCGTGAGCTTGATGCGCGCCGACGACGACGTCCAGGGCCTTCGCCGCGGCGAGGTGGTGACTCACGGGGCAGATGCCGCACAGGCGCTGCACCATCACCGGCAGCTCCCAGTACGGGCGGCCCTGCACGAACTTCTCGAAGCCGCGGAACTCGACGATGTGCAGGCGCACCTGATGCACGCGGTCGTCGGCGTCGAGCAGGATCGTGACCTTGCCGTGACCCTCGACGCGCGACACGGGATCGATGGCCACGCGGCGCAGGCCTTGGGGATTGGCGGCGGTTTCGAGCTCGATTTGCATGTCATTGCGGCATGAACAGCCGCTAGTCGTAACGGATGAGGCCGTGCCCGAGCTGCGGCGTGCGTCCTGCGATGAGGTCGCAGAGGAAGGTCCAGATCGCGTCGGCGGAAGGCGGGCAGCCGGGCAGGAAGTAGTCGATCTTCACCACCTCGTGCAGCGGATGCACCTTGTCGAGCGGCAGCGGCAGCTCGGGATCGTTCGGGATGCAGCCCTTCGCGAGGCCGGGTTCGGTCAGGTAGACCTCCTGCAGGCAGATGCCGAGGTCGAGGTGATTGCGCTGCGCCGGCAAGCCGCCGTTCACCGCACACGCGCCTATCGCGACCAGCAGCTTGCAGTTGCGCCGGAACTCGCGCAGCACGTGCACGTTCTCCGCGTTGCAGATGCCGCCTTCGATGAGGCCGATGTCGCACGGCCCGCAGTGCTTGATGTCGTTGAGCGGCGTCCGGTCGAGCTCGACGTGCTCGAGCAGCTCGAACAGGCGCTCGTCGATGTCGAGCAGCGACATGTGGCAGCCGAAGCAGCCGGCAAGCGACGTGGTCGCGACGCGCAGCTTGCGGGTCGCGGCCGTGCCCATGGGGCTGCGACCCGCCTCGGCATCCATCATGATCCGACCCTCGGCATGACGTGCCGCGGCGCGTCCTCGATCGCCTGCTCGCTCACCGGGCGGGCGTCGAAGCGGCGCTGGCCGATCGGGATGGCGAAGCCGACGCGCTTGCGGATGATGACGCCGACCGGACACACGTCGACAGCCTTGTCCGTCGTCGCGATGTCCGTGTCGACGAGCCGGCCGGATTCGGCGTTGACGATGAGGTGCTTGCCGATGCCGCGACCGGAAAGCGCGAACACGTGCTTGCGGTCGACCTCGCTCGACGCGCGCACGCACAGCTCGCACAGGATGCAGCGGTTGAAGTCGAGCAGCAGGTCGGGATGCGAGGCGTCGAGCGGCCGGCTCGGGAAGAAGTAATCGAGGTCTGCGGACAGCACGCCGAGGTCGTAGGCGACCGCCTGCAGCATGCAGTTGCCGCTCTTCTCGCACGAGGGACAGAAGTGGTTGCCCTCGACGAACAGCATCTGCACGAGCGTGCGCCGGTTCTCGACGAGGTCGTCGGCGCGGCTCTCGACCTCCATGTCGGCTTGCGCAGGCATCGTGCACGATGCTGCGGTGTGACCGTTGACGCGGACCGTGCACACCTTGCAGCTTCCGTGCGGCTTGAACTCCCGGTGGTAGCACAGGTGCGGGATGTAGTGCCCGGCCGCGAGCGCCGCCTGCATGACGGTCTGCCCCGGCTCGAACGGAATCTCGTCGCCGTCGAGCAGGAATGTGCCCGGCGCGCTGCCTGTCGTCATGGCGTCCCCGGCACTTCCTCGTCGACCGGGCCGAGGTGCGCGCGCACGTCGTCGCGGCCGGTGATCGCGCGCGCGCGGGCGAGCGCGCCGTCGAGGTCGAACGCCGGCTCGAAGTCGAGCGATTGCAGGCGCCTCTCGTACGCGGGCCGAAAGCGCTTGAGCGTATCGAGCAGCGGATTGCACGCCGTATGCCCGAGTCCGCAGTGGCTCGATGCCTGCAGCAGGCGATTGAGGCGATGGATGCGGTCCAGATCGTGCTGCGATCCCTTGTTGCCGTGCAGCTTGTCCATCACGTTGCGCAGCAGCGTGGTGCCGACGCGACAGGGCGTGCAGAACCCGCAGCTCTCGTGCGCGAAGAAGTGCGCGTAGTTGCGCGCCACCTCGAACATGTCGCGCGAGGCGTCGAACACGGTGAAGGCCCCCGCGGTGGGCAGGTCCTCGAAGCCGATGCGGCGTCCGAACTCGGGCGCGGCGATGCACGTGCCCGACGGGCCGCTCACCTGCACGGCCTGCGTGTACTTCGCGCCGCAGTCCTCGAGGATCTGCCGCACGGTCACGCCGAACGGGTACTCGTACACGCCCGGCCGGGCGCAGTCGCCGGCGATGGACAGCAGCTTGGTGCCCGTCGAGCGCGGGGTGCCGATGCGCCGGTACCACTCGCCGCCGTGGATCGCGATCAACGCCGCGGCGCAGAAGGTCTCGACGTTGTTGACCACCGTGGGCTGCTGCAGGTAGCCGTGCGTGACGGGATAGGGCGGGCGATTGCGCGGCACGCCGCGCTTGCCTTCGAGCGACTCGATCAGCGCCGATTCCTCGCCGCACACGTACGCGCCGGCGCCCAGGTGGATCGCGATGTCGAAGTCGAAGCCGTGCTCGCCGGCGATGGCGGTGCCGAGCAGGCCCTCGCTGCGGCGGCGGGCGAGCACCGCGCGCAAGGGCTCGAGCAGGTACGCGTACTCGCCGCGCAGGTACAGCAGGCCCTCGCGCGCGCCGATCACGTAGGCGCACACCGTCATGCCTTCGAACACGAGGTCGGCGTCGCGGGTGAGCAGCACGCGATCCTTGAACGTGCCCGGCTCGCCTTCGTCCGCGTTGCAGACCACGAAGCGACGCGCGCCGAGCGCGTTGCGGCACGCTTCCCACTTGAGGCCGGTCGTGAAGCCTGCACCGCCGCGGCCGCGCAGGTTGGAGCGCTTGATCTCCTCCAGCGTTTCGGACGGTCCCTGCGGGAGTGTGGGCAGATGCTCGCGCCACGAGCGGTCGCCGGAGGCGATCTCCGGCTCGCGAAAGCCGCGCGCGATGGCGGCGCGCAAGGCATCGCCGGGGCGTGCGTTGGCGTCGAGGAGCACGTCGCGCCGGTGGATGTTGTCCTCGATCGCGAAGAGTTCCGCGGGCCACGCCTCGAGTGGGGTCTGGTCGCGAATCAGCTCGGCGACGACGCCCACCCGCTGCTCGGTCATGCGCGGCATGGCGCGACCGTTCACGAGAATCGCGGGGCCCTGGTCGCACAGCCCGGTGCAGGACGTCGTGTCGACGCTGACGAGGCCGTCCTCGGAGACCTTGCCGCGTTCGACCCACAGGCTCGTGCAGAGGCGATCGAGCAGCGCGCGACTGCCTGCCATCCGATCCGTGATGTTGTCGGAGAACAGCACGCGGTAGCGACCGGCGGGTGCGAGGTGCAGGAAGCTGTAGAACCCGGTCACGCCTTCGACCCGCGCGCGCGGAAGCCCGAGGCGCGCGGCAATGTGCGTGATGGCGGCCGGCGGCAACCAGCCGGCAAGCAGCTGCGTCTCGCGCAGGATCTGCAGCAGTGCATGGGGATCGCCGCCGTGACGCGCGACGATGTCGTCGATCCGCTCCGGAGCGGCCGACGCCGAGGGAACGCTCATGCGCTCGATGATGGCGCCGCCGGCCGCCGCATGGGCTGACGCAGGTCAACGGGGCGGGCGAACGACGCTGCAGCAAGGTGCCGCGCGCTCCGCCACGCAGCGAGCGGGACTGCAGCGGACGCACGAGCGTGACCCAGGGTCGACCCGGCTCGGAGGGCGGGGTCGGAGGGCGTCAAGCCTTGCTGTAGATCTCCGCGCCCTTCTGCACGAACTCGACGGCCTTGACTTCCATGCCCTTCGCGAGCGCCTCCTGCTCGGACACGCCCTGCTTCGCGGCGAACTCGCGCACGTCCTGCGTGATCTTCATGGAGCAGAAGTGCGGACCGCACATCGAGCAGAAGTGCGCGAGCTTCGCGCCGTGCTGCGGCAGCGTCTCGTCGTGGAATTCGCGCGCCTTGTCCGGATCGAGGCCGAGGTTGAACTGGTCTTCCCAGCGGAACTCGAAGCGCGCCTTCGAGAGCGCGTTGTCGCGGATCTGCGCCCCCGGATGGCCCTTGGCGAGATCGGCCGCGTGCGCGGCGACCTTGTACGCCATGATCCCGTCCTTGACGTCGGTCTTGTTCGGCAAGCCCAGGTGCTCCTTGGGCGTGACGTAGCAGAGCATCGCCGTGCCGTACCAGCCGATCATCGCGGCGCCGATCGCGCTGGTGATGTGATCGTAGCCGGGCGCGATGTCGGTGGTGAGCGGGCCCAGGGTGTAGAACGGCGCCTCGCCGCACAGGCGAAGCTGCTCGTCCATGTTGTGCTTGATCATGTGCATCGGCACGTGGCCGGGGCCCTCGATCATCACCTGCACGTCGTGCTTCCACGCGACCTGCGTGAGCTCGCCCAGCGTCGCGAGCTCGGCCATCTGCGCCTCGTCGTTGGCGTCGTAGCCCGACCCGGGCCGCAGGCCGTCGCCGAGCGAGAAGGCCACGTCGTACGCCTTCATGATCTCGCAGATGTCCTCGAAGTGCGTGTAGAGGAACGATTCCTTGTGATGCGCGAGGCACCACTTGGCCATGATCGAGCCGCCGCGCGAGACGATGCCCGTCATGCGCTTCGCCGTCATCGGGATGTAGCGCAGCAGCACGCCCGCGTGGATGGTGAAGTAGTCCACACCCTGCTCGGCCTGCTCGATCAGCGTGTCGCGGAACATCTCCCACGTGAGCTCTTCCGCCTTGCCGTCGACCTTCTCGAGCGCCTGGTAGATCGGCACCGTGCCGATCGGCACCGGCGAGTTGCGCACGATCCATTCGCGCGTCTCGTGGATGTTCCTGCCGGTCGACAGATCCATCACCGTGTCCGCGCCCCAGCGCGTGGCCCACGTCATCTTCTCGACCTCTTCCTGGATCGACGACGACACCGCGGAGTTGCCGATGTTGGCGTTGATCTTCACCAGGAAGTTGCGGCCGATGAGCATCGGCTCGGTTTCCGGGTGATTGATGTTCGCGGGGAGGATCACGCGGCCGCGCGCGAGCTCGTCGCGCACGAACTCGGGCGTGATGAGCGTCCGGAATCGCCGCGCCGAAGCTCTGCCCGGGATGCTGGCGCGTGACGATCGGCGGGAGTGTGGCGAGCATGCGCTCGCGCAGCATGTTCTCGCGGATCGCGGCGAACTCCATCTCGGGCGTGACGATGCCGCGGCGCGCGTAGTGCATCTGCGTGACGTTCGCCCCGGACTTCGCCTTGCGCGGCTTGCGATGCAGGTCGAAGCGCATGCCGGCGAGCTCGGGATCGCCGAGGCGCTCGCGACCGTACGCCGACGACGGACCGTCGAGCTCGATCGTGTCGTTGCGCTCGGCGATCCACTTCGCGCGCAGCGCCGGCAGTCCCTTGCGGATGTCGATCGCGGCGCCGGGGTCCGTGTAGGGGCCCGACGTGTCGTAGACGACGATCGGCGGATTCTTCTCCGCACCGAACGAAGCCGGCGTGTCGCTCTGCGCGATCTCGCGCATCGGCACGCGCACGTCGGGACGCGAACCTTCGACGTAGATCTTGCGCGAGTTCGGCAGCGGACCGACGGCCGCGGCGTCGACGTGCGCGTCGCGGGCGAAGAACTGGTCGTTGGCGTTCATGGGGCTCTCCGTGGTGAAGCGCAAGGTCCGAATCGAGCGGCTGCGGAGAGTGGGCGAAAGCGGGGGAAGGATCGACGCTTCCCTGCGCCGGCATTATCCGCACAGGTACCAAGGGTATGCTCTCACCGACCCGACGAAGCCCGGGCAGGACCCCTAGCGTGAACGCGTCTAGTGTACCCCAGCGGGGATCGGCCCCCGTTACTCAGAGTATTTACTCCGAGTAACGGGGGGCGGGCGCCTGTCAGTGGTAGTGCTTCAGCCGCGCCAGCTTGGCGGCGTAGATGTCGTGGTCCGTGGCGCGTCGTGCTGGTCTCGAGCGCGACGGCGAGGTGCTTGCGCGCATCGTCGATCTCGCCCAGGCCGACCTCGGCGACCGCGAGCCAGTAGTGGAACTCGTGGTAGTACGGCGCGCGATCGACTTCCTTCGCGAACAGCGCCTTCGCAGCCTTGTAGTCGCGCTCGCCGAGGGCCGCGATGCCGCGCTTGAAGTACGCGAACGGCGGGTCGGGCTCGATGGCCGCGAGCTTGCGCGCGAGCGCTTTCGATTCCTCGTCGCGTCCGAGCGCCGCAAGGACCGGCACGAGGTTCGCCATCGCGGCCGTATTCGCGGCGTCGCGCTGCAGCACGTAGCCGAATGCGGCCGCGGCCTGCGGGGCATTGCCGTGCCGCCAGTACACGGCTCCGAGGGTGTTGTACGCCGTGAGGAAACCCGGATCCTGGCGCACCGACTCGCGCGCCCAGGCATACGCATCGTCGAGCCGGCCTGCCGCGAGGGATTCGGCCGCGCGGTTGTTCATGTACATCGCCACGATCGTGGCCTCCGCGACGACGTGCATGCGCGCCCGTCCGAGGTCGGTGCCCGGAATGAAGTCGATCGTCAGCAGGTCGGGGCTGTCCAGGCGGCCCGATTCCATCAGGCTCGTGCCGAGGCTCAGGTTGACGTGCCCGACGTTGAGGTACAGCTCGCCTTGCCGGCTCCAGGTCTCGTCCGTGGAGACCGTCTGATAACGCACCGGCACCCCGAGCTCCTTCGCGAACGCCGCCGTCATGATCACCAGCGACAGGCAATTCCCCGAGCGCGCTGCGAACGCCTCGGCGGCGTTGCGCGTCACCGCGGCGTCGTATTCGAGCCCGAGCTGCCGGCGGTCGTAGAGCGCGTTGAGGAGCGCCTGCCGGCGCCCCTTGGCGTTGACGCGCCGGGTCATCTCGGATCGCGCGTATCGCTCCATCGCCGGGCTGAGCGCGAACACGTCCCGCGCATCGATGCGTGCCGTCGGAGGTGCGAAGAGCGCGTCGTGCAGCAGCCCTTCGGCGGTGGGCAATTCCGGCACGCTCGCACAGCCGGTCAGGACGACGGCGCCAACGACGAGGGCCGCACGTCGCGCGGCGCGAAGGAGGGCGGTGCGCGCGAGTCGCGTCGGTCTCATCGTCGCACCGGTCGATCGCGGCCTGGGGTGGCGTGAATCCGGGCGCGCATGGCTCTCTCCATCGGGCTCCGACCGTGCCATCCTAGCGCAGATGGGCGAGATCGAGGCTGATCGTGTGCGTGGCGAGGTACACCTCGCGCAGGAAGGACGCGAGACCGCCGATCAGGGCCACCATGGCCGCGACGAACAGCGCGCCCGCGAGGAACTTGAGCTTCGTCACCGTGAAGGCTTCGGCGAACAGGGTCACGATCACGAGGCAGATGAGCAGCGCCGCCGTGGTGCACAGCGTGATGGACCAGTTGCACACGCGGCGGCGCATCTCGAGGGTGGCGATCTCGATGCGGGCGCGCTCGCGTGCTTCGCCGTCCATGGCCGCCCAGCTCTGCTCGAAGCTGCGCGCGCGGTCGATCACTCGCGCGAGCCGCGTGGCCATCACACCGAGCAGCGACGCGATGCCCGTAAGCAGGAATACGGGTGCGATCGCGAGCTGGATCGCGTGGGCGATGATGCCGGTGCCGGGATCGATGGGCATGCGGACACTCCAGCCGGATGCTGTGTACCGCCAGCATAGCGCAGCAGCGCCCTTCGGCTGTAGAGGTCCGCAGCGACGGGCTCAGCAGGGAAGCAGGTGTCTCGGGCGGCACGTGCGGGACGCCCGGCACCTGCAGGCGCGAGTCGCGGTGCGGGAGGGGAGATGTTGCAAGCGTTTCGGCAGTCATTGCAGTGCTCCTGTCCGGTGACATCGACTCGCTGAGGGACGCGCCCGTCAGCCCAGGATGGGTGCGAGCGCCGCGCCGATGCGCGCGCCCTGTTCCTCGGTGATCATCGCGCCGAGGATTGCGGTGAAGCGCGGCTCCTGCACGCCGGAAACGATGTACTGCCACCGGTAGGCGGCGAGCATCGTGCTCCTGATCTCGACTCGACCTCCGCCGCGGTCACGGGACGGCCGCAGATCTCGACGAAGTAGTGCGTGTCGGCCGCGGCCTGTTCCTGCAGCATGCCGTCGATCGCCGCCGCACAGCGCGATGAGGTCGTCGACCGCGCCGTCGCGCTGCTGCGGCGTGAGCCGCGCGTCCTCGCGCGTTCCACTCGAGCTCGTCGAGGATCGCGTGCTGCGACTCCTCCTTCCAGTGGAACAGGAACACGTCCTTCCACAGCGGCGAGAGATCCGGATCCGGATCGATGCTCGAGCGGTAATGCGTCTGCGTGAACAGCTCGATCAGGCACGTGAGCGCCGAGCACCGACCACGTCGACTCGGCCCAGCACCACCGATGCGACCTCGTTCGGCTGCGGCAGGAAGCGATAGCCCTCGGGCATGCCGGCGCCGATCATCGTCTCGATCCGCCGGAAGAGCTCCTGGTGCTTGAGTTCCTCGTCGGTGAAGCGCACGAGCGCTTCCAGCGCGACCTGATCGCCCAGCCAGTGCTCGCGGCTCACCTCGAGGATCTTCGCGCCGATGAACCGCTCGACGAGGCCGAACATGTTGGCGTACGTGCGGCCCTGGATCTGCGACAGCAGGCGCTGCTCGGCAGCGGAGAGCGAATGGCGAGCGCGCCGACCTTCGACAGGCCGTCGGGCAGGAACTTCTTGGTGAAGTCGAATTCCCGGCTCCTGATCACGTCGCGCTCGATCTCCCAGCGCACGCGCTTGGAAACCTCCACGCACTTGGCATAGCGCTTGGAATCGGGGATGGTCGTCACGGCTTGCATGGCATCTCTCCTGGGGTATGGGACGGTGGACGGCGGCTCGCCTGCGGCACCCCCGAAGCCATTCGCGGCCGCAGCGTGGCGCGCCCATGCATCGAGCGCGGCGACAGGTTGGGTCGTTGCAGTCTTGGAGGTGCGCATCGGACACTCCCTTGCGAGTTGATTCAGTCGAGTGTTGCCGGCATGCCTTTCGGGGCGACGCCGATCAACACGGCGCCAGTGTGGGCAGCCCAGGTATTCGGCCGATGTCCGTGCCGAAACAGTTTGTTTCCGTCGGTATCCGGATCGGCGATGCAGCGCGATGCGCGAATGCGGCGCTATACTTCACGCCCACCGACCGGCGAGGGACAACGTCATGTCCGCGAGTGGCCGTATTCTCATCGTCGAGGATGACCCGTCCGTGCGCGACATGCTCGCCGAGTATCTCGGCACGCACGGCTACGAGGTGTCCAAGGCCGATCGCGGCACCGCCATGCGCGAGGCGGTGGAAAGGGATCTTCCCGACGTCGTGCTGCTCGACGTCAATCTGCCGGGCGAGGACGGCTTCACGCTCGCGCGCTTTCTGCGCGAGCGCTTCGACGTCGGCATCATCATGGTGACCGGCGCGGCGGACGTCGCCGACCGCGTGGCCGGGCTCGAAGTCGGCGCCGACGACTACGTCACCAAGCCCTTCGACCTGCGCGAGCTGCGTGCGCGCGTGAAGAGCGTGCTGCGCCGCATGCAGGCGCGCGCCCCGGCAGAAGCGTCCGGCGCCGGCAGCCCGGCGTCGTCGCGCGTGCGCGTCGGCGCGTGCGCTCTCGATCTCGATTCGCACCAGCTCTTCGCCGCGGACGGGAGCGAGATACCGCTCACCGCGATGGAGTTCGAGCTGCTCAGGACCTTCATCGAGCGACCGAACCAGGTGCTCAATCGCGACCAGCTGCTCACGCTGACGCGCAACCGCGAGTGGGAGCCGTTCGACCGCTCCATCGACATCCGCATCGCGCGCCTGCGGCGCAAGGTGGAGCTCGAGCCCGAGCGCCCGCAGGCGATCCGCACGGTGCGCGGCAGCGGGTACATGTACGTGCCCTCGCGCGAGGCGTAACCCCGCTGTTTCGAATGTAACCCGGAGGTAACAGTCGCGCCGGCCGGAGCGCGGCGGGGCTAGACTGCAACGCACTTCCCGTTCGCGGAGCTCGTGCGATGACACGCGTTGAAACCCTTCACGAAAGCGGACGCGAGCGCAATCGAGACGCCTTGCGCGCCGCGGCGCTTGCCGTCACCGGAGAGCAAGGCGAGGAGGTGTTCGCCGCACTCGCGCGCCACCTCGCCGGCATCCTCGACGTGGCCGTCGCGATGATCGCCGTCTACGCCGACGACGAGCGCACGCGGATGCGCACGCTCGCGACGCGCCTCGATGGCGAGGTGCTCGCGGGCTTCGAGTACGGCCTCGCGGGCTCGCCGTGCCGCCACGTCGTCGGCCGCAAGTTCCATTTCGTGCCCGCGGGGGTGCACGCGGAATTTCCGCCGGGGACGCTCTTCGCCGCGCAGGGGATGGACAGCTACGCCGCGCTCGCGTTGAACGATGCTTCGGGCGCGCCGCTCGGGCTGGTCGCGGTGATGGATCGCGCGCCGCTCGGCGACGCGGATCTCGCCGAGTCCATCCTCAAGATCTTCGCGGCCCGCATCACGGCGGAAGTCGAACGCCTGCGGGCGGTCGCTGCGCTGCGCGACTCGGAAGCGAGCTATCGCGCGATCTTCGAGGCGAGCGAGGACCCGATCTTCGTGCACGACTGGGACACCGGGGCGATCCTCGACGTGAGCCCGAAGGCGCAGGAGGTGTTCGGGTACACGCCGCTCGAGCTGCGGGCGCTCCGGGTCGGCGACATGAGCGCCAACGAGCCGCCCTACACCGAGACCGAGGCACGCCAGTGGATCGAGCAGGCGAAGGTCGGGCCGCCGCTGCGCATCGAGTGGCACGCTCGCCACCGCGACGGCCATCTCATGTGGCACGAGGTGCGCCTGAAGCGCGCCACCATCGCCGGCCGGCCGCGCATCCTCGCTTTCATCCGCGACATCACCGCCCGCGTCGAAGCGGAGCAGCGGCTGCGCGCGAGCGAGAAGCGCTACCGGCTGCTGTTCGAGATGGAATCCGACGCGATCCTGGTCACCGACGCGCGCACGCTCGACCTGCTCGATGCCAATCGTGCCGCGGAGGAGCTGTGGGGCTACACGCGCGAGGAGCTGCTCGAGCTCAAGGCGACGGACCTCTCGGCCGAAAAGGAGGCCACGCGCGCGGCCTTGCAGGGCGAGAGCGGGACCATAGCGGTTCCGGTGCGCTGGCATCGCAGGAAGGACGGCTCGCTGTTCCCGGTCGAGATCACCCTCAACCGGTTCGAGCTCGACGGCCGCAAGATCGTGCTGTCCGCGATCCGCGACATCACCGAGCGGCGACAGCGCGAGGAAGCGCTGGCGGCGAGCGAAGCCCGCCTTCGCCAGGCGCAGAAGATGGAAGCGATCGGGCATCTCACCGGCGGCATCGCGCACGACTTCAACAATCTGCTGACGGCGATCATGGGGTACGTGACGCTCGCCGCCGAACGCTGCGGCGAGCGCGACGCGACGCTCGCGGGCTATCTCGACCAGGCGGGATTGTCATGCGTTCGCGCGCGCGATCTCATCCGCCAGATGCTGACGTTCAGCCGCGGCGGGCGCGGGGCACCCCGAGCGCTGCAGCTCGCGCCGGCCGTGCGCGAGGGCATCAAGCTCCTGCGCGCGTCCTTGCCGTCGACTGTCGCCCTCGCCGCCGAGCTCGACGAGCGGGCGCCCCCGGTGCTGCTCGACCCCGTGCAGCTCGATCAGGTGCTGATGAATCTCGTGATCAATGCGCGCGATGCGATGAGCGCCGCCGGGGATCGCGTCCCACCGGGGGGCGACGCCGGCACGAGCGGGGACATCCGCATCACGGTGCGCGCGACCCGCGCGCAGCGAGCGGTGTGCGCGAGCTGTCGCAAGAGCGTCGAAGGCGAGCTCGTGGAGCTTTCGGTCGCGGACAGCGGACCCGGCATCCCGGCGGCGGTGCAGGATCGCATGTTCGAGCCGTTCTTCACCACCAAGCCGGCGGGTCGCGGGACGGGCATGGGACTCTCGACCGTGCACGGCATCGTGCACGAGCATGGCGGGCATGTCGTCGTCGATACCGCGCCGGGCTGCGGAACGACGTTCAGGGTGCTGCTGCCGCCCGAGCGGACCCACGTGCCCGCATCCGAATCGCGCGCCGTGCCGGACATGCTTGCGCGCCGCACGCTGACCGGGCGCGTCGCCGTGGTGGACGACGAGCCCGCCGTGCTGCGCTTCATGACCGACCTGCTGGTGCACTGGGGCATGTCGGTGGCCCCGTTTTCGCACGCGCGCGCCGCGCTCGACGCGCTCGCCGGCGGTGATGCGTTCGACCTGCTCATCACGGACCAGACGATGCCGGGCATGACCGGGCTCGAGCTCGCACGCGCCGCACGCGCGCTGCAGGCCGACCTGCCGGTCGTGCTGTACACCGGCTACGGCGACGCGATCACCGAGGGCGACATCGTCGCCGCCGGCGTCGCGGAGCTGGTGCCGAAGCCCGTCGAGCCCTCGGTGCTGTTCGCGGCGCTGCGGCGGCGGCTTCGCTCTGCAGCGCTGCCGCAGTGACGCTCCCGTTGCCCGCGCAGGCTTGGAGGGACGCATGCCGAGACAGGGCGCATTCGAGCTGCCGCCCGCGGAGTCGGGCTGCTCGGGTTTGCCGGCGCGAGACGAACGCAGCCGTTGCGTCGTCCACGACCACCTCGCGGAATGCGCCCTGGCGAAAGCCTGGCCTCGCTCACGAGCGGGTGACGACCACTTCGAGGTACTCGCCGGGGATGACGAGCGAGCGCGGGCCGGCGGTGTTCCAGCGGTCCAGCAAGCGCGCGAGCTCGTCCTGCAGCGCCGCCTGCCCCGACGCATCGAGCGCAGCGAACGCCTTGTGCGTCGGCCCGTAGTACGTGCGGAAGATGTCGATGAAGTGCGCGGCGGAGAGATACCGGAACGCGAAGTTCCGGCGCTCGCACCGAATCGCCGCGGCCTGCGTTCCGAACAGCTCCTCCATGTGCGATGCGGTGCCCCACAGCATGGGCGAGCGCACCCCCGCCGGCGGCGCAACGCGCGCTGCCACGACGCGGAACAGATCGCCGATGAAGCCTTCCGGTGTCCAGCTCGCGAGGCCGATGCGCCCGCCGCTGCGCACGACGCGCAGCAGCTCGCGTGCCGTGCCGACGTGATCGGGCGCGAACATCGTGCCGAACGTCGACAACGCGACGTCGAAGCTCGCGTCGGCGAAGGGCAGCGATCTCGGCATCGGCCACGCGGAAGTCGATGCGCAGCTGCTCGGCCTCGGCGCGCAGGCGCCCCTTGTCCAGCAGATGCGGCACGTAGTCGGTGGACACCACGTTCGCGAAGCGGCGGGCGGCCGCGAGCGACGCGTTGCCGTTGCCGGCGGCAACGTCCAGAACACGCTCGCCGGCGCGCACGTCGGCGGCTTCGGCGAGCGACTCGCCCACGATCTGCAATGTCGTGCCGATGACGGCGAAGTCGCCGCTCGCCCATGTCGCCTGCTGGCGCTGCTTGATCGCCGCGAGATCGGGCTTGGCGCGTGCGGGCGCCTTCGTGGCCGCCGCGGTGCTGCTCTCGATGATGCTCATGATGGATTCTCCTCGAAATGGATGGGCTCGCACGCGATGAGTGCCGCGAGCCGTGGGTATTATTCGAAGCGCCCGGAGCGCTCGCTTGATGCCGCGTCCTGCGCGCTTGCCCGCGCGTCCGCAGCGCGAGATGCAAACGCCCGTACGTCCGGCGGGCTTGCCCCGCGATCCGGAGCGGGGGACGGATGACGTCGCACGATGCGCTGTCGGATGTGCTCCGCGCCGTGCGCCTGCGCGGCGCGGTCTTCTATTACGTGAGCTCCGGGCACGAGTGGGCGGCCGAGGCGCCGCCCGCGCGCGAGATCGCGCAGGCGGTGCTGCCGGGCGCGGATCACGTGATGGCGTACCACGTCGTGGCGAAGGGCGATGGCTGGGCCGCGGTGGCGGGCGAGCAGCCGGTACGGCTCGCGACGGGCGACATCGTGCTGTTCCCGCATGGCGACCCGCACGTCATGTCGAGCGCTCCGGGCCTGCGGCCGGTCCGCATTGCCGCGGAGCGGGCCTTCACGGATCGCAGCCGTCCTCGGCCGATGCCGGTCAATTATCTCGGTGGCGAGAAGGTGACGTTCGATGCGCCCGTACCGGACGCGAAGGCGAACCTCGTATGCGGCTTCCTCGGGTGCGATCTGCGGCCGTTCAATCCGCTCATCGCCACCTTGCCGCGCGTGCTGCATCTGCCGGCGGGCGAGGAGGGCGAGTGGATCGCGCAGGTGATGCGTCGCGCGGTGCAGGCGTCGAACAGCGCGCGACCCGGCAGCGATGCCGTGCTCGAGCGCATGAGCGAGATGATGTTCGTCGACGCGGTGCGCCGCCACATCGATGCGCTGCCCGACGGCACGACCGGCTGGCTGCAGGGCCTGCGCGATCGGCACGTGGGCAAGGCGCTCGCGCTGTTGCACGCGGACCCTGCGCGCGACTGGACGATCGATGCGCTGGCAAAGGGCGTGGCGCTCTCGCGCTCCGCGTTCTACGACCGGTTCGTCCAGTTCATCGGCATCCCGCCGATGCGCTACCTCACGCAATGGCGCATGCAGGTCGCATCCAACCTGCTGCGCCACAGCCCGGCCCCGGTCGCCTCGATCGCGCTCGACGCGGGCTACGAATCGGAGGCCGCGTTCGCCCGTGCGTTCAAGCGCGCAACGGGCTCACCCCCCGCGACGTGGCGACGCGAGCGTCTGCAGTAGCCCTCGCGCGCGGTGTGCGCCGGGGTGCCGGCGCGGGATCGCGAACGCCCGGTTTCCGCCGTATGATGCTCGCGCGCGAACTGCGAAAGGGCCCGGTGACTAGCGCTATCAGACGGTGGCTGCACGGAGCTGTCCGCGGGATGCCGGTGCTTCGCGCGGCCGTCGGAAAGGTGCGCGCCACGCGCTTGCGACAGCTCGCGGACGACTTCGGGCACGCGCTGGAAGCATTTCCCCGGGGCGAGTGCGGGCGCTTGATCCGCGTTTCCGGCTGGTATCTCCCGGACCGGCCTCGCGAGTGGCACACCGAGCTGCTGCTCGACGACGTGCCCGTGGTCGCGCTGCAGCCCATTGCGCGACCCGATCTCACGCAGGCGCTGGCGGACCGTCCGCAGGCGGCGCGCGGCGGCTTTCTCGGCGATCTGGTCGTGGGTCCCAGGATTCGGGATGGTCAAAGCTTCGATCTCACGCTGATCGCGCGCAGCGTCTCTGGCGAGGTGCGGATGCTCGCGCACGAGAGACTGCGCCTGAACGAGAGCCTTGGGCCGAAGCCGCGAGCGCGCCATCTCGACCTGTCGCGTCTGCTCTCGGCGGCACCGGTAGCGAGCTTTGCCGGCGTGCCGCACTTCCATCCGCCGGGCCGCCTTCCGGTGTTGCGGCTGGAGGAGGAAGGTGAAACGCATCCGTACGGCAACCTTGCGCAGGAGATCATCGACAAGGGAGGCAGGGTGCTCGATTTCGGCGCGGGCATCCAGTCGGAGGCCCGCTTGCGCGACCACGTCATCAACCTCGACGTGATCCAGTTTCCGTGGGTGGACGTCGTCTGCACGTGCCCCGAGCTGCCGTTTCGCGATGCCATCTTCGACGGCGTCGTCAGCCAGGCGGTGTTCGAGCACATCCCGGATCCGTTCAAGGCCGCGCGCGAGCTCCTGCGCGTCCTGAAGCCCGGCGGCCGAGTGCTCATCGATACCGCGTTCATGCAGCCATTCCATGGCGACCCGGATCACTACTTCAACATGACCCTGTCCGGCCTGAAGCAGGTGATGCAGGGCTTCGAGATCGAGCAGGCCGGCATCGAGCCGTGGCAGATGCCGCACTGGGGGCTGATGATGCAGATCGAGACCGTGCTGCCCATGCTCCCCGGCGGGATCTGGCGCGAGCGGTTCGAGCTCGCCCTCGATACGCTGCGCGCGGAAGGCGACGATCTCGACCGTGCCCTGGGCGACATGGGCTGCGAGGCTCTGGCTGCAGGCGTCTTCGTGCTCGCGCGCAAGCCCGGGTAGACCCGCGCTCCGGCAGCGCCGGATCAGGCTTCACGCGATGTGCGCCGGATCGGCGCCGCAAGACGCAAGGGACGCGGTCGCGTGTAGCACTTTTGCCACAGCGACCCGCAGACTTTGCGGCCAAACGTCGGCAATCGAGCATCGACCCGTTAGGATCACGGCACCTCGCGCGCAAGACTCGCGCACGAGCCCCGCAACCCTCGTGGAGATCCCATGTTCGATCGCTTGAAGCGGCTGCTGGTCGCCGCCGTCGCCGTGCCCCTCGTCCTGTCGCTGACGGGTTGTGCTGTCCAGAGCGTCGCCATGATGTACAACGCCGGGCGCGTCCTGGCCGTGGTCGCCGCGCAGAGCAATTACTGCACGCACAATGTCGGCACGACGAGCGTGGGCGTCGTGTGCAACCTGCTCTACGGCGGCTCCCTCTACGCGCAGAGCCTCTTCTTCATGCTGTTCCAGACGGCCCTGAACCTCGAGCACGCCGGGGGTGCGATGCGCGATCCGGTGGTGGTCCAGGTGCCTGCCTCGGCCACCGGCTTCGCGGGCACGTACACCGACAGCTCCGGCACGACGCGAGCGCTCGCGATCACCGCGGGCCTCGCGCGGCTGCCGATCGATGCGAACTCCAATCTCGAGGCCGAGCGCGGGATGCAGCTGGTGCTGATCGACTTTCCCTCCCCGCTCGACACGCCCGAAGGCGCCTACACGTACACGTTCGGTTATGAAGGCGGCACCGACACGCTGAAGGCGATGACCGTCGGCGTGCTGCAGGTCGGGGATCGGACGTATTACCCGCCCATCTCGACGTGCGTCACGAGCTTCGCCGACGTGCCGGCGATTACGATCCCGACCGCCACCGCGCCGGTGGACCTGCCGCGTGCGGCGCTGGGTACGCCCATGCCGTGCACCGACAAGCAATACGAGTTTCCGCCCGAACACGCCCCCGGGAGCGTCGAGGTGGTGGAGTTCTACCACGCGGATCTCGATCACTACTTCATATCGTGGGTGCCCGACGAGATCGCGAAGCTCGACGCCGGCACGGCGACCAAGGGCTGGACGAGGACGGGCCGCGTGTTCCGGGCGTTCACGACTGCGCAGCCCGGCACGTCGCCGGTGTGCCGCTTCTACATCCCGCCGGGATACGGCGACTCGCACTTCTATGGTCGCGGCACGGCCGAATGCGACTCGACGGCGGCGAAGTTCCCGCAGTTCACGTTCGAGAGTCCCACGTTCATGTACCTCTACCTGCCCAGCGCGGGGCAGTGCCCCGCGGATACGAAGCCGGTGCATCGCGTGTTCAGCAACCGCGCCGACGCGAATCACCGCTACAGCACGGACCCGGACATCATGCAGCAGATGGTGGGGCGCCACTGGATGCCGGAGGGCGACGGTCCGGATCTCGTGGTGATGTGCGCGCCGGTGTGACCCCGGGAACCTGTCGCGCGCTACGTCACCCCGAGTGGCGCGCCGCAGCCCGCCGCTGCATACGCGGCAGCGAGGCGCGCCGGCAACTCGGCTTCCGGCGCGCCACCGTCGACCTCCATCACGATGAACGTTTCGCGCTGCGGCTGCCAGCACAGATATCGCGCGGGACGCAGGTGCTCCCATCCGTCGCGCCGCGCGCGACCCTCGATCACGCTGGCCAGCGGCAGGACCGCCAGCTTGGCGAAAACGCCGTCGCGGATGTATTGCGGGACGAGCGCGAACTCGGCGTCGGTCTGCACCAGGACGCGATCGCTCAGCGCCTCGCGCTGTACGGGTGGGAGCACGAGCCCGGCCTGCGCATTGCGACCGAACCCGATGCGACCCAAAACGTCCGGAACATAGAGCACCTCGTAGCCCGTTCCGCGCGCAGCCGATGAAGCCCTCGCGGCGACTGCGCTCACGACCTTGCGCATCTGCGCGTGCACGGCGCGGAATTGCTCGATCGCCACCACGCCCCAGCCCGCGTTCAGGACCATCAGCACGAGCGCGGCGGCGAGTACCGAGAGCGCGGTGCGGGGTCGGGCCGACATCGCGAGTCCCGCTTCGTGCACCACGAGCCCGAGCAGGATCGCGCCGAATCCCTGCATCGGGTACAGGTGACGTCCGCCGAGGCCCGCGCTGACGAACGTGATGACGTGCGGCATGAGCAGGACGATCGCGAGGCACGTCAGCAAGGCCATGGCCACGCACGCCGCGAGCGCATCAGGCGAGCGCCGCTGCGCGAAGCGCATGCCTGTGCCGGCGACGAAGAGCCCGAGCGTCGGCGCGACCCAGAGCGGAACGGGACCCGGAAAGTTGGCGTGCGCCCAAGGGCCGAGCGAGGCGAGCAGGGCTTGCCAGTGCGCCGGGGACGTGAGATCGGGCGGCGCACTCCCCATGTAGACGCGCGTGGCGGAACCGAAGAGCGCAATGCGCAGCAGCGTGTAGGCGATCCCGAGAGCGAAGTACGGCCATGCCCGCTGCAGCGCGCGTGGTGCAAGGCTCGACAGGGAGGCGCCGGGCGACGCGCGCAGCACGCGCAAGGTGGCGAGCGCGATCAGCAGCGGAATCGCGAGTGCCCCCGATTCCTTGGCGGTCAACGCCAATGCCGCGCAGGCGAAGGCGAGCACGTCGCGGCGACGCAGGTAGGCATAGCCTGCGGCGAGGGTGAAGAAGGTCGCGATCACGTCGTAGCGGCAGGTAATCCACAGCGCAACCTCCCATCCGGTCGCGAGGAAGAAGAAGGTCGCCGCCGCCGTGGTCGAGCCGAGCATGGCGGCCCGGCGACGCGTCCCGGCGAGTTCGTAGACAATGCCGCCAGCGAGCGCTGCGGCGCCCACGTGCAGAAGCAGGTTCACCGCGGCCCAGTCCGCAGCATCCGTGCCGGACAGGAGGAAGTTGAGCGCCAGCGTCGCGAACGGGAGCGGACGGAAGAAGGCGTTCAGGCCGTCGATGCTCTCGTGCAGCTTGGCCGCCACGTTGGCGAGGAGCGTGCCCCGTTCGTGCCACTGCTGGAACTGCCACAGCACGACCAGATCGTCGCCGAGAAAGGACGCGCCGGCGGCAAGGCGCACGCACCCGATGACACCGAGCACGAGCGCGAGTGCAGCGCCGGCGCGCGCACCTTGTCCCGACGGCGCCGCGAGCCACGCCGCCACGCTTGCGTGCATGGGAACGCGGATCGTCGCGTCGCCGACTGGCGGGGAGGAGCGCATGAAGCGGTTGCGGGGGGGGGGCGAGCGTGGCGATGGCGTTACAATACCGCCCGTTTGCGGGTGTAGCTCAATGGTAGAGCAGAAGCTTCCCAAGCTTACGACGAGGGTTCGATTCCCTTCACCCGCTCCAATGGCCTTCCACGCCAGACCACGCTAGGCAACCTGAGACAAGGTATTTCAACGGCTTAACGTTCTTGAGTCGCCGCGCGCGTTGTCTCCGATGGTCCTGTTTGGCCCGTGATTCACACGGAAATTCACACTTCCTCGATTTCGCATGTCGCGTGTGAATTCGCTGCGGGCGCTGCCAACGGATTCTTGGGTAACCAATAGAGCGAGAACGGTCAGAATTTCGGCGTCCAGGAACGTTCGAGTTCGGCGTCCTCGTCGGGTTCCTCGTTACCGAAATCGCGTTTCCACTCCACGTGCTCAAAGTAGAGAAGCGTGAGCGTAAGGTCGTACCGGTCAGAGACAATTCCCATCTCGACCCCCTCCGTGCCGCGTAGCCAGGTGTCCTGAAAATTGACGCCCGTGCGCTGTTGTTCCACAGACCAGAGTCGGTAGTTATCGTGCGCGCCTGTGCCGGGCGGTACGGGCGCGCTCGGGTGGATGACATCCCAGAGTCCATATGGCGCCTTGCGGCTCCTTGAGTGCCAAAGAATGAAGCCGTCGACGGAAGCTACGAGCGCTGCGGGCTGGTCCGTCAATGCAATCCAGCGCAGCGCGGCCGCTGTCATTGAAACGCGGTACCTATCGGCGCAATGCGAAAGGAGCTCCAACGTGATGCGCCCACGCTCGACCTGCCCCCGAAAGTCATCTGCTGGCATAAGCAGGTTCGAGGCAAACTCATCGGCCTCTCGTTCACGCTGCTTGTAAATGCCGAGGTCAACGCCAAGCGTCGCACTTGCGCTGCATTCGAACTTCTGCGCCACAGTCCGATGCAACACGTAGTGGCCGAGTTCGTGCGCGATTGTGAAGTTTGCGCGTCCGGGCGTGCTCCTTCGGGGATTGTAGAGGATGGCCCAACCGTTGGTCTCGAGCGCGAACAAGCCACCTTCGAATGCGCCGAGACTCGCCTCGGCTTCAACGTGACGAATGGGATTTGAAGGATTGGTCTGCATCGACCACTCGAGAGCGAGTTCACGCACGTCAATTGCGGGTTCGCCAGGACGAACGACCCGCCAAAGCTTGATTAACTTGATTGCTTCCTTGGTCGGCGAGAGCACTGCAGGGGTCATTTCTTCTGGTCAAGTATCTTCAGGATGTCTCTGAGCTGTTCCTTTCTTGCTTCGTCAAGCCCGCGATACTTGCGATAGAACGCCTCATCTTCAGTCGACTGCGAGGGGGAGTCCTCCGCGTCATTGAGCAGAAATTCAGGTGTTACGCCGAGTACGCGCGCAATTTCCAGAATCATGTCGGCAGATGGGCGCGCTCGGTCTTTGTTTTCGAGCTCCCATACGGACGATTTCGACGCGCCCGCCGCGGTCGCCAACTCTTCCAGCGTCAATCCCCTTTCCTTGCGCAGCTGTTTCACCTTCTCGCGCAAAAGCGCCACTAGCACCTCCTTGTGCGGAATATAAATAGAAAAAGTACTTGACTTCCGAATTCCGGAAGTTCAGTATTAAGGATAACGGAATTCCGAACGGATGCCAACCCGGGGGAGACCGTCAATCCAGCATAGGAGAGCACCGATGGAACACGAAGCGAAGGACCAGACTGTAGAGGCGACCTCAATGCATGCCGACGACAAGCAGACCCTCTCCATCACAATCCAGACCACCCGCGGCTCCCGGGGTTTCGACCTGCCGAAGACGGCCAAAGTAGCCGACGCCATTGCGGCGGCCGTCGCCGCATTCGGCTTCGCCCCAAGCGATACCTTCACTCTGGTCCTTGCCAGCGAAGTCGAGCACGCCATGGACCTGAACCGCACGCTGGTGTCCTACCACGTGCAAGACGGTACCGTGCTCATCCTCACAGCCATCGGCAGCGGCGTTTGACGTGGCAGTTGAACGGGCGGTAACGCTGGCGCATGTCCAGCAAGAGCTCACCCAGGTGGCGTCCGTAGCACGCGAACGCCGCTGGGGCCTCCTTTGGCGGACGGAAGAGCTGAAGCTATTTGTGACGATGTTTGCTCACAACGGCGACCCGTACATCGTGCAGTTTGATTGCACGAGCTACAAGGGGCTTCCGCCCATCATCGACTTCGTCGACCCCGTGAGTTTTGAGGTCGGCACCGCCCGCGCAACGCCGAAGGGAACCGACTCCTTCTTCCACAGCATCGGAGTGCTTTGCGCTCCATTCAATCGCAAAGCATACAAGTGCTTTTATGAAGGAGGTCCACACTCGGATTGGCCGCTTGATGCAAGTTGGGTGGAGAGCCGGACCAACGGCACTGACTGGAGCAATTTCTCCACGCTGGGCGACATGATTGGCGCAATGGACATTCGCATTCGCGACCCAAAGCTTTACCAAGGCCGCATGGGAAACTGATTCAATGAGTCTGCCGAAGCGAGTGATGATTGCTGAGGGCCTGCTCCGGGTCACCGAGAGCGTTCTTGCCAGCCGTTCGCACGATGAGCATGAAGCCGTTCTTTACTGGGCCGGGTGTGAAATAAGCAATCGTGGGTGCTGACCACTTGCATCAGGCCGAGCGCGACCACCACCGCAGGCTCCTTCTGCACCTCGGCCGCGGACAACGCGCGTGTCGTGGCCTACGTGGCCCAGCAGCAATTATCGCTGCTCACGCAGGTACACACCCATCCGGACCACCGCGTTGGCCACTCACGAGGTGATGACTTAGGCGCGTTCATGC
>CAVZZN010000011.1:0-279395 GCA_963779805.1 uncultured beta proteobacterium
CGTGGAATGAAGGGTGCGCAAACTTGCCGGGCGAACGCGAGTGAACCGCAGTTACGAGCGTTGTACTAGTGCCGCCTCGTGCTCGGGAATGACGAGATCGACCACGCGATACTGTGCGCGGCGCTTCCCTGTCCGGCGGCAAGGCAGGCCCCTGCGACCCAGCAGTCCGCACTTACGCTCCGATAACGCGCAGTCCGCTTGCCTTCGCGGCGACGGCCAATGCCACGTCGTGAGTCGCCATCGACAATTCTTTTCCAGCTTGTTCCTTCCACAGCAACGCCGTAGCAAGATGAATCGCGTCCAGCGTTCCCAGTGCTGTTGGAAGCGGTTGGGCAGCGCGTGACAGAACCGGGTGGGTAATCTCCACGATCTCCATGGCTTCCAACAACCGGTATACCGCCTCCCTCTGTTCCGCGATCATCTCGTCGGCGAATCCTTGAGCCAGGCGCAACCGGTCCAGCGTGCGCAGACACTCCACCTCCGCAAGCGCCGAGGCGATGCCTTGCGTGACTCGACCCCACTCCTTCAACGCGTTGCGCTGACCAAGGACAACGCGCAGCAATACTGACGAATCGAGGTAGGCGATCACCGATCGCCTTGCCGCTCTTCCATTAGCAGTTTCACGACGTCTCCGCGGAGCCGGAGGGGCGGCGGAAGAGGCACGCGCTGGAGTTTCGGCGCTCCGGAAAGCGGTGCCCGAAGCTTGAGGGAACCATCGCCCTCCTTCCACGGAACAATGCGCGCGATCGGCGTGTCCCGGTCCAGAATCGTCAACGAACTGCCCGCCCGTACCTTGCGCAGATGTTCGCTCAGGCGGCTCTTCAAGTCGGCGATGCGTATCCCAGTCATGGTCATATAGTAGTCACATCTGGTCATTATGGCAAGCGGGACGAGCAGATCCCGATTGGCAAGCGGACGGAGCAGGGTCGGCAGACGTCGTATTCGGTAGAATGCCCGGGCATGTCAATCGCCGCCACCGACTTCCTCGTGCCGCTGCTGACCCCGCACGGCCACCTTCGGTTGGTGCCGGATTCCGACGCACCACCCTTGCCCGCCGCGCTTGCCCAGCGTCTCAGCGATGCGTTCGCCCGTGGTTCCGGCGCATGGCCTGCTGCATCTCGGGGCCGCTGAAGTCGGGAGCATTCTGCCGCCCTCCTGGGCCTGGTGGCGTGATTTTGCCGCGCGCTACGTGACAGCGTTGTGCGCCACGCCCGAGGGCGACGCCGTCGACCGCACCCGACGACCAGGCTCTCGATGCCTTGATCGCCGATGCCCCTCCGATGACGGGCGTGGAGTATTTGACGACCGAAGTGCTGACCACGCTTTGGACCGATCTCGATGCCGCCTTGCGCGATGAACTTGTCGCATCGAAAGGCCCGCTCCAGGAATTTCTCAAGGCACGTCATCCGGTCTGGAATCTGGTTGGCCGGGTCCATTTCAATCTCGCGGAGAACCGCAAGGACGCGGAGGCGCCGTTCGCCTTTCTCGCCACCTACACCTCGCGCGTCTCGGCCCACGGCAAGGCGCAACACCTGCCGCTTTCCCGGGCGCTGGCCGAGTTCTCGGACGGAAAGAGTCAGGCGCGGCTGCTTTCCCTGCTGATGCCGGTGCAGCGCGCGGCGGAGCAGTGCGGATGGCTGCGCGCGATGGTGGAATCCGGCGAGATCTATCACCCGCTGCGCTGGCTGCCCGCCGATGCCTATCAGTTCCTCAGCGACGTACCGAAGCTGGAGGCTGCCGGCATCATTGTGCGCGCGCCGGGGGCGTGGCAGGCCGGCCGTCCCGCCCGCCCGCTGGTCAAGGCCAGCGTCGGCACACGATCGCCTTCGCTGCTGGGAAAGGATGCGCTGCTGGACTTCAGCATGGAGGTCACGCTCGACGGCGAGCGGCTCAGCGCTGCCGAGATCAAGGCGCTGCTGGCCGGCTGGCGACGGCTTGCAACTCCTTCGCGGACGCTGGGTCGAGGTGGATCGCAAGAAGCTCGGGCGCATGCTGGAGCGGTTCCAGGCCATCGAACGGGCGGCGGCCGAAAATGGTCTGCCGTTTGCCGAGGCGATGCGTCTGGTGGCAGGAGCCTCGCTCGACGAGGCGGGCAATTCCGCCGATGCCGACTGGTCGCAACTGGTCGCCGGCCCTTGGCTGGCCGAGACCCTGCAGGGGTTGCGCCAGCCGGAGGGCCTGGCGCAGGTCAGTCCCGGGGCAGACACTCAAGGCCACATTGCGCCCGTATCAGCAGGTCGGCGTTCGCTGGCTGTATCTGCTCACCCGGTTGGGGCTGGGAGCGTGTCTTGCCGATGACATGGGCCTGGGCAAGACCATCCAGGTGCTCTCTCTGCTGCTGATACTCAAGCGCGAGGACAACGACAAGGACAAGCAATTCCGCCCCAGCCTGCTGGTCGTTCCGGCATCGCTGATGGCCAACTGGGCCGCAGAATCCGAGCGTTTCTCCCCAGACCTGCGCATCCTGATCGCGCATCCCTCGGAGTGCTCGGCCGCCGAATTGCGAGCGCTGGATGCGCAGCGTTTGAGCGGCATCGATCTCGTCATCACCACCTATGGCTCACTGCTGCGCTTGCCGGCGCTGGCCGACGTGCAGTGGCGGCTGGCCGTCCTCGATGAAGCTCAGGCGATCAAGAATCCGGGTGCGAAGCAGACGCGCCAGGTGAAGAAGCTGAACGCACAGTCGCGCATTGCGCTTGACCGGCACGCCGGTGGAAAACAGACTTTCCGATCTGTGGTCGATCTTCGACTTTACCCACCCCGGCCTCTTGGGCACGGAGAAGGTCTTTGCCAACTTCTCCAAACGATTGGCCCAGGCCGAACACTTCGGGCCGCTGCGCGCCCTGGTACGCCCGTACATCCTGCGGCGCTTGAAGACCGACAAGCGGGTGATCGCCGATTTGCCGGACAAGACGGAACTCAAGGCGTGGTGCCATCTCAGCCCGGCGCAGGCCGCGCTGTATCAGCGTGCGGTGAAGGAACTGGCCGCCGCGCTGGAAGATGCCGAGGGGATTGGTCGCAAGGGAGTGGTGCTTTCCTTCCTGATGCGCTTCAAGCAGATCTGCAACCATCCCTCGCAGTGGTTGGGCGATGGGGCCTGGAGCGCGGAAGACAGCGGCAAGTTCGCCCGCCTGCGCGAGCTGGCCGAGATCATTGCCGCCAAGCAGGAAAAAGTGCTGGTGTTCACCCAGTTCCGCGAAACGACCGAGCCGCTGGCGGCATTTCTTGGCGCCGTCTTCGGTCGCGAAGGCCTGGTGCTGCACGGGGGCACGCCGGTGGCCAAGCGCCGCGAGCTGGTCAAGCGGTTTCAGGAGGACGAGCTGACGCCCTTCTTCGTGCTCTCGCTCAAGGCCGGCGGCGCGGGTCTCAATCTTACCGCCGCCTCGCACGTCATCCATTTCGACCGCTGGTGGAATCCCGCCGTGGAAAATCAGGCCACTGATCGTGCCTTTCGAATCGGGCAGCAGCGCAACGTGCTGGTGCACAAGTTCGTCTGCCGCGGCACCATTGAAGAGCGGATCGACCAGTTGATCGAATCGAAGCAGCAGCTCGTGAAGGATGTGCTGGAGGGCGGAGCGGAACTTCTGCTCACCGAGATGAGCGACTCCGAACTGCTCGATCTGGTGAAGCTCGACATTCACTCCGCACAGGAAAACTGATCCCGACGAGAGGAATCACATGAGCTTCTACGGATGGAAGCCGTACGTCTCGGTTGCCGAGCGTCGCAAGAAAGCGGAGAAGGCCGCCGCCAGGGCCAGAAAGGCGGGCGCCGATCTCTCGCCCGTGGCAGCCTCGTCGTGGCGCTATCGCCAAGACTTTCTGGGGCAAGGGATGGTGCAACAACCTGGAGTGCTACAGCGACTTTGCCAACCGCTTGCCGCGCGGACGTACCTACGTGCGCAACGGTTCGGTGATCGACCTCAGGATCACGAACGGCGAGGTGCGCGCCAAGGTAATGGGGTCGAGTCTTTACGATGTCGACGTCACTGTCGTTGCCGTTTCCGCGAAGCAGTGGCAGTCCATCAGCGCCGATTGCGCGGGCTCGATCGATTCGCTGGTCGAACTTCTGCAAGGCCGACTTTCCAAGGCTGTGATGGAACGAATCTGCAGGCCGAATACCGGCCTCTTCCCTGCGCCGAAGGAAATCAAATTCAGTTGCAGTTGCCCGGACTGGGCTTCCATGTGCAAGCACGTCGCCGCCGTGCTCTATGGTGTGGGCGCGCGCCTCGATAGCCAACCTGAGTTGATTTTCGCGTTGCGCCGCGTGGATCCCAAGGACCTCGTCGCGCAAGCAGGCGCCGGCCTGCGGAGGTCACGACAAAGCCCGACGACCGGCAGGGTGCTCGATGATGCCCATCTGGCCGACGTGTTCGGCATCGAGATGGCCGATGTCGCTCCGGCGAAGAAACCTGCCGCTTCTCGCCACGCGTCGACAGTAGCCGCGATAACGAAGGCGCCGGCCAAGCCGGCCGCCACGTGGCCGCCGGCGCGACTCGCAAGGCGACCACCGCCGGGAAGACGGCGGCCCCCAAGGCCACGTTGGCACAGAAACGCAATGGCGAAAGTGCGTGCCATGAAGCGCGGCAACGCGGCCGAACCGGATCAGCAAGGGCCGGCTGACCGCCATGATCGAAGAGGCCACGCTCGACGCGTATGGCGAGTCGGAGCAGACCACCGGCTGGTACACGATGCTCGAGGAACACCTCGCATTGCCGTTCGATACCACGGTGCTCGGTGTCCTGGTGAAAGTGGTCAGGCTCGATCTTCGTGGCGACAACGACATCGTCGCAATCTGTACACGCGGCCGCAAGCGACAATCGGTCTCCATTCTTGATCTGGCACTGCCATCGCCCAAGCCAAAGGGGGCCGAATGGATCGAGGCATACCGTCACTGGATCAAAGGATGAGGGAGGTGGCCACGCCGCCTTCGCTTCCTCACCACTGGCGACCGGAAAGATGATTGTCGCCGCCGCCCACCCGCCCGGCGTGCTCCCCCGCTCAGACAAAGGCGATTGACGAGCGTGGATCCGGGTTGGATGAAGCTGCAACGGCGATGAGGCGCGCCGCCACCTTGGTCAACATGAGCGAATCCGGCGCGATGCCCCAGTGTGCTTCGGCTCGGAAACGCGCGCTACCTGCGGATCACAAGTCCGCCGCTGTCCGCCTGCGGTGCGCTCAAGGCCCCGTACCTCGCGTCGCAATCGACCGCTCACGACATCGGGTCGAATTGCTACAGCTGCGGACGTTCCGCAATTAGAACACCGCGGAAATCAAGGCAACACACTGATTATTGGCTCCCCGACCTGGGCTCGAACCAGGGACCTGCGGATTAACAGTCCGTCGCTCTACCGACTGAGCTATCGGGGAATAAGCCAGCGATTTTACCGTCCCGCGACGGCCCGGGTCAACGCACGCCTTACCTTCGTGCCGCTGAGCGGCCGTTTGGCTGATCCGGACGTACCGCAGCATCGCGGATGCCCGCATGTTGCGCGTCGCGCCTGCTGGGCGCGCTCTCCGACCTCCGCGGCGATCAGAACAGACGCCACAAGTGCTCGTCGCTCTCGATGGTTCGGGGTGAACCGTCAAACACGACGCTCCCCGCCTTCAGCACCGCAACGCGATCAACGATGCCGAGCAGGCGCCGCACGTTCTGATCGACCACGAGCACCGAGACGCCGAAGCGCTCGCGCATCTCCTGCACGCGGCGGAACACTTCGTCGACCAGCACCGGGGCAAGACCGGTGGACGGCTCGTCGAGCATGACCAGACGCGGCCCGCGCACAAGCGCGAGCGCGAGTGCGACCATCTGCTGCTGGCCCCCGGAAAGCTTTCCGGCCGGTTGCTCGCGCCGCTCGCGCAGGATCGGAAACATCCGGTACACGTCGGCGAGGCGCGCTGCACCGTCCGGGCCAGCCGCCTTGACCGCGATGTCCAGGTTCTCACCGACGTTGAGCGTGCGGAACGTGTTGCGGCCCTGCGGCACGAACGCGAGGCCCCGGCTCACGGTGGTCGCAACGCGCCCTACTTGAACGAGTGCTCCATCGAATTCGACCGATCCGGCGCGCCACGGCACAAGCCCCACGGCAGCGCGCATGAGCGTGGTCTTGCCGGCGCCGTTGTGGCCGACCAGCGCGACGATCTCGCCTCGCTCGATGCGAAGCGATACCCCGTGCAGCACGTCCTTCTTGTCGTAGGCCACCACGAGCCCGCGAATGTCGAGCATCACGCGCCGTCCACCGTGCCGAAATACAGGTCGCGCAGCTCCGCGCTTCGCTCCACTTGCTCGCTCGTGCCTTCGGCGACGATGCGCCCCTCGGCCAGGAAGATCACCCGATCGCAGCAGCCGCGGATGACGTCGAGGTTGTGCTCGATCAGGACGATGGTCGTGCCCGGACGGCGCAGGCGCGTGACGATGCCGATCATGGCGCGGTGCGAGGTCGGATCGAGGCCGGCCGTGGGCTCGTCCAGCAGCAGCGTCGTGGCGCCGCTCGCCACCAGGCAGGCGAACATGACGATCTTCTGCTCGGCATACGAAAGATCACCGCCGAACGCCTGCGCCCGATCCGCAAAGTCGAGCGACTCGAGCACTTGCATCGCGTCCTTCGTCCAGCGGCGCTTGCTCGAAGGCAACGTTGCGAGCGCGCGCACGAGCTCGCCGTTCACCTCCGGGCGGGCGAGGATCACGTTCTCGACGACGCGCAGCTGGTGGAAGATGCGCGTCTGCTGGAACGTGCGACCGATGCCCAGTCGTGCAATCCGATAGGGCGCCAAGCCGACGATGTCGCGCTCGCCGGCGAAGATGCGACCGCTCGAGGCCCGAACCACCCCCGTGATCAGGTTGAAGATCGTCGTCTTGCCGGCGCCGTTCGGGCCGATGAGGCCGACGATCTCGCCCGGACGAAACTCGCACGTGACGTCGTCGACCGCCGTCAGGCCGCCGAAACGCTTGCCGAGATGCTCCAGGCGAAGCGTGCTCATTCCGCGACGGCGCCACGCCCGCCCGCAAGGCCCCGCGGCCGTGCGAAGCAAAACGCGACCAGTACGGCGCCGTAGACGATCTGGCGCAGCGGCCCCAGCGTCGTGCTCTCGAGTGGCAGGAAGCGCAGTGCTTCCGGCAGGGCGACGAGCAAGGCGGCGCCCAGCAGCGGTCCCCAGAGCGTGCCCATGCCGCCGATCAGCACCATGGACAGGATGAAGATGGACGCGTGCACGTCGAAGGTGTCCGGCGACACGAACGTGATGTAGTGCGCATACATCGCGCCCGCGATGCCGGCGATCGCGCCGGACACCACGAACGCCTTGATCTTGAGCGCAACGACAGGCTTGCCCAGCGCCTGGGGCACGAGCTCGTCTTCGCGGATGGCTTTCAGGAGCAGCCCGAACGGCGAGCGCACGACGAGGAAGATGAACGCGATCACCACGAGCGCCATCGCGGCGTACAGCACCACGTAGGCACCGTTGGTGGCGATCTCCACGCCGAGCACCGTCGGCCGCGGTATGCCACGCAGCCCGCCCGGGCCTCCGGTCACCGCGTCCAGGTTGAGGTACAGGCCATGGAGCACTTCCTGCACACCGAACGACGCGAGCACGAGATAGTGGCCGCTGACGCGCAGCGACGGCACGGCGATGAGCAGGCTCACGATGCCGCCGGCGAGGAGCGCCGCGAGCGCGCCCCACCAGAATCCGACTCCGAACGTCAGCGCGAGCACTGCCGAGGTGTAGGCGCCCATGCCGAAGAGCGCGCCCTGCACGATCGTGAACAGGCCCGTGAAGCCGAGCAGCAGGTCCTGACTGACGGCGAGAATGCCGTAGATGATGACTGCGATGAGCACGCCGAGAACGTAGGTCTCCATGGCAGATCGCGCGAGGTGCCTACAACGTGCTCTTCGGCAGCGAGCGGCCGAAAAGACCCGTCGGCCGCACCATCAGGAAGACGAGAATCACCGCGTACGTCACCGCGGTTTGCCACTCCGTGGGCAGCACGAATGCCGCGAAGCCCTCCAGGAGACCGATGACCAGTCCCGCGGCCGCGGCCCCTTCGATCCTGTCCACCCCGCCGAAGAACATCGCCATCGCGCCGGTGAGCACGGCCTGGATGCCGATGTAAGGCGAGATGCCGGCGCCCGAAGCGATGAACAGGGCCGCTGCGCACGGCAGGAGCGCCGAGCCGAGCGCGAACGCGATGACCTTGAGCCTGCCCGTGTCCACGCCGTTGAGCAGCAGGAGCTCCTCGTTGTCGATGAGCGCGCGAATGCGCTCGCCGTGCACGCTACGGAAGAGGAACAGCAGATAGAGCGAGACGATGAGCGCCGACATCGCGAGCGCGACCATCTGTCCGCCGGTGACGAGCACGGGCCCGAACGAGACCGGCTGCGGCATGGCCACGTCGATGCTGTAGCCGGTGGGTCCGAAGCCGAGCACGAGCAGATTGTCGGTGACGATCATGGTCCCGAGCGAGCCCATGACCATCACCAGGCTGGAGGCCCCGCGCCGCTGCAGGGGCCGGTAGAGCAGCGTAATCGAAGCGATCCCGAGCAGCGCCGCGGCGGCAATGCCTACCAGCGCCGCCACGCCGAACGGGAGCCCCGCATAGAGGCTCGTTGCCAGGATCGCGTAGGCGCCGAGCGTATAGAACGGCGCCCTGCGCGAAGTGCCAGATCTTCGTGGTCGCGAAGATCGTTGCGAAGCTCAGGCCGAGCAGCGCGTAGACGCTGCCGACGAACAGCCCGTTGATCGCGAGCTGCGCGAGCAGCGGCACAGCCGGTCAGGGCTCGACGACGTTGATCGTCTTGAAGCTGCCCCCTTCGATCCTGCGCACTGCGATCGTCTTGGCCACCGTTCCATCCGGGCGGAAGTCGTTGGCCCCGGTGACGCCGGGAAAGCGCTTGATCTCGTGAATCTTCGCCCGCACCGCGTCGCCTGCCTGGCCCCCGCTGGCCTTCGCAGCCTGCGCGAAGATCATGATCGCGTCGTAGCCGTAGCCGACGTAGGGGCTCGTCGGCTTTTCCTTGTACTTGGCCTGGTACGCCTTGACGAACGCCTGCACGGCCGGGTCGTTGCGGTCGGGATCGAACGCAGTCGTCGTGTAGACGATCCCGTTCGCCGCATCGCCTGCGGCGTTGAGGAACTCCTTGCTCTCGATGCCCGCATAGGAAAGGATCGGCAGCTTTGGCGCGAATTCGCGCGTCTGCTTCACCGCGAAGGGCAGCTCGGCCGGCGTGCCCACGATGTACACGGCGTCGGGACTCGTGGCGCGTATCTTGGCGATCTGCACGCCGTAGCTGGTCTCGTTCGGCTTGAAGGCTTCCTGGGCCGTGATGGTGCCGCCCGCTTTCCTGAAGAAATCGGCGAAGGCCTGCTGATTGAACTTGCCGGTATCGTTGTTCACGTAGAGCGTCGCAACCTTGCGGTACTTGAGGTTGCCCAGCACGTATCTGGTCAGCACCGCGGTGTCGAAATCCGAGAGCTGCAGCACGCTGAACGTGAACTTGCCGATACCGGCCATCTTCGGCGATTGCGCGCCGACGTTCATCAGCACGAGCTTGCGCTCGTCGGCGAGCGGCGCGATCGCCTCCATCACGGTGCTGCCCCCCGACAGCAGGGCATCGATCTTGTCGATGTTGACCAGTTTGTTGAAGCCCTCGACGCCTTTCTGCGGCGCCCACTGCGAATCCTCGGCGACGATCGTGATCTTGGGGCCGCCGCTCGCGGCGAGCTGCGCCGCAGCCGTCTCCGCGCCGTTCAGGATCCACTGCCCGATCTGGGAGCCCAGGCCCGAGAGCCCGACCAGCACGCCGACGCGATACGTCTTGCCGGCTTGTGCGCTCGCGGGGGCGCCCGCCGCGAGCATCGCCCCCGTCACGATGGCCATCGCAACCGCTCGCATGAAACGTCGATGCAGCGTCATCTCATCTCCTCCAGTGCGCGTTCCCGGCTGGCCGGATCGTCGTGGTTGTTTGTGCACAGAGTCCTTCGTTCGCCCGGGCGCGGCCCGTACGCTCACCACGCCTGCTCGAGCAGCTCCAGGATGGCCGACGCCGAGCTCGTGAGGCGCGGATTGAAGAACAACCCGCGGTCACGCATGGTGTCCTCGGCGATCGCGGGCAGGAGCGCGCGATCGAGCCCCGTGTCGCGCAGACGGGTCGGCACGCCCGAATCGCGCTGGAGCTTGCGCACGGCTTCGATGCCCGCCTTCGCTGCCGCCGTCGCATCCATGCCGGCGACGGGCACGCCCATCGCCTCGGCCATGCGGGCGATTTCGGGCGCAGCAACGGGCACGTTGTACGCAAGCGCGTAGGGCAGCATGATCGAATTCGCGACGCCGTGCGGCAGCCCCCCGCGCGCACCGAGGCAGTGACACATCGCGTGGTGCACGCCCACGCGCGAGTTCGAGATCACGCGCCCGGACAGATGAGCCGCGGTGAGCACGCCGCCGCGCGCCTCGACGCTCGTCGGATCCGCCGCCATTGCCGGGAGCCAGCGGGTGAAGAGGCGAATGCCGTGCAGCGCCAGCGCCTCGGAGATCGGGTTGCGCAAGCGCGAATAGAGCCCTTCGGCGCAGTGCGCGAAGCCGTTCATGGCCGTGCTCGCCATGAGCGAGGCAGGCACGTCGACGTTCGCTGCCGGGTCCAGCACGATCAGCCGGCAGGCGAGCGTCGAATCCCAGAACAGGAGCTTGCGTCCATCCGGCGTGCGCAGGCCGAGCCCAGGCGTGACTTCCGCGGCCGAAGCGGTCGTAGGCACCGCGACGACCGGGACCTTCGGCGACGGTAGCGGCTTCGGGATGAACTTGTCCGGGGGAATGAAGGTGGACGCATGCTCCTCGATCCGACCTCCCTCGCCGAGCAGGATGGCGATGCCTTTGGCGGTGTCCGAGGCACTGCCTCCTCCGAGCGCCACCAGCCCGTCGATCGCATGCTCCCGCGCAAGGGCTGCCGCTTCGGTCACGAGCACCGTCGACGAGTGCTCGACCACGCGGTCGAAGACGTACGCGCCACGTTCGCCCAGCGCAGTGCGCGCGCGCTCGAACAGGGGGCTCTTGCGGGTATTGCCGCCGCAGACCAGCATCACCCGCCTGCAGCCGAGGGCCTCGACCGCACGACCCAACTCGTCGAGCGCGTTGGGGCGCAGCAGGACCCGTCCTGGCGTGTCGGTGTAGTCGATCCAGCCCGGCGGCTGGAGCGGTGGCGCGGTCACGGCGGCTTCGGTCACGATTGGGCTCCCTGGGTCAGCGCAAGCCCGGGCGGACGGCATCTGCTTTACGTGCCGGGCACCGGTCATTATGCCGCACGCGCCACGTACACTCTCAATCGTTGCGGTAGTGCGCCAGCTTGCCGGGATCGAGGCGCACCCCGAGCCCGGGCACGGTGGGCGCCTTGATCCTTCCCGCGTCGATTCGGATGGGCTCGGCGAGGAGATCGTCGGCGAGATTGAGGTGAAAACTGAGTTCGCCGGGGCGGACCTGGGTGGCGCGATGCGCGACGCAGAAATGCAGGCTCGCGAGCACGCCGATGCCGCTGTCGCCCTGGCTGCCCGATATCGGGCGGATGCGCTTGGCCTGGCACAGGCCGAGGATGTTGCGGCTCCCCACGTAGCCGGTGCGCGCGACCTTGATGCTCACCATGTGCACGGCACCATCGTCGATCTCGCGCGCGGCTTCCTCGAGCGTCCGGCAACTGTCGTCGCCAAGGATCGGCACGGGGCTTTGCGCGCCGATCCGGCGGCGCCCCGGCCGGTCGTGCGTGTGGCACGGCTCCTCGGCCCAGGCCACGTCCTGGTCCGCGCACTCGGCCAGCAGCCGCAACGCCTCGTCCGCCGCAAGCGCCTGGTTGCCGTCGACGATGAGTGTGGCCTCGGGCAGCGCCTTGCGCACGGCGCGCAGCATCGCGGTGTCCTTGCGCAGGTCGACACCCACCTTGAGCTTTAAGGCGGTGATCCCGTGCTGCTCCTGCACCGCACGGCACTCGTCCAGGATGGCCTCGGGCGCACCCGCCCCCACGACGTAGATCGCCTGCGCCTCGTCGTGCCAGCCGCCCAGGAGCCGGAAGCACGGGACGCCCGCAGCCTGTGCGACGATGTCGTGCAGGGCGATGTCCAGCGCGCCTTTCGCCGTGTAGTTGTGCTCGATGGCGGAGAAGCGCGCCGTGATCCGCTCGAGCGCAAACGGATCCTCGTCGCGCAGCATGGGAGCGAACCAGTCGGTCACCGCCGCCACGATCGACTTCTGGCTCTCGCCGTAGAGATACGGGCGCGACGGGGCTTCGGCGCGGCCCACCAGCCCGTCGTCGGTCCGGATCTCGACCAGTACGTGATGCGTGTGCGTCATGCGACCCGCAGCGAAGCGCAGCTCCTGCCGCAGCGGCAACGTGAAGGGGATGCAGGTGACGCTCTCGATCTTCATGGGCTTGCTCGCAAGCGTTCAGGCGACGCGGTGGCGGTCGATCGCGTCCTCGTCGAAGGTGATCCCCAGTCCCGGCCGATCGGGCGGCATCGCCATTCCGTTCTCGATGGACAGCTTGTCCGTGAATAGCACGTCCCACCAGGGCACCCACTCCAGGTAGGGCGCGTTGGGCGCCGCCGCTACGAGATGCACCGAGATCTCGTGGAACACGTGCGGCAACACCGGCAGCCCCGCAGCTTCGGCCAGGGCAGCGACCTTCATCCATTCCGTGATGCCGCCGACGCGCTGCAGGTCGGGCATCGGCATGTCGGCCGCCCCCGCATCGATCAGCCGCCTGAAGCCGAGCTTCGAATAGTCGTTCTCGCCGGCGGCGATGGGCACGTCCAGCGCGGCGGCGACCCTGGCCAGCCCGGAGAGATCGTCGAACACCACCGGGTCCTCGATCCAGCTGAGGTCGTGGGCTTGGAGCGCACGGCCGGTGCGGATGGCCTGCTCGACAGTCCAGCCCTGCACGACGTCGACCATGAGCCTGATCTCGGGTCCGATGGCTGCACGCACCGCGGCGACGCGCTCGACATCCTCGCCGGCGCGGCGGGCCCCCGCGCGCATCTTGATCGCGGTAAAGCCGGCCGCGGCATAGCGCTTGGCCTCATCCACGATCGCGTCGATCGAATCGGACAGGAAGAGTCCCCCGGCGTAGACGGGCACCGCCCTTCGCGTCCCGCCGAGCAGGCGACAGAGGGGCAGACCGGTCGCCTTGCCCTTGATGTCCCAGCAGGCGACGTCGAGCGCGGAGAGGGCGAGCATGACCGCGCCCGCACGGCCGAGGAAGTTGGCCTCGTTCCAGAGCCGCTGCCACAGATGCGCCGTCGCGAGCGGATCCTCGCCGCACGCGAACCGGGCGAGGTCGTCGACGAGCGCTCGCACGGCACGCGCACGCGGCACGCCGAACACCCAGTTGTACGCGATGCCGGAAAGACCCTCGTCGGTGCGCACCGTCGTGAGCACCGTGTCGATGGTGGTGATGTAATGGATGGGCGTCACCACCGGGGTCGGCAGCGGCAGGCTCGCGATGCGGGTGTCGACCTGGGTTATTCGCATGTGCGCTCCATCACACCGCGTGCCGAGCGAGGACATCCGGGTCGAGCGTGAGCCCCAGGCCGGGGCCATCGGGTGGCCGGATTGCGCCGTCCTCCACCCGCACGCTCTCCACGAAGAGGCGCGGCCACCACGGCACCACTTCCAACGTGAGACCGTTGGGAATGGCGCACAGCAGATGCACGTTGACCTCCGCGGACACGTGCGATGCGACGGGCACGTCGCGCAGCTCGCAGGCGGCCGCGATGGTGCGCCACGGCGTGATCCCGCCCACGCGCTGCAGGTTCGGCATGAAGATGTCGGCGGCGCGCAGCGCAAGCATTCGATCGAAGTCGCGCGCGCCGAAATTGGTCTCGCCCGTGGCGATCGCTACACGGCTGCCGGCGCGCGCCTCGGCGCAGGCCTCGAGATTCGCCGCGGGCACGGGCTCTTCCAGCCACCACGGATCGTGCTCCGCCAGGGCATCCGCCATTGCCACCGTTTGCTTGGCCGTCCATTGCTGGTTGGCATCGAGGATGATGCGCACGTCGCTTCCCAAAGCACGTCGCACCGCGGCGACACGCTCGACGTCGCCGCGGCGGCCGTGGCCGAGCTTGAGCTTGACGGCGCGATGACCGGCGGCGACGTAACTCTCCATCTCCGCGATCAGCGCCCCGGTATCGAGCGCGAGCGAGCCGCCGCTGCCGTAGGAGGGAATCGCTTCCCGCGCGGCGCCCAGCAGCCGATACAGCGGGAGCCCGGCCGCCTTGCCCAGGATGTCCCACAGTGCGATGTCGATCGCGGCAATCGCCGCCGAGGCGGCGCCGCCCTGGCCCAGGAAGGCAACGCTCTGCCACATGGCGCGCCAATGCGAAGCCACCGCCGTGGCATCCTGGCCCACGAGCGACTGCCCCAGGCTGCCGGCCAGTCCCGCGATGGCCACGGCATCGTCGCGCCTGAACGCGAACGCATACCCTGCGCCTTCGAGTCCGCTCGCGGTGCGCACCTGCACGAGGACGACGTCGACGCTCGGCACCACGACCACCGCCGACCGAAACGGCGGGTCGAGCGCAAATGAAAGCAGCGTCGGCAGGACCGCCACGATGCGCTCGGTCGCCATGGCTGCGCCTGCCGACGTCATGGACGTGCCCGCCAATCCGTCGCTGCGCGCCCGGCGGGAGCGTGCGACCTAAGCCTCGAGCCGCGCGAGAACGCCGTCGAGCACGGCATTGAACACCTCCGGCTGCTCCCAATGCGGAATGTGGCCGATGCCCTTGAGCTCGTTGAGCTCGGTGCGCACGCCAAGCGTTGCCAGCTGCTTGCTCGTGCGCCGCGCCATGTCGGGCGTCGTTGACCAGTCATCCTCGCCCACGATGTAGAACACCGGGGTGCGGATCGTGTGCAGGGACTCGTACAGGTTGAGGCTCGAGTACGTGAGCAGATCGGCATAGGCGACGTACGGCGAGCAGCGCGTGGCGTCGAACGCCATTTCGCGCCGCCTCTCGAGCGGCGTGGTGCGCCCGAGCACCGAGTGGAAGATCGTCTCCAGCCAGTCGGTCGCATTGATCTGCGTGTTGTGCAGCATGTGCGGCTGGTAGGTGACGCCCGTCGGCCCGCGGAACGCGGCACCGCCGCAGACCGCCACCACGCCCTTCACCAGGTCGGGATGGGCAATGGCCGTCATGATGGAGATCCCGGCGCCCATCGAGTGGCCCACGAGGATCGCGTCACGCAACGCCTTGGCCGCAATGAAGCGGCCGATGCAATCGGCGTACTCGCCCGTGTCCGTGGTTGGCCGACCGGCGATCAGGGCCGACTTGCCGTGGCCGGGCAGGTCGAGCGCGAGCACGCGGTAGCGCTGCGCGAAGTGCTCGATGTTGTCGTGCCAGGAGAGAGTGTCCTGGCTCGCGCCGTGGATCATGACGAGGGGCCTGCCGCTGCCTTCCTCCTCGTAGTACACGCGAACGCCGTCGAGATTGATGTAGGGCACTGTGTGGGTCCTCGTATCAGGCCTTGTGGAACTTCTTCATGCCCTCGGCGATGAAGAAGATGGCCTTCCAGTTCTGCATGAGGCGCACCGGATCGCCGCGAATCGTCAGCGTGCCGGAGCGATAGAGCCGCACGAGGCCCCAGCCGACCTCGAACAGGAAATCCCATTGGGCGCGCGTGCCGGAGACGAGGTAATCGGATTCGCCGTAACCCGGCGCGACATCGAGCACCATGCCGCGATCGAAGGTCATCACGACCATCTGCTGGTCGCAGCGGAAGCCGATCCGCGCCGTGAGCCATGCGCCGTGCTGCCGGAAATCGTCGTCGCGCTCGAGGAAGCCGGCGAGCGCCGTGAACCAGGCGGGATCGGGAAACAAGGCGGTGTGAGTCATTGCGTTATCCAAGCGGAACGTCCTCCGATTCGAGCTGCAGGCGCAGGTGGTCGGTGATGTAGCGCTGTGCGTCCGCGAAGGCGTGCTGCCATTCCGGCGTATTGAGCGCCTGCTGCAAGGCTTCGTGGGAATCGAAGCTGAGCTCGGCCATGCGGTAGTAACGCGACTCGCCGCGCACCGGGGCCGCCGCGCGATTGACGGTGTACCTGCGCAGGCCCGGGATGCGCTTCGCATCCGGCATGTGCGTGTTCCTGTACCACTGCTCGAACTGCGCTTCGGTGATGCCTTCCTTGATGTTCCACAGTGCTACGAACTTGAGCATGGATCCATTCTCCCGAGGCATGTCCATCGCGTGCGAATTGCCGCCACGCGCGTGGCTCGACAGCGCGAGCGGGCCATCGTAGCAACGTTGCGACGGCCAGCGCAACGAGCCGGCGATCCGGGCCATGGGTCGCGCGCCGTTGCACTCAGTCCTCGCCGAGGAAGCTGCGCCGGATGAGATCGCTCGCAAGCAGTTGCGCGCTCGCGGCCTGCGCCACGAGGCGTCCCGTCTCGAGGACATACGCAAAGCTCGCGAGCCCCAGCGCGAGGCGCGTGTTTTGCTCGACCAGGAAGACGGTGGTGCCCTCCTCCCGGTTGATCCGCTCCACGATGCCGAAGATCGCATCGAGCATGCGCGGCGCGAGCCCCAGGGAAGGCTCGTCCAGCAGCAGCACGCGGGGGCGCGCCATGAGGGCCCGGCCGATCGCGAGCATCTGCTGCTCGCCACCGGACAGCATGCCCGCCCGCTGGCGCGAGCGTTCGCGCAGGACCGGGAAATACCCGCAGACCCTGTCCAGGTCGGCGCGCACCGCCTCGCGGTCACGACGCGCGTAGGCGCCCATGGCGAGGTTCTCCGCGACGCTCATCTCGGGGAACAGGTCGCGCCGCTCGGGAACCAGCGAGATGCCCTGCCTGACGATGCGGTGCGGAGCCAGGGCCGTGATGTCGTGCCCCTCGAGCTCGATGCGACCGGACGACGGACGAACGATGCCCGCGATGGCGGCGAGGAGCGTCGACTTGCCCGCGCCGTTCACGCCGAGCAGCGCGACGATGCTCCCGCGTGCGATCTCGAGCGTGATGCCCTCGAGCGCGTGCAGCCGGCCGTAGTGCACGTGCAGGTCGGCGACCCTAAGCACGCACGTAGCTCCCCGCGCCCAGGTAGGCTTCGATCACCGCGGGATTCTCGCGCACTTCGGCGGGCGTCCCCTGCGCGATCAGCCGCCCGAAGTCGAGCACCGAAACGCGGTCCGCCAATCGCATTACGAACTGCATATCGTGCTCGATGAGCACCATCGTGATGCCGCGCTCGTCGCGCAGGCGGCGTACCAGCAGCGCCGCCTCGTAACGCTCCTGGGAGTTGAGCCCCGCCACCAGCTCGTCGAGCAGGAGCAGCTTCGGCCCGCTGACGAGCGCCCGCGCGAGCCCGAGCAGGCGTGCCTGTCCGCCGGTGAGCGTGCTCGCCAGCCGTTCGGACAGCGCTCCGAGCCCCACGAAGTCGAGGGTGTCGCGAGCGCGTTCGGCAAGCGCCTGCTCCTCCCGCCGCGCGGCAGGCGTGCGTACGAGCGCGGCCAGGACGCCGGCCCGTCCGAGCACGTGCCCGCCGATCAGGGCATTGTCGAGCACGGTCAGGTTGGCGAACAGCTCGACGTGCTGGAAGATGCGCGTGAGCCCGAAGCGCGCGACGTCGTGCGGGGCGAGTGCCAGCAGGTCGTGGCCGTCGAAGCCGAGCGAGCCCGACTCCGGCGTGTAGATGCGCGTCACCAGGTTGAGGAACGTCGTCTTGCCGGCGCCGTTCGGGCCGATGAGGGCATGAATTTCGCCGCGCTCAACGGCGAGCGACACGCCGTCGAGCGCGCACAGGCCACCGAAGAACTTCGAGACCCCGCGCGCCTGGAGCAGGCTCATCGTCGTCTGCGCACGAGCGCCCCCCAGATGCCGTTCGGCATGAGCAGCATGAACGCGAGCAGCAACGCGCCATTGCCGATCTCCTGGAACACCTGCGAGAAGCGCAGGAGCTCCGAGCCGAGGGTGAGCGTGGTGACCCCGAGGATCGTGCCCCCGATCGTGCCCATGCCGCCGACGACGATCATCGTCAGCACCCTGATGGTCTCGAAGATGCCGAAGCCTTCGGGCGTGATGTGGCCGAGGAGCGTGGCGAGCAACGCCCCGGCGATGCCGCCGTAGAACGCGCTCAGCCCGTAGGCCAGCATGCGATAGCGCGTGAGGTGAATGCCCATCGCCCGCGCTGCCACCGGGTTTTCGCGAATGGCGACGAAGGCCTTTCCGACGCGCGAGGCCAGCACGTTGCGCGCCGCCCACACCATCAGCACCGCAACCGCGACGGCGATCAGGAACACCAGCAGGTTGTCGCGCACACCGGCAAGCACCGGGTGGGGGACCTCGGTCCCCTGAAAGCCCCCGGTCAGCGGCTTCCACAAATTGAGTATGAGCACGACCGTCTGGTTGAACGCAAGGGTGACCAGGGCCAGGTAGAACCCGGTCAGCCGCAGCACGATCACGCCGATCGCGAGCCCGAACGCGACGGCGGTGAGGCCGGCGAACGGCAACGCGAGGGCGAACGGCAGGCCGGCGCGCGACTGCAGCAGCGCCATCGCAAAGGCACCGATGCCGAGGAAGGCCGCCTGGCCGAAATCGAACTGGCCGGCGTAACCCATGAGCAGGTTGTAGCCAAGCCCGAAGACGACGTAGATCGCGATCAGCGAAAGGACGTAGAGCTGGTAATTGTCGAGAAAGGGACCCGCCGCCCATGCGATCGTCGCGATCGCTAGCGCGAGCGCCGCGCGCCTCATACGCGGGTGGCGACCGGCGTGCCGAGCAGTCCGCTCGGGCGCACCACGAGGACCCCTATGAGCAGCACGAAGGTCGCGGCCGTCTGCAGATCGGCGCGCAAATAGCCGGCCACGAGATTCTCGACGAGGCCGAGCAGGATGCCGCCGATGATTGCGCCCGGGATGCTCCCGAATCCGCCGAGCACGATCGCCGTGAACGACTTGATGCCGATGTAGCCCATGTCCGGCTCGACGAGGAGCAGCGGGCCGAGCAGCACCCCTCCGAGTGCGCTCAGCACGGTGCCGATGATCCACGCCATCGCGAAGACCGCGCCGACGTTCACGCCGACGAGCGCCGCGCCGCGCCGGTTCTGTGCGGTGGCGCGCATCGCCGCGCCGAACCGGGTCAGCTCGAAGAAGGCGTACAGGGCGGCGACGATCACGAGGGTGAAGGCGACGATCGCCACCTCCTGCGGCGTGATCAGGACCGACCCCAGCTGCCAGGGCTTCGTCCCGAACCTCGCCGGGAGCTCGTACGCGTCGGCGCCCCAGACCAGGCGGACGGTTCCCTTCATGATCGCGGCGAGGCCCATGAGCGCGATCACGCGGGAGAGCAGCGACGCCCGCATCATGGGCTTCGACACCAGCCGGTCGAACACGACGAAGCCGAGCAGCGCCGCCGCGCCGATCGTGAGGGCGAGCGCCACCGGGTAAGGCAGCGCCCACAGCTTCGAGAACGTGAGGATGAAATACGCGCCGAGCATCAGGCTCTCGCCGCCGGCGAAGTTCACCGTCTCGGTCGCGTCGTAGATGACGGTGAACCCGATGGCGACGAGCGCGTAGATGCAGCCGACGACGAGGCCGTCGATCAGGAACTGGACGAGCACGCGCGACGCCCCTACCTCTTCTCGTCCCCGAAGAAGTAGTGCTTGCCGTTCCTGAATCCGTCGAGGAATCCGCCGTGGATCGCGCGATGGTTCGTCGCGGTGAACTTGAGCGGATACGGAATGCTCGGCGTCTTGTACTCCGGCATCTGCTCGAAGGCCGTGACCAGCCTGTCGGTCGTGAGGTCGCGGCCCGCCCGCCGGAGGCCCTCGACGAACAACTGCGTGACCGCCCAGCCCTGCGCCGCCCACACGATCGGCTCGTCCTTCGGATACTTCTGCCTCCACTCCTTCATGAACTCGGCGTTGCACGGATCCGTGAGCGGGCACGCGAGCGGGCTCACCGCGTAGAACTCGATGGGCGAGTCGCCGGTGACGAGCTCGAAGATGGCCGCGGATGAGCCGCCGCCGAAGCTCACGAGCGGCGCGGTGACCGCCTGCTTGGTCATCTCCCGGATCACGAAGGCGAGCGGCTTGGGCGTGCCGCCATAGATGATCGCGTCGGCCCCGGCCGCCTTGATCTTGACGATCTGCGCCGTGGCGCTGAGGGCATTCGGCTCGATCGGCTCGTCGAGGTCGATCTTCAGGTTGCGCTTCTTGAGCTCCGCGGCCGCTGCGTCGCGCGTGATGGTGCCGTACTCGTTGTTCTCGCGGATGAATGCAATCTTCTTCGGCTTGAGCGACGCGACGAGCTTGGTGACCGGGATCGCCTGATCGTCCAGCGTCATGTTCGCCTGGAACACAAGCCGCTTCACCGGCGCGGTAAGCAGCGGTGTCGAAGACGCCGGCGACCAGTAGATGAGGCCCTTCTCGTTCACCTTCGGGAAGGCCGCGAGCGCCACCGGCGTGAACGGCCCGCCATAGATGAGAAACACCTGGTCGCGATCGATCAGCTTGGTCACGGAGGCCACGCCGGCGCCCGCGTCGCCGCGATCGTCCTCGACGATGAGATCGATCTTGCGGCCGTTGATGCCGCCCGCCGCGTTCACCTTGTCGAACACGAGCCGGGCGGCGCGCTCGTAGGCGAGCCCGAAGACGGCGACGGGACCCGTCTGTGAAGTGTGCATCCCGATCTTGATGCTGGTGGCGCTCACGCCCTGGTCGGCCGACGCGGCGACCGGAGCGATCCCGATGAACGCGGCGGCAACGACGAGCCCGTGCCAAAACCCCTTCTGCGTCATGTTCCATCTCCTCCTGGGCCGATGCGGCCCTGTTGCACGGACAGCCCGGGTCGGCGCGGCACGCACACGGCCTGTCGCCCGTGCCGTGTGGTCCTGCAGCCGCAAACGCTCGCGCAATTCGGCTAGCGATCGGCGCGGTAGTGCCTGAGCTTGTCGTCGTCGATGCTCACGCCGTTTCCGGGCGTGTCGGGCAGGCGGAACCTGCCGCCACGGATCTCGATCGGATGCGTGAGCAGGCTTGCTGCGGCATCGAGAAAGAACGACAACTCCGCCGGCCCGGACGCGGTGATCCGATGCGCCGCATGGAAGTGCGCACTGGTCATCGCACCGATCTCGGTATCGCCCTGGCTGCCGGTGACGGGCACGATGCCGCTCGCTTCGCACAGGTGGAGGATCTTCTCCGAGAGCGTGTAGCCCGTGCGCGCGTTCTTGAGGCACATCATGCGGCACGTTCCGCGGCGGATCTCCTCCATCGTCTCCGCCACCGTCGTGCAGCTCTCGTCGGTCATGATGGGGATGCTCGTCGCCGCCGCGATCAGCGCGCGTCCGCGCACGTCCCAGCCCGGACACGGCTCTTCGACCCACGCGATCTCGTACGGCTCCCAGGCCGGCAGCGCGCGCAGCGCGACCAGGCTCGAATACCCGTGGTTGCAGTCGACGTGCAGCCGGACGCCGCTACCCACGGCCTCGCGCACCGCGCGCACCATCGCCGTGTCGCGCACGGGATCGATGCCGGCCTTGAGCTTGAGCGTCGTGAAGCCGTACTTCGCCACCAGTTCACGCGCCTGCTGCGCCACCTGCTCGGGCGCGCCGAGGCCGAGGATGTGCGAAAGCTCGACTTCGTTCGTCCAGCCGCCGAGCAGGCGATACAACGGGATGCCGGCGGCCTGTCCGATCACGTCGTAGAGCGCCATGTCGACCGCAGCCTTGGCAGTGGGGTTGTGCTCGACCGTCTTGAGTCGCGCCCAGGCGAGCTCCAGTGCGAACGGGTCGATGCCGGTCAGCGCCGGTGCGAACCAGTCGCGCACGGCGGCGACGATCGAGATCGCGGACTCGCCATACACCATCGGCCGCGCCGGAGCTTCCGCCTGGCCGACGAGCCCCTCGTCGGTGTGCACGCGCACGAGCACGTGATTCAGGGCGTCGAGTTGCCCGGTCGCGAACTTGACCACTTCGCGCATCGGCACGCGAAACGGGATTGCCTCGATCTTCGCGATCTTCATCGTGCTCCGCTGCTCGTGGATGCTGGTCCAGGCCGGGGCGGGCTGCGAAGAATAGCAGGAAAACGACACTTCGTCGCACCCCACCGGCCTGCATCGTCCTGGCGAGCGGCCGGATCAGCCGCCCAGATACGCCTCGACGATGCGCGGATTCCGGGCGAGATCCGCGGCCGCCCCGGTGATGGCGATGCGGCCGACCTCGAGGACGTATGCGCGGTCCGCAATCGCCAGCGCGCGCCTCGCGTTCTGCTCGATCAGCAGGACGGTGACGCCCTGCTGACGGATCTCCGCAACGATCGCGAAGACCTGCGCGCTGATGACCGGCGCGAGCCCCAGCGACGGCTCGTCGAGCAGCAGCAGCTTCGGCTTGGCCATGAGGGCGCGGCCGATCACCAGCATCTGCTGCTGGCCCCCGCTCAGCGCGCCGGCGAGCTGATGGGCGCGCTCGCGCAGGATGGGGAAGCGGTCCATCACGCGGTCGAGGTCACTCCGGATGTTGGCCTTGTCGGAGCGCACTGCGGCGGCCGCGAGCAGGTTCTCGAGCACGGATAGCTTGGCGAGCACCATGCGGCCTTCGGGCACCTGGACCAGACCTCGCCGCACGATGACGTGCGGGGGAGCGCCACCGATGTCGGTACCTTCGAACAGGATCCGCCCCGCGGACGGCCGGATGAGCCCGGAGATCGTGCGCAGCAGGGTGCTCTTGCCCGCGCCGTTCGCCCCCACGATGCTGATGATCTCGCCCGGCGCGACGTCGATGCTGATGCCCTTCAGCGCCTCGATCGGACCATACCGTACGGACAGATCGCGCACCGCGAGCATCGCTCACTCCTCCCCGAGATAGGACCGGATGACGTGCGGGTCGCGCCGAATCGCGTCCGGGGAGCCCGACGCGATGAGCTCGCCCGAGGCAAGCACCGCGATGCGGTCGCAGAGCTCCATCACGAGCTTCATGTTGTGCTCGATGAGGAGGATCGCGATGCCTTCGGCGCGCACCCCGCTCAAGGTGGCCCTGAGCTCCTCGATCTCGCTCGGGTTCATCCCGCCTGCGGGCTCGTCCAGCAGCAGCAGCCGGGGTGCGCTCGCGAGCGCACGCGCGAGCTCGAGCCGCTTCTGCTCGCCGAAGGACAGCCCGCCTGCAACGGCCTCGGCTTTGCCGTCCAGTCCGAAGCGGGCGAGAAACACCAGCGCAGCATGACGCCGTGCCTCGCCGCGCCGCGTCGGCAGCGGATTGAGGATGTCGAGGGCGGACACATGCGGGGTCTGTCCGAGCAGCACGTTCTCCAGCACGGTGCGCCGGCGGAAGATGCGCAGGTTCTGGAATGTGCGCGCGACGCCGGCGCGCGCGATGAGGTGAGGTCGCAGTCCGGTGATCGGGCGATCGTGCAGCAGCACACGCCCCGCATCGCTGCGGATGAACCCCGACACGAGGTTCACGAGCGTGGTCTTGCCCGATCCGTTCGGGCCGATGAGGCCGAGGATCTCCCGGTCGGTCACCGCGAGATCGACGCCGGCGAGCGCGCGGACCCCGCCGAACGACTTGGCGAGGCCGTGAATCGCGAGCGCCGTGCTCACGAGGCGCGCGGACTGGACGCGCGGCGGAAGGCGCGACGCACGGCGCGAACCATGTCCTCGTCGATCAGTCCGCGCGGGCGTGCCAGCACGATCACCGTCACGAGCAGGCCGTAGAAGATCATGCGGTATTCCTGCAACGGCCGGATCACCTCGGGAAGCAACGTCAGCAACGCAGCGCCCAGCAGCGGTCCCCAAAGCGTACCGAGGCCGCCGGCTCCCACGTACAGCACGGCGACCATGGTGAGGCTGAAGCCGAAATCGCTCGACGTGATGAACGAGATGTAGTTGGCGTAGAGCCCGCCGCCGATCGCCGCCGCGAACGCGCCGAGCGCGAACGCGAACAGCTTCGCGGCCACGGTGTCGATACCCATCGCCGCGGCGGCGGTCTCGTCTTCCTGGATCGCGGCCAGCATCGAGCCGTACCGGCTGTGCTCGAGGGCGGCGAGCAGCACGACGATGAGGACGAGGGCGACCGCGACGTGCCACGGCTGCGTCAGGACGACGATGTTCCGGAACCCGGTGACCCCGGCGGGACCGACCACCCGGCCACCGACCTCGAGCTGATACGTGAAGTTGAGGAAGAAGATGCGCACGCACTCGGAGAACCCGAGCGTCGCCAGGGCGAGATAGATGCCGCGCACGCGCAGGCAGGGATATCCCAGCGCGAGCCCCAACGAGCAGGCACGCGAGCGCGGGGACGAGGAGCGCGGGCAACAGCGGCCAGCCGAAGAGCGTGGTCAGCATGGCCGCACCGTACGCTCCCAGCGCCCAGAAGCCGACCTGCGCGAGCGAGAACTGGCCCGTCGCCAGCGTCATGTACACCGACAGCGCGAGGATCGCGTTGAGGCCCGCTACCGTGAAAATCGTGACGAGATAGCTCATGCGTCAGTCCGGCCGCTGCACGCCACCGCCGAAGAGGCCTTGCGGCCGCACGATCAGCACCACGAACATCAGGACGAACAGCACGGCTTCGCGGTACGTGGCCGAGAGCAGATTGGTCGTTACCGTCTCCACCAGGCCGACCAGCAGCCCGCCGATCATCGCGCCATACAGGTTGCCCAGGCCGCCGATGACGATGACGACGAAGCCCGTCAGCAGCAAAGGCCCCCCGATGAATGCGTTGATGGTGCCGGTCGCGACACCGATGAGGCATCCGGCGGCCCCGGCGAGCGCCGAAGCGACCCCGAACGCGAGCATCTCCGTGCGCTCGACATTGATGCCGAGGATCCGCGCCGCGGTGGGGTTCTCCTCGACCACCCGGATCGCACGCCCGGAGTCGCTGCGCGTCACCCACAGGTGCAGCAGCAGCATCAGGAGCAGCGACACGACGAAGATCACGACGTACACGCCGCGTATGTACACGCCGCCGACATGGAACGAAAGGTCCTCGAGCGGCGAGGGATACGGCGTGTACTCGGGATAGAAGATCGGCACCTTGCGCGAGACGTGGAGCATCGCCTCCTCGAGCATCAGGGTGATACCGACGGTCGCCACGAAGGGCGCCAGGTACGACGCGTCGCGCAGCGGCCGGAAGACCAGCCGCTCGATGACGAGCCCGAGGATGGCGCCGGTCGCCGTAGCGACAAGAAACGATAGCGCGAGGACCGGATAGCTGTCCCCGCCCAGCAGGAGCGATACCGTGGCGCCGGCGAACGCCGACACCATGATCGTTGCTCCGTGCGCGATGTTGAGCCGGTGCAGTACCCCGAAGATGATCGTGAATCCGATCGCCACGAGGGAATAGGTGCTCCCCAGCAGGATGCCGCTCAGGACGTATTCGAGGATGCGCACGCCCCGGCTCAGGGGAACGGCTTCTCGTCCCAGACCACGTACTTGCCGTTCTTGATGGTCAGGAAGAAGCCGTTCTTCACGGCGTCGTTCTCGGCGTTGAACTTGACGTGCTCGCCCGTCACGCTGTCGATGCCGGCCTTCGCGAGCGCGTCCCGGAATTTCCTGCGATCGTCCTGGAGGCTCTCCGGCGTGTTCTTGATGCCGGACGATTCGATCGCCGCCTTGAAGAGGTAGATCGCCTCGTAGCCGTTCACCCCGAACAGGTTGATGTCGCTGCCGGCACGCTTGTGGTATTCCTGCTCGAGGTGAACGACCTTGGGCGAGCCCCCGGGCACGTAGGAGCTGCCGACGATCATCCGCTCGACCGCTTTGCCCCCCAGCTTAGGCACTTCAGGCGCGATGCTCCCGATCGTGCCGGTCCAGATCCTGGGCTTGAAGCCGCGGCGCTGCGCCTCCTTCATCAGGTTGACCCCGGTGAGCACGGGCGTGGAGACAACGACGATGTCCGGCTTCGCCTTCGCAAGCGCCGCGACCTGGCCGGACAGGTCGGAGTCCTTCTCGAGCCCTTCGGTCTGCACGACCAGCTCGATGCCGGCCTTCTGCAGCGCCGGGATCAGCACGCCCTTGGCGATCACGGCGTTGAAGGCGTTGTCCTTGGCGACGAAGATGCCCGCCGTCTTGTAGCCGAGCTTGTCGTGGAGCATCTGCATCTCCCGTGCGACGAGCGCGCCTTCGAAGAACGCGTTGCGAAAGCCCCACTTGGAGATCTTGCCCAGGCCCGGGGCGGCGGAGGCTGCGGTCAGCAGGACGACCGGCGTGCCCTGCTTTTCGAGCTCGTTGAGGTAGTTGAACGCCGCCTCGGTGTTGTCGGAGCGCGACGTGCCCTTGATCGCGAGCACCTGGTCGTCGGCGACGAGCTTCTTCATGAGCGCGATCGCGGTGGCCGAATCGCCGTCCGGGTCGTAGCCCTTCGGCGAGGGCGTGAGCGCGAGCTTGACGGCCTTGCCGTCCACCTTCACGCCACCGGCGGCGTTGATCTCGTCGATCGCGATCTGCGACCCGATCAGGGCCTGAATCCCATACGGCGCGGGCACCCCGGTTTGCGCCTCGAGCGAGCCGATGCGCACGGTACCCTCGTTCTGGAACGCGAGGACCGGCGTTGCCAGCACGGCCGCCGCCGCGAGGGCGACGGCGGCGAGTGATGCGCGAACCGGGTTGCGGAAGGCCGGCGTCGTGCGTCGGGCCAGCATCTGCGCTGTCGAACGCGGACAACCTACCTCGTGCAGGTGATGCGGGTCCATGTGCTCCTCCTCCGTGGCCGCTTGTCGCGGAAAAAGCGCACAATGTGCACTAATGACTTGGCTCGCGCAAATACGGCGCCGCCAGTCGCAGGTAATGCACCATCGACCACAGCGTCAGGATCGCCGCGACCCACAACGCGATCGACCCCAGCAGCGGTGTCGACACACCCGGAATGACGGGCTCCCAAAGCAGCAACGCGATGATCGCCGTCATCTGCGCGGCGGTCTTTACCTTCCCGACGAAGGCGACCGCGACGCTCTTGCTGCGGCCGAGCTGAGCCATCCATTCGCGCAGCGCCGAGATGGCGATCTCGCGGCCGATGATGATGATCGCGAGATACGACTCCGCGCGCCCGAGCCACACCAGCACGATCAGCGCCGCGGCGATCATGAGCTTGTCGGCGACCGGGTCGAGGAACGCGCCGAACGCGCTGGTCTCGCCCCAGCGCCGCGCGAGGTAACCGTCGAGCCAGTCGGTGATCGAGGCGAGCGCGAACACGCTCATCGCCGTCCAGTTCTTCGTGACCGGCGTGAGCCACGCATCGGGCAGGTAATAGACGACCACGAACACCGGGATCAGCACGATCCGCAGCCACGTGAGCGCGATCGGAATGTTGAAGACCATGAGCGGACGCCGCGCCTCGCCGGCAGCGGGAACGCCGGATTCTACGCCGGCGGGCGATCCGCGCTTCCCGTTGCTTCATCCCGTGTGCGGCAGGACTCATGGGCGCCTTTGTCTCGTGAGCGAAGACCGGGTTCGCGCGCGAGCCTAATGCAGGCTCGCGAAAATGCGCTCCGCGAGCGCACGGCTGATGCCCGGCACGCGCGCGAGATCGTCCACGCTCGCCGACTGCACGCCGCGCAGTCCGCCGAAATGCGCGAGCAGCGCCTGGCGCTTGCGCCCGCCGACGCCCACGATGTCCTCGAGCGACGAGGTCGTGCGTGCCTTTGCCCGCCGCGCGCGATGCCCCTGGATCGCGAACCGGTGCGCCTCGTCGCGGATCTGCTGCAGCAGGTGGAATCCGGGATGGTCGGGCGGCAGGTTGAGCACCTCGGTGCGATCCGGAAACACGATGTCCTCCTCGCCCGCCTTGCGCTCGGGACCCTTCGCGATGCCGATGAGACGCGTCGTGTGCAGGCCCTGCTCCGCCAGCACTTCGGCGGCCACGCCGACCTGGCCCTTGCCGCCGTCGATCACGAGCAGATCGGGCGCGGGATATTCGCCGGCGACGATGCGCGCGCAGCGGCGGGTCAGGGCCTCGCGCATGGCGGCGTAGTCGTCGCCGCCGGACGCCGGCGCGACGTTGAAGCGACGATATTCCGACGTCTGCATCGCGTGCCGGTCGAAGATCACGCACGACGCCACCGCGCGCTCGCCCATCGTGTGCGAGATGTCGAAGCATTCGACGCGCTGCGCCGAGGGCGGCAATCCCAACGCGGTCTGCAGCGAAGCGAGCCGGTCTTCCTGCGTGGCCTTCTGGGCGAGCTTCTGCCGCACCGCGAATTCGGCATTCTGCTGCGCCATCTGCAGCCACACGCGGCGCTCGCCGCCGGGATGCGTGACGATCTGGACTTTCTGCGACGATTGCGCCGACAGCACTTCGGCGAGCGTCTCCTGATCGCCGGCACCTGGCGCAATGATCGTCGGCGGCACCGGCCGCTCGACGTAATGCTGCTCGAGGAACGCGCACACCACCTCGTCGAGCGACGACGCGTCCGCGTGCTGCGGGAAGAACGTGCGATCGCCGACGTGACGTCCGCCGCGGATCATCACCAGGTTCACGGCGACGAGCCCCTGCTCCGCGGCGGCGACCACCACGTCGATGTCGCCGGCCGTCGAGCTTTCCACGAACTGGCGCGACTGCAGCTGCTGCAGGCGCGTGATCTTGTCGCGAACGCGCGCCGCGCGCTCGAACTCGAGCTTCCCGCTCGCCTCCTCCATCTGCGCCTGCAGTTGCGCAAGCACCTCGGTGGTCTTGCCCTGCAGGAAGAGCAGCGCGCTCTGGACGTCGCCGGCGTAATCGTCTTCCGAGACGAGGCCCACGCACGGTCCGCTGCAGCGCTGGATCTGGTGCAGCATGCATGGCCGCGAGCGGTTGGCGAAGACCGTGTTCTCGCACGTGCGCAGCTGGAACACCTTCTGCAGCAGCGCCATGCCTTCGCGCACCGCACCGGCGCTGGGGAACGGTCCGAAGTACCTGTGCTGGCGATCGAGCCTGCCGCGATGGAAGCGCAGCTGCGGGAACGCTTCGCCCGTCAGGCAGACGTACGGATAGCTCTTGTCGTCGCGGTACAGGATGTTGTAGCGCGGCTCGTGCGACTTGATGAGGTTGTTCTCGAGCAGCAGCGCTTCGCCTTCCGAGCGCGTGACCGTCGTCTCGATGCGCGCGACCTGCGCGACCATCACCGCGATGCGCGGCTCGTGCCCGGTCTTCTGGAAGTAGCTCGACACGCGCTTCTTCAGATCGCGCGCCTTGCCGACGTAGAGCGTCTCGCCCGCGGAATCGAACATGCGGTACACGCCGGGCCGATGCGGCAGGTTGGCGATCACCTCGCGCGCGTCGAATCCCTGCCGCCACTTCGCGCTTCGGGGCGGTGGTGACCTCGGGCGCGGCGTCGGAGGCGTCGTGCTTCAGCGCGGGACGTGGAGGCGTCAGGCAGCATGCGTCAGGCGTTGCGGCGCGCGTTGCAGGTGCCCGGCGATGGCGTCGAACACGGCGCGGAACATCTGCGGCGTGAGGCGGCCGGTGTTGGTGTTGTATCGGCTGCAATGATAGCTGTCGAAGAGCGCGCGTCCGTGCGACAGCGCGTGGCGCGCGCCGTGCGCGAACGGATGGTCCGCCGCCCTCAACCCCAGCGCGCGCAGGGCGGCATCGTGGCCGATGCGACCGAGCGCGAGCAGCGCGCCGCCGTCCGGCGTGTCGTGCAGGTCGGCGGCGAGGTACATGTTGCACTCGCGGATCTCGGCGGGCAGCGGCTTGTTGTCGGGGGGCAGGCACTTCACGGCGTTGGTGATGCGGCAGTCGATCAGCTCCAGTCCGTCGTCGGGTCCGGTCGCGACCGGCGCCGACGCGAAGCCGTACGCGTGGAGCGTCTCGAACAGCAGGATGCCGGCGTAATCGCCCGTGAACGGTCGTCCGCTCGCGTTCGCGCCGTGCAATCCGGGCGCGAGGCCCACGATCGTGAGCGCGCGCGCGACGCGGTCCGAACGGCGGCACCGGGCGACAGAAATAATCCGGGTGCTCGGCCTTCACCCGGTCGAGGAAGGCCGCGAGGCGCGGACACCGCCGGCATCCGGGGTCGTAGACCGCGGAAGCGGGCATCAGTCCTGCTTCTGGCAAAATGGGCCCTTTTTTGCGGGCGATCAAGGACATTGCATTGAGAAAAGACCGTGCGGGAGCGCTTCCGTTCGACGTGACGGGCTGCGATCGCCCTCGCCGCCGCCGGCATCCGCCGCAGCGGCGCGCCGAGCCCGCATTGTGCCAGCATCGGCCACGCCGGGCGCCGGTGCACGCGCCAGCAGGACCTCGTCCGTGCTGCCCGCTGAAGCCAACCTCGAGGTGCGCTCGGCGCTCCCGGATGCGGACAACCGGCGCGATCGCCCGCCGCTGCTCTTCATCCACGGCGGCTATTGCGACGCGTGGTGCTGGGAGCCCTACTTCCTGCCCTATTTCGCCGCGCACGGCTATGCGGCCCACGCCCTGAGCCTGCGCGGCCATGGCCGTTCCGGCGGCCACGATTCGCTCTTCGTCGCCGGCCTCGACGACTTCGCGGCGGACGTGGAGCGCATCGCTTCGGAGCTGCCCGACGGCCCCGATCGTGGTCGGTCATTCGATGGGCGCGGCGGTGGTCGAGCGTCTGCTCGGCACGCGGCCGCTGCGCGCGGCAGCGTTGCTCGCACCGGTGCCGCCGGCGGGGTTGTTCGTCGTCGCGTCGCGGCTCGCGGCGCAGCGGCCCGACTATCTCGTGCATCTCGCGCATTTCGACGCGGGCCGGCTCACGTCGGAGGTCCTGCGCGCGCTGGAGCCGTACTACTTCAGCGATGTCGAGCCGCAGATCCTCCAGGAAGCCGTGCGCCACCTGGGCTTCGAGTCGCCGCGCGTGCTGATGGATCTTTCGCTGCGCCTGCACTGGCAGGTGCCGGAGCGCGGTGGCGTGCCCATCTGCGTCATCGGGGCCGAGGGGGATCGCATCTGCACGCCCGACGACGTGCTCGCCACGGCGCGGCACCACGGCGTCGAGCCCGTCATGGTGCCCGAGCTCGCGCACATGCTGATGCTCGAGCGCGATTGGGAGCGCTCGGCGCGCGCGCTGCTGCAATGGGCGGAAACGCTACCCTGACCCCGACCCTGGGTCAGCGGGTGAGGCTTGCGCCGTTGCCTCAACCCGCCGCTACGCGCAGGTGCGCCACCTTCTTCTCCGGGCGCGCGAGACGCGTGAACGCCTCCGCCGGCACCGGCTTGCTGTTCCAGTATCCCTGGTAGCAATGGCACCCGCGCTGGCGCAGGAAGTCGAGCTGCGCCTGCGTGCTCACGCCTTCGGCCACGACGCGCAGGTTGAGGCCGCGCGCGAGGCTGATGATCGCTTCGCTGATGGCGGCGTCGCCCGAGTCCACCTCGAGATCGGAGATGAACGAGATGTCGATCTTGAGCGTGTCGATCGGGAAGTGCTTCAGGTGCGTGAGCGACGAGTAACCGGTGCCGAAGTCGTCGATCGCGACGCTGAAGCCTTCGTTGCGCAGCTGGCCGAGCACCTTGCGCATCGAATCGAGGTCGTGCATGAGGCTCGTCTCGGTGACTTCCAGCTCGATCCAGCGCGGATCGCAGCGCGCGGTGCGCACGATCTCCGCGATGCGCTGGCCGAAGTCGTCGCGATAGAACTGCTTCGCCGACATGTTCACCGACACGCGCAGCGGCAGCCCCGCTTCGTGCCACGCGACGCATTGCTCCGCCGCCTTGCGCAGCACCCACTCGCCGAGCGAATGGATGAGGCCCGATTCCTCCGCGAGCCCGATGAACACCTGCGGCGGCACCTGGCCGTGCTCCGGATCGAACCAGCGCAACAGCGCTTCCGCGCCCACGATCTCGCCATCCTCGATGCGCACCAGGGGCTGGAAGTGCAGCTCGAGCCGGTCCTCCTTCACCGCGGCGCGCAGCGCCTGCTCCAGCGTGTGCTGCTTCAGCCGGTGCGCCGCGAGATCGGCGTCGAGGAATTGATACGTGTTGCGGCCGAGCTCCTTCGAGCGGTACATCGCGACGTCGGCGAACTTGAGCAGCTCCTCGACGTCGTCGGAATCGTCCGGATAGACGCTGATGCCGATCGACGACGTCACGAAGATCTCGTGCTCCTCGATCGTGAACGGCTGCGCGATCGCGTCGAGCAGCTTCTGGGCGATGGTGGACAGGATCGCCGGATCCTCGAACTCCTCCACGATGACCATGAACTCGTCGCCGCCGAGCCGCGCGAGCAGGTCGCTCTCGCGAAGCGCGCCGGAAAGCTCGTGGGTCACGTGCTTCAGCAGCTCGTCGCCGATGCGATGGCCCAGCGTGTCGTTGACGTTCTTGAATCGGTCGAGGTCGATGAACAGCACGCCGACGCGACGGCCCGTGCGCTTGGCCATCGCGATGGCCTGGCCGAGGCGCTCGTGCAGCAGCAGCCGATTGGGCAGGCCCGTGAGCACGTCGCGCGTGGCCATGTACTGCAGGCGCTCCTCCGCCTGGATGCGCGAGGACACGTCCTGCACGAACGACAGGATCGACGCGAGCCGCCCCTCCTCGTCGAGCAGGCAGGAGTGGTACCACTCGCACCAGATCGTGTCCCCGCCCTTGCGGTGATTGCGCGTAAGGCCCGTCGCGCGCGGCTCGCCGCCGGTCGTGAGCTTGTCGACCATCGCGGCCATCTGCTCGCGATCGTCGGCGTGCACGAGCAGGCCGTGCGTGAGCGGCATGCCCAGCACTTCCTCGGCGCTCCAGCCGAAGATGTTCTGCGCCTGCGGCGACCAGCGCACGAGGCGGAAGTCGCGGTCCCACTCCAGCACCGCGAGCGGCGTGTTGTTGATGTGCGACGACAGCATCCAGTTCGCGCGGCGCAACGCTTCCTCGTTGCGCTTCGCTTCGTGCACGTCGGTGTGCACGGCGTAGATGCCGACCACGTCGCCGCGGGCGTCGCGGTTGGGCGCCAGGTGGATCGCTTCCCACCGCGGCTTGCCCGAGGGCTGCGCGATCAGACGCTCGTTGGAGACGATCGTCGCCCTGCAGCACCTTCTCGAGCAGCGGCATCAGCTCTGCGGTGCGCTCCTCGCCCATGACGTCGCGGACGTGGCGTCCGGTGAGCGTGGCGCGGTTCTCGCCCAGCCACTCCTCGTTGTGGCGATTCACGAAGCGCAGGTGATAGCCCCGGTCGATGTAGGCCACGCGCGCGGGCACGTTGTCCATGATGAGGCGAAGCTCGGCTTCCGAGGCGCGCAACGCTTCCTGGGCCTGCTTCAGGCCGTGGATGTCGTTCATCAGCACGAAGGCGCCGAACACCTCCCCGCTCGGCGCGATGTCGGGCACGAGCCGGATCGTCATCCAGCGATGCACGTCGTTGGTCCCCGGCACGAGGCGGTCGAACGCCGTGGGCTCGCCCTCGAGGGCGCGGCTGATCTTGCCCTGCGCGCTCTGGTAGATCGCGTGGCCGACGACGTCGCGCAGGCGCACTTCCGCCGTCTGGGCCGGATCGAGGCCGAAGTACTCGATGAAGCTGCGATTGACGTAGTGGCAGCACTCGTCGCGCGTGACGTACGCCACCGGCGCCGGCACGCCGTCCATGATCGCGCGCAGCTGCGATTCGCGCGCGGCCAGTGCATCCTGCGCCTCGCGCAGGTCGGTGATGTCGTGGGCGACGATGTACAGGCCGTTGAGCGCGCCGTCGAACTGCAGGTCGGGCACGATGCGCGCGCGCATGGTGCGGCGGCGCCCCAGGGAATCGATCACCGCGCGCTCGTAGGTGACGGGCTCGCCCGTCATCGCCTGCGCGACGTAGGACTCCAGCATCAGCGACGCGTCGCCGGCGAGCCCGTCGGAGAGCTCCTGGCCGATCACTTCGTCGCGGTGCAATCCGGTCAGCTGCAGGAACGCTTCGTTCACGAAGAGGTAGCGCCGGTTGCCGTCGAGGTACACCACAGGCTCCGGAATGTTGTCGGTGAACAGCCGCAGCTGCTCCTCGCGCGCCGCGAGGGCCTGCTCCGTGAGCTTGAGGTCGTGGATGTCGTACTCGGTGCAATACAGCCCGCGCACGACGCGGTTCGCGTCGAAGTCGGGCGCGATGCGGCCGTGCATCCAGCGCCGTTCGCCGGATTCGGTCATCGCCACGCGCTCGTACTCGACGTGCTCGCCGTTCTGCGCGCGTTTCAGGATCGGCAGGATGAACGCGGACACTTCCGGAGGCATCACGTCGAGCGGTGTGCGCCCGTAGATGTCCTGGCGCGAGCGGCGCACCCAGCCCACGAACGCCTGGTTGCAGAACGTGTACTTGAGGTTCTTGTCGAGATACGCGATCGGTCCCGGGATGTTGTCGGCGAAGAGGCGAAGCTGCGCCTCCTGCGACTTGATCGTCTCGCGGACCTTGACGTCGTCCTCGATGTCGGTGAGCACCGCGAACGCGCCCACGACGTGGCCCGCGCTGCGATCCGGGAACAGATTCATGCGCATCCAGCGCAGGTTGCCGCGCGGCGTTGCGCTCCTGGCGCTCGTAGGACACCTTCGAGCCGCCGAACACCTTCTCCAGATGCGTCTGCAGCTCGGCCCACGAGTCCGCCGCGAGCACGTCGTTCGCGGACTTCCCGAGCAGCTCGTCGGCGGGCGACCCGGCCGCGTCCGCAAACGGCTGGTTGGCGAACCGGATGCGCAGCTGCCGGTCGACGTAGAAGATCGCCGAGCCCGCGTTGTCGGTGACGAGCTTCAGGCGATGCTCGCGCTGCGCGGATTCGATCTCCGTGCGCTTGAGCTGGTCGATGTCGGTGTACGTGACGAGCATCCCGCGCACGGCGCCGTCGGCGCCACGATCCGGGTAGTACTCGACGCGGATGGTGAACGGCGGCCGGCCGGGGGAAACGAGCTGCCGCTCGAAGCCCGTGCGCTCACCCCGCAGTGCCGCCGAGCATGTACGCGTGATAGAGCTGGAAGATGTCGCGCCCGATCACCTCGGCGACGTCGTGCCCGACCACCTCGTCCAGGCGCTTGCCGGTCCATTCCAGGAATGTCTTGTTCGCGAACCGGTACCGCTGCCGCCGGTCGATGTAGGCGACGGGGATGCCCAGCGCGTTGAGCTTGCGCTGCGACAGCGAGAACAGCGCTTCGCGTCCGATGGGCTCGAGCTGCGTCGCATTCTGGGCCGAGTGGTCGCCGCGCTCGGGACGCTTCACCATGCCGGGCGTCTCCGGTCGGTTCGGACGGGCAACTTGGCGCAGCCCCGGAAGGCGCGCGCGGTGGAGGCAGCGGAGGCGGGATCGGGTCATGGTCGGTGCGAGGAAGACACTGTCGCAAAGCAAGGAACGGGCCGAACAACCCCTCGGCGTGCTGGGCCTTCGTGCGGAAATGCGCTGCGGCGTGCCGCGTTTCGCCCGCTGAACGCCGCGTCGGCACGCTGGCGGCACGCCCGTCTGCGTCGATGGTCAGATCCGAACGCTCCGCGGCACCTCGTCCCCAGGGCCGATGGTAGACCACAGCGTAGAATCGATGGATGTTCACCTTGCATCGCTTGCAGCGGTCACCCGCTGTAGCCTTCCGCCAGCCGGAGGACTTGCCATGAACCGGATGTTGCGCGCACTTGCCCTGCTGGTCACGTTCGGCTTCGCCGGTCACGCGCTCGCGCAGATCACCCTCTACGAACTCGATGATTTCCGCGGGCAGCGGGTAACGGTCGACGAGCCCGTCGCCGACCTCAACATGTCGCAATTCAGCTTCGCCGGGCGGGCTTCGTCGGCAGCCGTGCGCGGCGGGACGTGGGAGCTGTGCACGAGCCTCGAGTTCCGCGGCCAATGCGTGACCCTCAACCCGGGCAACTACCGTTCGCTCGCGAGCATGGGGATGAACCGTCGCGCCGTGTCCGTGCGGCCCGTGGAGCCCGCAGGGGCGAGCGCTCCGTTCGGGGTGCCGCGTGGCGGCCGCATGCTGCTGTACGACTACACGAACTTTGCGGGACGGGGCGTCGCGGTCGACCGCGACGTGCTACAACTTCGATCAGATCGGGTTCAACGACGCGGCCATCTCGGTCGTCGTCGAAAGCGGCACGTGGGTCCTGTGCGAGCACGAGGATTTCCGCGGCCAGTGCATCACGCTCGGGCCCGGCCGCTATCCCGATCTCGCCGACATGGACCGGCGCATCAGCTCCGCACGCATGATCGGCGGTGGCCCGCCCGCGGGGCCGGTCGCCGTGCCTCCGGTACCCCAACCGCCGGCGCAAGCGCGCGGTGCGATCCTCTTCGGCCAGCGCGGGCTGCGGGGACGCTCGGTCGTCCTCGACCGGGCCGATCGTGCGCGATCTCGAGCAGATCGGCTTCAACGATCGGGCCCTCTCGGTGCAGGTCAACGAGGGCTACTGGCTGTTCTGCAGCGACGCCAATTTCGAGGGAGAATGCCGAACCTTCGGGCCGGGCGATTATCCGTCCCTGCCGCCGGAGCTCAGCAACCGCATCTCGTCGGCACGGCGCATCAGCACGCAGTACCCGTACCGCGAGCACCCCAACTGGCGCTGACCCTGGGTCGACCCCGGGTCGCGATCACCATGATCGTCGACGACATCGCAGGCTTGCGCCGCATCCTCCTCGCTTCGCGGGTGATCGCGGTCGTGGGGCTCTCGGCCAACTGGTATCGCCCGAGCTTCTTCGCGGCGAAGTACATGCAGGACCACGGCTACCGCGTGGTGCCGGTGAATCCGTCGTACAGGAAGTGCTCGGGCAGACGTGCTATCCGGGCCTCGCGTCCATACCGTTCGAGGTGGATGTCGTCGACTGCTTCCGGCGCGCGGAGGAAATGCCCGAGCTCGCGCGGCAGGCAGTGGCGATCGGAGCCAAGGTGCTGTGGATGCAGCTCGGCATCCGCAACGCGGAAGCAGCCGACATCGCCAACGCGGGCGGGCTCGACGTCGTGCAGGACCGTTGCGTCAAGATCGAGCACGCGCGCATCCTCGGCGGCCTCAACTGGGCGGGCGTCAACACGGGCGTCATTTCAGCGAAGCGCCCGCTGCTGCGCCGCGTAACCCCCGCCCGTTACTCCGACCCGTTACTCGGAGTAACGGGTTCGGAGTAACGCGGGCGGCGGGCCGCGCCGGGGCGCCGGGCACCAACGCGCGGGGCACTGCTGGCACAATGGCGGGCGCGAGCGGTCGACCGCTCGCGCCCCTTTCGCTTCCATCCCCCCGCCATGCCCGATCGTCGCTTCGGTTTCGAAACGCTTTGCCTGCACGCCGGACAGATCCCCGACGCTGCAACGGGCGCACGCGCGCAGCCCATCTACCAGACCACGTCGTTCGTGTTCGACAGCGCCGATCACGCCGCGAGCCTCTTCAACCTGCAGACGTTCGGCAACGTCTACTCGCGCATCTCGAACCCGACCGTCGCCGCGCTCGAGGAACGCGTGGCCGCGATCGAAGGCGGACGCGCCGCCCTTGCTGCCGCCACGGGCATGGCCGCGCCAGTCGCTCGCCCTGATGACGCTCGCGCGCAAGGGCGATCACATCGTTGCCGCGCGCACGCTCTATGGCGGCACGTACTCGCAGCTCGCGGTCACGCTCGCCGATTACGGCATCGAGACCACGTTCGTCGATGCCGACGACCCTGCCGCGTATCAGGCGGCCCTGCGCGACAACACCAAGGCCGTGTACGCGGAGACGATCGGCAATCCGCAGCTCAACGTGGTGGACATCGCCGCGCTCGCCGACGTCGCGCATCGCGCGGGCGTGCCGCTCGTCATCGACAACACCCTGGCCTCGCCCTATCTGTGCCGGCCGATCGAGCACGGTGCCGACATCGTCGTGCACTCGCTCACGAAGTACCTGGGCGGGCACGGCACCACGATGGGCGGGATCGTCGTCGAATCCGGCAAGTTCCCGTGGGACAACGGCCGCTTTCCGCAGATGACGGAGCCTTCGCGCGGCTACCACGGCGTTCGCTTCTACGAGACGTTCGGCGACTTCGGCTTCACGATGAAGGCGCGCATGGAGACGATGCGCACGCTCGGGCCCACGCTCTCGCCGCTGTCCGCCTTCCTGCTGCTGCAAGGCATCGAGACGCTGCACGTGCGCATGCCGCGCCACTGCGAATCCGCGCTCGCGATCGCGAGGCACCTCGCGCAGCATCCGCAGGTCGAGTGGGTCAACTATCCGCTGCTGCCGGGCAACCGGTACGAAGGGCTCGCACGGCGCTACCTCCCGCGCGGTGCGGGCGGCATCCTCACCTTCGGCGTGCGCGGGGGCGCCAAGGCCGGCGAGCGCTTCATCGAGGCCGTGCAGTTCCTCTCGCATCTCGCGAACGTCGGCGACGCGAAGACGCTGGTGATCCATCCGGCGTCGACCACGCACCGGCAACTGTCCGAGGACGAGCAGCGCGCGGCGGGCGTCAATCCGGAATTGATCAGGCTGTCGGTCGGGCTCGAGACGCTCGACGACATCCTGTGGGACATCGACCAGGCATTGGAGAAGAGCAAAGCATGATGCGCTATTCGGGAATCCCGTGGCCGTGGCTCGGGCTCGTCGTAGGCCTCACGCTGATCGGCCACGAGGCGCTGTTCGGCACGCTGGGGCCGACCAAGACGTTCGCGCCCACGGCCTACCGCATGATCTACATGGCGATCGCGGTGAGTTGCTTCGGGCTTCTCGTCCTGCCGCCGCGCCGGATCGCCTACCTGCTCGGCGCCGCCGTGTGCGCGGGTCTCATGGGGTGGGCCTTGTGGCTGCAGTACGGCCTCGGGCTCGATCCCTGCCCGCTGTGCTCGGTGCAGCGCATGGCGGTCGTCGCGATCGGCGTGGTCTTCCTCGTCGCCGCCGCCCACAACCCGGGACGCCTGGGCGCTGCGATCTATGCGGGACTCGTCCTGATCGTCGGCATCTTCGGCGCGGTGATCGCCTTCCGGCACGTCTGGATCCAGCACCTGCCGAAGGACCAGGTGCCCGCGTGCGGCATGGGCCTCGATTACATGCTCGACACGCTGCCGCTCGCCGAGGTGATCGGCAAGGTGTTCAGGGGCACGGGCGAGTGCGCCGAGGCCGGCTGGTACTTCCTCGGCCTCGGGATTCCGGCGTGGACCTTCGTGTTCTTCTGCGCGATGACGCTCGCGGCGCTGGTGCTCGTCAGGCGCGACTGACCTCGTCCCCCGTTGTCCCGAACCAGTTGCTCGGAACGACGGGCTCGCTTCGGACTCGGAGTCGAGTCGCTACTTCGGCGCCATGCGGATCGCGCCGTCGAGGCGGATCACCTCGCCGTTCAGCATCGGATTGCTGATGATCTCGCGCACGAGCGAGGCGAACTCGGCCGGACGGCCCAGGCGCGGCGGGAACGGCACCATCTTGCCGAGCGCGGCCTGCATCTCCGGTGCAAGGCTCGCCATCATCGGCGTCTCGAAGATGCCCGGCGCGATCGTCATCACCCGAATGCCGTAGCGCGCCAGCTCGCGCGCGATCGGCAGCGTCATGCCGACGAGCCCCGCCTTCGACGCGCTGTAGGCGGCCTGGCCGATCTGGCCGTCGAAGGCCGCGACGGATGCGGTGAACACGATCACGCCGCGCTCGCCGTTCGGCGTCGGGCGCTGCCTTCGCCATGGCGACAGCCGCAACGCGCGCCATGTTGAACGAGCCGACGAGGTTGATGTTCACCGCGCGCGCGAAGCTCGCGAGCGCGTGCGGGCCGTCCTTGCCGACGACCTTCTCGCCGTGGACGATGCCGGCGCAGTTGATGCACCCGGCGAGCGCGCCGAACCTGCGCACGGCGGCATCGACCGCCGCGACGGCGCTCGCATCGTCGGTCACGTCGGTACGAACGAACAGCGCCTGCACCGCCGAGTTCGCCCGCGAGCCGCTCGCCTTCGCCGGCGTTCACGTCGGCGAGCACGGCGTTGCCGCCGGCCGCCACGATCATCCGTGCCGTTCCCGCCCCGAGGCCCGATGCGCCGCCGGTGACAAGGAACGTCTTGCCCTTGATCTCCATGCTTCTCCTGTGTGACTCTGACCGAGCCTATTGCTCGGAGCAATTACTCTGAGTAACGGGGTTGGGTGTTGAGCGCTCGGGCAATCGAGACGACGCTCGATCGATCTGCCCCGGCGGCGGCGTTGCTGCCGGCGATGAGCCGGTGACGGCACCTTGAGCACCGTCGTCGCCGTGGCGATCATGCCCGCGAGATCCGACGAGGTTCGACGGCACGATCAGCGTATTGCCCTCCTTCGCGAGCTGCGCGAAAGCGCCGATGTACTGCTCGGCCACGCGCAGGTTCACCGCGTTCATCCCGCCGGGCGAGTTGATCGCTTCGGCCACCTGCCGGATCGCCTGTGCCGTGGCCGCCGAGCGCGCGAGGATCGCCTGCGCCTCGCCCTGGGCCCGGTTGATCTGCGCCTGCTTCTCGCCTTCGGACTGCGCGATCGCCGCTTCCCGCGCGCCCGCCGCGACGTTGATCTGCTCCTGCCGTCGCCCTTCGGACGTGGCGATGACGGCGCGCTTCTCGCGCTCGGCCGTGATCTGCTGCTGCATCGCGTGCAGGATCTCCTTGGGCGGCGTGAGGTCCTTGATCTCGTAGCGCAGCACCTTCACGCCCCAGTTCGCCGCGGCCTCGTCGAGCGCGGCCACGACGTGCGCATTGATCTGGTCGCGTTCCTCGAACGTGCGGTCGAGCTCCATGCGGCCGATGATGCTGCGCATCATGGTCTGCGCAAGCTGCGTGATCGCGAGGCGGTAGTTGGATGAGCCGTACGACGCGAGCTTCGCGTCGGTCACCTGGAAGTACAGGATGCCGTCCACCTGCAGCTGCGTGTTGTCCTTGGTGATGCACACCTGCGGCGGCACGTCGAGCGGGATCTCGCGCAGGTCGTGCGTGTAGGCGACGCGATCGACGAACGGAATCACGAAGTTCAACCCGGGCTGCAGCACGGCGAAGAAGCGTCCGAGGCGCTCGATGACGACCGCGTGCTGCTGCGGCACGACGCGTATCGCCTTGACGACCATGATGATCGCCACGACGAACAGCGCAAGGGTGACAAGCGACGAACCGGTCATGAGCAAGGATCTCCACGTCAGGCCTCGGGGCGGCGGTTCGACAGCACGAGCACCGAGCCGCGCGTTGCGACGATGTACAGGGTGGTGTCGCGCGGCACGTCGGGGCTGGCGACCTCCGCGTCCCACAGCGTGCCGCGATAGTTCACGCGCGCGGTGCCGTCCGGCTTCCAGCTCCGCACCGTCACCTGCTGGCCGATGTCGAGGCCGGGTGCGAGCGGCGGCTCCATGCGCTGCACGCGCAGGCGATGCGCGAGGATGGTGAGCACAACGCCCAGGGCACCGGCGATCAGGAACTGAATGTCGAGGCTGGCGCCGAGCCAGGCGCCGACACCGCCGGCGCCGAGCGCGATGCCGATCGCCAGCAGGTAGAAGGTGCCGGTGAGCATCTCCGCGCCCACGGCGAACGCCGCAGCGATCCACCAGATCCAGTGCAAGGCCATGCCATCCTCGAGTCGGTGCCCGCCCGAAGCATAAAGCACTTTGAATCCGCCTGCGGCGCCCACATCTGGTGATTCCGGAAGAGGCCGTCGCACCGCCGCGACGGCCCGCCATGGGCTATAATATTTGATTGTGAATCAAGGCGTTCTCGGCACCCGCCGAGGCCCGACCACCCACCAACGATCGAGGGTTGCCATGCCGATCTACGAATACCGTTGCTCGTCCTGCAGCCACGAGCTCGAGGCGCTGCAGAAGTTCTCGGATCCCGCCCTGACCGAGTGCCCGTCCTGCGGCACGGACAGCCTCGTGAAGCTGATCTCCGCCGCCGGCTTCCAGTTGAAGGGCAGCGGCTGGTACGCCACCGACTTCAAGGGCGGATCCGGCAAGGCGAACGGCAAGTCCGACGCCAAGGGGGAGTCGGGCAACAGCGCGGGCGAGAGCAAGAGCGAATCGAAGTCGGACGCGCCTGCGCCGGCCTGTGGTGCGGGAGCCTGCGCCGCCTGTTCATGATGTTTCGCGGCGGCCCGGTTACCCTCTTGCGATGACCCGGCCGCACCACCCGATGCGTCGATACCTCATCGCGGGACTGCTGGTTTGGGTCCCGCTCGGCATCACCATCTGGGTCCTGCACGCGCTGGTCTCCGCGCTCGACCAGACGCTGCTTCTCGTCCCCGAGGCGTGGCGACCGGAAGCGCTGTTCGGCTTTCCGATTCCCGGGCTGGGCGTCGTGCTCAGCTTCCTCGTCCTGCTGGTGACGGGGGTCGTCGCCGCCAACTTCTTCGGCGCGCGACTGATCCTCGCCTGGGAAGCGGTGCTCGGCCGCATCCCGTTCGTCAAGTCCATCTACTCGTCGGTCAAGCAGGTGAGCGACACCCTGCTCTCGCCCACCGGCAACGCGTTTCGCAAGGCGCTGCTGGTCGAGTTCCCGCACGCGGGGAGCTGGACGATCGCGTTCCTCACGGGCACGCCCGCCACGTCGGTCGCGTCGCTGCTCGCCGAGGAGCACGTCAGCGTGTACGTGCCGACCACGCCGAACCCGACCTCCGGCTACTTCCTGCTGGTGCCGAAGAGCCGCGTGCGCGAGCTCGACATGTCGGTCGACGAGGCGCTCAAGTACATCATCTCGATGGGCGTGGTCGCGCCGCGGTCGCGACCCTCCGTGTCGGCCCGGCCCGGCCCTCCCGTAGCGCCCGTGCCCGACGGCATCCGTCCCACCACGACCCGAAACTGACCGCCCGCGCGTCGCATTGCGCGATGCACGCGGCGCGGCACCGACCCGCACTGCGACTCTCTGGAGAGCCTCTTGAAACGCACCGATTACTGCGGCCGCATCGACAGCCGCTACCTTGGCCAGGTCATCACCGTCATGGGCTGGGTTCACCGCCGCCGCGACCATGGCGGGGTGATCTTCGTCGACCTGCGCGACCGCGAGGGGCTCGTGCAGGTCGTCTGCGATCCGGACCGCGCGCAGACGTTCGCCGCTGCGGAAAAGCTGCGCAACGAGTTCGTCGTCAGCGTCACGGGACTCGTGCGTCCGCGCCCCGCCGGCACGGTCAATCCCAACCTCGTCTCGGGCGAGATCGAGGTGCTCGCGCACGACATCGAGATCCTCAACCCGTCGCTCACCCCGCCGTTCCAGCTCGACGACGAGAACCTCTCCGAGACCGTGCGTCTCGAGAATCGCGTGCTGGACCTGCGCCGGCCGCAGATGCAGAAGAACCTCATGCTGCGCTATCGCACGGCGATGGCCGCGCGGCGCTACCTCGACGCGCACGGCTTCATCGACATCGAGACGCCGATGCTCTACAAGAGCACGCCCGAAGGCGCGCGCGAGTTCCTCGTCCCCTCGCGCATCCATCACGGCCAGTTCTACGCCCTGCCGCAGTCGCCGCAGCTGTTCAAGCAGATGCTGATGATGGCGGGCTTCGACCGCTACTACCAGATCGTGAAGTGCTTCCGCGACGAGGACCTGCGCGCGGATCGCCAGCCCGAGTTCACGCAGATCGACATCGAGACCTCGTTCCTCGAGGAGCAGGAGATCCGCGACATCATGGAAGGCCTCGTGCGCGCGATGTTCCGCGAGGCGCTCGGCGTCGAGCTCCCGGATCCGTTCCCGATCATGAAGTTCGAGGATGCGATGCGCGACTACGGCTCGGACAAGCCCGACCTGCGCGTCCCGCTGAAGCTCACCGAGCTCACCGATCTGATGAAGACGGTCGACTTCAAGGTCTTCCGCGCTGCGGCGGACTTGCCGAATGGGCGCGTGGCCGCGCTCAACGTGCCGGGCGGCGCCACGCTCTCGCGCAAGGAGATCGACGACTACTCCGCGTTCGTCGGCATCTACGGCGCGAAGGGTCTCGCCTACATCAAGGTGAACGACGCCTCGAAGCCGAACGAGGAAGGCCTGCAATCGCCCGTCGTGAAGTTCCTGTCGCACGACGTGCTGGCGCGAGATACTGCGGCGCACGAACGCGAAGAGCGGCGACCTCGTCTTCTTCGGCGCGGACCGCGAGAAGGTCGTGAACGATGCGCTGGGCGCGCTGCGCGCGAAGGTGGGGCACGATCGCGGCTTCGCCGAGAGCGGCTGGAAGCCGTTGTGGGTCGTCGACTTCCCGATGTTCGAGTACGACGAGGACGCGAAGACGTGGGCCGCGCGGCACCATCCGTTCACGGCGCCCAAGGCCGGACACGAGGAGCTGTTCAGCGCCGATCCTGCACGTGCGCTCGCCAAGGCTTACGACGTCGTGCTCAACGGCTGGGAGATCGGCGGCGGCTCGGTGCGGATCCATCGCCAGGACGTCCAGGCGAAGGTGTTCGAGGCGCTCAAGATCAGCCCCGAGGACCAGCGCAAGAAGTTCGGCTTCCTGCTCGACGCGTTGCAGTACGGCGCGCCGCCGCACGGCGGCATCGCGTTCGGTCTCGACCGCATCGTCACGCTGATGACCGGTGCCGAATCGATCCGCGACGTGATCGCATTCCCGAAGACGCAGCGCGGACAGGACCTGCTGGTCGATGCGCCGACGCCGGTGCCCGAGCAGCAGCTGCGCGACCTGCACATCCGGGTGCGCCAATCGGACTCGGTGAAGGTGGCCTGAGGTGCCGGTGCTCGTTGGGGCGGCCCGGCGGCACTCGTGCTCTGGCGCGCGACGGGTCGGGACCGGCCGGCGGGTCCTGCATCCGCACGCTGCTCGGCTCGTCGCGTGCATGGCCATGGCGTTCGCCACGCTGCTGCCCGCTACGACCGCGTTCGCGCGCGGACCCGCAGGCACGTTGTCCGAGGTCGCCCTGCGCGAACTGCCGCGGGAAGCGCGTGACGTCTACGACCGCATTCTCGCCGGCGGACCGTTCCACTACGATCGCGACGGCGTCGTGTTCGGCAATCGCGAGGGCATCCTGCCGCCGCACAAGCGCGGCTACTATCACGAGTACACCGTGCGCACGCCGGGCGAGCGCACACGCGGCGCGCGGCGCATCGTGTGCGGCGGGCCGAAGCGCGAGCCCGAGGCCTGCTACTACACCGACGACCACTACCAGACGTTCCGGAGGATCCGGCCATGAAAGTCCCCGACCTCACCGACCTCGAGCAGGCAGGGGTTCACGCGTGGAGCGGTGACGTGATTGCGCTCGCCAGTGCAGCGTCCGGCGGCGGCTTGCGCCATTACGCCGCCGATCTCCACGGCGTCAACAGCAAGGCGGAGCTCATGAAGGCGCTCGCAAGAGGTCTCAAGCTGCCGGAGCACTTCGGATGCGAACTGGGATGCCCTCGCCGATTGCCTCGAGGACGAGGACTGTGTCGGTCACTCGGGCGCGGTCGTCGTGCTGCAGCACTCCGGAGCCGTACCGCAAGGCGCACGCGCAGGACTGGACCACGCTCGAGGACATCTTCGCGGAAGCCGCCGACTATTGGCGGGAGCTGCGCAAACCCTTCTGGGTGTTCGTGCATTAAGACCAACACCCACCATGTCGTCCGTCGGGAACAGCATGACGGACTACAGCCAACCGAGAAAACGTTGGCGATCGCATGGGCGGAACCAAGATCCCCATCTCCGTGCTGGTGCTCGTGCACACCGCGGATCTTCGCGTGCTGCTGCTCGAGCGCGCCGACTACCCCGGGCACTGGCAATCGGTGACGGGAAGCCAGGAAGCCGGCGAGACGCTCGAGCAGACCGCGCTGCGCGAGCTGCGCGAGGAAACGGGCATCGACGCGCAAGCCTACGGCGGCGTGCGCGACTGGAACCTCGCCAACGCGTACGAGATCTTCCTGCGCTGGCGCCACCGGTATCCCGACGGCACCACGCACAACACGGAGCACGTCTTCAGTCTCGAGGTGCCGGAGCCGCTGCCGGTGACGCTCGATCCGCGCGAGCATCTGGCGTACGCGTGGGTGCCGTGGCGCGATGCGGCCGAGCGCTGCTTCTCGTGGACCAATCGCGACGTCATCCTGCTGCTGCCGACGCGCGTTAGCAGCATCCCCCCTCCAAGGAGCTCGACGCCATGACGCTCGCCCCGCGCAACGCCATCCTGTCCATCGTCGCGGCGGCGACCGTCGCCGCGCTCGCCTCGTCGTCCTTCGCACAGACGATCGTGGCGGCACCGCCGCAATACGCGTCGGTGAACGTGACCGCAACCGCCACCGCCACGATCGCCAACGATCGGGTGCAGGCGTGGCTGCGCGCCGAGGCGGAGAACGTCGATGCGGCGGCCGCAGCCAATCACGTGAATGCAGCCGTCGCGAAGGCGATCGCGCGTGCCAAGGGCACGCCCGGCGTGAGCGTGTCGACATCGGGCTACTCGACCCAGCAGATCGCCGAGAAAGGGCAAGCCGACGCGCTGGCGCGTGACGCAGGCGGTCACGGTCACGAGCACCGATTTCGGCGCCGTGGCCAATCTGCTTACGCGAATGCAGGAGCAGGACGGGATGCTGCTGTCGGGCATGGGGTTCGCGCTCTCGTCCAACGCGCGCGAGTCCGCCGAACGCCAGCTCATGCAGCAGGCGATCCGCAGCTGGCAATCGCGCGCGCAGCAGGCCGCGTCGGGGCTGGGCTCCGACAAGTGGCGCACGGGTCACGTGACGGTGCAGACCAGCGAGCCGGGACGCGTCTATCCGATGGCGCGGGCCGCAAGCGCCGCTGCGATGTCCGAGATGGCCCCGGTGAATGTCGAGGCCGGCACGACCGACGTGACGGTGACCGTTACCGGCGACGCGATCCTCGAGCCGACGCCGCGCTGACGCCGTGACGCAGAGCAAGACGCGCGCGCGTCTTGCTCTGCGTCACGGGCAGACATGCAAAAGGGGCCCGCAGGCCCCTCTTGCTCGTGGCGCGTACGCCCGCTACATCACGTGGGCGTCGCAGGCGCTTCGGCCGGCGGTGCGGCGGGGGCAGCGGCCTTCTGCGCATCCTCTTCCGCAGCAGCCTTCATGGACAGACGCAGGCGGCCCTTGTCGTCGGCCTCGAGCACCTTCACGCGCACGACCTGGCCTTCCTTCACGTAGTCGGAGACCTGGTTGACGCGCTCCTTGGCGATCTGCGAGATGTGCAGCAGCCCGTCCTTGCCGGGCAGCACCTGCACGATCGCGCCGAAGTCGAGCAGACGCAGCACCGTGCCTTCGTAGATGCGGCCCACCTCGACTTCCGCGGTGATGTCCTCGATGCGCTTGCGGGCCGCGTTGCACGCATCGGCGTTGACCGAGGCGATCGTGACCGTACCGTCGTCCTGGATGTCGATCGTGGTGCCCGTCTCTTCGGTGAGCGCGCGGATCACCGCACCGCCCTTGCCGATCACGTCGCGGATCTTCTCGGGGTTGATCTTGAACGTCATCATGCGCGGCGCGTGTTGCGACACTTCCGTGCGCGCGTGCGGCAGCGCCTGCTGCATGAGCTGCAGGATGTGCAGGCGGCCTTCGCGCGCCTGCGACAGCGCCACGCCCATGATCTCCTTCGTGATGCCCTGGATCTTGATGTCCATCTGCAGCGCCGTCACACCGCGGTCGGTGCCGGCCACCTTGAAGTCCATGTCGCCCAGGTGATCCTCGTCGCCGAGGATGTCGGAGAGCACCGCGAACCGGTTGCCTTCCTTGATGAGACCCATCGCGATGCCCGCGACGTGCGCCTTCATCGGCACGCCGGCATCCATCAGCGCGAGGCTGCCGCCGCACACGGAAGCCATCGACGACGAACCGTTCGATTCCGTGATCTCCGACACCACGCGCATCGAATAGGCGAACTCTTCCGGCGTCGGCAGCACGGCGAGCAGCGCGCGCTTCGCGAGCCGGCCGTGGCCGATCTCGCGCCGCTTGGGCGTGCCCACGCGGCCCGTTTCGCCCGTGGCGTAGGGCGGCATGTTGTAGTGGAGCATGAAGCGCTCGCGGTATTCGCCCATGAGCGCGTCGATGATCTGCTCGTCGCGCGCGGTGCCGAGCGTGGCGACCACCATCGCCTGCGTCTCGCCGCGCGTGAACAGCGCCGAGCCGTGGGTGCGCGGCAGCACGCCGGTACGGATCGAGATCGGCCGCACCGTGCGCGTGTCGCGACCGTCGATGCGCGCCTCGCCCGAGAGGATCTGGTTGCGCACGATCTGCGCTTCGAGGCTGTGCAGGAAGTCGCGCACCTCGTTGGCGTAGCCTTGCGGCGCATCGGCGGGAATGCACTGGCGCCTCGACCTTCGCGACGATCTTCCTTGAGCTTCTGCTGGCGATCCTGCTTGCGGCGGATGCGCGTAGGCCTCGCGCAGCTCGGCTTCCGCGCACGCGGTCACCTGGTCGATCATGGCCTGGTTCTTCGCGCGGCGCCTGCCAGTCCCACAGCGGCTTGCCGCCCTCCTCCACGAGCTCGTGAATGAGGTTGATCACGGCCTGCTGCTGCTCGTGCCCGAACACGACGGCGCCGAGCATCACTTCCTCGGGCAGCTCGTCGGCTTCGCTCTCCACCATCAGCACGGCGGCTTCGGTGCCCGCGACCACGAGATTGAGCTTCGACGTGGTGAGCTCGGTCTTGGTCGGGTTGAGGACGTACTGGCCGTCGATGTAGCCGACGCGCGCCGAACCGATCGGGCCGTTGAACGGTACGCCCGACAACGCGAGCGCAGCGGACGCACCGACCATCGCCGGCACGTCGGGATCGATCTCGGGATCGACCGACATCACGGTCGCGATGACCTGCACTTCGTTGTAGAAGCCGTCGGGGAAGAGCGGGCGGATCGGACGGTCGATGAGGCGCGAGGTGAGCGTCTCCTTTTCGGATGGACGGCCTTCGCGCTTGAAGAAGCCGCCGGGGATCTTGCCCGCGGCGTAGGTCTTCTCCTGGTAGTCGACCGTCAACGGAAAGAAGTCCTGGCCCGGCTTCGCGGACTTCGCGGCCACGGCGGTCACGAGCACGACGGTGTCGTCGAGCGAGACGAGGACGGCGCCGCCAGCCTGTCGGGCGATCTCGCCGGTCTCGAGCGTGAGCGTGTGGCGGCCGTAACTGATGCTCTTCTTGATCGGATTCAGCATGGGTTTCCTTGGGTGCCTAATGACGATGGCCGCGCTTCAGGGGCGCGGCCATCGGGACGTGTTCAAATGGAATGCAGCGCAGGCGCCGGATCGAACGGTGGATCGTGATCGCGGCATGGTCGCTTCGCTCGTCGAATGAGGAGGACGCGCTGCGATCGCGAATCGCGGAGCGCGGTTACTTGCGCAGCCCGAGCTTCTCGATCAGGGAGCGGTAGCTGTCCGCATTGCGCGACTTGAGGTAGTCGAGCAGCTTGCGGCGACGGGACACCATGCGCAGCAGGCCGCGCCGCGAGTGGTGATCCTTGGTGTTGGCCTTGAAGTGATCCGTGAGGCCATTGATGCGGGCGGTGAGAAGCGCGACCTGCACTTCCGGCGAGCCGGTGTCGGCGTTGGCACGCTGATGCTCGGCGATGACCTTCGCCTTTTCCTGCGCGGTGACTGCCATTGCTGTCGTCCTTGTCCTTGTCTTGACTGACTGTCGCGTGTCTGGTCTGGTGAAGAGGCGAATTATAACCCGAAAAAACCTTGGAATTCAAAGCGGCGGCGCGCCCATTCACGCGTCCGAGGATGCGGCGCCGGACTGGACGAGGCGGACCGCGCGCAGCGTGCCGGCTTCGGCGGTCGCGAGCCCGAGGAAGGCGCCCTCCGGGCCGTACGCGCGCAGCCGTCCTTCCGGCGCGCCCGGCACGCTCGGACGACGACCCTGCGCCAGTGCCAGCGCCGCCGCGGGGTCGAGGTCGAGCCGCGGCAGGTCGGCGATGGGCGCGTCGACCGCCAGCAGCTTCGAGCGGCGGGCCGCCGGATCGAGCGCCTCGAGGGCCTCGAGGGTGATTGCCTGCTCGAGCGTGAACGCGCCGCACGCGGTCCGGCGCAACGCCGACCAGGTGCCCGGCTGTCGACAGCGCGGCCGCGATGTCCTCGCCCAGCACCCGCACGTACGTGCCTTTGCTGCAGACGATGCGCAGCACGGCGTCGGGCGCGGTGTAGGCGACGAGCTCGAGACGATCGATCTCGACCTCGCGCGCCACGCGCGGAATGTCGATCCCCGCGCGCGCGTATTCGTAGTACGCGCGGCCTTCGTGCTTCAGTGCAGCGTAGCGCGGCGGAACCTGCTGCACCCGCCCGACGAAGCGCGAGAGCACGGACGCGATCTCGGCCGCGTGCTCCGGCACGGGGCCGGTGCCCGTCGGCTCGCCCTCCGCATCGCCGGTGCTGGTCCCCATCGCCGAAACGCAACGTCGCGACGTATTCCTTGCGCGAATCGAGCACCACCTGCGAGAACTTGGTCGCCTCGCCGAAGCACAGCGGCAACAGGCCGGAAGCGAGCGGATCGAGCGTGCCGGTGTGGCCGGCCTTGGCGGCATTGAGCAGCCGGCGCGCGTGCTGCAGGGCCGTGTTCGAAGACAGGCCAGGCGGCTTGTCGAGCAGGAGAACGGCGTCGACGCGCTCACGCGCGGCGCGTCGTCGCACCTGCCACCGCTACGGCAACGGTGCTCAGACTTCCGGCTTTCGGTCGGACGCGACCGCGTCGTCGATGAGTTGCGAAAGCCGCATGCCGGCTTCGATCGACTCGTCGTACACGAAGTGAAGCTGCGGCACGGAGTAGAGCTTGAGGCGATGCGACAGCTCGCTGCGCAGGTATCCCGCCGCGTGCTGCAGCCCCTGAATCGTGTCGGCTGCGTGCTCGCGGCCGGAGAGCTGGGTGAAGAACACCTTCGCGTGCGAGAGATCCGACGAGACTTCCACGGACGTGAGCGTCACGCTGATGCACGCGCGGGTCCTTGACCTCCTCGCGCAGGAGCTCGGCGAGCTCGCGCTGGATCTGGTCGCCGACCCGCTGGGCACGTTGCGAATGTTTTTTCATGACGCTTAGCTGCGCGCGAAGCTCGCGGCATGCTCGTGAGTCACACGGGGTCGTAGTTACAGGCGTGCGCGACACCTCCACGATTTCGTAGCACTCGAGCTGGTCGCCCTTCTCGAGGTCGTTGAAGTTCTTCACCGACAGGCCGCACTCGAAGCCGCCCTTCACCTCGCGCACGTCGTCCTTGAAGCGCTTCAGCGAATCGAGCTCGCCGTCGTGGATCACGACGTTGTCGCGCAGCACGCGGATGCGCGCACCGCGACGCACCACGCCTTCGAGCACGTAGCAACCGGCCACCGTCCCCACCTTCGAGATGCGATAGACCTCGCGCACGTCCACGAGCCCGATCTGCGACTCCTTCTTCTCCGGCGCCAGCATGCCCGAGAGCGCCGCCTTCACCTCGTCGACCGCGTCGTAGATGATGTTGTAGTAGCGGATGTCCACGCCGCTCGTTTCCGCGAGCTTGCGCGCCGCGACGTCGGCGCGGACGTTGAAGCCGATCACCACCGCCTTCGAGGCGAGTGCGAGGTTGATGTCGGACTCCGTGATGCCGCCGACGGCCGCATGCACGATGTTGACCTTCACCTCGGAGGTCGAGAGCTTGGTGAGCGCCTGCGTCAGCGCCTCGTAGGAGCCCTGCACGTCGGCCTTGACGATGAGCGTGAGCGTCTTGATCGCATCCTCGGCCATCTGGTCGAACATGTTCTCGAGCTTCGCGGCCTGCTGCTTCGCGAGCTTCACGTCGCGGAACTTGCCCTGGCGGAAAAGCGCGATCTCGCGCGCCTTGCGCTCGTCGCCGAGCACCATGACTTCCTCGCCGGCGAGCGGAACGTCGGACAGGCCCTGGATTTCCACCGGAATCGACGGCCCTGCCGCCGTGACGTTCTTGCCCGCTTCGTCGGTCATCGCACGCACGCGACCGAACACGGCACCGGCGAGCACCACGTCGCCGCGCTTGAGCGTGCCCGAATTCACGAGCACCGTGGCCACCGGACCACGACCCTTGTCGAGACGCGATTCGATCACCACGCCGCGCGCGGGCGCATCCTTCGGCGCCTTCAGCTCGAGCACTTCGGCCTGCAGCAGGATCGAGTCGAGCAGCTCGTCGATACCGACCCCCGTCTTGGCCGACACCGACACGAACTGCGTGTCGCCGCCGTATTCCTCGGGAATGACGCTCTCGGCCACGAGCTCCTGCTTCACGCGCTCCGGATTGGCCTCCGGCTTGTCGATCTTGTTCACCGCGACGACGAGCGGCACGTGGCCGGCCTTCGCGTGCGCGATGGCTTCCTTCGTCTGCGGCATCACACCGTCATCCGCGGCGACCACCAGCACCACGATGTCCGTGACCTTCGCACCGCGCGCACGCATGGCCGTGAAGGCCTCGTGACCCGGCGTGTCGAGGAACGTGATCACGCCCTTGTCCGTCTTCACGTGGTACGCGCCGATGTGCTGCGTAATGCCACCCGCTTCGCCGCTCGCGACACGCGCACGACGGATCGAGTCGAGCAGCGAGGTCTTGCCGTGGTCGACGTGACCCATCACGGTGACCACCGGCGGACGCGGCTCGGCCTCGGCGACATGCGCGTCGGTCGTCTGCTCGAGCAGCGCGTCGAGATCGTCGAGCTTGGCGGGCTTCGCCTTGTGGCCCATTTCCTCGACCAGGATCATCGCCGTTTCCTGATCGAGCACCTGGTTGATCGTGACCATCTGGCCCAGCTTCATGAGGGCCTTGATCACCTCGGCGGCCTTCACCGACATGCGGTGCGCAAGATCGCCCACGGTGATGGTCTCGGGCACGACGACTTCGCGCACGATCGGCCCGGCTGCACCGCCCGCGCCCTCGGCACCTTCCTCGTCGTGGCGATGACGGCCGACCTTCGGCTGCTTCCAGCCGGTGGCCGCGGCGCCACCCGTGACGTCGCCGCGCAGCTTGAGCGCACGACGGCGTGCGGCTTCTTCCTGGAACCCGGCGCCGGTCTTCTTCGCGGGCTTCGGCTTCTCGCCGGGCTTCGCGGCCGGACGATGCAGCGTGGTCGTGGCCGCGGGCTTTGCCGCCACGGCGGGACGCGGCTCGCGGATGAGCGGAGCCGGCGCGCCCACCTGCGGGCGCGGCCCTGCGGTTGCGGCAGCCGCAGCGGCCGCGGCCTCCTCCTGTGCCTTCTGCTCGGCGGCGATGCGCGCGGCTTCCTCGGCGGCTGCGGCTTCCGCTGCGGCCTTGGCGGCGGCCTCCTCGGCCTCGCGTTCCTTCTGCGTCTTGCGCTTCGCCTGCTCCTGCTTGTCGAGGATCTCCTGCTGCTGACGCTGCATGAGCTCCTGCGCCTTGCGCGCTTCTTCCTCGCGCGCGGCGAGCTCCTGCGCATCGATCACCGGCGCGGCGGGCTTCGCGGCCTCCTCGACCGCAGGCGCGGCCTCGGCGTCGCGCTGCACGAACACGCGCTTCTTGCGCACCTCGACCTGGATGGTGCGCGCGCGGCCCGTCGAGCCGGCGGCCTTGATCTCGGTCGTCTGCTTGCGGGTGAGCGTGATCTTCTTCTTCGGCTCCCCGGCTGCACCGTGCTGCTTGCGCAGATAGTCGAGCAGCTTCGTCTTGTCCTGCTCCGACAAGGCGTCGCCCTGCTTCTTGCCCTCGACCCCGGCGCGCCCGAGCTGCTCCAGCAGGGCGCCCGAAGGCATCCTGAGCTCGGTCGCGAATTGTTCAATCGTCGTCTGCGCCATACGCTTCTCCGTACTCTCTGCCGGGCCCCGGTGGGGGCCCTTTACCTCAGTGCTGCTGACCTGCCGCTGCCGGCGGTGCCGTCGTTACCGCCGCGGCCGGTGCTTCCTCGAACCAGTGCGCGCGCGCCTTCATGATCAGGGCCTCCGCGCGCTCGGCGCTCATCCCCGTCATCTCTGTGAGCTCGTCGACCGCGAGATCCGCCAGCGCATCGCGCGTGGTGATGCCTTGCGCGGCGAGCGTGCTCGCGACCTCGGTGTCCATGCCCTCGAGGTTGAGCATCGCGTCCTCGACGTTTTCGACGCTCTCCTCGCGCACGATCGCCTCGGTCAGGAGTGCGTTGCGCGCGCGGCTGCGCAGCTCGTTGACCGTGTCCTCGTCGAACGACTCGATGTCGAGCATCTCGTTGATCGGGACGTAGGCGACTTCCTCCAGCGAGGTGAAGCCTTCGCCGATCAGGATGTCGGCGACTTCCTCGTCGACGTCGAGCCGATCCATGAACAGCGCACGCAGGCGATCGCTTTCCGCCTCGTGCTTCTTCTGCGATTCCTCGACGCTCATGAGGTTGAGCTCCCAACCCGTGAGCTCGGAGGCGAGACGCACGTTCTGCCCCAGGCGGCCGATGGCGATCGCGAGGTTCTCCTCGTCGACCACCACGTCCATGCTGTGCTTCTCCTCGTCGACCACGATGGAGGAGATCTCCGCCGGTGCCAGCGCGTTGATCACGAACTTCGCCGGGTCTTCCGAGTACAGGATGATGTCCACGCGCTCGCCGGCGAGCTCGTTGGTCACGGCCGTCACGCGCGAGCCGCGCATGCCGATGCACGTGCCCTGCGGATCGAGGCGCGGATCGTTGGAGCGGACCGCGATCTTGGCCCGAATGCCGGGATCGCGTGCCGCCGCCTTGATCTCGATGAGACCTTCCTCGATCTCCGGCACCTCGAGCTCGAACAGACGCATCAGGAACTCGGGCGCGACGCGCGACAGGATGAGCTGCGGTCCCTTGGCGGCGCGATCGATCTTGGTGACGTACGCACGCACGCGATCGCCCACGCGCAGCATCTCCTTGGGGATGAGCTGGTCGCGCGGGATCACGCCCTCGATGCGTCCGGATTCGACGATCACGTTGCCGCGCTCGATGCGCTTCACCGTGCCGGTGAGCAGGTTGTCCTGGCGCTCGAGGAAGTCGTTGAGGATCTGCTCGCGCTCGGCATCGCGGATCTTCTGCAGGATGACCTGCTTCGCGGCCTGCGCGCCGATGCGGCCGAACTCGACCGGCTCGAGCGGCTCCTCGACGACGTCGCCCAGCTTGAGCTCGGGATCGCGCTCGGTTGCGTCGGTGATGGCGAGCTGGTGCGCGGGCTCCTCGTGCTCCTCGTCGGGCACGACGGTCCAGCGTCGGAAGGATTCGTAGTCGCCGGTCTCGCGATCGATGGACACGCGCGCATCGATCTCCTCCGCGAACCGCTTCTTGGTCGCGGATGCGAGCGCCGACTCGAGCGCGGTGAAGACGATCTCCTTCGGGACGTTCTTCTCGCGCGACAGGGCATCCACCAGCAGCAGCAGTTCACGGTTCATGTCGACTTTCTCCACTCAATCTTCGGCACCAGGCGAGCGCGGTCGATATCCTCGAGCGGCAGCGTGCGCAGGCCCTGCTCCGTCTCGAGCAGCACGGCGCCCTCGTCGAGGCCGCGCAGGATGCCCTTGAAGCGGCGCGACCCGTCGATCGGGTTGTGCACGCGCACCTCGGCTTCCGCACCCGCGAAGCGCGCGAAATCCGCAGCGCGCTTGAGCGGCCGGTCGAGACCGGGCGAGGACACCTCGAGCCGGTCGTAATCGACGTTCTCCACCGCAAAAAGACGCGTGAGCTGCTCGCTCACCCGCGCGCAATCCTCGACGTCCACGCCTCCCGGCTTGTCGATGAAGACGCGCACGAGCCTGCCCTTGGGCGAGCTCTCCCAGTCCACGAGCTCGTAGCCCATGGGCGGCAAGGTCTTCTCCAGCAGTTCGGCGATGCGCATCCGTCGTTGCACCCGGCGTTCGGGAAAAAAAAATGGGCTGCGCCCAGCCCATTTCGTTGCTTTTGAATCGTCTTGAATTCTAGCAGGAAACGCTGCAATTTTGAAGCTTTACGCGCGGCTTTCGCGCCCTGGCGTCGTACGGTGCCCGGCCCGGGCCCGAAAGGCCATGGACGGCCCGTGGCCGCGGTCGGTAACATGGCCGCATCGCTTTCGCGCATTCGCAGCCGGAGCTCTCGTGGCCGAACCGCTCGTCATCGCCAAGCACCCCGACAACGACCTCGCCCTGCTGCCGGGCATGTCCAACCGGCACGGCCTCATCACGGGCGCCACCGGAACCGGCAAGACGGTCACCCTGCAGGTCATGGCCGAGCGCTTCAGCAGCATCGGCGTTCCGGTCTTCATGGCCGACGTGAAGGGCGACCTCGCCGGCATCAGCCAGCCCGGCGCGATGTCTGCGAAGCTGCAGGAGCGCCTCAAGATGATCGGCGCGGACGCACCGAGCTTCGCCGGCTGCCCCACCGTGTTCTGGGACGTCTTCGGCGAGCAGGGCCATCCGGTGCGCGCGACGGTGTCCGACCTGGGACCGCTGCTCTTCGCGCGCATCCTGAACCTCAACGAGATCCAGTCGGGCGTGCTCGCGCTCGTGTTCAAGGTCGCCGACGATAATGGGCTCCTGCTGCTGGATCTCAAGGATCTGCGTGCGATGTTGCAGCACGTCGGCGACAACGCAGCGCAGTTCACGACGAACTACGGCAACGTTTCGGCGGCAAGCATCGGCGCGATCCAGCGCGGGCTGCTCGCGATCGAGCAGCAGGGCGGCGACAAGTTCATCGGCGAGCCGATGCTCAACATCGACGACCTCATCCAGACCGACCGGCGGGCGCGGCGTCGTGAACGTGCTCGCGGCCGATCGCCTGCTCACGGCGCCGACCCTCTACTCCACGCTGCTGCTCTGGCTGCTCGCGGAGCTCTACGAGCGCCTGCCCGAGGTCGGCGATCGCGACAAGCCGAAGCTCGTGTTCTTCTTCGACGAGGCGCATCTGCTCTTCACGGATGCGCCCAAGGCGCTGCTCGACAAGATCGAGCAGGTCGTGCGGCTCATCCGGTCGAAGGGCGTGGGCGTGTTCTTCTGCACGCAGAACCCGCTCGACGTGCCCGAAACGGTGCTCGGACAGCTCGGCAACCGCGTCCAGCACGCATTGCGCGCATACACGCCCCGCGACCAGAAGGCGGTCAAGGCCGCGGCGGAAACGATGCGCGCGAACCCGGCCTTCTCGACGGAGAAGGCGATCACGGAGCTCGGGGTCGGCGAGGCGTCTGATCTCGTTCCTCGACGCGAAGGGCCGGCCGACCGTCGTCGAGCGCGGTTTCGTCCTGCCGCCGGCAAGCCGGATCGGGCCGATCACGCCGGAGGAACGGCAGCAGGTGATCGCGCAGTCGCCGGTGGCCGGCGTCTACGAGAAGACGGTCGACCGCGAATCGGCGTACGAGCGCCTCAAGGGCCGCGCCGCCCAGTCGACGGCCGCAGGCGAGGGCGCCGGGGCCGCGGGTTCGGAGCAAGCCGGCCCGAGCACCATGGACAGGATCAAGGACTCGCTCGGCGGACTGCTCTCGGGGAGCGGGCGCAAGGACAGCATCGTCGAGGCGATGGCGAAGAGCGCGGCGCGCACGATGGGCTCGACCGTCGGACGCGAGATCATTCGCGGCGTGCTCGGATCGCTCCTGGGCGGCAGGAAACGGTGAGACCGACGGCGCCGACCAAGCGCGTCCACACGATGCGACCGCGAATGGATGCGACCGCGAGCCACGCCGCGAGCCGCGAGTCCCGTGATCCGTGGCGCCGCCTGGCTCGCCGTCGCGTTGCTGGCCGCTTGCGCAAGCACGCCTCCGGCGCCACGACCGCCTGCGGCGAGCGTACAGGCCCCGCTTCCGCCGAGAGCGGCAGCTGCTCCGGCCGCCTCGGGAGGGGTCGCGTCGCCGGGCACGCCCGCTGCGGTCGCGTTCGCGCCGGCGCCGGCTGCCGTCGCATCCGCGCCGGGAGCCGCCGCCTTCGCGGCGCTGGCGTTCCCGGTCGGAGCGCAGTACGTGTGCGTGACGGAAAGCACGGCCGGGCGCCGGCAGACCGCGATCGAATTCACGCCGAAAGTCGCCGACCTGTGCCGGCGGCATCCCGAGATGGGTCCGTGCCAGTATCAGCGCGAGCTGTGCCGGCAGTCGGGTGGGCGCGTCTTCACGGCCGATGGCAGCGAGATCACGCGCGCGGTCGAGCGGGAATACGACAAACGGGTGACGCGCATCCGCCTTCGCGGCGACTAGCGCGCGTCGCCGCGGTTCAAGTGGGCGCGCCGGTGCGTGCGGTGCCTACGGGATCGGGACGCCTTGCGCCGAGCGTGGCGCCTACTGCATCGCCTGCCAGCCGAGCCCGATCCCGGTGACGGTCTGGTACGTGGGCGTGACCCCGCGACCCTGCATCAGCCAGCGCACCGTGGCGCCGCTCGTGACGTCGTACCACATGAGGTCCTCGCGGCCATCGCCATCGTAGTCCCCGGTGACGTCCAGGCGCCATTGCGCGATCGGCGTGCCGACGAAGAAGTCCGCGCTTTCGATCGTGTTACCGCCCTTGAAGTACCACACCGCGTTGGTGCCGTCGCTCGTGTTGCGCCAGAAGAGGTCGTCGCGGCCATCGCCGTCGAAGTCGCCGACCTTCGTGATCTGCCACGTCGAGGCAGCACCGACCGCGCCCGGGAACAGGAACTGGGGCGTGCCGGTGGGTGCCATGCGCCAGACCGCGACCACGCCGTCGGACGGATGGAACCAGATGATGTCCTGGATGCCGTCGCCGTTCACGTCCCCGAGCCCCTTGATGCTCCACGCGGAATAGCTCACGACCGGTCCGACGTTGGCTTCCACGTCCAGTTGGCCGTTCAGGCCCATGTACCACGCTCTCACCTGGCCGGTTCCGGTATCGCGCCACAGGATGTCTGCGTGACCGTCGCCGTCGAGATCGCCGACCCCGGCGAGCTCCCACTGGGTGGCGGAGAGAACCCCGGGGAAGGTAACGCTCGCGATGCTGCCCGCGCCGGACATCAGCCACACGGCAACCTGACCCGTCGACGTTGCCCGCCAGATCACGTCGCTGCGACCGTCGCCGTCGACATCCCCTGTGCCCAGGAGCGACCAGTCCGTCCCCAGGTTTTGCGGAAACGCCGGCGTGAAGCCCATGGCGCCGCTCGTCGTGTAGTCCCAGATCGCATTGCTGCCGTCGTTCGTGTTGCGCCAGAAGACGTCCGAGCGACTGGCGTCGGTGCGGAAGTTCGTGCGCTTCCCGATCTTGTCCCCGACCTGCACGACCTCCGTCACGGGGGCGGGCGTGGTGAGCGGCACGCTCGCGAGGCCGATGCCCGCCTCCGCGCTCGCGTTGAGCCCGGCCACCTCGAACCGGCCGAAGAGGCCGTCTCCCGGGATGTAGACGAAGCTGCGGTCGGCCGTCGGTCCGGCGAACACGCCCGCGGCGTGCGGGTAATGCGGGCTCATCTCGACCGCGTAGCACTGGTCGTTCGGGGATGAGGGGCAGGTGCCCGAGCTCAGCGTGCGCCCGAGCTGGCCGAAGCTGTTGTCGCCGAAGCTCGCGACGGGCCCCGTCTCGTACTGGATGAGGCTGTGCTGGCGCCCGGCTGCGATCAGCGCTACGGCCTTGGTCGACACGATGGAATTCAGGCGGACCTCCACGGCCTGGTTCCGATCGGTCAAGCTCGCGTCGCCCAGCTGACCCGCGTTGTTGCGGCCCCAGGCGGCCACGCGCGTATTGGGCTTCAGGGCAAGGGCGTGATTCGCGCCCGCGGCGATGCGGGCCACGCCGCTAAGCGCGCTGCTGGTGCCGGAGTCGATCACGGTCACCGGTACTGCGGAGTCCGTGCCGGTGGTGCCGTTGCCGAGCTGGCCGTACGTGTTGTCGCCCCACGCCCGGACGGTGCCGTCGGCCAGCAGCGCGAGGTTGAATGCCCCACCTGCGGCGATCTGCACGACACCGGCGACCGGGGCACCGCCGGTGCACGCATCCATGAGCTGGTTGGGCGACGCCACCGTCACGCCGAGCGCCGCGCATCCGGCCTCCAGGTGATCGTTCGCGCCCCAGACGTACACGGTTCCGTCGAGCGCCAGGGCCGTCGAGTGCTTGCTGCCCGCCGCAATCGCGATGATGTTGCTCACTCCCGGCACCTGCGTCGGCGTCGAATGAACGCTGGCGTCCGTCGCGCCGAGCCCGAGTTGGCCCGGCATCGTTCGCGCCCCATGCCCAGACGGTGCCGTCTGCCTTGAGCGCGAGCGAGTGCGCGAGGCCGGCGGCCACCATCGTCACGCCCGACCCGAGCCCGGTGACCGGCACCGCGGTCGCCGACCCGTTGCAGGAACTCGAGCACGCGTCGCCGAGCTGGCCGCTCCCGTTGCTGCCGACGGCCTTCACCTGGCCGCCTTCGACGAGGAACAGCGTGTGGCTGGAGCCGCTCGCCGCCATCGGCGTGAAGGCCGCGGCAGTGCAGGCGCCACCGAGGGCAAGAGCAGCAAGTGCGGAGGTGGCGATGGTGCGCAGTGAGGGCGTCATGGAGGTCAGCGGTGCGAAGTTGGCGCAGCAAGGGTACGGGCGCCCGGGACCTTGTAGCAGGTCGGCAGCGCGAAAGGCAAGGAACGCACGCCGAGCGGCGCGCTGCACTCTCGCGTGGGTGCGTTTCACGCGAATCGGGCGGCCTTTGCGCCGCCCGACGTCTCGATCGAGGGAAGCTGGAGGCGCGCCAATCGGGCGCGCCTTGCCGATCAGCGCCGCCGGCGCCGCAGCGGGAACCGCACCAGTGCAAGCGCGATGAGGGCGATGCCCAGCAGCAGCGGCGTTCCGGGCTCCGCCACCGTCACCGCCGACACCGGCGGATCGGTGAGGTCGGCACGCTCGGCGCTGAGCACGAGCTGCACGTCGCCGGTCTTTACACCGAACGCGGTATTGCCGGTGTTGCCGACGCCCAGCAGGGCGTCGTTGATGGACAGGGCGAAGTCGCCGACCACCGCCATGTAGCTTCCCGCCGTCAGGAACTGCGAGATGCCGGCGTTGTTCCAGCCGCCCGAGGCGCTGCAGCCGCTGCAGTCGTCGTTGTAGGCCACGAAGTCGGCGAGATCGAGGTGACCGTCCCAGCGGAACAGGAACAGCACGGGGTCGATGGCGTTGCCGCCGGTGTACATCGAAACGGTGTCGTCCGCCGACACGTTGAACGCCGTGTAGCCGAGCGACGCCGGTCCGCTTGCCTGGATGTTGTGCGTGAGCGAGATCACATTGGCGTTGGCCAAGCCCGCACCCACGCCCAGAACCAGCCCGAGCAGCAGCGATTTGAGTAGCTTCATGTTGTGCCCGCTTGTCGATTACATCGTGACTGGCATCCAATTGCATGTTCCGTGCCGCCGGGTCGCTTCGTTTCATTATCAGGCACTTAGCGCGACCCCGCCGTTGCAGGCTTCGGCCAGCTGTAAAGCACGTCGACAGCCGCAGGCTGCTCCGCCTGGATAAGGGCAGTGGCCAGGGCGAGAGACATGCCATGCAATACTTGTTCCTTGCGCCCCGCCGTTTCGAATCGATGCCTGCAGCTCGCGACCTGCGCGGCGGATTGACCGCGCTCTGGCGGCACGTCCGCCATTCGCGAGGACGCCCCGACCGCCTGCTGTGGATCGTCCGGCGCACATGGCAGATCGCGGCGGCAGGGCGGCTGCGAAGCGTGCTGCAGCGCCACGCCGTCGTCGACGACCTCTATGCCGACTATCCGGGCTGGCTCGCGCGCTACGACGGCGTCGACGATCGCACGCGCGCCGCCTGCGCCGCGGAGATCGCGTCGTGGGGCGCGGCCGCACCGTCGCATCACCGTGCTGGTCCCCACGTTCGAAAGCGATCCGCATTGGCTTCGAGTTGCGGTGGAGTCCGCACGAGCGCAGGTCTATCCCGCCGCGCACATCCTCGTCGTCGACGACGGCTCACGCGACCCGGCGCTTCGCCATTATCTCGAGAACCTTGCGGGAACGCCGGGCGTTCGCGTGCATCGACGCGACGCCAACGGCGGCATCGCCGCGTGCCTCGACACCGGCCTCGAGCTCGTCGAGACCGAGTTCGTGGCGTTTCTCGATCACGACGACGCCTTGCACGAGCTCGCGCTCTTCAGGACCGCCCAGGCGATCGTCGCGCAACCGCGGTGCCGTGCTGCTCTATTCGGACGAGGACAGGATCGATGCGCACGGGCGTCGCTCCGCGCCCCACTTCAAGCCGGACTGGAACGCGGAGTGGATTCGCACGACCAATTACGTGCTGCACCTGTGCACCGTCCGCACCGACCTCGCGCGAAGGATCGGCGGGTTCCGTTCCGCGCACGACGGCGTGCAGGATTGGGATTTCGTGCTGCGCATGTCCGAGCTCGCGCAACCCGGCGAAATCGTGCACGTGCCCTTCGTTCTCTACCACTGGCGTACCCTCGACGGCTCCACGGCCACCGCCGTGTACCACAAGCGCGGCATCGAAGCGGCACAACGGGCGGTGATCGAGGAGACGCTGCAGCGGCGCGGCATCGCGGGCCGCGTGGAGCGCACCATGTATGGCTGGCGCATCCGCTACGCGCTGCCGGACCCGGCGCCACTCGTGTCGATCGTGATGCTCACGCGCGATCGCGCGGATCTGCTGCGCGCGTGCACCGGCAGCGTCCTGTCGCGCACGGCGTATGGGCGGTACGAGCTCGTGATCGTCGATCACGAATCGCGGGAGCCCGACGCAATGCACCTCCTGGACGAGTTGCGCGCCGACCCTCGCGTGCGCATCGTGCCGTACGCGGGCCCCTTCAACTACTCGGCGCAATGCAATGCAGGTGTGCGGCACGCACGAGGCGAGGTCGTGGTGCTGCTCAACAACGACGTTCAGGTGCTCGATGCCGACTGGCTCGACGAGCTGGCAGGCCACGCCGTCCAGCCCGATGTGGCAGTCGTCGGCGCGTTGCTGCTGTATCCGAACCACACCATCCAGCACGCCGGCGTGATCGTGGGCCTGAACGGAACGGCAGATCGTCCCTACGTGGGCTATCGCCAGGGCTACGCCGGCGTCGCGGGCCGCGCCCAGGCCGCGCAGGACGTCACCGCGGTAGTGACGGCCTGCGCCGCGATCCGCAAGCAGGTGTTCGAGGAGATCGGCGGCTTCGACGAAACGCTGTGCGTGTCGCACAACGACGTCGACCTGTGTCTTCGTGCGATCGCGCACGGCTATCGCAACATCTTCACGCCGCACGCCGAGCTGATCCATGCCGAAAGCGCATCGCGCGGGCTCGAAGTCGCGCCTGCGGAACTCGCACGCGTTGCGCGCGAAACCGCGATCTTCGAGGCACGGTGGGGCGCCTGGATGAAGGCCGATCCGACGTACAACCCGAACTTGGCCTTGGAGGGGAAGGCGTTCGCGCTCGCCTACCCGCCGAGGTCGAAATCCGGGTCGACGCCCTGAGCGTGCGCACGCGGTGGGCGGCGAAGTGCAAACGCCCAACCGGGATGGGGTTGGGCGTTTGGGGAGGGGTGCCTGACGATGACCTACTTTCGCATGGGTAATCCACACTATCATCGGCGCGCCGCCGTTTCACGGTCCTGTTCGGGATGGGAAGGGGTGGGGCCAGCGGGCTATGGTCGTCAGACGTTGATCGTGGTCCGCGCGGGGCTGCAGCATGCCGTGGCGCGGGCCGGGCGGAAGAAGTAAAGGGGGGTTGGATGGCGTTTCGCAAACAGCCTGACGCGGCGCGATGCGCAGCGTTATGGGGTCAAGCCGCACGGGCAATTAGTATCGGTTAGCTTAAGGCATTACTGCCCTTCCACACCCGACCTATCAACGTGGTGGTCTGCCACGACCCTTCAGGGGGCTCAAGGCCCCGGGAGATCTCATCTTCAGGCACGTTTCCCGCTTAGATGCTTTCAGCGGTTATCGCTTCCGCACGTAGCTACCCGGCAATGCGACTGGCGTCACAACCGGTACACCAGCGGTGCGTCCACTCCGGTCCTCTCGTACTAGGAGCAGCCCCCGTCAAATCTCCAGCGCCCACGGCAGATAGGGACCAAACTGTCTCACGACGTTTTGAACCCAGCTCACGTACCACTTTAAATGGCGAACAGCCATACCCTTGGGACCGGCTACAGCCCCAGGATGTGATGAGCCGACATCGAGGTGCCAAACACCGCCGTCGATATGAACTCTTGGGCGGTATCAGCCTGTTATCCCCGGCGTACCTTTTATCCGTTGAGCGATGGCCCTTCCATACAGAACCACCGGATCACTATGTCCTGCTTTCGCACCTGCTCGCCTTGTCAGGCTCGCAGTCAAGCCTCCTTGTGCCATTGCACTATCAGTACGATGTCCGACCGTACCTAGGAGACCTTCGAGCTCCTCCGTTACGCTTTGGGAGGAGACCGCCCCAGTCAAACTGCCTACCATGCACGGTCCCCGATCCAGTTGATGGACCCAGGTTAGAACCGCAATGACACCAGGCTGGTATTTCAAGGTTGGCTCCACGAAAGCTAGCGCCCTCGCTTCATCGCCTCCCAGCTATCCTACACAGGTCCCATCACAGTCCAATGCAAAGCTACAGTAAAGGTGCACGGGGTCTTTCCGTCTTGCCGCGGGGAGATTGCATCTTCACAAACACTTCAACTTCGCTGAGTCTCAGGAGGAGACAGTGTGGCCATCGTTACGCCATTCGTGCAGGTCGGAACTTACCCGACAAGGAATTTCGCTACCTTAGGACCGTTATAGTTACGGCCGCCGTTTACCGGGGCTTCGATCAAGAGCTTGCACCCCATCACTTAACCTTCCGGCACCGGGCAGGCGTCACACCCTATACGTCGACTTTCGTCTTAGCAGAGTGCTGTGTTTTTGTTAAACAGTCGCAGCCACCATTTCACTGCGGCCCCTCTGGGCTCCGGCTGTACGCCTTCACCTACCAGGGGCGCACCTTATCCCGAAGTTACGGTGCTAATTTGCCGAGTTCCTTCTCCTGAGTTCTCTCAAGCGCCTTAGAATATTCATCCTGCCCACCTGTGTCGGTTTGCGGTACGGTCAGCTTGGAACTGAAGCTTAGAGGCTTTTCCTGGAAGCAGGGTATCGCTCACTTCAGGCGGGCAAGCCCGCCCTCGTCGTCACGCCTCAGCTAAGACCACCGGATTTGCCAAGCGGCCACGCCTACACGCTTAAACCGGGACGTCCAACACCCGGCCGAGTTAACCTTCTCCGTCCCCCCATCGCATCCCAAGCCGGTGCTGGAATATTAACCAGCTTCCCATCGGCTACGACTCTCGTCCTCACCTTAGGGGCCGACTCACCCTGCGCCGATGAACGTGGCGCAGGAAACCTTGGGCTTTCGGCGAGCGGGCCTTTCACCCGCTTTATCGCTACTCATGTCAGCATTCGCACTTCCGATACCTCCAGCAACCCTCTCGAGTCACCTTCACAGGCCTACGGAACGCTCTCCTACCATCAACCCATCCCGAAGGATGAGTCGATCCGCAGCTTCGGTGCACAGTTTGAGCCCCGTTACATCTTCCGCGCAGGACGACTCGACCAGTGAGCTATTACGCTTTCTTTAAATGATGGCTGCTTCTAAGCCAACATCCTGGCTGTCTGAGCCTTCCCACCTCGTTTCCCACTTAACTGTGCCTTGGGGACCTTAGCTGGCGGTCTGGGTTGTTTCCCTCTTGACCCCGGACGTTAGCACCCGGAGTCTGTCTCCCGTGCTCATACTCTGCGGTATTCGGAGTTTGCAATGGCGTGATAGGCCTCAATGGCCCCCACAACCATAACAGTGCTCTACCCCCGCAGGTAATACACGAGGCACTACCTAAATAGTTTTCGGAGAGAACCAGCTATTTCCGGATTTGTTTAGCCTTTCACCCCTACCCACAGCTCATCCCCTACCTTTTCAACGGGAGTGGGTTCGGCCCTCCACGAGGTGTTACCCCCGCTTCAGCCTGGCCATGGGTAGATCATCCGGTTTCGGGTCTACGCCTACCAACTCAAGCGCCCTGTTCGGACTCGCTTTCGCTGCGCCTCCCCTATTCGGTTAAGCTCGCTGGTAAACGTAAGTCGCTGACCCATTATACAAAAGGTACGCCGTCACCCAGTTGCCCAGGCTCCGACTGTTTGTATGCATGCGGTTTCAGGATCTATTTCACTCCCCTCCCGGGGTTCTTTTCGCCTTTCCCTCACGGTACTGGTTCACTATCGGTCGATCACGAGTATTTAGCCTTGGAGGATGGTCCCCCCATCTTCAGACAGGATTTCACGTGTCCCGCCCTACTTAGCTCGCGCTTGGTTCCACAACGGTTCCTTCGGATACGGGGCTGTCACCCACTGCGGCCGGCCTTTCCAGACCATTCTCCTGAAACCCTTGCTAAAACGCGACGGCTGCTCCCATTTCGCTCGCCACTACTCTGGGAATCTCGGTTGATTTCTGTTCCTCCGGCTACTGAGATGTTTCAGTTCACCGGGTTCGCTCCCTCCGCCCTATGTATTCAGGCGGCGGTGACCCTTGCGGGCCGGGTTTCCCCATTCGGACATCTGCGGATCAATGCTCGTTTGCCAGCTCCCCGCAGCTTTTCGCAGGCTGCCACGTCCTTCATCGCCTGTGATCGCCAAGGCATCCACCACATGCACTTAGTCGCTTGACCCCATAACGCTGCGCACTGCTGACACAGCAGCCGCGTTACAGGCGTTTGCGATTGACCCACCGCCCCCGACTAAGGGAACCGCGGGCCTCGATACAATCCAACCCATCTCGCACCACGCCCACTCGAGCAGCTGTCGCCACCCGAGCCCGCGCGGCGCGAGATTCTTTACTTCTTCCTGATTGTTAAAGAGCAACCGATCCTGGCAAGGAGCCAGAACCAAGCACGCGCGCTGCGCACACGCTTGGTTATGGTCCCTGGGGAGAGAATGGTGGAGCTGGACGGGATCGAACCGACGGCCTCCTGCTTGCAAAGCAGGCGCTCTCCCAACTGAGCTACAGCCCCGATCCGGCGCTCGCGCTCGATCTGGCCCGCAGGCCGGCCCCGGCCGCGCCGGGGGTGGTGGGTCTGGATGGATTCGAACCATCGACCCCCGCCTTATCAAGACGGTGCTCTAACCAACTGAGCTACAGGCCCGCTTGCCAGCTCGCCCGACGGCAAACAACCGATAGGTTGTGGGTACGCGAGAATCCGGGTGGCGCCACCTGCCGGTGACCACTGATTCCGAGAAAGGAGGTGATCCAGCCGCACCTTCCGATACGGCTACCTTGTTACGACTTCACCCCAGTCATGAAGCAAACCGTGGTAAGCGGCCTCCTTGCGGTTAGCCTACCTACTTCTGGTGCACCCCACTCCCATGGTGTGACGGGCGGTGTGTACAAGACCCGGGAACGTATTCACCGCGACATGCTGATCCGCGATTACTAGCGATTCCGACTTCACGCAGTCGAGTTGCAGACTGCGATCCGGACTACGACCGGCTTTCTGGGATTGGCTCCCCCTCGCGGGTTGGCAACCCTCTGTACCGGCCATTGTATGACGTGTGAAGCCCTACCCATAAGGGCCATGAGGACTTGACGTCATCCCCACCTTCCTCCGGTTTGTCACCGGCAGTCTCCCTAGAGTGCCCTTGCGTAGCAACTAGGGACAAGGGTTGCGCTCGTTGCGGGACTTAACCCAACATCTCACGACACGAGCTGACGACAGCCATGCAGCACCTGTGTTCCGATTCCCTTTCGGGCACCCCCACCTCTCAGCAGGGTTCCGGACATGTCAAGGGTAGGTAAGGTTGTTCGCGTTGCATCGAATTAATCCACATCATCCACCGCTTGTGCGGGTCCCCGTCAATTCCTTTGAGTTTTAACCTTGCGGCCGTACTCCCCAGGCGGTCAACTTCACGCGTTAGCTACGGTACCAAGGAATCGCTTCCCCAACACCCAGTTGACATCGTTTAGGGCGTGGACTACCAGGGTATCTAATCCTGTTTGCTCCCCACGCTTTCGTGCCTGAGCGTCAGTGTTGGCCCAGGGGGCTGCCTTCGCCATCGGTGTTCCTCCACATCTCTACGCATTTCACTGCTACACGTGGAATTCCACCCCCCTCTGCCACACTCCAGCCCGCCAGTTTCCAATGCCATTCCCAGGTTGAGCCCGGGGCTTTCACATCGGACACGGCGAACCGCCTGCGCACGCTTTACGCCCAGTAATTCCGATTAACGCTCGCACCCTACGTATTACCGCGGCTGCTGGCACGTAGTTAGCCGGTGCTTATTCTGCCGGTACCGTCAAGAACACCCCCTATTAGGAAATGCCTTTTCTTCCCGACCAAAAGCGGTTTACAACCCGAAGGCCTTCTTCCCGCACGCGGCATGGCTGGATCAGGGTTGCCCCCATTGTCCAAAATTCCCCACTGCTGCCTCCCGTAGGAGTCTGGGCCGTGTCTCAGTCCCAGTGTGGCTGATCATCCTCTCAGACCAGCTACCGATCGTCGCCTTGGTGAGCCATTACCTCACCAACAAGCTAATCGGGCATCGGCCGCTCCCATAGCACAAGGCCCTTGCGGGTCCCCTGCTTTCCTCCGTAGAGCATATGCGGTATTAGCGCCGCTTTCGCGGCGTTATCCCCCACTACGGGGTACGTTCCGATGCATTACTCACCCGTTCGCCACTCATCAGGAGTTGCCCCCTGACGCGTTCGACTTGCATGTGTAAAGCATGCCGCCAGCGTTCAATCTGAGCCAGGATCAAACTCTTCAGTTGAAAAGCTCGATCTTCTACAAGTAACTCAATCGACGTTGGCCCTGCCCCGTCCCGACCTCGCGGCCAGAACAGAACAAGACTTTTTGCGTCGGTGTGAGCACTTCGGTTCCGTCGATCACCCAGTCCACCCCCGCAGCTCGCGCCACGAACGGCGCCCCAGGCACCCAAAAACCCGTGCACCCACACCTATCGGTTGTCAGTTGTTAAAGAGCAGGCTGCTTTTTCGAAGCCGGTTGCAGTGCAGCCGGTGATGAGCAGCGAAGAGGCGAAATTCTAGCGGAAGCAGTGCAGCAATGCAAGTATTTCCACGCGCCGCTCACCTCATGCGGCAAGTGCGACGAACGCGTCGACGCTCACACCGCGGATGCCGATCCGGTCGCCCCGAAGCACTCCGACGAAGCATGTCGTCGACTGGCTGGGCCGAGGCCGCATCACGCCTTCGGTTCACGCGCGGGCCGGCTCCGTGCGCGGGTATTTCCACTTCCGGTGCACCCAGAGCCAGTCGGCGGGGCTCGTGCGGATCTCCGCTTCCAGCGCGCGGGCGTACCGCTCGATGATGAGGCCGCCGGTGGCGCGATCGTAGGGCGGCTCGGCGAGCAACTGGAAGTGCGCCGTGTACCGGCCTTTCCCGATCCGGCGCATGGTTACGAACAGCACGGGCGCCCGCAGGATGCGCGCCATCTTGTCGGCCCCGGTGTAGAAGGCCGTTTCGCGGTGCAGGAACCACGTCCAGTGCTTGTCTTCCTTGCGCATCGGTGTCTGGTCGGCCACGAGCGCATAGGCTCGCGCCTCGCGCCGGCGGCGCAGCACCTCGTGCAGGAAGCTCTTCGCGGGGATCGGATTGCCGCCGAAACGTGCGCGGGCATCGCGCAGGAAGCGGTCGACCGCACGGGCGCGCTGCGGCTTGTACACGGCGTCGATCGGCACGTCGAGCTGCGCAGCCGCGCCGGTCAGCAGCCACTCCCAGTTGCAGAAGTGGCCCGTCAGCACGATCACCGACTGCCCCCGCCGCACGTATTGCATGAGAAGCTCGGGATTCTCGAACCGCACCCGCTTTCGCATGTCCTCGCGCGAGGCGGTGAACCCGTGCAACGCCTCAGCCACGAGCACGCCAAGGTTGCGATAGGATTGCCGCAGGAGCTGCCCGATCTCCAGCTCGCCCTTCTCCGGGAAGGCGCGGCGCAGATTGTCGGCGGCAAGGTCGCGGCGCCAGCGCAGAACCTCGAACACGATGATGTACGCCAGCCAGCCGATCCCGTACAGGATCGGCAACGGCACGCGGCTGAGGGCGTTGAGCAGCAATCCCGTCATGCGCGCACCGGGGCACATCCAATCATCACGTGAACCAACGAAACTCTCCATTCGCGGGACACGTCGGTCCCGAGCCGCAGTTGATCGAGTTCGCGCCGCTCGCCTGTCGCGTGGGCGTGTGGCGCTGCGACCTGCGCGATGCAGCCTCGACGGCGGCGCGGATCGGGCAGTGGCTTTCGCCTGAAGAGCGAGCGCGCGCGGCGCGCTTCGGCAGCGTCGAGCTACGCGAAAGATACATCACCGGCCGGGCATCGCTTCGGGGCGTGCTTTCGACGTACGTCGGCGCAGATCCCGATCGTGTTCCGATCGCGCGCGGCCCTCGCGGCAGACCGTACCTGCAACGAACCGTCGGTCCCGACTTCAACGTCACGCACACCGGCATGATGGCGGTGTTCGCGATCGGCTTCGGCCTGCCGGCAACGCAGCGCGTGGGCATCGACATCGAGAGCGCCGCTCGCGCCGTCAACGTGCAGCGCCTCGCGCGCAAGCTTCTCACCGACGACGAGCGTCGTGCCGTGGCAACGCTGAGCGCGGACCATGGGCGCCGGCGTTTCCTCGAGACGTGGACCTGCAAGGAGGCGATGAGCAAGGCGACGGGCGACGGCCTGCGTGCGCCTTTCGGCCGCATTGCCGTCGAGCCGCACGACGCGCTGCGCGTCATCGCCGGACCCGCACCCTACGTTCCGGATGCGTGGCAATTGCATCGCGTACCCATCGGCGACGATTACATCGTGACCGTCGCGCTGTGGCAAACGTGATGCACGCCCGCGAGCGGGCTGTATGACCACGACGCGGCCTTCTGCCGCGCGACAGCGCCGGCGAGCAGGCGGATAATCTCGAATGACGCCGCGGCATTCGGTTCAGCGTCCGCGCGTTTGAGCGGCCGGTTCCGCCTATGCCGGTCATGGCCCAACACGGGAGCACACACATGAAGTCGATTGCAATCGCACTATTCGCGGCCGCCTCGCTCGTTGCAGCGGGTGCCGCATACGCACAGGAAGATCTGGCGAAAGCCAATGGATGCCTGAACTGCCACAAGGGCGACAAGGACCTCAAGACGGTGATGGCCAAGCACAAGGGCAAGCCGGATCAGATCCAGGCTGCCATCACCAAGGTGACGTCGGGCAAGGGTCACATGGCCGTGAAGGCCAAGCCCGAGGATGTGAAGGCGATCGTGGAGTGGGCAGCGAAGTAACGCTCACACTCGCCGAATAAACGCAGAAGGCCCGGCATCGGGCCTTCTGCGTTTCGCGACGACGGAAGATCGTGCGATCAGGTCGAGCCCTGGATCGTGCGAATCGCGTCCTCGGCGCGCGCGCGGATCACGCCACCGCGACCTTCGTGCGCAATCGGCTCGTCCGGCAACACCAGCCACGACATGAGGTCGCGCACGGACACGAGCCCCTTGGGCTGCTCGCCATCCTCGACGAGAAGGTGGCGGTGACCATATTCGACCATCAGGCGCAGCGCTTCCTCCACCGTCGCGGCGGACGATACGCGGCGCACGTCCCGGCTCATGACGCTCGCGATGGGCGTGGTCTTGGCATCCTTCGCCTCGTCGACGACACGGCGCATGAGGTCGCGCTCGGTGAAGATGCCATCCACGCCGCCATTGGGCTTGCGCACGATGACGGCGCCCACGCCGTTGCGACTCATGAGCCGCACCGCATCGGCGACGGTGGCCGAAGCGGTCACCGACACGAGTTCCTGGATCTTCTTGCGCTTGAGCACGTCGCTTAAGGGCTGAGTGATCATGTCGAAAGTCTCCGCATGAGAGAGGTAGGCGGTCGGCAGCGGGAACGCACCGCATCTGCCGATGCACGTGCGCACGCGCACACCCTGGCATCGCAGGATAAACCCTTTTAGCGCCCGACCGCCCGCTCGGGCTTGATTTATGTCGCCTCCGGCGCGAGTGCTGCACGGCACAATCGAATCGATCCCTGCAGCCGCGAAGGAGTTCCCTTGACCTCTCGCCGCACACCGTCCCAGGCCTCGCTGCGCACCGAACCTCTCACCGCCGCTTCCGTCTCGTGGCTCCCGCGCACGGGGCGCATCCACACCCTTGCATGGGTCGCTCTGCTCCTGCTGCTCACGCTTGCGGTTCAACGCAACGCGGGCGCTGCAGAGCTCGGACCTGCGCCGCAGTTCGATGCGCCCCAGGACACGACCGGCTGGACATTCGAGAACGTGCCGAAGGCCGGCCCGACACGCAGCCAGGTCGCGTCGCTCTACAAGACGGTCGCGTGGTACATGGGCGCCTCGGGCGCGCTCGCCGACTTCGACTTCTTCGTGTCGGTCCCGCTCGCGGCGTGGCAGCTCGGCAGCGTGGGCGACTACAACCTCGACGGGCACGACGATCTCATGTGGTATGCGACGGCTGACGGCAGCGTGGTGCGCTGGTTGATGCATGGCCGCCACGTTGCACCCACGACGGAAACGGTGTCCGGCGTCGGAACGGGCTGGCAGATGGTGCCGTAAGCGCCGTGCGACCCGCATGCGACGCGCGTATCGGCGCGCATCGACCAAGTCTGCGATACTCGCCTCGGGCCCATACGGAATGCAGCTTGCTTTGACCCGCAAGCCGGCTTCTGCGTCGGGTCGTTTGCGCATTCTGTGATCAACAACAGCGACTCGCGATCGATGGCACCGAGCGCGAGGATTGCCGCGCCCGCAGGCGCGTTTCGGAGTCGAAGCCTCATGAACACCATCAACACCGGCCTTCCGCGACGGGTGTTTCGAACGATGATCTCCCTCGCACGTGCGCCGGCGGTGCTGCTCGGCCTGCTCTGCCTGGTGTCGACGTGGCTGCCGCCCGCTGCGCAGGCGCAAAGCGTCGTCACGTACGCCGGCGGCTTCACCGGCGATGGGGGTGTTGCGACGGCGGCAGTGCTGGTGAGCCCGCAGGCCGCCGCCCTGGACAGCTCGGGCAATCTGTACATCGCCGACACGCGCAACCAACGCATCCGCAAGGTCGCATCGAACGGCACGATCAGCACGGTGGCGGGCACCGGTTTCGCGGGATTCTCGGGCGACGGCGGGACGGCGACTTCCGCGATGCTCAACTACCCGCGCGGCGTTGCCGTCGACACCAGCGGCAACGTCTACATCGCCGACACCGGCAACAACCGGGTGCGCAAGGTCACACCGGCGGGCATCATCAGCACGGTCGCCGGCACGGGTGCCGCGGGTTTCTCCGGCGATGGCGGTCTCGCCACCGCCGCTGCGCTGCAGCGATCCGACGGGCGTCGCGGTGGATGCGGCCGGAAATCTCTACATCGCCGACAGCAGCAATTACCGGATTCGCGCCGTGGTCGCGTCGACGGGCAACATCGGCACCGTGGCCGGCAACGGCACGCCCGGCTCCTCGGGCGATACCGGACTTGCGACGGCAGCACAGCTCGAGCCGATTGCAGTCGCGATCGAAACCGGCGGTGCGCTGTACATCGCCGACGCGAACAACAACCGGATCCGCAAGGTGACCGGTGGAATCATCACCACGCTCGCCGGCAACGGTACGGCCGACTACACCGGCGACAACGGCCCTGCGATTTCGGCGACGCTCAACGACCCGGAAGGGGTCGCCGTCGACGGCTCGGGCAACGTGTACATCGCGGACCACAGCAACTCCGTGCTGCGCAAGGTCGCGTCCGGCACGATCACCACGGTGGCCGGCACCGGGACGAACGGCTTCTCCGGCGACAACGGATCGCCAACCGCAGCAGCGTTGTCGACCCCCGTGGGTGTCGCCGTGGATACCGCGGGCAACGTCTATGTTGCCGATACCGGCAACGCGCGGGTGCGCAGGATCGCGAGCAATGTCATCGCGACCGTCGCGGGCAGCGGCTTCTCCGGCGGAGATGGCAACGCGGTGGGCGCATCGGCGCTTTTCGGTCCGAGCGGCGTCACCATCGACAGCGCAGGCAACGTGTACATCGTCGACAGCGACACGGGACGCGTGCGAATCGTCACGTCGGGAGTGATCGATGCCGTCGCCGGCAACGGGACGAACAGCACGTTCTCCGGCGACAACGGGCCTGCCATCGCGGCATCGCTGTACAGCCCGCGCGATACCGCGATCGACAGCGCAGGCAACGTCTACATCGCGGATGCGTACAACAATCGCGTGCGCAAGGTCAGCGGGGGCGTCATCACGACGATCGCCGGCACGGGCGCGCAGTCCTTCTCGGGCGACAACGGACCTGCAACGGCGGCAGCGCTCGACACTCCGCAGGCCGTCGCGGTCGATGCCGCCGGCAACGTGTACATCGCCGACTACGGCAACGATCGCATCCGCATGGTGTCCGCGAGCAACGGCAACATCAGCACGATCGCGGGCGGTGGCACGCCCGCCTCGCCGCCCGGTGACGGCGGAAGCGCGACGGGCGCATCGCTGCAATCCCCGACGGGCGTGGCGCTGGATGCGGCGGGCAACCTGTACATCGCGGATAGCGGCCACCATCGCGTGCGAAAAGTGACTACACCCAGCAACGTCGGCACCAGCATCATCACGACGGTCGCCGGCAATGGCAGCCCCGGCTTCTCGGGCGACGGCGGCGCGGCGACGGCCGCATCGCTGAGCAGTCCGCAAGGCCTCGCACTCGACGGCGCGGGCAACCTCTACATCGCGGATTTCGGCAACGTGCGCGTGCGCAAGGTCAGGGCCGGGACGGGCGTGATCAACACGATCGCGGGCAGCGGATTCCAGGGCTTCTCCGGCGACGGAGGACCCGCAACGCAGGCGAGCTTCTCGTCGCTCTCCGACGTTGCGGTCAACGCGGGCGGCGACGTGCTGATCGCCGACTACGACAACAACCGCGTGCGCATGGTGCTGAAGCCGACGGCCAAGAGCGACTTCAATGCCGACGATCGGACCGACGTGTTCTGGCGTCATTCCGACGGCATCAACGCGACCTGGACGATGACCGGAAGCGGTCCCGCGCAATTCGCCGCGGGCTTCCTGCCGGGCGTGTCGCCTGCGCAGGGCTGGGCGCCGATCGCCACCGGCGACGTGAACGGGGACGGCATCGTCGACGTGATCTGGTTCCAGCAGGCGACGGGCCAGATCGCGATCTGGCTCATGAACTCGCCAACCAGCATCGGAAGCGCAACGTTCCCGGGAAGCGTCGGCGCAAGCAGCACCTGGGTGCTCACCGCCGTGGGCGACGTCAACGGCGACGGCCGCGCGGATCTCGTATGGCGCGACAGCGCCGACGGTCACCTGCTCGTGTGGTCCATGAGCACGAGCGGCACGCTCGCCGGCACGCAGGACTACGGCAACGTGCCGGCCTCGTTCGAGCTTTACGGCATCGGCGATTTCAACGGCGACGGCATCGGCGATCTGCTGTGGTTCGAGCCCGCGGACGGCGTCGTCGCGATATGGATGATGGCAGGCGACGGCAGCTTCACTGCAAGCTTCCCCGGTGCGGTCGGTCCGGGCAGCAGCTGGCGTCCGTATCGCATCGCCGATCTCGATGGCGACGGCATGAGCGACATCTTCTGGCGCGACCCGTCGACCGGGATGGCTGCGGCGTGGTACGTCGACGCCGGTGCCCTCGCCGACTACGACTTCTTCGTCTCGGTGCAAATCGCGGACTGGACGCTCGGCACGGCGGGCGATTTCGATCTCGACGGGCGCGACGATCTCATGTGGTACGGCCCAGTCAACGGCAGCGTCGTGCGCTGGATGATGCACGGTCGCCACTTGGCGCCCACGATGGAAACCGTGTCGAGCGTCGGGACGGGATGGCAGATGGTGCCGTAGTGCGATGCGCCCGGCGCTCTTCCTCGATCGCGACGGCGTGATCAACGTCGATCGCGGATATGTCCACCGGCCGGCCGATTTCGAGTTCGTCGACGGGATCGCCGAGCTGTGCTCACGGTTCGGCGCGCGCGGATACGTCAGCGTGGTCGTGACCAACCAGGCGGGCATCGGCCGCGGCCTGTACACCGAGGCCGATTTCGACGCGCTCACGAAGTGGATGCTGGACGCGTTGACGACGCGCGGCGTGCACATCGAACGCGTGTATCACTGTCCGTATCACCCGGAGCACGGCGTCGGTCGGTATCGGCGCGAATCGCAGGATCGAAAGCCCAATCCGGGCATGCTGCTGCGCGCGCGCGACGAGCTCGACCTCGATCTCGCAGCCTCGGCACTCGTGGGCGACAAGGTCTCGGACATGGAAGCGGCGGTGCGCGCCGGCGTAGGCCGCCCGATCCTGCTGTGCCCCGACGCACCGCCGACGGGCCTTCCCCCGCACGTGGAGATCGTCCCTTCACTCCGGGACATCGAGCCCTGAGCTGCAGGCGGCGCGCCCGCGCGTTCGCCGGCTCAGCGCTCCGGTGCCGTCGCTCCGGGGCTCGCGTGCCTGCCCGGCAACGCGGGAATCTGGAGCTGCGCCGCTGCGAGCGCGTCGGGCGTGCCGATGTCGATGAACGGTGCGCGGACGACGACGGCGCGCACGTGCAGCCCGGCAACGTGCGCGGCCAGCAACTCGTGCTCGAACGAGAACGCTGCGGGCAGCGCCCAGCGCTCGAACACGTCCCGCCGCAGCCAGTACACCCCCGCATTGACGCAGCCCGGCCCCGTGCGCGCCTTCTCCGCGAATCCGGTCACGCGCTCGCCGACGAGCGTGAGCACGCCATACCGCGCGACATCGTCGACTTCGCGCGCTGCGATCACCACGTCGTCGCCGGCGCGGCCGGCCACGTCCTGCAATGCAACGGGGAGCAGCGTGTCGCCATTCATGACGAACGCGGTCGCGAGGCCCTGCTCCGTCATGGCCCGCCGGATGGCGCCGCCGGTGCCGAGCGGCGTCTCCTCGCGCGCATAGCGAATCTCGAGACGGCCGAACCGCTCGCCGTACCGCGCGACGATCTGCGCTGCGAGATGGCCAACGCACAGCACCACCCGATCGACCGGTTGCATCTGCAGGTACTCGAGCTGCCAGTCGAGGAACGGCCGGCCGGCGACCGGTGCCAGCGCCTTGGGCACGTCGGCGAGCACGCCGGCGAGGCGCGTGCCGAGCCCGCCCGCGAGGATCACCGCGTCGCGCGTCATGACCGCGAAGCGCGCCCGCGAGCGGGGCGCGGCGCGATGCGCGCGCCACGTGCGCGCGCCCGAATCAGTCGAGACGCCACCCTTGCGTGCCGTAGCGCGTGAAGTGGCACGCGTGCACGGTGCCGTGACCGAGCGCCTCGAGGGCTGCGCAGATCCGCCGGCGGTGCTCGGGATCGGCGAACAGCATGACGAAGCCGCCGCCCCCCGCGCCGGACACCTTCGCGGCGTACGCCCCGCACGACTCCGCCGTGGCGATCGCCTCCTCGATGTGCGGGCTCGAGATGCTCGAGGCCGTCCGCTTCTTGGCGCGCCAGCCCTTCTTCATCGATTCCGCGAAGCCGCGGATGTCGCCGCGCAGGATGTGCTCCTTCATCGTCCACGCCTCCTCGCGCAGTGCATCGAGCGCCTCGAGCTGCGCCGCGTCGTGCTGCTGCATGCGCGCCCTCTGCTCGCCGATGATGCGGGCGGACTCGCGCGACGTGCCGCTGAAGTACAGGATCGTCGAGGCCTCGAGCTCCGACAGGATCCAGTTCTTGATCCGCAGCGGATTCACGATCACGCGCTCGTTGGCGTAGAACTCCATGAAGTTCACGCCGCCGAATGCCGCCGCGTACTGGTCCTGGCGACCGCCCGCAAGCCCGAGGTCGACGCGCTCGATCTCGTAGGCGATGCGCGCGATATCGTACTCGCCCAGCGGCAGTGCCAGCAGCTCCGCGAATGCCTTCACCATCGCCACGACCAACGTGGAGGACGCGCCCAGGCCCGAGCCCATCGGCGCCTCGGATTGCGTGGTCAGCGCCACGGCGAGCGGCTCGCCGCGGCGAAAGTCGCGAACGATGCGGTTGTACACGCCGCAATGCAGCGCGAGCGGCCCCTGCGTCGGCAGCTGCGACGCGAGCGGCAGGACGACGCGCTGCTCCTGGTCCTCGGCGGCAAGCTCGATGCACGGCTCGTCGAGCGAACGCACGGTCGCGTACGCGTACAGCGCGATGGTTGCGTTGAGCACCACGCCGCCGTGCTCGTCGCAGTAGGGCGACACGTCGGTGCCGCCGCCGGCGAGGCCGAGCCGCAGCGGAGCCCGGGCGCGGACCTTCATCGGACGTGCCTCATCTCGCGCGTCACAGCTCGCCGTCGTTGCGGAACGGCGGCCGCGATGCATTGCCCGCCTTCATCGCCGCGTTGTCGTCGCGATACTGGTTGAGGTGGATGCGCAGCTCGCGCTCCACGCCGTGCGCGGCGGGCAGGCGCCCACCCGCCGCAACTTCGCTGGCGTGCCGCTTGCGCACCACGAACTCGATGCCGCACTCCGCGACAGGCGTCTGGGTCTGGTCGTAGCGCGGCAGCGAGAAACGATACGTGCCGTGCAGCAGCTCGATCCGCAGCGGCTGCGCTTCGGGCCCCAGTGCCGCGAGGAGATCGACGACGTTGATCGACGCCGGACTCCACGACGTCGGCTTGAAGATGGTGAACGTGTGCTTGTGGTCGCGATTGAACGTGCTGGGAAACACCCCCTGCTCGTACAGGTCCTCGTCCGGCACCGTCACCACGAGATGGCCGCCCGGCTTGACCGCGCGAAACCACGCGGCGAGACCGGCACGCGGGTCGCGCAGGTGCTCGAGGCAGTGACTGCTGTGCACGAAGTCGAGGCTCTCCGGCGCCACGCCGTCCAGCACCTGCGCGTCGCCGTCCTCGAGGTCCCACGTGCGGATCGAGGTGACGCGCGGAAAGAGCTCCGCATAGAGGGCAAGCGGGTCGGGCTTGCCGCCGACGTCGAGCCCCGCACCGACGAAGTAGCGCGTCGCGAAGTTCGCGTCGGCGAGCCGCCGGGGGATGGACTTGCTGCACTCCTTCATGAGCGGGCGCGGAACACGAACTGAGGGAAGATCTGCTCGGCGTGCAGGCCGTCGCGCCGGATCGCGAGCTCCTCCACCGCCTCGGTCGCGCCCAGGCAGCTCGCGACCGTGGCGTCGTCGAACACGAAATAGCCGCCGGGCACCATGTGCGGCTTCACGGCATCGTACGACGTCGCGATGGCCGAGTAGATGTCGGAGTCGATGTGCGCGAGCGCGACGGGACCGTGCCCGACGAGCCACGGCGCCACCGTGTCCTCGAACAGCCCCTGCACGAACTCCAGGTTGTCGAGGCCGGCGCCCGCGGCAGCGCTCCTGAGCTCGTCGAGGTCCACGTCGGCGAAGTCGCCGGCCTGATGCGCGTCGATCGAGGGGTCGGTCCGCGGCATGCCCGCGAACGTGTCGAACGCGTACACCCTCGCGCCCGGGCGCACCCGCTGCAGCACGCGCGCCATGAACATGGCATTGCCGCCGCGATACGCGCCGAATTCGGCGACGTGCCCGAACGCAAGTCGCGGCAGGAAGAACTTCAGGATGAGGAACAGGTTGAGGCGATTGTCCTCGGACAGCACGCTGCGGCCGGCGGCGAGCGCCGCCGCTTCGGCGTAGAGCGGATCCGCGCGCACCTTGTCGCGCAGGCCGCCGAATTGCAGCCCCCAGCCGCGGACATAGCCGTCGCGCGGCGAGCGGCCCTTGCGCAGGCGCTCGTCGACCCACGCGACGGCCGGCAGGTAATCGTCAGCGCTCGCGATCCTTGCCGCTTCGCCGAGGTGTCGCTCCGCGTTCATCGGACTGCCGTCGCCGCGTCGACGAAGCCGAGGCGCGCAAGCCGTGCACGGTAACGCGCGCCGACGGCGGCGAAGCTGTGGTGCGCGCGCATGTAGCGCGCCGCCCGGGCACCGAGCTCGGCACCCCACGCGCGATCCGCCACGAGGCGACGCATGTGATGCGCCGCGTGCTCGACGTCGGGATCGGCCCACAGCTGCCCCTGGGCGAACGGATACTCCCCCTCCTTCACCGGCACCAGCACGGCGTCGACGAGGCACGCGTTGTCCGGATTCATGTAGTCGAGATTACCAGAGTAGGCGGTGCCGATGACCGGCTTGCCGTAATACATCGCCTCGCCCAGTCCGCGGCCGAAGCCTTCCGAACGATGCAGCGACACGAAGGCATCGCAGTTGCGCACGAGGTTGCGCACCTCGCGGTCGGTCATCACCCGGTCGATGAGCACGAGGTCGTCGCGCCGGTCGAGGCCCTCGAGGAAGTGCTGGTACTCGACGGGCCGGTGCTCCATGCCGTTCAACTTGATCACGAGCGCGGCCTCGCCGCCGCCGTCCGGTGGAAACGCCTTGCGGAACGCGGCGAGCACGGCCTGCGGGTTCTTGCGACTCACATACGAGGTGAAGTCGAAGTAGAAGAGGAAGAGGTACTTCTCGCGCGGCAGGCCGAAATGCTCGCGCGGCAGGCGCTCGTCGGACGCGAAGTCCACCGCGAGCGGCATGTGCAGCACGGGGCACGGGGCCTTTTCGGCAACGGCCTGCTGGATGAAGCGCGACGGGGCCCAGATCTCGTCGAAGAACTCGAACGCGTAGCACCACGCCTCGGGGAAGTGCGCGAGCTCCCAGGCCCAGTACCCGATGTTGTACTTGCGCTCGAAGAACTGCGGGCGAAGATGCGCCGACGCGAGCTTCATCTCGTCCGCGTTCATGTGGAACAGCGACACCGGATGCGGGTTCGAGCGGGCGATGCGGTCGTGGAAGGGGAACTCCGCGAACTTGCCCGCATGCGGCCCTTCCTGGTCGAACGCATTGAAGATCACGAACGGCACGCCCGCGGCCGCGAACGCCTCGGCGGACTTGCGGATGTGCTCGCCCATGCCGAGCGCGCCATAGGGATGACCGACGAGGTTGACACCGCCGCGCGTAGCGGCTGCCGGGGCACGCGCCGGTGCGGGTGCAGGCGCGCGGTACGGCGCCGTGCCGGCCCGCCTCCAGTGCCGCACGCGCGCCGTGAGGCCCTCGAAGCCGTCGCGCCGCAGGATCGTCCACGCACGCGCGACCGCGCCGAGCACGCCGAGCACGCGCAGCTTCTGTCCGAACGTCCGCAGCAGCGGGGGCCCGTTCACGGGCGACGCGTCACGTGCCACGCAGGACGGCGCGCGTGGCATCGAGGTAGGCGTGACCGTACTGACGGTCGGGCTCGAGATAGTTGCCCTCGCCCCACTCGTTCCATGCGTTGACGAACAGGAGCCGCTCGTCGCCGAAGTACATGCGCCGCGTGTAGTCGGCCGCACGTCGCAGCCACTCGCGATACGCTTCGGGCCCGCCGTTCACGAACACGCCCGACGCGGCGCGGCGCCGCGCGGTGTTGTCCCAGCGTGGCATGACGCAACGGAAGAGCTTGTAGCCCGGTGGCACGCGCTTGATGAAGCTGTCGGCGGTCTGGCGGTAGTCGTACGCATTGCCCTCGAAGCGACGTCCGGGAAAGCCCTGCGGCTGCTCGGGCGCGACGATGGCGAGCGAGTGCGGCGGAAACTCGACCGCGCCGTCGAAGCCGTACGTATCGGGCGCCGCGCCTTCGAGGTGGAAGAAGCTCTGCACCGCGAGCAGATAGAGCTCGCCTATGCCGCGCTTCCTCGCGTGGGCGCGCCAGCGCTCGGCCGTGGCCCGCGCATCGGGCAGCAGCGCCGGGCGGTACAGGAGCAGCACCGGCCGGCCGCGAACGCGGATGTAGCGTGGATCGCGAAACGCCGGCAGCAGGCTTTCGATGAATGCGATGTCGTCGTCCGGCGAGTGGCGCTGCGCCATCAGCACCTCGGAATCGAGACCATCCCAGCGTCGCGTCCAGTTCTCGTTGGCCCAGCACACGCAGAACGGGAAATCGGGCGCACCCGATGCGATCACCGCATCGAGCGGACCGTTGAGCAGGCGCTTGCCGCCGAACCAGTAATAGTAGTAGCAGAAGCCATGCAGGCCGGCCGCGCGCGCGAGATCGGCCTGCTGCTCGCGCACTTCCGGCACGCGCAGATCGTAGAAGCCGAGATCGGCGGGAATGTTGGGCTGGTGATGGCCGGCGAACAGCGGCCGCGCGCGCGCGACGTTGGTCCACTCCGTGAAGCCCTTGCCCCACCAGGCATCGTTCTCCGGGATGGGGTGGTACTGCGGCAGGTAGAACGCGATGGCACGAAGGCGATCCTCATCCTCGAGCGTGCCCGACCAGCGCTCCAGGAATTTGTGCTGGTTCGCGGCGACGACCTGCTGCTTGTCGATCGAAGACTCCTGCATCGACGCCGAGAGCGCGTGCACGACGACCGCGCGCGGCTCGTACATGACACGACGTCCGCTCGCACGCACGCGGTAGCACAGGTCGGAGTCTTCGCAATACGCGGGCGCGAAGGCCGGATCGAAGCCGCCGAGCTCGAGGAAGAGCGCGCGCGGGATCATCAGGCACGCGCCGGACACGTAGCCGACCTCGCGCGCGAAGCCGTATTGCGGCTTGTCCGGGTCGTCCCAGAGGCCGACCATGTCCGCGCTGCCGTCGGGGCGGATGTACGCGCCCGCCTCCTGCAGTCGTCCATCGGGGAACACCAGCTTGCAGCCGACGATGCCGACGCCCTCGTGCGCGTCGAACGCGGCGAGCATCGCGTCGAGCGCGCCCGCCCGGACCTTGGCATCGTTGTTGAGGAACACGAGGTGCGTGCCCTGCGCTTCGGCCGCGCCGCGGTTGCACGCCTCGATGAACCCGCTGTTGCGATCGAGGCGCACGATGCGCACGAGGGCGTCGGACTTGAGCTCTTCGGCGAGCGGACGCGGCGACCCGTCGTCCACCACGATGATTTCCATCGGCACGCGGCAGCCTGCGCTGCGCACGCGCCTGATGCAGCTGCGCGTCAGGCCAGGCTTCCCGAACGCGGGTATCACGATGCTCAGCGAGGGCCCGCCCGTGGTGGCCGGCAGCGCGGCGAGCGGGGTCGGGCCGCAGACGCTGACCGTCGGCGGCGGTGCGTTGCGCGTGAGCTCCCACATCTGGAAATTCTGGGTATGCCGGAACAGCACGCCGAAGCGCTCGTAGAACACGTCCTTCACCCGCGTGCGCGCGTCGGGCGACACCGGAAGGCGGGTGTAGACGGAGCGCGCAAACGCGAACGCCGGCCATGTGACCGCCCGCTGCGACTGCTCGACCGCACGCCCGGCGCTGCCGCGCACGGCGCCGAGCGCGCGCGCGGAGGTCGACGCACCGCGCACCGCGGCAGCGCGCGAGCCGCTGACGATGCGGTCCAACGCGCGGGCCGCCGCGCCCCGCATCGCGCCAACCCTCGTCGCGATCCTGTGCGACGCGCTCGCCTCGATGCCCGAGAGCCGCGCACGCACGGCGGCGAGCTCCTCGCGCGCCGAGGCGCCGGCGCTCATCTGCGATTCGAGTTGACGCCGCAATTGCGTGATCTCGTCGTCGCGATTGACGAGCTCGGCCTGCAAGGTGCGCAGCAGCTCGCCCGCCGCGGTCGCCTCCGAGGACGCGGCGGCGACCGCGCGCTCGAGCTGCGCCGCGTGCAGGCGATGGCTGTCCGCCTGGTGATTTCGATCGGCGCGCTCGCGCTCGAGCGCGCCGAGAAAGATCGCCTGCGCCGCGTCGCGCGCCGCACGCATCGCGGCGAGCTCGCTGGCGAGGAAGCGCAACTGCGCCTCGTGCGTCGCACCCGCGTCGGCGAGCTCCCGCTCGCGCGTGGCGATCTGCGCTTCGTGCGCGGCGCGCGCGCTCGCAAGCTCCCGCGTCAGTGCGGCGACCTCGGTCTGTTGCGCGGCGCGAGCCTCCGTGAGCTCCCGCGTCAACGTGGCGACGTGCGCCTCGTGCGTCGCGCGCAGCCCCGCAAGCTCTCTCGTTGCCGATGCCGCATGCGCGTCGTAGGCGGCGCGCAGTTCCGCCTCCTGTGCACTCAGTGCGGCAATGCGCAGCTCGCGCGCCGCAAGCGCTTCGGTCGCGTCCTGCCTCTGCGTCGCAAGCGCGGCCTGCGCCCGTCCGAGCTCGCGCTCGAGCTCGCTCGCGCGCGCCTGCAGCTGCGCAATGCTCGCCGTGCTCCGACCCTGTGCGACGCGCGCCTCCTCGCCCTCGGCGGCAAGCGCGGTCACGCGCTCGCGCGCCTCGACGAGCCTGCGCTCGAGGCGCTCGAGGCGGTGGTAGGCGGAAATCGTGGTGCTGGCGGGCGTGCGCAGGCGCTCGAGCAGCAGGCCCTCGCTCTTGCGCCCCGGCCACGGCAGCAGCACCGTGAGGATGAGGCGATCCTCGAGCTCGCAGTACGGGGTCCAGTCGGCCACGTCGCCAAGGCCGAGCTGGCGCACGACCGCCTTCAGCAGCTCGTCGCAGGTGAGATCGAGCAGCGCGCGCTGGCCGAAGCAGCGCGATGCGGTGTGCACCACCCCGCGCAGGACGACCCACGGCAACGGAATGTCGTCGTTCGCGACGAACTCGAGGTCGATCGGCTCGAGACGCCCGGCTTCGTCGACGACGAGGTTGAACGGTACGCAGTCGAGCAGCTCGCCCGGCAGGCGCCGCTGCGACCATGGCAGCGCCGCGTCGTGCCCGTCGCGCACGCGGCTCAGCAGCAACGAGAGCCACGGCGTGAATGCGGCCGCGATGTCCTCGATCGCGTCGGTACGTGCGATCACGTCGGCGATGGCGCGCACGTACAGGCGCCCAGGCACGTAGCGCGAGGCCCCGACGCGATGCTCGAGCGCCATCGCGGGGGCAGCTTCGCCCGCGACAGCCTGCGGATACAGGTGCGCCTTCGCGACCGCAACGTCCGCACCCGCGCCGGTGAAGGACGTCACCGTGGCATAGCGCGCCACGCGTGCCGTGCTGTACTTGTGCGCGAGCCAGTTGCCGTCGGGATCGGCAGGATTGGCCGGGCCGGTGCGTGCGACGGCGAGGAAGGAGTTGGCGAGCTCGCCCAGCAACGCATTGCGACGCAGCACCGGCCACGCCCCCGCTTCGTCGAACGAGCGCAGGGGACTGCCCCCGTGATCGCGCGCGGTCTCGCCGAACAGGAGATCGCCGACGGCAAAGGCCTCCACGCCAAGAGCGCGATCGGCCACGACCACCGTCGGCACCTTGTAGTCGGGGAACGGGTAGTACCAGTCGACTCCCGAGAAACCGGCGCGGCGCAGGCGCCATTCGAGCTCGCGCTTGCCGAACGTGACCGCCGTCGTCGGCCCGTACAGGTCGGTCACGCCGGTGAAGCGCGCGCCCAGGTGATCCTCGTGGCAGCCGTTGAGGTACTTCAACCCGAGCTGGTTCTCGATCGCGAGGACCAGCACGCCGCCCGGCTTCAGCAGCGAGCGGGCGCGACCGAGGCAGGCGTGCACGGGATCGTCGCCGGGGAGGAACAGGCGCGAATACTCCAGCACGCCGACCAGCGTGACGAGGTCGTACAGCGCGGGCGGCTCGAAGCACGACAGGTCGTCGTAGTAGACGCTGACGTTCGGCAGGTCGCGCGTACGGGCCGCGGCGCAGCGCGCGCGCACGTACGCGCCTTCGAGTGCGTGCACCACGGCACCGCACTCACCGAGGTAGCGCGTGAGGGCACCGCAACCGGCGCCGAGCTCGAGCACCGTCGCCCCGGGTGCGATGCGGAAGGGGCGCAGCAGATTCGCCCGCGCGGGGCTCAAGTGGGCTTCGTCGGGCCAGCTCCGGATCGCGCCGGCGAGCTCCTCCGAGCCGGTCGAGAGGTCCTTCGCCGCGAGCAGCAGGTCAAGGATGCGCTGCTCCCCGCCATCGGCGTACGCGATGCCGGCAAAGCCGTCGCGAACGCGAACACCGGTGGCGGGCTCGAGCGTGTACGAAGCGGCTGCGGGCTTCATTGCAGCTTCTCGGTCGCCTCGGCTTGGGCGTCGGCTTCGGCCTCGGCCGCAAGGGCCGGCTCCGTCACGCAGATGCCGAGGTCGACGAGACCGAAGTTGCGACGCGCGTTCACGACGCGCAGAAGGATCGAGTCATAGCGGCGATCGAGCGGCACGACGCCCTCGGGCGTGTCCTCCGCGACCCCGAGCGAGAGCAGGTAATCGCCACCGTTGAGTGCGCACGAGAAATCGAAGCGTGCATAAACGACCTCGCCGGCGCTGCGCGCGCGGAACGGCGCCCACGCAACGGCATCGCGCGAGTTGTTGCCGCTCACCTCGATCCCGTCGGGCGTCTTGATCGTGAGCCCGAGGATCGGCTGCGCAACGTCGGCGCGGAACGCGACCTTCATCACGACGGCCCCCGCCTCGCCCGTGCGGAGCATGCCGGTCTCGCGGCCCTCTGCGTCCAGCACGAGGTAGTCGACGATCTGCGCCTTGCCGTTGCCCCAGCGGTGCTCGAGGGCGTTGTAGCTGCCGCGCGCCGCGAAGCGATCCTGCGTGGCACCCGTGTCGGGACCGAAGAGGCTCCCGAGCGCCTCCTGGGTCGCGACGGGACGGCCTGCGTCCCTGCGGCCGGGACGGGTGCCGAACAGCAGCTCGAGGTAGCGCGCCACGACGGCCTTCGGATTGCCCTCCATCACCAGCCTGCCCGCATCGATCAGCACCGCGCGGGAGCAATGCCGCACGATCTGCTCGACCGAGTGCGTGACGAACAGGATGGTGACGCCGTTGTCCCGGAACTCCTCGAACTTGCGGAAGCACTGCGCCTGAAACCGGGCGTCGCCGACGGCGAGCGCTTCGTCCACGATCAGGATCTCGGGGTCGATGTGGATGGCGACGGCGAAGGTGAGCCGCGCGTACATGCCGCTCGAGTACGTCTTGACGGGCTGGTCGATGTAATCGCCGATGTCCGCGAACCGCACGATGCGATCCATGCGCGCGGCGGTCTCGGCTTCGCTCATCCCGGCGATGGCGGTGCTGAGCACGATGTTCTCGCGACCGGTGAACTCCGGATTGAACCCCGACCCGAGCTCAAGTATAGCGCTCGTGCGGCCGTTGACCTCGACCTTGCCCGCGCTGGGGTTGAGCGTGCCCGCGATGATCTGCAACAGGGTCGACTTGCCCGATCCGTTCCTGCCCAGGATGCCCACCGTTTCGCCCCGACGCACGTCGAAGCTCACGTCGTCGAGCGCGCGAAACTCGTGGTAGAACCGCTTGCGCCCGCGCAGCAGCGATTGCAGGAAGCGATGCTCCGGGCGGCTGTAGATCTGGTACGACTTGGTGAGACCGCTCACCCTGATCACCGGGGCGTCAGAGGACATCGGCAAAGCCCGCGCGCGAGCGCTCGAAACCGTACAGGCCCGCGAGCGCAGTGACGCACGCGAGAGCCAAGCAGCAGGAGCCACTGCCCGACGTCCGGCAACGTGCCGTAGATCAGTATGTCGCGCAGCTCGCCGATGACGGGGGTGAGGAAGTTGATTTCCACGATCCAGCGAAACCGCTGCGGCACGGCTTCGATGGGATAGAACACCGGGCTCAGGAACAGGAGCAGCGTCGTGACGAGGCCGATGGTCTGGCCGATGTCGCGCAGGTAGACCCCGAGCGCAGCGAGCGCCCACGTGAGCCCGAGCGTGAACAGCAGCAGCGGCAGCCACACGAGCGGAAGGAGGAGAGCCGTCGCGGGCACGCGTCCCGTGCCTGCCACGACGAACGCGAGCAGCACGAGCACGTTCATGCCGGCGTGGAACAGCGCGGTGAGCACGGCCATCCAGGGCAGCACGGCGAGCGGGAACACGACCTTCTTCACGTATGCCGCGTGCGCCAGCACGAGGCCCGGGGCGCGGTTGAGACATTCGGCGAGGAAGGTGTGCGCGATGAGGCCCACGAACAGGATCGTCGCGAAGTGCGGGCCGCCGCTCGCCGGCCCGCCCCACTTCATCTTGAAGATGGTCCCGAACACGAACGTGTAGAGCGCGAGCAGGAACAGCGGCTGCAGGACGGGCCAGAGCAAGTTGAGCTTCGCTCCGCGATAGCGCACCGCGATGTCGCGGCGCGTGAGCTCGACCACCAGGCGCCGATGCCGCGTCAGCACGCCTAGCGGGGAAAAGGTCTTGCTGTCGCGTGCCGCCGGGGCGGGGGCCGCAGCGGGCTGGGCTTCGGGCATCGTGCTCGTTGTGGTGAACGCAGCCACGCCGGGCACGCTCGAAGCGCGCGTGCCGGAAGGGGCGGGGCATTATATCCTTCGCGGCCCCTGCCGAGCCCGCGGCCGCGGGGCCGGGTGCGCGCGCGGTAGAATCGATCGATGACCCCGCGCACCCGCTCCGATCCCCAGGCCCTGGTGCTCGAAGCCGTTGCGTTCGCGGCGGAGAAGCATCGTCACCAGCGGCGCAAGGACGCCCACGCGTCCCCCTACATCAATCATCCGATCGAGCTCGCCATCCTGCTCGAGCGCGAAGGCGTGTCGGACCCGGTGATCCTCTGCGCAGCACTGCTGCACGACACGATCGAGGACACCCAGACCACGGAAGCCGAGCTGCGCGCGCATTTCGGCGAGCGCATCGCGCGCGTGGTGATGGAGGTCACGGACGACAAGGCGCTGCCCAAGCAGGACCGCAAGCGCCTGCAGATCGAGCACGCGCACGCGCTGTCGAGCGAAGCGCGCGCCGTGAAGCTCGCCGACAAGATCTGCAACCTGCGCGACATGGTGGAGTCCCCGCCCGCAGGCTGGTCGCTGCGGCGGCGGCAGGAGTACCTCGAGTGGGCGCGCGACGTGATCGCCGGGCTGCGCGGTCATCACCCGCGCCTCGAGGCCATCTTCGACGACGTCTATCGGCACGGCGTCGAGACGCTCGGCCCCTCCGCGGCAACTTGACATTACTGCCAGTTGCGGCGTCCGCACCGGCGCGCAGAATGGACCCCTTCCCGTGCGGCCGCGGGGCCCAGCCCGCCGGCCGACACCGCCGTCGCTGCGGCAGGCGCGGCGCCAACCCGAAAGGACCGCGGTGAACCTCGACAGTGTGCGTGCGGCGCTCGCCGCAATCCCGGACCGCGATCTGCGCGCATTCAGCGCCGCGGCCGAGTCCTCCACCGGTCTCGTCGGCGGCCTGGTCGCCTGGCTGGAGCACGCCGCAGGGTGGGAGATCGATCGCCGGGCCGACCACCACTACCCGTTGCGCGAGCCGATGGAAGCCATGGAGGTCATCGAGATCCCCGACAGCCTCCTCGCGCTTGCGGTGCTGGAGCTCCAGTTCCGCCACGACGCCGGGCACGAGGCCATCGCGGTCTTTCTGACGGCAGCGGCGGACTGCATCCGACCCGCGTGCTCGATGCACTGACGGCACGGCGCGGGCCAGCCCGGCGCCACGACAGGCAAGCGCCGGCGGCGCCGATGGATGCGACCGGCGAGGCTGAACGGCTCGAGCCGGGTATCTCCCGGTAGCTTTCGCAGCGTGCCGGATGGCTCAGCGGCGGCCGTGCCCCTGGCCGGTCTCGCTGGGCCGGCGAGCCACGGGCTCGCGCTCGCGCCCGTTCTTGCCCCTGCGACTCTGGCCACGCGTACCGTGAACCCGCTTGGAAACGACGGCATCCTCGGCAGCCAGGGTCGGCACGCTGGCGCGCACGAGCTGGTCGATGTCCTCGAACGAGTCGAACAGTGCCATGAACGCGTTCTGCGCCGCGTCGAAGGACAGCGGCGGCTCGCCCGCAACCGGTCCCCAGCGACGGGCGCGGGAACGCAGGAAGGCCTCTGAATGCGTGATCCGGTAGGTGCGGGTGCGGTTCATGTCGTTAGCGCCGAGGTGATTGAACGCAGCATAAGCTCCACTGTGCAACGGTCCAAGACGCCGTCCGCCGATTCCCGCGTAGGACCGGTCTGACACCGGCACGGACCATGTACCTTCCGGGCAGCCACGCCACTGTTTCATTGTAGGGTCGTCCGGAGACGGCGCATTGATCTTTGGCACCTGTTGATCGGATCCCGTGTGCGGCGCCCGACGACCCGAGCGCGTGCGGCGCGCGCCGAGGGCGGGCCTTGGGCTAAGCTTCGCCAGCGCAACGGGCGCCCGGCCACCCCGTGAAGGATCGACCCGATGACCTCTCCCGCGCCGTACCCGTTTCCGCCCGATCTCGTCGCGCAGCTCATGGCGCGGCGGGGTGCGCTGCACTGCTACGACCAACTCGAGCCGCGCCGCACGGCGCTGGTCGTCGTCGACATGCAGACGGGGTTCCTGAAGCCGGGATGGCCGACCGCGCTCGACAGCGCACGTGACATCGTGCCGACTGTCAACCGGCTCGCCGCCGCGGTGCGCGCGTGCGGGGGCGAGGTCGTGTGGGTCGTGTGGCGGCTCGAGCCCGATGCGCCGAAGCGCTGGACCGTTTTCTTCGATCACGTGCTCGGGGCGGCGGCAAGCGAGAATTTCCGCGCCGTGTTCACCGCCGGGCACGAAGGCCAGTCGCTGTGGCCGCAGCTCGATTACCGGCCGGGGGAAGCCGTGATCGGCAAGGTGAACTTCAGCGGGTTCTCCGGCAGTCACGGCAAGCTCGAGCGGCATCTCAGGGCAGAGGGGCGCGACACCCTGCTCATCGCCGGAACCGTCACCAACGTGTGCTGCGAGTCGACCGCTCGCGAAGCCGCCTTTGCCGATTTCAGGACCATCATGGTCGCCGACGCGAACGCGGGGCGCAGCGCCGCCGACAACCTCGTCGCCTTCTCGACGTTCATCCGCGCCTTCGGCGACGTCATGACGGCCGACGAAGTCATCGCCCGACTGGAGCGCGGCCGCCCTTGAGCAGAGAAGATCGCGCTTTCTGCTCCGAGTGACGGATTGGGGCGCGCGGTCGCCGGAAGCTCGCGAAGGCAGCGCGTGTTGACGGCGCGCTGCCGCACCCCTACCCTCTCGCGACGGCGAGGCACGCCTCGCCCGACCCGCCGCTCGCCGCGCGGGACCCCCGTCCGCAACAGCCCCTCCCGGAGGCCACACGATGTCACGCAAGACATGGTTAGCGGCGTTCGCCGCAATGGTCGCGATCGGATGCGCACCGCTCGGCTCGGCCCAGACGCTCAAGTGGGCGAACAACGGCGACGTGTCGTCGATGGATCCGTATTTCCTGAACGAGACCTTCCTGCTCGGGTTCATGAGCAACATCTACGAGCCCCTCGTCGGCCGCGGCCGGAAGCTCGAGCTCGTCCCGAAGCTGGCGGATTCCTGGTCGCAGACCTCGCCGACGGTCTGGCGATTCAAGCTGCGCCACAACGTGAAGTTCCACGACGGCTCGCCCTTCACCGCCGACGACGTGGTCTTCTCCTTTCACCGCGTGCAGATGGACGGTTCCGACATCAAGGGCAAGCTCACGACGGTCAAGGAGGTGCGCAAGGTCGACGATTACACCGTCGACTTCGAGACCAAGGCGCCCAATCCCCTGCTCCCGGGCGACATCAGCACCTGGTACATCATGCCCAAGGCGTGGTCGGAGAAGACGGGCGCCGACAAGCCGGCCAACGTCAAGACCAATACCGAGAGCTACGCCACGCTGCACGCGAACGGAACCGGCCCCTTCATGGTGAAGAGCCGCGAGCCCGACGTGAAGACGGTGGCCGTCCGCAACCCCAACTGGTGGGGCAAGCACGAGGGGAACCTGCAGGAAGTGCAGTTCCAGGTCATCAAGTCCGATGCGACCGGCGTGGCCGCCCTGCTCTCGGGCGACGTCGACATGCTCTACACGGTGCCGATCCAGGACGTGGACCGCATCAACAAGACGAAGGGCCGCAAGGTGCTGCAGGGACCCGAGATGCGCACCATCTTCCTCGGCATGGACCAGTGGCGCGACGAGCTCGCCGACTCCAACATCAAGGGCAAGAACCCGTTCAAGGACGTGCGCGTGCGCAAGGCGTTCTATCAGGCGATCGACGAGAACGCGATCGCGAGCAAGGTGATGCGCGGTGCCGCGACGCCTTCGGGCCTGATGGTCGCGCCCACCGTGAACGGCTGGGTCAAGTCGCTCAACACGCGCCTGCCCTACGATCCCAAGGCCGCGAAGAAGCTCCTGGCCGACGCAGGCTATCCGAACGGATTCACGGTCGGCATGAACTGCCCGAACGACCGCTACGTCAACGACGAGCAGATCTGCCAGGCGGTGGTCGCGATGCTGGCGCGCGTGGGCGTCAAGGTGAACCTGCTCGCCGAGACCAAGAGCAAGTACTTCGGCAAGATCCTCGCCCGCAACACGAGCTTCTACATGCTGGGCTGGACGCCCGACACCTACGACGCGTGGAATGCGCTGTCGAGCCTGATGGCCACGCCGGACGACAGCGGCCAGGGCAAGTTCAATCTCGGGAAGTACTCCAACAAGCGCGTCGACGAGCTCACGCACACGATCCAGAGCGAGACGGACACCAAGAAGCGCGATGCCGAGATCGCGGAGGCCTTCAAGATCCACGCCGACGAGGTCGGGCACATCCCGCTGCACCAGCAGGCGCTCGCGTGGGGCATCAAGGACAACGTGCACCTCGTGCAGCTGCCGGACAACGTGTTCGTGTGGGATTGGGTGCAGGTCAAGTAACGCGGGTCGCGGCGACCACGGCGGCACGCACCGACGCGGGACGCAGACCATGATCGCGTTCGTGCTGCGCCGGCTGCTGCAGGCCATCGGCGTGATGCTCACCGTGGGCCTCATCGCGTTCGGCCTGTTCCGCTACGTCGGCGATCCCATCAACAACATGGTGGGACAGGAAACCGGCGAGCGCGACCGCGTCGAGCTCCGCCGCACGCTCGGGCTGGACGACCCCTTCGTCGTCCAGTTCGCGCGCTTCCTGGGGCACGCGGCGCACGGCGAGTTCGGAACTTCGTATCGGCAGGGCCGCAAGGTATCCGTGCTGATCGAGGAGCGCCTGCCCGCCACGCTCGAGCTCTCCCTCACCGCTGCCCTCTTCGCCCTCGCCGTGGGCGTGCCGCTCGGGGTCTACACCGGGCTGCGCCGCGACAAGTGGACGAGCAAGCTCCTGCTCGCCTCCTCGCTCGTCGGCGTGTCGCTGCCGACGTTCCTGATCGGCATCCTGCTGATCCTCCTGTTCTCGGTGGTCCTGGGCTGGCTGCCGGGCTTCGGTCGCGGGGACGTCGTGCACCTCGGCTGGTGGACCACCGGATTGCTCACGCGCTCGGGATTGCTCGCGCTGATCCTGCCGGCGATCACGCTGGGCTTCTTCCAGATGACGCTGATCATCCGCCTCGTGCGCGCCGAGATGCTCGAGGTGCTGCGCACCGACTACATCAAGTTCGCGCGTGCGCGCGGCCTCTCCGATCGCGCGGTCAACTTCGGGCACGCGCTCAAGAACACGCTCGTGCCCGTGATCACGATCACCGGCATCCAGCTCGGCTCGATCATCGCGTTCTCGATCATCACCGAGCAGGTGTTCCAGTGGCCAGGCATGGGATTGCTCTTCATCCAGGCGGTCGCGTTCGTCGACATTCCGGTGATGGCCGCCTACCTCATGCTCGTGGCGCTGCTGTTCGTGGTGATCAACCTGATCGTCGATCTGCTCTATTACGTCGTGGATCCGCGCCTGCGCGCCGATCGGGTCATGGCGGGCGGGCATGCTGCCTGAAGCCGCGACGACGACTGCGCGAGCCGGCCGAAGGCTGGCGCGGCGCGCTGCTGCGCGCGTGGGACAGCGATCTCGCGTACAGCTTCCGGCGCTCGCCGTTCACCGTTGCGAGCGCCGCGGTCACCCTGCTGATCCTCCTGGGCGCGGCGCTCGCGCCGTGGATCGCCCCGCACAATCCGTTCGATCTCGCGACCGTGAGCCTGCTCGACGCGCGCGATCCGCCGGCATGGCTCGAAGGCGGCACCTGGGATTACATCCTCGGCACCGACAACCTGGGCCGCGACATGCTCTCCACCATGCTGTACGGACTGCGGCTGTCGCTGGTCGTGGGCTTCTGCTCGACGCTGCTCGCCGCAGTGCTGGGCGTCGTGCTCGGGCTCGTGTCCGGCTACGTCGGTGGCGCGCTCGATGCCACGATCATGCGCATCGCGGAAGTGCAGCTGAGCTTCCCTGCGATCCTCGTGGCGCTGCTGGTCGACGGCATCATGCGCGGGGTGGTGCCGCCGGCGATCCAGGACGAGGTCGCGATGTACGTGCTGATCCTGTCGATCGGGCTGTCGTACTGGGTGCACTTCGCGCGCACGGTGCGCGGCTCGACCCTGGTCGAGCGCAACAAGGATTACGTGCTCGCCGCCCGCGTCACGGGCCGCCATCCCGTCGCGATCATGCTGCGGCACGTGCTGCCCAACGTCATGGGGCCGGTCCTGGTCATCGCGACGATCACCCTGGCCGTGGCGATCATCACCGAGGCGACGCTGTCGTTCCTCGGGGTCGGCGTGCCCCCGACCACGCCGTCGCTGGGAACGCTGATCCGCATCGGCAACGAGTTCCTGTTCTCGGGCGAGTGGTGGATCACGATCTTCCCCGGCCTGCTGCTCGTGGTGCTCGTGCTCGCCGTCAACGTGCTGGGCGACTGGCTGCGCGACGCCCTCAATCCGAAGCTGCGCTGATGTGAGCGCCGAGCATGACGACCGCGACCGAGGGGCCCATTCGCCGCTGCTCGCGGTCGAGCACCTGCGCGTCGAGATCCCCACCCGTCGCGGCACGCTCGTGGCCCTGGACGACATCTCGTTCGAGATCGGGGCGGGCGAGGTGCTCGGTGTCGTCGGCGAATCGGGCGCGGGCAAGTCGATCACGGGTGCGGCGATCATCGGCCTCATCGAGCCGCCCGGTCGCGTCGCCGGCGGGCGCATCGTGTTCGACGGCGAGCGCATCGACCATCTTCCTGCGGAGAAGATGCGCCTCGTGCGGGGCAAGCGCATCGGAACGATCTTCCAGGACCCGCTCACGAGCCTCAATCCGCTGTACACGATCGGGCGCCAGCTGGTCGAGACGATCACCACGCACCTCGATCTCGATGGCCGTGGCGCGCGCGCACGCGCGATCGAGCTGCTGCGCGAGGTCGGCATCCCGTCGGCGGAAAGGCGATTCGACCACTATCCGCACCAGTTCTCGGGCGGCATGCGCCAGCGCGTCGTCATCGCGCTCGCGCTGTGCGCCAATCCGCGCCTCGTCATCGCGGACGAGCCGACCACCGCGCTCGACGTGTCGATCCAGGCGCAGATCATCGCGCTCCTCAAGAAGATGTGCCGCGAGCATGGCACCGCGGTGATGCTGATCACCCACGACATGGGCGTGATCGCCGAGACCGCGGATCGCGTGGCGGTGATGTACGCGGGCCGGCTGGTCGAGGTCGGGCCGCTGCGCGAAGTGGTGAAGCATCCGCGCCATCCGTATACGGTCGGCCTGATGGGCTCGATCCCGTCCGTGCGCACGAAGATGCAGCGCCTGCGCCAGATCGAGGGCACGATGCCGCGGCTCACGGAGATTCCGGCGGGCTGCGCCTTCCATCCGCGCTGCGAGCGCGTGTTCGCGCCCTGCCTCGTCGATCGCCCCGAGCTGCTCGACGACGGACCTTCGCGCGCGGCGTGCTGGCTCTATTCGCCGGCCGCGCTCGACGATCGACGATCCTGACCGCAAGGCAACGCGAGCCGACGATGCACGTTCCCGAGCCCATCGCCGCGCCACCCGCGCCGCTCGTGCGGGTGCGCGGGCTCGCCCGCTACTTCGACGCGTCGGCGCCGTGGCTTACCCGGGTTCTTGCGCGCGAGCACCGCCGCGTGCTCCGGGCGGTCGACGGCGTGGACTTCGACATTCCGCGCGGCCAGACGATGAGCCTCGTCGGCGAGTCGGGTTGCGGCAAGTCGACGGTGGCCCGGCTGGTGGTCGGGTTGTATCGCCCCACACGCGGCGCCATCGAGTTCGACGGCCACGACATGGCGACGCAGCGCAGCCATCGCGAGGCGAAGGCGCTGCGGCGGCGATTCCAGATCATCTTCCAGGACCCGTATGCGAGCCTCAACCCTCGCTGGCGCGTGCGCGACATCATCGCCGAGCCCATCCGCGTGCATCGCACGCTGCCCGAAGGCGCGCCGGTTCGCGCGCGCGTAGCCGAGCTGCTGACGCAGGTCGGCCTCGCGCGCGCCGATGGCGCCAAGTTTCCGCACGAGTTCTCGGGGGGCAGCGGCAGCGCATCTCGATCGCGCGTGCGCTCGCGAGCGCGCCGGAGTTCCTCGTGTGCGACGAGCCCACGTCCGCGCTCGACGTCTCCGTGCAGGCGCAGATCCTCAACCTGATGGAGGACCTGCAGCGCACGCTCGGCCTCACGTACCTCTTCATCTCGCACAACCTCGCGGTGGTGCGCCACGTGTCCGATCGGGTGGGCGTCATGTATCTCGGGCGCTTGTGCGAGCTCGCCGATGCGGACGCGCTCTTCGCGCGACCGCGCCACCCGTACACGCGCCTGCTGCTCGAGACCATTCCCGACCTCGACCTGACCGGCCGCGTGCGCACGCCGGTGGCGGGGGAAGTGCCGAGCCCGATCGACCCGCCCACCGGCTGCGCGTTTCACCCGCGCTGCCCCTTCGCGAACGAGCGTTGCCGGCGCGAGCGCCCGGAGTTGCTGCACGCGGGCACGAGCGCCGTCGCGTGTCACGCCGTCGAGGAAGCTCGCATCGCCTGACCGCGGAGCAACGCGGCGAGCCGCGGCGGTTGCCCGCGCGGCGCCGACGCCGAACCCGTTACTCAGAGTAAATACTCCGAGTCGTTACTCTGAGTAACGGGGTGCGCGGGGTCAGCCCGGGGCCGGCTGCGCCGCCCTCGCCTTCTCGTAGGCGGCCGTCACGTCGCGCGCCATCGCGACCGACCCCAGCACCGCGCCGCCCGCATCGCGCACGACAGCGAAGCTCATCTCGACGTACAGCCGTGCGCCGCTCCTGTGCAGCCCGCGCGTCGTGGTCGGGCGTCCGGCGAGACGCGTCGTCCCGCTCGCGATGGCCCGGCGATAGCCCGCCCAATGCGCTGCCCGCAAGCGCTCGGGAATGATGAGATCGAGGCTCGTGCCGATGGCCTCGTCGGCCGTAAAGCCGAACAGGGTGGTGGCCGCCGCATTCCACACCCGAATCACGCCCTCGACGTCGGCGAAGATGAGCGCGTCGGCGGTGTCGGCGATGATGGAGTCGGCCAGCGTGCCGGAGGGCGAGGGAACCATGGGATGCCTGCAACGAGAGACGGCAGTTCATTCTCGCACGGCGCGCTCGACGACCATCGGCGCGATGCGACCGGAGCCCCGATGCGCGGCGCCATGACGAGATCCGACCTCCGACGCCCGTCGGTCACGCGCGCCCGGTTGCGCGGCCGCTTCTATGACGTTAGCATGCGCATGCCCCCAACCCCGCGCCGGTCGACCCCGCGTCCTGCGCCCGCGTGATGCATAAGCTCCGCTTCCGTCGGCTTGCCGGCATCGTCGCGCTCGCGCTCAGCGCTTCGCTGTGCGCATCGCCCCCCGTACTCGGCCACAACCTCCGCGATCCGCTGGAGGCCGCTCCCACCGCACCGGCGCCCGGCGCCCCGACGCAACGGCTGAGCGGCGAAGTCCACGACCTCACCATCGAGGATCGCGTCAGCGGCGTCACCCTGCACGTGCGCTCGCTCAAGCTCGACGACGGTCGCGCCGTCGTGCTGGAGGGCAATCAGGCCGCCAACGCCGAGACCGGCGACCGGGTCGAGGCGACGGGCGAAGGCAACGGCAAGGCGTTCTTCGTGCGCGACCTCCGCCGCTCGGGCGTCGGTCATCCGCCGGCGAAGCCCACCGCGCAACTCGAGGGCAAGCTCAAGCTGCTGCACGTCGACTACCCCGACGAGGCGCGCAGCGAGTTCGTCTACGAGCTGCACGAGGCGAGCGGCAGGATCACCCCGCTGCGCTTCCCCGTCGTGCCCGACGCGCTGCAGCCGGACATGCAGGTCGAGGTCGAGGGTCATGCGCGCGCAGGCCGACACCGGCGTGGTGCCCGACACGGTCACGATCCTGGCGCTCCCCGCGCCCGAGCCGAAGGCGCTGGCCGCAAAGACCGTCAGGACGAACAGCGTGCTCGTCGTCCTGATGACGTTCACCGACTCGGGCGCCACGCCATTCACGCAGGCGCAGGTGCAGAACGTGTTCGCGACCGGCAGCGCCAGCGTGACGGAATTCTTCAGGGAGGCCTCGTACGGCCAGCAGCTGCTCAACGCCACCATCACGCCGTGGCTGCCGACCAATTCGGCCACGCCCGCCAACTGCAACTTTCAGACGATGGGGCAGCTCGGGCGCAGCGCGGCCACGGCGGCCGGCTACAACACCGCGAGCTACCAGAACCTCGTCTACGTGTTCCCCGCCGTCGCTGCGTGCGGCTGGGCCGGGCTCGCCTACATCGGCGCGAGCGGCGTGTGGATCAACGGCCGCAACCTGTCGATGGCGTACGCGCACGAGCTCGGGCACAACTTCGGGCTGCTGCACGCAGGCAGCGTGCGCTGCAGCGCGGGCGCGATCGGCGGCTCGTGCACGGTCACCGAATACGGCGATCCGTTCGACACGATGGGCAACCTGTCGACGATGCACTACAACGCGCCGCAAAAGCTCGCGCTGGGATGGATCGCCAACGCCAGCGTGGTCACGCACTCGACCGGCACCGCGACGTACACGCTCAGTCCGCTCGAGCTCGCCGGCGGCACCACGTACGCGATCAAGGTGCCTACCCCGAACGCGAACCGCACGTACTGGGTCGAGTACCGCCAGCCGCTAGGCTTCGACGCCGCGCTCGCGAGCTATCCCAACAACGGCGCGCAGGTTCGTGTCGCCAGTCCCTTCGAGACGCTGTGCGCGAACTGCGACGGCTACAGCAACGACACGCAGCTTCTCGACATGACGCCGTCCACGTCGAGCTTCACCGACGCCGCCCTGCTCGCGGGCCGGAGCTACACCGACGCGACCTACGGCCTGCGCATCGACGTGGTCTCGGCAACCTCGACGGCGTTGACCGTGCAGGTGAGCGCGCCAGGCGGGTCGCCCACGCCGACACCGACGACCACGACGCTCGCGAGCTCCGCCAATCCGGCGAGCGCAGGTGCGAGCGTGACGTTCACCGCCACGGTGACGGGCACCTCGCCCGCCGGCACGGTGAGCTTCGCCGACAGCGGCACCACGATCGCGGGCTGCAGTGCCATTGTGCTCGGCGGCACGGGCAACGCGCGCACCGTCGCGTGCACCACGAGCGCGCTCGTCGCGGGCACGCACAGCATCGTCGCGAGCTACAGCGGCGACACCGCCAACGCCGCGTCGAGCAGCAGCGCGCTCTCGCAGGTCATCAACGCCACGTCGGGCGGTGCAACGCCTGCGAATGCGGGCTTCGAGACGCCGTACCTGGGAGGCTCCTATCAATACGGCCCGGCAGGCGCGACGTGGGTCTTCGCGAACGGCAGCGGCATCACCGGCAATGGCAACGCGTTCACCTCCGGCAATCCGAACGCACCCGAAGGCGTGCAGGTCGCGTTCCTGCAAGGCTACGGCAGCACGGCAACGCAGAGCCTCGCCCTGAACGCGGGCCAGTACGTGCTGAGCTTCTACGCAGCCCAGCGCAGCAGCTATCAGTCCGGTACGCAGATCGTGCGGGTGCAGGTCGACGGCGTCACGGTCGGTCAATACCAGCCGCCCGGCGCCACGTTCACGAGCTACCAGAGCGCTCCATTCAGCGTCGCGACGGGCGGCAGCCACACCATCACGCTGATGGGCACCGGCAGCGGCAGCGACTTCACCGCGTTCATCGATCGCGTGCAGGTGAGCGCATCGACGGCCTCGACGTCGACCACCTCGCTCGCGAGCTCGGCGAACCCCGCCAGTGCGGGGGCAAGCTTGACGCTCACGGCGAGCGTGTCGGGTACCTCGCCAACCGGGACCGTGAGCTTCACGGACGGCGGGACTGCGATCGCCGGCTGCGCGACCGCGAGCCTGGCGGGCACGGGCAACACGCGCACGGCGGCCTGCACCACCAGCAGCCTCGCTGCGGGCACGCACAGCATCGTCGCGGCCTACGGCGGCGACAGCGCCAATGCAGCCTCCACCAGCGCAACGCTCATGCAGACCGTGAATGGCGCCAGCGGCACGAGCCTCGCCAACGCGGGCTTCGAATCGCCGAGCGTGTCGGGAAGCTACCAGTACGACCCCGTTACCCCGAACTGGATCTTCAGCGGACCGGCCGGGGTGACGGGCAACGGCAGCGCCTTCACGTCCGGCAACCCGACCGCGCCCGAAGGCGCGCAGGTCGCGTTCCTGCAGCAGGCCGGCAGCATGGCGCAAAGCGCGAGTCTCGCCGCCGGCCAGTACGTGCTCGGCTTCGCCGCTGCGCAACGCGCCAACTATCAGGCGGGTACGCAGATCGTGCGCGTGCAGGTCGATGGCGTGACGATCGGCCAGTACCAGCCGCCCGGCATCACGTACTCGTCGTATCAAACCGCGGCGTTCACGATCGCGACGACCGGCACGCACACGATCACGCTCGGTGGCGTGGGCTCCGGCTCGGACTTCACCGCGTTCGTCGACGACGTCCGCCTCACGCCTTCGACCGCCACGCCATCCGGCACGGCGCTCGCGAGCTCCGACAATCCGTCCACCGCCGGCGCGAGCATCACGTTCACCGCAAGCGTGACGGGCGCATCGCCTTCCGGAGTGGTGGCGTTCACCGACAACGGCGCCGCGATGAGCGCGTGCGCCGTCGTGGCGCTCGCGGGCAGCGGCAACACCCGCACGGCCGCGTGCACGACGAGCACGCTCGGTGCCGGCACGCACGATATCGTCGCCACGTACGCGGGCGATGGCGTCAATGCGGGGTCCGCGAGCACGGCGCTCGCACAGGTGGTGAACAGCGTCGCGGGCGCGAGCATTGCCAACGCGGGCTTCGAGACGCCCAACGTCGGCGGCGGATACCAGTACCTGCCTTCCGGCGCGAGCTGGCTCTTCGCCTCCTCCGCGGGCCTGACGGGGAACAATTCGGGCTTCACCTCGGGCAATCCCGCGGCCCCGGAGGGCAGCCAGGTGCTGTTCCTGCAGAACGGCGGCGCGGTTGCGCAGAGCGCGACGCTCAGCGCAGGCAGGTACGTGCTGGGGTTCCAGGCTGCGCAGCGCGGCAACTACCAGATCGGCACGCAGGTGGTCCTGGTGCAGATCAACGGCGTGATCGTGGGGCAGTATCAGCCGACCGGCACGTCCTACACCGCCTACCAGACGCTTCCGTTCGCTTTGACGACGACCGGCAATTACACCATCGCGCTCACGGGCGTGGGCACCGGCAGCGACTACACGGCGTTCATCGACGCCGTGACGCTCACGCCTTCGCCGTAGCGCCGCTCCCGCCCGCCGTGTTACGTTGCCTTCGCGGGCCCGACGGGTCCGCCGATTGCGTCGACGAGCGCACCTACACGGAGAGAAGGAGAACGGCATGAAGCAGAAGGCAATCCGGCAGTCCGTTGCAGCGGTGGGTATCGCAATGGCGGCGGGGTTAGCCGTCGCGCACGACGACGGCTCGTCCGCGTCGAACGTGACCTTCACCACGCTGGCCGTTCTGCCCCTGGCGATCGAGGGCCTCGCGGGCGACAATGCCTCGAGCCTCTACACCACCGGTCGTGCGGCGGCCGGGACACCCTGCCCGGTATGGCAGATCAACATGGCAGGGACGTCGCCGGCTGCATTCACTCAGGTGGGGTCCATTCCGAACCCGAGCGGCTGCAATCCATCCGGGATTGCGCTCGACCGCTCGGGCAACATCTACGTCGCGGATGCGGCGCAAGGTGGCGTGATCTGGCGCATCACCGGCGGTAGTCCTAACCCCACGACGCCGTTTGCGACCGGCGTTCCCGGAACCAACGGCCTCGCGTTCGATCGGCTCGGCAATCTTTGGACGGGCGATGGCACCACGGGGCAGGGCCGCGTGTGGAAAATCTCGCCTAACGGCGGTCAGTGTGGAACGACGACGCCGTCCGGCTGCGTCGAGGCGTTCCGCGTGCCGCCGATGGCCAATTCCAAGGGCGTTGGGCGACAGGTCAGCACGCTGCAGCCGCCTGCGGACGCGAATCCCCAGATCCTCGTCGCCAACGGCGTGGCGTTCGATTGGTGGGGCGATCTCTACGTCGCCGACACCGCACGTGGCGCGATCTGGCGCGTGCGCGTCGATCGCAACGGCAACGTGCGCAGTCCGATGGGATGCGATACGACCTATCCGGCGAACGCGCTGTGCCTGAGCAACGTGTTCGTGGCGCATCCGATCCTCGAGGGTATCGACGGCATCGCGCTCGACCGTGCGGGCAACATTTGGGCGGCAGCGAACGAGCGCAACGCGATTGCGGCCGTCACGCCGGACCGGCACGTGTACGAGATGTTCCGCAATCCGGTGAACGCCACGACCGGCCTGCGCAACAGCGCCGATACGGCCGACGGCACCAAGCACATCCTCGAGCTGCCGACGAGCCCCTATCTCAACGGCAAGCGGCTGTGCGTGGCGCAGTCCGACGGCGATCGTCGCGACAACTCTCCGCGCGCCGCCGGCGAGATCAACGGCGGCAGCGGAACCGCGCGCGGCAAGATCTCGTGCATGGACCAGAATCTCGTGATCCCGGGCTTGCCGCTACCCTTGCATTGACGATGGGCCTACACGGCCGCCGAATGCGGCGGCCGCTCCCCGCGGCGCGCGACGCTGCCGGGTATGGCGCCGGCTACGCCGGCTCCGCGACGGACGGCAGTCCCGCGAGCGCCATCGCGAGCTCCTGCTCGTCGTACTGGAGGTCCTTCAGCTTGCCGCCGAAGTAGTCGATGTAGGCCTGCATGTCGAAGTGACCGTGGCCGCACAGGTTGAAGAGGATCGCGCGGGAGACGCCTTCCTCGCGGCAACGGATGGCTTCGTCGATCGCGCCGCGCACGGCATGGTTGGCCTCCGGCGCCGGCAGGATGCCCTCGGCGCGCGCGAACTGCACGCCCGCTTCGAACACCTTCGACTGCTGGTACGCGGTCGCGCCGATGAGCCCGAGCTCCTTCAGATGCGACACGAGCGGCGCCATGCCGTGATAGCGCAGGCCGCCGGCGTGGAATCCCGGCGGCGTGAAGGTCGAGCCCAGCGTGTGCATCTTGGTGAGCGGCGTGAGATGCGCCGTGTCGCCGAAGTCGTAGGCGTACGTGCCGCGCGTGAGGCTCGGGCAAGCCGCGGGCTCCACCGCCACCACGCGCACGGCCTTGCCGCCGCGCAGCTGCGCGCCGATGAACGGAAACGCGATGCCTGCGAAGTTCGACCCGCCGCCGGTGCAGCCGACGATCACGTCGGGATAGTCGTTCGCCATGTCCATCTGCACCATGGCTTCCTGCCCGATGACCGTCTGGTGCAGCAGCACGTGGTTGAGCACGCTGCCGAGCGCGTATTTCGTGTCCTCGCGCTGCGCCGCGAGCTCCACCGCTTCCGAGATCGCGATGCCCAGGCTCCCGGGGTGATCCGCACGCTTCGCAAGGATCGCGCGACCGGCCTGCGTTTCGTTGGAGGGCGACGCGACGCACCGCGCGCCGTACGTCTCCATCAGCGCACGGCGATAAGGCTTCTGGTCGTACGACACGCGCACCATGAACACCTGCACGTCGAGTCCGAACAGCGCGCCGGCGAACGCGAGCGAGCTGCCCCACTGCCCCGCACCGGTCTCGGTGATCAGCTTCTTCACCCCCGCTTCCTTGTTGTAGAACGCCTGCGCCACCGCGGTATTGGGCTTGTGGCTGCCGGCGGGGGAAACGCCTTCGTACTTGTAGTAGATGCGCGCGGGCGTCTGCAGCACCTTCTCGAGCCGGCGCGCGCGGTAGAGCGGCGTCGGACGCCATTGCCGATAAACGTCGCGCACCGGCCCGGGGATCTCCACGTCGCGCTCGGTCGTGACCTCCTGCATGATCAGCGCCATCGGGAAGAGCGGCGCGAGATCGTCGGGACCGACGGGCTTGAGCGTGCCCGGATGGAGCACCGGCGGCAGCGCCTTGGGCAGATCGGCCTGCAGGTTGTACCAGGACCGCGGGATCCTGGATTCGTCGAGGACGTACTTGACCGTGTCGTTCATCGTGCTCTCCCTCGGGCGGATGCGTGGCGTGAGTGGCGAAGCGTCGTCAACCTGCGAGTCTAGTCCAAGACGCCCGCGCCAACACAGGAGTGCGCAGCGCGACGCTCGTTCGCTTCCCGAAGGGCCGCCCCGAGGGCAAACAGTGGGCGTGCGACAACAGCGCCACTTCGGGCGCCTCACGCCTCGTCACCCCCCGCCGACGCGCCGTGCGCGCGCTTGTAGCCGGTCAGCATCGCGCGCACGAGATTCTCCCGATGCAGGACGCTGCTCACGACCACACCGGCGATGTGAAGGCACACCAAGGCGAGCATCGCGTTGGCGGCACCTTCGTGCAGGTCCTCCAGCACGTCGCCACTGCCGGCATAGACCACGTAGCCCGAAACACCCGCCGTGACGCCGAGCACGACCAGCGCATAGATGACCCAGCTTCCGGCGGGATTGTGGCCGAGGTAGTGCAGCGGACGGCCCGTCGCGAGCGAGCGCAGGTAGCGCAGCACGGCCGCCGGTCCGAACGCGAACGACGACAGCCGCGCATACCGGCTCCCCACCACCGACCAGACGATGCGGAATGCGATCAGCGCGAGCAGCGCATAACCGAGCAGTACGTGGATGTCGCGGTAGCGCTCGGATTCGGCGGTGAGAAACGCACCGGCGAACGTGATCGCGAGCGACCAATGAAAGAGGCGCAACGGCAGGTCCCACACGCGTACTCGCTTCGTCGTCATCATCGGCTCCCCTGGCGCGGAATGCGCACGTCGTGCTCGCTGAAGCGCCCGGCCTCCGCGCCGGCGTGACAGGCCGCGCAGTTCGAGGCCGTCCTGACGCGCGGATCGCGCCATGTGGCGGCCCCGATGCGGCCGTGCTCGTGCCGGAACCAGGACGTCTCCGTGATGCGCAGCGGCGGCGAGCCGACGCCGAGCGAGCGGTCGCGGCCCGCATTGCGCTGCAGGAAGGCATCGATGGCACCTGCGGATGCCGCATCCACGCTGGCGTCGACGCCGAAGTGCCGATCGAGCCCGGTCATGATCGCGTGCCAGGAGCGCGACGGCAGCAGTCGCGGCGGATACGGCACGTGACAGCTGCCGCACTCGGCCCGCCAGGTCGGATTGCCGACGGCCATCGACCCGTTCTCGTCGGCCAGTGCCTCGGTCGCGATCAGCGCGAGGGCGAGCAGCCCGAGGGTCCACATGGCGCGATCGACGACGGTCTGTTTCGTGTTGCGATCCATTCGAGGCTCCTAGCGCTTGAGCGAAACGAGATACGCGAGCACGTCGCCCTTTTCCCCGGCCGTGCACGCGCGCCCGACAACGTCGTTGCAGTTGCGCTTGAACCACTTCTCGGACTTGTCGAGATTGGTGAAGCGCTGTGGATTGGCGGCCGGCGCCATTGGTGCGATCTCCTTGTCGGTGCGGGCATGACGTCCTGCAACGAGCGGATTCGGCGTGTGGCAGGACGCGCAGCTCCATTCGTGCCCGTGCGTCGAGTCGAAGAACGCCTTGCCGCGGGCAGCGGAAAAGCCGGCGAACGCAGCCGATTCCTGCTTCGCGAGTCCCGCGTAGTGAGTGGCCAGGGATGCCGCATCCTGGGCGTGGACCGTACCGGCTCCGACGAGCGCGGCAGTGAAGACGATCCGGGCGATGGCGGCCCGGAGTACGACGTTTCGCATTTGCATGCCTCCTATCGCTGACGACAGGAGGCGAGACTAGGCGGGTATTCTTAGCGGATGCTTAACGCACCGCCGCGATTCCTTCGCCGCGGGGCGCGATGCCCCCTGGAGACGTGCCTGCAGCCCGGCGCAGGACGTTCCCGATCGAATGCGTTCGGCGCCGCGTCACGCGACGACGCGCTCGCGCATCAGGTCTTCGATCGTACGTGCGTCGTAGCCGATGCTTTCGAGCACCTCGCGGGTGTGCTCGCCCAAGCGCGGCGGATCCATGCGCACGCCGAGGCGATGCCCGGCCATGGTGATCGGGAAGAGGGTCGTGCGCACCGTCGTGCCGGCCTTGTCGCCGTCCGGCAGGCGGATCTCGGCGAGCCCGCCGCTCGCGGCGAGATGCGGATCGTCGTAGAGGTCCTCGGGCTTGCGGATCGGCGCGAACGGCAAGCCGACGCGTTCGAACAGCGCGGCGAGCTCGTCGGCGCTGCGATCGGCGAGTCGCTCGCGCAGCGCGGGCAGCAGCGTGGGGCGCGCCTCGACCCGCTGATTGTTGGTGGCGAGCGCGGCTTCGCGCTTGAGGTCGTCGAAGCCGAGCGCATCGCAGAACGTCTGCCATTGCGCATCGCTCACGGCCGCAAGGAAGATCTGCTCGCCGTTGCGCACCGTGAACACGTCGTACACCGCCCACGGACTCTGGCGTACGGGCAGCGGCGGGGCGTGGCTTCCCCGTGACGGCATACTGCAGCATGTGCTGGCCCATCAGGAACACGTTGTTCTCGAAGAGGGCCGACTGCACTTCCATGCCCTTGCCCGTGATGCCGCGCTGCACGAGGGCACCGAGCGCGCCGATGGCGCCGAAGAGACCGCCCATGATGTCGTTCACGCTGGTGCCGGCGCGCAGGGGATCGCCGGGGCGGCCTGTCATGTACGCGAGGCCGCCCATCATCTGCACCACCTCGTCGAGCGCCGTGCGACGATCGTAAGGGCCGGGCAGGAACCCCTTGTGGCTGACGTAGATCAGCCTCGGATTCACGGCGCGAGAGCGACGCGTAGTCGAGGCCGTACTTCCCCATCGTGCCCGGCTTGAAGTTCTCCGCCACGACGTCCGCGCTCGCCGCGAGCTTGCGCGCGACTTCGGCGCCGGCGGTGCTGTGCAGGTCGATCGCGATGCTCTTCTTGTTGCGGTTGAACATCGGGAAGAAGCCGGCGCCGGCGCCGAGCAGTCGCCGCGTGTTGTCGCCCGCCACAGGCTCGACCTTGATGACCTCCGCGCCCATGTCGGCGAGCAGCATGCCGCACGTGGGTCCCATCACCATGTGCGTGAACTCGACGACGCGCAGTCCGGCGAGCGGTTGCGGTGCGGTCGTGCCAGCCGGCGTGCTCGTTCCGGCGGCGCCGCGCGCATCCGTTGCGCTCGAGTCCATCACGCAGCCCGCACGGCAGGCTCGAGCATCGTCCTGGGCAAGCCCGCGCGCCACAGCGTGCCGTGCAGCGTCTCGCCTTCGAGCCAGTGCGCGACCTTGCTGCGCAGCGCGAGCAGGCGCTCGAAATCCTGGCCCGTGGCGACCCCCATGCTGGCGAACAGGTACACGAGGTCCTCGGTCGCGACGTTGCCGCTCGCCCCGGGCGCGTGCGGGCAGCCGCCGATGCCGCCGAGACACGCATCGAAGCGCGCGATGCCGACCTGCCAGGCCGCGAACACGTTGGCCATGCCGAGCCCGCGCGTGTCGTGGAAGTGACCGCAGCAAAGGCGCTCGCCGGCAATCGCGCGCGCACGCTCGAACAGCGTGCGCACCATCAGCGGATCGGCATAGCCCACGGTGTCCGCGAGGCCCACGCGATCGGCACCGGCATCGAGTGCCGCGATCAGCAGGCGCAGCACTTCGGCCGGATCGACCCGGCCCTGGATCGTGCAACCGAAGGCGGTGCTGATGCCGACCTCGAGCACGCACTTCGAGCCCGCGGCGTCGCGCATCCGGCAAATCGCCGCGATCTCCTCCACCACGGCATCCGGCGGCTTGCGCAGGTTCGCGAGGCTGTGGGCATGGCTTGCCGACAGCGGCAGCAGCATGAGGTCCGCGCCGCTCGCGAGCGCGCGCTCCGCGCCTTTCACGTTGGGCACCAGCACCGAGACCGTCAGCCCGGGCAGCGTCTTCGCGTACGCGACGAGTTGCGGCCGTGTCGGCGAGCTGCGGCAGCAGCCGGGGCGGCACGAACGAGCCGACTTCGATCTCGCGCTGGCCGGCGGCGTACGCGTCGCGGATCCATTCGAGCTTGTGCTCGGTCGGCACGGTACGGCCGATGCTCTGCAGGCCGTCGCGCAGTCCGACTTCGCGCACGACGACCGTGGTGGGAGGGTTCACGGCGTCTCCTGGGGGAGGATGGTTCATGGGGTGGCAGTTTAGACCTTCCGCCACGCATCGTTCGCGCCTGTGCACCGCATGTCGCATCGTGGCCGCCGCCCCTGCCGCGACGGGCCGAACGCGCGCCCGACGGGCACCGACGCCTTGCCGCCGATGATGTACATTCGACGATCGCAGCACGCTCAGACGACGAGGTGACTTTCGTGAAGATCAAGCCCGAAGACCTGCGCAGCCACCGGTGGTTCGGCCGCGAAACGTTGCGCAACTTCGGCCACCGCTCGCGGATGGCACAGATGGGATTCACGCCGGGCGATTACATGGGCAAGCCGGTGATCGCGATCCTGAACACGTGGAGCGAGATCAATCCCTGCCACACGCACTTCCGGCAGCGCGCGGAGGAGGTGAAGCGCGGCATCTGGCAGGCCGGCGGCTTTCCGCTCGAGCTCCCCGCGCTTTCGCTCGCGGAACCGTTCCAGAAGCCCAGCCCGCTCATGTACCGCAACCTGCTCGCGATGGAAGCGGAGGAGCTCCTGCGCTCGTATCCCGCGGACGGCGCGGTGCTGATGGGCGGCTGCGACAAGACCACGCCGGGCCTGATCATGGGCGCCACGTCGATGGGACTGCCGATGATCTTCATGCCGGCGGGGCCGATGCTCAAGGGCAACGCCTCGGGCAACACGCTCGGCTCGGGCAGCGACATGTGGAAGAACTGGGCGGAGCTGCGCGCCGGCACGATCACGGGCGAGCAATGGGAGGACGTGCTCTCCGGCATCGCACGCTCGCCCGGGCACTGCATGACGATGGGCACCGCCTCGACCATGACCAGCGCGGCCGAAGCGCTCGGGCTCACGCTGCCCGGCGCCGCATCCATTCCCGCGCCCGATTCCCGCCACGCGCAGATGGCCTCGCGCAGCGGCACCCGCATCGTGGAGATGGTGTGGGAGGACCTGCGCCCCGCGAAGATCCTCACGCGCGATGCATTCGACAACGCGATCACCACGGTGCTCGCCATCGGCGGCTCCACCAACGCGCTCGTGCACCTCGTTGCGATGGCGCGCCGCGCGGGTGTGCCGCTCGACATCGATCGCTTCGACGCGCTCGCGCGCACCACGCCGCTGATCGCCAACCTGCGTCCCGCCGGTGCGTACCTGATGGAGGACTTCTACTATGCCGGCGGATTGCGCGCGCTGCTCGAGCGCCTGCGCGCTCGCCTGGCGCTGGACGCGATGACGGTGAACGGCCGCACGCTCGGCGAGAACATCGCGGGTGCTACGGTGTGGAACGACGACGTCATCCTGCCCGAAGAGCGTGCCCTCGTGCGCGAAGGCAGCCTCGCCGTGCTGCGCGGCAATCTCGCCCCGGACGGTGCGGTGATCAAGCCGGCCGCGTGCGAGGCGCACCTGCATCGTCATCGCGGGCGCGCCGTCGTGTTCGAGGACTATCACGATCTTTCCGCGCGCATCGACGATCCCGCGCTCGACGTCGACGCCGACAGCGTGCTCGTGCTGAAGAACGCGGGCCCGCTCGGGGGACCCGGCATGCCCGAGTGGGGACAGCTGCCGATCCCGAAGAAGCTCCTTGCGCAGGGCGTGCGCGACATGGTCCGCATCTCGGACGCGCGCATGAGCGGCACGAGCTACGGCGCGTGCGTGCTGCACGTCGCGCCGGAGTCGTTCATCGGCGGACCGCTCGCGCTGGTCCGCAACGGCGATGTGATCGAGCTCGACGTTCCCGCACGCCGGCTGCAGCTCGTCGTTGCCGACGACGAGCTCGCCCGTCGCCGAGCGGCGTGGCAACCGCCCCGCCCCCGCTACGGGCGCGGCTACGGCGCGCTGTTCTCGCAGCACGTCACGCAGGCGAACGAAGGGTGCGACTTCGCGTTCCTGGCGGACACCGCGCCGACCGACGAGCCGGACATCTTCTGATCGCGGTGCCCGGCCGCAATTCCGACCCTGGGCCGACCCTGGGTCAGAACTGCGCGGCGTACTGCGCCGGATCGATGGCGGCGCCGATGACGAGCGGCCGGTCCGCAGCGCGCGGCGATGCGAGCGCCGATTCGAGCGCGCGTATCGACTCGACGTTCACGCCGTCGCAGCCCATCGATTGCGCGAGCAGCGCAATGTTGGTGGGATCGAAGCGCGTTCCCCAGCTCGGATAATTGCGCCTGACCTGCTTCAGCTCGATGCGATTGAGGCTGTTGTCGCAGAACACGACCACGATGGGGGCCACGCCGAGCGAGGCCGCGACACGCAGCTCCCCTTGCACCATCGCGAGCCCGCCGTCGCCGGTGAAGCACACCACCGGTCGCTCGGGATGGAGCAGCTTCGCCGTGATGGCCGCCGGCAGCGAGAAGCCCATCGACGAAAGGCCGTTGCTCATCAGCATCCCGCGTGGCTCGTGCGTCGTCCAGCCCTGCCCCACCAGCAGCTTGTGCGATCCCACATCGACGGTGACGAGCGTGTCGATCGGCATCGCGGCGCGCACGACGTCCACCACGTCGCTCGGATTCATGCGTCCCGCCACGCGCCCCGCGGTGTAGAGCGCGCGCAGGCGTTCGCGATGGGTCGCGATCTCGGCGTGCGTCCAGCGCGGGCCGCCCACGGCCGCAGCGCCGAGGGCATCGAGAATGTGCGCGATGTCCCCCACGATCTCCGTGTCGGCCGGGACGACCTGATCGGTGTTCGGGACGGTGTCGATGTGAAGCGTGGGCACCTGCAGCGACCACGGCTTGATCAGCTCCACCGCATCGAAACCGACGGCGAGCAGCAGGTCGGCGTCGCGCAGGAAGTCCCACACGAAGGCGTTGCACGCCATGTCCAGCGTGCCGGCATAGAGGGCGTGCGTCTCCGGCAGGATCCCCTTGGCCATCGGCGCCACCACGACGGGACACCCGATCGTCTCGGCGAGGCGCTGCAGTGCCGCGCCGGCGCCGCTGCGCACCGCGGCCATGCCGGCCAGCACGACAGGCCGTCGCGCGGCCTCGATGCGGCGCACCGGGTCGGGATCGACGCCGGCGCGCGCGAACACCTGCGGCATGGGCGCGGAGCGCAACGGCGGCATCACCACTTCGGCATCCACCGCCTCGGCAGCGACGACGTCCGCCGCCGTCGTGAGATGCACGGGTCCCGGGCGCTCCGCCAGCGCAATTCGCAACGCCTTGCGCATGATCGAGCCGACCGTGCTGGCGTGCACCGGAGCCGCCCACTTGCTCACCGGCGTGAAGAGCAGGCCGTGATCGACGACCTGGTGCGTGAACGTGCGCTCGCGCCGGGTCTCGATCTGGCCCGAGATCGCGATCATCGGCACGCGATCGAGATGCGCGCTCGCGACCGCATTGACGAGGTTGGTCGAGCCCGGCCCGAGCGTCGAGAGACACACGCCCGGCCGCCCCGTCAGCTGGCCGTAGGCTTCGGCCATGAGCCCCGCCGTGCCTTCCCGCGACGCGAGGACGAAGCGCATCTGCGCGCGGCGCGCCGCTTCGAGCAGCTCGACCGACGGATCGCCGGGATAGCCGAAGACGTCGCGGATGCCTGCCGCCGCGAGATACGCGACGATGACGTCGGACGTGTTCACCGTGGGCGCAGACGGGCGGCTCAGTCGGCCTTGATGCCGGCCTTCCGGACCACGTCCGACCACAGGGAGGCCTGGGTCTGGATGAACTGCCCGAAGTGTGCCGGCGTGTCGGGTGTGATCACGACGCCGAGCTCCGACAGCCGTTTCACGACAGCGGGGTCGTGCAACGCCTTGTTGGTCTCGGCATTGAGCTGCGCCACGATCTGGGCCGGGGTGTTTGCGGGGGCAACGAGGCCCCACCACACGGTCGCTTCGAAACCCGGCAAGCCGGCTTCGGACGCGGTCGGCACGTCCGGAAGGAGCTCGAGGCGCTTGTCGCTCGCAACGGCGAGCGCGCGCAGCTTGCCCGACTTGATGTGCGCCATGACCTCCAGCGGATTGATGGGCATGAACGAGATGCGCTCGCCGAGAAGGTCGGTGATCGCGGGGGCGCCGCCCTTGTAGGGGACGTGCAAGGCGTCGATGCCGGCCGTGAGCTTGAACAGCTCGCCGGCGAGATGACCCGAGGTGCCGTTCCCGGCCGAGCCGTAGGTCAGCTTGCCGGGCTGCGCCTTCGCTGCAGCGATCAGGTCCGTGAGCGACTTCTGCGGGGCGCCGGCGGGCACGACGATCACGAGCGGCGCATAGCCCACGCGCGCTACCGCCGCGAAATCCTTGCGGCCGTCGAACGGGAGCTTCGGGAAGAGGCTCATGTTCGTGGCGATGCCGTTCGACGCCATCAGCAACGTGTAGCCGTCCGGCGCCGCCTTGGCGACCGCCTCCATGCCGATGTTCGAGCTCGCGCCCGGCTTGTTCTCGATGATGAAGGGCTGCTTCATCTCTCCCGCGAGCGCCTGGCCCATGACGCGGGCGATGATGTCCACCGCGCCGCCCGCGGGGAACGGCACGACGATGCGGACGGGGTGCGCCGGGTACGCATCGGCGGCTCGCACTGTCGCGGGCGCGATCGCGATCATCGAGCTGAGTGCGGCGCCGAACAGCGCGGTCCAGCGGCTTCGTATGCACGGCATCATTTCAGGTCTCCAGGCAGGTTTCAGGCGGCGTTCGTGAGAGTGGAAAAACCGAACAGCCGTTCCGGGTTGTCCACGAGCAGGCGAATCTGGAGCTGGCGCTCGGGGGCCAGCAGCGGAATGAGATCCACGAGATCCCCGTCGTTGGGCATCGTCCTGACGTTCGGGTGCGGCCAGTCGGTACCCCAGACCACGCGGTCGGGCGCCGTCTCGATGATGCGGCGCGCGAAGGGAACGGCATCGTGGAACGGCGGGCCTTGCGTCGAGACGCGCTCGCAGCCCGAAACCTTGACCCAGCACTTCTCGTCGGTCCGCAAGAGATCCAGCAGGGCGAGGAACGGAGGTTGATCGAGGCCGTCGGCGGCCCGGGGACGGCCCATGTGGTCGATCGTGTAGCGAACGGGCAGCGCCCGCAGCATGGGTGCGAACGCGGGCAGATCGACGGCATCGAAGTGCAGGTCCACGTGCCAGTCGAGCGCCGCGATGCGGTCCACCACGCGGCGGAAAACCGCGAGATCCGGCACGCCCCCGAGATGCCGCACGAAGTTGAACCGGCAGCCGCGGATGCCGCCTTCGTGCAGCGCGAGGAGGTCTCGCTCGGACGTGTCGATCGTCGATGTTGGCGACACCGCGGTAGCGCCCGCCGCTCGTGGCGATCGCATCCAGGACGACGCTGTTGTCGTTGCCGTAGATGCTCGCATTCACGATGACCGCCCGCGTCACGCCAAGCTTCGCGTGCAACGCGTCGAAATCGGCAAGCCCGGAGTCGGGCGGCGTGTACGGTCGCGTGGGTGCGTACGGATAGCGCGCGGCCGGTCCGAAGATGTGGCAGTGCGCGTCGCACGCGTTGGCGGGAAGCCGGAACGACGGGACGCGCGTTGCGGGGTCGGGTGCCGCGATCGTGGGCGCGCTCGAGCCGTCGCGCATCACCTTCACGTTGGGATGCAGCCAGTCGCGTCGATTCATGTCGATTCCCGGTTGCGCCGCCCGGCGCGATCGCCTGACGCGGATTCTTTGTTAACATGCACCAGGCATCAATGCGATATCACATCTATCGGATATGCCGCAACGTTATGGATGCGCCCGCATGGATCTGAAGCAACTCGAATATTTCGTGCACGTCGCGGAGTTCGGCAGCTTCACCCGCGCTGCAGGCTTCCTGTCGGTCGCGCAGCCTGCGCTGAGCCGCCAGGTGCGCGCGCTCGAGGTGGAGCTTCGGCAACCGCTCTTCCAGCGCAACGGCCGCGGCGTCATGCTGACGGAGGGAGGCAAGCGCCTGCTGGCGCATGGACGGGGCATCCTGCAGCAGGTCGAGCGCGCCAAGCACGAGCTCGAGGACCAGCGCGGCGCCGCCACGGGGCACATCGTGATCGGCTTGCCGCCGAGTCTCAGCCGAACGATCGCGGTACCGCTGGTGCAGGCCTTCCGCGAGCGCTTCCCGAAGGCGACCCTTGCCATCGTCGAAGGGTTGTCGACCTATCTGCTCGAGTGCCTCAACACGGGTCGCGTCGATTGCGCCGTGCTCTACAACGCCGTTCCCGCACCCGCCAACGATCTGATGCCGCTCCTCGACGAGCCGCTGATGCTCGTGTCGAGCCGTTCCGGCAAGCAGCGCACGCTGATCGGCGCCGCCGTCACGCTCGCGTCGCTCGCCGAGTATCCGCTCGTGATCCCCAGCCGTCCGCACGCGGTGCGCATGCGCGTCGAGACGGCGATCGCCAGCGCGGGCGCGAAGATGCAGGTGGCCTGGGAAATCGAGAGCGTCCCGACCATCCTCAACCTGGTGCGCAAAGGCTACGGCCACGCCGTGCTCCCGCTCAACTCGATCCGCGCCAGCGCCGACGAGCAGCACTTCGTCGCCCGGCCGATCGTCAAGCCGAAGCTGTCGAGCTCCCTCTGGCTGGCGACCTCCGCGCAGCGGCCCCGAGGCCCGCTGCTGCAACGCTCGGTCGAGCTCACGCGCGAGCTCGTGCTGCGGCACTACGAGGCCGGGCGCAACGCGACGGCGTGAATGTCCGGCAGATGCGGCATCGGACTGGCCGGCCGTCATTCATGGCATATCAGCTAGCGAAAATCGTACATGTCGGAATGGCTTCACAGCGCGCAAGATGGCGGCAGCGGCGTCCGGTACGGGCTCTAGGGGCGCACGCTGCCTTCGTCCACGCCTGCGCGATCCGGCGCTACGAAGTCGTGAGCGCAGGTCCTGGCTGTCGATGGGGAGGCTTGGGATGTTCGACGTAACAGATGCCGTACAGTGCAGCCGCCGGCACCGGGTGGCCGGCGTTCGTCTCGCCGTCGTGGCGCTCGCCCTGTGCGTGGCGACGGGTGCCTTCGCGCAGCGCTATCCCTCGCACCCGATCCGGCTCGTCGTGGGATTCGCGGCGGGAGGGGTGGCCGACGTCACCGCGCGGGTCGTGGCGCAAAGTCTTTCCGCCGATCTCGGACAGCAGGTGATCGTGGACAACCGCCCGAGCGCCGGCGGCATCATCGCGGCCGACGCGGTAGCGAAAGCCGAGCCCGACGGCCACACGCTCCTGCTGATGTCCAACGGCAACGCCGTCAGCGCGTCCCTGTTCAAGTCGCTGCCGTACGACACGATCAAGGACTTCGCGCCGGTGTCCACGCTGGGCTATTTCGATGTCGCCGTCGTCACGCGCCCCGGCACGAAGATCGACTCGATGCGCGGCCTCATCGACTACGCGAAGGCCCACCCCGGCAAGCTCAACATCGGCACCATCAACGTCGGCAGCACGCAGCATCTGTCCGCCGAGCTGTTCAAGGCCATGGCGGGCGTCGACGCGGCGACGGTGCCGTTCAAGGGCAGCCCCGCCGTGATCGGCGCGCTGCGCGGCAACGACGTGGACGTGGCATTCGAGATGCTCGCACCCGTCATCCCGCAGGCCAAGAGCGGCGCGCTGAAGATTCTCGCCGTGACCTCGCCCACGCGCTCGCCCTTTCTCCCCGATGTCCCCACCGTGGCGGAAAGCGGCGTGCCCGGCTATCAGGCTTCGTCGTGGAATGCGATCGCAGCTCCGGCCAAGACGCCGCCTGCCGTGATCGACAGGCTGAATCGCGCCATCAATGCCGCGCTCGCGAAGCCCGAGGTGAAAGCGCAGCTCGAGGTGGTAGGCGTGTCCGCGCGCGGCAGCACCCCCAGGCAAATGGCGGAGCTCGTCGCGGCCGACATCGCGAAGTGGCGACGCGTGATCGAGCAGGCGAAGATCGAGCAGCAGTAGAAGCCCCGGGGGTGCGGTCGAGGCATGCCGCGGCGACGTGGTATCGTCGCGCGTCATGCCACCGATGATCCAGGTCAGCAAGCTCACCAAGACGTACGCCACGGGCTTCAAGGCGCTGCGCGAGGTCGACCTCGCGATCGAGCGGGGCGAGATCTTCGCCCTCCTCGGCCCCAACGGCGCCGGCAAGACGACCCTCATCAGCACGATCTGCGGCATCGTCAGGCCGACCTCCGGCAGCGTCCTCGTCGACGGCCACGACATCGAGCGCGATTACCGCGCGGCGCGGGCGCTGATCGGTCTCGTGCCGCAGGAGTTGACGACCGATGCGTTCGAGTCGGTGTGGAACACGGTCACGTTCAGCCGCGGCCTGTTCGGCAAGCCCGCCAATCCCGCGCACATCGAGACGGTCCTCAAGGATCTGTCGCTGTGGGACAAGAAGGACGATCGCGTCATGACGCTTTCGGGCGGCATGAAGCGACGGCTCATGATCGCCAAGGCGCTCTCGCACGAGCCGCAGATCCTGTTCCTCGACGAGCCCACGGCGGGCGTCGACGTGACGCTGCGCGCCGGGATGTGGGACCTCGTGCGCCGGATGCGCGCGGCCGGCGTCACGATCATCCTCACCACGCACTACATCGACGAGGCCGAGGAGATGGCCGACCGCATCGGCGTGATCGACAAGGGCGAGCTGATGCTGGTCGAAACCAAGACCGAGCTGATGGAGAAGCTCGGCAGCAAGCAGCTCACCCTGCAGCTCGAGCATCCCATTCCCGCCGTTCCGCCCGGCCTCGCCGCATTCCACGTGGCGCTGTCGAACGACGGTACCGAGCTCGTGTACACGTACGACGCGAAGGACGAGCACGGCGGCATCGCCCGCATCCTCAAGGCGCTCGCGCGATGCGGGCATCGCGTTCAGGGACCTGCACACCAGGCAGAGCTCGCTCGAGGACATCTTCGTGAGCCTGGTCGAGGGCAAGCGATGAACACTCCCGCGATGTCCGCCATCTATCGCTTCGAGATGGCCCGCTGGCGACGCACGATCATGCAGAGCGTGATCTCGCCCGTGCTGTCCACCTCGCTCTACTTCGTGGTGTTCGGGTCGGCCATCGGCGGCCGCATCCCCGAGATCGACGGCGTGAGCTACGGCGCGTACATCGTGCCGGGGCTGGTGATGCTGTCGCTGCTCACCCAGAGCGTTTCCAACGCCTCCTTCGGCATCTACTTCCCGCGCTTCACCGGCACGATCTACGAGCTGCTGTCGGCGCCGGTATCGTATCTCGAGATCGTGATCAGCTACGTGGGCGCCGCGGCCACCAAGGCGATCATCCTCGGCATCATCATCCTGCTTACGGCGGCCCTGTTCGTACCGCTGCGCGTGGAGCACCCGCTGTGGATGGTGCTGTTCCTGGTCCTGACCGCGGTGACGTTCAGCCTGCTCGGCTTCATCATCGGCATCTGGGCGGACGGGTTCGAGAAGCTGCAGCTCGTGCCGCTGCTCGTCATCACGCCGCTCGCGTTCCTCGGCGGCAGCTTCTACTCCATCCACATGCTGCCGCCGTTCTGGCGCACCGTGACGCTCGCGAATCCGGTGGTCTACCTCATCAGCGGCTTTCGCTGGAGCTTCTACGGCCGGGGCGATGTCGACATCGGCGTGAGCCTCGTCATGACGCTCGCGTTCCTGGCGATCTTCGTCGCCATCGTCGCCTGGATCTTCCGCACGGGTTATCGGCTCAAGGCGTAGGACACGGCCCCGCCCTCGCCCTTCCTCTTTGCGCGATCGGCGCGAATTCGCTACCCTCGCGCAACTTGCCCGAAAACAGACCGCCGACGCGTTCTCGCGCGATCGGCGCCATACGGGACGACTTCGAGGAGGAGCGATGAGCACGATGGCAGCTTCCGCCGGCGGCCGCCGCATGGGCGTCACCGGCGTGCATTCGATCAATCGGTTCGCGTTCTCCGTGCCGGTGCTCGAGGAAGCGCAGCGGTTCTACACGGCGTTCGGGCTCGACGTGCGCGCGAGCGGCAGCACCCTCGAGCTGCGCACCTTCGGCAATCCGCATTGCTGGGGCGTGGTCCACGCCGACGGCCAGCCGAAGAAGCTGCAGTACCTCAGCTTCGGCATCTTCCCCGAGGACGAAGGGCGATTCACCGATCGCATCGCGCAGGCGGGCGCGCGTTGCGAGCCTCACCCCGCGAGCGACGGCGAGGGCCTGTGGGCGCGCGATCCGGATGGCGTGCCGATCCAGCTCGTCAGCCTGCGAGCGGCGCGCGCCCGAGACCAAGGCGGTGCCCACGCCGGCCCGTGCCGTCCCTGCCGGCGCCGCGGCAGCGCCGTCGCGCAGCACGGTCGCGCAAGTGCGGCCGCGGCGGCTCTCGCACGTGCTGCGTTTCACGCCCGACGTGCCGCGCATGCTGCGCTTCTGCACGGACGTGCTGGGGCTTCGTCTGTCCGACCATTCGGGCGACATGATCGCGTTCATGCACGGCCCGCACGGCAGCGATCATCACATCCTCGCGTTCGCGAAAGGCGAATCCCCCGGCCTGCACCACTCGAGCTGGGACGTCGGCAGCATCGACGACGTGGGTTGCGGCGCGGAGCAGATGCGCACGCACGGCTACCAGGATGGGTGGGGTGTCGGCCGCCACGTCATCGGCTCGAACTACTTCTATTACGTGCGCGATCCGTGGAAGAGCTGGGCCGAGTATTCGTTCGACATCGACTTCGTGCCCGCGGATCTCGACTGGCCGGCGGGCGATCATCCGCCGGAGGACTCGATCTATGTCTGGGGTCCGCCGATGCACCCGGAGTTCATCGTCAACTTCGAGGCGCAGCGATAGCGCCCGCAGGCGTCGACACGACGGCGCACCCGCAGTTCGAGCAGTTCGGGAATCACACCTCAAGGGGGAGAACGGCATGAGCATCGCCATACGCATTGCACGGTGGCTGGGGGTGGGCGCAACCGCGTTGTTCGTCGGGATCACGAGTGCGCACGCGCAGTCGAGCCAGCCGCCCATTCGCATCGGCAGCACGCTCGCCCTCACCGGGCCGCTTGCCGCAACGGGGCTGGTGCACAAGGTGGTCGGCGAGATCTACGTCGAGGAGCTCAACAAGCGCGGCGGACTGCTCGGCCGGCAGGTCCAATGGCTCCTGAAGGACGACCAGTCGAAGCCCGACCTCGCCCGTACGCTCTACGAGCAGCTCATCACGGCCGACAAGGTCGACCTGCTGATGGGACCCTACGCAACCGGCGCGATCCTCTCCGCGATGGGCGTTGCGCAGCGCTACAACAAGGTGCTCATCCACCACACCTTCGGCATCCCGAATCTGTTGAAGTACGACATGCAATTCCCCGCGTGGTCGCTCGGGCCCGATCCCGCCAGCACGGTCCCGAACACGGTGTTCGACGCGCTGGCCGCCTCGCCGAAGCCGCCGAAGACCATCGCCGTGGTCACGAGCAAGTTCCCGTCCGTGCACTTCATGTCGCTCGGCGCGCGCGAGGTCGCGAAGAAGCGCGGCCTCAAGGAAGTGCTGTTCCTCGAGTGGGACTTCGGCAATCTCGACTACGGCCCCATCGCCGCGCGCATCAAGGATGCGAAGCCGGACTTCATCTGGGTCGGCGCGATCGGCCTCGAAGGCAACCAGCTGCTCGAAGCGCTCAACAAGATCGACTACGCGCCGAAGGAGCATTTCTACATGTATCCCGCGCCGGGCCCGATGTCGAAGTCGCCGCTCGCGAAGAACGCGCTGTCGATGACCGTGTTCGAGGAGCACCCGCCGTTCACCAATGCGCCGGGCGCCGCGGAGTTCATCAAGCTGTACCACGAGCGCGCGGCGAAGGCCGGGATTCCCGACGTCTCGGTCGAGGTGCAGGCCGCCGCGTCGTACACGGCGTGGCAGTTGCTCGAAGCCGGCGTGAAGGGCGCCGGCAGCCTCGACGACAAGGCGATCGCGACCTGGCTCAAGACGCACAAGGTGGACACCATCCAGGGCAAGCTGCACTTCGACGGCCCCTTCAACTACGGCGACGACCTGATGCGCGTGAAGCAGGTGCAGAACGGGCGCTGGGTCACCGTGTGGCCGAAGGACTACGCGGCGCCGGGCGCAACGCTGCAAGTCCAGTGACGCCACTGCTCACGCCGAAGGACGCGGCGGCGAACAGGCGTTTCACGCGATGAACCTTCCGAGCGGGGCCCTGCTCGCGCAGTCCGCGCTGTCGGGCCTGTTCATCGGCGGGCTCTACGGGTTGATGGGCCTCGGCCTCGGGCTGTCGTGGGGCCTGCTGCACATCATCAATCTCGCGCATTTCGGGTGGGTGTTTCTCGCGGCCTACCTCTGCTACCAGCTGGCGAGCACAGGCGGGATGGATCCGCTCGCCACGCTCGCGCTGATCGTGCCGCTGTTCTTCGTGCTGGGCGCGGCGACGCAATGGCTGCTCGCGCGGTTTCGCGTGTCGCCGTTGAATTCGCTGCTCGCGACCTTCGGGCTGACCGCGATCATCGAGGCCGGCATCCAGGCCGTGTGGACCGCGGACTTCCGCAAGCTCGAATCGGCTTACGCGAGCAGCAAGTTCACGATCGGCACGCTGTTCGTGCCCGTGCCGGAGCTCGTGACGCTCGCGTTTGCGGTAGCCCTCGCGTTCGGCATCTACGCCGCGATGCGTTTCACCGACCTCGGGCGCGCGTTGCGTGCGCTCGCCGAGGATCCGGCCATCGCAACGGCGTTCGGCGTGAACGGGCGTGCGCTCGCGCTGGTGCTCGCGGGCGTGTGCACGGCGCTTGCCGGCGTCGCGGGCGTGTGCCTCGCGTTGAGCTTCACGCTCACACCCGCGCAAATCTACGCGTGGGTCGGCGTGGTGTTCGCCGCGGTCATGCTCGGCGGCCTCGGCTCGGCGCTCGGACCGCTCGCCGCGGGCATCGTGATCGGCGTCTCGGAAGCCCTGACGATGGCCGTCGCGTCGCCGTCGTGGGCGCCCATCGTGTCGTTCTCGCTGCTCATCGCGCTGCTCATCGTACGCCCGGGGAAAGCCTGAAGCCCGATCGCACGATGGTCGCAATCGTCGTCGCGGGCGCGGCCCTTGCCGGCGTCCCGGCGCTGCGGCTTCCCGCCTTCTACGAGTCGTTCCTGTACCTGGTCCTGTTCTGGGTCGTTCTCGCGACGTCGTGGAACATCCTGTCGGGCTACTCGGGCTATTTCTCGTTCGGCCACGGCGCGTTCTACGGTGCGGGCGTGTACACCACGGCCGTGCTCGCCGGCAAGTTCGACGTGCCATTCCTGTGGACGCTGCCGCTCGCGGGACTCGCCGCGGCCGCGCTCGGCGTGGGTCTCGGCGCCGTGGTGTTCCGGGTGAAGCGCGTACGCGGGGAGCTGTTCGCGCTGCTCACGCTTGCCGTGACGTTCGTCCTTGCCACCATCGTGCAGAACACGCCGATCGACGGCGGGCCCGGCATCTACCTCTCCGCCGTTGCCGTGCCCTCCCTTGCCCCGACCGCGTCCGGCTCGTTCTACGTGATGATGCTGGCCCTCGCGCTGGTCACGCTGCTCATCGCCTACGGGATCGCGAAAGCTCGCCTCGGCATCGGTCTCTTCGCGATCCACGACGACGAGGATGCCGCCGAGGTGATGGGCGTGCCCACGTTTCGCTACAAGCTCGTCGCCCTCGGCATCTCGTGCGCGCTCGCCGGCATCGCCGGCGGCATCCAGGCGCTCTTCGTGTCGTACGTGACGACGAACAGCACCTTCAACATCACCGTGCCGCTCACGGTCGTGCTGATGTCCGTGCTGGGCGGCACGCGCGTGTGGCTCGGGCCGGCGCTGGGCGCGGCCGCGATCACGGTGCTGCTCTATGCAACCACTGCCGCCGATCAGGCGGTGGCGGGAAAGGCCGTGGTCGGAGCGGTGCTGCTCGTCGCGGTGCTGTTCCTGCCCGATGGGATGCTGGGCCTGGCGCGTGCGCGGCTGGAACGATTGCGGGCCCGGCGTGCGCGCGCGGGTGCGCAACGCGAGGTCGCTCGCGCCGACGCGCTTCGCGCCGCCGGCGCAAGCGACGCGCGCACGTCGCGAGCGGCGGGCAGCCGACACGCTCCGGCGCTCCTCGCCGTGCGCGGCGTGCGCAAGGCGTTTCGCGGCGTGCGCGCGCTCGACGGCATCGATCTCGATGTGCACGACGGCGAGATCCTGGGCGTGCTCGGGCCGAACGGCTCGGGCAAGTCCACGCTCATCAACGTCGTGAGCGGACATTACCGCGCCGATGCGGGCAGCATCGCGTTTCGCGACCTCGACCTCGCGCGCCTGCCGGCCCACCGCATCGCGCGTGCCGGCATCGCACGCACGTATCAGATCCCACGTCCGTTCGCGCATCTTTGCGTGCGCGACAACGTAGCGCTCGCCGCGATGTTCGGTGGCGCAACGCTCGGGGCTGCCGGCGCACGGTTGCAAGCGGATTCGTGGCTCGAGTTCACCGGCCTCGCGGCGCGTGCGGACATGTTGCCGGGAGCGCTCAACCTGCACCAGACCAAGTTCCTCGAGCTCGCGCGCGCGCTCGCTTCGCGCCCGAAGCTCGTGCTGCTCGACGAGGTGCTGTCGGGACTGACGCCCGGCGAGATCGACGAGGCCGTCGGCCTGATCCGGCGCATTCGCGACCAGGGCACGACGATCCTCCTGGTCGAGCACGTCATGCGCGTGGTCACGCAGCTCTCCGATCGCGTCGTGGTGCTCGACCAGGGACGGCTGCTCGCAAGCGGCAGCTTCGACGCGGTGATGGCGCGCAAGGAAGTGGCGATGGCGTACCTGGGGACGGCGCATGCTTGAGGTGCGCAACCTGCGCGTGCATTACGGCGCCGCGCCCGCGCTGTGGGATGTCTCCATCGCGATCGGCACCGGCGAGCTCGTGTGCGTGCTCGGCCCGAACGGCGCCGGCAAGAGCACGCTGATCAACACGATCGCGGGGCTGCTGCGCGTGCACAGCGGCAGCATCGCGATGGATGGCCGGGACCTGTCGCGCCGCCCTCCCCACCGGTTCTGCGCGGCGGGCATCGCCATCGTCCCCGAGGGGCGGCGGCTCTTCACCACGATGACGGTGCGGGAGAATCTCGAGCTCGGCAGCTACCTGCCCGACGCGAAGCGAGAGCGAAGCCGCTCGCTCGACTACGTGTGCAACCTCTTCCCTGCGGTGCGCGAGAAGCTCGCGAGTCCCGCGGGCTCGCTCTCCGGCGGGCAGCAGCAGATGGTGGCGATCGCGCGTGCCCTGATGGCGCGTCCCCGGCTGCTGCTGCTCGACGAGCCGTCGCTCGGGCTGTCGCCGCTCATCGTGATCGCGATGTTCGACGCGATCCGCGAGGTGCACGCGGCGGGCACGGCGGTGCTGCTCGTGGAGCAAAATGTGACGATGGCGCTCGAGGCCGCGCAGCGCGCCTATCTGCTCGAGGAAGGCCACACCGTCGCCGAAGGCCCTCCGGAGTCGCTGCTCGCCAACCCCAAGCTGCGCCGAGCCTACCTCGGCGTCGACACCCCCTGAGCAGGAGCCGCCGCATGACCACCGCGATCGAAGTCATCCGCAGCGAGCATCGCGCGCTCGCCGCCGTCCTCAGTGCGCTGCAGGCATTCGTGGCCGGCGTCGCCGCAGGCCATTACGAGCTCGACTTCGAGCTGCTGCACGCGATGGTCCGCTACATCACCGAAGTGCCCGATCAGGTCCACCATCCCAAGGAGGACGACTACCTCTTCGTGGCGCTGCGCAAGCGCAGTGCGTCGGCCGTCGCGATCCTCGATGCGCTCCAGGAAGAGCATCGCACGGTGCACGCGAAGTGGACCGCGCTCGCCCAGGCGCTGGCGGATTTCCAGCGCGCCGGGCCGGCGGGGCTGCCCGCGTTTGCCGCCGCGCTCGATGCCTACGTCGATTTCCAGTGGCGGCACATGTCGACCGAAGAGCGCGACGTGCTGCCGCTCGCGCGCGAGGCGCTGCTGCCCGAGGATTGGGCGGCGATCGATGCTGCGTTCGCAGCCAACGACAGCCCGGTGGAAGGTCCCGCCGCGAAGTACCGGCAGCTGTTCATGCGCATCGTGAGCATCGCGCCGGCGCCGCTCGGCGTGGGTGAGACGAGGGCAGAGTAGCCCCCGTGTCCATGCGCAGGCGCGGGCTCACACCCGCCGGAACATGGTCCGCTTGGTGTTGCGAAACGTCGGACGCACCCGATCGCTCCACGCCGACCGACGCACCGCGAGCCACGGCGGACTGCCGAGGGTCTCGGGGCGCGTGAGGTCGTAGCAGGCGTAGTAGCGCGGGTGCGTGTCGATGTCGCGGAAGCGCATGGCACGCACGGTTCCCGGAACCGAGGCCAGCCCCGGCAGGTGCTCGCGGTCGTACCACGCATTGAAATCCTCTTCCCGATCCGCAAGCACGTCGGTTTCGACGATGTAGTGGTACGGCGCCGCCTCGTGCGCCGAAGCGCCCGGCACGTCGGCAAGCAGCAGCAGGCGCGCCACCGTCACGCCCGGCAGCGCGCCCAGGGCGGCGCGCAGGCGCTCCTGTGCTTGCGCGCGCGAGGCGCGACGCGTCGGCGTACGCGTATGCCTCGTCGCCGTCGATGGCGTGATAGAGCCGCAGCTCCCCACCGGCACCCGTCGCGTTGCGCAACGCCGCAAGCGCGTCGTCCTGCGTCCGCCGAAACTTCGCGAGCAGCGCGTCCACGCCGCTCATCGATGCACGAGATTCAGTGCCACGAGAAAGCGCGACACCATGTTGTACGCCGCGACCGTGGTCACCACCTCGACCACCTCGCGCGGATCGAAGCGCGCGCGAACGCGATCCATCAGCGCATCGGGGACCTCGATGTCGCGGGTCATGGCGTCGGCGAGCTCGAGCACCAGTCGCTCGTCGTCGTCGAATGCATCGACGCTCTCCCCTGCCGACGCCATGCGCCGCAGCGCATCGATCTTCGCCTGCGCGACGCCCGCCTTCAACGCGTGCGGAACGTGCGCCTCGAACTCGAACGACGCGCGGTTCAGCACGGCGACGCGAAGGATGATCAGCTCGCGCAGATGCGCGGGCACGAGCGTCTGGTTGCGCACCGCGGTCAGCAGCTTCTCCCAGCCGCTCGCGATCGGGGGGCTGTTGCAGCAGCGCCTGATACAGCAGCGAGATGCGGCCGCGCTCGGCCATGATCGAGCGCTCGACCTCGGCGAGCTCGGGCCGGGTGCCGGGCTGCACCAGCGGAATTCGCGTCTGTTCGCTCATCGCGGGCTCCGTGAGGGCGTCGTGGTCAGCTGTCGGGCGTGATCTTCTTCGCCTTGATCAGCTTGTCCCACTTCTCGGTGTCGTGCTTGAGGAGCACCGTGAGCTCCTGCGGCGACGATGGCGACGGCACCGCCCCGCTCGCGAGCAGCTTTTCGTGGACCGCCGGCGCGGCGAGCGTCTTGCGCACCGCTGCGTTGAGGGCTGCAATCACGGCCGGCGGTGTCTTCGCAGGCGCGAACAGCGCATACCAGTTGTTGGTGTCCACGCCCGGGATGCCTTGCTCGGCGAGGGTGCGCACGTTCGGCAGCTGCGGATGCCGCTTGGATGCCGCGATGCCGATCGCCCTGAGCTTGCCCCCCTTCACGTGCCCGATCAGGCCGGGGATGTCGCCGAAGAATGCGGCGACCTGTCCGCCGAGCAGGTCCGTGATGGCCGGCGCGGCGCCCTTGTACGGCACGTGCAGCAGGTTGGCCTTGGTCGCGTCGGCGAGCTGCTCCATCGCGAGGTGGGGAATGCTGCCGATGCCGGTCGACGCGATCGGAACCGGCTGCGCCGACTTCTTCGCGTTGGCCACGAACTCGGCCGCGTCCTTCGCGGGGTTGTCGACGTTCACCACCAGCAGCTCGTCGTTGTCGACGACCAGGGACACGGGCGCGAAGTCGCGCTGCATGTCGTACGGGAGCTTGTCGTAGAGCACCGGATTGATGGCCGCCGCGCCGACGCTCGTGAGCCACAGCGTGGTGCCGTCGGGCGCCGATTGGGCGACGTACTGCGCACCGATCGCGCCGTTGCCGCCCGGCTTGTTCTCGATGACCACACGCGTGTTGAGCTCCTTGCCGAGCTGCTCGGAGATGGACCGCGCCACGAAATCGACGGGGCCTCCGGCAGGAAACGCCACCACGATGCGCGTGACCTTCTCCTGCGCCAGGGCAGGTGAGGCGACGAGCGCGCCGGCAACGGCGACGGCGAGGACGGCGGCAAGGCTTCGAATCATGAGGAACCTCCCGGGAAGAGGTTGATGAGGCTTCAGTCGCAACGCACGGTCATGCCGCCGTCGACCACGATTTCCGTTCCGGTGACGAAGCGCGCTTCGTCGGAGGCGAGGAACAGCACGGCCGCGGCGGTATCGCGGCCGTCGCCCATGAAGCCCAGCGGAATGCGCGCCACGCGCTGGCGCAGCAGGGCCTCCACATCGCCGCCGGCGCGCTGCCTGGCGAGCCGTGCCTCGACCATCGGCGTGTGCAGCTGGCCGGGCACGACGCAGTTCACGCGTATGCCCTTGCTCGCGTATTGCACGGCGACGACGCGCGAGAGCTGAATGACGCCGGCCTTGGTCGCGGCATACGCCACCTGGGCCGCACCCGTCCAGCGCAGGCCCGACGTCGACGAGACGTTGACGATCGCGCCCGCACCCTGCCGCTCCATGATCGGCAGCACGTGCTTGCAGGTGAGGAACACGCTCTTGAGGTTGAAGTCGACCTGCGCGTCGAACACGTCCTCGCTCATCTCGACGGGGCCGCCGGCGGCCGAGCCGCCGACGTTGTTGACCAGCACGTCGATCCGGCCGAACGCGTCCATCGCATCGGCGATCGTCGCCGCCACGGCTTTCGAGTCGGTGACATCGCAGGTGGCCGTGCGCATCGACGCGCGCAACTCGCCGGCACGGTCGAGCGTTTCCGCAAGACGCTCCGGATCGCGATCGACCGCCAGCACCTTCGCGCCCTCTTCCACGAAGCGTACGGCCGCAGCACGGCCGTTGCCCCATCCCGGACCGACGCAGCCCGCACCCGTGACGATGGCGACCTTCCCCTCGAATCGCTTCATGAGCTTCGGGACTCCTTCGCGCTTGGCGCTCCGGCGTTCGCGCTCACGATCCGAACCTGTAGAGGCGCGCGGGATTTTCCACCAGCAGCCGCCGGCGTTGCGCTTCGGACGGCGCAATCGATGCGAGCAGGTCCACCAGCACGCCGTCGTCGGGAACGTGCGACAGGTTCGGATGGGGCCAATCGGTGCCCCAGAGCACGCGATCGCCGGCATCCTCGACCAGCGTGCGCGCGAAGGGCACGGCGTCGTGATAGGGAGGTCCCTCGCGCGAGACACGCTCCGAGCCGCTCACCTTCACCCAGAACCGATCGTCGCGCAGAAGCTCGCGCAGCTTGACGAAGTCCGGCTGGTCGATGCCGCGCGAAGCGTCGACGCGCGCCATGTGGTCGATCACCACGGGCACGGGCGAGCGCAGCAGCGCGGGGGCGAGGTCGTGCAGCAGCGAGCTCTCGAGATGCAGCTGCAGATGCCAGCCGACGTCGGCGAGCCGGCCGGCAAGCGCGAGGATGTCCTCGATCGGCGTCGACGGGCCGAGGTGGCGCATGAAGTGGAACCGCGCGCCGCGAAAGCCCGCTGCATCCAGGCGGCGCAGTTCGGCGTCGCCGATCGCGACCGGAACGAGGGCGATGCCGACGTAGGAACCGCGGCGTGCGGCGAGGGCGTCCTCCGTCGCCGAGTTGTCGAAGCCGTGAGCATTCGACTGGACCACCACGCAACGCTCGACACCCAGCAACGCGTGCAGGGCGAACAGCGCTTCCTTGGGCGCATCGCACGGCGTGAAGCTTCGACCGGGCGCGAAAGGGAAGCGCGCCTGCGGGCCGAACACGTGCACGTGGGCGTCGCACGCCCCCGCGGGCAGCGCGAGGTGCGGGCGGCTGGGCGCGGTTGCGTACGAGCGTGGGGATGCGGACATGGCGAGGCTCCGGAGGTCCCGCGCATTCTGCAGGCACGAGGGGCGGAAGGGAAGCGCGCACGCTCCGCGGCACGGGCATGGCGCGGTCGGGCGAGATCGGCGACCGACCACTGGACGGACTGCATCGGGCGCTTTAGTGTTCGCCCGATGGTTCCGTCCGATCTCCCGCCCGATGTCGCAACCGAGCAAGCGCCGCCAGTGCCGCCCGGCCCCGCGGACGTCGCGCTGCGCCCGCTCACCCTCGCCGACCCGTGGCGCTGGCTCGCGCTCGGCTGGCGCGACTTCCTGCGCTGTCCGCTGATCGGCGTCTTCTACGGCACCTGCTTCATGGCGATGGGCTGGATGCTGATGAAGGTCTACGAGACCGCGCCTGCTTACGTCATGGCACTGTCGGCGGGCTTCCTGCTGATGGGCCCCTTCCTGTGTCTCGGCCTGTATCGCGCGAGCCAGCGACTCGAGCGCGGCGAGAAGCCCGACTTCGGCGACTCGCTGCTCGCGTTCGAGGCGCGCATCGGCACGCTCGCGGTCTTCGGCTTCGTGCTGCTCATCCTCGAACTGCTGTGGGGACGCGCGACGCTGGTGATCTTCGCGCTGAGCTTCGACGGCATGCCCGACCTGCGCGGCTCGCTGCTCGCGCTCACCAATCCCGCGAACATCGGCTTCACCGTGACGTGGCTCGGCGTCGGCGCGATCTTCGCGGCAGTCATCTTCGCGGTGAGCGCGGTGTCGATCCCGATGATCCTCGACCGCCAGACCGATGCGATCACGGCCGGGCTCACGAGCGTGCGTCTCGTGCTCGCGCAGACGCGCGTGATGCTGTTGTGGGGGGCGCTGATCACGCTCCTGGTCGTGCTCGCGATGCTGCCGTGGTTCGCCGGACTGCCGATCGTGGGACCGGTGCTCGGTCACGCGTCGTGGCACGCGTATCGGGCCGCCGTGGCGGACGAGACCGATGCAAACGCGGCGCGGCAGCCAATGGCCGCGTAGAGGCCACGTGGACGCACGCGCGCTCGCCGCGGCCCGCTGCGTCGCGCGCGCCGGTCGTGGCGCGGGTCTTGCATCCAGGCGGCGCAGCGGCGCGTAGAGCCTGCAGATACCTGTCTTGGAGAGGCCATGCAGACGGCGCCCCGCGTGGCGGTCAGGGATGGGCCCGATATACTGCCCGCCATGGCGCTTCCACCCATCCCGGCCGAAACGCATCCGGATCGTGCGGAGGCCGCGGCGCGCGCACTGACCACCGTCACGTCCGAAGTCGACTCGGAAGAACTGCGGCTGCGCGCGCTCATCGCGCGCATCGCGAAGCAGGACGAGGCGGCGCTCGGCGAGCTCTACGACGCCACGCAGGGCCGCGTGCATGGCGTGGCCTTGCGGATCACGCGCAACGTGCAACTCGCGGAGGAGGTTGCGGAGGACACCTTCTGGCAGGTCTGGCGCCAGGCGTTGCGTTACGACGAAAGCCGCGGGAACGCCATGGCGTGGCTGCTGACCATCGCGAGAAGCCGCGCGCTCGATGCGTTGCGGCGCGACGACGAGGCCGAAGCGCATCCCGAGCCGGAAGCGTTGCTTGCCGATGCGCCATCGGGCGAAGGCGATCCGCAGGATCTGCTCGCCGCAACCGAGCGCGATCGCGCCGTGCATGCGGCGCTCGCAACGCTCGACGTCCTGCCGCGGCAGCTGCTCGCCCTCGCGTTCTTTCGCGGCCTGACGCACGAGGAGATCGCCGCGCAGACGGCATTGCCGCTCGGGACCGTCAAGTCGCACATCAAGCGTTCGCTCGCCGTGTTGAAAGGCCTGCTGGCGAACCACTACCCCGCTTCGGAACTGAAGTCATGAACACGCGCCGTCCCTCGCTCGATCCCGACGATCCGGGGAGCGCCGAAGTGATCGAAGCGCGCCTCAACGAAGCGCTCGTGCCGATCCCGCTCGCCGCGGGCGCGGCGACCGCGCTTCGACAGCGCCTGCTGGAACGTGCGCACGCAAGCCGCGCGCAATCGAGCCGCTTCATCAACGTGCGCCACGACGAGGGCACGTGGCGCCCGCTCGGCGGCGGAGTGCGGTTCAAGCTGCTGCAGGAAGGCGCCGCCGGGCGTAGCGTGATCGTCGACGTGCCACCCGGTGGATCGTTGCCGACGCATCGCCATCACGAGCACGAGGAATGCGTGGTGCTGCGGGGCTCGGCGCAGTTGGGCGCACTCACCGTGCACGAAGGCGATTACCACGTCGCCCCGGCCGGCAGTCGCCACGGCCACGTGAGTTCCCGCGACGGCGCCCTGCTCTACCTTCGCGGCGTGCCGATCGGCGACACGGCCGAGGTCGTGCGCGACCTCGTGACCGCGTGGCTGCCGGGCAAGGGCCCCGCGCCGATCACGGTACGGGCCGACGAAGGCGCGTGGGAGGACGTGGTGCCGGGCGTGGCGACGAAGACGCTGTGGCGTGCCGGGTCGTCGAGCTCGATTCTCGTGCGCCTGCAGCCGGGAGCGCGCGTGCCGATCCGTCCGCGCTCGGTCGACGAGGAGCGGCTGCTGCTCCAGGGCGAGATGTTCGTCGGCGATACGCTGCTGCGCACGGGCGATTACCAGTTCGGGCCGGAGGCGACGGTCGACGCCGAGCTCGCCACCGACGTGGGCGCGCTGTTCTTCGTGCGCGGTGCGGCCGTCCATTCCGGATCCGCGTATCTGCATCCGGCACCCTGAGTCCCGACATCCGGCACCCTGAAGTCCGCCGCCCCGCGATCATGAACGACATCTCGCACGCCGCCGCGCAAGCGCTCGGCCTGATCGCAGCCGCCGATCCGAAGCTGGTCGGTATCGTGCTGCTCAGCCTGCGCATCAGCCTCGCGGCGGTGCTGATCGGCTGCGCGGTGGGCCTGCCGCTCGGCGCCTTCGTGGCGGTGAGTCGGTTCGCGGGCCAGCGCTCGCTCATCGTGGTGCTGAACGCGCTGATGGGATTGCCGTCGGTCGTGGTCGGACTGGTCGTGTACCTGCTCCTGTCCCGCGCCGGTCCGCTCGGCTCGTGGGGCATCCTGTTCACGCCGACCGCGATGGTGATCGCCCAGGCCATCCTCATCACGCCGACGATCGCCGCGCTGTCGAGGCAGCTCGTTGCCGACGCGTGGCACGAATATCGGGAGCAGCTGCACTCGCTGGGCGAGACCGGCGCGGGCGCGGCCGCGACCCTGCTGTGGGACCTGCGCTTTTCGCTCGTCACGATCGTGCTGGCCGGCTTCGGCCGTGCCGCATCCGAAGTCGGTGCCGTCATGATCGTCGGCGGCAACATCGACGGCGTGACGCGGGTGATGACGACGACGATCGCGCTGGAGACGAGCAAGGGCGATCTTCCGCTCGCGCTCGGACTCGGCTTCATCCTGCTCGCGATCGTGCTCGCCCTCAATGCGGGCGCCTACCTGGTCAAGGAAACGGCCCAGCGTCGGTACGGATAAGCGGCTGGAGCGACCCTAGTCCTGCTCGTCGACGCGTTGCGCGAGATCGGTGCGCAGGTCGAAGAAGTCGTCGTCGAGCGCGTCGCGCGCCGACAGAACGCCCATCGGCCGCCCGTGCTCCACCACGGGCAGGTGCCGGAAGCCGCCCTCGTGCATGATGCGCAGCGCGTGCAGGAACGGCTTGTCGGGATGCACGCACAGCGGCTGCGGCGTCATCACCTCGGAGAGCCGCGTCTGCCGCGGGTCGCGCCCGGGCGCCACGACCCGAAACACGATGTCGCGCTCGGTGACGATGCCCACGAGGCGCGAGCCGTCGAGCACGAGCAACGCACCCTTCTCCTGGCGCTTCATGAGCGCCGCCGCCTCGAACACGGTCGCGCTGCCGGGCGCTGCCACGAAGCTCTGGCCGGCGACTACTGAGCGTACGGATCGAATTCCCATGGCAGTCTCGCTTCTGACGGTTCGACTGCGTATTGAGCGCGTCGGCCGCCATCATCGTCAAGGGCGGCGTCATTGCCACGGCGCCCGCAGCGAGTCCGGCGCGAGAAGCCGGACATCGGCCCGGCGCCGAGCAGCGATGAGTCGGCTCATGGGCCCGAGCGACGTTACACTGGCATCTCCGGAGGATTCCACCCGACTCGCCATGTCTCCCGACCGCAACGTTTCGCAGCAGGTGCTCGACCAGCTCGCCCCGACGGGGAAGATCCGCGTCGCGATCAACTTCGGCAATCCCGTGCTGGCGCAGAAGGACCAGGCGACGGGCGAGCCGCGCGGGATCTCCCCCGCGATCGCGCGCGAGCTGTCGCGGCGCACCGATCTGCCGCTCGAGTTCATCGCGTTCGACGCCGCGGGCAAGGTCTTCGCTGCGCTCGCCGCCGCTCGCTGGGACGTGGCGTTCCTCGCCGTCGATCCGGCGCGCGCGGTCGAGATCGAGTTCACCGCGCCCTACGTGATCATCGAAGGCTCGTACCTGGTCCGTGCGGACTCGGCCCTGCAGAAGATCGACGACGTGGATCGTGCCGGCGTGCGCATCCTCGTGGGCGCGGGCAGCGCGTACGACCTGTATCTGACGCGCACGATCCGGCATGCGCTCATCGTGCGTGCGCCGACCGGGCCGGAAGCGCTCGACCTATTCCTGCGCGGGGAGACCGAGGTGCTCGCCGGGGTGAAGTCGCCGCTGCAGCGCTTCGCCGCCGATCGTCCGGACCTGCGGGTGATGCGGGCCGCTTCATGGCCATCGAGCAGGCGATGGGCGTGCCCAAGGGGCGCCTCGCCGCTCGCGATTACCTGCAGGACATGCTCGAGGCGCTCAAGGCTTCGGGGTTCGTCGCGGCCGAGCTCGAGCGCAGCGGCCAGCGCGATGCGCTCGTCGCGCCCCCGGCCGGCGCGTCGCAGCGCTGATGTCCTCATCCCGATCCGCCACCGGCAGTGGCCCCGCGATCCCGTTTCCGGAGAACGCATGAAGCAATATCAGGTCGGCGTAATCGTCGGCAGCCTGCGCCGCGAGTCCATCAATCGCAAGCTGGCCGTCGCCATGACCAAGGTCGCGCCGGCATCGCTCGCCTTCCATCACGTGGGCTTGGGCGACTTGCCGATGTACAACGGGGACCTCGAGCCGGATCGCCCGGAGGCGGTGAAGCGGTTCACCGCGCAGTGCGCGCGCCTCGAAGCGATGCTCATCGTGATGCCCGAGTACAACCGCTCGCTTCCGGCGGTGCTCAAGAACGCGATCGACTGGGGCTCCAAGCCCAACGACGCGAATGTGTGGCGAGACAAGCCCATCGCGATCTGCGGTGCGTCGGCGGGCGCGATCGGCACGGCCGTGGGCCAGCAGCACCTGCGGCAGATCCTGGGCATCCTCGGCGCATCGGTGATGGGCGGCGAAGCGTACATCTCGTTCAAGCCGGGCCTCGTCGACGACGACGGCAACGTCACCGTCGAGGCGACGCACAAGTTCCTGCAGGCCTACATGCAACGATTCGCCGCGTTCACCGCGAAGCTCGTCGGAGGGTGACAACCCTGGGTCGGCCCAGGGTCGCGGCAGGTTCATTTCGTGAACTTGTGCGCTGCGCCGGGCGCAAATAGTCTCCGCGCATGAAAGCCGGGTTCGGTCAGTTCTGCCCCATCGCGGTCGCGTGCGAGGTCTTCGCCGAGCGCTGGACACCGATGATCCTGCGCGAGCTGCTCGCGGGCTCCGAGCACTTCAATCAGATCCATCGTGGCGTTCCCCTCATGTCGCGCGCGTTGCTTGCGCGCAGGCTGCGCGAGCTCGAGGCGGCAGGCGTGATCGCGAAAGCGCCACTGCCCGCCGCGCGCGGCTATCTCTACACGCTCACGCCCGCGGGAGAGGAGTTCGCGCCCGTGCTCGAGGCGCTCGGCCAGTGGGGACAACGCTGGACGGTGCGCGTGCAGCGCCGGAATCTCGACGCCGGATTCCTGATGTGGAACGTTCGTCGTCGCATCGCGCGCGAACGGTTGCCGGAGGGTCGCGTCGTCGTCTGCTTCCGCTTCGGCGGTCTGCCGCGCGCGCATCGCAGCCCGCGCGTGTTCTGGCTGCTGCTCGCTCGAACCGGCGTCGAGCTGTGCGTCGAGGATCCGGGGTTCGACACCGACATCGAGGTGGAAGCGGATCTCGCGACGTTCGCCGGCGTCTGGCTGGGCGACACGTCGTTCGATGCCGCGCTGCGCTCGCACGCGATCCGCGTGGTGGGGCCGGCGCGACTCACGCGTGCGTTCCCGGGTTGGCTGATGCTGAGTCGCTACGCGGGCGTTGCGCGACCCGGAGCGCCCGGCGCGACGCGCACTCCCCAGCGGCGTGCCGCGCCGATCACGAGAGCAATGCGGGAGGGTGAGCCATGAAGCACTTCGCAGGCAGGGCCCCGGACAACTTGCGCGTCAATGCCACCGACAAGGCGTTCACGGGTGCGATCCCGCAGGTCTACCAAAGGTACCTGGTTCCGCTGATCTTCGAGCCGTATGCCGAGGACTTGGCGCGGCGCGTGCACGCATGGTCACGCGGCTCGGCCCGCGTGCTGGAAATCGCGGCGGGCACCGGCGTGGCGACCCGCGCGCTCGCGTCGGTGCTTCCCGAAGCGCGTGTCCATCGTCGCGACGGATCTCAACGCCACGATGCTCGAGGAGGCCGCATCGCTCGGCACGAGTCGCGCGGTGGAATGGCATCAGGCCGACGCGCTGCAGCTGCCTTTCGACGACGGCGTGTTCGATGCGGTCGTGTGCCAGTTCGGCGTCATGTTCCTGCCGGACAAGGTGAGGGCGTTTCGCGAAGCGCATCGCGTGCTGCAGCGGGGCGGCGTGTTCGCATTCAACGTGTGGGATAGGATCGAGGAGAACGAGTTCGCCGACGTCGTCACCGACGCACTCGCGTCCGTGTTCCCGCGTGACCCGCCCCTCTTCCTCGCGCGAACGCCTCACGGCTATCACGATCTTCGGGTAATCGAGCGAGACCTTGCGGCGGGCGGCTTCACGGCATCACCTCGCATCGCTACCGTCGCAGCGCGCAGCCGCGCGGACTTCTCCCGCGATCCGGCGGTCGCGTACTGCCAGGGCACGCCGTTGCGCAACGAGATCGAAGCGCGAGACGCGACACGCCTCGTGGAAGCTACCGACGTTGCCGCGGCGGCCATCGCGCAGCGGTTCGGGCCTCACGAAGTGGATGGCAAGATCCAGGCGCACATCGTCACCATCGAACGGTAGCTGCGCGCGACCCTCACCGGCGTGCGCCGTGCCCATTCCGGGCGGTCGGGAACTCGGGGCGCTGGCAGGTTGTCCCTGTAAAGGCCCGGCACCCCCGACCGCTTCGCGATGCATACCCCGACCTCATCGAGCCCCAGCGCCATTCCGACGCGCAGCGCGTTTTCGTTCGTGCCGCCTCGGACGCTCCGGGCGCTTCGCCGCATCTCCTCGCAGGATCTGCAGTGAGGATGGGGCGCATCCAGCGGTGGTGGGATCGAATGCGCTTCGACATCCCCGGCCTGCTGCCGAACGCGTTGCGATCGCTGCTCGCCTGCGCGCTGGCGTTGGGCAGCGCGGGAGCTTCTGCCGCGGCGTTGGTCGACGCGATCGAGTTCTACAACGCGTCGCTGGACCACTACTTCGTCACTGTCTACCCCGACGAGATCGACAAGCTCGACACCGGCTACTTCCAGGGCTGGCAGCGCACCGGGTTGAGCTTCAAGGTCTTCGATCCCACCACCACGGCGCCCGGTGCGTCGCCGGTATGCCGTTTCTACGGCCTGCCGGAGGCCGGTCTCGATTCGCACTTCTATTCGGCGTCCGTCGCGGAGTGCAACGAGGTCAAGCAGAAGTTCGCCGGCGCCTGGGAGCTCGAAGCCGACAACGTCTTCATCGTGTACCTGCCCGACGTCGGCACCGGCGCGTGTCCCGCCAGCACCGCGCCCGTGTACCGGAGCTGGAACGCTCGCGTGGACTCGAATCACCGTTACACGGCGGATCCGGCGGTCCAGCGGGCGATGATCGCCAAAGGCTACATCGCGGAAGGCTACGGTCCACCGTCGATGCCCGTAGCGATGTGCTCGCCGATGTCGGCACCGCCGCCGGGCGGCGTGCCCGCGTGCGGCTTGAGTGCGAGCAGCAGCGCGCCGCCTGTCGGTGCCAGCGTGACGCTGTCCGCCAATTGCAGCGGTAATCCGCAGGGCTACGCCTGGACGGGGTGCAGCAGCGCCGGCCCGACGTGCACGACGAGCTCGTCGGTACCAGGCACGTTTTCATTCTCGGTCGTTGCGACGAATGCGCAGGGCAACAGCGCTCCGGCCAACATCGTCGTGACGTGGCACGAGCCGGCGCCCACCCCGCAATGCCGCATCGTGACGACGACGAGCAGCGATCCGCCGGCGGCCGGCACGCTCGCGCAACTCACCGCGGTGTGCACGAACGGCCCGACGAGCTTCACCTGGACCGGATGCGCGAGCTCGAGCGACACGTGCTTCGATCGCGCCGCGAGCGCGGGTGCGAAGACGTACTCCGTGGTCGCGGCCAATGCCGGCGGCGACAGCGCGCCTGCATCGGTCACGCTCGCCTGGCAGGCCACGGCGCCGCAGCCGCTCGGTCTGTGCGGATCGTTCCCGAGCACGCTCGTCACCGATGCGGGAACCGGCGACATCGTCCGGGTCAACACGGCCTCCTACTTCGACCCGCCGGGATTCGCGTGGAACGGCGCGTGGACCGTGCGCTTCACCGTTCCGGCGGACGCGGCATCGACGCAGTTCGGTCACGTCACCGTCGCCGAATACGTCGGAGCGCCGGCTTCACGCGAAGCAACGCTGTCGCGCGTTGCGTGCGACTTCCGACCCACCGATCCGACCGGCAACAGCGGGCCGCTGGAGCGCGCATACGGCAACAGCGCGACCGCGTATTTCGCCCTCGGCGCCCCCGCGCAGGGCTATCCCGGACTGACGCCCGGCGAAACGTACTACTTCAGCGTGCGCAACTGGCAGCCGGAAACGAGCTCCATCTCGTGCTCGTCCGCGCCGCCCGGGCGCTGCGACGCGTTCGTCGACGTCGTGGTGCCGCACTGATCGTCGACGCGACGCGCGCGAGCGTCGCGTCGCCGAGGAAACGCGGGCGGGTCTAGCGCGCAGGTTCGGCCACTGCCTCGAACGCAGCGTCGTTGGCGATGTCCCCGATCCTCGCTCCCTTCGCGCGGAACGGGCCGCGCCGGAGAAAGCCCGCGCTGTCCTCCTTCGCATGCTCGCGCGCGATCCTTGCCGCGTCCGCATAACTCGCGGGCTTCCTGCCCGCTATTTCGAGCAGCTTCGTGTCGACGTTCACCTGCACCCGGTACCTGGCCAGGTCGTAGAGCAGGTACATCGCGTAGAGATTGTCGAAGTCCTGATAGTCGCGCTCGTCCTCGGTGAAATCGCGGGAGCGCACCGAGGGAAATCGATTGGGCAGGTCCTTGAAGGCGACCTTCGCCTCCTCGTGCGGATCGACATAGGGGGAGGCCGGGTACTTGCGGTAGAGCACCACGTCCAGGCGGTAGCCGCGCGCGTCCCATTCCTTCACGAGCTTCATCGCCATCTCGGTGGGAACGTTGGCGTTCGCGGCCGCGAACACCTTGCGTCCGGACAGCAGTGCGCTGGTGATCTCCAGGTCGCGGTAGCCGGCACCGTACCTGAAGGCCGAGCCGATGGTCTTGGCGCAGTTAAGACGCAGGTAGTCGTACGTGATCTCGCCGTCGTGGTACTCCGTCTTCGAAGCGCGCTTGTGATAGTCGTCGTTGATGCGCCCGAAGAACGCGGCAAGCGCGTCCTTCTCGGCGGCCGGCACACCGTAGACGCGCACGCCGACGACGGATCGCTTGTAGATCTCGCCGAAGTCGAGCCCGAACGACGCCGTCTCGCCCAGCGACGAGGTCGTCCGGAACAGGTACTCCTTCTTCGGGATGGCGACCATCAGGTCCGCGGTATAGAAGCCGGTCGCGTGCTCGGGCGAGCGATCCGCGTAGAAATTCGCCGAGTACACGAGGTCGTCGCCGGGAACGGCGTCGCGAATCGCGAGCGCGAGATGACCCGCCGAGCCGCCCTTCGAGGTCCCGAAGCTGATCAGCAGCTCGAGATCGTAGGGGTCGCTCCGGAGCACGTCGACGATGGGGTCGATGTTGGCCGGCTCGGGTCCGCCGCGCGTCGCGAAGTCGGCCGCGAGCGTGCCCGTTGCGAACGCAAGCAAGACGGCGGCCAGGCAGGTGCGCACCGCGCGTGCAAAGCTGCAGGGGAGCATCACGGCTCCTACGGCGCGCCGAGCAGCAAATACAGGCTCCAGCGCCCCTCGCCCGCGTAGCCCACGCCCAGGAAGCCGGGGCCTGCGAACGTATCCGCGCCGAGGAACACCGATCCTGACCAGAGCGTGCCCGGCGCGGAGCGCTGTCGACGCGATCGCCGATCCACCCTGCTTCACCCGATGCGCCGGCGAAGACGCCGGACCCGAGCAGGTCCGGCAGCGGCACGAATCGGTTGTAGTACATGAGCCGGCCGAAAACGTACTCGCGCCCCGAGTGCTCGTTGACGCGATAGCCCGACAATCGCAACGGTCCGCCCAGCGTGAACGATTCGTAGGCGGGCATGTTCGATCCGAGCGCCGTGCCGCCCGCGAGCGACGCGTTGAACGTATGCGGCCCCCAGCTCTGTGCGCCACGCGCGACACCTTCCAGGCGCTGATATGCCCGCGCGGATCCGATCGCCGGCATCGCCGCGTAAGCCGACCCCACGAACCCGAAGCCGTGCCGCGGGAAGTACGCATTGTCCGTCTGATCGACGAAGAGCGCAGCGCGAATGCCTGCCGTCGTTTCCCGGATCGACGGCAGCTCCGACCCTCCCGTGTCCACCCGCGCATACACCCGCGACCACACCGGGCCGAGGCGTGCCTGACCCCACGTGCCAAACCGCGCACCAGCGTCGATGCCTGCCTGCCCGGAGCTGATCAGGTAGTCGGCGATCTTGTCCTCGCCGGAGAACACGCCACGCGACTGCTGTCCGATGTGCACGTTCGGTGAAACGAACCAGCGTCCCCGCTCGTCGACCGGTTGGTAGAGCTCGGTGGACAGGTGCGTGTCCTGCCCGATCTGCGCCTCGGTGAGCCATTCGCCTCCGAGGCGGTTCAGCCACGTCCTGCGGTACTGCACGAGCGCGTTGAACTGGCTGTCGCCCTGGAAATCGCCGGCGAGACCCAGGCCGAAGCGCAGGTAATCGGGCCCCCAGGACTTCTCCTTCGGCTCGATGACCATCGCCCGCGGGCCGGTGTCGCCGCCGACGATGCGATAGCTGATGCTTTCGTAATCGCGGGTTCCGAACACACGCCGCAGGTCCTGTCCGATCTGCTCCTCCGTGAGCGGCTGGCCCGGCGTGCTCTGAACGAGCTCCCTCACCACCTCGGGATTGGCCCGCGTGAGGCCTTCGACGCGGATCTCGTCGACCGTGCCGAGCGCCTGCCCTGCCGCATACTGCGCTGCGCGAAGCGCGGCGTACTGCTCGGGCGGCAGGCTGTAGCGCCTGAGCTTGTCCGCCATCGCGCGCGCCGCCTCCTCGCCGATGCGGATCGCGTCTCGCGAGCGATCGAACTTGCCGGCGGAGATGTCGCCCAGCTCCGGGGTGATGAGCACGTCCCTGTCGCCGAGGCTCTTGACCTGCTGCTCGACGGTCTGCTTGCCCAGGAAGTTGATGAGCTGCGCCGTGACGGTCAGCGCGGACGTGATCTCGTTGCGCGTGAGCGGCGGCGTCGAGATGTTGACCGCGATGATGACGTCGGCGCAGAGCTTGCGCGCCTCGTCGATCGGCAGGTTGTTCGCGATGCCGCCGTCGACCAGCAGTCGGCCGTCGATCTCGACCGGCGCCATCGCGCCGGGCACCGACATGCTCGCGCGCATCGCCTGGGCGAGGCTGCCGTGGTCGAGCGCGACCGCATCCCCGGTCTCGATGTCGGTGGCCATCGCGACGAAGGGAATGGGCAGCTTGCGGAAGTCGGTGATGCCGAACGCGGGGGTGGCAAGCACGCGGAAGTACGACTCGATCGACACGCCCGCGAGCACGCCCTTCGGCAAGGCGAGGCTTCCGTCCTTGACGCCGAACTCGGGCGCGAACAGCGTCTTGTAGTCGTCGAACTTGCGGCGTACGGCGATGTCCTCGCGCGGAGGGCGATCGCGGAAGAGCTCGTCCCAGTTGGCCCCGAGGACGAGCTTTTCCATCTCCTGTGTCGATCTTCCCGCCGCGAACGTGGCGCCGACGATCGCGCCCATGCTGGTGCCCGTCACGCAGCTGATGGGAACGCGCAACTCTTCCAGCACCTTGAGCACGCCGACGTGCGCGATGCCGCGCGCGCCGCCGCCCGACAGCGCGAGGCCGATGCGCGGCGCCTTCGCGGTCGACGCGACGACATTCACGGCCGGCTGTGCGGACGCACCTGCCGGCGACGATTGCGCATGGGCAGCGGCTGCAACAGCCAGCGCGATGGAGAATGCAAGCGGTCGCACCACGGCGATAGCGTGGCGGCTTTTCACCCGCGCGTCTTTGCAAATCTGGACAGCAGGTGCGTACGGTCAGCCCCGGGCGGCAGCGCACTCCCGCGGAAACACCGGCGGCGCGTCGCCGTCGCGCAAGTCGAACCCATGCGCTGCGAGCCACGCGCGTACCTCCTCCACCCGGGCGCGCCCGAAACCCTGCACATCGAGCAGCTCGAAACACGTGAGGCGCGCGACGAGGGCAGCCTCGGGATCGGCGTCGTCGGCAGAGCGCACGCACCGGATCTCGAGTGCGGTCCACAGCAGCGCGCGGGTGCGCGGAGTGAGGGGGTAGTTACGTGGCACGAGCGTACGGGATGGAGTGAGCTTGCGCGCCGCTGTCGTTGCTGGCACGCCGCTCGATGGGCAGCGTTGGTCAAGAAGCTTGGAGACAAGCGGCGTCGGCGTCAACGCGGCGTCGAGCCCGCGCGGCGCAGTGTCACTGCGCGCGCAGGCGCAGGGGCAGCGACGCCGGGTCGGGCAAGAGGTCGCATGGCCTCGACGTGGCGACACGGTCGAGCTTCACCGGCAAGTTACCGTGCGGCTGATGACCCGATGAGGCCGCGTCCTACGGCGGACGCGCGGTGGCAGGGTCATACTCTGTTACCGTCGTCACGGAAAGGTTGCATGCGCACTCATCATCGTCATCCCGCGGCCGCATGGCTCACGATTGCCTGGAACGCGGGCGAGATGTTGCTCGGGTCCGGCCAGGTCATCAGCCATCGGCTGCACCGCATCAGCGCCGCAGGCCCGAAGCTTTCGCGGCGCGATCATCGCGAATTCACGCTCATGGGTCAGGAGAAGATCGAGGCCGCAGCCGACAGCGCGTCGGCTCTTGCGCGCCATGCAATATCGGTCGACGCTGCCGGCGCGGCATGGGTCGCCAGGCGCTGGATGCACCTGCCCGCGAGCGCCATGGCACTTGCGTTCAGCCGCACGCCAGCCGAAGCCGTGCAGCGTTACTCCGCACTGATGCGCGATGTCTCGCAGCTCACCTCGCTGCAGGCCCAGCTTCTGGCCGCTAGCGCGCGAGCGACCGCGGACATGCTCTCACCCTATCATCGTCGCGTCGCCGCAAACGCCAAACGACTCGGACGAATCTTGCCTTGATGGCCGGCCCGCGTGCGCACCTTCGCACGCCTGGAACGTTTCGCGAGCGCACACGATGCGGCGTCCGGTTCGGCACAACCGGCCGGACGCCATGGTATCTAGGCGGCGTGTCCGCGGTCGTTTCCGCCGCGGGGGCGTTCGACCGGGAGCTCCCTGATTCCCTCGCGCTCGCCGATTCGCTGCAGCTCCTGCTCGAGCTGCAGCAGATCCTCGTCGGAGAGCTCCGCGAGGTTCACGAGCCCGGTGCGCGCGCCTTGCACGGCCCGCAGCAGCTCGTCGAGCTTGATGTTGATCGCCTTGGAGTCGCGGTTCTGCGTGCTCTGGATCAGGAACACCATCAGGAACGTGACGATCGTCGTCCCCGTGTTGATCACGAGCTGCCACGCATCCGAGTACCCGAAGTAGCGTCCGGACAGTGCCCACGCGGTCACCACCGCAATGGCCGTCAGGAACGCCCACGGGGAACCGAGAGCGGCGGCCGCGCCAGCGGCAAACTTCCGGAAGATCTCCTGCATGCGTCCCTCCCTCGCGCGAACGCGTCTCCCCTGGCGCGCTGCTCCACGGGCGGCGGATTCCCCTCGCGCGCGCTGGCGATCGCGGCGGTCAGGCCGACGCGGCCGCAGTCAGGAGCTCGAGCTTGCGCTGCTCCAGCCGGCGTCCGAGCGCATCCAGGTCGAGGCCGCTCGCCTTCACCCGCTTGAAGAGCTCGCTTTCCTCCTCCTCGACGTGGTGCTGGACGTACTCCTTCAGCACCGTGACGGTCGCCTTGTACAAGTCGTCGGACGGCTGCATCTGCTGCAATCGCGCAACCAGCTCCTTGACGGTGCCGTGCTCGACCTTCGCCTCGTCGAGAAGGTCGCGGGTTTCCTTCGCCTGCCGCCGCACGGCCGGGTAGAAGATCTCCTCCTCGATGAGCGCATGCGTTGTCAGCAGCGCGCACACCTCCTCGATGACGCCTGCCTGTGCCGACCGCTGACCGTCCAGCTCCTCGAACCGTTCGAACAGCGACTCCACCTCGCGGTGATCGCGCTCGAGCAGCTGATCGCGTCCTCGTCGCCGCCGCCGGTCATCGCGGAAACGGCGGACCTGAACAGCTTGGAGAGGCTGGCATCGGACTGCGCAGATGCATTCTTCGACAGATACGGCGCAACGCCGTAGCGGCGCACCGGAGTCGAGCGAAATTCGTGCCCGGCGCACTCGATGGCCGCGCATAGCGGCACGCACGCACGAGCCTGGCGTGCCCGAAGAAAAGAGTTCCGCGGCCGTGGAACGGACTACACGGTGCGCTGGACGGGGTCCTCGCGCTCGAGCATTTCACGCAACGCGGGCAGCACCGCTTCGGTTGCGCGCTCCCCCTCGTCGATGATGTAGGGAATCTTCTTCGCATCGAAGAGCCGGATGTGCTCCTGGAAGCTGGGCATGATGGGCAGCACCTCGGTGTAGCGCGCGAGATGATGCAGCGCATACCGCGAGCGCATCAGGTTGTTGGTCATGATCGAGGAAAGCTGGAACGCGAACCGGACCGGCGAGCGGACTTCCTGGTCGTGCGGGCTTTCGAAGCCGAGGGCGATCACGACGTCCGCACCTTCGGCAATGGCGACATTCACCGGCAGGGGATCCGATACGAACCCGTCGACGCAAAGCCGTCCGTCGATCTCCCACGGCTTGAAGATGAATGGAATGGCGATGCTTGCGCGTATCGCATGAACCAGCGGCCCACTGGCGAAGACGACCTGCTCGCCGCTGTGGAAGTCCGTTGCGGTGACCCGCATCGCTATCGGCAGGTCTTCGAGGCGGACCGCACCGAAGACCTGGGCGAGCCGAGCCATCACCGACGTGTCGCGTCGCAGTCCGAAGTGCTCGTTGAACCCGAGCAGTCGCGGCAGGAATACCGAGATCAGCGCACGCACATCGCCGCGGGCGGTGAGATCGTGCGTCCAAAGCTGCTCGGCCAATCGGGCGGCGACCTCCGACTCGTGGCCCGCTGCAGCCAGCGCCGTGAAGATGCTGCCCGCGCTGCAGCCGACGAACAGGTCCACCCCGATGCGCTCGCGGGCGAGCACGCGCATGAGCCCGATCGCGGCTGCGCACTTCACGCTGCCCGCACCGACGACCACCGCGACGCGCTTTCGGCCCATCGTTTCCTCCCGTGAGTTGTTGTACGCGGGGCCGGTGCCTGTTGCTGCCCAGCCGGGTGCTTCCAGCCGGGTCCCGATTGGAACGAGCGCGCCGCGGCCTGAGCAGCCTGCGCGACAGCCAGTGAACCGGCAAAGGGCAAGATCATAGCGGACGGGTGTCGGGGGCGGGTCGCCCGTCAGCCGGCAGCGAGGACCTTCCGGCGAGCCGCGCGACTCACGACTTCGCCAACATAGGTCTTGAGCGCGATCCCCGCGGCGTCCCACGAATACGCGGCGAGCTTGCCGCGCTCGGGCGCTTCGAGCGCCAGCCGATGGTCCTCGTCCAGCAGAAGTCGCACGAGCGGCGTGACGAAGTCGGCCACGCGCTCGACAACGACGAGCCCTTGGAAGCCCTGCTCGAGCCAGCCCCTCGCTCCCACTCTCGTGCTCACGCACGCACGACCGGCCGCAAGCGACTCGATGATCTTGAGGCTCGATCCGCGCAGCTCCGACTGGGGATTGATGCTCACGGCGCACGCGTCGAGAAGGTCGCGCGTGTCCTCCACGTACTCCACGATCTCGATCGACTCGCGAGCGAAGCAACGCTCGCGCTGCGCGATCTCCCGCGCGCCGTGCCCGCCGAGGATGGTCACCTTCACGCCGGGTACGGCCGCCTCCACGCGCGGATAGACGTACTCGAGGAAGTCGCGGATGCCCTGCACGTTGTTGGGTGCGCGGAACGGACCGACGAACAGAATGGTTCGGTTGTCGCGTGACGGGACGTACGGCCGCGTTGCATTGAAGTCGAAGCCGTTGGGAATCAGCCGGGAGGTGCCCTCGATGAGCGCCTGGTCTTCGCGTGAGCAGACGATCAGGCCATCGAAGCGGCGCATGAGTGCCGACTCGAACCGGTCCGCCTTCGCCTGCGCCGGTTCGCCGGGGCGAAGCAGCACGTCGTGCAGATCGAGAATGAAGGCCGGTCGATGCGCCGGCTCGATGTCGATCAGTCCGGCGAGCTCCATGTGCTCGACGAGCACGGCGACCGGTCGATAGAGCGCAACGAGCCGCGCGAGCTCGCTCTTGATCACCCGGTGCGAGTGGCTTCGAATCCGCGCAATGCGATCGCTTTCATGACCCGCGGGTTCGGCGGGTCGGCCTGCCACCAGGTGCACGGACGCATAGGGGCCGGGATGCGCTTCGGCGGGCTCGCCGTACAGCGCGAGCTCGTCGCTCAGCAGGATGACTTCGTAGTCATCGGCCAGCGCCGCCGCGAGCCGTTGCGTGCGCACCGCGCCGCCATGGGCAGGAGGGAGCACGACGAACGGGGAAACCACCACCAGCCTGGGTCGAGTGGTCTGCCGGTGAAAGCGCTTCGCCGGCATCATGGCGTAGTCGACGTGGCGGCACGGGGCACGGAAGGCGCGCCAGCGCGCGCGCCAGAGCTGCACGCAGCCGCGCCACGAACCCAGCTCGGCGAGCGTGGTGCGATCGACACCCGCGACGTGATACAGCGTCGTCGGTAGCGGTTGCGGCGGAAACGGATTGCGCAGCTGGAACTGCAGCCGGTTGCGCTCGAAGATGCGGGCGATCTCCTCGGCACCGTAGAAACGCTGCACGGTCGCCCGGTGCTTGTGCCATGCGACCGATCCGGGGCAGAAGAGCACCTCGTAACCCAGGCGCCAGGCGCGCACGCCGAGGTCGGTGTCCTCCCAGTAGAAAGGATCGAAAGGCAGGCTCCCGGGCAGCAGCTCGCGCAGCAGACCGGCGTGGAACATCGCGGAGCCGGCACCGGCCCACACCGTGCCGCGCACCGTCGATCCCGAAGGCACGTCGTGGCGCGGCCTGGGTAGTCCATCCTCGATCGGCATGGACGTCCACCCCGTTTCCTCGCGCCGCCGCGTGACATCCTGGAAAAAGATCTGCGAGGCGAGCGCGAACACCTGCGGCGCGCGCCAACGCAGGAGTGCGGCGAGAGCGTCGGGCTCGAGCAGCATGTCGTTGTTCAGAAGATAGACCGCACCGTGGCGCGCTGCCGCGAGTCCGTGCAGCACCGCGCGCGTGAATCCGAGGGGCTGCGCGAAATGCAGCCAGCGCACGTCGGGGTGACTCGCCCGGAGCGCCTCGTAATCGACGAGAGGCGAACCGTTGACCACGACGATCACTTCGGTCGGCTCGCCCACACGCGACAACGCCCCGTCGAGATGCTCGAGGCACGACTGGAGCATCTGCGCCGAGCCGCGCTCCGGAATGAGGATGCTGACCCCCGGATGCCATTCGAGCGGCGTGGGCGCCCGCACGCGCAGGCGGGTTCGCCCGAGCAGCCTGAACAGCAGCTCGCTTACCGCCACCGTGAGGGCGAGCGGCAGATACGGCACGTGCCGTCGGCCTGAGGCGCCATGGCTTGAGGCGCCCGAGGAAGCGAGTGAGCCGCGTCATGGAGGGGTCGGCCGGACGGCCGCCGCGCGCGGGCTCATCGCACGATGTCCGAGATCACATCGCAGACGTAGTCGATCTGCTCCTGCGTCAGCGCGAGCCCCGACGGCAGGTAGAGCCCGCGCGCCGCGATGTACTCCGAGTTGGGAAACGGGGGCTGCGCGCCGATGCGGTCTCGCACCATCGGCTGGCTTGCGCAGGACTGGAAGAAGTCGCGCGTCTCGACCCCACGCTGCTTCAGCTGCGCACGCAACGCATCGCGCGAGAGCGGGAATGGGTCTTCGAGCACCAGTGCGTACATCCAGTACACGTTGCCGGCCCAAGGCCTGGTGACGGGCAGGCGCAACCCGGCGATGCCCGACAGGCGCATCGCGTATCGCGCGGCCATCGAGCGCTTCCTGGTCACGAACTCGTCGATGTGCTCGAGCTGTCCGAGGCCGCACGCGGCCTGGAGGTTGCTCATCCGATAGCAGTATCCGAGCTCCGCGTGCCTGAAGCGATGGCCCGGAACGTGCGCCAGGTCCTTCAACAGCCGGGCGCGCTGCGCGAGGGCGTCGTCGTCGGTGACCACCATCCCGCCTTCGCCGGTCGTGACGATCTTGTTGCCGTAGAAGCTGAAGCAGGCAAGATCGCCGAACGATCCGCAGAGCTTCGTCCGATACGTGGCGCCGTGCGCCTCCGCGGCATCCTCGACGACCCGGAGGTCGTGCGTCTTCGCCAGCGCCAGGATCGGATCCATGTCGGCGCTGTGGCCGTAGATGTGGACGGGGAGGATCGCCTTCGTGCGCCGGGTGATCGCCTTCTCCAGCAAGCCGACGTCGATCGTGTAGGTCTCCGGCTCGCAGTCCACGAACACCGGCGTCGCGCCGGTATAGAGCACTGCGCACACGGGCGCGATCATCGTGAAATCGGGAAGGACGACCTCGTCTCCCGGCCCGATGCCCAACGTCGCCAGCGCGAGGTGCAGTGCGGTCGTTCCGCTGGTCGTGGTGACTGCGTGCCGGACGCCGATGAACTCGGCAAAGCGCTTCTCGAACAGCCCCACCGCGGGCCCTGCGGAAGACAGCCAGCCGGAGGCCATTGCCTCGGCGACGTAGCGCCTGGCCTCGTCGGTGACGACGGCCTCGTTTACGGGTATGTGCATCAAGGCTTCGGAATCGCAATCTGTCTGCAGTGACGGGGGACGACGACGAACGCGACGGTGCTGTCTGCCGGGAGGATAATAGCGACAGTCTCGCTCATCGAGAGTCGCTTGATCGTCAGTGCAGGCGCTGCACGATGCCGCGATGCCGGATTGGAGTCGATGGTGCTGCCGTCACGTCGGCGCGTTCTCGTCACCGGCTCGGAAGGATTCATCGGGCGCTGCCTCGTGGCTCGCCTCGCCCGTCGCGGTTACGACCCGGTCGGATACGACCTCGTGCACGGGCACGACGTCCTGGATGAAGTCGGGCTTCGCGATGCGCTCGTCGGCGTCGATGCCGTCGTGCACCTGGCGGGGCCCTCCAGCGCAACGATGTTCGTCGAGTCTCCGGAGGCCTCGTACCACACCACCGTGCGCGGCGTTGGACGTCCTTTCGCTGTTCGCCGGACGGGTCGTCTTTCCATCGAGCTCGGCCGCCTACGGCGATTGCGCCGTGCCTTGCTCGGAACGCATTGCGCTTTCCCCGCCCTCGAGCCTCTACGCTCGCGCCAAGCTCGGCGCAGAGCGGTTCTGCCTCGATCGCAACGCACGCGGCGCAGACGCAAGGATAGCGCGCCTGTTTCCCTGTTACGGACCGGACGAGATCCGGAAGAATCGTTATGCAAGCGCACTGTTCCAGCTCGCCCGCAGCCTCGTCGCGGGCGAAGCGCTCGTACTGTTCGGCGATGGGTGGGAGACTAGCAGGCGAGGCAAGGTCTTAGCCGCGCAACCTCGCGAGCTCGGTCGGGGCCGCGTCGATCGATCGGTGCTATCCTCGCCGACGAACGTTCGGCAGTACGCCAGTCGCGACTTTCACGCGGAGGCAGCCATGCGGAACATCTCTCGGGCGACCCTGCTCTCCTGCCTGGTCTGCCTGATCCCGTCCGGCAGCATCGCGCAGACCTGCAACAGCGCCGCGCGCTCGGTCCTGTTGATCCTGGATGCCTCCGGCAGCATGAATGCGCGACTGCCGAACGGCGAGACCCGGATGGCGGTGGCGCAGCGCGCGATCAAGGGAGTGGCCGGCTTCGTCCCCGCCCAGACGCCCTTGTCGCTGCGCATCTACGGCGCACAATCGCCCGCGAGTCGCAAGGACTGCCAGGACACGAAGCTCGTCGTGCCCTTCGGCGCCGCGAGCGGGAACGGCGGCGCTATCGCGGCAGCCATCGACGGCGCGAGAGCGCACGGCTATACGCCGATCTCCTTCTCGCTGGAAGAAGCCGGGAACGACTTCCTGCCCGATGCGACGGAGCGCGTTGTCGTCCTCGTGAGCGACGGCAAGGAGACCTGCCACGGCGACCCGGTGGTGACAGCCAGGTCGCTCGCGACCCGGGGCGTCACCGTGCACACCGTGGGATTCGTCGTCGACACGGCCGCTCGCGGGCAGTTGCAGGCGATCGCCCGCGCCACCGGAGGTTCCTATTTCGACGCACCGGTCGGTCCGGAATTGCCGGAGACGCTCAAGTCGGCGCTTAGCGCGTGCAGGAAGACCGTGGTCGCGGTGCCGGCAAAATCACGACCGGGAAAGCTGCGCACGACGTCCGCCACCTGGCTTGCATCTCACGTCGTGCAGAACGCGGAAACGGGTCAGAAAGTGGGAACGCTCGATAGCTCGCACCGGGAGCTCACGCTTCCGGCCGGCGTCTACGAGGTCAGGTTCGGACCGGCCGCGTGGAAGGGAATCGAGGTGCGCGCAGGCGAGACCACGACGATCGATCCCGGCGTGCTCAAGATCGAAGCCAGCGTACCCGTCGCCGCCGCCGTGGTCGATTCCGAGACCGGCGACAGGCACGGAAGCTTCGACAACGTCTCGACGTCGGTCACGTTGATGCCGGGCATCTATGACCTGCGCTTCGCCAAGACCGAGTGGCGCTACGTCAAGGTCGATGGCGGCACGACCACCACGCTTCGCCCCGTCGTGGTCGTCCTCGCGTCCGATCTCGAGTGGAAAGCGGCACGGGTGCGCACGACGGACGGGAAGGAGGTCGTTCGGTTCGATGATGAGAGCCTGATCTTTGCCGCGCGTGCTGTGTCGCAAGGCCGTCGTTTATGTGCGGCAATCCACGCAAGCGCAAGTACAGACAACCTGGAGAGCCAGCGTCGGCAGTACGACTCGTCGCGAGCAGACGTCGTGGATTTCGCACGTCGAAGTCATCGATGATGATCTGGACGCTCGCAAGCGGAATGGTGGCCAGACCTGGATTCGATCGCTTGGTGGCTGGTTGTGTGCCGGAGATGTCGGCGCCGTGCTGTGCTTCGACGCTCGCGACTGGCGCGCAATGGGCGCGACTGGCATCATCTGCTGAGCTGTGCGGCTTGGTCGAGGCGCGGGTCATCGATTTGGATGGCGTCTACGACCCGTGTCGCCCAACGATCGGCTGCTGCTGGGTATGAAGGGCAGCATCAGCGAGTTCGAACTCGGCGTGCTCAGATCTCGCATGCTCGATGCGGCTCGCGCCAAGGCGCAGCGAGGCGAACTGCGTATCAGCGTGCCGATCTGGCTACATCTGGCATCGCGAGATCGGTCTGGGCATCGATCCAGACGTGCGCGTGCAGGAGGCCATTCGGCTGATCTTCGCGCGCTTCCGCAAGCTGTGCAGCGCACGGCAGGTATTGCTGTCGCTGAGAGCCGAGCAGGTTCACTTCCCGCGCCCATCGGACGGCAAGAAGATGGTGAGCTTCGACTGGACGCCGATCCGCTACCGCAACGTGATCGCGGTGCTGAAGAATCCCTTCTATGCCGGCGTGTATGCCTACGGCAAGAGCGAGAAGCGCACGGAACTCGTCGATGGTCGGGTGCGCAAGATCTACGGGCATGGCAAGCCCGTCGATGAATGGGAAGTGATGCTCAAGGACCATCACGAGGCCTACATCGATTGGTCCGAGTTCGAGCGCAACCAGAAGCAACTCGCCGTCAACGCCTACGGTAAAGTTGATGGCGTGAAGTCTGGACGTGGCGGCCGGGCATTGCTGGCCGGAATGCTGTGCTGCGGTCGCTGCGGACGTCGTCTGTCGGTGAGCGTACTACGGGGCGAGGACTGGGCAACCCGTGTATCGATGTGATCGTCCCGAATCAGATGCTTGGAAGTCGCGGTGTTTGATCTTCGGCGGCCGCGTGTCGATGAAGCTGTCGCTCGCGAGCTGGTGCGCGCCGTCGAGCCGATGGCGATCGAAGCTGCACTGGAAGCGGAACGGAGGCACATGGAAAGTTAAGGCGATCAACGTCGCATCGTGGAGCTGGAGTTGCAGCAGGCCCGCTACGAGGCCTCGCTCGCGGAGCGACGCTACGCGGCATGCGACCCCGACAATCGTTTGATCGCCGCGCAACTCGAGAAGAGCTGGGAGGCGGCGCTACAGCGCGTGCAAGCTTGTCAGGCGCGATTGGACGCGATGAGCAACGCTGATCCTGCACGCCACCCCTGACTTCGGCGGACTCGCCGAAGATCTCGACGCAGCCTGGAATGCGCCCGGCGTGACCATGCGCGCGCGTCAACAGCTGCTGCGAGCCCTCGTCAAGGACATCATCGTCGATGTCGACGACGCAGCGCGCGAAATCGTACTGACGATTCACTGGCGCGGCGGCCAGCACTCGCAACTGCGGGTGCGCAAGCCACGCTCTGGCGAGCACGGCTGCCGCACGCCGGATGACGCGATGGCTGTCATGCGCAGCATGGCCAGGCGATGGTCCGACGAGCACATCGCCGCGACGCTTGAACCGCATGGGCATGTCAACGGGTCAGGGCAAGACATGGACCGCGCATCGCGTTGGCTCGGTGCGCACGGTGCACGGTATTCACGCATACCGTTCAGCGGAAAGATGGCGAGTGGCTGACATGGCGGTCACCCGCACGGCGGCGCTGCCGCCGGGCGACTACATCGTCGAGGTGGATGGCAGGAAGCATTCGTTCCCGGCCGCCGAGGGCGACGTACTCGAGATCAAGGCGCAGTGAGGCGCCGGCGACGTACACGCGCGCGGTTGCGCGGCCGGCAAACACCCGAGGCACCGCGCCTCGCGCGCTACGGTTTCGCGATGTGCCAGACGTTGTTGAAATTGTCTCCGGTCTTGTCGCCGGGTTTGCCGTCCTTCGCGTAGAGATACACCGGCTTGCCCTTGTAGGCCCATTGCTTCGAGCCGTCGTCGCGGGTGATCACCTTCCAGTTCCCGGACGGGGTGGCGCTGCCATCGGCCTTGAGCGGCGGCCACAGGTTCGCGCAAGGACCGTTGCACGCGCTCTTGTCTCCGGCGTCCTTGTCGAACGTGTAGAGCGTCATGCCGGCCGGATTCGTGAGCATCCCGTTCGCGGTCTTCGCCGGTTCCGCCGCGAAGGCGATAGCGGGGAGCAGCACGGCAGCAGCGACGAGCATCGACGTACGCAGCACAGCATTCATGACGCGCCTCCTGTTGGTGATTTGCGAAATGCGTGAGTTCCTGGTGGTCGCCTGACCGGCGCACCGCCGGCACGACTTCGGTTACGGTGCCTCGAGTCCGACCGCGTGATGCGTACCGTCGCAGAACGGCTTGTGTGCGGAGCGTCCGGGAGAATGGCAGGGCTGCGCCGCCGAGGCCCCGCGCCGCGACCGATTATAGGCGTCCGGCCGCCTTTGGCGACAGGAACGCAAACAGCGGACCAGCCGATCCCGGCCCGCCGTCGTGCAAGGCACCCGTCATCGGATGACGCGCCGCGCGCGGCGCCGCAAGGCCTTGACGATACCCGGCGACCTGACTCACGCTGTGCCGATGCCGAGTCGAGGATCCATCGCTGCAGCGCTCACGGTCGCGGTGACGCTTGCCACCGTGCTCGGGCTGAAGGCCGCCGGCAAGGCCGACAGCGCGGGCTTCTTCGGTCCCGGGCCCCTCCTCGCGGATCTGAATCTCGTCTTCGAGATCGTCCTGGTCCTCGGGCTGTCGGTCGGCCTGCTGATCGCGCGTTCCGGCAACATCGAGGCGCATCGGCGCAACCAGACCACGTGGGTGCTCGTAAACCTGGTGTTCGTGATCTTCCTGATGGCGGGCTCGATCGCGAGCTTCAAGTTCAACGGTCTCGCCGACTTGAAGGACACCGGCAATGTCGTCACGTGGCTGCACGCGATCGCGGGCACCTTCACCGTCATCGCCGGCACGTGGCTCGTGCTGCAGATGAACGGGTTGTTGCCGCAGGCATGGCATCTGCGCCGCTGGAAGGCACTCATGCGCGCGACGCTGGCAGGCTACTGGATGGTCGCCCTCCTCGGAATCGCGACCTATCGCGCGTGGTACGCCGCCTGAACGACTTGCGCCGCAGACGCCGTCGGTCGTTCACCCGCGCAATAGCGGCCCCGCCCGCGCGTTGAGCCGCGCCGGGGCGCAGCGTGCATCCTCACGCAGCTGCCGATCCCGTCGTCGTCACGTTCGCGCGGATCGCCGCCACGGCCCATCCGGCGAAGGCGACAAGTGCTGCCATGCCGTCAAGCTGGTCGGCAGGTCGGCTACCCCGACCAACTCGGCGACGGCAGGCGTCAGCCCGGCGCCGCGCACGAGACAGCTCAGAGCCTGCTCCGCGGACGCATACCCCTCACCGATGGGTACCGTGTTGAACTCGACGCGCCAGGTGCAGCCCTCGCGCAGGAGCGTGAACTGGCCTAATCGTGACTGATAGCTGTACTGCACGGTGCCTCCGGGGGGTGGGGGCGGGGGGTGTGTAGGACATTATGAACCAAAAATATGACGTTGTCCTACAGACCCGGCCCGTGCCCCGCTCGCAAAGTTGGGCAGTCGCCCAGGGACCCTCCAGCAATGATCACGTTGATGCGCGACGGTTTTCGTGTGGAAGCGGCGGCCGTTCCGGAACCGGACGGAGCCTGCTGCGTAACCGCCGAGGTGTTCGCCGGCAAAAGGATGGTTCGGGGCTACTACCGTCGGTTGCACGTGCCGCCGGAGGGCTACCGCGACGCCGAACGCGAAATCGCGGAGGACGTGGCCCGGATGTCCAGCGAATCCGAGTAGAAGCATCCCGACTTGCAGCGTGCCCTTGCGGCGCGCCGCGATTTGTCCGCCGGATTCGACTCCCGTCTCCACCGACGAGCTCGGCTACGTGGCCGGGTCGAAGGACGCGCTCGAGAAGCGCGCTGCGCGCTGCAACCCGCACGGCTCCCGGATGTCTCCATCGATTGCGTCGATGCGACGACACCCTCCAGGAGACCGCGGTGGTATCAGTGGGCTTGTCCTGTCTTCTCCTGCTTCTGCTCACGACGATCGTCCACTACGAAGCGTTGCGCCTGCTCACCGCGGGCCTCCCAAGAATCGTCCTGCCGGGTCGAACGAAGCTCATCGTCGTGATCCTCGGGGCGTTTCTTGCGCACGCAGTGGAAATGCTCCTCTACGCCGGTGCCTACTGGGTGCTGGCCCATGCCGTCGGCGCGGGCGAGCTGGGACGCTCGGGAGGCACGTCGTTCTCGGCATGCCTTTACTTCTCCGCCGAGACGTATACGTCGTTGGGCTACGGGGACGTCGTACCCACGGGAAGCCTGCGCCTGCTTGCGGGAATGGAGGCGCTCAACGGGTTGCTGCTGATCGGCTGGTCGGCCTCGTACACCTATGTCTGGATGCAGCGCTTCTGGCCTGCCGTCGGTGCTGCCGATGCGCACGAGCGGGACGCGACCTGACGCTATCGCGAACGCGGAAGAGATGCTCGCCGCGCTTTGCGCTGAGGCCTCCGGCGCAGGTCGACGCGCGCCCTCAGGCCATACGCATGAGCCGCAGCGCGTTCTCCCCCAGCACCTTGTTCTGCACACCCGGCGCCCACGGCCAGCGGCGATAGGCGGCGACCATTTCCGGCAACGGTTTCGCAGGGTAGGCGGAGCCGAACAGCGTGCGATCCGCGAAGTAGTTGTTCGCGGCCTTCACATACTCGTCCGCGCCGGGGATCTGCTCGATGAGGTATTGGTCGGGCGACACCCAGACACGAGGACACGTAAAGGCGACACCGATCATTTCCATCACCCACGGCCACGCAGCGTGGGCGACGTGAATGTCCAAGTGAGGGAACTCGAGCGCAACCCGATACACTTGCGACGGCGCGCCCGCCTCGTACGGCGCGTGTGCACTGACCTGCAGTATCGCACTCAGGCTGATGCTCACGGGAACTCGCAACCGTTGGCACTCCTCGTAGATCGGGAACAGCCGGGCGTCGTCCGCGCCGGCAAGCGACGGATCGCGCGACACGGTAGGCTCGATCGATACGCCTTTGAACCCCGGTAGGGCTAGACATCGCCTGATCTCGGCCAGGCAGCGATCCATCGGCCATGCGAGGTCGACGCCGGCCCAGGCCACGAACCGGTCCGGATGTTCGGCTACACAGGCGGCGAGCTCGTCATTCGGTATGCAGCCGAGCGGCTCGGCGGAATACCGGCCCATGATCACACCCCATTGAATGCCGGCTCCGTCCATCTCCGAGATCAGCATCGGCATCGATCGCGCCTCGGCCGAGGGTGGGCGCGAAAACCACTGCCGCGTAGGCCGGTAGGAGCCCACTGCGGCCTTTTCGAAAATCGTCGAGCTCACGAATGACGGCAGCGGAGGCCGCAGTCGCATGTCCACGATCATCCCGATCTCCTGGTCACCGGGCCCGGTCTCGTCGATCGCAACCGCACCACGATCGGACCGCGCGTGCGGCGAGACTGCGCGTTGCAGATGTCTGTCGGCGAGGCACGCTAGCCAGCCTGCTCGGCAACCCGGTCATTCCGGCTGTACGCCGGAGTCCTTGAGTATCTTGGCCCACTTGGCGGTGTCGGCCTTGAGATATGCGCCGAGTTGCTCGGGCGTGCTGCTCTGGGCATCAGCGCCCATCGACGCGAGCTTTTCCTTCACTTCCGGCATGTCGACGACTTTGACGATCGCGTCATTGAGCGCCTTGATCACCTCCGGCGGTGTGTTTGCCGGCGCGAAAATGCCGTCCCAGATGCTGAACGCGAACCCCGGCACCCCCGCTTCGGCCATGGTCGGCAAATCGGGAGCCACAGGCGATCGGCTCGCTCCCGTGACGGCGAGGCCGCGCAGCTTGCCTGCCTTCACGTGCGGCAATGCCGTCAGGATGGGCGCAAAGAACATCGAGACCTGCCCGCCGAGCACATCGGTGAGCGCCGGACCTCCGCCCTTGTATGGCACGTGCAGGATGTCCACACCTGCGGCGGACTTGAACATCTCGCCTGCGAGGTAATTGCCGCTACCGACACCACCGCCCGAAGCATACGTAAGCTGCCCGGGCTTGGACTTCGCAAGCGCGACCAGTTCCTTCACGGACTTCGCCGGGACGCTCGGATTCACCACGAGGATGTAGGGGCGCGTATCGAGCAGCGCGACCGGTGCGAAATCACGGACGGCGTCGTAAGGCACGTTCTTGTAGAGGAGCGGATTGATGCTGTGGGTGCTGGTGGACCCCATCACGAGCGTGGCCCCGTCCGGCGTGGCCCTGGCGGCCAACTCGACACCGATGAATCCGTTGGCGCCGCCACGATTGTCGACGATCACCGGTTGCCCGGCGATGTCGCCGAGCTTCTGCCCGATGAGGCGGGCGATCACGTCCACGGGACCGCCCGCCGGATACGGCACGATGAGACGGATCGTCTTCCCGTGGATCAGCGCCTGGGCCTGAGCGGGGCTCGCCAGCGCAAGCCAGGGGATCAACAGGCCGAGCAACAGTCTTCCTGCGGTCATCGGATTGCCTCCTTGCGATTGGCGGCGCGCGTCGCATGGGCAGCGAGCGCGCCCTGGTTGCCCGGTCAATGCATGTGCATCAGCCGCAGCGCGTTCTCGCCCAATATCTTCCGTTCCACGGCGGCGGGCCATTGCCATGACCGGTACGCCGCCACCATCTGCGGCAGCGGCTTGAACGGGTATGCGGTTCCGAACAGCGTGCGATCCGGGAAGTAGGTCAGCGCAGCCTTTGCGTAGAGCTGTGCGCCCGGCAGGGGGGGCACGAGGTATTGATCCGGCGACAGCCACACATTGGGGCACGTGAATGCCACGCCGATCATGTCCATCACCCAGGGCCACGCGCCGTGCGCCACGTGCAGCGCGAGCCTGGGGAAGGCACGGGCCACGTCGTAGATCTGGCGAGGCATGCCGTGATCGAAGGGGCACCGTTCGCTGACCTGCAGGATCGCGCTCAGGGTGATGCTGACGGGTGCACCGATGCGCTCGCATTCTTCGTACAGCGCAAAGAGCCGCCGATCCGCCGCGCTGGTGAAACCGGGGGCGATAGTCGGCTCGATCGAGATGCCCTTGAAGCCGGGCCACGCCATGCAACGCCGGGTCTCCGCCAGCATGGCGTCCATCGGCTGGGTGACATCGATGCCGGCCCACGCGACGAAACGATCGGGATAGCGGGCCAGCCATTCGGCCACCTCGCGGTTCGGGACCGATCCGAGCTTGCCGGGCGACTGCCGTCCCATCACGACCCCGAGCTCGACCCCTGCTTCGTCCATTTCACGGATCAGGAGCTCCGGCGATCGCTGGTCCGCCGACGGCGGGCGGGGGAAATCCGCGTGCCACGTCGCACTCCTAGCGCCCGACCTGAACAACGCGGTGTCGAGCCAGCCGGCCAGCGGCGGCCGCAGGCGCATGTCGACGATCATCGGTGTGCCGCGCGCTCCGAGGCGCGCGTGGTCACCGTCGCCTTCGCCCACTTGGTCAGTTCGGTCTTGATGAACGCAGCAAAGTGATCGGGAGTGTCGGCAATCACGGACGTCCCCATGCTCGCAAGCCGCTGCTGGACGTCGGGTTCCTTGAACACTTCCGCAATCGCGAGGTTGAGCTTCTCGACGATCGGCTTCGGCATGCCGGCGGGACCGAGCAAGCCATACCAGAGCGTGGATTCATAGCCGGGGAGCCCCGCCTCCGCGAGGGTGGGAATCTCCGGCGCTGCCGGATACCGCGATGCCCCCGACACGGCGATTGCGCGCAGCGTGCCGTTCTTGACATGCGGGAGCACCACCAGCGGATCGCCGAACAACAGCTGGATCTGGCCGGACAGGAGGTCCGTCAACGCCGGCGCGATGCCCTTGTAAGGCACGTGCACCATCTCGACACCTGCCATGCTTTTCAGCAGCTCGCCGGAAAGATGGGTCGGACTTCCCGTGCCGCCGGAGCCGAAACTGAGGCTGCCAGGCTTTGCCTTCGCGAGGGCGATCAGCTCCCGCAGGTCGTGCACCGGGAGCGATGGATTGACGACCAGCAGGAACGAGCCCGAAACGAGATTGATGATGGGGGTGAAGTCCTTGATCGAATCGAACGGGAGGCTTGCCATCATTCCGGGATTGATGGCCATGGCGGTGGTCGCAAGCACCAGGGTATAGCCATCGGGCGCGGAGCGAGCGACGAGATCCATGCCGATGACCGTGTTCGCGCCAGGACGATTGTCGACCACGACGGCCTGGCCCCATCTGGCGGTGAGCTTCTGCGCGATGAGACGGGCAAGCACGTCGGCCGGCCCGCCGGCGGTGTAGGGGACGACGAGGCGAATGGGACGCGCCGGATAGGCTTGCGCGGGCTCGCCCGCGGTTTGCGCCCCGGCTCCCCACGCGCACAGTGCGCTTGCAGCGAGCAATGCACAGCAGGCGCGCCTGCATGTGACGCCGAGCCACCTCGCGGCGGACCTGCCGATTGTCCACATCGTCAGCGACCTCGTGTTTCCCGCGCCCGCCGCGAGCGATTTGCCTCCGTACGGCAGGTCGTGAGCGGATTGGGGGCCAGCCACGCACGGGCACCGGCCCGACTCACTATAGCGCACGTGGAAGTACGGTGCGCGTTGCCGTTTTGGTCTATCAGCTTTGCTCAGACAGGCAATGCTGCAAGGCATTCCAAGCTGTCAGAATCGACGCATTCGACGCGGGGGCGGAACCCTATGGACGGACCAAGGATCATCGACATGCGGGTGCGCCCGCCCGCGGCCGGCTTCGAGACGCTGGCGCTCTACTGGGACAAGAGCCGGATCGAGCGCATGACTCGCGATCTCGGCTTCGAGCCGCCGCCTTCCTACCGCAACAATTCTCTCGCCGAGTGCATACGCGAGATGGACGAGGCGGGAATACGCATCGGCGTCGTAACGGGACGGCAGGCCGGCGGGCGGATGGGCCGGGTCGACAACGCCGCGATCGCCCGCCTGACAGGTGATTACCCCGGTCGATTCGTGGCGTATGCCGGCATCGATGTCTCGGACATCGTTGCGGCGCGCAACGAAATGCGCCGCGTTCTGGACGGCAAGGCATTCAAAGGGGTGGTCGTCGAGTCCGGTTGCGCGGATGTGCCGGTGTATGCGGATGATCCCTCGCTCGCTGCAGTGTTCGGCGACTGCGAGGACGCCGGTGTGCCGGTGCTGCTCATGGCCGGCGGCAATGCAGGTCCCGACCTGACCTACAGCCATCCCGTGCAGATCGACCGGCTGGCCGCGCGGCATCCCAAGCTCCAGATCGTCTCGGCGCATGGCTCCTGGCCGTGGGTCAACGAAGTGCTTGGGGTGGCGTACCGACGGACGAACGTATGGCTGTCCCCGGACATGTACATGTTCCTTCCGGGCTGGCAGATGTACATCGAGGCGGCGAACGGATACTTGCGCGAGCGCTTCCTGTTCGGCACCGCGTATCCCGCGCTCCCATTCAAGGAAACGGTCGAGCGGTTTCTGAGCATGCCGCTTGCCCCGGCCGTCGTCGACGCCGTGCTCTACCGCAATGCCGAACGCTTGCTGGGAATGGCAGGCTGATCGGCGTTGCTGCGCTTCCCTGCAGACCCGGCCGCGAGCAACGTTTCCGATGACACGCGTCGCGCTTCCTGGCGGACGATCTGCATCAGGCGTCGCACCGTCGTCGTGAGCGGGCGATGCGCGGCGAGAGTCATCAGCAACGTTCGGGTCACGCGGGGCTTCGCAATCCAGCTCGCCGATACCTGACGGGCACGAAACGCATCGATGATGGAGTTCAAAGGCAGGACCGTGTAGCCAAGGCCCTGGGCGACGAGGCCGGTGATGGATGCCGCGGAGTCGATCTCGATGGGTACGCTGAGAGCGAAGCCTTTGCGCGCCGCAAGCGCGTCCAGCGTCAGGCGCAATCCGTGCTGACGGCCCGGCAGGATCAACGGAACTTCGCCCAGGCGCGTCGCCGGGACCGGCCGCTGCAGGCGCAATCCGGCGTCCGGCGGGCCGACGAGCAACAAGTCCTGGGCGAGGACCGGCTCGGAGTTGCCGCGGTTGAGATTCGGCTGATCGTAATGCAGCGCGAGATCGATGCGGCCGGCGAGCAGCCACTCGAGAATGTGTCCCGACAGGCCTTCCATCACGTGCACGCGCACCTCGGGCAGCTCACGCAGGACGCGCGAGGCAATCGGGACCGTCAGAAGCCTGCCGACTGCCGGCTGAACACCCACTGCGACGTTGCCGCTGATGCCTTGCTGCACCTCCGTGATGTCGCTGCGCGCGGCCGCAACCTCGGCCAGGATGTTCCTGGCGTGCGCCTGGAGCCGTTTGCCGGCTTCGGTCAACTGCACGCCGCGGCCGTCCCGATAGAACACGCGTACTCCCGCACCAAGCTCGAGTCCGCGAATGTATCGGGACAGCACCGATTGGGATATGGCCAACACGGCGGCGGCTCGGGAGAAGCTGCCCGCCTCGGCGACTTGCAGGAACAGCGCGAGTCGCCGGAAATCGACCCAGTCGGTGTCACCGCGTCTGCGGGGCATGCTTTGCATCGCAAGTTTGCATACCGCGTTAGCATAGCAAGCGCGCCGACGTCAGACGACTCGATGCCGCCGCGCTTCCGGCCGAAGTTGCAGCACGCCCCTCACGGTCGGCATTGAACGAAGCAGACGATCATGCCTCCTTCCGAAGCCAGCACGACTGCTCATTTCGAGGACTTTCGCCTCGGCCAGCGGTATTCGGGTGGCGATCGCATGGTCACGGCCGATGACCTTGCGGCGTTCGCAGCCGTCAGCGGAGATCGGCACCCGCTCCACACCGATGCCGCCTATGCCGCAGCGCAGGGTTTTGCGAAGCCGCTGTTGCACGGACCGTTCGGGCTGGCTGCCGTTTTCGGGTGGTTCTACGAGCTCGGATTGGCACGGACCTCCATCGTCGCTCTCCTCGACACGAACTGGCGCTACCTCGCGCCGATCCACGTCGGCGATCGCTTGCGCTTCGAAATGACGATCACGCGCTGCCAGAGGACGCAGTCCGGCGATCGCGGCATCGTCGGCCGGCATGTGCGGATATTCAATCAGGACGGAGAGATCACGCAGGAAGGCTCGACGTCCGTGCTGGTCCGCGCGCGCTCCAACGAGCGGCACTACGGCCAGGAAATATTGACGCCGCATTGGTCCGAGCAGCTCGCGCAACGCCTCAACGCGAACGAGCGCTTCCGCGCCGCGACGGCCACTTGGGATGGGTCGATCGGTCTCGCCGCGGGACGCGACGAGGTGCAGTTTCGCATCTATCGAGGCAAGGTCCTCGAAAGCGGCGTGCGCTCGCCCAACGGGCCGACGTTCACGCTGGTGGCGAGTGAACTGACGTGGGCCCAAATGATCAGCGGCCCGACCAACGACTTCATGAGGCGCGCGATGCAGGGCGCCTTTTCCGTCCGCGGAGCGGCACACGAGTATCTTCGGCTGACCAAAGCCATCGGACTTCTCGTCGACTGTGCCCGCGCACAATTCCACGACGAAAGTCGCCCGTGATTCGCGCCGAATATCGCGAGGTCGATGGCGTCCTGTCGTTCGTCGAACAGTGGGGCGAGGGCCGGCCGGTTCTTTGCATTCATACGGCCGGACAAAACGGGGTGCAGTGGCGGGGTGTTGCCCCCGGTCTGGCGGCGCTTGGCTACCGCGTCGTCGTACCCGATTTGCCGGGTCACGGCCGTTCCGAACCCGCAGTTGGCGGTCCCATCCGGGACCTCCGGCGATACGGCGCGTGGTGCGAGCGACTGCTCGATGCGCTCGGTCTCGAAGCCCCGTTCGTCGTGGGCTGCTCCATCGGAGGAAAGATCGCGCTCGACCTTGCCATTCGCTGCGGAAGGCGGCTGTCCGGGGTGCTGGCAATGGCCGCCGATGCCGGAATGGCGCCGCGCGCGGGCGCTGCGATGGCGCGGGGGCTCGAACGCGAGCTGGAAGATTCCGCCGCTCCGAGCCGGTCGGATCGTACTTTTATGGGCACGCTTGCCGTGGTCGGGCGGAACGTGATGCCGGAACGGGCAGAAGTGATCGCAACCATGCATCGGCGAGAAGATCCGATCGTCACCATCTCCGACCTCATCGGCTGGGCGCGATTCGACTGTGTCGCGTCTCTGCCAGGCGTAGCGTGTCCCGTGCACTTGGTCGTCGGCCAGGACGACCTGTGGCTGGAAGCGGACAGCGTGCGGCGCACTGCGGACCTGATCCCGGGTGCTCGTTTCACCTTGCTCGAAGGCATCGGCCACTACCCGATGGAGGAGCTGAGCGATGCAGCCAGCTACATCGACGGCTGCCTTGGGCAACTTTCCGGGCAGCCGCATGCCTGACGAAGGCACGGCGGCGATGTCGCTTCTGGCGATGCTCCGGCGCAGGGTGCAGCTCGATCCCGCGGCGACCATCGCGATCGATGCCGGATCGGCGGATGCGCGCTTCGTGACCGGGGCGCGGCTGTGGCGACGGGTCTGGACACTCAGCGCGGACCTGGCCGACAAGGGCGTCGAGCACGGTGACTGCATTGCGGTCTGGCTTCCGAACTGGTCGGACAGCCTCGTCTGGCAGTTCGCTGCAGTGACGCGCGGTGCCCACGTCATCGGCGTCAACACCCGATACAACGTCGATGAGGTGACGCACTTGCTCGACTGCGCTCGCCCCGTCGTGCTGGCTATCGCGCACGACTTCGTCGGGCTCGATCTCGACGTCCGCCTTCGTCATGCGGTGGCGGCGTCCAAGGCGCGCCCACCGTCTGTTGCGGTGGTATGCGGCCCGCACGGAATGGACGCCGAGCCGTCCGCGCTGAGTCGCTACGATGTCGGGCGCGGAGCGTGGACGCCAAGGCAATGCACTGGCGCGGCGGACACCGTCCCGGACCCATCGACCGATTTTCCGGAGGCGCTGGCGGTAGCGTTCACGACATCCGGATCGACCGGGCGGCCCAAGCTCGCCGCGCACACCTCGATGTCGGTCGCCGAGCACGCGCGGGCCGCCGCCAAGGCGGGCGGGTGGGCGGCGTCGGATGTCACCCTCTGCGCCCTGCCCCTCACTGGCGTCTTCGCATACATTCCTGCAATGGCGGCTATCGCATCGCGCGGCGTCTGCCTGCTCGAGCCGGTCTTTCAGCCCGAAACGATCATCGCGGACATGGCCCGTTTCGGCGTGACGCACGTGGTCGGTGGCGACGACATCGTGGGGCGCCTCGTCGAAGCGTGGAAAGCCGCGCCGCGCGATCTCGAGCGCTGGCGACGGTTGCTGATGGCGGACTTCAACGGCAAGTCGCTCGAGTTGGCTGCGTGGGCGGAACAGCAGTTCGGGTTGAAGGCCAGTGGCGTCTACGGGTCGTCCGAGCTTTTCGCCCTGACGTCGGTCTGGCCCGAGCACGCAACGGCCCCGCGTCGCTGGCAAGGGGGTGGATTTCCGGTCTCGTCACGCATCGACGTTCGCTCCGCGGACCCCGAGACAGGACAGATCAGCGCGGCAGGTTCGCCCGGCGAATTGCAGTTTCGCGGCCCCAACGTGGTCGACGCCTATCTCGGTCATCCGGAGCTTCGCGCGATGCAAATGACGCCGGACGGGTGGTTCCGCTCAGGCGACCTGGGTGTCGTGAACGAGGACGGCTCGTTCCAATACGTTTGCCGCATCGGCGATGCGCTGCGGCTGAAGGGATTTCTGGTGGAGCCGGCCGAGATCGAAGCGCGCCTCGCTGCACACCCCGCCGTGCAGATCGCGAAGGTCGTCGGACTCCGGCTTGCGGACGGTCAGACGGAGGCGGTCGCGTTCGTGGTACTCGAGGGTCAAGCTCACACCACGTCCGAAGCATTGCGCAACTGGTGCGCCGAGCGACTGGCCCGACACAAGGTCCCGCGGACGGTCCACATCATCGACGCCATGCCGACGACGTCAGGCGTCAACGGGACGAAGATCAGGAATGCCGAGCTGCGGCTTTGGGCGCAGCAGCGTGAAGCGACCGCGCCCCGAAGCCGGGCGTCGGGAAGCTGAATCGCGACATCGAATGTTCATCGAGGAATAGCGCGACCATGAAGGACGCCCTGATCTGTGAGCCCGTTCGTACGGCGGTCGGCCGCTACGGCGGCATGTATCTGGATGTGCCCGCGACGGAACTCGCGCGTACCGTGATCGAAGCGGTCCTTCAGCGCACGAACATCGATCCGGCGCTCATTGACGACGTCATCTTCGGTCAGTGCTATCCCAATGGCGAAGCGCCGGCGATCGGTCGCGTTGCGGCGCTGGACGCCGGCATTCCGGTGACTGTGCCCGGCCTTCAGCTCGACCGCCGGTGTGGTTCGGGTCTGCAGGCCGTGCTCGACGCGGCCATGCGCGTGCAGACCGGGGTCTGCAAGCTGGTGATGGCAGGCGGCGTCGAGAGCATGAGCCGGGCTGAATACTACTCGGAGGACATGCGGTGGGGTGCCAGGGGCAAGCCGGCCGTCATGCACGACCGCCTTGCGCGCGGGCGCGTCACCGCCGGCGGATTTCGCCATCCGGTTCCCGGCGGCATGCTGGAAACCGCCGAGAACCTGCGCCGCGAATACCGCATCGGACGTGAGGAACAGGACCAGCTGGCCGTCGAATCGCATCGCCGTGCAAGTGCCGCCATCGCAGACGGGCGCTTTGCCGAGGAGATCGTTCCGGTTCGCGTTCACGCGAGGAAAGGTCAGGCCGACCAGGCGATTTGCCGCGATGAACACCCGCGAGCCGACGCTTCTGTCGAATCGCTCGCGAAGTTGCGCCCGGTCATGCTCTCGAGCGACCCCGAAGCGACGGTGACTGCCGGAAACGCGAGCGGTCAGAACGATGGCGCGGCCGTTTGCCTGGTGGCCGATCGAGAGAGTGCGGAACGCCTCGGCTTGCGGCCGCTGGCCCGACTCGTTTCCTGGGCCGCGGCCGGGGTCGAGCCCAGCCGGATGGGCATCGGTCCCGTCCCCGCCACCGCGGCCGCACTCGCCCGGGCCGATCTCGCGATGAAGGACATCGACCTGGTCGAGCTCAATGAAGCTTTTGCAGCGCAGGTCCTCGCGTGCACCCGCGAATGGCAGTTCTCGCGCAGCGACTTCCAGCGGCTGAACGTGAACGGCTCGGGCATTTCACGGGGGCACCCGGTCGGGGCAACGGGCGCGCGCATCCTCGCGACGCTGCTGCGCGAAATGCAGCGGCGGGACGTCCGCTATGGGCTGGAAACGATGTGCATCGGCGGCGGGCAGGGGCTCGCTGCCCTATTCGAACGCGTGAGCTGAGACACGGCTACAAGCCCTGCCTGTCCACATAGAATCCGTTCGCCGGCGGATAGGCGTCGGCAAGCCATGCCGGCCCGCCCTTGGCGACCCAGAGCGCCGCCGCGACGCGCGAGCACGCGACCAGCACCTCGAGATCCTCGTCGCGCATGGTGTCGCGTGCCTGCGCGGCCATGATCAGCTGGCCGAGAAATTCGCCCTCCCACGTGAGCGGCGCGAATATCGTCGAGCCCATGCGCGAAGTCTTGAGATATTGGCGGAACTCGCCGTGCTCGTCGGTGTTCTTCAGGATGAGCTTGCTGCGATGGGCGTATACCCAGCCCGGATGGCCACCGTCGATCGGCACCAGCAGGCGTTCCTGCTCCGGCGGGAAATTGATGTTGCCCACCAGCATGTGATACCGGCGGTCGGGCGACACGAAGAACGCGCCGGCGACGAAGAACTGGTGCTCGCCCGCCTTGAGCGCTCCTGGCTTGAGGTGGGCTTCGCGGTCACCGAGGAGCCGATGGCAGCCATCGGCAATCGCGCGGACGGCCGCTTCGGGCCCACGCGCATTGAGCGCAATCTCGCCGGCGCTGTCGATCATCGCCAGCGCCGGTCGCAGATCGTGGGTGTTCATGCGGTGCGCGCGATCGAGCCGCGACTACTGCATCTTCGTCTTCAGCTCGGCGATCTTCTTGACCAGTCCGCGCCCATCCGTGCCCGCGCGCTCGTTGAGCTTGTACCAGTTCTCGTACACGGCATCGACGTTCTCCTTCGCGAACACCTTGGCGAGCTCGCCCGGCGGCGGCTGGTAGAGGGTCATGCCCGCTTTCTGCAGGGCGGCGATGTTCCGCTGATTGAACGCTGCGTGCTCCGCGAAGTGCTCGTCCTCGATCTTGCGCAACTCGGCGGTGACGATGGGCTTGAGATCGGCCGGCAGCTTGGCCCAGGCGTTCTCGTTCACGACGAGCGACCACGGCACGATGGTGCCGATCTTCCACAGGCCGAAGTTCTTCGCGACCGACGGAAAGCCCATCCCGTTGGCGGTACCGACCGAAGTCATCACCACGTCGACGATGCCGCGCTGCAAGGCCGGCACGATCTCGCCGAACGGCACCGGGGTCGGAACCGCGCCGAGCTTCGTCATGAGCTCGGCGGCCTCGGTGTTGTGAACGCGCACCTTCTTACCCTTGAAATCGGCTACGGTATGGATCGGGTCTCGGGAGATGATGCATTGCTCCTCGAACACGCCCGTCATGAGCTGGACGGCCTTGTATTTCGATTGCCAGACTCTTGCCATCTCGCCGCGCAGCAGGGGGTCGAGCATCTTGTGATACAGCCCGACGTCGGTCAGGAGCCCGGGGAGATGGCCGAAGTTCATGTAGGGCGCCTCTGCGCTCAGCCACGGACTCACCGCAAACGAGCCATCGAGCCGGCCATCGCGCACGGCTGCGGGTTGCTCGGGGCCGGCAACCAAAGTGTCGTACAGCTGGATCTTGAGCCGTCCTTTCGTGGCCGCCTCGATGCGCGCGGGGACGGTCTTCAGCGTCTCGAGATAGCTGCTGCCGTTGGCATTCACGAACCCGACGTTCCACGTGATCGGCTGGGCGCCTGCACTGCCGGTGATGATCACGAACCCGACTGCAGCCATCACCCATTTCAAGTACCTCATGGCGCACCTCGTTTCGACGGGAGGAACGCAGGATCATAGGGAGGCGCGAGACTTTGTCAAGTCGTAGCGCAACCGCTAGCATGGCGCCGCCACGTGCCGTCGACAACCAACGAAAGCCGGTCTTGAGCAATACGAGCAGCGCACCACATCCCTTGCTGGCGAGGTCCCGCTTCACGCCGACCGGAGCGATCGTTGCGCTCGCCGCGCGTGCGGGCGCCTTCATTGCTGCCCTGGCCATCCTGTTCATGACGGCGGCCACCGTCTACGACGTGTACATGCGCTACTTCCTGAATCGGCCGACGACCTGGGCGACCGAGATCAGCACCTATGCGCTGATTGCCTGCATCTTCGTAGGCGCGGCCTTCACCCATCTCACCGGAAACAATGTCCGCGTCGAGCTGCTGCTCGCGAGGCTTCGCCCTGACAGGGCCAGGGCTCTCGAGCTCGTCAATGCCTGGCTCGCCCTGCTGTATTCCGCCCTGATCGGTTGGCAGGCGGTGCTGATGGTGCGGTCCGACTACGTCAATGGCGCGCGCATCTTCAGTCTCCTGCTGACCCCGACGTGGATGCCGAAAGCGCCCATTGCCGTGGGAGTGTGCCTGCTCGCGATTGCAGTGGCCGCGGAGATCGACCGACTGTCCGGTGACGAGCCGCAGTGGCGCCGCTCGGTGCCGTATGCGCTCTTTGGGGTGACGCTCGCGCTGCTGGTAACGTTCGGACCAGCGCCGCCGCTTTTCCCCGGCACGCGCTTCGACCTGGGCAGCGTCGCGATATTCGTCGCAGTGCTCGCGGGAGCATTCCTGTCGAACGGCCGCAAGGTGGGCCTCCTCTTGCTTGCGATCGCGGCGATGTCCATCGCATCGTTCGAGCTCGGCAAGGCACTCGGCCCCGGCTTCCTCTCGATCCTGCTGTTCGTCGCCCTGCTCGTCTATCTCGCAATGGGATTGCGGATCGCGTTCGCGCTCGGCATGGTCGGGGTGCTCGCCATCTACTTCCTCACCCCGGTGCCCTTTCCTCTCACCCTGGCCGACCGCATCTGGTCGGGCGTGAACAGCTTCTCGCTCACGGCGGTGCCGCTGTACGTGCTGATGGGTGCGTTCCTGGTGCGCAGCGGGCTCAGCAACGAGCTCTTCTCGGTCATGGCGAGGCTGCTCAGGCGCCTGCCAGGAGGACTCGCGCACGCCGCCACCGTCGGCTGCGCGATCTTCGCGGCCGTTTCCGGATCCAGCGTCGCGACGGCCGCGACCATCGGCACGGTCGCGTGTCCCGAGATGACCCGCCGCGGCTACAGCCCGAAGCTCACGTTCGGCACCGTGGCCGCGGGAGGCACGCTCGGGATCCTCATTCCGCCGAGCGTACCCATGATCATCTACGCGACCACCGTCGGCGTGTCGGTCGTGCAGCTGTTCATCGCCGGCGTCCTCCCGGGCATCCTGATGACACTGCTGTTCATGCTCGTAATCCTCGGATGGGCCCTGCTCTACCCGGACGCCGCGCCGGCACTGCCGCGCGACGCGGGCATGCCCCTGACGCGGGACAGCGTCATCGATTCCGGCCTCGTCATTGCGCTGATCCTGCTCCTGATCGCATCCCTCTACGCAGGCCTCGCGACCGCGAGCGAGACGGGCGCGGTCGGCGCGTTCCTCGCATTCGTCATCTGCTGGCTGCGCCGCCGCCTGCGGCGCCGCGTCATCGAGGAGGTCTTCGTCGAGACGGTCATCGTGACCTCCTTCATCTTCCTGATCGTGAGCGGTGCCAACGTCGTGACGTTCGGCTTCGACTACCTCAAGATCTCGCAGGCCATCATGATGGCGGCGACGGGTGCCAACGTCGATCGCTGGCTGGTGTTCGTCATCATCATCGGCGTCTACGTGGTCCTGGGCGCCTTCCTCGACTCGATCTCGATGCTGGTCCTCACGTTACCGGTGGTCTTTCCGGTGATCCGCTCGTTGGGCTTCGATCCGATCTGGTTCGGCGTCGTGCTGGTGATCATGTCCGAGATCGGGCTCATCCATCCGCCCATGGGCATGAACCTCTACGTGCTGCAGGGCGTAGGCAAGAACGTGCCGATGCGCACCATCGCGATAGGCGCGCTGCCGTTCCTCGCGATGATGTTCGTGACGGTCTTCATCCTGTGTCTGGCGCCGGAGATCGCGTTGTTTCTGGCGCGGCACCTGCAGCTGACCGCACCGAACGCGCCGGCCGCCGCAAGCGCCGCGAGCCCTGCGGCGTCGTAGCCGGCCAAGGCGCAGATCTCGCGCTGGTGCTCGCCGAGATCGGGCGCCGCAAGGCGCGGTTGCGCGGGCTCCCGCCGCAACTTGATCGGGGCGCCGATGTGCTCCCTGCCCTGCTCGTCGCGCAGCAGCATAGCGCGCCCGCGCACGTGTGGCTGATGGAAGGCCTCGTGCAGATCGAGCACGGGGGCATAGGCGATGTCCTTGCCCTCGAGCCAGGCGAGCCACTCGTCGCGCGTTCGGCTGCGAAACGTCTCGCGCAGGTACTCGCGCACCGGGGCCTGCCCATCGCCCGGCGGGAGGCGGCAAAGCGCGATCAGGTCCGGCCGGCCGAGCGCCGTCAGCAGATGGGTCGCGAACTTGATCTCGCTGCCGCCGAGCACCAGCCATCGACCATCGCGCGTCTCGTAGAAGTTGTACATCGCGTTCCCACCCAGGCTGCGCTCGGCGGGCGGATGCGGAGCCCGACCTTCCGCGAAAACGCAGCCGGTGATGTTTGGGGTCGACGCCATCAGCGCATCCTGCATCGACAGATCGATGTAGTCGCCGCATCCGGTCTCGCGCGCACGCAACAGGCACATCAGGATGCCGGCAAGTGCCGTCAGGGACGCCGCCATGTCGGCCATCGGAAGCCCCGGCAATGTCGGCTTGCCGTCCTGGCCCACGGTGAGGCTCGCAACGCCGGCCTGGGCTTCCACGGCAATGTCGTGCGCAACCCGATGCGCCAGCGGACCGGTCTGTCCGAACGCGCTGATCGAGCAATAGACGATGTGCGGCGCCCGGCGGGCGACGTCGTCGTAGGACAGTCCCAGCCTCGCCATGACGCCCGGCCGAAACGACTCGAGCACGACGTGCGAGATCTCGGCGAGGTTTAGCAATACCTCGCGCGCCGCTCCGGTCTTGAGGTCGAGCACGATGCTGCGCTTGCCGCGATGCGTGTTGCGAAACCACACCGATTGCCCGTCCTGTCGAAATCCCAGCTGGCGCGTCGGCTCGCCTTCGTTCGGCGGCTCGATCCGTATCACGTCCGCCCCGTGATCGCCCATCATCATCGTCAGGTGCGGTCCCGGCAGGAACATCGAGAGGTCCAGCACGCGAACGCCTTCGAGCTTCATGGCGGCGAGACCTGCGCGGCGAAGCACTCGGCGATCTCCCGCCGCGTCGCATACCACACGCCCGGCCGACCCTTGACGTACTCGAGGAAATCCCGCAGGGCGCCGATGCGGCCGGGACGACCGATCACGCGCAAGTGCAACCCGAGCGACATCATGCGCGGCGCGGTTGCACCCTCCTCGTAGAGCCAGTCGAAGGTCCGGCACGCGTAGTCGGTCCAGGCGGCGGGAGTGAGCGCAGGGCTCAACCAGAACTTCATGTCGTTGCAGTCGAGCACGTAGGGCACCACCACGATGGGCCGGCCGCCCGCATCCGCCCAGAACGGAGTGTCGTCGCTGTAGTCGTCCATGTGATACAGGAAACCTTCTTCCGCCAGCAGACGGCGCGTATTGGCGGTGAGCAGGTAGCGCGACAGCCAACCCACCGGGCGCGTGCCGGTCGTGCGCTCGATCGAAGTCACCGCCTTGCGGATGAATTCACGCTCGTCCTGCTCGCTCATCGTGAACGTATGCACCCAGCGCCAGCCGTGGCTGCAGGTCTCGTCTCCGCGGTCGCGGATGTAGGCGGCGATCGCCGGCGCACGCTCCAGCGCCAGCGCGGCGGCAGTCCACGTGCAGTGCACGCCGTACTCGTCGAGCAAACGGGCGACCCGCGGAAATCCGGCCTTGATGCCGTACTCGTAGTTCGACTCGTTGCCGAAATTGCGGATCGCCTTCTTCAGGACGACACCGAGCTCGTCGACGGGCTCCGGGCCGCGATCGCCGTCGCGCAGGCTCATCTCGGAGCCCTCCTCGACATTCACCACCACGGACAACGCAAGGCGCGCACCATCGGGCCACCGGAACCGCGGATCGGAGTTCATGTTGCGGCTATACTCCCTTTGCAGATCGTGGACGACTCCGAGCGAGCATGTCCGACCACCTCACTCTCGAGCTCGAATACCCCGTCGCGGCGCTGGTGCTCAATCGTCCGCAACGGCGCAATGCATTGAACCGCGCGATGTGGCAGGCGATTCCCGGCCTGCTCGCACGCGCGGCAGAGGATCCCGAAGTCAAGCTGCTGCTGGTGCGCGGCGCTACCGCCGCGGCATTCGCCTCCGGCGCCGACATCAGCGAGTTCTTCGCCGTGCATGCCGACCGCGACACCTCGCGGGCGTACAACCGCGAGGTGCAGACCGCAGTCGATGCCCTGTACCGCTTTCCGAAGCCGACCGTCGCTGTCGTGCAGGGACCCTGCGTGGGGGGCGGCACGAGCCTCGCGCTCGCCTGCGACGTGCGTTTCGCGGATGAAAGCGCAGTGTTCGGAGTTCCGCCGGCGCGGCTCGGGCTCGTCTACACGCTGGAGGACACGCTGCGCCTCGCGCGGGCGGTCGGCGCGGCGCGCGCGCGCGACATGATCTACACGGCGCGACTGGTGCCCGCTGCGGAGGCGCACGGCATGGGCCTCGTGCAGTACCTTTGCGCGAGCGCCGAGCTCGCCTCGCGCGTGGCCGGATACACCGCTGCGATCTGCTCGCTTTCGCAATACACGATCTGCGCCGCGAAGCAGGCGTTGCTGGCGATCGAAGGCGGGCAGGTGCGCGATGACGCCGACACGCTGCAGCGCTTCGAGGATGCGTTCTTCGGCCCGGACTTCACCGAGGGCACCCAGGCCTTCCTGGACAGGCGCGCTGCGCGGTTCGCGTGGCGTCGGCGAAACTGAGCCTTGCGCCCTCGAGGCCGAGTCGCACCGCAGCGTCACGCTATGGCGCACCTGCCGAGCGCCGTTTCGATCGAGCCACCGAGGGCGATCAGCTCCGCGTCGCCCCACGCGCGGCCGATGAGTTGCACCCCGACGGGCCTGCCGTCGGCGCTCATCCCTGCGGGAACGCTGATCGCCGGCAACCCCGCGACGCTGGCGGGCGAGGTGTAATCGGCCTGATCGGCGGGAACCGGCGCCCCGAACCTGAAGCTCGCCTGCGGGGTCGTCGGGAGCAGCAGCGCGTCGAACTCGCGCAGCAGCGCGCGCCATTGCCGTCGCGCCTCGCGCAGCAGCATGCGCGCTTCTTCGACGCGCTCGGCGCTCTGGCGGGCGCCGTAGTGCAGCATCTCGCGCAGTTCGTCGCTCACCCCCGCGGCATGCAGCCATGCCCGGTTGGCGACATAGCCTTCCGCTTCCGCGACCAGCAATCCGGCCCGGCGCAAGCGGGTGGAGTTCCACTCCGGAAACGCGATCGTCTCGATCTCGTTGCCGCAAGCCGAGAGGGCCGCCGTCGCAGCGTCGATGCATTCGGGGTGCGGGGATCGTGCGTCGGCAATGACTGCGATACGACGATGTGCAGGCGGCGCGCCCGCCGCCGACACGACTGCGGACGAGGGCGTCGGCACCGACTGCTCGTCATCCTCGTCGTAGCCCACGATCGCCGCAAGCAGGCGCGCCGCATCCGCGGTGCTGCGCGCCAACACGCCCACCTGATCGAGCGTCGGCGACAGCGGCATCACGCCGCCGCGTGATACGTTGCCGCGCGTAGGCAGCAAGCCCACCGTGCCGCAATAGCTCGCGGGCACGCGAACCGAACCCAGGGTGTCGGTGCCGAGCGCCGCCGCACACAAGCCCGCGGCTACCGCGGCGCCCGCCCCCCCGGACGAGCCTCCCGGCGTGCAGCCCGGCAGGCGCGGATTCTCGCAGCGCCCGAAGTGCGGATTGTCGTTCGTTGCGCCCAGCGCGGCCTCGTGCATGTTGAGCTTGCCGAGCAGGACGCATCCCGCCGCGCGCAGCAGCGAAACGACGTGCGCACCGCGTTGCGGGTAGTGATTGCGCAGCGCCCCGATGCCGTTGGTGCAGGGCATGCCGGCGACCTCGATGTTGTCCTTGAGGGCGATCGGCACGCCATCGAGATCCGACCGCGGTACCCCCGCACGGCGCCGTCGATCCGCCGCGTTCGCATCGTCGAGCGCGGCGTCGGCGGCCACATGAAGGAAGGCTCCGAGGCGAGGTCCGCGCTCGGCGATGCGCTCGAGGTACGCACGCGTCGCCTCGACCGCAGACACATGTCCTTGCGCGAGCGCCGCTGCAAGCTCCACGACCCCGAGCTCGGCGACCGGTTCAGTCACGCGCGAAGCGCTCGTCGATGAGCCGGATGGCCTTCTGCCGCGACTCGACCTGGGTCAGCGCCGACAGCGCATCCGGCGCCTCGAGAGCGACATGCACGTCCACGCCGAGGCGCGCCTTGAGATGCTCGCGCAATGCGGTCGCCAGGGTCTCGCTGCGCTCGCCGCGCACCTCTACCGCGACGGTGAGCTCGTCGCGGCCGGCCGTGTCTCGTTCCGCCTTGCACAGGTATTCGCCGGTGCATTCGGGGAAAGCCGCGAGGTGCGCCGCGATCGCGTGCGGGAACACGTTGATGCCGCGCAGCTTCACCATGTTGTCGCTCCGGCCGAGGAAGCCTTCGATGCGCCGGAGCTTGAGGCCGAGCGACGAGCTGCCGGGAAGCACGCGCGTGACGTCCTGCGTGTCGAAGCGGATGATCGGATAGACGTCGTCCTTGAACAGGACCGTCGTGACGAGGTTGCCCGTCGCGCCGTCCTCGACGGCACGGTGCGTCTCCGGATCGAGAATCTCCACGACATGCGCGTCCTCCATGAGGTACATGCCGTCGTGGTCGGGCCCCTCGCCTGCGATGACACCGGTGTCGCCGACCCCGTACCAGTCGAACACTTCCGCGCCGCCCCACATGGCTGAAATCGCGGCCTTCGACTCGCGGCCCATGTGGCCGGAGATCATGCGCATCGGAATGTCGCGGCCCGGCAGCACGCCCATGCTCGCCGCCGTCTCGCCCAGCTTGCGCATGTAGTCCGCGAAGCCGACCAGAACCGTGGCCCGGAAGTCGCGCATGAGCTCGATCTGCTGCGTGCTGCGCGTCTCGGCGCCGGTCCCTGCCGGCAGGAACATGCACTCGGTGAAATGCAGGAACGTCTCGCGAATGTAATGCCCGCCGTTGATCATGCCGAAGCCGTACACCGAGTGCACGACATCGTCGGACCGCAAGCCCTGCAGGTAGAAGACCCGCGCGAGCAGCAGGTTCTGGATCTCGCGGCTCGTGGGGCCGAACAGGAGTGTCTGGGGACGTCCGGTGGTCCCGCTCGTGGTGTGCAGGATCGCGTGCCGGCCAGGCTCCATGCCATGGAAGTCGCCATAGGGCGGATGCGCCGCGATCGAGCGCATCACGTCGTCCTTGGTGTAGGTCGGAAGCCGGGACAGGTCCTCGAGCGAGCGCACGTCACCGGGCTCGAGGCCGACGGCCCCCCACAGCCGCTGATAGAAGGGGATCCGCCACGCGCGCGTCATCAGGCGCTCGAACTGCGCCTGCTGGGTCGCGCGCAGCTCGTCGCGGGGAAGCCGGCGAAAGCGCTCGAGGAATTCCGCGCCGACGGGAAACCTGTGCAGGGCGGCGTGCGAATCGAACTCGTCGAAATACGTTTTCATGCTCGAATGGAGGCGTGTGTGCGTGGTGGACGGATCGGTTGCGCAGGCCGCTTCAGTTCCAGGCGCTCGCGACGGCCGCCTGCAGACCGCTCGTGTCGGCCGCACCCGGCAACGCGAGCGCCGCATCGACGATGGCGCGCCTGCGCGCGGGCTCGACCCCCGCCCACGTCATCAGGCTCGATGCCTTCTCGACGATCGCATCGCGGGCGAGCAGCTTCACCGGATCCCCCAACGCATCGCGCACATCGAAACGCAACTGGCGACCATCGACGAGCGCAACTACGATCGCGGCACCGTAATGCTCCGGATAGGCCTCCGTCAAGGCGGGATCGTGCGCGACCTGCACGCGCGCGCGGAGCAACGAGACCAGCGGATCCGCGATTGCGTCGGGCTCGAAGTCCTCGAGCGCAGGGCGACCGCGCGCCAGCGCCACCGCCACCGCGTGCTGCAGGCTGAACTTCGCTTCCTGCACCGTGCGCGGCTCGGGCCGGTCGCAAAAGCCGATCGCGTCTTCGTAGGCGAGCACCCGCACGCTCGCAACGTCCGAGCACGCGAAGTGCGAGCGCAGCCCAAGTGCGGCATCGATCGCCGCGTGCGCGTGTCGGCACGCGGGCCACGGCTTGAAGCTCGTGTCGCAGATCAGCCATTCGCGATGCGCGTCCTCCATCACGCGTTCCGGCATCGCGTCCGGGCAGGTCGCCGCGTACAGGCCCTGCGGGCCTTCGAGGATCATGCGCGGACCGGTGAAGCCGACCGCCGCGAGCTGCGCCGCCACCATGCCCGCGTGCGCGGCGCGCGCGGTGTGCAACTGCTTCGCCATGGAGCCATCGTGACGAGTCTGCCACAACCCTGCGCTTTGCGTTCCCGCGTTCCCGAGCGCGTGTGCCATTGCGGCAGGCGTGAGTCCCGCGAGCGACCCGACCGCTGCCGCCGCGCCGAACGGGCCGGCGGTGGACGTGTTGTGCCAGAAGCGATAGTGCCCGGGGCCGAACGAGCGCCCCACCCGGATCATGGCCTCGTAGCCGACCACCAGCGCGTCCAGCAGGGCGGCACCCGTTGCGCGTGCATCGTGCGCCGCGGCGATCGCCGCTGGCACGACCACCGGAGCGGGGTGCAGGATCGCCGTGCGGTGCACGTCGTCCATTTCGAGAATGTTGCCCAGCGCGCCGTTCACGAGCACGGCGGTGGCGCGATCGCGATGCCCCGCTCCGATCGTCGCGAAAGGGCCCGTCGACCCGGTGCGTCGTGCCCACTCGAGAACTGCGCGGCCGGCCTCGCTGCGCGTGCCGCCAAAGGCGCAACCCAGCCAGTCGAGCAGGTGCAGGCTGGCGCGATCGCGCACCTGCGCATCGCGCGGGCGATCGAGCACGAAAGCCAGGCGCTCGGTCAGTGAGGCCATCCCAGTTCCTCCCGCGATCCGTTTGCGCCGCCGGGCCACGGGCCTCGATTGCGACGGCTACTCCGTCCGAATGCCCGACGCCTTCACCGCGCGGCCCCACTTGTCGACTTCGGCCCTGAGCGTCGCGCCGAGCTCCTCGGCCGAACCGGTGTTGGGCTCGACGCCCTGCGCGGCCAACTTCTCCCTGACATCGGAGCTCGCCACCGCGGCGCCGATATCGCTGCTCAGCTTGGCGACGATCGCCGCGGGCGTACCCGCGGGCGCCATGATGAACGACGTGGAGCCGCTGTTGAGCTCGGGAAAGCCGGCCTCGGTCATCGTAGGCACGTCGGGCAGCAATGCGGAGCGCCTGTCGCCGGTCACCGCAAGCACCCGCACCTTCCCCGCTCTTGCGTGCGGCAGCGCCGAGGCGAGCGTCGTGAACCAGATGGGAACGCGGCCACTGAGGACATCGACCACCGCATCCGTCGTGCTCTTGTACGACACCAGCGTGATGTCGATGTCCGCCGCCGATTTCAGGGAGACGCCCAGCAGATGCGGGAGTGACGCCACGATCGCGGCATAGTTGAGCTCGCCCGGCTTCGCCTTCGCGAGCGCCACCAACTCCTTCATGCTGGTCGCCGAAAGGGAAGTCGGCACTGCGAGAACGTAGGGCACCGTGCCTGCAGGTGCAACCGGCACGAAGTCCTTCAGCACGTCGCGCACGTTCTTCGATACGTACTGATTGATGATGTGGCTGTTCGCCATGATGACGATGGTGTAGCCGTCGGGGGCCGCCTTGGCTGCCGCATCGGCGGCGAGGTTGCCCGACGCGCCCGGCTGGTTCTTCACGACGACCGTGTAGCCCGGCTTCTCCTCGAGCTTCTGCCCGATGGTCCGCGCGACGATGTCGATGCCGGTGCCCGCCGCGTAAGGACAGATGAGGGTGATCGGCCGGCTGGGGTAGGCCTGCGCGAGGGCGATGCCCGCGGCGAAGCAGGCGTGAGCGGCAACGACTGCGAGCAGCGCGAGGCGGAGGATCGAAGGTCGGTTCATTGGATGTCCTGTTCGGTGGGTCTGGCAGCCGGTTGCAAGGGAGCGATCTGCCCGCCGTCGTCCCGGCTCAGCTACTGCTCTTTCCCCTGCCCGCACGCGGCTTGCCGATCACGCCCTGACGGCGCAGCGCGGCGATCTCGTCGTCAGGGAACCTTGCCTCGCGCAGGATCTCGTCCACGTGCTCGTTGAACTCCGGGGGTGGTCGGCGCACGGCGCCGCGCGTGCGCGAGAGCTTGATGGGGACCCCGGTCCAGCGGAACTCGCCGAGTTCGACCAGCATCTCGCGATGCCGGGTGTGCGGATGGGTGAGCGCCTCGGCGATGTTCTGCACGAGCCCGGCCGGCACGCCCGCGGACAGGAGCTGCGTGCAGAGTGTCTCGCCATCGCGATGCTCGATCACGGCCTCGATCAGCGCCCTCAAGGCGTCCTTGTTCGCGAGGCGAGCGGCGTTGGTCGAGAAGCGCGGGTCCGCGCTCCATTCGGGATGTCCGACGACCGTGCACATGCGCTCGAACTGGGCGTCGTTGCCGACCGCAATGAACAGCGCGCGGCCCTGCGTCTTGTACAGGCTGTACGGACAGAGATTCGGATGGTCGTTGCCGATCGGCCCCGGCACCTTTCCCGACATCAGCCAATTCGCGCCGTGCGGATGGGTGAGGCTCAATCCGGCGTCGTAGAGCGTGACGTCGACGTGCTGCCCCCGCCCGGACCGCTCGCGCTCGTACAGCGCGAGCAGCACGCCGGCCAGCAGGTTCGCGCCTGCGGTGAGATCGACGACGGGCGTGCCTATGCGCAGCGGCCCCGTTTCCGGCGAGCCGTTGATGGAGACGAGTCCGGTCCAGGCCTGCACCATGACGTCGTAGCCGGAGTTGCCGCCGAGCGGCCCATCCTTGCCGAACCCGGTGAGCGTCGCGTGCACCAGGCGGGGAAACTTCGCGGCGAGCACGTCGTAGCCGATGCCCCAGCGCTCCATCGTGCCCGACTTGAAATTCTCGATCAGGACATCCGCGCCCTCGAGCAGTCGCAGGAGCACCGCACGGCCCGCTTCGGAGCCGAAGTCGAGCGCGATGCCGCGCTTGTTCCGGTTCACGTTGACGAACACCGCCGAGGTTCCGTCGTGGAACGGCGGGCCCATGTCGCGTGCCTCGTCGCCTTGTGGCGGCTCGATCTTGATGACGTCGGCCCCGTGATCGGCGAGCGTCTGCGCGGCGAGCGGGCCGCCCAGCACGCGCGAGCAATCGAGGACCCGCAAGCCGGTCAGGGCACCGCGGCCGGGGAAGTGCGTGGGATCGGGCGCAGACATGGTGCTCCTGCACGAGCGTTGAGGATGACGGGCGGACGCGAGGCCGCGCTGAAGCGATGAACGCATCGCCCGTGCCGATCCATCCTTCACGGCGATTTGCACGATCGCCGCGCGGCGCGGGACGCTCGCTGTCGAGTGCCGCAATTTCGCACAAACGAAGACGTTCTGGAAGCGCACGACGCGCTCCGGGGTCGCGATGCGCGGGTCCGCAGCCCCCCGCTTTCCGGTACCCTCGCCATTTTGCGGCCACGGGAGAGCGGCATTGAAGACGGCGCTCGTGATCGGCGGAACGGGACCGACGGGACCCTTCATCGTGAACGGTCTTCTGGCGCGCGGGTATGCCGTGACGATCTTCCACGGCGGGTTTCACGAGGTGGAATTCGACCAACCCGTCGAGCACATCCACAACGATCCGCATTTCCGCGAAACCTTCGTGGCCGCCATCGGCGAGTGCTCGTGGGACGTGGTCATCTTCGGCTATGGGCGCCTCAAGCTCGCGGTCGAGCTGCTCGAGGGCCATACGGGCAGGCTCATCGCGCTCGGTGGGGCCACCGGTGCCGCGGCGCTTGCGGACGATCCGGCGTGGGGCCCGTTCGGGCAGCACGTCAACGTCGACGAGGCCACCACCGTGGCCGAGACGGATGCGGCACGGAACAAGTTCGGCTTTCGCATGGCCGAAGCGGAGGCCGCGCTGTTCGATGCGCATGCGGCAGGTCACTACAACGCCACTTACATCGGCTACCCGATCCTGTACGGCCCGCGCCAGCCCGGCCCGCACGAGTGGTCCATCGTGCGGCGCGTGCTCGACGGCCGCCGGCATTTCGTCATCGCCGATGGCGGCTTCAAGACCGAAAGCCGCGCCTATGTCGAGAATGCGGCGGCGGCAACGCTGCTCGCCGTCGACAACCCCGAGCGCTCGGCCGGTCAGCGCTATGTCGTCGCCGACCAGAAGCTCTATACGATGCGCCAGCGCATCACCGCGATCGCACGATACCTGGGCCACGAATTCGAGTTCGTCGACCTGCCGTACGATCTTGCGCTGCCGTGCCATGTGCTCTGGCGCCACCGCCGCGGCAACCACGTCCGCAGCACCGAAAAGATCCGGCGTGAGCTCGGATTCGCGGACGTCGTCGAGCCATACGACGCGATGAGGCGCACCGTCGACTGGCTGGTGGAGAACCGCCCGGTGCCGGGTGGGGAGGCGGAGCAGCAACTCGGCGATCCATTCGATTACGCGCAGGAAGACTTGCTCGTCCGCAACTGGAGCGAGTGGCGCAAGCGCTTCCCGCCCGTGACGTATCCCGTGCTGCCGCCGGCCCACATGTACCGCCACCCGACCACCCCCAACGAGCCGTGGAAGCGTCCCGATCACTGGGTGAGCGGACGCGGCGAGAAGCCCGCGCAATCGTGAGCCGATTCCCATCATGCGCGCACGCCGCCGCGGCTGTCGATTGCGGGCACGTCGACGTTGCAAAGCCCTTGCGCGCGGGAGGGCATCCGGGACGTCCACGAGCGCCGCGACGCATTGACAACGTCCGCGACGCTCGCTAAGGTCGATTCTATAGGCTGTACAGCGTTCCATATGCAGAACATGACACCGACTGCCTCCGTGCGCGAAACCCGTCGAGTGCAACGCCGGCGCGATCCGGCAACCGGGGCGAAGAGCGCACCTGCGCTGCCGGCTCCGGCTGTCGCCGCCGCGGTGCGAATCCTGGACTTTCTCGTCAAGCGCAGCCCGCGTGCCGGCGTCACGGAAATCGCGCGGGCGCTCGAGCTCAACAAGAGCACGTGCTTCAACATCCTGCTCACGCTCGCGCACTGCGGAATGGTCGCCAAGCTGCCCGGAACGGCGCAATATCAGCTGGGACCACGGCTCGCGGAGCTGGGGGGCGCGATGCGACGGCAGTTCTGGCAACGCAACCTGTTGCGCGAACGGCTCCAGGGTCTCGTCGCGGAGATCGGGCTCGTATGCGTGATCGGGCAGGTGCTCGGCAACGAGACGTGCTTCGTGGTGATCGACCAGATCGCACCGCCCGGGATTGAAGTCGCGCAATCCCGCACCGCCCGTCGGCACCCTCGTTCCGCTCACGGGACCCGCGTTGGGTCGTGCGCTCCTCAGCTGCGTCGACGAAGAGGATGCGCTGGCGATCGCCCGCGATCTGCTGCCGTCGATGTCGCGGGCGCAGGAGAAGATCTGGCGCGATCAGCTCGCCAGCATCCGCGAGTGCAGCTACGCGGTCAGCCTCGGGCAGAGCGAGCCCGGCGTGAACGCCGTCGCCTCGCCGATCGCGCAGGCGGGAGAGGCCTACCTCGTCGTGGGTTTCGTCGCCCACGCGCGGGATCTGCCCGCGCGGCGCATCGACGAGCTTGGACGCAAGCTCGCGCAGCTCACCCGCGAGCTGCAGGAGCACGGGCTCGAGACGGAAACGCAATTCGTCGCGCGTCGCAACGGCGTTGCCCACCGCGCTGCGAAGAGCGCCCCATGACGACGCTCGCATCGCCGCTCGAGCAGGAAGGCCCCCTCGCGGGCATCAGGATCCTCGATCTCAGCCGGGTGCTCGCCGGGCCCTTCTGCTCCATGATCCTGGCCGATCTCGGCGCGGAGGTCATCAAGGTGGAGGAGCCCGGCAGCGGAGACCAGACGCGCACGATCCCGCCCTTCGTCAACGGCGAGAGCCACTACTTCCTCGCCATCAACCGCAACAAGCGCAGCATCGTCGTCGACCTGAAGCGGCCCGAGGGCCGCGAGATCGTGCTGAAGCTCGCCGCGCGCTCCGACGCGATGCTCGAGAATTTCCGGCCCGGCGTGATGGAGCGGCTGGGGCTCTCCTGCGAAGCGCTGGAAGCGGCCAATCCCCGCCTCGTCATCTGCTCGATCAGCGGCTTCGGCCAGACGGGCCCCATGCGCGAGACCGCGTCTTTCGATCTCGTCACGCAGGCGATGAGCGGGGTGATGAGCATCAACGGCGAGGCAGACGGTCCGCCCACCAAGATGGGCATCCCGATGGGCGACGTGGGCGGTGGGCTCTGGGCTGCGATCGGCATCCTGTCGGGGCTGCAGAAGCGCAATGCCACCGGACGCGGGTCGCGCATCGACATCAGCCTGCTGGAAGGCTTGATGGGGATGCTGGGCTATCTCGCCCAGCTCTACCTCGTCACCGGCGAAAGTCCCGGCCGCGTGGGCAGCGGCCACCACAGCGTCGTGCCGTACGGCCGCTATCCGGTGAAGGACGGCTTCATCGTCATCGCGCTCCACGTCGGCGCTTTCTGGCGCAAGTTCTGCGCAGCGATCGGCCGTGAGGACCTGGCGACGGACGCCCGCTATCGCACCACGGCCGACCGGCGAGCGAACCGCGACGAGCTCGAAGCGCTCGTGATCGAGATCCTGCGCACCAAGACGGCCGCCGAATGGCACGCCATCTTCGAAGCCGCCGACATTCCGCACGGCTCGGTCAACGACATCGGACAGGCGATCCACCAGGACGTGATCCGCGAGCGGGAGATGCTGCGCGCCGTGCAACATGCGCGCGCCGGGGAAGTGCAGGTGCTGGGCTCGCCCGTGCGCTTCGCCGATTTCGACGCGCACTCCTACCGGGCTTCGCCCCTTCTGGGCGAGCACACGCGATCCGTGCTCGCCATGCTCGGCTACGACGATGCCGCCATCGATCGCCTGGCGACCGACGGGATCGTCGGCTTGCCGGCGGCGGCCGCGCCGTGATGCTTTCACCTTCGAGATACCCCAGGATGCCATGAACCCAACCTCAGCACCGAACGAGATCGTCCACACCGGACGCGTGACCGACGAAGAGCTCGCGCGCCTGCGTTCCAAGATCGGCAAGCGCGTCGAGATCAAGGAGCTCCCTTACCTCACGGAAGTGACGCGCGACGCCGTGCGCCACTGGGCGTGGGCCTTGGGCGACCGCAATCCGCTTTATCTCGACGAGGCCTACGCCAGGGCGTCGCGGCACAAGTCGATCCTCTGCCCGCCGTCGATGCTCTACGCGTTCAGCCGGCAGTCGATCGGCTACCGCGGCGGCCTGCCGGGCGTGCATTCCATGTTCGGCGGAACGCACTGGCGCTGGAAGGAGCACGGCAGGCTGGGTGACACGATCACTCCGGAGGTCACCTTCAAGGACCTGATCGAAATGCCGAGCCGCTTCGCCGGTCGCATGTTCAAGCAGATCTCGAGCATCGACTTCAAGACGGGCGACGGCCGCAGCCTCGCCGAGTCCGAGTCCTGGGGCTTCCGCATGGAGCGCACGAAGGCGAAGGAGAAGGGCAAGTACAGCACTCTCGAGCCGCCCCACTATACGAAGGAGCAGATCCGCGAGCTCGGCGAGCGCATGCGCAACGAGAAGGTGCGCGGCGCCGAGCCGTTGTATTTCGAAGATGTCGCGGTCGGCTCCGTAGTGCCGGAAATCGTGCGCGGCCCGTACACGGCAACGGTCGCCGTCTGCTTCGAGCAGGCGTGGGGCGGACTGTTCCTCTGGTCGCACGGCTACTGGTACGACTACATCAACCGCCACCCGGCGGCGGCGATCTACAACAGCTACGGGATTCCGGAGCCGCCGGAGGCCGTGCATTGGGACACCCCGCTCGCGAAGAGCGTGGGCGTGCCGGAAGCGTACGACTACGGCCCGGAGCGTATCTCGTGGCTGTCGGTGATGCTCACCAACTGGATCGGCGATGCCGGATTCCTCGAGGAGCTCTATTGCGAGATCCGCCGCTTCAACCTGGTGGGCGACACGACCTACTGCCGCGGCACGATCACCGACAAGACGACATTGCCGGACGGGCGCGGGCGAGTGAAGATCGCGGTCGAAGCCGTGGACCAGCGCGGCGAGGCCACGGCCAAGGGCTGGGCCGCGGTGCTGCTGCCGAAGCGCGGCGCTTGAAGCGAACGAGACCGTCGTGACAGGCGGCGCGGTTCGGAACACCCGCCGAATCTTCGGCGGGTGCATCGTCGATTGATTCCCACACGAGGACCATCATGAGCATACGTGCGCGATTGGGGAGGACTGTGGCGGGTGTGCTGCTCGCACTCGCGGCGACGGGCGCGGCTACCGCCGCTGAATTCACGCTGAGGCTCAATCACACCCTGCCGGCGGTCTCGATCCGGCAGACGCACGCGGAGCTGTTCCGCGACACGATCGCCAAGGCCACCAACGGCCGGATCGAAGTGCAGATCTTTCCGGCAGGGCAGCTCTATCGCAACGACCAGGACACCATCAAGGCGTTGCGCTCCGGCGCGATCGAGGGCGGCATGGTCACGACCGGCGATCTCGGGCTGTTCGAGCCCGCGTTCAATCTCTACGAAGCGCCCTTCCTCTATCCCGACTACGCGCACCTCGATGCGGTGATCGACAGCCCGGTCGGCAAGGAGGTGTTCGATCGTCTCGAGCGCCTCGGCCTGAAGGCGCTCGCACATACCGACGCCGGGTCGGCGGCGCTCTTCATCAAGCCGCGTCCGGTGCACACGGTCGACGACCTCAAGGGCATGCGCCTGCGCGCCGCGGCCGGACAGATCCAGATCAAGGCCTTCGAGCTGATGGGCGTTTCATCGATCCAGCTTCCGTTCCCCGACGTCGCGCCCGCACTGGAGCGCGGCGTCATCGACGGGCTCGTGTCCACGCCCGCGGCTGCCTCGTCGGCGAAGCTGGGCGAGCTCGCGAAGAACGTCACCTGGACGCGCCACCAGCTGTTCCCGCCCGTGATCGTGGTGAATCTCGCGTGGTGGAATCGCCTGCCGCCGGATCTGCGCGAAGCCGTGCAGAACGCGATGCCCGCGTTCACGCGCGAGGCGCGCCGGATCAATGTCGAAGCCGAGAAGAAGGCGCTCGAAACACTGCGCAAGCAGGGCGCGACGATCATCGAGCTCACGCCGGCGGCGCAACAGGGCTTTCGCGCGCGGCTGCAGCCCATCTACGCGGACCTGCGGCAACGCATCGGTGCCGATCTCTATGATCGCGCGCTGAAAGTCATCGAATCCGTCAAATAGGCGCGCGGCTCGAGCTCGGCGACGACGATGGCGCGACTGCTCCGATTCTGCGAGTTGACATCGGTGCTGCTGCTCGCGAGCGCGGTGTTGATCCTCGCGGCGGTTGCATGCAGCCGTTACACGATCGGCTTCACGCCCGTGTGGACCGAGCCGGTGCTGGTCATTCTCGTGCTCGCGTCGGTGTGCTTCGCCATGGCGCCCGGCTTGAGCGAAGGCGTGCACGTGTCCATCCACTTCGCTCGCGACCGCCTGTCCGAGCGCCTGCGCCGGATCCTCGAAAAGGCGATCTGGCTGATCGGCAGCGGCCTTGGCGCGGTGCTGACGTTTTCCGGACTGCGTTACGCGTGGGAGCAGTGGGACATCGGCCTCGCCGATTACGCGGGCATCCCCCAGTGGATTCCATCGCTGCTCGCCACGCTGTTCGGAGCGGTGCTCCTGCTGTTCTCCGTCGCGGCATTGCTCGGCAGAGCATCCCGGAGTCGCTGATGCCCCGCCCGGGCGCCGACGCGACACGCGCGGGACCGTCGGAGGCCCGGTGATAGCGGTCGCGACGTCCTTCGCCGCGCTCCTCGTGCTGCTGACCACGGGAGCGCCCATCTTCATCGCCGTCGGTGCGGCCGCGGTCGCCGGCATGCTCGTCGGCGGGCTGCCCATCGACAGTGCCGCACAGGTGTTCGTGAGCAGCCTGAGCGGCAATGCGCTGATCGCCATCCCGCTGTTCATCCTGATGGCCGAGCTCATGACCACGGGGGGAATGATCCGCCGCCTGGTCGACATGCTGCACGCACTGGTCGGCCATTGGCGGGGAGGACTCGGCTACGTCGCGATCTTCGCGAGCGCCATTTTCGCGGCGTTCTCCGGCTCGAGCCCCGCCAACGCCGCGGCGCTCGGCATCGCCCTCATTCCGCAGATGCTCGCCGCCGGCTACAGCCCGCGCTTCACCGCGGGCGTCGTCGCGGCGGGCGGCACGCTCGGCATCCTGATCCCTCCGAGCATCAACATGATCCTGTACTCGGCCGTGACCGACCTGCCGGTGCTCGATCTCTTCCGCGCCGGCGTGAAGCCCGGCCTCGTGCTGACGGCAGCCTTCGTCGTCGTGGTCGTCATCTGGAACCGGATTGCGCCGTTTCCCGTCTCGGCCAGGAAAGGCACGCCGGAGCGCCTGGCGGCACTGCGCTCCGGGCTGCCCGTGCTGCTGCTTCCGGCGATCGTGCTCGGCTCGATCTATGCCGCCGTGCTCACGGTGACCGAATCCGCGATCGCCGGCATCGTGTACGCACTGTTCGTGCAGGTCGTCTGGTATCGCGAGTTCAAGCTGGCCGAGGTGTACAAGGCGCTGCTGCGCACCACCAAGACGACCTCGATGATCTATCTCATCATCGGCACGGCCTCCCTGTTCGCTCATCTGCTCACGCTGTCGCAGATTCCGCAGGCCATGGCCACCCAGATCGCGCCGCTGGTGCAGTTCTCGCCGGTGGCGTTCTACGTCGCGGCGATGCTGCTCCTGATCGTCCTGGGCATGTTCATCGACGTGGCGGCCATCACGTACATCGCGGTGCCGGTGCTCGATTACGCGGTGCGCATGCACGGCCTCGATCGCATGCAATTCGCGATCATGTTCGTGATCAACATGGAAATGGGGCTGATCACTCCCCCGTTCGGCCTCAACACGTTCATCGTTGCGGCGTCGGCCAAGCTGCCGATCGCCGAGGTGGTGCGCGGTGCCGCACCGTTCGTCGTCGCGATGGTGGCGGTGATCGCCATCGTCGGCACGTTCCCGGGCCTGAGCCACTAGGCGCGGCAGACCGCCTCCGCTACGACGCCTCGCTCCGAACGCGCCCGCTTCGCGCCCCCTTCATGAGCTCGCTGAATCCGACCGTCGATGCCATGCAGCGTCAGCTCCGGCCGGGCGACACGATCCTCGTTGGCACCGGCACCGGCGAGCCGCTCGCCCTGATCGACGCCTTGATCGAGGCCGCCGCGCGTGTCGGCGGTGAAGGCATCCGGGCACTGCAGGTGACCACGGGCGGCAGCGAGCGTCTCGCCGAAGCGAGCAGCCCTGCGCTTACGTTGTGGACCCCGGTGCCGGGCACGAAGTCGCGCAAGGCGATCGCCGAAAATCGGGCCGTGCTCTATCCCGAAACGATGGCGGGACTGCTGCGCGCGATTCTTGCCGGCACGTTGCGCATCGACGGCGTGCTGGTGCAGGGACGCGAGCTCGACGCGCGCACCGCGACGCCGGGCCTTGTCGCGGACATCATGTTGGCCGCGTGGGACCACGCCCGCTTCCGCGCGCTGGAGTTGAACGACCGGCTGCCTCGCATCGCGGCCGAAGGCCTGCTCGAGATCGGCCGTGCCGACATCCTGGTGCGCAGCAGCCGCGAGCCTGCGGAGATGCCCGAGGAGCCGCCGTCGGCAGCGGCGACGCGCATCGGCGAACTCGTTGCGCAGATCGTGCCCGACGGAGCGACCCTGGAGCTCGGGATCGGTCGCGCGCTCGCCGGCATCGTGCCGGCGCTGAATGCGTACCGGCGGGATCTCGCGATGCACACGGGCATCGTCGGGAACGCCGCCATGCACCTCATCGAGGGCGGCGCCGTCAGTCGTCCGGTTCGCGGCAAGGCGATGGCCGTCGGACCCACCGCGATGGGCACGCGGCGATTCTACGAATGGGCCGACGGCAACGAGCGCATTGCGCTGGTCGGCTCCGAGATCGCGCACAACCCCGATGCGCTCGCCGCAACCCCGCGCTTCACCGCGATCAATGCGGCGCTGCAGGTGGATCTCGCCGGGAACGCGAACCTCAACGCGCGTGGCGGGCGCGTCGTGAGCAGCGTGGGCGGCGCGGGGGACTTTTCGGCCGCCGGGGCGCGCGGGGAGGCCTCCGTCATCGTTCTGTTCGCAACGACGCGGGACGGTGCGTCGACCCTGGTGCCCGTCGCCGACGCGCAGTCCATTGCCCACCGCAACGTCACGCACGTGGTGACCGAGCACGGCATCGCGCGGCTTCGCGGCCTCGACGCGCGTGGCCGTGCTCGCGCCATCGCCGCGATCGCCGCACCCCAGCATCGGGCCGCGCTGACGGAGGCCGCGGAAAGCTAGGCCGCGGACGTCCGGGCCGCAGCCCTCCCGTTACGACGCGATGCGCTTGCTCGCGGCATAACCGTAGTGGCCGTTGGGCAGGTAGCACGACTGACCGCCGCCCATGCCGCCGGTCACCACGATCAGGATCTGCTCCGGCCGGTTGGTGAACGGGATCGCGCCATCGACCAGGAAGTGCTCGTCCCCGTGCTCGCCTCGACGCAGCACCGCGCGCCGAACGGAGAGCCCGTCGGCCGGCAGGCGCGAGTGCCTGAAGATGTGATCCTGCACACGCTCGCGCGTGAAACCGGCATCCGAGAGGATGCGCGCGTGCAGGGGATTCAGCGCGATCACCGGCGTGCTGTGGGGATCCGCCACGTTGGCCGTGCCCGGGCTGATCAGGCTGGCCGTCAGCGTCTTGATCAGGTCCTCCCAGCGATCGCTGGAATCGTGGATGTTGGTGCTCGAGTTCACGCCGACCACCGTGACGACGCTCTCGTCCGCGGCGAAACCCCTTGTCGTGTGGAACGGCGGCCAGGCGCTCTCTTCCTCGTTCTCGCCGATGCACAGCGTGTACTTGCCCACGAACCCTTGCGTGCACTTGTCGACATCACCGGGGACTGCGCCACCGATGTTCAGCAGGACGAGCCGTATCGCCCGCCCGATGGTCGCATTGGCGCGCCACCCCGGCCCCATCACGCCCATGCCGCAGTTCAATCCGATCCGCTGCCGCACGGGCCCGTTGACGATCAGCATCGGCGTGAGCGGATTGGTGGTCGATTGCAGCGCGTCGAGCATCCAGGCGGGCTCGAGCATGAGCTCCACCGCGGCGATCAGCACCGGCATGTACTCCGGCTTGCAGCCGGCCATGACCGCATTCACGGCGATCTTTTCGACCGTCGCCGGATGGTTTGCCGGCGGCATCCTGCCGAGCGACTCGTCGGGGCGGCGGCTCGTGCCCGACAGCATTCGCCGCACCCTTTCCTCCGTGGGCGGGATGACCGGAAGACCGTCGGTATAGCCCCTGGCCTCGAACTCGGCAAAGATGCGCTCGGGATCGTCGTCCAGCGCGAGACGGCTCGAATGCAATGGCATCATCGCGCTACCTCGCGAGCAGCTGTTCGACGATCGAAGGCAAGTGCTCGCGTGCCACTGCCCTCACCTTCTGCTCGGGCAGGGGATTGAGCGGATGGGGCAACACGTGCCGGTGGATCTGTTCCAGGCCCACCCCCTTGGCGACGGCCAGCGAAAGCTTGTCGAACACCTGTGTCACCAGCACGACGGTCGGGACGCCGCGTGCCTCCAGCTCCACACTGTCGTGGATACACCACGACGTGCAGGACCCTCAGGTGCCTAGGCCGACGATCGCGCCGTCGCAGCGCGCCGCAGCCTGATCGAGCACTTGCGGCTGCAATGCGGCCGTCGTGGGGCTCTCGTACAGGACGACTTCCTTGACGCCGTATTCCCTCGGCAGCCGCTCGCGCAACTCGTCGGCGAGATACGTCATGCATTGCCATCCATTCGCGAAGATGCCGAGGGTTGCGCCTTCGAGCGTGCCGAGGCGTTGCGCCAGCGCCCGCCGGCGTTGGCGATCGCCATCGGCGCTCTCGCCCACCGGATTGAGTAGTTCGATCTGCCCCATTGCGTCCTCCTGTTGAGCATCCTGCTGTTGAGTGCATTGCCGTCGAGCGTGCGAACGATGCGCGGCTCGCCACCGAACCGTGCCGGACATCGGCTCGCCGCTCACGATGCGCGGCACGCCATCACGCGGTGGCGGAAATACGCTCGATCGTGCTCCGGGACATCCCGCCGAAGCTCGGGATGATCATCGAATGCAGGCCCGGGCCTCCGGCGACCATGACCAGGATCTGTCGCCAGTCGTCGAAATAAGGAATGGACTTCACCTCCGGACCGACGTCGGTGGACGGCCGGCGCTTGCGATACCACGCACGCAGACCGCTGCCGAACCGGTCGAGATCGAGCGTGAGGCGACGGTGCAGCTCCTGGCGCACGTCGTCCTTGGTCATGCCGTCGCCGGCGAGGATGCGCGCGTGCTCGGGTCCGAGTGCGACGAGCATCTCTCCCCCGAGCCCTGCGTTGTTGTTGCCGACGGTGTTCATCGTGTCGGCGATGGTGTTCAGCAGCTCTTCGGAATTCCGGCTCCCGTGATCCTGCATGTTGTGCGGACCTTCGCCGGCGTGCACCATCACGGCACTGTCGGCGCGCGACATGCCATGATCGACATGGTAGGGCGCCCACGGGCTCTGCTCTTCGTTCTCCCCGGCGCAGAACGTGAACTTGCAGGGCGTGCCGAACGTCGCCATGTCGGTCTTGCCCGGAATGCCCTGGGCGATGTTCATCAGCACGAGGCGCACCGCCCGGCCGATCGTCGCGTTCGCGCGATGGCCCTGACCGAATGCGTTCGAGCCGCAGTTGATCCCGATGCGCTGCCGTACCGGGCCATTGACGAAGATCAGCGGAGCGGCCGGATGCGTCGTGGCTTGCACGCCGGCGAGGTTCCACTCCGGCCTCGCGATTGCGCGTATCGCAGCGAGCACCACGGGCATGTACGCCGGACGGCAGCCCGCCATGACGGCATTGATCGCGATCTTCTCCACGGTCGCCATGACCTGGCTGGGCGGGAGCACCGCAACTTCGGTTTCGGCGGGGAAGCCGCTCCCCTCGACCATCGCCGAGACCAGCTCGGGGGTGGGGGGAACGACGGGCAGGCCATCCGTCCAGCCTTGCGCCTCGAAGTAGTCCTGCATCTGCGCGGCAGATGCGCTCACCTCGAGGACGCTCGCGTGCAATGCCATGGGTCCCCCGTTACGCAACGACCTGCGGCTGCGCAACGAGCGCGGCGATCACGTCAGGCAGGATCTTGTCGGCGAGCGCCTCGATCTCTGCGGACGCGAGGTTCATCATCGGATGCACCACCCACACGATGGGCAGCTCCGGCACCTTGAGCGACTCGCGTCGCCGCAGCGCAAGCGTGCGAAACGGCGGGCTCACGAACGTGACGGTCGGGATCCCATGCCCTTCGATACTGCACGAGTCGTGGACACTCCACGACGTGCAGGAGCCTCAATCGCCCAATCCGGTAAGGACGAGATCGGGACGCCATTTCACGATATCGGGAATCACCGATGCGCCCGATTCTCCGGCGTGGCGCTTGCGCCAGCTGCGCACCTCGGCGATGCCGTGAGCCTGCAGCCGCGTGGCGATCGCGTTGAGCAGCTCCGCCGCGTTGACCTTGGTGTTGTCGAGCAGCGCCAGCCTGCGCCCCCGCAGGGCGTTCTCTCCGCCGAGCCGTGGCGCGAGGCCATTGCGCAAGGCGCGAGCCGCAGCTGCGGACGTGCTCACCACGGGCGCTGTTTCCACACCAGGATGCAAGATCGACAACGTGTCCTTCATGGCTCCTCCTCGTGCGCCTTCAATCGGCCTTGATGCCGGCTTCCCGCGCGAGCGTGGCGATACGCGCGACCTCGCCCTTAATATACTCCGTGAACTCCTGCGGCGAAGCGCTGGGCGTGAGCTCGATGCCCTGCGCGGCGAAGCGCTCGCGCAGTTCCGGAGACTGCAGGGCCTTGGCGACCTCGGCGTGCAGCTTGGCGAGCACCTCCGGCGGCGTTCCCGCCGGAGCCGCAAGACCGTTGAAGGTGATGTCCACGAAGCCCTTCACGCCGGCTTCCTCCATCGTCGGGATGTCGGGCAGTATGGGCGAACGGGTCTTGGTGGTGACCGCGAGCGCCCGGATCGTTCCGGAACGCACATGGGGCGCCGACGTGCTGACCTGATCGAACATCATGTCCAGACGGCCGCCGACGAGATCGATCATCGCGGGGCCGTTGCCCTTGTACGGAATGTGCAGCAGCTTGAGGCCGACTTCGCGGCTGAACCGTTCGGCCGCGAAATGGCCGACCGAGCCGTTGCCGGCGCTGCCGTAGCTCATGGTGCCGGGGTTCGCCTTCGCGCGCGCAATCAGGTCGCTCACCGTCCGCGAGGGGCTCTTGGCCGGAACGACAAGAATGTTCGGGATGGTCGCGATCAGGGTCACGTACGAGTAATCGGTGATCGGATCGTAGCCGATGTCGCGAATGATGGCTGCAGCCGAAAGCATCGTGTTGGCCATCGCGAGCAGCGTATAGCCGTCCGGCGGCGCCTTGGCCACGAGCTTGCTGCCGACGATGCTGCTCGCGCTCGGCCTGTTCTCGACGACGACCGCCACGCCCATGTTCGCCGTCATGCGGTCGGCGACGGCACGGATGACGTTGTCCAGGTTGCCGCCTGCCGCGACGGGCACGATGATGTGGATCGGCTTCGCAGGAAAGGCCTCCGCTGCCGAGGCAAGGGAGGGAACGATCGCCGCAACAGCGAAGGCGAACAGGCCTAGCGCTCGCAGGATTCGGAGTGGTCGCAGCATCATGGTTGCTCCCTTCGCGTGGGTCTTGCGGGTGCCGGGTGGCGTGAGACTCACTTCGGCGCGCTGCCGAGGACCTTCACCATCTGCGCGTTCTCGGCGAATTCGCGCGCCCTCATCGCATCGAAATCCTCGGCCGACATCGTGTACGGCCCGGTGCCGTTCATGGCGAGCCGCTTGACCATCTCGGGCGAGCTGATCGCCTTCACCACCTCGTCATGGAGCCGGTGCACGATCTCGCGCGGCGTTTTCGCAGGCACCAGCAGTCCCAGCCAGCCGGAGTAGCCGCTGTTCGGCACGCCGGCCTCCTCGCTGGTCGGCACGTCGGGCAACGCAGGCGAGCGCCTGAACCCCATCGCGAGGGGCACGAGCCTGCCGTCGCGCACCAGCGGCAACGCCGAGGCGACACCCGTATAGGTGTAGGTGACGCGCCCCGCCACGACTTCGGTCAGGGCATCGGTCGTGCTCTTGAACGGAACGTGCAGCGCCTTGAACCCCGCGGCGAGGCGAAACTTCTCCGCGGTCATGTACGTCGAGGAGCCCAGCCCGGCCGAAGCGAACGTGAGCGAGCCGGGATTCGCCTTGGCAGCGGCAATGAGCTCGGCCAGCGACTTGAATCCGCTGGACTTGGCGACCACCAGGACCAGAGGGCTGTCGATGAACGTCGTGACCCCCACGAGGTCATGCTGCGGATCGTAGGAAAGCTTGCCGAGCAGCGCCGGAGCGGAGGTCTGGCTCGAGGAATCCGCGAGGATCGTGTAACCGTCGGCAGGCGCCGCTGCAACCGCCGCGCCGGCGATGGTGCCGCTTGCGCCGGGCTTGTTCTCGACGATGCACGGCTGTCCGACGTTCTTGCTGAGCACCTCGCAGAGCTCGCGCACGATGACGTCGATGGCGGTTCCCGGGCCGTACCCGACCACCATCTTCAATGGCTTGGCCGGATACGCCTGCCCGAAGGCGCCCGTCGCAATCGTCCACAACGCGAGACCGATACCCAACTTGCGGAACGCCATCAGCATATGCGTCTTCCTTCTGCGAGATGTTGCTCGGTCATGCGGCCGGCGGGGGACCCGTCGCTGCGCGGCCAACGTGCGTCGCGGCGAGCCGTGGTCTGGAAGTCGAGCTGCGGCATGTCGCGGATCCGGCGCCATCCGAGGCGTCAATCCGCTGACATGTTCGGATCAATGAACGAGCGCCACGCGTGGGACGGGACCAGCGGCGCACGAGCGCGTCGCCCTTCGCCCTCGCTGCGGTCGGCGACGCAATCCGAAGCGGCCACCGTGCGGTTGGATGCTTGACATCGAAGCTCCTCCTCTCGAGCGAGCGCCGGTACAGCTCTTTCGGCTGCGTGGTGTCCGGCGTGCCATGTGATTCGACGCGCCCGTCCGGTGGAGCTTGCCGCAGACATCGCGGCGACGAGACACGGGGTCTCGCACGCTCATTCCCGGTCGAGCACGTTCTTGCGACGCTTCGTGGATCGTAAACAGCGACGATCGGACGTGTCAACCAAACGCCGCGTCCGCAACGCTCGCTGTTGCGCCGCAACTGCACGGGTTCTCGCGCGAACGCGCGCGACATCGACGCTGCCCGCGACCGGGACGCTTCGGAGGGCTTCGATGTTGCGCCCGCCGCGATCGACGCATAATGCCCCGGTACAACGGCTCAGCACGGAGGAATGAACATGCCGGACACGCTTTCGCTCGACAAGGGCTCGACTGCAGTGCTGATGATGGATTACCAGAACGAGATCCTCGACTCGCTGGGCGCCGTCGCACAGCGGGTGCTCGACAACGCGGCAGCGGTGCTCGGCAAGGCGAGGCAGGCCGGCCTGCCCGTCATCCACGTGGTCGTGCGGTTCCGCGACGGCTACCCCGAGATCAGCGCGCGCAACAAGCTGTTCAGCGCGCTCAAGGCCGCCAATCGGCTGCGCGAAGGCACGTCGGGGGCCGACATCCACGTGCGCGTGGCGCCCGCTCCAGGCGAGCCCGTGGTCACCAAGCGCCGCGTGGGCGCGTTCTCCACGACGGACCTCGACACGCTGCTCCGGGCCAAGGACGTTCGCACCCTGGTGCTGCTCGGGGTCGTGACCAGCGGGGTCGTCCTGTCGACCGTGCGCTGGGCCGCCGACATGGACTACGCGCTGGTCGTCGTGGGTGACGCGTGCGCCGATCGCAAGGAAGAGGTGCATCGCATGCTCCTCGATAACGTGTTTCCTGCGCAGGCTTCCGTGGTCACCGCGAACGAGCTCGCGGCCGCCCTCTAGCTGCGCGGGGAGCGCCGTCAGCGCCCGGCCTGCGCCATCAGCGCCTCCCACTTCGGCGACAGCTCGATCTTCTTCGCGGTCGGATAGCCGAGACGTCCGTTGTGCGCGAACACGTAGGCATTGGTGCGCAGAGGGTCGCCCGTGATCACCACCATGTAGTCCTCCGGCTTGAACACATGGGGCACCAGCCGGTTCGGGTCGTCCGACTCGTGGAACAGCGCCGGGATGCGGCCCGCATCGGCCTCTTCGGCGAGGTTCCAGGTCGGCTTGTTCATCCAGTCGCGCAGGCTGCGCTCGATCTCCCATGCGGGCGTGCGCGCGTGCTCGAAGAGGTAGCGCTTGACGTCGCGCTTGGACCAGCCCGCTTTCGCGATGGTCTCGGCGAGGATCGGTGTGAGCAGCACGAGCGGCCGCAACGTCCCGTAGGCCGATCCCATCATGAACGTGAGATGCCAGGTCGTCTGCCGCGCAAGACAGTACGCGACGTTGTCGAGGATCTGCTCCGGGGTGCTCCCGGACACCGAAGCGATGACGTTGCCGCCCGCGAAGCGCGAGATCGTGACCGTGTCGTCGCCGGCAGCGAAGCCCATGTCCACGCTGTTCGGCTCCCAGCCGATCCGCGCCACGGCGTCCTCGTTCTCGGCGCACACCACGCGGAAGGTGTTGCCGTACGTGCCCTTGTCGGTCTTGTGCAGCAGGAACCCTGCCACGTTGCGCAGGTACAGCCGCCAGAAGCGGCCCACGGAAGTGTTGGGACGGAAGCCGTCGCGCAGCACACCCTGCTGGTAGTTGAAGCCGAGCCGCTTGACGATCGGCCCGTTGAGGATGATCAGGGTCTCGGATCCCGGCGTGTTGCCGCTGTGCTCGACGCCGTACTGCGGGTCGGCCATGGCCTGCACCAGCGCGACCAGGATCGGCATGTACTCGGGGCGGCAGCCCGCCATGACGCCGTTGACCGCGACGCTCCACACGGTGGCGGCACGGTTGTCGGGCAGCATGACCCCGAGCACTTCTTCGGGCTTGTGCTCCGTGAACGCGAGGAATCGCTCGACCCGCTCGCGGGTCGGCGGCACGATCGGCAGACCGTCGCTCCATTCCTGGTCGCAGAAGTGGTCGTTGACCTCCTCGAAGCTGCCGCTGAACACGACATCGCGCTCCCCCGGCTCACCGGTGAGCGACTGCAGCGCGCCGCCGTGCAGGAGGTTGTCGATCACCTTGGCGGTGGTGACTTCGAGGGTGTTGCGGCGCAGCTCGTCCTTGCTCAGGGCGTCGGGGTGGCTCGGCACGAGCGCCACCGGCATGTTCGGGAAGCCGAGGCCTACCGAGGTCGCAGCCGCCTGGCGCAGGAAGCCTTCACAGACCAGCGTCGATGCCGGTACGCCGGCCGCTTCGCACGTTGCACTCACCCGCAGCACGGCGGGTGTGCAACTGCCTCAACAGCCCATCCCTGAGATGGCGGCGTCGACCCCCAGCTCCTTGAGGCGCTGCGGAAGGCCGGCCAGGATCTTGCGCTCGTCGGCGCCGTGGGTGTTCCCGAATTCGCGCCAGCTGACGAAGCGGACGTCGGGATAGCGCTCCCGGATCCCGTGCTCCAGCGCTTCGAACACCTTGTCGCCGGAGAAGATGAAATCCCACAGCTGCGCGATCGTCTTGCCATTGAGCGTATCGAGCCGCGGCGCGAGCTTCTTCGTCTTCATCTGGCGCGGAGCGCGGGGCCACACGACGTCGTAATGGCCGTCGTTGCTTGTGTTCGGCTTGTCCACCCGGTTCTCCTCCTGAAGGCACGAAGCCAGCGCTGAGCGCCCGAAGCACTGCAGTCGAAACGCATGCGTGCGGCGCGCGTCGCTGTACCGCCGTTACGCTAACACAAAGAATTGGCCAGTTGTCGGACAGCAAGGCACTCCGACCCACGACCCTTGCTATCCTTGGCAGCCGAGGCGGCGCGCGCTTCGCCCGACCCTGCGGGTCCATCGTTCCTCACACGCACAGCGCCGGAGTTGAAGCCATGACGTTCGACATCATCGTGATCGGCGAGGGCATCGCGGGACTCGCGTGCGCCGGCCGCGCCGCCGCACTGGGCCTGCGTGTCGCCAGCTTCGAAGGCACGTTGTTCGGCGGGCTGGTCATCAATGTGAACGAGCTCGATCCCTCGCCGCGTGCCGATGCGCTCGGCGGTGCGGAGCTCGCGTCCCTCATGGTCGAAGCCAACGCCGAATCGGGGGTCGTCAGCCACCCTGCTGCCGTGACCCGTATCGAGCGGCAGCGCGGCACCTTCACGGTATGGGCAGACGACGTTGCGCACGACGCAATGAACGTCGTGGTCGCGTCGGGGGCCACGCTGAAACAGCTCGGCATCCCGGGCGAGACCGAGCTCGCCGGGCGCGGCGTCTCGCACTGCGCGGACTGCGACGGGCCGCTTTACCGCGGCGAGGACGTAGTCGTCGTCGGCGGCGGCGACTCGGCGCTGCAGGAGGCGCTGGTCCTCGCGCAGCACTGTCGGACGGTGCATCTCGTGCACCGACGCAGCGAATTCCGCGCGCAGTCGGACTTCGTCGAGCGCGTCGTTGCGCAGGCGGGGGTGCGGCGGCACCTGGGCTTCGAGGCGACGCAGATCCTCGGCAGCGACAAGGTGAGCGGGGTCGTGCTGCGGAGCGCGGACGGCGCGCGCAGCGAGCTCGCTTGCGCAGGCGTGTTCGTCTACGTGGGCCTGCAGCCCAGCACGGCGTTCCTGCCCGCGGAGCTCGCGCGAGGCCCGGGGGGCCATCTCGTCACGAGCGGCACCCTGGAGACCGATTGGCACGGGATGTGGGCCGTCGGCGCCGTGCGCGAAGGCCACGACGGAACGCTGGACGGCGCGATGCGCGACGCCGACGCCGTCGCCACACGCATCGCGCAACAGCACCCGTGCCGATGACGGTCGCCGCATCGCAAGTGTCCGCACAGGCGGCGATTCCCTCGATCGATCGCCTGCTCAACGACGGCGCCCTCGCGCCGCTGGTCGCCGTGCACGGGCGCACCGCGGTGCGCGACGTCCTGCGCCGCCGACTCGCCGACTGGCGTGCAGCGATGGCCCGTGGAGGCGACGACATCGACCTCCAGCCCGTCGCCATCGCACGGGCGATCGCGGCCGAGCTCGAGCGCGCCGACGATTGCTCGCTCAGGCGAGTGGCCAATCTGACCGGTACCGTCCTGCACACGAATCTCGGGCGCGCCCTGCTGCCCGAAGAAGCGATCGATGCCATGGCGCGCGCCGCGGCGGCGCCATGCAACGTGGAGTTCGATCTCGAGGCCGGCGAGCGCGGCGAGCGCGACGCGCACGTCGAAGCGCTCCTCACCGAGCTCACCGGTGCGAAGGCCGCGCTCGTGGTCAACAACAACGCCGCGGCGGTGCTCCTGCTGCTCAACACGCTGGCGCTGCGCAAGGAGGTCATCGTCTCGCGCGGCGAGCTGGTCGAGATCGGCGGCCAGTTCCGCATTCCCGACATCATGAGCCGGGCCGGCGCCCGCTTGCGCGAGGTCGGCACCACCAACCGCACGCATGCCGCCGACTACGTGAATGCGATCGGCGCGCGCACCGCGCTGCTCATGAAGGTGCACACGAGCAATTACGACATCCGTGGCTTCACGGCCGCCGTGGACGAGGCTGCGCTCGCGCGCATCGGCGCCGAGCACGGCGTCGATCTCGTCACCGATCTCGGCAGCGGCACGCTCGTCGATCTCGAACGCTGGGGACTGCCCCGCGAGCCCACGGCCGCGCAGATGATCGCCGCGGGTGCAGCGGCCGTGTGCTTCAGCGGCGACAAGCTGCTCGGCGGCCCGCAATGCGGGTTGATCGTCGGCCGTGCCGACGTGATCGGCAGGCTTCGGCGCAACCCGCTCAAGCGCGCATTGCGGGTCGACAAGCTGACGCTGGCTGCACTGGAGCAGGTGCTGCGGCTCTACCGGGATCCGGACCGCCTGCAGCAACGCCTGCCGACCCTGCGCCTGCTCACGCGCACCCGCGAGGAGATCCGACCCGTCGCACAACGCCTCGCTGCAGCGTTCGAGCGCGTGCTGGCGGCAACGGTGGAAGTGACGGTCGTCGATTGCATGAGCCAGATCGGCAGCGGTGCGCTTCCCGTCGCCACGCTGGCGAGCGCGGGTGTGCGCATGGAGCCGCGTGTCGCGCGCAGCGCCCGCAATCGCGCGGTCATGCGCCTCGCGCGCGCGCTGCGCCAGTTGCCCGTCCCGATCCTCGGCCGCCTCGAGGATGGCGCGCTGCTGCTCGATTGTCGCTGTCTCGACGACGAAGCCGGCGCTCACGGCCGCAGCTCGCGGGATCCGTGCTCGCGCCACTTGCGGGCGAGCCGTCATGACAGTACGGTCTCCCTACGGAAGAGAGATATCCCCGGTGGGGTGCCCGGACTTCAAATCCGGAGGGGGGTGCCACAAGGCGTTCCCGGTGAGTTCGACTCTCACCTCTTCCGCCAGAATGCATGTCCCGGACCGGGGCGGATGCGAGCATCCCCCGCCGAAGTGAGCAACGCCTCGAAACCTCTGGTCAGGCGCTAGTGCGTTTGACGGAAGGCGGCGGGCGCTTCGGCGCCTTGCCCCCGGGACCGTGCTCGAGAGGTGCCCCCGGCGCCGAGCCGCGGGACGCCCTGCGCTGGATCGGCGTGGCGGGCCCGAGGATCGGCACGAAGTCGTGCTGCATGCGTCGCCGGTCGCCCACGCGCACTGTCACGCCGGCGGCGTCGAGGGCATCGAGGATCTCGATCGCCAGCGTTCGACCGGTGCCGATGACATCGCGGAATTCCGCGGCAGTGAAGCTGTGATCCGCGCTCGCGGCGGCCAGCGCCGCAGCGCTCGCGGCAAGCGATCCGAAGGTCGGGCGCGCGTAGAAGCGATCGTTGCCCACGCGCCACACGCCGCCCGTCTTGCGACGGCGATACAGCATGTCGCGAAGCATCCGCTCGTCGCAATCCGCGTCGGTGGCAAGCTCGGCGACCGTCGGCGCGGCAGCGCCCGCCTCGAGGAGGAACGGATACACGCGCTCCCACAGGCGCCGATCGGCGGGATTGGCGCTGGCGTCGTGGCCGGGAAGCTGCGCGAGCCCGCTCGCGACGAGCAATCGCTGCGCAGCGGCAAGCTCGTGCAGCAGCGCGGCAAACGCGGCCGGCGCGAGCGGTGCGCCGACGTCGCGCCGCAGCGCGGCAACCGTCATGCCGGCGGCGAGCGGCTGCTCGGCGTGAAAGGCGGTGAGGCGCGCGACGACGGCATCGCCCAGCTCGGTCGCGCGCTGCCGGGGGAGCTGCAACGCGTGGCGCGTCGCCGAACACTGCCAGATCGAGCGTGCGGTACATGGCGCCGGCGCGCTCGGCGGTCACGTTGAAGCTCGTCTCGAACCACGCGAGGTCCACGCCTCCGGGGCTGGCTGCGAGGAGCTTGCTCCAGTGCGCTCTCCGCGGTCGGGCTGCGCAAGGCCTCGATGCGTGCGCCCTCGTCCGCACCGCGCCGGGGCGGCCGCGCGAACGGATCGAGCACCCGGCCGCCGCCGACCGTGTGCCGGGCCGACGCATCGCGGACGACGAAACGATCGCCGTGCAGCGCGACGACGGCCGTGTCCACCACGAGTTGGGCGATGCCTGCAGCACCTGGCGCCAGCGTGCCGCCGCCGGCGATCATGACGCGCGCAAGACACTCGCCCGCGCCGAGATGCAGATGGACGCGAGCCCCGTGGGCGATGCCCGATTCGCGGTCCGGCAGCACCGACAGCTCGACCTGGAGGCGCGTGGTGGGCGCATGGATCGCCTCGTGGACGAGCCAGTCGCCGCGCGCCACCTCCGACGTGGCGACACCGGTGATGTTGATCGCGCAGCGCTCGCCCGCTCCCGCCTCGTCGACTTGCCCTCCGCCGACCTGCAGGCCGCGCACGCGCACCGAGGCGCCGACGGGCGAGAGCCGCAGGCGATCGCCCGGCTTCACCGCCCCGTCGACGACCGTTCCCGTCACGACGGTGCCGCTGCCGCCCAGCGTGAACGCGCGGTCGATCGCGAGCCGGAAGTGCCGCCCGGTGCGCGGGCGTGAGCGCAGCGTCCGTGCAGCGGCGGCGAGCGCGGCCTTGACCGCTTCGAGCCCTTCGCCGCTCGTGGCGGAGGCTTCGAGCACCGGCACGTTCGCGAGTCCCGTCGTCGAAAGCAGCGCGGCGACTTCCTCGCGGGTCGCGGCAACGCGAACCGGGTCGACGCGGTCGACCTTGCTGATCACCGCCATGCCGTGACCCACGCCGAGGAGGTCCAGGATGCGCACGTGCTCGACCGTCTGCGGCATCACCCCGTCGTCCGCCGCGACGACCACCATCGCGAAGTCGATCCCGCACACGCCGGCCAGCATGTTGCGCACGAAGCGCTCGTGGCCGGGCACGTCCACGAAACCGATCACGGGTCCGTCGCCCTGCGGCCAGTACGCAAATCCGAGGTCGATCGAGATGCCGCGCGCTTTCTCCTCGGGCAGGCGGTCGGTGTTCACGCCCGTGATCGCCCGCACGAGGCTGGTCTTGCCGTGGTCGATGTGGCCTGCGGTGGCGACGATCATCGTCGGTGATGGAACGTACCGGTCTGGGGTCGGTTGTGCGATCGAGGCAGCGATACCGCCGGCACGCGGCGCGGCCAGGCAGCGCCCGCTTCCGCAACGATAGCCGACTTCACGCATCGTTGGGCACCGGGCCGCGATCGCGCAGGCGCGATGCCTCTCGTCAAGCGGCACGGCCCGCGCCGCCGCCGTGCCTGCAACAATGCGCTGCTGCCTGCAAGCCCCGATGACGCACCCTCCGCTGCCCGTTCCCCTCCGCTCATGTCCGACTGCATCTCCATTCACGGCGCCCGCCAGAACAATCTGAAGAACCTCACCCTCGAGCTGCCCACCAACGAGCTCGTCGTGGTGACCGGCGTGTCCGGCTCCGGCAAGTCGTCGCTCGTGTTCGACACGCTGTACGCGGAAGGGCAGCGGCGATACGTCGAGACCTTCTCGCCCTATGCGCGGCAGTTCCTCGATCGCATGGACAAGCCGCAGGTCGACCGCATCGACGGCATTCCTCCGGCGATCGCGATCGACCAGACCAACCCGGTGCGCACGTCGCGCTCGACCGTCGGCACGATGACGGAGCTCGCGGATCACCTGAAGGTGCTCTACGCGCGCGCAGCGACGCTCTACTGCGCGCGGCTGCGGACGCAAGGTGACACGCGACACGCCGGCGTCGATCCATGCGGCGCTGCGTGCACGCAGCGCGGCGGCGGGCGATCCGCGGCTCGTGCTCACGTTTCCCGTCACGGTGCCGCCGAACTTCTCCGAAGACGAGGTCGCCTCGTTGCTGCAGCAGCAGGGTTACACCCGGATCCACGCGCGCAACGGGAACCGGCTCTCCGTCGTGCAGGACCGGTTTCGCCTCGGCAACGCCGAGCGCGCGCGCGTGGTCGAGGGCATCGAGGCCGCGCTGCGCGCGGGTCACGGTCGCGTCGACGTGCACGTCGTGGCGGATGCGTCCGGCGGTGGCTCGCCAAACGCGACCGCCCAGCCGCGTTGTCCCGAACAGTTGTTCGGGACACGGTGGGCGGTGGGGCGGTGTGGCGCTTTTCCTCGGACCTGCACTGCCCGGATTGCGACATCGACTACGAGGATCCGACGCCGAGCCTGTTCTCGTTCAATTCGCCGCTCGGTGCATGCGATACGTGCCGCGGCTTCGGCCGCGTGATCGGCATCGACTATGGCCTCGTCGTGCCCGACACCGCGAAGACCCTTCGCGAAGGGGCGGTGAAACCCTGGCAGACCGCGAGCTACCGTGAATGCCAGGACGACCTCGAGAAGTACGCGAGGAAGCGCGACATCCCCCTCGACGTGCCCTGGCGCGAGCTTTCCGACGCCCACCGCCGCTGGGTGCTCGACGGCGAGCCGGAATGGCAGAGCTGGTCGAAGTCGTGGCCGGGCGTCTGGTACGGCGTCGCGCGGTTCTTCGCGTGGCTCGAAACCAAGTCGTACAAGATGCACGTGCGCGTCCTGCTGTCCAGGTATCGCGCCTACACGCCCTGCCCCGCGTGCGATGGCGCGCGGCTCAAGCCCGCGGCGCTGCTCTGGCGCCTCGGCACCAGGGAGGACGCCGATCGCGTGCTCGATCCGGCGGCGCGGTTCCGACCGCGCGGCACCGGGTTCGACGATCGCGTCCTCGCCGAGCTCCCCGGGCTCACGCTGCACGACCTGGCGCTGCTGCCGATCGGATCCGCGCGCAGCTTCTTCGAGGGGCTATCGCTGCCCGCGCCGCTCGACGAGGCAGCCGATCTCCTGCTCGCCGGGATACGCGCGCGGCTCGCCTACCTCGCCGACGTGGGCCTCTCGTACCTCACGCTCGACCGCCAGTCGCGCACGCTTTCCGGCGGCGAGGTGCAGCGCATCAACCTCACCACCGCGCTCGGGACGTCGCTCGTCAATACATTGTTCGTGCTCGACGAGCCGTCCATCGGTCTGCACCCGCGCGACATCGCGCGCGTGGTCGGCCTCATGCACCGCTTGCGCGACGCGGGCAACTCGCTGGTGGTGGTCGAGCACGATCCGCAGATCATCGTTGCCGCCGACCGCGTGCTGGACATCGGTCCCGGCCCCGGCGAGCGCGGCGGGGAGATCGTGTTCTTCGGGACACCCGCCGAGCTGTACCACGCCCGCGGATCGCTCACCGCCGACTACCTCGCCGGGCGCAAGCATGCGGACGTGCGCCGCGGCGCTTCACCCGCGCTCGCAGCGCAAGGCGAGCTGGTCGTCCTCGGTGCGAGCGAGCACAACCTGAAGCACATCGACGTCGCGATCCCGCTCAACGCGCTCGTCTGCGTCACCGGCGTCTCCGGTTCCGGCAAGTCCACGCTCGTGCACGACGTGCTGTACCCGGCGCTGCTGCGCGCCCAGGGCAAGCCGACCGAAGCGCCCGGTGCGTTTCGCGAGCTCGCCGGCGAGGAGCGCATCGCCGACGTGGTGCTGGTCGACCAGGCCCCCATCGGGCGCACGACGCGCTCCAATCCGGCAAGCTATGTCGGCGCATTCGATTGCATCCGCAAGCGCTTTGCCGCAACGCCGCTCGCGAAGGAGCGCGGGTATACGCAGGGCACGTTCAGCTTCAATGCGGGCAACGGCCGCTGCCCGACGTGCGGCGGCAACGGCTTCGAGCACGTCGAGATGCAATTCCTGTCGGACGTGTACCTGCGCTGCCCGGACTGCGATGGCACGCGGTTCCGGGCGGAGGTGCTCGAAGTGAAGCTCGATGGCCGATCGATCGCGGACGTGCTCGACATGACGGTGAGCCAGGCGCTCGCGCTCTTCGCCGCCGAGCGCGACATCGAGTCCGCCTTGCGGCCCCTCTCGCGCCGTCGGCCTGGACTACGTGAAGCTGGGCCAGCCCGTGCCCACCCTTTCCGGCGGCGAGGCCCAGCGGCTCAAGCTCGCCGGTCATCTCGCCGAAGCGGCGCGCCGGACGTCGGCAAGCGGCCGCGCGGCGCGCACGAGCATGGCGCGCGGCAAGCTCTTCCTGTTCGACGAGCCGACCACCGGATTGCATTTCGACGACATCGCGAAGCTGCTGCGCGCCTTCCGGGAGCTCGTTGCAGCGGGACATTCGCTCGTCGTGATCGAGCACAACCTGGACGTGATCGCGTCGGCCGACTGGGTGATCGATCTCGGGCCGGAAGGTGGCGATGCCGGCGGCGAGGTCGTGTTTGCCGGCCCCGTCGAGCAGCTGCTCGCCTGCCCCGCCTCGCACACGGGTGTTGCGCTTGCGGCCTACCGGGCCGCGGCACGCCGCGCCACGCCGCCGGTCCGCGCGCGCGAATCGCCGACGGCACCGACGCGGCCGCGGCGCGACAACGCGATACGCATCCACAACGCGCGCGAGCACAACCTCAAGAACATCGACGTCGTGATCCCGCGCGACCGCTTCACCGTCGTGACCGGCGTTTCCGGCAGCGGCAAGAGCACGCTCGCCTTCGACATCCTGTTCGCGGAAGGCCAGCGCCGCTATCTCGAGTCGCTCAACGCCTACGCGCGCCAGTTCGTCCAGCCGGCGGCACGTCCGGCGGTCGACGCCATCTTCGGCATTCCACCCACTGTCGCCATCGAGCAGCGCACGAGCCGCGGCGGGCGCAAGAGCACCGTCGCCACGCTGACGGAGATCTACCATTTCCTGCGCCTGCTCTACGTCAAGCTCGGCACGCCCCATTGCCCCGACCACGACGCGCCGATCGCGCCCCAGAGCGAGGACAGCATCGTCGCGACGCTGCTCGCGCGGCACCGCGATCGCGGCATCGCGCTGCTCGCGCCGCTCGTGCTCGCGCGCAAGGGCTACTACACCGATCTCGCCAAGTGGGCGGCGCGCCGCGGCTTCGGCGAGCTGCGCGTCGACGGCGCGTTGGTGTCGACGGCAAGATGGCCACGGCTCGACCGGTTCAAGGAGCACACCATCGAGCTTCCCGTCGCCGAGCTCGTCGCCACACCCGGGAACGAGCAGGTGTTGCGCGAAGGTCTTCGCGCGGCCCTGGAGCATGGCAAGGGCGTGGTGCACGTGCTCGCGAAGGGTCGCGCGGCGCGCCGAGCGCGGGGCGAGCCCGCCGGTGCCACGCGAGCGTCACCGGCCTATGTCTACGGCGAGGTCGAGGTCTACTCGACGCAACGCGCCTGTCCCATCTGCAGCCGCAGCTTTCCTGCACTCGATCCACGTCACTTCTCGTTCAACTCGAAGCACGGCTGGTGTCCCGAGTGCTTCGGCACCGGGGTCCGGATGCCCGGCTTCGATGCGGAGCAGACCGGCGACGAAGCGTGGTGGAACGAATGGTTCGAGGGCGAAGCGCATGCCTGTGCCGCCTGCGGGGGCAAGCGCCTCAACCGCGACGCGCTCGCCGTACGTTTCCGTGGCCGCTCGATCGCGGACCTGACCGCGCTGCCGGCGACCGAGGCGCAGCGATTCTTCGCGGCCCTCGAGCTCGGCGGCCGCGACGCGGCGATCGCGCGGGACATCGTCGCCGAGCTCGCGACGCGTCTCGCGTTCCTCGACGAGGTCGGCCTCGGCTATCTCGCGCTCGATCGCTCGGCGCCCACACTTTCGGGCGGCGAGGCGCAGCGCATCCGCCTTGCCGCGCAACTCGGCTCCAATCTGCGCGGCGTGTGCTACATCCTCGACGAGCCGACGATCGGCCTGCACCCGCGCGACAATCGCATCCTGCTCGACGCGCTCGCGAGGCTCGAGGCGAAAGGCAACACGCTCGTGGTGGTCGAGCACGACGAGGACACGATCCGCCATGCCCAGCACGTGATCGATCTCGGTCCCGGCGCGGGGAGTCGCGGCGGCGCGGTCGTGGGTCAAGGGACCGCGGACGATCTCATGCGATCGCCGGACTCGATCACCGGTCGGTTTCTGGCTCACCCGCTCGCGCATCCGCTCGTCCGCACGCGCGCGACGACGCAGCGATCGCCGGCGATCGTCATTGCCGGGGCGACCTTGCACAACCTGCGCGGCGTGACGGCACGGGTCCCGCTCGGCCGCCTCGTCGCGGTCACGGGCGTGTCGGGCAGCGGCAAGAGCACGCTCGCACGCGACATCCTCTACTCGAACCTGTGCGCGCTCGTTGCGGACCGGCGCAAGCGCAAGCCGATCCGGCTCGGCGGCTGCACGTCGATCACGGGCTGGGAAGCGATCGAGCGCGTGCTCGAGGTCGACCAGGCCCCGATCGGGAAGACGCCGCGCTCGTGTCCGGCGACCTACGTCGAATTCTGGGATGCCATCCGGCGGCTGTTCGCGGAGACGACCGAGGCGCGCATGCGCGGCTTCACGGCGAGCCGCTTCTCGTTCAACACGCCCGGCGGACGCTGCCCCGAGTGCGAAGGCCAGGGCGTGAAGACCATCGAGATGAGCTTCCTCCCCGACGTCAAGGTCGCGTGCGAAGCGTGCCGCGGTGCGCGGTTCAACGCCGAGACGCTCGCGATCACCTGGCGCGGCAAGTCGATCGGCGACGTGCTCGCGATGAGCGTCGACGAGGCGGTGGAGTTCTTCGCGGCGCACCGATCCATCCACCACGCGCTGCAGCTCCTGCAGGAAGTGGGCCTCGGCTATCTCACGCTGGGACAGCAGAGCCCGACGCTCTCCGGCGGCGAGGCACAGCGCATCAAGCTCGTCACCGAGCTCGCGAAGGTGCGCCCCGCGGCTTCTGCAACGCGAAGCGCCGCCGCATCGGCGCACACGCTGTACGTGCTCGACGAGCCCACCGTCGGCTTGCACATGGCCGACGTCGAGAAGCTGATCCGCGTCCTGCATCGGCTGGTCGATGCAGGGAACACCGTCGTGGTGATCGAGCACAATCTCGACGTCATCGCCGACGCCGACTGGATCCTCGATCTCGGGCCGGAGGGCGGCGCGGCAGGCGGCGAGATCGTCGCGCGCGGCAGGCCGCACGATCTCTCGCTTCGGGGCGCGCGTTCGCACACTGCGGCGCTGCTTCGCGAGTTTCTCGCGCGGCGTTCCGCGCCCGAGCGTCGCGACTCGTCGTCCCGACCTGCATGACCTTACAATCATGGCCATGCTCGACCTGAACCTCCTGCTCGTCTTCGAGGCGATGCTGCTGCACCGGAACGTCACGGCGGCGGCGGCGCACATGGGCCTCACCCAATCGGCCATGAGCAACGCGCTCGGTCGCCTGCGGCGCCACTTCGAGGATCCGCTGTTCGTCAACAGCCGGGCGGGCATGCTCCCGACGCCACGCGCGATGGAGCTCGCGAAGCCGCTGCGGCAGGCGCTGAACCTGGTGCGCGCGTCCACCGAGAACCACAAGACCTTCGATCCGCGGCAATCGACGCGCACGTTCCGTTTTCACATGAGCGACGTCGGCGAGATGGTGTTCCTGCCCACCCTCGTCAAGCGCCTCGACGACATGGAATCCACCATCAAGCTCGAAACGATGCAGCTTACCGCCGAGCAGATCGGCGAGCAGCTCGAGTCGGGGCAGATCGATTTTGCGGCCGGCTATTGGCCGAACCTGCCGAAAAGCATCAATCACGTGGCCCTGTTCCGGGAGCACTACGTGTGCATGACCGGAGCCGGCTATCCCCTGCGAGGCAAGGCGAGCCTCGACCTCGAGCAGTTCCTGGCGGGCGCTCACGTGCTCACCGAGGCGATGGGGTCGGGCCACCGGATCATCGAACGCACGCTCGAGCGGCAAGGCGTGAAGCGCGACGTCTCGTTGCGCGTGCCGCACTTCATGGTGATTCCGATGATCGTCGCCAAGACCGATCGCATCGTCACCGTGCCGAGCCGCGTCGCCAAGGTGTTCTCGACGCTGGTGAAAGTGCAGGTGCACCGGCTGCCCGTGAAGATCCCGGACTTCGATGTGATGCTCGCGTGGCATGGCCGATTCGCAGAGGATCCCGGCATCCGCTGGATGCGAAGCTTGATCATCGAGCTCTTCCAGGAACCGATCCGCTCGAAGATCGGCCGTCGCATTAGCCGGGTGCGAGGCCGCCTTCCCTGACCTCGCGCAGCGCCCCGCGCAAGGCGAGAAGATCGTGCGACTGCCGGCAATCCCTCGGCGGCGCGCTCCAGGGCCTCGACCGCCGCGGACGGCAGCATGCGCGCCGCGTTGGCGCGAAACTTGGCCATGACCGCGTCGGTGCCCGGTGGCCGCCGATGATTGCCGTACACGTCGTCGATCCGGATGGTGTGGACTGCGCCCGACCGGGTCGTGCACTCGATTTCGCGCTTCGAAGCGTTCGGGGAAGCGCGCGTCGCGCAGCGGCTCCCAGGCGATGCGTTTCGCGAGCTCGAGCACCGGCGCCGGAACCGGGTGCTCGAACGTCGCGAGATCGACCCTGCCGTCGAGAAGGCGCGCGGCGATCACGATCGGCAGGCTCCAGCGCGCGGCGTGGCCGGTCTGCGGCGCGAGCTTGCTCTCCCACGGATCGCAGATGATCGCGGCCTCTCCGGCCGGCACGCGGCAGAGGACGCGGGCGACGTCGCCCGCTTCGACGCCCCGATCGGCGAGGATGCCCGCCGCTTCGACGAACGGATGCAGGAAGTGGCAGCACGGGTGGAACTTGAACGCGGCATCCGGCAGGTGCCACACGCGCCCGAGGTCGCCGATCATGCTCCGGAACCGCTCGGGGGCCTCGTCGTCCCCCGCGAAATGGCGGAACAGCCCGTAGCGGCCTTCGAGGGAAGTCTCGGGTCCGCTCATGCCCGCACGCGCGAGCGTGGCCGCGAGCACGCCGGCGTGCGCCGCCCAGCCCGGATGCAGCGATTTCACCGACGAGCCGTTGGAGAGAAACTCGAACACACCCGATGCCTGGCTGAGCGCGATGCCGGCGCTCGCGACGCTCTCGTCTTCGGACAGGCCGCCGAGCTCCGAAGCCACCAGCGCCGCAGCGAGCGCGCCGCCGACCGACGTGATCTGGAAGCCGCGCCGTTGAAATCCGCCCTGCGACGCCAAACCGAAGCGCACCAGGATCTCCCAGCCCCTGACGTACGCTCCGAGCAGCGCCGCCCCGCTCGCGCCGTTGGCCTCCGCGGCGGCCAGCGCCGTCGCGGCAATGACCGAGCTGCCATGGACGATCGACGCGGTGTGCGTGTCGTCGTACTCGAGGCTGTGCATCAGGCCGCCGTTGACGAGCGCGGCGTCGGCCGGCGAAGCGCCGATCCTCTGCCCCAGCATCGTGGCCGGCCCGCCGGTTGCGCACTGCCGCGCGAGGCCGCGGTACGCTGCACCGACGGGAGAGCCCGCCGCAGCGAGACCGACGCCGAGCGCATCGAGGAAGTGAAGCCGCGCAGCGAGCGCGACGTGCTCCGGCAATGGCCGGCTCGCGATCGAGCGGCACGCTCGAACGAGCTCGCGCGCGAGGGTCATGCGCTTGCTTTGCGCGTCTGCCGCGCCGTGCTCGCACCGGTGGCGTGAACCACGTCGGCGAGGACCTCGCGCCATGCACGCGAGCCGAGTGCGCCATCGCCCGCGACGATGGCCGACAGCGCCGGCGGGAGCCGCGGAAACACCGCGGATGCGTTGTCCGCGAGCTTCGACAGCAGCGTCGCCTCGTCGAAAGGCTGGTCAGCGCCTCCGCGCGCGTTTTCGCAGACGGCCGACATCTCCTCGCCGTCCTGCAATCGCCACCGCACGCGCGCCGGACGGTCCTTCGGCCACGGCCCGATGCCGTCGTAGGGTGCGAGGCGCACGCGCCGGCGCAGCGCCGCGATGCCTTCGTCGTGCAGCGTATCGAAGGTGAAGGCGCGCGCACCGGCGGTTCCGAGCCGCGTCGTTGCAGCCACCGCGTGCGGGATGGAGAACTTGGCGGCGAGCACCGTCTCCGGCTCGACCGTGGTCAACGTGAGCCCGCCCGGACCGGTCTCGACGACGATCTCGGCGATGGCGTCGACCTTGCCCCGCCCCGCCGGCTGCAGCAGCTCGAGTGTCGCCTCGACGGCGGAATGCGCGTAGCCGCAGCACGCGAAGATCTTGTGGTAGCCGTTGGCCACCGACCACCGCGTCCCGAGATCCTCGACCAGCGCTTGCGGCCTCGCGTGCGTCCTGAACGATCCCACGAACACGTCGTACGGGGTGGCCGCGCCCCCGCCGATGCCGGCCTCGGCCCAGTCCGCGGCGCGCAGACCGATCCATGCGCCGGCTGCGGTCCAGCCATTGCGCACCAGCGAGCCCTCGACCGCCGTGTCGAACGGCCCGGCGAACGTCATGCTCGCCGCGCCGGTGACGGTGTCCAGCATCAGCTTCGCGTCGTGCCGGCGCGCGAGCGACGTGGCCACAGCCGCTCCGATGGTCGCGAATGCCGCGTGCGGGTGAACGGTGAAAGCGGGAAACGGGAATGCCAGTGCGAAGCGGGTCGTCACCTCGTACGCCACCGCCAGCGTGCGCAGCAGTTCCTCGACCGTGTGGCCGCGCGCCTCGGCCTCGGCCAGGAGCGCAGGAATCGTATACGCGCCGGCGTGGCACGAGGCGTTGCGAAAGCCCTCGTCGAGCTCGCACCAGGTGATCGCCATGCCGTTCGCGCACGCCGCGCTGTAGCGGTCGAGGCGCGGCGCGCCGGCGGCGAACACGGTCGCCTCCGTCGCGCCTGAAGACGTGCGGCTGAAGCGCTTCGCGCGCTCGCTGCACCTGCGGCTCGAGCGCCCCGGCGACCATGGCTCCGAGGTCGTCCGCCAGGATCGTGGCCGCACGCCGGCGTACCGGCTCGGGCAAGGGCTGGCCGTTGGCCTCGACGGCCCAGCGGATCAGCGCCTGCTGGTTCTCGATGACTTGCGCGCGCGCCGGATCGTGCTGTGTGCCCATGCTCGCTCCTATCGCTTCACCAGTGCCGCGGCCGCTTCGCCGGCGAGGCGGCCGAGATTGGTCGCCATCAGCAGCCCGGAGCCGGAGAGGTAGCCCCAATCGGCGGGCCCCGAGAGGCCGCGTGCGGCGCCGCCGCCTGCGAACAGGTTGGGGAACGGCGTGCCGTCCTTCCTGAGGACGCGCGCTGCCGTGTCGACCTCGAGGCCACCCTGCGTGTGCGTGAGCGCGCCCATGATCTTGGCCATGCAGTACGGCGCCTGCAGCGGCGGCTTGGTCGAGAAATCGCGGCCGAAAGGATCTGCCTTTTCCTTGCGTGCGAACGCGGCGACGTCGGCGACGGTTTGCGCGAGCGTTGCGGCATCGCAGCCGATCGCCCGCGCCATGGCTTCGGTCGAGTCGTAGCGCTTCACCGCACCCATCTCGTTGGCGAGCACGTGGCTGTGCTGCTGGCCGGCGATGCGCTCGCAGCGCTCGTCCCAGATGGCCCACGCCACGTGATCCGGCTGGTGCTGGACCTTGAGCGCCTGCTCGGAGTAGCCGGTGTTCTCGTTCGAGAAGCGCGCGCCGTGCTTGTTGACCTGGAAGCCGCCCTCGGTGAACACCGCCCAGCCCAGGTGCAGCGCATGCGGCGTGCAGACGGCGCCGTGGCCCTGGAACGAGCCCATGTCCTTGATCGAGGCGCCGAGCTCCTCGCCCCACATGACGGCATCGCCCTGGTTCCCGCGGTGGCCTTCGTAGTAGAGGTCCGTGCCCTCGGGAATGTACTTCGCCAGCATGTCGGGATTGCCGCCGAAACCGTTGCACGCGAGGATCAGCGCGCCGCAGCCGATCTCCTCCGCCGTGCCGTCGGGCCGGGCGATGCGCACGCCGAGAATGCGCCCGCTCGCGTCGGCAAAAAGATCGGTGACGTGCGCGCCGGTCGCCACCGCGATGCCGCTCGCGTCGACCGCGGACAGCAGCGCCGAGAGCAGCTCGGCGCCGAAGCGCGAGGGCGTCGCGTGCATGTGCGGCCTGCTGTGCCCGGGGTACTGGAAATCGAGAACGCAGGAGAGCGGCAGGTGATGCCGGTCGACCAGCCACTCGATCGTATGGCCGCCTCGTCCGCGACATGCCGCGCGATCCTCGTGATCGCATTCGCCGTGCGCCTTGGCGATGATGTCCTGATAGAGAAGCTCGGGGGTGTCGTCGAGGAGGCCCGCGGCCCTTTGCAGCTTGGTGCCCGCCGCCGGAATCTGCCCGCCCGAAAGCGCGGTGTTGCCGCCGGGCTTGGCATCGCGCTCGAGGATCAGCACCTCGGCGCCCCGCTCGGTCGCAGCCAGCGCCGCCACGCAGCCGCAGGCGCCCGCCCCGACGATCAGGACCGGCACCTCGGTCTCGAAGTCCTTCGCGTCCGTCCTCAACACCGCCATCGCCATGCTCCCAGTGCCTGCTCAGGGGCGCCCTAGAACCACGCCCACAGATCTTCCTTGCGCGCGAGCTCGGCGCTCGTGCCGTCCCACACCAGCCGTCCGGCCTTGAGGATGAGGGCGCGCTCCACGGCCGGCAACGTCGCCCTGACGTTCTGCTCGACGATCACGACCGCGGTGTTGCGTGCGCTCGTTGATGCGCGCGAGGCTCGCAAGCACGTTGTCCACGATCACCGGCGCGAGGCCCGACATCGGCTCGTCGAGCAGCAGGATCTTCGGTTGCGTCATGAGCGCCATCCCGAGCGCCAGCATCTGCTGCTGCCCACCGGACAGGGAACCGGCAAGCTGCGCGCGCCGCTCCGCCAGCACGGGAAAGAGCTCGTACACCTGCTGCACGAACAGGGGATCGTGCAGCAGGCCGGCGATGCGCAGGTTGCGCTCGACGTCGAGGCTCTTGAACACGTTGTGGCCCTGCGGAACGAAACCGATGCCCAGTCGCGTATTGCGATAGACCGCCCCGGGCGCGATTCGTGCGCCGGCGCAGGTCACTTCGCCGTCGACGTCCGGCAGCGCGCCCACGGCACACTTGAGCAGGGTCGTCTTGCCGGCCCCGTTGTGGCCGAAGATCGCGACGCGCGCGCCGGCGGCAATGGACAGCGTGACGTCCGAGAGGGCGGTCAGCTTGCCGTAACGGGCGGAAACATTGTGGAATTCGAGCATTGCGTTCAGGCCTCGCGGGGCGCCGCACGCCGTTTCATTGCCGCTCGCCGAAGTAGAGCCGCGTGAGCTTCTCGCTCGCGAGCAGCTCCTCCACCGTGCCCGACTGCTCGATGCGGCCGTTGAACATGAACACCGCACGCGTGCACAGGTCGCGGATGAACGATATGTTGTGCTCGACCACGCAGACGGCCCGCCCGGCGGCAGCCTCGTCGCGCACGATCTGCTTGATGGTCTCGTACACCTGGCCCTCGACACCGGCCATCACCTCGTCGAGCAGCAGGACGTCGCCGTCGTTCATGAGCGCGCGCGCCAGGCCGACGAGCTTCTGCTGTCCGAACGGCAGCGCGCCAGGCAGCTTGTCGCGAGCGTGGGCGAGCCCGATGCGCCCGAGGATCGAGTCGGCGCGCGCTGCCGAAGCCTGCGCGTGCGCGCGGTGGATGCGCGGATGCAGGATGGCGGACAGCAGCGCCTCGGCGGGATACTCGCGCGGCCCCATCAGCAGGTTCTCGAGCACGGTGAGGGTCGGGAAGATCCGCACGTGCTGCCACGTGCGCGCGATGCCGAGCCGCGCACGCCGGTACACGGGCATGCGGGAGAGCGGGCGATCGCGCAGCCAGATCTCGCCGCGATCGGGCGCGTGGATCCCGCAGATCAGGTTGAACAGCGTCGTCTTGCCGGCGCCGTTCGGACCGATCAGGCCGAGGATCTCCCCCGCGTTCAGCTCGAGATGGATGTCGTCGGCGACGACGATGCCGCCGAAGTGCTTGTGCACGCCGTCGACGCGAATCACGCTCGCTCCGAGCCCGGGTGCCGGCGGCCTCGCCTGCGCGTTGCCCCCCGAGCGAGCCACGCTTGCGGCTTCGGGCGGTTGCACCGCAGTCATTGGCGACACGCGCTTCGCCATCAGCCCCGCCGGGCGCACGTACAGGAACACCAGCACGAGACCGGTGTAGAGCATGCCCTGCAACGGGGCCATGACCGAGGGCGGCAGGTTGAGGAACGTGATCGCCTGGGGCAGCGCGGTGAGCAGCAGCGCGCCCACGACGGGGCCCCACGTCGTGCCCATGCCGCCGACCACGACCATGGTGAGGATCAGGGACGACTCGATGATGCCGAACTGCTCGGGCGTCAGGAACTGGAAGTAGTGCGCATACAGCGCGCCGGCGAGCCCCGCCAGCCCCGAGCCGATCGCGAACACGGTGATCTTGATCGCCATGGCGTTGCGGCCGAGGGACGCGAAGCACTCCTCGTCGTCGCGCATCGCCTGGATCGCGCGGCCGTACTCGCCGTGCGTGAGCCAGTGCACGAGCGCGACGACCAGGACGGCGATGACGAGCACCGTGAGCACGAAGGCGAGACTGCGCGCCGGACCCGAGTACATGGAGCCGATGTTCGTGAGGCCCCCGGCGCCGCCGGCGAAATCGACGTTCTTGATGACCTCCACGAACCCGAGCTGGAAGCCGATGCTCGCGATCAGAAGGTAGTCGCCCGACACGCGCAGGCTCGGGAGGGACAGCATCACCGACATCGCGGCGGCGAACAGCGTGCCCAGGACGATCGCGAGCGGGATCGGCACGCCGAGGTTCATGTTCGCGAGCGCCGAAGCGTACGCGGCGAGCGCGAAGAAGATCGGATGCGCGATGCTGATGAGGCCGCCGAAACCGATGATCAGGTTGAAGCTCGACGCCAGGATGACGTACAAGCCCATCAGGATCAGGATGGTGTAGATGTATTCCATGGCCTAGCCGGCGGTTGCGGCCGGACGCACGCGCCGCAGCCGGCGCGACCTCGCCGCGAGGCGAAAGCCGGTGGGAAAGACGAGGATCACGACGAACAGCACGAAGTAGGTGAGCGAGCCCTGCCACTGCGATGGAATCACGAGGATGCTCGCGCTCTGCAGCATCGACAGGAACACCGCTGCCAGACCCGCGCCGACGATCGACCCGATGCCGCCGAGGATCGTGGCGATGACCGCGAACAGCATCAGCTCGAACGGCGTGGTCGGGATGATCGAGGCCCGCGTGCCGTAGAGGTAGATGCCGGCGCTCACCAGGACCGCAGCGATGACGAGCGAGACGAGGTATGCCCGGTTGGCGCTGATGCCGTAGAACTCCGCGAGCTCGCCATCGTCGGCGACGGCGAACACGAACTGCCCCTGCTGCGTGAAGCGCAGGTACGCGAAGAGCCCGATGCACATGACCGCGGTCACGACGAGCGCCTGCAGATCCCAATCGGAGATCGCAACCCCGCCCACGAGCCGGACCTGCGAAAGAATGGACTTGGTCAGCGTCTCCGGCTCGGTGCCGAACAGCAGCGACAGCAGGTAGATCACGAACTGCGCGAACACGATCGCGAAGATGAAGACGAGCAGCGGCGACGAGCGCCGCCGCCGGAACACGCGAAATCCCCAGACCTCGACAATGACCGAAACGGCGATCGCGACCACGAGCCCGAAGGCGAATCCCGCCGGATGCGGCCAATCCCACTTGAGCAGCGCGACGTACATCGCGTAGAACGCTGCCCCCATGATGCCGGCCTGCGCGAAGTTCCACACGCGGGCGACCTTGAGGGTGAGTGCGAACGCGATCGCGAACAGGACGTAGTAGGTCGACGTCGCGATGCTCGTCCACGCGATCTGGAGAAGTACCTGTGGATCGAGCATTGCGCGCCGCGAGCCGGGGACAGTTGAGGGCCGGGATCGCGTCCGTGCGGGCGGATCCCGGCGCAGTGACGGCCGAGGCGGTCTACTTGATCGTTGCGATCGGCACGAACTTGCCGTTCTCGACCGTGAGCAGGTTCACCTGGGTGCGCACGGTGTGGTCCGCGTTGACCGTGAGCTTGCCCGTCATCGGGAGGTCGAACGTCTTGATGGCGAGCAGCGCCTTGCGCATGTTCTCGCCCGTCGCGGGCAGCTTGTGCTTGTCGACGTAGTCGTAGAGCGCCGCCACGATGTACGGACCGTCGTAGAGGTACTGCGTGTACGGCAGCCCGTTGGGGATGCGGTTCTCGGCCTTCTTCCAGCGCTCGAGATACGGTCCGACGTTGGGGTTCTCCTTGGCGTCGGGCGCAAGCGACGTCACGATGAGCCCTTCGGAGCCCTTGCCCGCCTTCTCGATGATCTGCGGGTTGTAGCCGCCCGCGTAGGTGGACACGCGCTGCGTGATCCCGAGCTGGCGCATCTGCGCGAGCACCACCGGCATGTCCGACGGCAGCCCGTGCAGGTGGATCATGTCGGGGTTCGCGGAGCGTACCTTGAGCAGCGCGCCCGTGAAGTCGGTCGCCTTCGGATCGTAGGCCTCGAACGCGACCACCTTGCCGCCCAGGCTTTCGAAAACGCTACGGTAGACGCGCGCGGCGTCCACACCGGACTCGTTGTTGACGTAGAGGACCGCGGCGCGCCTCTTCCCGAGCGTCTTGTAGGCGTAGTCGGCGACCGCCCGGATGTCGACGTCGGCGAGCGGGTACGTCGTGTAGACGTAGTCGCCGAGCTTCGAGATCTCCGGCGAGTTGGCGCCGACCGAGAGCTCGAGCACCTTCTCGCGGTTCGCAATGGGCGCCACCGCCTTCACCACGGCGCTCCACGCCGTGATGAACACCGGGACCTTGTCGACGTTGATCAGCCGGTTCGCCGCGTTGATCCCCAGGGTCGGGTCGCCCTGCGTGTCGAGCACGATCATCTCCAGCTTCTTGCCGTTCACGCCGCCCTTTGCGTTGATGTCGGCAACGGCCCACTGGGCGGCCGTGATCTGGTCCTTGCCATAGGACGACTGCGAGCCCGTGAGCGGCATGGCCAGCCCGAACTTGAGCGTTTGCTGCGCCGTTGCCGGCATTGCCGCCGCGAGCCCGACGGCAGCTGCGGCGACGGCGATGGCGCGCAGCCAGGGGCGGCGCGATCCGGCGAGAGTTGGGAACATCGGTGCAGTCCTCCTGTTGACGTAGGTGCGATGCGCTGCGCGGACTGACGCTACTCGACCGTCGCGAGCGGCACGAACGTGCCGTTCTGGACAGTCAGCAGGTTCACCGGCTTGTGCACCGTATGGTCCGCGTTGACGACGAGCTTGCCGGTCATGGGCAGGTCGAATGTCTTGACCTCCAGCAGGGCCTTGCGCAAGTTCTCGCCCGTCGCGGGCAGCTTGTTCTGGTCGAGATAGCCGTACAGCGCCGCGACGAGGTAGGGCGCATCGTACAGGTATTGGGTGTAGGGCAGCCCGTTGGGAATGCGGTTCTCGGCCTTCTTCCAGCGCTCGAGGTACGGTCCGACATTGGGATTCTGCGTCGCGTCCGGCGCGAGCGAGGTCACGATCAGGCCTTCGGCGCCCTTGCCGGTCTTCTCGATCATCTGCGGGTTGTAGCCGCCGGCGTAGGTGGTCACCCGCTGGTTCATGCCGAGCTGGCGCATCTGCGCGATGACCACCGGCATGTCCGCCACCAGGCCGTGAAGGTGGATCATCTCGGGGTCCGCGGTCCGGACCTTGAGCAGCGCGCCGGTGAAATCGGTGGCCTTGGGATCGTAGGCCTCGTAGGCCACGATCTTGCCGCCGGCGCCCTCGAACGCCTTGCGGTACTCGGCCGCCGCCGTGACGCCCGTGTCGTTGTTGACGTACATGATCGCGACGCGTCGCTTGCCGAGGGTGCCGTACGTGTACTTGGCGAGCGCCTTGATGTCGACGTCGGCGAGCGGGGCCGCCGTGTACACGTAGTCGCCGAGCTTCGCGATCTCCGGCGCATTGGCGCCGATCGAGAGCTCGAGCACCTTCTCGCGGTTGGCGATCGGGGCGACGGCCTTCACCACCGCGCTCCAGGCCGTCACGAACACCGGGACCTTGTCGACGTTGATCAGCCGGTTCACCGCGTTGATCCCGACGGTCGGATCGGCCTGGGTGTCGAGCACGATCATTTCCAGCTTCTTGCCGTTCACGCCGCCCTTCGCGTTGATGTCGGCGACGGCCCACTCGGCGGCCTTGATCTGGTCCTTGCCGTAGGAGGACTGCGAGCCGGTGAGCGGCATCGCGAGGCCGAACTTGAGCGTGGCGCCGCTCTGCGCCCATGCCGGCAGCGCGGCCGCCAGCGTGAGGGCGATCGTGGTCCTGATGACGTTCCGACGCGTGGCATTCATGGGCGCTCCCGTTGCGATCGAATCAACGACGCCGGCCGTGTGCCGACATCGTGACCAAGAATACGAACTCTGGCACCATTTGGCAAATCCATGCAATGTCGCACCGGTATTCATCGAACGTGGTCCCGCACGGTGCGGCGAAGGCGGCTGCGGCGTGCGCCACCCGCGGCGAAGGCAGCGCGGGGCTCCGGCGGCCCCGGGGCGCGCGCCGCCGCGTTCCGCGCATCATAATGGAGCGTGAGGCGTTTCCGCCATCGACCCTTCGGCAGCGCAACGCCCGCCCCTCCCGACCACAGACAACGGTGGCTGCAATGGATCGACCCTTCGACCTCCTGGTGAAGAATGTCCGCGTCGTTCGCCCGAATGTCGACGCCGTGGACGTTCTCGACATCGGCATCAAGGACGGCAGGTTCGCGCAGCTCGCGCCGGACATCCCGATCGAGCAGGCGTGCGAAGTGATCGACGGCAGGCATCAGCTCGGATTTCCGGGCTGCGTGGATGCACACATGCACGTCGGCATCTACCAGCCGCTCGCGCGCGACGCGGTCACCGAGAGCAAGGCGGCGGCCATGGGCGGGGTGACGTCGGCCCTCACGTACTTTCGCACCGGGCAATACTATCTCAATCGTGGCGGCCCCTACCGCAGCTTCATGCCCGAGGTGCTGCGGCTTTCCGAGGGCAACTACTGGGTCGACTACGGCTATCACCTCGCGCCGATCGAAGCGGGCCACATCGACGAGATGGAATCGTTGCTGACCGAGCACGGCGTGCCGTCGTTCAAGATCTTCATGTTCTACGGCGGCTACGGACTGCACGGCAAGTCCGACAAGCAGAACGAGTTCCTGATGATCGGCGAAGACGAGCGCTACGACATCGCCCACTTCGAATTCATCATGCGCTCGGCGCGCCGGCTCATGGATGCTCATCCGGACATGGCCGGGCACATCAGCGTCAGCCTGCACTGCGAGCTCGCGGAGATCCTGAACGCCTACACCAGGATCGTGGAGCGCGACGGAAAGCTGACCGGGCTGCGCGCGTACAGCGCCGCGCGGCCGCCTCATTCCGAAGGGCTGGCGATCTGGATCGCCTCGTATCTCGCCTACGAGACCCAGTGCATCAACATCAATCTGCTGCACTTGAGCTCGCGCAAGGCCATGGAGGCCGCAATGATGATGCAAAGCGTCTTTCCGCACATCGATTTCCGGCGCGAGGTCACGGTCGGACACCTGCTGCTCGACGTCGATTGCGAGTGTGCCGCGCATGCGAAGGTGAATCCTCCCATTCGGCCGCGGGAGGACGTCGAGGCGCTCTGGCGCGCCGTGCTCGACGGGGACGTCGACTGGATCGTGAGCGATCACGCCTGCTGCTCCGCCGAGCAGAAGCTCGCGCAGGGCGATCCCGACAACATCTGGCTCGCGAAGTCGGGTTTCGGAGGCACCGAATACCTCCTGTCCGGCGTCCTGAGCGAGGGGACCAAGCGCGGCCTCGCCGTCAACCGCGTCGCGCAGCTCCTGAGCTGGAATCCGGCACAGCGCTACGGCTTGCTCAACAAAGGGGACATCGCACCGGGCTTCGACGCCGATCTCGTGCTGGTGGACCCGCGCGAAACCTTCGTGGTGCGTGCGGCCGATTCGCCGTCGCAGCAGGGCTACACGCCGTTCGAAGGCCAGGAGCTCACCGGACGGGTCAAGCGCACCTTGCTGCGCGGCAAGCTGATTTACGACAACGGCACGGTCGTCGGGCCGCCGACCGGCCAATACCTGCGACGGCCGACCCAACCGGGAGATCGATCATGACGTGGCTTCTCGAGCAGTCCGACGACACGCCGCCGGGCGAGCGCATCGCCCGACTCTGGCAGCGCCCGCAAATCCTGCGCATGCCCGGAGCGCACCATGCTCTCGCCGGCATCATTGCCCGGCGCGCCGGGTTCGAAGCGCTCTATCTTTCCGGCAGCGCCGTCTCGTCGACGCTCGGCCTCCCCGATGTCGGGATCATCACCCTCGACGAGCTCTGCTTCTTCACGCGCAGCATCTACCGGGCCACCAACCTGCCGATCGTGGTCGACGCCGACACCGGATACGGCGAGGTGCTGAACGTCATGCGCACGGTGCGCGACCTCGAAGCGGCCGGGGCCGCCGCCCTCCACATCGAGGATCAGATCCTGCCGAAGAAGTGCGGGCACCTGAACGACAAGAAGCTCGCGACGATCGACGAAATGGTGGCCAAGGTCGCGGCCGCGCGCCGCGCCCGCAAGCACCTGCGCATCATCGCCCGCACCGATGCCATCGCGTCGGAAGGCCTCGAGGCCGGCATCGCCCGCGCAAAGCGCTATCTCGAAGCCGGTGCGGATGCGATCTTCCCCGAGGCGTTGACGTCGGAGGACATGTTCCGGCGCTTCGCACGCGAATTCCAGGGCGTGCCCCTGCTCGCCAACATGACCGAGTACGGCCGCACACCCTTCTTCACCGCCAGCCAATACGAAGCGATGGGCTACAAGATGGTGATCTGGCCCGCGACCTCGCTGCGCGCATGCGCCAGGACGCTCGAGGAGCTGTACGGCCATCTCGCGCGCGAGGGTCACCAGGAAGGCTTCCTGCCGCGCATCGAGACGCGCGCCAGGATGTACGAGACCATCCGCTACCACGAGTACGAGGAGATGGACGGCACCATCATGAAAAGCGTGGTACCCCCGCCTCTTCGCTAGCCGCGACGCTCGCGCACGTCGTGCGCGGCGCCGCCGGCGCGCCGCGGACGACGCCCTGCTACTTCGAGCACGAGGTCCAGTCGGCCGGTATTTGCGCGGCTTTCGCGGCGGCCTCGATCGCGTTCGTGTCCACCAGGTCACGCAGGGTGTGCGGACGCTTGAGCACGCCGACCTGCTGGAAATAGCCCGTCCACTGCTGCGCCTCGTCGACGAAGTTGGAAGGGTAGCGCACCAGGTACGTGTTCAAGTCCATGAGGCCGGTGGTTTCGGCGGGATTGAGCCGTGCTTCCTTCGCGACCAGGCGCGGCCACTTCTTCCCGGTGGCATTTCATGTATTCCTGCGCGCGGTACAACGCGCCCAGATACGCTTCGAGCGTGCGCGGATTCTTGCGCGCCCAGTCTGCCGCGGCGAATACGACGCCCCAGTTGTGGTAAACGGGAAAGACCTCGGGTTGGCCGCTGCGATAGGAAAAGCGCCCGTCCTGCCAGAGCACGCCGCCCGCCTTGACGGCAGTGGTCGTATGCGGGGCCCACGCGAGAAGGAGATCCGCGCGCTTGGAGATGAACGCCGCGACGGCGTCCGAGGGCGCGGTGTTCAGCCATTTCACGCTGTTCGGATCGATCTTGACCGCCTTCGCCCAGTTCACCCAGAAGTACCGGATCACCGGCACGTCCGGCCCCACGAGCGTCTTGCCCGCCAGCTGCGCCGGCGAGAGCTTCGCGAGCTCCTTCTGGATGACGAGCTGACTGCTTCGCTGGTAATCGGCGACCATGCTCTCGATCTTCACCGGGAAGCCCTGGTCGGCAACGATCAATGCGTTCAGCAAGCCACCGTGGGCGAGCACGATCGAGCCGCCGATCATGCCAGCCGGGATGTCCGACGCGCTCTGGTAATACCTCGTCGTGACGTTCAGGCCCGCTTGCTTGAAGAAGCCTTTCTGCTGCGCGGTGATGAGCTGCACCGGGGCTTGCGTATCCAGACTGCTGTAGACCGTTATGTCCGTGACCTCGGGCGCCGCGGCGACTGCACCCGCGAACGACGCGATCAGGACTGCGCCGGCGACGCACAGGTGCCTCGCCGCATGCGTGCGCATCGTCCTTCCGAGCAACATCGCCAGCCTTCGCACACTCGTCATGACCGTTCCTCCAAAGATCGGCTCATTGTCGTCGCCGCGGCAGCGGCGACGCCCCCGTACGCCAAAGTCACTCCCGGCAAGCTCCTGCACCTTGCTGCATCCGACCCACGCGTGCTCTAACGGTCGGCGACGTCGGCTTTCCATCGCAGCACGCGGCGCTCGATCCAACGCATCACGGAATCGATGAGAAAGCCCAGAAAGCCGATCAGAAAGGCGTCGAACAGCATCGTGTCCACTTCGAAGTACTGGCGTGCCCACATGATGCGATAGCCGATGCCCGCGTCGGCGGCGATGAGCTCCGCCGCGACGAGAACGAACAGCGCCATCCCGGCGCTCACCCGCAGGCCCGTCATCACGTGCGGCATCGAGCCCGGCAGGATGATCGACCAGAAGATGCGGCGGCCGCTCGCACCCAGCGACAACGCCGCGCGCACGAGCAGCGGGTCCACGTGCTTCACTCCCTGCATGGCGCTCATGTAGGTATAGAAGTACACCGAGTACGCGATGAACAGCACGCGCGTGTGGTCCTCGATACCGAGATACAGGATGAACATCGGCAGGAACGCAAGCGGCGGGATCGGCCGGAAGATCTGCACCACGGGGTCCCACAGCCTCTGGATGAGGCGCACGTAGCCCGTGAGGATGCCCGTGAGAAGCCCCGCCGCGCAGCCGATCACATAACCCTTCACCGCGGCCGAGAGGCTGGCCGTGAGGTCGGCCACGAGCACGCCTTCCCTCCACTGCCGCATGAACGTGTGGCGCAGGTTCAATGGCGGCACCATGAACAGCGGGTTCACGATGTGCAGGCTTTGATTGGCCACGGCGAACACCTGCCACGCCACGAAGAACAGGACCACGGCGCCGATGCGCCAGAGCACGTCCGCATTGCGCAAGCGCGCCCCGAGGCCAACGCGCGAGCTGGATCGGTTCGCTTCCGCAGGAACGGCCGCTTCGACGCGGCCCGGATCGGCGAGCTGCAGCTCGCTCATGTCAAGCGGTCTCCGCGGCTTGCCGGTGCTGGTAGAGCAGTTCGCTGATGAGCCGCTTCTTGGCGACGAAGCTCGGGTCCGTGTCGTCGCGAGGTCGCGGCAAGTCGATGTCGATGACCGCCTTCACCCGCCCCGGCTTGGTCGCCATGACCACGACTCGATCGGACATCACGATGGATTCCTCGATGCTGTGCGTGACGAGCAGCACCGTCTGTTTGGTCTGCTGCCAGATGCGCACGAACTCCTGTTGCACGCTGTGCCGCGTCTGCTCGTCGAGTGCGCTGAAGGGCTCGTCGAGCAGCAGGATGTCGGGATCGGTGGCGAGCGCGCGGCTCACCCCCACGCGCTGGCGCATCCCTCCGGAGAGCTGCTTCGGAAACGCGTTCTCGAAGCCGGTGAGGCCGACCAGCGCGATGAGATCGCGGACCTTCTTCTCCCGCGCCTGCCTGGGAACGCCATTCACCTTGGGTCCGAACTCGATGTTCTCGCGCACCGTCATCCATGGAAAGAGCGCGTGCTCCTGAAACACGAGTCCGCGATCCCTTCCTGGTCCGCGGACCTCGCGCCCCCCGACGAGCACCCTGCCCGACGTCGGTCGCACGAAACCGGCGACGATGTTGAGCAGGCTCGACTTGCCGCAGCCGCTCGGGCCAAGAAGCGAGACGAACTCGCGATCGGCGACCGATACGTTCACGTCCTGCAGCGCACGAAACCGGGAGCCCTCGAGCGGGTACTCGAGATCCACGGAGCGGCACTCCAGAGTAGCCATCGTCGCCTCTTGCCCGGATCGACACCGCAACGGGTCCCGCGCGAGATCCGTTCGCCGCGGGCTCGCCGTCGTTCAGGGTTTCGCGCGCGACCCCGCTTTCGTCGCCGCGCTGCTCCTGCGCACCCGTTCGACGAGATCGCGCTCGGCCGCATCCGCCTTGTCGAGTCCGACGATCTCCTGGCGCTCCTGGAAGGTGGTCATGCGCGGCAGCAGGCTCTCGGTAGTGCCCTCCTTGCGCAACACCGCCAATCCTTGCCTGATCGCATAGGACCCGAGATACAGCGCCGCGTTCGCGTACAGGATGATGTTGAAACCCATCTCCCGCAACTCGCGCTCCGGCAGGAGCGGCGTCTTGCTGCGCTCGACCATGTTGGCGACCAGCGGCGTGCCGCGGAACGCCTCGCCCACGCGGCGCAGCTCATCCACGCTGCGGGGCTGCTCGACGAAGATCGCGTCGGCTCCCAGCTCGAGATAGGCGTGCGCGCGGTCGAGCGCGGCATCGAAGCCTTCCGGGGCCCGCGCGTCGGTACGGGCAATGATCAGGAAGTCCGGATCGTTCCGCGCGTCGAGGGCGGCCTGCAGGCGAAAGAGCATGTCCTCGAGGGGCACCACGACCTTGCCTTCGAAATGCCCGCAGCGCTTGGGAAACACCTGGTCCTCGATGTGCAGCCCCGCCGCGCCGGCGCGCTCGTACATGCGCACCGTGCGCTTGACGTTGGCGACGCCGCCGAACCCCGTATCGCAATCGGCGATCACGGGCACCGTTACGGCATCGGCGATGCGCTCGACCTGACCCGCGAGCTCGTTCTGCGTCACGAGCCCGATGTCGGGGCCGCCGAGATAGGTGTTGGCCGTGCCTCCGCCCGTGACGTAGACGACCGGGAATCCCGCCTGCTCGATGAGCTTGGCGGTGAAGCAGTCCGTTGCGCCGGGTACGATGCCGGGACCGCCGGCCTTCAGCAGGCTGCGGAGTTGTGCGGTGCGCGATGCCATGCGTCCTCCCGATGGGATTACTGCGCCGGTGCGACTCCTTGCGCCTGCCGCGGCCCTCTTGCGAGGCGGCGGCGCAGCACGTAGTTCATGATGCCGCCATTCCTGTAGTACTGCACCTCGGCCGGCGTATCGAGGCGAGCAAGCAGCGGAATCGTCTCCTTGCTGCCGTTGCGGCGCGTGATCGTGCACTGCACCTGCTGGCGCGGCCGACGCGCAGCTTCGGGCCCCGTCACGTCGATCACTTCACTGCCGTCGAGCGCCAGGGACTTGCGCGTCATGCCGTTCATGAACTCGAGGGGCAGCACGCCCATCCCGAGAAGATTGGACCGATGGATCCGCTCGAACGACTCGGCGATCACGGCGTGCACGCCGAGGAGCCGCGTGCCCTTCGCGGCCCAGTCGCGCGACGAGCCCGCTCCGTACTCACGGCCGGCGACGACGACCAGCGGCACGCGCTCGCGGCGGTAACGCTCCGCGGCGGCGGGAATCGACATTTCCGCGCCCTCCGGATAGTGCTTCGTCCAGCTTCCCTCACGGCCCGGCGTCATTTCGTTGCGCAACCGGATATTGCCGAACGTGCCGCGAATCATCACGTCGTGATTGAGCCGCCGGGCCGCGTAATTGACGAAATCCTTGGGCGCAATGCCGAGCGAGGCCAGGAATTCGGCCGCAGGTGTGCCGGCGGAGATGGTTCCGATGGGTGAGATGTGATCGGTCGTCAGCATGTCGCCGAACATGCCGAGCACCCGTGCGCCGACGATGTCTTCGACCGGCGCCGGCTGGGCGGTGACGCCTTCGAAAAAGGGCGGACGGCGAATGAACGTGCTTTTCGCGTCCCATCGATAGGCCTTCCCCTCGCTCGCGCGGATCTTGCGCCAGTCCGGGGATCCTTGCAGGACATTCGCATAGCTCTCGCGGTAGCGCTCCGGAGCGATCATCGCATCGATCACCTGCTGGATCTCCGCCGGGTCGGGCCAGATGTCGCGCAGGTAGACGGGCCTGCCTTCCCGGTCCGTGCCGAGCGGATCGCGCGTCAGGTCGGTGAGGATCGTGCCCGCGAGCGCATAGGCAACGACGAGCGGCGGTGACGCGAGGAAGCTCGCACGCGCGCTGGGGTGAATGCGACCTTCGAAGTTGCGATTGCCCGATAGCACCGCCACTGCGACGGCATCTCTGGCTTGAATCGCCTCGGCGAGCTCCGGCGCAATGGGACCCGAGTTGCCCATGCAGGTGGTGCAGCCGAAGCCGACGATGTTGAACCCGAGCGCATCGAGCGAGCGCTGCAAGCCGCTCGCGGCGAGGTAGTCGGCAACCACACGCGAGCCCGGCGCCAGGGAGGTCTTCACCCACGGCTTGCGGGCGAGACCGCGGTTCGCGGCGTTGCGCGCGAGCAACCCCGCGCCGATCATCACCACCGGGTTCGAGGTGTTGGTGCAGCTCGTGATCGCCGCGATGACGATGTCGCCGTCCTTCACGGGCCTTGCGTCGTTGCGCTCCTGGTCGCGGTCCTTCGGCGGAAAGGCCTCCGCGAACGCGGCCGGCGCATCGCCCAGCGAGACGCGCTCGTGCGGGCGGCGCGGTCCCGACACGCTGGGCTCCACCGCGCCGAGATCGATGTCGACGATCTCGGTGTACTCGGCCTCGGGCGTGCCCGCATCGCGCCACAATCCCTGCGCCCGCGCGTAGGCCTCGACGAGCGCCACCTGCTGCGGGTCGCGTCCCGTGAGACGCAGGAATCGCAGCGTCTCGGCATCGATCGGAAAGAAGCCCATCGTCGCGCCCGTCTCCGGACTCATGTTCGCCACCGTCGCACGATCGGGCAGCGCGAGGGCGTCGATCCCCGGCCCGAAGAACTCGACGAAGGTTCCCGCGAGCTTGTACCGCCGCAGCGTCTGGGTGATCGTCAGCACGAGGTCGGTTGCCGTCACGCCCGGCCGCAATCGACCGGTCAGGCGACACCCGATGACGGGCGGCACGAGCATCGATACCGGCTCGCCGAGCGCCGCGGCGCCGCCTTCGAGGCCTCCGACGCCCCAGCCGATGACACCCATGCTGTTGATCATCGGCGTGTGGCTGTCCATGCCCACCAGCGAATCGGGAAACGCGATCGTGCGGCCATGGTCCTCGCGCGTCCAGACAACACGGGCGAGGCACTCGAGGTTGATCTGGTGGCAGATGCCCGAGCCCGGCGGAAACACGCGCAGGTTGTCGAACGCTCCCGCAGCCCAGCGCAGGAACGCATAGCGCTCCGCGTTGCGCTCGAGCTCGAGCGCCATGTTGCGCGCGACGGCATCGGGCGTCGCGTTCACGTCCACCATCACCGAGTGATCGACGATGAAATCGATGGGAATCGTCGGATTCACGCTCTGCGGATCGCCACCGAGCCTGGTCATCGCGTCGCGCATGGCCGCAAGATCGCCGAACAGCGGTACCCCGGAGGACTCGGGCATGATCATGCGCGTGGGCGCGAATGCAATGTCCTGGCTCGAGCTCCTGGTCCGGAGCCAACCCATCACCGCATCGATATCCCCACCGTCGGAACGGCCTTCCGCCCGCTGCCGCAGCACGTTCTCGAGGATGGCCTTGAGCGAGAACGGCAGGCGCGAGATGCCGGCGAGCCCCAGGCGCTGCGCTTCGGGCAGGCTGTAGTAATGGTAGGTCGTGTCACCGACCTGCATGGACTGCAATGTCTTGGCGGCGTCGATCATGTCGTTCGCAGGGCTCCACTTGCTGCGCCCGTCGATCCATCGGGCGGCGCACGATGGCGGCACGGCGGCCGTCTAGCTTACGCCTCGCTTCGGGGGCGACGGGCCAATCGTATCGCGCGCCCAAGGTACGAAAGGGTCTGGTATTTGTCAAATCAATTCCCCTTGCACCTCGCATTTTATTGACGGATACTGCCCGGACCTTCGGGGATGAATCGCGAGGCGAAGCGTCAGCGCCGATCGGATCATCGACGACCCGCCAATCCCCTTCGGCTCGAATGCCCCGAAGCGGCCTGCGCACCGCGTTGCAACCCAACTCACGCGAGGTAACGATGACCGAAGCCATTGTGGTTCTGGACATGACCAACGACTCGATCGCGCCCGGCGCGCGGGCGCTGGACCAGCGCAAGAAGATCCTGCCCGCGACCGCCGACTTTCTCGCCTGGGGCCGCAAGTCGGGCCGGCCGGTGGTGCATATCAGCAGCGCCCGCCGCAAGACGGACAAGTGGTTCCTCAAGCACTGGGAGTTCGTCAATCAGATCTGGTCGCAGGGCCAGCAGCCCATTCCCGCCCTGTACGACGCAAACGCGGACGTCATCGTGCACAAGCGGCGCTACAGCGCCTTCTTCGCCTCCGATCTCGACCTCACGCTGCGGGAGATGGACGTGCAGTCGTTGATACTGCTCGGCTGGTCGACCTCGCTTGCGGTCCTGACGACGGCCATCGACGCGTGGCAGCACGGCTATCCCACGACCGTGCTCTCCGACCTCACGATCGCTCATGCCTGGGGCGGGCACAGCGTCGACGAAAACCAGCAGTGGTCGCTCGATCTCATCAAGGCGTTCGCGTTCTCGCGCATCGCCACGAGCGCCGAGCTGATGGCGTAGCCTCGGGCACAGCGTCATGGATGCCGGCGCCGGCCGCGTTCCGGTCTACCTGCTGACGGGCTTTCTCGGCAGCGGCAAGACCACGCTGCTCAACGCGCTGCTCAAGCACCCGTCGTTTGCGAACACCGCGGTGATCGTGAACGAGTTCGGCGAGATCGGGCTCGATCACTTCCTGATCGAGCAAAGCCGCGACAACGTGGTGCTGCTCGAGGCAGGCTGCCTGTGCTGCACGATCTCCGACTCGCTGCACGAGACGCTCGCCGATCTCAATGCCCGCAAGGTGCGCGGGGAAATCCCGCCGTTCACCCGCGTGATCGTGGAGACGACCGGGCTTGCCGATCCGGCGCCGATCCTCAACACGCTGCTCGGCAACCGCCTGGTGACGGACCATTATCGGCTGGAAGCGGCGATCGTCACGGTCGACGCGCAGCACGCGCTGGGCGAGCTCGAACGTCACCAGGAAGTCGCGAAGCAGATCGCGGTGGCCGACAGGCTCGTGGTCACCAAGCTCGATGTCGCGCCGTTCGCGCAGGAGCTGAGGGAGCGCCTGCGCGAGCTGAATCCGCGTGCCGGGATCGTCGAATCGCACGCCGCAGACGCCGCGCTCGCGGCATTCGCTCCGCTCGAGCGCCACCGGATCGACGTCGATGCCGCGCACGAGCACGACCCCGGACACGCGCACGGGCACGGGCACGACGTCAACCGCCACGACGCCCACGTTCGAGCGCACTGCTTCGTCGTCGACGATCCCGCGTCCTGGGCCGGTCTCGCGGCGTGGTGGCGCCTGGTGAGCACGACGTACGGCGACCGCCTCCTGCGCTGCAAGGGCGTGCTGCGCATCCGCGACACGAACGAAATCGTGTTCATCCAGGGTGTGCAGCGAGTGTTCCATCGGCCCGAGCGACTGCCGGACTGGCCCGACGCCGATCATCGCTCGCGGCTCGTGTGCATCACGCGCGACGTCGAAGCTGCCGAGTTGCGCGAGACGCTCCAAGCCCTGCAACTTCCCGCGGGGTCGGATCCCGACATCCCGCTTTCCGCACTCAATTCGAGGAGGACTTAACCAATGAGCCAGGATTTCGTATTGCGCGGCGGCACCGTGGTGCGGCCCGGGCATCGCACGCAACAGCTGGACATCCTGGTGCGCGACGGTCGCATCGCCGGCCTGCTCGCGCCCGGCGAACCGGTGGTTCAGGGCTTGCCCGAGCAGTCCGTGCAGGGCCTGCACGTGTTTCCCGGCTGCATCGACGCGCACGTGCACTTCGGCTTCGGCGAGAAGATCACCGAATACGACACCGAGACCGCCTACGCGGCCAATGGCGGCATCACCACGATCATCGGCTACTTCCTCAACAACGAGGCGCTACGGCGACGTGTTCAAGCGCGAGTACGCCTATGCGCAGGAGCGCTGCCGCGTCGACTACGCCTTCCACTTCTCGACCGCGAGCGAGCTGCACATCCGCGAGCTCGAGAGCTACGTCAAGGACTACGGCGTCACGTCCGTGAAGTACTTCATGAACTTCAAGGGCGAGGAAGGCCGTTACCTCGGTCTCGACGGAACCGACGACGGCTACTTCTACGACCTGCTGCGCGAGTCGGCGCGCGTGGGCAAGATGACCGTCGTGTGCCACACCGAGAACATCGAGATCGTCAATCGCGTGCGCCGGCGCGTGCAGGCCGAAGGCGGCGACAAGCTCACCGACTGGGCACGCGCGAAGCCGGCGTTCACGGAAGCCGAGAACTGCGTGCGCGCGATGTACTTCGCCGAGCACCTCGGCGCGCGGGTCTACTTTCCCCACCTCTCCAGCCGGCTCGCGCTCGACGAGGTGCGCAAATGGCGCAATCGCTACGGCGACATCCACGTCGAGACGTGTCCGCACTACCTCACGCACATCGCGGACATGGAGCTCGGCGGGATCGCCAAGGCCAATCCGCCGTTCCGCTCCGCCGACGACCGCGATGCGATCTGGGAAGCCCTTGCCGACGGCACCGTCGATGTCGTCGGCTCCGATCACTCCGCGCGCAGGAGGGCCGCGAAGGAGAAGCCGATGTGGGTCGCCGCACAGGGCTTCCCGGGCATCGCCACCATCCTGCCGGTGCTGCTCTCCGAGGGCTATCACAAGGGCCGCCTCTCGCTCGAGCGCATCGCCGCCGTGCTGACGTCCGGCCCGGCCGACGTCTTCGACCTCGGCCCCGCGAAGGGGCGCATCGCCGTGGGCAGCGACGCCGACTTCACGGTCGTCGATCTCGATCGCGAGCGCGTGGTGAATCCGGCCGAGCTCGGCTCCTACGCCGATTACAGCCTGTACGAAGGCTGGACGCTCAAGGGCTGGCCGGTGCGCACGATCGTGCGCGGCATGACGGTCATGCAGGACGGCAAGCTCGTCGGCAAGCCGGGCTACGGCAAGTACCTGCGGCGCAGCTTGCCGCGCACGCAATCCTGACGCGCGATCACCTCGGCCGGCGAGCTCGCTCGAGCTCGATACTCGTCGCCGTCACGGCACGTCGACCACCTCGCCGGGTGGCCCCTCCCGGTGGGGATGAAGCGGGTGCGGCGCTTGCAAGGGCTGACGACCGACGGGCACCGTGCGGGACAGGAATTCGAGGACGGCATTGCCGAAAACGTCGTTCCTGTCCCCCGCCACCATGTGGGCGGCATCCGGCACGCTGACGTACTCGCTGTGCGGACACAACGCGAGGAATTCGCGCGCACCTTCCTCGGTGAGCACGTCGGAGGATCCGCCGCGCACGAGCAGCGTCGGCAATTTCAAATGAGCAGCACAGGCCGCTAGCCGTGCCTCGCGTTTTGCCAGGTCTCGCCGGACAGGTATGAACCGGGGATCCCAGTGCCAGCGGAACTTGCCGTTCGGCGCGAGACGCACATTCTTTGCGAGGCCGTCGAGATTGCGCGGTCGCCGGCGGTGCGGCTGGTAATCGGCAATCGCTTGCGCAACATCGTCGAGCGAATCGAAACCCTCCGGCGATCGATGCATGAATGCCTGTATCTTGGCCACGCCGTCGGCTTCGATCCGGGGAGCGACATCGACCAGGATCAGCGCCGTTGCGTCGACGCGGTCTTCGCCTACGGCAACGAGACTGGTGCCACCGCCCATCGACGCGCCGACGAGCACAGGCCGTCGATCGCCCAAGGCGGCGATGACGCACTGCAGGTCCTCGACCATGATGTCCTGGCCATACTGCCCATCCGGAGCCCAGCCGGAATCACCGTGTCCACGGGCATCGAATGCGACGGCGTGATACCCGACTGCGCCGAGCCGCTCGGCCGCAGCCTTCCACGCGTGTCGCGTCTGCCCGCCACCATGCAGCAGCACGACAAGCGGACCGGTCGGGTCCCCCCAGGAGTCCGCGGCAATCCGCACGCCGGAGGCACCGGACCAGACGTGCGCGGGCTCCGGCGTACCGGGAAGTCTCTGTCCGGCGCTCATGAATGTCGTCGTTCGAAGCGATTACGAACACAGGTGCTCGCGCAGTCCATGTGAAATCCCGTGAGCAGACCGTTGCGAATCAACCCAAGCGAGCGAGATCGCTCACCGCCGCACAGTGCCACATTCTATCGTGGATGATTCGTGGGAACCTCGCGAGGCCGATGCGAACGTCGGCCCGACGAACCAGGCGCGCTCGCCGAACGCTTGCATTCGCTCGCGACACCCTCGCGAATGATCTCGGCGAGGCGCAGCGTGGCGGGACCGGCATGCTCCCGATCGGCGAAGATGAGATAGAGCTGCGCGAACCGCTCGCCGCCTTCGCCCATCGCAAGCGGCTTCAGCGTGCCTGCCGCCAGCTCGTCCCGGACCTTGTCTTCCGGAAGCCACGCAAAACCGTAGCCCGACCGGGCGGCCTCGATCAGCGTAGCGATGTGACTCACCGTCCAGCGCTGTGTCACGTCCATCGTGGTCGGACTCGTGCGGTCGGGACTCGACTCCCGGAGGACGAGATGGCGATGCTGCCGCAGATCACGCATGGACAGCTTTCGCCCGAGGCGGTGCAGCGGGTGTGCGGGCGCAGCCATCAGCACGAAGCGCACCTGCATCAGCGCGTCGCCCAGGAATCCCGGCGGAATGCTGCCGAAGATCGCGAGGTCCGCCTGGCCCGCGGACAACGCGTCGGTACGGTGACCGAGAACCGACTCGATCACCTCGATGCGCGTGTGCGGGCTCTCGACGCCGAGCTTGTCCAGGCACTGCAGCAGCAGCCATGACGGAAAGATCATCTCGACCGCAAGCCCGAGCTGCGCTTCCCAGCCGGCCGAGAGACGCTTGGACGATTGTTCCAGCGCCGCGGCTTCGTCGAGCAGGTAACGCGCGCGGCGGTACAGCAGCTCGCCAGTCGGCGTCAGAACGGCCTTGCGGCCTTGAATCCTGAACGCGTCGACCCCCAGCAGCGATTCCAGCTGCTGCACGGCGTAGGTCACCGACGACTGGCTCTTGTGCAGCTTCTCGGCTGCCCTGGCGTAGCCCCCCGCCTCGACCACCGCCACGAGGGCGCTCCATTGCTCCAGCGTGATGCGCAGGGCGGTCATATCGATTCTATCGATTGATCTGGTCGAAATTTTGACCTTTTTTATCGCCTTGTTCAATGCCACATTGGACCCATGAAAAACATCGTTGCTATCCATCGCCGCGGCGAAGGGCACTGGGTCGGAGACGGCTTCCCGGTGCACACCGTGTTCCATTACCAGGAGCACCCGGAACTCACGCCCTTCATTCTCCTGGACCATGCGGGGCCCGCCGACTTCGAGCCGGCGGACAAGCAGCGCGGGGTGGGCTGGCACCCGCATCGCGGCTTCGAGACCGTCACCGTCGTCTACGCCGGAGAAGTCGAGCACGAGGACACCGCCGGCCACGGCGGGCGCATCGTCGCGGGCGACGTGCAGTGGATGACCGCCGGCGCGGGTCTGCTCCACAAGGAGCTGCACAGTGCCGAATTCACGCGGCGCGGCGGGCGGTTCGAGGTGCTGCAGCTCTGGGTGAACCTGCCGGCGAAGTCGAAGCTGACGCGGCCGCGCTACCAGGGCCTGTCGGCTGAGGACATTCCCGTTGTCGGCCTGGCCGACGACGCCGGCTCGGTGCGGGTGATTGCAGGCGACTTCGCCGGCACGAAAGGGCCCGCGCGCACGTTCACGCCCATCAACCTGCTGGATGTCCGGCTGCGTGCGGGCAAGCGCTGTTCGCCTCGACCTGACCGATGGCTACACGGCCGCGCTGTACGTGCTCAGCGGCAAGGTGCGCCTGAACGGGGACGAACTTGCCGCGGCGACCGAGCTGGTGGTGCTCGACCGTGCGGGCGACGAGATCACGATCGAGGGTGTCTCGGACGTCACGCTGCTGGTGATGAACGGCGCGCCCATCGAGGAACCGGTCGTGGGCTACGGTCCGTTCGTGATGAACACGGTCGCATGAGATCCAGCAGGCGTTCAAGGATTTCAACGCCGGACGGCTGGGCAGGATTCCCGATTCGATCGAAGAGGCTTGAAATGCAAACGCTGCTGCAGATTCGTTCCAGCATCTTTTCCGACGGCGGCCAGTCGAGCCGCCTCGCCGAGCGGTTCGTGGCCGCCTGGCACGCTGCGAAACCGGGCGGCAAGGTCATCGTGCGCGATCTCGCGCTCGAGCCCGTGCCGCATCTCGATGCAGCGCGCTTCGGCGCGTTCGTCGCCAAGCGCGACGAGCGCACGCCGGAGCAGCAGGCGATGGTCGCCTATTCCGATGCGCTGATCGACGAGCTCGCGCGTGCCGATGTCGTGGTGCTCGCGGTCCCGATGTACAACTTCGGCATACCGTCCACGCTCAAGGCGTACTTCGACCACATCGCACGCGCGGGTGAGACGTTCCGCTATACCGAGGAAGGCCCGGCAGGTCTGCTCACGGGCAAGAAGGTCTACGTTTTCGCGGCGCGTGGCGGCCTGTATGCCGGCACACCGCGCGACAGCCAAACCGCCGTACCTGACGAGCTTCCTCGCTTTCCTGGGCATGAGCGACATTCAGTTCGTCTATGCAGAAGGCCTGGCGGTGAGCGACTCCAGCAAGGAGCGCGCGCATCGCCGAGGCACAGGCGGAGATCGACGGCCTGGTCGCGCCGGAACTCGCGGCGGTTTGATGGGTTGGGTCGCCCGACACGCGCCAGGCCGGTTTGGACCCACTCGCGCGGCGCATGCGCGCAACCGCAGGGGCATGAGATATGATCGGCAGGAAGGCTGAGGCCACTTCCGTGACCGCCAGCACACTTGCGGGGCAATACCAGCCGCCCGCACGGCCTTGAAATGAAAGATCGAAGACATGCCTAGTAAAGAACCGGGTTTCGCGGAACGCCTGCAGACGGCGGCCAAGGCGAAGCAAGCCCAGCTGGAAAAGATTCGCGCAACGGCGCGTGCCAATCCCGCCCAGTCCGCCGAGCGGCAGGCGGCACGGGTGGAAACGGCGGAAGCGCGCAAGATCCGCACGGCCGAACGCAAGAACTCGGACCGGGTCGCCGCCGAACAGAGACAGGCGCAGCGCGCGGCCGAGAAAGAGAAGCAAGCACAAGCCGTCGCGGAAGAAAAGGCGCGCAAGGACGCCGAGCGCGTCGCCAAAGCGGAGGCCGAGGCAGCGCTCAAGAGGGATCAGAAGGCCGCGCGCGACTCCAAGTACGCCGCGCGCAAGGCGCGGCAGAAGTAAGCAACGTCGAACTGCTCGGCCGTCAGGCGGCGTCGCTGACCAGGCCCTTTCTCAGCGCATACCGCACGAGGCTGGCGAGATCGTCCAGCCCGAGCCGGTCCATCAACTGCGCACGATGCGTCTCGACCGTCTTGACGCTCAACTGCAGCTCGTGCGCGATCTGCTTGGTGCGCCGGCCCTCGGCCAGCAGCTGCAGGATCTCGCGCTGCCGCGCAGTCAGGCGGTCGTATGCGGAGTCGAGCCCGTCCGTGCGACGCAGGTAGCTGTCGATCACCTGCCGCGAGACCGGGGGGCTCATGTAGCTCTCGCCCTTCGCCGCAGCGCGAACGGCGAGCTCGAGCTCGTCGCCCGTGCCGTTCTTGAGCAGATACCCGCAGGCGCCCGCGCGCAACGCGCGCAGCACGTGCTCCTCGGTGGAATGCATCGACAGCATCACGACGCGGCTCGCGGCACTCGCCTCGAGAAGCTGCGCGGTGGCTTCCAGGCCGTTCAGCTCCGGCATCGAGATGTCCATCAGCACCACGTCGGGATGGAGCTTGGCCGCGATCGCGACGGCCTCGCGTCCGTTGCCCGCCTCGGCGATCACGTCGATGTCGGCCGCGGATCTCAGCAACGCCCGAAGGCCGGACCGGACGAGCGCGTGATCGTCCACGATCATCACCCTGATGGGATTCATGTTGTCACTGCCTTCATCGTCTGCGACGAGGTCCGCTGCGGCGTCGGCTCGAGCGGAAAGCTGCAGCGAATCGTGCAGCCCTTGCCCGGGCTCGCGATGAGCTCGGATCGCCCGCCGACGAGGTGCGTGCGCTCCTGCATGTCCAGCAGCCCCATGCTGCCGCGCGCCGTCGCGCTGCGGGCCACATCGCCGGGGACGAAGCCCACGCCGTCGTCGCGCACGGCGAGCTCCAGCTCCCGATGCAGGTGCAGGGCGACTTCGATGCGCCGTGCGCCGGCGTGCTTCACGGCGTTGTTGAGCGCCTCCTGCGCCACGCGGAACGCCGCAATCTCGATGTCCGCGGCGAAGCGCGCGGCTCCCACCTCCTGCACGAACAGAATGGATGCGGTCGCGGTCCGCTGCACGCGATCGATGTGCCAGCGCAAGGCCGCGACGAGCCCGAGCTCGTCGAGCTGCGAAGGGCGCAGCCCGAGGGAGAGGTCGCGCACCTTCGCGAGCGCCGCATCGACCGCCTGCTGGCAGTAGGCGATGTCCTGCCCCGCCGGACCGGAGGGCAGCGAGGTCGCCACGGAGCTCAGCAGCAGCCGGATGCCCGTGAGCTCCTGCCCGACGTCGTCGTGCAGCTCGCGCGCGAGCACGCGTCGCTCGCCCTCCTGGATTTCGATCAGCCGCGACGACATCCAGCGCATGCGCTCGTGGGCGCGACGCTGACGCTGGAATGCGACCCCGATGGCGATCGCAAGCATCACGATCAGCGCGATGCGCATGGCCGCGCCGACGACGTAATAGCGGGCGCGCTGCTCGAATCCGGCGAGCACCTCGTCGCATGCCGTCCCGACGACGATGACGAGGGGCAGGCCCTTCACCGTGCGGTAGCTCAGCAGACGCGTGACGCCGTCGAGCCGGCCTGCCCCGGTGAACGATCCCGCGGGCGCTTCGCGCAGTCGAGCCAACAGCAGCGATTCCCGCAGATCCTGCCCGATGCGAAAGCCGCTGTTGCTCGGACTCGCGCGCACGATCCCATCATCGGTACCCACCAGGGCGACGACGCCGTGGCGGCCGACGTCGACCTGGTCGTAAATGTTCTGGAAGTACCGGGGCGGGATCCCCACCATCGCAACGCCGGCGAAGGGCTCGCCCGGCTCGTTCAGCGCGCGGCTGATGAACAGCGACGGCAGCCCGGTGAGGCGGCCGACCAAGGGTTTGGTGACCACCATGCCTCGGCCGGGGTCGCGCCGCAGCTCGGCGAAGTACTCGCGGTCGGCAACGTTGCCGCGGCCGCCGCGCAGGCTGTTGACGATGTCGCCGTTCGCGTTCGCGATCCCGGCGGTGTTGAACAAGGTGGGATCGAAGGAAGCGCTGACGATGAGCTGCGCGATGTCGACGCCCGGCCCCTGCGCGCGATAGCTTCGGCGTAGCGCGAGCAGCATCTGATCGGCACCGTCGACGGTGCGCAGCGCGTGCTCCTCGAGGGTCAGGGCGAGGTTGTTGTTGTGGCTGATGGCCTCCTTGAGCGCTTGCTCCCGCTCGAAGCCGATGCGCTGGAGCGTGAACACGCAGACGGCCACGACGAGCGTCGACGCGACAGCCGCAATCACCAGGCTGACGCGGGCCGATCCCGCGGCAGCGCTCGCCGCCTTCCCCGCGTGGCGAAACAAACGCCGGCGAACCCGGCGAAGCTCGCTCGTCACCGTCGACGCGAGCGCTTCGGCGGGGCCGATTCTCGTCCCGCTGAAGCGGCGCGACGGCGCCGCCGGCAGGCCGCCGAGGGGCAGAACTGCGTCAGTTTCTGGCCCAATTCGTCTCGGTTGCATGCCCGGGATGGGGTTCCCGGCCCGTCGCGCGGGCCAGGGTTGCGGTTCCTGTGATGAACACAACGACATGAGCAAGAACCGAACCTGCGCGGCGCCCCACGGTTGCCGGCCTCGGGGATTTCGAAGCGCGGGCTCAGGCAAACCCCGATGGTGGGCCGAAGGCCGAGAGGTCATGCTCGGGCTTGCTCCTCGAACCGCCGCCGGCAGCTCGCGTTTCCTCGATGTCGTTCGTCTCACACCCCACCTGGCCGCACCGCGCAACGACGGCGCACGCTGCAACCGCCGACGAGCATCTTCCCGTCGCGGGCCGCTGCTGGCCCGCTGCGGGCATGGCCCTGGTGACGGTCCTGCTCATGGCGGCGCCATGCGAATGCGCTGCCCGCGGCGCACGTGCGCAAATGCAGGTGAGCGCCGTGGTGCAGCCGGTACCGTGCAGGGCGCGGCTCGCGTGCCGGCCTGCGTGACGCCGAACACCAAGGTGGAGCGGGTGCAGGTACGCGATCCGCAGCCCGCAGCTCGCACGGTCTCCGCAACGACGGACCGCGCCGCGAGCCGCGACGTGCGCTATCTCGTGCAGGAGTATTAGGCTGCAACCCGCGCAATCCGACCCACCACGAAGACGACTTCCTCTACGATATCGGCACCGGCGGGCTGGATGCGGGCGTCGGGATGCAGCTTCTAGCGATCGGAGGCACGAATGAGCGCAGCGGACGACGGCAGCGGCGGCTTCACGCGCCGCGAGTTCATGGCACGGCTCGCGACCGGCGTCGCGGGGTCGACGTTGCTCGCCACCGGCATCGGAACATCCAATCCAGCGCGGGCCGAGCGCCGGTCGGCGCCGGCCCGAAAGTCCACCGCGCGCTACAACATCGTGTTCGTGTTCACCGATCAGGAGCGCTACTTCCGCCGCTGGCCCGCAAGGCTGCGCCTCCCGGGACACGCGCGCCTGCAGCGCACCGGCGTGACGTTCCAGCATCACTACTGTCCGGCGGTGATGTGCACGTCGTCGCGCGCCGTGCTGATGACAGGCCTCCAGACCGCCGACAACGGCATGTTCGAGAACGTCGACGCACCGTGGGTCAAGCCGCTTTCTCCGGCCATCCCGACCGTGGGTCACATGCTCCGCAAGGCCGGTTACTACACGGCATACAAGGGCAAGTGGCATCTCAACAAGGATTTCGAGAGCACCGATCCCGATCGCCTGTTCACCACGGAGATGGACGCGCACGGGTTCTCCGACTACGCGTGGCCCGGCGACGTCCTCGCCCACGCGCAAGGAGGCTACAAGTACGACCACATGATCGCCGGCAGTGCGGTGTCGTGGCTGCGCAACAAGGGGCGGCCGCTCGCCGACGAGGGCAAGCCGTGGTCGCTCTTCGTGAGCCTGGTGAACCCGCACGACATCATGTACCTGAACACCGATGCGCCTGGCGAGAGCGTGCAGGACACCGGGCGACTGATGATGCACGCGACACGCGTGCCCGATCACCCGGACTACACGGCCACGTGGGATCTCCCGCTGCCGAAGAGCCTCTCCCAGCCGTTCGACGAGCCGGGGCGGCCGCAGGCGCATGGCGAATACGACAAGGCGTGGGCGTACACGCTCGGCCGGATTCCCCTGGAGCAGGCGCGCTGGCGGCGCTTCAACGACTACTACATCAACTGCATTCGTGCCGTCGATGCGCAATTGCTGGCGATCCTCGCCGAGCTCGACGCGCTTGGGCTCTCCCGGAACACGATCGTCGTGTTCACCTCCGACCACGGCGAGATGGGCGGCGCCCACGGCCTTCGCGGGAAGGGTGCGTTCGCGTACGAGCAGAGCCTGCACCTGCCCTTCTACGTGGTGCATCCGGACGTGCGAGGAGGCGAGGACTGCCGGGCGCTGACGAGTCACGTCGATGTCGTGCCCACCTTGCTCGGGCTGGCCGGCATGGATCGCGCGCGGATCGGCGACGCCGCGGGCCGCGACCTGCCCGGACGCGACATCGCCAGCGTCCTCGGCAATCCCCGCGCGGCAGGCGTGAACTCCCTGCGCGAAGCGGTGCTGTTCACGTACAGCGGAATCGCGCAGAACGACAGCGAGCTCATGCACGTGATGGCCGAGGCGACGCTGGCAGCGAAAGGATCCGAAGACCCTGTTGAAGGAGACCGGGTTCAGGCCGGACCTGCGCAAGCGCGGGAGCCTGCGCACGGCATTCGACGGCCGCTACAAGTACACGCGCTACTTCTCGCCGATACAGCGCAATCGGCCGACTACGCTCGACGAGATCTATCGCTGGAACGACGTCGAGCTCTTCGACCTCGAGCGCGATCCGGACGAGATGAAGAACCTGGGCGCGAGGGCGGGCATGAACGACGCGCTGGTCTTGGCGATGAACGACAAGCTGAATGCCGCGATCGACACCGAGATCGGGAAGGACGACGGACGCGAGATGCCGGACGTCGCGGGACTCAGCTGGGCGATCGACCGCGTCGACCTGTAGGGCGGCGCCCGGCGCCTCCGTGCGTGCGTCCCCGCCCGTCGCTACGCGCGGTACGTCACCGTGAGGTCGCCGACGCCGTCGACGTGGCCTTCGAGCTTGTCGCCGGGCTTGATCGGCCCTACGCCGGCAGGCGTGCCCGAGAAGATGAGGTCGCCGGGCTGCAGCGTGATCAGCGTGGAGAGGTAATTGATCTGCTCGGGCACGCTCCAGATCTGCATCGCGAGGTCGCCCTGCTGCTTCACCTGCCCGTTCACCTTGAGCCAGATCGCGCCCTTGGCGGGATGCCCCACGGCGCTCACCGGCTTGAACGCCGAGATGGGCGCGGATTCGTCGAAGCTCTTGCCCATCTCCCAGGGACGGCCCATCTTCTTCGCCTCGCCCTGGATGTCCCGGCGGGTCATGTCGAGACCCACGGCGTAGCCCCAGACGTGCTCGAGCGCCTTGTCCACCGGGATGTTCCGGCCGCCCTTGGCGATCGCCACCACCATCTCGATCTCGTGGTGGACGTCCTTCGTGCCGACGGGGTAGGCGATGGTCGAGCCGCTCGGCACGACGGAGTTGGCCGCCTTCATGAAGAAGAACGGCGGCTCGCGGTCGGGGTCGTGGCCCATCTCGCGCGCATGGTCGGCGTAGTTGCGGCCCACGCAGTAGATGCGGCCGACGGGGAAGCGTGCGTCGCTGCCCTCCACGGCGACCGAAGGCAGCGGTCCGATGTCGATCACGTACTTGGCGTTGCGAAGATCGTCTTTTCCCATGGTCCTTCTCTTGAGTGAAAACCAGCCCGACAGTTTACAAGGTCGGGCACGTCAGCGTTCGGGCACGTACTCGAGGATGTCGAGGCCCCGGTTGCGATCGAGCAGATAGACGAGGCCGCGATCGTCCACGTCCACGTCGTTCGACTGCGGGCTCGATTGCCCGCCGGTGGGCTCGGGGATGAAGTGCCCCACCTCCACCGGCAGCGCGGGATCGGCGATGTCGACGATGCGCAACCCGCCGCTGAACCAGGTCGCGTACACCAACGAGTCGTTCATGCGCTCGGCCGGCTGGTGCGCGCCGAAGCGCCCCACGCGCGCCCAGGGCGAGTCGAGCTCGCTCACGTGGAACATCGAGATCGGGCGAATGTCCGCGAGGTCGCTCACGTCGAAGAGCCACATGCCCGCGTGCAACCGGCCCGGCACGTGGTCGTGCTCCTCGTCGAAGACCACCGCCACGTCGCGGCCCGCCAGCTTGAACGGCACGCGCAGCACCGTGTGCGTGGGCTCGGGAAAAGGCGGATGGTAGTCGTACGCGCCCACCGTGCGCGGCGCGCGGATGTCGGTCACGTCGATCACCCGCAGGCCCGCGTGCCAGCAAGCCGCCCACAGCTTGTCGCCCGCGCGCAGCGCGTGATGCAAGCGGTTGCTGTAGCCGCTCCACGCGGGCTTCTCGCCCCCCGCGAGGTGCTGGCCCGGCATCCACCACCGCGCCAGCTCCTGCGGCTTCTCCGGCCGCGCGAGGTCGTAGATGACCAGGATGTTGCCGACGAAGCCCTCCATCTCCGTGGAGATGTAGGCGTAGCGCTCGTCCATGTCGAAGCGGTGGACGCCGAAGCCGAAGGTCTTCTCGTGGTGCAGCAGCCGCGGGCGTGCCTTGTCGGCAATGTCCCAGACCTTGAAGCCGCCGTCGTCGTAGCCCGCGCGCAGGAAATCCCGGATGAGGGCGACATCCTCCGGGTCGCACCTTCATGTCGGCGGCGATCTCGGCATCCGCTGCCGCACGGCCCAGCGAGCCCGCGAGCCGCGCCTCGGCTTCGGCGAGCCGCGCCGCTCCGCGCCGCAGGAGGTGCCGGTTGTTCATCTCGACGTTGGTGATCATCACGTCGCCCGCCACGCGCACCTTGTGCGTGTGCGAGCGCGAGTCGGCAAGCGGAAGCGTCGTCACCACGCGCGGGTTGCGCGGATCCTCGACGTCCACGATGGTGGTGCCGTGCGGCGGCTTCATGTGGCCCACGAAGGCGTGGCGGCCCTGGACCACCACCTGTCCCCCGCCGGGAATCTCCAGGCGCGCGATGCGGCGAACGTTGCGGGCGAGCGTGGTCGCGGAAAGGGCGGATCGGTCGTTCACGACGCCGCTTTCAGCTTGCCGCGCCACGCCCGCAGCACCGGCACGAGGAGCGAAATCACGAGGAACGCCCAGAGGACGTTGCCGATGGTGGACGAGAAGAGGATCGTCGCATCGCCATCCGAGAGCCGCAGCGCGCGCACCAGGTACTTCTCGAAGATCGGCCCGAGGATCACGCCGATGAGGATCGCGGACACGTGGTACTGGGTCTTGTGCGCGATGTAGCCGATCACGCCGAAGACGATGGCGACACCCATGTCGAACATGTATTGCCGCTCGGAGAAGGCGGCCACCACGGTCACCAGGATGATCGTCGGCACGAGCCAGGTCGTCTCGATCAGCACGATGCGCGACATGTAGCGCGCGAGCGGGAGGATCGTGAAGATCATGAAGACGTACGAGAGCACCATCCCCACGAAGACGCCGTAGGCGAGCTGCGGGTTGTCGGTGAAGAGCGTGGGCCCCATCACCATGCCGTGGTACTGCAGCACGATCATCATCACCGCCGCGGTGCTTCCGCCCGGCACGCCGAGCGCCATCATCGGGACGAGCGTTCCCGAGCACACGCCGTTGTTGCCCCCTTCGGCCGCGATCACGCCGTCCGGCGCGCCTTCACCGTACTTCTCCGGGTGCTTCGACCACATGCGCGACTGCTGGTACGCCACGAACGAGGCGATGGAGGCGCCCGCGCCGGGCACGATGCCGATGAAGAGCCCGACGAACCCGGTCCAGACGATGTGCCACCAGCGCGTCGCCGAGTAGCGCAGCGCTTCGACGGTCTGGCCCCAGTCGTGGCCGGAGGTGCGCTCGCGCGACTCGACGCCCGACGATGAGCTTGCGCTCGATCATCATGAGCCCCTCGGAGACGGCGAAGAGCCCGATCAGCGCGGGCACCAGCGGCACGCCGTCGTAGAGCTCGAGGAAGCCGAAGGTGGCGCGCGGGGTGTTGTAGATGTGGTCGGTCCCGATCACGCCGATCAGCAGCCCGAAGAGTCCGGCGATGAGTCCCTTCAGCGTGTCCTTCGCCGCGATCACCGCGATGAGCGTCAGGCCGAAGAGCATGACGACGACCATCTCCACCGAGCGCAGGTACAGGCCCATCACCGAAAGCCACGGCAGCAGGGCCACCACCGCGATGGAGGCGATGAGCCCCGAGAACACCGAGGCGACGAACGAGAGCACGAGCGCGAACTGCCCCCGCCCCTGCTGCGTCAGCGGATAGCCGTCGAGCGTGGTCGCTGCCGCACCGGGAGTGCCCGGAATGCGCACGAGGATCGCCGGAATGCCCCCGCCGAGGTGGGTCGCGCAGTAGAGGGAGGTCATGAACGCGAGCGCATGGCCCACCGGCATCGCGAGCGTGAGCGGGAGCAGCATGATGAGCGTGTTCTCCGCGTTGAAGCCGGGGACGAAGCCCACCACGATGCCGAGCAGGATGCCCGGCCAGATGATCCACCAGAGCGAAAGCTGGGCGCCGAGCAGTTGCCCCAAGAGGTCCCAGGTCATGGTTCCCCTAGCGCCGCGCGTACGCGATGAATTTCTCCACCGGCCCGGGCGGCAGGCTCGAATCGAGCACCACCGTGAAGAGCAGCGTGCACACCGCGGTGATCGAGAGCGAGACCAGCGCGATGCGCCGTACCTCTTTCACGCCCATCACCGTGAATCCCGCCGCGAGCGCGACGAGAAGGCCCAGCCCGAGTCCGACCCACGGCAGCGTGGCGACGAAGGCGATGGTGATGGCGAGCATGCTGATGCGCTTGCGCAGGGCGTCGCTGGGGTGCAACAGCGGCGCGAAGCTCCAGTTCGCGCGGCCGCGGGCCATCGCCACGCCCATGCGCACGAGCTGGGCCGCGATCAGCAGCACCAGCAGCGAGCCGATGATCACGCCGTTCGCCTTCGCCTCCCACTCGAGGTCGGCGGTCGTGACCAGGAAATAGGTGGCGAAGGCGAGTGCGAGAACGGGGATGACCAGGTCGGCGCCCAGCGGCTGCTTTTTCATCAGCCTTTGCTTTTCTTCTTGGCGTCGAGCAGGTCGCGGTACTCGTTGGTGAGCTCCACCATGTGGTTCGCGTAGGCGGTGCACAGCGCACGATCGCCGTACTGGATCGTCTCCACCGGCGCGCCGGTCTTCGCGTACTCCTCCTTGTACTTCGGATCGTCGAACACCTGGCGCGAGGTCTTCTCGAGAATCGCGAACTTCTGCGGAAACTTCTCGATGAAGTCGGTGTGCGCCGCCCACGAGCGCGACGACGGCAGCGCGGGAATCTTCGTGCCTGCCACCTTGTTCACGGACGGCGCGTTATCGCTCTGCGCGGCCAGCCGGTTCTCGTCGTTGAAGACGCCGAGGACCTTGAGCGTCGACTTCTGCGCGATGACGCCCGCGATGGGCAGGGCGCCGATATCGCATTCGCCGTTCAGCACGGCGATGCTCGTCGGATGACCGCCGCCGTAGGGCACCAGGTTGAACTTGCCGCCGATGGCGCGTCCCAGCGCGAGCAGGCAGATCGATGCGGGATGCGGAAGGCGGCTCACCGCGACGTTGAGCGTGCGCTTCTTCGACTCGTCGAGCACCTGCTCGAGCGTCTGGATCTTGCCCTTGCGCGAGCCGAAGACGATGCTGTCGTCGACGTCGAGCCGGCAGAAATACTGGTAGTCCTGGGGAAACTTGTACGGCGGCTTCTGCAGCGCGTACATGATCATCTCCGGACCCATGTTGCCGAAGAGCAGGTGCTGGCCGTCGTGCGGCATCTTGCCGATGAAGGTCTCGTATCCCACCTGGCCCGCGGCCCCGCGCATGAACTGGTACTCGAAATGCGTGCCCAGCATCGGCCCCCAGAAGTCGTCGAACACGCGCGCGAGGCGATCCGCAGAGCCGCCCTGCCCGGTCGGAATGATGACCCGCATGTTGCCCGAGGGATACTTGTCCTGCGCGAATCCGAGCGGAATCCGCGACAGCGCTATCGCGCCCAGCGTCCCCTGCAGCAGACGACGCCGCATCTTCGATTGCATCATGCGATCTCCTCCTTTTGAATTTGCGACGATTATTCGGGCGGCACCGTGCCGCGGTCAATCACTTTGAACGGCGTTCCGCTATGGCGGACGCGTCGGAGCCCGCGTGCCCTGCAGTACGGAAGCTCGTCGGTGCCGAATTCCTCGAGGCCGCGGCGTGACTCTACGCGCATGCGCATCCGCCGCGCGCGTCATGGCTCGACGCGTACGGCACGCATCGCGACGCCGTTACGCATCGCCGCACGCGGTTGACAACGGTCAATCCGCAATCGCCAAGTGCTGGCCAGCGCGTCATCAAGGGAACACGATCGACGACGTGGAGTCACTGCGCGACGCGGAGGTTGCAATGGCGAAAGTCGTTGGCTTCGGGGACGATCTCGGTCCTGCCAAGGTCATCCATGTGCGCGAGCGCGAGCTCGGTCTCGAGGCCGCGCTCGTGGTCGACAACGTCGCGTGCGGGCCGTCGATCGGCGGGCTGCGGATCGCGCCGGACGTCTCGACCGAGGAGTGCTTCCGGCTCGCGCGCGCGATGACCCTGAAGAACTCCATGGCCGGGCTTCCTCACGGCGGCGGGAAATCCGTGCTGTGGGGCGATCCCCGCATGCCGGGCGAGCAGAAGGAGCGGCTCGTCCGCGCGTTCGCGCACGCACTGCGCAACGAAACGGACTACATCTTCGGGCCCGACATGGGCACCGACGAGACCTGCATGGCATGGGTGAAGGACGAGATCGGCCGTTCGGTCGGCCTGCCCGCCGCGCTGGGTGGAATTCCTCTGGACGAGATCGGCGCCACCGGTTGGGGGCTTGCGCATGCGGCCGACATTGCGATGCGGCACCTGAACCTGAAGCTCGAGGGCGCGCGCGTCGCGATCCAGGGCTTCGGCGCGGTGGGCCGCCATGCCGCGCGATTCCTGGCCGGGCGTGGTGCGCTCATCGTCGCCGTATCCGACTCGCGCAGCGCAGTCGTCGACGCGCGCGGCCTCGACATCGAAGCGCTCGCGCGGTTGAAGGACGAAGGCCGACCGGTCGGCGACTACCCGGGCGGCCGCAAGGTCGATCGCGACAGCCTGATCGGCGTCGACTGCGACGTGCTCATCCCGGCCGCCCGTCCGGACGTGGTCCGCGAGGACAACGTGAGCCTGCTCAAGGCGCGGCTCGTGCTCGAGGGCGCGAACATCCCGTGCACGGTCGGCGCGGAGAAGATGCTGCATGAGCGGAGCGTGCTGGTCGTGCCCGACTTCGTCGCCAACGCCGGCGGCGTGATCTGCGCAGGCATGGAATACGCCGGCGCCACGCAGGCGAGCGCCTTCGATGCGATCGAGGACAGGATCCGAGCGAACACGCAAACCGTGCTCGAAGCGGCGAGCCGGCGGCAAGTGCCGCCGCGGCAGGCCGCGATCGAGATCGCTACCGCGCGCGTTCGCGCGGCGATGGCAACGCGACGCTTCCGCATCATGTAGACAGGGCCACGCCTCAAGGGCGGGCTGCGCGGAGCGCGGTCGTGCTGTTGCTTTGGCCCCCACCGCCCTGTGCGATCGCCGCGCGTGCCCCCCCGAAGGGGTAAACCGCGCTCCCCATGCGCAGGGACAGGGTTCGTGCAGCGTCGTGGAGCAGGGCAACCAACTGTGGCTCCGCATCGGGGCGGATCACGTGCACCGGAAATGCGATGCTCAGCACGCCGATGGCATGCGGGGCCGGACCGAACAGGGGAACGCCGATCGTGCCGAGGCCGACCGTGGTTTCGCCGCGCTGGACGTCGTAGCCGTTCGTGCGGATGCTCGCAGTGCGCCGTTTCAGCGCACGACGATCGGTCAGGGTGTGCGGCGTGAGCCGCTTGAGCTCGATGCCCGCGATCAGGGCTTCGGCATGCTTTCGCTCCATGAACGCGAGAAAGATTCGGCCGGCCGTGGTCGAGTGCAAAGGCAACCGGGTGCCGGCGCGCCAGCCGGTGTCGACGAAGTGGGGTCCCTCGACGCCGAAGACATAGATGGCCTCGTCGGAGTCGAGGACCGAGAGGCGCGTGCTGTGGCTGGTGCGTTCGGTCAGCTCGCGCATGATGGGCATCGCCTCGGACGCGAGCCGATCGTAGTTGACGAAGCGTGCGCCGAGCAGGAACGCGCGCAGGCCGACCGAGAACGTTCGGGTTCGCGTGTCCTGCGAGATCAGGCCCGATTCGACGAAGGCAGCGAGCAGCTTGGAAACGTGACTCTTGCTGAGGCCGGTCCGCTGGGCGAGCTCGCCCAGCGTGAAGTGCGGCTGCTGCGCGCTGAACTCCATCAGGAGCCGGAGCGCCGTGCGCACCGACTTCATCGGCTCGGCAACAGCCGCGCGTCGCGTGCTCACGGTGCTAGGCGAGCTCGCCCGGGAGCGAGCCGGTCATTGCGCGACCTTGATGCCGGCGGCCCGGATCACCTTCGTCCAGCGAGCGAGATCCGAATCGAGAAACGCTTTGAGCTGCTCGGGCGTGCCGCCGGTGGGCACCGCGCCGAACGCATTGATCCGTTGGCGCGTCTCGGTCTTCGCGAGCGACTTGTTGATCGCGTCGTTGAGGCGCGCGATGATCGGCGCGGGCGTTCCCGCAGGGGCGACGAACGCGAACCATGCCCCGACCTGCTCGAATCCGGGAAATCCCGCTTCGGTCATCGTCGGCACGTTCGGGAAATCCGGGTGCCGCTTGGGCGCGGTGATCGCGAGCGGCCTCACCCTCCCGGCTTCCACCTGCTGCTTGAGGCCGGACATCGTGTAGAACGTGAACGTAACGCGACCGGACATCACCTCGGCGAGCGCGGGCGCCGCGCCCTTGAACGGGATGTGGGTCATCTTGGTGCCGGTCATGCTCGCGAGCAGCTCGCCGGCAAGATGCGCCGGCCCGCCGGTGCCCGCCGAGGCGAACGAGACGGAGCCCGGATCCGCCTTGGCCTCGTCGACGATGTCCTGCACCGAATGCGGCTTCGAATCGGCCGCGACCACGAGAATCGTGGGCAGGCTCGCGAAGTGCGCGACGGGCGCGAAGTCCTTGATGGGGTCGGACTGCACCTTCGCCATGAGGATCGGGTTGACGACGAACGTCGACGCCGTGGAAAGAAGCGTGTAGCCATCCGCCGGCGCGTGCGCGACGAAATCGGTTGCGATCTGGCCGCTCGCGCCGGGCTTGTTCTCGATCACGACGGGCTGGCCAAGGATCGTCGACATGTCCTGCGCGACGATGCGCGTCGCGGTGTCGAGCGGCCCTCCGGCCGCGAAGCCGAGCACGACCTTGATCGGCTTGCTGGGATAGCCCTGAGCGGCGGCGGATGCGTTGCCCAGCATGGTGCTCGCGGCGAGCGCGACCGCAGCGATGATCCTCGCAATACCCGTCATGTTTCCTCCTCTTCGAGGGCCGGGGCGTGGAGCACCCCCGGCCGGATTTCCCGCATTCAGCGGTATGCGTTGCGTTCAGCGTGCCGGCTCGCCGGCGGCGCGCTCCAGGATTGCGCGACATGCGGCGAGGTCGACCTTTTGCGTGCCGAGCCGCGGCAGCCGCGTCGCGAACGCGATCGTGCGCGGAATCTTGAATCCTGCAAGCGCGGCGCGGCATGCCCGATCGATGTCGGCGGGCGTCACCCCGGCATGTGCCGGAACGACCACGGCCGCAACGCGGGCGCCCAGCCGCGCGTCGGGCAAGCCGACGACCACGGCGTCCGCCACCTCCGGCATCCGGAGCAGCACGGCTTCGACCTCGTTGGGATAGACGTTCTCCCCGCCCGTCTTGATCATGTGGTCGGCGCGACCGAGGAAGTGCAGCGCGCCCGTGCTGTCGACGTAGCCCGAATCGCCCGTCGGCTGCCAGCCGCCGTCGTAGAGCGTGCGCTGCCGCACGAACTCGCCGTCCCAATAGCCGGGAGACACGCCGTCGCCGCGGACCACGATCTCACCCGTCTCGCCCTCGGCGCAAAGCCGCTGGGTGGCAGGATCGATGATCGCCACGTCGGAGCTGTTGCGGTTGGGAACGCCGTTGCTGTCGAAGCGCCGCAGCGCGCGATCGAGCGGGTTGTACGTGAGTCCGCCTTCGGTGCGACTGTAGCCCTGCAGAAACACCCCGCCGATGCGGCGCTCGAACGTCTCGAGCGCCTGCGGGTCGAGCGAATGGCCTCCGCCCCAGGTGAAGCGCACGGTACCCGGGGCACGTCCGAACAGGGATTCCGGCGCGCGTGCGATGTCGACCACGATCGTGCCGATGAGGTGCATGAAGGTGACCTTCTCGCGCTCGACGGCGGCCAGGAACTGGGCGATGTCCCACTGCTCGAGCAGCACCAGCGGACAGCCGGCGAACACGCAGTTGGCGAACACGCTCAAGCCGCTGGTGTGGAACAGCGGCGAGATGGCGAGGCCGACGTCGCGGCTCGAGAGCTGGAAGCAGTCGGACATGGCCGCGGCGATCGCCACGCGCATGCCGTGGGTGTGGATGGCTGCCTTGGGCACGGCCGTGGTGCCCGAGGTGTAGAGCAGATGGGCGATCTCGTGGCTCTGGCATGCGCGGGTGCGGAAGCGCGGGTCGCACGAGGCGAGCTCCGCCCAGAAACTGCCGCCTTGCGGCGCATCGTCCACGGTGAGCACGCTCGGCGCGGCAGCCTGGAGCTTCTGCGCTCTGTCTGCAGTCGTGACCAGGCAAGCCGGCGCGCAGTGGTCGAGCACGCGCGCGAGGTCCGGGACCCTGCAGGCGCCAGTTCAGCGGCACCGCCGGCACGCCCGCCTTCATCGCGGCGAGCAGGCAGATGACGGCTTCGGCGCGATTGGGAAGATAGATCGCGAGCCGGTCGGCACTGCGCAGCCCCTGCCGGTCGATCAGGTTGGCGCATCGATTCACCAGCTCGTCGAGCTCCGCGAGCGAGAATCGACAGCGCGCGTCGACGAGTGCGGGCGAGCCCGGCGCGCCGCGCGCATGCATCTCCAGAAAGAGCGCGAAGTTCACGGCCGCCGTGGCGCCGTCAGCGGCGTTGCGTCGACGCGCCGCCGCGTTCGAGGCCGGCGATGAAGTCGACGACCTTGTAACCGGTCTTGCCCCACGTGGTGACGCCGCAGACGTGCATCACCTGCATGCACGCCTCGGCGAGCTCGCCGCTGGTCATGCCTGCGGCGAATGCCGCTCGGCCGTGGTTCTTGGCCCCGTCCTCGTTGCCGGTGACGATGTCGAGCACCGTGTAGAGCAACTCCTTCGTCTTCAGATCGAGCTGGCCGCCGTTCTCGGGGCCGCGGTACACCGCCTCGCGGAACTGCAGGTACCCGACGAAGTGCTCGGGCACGTGCTCCATCATCGCCCGGATGGGCTCCGGGACGTTGCCGAGCGTCTGCATGAAGTGCGCCTTGCCGCTTTCGATCGCTGCCGCCGTGCTCTTGTCCATGTGCAGTGCTCCTCGGGTCGATGTGTCGGTACGGGAGGTCATGGGCGACGACGCGGAAGCTCCACGCTCGCCGTGCCGGTTGCCGTGACGCTCACCGAGCTGGTTCCTGGCGACGAGCTCGATCTCGACGAGCGCGCGCGTGCCGTCCACACGCTTGCCGGTCACGCGCCCGCCGATGTGGTTGGTATCGCCGAATATGACCGGTCGGCGCAGGCGAATGCCGTAGTTGCGCACGAAGCCGTCGTCGCCGATCCAGTTGGTCACGCAGACCGCCATGAATCCCGACCGCTGCGGACCGTTGTCGTAGGCGCCGGGCATGCCGAGCTCCCGGGTCGCGATGGCTTCGATCTGATGCCCGATGCTCGGCGACTCGGCGGCCGAGTAGTAGCTCGGATCGTAGTTGTTGGGAAGCTTGTCGGGATCCTCTTCCGCCCAGAAGGCGTACTTCGCCTTGAGCTTGGTGGACTTGTAGCCGGAGGTACCGACCGCTCCGGCGTAGTAGCAGGTCATGTCGAGCTGGTTGAGCGGACCGCGCACGATCTCGGGCAGCGGCTCGCCCTCGCGCACGTCCTCCCAGTAGAGCGTGTCGGCACCGCGGCGGTACTCGCCCAGCATGGCGTCGCGGATCTTGCGCAGCTCGGCTTTCGTGTACTCCTGCCGCGCGCGCGCTTCGTAGCGCAAGCCGCCTTCGGCCGAATTGCGCGCCACGCGGTAGCAATGCGAGAGCACGCGCGTCGCCAGGCGGCCGTGCTGGTTGCGATATCTCACCTCGCCGGTCTGCACGAGCATGCGCGCGACATTCCTCCCGGAGACCTCCTTGACGTCGACGTATTCGGCCTCGGCGGCGATCTCGTCGTTGCGCCGGATGGGCTCGTGGAACTGCGCGTCGAAGCCGGAGTAGTACCACTGGATGTCGGGCAGGCCGGGCGCGACCACGGCGTCGAAGATGGCGAAGAAGAACGTCGGTGGCGCGACGATGCCGCCCCAGCGCGTGGCGGCGGCATACGCCGGCGTCGGCGTAGAGCGGGTTGTCGTCGCCGATGCCCCAGGCGTAGTGACGGATCACGTCGCGCGCGGCCTCGTAGTTCCACTGCTCGACGCGAATGGGGATGCCGAGCAGGCGGCGCGCCTCGGCGACCGCCGCGTCGTCGAGCGCGGGGGACAGCAACTTGCGACTGGCTTCCATGACTGCTCCGGCGGATGGGGTGGCGGCGGCTCCGGCACGCGCCACGAGGATGGCGGCGCGCAGGGACAGAATAATGCGCCGTTTCCTGCTAGGCAACAGCGTTGTATTATATCCGAAGTGCGCACGCGTGGCGCGTGCCCTGCCCTACCGCGGCCATGGGCTTCCTGCCCCTTCAGAGGAGACGACGATGCGACGAATTGCATGCCTGCTCGCGGCACTTGCCTGGGCGACGGCGGCCCAGTCACAGACGCTGCAACTGCGGGTGGCGGATGTCTATCCGGCAGGCCACTACATCGCGGAGGCGCTCACGAAGCCCTGGATGCAGGAAGTCACCCGGCGCACCGCGGGCGCGGTGACGTTCCAGTACTTTCCCGCCGAGCAGATCGGCAAGGGCAAGGACCTGCTCGCGCTCACGCTGTCCGGCGTGGCCGACATCGGCCTCGTCATCCCGGCGTTCGTGTCCGACAAGATGCCGCTGTCCGCGGTCGCCGAGCTGCCGGGCAGCTTCGGCTCCAGCTGCCAGGGGACGCTCGCCTACTGGTCGCTCGCCCGGGGCGGCATGTTGCAGCAGTCGGAGTTCGAGCCCAACGGCGTGCGGATCCTCTTTGCCCTCGTGCTGCCGCCCTATCAGGTGTTCTCGCGCAAGCCCCTGGACCGGCTCAAGAGCTTCGAGGGGCAGAAGATCTACACCACGGGCGGCGCGAAGGACCTGACCATGCGCCGCATCGATGCCGTGCCCGTGCACATGGGCACGAGCGAGGTGTTCGAGTCCCTCACGCGCGGCACGATCGATGGCGCCCTCGTCGCGTATTCCACCGCGCTCGCGTACAACCTGCAGGGACTCGTCAAGCACGGCACGCTCGGCGAGAACTTCGGCAGCGGCGTCATCACCTACGTGATCAGCGAAAGCAAGTGGAAGCAGCTTCCGCCCGACGTTCAGAAGGCCATGAGCGAGGCCGGCGACGCCGTCACGCGCCAGGCCTGCGCGCGCGTCGACCAGAGCGTCGAGGCGGACATGGGCAAGCTGCGTCAGGCCGGTGTCACGCTGACCCGCCTGCCGGAGGCCGACCACAAGTCCCTGCAACAGGTCACCGGCGGGGTGGCCCGCGAGTGGGCGGCGGATCTCGACAAGCGCGGCAAGCCCGGCACACAGGTGCTCGATGCCTTCCGCACGGCGCTGACAGGCAAGTGAGCGCAGGACCGCCTCGCCCCTTCACGGACGGGAACCGATGAGCGCGGGCGGACGCCCGTTCTCGTCGGCCGCGCGGTTCATCGCGCACGTCGAGAGCGTGCTCGTGACCGTTGCGGCGCTCGCGGTGTTCGCCATCATGACGATCGTCGTCATCGACGTCACGATGCGCTACGTGTTCAACGCGCCGCTCGCCTGGTCGTACGATCTCGTCTCGAACTACCTGATGGTCACGTCGTTCTTCTTCGCGCTGTCCGAGACGCTGCGGCGCGAGCATCACGTCAACGTCGACATCGTGTACTCGCGCTTTCCGCTGCGCCTGCGCCGGCTCTGCAAGATGATCGGCTGGATGGCGACGAGCGCGCTGTTTGCGCTGATGACGTGGCTCGCGGCGGCGAACGCGTGGTCGCGGTTCACCACCCACGAGGTCGTCGCCGGTGCGATTCCGTGGCCGACGTGGATTCCGGCCGCGGTCGGTGCGATCGGCATGGGCGTCATGACCGCACGCCTCGCGGTCGGTGCGGCCGCGCTGCTGCTCGCGTTCGCGGCTCGAAGCGCAGTCGACCCGGCTGTAGCGGGCACCGATGTCTCGGGGGACACGACGGAGCGCAACGAGTCCGCCGCCATGGATTCGCTCTGATGGGCATGCTGCTTCTGGGCGTGACACTCGCGCTCTTCGTGCTGCTCGCGTGCGGCATGCCGGTGGCGTTCGCGCTCGCCGTCGCCGGCGCGGTGGGACTGTACCTGTTCGGCGGCATGCCGATGGTGCTCGGCATCCTCGACACCGCGCCGCTCTCGTCGACGGCGTCCTACGAGCTCATCACCGTGCCCATGTTCCTGCTGATGGCCGAGTTCGTGATCCTGTCGGGCGTGGCCGACGATCTGTTCGACGCTGCGGCGACGTGGGTCGGGCGCGTGCCGGGAGGGCTCGGGGTTGCGACCGCCATCGCGGGCGCAGGGTTCGGCGCGATCTCGGGGTCGAGCACGGCAGCCGCGGCGACGCTCTCGGCGACGACGATCCCCGCGATGATGAAGCAAGGCTACGAGCCGAAGCTCGCCTGCGGGGCGGTCGCGATCTCCGGCACCCTCGCCATGCTGATCCCGCCGTCGATCGCGCTGGTTCTCTACGGGATCATCGCCGACGTGAGCATCGGCAAGCTCCTGGTCGGCGGCGTCGTGCCCGGCCTGCTCGTCACCCTCACGATCGCGCTCACGGTCATGGCGCTGGTGTTCATGGATCCCCGGCGCGCTCCGGCAGGCCGGCGATACACGTATGCGGAGAAGTTCGCCTCGTTGCGCGTGACCGGCCCGATGCTCGCGCTCTTCCTCGCCGTCACGGGCTCGATCTATCTCGGCGTCGCCACTCCGACCGAAGCCTCGGGGCTGGGGGCCTTCGGCGCCCTGCTCCTTGCATGGCGCGCCGGCAAGCTCGACTGGCGCACGCTGCGCGGCGCCCTCGTCGACGCGGTGACCACGAGCTGCATGATCTTCATGATCATCCTCGCTGCCCGCATCTTCGGGTATTTCTTCACGCTGACCCTGTTCACGCAGACGCTCGTCGCCGCGATCGCGGCGTGGCAGGTGCCGGCGTGGATCGTCATGCTGATCATCATCTGCATCTACCTGGTGCTCGGCTGCATCATGGACCAGATCGCGATCCTGATCCTGACCGTGCCGGTGGTGCTGCCGGTCGTGAAGGCACTCGGCTTCGATCCCGTGTGGTTCGGAGTGCTCGTGATCGTCATCGCGGAGGTGGGACTGCTCACGCCTCCGGTCGGGCTCAACGTGTTCGTGGTCGCGCGCTACACGGGGCGTCCGGTGACCGAAGTATTCGCCGGCGTGTGGCCGCACGTGTTCGCGCACCTCATCCTGATCGCCGTGCTTTGCCTGTTTCCGGCGCTCGTCCTCTGGCTGCCCAACCGGATGGGCTGACGTGGAGACAACGTGCCCGCCGCGCACGAACCGTGACACTCATCAACAATGGGCCGGTTCGCATCTGCGAAGCTGTCTTCACCGGGCAGGTTGTGGCTGGCCGGTGGGATTGGGGATCGAATGTTCCGGGCCGCCGCGGTACTCGTGCTTTCGGCCGTTTTCGCGGGATGCGCCGTGCAGCCGATCGCGCTCGAGGACGTGCCGCGCACACCCTCCTATGCGACGATCGACCCCGCCTCGACCTCGCTCGGTCGGCGAGATCGAGCGCCTGACGGCATCCGAGGGCGCGAAGTCGGGCTTCTACGTCCTCGAGCGGGGCGAGGAAGCGCTGCTCTGGCGCGGCGCGCTGACCGATCGCGCCGAACGCACGGTCGACGCCCAGTACTTCATCTGGAGCGAGGACAACGTCGGCACGATCGCCGCCGAGCGGCTGCTGCGCGCCGCCAATCGCGGCGTGCGCGTGCGCGTGCTGGTCGACGACCTGTCGCTCGCCACCGATCCGCGCTTTCTCGACGATGCTCGACCAGCACCCGCGGATCGAGATCCGGCTCTACAACCCGACCGGCGTCGTCGGCAGGAAGTTCCTGCCGAAGGCCTTCGCGGTCCTGGCCGATTTCCATCGGCTGAATCGTCGCATGCACAACAAGGCGCTCGTCGTCGACGGTGCCGCGGCGATCATCGGCGGCAGGAACGTCGCCGACGAGTACTACGACATGCATCGCGAGTTCAATTTCCGCGATCGCGACGTGCTCGACCGTGGGACCGATCGTGCGCAGATCGCGGAGGGCTTCGACCGGTACTGGAACAGCGTCTGGTCGGTGCCGGTCGAGGCGTTCGTGCGCGGCGGACTTCACCGAGGCCGAGCGCGACGCGTACTACGCGGATCTGCAGGGCCTATGCGGCGGATCCGAAGCACTTCCCGGAGCGGTTCCAGACCGCGCTGGCGGAGACGCAGGCACGGCTCGCCGATCTCGCGGAGCCGGCTGGTGTGGGGCGAGGCGCGGCTGATTTACGACATTCCGGGCAAGAACGACGACATCCGGCGACTCGATGCGTTCGGCGAGACGGGACGTCGGCTCACCGATGCCGCCGCGCAGGCGAAGCAGCGAGATCCTCGCCGAGACGCCCGTATCTCGCGATGATGCCGGGCACGCTCGACCTCGATCCGCGAGGTGCGACGACGCGGAGTCCGCGTGCGCATCCTCACCAACTCGCTCACGTCCACCGACAACATCTTCGCCTTCTCGCGCTACGCCCCGCAGCGGTGCACGCTGCTGCAGCAGGGTGTGGAGCTCCACGAGATCATGCCGCACCCGCAGTACCTCGGCGAGATCGTCACGCGCCTGCCGCGGATGGAGGTTCCCGCACGTCTCGCGCTGCACGCGAAGACGATGGTGATCGATCGGCGCATCGTCTTCATCGGCTCGTTCAACATGGATCCGCGCTCGACGCATCTCAACACCGAGATGGGCGTGCTGGTGGACAGCCCCGAGCTCGCCGCGCAGGTCGCCACCGCGATCGAGCGGGACATGGAGCCCGTCAACAGCTGGAAGCTCACGCTCGCGCCCGCCTGACGACCGACTCACGTGGACGTGGATCGCGGACGGGCGCACGCATGCGACGCACGAGGAACCCGAGGCCGACGCCGGCTCGCGCTTCCAGCTCATGCTCTACTCGCTGATGCCGATCGGCGGCCTGATCTGATGCGCGCTCAACTCTTCCTCGTCGCGGTGCTCTCGGCCGTGCTCGCATGCCTCGGCGCGCAGGCGACGGCGCAGGCGCCGGCGGCGCGGCCGGACCGCGCAACGGCTTCGGCGCCGCAAAGCACGTCGGACGCCGACCGGCAGCTGCGGCAGGCCGTGCGGCGCGCGATCGCCGACTATTTCGGCGTGCCGATCGAGGACGTCGAACGACGCGACCGACCTGCTGCGGGACCTGCACGCCGATGCGACCGACGCCTACGAGATCGTCGCGATGCTGTGCCGCGATCACGGCGTCGTCGTCACCGCGCGCGACGACCTGACGACGGTCGGGGCGATCGTCGACTACTTGCGCACTGCGCCGACGGTCGAGCCGGCCATCGCCCGGCGCGGCGACAAGTCCGCGGCGGGGGCGCGGGGCGTCGAAGCCGGAGCAGGTCGTCACCCGCATCGTGTTCTACGCGACCGACCGGCGCCCCACCGGACGTCCCGCACCGGACGACTAGTTCGGCGGCGAACGGCAGAGCGGCGGCACGCTGAGCTACGGCATCTGCGAGGTCACGATCCCGGTCGGCGTGCATCGGCCGGGCATCGCGGAGGAGCCCGAGTGGTACAAGCTCGAGTGGAACGAGGATCCCGACCAGGCACGTCGTGCTGAAGTCGATCCGGCCGCTCGATCGCGCCGCGTTCTACGACGACATCCGAGGCCACGTCCAAGGCCGACGGGCTCGACACGCTTCGTCTTCGTCCACGGCTACAACGTTGCGTTCGGCCGCGCTGCGCGGCGCTCGGCGCAGATCGCCTACGACCTCGACTTCCCGGGCGTGCCGATCCTGTTCTCGTGGCCGTCGGCGGGGAAGATGACCGCGTACTTCTCGGACCGCGAGAGCGCGGAGTGGAGCGCGCCGCATCTCGCGCAGTTCCTCGAGGACACGATCGCGCAGGTGAAGGGCGGAAGGCTCCACCTGCTCGCGCACAGCATGGGCAACCAGGTGCTGATCCGCGCGCTCTACGAGATCGCGCTGCGGCGCGGCCCCGGTGCGCCGGCGCTGTTCGAGAACGTCATCCTGGCGGCGCCGGATTTCGACGCGCAGGCGTTCGTCGACCAGATCGCCCCCCGCATCGTCTCGCTCTCGCGGCGATGGACGCTCTACGCGTCGGACAAGGATCGCGCGCTCGACGTCTCGGCGGCGCTCGCTGCGCAGCGGCTCGGCCTTCCGCTGCCGGTGGCCCGCGGCATCGACACGATCGATGCGTCCGGCATCGACGTCGCGCCGTGGAGCGTCCCGGAGTTCCACGCCTACTTCGCGAGCAAGCAGCGCGTCATCACGGATCTCGCGCAGGTGCTCCGCGGCCTCGCCCCCGACCGCCGGCGCCTGCTGCCGCGCACCAAGGGCGGTCTCCCGTACTGGAGCCTCCAGCCCGTGGCAACGCCGTAGCGGACGGCCGATCCGCTTCGCGCCAAGCGCCGAAGCGGCTGCGCAGCTTCAGCGGTGGAAGCTGTAGGCCTCGTTGAAACCGTGCACGGGATAGGCGCGGTACGCCGGCCCGCCGTCGGCGAACTCGTCGTCGAAATCGCCGAACGTTTCGCGGTAGACGAAATACGTCCGGCCGGCCTGCCGCACGTAGCCGACGATCACGACGCCATGGCCGGACACGTTCGGGATCGCGAGACGCGCGATGTCGTGCTCTGCAACGATGCCGCCGCTCGAGGCGAAACGGACCCGGATGCCGGCATAGAGGGGCCCGTGCTGCTCGATCGCGTCGATCAGCTTCCGGTTGTAGGCGTCGGGGTCGCGCGCGACCTCGCGCAAGGGCGTCGACCGGATGACGGCGTGGTAGGCGACATCGAGGAAGTCCCCGACGCGGGCCCGGTGGGTGACGCCCGGCAGGCTGACGTCCGCGACCTCGAGGACCTGCCCGCGCGGCGCGCCCGGCTCGCTCGCCATCGTGATGATCCGCGCGAAGCCCTCCATGCGGTAGGCGATGGGCGTCTGCTCGACCGGATCGAGACTCGAGGTCAGGAGCGGGTAAACGCGGCCGGTGTCCGATGCCGCACGCTGGTAGTAGATCGCGTCGATGATGCGGTGGTCGAAGCCGCGCTCGTCGGTTCCGTTGAGCCACGAGCGGAAACCGGGCAGCGATTCGCCGCGTTCGAGCGCGAACCAGTCGAGGATCGTCGACGCCGCGACGCTCATGCACTTGTAGTGGCCGAGGCGCCGCTCGGGCAGATACCGCCATGGCGGCGTCGGACCGAACTCGCGATTCACGCGCTCGACCCACGCCTCGGTCTCCTGCACGTTCTTGTACGGCAGGTCCGTCAGCACGTGCCGCAGGAGGAACATCTCCCCGCCGTCGATCGGCGTGCGGCCCTCGCGCAGCCAGTCGCGACGCAACGGCAACCCCTGCGACAGCAGCCATGCGGGATCGTCGTAGTCCGGCAGCGCGGGTAGCGTCTCGGCGCGAACGGGCCGGTCCACCGTCGCTTCGGGCGGGATCTGGAGGGTGCCGCACGCACCGAGCATCGCGAGCCAGACTGCGCCGGCCGCCATCACCCATCCTCTCGCCAAGTCGCGCAAACGTCGCGCGGCTGCAGCCGTTGCGGCGGATCGCATGGTCGGCATCTCAACGTCCCGGCATGTCCGGGCACACGAGGGCCGCGCCGATGGCGGGGTTCGCCACGGGCGCGGGGCGCAGCTCCGCGCTGGGCGATGCACCGGCCAGCGGTCCCGTGACGTAGAGATAGCTCGCGGGGTCGGGCGGCAATCCTCCGCGCCCGACGCGAACGAGGCTGCTCGCCCCGCGCGCCACCCGCGCGCCGCACGGATCGCGCAGCAGCGCCGTGTCCTCGCGGAAGTTCGCGGCCAGAGGGAGGATCGTCCCGGTGAGATCGAGCAGCGGCGCGTTGACCTCGACGACGCCCTCGTTGCCGATGACATTCGACGAGGCATCGAGGTCGACGTCCGGCGCGCGCAGGAATACCTCGGCATTGACGGTGATGCGCCCGCCGTAGCCCTGGTCCGCGCGCGCGGTGAGGTCGCTGTTCGAGAGCGCGACGAAGCGCGTTGCGGTGATGGTCACGTTCCCGCCGTCGCCGCTGCCGCCGAACACGGTGGCCGTGACGGGGCTCTCGTGGGTCAGTGCCACCGTCGGCGCCCGGATGACGATGTTGCCCCCGGAAGCGAACGCGGCCGCGGTCGTCACCGCGCTGTCGTCGCTGAAGAAGGACTCGCCGGCCTCGATCAGGATGGCACCGGCGTCCGCCTCGGACGAGCTTTCCGACTGGATCCGCGTCTCGCCACGGATCTCGATCCGGTCGGCGGTGAGCGTGATGTCGCCCGCCGGCTGGGTAGCATCGGTCGACGTGTTGATGAGCCCCGCCGTCGCGTAGATCTCCGGCGCCGACAGCGTGATCCGGCCGGGCACGCCTTCGCGCTCGCCATACGCCGACACGTACCCGCCGCCCGAGAGCGTGATGCGCTGCGCGGCGGTGACCTCGATCGATCCGCCGTCGCCATACCCGTTCGAGCTGCTGAGCAGCCCCCCGCCGACGAGATCGACGACATCGGCGCGCACGACGATGTTGCCCGCGCTGCCCTCGCCGAACACGCCGGTGGCCGTGTTGATCGATCCGCCCTCGCCGATCGTGAGCCACGGCGTCGTCACCTCGATGCGCCCGCCCGCTCCGCCGCTGCGCGTGCCGGCGCGGATTCCGCTGGGGCGCCCTCCCGCGTCGCCGTGGATCGCGATCGCCTCGGTCGCGTTGACCACGATGCTCCCGGAGGGCCCGTTGTAGTAGCTCGACCCCATGCTCTCGGCGTTGATCTGCCCGCCGTCGGAGAGCTCGAGCCGGCCGACGTCGATCGTGATGGCGCCCTCCCGGGTTGTCGTTCCAGGTGCGCGCGGTCACCGCCCCGCTGTCGCTGACGTCGAGCGATCCCGCGTGGATGGAAACGTCCCCGGTGTAGGTGAAGATCCCGGTCGATACCCGGTCGGAGCCCGGGCTCGGGTTCCGCGGCTCGTTGCGCCCGACGATGTCGATCGGGCCGGCGACGTTCACGGTGATGTTCCCGCCGCCCGGCGAGTTGTAGAACGCCTCGGTCGAGATGTCGCCGCCGTCGGTGATCGACAGCGATTGCGCCGTGATCGCGATCGTCCCCGCCCGGCCGTTGCCCACGGCTTCGGCGACGATCCGCCCGTCGGTCGCCACCTGCAGGCGCTGCGTCGTGATCGCGATGCTTCCGCCGTCGCCCTTGCCTCCGGTGCCTGCCCACACCACGCTCGCTTCGCCGCTGCCCGAGACGCCCGTCACGCGAGATCTCGTCGCGCGCGTCGATCGCGATCGCGCCCGCGCGAGCGTCCCCGTACGTCCCCGCGAGGATCGATCCGCCGCCCGTGAGGCGCAGGGTGCCGGTCTCGACGCTGATGCTCCCTCCAGCGCCAGCGTCGCCCGTCGCGGTCACGATCGATCCGCTGCCGACGTCGAGGCTGCCGGTGTCGATCGCGATCGAGCCGGCGGGCGCCGTTCCCCAAGTGCGCGCATCGACGTAACTGCCCTCCTCGACGCGCATGCTCGCTGCCCGCACGGCGATGCGGCCGCCGGCACCGTTCTCTCCAGTCGCGAGCAGCGCCGACTCGCCGACGATGTCGACGCTGCCAGCGTCGATGGCGATCGCGCCTCCCGGCCCGGTCCCGTACGCGCTGGCGTCGACCCAGCCGAGCAAATCCACCTTCAGCGCGCCCGTGCGGATGGCCACGCTGCCGCCCGGTGCGCTGCCGGTGCTCGCAGCCTGCACCGATCCGCCGAGCACATCGACCGTCGCGGCGTCGATCGACACCGAGCCGCCGGGCCCGGTCCCGAACGTGTTGGACTGGATGATCGTGCCGTAGCCGTCCAGCCGCACGTTGCCGCTCGCACGGATCGACGTCTGGCCGCCGGTCCCCGCCGCGCCCTCCTGCACGCTGTTGCTGATGCGCGACTGGCGGCTCATCGCGAGGTCGCCGACGTCGATGTCGATCGTCCCGCCGCGGCCCGGACCGAACGTCGTCGTGTCGATCCGCGCCGAGTCGACGAGCACGAGCCGGCCCGCGCGGATCGCGATCCGGCCGGCACCGCCGCTCGTCGCCGACGCGCTTTGCACCGTGCTCGCCGCGAGCGACACCGAACCCGGTGCCGCGATGTCGATCCCGCCTGCACTCGCGGCGCCAGTGGCCTGCGCGGTGACCACGGAGTTGTCGATCGAAACGTTCCCCGCCCGCACGAGAACCTGCCCGCCCGCGTCGCTCGCATCCACGCGCATGCCGTCCTCGAGCCGGACCTCGCCCGCGTACGAAGGCGCGGTCACCGCGCCTTCGCCGATCGGCGTTTCGCCGGGACCCGCGGCCATGAGCTCGACGTGCCCGCCGGGCGCCGTCAGCCTTCCCGTGCCGCCCTCCCCCTTCAGCACCACGCTGCCGCCGACGAGCGCCAGCGTGCGGCCGTCGGCGACGCGCAGACTGCTGCCCGTCAGCGTGATCGCGGCCGGGGCCGCCGCCACGAAGCCGAACGCCGAAGGCGCCGCGACGCTGAGCACCGAGTCGCCCCCGAGCGAGGCAGAGAAGCGCGACCCGTCGGCGAAACGCACGTAATCGGCGGTGCTCGCGCGAAACGATCCGGACAGGTCGAGCGATGCGTGCGACCCGAAGGCGATCCCCTGGGGATTGAACAGGTAGAGATTCGCGCCGGCAATGTCGCTGCCGATGCGCCCGTCGATCAACGAGGCATCCGGACCGGTGACGCGACCGATGATGTTGACCACGGACGCGGGTCCCGAGAACACCGCCGACTCGCCCTGCGTCAGCGAGAACGTGTGGAAGCTCTGGAAGAGATTGCCGCCGACCTGCCTGCCGAGGTCCGCTCCGATCGCGTAGGCGGGTCCCGGGAGCGTGACCCGCGGCCCGAGCGAGCCGTCGGTGGCGATACCGCCGGCGCGCGCAACGAAGCTCGCGCAAAGCGACGCAGCCGCGAGCGCGGCGACGAGGCAGCGCAGCGCCGGTGCGCACGTCTTCCGGCAACCGATCGGGATGAACGTCATGGGACGCTCCTTGCGCCGCGAAGGTCGCCGTCCCACGACCAGATCAGCGCGAAATGGATGCCCTTGTCCTGGAGGTCGGTGTGCGGCCGGTCGACCTTGCGCAGCGGCAGCGCGCCGTAGAGCGCCGCGTGCAACATCGTGCTGCTCCAGCGCAATCCGACACCGACCGACGCCAGATCGGGCGGGTCCGCGGTGGGCACGCCCTTGTTCCGCCCGGCGCCGTAATCGAAGAAGGCCCCTGCGGACAGCACGCCGCGCTCCTCTCCCCAGCGCCAGACCGGATGCGTGTAGTCGATCGACGCGGACACGCCGTTGTCGCGCACGATCGCGTTGCGGCGGTAACCGCGAACGGTTCCGGCGGCGCCGGCGCCGGCCGCGTCCGGGATGATCGAGATCCCCCCGATCGGGAAGCGCTCGACCGGCAACAGCGGCCGGCTCGCCAGCTGAAGCTCGGCCCGCACGGCGAGCTCCGCACCCGTGCTGTCGTACCGCTGCCCCCACTGGACCTGCACGAGCCAGGCCACGAACTGCCCGTCGGGACCTTCGTCGTGGACGGTCGCTCCGGACAGGGGCAGGCCGATGCTCACCGTCGAGCGCAGCGCGAGCGCTTCGTCCTGCGCTCGCCGGACGTACTGCTGCGTGAGCCGCAGCGGGGTCACCACGCTCCGACCGTCGTCGGCGCCCGCGAAAAACGAGAAGGGCTCCCCCAGCAGGAACGTCCGGTTCTCCTCGCGCTCGATCTGCACGCCCACGTCGAACTGCTCGCCGATCGTCCGACGGATCGGAACGTCGAGCGCGACGCTCACCGTGCGGCGTGCGGCTCTCGATGTCGATGCCGTCGAACGGCGGCTCGATGACGATGGAGCGCGATTGCGCGTAGCCGAAGGAGAGGCTCGCATCCCTGGCCGTGACGGGAAGCGCGTACGACACGCGGCCGTCATCGAGGCCGCGCGTCTTCCCCGCGGCGACGCGCAGCGTGTCGCCGCGGCCGCTCAAGTTGCGGTCGCGCAGCTGCAGCCACACGCCTTCCCCGCCGACGCTCGGCGACTGATCGTTCGCGAGCGTCACGCTCGCGCGGAAAGGCGGGGCTTCCTCGACCAGGAGATCCAGCTCGCTTTCCCCCAATCCGAGGCCCGGGCGCAGCTCCCCCTGCAGACGCCCGATCAGCGGGTTCTGGCGCAGGAGCTGCAGCCGCTCCTGCATCTCGTTGACGTTGAGGACGCTCCCATCCTCGGGGGTGATCCTGGCGCGCACGTAGTCGGGGTCGAGTCCCTGCGTCCCGCGGATCGCCACGCCCGTGAGCGTGCCCTCGACCACGCGGATCTCGACGACGCCGTTCTCGATTTCCTGGTCGGGGATCAGCACGCCCGAGTTGACGTAGCCGCGCTCGAGGAAGAACACGTTGAGCCGCTGGCGAACCTCGAGGAGATCCTCGGTGCGCGAGCGTGCGCTCCTCGAATGACTTCACGACCGCGCGCAATTCGTCGGCCGTGAACGCCTTGTTGCCGGTGAACGCGAAGGCCCGGACGAAGACGCGCAGCTCGCCGCTCGCGCTCGATACCGTGCGTGTTTCGGCCGGGCCCGGCTCGCGGGTTGTCGTGCCCGCCGGAGACTCGCCGGCCGCGACGGCGGGAAGAACTACGGCTAACAGTACTGCGGGCAGCAACGCGGCCCGCGTGTCGGCCACGGTACGCCTCGCAGTGCCTGCCCGTCGACGCAGCGCCATGGGCATCGCTCACGCCGTCCCCATGCCGCGACGGCACGCCTTGCTCCTTCCCGTGTTCATTAGAAGCGGGGCCGCGGCCATCGTCGTTGACGGTTGTCATGCCCGGTGGGCCGAGGCGTCGCGAGAATGTCTCGTGCGGGCGATGACTTCCTCACGAACGATTGCGGTAGTGGCGCTGCTGCTCGCCGCCGCGGGCGCGACGATGGATGCTCGCGGCTCGACGCCCGCGCCCGCTGCGGACGGCGTGCGCGCGTCGGCGACGAGCGCGGCCGGCGGCGAAGCGATCGACGGCCTGCTGGCCGATGCGCACCGGTCGCTCGCCGGCGGCAACGTGACCGCCGCGATCCGGCAGTTCGACGATGCGCTAAGGGCCGCCGAATCGGCGAAGGATCCGTTGCGCGAAGCGGTCGCCGCCAATGGACTGGGCGACGGCGCTGCTCGCCGCCGGCCGCGTCGACGACGCGCGCCCCGTCGTCGAGCGCGCTGCCCATCTGGCCGCGGCGACCGGCAGCATCGCCGTCGAAGCGCGCGCGCAAATCACGCGCGGCAATCTGTACGCACAGCACGGTCCGGCCGCGCAGGCGCGCGATGCGTTCGACGAGGCCATCGCGCTCGCGCGGCGCGCCGACGACGCCCCGACGCTCGCGAAGGCACTCGTCAATGCTGCCCGGTGGTCGCTCGCGCAGAAGCGGGGCAACGAAGCCGCGACGCTGCTCGACGAAGCGCGTGCCGTCGCCTCCGGCCTGCCCGATTCGGACGACAAGGCGGCGATCCTCGTCGGCGCAGGGCAGCTCACGGCGGCCCTCGGCACGGCGCCCGGGTTCGCACCGGCGCAAATGACCGAGAGAGGCATCGCTCTCCTTCGCGCCGCGAGCACGATCGCGCGCGCATCGGGCAGTCCGCGTCTCGCCGCGGCGGCGCAGGGCGAGATCGGCGCGATCCACGAGCGGAGCGGCGCCTACGCGCAGGCGCTGCCGCCGACACTCGCCGCGGCCTTCGCCGCACAGTCCGCCGGGGCGACCGATCTCGCGTTCCGCTGGGAGTGGCAGGCCGGCAGGATCCTGCGCAAGCTCTCGCGCGACGACGCAGCCCTGGATGCCTATCGGCGCGCGGTCAGCGCGCTGCAGGCGACGCGCGAGGACATCGCCTGCGAGTATCGGGCACGCGGCGTCGCGTTCCGCGAGGCTGCCGGGCCGCTCTTCTACGAAGCAGCGGACGTCGTGCTCCAGCGGGCGCGCGCGCGCAGCGACGCCCCGGAAGCGCAGGCCTTGCTGCGCGAAGCGCGCAATCTCACCGAGCTCGCGAAAGTCGAGGAGCTGCAGGACTACTTCCACGACGATTGCGTGACCGCGCTCGGCGCGCGCATCACCTCGCTCGACGAGCTCACGCCGCGCACGGCGGTCGTCTATCCGATCCTCCTGCCCGACCGCGCGGAGCTCCTGGTGGCCATCGCGGGGCGGCTGCACCAGATCTCCGTCGCGGCAACCGCCGAGGCGCTCGAAAGCGACGTGCGCGCGCTGCGCCGCGCGCTCCAGCGCTACCGCGGCAGCGAGTACCTGCCTGTCGCGCAGCGTCTCTACGGTCACCTGGTCGCGCCGCTCGAGCCGCTGCTCGCGCAGCAACGACGTCGACATCCTGGTGTTCGTCCCCGAGCGCTTCCTGCGCACCGTCCCGATGGCGGCGCTGCACGACGGGAGCCGGTTTCTCGTCGAGCGCTACGCGATCGTCACCACACCCGGGCTCACGCTCACCGACCCGCGGCCGCTCGAGGTGGCCCGCGGCCGCGCGCTCGCCGGCGGCCTGACCGTGTCGGTGCAGGGCTTCCCCGCGTTGCCGGCGGTTGCGCAGGAGCTCGGCGAGATGCACACGCTCTACGGCGCGACGGTGCTGGAGGACCAGGGCTTCACGGCCGCGCGCCTCGCGGAGGAATTGAAGGCCAACCCCTATCGCGTGCTGCACATCGCGACGCACGGCAAGATCGACGCGGACGTGCGCAAGTCGTTCCTCCTCACCTACGACGGCCGCCTGACGATGGACGATCTCGACCGCCTGATCGGCTTGCGCAAGCACTCGCGAGCTCCCGTCGAGATGCTGACGCTCTCCGCCTGCGAGACAGCGCTGGGCGACGATCGCGCCGCGCTGGGTCTCGCGGGCATCGCAGTGAAAGCCGGGGCGCGCAGCGCCGTGGCCACGCTCTGGTCGATCAGCGACGAAGCCACCGCGGTGCTGATGCCCGAGTTCTTCCGGCAACTGCAGACGAAGGCCGCCAGCCGCGCGCAGGCGCTGCAGCGCGCGCAGCAGAAGACGCTCGCCGATCCGCGGTTCAGCGCATCCCGGATTCTGGGCGCCGTTCCTGCTCATCGGCGGGTGGTTATAGCAGCTCGTTCAGTCGAGTTTCGATGCTGCCGGCGACGTGAAGGGAATTTCCATGAGGTCCTCGCCGAAGTAGACGTTGCCCTGGAAGATCTCGCAGACCTCGCGGATGACGCGCTCGCGCATGCCGGGGCGATCGAACTGCGTGGTCACGTGCGACAGCACGAGATTGCGCACGCGGGCGGCCTGCGCGAGCTCCGCAAGCTCGCGGTGCCCCATGGTGAACGCGGCGAAGGTCTTGCGACGGCGCCGTGCCGGTGAGGTAGTGGCACATGTGGACCAGGACGTCGCAGTCCTGCGCCAACGTCTGCAGCGCGCGGCAGGGACCCGTGTCGCCGGAGTAGACGAACGAGCGTCCGTCCGCGTCGAGCCGGTATCCATACGAGACGAGGTGCGGCGCGAAGTGATGGACCTCGGCGACCCTGACGGTCCATCCTGCGCGCTGCACGACCTCGCCGCGACGCGAGCTCGTGCACCACCGGCCGCGGGCGGGCGCGCTCACCCTCCCCGCCGCGCGCGCGGTAGACGTCGAGGCTCGCCTGGTTCTGCGTGCGCGAGATGAGGTCGGGCCCGAACGCGCCGTCATCGGCGATGAGGCGCTCGCGTGATCGCCGCCATGCCCGGGGGGCCGTACACCTCGAGCTCGGGCACGCGTCCGGCGCCCTGGTCCCAGCGCGTGAGCAGCAGGCGCGGATAGTCGCCGATGTGGTCGTAGTGATGGTGGCTGAAGAACGCGTGCGACGACCTGAGTGGCCGCGACGCCGAGCTCCAGCAATCGATGGTGCGCACCGAAGCCGTGATCGAACACGAGGTATTCGGCGCCGACTTGCAGAAGGTACCCGGAGCACATGCGCCGCGTCGACGGCGTCGGCGTGCCGGTCCCGAGCAGCCAGAGTCTCATCGCTGCGCGCTCACTCGATCGTGGATCGCAAGCTCGGTCAGGAAGTCGCCGTACTTCTTGCGCTCCGCCGTCACGAACTGCTCGAATTGCGCGGCGCTCATGGACCCCGGCTCGACACCCACGTCGAGCAGGCGCGCGTGCACTTCGGGCGAGTCGATGATCTGGCGCAGCTTGCCGTGGAGCAGCGCCACGATGTCGTTCGGCGTGTCCTTGGGAACGAAGAAGCCGAACCATGCCGTCAGGTCCAGGCGCTGGAGCGCGCCGGTCGCCAGGACGGGCACGTTGGGCAGCGAGGAGACGGGACGCGTTCCCGCGATGCCGAGCGCCACCAGCTTGCCCGCCTTGACGTGAGCCGATCGATGGCGGAATGCCCGAGAAGTAGATGCTGACGTTGCCGGCAAGGACGTCGGTGACCGCCTGCGCGCCGCCCTTGTAGGGGACGCTCAGGAGCTTGATTCCCGCCAGCCGCTCGAGGAGCGCGCCGGCGATGTGCGCCGTGCTGCCGGTGCCGGCGGTCGCGTACGAGTACTTGCCCGGATGGGCCTTCGCCAGCGCGATGAACTCGTCGATGGTCGTGGCCTCGACCGACGGATTCGCGACCAGGAGCTGCGGCAGGTATCCGGCGAGCGCGACCGGACGGAAGTCGCGCTGCGTCTCGTAGGCGGCCGACTTCACGAGGTAGGGCGAGACGACCATCTCCGTCGTGTTGCCCGAGCAGGACCGTGTAGCCGTCGGGGGGCGCGCTCGCGACGGCCTGCGCACCGATCATGCCGTTGCCGCCGGGCTTGTTCTCCACGATGACCGAAACGCCGAGCTCCTTGCGCGAGGTGCACGCTGACGAGGCGCGCGATCACGTCGCCGGCGCCGCCCGGTCCATAGGGGACGATGAGCTTGATCGGACGCGAGGGGTACGGCTGCGCCTGCGACGTCTCGATCGCAACGACGACGGCGAGCAGCGCGGCCGAGGGATGCAAGGAACCGGAGCTTCATGATCGACTCGACAGGGTGACGTGTCGGGCATAATCTATCCGAGATGACGATGACATATGTGCATACCATTCTCTGGTATATACACGTGAGACACGCCGCGCTTCGCCCTGTTGAGCGACGGCTCGACGAGCGCGCAGCGCGAGGCCGTCGTCGACGCAGGCTTCGGCCGCGCGACATGGAGCTCCTGCTCGCGATTCACGCGCACAGGTCGATCACCGCGGCGGCCGCCGAGCTCGGGCTCACGCAACCGGCGGCCAGCCGCGCGCTGCGCGACATCGAGCAGCTCCTGCGCGTTCATCTGTTCGAGCGCGATCGCGCCAAGGGAATGAGCCTCACCGGCGCCGGCGAGCTCGTGCTGGCGCGTGCGCGCGCGCTGCTGGCGGACTATCGCTCGCTGGCGCTCGGAGCTCGACGCCTATCGCGAAGGCATCGGCGGTCGCTTGCGCCTCGGCATCATTCCCTTCGTTTCCGGACCGCTCATCGAAGGCCTGATCGCCGAGCTCACCGGGGAACGACAGCGCATGTCCGTCACCGTGACGGAAGCGTCGACGACGACCTTGCTCGAGGAGCTGCGTCTGCAAAACCTCGACGCGGTGATCGGACGGTGCTCGACCGCGCCGCTGCCGCCCGGTCTTGCGCAGGAGACGCTGATCAGGCAGGACGGCTGTCTCCTCGTGCACCCGCAGAACCCGCTGGTTCGCAGCCAGCGCATCAGGCTTGCCGATCTTGCCGCGTTCGCCTGGCTGCTGCCGCCGGACGGAACGCCGACGCGCGCCGCCATCAACGCCGTCTTCGCCAAGGCGATGCTGGCGCCTCCGGTGGCGACCGTGGAGGCGTCGTCGATCAAGATCATCCACCTCACGCTGCGTGCCAACCCGCGCATGCTGAGCGTCGTTCCCTCCGACGCAGGGCACGACATCCAACGCCTGGGCGGCGTGCGGCGGCTTGCGTTTCCGGTTGCGCTGGACGTGCCGCCGGTGGGGCTCATCTCAGCGGCACGGCATCGCGACACGCCCGTCGTGCGCAACCTCCGCAGCACCTTGCGCGAGATCGTGCGCAGGCGGCGCGAGGCTTGATGTGACCTTCAAGTGATAAGCTCCTGCAGTCGATGCACTCACGCTTCCGGCGCCCCCTTCCCTTGCTGCTTCTTCTCGCCTTTTTCGTGGTGCCGCTCGCCGCGAGCGTCGCGCTTCACACGCCGACGGCGAATTCATGGCACCAGGCGTCGATGGCCGCATCGGGGCTGGCACCCGATCCCGCGGTCGTGCGCGACGCCGTCGTGCAGGTTTATGCAGCGCGCGCCTACGGGTGGCGCGGAGCGGCGGCGGTGCACACCTGGATCATCGTCAAGAAGGCCGCGGCGCCGTCGTTCACTCGCTACGACGTCGTGGGCTGGGGCGGGGCACCGGTGGTCCACATCGATTACGCGGCTCCCGACGGGCTGTGGTACGACGGCCGGCCGGAGGTGCTGCTCGATCGCCGCGGCCCGGAGGCCGACGCGTTGATCGACCCGATCGAAGCGGCGGTCGCGAGCTATCCGTTTGCGCAGACGTACCGGAGCTGGCCGGGGCCCAACAGCAACACCTTCATCGCCCACATCGCCCGCTCGGTGCCCGCCCTGGGACTGGACGTTCCGGCGAACGCGGTGGGCAAGGACTACCTGCCGATCACCATGCCCGTGGCACGCGCCCCGAGCGGCACCGGCGTGCAGGTGTCCGTGCTGGGCGTTTTCGGCGTGCTGATCGCCGCCGAGGAGGGGCTGGAGGTCAACCTCCTCGGCCTGTCCGCCGGCGTCGATGTGGCGAGGCCGGCGTTGCGCCTGCCCGGCATCGGACGCATCGGATTGCCGAAGTCGGACTGAGAGCGCAGACGCAAAGTGCGCTCACGCAAGCCAGCAAGGCCGCGCAACCCCGGGTCTTCGGCGCAGGAACACGGGGCAGCGCCCTTCAGCGGGTGGCCTCCCGGGACAGCACTCCCATCGTCAGTCGGGCCACGCAGACGAGACGGTCGGCATCGTCGACGACTCGGACTTCCCATATCTGCGTGGCTCGTCCGAGGTGCAGTGGCCGTGCCGTCCCGCGCACCCAGCCCTCGCGGACGCCGCGAACGTGATTCGCATTGATCTCGATGCCCACCGTCAGGAATGCATCGGCGTCGACGCAGTGATGGGCCGCGGCGCTGCCCAGCGTCTCGGCAAGCACCACGGACGCTCCGCCGTGCAACAGCCCGTACGGCTGGATGGTTCGGGGATCCACCGGCATGCGCGCAGCGAGCGAATCCTCTCCGACGTCGGTGAACTCGATGCCCATGTGCTCGACGGCGGTAGCGCGGCACATGGCTTGAAGATCCTGGAGCGTCGGTCGGCGATGCCAGATTGCGTTCATGAAATGTACGGCTGGAGCCTTGAGGACCTCCATTTTGCCCCACCCGGCCATCCTCCCGTATCCTGCATCGCTCGATCATCGACCGGAGCGGGGCATGTCCCAGACCACCCTCAAGGGCAGCTGCCTGTGCGGTGCCGTGAAGTACGAAGTGACCGGCGAGCCGAAGCGGTTCTTCCATTGCCATTGCTCGCGCTGTCGCAAGGCGACAGGTACGGGGCACGCCTCGAACCTTTTCCTGCAACCGGGGGTGCTCAAGTGGCTCAGTGGCGAGCAGCAGATCCGCGCGTTCAAGGTGCCCGAGGCCAAGCGGTTTACCAACCAGTTCTGCGCCACCTGCGGCAGCCGCTTGCCGCGTCAGGCCAAGGACACCGACATCGTCATGATTCCGGCCGGATCGTTGGACGACGAGGTCCCGATCAAGCCGCAGGCGCGCATCTTCTCCGAGGTCGCGTGCGAGTTGGTCCTGCGCCGATGATGGATTGCCGGTCTACCCGGAATCCGTGCCCCAGTAGCGGGGCCTTGCGCGGGCTGCAGCGCGTTGCCCGCATCGCGCAAGCGCTTGCCGGCCCCGCTCCGGGCAGCGTTGCCCGCGCGCTCGATGGCGATCCCGGAACGCTAGGTCCTCGCGGCGTGCGCCGCGATCACGCTCGCCACGCAGGCCGTGAGCTTCTTCGCGTAGGGTACGTGCAGGAATTCGTTCGGGCCGTGGGCGTTCGACCGCGGCCCGAGCACGCCCGCGATCATGAACTGCGCGTCGGGAAGTATCGCCCGAGCATGGCCATGAACGGAATCGTCCCGCCTTCGCCCATGGCTGCCGCAGGACGCCCGAAGAATTGCGATGACGCGTCGTCGAGCGCCACGCGCGAGCCAGGGCGCCGTCGGCGGCGCGTTCCGTCCCGTTGCAGCGGCTTCCAGCTTGAACTCCACCGTCGCGTCGTAGGGTCGGTCATGCTGCAGCAATGCCTCGAGCTCGCGACTCGCTGCTTGCGCATCGACGGTCGGCGGCAGTCGCAGCGACAGTTTCAGCGGGTCGCGGGCCGCAGCACGTTGCCCGCGCTGCCCACGGGCGGCAGGCCCTCGGCGCCGGTCACCGAAAGCGCGGGGCGCCACGTGCGATTGAGCAACGCCTCGACGGCGTCATCGACCATCGGTTGCGTGCGCGATGAGAACGGATACTTGCGCAACGCCAGGTCGCCCATGATGCCGGCCGCAGCCCGTGCCTGCGCGATGCGTTCGTCCGGAATGGTGCCGTGGAAGACCGCTGGCACGATGCGCCCGCTTCCTGCGTCCTCGAGCCGATCCAGCAGCGTGCGCGCGATGCGGAATGACGACGGCACGACCCCGCTTGCGTCGCCCGAGTGCACGCCCTCCGTCAGCACCTGGACGCGAGCACGCCGCCGACGAGGCCGCGCAGCGAGGTCGTGGTCCACAGACGCTCGTAATCGCCGCAACCCGAATCGAGGCCGATCACGAGATCGACGGCCCCCATCCGCGGCGCGAGCGTCTCGATGACGATCTGCACCTGGCTTGCGACCGACGGCACGACCCACGGCAGCCCGGCGAGGCCACGCAGCATCGCGGTGCCGCCGTAGGCCGCCGGCGCCAGCACCAAGGTCGGTCGCAGGATCACCCAGTCGAGATCAAGGCTCGCCAGATGCGCGTCGGCCTGCGCCTTGGTGCGGGCGAATGCGGTCGGGCCGTCGGTCGACGCGCCGATCGCGGAAATGTGGATGATCCGACGGCACGCCGGCCCACGCCGCCGGCGTCGAACAGCGCGCAGGTGCCCGCCACCTGCACGGCGGTGCATCGTCGCGGCCGCCGTCCTGCAACACGCCGACACAGTTCACGATCGCGTCGATGTTGGTGAGCAGCGGATGCCACGCATCGGCGGTCGTCAGCCGTGCGAAGTCGGCTTCGATCCACGTCGCGTCGGAAAACGCCGCCGTGCATCATCGATCGCGCGGCCGGCGGCGCAACGAGTTCGTGGCCGTCGCGGTGGAGGCGCGCGAGCACCTCGGAGCCGATCAGGCCGTAGGCTCCGGTCACCGCCACGCGCATGCGGCCCCGCTCACTTGGGGCAGTGTTGCCGGGTCCGCGTCCAACGGATACGGTCGAGCACGACGCCCTGGCCGCACACGCTTCCATCTTGTCGGTGACGCTACCGCGCACGCGGATCATGCGGCCGATCATGCGCGGCCGCGGCGATGCGCGGTGATGTTGTAGACCGTCCGGTCGGCGCCTTGATCATCAGGCAATTCGCGGTGACGCCGGGATAGGGACGCCCGGTGACCGAGATGCGCGCCGGCCGCTTGGTTTCGGCGACAGCCGCCGGTGCGGTGAGCAAGGCAACGCGCCACAACGGCGAGACGCCGGCCGCAATCTGCGGGGGTTTCGTATGAGCCTCTCCGTCGTGACGTCTCCCGCATCACACTCGCAAAATCTCGCACTGGGCCGCGCGCGCGGATCGCCCTAGAACGGGATGTCGTCGTCCATCTCGCGCTTGCCGCCGGCGCCGGCGGTCGCCGGCTGGCGCGCCCGCGGCGCCGGGCTCGACGAGCCGAAATCCGAGCCGCCGCCCTCGCCGAAATCCTCACCGCCGCCGCCGCCGCCCGAGCGATCGAGCATGGTGAGCACCGAATTGAAGCCCTGCAGCACCACTTCGGTCGAGTATTTCTCGACGCCGTCCTTGTCGGTGTATTTGCGGGTCTGCAGCTGGCCCTCGAGATAGACCTTCGCGCCTTTCTTCAGATACTGCTCGGCGATCCGGCACAGCCCCTCGTTGAAGATCACCACCCGGTGCCACTCGGTCTTCTCGCGGCGCTCGCCGGTCGCCTTGTCCCGCCAGCTCTCCGAGGTCGCGACCGAGATTGGCGATCGGACGGCCGTCCTGCGGTGCGCCTGGATCTCCGGATCGCGGCCAAGATTGCCGACCAGGATCACCTTGTTCACCGAACCTGCCATGACGCTCTCCTACTCGATGAGCCACCCTAAGCTCGCATCCTGTTGCGGCAAGCGTGATTGCGGTTTTCCACACCCGCTTCTCGAAGCGCACACCTTGATACCGTTCTTGATTTGTTCGTACCACATGCATGGGCCATGAGCAACTGCACGGCCACGCAACCGCGTGCTTTCCCGCCATTCCTGTTGCTGCGCTCACCTCGTCGCATTCATTCGCGGTGCGAGCATCGCGTGTTGAACACGAGCAATCGTTGTCCACGGAGCTGCCCATCATCGGTCGGTGGGGCACGGATTCACTTTCCAAACTTTGCAAAGACAATAGGGTGACGATGGGTAGGGGCACGCAATGGGTAAGCTTTCAATCTTTCGGACGACCAAGCGGCGGTCCGATTCCTGACATCGGTCAGCGACGCCTCACTACCCGAGCTTAGAACCTCTCCTATCATCCGCCCCCGAACCGAACCGATGCAAGCCCCCGACGAGATCGAAACGGGTTCTGACGCGGAGGCGGGTTCGCGTCTGGGTGAGGAGAACGAGGTCCTGCGCAACCTATTGTCCGAAACCGAGCGCAAACTCATTGAATTCGACGACCTCAAGGTGACGTTTGCCGCGCTCCTCGAGCCGGCCGGCCGGGCGCTGCGCACGCTGGAGCAGGAGAAAACTCGCAATCTCGGACTGCAGCGGTCTTTGAATCGGCTCAGGACGACCACGACACCCTCCAGTCCAGGTTCTTCGATCTGGAGGCGCGTGCCGCGGAGCTCGAAAACGAAAATCAGAGGCTGCAACGAGACGTGGTGACGGGGCAGCAAGTGGCCCGCGGCCTGACCCGAGAGCAAGTCCGATCTCAACCATGAGCTTGCAGTCGCGCGCGCGGCGGTCGCCGAATTCGAGCGTCAGCAGCAGCAGCTCGCCAACAACATCAAGGTCCTGAACGAGGAAAACCAGCGACTGCGCGATCAGACGGTGCAGGCGGATGCCCGAGGCGGACAGCTCGAAACACAGCTCAACGGCGCCCGGCAGAAGTTGATGCTGCTCGAAGGTGACAAGGCCACGTTACAGAAATCGCTCGACAAGACCATGAGCGAAGCCGCCCGCCGGTCGCAAAGCCTCAGCGAAACCGAGACCGCGCTGACGGCGACCCGCACCCGGCTGTTAAGCCTGGAGACGCGCCTCGCCGAGATCGAGCCTGAGCGCAGCCGGCTGATCAGCGAACTGAACGAGGCGCACGAACGGTTTCGTGCCGAGCAAAACCGGGCGAGCATCCAGTTCGAAGCCGTGCAAGCGCGCGCCGAAATGGCCGGAGAAGTTGCTGGCGAACACCCGCCAACTGCTGTCGAGCCGGGTCGAGGATGCGCGGGTCGCGGACCGCCGTTCGGTCGAAGCCACCCATGGACGCGACACGGCCGAAAAGAGGGTCAACGATCTCGAGGTCCGCAACAAGATGTTGGCCACGCAGGTGCAGGAACTCGAGCAGTCGCACGCCAAGCTGAGCGAGCGCGTGTCCAGCCTCAGCGCAACGCTGAAAACGCGCGACGCCCAATTGGGTGGTGCCGAGGAAAAGCTGCGCTCCGCCAGCGAGCGGATTTCGCGCTTCGACACCGACACGAAGATCGCGCGGATGTCGGCCGAGCGCCGCATCGACGAGCTCACCACCACGATCGTCGATGAGCGCATGGAGCGTCAGGTTCTGGAAGGTGCGCTCAAAGCGGCACGCCAGGAATGCAGCCTGTTGCAGCGTGAGCTGTCGCCGATGCGACTGCTACGCCGCAGCCCACCGCCGCCGGAGCCGATCGTCCAGCCGGAGCCCGCCCCCGGTGACGGCGATATCCGACCGCAGCGCCAACGCGGCGTAGCCCGGCACACTCTCCAGAGCTGTCCAAGAACTAGCAGCGGGTGTCCGCCGGACGATGGCGACGCCTGCCGTCACGGCACTGGCGGTTTGGCGGCGTCCTGTCATCTTAAATCATTCGATTGTCGATGATTCGTCGATGAATCGAAAGCAACGTCGTCGGATGGCACGGGTCGGACCGGCCGCCACAACCGCAAAGCGGCCAAGCCCGAGCGATGGTGCGGTCGCCGGCCTTGTTCGCCAAGGCCTTCCGACACTTCCAAGCCGGACGGCTGTCCGAGGCGATGGACCTCTATCACCAGGCTCTGGTCATCGATCCACGGCATGCCGGCAGCCTCCATCATCTCGGTCTTATCGCCCTCAAAATCGGCCACGCCGACATCGCCGTCGACATGATTGGAAGAGCGATCGCCTTGAATGAGACGAACCCAGTGCTCCACCACGATATCTGGCTTTGCGCTGATCGCGCTGGACCGGCACACGGAGGCGGCGAATCACAGCCAGCGGGCGATTGCGCTCAAGCCGGATTACGCCAACGGTCATCTGCTGCTGGGCGACGCGTTGCTTGAAGCTGCAGAAGCTGGACCAGGCGATTGCCGCGTACCGGCGCGGCCTGGCGCTCGATCCGAGCAACGCCGACGCGCACAACAATCTCGCCGAAGCGCTCCTGACGCAGCGACAGCACGACGAAGCCGCGCCGCACTTCGAAGAGGCGCTCCGGCTCAAGCCCGACATGGCCACCGCCTATCACAACCTCGCCATGATCCACTATTTCAGGGGCGACAAGTTGCAGGCCCTGAACGTCATCGTGCAGGGTTTGCGGGTCAACGAGACCCCGTTTCTGAAGGGCCTGTTTGTCACATGCCTCCGTTTCGCATCCACGATTCCGGACAGCAGCACTGTTGCGCCAATATGTCGTGCGCGCCTTGTCGGAGCCGTGGGGGCGTCCCGGCAGTATCGCCACCGCCTGCATCGTGCTTGTCAAATGCGATCCGCGCATCAAGCAGAGCATTGATCGCGCGATGGCGGCGTGGCCGGCGCGATTGTCATGCCAGGATTTGTTCGGCCCCGACGGCTTGCGCCGCGGCCAGCACCGATCGGGGTGTTGCGCGCCCTGCTGCACAACTCCTCCATGTGAACGATATCCCGCTGGAGCGGTTTCTGACCTTGGCCCGCTCCGCGCTGCTCGATGCCGCCGCTGCGACACCCGCCACCGACAATGCCGACGATGCGATTCTAGACTTTTTGCCTGCACGCTGGCGCGACATTGTTTCATCAATGAGTACGTCTTTGCCTGCACCGCGGATGAACATCGCGCAAGTTGCCGATCCTCCGCGATCAGGTGGTCGCCGCGCTGCGCTCTGGACGATCCGGTCGCGCCGTTGTCGCTTGCTATCATTGCGTCCTACGAACCCTTGTATTCGCTCCCCGAAGCGAAGCCTTGCTGGCAAGATCATGGCCCGACGACGTCACCGATCTGTTGATCCAGCAGGTCCGCGAACCGCTGGCCGAGCGTGACTTGCGCAACGCCATTCCGCATCTGACCCCGATTGACGATGACGTTTCTCTGTCTGGTGCGGAACCAATACGAGGAAAGCCCCTACCCGCGCTGGGTGAAGTGCGCGCCGGATGAAATCGACGCACCCGATCGATGCGAGACTGCGCAGCGATTTTCCGCACGCACGTTATCGCCCGATCGGACGAACAGACCGCCTCGACGTGCTGATCGCCGGCTGCGGCACCGGCCAGCAGGCTGTGCAGACGGCCAGGCGCTACGCGGGCGCACGCGTACTCGCCGTCGATCTCAGCCTCGCCAGCCTGTGCTATGCAAAATACCGCACCGACGCCCTCGGCCTGGACAATATTGAATACGGCCAAGCCGACATCCTCAAACTTGCGTCGCTCGATCGCGATTTCGACCTCATCGCATGCAGCGGCGTTCTGCACCATCTGGCCGATCCGCTGGAAGGCTGGCGCGTTCTGCTATCGATCCTGCGTCCGAACGGAATCATGCACATCGCCCTCTACAGCGAGATTGCGCGGGCCAACGTCGTTGCGGCGCGGGATTTCATTGCCACGCGCGGCTATCGTGCGAATGTCGACGATATCAGGCGCTGTCGGCAAGACATCCTCGCCCTCGACGAGGCATCGCCGGCAAGGGCCATCGTTCGCAGCGGCGATTTCTACACCACCAGCAATTGCCGCGATCTCTTGTTCCATGTCCAGGAGCACCGCTTCACGCTTCCGCAGATCAAGAATTTCCTCGCCGACAACGGGCTCGCATTGCTCGGCTTCGAGCATCGATGCCGATGTGCTGCAACGCTATCGCGCGCAATTCCCGGACGATCCCGCCTGCACCGACCTTGATCATTGGCATGCATTCGAGCAGCAGAACCCCCATACATTCGCGCGCATGTATCAGTTCGCCGTGCAGAAGCAGGCCTAGAGTCCGTCCGGCGAATTGCTCATGCCGGCTTGATGCCGGCGGTCTTCACAACCTTGGCCCACTTCGCGGTTTCATCGGCGATCATCTTGCCGAAGGCGGCGCGTGACATCGGCAGCAACAGGCTGCCGAGTTGGGCGAGACGCGCCTTGATCTTGGCATCGGCAAGCGCGGCATTGGTTTCCGTCGCCAGCCGCTCGACGATTTCGATCGGCGTATTGCTGGGCACGCCGATGCCGGTCCAATCGCTCACATCGTAACCCGGCAGGAATTCGGCGACGGTCGGAATATCCGGCACGACATCGAGCCGATTGAGCGTGGTCACGCCGAGCGCCCGCAGCCGCCCTGCCCTGATGTGCTCGACCGATGAGATGATCGGCAGGATCATCACCTGCACCTGCCCGGCGATCAGATCGTTGAGTGCGGGCGCGGCCCCGCGGTAGGGCACGTGCATCATGTCGACGCCGGCCATCAGCTTGAATAGTTCGCCGGCCACGTGACTGACCGTGCCGATGCCGGCTCGATGCCATATTGATCTTGCCGGGATTTGCTTTGACATAGGCAATGAATTCCGAACCGTTTTGGCCGGAAAGCCGGATGGATCACCATCACCTCGGCCTAGCACGACGCGCATCGGCGCGATGTCGCGGAGGAAATTGAAGTTGAACTTTTCGTAGAGCGATGCGTTGATCGCAGCGGGCGGGGGATCGAGGTAGCGTGTGACCGTCCGGCGCGGACCGCGCGACCTCTCGGTCGCGAGATTGGTCGCGACGCCGGTCTGTTCTCGATCACCATGGCTGGCCGAGCCGGTCCGTGAGCCATTGCCCAATGAGGCGTGCGAGCATGTCGCCGCGCCGCCGGCGGAAACCCGACCACCAGGCGCACCGGCCGCGTCGGATAGCCTTACGCCCGTACCCGGCGCGAGACCGCTGGCAGCGCGACGGCGCCCGCCGCCAGTTGCAGAAATTGCCTGCGCGGAACTGTCATGACGCTCACCCTACCCTACGTGTTGCGACAGAAATTCGAGTGTGCGGCCGAACGCGACCTGCGACGAGGCCGGCACGAAATTGGCGCGCGCATCGCAGTTGAAGCCGTGCTTCCCGGGATAGACATAGATCGTCACCTCTGGCCGCGCGTGGCGGATGGTCTCGACATCGCTTAGCGGGATGCTGGCGTCGGCGTCGCCGAAGTGCAGCATCAGCGGAACCTTGGGGACCTCGTGCACGCCCGGCACGACCTGGCTGCCATAATAACCGACCGCGCATACGATATCGCTGAGCCGCGTCGCGGCGAAAAACGCCAGCGACCCGCCCCAGCAATAACCGACGATACCGACCTTGCCGGCGCCTTTGACGGCATCGATGCCAGCCTGCACATCGAGCAGGCTTTGCTCGATCGGGATCTTCGCCCGCAGCGCATGGCCGGCGGCGATGCCTTCGGGGTCATAGCCGAAGGTGGCGCCGGGCTCGGCGCGGTCGGACAGGCCCGGCACGATCGCGCCGAAGCCAAGCGCCGCAAACCGATCCGCCACGCTGCGGATGTGATCGTTGAGCCCGAAGAACTCCTGCAGCACCACCAGCTGGCCACGAGGTGTTCCGTCCGGCGTCGCGTGGTAGGCGGGTAGCCGATGGCCGTCGGCGGCGGTCAGTGCGATGGTCGCTGGCATGACCTAGCCATGATGGACCGAAAGACGCCGTCGCGCATTACGATATTGGCTTACGATCTTGACGCAAAGGGCGTGACAGATTCCGCTGCAAGCGGCGTTACCAACAGCCCCACGAGCCGCTTGTTTTTTGCTCTGGCAAAGCCGACCCGTTCTTACTATGTTTGACTACGCCGCAGGTTCAAGCATCCCGGTTTGAGCTGCCCGCACGGTTCACGTGCTGCGCCGCGACTGCCGCCCTTTTCCGCCGCGAACGTGGAAGCCAATGAACCAGCTGTTCGACCGCAACCGCCGCAAACCTGACACCCGCCACCCCGAGGAGGGCCGCGTGATCGCGATCCGCGGCGCGCGCGAGCACAATCTCGCGTCGACGTCGCGATCCCGCGCGGACCGGCTGGTGGTGTTCACGGTCTGTCCGGTTCGGGCAGTCCTCGCTCGCCTTCGACACCACTATGCCGAGGGCCAGCGCCGCTATGTCGAGAGCCTGTCGGCTTATGCCCGCCAGTTCCTCGAGATGATGCAGAAGCCGGACGTCGACCAGATCGACGGCCTGTCGCCGGCGATCTCGATCGAGCAGAAGACCACCTCGAAGAACCCGCGCTCGACGGTCGGCACCGTCACCGAGATCTACGACTACATGCCGGCTTGTGGCGCACGCATCGGCGTGCCTTATCGCCCGCGACCGGGCTTCCCATCGAATTCCAGACCGTCAGCCAGATGGTCGGGGGACCGTATCCTGGCGCTGCCGGACGGCACGCGGCTCTATCTGCTGGCGCCGGTCGTGCGCGGTCGGCGAGGGCGAGTACCGCAAGGAGCTCGCCGACTATCTCAAGAAGGGCTACGAGCGCGTCAAAGTCGACGGCAAGTTCTACGAGATCGCCGAGGTCCTCCGCCCTCGACAAAAAGTTCACCCACGACATCGACGTCGCGGTCGACCGCATCGTGGTGCGCGCGGATATCGCGGCGCGGTTCGCGGATTCGCTGGAGCAGGCGCTGAAGCTCGCCGACGGGCTCGCCATCGCCGGAGGATCGCGACGGCGCGCGCGGTCGAGGGCGCGCAAAGCCAACAAGCAAGCGCAATGAGACCGCCGAGCGGTTGGCGTTTCCGAGAAATTCGCCTGTTCGCCGGTTTCCGGCTTCACCATCCCGGAGATCGAGCCGCGGCTGTTCTCGTTCAACAATCCGTTCGGCGCCTGCCCGAACTGCGGCGGCCTCGGCGTCGAGCCGCATATCGACGCCGATCTCGTCATTCCCG
>CAVZZN010000012.1:0-674626 GCA_963779805.1 uncultured beta proteobacterium
TTCGCGCCCTCATCCTCGCTGAGCAGCAGCGACAGGCCGGGCACTTCGTCGAGGTGCCGGATCTCGAGGCGTACCTCGACAAGCTCGGTGCTCACGCGGAACTCCTGACCCTCCAGGCAGCAGACGGCCACTGCGAGGCGTTTCTCGCTTTCTACTGCAACCAACCGCCCGAGGCCTACATCGCCTTGACTTGTGTGGCGCCGGGAGCGCGCGGACAAGGCCTCGGACGGACCCTGCTCATGACCCTCTTCCGGGTCGCCGAAGCGCGCGGGTTCGATGCACTGGCACTCGAGGTGCGCAAGGACAACGCGTCGGCCGTGGGCTTGTACCGCGGCCTCGGCTTTGTTGACGTCGAGGACCGCGGCGCCAAGGTGCTCATGCGGGCAGACGTGAGCGCATGACGGCCGCGCAGGCGCACGAGTACGTCTTCATCAACGCCTTCCGGGCGCTCGCGGCGTTCTGGGTGCTCACCTACCACTGCATGATCTGGGGCGGGATGGGCACGCCCGCGCTCCCCTCGGCGAAGATCGCCGTCGACCTCTTCATGATGATCTCGGGCTTCCTCATGGCGGCCAACGCCACCGCCCGGGAGGCGCGCGAGCCGATGGCGCACCCGCGCACTTGGGCGCGGTTCTGGACGCGGCGCTTCTTCCGCATCGCCCCGGCCTATTACTTGGCACTGGCGATCATGTTTGCGCTGGGGCCGTGGATGATCGCCGGCTTCCACGAGCTGCAGAGCCTCAACCCAGTGCGCTGGCCCGCCGGCGGGATCTACGACCCGACCCGCACCGTGTACGACACGGGCAACCTGTTGCTGCACGTCACCTTCGTCTTCGGCCTGCTGCCGGCGTACGCGAACTCGACCCTGCTCCCCGACTGGAGCCTCGGGCTCGAGATGCAGTTCTACCTCGCTTTCCCGCTACTGCTGCTCGCGCTGCGCCGGTTCGGCTTCGCTGTCGCCGCCCTCGCGCTCGGTGCGGCGGCACTCGCCGGCACAGTGTTCGTGCAGCGCACGCTCGCGTTTCCGGAGCCCTCGTTCCTGGCGCTCAAGCTCCAGTACTTTCTCGCCGGCATGCTGATGTTTGAAGTCGTGGGCGTGGAGGGGAGCGAGCGCCGGCGCATCGGGCTCGCGGCCGCGGCGCTGCTGCTGGTATCGCTCGAGCGCGCGTACGGCGCCGAGCTGGTGGTCGAGCCGCTCCTCGCGGCGGCGCTCCTCGCGCTCGGCGTGCTGGAGGTGCGTGGCGCCACGCCGGCGCGGCTAGCCGCGCTGCTCGGGTCGCGCCCCGTGACGCTCGCCGCCGACACGTCGTATGCGGTCTATCTCTTCCACGGCTGCTGGATCGCCGCGACGGGACTCTTCATGGCCGCGCACCGCGAGCTCGTGTGGAGCGTGCCGTCGGCGGGGCGCGTGATCGGCCTCTTCGCGTTCGTCACGCTCGCGAGCTATGCGAGCGCGTACCTCGTCTATCGACTGGTGGAGCTCCCCGGCATCGCGCTCGGCAAGACGCTGCTCAACACACGGCTGCGCGCCGCGCCGACAGTCGCGCCGGCGCGCGTCGCGGGCGTGGTCGAGCTCCCGAGTGCAGAGGAGGCAGCCGGCAGTTCCCCCACGAAGATGTCCCGCGAGTCGGCGGCGTAACATCGGTCGCATGTACCGGAGGTGCACATGCTGCAGCTCAGATTGGCGATGGGGATACGCACGAAGGTCAAGCAGGCGATCGAACGCCTCCAGGGGCCGCCCGCCATCGCTGTGTCACCCGCAAAATACTGTTGCCTTTGCAACAGCACCGTTCCCCAGTTCAATCCATATCGTGGCGGTTGGAAGAACGTCCCGGAGTTGATGATCGTTCTGGACGTGACTGGCAGCGACGTCGATAACTTCTCATGCCCCGCATGCGGCGCGCACGATCGGGAACGCCACCTTTATCTCTATCTGGAGCGGCTTCATCTAGGGGAACACATCCGAGGCGCGCGCGTGCTCCATTTCGCGCCCGAGGGGCGGCTGTCGCAGGTGATCGAGTCCCTCGAACCCGCTCGCTACATCAAGGCGGACCTGTTTCCAACCCATCCCGGCATTCAGAAGGTCAACTTGCTCGAAATGCCTTTCGAGAGCCGATCATTCGACGTGGTGATCGCCAATCACGTCTTGGAGCATGTGGCGGATGATCGCCAGGCGCTGGCGGAGATTCGGCGGGTTCTTTCGCCGGGAGGAACGGCCATCCTCCAGACTCCGTATAGCGCTCGATTGAAGGCGACCTTCGAGGACGCAGGAATCGACGACGACCACGCGCGCCTGCTTGTTTATGGCCAGGAGGATCACGTGCGGCTTTATGGCAGCGACATCTTCGAGCGGTTTGCCTCCTCGGGACTCATGCCCGAGGTACGTCGGCATGCCGACGTACTGTCGGACATCGACCCGACGCGCTACGGAGTCAATCCGAAAGAGCCGCTCTTTCTGTACCGCAACGCCGGTGCGTGACCGACATCGCAAGTTGCCGCCGAACCGTGGTGGCGAACCCGCCCCTCCGGACGCAGACAGGGGTAGTGGCGCCTATCTACGTCACTCGGCCCGTGCTTCCCCCGCTGGACGAGTTCCTGCCCTACCTGGAGCAGATCTGGGATCGCCGGATCCTCACGAATGGTGGCCCGTTCCACCAAGAGCTCGAGCAGGCGCTGTGCAAATATCTGGGAGATTCAGCACCTCGCGTTGTTCGCCAACGGAACCATCGCGCTCGTAACAGCGCTACAGGCGCTGCGCATCACCGGGGAAGTCATCACGACGCCGTATTCATTCGTTGCGACGGCTCACTCGTTGTTGTGGAACGGGATCAGGCCCGTATTCGTCGACATCGACCCCGATACGCTCAATCTCGACTCCGACAAGATCGAAGCGGCGATCACGCCTCGAACGACCGCAATCCTGCCCGTGCACTGCTATGGACACCCGTGCGATGTCGAGCGGATCGGGAAGATCGCCGACACGCACGGGCTGCGGGTCATCTATGACGCCGCGCATGCCTTTGGCGTGCAGGACGGCGGCGGAAGCGTGTTCAGGCATGGCGACTTGTCGGTCCTGAGCTTTCATGCCACGAAGGTCTTCAACACGTTCGAGGGTGGCGCGATCGTTTGTCCCGATTCCAGGACCAAGCAGCGCATCGATCATCTCAAGAACTTCGGGTTCGTCGATGAAGTGACGGTCGTCGCGACGGGAATCAACGGCAAGATGAGCGAGTTCAACGCCGCTCTGGGGTTGCTGCAACTCAAGGGACTCGATGCGGCTCTGCGCGGCACGCAAACGCGTGGACGAGCGTTATCGGCAGGCGCTCGCCGGCGTGAAGGGCATCCGGTGCCTCGCCGGAGCGGGTGAGCAGGTGTACAACTACGCTTATTTCCCGATCCTCGTGCAGCCCGAATACCCGCTCAGTCGGGACGAACTGTTCAACCGGATGCGCGAGAAGGGCGTGTACGCACGCCGCTACTTCTATCCATTGATCAGCGAATTTCCCATGTACCACGGACTGCCTTCGGCCGCGCGCGCGAATCTCCCGTTGGCGTATCGAGCAGCCCAACAGGTGATATGCCTGCCCATTTATCCCGACTTGGCCGATGAGGATGTCGATTTCGTGATCGAGGTGATCGCGGGCGCAGAGGCCTGAATGAAGTTGGGCGTCATGCAGCCGTACTTCTTCCCGTATCTCGGTTATTTCAGCCTGATCAGGCACTCGGACCGGCTCATTTTGCTCGACACGGTTCAGTTCATGCGGCACGGCTGGATCGAGAGGAACCGAATCCTCAAGCCCGACGCGGGCTGGCAGTATGTCGCGGTGCCGCTCGAGAAACACGGCGTGACGACACCGATTCAACAGATCAGCATCAGGAGCGACGAAGATTGGAGGGGGCGCATTCTGCGGCAGCTGGACCATTACAGGACGAAGGCGCCCTTCTACCGTGAAACCGTCGATCTCGTGGAGAGCGCGCTCGCCATCGAAACGGATAGCATCACGACATTGAACCGACACGCGTTGGAGCAGACCTGCCGTTATCTTCGGCTGCCACTCCGGGTCGATGTCTGGAGCGAGATGGGGCTTCCGATCGATGACGTGACGCACGCGGGCGAGTGGGCCCTGAACATCAGCAAAGCGCTGAACGCAGACGAGTACATCAACCCGTCCGGCGGAGTCGCCATCTTCCGCGAGGAGGAGTTCGCGTCGGCTGGCATCGCGCTGAGATTCCTGTCGAACAACCTCACCCCGTACGATCAGCGGCGCGACAATTTCGAGGCCGGCTTGTCGATCATCGATGTGCTCATGTTCAACGAGCCGCAGCAGGCGCTCACGCTGATCGAGGACGCGCGGTTTATCGGAGCGAGCTGAGAGTTCGGCAGCGCGGCCGCGGTCAGCAAAGAGGCAACCCCGCAAGAAGCGTTGGCGCTAGGACGAGGTCGAGCAGCGAACGGCCCCCACGCCACTCGAAGGACGGACGGCTGCCCCCGACCAGGAAGACGCATCGTGCCCACGTCGCGCCCCTCCAGGACCGGCACAGCGGTACCGCGTGCCCCAAGTGCGGCTCGCCGCTGCTTGAGCGCGTTGCGAAGCACGGTCAGAATGCTGGTCGCTCGTTCCTCGGCTGTTCGGCGTTCCCGAAGTGCCGGTACGTCCGGTAGCGCTGCGGCATCCGCCAACGGGATCCGCACCGCCATCACAAGTCACGGAGTTGTTCCCGGTCCGCCATGCGATACCAGGGCAAGATTGCGAAGTGGAAGGACGATCAGGGCTTCGGATTCATCGCGCCGAACGGCGGTGGGGCACCCGTGTTTGTCCATGTCAAGAGCGTCGTGCGTGGGCAGCGACGTCCTGTCGGAAACGAACTGGTCACCTATGAGGTGGCCACCGACGATCGGGGCCGTCCCCGCGCTGCCAATGTCGCGTTCGTGGGCGAACGCCCGGTCGAGCGGCCGGCTGCCGTGCACCTTGGGCACCAACAGCCTTTGTCATCATCTTTCTCGGACTGGTGGTCGGCGCGGTCGTCGTTGGCAAGCTGCGGCCCGTCGTGCTCGCGGTCTACCTCGGCGCGAGCGTGGTCGCGTTCTTCGCCTACGGCATCGACAAGTCGGCCGCCCAGAAGGAGCAGTGGCGGATCTCGGAAAGCACCTTGCACCTGTTCGGCTTGGCCGGTGGCTGGCCGGGCGCGCTACTCGCACAGAAGATCTTTCGCCACAAGTCGCGCAAGCAAGAGTTTCAAATGGTCTTCTGGTCCACTGTGGGTCTCAGCTGCATTGCGCTCGCTGTCTACTCGGCGTCTGCACACGGCCTGCTCTAGCTAGCAAAACACGAACGGCCAGCGATTCCTGGCCGAGCCCTTCCGGTCGTCGCGGCGGAATCGACCCTACCGCCCCCTCTGCGCCCCCGCCTTCCTCCCCGGCGCCGGCTTGGGCGCGTACCCGGACAGCCAACACTCCAGAGCCTCGATCGTCCTGTCCCCCTCGTACCGCGTCAGCGTGCACATGACCACCGCCCCGGTCGCGCTCAGCTCCGCGAGGCGGCTGCGCACCGTCGCGAGCGGCAGGCGCATCTCCGCGGCGATCTCGAGGTCGAGCCGCTGACCGTACTTCTTGAGGCAGTTCAGGACGTCTTCCTTCATTGCGAGCTCCGTCGAATGCGGCGGCTCCCCGCCGTCCCTGCCGGGCGACACGAGCCGGATCATGAAAAACATTCGGCCCCGACGCCCGCGCGCCGGAGCCTTGAAGCCGTTGCCGGCCGTGCGGGTGCGCTATCGATGAACTGAGTCGATGCGCGACCGTGCCCCGCTCCGAGCGCTGCGCCGATCAGCGCTTGGTCGTTGTCGCCCCGCCCTGCGCGTCGAGCCCAGACCCGAGCTCCTCGAGCGCCTCACGCGTCGCGCCGTACGCGTTCACGACGTCGACCTGGAAGGCGGCCACCAGCGCACGCACGCCTCCGAGCGCCGGAGGGGCTTACGTGTATCGTCGGCCGAATCATTCTGGGCCATCACGCAAACGATCCTTGTGAGGATCGCCGTTTTCGCCGTGGCGTTTGCCTTTCAGGCAGCCAGTGCTTCGCGCGTCGTCCGCGATTTCGATACGCCCGGCAACGGTAGTTACTTCTTGATGATGATTGGCGGTTTCGGTGTCGACACGACGCCTGAGTCGCTGACCGCAATTTCGCGCGCCGCCGGCTCGTCGGCCGGATTCGTCAGCAGGATGATCGTCGATAGGCTGCCGGTTCTGCTTGGGGGAAGGATGACGATTTTCCGGATGTCGCGAATGCCGGCCTTCTGCAAGGCCTTGGTTACCGTTGCCTCGTTCATCCCTGGACCGGCCTGGTCAAGCGTCGCCAGGATCGCCGCTGCTTGCGCCTGGCTCACGCTGGGTGGATAGACAAGCCTGTTGATGTTGCTCTTCGACAGGTTCAGGTTCGAGGCGGCCGCCGCGCAGACGATCCATCCCAGCGTCACGAGGACAAGAGCCAAACCCGGAATTCTTTTCATTGCGCTGCTCCTTAAGCTTCGATCAGCGGCAAATGGTGCGTGCGTCACGCAATTAGCGTCCGCACGCCGAACACAGTACGACGGCCCTGGCGTGGTGTCCATGGCCTAGCGCTCGTCGGTCGATGACAATTTCGGGTCGTCGGTCAATGCCGTCGGTCGGCGTGGTGCACGCAATAACCGCGAGGGTGGATCGCCGCGGCGCGCGACGCGCGGTGCCGCCTGAAACTGGCCTACGTCACTACGGCTTCGGCGGAGGGGCGCGTGCCCTGCGTCTCAGGTTGGCTGCACAATCGAGCGTGCGCGCGCCCTGCCGAACCGCCGCTGACCAGCTGACTCCGGCTTCGAAAAAAAAGAAAAAGGCCCGCGGCGATCGCTCGCCCGAGCCCGAATACACGTTGAATTTGTTGGTAGGCCGTGTAGGGATCGAACCTACGACCAACGGATTAAGAGTCCGCTGCTCTACCAGCTGAGCTAACGGCCCGCCGTGCAGTCCCATTCGGTCTGTGGACCCAAAGGGACTGATATTTTAGCCGATTCCGGGCCGGCCGGCCAAGCGGCCTCGCGCTGGCCGGGCCGCGATCGTCCACGACCGTTTGAAACGCCGTCCACGATCGGGTGAAACGGCGTCTACGATCGGTTGAAATGACCGTCTATGATGGGCTGAAACACGCAGTTGCACGCGCGTGCACTGCGGCACCTGCGAATCGAGCCAGCGCGGTCGTCGCCTCGGCCTCCTGTCAGTGCCGCTATGACGCGTGTCGCCGGGGCTCTTGCCCTTCGAGGGCCATGCGTCGATACCGTGACGAGGGCGGTCCGGGCGCACGCAGCGTGCCGCACGGGCGCCGACCAGAAGGACATCACGGCGTTGAGTGACGGGAAAGCGATGCAACGCATGCCACGAATCAGCGTGATCTGCTGGTGCGACGCGCACAATCCGGTGCTCGAGGCCACGCTGCATGGCTATGCAAGCCAGCGTGGCGACCCGGCACAGTTCGAGCTCATCGTTGCGGATTGGGATCGAGGCACCGATCAGTCGGCGCTGATCCGGCGCGTTGCCGAGGCGAACCCCGGCATCGGCTCGAACCTGCGCTACCTCGTCACCTCGTTCTCGGGACGCGCCGACAGGAACAATTTCGCAGCAGAGCAGGCCAAGGCTCCCCTGCTCGTGTTCGCATCCGCCGACTTCATTCCCAATCCCGGGTTCATCCAGGCTCACCTCGCCTTCCACGAAGCCCATTCCGGGGACGAGTGCGTCGGGATCGGGCCGGTACGCTCCCCCGACGAGCAACGTGCGGCCAGTGATTTCCTGGCGTGGGCCGAAGACACCGGGAACCTCTTCGGGGTCGACTTCAGGGCGGAAGCACCGCGGCTGCCGACAAGCTACTTCTATTGCGGCAACGCCTCGATCAAGGCGCGCTTCTTCCAGCGCGTGGGTCGATTCGACCCGGATTTCCCGTACGATGCCTTCGACGACTTCGAGTTCGGTCTCCGTGCGACCGAGCACGGATTGCGCGCGTACCTGGTGCCCGGCGCGATGGCCGTGCACAACCACCTGGTGACGTTCGCCGAGCGACGGTGGCGGCTGGAGCTCGCCGGACGCTCGGCTGCGCTGCTGGCATCGAAGTACCCGGACCGCGCGCGGCAAATGCCGCCACTCTGGCGTCAACGGTCGTGGTTCTACCAGGCGCTGGCCCGGTATGCGCTGGCCCCGTCGAGGCGCAATCGCGTTCGCTATTGGGAGCTCGGCCTGAAGGAGGCGTTCGCGCGTGGTTACTTCGCGGCAGCAGGCCGGGACGAGCGCCTCGGTCGAGCTTGATGCGCGCCCCGCGGATCACCGCGGACTCAAGCGCGCCGTGCGGCGGCGATCTCGGCCCCGATGCCGTCGCCGGCTCACTTCACCCACACTCCGGAGTACTCGCCGCTGACGAGGCAACCGGTGCCCGCATTCTTGGCCGTGTAGCGCCCGGACATCTCGCTCCCGCCCACCCGCGCCTCGTAGACCTCCATGTTGCCGGTGTCGCCCGACGTGCAGTTGTACGTTCCCTTGGCCCACTGGAACTGCCCGTACTGCGTGCTCGTACCGGTGAATGTGCAGGACAGGCGCCCCGAGCGGCGAGAGCGTCAAGGTGAGATCGGCACCGCTCTGCACCGCCTTCAGGTTGGCGAAGGCGAAGGCGTCGCCATTGGCCGCCGCGACCGTGCAGCCCGTCGTGTTGGCGTGCACCGCCCCCATGTAATCGCCCGACAGGTCTTCGAACCCGAGATACTGCCGGGTCAGCTCCTTCGTCGTGGTGACGTTGTCGATGGTGTAGGTGAGCGTGCCGGTCTGGACGTCCGTCGGCGACCACTGCATCGTGCCGACCTTCTTGACCGTGACGGTGCTCGCGTCGAAGACCGGGGCTCCGAAGTACGGCCCCGTCGTCGCGTACACGTCGCCCGCCCACACGAGATCGTCGGTCGAGCCCGGATCGTTCAGCTGGCCGGTGTACCACGTCGGCTTGCCTGCCGCGTCGTACACGAACATGGTGGCGAAGATGAAGCCGCCGCGATGCACGAGCTGCACGCCCCAGCCGGACTCGTTGGGATTCCACCAGAGATCGCTCTGGTCCGTGGCCTGCTTCGTTGCGTAGGCGGGACCGATCGACAGTGCACACGACACCGCGAGCGCGAGTGCCGCCAGACGTACTTTCTTCATCGTTGCTCCAGGCAGTTCAAAGGGCGTGGCACGCCGGACCGCGCCGCGAAGGGGGATCGGGCATGCCTCGGGATTCTAGTCGGCCTCACGCGCAGCGGGGCGCGGGCCGGCGAGAGATCTGCGCTCAGGAGCCTACCGCGCCTTGGTTCGGCGATCGCGGATGCACCGTCACGTGGACGTCCGAGGTCGACGGACGGATGGCGGCGATCCGTCACTTGTTCCGGCGCGCCCGCTTCTCTCCCTCGAGTGTGGCGAGCGCCTTGGTCTTCCACAGGTTCCAGGCGCGATCGTAGTTCTGCCACGACACGTTGGCCGCGACTTCCTTCTCGTCCATGAACACGATCTCGCCGGCGGGACCGGCGAGGAGCCGCGCGTTGAGCTGCATGCGCGCGTTCATCTCGAGGTAGATCGTGCGGCCCACCGCGCGCTGGATGTTCTCGCCGACGACGACCGAGCCGTGACCGCGCATCAGCGCCGCCGGATGGTGGCCGAGCGCTTCCGCCAGCGAGCGGCCGAGCTCGTTCGTGCGCACCAGCAGATCGGTGCCTTCCTGCGCGTCGCGGATGTCCCACGTCGGCACGCCGAGGCCGATGAAGGCCGACATGTGGAAGATCGGCTGCATCGCCGTGTGCGTGCACGCGAACGGGACCACCGTCGGCGAATGGTTGTGCACGATCGCGTTGACCTCGGGGCGCAGCTTGTAGATCTCGCCGTGGATGAAGCGCTCGTTGTAGACCGCGCGGCCGCGCGGATCGAGGGGCTTGCTGTCGAGATCGAACTCGAGGATGTCGCTCCTCGGTGACGAGCTCGGGCGCGACGGCGCGCGCCATGAGGAAGCGCTGGGGATCCTTGTCCGAGCGCACGGACGCATGGCCGTAGCCGTCGATCACGCCATGCTCGGCGAGCGTGCGCGAGGCGACGACGAGATCGAGGACGAGATCGCTCATGCGGATCTCATTCGCCGGAGATCTTCGCTTCGGCCACCACGCGTTTCCAGCGCGCGAGCTCGCTGCGCAGGAGCGCGCCCATGCGCTCGGGTCCGGCCGTGACGGGCGTCAGGCCCTGCTGCGCCATGATCGCGCGCACCTCGGGCGTCTGCAGCGCGGCATTGAACTCCGCATTGAGCTTCTCGATGATGGCCGGCGGCGTGCCCGCGGGCGCGAGCGCGCCGTACCACGTGTCCACGACGAGCTTGTCGAGCCCCGCTTCCTTTGCGGTGGGCACGTCGGGGAAGGCGGGCGAACGCTCGTCGCTCAGCACCGCGATCATGCGCAGCTTGCCGGACTTCACGAAGGGCGCCATCGTCTGCAGGGCCGCAACCATCGCCTGCACGTGACCGCCGATGAGGTCCGCCGCCGCTCCCGCGGATCCCTTGTACGGCACGTGCACGAGATCGGTTCCGGTCTCGAGCTTGAACAGCTCCATCGTCATGTGCTGCACGCTGCCGTTGCCCGGGGACGAGTAGTACAGCGCGCCCGGCTTCGCCTTGGCGAGCGCGACGAACTCGGCGATGTTGTGGGCGGGCACGTCGGGGCCGACGACCAGCGCGAGCGCGCTCGTGGCCAGCAACGCGACGGGCGCGTAGCTGTTGAGCGGATCGAACGGCAGATGGGTCTTCAGCGCCGGGACGGTGCCGTGCGAGGTCGCGCTGAAGAGCACCGTGTAGCCGTCCGGCTTCGCCTTCGCCACCGCGTCCATGCCGATCACGCCGCTTGCGCCCGGCTTGTTCTCGACCACGAACGCCGTCTTCGTGCGCGCGGCAAGGCGCGGTTCCAGCAGGCGCGCGATCACGTCGGCGCCCGTGCCGGGCGTGAACGGCACGACGATCGTCACCGTGTGGCTCGGGTACGCAGCCTCCTGCGACCACGCGGGCCAGGCACCGCATGCAAGCGCGGCCGCGAGGCCCTTCACTGCGAGGCGCCGCGCGCCGTCGGGACGCTGTTCCGTTTCGGCATTCGTGGATGCAGGATTCATGGTTTCGGCTATCCTTGGTCGCTCGCCTCGAGGCGCGCCGCGGGCGTGCGGCGGCGCCGTGTCGGCGCGCTCGGGTTCAATCGGACGCACTCGGGCGCATTCGCCTGTTGCGCGTTCCGTCGCGCGGAACAGCGTTCGTGCGCAGGCGAGCGGGCAAGGTACCAAATCTCGCCTCGCGAAGCCACGCCTCGCGGGCGTCCATCGTCACCGCTCACGTGCAGGATTCCATGACTGTCCCGCAATACGTCGTCGACGATCCCCGTCATCTCGACTTTCGCGTCCATCGCGGCGCGCTGGCCGACCCCGAGGTGCTCGAGCGCGAGCGCCGGCGCATCTTCGATACGTGCTGGATCTATGCCGGGCACGAAAGCGAGGTGGTGGCGCCCGGCGACTTCCGCACGCGCAACGTGTGCGGCCGGCCGATCATCTTCTGTCGCGACAGCCAGGGCGCCGTACGCGTGTTCCTCAACAGCTGCCGCCATCGCGGCGCGCTCGTGTGCCGCGAGCCCGCGGGCAACGCGCGCGGCTATCACTGCTTCTATCACGGCTGGAGCTACGATCGCGACGGCAATCTCGACGGCGTGCCGGGGCAGGCGAGCTATCCCGAGTCGTTCGACCGCTGCAAGCTCGGCCTCGCCGAGCCGCCGCGCGTGGATGCGTACCGCGGGTTCGTGTTCCTGTCGTTCGATCCCGATGCGCAGCCGCTCGCCGATTACCTCGCCGGCGCGAAGGAGTACATCGACCTGATCGTGGACCAGTCGCCGACGGGCGCGATGGAGGTCATTCGCGGCGTGCAGGAGTACGACATCCGCGCCAACTGGAAGCTGCTGGTCGAGAACAGCTTCGACGACTATCACCTCATGAGCACGCACTCGACGTGGCTCAACTACATGAAGAGCTCGGGGGTGGAGATCAAGCGTCCCGCGAAGGGCCACCTGATGCCGTCGCACGGCGTGGGCAAGGCGCTCGGCAACGGCCACGCGGTGATCGACAACGAGAACTTCCGCGGCCGACCGGTCGCGAAGTGGATACCGCTCTACGGCGAGGACGCGAAGCCGGAGATCGAGCGCATCCGCGCCGAGCTCGTTGCAGCGCCTCGGCGAGGAACGCGCGCGGCGCGTGGCGGACACCAATCGCAATCTGGTCGTCTTCCCCAACCTCGTGTTGAACGACGGCTCGTCGGTGACGATCCGCACGTTCCATCCCCTTGCCGTGGATCACATGCAGGTGCGCGCGTGGGCGCTCGGGCCGAAAGGCGAGTCGGCGAAGGCGCGTGCGATCCGGCTCGACAGCTTCCTCACGTTCTACGGCCCGGGCGGATTCGCCACGCCGGACGACGTCGAGGCGCTGGAATCGGTGCAGAGCGGATTGGCGACGTGGCGCGAGATCCCCTGGTCGGTGATGACGCGCGGCATGAACAAGCAAGGCGAGCAGCTCAACACCGACGAGCTGCATCTGCGCGCGTTCTGGATCCGCTGGTCGGAGCTGATGGAGGGAGGCGCGCATGGCTGATCTCGCCGGCGTGACCCGCGCGGACGTCGAGGATTTCCTCTATCGCGAGGCGGCGCTGCTCGACGGCTGGCAGCTCGATGCGTGGCTCGCGCTGCTGACCGACGATGCGACCTATCGCGTGCCCGCCAACGACGCGCCCGACGGCAATCCTGCCGACACCCTGTTCCTGATCGCCGACGACATCCGCCGGATTCGTGCGCGCGTGGTGCGCCTCAAGGATCCGAATGCGCACGCCGAGTTTCCGCACTCGCGCACGCGCCGCCTCATCTCGAACGTGCGGATCGTGGAGCGCAGCGCCGATGCCCTGCGCGTGGAGGCGAACTTCGTCGTGTATCGCTTCCGGCGCGAGGAGCGCATCCGCGAGTACGTCGGGCGGTATCGCTACGTCCTGCGCTGCATCGACGGAGCGCTCCGGATCGCGTCGCGCGAGGCGATCCTCGATGCCATGGAGCTCGGCACCCTCGGCGCCGTGAGCATGATCCTCTGACCCCGTTACTCTGAGTAATTACTCTGAGTAACGGGGTGGGGGCGGGGGCTATGCCGAGGCGTGCGACGCCACCCACGACGCCGTTGCGTCCAGGTTGCGCTCCGCCGCCGTCTCCGGCGTGTCGAGCTTCATCAGGCGCTCCGCGTTGCGGTGATAGATCTTCGCGCGGTCCTCTTCCGAGCACGCGAGCTCGTCGAGGATGCGCACCGTCTCCCGGATGTACATCGGCCCCTTCTCGGGATCGAACGGCGCATCGGACGCGAACACGGTGCGATCCGCGCCGAAGAACGCGAGCCCGCATTGCGTCGCCGCGACGGAGCCGAAGACCGCGGTGTCGGCGTAGAACATGCGGAAGTAGTCGATCGGGCGCTTGGTCAGACGCTGCAGGTCGCCCTTCCACTCGGCGTCGGACGTGCGCGCACCGATCTGGTCGAGCCCCGGCCCGAGGCGGCCCTCGAAGAACGGAATCATCGCCCCGTAGTGATGCGCGACGATCTTGATGTCCGGGTACTGCTCGAAGATGCCCGCGAACACGATGCGCGCCATCGCGACGCTCGTCTCGTACGGCCACCCGAAGGCCCACCAAAGCTCGTACTTCGACTTCTGCTCGGTGAGATAGTCGGGGAAGTTCGCCCCGCGCGCCGGATGCAGGAAGATCGGCAGGTCGTGCTTCGCCATCGTCGCGAAGATCGGTGCGAACTCCGGCAGGTCGAGCGGCTTGCCGTTGATGTTCGAGAAGATCTGGATGCCGCGCGCGCCGAGATCCTTCACCGAACGCTCGATCTCGCGCACCGTCGCCTCAGCATTGTTGAGCGGCAGGGACGCGATGAACGTCGGAAACCGGTCGGGGTAGTCGCGGCAGAGCTCGGCCATCCCGTCGTTGCAGATTTGGGCGAGCTCCGGGCTCTGCCCGGGCCCCGCGAGCGCCTCGATCGGCGGCATCCCGGCGGAGAGCACCTGCACGTAATCCGGGAAGCGGTCCATCACCCGGAAGCGCTCCTCCAGGTCGTAGAGCATCGGCACTTCGCGCATGCGCTTGCCGATGTCCTTGTAGTCGCCGATGCGCTCGAAGAATTTCACCGGCAGGATGTGATTGAAGATGTCGACCTTGCGCATGTTCTGCTCCGTGGAATCACTTTCTTTCATGATACTGGAGCCATCGGCGACGCGTTGCGGTATACAACGGCGCCGGGGAACGCGTGCGGGGCCCGCACTGTCTCTTTCACGCGCACCAAACCGAGACCAGTTGGCCACCGCGAAAACTTGCGGTTTGCTTGCGCACTGACGGGCGTCGGCAGTATGGCGCGCAAACCGCAGCGCAGAGAGGGAGCCGCGGCCCGTAGGCCGCGGCGGTGCGATCGACGTTTGCCTTTTCCAGAGGGAGTAACTTCGAGCGCGCTCACGGGCAAGCAAACGTCATTCCACTGAGGACCGCGAAGCGCCGCGCGCGGTGCCGAGTGCTTTGCCAAGCCGCATCGGCTCGCGCAAACTGCCCGCTTCGCCGGCGCCGACAGACGCACGCAAGCCGGTCCCTACCCCCGTTTCGCCGGACCGCTACGCCAAGGAGACCCGAATGCGTACCACCATCATGGATCTCTGGAAGATGAAGCGCGCCGGGCAGCGCATCGCGATGCTCACGGCGTACGACTTCCCGTCCGCGCGTCTTGCGGAACGTGCCGGCCTACGGGTGCTGCTCGTCGGCGATTCGCTCGGCATGGTCGTGCAGGGCCACGACACCACCCTGCCGGTGCAGCTCGACGACATGGTCCGGCACACGGCCTACGTCGCGCGGGGGGCGAAGGAGGCGCTGGTCATCGCGGACCTCCCGTTCCTGTCCTACGCCTCCGTGGAGCACGCCGTGCACGCCGCGCGGCGGGTGATGCAGGAGGGTGGCGCGCAGGCCGTGAAGCTCGAAGGCGGCGCCGAGGTCGAGCCCGTGGTGCGCCGGCTCGTGCAGCTCGGCGTGCCCGTGATGGGTCACCTGGGCTACACGCCGCAATCCACGCATCAGATCGGCGTGCGCGTGCAGGGCAGGGATATCGCGGGCGGCCGGGCCCTGCTCGCGAACGCCAGGGCGCTGGAGGACGCCGGCGTCTTCGCCATCGTCCTCGAACTGGTGCCCGCGCCGCTTGCGCGCGCGATCACGCAGCGGCTTTCGATCCCGACCATCGGCATCGGCGCCGGCGCGGGCTGCGACGGCCAGGTGCAGGTGTGGCACGACGTGCTCGGCTTCGAGGACACCACCTTCCGGCACGCGAAGCGCTACGCCGAGGTGGGCCAGGCGATCACGAGCGCGCTGCGCAACTATGTCGAGGACGTGACGGCCGGTCGATTCCCGACGCAGGAGCACAGCGCGTCGATGCCCGACGACGTGCTCGCGGCGATCATGGACGGAAGCACCGCGCCCGGCCCGCCGTGACGCCGGTCACCCGCACGGCTGCACGTTGAATGCGTGATAGCCCCACGCGGGCATGTCGAGATACAGCCCGCGCGCGGCGAGGTCGTTGCCTCCGCGTTCGTAGCTCGCCTCGCTCAGGCGGTCGGTGAACCGCCACGGCCTCCCGGCAACGTCCTTCCACGGCAGCGGCAGGTAGCACTGGCTCGCGTGCGGTGCGTAGTTGACCGCGACCAGGCGGCGAAGCTCGCCCGGCCCGCTCCACGCGAACGCCACGAACGCGTCGTTGCTCGCGTTGCCGTCCCATGCGGGCGCCGGGTCGACGAGCTGCCAGTTGCCGTTCCGGACTCCCGGATCGGCCAGGCAGGCGAGAAGATTCGTGTAGAAATTTTCCATCGCGCCATCCGGCGCCTCCGCGGGACCCCGCCGCAAGTGGACGGGGATCCTGACCTTCTTGCCTTCCCGCTGGCCGAGATGGAAGAAGCGCAGGCCGGGCGCGAGGAACGTGATCACCGCCGCCGCGCGATGCACGTCGGGCGGGAACGTCGCCGCAGCGCGCGGCTCGTCGTGATTCTCGAGGAAGCGCACGAGCCGGTCCTGGAAGTCGAGGCCCGCGCGCAGATGATCGCGCACGGGACGCGCGATGCCGTGCTCGAGTCGGTCGTAGAGGCGCTTGTCGTACGTGTAGTCGAAACCCTGCTGCTGCAGCGTCCACTCGAGGTCCCAGTACACCTCGGCCATGAACAGGAAGCCGGGCACCGCCTTGCGCACGGCCGCGGTCGCGCGGGGCCAGAACTCGGGAGCGTCGATGCCCCACGTGCGCTTGAACACCTCGGGCAGCACGAGCATCGCCATGTCGCAGCGCACGCCGTCGCACTGCTGCGCGATGCGTTGGAGCTCGCCGACGAGCGCATCCTGCAGCGCCGGATTGCCGTAGTCGAGCTGCAGCGTGTCCGACCAGCCGTCGAAATACGGATCGCGGCCGTAGGCGAGGATGCGCTCCTTCCCGCCGATCTTCACGCGCGCATAGTTCTGCGGCTCGGCCGCGAGCTTCTCTTCGGTGCCCGGGACGAAGAACTCCGGATGCTCCTGCACCCAGCGATGGTCCGGCGCGACGTGATTCGGCACGAAATCGAGCACGAGCCTGAGGCCCCGCGCACGCAGACGCTGGCGCAGGCGCGCGAGCGCCGCGTCGCCGCCGAAGTCCGCGTGCACGCGATAGTCGCGCACGGCGAAGCACGAGCCGCACACGTCGGCATCGCGGAAGTCGGGCAGCGTGCGCAGATACTCGGCCCGCAGGTCGGGCTTCGACAGCGAAATCGCGCGCGCCGCCTCGCCCGTCTGCCACACGCCGAGGAACCACACCAGGTCGAAGCCCTCGCGCGCGAGGCGATCGAGCTCGGCGTCGGGAATGTCGTCCAACGTCGCGGCACGACCGAGCGTCGCGCCGAGCTCGGACAACCGCACGCGCGTGTTGACCTGGAACAGCGACGGATAGCGCGGAGCACGCGTCATTGCACTTCCTCGACCGCTCCGTACGCCTGCTCGCGAACGATGCGCGTGTGCACCTGCTCCTTGCCGCGTGCGAGGGTGTCGGCGGCGGTCGCTCGCCCGAACAGATCCATCAGCCGGGCGATCACGCCGGTCCACCCGGTCTGGTGACTCGCGCCGAGGCCCGCGCCGTTGTCGCCGTGGAAGTACTCGTAGAACAGGATCAGGTCGCGCCAGTGCGGGTCGTCCTGGAACTTCGCGGTGCCGCCGTACACGGGCCGCTTGCCGCTGTCGTCGCGCAGGAACATGCCGGCGAGCCGGTTGGAGATCTCGCGCGACACCTCGAACAACGTCATGCGGTTGCCCGAGCCGGTGGGGCACTCCACCTTGAACTCGTCGCCGTAGAACGCATACAGGTTCAGCAGGCCGCGCACGATGAGCGCGTTCACGGGCATCCAGATCGGCCCGCGCCAGTTGGAGTTGCCGCCGAACATGCCGGTGTTCGACTCCGCGGGCAGGTACGACACGCTGTGCGCCTGCGCCGCCGACGTTGAACACGAACGGGTGATCGCGGTGATACGCCGACAGCGAGCGGATGCCATACGGGCTCAGGAACTCCTTCTCGTCGAGCAGGTAGCCCAGGACTCGTTCGAGCCGTTCCCGCGTGAGCGTCGAGAGCAGCCGCCGGCCCTGTTGACCGACGAAGTCACCGTCCATCGGCGCGACCTGCTTCACGACCTCCGGATGCCGCTGGCGGAAGAGCGCGATCAGCTCCATGAGTCGCGGGTGCTTCGGGTGACGGAATCGGCCTCGAACACCGTGGACGCGCAAAGCGGAAGCAAGCCCACCATCGAGCGCACCTTGAGGCGCGTCGGCCGATGCCGTCCGGCAGGCGCAGCACGTCGTAGAAGAACCCGTCCTCCTCGTCCCACATCTCGTCGTGGTGCTCGCCGATGCGATCCATGGCATAGGCGATCCACATGAAGTGCTGGAGGAACTTGAACGCATCCTCCTCGTAGGCGGGATTCCTGTCCGCGAGGATCAGCGCGATCTCCGCCATGCACTGGCAATAGAAGGCCATCCACGCGGTGCCGTCGGCCTGCTCGAGCGAGCCGCCGGTGGGCAGCGGCGCGCTGCGGTCGAACACGCCGATGTTGTCGAGGCCGAGGAATCCGCCCGCGAACACGTTGCGGCCCTGCGGGTCCTTGCGGTTCACCCACCAGTTGAAGTTGAGCGCAAGGCCGTGGAACGAGCGCTCGAGGAAATCGATGTCCTCGCGGCCGAGATCGCGCTCGACCTTGTACAGGAACAGCGTCGCCCACGCGTGCACCGGGGGATTGACGTCGCTGAAGTTCCATTCGTAGGCCGGGATCTGGCCGTTCGGGTGGCAGTAGAGGCTGCGCAGCATCAGCAGCAGCTGCTCCTTGGCGAAGTCGAAGTCGACCAGCGCGAGCGACAACGTGTGGAACGCGAGGTCCCACGCGGCATACCAGGGATACTCCCACTTGTCCGGCATCGAGATGATGTCGCCGTTGAACATGTGGAACCACTCGGCGTTGCGCGCGCTGCGCTTGCGCTCGCCGACGACCGGATGCGCTTCGTGCTCCTTGAGCCACGTGTCGACGTCGTACAGGTAGTACTGCTTCGACCAGAGCATCCCGGCGAGCGCCTGGCGATGCACGCGCCGCTGGTCTTCGCCGAGCGAAGGCGGCGTGATGCGATCGTAGAAGGCGTCGGCATCGCGGATGCGCGCTGCGAACGTCGCGTCGAAGGCTTCGCCGAACGCGTCGGCCCGCGGTTGCGCCGACAATCGCAGGCGCAGCACCGACGATCCACCGGCCGGAACGTCGAGCGCGTAGCGCGCGCCGGCCTTGGTGCCGGTGCGCTGCGGATTCACGCTGGCGGTGTCGCCGGCGACCACGTACGCGTGGAAAGCGTCCTTCACCCACGGCGAGGCGTTCGGCTGGCCCCACAACCGCGTCGCATTCGTTTCGTTCTCGGTGAACAGCAGCTCGGGCGAGCCTTCGCACGCGAGCGTGTAGTCGCCGAGCGCGGCGTGAGACGCGCGGATGGCGCCCGCCACCTCGCGCAGCACCGGCTTCGGCTGCTCCTCGCCCCACGACCACGTGTTGCGGAACCACAGCGTCGGCAGCACGTGCAATGTCGCGACTTCCGGTCCGCGGTTGTGCACGGTGACCCGGACCAGGATGTCGTCCGGGCCTTCCTTCGCATATTCCAGGAACACGTCGAAGTAGCGGTCGTCGTCGAACACGCCGGTGTCGATCAGCTCGTACTCGAGCTCCTCGCGCGAGCGGCGGCCGTTCGTCTCCAGGAGATCGCGATAGGGAAACTCCCGCTGCGGATACTTGTAGAGGTACTTCATGTACGAGTGCGTCGGCGTCGAGTCGACGTAGAAGTAGTACTCCTTGACGTCCTCGCCGTGATTGCCCTCGGCGTTGGTGAGGCCGAAGAGACGCTCCTTCAGGATCGGGTCGGCTCCGTTCCAGAGCGCGAGCGCAAAGCACAGGCGCTGCCCGGAGTCGCAGATGCCGCCAAGGCCGTCTTCCCCCCAGCGATACGCGCGCGAGCGCGCCTGATCGTGACTGAAGTAGGCCCAGGCATTGCCATCGTCGCTGTAGTCCTCGCGTACGGTGCCCCACTGCCGCTCGCTCAAGTACGGTCCCCACTCCTTCCACGGAGTGCCGACCTCGCGGGCCTCGTTCAGACGCTTCTGTTCCGCCGTATCGACGGGAGTGCGGAAACTGGCGGAGTCGTTCATGTTCGCCCCTGTTCGTCTGTGGGATGGGTCGGAACGCGATCGCGATCGCCTGTGCGTGGCGTGCACCGGCAGAGGGTGCGGGCGTACCTTGCTTCAGAATGTCCGATCCGGCCGCGGCCGTCCTTGCACTTCTCGACAGGCGATCGCTGTCGACTCGGCCGGAAGGCTTCATTGCGCCCCATCTCGGCCGATCAGGCCATGCGATTGGTCAACAAGGCGCGCCCTGGCGACGGCATACGCTCGTTCGGCACGACGCTGCCCGCCGTTGCGGCGTTTGCGCTGCTGGCGCGAATGGCGTTGATCGTCGGGTCGTCGTTCGGCGCGCTGGAAGTGAGGCTGTACCGGCGGTTGCTGCGCATCACGCGGCCTCGCGGCGCGGATCGCGGCACGGACGCAGGGCGCGTCGTCGTGCGAAAAGTGGTAGGCCGTACTGGACTTGAACCAGTGACCAACGGATTAAAAGTCCGCTGCTCTACCAACTGAGCTAACGGCCCACTCGACCCTCAATTATAGCGGAGGCGTCGCGCGGGCCTGCCGCCGCAAGCGCGCTCGTGCCTTCCTCGCGCACGTGTAGCGGCACCGCCACCATAACGACCATTCGACAATGTCGCGACCGATGCCGGAGTGCAGCGTGTTCTTGCAGCGACCGCGCGGAAAGCCTGAGCCACCCGGTGTACACTGCCGTGCACGGCAACGCCGCAGGACGTTCTCGGACGTCTGCATCGCCGGCACGGACATTATGCTGCTCTATGTCGACATCATCGATGTGTGTCACTTGAAATGCCCGACCTGCACACGCGGCGTGCGTGCATTTCCGAACACCGGGAAGAAGATGCCCCTCGAGATGTTCCGGCAAGATCGTGGGCAAGGCCGTGCGAGAGGGCATGACGCAGGTCGATCTGTTCTCCTGGACCGAGCCCTTCCTCTGTCCCAACCTGCACGAATACATTGCGGTGGTGAACGATGCCGGGCTGCCGTGCGGCGTCTCCAGCACGCTGTCCCTGCGCAACATCAAGGCATTCGACGAGGCGATCTGCCGGCTGGACGTGCTGTGGATCTCGGTCTCGGGCCTGGAGCAGGAGATCTACCAGGTCAATCACGTCGGCGGCAACATCGAGTACGTCAAGCGCAATCTCGAGCGCATTGCCGAACTGAAACGATCCGGTGCCGCGAGAGTGAATGCAACGCTACGGCTGTTGCTGTTCGACTATAACCGCGACGAGGAGCCGAAGCTGCGGGCTTATCGCCGAGAGCCTCGGCATCGGGTTCGAGGTCCTCGTCGCTTCGGGCCATCCCATCAAGATGCCGCAGTCGAGCGCCGACGAAGCCGATACGGGCCGCCGATTGCAGTCGTTTCACTCGACGCGTCCGCACGAACCGTCGGCACGGTGTGCCCGCTCCTGTTCGAGCACATCACCGTGAATGCGGACGGCGACGTGCACCAGTGCTGTGCCTACGGCAACTACGACGTCCTGAAGATCGGGCCCTACCTCGAGTTGACACCCGAGGAGATCCTGCTTCGACGCTACACCCACCCGATCTGCAATTCGTGCTCCTGGCCACGTCGGCCGGTCAGGCCCGTCGAGCGTGTGATGCTGCAACAAGCGATGGGAGCCCGGTTGGGCGTTCCCGATCGGTCGGGTCCGATCTGACCCGGACGACCTCCGGGCTGCGTGCGACGCGCGTCAGTGCGTGTCTTCGGTGAGGAACGGCGGCAACGACGCGAACTCGATGCCTTCGTCGCGCAATGCCTCGGCCTCGTCGGGCGTGGCCTGCCCGCGGATCGAGCGCGCCGGCACCTCGTCGTAGTGCATCTTGCGCGCTTCCTCGGGAAAGCGCGTGCCCACGTCCTCGGCCTTGCGCACCATGGCCCGCAGGTGATTGACGAGCTCGGTCGGCAGTCCCGCGAGTGCGGGTGCGGGCTTGTTGTCCGGCACCGCCGTCGTTGCGGGCTGCGCCTGGCGCGCGGCTGCTTCGCGCGCGGCATCGCGCCCCTCGCGACCCTCGCGACCCTTGTGCACCTTGGCGAAGGGCACCTTGGTGATCTGCGCGTCGTCGCACACGGGGCACCGCACCATCGACGCGTGCCGCTGCGCCTCGTAATCATCGGCCGAGCCGAACCAGCCCTCGAAGCGATGGCCGCCGGTGCAGGTGAGCTCGAAGATGATCATGGCGGCAAGAGGCGAAACGCGCGTTCCAAGGCTCATTAACGTCGGCGAAGGGCGGCAGTTGACCGGAACGCCTACGCCGCGCGATCGAGGCGCCACGATTGATAGCGCATCGCCGCGACGGAGCCGGCGATGATCGCGGCGAGCGCGATGAACGAGCCCACGGCGAGCGTCGAGACGCCGGTCAGCCCCTGCCCGATCGTGCAGCCCAGCGCGGTGACACCGCCGAATCCCATCAGGATGCCGCCGACGATGTGGTTCACAAGGTCCTCGATGGACGCGAAGCCCTCCCAGCGGAAGGTGCCGGTGGCGAGCGCAATTGCGCCGGAGCCCACGACCATGCCGAGCACGCCGGCGATGCCGAACGTCAGCACCCGCGATTGATCGCTCCAGAGGAGCAGCAGCTCGAGCAGGTACGCGACCGGCGCGACGAACGAGAACGACTCGGCGCGGTTCGTATTGGTCGCCACGAACCTCTCCTCCAGTGTGCTCGGGTCCTCCGCGAGGTAGCCGAGATGGGCCGAAACGTACCACCCGCCGACGATCACCGCGCCGATGATGATCCCGCCAAGGACCATCTCGCGGTTGCTGCGGAAGTCGCGACTCGCGAATACGAACGCCGCGACGAGCGCGGCAACGACGAACGGAATCCAGCGCTTGACCGCGCCGCCGCCCAGGGCGGCCACGATCGTCGGCAGGTCCGATGTGCGTGCCCCCAGCGCGCTCACGTCGAAGCGCACCGGATCGAGGCCGTTCACCCGCCACATCCCGAACACGCCTTTCAGCGTCATGTACGCCGACACGGCCAGGAACAACAGCACGATGACCGACTTGAGGTTGCCGGCGCCCACGCGGATCAGTGTCTTGCTCCCGCATCCGGAGCCGAGGGTCATGCCGAAGCCGAACAGGAGGCCGCCGACGATGTGCGAGAGCCAGCTCACCCGGGGGGCCGTGTAGATCGACTTCTCGAGGTCGACGAGGCCGGTGGCCTGCAGCGCCCCCGCGCCCGCGATCGCCACCGCGATCGCCAGGAACCACATGCGCATGCGCCGCAGGTCGCCGAAGTTCACGGCGTCCGCCACGGCGCCCATGGTGCAGAAGCTGAAGCGGTTGGCGACGGCTCCGAAGATGAAGGCGAGGACGAAGGCGAGACCGGTAACCAGCGTTGCGATGTGGGCGGTGTCGTTCATGCGTCGATTATGGCATGGCGAAATCCACGTTCCGCTGGGCAGCGCGCGGGTCGCTGGCAGTGAGCGCTCACTGCGAACCTATCGGAGGCGGGCTGGTCCGGTCTGCCGGTGGTCGCTGGAGCGAGCGTCGACGTGGAACCGTCGAGCGGCTCCGCCCGCGCCGCGTTCAGGCGTTCCGGAGCAGCGCGTGATCGAGATCGAGGGCGAGCAGTCGGCGCACGGGCGACGGCAGTGCGGCGTGCATGGCGTCCGCGCGCGTCAGCCACATCCGCCCCGGAGCTTCGGCAGCGGTGCCGCGCGCCTGCAGCACGATGCGCACCGGCCGGATCGTGAGGTGATAGTGCGTGAACGCGTGCTCGATCGCTCCGAGGCGCTCCACGCGCTCGATCGCTCCGCCGTAGCGCGACAGGCAGGTCGCGCGCGCGTCGTCCTCTGCCGGCGACCTCCGGCAGGCACCACAGGCTGCCCCACACGCCCGTCGGTGCGCGTTTCTCGAGCAGGATCTCGCCGGCGTGCTCGAGCAGCAGCATCTGCACCGCACGGCGCGGCAGCACGCGCGCGGGCCGCGGCGCCGGAAGCGCGTCGATGCGATTCGTCAGCCGCGCCGTGCAGTCCGTCGCCACCGGACACGCGGCGCACTGCGGATTGCGCCGCGCACAGACGCTGGCGCCCAGGTCCATCAGGCCTTGCGTATAGGCTTCGATGCCCGCGTCGGGCAGCAGCGCCTCCGCGACGGACCACAACGCCGCTTCGACGCGCGCCAGTCCGGGATAGCCCTCGACGCCGCGATGACGCGCGAGCACGCGCTTCACGTTGCCATCGAGGATCGCGCCGCACGTGCCGAATGCGAACGCGGCGATCGCGGCGGCCGTCGAGCGCCCGACGCCCGGCAGCCGCGCGATCGTCTCGACGTCCCGCGGAAACACGCCGCCGTGCTGCTCGACGATGCAGCGCGCCGCGGCGTGCAGGTGGCGCGCGCGCCGGTAATAGCCGAGTCCGCTCCAGCGCGCGAGCACGGCGTCGAGCGGCGCGGCCGCGAGCGAGGCGATGTCGGGGAAGGCGGCGAGGAACCGCGCGTAGTACGCGAGCACCGTGCCGACCTGCGTCTGCTGCAGCATGACCTCGGACAGCCAGATGCGGTACGGATCGCGGGTGTTCTGCCAGGGCAGATCGTGGCGCCCGTGCGCGCGCTGCCACGCGACGAGCCGGGTCGCGAACGTCGGTGCTGCAGCGTCCGCGCGGCCGCCGTTCACGGGATCGGGGAGCCGGTGCGGCCCTCGTGCAGCGCGCTCACGTCACCGGCGCAGCGCGCGATGTGTCGCGCAGCGCGCGAGCGCTCACTGCCTCCGCGCCGGGGGCGCGCTTCCGCTGCGGGGCGGCGGCGAGCTCCCGCTGCGCGACGGCGGCGCAGCTTCGACAACGGCGAGACGCTGCCGCGCGCGGCCTGCCGCTTCCGATTGCGGGTAGCGCGCGATGACGTCCTCGAGCGTGCGGCGCGAGCCTGCACCGTCGCCGAGCTCGAACTGGCTGGTGGCGATGTTCAGCATCGCGTCGGGGACCTTGGGACTGTCCGGATACGTGGCGATGAGCTGCCGCTGCGAGGCCATCGCGCCGCGGAAGTCGCGCTGCGCGAACAGCGCATTGCCGATCCAGTACTGGGCCGAGGCCGCAAGCGTGCTGCGCGGATACGTCCCGACGAAGCTGGTGAACGACGTCACCGCGCCGTTGTAGTTGCCCGACTTGAACTGATCGAGCGCGGCGTCGTACGCGCGCTGCTCGGCGGCGGGATCGGCGGCGCCCGCGCGTGGAGCCGGGGACGCGTTCGGCGCAACGCCCACGCCCGGACCGGGTGCGCCGGCCGCCGGTGGCGCCCCGGACGGGGGCGGGCCGAAAGTCGACGCGCTCCCCGGAGCCGCCGCCGGGCCCGGCGGCGTTGCGATCGCCGCCTGGGGGTGGGCGTCGGCGCGGGAGCGGCCGCGGCGGCGGTCTCGAGCTTGCGCATGCGCGAGTCGAGATCGACGTACAGGTCGCGCTGGCGCTTCTGTGCCTCGGACAGCTCGTACGTCAGCACTTCCACCTGCCCGCGCAGGCGCGAAATCTCGCCGCGCAGCTGTTCGATCTGATTGACGATGTCGACGAGGTTCTGGCTCTTGAGCTGCGCGTCGAGGGCGTTGACGCGCTCGTCGAGCTGGCGCCTGACCTGCTCGAGACGCTGGTTCGTCTGCTCGATGCGCGCCCGCGCCTCCGCGTCGTCGAACAGCGCCGCGTGCACGGGGCCGGTCGCGAGGACCAGGCCCGCGCAGAGGCCGAGCAGCAGGCGTTGTTTGCGCGCGGAGCTCACTCGCCGGCGTACAGGATGTCGGCGCGGCGGTTCTCGGCCCACGCGGCTTCGTCGTGGCCCGGATTGCGCGGCTTCTCCTTGCCGAAGCTCACCGTCTCGATCTGCTGATCCTGCGCGCCGAGCACGCGCATCATCTGCCGGACCGCATCGGCGCGACGCTGACCGAGCGCGATGTTGTACTCGCGGCTGCCGCGCTCGTCGGTGTTGCCCTGGATCGTGACGCGCGCATCGCGATGCGATTGCAGCCAGCGCGCGTGCGCTTCGATCAGCCCGCGATAGTCGTCCTTCACGGCCGAGCTGTCGAAATCGAAGTACACGGAGCGCTTCGAGAGAATGTTGCTGGGGTCGCGCAGCGGATTGCCTGCAGCGCCGTTCGCGGCCGCCCCACCGCCGGGAGAGCCCGTGACGCCGCCCGTTCCCGCGCCACCCGTGGTTGCCCCACCGGTTGCGCCCGGGGCGGGAGCTGCCGTCGGGGACTGTTCCTCGACGGGTGCAGGCTGTTGGGGATTGCTCGAGCAGCCCGCGACGAGCGCCACGAACAATGCTCCCATGATCCAGTTGCGCATGTTGCCTCCTTGACGATGTCGACGCGTCCTCTTGCGTCAGTGCACGAGAGGACCCCACGCAGGCTCGCGTACGTCGGGTGCCGGCGACACGATCCTTTGTCTCACGCGGCCGTCTGAAGAGACGGCGGCCAATATACCATGCCCCCCTTGCTGCGATGCGTAGAGGACCATCCGCGAATTGGGTGCAACGCTCGGGCTCTCGTCGAGGGGGCCGGACGACAGCAGCTGCACCTGGCGCGTGGCGTAATCCTGGATGCCGATGAGGAAGCGTCCGCCTTCGCGACGCAGGAACACGAACCCCTTGCCGTCCGGTGTGGCGCGCGGCGATGCGTTGTAGTTGCCTTCGAACGTGAGCCGCTCCACGGCGCCGGAAGCGAGAGTGAGGCGATAGATCTGGGGCGAGCCACCGCGGTCGGACGTGAACAGGATGCTCTTGCCATCCGGCGTGAAGTTGGCCTCGGTGTCGATCGCGGGCGAGCTCATCACGCGCTGCACGCCCGAGCCGTCGGGATTGATCAGGAAGATCTGCGATCCGCCTTCGCGCGTCAGCGTCACCGCGAGACGCCGACCGTCGGGCGACCACGCCGGTGCGCTGTTGCTGCCGCGGAAGTTGGCCACCACGTGCCGCTGCCCCGTGGCGAGCGACTGGATGTACACGACCGGCTTGCGGTTCTCGAGCGAAACGTAAGCAATCCGTGTGCCGTCGGGCGACCACGCGGGCGAGAGCAGCGGCTCGTTGGAGGTGACGATCGTCTGCGGATTGAAGCCGTCGGCATCCGCCACCTGCAGCGCAAAGCGCGGGCCCTGCTTGGTGATGTACGCGATGCGCGTGCTGAACACGCCGACGTCGCCTGTAATCTTTTCATAGATGACGTCCGCGATCTTGTGCGCGGTGGCGCGGAACTGCTGCGGCGTCACGGTGTAAGTCATGTTCGCGAGCTGCGTCTGCTTCACGACGTCGACCAGGGCGAAACGCACGTCGACACGACCGTCCGCGAGCGGCGTCATGCTGCCCACCACGACCGCATCGGCACCGCGCGCGCGGAAGTCCCCGATGCGCACGTCCTCCGCACGCGACGGTCGCGGGACGATGCCGGACGGGTCGACCAGGCGAAAGAGGCCGCTGCGCGAAAGATCGGCGCCGACCACGCCGGTGATGCCGAGCGGCCAGTTCACCTCGTTCGCGAAGCCGACGATGGCGATGGGCACCGCGGTGCCCGCTCCGCCGACGATCTCGATGGTGAGCTGCGCCCGCGCGGCGATCGGCGCGCAAGCGAGCATCAGCAAGGGGACGAGCCAACGGATGAGTCGTTGCACGAAGACCTCGGCGAAGGGAGCGTCCGGCGGAAAAGCGCCGGCGTGCGGAAAGGAAGCGGCGATGCGCAACGATGCATGCGACCGCGTAGGCGTCTGCCGATTATAGCGAACCGGCCCTGCGCCCCGGGTCAACTTGAAATTGTGAGGTTGTCAGTGGGCGGCAATCGTGGACGGCAGGCCGAGCTGCGTGCGCAGCCGGTCCGCCACGCGTCGCGCTTCCTCGCGCGAGACATACGGTCCAACGTATACACGGAACAACCCGTTGACCTGCCGCACCTGCGCTTCGACACGGCGTTCCGGGATTTGGTTCGCGAGATGACCCACGAAAGTGTGCGCATTGGCGTTGCTCGCGAAGGCACCGAGCTGCACGACATAGCCGCCCGCCATGGTCGCGATCGGCATCGTGTCGGTCGCCGGCGCACCGGTCACCGGGGCCCCTGCGGTGTCGGGCGCGGTCTGCGCCGAGGCGACGATCTGCGGTGCGGGTACGGCGGGGGCGCTCGCGGTCGCGGCCGACGCTACGGTCACCGGCGGCAGCGGCGCGGCCGAGGCGGTGAGCACGTCGTCGAACACGATCGCCTCCACCTCCACCTCGCCGCTTCCCTTCTGCGCGATGCCGATGCGGTGTGCGGCGGCATACGAGAGATCGATCACGCGGTTCTGCAGGAACGGCCCGCGATCGTTCACGCGCACCACGACCGACTTCCCGGTCGCGGCGTTGGTGACCCGCGCGTACGAGGGGATCGGCAGCGTCGGATGCGCAGCCGTCATCGCGAACATGTCGTACGTTTCGCCGGTGGCCGTGCGCTGGCCGTGGAACTTGCGCCCGTACCACGAGGCGATGCCGCGCTCGCGATAGCGCCGCAGCGACGTCGCCGGCACGTACTCGCGCCCGAACACGACGTACGGGCGATTCGCGAAGCGGTTCAGCGGCTCGCGTCGCGGCAGCGCGTCCGGGATGGCATCGAGGTCGGCCGGAACCGCGTCGGCCGGGCCGTCGTCGCTGTAATATCCCGGCTTGCCCGACGGGGCCGCTTCGCGCGGCGCCCGCGTCGTGGAGCACGCCGCGAGCACGCACGCGAGCACGGTCAGCGCGAGCCAGCGCGAACCCGACCTCAGCATGCCATTCTCCGACGCGCCGTCGCTCGCCCTCCCACGGTCATGACCTCAGCGCCCAGCGTGCGGGTCATGGCCCCTCCGACGTCATGACCTCGGCGCCCACCGTGTGGACCATCGGCCATTCGACGCGGCCGCTCGATGCGTTCATTGCGACGCTCGCGGCGTACGGCATCGAGGCGATCGCCGACGTGCGGCGCTTTCCCGGATCGCGGCGCCATCCGCAATTCGGCGAGGCGGCGCTCGCGGGTGCGCTCGCCGATCACGGCCTCGCTTACGTCTGGCTGCCGGCGCTGGGAGGCCGACGCCGGCCGGCGCCCGACAGCGTGAACACGGCGTGGCGCGTCGAAGCCTTTCGCGGCTACGCCGATCACCTCGCGAGCGAGGAATTCGCGGGCGGCCTGGCCGATCTCGTGAACGTGGCCTGCGGACTGCGCACGGCGATGATGTGCTCCGAGCTCCTCTGGTGGCGCTGTCATCGCGGGCTGATTGCGGACGTGCTGACGGTGCTGGGTTTCGACGTGGTGCATATTCTCGCGGAGAACGAGAGCGCGCGCCACCCGATGACGCCCCCGGCGCGCATCGTCGACGGCGAGCTCCGTTACTCCGAGTAAAACGCGCGCGTCTTGCTCGGAGCAACGGGGCTGGGCGTTCGGGACGAGCGCACGGAGCGCTTCGGCGCCCGGCCCGTCGAGCGCCTTTGATCGGGGTCAACGCGACCGCCGCCGCCGCGGGCACCATCGCAGGGCAGCCGGCCGCTGTGTCTGCGGGCCGGCGGGTCGGCGCGTCGCCGCGCGGCCGACGCGCATCGGACGGCAGCGAAGGAGAGGGTCAGTGACAGAGGGTCAAGTGACTTACGCCGCAATCACCGGCTGGGGCAAATGCATGCCGCCCGCCGTCCTCAGCAATGCCGATCTGTCCACGTTCCTCGACACCGACGACGCGTGGATCGCAACGCGCACGGGGATCCGCGAGCGCCGGATCACGCACGTCCCGGGCATCGAGCTCGCGTATGTCGCGGGGGCGCAGGCGCTCGCGTGCGCCGGCCTCGCGGCGTCGGAGCTCGACCTCATCGTGTACGGCAGCTGCTCCAACGACGAGCAGATCCCCAATTCGGCGTCGGGCCTGCAGTACAGGCTCGGCGCGAGCCGCGCGGCCGCGATGGATCTCAACACGGCGTGCACGAGCTTCCTGTACGGCCTGTCGAGCGCCTCGGCGCTCATCCGCACCGGCGCGATCAGGACGGCGCTGGTCGTCGGCGTGGAGGTGATCTCGCCGTACATGGAATGGTCGAACCGCAACGTCGCGGTGCTGTTCGGCGACGGCGCCGCGGCCGTGGTGCTGCAGGCGAGCGACGAGCCGCTCGGCGTGCTCGGCGAGCGCCTGGGCTGCGACGCGGAGGTTCGGCATGCGTTGCGCGTGCGCGGCATCGGCACGATCTACGGCAACCGCGGCGTGTCTTTCGGCGACACCATCTGGGACTTCGACGGCCAGGAGATTTTCAAGCACGCCGTGATCGGGATGACGCAGGCGTCGCTCGACGTGCTCGCGAAGTGCGGCTATACGCCGGGCGACATCGGCCTCGTCGTGCCGCATCAGGCGAACCTGCGCATCATCGAGTCCGTGGCGAAGCGCCTCGAGACGCCGATGGACCGCGTGTACGTGACGGTCGATCGCTACGGCAACATGTCCGCAGCGACGGTGCCGGTCGCACTGGTCGACGCGCTCGAGGACGGACGCGTCAGCCCGGGGAGCCTGCTCCTCACGCCGGCCTTCGGCGGTGGGCTCACCTGGTGCTCGCACGTGATCCGCTGGGGCGAGCGCGTGACCCCGCGCGACCGCAGCGACGTCGCGCTGCCGCCCTGCCCGCGGTCGGCGCTCGAGATCGTGCGCGGCCACATCGCGGCCAAGCATCCGCCGGATCGGTCGAAGGCGGGGCTGATGGCGCCGCGGTTCGTCGAATCGAAGTAAGCTCCAACCCCGTTACTCGGAGTAATCCCGCTACTCCGAGTAAAACGCGCGAACGGCTGCTCGGAGCAGGTGCCTTCGGCGAGCGTTGGCGAGGCGTCGGTCGGGGCTCAGGTGTTCATGAGCTTGCGATGCGACTGCACGCTCATCAGGATGCCGAGGCCGATGAAGAGCGACACCAGCGCCGTGCCGCCGAACGAGACCAGCGGCAGCGGCACGCCCACCACCGGCAGCAGCCCGCTCACCATGCCCATGTTGACGAAGGCATAGGTGAAGAACATCAGCGTGACCGCACCGGAGATGAGCCGCGCGAACAGCGTCGAGGCGTTCGCGGCGATGACGAAGCCCCGCCCGATCAGGATCAGGTAGAGCACGAGCAGCACCGCGGCCCCGATGAGGCCGAACTCCTCTCCGAACACCGCGAAGATGAAGTCGGTGTGCTTCTCGGGCAGGAAGTCGAGGTGGGTCTGCGTGCCGTTGAGCCACCCCTTGCCGATCACGCCGCCCGAGCCGAGCGCGATCGACGCCTGCGTCGAGTGGTAGCCCGCGCCGAGCGGATCGCGGGACGGATCGAGGAACGTGAGGATGCGCTCGCGCTGGTAGCCGTGCAGGTGCTCCAGCACGATCGGGGCCACCGCGCCCGCGATCGCGACCAGGCCCACGATGATCTTCCAGGACAGCCCCGCGAGATACAGGATGTAGAAGCCCGACGCGCCGATGAGAAGGGACGTGCCGAGATCGGGCTGGCGCTTGATGAGATACACCGGCACCGCGATCAACAACGCCGCGAACGCGAAGTCCTTCCAGCCGATCCGGCCCTCGAACTTCTGGAAGTACCACGCGAGCATCAGCGGCAGCGCGACCTTCATGAGCTCCGAGGGCTGGAACCGCGCGATGCCCAGATTGAGCCAGCGCCGCGAGCCGTTCACCATCGTCCCGAAGAATGCGACCCCGATCAGCAAGGCGATCGCGAGCACGTACAGCGGAACCGCGGCGCGCGAAAGCGTCTGCGGCGGCGTGTTGGCGACGACCCACATCAGCAGCACGGCGAACCCGAGGCTCGCGAGCTGCGAGGTCATGCGGGCCATGCTCTGGTCGGCGGCCGAGAACAGCGTGATCAGGCCCACGCCCACGATGCCCAGCGCAACGCCGAGCAGGACGCCGTCCACGCGGCGCGTCAGCACTTCCCAGATCTGGGCTCAGAACGTGACCCATCAGTCGCTTTCGTCTTCCGAATCGGCGCCGGCCGGCGCGGCCATCGGCGCCTGCGCGCCTTCGCGCTTGCCGGTGAGGTAGTAGTCGAACACCTGGCGCGCGATGGGCGCGGCCGCCTGCGCGCCGAAGCCGCCGTTCTCGACGAGCACGGCGAGCGCGATGCGCGGCTTGTCCGCCGGCGCGTACGCGATGTACCAGGCATGGTCGCGCAGACGCTCGTCGACGTGCTTCTCCGAGTACTTTTCACCCTTGAGCGAGAACACCTGCGCGGTGCCCGTCTTGCCCGCGCTCGCGTACGCCGCACCGCGGAACGCAGCCGCGCTGGTGCCCTCCTTCGGCACCCCGGCCAGCGCATTCTTGACGACGGCGAGGTTCTCGGGCCTGAGCGGGATCGCGCGCTCCGGCTCGCGCACGACTTCGGTGACCACACCGGTCCGGACGTTGCGCACCGTCTTCACGAGATGCGGTCGGAACGAGATCCCGTTGTTGGCGATCGTGGCGATGGCGTGCGCGAGCTGGATCGGCGTGAAGGCGTTGTAGCCCTGGCCGATGCCCGCCGAGATGCTGTCGCCGAGATACCACTTGCGATGCTCCTCGCGGAACTGCGGTCCCGAGAAGCGCGTGCGCTTCCATTGCCGCGAGGGGAGCACGCCCGCGAGCTCGCCCTCGATGTCGATGCCCGTCTTCTGGCCGAAGCCGAACTGCGACAGGAAGCGTGCCGTATCGTCGATGTCGGTGTCGTTCGCGAGCATGTAGTAGTACGTGTCGCACGAGGCCACGATCGACTTGTACATGTCCACGGTCCCGTGGCCGCCGGGCTTGTCGTCGCGGAAGCGATGCGCCTGCCCGGGAATCTGGAAGAAGCCGGGATCGTGGATCACCTGCCCCGGGGTGCGCTTGCCCGAGGTGAGCGCGGCGAGCGCGAGGAACGGCTTGATCGTGGAGCCCGGCGGATACGCCCCGCGCAGGGGCCGGTTGAGCAGCGGCTTGTCGGGCGAATCGTTGTAGGCCTCCCAGTTCGCCTGATCGATGCCGTCGACGAAGAGGTTCGGATCGAAGCCCGGCTTCGACACGAAGGCGAGCACGTCGCCATTGGCGGGATCCATCGCCACCAGCGCGCCGCGCCGGTCGCCGAACGCTTCCTCCGCGACCTGCTGCAGCCTGATGTCGAGCGAGAGCTGCAGGTCGTTGCCGGAGACGGGCGGCGTGCGCGAAAGCGTGCGCACGGCGCGGCCGCCCGCATCGACCTCGACTTCCTCGACACCCGTGGTGCCGTGCAGCTCGCGCTCGTACGAGAGCTCGACGCCGACCTTGCCGATGTAGTCGGTGCCCTTGTAGTTCGCGGTCTCGTCCCAGCCCTCGATGCGCTCCACGTCCTTGTCGTTGATCCGGCCGATGTAGCCGATCACGTGCGAGGCGATCTCGCCCAGCGGATACTGGCGGAAGAGCCGTGCCTTGATCTCGACGCCCGGGAAGCGGTAGCGGTTCACCGCGAATCGCGCCACTTCCTCGTCGGTGAGACGCGTGCGCAGCGGCAGGCTTTCGAAGTTCCTGGATTCCTCGAGCAGCTTCCTGAAGCGCTTGCGATCGCGCGGCTGCACGTCGACGACCTGCGCGAGCGCGTCGATCGTCTCGTCGAGGTTGCGCACGCTTCGCGGGCTGGATCTCGAGCGTGTACGCCGAATAGCTCTGCGCGAGCACCACGCCGTTGCGATCGCGGATCACGCCGCGGTTCGGCACGATCGGCACGATGGCGATGCGATTGGTTTCCGCGAGCGTCTGGTAGTGCCGGTGCTGCGTGACCTGCAGGTAGAAGAAGCGCGCGAACAGGCCCCCGAAGGCGACCAGCACGACGAGCGCGGCGAACGACAGTCGCCGGCGATAGAGGAAGACCTCGCGCTCGGGATTGCGCAGCTCGGGCGAGGCGAACGCGCTCGACGATTCGAAGCGCCGCCGCCGGCTGCGCCTCAGCCACGCCATTGCGAATCTCCGGTCACGGCCGGTTCATGATAACTGAGCGTCAGAACTCGGCGTCGGAGCGGCGCGGGTGCTGCGGCGCCTGCAGCAGCACGGAGATGGCCGGCCACAGCAGCGCGCCCACGACGGGCGGCACGGCATAGATCCATGGCGGCATGGGCGCGCCGCCCACGATGCGCACCAGCGCGACGAGCGCCGCGCACAGCGACAGCAGCACCAGCACCTGCGCCGCCTGCTGCCAGAGCGGAAAGCGCAGCACGCGCCGGCGCAGGTAGTCCGCCGCATAGGCGAGCACCGCATAGGCGAGCGCATGCTGGCCGAACACGGTGGCGTCCGCGACGTCCATCACCAGCCCGACCATCCACGCGGTGCCCACCCCCACGAGCCGCGGCTCCTGGATGCACCAGTACAGCAGCGCGAGCGCGAGAAAATCCGGCCGCAGCGCGAGCGCGACATCGGTCAGCGGCAACATGTTGAGCCCGAGGGCGACGAGCAGCGTGAACAGGACGAACCACGGGCTCGCGGGCTTGAGGATCACCTCCGGCCCGGCGGGCAGCAGGGGAGGCACGCGTGGCAGCACCATCTCAGCCGCGGAGGATAGCGGAAACGCGGCGCGGTAAACGCTGCGGCAGCGAGGTTTTCATCATCGCGCTCCCGGGCTCGCGGCTTGCGCCGCCGCGCCGCCCCCCGAAGCGGCGCTCATCGTTCCCTCCCGCGATACCCCTTGCCCTTGCCGGCCTTGGCCGTGATCGGCCTGGGCCGGCTCCTCCGGCGGGGTGGGCAGCGCCGCCGCCTGGCCGAGCACGAGCAGATGACGGCTGCGATCCACGCCGGCCAGCGGCTTCACCGCGATGCGCGCGAACATCAACCCCGTCTCGCGCTCCACGCTCGCGACCTGGCCGACGGCAAGGCCGGCCGGATACGTGCCGTCGATGCCGGAGGTGACGAGGACGTCCCCCACCTGGATATCGGCGGTCGGCGCCATGAACCGCAGCTCCGGCAGGCGCCCCGCGCCCGCCCCGAACATCACCGAGCGCACGCCGGAGCGCTCGTTGCGCACCGGGACCGCGTGATCCTTGTCGGTGACGAGCGTGACCTCGGACATCAGGGGATACACCCGGGTGACCTGCCCGACCACGCCCTCGACATCGATGACCGCGCGTCCGGGCAGCAGACCGACCTCGCTGCCCTTGTCGATGAAGAGCTTCTGCGAGAAGGGGTCCCGGCCCGTGTACAGCACCTCGACCGCGATGGCTTCCCCGGCGTAGCGCGCCTGCACCTCGAGCAGGGCGCGCAGGCGCTCGTTCTCCTGGCGCACCATCCGATACCCCTGCGCCATGCTCGCCTGCTCGACCAGCTTCTTCTCGAGCGCCTCGTTCTCCTGCTCGAGCTCGCGCTGGCGAACGAAGTAGAACGCGACGTTGCGGACGGCGTCGCGCGGCACTTCCGCGGCGCGCTGGATCGGATAGAGCACGATGCCCGCCACGTAGCGCACGCGCTCGAGATAGCGGAAGCGCGTGTCGGCGAACAGCAGCGCGAGCGAGAGCAGGCCGAAGAACGCGAGGCGCGCGAGCGGCGACGGACCGCGATGGAAGAACGCGGGCGGCTCGACCGGGATGTGGCGCATTTACCGGGTGTTGCCCGCACACCGCGTTGTCCCGGGCAATGGTTCGGGACAATGCGGTTCGCGATGACGCGGCGGCGTGCGGCAGCAGCTGCGCATCGGAGTGCTGCGGCCCGGAACGCGGCCGTGGTGCTTCATGCGGGGCGCGGTCAGTCCGTGGTGAAGATGGTGGAGAGCTTTTCCATGTTCTCCAGCGCCCTGCCGCAGCCGCGAACCACGCACGTGAGCGGATCGTCGGCCACGATGACCGGCAACCCGGTCTCCTCCATCAGCAGGCGATCGAGATCGCGCAGGAGCGCGCCGCCCCCGGTGAGCACCATGCCGCGCTCGGCGATGTCCGCGCCGAGCTCCGGCGGCGTGCGCTCGAGCGCGCTCTTCACCGCCGACACGATGCTGTTGAGCGGATCGGTGAGCGCTTCGAGGATCTCGTTCGACGAGACCGTGAAGCTGCGCGGGATGCCCTCGGCGAGGTTGCGTCCCTTCACTTCCATCTCCTTCACCTCGGAGCCCGGGAACGCGGAGCCGATGGTCTTCTTGATCTGCTCGGCGGTGGTCTCGCCGATCAGCATGCCGTAGTTGCGGCGGATGTAGTTGACGATGGCTTCGTCGAACTTGTCGCCGCCCACGCGCACCGAGCCCGAATACACCATGCCGCCGAGCGAGATGACGCCCACTTCGGTGGTGCCGCCGCCGATGTCGACCACCATCGAGCCCGTTGCATCGGAGATCGGCAGGTCCGCACCGATCGCCGCGGCCATCGGTTCCTCGATGAGGTACACCTTCGAGGCGCCGGCGCCGAGCGCCGATTCGCGGATCGCACGCCGCTCCACCTGCGTCGAGCCGCACGGCACGCAGATGATGATGCGCGGGGCTTGGCGAGAACAGGCGCGAGTCGAGCACTTTCTTGATGAACTGCTTCAGCATCTGCTCGGTCACGGTGAAGTCGGCGATGACGCCGTCCTTCATCGGCCGGATCGCGGTGATGTTCCCCGGCGTGCGGCCGAGCATCTGCTTGGCGGCGAGACCGACTTCCTGGATCACGCGCTTGCCGTTGGGACCGCCTTCCTGGCGAATCGCGACGACGGACGGCTCGTCGAGCACGATGCCCTTGCCGCGCACGTAGATGAGCGTGTTGGCGGTGCCGAGGTCGATCGCGAGATCGCTCGAAAAGTAACCTTTGAAGACCTGGAACATGAAGGCGTGGATCCGGTGTGATCGGCCGTCGGCGAGCAGCCTGATCGAGGAGTTGGGAGGGTCTGACCCGACGTCGGGGACGCGGCGGGCTGCTGCTGAAAATTATGACGTTATGATACCCTAACGGAATTCGCCAAGTACCGGCGGCGGCGATGATTTTGCGCGCGGGCGCGGTGCCCGGGGCCCACGACGCGAGCGGCCCTGAAACGCTTCCGAGCGACCGCATCCGCCCCGTATCTGGCTCGCCCACGCGCGGTCCCGCCGCGCCGGTCCAAGCCCGACATCCCGCTCACCGATACCGCGCAGCCGCTGCGCCCGAAAGTCATCATGAGCCTCTCCCTGGCCGACGTTCAGCGCATCGCCCACCTCGCCCGCATCGAGATCGACGACACGCAGGCGCAAGCCGTGCGCGGACAAGCTCGCTGCGATCTTCCGCATGATCGACGAGCTCAACGCGGTCGACACCAAAGGCGTCGTGCCGATGGCGCACGCGCAGGACCTCATGCTGCCGTTGCGCGAGGACGCGGTCACGGAAGGCGATCAGCACGAGCTGTTCCAGAGCGTCGCACCGGCGGTGGAGCGCGGACTCTATCTCGTGCCGAAGGTGATCGAATGACGAGCGCGCCGGAGACGATCGCGGAGCTTTCCGCGGCCCTGCGCGCGCGCAGCGTGTCGAGCCGCGAGCTCACGCAGGCCGCGCTGGCTGCGGCCGAGCGCCTGGGTCCGGCGCTCAACGCCTTCGTCACCCTGGATGCCGACGCGGCGCTCGCCGCAGCGGACGCCGCCGATCGCGCGCTCGCCGCGGGCAATGCGGGCCCGCTGACCGGCATCCCGATCGCGCACAAGGACATCCTCATGACCGCCGGCATGCGCACGACCTGCGCCTCGCGCATGCTCGGCAACTTCACGGCGCCGTACGACGCGTTCGTCGTGGAAGGCCTGCGCAAGGCCGGCACGGTGCTCGTCGGCAAGACGAACATGGACGAGTTCGCGATGGGCTCGTCCAGCGAGACGTCGTACTTCGGGCCCGTGCGCAGCCCGTGGGACACGCGCTTCGTGCCGGGCGGGAGCTCCGGCGGCTCGGCGGCCGCCGTTGCCGCGCGCATCGTCGCCGGGACCACGGGAACCGACACGGGCGGCTCGATCCGCCAGCCTGCCGCGCTCTGCGGCATCTGCGGCCTGAAGCCCACGTACGGCATCTGCTCGCGCTACGGTCTCGTTGCGTTCGCGTCGAGCCTCGACCAGGCGGGGCCGTTCGCGCTGACGGCGCAGGACTGCGCGCTGCTGCTCAATGCGATGGCGGGTCACGATGCGCGCGATTCGACCAGTCTCGATCGTCCCGCCGAGGACTACACGCGCCTGCTGCGCGCATCGAGCGGGGCGAAGCCGCTCGAGGGCCTGCGCATCGGGCTGCCGCGCGAATACTTCGGCGAGGGGATCGAGCGGGCTGTCGCGTCCGCGGTCGATGCCGCGCTCGCCCAGCTGCGCGCGCTCGGCGCCACCACCGTCGACATCGCGCTGCCCAACGTGAACCTGTCGGTGCCGGTGTACTACGTGCTCGCACCCGCCGAAGCGTCGTCCAACCTGTCGCGCTTCGACGGCGTGCGCTACGGCCATCGTGCCGCGCAATACGGCGATCTCGCCGACATGTACCGCCGCACGCGCGCCGAGGGCTTCGGCGAGGAAGTGAAGCGCCGGATCCTGGTCGGCACCTACGTGCTGTCGCACGGCTATTACGACGCCTACTACCTCAAGGCGCAGCAGGTGCGCCGGCTCATCGCCGACGATTTTCGCCGCGCCTACGAGCAGTGCGACGTGATCGCAGGACCGACCGCGCCGACCGCCGCCTTCGAGCTCGGCGCGAAGACCGACGACCCGGTGCAGATGTACCTCAACGACATCTTCACCATCGCGGCCAACCTGACGGGCTCGCCCGCGCTGTCGATCCCGTGCGGCTTCGATGCGCGCGGCCTGCCGATCGGGCTGCACCTGCAGGGCAACTACTTCAGCGAGGCGAGGCTGCTCGACGTCGCGCACCGCTACCAGCAGGTGACGGACTGGCATCGGCGAGTGCCGCCGGTCCATGCCGCAGTCGACGCGGGGGCGCAGGCATGACGCCGGCGGGCTGGGAAGTCGTGATCGGCCTCGAGACGCACGCGCAGCTCTCGACCGCGTCCAAGATCTTCTCGGGCGCGTCGACCGCGTTCGGCGCCGAGCCCAACACGCAGGCCTGCGCGGTCGACATCGCGCTGCCCGGCGTGCTGCCGGTGCTCAATCGCGGCGCGGTCGAGCGCGCGATCCGCTTCGGCCTCGCGATCGGCGGCACCATCAGCCCGCGCAGCGTCTTCGCGCGCAAGAACTACTTCTACCCGGATCTTCCGAAGGGCTACCAGATCAGCCAGTACGAGATCCCGGTCGTGCTCGGCGGAACGCTCACCATCGCGATGCCGCAGGGCGAGAAGACGATCCGCCTCACGCGCGCGCATCTCGAGGAAGACGCCGGCAAGAGCCTGCACGAGGACTTCCACGGCATGACCGGCATCGACCTGAATCGCGCCGGCACGCCGCTGCTCGAGATCGTGTCGGAGCCCGACATGCGCAGCGCGCAGGAGGCGGTGGCGTACGCCAAGGCGCTGCACACGCTCGTGCGCTGGATCGGCATCTGCGACGGCAACATGCAGGAAGGCAGCTTCCGCTGCGATGCCAACGTGTCGGTGCGCCGCCGCGGCGACCCGAAGCTCGGCACCCGCTGCGAGATCAAGAACCTCAACAGCTTCCGCTTCCTCGAGAAGGCGATCGAGTACGAGGTGCGGCGCCAGGTCGAGCTGATCGAGGACGGCGGCACGGTGGTGCAGGAGACGCGCCTGTTCGATCCCGACAAGGGCGAGACGCGCCCGATGCGCAGCAAGGAAGACGCGCAGGACTACCGCTACTTCCCCGATCCCGACCTGCCGCCGCTCGTCGTCGACGAGGCGTGGATCGAGCGCGTGCGCGCCGGGCTGCCCGAGCTGCCCGAGGCGATGCGCATGCGCTTTCGCGAGCAGTACGGCATCGGCGCCGCGGAGGCGACGGCCCTCACGGGCAGCCCCACGATGGCGAGCTACTTCGAGACGGTGGTTGCGAACGGCGTGGCCGCGAAGGCGGCGGCCAACTGGCTTCTGGGCGAAGTGTCGGCCGCGCTCAACCGCGCCGAGATCGACGTCGCCGCGATCCCCGTGCGCGCCGAGCAGCTCGCGGGGCTGCTGCAGCGGGTGCAGGACAACACCGTCTCCGGCAAGACCGCCAAGGACGTGTTCGACGCGATGTGGTCGGGCGAGCACGGCGGCAATCCCGACGCGATCATCGCGGCACGAGGGCTCACGCAGATCTCCGACGAGAACGCGATCGGCCAGATCGTCGCCGAAGTGATCGCCGCGAATCCTGCGATCGTCGCCGAATTCCGCGCCGGCAAGGAGAAGGCCTTCAACTCCCTCGTCGGCCACGTGATGAAGGCGAGCAAGGGCAAGGCCAATCCCGCCCAGGCGAACGCGATCCTGCGCAAGAAGCTCGACGACAAGGCATAGCGAGCGCATCGGCGTGTGGCCTCGCGCGCGGCGCCTCGCGCGACCGCGGCATGCCAGGAGGCAGCCGTCGCGCCCCACGCGCAAATCAATGCATCAGCGGCTTGTACCGCAGGCGATGCGGGCGCGCGCCCTCCTCGCCCAGGCGCTTCCTCTTGTCGGCCTCGTATTCCTGGTAGTTGCCCTCGAAGAACGTCCACTGCGAGTCGCCCTCGGCCGCGAGGATGTGCGTGGCGATGCGGTCGAGGAACCAGCGATCGTGCGAGATCACGAGCACGGTGCCGGCGAACTCGAGCAGCGCTTCCTCGAGCGCGCGCAGCGTCTCCACGTCGAGGTCGTTCGACGGCTCGTCGAGCAGCAGCACGTTGCCGCCCTTGAGCAGCGTCGCGGCGAGATGCAGCCGGCCGCGCTCCCCGCCCGACAATTGCCCCACCATCTTCTGCTGATCGGGGCCCTTGAAATTGAAGCGGCCGAGATAGGCGCGCGAGGGCATCTCGAAGCGCCCGACGTTGAGGATGTCGAGGCCGCCGGAGATCGCCTCCCACGCCGTCTTGTCGTTGGGTAGCGATTCGCGGGTCTGGTCGACCACCGCGAGCTGCACGGTGTGACCGATGACGATGCGGCCCGAATCGGGTTGCTCCTTGCCGGTGATCATGCGGAACAACGTCGACTTGCCCGCGCCGTTCGGGCCGATGACGCCCACGATGGCGCCCGGCGGAATGCTGAAGCTCAGGTTGTCGATGAGCAGGCGATCGCCGTAGCCCTTGCTGACCTCGTGGAACTCGATCACCTGGTTGCCGAGGCGCTCGGCGACCGGGATGAAGATCTCCGACGTCTCGTTGCGCTGCTGGTGCTCGTAGGACGCGAGCTCCTCGAACCGCGCGATCCGCGCCTTGCTCTTCGCCTGCCGGCCCTTGGGGTTCGAGCGCACCCACTCGAGCTCCTTCTGCATCGCCTTGATGCGCCCGGCTTCCTGCTTCGCCTCGCGCTCGAGCCGCTCCTCCTTCTGCTCGAGCCACGACGAGTAGTTGCCCTTCCACGGGATGCCGTAGCCGCGGTCGAGCTCGAGGATCCACTGCGCCGCGTTGTCGAGGAAGTAGCGATCGTGCGTCACCGCGATCACCGTGCCCGGGAACGCTCGACAGGAACTGCTCCAGCCACTCGACGCTCTCCGCATCGAGGTGGTTGGTGGGCTCGTCGAGCAGCAGCATGTCGGGCTTCGACAGCAGCAGGCGACACAGCGCGACCCGGCGCTTCTCGCCACCGGACAGCGTGCCGATCCTCGCGTCCCAGGGCGGAAGCCGCAGCGCGTCGGCCGCGATCTCCATCTGCGTCTCGGTCTCGCCGCCCGACGTGGCGATGATCGCCTCGTACTTCGCCTGCTCCGCCGCGAGCTTGTCGAAATCCGCGTCGGGCTCCGCGTAGGCCGCGTAGATCGCCTCGAGCTTCTGCTTCGCTTCGAGCACGGCCCCAAGCCCCTGCTCGACGGCTTCGCGCACCGTCTGCTGCGGATCGAGCTGCGGTTCCTGCGGCAGGAAGCCGATGCGCATGTCGGGCATCGGCACGGCCTCGCCCTCGAACTCCTTGTCCTCGCCGGCCATGATGCGCAGCAGCGTCGACTTGCCGGAGCCGTTGAGCCCGAGCACGCCGATCTTGGCGCCGGGGAAGAACGACAGCGAGATGTCCTTGAGGATGACGCGCTTGGGCGGGACGATCTTGCCCACGCGGTTCATCGTGTATACGTATTGAGCCATTTCAGTCCAGCAACGAGAAGTGAGGGGAGCGGCCGCGCCGATGCATGGCATGCCGGGGCACGCGCGACCGGCACGCGCAGCCTTGCGGCCGGAGGTCGCGACGGCGAACGGCAATGCGCGGGGAACCTGCAAGGATACCGGATCGCCCGCGCCGGGGCGGCCGGGATCGGAACTGGCGCGGATTACTTGCGGGCGGCGGCGGGCGGCGCCGTGGACGCGCTCGCCGGGGCGGGCGTGGACGACACCATCTTCGTACGGGTGCCGCCAGTCTCCGCGGCGAGCCTCGCCGCGAGATCGCGGTAGCGGACCTTGTCGGCCTCGTACTTGGCCGCAACGGCCGCGCGCTCGCTGCGCTTGGCGCTGATGAGCTCCGCCTGCCGGCTCAACTCCGTGGTGAGCGTTTCCGCCTCGCGTTCGAACACGGCGGGCACCTGCTTGCCCTTGTACGCGGCGATGCGCTGGTCGATGTCGGCCTTGCGCTTCGCGAGCTGCTCGGAATACGCGATGGCGGACTGGACCACCGCGTCGATCGTCTTGAGCGAGCGGTCGCGCGCGAGATCGATCTCGGCCTCGTTGGCATAGGACGCGAGCAGCGCGCGATCCCTTCGCGCGGCGTCCTCCTGCTGCCGGGTCAGCGCGCGCCTGCGCTCGTCGTCCTGCTCGCGCGCCTTGCGCTGCTCGGGGGTGAGCGCCGGGTCGACCTTGCGCACCGGCACACCGTCCTTGTTGATCTCGACGGTGCCGCGGTTGACGGCTTCCGGGGGAATCTTGTCCGTGTAGTGAACGACGCCCTGCTCGTCGACCCACTTGTACGTGGCGGCCGCAACGGAACCGGCGACCAGGGACGCGCCCAGCGCGAGCGCGCAGGCGAGCGTGACGGCGGAGCCCGGGTGCGGGCGACGTGCGGTCGAAAATGCGGATGGACGGCTCATAGATCGGTGCTCCGGGCTCGCCTGACGCTGCGCTCGTGCGCTTCGTCTCGGTGTTCGACGACCGGCGGCACGGCAGATTCTGCCCTTTTGAGGCGCATGCGAACGGCTGTCGGCGGGGGCCAGGACCTCCTCGCGCGCACCTGATGCCTTGCGGAGCAGCGAGCGTGCCAACCCGGGGCGGTGCGGACGCTCGACCGGCGGACGGCGCGGTTCGGACGTCGGGCAATTATACCCGCCGCGCGGTGCCGGAAGGCCGCGCGAGCGCGTGTAAACTCGCGGCCTTCCCGCTGTCGCCGCGCCCCTTCGCCATGCGCATCATCACCCTCAACGTCAACGGCATCCGTTCCGCGGAGCGCAAGGGGCTCGCGCATTGGCTCGTGCGCGGCAAGCCGTGGGACATCGCGTGCCTGCAGGAGATCAAGTGCGACGAGGCGGACGTGCCCGGCATCATGCGCGCGCCGCGTCGTGCGCACGCCGCGTTCCTTCCCGCGCAGCGCAAGGGGTACAGCGGGGTGGCCGTGTACGCGCGCGTGCGTCCGTCGTTCGCGAGCGGCTTCGGGTGCGCGGAGTTCGACTGCGAAGGACGCTATCTCGAGGCGCACTTCGCGGAGCTGACGGTGATCAGCGTGTACCTGCCGTCGGGCTCGTCGGGGCCGCACCGGCAGGCGTCCAAGTTCCGCTTCATGGGCGAGTTCCTGCCGCACCTCGAGAAGCTGCGCAAGGCGAAGCGCGAGATCGTGCTGTGCGGCGACTGGAACATCGCGCACCAGCCCATCGATCTGAAGAACTGGCGCAGCAACCAGAAGAATTCCGGTTTCCTGCCGGAGGAGCGCGCGTGGCTCACGCGCGTCTTCGACGAGCTCGGCTTCGTCGACGTGTTCCGGCGCGTCGACCCGCGACCGGAGCAGTACACGTGGTGGTCCAATCGCGGCGCGGCGTGGGCGAAGAACGTCGGCTGGCGCATCGATTACCAGATCGCCACCCCCGGCATGGCCGCGCGGGCGCGGGCCGCGCGCATCTACACGGACCGGCGCTTCAGCGACCACGCCCCGCTCGTCATCGACTACGACTACGAGCTGCGCTAGGCGCGCGAGCGGTTCGAGCCGTGCTTCGGATCACGCATCTCACGCTCGCCCGCGGCAGCAAGCTGCTGCTCGAGGACGCGTCGCTCACCGTCCACGCCGCGCAGAAGGTCGGCATCGTCGGCGCGAACGGCACCGGCAAGTCGAGCCTGTTCGCGCTGATCCGCGGCGAGCTCCTGCCCGAAGCGGGATCGGTCGAGCTGCCGCCGTCGTGGGTGCTCGCGCACGTCGCGCAGGAAACGCCCGCGGGCGATCGGCCCGCACTCGATTTCGTCCTCGACGGCGACCGCGAGCTGCGCGGGATCGAAGCCGCGCTGCAGCTCGCCGAGCGCGACGCGCAGCACGGCGGCGAAGCGGCGGGCCATCGCCTCGCGGATCTGCATCATCGGTTCGAAGCGATCGGCGGGTATGCCGCCCGCGCCCGCGCCGCGATGCTCCTCGACGGCCTCGGTTTCGCGGCCGCGACGCACACGCGTGCGATCGGCGAGTTCTCCGGCGGCTGGCGCATGCGCCTCAACCTCGCGCAGGCGCTGATGTGCCGCTCGGACATGCTGCTGCTCGACGAGCCCACGAACCATCTCGACCTCGACGCCGTGATGTGGCTCGAGGATTGGCTCGCGCGCTATCCCGGCACGCTGCTGCTCGTCACGCACGATCGCGACTTCCTCGACGCCGTGGTCGGCACGATCGTGCACGTGGCGCAGCGCAGGCTCACGACCTACTCGGGCAACTACTCGAGCTTCGAGCAGGAGCGCGCGAGCCAGCTCGCGCTGCAGCAGGCCACCTATGCGAAGCAGCAGCGCCAGATCGCCCATCTGCAGGCGTTCGTCGATCGCTTTCGCGCCAAGGCGACCAAGGCGAAGCAGGCGCAAAGCCGCATCAAGGCGCTGGAGCGCATGGAGCGCATCGCGGCCGCGCACGTGGACAGTCCGTTCGAATTCGCGTTTGCGCCGGTGGAGACCAGCGCGCGGCAGCTCGTTCGGCTGGAGCACGCGAGCCTGGGTTACGGTGACGCTGCCGCGGCGCCGCGGTCGAGCTCACCGCAAGCGGCGGTCCAGGAGGCTGCGGACCCCCATTCGGGCGACCGCGCGGCGGACTGGAAACCGGTACTCGAACGCCTCGACTGGAGCCTGCTTTCGGGCGATCGCGTCGGTCTGCTCGGTCCGAACGGCGCCGGCAAGTCGACGCTGCTCAAGGCGATTGCCGGCGTGCTGCCCTTGCACGCAGGCACGCGCCATCAGGCGCAGAATCTCGCGATCGGCTACTTCGCGCAGCACCAGCTCGATCAGCTGCGGCAGGACGAGACGCCGCTGTGGCACCTGCAGAAGCTCGAGCCCGCCACGCGCGAGCAGGAGCTGCGCGATTTCCTGGGCGGCTTCGACTTCCGCGGCGAGATGGCGACGACACCCGTGCGCACGTTCTCGGGCGGGGAAAAGGCGCGGCTCACGCTCGCGCTGATCGTGCGGCGAAAGCCCAACCTGCTGCTGCTCGACGAGCCCACGAATCACCTCGACATCGAGATGCGCGAGGCGCTCACCGAGGCCCTGCAGGACTACGACGGCGCGCTCGTGGTCGTCGCGCACGACCGGCATCTGTTGCGCGCCACTACCGATGCCTTGTGGCTCGTCGCCAACGGACGCGTCGAGCCGTTCGCGGGCGACCTCGACGACTACCGCGATTGGGTGCTCGAGCAGCGCCGCCGGAGCGCGATCGGCAGCGCCGATGCTTCCGCGGGCGTCCCGATCGCCGCGGATCGCAAGACCCAGCGCCGTGCGGAAGCCGAAGCGCGGCAGCAGCGCTATGCCCGCCGCAAGCCGCTCGCGGATCGGCTCGCGCGCGTCGAGCAGGCGATGTCGGCGCTCGGTGCGGAGAAGGCGGGCCTCGAAGCTTGGCTCGCCTCGGAGGACGCGTACCGGCCCGAGCACCGCGAGCTGCTCAAGACGCGCGTCGCACGGCAGGGCGATCTCGCCGCGGAGCTCGCGCGCATCGAGAACGAGTGGCTGCAGCTATCGGAAGCGCTCGATGCGCTGGACGAGTAGCGCATCGCGCCACGTGCCGGTACGGGTCCGATCCTCACGTCGCTTCGGTCTCGCGCACCGGCAACGGCGCATTCCACGGCGCGACGCGCAGCAGCAGCACCATGCCGGGCAGGGCTAGCGCGGTGCAGATCAGGAAGAAGGTGAACCAGCCGGTCTGCTCGACCATCCACCCGGTCGACGCGTTCACGACGGTACGCGGCACGGCCGCGAGGCTCGTGAACAGCGCGAACTGCGTCGCGGTGTAGCGCGGATCCGTAGCCCGCGCGATGTAGGCCGTGAACGCGGCGGCGCCGAGGCCCACGCCGAGCGCCTCGAACCCGATCACGAACGCGAGCAGCACGGTGTCGGCCCGGTTCGCGTGCGCGAGCCACGCGAAGCCCAGGATCGATACGACCTGCACGACCCCGAACAGCCACAGCCCGCGGTTGATGCCGATGCGCAGCATCCATATCCCGCCGACGAGGCCGCCGAAGATCGCGGGCCACAGCCCGGCGTTCTTCGCCACGAGGCCGATCTCGGTCTTGGTGAAGCCCATGTCGATGTAGAACGGCGTGGCGAGCGCCGTCGCCATGCTGTCGCCGAGCTTGTAGAGAAAGATGAACGCGAGCACCAGCGCGGCTTCGCGCCAGCCCCGGCGATGCACGAACTCGCGGAACGGCTCCACGACGGCTTCGGCCAGCGTGCGGGGCGCGGCCCCCGCCGTGCGCGGCTCGTCGACCGCCAGCGTAAGCGCGATGCCGGGCAGCATGAACAGCGCCGTGATCACGTACACGCTGTCCCAGGGCAGGTGATCGGCGAGCACGAGCGCAAGGGCACCGGGAACGAGCGTCGACACGCGGTAGGCGTTGACGTGGATCGCATTGCCGAGCCCGAGCTCGACGTCCGGCAGGATCTCGCGCCGGTAGGCGTCGAGCACGATGTCCTGGCTCGCGCTGAAGAACGCCACGGCCGCTGCGAGATACGCGATGGCCCACAGATCCTGCTGCGGATGCAGCTGCCCGAACGCCGGCACCGAGGCGAGCAGGGCGAGTTGCGTCACGAGCATCCAGCCGCGCCGGCGCCCCAGCATCGGCAAGGCGTAACGGTCCAGCACGGGCGACCAGAGGAACTTCCAGGTGTACGGCAGTTGGATGAGCGCGAAGAGTCCGATCGACTTCAAGTCGACGTGCTCGGTGCGCAGCCACGCCGGCACGAGATTGATCAGGATGTAGAGCGGCAGGCCCGACGAAAAGCCGGTGAACACGCAGATGAGCATCCGCCGGTTGAAGAGCGACTCGCGCAATCCCGGCGGACGCTGCGCTTCTTGCGCACTCCGGCTCATTGCTTCGCAGTCCGGCGCCGGAAGCGATAGATCGCGAGCTCGCCCAGCAGGTTCGGCAGCATCGCCACCGGCTGTCCGTGCGCGAGCACGACCCGACTCTCGACGGTGCAATCGCGCTGGGCGAGGAAGGCGTCGAAATCCGCGACCGTGCACAGGTGGATGTTGGGCGTGTCGTACCACTGGTAGGGCAGCGCGCCCGACACGGGCATGCGCCCGCGCAAGATCTGCAGGCGGTGCGACCAGTGCCCGAAGTTCGGGAACGTGACGATCGCATCGCGGCCGACGCGCAGCATCTCGCGCACGATCTCTTCGGTGTGCCGCATCGCCTGCAGCGTCTGCGAAAGGATCACGCAGTCGAACGAGGCGTCCTCGAACCCAGCGAGGCCCGATTCGAGGTCGCTCTGCAGCACGTTGATGCCGTTCGCGAGGCTCGCGAGCACGCCGGCATCGTCGATCTCGATGCCGTAGCCCGTCACGCCACGAGTGCGGACGAGATACGCGAGCAGGCTCCCGTCGCCGCAGCCCAGGTCGAGAACCCGCGCACGCTCCGGCAACCATCCCGCGATGGTCGCGAAGTCGGCGCGCGCGCCGGGCGGCTGCACGTAGCCCGTCACGACCCGATCTGCGCTGCGATGCGCTCGTAGTACGCGCGCACGATGGCGAGGTACTGCGGGTCGTCGAGCAGGAACGCGTCGTGGCCGTGCGGCGCGACGATCTCGGCGTACGACACGTCGCGGCGGGTGTCGACGAGCGCCTTCACGATCTCGCGCGAGCGCGACGGCGCGAACCGCCAGTCGGTCGTGAACGCGACGACCAGGAACTCGCACGTCGCGGGGGCCAGCGCACGCGCGAGGTCGCCGCCCGTCGCGAGCGCCGGGTCGAAATAGTCGAGCGCCTTGGTGATGCGCAGATACGTGTTCGCGTCGTAGTACTCGGCGAACTTCTCGCCCTGGTGGCGCAGGTACGACTCGATCTGGAACTCGGGCGCGAAGGAGAAATTGAGGCCCTCGCGCAGCGCGCGCCCGAATTTCTGCTCCATCTGCTCGTCGGAGAGATAGGTGATGTGCCCGATCATGCGGGCGACCCGCAGGCCGCGCCGGGGCTTGGTGTCGAATGCCTCGAAGTGCCCTTCGTGGAAGTCGGGGTCGGTCATGATCGCCTGGCGCGCGACTTCGTTGAACGCGATGTTCTGGGCGGAGAGGTTCGGCGCCGCCGCGATCACCAGCGCGTGCGCAATGCGCTCGGGGTAGCGAACGGCCCACGCGAGCGACTGCATTCCGCCGAGACTGCCGCCCATCACGGCGGCGAAGCGCCGGATGCCGAGTGCGTCGGCAAGGCGCGCCTGCGCATCGACCCAGTCCTCGACGGTGACCAGCGGGAAATCGGCGCCCCAGGGCTTGCCCGTCGCAGGATTGATCGACACCGGGCCCGTCGAGCCGAAGCAGCTGCCCAGGTTGTTCACGCCGATCACGAAAAAGCGGTCGGTGTCGAGCGGCTTGCCCGGGCCGACCATGTTGTCCCACCACCCGACATTGTCGGGATCGTCGGCGTAGTGGCCCGCGACGTGATGCGATGCGTTGAGCGCGTGGCAGATCAGCACCGCGTTCGACCGCTGTGCGTCGAGCGTGCCATATGTCTCGTACGCGAGCTCGTAGCCCGGCAGCACCTGCCCGCACGCGAGCGGCAGCGGCGCATCGAACGTCGCGCGCCGGGCAACGACCGGCCCCGCGGACCGACCGGCGTCCGCGTGCGTCGTACCCCCAGTGGTTGCAGCGAAGGAAGGCATGGCATCCTGGAACAAAAAACCCGACCAGCTGTTGGCTAGTCGGGTTGCGACCGCTTTAGCCGTATTTGTATGGCGCCCGCAAGCTGGATCAAATCGGCGCAACCGCAAGTGTAGCGCAAGTCGCTCGACCGCAACGACGGCCCGATCTCGATCGAGCTCTCGTCGGGCACGTCGGCCACCAGGGGTTGCCTGATGCCGGCGAATCGAGACCCGTTACTCTGAGTAAAACCGTGCGGTTTTACTCAGAGTAAGAGGTTGGCAGCGTGCCGGTCGTGCGGCCATCCAGCCCGACCCCCAGGTAGCGCAGACCCGCATCACGCAGCAGCGCGGGCGCTTCGGCTGCCATCAGCATCCCGATCGTCGCGTAACTCCCGGCGACGATGCACAGCGGGGCCACCACGCTCATCGACTACAGCGCGCGCGACGTCATTCCCCGTTCAGGCGTTCGAGCAGGGCGGCGAGGCGCGCAGGGTCGTCGAGGCGTCGCATGCGCGCGATCAGCGGCATGATCGCTTTCACGTCGGTCGTGAGGACGCGCTGCTTGACCGACAGCAGGTGCGCGGGATGCATCGAGAAGTTGCGCAAGCCCAGGCCCAGCAGCAGGCGCGTGAGCCGCGCCTCGCCCGCCATTTCCCCGCACACGGCGACCGGCACCCGGGCGCGGTTGGCGGCGGAGATGCCCATGGCGATGAGGCGCAGCACGGCAGGATGGAGCGGATCGTAGAGGTGCGAGACCGCGTCGTCCGAGCGGTCGACGGCGAGCGTGTACTGGATGAGATCGTTGGTCCCGATCGACACGAAATCTAGACGGGCGAGGAAGGACGTGATCGCGAGCACCGCCGCCGGAATCTCGAGCATGCCGCCGACCTTGATGTCGGGATCGAACGGCACGCCCTGCTCGCGCAGCGTTTCCTTCGCCTGCGCGATCATCTCGAGGGTCTGCTCGATCTCGGACACCGACGCGAGCATCGGCACGAGGATGCTCACCTTCCCGTAGCGCGACGCGCGCAGGATCGCGCGCAGCTGCGTGAGGAACAGTCGCGGCTCGGCAAGGCAGAAGCGCACCGCGCGCAAGCCGAGCGCCGGGTTGGGCGCCACGCGCGAGAGCCCATCGAGTCCCTCCTTCTGCTTGTCGGCACCGAGGTCGAACGTGCGGATCACGACCGACTTCGTGCCCATGCCCTGCGCAACCGTGCGGTACGCCTCGAACTGCTCGTCCTCGCTCGGCAGGCCATCGCGGTTGAGATAGAGGAACTCGGAGCGGAACAGACCCACGCCGTCAGCCCCGACTTCGAGCGTGCGCGCGAGGTCCTCCGGCAGCTCGATGTTCGCGCACAGCGCGACGCGCTCCCCGTCGAGCGTCGTCGCCGGCTTGGACTTGAGGCGCTTGAGCTTGGCCTGCTCGAGCTCGATCTCGACCTGCTTCAGCCGGTACTCGGCGAGCACCGACTTGTCGGGATTGACGATGACGACGTTGTGACTGCCGTCGACGATCAGGAGCTCGTTCTCGCGGATGAGCTGGCGGCCATTGTGCGTGGCCACCACGGCGGGCACGCTCAGGCTGCGCGCCACGATCGCCGTGTGCGACGTCGGCCCGCCCAGATCCGTGAGGAAGGCCGCGAAGCGATGCTGCTTGAACTGGATGACGTCGGCCGGCGAGAGATCGTGCGCGACCAGGATCGTCTGGTGCTCCGAGCCGGGATGCACGACGGCCCCGGGCTTGCCCAGCAGGCGCTTGAGCACCCGCTCGACCACCTGCACCACGTCGGCCTTGCGTTCGCGCAGGTACGCGTCCTCGATGTTCTCGAATTGCTCGACGAGGATGGTCATCTGCTGCGTGAGCGCCCACTCGGCGTTGCAGCGCTGCTCGGCGATGAGCTTGCGCGGCACCTCGGCGAGCGTGGGATCGCCGAGGATCATCCAGTGCACGTCGAGCAGCGCGGCGATCTCGGCGGGCGCCTCGCCGACGGCGATCGAGTTGCGCAGGTCCTCGAGTTCCTTGCGGACCTCGCCGAGGGCGTTGTCGAAGCGCGCGATTTCGCCCGCGACCTGCGCCGGCGCGATGACGTAGTGGGCGACCTCGAGGGTCGCGTGCGAGATGAGCTGCGCGCGCCCGATCGCGATGCCGCGCGAGACGCCGATCCCGTGCAGGGCGAAGCTCGTCACTGGCCTTCGCCGAAGTAGTCCTCGATCAGGCGCACGAGTGCCTCCATGGCCTCTTCCTCGTCAGGCCCGCTGGTCTCGAGCGTCACCTTCGAGCCGCGGCCGGCGGCAAGCATCATCACGCCCATGATGCTCTTGGCGTTCACCTTCCGCGTGTTCCGGGACATGAAGACGTCGCACTGGTACTTCGCCGCGAGTTGCGTGAGCTTGGCCGACGCGCGGGCGTGCAGGCCGAGCTTGTTGACGATCTCAACTTCGCGTTGCTGCATAGGTCGGGTCCGCCTGCATGCGCAGCACGCCCTCGCAGCCGCCGGAGACGGCCTTCTTCAGCATGATGTCCAGGTCCTTGCCGCGGTAGGTGAACGCACGCACGAGCATCGGGAGATTCACGCCCGCGACGGCCTCCACGTGGCCGGGCTCGATCAGCTTCATCGCGAGGTTGGCGGGCGTGGCGCCGTAGAGATCCGAGAAGATGAGCACGCCGTCGCCGGTGTCGAGACGATGCATCTGCTCCTGCGCGGCGGGGAGCAGCAGCGCCGGGTCGTCGGTGGCCGCGACCGACAGCACCTCGAACTGCGCGGGGCGCACGCCGAGCACGTGCGTCACCGCGCGGACGAGACTCTCGCCGAGGCTGTCGTGCGCGATGATGAGGATGCCGATCATGAGTGCGGGTGCGCTGCGCGAGGATCGCTCGCCGACGCCCGTGGCCCGGGCGCCGGCGTCGATGGTAGCACGCGTGCGCACCCTCGCCGGGGCGCCCGGGATCAGGCGTGCAGCGCAGCTTCGAGGGCGTCGGCGAACATGCCGCCCACGTCGAATCCCGTCTGCTGCGAGATCTCGACGAAGCACGTCGGGCTCGTGACGTTCACCTCGGTGAGGCGGCCGCCGATGACGTCGAGCCCGACCACGAGCAGCCCCTGCGCCCACAGGCGCGGCGCGAGCGCCTGCGCGATCTCGCGCTCGCGAGGGGTGAGCGGGCGGGCCTCGCCGCGGCCGCCGGCCGCGAGATTGCCGCGCGTCTCGCCCTCCCTGGGGATGCGCGCGAGCGAATACGGCACGGGCTCACCGCCGATCAGCAGGACGCGCTTGTCGCCGTCGCTGATCTCGGGGATGAACTTCTGGACCATGATCGTCCGCGTCCCGAGCCCGCCGACCGTCTCGACGATGACGTTGCGGTTGGGGTCGTCGCCCCGCACGCGGAAGATCGACGCGCCGCCCATCGCGTCGAGCGGCTTCACGATCACGTCGCCGTGCTCGGAAATGAAGGCGTGGATGCGCGCCGGATCGCGCGCGACCAGTGTGGGCGCCGTGAACTGCGCGAAGCTCGCGATCGCGAGCTTCTCGTTGTGATCGCGGATCGCGCGCGGACGGTTGAACACGCGCGCACCTTCGCCTTCCGCGGCCTCGAGGATCTGCGTCGCGTACAGGTACTCCATGTCGAACGGCGGATCCTTGCGCATGAGCACGGCGCCGAAGTCCCGCAACCGGCGTTCCTCGGGCGCTCCCGCCGCATACCAGTCGTGATCGTCGGGAAGGAGCGCGAGCGGCGCGGCGCTGGCGTGCGTGCCCGCGTGGTTCCACCACAGGTCCGACATTCCGAGCGCGTAGACGCGATGCCCGCGCTGCGCGAGCGCGCGCATCATCGCAACGCTGGAGTCCTTGTACGCCTTGAGCGAAGGCAGCGGGTCGAGGATGAAGGCGAAGTCCATGAGGGGCCGGGGCCGAGGCGATGCAGGCATGCTACCGCATCGCGCCGACCGGGCATCGCCCGGGCACGCTGGCGCCAAGGCGCAGTCCGCGCGTCGCGGGCGGGCGCCGGCGACGCGCTCGCCACCGCGCGAGGGTCAGCCGCGCTGCGGCCGCGGCTGCGCGCGCAGGTGCAGGTGGCCGTCGCGACGCACCATGGCGCCGACCACCGACAACGCGATGAAGATGGCGAGGAGGCTCAAGAGGCCGACACTCATGATTCGCTCTTCCGGATCGGGCGGAGTCGCCCGTTCGGTCATGCTGCGCGCGCGGTGGGCAGGCCGGATTGATCTTTGTCGAGAAGTCGCCGCGCCGCCGTCCGGGCAACCGTGCGGACGCCGCAGCGCCGCCGTCCGGCGGACCGCACGATCCGGTCGCACCACGCGGCGCAGGGCGTTGTACGATAGGAGGTACGGTTGCTGCGCTGTGGTACACAACGCAAGCGAGGCGGCGCACAACATCGATATCGAGGGGGATGCGTAATGAGGACTCTGCTTGTCGCCGCTGCGATCGGAATGTGCTGGAGCACGGTCGCGTTTGCCGCCAACCCCTCGTGCGAGGCGCAGGCCGCCGAGAAGAAGCTCGCCGGCGCCGCGAAAACGAGCTTTGTGAAGAAATGCGAGAAGGACAGCGGCGAAGCGGCGAAGAAGGCGTGCGAAGTGCAGGCGGCCGACAAGAAGCTCGCCGGCGCCGCAAAGACGAGCTTCGTGAACAAATGCGTCAAGGACGCCAAGCCCGCGAACTAGCGGTGCCCTCGCCGCGCGTCCCGTCCGGCCGCGGCGGGTCGCGCGCCTTGCGCGCCGTTCCGCTGCGGAACATCCGTCGGCGCACGGTGTCTGCTGTTGGTGTCGGGTTTTTTTGCATTGGGCCCGTTGCATCGGGTCGCCGGGCGGGCGTGGGGCCTCGCTTCCCATGGGCCCGGCGCCCTCTGGCACAGTGCTTGCACATCCTCATTTGCATCGCAGGGAATGGGGCGACAATTCAACGCGACGGTCCGGCGCTCCACGCGGGCAACCGGACAAGTGTGCCGATGAGCGTGTAGATCGGGGCGGAGCATGCAGGACTTTCACCAGATTCCGCAGGACGAGCCTTCGCAGGCCAAGGACAGCGCGCGTCGACGGCTGCTGAAGGCGGGGGTCGCTGCCACGCCGGTCGTCTTCACGGTGGCGAGCCGACCGGTGCTGGGCACCACCGTGTGCGCCACCGTGTCCGGTGCGCAGTCGCTCAATCTCAGCAATCCCCAGGCGCTCGCCACGTGCTATGGCCTGTCCCCGGACTACTGGCAGGCGCATCCCGACATCTGGCCGCAACCCTACGTGAGCGCGCAGTCCACGTCGACTCAAGGAGTCGCCGCGCTGGGGAAAACGCAGATCACGCCCGCCACGCTCTTCCATTCCGCGACGACCGGCTTTCGAGGCACTTTCTTCGGCGGCAAGCCCTTGTCGGAAGTGCTGCAGATGGGCGGCGGCGGCAAGACGGGCGTAGGCCAGGCGTGCGCAACCGCGCTGCTCAATGCCGCCGCAGGCCGCACGCCCGTGCTGTCCGAAACGCTCGTGCGCTCGATCTGGAACGAGTACGATTCGCGCGGGTACTTCGAGCCGACCCCCGGTGTGCAGTGGCGCGCCGACGACATCGTCCGCTATATCAGCACTACGATCGGCTGAGCGGCGCAACGCCCTCCGGCACACCGCGGCCGTCCCCCGGGTCATGGTGAACGTGGGCGATCTGAGCCGCGGCGAGCTGCACGACCTGCTCGCCGCCGGCGACCTTCGCCTGCGCACCGGCCCGTTCGTCACGCGCATCGAGACGCGCGTGCCCACGGTCGTCGAAGGGATCGGCAGGCACTACGCCGCGCACCCCCTCGAGACCGCGTTCGCCGATTTCCACGTCCGCATCGCACGCGCCGAAGGCGTGCGCGGCTACCTGCGACCGCAGGTGGTCTTCGAGTTCGACGGCCAGCGTCCGTTCAAGCCGCTGCCCGCGGATCACGCGTTTCCCATGCTCGAATGGGGCCTCAACTGGTGCATCGCCGGTCACTATCACGCGCTGCTGATCCTGCACGCGGCGTGCGTGGCGCAGGGAACGCGGGCTGCGATCCTCCCTGCCCCACCCGGCTCCGGCAAGAGCACCCTGTGCGCGGGCCTCGTCGCTTCGGGCTGGCGCCTGCTGAGCGACGAGCTCGCCCTGGTGGATCTCGCGAGCGGCGCACTTGCCGGCGTCGCGCGCCCGATCAGCCTGAAGAACGACGCCATCGACGTGGTGCGCGCATTCGCGCCGCAACTCGAGATCGGGCGTCCCGTGCACGACACCACCAAGGGCACCGTCGCGCACGTGAAGCCGCCGGACGCAAGCGTGCGCCAGGTGCACGAGCGCGCGCAGCCGCGATGGGTGATCGTTCCGAAGTTCGTGCCCGATGCGAAGCCCGAGCTCGCGCCGCTCACCAAGGGCAACGCGTTCATGCGCCTGGTCGACAGCGCGTTCAATTACAGCGTGCTCGGCCAGGCGGGCTTCGAAGCGGTGGCGCGCGTCGTCGACGCCGCCGACTGCTACGAGTTCTCGTATTCGCGCCTGACCGATGCGGCCTCGGTCTTCGAGGAGCTCGCAAATGCGCGCGGCTGAACGCGAGCCCGCTCTCGTCCTGGGCGTGTTGCGCGACCCGGTGTGGCTCGCGCGGCCGGAGGCAATCGACTGGGAACGGCTCGTGCGCGAGGCACGCGCGACCAATCTCCTCGCTCGCATCGCGTGCGACGTGCGCGACGCGGGCGTGCTCGCGCGCATCGATCCCGCTCCGCGTGCGCATCTCGAGGCCGCGCTCAACCTCGCCGCGGCGCACCGAAGCGCCGCGATGCGCGAGCTGCGGCACGTGCGGGAGGCGCTCGTCGAGGAAGGGATCGACGTCATCCTGCTCAAGGGCGCCGCGTATCTCGCCGCCGACCTGCCCGCAGCGCGCGGCCGGTTGCTCTCGGACATCGACATCCTGGTCGCGCCCGAGGTGATCGCGCGCGCGGAAGCGGCGCTCATGAAGCACGGCTGGGCCACGAGCCATCGCAATGCGTACGACCAGCGCTACTACCGCCGCTGGATGCACGAGCTGCCGCCGATGCAGCACGTGAAGCGCGCGACGGTGCTCGACGTGCATTACAGCATCGCGCCCACGCTCTCGCGCATGAAGGTGCGACCGGAGCTGCTTCGCAACTCCGCGGTCCGCGCGGGCGCCATGCCGGGCGTGCGCGTGCTCGCGCCGCCGGACATGGTGCTGCACAGCGCCACCCACCTCTTCCTCAACGACGATCTGTCCAACGGCCTGCGCGATCTTGCGGATCTCGATTCGCTGCTGCGCGACTTCGGGCGCGATGACGCGTTCTGGCCGCTGCTGCTCGGGCGCTCGCGCGAGCTCGATCTCGCGCGCCCGCTGTTCTATGCCCTGCGCTATGCGCACGAGATGCTCGCGACACCGGTGCCGGCGCGCGCAGTCGAAGCGTTCGCGCCCGCGGGGCCGCGGCCGCTCGTGCGACGGCTCATGGATTTCGTCTACGGCCAGGCGTTCGGCACCACCGCGATCGCGCGACGCCAGCGCTCGCGCCGGTTCGCACTGCAGTGTCTCTACGTGCGCGGGCACTGGCTGCGCATGCCGCCGCTTCTCCTCGCGTATCACCTCACGCGCAAGCTGATCGTGCGCGAGGAGTGTTTTTGATTATTAAATGCGTACAAAGAGGCCCTGCATTTTCGCGGCCTTCAGCGGGGACCGCTACGATCAGGCGCCTGATAAACGCGTAAAACGGTGAGCTGCGGAACCCTTCTGAACTGCACTCCAAACATTAAAGTCGTATTCAAGCAATTCATCTATAGTTTCCCGACACACGCGACAGTATCCCAACGGTGGGAAGGCGCGTCAAAATATGTTCCTCTTGGAATCATTGCCGATCTCTACGTGGAACGCGCGCCGGAAATCCGATGCGCTTCCCGCAACACGTTTGTGGACGCTGACTCGTTTTCCTACCCGCCAGCAAATCTTCCGCTTCTGCATAGCGGAGAGACACTCTATAGCTGGTGTGGACATGTGCATCGTTGGAATGGCAATGTCAACGCGCTAAGCACGAGCCGGCAACTCTTCGGCGTGCCGTACGCCGGACTTCTCCACGATTTTCCGAGTCATCTTGATGTCCTCGTCGCCCGGACATCAGGTCAGATTGGTACAGCGCCCAATCTGGCGCTCCAGCACACGCTGCTTGGTTACTTCTTGCCCTTTGCGTCACCGGAAACCGCGAACTCGCTTTTGGCAAGCACTCGAAGCGGTAGCGTGCCACAACTCAAATACAAATTGGGTATTCCGGCCAGCCGCATTGGGGCATGTCACCCGCTCAAGGGCTGTTCCGAATGCTTCCGGCAGGACGAGACAGCGTTTGGATCAGCAATTTGGCACCTAGCCCACCAGTATCCGTCCACGTTGGTCTGTCACGAACACCGCCGCCCGTTGGTCATCGTGCAGGACCGCGTCACCCCAGTTCATCGACGCGACTGGCTATTGCCCAAGTTCGGGACCAACCTCTCCTGGAAGGAGGTTGCCGTTCGCGACGATAGCCATATCGAGCTGCTGTCAGGTCTGGCTGAGTTCGCGAAGTCGGTGTCGAAATTGCCGCCTGGCGCTGTACGCGCGCAGGAGTTGGCGTGGACATACCAGTCTGCGGCGAAGGCCCAAGGAATGCTCACAAGAGGCGGCAACCTGAGACTCGACTTCTTGATCACTAGAATCCGCTGCCGATATGCCGGCCTTGAAGGACTACCTGGCTTCGCTGTGCTAAGTGCCATCCATGCCGATTGGGCCGGGTTGGTTGGGACCCTAGCTCGAAAGCGCCCCCGACCTGGACACCCGTTCAAACACATACTTCTTATAGCGACCCTGTTCGAGTCGTGGGCCCAATTTACCGAGACTTACGACCGCGTCGCGCGCGATCCTCCCGGATGGTCGAAAGCGGATAAGACGCCACCAAGGGTCCCGTCGCGTGATCCACGAGTCGACGAATTTTTGAACGCAATCGGGGACGAAGGGAAGTCCGTTCGGGCGGCGGCATTACTGGTCGGCGTGTCACCTGCGACAGGAGTTCGATGGGCAAAAATCGCCGGGATACCATTCACGCCTCGTACTAAGACTCTTGGGAAGACTTTTCTCAACGAGGTCAGGTCGCTACTTCGAGACGGCAGGGACAAATCGGAAATCTTGAGTAACGCGGGGATTTCTGCCGTGTCGCTCAACCGGCTGATCTCCTCGGAGCCCACACTCCGGAAACAGTGGATGTCTGCGCGATCCCGCAAGGCTCTGGAGCAGAACCGTCAGCGCTTCACTGAAATCGTCTCCCAGAATCCCGGACTCCCCGTGAAGCACCTTCGGAATATCCCGGGCAATGGCTATCAATGGCTCTACCGGCATGACCGCCAATGGCTTGTCGACCATCTCCCGGCCATCTGGCGCCCTAAGTCATAGGCAGCTTCGGTTCGCCGTCCGCTGTGGATCGGCTGTCGGTCGCCACGCCTCGCACTAATCCCTTCTAAAGCCTCGCCTCACGGGCTGGAGGTTCGCCCGAATCTTCGACAGTCCTTGACTCGGCAGCCCGGTCTGCATCAGTATTTGCATATTCGCATACCTATGTAGCCGAGATGGCGTTTCCCCCGAACATTTCTGTTCCGTTGAACCGCCTCTCCGACATGGTTCACCGGCGTGTAATTACGCAGGTGCAGATCGCGCAAGCAACTGGAGTTCACCAAGCCCAAATCAGCCGAATCCTAGCCGGACAAATCAAGCGACCGTCGAAGAATGTTCAAAAGCTATGCAGTTATGCATTTTCTCTATCGTCTGAGACGAATAGGACGGGGGAAGCTGTACGGCAGCGCCTGATTGACGCAATCCTCGGGGCTTGGGACGGGACCAGGCAACACGCTGACGCCTTGGAGAATGCGTTAGCCGCGTTGGACCGGACGCAGCGAACGTTTCGAGCGAAGTAACCGTCGTGATCGTACCTTCGTCGCAATCAGAGCAGACGCTCGAAAGTCTTGCCGCACTGGTCGGCGTTCAAAACGGATTTCCAACGTGGTCCATTATCGCTTCGGAGCTATTTGGCCGGCCTCAGACCCCACCCAATCAACCATTCCACCCGAACATTCAAAGATGTTTCACCAAGCTTTCCGGTGCCGGCTATGACTCGGCATCTCAACTGATAGAACGGCACAGCTATCTTTCTCTTTTCAAACCATTCGTTGATGAACAGGTATATCGCGCCGCAAATCAGAAAGTGCTCTATGGCCCGATTGCGGGATTGGACGCGCTACTTAGCCTTCGCGTATCGGCCACGTTTCACGCCGAGTTGCATTTTTGTGGCCATTGCATCGACGAAGAATTCAGCACACTGAACTACGCCTTCGCGCACCGAGCACATCAAGTGGCGGGTGTCGAATACTGTCATCGACACTACACCGCCTTGCGTTCGTTAGGATTGGATCGCAACCACGGCCCTGCAAAGCACGGCTTGATCTTGTCCGCCGCACTTGCCGAAGGATTGGCTCGCACAACGTGCGGCAATCGGCCTGTGACAGGCGCCGAGTCCTGGTCTCACCGGTATGCAAAATGGGTGCAAGCAGTCTTCGACGGCACGCTACCGGTTGTTCCAACCATCGCCCGCAGTCGGGCGATAATTGCTCGACTTGCGTCGACCCGGTCGGACCGCCGCAAGCCATTCAACCCGCTGCTGCAGCTTGAGCAGTTGGTCGTAGACCGCTTCGGCCGGTGGCTGCCGCGCAATTTTGACTTATCGATTCGCTCAAATCCCCGTAGCAGGTGGTCGGCACTTGTTCTTAGTGAGGCTGGCGACCGAAGTCCCGCGGTCACAACGCTGCTTGCACTCACTGTATTGTTCGACGACCCCAGTGAGTATCGGGCCGCCGTACTCAGCTCCTCGCCACTCGCCGATGGCGAATGGCCACATGATTGCGTGAGAAACACAAGAACCCGAAGCACCAGCGTGACGTTCGAAGTAGAGCGATTGTTGTCGGGTCTAGGGATGGGTCAGTTGCCGACCAGTTCTGTAGAAAGGCGCGAAGCTGCATTCACACGTCGCTTGAACCCCGTCAGGGCCGGGATCACCAAGGACGTGGAAGAATGACCGGCGACGCCGCTTGCGGTAAAATTTCGACTTCGGACACGTGGATGAGCGGTTTAAGTCGCACGCCTGGAAAGTGTGTTTAGGGTAATACCCTAACGTGGGTTCGAATCCCACCGTCTCCGCCAGTCATCATCCTCCCTGCGCAACCTCTTCCGTATTGGCCGACGTAGTTTTTGCGGGCCGGTCCACGGCGTATTCCCATTTTCAAGAGTCGGCTTCGTCTGTTCCCTCATTTGGCGACAAGCGAGGGCTTTTCAGTCGCTCGATCATCGGATCGAATGCGTCGAGCAACTCTCGCATGCGCACCAGCCAAGCCCTGCGTTCGTCTGTGAGTTCGCCGCCTTGATGAGCGGCCGCAGTCAATCTCGTGAGGTACAGCCGCGCCTTTGCGAAGCGGTCATCAAGGTTCGCTTCATCCAGAAACTTCGTGACCATTTCCTTCTCCTTTCGGACGCGGTCGCGTTCAAGCCACTCTCGGTGTTCTCTCTCGCGACTCTCACGCGCCGCTTGCTCCCGCTCCTCTCGTATTGCTTTCTGCCGCGCCACCCCGTCTACGAACGTAGCCACGATGCGTCTTATCTCGGCTTCCAGCTTGATTGTCTTGCCATCGGGGAAGGTCCTGTCTAGCCCCCATTGTTCCCCGATGAATTCGAAAGTGAGCATGCCATTGGGCAAGCTTTCGTACTTGGTAACGTAGCTGTGGTCTCGCTTAGCCTCCGCTAACTCTTTAGCGGTTCTCTCGCGGCGCGTATAGCCTTCCCGTAGAAGGAATCCGAAGACTTCACCGTCTTTAGACGCCACTAAACCACCAAGTTGCCGCGAATTGGTTTGACGAGTGTCAACCTTGCGGACATCAATGCGGAACCCTTCCTTGGTCAACGCCTTGACAAGCGTGTCCATGAATCTAAGCGCACGCTCCAAGGCGTCAAAAGAGATCGTAAGGCGATAGCCTTCATCGCCGCCACATTGATAGCGGCCGTTTTGTTCCCAGGGCGGCCAATACTCCGGTCCGTAATCCACGCCCGGTCGACGCTTAGCGGCACGCGCGACTCTTCGTTGCAGTTCGGCAAAATGATGCCGGGTCTTCGCTGTCAAGGGATGCGAGCGCGTCACGCGCTCCGGTACCTTGAGACCAGTGAAGCGCGATTCCGTCTCGACCTGAGGGAAGGGCTCCGGAGGTGGGGGATCTGCTCGCCGTCGCCGAGGCTTAATAGTCGTGACGTGATGCTTAGCTGTGCCCGGTAGCGGCCATCGCTTCACCGAATGACCCGCGGCGACCTTTGCCCAGTAACCGCGCCCGGGCACCGGCACGTTTAGCTTCCGACACACCTTCGCCAGGGCTACATTGGAAACGCCATAGGAATCGGCTAGTTTCGTCAATGGCGTCGTCCAGACCTCTTCGTAAAGTGACTCTCGTGTGACCGTCTTGGCATCCATGGCAAGTCTTCGATTTGGTGCAGTCGATTGCTATAGTGACCGCTTCACGATTTCGAAGGGCGCATAACGTTGTCGTCTGAAGCGCAGGGGGACAAAGACATCATGAATGCAAATGAGCTACTGGCGGCGCTTAGCCGCAAGATCGGCAGTGGGAAGCGCAAGGATCTTGCGCAATTTCTCGGTGTGAGTCAGATGGCGCTTTACAACTGGGAACGAAAGAAGAAGCCTCTCACACCCAATCAAATTGCCAATGCGGTTGTAAAGGCGGAGCGCGCGGCATTCAAAAGGGCAAGAACGCAGGTACTCAGACCTATCGCAGAGTTCTTCCCCCTCGAAGTCACCCGGTCCCGACAAGGAATAAAATTTGAGCTTTTTGCGACGGACGACACATCGTCAGCCTACAGGACGGGACTCCGCAAGGTGCTACAGACCACCAGAGGCGTCTATCTGTTCTATGACTCCCGCGGTCGCGCGTTATACGCAGGCAAGGCGAAGCAGCAGCCGCTTTGGCGCGAAATGAAGAACGCGTTCAATAGAGATCGCGATACTCAGAAGCTGTATCGGGTCAGGCACCCCAAGGGGAATGTCCAGTTCAGCACGGCAACAGTGCAAGGACGCCAGCCGCGGGTGACTGAAATACAGCTGAACGAGCTTGCCAAGTACTTCAGTGCCTATCAAGTGGATGATGACATGATCAACGAGGTGGAAGCGATGCTAGTCCGGGGCTTCGCGAACGACTTGCTCAACAAGAAGATGGAGCGCTTCCAACACGCTCGCGTGGGCACCCGTGGCAAGCCCAAAGCAGCCCGGCAAAGGTAAGCCCTTTAAGCGTTGGACGGTCAATGAAGATATTCATTAGCTCCCTGATTTCAGGATTCGAGCCCTTCCGTGAAGCGGCAAGGGCGGCGGTCGCGACGCTCAGGCACGAGGCCATCATGGCCGAGGACTTGGCGGCGCAGCCCAACTCGCCTCAAATCGCCTGCCTCCAGGGCGTGCGTTCTGCCGATTTGGTGCTCCTACTCATGGGTGCGCGCTACGGCAATCCGCAGAGTCCTTCCGGGTTGTCTCCCACGCACCAGGAATACTTAGAAGCGCGGGACACCAAGCCTATGCTGGTATTCGTGCAGGCCGGGGTGGAATGCGAACCCGAGCAAGCCAAGTTTCTGTCGGAGGTCCAAGCCTGGGAGGGCGGGCATTTCCGTGACGCGTTCAAGACGCCCGAGCACTTGAAAGACCTTGTCACACGAGCTATCCATGAGTATCAGCTGTCGCACGCCGCGGCACCCCTCGACGTTGCGGGGCTCATCGAGACGGCGAAAGGACTCTTGCCTCGTACACGGCAGGGCAACCAATCGGGTTCTCCGATGCTCAACATGGTGTTTGTTGGGGGCCCTTTTCAACGAATCCTGAGGCCCGCCCAACTCGAGGAGGCGTCGTTGGCCAAAGCGCTTCACCAGCAGGCCCTGTTCGGCGAGCCCGGCCTCTTCGACGGCACCAAGGGCGTGGACAGTCGAGTCAGCGGTGCGACGCTGGTCCTCGCGCAGGATAGGGGAGCCCGAATTCAGCTGGACGAGCAGGGATCGCTCGTGATCAGTCTGCCGCTGGAGCGATCCGAGTCGCGGTACCGGTCGGGGTTGGGCGGCCTGGCAATTATCGAGGAGGTCGTCGTCCGCCAATTGGCGGCGGCAATCGGCTACGCGGACTGGGCGTTCGAACGGATTGATCCGTCCCAGCGACTGACCCATGTGGCGATTGCCGCGAGCATCGAGGCAGCCGACTTCCTCGGATGGAGGACGCAAGCCGAGGACGACGCGAGCCCCGGCTCGGGCCAAATGAGAATGGGAGGTAATGAGACGCTCGCGCCGATTCATGTAGATCGGCGCCGAGCCGCCCTTCGCTACCAAGCCAAAGCACTGGCTGAAGATCTGATGGTGCCGCTTCGACGGCAGCGGAAAATTCAAAGTGGCTGAGTTGGACGAGGCTGCGAAAGAGCCGAGCGACGCCGACGCCGAGCACTTCGGCGTCATCCTAGAGCGCTCCGACGAGCTGCGACAAGCCATCTTCGCCGCTCTCGGCGACTCAGGCTTTGATCCCTCGCCGCGGGGCCAGGCGTCGTTTGCGTTGTGCGGCGTGTCCATGGAGCACGGCTTGGCGATCCGATTGTTACTTGCTTCGGGGCTGGCAACCACCGCCATCAGCCTCATGCGGCTTCAGTTCGAGTCTGTCGTGAGGGCGATGTGGACGCTCTACGCGGCCAGCGATCTCGCCATTGCCAAGCTGACGGCACCGTTGAATTCGAACAGCGAACACGCGGCCAAGAACTTGCCGACTGCGAATGTGATGATTGGCGACATCGGCAAGGTGGTTGGAACATCGGCGCCGCCGCAAGCGCACCAAATGCTGGTCCAATTTCGGGATGTGCAAATGAAGGCGCTAAATTCATTTGTCCACGCCGGGATTCACCCACTGCAGCGCCATACCGAGGGCTATCCGCTGCGCATGATTCTGCAAGTCTTAGAAAGCTCGAACGCATTGACCACGATGGCGGGAATGACGCTGGCGATCTTGACCTACGACGAAGCGGTGATAATGCCGATGAGCCGCATTCAACGAGCATTCGAGGACTGTCTCCCCGCCCTGCTCTGAGGATTAGGTGTCCTGCTTGGAATCAGACCCGACGGATACGGTACGCTTGGCATCCCCGGCGGCCACCCAAACTCCCCCACCTGTGGCCACCCCAAACTCCCCCACCTGATCGAGCGTAGAGGCGCCTGAACCGGGCGCCGCCGCGACGGGACGTTACTCTTGCCCCTCACCATCGTGAGGGGGAAGGAGTGAACGTCTTGAAGCCACATTTGCGTGATCACGATCCAGACGCTGCTCGAGCGCGGCGCCACGCAGCGCGAGATCGCGCGCTGCACCGGGGTCGATCGCAAGACGATCCGCCGGTACCAGCGGCGCGGCAAATTCCCCCGGGGTGGCCACCGGCTCGGAGCCGCCGGCCGGAGCAAATTCCCCCACCCCGGCCACCGGCTCCGGCAGGCGCACGGCCGGGACGCGCATCGTCGGCCTGCGAGCCGCACCGCGCCTGGATCGAGGCGCAGGTCGGGCTCGGGCGCAACGCCGTGAGCATCTACCAGGACCTGGTCGAGGCGCACGGCTTCGCGCCACGCGCTACAACTCGGTGAAGCGCTTCGTGGCCAGGCTGAAGGCGCGGGCGCCGGAGCGCTTCGACGTGCTGGAGTTCCTGCCCGGCGAGGAGGCGCAGGTCGACTACGGCCAGGGCGCGCCGACGCTGTGCCGCGCCGGCAAGTACCGGCGGCCGTACCTGTTCGTGATGACGCTGAAGTACTCGGGCAAGAGCTTCCGCAAGGTGGTGTGGAAGACCAGCCAGGAGATCTGGGCGCGGCTGCACGAGGAGGCCTTTCGCGCGCTTCGGCGGCTGTCTGCCGTACGTCGTGCTCGACAATCTCAAGGAGGGGGTGATCCGCCCGGACATCTACGAGCCGGAGCTGAACCCGGTCTACGCGGCGATGCTGCGCGCACTACGGCGTGGTGGCCGATCCGTGCCGGGTCGGCGATCCCGAATCGCAAGGGCACGGTCGAGAACGCGATCCAGCACACGCAGACGCACGGCGCTGAAGGGGCGCAAGTTCGAGTCGATCGAGGCGCAGAACGCGTGGCTCGCGCACTGGGAGGAGCGCTGGGCGGCGCCGCGCATCCACGGCCGCAAGAAGCGCCAGGTGCTCGAGATGTACCGCGAGGAGCAGCCGCACCTGCGGCCGTTGCCGCTGGAGGGCTTCCGCTACTTCAAGCACGGCATGCGCACCGTCGACGACGCCGGGCTGGTGCAGGTCGACGGCTCCTACTACGCGGCGCTGCCGGCGCGCCCCGCACAGCGAGGTGCAGGTGCGCATCTATCGAGCGCGAGATCGAGATCCTGGACGCCGCCGGCCAGGTGCTGCGCCGGCACGCGAAGGCGCTGCGCAAGGGCAGCTTCGTCCTCGAGGAGGCGGATCGGCATCTTCAACCCCTCGCGCGAGAGCGCCCGCCTGCTCGCGAAGGCCGCGCGGATCGGACCGCACACCGCAGCCGCTGGCCCGCGAGCTGTTCGCCCGCCTCGGGCGCCCCGGTCAGCGGGCGATCTACGGGCTGACCAACCTCGCCGCGCCACTACCCGTGCGCCGACATCGAGGCGGTGTGCGCGCGCCTGCTCGACGCGCAGATGCTTCTCCTACGCCGCCGTCCGCGCGCGCTCGAACGGCAGGCCGCGCCGTCGCCGTGCCGCCGCCCGTCGAGCTGACCCAGGCCGGCTCCGCAGATCCGGGCCATCACCGAGTACCAATCGTTCTGGGAGACCCACTCCCAGACTCACCCCGAGGAGGACTCCGATGCCAATGTCTATCACTGAACTCGAACGATCCCTGCGCGCGCCTGCGCCTGTCCGGCATGAGCGCCACCCTGCAGGCCCGCGCGCTGCAGGTGGCCAGCCACGAAATGGACTTCATCGAGGCCTTCTCCTGGCTGGTCCAGGATGAACTCGACCGGCGCCGCTCACGGCTGCTCGATCGCCGCTACACGCTCTCCGGGCTCGCCGAGCGCAAAGACCTCAAGGACTTCGACTGGAGCTACAACCCGCGCCTGCCCAAGCGCGACGGTGCTCGAACTCGGCACCCTGAAGTTCATCGACGCCCACGAGGACGCGCTGCTCATCGGCCCGCCCGGCACCGGCAAGAGCCACATCGCCAAGGCCCTCGCCCTGCTCGCCGTCAACCGCGGCTACAAGGTCCTCTACCGCGAGGCCCATCAGTTGATCGAGGACATCAACGAAGCGCGCGAACTCGGCGACCATCCGCAAACTGCGCGCGCAGCTCAAGACGCGCCGAGCTGCTGGTCATCGACGACCTGTTCCTGCGCAAGCTGCCCGCCCAGCGCCGGCGACGAACTCGCCGACGTGCTCATGAGCCGCTACGAGAAAGGCCTCCACCATCATCACTTCGAACCGCGCCACTCGAGGACTGGGCGAAGCTGCTCGGCGACGTCGTCGTCGTCGACGCCGCTGCTCGATCGCCTCATGCACCACGGACACCTGCTCAAGTTCGAGGGCAAGAGCTGGCGCCTGAAGGAAGCCGCCGCGCGGGTTGCCAAGCGCGGCATCAGCCGACTAAAGTCCCCCCGTCCCGCCGCCGGGGGTGGAGGAGTTTGACCCGGCCACAGGTGGGGGAGTTTGAGGTGGCCACCCGGGGCATGGGCAAGCGCGTCGCATTGCCCCATCCAATCCGAACATCCACGGTTCTTCACGGTATGTTAGCCAATCTACGCAGTTACTACTCGGCGCTAACCTCGCTCACGCCCTTACAGGAGTCACTCCCAACAGCCGAACTCGTCCATCGCTACCGTGAGTATTGGAAGCCCGAGAAGGTAAAGGTCCTTCTCCTAGCGGAGTCGCACATGCTTACTCCCGATGCCGAGCGGAGGCAATTCGCCCACATCCCGCGCAGCGACCTTCCGAATTACCCCACCGACTACGCCCGATTCGTGTATTGCCTCGGCTATGGGGAGAGGTCACTATTGCTCCCTGGGAATGGACCAGCAAGTGGCACGCCCCAGTTCTGGAAGATTTTTTTCGCATGCATCAATCCAGTAGCGAGCAATGCTTCGTTCAATCCCATCCTCAAGGCAGATCGCGACACCGCACGGCGAATCGTGCAGAAGATAGACCTTCTACGACAAATGCGTGCGCGCGGAATCTGGCTCTTGGACGCCAGCCCGATTGCGCTGAAGCGACCCAGTGGCGAGGAGCTGGCGCCACCTGACTACAGAACAGCGATGTCGCTGTCGTGGGCCCACTATCTAGAACCGGCACTGGCGCAATTGTCGCCAGTGCACACTATTGTCATCGGGGATGGCGTGTTCCGAGCGTTTCAACAGCAGCTTGACAGCTCAATTGGCCGCAAGGCGTACACCACGTTGCTGCAACCCCAGGCGAGGATCACGGCCACAAAGCACTTCGCACAGTTTGCCGCCTACCATCAAGTGTGCAAGACGTATGCACCATAACGTGCTTGGCGACGGAGCCTTTCATAGTCGTCGGATGCACTGATTCCAAGTCGGCATCGCGTTAAGTCAACTCTCGTTGACAGTTGCCGCAAATGACGCTGCGACGCGAGAGAGTCAATCCAGTAATCCGCGCGGCCTTGGTGGGGACGTTGCTTTAGCTTACGAAGTGCGGACGAATGTCCGCTGCGGAGCGCCAATGGTCAAGGCCGCTATTGGGCCGACAGCCACCTTTGTCTCAGAGTCCCGAGAGTGGCTGTGAAATGGATCGAATTATTGGAGCTAACGTTTGTCCTTTCACAGTCCACCGCCGATTCCAAATCGCTTCCGGAACTATAGGCGCACCGTGCGCAAGTACGAGCTTCTCCCATTGCTCATGGTTGCGTAGCGGATTCCCGTCGCTCGCCATGTCGTCAGCGTTCAGAAAGCCGAGATACACGAGCACCACGGGAACCCCAGCGTCGGCAAGTTTCCATGCCCATGCGAACCGATTGGACATTTGGTAACACACATCGCGAGAGATCCCGAACTTCAATCCGGTCTGCGCTTCGAGCCCGACGCGGGCCAACTCAATTGCAGCACCGATTGTCTTGTGGCTTGCATCGCGCTGCGCCTGGTCTTCCTTCGACGAGGTTGATACTCGCTTTCGTCCGGCGGACTCCCGAGTGAGCTCGGTATCGTGAGCTTTTGCTTCAACCAAGAGCACTCCGGGGCGCCCACTTACGGAGCAGGTTGCCGCAATATCGAAGTTTGGGGTCCGACCACGTCGCTGGTCCGGAGGAAGCCACCAAGCAGCCAGCGCATCGCACAGGTCGTTGTCAAGAACGACCGATCTACGATGAAGTTGGCATTCTCGCAACTCGTCAAAGCCCCGCGGCATCCATGTATCGGAGGGGGATACCGAAGCAAATGGTGCACATAAGGAGGTGAGCTTTGCAGCAACCTCCTGAGCGGACCCCTGCGTGACGAGGTGACAGCGCGGCTTGCTTCCGCGCTGCTCATTTCGCTTGAGCCTCGGAAATCCGGCAAATTGCGTGGTCATCCGGGTGGTCCAAGCCTGAACGTACTGCGGTGGGATCGAATAGTGACCTCCGCTAGATCCAGAAGATTCATACCTGCCCAGTGGCCACATGTCGCTCGGCCACCATCGGTCACCGAGCCTGCTCAGCTCTTTCCCTGTTTGGCGTTCGCTTGCATGGCGTCGAGCCCCGCGAGCAACACTTCCGTCAAGCCTTGCGCCCTAATATCCTCCGGCGCAAGTGACTTGCCAAGGTCCACGCGCTTCTGTTCACGGTTGCGAGCCCGCGTCTGCTCAGATTTCAACTTCGCGCGCGACGTACGCTGCGGTCGCGCCTTCCTTTCGACTTTCGGCCCGCCCTCCCCAGGTGTCGTGTTCGAAGTCGGCTTACTTTCGGGCGGCAGGTCCTCACCAATGGGTTTACCCCAAGCCCTTGCATAGAACTGCGCGGGCACGTCCCGGCACTTGAGTAGCCGCACTGGATCGCGGAGTGCAAAGCCATCTGCCAGATCACGCAGCTTGTCGAATCCGGGCGAGCTGTATGCTCCCTCGATGTCGGCGGCCGTGATGAATTCCGTTCCATCGAACAGTCTATTCCGTTGAGCAGTGCACCATAGCGACAATGCCAGAGCCTCAATTCCACCGGCGCGCTTGCGCAGGGTCCGAGAACAGCTCGCATCATCCTGCCACGGCTTCCGAAGAACGTAATAGCGCGAAACGCCCGCGTACACCGCATCCCAGTCCGCGTCATGATCAGCGGAGTCAATCGCATCTATGGGGTGAATATACTCATCCGGCTTCTCGAACAAGCGACGAAGATCTTGGCTGAAGTTGTCGATCCAATCGAAAGCCAACGGGTTGCCGATCAGTACCAGTGGGATTCCCGAGTTGATCAACGCCAGTAGGAATAGATGCATCAGGTCGGCTTGATCGGATTCCATCAGATTACGGAGTTGACCCTCGTCCACAAGTATCATCCCCGTATAGTGGGCATGCAGACGCGCGACGGTCGCAACTACAAGGGTGTCGAGCGTGCGGTGTCGTCGAGGTAGTTCCGAGGCGTAGTTCGTGCCTAGCGCCTTATCCATTTCGGTGAGGATTCCCGCGAGGAATCCCCCGCGTGAGCCATCGTGCGACATGGTGGTGTACAGATAAACGAGTTGTTTAAGTGCTTCCCATCCGGCTTCCGGTCGTGAGCCATGCAGAATCACCTGCGGCAGCACCAGGCAAAAGCGCTTCACCAACACAGTCTTGGCTTTTCCGGTCACCCCCTTAATCAAGAGGGTTGAGGTGCCGCTCGCAAGTCCAGTAGGAAGTTTCGACGAGTTCAATGCGGCAGCTTTTAGAAACTCCATGACCTTCTTGCGCGTTTCGATGCGTATGGGATTTCGCACTTGCAGGCTACCGCAGAGCATCCCGTACATCGTCATCGCGATCCGTAGTAATTGCGCTGTCGGCTCAAGCGGGCCTTTTTCCATTACGAGCAGCCGATCTCGTTCGATCATCGTAAGCGAGTCGAGATCAAGGCCCGCCAATGGGTCAAAGGCGAGCCGATTGGCCAGGTCATCCATGTCCACGATTTTCGGCAATTGCTCAAGGAGAGGATTGGGCTCCAAGAACCAATGCCGCGATTGCTGGGCATCACGTGGCTCAGGCATGTTCGGCTATCTTCTTTCGCCGACGAGCGATAGCTTGATCTAGCAGCGAGCCCGCACGGCTTGCTCCGGGGCGGGGTGTGGGCGAACTGCCCGGCACGTTGTTCGGGGGCGCTGGTCGTGGGGGTGCCTCGGCAAGCGGAAGCGATTCTGACTGCATGGCCCCAAGGTCAGCCTGCGCAGGCACGAGCAACGGCATCCCATCGCGCATCAGCGGATCGTCGCCGGCGCGGTTCTCCTGCTTGTTTGCCCGTTGCGCGGCCTTGGAAAGCGGCTTCGCGAGGGCCGCGTGTTCTTCCTCATACTCCTCTGTGGCGTTCTTCTTTGTCTCGTCCTGCTTCGCTTCCATCCTGCTTAGCTTCTGGTCACGATGATCACGGGTGAAGTACGTCTTCGTGCCGTGGTGATCGAGCCGGTCAATCACATCATGCATTGAAGCTTCGAAAGGCAAATCGCGGTCGTTAGTTACCAAGTCCAAGGTGATCATTCCCTCGTCGGGGTCGAAATAGAATATCCGTCGGATACGATACGGATCGTAAGCGAAATCATCGTCAAAGAAGTCGACTCGCTGCTTGCCGCCCCGGCGGGCCAAGGCCATCTTCGCCATGATCCTTGGGTGCCTCGAAACGTACCGCAACGGTTCAATGAACGCTCGCTTGTCACCCATGTCATCTCTGAGAAGCTTGACTCCCGATTCGGTAAACGTTCCTCGGCAGTGCATGAGCAGCTTGGAGCGCGCGGTGGCGGTGTCGACCGGACTCATCGCACGCTTGTGCTTCTCGATGGACCATCGAGTCATGTCCAGCCTGGTTGGCCGCACACCGTCGCGTTCCATTGCAAGGGGAAGAATGATGTCGAGCTCCATCGTGTTGTGCGTGTGGATGGCCCGTGCGGTTTCGCGGATGCCTTCGATGATATGGTGCCTCGCACGATCATCGGCGGGTTCGTCGCCGCGTTCGTTCGGTCTGCCGTAGGTCGTTCCCAGCATGTTGTGGTCGACCAAGCGATGCAGGTGATGATGCCCTGCCTCAGCCATCGAATTCAGATCACTGCGCCGGACAGGTACGTGGATCAGGTTCGTGCCGATCTTGAGGAGCGATTGGCGCACCGCTTCGGCTCGGGTGTCGGTGTTGTCGCCGACGAGGTGGGTGAAATGCATCGGAATCCAGTCCTCGGGAGGAATGTCGTCGAGGCCAAGATCAGTCAACCACTCAGCCTTCTCGCTGAGCGCATGCAAGACAGCAAGATTCACAGTCTTTGCGCTGGGGGCCTCCAGTCCCATATAGAACCCTGGCATGTACCCGTAGAGATGATCCACGATCAGGATTCGATTGCCGGGACCAATCCGCTTCAAGCGGCTTCGTAGCGACACGAAATTTATATCCGGGGGCGTGCTGTCAATACCGCCGCGTTGGCCCGCCGCGTAGATGTCGTCTGTTGCCGAGCCTGGTAGTGCTCGCCAATTCCGCTCCAGGCTTTGCGCTCCAAGCTGTCGCTTCCATGCCTCCTGGTTCGGCGCCTGGTTTTCGCCCCAATATCTGAATTGCGCAGGCGTCGGTCGTTGCTCTTGGGGCAAGAGGATGGTTTCCGAATGTCCGCGTTCATCTGTCTCCAGCGTAGAGTAGAACTCGCGCCACATGCGGCGGCAGGCTTTGGCGATGGTAGTTCCTCTGACCTTGAGGTTCCGCCAGGCCCACCGCATGATGTCGATGTCTTCTTCCTTGGGAATGAATCCCTCGCGACCTTGCTGTCCATCCTTCGTTGGTTTGTTGTGACGGCCCAGCTTCCTACCCTTCGACTTGCGTCGCTGCCCACGTCCACCGCACGCGCTGGAAAACGGGATTAGGGCGTCCTCGACACTCCCACCCGCCCAGAACTGGTGGAGACAGTTCCGAATTTGGACAATCTGCCGAGCCTGTTCGCTATCGTTGGAGGTCAGTTCGCCAGCGCGCTTGCGAATCGCCGGCAGAAGGAGTTCGTGGTCGAACAAAAGGACAGCATCCGGACTGGACACCATTGGGCCAATAAGCGCCCAACGGCGCCTTCTCTTGCGAACCGGTGCGGACTCGCCCCCCTCACCTCGGCTGAATTTCTCGTTGAGTTGTCGTTCGCTTAGCAACGTCACCGGACGTGGCTTGACTTCCTTGATCGACAAAAGCGGTGCCTTCGGATCAAGGTGCAGCTCCAACTTCGACAGTTTGAAGGTCCGGTATCCCCGGAAGTAGATTCGCTTGTTGACCCGTCGTGGCTCAATGGGGATCAGGACCGCGGCATCCGAGTCTACGTCGACATGCAGGACCAGATACGGCTCGTCGAGCATCGCCTGCTCGCAGGTCGGCGCGACAACCATGCCGGGGGCCAAATTGGCCCGGCGTTGATTTGTGGAAGCATCCATCTTGACGACGTGCTGCTATCGGTCGAACTTGCGAGCTCGTCGCTCCAGGCAGAACGCGGGTGCTTTACCTTTCCTTGACCAATAGAGGAACTGGGATAGGCTAGGGCGTGCTTCCGAGAGCGACAGAATCGTAAGAACGCCGTTGGACGCCTTGGGTGTTGTTTCGCAATAGAAATTGCGGCACATAAGAAGGTACGCGGTACGGAGGCTCGCTCCCGACCGGCAATGCCTGTGGTAGCAGTGTTCAATGATCGCGATGTCTTCCTCGGAGAGGCCATGAGCTGACTGCCTCCCGTCACTAGCCCGGGTCAACGCGGCTTTGTTTCTATGGTCGTTCGAGGGCTTTGGGGAAGCATTTCCCGCGTTAGGGGGCCGCGCAATGTCGCCGCCTGAATTCGTTGGTGTCGCCTTCGGCGGGCGTGAGCACTGGGACTTTGTAGCGGGCTTCTTAACCATCGCCAGGTGCCCGAGGGGCGGGCCACGCCATAGGCTCGTTAGCGACGGTCTGTGGCAAGACTTTACGGCGTGCCCCAGGTTGGCTCGCGCGATGCGTGGATGGCGAGTCGGGGTTTATATCCCATGCGTCGTTGTATTGCTTTCGCCAATCGTCCAGGGCGCGTTCGACCTGGCTGAGGTCCTCGAATCGGTTTCGCTCTAGACATTCACGGTGGAGCCGCGATTCGAGCGTTTCCCCGAGTACGGGCTGGCGAATGATTGATGTGGATACGAATTGCAATCGCTCGACGGTCCTAGCTGCCCACCCTGCAAATGCCGTAGAGACGAATTCCAGCCGTCGCTCGACGATGATCGTCGCGGGTGGCGGGTTCTCCTGCGCCAAGCGCACGAGGATGTCGACCAGAAGAATTTGCCGCCTATGACGAAGAACGGGGCTAGAGCCAAAAGTTTTCGCGGACTTCGGTCAGCGACGGCCAGTACATGGAATGGTCTTCCGTGTGACCGTTGCCTGGTCATGCATGACCGCTAGGCTCCATGCCGGGTGTCTCGCCTCGTCGCCAAGGGCGCGCATTAGGTTTTGGAGTAGCCCTTCCCGAAGATCCCTTTCTATTCCATCAGTCGCTCCTAGCGTAGCTACCAGTTATGGATAAGCCGTCTGTTCGGCGCCCTCGACTTGGGGCTCGGCGCATTGAGTCAGCGGGACGGAATTCGCCGGCGGCAATCGGTGCACCGTGAACGGTGATCCGATGCCAGATCAACCATGACTTGGGACCTCGAACACGCTGCTGCGAATTGCAGCCCTGAGTGCTCGGCCACCCGGCAAACATGGCGCCTCCAGATCCAACTCCCGAGACAAGTCGCAGTCGACAACTTGATGCCAAATGCAGTACTGCATAAGATAGTCGGCGTCATCTTTCGATGCAGCGAAGTCGGTTTGTAGTCGTGCGGCCCACTCTGCGGGGGGCTCTTCGTGCATCTCGCTGCCATGTCGATCCAGAAATTCTTGCAGGACGGCATAGCGTCGCTCGCGCCGGTCGAGGCGTGCAGCGGTTGCAAGCCATTCGAGTTGGCCCAAGAGAGCGCCCGGGTACAGCGTGCGATCCCCGACGAAGTAGCGGGCGCCAAGGGCACGCGCATAGCGTCTCTCCCCTTCGAGCTTTTCTAAGCCACGATTGAGCGGGTCGATGTCGAGGTAAGGCTCTGCCTGAAGCGGTTTGATCGACACGATTGCAAAATTCAACGGGCCATCCCCTAGCCAGGGTAGATAGATCGTGAGGTCCAAATTCCACACGTAATGGATATTCGTCCCCGGAAACACGCCGTGATCGATCCCGGCGCCGGCACAAATGGCACGCATCCCCTCCGACCACGGTAGTCGGCCGTCGAGATCCGGATGGAGGCCATACATAGGATGGGGATGTGGCCAGCTCCACGCGGGAAACTGTTCGCGAACGAATGCGCCAATCCATGCGAACAGAAGGGCGAGTAGCCACTCGCTTCGACAGAAGAAGTGGCAGCCTCGGAAGAATGGCGGGACCTGTCCGAAGACCTGAATGGAATTGGGCGAAGGATTCCAGCGGCAAAGTTTTTGCCATGGTTGAAAAGTCTCGCCGAAACCTTGGCCGCATCCGGCGGCAATCCACTGCCACAGGCGGTCGAACGTGATTTTCGGGGCGCGCGCCAATCCATGACCTATCTGCTAGGAAATAACGCCGGCGCGTCCATATAGTCGTTGAGTTTGCTTCCGCATCCTTCGGCGTCCGCTGATCGCTTTAGCCCTATCCCTTGTCCGGCCGCGCCGCCGGAGCCAAGGTGAGGGGAGTTCGTATTTAGGCTCCTCTGTCGCATCAGCGTCGATCCCACCGCACGGCTCCATCCCACAGGGTGGCGTATTGTTTCACGGATACGATCATAGCGCAATGGTCTGCTCCTGCGGTCTATTGCTGCGGCGCATCAATTAAACGAGAAACGCGTAACCTGCCGAATGAAAACGACGAAAGATGCAGATGGTAATTCGCGGCAATTTCGCTATAATAGCCGTATCACTATAGCGAACGCGGACTATGAAAAGCACTCGCAGGGATATCGCGGCCGACCGGGCCTTTCAGGCCCGACTTAGGGATCTCCGCGAGGAGCGCGGCGACTCGCTCAATGACGTGGGTGAAGCAATCGATTCGTCAAAGGCGCATATGTGGCAGCTCGAAAAGGGTCGCGACCCCAATCCGACCTTGGACATGCTGCGAAAGCTCGCCAAATACTACGGCGTTGACTTGAGCACCCTTGTCGGTGAGCGCCCGATAGAGGATGCCAAGACCGCGTGGGAGAAGCGTGTCCTCCAACAATTGCGACGAATGACGCCGCAAGCCCGCGACGCCTTCTTGAAGCTTGCTGGCGTGGTGCCGGCCGGTCCCACTTCCGGAACGCGGCGGTCGCCGCGACGGCCGCGTACTCGCTCTGCTACCAAAGTCGACAATTCCGAGCCTATCCAGGCTGGATAGAGTCGCTCAACGTTTTTGACTAGATTCCGTGCCGGCTATCCTATAGAGCCGTACCCGCCGGAAGCTGAGCCCTCTCTTGGCGAAATCGCGAATACGTCGGATGCGAAAGGCGTACCGTTCCTCGTGAGAAGCCGTTCGACACGGCCTGGTCCTTCACACCAACACAGCGCCCCTCCCCCCGCCAGTTGATCGGTGGAATGCGAAATCGGACACTTCGGTATGCGAGTCTTTTGGAACGCCGGACAGGCGGAGATCATTAAGGGCCTAGACATCCTCGGCCTTCGCCAGGTCGATCAAGCGATTGAGAAGGACTGGGTCTCGAACGTCACAACCATTTCGTTCCGCGCTCGGTACTTGTCGCTGTTGCCCTGGGTGCTTGCCGAATTCTTCGCAAAAGAGCTAGGCGTCACCTCACACGCGGCAGTATTCGACGATGCCGCATACGCCAGGCTCGCAGCGACTCTGGCTCGGCTCGAATTCGTCGTCGTGCTCTCGACTATTCGCGGCGTTGACTGGGGGGAGACCGGATTCGTCAATGGCGTGATTGGCTCCACCGTTCACAAGGACAGACTTGCGAGCTTCGCGGCTAACGGCGCAGTCGTGCTGCCGGAGGAGGCGCGTGATGACATTTATGGAACCTATGTGATGCCGTGCCAAGGCTTCGGGCTCCTTACGTTCGACGGTGCGATGCCACAGATCACGCCTCGGGGCAAAGATCTTGCCGCCGCGCGCCAACATGCACTCGGAGAAAAGAGCCAGCTGTCTCGCCTAATCCTCCAAGGTGGCGAGATCACGCGCGCGGACCTAGAGCGAGAAGGCCGGCACTTTTCTGTAAACGGTCTGCCCGGGAGTGGCGAGGAGCACACCCTGCTGGTCAGCGCCATGTTGAAGCCTTACGTCGACGCACCGTCCGTGACCGACGTATATGGCAAGCTGAGGGACACCATCGCCTGGGCCAAGGAACTCGCCGAGGTGGCGCCGGGGACTTCTGAAGACTTGATCCGCCGCGCCTACCAGAACGCAGTGACCACCTCCAATTTGCCAGACGACGTGCGCGCGGCATGGACGGAATATGAGCTGCGTCGAAGGGTCCACTTCTCCCTTGAATTGCTGCTGAGCGTACTAACGTCGACTCTCTCTCTGCGCGATTGCGTCACCATTTCCGACGTAGTGGAGGCACTAGCTGAGGAAACTGCACCGGCTGTTTTGCTCAAGACCCTGATTGGCTTGGCGGCCTTGCCGTGGAACGACACGGTGGAGGAATTTCGATCCAGACTGCCAATGGAGGCTTTTCTCGGCGCCAGCATCAGCGTCCGCAGCGCGCGTTCGTTGACCGCGGGGAATCGCTGCATCTTGGCGCTGGCAGTCCTGGTGGCATCGGCGTCCCAAAGCCTCCCGCTTCGCAAGGCCAGTCGGATTCCCAATCGCGATAGCTACATGGAGCGGGTATTTAAGATATTCGAAAGCGGCAAGCATCGATTGTTGGGCGATTGCGTTGCGGAAATCTTCCGCCAAGCAGTGGTTGAGCCGCATCTCAAGACCACGTATCGAAAGATGGCCGAGGGGCAACAGTGCTCGCTTCGCGTCTATCCCGAAGGTGAGCAGCTCCGGACCACCAAGTTGGGCGTGGCCGCTGGTCACAGCGGCGACCGTCTTGGCAACGTCCTGGGAATGCTTGCTGATCTTGGTATTTTCGAGCGCGGCAAGAAGGGCTTTGCACCCAGTGCCAGTGCGAATCAGACGCTCGCCACCTACGGCGTTCACTGATGGAAGAAGACCTGCTTACTCTGATTGGTGAGGAAAAGGGGGTCACTAATTGCATCGTCTTAACCCACAATATTGACTTCGTCTTCCTTCAGACCTTGGTCATCGACGCTCTGAGGAAATGTGGCCACCCAAAGCTTACGATCCTAGCTGACGAGCAATGCGCTTTGGAGTCCTTTGCGTACCAGAGAGACCTTCTGTCCGGGCTGGGCTCGCGATTTCGCGTTGTTCCCGTCGCGATGGAGAGGGGCTTCCGTTTTCATCCCAAGGCGGTGCTGCTGTCGTCACCCCAGAATGCGACCCTCTTCGTGGGCAGCGGAAACCTGACGTTTGGAGGTTGGCGCACGAACGCTGAGGTGTGGGTGCGGTTCGACTTCGAAATTGATGGCGCGGCACCCTTTGGCGACTTCCGCGAGTACTTGAACCTCATCGTGGCCCGTCTCAGTCTGCACGAGGAAGTATTGGCTGAGATCGACGAGGCATTCGATCCTGTGACGAAGGTCTGGTGCAACCCAGCGCCCAAGGGGAACGGTTCGGCATTGCTCGGACATGCGGGAGCAGGGAACTCCCTACTGGATCGCATGCTTGCGCTGACTGACCCAGACCCCAACGCAAAGCTCAGGGTTTGTGCGCCCTACTTTGACGGTACCGGCGACGCGCTTGCAGCGCTCGCAACTCGGGCGTCCCCTGCTGCAATTGAAGTCTGGATTGAACAAGGTCGGACCAATCTTTCGGCCCAAGCCCGTGCGAAGTTTCCTGCGTCGGCGACCACGTACGCAATTCGCTATCGGCGGCAGGCGGAGCCAGGAAGCGCGCCTGTAAATGCATTTGTGCACGCGAAATTTTTCGCCATGGCAAGAGACGCCCAAGTGCACGTGTTCGCCGGGAGCGCCAACTGTTCAAGCGCCGCACTCACAATCCCGGGCAGAAATGGCAATGCCGAGCTGGTTGCCTCATTGCGAATGACGCCGTCCGAATACCAAGAGTCGTTTGTCGAAATGCTTGATGTGGGCGAGATCGATCCGGTACTGCCCGATGCCGACGTACTCGAACCAGATCCTCACGATGATCAAGGATTCGTTCGACTGGCCGCGGCTCGATATGAAGATACCGCGCTGACGCTCGGCTTTCAATGTTCGGACGGCATCACGATCCACTCGTGCCGAGCGAATGGTGAAGTCCGACCGCTCAGTCTCAAGGCCCCTGGCGTGGCGGTCGTTGCAATGCCGAAGCCACCCGGCGTCGTCTCCTTGGTCGGAGACTGGAACGGGCAATCAGTAGAGTCCAACGAACTCTGGGTGGATCGGGAGCGCGACTTGCGCGCCACCGCAAAGGGGCGCACGGCCGGGGAGAAGATTCGCAAGAAGTCGGGAGCTTCGGACTTCGGTCTTGGCGATTGGGCTGAGATATTTGAGGCGTTTGGCGATGATCTGGCGTACATCTCGGCGACTGGCGCACATCGGTCCCGAATCACCGGCTGGAATCGGCCAAAGGACGCCGAGAAAGTCACCTACGGAATTGGAGACATCTTTGCCGATCACTATGGCCTTCCTAGAGCCTCGTCGTTTCTTGGAGGGGGCAACCAGGGGTCGCTGAATCTAACCCTGCCGCAGTTGCTGATGCGTTGGTTCGCTATGGATGGCATTGATCCGAACCAAAAGCCGCCCGACCCAGCTGATCCCGGCAAGGTGCCGCTCAAGCCACCACCCAAGCCACCCTCCCCACCGAGCCCAGACACCAAACCCGCGGGCAGCACCGAGAAGCAACGTGCGGAGAAGGCTGTTGCCTCGGTCATTCAAAGCATGACAAGTGCAAAGTTCCTGGGCCAGCGACATCCTGAGCAGCTTGGGCGCGATCTGCGCATATGCGCACTACTTCTCACCATTGGACTGCGCCGCAGCTACATCGACCAAGAGCGGTTTCTTGGAGCGACACGAGCCATCTGGGCCGCGATGTTCTTCGCACCGGTGAAAGACGACGACGAAGCGACGTATGTCGGGTGGCTAGACCGCAGGTTTCGCGAGGCTGACGACCCCGACGCGTTCGTTCAGGCTATGCAGTCTCCGCAACTTTCAGCGGCGCTTGCCGGTTGGGCCTTAGCGATGCCGAGCAGCCGAGATCCTCAAGTTGCTAGGTTTTACTTGAGTCATCTGCTGTCGATTGGACGGTTGCCATGGCTTTGGGCCGGCGGTGGAACTGAATCCATCGCAACCGAGCTTTCAAACATGCTTCGTCATACCGATTCTGCTGGCCCCGACGACGAAGAAAGATGGAGATCCATTGAAGATTATTGGAGGACCGCGGTTCGCCGCGGGGCAGTTCTGCATACGCTGGAGCAAACGCTGGCACCTCATACCCCTGCCGATCTCCGGCTGAAAATACCCGAAACAGCAATCCGTCCCGGCGAACTTCTTTGGCAAGGCGTTAAGAAGGGCTTCTGCATCGCCAAATCCGCTCCCTACGGCGCGGAGTCCGGGTCAGTTGTTGATGTTCTGACACTGCAAGATGAACTGCCAGTAACGTTTCAGGCGCCGTTCGCAATCCCGGTCCGCGCCTTGTTGCATGAGGAGTCGTCGCGCGCTCTCACTCAACTAGACGAGAAGCAAGGGGCTGAGGTCGAAGCATTAATTGATCAGCTTGTCGCTGGATTCGGGCCCCCAAGAACTACTTGACCATTACACCCGCCGTTGGTCGTCCCACTCAATCGAACAGGATCGGGGTAATTCGCCGCGCATCCATAACGTCAAGGCGGGCGAAAAGAACGCCGTTGGCCATGTGCTGTTCAAAGTCCGGCTTGCTGTCCGCATACACCGCCGGGTCCCAGGCGTCCGCGACGATGATCACCACTTTGGTGTTCTTGCATTTCAGCAGATGGACGCGAACCTGGCTAAGGATCGAGCCAAGACTCGCGGCGGACTTCTTGCCTAGCCCACTTGAGACCGCAAGCAACACGTCCTGGCAGGAGCCCTTCAAGTCCGTCGCCGGAATGATGTTTATCGGGTTCGCGTTCCCCAAGGGCGAATGCACTCCACCCGAAATGCCATCCAATACGATTGAGCGCCATTCCTCGTAGCCATATTGCGCAACGGCCTCGCCAACCCGCTCGATAATCCTGCGAACTTCTTGGCCCAGCTCGGGCGACCGTGAGTGCGCAAGACGCTCATCAATCATCGCCAGGGCGTCTGTCTTCATTCTGCTGTCTCCCACTAATCCGGCAAGAGCAAAGAGGTCTTCGTATAGGTGCCGTCGTCGAGCGTAAGCTACGTTGCTTTCCGTACTGCTCCATGGAACTAAGTGTTCAGAGGCGAGAAACCGACGGATGCCCCCCGACAATTGCGGCGATATGTCACCGCCATCAATCGCGCCGTCCGGTGTTGAGAATCGCCCCGCTTCGCCGAATATGACTCGTACGCCCGCAATCCCCACTGTTTGGGCTAGGGCGCCGATGCGCCGTACTTGAAGGACTCGGTCCATAAGCGCGGGCTCAAAGTCGACGCTGTTTCGCTCCGGGAGATCACTCGTCACGCTCTCAAACAGATGTTGAAAGAGACCGGCAACTTGGTTCGACCAGATCCAGCGTTGATCTTGCTCTCGTTGGTCAATCCATCTTGCTGGTAGCGCTCTGTGGAGAAGTGCATCGACACGCTCTCGCGCCGCCTGAAAGCGTGACGGGTGCTCTAGAAAGCATGCCGCGTAGACATCAATACGCTCTCTGACTCGACCCACCTCAACAGCGAGACGCTCAAGAAGAAAGGCTGCGCTAATGGTTCCGCCGCCCGCTAGAGGCAACCGCAATTCGGCTAGTCTTTCCGTCGTTTCGTCGCCCTTCAGGCGAAGGCGCCGTACCAAGGCGCCCCAGGCATTCGCCTGTTGCTCAAGAAGTCGAAGCTCGCGATCAAGTCTACGCATTGCGTTTCCGGGACTTTAACTCTGCTTCCTTCAAGATCAAGCGCAGTGCCTTTGCAAGATCTTTGTCCGGAGTGAGTCGGGTCTCGACGAGGCTTGTCACAAGGTCTTTCACATAGCCGAACCCGGCACGGTCTCTAAGTCTCTCGCTATAGGCTGTCGCAAGTTCCATTACGGGTCGCGCGAATGAGCCTACTTGATGCGCCCGATCAAAATGCTCATGGAAGCATGTGCGGATGATTCGTACGTCGCTTGTGACACTGAGCTTGATGAGCACTCGGTCGACGTAGTATTTGTTCACCGGGTAGAAGTCGCCGCAGCCGGCTTGGCGATTTAGCTCTTGCGCATCGTAAGCGAGCCAATGGTCTCGGAAGACCTTGATGGAGCGATCTTCGTATTCGATGATCGACACCACAGCCGGGGCGGTCTTCCCGAGGAGTTCGCGCCAGCACTCCTCGTCGGCCCCGCGGGGATGCCTTTCGTAGTGCTGTTTAAGGCTTTCGTCCGGCCAGATGGGCTCGCCCACGCGCATTGTTTTTGTGCTCCTGGCCGTTATCTCAAATGGTAGTCCGGTAGACCTTCCCGGAGCGAAGGTTTCCGTAACTGGCCGCGGCCGCGTGTTCGAGCGCCCCTCGTGCGAGCCAGCGTTGTGAGCACGCGCGTCGGTCATGCTACGTGAGGCGGAATGGGGCGACCAGCGTGCGCGAGAAAATACGCCACTTCGACCATGGCCCATGTGTCTTGCCGACAGTACGTCAGCAGTTTTCGCTCCAGATCCGCTTTGCGGTCTTGCGACACAGCAGAATCAAGGGCCGCATACAGGTAGGCCACCTGCGCTCCGGTGCCCTCGTGTACTTCCCCGAGCGCTTCGTAGTTCATGTCGGGTGCGATGACCGGAAGGACCTTCTTGATTGAGAACGATCCCCGCATGTCTGGGTGGTAATAATGATCCTTCACCAACGGATGGAGATCGACAAGTCGATCAATGTACTGCTGCATCAGGGCAGCGTGCTCTGGGTGGCGTTGTGCAAGTTCTTGGAGGCGCCCTCGTTCGTAGGTCGCGTCGTAGACCAAGATCGGACCATTGTCGTCGGGATCGATGACTTCACGCATCCGTTGAACACATGCCAGGGACGGATCTTGGCCGGTCAGATCAAGAAACTCCTTGTGCTCGAACACGCCCGGGGCGCGCTCGATATGGCATGACCATTGGAACGGGATCTGCTCGTACGGTCGAACGCCCTCCCAGCGCGGCACCGGTAGATCGATCCCCTCGAAATCAAAGTAGTACCGCGGGTAAGGCAGCTGCCGAATGATGGCGACACTTGCGGGGTCAAGGATCGGCTGGCCCAGGCGATGTGCCTCCTGAATACGGCGGTAGAGTGCCGCGCTCTTGCCCGTCAGTTCCGCCGGCTGCGGTTCCAAGGATGGAAATGTAGCCCTTGGATTCGCGGAGCTTCTTGGCAAGGCACTTTCCCGCCGCGTCGGGTAACAACTCAATCGGATGGTCCGGACCCGGCGGGTCGAGCCTTGGCAGAAATCCTGGAACGGACACGCGTACGGATCGCCGCACTGCTTGCCCGTGATTGCTGACGGGCGTGTCCCCCGCCAAGGTTGCCCGCGCGCCCTGCAGCCAGATGGGGACTGCGCCTTGCGACTCTGGACTTCCGTCGTAACGTCCAACTGACGGAAGAGACCCGCGTAGTCTCCGTCACCGGGGTAGCGCCACTGATTGTCGAGCAGGTTGAGTTCGGCGCGTGACAGGTTGAGCCCACTGGCTTCCATCACCCACACCTGGATCGCGACATCATCAAGATGATGATCTTCGGGCGTGTCGGCCGTGAGCTTGTCTTTCTTCAGGGGAAAGGTCGAAGCCTTGGTTTCCCGCAGCACCCAGCCATCGGCTTCCGGCAGCAACGCGTCGACGCGGACGTACAGTCCTTCGCGAACCATGGGCACCTCCACAGCGGGTGGTCGCGCATTCCGGCCAACAATTGCTTGGTGGCTTCGGCGGCAAGTTCGCGGCTTTCCTGCGCCGCCGGCCACACGACTTGGCTCCCGAGGAGTTCCCGCGCCATTTGGCACCGACAACGTTGCCATCGGTCGCGCGACGATACGTCGTCAGTTCGTCCGCTGCGGCGACCTCGGGCCGATGGTGCTCAAGCCAGAGCTTTCGCGGGCACTGCCGCCAGGATTGAAGGTCGGACTTGGTAAGCATCGGTCTATCGTCGGCAGTCATTCGTCGGCCGGGCAGTCGAGTTGTCGGGTGGGTGGTCAGCCGCCTCCTCATCTTCGCTTCCACCAGACGAGCGGGCACCGGACATCAGACTTCGTGCCACGGCAGGTCGGATCATTTCCGCAGTTCGCGAGGCGGGGGTACAAAGGCGTGCCGGATCCAGACGAATTCCTACGCGCCCGAGATCGAGTCGGTCAGCATCCCAGCAGGTCTGCACGGTTACGTCGGCCTCGGTGTGGCCATCACTGTGACACGCGCAGGCATGCGTCAGCATTTCGAGCCCCTCTCGATCCAAGTGAATGACTTCGCCCTGAAGTGCTAGGACATAACTCGCGGCACGTCTGCCATGATCGCGGTCACGGCCGTCGTGCCGCCGTTGGCTGTCGTGCAAGAACGCGAACAACTCGACAACATCGGTCCTCGCCCCGGTGTGTCGGGCAAGCAACACGCCGTTCAAACGAACGCGCGCCCAGTGCGACACTCCATGAATGCCTTGCCAGTCAAGACGAAAATCCTGGCGGAGTCTCCTGAGGAGCGGTCGGTTGATCGTGCGCGGCTCGTTGACGTTGATTCATTCTGGGATTGCTTTCGGATGGGTGCGGGAAGAGATGGAACGACGGCGACACACGGCCTCAACCATTTGCCGCAAGGATGTTCTTTAGCCGTGCCCAGCTCTCATCCGGCAGGGTTTGCAAGAATGCGAACCAGACGCTGATCGCCACTCTGCAGCACCAGCTTGCGAACGGTGGGCGCCATCTGTTCGGCGGCCTGCACTTCGGACTCCTCGATGTCCATCCCGCGGACGATGGCGCCAGTCCGCAACGCTTCGTCCAGCGTGAGGGCAAACGAGTGCTCAAATGAAGTTCCGCAGGCGTGACACGTGGATGCCGCAATGGGATTGAGCGCGCCGCATTCAGTGCAGTTCTTGACTCGCTCCGTGCGGGTGGGGAATTCGTAACCGCACTCCGGACATTCGGATGCCCCGAGGGAACACTCGTGCCGGCAGGCCGGGCAGCGCTTTTGCCGCGGTGGAGTATCGGCGCGGGTGGGAAGCGACATCTCCTCCTCAACGCGCCGGGCGTAGGTCTCGAACGTCTCGAACGACGGCATCACGACGTACGCGCGGGTGTCGTCGTCTGGACCACAGGTCCGAACAACTCGCCCAATCGCCTGCCGAAAGGCCAGTTCGGTGAGCGCGTTGGGAAGGTACACAAGAACCCGAAGCCGGCGAATGTCCACCCCTTCCGACACCATCGCCACGGACACCAGCCAGCGCTTCGTCGTGTTGCGGAACGCCCGGATCTTGGACTCGGGGTTGGACATTTGGCTGTGCACCAGGAAGGGCTGCTCGCCATCGAGCTGCTCCAGCAGCTTCATCATGTACTCCGCCATCTCGATGGACGGCGCGATAACGAGGCCCCCGGCCTCCGGCATCCGGTCCCGAAGTTCGGTGAGTTTCTGGCTTCCCCATTCCAGCATGGAGCCTTGGTACCCCGCGACCATTGGCGTGACCTTGTCCGATTCGTAGAGCGGCGTGCGGGCGAGCCGGTAGAAGTCCAGGGCGGATTGAAGCCCCGGAATGCGCTGCAGCTCAGCGGGCAGCTTCGCGGGCTCGTGGCCCGAGACCTGCGCCGTCTGGCCGTGGTCGAGGTCGACGGTGAACTTTCCCTCGTGTCGGTGAAAGGTCACCGGCCGGCAGTAGCCGAGATCCACCGCTTCCCCGTAGGTCAGGGTGTAGGTGCCAGCGTCTGGGTGATCAATTGCGCCGGCGTCGTCGTACGCCAGCCAGACCGACTGGGCACCGTCTGAACGGATCGGCGTACCGGTGAGTACAAGGACGAACTGGGCGTCGGCAAAGGCTCCATCAGCACTCGTCCCCCAGACCGCCTCGACTGCCGCGTGATGATGCTCGTCGCAGATCACGAGTACGCGCGACGCCTTGCATACTGCCTGCAGCTCCGGCAGCAAACCTTGCACCGCGGCCCAAGTCGCACACACGTCGACTCCGAGGCCAGTAATGTCTCCGTCCCTTGCCGTCACCTTCGCCATGTGCCTGCCCGTGACGTGCCGAAACTCGTCGGCCCATTGATTGACGACCTCCGCACGAGGCGCAATGACGATCACGCGGTCGATTTCGTCGCGATCCATAAGGACTTTGGTGATTGCGCACGCTCCGAGCGTCTTGCCCGAGCCTGGCGCGGCATTGATGAGGAAGTGGCGGTCGACCCGATCCTCCACGAGCCACTTGATCGCTTTTGCCAGAGCATTCTGCTGCCAAGGACGGAGCTTGAGGTTCATCGAACTACCCTTCTTCTGATTGCACGCTGCGCAGAGCGCTTGGCCGTTATTCGTTGCGGTGGCGCCACCCCTCGCGTATGCCAGGACGTGGTCGGCGTGAAATCCCCCACGCAGGGCCACCCCACAGATGCGGCAACGGCCACCTGCTACCCAAGCCAGGATTCGGCGTTGACGCGCCGAAAATGTCCGTCTCATTTGCTGATCCAATACTCAGTCAATTGGACTTCGCGGACCGGAAGGTTCGATGGCGGCTGAAGCGTCGCGTGCCGGTTCACCCTTGCGACGGCAGCTGCATACGGAGTGAGCCGGGATTGAATGACCCAGCCTTCCTTGCGCATATCCGAGATCACCTTGGTCAAGCTCGGCACGCCGAATAGGACGATTGATTCAAGCGTGGTGATCGGATTTCCCGCGGCAATGTGCTCTTTGACCGCCAGTACCATGCCGTAGCGCATCGAACTCATAGACATGCCTCCATCGTCACGCGTGCAAATCCGTTGTGTAGACACAGATCCTTAGAGATCTCGTCGATGGTGTCCTCATCGCAGACCGATTCCTGTTCCAGCACTCGCCAGGCATCCGCAAGCGCCCGATCCACTCCCCACATCGAGAACGGCAGCCCGCCCGTGCGGGCATCAAATTGGGGGTCCTCGCCCGAGCCGCTGAACAACTCGACCAGCGAAGTCGCACACACCAGCACCTGAGCGGAGCTGATGTGGTCGCCCACAGAGCGACGAAGCTCGTGGAACACCGCGCGGACCTGGTCAGAGCGATTCATTTTCCCGTGCTGCCCGTTCAATGGAGGGTTGCGCTATTCGGTTTGACTTCCTGCGCATTGCTTACGTCAGAGCTGCCTGCCTCGGTTCCTTCTGGTCTGCGACTTGTGATTGGCGGCGGCGCTCGTCACGGCACTCAGGACAACCGGGAAGACCTGGACGGACTCCTCGGCCACCGCAAGCCCGAACTCGGTGGCCACGTACGCCAGACCGAACGTGATGTCCGGTGATTCGGCCCCTCCATTCAGCAAGGTCCCAACGAAGGCGCGAACCTTGCCCATGACCTCATCCACGGTCAGCGCATCTGCTGCCGCGTCCTGCTCAACGGAGTTCGTCTCTTCGGTCATGCAGGCTCCATGAAGGCGGACAAATGGACGATGTGATCGTCAACGACCAAGCCAGCACCGACGATTCCAGTCCACGCGAGTCGCAGGTCAGTCCCTTGGCCCACCGCCTTGAATGTCTCGGTGGCGGCCGCGGCGATGTGGCCGAGAAACGCGCTCACCGCCTCAGCATCGACATCGCCACCATCCAAGCGCTCTTGATCGAGGGCCTCCATGGCGTAGCTGCTGACGAGCTTGGTTGCCAATTTCTGATAGGTGTCCGGCGAGTCGAACAGCTCGATACCGAAGATCTGATCGTTCACGGCAAAGACGCCGCCAACCTGACCAGGGACGCCACTGATGGCGGCTGTGTACGCTTCCACGTCTCCCGACGCCTCCACGTAGATGTCGGACATCGCTTCGGTGGCAGAGCGCGTGCCAAAGCGGGCCGCTTTGGCTGAGATGTCGTTCCAGATTGCGCCTTGATTGGACCGGCGCGTTCCGGAGTCCCGGAGCGATTCCGAAACCTGCCCCATCTTGGCGGCGCGAGCCGCGGCATAGAGGCTGCGCTTCGCCGATCCGAAATGCCGGGAGTTGTAGGACCAGCGCCCTGCCTCGACACACGACACTGGAATGACCAGTTCGGTGTGCGCACCTACCAAGATGGTCAGGTTCAGCACGCGGTTCTGGCGGGCGCCAACCAGTTCTTCGCCGTCGACGAGGAGGACCGGCGCAACTCCCTTGTTCTCGAAGCGAAGCTCCGGAACAACGCCGCCCTCGGACACCTCCGTCACCGTTGCCACGTGCCGGTCGAGTGCTTCGTCCAGCGTGATGTACGCGGCCGGCCGCGCCTCTTTGGCGACTAGCGGAAACACGGTGAGGTTTCGATACGTCTGGCGGACGCCGATCTCGATCTGGGAGAGGACGTTGGAAATGGCAGCCAGATCACTCGGAAGCGTTTGGCTTGCTTTGTTGGATGGCGTGTTCGGGTGGGCTGCGTTCGTCATCGGAAGCTCCTGTTGTTTGTCGTCCTCACCATCTCTATTGCATCGACCGTGCCACCGATAACAAATGTTTATTATTTCAATGTACTTAACACGCACGGACCGCCTCCAATCGCGGCCCGATAGATCAGAATAGCAAAAATAGTTTTGTGCAAAATATAAAATTTGTTGTATCCTTGCTGTCGATGAAGACCTGCCTCCTTTCTTGGATTGGGAAGGCCGACCTGGCCGCATCCCGCGGCGAGGCAAAGGCTGGAGTTGGCCCGATTGGCCAAGCGGTCGACGCACGCGAATTCAAGGAAGTCGTCTTGCTGACCGACTTCTCCTGAGAACGAGGTCCAGGCATACGTTGACTGGCTGGAAACGCGAACGCCTGCGCAAGGTCTTCGTCCGACGGGCGAAGCTGACCGGGCCAACCAATCTCTCGGAGATCTACCCGGCCGCGCGCGAAGCTCTTGAGGACCTCACGTCGTCTGGGAAAGAGAGAGCGTCAGTTAACGGTGCATATCAGTCCGGGCACGCCCGCGATGGCGGCCGTCTGGATACTGCTGGCCAAGTCGCGCTTTCACGGTCGAGCTGATCGAGTCTTCTAAGGAGGCCGGCGTCCGTACGGTCGAAGTGCCCGTTCGACATCGCCGCGGACTTTGTGCCCGATCTTCTGCGCAGCCCCGACGAGGCTCTCGGTCGGCTCAGCGAGGGCGCTCCACCGGATAGCTCCTCAGTTTGGCGACATCCTCTACCGCAGCGGCGTCATGAAGCGGGTTGTCGTCGGGCGCGTCTCGTCGCTATCCCGTTCGATTCCAGTACTGATTGAAGGGGAATCGGGGACAGGGAAGGAGCTATTGGCTCGCGCGATCCATCAAACGGGCCCACGCCGGGGTCGAGAGATGATCGTGGTCAACTGTGGTGCGATTCCTTCCGAACTCATCGAGTCGGAACTGTTCGGCCACAAGAAGAGGGGCATTTACTGGCGCGACGAGCGACCATGCCGGCTACTTCGAAGCGGCAAACAAGAGCACTCTCCTGCTCGATGAAATTGGCGAGTTGCCACGCGGCGGCGCAGGTCAAGCTGCTCCGAATCCTGCAAGAGGGCGAAGTGACGCGGATCGGCGAGACCGAACGCCGCCGAGTGGATGTGCGCGTAATCGCGGCAACGAACCGGGTGCTTGCGCAGGAAGTTGCTGCGGGCCGGTTTCGCGAGGACCTATTTCACCGACTAGCCGTCGCCGTCCTGAATCTGCCGCCGCTTCGGGAACGCCAAGGGGACATCGGATTGCTCTTGGACAGGCTCCTCGAACAGGTCAACGCCGAGAGTCAAGACCGAGCCCGGCTATAAGGATAAGAAACTTTCTGCTGGCGCAAGAAATGTTCTGCTCAATCATCATTGGCCGGGCAATGTTCGGGAGCTGCTGAATACGCTTCGGCGGGCCGCGGTGTGGAGCAGCTGGCACGACGATCACGGAGGACGAAGCAAGGGACGCAATCATCACCGCCTCGCGCACGCCCGGTGCGCGACAAAATCCGCTCGAACAATCTATTGAGCAAGGCGTTGATATTACTGCGATAGTTGACACTGTCTACCGTGACTACATTACGCGCGCGCTCGAGGTTGCCGACGGTAGCAAGACCAAAGCTGCAGAGCTGCTCGGCCTGGCGAACTACCAGACGCTGAGCAACTGGATGAAGAAATACAAGATACGTTCGTGATGGCCAAACGTGGCAAGGCTTTTGAATTCGAAGCGGGCGGCGTGACTGCAGATGACATGACGCGATCAAACCCTGAGCAACGGGCTCAATACGTACGGGGACAAAGGACCATGGCACAGGGATTGCGTATAGGACACTACCTATCCGTTTGGCAGAAGAAACGTTATGCAATCGCCCCAGACCGCACCGCCCCTTCAATCGGCCCCGTGGGCCCCAGGGGGAACCGTGCAGTCTAAGAATTTCGAGTTCCTTCGAAGCGCGCGCCCCGACCTCGCCGCGCTCGGTGGTTTTGCCGAGCATTACGCCTTCAATGACGCCCCAGGCGCCTTGGCGAAGCTAAGACATTTCAGCGAGCGTGTAGTGGATGTCGTGTATGACGCATTCCGCCTACCGCGACCATTCCAGCCTAACCTGAACGACCTGCTGAACGAAGACGCGTTCCGCATCCGTGTCCCTGCCGTAGTACAGACCAAACTGCATGCGCTTCGCATGCACGGCAACAAAGCCATTCACGCCAATCAAGGAACCACCGCGACGGCTCTCGCCATGGTTCGGGAGGCGTTCGACATCGGTCGGTGGGTGTTCGTCACCTTCGATGGAGGGCAAGCAGCCGGGATTGCTGCCTTCGCTCCTCCGACACCGCCTGCCGACGCCAAGAAGCTTGAACGTGACCGTCAACGGTTGCTGGCGCAGATCGCGGAGCAAGAGCAGCAAATGCAGGCTATCCTCGAACAACTCCAACTGGCGAAGACCCAGAAGGTCGAGGTCGAGCGCACTGCTGCAGAACTGCAGCAACTTGTCGCGGCGGGCGGTGCTGCTGCCCAGCAGCTTGCCTTCGATGAGGCAACCACCCGTCACCGACTGATCGATGCCATGCTGGTCTCGGCTGGCTGGGATGTAGGTGCCGCTGGAGCGTCGACCGACGAAGTGGGTCAAGAGGTCGAGATGCCTCAACCCCAAAACAAGACCGGCATCGGTTCCGCCGACTATGTCCTATGGGGTGATGATGAAAAGCCGCTGGCAGTCATCGAAGCCAAGCGCACATCGAAAGATGCAGATGCGGGCCGCACGCAGGCCAAGCTTTACGCAGACGCGCTAGAGCAGAAATTCGGCCAACGGCCGGTCATTTTCTACACAAACGGGTTTGACATCTTCCTGTGGGACGACGCCCAGAGGCAGACACCCCGTCGACTGTTCGGCTTCTACTCGAAAGACAGTTTGCAGTATCGGATCTTCCAGCGGAGCGAGAAGCTTGCTCTCAACGCCGTCGGACCAAAGCCGGAGATCGCGGATCGGATGTATCAGCTCGAAACGATCAAGCGGATCTGCGAACGTTTTACCCTCGGATATAGGAAGTCGCTTGTAGTTCTAGCGACGGGAACGGGCAAGACCCGTGTCGCCGTATCCCTATGCGAGGTCCTTTCGCGCGCTCGCTGGGCCAAGCGCGTCCTCTTCCTTTGTGATCGGCGAGAGCTACGCAAGCAGGCCGACGACGTGTTCAAGGAATTTCTGCCAGGCGAGCCCCGCATTCACGTCAACGCCAACACGGCCGGCGATGTTACAATCGAATCTACCTGGCCACCTATCCGGCAATGATGAAGTGCTTTGAGATGTTCGACGTCGGCTTCTTCGACTTGATCATTGCCGACGAGTCGCATCGCAGTATCTACAACCGCTACCGCGATCTCTTCTTGTACTTCGATGCAATGCAGGTCGGGCTGACCGCAACACCGGTTCAATTCATCGCGCGCAACACTTTCAAGCTCTTCGGGTGCGAGGACGGCGACCCGACCTCGTACTTCGGCTACGAAGAGGCGATCAGCCACGTTCCGCCTTACCTCGTTCCGTTCGAGGTCTACACCCACACGACGGAGTTTCTTCGGCGAGGAATCAAGTACAGCCAGCTTTCCAAGGAACAACAGGCCAAGCTGGAGGAAGACGAAACCGATGCGAAGCTGATCGACTACGAGCAAGGCGAGATCGACCGTGCCGTCTTCAACAAGGACACCAACCGCACCATTCTTCGCAACCTGATGGAAAACGGAATCCGCGATGCGAGCGGCTCACATCCGGGCAAGACCATCATCTTCGCCCGCAATCACAATCACGCTGTCCTGCTGTCCGCGATCTTCGATGAGATGTATCCACAGTACGGCGGCAACTTCTGCCGGGTGATCGACAACTACGACCCGCGCGCCGAGCAGCTGATCGACGATTTCAAAGACCCGAAAAGCGACCTCACCATCGCCATCTCGGTCGATATGCTCGACACCGGCATCGACATTCCGGAGGTCGTGAACCTGGTCTTCGCCAAGCCCGTAAAGTCTTACGTCAAGTTCTGGCAAATGATCGGGCGCGGTACGCGGCTCCGCCCTGACCTTTTCGGGCCGGGCGCCGACAAATCCGCGTTCCGGATCTTCGATCACTGGGGCAATTTCGCCTACTTCGAGCAGAGCTACCGCGAGACCAGCCCCGCGGCCGGCAAGGGGCTCCTGCAAACACTGTTCGAAGCTCGGCTCCAGCTCGCCGACACGGCTCTTGTCGCGGGTCAGGCCGACGTGTTCGATCTCGCCGTCAGCTTGATGTTGGCCGACATTGTGGCGCTACCTGAGGCCACTATCGCAGTTCGTGAGAAATGGCGCGAGGTTCGTGACGTGCAGCGTCCAGGCTTGCTATCTGCGCTCAGCGCCGCAACTCACTCCACGCTGCTTCGCGATATTGCACCGCTGATGCAGTGGCGAGACACGCGAGGCTGGGATGACGCCTACCAACTCGACCTGCTGATCGCGCGGCTGCAATCCGAATTGCTGAAAAAATCCGCGGTCTTTACTGACCTACGCGATGACCTGATCGCGGCGGTGGCCCAGCTGCCGATCAATGTGAATGCTGTTCGCGAAAAACTGCCAACTATCGAGAAGGTGCGCAGCGGCGAATTCTGGAAGAAGGTTTTCGACGAGCGCGGTGTGGCGGCGCTTGAGGGCGTGCGCGAGGAGTTGCGCGGGATCATGCGGCATCGCGTCGTTGGGCCAACTGGGGGTACAAAGCCCCGCATCTTGGACATCAAAGAGGATGCGGCCCGAATAGAGTACGGGCGACACATGCCCAAGCTCGACGGCGCGGAGCTTGTCGCCTACCGCCAACGTGTGGAGCAGGTTCTGGCCGGATTGTTCGACACTAACTCGACCCTGCGCAGGATTCGCCGCGGCGAGGCCGTAAGTGAGACGGACTTGGTCGCTCTCGTGAGCCTGGTGCTCACCCAACACCCGGATGTCGATCTGACGTGGCTCACGGAGTTTTATCCAGATACTGCCGGAGACCTCGTCACTGCCATTCGCACTGTAGTGGGTTTGGAAGCCGAAGTCGTGGCAGCACGCTTCGCCGAGTTCTTTGTCCAGCACCCTCACCTATCGGCGAAGCAGCAAAGATTCATGGCGCTGCTGCAGAACCACATCGCGAAATTCGGCGCCGTCACCCTCGACAAGCTGTACGAGGCCCCGTTTACTCAAGTCAGCCAAGACGGTCCGGATGGCGTCTTTGACGAAGCGACAATTGAGGACTTGATTGCCGTGATAGACCGCTTTCGCGCAACCACTGGTAAGCCGGCGGCCAACGCATAGCGTCGACGCAGCATAAGACACCATGGACAATCAAGTATTCCTTCTTCTTACGGCCGTCGCAGGCTTCATCGCCGGTGCGTTGCTTTGCGGATTAGCAATGCGCGGCCGTACCGCCGACGCCGCAAGTGCTGCCGCCGCGCAAGGTAAGGCTGAAACTCAAGTCGAGCTTGCCTCGTTCAAGGAACGTGTCCGTTCGCTTGAAGAGGACCGCCAACTCGCACTTACTGGCCACGAAGCACTGACCGCACAGGCCAATCAATGGCGGGAGGCATTGGACCTCGCGCGCGATGAACGTGCTCAACTGGCCGAGCGGGTATCGCGCATGCCAGTGCTCGAAGCTCAGGTAGCAGCCCTGCAGGAACAGCAAAGGGTTAACCAGCAGGACTTCTTGCGTGTGTCTACCAGCGAAGCAGAGAAGACTCAGGCGTCACAGTCGGCTTCTGCGCGCTTGGCCGCGGTGGAACAGGCTAATGCAGCTCTTGAGCGGGAACTCGTGTCAGCGAAAGCAGTTCTTCAAGACGTAAGCGAACGTCGCACCACGCTTGAGTCCGAGGCCACGCGCATCCCCGTGCTTGAAGAGAAGTTGGCGCAAACCGAGCAATCACTAACAACTATACGGCTGCAGGCCGCCGACTTGAGGGAAGCATCCGGTCGAATCGGCGCCGAGTTGAAAGCCGAGCGCGAGACGGTTGAAGCGTTGCGCACCAACTGGCAAATCGAGCAGGCGCAGAGGGTGACGGCCGAGGGTCAAGTCGCCAAACTCAACACGGATCTCGCCGAAATGGCGATCCGCCTCAGCACCGAGCGCGAGCAGTCCGAACAGAAGCTCGCGCTGCTGCTAGAGGCAAAGGAGTCCCTGACCGACCAGTTCAAGAACCTCGCCAATGAAATTTTGGAGGAGAAGAGTAGGCGCTTCTCCGAGCAGAACCAAACCAACTTGGGGCTGCTCCTTGATCCCTTAAAACTGAAGATCGCCGAGTTCCAGACCAAGGTCGAAGACGTATACGTCAAGGAAGGCAAGGATCGCACCGCATTGGCCGAGCAGGTACGTCAGCTAATGGATCTCAACCAATCGTTAAGCCTGGACGCCAAGAATCTCACCCGTGCCCTCAAGGGTTCGAGCAAGACCCAGGGCAACTGGGGCGAATTGGTCCTGGAACGAGTACTGGAGGCATCTGGCCTACGTAAAGGCGAGGAGTATGACGTTCAGGAAAGCCATACTCGGGACGACGGGTCACGGGCCCAGCCCGATGTCGTGATCCACCTGCCCGAGGATCGGCATCTGGTCGTTGATGCCAAAGTCTCTCTAACGGCTTACGAGGACCTATCGACTTCCGACGATGAGTCCGACCGCCTATCTGCCACGAAGCGTCATCTCGAATCGATTCGGGCCCACATGCGGAGCCTGTCGGAGAAGAACTACCAAGCGCTTTATGGCCTGAAATCGCTCGACTTCGCCCTGATGTTCGTGCCTATCGAGCCGGCATTCATGTTGGCGGTGTCGCACGACCGCGAACTGTTCATGGATGCCTGGCAGAGAAACGTGCTCCTAGTCAGCCCATCGACCCTCCTATTTGTCGTTCGCACGGTCGCGCATCTATGGCGGCAGGAAGCGCAAAACCGCAATGCTCAGGATATTGCCAAGAGGGGCGCCGAGCTTTACGACAAACTGGTCGGGTTTGTCGAGGATCTGGAATCGCTCGGCGGCCGCCTCAAACAGGCACAGAGGGATTACGACGCCGCGCACAATAAACTGACCGGTGGCCGGGGCAACGTGATTCGCCAGGCTGAGATGCTCAAGGAGCTGGGAATCAAGCCTTCCAAGATGCTACCTCCGGCGTTGGTAGAAATTGCCATCGATAGCGCCTCTTTGTTGACTGCTGAGTGACGAGAGAGGTTGCGTCGATGATTACGCTGTATCAAACCCTCGACGACGGGATGGTCCAGCCGCTCCGTCCCGCCAAGACATTACTTCGCCTCGCTCTCTTCGAGCGGGGAATCGCTACCTCATCAGGACAGGTCAAATGATCACCAATCAGCTCAAGAGCGACATCAACAAGCTCTGGGAAGAGTTCTGGACGGGCGGCATCACGAATCCGTTAACTGTCATCGAGCAGATCTCCTTCTTGATGTTCGCTCGTTTGCTCGATATGGACGAAACGCGCATCGAGAAACTGGCTCAGCGGACCGGCAAAAAGCCTCATAAAAACTTCGGTCCGGATCAACAACAGCTGCGCTGGAAGACATGGAGCAGGTTTGGCGGCGAAGAAATGCTGCGTCATGTACGCGAAGACGTGTTCCCGCATCTGCGTGACCTCGGCGGCAAGAACACGACCTTCGGCGAGTACATGAAGGAGGCTACATGCCTGATTCCGAAGGCGTCTCTATTGGTATCTGCTGTTACGCAAATAAGCGCACTCCCGTTGGGCAACAGCGACATCAAGGGTGACCTATACGAGTACATGCTGAGCAAGCTCACCACGGCCGGAATCAATGGCCAGTTCCGCACTCCGCGTCACATTATTAGGCTGATGGTTGAGTTGCTCGACCCGGAGCCGACCGAGGTAATTGGCGACCCTGCGTGTGGTACTGCCGGATTCCTCGTCGGCACGATGGACTACCTCCGGCAGAAGTATTCCTCACCGGAGCTTGTGGAGACGTTGCAAGATGGGACTAAGAGCTACCCAGGTGACCGGCTGGAGCCATTCCGCGATCACATCCAAAACGGTCTGTTTCACGGTTTTGATTTTGACGTGACGATGCTCCGCATCGCTGCGATGAACTTAATGCTGCATGGTGTAGAGAATCCCGATATTCATTATCAGGACACTCTATCTAAACAGTTTCCGCAGAACTTCAGCCTCCAGGCGGAGAACGGCTTCGACGTGATCCTTGCGAACCCGCCGTTCAAGGGTTCTTTAGTGGAGGAGGATGTTCACCCCTCGCTTCTCAGAAGAGTGAAGACTAAGAAGACCGAACTGCTCTTCCTGATACTCATTCTCCGCATGCTGAAGAACGGCGGTCGTTCTGCCACCATCGTTCCAGATGGCGTTCTATTCGGGTCGAGCAAGGCGCATGTGGGGCTGCGACAGCACCTCGTTGACGAAAATCAACTGCAGGCTGTTATCTGCTTGCCGTCCGGGGTCTTCAAGCCTTATGCGGGCGTGTCAACAGCGATACTCGTATTTGTGAAGGGTGGCGAGACCGGCTCTGTACTCTTCTTCGACGTGCAGGCTGATGGCTTTTCGCTGGACGACAAGCGTCAGGAGGTTGCCGAGAACGACCTACCTGAGGTTCTCGCAGGGTTCCGCGATTGGGGCGTTCAGCAAACGGGCTTTGCAAACCGATCCGCCAAAATGTTCGTTGTGCCGGTCGCGGAAATCCGCACGAACAAGTACGACCTCTCAATTAACCGTTACAGAAAGCCTATACAGACCCCGGCAACCTTCGATCAGCCCGGCGAAATTCTTGATCGAATGAAGAAGTTGCAACATGAGATCGAAGCGGACTTAAGCGAGTTAGGACCGGTGCCATGAGTTACGACAGCGTGCCGATTGGCGAGATATGCGAGGTTTCCACTGGCCAAGCTGCACCACAAGAGTCGGGCGCATTCACTAAGGATGGTCATCCTTTTGTGAGGGCCGGCAGCTTGGATCACCTGGTGAATGGCGGTAGCGAAGCCGCACTTGAAAGGATCAGCGAGCAGGCCGCGTATAGGCATGGCCTGCGCCTATTTCCAGTCGGCACTATCGTGTTCGCAAAGAGTGGAATGTCTGCAACATTAGACCGCGTGTACGAGCTAAAACGACCATGCTACGTAGTGAGCCACCTCGCCACGCTCATACCTACTTCAAGAATCGTGAGTGCATATTTGCTTCGGTGGCTTCAGGTAAACCCTCCCTCGCGTCTGATTGCCAACAGTGCATATCCTTCAATCAGGACTTCAGCGATTGCGAACGTTCGGATACCACTGCCCGAGGTTTCCGTACAGCGCGGGATTGCCGCCAGGCTCGAAAAGGCGGACGACATTCGTCAAAAGTGCCGCCTGCTAGTTGTTCTAACTGACAAGTATCTCCGATCCGTCTTTTTCGCACTATTCGGCGATCCGGTAGTGAACTCAAAGGGGATTGCGGAGAAAGCGATTGCGGAGATTGCCGTAGTCACAACGGGGAACACGCCGTCCCGCCAAGTGCCCGCCTACTACGGTAATCATATCGAATGGATCAAGTCCGACAATCTCAATACTCCGCACCATTACTTGACGAGGGCGACAGAGGGGTTATCGGAAGAGGGGCTCCGAGTGGGACGATCAGTCTCAGCAGGTTCGACGCTAATCACGTGCATTGCAGGTAGCCCTTCGTGCATTGGAAACGCCGCCCTTGCAGACCGCCCGGTGGCTTTCAATCAACAGATCAACGCGCTCTCGCCCAAGCCTGGAATTGAAGCGGAATTTCTTTACGCAGCAACACTCTTTTCGAAGCCTCGAATTCAATCGGCGTCAACGAGTGGTATGAAGGGCATGGTGAGCAAAGGGGCCTTGGAAAAAGTTCGATTCATCCTCCCCCACGAGCGTCAACGGGCAACGTTTGTCGGCGTCTTCCGAAAAGTCATTTCGTTGACCAAAAAGTTGGAACTTGCAGTCCGTGAGGCCGATGCCTTGTACGGTTCGGTTGCGCAGCGAGCGTTTACAGAGATCGACTAGGGGTTGGTAATGGGAAATGATTTCAACGCTATCAGGGACGTATTTGCGGAATGCAAGTACGCGCGCACTCGCGATACGGTCAAGCTCGACGAATATCGGGCACCAACCACCGGGGAGTTCGTTTATGTCTACAAGGAGCGTGATCATTCCGCGTCGATTCAACTAGTAATTCATCCCAATCTGCGGGCCGAGCCCTTCCTCGATCTGCCGGGTGTGTGCTATCCAAAGCAGGGCCAATTTCGCCATGGCAGCAACATGCGCCAGTTCCCAAAGCGGGTACACAAGGGCGCAAGCGAGACTCACTACGGCAGGGCAGTCGAGATAGCGTCGCTCGAAGCATTGCCCCGTTTTCTGCAATTCTTGGACACGCCCGGCGGGAGCGTCTACGAGGGTGCCGATCTGCCGCCGCGCCTGTCAGCTATCGAATTGAGGAACTTCAAGGGCTTTGGGGAGCGGACACTTTCTGACGGTACTGTCGTCGGCACACGCCTTGATCTCGCGCCGATTACCTTGCTGTTCGGCGCGAATAGCTCCGGCAAGAGTACGATCCTTCAGGCATTGCAATATGTGCGCGAAGTGCTTGAAAGACGCAACGCAAATCCGGACCGGACGGTCTCTGGTGGTGAATTCATCGACCTAGGCGGCTTTCGGAATCTAGTACACCAGCGGGATCTCACGCGCCGTATTGGCATTAAGCTCGAATTGGAGCTGAACCGCGCCAGAATCCCAGACGTTGTTCCTGAACCTTGGGAGGACTGGCAGCCCGGCCAGACTCAAGACGAGGAAGGAATCTGGGAGTTTCACGAACTCCTACAGACAACCAAGGATCGGACCGAGGCGGTTAGCATAGGTCTGGAAATCGGCTGGAGCGACGTGCGTCAAGCCGCGGTAATCCTCGGCTACGAAGCGGGCGTCAACGGGGTTTGGTTGGCGAGGGTCGCGGCATCAGAGGACGGGCGTGACGTTTCGATCCGGATCAACAAAGACAATCCGATCTTCGTTCGCTATGCGACGCAGGAAGACATCGACAACATAGCCGCCGCATTCGATGACTGGGTTGATCCTAGCGATCTAACGGCCTCAAACGCACCAAGCGCAATCCAAGCCCCGGCCGCGACTGGCCACCCGGCTGATGCTGGCGACGACAACCATGCCTACTCTGTGTTCGGGCAAATGCTCGCAAGAGTGCGCGACGCTGGCGTGGAACGTCCGGGTTCTGGTCTGCGCCAATGGCTGACGGGTTTTGACAGTGCCCTACCACGCCTGGGTGAATTGCTGGCCATTCCCGCCTCCGGGGCTAGTGGTGGCTCCGCAAACATCTATATCGCCCGCGATTTCACGGCGTTCCTGTCGTCGCTGGTTGTCGGTCCAGGCGTCCTACTTCGCGACCAATTGCGAAAGCTGCGCTATGTCGGGCCGATCCGGAATGTGCCGGTCCGGGAGTTTGACGCCGCGCTGACACCTGACGAGGCCCGTTGGGCGGACGGTACAGCGGCCTGGGAAGCATTGCTCACGGGCGACGCGGAGCTTGTAAACGAAGTTAGCCTCTGGATGTCTTCTCCCGGAAAGTTAGCGACCGGGTACGAAATTGAGCGGCAACAGGTGAAAGAAGTCACCGCTGCTGCGCTGGACTGGCTCTTGAAAGCCGCCGATGCCGATGAAACGCTGCGGCTCGATCCGAATCTCGTAAAGGAACTACGCGCGCTGCCGGAACGCCGCCGCCTCGACCTTATTGAGACGCGAACTGGCTTGCGCGTTCAGCCGCGCGATGTAGGTATTGGCATTTCGCAGGTCGTTCCTGTAGTGGTAGCCGCGTTGGAGCCGTCAGCGTCATTGGTAGCAATTGAGCAGCCGGAACTGCACATTCACCCGGCTGTGCAAGTGGGCTTGGGCGATTTGCTAATAAGAGGCGCAAAGGAACACGGGATCAGCTTCCTCATTGAGACCCATAGCGAGCATCTCATCCTTCGATTGCTGCGCAGAATCCGGGAAACAACAGACAAGGAGTTGCCACCCGGCGCTCACTCCCTCTCGCCTTCCGACGTTGGCGTCATATATGTGCAGACCGGCGAAAGTGGAACCGAGCTTCTTGAGCTGCCCGTGGACGACAGCGGGGAGTTCGTGCGCCGTTGGCCAAAGGGATTTTTCGACGAGCGGGCGGGGGAGCTGTTCTAATGCTCTACGAGTACGCGGTCGACCCCGGGCTGCTGAATTCATGGGAGAAATTTCGGTACCTCACCGAGAAGTTCGGCGTGTCCCACGGGCGTCTCATTTCTCGCTTCCCCAAGCGCTGGAAGGCACTCGTACATCAGGCTCTTGTCGATGTTCCGGATATTGACAAGGCACGCATCGTGGAAAAGCTGAAGGGCATCGACGACAAGTTGTTGCCTCGGTTCCATGAGTGGGTCGACGGACTACCCTGGATTGACAACGCGGTCCGCGAGCATGCTGCCCGTCCGTTTCACGCCATTGTGTGCAGCGCAGTACAAGGTCGTCACCCCCAGCAGTTGGCTTATGCCGACTTGGAAGAGGCGCTTCCGCTCTGGGCCGTCGAGCACGAGAGAGTGGTCCAGCGAGTGGCGGCTCAACTTGCCGCAGCTGTGGCACCGTTATTGCGCATCACGAGGTCCGTGATGTTCATCGATCCACATTTCGATCCCTACAAGGCGAGAGTGCGCAGTACTGTTGCCGAGTTCATCGCTGGATGCGTTGCCGGTCGGGGCGATGTGCCCCTAGAACGGGTCGAATTCCACACTGAGTTCAAGCCGGAGATCAATGACTTTGCCGCCGAATGCCAGCGGCAGCTGGCACGAAGAATCCCCAAGGGAATCACCTTACGAATCGTGCGCTGGCGAGAGTTCGGCAACGGGGAGGGCCTGCACAATCGGTACATCTTGACGGAGCGTGGCGGGCTCCGCTTTGCGTGGGGGCTGGACGAAGGAGCGGCGTCTCAGACCGATGATGTCAGTCTGTTAGATCAAGGCGTATATCAGACGCGGTGGAACCAATTCTTCGGGGCGGCGCCCGCCTTCGAATTCGTCGACGAGATATTCGTCAAGGGCACTCGGTAGTCCCGGCGGCGGTGAGGTGGTTGAATGACTCGGTAGGCGAATCGGCGTTATTACAATCGACGCTGGGATGCACAAGGCTGCCGCGGAGTTAGGGCCGCCGATGCTTCACGACCCACGTCGGAACGATGCTGGAGTGCGCGGTAACAGGACAACGAGTTGGGGGAGACTATGGCGTTCGATCTACGCAAGGCGATCAACGCAATTTCTGATGTGGTGCACAACCGGCCGCCGCCGCTGCGTGAGTTTGACCAGATCTACATGAAGGTGGCCGACATGGTCATCCAGGCCGAATATGTCGCGCGCGTATTCGATCAGAAAGAGGCGGTATTCGTCGGCGATGGCGACGGAATTGCCCTCGCGTCCGCCCACCTCAAGGCACAGGGTGTGATTGACTACGGGCCCAAGTCCATCAAGGTGCTGGATTTCGACGAGCGCGTGGTCAACTCCGTGCAACGCTTCGGTGAGAAGCTCGCATCGAAGATCACTATCTCTGCCGATCTGTACAACGTTGCCGATCCACTACCGTCTGCGCATTTTGGCGCATACGACGGGTTCCATATAAATCCTCCCTGGGGTGCGAGCAACGGCGGCGAGAGCGTAATCGCGTTTCTGGAAAGGGGTAGCCAGGCGACCAAGGAAAGGAGCCTCGGGATTGTCGTGATCGCGGATGATCCTGACCTGCCCTGGACGCAGTCGGTCCTCCGGGATACCCAGCGGCGCGCTCACGAACTTGGCTACGTAGTGGCGGAACTGCAGCCACAGCTGCACCAATATCATCTGGACGATGCACCCGAGTTGTGTTCGTGCTCTTGCCTGTTTCGACGTGTCGTCACGGACGGCATGGAGAGGTCCTCGGCGGCGCTCGCCCCGACAAGGCTTGCCAATTTTTACGGCCGGGGCGCACCGCTTCGGGTCAGATATATTCGAGAACTACCCACGCTGAATACCGGCAAGGAAGCTGACCTGCGCTATAGGGTCGAGAAACTTTGAGGTGCTCCATGGATGATGCAATGAGGAACGCCGGCTTGATCTACATGAAGGTTGGACTCCACGCCCAAGAGCCCATCGAAGAGATCGTCGCGCGCAAGCAAAAAGAGTTCGAATCGACAGGGTCGATCTTCTGGGGCTACGGAGGAAGCACTTGCCACCCACTGACCATGGTCCAGCCCTTCGCGAAGGAGTCCGAAAGGAGTGGCAAGGAGGTCTTGATCATCATGCAGAAGATGGACTCCAAACACGCAGCCTCGCCGGAGGTCGCAAGAGAATATTCCGACGACGGTGTCATTTGGCAACCCATTCCGAAGGGTATTGAGGTTCGCGGCTCGCGCTACGCGCTTGTACTCGATGAGCTGCGCGTGCAGGAGTTCGACGTGGACTTGGGTGAGCTGCAAGTCGGCGTTCGACCAAGCCGCGGCCGGCCTGCGAACGCTTACCTTGTCGGGCAGGCTGACAAGGGCTGTTTCGTTTATGTGCCGCGACCCCGTCCGGTCGCCCCAGAGGAGCAGGTACTCAAACACATTGGCTTGGTGGCCCGGGTTAAGGCCCCCTATGCCGTGCTCCTCAAGAACTGATGTATTGGTAGAGCAGGTCACCGGTGCTTGCGCGAAGGTGACCTTGATACGAGCGGAGCCCCTCTCGGACAGACTCTAACGACGCGGCAACCGATACTCCAAAAATGGTAGTCAGCGTCTTGTCGACCTCGGGTTTGGCACGTACGCGTGATTGGGTAACGGAGAAATCACCGTCAGTCAGCATGGCGAATACTGTTTCAACGGCCACAACCCGTCCCGACAGTGCGGTCACCGCGTCGGCGACATTCGGCGCCGAACACAGTGCGGCCAGCGCTCGCTTGTCGCCGGTAAGAACGAGAACCTCTGGCTGCGCAGCCGCCGCAGCGAAGAGCTGGGCCTCGCCCACGTCAACGCCTGGCAATGCAATGAGCTCGTCGAGGAGTGTTGCGCTGGCCGAGCCTATGTCCAATTGCCCGACGTTCGCCAGAAATGCCTCCAACCGGGTCGCACTGGCTTCGTCCTTGCAGCGGCGTAATCGACCCCTTTGCGGCAGCAACGAATAGCGGGCCGTCGGTAGTACGCGTACGTCACTTTGCGTACAGTTGATCGAGCGCAGCGCCTCCTCCAGCAGCCCGTACTGGGCAAGCTTCAACAAGGCATCGTTGTCCATGAAAACGAGGCGTCCCACGAACACCTCTAGGCAACGACAGAATCAGTCGCTTTGCGGAGGAACTCGACGGTATCCTCCGGCAGCGCCTCGGCGTCGATGCTGCCCCACATGGCCTCATTGATCACTGCGGATGCGGGCGGATTCGTTCCTTGCAAGATCTTCGCCGCCGCCTGGCCGACTTCCCACTTGTTGTTGCCGTGTGCGTAGTTAAGCGCAATGTGACCAGGGTCGACTTGATGGCTCTTGCCGAACGCATGCGCCGCCGCAGCCAGTTCAGGGCCATTGACGCGCGGCTCCGATGTGGCGTACGTCGCTTCTGCTCTGCCGTTAAGCAGTTCTATAGCGAATCGGTCCGCGGCCTGTTCGTCGGCATCGCCGTCGGCAAGCGCGTAGGATGCCGCTCCCAATTCCTCGTCGACCAAAACCTCGTCCGGGGCCACATGTCCCAATGCGATGTGACCAATCTCGTGAGCGAGGATGAAGAGTTGCCACGCCCAGAGTTGCGACCCTTTCGATAAAACGATGACGGGTCGACTGTCGGTTTGGACCACCATGCCATCCATCTTCGCGATTCCGGGGCCAAACTCAGCGAGATAGATCACAGGCACACCACCCGCCCAGCAACGCATCAACAAATTGCGCAACCCCAGCCAGTGCCCGCCGAACCGGTCGAGCACTTCCTTCGCAGTCCTTTCGGGTTGGACTCGAAGTGTGAAAAGCCGTGAACGCACGCTGCGGCCACCGACTCGGCGACAACCACCGCAATCGAGGTTGCCGCCATTACGTCCTTCGACTTGTTTGGGATCGAGCGCTTGTACTTGGTCTCGTGGCGGCGCAGCACCTCCACCCGAGGGCTCGCGGCAAGGAGCTGACTCGCACGGAGACCGAGTCGCTTCGCGAGGATGCCCGCAATCTCAGCCGACGCTGCGTCGTTGGCGAGCACATCGCTCGTCACCCAATCCGGCAACAGCGACCTTTGAAGGCTCCGCGGGAATCCCGCGGATTCAAGGGAGCCGAAGATTTTGTCGATGTGCCGACTAGTCGGTGCCACGGGAACTCCTAGGGTTGTTGGGCGTCGGTTTTATGAGGCCCTTCAAGCCCTGAATCAAGGTGAGTAGTGCTTGCCCACTTTCGTTCGTGCCATCCCAGGCGTCGATGATGGCTTCGCGCAACAAATCATTGTAGGCACGAACGGTCGTCTTGCCTCCGGGCAGTGGTATGCGGTAGAAACCGCATCCGCTTATTGAATGAACCGCTCCATCGCGCGCGCCGCCCTTGCGAACGGCGTAACCGGGAGACAGTCGGTTGGCTCACGCCCGCCTCCTGCGCAATTGCCGTCGACGAGCGCTTGTCCTTGGCAAGATGTTGAAGCAGGAGCTTCACCGCGTCCCGGAGGTAAGCGTCGTCGGTCTTAGTCATTAAGGCATACAATAACACTTAATGCATAATCCTTGCTACACTCCTAGTCGTGAACGGTAACGAGGATGTCACTCCCATGAGCACGCTGCCATCGACCTTCTGCTGGACGAAAGTCGGCCAAGAGGCGGGGGAGGACGTGGCGGCGATCCGCCGCAGAAAGGAGTGGGAGCGCCAACTGGGGCAGGGGCGCTTCTTCTGGGGCATTGGGCAGTCTCTGGGCGACAACGCGCTGTTCACGTCCGCTTTAGGGACACCGCTACCCGTGTTGTTTTCGCCGATGCCCAGCAAAGCGAAGTCCATCGACAGCGCCCCAAGCGGTGTTGTGCTCTGGAACTCCTGGGTTGACGCCGAAGGGTCCGCCTATCCGCTGCCCGACTACTGCCTAATTACCAGCCGCTCTCACCTACCGTCGGGAAGGACGAAGGCACGCCACTACGCGTTGGTGTGCATGTCTGATCGTCAGCTCGACGAACGTCTTGACTGTTGGATTTCGCCGCAACACCTGCGCAATGCAGCGACGAACAACTCGCTCGGCGCATCACAGGTAACCGCCGTTGTCCGGGTGGCGGACTCGTCCGTGACTGGGGAGAATACTCGACGATACCCAGTCATTTTTTCCGCAGACCTTCGGCCGCCGTACTTCGTACGACTAGCAGAGCCAACTTTGCTGGCTGACTCCGATACTGCGCAGATCAAAGATGTCTGCGCATCGGGAGACTTCGAATCGTGGCGCGCGCTGGTTAGCGATCTGCGGTCGCGCAGTCGCACAGAGCCACAGCCCGCGCAGCAAGAGCTACGGTTCGGTTTAGCAACGAAGACGCCATTGGACGAGTGCTTGGCACAAAGTATATAAACGTCAACGCCGCGGTGCAGGGCCGAGGCAGATAGGCGAGTAACGTCGGCGCTCGCGTGAAACAGCCGTGACTGTTTTCGGATCGGCAACCCGAACAATTATGTCAAGCGGCAGCCTGCGATGGCAATTGGGACATGCAGTGGCCACCAACAGCGCGTTGCCCGTAAGACAACTCCACTAGACTGCGTACACCATCTGCATCGGCAGGCCGACTGCGTCGTTCGCCGGGTCACCTTGCAAGCGTCGGCGCTGGTTCGCAGGTGCGGCCGCGACTGTATAGGCGACTAGCGCGTCGAGCACATCGTCCCGCGCCACTACATTGCGCGGGCACTCGGTCAGCACTCGCGCGAGAAGCGTGGCGCTCTCCGGCAACCGCGGAGCGAGCCGCGCGAGGCGCTCCCGCGCGCCAGCGCGCGTCTTCTTGCCGGCAAGCGCCGCCTGCGGCGCAAGCGCCCAAAAGCATATTTCGGGGTGGACTTCCTCGACCTGCGCCCGCGCCCGCTCGTCCGCCTGCAGTTGGAGGTCGACCTCTACGATCTTGCGGCAGATGCCATATGCCTGGCTGGAGAGGCTCATGCCCAGCTCTGCCAGATTCAGCTGCCGCGCCGTACCCACATCGCCAGCGCGACTCGCCGCGCGGCAGGGCGGGTTAAACACGGTGGCGGCACGCGGACCCAGCGCGCGGCGCGCCGCTCCATCGCATGGCCGGCGTGCGCACGCGCGCCACGGCAATCCGATGGGCACGTCGACGCAGATACGCTCCGCGCGAGTAAACGCGTCAACCAACGCCCCGAAGGTGGCGAAAAGATCGTAAGCCAGCCCGTCGCGCGCATCGAAGACAGCCACCCAGCCGAACTTGCAGCCATCCACGCCAACGACACGCGCGGCCGTCATGGCGATTCGGGGTACTCGTTGAGGGAGCGAAGCGGGCTCCAACGAACGCCGTGCGATGCCGTAAGCGAGGCCGATAGTACGCTACGACCCTTGGTAAAGCGTCTTATCGAAGCATCTCTCACTTACGGTTTTATTCTCGGGCGCTTGGCCGAAGTTACGACTTTGTTCTGCAATTTACGGCTTTATTCTCAAGAAACAAGGAGCCGGAAGCGTCCTGAGTCCCTACTCGACCGTGACGGACTTCGCGAGGTTGCGCGGCTTGTCCACGTCGGTGCCGCGGATCACCGCCGTGTGATACGCGAGGAGCTGCAGCGGTATGACGTGCACGATGGGCGAGAGGTAGCCCGCGTGCTCGGGCAGGCGGATGACGTGGATGCCGTCGCCGGGCTGCAGATGGCTGTCGAGGTCGGCGACGACGTACAGCTCGCCGCCGCGCGCGCGCACTTCCTGCAGGTTCGACTTGAGCTTCTCGAGCAGCGCGTCGTTGGGCGCGATCGCCACGACCGGCATCGACGCGTCGACCAGCGCGAGCGGCCCGTGCTTCAACTCGCCCGCCGGATACGCCTCGGCGTGGATGTACGAGATTTCCTTGAGCTTGAGCGCGCCCTCGAGCGCGATCGGGTAGTGCAGCCCCCGGCCGAGGAAGAGCGCGTTGTGCTTGCGGGCGAACTGCTCGGCCCACGCGATCACCTGCGGCTCGAGCGCGAGCGCGGCCTGCAGCGCGGCGGGAAGGTGGCGCAGGTCCGCGATCCATTGGGCTTCGCTTTCCGGCGATAGGCGTCCGCGCAGCTTCGCGAGGGTCAGCGCCAGCAGGAAATGCGCGACGAGTTGCGTCGTGAACGCCTTGGTCGACGCGACACCGATCTCGGCGCCGGCGCGCGTAAGGTAGGAAAGCGCCGTCTGGCGCACCATCGAGCTCGTCGCGACGTTGCAGATCGACAGCGTGTGCGCGTGGCCGAGCGCCTGCGCGTGCTTGAGCGCCGCGAGCGTGTCGGCCGTTTCGCCGGATTGCGAGACGACGACCACGAGCGCTCGCGGGTCGGGGACGCTGTCGCGATAGCGGTACTCGCTCGCGATCTCGACCTGGCACGGGAGCTTCGCGAGCGACTCGATCCACTGCTTCGCCACGAGCGCGGAGTAGTGACTCGTGCCGCATGCGAGGATGAGCACGCTGTCGACGCCGCCCAGGACCCCGGCGGCGTTCGCTCCGAACAGCGAGGCGTCGATCGACGTCACGCCTTCGAGCGTTTCCGCGACCGCGCGCGGCTGCTCGAAGATTTCCTTCTGCATGTAGTGCCGGTACGGGCCGAGCTCGACCGCTGCGGCCGAACCCTGCACCGTCACGACCGGCCGCTCGACGCGCTCGCCGTGGCTGCCATAGATCGCGTAGTGCTCGCGCTGCACGTCGGCGACGTCGCCTTCCTCCAGGTACACGACGCGCCGCGTGACCGATAGCAGCGCCGCCGCATCGGAAGCGAGGAAGTGATCGTCGGCACCGATGCCCACGACGAGCGGGCTGCCCTGCCGCGCGCCGACCACACGGCCGGGCTCGCGCGTGGAGATCACCGCGATCGCGTAGGCGCCACGGAACTGCGCCACCGCCGCGCGCACCGCGCGCAGCAGATCGCCTCCCTCGGGCGCATGCCAGTGCGAGTGCACGAGATGGGCGATGACCTCGGTGTCGGTTTCGGTCTGGAACACGTAGCCGCGCGCCTTGAGGCTCGCGCGCAGCTCCTCGTAGTTCTCGATGATGCCGTTGTGCACGACGGCGATCTCGCCGCCCGACGTGTGCGGGTGCGCGTTCACCGGCGACGGCTTGCCGTGGGTGGCCCAGCGCGTGTGCGAGATGCCGGTCAAGCCGGCGAGCTTCGAGGCTTCGGCCTGGGTCGCGAGGTCGGCGACGCGCGACGTGGTGACGAGGCGCGCGAGCTCCGTGCCCGACGCGGGACTGCCGTTGAGGTTGCGCAGCACCGCGAGTCCCGTCGAGTCGTAGCCGCGGTATTCGAGGCGCCGCACGCCGTCGATCAGGACCGGGACGACGTTGCGCAGGGACGTTGCTCCGACGATGCCGCACATGGGCTTGCCTCGTTCAGTCGATCACTTCTTGCCGGCCTTGCGCGGGCGCGTCCAGCTTTCGATCGTCAGCTGCTTCGCGCGCGAGATGGTCAGCCGATCGGGCGGCGCGTCGCGCGTGAGGGTCGTGCCCGCGCCGAGCGTGGCATTGCGACCGACGCGCACCGGCGCCACGAGCTGCGTGTCGGAGCCGATGAACGCGCCGTCCTCGATCACCGTCCGGTGCTTGTTGGCGCCGTCGTAGTTGCAGGTGATGGTGCCGGCGCCGATGTTCACGTCCGCGCCGACGGTCGAATCGCCCACGTACGAAAGATGGTTGGCCTTGCTGCGCGCACCGATCGTGGCGGCCTTCACCTCCACGAAGTTGCCGATGTGCACGTCCTCGGCGAGCGCTGCGCCGGGCCGCAGGCGCGCATACGGCCCGATGCGGCAGTCCGCGCCGATGCTCGCATCCTCGCAGTGCGTGAACGGTGCGATGAGGCTGCCCGCTCCGACGGCGGTATTGCGCAGCACGCAGCTCGACCCGACGTGCACGTTGTCGCCGAGCGTGACTTCGCCCTCGAACACGCAATTGACGTCGATGCGCACGTCGCGCCCGCAGCGCAGGGTGCCGCGGACGTCGATGCGATCGGGATCGGCGATCCACGTGCCGGCCGCGAGCAGCGCGTCGGCGCGCCGGCGCTGGAGGATGCGCTCGAGCGCCGCGAGCTGGCCGCGATCGTTCACGCCGCGCACGTCGCGCTCGTCCGCGGCGAGCGTGCACGTCACGCGCACGCCTTCGCCCACGGCCATCGCGACGATGTCGGTCAACAGATACTCGCGCTGCGCATTGTCGTCCGTGAGTGCCGCGACCCAGCCGGCGAGGCGTGCCGTCGGGGCAGCGAGCATGCCGGTGTTGATCTCGTCGATGGCGCGCTCGGCGGCGCTCGCGTCCTTGTCCTCGACGATGCGTTGCGCGCCGCCCGACGCGTTGCGCACGATGCGGCCGAGCCCGCGCGGATCGGGCACGCGCGCGGTGAGGATGGCGAGCTCGTCGCGCGCCGCGCTCGCCGCGAGGCCCTGGAGCTCCGCGCTGCGCACGAGCGGAGCGTCGCCGATCATCACCAGCGTGATGCCTTCCGCGGGCAACGCGGCGAGCGCCTTGCGCACGGCGTCGCCGGTGCCGCGCGGCGGATCCTGGCGCACGAACGTGACGTCCGGCGCCGCCAGCGCCGCCTGGACCCGGTCGCCCTCGTGCCCGACGACGAGCGCGATGCGCCGCGGCGAGAGCGAGCGCGCCGCGGCGAGCACGTAGTCGATCATGGGGCGGCCGCCGAGCTCGTGCAGGACCTTCGGGAGCGCGGAATGCATGCGCTTGCCCTGCCCGGCGGCAAGGACGATGACTTGAAGGGAATCGTGAGGCACGGAATGGAGGGGCCCGAGATGGTTCCTCTACCCCTGGATATCGGCATGCGCGCAGGCGCCCATGATACGGCATCGCGCGCGCTGCGCAGACCGTGAACGGCCCCGGTGGCACGGCCCGGCGGCCGGTTGCGGCGGATTTTGAGCGTCGGCCGAAGGCCATCGGTCGATTGGCGTATTCTCTTGCCGCATGGTGACCATCGCCGTGTTCAACCCGAGACCCGGCGCAGGCAAGACCACCACCGCGGTCCACCTGCTCGCCGCGATCGGCGGGCGCGGCCAGCGCCCGTGGGGCATCGATCTCGATCCCGCGGCGCATCTCTCGACGCTGTTCGACGTCCTCCCGCGGCGCGCGGACGAATCCGTCGACGCGTTGTTCACCCGCGACGCCTCGCTCGCCGACATCGCGCACATCACGCGCAGCGGTGTGGTCGTCTGCCCCGCGCACGCCGATCTCGGCGCCGTGACCGGCAAGCTCGGCAAGGGCCTCGACGTGCTCACGCGCCTGCGGCGTGCGTTGCGGCAGCCTGGCGCCGTGACCGGCCCGGTCGTGATCGACTGCGGATCCACGATCGACACGGTGTCGCTCAACGGGGTCTTCGCGTGCGATCTGATGCTGGTGCCGGTTTCGTGCGACCTCGCCGGCGTGCGCGGTGCGGGCGAGGCCGGGCGCATGCTCTCGGCGTTCGAGCCCGTGTTCAAGCGCCGACTGCCGCGCCGATACGTGCTCACGCGCTACGACGGCACGGGCACGGCCGCCGAAGTGGTCGAGCGCCTGGGCGCGATGGTGCGTGCGGAGGAAGTTTGCGGGACGCGCATCCGGTTCGATCCGGAGGTGGCCGCGGGCAGCGCCGCAAGCCTCGAAGCGATGCGCAATGCGAAGATCAGTACCGAGGACTACGAGCGGCTGCTCGACGAGCTCGAAACCGCAAACCCGACCGGACCCGGCGGGTGGCGGATCGTGAACTGGATCAGGCGGCGCCGCCGCGCGCTAATGCGTGCCGGATTTGGGCAGGCGGTGCGCGAACGTCGCGGCATCGGCAACCTTGCCCATGACCGCATCAGCCCGCGGCGCGAGCCGCGGCGACACGGCGTGCGTGCGGCATTCCACGATGTCGCACGCCTGATACATCTGGCGCAGGCGGCGCTCCGCCTCGGCGCGCGAGATCGCGATGATCATGATGTTCTCGACCCGCTGGCCGCCGCGGGTCCGGATCGTGAAGCCATACTTGCACATCAGTCGCCCCTGTTACCGCGGTATTGTTATGCGACAGGAAGTTGGCACCAGACGTTGCTATGATACTGCAGCACATATCGGCAAGGTAGCGCAAGCATTGAGCTCTGCAAGCACCTCCGGCCCCTCGACGGCGTTGCCTCCGGACCCGGCGGCGGCCGATCCGGCGCTGCTCGCGGCGTTGCGCCGGATGGGACTGGTAAGCGCCCACTCGGAGCCGCGAACACAGGCCACTGGCGGGCGGCGTTTCGTCGGACATTCATCTCGTCGACACCGGCACCGCGCGTTTCTGCGTCAAACGCGCGCTTCCGAAGCTCAAGGTCGCCGCCGACTGGCGGGCGCCCGTCGGGCGCAACGCCTGGGAGGTGGAGTGGATGCGGGTGGCCGGCGGCATTGCGCCGGGGGCCGTCCCCAAGGTGCTCGGCCACGACGCCGATGCGGGTTGCTTCGCGATGGAGTACCTGGATCCAGTCGCGTTCCCGGTGTGGAAGCACTTACTTGCGACCGGCTCGATCAGCCTGGAGACCGCCGCCGCGATCGGCGACGTGCTGGGCCGGATCCATGCCGCTACCGCGGATCGGCCCGACATCGCGCGCCGGTTCAGGACCGATGAGACCTTCTACGCCATCCGGCTCGAGCCTTACCTGGTCGCCACGGGCCGCAATCATGCGGACCTGGCGGGCGCGCTCGACGCGCTGGTCACGCGCACCGCAGCCACGCAACGCGTGCTGGTGCACGGCGACTTCAGTCCCAAGAACATCCTGATCGGGCCCGACGGACCGGTCATCCTGGACGCCGAGTGCGCGTGGTTCGGCGACCCGGCCTTCGACGTCGCCTTCGTGCTCAACCACCTGCTGCTGAAAGGCGCCTGGCACCCCGAGTGGCGCGAGCGGTACCTCGACTGCGTTCGACGCGCTGTGGGACGCCTATGCCCGGCACGTCGCCTGGGAAGCCGTCGCCGGCCTCGACGCCCGCACCGCCGCCCTGCTGCCGGGCCTGCTGCTCGCGCGCATCGACGGCAAGTCGCCGGTCGAGTACCTCACCGCGGAGCCGGATCGCGATCGCGTGCGGCGGTTCGCGGCCGAGCGGGTGCGAGCGGCGCCGCCCTGCCTTTCCGCCATCGCGGCCGACTGGAAGCGCGCGCGATGAGCGCCACCGAGATCGCCCGCATCCACGCCCGCCGGGTCTGGGATTCGCGCGGCCGGCCAACCGTCGAGGCCGAGGTGACGCTCGCGTGCGGCGCGGCCGGCCGGGCGATCGCACCCGCGGGCGCGTCGCGCGGCTCGCGCGAAGCCGTCGACCTGCGCGATGGCGGCGCGCGCTTCGGCGGCATGGACGTGCAGGGCGCGCTCGCCAACGTCAACGGCATCATCGCCCGGATGCTCACCGGCGCGGACGCGCTCGACCAGGGCGAGGTCGACGGCGCGCTGCTCGCGCTCGACGGGACGCACGACAAGTCCCGCCTCGGTGGCAACGCGATGATCGCGGTCTCGCTGGCGGTGCTCCACGCCGCGGCGGCGACCCGCGGGATCCCGCTGTGGCGCCATCTCGCCGGCGATCGGCCGGTGACGCTCCCGCTGCCCGAGATCCAGATCTTCGGCGGCGGCGCGCACGCCGGACGCCGGATCGACGTCCAGGACCTCATGGTGATGCCCGTCGGCGCCGACAGCTTCGCGGAGGCGCTGGCGATGGACGGCAGAGGTCTATCGGGCCGCCGGCGAGTTGATGCAGGAGAGCGGTCGGCTGGCGGGCGTGGCCGACGAGGGCGGCTGGTGGCCGGCGTTCTCGACCAATGAGGAAGCGCTCGACTGCGCTGGTGCAGGCCATCGAGCGGGCCGGCTACCGCCCCGGCGCGCAGGTCGCGATCTCGCTCGACATCGCCGCGTCCGAGTTCGGCCGCGACGGCATGCTATCGCCTCGGGCTCGAGCAGCGCGAGCTCGACACCGGCGGCATGATCGACCTTCTCGTCGACTGGACGCGGCGCTATCCGATCGTCGTCCATCGAGGATCCGCTGGCGGAGGACGATCACGAGGGGTGGATCGCCTTCACGCGCGCGGTCGGGCCGGTGCAGGTCATCGGCGACGATTTCCTCACGACGAACGCGTCGCGGGTCACGCAGGCGGCGAACGAGCGGGCCTGCAACGCCGTGCTGGTCAAGCCGAACCAGGCGGGCACCGTCACCGAGACGCTCGCCGCGCTGCGGGCGGGTCAGCGGGCGCGGCTCGGCACCATCGTGTCGGCGCGCTCCGGGGAGACGGAGGACACCTCCATCGTGCACCTCGCCGTCGGCTGGAACGCCGGCCAGCTCAAGGTCGGGTCGTTCGCGCGCTCCGAGCGCATGGCGAAGTGGAACGAGGGGCTGCGGATCGAGGAGGCGCTCGGCGCCGACGCCCAGTTCGCCGGCCGGAGCGTCCTTCCCGCGTAATCACCGGATGACGCGCGCGTTGCGCGGTTGCGCTGCGGGCCTTCGCGCCACACGGCGGATTGGCGTTCATCCCCGCCTGTCGTCACCGCGGGGGCGTTCCTTGCAGCAGGAAGCGCGCGAGCTCGGCGAAGCCGGCGCCCGCATCGCGCTCGGTCACATAGGCCGGCAGCGCGGCGATGCGCTCGGCGAACTGGCGCACGTTCGCCACGCCCACCGCAAGCGGGAAGAACGCGAACATCGGCGCGTCGTTCGGCGAGTCGCCGACGAACACGAACCGCTCGCGCTCGCGATCGAGATCGATGCCGAACTGCTCGTGGAGCACCGTGCGCGTCATCGCGAGCTTGTCGTAGCGGCCGAACCAGCCGTTCACGTGGATCGAGCTCACTTTCGCGGTCATGCCTTCGGCTTCCATCAGCGCGACGATGCGATCCACCGCGTGTCGCGGCAGCGGCGGCACGTCCTCGCAGAAGTCGATCGCGATGTCCGTCTCGCGATAGCGCTGGTCGGATGCGAACGCCGTGCCCGGGACCATGCGCAGGATGCGATGACCGATGTCGTAAAGGCGCGCGCGCTGCGCTACGCGCTTCGCGTCGCCGACGACGAAGCGCCGGACGAGCTTGCGCTCGTGCTCGTCGTAGCGCATGGCGAGCGCGCCGTTCTCGCCGACGACGGCATCGACGGGCCACATGCGCGCGATGTGATCGCACCAGCCTGCGGGGCGCCCCGTGATGGGGATCACGAGCAGGCCGGCGGCGCGCAAGTGCTCGAGCGCAGCGTAAGCCTCGGCGGTGAGCTTGCCGTGCGTGGTGAGCGTGTCGTCGATGTCGGTCAGCACGCCGCGCACCGCGCGACGCTGCTCGGCCGGCATGGACGCGAGCGGCGCCAGGTCGGGCGCTGCGCGGCGGCGGCGCCGGCCGCCGCGCTCACGCGGTCACCTCGTGCGCGACGGTGCGCTCGACATACGCGCTCGCCGTGTTGCGCTGCGCCGGCGTCATCGCGAGGCCGGCCTTCGTGCGCCGCCACAGCACGTCCTCGCCCGTGCGCGCCCACTCCTCGCGAATGAGGTAATCGATCTCGAGCGCCGTGAGCCCGCCGCCGAAATGCGTACCGAGATCCGCGGCCTTGCGCACGCCCTGCAGCAACCCCACCGCGCGCGAGCCGTGGCGCCGCGCGATACCGCGGACGACCTCGGGCGCAAGCCACGCGAACTCCCGCGCGAGATCCTTGTTCCACGCGGCGAGATCCGGCGCGGGAAGGTCGCCTCCCGGCAGCACGACCCGTTCGGTCCAGGCCGGCTTCAGCCCCGGAAAGAACGGCCGCAACTCGGCGAGCGCATGCTCGGCGAGCTTGCGGTACGTCGTGAGCTTGCCGCCGAAGATCGACAGCACCGGCGCAACGCGCCGGCCGTCGCTCTCGGCATCGAGCTTGAACACGTAATCGCGCGTGATCGACGACGGATCGGACGCGCCGTCGTCGTACAGCGGGCGCACGCCGCTGAACGTCCACACGATGTCGTTGCGCTTGAGCGGCCGGGCGAGATACGCGTTCGCGATGTCGAGGAGATACGCGATCTCCTCCTCCGAGATCTGCGGACGCTCGAACTCGTCCACGGGCACGTCCGTGGTCCCGATCAGGGAGAACTGCTCCTGATACGGGATGACGAACACGATGCGCTTGTCGGCGTTCTGCAGGATGTACGCGTGCGCCTCGCGATGCACGCGCGGCACCACGATGTGGCTGCCCTTGACGTGACGAACGTTCTCGCGCGCCGGTGCGGCGGTGAGCGCATCGCGGACGCGCTTCACCCACGGCCCCGTCGCGTTGACGATCGCGCGCGCACGCACCCGCGAGCGTTTGCCGCCGGACCCGGAAAGGTCCGCGATCCAGAGCTCGCCTTCGCGCCGTGCACGAATCGAGGCGCGTGCGCACGCGCACGTCCGCTCCGGATTCGCGCGCGGCCATCACGTTCGCCACCACGAGGCGGGCATCGTCGACCCGCGCATCCGCGTACACGAAGCCCTTCGCGAAACGCGGCTTGAGGCCCGCACCCCACGTCGTGGCGGCGAGATCGACCGCGAAGGAACCGGGCAGCGTCTCGCGCCGGCCGAGATGGTCGTAGAGGAAGAGCCCGGCGCGGATCATCCACGCGGGCCGCAGATGGGGCTCGTGCGGCAGCACGAACGACAGCGGCTGCACGAGATGCGGCGCCGAGCGCAGCACCACCTCGCGCTCGGCGAGCGACTCGCGCACCAGCCGGAACTCGTACTGCTCGAGGTAGCGCAGGCCACCGTGGATCAGCTTGGTGCTCCACTGCGAGGTCGCCGACGCGATATCGCCCTGCTCGACCAGCAGCACCTTCAAGCCGCGCCCGGCGGCGTCGCGCGCGATGCCGGCACCGTTGATGCCGGCGCCCACGACGAGCAGATCGTAGGGGGAAGGAGCGGAAGCCATGACGGAAATAGCAGCCGCATTCTACCGCAGGGGTGCCGATCCGGCCGGCGTGCGCGTCGGGGCGGGATGCGTGCCGCGCGGGCGGCAGTGCGCTCGACGTCGCTGCGGCCTCGCCCGTTGCGTCCGCCGCGTTTCCGCACGCCTGCGCGGAGCGATATAGTGCGCGGTAGCGTCCGGCAAACCGCCCGCCGAGGAACAGCGCAGATGAAGATCGCCCAGGAAGTCCTCAACGTGCTCGCCGACATGAAGGCGTGGCGGCACCACCTGCACGCGCATCCCGAGACCGCGTTCGAGGAGCATCGCACCAGCGCGTTCGTAGCCGACAAGTTGCGCTCGTTCGGCGTGGAAGTGCACACGGGCGTCGCGAAGACGGGCGTGATCGGCGTGCTGCGCGGGCGCGAAGGCGACGGCGGCACCGCCGATGCGATCGGCCTGCGCGCCGACCTCGACGCCCTCCAGATCACCGAGCGCTCGGGTGTCGTGCACGCCTCCCTGCACCCCGGGCGCATGCACGCCTGCGGTCACGACGGACACACCGCGATGCTGCTCGGCGCCGCCGCAGCGCTGACGCGCCGCCGTCACCTGCACGGCACCGTGTATTTCATCTTCCAGCCGGCGGAGGAGAACGAGGGCGGCGGCCGAGTGATGGTCGAGGAAGGGCTCTTCGACCGCTTTCCGATGCGCGCCGTGTACGGCATGCACAACTGGCCAGGGCTGCCGGCCGGACAGTTCGCGACGCGCGAGGGTCCGCTCATGGGCGCGTACGACGTGTTCGAGATCGTCGGCACCGGCAAGGGCGCGCACGCGGCCATGCCGAACGAAGGTCGCGATCCGATGATGTTCGCCGCGCACACCATGCAGGCGCTGCAGACGATCGTCTCGCGCAACCTGCATCCGCTCGACGCGGGCGTGGTGAGCGTCACGCAGGTGCACGGCGGCGACACGTGGAACGTGATTCCGGAGACGGTCGTGCTGCGCGGCACCGTGCGCAGCTTCAAGCCCGACGTGCAGGATCTCATCGAGGATCGCATGCGGGTGATCGTGGCCGGCATTGCCGCGACGTTCGACATCTCGGCCACCTTCCACTACGAGCGCCGCTACCCGGCCACGGTGAATTCGCCCGCGGAAACGCGCAACGCGATCGCCGCGGCGACGCTCGTCGTCGGCCCGGACAACGTCGAGACGAATCCGACGCCGAACATGGGCAGCGAGGACTTCGCGTTCATGCTGCAGGAGCGCCCCGGCTGCTACGTGTGGCTCGGCTCGGGACGCGGACCGGCCACCCACGGCCTGCACAACCCGCAGTTCGATTTCAACGACGACGTGCTCGCGATCGGCGCGAGCTATTGGGTGGCGCTCGCCGAACAGCAGCTCGCGCGGCAGACGCTGCGCGCGGTCGCCTGACGGGCCACAACCCGGTTACGCGCGGTCCACCCTGGGTCGGCCCTGGGTCAGCCGCAAGTCGCGGCCACGGTGTGGCGGGCGATCATGAGCTCCTCGTCGGTCGGAATGACCCACGCGCTCGGACGCCGGCCCGGCCGCGAGATGCGGCGCGCATGCGTTGCGTTCGCGCGGTTCGACGCGTCGTCGCACTCGAAGCCCAACCACGCCGGCCAGCGCCAGCACGCGCTCGCGGATGGGCGCTGCGTGCTCGCCGATGCCGGCGGTGAACACGAGCGCGTCGACGCCTCCGAGCGCCGCGGCCAGCGAGCCGAGCTCGCGACCGATGCGATACGCGAACACCTCGATCGCGTATCGGGCGCGCGGCTCCGTGCTGGCGAGGAGCGTGCGCATGTCGCTCGACACGCCCGACATGCCGAGCAGCCCCGACTGCTGATACAGCAGGTGCTCGATCGCGCGCGCGTCCATGCCGAGCTCGTCCATCAGGTAGAGCACGACGCCGGGATCGAGCGAGCCTGTGCGCGTGCCCATCGGGAGGCCTTCGAGCGCGGTGAACCCCATCGTCGTCGCCACGCTGCGGCCCGCGCGCATGGCGCACATGCTCGCCCCGTTGCCGAGGTGCGCGACCACCGTGCGCCCGCCGGCGGCGATCGGATCGAACTGCGGCAGCACCGACGCGATGTACTCGTACGACAGGCCGTGGAAACCGTAGCGACGCACGCCGCGATCCGTGATGGAGGGAGGCAGCGCGTACGCCTGCGCGACATCGGGCACGCCCCGATGGAACGCGGTATCGAAGCACGCGATCTGCGCAAGGTCCGGGGCGGCCGCGCGGAGTGCGCGGATCGCCGCGAGATTGTGCGGCTGGTGCAACGGCGCGAGCGGCACGAGCGCCGCGAGCGCGGCGAGCACCTCGTCGTCGATGCGCACCGGCGCCTGGAATCGCGTCCCGCCGTGCACCACGCGATGCCCCGCCGCGATCAACCGATGCTGCGCCAGGGCGCGCGCAAATGCTCCAACAGGAACGCGACAGCGCCCTCGTGGCCGAGCGCGGAACCCGCGGCCCATGTCCGCTCGCCGGCGGGCGCATCGTCTGCATCGCGCGCCGTGAATCGCGGTGCGGTGAAGAGGGCTTCGATCTGTCCGCGCTGCGCGAGGCGCGGGACGGCGCCGTCGAGCACGAACAGCGAGAACTTGACGCTGGACGAGCCGGCGTTGAGGACGAGGACGCTGTCGGCCATCGTGGTCCCCGCCTGGGGGTCGATGCGACCCGTCAGGCCTTCAGCGCCAGCTTGCTGCGGCGGTCGTTCGCGAGCAGCTTGGCGACCGCGGTCGATGCGAGGCGTGTGCGCACGTTGTCGGCACGCGATGTCAGCACGATCGGCACGCGCGCACCCAGCACGATTCCGGCGCTGTCCGCGCCCGCGAGGTATTGGAGCTGCTTCGCGAGCATGTTGCCGGCCTCGAGGTCCGGGACGAGCAGGATGTCCGCCACGCCCGCGACCGGCGACCTGATTTCCTTGGTGCGAGCCGCCTCGACGGACACCGCATTGTCGAACGCAAGCGGACCGTCGAGGATGCCGCCCGTGATCTGGCCGCGATCGGCCATCTTGCACAGCGCCGCGGCGTCCAGGGTACCCGGAATCTTGGGGCTCACGGTCTCCACCGCGGACAGGATCGCGACCTTGGGCAGCGCGATCCCGAGCACGTGCGCGAGGTCGATCGCGTTGCGGCAGATGTCCGCCTTCTCTTCCAGCGTCGGCGCGATGTTCACCGCCGCATCGGTGACGAGCAGCAGGCGCGGATACGTCGGCACGTCCATCACGAACACGTGCGAGATGCGCCGAGCGGTGCGCAGTCCGATCTCCGGGGCCACCACCGCGGCCATCAGCTCGTCGGTGTGCAGGCTGCCCTTCATGATCACTTCGACGTCGCCCTCGTGCACGAGCTCGACGGCAGCGCTGCGCGGCGGCGTGGCTGTGCTCGACCCCGACCATGCGATAGGGCGTGAGATCCACGCCTTCGGCGGCCGCGACGGCGCGAATCTTCGCGGGCGGCCCGACCAGGATGGGGATGATGAGGCCGTGCTTCCCGGCTTCGATCGCCCCGAGCAGCGAAGCGCGGTCGCACGGGTGCACCACGGCGCACGGGATCGGCGGCAACGGCTCGCACGCGCGCAGGATCTGCGCGAACGCATCGTTGTGCCGCAGGATGATCTGCGGCGTGGCGAGATCGGTGTACGCGATGCGGCTCGTTGCAGCCTGCACGGTCGCGGTGCCTTCGACGAGCACCTCGTTGCGCTGGTTCACGCAGCGGCATTCGAACTCGACGAGTCCCGTCTGCGCATCCTTCGAGCGCGCGGTGACCGTCGCGGTCAGGCAGTCGCCCACGAACACAGCGCCTTCGTAATGGAACGCCGTCCTGCGGATCGCGGAGCCCGGGCCCGGGAAACCGGCGGTTGATGAGTCCGGCCACCATGGCGATCGCCGCGGCACCCTGCACCTGCAGGCGATCGAGCGGCACGGTCGGCCCGCGGTCGACGTGATAGCCGTCGACGTCGCCCGCCGCGAGCGCAAGCGCCTCGACGTCGGTCGCGGAGAGCGTGTGCGACGCCGACTGCGTGGCGCCGATCGCGATCTCGTCGAACGTGAGATTGGTGTAGTTCTCCATTGCGAGAGCGGTTGCCGCAGACCGTCCGTTCACGCCTTTGGCGAGCGTGGCCGCAACGCTGCGCGAGCTCTGCGTTGCTCGATCGATCGTGGTGTTGATGTCCGCCATCCGGGCCGCCCGCAGCCGTCTATGTTGCAATGCAACATATGGTACACCCTCGACGGGATCCCGAGGGCGAGGACGCGGCTGATGGTCGCGTCGTGCGGCCGCTGCTGCTGCGCTCAACCCTCCGTGACCGGAGTGATCGATCCGACCGCGGAGAGGTGCGCAGCGTCCCCGGCGGCGGCTCAGGCGGCGCGCCGCAGCGGCGCCGACGCCGCGAACAGCGCGACGGCGTCGTCGGGCGTGGCGGCCTTGAGCAGCCGCTCCTGCACCTGCGCGGGTGACCACGTGTCGGCAGCGACTTCGCTCGCGAACCGCGCCCCGGCCGCGGCGTCGTCGAAGAACTTGGCGAACATGCGCTCGAGCTGGTCGCGGTCGCACAGCCCGAGCTCCATGCGCACGTCGACGCGTCCCGACCGGATCGCCGCCTCGTCCACGCGCTCGGGATGGTTCGTGGTCAGGAACACGACGGAGCCCTCGTGCGAGGCGACGCCGTCGAGCGCGTTGATGAAGCCCGAGTACGACACCTTCACGCCCGAATCCGCCTTCTGGCGCTGATCGAAGAACGCGTCGATGTCCTCGATGAGGATGATCGAGCGCCGCGGCACGCTCGTGAGCAGGCCGCCGATCTTCTCGTCGGTGACGTTGGGCGAGGCGAGCGACAGCACGCACACGTTGAGCGCGAGCTCCGAGGCAAGCGCGGTGACGAGCGACGTCTTGCCCGTTCCGGGCGGCCCGTAGAGCAGATAGCCGCGCCGCCACGGGATGCCGAGCGCCTCGTAGCGCTCGCGCGAGGCGAAGAAGCGGTTCAGGTCGTCGACGATGGACTCCTTCTGGCCCGCCTTCAGCACGACGGAATCGAGCTTGCGGTTGTTGCCCAGCCGCGCGCGCATCCAGTCGCTGTTGTACGGATTGGGCACGTAGATGGCGATGCGGTTGAGCTCGCGCGCGATGCGCTGCTCCATGGCCTCGTCGACCAGACGCGACAGCGGACGCTTGTCGCGACCGAACGTCGAGAGGCTGATCTTCTCGATGATGGAGGTCGCGACCTGCACTTCGCGGCGCATCCACATGAGGCGGCCGTCGAGCACGAAGATGTGGAAGCCCTCGCCCGGCGAGAGCACGGTCGCGGGCCGGCCGCCCTGCTGCAGCTCGTCGTGCAGCGTCTGGTAGCTGCTCGTGCTCTGGCGCACGGCGCGCACGGTGAAGTTGTTGATCCGGCGCAGCGCGTCGCGGGTATCCATGTACTCGACGAGCGCGGGAAAGAGCAGCTCGTCGCGACTGTCGAGGGTGAGCGTGGTGACCAGGAAATGCTTCGCCCACCCGACGAACCTGCCCGGAAGCTCGCGCAGCCACACCGCGGCGAGGCCGATCAGCGCGAGCGCGATCCCGCCGGAGAAGAGCTGGTTGGATGCGAAGGCGGCCTGCAGGGTGTCGATCATCGTGCTCCCGTGGATGCGCAGCTTGGCGCGCGACTGTTAACGCGCGACGGGCACCGAGGGTGGACCGCGTCCGGGAGCGTCCAGCGCGAGGCCTCGACGCGAGCTGGCGGCGGCGCGAGCCGGCATCGCACCTGGCGGGCGTCCTGGACGATCCGGTGCGATCGCCGGAGCAGGTCCGGCGCGATTCGCGGCACGTTCGGCGCGCCCGACGGTCTCGGGTCGGCACGCGACGATCGCGATGGCTGCGGCGATTCAACGCTCCCCCATTCGGGTGATGCACGAATGCGTGCACGGTGGGACGATCACATCCGCGGCCAATGCCGCCAAGGGTGATCCTCCGAACCCCCGGCCGGGGCTGGCCGGGGGCTTTTTTTGGTCCGCGCGCGAAGGTCGGGCCTGCAAGAAGAAGCGGCCCGAAGGCCGCTTTCGAGAGCGAGAGCGAAGCGCGCGTCAGCCCGCGCGATTGCGCAGCTTGCGGATCGCCTCGAGCTGCGCGAGCGCCGAGGAGAGCTCGGCTTCGGCCTTCGCGATCTCTTCCTTCGACGTCTTGTTCTGCATCGCCTCTTCGGCGGACCGCTTGGCGTCGAGCGCCCTGGCTTCGTCGAGGTCCTTCGCGCGGATGGCGGTGTCGGCAAGCACCGTCACGAGGTGCGGCTGCACCTCGAGGAATCCGCCCTGCACGAACACGAATTCCTCTTCCGTCTTGCCCGGCATCTTGATGCGCACCGCACCGGGCCGGATCTCGGTGAGCAGCGGCGTGTGCCGCGGATAGATGCCGAGCTCGCCGAGCACGCCCGGGAGCACGACGAATTCCGCCTCGCCCGAGAAGATCTGCTCTTCCGCACTGACGACGTCGACATGAATGGTGGCAGCCATGATGAATCCTCAGCGTTGCGCGGTGCGTCGGGTGGTTTGAAGAAATTGTGCCGACGTAGCGCGCATAGCAACCGTATTCCGGTCGAGACCTCCACGCGTCCTGACAGCGGACAACGCGGTGCAGGTCTTACTGCAGCGACTTTGCCTTCTCGATGGCTTCCTCGATCGTACCCACCATGTAGAACGCCTGCTCCGGCAGTGCATCGCACTCGCCGTTGACGATCATGTTGAAGCCCTTGATCGTGTCCTTGAGCGGCACGTACTTGCCGGGCGAGCCGGTGAACACTTCGGCCACGTGGAACGGCTGCGACAGGAAGCGCTGGATCTTGCGCGCGCGGGCCACGGCCAGCTTGTCTTCCGGCGAGAGCTCGTCCATGCCCAGGATCGCGATGATGTCGCGCAGCTCCTTGTAGCGCTGCAGCGTCTCCTGGACCTTGCGCGTGCACTGGTAGTGCTCCTCGCCCACGACGTTCGGGTCGATCTGGCGCGACGTCGAATCGAGCGGGTCGACCGACGGATAGATGCCGAGTGCCGCGATATCGCGCGACAGCACCACGGTCGCGTCGAGGTGGCCGAAGGTCGTGGCCGGCGACGGGTCGGTCAGGTCGTCCGCGGGCACGTACACGGCCTGGATCGACGTGATCGAGCCCGTCTTGGTCGACGTGATGCGCTCCTGCAGGCGACCCATCTCCTCGGCGAGGGTCGGCTGGTAACCCACCGCGGACGGCATCCGGCCGAGCAGTGCGGACACCTCGGTGCCCGCGAGCGTGAAGCGGTAGATGTTGTCGATGAAGAGCAGGATGTCGCGGCCTTCGTCGCGGAAGCTCTCGGCCATCGTGAGACCGGTCAGCGCCACGCGCAGGCGGTTGCCCGGCGGCTCGTTCATCTGGCCGAAGACCATCGCCACCTTCGACTTCGACAGGTCTTCCTGCACGATGACCTTGGCCTCCGACATCTCGTGATAGAAGTCGTTGCCCTCGCGCGTGCGCTCGCCGACGCCGGCGAACACCGACAGGCCGGAGTGCTGGGTGGCGATGTTGTTGATGAGCTCCAGCATCGTCACCGTCTTGCCCACGCCCGCGCCGCCGAAGAGGCCGATCTTGCCGCCCTTGGCGAACGGGCAGATGAGGTCGATGACCTTGATGCCCGTCTCGAGCAGCTCGACGGAAGGCGAGAGCTCCTCGAAGCGTCGGGGCCTGCTGGTGGATCGAGCGGCGTTCCTGGCTGTCCCACGGGACCGCGCTCGTCGATCGGACGACCGAGCACGTCCATGACGCGCCCGAGCACGGCGGGACCGACGGGAACGCTGATCGGCGCGCGGTGTTGCGCACCTTCATGCCGCGCTTCAGGCCGTCGGACGAGCCGAGTGCGATCGTGCGCACGACGCCGTCGCCGAGCTGCTGCTGCACCTCGAACGTGAGGCCCTGCTCGACGAGCGGATTGGTCGCGTCGGGCTCGAGCAGCAGCGCGTCGTAGACCCGCGGCATCCCCTCGCGCGGGAATTCCACGTCCACGACGGCGCCGATGCACTGCACCACCGTTCCCAAGTTAGTTGCTGCGTCCATGATCAAGAATCCGTTCTAGGAGGTAACCAAAAAGAGATGGTTGTGTACAGCAAGAGAGCCGGTTCAGGGCGTAACCGAAGAGATGGTTGTGTACGGAAAGAGCGACGGTCTGCTTGTTTGAAGAAATAGTGCCGACGTTGCGCGTCTACGAACCGTATTCCGGTCGAGACCTCAATCCGTCCTGACAGTGGACAACGTAGGTGTTGGTCTTAAACCGCCGCCGCGCCGCCGACGATCTCCGCCAATTCCTTGGTGATCGCCGCCTGGCGCGACTTGTTGTAGATGAGCTGGAGCTCGTCGATGATGTTCCCGGCGTTGTCCGACGCGGCCTTCATCGCCACCATGCGCGCCGACTGCTCCGACGCCATGTTCTCGTTCAACATCTGGAAGACGAGCGCTTCGGCGTAGCGGCGCAGCATGCCGTCGAGGAGCTCGCGCGCGTCCGGCTCGTAGATGTAGTCCCACGAGCCCTCGCCGACCTCGGCCTTGATGTGCTGGACCGGCCCCTTGAATTCCTCCGGGATCGGGAGCATCACGCCGTGGCGCGCTTCCTGCCGCATGGTGTTGATGAACGTGGTGAAGAAGATGTGCACCTCGTCCACCCGGCCCTGCACGTACTCGTCGAGCAGCACCTTCACGGCGCCGACCAGGCGATCGAGCTGCGGCCGGTCGCCGAGCTGCACGACGCTCGACACGACGTTGGCGCCCATGCGCGTCAGGAAGCCCAGCCCGCGCGCGCCGATGACGACGTAGTCGACCTCGAGCCCCCGGCCGCGCCAGTCCTTGTGCGCCTGGGTGACGAGCCGCAGCGCGTTGGTGTTGAGACCGCCGCACAGGCCCTTGTCGGTCGTGACGACGATGGCGCCGACGCGCCGGACGTTCTCGCGCTTCACCAGGAACGGATGGCGGTACTCCGTGTTGGCCTTCGCGATGTGCATCGCGATCTGGAACGCCCGCGCGACGTACGGACGCGAGGCGCGCATGCGGTCCTGCGCCTTCTTCATCTTCGACGCCGCGACCATCTCCATGGCCTTGGTGATCTTGCGCGTGCTCTGCACGCTCTTGATCTTGACCCGAATCTCTTTGGAGCCTGCCATGCTGCTTTCCTAGCTCAGTGCGGCCGAATCGGCATCGGGCTGCGGCCGCAAACGCGGCGCGCGTTCGCGCCGATCAATACGTCCCGTTGTTCTTGAAGTCGGTGATGGCGGCCGCGAGCTCCTTCTCGTCGTCGGCGTTCATCTCCTTCTTCTGGTCCATGCGGTCCATGAGCGCGCCGTACTTGCTCTTCATGAACGCATTCAGCGCGGCCTCGAAGGCGAGCGCGCGCTCGACCGGCACGTCGTCGTAGAGCCCGCGCTGCACCGCGAACAGCGTGACCGCCTGCTCGTTCACCTGCCGCGGGTGGTACTGCGGCTGCTTCATGAGCTCCGTCACCATGCGGCCGCGATCGAGCTGCTTGCGGGTGGCTTCGTCGAGGTCGGAGGCGAACTGCGCGAACGCCGCGAGCTCGCGGTACTGCGCGAGGTCGGTCCGGATGCCGCCCGAGAGCTTCTTGATGAGCTTGGTCTGGGCGTTGCCGCCCACGCGCGACACCGAGATGCCGGCGTTGATCGCGGGACGGATGCCGGCGTTGAAGAGGCTCGTCTCGAGGAAGATCTGGCCGTCCGTGATCGAGATCACGTTGGTCGGCACGAACGCGGACACGTCGCCGGCCTGCGTCTCGATCACCGGCAGTGCGGTGAGGGAGCCGGTCCTGCCCTTGACCGCGCCCTTGGTGAAGCGCTCGACGTACTCCTCGTTCACGCGCGCGGCGCGCTCGAGCAGGCGCGAGTGCAGGTAGAACACGTCGCCCGGATACGCTTCGCGGCCCGGCGGACGGCGCAGCAGCAGCGACACCTGGCGATACGCCCAGGCCTGCTTGGTGAGGTCGTCGTAGATGATGAGCGCGTCCTGGCCGCGGTCGCGGAAGTACTCGCCCATGGTGCAGCCGGAGTACGGGGCGATGTACTGCATGGCCGCCGACTCCGATGCGGTCGCGACGACGACGATGGTGTAGGCCATCGCGCCGTGCTCCTCGAGCTTGCGCACCACGTTCACGACCGTCGAGGCCTTCTGGCCGATCGCGACGTAGATGCAGATGAGGTCCTTGCCCTTCTGGTTGATGATCGTGTCGACGGCCACGGCGGTCTTGCCCGTCTGCCGGTCGCCGATGATGAGCTCGCGCTGGCCGCGTCCGATCGGCACCATCGCGTCGATGGGCTTCAGGCCGGTCTGCACCGGCTGCGAGACCGACTTGCGCCAGATCACGCCCGGCGCGACCTTCTCGATCACGTCGGTGAGCTTCGCGTTGATCGGACCCTTGCCGTCGATCGGCTGGCCGAGCGAGTTCACCACGCGTCCGATCAGCTCCGGGCCGACCGGCACTTCGAGAATGCGGCCGGTGCACTTCACCGTGTCGCCCTCGGTGATGTGCTCGTAGGGGCCGAGCACCACCGCGCCGACGGAATCGCGCTCGAGGTTCAGTGCGAGGCCGAAGGTGTTCTTCGGGAATTCCAGCATCTCGCCGGCCATCGCGTTCGACAGGCCATGCACGCGGACGATGCCGTCGGTGACGGAGACCACCGTGCCCTCGGTGCGCGCCTGCGCGCCGGTGTCGAGGTTCTGGATCTTGGCCTTGATCAGTTCGCTGATTTCAGAAGGGTTCAACTGCATGATGGTCCCTCGCGTTGCACCGGCTGATGGCGCCGGCAGTCACGGTTCAAATGTTCGGACGCGGGTCAGGCCCGCAGCTGCACGGCCATGGCTTCGAGCTTCGCGCGCACGGAGCCGTCGATCACGGTGTCGCCCACGCTGATGCGCGCGCCGCCGATGAGCGACGGATCGACGGTCACGGCGGCTTCGATCTTCCTGCCGAACCGGCGTTCCAGCGCGGCGGTGATCCCGCCGACCTGCGCGTCGTCCAGCGGGAATGCGGTTTCGATCACCGCCCTCGCGACGCCGTCGGCGTCGGCCTTGAGCGCCTCGAACAGCTCGGCGATCTGCGGCAGCACCGCGATGCGGTCGGCCTCGACCAGCACCCGGACGAAGTTGCGGCCCGCGGCGCTCAGGCGATCGCCGGCGACGGTGAGCAGCAGCGATTCCTTCTGCGGTGCCTGCAGCTTCGGGTTGTCGAGGGCGCCGGCCATCTGCGGCTCGGCGATGACGGCTGCTCATGAAGCGCAGCATCTCGCTCCAGACGGGCAGCGCGTTCTCTTCGCGCGCGATCCGGAACGCCGCTTCGGCGTACGGTCGCGCGATCGTGATGAGCTCGGCCATGGGTCGTCGGGGTCAGAGCTGCCGCTGGATGGCGGCGAGAAGGTCGGCGTGCGCCTTCGGGTCGATCTCGCGCTGCAGGATCTGGCGCGCGCCCGCGACGGCGAGATCGGCCACCTGGTTGCGCAACGCCTCCTTGGCGCGCGCGACTTCCTGCTCGATCTCGGCCTTGGCGGTCGCGATGATGCGCTCGGCCTCGGACTTCGCTTCGGCCTTTGCCGCCTCGACCGTCTCGCTCTTGAGCTTCTCGCCCTGCGACGATGATCTCGGACGAGCGGCCCTTCGCTTCCGACAGCATCTCGGCGATGCGCTTCTCGGCCGTGGCGAGGCTCTGCTTGCCCGCTTCGCCGGCGGCCAGCCCTTCGGCGATCTGCTTCTGGCGCGTTTCGATGGCCCGCATCAGCGGCGGCCATATGAATTTCGCGCAGAACCAGATGAACGCGAAGAACGCGACGGCCTGCATGAGCAGCGTCAGGTTGATGTTCATCTCTTGCCTCTCGTGCGTCGGATGCCGCGCGTCGGGCCGGCAGCGCGATGGTTGCGTCAGCGGACGACCGCGAGCAGCGGGTTGCCGAACGCGAACAGCATCGCGAGACCCACGCCGATGATGAAGGACGCGTCGATCAGGCCGAGCAGCAGGAACACCTTGGCCTGCAGCTGCGGGATGAGCTCGGGCTGGCGGGCGGCGCCTTCGAGGAAGCGCGAGCACATGATGCCCACGCCTACGCACGCGCCGAGGGCGCCCAGGCCGATGATGAGGCCGATGCCGACGCCCGTGTAGGCCTGGATCAGCGCCGCGAATTGCATCTTGTCCATTTGGTTTTTCCTTTCGTGGGTTGCTTCGGTGGTGGGTTGGAGGTTCAGTGACCCTCGTGGGCCATGGCGATGTAGACGACCGTGAGCATCATGAAGATGTACGCCTGCAGGCCGACGATCAGGATGTGGAAGATCGCCCAGCCGAGATGCAGCACGCCGCCGAAGAGCGTGCCGACGATGCCCGTCGACGCCCACAGTCCGAGCAGCATGAAGATGAGCTCGCCCGCGTACATGTTGCCGAACAGCCGCAGGCTGTGCGAAAGCGGCTTGGAGATGTACTCGACGAGGTTGAACAGCAGGTTGAAGATGAGCAGCAGCGGCGACATCCACAGCGGCTTCAGGCCGAAGGGTGCCGCGACGAGCTCGTGCAGCCAGCCGAAGAGGCCTTTCACCTTGATGCTGTAGAAGATCATCATGCCGAACACCGACAGCGACAGCGCGAAGGTCGTGTTGACGTCGGCCGTGGGCACGGGGCGCCACTCGGCGAAGCCCAGCGCCCGAAGAACGCGGACATCGAGTCGACCGGCAGGAAGTCCATCGCGTTCAGGAACAGCATGAGCACGAACGTGGTGAGCGCGATGGGGGCGACGATCTTGCTCTCGCCGTGGTAGATGCCCTTCACCTGGTCGTTGATGAAGTCGAACGTGAGCTCGACGAACGCCTGGGTCTTGGACGGCACGCCCGCCGTCGAGCGGCGCGTGACCATCCACAGGAAGCCGAAGGCGAGCACCGCCACGACGATGGTGGTCACCAGCGTGTCGACGTTCACGGAGCCGTTGCCAACCGGCTCGGTGAGGAACGTGAGGTGGTGCTGGATGTACGACGTGGGGGTGAGCTCGGTAGCGTGTTCGGCAGCCATCGCCTGATCCTAAGCCGTTCTAGTCGCGGACAAAAAACGCCATGCTGAACACGATCACCGTGACGACGAACGTAGCGAAGAACGCGGGCATGACCACGTCCTTGTACGTCGAGAGCACGATCCAGAGCGCTCCGATGATCGCGAGGACTTTGCCTCCCTCGGCCCGGAACATCCTCATCAGCGCCCTGTCGGCGCCGCGCGGCTTTCCGCCACCGATATCCAGAAGCACGGCATAGACGACGCCCGCCAGGACGTTGACCGCACCGCCGAGGGCCGCCGAGAGCGCGCCGTCACCGCCTGCCCAGGCACCCGCAATGGCGGCCATCAATGCGGTCGCGAGGACCTGCCACTTGAGGACCGTGCGGATGGGCTGGGAGATCGACTTGAGGAGCACTCCGGGAGCGCGGCAGGCTTGGCCGGTTCCGCTTATGCGCGCGTTTTCCGGGTGAAGCAAACTTTCGAATTATAGCCGCGGAACGCCCGTGGCCGCAAACCCGTGCTGCAGCGCACCAGCGGCTCGCGCGCACCCGTTCAACCGCCCGAAAGGGCGCCGACGATCACCAGTTCCGAGTTGCGACCCACCGCCGCGGACAAGGTCGGCGCGGGCGCGCCGTCGACGAAGAGCCTGATGTGCGGCCGCACACGGTCCTGCTCGTCGACGAGCCGGAACCGCAGGCCCGGGTAGCGCCGATCGAGCGCGCGCAGGACTTGATCGAGGCTCGCGTCGTCGTCGAGCGCGAGCTCCACCGTGCGCGCGCCGGCGGTGTACGAATGCAGCAGGCCGGGAATGCGAACGATCACGAGCGCAGTGTCCGTCGGTCTCGCACGCTGCGCGCCGCCGTGCGCTCGGCGCGCGGCATGCGGGCCCACGGCGCGCGGCCACGGCTCAGCATGCCTCGACGGCGTAGACGTGCGGCAGGTGGCGCGCGAGCGGCCGCCAGCTGCGCCCTTCGTCGCGACTGCCCCACAGCTCGCCGCTCGTGGTCCCGAAATACACGCCCACCGTCGGGCGCGCGATCCGCGGTCATCGCCTGCCGCTTCACGGTCCACCACGCCTGCGATGCGGGCAGGCCGGTCGACTGGCGCTGCCACGTCGTGCCGCCGTTGACGGTGCGATAGACCGCGGGCCGCCCGCCCGGCGACACACGCGGCCACACGCTGGAGCCGTCCATGGGGAACACCCACGCGGTATCCGGATCGTGGGGATGGAGCACCATCGGAAATCCGATCGAGCCCACCGACTTCGGCATCGCGCCGCCGATCTCCTTCCACTCCTGCGCCGGCCGGTCGAGGCGGTAGATCCCGCAGTGATTCTGCTGATAGAGCCGATCGGGCAGCAGCGGATGCATGCGCACGCAATGCGGGTCGTGGCCGTACTCAGGATCGGGCTGCGGGAGGAAGTCGGCGCGCACGCCGCGGTTGAGCGGTTGCCAGTCGGCGCCCGCGGTCGTCGACTCGAAAACGCCGCCGCCCGACATCCCGATGTACAAGTGCGTGGGGTCGCGCGGGTCGACGATGATGGAATGAAGCTTGGCGCCATCCGGCGTCCCGTCCTGGTCGCCGCCGCACCACGCCTTGCGCTGCGGGTGCTCGTTGAAGCCGTCGACGCCCTCCCAGGTCACGCCGCCGTCGCTCGACCGGAAGAGGCCCTGGGGCGACGTGCCCGCGTACCACACGCCCGGTTCCGACGCGTGGCCCGGTGTGAGCCAGAACGTGTGATCCACGCTGCGTCCGCTGCCCGCGTGAAAAGCGGGCGGCTGCTTCGCTTCCTTCCACGTGCGGCCACGATCGGTCGAGCGGAAGATCGTCGGACCGAGGTGCCCGGTGCGGGCAGCGGCGAGCAGCGTGCGGCCGTCGCGCGGATCGACCATCGCGTGATGCACGATGTGGCCGAGAAAGTGCGGCCCCGCGAGCTTCCACGCGCGTCTCGTGTCGTCGCTCGCGAGCGTCCAGAGCCCCTTGCGCGTCGCGATGTACAGCGTGGTCGCAAGCGATCGCCTGCGGGTCGTCGTGCCCGCTTTGGTCGTTGTCGTCACGGCAGCCTCCCCTGTGGCAGCGAGTCGCTACCCTACGCCCGCCGCGAGCGCTGTTCAAGGGCGATCCCCGTAGGGTGCGACACCCTTACGCTAAGCTTCGCATTCGCGCCGCGCCGCGCGCGCGACACAGACACATCATCGGAGGCTGCAATGACGATCAAGGTGGGCGACCGGCTGCCAGCGGGCACGCTGTCGGAGTATGTCGAGAACGAAACGCCGGGCTGCACGATCGGGCCCAACCAGTTCAGCGTCGCGGATCTCACGCGCGGGAAGAAGGTCGTGATCTTCGGCCTGCCGGGCGCGTTCACGCCGACGTGCTCGGCGAAGCACGTGCCGAGCTACGTCGCGAACTACGACGCGCTCAAGAGGAAGGGGGTCGACGAGATCATCTGCATGGCCGTCAACGACGCGTTCGTGATGGGCGCCTGGGCACGCGACCAGCACACGGCCGGCAAGGTGCGCATGATGGGTGACGGCAGCGCCACGTACGCCAAGGCCCTCGGTCTCGACCTCGACCTCGACGCGCGCGGCATGGGCACGCGCTGCCAGCGCTTCTCGATGCTCGTCGACGACGGCGTGGTGAAAACGCTCAACGTCGAGGCGCCGGGAAAGTACGAGGTGTCGGGCGCCGAGACGATGCTGCAGCAGGTCTAGACGGAGAACGAGCGCGGCAGGTAAACAGCGCCGCGCTCGAACGGCCTCGTCAGGCCTTCAGCCTGGCGAGGATGCCGTCGAGCTGATCCAGGCTCGCGTAGTCGATCACGATCCGCCCCGCTCCCTTGGGTCGGGCCTCGATCGCGACGTGCGCGCCGAGGAGCTCGGCGAGCTCCTCCTGCAGCCGCGCGACGTCGGGATCGAGGGCGCGTCCGGCAGCGCGCGGGCGCTTGTTCCTGGCGTGGGTCATGGTGTGCACCAGGCGTTCCGCCTCGCGCACCGAGAGCCCCAGGTTCACGATCCGGGTGGCGGCAGCGGTCTGCTCGCCGGATGCCAACCCGAGCAGCGCCCGGGCGTGGCCCATGTCGAGGTCGCCCCCCAGCACGTACTCCTGCACGGGCTTCGCGAGCTCGCGCAGGCGCAGGAGATTGGAGACCGCGCTGCGCGAGCGGCCGACGGCCTTCGCCGCGGCATCGTGCGTCAGGCCGAACTCGTCGATGAGGCGCTGCAGGCCGTTCGCCTCCTCGAGCGGGTTCAGGTCCTCGCGCTGGATGTTCTCGATGAGCGCGAGCGCGAGTGCCGCCTGGTCCTCGACGGCACGCACCAGCGCGGGCACTTCCTTGAGCCCGGCGCGACCGGCCGCGCGCCAGCGCCGCTCGCCGGCGATGATCTCGAACTTGCCGCCGCCCACGGGCCGGACCAGCACCGGCTGCATGATCCCCTGCTCGCGGATGGACTGCGCGAGCTCGTCGAGCGACGCGTCGTCCATGCGCGTGCGGGGCTGGTACTTGCCCGGCCGCAGGCGGTCGATCGCGATCGTCTGGAGCGAGTCGCCGCCCGGGGCGTCGTCGCCTCCGGCGAGCAGCGCGTCGAGGCCTCGGCCGAGGCCCTTGGGACGGATCATTCCGGAAGCTCCTCTATCGGGCTCGCCGATCAGCCGGCGACCGCTGCGGATTCGGGTTCGTGACCGGCCGCCGCTTCCATGCGGCGCAGCATCTCGCCCGCCAACGCGAGGTACGCCTGCGCGCCCTTGGAGGCACGGTCGAGGTACAGCACGGGGAGGCCATGCGACGGCGCCTCGGCGAGGCGGATGTTGCGCGGGATGACCGTGCGGTAGACCTTCGCGCCGAAGTGCTTCTCGAGCTCGGCCCCGACGTTCAGGGCGAGGGTATTGCGCGGGTCGTACATCGTGCGCAGCAGGCCCTCGATGTCGAGGCGCGGATTGAGGTGCGCGCGCACCTTCTTGAGCGTCTGCACGAGGTCGGAGAGGCCCTCGAGCGCGTAGTACTCGCACTGCATGGGAATGAGCACCGAATCCGCGGCGCACAGCCCGTTCAGCGTCAGCAGCGACAGGGAGGGCGGGCAGTCGAGAAGGATGAAGTCGTATTCGTCGGCGACCTCGCCGATCGCCGAGCGCATCTGCTGCAGGGCCTCGGCCAGCGCGTCCTTGAGGCGCGTCTCGCGCTCCGGCAGGGTGACCAGCTCGACCTCCGCGCCCGCCAGGTCGCGGTTCGAAGGCAGGACGTCGAACCCGGCCCGCGGCGCGGGCTACGCGGGCGTCCGCGATCCTCTGCTCGCCAAGCAGGACGTGGTACACGGTGTGAGTGAGCGCTCGCTTATCAAGTCCCGAGCCGGTCGTGGCATTGCCCTGCGGATCCAGATCCACCAGCAGCACGCGGCGCTTCATCGCCGCCAGGCTTGCCGCGAGGTTCACGCACGTGGTGGTCTTGCCGACCCCGCCCTTCTGGTTGGCGATGGCGATGATGCGGGTCATTGAGGCTCCATGACGACGAGGTGGCGGTGCGCAGCCAGGCCCGGCACGGCGATGGCCGGCATCGCGACGACCTTGATGCCTTCCGGCAGCTCCGCGAGCTCCTCGTGCGGAACGACACCTTTCATCGCGTACAGGCGGCCCCCGGGGGCCAGCAGGGGGGACGCGCAGCGCGCAAAGCTCGCGAGATCCGAGAAGGCGCGACTGATCACCGCGTCGTACGCGGCATCCGGGCGATGGTGCTCGACGCGCTCGATCGCGACATCGACATGGGTGAGCTGCAATTCGGCGACGGCCTGGCGCAGGAAAGCGCCCTTCTTGTGATTGCTGTCGAGCAGGGTGACGCTCCACTCCGGGCGCGCGATGGCCAACGGGATGCCGGGCACGCCCCCGCCGCTTCCGACATCGAGCAGGCGAAGGCCGCTGCGTTCGGGCAGGTGGGGCAGGACGGCCAGCGCGTCCAGCAGGTGGTGCGTCACCATCCGGGCCGCGTCGCGCACGGCGGTCAGATTATAGGTCTGGTTCCATTTGTGCAGCAGGGCCACGTACCGGGCAAGGTCGTCCGCAGCGCCGTGCGGGAGGCGGATGCCCCGGGCACGCAACGCAGCGAGGCCGGCATCGAGCTCCATGTCTCAGGCACTCCGCTGCTCGGCGCAGCCGTCGGCCGCCGGTGCCACCGCGAAGCCTCGGCGCAGGTGCACTAGCAGGAGCGCGACGGCTGCCGGCGTGATCCCCGAGATCCTGCTGGCGTGACCGATAGTCTCCGGCCGGTGCGCGTTGAGCTTCTGCTGGACTTCGGTGGAGAGGCCGCGAACGGTCCCGTAGTCGAGGCCGCGCGGCAGCACGAGGTCCTCCTGGCCGCGGTGACGGGCGATCTCGTCGCGCTGGCGCTGGATGTAGCCCTCGTACTTGATCACGACCTCCACCTGCTCGACGACCGCGGGGGCTTCGACCGCCGTTCCGGTGCCGGGCAGCGTGGCCAGGGCCGAGTACGAGACTCCCGGCCGGCGCAGCAATTCGGCGAGGGAGTACTCCCGCTCGATCGCCTGGCCAAGCACGCGCTCGGCGGCGTAGCGGTCGACGACGGCGGGGTTGACGTACGTGCTCCGCAGGCGCTCGACCTCGCGCGCGATCGCCTCGCGCTTGCGCTCGAAGGCAGCCCAGCGCAGGTCGTCGACCACGCCGAGGCGCCGTCCGGTCTCGGTGAGCCGCAGGTCGGCGTTGTCCTCGCGCAACTGCAGCCGGTATTCGGCGCGCGAGGTGAACATGCGGTACGGCTCCGTCACGCCGCGGGTCACCAGGTCGTCGACCAGCACGCCGAGATAGGCCTCGTCGCGCCGGGGATACCAGGGTTCTTCGCCAGCCGCTGCACGACCCGCATTGATCCCGGCCAGCATCCCCTGCGCCGCGGCCTCCTCGTACCCGGTCGTCCCGTTGATCTGTCCCGCGAAGAACAGCCCGCCTATGGCTCGGGTTTCCAGCGTCGGCCGCAGGCCGCGCGGGTCGAAGTAGTCGTACTCGATGGCGTAGCCCGGCCGCAGGATGTGCGCGCGCTCGCAGCCCTTCATGGAGCGAACCAGCGCGAGCTGGACGTCGAACGGCAGCGACGTCGAGATGCCGTTGGGGTAGATCTCGGTCGTAGTGAGGCCCTCCGGCTCGAGGAAGATCTGGTGCGAGCTGCGTTGCGCGAACCGCACCACCTTGTCCTCGATGGACGGGCAATACCGCGGGCCGACGCCCTCGATGACGCCGGTGAAGAGCGGCGATCGGTCGAGCCCGGCGCGGATGATCTCGTGGGTGCGTTCGTTGGTGTGCGTCACCCAGCACGGGAGCTGACGCGGATGCATCCCGCGGTCGCCCATGAACGAGAACACCGGCTCCGGGTTGTCGCCGGGCTGGAGCTCGAGCCCGGCGAGATCGATCGTGCGTGCATCGAGCCGCGGCGGCGTTCCGGTCTTGAGGCGGCCCACCGGCAGGTCCAGCTCGCGCAGACGCTCGGCGAGGCGCTTGGCGGGCGGATCCCCTGCCCTTCCCGCCTCGTGGCGCGCGAGGCCCACGTGGATGAGTCCGGCGAGGAACGTCCCCGTGGTCAACACCACCGTGCGCGCCTCGAAGGTGATGCCGAGCTGTGTGACCACGCCCGTCACCCGCGGACCGCCGGGTCCATCCTCCACGAGGAGATCGTCGACTGCCTGCTGGAAGAGGGTGAGGTTGGGCTGGGTTTCGATGCGCGTCCGGATCGCGCGCTTGTACAGGAGGCGGTCAGCCTGGGCTCGCGTGGCCCGAACGGCCGCGCCTTTGCTGGAATTGAGCGTCCGGAATTGGATCCCGGCTTCATCGGTGGCGAGGGCCATGGCGCCCCCGAGGGCGTCGACTTCCTTGACGAGGTGGCCCTTGCCGATCCCCCCGATCGAAGGATTGCACGACATCTGGCCGAGGGTCTCGATGCTGTGCGTCAGCAGGAGCGTCGACCGCCCCATGCGGGCGGCGACGAGCGCCGCCTCGGTCCCGGCGTGACCTCCACCTACTACAATGACGTCGAATGCTTCAGGATATTTCATGACACGGGACGGCCGGGACAAGCAAGGGAGCGCAAGGATACGGGAAATCCGGAGCCTCCGGAATCGGCCGGAACGCCTGTTTCACGTGAAACACGCCACCCTGCCGCGCGGCAGATGTTTCACGTGAAACACGTCCCCAGATCACGAGGACAGCTCAAGTGGCCGCCACCGTCATCGCCGTCGGCATGTGCGCGATGGATTCCATCTACACCGTCGACGAAATTCCCACAAAGCCAGTCAAGGTACTCGCGACCGGCTTTTCCGAGTCTGGCGGAGGCATGGCCGCCAATGCCAGCGTCGCCATCGCCCGCCTGGGCGGGAACGCGGAGTTCTGGGGCCGACTAGGCGACGACTGGCTGGGCGAATGCATTCTGGCCGAGCTGGTCGGGGAAGGCGTCGACGTATCGCATGTGAAGCGCCTCGCGGGGTGCCGCTCACCGTCGGCCGCGGTGCTGGTGGCGCCAAATGGAGACCGCGCGGTGATCGCTTACAACGATCCCGCGCTCGAGGTTCAGCCGGACTGGCTGCCGGTCGAGCGCATCGCCCACGCCCAGGCAGTGCTCGCGGACGTGCGCTGGCGCGCCGGCGCCCTCGCGTCGTTGATCGCGGCCGGAACCTCCGGCGTGCGCTCGGTGCTGGACGCGGATGTGGGCCCCACCGAAACCGTCCTGGAGCTGGGCCGTGTCGCAGAGTACGTGATGTTTTCTGCGGCGGGGCTGGAGAACCTGTGCGGCCCGGACGACGCGGGCGCCGCGCTCCGCCGAGCCGCGCGCGAGTTCGTGGGCGTCGTCGGCGTGACGCTCGGCGCCGATGGATTCCTGTGGCTGGACGCGGGCGTGGAACGCTGGGCCCCTGCTCCCGCCATCCGCGCGGTGGATACCCTTGCAGCCGGAGACGTGTGGCACGGCGCCTTCACCCTCGAGATCGCCCAGGGCCGATCGATCGCGGCTGCGGCGCAGTTCGCGAATGCCGCGGCGGCCCTCAAATGCTCGCGCCCGGGCGGCCGCAAAGGTGCCCCGCGCAGGCGCGAGGTCGAGCAGCTGCTGAGCTCAGCCTGAACGGCAGGGGCAAGGCTTCCCGCCCCAGCATGCCCATGCTTCGCCGGCACGACCACATCGCGGCTGGCGGGCGCAGTGCGCGTTCTGGCGCCCGCAGGCGGCCCATGCACCGCATTCGCCGCCACGCCCCAAAGCGAAGACGGCCGCCCCGGGGCCACCGTCGGCGCGTGTGTGAGCGCTTACACTCCGAGCTTCTCGCCCAAGCGCTGGCGTTCCTGGGCCAACGCCGGCGGACGCTTCGCCCCGAGCTTCGAGAACAGCTCGTCGTGGGCGGCGAGCTCGCGCCGCCACATCGCGCCGTCGATCCGCATGACCTGCCGGAACTTCTCGGGCGGAAAATCGAGCCCGGTCCAGTCGAGATCGCGGTAATCCGGCTCGAGTCCGAGCGGCGTCTCCAGCGGCGTGCGCACGGTCGTGGCACCGCTCCACGATCCACTGCAGCACGCGCATGTTCTGGCTGTAGCCCGGCCAGGCGAACTTGCCGTGCTCGTCGGTGCGGAACCAGTTCACGTTGAAGATGCGTGGCGGTTGCTGCACCGAACGCCCCATCTCCAGCCAGTGGCGGAAGTAGTCGCCGACGTGATACCCGCAGAACGGGAGCATCGCGAAAGGATCGCGGCGCACTTCGCCGACCTTGCCGGTGGCCGCCGCCGTCGTTTCCGACCCCATCGTCGCCGCCTTGTAGACGCCCTCCTCCCAGTTCGCGGCTTCGACCACGAGCGGGAGCGTGTCGCTGCGGCGCCCGCCGAACACAAACGCGGCGATCGGCACGCCGTCCGTGCTGTTCCAGTGCGGATCGAGCGTCGGGCACTGGATCGCCGCCACCGTGAAGCGCGCGTTGGGATGCGCCGCCTTGCGGCCGCAGTCGGGCGTCCACGATTTGCCCTGCCAGTCCGTGAGGTGCGCGGGCGGCGTCCTGGTCATGCCCTCCCACCACACGTCGCCGTCGTCGGTGAGCGCGACGTTGGTGAAGATGACGTTCTCGCGCAGCATCTCCATCGCCGTCGCGTTCGTCTCGTACGACGTGCCCGGCGCGACGCCGAAGTAGCCCGCCTCCGGATTGATCGCGTAGAAGCGGCCGTCGGCGTGGGGCTTGATCCACGCGATGTCGTCGCCGATGGTCGTCACGCGCCAGCCTTCGAAACCCGCAGGCGGGATCATCATCGAGAAATTCGTCTTGCCGCACGCGCTCGGGAACGCAGCGGACACGTAAGTCTTCTCGCCCGTGGGCGACGTGACGCCGAGGATCAGCATGTGCTCCGCGAGCCAGCCCTGGTCGCGGCCCATCACCGATGCGATGCGCAGCGCGAAGCACTTCTTGCCGAGGAGCGCGTTGCCGCCGTAGCCCGAACCGTACGACCAGATCTCGCGCGTTTCCGGGAAGTGCACGATGTACTTGTGGTCCTTGTTGCACGGCCACGCCACGTCGCGTTCACCCGGCGCGAGCGGCGCGCCGACCGAATGCACGCACGGCACGAACACGCCGTCGGTGCCGAGCACCGAGAACACGGCGCGCCCCATGCGGGTCATGATGCGCATGCTGACGACGACGTAGGGGCTGTCCGAGACCTCGACCCCGATGTGCGAGATGTGACTGCCGATCGGGCCCATCGAAAAGGGCACCACGTACATCGTGCGGCCCCGCATGCAGCCATCGAAGAGACCGGTCGAGCGTGCTGCGCATCTCGGCCGGCGCGACCCAGTTGTTGGTCGGACCCGCGTCCTCCTCCTTGTCGCTGCAGATGAACGTGCGGTCCTCGACGCGCGCGACGTCCGAAGGATCGGACCACGCGAGATAGCTGTTGGGGCGCTTGGCGGGATTGAGGCGCTGCAACGTGCCGGCTTCGACCATGCCGCCACACAGCGCGTCGTATTCGTCCTCCGAGCCGTCGCACCACACGATGCGATCGGGCCTGGTGAGCGCCGCGATGTTGCGTACCCATTCGAGCAGGCGCCGATGCTGCACGTAGGAGGGCGCGGCGACCTGCGCCGCGAGAGCTGCAAGCGATTGACTGTCGTTCATGCTGGGACTCTTGGGGGTTGGACCACTCCCCTCGGCACGCGCACCGAGAAGCAGGACCTCCGACGGCGATACACGCGTGAATGCGGACGGCTCCGTTCGGAGGGGCGCTAGGTTAGCACTAGATCCCTGCGAGGGTAAGGTGCGGCGCAGTAACGCCGCGAACGCACGTCGGCGGCGACATCACGCCGCGCCGGCTCTGCGCCGACGCCAGTCGCGCGCGCGTCACGAACAGCGGACCGGTGCCCAGCAGAAGCACCACGACGCGCGTGACGTGAAACGCGGTCACGAGCGGCACGCCGAGTTGCAGCACCTTCGCGGTGATGCACATCTCCGCGATGCCCCCCGGCGCCATGCCGAGCACGACGGTCGCCGGATGCAATCCCGCCAGCAGCGCGAGCGCGACGCCGAACAGTGCCGCGACCGCGATCGATCCCGCCGCAGTCGTCGCGGTTGCAGCCACGAAGCGCGGCGCGCCGCGCAGGAAATCGGGCTGGAACCGTGCGCCGAGCGCGCAGCCGAGCAGGCATTGCGCACCGTTCGATGCCCACGTCGGCACCGAGGACAGATTCACCTCGAGCGCGGTGAGCGGGATGGCGACCGCGAGCGCGCCGAGCACGAACGCGTTCGGCACGCGCAGGCGCTGCATCGCGAACGCACCGGCGAGGGTGAGCGCGAGCAGCAGCGCGAGGCCGGCGGGCTCGAACACCTTCGCTCCCGGCACGTACATGTCGAGCCCGTGCACGCCGATCACCGTGTAGATCGCCGGAATGGTCATCACCACGATCAGCATGCGCAGGCTCTGCGCGGCGGCCACGCGGTCCGCGCGCGCGCCGAAACGGTCGCCGAGCACGGCCATCTCCGCCGCACCGCCGGGCACGCACGCGAACACGCCGGTGGTGCGATCGACGCCCGCGAGACGCGCCAGCGCGAGCCCCGCGCCGTAACCCAGCACGACGGAGAAGAACGCTCCGGCCGCGAGCAGCGGCCACCACCCGCTCACCTCGCGGATCACCTGCGGGGTGAAATAGAGGCCGAGCGAAGTCCCGATCACCCATTGCCCGATCTGTCGTCCGCCCGGGATCGTGCGCACGTCGAGGCCGCTCACGCGCAGCACGGCGAGCGCGAAGAGCGGCCCCAGCATCCATGGAATCGGCGTGCCGATCCGGCTGCAGATCCATCCTGCCAACGCACCCAGGCCAACGCCCCCGATGCTGCGGGCGACAGCGGGCCATTGCGGCGCGGGAAGACAGAGGCGCATCGGGTGAACGCGGAGGCGGCATCGATCCGGCCGGTGCGCCGAACGGCAGGCGCCGGCCGCGAAGGCGGCAGAAGAAACGCGACACGCCGCCCGCAATTATTGCATCCTGCCCGCGGCTCCTTCCTTACGCGGCCTCGCCGCAACGTGCCGGCATTGCTCGCTCAGCGCAACCGTCCGCGCAGAAGCGCCGCGATCGCCGCAGCGCCACCGATGACGACGATGAGGCCCAGCGCGAGCCTCGGCGAGCGATCGAGAAACGCCATCGCCTGACGGGCGGCGGGCGTAACGGGGCGCGGTCGGGGCGCGGGTCCCCCGCCGTGCAGGCCCCTCCCCGTCCCTTCGTTCGCGCCGGGCTGCTGCTCCGGCACGCGTCCGCCAGCCTGCGCTTTCCGTGCCGCCGTCATGTCCTCGCCCTGCCGCGATCCGAACTCGTGCGCATACACCCACGTGAATTCGGCGCCGAGCAGGAAGATCTGCGCCGAGTAGTAGACCCACACCAGCACCACGGCGAGCGAGCCCGCCGCACCGAAGCCCGAGACTACGCCGCTCTTGCCGATGTAGAGCCCGATGAGGAACTTGCCGATCGAGAACAGGATCGCGGTCACGGCCGCGCCGACCCACACGTCGTGCCACGCGATATTCACCCGCGGCAGGAATTTGTAGATGACGGCGAACAGCACCGTGACCACCAGCACGCTGACGACGAGGTTCGCAACGTGCAGCAGCGCCTCCCAGCCACCGAAGAGCGATCCCCAGAACGTGCCGAGCGCCGCGAGCGCGGCGCTCAGGACGAGCGACACCAGGAGCAGGAACCCGATCGCGAGGATGAGTCCGAAGGACAGCACGCGTGCCCGGAGCATGGCCCACACGCCTTCCTTCCTTTGCGCAGCCGGCGCTTTCCAGATGCGGTCGAGCGCGCTCTGCAGCTCGGCGAACACCGTGGTGGCGCCGAGCAGCAAGCGTGAACGCGCCGATGATCGCGGCAAGGGTGCTCCTGCCCGTGTCGCTCGCGCTTTCCACCATCGCCTGGATCGCGGTCGCGCCGGCGTCGCCGATGAGGCCGTGCAGCTGCGCGAAGATCTCGCCGGACGCCGCTTGCCGCCCGAGCACGAGGCCCGCGACCGCGATCACGATGAGCAGCAGGGGCGCGATCGAGAAGACGGTGTAGTACGAGATGGCGGCGCCCATGCTCGGCGCGTAGTCGGCGCTCCACGCCGATGCCGACTTGCGCGCGAGCTGCCACAGCACGCGCGGGTTGGTGACGACGTAGCGCGATGGCTTGTCCATGCTGGGCTCCTCCCGCGAAAACACCCGGCGAGCAAGCTTCGCGCCACGTCACAGCGCTCCGACGCGTCGCGCGGCACGTGACGCACGGCTCCTGCCGCCTGCCACGCAATTTTGCACCTCCGTGCCACCGCCCCTCGGAGTGCCCCTGGGGGTACCGCAGAGTGAGCGCCACGCGCCGGGCGCCTCAGCGGCACCCCGGAGGCGAGCACCGCTGCTCGTGCCGATCATTTTCCGATGCAGAAGCGCGAGAAGATCGCGCCGAGGAGATCGTCGGCCGTGAATTCGCCGGTGATTGCGGCGAGCGCTTCCTGCGCCTCGCGCAATTCCTCGGCGAAGAGCTCGAGCGGCGGCGCCGGCTGGTCCAGATGGACCTGCGCCGCGGCGAGATGCGTGTCGCCCCCGCGCAACGCCTCGAGATGGCGGGCGCGGGCGATGAACGCGTCCTCCAGGTCCTCGTGCGCGCCGGCGGCTTCGCGGATCGTGCGCTCGAGGAGCTCGACGCCGGCCCCGGTCTTCGCGGACAGCCATACGTCCCAGCGCGGGCCGCTCGCGGGCGTCGCCGCGCCGGTCGCGTCCACGCTCGGCGAATGCGTGGTGAGATCGATCTTGTTGTGCACGACGATGCGCGGCAGGCGCGGCGGCAGGCGGTCGAGGATCTCGCGGTTCGCGCTTTCGGCGTGCGCATCGAGTCCCTGCGCGTCCACGATCAGCAACGCGAGATTCGCATGCGCGACCGCGGCCCACGTGCGATCGATGCCGATCGACTCGATGGGATCGTCGGTGGGACGCAGTCCGGCGGTGTCGATCACCGTCACCGGAATGCCGGCAATGGCGATGCTCGTGCGCAGCGCGTCGCGCGTCGTGCCGGCAATGTCGGTCACGATCGCCACCTCCTCGCGCGCAAGGCGGTTCATGAGGCTCGACTTGCCGACGTTGGGCTGCCCGATCAGCACGACGGCCACACCTTCGCGCAGCAACGCACCCTGCTGCGCCCGCGCGAGGATCGCGGCCAGCGCGCTGCGCATGCGCTGCAGGCGCCCCCCCGCATCGCCAGCGCGCAGGAACTCGATGTCCTCCTCGGGAAAGTCGAGCGAGGCTTCGGTCAGCATGCGCAGGTCGATCAGGCCGTCGACGAGCGCGCGCACGTGGCGCGAGAACTCGCCCGACAGGCTGCGCGCAGCGGCGCGCGCCGCCGTCGACGTGGCCGCATCGATGAGGTCCGCAACGCCTTCGGCCTGCGCGAGGTCGAGCTTGCCGTTGAGGAATGCGCGCTGGGTGAACTCGCCGGGATTGGCGAGGCGCGCCCCGCACTCGAGGCAGCGCGCGAGCAGCAGCGACAGCACGGCGGGTCCGCCGTGGCCGTGCAGCTCGAGCACGTGCTCGCCGGTGTACGAGTGCGGCGCTTCGAAGTAGAGCGCGAGGCCCTCATCCAGGATCTCGCCCTGCGCGCCGCGAAAGGTGGCGCGGTGTGCGCGGCGCGGCGGGAGCGCGCGTCCGACGACCGCGGACATCACGGACGGCACCCGTCGCGCCGGAGATCCGAACGATGCCCACACCGCCGCGTCCTGGCGGCGTGGCGATCGCGGCAATGGTGTCGGCGGACGGGATCATGCCCGCCGCGAGCAGGCTATGAGCGCGCGCAGCAGCCCTGCTGTGCGCTTGCGATGGTTGGCGCCGCCGCCCGTCAGCGGCGCTTCGCAGCTGCCGCCGCGGCTTCCTTCTGCAGCACCCGGTTCATGTGCCATTGCTGGAAGATCTGCAGCGAGTTGTTGACCAGCCAGTAGAGCACGAGGCCGGCGGGGAAGAACAGGAACATGATCGAGAACGCCACCGGCATGATCTGCATGATCTTCGCCTGCACCGGATCCTGGATCGGCGTCGGCGACAGGCGCACCTGCAGCCACGCGGTGATCGCGTAGATCACCGGCAGCACGTACCACGGGTCCGGCGCGGAGAGATCGCGGATCCAGCCGATCCACGGCGCGTGCCGCAGCTCCACCGCGGAGAGCAGCACCCAGTACAGCGCGATGAACACGGGAATCTGCACCAGGATCGGCAGGCACCCGCCGAGCGGGTTGATCTTCTCCTGCTTGTACATCTCCATCATGCGGACCTGGAGCTGCTGCTTGTCGTTCGCGTACTGCTCCTGCAGCGCCTTCAACTTCGGCGCGATCACCTTCATCTTGGCCATCGAGCGCGCGCTCGCGTGGTTGAGCGGATAGAACACGCTCTTGATGATGATCGTGAGCACGATGATGGCCCAGCCCCAGTTGTGGATGAGGGCGTGCAGCCACTTCAGCAGCCAGAACAGCGGCGCGGCGATGATCGTGAAGATGCCGTAGTCGACGACGAGGTCGAGGCCCTTCGCGAGCTTCGACAGCACGTCCTGCTCCTGCGGCCCGGCATAGAGCGGAATGCGGACCTGGCCCGTCTGCCCGGGCGCGATCGTGCCCACCGGGACGATCACGCCCGCGGTATAGAGGCCGTTGTCGAGCTTCTTCGCGTAGAACTCGCGCGTGAGCTTCGCGTCGTCCGGCGGCAGCCAGGCGTCGACGAAGTAGTGCTCGACCATGCCCACCCAGCCGTTGTCGGTGGTCTTGGTGAAGGGCGGCTTGCGCGAGGGATCGGCGGCGAGCTTGTCGATCTCTGCGAATTCGACCTTCTTGTACTTGTCGCTCTCGTTGTAGACGACCGGGCCGGTGTACGACGTCGGCGCCATCGAGCTCTGGAACCCGACGTGCTTCGAGTCGCGCGTGAACTGGTAGTACGCGTACGGCATGATCGGCGCGGCGCCGTTGTTGGTGACGTCGTAGGCGACGTCGATCACGTAGCTGCCGCGATGGAACGTGAGCACCTGGACGACCTTGTCGCCGTTGGCGGCCGTGGCCTGCAGGCGCAGCTCCAGGCGGTCCTGTCCCGGCGCGAGCTCGCGCGGCCCGGGCAGCGCCTCGTACAGCGTGCGATGGTTGGGCAGTCCGTCGCCGAGCAGCCCCGACTGCGCGACCAGCGTGCGGTCGGCGGTCTTGAGCAGGACGTGGTAGGGCTTCGACTTGTCCTCGGCATCGGCGTGCTTCGCGAGCGCGATGTCATCGATGACCCCGCCCGCCGTGTCGATCTGCGCGGTGTAGAGGTCGGTGCGGATGGTGATGCGCTCGCCCGCCGGCGCGGCGCCGGTGGTGGGCGCCCCTCCGGGTGCCGCCGGCACGTTCGCGGTCGGTGCCTGCGGAACGGCGCCCGCCTCCGCCTTCTGCGCGGTCGTGGCGGTGGCCGCCGTGGGCGGCGCGGGCGGCCGGTGCTCGCGCTGCCACGCCTCCCACAGGAACAGCGCGGAGAACGAGAAGATGAAAAACAGGATCAGGCGTTGCGTATCCATGAGGAGGCAGTCAGGAGAGCCGGGCCGACAGGCGCCGGCTCAGGGGACGGGATCGAATCCGCCCGGATGATACGGGTGGCACCGGCTCACGCGACGCACGGCGAGCCAGGTGCCGCGCAGTGCGCCGTGGCGCTCGATCGCCTCGGTCGCGTAATCCGAGCAGCTGGGATAGAAGCGGCAATTGGCGCCCAGCAGCGGGCGCAGGAAATAGCGATAGCCGCGCAGCAGCCAGAGCAGCACGGTCTTCATGAGGGGGTCGCGGCGATCGGGGCCAGCTCGGCCAGCAGCCGCGCGGCCTCGGCGGCTACGGTCCGGAATTCGGAGCGGGGACAACCGCGCTTCAGGCGCACGATGACGTCGTAGGCTTCGACCGCGGGGCGCGCCGCGCGCACGCGCTCGCGCAGCATGCGTCGGACGCGGTTGCGGTCCACGGCAAGCGGCAGCGCCTTGCGCCCGAGCACGAATCCCACCTTGCCGGGAAGGGCGCGGGCCGGCGCATAGACGAGCTGGACGTACGCGCCCTCGCGGCGGCGGCCGCTCCTGAACAGAGCGTCGAACGTTCCCGTGCCGGTGAGGCGGTAGCGGCGGGCAGGGCCGCCGCTCGGGCGCGCGTCACGGGGCATCGGCCCCGCGTGCGGCAGGTCAGGGCGCCAGCCGGGCGCGACCCTTGGCGCGCCGGGCCGACAGGACTTTGCGGCCGCCCACGGACTTCATGCGGGCGCGGAACCCGTGCGTCCGCTTGCGCTTGACGACGGAGGGCTGGAAGGTGCGTTTCATGATCGGCGACCTGTAAGTAAAAAGCCTTACATTAGAGCCCGTTAAGCGATGGGCTGTCAATGGGCGGGTGGCGCTTTCGGCGCAAGCGCACGCGCACCGCCCCGGCCGCGGCAGCTGTGGATAACTTTTCCGGGCGCGCCTATAATCGGCGTCCGGGAAGCCCGCCCGCGGCGCACCAGCCGCATCGCCCGCCCCCGCAGGACCGCCGGCCCCCGCGCCCGGCCCGTTGATTGCCCATGATGGGCCGTACCGCTCCGAAGGATCCCGCCGGCATGTCGTCGCCTGTCCCCGCCCCGTCCGTCCCCGTTTTCTGGCAACACTGCCTCGACGCCTTTCGCCAGGAGCTCACCCCGCAGCAGTTCAACACGTGGATCCGGCCGCTCACGGTGGTGCCCGCGGAAGACGGTTTCCGCGTGCTCGCCCCCAACCGCTTCGTCCTGCAGTGGGTGAAGGAGCGCTTCGCCCAACGCATCGCCGAGCTCGCCCAGGGCGCTGCCGGCGACCCGATCACCATCTCGATCGGCGTGAGCGAGGCCGTGGATGCCCCGCCCAGCGCGACTCCCCCGCCGCGACCCGAAACGTCCACCGCCCCCCGCGCCGCAGCGGCTGCCCTGGCCCCAAGCCAGGCGGTCGCGACGCCGCCGCCCCGCCCGCGCGGCGCCGATACGCCGATGCCGACCGTACCCGCGATCGGACCCAAGCGGCACGAGCAGACGAGCCTCAACCCGAGCTTCACGTTCGCGAGCTTCGTGGCGGGCAAGGCCAACCAGCTCGCCCGTGCGGCCGGCATGCAGGTCGCCGATCACCCGACCGCCTACAACCCGCTGTTCGTGTACGGCGGCGTGGGGCTGGGCAAGACGCACCTCATCCAGGCCATCGGCAACTCGATCCTGGAGCGCGAGCCTGCCGCCAAGATCCGCTACATCCATGCCGAGACCTACGTCTCCGACGTGGTGCGCGCCTATCAGCACAAGGCGTTCGACGACTTCAAGCGCTACTACCGCTCGCTCGACCTCCTGCTGATCGACGACATCCAGTTCTTCAACGGCAAGAGCCGGACGCAGGAGGAATTCTTCTATCTGTTCAATACGCTCGTCGAGGCGCACAAGCAGGTGGTGATCACCTGCGACACCTATCCGAAGGAGATCTCGGGCATCGAGGAGCGCCTCATCTCCCGCTTCGGCTGGGGCCTCACCGTGGCGCTGGAACCGCCCGAGCTCGAGATGCGCGTCGCCATCCTGCTCGCCAAGGCCCAGGCCTCCGGCATCAAGCTCGACGAGCAGGTCGCGTTCTTCGTGGCGAAGCACATCCGCAGCAACGTGCGCGAGCTCGAGGGTGCGCTCAAGCGCGTGGCGGCCTATTCGAGCTTCCACGGCCAGGAGATCACGCTCAACGTGGCCAAGGAGGCCCTGCGCGATCTGCTCGCCGTGCAGAACCGCCAGATCTCGATCGAGAACATCCAGAAGACGGTCGCCGACTACTACAAGATCCGCGTGTCGGACATGCACTCCAAGAAACGCTCGCGTGCGGTCGCCCGGCCGCGGCAGGTCGCGATGGCGCTCGCCAAGGAGCTCACGCAGCTCTCGCTGCCCGAGATCGGCAGCAACTTCGGGGGCCGGGATCACACGACCGTGCTCCACGCGTGCCGGCAGATCGCGAAGCTGCGCGACACCGTGCCGGAAGTGAACCACGACGTGAACTTCCTGCTGCAGGTGCTGCGCAACTGACGGCGCGGACCGAGCGGTTCGGCAGCATCGCGGCGGGTGCGCCTAAGGTCCGGTTTTCCGTGTATAACCCCGCTGTTTGGTGACTGGAAAGAGGCTGGTTTTACCGCTATAATTTGTGGATTAGTCAGGCGATTTCTCCGGAAGCAAAAAAGCCCCCAAACGATCCCCGCTTCCGACAGCCCTTATCCACAGGAATGATCCTCGCCCAACCCGCTGATGGGACGTCGATTTTCGGTTTCGTACCGGAACCGCCGCCGCTCCTGTTAGCTGTTCTTCGGTTTAAACAATGCAACTAAAGCAGATCAGCAGGGATGCGCTGTTGAAACCGTTGCAGGCGGTGGCCGGGATCGTGGAACGGCGCCATACCCTGCCGATCCTCGCCAACGTCCTGCTCGAGCTGAAGGACGGGCGGCTGTACCTCACCGCCACCGATCTCGAGATGCAGATCACGGCGCAGTCGGAGTTCGAAGGCAAGGATTCGCAGGCCGTCACGGTGGCGGCGCGCAAGCTGCAGGACCTGCTGCGCGCGTTGCCGGACGGCGCCACGATCAACGTCGACGCGACGGGCAGCAAGATGACGGTGCGCGCCGGCCGCTCGCGCTTCAACCTGCAGACGCTGCCCGCGGCGGACTATCCGCGCATCGGGCTCTCCGACGAGCAGCTGCAGACGATCTCGCTGGCGCAGCGGGATCTGCGCGCGCTCATCAAGTCGGCCGAGTTCGCGATGGCGCAGCAGGACATCCGCTACTACCTCAACGGGATGCTGCTCGTGATCGACGGCAGCCTGCTGCAGGCGGTGGCCACCGACGGCCATCGGCTGTCGTGGGCGAGCTTCAAGCTCCCGGGCAACTACCAGCGCCAGGAGGTGATCCTGCCGCGCAAGACGGTGCTCGAGCTCGGGAAGCTCCTCGCCGACGTCGAGGACCCCGTGACGCTCGACATCCTCGCCAACCAGGTGCGCTTCCGCTTCGGCACCGTCGAGCTCGTGAGCAAGGTCGTCGACGGCAAGTTTCCCGATTACAACCGCGTGATTCCGGCGGGTCACCCCAAGATCATCGAGCTCACCCGCGTCGAGCTGCTGGCCGCTCTGCAGCGCGCCGCGATCCTCTCGAACGAGAAGTTCCGCGGCGTGCGCCTGGTGCTCGGTCCCGGGCAGCTCAAGATCATCTGCACGAACTCGGAGCAGGAAGAGGCCGAGGAAGAGCTCGAGGTGCCCTACCAGGGCGATCCGCTCGACATCGGCTTCAACATCACCTACCTGCTCGACGTGCTGCAGAACCTCGGCACGGAGCAGGTGCGCCTCGCGTTCGGCGATGCGAACTCGAGTGCGCTCGTCACCGTGCCCGAGCGCGACGATTTCAAGTACGTCGTGATGCCGATGCGCATCTAGCCGACGTCGAAATGCACCGGTCCTGTCCGCCGGCCACGGCGGGCATGGAGCTCAGGACCGGTCGTGCGAGGCCTGCCTGCCCCGCGTTGGCATCGCAATGGATTCACCCAGGCTCCGAAGCCGCAGCAGCGTTCACGAAAGCAATGATGATTCCCGCCGATTCCTTCCCCCAGCACCACCAGCCCAACCTCAACGCCAACGGCAACGGTACCGACTACGACTCCAACAGCATCAAGGTGCTGAAGGGCCTCGACGCCGTGCGCAAGCGTCCGGGCATGTACATCGGCGACACCTCGGACGGCACCGGACTGCACCACATGGTGTTCGAGGTGCTCGACAACGCCATCGACGAGGCGCTCGCGGGCTGGTGCGACGACATCAAGGTCGTGATCCACGCCGACAATTCCGTATCGGTCGTCGACAACGGTCGCGGGATCCCGACCGACATCAAGCAGGACGACGAATTCAAGCGCTCGGCGGCGGAGATCGTGATGACCGAGCTGCACGCGGGCGGCAAGTTCGACCAGAACAGCTACAAGGTGTCGGGCGGCCTGCACGGCGTGGGCGTGTCGGTGGTGAACGCACTTTCGGACTGGCTCAAGCTTCGCATCTGGCGCGACGGCCACGTGTACCAGATGGAATTCCGGCGCGGCGAGGCCGTTGCGCCGCTCGCGATGGTCGGCGCCACCGATCGTCGCGGCACCGAGGTGCACTTCATGGCCGCGCAGGAAACGTTCAGCCGGGTCGAGTACCACTACGAGATCCTCGCCAAGCGCATCCGCGAGCTCTCGTTCCTCAACAACGGCGTCAAGATCGAGCTGGTCGACCAGCGCGACGGCAAGAGCGAGAACTTCGCGTACTCGGGCGGGGTGAAGGGCTTCGTCGAGTACATGAACCGCAGCAAGAGCGTGCTGCATCCCAAGGTCTTCCACGCCATCGGCGAGAAGGAGGGGGTCACGGTCGAAGTGGCGATGCAGTGGAACGACTCGTATGCCGAGAGCGTCCAGTGCTTCACCAACAACATCCCGCAGCGCGACGGCGGCACGCACCTCACCGGCTTGCGCCAGGCGATGACGCGCACGCTCAACAGCTACATCGAGAAGGAGGAGGTCGCGAAGAAGGCGAAGGTCGAGACCTCCGGCGACGACATGCGCGAAGGCCTCACCTGCGTGTTGTCGGTGAAGGTGCCCGAGCCCAAGTTCTCGTCGCAGACCAAGGACAAGCTCGTCTCTTCCGAAGTGATGCCCATCGTGCAGGAGGTCGTGGCGGACAAGCTCGCGGACTTCCTGCTCGAGAGCCCGCAGGACGCGAAGATCATCTGCTCCAAGATCGTCGACGCCGCGCGCGCCCGTGAAGCGGCGCGCAAGGCGCGCGAGCTGACGCGGCGCAAGGGCGTGCTCGACGGCATGGGCCTTCCCGGCAAGCTCGCCGATTGCCAGGAGCGCGACCCCGCGCTGTGCGAGCTCTATCTGGTCGAGGGCGACTCCGCCGGCGGCTCGGCCAAGCAGGGCCGCGACCGCAAGTTCCAGGCGATCCTGCCTCTTCGCGGCAAGATTCTCAACGTGGAGCGCGCGCGCTTCGACAAGCTCGTATCGTCGCAGGAGATCGTCACGCTGATCACGGCGCTGGGCACGGGCTTCGGCCGGCCGACCAACGCGAACGGCAAGGAAGAGAAGGACGAGTACAACGCGGACAAGCTGCGCTACCACCGCATCATCATCATGACCGATGCGGACGTGGACGGCTCGCACATCCGCACGCTGCTCCTCACGTTCTTCTATCGCCAGATGCCTGAGCTCGTCGAGCGCGGGCACATCTACATCGCCCAGCCGCCGCTCTACAAGGTGAAGCTCGGCAAGGAAGAGGCCTATCTCAAGGACGATCACGAGCTGAAGCAGCATCTGCTCAAGGTGGCGCTCAAGAATGCGGAGCTTCTCCCCGGTCCCGACGAGCCGCCGCTCGCGGCGGAGACGCTGGGCACGGTCGCGCGCGAATACCTGCTCGCCGAAGCGGTGATCGAGCGCCTGGCGCGCCTCGTGGATCCCGCTGCGCTGCACGCGCTGCTCGAGGGCGTGAAGGTCGACCTCGCGAGCGAAGCTGCCGCGCAGGAGAGCGCGACGGCGCTGCAGGCCGGGATCGGCGACGACGAGGTGAAGGTCGAGGCGCGCTACGACGCGGTCAGCGAGACGCGACGCCTGGTCGTGATCCGCATGCATCACGGCACGCCGCATGCGTCGGCGATCGACCACGATTTCCTGGCGAGCGGCGACTACGCGCAGATTCGCGCCGCGGCCGACGTCCTGCACGGTCTGGTGCACGCCGGCGCGACGGTCAAGCGCGGCGACAAGCAGCAGGCCATCAAGTCGTTCAAGGAAGCGCTCGACTGGCTGCTCGGCGAGGCGCGCGACAGCGTCACGCTGCAGCGCTACAAGGGCCTCGGCGAGATGAATCCCGAGCAGCTCTGGGAGACCACGATGAATCCCGCTGCCCGGCGTCTGCTCAGGGTGCAGATCGAGGATGCCATCGCGTCGGACGAGATCTTTTCCACGCTCATGGGCGAGCAGGTCGAGCCGCGGCGCGCCTTCATCGAGAACAACGCGCTCGGCGTGCGCAACCTCGACGTGTAGCCGCGCCGATGCGGGGGGATCTCGAAGTCGTCCGGGCATGCTGATTCCCTGATCCGCGCCCGTCGTGACAGCCATCGCCCAAGTTGCCGAGATTCGCAGCGCCGAGGTCGTCTCGCAGGCGACGTACGCGCCCGCGGCGGAGCTGTCCATCGTGGTTCCGGTGTACAACGAGCGCGAGAACGTCGCGACGCTGGTGCACCGGCTCGACGCCGCGCTCGACGGGCGGCACTGGGAAGTCATCTTCGTCGACGACGATTCTCCCGACCGTACGGCCGAGCGCGTGCGCGAGATCGCACGCACCGATCCGAGGGTCCGCTGCATCCAGCGCATCGGCCGGCGGGGGCTGTCCTCGGCCTGCATCGAAGGCCTGCTGTCGAGCAGCGCACCGTATCAGGCCGTGATGGATGCGGACCTGCAGCACGACGAAACCATCCTCGCGGCCATGCACGATGCGCTCGTGCGCGGCGAGGCCGACATCATCGTCGGAAGTCGCTACGTCGATGGCGGCGGCGTGGGCGACTGGCACGCGACCCGCGCCCGCATGAGCCGGTTCGCCACGCGCCTGAGCCGCCTCGTGCTCCATGCCGACCTCAGCGATCCGATGAGCGGCTTCTTCATGATGCGCCGCGAGACCTTCATCGAGCGCGTGCGCAGCCTGTCGGGCATCGGCTTCAAGATCCTGCTCGATCTCTTCGCGTCATCGCACGAGCCGCCGCGGTTCCAGGAGATGGCCTATCACTTCCGCGCGCGCCACGCCGGCGAGAGCAAGCTCGACGGCCAGGCGATGTGGCAGTACCTGATGCTCGTGCTCGACAAGCTCGTGGGACGCTACGTGCCGGTCCGGCTGCTCGCGTTCGCGCTCGTCGGCGGATTCGGCGTCGTGGTGCACTTCGCCGTGCTCGGCGTCCTGCTCGAGGTGTTCGGGACGGATTTCATGGTCGCGCAGGCGTGCGCGACGCTGGTCGCCATGACGAGCAACTACGCGGTGAACAACGAGATCACCTATCGCGACATCCGCCTGCGCGGCTGGAAGTGGCTGCGCGGCTGGGCCGTCTTTTCGCTCGCGTGCAGCGTCGGCGCGGTCGCGAACGTCGGCATCGCGTCGTATCTCTTCGCGACGAGGACGCCATGGATGCTCGCGGGGCTGGGCGGGATCCTCGTCGGCGTGGTGTGGAACTACGCGGTCACCGCGGTCTACACCTGGAAGGCCTTTGCGCCGCGCTAGGCTCGAGCTCCCGGCAGCGCTCGGAGCGTTGACCGACCTTGCGACCGCGTTGCGCGGTCCTGCGCGCCGTGCGTCGACGTCGCCGCCTCGCTGGCCCGGCATCGCCGCCGACATCGCGGCAACCCTGTCGCTCGCTGCGCTCGGATTCGCCGCTCGCCCGGGCCAGCCTGATCGGTTTCCTGGTCGGGTCTGCCGTTGCGCTCGGAGCCGCCGCGTTGACGTCGGCCCGCGCGCGCGCAACGCGCACCGAGCGCCGCGGGATCGCCACGACGATCCTTCGCGAAGCGGCGGTGGCCGCACTTGCGCTCGGCGTGCGCGGCACGGGTGTCGCCACGGCGCTCGTGCTCGGCGTCCCGGCATGGCTCGCCCTCCTTGCGGGCATCGCGCTCACCTCGCTGGGCGACGCGCTCGGCCGTGCGTGCTGCGCCGTGTCCGGCGCTCGCGCCGCGCCTTCCGATGCGATGGAATGGACGCGCGCCGCGACGGGCATGGCCCTGTACGCCGTGCTCCTGCGCGCGCTGTGCGTCGCCGCGGTTCCCGCGATGCCGCAGGAGGCGTACTACTGGAACTACGCGATCCACCCGGATTTCGGCTACCACGATCATCCGCCGCTCGTGGCGTGGCTGATCGGCGCCGGCGAGGCCGTCGCGGGTCACGGCATGGTGGGCGTTCGCCTCGCCGCGTTCGCCTGCGGCCTCGCGACGATGTTCTTCACCTGGCGCTTCGCGCTGCGTCTCACCGATCGCACGGCCGCGATGATGGCGGCCGCGCTCGCGGGCGTGCTGCCGTTCTTCTTCTTCCTCGCAGGCCTCCTCATGACGCCGGACGTCCCGTTGACGGCCGCGTGGGCGGCGGCCCTGTACGCGCTGCATCGCGCGCTGGTCGGGGGCGAGTCACGGGCCTGGCTGGGCGTCGGTGTCGCGATGGGGCTCGGCATGCTGTCGAAGTACACGGTCGCCTTGCTGGTCCCGGCAGCGGTTCTGTTCTGCCTTGCCGACCGCCGCGCGCGCACGTGGCTCGCTCGCCCGCAGCCCTGGCTCGCGGCGTTGATCGCGCTCGTGCTCTTCACGCCGGTGATCTACTGGAACAGCATCCACGAATGGGCTTCGTTCCGGTTCCAGACCGGCGAGCGCTTCGGCGCGGACGTGCGGTTCAGCCTGCACCGCCTGCTCCTGAACATGCTCGTCGTCGCCACGCCGCTGCCGCTGCTCGCGCTGCCGCTGCTGCGTGCAAGGCGCTGGACGGCACCCGCGCAGGACGCGACGACACCCGCGCGGGACGTCACGGAACCCGCACACGCCGATGCCCGCAACCGGCTGTTCGTCGCGTGCTTCCTGCTGGTGCCGCTCGCGGTGTTCGCGTGGAGCGCGCTGCGGCATCTCCCGCGTCTCAACTGGACCGGGCCGCTCTGGCTTGCCGTCCTGCCGCTCCTGGGATGGGCGATCGTGAACGGGAGATCGACGCCCCCGACCCGCACCGGCCGCGCCTTGCGTGCGCTTGCGATGCCGATGCTCGTCGGCCTCCTCGTGGTGTACGCCCTCGTGAGCTACCACGTCGCGCTCGGCTTCCCGGGCGTGCGATACCCGCGCGGAGCGGCGCCGATGCTGGGCTGGACCGAGGCCGCGCGCGCGCTCGACGGCGTGGCCCGCGACGTCGAGCGAACGACCGGTACCGTTCCCGTGCTGGTGGGCATGGACGCCTACCAGATCGCGAGCCAGATCGCGTTCCACTCCGCGCCGCCGTACCTGACCGGCGCCGTCCCGCGCGATCGCACGGTGACGGCGGTGGGCGCGCTGTTCGGCGGCGAGGGCCTGATGTTCTCGTACTGGCATCCGCCGGCGACGCTGCGCGGACGCACGATGATCCTCGTCGCGCGGCATCGCGACGAGCTCTCCGACCCGAAGCTCGCGGCGCATTTCAGGACGCTCGAGCCCGCGATCGCCGAGCTCGCGCTGGTGCATGCAACGCCCGGCGGCGAGCGAACCCGGATCGACACGCTCTTCTATCGCACGGGCATCGGCTACGAGCCCTGACCGCGGCGATCACTTCGCCACGTTCCGGGAGGTGTTCGGCATCCTGTCGCGACGCGAGCCTGCGTGGCTCACGACGCCTCGAGCGGCTCCAACTCGAGCTGCACGGACGCGGACGCACTTGCGACCAGCACGTGCCCTTCCTGGATCGTGATCTGAAGCCGCATCGAGCGATCGACGAGCGCTGCCAGCGCCCGGCTCGCCTCCAACGGCACCTCGATGACGCGCAGGCGGTCCTGTCGCGCGAGCGCATCGCGCACGGAGCCCCACCACAGCTGCACGGCGCGCCCGCCGTACGCGAGCACGATCACCTCGCGCGAGCGCCCGCATGCCTTGCGCAGCGCGCGCTCGTCCGGGAGGCCGACCTCGATCCACTGCTCGATCTCGCCGGTGAGATCGCGCCGCCACAAGGCCGGCTCGTCGTCCGTGCTCAAGCCGCGCCCGAACTCAAGGGCGTCGTGCGCGTGCAAGGCGAACGCGAGCACGCGGACCATCATTCGCTCGTCGGTCTCCGACGGGTGGCGTGCGAGCGTGAGGGTGTGATCGGCGTAGTAGCCGCGGTCGATGTCGGCCACCGACAGGTCGGCCTTGAAGATGGTGGACTTGAGCGCCATCCCCGCAGTATGCCCGTGGCGCCCGCGGCCGGCGACCGTGGGTCTGCGCGCGCGGACTCGAAGGGATGTCGGGCTCAGGCGCTTCGGGCCGCGGCTTGGCCCGTGCGGGCGCCGTAGAGCATGCCGCGCCGCACGAGCGCTTTCTCGATCTCGACGGCGACGAACACGATCGCCGACGCGAGTGCGCACAGTCCGAGCTCGTGCAGCGTCAGCGGCTGGGTGCGGAACATCGCGTTGAGCGCGGGCACGTAGATGAGCGCGAGCTGCAGCAGCACGGTCGAGAGCACCGCGAACAGCAGGGGAACGTTGGTGAACAGCCCCTGGGTGAACAGCGAGTCCTCCTCGGAGCGCACGGCGAGCACGTGGCCCATCTGCGATAGCGTGAGCACGGTGAACACCATCGTCTGCCAGTGCGCACGCTCGTGGGCGATCGCCCACGCCTGCACGAGCAGGCACACACCTGCCATCACGAGCCCGACCCACACGATGTGCTGCCACATCCCGCGCGCGAACAGGCTCTCCTGCGGCGGACGGGGTCCGCGCTCCATGACGCCGCGCTCGGCGCGTTCGGCCGCGATCGCGATGCCGGGCAGTCCGTCCGTCACCAGATTCACCCACAGGATGTGGATGGGCAGCAGCGGGATGGGCATGCCGAGCAGCGGCGCGAGGAAGATCGTGGCGAGCTCGGCCGAGTTGCACGTCATGGCGTAGCGGATGAACTTGCGGATGTTGTCGTAGACCCGGCGGCCTTCGCGCACCGCGGCCACGATGGTCGCGAAGTTGTTGTCGAGCAGGACGAGGCTTCCGGCCTCGCGCGCGACGTCGGTGCCGCCGAGGCCCATCGCGACGCCGATGTCGGCACGGCGCAGCGCGGGCGCATCGTTGACGCCGTCGCCCGTCATCGCCACGAAATGCCCGTGCGCCTGCAGCGCCTCGACGATGCGCACCTTCTGCGCCGGATCGACCCGGGCATAGACGCGCACGTTGCGCGCAGCCCTGGCGAGCGCGGCATCCGAGAGGCGGGCGAGGTCCGCGCCGGACAGCACGCGTGCATCGGGACCGATCATGCCGAGGCTCCCCGCGATGGCGCGCGCCGTTGCCGGATGATCGCCCGTGATCATCACCGGCTCGATCCCCGCGTGCATGCAGGCCGCGACCGCGGCACGGGCCTCCGCCCGCGGCGGGTCGAGCAGGCCCACGAGCCCGAGGAGGCACAGCTCGACTTCGAGGGCATCGTCCTCGGACGTCGGCATCATGCTCCACGGCCGCGTTGCGACCGCGAGCACGCGCAGGCCCGCCGCGGCCATCGCCTCCGCGACCCGCGCAGCGGCCATGGCATCGAGGGCTCGCTCGCCATCGGCGCGCAGCTCGCGATTGCACGCCGGCAGGACCGTCTCCGACGCGCCCTTCACGTACACCACGAACGCGCCCTCGGTCGCGTGCACGGTGGTCATGCGCTTGCGCTCGGCGGAGAACGGCAGCTCGAACACGCGCGGTGAAGCTGCTTCGAGCGCCTCGCGCCGGGCCCCGTGTGGGCCGCGTACTCGAGGAGCGCGATCTCGGTCGGGTCGCCCCCTTCGGCTCCCGGTCGCGCGTCGTTGTTCAGGGCGAGCGCCTCGAGCAGCGTCGTCCATGCCCTCTCGTCGGCGGGCACGCGGTCCGGACCGATCCGCTCGCCATCGACGTACACCTCCTGCACGGTCATGCGGTTCTGCGTGAGCGTGCCCGTCTTGTCGGAGCAGATCACGGTCACCGACCCCAGCGTCTCCACGGCGGGCAGACGGCGGATGAGCGCTTTCTGCTGTGCGAGGCGCCGCGCGCCGAGCGCGAGCAGCACGGTGACGACGGCCGGAAGCGCCTCGGGTATGGCGGCGACGGCGAGGCTGATGGCCGTCATGGCCATGAGCACGGGTGGCTCGCCGCGCGCGAGTCCCACGACGAGCAGCAGGGCGCAGATCGCGAGCACCGCAACGGCGATGCGACGCGCGAATGCGGCGAGCCGCCGTTGCAGCGGCGTGCTCGTTCGAGCGGCAGAGTCGATCAACCGCGCGATGCGCCCGATCTCCGTGCCCATGCCCGTGGCGACGACGATGCCGCGTCCGCGCCCCTGCGTGACCCGGCTGCCGCGATACGCGATGCAGGTGCGCTCCGCCAGCATTGCCTCCGCGGCGGCGAGCGCCGCGGTCGTCTTCGCGACGGTCACCGATTCGCCGGTGAGCATCGATTCGTCGACGAGCAGGCGCCTCGCCTCGCTGACGCGCAGATCCGCCGGGACGATGTTGCCCGCGTCGAGCAGGACGACGTCGCCGGTGACCAGGGCGTCGGCGGGGATGACGCGCGTCTCGCCAGCGCGCACGACCGTCGCCGTCGCGGCCGCGAGCGCGTTGAGAGCCGCCATCGCACGTTCGGCTCGCCACTCCTGCACGACGCCGATGACCGCGTTCAGCGCGACGATCACGAGGATCGTGATCACGTCGGAGCGCTCGCCGAGGAACGCAGCCACCACCGCGGCGACGAGCAGCACCGCGATCATCACGTCGGCGAGTTGCGCCGCGAGCATCCGCAGCACGGAGCGTCGGCGGGCCTGCGCGAGCGCGTTGGGGCCGTCGCGGGCGAGGCGTGCCGCGGCGTCGGCCGGCGCGAGTCCGCGTCCCGGATCGGTACCCGTGCGGGCCGCAACGGCGTCGATCGAGAGGGTGTGCCACGCCGGCGTGGTTGCGGCGATCGAGGAGGCGCTCACGATGTTTCGGGAGGTAATGCGTTCCAGCATAAGCCCTTGCCGGTCGTGGTGCATGACGGCGGTCAACGGGGTGTCCACGATGCGTGCGTGCAAAGCCCCCTGCGCGTCGCCGTACGGCTGTGCTTAAATGCTGCGCGATGGCCTTCCCGCAGCACTCCCGCTCCTCGCCCGTCGGTGGCCGCATGGCGAGGCTGCTCGTCGCCGCTGCTGCCGGGCTGCTGCTGGCGGCGGGAGCCGAGCGTGCAGACGCAGGCTCGATGCCGCCTTCGGCAGCGACCGACGGTTCGGGCGACACGAGCGCGCCCGCGGCAACGGCATCGGCGACGCACGCCTATGCTGCCTATGGGCAGCAGCCGAAGTACCCGCGCGGCTTCAGGGCGTTCGATTTCGTCAACGCCGACGCGCCGAAGGGCGGCACGCTGCAGATCTCCAACCCCGACCGCCGCACGAGCTTCGACAAGTTCAATCCGTACACGATCAAGGGACAGTCGCCCGCGGGACTCACCACGCTCATGTTCGAGTCGCTGGCGATACGCTCGGGCGACGAGCCGGGGACGATCTACGGCGTCATCGCCGACGAGATCCTCGTCGCGCCGGACAAGTCGTCGGTCACGTTCCGGATCAATCCCGCCGCGCGCTTCACCAACGGCGACCCGGTCACGACCGAGGACGTGAAGCACGCGTTCGACATGCTCACGAGCGCGGCGGCGTCGCCGGCGGTGCGGGCCGCGTTCGAGGGCGTGGCGGGCGCGACCGTGCTCGACGCGCGCACGATCCGCTTCGATCTCAAGGACCGCACCAACGACACGATCTTCGCGATCGGCGGGCTGCCGGTGTTCTCGCACAAGTGGGGCCTCGGTCCCGACGGCAAGTACAAGCCCTTCGACCAGATCGTGACCGAATACCCGATCACCACCGGGCCGTACACGATCGAGCGCACCGATTCCGAACGGCGCATCGAGTTCGCACGCGATCCGAAGTACTGGGCCCGCGATCTCGGCGTGTCGCGGGGGCAGTACAACTTCGACCGCATCGTCTATCGCTACTACCAGGACAACGCGGTCGAGCTTCGAGGCCTTCAAGGCGGGCGAGTTCGACCTCGTCGTCGAATACTCCGCGCGTCGCTGGGTGCGCCAGCACGCCGGCCCGAAGTGGAACGACGGGCGCATCGTCAAGGAGGTGTTTCCGAACGGCTTCGGCGCGGGCCTGCAGTCGTACGTGTTCAACATCCGGCGCCCGAAGCTCGCCGACCGTCGCGTGCGCGAGGCGCTCAACTACGCGTACGACTTCGAGGCGCTCAACGTGTACAAGCAGTACAAGCGCACGTACAGCATCTTCGCCAACTCCGATTTCGCCATGACCGGCCTGCCCTCTGCCGGCGAGCTCGCCTTGCTCGAGCCCTTCCGCAAGGAGCTGCCCCCGGAAGTGTTCGGCCCGGCCTGGGTGCCGCCTCGCACGGACACCGGACCGCACGCGCTGCGCGAGAACCTGAAGAAGGCGCGCGCGCTGCTCGAGCAGGCGGGATGGAAGGTCGGCGCGGATGGCCTGCTGCGCAACGCCAAGGGCGAGACGTTCGAGCTCGAGTATCTCGAGACGGGCGACCCCGGGGGCAAGACCGAAGCGGTGATGCAACGCAATCTCGCGCGGCTGGGCATCGTCTTCAAGGTGCGGGTGGTGGACTTCGCGCTCTTCCGCAAGCGCCTCGAGACGTTCGACTTCGACGTCGTCACGATACGGCAGCCCGACTTCACGCTCCCGAGCGCAGCCGACCTCAAGTCCCTTTATGCCAGCGAGAATGCGGATGTCCAGGGCTCCAACAACTTTCGTGGCGTGAAGAGCCGCGTCGTCGACCACATCCTCGCCGCCCTCGAGAAGGCGCAGACGATCGACGAGCTGCGCGACGCGGCGCGCGCTCTCGATCGCGTGGTCATCTTCGAGTTCTATCAGATACCGGACCTTTACGCGGGCTCCGAGCGCGTGTCGCGCTGGGACAAGTTCGGCATTCCGCGCGTGATCCCGAAGTACTACACCATCGCGACGCCGAGCGACTGGATGCAATGGGCGATCACCGCGTGGTGGGCGAAGGACGCGCAAGGCAAGGCCGCATCCCCAGGAGCGCAGGCCGACGCAGGAGCGGCGCAGGCGACCGCGGCCGCGGTCGCGAAGAAGTGAAGGAACGCCGATGCTGATCTACATCGCGAAGCGCCTGCTGCTCATGATCCCCACGCTGCTCGGCGCGCTGACCGTCACGTTCGCGGTGATCCAGTTCGTGCCGGGCGGCCCGGTCGAGCAGATCATCGCCGAAGCGCGCGCGGGCCGCGGCGGCGACACCGGCGGCTACCAGGCGCGGCGCGACCTCGACGCGAAGCAGATCGCCGATCTCAAGAAGCTGTACGGCTTCGACAAGCCGCCGCTCGAGCGCTACGTGTCGATGCTCGGGCACTTCGCGCGCTTCGACCTGGGCACGAGCTTCATGCGCAACAAGGACGTCTGGTCGCTCATCAAGGAGAAGATGCCCGTGTCCGTGAGCCTCGGCCTGTGGACGTTCCTGGTGTCGTATCTCGTGTCGATCCCGCTCGGCATCGCGAAGGCCGTGCGCGAGGGCACGCGGTTCGATACGCTCACGACCCTCGTCGTGCTCATCGGCTATGCCATTCCCGGCTTCGTGCTGGGCGTGCTCCTCATCGTGGTGTTCGCGGGCGGCACGTTCCTCGACTGGTTCCCGCTGCGCGGCCTCGTGTCCGACAACTGGGCCGCGCTCTCCTGGCCTGCGCGTATCGCCGACTACCTCTGGCACCTCGTGCTGCCGCTCACGTGCTACGCGATCGGCAGCTTCGCGGTGGTGACGATGCTCACCAAGAACACGTTCGTCGAGGAGATGCGCAAGCAGTACGTGCAGGTCGCGCGGGCGAAGGGCCTTGGCGAGCGGCGCATCCTGTACCACCACGTGTTCCGCAACGCGCTGATCCCGATCGTGACGGGCTTTCCGGCTGCATTCGTGGGCGCGTTCTTCGCGGGCTCGATCCTGATCGAGACGCTGTTCTCGCTCGACGGGCTGGGGCTCCTCAGCTACGAATCGCTCGTGCGCCGGGACTATCCCGTGGTGCTGGGGACGCTCTATTTCCTCACGCTGATCGGGCTCGTGGTGAAGCTCGTCGGCGATGTGCTCTACGTCGTCGTCGATCCGCGCGTGCAGTTCACGGCGGTGGCCAAGTGACGGGCGGCGGCCGCGGGGCGCGCGCGCCCGCGCTTGCGCGCCGCGCGCTGCAACCCGCGAGCCCGGCGCGATGACGTTGCCGCAGCTCGCCACCACGCGGCGCCGCCGTCGCGCCGCCGTCGCAGGCGCCCGTCTCGATGTCGCCCAATCGCCGCGCGTGGGCGCGCTTCCGGCACAACCGCCTGGGCTACGCGTCGCTGTTCGTGTTCATCGCGATGCTGGTCGTGAGCAGCGTGGCGGAGCTCGTGTCCAACGACCGCCCGCTGATCGCGCGCTACGAAGGCGAGCTCTTCTTCCCCGTGTTCAGGAATCCGCCCGAGACACGCTTCGGCGGCGACTTCCTCACCCCGACGGAGTGGCACGATCCGCTCATCGAGGCGCAGTTCGCGAAGCCGGGCAACTGGGCGGTGTTCCCGTTCAACGAATGGGGAGCACTCTCGCTCGATTATTTCGCGCGCGTCGCGGACCCGGCCGCGCCCACCCGCACCCACTGGCTCGGCACCGACGCGTCGGGGCGCGACGTCGTCGCACGCCTGCTCTACGGCTTTCGCGTGAGCATCTATTTCGGGCTCGCGCTCACGGTCGTCGCCACGCTGCTCGGCGTGCTCGTCGGCGCGCTGCAGGGCTATTTCGGAGGACGCGTCGACCTGACCGCGCAGCGCATCATCGAAATCTGGAACTCGGTGCCCGAGCTGTATCTGCTCATCATCATAGCGTCGATCTTCGAGCCGTCGCTCCTGCTGCTGGTCATCGTGTTCGCGCTCTTCGGCTGGATCGGGCTGTCCGACTACGTGCGCGCCGAATTCCTGCGCAACCGGAATCTCGAGTTCGTGAAGGCGGCGCGCGCGATGGGCCTCTCGAGCTGGCAGATCATCACGCGCCACGTGTTGCCGAACTCGATGACGCCGGTGATCACGTTCCTGCCGTTCCGGATGAGCGCCGCCATCCTGTTCCTCGCCTCGCTCGACTTCCTGGGCCTGGGGGTGCCCGACCTGCCTTCGCTCGGCGACCTGCTGCGTCAGGGCAAGGACAACCTCGACGCGTGGTGGATCTCGGTGCCCACGTTCGCCGTGCTGGTGATCACGCTGCTCCTGCTCACGTTCATCGGCGACGCGCTGCGCGACGCCTTCGACACCAGGAAGTCCTGAGATGGAGCCGCGCGCCAGCTCTGCGCTGCTCGACGTCGACGATCTCTGCGTGAGCTTCGGCGCATCGCGCGTCGTCGATCGCGTGTCGTTCCAGGTCGCGCCCGGGGAGAAGTTCGCCCTCGTCGGCGAATCCGGCTCCGGCAAGTCGGTGACGGCGCTCTCGGTCCTGCGGCTGCTCGCGACGGCGACCTACGCCGGGACGATCCGCTTCGAAGGCGAGGACGTGCTCGCCAAGTCGGAGCGCGAGATGCGGGCCTTGCGCGGCAAGGACGTCGCGATGATCTTCCAGGAGCCGATGACGGCGCTCAACCCGCTGTACACGGTGGGCAGCCAGGTCGGGGAGGTGCTCGAGCTGCACGAAGGGCTGCGCCCGATGCAGGCGCGCACGCGCGCGATCGATCTCCTCGCGCGCACCGGCATCCCCGATCCCGCGCGCCGCGTCGACGCGTATCCGCACCAGCTTTCCGGCGGACAACGCCAGCGAGCGATGATCGCCATGGCCCTCGCGTGCCGGCCGAAGCTGCTCATCGCCGACGAGCCGACGACCGCGCTCGACGTCACCGTCCAGGCGCAGATCCTCGCCCTGCTCGAGGACCTGCAGCGCGAGTTCGGCATGGGACTGCTGTTCATCACCCACGATCTGAACCTCGTGCGCCGGTTCTGCGACCGCGTCGGCGTGATGGAACGCGGGCGTCTCGTCGAGCAGGGCACGACGGCGGGCATCTTCGGGCATCCGCAGCAGCCCTACACCGTGCGCCTCATCGAGAGCCGTCCGCGGCGCGAGGTGCAGCCCATTCCCCCCGACACCCCGGTGATCGTGTCGGCGCAGGGCGTGGACGTCGAGTTCAGGATCCGCGAAGGCTGGCTGCGCTCGCGCGCGTTCGCCGCGGTGCACGACGCCAACATCGAGGTGAAGCGCGGCGAGACGATCGGGATCGTGGGCGAATCCGGATCGGGCAAGACGACGCTCGGCATGGCGCTGCTCGCGTTGCAGCCGATCGCGGCCGGCGAGATCCGCGTCGGCGGCATTCGCGTCGACAATGCCGATCGTACCGGTGCTGCGCGAGATGCGACGGCGCGCGCAGGTCGTGTTCCAGGATCCGTTCGGGTCGCTCAGCCCGCGCATGACCGTCGAGCAGATCGTGGGCGAAGGCCTCGAGGTGCACATGCCCGAGCTCTCGCGCGAGGAGCGCCGGCAACGCATCGGCGCGATGCTCGCGGAGGTCGGCCTGACGGAAGCGCAGGGCGTGTCCGACGTGCTGACCCGCTATCCGCACGAATTCTCGGGCGGACAGCGCCAGCGCATTGCGATCGCACGCGCGCTCGTGCTGCAGCCGGAGCTGCTGGTGCTCGACGAGCCGACCTCGGCGCTCGACGTTTCGGTGCAGCAGCAGGTGCTGCGGCTGCTCGCGGCGCTGCAGGTGAAGTACGGCCTGTCGTTCGTCTTCATCAGCCACGACCTCGCGGTGGTGCGCGCCATGGCGCATCGCGTGCTGGTGATGAAGGACGGGGAGATCGTGGAATCGGGCGACGCGCAGGCGCTGTTCCGCGCGCCGCGGCATCCGTACACGCAGGCGCTGCTGGCGGCAGCGCATCTGGCCTGACCGATCGCGCGCGGTTACTTGCGCTTCGTTTGCGTCGTGCGCTTGGCCGCGGGCTTGGCGACCTTCGCCGCCGTGCGCGTGGTCTTGGCGGCGCCTCGCGGCACCGCTGCGCTGGCCTTGGCGGTCGAGCGCGCCGTCGTCTTCGCGGTCGTCTTCTTGGCGGCCGTGCGGGGAGCGGGTGTCGCGGGCACTGCCGTGCGCGCGAGCGCGCCGGCCACTTTGCCCACGCGCGTCGCGGCCGGCGCCGAAGCCTTGCGCGCAGTACGCTTCACGCCGGAGCGCGCGACGGTCTTTGCGGCGGCGCTGCCGTTGCCCGCGGCGCCCGCGCGACGCGGGGCGGCAGCGGCTCTCGCGCGCGGCTCCTCGACGCCCTGGCCGGTCTTCTCCGCGAGGAGCTGCAACGCTTCCTCGAGCGTGAGCGCATCGACGCGGTCGCGGTCGCGCACCGTTGCGTTCACGTTGCCGTGCTTCACATACGGTCCGTAACGTCCGGCGTGGAGCTCGACGGGCTTCTTGTCCTTCGGATGCTGCCCGAGCACGCGCAACGCGGTGCCGCCGCGGGCCGCGCGCGGTCCCTTGCCCTTGCCTTCCTTCGCTTCGAACTCGAAGCCGATCTTGCCGTCGGGCTGGCGCACGAGGAACGCGGAGAAGCCGCGGCGCGTCCGCGCCGACACGAACTGCAGGAGATCGGTCTTGCCCTCCGCGAGGAGCTTGTGCATCTGCGCGCGCTCGATCGGCCGCTGCAGGATGATGCGGCCCGAGCGGAAGTCGCACGTCTTGTCCGGCCCGACCGCCTTCTCGCACACGTACGCGTTGGGCATCTCGAACACGCGCGAGCCGCACTTCGGGCACGGACCGAGCGGCTCCTGGCCCGTGAAGTCGGGCGCCTCGGCCTCGTCCTCGCCGCTCGACGGGCCGAAGTCGAACGTCACCTCGTAATCGTCGGAGAGCTTGATGGTCGCCGTGAACGGACGACCGAGGCGGCTGCGAAAGCCTTCGAGCGGGCCGACCGTGCGATCGCGCAACAGCGTCTCGCGCTTCCTCGGCCGAGAGCTGGCGCCCGCCCATGATCTTCCAGAAGCCGAACTCGCAGCGCTGGCACTGGAACTTCTTGTAGTTCTCGTGCACCTCGCCGCCGCACTTCGGGCACGGCACCGACAGCGTCGCGAAGTCGCCGGGGATCGTGTCGCTCTCGTAGTTCTTCGCCTGGCCGACGATGTGCTGCGTCATGTCGATGATCTCGCGCATGAACGCGTCACGCTTCAGCTTGCCGTGCTCCATCTGCGCGAGCTTGAACTCCCACTCGGCCGTGAGCTCGGGCGAGAAGAGCTCGGGCACGCCGAGGCCCCGCAGCAGCGCGATGCAGCGAGAACGCCTTCGGTGTGGGAATGAGCTCCTTGCCTTCGCGCAGGATGTACTTCTCCTGCAGCAGGCCCTTCGATGATCGAGGCGCGCGTGGCCGGCGTGCCGAGGCCCTTCTCGCGCATGGCCTCGCGCAGCTCCTCGTCGTCGATGAGCTTGCCCGCGCCTTCCATGGCCGAAAGCAGCGTGGCCTTCGTTCAGGCGCGCCGGCGGCCGCGTGGTGCTCGCCACCGACTCGACCTTCTCGGTCGCGACGCGCTCGTTCGGCTGCACCGGCGCGAGCGTGCCCTCCTCGCCCTGCGCTTCGCGCCCGTACACCGCGAGCCAGCCGGGATTCACCAGCACCTTGCCTTCGGACTTGAAGGGCTCGCCGGCGACGCGCGTGATCCGCGTAGTGATCTGGTACTCGGCAGGCGGATAGAACGCCGCGAGAAAGCGCTTCACCACGAAATCGTAGAGCTTGGCCTCGAGCTCGTTCAGATGCTTCGGCGCGACGAGGGTCGGAATGATGGCGAAGTGATCGGAGATCTTCGAGTCGTCGAAGATGCGCTTGTTCGGACGCACCCAGCCGGCCTTGAGCACCTGGCGCGCGAAGCCGCCGTACGCATTGGTCTCGCGCAGGGCTTCCATGGTCGACTTCACCGTGTCGAGATAATCCTCGGGCAGCGCGCGCGAGTCCGTGCGCGGGTAGGTGAGGACCTTGTGCTTCTCGTACAGCGCCTGGGCGAGCGAGAGCGTGGTTCGCGCCGAGAAGCCGAAGCGGCCGTTGGCCTCGCGCTGCAGCGTGGTGAGGTCGTAGAGCATCGGGGCGATGCTGGTCGACGGTTTCGATTCCTCGGTGACCTCGCCCGGCTGGCCGGTGCACTTCGCGACGAGCGCGATCGCCCGGGCCTCTTCCCAGAGGCGCTCGGCGCGCGCGTCGGGATCCTCGTCCTTCTTGCGGAAGGCCTCGTCGAACCAGCGGCCGGTGTATTCGCCGCCGCTGCCCCGGAACGTGCCCTGCACCTCCCAATAGTTGCGAGGCTTGAACACGCGGATCTTTTCCTCGCGCTCGACCAGGATGGCGAGCGTGGGCGTCTGCACCCGTCCCACCGTCGTGAGCTGGAAGCCGCCGGACTTCGAGTTGAACGCGGTCATGGCCCGCGTTCCATTGATGCCGACCAGCCAGTCCGATTCCGAGCGGCACACCGCGGCGTCGGCGAGCGGGCGCATCTGCTCGTCCGTGCGCAGCCGCTCGAAGCCGTCGCGAATGGCTGCGGGGGTCATCGACTGCAGCCACAGCCGGCGGATGGGCTTGGCCGCCTTCGCGAACTGCACGATGTAGCGGAAGATGAGCTCGCCCTCCCGCCCGGCGTCGCAGGCGTTGATGAGCTCGCCGACGTCCTTGCGCTTGAGGAGCTTCAACAGCGTCTTGAGACGGTTCTCGTTCTTCTCGATGGGCTTCAGCGCGAACCGCGACGGGATCGCCGGCAGGTGGGCGAAGGTCCACTTGCCGCGCTTCACCTCCTCCTCTTCGGGCATCCCGATCTCGAGCAGGTGGCCGACTGCCGACGACAGCACGTAGCGGTCGCTCTCGAAGTAGTCGTCGTGACGTGGTGAAGCCGCCGAGGACCCGCGCGATGTCCGCGGCGACGGAAGGTTTCTCGGCGATGATGAGGCTTTTGGTCATGCGTGCGGCCGGCAAAGAGCGGCAGATAGTACCCAAGGTGTGGAAGCGGGGGCAACCGGACGTTCAGCCGACCGGTGGCCAAATGCCGCGGCAAACAGCCGCGGGCCGAGGTGCCCGTGCCGCCCGCCTGCGGCGGCTGGTACCGGAAAACCGGCGGGAGGTCGCGGCGCCCTTCAGTCGCGATGCACCTGCTGCCAGCGCCCGCCGGGGCTCGCCGCGACGCGTTCCTCCAGCTCGAGCGTCGTCAGGGCGGCGGCGACCCGCGAAGCCGGGAGGCCGGAGCGCGCGACGATCGTATCGACCTCGAGCAGCTCCGTGCCAAGCGCCGCGAGTATGCGCTCGCTTTCGGCGTCGAGCCTAACTGCGGCAGCACCGGTCGTCCGCATGACCGGGCTGGCGAGCCCCAGTTCCTCGAGCACGTCGCCGGCGGTTTCGACCAGCTTGGCGCCCTCGCGGATCAGCCTGTGGCAGCCGCGTGAGAACGGGGAGTGGATCGAGCCCGGAATGGCGAACACCTCGCGGCCCTGCTCGGCGGCCAGCCGGGCGGTGATCAGCGACCCTGAAGATAGGGTCGCTTCGACCACGAGCAAGCCGCGGGCGAGTCCGCTGATGAGCCGGTTGCGACGCGGGAAGTTGTGCTTCAGCGCAGGCGTGCCGGGTGCGAACTCCGACACCATGAGGCCGCGCGCCGCGATCTCGTGGGCGAGATCCCGGTTGCGTGCCGGATAGATGCGGTCCGGTCCGGTGCCCACCACGGCGATCGTGCTCGCGGGGCCGCGCAGCCCTCCCACGTGCGCCGCGGCGTCGATGCCGAGCGCGAGACCGCTGACGATCGTGAGCCCCGCGGCGGACAGCGCATACGCGAAGGCTTCCGCATCCGCGCGGCCCTGCGGCGTTGCGTTGCGGCTGCCGACGATACCCAGCGCGGCCCGGCGCAGCAGCGAGCGCTCACCCAGGGTGTAGAGCACGGGCGGCGGATCGCCCGTTTCGAGAAGCGCCGGCGGGTACTCCGGATCGTCCCAGGCGATGAGATCGTGCCCCGGCTCGGCCAGCCAGCGCAGCGTTGCCTCGAGCCGGCTCGCGTCCGGCGTCGCCAGGGCCCGGACGGCCCCGGGCGCGAGATACCGCCCGAGCTGGGCCGGACGAGCGGCGAGGATCGCCTCGGGCGACCCGAACGCCTGCAGCAGGGGTACGAGCGAGCGCGCCGCCAGGCCGGCGGCGTGCAGCCGGACCCAAGCTTCCGCCCGGGCGCTCGACGTCATGCCGCCTCCCGGGCGGTGGGGTCTAGGGTTGCCGGATCCAGTCCCCGACGTTCACCGGGTCGGTCGTATTCACCACCAGCGCGTAGGCCACCCGGTCGAACACCCGGAACACGAACATGAGGCCCGTTCGCTCGTCGGGAACGTCGAGGAACCGGTCCTCGCGGTAGCTCGTCGTCTGGTCGAGCACCTGCCGGATGATGTCCGGCTCCTTCGACGGCCGCGGGTCCCGGATCGGCGGCACGACGTGATAGATCGCGAGGACGGTGCCGACGTCGACGCCATCGCGCGCACCCTTGTCGATCGTGACCACGGACCCGCGCCCGAGCTCGGCGAACTCCGTGGCGGAACCGATGATCTGGCCATTGATCGGCTGCGCGGGCGGATGGGGGACGTAGGCGATCACCGGCTCGCGCGGCGCGGGGATAAGGCGGTCGCCGATCAGGATCTCTTCCTTGGCCGAGGCGATGCGCACCGAGGACACGTCGCCGAAGCGCTCGACCCGGGCGGTGCCCAGGAACTGCTGCTCGTAGCCCAGGATCTCCTTCGTGCGCAGCGACACGAGCCGAGGTCCCGGGCGGTACACGTACCAGAGGTCGCCCGCGTGGGGGTCGATGCCGGTGGCGTACACGAGGTCCGAAGCGCTGCGCACGACGCGCTGGTCGCGCCCGGCGATGATCTCGGCGGCGCTGGCGAGGCCTTCGGGCCCGGTGACGAGGGGCTCGGTGAGGTACGGCTCGATGTCGCTCGCCGGGATGCTGGGGATCACGTCCCTGTCGAGGGGCGTGGATCGGATCGAGGGCTGCAGGCGGACGGTGGCGCGGTCGTCGAGCCGCAGCCGCGGCCCGGTTGCCCCGGCCACGCCGGGCGCGTTGCGGTCGAGGACGATCACGTCGCCGGGGTAGATCCGGTGCGGGTTCTTGATTTCGTCCCGGTTGAGCCGCCATATATCGGGCCAGCGCCACGGGTCGCGGAGAAACTTCGAGGCAATGCCCCAGAGAGTGTCTCCTTTTTGCACGGTGTAGCGGTCGGGCGCCCGGTCGGCGAGCTGGACGTCGCTGCCCGCGGCAGCGGCGCCGCCCAGAATCACGATGGCGACCGCCGCGGCGGCCAGTCGCCTCGCCATGCTAAACTTCTGACGCATAAGACCTCTCGGGTGTGTGGGGGCCTTGCTAACGTCCTAAACCGCCGCAAAATAAGGGCTTAGCACTGATTCTGCATCCCGAGTGTGCATTTTGCAAGCTGGTGAGCCATGGCCCTATTGCCTATCCTCGAATATCCGGACCCGCGATTGCGCAAGGTGGCCTCACCGGTCGCCGCCGTGACCCCGGACATCCAGAAGCTCGTGCGCGACATGGCGGAGACGATGTACGCGGCGCCGGGGATCGGCCTCGCGGCCACGCAAGTGGACGTGCACAAGCGTGTCATCGTCATGGATCTGTCGGAAACGAGGGATGAGCTCAAGGTTTTCATCAACCCCGAGATCATCGAGGCCGACGGCGAGGCCGAGAACGAGGAAGGCTGCCTGTCCGTCCCCGGCTATTTCGACAGGGTCGTCCGGCCGGCGACGCGTCCGGGTGCGGGCGCTCGAACGAGCGCGGCGAGCCGTTCGAGCTCGAAGCCACGGACCTTCTCGCCGTGTGCATCCAGCACGAGATGGATCATCTCGCTCGGCAAGGTCTTCGTCGATCGCCTGTCGCCGCTCAAGCGCGCGCGGCTCGCGGCCAGGCTGCGCAAGAAGCAGCGCCTCGCGGGCTGATGCGCGTCGGCTTCGCCGGCACGCCGCCGTTCGCGGCGCTCGCGCTGCGGTCGATCCTCGACGCTGCGTTCGTCGTTCCGCTGGTCCTCACTCAACCTGATCGGCCGAGCGGGCGTGGGCTCGCGCCCAAGGCCTCCGCCGTCAAGGAGGTCGCGCGCAGCGCCGGGGTCCCGGTGCTGCAACCGCCATCGCTCAAGACGCCGGAGTTGCGCTCCGAAGCGCTGGCCGTTGCGCTGGACGTGCTGATCGTCGCCGCGTACGGGCTCATCCTGCCGCAGGCCGTGCTCGATTGGCCGCGTCATGGCTGCATCAACATCCACGCGTCCCTGCTGCCGCGATGGCGCGGCGCCGCGCCGATCCAGCGTGCGATCCTCGCGGGCGACGTGGAGACCGGGATCACGATCATGCAGATGGATGCGGGCCTCGACACCGGGCCGATGATCGAGCGCATCCGCGTGTCGATCGCGACCGACGACACCGCCGGCTCGCTGCACGACCGCCTCGCGACGGCCGGTGCCGCGGGCATCGTCGACGTGCTTCGCCGCCTCGAGCGCGACGGACGCCTCGCGACCACGCCGCAGGCGGAGAGCGGCGTTACCTATGCGGCGAAGATCGCCAAGGAGGAGGCCGCGATCGATTGGCGCCGCGAGGCGGCGTACATCGAGCGCCAGGTCCGCGCGTTCGATCCGGCGCCGGGCGCCTTCACCACGCTCGACGGGCAAGCGTGGAAGCTCCGGCGTGCCCGGGCGCTCCCGGACGATGCAGGGGCCGCGCCGGGCACCGTCGTTCGCGCGGGCGAGCGCGGCATCGACATCGCATGCGGGCGCGGAACGCTGCGGGTCACCGAGCTGCAGGCGGCGGGCGGCAAACGGCTCGCCGCGTCCGCGGTGGTCGCCGGTCGCCGCGTCAAGCAGGGCGACCGCTTCGTGGCGAGCCGGGCGGTCGCGAGCTGACTCCCGAACCGAATGCAGGCAGCGCAGAGCCAGGCCGCACGCGCCGTGAAACGCGTGCTCGACGGATCCACCCTCACGTCGGCGCTCGCGGCCGTCGCGCGACCCGGCGACGACGCCGGACGGCGACGCGCGCTCGTGCAGGAGCTCGCGTACGGCACGCTGCGGCACTGGGGCACCCTCGATGCGCTCGTGCGCAAGCTCGCGCGCAAGCCCTTCTCCGATCCCGAGCTGCCCGCGCTCGTCGCGGTCGCGCTGTATCAGCTCGGTCACACGCGTGCACCTGCGTTCGCGGTCGTCGATCACGCGGTGGCCGCCGCGGGCCAGCTCGCGCGTCCCGCGGCGAAGGCGCTCGTGAACGCGATGCTGCGTCGCTACCTGCGCGAGCGCGAAACGCTCGACGCCGCGCTCGCCGGCGATCCCGTTGCGCGCTGGTCGCATCCCGCGTGGTGGGTCAGGCGGGTGCAGGCCGAATATCCCGATGAATGGCAAGCGGTGCTCGCGGCGGGCAACGAGCGCCCGCCGCTCGCATTGCGCGTCAACCGCCGGGTCTGCACGCGCGAGTCGTTGCTCGCGCGTCTCGCGCAGGCGGGCATCCCCGCGGTGCCCGTCGGCGAGCACGGCGTGATCGTCACGACGCCGAAGCCGATTCCGCAACTGCCCGGCTATGACGACGGTGCATTCGCCGTGCAGGATGCGGGCGCGCAGCTCGCGGCGCCGCTGCTGCAGCTCGCCGACGGCATGCGCGTGCTCGATGCGTGCGCCGCGCCCGGCGGCAAGAGCACGCACATCGCGGAGCTCGCCGACGTCGAGCTCGTGTCGCTCGACGAGAGCGACGCGCGCCTCGCACGCGTGCGCGAGAACTTCGAGCGCCTGAAGCTCGATGTCTCGCGGGTGCGCATCGTCGTGGGCGATGCGGGTACGCCCGCCGCGTGGTGGGACGGCCGCGCGTTCGATCGCATCCTCGCGGACGTGCCGTGCACGGCGTCGGGCGTGGTGCGTCGACATCCCGACGGCAAGTGGCTGCGGCGGGAAAGCGACATCGCGTCGTTCGCGCGAGCGCAGCATCGTCTGCTCGAAGCGCTGTGGCCGCTGCTCGCGGCGGGCGGTCTGCTGCTCTACGCGACGTGCTCGCTCTTCGACGCGGAGAACGATGCGCAGGTGCGCGCGTTCCTCGAGCGCCACGCGGATGCGCAACGCGAGCCCGTCGCGTTCGGCGCGCAGATCCTGCACCGCGGCGGCCAGCTATTGCCTTCCCTGCCGGGCGCAGTCCACAATCAGGACGGATTCTTCTACGCCCTGCTTCGCAAGAGCGCCTGACGCGAAAGCGGCGGTATCATCCACCCGCCCCGGACGCGACGCCGACCCAGCCCGGCGTTATCCCCGTGCCTTTCCAAGCTCACGCGCCCTCTGCCGGCCCGGTCACTTCCCGCGCGCATGCGAAGCCGCAAAGCGGCGCGCGCTGCCTGTGGCGGGTGCTCGCGCGCATCGTCCTGGTTGCGCTGGTGCTCGCGGTCCCCGCAGCGCGTGCCGACACGATCGCCGTGCGCTCGGCCGAGGTGCGCGTCGAGGAGGATGGCTACTACCTCAACGCCGAATTCGAGCTCTCGATCAATCCGACCCTCGAGGAGGCGCTGCACAAGGGGGTGCCGCTCTACTTCGTGCTCGAGTTCGAGCTGACGCGTCCGCGCTGGTACTGGTTCGACGACAAGGTCCTCGTCTACTCGACGCAATACCGCGTGTCGTACACGCCCCTCACCCGCCAGTACCGCGTCGCGAGCGGGCTCCTGGGGCTCACGTTCGACTCGATCGACGAGGTGCAGCGCTTCCTTTCGCGCGTCACGTCGCGGCAGGTCGCCCGGCGCGACCAGCTGCCGAAGGGCGTGCGCCTCGAGGCTGCGGTGCGCCTGCGCCTCGACACCAACCAGCTGCCGAAACCCTTCCAGGTGAATGCGCTCGCGTCGCGCGAGTGGAGCCTGCAGTCGGACTGGTACCGATGGACGTTCGACACATGAGAGCACCGGCGCGAACCGTGCTCCGCGCCGCGCCTTCGCATGCGGCGACCCGCACGCGCTCACGCGTTGCGGCAACCGGGCGGAGGCTGCGATGAGCGCGGACACCGTGACCCGCAGCGCCGTGCTGCCGCTTCGTCGCGCGCGCTGGGCGCTGCTCATCCTCGCATGCCTCGGCGCCATTTCGCTGTTCCTGCTCGCCACCGCATCGGCGAACACCGAGCTCTTCGCGAGTCGATACGACGTGCTGCTGGTGCTCAACGGCGCGCTCGTGGGGCTGCTGATGCTGCTGGTCGGCTACCAGCTGTGGGTCCTGCGCCGCAACCTGAAGCGCGGCGTGTTCGGCTCGCGCCTTGCGCTTCGTCTGGTGCTGCTGTTCGCGCTCGTGGCCGTGCTGCCGGGCGCGCTGGTGTACGCCGTGTCCGTGCAGTTCCTCGGGCGCAGCATCGAGAGCTGGTTCGACGTGCGCGTCGATCGCGCGCTCGACGGCGGCCTCAACGTCGGGCGCAGCGCGCTCGACTACCTGCTCAAGGACACGACCAACAAGGCGACGCAGATCGCGCTCGCGGTGAACGAAGTGGGGGCGTCGGGCATGCCGGCGCGTCTCAATCGCGCCGCGGAGCAGGCCGGCGTCTCCGAGGCCGCATTGTTCACCAATGGCGGCGGCATCATCGCCGTTGCGGGCATCAGCGGATCGACCGCGCCGCCCGATCCGCCGGCCGCGCAGGCACTGCGACGCGCGCGGCTGCAGCAGACGACGGCAGCCGTGGAGCAGGGCGCGGACGGCGCGATGCAGCTGCGCGTCGTGATTCCGGTGAACAGCGACGATCGCTTCGAGCCGCTTCGCGTCCTGCAGGTGGTCGAGCCCGTGCCGCGCACGCTCGCGCAGGACATGGAGAAGGTGCAGTCGGGCTATCGCGACTACCAGGAGATCTCGTTCTCGCGGCAGGCGCTGAAGCGCCTGTACGCGCTGACGCTGACACTCACGCTGCTGCTCGCGCTCACGTCCGCGCTCGGGCTCGCGGTCGTGCTGTCGGAGCGTTTCGCCACGCCGCTCGGGTTGCTCGCCGAGGGCACCCGTGCCGTCGCGCAGGGCGACTTCTCGCGCCGGCAACCGGTCACCTCGACGGACGAGCTCGGCATCCTCACGCAATCCTTCAACACGATGACGGTGCAGCTCGCCGACGCGCAGCAGCGCGCGGAGGAATCGCGGCGCGCCATCGAGACCACGCGCGCGTATCTCGAGAGCATCCTGGGCAACCTCTCCGCGGGGGTGTTCGCTCTCGACGATGCGTATCGATTGCGCATCGCCAACGCGAGCGCGGCCGTCGTGCTGCAGCAGCCGCTCACGGACCTGGTCGGACTGAAGCTCGACGACTGGGGCGGGAAGCTGCCCGCCCTCGAGCCTTTCGCCGAGCTCGTGATGAGCGCGTTCCGCGACAGCCGCGACGGCAACTGGCAACGCCAGGCGGAGCTCGCGGTGGCGAACCTGACGCGCGTGCTGCTCCTGCGCGGATCGCGCCTTCCGGTCACGCCCGTGGCCGGCTACGTGGTCGTGTTCGACGACGTGACCGAGCTCGCGCAGGCGCAGCGCGATGCGGCATGGGGCGAAGTGGCTCGGCGTCTCGCGCACGAGATCAAGAATCCGCTCACGCCCATCCAGCTCTCCGCAGAGCGCCTCGAGCACAAGCTCGCACCCAAGCTCGACGCGGCCGACCAGGAGACGCTGCGCCGCAGCGCGCGCACGATCATCGGCCAGGTTGCGGCGATGAAGCACATGGTCGACGATTTCGCGGTCTACGCGCGACAGGCGCGCCCCGGCAAGCATCAGGCGGTGGATCTGTCCGCGCTCCTGCACGACGTGCTGGCGCTGTACGACAATCTGCGCCCGCACGTATCCCTCTGCGTGCCGCCCGAGCCGGTCGTGGTGCAGGGCGAGCCCACGCGCCTGCGCCAGGTGCTGCACAACCTTCTCCAGAACGCGATCGACGCGCAGGCCGAGTCGCGCGAGCCGCGCTACGACATCGGACTCGAGGACCGCGGGAACGACGCCGTGCTCACGTTCTCCGACGCGGGCCCCGGCTTCTCCGAGGACGTGCTGCAGCGCGCATTCGAGCCGTACGTCACGACGAAGGCGAAGGGCACGGGCCTCGGGCTCGCCATCGTCAAGAAGATCGTCGAGGAGCACCATGGCCACGTCGACATCGCCAACCGCGCGCCGCGCGGCGCAACCGTGGTGATTACCCTGCCCCGCGCTGCAGCGGGCGCTTAGCGTAGGATACGCGTGCAATGAACCCCGCCCGGGAAATCCTCATCGTCGACGACGAAGTCGGCATTCGCGAGCTGCTGTCCGAAATCCTGGAGGACGAAGGCTATCGCGTCAGCGTGGCCGAGAACGCGACCGAAGCGCGCGCCTATCGGCAGCGTGCGCAGCCCTCGCTCGTGCTGCTCGACATCTGGATGCCCGATACCGACGGCGTCACGTTGCTGCGCGAATGGGCCGCATCCGGCCTGCTCACGATGCCCGTCGTCATGATGTCCGGCCACGGCACGATCGAAACCGCCGTCGAAGCGACGAAGATCGGCGCCTTCGATTTCCTCGAGAAGCCGGTCGGGCTGCAGAAGCTCCTGGGCACGGTGACGCGTGCGCTCAAGACGGCGCTCGCGAAGGAGCCGCGGCGCGTGTCGCTGTCCGCACTGGGATCGAGCTCCGCGATCCGCGATGTCGAGCGTCAGCTCGAGATCCTCCTCGCGGCGCGCAAGCCGATCCTCATCCTCGGCGAGTCGGGCACCGGTCACGATGCCGCCGCGCACGCGCTGCGCCTGCCCGAAGCGCCATGGATCGTGCTCGCGAACGGCGCACGTCTTTCCGCGAATCCGCTTTCGGTGCTCGAGGAAGCGCGCGAAGGCACGCTGTACTGTCCCGAGATCGGCCAATACTCGAAGTCGGAGCAGAAGGGGCTCGCGTTCCTGATCGGCAAGCTCGATCGCGCCAGCGTCACGCTCGTGTGCACGAGCGCCGAGCCGCTGGGCAACCTCGGCGCCGAAGGCAAGTTCGATCCCGCATTGCTCGCGGCATTGTCGGCGGGCGCCGTGCTGCTGCCCCCGTTGCGGGCGCGACGCGAGGACATCCCGGTGCTCGTCGAGCGCTACTGGCAGGAGGTGGTCGCTGCGCAGCAGGGGGCGCAGCAGGCCGTCACGCGTGCCTTCGGCTCGCTTCTGCCGAGCGCGATGACCGCGCTCACGGGTGCGTACTGGCCCGGCAACCTCGAGCACCTGCAGAACGTGGTGACCAATCTCGCGCTCCTGCTCGGACCGGGCGAGATCACCCCCGATCACGTGAAGCGCCTGCTCGGCGAATCGGCGGCACCGCAGCATGCGATCCCGCCGGAGATCACCGCGCGGTTCTTCGACCTGCCGCTGCGCGAGGCGCGCGAGGCTTTCGAGCGCATCTACTTCGAGCAACTGCTCGGGCGCGAGCAAAGCAACATGAGCCGCGTGGCCGAGAAGGCCGGTCTCGAGCGCACGCACCTCTATCGCAAGCTCAAGCAGCTCAACATCCGCTTCGCGCGCCGCGGCGAGGACAACGGCTGCTGAGGGCGCCGCGCGGCGCCCGAGACGAACGCAGCCCTTGACGATCGGCCCATGACTGCTGCCGCAGATCAGAAGCGTCGCCTCGGCCCGCTCGTTCTGGGCGCCATGGGCGTCGTGTTTGGCGACGTCGGCACCTCGCCGCTGTACACGATGCGCGTCGTGTTCACCGGCGAGCACGGACTGCCGCTCACGCCCGCGAACGTCTTCGGCCTGCTGTCCATCGTGTTCTGGGCGCTGGTGATCATCGTCACGCTGAAGTACGTGACGCTCATCATGCGCGCGGACAACAACGGCGAAGGCGGGATCCTCGCGCTGACCGCGCTCGTCTCGCGCGGTATCCAGCCGGGCAGCCGCGTGCGCTGGTGGCTCATCGGGTTCGGCATCTTCGGCGCGGCCATGTTCTACGGCGACGGCATGATCACGCCCGCGATCACCGTGCTCGGCGCCGTCGAGGGGCTCGAGGTCATGGCGCCCGGCCTCGCGCCGTTCGTGGTGCCGCTGTCGCTTGCGATCATCGTCGGGCTGTTCAGCCTGCAGAAGCGCGGCACGGCGTCGGTGGGCACGCTGTTCGGTCCGGTGATGGCGATCTGGTTCCTGGTCATCGGCCTGCTCGGCGTGCTGCAGATCGCGCGGCACCCCGGCGTCCTCCTGGCGCTCAACCCGTGGTACGCCCTGACGTTCATCTGGGCCAATCCGCTCGCCGCGTTCCTCGCCCTCGGCGCGATCGTGCTCGCCGTGACGGGGACCGAGGCGCTGTACGCCGACATGGGGCACTTCGGGGCCGCCCCGATCCGGCGGGCATGGCTGTACTTCGTGATGCCCGCGCTGGTGCTCAACTACTTCGGACAGGGGGCGCTGGTGCTGGAGGAGCCGCTGGCGGTCAAGAATCCGTTCTTCCTGCTCGCGCCGGGGTGGGCGCTGTTCCCGCTCGTGATCCTCGCGACGGCGGCGGCCATCATCGCATCGCAGGCCGTGATCTCCGGCGCGTTCTCGCTCACGCGCCAGGCCGTGCAGATGGGCTACTCCCCGCGGCTGAAGATCCTGCACACGTCCGATCGCGAGATCGGGCAGATCTACGTCCCGTTCATCAACTGGTCGCTCTTCGTGGCCGTGTCGCTCCTGATGCTCGGCTTCCGCAGCTCCGACAACCTCGCGGCGGCATACGGCATCGCGGTGACGATGGCGATGCTGATCGACTCGCTGCTCATCTATTTCGTGATGCGCCGGCTCTGGAAGTGGTCGCGCCCCGTCGCGCTGCTCATCACGGTTCCGCTCGCGACGATCGACTTCGCTTTCCTCGCTTCGAATTCGCTCAAGATTCCCGAGGGCGGGTGGTTCCCGATCCTCATCGGCCTCGTCGTGTTCACGCTGCTGACGACGTGGAAGCGCGGACGCATGGTGCTCATGAGCCGGCTCGCGGAGGACGCGATGCCGCTCGCCGGGTTCGTGGAGAGCATCGAGGCTTCGCCGCCCACGCGCGTGCAGGGCACGGCGGTGTTCCTCACGTCGACCCCGGATCGCGTGCCCCACGCGCTGCTGCACAACCTCAAGCACAACAAGGTGCTGCACGAGCGCGTGGTGTTCCTGACGGTGGTCACGCGCGACGTGCCCTACGTGGGCGTCGAACAGCGCTACGAGATCGAGCCGCTCGGCGCCGACTTCTATCGCATGCGCGCCTATTACGGCTTCAAGCAGGATCCGGACGTGCCCACGCTGCTCGAGCGCTGCAGCGAGCAGGGTTTCGTGTTCGACATGATGGACACCTCGTTCTTCGTCTCGCGCGAGACGCTCATCCCGACCAAGATGCCGGGCATGGCCTTGTGGCGCGAGCGCCTGTTCGCGTCGATGTCCAAGAATGCCGTGAAGGCTTCGGACTTCTTCCACGTGCCCACCAACCGGGTGGTGGAGCTCGGGACGCAGGTCGAGCTCTGAGAAACAAGACGCCGGCGCGAGGCCGGCGTCGATTGCGTTGCCCGATGCGGCGGCTCAGAGCGTCGCCATCTCCGAGCGCATGGACTTGAGCGCCTTGCTCTCGATCTGGCGGATGCGCTCGGCCGAGACGCCGTACTCGTCGGCGAGGTCCTGCAGCGTGGCCTGGTCCTCCTCGCGCAGCCAGCGCGCCTCGATGATGCGGCGGCTGCGGGCGTCGAGCTTGGCGAGTGCGTTCTGCAACCCGACGCGTGCGATTGCGGGCCGTCTCCGCGCGCTCGAGAATCTGCGCCGGCTCGTCTTCCTCGTTGGTGAGGTACGCGAGCGGTGTCACGGTCGTCTCGCCGTCATCGGTCGGTTGCGGGTCGACGGACACGTCCTTGCCGGTAAGGCGCGTCTCCATCTCGAAGACCTCCTCGGGCTTCACCCCGAGCGCCTTCGCGATGCTCTGCGCTTCCTTCGGCGTGAGCGCGGCCATGCTTGTCTTCATCGAGCGCAGGTTGAAGAAGAGCTTGCGCTGCGCCTTGGTGGTGGCGATCTTCACCATCCTCCAGTTGCGCAGGATGTATTCGTGGATCTCGGCGCGGATCCAGTGCAGGGCGAACGAGACCAGCCGGACGCCGCGCTCCGGATCGAAGCGACGCACGGCCTTCATGAGCCCGACGTTGCCTTCCTGGATGAGGTCGGCCTGCGGCAGGCCATAGCCGAGATAGTTGCGGCTCACGGCCACGACCAGGCGCAGATGCGAGAGCACGAGTTCGCGTGCGGCGCCGAGGTCGTTGTCGCGCTGCAGGCGACGGCCCAGCTCGACCTCCTGCTCCGCGGTCAGCAGCGGGAAACGGTTGACCGCCTGGATGTAGCTGTCGAGGCTACCCAGCGATGCGGGGGTCGGGAAAGTGAGGGCGGTACTGGACATTAGCGGTGTCTCCTGAGGCGTCCTGGCGCTTGCCGGTGGAACATCCCTCCGTTCAGCCAGGCTCATTTTAGCACTCGGGACATTGGAGTGCTAAAGGCCCGCAGGGGTTCCCGACCGATTTGCTCGGGTTCACAAATAGGACAGGTCCCCTGAGCGGGGGTTCAGCGCGCGCAGCGGACCTGCCGGTCCTGCAACGGGCGCGTAGCAGCGGAGGTGCAGATACACCGCGCTGCGCGGAGCGAGCCGAATGTGAGTGCACACTCGGGTCAGTGTCGCCGTGGCCTATCCGAGCAGCGCGTCCACGAAGTCGCTCGCGACGAAGGGCCGGAGATCCTCGATCCCCTCGCCCACGCCCACGAAGCGCAGCGGGATCGGGCGCTCCTTGGCGATCGCGCAGACGGTGCCGCCCTTGGCGCTGCCGTCGAGCTTGGTGAGGACGAGGCCGGTGAGGCCGAGCGCCTCGTCGAAGGCCTTCACCTGCGCGACCGCGTTCTGGCCGGTGTTGGCGTCGAGCACCAGCAGGGTCTCGTGCGGGGCGGTGGGATCCGCCTTGGCGATCACACGGCGCACCTTGCGGATCTCCTCCATGAGATGCAGTTGCGTGGGCAGGCGACCCGCGGTGTCCGCCAGCACGATATCGATGCCGCGGGATTTCGCGGCTGCGATCGCGTCGAACATGATCGCCGCCGGATCGCCGCCCGCCTGCGAGATGACGGGGACGTTGTTGCGCTCGCCCCAGATCACGAGCTGCTCGCGGGCCGCCGCGCGGAACGTGTCGCCGGCCGCCAGCAGCACGCTCAAGCCCTGGTCCTGGAAGTAGCGCGCGAGCTTGCCGATGGAGGTCGTCTTCCCGGCGCCGTTGACGCCCGCGATCATGATCACGAACGGGCGAGCCGACGAGACCACGAGCGGGCTTTCCAGCGGCGCGATGAGGTCCACGATGGCGGCCTTGAGGAGCGCCTTCGGATCGCCCGCCCCGCCCGACTGGCGGAAGCGCGCACGCAGGTCGTCGAGCAGGTGCATCGTCGCGGCGACGCCGACGTCGGCCGTGAGCAACGCCGTTTCCAGCTCCTCGAGCATCTCGTCGTCGAGCGTCCGGCTGCGAAACACGCCGGTGAGCGCCGAGGTGAGGCGCTCGCGGGACTTGCCGAGACCCGCGCGCAGGCGGTCCGACCAGGAGCGCTTCCGGGTTTCGGCCGCGCCCTCCTCGGCCGGGGCGATCGCGGCGACGCTCCGGCGCCGATGCAGCCTCGGGCGATGTCGGCGCGGCAGGCGGGATCAACGGCGGCTGCGGCCGCGCTTGCTCGACCGATGCCGGCGAACCGACACCCGGGGTGTCGGGGGCCTCGACAGCGGGCTCGGACGGCGGCGAGGGCTGCGCAGGTGGCGCGGGCGCGGCGGGCTCGGGTTTCTTGCGTTTGAAGAAATCGAACATGGGAGGCGAGGGGTGCCGCCGGAAGCGGGGTGGAATCGGCCAGCGGCAGGAAGGGCGGGCGACGGCAGCTATAATTTTACCTCCCCCGAAGGACCCTTCCTCCGGCCGCCTCGAGTCCCCTCCCCTTGGCCACCGCTTCCGCAAACCGCGTGCGCATCATCGGCGGCGCCATGCGGGGCCGCGTCGTGCGGTTTCCGCCGCTTCCGGGGGTGCGTCCGACGCCCGATCGCGTGCGGGAGACGCTCTTCAACTGGCTCGGGCAGCGCCTCGACGGCAAGGCGTGTCTCGATCTCTACGCCGGGACCGGCGCCCTCTCGCTCGAGGCCGCATCGCGGGGCGCGAGCCTTGCGGTGGCGGTCGAGCGCCAGCACCCGCTGGCCGACGCATTGCGCGCCACGGGCGTCGCGTTCGGTGCCGCGGCGCTCGAAGTGCACTGTGCCGACGCGCGCGCGTATCTCGCCCGCGAAACCCGCGACTTCGACGTGATCTTTCTCGACCCGCCGTTCGCCGAGGACCCGTGGTCGTGGCTCCTGCCTGCCTGCGCCGCGCGGCTCGCGCCGCAGGGCCGCATCTACGCCGAAGCGGCACGCGAGATCACGCCGGATCCGGGCTTGTCGGTCGTACGGCACGACAGGGCCGGGCAGGTGCATTATCATCTGCTCGCCCGCGCCACCTGAAGCGCGCTGCAGCCTGCCCAAGCCCATGCTCAAGGTCGTCTATCCCGGCACCTTCGATCCGTTCACCCGCGGCCACGAGGATCTCGCCCGGCGCGCCGCGCGCGTCTTTCATCGCGTGGTGATCGGCGTCGCCGACAGCAAGGCGAAGCTTCCGTACTTCACCGGCCCCGAGCGGGTCCAGATGGCGCGGGAGGTGCTCAAGGACGTGCCCAACGTCGAGGTCGTCTCGTTCTCGTCGCTGCTCATGGACTTCGTGCACGCGCAGGGCGCGAGCGTGATCCTGCGCGGCCTGCGCGCCGTGTCGGACTTCGAGTACGAGTTCCAGATGGCGGGCATGAACCGCAAGCTCTATCCGGATGTCGAAACGCTGTTCCTCACCCCGGGCGAAGAGTGGATGTTCGTCTCGGCCTCGATCGTGAGGGAGATCGCCAGGTTCGGCGGCGACGTCTCGCAGTTCGTGCATCCGTTCGTGCATGCGCGCCTGCGCGAGAAAGTGGCGGCGGCCGGCGAGTCCTGACGGCGCGGCGCGATCGGCGCACGCGCCGGCCATCCCCGGATACGAAAGCGATTGGAGCGGCGCGATGGCGCTGATGATCACGGACGAGTGCATCAACTGCGACGTGTGCGAGCCCGAGTGCCCGAACGGCGCGATCTCGCAGGGCGCGGAGATCTACGTGATCGACCCGCGCAAGTGCACCGAGTGCGTGGGCCACTTCGATCGTCCGCAGTGCGTCGAGGTGTGTCCGGTGGACTGCATCCCGGTCGATCCCGCCTGCGTCGAAAGCCCCGCAGAGCTGCGCCTCAAGTACGAGGGCCTGATGAGGGCCGAGGCCGAGACCGCGGCGCAGAGGAGCTGAGCGCGGCATCCGGGGTGGCGGCGCTCGCCCGGGTGCTCGATCTTCGCAGGGGGACGGCGTTCGCGCAGCGCGGTGCGGTCGCGAGCGATCGGGATCAGGCGTTGGCCGCGAGCGGCAGGTCCTCGGGCTCCTCGACCACCGCTTGCACCCCGGCAAGCTCGCGCCGCAAGCCGCCGAGCTGCAGCACCGCCGCCGCGTGCGCCTCCTCGAGCTCGCGCACGCGATCCTCGAGCTCGCCCTTCGCTTCCGAGATGCGGCGCATGCTGTCGAGCCGGCGACGCAGCCGCGCGTGGTGCTCCTTCACCTGCCCTTCGAGCGGCGCCATGACCGCCCTCACCCACGCCTCCAGGTCGCGATTCGCGATCGTGTAGACCTGTCGCGCCCGCGAGGCGATCGTCTCGAAGAACCGGCGCATCAGCGCGTACTTCGCACGGCTCACCATGTTCCACAGCGTGTTGAAGTGCGTGTTGTACGTGCGCTGCAGGCGCTCGATCTCCTTCTGGTAGCGCAGCATCGAGAACGCGGGCGGCACGAAGGCGTCCACGCCGAACTCGGTCGCGTGCTTCGCGTACATCCCTTTCATGAGGGCGTGCAGCTCGCCGGCCTGCGCCTCCGCCTGCTCGAAATCGGCGAGGATCGACTTGAAGAACTCGGCCATCGCGTTGCGAACGCCGCGCGTGAACGGGCTCGACTCGATCTCCTTGCGGGTGCGCGCAGCGTTGGAGCGCAGCGCCTCGAGGCCGATCCGCTCGTAGAGAGCGTTGGACTGCTCCGTGAGCACGTTGCGCAACGCGCCGAAGCGCTGCATCCCGCGCTCGAACGCGTCCTTCTCCTCCTTGACCCGATCGACGACGTGACCGATCACGTCCTCGTTCTTGCCTCGGAGGGCGGTCAGCTCGGCGAGCTGCTCGGCGAGACCGTTGCGCCGCCCGACGAGCGTCGACTGCACCGCGGCCGTCGCGTTCTGCACCTCCGCGAGGATCGTGATGCCGACGATCTCGCGCTTGGCCGGTACGAGCTTCCCGGAGAGCGCCTCTTCGAGCATCGGCAGGCCGCTTTTCGCGAGCAGCGCGTCGTCGCCGTTCACCTTCGCGACGAGCGCCTTCTGCGCGGACACGGGGTACACCTGGTCGGAAGGCACGCCGAGCATCGTGGCGCTCTCCTGCGCCTGGCGCTCGATCTCCGCGGCGATCGCCTGCTCGGACTTGAGCTCGTCCCACATGCCGTCGATCTTGTTGAGCACGACGATGCGGCCCGCGGCCTGGGCGGGATCGTCGCCCGCGAGGTGCTGGCGCCACACCTCGAGGTCGCTCTTGGTCACTCCGGCATCCGCGGCGAGCACGAACAGCACCGCGTGCGCGTTCGGCAGCAGCGACAGCGTGAGCTCGGGCTCCGCGCCGATCGCATTGAGACCGGGCGTGTCGAGCACGACGAGGCCTCGCTGCAGCAGCGGATGCGGGAAGTTGATGATCGCGTGGCGCCACACGGGGATGCTGACCATCCCGTCGGCGTCGGGCGGCGGCGCCGTCGGGTCGGCCTCGTCGTGCAGCGCGAGACGGCGCGCGAGGTCCACGGGCACGCGCTTCGTTTCCGACACGCGCGCGAGCGCCTGCGCCATGCGCTCCGCCGAGGCGAGATCGAGGGGAAAGCTCGTCCACTCGTCGGCGTAGGTCTTGAACTCCCCGACCGTCGCCTCGCGAAGGCGCGTCTCGATGGGCAGCAGCCGGATCGACGGCGGATACGCGGGGTCGTGCAGCAGCTCGGAAGGACACATCGTGGTGCGCCCCGCCGACGAGGGAAGCAGGCGCTGGCCGAAATCGGCGAAGAAGATCGCGTTGATCAACTCCGACTTGCCCCGCGAGAACTCGGCGACGAAGGCGACCACGAGCTGATCGTGCTGGAGCCGCTCCTTGAGCTGGTCGAACTTCTGCTCGATCTGCGAATTGACGAGCTCCTGCTGCGCGAGCCATCCGCGCAGGCGGTCGAGCTGGAGCGCGAGGCGCTGCCGCCATTCACCGTACGCCTCGAATCGGGCCGCGAGCTCGCGGGGTGCCATCATGGACTGCTCTCCGGGATTTGCGGGCGTGCGCCGCCGACGCGCACGCGCCCAAGGGGTTTATCGGCACGGCCGGTCGCCGTCGCAGCGCCGCCGGTCGGCCCCCGCATCACCGTCGGCATCAGCGCTGACATGCGGGGCAATAGGTGGTCGCGCGTCCGGCCATGCGCAGGCTGCGCAGCGCGGCGCCACAGACTCGGCATCGCTCGCCTTCGCGCCCGTAGACGAAATGCTCGAGCTGAAAATAGCCGGGATTGCCATCGCTGTCGACATAGTCGCGCAGGGTCGAGCCACCTTTGGCGATCGCGTCCGTGAGCGTCGAGCGCACGGCGTCCACGAGACGGGCGAGGCGCGGCCGCGACAGCCGCCGCGCCGCGATGGTCGGACGGATGCCCGCGCGAAAGAGCGCCTCGTTCGCATAGATGTTGCCGACCCCGACCACGAGGCGATTGTCCATGAGCGCGAGCTTGATGGCGGCGCTCCGGCGGCGGGTGGCGCGCCAGAGCGTCTGCGCATCGAACGCGCTGTCGAAAGGCTCGGGTCCGAGGGCAGCGAGCAGCGGATGGTCCGCGCCCGTGCCTTCGAGCCACAGGATCGCCCCGAAGCGTCGCGGGTCGTGATAGCGCAGCACCGCACCGGAGTCGAGCTCGATGTCGACGTGATCGTGCAGGATCCGGGGCGGCGGGTTGTGGTGCACACGCAGGCTGCCCGTCATCCCGAGATGGACGAGCAGCGTGTCGGCGCCAAGACGAAACAGGAGGTACTTGCTGCGGCGATCGACGCGCTCGATCCGTCGTCCGGTCGCGCGCGCGGGCAGATCGACGGGAACCGGCCATCGCAATCGCCGGTCGTAGATGCGCACGCTGCGGATGGCCTGTCCCGTCGCATAGGGCGCAATACCGCGACGGGTTGTCTCGACTTCGGGAAGCTCGGGCATTCGGTCGATGGCGGCGCGGCGTGCTCTCCCGCGCGGGGCAGTTCAGGCGCCGCGAATATACCCCATGCGGCCGCGCTCCACGGGCTGCTAAGATCCCCTTCCCCCGCCCCGAACGCCACATGCCAATGACGACAAGCCGCGACCGCGTCGCCCGCCACACTCGACTTCCGCTGCAGGACAGGCCGCGTCCATGGAGTCGCGGCATTGCCGCGGCCGCGATCGCGCTCGCTTTCGCGTCGATCCCCGCGCACGCGGCCGATCCTGCGGATACCAGAGGCACCTCCCGCTGCCCATGCATCGGGAGATGCGAGGCAAACCTCCGAGAAGGTCGATCTTCCGGAGCTCTCGCCGGAGCTGATGTATCGCCTGCTGGTCGGCGACATCGCCCTGCAGCGCGGGCAGGGGGCACTCGGCGCGCGCGCGTATTTCGAGGCCGCGCGCGATGCGAAGAGCGTGTTTCTCGCGCGCCGCGCGACGGAGATCGCGCTCGCCTCGCGCCAGCGGGCGACTGCCCTGCTTTCGGCCAGGTTGTGGAGCGAGCTCGATCCCGATGCCGAGCGCCCGAAGCAGATCGCCGAGGTGCTCGCGAAGGAAGGCACCGACCTGCCGTCGCTCGCCGGTCCCGGCTTGCAGGAGCAGCTGCGCAGCATCCTCGCCGAAGCCGCCAAGAAGGAAGGCGGCGCGGGCGAAGCCTTCATGCAGCTCAACGCGCTCCTGCAGCACGATCCGGATCACGCCGCGACGCTCAAGCTCGTGCAGGACCTGGCGGGTCCGTACGACAACGTGCCGGAGGCGCATTACGCCGTCGCGCTCGCCGCATTGGGCACGGGGCTCACCGATCTCACGACCTCGGCGCTCGCCCGTCGCGAGGTCGACCGCGCGCTCGCGCTCAAGCCCGGCTGGGATCGCGCGCTGCTGCTGAAGACCGAGATCATCGAGAAGCAGTCGCCCGACGAGGCCACCACGTTCCTCGAGAACGCGGTGAAGGACGATGCCACGTCGCGACCGCTCGCGGGCGCGCTCGCGCAGCGCTACATCCAGCAGAAGCGCTACGCCGAGGCGCGTGCGATCTTCGAGCGCCTGCTCGAAAGTGATCCGGGCAACCGCCAGCTGCAGATGGCGCTCGCAGCGCTCTCCATGCAGATGAAGGACTGGAGCGCCGCGGAAGCGCAGTTCAAGGCGCTGCAGGATGCGGGCAAGGACGAGGACGGCACCATCGCGCTGTATCTCGCCGAGATCGCCGAGGAGCAGGGCAAGTACGACCTCGCCATGGAACGGTATCGCGCGGTGCCCGAGGGCGAGCGCGGCTGGGTCGCAAAGCTGCGCATCGCCACGGTGCTCGGCAAGATGAAGCGCATCGACGAGGCGCAGAAGTACCTCGCCGACCTTCCCGCCGTCACGATCGAGCAGCGCGTGCAGGTCCGGCAGACCGAAGCGCAGATCCTGCGCGATGCGGGCCGCAACGACGCCGCCTACGCGGTGCTCGAAAAAGGGCTCGCCGAGCATCCGGACCAGATCGACCTGCTCTACGACGCAGCCATGGTGGCCGAGAAGATGAACCGCATCGACTCGACCGAGGCGCATCTGCGTCGCATCATCGAGCTCAAGCCGGACAACGCGCAGGCGCTCAACGCGCTGGGCTACACGCTGGTCGATCGCACCCGGCGCTACGACGAAGGTTTGCAGCTCATCGAGCGCGCGCACAAGCTCGCGCCCGACGACGCCTTCATCCTCGACAGCATGGGATGGGCGCTGTACCGCGTGGGCAAGCTCGACGAAGCGGAGCGTTATCTGCGACGCGCGATGGCCGGGCGTCCCGATGCCGAGATCGCGGCGCATCTCGGCGAGGTCCTGTGGGCCAAGGGCGACCACACGCGGGCGCAGGAGATCTGGCAGACGCAGTTGAAGAGCGCGCCCGACAACGAGGTCCTGCTGGAAACGGTACGACGGCTCGCCCGCTGATGCGCGCGGCGCTGCTGCCTGCGCTGACGGCGTTGCTGCTCGGCGCATGCGCGAGCATGGCTCCGGTGCAGCGCGAGCGCGTTCCCGCGTTGCCGGATGCGCCTTTCACCGCGGACGGGCGCCTGTCCGCGCGCCACGGCCAGGATGCCGTCGCCGCCAACTACCACTGGCGCCACGCACCACCCGCCGACGACGTCGAGCTCGCCACCCCGCTCGGGCAGGTCGTGGCGGAGCTCACGGGCGACGCGACGGCCGGCTATGCCCGCGTGCGCCTCGCCGATGGTCGCACGCAGGAAGCCGCGGACTGGGCGACGCTGACCGAGCGCACGCTGGGCGTGCCGCTGCCCATCGCGGGTCTCGGATCGTGGATGCGCGGCGGTCCGCACGCCGGTTCTGCACACGAGGCGGAAGTCGACGCCGCCGGGCGCGTCGCGCTCCTGCGCCAGGACGGATGGGAGATCGTCTACGGCTACGCGGACGCCGCTGCGAAACGCCCCTCCACGCTGCGGCTGCGCTATCCCGACGTCGAGGTGCGGCTGTCCATCGACAAGTGGGAGTAGCCGTTGGCTTCGCTCGTCCTGCCGGCGCCGGCGAAGCTCAACCTGTTCCTGCACGTGACGGGGCGGCGCGACGATGGCTATCACACGCTCGAGTCGCTGTTCGTGCTGCTCGATCTCGCCGATACGGTGTCGCTCGAGCGTCGCCGCGACGGCCGGATCGTGCGTACCGCGACCATCCCCGGGGTCGAGGCGGACGCGGACATCGCGGTGCGCGCCGCGCGTCTGCTGCAGGCATCGACGCGAACCGCGCTCGGCGCCGACATCGCGATCGACAAGCGCATCCCGATGGGCGGCGGGCCTGGGTGGCGGAAGCTCGGATGCCGCGACGGTGCTGCTCGGGCTCAATCGCCTGTGGTCGCTGGGCCTGCCTCGCGATCGCCTCGCCGCCCTCGGGCTCGAGCTCGGGGCCGACGTGCCCTTCTTCCTCGGCGGCCGCGCCGCCCTCGCCCGCGGCATCGGCGAGGTGCTGACGCCCTTGCACCGTGCCGCCCGCGTGGATCGCGCTCGTCATGCCTCCCGAGCACGTGCCGACGGCGGCGATCTTCGCCTCGCCCGAATTGACACGAAACACCCCGTCGGCGAGAATGAACGTCTTTTCCGACGGTTATGGTCGAAACGATCTTCAGCCCATCGCCGTTGCGAGCTTCCCCCGGATCGGGGCGGCGCTGCGGGTCCTCCTCGGATACTCGCGGGCGGCGCGGATGACCGGATCGGGGGCCTGCGTTTTCGCCGCGTTGCGCTCGCGTTCCGATGCGCAGGCGGCCGTCGACGCGGCGATCGCGGCACTGCCGGGCTCGAGGGGCGTGGTCGCCCGACTCGTGTCGAGGCACCCGCTCGTGGCATTCGAATGATGGCCGGCCGTGTCGTGCGACGCACTGCCGGCACCGTTTTCCGCTGGGGAGTCGCCAAGTGGTAAGGCACCGGATTTTGATTCCGGCATTCGTAGGTTCGATCCCTACCTCCCCAGCCACTGCCTCCCTCCCTTCCGCGGCACACGTTCCTAGGACGCCAGCATGCCGTTCGAGCGCTTGAGAGTCTTCAGCGGGAACGCCAACCCGAAACTCGCCGAGGCGGTGTGCCACCACCTCAACATCAGCCTCGGCCGCTGCATCGTCGGCCGCTTCTCCGACGGCGAGGTCATGGTCGAGCTGCTCGAGAACGTCCGCGGTCGCGACGTCTTCATCCTGCAGTCGACCTGCGCGCCGACGAACGACAACCTGATGGAGATCATGGTGATGGCCGACGCGCTGAAGCGCGCATCGGCGGGGCGCATCACCGCCGCGATGCCCTACTTCGGCTACGCGCGCCAGGATCGCCGGCCGCGCTCGGCGCGCGTGCCCATCACGGCCAAGGTCGTCGCCGACATGCTGATGACCGTGGGCGTGAATCGCGTGATGGTGATGGACCTGCACGCGGACCAGATCCAGGGCTTCTTCAGCATTCCGGTCGACAACATCTACGCGACGCCGATCCTGCTGGGCGACCTGTGGAAGCAGAACTACGACGACCTGCTCGTGGTCTCGCCCGACGTGGGCGGCGTGGTTCGCGCACGCGCCATCGCGAAGCGCCTCGACTCCGACCTCGCGATCATCGACAAGCGCCGTCCGCGCGCCAACGTGGCGGAGGTGATGAACATCATCGGCGACGTGCGCGGACGCACCTGCGTGATCATGGACGACATCGTCGACACGGCCAACACGCTGTGCAAGGCCGCCAGCGCGCTCAAGGAGCACGGGGCGAAGAAGGTGGTCGCCTATTGCACGCACCCGGTGCTGTCGGGCGGCGCCGTGGCGCGCATCGCGTCGTCCGAGATCGACGAGATGGTCGTCACCGACACGATCCCGCTCACGGAAGAAGCGCGCGGGTGCCCGCGCATCCGCCAGCTCTCGTGCGCCCAGCTCCTCGCCGAAACGATGAGCCGGGTGTCGAACGAGGAGTCGGTGAGCTCGCTTTTCACCGAGTAGCGCCGCGCAGCGTCGCGCCGGATCGGCGCGGCGCTCTCTCGAGGACTCATGAACCCGCTCGCGAACGATCTCAAGGACAAGGCCGTCCTCATCACCGGCGCGTCCACCGGCATCGGTGCGGCCGCGGCACAGGCGTTCGCCGCCGTCGGCGCCCGGGTCGCGATCCACTACAACGCGAGCGAGCAGGCGGCGCAGGAAGTTGCGAATGCCATCGCGAAGCGGGGCGGTCGCGCGCACCTCGTGCGGGGCGACTTCGCGTCCTCGGAGGAGGTGCGCCGGACGGTCGAGGCAGGCCGTGCAGGCGCTCGGCGGACTCGACGTCCTGATCAACAATGCGGGCGGCCTCGTGCAACGCGTTCCCATCGCGGACGCGACGGACGAGTTCTTCGATGCCGTGATGGACCTCAACGTGCGTTCGGTGGTGATGGCGACCTCGGCGGCGATTCCGCACCTGAAGCGTGCGGGCGGCGGCTCCATCGTCAACGTGACGAGCATCGCGGCACGCAACGGCGGCGGCAACGGTGCTGTGATGTACGCGTCGGCCAAGGGCTTCGTCAGCACCTTCACGCGGGGCCTCGCCAAGGAGCTCGCCGGCGACAACATCCGCGTGAACGCCGTCTCGCCCGGCGTGATCGTGACGCCCTTCCACGACCGCTACTCCACGCCGGCGATGCTCGAGACCTTCAGGCGCGGCATCCCCATGGGGCGCCTCGGCAACGCGGACGAGTGCTCCGGCGCGTTCCTGTTCCTGGCTGCGCCCTCGCTGTCGGGCTACATGACGGGCCAGATCCTGGAAGTCAACGGCGGCCAGTTCATGGCGTAGTCGTCCACCCCGCGCCGCCACCCCTGGGCCGCGTCGGCGCGATGCGCCATCGACGTGGCGCGCGTGCGGGCCGGCGGCGCCCGCCGCGCCAATTGCAGCCGCCGCGCCGTTCCTGTTACAATTCAAGGCTTTCCCGTCGCCAACCCGCAGACGACCGGCCGCGAGTCCGAACGACCCACGCGAGAACCGGAAGGCCGCAGACCAGGAGCACCACCATGCAATTCGAATTCACCGCCTTCCCCCGCAACACCGAAGGCCGCGGCGCGAGCCGCCGGCTGCGTCGCTCGGGGCGGGCCCCGGGCATCGTCTACGGCGGCACCGCCACCCCGCAGCCGATCGAGCTCGACCACAACGCGCTCTTCCACGCGCTGCGCAACGAGGCGTTCCATTCGTCGATCCTCACGATGAAGGTCGACGGCGCGGCGACCAAGGTGCTGCTGCGCGACGTGCAGATGCATCCGTTCCGCAACGAGATCCTGCACGTCGACTTCCAGCGCATCGACGAGAACAAGAAGGTGCACATGAAGGTGCCGCTGCACTTCATCAACGGCGAGGATTCGCCGGCGGTGAAGCTCGCGGCCGCCATCATCAGCCACGTCACCACGCAGGTCGACGTGTCGTGCCTGCCGCGCGATCTGCCCGAGTTCGTGGAGGTCGACCTTTCGGCGCTCGAGGCCGGCGGCTCGATCCACGTGTCGCAACTGAAGATGCCGCAAGGCGTGTCGGTGGTGATGCACGGCAAGGTCGACCCGGTCGTCGCCGCCGCTGTCGTGCCGCGCGGCACGGTGGAAACCGAGGAGGAGACCGCGGCCGCCGCCGAGGGCGCCGCGCCGGCTGCGGAAGCCGCCGCTCCCGCCAAGGCTGCGGAGCCGAAGGCCGCCGAGAAGAAGGAAGGCGGCAAGGACGAGAAGAAGAAGTAGTCCCCGGCTTATCGTCCGACGAGGCCCGCCCGCTAGCCGCAGGCGGGCCTTTTTTCTACCGCGCATATCCCATCCATGGCAACGCCGATCCGACTGGTCGTGGGACTGGGCAACCCCGGTCGCGAGCACGAGGCCACGCGCCACAACGCGGGCTTCTGGTTTGCCGACGCGCTCGTGCGCAAGCTCGGATCCGGCTTCGTGGGCGAGGGCCGCTTCCACGGCGCGGTGGCGCGCGCCGACGGCAACGTACGGGTCCTCAAGCCCGGCACCTACATGAACCTGTCGGGTCGCGCGGTATCGGCGATGACGCGCTTCTTCGGCATCGCACCCGAGGAGATCCTCGTCGTGCACGACGAGCTCGACTTGAAGCCCGGCAGCGTGAAGATGAAATTCGGCGGCGGCCCCGCCGGTCACAACGGCTTGCGCGACATCATCGCGCAGCTCGGGACGTCAGACTTCTGGCGCCTGCGCCTGGGGATCGGGCATCCGCGCGATTCCGAGATCCCGCAGCAGCCGGTGGTCGACTACGTCCTGCGGCCGCCGCGCCCCGAGGAACGCAGCGCGATCGGGGATGCGATCGCGCGCGGGCTCGACGCCTGGCCCGCCATCGCCGACGGCAACTTCGAGCGCGCGATGCTCGAGCTCCATACCCACAAGGGAATTCCATGAGCCTCAAATGCGGCATCGTGGGCCTGCCGAACGTCGGCAAGTCGACGCTCTTCAACGCCCTCACCAAGGCGGGCATCGCCGCCGAGAACTATCCGTTCTGCACGATCGAGCCCAACGTCGGCATCGTCGAGGTGCCCGATGCGCGCCTCGCGCAGCTCGAGGCCATCGCGAAGCCGGAGAAGGTCATTCCCGCGGTGGTCGAGTTCGTGGACATCGCGGGCCTCGTGGCGGGCGCGTCCAAGGGTGAAGGATTGGGCAACCAGTTTCTCGCGACCATCCGCGAGACCGACGCCATCGCCCACGTCGTGCGCTGCTTCGAGGACGACAACGTCGTGCACGTGGCGGGCAAGGTGAATCCCGTCTCCGACATCGAGACGATCAACACCGAGCTCGCGCTCGCCGATCTCGCGACGGTGGACAAGCAGCTCGCGAAGAACGAGAAGGTCGCGCGCGCCGGCGGCGACAAGGAGGCGCAGCGCCTCGTCGCCGTGCTGAAGAAGGTGGAGCCGGTGCTGAACGAGGGACGGCCGGCGCGCACGGCGGAGCTCACGCGCGAGGAGAAGGAGGTCCTGCGGCCGCTGTTCCTGCTGACGATGAAGCCGACGATGTACGTCGCCAACGTGGCGGAGCGCGGCTTCCACGACAATCCGCTGCTCGACGAAGTGCGGCGCTTCGCGGCCGCGGAAGGCGCGCCCGTCGTGCCGGTGTGCGCGGCACTGGAGGCGGAGATCGCCGATGTCGAAGGCGAGGACAAGCTCGCGTTCCTCGCCGACCTCGGCCTCGACGAGCCGGGCCTCGATCGCGTGATCCACGCGGCCTACAAGCTTCTCGGGCTGCAGACGTACTTCACCGCCGGGCCGAAGGAGGTGCGTGCGTGGACCATCCACGCCGGCGATACCGCACCGCAGGCCGCCGGCGTGATCCACACCGACTTCGAGAAGGGCTTCATCCGCGCCGAGGTGATCGCCTTCGACGACTACATCGCGTGCAAGGGCGAGCATGCCGCCAAGGACGCCGGCAAGATGCGCCTCGAGGGCAAGGAGTACGTCGTGAAGGACGGCGACGTCATGCACTTCCGCTTCAACGTCTAGCTCACCGACCCCGTTACTCGGAGTATTTACTCTGAGTAAACGCGGGGAGGATTGACCACCGCGGTTGCAAGGATTGCCGAATGGTGCTCAAGTAAACCCCTGTTGTGCGCCGGCCGTTGAAGCCGCGCGCCGGCAATTCGAGCGCCGCGTGTTCCCGCCTCGGGAATCGCGCCAGGCGCAAAGGCGAACCGAATCGCCCAACAGAAGTGGAGGAAAGGATGAAGGCACGGAGGAGTTTCCTGGTGGCGGCCGCTGCGACGGCCGTGACGATGGCGTTTGCGTCGCATGCGGTTGCGCAGCAGCCGATCGTGATCAAGTTCAGTCACGTCGTCGCGGTCGATACGCCGAAAGGCAAGGGCGCCGAGATGTTCAAGAAGCTCGCGGAGGAGCGCACCAAGGGACGCGTGAAGATCGAGGTGTATCCCAACTCGCAGCTCTACAAGGACGGCGAGGAGATGGAAGCGCTGCAGCTCGGCTCGGTGCAGATGCTGGCGCCGTCGCTCGCGAAGTTCGGGCCGCTGGGGGTGCGCGAGTTCGAGGTGTTCGACCTGCCGTACATGTTCGACGACTACGCCCAGCTCGACGAGGTGACCGAGGGCCCGGTCGGCAAGAATCTCTTCAAGAAGCTCGAGTCGAAGGGCATCATCGGGCTCGCGTACTGGCACAACGGCTTCAAGGTGATGAGCGCCAACAAGCCGCTGCGCAACCCCGAGGACATGAAGGGCCTCAAGATGCGCATCCAGTCCTCGAAGGTGCTCAACGACGAGATGCGCGCGCTGGGCGCGATCCCGCAGGTCATGGCGTTCTCCGAGGTGTACCAGGCGATGCAGACCGGCGTGGTGGACGGCTCCGAGAACACGCCGTCGAACATGTTCACGCAGAAGCACCACGAGGTGCAGAAGTACACGACCGTGACCAACCACGGCTACATCGGCTACGCGGTCATCGTGAACAAGAAGTTCTGGGACGGACTGCCGGCCGACATCCGGACGACGCTCGAAGGCGCGATGAAGGACGCCACCAAGTTCTCGAACGAGATCGCCAAGAAGGAGAACGACGACGCGCTGGAGGGCATCCGCAAGTCGGGCAAGAGCGAGGTCATCACGCTCACCCCGGCGCAGAAGGCGGCGTGGAAGAAGGCCCTGGTCGTGGTGCACAAGGAGAACGAGTCGCGCGTGGGCAAGGACACCATCGAGGCGGTCTACAAGCAGACCGGGTTCAAGCCCTGATCGCGCGAGGCGGCAATGGCGGCCGACACACCTGACCTTGCGCAATGGGTCGGCCGGACCGAGCGCCGCGCCGACGTCGTCACGCCGGTCCCGCTCGCCGCTTTGGCGGCGACGCTGGACCGGGACCCTGCGGTTCCCGCGCCGGGTACGCCGATCGATCCGCTGCGGCACTGGCTGTACTTCCTGCCGCTCGCGCGGCGGTCGGAGCTCGGCCCCGACGGTCATCCGAAGCGCGGCGGCTTCCTGCCGCCCGTGCAACTGCCGCGGCGCATGTGGGCGGGCGGGCGCCTCGAGTTCGTGAAGCCCGTGCGGGTGGGGGATGCGATCGAGCGCGTCTCGACGATCGCGAGCGTCGAGCAGAAGCAGGGGCGCACCGGCACGCTCGCGTTCGTGCTCGTGCGCCACGAGATCATGCGCGGGCGGCGAGCTTGCGATCCGCGAGGAGCACGACATCGTCTATCGCGACAATCCGCGGCCGGGCGATGCCGCGCCCGCCCGCAAGCTCGCGCCCATCGACGCCGCCGTCCGGCGCACGATCACGCCGGACGACGTGCTGCTGTTCCGCTATTCCGCGCTGACGTTCAACGGCCACCGCATCCATTACGACCGGCGCTACGTCACCGAGGTCGAAGGCTATCCCGGTCTCGTCGTGCACGGTCCGTTGCTCGGGACGCTGCTCGCGGATCTCGGCTGCGAGGTCGCGGCCCCCGGGACGCTCGCGAAGTTCGCGTTCCGGGCGATCTCGCCGACGTTCGACAATGCGTCGTTCGAGATCTGTGCGCGCCCCGAGGGCGACACGCGTCAAGCTGTGGGTGCAGGATCTCGCCGGACAACTCGCGATGGAAGCGACCGCCACGTTCCGCTGACGGTTGCACTTACTGCAGGAGCGTTCCATGCCCGATGCGTATCAGGACATCCGCGATGCCGTGCGCGCGCTGTGCGCGCAGTTTCCCCCGGAGTACTTCCGCAGGATCGACGCCGAGCGCGGCTATCCCGACGAGTTCGTCGATGCGCTGACCAAGGCCGGCTGGCTCGCGGCGCTCATCCCGCAGGAGTACGGCGGCTCGGGCCTCGGCCTCGCGGAGGCCTCGGTGATCATGGAGGAGATCAACCGCTCCGGCGGCAACTCGGGCGCGTGCCACGGCCAGATGTACCTGATGGGCGCGATCGTGCGCCACGCCTCGGAAGAGCAGAAGCGCAAGTACCTGCCGAAGATCGCCACGGGCGAGCTGCGCCTGCAGTCGATGGCGGTCACCGAGCCCACGACGGGCACGGACACGACCAAGCTGCGCACCACCGCCGTGCGCAAGGGCGATCGCTACGTGGTGAACGGCCAGAAGGTCTGGATCTCCCGCGTGCTGCACTCGGACCTCATGATCCTGCTCGCGCGCACCACGCCGGTGGACCAGGTGAAGAAGCGCTCGGAGGGCATGTCGATCTTCATCGTGGACCTGCATCAGGCGACGGGCCACGGGCTCTCGATCCGGCCGATCGCGAACATGGTGAACCACGAGACGAACGAGCTCTTCTTCGACAACCTCGAGGTCCCCGCGGAGAACCTGATCGGCGAGGAGGGGAAGGGCTTCAAGTACATCCTGGACGGCCTCAATTCGGAGCGCACGCTGATCGCCGCCGAGTGCATCGGCGACGGCTACTGGTTCATCGACAAGGTCACCGCATACGCGAAGGAGCGCAACGTGTTCGGCCGCCCGATCGGCCAGAACCAGGGCGTGCAGTTCCCCATCGCGCGCGCCTACGTCAACATCGAGGCCGCGAACCTCATGCGCTTCAAGGCGTGCTCGCTCTACGACGCGCACCAACCGTGCGGCGCGGAGGCCAACATGGCGAAGCTCCTCGGCGCGGACGCGTCCTGGGAAGCGGCCAACGTGTGCCTGCAGTATCACGGCGGGTTCGGCTTCGCGGCGGAATACGACGTCGAGCGCAAGTTCCGCGAGACGCGCCTCTATCAGGTCGCGCCGATCTCGACCAACCTCATCCTGTCGTACGTGGCCGAGCACGTGCTCGGCCTTCCGCGCTCGTTTTGAAGACCACAACCTACGTTGTCCGGTGAAAGGAGGTAAGCGCTCGACCGGAAGACGGTGATCTCGCGGGCATCGTCGCCACTATTTCTTCAACAACCGTCGCCTTCGCGCATCATGTCCCCCCGACCGCTCGACGGCATCACCGTCGTCACCCTGGAGCACGCGATCGCGGCGCCGTTCTGCACGCGCCAGCTTGCCGATCTCGGCGCGCGCGTGATCAAGATCGAACGCCCCGGCGTCGGCGATTTCGCGCGCGGCTACGACGAGCGGGTCCACGGCCTCGCGTCGCATTTCGTGTGGACCAACCGCTCCAAGGAAAGCCTCACGCTCGACGTGAAGCATCCGGAGGCGGCGCGCATTCTCGAGGCGCTGGCGGAGCGCGCCGACGTGCTGGTGCAGAACCTGGCCCCGGGGGCTGCTGCGCGGCTCGGCCTTGCCTACGACGTCGTGTCGAAACGCAACCCGCGCATCATCGTGTGCGACATCTCCGGATACGGCGCCGACGGGCCGTATCGCGACAAGAAGGCGTACGACCTGCTGATCCAGAGCGAGTCCGGGTTCCTGTCCGTCACGGGAACCCCCGAAGCGCCATCGAAGGCCGGCTGCTCGATCGCGGACATCGCGGCCGGCATGTACGCGTACAGCAGCATCCTCGCGGCGATCATCGAGCGCGCCAGGACGGGCGCCGGACGCGCGATCGACATCTCGATGTTCGAGAGCATGATCGAGTGGATGGGCTTTCCGCTCTACTACGCCTTCGACGGGGCGAGCCCGCCGCCGCGTGCCGGCGCGGCGCACGCGACGATCTACCCGTACGGACCCTTCCCTGCAGGCGACGGCAAGACCGTCATGCTCGGGCTGCAGAACGAGCGCGAGTGGGCCATCTTCTGCGACAAGGTGCTGGGCGATGCCGCGCTCGCCGGCGACGAGCGCTTCTCGTCCAACTCGCGGCGCACGGCTTCGCGCGAGGCATTGCGCGCGATCATCGCCAAGGCGTTCGCGAAGCTCACGGCCGACGAAGTCGTCGCGCGGCTCGACGCTGCGGGCATCGCCAATGCCCGGATGAACGACATGCACGAAGTCTGGTCGCACGCTCAGCTGCAGGCGCGCAACCGCTGGACCGAAGTGGCCACCGCCGTCGGTCCCATTCCGGCGCTGGTCCCGCCGGGGATGCCGCCGGCGCCGGCGCCGCGCATGGATCCCGTCCCGGCGCTCGGCGCCCACACGAGCGCCATCCTGCGCGAGCTGGGTTACGATGACGCGGGGATCGACAGGCTGCGCGCGGCAGGTGCCGTCTAGCGGCGGCCGATCGCAACGCATGTCGAGCGCCCAGCCGGCAACCGGAGAGCACGTGATGCGGGCAGTGAAATTCGTGACGGCCGTGGTGATCGCGATGATGTGCGCGCTGCAGAGCTGCGCCGCGTTCGCACCGCGGCCGATCGTGCCGCGGGTTCAGATCGAAGGTATCCGCACCGCGTCGCTGGTGAACAACGCGGTCACGCTCCTCGTCGCGATCACGGTGACCAATCCCAACGCGTTCTCGGTCGCGATCGACCAGGTCGAGGCCGACGTGCGCATCGAAGGCATGCCCGCCGCCACCGGGCGCCTGCCCGCCCCGGTGACGCTCGCCGCCAACGGCGACACCCACGTCGAGGTCGAGGCGCGCACCACGGTCGACACGCTCTCGAGGCTCGTCGAGATTGCGGTGCGCAAGGGGCATCTCGCCTACGAGGTCAACGGCTTCGCCATCGTGCAGGACGGCCGGCGCATCACGTATCAGAAGCACGGCGAGCTCAAGGCCGCCGATCTCCTGGGGCGGCGCTCGTGATCGACTGCGCGCGCGTTCCACGCAGCTACGCGTGATGTCGGCGCGGGCTTTCGTCGCCGCGGGCGATCGCGCATGATCACGCCGGGCCGCCCAAGCGCGAATACCGGAGCGCGCAGCACGAAGGTAGTCCAGTGAGCCTGCGCTTCACCAAGATGCAGGGCCTCGGCAACGACTTCGTGGTGCTCGACGGCGTGCGCCAGCGCGTCGAGCTCTCGCCCGCGCAGATCCGCCTCCTCGCCGATCGGCGCTTCGGCGTCGGCTGCGACCAGGTGCTGCTGGTCGAGCGATCCTCCCGGGACGATGCCGACTTCCGCTATCGCATCTTCAATGCCGACGGCGGTGAAGTGGAGCAGTGCGGGAACGGGGCCCGCTGCTTCGTGAAATTCGTGCGCGCGCAGGGCCTCACCGACAAGAGCGTCATCCGCGTCGAGACTGCAGGCGGCTTGATCGAGCCGACGCTGCACGACGACGGCAACGTCGAGGTCGACATGGGCGTGCCGCGATTCGCCCCGGCCGACGTGCCCTTCGTCGCCGATCGCGACGACGTCGTGCATCCGTTGAAGGTGGACGGCGGCACGGTGAGCGTGACGGTGCTGTCGATGGGCAACCCGCACGCCGTGCAGGTGGTGCCCGACGTCGATGCCGCCCCGGTGCGCACGCAGGGGCCGCGCATCGAAAACCACACCCGATTCCCGCAGCGCGTGAACGCGGGTTACATGCAGGTGGTGGATCGCGCTACCATTCGCCTGCGCGTGTGGGAGCGCGGTGCCGGCGAGACGCTCGCGTGCGGAACCGGTGCGTGCGCTGCCGTCGTGGCGGGCATCCGGCGCGGGCTGCTCGACGAGCGCGTCACCGTGCACACGCGCGGGGGCGATCTCGCCATCGAGTGGCACGGCCCCGGGTCCGCGGTGCACATGACGGGGCCGGCCGAGACCGTGTTCGAAGGCACGTGGGAGGTCCCGCCGCCCGACGCGCAAGCCTCCCCGCACGAGCAGAACGACTAAGCGCGACCAAGCGCAGCTCGAGCGCGAACAAGCGAAGAACCGCCCGACAGGAACCGACCCGGATGGATGCCGAAGCCGTCGCCGAATACCTCAAGCAGCACCCGCAGTTCTTCGAAGACTACGCCGACGTTCTCGCCGACATCTTCGTTCCCCATCCGCACGGCGGCCACGCGATTCCCATCGCGGAGCGCCAGATCATCTCGCTGCGCGAGAAGAACGGCGAGCTCGAGGATCGCCTGCGGGAGCTGATCCGCTTCGGCACCGAGAACGACACCATCAGCGAAAAGCTGCATCGCTCGACGCTCGCGCTGTTCGCGGCGCCCGACCTCGAGACGACGCTCGCGGTGCTGTATCAGAGCCTGACCGAGGACTTCGGCGTGCCGCAGGTCGCGTGCCGCCTGTGGGGCAAGGTTCCGGAGCAGTCGTACCTTCCCGAGCTGGCCGCGACCAGCCACGAATTGCGGCAGTACACCGACCAGCTCGGCACGCCGTATTGCGGGCCGACACCGCCGTTCGAGGCGCGCGACTGGTTCGAGGACGGCGCGGCGTGCCAGTCGTTTGCGTTCCTGCCGCTGCGCACCGCGCACACGTTCGGTCTGCTCGGCCTCGCGAGCGAGGACCCGCAGCGCTTCTACGCCGGCATGGGAACGATGTACCTCACCCGGCTTGCGGAGCTCGCGAGTGTCGCGACGGGGCGCTATCTGCCGCCGGCCTGACGCGTCGCCGTCGACGTGAAGCCCGCCTCGTCATCCGATCGGGACACGGCGGGCGTTTCGCCCCGCAACGCAGCGCACCTCGCCGCCTTCGAGACGCATCTGGCGTCGCGTCCGGCGCATACGCGCGCCGCCTACCTGCGCGACGTGCGTGCGCTCGCGATGCTGATCGGCGACGCCGATCTCGCGGCGCTCGACGCGCCGATCCTGCGGCGCATGCTGGGCACGCTCCACGCGCGCGGACTTTCGGGGCGCAGCCTCGCGCGCGCGCTCTCGTCGTGGCGAAGCTTCTATCGCTACCTGCTCGATCGCGACGCAACGCTGCGCGATAACCCGTGCACCGGCCTCAAGGCGCCGAAGTCGGGCAAGCGCCTGCCGTCCGCGCTGTCGCCCGACGAGGCCGTCCAGCTCGTCGCGATCGAGGGCGACGATCCGCTCGATACGCGCGATCGAGCGCTGTTCGAGCTCGCGTACTCGTCCGGGCTGCGGCTCTCGGAACTGTCGGGGCTCGACCTCGGCCGCGTCGATCTCGCGACCGGCGAGGTGCGCGTGTGGGGCAAGGGCGCGAAGGAGCGCATCGTGCCCGTCGGGGCGCCGGCGCGCGCGGCCATCGACAAGTGGCTCGCAGTGCGTGCCGGCATTGCGGCACCGGGCGAGACGGCGCTGTTCGTCGGCGCGCGCGGCAAGCGCGTCACGCCGCGCTCGATCGAGCGACGGCTCGCCGAATGGGCCGTGAAGCAGGGCTTGCAGCGTCACGTCCATCCCCACATGCTGCGCCACTCGTTCGCCTCGCACCTGCTGCAATCGTCGGGCGATTTGCGCGCGGTGCAGGAGATGCTCGGCCACGCGAGCATCGCGAGCACGCAGGTCTACACGCACCTCGACTTCCAGTACCTCGCGAAGGTCTACGACCAGGCGCACCCGCGGGCGCGGAAGGTGAAGCCGAAGTAACCCCAACCCCGTTACTCAGAGTAAATACTCCGAGTACGCGCAAATACGCGCAAGCGGCTTCCGTCGATTCATTACTCGGAGTATTTACTCTAGGAGTAGAGCGAGAGTCAGGCGGCGACGGCCTCGCTCAACTCCTCGACCTCGATCGCCGCCGCAAGCTGCGCGAGACGCGCGATCACGCCGTACGCGTAGAACCGGTTCGGCGGGCATCCCGCCGGGCCGCCGAGATCGGGAATGCACGGCGATTCGAACGCGAGCGGCACGAACTGGGCGCCGGGCGCGTTGAGGTTCTCGTCCTTGCCGCGCGAGGTGTGCACGCGGTAGAAGCCGCCCACGACGAAGCGGTCGATCATGTACACGACGGGCTCCGCGATCGCCTCGTTGATCGACTCGAACGTCGGCACGCCCTCCTGGATGATGACCGAGCTCACCTCGAGCCCTTCCTTCACCACGGCCATCTTGTTGCGCTGCTTGCGATTGAGGCCGCGCACTTCGGACGCGTCGCGCACCGTCATGATCCCCATGCCGTACGTGCCCGCGTCGGCCTTCACGATGACGAAGGGCGGCTCCGCGATGCCGTACTCGCGGTACTTCGCGCCGATGCGCTCCAGCACCTCCGCGACGTTGGCCGCGAGGCACTCCTCGCCCGAGCGCTCCTGGAAGTTCACCTCCGTGCACACCCCGAACCACGGATCGATCAGCCATGGATCGATGCCGAGTAGGCCCGCGAATTCCTTCGCCACCTGGTGATAGATCCGGAAGTGGTGCGACTTCTTGCGGTTGTACCAGCCCGCTTCGAGCGGCGGCACGATCGGCTGATCGATGTCGCGCAGGATCTCGGGCGCACCCGCCGAGAGATCGTTGTTGAGCAGCACCATGCACGGGTCGAAGTCGGGCAATCCGATGCGACGGCCCTTGCGCTGCATCGGGTGCAGCGTGAGCTCGCCGCCCATGTCGGGCAGGTCGATCGTCGTGGGCTGCGTGATCTCCGGATTGAGCGAGCCGATGCGCACGCGCATCCCGGCCTGGCGCACGATGCCTTCCAGCGTACGCACGTTGCGCAGGTAGTGCATGTTGCGCGTGTGGTTCTCGGGGACGAGCAGCACGCCTCGCGCATCCGGGCACACGCGCTCGACGGCGGCCTGGATCGCCTGCACGCACAGCGGCAGGAAGGCGGTGTTGAGATTGTTGAAACCGCCCGGGAAGAGGTTGGTGTCGACCGGCGCGAGCTTGTAACCCGCGTTGCGCAGGTCCACCGACGCGTAGAAGGGCACCGCGTGCTCCTGCCATTGCGTGCGCAGCCAGCGCTCGATGTCCGGCATGCCGTCGAGAAACTTTTGCTCGAGCTCGGGCAGCGGGCCGTTCAGGGCCGTGGTGAGATGGGGAATCATGAGGGCTCCGGCGTGAACCGGAAATTGTAGCCGACGCCCCTTTCGCGACCGGGTGGCGCATTCCCGGCGCACTGCGCGAGCGGGATCGCGAGTCGCAGCAGCGGGCGCACCGCGCGCAGGGCGAAAAAGGGGCGCCGTTCGGGCGCCCCAATGGCCACTGAGGAGAGCATGCACGGGGCGAGAGCGCCCCGCTTCAAGCTGGTGGATCGGGTGACCCACCGATCGGGAGGAGGAGGTCCCCGATCACTGCGAGCCCGGGAAGGGATGAGCTCCACCCCGGGCTCGCGAGTCCTGCACGATCACATCCGGTACGCCGATTCGCCGTGCGAGCTGATGTCGAGGCCTTCGCGCTCCTGCTCTTCCGGCACGCGCAGCCCGATCGTGAGGTCGACGATCTTGTACGCGAGGAACGCCACCACGCCCGACCACACGACGGTCGTCAGCACGCCTTGCGCCTGGATCCACAGCTGGCTGCCGATCGAGTAGTCCGCGGCGACCTTGTTGGCGACGTAATCGTAGACGCCCTGTCCGCCCAGGCTCGGCGCTGCGAACACGCCCGTGAGGAGCGCGCCCATGATGCCGCCCACGCCGTGCACCCCGAAGACGTCGAGCGCGTCGTCCGCACCGAGCAGGCGCTTCAGGCCGTTCACGCCCCACAGGCAGACGAAGCCCGCGAGGACGCCCAGGATCAGCGCACCGCCGACGCCGACGAAGCCGCACGCCGGGGTGATCGCGACCAGGCCCGCGACGGCGCCCGATGCAGCACCGAGCATCGACGGCTTGCCCTTGGTGAGCCACTCGCCCAGCATCCACGCGAGGACCGCGGCGGCCGTGGCGACGAGCGTGTTGACGAACGCGAGTGCCGCGATGTCGCCCGCTTCGAGCGCGGAGCCCGCGTTGAAGCCGAACCAGCCCACCCACAGCAGCGAGGCGCCGACCATCGTGAACGTCAGGTTGTGCGGCGCCATCGATTCGCGGCCGTAGCCCACGCGCTTGCCGATCAGGTACGCGCCGACCAGGCCCGCGACACCGGCATTGATGTGCACCACCGTGCCGCCCGCGAAGTCGAGCGCGCCCTTCGCCCAGAGCCAGCCGCCCTTGGCCGTGGCGAGCTCGGCGGCCTTCGGATCCGTGAAAGCGTCCGGACCGGGCCAGAACCAGACCATGTGCGCGATCGGCAGGTACGCGAACGTGAACCACAGCGCGGCGAAGAGCAGCACCGCCGAGAACTTGATGCGCTCGGCGAAGGCGCCGACGATCAGCGCAACCGTGATCGCCGCGAACGTGGCCTGGAAGGCGACGTAGACGAACTCGGGGATCACCACGCCCTTGCTGAACGTCGCCGCGGTGGTGAAGCTGCCCACGCCATCCTTCATCGTGAAGATGCCGTTGAGCAGCACGCGATCGAAGCCGCCGATGAACGCATTGCCTTCGGTGAAGGCGAGGCTGTAGCCGTACGCGGTCCAGAGCACGATGATCAGCGAGAACACGACGAACACCTGCATCAGGACCGACAGCATGTTCTTCGAGCGCACGAGGCCGCCGTAGAACAGCGCGAGGCCCGGGATCGACATCATGATCACGAGCAGCGTGGCGACGATCATCCACGAGGTGTCGCCCTTGTTCGGCGTCGGCGCCGCGGCGGGCGCTGCAGTCGCGGCGGCCGGTGCCGCAGCCGCAGCAGGTGCAGCAGCGGGAGCGGGCGTGCTCGCCGCCGGTGCGGGCGTCGCGGCAGGCTCGGCCGTGGCGCCGCCGTGGCCTTGGTGTCGGCCTGCGCGAGCAGGATGACTTCCTTCGCGCCCGGCGCCGAGGCGACGGTGGCGAAGTCGGTTGCGGATCCCGGCAGCGCCCACATGAGCGCAGCCGTCGTCGCAATGAGTGCAAGCAGTCGTTTCATGGTGTCCCCCTCACAGCGCCTCGGCACCGACTTCGCCGGTGCGGATGCGTACGACCTGTTCGACATCGAACACGAAGATCTTCCCGTCGCCGATCTTGCCCGTGCGTGCGGCCTTCTCGATCGTCTCGATGGTGCGATCGAGGAGCGCGTCGTCGATCGCGGCTTCGATCTTCACCTTGGGCAGGAAATCGACCACGTACTCCGCGCCGCGATAGAGCTCGGTGTGGCCCTTCTGACGGCCGAAGCCCTTCACTTCCGTGACGGTGATGCCCTGCACGCCGATGCCCGACAGCGCCTCGCGCACCTCGTCGAGCTTGAACGGCTTGATGATGGCGGTGACCAGTTTCATGGCAGCTCCTTTCGTGGCTTGGCGATCACAAGGTCTTCTTGATGTAGAGGACCCCGCGATCCTTCGAGGTGTCGTACCCCGTGAGGTCCGTGTAGAAGGGCTTCTTGGCCGAGTTGCCGGTGTAGTAGGCGCCGACCTCGATGCCCTTCATGAATCCATCCGGGATGGCGTAGGACGCGCCGAGCTTCCAGTCCTGGTACGAGACCTTCGCGTCGCCGCCGGCGTCGTGCGCGAGATCGAGGATCCCGTAATGGCCGATGAGCGTGACGCCGGTATCGGCGATGGGATAGTTCGCGTAGAGGTCCCAGTAGACCGTGCCGTCGGTCTTCTGGCCGGTGGGACGCGCACCGAAGTAGTCCTGCAGGCTGTAGCTGACCTTCGCGCCGACCCATTTCCAGTTGAGCGCACCGTAGACCTCCCACGTGTCGGCGTTCACGACACCGGGGTTCCGGCTGCCGGGGTAGTAGTAATAGAGCGTGCCGACGTCGTAGCTCCAGTCCTGGCTGCCGGGGAAGCTGTTCTTGTAGCCGCCGTAGAAGTCCCACTCGAGGCTGCTGCGCGAGTACGCGCCGAAGTCCTCCAGCCAGCTGATGTTCGAGGCCCACGTTCCGAGGTAGAAGCCGCTCGCGTGCGCGTAATCGAAGCCGCCCTGGACGGTGGGCTTGCCCGCGGTCTGGGCGATGCCGCGGAAGATGTATTCGCTGCCGAGCGAGACGTTGCCGGTGAACGTGTGCTCCGGTGCGGCCGGTGCGGCGGTCTGCGCGAGTGCGGCGCCCGAGCAGAGGGCGGCGACTGCGGCAGTTACGACGCGAAGGCGAAGGTCCGATCGAAATGGCATGGCAGATCCCTTGGGGTTGTTGGACGGGGTCGTGTGCGGGGTTCCCTACAGCACTTGCTGTGCCACGCCAAAAAACTGATTGCGGTACAGGTGGTTATGGCGCATGCGGCGCCGGTCCGCGGCGCTGCAGCATCGGCTGTGATCGTTTTCGGTGCATGCGCTGCGAGGTCGTGCACGGCATCGGGGCGTACGTCCGGAACGGCGACGCCGGCGCGGCCATCCGGCGGACCCGGGGGTGCCGGACGAACTTTGCTAGACTCGAACGCGTCTCTCGTCGATTCGAGGAGTTGCCATGCTCAACATGAACAGCAAGCCCCTGGACGAGCTCGCCGCGCGCATCGGACAGGTGCTCGAGAACAGCCCGGCCAAGGACATCGAGAAGAACATCAAGTCGCTGCTGCAGGGCGGCCTCGCGCGCCTCGATGTCGTGCCGCGCTCCGAGTTCGACGTGCAGGCGCAGGTGCTGTTGCGCACGCGCGAAAAGCTGGAGGCGCTCGAACGCCGGCTCGAGGAGCTGGAATCGCGCTTCGCGCCGCCGCCCGTGCCGATGCAGGGCGGCGCGGGGGCCGGCCCCGGCGCGGCGGGGGAGGCCGGCGGATGACCGGCGCCGTCGAACCCGCCACCGGCGGACCGGGCGCCATGCCGGGCGATCGTCGGTGCCAAAGCGTCACAGAAACAAAGAGTTGATTCCACAGCGCCGAGGCGTCATGGCGACCGCGCAGGGTTGACACCCGGGGACGGGACGGTATACTGCGCCCGGCTTGCTGCACTGCAGCACGCCATCCCGGCGAGGGCGAGCGTTCTCCGGGAATCGACCCATCGAATTGTTCATTCCGACTACGCGGGCACCCGCCCGGGTTCGGAGATGAGGAGTTTCGTTACCGCAGCAAGGTAACCCCGGAGGCAAGCCCGTGGCAGCCAACGCCACGCAGGTCGATGCCGCTATCCCGGGACAACCGTCAGGAGGAATCCCATGACGACTGGACCGTTTGCGATACATCCGTTGGCCTTCGGCCACGAGCTGCAGCTCGAACTCGGCCGAGCGCGCGCCATCATCTTCGCCCTGTTGGCGGCCCTCTGCGTTGCGCTGGTCACCCCCCCGGCACTGAAGGTTGGCCGCCCTCTCGCGGCGGCGTTCACCCAACCCGTTGCCGACCTTCCCGTCGGGCAGCCCGACGTCCGCGCGGCGGCCCCGACCATCCCGCCGGTCGCCCGCGACTCGCGGCCCGAGATCGACGCGCTCGCGACGCTCGTCGCCAAGCGCTACCGCATCTCGAGCGAGGCCACCCGCGAGGTGGTCGCCGCTGCGTACCGCGAGGCGCGGCGCGTCGGACTCGACCCGCTGCTCATCATCGCCGTGATCGCGGTGGAGTCGCGCTTCAATCCCATCGCGGAAAGCGACGCCGGGGCGCTCGGCCTGATGCAGGTGATCCCCGCCTACCACAAGGATCAGCTCGAGGCGGCCGGCGTCAACTCGGTGCTCGACCCGGACGACAATATCCGGCTGGGCGCACGAATCCTGAAGGAATACATCCGCCGCGGCGGCACCGAGGTCGCGGGACTGCAGATCTACAACGGAGCCGCCGGCGACGCCGGCAATGCGTACGCCCTCAAGGTGCTCGGGGAAAAGCAGCGGCTGCAGCAGGCCATCCAGCGCCTGCGCGAGCGCCTGCGCGGCTGATCTCCGCGAACCGCCCGCCGCGGCCGCTTCAACGCGACACGCGCGCGGCCGGATGACGGCATCACCGCACCGATCCGCTGCGAAACACCCAGTCCCAGAACGAAGTCGTCACGCCGTAGTGGCGATTCCTGTCGCGGTGATGCATGGCGTGCAGTCGCTTGCGACGCTTCAGCCATTGCGTGCTCGGGCGCCAGTGGTGCACCGCGTGGTGCGTCCATCCATAGGCGACATAGCCGGCGACGACACCCAGCGCGAGGCCGGTCCCTTCCCACAACTCCAGGATCCCGATCGCGGGCGCGAATACCAGTGCGGCGAAGAGGCCTGCACTGAAGAGCGTGGGAGTTCCGATCAGGGCGCGCGGTCGGTCGTGATGCTCGGCGTGCATGCTTCGGAAGGGTTCGATGCCGTGCAGGACGAAGCGGTGAAGGACGTATTCGAGGAAGCTCCACACGATCACCCCGCCGACGGCGAGCAGCGCGATAGCCAGCCATTCGAAGCGCGGCGCGAACCGCACGAGCATTCCGGCAGCCAACAAGGTACACAGGACGTAAAACAAGGCGTCGGCGACGTACCCCGCCCTGCTGAATTGCAGCGAAAGAATTTTCATGACCCGGTCGATCGTTGCTTGCGATCTGGCATCGCGGCCCCGGGATCGAGCAGTCGATTCCCCGTGCCGGCCGCCACGCAGACGTGCACGAGATCATGCTGCTCGGGCAGCCTTGCGAATGCCTTACGCCTCACTGCGACCGGGTCCGGGTCCCAGCGGATCCGTCGGGCAGCGCGCCCGCACATGGCCATCGGCTATCGTTTCAGCATCGGGCAAAGCCGGCGCGTACGTTGCGTCGACAAACGAGGAGACCGGGCCATCGAGTTGGACGTGTACGCGGTCATCCACGGCTTGCCAGACCGCTTCCCGGTCGACACCGTCGACTGCGAAGTCGATCCGGTGCTCGGTCAGCCCCGGACGTAGAGACCGATCGACCGGCCCGCTGCTTCGACACGAACAAGACCGCCATTGCCTGCGCGGACCGTGACTCACTCATCCAACTCCTCCCTGACTGCGTTCTCGCACGCCGCGCCGCCACGCGCTTTCTGCTTGGCGACCTGCAACGAGGACGTCGCGTTGAGCGGTGCTTCGGTGATATCCCATGATATGACCCGCAACGATGCGCCGCGGAGCCCCGCATTCGCCATCAGGTGAGCCGCTGCGCGCCGGCCACGCTTGCCCAGGTTGCGGTCGAACGTGCCGAGTGGCAAGTGACCGGACTTTCGCGCGACCTCCAGCACGAGGCAATCGGAAAAGCCGAGCGTCGGTTTCGTCCGGAATTGTCGGAGCGCAGCCGCCATGACGTCGGCATCCTGCAGCGTCAGCTCGGCGTGCGCGAGCAGTCGCTCGACTGCGGCCGCAATCTGTTCCGCCGAGCGCGCATAGACGGCGTCGAGAACCCAAAGCGTTTCCACGAGCACCACGTGCGATACCCAGGCACCCCTGGCGACAAGTCGTTCGGCCGCATCGAGCTGACGTGGATCATCGCGAACCAGGAGGCGCACCAGCACATTCGTATCAACCGCTTGCATGGCGTCGGCGAATGTACTTCCTGATGCCTTCCTTGACGTCGACCTTCGGCTTGCGCGGGTGCGAGGCACCGAACAACGCCTCGTGGACCTGCACGGAGGTGTAACGACCCGCCCTGCGGACGACAACCTCTCCACTGCGCTCGTCCCATTCCAGCACCGACCCCGGACGCAGCCCCAGCTTCTTGCGAATCTCCACGGGCACCGAGATCTGGCCCTGGGCCGTCAACTTGGATTGTGCGATCGTCATGGGAATGCCTTACCGTGGTAATGCGGAATCTGTCAACGGCTTCGGGCCAGGGTGAAGGATTGCGGGCGGGCGATGCGATTGTGCTGCCACCCGATGTTGCAGGTTCGGCCGTCGACGACGTCGCAGTCGATCAGCCGAACGGTCGAGTGCGTCTGCGCGGGCAACCGGACTAGCCTCGGAGCAGCGCCTGGATCCGCCAGGCATCGACTGCGATCGCGAGGTACCGTTGCATGTCGCTCGCCGTTCTCTACTCGCGCGCCCTCGCGGGCATCGACGCACCGCTGGTGACGGTCGAGGTGCACCTGTCGGGCGGGTTGCCCGCGTTCAATCTGGTCGGCCTGCCCGATACCGAGGTGAAGGAAGCGCGCGATCGCGTGCGCGCGGCGCTGCACAACGCGCAATTCGAGTTTCCGGCGCGCAAGATCACGGTGAATCTCGCGCCGGCGGACCTGCCGAAGGAATCGGGCCGCTTCGATCTCCCGATCGCGCTCGGCCTCCTGGCGGCGATGGAGCAGATCCCCGCGCGCAGCCTCGGCGCCTACGAATTCGCCGGCGAGCTCGCGTTGACCGGCGCGCTGCGGCCGGTGCGCGGCGCGCTGCCGATGATGCTCGCCGCGCATCGCGACGGGCGCGCCTTCGTGCTGCCGCAGGCGAGCGTGGCCGAGGCCGCGCTGGTGAGCGGAGCGAGCGTCTATGGCGCGAAGACGCTGCTCGACGTGTGCGCGCACTTCACCGGCGGCGCTGCACTTGCGGCCGTGCAACAGGTCGTGCCGACGCAAGGATCGTGGTGCGGGCACGACATGCAGGACGTGCGCGGTCAGCCGCAGGCCAAGCGCGCGCTGGAGATCGCCGCTGCGGGGGCGCACAGCATCTGCATGATCGGCCCGCCCGGCTCGGGCAAGTCGATGCTCGCGCTGCGCCTGCCGGGCATCCTGCCGCCGCTGTCGGAATCCGAAGCCATCGAGAACGCGGCCATCGCATCGCTCGCGGGCTGCTTCACGCTGACGACCTGGGGCGTGCGGCCGTTTCGTGCCCCGCATCACACGGCAAGCGCCGTGGCGCTGGTCGGCGGCGGCTCGAACCCGCGTCCCGGCGAGATCTCGCTCGCGCACAACGGCGTGCTGTTCCTGGACGAGCTGCCTGAGTGGGATCGGCGCGTGCTGGAGGTGCTGCGCGAGCCGCTCGAGTCCGGCACGATCCACATCTCGCGCGCCGCGCGCCAGAGCACGTTCCCCGCGCAGTTCCAGCTTGTCGCCGCGATGAATCCCTGTCCCTGTGGGTGGCTGGGCGACGACAGCGGCCGCTGTGGATGCACGCCCGACCAGGTGCTGCGCTATCGCTCCCGCGTGTCGGGGCCCCTCGTCGATCGGCTCGATCTCGCGATCGATGTGCCAGCGGTGTCGGCCGACATGCTCACGGACAGTGACACTTCGAACGTCGCGGAAGTATCGTCGAGCATTCGCGAGCGCGTGATCGTCGCGCGCGAACGCCAGCAGCAACGGCAGGGCGCGCCGAACGCACGCCTCGCACCGGCTGCGCTCGATCGCCATTGCCGGCCCGATACCAAGGCGAGCGCGCTTCTATCGCAGGCGCTGTCGCGCATGGCGCTGTCCGCGCGCAGCTATCACCGGGTGCTAAAAGTGGCGCGCACGATTGCCGATCTCGCCGGCGATGAGAAAATCAAGTCGACGCACATTGCCGAAGCGCTCGCCTATCGGCGCTTTGACGTGCAGCGCGCGAAGGTGACAGTCGCTTGACCGCCCGCTGTCATTCGATCAGTGCATAACCGCGTGGCCATCGACCTCGTTCGTCCTCACCTGCCGAACGCCACGTTGAGGTCGTCATTCGTGTGCACGGGAAGCGATGCGCCGTCGACGATCGCGCTCGCCGGTGTAACTGATCGCGTAACTTCCATCAATCGATCTAGTTAGTAACAAACGCGGACCGAAGCGTATCCCCAAGCTTGCGTAAGACCATTTACCGCAGCCATCAAAACGAAATGCATGACGAACATCAAATGTTCGATACGCGTTGAGCCGTACCGTTCAGCGTGGCGTCTGATTCCGCGACTCACAAAGATACCTGTAGTCTCTTCGTTTGTTCCGCTCACATCTTTTTGCCTCGCCATCACAGCATGTACACCGGTGACACCTATGTATGCGCCACGCACCGAAACGACGTTTGACTGTTGCGGCATCGTGAACGGATGGCGAGACGCTTGCTTATCCTAAAGAGCGCCGGAAGGTAACTCACTTTCCCGAAGAGGAAGCTATGAAATTCGCTGCACCGCAGTGGGCCCGAGCCATTGTGCTTATCGGATCGTTGGGATGCTGCACGAGTGTAGTGGCAGCGGAGAAAGAGCAGAGTCGCGAGCTCATCGTTCTCCCGCGCCAAACAGCAGCCGCTTACGGCCAACCGTATACGGCCGAGGGCATTGTTGACGCGGTACGATCCGATCGTACGGATGAAGTCAGCGCTGGTATTTGGGCCCGTCTCCAAAATCCGCGGGCTGCCAGGTTTGTCGTGTCTGAACGGCTACCACAAACCGCGCGCGCCCGGCTCGCTGAAGAAGATCCAGAAGAGCGGCTGCAGCGCTATGTCGTCGTCGAGTACAACACATCGAGCGAAGCAGCCGTCGCGAATGCCTTCTTGCAGAAGGACGGCGCATTTTTGTCCGTTGGCGAGAACTTCAAGCTCCAGTTCTCGGCTGTCCCTAACGACACATACTGGACGCTCCAATTCAGCGAGCTCGAATTCCAGTGGGGCCCGCGAGCCATGAACCTTGAAGCCGCGTGGGACAAGGTCAAGGGGAACGCCTATATCGCTTTGCTCGATAACGGCATTCAACTTCAACAACCAAACATACCCGGTCGCCCCCAGAACGGGCCACACCCCGAGCTGCACAATCCTGCGCTACCCAACGCAGCGCAGCCGTGGCTAACTCCGTTTCGCCCGCAGTTTGCGTTCAACGCAGTTAACAGTGCTTTGACCGTTGATGAGGCGCCCGTTGCTGCGTACCAGGTCGCCGGCCACGGCAGCCATACCGCAGGCATTATCGCGGCTGCAACGGACAATGGAACCGGGACGGCTGGTGTCTGCTGGGGATGTAGTTTGGTGGTCGTGAAAGTTTCTAGGTACGACCCAGCTTTCAGTCCGCCACTTTTCCCCGACGTCGCGGCAACTGTAGATGGCATCAACTACGCAGTTCGCGGCGGTGTGCAAGCTATTAACATGAGCTTCGGAACGTCCACGTTTCCCGACCCGAATTTTGATTGTTATGCGGTCCTGCCGCAGCAATGGGCAAGTTTCAAGTCCTATTGTGACGCGATTGATTTCGCCCGCGTTCGTAATATCCAGGTGGTTGCCGCTGCCGGCAACGAGCGCCGAACCCAGCTCGACTTTCCTGCGGCGAACCCGTACGTAATCGGTGTCGGCGGGGTACAGTATGCGGGCGGGTTTGTTCCGCCCCAACCGTGGTCCCAAACTGCACCGTGGGATGCGGGAACCAACGGTGGTCCCAATCTGGCCGTCGTGGCGCCTGCCCGTCACATCCTCTCGACCGTCTACACCGGTTACAATTGGAACGAGGTGAGCGAATGTGGTGACAGTACAAGTTTCCTAAACGACACCATCCCAGGAAGCAGCGCCGCGGAAAGGTATGGCTCATGCACGGGTACATCGATGGCGGCTCCCCATGTGACTGGACTCGTCGGCCTGCTACGGACCATCAATCCTCTCCTAACGAATGATCAGACGCGGCAATTAATCGTCAATAACTCCAGCCGATCACTCGCTAGTCAGGGTTGGGACCCCGTTCTTGGGTATGGCCTTCCCGACGCGAACGCGGCCGTCAACGCAGCGCTGAGCCAGACGAACCGCCTAACACCACTCTTTAGCTTGAATAGCGTCACAGCCTCCAACTACTTCTATACTGTTGTGCCGCAAATGGCAGCGACCGCAACTCGTGGCTTTACGTTGCCACGCCCGACATCATGGGCTCTGACGATGTACACCGGAGTAGGGTCGACGATCAATGAGTTCCCTGCCTTCGCGGCGTACAACCAACTAGAAGCTCCGCGCGCACAGGTATGGGTGTTCACAACGCCCTTGAACCCCATGAGCAGTACGCCGTTAGCGCCGCTTTATCGCCTTAGCTGGAAATGTGGTGACGGCGGCGCTCAGCCTTACGCGTGTAGTACGAATCCCGATCATGTGGATCATACTTACACCACCGACTTCGCGGGACTGGATTACTTCCGTGGCCTAGGGTATCGACTCGACGGAATTGAGGGGTACATCTATCCCTCCAGTGAGCCGCAGCCCACTGGCACCGTCAAGCTCTATCGTCGCTACAATTGGGCTCGTGACGATCATGCGATCTTCCCGGAATCGGAGCTCAACAATATGGTGTCGCAAGGCTATATTCAGAGCGTTGGTAATGATTGGATTGGTTATGTATATCCGAACTCCGGACCGCGACCCACTTATTAGGCTGGCTCACGCTTGGTGTCAGCTCGTTGTTTGCGGGCTGCTCGCTGTCGCTTCGTTGGCTGCGCAAGCGGTCACGTTTAGCACCGCGGCAATTCAACCATCGACACCGACGGATGCGGATAGCGTGATCTTGGTGCTCCAGGGATTTCCGGTGCCGTCGTTCCAAGTGCGGGTAATCCCGATAGCGATTAATCGTTCAGTGGGAGTGATAGACGTAATATACGAAGGCGTCACAGTTTCGGGCTTGCCGCCTCCGCCAGTGCCGATTACTACAGTAATTGGGACTGCGTTACCGGCCGGGCATTACGTCGTCAACGTTTACATTCAACCCGTCTCGGTCTTCGGGGGGGCCGCGCTAGCCGCGCCATTCTTGGAGAGATCGTTAGCCTTCGATATCGTGGGGGCTACACCGGTACCGGCGCTACAGCCTTGGCTGTTGGCGCTGCTCGGACTAGCAGTATCAATCACAGCCGGGGTCACGGTACGGAGGCAATGGTCTCCATGACCGCGAAACTGTAGAAAGTTTTGGGCGGGGATGCTCCCCGCCCTTTTTGCTGGCGTTCGCCGCCCGAGGTGGAAAGCCGCGACCCGCTGCCCGAGCCCGTCGAGAAGCTGGCGCCTGTGATGCCGGCACATCGGCTCTTTGACGGTGTGGGACGAGCTTCGCCGCGCGAAGGAGCCGCCGGCCGAGGCGCACCTGCGCGAGCTGTGGCGCGACGCACGCGGCGGCGACACGCCGGGCCATATCGACGCGCGCACGCAGCGCGGCGACGCCAAGGCGTTCCTGACGGCGCTCGGCGGCCTCGCGGCGGTAGCGAAGTCCGCGCAACGCGTGCTCGAAGCGCAAGCGCCGCTCCGTGCGCGCATCTACCACTCGGCGACGACGACGCGCTACGGCGAGCAGGGGCAGCGCATCTTAGCGGCCGGGACAGCGACCCAACCAGAGACGGTCAGCGGCGGGTTGAAGCGAGCACGAGGATGAGCGGCTTGAGGCTCGACATATGTGCGAGCCAGAAACGACTTAGCCTGCGCCGGTTAGTCGCGGGCCACACGCTCCCATCGGTGATGCTTCCCGTTCCACCGGGCCGTCATTTCGCAGGCTAGGGCATCAGCGTCGATGCGCAGAAATTGCGCAACTTTGGTGCGATGCGCCTTGTAGAGAATCAGCCTTCCGCCCTCCCATTGTCCGAGCGTTGCGGGATCGATACCTAGATAGGCCGCTGCTTCCCGGATCGACCAGCCATGCTTGTGTCGGTCCTGCCGGAGGCGTTCCCCAATCGTTTGGGGAACGGGAAACGGGTCGTACCCTAGAAACGAGAGGATAGAGGTGGTCCGACAAAACTGAACAGCGCCCAAGGTGGTAGAACTGCTCCCACGACCCTGACGGGGCCCCGACCCCGAGGAGCAGAGCATGACGAAGAAGCGTACCCGGCGCACGCATAGCGCCCAGTTCAAGGCCAAGATCGCGCTGTTGGCGCTGCGGGGGGACCTGACGGTCGCCGAGATCGCGCAGCGCAACCAGGTGCATCCGAACCAGGTAACGCAGTGGAAGACCCAGTTGGTCGAGCACGCCGCCGGCGCGTTTGATGCCGGCGCGGTCGAGCCCGACTTGAGCCCGGTGGTCAAGGAACTGCACGCGAAGATTGGGCAGCTGTCGATGGAGAACGAATGGAAGGGACGTTCCCGCGGAGACGTCGGCTTCAGCCGATGTCACGATGGCGATTCCATTCACTTCAGAGGGCGGGGGTGGTCAGATGAACGGCTTGATCGGCGTGGTGGCGGTGCTTGGAATCGATCTGGCGAAACGTGTGTTCGCCTTACATGGGGTCGACAGCGCGGGGCGGGTAGTCCTGAAGCAAGTGGTCTCGCGCGGGACGCTCACGCGAATCGTTGCCCAATTGCAGCCGTGCGTCATCGGACTCGAGGCATGCTCTGGTGCACATGAGTGGGCACGCCAATTCCAGCGATTCGGACATACGGTGAAGCTGATTGCGCCGGCCTTTGTTACCGCGTACCGTAGGTCGGGCAAAAATGATGACAACGATGCCGAAGCGATCTGCGAGGCAGTGAGTCGTCCCAACATGCGGTTCGTGCCCATCAAGACGCGCGATCAGCAAGCGTTGTTGACGTTGCATCGGGTGCGGCAAGGCTTTGTCGAGGAACGCACTGCTCTGATCAATCGAGTCCGCGGTCTGCTGGCCGAGTTCGGATTTGTCTTCGCACAACGGCATGGTGGTTTGCGAGAGATACCCAGTGCTCTCGAGGAGCTACCGCCACTCGCCAAGCGGGCGGTCGATGACCTACTCGAGCATCTGCGCGAGCTCAATGAGCGTATCGCTCGCTACGATGCTGAGTTCAAGCAGTTGGCGAAGCAGGATGACGCAGCGAAGCGCGTCATGACCGTTCCCGGTGTCGGGCCGATCACTGCCCTGGCGATGGTAGCGACGCTTGGCAATGCCCGCGACTTCAAGAACGGCCGGCAATTGGCGGCGTGGTTAGGGCTTACACCAAAACAGCATTCTTCGGGAGGTAAGACGCGATTGGGCGGCGTCACCAAACGCGGTGACGATTACCTACGAACTCTGCTCGTGCAGGGCGCTCGGGCCGCCATGCAACACGCCGCGCGCGGGGAGCCGACCCGATTGAGCCGTTGGACCGGCGCTCTCGTCGCACGCCGTGGCTACCACAAGGCCAACATCGCACTTGCGGCGAAGAATGCACGGATCGTGTGGGCGATCCTCGCCCGTGGCGGAGAGTTTAACGCGGAGGCCGCCGCGGCATAGCGAAGGGCTGCAGCTCAGCCGTACACCGCGTTATGCGATAGAACATCTTGCAAGCCGAAGCGATGGTGACAGGTCAGACCGGCGCTTGGTGAACCTGGCAAAAAATCCGGCAGGATTCGATGCCGCAGAACGAATGAGGGCCAAGCGCGCGGTTTCCATCAGGGCCAGAGCCCACACTGAGGCTCAGAGATAGGCCGGTTATAGATTCGCAGTCAGACCCGTTACCAACAAAGCGTTTGCAAGGGAAAGGGAAGTCCTTATAGATTTTTTGTCAGGCGCGCTCGGCAAGGCGGGCATGCTGAGCGCCAAGCGATGATCGACAAGACCCACACGTTGCCGGTTGCGGCCCAATGCCGGCTGCTCGATATTTCCCGTGGCTGTGTTTACTACCAACCGGTGCCGCTGTCGGCGGACGACCAGCGACTGATGCGCCGCATCGACGAGCTGCACCTCGAGCATCCTTTCTACGGCAGCCGGCGACTGCTGGTGCTGGTGCGCCAGGACGGCTTTGACGTCGGCCGCCTGCACGTTCGCACGCTCATGCAGCGCATGGGCATCGAGGCGCTGTACCGCAAGCCGCGCACGTCGCTGGGCAACCAGGCGCATCGCATCTACCCGTACCTGCTGAAGGACGTGGTCATCGAGCGACCGAACCAGGCGTGGGCTTCCGACATCACCTACATCCCGATGGCGCGCGGCTTCGGCTACCTGGTGGCGATCATCGATTTGTACTCGCGCAAGGTGCTAGCGCATCGCCTGAGCAACACGATGACGACCGACTTCTGCATCGAGGCGCTCGAGGAGGCGTTGGCGCGCTTCGGAGCACCGCAGATCTTCAACACCGACCAGGGAGCGCAATTCACCGATACCGACTTCACCGACAAGCTCAAGCAGCATGGCATCGCCATCAGCATGGACGGCAAGCGGCGCTGGATCGACAACGTCTTCATCGAGCGCCTTTGGCGGTCGGTGAAGTACGAGGAGGTGTACTTGAAGGCCTACGACTCGCTGTCGGACGCCCGAGCACAGCTGCGGGCCTATTTCACCCTCTACAACGAACGTAGGCCGCACCAGAGCATCGACTACCGCACGCCGGATGCCCTGTACTTCGAGGCGCTGGCACGAGGCGAAAGGAGGGCCGCGTAAACTGTGTTGCCGACCGCGCGCAATGAATCGCGTGGAGGCGTCGCCACGATCGCGGCGCGCTCCACCGCCGAACGACCGAACGACACTTGAGACAAAGCAGGAAGGGCAACGTCAAACCACGGCGCACGTCCGAGTATCGACAGATTCAAGCACCGCAGCTCTCCACCTTATTTCCGCATCTTTCTGTTCAAGAATCCCGGACCACCTCTCACCTCACAACCTCCAGAATCAGCTGGGACAGAAGTTGTGAACCCGCACAGGCATATAGCCAGGCTTCTACTGTATGCGGCTGCTCGCGCGCAGCGAAACTGAATTGCTGCCGCCTCCCGGAGACGCGGCTTGCGGATGCTATCGCGCCCGCCGCGGTTGTACTTCGACGTTTACTACATGTAACCGACGCTCCCCGTCAATCGCCCAAATAGAGAATTGAGAACAGATTGTAAGAAGTTCACACTGCGGGAGGTCAAGATGGCAATTGGAAGATCTTAGCTGCTCCGATGTCTGAGAGATATCGATCCTGCGACTGCCAGCAACAGCATTAGCGTTACGACGGTGGGTACGCTTAGGCCAGGGATCGGCTCTGGCCCTGGGGCTCCGGCGCTCACTATGAAGTTTCCGAAGGCGATGGGACCGGTACCGACTGATATCAGACTGAGCAGTGAATTGTTGGCGCTTCTGATGATTGCGACTGCATTTACGTCCTGGAGCGCAACCACAACGCGACTCTCATCAGGGGTGACCGCGATACCAACAGGGGATCCACTAAGAGCGATTGGGGCTCCGACCGGCGCGCCCGTCGTTAGGTCAAGTACGGTGATGGTTGCAGCTCCCGTGTTGGCGACGTACGCGCGCTGCGCTGTCGCAGCCACCGCGATCCCGATCGGCGCGAAACCAACGGGTATGGGCACAAGGCCGACGGTCTGAGTTGTCGTATCGATCACTAACACCGAATTGCCGCTTCTGTCCGTGACGTACAGCTTCGAGCCAGTGCCGTTAATCGCCGCTCCGTAGGGTTCAACGCCGACCGAACCGACCGTTGCCACGACCAGATTAGTTGCGGCATCAATGATCGAAACTGAGTGGCTTCCGGAGTTGGCAACATACACGCGTGCTCCATCAGGACTAATCGCGACGCCGACGGGGGCGACGCCCACTGGTACCGTCGCTATTACTGTATTTGTCGATGTGTCGATAACCGAAACCGAATTGCTAGCTTTATTTGTGACATAGACGCGTGTTCCATTCGGTGTGACCGCAACTCCCATTGGCTGCAGCCCGACCGGTATAGGGGATCCAACAATGCTATTTGAGAGTGTATTGATGACGGACACCGTGCCAGCTACGTTTGCTACATAGACGCGAGTGCCGGCCGCGTTAGCTGCGACGCCAAACGGTGCTCCCCCGACGTTGAGAGCTGGCGCCAAGACGGTGTTATTAGCTAGGTCCAGAATCGAAACCGTGCCGCTCGTCGCGTTCGTAATGTAAGCGAACGGTGCACTCAGCGCGAGCGCGGGCACAAGCAAGTTAAGGAGGGTGACGGAGACAGCCAGAAAAAAATGCTTTGCCATTTAGGCTCCTATAGCTAGATCCATGACTCCCGGCTAGTCGTGATACCAACGCCGGGCGCGCTTTCGTCATCCCGTTGACAGCCAAGACGCAGGTACACACTGTCGCAAAATGTTTGACAGTCATCCCCCGCAACTACGACAACGACAATACGAGGAAAATTGTGAGAGCACATTGGTGGTGGGTACTCCGTTGCACGCTCGCTCTGATTGTACCTTCTTACGCATCGGGTGCGAGCGCACCTTCAGAGCAGGCACTAGACCGAACGTTGATCGTCTCGCTGCGAGCGCGCGAAGCACCGAATGCGGTAGCAGAGGTGAGAGCACAGGTATCGAATAGGTCTGGCCCGCTGTACCAGTTACTCGGGGCGCCGCTCACCGCTAAACGGCTGCTGTATCGCGAACCGACGCCGAGCGAATTGAAGATTGCGGAATTAAACCCGGAGGCCCCGGAAGCACTTATAGCCAGCTTCATCGAAGTGACATACGCGCCGGGACAGCGGCTCGATGTTTTGGAGAGTCGTGTCAAGGGGGATTCACGCGTCCGCTCCGTCGAGAGGGCCTGGAAATCTAATTTTTCCTCACCGCCTGTTGATACTTACTTCGTCTCTTCCGCCACTCCCCCGGAGCGCCAATGGGGCATGCAGGCGCGGACGATCAGTAATCCGGGCGGCATGAATTTCGCCACGGCTTGGGAGCTTATCCGAGGTAGTGCGTATTTGAACGTCGTCGATGACGGTATCGAAACGTCTGGGGGCTCGTTCAGAGGCTCAACTCACCCGGACCTCGCCGCGAACTTCCGGCCACAGTTCTCAATCAATACGGGCAACCGTTTGCGATTCAATGGCGTCGATGAGCGATTCCTGACAGACGGAATCGGCCCAACCGGAGGGAGTTACGGTCACGGCACGCACGTCGCGGGCATCATGGCGGCGCGATCCAGCAAGAGCGATACGGCGGAAGTCGCAAGCTCTGAGGGCGTGGCTGGCGGCTGCTTCAATTGTAGCCTTATGGTGACGAAGTTCGGCGAGCACTACTCCCTGTTCAATGACATCGTGTTTGCCACCGACATGGGGGCACAGGTCATCAATCGGAGCGGCGGCATTGGCTTCTTCCACCAAAATTGTGATACCGCGGTCAGCATCTGCGCAGCTCTGGACCGTGCACGCAATCGAGGTGTGGTCTTCGTTGCCGCCTCGGGAAACGACGGGAATGTAGCTGCCGCGGCGGCTGGTTTCCCCGACGACGGAGTAGACTTCCCCGCACGAGCAACGCGGACCGGCGATGGCACGCCACTCGCGATTGCAGTGGGCGGGATCAAAGCCGACGGTGGTCGTTGGACTGCCAGTTACGGGGCGAATGGCTCTAACTGGGGACCACAACAGGTTGTCGTTGCTCCAGCCAAGGACGTCATTTCGACGACTTACCGTACCCAAGACTGGAATCCAAGCTGCGCGGACGGCCTTAACTCCGCAACGGGTCTGGAGACGCTCGCGGAAGGCTACGGCGACTGCACCGGCACCTCGATGGCAGCTCCACACGTGTCGGCGCTTGCTGGTTTGCTCAAGTCCGCTGACCCACTCCTAAACGCTGCAGAAGTCCGGGAAGCAATCCAAGCCTCAGGGGATCGATGGCCCAATTGGAATACTGAACTCGCCTACGGCGTGCCCGACGCTGGAAAAGCCGTTCAGACTGTACTCAATGGCTACCGAACAGCGAACCCGGTGCCGAGCAACCGCGCTTTGAAGAACCGCTTGACGCCGCTCTTCAGTCTTTACAGCCGCGACGCGAGGAATCATTTCTACACTATCTTTCCGCAGATGGCTGCTTCAGCGCTGGACGGCACTCTCCGCCCGCGGCCGCGTGCGCGTGTGGTGGTACCCACGACAGGAACAAATTCATGGGCCGCCTGCTGTAGTCAGGATCTAAACGACACCGCTTGCTCCACGCATCCACCTCCGGGCGGCGATCCTCGCTGTGGCGTTATGCAAGTTCCTATCCCAGCCGGAACCCTCGTTCTGGGACCGGACAATAGCCCTGTAGGGGGAGTTCGGGTTGCTATATTTGGGAACCCGAGTGATCCCGATCACGCAACGCCTCCGTTCGGAGTAGACGTTCTCAACAATGTTGACGCGCCGAGCCCCGTTACTGATCGGTTTGGCACTGTCGTGTCCAGCCGAAGCCTCGGTTCAGTCGGTTCGATCACGGCTACCAATCTGATATTCGGCGCTACTAGCGCCGCAACGGTGTACGCGCTCCCTTTGGATGACGTTCCGCTCTACTACAGCGTACTCGATAAGGACACATTGCTGGATGCCAGCTGGCGACCTGCCATTGCTCGCAAGGTACCAGAGTTCACTCACTATCCCTCGTACTATTACTGCGTTCCCTACGAGGGCGGCCGGCCTGTAAGTTGCCCGCCGAGTCCATATCCCACGCCGACTGCAGCCGTTAGAGTATTCACCGGACATACGAATCCCTCCGGCGGTCCGGATCTAGTTCCGCTCTATCGGCTGAGTTTCAAATGCGGTGATTACCCCGACCCTGCTTGCTCTACGTACCCCTTGCACGTGAGTCACTTCTACGCAACCGATCGGTCGGAGGTCTTTGGCCAGCTCGCGTTCACTACCGTGGGCTACCAACTGGACGGAATAGAAGGCTACGTGTATTCCAAGGACTCACCTCAGCCCGCAGGAACCGTAAAGCTCTGTCGTGCCTACAGCACTGATCGCGACGATTGGGTCTTATTTCCGGGCACCGGCGTTGGCGGGCAGGATTGCAGCGCTTGGGATTTTGAGGGCGGGGTTTACAACAATTACGCGACGTTCATCGGATACGTGTACAGCGTCACGTCGGACACCACCGCAGCCTCTCGAGCTCACGCTAACGTTCAGACGGGCCTTTACCGACCGAGTACCGCCAGCTTCTACCTCGACTTTGACCTAAATGCGGGAGTAGTGGAACGTGTGGTACCTATGGGAAACGTTGGCGACAAAGGCCTGGTAGGAGACTTTGACGGCGATGGACGCGCCGATCTGGTTGTGTTCCAAACGTCGGCGGGGTACGGGTCTTGGGTCATCGACCCCCAACGTCAGGGCGGTCTGTGCGGCACGTGCTCCGTTTACTTCTTCGGTGGCTCCGGCGATGTTCCCCTACTCGGCGACTTCGACGGGGACGGAACCGCTGACTTAGTTCTGTTCCGAAACGGTGCCTGGTACGTACATACCGATCACACTGATCACTACGGCTCGGTGCAGTACGCGTTCACATTCGGAACTGCCGGCGATGTTCCGTTTGTAGGGGACTTTGACGGCGATGGCAGGGCAGATATTGGCGTATTCCGCCAAGGCACTTGGCTCATCAGCTTGTCTTCGGGGACCCTCTACGGAAGCACGATCGCCGATCTGACGGTCGGCTTCGGGGCGCCGACTGATGTACCGTTTGTGGCTGACTGGGATCGGGACGGTATCGCGGACTTAGGCCTCTTCCGGGACGGAATCTGGTACGTGAGCACGCGCCGAGACTCGTTCGCCCAAGTGGTGTATGGGATGGGCGGCACTGGCGATACGCCGCTGGCCGCGCGCTTCAACCAGTAGACCAATCCCGCTGCCTCCCAAGTCAAACTCCGGTGGCAGCGGGACATTGCTGTCGGTGTCTTGCGTCACGGGCTCAGGAGCGTGGCGTCGCCGATCACGCCGTAGATCTGCATGGCAAGCTCGCGTCGATATCAGTATCGCTGCCAAACAGCGCTCCCGTACTAGTCGCCAAGCTGGATTCTGGGGCGGTAAGTGGCTGGCCAAGGTCACAGTTTCCAGCGTGGCATTGCCGTCGCGGGTGTCAGCATTTTCGTGCGGGGCCGTGCGCTTCTTCTCCCAGTTTGTTATACCGTCCATGGGTACACGGAGTCGGATGGCAGCTTCAGTTTGCCAACCGCCCCGGTTATTCCGGGGAGCCTCCGCGTGCAAGTGAGGGCCGGTCCCGCTTGCTGGCCGCGACGTCTGCGCCGGTTAGTCGCAGTTCGAACGTTGCCATCGGTGATGCTTGCCGTTCCACCTCCCCCGCATCTGGCGAGCCAGTGCTGTGGGGTCTAGCCCGAGTAGCTGTGCAACAGCAGCTCGGTGTTTTCGGAACAGGACGAGGCCGTCCCGCTCCCAGCGCTGGTAGGTCGTTCGATCGACGCCGAGTTGGTAAGCAGCTCTCTCTTCTGACCAACCGTTCTGCCGACGATTGCGAAGGAGGCGCTCGCCCAAAGTCGTGGGCGCGGGGAACGGATCGTACTGAAGGAAGGCGAGAACCGCCGGCACGCTGCGTACCGGCGGTTCGAACCCAACGGGTGCGCGCTCCCAGTTGATGATCGTGTATTGATTGACGCGCATGGCATGGGCAGCTTGCTTCTGCGTGAGCCCGAGTTCCCGTCGCCTTTTCTTGATGTGATCCCCGAACGTCACCGGCTCATCCGAGTAGTCCTTTGGTTTCCGACACTTAAGTCGAATCCGGGTGAGTGGCAAAAAGGCAACGCGACTATGTCCCTGTGGGTGGCTGGGGGACGTTTCGGGCCGCTGCTGCTGCACGCCCGATCAGGTGCTGCGCTATCGCGGGCGCGTGTCCGGGCCGCTGATGGATCGCATCGATCTGTCGATCGAGGTGCCGGCCGTCGCCGCCGCCGTCCTCACGCGCACGGCCGGTGAAGTCGAGGGCGAAGCCTCGGCCCGTATTCGCGAACGCGGTGTCGCCGCCCGCGCGTTGCAGCAGGCGCGACAGGGCTGCGCCAACGCGCGGCTGGCGGCCAACGCGATCGATCGCTTCTGCATGCCCGACGCTCAGGGCAGCGCGCTGCTATCGCAAGCGTTGTCGCGGATGGCGCTGTCGGCGCGCAGCTATCACCGCGTGCTGAAGGTGGCGCGCACGATCGCCGATCTCGCAGGCGACGCGTCGATCACATCGACCCACATCGCCGAAGCACTCGCCTATCGTCGCTTCGATGTGCAGCGCGTGAGCCGGTGACGTGATGATCTGCAGGTCCACAGCCAGCCGCCAGGCAGAGCACTTGCGACTGATGCGCGCCCGCAATGCAGTCGTGAATTACACACATGATCGCACGTCCGCATGCGTAACTCGACAATTCTGAAGTGCTTAGAAAGCGCAACTAAAGTCAACATGAGCGCTGCGTCGATCCTCTATTTTGATTAGCGACATCGTGTCGTATTGCTCAGTGGGAGCAACGGTTGCACCCTAAGGTGGTTCAAAGGGAGAGCACAGCCACCGTTGCTCCCGCTGGCAGCTTCGCGGTGACGCAGAGTTGCCGCCAACGCCGACAGAGAGAACACGAAACAGTACGTGATCGCGATGTTTGCGAGGGTGATGCACGTTCAGACGTAAGGAGATAGCGTGAGCGTTAAAGCAATCTGGCCCGGGATGAAAGCCGCTCGAGCGCGCGCCTGGTTCTTGTTTGTGCTGAGCATGATGCTCGTGTCGTTGCCTTCGATCACCGACGCTGCAGGGTGCGCACCGGCATCGTCCAATCCGCGGTGTGCAAATCCGGTCATGGGCCCCTGGTCGTACGGCATCTTTAACTACACCCAATCCACGTGGCCGTCTGAAGCAGCACTGCTGCAACAGGAAGAAACTTGGGCATACACCGGACCGCTGACCGCGTGTGCCGGATCCTGGCAGTTTTCGGATGGAGGCGGAGCGTATAGCGAAATCGTCGGCGGCCCGAACGTTTGTCAGGGTGGAACCCTGCAGGGCTACGCCGGAGCCGCGACTTATGGATGCAGGGGTGATGGCGGAACCCTCAATCACGAGTACTGGGATTATTACGCCGACGGGTCACCTCCGTGTTCCTACCACATGGACAAGGCGTTTCTGTTCTACCGCCAAAGATCCGTTGCCTGCCCGGAAGGCTACAGCACGACTGGCTTTGGCCCAAACGACACCTGCGTCGCCGACGGCACGCTTATTCCCAACAAGACGCCGGCGTGCGGCGTCGGTAATCCGATCGAACCCGGGTGTGGCTTCAAGACCCAATCGGAAGTTGACTACGTCGCCTCGCGGGCGCTGACGTCGAAACGCGTGTACCGAAGCGAGATCACCAAGGCCAAGCAGTACGGGCCCAACCCGTTCGGGACTGGCTGGTCGCATAACCTCATCTCGTTGCGCATCGTCTTCTCTAAGACGCCGAGTGCGACTGCAACCACGCTGTACGTCCATAGGCCCGATGGACGGGTGCTGATCTTCAACATTGACGCGACGGGCAACGTCTGGACCGATGCGGATACCGTGGATCGCGTGGCCAAGTTTACCGACGGCAATGGCATCGTTACGTGGCAGTTTACCGATGCCGCGGACGATGCCGTTGAGACCTACGATTCGAACGGCCTGCTCCTCACCAAGACCTGGCCGGACGGATCTGGGCTTGCGGTGCACTACGACACCGCAAATCGTCCGGATCGATTCACGGATGAGTTCGGGCGAGCGCTCGTGTTCGGGTATGACACATCGAACCGCGTGCACACCATGACCGATCTGGCCGGTCAGACGTATACGTATGACTATGATGCGAATGGCAAGAACAACTTGGAGAAGGTGACTTACCCGGACAACAACTACCGCCAGTACTTCTATGGGGAGGCAGCATACGGCGCCACGAATTTTCCCAATGCACTCACCGGAATTCAGGACGAGCTGGGGCAACGTTACGCCACCTTCCAGTACGACAGCTCAGGCGTGGCGATCGGGACGTGGCACGCCGGCGAGGTCGACAAGTTTTCCGTCGACTACGACGCTGTGGGGCTGAGTACGACGATTCAGACTCCGCTCGGCGCAACGCTGACCTTATCGCTGCAGAACATCCTCGGCGTTCCGCGGTGGGCAGGTAGCTCCGATCCATGCCCAATGTGCGGCATGCGCGATGCCAGTGTGGAGTACGACGCCGCGACAGGAACTGTCCTTTCTCGGACGGATTTCCTGGGTTACAAGACCTGCTACTGGTACAACAACAGCCGCAATCTCGAGTCGACGCGTGTTGAAGGTCTGACAGCGAGCGAGAGCTGTGGCGATGAGACGGATACGCCGCCCTCGCGCCCGGACGTCCGCCAGATCACGACGACCTGGCACGCGACGTACCGGCGGCCCGCCACGATCACGGAGCCGGCGCCCGGAGGGACGTCCAAACAAACGTTCACGTACGAAAACGGCAATCTGAAGACCAAGAGCATCACCGCGCCGAACAATGGTACCGATCCGAACCAAACCCGCAGCTGGGGCTGGACTTACAAGACGTATGGCCGGGTGGCCACGGCCACAGACCCGAACGGGAAACAGACGACGTACTCGTACTACGGCGACGATACGAGCTGCACCGGGATACCCAACGCCTGTGGCCGACTGTGGAAGGTGAGCCAGCCGGTGACGGGCACCACCACGCACGACACCATCCTGAGCGACTACGACGCCGATGGCCGGCCGCACAAGGTCACCGATCCCAACAACGTCGATACGCTCCTCGACTACTGGCCGCGCGGGTGGCTGAAGTGGCGCCAGATCGGCGGCGAGCTCACCCAATACGAGTACGACCAGGTGGGTCAGCTCAAGAAGGTGATCTTGCCGGATAACTCGTGGGTGCAATACACCTACGATGACGCGCATCGCTTGACTCAGGTGGAGGACTCCCAAGCCAACAAGATCGTCTACACCGTCGATCTCATGGGCAATCGGACCAAGGAGGAGGTGTTTGCAGCGGGGGTGACTGGCCCGGTCCAGAAGCGCTTCCAGATCTTCGACGAGTTTGGTCGGCTGCATCAGACGGTGGGGGCGCAATGAAGATCATCGCCTGCCTGCGCATCGCGACGCTCACCACGCTTCTCTTCGCGACCTCTCTCGCCTTCGCCCAGTACTGTGCGGTTGGGACGCCGACGCCGACCTACTTCTACCAAAACTGGTCCGGCTGCCAAGTGGGCACCTGCTGGACGGGGCCGGCGGAGGCGACGGGCTCGACGTATGCCTGTGCCACGCTCGATCCACCAACGGGAGCGCCGGAGAATACCTTCCGGCTCTACGACAACCGCGGCAACCTCGCCGTCCTGCAGGAACCGACGAAGCAGTACGAGAGCCTGTACAGCTATGACGCTCTCAATCGTCTGAAAACCCTCGCCGACCCCGCCCAAGCCCAGACGAAGTACACCTACGATCCGGCAGGCAACCTCACCAAGGTTGAAGCTCCCCTTGCTTCCAGCACCTGGGTCGCGACCGACTACACCCCGGACGCCTTAAGCAATCGCAAAGCGGAGGCGAGCAAGGACATCGGCTTCGACTTCATCAACAACCTCCTTATCCCGCATACCTACACCTTCGACGCCGCGGGCAATGTCAAGACGCGGCTCGATTCCCGGGGGATCACCGCGGCTTATCAGTACGATGATCTGCAGCGGGTGACCGAGGTTAAGTACACGAAGACCGGTCTTACCACCCTGACGCACACCTTCGAGTACGATACGGAACACGGCGTGGGTACCTACCCCAAGGGCCGCCTCACGAAGGTCAATGAGAAGAACGGCGACGCGCCGAACCAAACCACGCTGAGCGAAACCAGCTGGACCTACACACCTCAGGGTCGGGTGGATACCAAGACCCAGGTGATCGGCGCCGTCACGCTGTCGGTGCAGTACCACTACAACACTGCCGGGCAAGTCGACTGGATGGGCCTGCCCTCTGGCTATCGCCTCTACTACAGCTACAGCAACAACCGGGTCTCAAGCATCTGGATCCAGGACCCGCTGAACACCGTCCTCTCACAAGTGACCCGGATGCCCTTCGGGCCGATCTCCGGCTGGACCTGGGGCAACGGTGCCACCATGACCCGGCACTACGATCTCAATGGCCGGCTGGATTACTGGGAATACAAGGCGGGCACGACCACCTATCTGCGGAAGGAGCTTCAGTATGACGCGGTGGGGCGAGTCACGCAGATCGTTGACGCGACCGACGCGACCGTCAATCAGTACTACCGCACCTACGACGATCTCGATCGCCTCATGAAGGTCGAGACGGGCACTGATGCGGTGCCGCCTTCCCAGGAGTTCACCTACGACTGGAACGGCAACCGCAAAACGAAGACGGTGAATGGCGGCACGTCGAGCATCTACAACTATGTTTCCCTCAGTAACCGCCTCGATAACATCGACGCCAGTACCTACTTCGTCTACAACGCGGTCGGGCACGTCAATGCGACCGCCGGTCTCACCTTCACCTACGATCTCGCCGAGCGCTTGAACCAGGCGAAAACAGGAAGTACGGTCATCGCGACCTACGACGTCAACGCTCTGGGCCAGCGCATCCGCAAGACGGTGGGGACGACGGTCACTCACTTCGTCTACGACGAGAGCGGGCACCTCATCGGGGAGTACGACGGCTCGGGCACTCTCATCCAGGAGACCGTCTGGCTCGAGGACCTGCCCGTAGCGATGCTCCGCTACATTGCCGGGTCCTCACCACCCCAGCTCAACTGGCTCTGGGTCCACGCCGATCACCTTGGCACGCCGCGGGCGATGAGCCGCCGGACGGACAACGCCTTCCGCTGGAAGTGGGAGAACACCGATCCGTTTGGCGCTAATCTCGAGAATACGAGCCCGGCGGGACTGCCGGCCCAGAGCTACGCCCTGCGCTTCCCCGGCCAGTACTACGATGCCGAGACCGGGACGCACTACAACTACTTCCGTGACTACGATCCGCAGATCGGGAGGTATCGTGAGAGCGACCCGATCGGGTTGATGGGTGGCCTTAACACGTACAGTTACGTCGATTCGAATCCGGGTGACAACTATGACAGTCAAGGCTTGGCTTCCCAAGTACGGCCCTGCCCGCCCGGATGGATTTGCCTCCCGCCGATTGCGACACCTGAACCAACCATCCCAGCACCGCTTGACGGCATCATATCGCCTCCCAGAACAGATCCCGCACAGGGATTTTGGAATTGGATTTGCAAGAAGATCGACTGCACCAAGGTCCGAGCGAAATGCATTAGAGATTGCATGAAGTGGCTGCCATCACCCACGCGCGACCTACAGTCCAGCGAGTTTCACAAGTGCGTCGCGGATTGCATGTTCGATAACGGTTGTTGAGGTGCTAATGTCTAGACAACTCGATGAAAGTTCCGCGAGTCTCATTCTCGATGCCTTGAAAATCGCCGACTCGAATCTTGGCCTTGCGCTGCTGATTGCGCAGAATGTCTGTTCGCCAGAAGAGTTCGACGAGGTGCGCGCCGGCATTGCGACCACGATTGCCTCGCTACAGCTTGATGCAGCCGGGCCGATTTGCACGCGCTTCCCAGAGTTAGATCCGTACCGGGCAAAAAAGTAGAGGTTCAACAGTCGTCCAGCTCGGAGAAGCGCCGGCGCACAGCCGGTCGATCGGTGCGTCGCCGTGCCGGGTCGTGCACCCCAGCCCGTGTCGGAAGCCCGAGATGCCGCTGATTCTGGCCAAATGACCCAGCCGTTCGGTTCTTAGGATGTATCCGCCCGTAGGGGGAGCGGTCTATTCGAATACTGCCCGGCCAGTACTACGATGCCGAGACCGACACGCACTACAACTACTTCCGCGACTACGATCCGCAGATCGGGAGATACCGCCAGAGCGACCCGATCGGGCTCGGCGGTGGGTCGAATGTGTACTTATACGCGTCAGGGAACCCGGTCGCGCGGATCGATCCATCCGGCGAAATTCCGGGTGACAAGTGGTATGGGTACAACGATCGAGATTTCCGGAGGTGGTTTCACCGGTGCTGGGAAATCCGAATGGAGCGTGGTCCGAACGCCTCGAAGGAAGAAGTTGAGGAGGCGTATAACGAATGGGTGAGTCGCGGTTCCCCCAAGGGTGGAAGGTGCTGGGGACCACCACCCCCTCCAGCGCCCGCCGCAAGCTGCGACACCTGCCCGGAAAAACGGCTGGTGCCCGTTACAAAGCTCGACCCCACTACTGGGCGGATCATTACGATTTTGGTCCTCCTGTGTACGTTGCTAAATCCCTTAAACCTTGGCTTCTGACGTCGAGAAGAGAATGGATTCCTATACGGTTGAATTTAGGGTTGAAGGTAGTCTAGATCCGAGTCGGGTCACGACCGATTTAGGTGTTCAGCCAACCCAGGTTCGCGAGTGTCGGAAGAGCGATAAGGCGTCGCCGCGTTACATCTGGTCATATGAAGGAAATACACCCAACCTGGAATGGAGAACTCTTGAGGAGGGTTTGTTACCCCTCCTGAGCACTCTGCGCCCAAAAAATGACGTCATCCGATCGTATCTCCAGCGCTTTGACGTGTATTGGTGGTGCGGACACTTCCAGGACAGTTTTGACGGGGGTCCTACCTTTTCTCCTGCTCTCTTGGCTCAACTTGCGCAATTCGGTGTGCCACTGATTCTCCGCAATCATCATTGCAATCCAGTGGCGGAAGACGGGAGCGAACCGTGACGGTTTACGACCAAGTCGCGACACTCGGCAGTGTGTGGCTCCCGAGCTTGCTAGCCGGTGAAGCGCCCCGAGTCTTCCAGAAAGCTCCGCGTGTGGTTCAGTCCGTTCTCCATTAGAGGCTGGTTCCCAGCGGCCAGCGGCAGTGTCTCTGCATGCCCAGTATGGCCGGGGTGCAGATGGTGCTGGTCGGTGATACGTTGCAATTGAAGGCAGTCGGAGCGGGGCATTCGTTACGCATTCGCGCACTTGCAGGAAGCAGGCATCACGCGGCTGGAACCGGCCGAGATCGCAACGGTGGCCCGCGATCCGGTGTTCGTTACCGGTGTTGAGGTTGCCGTCGTCGCGGGCAAGAAGGCTGCGCTATTGGGGAGCGGTCTATTCGAATACTGCCCGGCCAGTATTACGATGCGGAGACCGGCACCCACTACAACTACTTCCGCGACTACGATCCGGTCATCGGACGGTATCGGCAGGCGGATCCGATCGGACTTGAGGCGGGAACAGCTCTCTACAGTTACGTTGATGCTAACCCGACTATGAACACCGATGCACGAGGGCTGATGGGCCGTGGCAGCGGCGGTGTCGGAGCTAGTCACGTGCCAGGTAAGGGCGGGCCATGTCAATGCCCAACTCCGCCGGTCATGCCCGAGCCGCCTAACATGTGCTCAATCCCCGAGGTCGACAAGAACATCGCCGAAGCGGGCAATCATTTCAACCCGTTTTGGTTTTACGATCAAGTTCGCAACCGCGGACCATGGGATTACAAGCAGCAAGGATCCCAATTTCAAGCGTTCGGCAACTTCAACTATGGCGCCGCAGGAAGTGCGATGGGCTTTCCCGATTTTGCCCTCCTCCGAATGGCCGGCTTGGCGCAACAGCAAGCGGGCACTTCCAGGTCCGAATGGGGCGTGGCATGGGGCTTCGCGCCATATGGAGACGATCCGGAGGACCAAATTCAAATCCAAGCGGGCATTCGATTTGCTCGATGCAGGTGCCGATGATGTTAAGGTCGTGGCTGCTGCTGATCACTGTCTTGCCGCTCTGTGCGTGTTCGCCGCCGATCTCAGAGGTCCAGCGGCTGGGCAATCCATCGGGTACAGTTGATGCGATCGTCGCAGTAAGAGAGACCGGAGCGACTGTGGCGACCCCGACGGAGATCTATGTAGTTGCGCGCGGCGGGAAGCCAACGGGCGATCCTGTGTTCCGCGCGGATCAGGTTCAGGATTTGACCGTTGACTGGTCCACCGATTCAGTAGTGAGAGTGAGCGCCGCAAAGGCGCGGATCTTCTTGCAACGAGACAGTGTTGAACTTGAAGTCGGCGCTACTCGCCGCGTAATAAGCGTTCAGTTTGCGATACGAACCCCTGGTTGAAGCACGGAAGCGGCTCACCCATCGTGGCGGCCACGTTGTTGCGGGCATCCTTCTCTATCCGCTTCGCGCGAAAGCGCCCGTACACGGCCGAGGGCGTTTCACAACGAGGTCCACGAGCACGTTGCGCTTATCCTCCCGGAGTTTTAGGAGGGAGCGGTCCGTCTGGTTGCCAACGGCACGCAGCTTATCGCGCACGACTGATTTCGCTCGACAGCGCGGCTTGCTCGGCGCGGGGATGGAGCCGCATCGCCAAACCTGTGCGTCGCGGCGCAAACGCTGCTTATTTCCTTAACCGCTGAAGCCGACACCCGGGAGGCCCGTTTTCGCTGCCCCTGCGCAACTGCAGGTCGCGTCGAGAGAAGATCTCGCCTGCTGCGACGAACTCGAGCTTCGTTCCCACGGTTGCAGTTGCCGTCGATGGTGGGGCCAGAAGGTTGCTCTATCGGGGAGAGGTCTATTCGAATACTGCCCGGCCAGTACTACGATGCCGAAACGGGCACGCACTACAACTACTTCCGCGACTATGATCCGCAGATCGGACGCTATCGCGAAGCCGATCCCATTGGGCTGCGCGGCGGGTTGAACAGTTACGCATATGCCGACGCTTCGCCAGTCGATACGTCTGATGTGACTGGCCTAGCTACTTGGGCGTGTAAACAACCGCTGCATTTTCTGGGCGGCACCGGGCAACGATCTGGTCCCGATGTTTCGGGCAACCCGCTCTATCACGAGTTCTTGTGTGTGCCAGATGGTCGCGGCGGGATGAACTGTAACGGACAGGATCGCGGCGGTCGCCCGAGCAACGACTCATTCAAGCCGGATAGTTGTCAGAAAGTTGAGCCCGACAATCCATGCGTCGAACGGTGCGTTGCAGAAGCTCTCGACGACCCTCGACGACCGCCCTATTTTGGCATTGGCTTAAGCACGAGCAGAAATAGTGGCATCGTTCCGCAATCGTCAATGAATTGCCAGCAATGGGTCTCATATCAGCTCTCGCGCTGCCGAACTGCCTGCCTGAGGTGACATAAATGAGACGAGCTTCCGGGAAGGCGCAGCCAGTACTGCTCGTGGTGGTTGCAGCAGTTGTCCTCTTCATGGCGATCGTTGTATGGAGTGCAACCCAGGGCGAACTCATAGGCGGCATCAGCTTCGCGTTGTTCCCCGCAGCCGTTCTCGTGGACATCGCGGCGATCATTGGGGCTAAGAGAGGAGACACGGAATTACGGCTGGCGCGCAATTGCTGGGTCGTCTTTTGCCTATTAATTCTAGGCTTCGTGGTGGTTGTATTGCAGGCCGGGCCCGATGCTGACACCGTCGTGGAGTACGCGATGACTATCCTGTCGTTTCCGATTGGCCTGATCGTTCTCCTTGTGCTCTCCGCTGTACCCAACCTGCTCGGATCGACTTTTTCAACAGTTGTGACAATCTGGTCAGGCTGTCTCATTCTCGGCTACCTCCAGTGGTTCCGGGTCTTACCCAAGCTGTTTCGACGGCAAAGGATGCACGCTGACGCGGAGGTGCGTTGACGTGCCCGGCGGTCAGAGTTGCGCACGCGTAACTTTTTGGCGCCGTATCGCCGCCGGGCGAAACTGGCGCCTATGAAAAATCGGCTGCACCCGGGAGCCCGCCTTCGCTGACGCTGCGCAACTGCAGGTCGCGCCTAAAGACGATCTCGCCCGCTACGACAAACTCGATCTTCGTTCCCGCATTGAGATTCCCGTCGAACGAGGGGCCAGAAAACCGCTCTACGGGGGAGGGGTTTATTCGAATACTGCCCGGCCAGTACTACGACGCCGAGACCGGCACCCACTACAATTACTTCCGCGACTATGATCCCCAGATCGGACGGTACCGGCAGAGCGATCCGATTGGACTTGACGGTGGGTTGAATCGGTATGGGTATGCTAACGGAGATCCCGGACGGCTGGTCGACCCGTTTGGTCTTGCGTCTGACGACTTCGGTGCTTCGGCTCGCCCGCCAAGGGGATTTACACTGCCGAATCCGTCGGCGGATGCTCAGCGCCAATTGGGGATTCGGCTTACGAAGTTGTTCTGTGAGCCGGATTGCTGGGATCTTCTGGAGCATATCCAGCGTGTCGCAGATGAACTTAGAAGCCGTTACTATCGCATGCTCAACGATCCAAAGGATCTGTACAACAAGGCGTACTGCGAGCCATCTCTCGGGCGGCGGATTGGAACGTGGATAGGCCACGGCGATCAAATTACACAACAGCGCCAGAATCTTCGGACACTCATCGCACAGGCCGACGCGAGCAAATGTCCCGTCGATCCTAGGGATCGTGAACTATTAGGCATCGAACCTCCGCCATGTCCCGCAGCCAGGTAATGCAAACGGACGTTGAATTAGCTACTGCTTGGGTCGTCAATTGCCAGCGGGCCATAGAGCACGGCAGTGAAAGCGAGCAAGCGCAAGACACGTTCTGGGCCTATCAGGCGCTAGACCAACTCTGTGTAACTAACCCTGACCGCGCGCTCGACATCATTTTACTGATCGTCGAGTCTCGCCCGGAGAGACGCGTTCTAGATAATCTCGCAGCGGGCCCACTAGAGGATCTGTTAGTGAGAAACGGCGCGCACGTGCTGCCTCGAGTGGAGCGTCTCGTCGCGACGCACGACGACTTCAAGTGGCTCATCGGGGGCGTTTGGACGGAGCGGATTCCTGTGGAATTGCGCTCGAAGGTAGATCAGCTTGTTCAGAGCGCGCCCAATAAGCGCGGCAGCGGTGTGCATTAACGCGTAGCCCCTACTCTCAGCGCGCATTTGACACGCCCGAGGCCTACTTCGCGGTGCTCAAAATGCTGCGCGCGCATCTGCATTGCTGCCTATTGCAGGTGACGACGATTGGCGACGGCTCCCGACAGACGTTCGCCCAGTCTGCTCCCTACGATGAAGCATGGCGGCCCGCGGGCCATGAGAAAGAGCGCAACGATAGAAACGCGCGGCTAAGAAGCGCGATATTTTCGCCGGCTGAATTTCGGTCTTCCGGTCGTCGCCAAGCCTGAGATTGGCTTTATAGGCGAGGGGTCTATTCGAATACTGCCCGGCCAGTACTACGATGCCGAGACCGGTACGCACTACAACTACTTCCGCGATTATGATCCCACCATCGGCAGGTACCGAGAGAGCGATCCGGTTGGGTTGAGGGGTGGGCTCAATCGATACGCCTATGGGAACGATGATCCAATCCGCAACAGTGACCCGCAGGGTAAGTGGGTGCAGGTCCCCATCATCTTGGGCATGATCGCTCTGCTTTCACAGTGCGACACGATTGACTGCGCCAAATTTGGTATTGAATTTTCAAAGGGGCTCAAGGCCTGCGACGACGAATGCGGAGATCCGGCGGTTGACGTCTTGGGGTACTTGAGATGCTTAGAGAAGTATCGCGTTCCTGGAAAACGCGACGACCCGACCGCCCTCCGGACGCTCTGCGCTTGCGCGAAAATGGGCGGGTACCAGAAATGCGATGATGGCTTCAAGAGCTGCCCTGCAGCCGCTATAGGGTCCTATTTCTAGCGCGAGTGCTAATCGGGAACAAATATGAAATTGTCGACCCGTTGGATCGTAGCCATCTTGGTGGCTTCAATCATCTCCATAGTCGGGGGCGTGTTCATTGGCGAAGGCATCGAGCGAAATCGTTACGAAGTCGCAAAGTCCTTCGCTACGATCAAGGCGCAGGAACTCTTGGACTCCGGCAAAGCCAACGAAGCCATCCCGCTGCTTCATTTGGCAAAGGCGCATGAACGAATCCAGGGCAGTACGGACGCGTTGCTCGGCAAGGCCTATCTCGCGACCGGCCAAAGCTGTCTAGCTGCGAGCTTCTTCCGTTCATATCTCGATTACGTAGACCGAAACGGGCTCGGCCAACTTGCATCGGCTGCCAAGGAAGCGAATACCCAGCAGGCAAAGGAGGCATCGATCGCGTGTGCATCTACTGGTTCGAAGTAATTCGACAAGCTCAGCAACCGACTCGGCCACACATCTGACCCGGCTCACGCCACGCAGGCGGCAGCAAGACCGGCGGCTTGCGTAGGCAAACCTACTCACTGGTTTGGCGGCTGAAGTCGCTGCAGGTCGCATTTCAAGACGATCTCGCGCCGCTACCCACGCGCTCGTTCTTCGTTCCCGCGGTGGCAATCGCCGTCGACGCGGGGCCAGAAGGCTGCGCTATCGGGGAGGGGTCTATTCGAATACTGCCCGGCCAGTACTACGATACCGAGACCGGGACGCACTACAACTACTTCCGCGATTACGATCCGCAGATCGGACGGTATCGGCAAAGTGATCCGATCGGACTAGCCGGTGGGATGAATACCTACGGTTATGGGCTTCAGGATCCGATGTTGAATCTCGATCCGTTGGGCCTGCAGACTTTGGACATGCAGGAGAGGCCGCGGATTCCTGGTTTCCCCAGCCCGATTGACGTCTTTTTCCCAGGCACGCCTGCTAACAATGCATTCGTCAATACAACACTGACGATTCTGAATGAGATTGTAGACGCCTGTAAGCCAAACCCTTGTGACCCGCCTGAAGGCACCAGATGCTATGAGGGTCCGGATTATGGCAAGCCACATGCGGGGCTGAGCCCGCACTACCACATTTTCGAGATGCAGCGTAAGCGTTCCGATGGAGCATGCATCTGGAAGTACCTCGGGGGTAAGGTCGGCGCAGGTGTCCTCGACACACCCGCTCCTGGCATGAAGCCGTGCTCGTCATATCCCAATTTCACAGGGCGAGGTTCATGATGTCCTGGTCTTCTGTATGGTTGAAACCTGGTTACTCGAGATGCTTGATCGGATTCGATTTTCGGGAACGACTGGTTGCGCACGGCAAGATTCCGGCGACGCTTGATCCGGAAGTCTGGCGACGAGTTTCGATTCAGCATAGCGCACCGGATGAGAACGGCTTCAATCTATACGACGTGACTCCAGAAAACGCTCTCTTGTCTGAAAACGCGACGCTCGTGGCCTTCGATATTCCCCAATCGCTAGCCGCGCTGCTCGCGTCATCATTCGGCGTTGTAGCGTTACCTATCCAATCAGCGTCCGCCGATCTCGGCTGGACGTTTTTGGGTTATGACGTTGTGGATGTTCGTACGCAGTCGAGCGGTTTCTACAGCTTTCAATGGACCAACGTCGAAAGGGACGACCTCTTGCGCCGGCTGGCGTCTCCTCTCAATCCTTTCGGGCTATTGGATAGTGAACTGAGTGCCATCAACGCTTCGCGTGTGTTCGATGCTCTCGTGAAAGAGCACGCACCGTTTGCACCTTGCGGGGTATCCGTTAAGCGGGTGAGCGAACCGTAGCGTCAAACATTGTTGTGGCCGAAAGTGGTCACAACATCTCAAACGGGTACGGAAAACCTGTCGCAATCGGGGGGATGAGGCGGCCGATACCTGACCACGCAATGCACCCGCGCGAGTGGCCGCTGCGCAGCCGGCCCCAGTGGCTGGGTCGGTGGAATTCGCCGCGTCCCGCACGAAGTGCACCCCTGTGACGCAATCGTCCCGGCAGACGCGCTCAGGCGCTCTGCTTGCGACGGCCGTGCTCGACAAAGGCATCGATCAGCTCCAGCAGCCTGCGCTTGTCGGCAGCCGAGAGCTGGTCGATCGCCCGTAGCCGTCGCGCGACCCGTGGGTCGGCGATGGAAGCGACCTTCCTGGGCGTCGCTAGCCCGAGCATTGCGTCGGCGTTGCTGTTCAGCAGCGGCGCGAGCTTGGTAATCACCTCCGCCAGCGGCGGCTGCACCTGCGCTTCGTAGTAGACGATCATCCGCCGCGACAGCCCGCTCGCCGCGGCTAACTCCTGCTGGGTGTATCCGGCCGCCTTGCGCATGCGAGCAAGGCGCTCGCCAAAGCCGTGGGCTTCATTCTGTTTGGTCTTGGTCATGCTGCCATCGGGCTGAAAGCACGTCATGGTAGGGCGGAACACTGCGCTTGACAAAGAAAGTACAAAAACCGTACACTCACGCTGCCCATAATCCGTTCAGACCGCGCTTCACATTCGGCGAGTGCTCCCATGGCGCGAATTGCAGCGAGAGCCGGCGAGGTCGCTCCTGCTCCGCCCGCGCAACGGGTGAAGCTCCTGACGCGTGTCGCGGCCTTCTATCATCAGACCTTGATCGGCCTGCCGGAGGGGCTGCGCTACCTCGACGCGGTGCGCGGATTGCACGATCTGGCGCTGTTCAAGAGCTTCCAGATCGGCTTTGCCAACGGCTCGCTGCTCGAGGTTCTGCCGAAGGACCGCGAAACGCTCGCACAACTCAAAGCGCTGGGGGTGTTGACGGCGGCCGGCCAAGAGTTCTTCGGCGGTTGCGTCGTGTTCCCGCTGTGGAGTGCTGACGGGGCGATCATCAACCTGTACGGCTGGCGGGCTGGCGGGCTGGCGACGGCGAGGTCAACCATCTTCATTTGCCCGGTGAGCAGCAGGGGCTGTGGAATTACGAGGCGTGCAAGCGATCGGCCTCGATCGTGCTGACCGACTCAGTGCTCGATGCCCTCGCGGCCGTCGATCGGGGCCTGCCGGACACGATGCCGTGCCTTGGCGCGAACGGCCTTTCCGCCGATCATCTGCAGGTGTTCCGCCACTGCGGAGTGCAGCGCGTCGTTCTCGCGTTCCCGGCCACCAACGAGGGTCGCCAACGAGCCGACGCGGTCGGCAGACAGCTCACTGAGAGCGGCCTCGCGGTCGCTGCGATCGCCTTGCCCGAGGCCGAGGACATCAGTTCCTATCTCTTCGGGCGCCATGGCGACGAAGCAAGGAAGGCGCTGCACACTAAAGTCGGCGAGGCGTTTGCTTCGCTCGGGAAGACGACAAGCCCGGGAGCGGCCATTCCGGTACCGGGCGAGCACTTCGAACGCACCGAGCACGGCTTCAAGCTGGCACTCCACGGCCGCCAATATGAGGTCAAGGGGATCGCCCGTGAGACTACGCAGCTCAAGGCGACGATCAAAGCCTCAGGGGACCCCAGCAAGGGGTTCGAGCTCACGACGCTCGACTTGTACAGCGCGCGCTCACGCGAGGCGTTCGCGAAGGTGTGCATGGTGCTGTTCGAAGCACCGGAGCCCGTCGTCAAGGCCGACATGGCACGGGTGTTGGAGCGTGTCGAAGCCTGGATCACCGAGCCGCCTGGTACTGAGCCGCATCCCGTTTCCTCGCCAGAAGACACGGCTCGGGCGTTGGCGTTTCTGGGGAGCCCTGATCTCTTTGGCGAAATCCTCGCGGACCTGCAGACGTTGGGCGTCGCCGGCGAGGAAACCAACAAGCTGCTGTGCTATCTCGCGGTCGTCTCGCGCAAGCTCGACGATCCGCTGTCGCTGCTCATTCAGTCGCGCTCGGCGTCGGGCAAATCGACGCTGCAACACGCCGTACTGGCGCTCGCACCCGACGAAGACAAGGTGCTCTATACCCGGCTCACCTCGCAGACGCTCTTCTATCGTGACCGGTTAAGCCTCGCCCACAAGGTGCTCGCCCTTGAGGAGGCCGAGGGACTCGGCGAAGCCGCCTACAGCCTGCGGGCGCTGCAATCGGCGAAGCAGATCACGATCTCGACCACTATCAAGGACCCACTTACCGGCAAGCTCACGGCCGAGCATTGCACGGTGCAGGGTCCCGTGGCGGTGCTGCTCACGACGACGGCGCCCTCGCTCGACGAAGAAACCACGTCGCGGTTTCTCACTCTCACCATCGACGAGTCGCGAGAGATGACGGAGACGATTCTCGCCACCCAACGACATCGCGACACGCTCCCCGGCTTCCTCGCGGAACTCGATCGGGCAGCCGTGATTGCCAAGCACCACGCGGCGCAGCGGCTGCTGGAGCCGCTGGTGGTGATCAATCCGTTTGCTGAACAGCTGACCTTCCCCGCACACAGCCTGCGGGCGCGCCGCGATCACAAGAAGTACCTGATGCTGATCAAGGCCATTGCGTTCCTGCACCAGAAGCAGCGCACCGTGAAGGAAGCAGAGCGCGGCGGGAAGACGTTTCGCTACATCGAGGTGACCAAAGACGACATCCGCCGCGCGAACGAACTGGCCGCACGGGTGCTCGGCGCAAGCCTTGACGAACTGTCAGCGCCAGCGCGCAATCTCCTGCGACAGATCCACAGCATGGTCAAGGACCACTGCGAAGCACACGCCATTCGGCCAGCGCAGTACGTCTTCACACGTCGCGACATCCGCGAGGCGACCGGCTGGACCGAGTGGCAGGTCCGCACCCACGGGAAGGAACTCGAAGCGCTGGAGTACCTCAAGACGCGTACCGGCACCTGGGGCAAGGAGTACGTCTACGAGCTGACCTGGGACGAGGAAGCCGACGACGTGGTCCGCTCGCTCGTCCTGGCCGATCCCGACCTGCTGTCGGAGCCGGCGTGAGCGAGCGCGCGCTTGCCGCTTCGAGGGTCGCCAATCTGACTTCGAGGGTCGTTCGCGGCACTTCGTGGGACGTTCGCGACGTGCTGTCGTGGCGTCGATTCTCCTTTGGCTACGCGACCTTAGCTGCGCGGTTTTCTGCTTCCAGGTCTATCGCGCCGAGGAGTACCCGAGGGGGGAGGGAGAGATGACCTTCCTCGACGCGGTCACCTCGCTCCTCGCGAACCTCCGGCTGCGCAACTACAGCCCGAAGACCATCGACAGCTATGGCGATCAATTGCGCCGCTTCGGCGAATGGCTCTCCGCAACGCTCGCTGCCGATCTGCGCCGGGTCAGCCGCGCCGACATTGACGAGTACCAGGCCTACGTGCGCACCGAAGCGATCGGAATCGAAACCAAGGCGCTACGTCTGCGGGCGGTGAAGCGCCTGTTCGATCACCTGACGGAGTCCGGCCAGCTTCTGCTGCATCCCGCCGAGCACGTCATCGAGCTGCGGCGCAAGGATCGGCTGCCTGACGCCGTCCTGACACGCAATCAGGTGGAGAAGCTCCTCGCCGCCCCGGATACGACGCGTGCCCTCGGTATCCGCGATCGTGCCTTGTTGGAGATCCTCTATGGCACGGCCATTCGCATAGGCGAGCTTGAGCAGGTCCAGGTGGCCGACCTCGATCTCGCGACGCAAACGCTGACGATCCGGTACGGGAAAGGCAACACACAGCGCGCGGTGCCGCTTGGCAACCCCGCAACCGATTGGCTCAAGCGCTATCTTGAGGAGGTGCGGGCAGGCCTCTGCAAAGCGCGGCCCTTCGAGCGCGCGCTCTTCATCGTCGTCACCGGCAAGCCGCTCGCGCAACCGCAGGCACGTGCGATTCTGCGAGGCTATGCTCGGCAATGTCATTTCAAGAGATCGGTAACGCCGCACGCGCTACGGCACGCCTGCGCTACGCACCTGCTGCAAGCCGGTGCCGATATTCGATTGATCCAGGAGTTGCTCGGCCACGCTCGCCTCGACAGCACGGCGATCTATACACGCGTAGCACCCCTCGATGTGAAGGCGATGCACGCCCGCTACCACCCGAAGGAGGCCGGCGATGCTGCTCACTGATGCGCTGCGTCGGTACCTCAACCAACTGCTGGCCGAAGGGCGCAGTCGACACACGGTACGCGACGCCAAGAGCGGCCTGAAGGAGCTGCTCGCCGTTGTTGGCGAGCTTGGCGTCACCGACGTGAGCCAGCTCGATCACGACACGCTCATGCACTACCGCGAGGAGATTGCTTGGCGCCTCACGCCCAAGGGCACGCCGCTCACGGCGCGCAGCCAACTGGAGCTCATCGGCCACGTGCATGCCTTCTGCCGCTTTCTGGTCGCAGGCGGTTGGCTGCTCGCTGACCCGTCGGCGAAGATGCCGCGCCCGAAGAAGCCACAGCGGCTGCCCCGCTCCACCATGGAAACGACGGATGTCGAGCGCATCCTGGCCCAGCCCGAGGTGACGACGCCGCGCGGTTATCGCGATCGGCTGATCCTGGAAATCCTCTACTCCACGGCGATTCGCCGGGAGGAACTCACCCATTTGCGGCTCGACGACATTGATCCCGACGGCGGCTACGTGTTCGTGCGCGAAGGCAAGGGCCGCAAGGACCGCGTCGTGCCGGTCGGCAAGTCGGTCTGCGCGCTGCTGAAGCACTATCTCACCGCCATCCGCCCCGAGTGGATCGGAGCTGACCGGGAGAAGCATCTGTTCCTCAACCGCTGGGGCAAAGGGATGGACCCCAATGCGGTCTGGCATGTCGTGCACAAGTACGCTCGAGCCGCGGGCTTCGACAAGCCGGTGTCGACCCACAGCTTTCGTCATGCCTGCGCCACGCACATGCTGCGCAACGGCGCGCCGATCCGTCAGCTACAGGAAATGCTCGGTCACGCGTCGCTGGAAACCACGCAACTCTACACGCGCGTGACAATCAACGATCTGCGGGTGATGCATCGCAAGTTCCATCCGCGCGAGCAAGCGACCGACGCGGCGTGAAGCCGACTTCCTCGGCAGAGGTCGCGGGTACCGGCATCGCTGCAAGACGGTGCCCCGGCTGGTAAAATGGGTGTGAATCGCTCCTGAGAGCTGCCTATGCGCACCTATACCGCTGTCGTTGAACGCTGCCCCGACACGAACCTGTACGTGGGGTATGTTCCGGGCTTTCCGGGCGCACACAGCCAGGGTGCAACGCTCGACGAGCTGCACGCCAATCTTCAAGAAGTGATCGCGATGCTGCTCGATGACGGCGAACCGAAGTTGGAGACCGAATTCGTCGGCACGCAAACGGTCGTCGTCGACTGAATGCCGGGCATCCCGGTCCTCAAGCCGCGCGAAGTCATCGCGATTCTCAACGCTTTGGGATTCGTTGAAGTCCGCCAGCGCGGCTCGCACAAGCAGTTCCGCCATCCCGACGGTCGCGCCACGACCGTTCCGGACCACAGCGGGCGCGACATTTCCCCGATCTTGCTGCGTCAGATCGCGAAGGACATCGGTCTGACCGTCGACCAGTTGCTCACGTATCGCTAAGACACAGCGATGCTTGCCGGTTTCTGGAATGGCCCTCTATAAGGGAGAGGCCTATTCGAATACTGCCCGGCCAGTACTACGATGCCGAGACCGGGACCCATTACAACTACTACCGCGATTACGATCCGCAGATCGGACGGTACCGGCAGAGCGATCCGATTGGTTTGGACGGCGGGTTCAATCTGTATGCTTACGTCGGAGAAGACCCGCTTTCGGGTGCCGATCCATTCGGGCTGTTCCGATACAACAAACCTCCGCCCGACACGGTACCGCTGCCTCCTGGCATGGAAGCCAAAGTTGCCTGCCTAGAGAACTGCATCGGCATTCCGCTCGTAGTGACCGGCGGTGCTGAGACGAGCAAGCACTCGCGCAATAGCCTTCACTACTCAGGCCATGCAGCGGACTTCGGATTCAACAGCAATCCTGGATTGCGGACCAAAGTGACCGAGTTCTTCTGCTGTGCTCTCAGCTGCGGATTGAACTATGGAGCTCGGGAAGGTGCGCCAAAATATCCGGACCAAATTCACCTGCAAGACATACCGGGCAACGGCATATACCAGACCATTCCCTCAAGCACCTGCACTCCGTGCCGGAGTTAGACACATGCGTCACTTCTTGACTGCGAATTCGGGCAAAGTTCTTGCCAGCGTCGGGGTAGTGCTACTAGCGCTCAGTGCTGTCGACGCCGTGAGCGCCACACCGGAAGCGACAACGGTCGAAGACGCCGTACGGGTTGCATTGCCGGGGGCGACCATCGTTACACCTGCAGAAATCGATTCAAAATCGTGCGCCCCAATCCCCAATGATCCGACTCTACTGCGGGCAGACTTCAATGGCGATGGGCGTGAGGATGTCGCAGTGATCGCCAAACTGAGCGAGTCGAACGCTCCCGTTCAATGGCACGGGGAGACATTGCACCGAGCTCGACTCGCCCTCGCTCTATTTCTTGATAACGGTAGGGGCGGCTATACCTTGAAGATCGCCAAGCGGTTCAGCAGCTATATTCCGCTGGCCACGTACATCGATCTTATCCCGATCGGAACCATTCATAATCGCGAGACGGGCAGGTCAATACAACTTCGTAACCCTGGCATAGCCCTGGTGTTCTGTGAAAAGTCGACCAGCGGGTTTTACTTTCATGGACACAGCGTTCGGCAGGTGCCGCTTGTAGACTGAGCGGCCCGTGATGCCAGAGGCGATGGCGGCGGCGCACGCACTGCTCAGTTCCTTCGTTCGCGCGATTTCAGTTGCGGCCGAGGTGAGTCAGAAGGCTGCTCTATAGGGGAGCGGTCTATTCGAATACTGCCCGGCCAGTACTACGATGCGGAGACCGGGACGCACTACAACTACTTCCGGGATTACGATCCGCAGATCGGAAGATACCGGCAGAGCGATCCGATTGGATTGCGGGGTGGATTGAACACGTATGCCTACGCCGGGCTGCGACCCATAAACGCAGTTGATATATTTGGGTTGGACTGGCGAATCGGCGCTCCTGATGGAACGCTTAATACGATCGTTTGCGATGGCAGTGGTGGTATCGAATTTCAGTTCTTACCGCTAGAGCCGCGAAACGAGCGTTGCCTGAAGGATTGTATAGAGGTGCATGAAGGTGTTCACCGGAGCGACGCACAGGCACAAGATCCAAACATCTGCAGAGGCCGTCCTAGAGGAAATATCGTTGGGTACGTCGATACCGCCTTCATCATTGCGGCCGAAAGGAAGGCTTACTCAGCGGAGCTAGCGTGTCTCAGCTCGAAGATGCGCCCGTGCGATGAATGTACGGTTCCAATCCAAATGCGAATCGACCAGCTAAGGAATGAATTCAGGCGGCTTTACGGGGGGAACTTGTAATGATGCTCTTGCGCGCTGCACTAGTGTTCGTCCTAATGCTCTTCAGCGGAACCGCGACGCCCGCGCCGCCAGGATGGGAGCTGCGTGCATCTGTGAACGTGCAAGAAGCAGGTTCGCCTTCGTTGGAATTAACTCTGATTAATGGCACGTCAGAGCGCATCTCGATCTAAAAACTGATCTACCGTGGTCATCGCCCTATTCAATGCAACTGGAAGCTATTCGCTTGACGGCGATACCACCATACGAACGATTGCCGATTGGCGTATTGCCTACGAGCCAGTCCGTACCTGATGCAGTGCACCTTGAGCCCGGGGCAAGCGTATCCGGGCACATACAGTTGAAATCACGGTTCCCGACAATTGCTGAGGCGCTAACGAAATTCGATGTCCTAATCTTCTATAGCTATAAAGTTCAGTCGGCAACGGGTAAAGATGGTCCACGGTTGAGTGGTGCGGTGGAGATCTCGAAACGCCGAGAATCGAGCGCTTTCTTACCGAGATGAACCAGGTGGTGCCTTGGGCGGAGCTGGTGGCGCCCGTTGCGCGCATTATCCGAAAGCGAGCTGCGCGGGTGGTCGGCCGAGCTTCGGCGTGCGTGGAGTGCATGCTCCGGATGCATTGCTCGCAGCTGTTCCCGAATGTCTGTCCCGCATCGATGACGTACGTTTCGACGGGGGCGCGCGGGATCTTCGGACAGCGCGGAATAGCCGCACATGTTTGGCTCGGATGGACCCGCCTCGGTGGTGGCAAAGTGCCACGGCTGACCTGCATTTTAGGGAGCCGAACGTTCCCACCGACGATGTTTTCCGTTCCATCGGGTGCGCATCTCAGTGTTCAATGTCTCCAAGTCCAGCCCGAGCGCTTCTGCGAGCGCGACGCGATGCTTACGGAACAGAACGACGGCGCCGTGCTCCCAGCGCTGCCATGTCGTGGGGTCCACACCGAGTTCCCGAGCGGCTCGTGCAATCGACTGGCCCCGGTGGCGCCGAAAGGCGAGAAGCCGTCCGCTCAACGTTACAGGGTGCGGCAAAGGGTCGTAGCCTAGAAAGCGCGAGATAGCCGGGTAGTTCGAGATAGCCGGCTTCCGGTCGTCTCGTTCCCAGTTCGTTACGCTGAATTCGGTAACGCCGATCGCTGCTCCGGCTTGGCGCACCGTGAGGCCGAGTTCGAGTCGCCGTTTGCGGATGTGCTCGCCGACCGATTTGGGATTACGAGGAATATCATTTGGTTTCTGGCACTTAAGCTGGATTCGAACCAGTGGCAAAAAGGCAACGCGGGGGTGTCCGTGCGGCTGGCTGGGAAACGACTCGGGCCGCTGCTGCTGCTCGCCCGATCAGGTGCTGCGCTATCGCTCGCGCGTGTCAGGCCCACTCGTCGATCGGCTCGATCTCGCGATCGAAGTGCCGGCGGTGCCGGCGGACCTGCTTACCCGCACCACGTCGATCGGAGATGGTGAATCGTCGGCCAGCATCCGCGAGCGCGTCATTGCCGCGCGCGAGCGGCAGCAGCAGCGGCAGGGCGGTTCCAACGCGAGGCTCGCAGCTGATGCCCTCGATCGCCACTGCCGCCCCGATGCACGCGGCAGTGTCCTGCTGTCACAGGCGCTCGCGCGGATGGCATTGTCGGCGCGAAGCTATCATCGGGTGCTCAAGGTGTCGCGCACGATCGCCGATCTCACCGGTGCGCAGACCATCGATGCAACGCACATCGCCGAGGCGCTCGCCTACCGCCGCTTCGACCTGCAACGAGCGCGTACGCAATAGCGGCGGCGCCTCAGCGCCTCCTGCCACCCGACTTGCGGGACTTGGCAGGCGGTGCGGATGGCGCCGTGGGGATGTTGGTTTCGATCAGTTGGCGGGCGAGCTTGATCGATAAGTGGACCCTGCTCACGTTGCCGACGTAGCCGGCCAGCGCTTCTTGCGCGCGTTGCTCGACTTCCGGCCCGGTGATAAGGCCCGCCCGCGCCAGTGCGGCGATGTCGTCCTGATCGTGCTGCTCATAGCGAGCGATCTTCGATACCGCCAGGTCCACCGGCGCCAGCGCGCGCACTTCGAGCAAGCCCGGATCGACCCCGTGCAAGGTGAGCTTCTTCGACGCTCGATGGGCATCCTCGTGCAGTAGCGCGAACGTGTCGTTGTACTGCCGATCGAAGTAGAGGAGCCGGTTCCTGCCATGCTCGTCGACGTACGCGACATCGAGGTCTTCAGGCAGCACCACGCGGGTCGAGAACACGGCGTCCACATCGCCAGTCATCCGTGCGCCGGTGTAGAAGTGCACGGCAGCGCCGCCCGCCAGGTACATCCGCACCGGTAGATGCTTGCGGTCGGCGCTGACCAGTTGAGCGGCGATGCGGGCCGCGATCTCGGTCAGCGCCTTGATCAACTGCGGACTGGCGTCCTTACTGGGCTTCATGGGCGGCGTTCTGGTGTCGCCGCAGGTGGCGCAGCATGGGCAAGAAGCGGTAGGGCTTTAGCGGTGAGCCCCGCAGCCAGCGCGTAAACACCGGCACCGTCCTGATGCCGGGGTGCAAGGTCTCCGCCAACTCCCGGTAGCCGCCATCCGGGTCGAGGTCGTCGAAGCAGCCGAGCAGATTCGCCAATCCGCCCATGAAGAAGGCCGGTCCCAGTGCCCGCCAACGGCCCGGCTCCATGTCGTGCGCGGTGCACAGGCCCAGAAGCGCCTCTTCGAGTTCGCGATCGAAGGTGGCGGGATACAGGCCATCCACGGTCACGGCCCGACCGGGGCCGCGTTCCACCGCGGCCAGTTCCATGCCGCAAGCGGTTGCCAGCGCATCGAGCGTGCGGGAGTCGCAAGTGTGGCGGCGCTTCACCCGCGATAACGTCTCCGGCCGGAGCTGCGCCTGGCGTGCCCACGCTGCATCGGTCAGCCCGAGCGAGCGGGCCTTGGCGTTGAGCTTTTCGAGCACTTTGAGGGTCACGACAGCTGATGGTCCGTCAGATGAACGGATTAGGGATTGACGAATCTGTCATGGGAAAGCTTGCCGTGAATTGATCGATAAATCAAGTCAAAGCGGCGAGGTACCACGACCGTCCGTCGTGGCCGTGGTCGCATCAGGGTTATCGCGCCGTGAACCGGTCGCGAGGAAGGGCCTCTAACTTCGCTCCGGCGCGAGCGGGCATGTTGCGCGTGCTGTGCCCGATGACCTTCGCCGGGAGCCCGTACCCCCGTGGGCTATACTGACCTGCTGCCCATGAACGCCCTTTCCGAACCTTTCGTCGAGCAGGCCGGGCGCGCGCAGGCACCTCGTCTGCGCGAAATCCCGTACAACTACACGTCGTTCTCGGATCGCGAGATCGTGATCCGGCTGCTCGGCGCGGACATGTGGGCCACGCTCGAGGAGCTGCGCGACGAGCGTCGCACCGGCCGCTCCGCGCGCATGCTCTTCGAGGTGCTCGGCGACATCTGGGTGGTCGAGCGCAATCCGTATCTGCAGGACGACCTGCTGTCGAACACCAAGCGCCAGCAGCTGCTCGTCGACGCGCTGCGTCACCGCCTGCGCGAGGTCGAGAAGCGCCGTGAGGAGAACGTCGACGCCGCCGTCGAGCGCGACGAGAAGGTGCGTCGCCTGATCGCCGCCGCGCACACGGCCGTCGATCGCTTCGCGACGTCGTTCCGCGATACCGCGCAGCTGCGGCGCCGGACGATGCGCGTGCTCTCGCGCTACACGGCGAAGGACAACATCGCGTTCGACGGCCTGTCGCGCGTCTCGCACGTGACGGACGCCACCGACTGGCGCGTCGAGTATCCGTTCGTCGTGCTGCTGCCCGACACCGAAGGCGAGGTGCAGGGCCTCGTCGAAGGCTGCATCGAGCTCGGTCTCACGATCATTCCGCGCGGCGGCGGCACCGGCTACACCGGCGGCGCGATTCCGCTCACGCCGCGCTCGGCCGTGATCAACACGGAGAAGCTCGAGCGCCTGTCGTTGGTCGAGCGCGTGCAGATTCCCGGGCGCGACGAGCCCGTGCCCACGATCGAAGCCGGCGCAGGGGTGGTCACCAAGCGCGTGATGGACGTCGCCGAGCGCGAGTCGCTCGTGTTCGCGGTGGATCCCACGTCCGCGGATGCGTCGTGCATCGGCGGCAACGTGGCGATGAACGCAGGCGGCAAGAAGGCCGTGCTGTGGGGCACCGCGCTCGACAATCTCGTGTCGTGGACGATGGTGACGCCCGACGCCGAGTGGCTCGAGGTGACGCGCCTCGACCACAACCTCGGCAAGATCCACGACGCGCGCGACCGCGACGTTCGAGCTGCAGTGGTACGGACGCGACGGCAAGACGAAGCAGCGGCGCGAGGTCCTGCAGATTCCCGGCCCCGACTTCCGGCGCGTGGGCCTCGGCAAGGACGTCACCGACAAGTTCCTCGCCGGGCTTCCCGGCATCCAGAAGGAGGGCTGCGACGGCATCATCACGTCCGCGCGCTTCGTGCTGCATCGCATGCCGCCGGCGATCCGCACGGTGTGCCTCGAATTCTTCGGCCAGGTGCGCGATTCCACGCCGGCGATCGTCGAGATCAAGGCGCTATCTCGACCGGCGCCCGCACGGCGCGATCCTCGCGGGCCTCGAGCACCTCGACGAGCGCTACGTGCGCGCCGTCGGCTACGCCACCAAGGCGAAGCGCCATGGCTGTCCGAAGATGGTGCTGCTGGGCGACATCGTGGGCGAGACCGAGGACGCGGTCGCGAAGGCCGCATCGGAGGTCGTGCGCATCGCCAACGCGCGCGGCGGCGAAGGGTTCATCGCGGTCACGCCCGAGACCCGCAAGCGCTTCTGGCTCGACCGCTCGCGCACGGCCGCCATCGCGAAGCACACCAACGCGTTCAAGATCAACGAGGACGTCGTCATCCCGCTCGAGCGCCTCGGCGACTACACCGACGGCGTCGAGCGCATCAACATCGAGCTCTCGACCCGCAACAAGATCCGCCTGTGCGATGCGCTCGCAGCGTTCCTGCGCGGACCGATGCCCGATCCCGGGCGACGAGAAGCGGCCCGCGCAGGAAGTGCTCGACGCCAAGATCGAGGAAGCGCGCGCGCTCGTCGCCGAGGTCCGCGCGCGCTGGCAGGATCTGCTCCAGCGCATCGACGAGACCTTCCCCGCGCTGCAGGACCATTCGGTCGTCGTGTCGTGGAAGACGGAGCTGAAAGGCCCGCTGGAGGACATCTTCTCGGGTGTCGCCTTCGTCACCATCCGCCAGCGCATCACGGCGATCCACCGGCAGGTCCTGAGGAGCCGCGTGTTCGTCGCGCTGCACATGCACGCGGGCGACGGCAACGTGCACACCAACATCCCGGTCAATTCCGACGACTACGGGATGCTGCAGGAAGCGAATGCCGCGGTGGCGCGCATCATGGCGCTCGCGCGCGATCTGGGCGGCGTGATCTCCGGCGAGCACGGGATCGGCCTCACCAAGATCGAATACCTCACGGCCGACGAGATCGCGCCCTTCGCGCAGTACAAGCAGCGCATCGATCCGCAGGGCCGGTTCAACGCGGGGAAGCTGCTCCCGGGCGCGGACCTGCGCAACGCGTACACGCCGAGCTTCAGCCTGCTGGGCGCGGAGAGCCTGATCCTCGAGCAATCGGAGACGGGGCACATCCTCGACTCGATCAAGGACTGCCTGCGCTGCGGCAAGTGCAAGCCGGTGTGCGCCACGCACGTGCCGCGCGCGAACCTGCTCTACAGCCCGCGCAACAAGATCCTCGCGACGTCGCTTCTGGTGGAAGCGTTCCTGTACGAGGAGCAGACGCGCCGCGGCGTGAGCCTTCGCCACTTCGACGAGTTCTCCGACGTCGCCGACCACTGCACGGTGTGCCACAAGTGCGAGCGGCCGTGCCCGGTCGACATCGACTTCGGCAACGTGTCGATCGCGATGCGCAATCTCCTGCGCCGCGAGGGCAAGAAGCGCTTCTCGCCGGGCACCGCGGCGGCGATGTTCTTCCTGTCGGCCACCGATCCGTCGACGATCAAGCTCGTGAAGAGCGCGATGATCGACGTCGGGCTATCGCCTGCAGCGCATCGGGTACCGGTTCGCGAAGCAGCTCGGGATCGCGCAGCAGCAGACGCGCCGCCCGCCGAACACGACCGGCCGGCCGACCGATCACGGCGCAGGTGATCCACTTCATCAACAAGCCGATGCCGGGCGGATTGCCGAAGCGCACCTCGCGTGCGCTGCTCGACATCGAGGACGACAAGGTCATCCCGATCATCCGCGATCCGCGCAAGGTGACCGAGGACTCGGACGCGGTGTTCTACTTCCCCGGCTGCGGCTCCGAGCGGCTGTTCTCGCAGGTGGGGCTCGCGACGCAGGCGATGCTCTATCACGTCGGCGCGCAGTGCGTGCTGCCCCCGGGATACCTCTGCTGCGGCTATCCCCAGACGGCCGCGGGCCTCGAGGACAAGGGCCAGCGGATCGTCACCGACAACCGCGTGCTGTTCCATCGCGTGGCCAACACGCTCAACTACCTCGACATCAAGACGGTCGTGGTGTCGTGCGGCACGTGCCTCGACCAGCTCGAGAAGTACGAGTTCGAGAAGGTGTTCCCCGGGTGCCGCCTCCTCGACATCCACGAGTACCTGCTCGAGAAGGGCGTGAAGCTCGAGGGCGTCGAGGGCGTGCGCTACATGTACCACGACCCCTGCCACACGCCGATCAAGCAGCATCAGCCGCTGAAGCTCGTCAACGAGCTCATGGGCACGAAGGTCACCCTCAACGATCGGTGCTGCGGCGAATCCGGCACGCTCGCGACGAGCCGCCCCGACATCTCGACGCAGGTGCGCTTCCGCAAGGAAGAGGAGATGCGCAAGGGCGCGACGGCGCTGCGCGAGGACGGGTTCGACGGCAAGGTGAAGGTGCTGACGTCGTGTCCGTCGTGCCTGCAGGGGCTGTCGCGCTTCGCCGACGATGCGGGCAGCGAGGCCGACTACATCGTCGTCGAGCTCGCGAAGCACCTGCTCGGCGAGAACTGGATGGCCGATTACGTGAGCGCGGCCAACGCCGGCGGCATCGAGCGCGTGCTGCTGTAACGCGCACGTCCACTGCAGCGTGCTCGCGCACATCATGTGCGCCACATGCTGTCGCACCGAAAAATCCCGCCGCCCCTAGTCCCCGGGGCGGCGGGTGGAGGCAATCCGGCGCCAGCCGCGCCGGTGTAGTGAGCATGCCGTTGTAGAGCACCGATGGATGCGGCGCATTCGGCACCGCGTTGCGGAATATTCACGCGCTCGGCGGCTTGCGCGTGCCGCTCGGTCGGCTCGCCCTTGTGTCGTGCGCGGCGCGTGCTATAACGGTTCGCTCGGGCCGCACGCGCGGCATGCATCGGTCGGAGGCGGCATGCAGGTTCCCGGCAATCCCCTCGGCGGTACCCGTACACCGCTTCGTGCGCAGGCGCCTGCGCACCACTCAACGCGTTTCCAGGCGCTGACGCGGCCATGCAGGACGTCATCACACCCGTCGCAACGCCGCCACGCGCGGCACCGGAGCGCTCGCGCGAGGCGCTGCGTGACGCCGATGAAGCTGCGCGCTGGGTGCGATCGCTCCCCACCGACGCAAGCGCACTGCACGCTGAGCTCGACGCGCAATTCGCAGCGTTGACCGCGAGCACGCTGCCGCCGCGCGAACGCGCGCGCATCGCGGAGATCCTCCGCGAGCCGGTGATGCACCTGCACACGGAGCTCGCGCGGCGCTATGCCGGGAAGCCCATTCCGCTCGGCGAGCGCGAGCGCCAGGCCGCGGACCAGGCCATCGGCATCTGGCTCGGCCTGTGGGAGCAGTTCTCGGCGTGCCTGCGACCGCTGCTCGAGCGCGATCCCGAGCTCGAAGGCGTGAAGGCCAAGATCCTGCAGCGCGGGTTGCACATCGGCAAGGAGCTCATCGTCGTGCACGGCCTCGCACGACGCCTGCCGCCGCCGTCGCTCTGGGAAGAGATCCACGCGTACTATCGCCTCGCCGAGATCGTCGAATGCGCGGGCAGCGCAGTCTCCGATGCGTTGCTCGGCGATGGCCTCGCGCTGTCGTGCTACTCGATGTACAGCCACGCGCTGCTGCTCGGGCTCGCCGATCCGTACGCGATGAGCGTGAGGCAGATCGAGCTCACCGACCGCTGGCTCGGCATGTGGGCGCGCAAGGTCTATCCGTATCCGCAGCAGCGCGAAGGCGAGGTGCCGCTCTTCGTGGTGGACATCGCATCGTCGACCGGGGCGCGGCTCGTCGGTGCTCCGCCGCAGGAGCCGCCGGAGTCGATGCGCTTCGGCTATCCCGGCAAGCTCGCGCAATCGGTGCGCGGACGGCTCAAGCGCCTGCAGACCGGCGCGAGCCCGGCGGAGCTGCAGCTCGGCCAGGATTGCAGCCTCGAGCAATGCACGCGCCTGCTGAGCCAGCTCGACGCGCGCTGGTATCAGCTCCCGCGCCGCGCACCCGAAGCGCAACGACCGGTCCTGCTCTGCGCCGGCGGGCTGCCCGCCGCGTACTACCGCATCTCGGGGCGCACGTTCGAACGCAAGCAGCCGCGCGAGAGCCTGACCTACCGCGGCGCCGCGCAGTTCGGGCGCCTGACCGCGGTCACGGGCTACGATCCCGGCCGCGACATCGCCGAGCGCGACTGGCCGTGGGAAGAGTGGCGCGGCCCGTGCGAGCATCGCGAAGCCGTCGTCACTCGCGCGGAAGGCACGCGCCACCGCTTCATGCTCGAGCAGCTCGCGATCGTGCGCGACGGCAACCGCATTCGCTTCGGATGCGTGACGCGCATCGCGCAGGGCGCCGACGAGGCGATGGAGGTCTCGCTGCGGCTGTTCGCGGGTCGTCCGCAGGCGCTCTCGATCAGCGCGGTCACCACGACGATGGTGAAGGAGGCGCCCATGCCCGCGGTGCTGCTCGCCGAGGTGCCCGAAGACAAGGCGTCGCTGCTCCTGCCGCCGCGCACGTTCAGTCCGGGACGGCGGTTGCGCGCGACGGATGCGGGTGTCGAGCGTGCGTATCGCGTCACCCGCCTGCTGCAACGCGGCGCGGACTTCGAGCGCGTCGCGTTCGAGTACGAGGCTTGAGGCTCGACGCTCCACCGAGTGCGGAACCCGTGCGCCAGCCAACGCTCTGACCCAGGGTCGACCCAGGGCGACCCAGGGCTGACCCAGGGTCGGGGGTCCGGGGGGAGTGATCGATGAGCAACCGCCTCGCGCACGAAACGAGTCCGTATCTGCGGCAGCACGCGGACAATCCCGTCGACTGGCACGCGTGGGGCGAAGAGGCGCTTCGGCGCGCACGGGAGGAGGACAAGCCGATCCTGCTGTCGATCGGCTACTCGGCCTGCCACTGGTGCCACGTGATGGCGCACGAGTCGTTCGAGGACCCCGCGGTCGCGGCCGTCATGAACGAGCTCTTCGTCAACATCAAGGTCGATCGCGAGGAGCGTCCCGACCTCGACCAGATCTATCAGCTCGCACACGCGCTGCTCGCGCGCCGCCCGGGCGGATGGCCGCTCACCATGGTGCTCACGCCTGCGGGCGAGCCGTTTTTCGGCGGCACGTATTTTCCGAAGGAAGGCCGGTACGGATTGCCCGCGTTTCCGGACCTCCTGCGGCGCATCGCGCAAGCGTACCGCGAGCAGGGACCGGCGATCGCCGAGCAGAACGCGCGTCTCGCCGAAGCGATGGCAAGCCTCGCGCCCGAACCCGGCGACGGCACCCTCCCGGTCGCCGCGCCTGCCGCCGCGCTGAAGGGATTGAAGAGCACGTTCGATGCGGAGCACGGCGGCTTCGGCGACGCGCCGAAGTTTCCGCATCCGGCCGAGCTCGAATCCTGCCTGCGCGCCTACGGATTGCACCGCGACGAAGAGGCCCTGCACATGGCCGAGCTCACGTTGTCGGAGATGGCCAAGGGCGGCATCCACGATCAGCTCGGCGGCGGGTTCTGTCGCTACAGCGTCGATGCGCAATGGACCATCCCGCATTTCGAGAAGATGCTCTACGACAACGGACCGCTGCTCGGCCTGTACGCGGACCTCGCGCGCATCCGTCCCGACGCGGATTTCGCGGCGGTCGCGCGCGGCATCGTCGGCTGGGCCACGCGGGAGATGCGTGCGCCCGACGGCGCGTTCTACTCGAGCCTCGATGCCGACAGCGAAGGCGAGGAGGGCAGGTTCTACGTCTGGACGCCCGACGAAGCGAAGGCGGTGCTCACGCCCGACGAGTACGCGGTTGCGGCGCCGCATTTCGGCCTCGACGGGCCGCCGAACTTCGAGGGCCATGCGTGGCATCTGCGCATCGTGCAGCCGCTGGCCGAGGTCGCGGCAAAGCTCTCCATCTCGCTGCCCGATGCGCAGACGCGCCTCGTCGGGGCGAAGGCGGCGCTGTTCGCGGCGCGCGCGCGGCGCGTGCGGCCCGGACTCGACGACAAGATCCTCACCTCGTGGAACGCGCTGATGATCGCGGGGCTCGCGCGTGCCGGTCGCGCGCTCGACCAGCCGCGCTGGATCGATCTCGCGCTTGGCGCCGTCGATGCGCTGCGCGCGAGCGCGTGGAAGAACGGCCGGCTCCTCGCCACGCGCAAGGGCGAGCGCGCGCATCTGAACGCCTACCTCGACGATTACGCGTTCCTGCTCTGGGCGCTCGTCGAGGCGATGCAGTCGCGCTTTCGCGTGCAGGATTACGCGTGGGCGCGCGAGCTCGCCGACGTGCTGCTCGCGCAGTTCGAGGACCGCGAGCATGGCGGGTTCTGGTTCACGAGCCACGATCACGAGCGCCTGCTGCAGCGCCAGAAGCCGGGCCCGGACAATGCGACCCCGTCGGGCAACGGCATGGCGGCGCGGGCCTTGATCGCGCTCGGTCACCTCGCCGGCGACACGCGTTATCTCGAAGCGGCGCAGCGCGCCGTGAACGCGTTCGCGGGTTCCATGCGCCAATCGCCCGGGGGATACGCATCGCTCCTCGCTGCCGTCGAGGAGCTCGAGCAGCCGCCGGGGACGGTGCTGCTGACCGGCGACCCGGACACCGCCGCGCAGTGGCAGCGCGGGCTCGAACGGGCCTTCCGCCCGTCGGTTCGCGTGTTCGCCGTGGCGGGCGTCGCGTTGCCACGGGAGCTCGTGAAGGGCGCAGGCGTCGGGACGCAGGCGTGGATCTGTCGCGGAACGCATTGCCTTGCGCCCGTGTCTTCGCTGCAGGAAGCCGAAGCGCTGCTTTCCTGATCCGACGCGTCGCCGTCAACGGGCGCGAGCCTGTCGCGTTAACGTGACGCGAGGCCGCCGGCATGGCCGGGCCGGCGTTTCGGTTAAAATTGCCGGTTTTCGCGGCCACCTCACAGGAGATCCCATGAAGACAGCTGTCATCGCGCTCGCCCTTGCGAGCGTCGCGTTTGCCGCCGGCGCCCGTGCCGCCGCGCCCGCGGGCGAAGCGCTCATCAAGAAGAATGGCTGCACCGCCTGCCACGCGATCGACAAGAAAGTGGTGGGACCGGCGTACCAGGACGTCGCGGCCAAGTACAAGGGCGACGCGAGCGCGCCCGCGAAGCTCTTCGACAAGGTCAAGAAGGGCGGCTCCGGCGTGTGGGGACAGGTCCCGATGCCGCCGAACCCGCAGGTGAGCGACGCCGATCTCAAGACGATCATCACCTACGTCCTGTCGCTCAAGAAGTAGACACCCGTTACTCAGAGTAATTACTCAGAGTAAAAGGCGAGCCTTTTACTCTGAGCCGGCCGTCGCTTTGACGGCGCTCCCGCGAGCCGGTAACCTTGCCGGGTCCGTGCAGGAGAGCGCAGGGCAACCTGCCGCCGAAGGCGCAACTCCCGCAACCGCTCAGGCAAAAGGACTGCCGGACACGCGCGGCCGTCGTGTCGCGTGACATTCTGGAGAGCGGCCGTGCCGGCAGGCGACGGCCCACCGAAGGGGCACCGCCGCGCCGCAATGCCGGGCCGGCGCAATCTCTCAGGTAAAAGGACAGACGGGGCGAAACCCATGCGGGGATCGCCCCTTTGTTTTCTTGCGTCATCCGCGGAGACCTCACGTGGCCCGACACACTCCCCTTCACGCCACGCATCTCGCCGCCCGCGCCCGCATGGTCGACTTCGGCGGCTGGGACATGCCGGTCCATTACGGCTCCCAGATCGAGGAGCATCACGCGGTGCGGCGCGACGCCGGCATGTTCGACGTCTCGCACATGCGCGTGCTCGATCTCACCGGCGACGGGCGCCCGCGCGTTCCTGCGCTACGCGCTCGCCAACAACGTCGACAAGCTGAAGACGTCGGGCAAGGCGCTGTACTCGTGCATGCTGCGCCCCGACGGCAACGTGATCGACGACCTCATCGTGTACTTCCTGCGCGAGGACTGGTTCCGCATCGTCGTGAACGCGTCGACCGCGCAGAAGGACATCGCCTGGTTGCGCGAGCTGATCGCGCAGCGAGCCCCCGCGCTCGCGCTCGCCGAACGGGACGATCTCGCGATGATCGCCGTGCAGGGTCCGCATGCGCGCGAGAAAGTCTGGCAGGTGCTGCCGCGCACGCGCGCTGCGACCGAAGGCATGAAGCCCTTCAACGGGGTCGAGGCGGGCGATCTCTTCGTCGCGCGCACGGGCTACACGGGCGAGGACGGCTTCGAGGTGATGATGCCCGCGGGACAGGCGCCGGGATTGTGGACCGCGCTCGAGGCGGCGGGCGTGCGGCCATGCGGGCTCGGTGCGCGCGACACGCTGCGGCTCGAAGCCGGAATGAACCTGTACGGCCAGGACATGGACGAGACGACGTCCCCGCTCGAGTCCGGCCTCGCCTGGACCGTGGATCTCGCGAGCGCGCGCGATTTCGTCGGCAAGGCGGCGCTCGTATCGCAGCCGGTCGCAAGGCAGCAGGTCGGGCTCGTGCTGCTCGACAAGGGTGGCGTGCTGCGCGCGCACCAGGCGGTCGCAACGGATCGCGGAGCAGGGGAGATCACGAGCGGGACCTTCAGCCCGACGCTGGAGCGCTCCATCGCGCTCGCGCGCGTGCCGGTCGGCGTTGCGGCCGGAGAAGTAACCAGGGTGGCCGTGCGCGACCGGCAACTGCGCGCGCGGGTCGTCAAGCCGCCGTTTGCGCGCAACGGCAAAGCCATGATCGACATCGAGGAGACGACATGAACATTCCGGGCGACCTGCAGTACACGGCATCGCACGAGTGGGTACGACGCGAGTCCGACGGCACCGTCACGGTCGGCATCACCGATCACGCGCAATCGGCGCTCGGCGATCTCGTGTATCTCGAGCTGCCCGAGGTCGGTCGCAAGCTCGCTGCGGGCGAAGCGTGTGCCGTGGTCGAATCGGTGAAGGCGGCCTCCGACGTGTATGCGCCCGTGGCCGGCGAAGTCGTTGCCGCCAACCAGGAGGTCACGGCCACGCCCGAGAAGGTGAACGAGGACGCGTACGCGGCGTGGTTCTTCCGCATCCGCCCGGACGGCGGAGCGACGGCGCAGCTGCTCGACGCGAAGGCGTACGAAGCGGCGATCGGCGAGGACTGACGTTCCCGCTTCCGGCACGGCGTCACTCGAGCAGACGCGGGCAACCCCGTTACTCGGAGTAAGCGCGGCGCAGACATGTCTTGCACTCGGAGCAGGCTCGGCACCGCCGCGCTTACTCCGAGTAAAGGGTTCAGATGAAGATGAGCGAGCTGCAATCGCCCGCCGGCACGCGACCCGCGCTGGAGTCGCTCGAGGCGCACGACGCGTTCCGCGCGCGCCACATCGGTCCCTCGCCCGAGGACGCGCAGGAGATGCTCGCCGCGCTCGGGTTCGATTCGATCGAGGCGCTGATGGATGCCGTCGTGCCGGATGCGATCCGGCGCGCGCGGCCGATGTCGCTGCCGGGCCCGATGACCGAGGCCGAGGCGCTTTCCCGGCTGCGCGCGATCGCGGGCAGGAACAAGGTGTTGCGCTCCTTCATCGGCCAGGGCTACTACGGGACGGTCACGCCGCCGGTCATCCTGCGCAACGTGCTCGAGAATCCGGCGTGGTACACGGCGTACACCCCGTACCAGCCGGAGATCTCGCAGGGTCGGCTCGAGGCGCTGGTCAATTTCCAGACGATGCTCACGGATCTCACCGGCATGGCGATCGCGAACGCGTCGATGCTGGACGAGGCCACCGCGGCCGCGGAAGCGGTGACGCTGTGCCATCGCATGGCGAAGACGAAGAGCGAGCGCGTCTTCGTCGCCGACGACGTGTTCGCGCAGACCGCCGACGTGGTGCGCACGCGCTGCGCGCCGCTCGGGTTCGAGGTGGTCGCGGGATCCGCGCGCGATGCCGCGAAGTCGGGTGCGTTCGCCGTCGTGCTGCAATACCCGGCCGCCGACGGCACGGTGCGCGACGACCGCGAGCTCGTGAAGGAGATCCACGCTGCAGGGGGCTTCGTCATCGTCGCCGCCGATCTCCTCGCGCTCACGCTGTTGACCCCGCCCGGGGAATGGGGCGCGGACGTGGTCGTGGGCACGACGCAGCGCTTCGGCGTGCCGATGGGCTACGGCGGACCGCACGCCGGCTATCTCGCCACGCGCGACGAGTTCAAGCGCTCCATGCCGGGGCGGCTCGTGGGCGTCACCGTCGACGCCAGCGGAGAGCCCGCGTATCGGCTCGCGCTGCAGACGCGCGAGCAGCACATCCGGCGCGAGAAGGCGACGTCGAACATATGCACGGCGCAGGTGCTGCTCGCCGTCATGGCGAGCATGTATGCCGCCTATCACGGCGCCGAGGGCCTCGTGCGCATCGCGCGCCGGACGCACCGGCTGACCGCGATCCTCAAGGAAGGCCTGCAGCGCAGCGCGCTCAGCGTGCCGACCGGCGCGTTCTTCGACACCATTCGCGTCGCCACGGGAGAGCGCACCGCGCAGATCGTCGCACGCGCGCTGCAGGAAGGCGTGAACCTGCATCGCAGCGGCCCGCACGAGGTCGGCATCTCGCTCGACGAGACCACCACGGCGAAGGACGTGGAGCGCCTGTGGCGCATCTTCGCCGGACGCGATGCGCCCTTCAGCGCCGCCGAGCTCGATGCGCAAACGGCGGATGCCTTGCCCGCGGAGCTCGCGCGCGCCTCGGCGTTCCTCACGCATCCCACGTTCCGGCGCCATCGCTCCGAAACGCAGATGCTGCGCTACCTGCGGCGCCTCGCCGACAAGGACATCGCGCTCGACCGCTCGATGATCCCGCTCGGCTCGTGCACCATGAAGCTCAACGCGACGGCGGAGATGATCCCCGTCACCTGGCCCGAGTTCGCGCACCTGCATCCGTTCGCGCCCGCCGACCAGGCGCTGGGCTACGCGGAGCTCATCGCCGATCTCGAGCGCATGCTGTGCGAGATCACGGGCTACGCCGCGGTGTCGCTGCAGCCCAACGCCGGCTCGCAAGGCGAGTACGCGGGCCTGCTCGCGATCCAGGCGTATCACGCGAGCCGCGGCGAAGGCCATCGCAACGTGTGCCTCATTCCCGCGTCGGCGCACGGCACCAACCCGGCGTCCGCGCAGATGGCGGGCCTGAAGGTGGTGGTCGTCGGCTGCGACGACGCAGGCAACGTCGACATCGCCGATCTCGAAGCGAAGGCAGGCGAGCATCGCGCCGATCTCGCCGCGATCATGGTGACGTACCCGTCGACGCACGGCGTGTTCGAGGAAGGCATCCGGCGCGCGTGCGAGATCGTGCACGCCCATGGCGGCCAGGTGTACGTCGACGGCGCGAACCTCAATGCGCTCGTGGGCCTCGCGGCGCCGGGCCAGTTCGGCGCCGACGTCTCGCACCTCAACCTGCACAAGACGTTCTGCATTCCGCACGGCGGCGGCGGTCCGGGCGTGGGGCCGATCGGCGTCGGCGCGCATCTCGCGCCGTTCCTGCCGGGCCATCGGGCATTGCCGTCGCGTGCGGAGGCCACCGGTGCCGTGGCCGCCGCGCCGTACGGCAGCGCGTCGATCCTGCCCATCTCGTGGATGTACATCATGATGATGGGCGCGGACGGCCTCACCGCAGCCACGCAGCACGCGATCCTCGCCGCCAACTACGTCGCGCGCCGGCTCGAAGGCCAGTATCCCGTGCTCTACGCCGGGCACGCACGGCCTCGTCGCGCACGAGTGCATCCTCGATCTGCGGCCGCTGCGCGAGACGAGCGACGTCGCCGTCGACGACGTCGCCAAGCGCCTGATGGACTTCGGCTTCCATGCGCCGACGATGAGCTTCCCCGTGCCGGGCACGCTGATGGTCGAGCCCACCGAGAGCGAGCCGAAGGCCGAGCTCGACCGCTTCGTCGAGGCGATGAGCGCGATCCGGCGCGAGATCGCCGAGGTGGAGAGCGGGCGCGCGTCGCGCACCGACAATCCGCTGAAGCACGCGCCGCATACGGCACGGGCGGTGAGCGCAGACGAGTGGCCGCACGCGTACACGCGCGAGCAGGCGGCGTATCCGCTGCCGTCGCTGCGCAGCGCCAAGTACTGGCCGCCGGTGGCGCGCATCGACAACGCGTACGGCGATCGCCATCTGTTCTGCAGCTGCATCCCGGTCGCGGACTACGCGGAAGCCGACTCACAGGAGGCGCGCGCCGCGGTGCCTGCCGCGGCGCACTGATCCTCCTCGATGCGGGTCCTCGTCCTCGGCGCAGGGGTGGTCGGTGTCGCGGCCGCGTGGTATCTCGCGGCCGACGGGCACGAGGTGACCGTCGTCGATCGCGAGGAGGGTCCGGCACGCGAGACGTCGTGGGCCAACGGCGGCCAGGTCTCCGCGTCGTACGCGGAGCCGTGGGCGAATCCGGGCGCACCGAGGAAGGTGTGGAAGTGGCTCGGGCAGGAAGACGCGCCGTTGCTGTTTCGCTTTCGCGCCGACTGGCAGCAGTGGCGCTGGGGCCTGCAGTTCCTGATCGAATGCCTCCCCGGACGCACGCGCCGCAACACGGTGCAGTGCCTCCGGCTCGCGCTGTACTCGCGCGAATGCCTGCGCGCGTTGCGTGCCGAGACCGGCGTCGAGTACGACGGCCTGCAGCGCGGCATCCTGCAGTACTACACCGATCCGCACGATTTCGAGCACGGGGTGGAGGCGGCGGACCTCATGCGCGAGTACGGCTGCGATCGCATCGTGAAGACGCCCGACGAGTGCGTCGCGATCGAGCCCGCGCTCGCGCCGAGCCGCGGGCGGCTCGCGGGCGGGATCTACACGGCCACCGACGAGTCGGGCGATGCGCAGCGCTTCACGGCGGGACTCGCCGCACTCGCGGCGGAGCGCGGCGTGCGGTTCGTGTGGCACACGAGCGTCGAGGCGATCGAGACGCAGGGCGGGGCGGTGAGCGCCGTGCGCGTGCGGCAGTCCGAACGCGGCGTCGAGCGCGTGCAGGCCGATGCGTACGTGGTTGCGCTCGGCAGCTACAGCACGTTCGTGCTGCGGCCGATCGGCGTGCCGTGCCTCGTGTATCCCGCCAAGGGCTACTCCGCGACCATCCCGGTGCAGGGCCATCGGGAGGCGCCGTTCGTGTCGCTGACGGACGTCGCGCGCAAGATCGTGATCACGCGGCTCGGCGAGCGCCTGCGGGTCGCGGGCACGGCGGAGTTCAACGGCTACGACACGAGCTTGAACGACGTGCGTTGCGCGGCGCTCGTCGAGCGCATCTTCGACATCTTCCCGAATGTCGGCGAGCGCGAAGGCATCACGTTCTGGGCCGGGCTGCGCCCGGCGACGCCGTCGAACGTTCCGCTGCTCGGGCGCACGAAGTACCGCAACCTGTATCTGGACACCGGGCACGGCACGCTGGGCTGGACGATGGCGTGCGGATCCGGGCGCGCGATCGCGGATCTCGTCGCGCGCAGAACGCCCGGCGTGCCGTTCGCGTTCACCGGCGCCGACGCGCGTTGACGTCGGTGCAGTCGGCGAAGCGCATGGAGCGCGGGGCTCGCGTGCGCTCCGGAGGCTCGCCGCGCGGCGTCGCATGCGTGCCGCGCGGCTATAATCGCCTTCTTTCGCTTCGAACCCGCCTGATGCTCCCCCTTCGCATCGCTGTCCTGCTGTCCGCTGCGGCGTTCGCTTGCGTTGCCGCGGGCGAGGCAAGCGCCCCCGCCGCGCCCGCACCGGTTGCGGCGTCGAGCATCCCCGCACCGTCGATCAACGCCGCCGCGTACCTGCTGCTCGACGTCACGAGCGGCCAGACCATCGTCGCGCACAATGCCGACGAGCGTCGGGAGCCCGCATCGCTCACCAAGCTGATGACGGCGTATCTCACGTTCGCCGCATTGCGCGACAAGACGATCACCCCGTCGCAGATGGTGAACGTCTCGCAGGCGGCATGGAAGGCGGAGGGCTCGCGCATGTTCATCGAGCCGCGCAAGGCCGTGTCGGTCGACGAGCTGCTGCGCGGCGTGATCGTGCAATCGGGCAACGACGCATCGATCGCGCTCGCGGAGCTGCTCGCCGGGTCCGAAGAAGCGTTCGCACAGCGCATGAACGACGAAGCGAAGCGCATGGGCCTCGCCAACACCCACTTCATGAATGCGACCGGCCTCTCGCATCCGCAGCACTACTCGACGGCGGCGGACATGGCGCGCGTCGCCGCCGCGATCATCCGCGACTTCCCCGAGTACTACGCCCTGTACTCGATCAAGGAATACCGCTACAACAACATCACGCAGCCCAACCGGAATCGCCTGCTGTGGACCGACCCGTACGTCGACGGCATGAAGACGGGTCATACGGAATCCGCGGGATGGTGTCTCGTCTCCTCCGCGAAGCGTGGGCAGCGCCGGGTGCTGTCGGTGGTGCTGGGCGCGAACTCGGACGCGGCGCGCGCCACCGAAAGCCAGAAGCTGCTCAACTACGGCTTCCAGGCCTACGACACCGTGCAGCTGTACCAGAACGGCCAGCCCATCTCGTCGCTGCGGGTGTGGAAAGGCGCGCAGAACGAGGTGCACGCGGGCTTCGTCGCCGATCACTACCTGACGCTGCCGAAAGGACGTGCGGATCGCCTCGGCGTGACGATGGCCGCGGTCGAGCCGCTCACCGCCCCGGTGACCAAGGGTCAGCGCGTGGGATCGGTGAAGGTCGCCTTCGAAGGCAAGCCGCTGGCGGAATTCCCGCTGCAGGCGCTCGAGGACGTCGGGCCCGGCAACCTGTTCGCGCGCGGATGGGATACGGTTCGGCTGTGGTTCAAGTAGCAGCCAGTGCAGCGCGCGGCGCGGTGGCGGCACGGGCCGCGCAGTGAGCGCGCCGGGCCGTGCCAAGCGCGAGTACCCGAGTGCGCAGCACGAAGGTCGGGCAGCGCACCGCAACGGAGACAGTGATGACGGTCTATCTCAATGGCCAGTATCTTCCGATCGAGGACGCGAAGATCTCCGTGCTCGACCGCGGCTTCATCTACGGCGACGGCGTGTACGAGCTCGTGCCGGTGTATGCGCGGGAGCCGTTCCGGCTGAAGCAGCATCTCGCCCGCCTGCAGCACAGCCTCGACGGGATTCGGCTCGCCAACCCGCACACCGACGCGCAGTGGGAGGCGATCATCCGGCGCGTGATCGCGGCGCAGCCGTTCGATAACCAGGGCGTGTACCTGCAGGTGACGCGCGGCGTCGCCAAGCGCGATCACGCGTTCCCGCCGGGCGTCGCGCCGACCGTGTTCATGATGAGCAATCCGCTCGCGACGCCTGCTCCGGAGCAGGTCGAGCGCGGCGTTGCGGTGGTGACCGCCGAAGACAATCGCTGGCGCCGCTGCGATCTGAAGACGATCTCGCTGATCGGGAACGTGCTGATGCGCCAGCTCGCGGCCGACGCCGGCGCGGCGGAGACGGTCATGTTCCGCGACGGCTATCTCACGGAAGCCTCGGCCTCGAACGTGCTGGTGGTCATCGACGGCACGATCGTCGCGCCGCCCAAGGACAACCTGATCCTGCCGGGGATCACCTACGATGCGGCGATCGAGTTCGCGGCCGAAGGCGGCCTGCCGTTCGCGATCCGACCGGTGACGCGCGAGGAAGCCCTGCGCGCGGACGAGATGTGGCTGTCGTCGTCGACCAAGGAAGTGCTGGCGATCACCACCGTGGACGGCAAGCCTTTCGGCAAGGGCGTGCCGGGGCCGGTGTTCCGGCGGATGTACGCGCTCTTTCAGGAGCATAAACGCCGGGGGTGAACCCGGGCCAGCCCCCTCGTGCGCAACGCATGTTCCGCAGGAGCGGGTGAGTGGCCGCACCGACCCCGTTACTCGGAGTAACGGGCGCGCACGCCGCGCGTTACTCCGAACGGGTCTGCCCGTTACTCTGAGTAAGGGGGGTCGGCATGGCGAACCCGCCGTGCACGAACAGCAGCCCCGCGCCGGGGCCGCGCCCGCAGCGCAGCACCTCGCCGATGAACAGGACGTGGTCGCCGATCTCCCGGCGGGCGTATTGCCGGCATTCGAGCCACGCGACGCAGCCGGCAATCAGCGGCGCGTCCGCTTCCCCCAGCCGATAGTCCAACCCGGCGAAGCGATCCTCGTGCGGCTGCGAGAAGCGCTGCGCGAGCGCGACCTGATCGTGCGCCAGCACGTTGATCGCGTACTTCTCGGCAAATTCGAACGCCGACCGGGTGGTCGAGCGCAGGTCGAGGCTCCATAGCACCAAGGGCGGCGAGAGCGACAGCGAGTTGAACGAGTTCGCGGTGAAGCCCGCGAAGCCGCCGTGGGCCCCGCGCGCGCAAATCACCGTGACTCCGGTGGCGAACTGGGCCAGGACGTCGCGGAACTCGCGTTCCGTGAACGGCGGGGGGCTATGGGTGGGGGCACCCGATGGAGCGGTGGACACGTCGGGCACCACGGACGCAGATGGATCCTGCGATGGTAGGCACGCCCGCACCCGGTGTCAAAGCGCCGCGCGGTCGGTACACCCGCCGGGTACCGCGCCCGGACCGCAGTCGATCCGGTGCGTGCATCGGCCACCCGCGTGCTGCTAAACTGGGTTTCCCTCCACCGACCGCGCTCTTCCGTACGCCATGGCCGAAGCGCTGCAGAACATCATCGCCCGCCGGTACGGCGGCCGCGAGCTGCCCGTTGCGGTGGTCCTGCCCGACGGCGCACGCGTACCGCTTTCTCCCTCGCCCGAGATCGAAATCGTCGCGCGCACCATGCGCGGCCTGCGCGCGCTGGCGTCACCGGCCATGGGCAACCTCGCGCGTGCGTACGTGCAGGGCGAGATCGACTTCTCCGGCAGCGCCCGCCGCGCGCTCGCGGTTGCGGAGGCGATGGTCGGCGACATCGTGCACGGCCCCGGGCGGATCAGCGCCCGTCTGCGGCAGATCCTGCACCAGCGCCGCAGCAACCGGGCCAACATCCAGTACCACTACGACGTGTCGAACGCGTTCTATCGCATGTGGCTGGACGAGCGGATGGTGTACTCGTGCGCGTATTTCCGCACGGACGGCGACACGCTCGAGCAGGCGCAGGCGCAGAAGCTCGATCACATCTGTCGCAAGCTGATGCTCGAGCGCGACGAGCGCTTCCTCGACATCGGCTGCGGCTGGGGCGGGCTCGTCTTCTGGGCGGCCGAGAACTACGGCGTGCGCGCCAAGGGCATCACGCTGTCGAAGAACCAGCACGAGCACGTGAAGCGCGAGATCGCCACGCGCGGCCTCGCGGGGCGCGTGGAGGTCGAGCTCCTCGACTACCTCGAGCTTCCCGAAGACCAGCAGTACGACAAGATCGCGAGCGTCGGCATGTTCGAGCATGTCGGCCTCGCGCGCTTCCCGCAGTACTTCGGCAAGATCCGGCGCGTGTTGAAGCCCGGCGGCCTCGTGCTCAATCACGGCATCACGCACAACTGGCTCGGCGGCCGGAGCCTCGGGAGCGGCATCGGCGAGTTCGTCGAGGACTACGTGTTCCCGGGAGGCGAGCTCACGCACGCGTCGAAGGTGATCGAAGGCATGGCCGAGCAGGGCCTCGAGCTGCTCGACGCGGAGCCGCTGCGCGAGCACTACGCGAAGACGCTCTGGAACTGGACCGAGCGCCTCGAGAGCAATGCCGAGGCTGCGCGGGCGGAGGTGGGCGAGGAGAAGTTCCGGATCTGGCGGATCTATCTCGCCGGCTCGGCGCACGCGTTCGACCGCGGCTGGCTCAGCCTTTTCCAGCTGCTCGCGGGCAAGCCGCACGCCGACGGCCGCCTGCCGCATCCGCTCACGCGCGAATACATGTACGCGCATTAGGCGGCCGGCGCGGTCAGGGCAGGGTCGGGCTTGCGTCCCTGCAGGCGAGCCCCCACGTTCGGATTCCGGAGCGCCACCATGTCGAGCCCTCAGCCCTACACCACCGAATCCCTGCTGGTCTTTCCCTGCGCGTTTCCGATCAAGATCATGGGCCGCACGCAGGACGGCTTCGCGCAGACGATCGTCGCCATCGTGCAGAAGCACGCGCCGGATTTCGACCCGCGAACGCTCGAGATGCGGGCTTCGAACGCGGGCAACTACCTGTCGCTCACCTGCACCATCAACGCGGTCTCGCGCGAGCAGCTCGACGACCTGTATCGCGAGCTGTCGTCGCACGCGATGGTGACGATGGTGCTGTGAGCGCCGCGCGCGCAGCGCTCGGGCGGGCTGGCGGCCCCGCGACTGCGGCCCCCGGGCGATGACGACCCTCGCGGCCGCACGGATCGCGACACCTGCGAGCACGGCCGAGCCCGGTACGCATCCGGGTGCTCGGCGTCACCGCGTACGAGGCGACCTGGCGCGCCATGCAGGCATTCACGCGCGAGCGCACACCGGCGACCCCCGACGAGATCTGGATCACGGAGCACCCGCCCGTCTACACCCTGGGCCTCGCGGGACGCCGCGAGCACCTGCGCCGCGACAACGGCATTCCCGTGGTGAAGGTGGATCGCGGCGGACAGGTGACCTATCACGGGCCGGGCCAGGCCGTCCTCTACCTGCTGTTCGACCTGCGGCGGCTGCGACTGGGCGTGCGCAGCATGGTCCGGGCGATCGAGGCTGGAGTGGTAGAATGGCTTGATTCGCTTGGCATTTCCGCATACGGCAAGGCATCGGCGCCGGGGGTGTACGTGCAACGCGCCGGATGCGAAGCCAAGATCGCCGCGCTCGGCCTGCGCGTGGCCAACGGGTGCACGTATCACGGGCTCGCCGTCAATCTCGCCATGGACCTCGCTCCCTTCGCCGACATCGACCCCTGCGGGTTTCCGGGGCTCGCGGTGACGCAGGTCGCCGATCTCATCGCGCCCGCCGCGATCCCGAACGTCGAGACTTCGCTCGCGCCGGTGGTCGCACGCCGCATCCTCGCGGCGCGGGAGACGAGCGCGTGACCGATACCGCCACGCCATCGGGTACGGGCGCTGCACCGGTCGACGCGCCGGGCGCGACGGTGCCGGGCGCGCTTCGAGCGCCAACGCTGCCGGCGTCAAGCACAAGGGCGAGGCCAAGACGGCGCGCATCCCGATCAAGGTGGTCGCGGCGGAGCGCCTGCGCAAGCCGGAATGGATCCGCGTGCGCGCGCCCTCGTCGCCGCGCTTCAACGAGGTCAAGGCGATCCTGCGCGAGCACAACCTGCATACCGTGTGCGAGGAAGCGTCGTGCCCGAACATCGGCGAGTGCTTCAGCCACGGCACCGCCACGTTCATGATCATGGGCGACATCTGCACGCGGCGTTGCCCGTTCTGCGACGTCGGCCACGGCCGTCCGCTGCCCCTCGACGCGCAGGAGCCCGACAACCTCGCGCGCACGATCGCGGCGATGCGCCTCAAGTACGTGGTGATCACCAGCGTGGATCGCGACGACCTGCGCGATGGCGGCGCGCAGCATTTCGTGGCCTGCATCCGCGCGGTGCGCGAGCATTCGCCTTCGACGCAGATCGAGGTGCTGGTGCCGGACTTTCGCGGCCGCATGGACCGCGCGCTCGCGATCCTCGGCGAGGCCCCGCCGGACGTCATGAATCACAACCTCGAGACCGTGCCGCGGCTCTACAGGCAGGCGCGGCCGGGCTCCGATTACGCGCACTCGCTCGCGCTGCTGCGCGAGTTCAAGGCGCGCTTCCCGCATCTTCCGACCAAGTCGGGCCTGATGGTGGGCCTGGGCGAGACCGACGACGAGATCCTCGCGGTGATGCGCGACATGCGTGCGCACGACATCGACATGCTCACCATCGGCCAGTACCTGCAGCCGAGCGCCGGGCACCTGCCCGTGCTGCGCTACGTGCATCCGGATACGTTCGCGATGTTCGAGCGCGAGGCTTACGCGATGGGCTTCCGGCACGCCGCGGTAGGTGCGCTGGTGCGCTCGTCGTATCACGCCGACGCGCAGGCCGCGGGCGCGGGGGTCGGCGAGCCCTGATCCGATCCGGGGCGCGTCACCGCGGGATGATGTCAGAGGCAACCCCAGCGGTCACGGCGCGCCGAGGTTAGCGTGCGGCGACCGAATCGCCGACGCGAAACGGCGGCCTGGCGTTGCGCGGCCAAAGCACCCAGATCTGCCCTTCCTGCTTCATGCGGCCCGCCTCGCGTCCGGCGTCGCCGCCGAAGCCCCAGAAGAAGTCCGCGCGCACCGCACCGCGAATCGCGCCGCCCGTGTCCTGCGCCATCAGCAGGCGCTGCAGCGGCTGCGCGGTCGAGGGATACGTGGTGGCGAGCCAGATCGGCGCACCCAGCGGGATCGCGCGCGTGTCCACCGCGGCCGTGCGGCGTGCGAGCAGCGGGACGCCCAGGCTGCCGATCGGGCCGTCGATCCTCGCTTCGAGCGTGCCCGGCGCCGGGCTCGGCACTTCGCGAAAGAACACGTAGCTCGGGTTCGCGTTCATGAACTCGGGCAGCTTGTCGGGATTGCGCCGGCCCCATTCGCGGATGTTCTGCATCGACGTGCGCTCGATCGGCATCTCGCCGCGGTCGGCGAGCACGCGCCCGATCGAACGATAGGGTTGCCCGTTCTGGTCGGCATAGCCCACGCGCACGACGCTGCCGTCGGCGAGCTGGATGCGCCCCGACCCCTGGATCTGCAGGAAGAACGCCTCGACCGGATCGTCGACGTAGACGAGCTCGTGGCCCGCAACGGGCGCCTTGCCCGCCTCGATGTCCTCGCGCGCCCAGTACGGGACCACGCGCTTGCCCACGACCCGACCGCGCAGGCGCTTGCCCTTGAGCTCCGGGTACAGCGAGACGAGATCGATGGTCAGCAGATCGTCCGGTGGCGAATACAGCGGCACGCCGAAGCGCGCATCGCGCGTGCGGCTTCCCGAGAGGAGCGGCTCGTAGTAGCCGGTGACGAGCCCCGTCGCCTGCCCGTCCTGGGACAGCACCGCGTATGGGCTAAAATGACTCTCGAAAAACGCGCGCACGCTTTGCGCATTGCTCGCGTCGACAGCGCTCGCGGCGGTGCATGGCTCGCGCCATGCGCTTGCCGATCCCGGCGCCGGACGCGGGCCGTCCGCGCCGTTGCCGTTGGTGCCGTTGGCGGCGGCATTGGCGAGCAGCTTGTCGCAGCCCACCAGGAAGGCGGGCCACGCTTGCTCCAGCGCGTCCTCGCGCCAGCCCGGGCAGCGCATCGAAGCTCACGAGCCGGTACTGCGCGGGAAGCGATGGCGGCGGTGCAGGCGCCGGCACGGGTGCAGGCTTGGGCGCGGGTGCCGGCGCAAGTCCCGCGCAACCCGCGACGAGCAGCGCACCCGCGATGCACACGACATGCGATGCGCGCCGCGCGAGCCACGGCAGCGCAGCGCGAACCGGACAGGCCGAAAGCCGAGGGGCTGCGATGGTGTGGATCTTCCTGGAAGCGGGGCTGGCGCTCGTGCTGGCGGTGCTCATCGTGTGGTGGACGATGCCGTCGCGCAGGCGCAGGCGTCCGGACGACGATCGCCGGCAGGGCGGTGGCCCGGGAACGGACGGCGCGTGAAATGCGGTGCGCTGCGCAACCTCAGTGCAGCACGCGCGGTACGGAAAGCGTGAACGGCGGAATCGGGACCTCGAACGGGTGTCCGTCCTCGGCGACCATCTGATACGCGCCTTGCATCGTGCCCATCGCGGTGGCGAGGGTGGCGCCGCTCGTGTACTCGAACGTCTCGCCCGGCTGCAGCAGCGGCTGCTGGCCCACGACGCCGAGACCGCGGACTTCCTGCACGTTGTGCTCCGCGTCGGTGATCGTCCAGCGCCGGCTGATGAGCTGCGCGGGGACGGTGCCCGTGTTGGCAAGCGTGATCGTGTACGCGAACACGTACTGGTTGCGCCCCGGCTCGGAGCGCTCCTCCAGATAGGCGCTCTTCACGCGTACACTGACCTGGTATTTCTGCGGCTCGCCCGCCAGCACTTCGTCCATCGTCGCTCGCCTGCATCGCTCGTCGAGGAATTATAACCATGCTTCCCTTTCGAATCGCGCCTTCGCTCCTGTCCGCCGATTTTGCGCGCCTGGGCGAGGACGTGCGCGCCGTCGTGGCCGCCGGCGCGGATCTCGTCCACTTCGACGTGATGGACAATCACTACGTGCCGAACCTCACGATCGGTCCGCTCGTGTGCGAAGCGATCCGGCCGTACTCGACGGTGCCGATCGACGTCCATCTCATGGTGAAGCCGGTGGATCGCATCGTTCCCGACTTCGCACGCGCCGGCGCGTCGATCATCAGCTTCCATCCCGAAGCGAGCGAGCACGTCGATCGCACGATCGGCCTCATCCACGACAGCGGCTGCAAGGCCGGACTCGTGCTCAACCCCGCAACGCCGCTCAACTGGCTCGATCACACCCTCGCATCGCTCGACCTCGTGCTCGTGATGTCGGTGAACCCGGGTTTCGGCGGGCAGTCGTTCATTCCCGGCGCGCTCGCCAAGCTCGCGGCGGTGCGCGCGCGCATCGATGCGCTGCAGCGCGACACCGGGCGCGAGATCATGCTCGAGGTCGACGGCGGCGTGAAGATCGACAACATCGCGGCGATCGCGCGGGCGGGCGCGGACACGTTCGTCGCCGGCTCGGCGATCTTCGGCACGAAGGACTACGTCGCCACGATCGAGCGCATGCGCGGCGAGCTCCGGCAGGCGCGGCCATCGGCATGAATCCGGCGCGCACGGGCGCGAGCGACAGGGGCGACGCGACGGGACTGCGGGTGTTCGAGGTCGGCGGCGTCGCATTCGATCTCGACGGCACGCTCCTCGACACCGTGCACGATCTCGCTGCGGCGGTGAACGCGCTCTTGACGGAGCGCGGGCACGCACCGCTGCCCAAGGATCACATCCGCGCGCTGGTCGGCAAGGGCATGGCGAACCTGGTGCGCCGCGCGCTCGCCGCCGCGCACGGCGTCGCGCCGGAGAGGATCGCGGACGACGAGGTCGAGGCCGCGCTCGCGATCTACCAGGCGCGCTATCACGCCCTGCTCGGACGCGAGACGGCGATCTACGACGGCGTCGAGGATGGGCTTGCGCGCATGAAGGCGATGGGCCTGCCGCTCGCGGTCGTCACGAACAAGGCGTCGCGCTTCGTGCGCCCGCATCTCGAGCAGGCGGGCATCGCGGACTATTTCTCGCTGGTGCTCGGGGCGGAGGACCTGCCGTTCAGGAAGCCGCATCCGGGGCCCCTGCTGCACGTCGCGCGCGAATTCGGGATCGCCCCGTCGCAGCTGCTGATGGTCGGCGACTCCGTGAACGACGCCCAGGCGGCACGCGCGGCCGGCTGTCCGGTGCTCGTCGTGCCGTACGGCTACAACGAGGGTAGTCCGGTGGCGGAACTCGACGCGGATGGTATAGTGCCAACGCTCGCGGCCGTGGCCGACCGCGTGCGCCCGATCCCGAAGTCATGAGCGATCTCTTCAACCTCGACGATGCCGCCGCCCCCGCGTGGCGGCGTGCGAACGACTGGCGCCGCTGGCGTCGCTGAACGTTCGCGCCTGCGCCGCGCGCTTTCCTCGCGGCGCCATCAGGAAATCGTTGCAGGTTGTACCGAGCAGGTCTTTCATGCCATGACTGAAGCCGAATTCCGCGCCCTCGCCGAACAGGGCTACAACCGCATCCCGCTCGTGCTCGAGACCTTCGCGGATCTCGACACCCCGCTGTCGCTCTACCTCAAGCTCGCCAACCGGCCGATGAGCTTCCTGCTCGAGTCCGTCGTGGGGGGCGAGCGCTTCGGGCGCTACTCGTTCATCGGCTTGCCCGCGAACGTGCGCATTCGCGCCCGCAACGAGGACATCGACGTGGAGGACCGCACCGGCGTGCTCGAGCGCCACCGCGGCGACCCGCTCGCGTTCGTCGAGACCTTCATGCGGCGCTACCGGGCGGCGCCGTGGCCGGGCCTGCCGCGCTTCTGCGGCGGCCTGGCCGGCATGTTCGGCTACGACATCGTGCGCCACATCGAGCCGCGTCTCGCGGCCGGTGCGCACGCGCCCGGCGCGGGCATCGACGCCACGCCCGATCTGCTGCTGCTCCTCACCGAGGAGCTCTGCGTCGTCGACAACCTCGCGGGCAAGATCTACCTCGTCGTGTACGTCGATCCTTCGCGCCACGATGCGTATGCGCACGGGCAGGCGCGCCTCGACGCGCTGCGCAGGCACCTGCGCGAGCCGGTCCCGTTGCCGCTGCAGACCGAGACGAAGGTCACGGAGGGCGCGAGCGAATCGGGCCGCGAGGCGTTCGAAGCCGCCGTGACGAGGGCGCGCGAGTACGTGGCCGCCGGCGACGTCATGCAGGTCGTGCTGTCGCATCGATTGCGCCGGCCCTTCACCGAGTCGCCGCTCTCGCTCTATCGCGCGCTGCGCTCGCTCAATCCGTCGCCGTACATGTTCTATTACGACTTCGGCGACTTCCACGTGGTCGGCGCCTCGCCCGAGATCCTCGTGCGCAAGGAAGGCCACACCGTCACGCTGCGTCCGATCGCGGGCACGCGCCCGCGCGGCGCCGATCGCGACGCGGACGAGCGCAACGCGACCGAGCTCCTCGCCGATCCCAAGGAGATCGCCGAGCACGTGATGCTCGTGGACCTCGGGCGCAACGACGTCGGGCGCGTCGCCGAGGTGGGATCGGTCGAGCTCACCGAGCGCATGGTGATCGAGCGCTACTCGCACGTGATGCACATCGTGTCGAACGTGGAAGGCCGACTGAAGCCCGGGCTCTCCAGCCTCGACGTGCTGCGCGCCGCGTTTCCCGCGGGAACGGTGAGCGGGGCGCCGAAGGTGCGCGCGATGGAGATCATCGACGAGCTCGAGCCCTCGCGTCGCGGCTGCTACGCCGGCGCCGTCGGTTATCTCAGCTTCCAGGACGACATGGACACCGCCATCGCGATCCGCACCGCGGTGGTGAAGGACGGGATGCTGTACGTGCAGGCCGGCGCCGGCATCGTGCACGACTCGGTGCCGGCGTCCGAATGGCAGGAGACGCTCAACAAGGCGCGTGCCCTGATGCGTGCGGCGGACATGGTGCAGCGGGGGCTCGATGCGCCCACGTGACACCGGGACTGACGTCATGGCCGCCCTGCGCAGCGTCCACTCCGCCATCCAGCAGTTCCTGCGGCTCGAGTCCGCGGGCGGCATGCTGCTGGTCGCCGGGGCCGCGCTCGCCACCATCCTGATGAACCTGCCCCAGGCTACGGGCTATTACGCCGCGCTGCTGCGCGTGCCGGTGACCCTCGAGGTGGGTACGTTCGGCGTGTCCAAGCCGCTGCTGCTGTGGGTGAACGACGGCCTGATGGCGATCTTCTTCTTCCTGGTCGGTCTCGAGCTCAAGCGCGAGCTCCTGGAAGGCGAGCTCGCCTCGCGGTCGCAGGCCTTGCTGCCCGCGGTCGCGGCGGTGGGCGGGATGGTCGTGCCCGCGCTCGTGTACTGGATCGCCAACGCGGGCGATCCGGTGACGATCAAGGGCTGGGCCATTCCGGCCGCCACCGACATCGCCTTCGCCGTCGGCGTGCTCACGCTGCTCGGGCCGCGCGTGCCCTCCTCGCTCAAGATCTTCCTGCTCGCGCTCGCGATCATGGACGACCTCGGCGCGATCGTGATCATCGCGGTGTTCTACTCCGCCGACCTGTCGCAGGTGGCGCTCGGCGCCGCGGTGGTCGCGCTCGTCGCGCTGTTCGGACTGAACCGCTACGGCGTGATGCGGCCCACGGCCTACTACATCGTCGGCGTGGGACTGTGGCTCGCGGTGCTCAAATCGGGCGTGCACGCGACCGTTGCGGGCGTGCTGTGCGCGCTGTTCGTGCCGCTGCGGCCGCATCGGCCCGAGGATCCGTCGCCGCTGCGCACGCTCGAGCACGACCTGCATCCGTGGGTCGCGTTCGGCATCCTGCCGCTCTTCGCGTTCATGAACGCGGGCATCGATTTCACCGGGCTGTCGCTGCGCAGCCTGCTCGAGCCCGTGGCGCTGGGTGTCGGCGCGGGACTGGTGATCGGCAAGCAGCTCGGCGTGTTCCTCACGGTGGTGCTGGTGGTGAAGCTCGGCCTCGCGCACAAGCCGGAGGGTGCGAGCTGGGGCCACATCTACGGCGTCGCCATCCTGTGCGGGATCGGCTTCACCATGAGCCTGTTCATCGGCGCACTCGCCTTCGAAGCCGAAGGCGATGCGTTCGAGACGCAGGTCCGGCTCGGCGTGGTCGCGGGCTCGATCGTGTCGGCGCTCCTCGGGTATGCCGTGCTGCGCGCGCTCTCGTCCGCGGGTACCTCGAAATCCGAAGACATCGCGCCGGCCTGAAGGAGCCGTCCATGCTGCTGCTCATCGACAACTACGACTCGTTCACCTACAACCTCGCGCAGTACCTGGGCGAGCTCGGGGCCGACGTGCACGTGCATCGCAACGATGCCATCACGCTCGAGCAGATCGCCGCGTGGGAGCCCGAGCGGATCGTGATCTCGCCGGGGCCGTGCACGCCGACCGAAGCGGGCATCTCGATCGCGGTGATCCAGCGCTTCGCCGGCAGGATTCCGATCCTCGGCGTGTGCCTCGGTCACCAGGCGATCGGCCAGGCTTTCGGCGGCCGGATCGTGCGCGCGCGGCACGTCATGCACGGGAAGCTTTCCGCGGTGACCCACGACGGACGCGGCGTTTTCGCAGGGCTGCCCTCGCCGTTCACGGTGACGCGCTATCACTCGCTCGCGATCGAGAGGAGCTCGCTTCCCGCGTGCCTCGAGATCTCCGCCACGGCGGACGACGGCGAGATCATGGGCGTGCGCCATCGTGCCCTTGCCGTCGAGGGCGTGCAGTTCCATCCCGAAGCCATCCTGACGGAGCACGGCCACGCGCTCCTCGCCAACTTCCTGAACGCCGCGCAAGCGAAGCGCGAAGCGGTTCCCGCATAAGCCGCCCCACCCGAGGACAAGAACATGCCGATCACCATGCAGGAAGCATTGCAGCGCACCATCGAGCACCGCGAGATCTTCCACGACGAGATGCTGGCGCTGATGCGCCGGATCATGAGCGGCGAAGCATCGCCCGTGATGATCGCCGCCCTCACCGTCGGGCTGCGGGTGAAGAAGGAGACCGTGGGCGAGATCGCCGCCGCCGCGCAGGTGATGCGCGAGTTCGCGACCAAGGTCGAGGTGCCCGACCGCACGAATCTCGTCGACATCGTCGGCACGGGCGGCGACTCGGCGCACACGTTCAACATCTCGACCGCGTCGATGTTCGCCGCGGCCGCGGCCGGTGCGCGCGTGGCGAAGCACGGCGGCCGCTCGGTGTCGTCGAAATCCGGCAGCGCCGACGTGCTGGAAGCGCTCGGCGCCAACATCATGCTCAAGCCCGAGCAGGTGGCCACCTGCATCGCCGAGACCGGCATCGGCTTCATGTTCGCCCCGAGCCACCACGCGGCGATGAAGCACGCGGCGCCGGTGCGGCGCGAGCTCGGCATACGCACCATCTTCAACATCCTGGGCCCGCTCACCAATCCGGCGGGCGCGCCGAACCAGCTCCTGGGCGTGTTCCATCCCGACCTCGTCGGCATCCAGGTGCGGGTGCTGCAGCGCCTCGGCAGCCAGCACGTGCTCGTGGTGTACGGCAAGGACGGCATGGACGAGGTCTCGCTCGGCGCGGCGACGATGATCGGCGAGCTCAAGGACGGCGAAGTGCGCGAGTACGAGATCCATCCCGAGGATTTCGGCATGCGCATGATCTCCAACCGCGGCCTCAAGGTGGCCGACGCCGCGGAGTCGAAGGAAATGCTGCTCGAGGCGCTGTCGAACGTGGAAGGCACGCCGCGCGAGATCGTGGTGCTCAACACCGGCGTGGCGCTCTATGCGGCCGACGTGGTGAGCTCGATTCCGGAAGGCATCGAGCGCTCGCGCGAAGCGATCGCGAGCGGGCGCGCGAAGCAGAAGCTCGAGCAGTTCGTCGCGCTCACCCGCAAGCTCGGCGGCTGATTCGCCATGCCGGCATGCACGCGAAGGGCCGAGCGTTCGCGCGGTCGTGGACACGAAGGCCGGCCTTGAGCGACGTCCTCCAGCGGATCCTCGCCACGAAGGCAGAGGAGATCGCGGCCGCGAAGGCACGGCTTTCGCGCGCCGCGCTCGAAGCACGCATCCGCGAGCGCGCCGACGTGCGGGACTTCGTGGCTGCGATGCGCTCGCGCGTCGCCGCGCGGCGGCCCGCGGTGATCGCCGAGGTGAAGAAGGCGAGCCCGAGCAAGGGCGTGCTGCGCGCCGACTTCGATCCCGCGGCGATCGGCGCTTCCTATGCGCGCGGGGGCGCAGCGTGCCTCTCGGTGCTCACCGACCGCCAGTATTTCCAGGGCGCGCCCGAGTACCTCGACGCGGCGCGCGGCGCATCGGGCCTCCCCGTGCTGCGCAAGGACTTCATCGTCGACGAATACCAGGTCGCGGAGTCGCGCGCGATCGGCGCGGATGCGGTCCTGCTGATCGTCGCGGCGCTCCCCGATGCTGCGCTGCGCGACCTCGAGGCCTGCGCGCTTGCCCATGGCATGGCCGTGCTGGTCGAGGTGCACGACCGGGCCGAGCTCGAGCGCTCGCTCGCCCTCGCCACGCCGCTCATCGGCATCAACAACCGCAACCTGCGCACGTTCGAGGTGAGCCTCGACACGACGCTCGAGCTGCTTGCCGCTCGTCCCGCGCGAGCGCATCGTCGTCACGGAAAGCGGAATTCTCGCCCGCGCCGATGTCGAGCGCATGGAAGCGGCCGGCGTGCACGCGTTCCTGGTCGGCGAAGCGTTCATGCGCGCGCCGGATCCGGGCACCGCGCTCGAAGACCTGTTCGCGCTTCGCGACTAGCGCGCCTGCCGGAGCGCTTCGCGGTGCGCCGGTCGCGCGGCTGCAGAGCCAGTGCGGGGTTGCGCGATCGAGCTCGCTGCAGGCGGGCAGCGCCGCCTGCGTTCACCGCCGCGGCCCCGGTGCTATCATGCCCTGCCGTTTTGCAGCCCGTGCGCATCGCACGGCGCGTCCCGCAACGGCATCGATTCGCAGCAACGCCGTCGGGGAGCGCCGTGTCGGCCATCGTCGCCGAAAATCTCAGCAAGCACTGGACCACGGCCGAAGGCGAAGTCCGCGCCGTCGACGCCATTTCCTTCGCGTTCGACGAAGGCACGCTGAACGTCCTGCTGGGACCGTCGGGCTGCGGGAAGTCCACTACCCTGCGTCTCATCGCGGGCCTCGAGCAGGCCGATCGCGGGCGCGTGCACATCGCCGGCCGGGATGTCACCGCGCTGTCACCCGCGCAGCGCAACATCTCGATGGTGTTCCAGTCCTACGCGCTCTTCCCGCACCTGTCGGTGGCCGAGAACATCGTGTTCGGCCTGCGCGTGCGCAAGGTCGCCGGCGCGGATATCGAGCGTCGCCTGCAGAAGGTCGCCGGCCTCCTCGGCTTGAGCGGATTGCTGGGGCGCAAGCCCGGCCAGCTCTCCGGTGGGCAGCAGCAGCGCGTCGCGCTCGGGCGCGCGATCATCGCCGAGGCCCCCGTGTGCCTCATGGACGAGCCGCTCTCCAATCTCGACGCGCAGCTGCGCCAGGAGATGCGCACGGAGATCCGCAACCTGCAGCGCGCGCTCGGCGTGACGATGGTGTACGTCACGCACGACCAGGTCGAGGCGATGTCGATGGCCGACCGCGTGGTGCTGCTCAATCGCGGCCGCATCGAGCAGAACGCCACCCCCGCGGAGCTCTACGAGGCGCCGGCCAACACCTTCGCCGCCCGCTTCATCGGCACGCCGCCGATGAACCTGCTCCCGCTCGTGGCCGGCAGCGACGGCGCCGTCGTGGAAGGCACGAGCGGTCCGGCCGTCGCCCCGCTCGACGCCGCGGGGCTCACGCTGGGCCTGCGACCCGAGCACATCTCGCTCACGTTCGAACGCGGGGTCCGCGCGCAGGTGATGGGCGCGGAGTACCTCGGCGCGGACTCGCTGCTCGCGTGCAGGCTTGGCGTTGCGGCCATTGCCGTGCGCGTTCCGGGTCGCGTCGCGCTTCGCGCCGGCGATGTCGCGTGGCTCACGTGGTCGCCGCCGGCGCAGCATTTTTTCGAGAGCGACGGCTCGCGGCGCGACGACGCCGTGCAGCCGGCGCCCAGCACCATGTTTGCCTGAAACGACAACAGGAAGGAGGGCCCATGCTCGCAAGTCTCGCGTCACGCCTTGCCGCCGGCATCGCCGGCATCTTCGCCGTGCTCGTGTTCGCGATGCCGGCGGCCATCGCGCAGGCGCCGGTGGAGGTTTCGTTCTACTACCCCGTCGCGGTCGGCGGCCCGATCACCAAGATCATCGACGGCTATGCGGCCGACTTCGAGAAGGAGAATCCCGGGATCAAGCTGAAGCCCATCTACTCGGGGAGCTACCAGGACTCGATCACCAAGGCGCTCACGGCGGTGAAGAGCGGCGAGCCGCCGGTCATGTCGATCCTGCTGTCGACGGACATGTTCACGCTGATCGACGAGGACGCGATCGTGCCCTTCGACGATCTGATCAAGACCGCCGACGATCGCGCGTGGCTCAAGAGCTTCTATCCGGCGTTCATGGAGAACAGCCAGACGGGCGGCAAGACCTGGGGCATTCCGTTCCAGCGCTCGACGATCGTGCTGTACTACAACAAGGAGATGTTCAAGGCGGCGGGGCTCGATCCCAATCGGGCACCGGCCAACTGGAACGAGATGGTGCAGTACGCGCAGAAGCTCACGAAGCACGATGCGTCGGGCAAGGTCACGCAATGGGGCGTGCAGATCCCGTCCTCCGGCTTTCCGTACTGGCTGTTCCAGGCGCTCGCGATCGAGAACGGCGTCAATCTCATGAACGAGGCGGGCACGCAGACGTACTACGACCGGCCCGAGGTGATCGGCGCGCTGCAGTACTGGGTCGATCTCGTGAAGAAGTACAAGGTTCACCCCGAAGGCATCGTCGACTGGGGCACCACGCCGAAGGACTTCTTCGAGCGCAAGGTCGCGATGATCTGGACCACGACCGGCAATCTCACCAACATCAAGAACAACGCCAAGTTCGATTTCGGCGTGGCGATGCTGCCCGCGGGCAAGCAGCGCGGCAGCCCGACCGGCGGCGGCAACTTCTATCTCTTCAAGAAGAGCACGCCGCAGCAGCGCGAGGCCGCGCTCAAGTTCATCAAGTGGGCCACCTCGCCGCAACGCGCCGCGCAGTGGGGCATCGACACGGGCTACGTGGCCGTGCGCGCGGATGCGTGGGACACGCCGGTGATGAAGCAGTACGTGGCGGGCTTTCCGGCGGCGGCGGTGGCGCGCGATCAGCTGCCCTATGCGAAGGCGGAGCTTTCGACGCACGACAACCAGCGCGTGACCAAGGCGCTCAACGACGGCCTGCAGGCCGCGCTCACGGGCACGAAGACGCCCGAGCAGGCGATGAAGGACGCGCAGCGCGAAGCCGAGCGCCTGCTGCGCTCGTACAAGTAGCGGCGGCGAGCGGGAGCCCTCGAGGCGCGCGCATGCCACCGGGCAGCGTCCTGTCGGAGCCGGTCGGCGCGGCAGCGTCGAGCGTCCCGGCGCACGCGCGTCTCGCGTGCCGCGTTCGCGCGCACCAGGGAGTGGGTGCACGCATGGCTGTTGCTGCTTCCCGCTGCCGTACTGCTCGCGCTGTTCACGCACTACCCGGCGCTCGCCACGATCTGGCACAGCTTCCTGACCACGCCCAAGGGCAACCGTCCGGCGGTGTTCGCCGGGCTCGACAACTACCGGCAGCTCGTCGACGACCCGATCTTCTGGCAGTCGCTCACCAACAACGTGGTGTACGCGCTCGGCACGATTCCGCTGTCGATCGCGCTGGCGCTGCTGATGGCGGTATGGGTGGACAAGCGCATCGCGGGACGCGGCTTCCTGCGCCTCGCCTACTTCACCCCGACCGTGCTGCCGATGATCGCGGTCGCGAACATCTGGCTCTTCTTCTTCACGCCCGAATACGGCCTGCTCGAGAAGGTGCTCGGCGCGTTCGGCGCCGCCAGTCACAATTGGCTCGGCAGCAAGAGCACCGCCCTCGCCTGCCTGATGGTGGTGACGGTGTGGAAGGAGGCCGGGTTCTTCATGATCTTCTATCTCGCGGCGCTGCAGTCGATGTCGCCGCATCTTGCCGAGGCCGCGGCCATCGAGGGCGCGTCGCGCTGGTATTTCTTCCGTCGGGTCACGTTCCCGCTGCTCATGCCCACGACGCTGTTCGTGCTGGTCAACGCGGTCATCAATGCGTTCCGGCTGGTCGATCACGTGGTGGTGATGACCCGCGGCGGTCCCGACAACGCCACCGAGCTGCTCCTCTTCTACATCTACGAGATCGGGTTCCGCTTCTGGGATTCGGCGTATGCGGCCGCGCTTACGGTCGTGCTGCTCGCGATCCTGTCGCTGCTCGCGCTGGTGCAGTTCGTGTTCCTCGAGCGCAAGGTCCACTACCAGTGACGCACGTGTACGACACGACGGGGCCGCTTCGCGTCGCGGAAACCGCGGGGGCGTGGCTGCTGGGGCTCCTGTGGATCCTGCCGCTTGCCTACGCGTTCTGGACGGCCTTCCACTCCGGCGAGTACTCGACCCGCTTCGTCCCGACGGCGCCGCTCACGCTCGACAATTTCCGGGCGGCATGGAACGCGGCGCCGTTCGCGCGCTACTTCGTGAACACCGTGGCGCTCGTCACCCTCGTGCTCGTCGCGCAGCTCGTGCTGTGCACGCTGGCGGCGTACGCGTTCGCGCGCTACCGCTTTCCCGGACGCGGCGTGCTGTTCGCGCTGGTGCTGGTGCAGCTCATGGTGATGCCGGACGTCCTGATCGTCGAGAACTATCGCACGATGGGCGCGCTCGGCCTCAAGGACACGATCGTCGCGATCGGCCTGCCTTACATGGCGAGCGCGTTCGGCATCTTCCTGCTGCGCCAGACGTTCAAGACCGTGCCGCGCGAGCTCGACGAGGCCGCGCGCGTGGAGGGGTGCAGCTCGCTGCAGGTGCTCTGGAAGGTGTACGTGCCGCTCGCGCGCCCGGTGTATCTCGCCTATGCCCTCGTGAGCGTGTCGTATCACTGGAACAACTTCCTGTGGCCGCTGATCATCACCAATTCGGTGGAGTCGCGGCCGATCACGGTGGGTCTGCAGGTGTTCTCGGCCACCGACCAGGGCATCGACTGGGCGATCATCACGGCGGCAACGCTCCTGAGCGTGGCGCCGCTGCTCATCGCCTTCCTGCTGTTCCAGCGCCAGTTCGTGCAATCCTTCATGCGCGCAGGCATAAGGTGACGGACGCCCGCTCGGCCCGCAGATCCGGCAGGCGCTGACATCCATGGTGCTCATCACCTGGAACACGCAATGGTGCCGCGGCGTCGACGGCCGGGTCGATCCTGCGCGCATCGTCGCCGAAGCGAAGCGCCTCGCGGATTTCGACGTGCTGTGCGTGCAGGAGATCGCGGCGAATTTTCCCGATCCGCGGCTCGAGGGCAGTGCGGGCGAGGACCAGTTTGCGGCTGCTCGCGTCGCTGCTCCCGGACTACACGGCGATTCCGGGCATTGCGGTCGATCATCCCGGCGACGGCATCGCCCGTCGCCGCTTCGGCAACATGATCCTGTCGCGCTTGCCGGTGCGGCAGGCGTTTCATCATCTGCTGCCGTTCCCGGTCGATCCGGGCGTGAACGGCATGCCGCGAATCGCCGTCGAGGCGATCGTCGCCGCGCCGTTCGGCGACGTGCGCGTCGTGACCACGCATCTCGAGTATTACTCGCAGCGCCAGCGCAGCGCGCAGGTCGAAGCCCTGCGCTCGCTGTACGCGCGATGGCTACGCCCACGCGGTGCACGGTGGCGTGACCGACGTTTCGGGCGGGCCGTTCAACAGCTTCCCGCGCCCGAAATCGACGCTCATCTGCGGCGACTTCAATCTCGAGCCCGACGATCCGCTGCACGCGCGCATGCTGGCGCCGTTCGCCGACGGCACGCCGGCGCTGCGCGACGCGTGGGAGGTACTGCATCCGGGCGTGCCGCATCCGCCGACGTTCTGCATCTACCAGAAGATGGAGCCCGGAGGGCCGGAGCTGCACTGCGATTTCGTGTTCGTGAACGGCGACGCGCGCGCCCATCTCGAGGCGATCGACGTCGATCTCGCCACGCAGGCCGCGGACCACCAGCCGCGTGATCGTTCGGCTGCGCTGACCGCGCACGCGCGCTCGCCGACGTCGCGCTTTTCGCGTGCAGGGCGAAGACGCCGCGCGTGCACCGGCCGCGGCCTGCCGGGCCGCAGGGGGCCGGCTGCTATAATTCGAGGCCCCTCGCGGCGCGCCGCCATCTCGCGTCCATCCCCACGAATCCCCCGCTCTTGGCTCCCCATTCCGCCCCGATCGAGCGTTGTCGTGCGGAGCTCCGGCGCTTGCGGGAGTCGCCGCTGCCGCGCGTGCTGTTCGTGGGTCACGCCTGGGGCGGCGGTGTGCGCCGGCACATGAACGATCTCGCACGGTTCCTGCGCGGCCATTGCGAGATCGTCTGGCTGGAACCGGGCCCGGCAGGCAGCACGAAATGCGTGCTCGCGGTGGACGCGGGTCCCGGCGCCGTCGCGTACTTCGACCTGCACGGCGAGTTCGATCCGCTGGCCGCGTTGCTGCGCGGCATCGGCATCGCGCGCATCCATTACCACCACGTGCACGGCCTTCCGCGCGCAGTGCTGGACCTGCCGCGCGCGCTCGGCGTGCCGTACGACTTCACGCTGCACGACTATTTCGCGCTTTGCCCCTCGCCCGCGTGGCCGGGGACGGAAGATCTCGTCGACGCTGCCGACGAAGCGGGTTGTCGTGCGGCGCTCGCAGGCACGGCGGTCCCTTGGGACCTCGGCGTGCACGCGTGGCGGCAGCTCTTCGCGATCGTGCTGCTCGGAGCCGAGCGCGTGATCGCGCCATCGCAGGACGTCGCGCGGCGCTACCGGCGCGTGTGGCCGGCGCTGAACATCCTCGTCTGGCCCCACCCGGAGCCCGCGCCCGCACCGTGGCAGCCCGCGGTACGCGTCGTCGCGCTCGGCCGGCTCTCCCCGAGCAAGGGCCTGCACGTCGTCTCGGCGTGCGCGCGCGACGCGCAGGAACGCGGGCTGCCGTTGTGGTTCCGCATCGTGGGTTGCACCACCGAAACCGTGCCGCAATTCCCGGACGTTCCGCTCACGATCTCGGGCGAGTATCCCGATGCGATGCTGCAGGAGCTGCTGGCGGCCGAGAAGCCCGACGTGCTGTTCCTGCCGAACCAGGTGCCGGAGAGCTACGGCTACACCCTCTCGGCCGCGCTCGCGACCGACGACGTGCCCATCGTCGCGTCGGATCTGGGCTCGTTCCCCGAGCGCCTGCGCGGCCTTGCGCGCTCTCGCCTGGTATCCCACGATGCCTGCGCCCGCGCGTGGAACGACACGCTGCTCGAGGCGGCCGGCGCGCTGTCGAGACGCGGCGAGCGCGGGATGCCATCGCCCGGAACGCCGTCGGCGGACTATGTCGCGCGGTACATGGCGCGCGTGCATCCCGCGGATGCATCCGTCGCACGGCGTGCCGGCGGCGATGCCGGAGCTCGACGAACGCTCGCTCGTGCCACCCGGGCCGCCGGAGCCCTCGCCCTCGTTCCCCACGCTGTACCGCGCGGGCGTGCAGTGGGGTCAGCGCGAGTCGCGCGTCGAGCTCGAGCGTCGCATTGCGTTGGCGGAGCTCGCGGCCGCCCGCACCGCGGACGAGACGGACCCCGCGCAGCGCCTGCAGCAGGTGGGGGATCTCGTGGTTCAGGAAGCGCTCGGCGAGCGCGACCGGGCGGTCGAGGCCGAACGCGCCGCGAGAGGCGAGATCGAGATCGCGAGAGGCGAGATCGCGATCGCGAGACGCGACCTCGAGATCGCGGCGGCCGCGCTCGCCCGCGCGCAGGATACGGCCGCGCTCGCGCATGCGCAGCGCGATGCCGCGGTGCAGGACATGCGCGAGACCGCGCTCGCCCTGCGCACGACGCAGGACACGCTGGCTGCCGCCACCGAGGCGCACGAGCGTCTGGAGCGCCTGCAGCGCGAGACGCAACAGCGCGCGGAGGAGTCCGAGCAGGCGCTCGCCCTCGCGCGAGCGCGGGTCTTCGACCTCGAGCAGTCCACCTCGTGGCGCGTGACGGCCCCGATGCGCGCCGTAAGCCGCCGGCTGCAGGTGCTGTCCGCGCGCCTGCATGCCACGCGCTCGACGGTCCGGCACCTGCAGCACCAGTCGTCGCTCGCGCGCTCGATCTGGCGCGATCAGGGGATGGCTGCGCTCGCGCGCCGCGTGTGGGCGAAGCTCGGTCGTGCGAACCGATACCAGCCGCCCGTGCCCGTCACGTACGCGATCGAGGACGAGATCCAGCCCCTCGCGTTTCCGCCGTTTGCGGCCGCGGCGGGCGGTGTGTCGATCGTCGTGCCGGTGCACGGGCAGCACGCGCTGACCTACGGCTGCCTGAAGAGCATCCTCGCCCACACGCCCGCCGGGCGCTACGAGGTCATCGTGGTCGACGATGCCTCGCCCGAGCCGCTCGCGCGCGCCCTCCCCGGCCTCGACGGCGTGCGCATCGAGCGCAACGACGCCAACCTCGGCTTCATCGGAAGCTGCAACCGCGGCGCGGCGCTCGCGCGCGGCGAATACCTGCTCTTTCTCAACAACGACACCATCGTTACGGCGGGCTGGCTGCAGGCGATCCTGGACGTGTTCGAGACGCGCCCGGACGCGGGGCTCGTCGGCGTGAAGCTCGTGTATCCCGACGGGCGCCTGCAGGAAGCGGGCGGCATCGTCTGGCGCGACGGTTCGGGCTGGAACTGTGGCCGCGACGGCGATCCGGAGCGGCCCGAGCACAACTACGTGCGCGAGGTCGATTACTGCTCCGGTGCGTGCATCGCGACACCCGCAGCGTTGTTCGGCGAGCTCGGCGGCTTCGATGCCCGCTACGCGCCCGCGTATTACGAGGACACCGATCTCGCGTTCGCAGTGCGCGCCGCGGGCCGCAAGGTGTATTACCAGCCGCGCGCGACCGTGGTGCACTTCGAGGGCCAGACCTCCGGGACCGAGCTCGGCAGCGGCGTGAAGCGCCACCAGGTCCTGAACCAGCGCGTGTTCGCCGAGAAGTGGGCGGGCGAGCTCGCAGCGCATCGGCCCAACGGGGTGCATCCCGAGCTCGAGCACGACCGCTACGCCCGTCGGCGGGTGCTGGTGATCGATGCCTGCATGCTCACGCCCGACCAGGACTCGGGCTCCATGCGCATGCAGGCCGCGCTCGAGCTCCTCGTCGATCTCGGCTGCAAGGTGAGCTTCGTCGCCGACAATCTCGAGCACCGCCAGCCTTACGTCACCGACCTGCAGCAGCGCGGGATCGAGGTGCTGTTCCATCCCTACGTGCAGTCCATCGCCGCGTTGCTCGCGGAGCGCGGGCGCGAGTTCGACATGGTGGTGCTGTCGCGGCACTACATCGCCGTGAAGCACATCGAGGCGGTGCGCAAGTTCGCTCCCGACGCGCTCGTCGTGTTCGACACGGTCGACCTGCACTTCCTGCGCACCGAGCGCCAGGCCGAGCTCGAGGGCGGCAGCGTCGCGGAGGCCGCGCGCGCCAAGCGCGAGGAAGAGCTCGCGCTGATCAACGCCGCCGACGTGACGCTCGTCGTGAGTCCCATCGAGCGCGCGCTGCTCGCGCGCCTCGCGCCCGGTGCGGACGTCGCGATCCTCTCGAACATCCACGACGTGTTCCCGCCGGGGCCGGCGTTCGCCGAGCGCGAGGGGCTGCTGTTCATCGGCGGCTTCCGCCATCCGCCCAACGTCGACGCGATGGCGTGGTACGTGCGCGAAATCCTGCCGTACGTGCGCGCGCGCGTGCCCGGCGTGGTGACGTACATCATCGGGGCCGAGCCGCCGGCGAGCGTGCGCGAGCTCGCGGCGGACGACGTCGTGGTCACCGGCTACGTGCCGGACGTGGCGCCGTTCTTCGCGCGCTGCCGGTTGTCGATCTCCCCGCTGCGCTACGGCGCGGGGGTGAAGGGCAAGATCAATCTCGCGATGTGCCACGGCGTGCCGGTCGTCGCCACGTCGCCGTCGGTCGAGGGCATGCATCTCGAGCCGGGCGAGGACGTGCTGGTCGCGGACACGCCGGAGTCGTTCGCCGACGCGATAGCCCGGGCCTATGGCGACGAGGCGCTCTGGCAGCGGCTGGCGGATGGCGGGCGCGAGAACATCCGCGAGCATTTCTCGCGCGACGTCGCGCGTGCGGCGCTCGCGGACCTGCTCGCGCGCATGGCGCGTGCGGACAGGCGCGCGGCGCAATCCGGCGTCGAGGCGGTCAGCGCCGTCTGAACACGAGGTCCCGGACGCCGTGCCCGAGGGCGAGGCCGCGGGTCTCGAATTTCGTGCGCGGCCGATGCCCGGGTCGGGGGGCGAAGCCTTCCGCGGTGTTGCGAAGCAGGGGCTCCGCCGCGAGCGTGGCGAGCGCTTCCTGTGCGTAGTCCTCCCAGTCGGTCGCGACGTGCAGCAGGCCGCCCGGGGCGAGTCGCAGCGCGAGCTCGTGCACGAACGCAGGCTTCAGCAGCCGCCGCTTGTGATGTCGTTTCTTGGGCCACGGATCGGGAAAGAACACGTGCACGCCTGCGAGCGTGCCCGCGGGGATCATCGCGGCGACGACCTCGACCGCGTCGTGCTGGATCACGCGCACGTTGCGCAGCGCGCGGGCCTCGACCTGGCGCAACAGCGCGCCCACGCCCGGGGCGTGCACCTCGATGCCCAGGAAATCGGTGCCGGGGTTCTGCCTCGGCGATCGCGACCGTCGTCTCGCCCATGCCGCAACCGATCTCGAGCACGACGGGGGCGTCGCGCCCGAACGTCGCGCGATAGTCGAGCGCGTGCGCGCCGAAGGGAATACCGTAGCGCGGCAGCAGCGTGCGCAGCGCTTCGTGCTGGGCGGGCGACATGCGACCCTGCCGCAGCACGAAGCTGCGGATGCCGCGGTGATGCTCCGGCGGCGTCGCGTCGTCGTGCACCGGTTCAGGGCTCGCGCTTCCAGCCGGGGTCGGCGAGCCGGCGCTCCATCGTGCGGGGCTCGGTCTCGCCGGCGCGGGTGTACTCGATCGCCACCACGTCGGGCGACTTCCACTGCACCGATGCATCGGTCCAGCGCTCCGCCGGCACGAAGCTCGCCTCCTTGCGCACCGACTGGCGGTCGATGCGCCAGAGCGCGACCTCGTTCACGCACTGCGACGCGCAGAAGTCCGCGGTCGCAACGCGTTGCCGGTCGGGCGCGAGCTTCGGCTCGGCGGGAACTTCGAACGAGCGTCCGTTCGTGCGCTGGAGAATGAGGAACGACGCGGCGTCCCCGCGCGCCACGTAGAGCACGACCGCGTTGAGCGGATCGAAGTAGTCCCACAGGCTGTACGCGCGAGCGCCGTTGGCGTCGTCGCTGTCGGTGAAGGACGTGCGCCCGCTCGGGTAGAGCGTCACGTCCAGCGTGGCGCCGCGGCGCGAGGCGAGGCCCGGCAGGCGCTTCAACTGGATCGCCTCGACGAGGCGCCCGCAATGCGCGAGGCCCTCCGCGTCCTTGCACGCCGCGGCGACTTCCTCCGGCGTGAGCGCGACGGCGGTTGCGCGCACGGCGAACGCGAGCGCCGCGGCGGCGAGGAGTGACAGCATCGGTGATCGCATCGGTGACCGCATCGGCGTGCGCGACGCTGCAGGCAACGACGAGCGCCTCGACTCGGAGTCGACTCGGAGTTGACCCGGGTCTACTTGTTGATGAGCCCCGTCGTCGGCGAGCTCGGGCTCGCCTGGTACAGCTTGCGGGGCATGCGTCCCGCGAGGAACGCCTCGCGCCCGGCTTCGATGGCAAGCCGCATCGCGCGCGCCATGCGCACCGGATCCTGCGCGAGCGCCACGGCGGTGTTCATGAGCACGCCCGAGCAGCCCAGCTCCATTGCGATGGCGGCGTCGGAGGCCGTGCCCACGCCCGCATCGACCAGCACGGGCACCTTCGCCTCCCCGATGATGAGCCGCAGGTTCCACGGATTGAGGATGCCCATGCCCGAACCGATCAGCGATGCGAGCGGCATCACCGCGCAGCAGCCGATCGCTTCGAGCTCGCGCGCGATGATCGGATCGTCCGACGTGTAGACCATCACGTCGAAGTCGTCGCGCACCAGCTCCTCCGCGGCCTTGATCGTCTCGCGCACGTTGGGGAAGAGCGTGGTCGGATCGCCGAGCACCTCGAGCTTGACCAGGCGATGGCCGTCGAGGAGCTCGCGTGCGAGGCGCAGCGTGCGCACCGCGTCTTCGGCCGTGTAGCAGCCGGCCGTGTTCGGCAGGTAGGTGAATTCGGACGGCGGCAGCGCGTCCAGCAGCGACGGCGCATTCGCGTCCTGGCCGATGTTCGTGCGCCGGATGGCGACCGTGACGATCTGCGCGCCGGAAGCGACGACGGCGGCGCGCGTCTCGCCGAAGTCCTTGTACTTGCCGGTGCCGATGAGCAGCCGGGAGCTGAAGCTTCGGCCGGCGATGACGAGCGGATCGGCCGGTGCGGTCGCGAGCGGGGTGTGCGGGGCGTTCATGGCCGTCATTTTACGCCCGCCGCCGGACGGGGCCAGCCGCGCGGCGCGAGGACGATGTGCGCGCTGGCGGCCGCGTCAGCCGCCGCCGACCGCGACCACGATCTCCACCCGGTCGCCGGGCGCGAGCGGCGTCTCGCCGTGGCGGCTGCGCGGCACGATCGCGCCGTTGCGCTCGACCGCCACGCGCTTGCCGGCAAGACCGAGCGCCGTCACGAGATCGGCGATGGAGGACGTGCCCGCCGGCAATGGGCGCGGCTCGCCGTTGAGGACGATGGTGGGAACGGCGGTGGCGGCGGAGCTCATGACGGGGGAACGGGCCAGGCCGCGCGGCGCGCGGCGCAACCCGCATGATGCCACCGGAGGCGCGCCGGTCGAACGCCGGGCTTGCAGGGCCGACGGCCGCGCGCGCGATTGCCTCAGGTGCGGTACGCGCGCATCGCCTTGCGCAGGATCCGCAGCTGGCGGGCGAAGCGCGAGCACGCGGTGCACACGGCGAGGTGGATGCGCAGGCGCACGGCCTCGCCGCGGGTGAGGCGGCGATCCTCCCGCTGCGACAGCAGGCGGGTGGCCTCCTTGCAGGACACGATGTGCGTGAGGCGGGCGAGGAACGTCATGCGGATCCCGGACGGGCGCCGGCGAACCAGTTCTGGTCGAGGCAAAGGCGCAGGGCCATGCGCGCGCGGTACAGCATCACCCAGAGGTTGTTCGCGGTGATGCCGAGTTCCTTACAGATTTCGCCGGTCTCGAGCTCCATGACCTCGCGCATCACGAAGACGCGCGCGGTGGCGGCCGGCAGCCGATCCAGGCACAGATCGAGCACGTCCATGAACTGCTGCCGGGAGAGCGCCTGCTCGGGATCCGCCCAGCGTGCGGGAGCGGCGTCCCAGGTGCCGTCCTCGCGGAAGAGCGCGTCGAAGTCCTCGAGGTCGAGCTCGCGCTCGTCGGGATCGAGCCGCGCAACGGGGATCGCGTCGCGCTGCCGGCGGCGGATCGCGTCGACGATCTTGTGCTTGAGGATCCCGGTGAGCCACGTGCGCAGGCTCGAGCGCCCCGAGAAGCCCGTGCCCGAGAGCGCCGCGAGCAGCGTTTCCTGCACCGCGTCCTCCGCTGCATCGGCGTCGCGCAGCTGCAGCTGCGCGACGCGCAGGAGGTAGCGCCGATGCTGCTCCAGCTGCCGCGCGAAATCCGGGTCGGGCATGACGGGCCCGATGGATGGGAACCCGCGCATGATACGACCCGGGCCAACCCACGGTCAATCCGGGGTCACCGCGGCGGGCCGAAGTCGCACAGGTGCAGGTGCGCTTCCTGCGCCGACTCGTAGATGTGCGGCGCCACTCCGCGCAGCGCGAGCGCGTCGCCCAGCTTCGCGCGCAGGAAGCCCGAGGTCGTGTAGCGCGTGACGCCCCAGTAGTAGCGCTCGACGAGGCGCTTCACCATGTCGGACCACGCGTCGACGAGCTCCGGCACGATCGAGAAGTTGTCGTAGTTCACGATCGCGTACACCTTGCGCCCGATCGGCTCGAGCCGCTTCTCCATCTCCTCGTGCACGTCTCTCGATGTCCTTCTGCGAGCGGATCGCAAGGCGCTCGAAGTTGATGAACAGCACGTTCTGGTCGGCCGCGTAGGTGAGGCGGCGCGCGAGCGGAATCGACAGCATGCGCTCGCGCAGGCCCATCGGCTCGTCGCGGAAGATCGCGGGATCCATCAGCGCGGGTGCCTTCGGCATGAGCGGCCGGAAGTCCATCCGCGCGAGGATGTCGCGCTCGAGATCGACGCCGGGTGCGATCTCCACGAGCTCCAGGCCTTGCGCCACGAGGCGGAACACGCAGCGCTCGGTGACGTAGAGCACCGGGTGTCCGCGCCGCGCCGCTTGCGCGCCGGAGAACGTGCGGTGCTCCACCTCGTGCACGAACTTGCGCGCATTGCCTTCCTGCAGGATCTCGAGTCTGCCGTCCGCCACGCGCACGGTGAGCCGGCCCGCGGTGAACGTGCCCGTGAACACCACCGCCTTCGCGCTCTGGCTGATGTTGATGAAGCCGCCCGCGCCTGCGAGACGCGGGCCGAACTTCGACACGTTGAGGTTGCCTTCGCGATCGGCCTGCGCGAGGCCGAGGAACGCGATGTCGAGGCCGCCGCCATCGTAGAAGTCGAACTGGTAGGGCTGGTCGACGATCGCCTGCGTGTTGGTCGCCGCGCCGAAATTGAGGCCGCCCGCGGGAATGCCGCCCACCACGCCCGGCTCCGTCGTGAGCGTGAGCAGATCGATGATGCGCTCCTCCGCGGCCACGCTCGCGACACCTTCCGGCATGCCGATGCCGAGGTTCACCACGCTGTTGGGCTTGAGCTCGAGCGCGGCGCGGCGGGCGATGATCTTGCGCTCCGACATCTGCATCGGCGGCACGCTCGACGCCGGCACGCGGATCTCGCCCGAGAACGCCGGGCTGTACGCTTGCGCGAAGGTCTGCATGTGGTAATCCGCGCGCTCGGCGACCACCACGCAATCGACCAGGATGCCGGGGATCTTCACGTGCCGCGGATTGAGGGTGCCGGAATCCGCGATGCGCTCGACCTGCACGATCACGGTGCCGCCGGAATTGCGCGCGGCCATCGCGATCGCGAGCGCCTCGAGCGTGAGCGCCTCGCGCTCCATCGTGATGTTGCCCTGCGGATCGGCGGTGGTCCCGCGGATGATGCCGACGTTGATCGGGAACGCGTGATAGAAGAGGTACTCCTCGTCGAAGAGCGGCATGAGGGTGACGAGATCCCTCGTCGTGCACGCGTTCATCTTGCCGCCGCCGTGCCGCGGGTCGACGAACGTGCCGAGCCCGATGCGCGACAGGTGACCGGGCTTTCCCGCCGCGATGTCGCGGAACAGATGCGTGATCACGCCCTGCGGGAGGTTGTACGCCTCGACGAGATTGCCGACCGCGAGCGCCTGCAGCTTCGGCACGAGGCCCCAGTGCCCTCCGATCACGCGCGCGACGAGGCCCTCGTGTCCGAGGTGATTGAGCCCGCGCTCCTTGCCGTCGCCCTGCCCCGCGGCGTACACCAGCGTGAGGTTGCGCGGGCTGCCGATGCCGTCGGTGCCGTCGCGGCGCGACTCGAGATAGCGCTCCTCGAGCGCGACGGCGACGTTCTCCGCGAAGCCGATGCCGACGAAGCCTCCCGTCGCGATCGTGTCGCCGTCGCGAATGAGCGCAACCGCCTCGCGCGCGCTCACGATCTTGCCGTTCTCGAAGGTGCGCAACGCATCGAGCAGCTGCGCGACGGGCGTGTCGGTCGTCGTTGTCATGAAGGCTCCGGGCGGGACGCGCGCTCGTGGTGCTGCGATCCCGTTCGAAGCTACCCGATTGCGCCGGGCACGGGTTGATTTCGAGCAAGGTGCCGCTGCGCCGAACCGCATCGCGATGCCGTAGTCCGGGTCCTACAACACTTCGTGGGGCGAGACGACATATCCGGACCGCGGGCGCGCGCAATCTTCGCACTGGCAGGAGGGAGCACCGCGGGTGGGGGTGTTCTCGAAGTGGCGATCAGTGGGGTCTGGTTGCCGTCCGGTTGCTTCCTTCTGCCCTCTATCCGCACCACGTCGCTCGTTTCGTAATGGTGCGACGTGACCGTCCGACATAGCCGCGCTGGCGGCGCAATGGGAGTGCACGATGAAGAACGAACATCAGCCGCGCGACGTCGCGCAGCCGATCAGGATCATGGGCTTTGTCGATGGAGACGTGATCCCGCCGGCATGTTACGACCGGCCGTACCGGCTCGAGCCGGACAGGCAGGACGGCAAGGCCTACGAGGTGCTGCGCGACGTGATGCATCGCACGCGCAAGGTCGGCCTCGCGTCCGTCGTGATCGAGAAGAAGCAGACGCTCGCCGCGGTGATTCCGATCGGCCGCACGCTGGTGCTCAACGTGCTGCGCTTCGCGCGCCTGATGCCGCGCGCCCGGTCGGTCGAGAGCGCGCGCCGCCTCGTGGCCGTTGCGTCGCCCGTCGCGTCCGCGCAGCCCGAGGAGCGCGCCGCGCGCCAGCGCCGTGCAGCCGACGTGCCGCGCGCCGCCATGCGCAGCGCCTCGCGCAAGCAGGGCGAGGTGATCGACCTCGCCGTGCGCCGCACGACGAGTCGCGCCGCGCAATTGCGGCCCGGCAAGGCGGCCCGTCCGCGCACCGGGACGGCGACGTTGCACGAGCTGCGCCGCAGCGGCACTACCCGTGGCACGCCCAACGCGCGCCAGCTCGCCTGATCCCATCCGCCCACCGCGGGGGGCGCCGCCGACGGCACGTGACCGACCGGCCGCCCCCCTCTTCCGCGTCTTGAAAGGAACCACCATGCCATCGCGCCAGACCACCCAGCCGGCGGACGCCCTCGAACTCTTGCGGGCCGACCACGGGAAGGTGCTCGAGCTGTTCGAGCAGTTCAAGGACATCAAGGACGAGGCGGACGACGAGGAGAAGGACGCGCTCGTCGCGCGCATCTGCGGCGAGCTCATCGTTCATGCCGCCATCGAGGAGGAGATCTTCTATCCGGAAACCCGCGCGGCGATCGGCGAGGACGATCTGTACGACGAGGCGACGGTCGAGCATTCCTCCGCCAAGGACCTCATCGCGCAGCTCGGCGAGATGGAGCCCGGCGACGAGCTGTACGACGCGAAGGTCGCGGTGCTCGGCGAGTACGTGCGCCACCACATCGACGAGGAGCAGAACGAGATGTTCCCCAGGCTCCGCGACGCCGACGTCGATCTCGTCGATCTCGGCGAGCGCCTGGCGCAGCGCAAGGCCGAGCTGATGGACGAGATCGGGCTCGCCGACCTGGACGAGCTCATGCCGCAGGATGCGGGAAGCGACATGCGAGGCGAGGCCCGCACGCGCTGATCGCGCCCGCCACCGGCGAAGGCTACCGCTCCCGGTGCGCGGCACCGGCGCCCCGAAAGTCAGAGCGATCGCCACATGCGGCGCAGCGCGGCACGCTTCACGCGCCACTGCCACGGCATGAACGCCTGCACGTAAGCAGCCGACAGGAGAAAGCCGAGCGTGCTCGCGGCCGCGATGAACTTCGCGAGCAGCGGGAACGGAGGCGGGGCATTCGTCGCCCACAGCGCCAGGCCGGCGACGAGAGACAGCAGGAAGAACCGCGGCAGCGCACTCATGGGCGCATCATCACGCCGGCTCGCTTGCGCACGGGATCGGCCGAAGCGCCGATCGCGTGTGGGACGGAAGAGGACGCGCGCGCCGCGTGCCGGCGCGGTCACTCGGGCGTCGCGGGCTCCGCTTGCGCCTCCTCCACCGGCAGCACGATCTCGATCGTCGTGCCTTCTCCTGGATGGCCGCGCACGCTCACCTCGCCGCCCAGCGCGCGCACCCGCTCGCGAATCGAGATGAGGCCGTGCGACGTGGGGTGGTGCTGCTTGTCCGGATCGATGCCGACGCCGTCGTCGACCACCCGCAGCCGCCAGTGCTGCGGCTCGCGCTCGAGGTCCACGTGCACCGACTTCGCCTGCGCGTACTTGGCGATGTTGGTGAGCGCCTCCTGCACGATGCGGTAGAAGGCCACCGACTGCTCCGGCGTCGGTTGCTCGTCGCCATCGGGGCAACTCGCGTGGCACGGACAGCCGGTGCGCTTGGCGAACTCGTCGCATTGCCAGCGCAGCGCGGCGCAGATGCCGAGGTTGTCGAGGAGCGTGGGCCGCAGGTCCTCGATGATCCTGCGCTTCACCGCGATGGCGTCGTCGAGCGCGGCGTTGATGCGCGCGAGCCGGGGCCCGATCACCGGGTCCTTGCGCAGGCGATCGGAGATGAGCTGAAGGTCGATCTTCGCGGCAGTGAGCGTGCCGCCGAGCTCGTCGTGCAGCTCGCGCGCGACGCGCTTCTTCTCGTCCTCGCGCACGCTCTCCTGGAACCGCGAGAGCTCGGTGAGCTGCGCCGTGCGCTCGCGCACCTGCGCCTCGAGCGTGGCGCCGCGCTCCTGCAGCGCCTCGCGCTCGCGCCGGTGCCGGCGCACGTCGCCGGCGAGGAAGACCGCGCCGAGCGTGACCAGCAGCAGGTTGAGCGACGCTTCGGCGAAGAAGCCGAGCCGGATCGCACGCTGATGGCGCGCGAGGCCGCCGATGCGCTCGCTCCTCACGCGCGACTCCTCCTGCACCATGCCGTCGAGGGCCGCGCGCAGCGTGTCCATCACGATCTTGCCGTTGTGCGTCATCACCGCCGCGAGCGCCGCGTCGAAGCCATCGGCGCGCCGGCGCGCGATGGTGCGCTCGATGTCGTCGAGCCTCTCGCCCACGAGCCTGCGTACCGTCGCGAACTGGCTGCCCTGCACCGGGTTGTCGCCGACGAGGCTCTGCAGGTTCTCGAGATCGGCCGGGATGCGCTGCTGCGCGGAATGATAGGGCGCGAGGTAGTCGTCGTCCCCGGTGATGAGATAGCCGCGCTGCGCGCGTCTCGGCGTCGAGCAGGTCCATGCGCAGGCGGTCGATCGCGTTGGTGACCTTCTGCGTCTGCACGACGCCGCCCGACGAGAGCTGCAGCTGATCGTAGCTCGTCTCCGCGACGGACAGTGCGGCGAGGTTGAACACGGCGGCGAGGCCGAGCACGACGAAGCCCAGGCGCGAAGGGATGCGCGAGCCGCTGATCGTCGTCGTTTCGCCGGGGATCCGGGTCATCGCCTGCTGCTCATCGCTGTAGGACACTGTCCTACAAGGGCGACGGAAATTTTTTACATGCTTTCTGGGGCACATCCTACTTCATTGCCGATCGCGTACCGCCATCATCGCTGCACATGCCGCCCCGCGCGGCGCCTTGAACAACTAATGGGAGCGGACATGGAAGTCCTTCGCTGCACCGACGATGCATTTGCGCACGAGTCCTTCACCGCCGAAGGCGCGATGCCGGACGGCGTCGTGATCGCCACCTTCCCGCGGCCCGCATCGCGCGGCGTGCGCAACGTGGTCCGCAACAAGCCCGATGTTAGCGCAGGCAGCGAGCTGTCCGGCATGGTCGGCGACTCCGCGGTGATGCACACCGTGTTCAACCAGATCCGGCTCGTCGCTCGCGCCGACGTCACCGTGATGGTGATCGGCGAGTCGGGCACCGGCAAGGAGCTCGCGGCCAATGCGATCCACGATCTTTCGGCGCGTCGTCGCGCGCCCTTCATCGCCGTGAATTGCGGCGCGATTCCCGCCAATCTCGCCGAGGCGGAGCTCTTCGGCTACGAGAAGGGCTCGTTCACCGGCGCGCAACGCCAGCACATCGGTCACTTCGAGCGCGCGAACGGCGGCACGCTGTTCCTCGACGAAGTGACGGAGATGCCGCCCGAGCTGCAGGTGAAGCTGCTGCGCGTGCTGGAGACCGGGCGCTTCGTGCGCGTCGGCGGCTCCGAGGAGATCGAGATCGACGTGCGCCTCGTCACCGCCACCAATCGCGACCCGTACCAGGCCGTGCGCGACGGGCGCCTGCGCGAGGACCTGCTCTATCGCCTCGCCGTGTTTCCGCTCAACCTGCCGGCGCTGCGCGAGCGCGGCGACGACGTGCTGCGCCTCGCCGAGTTCTTCCTGCAGCGCCTGAACGAGAAGTACGGCGCGGCGAAGCGCTTCAGCGCGGGCGCCTTGGCGCAGATGCGCGCGCACCACTGGCCGGGGAACGTGCGCGAGCTGCGCAATTGCGTGGAGCGCAGCTTCATCCTGAGCGACGAGGACGTGAGCCTCGAGATCACGCGCCCGGGGCCGGCCGCCGGTCCGCGCGTCGGCTCCGACGGATGCGTGCGGGTCCCGCTGGGGTCGACCGTTGCCGAGGCCGAGCGCGAGATGATCCTCGCCACGATCGATCACTGCGGCGGCAACAAGCGCAAGGCCGCGGACGTGCTCGGGATCAGCGTCAAGACCGTCTACAACAAGCTTGCGGAATACGGCATGAACGAAGGGTCGCTGCGCCTCGCGGCCGCCAATTGACCGTTTCTGACCATTTCGAGGCTCGTTTGGGCAACCTCGTTCCCGGTCGACGCCGGGTCCGGGGTTGCTTGCCGTTCCGGCGCCGCCTTTAACGTGGCACGTTGCCGGCGTCACGGGCGGGCTACAATCAGCGCCGAGCGCTCCCCCTATGTAGCGCTCGAAAGGCCCACACGTGAACGCGAAACCAAGAATTCTTATAGCGGACGATCACGCGCTGTTCCGCGCCGGGGTCCGCTCGCTGCTCGAAGCGCAGACGGACTGGGACGTGGCCGGGGAGGCCGCCACCGGGGACGAGGCATTGCGGCGCATGCGCTCCGAGCACTGGGACGCGGTGCTGCTCGACATCTCGCTGCCCGACCGCACCGGGATCGACATCCTGCGCCAGATCCGGCCGCACAAGCCGACGCTTCCGATTCTCATCCTGTCCATGTACCCCGAGCAGCAATATGCCGTTAACCTCCTGAGAGCGGGCGCAAGCGGCTACCTGACCAAGGACGCCGTCCCCGAGCAGGTGATCGTGGCGGTGCGCACGCTGCTAGCCGGCCGCAAGTACATCAGCAACGAGGTCGCGCAGCTGCTTGCCGGCGACGTCGACGGCGACGGCCGGCCGCTGCATTCGTCGCTTTCGGAACGCGAGTTCCAGATTTTCTGCAAGCTCGCGTCGGGCAAGTCCGTGGGCGACATCGCCGAGGAGCTGCACTTGAGCAACAAGACGGTCAGCACGTATCGCACGCGCGTGCTCGAGAAGATGAACCTGGCGAGCAATGCGGATCTCACGTACTACGCCATCAAGAACGGACTCATCCAGTAGGCGCAAGGTGGAAGGGCATTTCGCATCAATCCCGGCCCGACGTGAGCGAGCGCGCCAACAAGACCGTCGACAAGCGGCCCTTGCGGGTCTTCCTGGTCGAGGATTCGGTGTCCGTGCGCGAGCGCCTCCTGGACTTCCTCGTCGAGCCGGGCGAGGTGGAGATCGTCGGGTACGCCGAGACGGAAGCGGCGTCCGTCGCGCGCCTGCAGCAGGAGCGCGTGGACGTCGCGATCGTCGATCTCAACCTCAAGGCGGGCAGCGGCTTCGGCGTCATCTCGGCCGTGCGCTCGCAATATCCCAGCGCCCCACCGACGATCGTCGTGCTGACCAATTACGCGTTCCCCGAGTACGAGGTCGCCTGCCGCGAGCGCGGCGCCGACTTCTTCTTCGACAAGTCGACGCAGTTCGGCTCGGTGAAGGCCTTGCTCTCCGACCTACGCGACCAACTGTAGCGCTCCCCCGGTTCCCGGCGCATCGGCGCGGCGCGCGCGTCGTGCACGTGTACATTTTTCCGCCGCTGCGGCACGATCTACCCGTGCGAGCCCCGCGCGCTCGGCGCTTGCAGCGCCAACTGCACGGCGCCGTGCGCAGATGCCTCTCCGCTCGCGTGGCACGGAGTCTGCTGTCCCCGATACGCCGGGCGCGGAGCGTGGCGATGCGGGGAGCGGGACAGGCGATGTTGCGTTATGCGGCGATTCTTCTCATGATTGCTCTGGTCGCCGCACTTTTCGGCTTCGGGGGCATCGCTGCCGGAGCGGCGGAGATCGCACGGGTCCTCTTCTATCTCTTCCTCATCCTGTTCGTCGCCAGCCTCGTTGCGGGCCTGTCCGCCCGCAGATGACTGAACCGAACTCGATCAAGACGGAGCAATGAACATGGCGAACAACATGAACGCATCGACGATGGAAGGCGATACCTCGCGCATCTCGGACGAGGCTTCGCGCCTCATGGACGAGGCGGGCGATACGCTGGAGAGCACGCGCGACAACCTGATGTCGGAATTCCGCAACCTGATCGCGGAGGGCGAAAGCCTCCTGCGCGCGACGTCGAGCCTGTCGGGCGAAGCGCTCGCGAACGCGCGCGAGAAGTTCCGCGGCCAGCTCGCCACGGCGAAGGCAGCGCGCCGCCGACTACACCGCGATGGCGCGCTCGCGCGGTCGCGATGCGGCCGTGGCGGCCGATGACTACGTGCACGACAATCCGTGGGCCGCGATCGGCGTCGCCGCGGGCGTGGGCTTCGTCATCGGCGCGCTCATGGCCCGGCGATGAGAGACGACCTCGACTCGGCAGTGCGCACTTCCGATCCGGCGGAAGGCGGGCTGCTCGCGCGGGCGCGACGCTTCACGGGCGCGCTGCTCGAGCACGTCGCGACGCGCGGCGAGCTGCTCGCAGTCGAGATTGCGGAAGAAAAGCAGCGCCTGGTGCAGGCGCTGGTGGCCGCCGGCGTGCTGATCACGGGCGCGCTGATGACGCTCGTGTTCCTCGGCGTGCTGGTGCTCGTCCTCGCCTGGGACACGAGCTATCGCACGGCGGTCGCGGTGCTGATCCCGGTCGTGTTCCTCGCCGTTGCCGCGGGCGCCTTCTTCTGGCTGAAGAGCCTCGTGAGCCGTAAGACCGCGCTCTTCCGCGACAGCCTGCGCGAGCTGCGCGAGGACGCGCAGTCGCTGCGGAGCTGACGCCATGGCGAATGCGCAATCCACCGCGCGCGAGGAGCCGCTCTCCGAGCGCCGTGCGCGCGTCGAGCGCCGGCTCGCGCAGCAGCGCGAGGAGCTCGCCACGAGCTGGCGCGCGCTCGAGCAGCGCGCCTACGACACGGAGCGCAGGGTGGTGGGCTTCACGCGCGGCTTTCGCGCCGTGCTGCCCCTCGGCGCGCTTGCGGGCGGCGTGTGGCTGTTGCGCCGTTACGGCCCGGCGCGCCTCGCCCGGCCGGCGACACTCGCGCTCTCCACCTGGAGCCTCGTGCGCAACGCAATGCCGTTGCGCCGCTCACCCTACGACAAGGAACGCCATGGACATGCGGCAAGCTGGCTCCCCATCGCCATCACCCTCCTCAATGTCTTCCGCAAGCGGGCAGAGTCGCATCACCGACGTGAGGACGCTGCGCGAACGCGCACGGCGCCATATCGAAGAGGGCGCCGTGACGCAGGGCTACGGCGCCAACCGTGAGGCCGTGATCGGGCTCCTCAACGAGGCGCTCGCGACCGAGCTCGTCTGCGCGCTGCGCTACAGGCGCCACTACTACATGGCCGAAGGCCCGCAGTCGGATGCGGCGGCCGCGGAATTCCTCGAGCACGCGAAGCAGGAGCAGGAGCACGCGGACCAGATCGCCGCGCGCATCGTGCAGCTCGGCGGCGAGCCCGACTTCGCGCCCGACACGCTGAGCGCGCGCAGCCACGCGGAGTACGTGCCCGGCACCGATCTCGTCTCGATGATCAAGGAAGACCTCGTCGCGGAGCGCATCGCGATCGACAGCTATCGCGAGATGGTGCTCTTCATCGGCGAGGGTGATCCCACGACGCGCCGCATGCTGGAGGAGATCCTCGCCGTCGAGGAAGAGCACGCCGAGGATCTCGCGAGCCTCCTCGCCGCCGACAGCTCGCTCGCGCGCGCCGCGCGCACATGATCGCCCCGCCTCCGCGTGACGGTGGCGCGGAGGAAGTGGCGGCCGCGACGGGCGGAGCTGCGGTGCTATCCACACGCCCTGCTGCGATGGTCACGCCGACGGGCGCACCAGCGAGTCCGGCACCGCGGCGACCAGGCATCAGGCGGCCCCCCTCCAGGCGCTTCCGCCGAGGCCGCGCTCATGCAGACCGCGCCCGCACCGGCCGCGGCCGGCCCGCCGTCGAGCGATGTGCACCGCCGCGTGCAGGCCGCGCGCGTTGCAACCGTGGTCGTGGCCGTCATCGCGGTCGGCGCCGTGCTGTCGCTCGGGCGGGAGGTGGTGTTCCCGATCGTGGCGGCGGCCCTGCTGTCGATGCTGCTGTCGCCGATCGTCGCGCAGTTCGAGCGCCTGCGCCTGCCGCGCATCGCCGCTGCGCTGCTCGTCATCGGCGGCGTGGTGGGGCTCGTCTTCCTGGCGATCGACGCGCTGCTCGGGCCGCTCGCGCGCTCGCTCGACGCGCTTCCGGCGATGGAAGGGCTTGCGCATCGCATCTTCCGCGTGCTGCGGTTCACGATGGGCGAGGCGTTTGCGAAGTGGGGCGAGGCCCAGGTCGCGCACTTCAAGAGCAGCGCTGGCGACTCCGCCGCATCCGGCGCCCTGTTCAAGCAGGTCGTCGGCGCCTCGCTCGGCCTCGTGACCGTGCTGCTGCTCGCGTTCTTCCTGCTCGCGAGCGGCGACCTGTTCCTGCAGAAGCTCATCCGCGTGATCCCGCGCATCCGCGACAAGGTGAATGCACTGAAGATCGTGCGCACCGTGCAGGAGGAGGTGAGCCGCTACCTGCTCACGGTGACGATGATCAACTCGGGGCTCGGCATCGTCGTCGGCAGCGTGTGCTGGTACTTCGACCTGCCGAACGCGGTCCTGTGGGGCACGATCGTCGGGCTGCTCAACTTCATCCCGTATCTCGGCCCGCTGATCAGCCTCACGCTGCTCACCGCGGCAGCCGCGGCGAATTTCGGCACGCTCGCGCAAGTGCTCGCCATTCCCCTGTCGTTCTCGGCGATCACGCTGGTCGAAGGACAGGTGCTGACGCCGATGATCGTCGGCCACCGCGTCGAGCTCAATCCGGTGGTCGTGTTCATCGGCCTGCTGTTCTGGTTCTGGCTGTGGGGCATTCCGGGCATGATCGTCGCGATTCCGCTGCTCATCATCGCGAAGGTGTGGGCGCAGCACACGGAAGCGCTGTCCGCGTGGGCCGAATTTCTCGGGCCCTGACGAGCGGATGCGTCGCACGCAGCACGACGGCGGTGCTCATCGCGGGCGCGGCCGGTTGCTCCTGCACGCCGCGAAGTGCTGGTGGGCCGACGGCGCGACTCGCCAGGGCGCCGCGAGCGTGCTGCCCGATCGCCGCGTCCCGTGGCGCTTCGCGTTCTCCGGAGCGGCGCTCGCGGCGCTGCTCTTCCAGGTGGCGAAGTTCGGCATCGGCTGGTACATCGGACGGACCGCCGGCGCTGCGGTGTACGGCGCGGCTGCGGCACTCGTCGTGCTGATGCTCTGGATCTACTTCTCGGCGCAGGTCTTCCTGCTCGGTGCGGAGTACGCCGCTGCAGGGCTGCGCTGGGACGAGCACGGCGAAGACGCGCCGCCACCGGCGCCGACTCCCGAGTCGTTGCCGAAGGCGCGGTGATCGTGGATTCGCCGTCGCCGCATCGTGCCGATCGACGCGAGGAGCCCTCGGGCGAGGTGCGCGCCGGGCGTCGACGTCCGCGGCGAGAGTCGAGCGAGCGGCCACGAAAAAGGGCGAAGCCTCCGCGGCTTCGCCCGTTCGGGTCGATGCGTAGCCTCTGCTACATCCGGAAGATGCGGCCGCCCTCGATGCGCACGCGATCGCCCACGCGCAGGTTGAGATCGGTCGGGTTGTCGACGTTGATCACGCCGCCCGAGTCGGTGCGTACCCGGATGCGGTAGCCGGTCGCGTTGGCGTTGTTCGACCTTTCGACTTCGTTGCCCACCACCGCACCACCCACCGCACCCGCGATGGTCGCCACCGTGTTGCCGGTGCCGCCGCCGATCTGGTGACCCAGCACGCCGCCGGCGATGCCGCCGATCACGGCCCCGGCGCCGCTCGATGCGGGCGCACCGCGGAACGCATCGATGCCCTCGACCACGCCGTACTCGACGCGCGGTGCCGCATACGCCCCGGGCGGATAGTAGCCCGGGGTGGCACAGCCACCGAGCGCGAGCGCGCCGCCGACGAGGGCGGCGCCGATCAGATTGCGTACATTCATTTCTGCTCCTTGGGATACGAGTTCGGGGTCGCCACCGCCTCGCTCCCGCGCGGTCCTTCCTGCGCGTGCTCGACGTTGCTGTCACCCCGTTTCGCAAACGCTTCACTGCTGTGATTGTTGACCTGGCCCTCCAGCGGAAGGGCGCGGTCGCGCTCGCTGGCCGAGAGTGTACTGTGTGTCGAGTCGGTTGCGCCGGCACTCGGCGCGGATGCCGGGCTGGCGGGCGCGGTCCCGTACGGCGGGAGCGACGGATCGTTCGGCGGCACGCTGGCGGGCTCCGCCGTCGTGGCGCTCGACACGGCAGCCGCCGGAACGTCGCGCACCGCCGCACCCGTCGCGTCGTTGTTGCGCTGCTGCTGGCACGCCGCGAGGCCGGTCGCGATGCCGGCCACGAGCAGCAGGCGGATCATGGTCGTGTTCATGCGAGGTCCTTCCCGTTACCAGTAGGTCCAGTCGTCGTTGCTTTTCACGTCGCGCACCATGCGGGGAAGCGCCATCGCGAGCGCAACGGATGCGCCCGCGCCGAGCACGAGGAAGCCCACCAGGACGGCCATGATCTGGCCCACCGGGGTGCTGCCGGCACCGGCGATGATCAGGGCGCCCACGCCGGCAAACGCGGTTGCAACGGCCGCAGCCACCCACATCAAGCGCGGGCGGGCACGGTGGATGAGGAAATCTTTCATGGGTATTCCTTCCATGTTTTCGCTTTCCCGATCATGGGGCTGCGCTCCGGCTGCGCCCATAAGACAGGGACATGAACCCCTGTAGGAGGCACCCCTACACGCCGCGCGGACACGACGCAGCCCTTCGTCGTGCTCTTCGATCGGACGGCACCGCACCCGCGTCGCCCCGGAGGCCACGTGCATCCCCGTGTGCCACCGGCCTGCAGCGGCACGGATGCTGCATGAGGCACCGCGTGCCGGAGAGACCCGGCGAGATCGATGGAGGGTGCAATGCTTAGAGCAGTCCTGATGCTTGGCCTGGGCATCGCGGCAGTAAGCGCGGCGCGATTCGCACGCGACGCGATCGCCGATGAACGCGGCCGTCGCCGCGTGAAACGCGAAGCCCACGAGACCACGCGCTGGGAAGGCGAAGGCGGGAACATCGCCGCGCCGGCCACCGCGGCGGCCGAGGTCTGAAGCGCGCAGGCGGAAAAATCTGCGGCCGGGCGCGTAACTAACGGCACGGCCGCGCACCGCGAGCGTGTTCCGGCGGGAGCTGTAGGACCGTGGGCGACACCGCATTCGGCGTACCGCCGATGGGTGGCGCCACCGCGGCCGCCCAGGATCGAGGGATGCGGCCCACTTCGCGCGCCTGTTGCGTGCACGGGCCTGTCGCGTCCGGTTGCGGACGTGTCGATATCAGGAGAGAACGATGAGCGACGACAAGAAGCAGTACGGTGAAGGCAACTACGAGGCGACGCGCGACTACAACGCGCGCACGAAGCGCTTCATCGAATCGGGTCAGGTCGAGCAGGCGGCCGAGAACGCCGCCCCGCACGATGAAGCCGAGGCCGCCGAAATGCGCGAGGCCGAGGAGACCGGCAAGAGTCGCATGAAGGAGGAGGATCCGGCGCTGCGCCGTAAGGGAACTCCGACGCCGCGACGCCCGTGACACGTTGTGCGCATCAACGTGTGGCCGCCAAGTCGGGCAACTTTACAGGCAGTCGCACCCGACGCGTGCAACGTCATGCTAAGCACGCGTCGTAGAACACAATTTTCCACCTTGGCACAAGTCTTGCGGAAGTTCGCCGCAGGACCGGTTCCGCACGGCGAAGGACACCTGGCACATGCCGGTGGCGCGATGCCGAGGTGTGCGCACGAACGCAGCCATTCACATGCGCGACGTTGCAGCGAGCCCGTGAGCCCGGTCGTCGGTCATCAGGCAAACGCAGCGCAAGGACGTGATGATGGATGTGTCCGCATGGTGGGTGTTGGGGGCGTTCCTCGTCGGCGGCTATGCAGGCGCGCTCCTGGTCGCGCTCATGACGATCACGGCGAGCGACGGCGGCAACTCTGCCAAGGTCGATTCGCGCGGCGTGGCTGCGGAACGTGCCTCGGCCCCCCGTTGGGGCACCTAGCGCGCGGTCGACCGGCTGTTGCACGCTCGCCGCTGCATGAATGCTCCCGGCGGACGCCGAGCGAGCCGATGCGAACGAGATCTGCGCCACCGCTCGCGGGCATCGGGACGCCTGCGGGCGGGTGCATCTTCACGTTTGCCGCCGGCGCGCGTTAACCTTGCATCGGAACCACGCTGCGCGTGCAACGTCGTACCTCGCGTACCCGGCGTTTCGCCGCGCCTTTCCCGCATCGTCGTCATGCTCCGCCCGGAATCGAGGTGTTCCCCGCCAGACGAGCCGCTGCGCTCGCTGCTGTACCGCTACTGGTTCTGGGGCTGGCTGTTTCGGGACGTCACGCGCGGCACGCTCCTCGTGCGTCACGCCGCGTGGCGCCACAACGTCGCCCAGCGCCATCACCTGCAGGTGTACATGCGGCGCTGGCTCGCGTGCGTCGGGGCCATGGCGGTCGCCGCACGCATCCTCGAGTTGATGTCCGGCCCCTCCGTCGCTGCGGCGACGTTCTACACCGCCTCGGTGCTCGCGAGTTGCGTGTTGACGGTGACCGTCGCCGGCTGGGCGCTGCTGGCGCGTGCGAGTCGCTGAGCGCTCGAGCGGCCGCGGGCGGAGGGCGCGTGCCTCGCTCCCAACCGAACGAGTCTCGCGTGCGTGCGGCCCTGAAAAAGCAACGGCCCGCATCGCTGCGGGCCATCGGTGTTTGGTGGCGAACCAGGGACTCGAACCCCGGACCAAAGGATTATGATTCCTCTGCTCTAACCAGCTGAGCTAGTTCGCCAAGGGAGCGAAATTATAGGCGAAGCGCCGGCTGCGGTCAAAGCGGAGCGGAAGCGCGGCGGAAGCGCCGCGCAAGGCCGCCGCAATGGCGCCATCGCAGATGCGCAGAACGATGCTGCTATAGTGCGCGGCCGTTCGTCCTCCCTCGCGCCAAGGTGCTTGCCGACTGGTTGCCCGCCGTGCCGTGGCACGTTCTCGTGCTGCTGCCGATCGTCGTTTTCGCCGCGTATACCGTCTTCGGCGCCACGGGCTTCGGCTCGTCGATCATCGCGGTTCCGGCGCTGGCGCATGCGCTGCCGCTGACGTTCATGGTGCCGCTGATGGCGACGCTCGACGCGGCCGCCACCACCACCGCCACGTCACGCCAGTGGCGCGACGCGCGCCTCGCCGAGATCGGGCGGATCCTGCCGACCATGCTCCTCGGCATCGTCGCGGGCGCCACGCGTGCTCGTGCGCTTGCCGCGCGCGCCTGCATTGCTGGTGCTCGGCATCTTCGCGGCGAGCTACGGGGTGTACGTGCTCGCAGGGGCTCCGCGGCGCATGGTCGTGTCGCGCGGCTGGGCCTGGCCGATCGGCTTCGTCGGCGGCATCTTCAGCGCCCTGTTCGGCACCGGCGGGCCGATCTACATGGTCTACCTGTCGGCCCGGATCGACGACAAGAGCGCGCTGCGCGCAACGTCGTCGCTCCTGATCACGATCAGCGTCGCGTTGCGGATCGCGGCCTTCGTCGCCTCGGGGCTCCTGACGCGCACCCCGCTGCTCGTCACCGCGGCACTGATGGTGCCGTTCATGTTCGGAGGCTACTTCGCCGGCAGCCGGCTGCACGACGCGCTCTCCCGCGGCGGGGTGATGCGCCTCATCGCCGTGCTGCTCGTCGCCAACGGAACGCTGCTCGTCGTGCGCGCGCTGGGCTTCACCGCCGTCTGATCGCGCTCGACCCAGGGTTGACCCAGGGGCCTGGCGGGCGTAGGGCGGGCGACGGGTGCGGCGAAGTTGTCATGGACATTTTGCAGGTTGCACGCCACAATCGCCCCGTTATGAGCTATTGTCAATGGATAGCGGTGGACAGCGAGGCGACCGTGTCGAACGAAGGCTTGCTGCTCAACATCTCGGCCGTGGAGCGCGAAACGGGCCTGTCCAAGGACGTGCTCCGGATGTGGGAACGGCGTTACGCCTTCCCCAAGCCCGCACGCGACGACAACGGCGAGCGCCAGTACACGGTGGCCGAGGTCGCCAAGCTGCGCGCCATCAAGCGCCTGATGGACGTGGGCGTTCGTCCGGGACGCATCATCCACAGCAGCCTCGCGGAGCTCAATGCGATGGCGGACACGCGCGCCGAAAGCCGCCGCGACGCCATCGCTCCCGCGCTCGAGCGCGACATCATCGCGATGCTGCAGGGCCACGACGTGCAGGGGCTGCAGCACGCGCTCGCGAACATGCTGATGCGGCAGGGACTGCAGAAGTTCGTGCTCGAGACCGTGACTCCGCTCAATCGCGCAGTCGGCGAAGGATGGATGCGCGGCGAGATCCAGGTGTTCGAGGAGCATCTGTACACCGAGCAGCTGCAGGTCGCGCTGCGCACCGCGATCAACGCATTCCCACGCCAGGTCGGCACCCCGCGCGTGCTGCTGACGACGTTCCCCGGCGAGCAGCACGGCCTCGGGCTGCTCATGGTCGAAGCGCTGCTCGTGCCCGAGGGCGCGCAATGCATCTCGCTCGGCGTGCAGACACCGCTCGAGGACATCCGTCGCGCCGCGCTCGCGCACAGGGTGCATCTCGTGGCGCTCTCGTTCTCGGCGGCGTTCCCGGTGCGGCAGGCGACCGACGGCCTCGCCACCCTGCGTCGCGAGCTGCCGCAGACGACGACGCTGTGGGCCGGAGGCGAGATGACTCGGCGCGTGCGCAAGACGCTCCCCGGCGTCGTGCTGATTCCGGACCTCGCCGCGTCGATCGGCGCATTGAAGAGCTGGCGCGCGCACTGGGCGCAGGCTGCGCACTACCTGGGCGCCACCGCAGACCAGTAGCACCGGGCGCGCCAAGATGGCGCGAGCGCCTCGCACCGCACGCACTCTTGCGCAATGGCGCGCGGGCTGCACGGTACGATGCAGCCTATGGTCACCGCGATCACCATCGCCCTCCTGTTTGTCACGGGCCTCGGTCTCTACGGCTGGTGGGCCGCCTCCGCGCTCGCCGCCGGAAAGGCATGGTGGCTGGTCGCGCTCGCGTTGCCGCTCGCGTATCTGGCGCTGTTCGTCGTCGTCACGCTGTCGTGGTTCGCGCTGGCGTGGATCTGGGGCGTGCGCGGTCCGCCCGAGGTGCGCCTGTCGCTGGCGCAGTCGCTGCGCGTCTTTCGCGACGAGCTCGTCACCTTGATGGGCTCGGGCACGCGGATGGGATTCGCGTGGTGGTCGATGCGCGAGCCCGCCGCGGTGCCGGCCTCTTCGCCCGTGCTGCTGCTGCACGGCGTGCTCTGCAATGCGGGCGTGTGGATGCGCATGATCGAGGCCCTGAAGGCCGCCGGCATCGGGCCCGTGTACACGCTCTCCTACGGTCCGCCGCTCGCGTCGGTCGAGCACTTCGCCGATCAGGTCGCCGACAAGATCGCGCGCATCCGCGCCGAAACCGGCGCGGCGCGCGTTGCGATCGTCGCGCACAGCATGGGGGGGCTCGTTGCGCGCGCGTACATGCGCCGGCACGGAGCATCGGCGGTGGATCGCGTGATCACCATCGGCACGCCCCACCACGGCAGCGTGCACGCGTGGCTCTTTCCCGGCGCGTCGCTCGGTCAGATCAGGCCGGGGAATGCGTGGCTGGCGGCGCTGAATGCGGCCCCGCTGCCACCCGTGCGCATCGTGTCGATCTGGTCGTGGCACGACTCGATGGTCGCGCCGCAGGATTCCGCGTGCCTGCCGGAGGGCGGTGAACGTCGCGGTGAGCGGCGTCGCGCACAACGCGTTGCTGCGCGACCCGAAGGTGGCCGCGATCGTCGCCGCCGAGCTCAAGCGGCCCCTCGACGCACCGGCGCCGGACGCCGGCGGCCCCGCTACCAGTGAATCCCCTGCGTGAGCTGCGCGAAGGCGATCTGCTCGGCCGTGAGCTGCGCCGGCTCGCCGCCCTTCTTGCCCTGCGCGGCAGCGGAATCCGGGAACATGTTGTAGGCGGTGTTGAGCAGGATCTGCGTGAGCTTCGGCGCGATGGCGTGGCACACGGCCCCGAAGATGCCCAGGCGCGTGGCGATGCGCACCGGCTTGTAGACGATCGCCTCGACCACGAGGTCCGCCGCTTCCTCGGCCGACAGCGTGGGGACGTTCTCGTACATCCTGGTCGGCGCGATCATGGGCGTGCGCACCAGGGGCATGTTGATGGTGGTGAAGTGGATGCCCTTGTCGACGAACTCGGACGCGGCGCACGCCGAGAACGAATCGAGCGCCGACTTCGACGCCACGTAGGCCGAGAACCGCGGCGCGTTCGACAGCACGCCGATCGAGGAGATGTTGATGATGTGCCCTCGCTTGTTCTCCACCATCCTCGGCATGAACCCGAGGATCAGGCGGATCGCGCCGAAGTAGTTGAGCTGCATCGTGCGCTCGAAATCGTGGAAGCGATCGAGCGAATTCATGATGCCGCGCCGGATCGAGCGACCGGCGTTGTTGATGAGGTAATCGCACGTGCCGTGCTCGGCGAGCACCTTCGCCACCAGTGCGTCGCACGAGGCCATGTCGGAGACGTCGGCGGCGTAGATCCAGCACTTGCCGCCGAGCGCGTCGATCTCCTTCTTGGTCTCGACGAGCTTTTCCTCGCCCCGCGCAACGAGGATCACGCGGGCGCCCGCTTCGGCGAGCTTCATGGCGGTGGCCTTGCCGATGCCCGACGAGGAGCCCGTCACGACCACCACCTTGTCCTTCACGCGACCGGCGAGGCTGTGGTCGATGAACAGATCCGGGTCGAGATTGCGCTCCCAGTAGTCCCATAGCTTCGCGGCGTAGGTCCCGACGTGCGGAACGCTGATGCCCGAGCCCTTGAGCGCCTTCGTCGCTTCGCGATTGTCGTAGCGCGTGGGCCAGTTGATGAACGCGAACACGTCCTTTGGAATCCCGAGGTCGGCGAGCACGGCGCGCACCATGCGCTTGATGGGCGACAGCGAGCCGATGCCGTACAGGATCGGGGCGGGGATGAAGCCGAACATGCGGGCGTTCACGCGCATCGTCATGAGCGGCGCGTGGGCGGCCTTCGCGAAGATGTTCAGGACCTCGCCGATGCGATGCGGCTCCGGGTCGGTGAGATGGAAGGTCCTGCCGTCGAGCCCGCGCTTGTGCGCGAGGTAGTCCAGGGCATCGGCCACGAAATCCACGGGCACGATGTTGATGCGTCCGCCCTCGATGCCGATCGTCGGCATCCACTGCGGGAGCATCTCGCGCGTCTTCTGGATCAGCTTGAAGAAGTAGTAGGGCCCGTCGATCTTGTCGATGTAGCCCGTCTTCGAGTGCCCGACCACGAAGCCGGGCCGGTAGATGCGAAACGGAACCCGGCATTCGCGACGCACGATGCCCTCGGATTCGTGCTTGGTGCGGAAGTACGGATGGTCGAGATCCTCCGCTTCCTCGAACATGTCCTCGCGGAAGACGCCGTCGTAGAGCCCGGCCGCCGCGATGGAGCTCACGTGGTTGAAGCACCCGGCCCGGATGGCTTCCGCGAACTCGACCGCGTTGCGCGTGCCGTCGATGTTGGCGACCATCTGCTCTTCGGCGCTCGCGTCGAGGTCGTACACGGCCGCGAGGTGGAAGAAATGGCCTGACCTTGCCCTTGAGCTTGCGCATGTCCGCAGCGCCCACGCCGAGGCGCGGCTTGCCGAGGTCGCCGAGCACGGGAATCACCTGCTTCTCGTCCGCTCCCCAGAACTCGTACAGCGCATCGAGCTTGTCGAGAGAGCTCTTGCGCACGAGGACGTAGATCGGCTCGTTGCGCTTGATCAGGTTCGCGACCAGGAAGCGGCCGATGAACCCGGTCGCGCCGGTGACGAAATAGGACATGGCTTCCTCCCAGGGCGGGGCGTGGTCTCGTGCCGGTGCGCTGCGGGCCGGTTCGGGGGTGGCGCGGCAACGTCGACGACGAGGCACCGCGCGATGGATGGTCGTCGAAATTATACGGCCGTGCACCGCGCTCCCGCATCCGCCACGCGTGCACGAAGCGCGTCGAAGGCAGCGGCGTGCGCGGGCTCTTTTAGAATGACTGCTCTAATGTCGCAGCATAGAATGTGCGGATCGGGCCGTGCTGTGCCCGCATCGACGCGACACGGGAGAACGAGATGCTGAAGAAGGCCAAGGCGGAATTCGGAACGCGCCAGTTCGAGCAGGCGCGGGAGTTGTCGCAGGCCGTGCTCAATTCGTCGCATCAGATCTGGCTCGCGGGTCTCGGCGCATTCGCCCGCGCGCAGCAGGAAGGCATGAAGATGTTCGAAACGCTGGTGCGCCAGGGACAGCAGCTCGAGACGCGCACGCGTCAGGCGGCGGTCGACACCGCGTCCGCGGCGCGTGGCGCCGCCACGGCAAAGGCGAAGGAGATGCAGCAGATGGCCGGCGGCACGTGGGACAAGCTCGAGCAGGTGTTCGAGGATCGCGTCGAGCGGGCGTTGTCCAAGCTCGGCGTGCACACGCAGAACGACGTCCAGCAACTGGTCGAGCGCGTCGACGCGCTGTCGGAAGCCGTGAACCGCCTCATCGCGACGGGCCCGGGTGAGGCGAGCGCGCCGCCGCTACGCACGCGAGGCAAGCGCTCGAGCGGCGCGAAGGCCGTGCCCAAGGCCGCCGCGAAGAAGCGTGGTTCGAAGACGGCTGCAGTCAATACCGGGGCGCGCAAGCGCCGTGCGGGCCGCAGGGCCGAAGCGAGCGCGACGCCGACCGAAGGCTGAAGCGCAACGTAGCGCGGACTCGACGACCCGCGCGCCGAGACGCTTGCAGCCCGCCGAGCGTGCGCCGCACGGGCGTCAAACGCGGTTCAGCTTCTCCACCTGCTTGATGTAATTCTGCATCGCGTCGTCCTTGCTCATGCCCTTGAGCTTGGACCACGCGTCGTGCTTCGCGCCCCCGACGAAGTCGAATCCGCCAGGGCGATCGCCCTTCGCGTCGCCTTCGGTCGCCTGCTTGTAGTACGAGTAGAGCTTGAGCAGGGTGGCGTTGTCCGGCTTCTTCTTGGTCTGCTTCGCCGCCGCGGCGGCGGCCTCGAACTGCGCCTTGAGGTCCGGCTTCTTCGGTGCGGCTGCCATGGCGCTCTCGCCTCCTTGGTCCGTGCGGGGAGCTTCTATGCTACTTTAGGGTGCGGCCGAACAGAAGCGCACGTCGCGTCGCCCGCCGCGCGAGAAACCGCTCACCACGGACCGCCCAAATCATGGCACGGCGCGAAAAGATCTCGGCGGTGGACACGGCCTGGCTGCGCATGGACCGGCCGGGCAATCTGATGATGATCTGCGGGGTGGTGTTGCTGGGCGGACACGTGCCGCTGCGGCGCCTCAGGCACATGCTGGAGCAGCGCTTCCTCACGTACGCGCGGTTCCGCCAGCGTCCGGTGCAGTACGGCTCGATCGCGTTCTGGGAAGACGACGCCTCGTTCGACATCGATCGCCACGTCGTCGGCATCGCGCTCCCGCGCGAAGGCGGCAAGCGCGAGCTGCAGACGCTTGCGAGCCGTCTCGCGGCCACGCCGCTCGATCCTGCGCATCCGCTCTGGCAATACCATCTGGTCGAGCATTACGACGGCGGCAGCGCGATCGTCATGCGCATGCACCACTGTTATGCCGACGGCATCGCGCTCATCGGCGTGCTGCTGTCGATGACCGACTCCGCGCCGCACGGGCCGCCGGCGATGCCGTTGCCCGCGCCGCGACCCTCGCGGGGGGAGCGGGGTGCCAGTCCGGCGGGATGGCTGATGCAGCCCATCAACGGCGTGCTCGACCTCGCGACCAAGGTCGGCTCGACGCTCGTCGAAAAGGGCGTCGAGCTCTGGTCGAACCCGCTCAAGGCGGTCGAGCTCGCGCAGCAGGGCACGGCACTCACGGCCGAGATCGCGAAGCTCGCGCTGATGAGCCAGGACTCGCCGACCCGGTTCAAGGGCGTACCGACGGGGCGCAAGCACGTCGCGTGGGCCGAGCCGATCGGGCTCGACGAGGTGAAGGCCATGGGCAAGGCGCTCGGCGCGTCGGTGAACGACGTGCTGCTGTCGTGCGTGGCGGGCGCGCTCGGCAGCTACCTCGACGCGAAGGGCGACGGCCGCGAAGGCCTGATGGTGCGCGCCCTCGTTCCCGTCAACCTGCGCCCGGCCCACAAGTCCCACAGGCTCGGCAACCAGTTCGGCCTCGTGTTCCTGGAGCTGCCGATCGGGATCCGCAATCCGGTCGAGCGCCTGTATGCGCTGCGCGCGAACATGCGTGCGCTCAAGGGCTCGTACCAGCCGGTGCTCGCACTCGGCATTCTCGCCGCCATGGGTGCGGGCCCGAAGCTGCTGCAGGACCAGCTGCTCGAAGTGCTCGCGCGCAATGCGAGCGCGGTGATGACCAACGTGCCCGGACCGCAGCAGCCGCTCTATTTCGCGGGCGCGCGGATGAAGAGCCTGATGTTCTGGGTGCCGCAGTCGGGCAACATCGGCATCGGCGCGTCGATCATCTCGTTCAACGGCAGCGTTCAGTTCGGACTCATCACCGATCACGCGCTGTGCCCGGATCCGGCTCGGATCGTGGCGGGCTTCGAGCACGAGTTCGAGACGCTCGTGCTCGCAACGCTCATGGCGCCGTGGCCGTTCGAGGGCGACCTCGATCCCGCGCTCGCCGCGGCCGCCGCGGGCGTGGCGTGAACCGCTGCCGTTGCGGCGACGTGAGCGGCACGCGGGCTCGCGCGCGACCGGGCCTTGCGGCCGACGCGCGCCGTCACTCCTCCAGCTCGGAGCGCGCGTGGTCCGCGTCGAGCCATTCCATGGCGTCCATCGGCTTGCACTTCGCGGCGGCTTCGTAGAGCTTCTCGACCTCCGCCATCCGGGACTTGCCGAAAAGCAGCAGGAGCCCGTTGCCGTATTCGACGCGAGCGATGGCCGAATCGGGGTTGAGCGCGAGCGCCTTCTCGTAATGGGCGACCGCCGAATCCTTCCTCGCCCCATAGGTCACGCCCGCAACCAGCGCGCCGACCTTGCTGATCACCTCGGCCTCGTACGCGCCGAACGCGATGTGCGCGTCGGCGTGCTTCGGCTCGAGCGCGAGCGCGCTCGCGAGCGCATCCTTGATCTTGCCGCCGAAGCCCTGCGCGAGCGCCTTCGCCACGGAGATACCCTGCCCGTATCGTCCGAGCGCGAACGCATAGAGGTAATGCGCGTTCGCGTCCCTGGGTGAGGCCTGGCGCCGCTCCTCGCCCCACTGCGCCGCCTCCTCGAACAACGCGAGCTTCGTCTTTTCGTTGCGCTCGAGATACGTCGCATAGATCGCCTGCGCCTTGATGGCGGCGTTGAGGCCGGACCCTCCGGCCGCGCGGCCTTTCGCGACGGCAGCGGCGAATTCCCCTGCGTGGTACAGGCGCCACGCCTCCAGCGCGTCCGCGGTCTTCGGCAGGGCTTCGCAGTCGCCGCGATGCAGCCGCGCCCAGTGCTTGCGCAACGATGCCGCGTCGTACGTGAACTGCTTCGCGTGCGGGAACGGCGCCCACTTCCTGGTCATGTGTCCTCCTCTCGCGGGGCTCGTCGGAATCGTCAGAGGTAGTCGCGGCTCAGGCGATCGAGCAGCAGGCGCGCATCGCCCGCCAGGAACGGCGCGATGAGCACCAGAACGTAATACGCGCAGCGGCCGAGGTCCGCTTCGTGCATCTCGCCCGGCGCGACGTGCGCGAGGCCCTCGTAGGCCATCGAATGCGTGACGATCAGCATCGCGTTGCGCGCGAGCGCGGCCACCTCGGCGTCGCTCGCGCGCATCGTGCCGCCCCGGATCATGCCGCGGCACATGGCGGCGAGTGTCGCTTCGCCTTCGCGCAGCAGATCGGCGAAACGCCCGGCGATGCGGCGATGGCGCGTGGTGAGATCGACGAGGTCGCGATACACGAAGCGGTACCGCTGCATGTGCTCGAACATGAGGTGCAGCAGCAGCCACAGATCCTCGACGTCGACGATGCGCTCGTCGGCAGGCCGGACGAAGAGCGGCCGCACGCCGGCATCGAACGCGCCGTAGAGCTCGGTCACGATCGCGTCCTTGTTGCGGAAATGATAGTAGAGGTTGCCCGGGCTGATGTTCATCTCGGCGGCGATGTCCGCGGTCGTGACGTGCGGCTCGCCGAGGCGATTGAAGAGCGCCAGGCTGGTCTCGATGATGCGCTCGCGCGTGCGGCGCGGACGTTTGCGCTGGGCCATGGCAGTCGCGGGGAACCGCGTACGGCGGCGGCGTGGCTAACGCCGCATCAACGCTGCTGCAGCGCGAGCCAGCGTTCGAGCTCGTTGAGCGCGTGCCCGAGGTCGCGCGTGACCTGCCGCACGCGCGCGCTCCCCTCGGGCGCCGCGTGCAGCGGCCGCGGATCCGTGACGGCGTCGGTGACCACGCGGTCGCGTTGCGTCAGGCGCTCCGTGCGCAGGCGGATGTCGTGGCGGGCGAGCTGCGCGGCCAGCCGGTCCGCGCGTGCGAGCAGGTTCTGCCGCGTCTTCACGAACGCGTCCGCGCAGAGCGTCCGGCGTTGCGAATAGCTGAAGATGTTCGCGAAGAACATGTCGGCATCCTCGCGATCGGGCTCGAACAGCACCACGTCGGCGTGGGGATACTGCTGCTCGTACTTCTCCATGCCGACCTTCATGCGCGAATGGATGATCGCGCGGAAGGTCTGCGACAGCACGAGTGGCAGCCCGCCCTCGGCGAGCTTCTCGACGGTGATGCGGCCGTCGAGGTTGGCCTTGCTCGCATCGAAAGGCACCAGGGGATTGACGCACAGCAGGAGGTCGATGCCCTGGTCGAGCGCCACCGAAGCGTGCAACGTCTTGTTGAGCGCTCCGTCGACGTAATGCTCGCCGTGGATCTCGACCGGCGGAAACAGGCCCGGCAGCGCCGACGATGCTTCGATCGCGCGCGAGATCGGAACGTCGGCAAAGCCCGGTCCTCCGAACACGACCGATCCGCCGGAGTCGAGGTTCGCGGCCACCAGGAACAGCTTGCGCTCGAGCTTGCGAAAGTCGTTGGTCCGGCCCGGGGCGGCGAACAGGTTGCTCAGGAAGGCATCGATCGCCGCGTTGTCGAAGACACCCGTGGGCATCGCCCGCGAGAGGGTCGACATCGACTCCATGACGCCGTGGTGGAGCGGATCCCGGAGGTAGCGCACGCTCACCTCGGCGATGAGACGCGGCAGCGAGAACAGCCGCTCGCCGAACTCGCGCAGCGCGGGGCGAAGGAAGATTTCGGGCGTGAGCTCGTTGTCGCCGCCGTCGTCGATGAACAGGCGATACATCTGCGCCGGCGAGATGCCGTTCGCGAGCGCCGCTGCGACGAAGCTTCCCGACGAAACGCCGACGTAGACGTCGAGGTCGTTGAAGTCGACACCCTCGAGCGAGTCCGCGAGTGCGAGCAGCACACCGATCTCGTAGATGCCTCCGAGCGGTCCGCCTCCCGCAAGCGCCAGTCCCGCACGCCTCTTCGCGGGGCGGGCACCGCGTGCCCGCCCCGTGCTCACCCGTCCCCGCATGCAGATCCTCCGCCGCGCCGAATCACGCGCGGCGTGATCTTAGCGTGCGCCGCGCCGCTTGGTGGCCTTTTTTGCAGTAGCGCGCTTGGCTGTCGCAGGCTTCGCGCCCACGACCTTGCGTGCACGCGTGCGAACCGGCGCGGCCGTCGGTGCGGGCTTCACCGGCATCTCGAAGCGAGGCAGCGAACGCGGAAGCGTGTCGCGCACGAACGTCACGGCGGTGTCGGCGGCGCTCTTGACCGTGTGCGTCACGGACGAGCGCGTCTGCCGCCACAACGCGTTGGCGCGCGTCATCGACGTCTCGAGCTGGTCGCCGATATAGCGGATCGCCTTCGATTCGACCGCCGTGCCTTCCTTCACGAGCGCCCGGAACGTGCTCCCGGCTTCGGCCTGGATCCAGTCGCGGCTGACGACTGCGGCGCCGAGACCGGCGAGCCATACTTGCCGCGATGCCGCCAGCGCGGCTTCGGGCAGTTCATTGGGTCGATACAACTTCGCTTGCAAGCGCATGGTCGCTCCTCGAACGTGGTGGGCAAACTCCAATTGCTACGGTTTCAATATAGCGGCAGGCGTTAGAGCAAACACCCTAATCGCGCGCGATCACGCGGCGGCGTGGCGGCCCATGGAGGTGGCGAGGCCGTCGGCGAGACGGGCCGCGATGGCGAAGATCGAGAGCTGCGGATTGGCGCCCACCGACGTCGGGAACACGGAGCCGTCCATCACGTAGACGTTGGCGAGCTGGTGATGGCGGCCGTCGACGTCGACGACCGCATGACGCTCGTCGGGCCCCATCGCGCAGCCGCCCATGACGTGCGCACTGACCACGGGCGTTCGCAGCGGCGCGAGCTCGAATCGCGCGATCGCGTCGCGCGCGGCAGCCCACGACGAGTACGCCGTGCCGTCGCCGTGCACGGGCATGACGCGCGTCGCGCCGGCGGCGAACTGGATCTGCGCCATCGACAGGAATGCGCGCCGGGCGCCCTCCCAGATCAGCGGGGTGAGCGGATAGTCGAGCACCGGGGTGCCGTCGTCGCGCAGGTGCACGGTGCCGCCCGCGCTCTGCGGGTGGAACCCATCGCGCAGCAAGGCGAGCAGCACGTGCATGTGCGGCAGCGCGCGCATCCATTCGGCGTGCACGGGGCCGTGATTCGGCAGCGTGATGGCGGCGAGGATGGGGTGCACCGGGGGCGCTTCGAGCTTGTAGCCCAGCGGTCCGTCGATCGGACCGAGATGCAGGAAGTGGTCGGTGTAGACCGACTGGGGCGCGCCCCAGAATGCATTCACCGGTTCCGGCATCAGTGCGGCGGACACCAGCACCGGATGCAGGAACGTGCGCTTGCCGAGCAGCTCGTGCGGGTCCGGCGCGCCGCTGCGCAGCAGCACCGCGGGACTGCCGATCGCACCGGCCGCGAGCACGAACGCGCGTGCACGCACGAGCACCGCACGCGCCGATGGCGCCACGCCCCGGCGGTCGAGCGCGACGCAGCGCAGCGCCTCGACGCGGTCGCGCGCGGGCTCGAAGGCGAGCGCGCGGGCACGCGTCACGAGCACCGCGCCGCGCTGCAAAGCGGCAGGAACGGCCGTCACCAGCATCGACCGCTTCGCATCGAGCGGACAGCCCATGCCGCAATAGCCGAGGTTGGCGCAGCCCTCGACATTGCGCGCGATGACGCCGGTCGGAATGCCCAGCCGGCTCGCGCCGCGCGCGAGCGCCGCGTTGTTGGGATTGGGCTCCATCGACCACGGCGCGATGGCGAGCTCTTTCTCGACGCGCGCGAACCACGGCGCGAGGTCGGCGGCGCCGTAGCCCGCGATGCCATGCGCGCGCTTCCAATGCTCGAGCGTGATCTCCGGCGTGCGGAACGAGCTCGTCCAGTTGATCGTGGTGCCGCCGCCGACGCAGCGGCCCTGGAGGATGTTGATCGCCTTGTCGCGCGTCTTGCGCGCCGCGGATTCCTGGTAGAGCTCCGGATACGCCTCGGTCTCCAGCATGCGGAATTCGGCGCTCGACTGGAGCGGGCCTTCCTCGATCATGACCACGGCAAGCCCGGCAGCGCTCAGGATGTCCGCCGCCATGCCGCCGCCCGCGCCGGTGCCGACGATCGCGACATCGCACTCGAGCGCGAGGTCGGCGGCGAGCGTGGACGCATCGACGATCTTCCACGCGGAGCGCGCGGGACTGCGATACGGATCGTGCGAGTTGGCCGTCATGGCATCAGTCGAGTTGCGGAGGACCCTCGTAGCCGATGGCCGCCCACGAGCGCGGATTGCCGTACCAGGCGGCCGCGATGAGCTGATGCAGGGCGTCGTACGCGGTGCGCAGGAGGTCGATGCGACCGGTGCGCCAGCGCTCGAGGGTGGCGCCCACCGACGCGCGATCGGCTTCAGCCCAGGACGTGGTGAGCCCGGCCAACGCGAGGCGCGTCGGGGCCCAGTCGAGCAGCGCGAAGAGCTCGTGCAGTTCGTGTTGCGCGGCGGGCGGCAGTCCTGCGACGGCGACGGCGACGTTCGCCACCGTTTCGCGCACCGCGCTCGCATGGCCGTCGCCGGCAGGAGGCAGGCCGCCCTCGAGCATCACGGGCACGCAGGCAGAAAGCACTGCCAGCGCACCGGCATCGAGCGGGCCGGGCGCTCCCTGCCCGGACGCTCGGCGCCGCGCACCGTGCAGCCACCACGCGAGCGCAAGCGCGGCGCTGCCAGCGGCGCCGGTGACGAGGAACGTGCGACGGGTGATCATGCGGCGGTAGGAGGCAGCGACGAGGAAACGCGGGTCACGTCTGCAATCTAGCGGGAGCGATTAGACGAAACAATCTAAAGGCTCCCGCATTCTCGCAGGATGCTGCGACAAGGGCGGAATGCGCGTTAGACTTGGCGCGGCGCCGCCTCGTCCCTATCGTGTCCTCGCTACCACCGACCTCGCCGGTTCCGCTGCATCGCGCGCAGGCGTCGCTCGTGTACCAGCTCGAGCGCGTCGCGAACCTGCACGCGCAGCGCCGCGCGAATCCCATCCTGGCGGGCTCGCTCGAGCGCCTCGCGCGGTGGCAGGCGCGACGCCTGCGCCAGACCTACGCGGACCTTGCCGCGCAGCCGCGCTACGCCACGGCGATCAACTTCTTCGAGAAGGACCTGTACGGCGACGCTGCCGACTTCGCGCAGCGCGACTCGGACCTCGCGCGCGTGGTGCCGATGATGGTCCGGATGCTGCCCGAGCGCGTGATTGCCACCGTCGCCGATGCCGTCGAGCTCAACGCGCTGTCGCACGAGCTCGACGCCGCCGTGCTCGCGCTGCTGCCGCGGGCGAGCGGCTCCTTCGGGGTGGTCGATTACTGCCGCGCGTACCGCGAGGTCGGCCGCCGCGCCGACCGCGAGCGCCAGATCAACCTCATCGACGAGGTCGGCGTCGCGCTGGACCACTACGTCAAGAAGGCGCTGATCCGCAGCGCGCTCGTCATGATGCGCCGGCCGGCACACCTCGCCGGATTCGGGGCGCTGCACGATTTCCTGGAGCGCGGCTTCAGTGCGTTCAGGAAGATGGACGGTGCGACCGAATTCCTGGCGACCATCCGGGCGCGCGAGAACGAGCTCATGGAGCGCATCCTCGGCGGCGACAACGCGCCGTTTCCGGATCCGCTCGGGAGGAACGACGGCAGGCGTGCCCCGGGGCCCGCGAGCGGGACTTCCTGAGCGCGCACCGGCGCTGTCGCGCCGGCCGTGCGCGCCGGTCGCCGGGCCGCCGCCGCCGGGCCGCGGTGGCCACAACGCGACGCGGCGCGCTTACGCGGCGCCGAAGTGCTTGCCGAACTCCTTGTGCACGGCCTGCTCGATGGCGGGCTTCAGCGCCGAGAGGAGCAGGCCCAGCTTGGCGTCGAGGCGGACCTCGTTCGCCGCGACGTGCAGCTCGCCCTTGAGACCCGCGCGCTCGAACGCGATCGTGTCGCCGGTCCAGCGATAGTCGAGCTCGAAGCGCTCGCGCAGGTCGTCCGCGACTTTCTGCGCGGCCTCCTTGGCTTTCTTGTGCGAGAGGTGGTGTCGCTTGGTGATCGACAAGGTCGCCATGGGCGTCTCCCAGGTTCGGTCAAAGTATAGGCCAACGCTCGTCGAGCGATGCGGGTCGCCGACGTCCTGAGCTCATAGATGTAAGCGCTTGCTCTCGTGTCTTGCCACGCCTAGCCCCATGCTTCTACGCGCCGAGCCCGTCGGCCGCCGGAGGTCGGACGCCGCTCGGACGTGACAGAGCGCCCGCCAGCGACTCAATGACGCGTACTTGACCGCCCGGCGAAGCCAATCGTACGATTCAAACGAACGTTTGAATCAATCCGCGGTCCCTGGGACATGGGCGCGCGACGGCGCGAGGCGGGAGGGCATGAACGATTTCGTGACATCGTTGGCGGACCGGGGGGCGGTGGCCACCAAGGATCGGATCCTGGACACGGCCGAGACCCTGTTCATGCAGCAGGGCTTCGACGGGACGTCCCTGCGCGCCATCACGGCCGCGGCCGGGGTCAATCTCGCCGCGGTCAACTATCACTTCGGCAGCAAGGAAGATCTCTTCCAGGCCGTGCTGACGCGCCGGCTCGACCCGATGAACCAGCAGCGGGTCGATCTTCTCGCGCGCTACGAGGAGGAGGCCGGCGCGGAGCCGGTGCGCTGCGAGCGCATCCTGTCCGCCCTGTTCATTCCCGCCCTGCGCCTCGCGCGCGACCCCCAGCGCGGGGGCTCCAATTTCCTGCGCCTGCTCGGGCGGGCGTACGCGGACCCGTCGCCCTTCATCCGGCAGTTCCTGTCGGACCAGTACGCCACCATGATCGGCCGCTTCAAGGCCGCGTTCTCGCGCGCACTGCCGCACCTGCCTGCCCGCGAGCTGTCGTGGCGCCTGCATTTCATGATGGGCGCCCTTTCGTACACCCTCGCCGGCACCGACGCCCTGAAGATCATCGAGACGCTCGCGCCCGGCAGCGAGAAATCGAACGACGAGCTGCTGCTGCGCCGGCTCGCGCCGTTCCTCCTCGCGGGCCTGACGGCGCCCCTGCCGGAGCTCGCGGAAGTCGCGCAGGCATTCGACGGCGACGGCACGACGGCTCAACGATGAGCCGCCGCGACCGCAAACCCGTCACGTCCGTCCTTCACCTCTGCTAGGAGCGCTCATGGTCACCACACTCTGGCTCGTCGGCACGCTGTCCGTGCTCCTGGGGCTGGCGTACGTCAACGCGGCGGGCCTCGCCTGGACTGCGGCGATCGCCATCCTCCTCGCCGTCGGCTGGGCCGTGCAGGCGCTGCCGCCGTGGCTGCTGCTCGCGGCGAGCGTGGCGTTCGTGCTGCTCGCGCTGCCGCTCAACGTCCCGTCCTTGCGCCGCAAGCTCATCAGCGACGGCGTCCTCTCGGCGTTCCGCAAGGTCATGCCGCCGATGTCGCAAACGGAGCGCGAAGCCCTCGAAGCCGGCAGCGTGTGGTGGGATGGCGAGCTCTTCTCCGGCCGCCCGGCGTGGGACCGCCTGCTCGCGGTTCCGGGCCCGAAGCTCACGCCCGAGGAGCAGCGCTTCCTCGACAACGAGGTTTCCGAGCTGTGCGAGATGATCACGGACTGGGAAACCACGCAGGTGCATCGCGACCTGCCGCCCCATGTGTGGCAGTTCATCAAGGACAAGGGCTTCCTCGGGATGATCATCCCGCGCGAGTACGGCGGGCTCGGCTTCTCTGCGTTCGCGCATTCGCAGATCATCAACAAGCTGTCGACGCGTTCCGGCACCGTGTCCGTCTCGGTGCTCGTGCCGAACTCGCTCGGGCCGGGCGAGCTTCTGCTGCACTACGGAACGGACCAGCAGAAGCGCCATTACCTGCCGCGCCTCGCGAAGGGACTCGAGATCCCGTGCTTCGCGCTCACCAATCCGAACGCGGGCTCCGATGCCGCGTCGATTCCGGACTTCGGCGTCGTCTGCTGGGGCGAGCACGAAGGCAAGCGCACGCTGGGCCTCACCGTGACGTGGGACAAGCGCTACATCACCCTCGGTCCCGTCGCATCGCTGCTCGGCCTCGCGTTCCGCGCGTACGACCCCGATCATCTGGTCGGCGACAAGGACGAGATCGGCATCACGTGCGCGCTCGTGCCGACCACGCACCCTGGCGTCGACATCGGCCGCCGCCACATGCCCCTCAACTGCGTGTTCCAGAACGGGCCGACGTGGGGCAAGGACGTGTTCATCCCGATGGACTGGGTGATCGGCGGACAGCCGATGCTCGGCCGCGGCTGGCGCATGCTGATGGAGTGCCTCGCCGCCGGTCGCGGCATCTCGCTGCCGTCGTCGAACACCGGCATGGCCAAGCTCGCCGTGCGCGGCACGGGCGGCTACGCCCGCGTGCGCTCGCAATTCAAGATGCCGATCGGACGCTTCGAAGGCATCGAGGAGGCGCTCGCGCGCATGGGCGGCAACCTGTACATGATGGATTCCACGCGCATCCTCACCGCGATGGCGATCGACCTCGGCGAGAAGCCGGCGGTGATCTCGGGCATCGCCAAGCTGCACATCACCGAGCGCAACCGGGAGATCATCAACGACGCGATGGACATCGCCGGCGGCAAGGGCATCTGCATGGGGCCGTCGAACTTCCTCGGCGCCGCCTACATGCAGATGCCGGTTTCGATCACGGTCGAAGGCGCCAACATCCTCACGCGCAGCCTCATCGTGTTCGGGCAGGGCGCGATCCGCTGTCATCCGTACGTGCTGAAGGAGATGCAGGCGACGACCGAGCCCGATCGCGCCAAGGCGTGCGTCGCGTTCGACGCGGCGCTGTTCGGGCACATCGGCTTCACGGTCTCGAACATGGCGCGCGCCTTGGTGATGGGCCTCACGGGCTCGCATTTCGTGCGCGTGCCCGCGAACGTCGCGCCCGAAACGCGGCGCTACTACCAGCAGCTCACGCGCTTCTCGGCGGTGCTCGCGTTCCTCGCCGACGTGTCGATGGGCTCGCTCGGCGGTGCGCTCAAGCGCAAGGAAAAGCTCTCCGCCCGTCTCGGCGACGTGCTTTCGCTGCTGTACCTGTGCTCGGCGACGCTCAAGCGCTACGAGGCGCGAGGGCCGCCAGGCCGCCGATGCGCCGCTCATGCACTGGGCGATCTGGGACGCGATGTTCAAGGCGCAGACCGCGATCGAGGGCGTCATCTCCAATTTCCCGCTGCGCGCCGTCGCTGCAGTGGCGCGCCGGCTCGTGTTCCCGCTCGGCCGCCCGTATGTGGTGCCTTCGGATCGTCTCGGGCACGAGGTCGCGCGCCTGCTGATCGAGCCTTCGGCCACGCGCGACCGCCTCACGGCCGGCGTGCACGTGCCGCGCGACAGCGAGGACCCGATCACCGCGATCGAGCTCGCGCTTTCGGCGACGATCGCCGCGGAGCCCGTCGACGCCAAGGTCCGGGCCGCCGTCAAGGCGGGCAAGATCGACGGCAGGCTTGGCCCGGGCGAAGGCGTCGTCGCCCTCGCGCAGCGGGCCCATGCCGCGGGCGCGATCAGCGCGGCCGACGTGCAGCTCGTGGCGCAGGCCCGTGAGCTCGCAGCGAAGGTGATCCGCGTCGACGACTTCCCGCAGGATCTCGGCGCCTCCGAGATGCGGCCGCCCGCGACGGGCGTCCCCGCGAACGAGCCGATCGGCGCGCTTGAGCAAGGCCGCGGCGTGATCGAGGCGGCCGCATGCCCGCGCGGGCGCAGCACGGCGCGCGCGCGGAGGGCGTCAACGCATTGCAGGAGCGACATGAACGAACCCATCTACATCATCGACGGCGCGCGCACGCCTTTCCTCAAGGCGCGCAATCGCCCCGGCCCGTTCTCCGCGGCCGACCTCGCCACCGCCGCCGGGCGCGCCGTGCTGCTTCGGCAGCCCTTCGCGCCGACGGAGCTCGACGAGGTGATCCTCGGCTGCGCGGCACCGTCCCCGGACGAAGTGAACATCGGGCGCGTGGTGGCGCTGCGCATGGGCTGCGGCCAGAAGGTCCCCGGCTGGACCGTGATGCGCAACTGCGCTTCGGGCATGCAGGCGATCGATTCCGCGATCAACAACATCCGCGCGGGCCGCTCGGAGCTGGTGCTCGCCGGTGGCGTCGACGCGCTGTCGCGCGCGCCTCTGCTGTTCTCGGATGCGATGGTGGCGTGGCTCGCCAACTGGTACGCGGCGAAGACGTTGGGCCAGCGCGCCGCGCTCGCGACGCGCTTCAGGCTTGGCTATCTCGCGCCGGTGATCGGCCTCATGAAGGGACTCACCGATCCCATGGTGGGGCTGCTCATGGGCCAGACCGCGGAGAATCTCGCGTATCGCTTCGGCATCACGCGCGAGGAGATGGATGCGTTCTCCGCACGCAGCCATCAGCGCGTGCTCGCGGGCCAGAAGGCCGGCCACTACGACGGCGAAGTGGTGCCGCTGTTCGATGCGGCCGGCAAGCTCTACCCGCAGGACGACGGCGTGCGCGAGGACTCCACGCCGGCGAACCTCGCCAAGCTGAAGCCGTTCTTCGATCGCAAGTACGGCAACGTGACTGCGGGCAACAGCTCGCAGGTGACCGACGGCGCGGCGTGGCTCGTGATCGCGTCGCAACGCGCAGTCACGCGCCACGGCCTCACGCCCGTCGCGCGCATCGTCGACACCGAATGGGCCGGCCTCGATCCGGGTGAGATGGGGCTCGGACCCGTGCAGGCGGCCACCCCGATCCTGCGGCGCCACGGCCTCGGGTTGAACGATCTCGACGCGTGGGAGATCAACGAGGCGTTCGCAGCGCAGGTCATCGCGTGCGAGCGCGCGTGGGCCTCGGCCGATTACTGCCGCAGCGAGCTCGGCCTCGACGAAGCGCTGGGCGAGATCGACGAGTCGAAGCTCAACGTCGACGGCGGTGCGATCGCGCTGGGACATCCCGTGGGCGCTTCCGGCGCCCGCATCGTGCTGCATCTCGTGCGCGTGCTCGAGCGCACCGGCGGGCGCCGCGGCATCGCCACCATCTGCATCGGCGGCGGGCAGGGCGGTGCGATGCTCATCGAAAGGACCTGATCCATGACGACGACCATTGCGGCGGCTGCCGCTGCGACCCGCAACGCCGTTCCCGGTGCGTCGGCTCCTGCGCGCAACGCAGCGGCGATCGCCGGCGAGTGGACGCATTGGCAACTGCAGCGCGAGCCGGACGGCATGGCCCGGCTCGTGCTCGATCGCGCCGAGAGCAGCACCAACACGCTCTCGGCTGCAGTGCTCACCGAGCTCAATCGCGTGCTCGACGTGCTCGACCGCGAGCCGCCGAGCGGCCTCGTCATCGCGTCCGGCAAGGCGAACGGCTTCATCGCCGGCGCGGACGTCGACGAGTTCGGCGAGGTGCGCTCCGAGGCGGATGCGATCGCGCTCGTGCGCCGCGGGTGGGACACCTTCGAGCGCCTCGCGCACGTGCAGTATCCGACGCTCGCGCTCATCCGCGGCTTCTGCCTGGGCGGCGGGCTCGAGCTTGCGCTCGCGTGCCGGTATCGCGTCGTGGTCGACGAGCCAGGGACGCGACTCGGCCTTCCGGAAGTGATGCTGGGCATCGTTCCCGGTTGGGGAGGGATCAAGCGCCTGCCGCGCCTCGCGGGCGCCCCCGCGGCGCTCGACATGCTGCTCACCGGCAAGACGGTCGATGCGCGCAAGGCGAGGAAGCTCGGGCTGGCCGACGAATGCGTGCCGCCGCGGATCATGGAGAACGCCGTGCGCGGCATGCTGCGCGCGAAGCCTGCTCCGCGCACGCTGCCGTTCGGGCTCGCGCTCACGCTCAATCCGATCGCGCGCCGGATCATCGCGTCGAAGGCGCAGAAGCAGGTGGCGAAGCGCGCACGCCGCGAGCACTATCCCGCGCCGTACGCCATTCTCGAGATGTGGGCGAAGTACGACGGCAACCCGCTCGCGGTCCCCTCGGCGGATCCCGCTTCGGTTCCCGCGCTGCTGCGCAGCTCCACGGCGACGAACCTCATTCGCGTGTTCCGGTTGCAGGAGCGCCTGAAGTCGCTCGGGAAGGAGGGCGCTTCGCGCGTCGCGCACGTGCACGTGATCGGTGCGGGCACCATGGGCGGCGACATCGCATCGTGGTGCGCGTTGCGCGGCATCACCGTCACGCTGCAGGACCAGGATGCCGCGCGCCTCGCGCCCGCGATGGCGCGCGCCGCGAAGCTCTTCAAGGATCGGCTCAAGGACCCGCGGCGCATCCGCGATGCCCTGGACCGACTGATCCCCGACGTTGCCGGCGACGGCGTGCGTCGCGCCGACGTGATCATCGAGGCGATCTTCGAGAACCTCGAGGCGAAGCGCACGCTCTTCGCCGCACTCGAGAAGCGCGCGCGGCCCGACGCGGTGCTCGCGACCAACACGTCCTCCATTCCGCTCGAGGAGATCGGCGCCGCACTGAACGATCCGTCGCGCCTGGTCGGCATCCACTTCTTCAATCCCGTCGCGCGCATGATGCTGGTCGAGATCGTGCGAGGCGCGACCACGCCGCCCGAGCTCGTGGCGAAGGCTGCCGCGTTCGTGCGCCAGATCGACAAGCTGCCGCTGCCCGTCCGAAGCGCGCCGGGCTTCCTCGTCAACCGGCTGCTCGCGCCGTATCTGATGACCGCGATGCGCTGCGTCGACGAAGGGATTGCGCCCGAGGTCGTCGACGAGGCGGCGCTCGCGTTCGGCATGCCGATGGGTCCGATCGAGCTCGCCGACACCGTCGGCCTCGACATCTGCGTCGCGGTGGGCCGCATGCTCGCGCCCGACGCGAAGCCGCCCGAGCGCCTCGCGGAGCTCGTGGCGGCCGGCCATCTGGGTCGCAAGAGCAAGCGCGGCTTCTACGACTGGGCGAGCGGCAAGGCCGCGAAGCGCCCGGCCGGCGCACCGCCGGCCGATCTGGCCGATCGTCTCGTCCTGCCGTTCGTGGACGAAGCCAAGTCGGCGCTCGCCGACCGACATCGTGGACGACGCCGATCTCGTCGATGCCGGTGCGATCTTCGGCACCGGCTTCGCGCCGTTCCGCGGCGGCCCGCTGCATTACGCGCAGGAGCATCGCGTCGCCTCGGCGCGCCTCGCCGGCGCGTGAGCCCGAAGGGCCGCCCCGAGGGCGAACACCGGAGTGCGCAGCACGATAGCGTAGCCCGAAGTGAGCGCGCACGGGCCGTTCCGAGCGCGAAGGTAGTCCAGTCAGCGCAGCAAGAGTGCCGAGGCGGCGGCCTGGGGCCGCAGTCCGCACATCCGGGATCACCATGCGGGTTTTGTCAAAGACGCCGTCGTTCGTCCCGGTGTAGCATGCGCCCGGACCGTGGAGAACGGCCGCGCGCTGCTAGGTCTCCGGGTCCACCCCGCCACGAAAATGCTGGCTGCCAAAAGCCAGTCGAGGAGACGCACGGTGGAGAAGATCTGGCTCAAGTCGTATCCCCCCGGCATTCCCGCCGAGATCGACGTCAACGAGTACGCGTCGGTGCGCGACATCTTCGAAGAAGCCGTGCGCAAGTTCGCCGACCGCCCGTCGTTCACGTGCATGGGCAAGTCCATCACGTTCGCGGAGCTCGACACGCTCTCCGAAGCGTTCGGCGCCTACCTGCAGAGCATCGGCTGCAAGAAGGGCACGCGCGTCGCCCTCATGATGCCCAACATCCTGCAGTATCCCGTCTGCGTGTTCGGCACGCTGCGAGCGGGCTGCACGGTCGTGAACGTCAATCCGCTCTACACCGCGCGCGAGCTCGAGCACCAGCTCGCCGACTCGGGTGCGGAAGTGATCGTCGTCGTCGAGAATTTCGCGCACACGTTGCAGACGGTGATGGCCCGCACGCGCGTGCGCCAGGTGATCGTGACGAGCATCGGCGAGCTGCTCGGCTTCAAGGGGATCATCGTCGATCTCGTGCTGCGCCACGTGAAGAAGATGATTCCGGCGTGGTCGCTGCCCGGATCGACCCATCTGCGGACCGTGCTCGCCGAAGGTCGCCGGCACAAGCTCGAATCGGTGCCGGTCTCGCACGACGACATCGCGTTCCTGCAATACACCGGCGGCACGACCGGCGTCGCGAAGGGCGCGATGCTCCTCAACCGGAACATGGTCGCCAACATGCTGCAGGCGCGGGCGTGGGTGCGCCCGTTCCTGGGCGACCAGCGCCAGATCGTGATCGCGCCGCTGCCGCTGTATCACATCTTCTCGCTGACCGCGAACTGCCTCGTGTTCACGTCGCTCGGAGGCGAGAACATACTGATCCCGAACCCGCGCGACATCCCCGGCTTCGTCAAGGAGCTCGCGAAGTACAAGTTCACGGCGATCATGGGGGTCAACACGCTGTTCAACGCGCTGGTCAACAATCCCGACTTCGCGAAGCTCGATTTCTCGGCGCTGAAGCTGACGCTGGGCGGCGGCATGGCGGTGCAGGAAGCGGTGGCGCATCGCTGGAAGCAGGTGACCGGCACGCCGCTCATCGAGGCGTACGGGCTCACCGAGACGTCGCCCGCGGCGACGGTCAATCCGCTCGACCTGCCCGAGTACAACGGCAGCATCGGGCTGCCGATCCCGTCGACCGAGGTCGAGCTGCGCGACGACAGCGGCAAGGCGGTGAAGCTCGGCGAGCGCGGCGAGATCTGCATCCGCGGCCCGCAGGTCATGGCGGGCTACTGGCAGCGGCCGGACGAGACGGCGAAGGTCATGGACAAGGACGGCTGGTTCGCGAGCGGCGACATCGGCGTCATGGACGAGCGTGGCTACGTGAGCGTCGTCGACCGCAAGAAGGACATGATCCTGGTGTCGGGCTTCAACGTGTATCCGAACGAGATCGAGGCGGTGGTCGCGATGCATCCGGGCGTGCTCGAGTGCGCGGCGATCGGCGTGCCCGATCCCAAGTCGGGCGAAGCGGTGAAGCTGTACGTCGTGAAGCGCGACGAAGCGGTCACCGCCGACGACATCCTCAAGCATTGCCGCCAGCATCTCACGGCGTACAAGGTGCCGCGCGAAGTCGAGTTCCGCACCGAGCTGCCGAAGTCGAACGTCGGCAAGATCCTGCGTCGCGAGTTGCGCGACGAGGCGAAGAAGGCGGCCAGTGAAGCGTCCGATGGCCGCTGCGAAACCTGGACGCAAGGCGGCCGCGCGGCGCGCGCCGTCGCGCCCGGACGAGCGCGTGACCCTGCCCGACGAGGAGCCCGCGCTGCGCGTCGTGCCCATGCCGGCGGACGCGAACTACCACGGCGACATCTTCGGCGGCTGGATCATGTCGCAGGTCGACATCGCCGGCTCCATGCCCGCTTCGCGCCGCGCGCGCGGCCGGCTCGCGACCGTGGCGGTGAACTCGTTCGTGTTCAAGCAACCGGTGCTGATCGGCGATCTCGTGAGCTTCTATGCGCGCATCACGCACGTCGGGCGCACGTCGATCACCGTCGACGTCGAGGTGTTCGCGCAGCGCAATCCGCGCGACGAGGTCTGCGTGCGCGTCACGGAGGCGAGCCTCACCTACGTCGCCGTCGACGGCGACCGGCGTCCGCGCGAGCTGCCGCCCGAGTGACGCTGTGCCGCCACACCGGTCGCAGGAGACAGAAGATCGCATGCACAGGTATGCAACAGTCGCCGGTTCGGCCCGGCACGGCGCCCGGACAACGCGTGCGGCCCGCCGCGGCCGCGTGTATATTGACCTAAGCATCTGACCGTAAAGCATTACCCGAGCGTTCACCCCAAAGAACAACGGCGCCACGCAACCCGCCGCGCCCAATAAGCAGAGGAGAGGCTTCATGACCGTTCCATTCCGCCTGACCCGTGTTGCGCTCGCCCTCGGTGGCATCGCCCTCGCGCTCGGCTCCGGACACGCCGCCGCCGGCGGTTTCGCCTTGCAGGAAACGTCCGCGCAGCGGCCTCGGCAATGCGTTCGCCGGCGGCGCCGCCGCTGCCGAAGATGCGTCGACGGTCTGGTCCAATCCCGCCGGGATGTCGCGCATCGGCACCTATCAGGTCGTCGGTGCGTTCCACGTCGATCACGCCGTCGTTCAAGTTCAACGACGAGGGCTCGGCAGCGGCCGCATTCCAGACGCTCGGCCACAACGGCGGCGACGCCGGCACGGTGAACTTCGTTCCCAACGCCTATTTCGTCGCGCCGATCAACCGGCAGCTGGCGGTCGGCCTCGGCCTCAACGCGCCGTTCGGCCTCGTCACGCTCCTACGGCGATGGCTGGCTCGGCCGCTTCCAGGGCGATGAAGTCGGACATCAAGACGATCAACGTCAATCCGGCGGTGTCGTGGAAGGTTCAACGACCGCGTCGCGCTGGGCATCGGCGCGAGCTATCAGCGGATCGACGCGACGCTCACGCAGCGCATCAACTACTCGGCGGCGATGGCGCAGGCGCGCGCAGCAGGCCGCCACGGCGGGTCAGATCCCGGCGAGCGCGGTGCCGGCGCATCGTCGCCGCGATCGGCCGGCCTCGAATCGAACCTCAACATCAACGGCGACGACAGCGCCTGGGGCTGGAACGTCGGGCTCCTGTTCGATCTCGACGCGAACTCGCGCATCGGCGTGTCGTACCGCTCGAAGATCAAGTACAGCGTCGCGGGCAACGCGTCGTTCGACCATCCGACGTTGCCGGCGCTGCCCCAGCACGCTCGCGCCCTGGCGCGGCCGCGGTCGCGACGCAGCGTGAACGCCGCGCTCGTTCAGCGGCGGCGTCACCGGGCGACCTCGAAGTCGCCGGACATCGGCCAACATCTCGTACTTCCGGCGCCTGAACGATCGCTGGGACGTCATGGCCGACGCGCAGTGGACCGGGTGGAGCAGCTTCAAGACGCTCACGTTCACGCGCACGAATGGCGCGCGTGCTCGGCAGCACGCCCGGAGAACTTCGACGACGTGTGGCGCTTCTCGCTCGGCGCGAACTATCGCTACAACGATCGCCTGATGTTGCGCGGCGGCCTCGCGTACGACATGGGACCGGCCAACGACACCGACCGCACGGTCCGCGCCTGCCGGACAAGGATCGGGTCTGGTTCTCGATCGGCGCGCAATACAAGGTGACGCCGCAGCTCAAGCTCGACGGCGGCTTCACGTACATCATGGCGACCGACAACGCGAGCATCAACCAGAACGCCGGCGCGGCGCGGCGGCTATGTCAAGGGCAACTACGACGTGAGCGCCAGGATCTTCTCGGTGCAGGCGACCTACTCGTTCTGACGGCTTCACCAAGGAGCCCCGGGCGGGATGCGTCCCGCACGGGGCGAGCGGTAACAGGGCGCGGCCGAGGCGATCCCCCGGCCGCGTTTTCATTCAAGGGCCCGTGCGCGACTGCCCGCCGCGGCCGTCACTGCAGGACTCTCGCAATGACCTCCTCATCCTTCCTCGTTCGCCGCGCCGCGGTGCTGGGCGCCGGCGTCATGGGCGCGCAGATCGCTGCGCATCTCGCCAATGCCGGCATTCCGGTGGTGCTGTTCGACCTTGCCGCGAAGGAGGGCGACCCCAACGGCATCGTGCGCAAGGCGCTCGACGGCCTGCGCAAGCTCGAGCCTGCGCCGCTCGCCGCGAGCGATCGACTCTCGGCCATCGTCCCCGCCAACTACGACCGCGACCTGCCGCGGCTCGCCGAGTGCGACCTCCTGATCGAGGCCATCGCCGAGCGCATGGACTGGAAGAAGGACCTCTACGCGCGCATCGCGCCGCACATCAAGGCCGATGCCATCGTCGCGTCCAACACCTCGGGGCTGTCGATCAACGCGCTTGCGGAGAGCCTGCCGGCTGCGCTGCGCAACCGCTTCTGCGGCATCCATTTCTTCAACCCGCCGCGCTACATGCATCTCGTCGAGCTCATCGCGCAGCGTGCGACGGATCCGGCGCTGCTCGACGCGCTCGAGACGTTCGTGACCACCGTGCTCGGCAAGGGTGTCGTGCGCGCCAAGGACACGCCCAACTTCGTCGCCAATCGCGTGGGCATCTTCTCGGTGCTCGCCACGATGCATCACACCGCGCGCTTCGGGCTGTCGTTCGACGTGGTCGACGCGCTCACCGGCCCGGCGATCGGGCGCGCGAAGAGCGCGACGTATCGCACGTGCGACGTGGTCGGGCTCGACACGATGGCGCACGTCGTGAAGACGATGCACGACACGCTGCCCGACGATCCGTGGCACGCGCTGTTCGCGACACCGCCCGTGCTCGCGGGACTGGTCGCGAAGGGCGCGCTCGGCCAGAAGACGAAGGCGGGCTTCTTCCGCAAGGTCGGCAAGGACATCCAGGTGCTCGATCCGCAGGCGGGCGAATACCGCACGGCCTCCGGCAGCGTCGATGCGGACGTCGCGCGCATTCTCGCCATGCCCGATCCGGGCGAGAAGCTCGCCGCGCTGCGCGCGTCCTCGCATCCGCAGGCGCAGTTCCTGTGGGCGATCTTCCGCGATCTCTTCCACTACTGCGCGTACCAGCTCGCGTCGATCGCCGACAACGCGCGCGACGTCGACCTCGCGTTGCGCTGGGGCTTCGGCTGGCAGATGGGGCCGTTCGAGATCTGGCAGGCCGCGGGATGGAAGCAGGTCGCAGGCTGGATCGCGGAGGACATCGCCGCCGGCAAGGCGCTCGCGAACGTGCCGCTGCCCGCGTGGGTGAGCGACGGCCCGGCGGCGAACGGGCCGCACACGGGGGAAGGCGCGTGGAGCGCCGCCGACAGGACGTTCCGTCCGCGCTCGCAGCTCCCCGTGTATCGCCGGCAGCTCTTCCCGGATCCGGTGCTGGGCGAGCGTGCGCCGCACGGCACGACGATCCACGAGATCCGCGGCCGTGCGCCTGTGGCATCTCTCCGGCGACGTCGCGATCGTCTCGTTCAAGTCCAAGGGACATACCATCGGTGAGGACGTGCTCGACGGCATCCTCGATGCCGTCGAGCGCGCCGAGCGCAGCTTCGCCGGGCTCGTGATCTGGCAGGACAGCGAGCCGTTCTCGCTGGGCGCGAACCTCAAGTCCGTCGTGCCCGACGTGCAGGCGGGGCGCTGGGACGCGGTCGAGCGCGTGGTCGCGAAGTTCCAGCAGACCTCGCAGCGCCTGCGCTACAGCCTCGTGCCCACGGTGGCCGCCGTGCGCGGCATGGCGCTCGGCGGCTCGTGCGAGTTCATCATGCATTGCGATCGCGTGGTCGCGGCGCTCGAGTCCTACATCGGTCTCGTCGAAGTGGGCGTCGGACTGCTGCCCGCGGGCGGCGGCTGCAAGGAGATCGCGATGCGCGCGGCGCAGGAATCGGTGCGCGGCGCGGCCGGCAGCCAGCTCGACCAGTTCCCGTTCGTGCGCTCGCTACTTCCAGACCGTCGCGCGGGCCACGGTCGCGCGCAGCGCGCTCAACGCGAAGGAGCTCGGGTTCCTGCGTCCGGCGGACGTCGTGGTGTTCCATCCGCACGAGATCCTGCACGTCGCGCAGGTGCAGGCGCGAGCGCTCGCCGATTCCGGGTATCGCCCGCCGTTGCCCATGGCGCAGGTTCCGGTGGCGGGCAAGACCGGCATCGCGACGCTCGAGATGATGCTCGTGAACATGCGCGACGGCGGCTTCATCTCGCCGTACGACTTCGAGGTGGGATTGCGCGTCGCGCGCGCCATGTGCGGCGGCGAGGTCGAATCGGGCAGCATGGTCGACGAGAAATGGCTGCTCGATCTCGAGCGCGCCGAGTTCATGCATCTCGTGCGCAATCCGAAGACCCAGGAGCGGATCGCCCACACGCTCGCGACCGGCAAGCCGCTGCGCAACTAGCCATGCGCGCGAGGCCCCGACGCCCCATCATTCACGCGTCCCGACCGTTGCAGGGGGGCGCGCCTGCAGGAGCTCCATCATGACCCGCCAGATCCAGGATGCCTTCATCGTCGCCGCGACGCGCACGCCCGTCGGCAAGGCCCCGCGCGGTGCGTTGTGCCACACCCGGCCCGATTCCCTGCTCGCGCACGTGCTGAAGAGCGTGCTCGCGCAAGCGCCCGCGATCGACCCGTCGCGCGTGGACGACGTGATCGTCGGCTGCGCCATGCCCGAGTACGAGCAGGGCATGAACGTCGCGCGCATCGGCCTGCTGCTCGCCGGACTGCCGAACACGGTCGCCGGCATGACCATCAATCGCTTCTGCTCCTCCGGCCTCAATGCGGTTTCCATCGCCGCCGATCGTATCCGCACCGGGGAGGCGGACATCGTCATCGCCGCAGGGACCGAGAGCATGAGCATGATCCCGATGCTCGGCCGCCTCGCCATCAATGCGGACGTGTTCGCCAAGGACGAGAACCTCGGCATCGCCTACGGCATGGGCCTCACCGCGGAAAAGGTGGCGCGAGCGCTGGGGGGTGTCGCGCGAGGCGCAGGATGCCTTCGCGCTCGGCAGTCACCAGAAGGCGCTCGCCGCGCAGAAGGCCGGCGAGTTCGCGAGCGAGATCTCGCCGTATCCCGTGCGCGAGGACGTGCCGGATCTCGCGAGCGGCGAGGTGAGGACGAAGAGTCGACGGTTCGAGGCGGACGAAGGTCCGCGTGCGGACACGTCGGCCGAGGGTCTCGCGAAGCTCAAGCCCGTGTTCGCGGCGCGCGGCAGCGTGACCGCCGGCAACAGCTCGCAGATGTCCGACGGCGCCGGCGCCGCGATCGTGATGAGCGAGCGCATGGTGCGCGAGCTCGGGCTCGTGCCGCTCGCGCGCTGGGTCGGCTATGCGGTCGCCGGCGTGGCGCCGGAGATCATGGGCGTCGGGCCGATCGCGGCGATCCCGAAGCTGCTGCGCCTGACGGGGGTGGCGAAGGACAAGGTCGACTGGATCGAGCTCAACGAGGCCTTCGCGGCGCAGAGCCTCGCCGTGATCGAAGGAGCTCGGATCTCGATCCCGCGAAGGTGAATCCGCTCGGGGGCGCCATCGCGCTGGGCCATCCGCTCGGCGCGACGGGCGCGATCCGCACGGCCACCATCGTGCACGGCATGCGGCGGCGCAAGCAGAAATACGGCATGGTGACGATGTGCGTCGGCACCGGAATGGGCGCTGCGGGTCTGTATGAGGCGGTGTAGGCGGCGCAGATCGGCGCCATGCCCGACAAGGAGAACGACGATGACAACGACGACGACAACGACAACGACCTGCAGCGACGCGGCTGCTCTTTGCGGTATTCGCATCGCTCTTCGCGTGGCACGCCCTCGCCGCGGAGGTGGGCGGCGTCAAGGTCGACGACAAGGCCTCGGTGGGCGGCAAGGAGCTCGTCCTGAACGGGGCGGGGATCCGCACGCGCGCGATCTTCAAGGTGTATGTCGCAAGCCTGTACCTTCCGGCGAAGGCCGGCGACACGAACGCGGTGCTCGCGTCGTCGCCGCGGCGCGTGCAGATGAACCTGCTGCGCAATCTTTCGGCCGATCAGCTCGTCGACGCGCTGAACGACGGGATGAAGGAGAACAACACCGAGGCGGAGCTCGCCGCGGTGAAGGCGCAGGTCGACCAGCTCACCTCCATCATGAAGGCGTTCAGGGAAGTGAAGGAGAAGGACGTCGTGACGATGGACTTCGTCGACGGCGCTACGCAGGTGGGCCTGAACGGCGCCGTCAAGGGCACGATCGCGGGCGAGCCGTTCAATCGCGCACTGATGAAGGTCTGGCTGGGCGATCACCCGGTGCAGGGCGATCTGAAGAAGGCGATGCTCGGCGGCTGACGCCGGGCGCGGGAGGTCGCACGCGCATGCCGGACTTCTGGCCTTCGTGCGGCTACCGCCTGCTCGCCCGCGGCAGCGACGGCCGGCTCACGCTCACCGACGACTTCCTGCGGCTCGGCCTGCTGCGCCCCGAGCTGGCGCCGGTGCCGGAGTCCTGTCCGGACGAGCTCGCGCTGCACGATCGCCTGGTCGTCGCGCCGCGCGCGGCGGTCGACGAGGCCGCGATCGCTGCCATCGCGGACACGGACGTACGCGAGAACTACCGCATCTGGCTGCGCTTTCGCGATCGCCTCGCGCGGGCGTCGTCCATCGAGGCCGCGTACGTGGCGCTGTTTCGCGACGGCGTGGACGTTGCGCCGCTCTTCGTCCATCAGCTCACGCAGGTGCTGTTGCGACACATCCTGGGCGCCGATGCCGATCCGATCGCCGCGCGCGCCGCGGAAATGCTGTTCCGGCCGCAGAAGATCGCCGTGCGCGAGGACGGCGCGGTGATGGCCGCCGATGCGCAGACCGTCGCCATCTATGCGAGCACGGCGCAATTCGGCAGCCTCGGCGAGCTCCTGCAGCAGAGTCGCACGCCGACGCGCTCGCTCGACCTCGACGTGCTGGACGAGACCAACGGCGAGCAGTACTGGACGCGCGACGAGCGCTACGACATGGCGCTGTCGCTGAACCGCGGGCGCCCGGGACTGACGGCGCTCGCCCGCGTGCTGGAGCGATGGATCGCGCACTTTCTCGGCGTCGACGTCGCCATCAAGCCGCAGCGCGAGATCGACGACACGCACTGGGTATGGCACGTGGGCCTCGACGCCGAGGCGAGTGCGCTGCTCGACGATCTATATAATGGCGCCGAAGTCGAGGACGAGCGCATGGCGCGTCTGCTTTGCCTGTTCCAGCTCGATTTCGCCGACCCGGCTGCCATGCGGCCCGCGATCGCCGGCCGCCCGGTGTACCTGGCGCTCGCCATGAGCGCCGAGCACGTCGTGCGCATGAAGCCTCAGAACCTGCTCCTCAACCTTCCGCTCGCCCGCACGCAATGAAGCGAATCGTCGTCATCTCCGCCCTCGCCACGCTCGCGCTCGGCGCGCCCGTGCTCGCGCAGCAGCCTTCGCCCCCCGCTCCTGCCGCAACGCCCCCGCAGTCCGCAGCGAAACCGGACGCCGCCGCGCCCAAGGCGGCGCCGAAGCTCGAGGATCTCGCGTGGCTCGAAGGCTGCTGGAAGGGCAACGTGAATCGCCGCGATTATCGCGAGGTGTGGCTGCCGCTGCGCGGCAACATGATGATCGGCGTCAGCCAGACGGTGCTCGACGACAAGACCGACGATTACGAATACCTGCGCCTCGAACCGCGCGGTGATGCCGTGTACTACGTCGCCGCGCCGGGCGGAAAGAACGAGGCATCGTTTCGCCTCGTCCAGGAGACGGTGGACGGCGAGGGCGCGCACACGTTCGTGTTCACGGATCCCGCGCGCGACTTTCCGCAGCGTATCGCCTACCGCCGCGGCAGCGGGGGCTGGCTCTATGCCGAGGTGGCGGGCAAGGTCGACGGCAAGGAGCGCTCGGTCATCTATCCGATGCGCCGGATCGACTGCGCCTCGGGCGCCTTCATCGAGAAGTAGCCGCGCGCGTACGCACGTCGCGTGCGTGGCGCGCTCGCGCCGAGCCGCTTCAGCCGCGGATGGTCTCGACGCCGCGATTGGCGAGCGCGTCGGCGCGCGTATTGCCCGGGTGATCGTTGTGGCCGCGCACCCAGTGCCAGCGGATGTGATGCCGTGCGGCGAGCGACTCGAGCTCGCGCCACAGCTCCGCGTTCTTCACGGCCTTGCGATCGCTCGTCAGCCAGCCGTTGCGCTTCCAGGCGTGGATCCAGCGCTCGATGCCCTGCTTCACGTATTGCGAGTCGGTGTACAGATCGACGTCGCACCCGCGCTTGAGCGATTCCAGCGCGCGGATCACGGCGGTGAGCTCCATCCGGTTGTTGGTGGTGTGCGCCTCGCCGCCGAAGAGCTCCTTCTCGGTGTCGCCCCAGACCAGCAGCGCGCCCCAGCCGCCGGGCCCGGGATTGCCCTTGCACGCGCCGTCGGTGTAGATCGTCACCGATCCGGTCATGCTGTGATCCGCACGCGCGCGTCCGTGGCCTCCGTGCGCTCGATGCATTCGCGCGCCTGGCGCGGTGCAGTGGCGAGGCCGCGCTTCGAGCGATCCCACGCGGGCGTGATGATGCGCATGCCGAGCACGCGCTTGGTCGCGCGCAGGAAATACACGCCGCCCGCGATCGGCCACCAGCGATCGCCCGCACGCTCGAAGAAACCGAACCGGCGCAGCCACTTCTCCTGCGCGAACGGCGGCGCGTAGCAATCGAGGCTGCCGCCGGTCACATCGAACCCGAGCAGCGCGAGCCAGTCCTTGAGACGGTACAGCGCGATGAAGCTGCCGTTCCACGGCGGGCGCTGCTCGCGTCCGAAATAGCGCTTGGCGCCGTAAAGGCTGAACGGATTGAAGCCCGCGATCAGCAGCTGCCCGTCGGGGCGCACGGTGCGATGCACTTCGCGCAGCAGCCGATGGGGGTCGTCGGAGAACTCGAGCGCGTGGGGCAGCACGACGAGGTCGAGCGCGTTCTCCGGGAAGGGCAGCCAGTGCGGATCGGCGCGCACCTGGGCCGGCGGCGCGAGGTCCACCGTCCACCGCGCGGGAATTCGGCTCTGCCCGAGATACGCACACGCAGGCAGGCCGATCTGCACCGCATGGAACCCGAAGATGTCCGCGACGGTCCGATCGAACCACGCCTGCTCGCGCTCGAGCAGGTAACGGCCGGGCTCGCTCGCCAGCCAGTCGGCGAGCGTCGTTGACACCGTATCCGGCGCTGGCGAAGATGCATCCATGGCGGCGATTATCCCGGTCCCTGCGTTCACGGACAACTACATATGGGTCGTGCGCGAGGGCGCAGGGGCGGCGGTCGTCGATCCGGGCGATGCCGCACCCGTGATCGCGTACCTCGAGCGCCACGGCCTGAAGCTCACGGTCATCCTCAATACGCATCACCACGGCGATCACGTCGGCGGCAACGCCGAGCTCTGCGCGCGGTATGCGCCGCGCGTCTACGGCCCGGCGCACGAGGACATCCCGGGACGCACGCACGCCTTGCGCGAGGGCGACGCGGTCGCATTGCCGGAGCTCGCGATCGAGCTCTCGGTCCTCGACGTGCCCGGCCACACTGCGGGTCACATCGCGTACGTCGGCGTCGTCGAGGGGCCGATCGCATTCGTCGGAGATACGCTGTTCGCGTGCGGCTGCGGACGGCTCTTCGAGGGCACGGCGGGCGAGATGTACCGGTCGCTTGCCAAGCTCGCCGCGCTCGATCCGCGCACGCGCCTTTATTGCGCGCACGAATACACGCTTGCGAACCTGCGCTTCGCGGCGGCGGTGGAACCCGACAGCGCGCGCGCGCAAGGCGCGCCTCGAGCGCGAGAGCGGGCGGCGCGCTGCGCGGCGAGCCGACGGTGCCTTCCGTGCTTGCCGACGAGCTCGCGACCAATCCTTTCCTGCGCACGGAAGAGCCCGGCGTGATCGCGACGGCAGCCGCGCACGCGGGCCGCGCGGTGCAGCCCGGCGCTGACGCGTTCGCGGTGCTGCGAGGCTGGAAGGACCGCTTCTGACGCGTCGTCGCACGTCCGGCGCGCGACCCGGCGCGGGTTGACGCTCGCCGTCGCGGCGCCTACCATCGCCGCAACAGAGGCAGCCGGTACCCCCGCCCGCTGCGCTTGCGGAAGAATCAATTGCGAATACCGTACCCGCTCCGGCCGCTCTTCGTCGTGCTCGCGCTTGCAGGTTGCGCATCCGCACCGCAGAGCAACGACACCGGCCTCTCTCCATCATCCGCGCCCGATGCAGCAGCGGCGCCGGCCCCCGAAACCGAACTCGTCCTCGCTCCCCTGCCTCACCTCGAGCTGCCCGTTCCGCAGGCACTCCAGAAATCGCCGTTCGCGCCCGCCGTCGCCGCGTCCCTGGAGGAGCTGCCGCTTCCCGCGGAGGATCTCTGGCAGCGCATCCGCGGCGGCTTCGAGTTGCCGACGCTCGAATTGCCGGAAGTCGCGAAGTGGGAGCAGTGGTACTCGTCCCGGCCCGAGTACGTGGCGCGCATGATCGATCGCAGCCGGCGGTACCTGTACTACGTGGTGGTCGAGGTCGAGAAGCGCCACATGCCGCTCGAGATCGCGCTGCTGCCGATGGTCGAGAGCGCGTACAACCCGAACGCGGTGTCGACCAGCAAGGCCGCGGGCATGTGGCAGTTCATCCCGTCGACCGGCACGCTGTACGGCCTGAAGCAGAATTTCTGGTTCGATTCGCGCCGCGACATCGTGGCCGCCACCGCGAGCGCGCTTGCCTATCTCGACAAGCTGCACGCGCAGTTCGACGACTGGCAGCTCGCGCTCGCCGCGTACAACTGGGGCGAGGGCAACGTCGCGCGCGCCGTCGAGCGCAACCGCCGCCTCGGGCTGCCGACCGATTACGCGAGCCTGCGGCTGCCCGTCGAGACGCGCAATTACCTGCCCAAGCTGCAGGCCGTGAAGAACATCGTGCTCGATCCGCAAAGGTACGGGCTGCAGCTCGGCGATATTCCCGATGCGCCGTATTTCGCGGTGGTCACTACCACCAAGCAGATCGACGTCAAGCGCGCGGCGGAGCTCGCCGAAATGTCGGTCGACGAGTTCCAGTACCTCAATCCGCATCACAACCGCCCGGTGATCGCGGGCGCCGACGAGCACACGATCCTGCTGCCGATCGACAAGGCCGAGCTCTTCGCGGCCAAGCTCGATCTCCTCGACCAGCCGCTCGTGTCGTGGCAGGCCTATCGCATGCAGCCCGGCGATTCGCTGCAGCAGGTCGCCGCGCGGTTCGGCATGTCGGCCGACACCCTGCGCGCCGTGAACGGCGTCGGCGCGGACAGGACCGTGCCGCCGGGCTACGCCGTGCTCGTCCCGGCGCAGCGCGACGCGCGCGCCTCCGCCGAAACGCTCGAGCACGCGGTGTTCACGACGGTGCCCAAGGGCCGCACGTTCTATTACCGCGTCACGCGCGGCGATACGCTGACGACCATCGCATCGCGCTACGCGGTGTCGGCGGCGGACATCCAGCGCTGGAACGGCCTCTCGCGGCCCACGGTGAAGCCCGGGCAGAAGCTGCGCATCACGAGCAGCCGGGCTCCCGCGCCGACGCACGGCGCGCGCGGCGAAGGGAAGCCCGAAAGTCGCGCGCCACGCCGCGATCGACCAAGGTCGCCGGAGCGAGCCACGCGACGACGGGCGCGAAACGCGGCACGCGTGCGGCGAGCGCGGCCCGCACCGAGAGCACCGCCAAGCCGAGGCTCGCGAAGATGAGCGGTCCTCGCCCCGGTCAACGCCCGCACAGGGGACGTGCGCGCGTGCGCTGACGGCCGAGGGCCCGCGACGCGCGCTGCTGAAAAGCAAACAGGCGACGTGGGAACGTCGCCTGTTCTTGCTTCAGGCGGCCCGTGCATGCGGCCGCCGAAGGCGCGCGCGAGGATTACTTCTTCTTCGCCGCCTTGCGACCGCCGCGCTTGCCGGCAGCCTTCTTGGCGCCGCGCTTGGCACCGCCGCGCTTCGCAGCCGTCTTGCGACCGGCGCTCTTGCGGGCCGTCTTCTTTGCGCCGCGCTTTGCAGCCGTCTTCTTTGCGCCGCGCTTTGCAGCCGTCTTGCGGGCACCGCCGCGCTTCTTCGCTGCCGACTTCTTGGCACCCCTCTTCGCGCCCTTCTTCGCAGCCGTCTTGCGGCCGGTCGTCTTGCGGGCGGTCTTCTTCGCAGCGGCCTTCTTTGCGCCACCGCGCTTGCCGGCGGCCTTCTTCGCGGACTTCTTGGCCGCCGAGCGCTTCTTCGGGGCGGCCTTCTTGGGCGCCGGGGCCGCAGCCGTGGGCGTCATCATCGACGACATCATGTCAGCCATTTACGTTTCTCCTGTCTGAGTTGCTTTGACTGTTTTAACTGCTTCACCGCAGGGCTCCGAGTCTGCCGTTTTTGTTCCGACCTCTTGACAAACCCATTGCGACCTGCTGCCTGAATTCTAGCCGCATTTTATTGAATTGCAAGAATCGTGCTGCGTTTTCACGCGCTGCATTCGGCGGTGTTGCGTATTCGCACACGCGATTCACGACGCTTCCGCACGCATCGCAACCGTGTCGCTCGCGTGTGCCGGCGCGCGCGAATGCGGTCGCGCGTGGTGCGGAAGTGACGCTCTACGGCAGTCGCGATTCGCCCGCGAACAGCGACTCCACGTGCTCTCTCTCGCGCACGAGATGCACCGCGCCGCCGTCGACCATCACCTCGCACGCGCGCGGGCGGGTGTTGTAGTTGGAGGCCATCGCGAAGGCGTACGCACCGGCGCTGGCGACGGCGAGGAGATCGCCTTGCTCGACGGCGAGATCGCGATCCTTCGCGAGGAAGTCCCCGCTTTCGCACACGGGTCCGACGATCTGCCATTGCCTCGTCGGCGCCGTGCGTGGCTGCACCGGCAGCACGTCGTGCCATGCATCGTAGAGCGCCGGCCGGATCAGATCGTTCATGGCGGCATCGACGATCGCGAAGCTGCCGTGCTCGCCGGGCTTGAGATAGACGACGCGCGTGAGCAGCACGCCGGCATCGCCGACGAGGCGACGTCCCGGCTCCACCACCAGCCTTTCGCGCCGTCCCGCGAACAGCGGGACTATCGCCTGCGCGTAGTCTTCGATCGACACCGGCGTCTCGTCGCGGTAGCGGATGCCGAGCCCGCCGCCCAGGTCGATGTGCTCCAGCACGATGCCGTTGGCGGCGAGCTCGTCCGCCAGCGCGAGCACCTTCGCGACCGCCTCGCGGTACGGCGCGAGCGTGGTGATCTGGGATCCGATGTGGATGTCGATCCCGCGCACGGCGACGTGCGCCAGCGCGGCGGCGCGCCGGTACAGCGCCAGGCGCCTCGGTGAACGGGACGCCGAACTTGCTCTCGCGCAGGCCGGTCGAGATGTACGGGTGCGTCTGCGGATCGACGTCGGGATTCACGCGGAAGCTGACCGGCGCGACGACGCCCATGCGTCCGGCAACGCAGTTCAGCGCGTCGAGCTCCGCTGCGGACTCGACGTTGAAGCACAGGATGCGTGCGGCCAGTGCCGCCTCCATCTCCGCGACGCCCTTGCCCACGCCGGAGAACACGACCTTGCGCGGGTCGCCGCCGGCGGCGAGCACGCGCGCGAGCTCGCCGCCGGAGACGATGTCGAAGCCGCTGCCCATGCGCGCGAACAGGTCGAGCACGGCGAGATTCGAGTTGGCCTTGAGCGCATAGCAGACGAGGTGGTCGACCTCGCGCAGCGCGCTGTCGTAGGCCCGGAAGTTCGACCCCAGGGCCGAGCGCGAGTAGACGTAGCAGGGTGTGCCGAAGCGCGCGGCGATGGTCGCCAGCGGGACGCCTTCGACGTGCAGCTCGCCGCCGACGTACTCGAACGCCGTCACTGCGAAGGCACGCGCGGCTCGACGGGCTCGGGCGGTTGCTGTCCCGGAACGGGCGCGTCGGGCGTCGGAACGGCAAGCTCCGGAGATGGCGAGCCTTGCGCGGTTGCCGGCGGCGGCTTGAGCGGCCCCTTGATGCCGCACGCCGCGAGCGAGGAAACGGCCGCGGCGGTCAGGAGCATGCGCACCGCACGACGGCGCAACGGCGAAGACGTCCGATGCGGAAGAGGTAACATCGTGCGGAATCGTAGCATGCCGAAAGCGCGTCGATCCGGCGGCGGCCGCGTGCTCGACAGGAGGAGCGATGCTCACGGATACCGAGTTCATCACGGCAGCGGATGCGGCGCTCGTCGCGATCGGAGAAGCGCTCGACGCGGCGCTCGCGGACAGCGACGTCGACCTCGACTGGAACCTCAACGACGGCATCCTGGAGATCGAGTGCGAGGACGGCAGCAAGCTGATCGTGAACCGGCACGTGCCCAATCGCGAGCTCTGGGTGGCGGCGCGCTCGGGTGGCTTTCACTTCCGGCCGAAAGGCGGCGCGTGGCGCGACAGCCGATCCGGCGACGAGCTCGCGGCCGCGCTCGCCCGCCTCCTGGAGCAGCAGGCGGGATTGCGGCCGAAGTTTCCCGCCTTGAGCGCGCCGACGAGCGATTGAGGCGCTCGCCCGGAGCCGTCAGGCTTCGAGCAACGCAGTCCAGTCGCCCAACGCGCGGCGCGCATGGCCGTGGTCGGGGAAAAGTGCCTCGACCACCGCCCAGAACCGCGGCGAGTGGTTGAGTTCCACGAGATGCGCCACCTCGTGCGCGGCCACGTACTGCGCGAGCTGCGGCGGCAGATGGACGAGGCGCCAGTTGAGCCGGATCTCGCCGCGATGGTTGCAGCTGCCCCATTCCGTGCGTGCGTTCGTGAGCTTCACCGGGGGGCACGCGCGCGCGAGCCGCGCCGCGAAATGCGCGACCCACGGCGACAGGAGGCGCATCGTCTCCTCTCGCAGCCAGTGCGAGACATAGCTCGCGAGCTGGCGCTCCTCGTAGGGTTTCGGGTGCCGCACGGTCACGTGGAAGAGATCGGCGGCGATCGCCTGCTTGCGCGACGGGAACACGGCGAGGGCGAGCTCGACGCCCTGGTAGAGGATCGGCGCGCCGGTCTTCCACTCGCGCGGCAGCACGTCACGACGGCGCGCGCGCCATTCGGCGAGCGTGCGCACGATCCACGCCGCGCGCTCGACGAGCGCCGCCTCGATCTCGCGGATCGGCACCGAGCGAGGCGCCCGCACCGTGAGCCCCGACAACCCGATCTGCATGCCGATGGTGCGCCGGGCGCCGCGATGCAGCCGGTAGTCGACCGGCTGGCCGGCGAGCACGACGGTGCGTGCCTGGCCTTCCCGCGCGGACGGTCCGTCGCCCCCGATCAGCGGGGCACGGAGAGCCGCGCGACTTCGTTCTCGATCCAAGTTTCGATTTCCGTCGTGAGCGCCTGCGGGTCTTTGCCGTCCGGATGGATGGCGGGACCGAACGAGATGGTAATCGTTCCCGGGCGTTTGCCGAAGATCCCTTTGGGCCAGAGATAGCCCGCGTTGTGCGCGACGGGGATGACCGGCACGCCCATCGCGATGGCAAGGCGTGCGCCTCCGGTCTTGTACTTGGCGCGCGTGCCTGCCTTGATCCGCGTGCCTTCGGGATAGACGACGATCCAGAACCCCTGCGCGAAGCGCTGGCGGCCCTGCATCACGATCTGCTGCATGGCGGTATTGCCGGACCTGCGGTCGATGGTGATCGGCGAGGCGAGCGCGAAGCCCCAGCCGAAGAACGGAATCGACAGCAGCTCCTTCTTCGCGACGTACGCGAGCGGCGGGAAGTACTGCGTGAGGGCGAGCGTCTCCCACGTGGAGCTGTGCTTCGACATCACGATGTGCGGCGTCGCGAGATCGGGGCGCAGCCGGTCGAGGCCCTCGGCGCGCCAGCCGATCCCGCAGATCCGGCGTGCGCCCCACAGGTTGACTGCGCACCAGCTCGCGGCAACGCGGTAGCGCGCGACGCGCGGCAGCCAGAACGTGGCGAGCATCAGCGCCGCGTAGAACGCGGTGACGGCTGCCTGGAACAGCGTGAACAGGATCGCCCGCACGGATCGTGCTCGCGCCGCCGCCGCCGGCGCTCAGTCGCCGGCCAGCAGCGCCGAAGCCGCGAACGCGAGATCGGGAAAGATCACCGTGTTCTTGGGAAAGCTGCCTTCGCGCAGCGTGCGCTCGCCCTTGCCGGTGAGCACCAGCATCGGCTGGGCGCCCACACCGTCGGCACACTGCAGGTCGCGCAGGCTGTCGCCCACGCACGGCACGCCGGTCATCTCGACGCCGAAGCGCACGCCGATCTCCTTCAGCATCCCGCACCTCGGCTTGCGGCATTCGCACATGGCATCGGCGGAGTGCGGGCAGTAGAACACGGCGTCGATGCGGCCGCCAACCAGCGCGAGCGCGCGGTGCATCTTCTCGTGGATGGCGCTCAGGGTGGCCATGTCGAGCAGGCCGCGTGAGATGCCGGACTGGTTCGTCGCCACGACCACACGGTATCCGGCGTGGTGCAGCCGGGCGATGGCCTCGAGGCTGCCCGGAATGGGCCGCCATTCGTCGGGCGACTTGATGAACTGATCGCTGTCGTGATTGATGACGCCGTCGCGATCGAGAACGATGAGCTTTGGGGGCCGGTTCGACATGGGCACGGGTCAGACCGCCAGCTTGGAGATGTCGGCCACGCGGTTCATGGTGGCGGCCACGCCGCGCAGCAGCGCGAGACGGTTGGCGCGCACGCCCGGATCGTCGGCCATCACCATGACGTCGTCGAAGAAGCGGTCGACGGCCGGCTTGGCCGTCGCGAGCGCCACCAGCGCACCCGCGTAATCGCCGCTCGCGCAGCGGTTGTCGACCACGGGCTCGAGCTTCTGGAACACGAGGTACAGATCGTGCTCCGCGCCGTCCGCGAGCCGGGCGCGATCGACCGCGGCCGCCTCCGGCGCTTCGCCTTCCGCCTTGCGCAGGATGTTGATGATCCGCTTGTTCGCGGCGGCGAGCGTCCCCGCTTCCGGCAACGCCTCGAAGGATTGCACGGCCGCGAGCCGGGACGCCACGAGATGGATGTCGTTCGGCCGCGAATCGACCACGGCCGCGATCTGGTTCGCCGTGTAGCCCTGCTCCCGCAGGTAGCCGCGCAGTCGCTCGTAGATGAACTCCGCCAGCTCGATGCGGGCGTCCTGCACCGCGGGCACGGCGGCGAACGCGTCGAAGGCCATCCGCAGCAGTGCATCGAGCGGCAACGCGATCTGCCGCTCGATCAGGATGCGCAACACGCCGAGCGCCGCCCGGCGCAGGCCGAACGGGTCCTTGTCGCCGGTGGGCTGGGCGCCGATGCCGAACATCCCGGCGAGCGCTTCCAGCTTGTCCGCAAGCGCGACGGCCTGGGCGACGCCGTCCTCGGGCAGCGCGTCGCCGGCGAAGCGCGGCCAGTAGTGCTGCTCGATCGCGCGCGCAACGGCAGGCGACTCGCCATCGTGCTGGGCGTAATAGCGGCCCATGAGGCCCTGCAGCTCGGGGAATTCGCCCACCATGTCGGTGACGAGATCAGCCTTGGCGAGGCGTGCGGCGCGCTCGGCGAGCCCGTGGTCCACGTTGAGCGCCGTCGCGATCGCGGCCGCGAGCTGCTCGATGCGCAGCACGCGCCCGGCGAGCGTGCCGAGCTTGTTGTGGTACACGATCGTCGCGAGCTTCGGCACGCGCTCCTCGAGGCGCTGCCGGCGATCCTGGTCGTAGAAGAACTTCGCATCCGCGAGGCGCGCGCGCAGCACCCGCTCGTTGCCCTGCACGATGGCGGCAGGATCGCTCGTCTCGAGGTTGCTGACGACGAGGAAGCGGTTGGAGAGCTTCCCGTCGCGTCCCGCGAGCGCGAAGTACTTCTGGTTCTGCTGCATCGTGAGGATCAGGCATTCCTGCGGGACGGCGAGGAATGCGGGGTCGAACGTGCCTGCATACACGGCGGGCCATTCCACCAGCGCGGTGACTTCGTCGAGGAGCGCGTCGGTGCGGATCACGTCCGCGCCGTCGGCGGCACGATCGAGGGCGGTGGCGATGCGCGCGCGGCGCTCCGCGAACGAGGGCACCACCTTGCCTTCGGCTTCCAGCGTTTCCTCGTACGCCTCCGCGGTCGCGATGCCGACGTCGGCGCGGCTGAGGAATCGATGCCCGGCGGTGGTGCGTCCGGCGGCGAGCTGCAGGCGCTCGCTCACGATCTCGACGACATCGGGCCCGTGCAGCGCGAGCAGGCGATGCGCGGGGCGCACGAACTTCACGTCGTTGCGCCCGAGCGGCGATTGCGCCGAGGCATAGCTCATCACCTTGGGGATGGGCAACGCCGCGATGGCTTGATCGAGCGCTTCCTGCAACCCGCGGGCGAGCGGCTGGCCCGGCGCTACGCTCGACAGGAACACCGCATCGACCTTGCCGTCGCCCTCGACGTACAGGCGGTCGGCCCCGTCGCTCGCCTCCGGCCAGCGGTCCGCGAGCGATTCGCGTCCGACCGACGCGAGCCTCTTGCGCAGCGCCTTGGTGGGACCGTTTGCATCGAGCGCGACACTGGCTGGCATCAGGCGCTGGGTGACGGGCGCGTCCGGGGATTGCGCGAGCACGTGCGTGATCTTTGCGGCGAGTCGGCGCGGGGTCGCGAACCCCGTCAGCTCGCTCGCAGGCGACAGAAATCCGCGCTGCGCGAGTCCCGCGCGCAACGCGTCCGCGAAGCTCTCGCCCAGGGTGCGCAGCGCCTTCGGTGGAAGTTCCTCGGTGAGGAGCTCCACGACGAGCGTGGCCGACTCGTGCAGATGTCCCATGTCAGGCCGCCTTCGTGCGCGCATGCGCCGGCAGCATCGGGAATCCGAGCGCCTCGCGCGATTCGACGTAGGCGGTAGCCACGAGCCGCGACAGCGTGCGGATGCGGCCGATGTAGGCGGCACGCTCGGTGACCGATATCGCACCGCGCGCATCGAGCAGGTTGAAGGTGTGCGCCGCCTTCAGGATCATCTCGTAGCCGGGCAGCGACAGCTTCGCCTCGAGCAGGCGCTTCGCCTCGCTTTCGTAGAAGGCGAAGAGCTCGAAGAGCTTCGGCGCGTTCGAGTGCTCGAAGTTGTAGGTGGACTGCTCGACCTCGTTCTGGTGATACACGTCGCCGTAGGTCAGCGTGCGCATGCGGTTGTCCAGGATCCGGGCCCTGCTCCTCCCAGGTCGTCCATACGAGGTCGAACACGTTCTCCTTGTCCTGCAGGTACATGGCGAGGCGCTCGAGACCGTAGGTGATCTCGCCCGTGACCGGATTGCAGTCGATGCCGCCGACCTGCTGGAAGTACGTGAACTGCGTCACTTCCATGCCGTTCAACCACACTTCCCAGCCGAGGCCCCACGCGCCGAGCGTCGGGTTCTCCCAGTCGTCCTCGACGAAGCGCACGTCGTTCTTCGTGAGATCGAAGCCGAGCGCTTCGAGCGAGCCGAGATAGCGGTCGAGGATGTCGGCCGGCGAGGGCTTGAGCACGACCTGGTACTGGTAGTAGTGCTGCAGCCGGTTCGGATTCTCGCCGTAGCGGCCGTCCTTGGGCCGGCGCGAGGGCTGCACGTACGCAGCGCGCCACGGCTCGGGCCCGAGTGCGCGCAGGAACGTGGCGGTGTGCGAGGTGCCCGCGCCCACCTCCATGTCGTAGGGCTGCAGGAGTGCGCAGCCCTGTCGGTCCCAGTAGGACTGAAGCTGCATGATGAGTTGCTGGAAGGTGAGCATCGTGATCGCGATCGTGCGCGCGGCGGCAAGCGCGCATTCTAGCGGTTTTGGCCGGGCTCGCCGGGCGCGCGGGCGCGGCGTGCTGCCACCATCGCGACGACGAGGATCGCGAACGCGAGGCCGGCGGGCAGCGCATCGCCGAGCGCGACGTACGGCGTGATGCCCCGCCGTCCCGCAACGGCGACGGTGAGCGTGTCGCGCGAGAACCAGGGCAGGCGCGCGATTTCCCGCCCGTCGTGCGCGATCGCCGACGTGATGCCCGTGTTCGTCGCGCGCAGCAGGGGACGCCCGCTCTCGAGCGCGCGCATCGCGGCGATCTGGTTGTGCTGCAGCGCCGCGAGCGATCGGCCGTACCACGCGTCGTTGGTGACGTTGACGAGCATCGTTGCGCCTGCGGCCTGCGGCCTGATGTCGGAGCCGAACACGTCCTCGTAGCAGATGTCGACGGCGATCTGCCTGGCCGGCGACGCGCAGCGGGCGGCTGGTCGGCATCGCCCGCGCTCTGGTTGGCGAGCGGAATGTGCAGCACCGAGCGGATGAACCAGCCTACGATCGGCTCGAGCGGAATGGTCTCGCCGAAGGGCACCAGATGCCGCTTGCGATAGAGCTGCACGGCGCCGGCGTCGAGGCTCACCACGCTGTTGTAGTAGCGCGGCGTCGCCTCGCCGGGAAGCGGCGGCTCCAGCGTGAAGACGCCGGCCAGCACGCTGCCGTCGCGCTGCGCTGCCATGCTCGCGAGCTCGCGCAGCACGGGCTCCGGCACTTCGTCGAGGAACGCGGGCAGCGCGCTTTCCGGGAGCACCACGACGCGTCCCGGGCTCCGGCGCACGAGGTCCGCATACAGTCGGTACGTGGCCTCGCGAAACGCGGGATCGAACTTCATGTCCTGCGTGACGTTGCCTTGCACGAGCGTGATCGAAAGCGGCGCGCCGGCGGCGTGCGTCCACTCCATGCGCTGCAGCAGCGCCCCGCCGGCCACGATCGCGGCTGCGGCCGCGAGCGCACCTGCGATCGCACGACGTCTCGCATTCGCGAGCGCGTCGACCACGAGCGCGAGGGCCGCCGCGACGCCGCTCACCGCGAGCGACACGAGCCAGATGCCGCCCACGGGCGCGTAGCCCGCAAGCGCGGTCGGCCCTGCCACCGTGATCTGGGCATAGCCGACGCCGAGCCACGGAAAGCCGCTCAATACCCAGCCGCGCGCCCACTCCGCGAGCGTCCACGCGGCAGCGCATGCGACGACGCGCGCGAGCGTACCGGGGGCGGTGAACCGCGTCGCGAGCGAGCCTGCGAGCGCCGGCCACAGCGCGAGGTACAGGCAGAAGCCGGCGGTGCCGATCGCCGCGAGGGGCGCCGGCATCGCGCCGAAGGTGTTGAGCGCGATGTACACCCACGACACGCCCGCGCCGAAGAGTCCGGCACCGAAGGCGAACCCGAGGCGCGCCGCGGCCCCGGGTGCTGCGTGCTGCCATTGCGCGAACAGCAGCGCGAGCGTCACGACGGGCACCAGCGGGAGCTCGAACGGCGCGAACGCGAACACCGTCGCCGCGCCGGCAAGGAGCGCGAGCAGCAGGGGAAGCGCCTCGCCCGGCGGCAGCCTCATGCGTCCCGAACCGCCGGTCGGCGGTGGATGCGCGGCAACATGCAATGGGCCGCGTCAGGCGGCCGGACGCGCGGCGCCTTCCGTCCCCGCAGCCGGGGGCGGCGCGAGCGGCTCGAGGTGCAGCGTGTACAGCCGGCGGCTGTCGGCGCGGATCACGCGGAAGCGAAAGTCGCCGATCGTGGTCGATTCGCCGCGCTTGGGCAGGCGCCCGAACGCCTGCAGCACGAGGCCGCCCACCGTGTCGAACTCGTCGTCGGAGAAGCCGGTGCCGAAGTGCGCGTTGAAGTCCCCGATCTCCGTCTGCGCCTTCACGCGGTAGCGCCCGTTCGCCTCGGGGACGATGTTGTCCTCGCTCTCGTCGAAGTCGTATTCGTCCTCGATGTCGCCCACGATCTGCTCGAGCACGTCCTCGATGGTCACGAGGCCCGACACGCCGCCGTACTCGTCGACGACGATGGCCATGTGATTGCGATTGGCGCGGAAGTCGCGCAGCAGCACGTTGAGGCGCTTCGATTCGGGCACGAACACGGCCGGACGCAGCGTGTCGCGCAGGTGGAAGCCTTCCGGGTTGGCGTAGTAGTTGAGGAGCTCCTTCGCGAGCAGGATGCCCACGATGTCGTCCTTGTTCTCGCCGATCACGGGGAAGCGGGAGTGCCGGGTGTCGAGCACGAGCGGAATGAAGTCCTCGGGATCGTCCTCGATCGAGACGACGTCCATCTGCGCGCGCGGGATCATGATGTCGCGCACGGTCATCTCCGAGACCGACATCACGCCCTCGATCATCGACAGCGCGTCGGCGTCGAGGAGCTTGCGCTCGAATGCGCCGTGCAGGAGCTCGAGCAGCTCCTCGCGGTCCTCGGGCTCGCGCGTCAGGAACGCGGACAGGCGTTCGAGCAGGGTCGGGCGCGATTCCGACTTGCCCTCGTCAGAGGCCATGGCGGGAAGACGCGAGGGACGGCGTGCGCTCAGGCGCTGCGTCCGGCATACGGGTCGGCATAGGGGTCCGGGATGCCCAGGGTGGCGAGTAGCGCCGTCTCCCGCGCTTCCATGCGGCGCGCGGTGCGGTCGCGATCGTGGTCGTAGCCTTGAAGGTGCAGCATGCCGTGAACGACGAGGTGCGCGCAGTGATCCGCGAGGGCCTTGCCCTGCTCCCGCGCTTCCCGGCGGACCACCGGCACGCACAGCACCAGGTCGCCCGACAGCGGGTCCACGTCATCGTACACGAACGTCAGCACGTTCGTGGCGTAGGGCTTGCCGCGGTACCCGGCGTTGAGGCGTTCGCCTTCCGCGCGGCCGACAAGGCGCAGCGCGACGGCGACGTCGCGCTCCAGCGCGAGCTTCGCCCAGCGCCGCAGCATCGCGGGCTTGGGCAGACCGCGTGCGGAAACCGCGTACTGCACGGCAAGCGACAGTCGCGGGCGCTCGCTCGCACCTGCGGCCGCGATGTCAGCGCTCCGGGCCGGCGTGCTTCTGGGCTTCGAGGTCGCGCTCGTAGGCGTTGATGATCTTCTGGACGAGGGGATGGCGCACGACGTCCGCGCTGGTGAAGCGCGTGAAGGCGATGCCGCGCACGCCGGCGAGGATCCTGTCGGCTTCGATGAGGCCGCTTTTCTGGCCGCGCGCGAGGTCGATCTGCGTCACGTCGCCCGTGATCACCGCCTTGGTGCCGAAGCCGATGCGCGTGAGGAACATCTTCATCTGCTCGGGCGTGGTGTTCTGCGCCTCGTCGAGGATGATGAACGAGTGGTTGAGCGTGCGGCCGCGCATGTACGCGAGCGGGGCGATCTCGATCGTGCCTCGCTCGAAGAGCTTGCCGGTCTTGTCGAAGCCCATCAGATCGTACAAGGCGTCGTACAACGGGCGCAGGTAGGGATCGACCTTCTGCGCGAGATCGCCCGGCAGGAAACCCAGGCGCTCGCCGGCCTCCACCGCCGGCCGCACGAGCACGAGCCGCTTCACCGCATCGCGCTCCAGGGCGTCGACCGCGCATGCGACGGCGAGGTAGGTCTTGCCGGTGCCCGCGGGACCGATGCCGAACGTGATGTCGTGCTCCTGGATGTCGCGCAGATACACGTTCTGGTTGGGCGTGCGCCCGTGCAGGTCGGCGCGGCGGGTACGCAGGAGCGGGACGCCATCCTCTTCGGCCCGCGCAGCCGCGGGTCCGGCGGTGCCGTCGGGCGCGTGCGCGGTCTTCATGCGCGTCGAGATCTCGATCAGCCCGAGCTGGATGTCGTCGACGGACAGCGGCTTTTCGGCGAGGCCGTAGAAGCGCCGCAGCGCCTCGGCCGCGAGCTCCGTCTGGGCCGGGGTGCCGTGCAGCACGAAGGTGCCGCCGCGATGGCCGATGGTGACGTCGAGGGCGGCCTCGATCTGGCGCAGGTTCGCCTCGAGCGGTCCGCACAGGTTCGCGAGCGCCCGGTTGTCGAGCGGATCGAACGAGAATTCCAGGTGTTCCCGGGGCGTCGCCATGCGCACAGTATCGCACCGGCACCCCGCGAGCACACGGGAGGCCGGAACTAGCGCGCCGCGCCGCAACGCCCGAACCGCCTCCGGCCTCGACGGCACGCGCATCGCCTTGCGCCGACGGCGTGCCCGAACGGCCGGGCGGCGACGAATGGCCCGAGCTACACGCCGGGGCGCATCAGCGGCGCGCGCAGGGCCTCGTCGAGGGTGGCGTACACCTCGGCGAGATGGGCCCGCGCCTCCTTCGACAGTCCCGGCTTCTTCTGCGCCGCCAGCACCTCGCCGCGCAGCTGCCGGGCATCCTCGCGCAGCAGCGCGCGCGCATCGGCGGGCATCGTGGCGGAAGGGCGGACGAGGATGGTCGCGACCCGGTTCGCATACTCGCGCTGCAGATTGCGCCGGAGGAGGTTGATGTCGCGACCGGTCTTGAGCTCGCTCCAGACCGCCTTGTGCAGGACGTCGTAGAGCTCCGACAGGCGCAGCGAATCCGCCGGATCGCTGACCTTGCTCTCGGAGTCGAGCAGGCGCGCGGCCACGGATTCGTGCATGAGCTGCCCCAGCGCGCCCGACTGCAGCGCCAGCACGCGGCTGTTCAGGCTGAAGTCCGGCGAGCCGCCGTCGAGCATCAGGTAGTCGACGCCCATGCGCTGCATGAACTGCGCCGGGAAGCGGAAGCTGTCCGCGGAAAAGATGTTGTCGGTGAGGAGCTTGAGCGCAGCGCGCTGGCGATCGGCCGGGACCGGGCGTGAGAGGATTGCGTCCGGTGCCCGCGTAATCACGCACGTAGGTCACGCCCGAGATGTACTTGGACGCGACCTGCGCGGCGCGCCGGGTCTGGCGCAGCCCCGAGTCGAAGCTGCGCCGCAGCACGTCGTACGACTGCCCCGGCGACAGATGCTTGCCTTCGAGGCGCGTCCACAGCTCGGACGTGAGCTTGAACCGGCGCTCGAGGTACGCGAGCGAATCGCTGCCGAAGTCGAACTGGCTCGCGGCCGGATCGACACCCGAGCCCGCTTCCTCGTCCGACGAGAAGGCGAGCATGGGATCGGACGCGCCGCGCTCGGCGATCTTCTCGAGTTCCTGCTTCTCGTGGGCGGGATCGATCGGCTTGTAGGCGTACTCGATCGCCCAGTAGTCGTAGGGACCGAGCGTCGACTGGTGATATTCGCCCTGCTGCTCGCCCTTCAGCGCGAGGTTCACGGGCACGTAATCCATCACCGAGCCGGCGAGGCCGTACTTGCTCGTGAAGCGGCGATCGGCGAGCTTGTCCAGCGGATAGGCCGTGGACGCGCGGAAGTTGTGGCGCAGGCCCAGCGCGTGCCCGACCTCGTGCATCACGACGTCCTTGAGCGCGCCCATCACGAACGCCTCGGCTTCGGGACCATCGGCGTCGATCTCGCCGCGCTCCTGCAGCAGCTCGAGGCCGAATTGCGATTCGTCCAGCGCCTCGGCCGCGTAGCTGCACATGCGGTCGTCGCGCCTGGCCGCGCGCCATCGCTGCCGCCTGTGCTGCGGGCCACGCTGCCGTGCCGAGATCTTCGCGCAGGAAGCGCCGATCGCCGCGCGACCAGTTCTCGGGAATCGCGACATCGGCGTCGAGGATCTCGCCCGTGCGCGGGTCGATGTCGGACGGGCCGATCGCGAAGCTCACGTCGGTGCCGGCGAACCAGCGCACGGTTGCGTGGCGCGCATCCGCGGTCTCGAAGTCCGCGTCGTCGGGCTGCTGCTTCACCACGATCGCGTCCTTGAACCCGATGCGCTCGAATGCCTTGTTCCACTCGAGGATGCCCTCGCGCACGACGCCGCGGTACTTGAGCGGCACGTTGCGGTCGATCCAGAACACGATGGGCTTCACCGGCTCCGACAGCGCGGCGGCCGGGTCCTTCTTATCGAGACGCCACCGATCCACGTAATGCTTGCGCGCGGTGTAGTGCAGGTCGTCCGTGAAGTCCCAGACCTCGGCCGTGAAGTGACCCACGCGGGGATCCGCGACGCGCGGCTTCATCGGGGACGGCAGCTCCGCGATGCTGTATTGCAGGCCGAGGAAGAGGCTGCGCGGATCGGCGAGATTCTCGAACGGTGGCACGCCTCTAGGGCCAAGGGGGCCGCCGGCAGCGCTCGCCGCCTTCATGTTCGCGTAGTGGGCGAGCACCAGGAACGAGACCTGGTCCGGATTGCCGTAGGCTCTTGTCGATGCTGGAGTTGCGCGGGTCGAAAGAGTAGCCGCGCTGGTAGACGCCCTGCGCGAAGCGCGAGGCCGCCGGCAGGTCGTTCAGCAGAAGGTTGTTGGCTTCGATCAGGACCGACTTCTTCGAGGTGTGCGGGCCGCTCACGATCGGCGCGGACGCGAGCAGGCTGTCGGAGAAGGCCTCCGACACCATGCGCGCCATCGGCGTGCCCTCGCGAGCGGTGAACTCGACGTTGCTCGCGAGCAGCTGCACGTTGTTGCCCACCTTCTTGAAGCGCGCGACCTGGCTGAAGCCCATCATGCCGCCGTACACGCCCTTCTCGCCGATGCCGCGCGCCTGGTTGAGCTGGAACAGGAACGGCTTGTCGAACTGCTCCGGCGCGATCTCGATCAGGATCTTGTCTTCCTTCTGCCAGAGCGTGAACAGGCCCGGGATCTCCTTTGCGTCCTTCAGCACGTCGTTGAACGGACGCGGCTGGCCCTGCGAGACTGCCGCCGCGGCAGCCGCAGCCGCAGCGGCAGCGGCTGGCCGCATGTTGCGGGTGTCGCCGTTGTGGATGCCCTCGGCGGCCTGCGCGGCCGCGAGGCCGGTCTGCGCGGCGTCGGCGGCATCATCGCTGCTGGCCAGGTCGTTTCTCGCCAGCGTGGCGCAGCCGGAGAGCAGCGTCAGCGGCGACGCACACGGCCAGCGCGAGGCGGCGCGGGCGCAGGGAAAGGCGGATGCTGGATGGGCTCGTGCTCATCGAAACCTCGACACGTTGCGGCATCCTGTTGGGCGGATACCTGGTACTCGATACATCCGACTGCTCCTCCGTCGAAGCGGACCGTCAGGCGGCAAGCTCGCCGCGCAGCGAATGGGGCAGCGCGGCGGTGACGACCACGTCGGCATAACCGCCGATCAGCGAGGCGTCGCCCCCGAAGTTGACGACGCGGTTGTTCGCCGTCCGCGCGGCGAGCTCCGTCCTGTTCTTCACCGCGCTGCCCGTGACCAGCACCCGCTGGCGCGACCCGACCATCGCCTCGCTGTACGCGCGGTACTGCGCGTCGAGAAGCGCCTGCAGCCGCGCGAGGCGCGCCTGCTGCACGTCGGGCGGAATCGCATCCGGCAGCTCGGCCGCGGGCGTGCCCGGGCGCGGGCTATAGGCAAAGCTGAAGGCGCCGTCGAAGCGGATCTCCTCGACGAGCTGCAGCGTGCGCTCGAAATCGGCGTCGGTTTCGCCCGGGAAGCCCACGATGAAGTCGGAGGTGAGCGACAGATCGGGGCGCACGCGCCGGAGCCTGCGCACGATCGACTTGTATTCGAGGACGGTGTAGCCGCGCTTCATCGCCGCGAGGACGCGGTCCGAGCCCGACTGCACCGGCAGGTGGAGGTGCGAAACCAGCCTGTCGACGCGGCCGTAGACGTCGATGAGCGCGGCCGTCATCTCCTTGGGATGCGATGTCGTGTACCGGATGCGTTCGATGCCGGGCACTTCCGCGATCGTCTCGACCAGCGTTGCGAAATCGACCGTCCGGGGCGCCCCGGTGTCGCTCGCGGCGGGACCGCGATACGCATTGACGTTCTGGCCGAGCAGCGTGACCTCGCGCACGCCCCGGTCCGCGAGGTCGGCGATCTCGGTGAGCACGTCCTCGAACGGCCGCGAGATCTCCTCGCCGCGGGTGTAGGGCACGACGCAGAACGAGCAGTACTTGCTGCAGCCCTCCATGATCGACACGAAGGCGCTCGCGCCCTCCACGCGCGGGGGCGGGAGGTGATCGAACTTCTCGACCTCGGGAAACGAGATGTCGACCTGCGGCTTGCCGGTCGAGCGGCGCGCGCGGATGAGTCCGGGCAGGCGGTGCAGCGTCTGCGGGCCGAATACCACGTCGACGTAGGGGGCTCGGCGCACGATCGCAGCGCCTTCCTGGCTCGCGACGCAGCCGCCGACGCCGATGATGATCTCCGGTCGGGCGGCCTTGAGCTCGCGCACGCGCCCGAGATCGTGGAACACGCGCTCCTGCGCCTTCTCGCGCACGGAGCAGGTGTTGAACAGGATGACGTCGGCGTCGTCCGGGCGGTCGGTGAGCGACAGCCCTTCGGAGTCCGCGAGCACGTCGGCCATGCGGGCCGAGTCGTACTCGTTCATCTGGCACCCGAAGGTGCGGATGTAAAGCTTGCGGGTCACGGCACTCGCTGCGGCCTTGGGGGAGAAGCTGCAGCGTCGAAGCAGGGGTGCGCGAAGTGTAGCAGCATAATTTTTTCCAGTCTGTCGGGGATCGCAGACATATTGACGTGCCGTGCTCCGATCGTTTTCGCGTTGCGCCAGCATACGATGCCGCGCGCTAGAATTGGGCACCGCAGGTGTCCGCCGCGCGTCCGCGCGTCGGATGAAACGGGAACGCGGTGCGCGCATGCGAGTGCGCCACGCCGCGGCTGCCCCCGCAACGGTAGGTCAGTGCAGGACGTCCACGACGCCACTGTGGCCATGGGTCCACGGGAAGGCGGACGCTCCGATCTGACGAGCCCGGAGACCGGCCTGCGCCCGGCCGCAACAACCCGGCGGCCGGCTCGTGGGCCGCGCGCAACCGGGCAGCACCGGACGCGCGCGGCCGGACCGAATGCCGTGCGGGGTCGCATGGCGCTCTCGGAGCGGAACACGTGTCGATCATCCCCTGGTGCCCGGCAGGCGGCCTTGCAGCGGCCGTGCTGGTTGCGTCGTCCTTCATCGCAGTTCCCGTCCACGCACAGATGGAGTCCATTCCGGTCATCGTCACCGCGACGCGTTCGGCGCAGTCCGCCGCGGATGCCCTGGCCGATGTCACGGTGATCGGTCCGGAGGAGATCGCGCGCGCCGGCCCGGGCGGCGTCGCCGAGTTGCTGCAGCGCCAGCCGGGCGTGGAGATCACGCGCAACGGCGGGCCCGGAGGGGTCACGAGCCTCTTCCTGCGGGGAAGCAATCGCGGGCACACGGTCGTGCTCGTCGACGGCGTGCGAATCGATTCGGCGACCTCCGGCGCCGCGACGATCGAAGCCCTGCCGCTCGCCGACATCGACCACATCGAGATCCTGCGCGGGCCGGCTTCGGGCCTGTACGGGGCCGATGCGATCGGTGGCGTCGTGCAGGTGTTCACGCGAGGAGCCGCTGCGCGCGGGTTACACGCGAGCGCGCGCGCCGGGTACGCCACGCACGGCACGCTCGAGTACGGCGGCAGCCTCGGCGCCGGCGCCGGTCCCCTGCGCTTCAGCGTGCAGGCCAGCCAGCGCTCGAGCGACGGCTTCAACGCCGTCGACGACCCGGCAAACTTCCAGTACAACCCGGATCGCGACGGCTATCGGGGCGGCAGCGCGGCGGGCAACGTGACGCTCATGTGGGCCCCGGACCAGGAGCTCGTCGCGGCCGGGTTGCGCAGCCGCCTCAATGCGCAATTCGATTCCGGCCCCGACTTCGACGATCGCACGGTCACCGTCATCGAGACGACGCGCGTGGAAAGCCGCAACCGGATGCACGAGCGCTGGACCTCCCGGCTCACGCTTGCACAAAGTGTCGACGACAGCCAGTCGCGCACCGGCTTCGGCGATTTCCCGTTCCGCACCCGCGATCGCCAGTACACGTGGCTCAACGATCTCGCCTTGCCGGTCGGCTCGGCGACGGTAGGCGCGGAGCGACGCGAGGAGCACGTCACGTCCGACACCGCGTTCACGGCGTCCGAGCGCGATACCAACGCATTGCTTGCCGTGTACCAGTGGCATGACGACGCGAATTCCCTTGCGGCGAACGTGCGCGAGGACCGCTCCGCGCAATTCGGCTCGCGCACGAGCGGCGGCGCGACCTATGCATATCGCGTGCTGCCGTCGCTGAGACTGTCCGCGGGGTACGCGACCGCGTTCAAGGCGCCCACGTTCAACGACCTCTATTACCCCGGCTTCTCGAACCCGGCGCTGCGGCCCGAAACCTCGCACAACGTCGAGGTCGCAGCCGTCTGGACGACCGGCGCATCGATCATGGGCAGACGTGCGAACGTCGAGGGCCGGGCCACCGCCTATCGCAATCGCATGCGCGATCTGATCGTGTTCCAGTGCGACGCAAATTTCGTCTGCGCTCCGCAGAACGTGAGCAGCGCGACGCTCGAGGGCGTCACGCTCGCGCTCGTCGCACAGCGCGCCGAAACGACGCTCAAGGCGTCGCTCGACCTCGCCGATCCGCACGACGACGACACCGGCCGCCTGCTGCCGCGGCGTGCGCGCCAGCACGGCAGCCTCGCGCTCGAGCAGGCGTGGGGTGCGTGGCGGCTCGGCGCCGAATGGGTGGCGTCGTCGCATCGGTTCGACGACGCGGCGAACGCGGTCCGCCTCGCGGGCTACGGCTTGCTGAACCTCACTGCCGAGTGGACGCTCCAGCGGCAGTGGACGCTGCTCCTGCGCGGGGACAACGTGCTCGATCGCGACTACCGCCTCGCCGCCGGCTACTCCACCGGCGGCGCGAGCGTGTTCGCGGCGCTGCGGTGGCAGCCATGAAGCTCTCCGTGCATCTTTGCGCTGGCGCGCGGGCGGCGACGAGAGCGGCGCCTTCGCTGCTGCGATGCGCAAGCCTTGCGCTGCTCGCGCTGGCGGCCGCGACGGCCGGCGCGGCCGGCGTGACCGACGACACCGGCGCGCGCATCGAGCTTCGCGCGCCTGCACGACGCATCGTGAGCCTTGCCCCGAACGTCACGGAGCTGCTGTACGCGGCCGGCGCGGGCGATCGGATCGTCGGTACGGTCTTCGGCGCGGATTGGCCCGCCGCCGCGCGCAACCTGCGCCGCGTAGGCGATGCGCACGGCCTCGACCTGGAAGCGATCTTCACGCTGAAACCCGACCTGGTCGTCACCTGGCCGTACACGTCTCCCGGGCAGGTGGACGTGCTGCGGGCGCGGGGCCTCCCGGTGTTCACCGTGGACCCGCACGACATCGGCGGCATCGCCTCGGTACTGGAACGCCTGGGCACGATCGCCGGAACCGCGGGCACGGCGGATCCGGCGGCGCGATCGTTTCGCGAGCGCTACGAAGCGCTGCGCGCGCAATACGCCGGACGTGCGCCGGTGCGCGTCTTCTACGAGGTGTGGAACTCCCCGCTCGTGACGCTGGGCGGGCAGCACCTCGTCACGCGCGCCATCGAGGCCTGCGGCGGGCGCAACGTGTTCGCCGCCCTGACTCAACCGGCGCCGACGGTGAGCGCGGAAGCGGTGATCGCGGCGCAGCCCGATGCGATCGTCGCCGGCGTCGACGGGGGGCGCCCGCCTGGCTGGCTCGACGAGTGGAAGCGATGGCCGGGCGTACCCGCGGTGGCGAGCGGCAATCTCGACGTGGTCAATGCGGACCTCCTGCATCGGCCCGGTCCACGTTTCGTCGAAGGGCTCGCCGAGCTGTGCGCCGCGATCGATCGGGCACGCGTGCGCCGCGTGGCCGGTGGCCCGATCTCAGGCCGGCACTAGCGTTCGCGTCGTGCCGGCGCCCACTTCCACGAGGGGGTGACCGAACACGTCCGACAGCACGCGAGCGCACAGGATGTCGCTTGCGGGCCCGGCGAGCGTGCGTCCCCGCGCGATCGCGACGGCCACGTCGGCATAGCGCAGCGCGAGATGCAGGTCGTGCAGCACCATCGCGACGACCTTGCCGCGCTCGCGTGCGAGGTTGCACACGAGGTCGAGCACGGCGACCTGCTGCCCTGGATCGAGATGCGCGGAGGGCTCGTCCAGCAGCATGATGGCGGGGTCCTGCGCGAGCAGCGCCGCGATCCCCACCCGCCGCCGCTCGCCGCTCGAGAGCGTTCCCACGTCGCGCTGCTCGATGTCGGGGAGACCGACGCCCGCGAGCGCGCCGCGCGCGATGGCGATGTCGTCGCCGGATTCCCATTGCCAGCGCTGCAGGGCAGGATGGCGTCCGACCAGCACCGTTTCCAGCACGGTCGCAGGAAACGCGTCGAACGTCGCATCGGGTAGCCAGCCTCGCCGCCGCGCCCGCTCGCGCGGTCCGAGCGCGTCGAGGTTCACGCCGTCGTACGCGATCGTGCCCTGCGCCGGGCTGCGCAGTCCGGCAAGGGTGCGCAGCAGCGTCGACTTGCCGGCGCCGTTCGGTCCGACGATCACGCAGCATCGACCCGGCGCGAGGGACAGCGCGAGATCGTCGACGAGCGTGCGGGAGCCCACGACCACGCGGACGCCTTGCGCCGCGAGGCGCGGTGCGGGCGCGCTCCTAGGTGCCCCCTCACCCCCCGAGGGGGCGCAATTCGCGCCTTGGGGCGGCCCGGCGGCGGTTGCATGTGCCCCCACACCCCCCGAGGGGGCGCAATTCGCGCCTTGGGACGGCCCGGCGGCGGTTGCATGTGCCCCCACACCCCCCGAGGGGGCGCAATTCGCGCCTTGGGACGGCCCGGCGGCGCTCATCGACGCAGCAGCAGCCACAGGAACAGCGGCACGCCGAGGCATGCCGTCAGCACGCCGGCAGGCAGCTGCAGCGGGGCGGCGATGGTGCGGGCGAGGGTGTCGGCGATCGTGAGCAGCGCGCCTCCGGCGAGAGCCGCAGCCGGCAGCAGCAGGCGCTGATCGTTGCCGAGCAGCAGTCGCAACGCGTGCGGCACCACGAGCCCGACGAAGCCGATCGTCCCCGCCGCCATGACGGCGACCGCCGTGGCGAGTGCGGACATCGCGTACAACGCCAGGGTCATGCGCGTCACCGGGACGCCGAGGCTCGCCGCGATGTCGTGGCCGCGCAACAGCACGTTGAGGTCGCGGGCGATCGTGAGCGCGAGCGCAACGATCGCGGCGAGCACCGCGAGCGCGAATCCCGGATAGCGCGCGGCGGAGAGGTCGCCGATCAGCCAGAACATCATGCCCCGGATCTGCCCGTCGGGCGCGAGCGCGAGCAGCAGGAGCACGATCGCGCTCCAGCCGGAGGCCACGATCACTCCGGTGAGGAGCAGCCGCGTGGCCGTCCACGCCGTGCGGTCCGCATGCACGCGAGCGAGCCCGAAGACGAGCGCGCTCGATGCAAGGGCGCCCGCGAAGGCCGCAGGTCCCGCCAGCGCGGCCCAGCCGAGCGCGAGCGCAGCGAGCGCGCCCGCCGCCGCGCCGCCCGACAGGCCGAGCACGTACGGGTCCGCGAGGGGATTGCGCAACAGCACCTGCATGAGCGCGCCGGCGACTGCGAGCAAGCCGCCCGCGGCAAAGGCGGTCATTGCGCGCGGCAGGCGCAAATCGCGCACAATGGCAATGTCGGCATCGCCCGATGCGCTCCACAGCGCGTCGAGCACTGCACGCGCGGGAACGCGAATGCTCCCGCTCGCGAGCGCGAACCCGAATGCGGCGAGCGCCACCGCACACAACAGCAGCACGACGCCGAGCGCGCCGGCGGGGCTGTGCGGGGCGAGACGCGCAGGGGGCATGAACGGATCGGGAACGCGGGGGTCGAAGGCGAGGTCCATTATAGGCACGCGCATTGCCTGTGCCGCGAGCGGGAACATCGGGATGAACAAGGCTTTCACACGCGAATCGGACGCCGCGCCCGAAGACGACGACGTCGAGCAGGCGTCGCCGTTGCCGGCGGGTGCGCGCAACTACATGACACCGCCGGGCGTTCGCGCGCCTGAAATCCGAGCTCGACCGGCTCGTGCACAAGGAACGCCCCGAGCTCGTGGCCGTGATCGCGTGGGCTGCGGGCAACGGAGATCGCTCCGAGAACGGCGATTACATCTACGGCAAGCGACGCCTGCGCGAGATCGATCGCCGCATCCGCTTCCTCATCCGGCGCCTCGATATCGCGGAGGTGGTCGACCCGTCCGCGCCGCGCGACGAAGGCGACGAGGACCGCGTGTTCTTCGGCGCCACCGTGACGGTGATGAACGAACGCGGCGAGCAGCGCACCGTCAGCATCGTCGGCGTCGACGAGATCGACACCACCAGGGGCTACATCAGCTGGATCTCGCCCATGGCGCGCGCGCTGCTCAAGGCACGCGCGGGCGACGCCGTCACGTTGCGCACGCCCGGCGGCGCCGAGGAGCTCGAGATCGTGTCGGTGCGCTACGAGCCGCTCGCCACGGGCGACGAGCCCGACGGGCGTCGCGGTTGACGTCGTGCGCGCGCAGCACCTATAGTGGTCCGATGACGTCTTCCCTCTTTCCTCCGGAGCCGGAGAACGAAGGCACCGACACGGAACGCGAGCTCGCCGCGCTGGAGCGCAAGCTGTCGGCGCTGATCGATCACGCGATCGCGTTGCGTGCCGACAACGATGCGCTGCGGCAGGAGCTCGCTTCGGCGCAGATTCGCAACCGCGCGCTGTCGGAGCGCGTGGAGGAGGCCCGCGAACGGCTGGACACGCTGCTCGCGCGCCTGCCGCAGGGCGGCCTCGTCGCCTCGGCAGCGGAGGGTGCACGATCATGAGCACGAATGCGTCCGCGGCCGGCGATCGCCTGATCACGCTCGACGTTACCGTGCTTGGCCGCGACTACAAGGTGGCGTGCCGGGAACACGAGCGCGCGGATCTTGTCGAAGCGGTTTCGTTTCTCGATCGGCGCATGCGCGAGATCCGCGATGCGGGCAAGGTCGCCAACGTCGAGCGCATCGCTGTCATGGCCGCGCTCAACATCGCGAACGAATTGTTGCGTACGCGTAGTGACGTTCAGGCAAACCGCGGCGATGTAGCGATTGACGAAACGTCCTTGCGCGGTAGAATCGGAGCCATGCACAGCGCGATCGACCAGGTGCTCTCCGGCGGTTGAAGGCCTCTTGCGGCCACGCTGTCGGCGCGTCGTTCTTTCAATGTTCCCTGCGGTGTTCGAGTCGTCCAAATACTCTTTGAACCAATGCTAGCGTAGCGAGGTTGCCGAGCCAGTTCGGGCTGGTGTGCGCTCCCATGCGGAAGCGCCTGAAGGCCCCGGCAGGCGACCAATCTTGAACCTCGGTTCAAGATGACGGATGGCACGGCACAGGCGGGGGACACCCTTTGCAGCAAGCCGGCAGCGCAGTTGCCGGTGAATGCGCCGCCGGATCGAACCGGCGGCGGTTGGCGACAATGCGCGTGACAGGCATCGGCATTGCGCCGGCTTAGATCCGCGCGGCACCGACAGCACCCGGCGCGGGAAGCATTTGCCCCGCGAACGTTCCAGACAGGCGCGGCGCCGGCGACGGTGCCGCGATTTTTTTGTGCGCCCGGCAGGGCGCCCGATGCGGCCGGCACGCGCCGATGCGCGCGCCCCTCCGGCGATCGGATCACCGGCCGGCCTTTTCCCCTTCGAGCGAAGCGCGAGCGCGCGGCAGGTGCCCTGGCTGCAGCATGTCGGGGGCCCGATCGCCGTCGCGTGCGATTTCCTCGCGCAACCACGCGCTGAACGATGCCAGCGCTTCGGTCGTCGTCATCGGCGATCGAGATGCTCGTCGGTCGCGCGATGTCCTGCCGCGTGGGTGACCGAGCGCCGGTCGCACGTGGAACAAGTGCCAGCGTCTCCGCATGCGATCGCGAGCGACGCCGTGGTGACGATGCTCCGCGCTGCGCGCGTGATAGAGCGCGGCGGCAGCCCGGAATGCCGGCAGCAGATCGAGCGAGAGGCGCGGGCGGCGATTCATGCCTCTCGCTCGCGCGTGCGCCGGGAAAACATCGTTTGCGCCATGAGTCTCCGGTTCCGAGAGTCCGTTGCAGGTCGTGCGCACGACCACGTCCCGAAGCTTAATGCGGCAACTAAGCACACCGCAAAGCAATCGGAATTGCGTCGCGCCGGTCTGGCGTTCGACGCGCGGCGCTCGCCGGTGGCACCGGTCACCGTGCTCGACGGAACCGCGCTGCCGACGACGCGACGGTCGGATGCTCGATCCAGGCGCGCACGACGGGTGTCGGGTGCGCTGCAGCTCCTCCGTGCCGCGCTCGCTCCCTCGGAATGTGATACGGGGTCTCCCGACGGGAGAATCGGGTTGGCGCGCCGAAAGTGCGGTTGGCGTCAGATGCGTTTATGCAACACCGGAGCGCGCCGCCTGCGACCAATTGTCGAATGGTTCACGCCCAACAGCATCACGTTGACGTAGGTCAAGTTGCCGCGAGGTGTCGCGACTAGTATGCATCGAGACGATTGGCGCGACCGTGTCGCACTACATGCGGCAGCGGTCGAGCTTGTTCCACTTGGGCCAGCAAACCCGAGCATCGTCACCCTGCAGGTCACATCGGGCAGATCGCGATTGAGAATGGTTGTCCAGAGCTCGCACTCACCAACGCGGGCTCGCTGAGCGCAAAGCGATGATCGATTGTCATCATCCCAGTTCTCCATCGCTCGGCGATGCCAGCCGCCGACGCTGTTGCACTCGACGCTTGACTCTCCCGACTTTCAATTTCGCGCGCCGCGATGCTTTTGCCCGCAGCAGGATCGCGGGCGTGCGTGCAGCGACGCGTGGTTCTGGTGACAGCCACACCGCAGTTGATTGCTTTTGCAGTGCCCGACACCTGTCCAGTCGACCGAGGCCCGCAACGTACCGCGCGAGATTTGCGTCTTGCTCGAGGTGAAGTCGATTGATATTGCCGTAGGAGCGAAAAAGGGGACGACATGAGACTACCAATCCCATCGACAATGAACCGTTGGATCACGCTCGGGATGGCGAGCGTTTTTGCGATCGCGGTCGCCGGATGCGGAGGAGGCGGTGGCGGGGACAGCAGTGCCGACGTTCCCGTGACACCACCGGCGCAGGCCTCCAACGGAGCGACGGTGAGCGTTGCGCCACCGGCAGGCACCCCGATCGACGCCGCAACGTTGACCTCGGACCAGTGGGCGCAGCTCGCGCCGAAAGGTGCCATCACCAGCGTAACGACCGACGGCCAGCCCGTCGTGACTTTCCAGGTCACCGACGCCAACAACCGCGGGATCAAGGGCCTCGGGTTCACGAACAAGTCTGCCACCGCCAAGTACACGAGCCTATCGAACCTGGCATTCACCATGGCCAAGCTCGTGCCCGGCAGCAACGGCAGCCCGAGCAAATGGGTGAGCTACATCGTGATCAGTCCCGCCGCCACCACGACGGCAGCCGATGCGCCCACGAGGCCGTCGTCGGACAACAAGGGAACGCTGGTCGACAACGGCGACGGCACGTACAAGTACACCTTCTGGACGGACATCTCGAAGGTCAAGGCGTTCGTCGACGGGGCAACCTACGTGGCGCCCAACAAGGCCGCGGATCTCGGTGACCTCGCCTACGATCCGGCCAAGCTGCACCGCGTCGTCATCCAGCTCAGCGGAAATGCCCGGGGCACCGGCACCAATACACCCGACGCTTCCAACTCCGGCGTCACCGGCGTTCCGATCGGGACGCCGGCCAACCTCGTCATGGACCTCTGGCCGGCGGCCCACACGGCGGTCGGCGCCAGCGGGGATCCGGCCGGGCGCGACATCGTCCAGTCGGCTTCCTGCTTCGAATGCCACCAGGAGTTCAGCTTCCACGGCGGCGCCCGCCAGGACACCAGGTACTGCGATGTGTGCCATACCGACCAGCGCCGGTACGGCCGTACCGAAGCCGCGACCACCGCGACCGGTTACAGCGGGAGCACCTATGTCGTCATGGGTCGTACGGTAGGGAACCTCCCGAACGAGATCCACAAGATCCACATGGCCGAGAGACTCACCAAGACCGGCTACAACTACGCCAACGTGCTCTTCAACGACATCACGTATCCGCAGCCCGTCCAGAACTGCACCAAGTGCCACGACGGATCCGCGGGCGCGAAGAACAAGACCGCGCAGGGCGACAACTGGAAGAACGTGCCGACCCGGCTCGCGTGCGGCGCGTGCCACGACGGCATCGACTTCGCAACGGGCAAGGGCCTGACGCTTGCCGACGCCGAAGCCGGCCTCGCCACGTCGCAGTACGGTCACATCGGCGGCGCCCAGGCGGACGACAGCAAGTGCGCGCTGTGCCACAGCTCGGCAGCGATTCCCATCTATCACGTGACGGTGGACAACTACGGCGCGAACGGGCGTGGCGGTTATCCGCTGAACACGGCCACCAACGTGCCGACCCCGGGCTTCCCCTCCGGGCAGGGTCCGTCGATTCCGCTGGCGGCGCAGATGAACATGCCGGCGGGGGTCTACAAGATCAATTACGACATCAAGCAGGTCACGGTCGCGGGCGCGGCCGGTGCGAAGAAAGCCACCGTGGTGTATCGCGTCCTGAAGGACGGGCAGCCCGTGACGTTCAACGCGTCGGGCAACCTCATCACCGACGTGGACGGCTCGCCAGGCGTCTACATCGTCTACGCGGTGCCGCAGGACGGTATCGCCACTCCGGCCGACTGGAATGCCCAGAAGACCGCATCCGTCAAGGCCCTTCGCGACGGTACGAGCGGCAACTCCCAGACCGGTCCGGACGCGAGCGGCTATTACACCGCCACGCTGGGGGCAGTCATCCCCGACAACGCGGCCATGGTCACGGCGGCCATCGGCGTCGATTACAACGGGTTCGTCCAGTTGAACCTCCCGGACTATCCGAAGGGCATCCGGCTGCGTGAGCCCGCCTTCGTGACGAAGGTCGCCGACGGCTACACGCCCCGGCGGTCGCATCGTCGACAACAACAAGTGCAACAACTGCCACGCCCAGTTGGGTGTCCAGCCGTCGTTCCACAGCGGCGCACGCAACAACGGCCAGGGTTGTGCGCTTGGCGGGTGCCACGACGCCAACAAGAACACCGGTCACACCGGTGCCGCCAACAACTTCGGCGGCGGCTGGTCGGTTGCGAGCAAGAGCCTGATCCATGGCATCCATGGAGCGAGCAAGCGCGAGCAGCCGTTCACGTACGAAGCGACCGCTGACAATCCGGACGGTTTCGGGGTCGTGACCTATCCCGGCGTCCTGAAGAACTGCGAGACGTGCCACGTGGCCGGCAGCTACGACTTCAGTGGCGCAGCGAACAGTGCCGCCCTGCCGAACCTGCTCTGGACGAGCGATGCGAAGACGGACATGAGCAACCCGACGAACGCGCCGTCCATCGGCCTTTCGCCCTGGGTGACGACGCTGGGAGCCGGGCAGGTCAACTACACGAACGACAACCTGGTGAGCTCGCCGATCGCCGCCTCCTGCTTCGGCTGTCACGACAGCAGCCTGGCCACGCAGCACATGATCGCCAACGGCGGCACGCTGGTCACGCTGTTCTCGAAGGTGTCTTCGGTCGCCACCCGCCCGGCCATCGGAGCGGCGTCGACCATGAAGTTCACGAAGTCCGAGCAGTGCATGCTGTGCCATGCGTCCGGCAAGGTCGCGGACATCAAGGCCATGCACGCGAAGTAACAAGGTGACCGAAGTCAGGTCACGGTAACCATGCCGGGGCACGGCGCCCGTGCCCCGGCAGCAGCAAACTGCAGCAGAATGCAGCCCGGGGCGGAAGACGCTCCGGGTTGTTTTTTTGTGGACGTCCGTCGTTCGGTGCTGCACGCGAACTGCCTCAGCACGATTCAGGAGAACTTCATGCAACACCGCATCGTCAAGGCCGCGTTGATCGCCGCGGCAGCAATCTTCCTCGCCACGCCATGCGTCGCCGCCGAGAGCAAATCGAACGCGTCGGCGGCAACGGTCGACAAGTCCGGCGCGACCGGGAAAAGCACCAAGGCAAAGGCCAAGGCGCCGGCGCCGACCAAGCTCGTGGACATCAACCGCGCCGGCAAATCCGAGCTCAAACGCCTTCCGGGGATCGGCGACGCGGAGGCCGACAAGATCGTTGCGGGCCGGCCCTACCACAGCAAAGCGGATCTCGTCACGCGCAACATCCTGCCTGCCGGGATCTACGAAGGCATCAAGAAACGGGTCATGGCCAAGCCGTAGTCCGCTTGATCCAGCGCAAATGCACCCCGGCGCCGCCCGATCTACGATTCGCGTGGCGCGGCACGCGAGGCATCGGGGTGCTCGTACGCAAACGCGCGCGATCGATCGGGGCGAACGACGACGCAGGTCGTCGCCGCTGTCGGCGCCTGCACCCGATTTGCGGCTGCCGGGGCCGTGTGCAATCGGGGACGACACGAATGCAACACGCGGCGCGTCCGCGGTCTGTCGTGCAGGGGTGTGCGGTTGCTCGCGTTCGCGATTCGGCGCATCGTTCCCGGAGCGGGAACGTCGAGGCAAGCTGAAGGCGCGGCGATCCAGACCGCCTGCCGCGGCGCGCTGGCAGTTTGCTGATCCGGAAGCGCCGTTTTTCAATTAGCGGAGTGGTTCATGAGCAAGAATCGATCGTCGTTGCAGTGGATCGCGCTGGTGGCTGCGGGAATCTCGCAATCGCTCTGGCGGGTGGCAGCGGCGGGACAGCGTCCGGCGCGACGCGCACCGGCGAGGCCAAGGTCGAGGGAACCGCGGCGTTGGCCGACGCGACCGCGCTCACCATCACCATCACCAGCGTCAGCGTCGGCGGCGCGCCCGTGGTCGACTTCACCGTCACGAACCAGTCCGGCGAAGGCATGGCGGGCCTCGCGCCCGCGGATCTGCGATTCAACATCGCCAAGCTCGTGCCCGGCACCAATGGCGGCGCCACCATGTGGCAGGACTACATCAACCGCGCCTCGGGCGGCGCCGTGCAAGGCACGCAGGAGCGGGTCGCCACCGGGGCTGTCTACGGCACGCTGGTCAACCGCGGCGATGGCAAGTACACGTACATGTTTGCCACGGACATCACGGATGCGGCCAAGAATCCGTGCCCGGCGTCCTGTACCGACGCCGACGGCAAGGCGCTCGACATCAGCTATCAGCCGAACATCGTGCACCGCGTGACGATACAGCAGGGGAACAGCGCGTACCCGAGGGCCACCGGCGTCTACGATTTCGTGCCGTCCGGAAGCTCGCTCGCGGTCACGCGCGAGGTCATCGCGACGGCCAAGTGCAACCAGTGCCACGAGCAACTCACCGCACACGGCACCCGCGTCGACACGAAGCTGTGCCTGACCTGCCACAACCGCGGCTCGTGGGTCGCCACTGCCGGCAAGCCGAACGTGACGGTCGAATTCCGGAACATGATCCACAAGATCCACTACGGCTCGAGCCTGCCGAGCGTCCTGGCCGGAACCCCGTACAAGATCGGCAATGCCGACTTCTCCGGCGCCACGTTCCCGCAGGACGTGCGCAACTGCACCGTCTGCCACGACGGCACTCCGGGGGCCGCGAACGCCACGCCGCAAGGCGACCACTGGAAGACGAGCCCGAGCATGCAGGCCTGCGGCGCGTGCCACGACGACGTGTACTTCGGTGTCCAGCCGGATCCGGCCAAGCCGTACCAGATCACGGCGCATCCGGGCGGACCGCAGCCCGACGACAGCACGTGCGCGCTCTGCCATGCCACGGGCCGGTTCCCCGGGTCGTCCATGGACATCGCCGTCGCGCATGACTTCCCGGCACGATTCAAGGCGGCCGCCGCCAAGTTCAAGCTCAACATCCTGAGCGCATCGTCGACCACGCCGGGCAGCAAGCCGGTGATCACGTTCTCCGTCACCGATCCGACGAACGCAGATGCGCCTTACAACATCAAGACGCACCCGGCCTTCACGGCGGGGGGCAACAGCACGCTGACCGTCAAGATCGGATGGACCACGAAGGACTTCGGCAACGACGGCAGCGGACAGACCTACGGCCAGCCGATCAGCATCAATGCGCTCAGCACGGCCGCCGTGCCCGGGTCTGCCGCGGGCACTTACACCGTCACGTCGCCGGTCGCCGTTCCCGCCGGACAGACGGGAACGCTGCGCGTCCTGATGGACGGGCATCCTGCGGGCGACGTCACGGCCAAGGGTCAGTTCAACGATCGGCTGGCCGTGAAGAGCGTGTTCAAGGATTACGCGATCACCGGCACGGCGACGCCGCGACGCGTGGTGGTCGACATCGCGAAGTGCGACGCCTGCCACGACGTGCTGAGCCTGCACGGCAACAACCGCACGGACGAGCCCCAGGTATGCGCGGTCTGCCACAACCCCAACGCCACCGATGCGAGCCGACGCCCGTCGAGCTCGGGCGTTCTCACCGGAGGTGTGGATGGCAAGCTCGAGGAGTCCATCGACTTCAAGACCATGATCCACGCCATCCACGCCGGTCAGGCGGGCAAGGGCGGGTTCCGCACGAAGGGGATCGTCGTGTACGGGTTCGGCGGCAGCGTGAACGACTTCAGCGGCGTCGTGTTTCCCGGAAAGCTCAACAACTGCGCCACCTGCCACGTCGGCACGTCGTATCAGCTGACCGGCGTCTGGGATGCACCGACCGCCAACGGGGTCAAGGCGAACACGATCAGCACCGGCGCGTCCGCACTCGATGCCTCCGACAACCTCAGGATCACGCCGATCTCGGCGGTGTGCTCGTCGTGCCACGACAGCGCGACGGCCAAGACGCACATGCAGGATGCCTTCAACAACGGAATCTTCGGGGCGACGCAGGCGGCGATCGACGCTGCAGAGCCGGAAGCGTGCTCTTTCTGCCACGGCCCGGGGAGGGCGTTGGACGTCAAGCTGGTCCACGGCGTGAAATGAGGCGCAACCCCCGACGCCGCCGGGACTGAACGCGCTGCCTCGCCGCTGCGGACCGCAGCGGCGGCGAGGCCGGGCGACCGATGTCCCGCCGTACCGGACGAATCGACACGAACCATGCTAACGGGCGAAGAACGATGACCCTCACGAAACGATCATTTGCTGCGCTCCTCCTGTGCTCGTTGCTTGGCTTCGGTCTCGCCGCTTTCGCCCAGGCACCCGCGAAACCGGCGGCGGAAGCTGCGACACCGCCGGCGGCCTATTCGGAGAAGGGGGCCGACACCTGCCTCACCTGTCACGGCGAAGGCTGGCGGGTGCCGATCCTGCCGATCTTCAAGACCAAGCACGGGCAGCGCGGCGACAAGCGCACTCCGTTCGCTCCCGGCGGCCTGCAGTGCGAAGCGTGCCATGGGCCGGGAGCCGCCCACGCCGCATCGGGCGACGAGGCGCTGATCATCAGCTTCGAGCGGCACTCCTCGCACAGCGTGGCCGAGCAGAACCGCCCCTGTCTCGAATGCCACCGCGGCAATGCCCGCACGGGCTGGGTCGCCAGCACGCACGAGGCCAACGACGTGGCCTGCGCCAGTTGCCACAAGATCCACGTCGAGCACGATCCCGTGCTCAAGAAGGTGACGCAGCCCGAGGTCTGCTACACGTGCCATCTGAAGCAGCGCGCCGACTTCAACAAGCCTACGACCCACCCGGTACGCTTCGGCAAGGTCGCGTGCTCCGATTGCCACGCCGTGCACGGCTCCAATACGGCGACCATGCTCGCGAAGCCGACGGTGAACCAGACGTGCTACACCTGCCACGCGGACAAACGCGGCCCGTTCCTTTGGGAGCATGCCCCGGTGGCCGAGGACTGCACGCTGTGCCACTCGCCGCACGGGTCGACTTACCAGGGCATGGTCAAGAAGAGCCCGCCGCTCCTGTGCCAGCAATGCCATGCGCCCAGCGGCCATCCGTCGGTGCCCTATACGAGCTCGGCCCTGCCGGGCGGCACGGCCGTGCCGTCGGGCTTCCTGCTCGCAGGGGCGTGCACGAATTGCCATTCGCAGGTTCACGGATCGAATCACCCCTCGGGGGCGAAGCTGATGCGGTAGCCGGCGACCGCCGTCACGACCGGCGGGCACGCCGCAACCATGTGCGTCCCGCCGACGAGAGCAACGGACAACAGGACAAGAAAATGAGAAGCTCAGGTCAACTGTTAGTGTTCGCGATGCTGTGGCCCCTGTCTGCCGCCAACGCTGCCGACAGTGCGTCCGCCATGGGCGCGGCACCTCCGGATACCTCCCAATGGAAGTGCGAGTCCTGTCCGTTCGAGAAGGGAACGAGCGGGAACGTCAACGCCGGCGTCGGCTACGTTTCGGAGGATTCGGCCAAGTTCGGCGAATACACCGGACTCAACGAGAAGGGCGCCTACTTCATCGGCGACGGCCAGGCGCGCTATCGCGGACAGGACGCGACGTACTGGAACTTCGACATGACGGATATCGGGCTGAGCTCGCGCTCGATCGGTCTCGAAGGCGGACGGCAGGGCCAGTACAAGCTTTTCCTGAATTACGACGAGCTGCCGCACTACATCACGGATACCGCCCAGACGCCCTTCCTCGGGACCGGCGGCAACTCGCTGACATTGCCGCCAGGCTTTCCGGCGCCCACGACGGGACGCATGCCGCTCTCGAGCACGCTCCAGGATGTCGATCTCGATACGCAACGAAAGCAGGTGGGTGTGGGCGGATCCTGGACCATGGGCGGCCTGGATTACGCCGTCAGCTTCCGCCATGAAACGAAGGAAGGGACGAAGCGCACCGCCGGTGCCTTCTTCATCAACGCCGCCCAGCTCGTCGACCCCGTGGATTACACGACCGACCAGATCGATGCCTCGGTTTCCTATGCCGGCGCGCGGTGGCAGGCCAAGGTGAGCTACTACGGATCGATCTTCCGCAACGACAACGACGCCCTGACCTGGCAGAACCCGTTCACGTTCCCGGCCGGCGCTTCCGGTCAGCTCGCGCAGCCACCCGGCAACGAGTTCCATCAGCTTCGCGCGCTGGCGGCGTACCAGTTCAGCGCACGCACGCATGCGACGGCGGACATCGCCTACGGTCGCGGGACGCAGGACGAGGGCTTTCTCGCGCCGACACTCAATACCACCCTGGCCGTGCCGGCTTTGCCCGGAAGCTCGCTGAACGGTCGCGTGAATACGTTCGATGCGAACGTCAAGCTCGCTTCCGCGCTTACGGACCAGTTGCGCGTGAACGCGGCGTACGCGCACAACGACCGCGACAACGACACGACGCAGGCCGTTTACGGCTGGGTGAGCACCGACATGTTCCCGGCCACACCGCAGAACCAACCTGCCCTACAGCTTCACGCAGGACAAGGTGAACCTGAGCGTCGACTACCGGCCGGTGTCCCACACCAAGGGGACCCTCGGTTACGACTACGACAGGATGGAACGCACCAATCAGGAAGTCGACACCACCCGCGAGAACACGTTCTGGGCGAAGATCAGCTCGAAACCGACAGAGAATCTCGACGGCTGGCTCAAGTTCGCGCATGCCGAGCGCGACAACTCGGGCTATAACCCCGTGCCGGGGATCACGCCGCCCGACAACCCGCTGCTTCGCAAGTACAACATGGCCGATCGCACGCGCGATAGCGGGACAGTGCGTGCCGATATCGCTGCAGGCGAGAAGGTGACCATCGGCCTGGGCGCATCCGCGGCAAGGGACAGCTATACGAATTCGACGATCGGATTGACGACGGGCAAGGACGTAACGCTGGATGCCGACATCGCGTTCGCGCTCACCGAGCAGACCACTGCGCATGTGTTCGGCGGGTACGAGGAGATCAAGTCGCGGCAGGTCGGCAGCCAGAACTTCTCGACCCCCGACTGGATCGCCAACAACAAGGATACGATCGACTTCTTCGGACTCGGTGCGAGGCATGCCGTGATCCAGGACAAGCTCGAGATCGGCGCCGACTACACCAGGCTGCACAGTCGGAGCGCTATCGACGTCGACACGGGGGTGTTCACCCGGTTTCCCGACATGGCCGTGACGGTCGACAGTTTCAGGCTCTACGCCGACTACCGGCTCAACCCGAAGCTGCGGCTGAACGTCAACTACTGGTACGAGCGCTACCGCAGCGACAACTGGATGCTCGACAACGTCACGCCCGCGACCATCCCCAACGTGCTCACTTTCGGCGAGCAGCCGCCGCGCTACAACGTCAACGTCTTCCGCGTTTCCGCCCGATACGAGTTCTAGCTTGCGCGGCCTCGCCCCGGGTGGGACGAGGTCCGCAACGCGACAGGAGCGCCCGACAGGCCGGTCGTATTGGCCTATCATGTCGGTATCGTTTCCGCACTGATTTCATGTCGAACAGCGTTGCAGTTTCAAGGCTCGGGCGCCACCGCGCGGGGCGGCCGGGCGGATTCACCCTCATCGAGATCATGGTCGTCGTGGTCATCATGGGGATCCTCGCCGCGCTGGTGGTCCCCAAGCTGATTGGCCGCACCGACGATGCCCGGGTCGCGGCGGCCAAGCAGGACATCGCGACCATCATGCAGGCCCTCAAGCTGTATCGCCTCGACAACCAGCGTTATCCGACGACCGACCAGGGCTTGCAGGCGCTCATCGCGGCGCCCACATCCGGTCCGCCCGCCCCGGGCTGGAAGCCGGGCGGCTACGTCGACAAGCTCCCCAAGGACCCTTGGGGCAGGCCCTACCAGTACCTTTCGCCGGGCGTCAAAGGCGAGATCGACGTGTTCTCCCTGGGCGCGGACGGACAGCCGGGCGGTGCCGGCTACGACGCCGACATCGGCTCGTGGGAGCTTTAGCCGGCTTCGCATGACGGCGTCGCGCACGATTCCGCAGCGCGGATTCACCCTGCTCGAGCTACTGGTGGTGCTGGTCATCGGCGGCATCGTCCTGGGCCTCGTTTCGTTCAACGCGCTGCCGAGCGAACGCCAGACGATGCAAAACGAAGCCCAGCGTATCGCGCTGCTGCTGCAACTCGCGCGCGACGAGGCCATCGTGCGCAACCGTCCCATCGCCTTCGAAGTCGAGCCGGACCGCTACCGCTTCCTGGTGCGCGACGCCAACGAGTGGCGCCCCATCACCGAGGATGAATCGCTGCGCGAGCGCCGCTTCGGCCGCGCGCCGGTGGCCTTCTCGATCGATACGCCGATGGCACGTCAGGACGGCCGGCTGCGCATCGTGTTCGGCCGCGAGCCCGTGGACAAGCCCTTCCTGCTCACCCTTTCGGTCAGCGACGTCAGCGTCTCGGTCCGTGCCGACGGCATCGGTCACTTCGTCGTGGAATAGCGTGCGCACGGCGAGCGACGATCCGACGGGAACGGTGGCGCGCCGCGCCGCCGGCTTCACCCTGCTGGAGGTGCTGGTGGCGCTCGTCATCGTGGGCACCGCACTCGGTGCGAGCCTGCGCGCGGTGGGCAGCCTCACCCAGAACAGCAGCGGACTTCGCGCTTCCATGATGGCGACCTGGTCCGCGGAGAATCGCCTGGCGCAGGTGCTTCTCGCGCACGAGTTCCCGGCCACGGGGAAGCGCGTCTTCGAATGTCCGCAGGCCGACCTCAACCTCGTGTGCGAGGAGGAAGTCTTCAGCACCCTGAATCCATTCTTTCGCCGCGTCGAAGTGAGCGTGTTCGATGCGCGCACCCCGGGGCATCGCATCATCAGGCTGACGCAGGTGGTGTCGAGTGCGCGCTGACGATTGCGGACAGCGCGCGCCCGTCGCGCCGGCGCCCGCGCCCCGGCGCAGCGGCATGCACGCCGGCTTTACGCTCGTCGAGTTGCTGGTGGCGATCAGCGTGCTGGCGATGGTGGCCGTGCTCGGCTGGCGAGGGCTGGACAGCATCATCCGGGCGCGCACGGCGATCACCAGCGATATCGAGGAAACGCGCGGGATGCAGCTCACGTTTGCGCAGCTCGAGAGCGATTGCGCACATATCGCCTCCGCCTCGCTCGTCGCGAATCGCCCGACGCTGCTGGCGAGCCAGGGTCGCCTGCTGCTGGTGCGCACGGTGTTTGCGGACGACCAGCCGACGCGGGTGCAAGCGGTGGCGTATCGCCTCGACAATGGGCAGTTGACCCGTCAGGAATCGCTGCCGACGCGGGATCTGAAAGTGCTGGATGCCACGTGGCGAAGCGCCATGGGGCGTGCCGACAGCACCCAGGCGGTGGTGATGCAATCCGGGGTGACGACCATGAGCATCCGCACCTGGACCAGCAACGCCGACGGCTGGCGGGTTGCAGGTGCCGACGTGGCCACGCCGCAGACGCCTGCGGGTGCCCCGCCGCCCGACGTGACGGGCCTGGAAGTGGCGCTGGAGCTGCAGGACCACCCCGGCAAGCTGGTCAAGGTCTTCCTGCTGGGGCCGGTATGAGCCGCCGCCCGCGATTGCGCTCGCGTCAGGACGGGGTCGCCGTCGTTACGGCGCTGCTGCTCACCACGCTGGCCATCACCATGGTCGCCAGCCTCTTCTGGCAGCAGCAGGTGCAGATGCGCTCCATCGAGAATCAGCGTGCGCAACTGCAGAAGCAATGGATCCTGCGCGGTGCGCTCGAGTGGACGCGCCTCATCCTGCGCGAGGACGGGCGTCATTCCGCCACCGACAACCTCGACGAGCCCTGGGCAGTGCCGCTCGCCGAGACGCCGCTCGACCAGTACGTGGAGTTCCGGCGTTCCGACGGTGCGGAAACCGGCGTGATGCTGTCGGGCAGGATGATCGATGCGCAGTCCCGGTTCAATCTGACCAACATGTGCCCGGGTGGTAAGATCGACGAGCACGAAGTCGAGGCTTTCGCCCGGCTGCTCGCCAACCTGGGACTGGACCCCAGATTGGCATCGGCAGCGGCGGGGGCGATGGCGGCCGCCAAGGCGGGATCGACGGACGCACCGAACGCCGGTCCAGCGCAGATCGACTTTGCCTACGTGGACGACCTGCTCGCCGTGCCCGGCTTCACTCCGGAGACACTGCGCATCCTGAAGGACTACGCGGTGGTGTTGCCGGAAGCGACGCCGGTCAACGTCAACACGGCGCCGCCCGAAGTGATCGCGGCGCAATTGGAGTCGCTGTCGCTCACCGGTGCGGCGGCGATCGTCGCGAGTCGCAAGCAGGCCTACTTTCGCGATGTGAACGATTTCCTGCGCCGCTTTCCGGGCCGTCAAGCCTCCGCATCGCCCAACGCCATCTCGGTGAGCACCGATTACTTCATCGTGAACGGAAACGTGCGGATCAACCAGGCGTCCCTGCAGATCGCTTCTCTCGTCCGGCGCAGCCGCGGGGATGCCAAGGTGATCTGGGTTCGGGATTACTAGACGTGAGCAGACTCTACCTTCGCCTGCCATCGAAAAGCGTCGCGGAAGCCGCCACCCATGGGCGTGGCCTCGTCTGCAGGTACGCGCTGGTCGCGTCGGGCGGCGTGGAGCGCGAGGGCGTCGCGGCGTTGTCCGAGTTGTCGGCGACGCTGGGCAAGGTCGATCGCGTGGTGTTGCTGGTGGCGGCGAGCGACGTGACCCTGTTGCGCCTGCGGGTGCCACCGCTGTCGGCGGCGCGCCTGAAAGCGGCGTTGCCGAATCTCGTGGAGGAACACCTCATTGCCGATCCGGCCGAATGCGTGATCGTCGCCGGCGCTGCCTCGGGGGACATGCGCACGATCGCGGTGATGCAGCGCGACTGGATGGAAGCGATAGCGAAGGCGGTCGGCGCCCACAGCCCGCGCAGGATGTCCGCCGTACCCGCTCAATTGTGCCTGCCGTATCGGCCGGGCACGGTCAGCGCCGCCATCGATCACGGCGCGGACGAGATCGAGCTGACGGTGCGTCTCGCGGAGCAGGAGGGCATCGGCATCGCCATGGCGCCGGGGTCGTCCGCAGCCGATGTGCTCGAGGCCCTGGGCGCCGTGGCCCGCGATGCACCGGTGACGCTTTACGTGCCCGACGGCTTGTTGGACGCCTATCGTGGCGCCAGTCATGCGATGCCCGAGCTCGCCCAGCGCGTCACCTTCGTGCGCGACGAGTGGTCCGGCTGGCTGGAGGGGGTGGACAGCGCAGGGCTCGACCTCGTTACCGGTCTGGGCGCTCGCTACACGGGGCAGGCCGACTTGCGGCAGTGGCGCTGGCCGATGGCGCTCGCCGCGGGCGTCGTAGCGATCAACCTGACCGGCCTGTACGTCGATTGGTGGCGCATGAGGAGCGAGGCGGATCGATTGCGTGCCGGCATGATTCAGACGTTCAAGTCCGCCTATCCCAAGGAGAGCGTCGTCCTGGACCCGGTCGCGCAAATGAGGCAAAAGAATGCCGCCGCGCAGCGCGCCGCGGGTCAGCTCGCACCCCACGATTTCCTGGTGCTGCTCTCCGGCTTCGGGGACGCGTGGGCACGCGTACGGCAGGCCGAGCCCGCAAAGTCGCCCCCGATCGCGTCGCTCGAATATCGCGATCGCACGCTCCTGGTACGCCCCAAGCCGGAAGCTCAGATGCCGACCGAACAGTTGAAGGCGGCGCTCGACGCGAGCGGCCTGTCGCTTTCGCAGCCCGCGGCGGGCACGTGGCAGGTACGGAGCGGCAAGTGAGCGGCGTCAGTCTCGGAGCGCTGGCCGAATCGAGCCTCGTCTTCTGGCAGGAACGCAAGCCGCGCGAACGCAAGGCGCTGGCGCTGGGTGCTGCGGCCGTGATCGTGGCGCTGCTTTATGCACTCGTGGTCGACCCCGCGATCCGGGGCAGGGAGCAACTGGCGAAGACGTTGCCATCGCTGCGCCAGCAGGCGGCGGAAATGCAGGCGTTGTCCAGGCAGGCGGCGCAGCTCGCCCAGGCAGGTGCAGCGGCGCCGCCCGCGCCGACCAGGGAAGCGATCGAAAGGTCGCTGAGCAGCAAGGGCCTGAAAGCGCAAAGCGTGGTCCTCGATGGCGGCCTGACCCGGGTGCAGCTCGCGTCGGTTCCGTTCTCGTTGCTGCTCGACTGGCTCGACGATGCGCAGAAGACGGCCCGACTCTCGGTCATCGACGCGAGCATCGTGGCCCAGCCTGCCGTCGACACGGTCAACGCGACGCTGACACTGCAGCAGCAAACGAGCGGCGGGACCCTCGAGTAATCGGGAGATCCGTTGTCTCGTCTCCTGATATGGTCCTTGAGCGGGCTCCTTACCGTTGCGCTGACCGTGGTGGCGTTTTGTCCGGCCGCCTGGATGTCGGGACCGGTGGAGCGCGCGACGGCGGGCCGGCTGACGCTCGGCGATCCCGAAGGGACGGTGTGGAGCGGCTCCGCATTCCTCGCCGGTGCGCCGGGCAGGAACGAGCCGCTGACCCCTTTGCTGCCGGGCCGCTTCTCCTGGCGCCTGTCGCCAACGCTGTTGCTCGGGCGCGTCGACGCGCGGCTCGAGAACGCCGAAGCGATGTCGGACGTGCTGCAGGTCACCGGAAGCTGGGCGCGATGGCAGCTCACTCCGGGTGCGGTGGTGTTTTCGGCGGAGCGGCTGAGCGGCCTGGGGGCGCCGCTCAACACGATACGTCCCGCGGGCAACGTACGCCTGTCCTGGGGCCCGCTGGAGCTCGAGCGCGAGAGCGGCAAGATCCGCGTGAACGGCAGCATGGAGCTCCAGATGAAGGATCTTTCGTCGCGTTTATCCCCGGTCAAACCTCTGGGTGCGTATAAGCTCACAATACTGTGGCAGGGCGAGACCGCCCGCATGGTCCTCGAGACGATCAGGGGGCCGATGCTCCTCACCGGCAGCGGCGGCTTGAGCAACGGACACTGGCGATTCGCCGGCCGCGCCGAAGCCGAGCCCGCACACGAGAAAGACCTGGCCAATTTCATGAACCTTCTCGGCGAGACCCGCCGCGAAGGCGACAAAAACGTGATTGCACTCGAGTTCCAATGACCACGACTCCGGACACGAACAGGCAGGGCGGGCACACGGTGGCCTGGCGCCGCTGGGGAACCATCGCGGCGATGATCTGCACCCTGGTGCTTGGCCCGCCCGCGCATGCCGCCGATGCCGCGGCGGACACGGCGACCTTCAAGTTCGTCGCCGCCGATATCGAATCGGTGGTCAGGGCCATCGGCCAGTTCATGCACATGACCTTCCTGATCGATCCGCGGATCAAGGGGACCGTCAACCTGGTGACCGAGAAGCCGGTGAGCCGGTCCCAGGCGCTGAAGCTCCTGACCGCCGTGCTGCGCATGCAGGGCTACGCGATGGTGGAGGGCGACGGCTTCACCAAGATCGTGCCGGAGGTCGATGCCAAGCTGCAACTGGGCGCCACCGAGCCGGCCAAGGTGCGCGGCGACCAGATCGCGACGCGGGTCTTCAAGCTCAAGTACGAATCGGCGGCCAACATCGGTCCCGTATTGCGGCCGCTGATCTCGGCGAACAATACGATCAACGTCGATGCGGGCAGCAACTCCCTGGTCATCACCGACTACCACGACAACCTCGCCCGCATGGCCACGATCATCGACCGGCTGGATCAGCCGGCCGTGAGCGCGACCGAGGTGGTGGCGATCCAGCATGCCGTCGCGAGCGACGTCGCCGTGATGGTGACCCGCCTCATGGAGTCGACCAACCCGCTGGAGCGGGTGAGCCTGCTCCCCGATGCACGCACGAACTCGGTCATCGTGCGCGCGCCCTCGCTGCTGCGCGCGGCACAGGCGAAGGCGTTGATCGAAAAGCTCGATCAGCCGACCGTCGAATCCGGCAACGTGCACGTGGTCCACCTGCGGAATGCGGAAGCGACCCGACTCGCGCAGACGCTGCGCGCGGTGGTCTCGTCGGACACCTCGGCGCTCACGACGTCGCCGACCACCTCGTCGACGCCGCTCACGCCATCGACCTCCGGATCCACGCCGGGCCCGCTTGCGCCCGCCAGCGCAGCCAGTCCGGCCCCGGCCCCGCTCGCGCCCGGCGGAGCAGGCGGTTTCATCCAGGCCGACGCGACGACCAACACCTTGATCATCACGGCGAGCGAACCGGTGTACCGCGGCCTGCGCGAGGTCATCGACCGGCTGGACCAACGCCGTGCACAGGTCCTGGTGGAGTCGCTGATCGTCGAGGTGTCGGCCAACAAGGCGGCCGACATCGGCGTGCAGTGGATGGGCGCGTCGGGGGACAAGAACAGCTCGTATCGCATCGGCGGCCTGACCTCGTTCTCGACGGGAGGCAACAACATCGTGAACCAGGCGCTCTCCCAGCTGACGACGGGCGTGCCGCTTCCGCCGGGCAACGGTCTGACCGTGGGCATCATTCGGCAGGTGGCCGGGCAGATCAACCTGGGCGCGCTGGCCCACGCGCTCGAAACGGACGCCAACGCCAACATCCTCTCGATGCCCAACGTCATCACGCTGGACAACGAGGAGGCGCGGATCATGGTCGGCCAGAACGTCCCCTTCGTGACCGGGCAGTACACGACCCCGGCATCGGCCGGCGCGGTGGGCGTGAACCCGTTTCAAACCGTGGAGCGCAAGGACATCGGCCTTTCGCTGCGGGTGCGGCCGCAGATCTCCGAAGGCGACACGGTCAAGATGACCATCTACCAGGAAACGTCGGCGGTGCAGGATACGAGCAACCCCGCGGGCATCATCACCAGCAAGCGCTCCATCGATACCAATGTGCTGGTCGACGACGGACAGATCATCGTGCTGGGCGGGCTCATCGAAGAGAACATGCAGGATGGCAACGAGAAGGTGCCCGGACTGGGCGACATTCCCGTGCTGGGCGGGCTGTTCAACTACCAGACGCGCAAGCGCGTGAAGACCAACCTGATGGTGTTCCTGCGTCCGACGGTGATTCGCGACACCGCGCAGAGCTCGAGCGCCGCCGTGGACCGCTACGATTTCATGCGCAACGAGCAGATCAAGGGCCAGCCCGCCCCCAGGCTGCTCCTGCCCAATACCGGCGTGCCGGTGCTGCCCCCACTCGAAAACGGCAAGCCGGTGGGCGGCACGTTCCTGCCGCCGCTCATGCCGAACACCCCGCAGCCGCTCGTACCGCCCTATGTGGAGAAGCCGAACTGATTGCGGAAACCATGGGTATCGCATCCGGCAACGCCCAGCTCCTCCCCTACGCATTCGCGCGCGACTTCGCCGTGCTGGCGCAGCGCATCGGCACGGCGGATGCGCCGGTGGAAGTATGGGTGACGCCGGCGACGCAGCCCTCCGCCATCGCCGAGGTGAGCCGGCGCTTCGGTCGCATCAAGTTGAAGCCGGTCTCCGCGGACGAGCTCGGGACCGCGATGGCCAAGGCCTACGCCAGCTCGGGCGACAACGCAGCGCAGGTCATCGACGAATACGAGTCGGACCTCGACCTCGCGAAGCTGATGCTCGACATGCCCGCGATCGAGGACCTCCTCGAATCCGCCGACGATGCGCCCGTCATTCGCATGATCAACGCGCTCCTGACGCAAGCCTTGCGCGAAGGGGCATCGGACATCCACGTCGAGCCGTTCGAACAGGTTTCGGTGGTGCGGTTCCGGGTCGACGGCCGTCTGCGCGACGTCGTTCGGCCGAAAAAGGCGATCCATGCCTCGCTCATCTCGCGCATCAAGATCATGGCGCAGCTCGACATCGCGGAGAAGCGCCTGCCGCAGGACGGCCGCATCACCTTGCGCGTGGGTGGCAAGCCCATCGACGTGCGCGTCTCCACGCTGCCCACCGGTCACGGCGAGCGCGCGGTGTTGCGGCTGCTCGACAAGGAGGCCGGGCGTATCACGCTGCAGCAGCTCGGCATGAGCGACGCCGTGCTGGCGCAATTCGATCACCTGATCAGCCAGCCGCACGGCATCGTTCTGGTCACCGGCCCCACCGGCTCGGGCAAGACCACCACGTTGTACGCGGCCCTGTCGCGGTTGAACGACGGCACGAGCAACATCCTGACCGTCGAAGATCCGATCGAGTACGACCTGCCGGGCGCAGGGCAGACGCAAGTCAATCCGCGTATCGACATGACGTTCGCCAAGGCGCTGCGCTCGATCCTGCGTCAGGACCCGGACATCATCATGATCGGCGAGATCCGGGACCTCGAAACGGCGCAGATCGCCGTGCAGGCATCGCTCACCGGCCACCTCGTGCTCGCCACCCTGCACACCAACGATTCCGCGGCGGCCGTCACGCGGCTGCTCGACATGGGCATCGAGTCGTTCCTGCTGTCGTCGTCGCTGCTGGGTGTGGTCGCGCAGCGATCTGGTGCGCAAGCTCTGCCCGCGAGTGCCGCGTGCACGACGGCCAGTACTGGCAGGCCGCAGGATGCCCGAAATGCGGGCACACGGGTTACCTCGGCCGCGTTGGCATCTACGAGCTGCTGCTCGTCACCGACGCGATCCGCGTGCAGATCCACACTCAGGGCTTCGGAAGCCGAGATACGCGCCGCGGCGGAGCGGGACGGGCATGATTCCGATGCGCAAGGACGGGGAGCGCTGGCTGGAAGACGGCACGACGACGCAAGCGGAACTGCTCCGCGTGACCAAGGACTAGCGCGTGTCGGCGTTTCGCTACGAGGCCGTCGACGCGATCGGCGCTACCAAGAAGGGCGTGCTCGACGCGGACAGCGCGCGCGCAGCGCGCTCCGACTTGCGCGGACAGGGCCTGACGCCCATTGCGGTCGACGCAATCGCCGCGGAAGTCGACGCCTCGGGACGCGCCAGGAAGCGCGCCTTCGGCGACCGGCTCTCCACACCCGAGCTGGGACTGTTCACGCGCCAGCTCGCGAGCCTGCTGGAAGCGAGCCTGCCCCTCGAGCAGGCGCTATCCGCCCTGCTGGAACAGGCGGAACGCCCCTACGTGCGCGACCTCGTGGCATCGGTACGCTCGGAGGTGATGAGCGGCGCATCGCTGTCCGATGCGCTGACGCGCCACCCGCGCGACTTCACGGACATGTACCGTGCGCTGGTCAGGTCCGGCGAGCAGATCGGCCAGCTCGCGCGCGTGCTTTCGCGCCTCGCCGATTATCTCGAACGGCGCAACGCGCTCGTCCAGAAGGTGCGGATGGCGTTTGCCTATCCGGCGATCGTCACCGTGGTGGCGTTTTGCATCGTCATCTTCCTGCTGACCTACGTCGTGCCGCAGATCGTGTCGGTATTCGCCAACACGAAGCAGAAGCTGCCGCTGCTCACGATACTGATGCTGGGCATCTCCAACTTCGTGCGCCACTACGGGTGGATCGTCGTGCTCGCGCTCGTGGTGCTGTCCCTCGTCTGGCGTGCGGCGCTGAAGGACGCGGCGGTCAAGCTTCGCTGGCACGCATGGCTTCTCAACGCTCCGCTGTATGGAAGATTCGAGCGCAGCCTCAACACCGCCCGCTTCGCGAGCACGCTCGCCATCACCACGGGGTCGGGCGTGCCGATACTCCAGGCGCTGCAGACCAGCCGCGATACGCTGTCCAATGTCGCCCTCCGCGCGGAGGTGGAGGAAGCGACGACGCGGGTGCGCGAGGGCGTGAGCCTCGCGCGTGCACTGTCCGCACGCAAGCGCTTTCCGCCGGTGCTGGTGCACATGATCCGGGCCGGCGAAGCGACGGGAGAGCTCGCAGCCATGCTGGAGCGCGCGTCCGATGCCCAGGAGCAGGATCTCGAGCGGCGCGCGCTTACCATCGCCGGATTGCTCGAGCCCGCCCTCATACTGGCGATGGGCGTCGTGGTGCTGCTGATCGTGCTCGCCGTATTGATGCCGATCATCGAGATCAACCAGCTCGTGCGATGACTGCGTCAGTGCATCGCGCCGAAAGGACGAGATGAAGCGCTGGGCCCGGCTTGCGAGCTTCCTGCTGTTCCTCGCGCTGTGCGCGTCGGCGGTCGCGTGGGCGATGCAGTTGTTCAAGCCGGCCGCACGGCCCCTGGCCGCCGCGGCCGTACCGATGGCCGAGGCGCCGATCGTCGAGCTGGAAGCAGCCTCCGTACTGTTCGGAGCGCGCAAGGCGACCGTGACGGCGTCGAATTACGTGCTCCAGGGCGTCATCGTTGCGCGCAATGCCCGGGACAGCGTCGCCATTCTCGGGGCTGACGGGAAGCCGCCGCAGGCCGTTGCGGTGGGCTCCGAAGTCCTTCCCGGCGTCACCGTCAAGGAAGTGCATCCGCAATTCGTGCTGCTGTCCGAAGGCGGTCGGGAAACGCGCGTGCAGGTTCCGGAACCCCCGTCCGTGCTGCTGTCCGAGGGCGGCTCGGAAGAAGGCGTGCAGGCTCCGGAAGCGCCGTCCGTGCCACGGTCCCAGGCCGACCGAAGAACGCGCGTGCGGCCTCCGAAGAGCCCCGTCGCCCTGATGCGCTACTGGCTGATGAAGTCGGAGCCGGACGAGTTCTCGATCGACGATCTCGCCAAGGCCCCGCGCAAGACCACGCCGTGGTTCGGCGTGCGCAACTACCAGGCGCGCAACTTCATGCGCGACCAGATGAGCCTCGCCGATCGCGCCTTCTTCTATCACTCGAGCTGTCCCGAGCCGGGCATCGCCGGGGTCTGCGAGATCGTGAGCGCGGCCTATCCCGACGCGACGCAGTTCGACCGCCGCAGCGAGTACTACGATCCGCGCTCGACACCCGATGCGCCGCGCTGGGTGAACGTGGACGTGCGCCTGGTGAAGAAGACGCGGCTCGTCCCGCTCGCGGAGCTGCGCGCCGAGCCGCGGCTTGCGCACATGCGCATCCTGCAGCGCGGCAACCGGCTGTCGATCACGCCGGTGGATCCGGTCGAGTGGGAGGTCGTGCTCGAGCTTGCCGCGCGCAAGCGCTGATGGATCCGGGCGCCCTGCTCGCGTACGTCGCGCTCGGATGCGCCGTCGGCTTTCTCGCGGGCCTGCTCGGCATCGGCGGCGGCATGACGCTCGTGCCGGTGCTCACGTTCCTCTTCTTCCGCGCGGGCTTCGCGCCGGAGCACGTCGTGCACATGGCCGTGGCGACGGCCACCGCGACGATGATGTTCACGTCGGTGGCCTCCGCGCGCGAGCATCATCGTCACGGCGCGGTGCTGTGGGATGTCGTGGCCGGCATGGCGCCCGGCCTCGTGCTCGCGTCGCTCGTCGGGCCGCAGATCGTGCGTGCGCTGTCGACGGCCGTGTTCGCCGGAGGGTTCGGCGTATTCGTCGCGCTCGCGGCGACGCAGATCCTGCTCGACCGCAAGCCCAAGCCCTCGCGCCAGCTGCCGGGTCGCGCAGGGCTCTTCGCTGTAGGGGCCGCAATCGGGCTCGTGTCGAGCATGGCCGGTGCCGGCGGCGCGTTCCTCACCGTGCCGTTCATGGTTCGCTGCAACGTGCGCCTGCATCGCGCCGTTCCCACGGCCGCCGCGCTGGGCTTGCCCATCGCGTTCGCGGGCACCGTGGGCTTCGCGATCGCCGGTTTCGGCGCGCGCGGCCTGCCGCCGTACAGCGTCGGCTATGTCTACGCACCCGCGCTCGCCGCGACCGTGGTCGGCAGCGTGCTGCTCGCACCCGTCGGGGCGCGCCTCACGCATCGCTCGCCGGTGCGAACGCTGCGCCGCGCGTTTGCGTTGCTGCTGTACGTGCTCGCGGCGTCGATGGTCTGGCGCGCGTTGCAGGGTTAGTCGGCGCGTGCTGCACGACCCTCCCCGGTGTCGCCGCGAGCGGCGCGAGTTCGCGGTCGGGCGTCACGACGCGCCGTGCGGATCCGCGTGCGCCGCGTCGCCACGGCACCGGGCTCGATGCCGGTGAGGCGCCGGATGTGCTCGGCGCCTTCGGTCATCAGGAACTCGCGAAAGGCCTGTGCCACGGGCGGCAGCCGCTTGTTGCGACGATGGACCAGGTACCAGTTGAGCATCAGCGGAAAACCCTGCACGTCGAGCACGGCGAGGCGGCCCACCTGCAGCTCGAGGCTGATGGTGTGCGCGGACAGGAACGTGAGGCCCATCCCGGCGATGACGGCCTGCTTGATGGTTTCGGCGCTCGGCAGCTCCATCGAGATCTTGAGGTCGGACAGGCGCTCGCGAAACGCCTGGCGCATCGAATTCCAGGTGTCGGATCCCTTCTCGCGCACGACGAACGGCTCGCGCAGCAACGTCGCCAGGGGGATGCGCTTGCGCTTCGCCAGCGGATGATCGGGCGGCGCGACGATGACGTAGGGATGCGGAGCGAAGGCTTCGTTGACCGTGTCGGCATCGAGGGGCGGCCGCACCATCACGGCGAGATCGGTCCGGTTCTCGTTGAGCTCGCGCAGCAGGGCGTCGCGGTTGTGGACCTGCAGGTTGAGGACGACCCGCGGATAGCGTCGCGCGAACTCGGCCAGAAGGCGCGGGAAGAAGTAGTCGCCGGCGCTTATCACCGCGATGTTCAGGCGACCGCCCGCGACGCCCTTGAGCTCGGCCATGGCCGCCTCGGCGTCGACGAACTGCTGGATGATCGCGCGGCTGTAGTGGAGCATCTCGCGCCCGGCGGGCGTCAGGTACACCTTCTTCCCGAGCTGCTCGAACAGGGGCAGGCCGGCGTGATCCTCGAGCTGCTTCACCTGCGCGGACACCGCCGGCTGCGTGAGATGCAGCTCCTCGGCGGCGCGCGAGAAGCTGAGGTGGCGGGCAACAGCCTCGAACACCTTGAGCTGCCGCAGCGTCGCATTCTTGATGGCTCTCTCCAGATGAATAAGCAATTCATTATGCTATCCATCGAAAAGTCTGACTATCCTTCCGGGGCGAGCGGCAGGTAGCCTCATCAGGGAAGCACGTAGCGTAATCCGTCATGTCCGGTCGGCGAGACCGGCCCGGATTGCCGGGCGTGCCGCGTTCCGGACGCGGCCGCAGCCGGTCGGGTGCCTCACCCGAACCAGAAGCACGCAGGCAGCCCGCAGTCGTCCGGGCCGTCGAGATACGCGGCAAGGCCGCACTAGGAGGAACAGAGCATGGCAACCCCACGCACCGCGGCGAACGGGATCGACCCGGCGCTGCGCACTCGCGGCTCGTACCGCTGGATCCAGCTGCTGCTGGGCATCATCTGCATGGTGATGATCGCCAACCTGCAGTACGGCTGGACGCTCTTCGTCAACCCGATCTCGGACAAATACGGGTGGACCAAGGCCTCGATCCAGGTGGCCTTCACGATCTTCGTGCTGCTGGAGACGTGGCTCGTGCCCGTCGAAGGCTATCTCGTCGACAAGTTCGGGCCGCGTCCCGTCGTGCTGGTCGGCGGCCTCATGTGCGGCATCGGCTGGGTGATGAACTCCTTCGCCAACTCGCTCCCGCTGCTCTACGTGGCGGCCGCGGTGAGCGGGCTCGGGGCCGGCGCGGTCTACGGCACCTGCGTGGGCAACGCGCTCAAGTGGTTTCCCGATCGGCGCGGGCTTGCGGCCGGCCTCACCGCCGCCGGGTTCGGCGCGGGCTCCGCGCTGACCGTGCTGCCGATCCAGGCGATCATCAAGTCGATGGGCTACGAGACCGCCTTCCTGTACTTCGGCATCGGCCAGGGCATCGTGGTCATGATCGTTGCGCTTGCGCTGATCGATCCCCGGCACGTGGTCAACCCCGGCGTCGCGCGCCAGGCGACCAGGGCGCCGAAGCCGCAGACCCCGCAGACCAAGCGCGATTACCGGCCGATGGAGATCGCGCGCGAGCCGGTGTTCTGGATCATGTACCTCATGTTCGTGATGGTCGCGGCCGGCGGGCTCATGGCCGTCGCGCAGCTCGCCCCGATCGCCAGGGACTTCAAGGTTGCCGACATTCCGGTGAGCCTCGATCGGGATCACGCTGCCCGCGCTCACCTTCGCACTGACGATCGACCGCGTGATGAACGGCATCTGCCGCCCGTTCTTCGGGTGGGTTTCGGACAACATCGGCCGCGAGCAGACCATGCTGCTCGCGTTCGCGGTCGAGGGCGTCGGGATCCTGGCCCTCTATCCGCTGGGCCACCAGCCGGTCGCGTTCGTTATCCTGAGCGGCCTCGTGTTCTTCGCCTGGGGGGAGATCTTCAGCCTGTTCCCGTCCACCAACACCGACACGTTCGGGGCGACGTACGCCACGGCGAACGCCGGCCTGCTCTACACGGCCAAGGGAACCGCAGCTCTCCTGGTGCCGCTCGGCAACGTGCTCACGCGTGCGACGGGGGACTGGCACGCGGTGTTCGTGATCGCGGCGTCTCTCAACATCCTGGCCGCGCTCCTCGCGTGGTTCGTGCTGCGACCGATGCGTCGCGCGCTCATCGAGAACAGCCAGCGTGCGCCGGCGGTATCGCAGGCAGTGGTACAGCCGGCTTGACGGGTCGCCTCGCCGGTAGAACCACGACGGCCGGCGCCAAGCCGGCCGTCTTTTCGCACGTGGATCGTGCAGGCTGTTGCCGTCACGACCAGGATCGACGCCGCCCTCGCCTGGCCCGACTTTGCCGTCGCGCGCGGCGGGAGACGTACACAGGCCATCCCGGCCAATCCCATCCCTTATCCATAAGCTAAAAGATTATCGACTGCATCGAAAAATGTGACTGTTATTTATAGATGACCTCGCCTACGCTGGAGGCGATCGATCTCTCCTGCACTTACCTACCTACGCGAGGCCATCATGGGTTCCAGCAAGCCGATCACCGCCCCGGAGGCGCAGCACGACGCGCTCGAGCGCGACGCCTTCAACGCCGCCTTCCGCGAGCTCGGCTTGCGCTGGCATTGGGACGCGCCGACCTTCCATGCCCTGAAGGTCATCGCCGACGACACGCAGCGTGTGCGCACCTACCTCGAGACGCACGAGCCGCACCTGCTCAAGGCGTACGACGCCGCGTTCCTGATCGAGGCCGTGCTCGCCGCGAAGCAGCAGGCGCTGCCGCAAGTCGCCGACCTGGTGGGCGCCCGCGCCACCCGCTGCGCCGACTGCGCCGAATACGCCACGGCCCAGACGGGATTCTGAGCGGCGCCCCCGCCTCGCGTTGGCCGGCGCCGGACACCGGACGCCGGCCGGCATGGCGTCGCGCGCGACGTCCGGTGCACTGTGCGCCTGCGCCCGGTCTCGCTGCGCGGCGCATCGAGGCGTCCAGACCTACGCGAAACACGTACGGTATCCATAGCAACCATGCCCTCGTCGCGTGCAGGCCACGGCGCACGCGACCGCCTTGGTCCGCCGCAGACTCCTCGATGCCCGGATGGGGTGTTTGAGCACATCGTCTTGACCGCGGTCATTTACGGCGTGTAAAAGGCGCCTTCAAACTCCGCGGGCCCTGACAGCCCGTGCACGCTTGCACGTCACTCGACGAAGCCGCATCCAGCGGACGATCGATCCCTGCATTTCACTTGGAGGAGTACCGTGGCATTCCATTCACGCTCGTTCAGCGTCAAAGCGCTCACCGCAATCGCGGTCGGCACCGCAGCCGCATTGTCCGTCCCTGCATTCGCATGGGAGCCCACCAAGCCCGTCGAGTTCGTCGTCCCCGCGGGCACGGGCGGCGGCGCCGACCAGATGGCGCGCCTGCTCCAGGGCGTGATCTCGAAGAACAACCTGATGAAGCAGCCGCTCATCGTCGTCAACAAGTCGGGCGGCGCGGGCGCGGAAGGATTCCTCGACGTCAAGGCCGCGAAGGGCGATCCGCACAAGATCATCATCACGCTTTCCAACCTGTTCACCACCCCGCTCGCGACGGGCGTGCCGTTCAACTGGAAGGACCTGACGCCGGTGGCGATGCTCGCGCTCGACAACTTCGTGCTGTGGGTGAACGCCGATACGCCTTACCAGAACGCGAAGCAATTCGTGGACGCGGTGAAGGGCGGCGGTGCCAACAAGTTCAAGATGGGCGGGACGGGGTCGAAGCAGGAAGACCAGATCATCACCGTAGCGCTGGAGAAGGCGACCGGCGTGAAGATGACCTACATCCCGTTCAAGGGCGGCGGCGACGTCGCGGTGCAACTCGTCGGCAAGCACATCGACTCGTCGGTGAACAATCCCATCGAGGCGGTCGCGCAATGGCGCGCGGGCAGCCTGCGTCCGCTGTGCGTGTTCGGCAACGACCGCATGCCGTACAAGAACAAGGTGACGGACAAGATGGCCTGGAACGACATCCCGACGTGCAAGGAAGCGGGTGTCCCGATCGACTACGAGATGCTGCGCGGGATCTTCATGCCGCCCGGCGTGAGCCAGGACCAGGTGAACTTCTACGTGGACCTGTTCAAGAAGGTCCGCGAGACGCCGGACTGGAAGAAGTTCATGGAGGACGGTGCCTTCACCCAGTCGTTCATGACCGGCCCGGAGTACGTCAAGTGGGTCGAGAAGGCGGAGGGCACCCACCGCACGCTCATGAAGGAAGCCGGCTTCCTCGCCAAGCACTGAGCTGAAAGGGCCGCCCCCGGGCGCGAGTGCCGGAGGGCGCGGCGCCTCGGTCGTCCGACTTAACCGTTCCGCAGGGCCGCGCGGTCGCGCGCGGCCCTCGTGCGGCGGCGATCCGCGCCGCACACGCGATCATCGAAAGTCCTGCCATGAATGACACGTCCCACTCCGCCCGGGGTGAAGGCGGCATTTCGACCCGCGCGGTCGAGGCTGCCGTCGCCCTGCTCATCCTCGCGCTCGGTGCGCTCGTCATGTTCGACAGCTACCGCCTCGGCTCCAAGTGGGGCAGCGACGGTCCCGAGTCCGGCTACTTCCCTTTCTACATCGGGCTCCTGCTCTGCATCGCGAGCACGGTGATCCTGATCCAGGCGCTCACGAAACGCTCGGGCGACGGCGACCTCTTCGTCACCTGGGGCCCGCTCAAGCAGGTGCTGACCGTACTGGTGCCCGCGGCGGTGTACGTCGGCGCGGTGCAGGTGATCGGGCTGTACGTCGCCTCGGCCATCTACATCACCGGCTTCATGGTCTGGCTCGGCCGCTACTCCTTACTGCGCAGCCTCCTGGTGGGATTCGGCTCCAACGCCCTGTTCTTCCTCATGTTCGAGGTCTGGTTCAAGGTGCCGCTGTTCAAGGGCGCATTCGATCCCCTCGCATTCCTGGGCTACTGATTCCGCCGCCGCACGAGGCTTCGAGAGGAGACGCACTTGGTCGAGCTGAGCTCGCTGTTCCACGGATTCGCGGTGGTGCTGTCGCCGTTCAACATGCTGCTGATGATCATCGGCATCGTGCTCGGCGTGATCATCGGCGTGCTGCCCGGGCTGGGCGGCGCCAACGGGGTGGCGATCCTGCTGCCGCTCACGTTCACGATGCCGCCGACGTCGGCGATCATCATGCTGTCCTGCATCTACTGGGGTGCCCTTTTCGGCGGGGCCATCACGTCGGTGCTGTTCAACATTCCCGGCGAGCCGTGGTCCGTCGCCACCACCTTCGACGGCTACCCGATGGCGCAGCAGGGGCGCGCGGGCGAGGCGCTGACGGCTGCGTTCACCTCCTCGTTCGTGGGCGCGTTCGTCGCCGTGCTCATGATCACGTTCCTCGCGCCGATGGTGGCCAAGTTCGCGCTGCGCTTCGGGCCGCCGGAATTCTTCGCGGTGTACCTGCTCACCTTCTGCAGCTTCATCGGCATGGGCAAGGGCTCCCCCTGGAAGACGCTCGCATCGATGATGCTGGGGTTCGCGCTCGCCGCGGTGGGCATGGACACCGTCACCGGCCAGCTGCGGCTCATCTTCGGGTTCACGGAGCTCATGCGCGGTTTCGACTTCCTCATCGCCGTCATCGGGCTGTTCGGGATCGGCGAGATCCTGCTGTCCATGGAGGAAGGGCTGTCGTTCTCCGGCAAGAGCGCGAAGATCAATCCCAAGGTCGTGCTCGAGACCTGGGCGAAGCTGCCGCGCTACTGGATGACCTCGCTGCGCAGCTGCGCGATCGGCTGCTGGATGGGGATCACGCCCGGAGGCGCGACGCCCGCGTCGTTCATGAGCTACGGCGTCGCCAAGCGCGTGTCGCGCGACGGCAACAAGTTCGGCACCGGCCAGATCGAGGGCGTCGTCGCGCCGGAAACGGCGGCGCACGCCGCCGGCACCTCGGCGCTGCTGCCGATGCTCGCGCTCGGCATTCCCGGCTCGCCGACCGCGGCGGTGCTCCTCGGCGGCCTGCTCATCTGGGGCCTGCAGCCCGGACCGCTGCTCTTCGTGGAGCAGAAGGACTTCGTGTGGGGCCTCATCGCCAGCATGTACCTCGGCAACATCGCCGGACTGCTGGTCGTGCTGACGTGCGTCCCGCTCTTCGCCGCGATCCTGCGCATCCCGTTCTCGATCATCGCGCCCGTCATCGTGGTGATCTGCGCCATCGGTGCGTACACCGTGCACAACGCGATGCTCGACATCTGGCTGATGATCCTGTTCGGCGTCATCGGCTACGTGTTCAAGAAGCTCGAGTATCCGCTCGCCCCGCTCGTGCTCGCGCTCGTGCTCGGCGATCACGCCGAGGACGCGTTCCGGCAGTCGATGCTCATCTCGCAGGGCGATCTCACCGTGTTCTTCTCGAATGGCCTCGTCGGCGGCATCACCGCGCTCGCGCTGGTGCTGCTCGTGCTGGCCGCTCATCTCGATGGCGATCTCGAAGCTGCGCGCCGGCACGCCCGAAGTCGCCACCTGATCACTGGATCCCGCCATGACCGTCATTGCGATGTCGCAGGAAATGGGGACCCTCGGCCGCGACGTGGCCGCGGGCGTCGCGCAGCGGCTCGGGCTTCGCCTCGTGCGCCACGAGATCGGCGACCAGGCGGCCGACCGCATGCACGTGAAGAAGAGCCTGATCCGCCGCTTTCGCGAGGGCCAGGCCGGGTGGTTCGAGAAGCGCCAGGTGGACGAGAGCAGCCTCGCGCTCTACACCGCCGAGCAGGTCTACGAGCTCGCGCTCGAAGGCAACGTGCTCATCCGCGGCTGGGGCGCGACCTGCCTGCTGTTCCCCGTGCGGCACGTGCCGTGCATCCGCATCTGCGCGCCGCTCGAGATGCGCGTGAAGTGGCTGATGCAGCGCCTCGACACCGACGATCCCGATCTCGCGAGGAGCGAGATCGAGCGCTCCGACAGCGCGCACGCGACGCGCATCAATCACGCGTTTGGCATCACGCTGGGCGATCCGCTGCTCTACGACATGGTGCTCAACACCGGGCGGGTGTCGATCGAGTCGTGCATCGACATGGTGATCGACCTCGCGCGCCGGCCCGAATTCCAGCCGACCGCGGAAAGCGTCGCGCACCTGCGCAACCTCGCCCTGCAGGCGCACGTCCAGACGGCGCTGCGCGCGCACGACAGCGAGGCTCATCTCGACATCGCGCCCGAAGCGAACGAGGGCGCCGTGGTGCTGCGCGGCGTGGTGCTCGACGATCACGAGCGTGCGCTCGCGGCGAGCATCGCGCAGGGCGTGCCGGGCGTGCGCAGCGTCGACAACCAGCTGCGCGTGATGAAGGCCACGCATCGCTACACCAGCAGCTGACGCTGCCGGCGCGGCGGTCCCCTAGATCTTGCCCTGCTGCCGCAATCGGCTCAGGGTCTCGGCGGACAGGTTGAGGTAGGACGCGAGCTCCTTCTTGGGCACGCGATCGAGCAGCTCGGGGTGCTTGCGCATGAAGCGATGCACGCGGCCCGGTGCGGCGAGGAGGTGGAGCGTGATCGTGTGCGCCATGATCTCGCTCATGTGGTGCATCACCTCGTACTCGAACACCTCCTTGATGTGCACGTGCTGCTGCATGAATGCGGCCCACTGCGGCAACGGCAGCTTCGCCACGCGCGCCTTGGTCACGGTGACGATGCTGTAGGGTGCGGGCGTCTTGAGCCGCCACGCGGCGTAGCTCGTCTCGATGTTCCCCGCCTCCGCGAAGCGCAGGATCATTTCCCGGCCCTGGGCATTCGCGACGACGCGCTTCAGTATTCCGTCGAGCACGAAGTATTGCGACATCTCGACGTCGCCCTGGCGCAGCAGGATCTCCCCCTTCCCGCAATCGAGCACGACGAGGTGCTGCTCGAGCTCGCCGAGCTCCGCGTCGGACATGTGCTTGAGGACGTTGTTCTGCCTGAGCTGGGCCCGGATGAGAGTGCCTTCGGGATGGTCTTGGACGAGGCGCATGGTGCTGCTGGCCGCTTGCCTGCAAATTTTCGAAATTGACCGCGGTCAATGACCGTGCGGACTTGCCTACTATACGATCATTTTCGTGCTGCCGGCCTCGACGCCCAGGCCGTTTGCCGGCACCGTGCGAAAGCGGTGTTTTGCAGCGGCGGCAGCAACTCGGGCCGACCCCCCTCGGGCCGGCTTCAAATCCCCCTCAACCGGACACGGGCGCTCGAAGGCCCGGAAAAGATGCATTGTCGCGCAAACGGCACGGCTGAATCCACCTCGCGGCTCTCGTGCCGCCGGGCAGGGGGCGTGACGTCCACGACGTAATCCGGGGCTCCACTTTCGGCCCCGAGCATACGCGGCCCCGCCGGATGGCGAGCCCGGAACACGACACATCGGGAGACAAGATGAGCAAGGCGCTGGAGGGCATTCGCATCCTGGACATGACCCACGTGCAGGCGGGTCCCACCGCATCGCAGCTGATGGCCTGGATGGGGGCGGACGTCATCAAGTTCGAGAACCCGGCCGGCGACGCCACGCGCGGCCAGCTGCGCGACGTGCCGAACGCGGACAGCCTGTACTTCACGATGCTCAACTGCAACAAGCGGTCGATCACCGTGAACATGAAGAACCCCGAAGGCAAGAAGGTGTTCGTCGAGCTGCTGAAGAAGTGCGACATCGTCATGGAGAACTTCGGGCCCGGCGTGCTCGACCGCTTCGGCTTCACGTGGGAAAGGATCCACGAGATCAACCCGCGCATCATCATGGGCTCGATCAAGGGCTTCGGCTCGTCGGGGCCGTACTCCGACTTCAAGGCCTACGAGAACGTCGCGCAGGCGATGGGCGGTGCGATGAGCACCACCGGCATCGCCCGACGGCCCGCCGTTCGTCACGGGCGCGCAGATCGGCGACTCGGGCACCGGCCTGCATCTGGTGATCGGCCTGCTCGCCGCGCTGCAGCACCGGTACACGCACGGGCCTCGGCCAGTACGTCGAGGTGGCGATGATGGACGCGGTGATGAACCTGTGCCGCGTGAAGTGGCGCGACCACCAGCGTCTCATGCGCGGTCCGCTCGCGGAGTACTCCGTCGGCACGCACCAGGGCATGGGCGCGGTCCCGCGTGCCGGCAACGATTCCGGCGGCGGCCAGCTCGGCAACGCCGTGCGCTGCAAGCCCGGCGGCACCAACGACTTCATCTACATCGTCGTGCAGGAGGCGGTGTGGGCCGATCTCGCCAAGCGCATGGGCGAGGAGCTGGGACTTCCCGACCTCGTCAGCGACCCGCGCTTCGCCACGATCGCCGAGCGCCGCAACCACCAGAACGACATGTGGGAGCTGCTCGGCGAGTTCGCGCTCAAGTACAGCAAGCGCGAGTTCATGGCCATCCTGAACGAGCTCGACGTGCCGTGCGGCCCGATCATGTCGACGGAGGATCTGTTCCACGACGAGCACGTGCTCGGGCGGCAGATGATGGTCGAGCTCGATCATCCGCAGCGCGGCACCTGGTACAACGTGGGCATGCCGATCAAGCTGTCGGCCTCGCCCGCGGAGATCAAGCGCTCGCCCACGCTCGGCGAGCACACGGACGAGATCCTGAAGGAAGTGCTGAATTTCGCGGACGCCGACATCGCGCGCCTGAAGGAAGCGGGGGCGTTCGCCAAGGAACCGCCGAAGAAGGTGCCGGCGTAGCCGCCGTGAAGTCTTCTCTCGCCAACGAGCAGGGGATCATCCCCATCGCGCAGACGGGCCGCCGTCAGGGCCCGGGCGTGCGCGCACGGCCCAAGGGTCGCGCCGTCGACGAGCAGGCGCTCGCGGACATCCGCGCGCTGCTCGGCGATGCCCCGCGCCGCAGCGACCTGCTGATCGAGCATCTGCATCGCGTGCAGGACACGTACGGCCACCTGAGCGCGGCGCATCTGGTCGCGCTCGCGGCGGAGATGAACCTGCCGATGACGGCGGTATACGAGGTCGCGACCTTCTACCACCACTTCGACGTGGTGAAGGACGGCGAGGCGCCGCCACCTCCGCTGACCGTGCGGGTGTGCGATTCGCTCTCGTGCGCGATGGCCGGCGCGCAGGAGCTGCTCGAAGACCTGCCGGAAGCGCTCGGCGAAGGCGTGCGCGTGGTGCGCGCGCCGTGCGTGGGGCGCTGTCATTGCGCACCGGTGGCGGTCGTCGGGCGCAACCCGGTCGACGACGCGACGGTCGCGAAGATCGCCGACACCGTGCAGGCGGGCCTGACCGAGCCGGTGGTGACGCCCTACATCGGTTACGCGCAGTACCGCGCGCAAGGCGGTTACGACACGGTGATCCAGTGCGCGAACGGCATGCGCTCGCTCGACAGCGTGCTGCACTCGATGGAGCACTCGGGCCTGCGCGGCCTCGGCGGCGCGGGTTTCCCCACCGGGCGCAAGTGGCGCATCGTGCGCGACGAGCCTGCGCCGCGGCTGCTCGCGGTCAACCTGGACGAAGGCGAGCCCGGCACGTTCAAGGACCGCTACTACCTGGAGCGCGATCCCCATCGCTTCCTCGAGGGCATGCTGATCGCCGCCTGGGCGGCGGGCGTGCACGGCATCTACATCTACCTGCGCGACGAGTACGCCGGCTGCCGGCAAATTCTCGAGACCGAGCTCGCCGCGCTGCAGGCGGCGCCGCCGTTTCCGTTGCCGCCGATCGAGCTTCGGCGCGGCGCAGGCGCGTACATCTGCGGCGAGGAATCCGCGATGATCGAGTCGATCGAAGGCAAGCGCGGCATGCCGCGACTGCGTCCGCCCTATGTTGCACAGGTGGGACTGTTCGGGCGCCCGACGCTCGAGCACAACATGGAAACGCTGTACTGGGTGCGCGACATCCTCGAGAAGGGGCCCGAGTGGTTCGCCGAGCAGGGCCGCAACGGGCGCAAGGGCCTGCGCTCGTTCTCCGTATCCGGTCGCGTGCGCAAGCCCGGCGTTCATCTCGCGCCCGCGGGCATCACGCTGCGCGAGCTCGTCGACGAGTACTGCGGCGGGATGTTGCCCGGCCACGAGCTGTATGCGTACCTGCCGGGTGGCGCGTCGGGCGGGATCCTGCCCGCGAGCATGGCCGACATCCCGCTCGACTTCGACACGCTGAACCCGCACGGCTGCTTCATCGGCTCCGCGGCGATCATGGTGCTGTCGCAACACGACCGTGCGCGCGATGCCGCCCTGAACGTGATGGAGTTCTTTGCGGACGAGTCGTGCGGGCAATGCACGCCGTGCCGCGCGGGAACGGTGAAGGCGCTGGATCTCATGAAGACGCCGAAGTGGGACCAGGCGCTGCTCGAGGACCTGTCGCAGGTGATGGCGGACGCCTCGATCTGCGGTCTGGGTCAGGCGGCGCCGAATCCCATCCGATGCGTGATCAAGTATTTCCCGCACGAGATCGGCTGACGCGAGCCCCGGACGCGTGAACGCGGTCGAGCGCGCGTGACGCGACCGCGTCAACCGCAGGACCGCGCTTCGAAGTCCCGCAGGAAGGCATGGCAATGAACGACATGGTCGAACTCGCTTCCTCGCAGTCCCTCGTCGAGTTCACGCTCAACGGGAAGACGGTCGGGGCGCTGCCCGGCGAGACCATCATCGAGACGGCGAAGCGCCACGGCGTCGACATCCCGCATCTTTGCTACCTGGAGGGGATGCGGCCCGACGGCAACTGTCGCGCCTGCGTGGTCGAGATCGACGGCGAGCGCACGCTCGCGCCGTCGTGCTGCCGCGCGCCCAAGGCCGGCATGAACGTGTCGAGCGTGAGCGAGCGCGCGCTGCATTCGCAGAAGATGGTGCTCGAGCTGCTGCAGGCCGACATGCCGCCGACAGCGTACAAGCCGGATTCGGAGCTCGACTACTGGTCGCGCGAGCTCGAGGTGCGCAAGCCCCGCTTCGGCGCGCGGCTCTCGCCGGAAGCCGATCTTTCGCATCCCGCGATCGCGGTGAACCTCGACGCCTGCATCCAGTGCACGCGCTGCGTGCGGGCGTGCCGCGAGGTGCAGGTCAACGACGTGATCGGCTACGCCTATCGAGGCCTCGCGTCGGTGCCGGTATTCGATCTCGACGATCCCATGGGCGCATCGACGTGCGTCGCGTGCGGCGAATGCGTGCAGGCGTGCCCGACGGGCGCGCTCATGCCGGCGCGCGGCGCGGGCCTCATCGAAGCCGACAGGACCGTCGACTCGGTGTGCCCGTACTGCGGCGTGGGTTGCCAGCTCACCTATCACGTCAAGGACAACAGGATCCTGCGCGTGCAGGGTCGCGACGGTCCCGCGAACCACGGCCGCCTGTGCGTGAAGGGGCGCTACGGCTTCGACTACGTGCATCATCGCCAGCGCCTCACCAAGCCGCTCGTGCGGCGCGAAGGCGTGCCGAAGTCGGCCGATTTCACGATGGATCCGGACGACGTGATGAAGGTGTTCCGCGAGGCCACGTGGGAGGAGGCGCTCGATCTCGCCGCCGGCAAGCTCGAGCGAGATCAAGGCCGCGCGCGGGCCCAAGGCGCTCGTCGGCTTCGGCTCCGCCAAGGGCAGCAACGAAGAGGCCTACCTCTTCCAGAAGCTGGTGCGCACCGGCTTCGGGAGCAACAACGTCGATCACTGCACGCGCCTGTGCCACGCCTCGAGCGTGGCCGCGCTCATGGAAGGCATCGGCTCCGGCGCGGTGTCGAATCCGGTGATGGACGTGCTCAAGGCGGAGGTGGTGCTGCTGATCGGCGCCAATCCGATCGTGAACCATCCCGTCGCCGCCACGTGGATCAAGAACGCGACGAAGCAGGGGACGAAGCTGATCCTTGCCGATCCGCGTCGCTCCGACCTCGCGCGCCACGCCGCGCATTACCTGCAGTTCAAGGCGGACACCGACGTCGCGCTGCTCAACGCGATGATGCACGTGATCGTGACCGAGGGGCTGGTCGACGAGAAGTTCGTCGCCGATCGCACCAGCGGCTTCGATGCGCTCAAGCGCAACGTCGAGGGCTACAGCCCCGAAGCGATGGCGCCGATCTGCGGGATCGCCGCGCCGACGATCCGCGAAGTCGCGCGTTTGTTCGCCACCTCGCGCGCGTCGATGATCCTGTGGGGGATGGGCATCTCGCAGCACGTGCACGGCACCGACAACGCGCGCTGCCTCATCGCGCTGTCGATGATCACGGGCCAGATCGGACGCCCCGGCACGGGACTGCATCCGCTGCGCGGCCAGAACAACGTGCAGGGCGCGTCGGACTCCGGCCTGATCCCGATGGTGTTCCCGGATTACCAGCGCGTGGACGACCCCGAGGTGCGCGCGCGCTTCGAGCAGCTCTGGGGCACGACGCTCGATCCGCAGCCGGGCCTGACGGTCGTCGAGGTGATGCACGCGGCGAAGGCGGGCGACGTGCGCGGCATGTACATCATGGGCGAGAACCCCGCGATGTCCGATCCGGACGTGAATCACGCGCGCGAGGCGCTCGCCGCGCTCGACTGCCTCGTGGTGCAGGACATCTTCCTCACCGAGACGGCGTACCTCGCCGACGTCGTGCTGCCCGCAACGGCGTTCCCGGAGAAGACCGGCACGTTCACCAACACCGATCGTCTGGTGCAACTCGGCCGCAAGGCGCTCGATGCGCCGGGCGAAGCGAAGCCCGATCTGTGGATCATCCAGGAGATCGCGCGCCGCATCGGCCTCGACTGGAACTACCGCACGCCCGCCGACGTGTTCGACGAGATGCGCAAGGCGATGCCTTCGATCGCGGGCATCACGTGGGAGCGCCTGGAGAACGAGTCGGCCGTGACCTATCCGTGCGTGAACGAAGGCGATCCCGGCGATCCGGTCGTGTTCACCGAATCGTTCCCGACGCCCTCGCTTCGCGCGCGCCTCGTGCCCGCCGATCTCATTCCGGCGGACGAGCGCCCGGACGACGAGTACCCGATGGTGCTCATCACCGGCCGCCAGCTCGAGCACTGGCACACCGGCAGCATGACGCGCCGCGCGGGCGTGCTCGATGCGATCGAGCCGGAGCCCGTCGCATCGATGAATTCGGGCGACATGCGTGCGCTCGGCATCGCGCCCGGCGACGTGGTCACGGTGGAGTCGCGGCGCGGCCGCGTATCGCTCTACGCGCGCGCCGACGAAGGCACGCCCGCGGCGACGGTGTTCATCCCGTTCTGCTACTACGAGGCCGCGGCCAACATGCTCACCAATCCGGCGCTCGATCCCTTCGGCAAGATCCCGGAGTTCAAGTATTGCGCCGTGCGCGTCACGCGCGGCGGCGAAGTGCAGGCGCATTCGAGTTTCGGCGGCGGGCAGGTGCTCGAGCAGGCGATCGCCGGATAGGCATTGATCATTGGAGGAGGAAGTATGGCGGACGACAAGATGCACTCGGGAGGGACGACCATGCGTGACAAGACCGCGGTCCGGCGGATCCTGGACAAGGTGAAGAGCGAGGGCCGCACGTCGCTGACGGCGCCGGAAGGCAAGCTCGTGTGCGATGCGTACGGCATTCCGGTGCCGCGCGAAGGCGTGGCGACGTCCGCAAAGCAGGCCGCGGAGCTCGCGTCCGGCATGGGCTTCCCGGTGGTGCTGAAGATCGTTTCGCCGGAGATCCTGCACAAGACGGAAGCGGGCGGCGTGCTCGTCGGCCTGAAGTCCGCGCAGGAAGTCGAGCAGGGCTTCGCCACGATCATGGCGAACGCGAAGAAGTACGACGCGAAGGCCAACCTGCTCGGCGTGCAGGTGCAGCAGATGCTGAAGGGCGGGCAGGAAGTGATCGTCGGTGCGGTGACCGATCCGTCGTTCGGCAAGCTCGTCGCGTTCGGGCTGGGCGGCGTGCTCGTCGAGGTGCTGAAGGACATCACGTTCCGGCTCGCGCCGGCGTCGAACGAGGATGCGCTGTCGATGCTCGACGGCGTGCAGGCCGCCGAGATCCTGAAGGGCGTGCGCGGGAGCGATCCCGTGAGCCGCGAGGCGCTGTCGACGCTCATCCAGAACGTGTCGCAGCTCGTCGCCGATTTCCCGGAAATCGCGGAGATGGACCTGAACCCGGTGTTCGCGACGAAGGACGGCGCCATCGCCGCCGACGTGCGCATCGTCACCGACTGGAATCCGGCGCCCGCGCGCTATCGCCCGAGCCACGACGAGATCGTGCGCGACATGAATCGCATCATGAAGCCCGATGCGGTGGCGGTGATCGGCGCGTCGAACGAGGCCGGCAAGATCGGCAACTCGGTCATGAAGAACCTGATCAACGGCGGCTACCAGGGCGAGATCTATCCGATCCACCCGAGCGCCGACGAGATCATGGGCCGCAAGGCGTACAAGAGCGTGAAGGACGTGCCGGGCAAGATCGACGTCGCGGTGTTCGCGATCCCCGCGAAGTTCGTCGCGCAGGCGCTCACGGAAGTCGGCGAGAAGAAGATCCCGGGCGCGGTGCTCATTCCGTCGGGCTTCGCCGAGACCGGCAACGTCGAGGGCCAGAAGGAGATCCAGGAGATCGGGCGCAAGTACGGCGTGCGCCTCATGGGCCCGAACATCTACGGCTTCTACTACACGTGGAAGAACCTGTGCGCGACGTTCTGCACGGCCTACGACGTCAAGGGCCACGCCGCGCTGTCGTCGCAGTCGGGCGGCATCGGGATGGCGATCATCGGCTTCTCGCGCTCGGCCAAGATGGGCGTGTCCGCGATCGTGGGCCTCGGCAACAAGTCGGACATCGACGAGGACGATCTGCTCACGTTCTTCGAGCAGGACGACAACACGCACATCATCGCGCAGCACTGCGAGGACCTGAAGGACGGCCGCGCGTTCGCCGAAGTCGCGAAGCGCGTGTCGAAGAAGAAGCCGGTCGTGGTGCTGAAGGCGGGTCGCACGAGCATGGGCGCGCGCGCCGCGAGCTCGCACACGGGCGCGCTCGCCGGCAACGACAAGATCTACGAGGACGTGTTCAAGCAGTCCGGCGTGATCCGCGCGCGTTCCCTGCGCGACCTGCTGGAGTACGCGCGTGCGATTCCGGTGCTGCCCACGCCCAAGGGCGAGAACGTGGTGATCATCACCGGCGCGGGCGGCTCCGGCGTGCTGCTGTCGGACGCGTGCGTCGACAACGGCCTGCAGCTCATGGCGATGCCGCAGGATCTCGACGCCGCGTTCCGCAAGTTCATTCCGCCCTTCGGCGCCGCCGGCAATCCGGTGGACATCACGGGCGGCGAGCCGCCCAAGACGTACCAGAACACGATCCGACTCGGGCTCGAGGATCCGCGCATCCATTCGCTCATCCTGGGCTACTGGCACACGATCATCACGCCGCCGATGGTGTTCGCGAAGCTCGTGGTGGAAGTGGTCGAGGAGATGAAGGCCAAGGGCATCCAGAAGCCGATCGTCGCTTCGCTCGCAGGCGACGTCGAGGTCGAGGAAGCCGCGGAATACCTGTTCGACCACGGCATTCCGGCCTACCCCTACTCGACGGAGATGCCGGTCAATGTGCTCGGCGCCAAGTACAAGTGGGCGCGCGGCGCCGGATTGATTTGAGACGAAACGAGGTGTGGCCCATGAGAACGTGGCCACACCTCGAACGGACTTACGTTAAGGAGCACGCATGGAAACCGTAACTGCAGCGCTCAAGGAACCGGCAACCGCTGCGCAGACAGCCAGCGGTCAGCCCGGTGCGCAACCGCAACAGGAGACCGACGGCTTTCACCTGGTCATCGATGCGCTCAAGCTCAACGGCATCGACACGATCTTCGGCCTGCCCGGCATCCCGATCACCGACCTCACGCGCAAGGCGCAGGCCGCAGGCATGCGCGTGATCTCGTTCCGCCACGAGCAGAACGCCGGCTACGCAGCGTCGATCGCCGGCTTCATGACGCAAAAGCCCGGCATTTGCCTGACCGTGTCGGCGCCCGGCTTTCTCAACGGCCTGACCGCGCTCGCCAACGCCACGACCAACTGCTTCCCGATGATCCTCATCAGCGGCTCCAGCGAGCGCGAGATCGTCGACCTGCAGCAGGGCGACTACGAGGAGATGGACCAGCTCGCCATCGCGAGGCCGCTCGCCAAGGCCGCCTATCGCGTGCTGCACGCCGAGGACATCGGCGTGGGCATCGCGCGCGCCATCCGCGCCGCGGTCTCCGGTCGTCCGGGCGGCGTCTACCTCGACCTGCCGGCCAAGCTGTTCCCGCAAACGATGGATGCGGACGCCGGCAGGAACTCGCTCATCAAGGTCGTCGATCCGGCGCCGCGCCAGATCCCGGCCCCGGACGCCGTGCAGCGCGCGCTCGATCTGCTCAAGGGGGCCAAGCGTCCGCTCATCATTCTCGGCAAAGGCGCTGCTTACGCCCAGGCCGACGCCGACATCCGCGCCCTGGTCGAGAAGACCGGCATTCCCTACCTGCCGATGTCGATGGCGAAAGGCCTGCTGCCCGACACGCACGAGCAATCGGCTTCCGCTGCGCGCTCGTACGTGCTGCCCGAGGCGGACGTCGTGATGCTGATCGGCGCGCGGCTCAACTGGCTGCTTTCGCAGGGCAAGGGCAAGACGTGGGGCGGCAAGAGCGCGAAGGAGTGGGGCGGCCAGAAGTTCATCCAGATCGACATCTCGCCCCAGGAAGCGGACAGCAACGTGCGCATCGACGCGCCGGTGGTCGGCGACATCGGCTCGTGCGTGTCGGCGCTGCTTTCCGGCATGGGCTCGAACTGGCCCAAGCCGCCGTCGGACTGGCTGGGCGCCATCGCCGAGCGCAGGACCAAGAACGTCGCGAAGATGGCCGAGACGCTGGCGAAGAATCCGTCGCCGATGAACTTCCACAGCGCCCTGAACGTGGTGCGCGACATCGTCAAGGCGAATCCGGACGCCATGCTGGTCAACGAAGGCGCCAATGCGCTCGACTTCACGCGCAGCATCGTCGACATGTACAAGCCGCGCAAGCGCCTCGACGTCGGCACGTGGGGCGTGATGGGCATCGGCATGGGCTATTCCGTCGCCGCCGCCGTCGTGAGCGGGCAGCAGGTCATTGCGGTCGAGGGCGACAGCGCGTTCGGCTTCTCCGGCATGGAGTGCGAGACCATCTGCCGCTACAACCTGCCGGTGTGCGTGGTGATCCTGAACAACAACGGCGTGTACCGCGGCGACGAGCGCAATCCGACCGGTGGCGCCGATCCGGCACCGCTGGTGTTCGTGAAGGACGCGCGCTACGAAAAGCTGATGGAGGCCTTCGGTGGCGTCGGCGTGCACGCGACGACGCCGGCCGAGTTGCGCAAGGCCATGGAAGAAGCCATCCGCTCGCGCAGGCCCACGCTCATCAATGCGGTGATCGACGAGGGCGCCGGCACGGAAAGCGGTCGCATCACGAGCCTCAATCCGAGCGCGAAGAAGAAGTAGACGTTTGGCAGCTGCTCTTGCTTGCGGCGTCCTCGTGTAGTGGACGGCCGTCTGGCGATGGCGACGCTCATCTGCGATGCGCGTCTGCGCGTGCACGGGGCGCCGGATCAGCATCGACGTTCCGGTGACCCACGCGGCCGCCGCGAGCCACCCGCCGAGCACGTCGCTCGGGTAGTGCACGCCGAGATACACGCGCGACAGCCCGACGCAGAAGCACGAACGCGACGCCGAGCGACGAGCGCGGGGACGCGCCAGCGCGTCGGCCACGGCAGCACGACGGCCGCTGCAACGGGCGCGAGCGTCTGCATCGCATGACCACTCGGAAAGCTGAACGTGCTCTCGGGCGCGATGGAGAGCCACAGGTGCGGACGCGTGCGCTCGAACACGTGCTTGGCGGCGAAATCGAGCAGCGAGGCCCGCTCGACGGTGACGCCCCAGTAGGCCGCATCGCGGAACCGCCGTCCGACGACCAGCAGACCGCGAGCACCACGACGTCTGCGGGCAGCATCCAGCGCCCGAGCCCGCGTGCGATGAACAGCGAGCATGGCGGCGTCGAAGCCCGGGCCGTGCGAGCCGGTGCAGGCCCAGCAGCAGCGGGCGATCGAACCCGAAGCCGCTGCCGGCCGCGACACCGTACGCAAGGTAACCGAATCCAAGCAGCGGGAAGAGAATTCCCGCGAACAGCGCGACGAGCGGCCAGCGCACGCGCGCGAGCTCGGACGCGTGCGTGCGTCGGCCATCGGCGGCTGCGGTGCGTGGCTCCGATCTAATCGTGCTCCGGTCCGAATCCTGCTTCGATGCAGCGGCGGCGAGGCCGGTTCCGGAACGCGACTCGCAGCCCTAGGCCGATCCTCTGCATCTACGATCGCATAGCCACTATGGCGACGACCGCGCTGCTGCCCATCATCGTGAACGCGGCTGCAGGACCGGCGACGGACACGGAAGCCAGCGATCCTCGCGGCGTGCGCTGCTCATGGCGTAACGCCGCAGCTCCTGGGCGCGCGGCGGCGACGAGCTCGTTGCGCTATCCGCAGCGCGTCGCCGCGGTACGGCCCGCGCGCATCGTCGCGCGGGCGGCGACGGCACGCTCAGCGCGGTCGCGTCGCACGTCGTCGGCACCGACAGTCGGAGATCGGCATCCTGCCCGTCGGCACGCTCAATCACTTCGCGAAGGACCTCGGCATTCCGCTGGCGCTGGAGGACGGCTGTCGCGACGGCGCTCACCGGCGCGCCGATCCAGGTCGACGTCGGCAGCGTGAACGGCGTGTACTTCATGAACAACTCGAGCGTCGGGCTGTATCCGCGCCTGGTGCGCGATTCGCGAGCGGGAGCAGCACGCGCATCGGGCGCAGCAAGTGGGCCGCACTGATGTGGGCCGCGGCGATCGTGTTCCGGCGCTACTCGCACATCGCCGTGACGCTCGACGATCAACGGCGAGCGTGCTGCTGCGACGCACGCCGCTGGTGTTCGTCGGCAACAACCGCTACGCGATGCAGGGGCTCGAGATCGGCAGCCGCGAGCGCGCTCGACGGCGGCGAGCTCGGCGTGTACGTGCCGCGCGTGCCCGGGCGCATGGGGCTCGTGCTGCTCGCGCTGCGCGCATTCATGCGCTCGCCGCGCGTGCGCGAAGATCTCGAGGTGGTGGCCGCGCGGACGCTCACGATCACGGCGCGACCGGCAACGAGATGCTCGTGTCGGTCGACGGCGAGGTGCGTACCATGAGCGCCGCCGCTGCGCGTACGCCATCCACCCGCGGGCGCTGCAGGGTCGTGGTGCCGCGACCGCGAGGCCTCGTCGATGAGAACGATCGCGCACATCTCGGACCTCCACTTCGGGCGCGTCGACGAGCGCCTGCTCGATCCGCTGTTCGCGGGTCTCGAAGCCGCTCGCCCCGATGTGGTCGCGATCTCGGGCGATCTCACGCAGCGCGCGCGCGAGCGCCAGTTCCGCGCGGCTGCGCGCTTCCTGGCGCGCCTGCGCTGGCCGCTCGTCGTGGTGCCGGGCAATCACGACGTGCCGCTGTTCAACGTGTTCGCGCGCTTCGCGCATCCGCTGCGCGGCTTTCGGCGCCACATCGCCGCCGAACCGACCCCGTTCTATGCCGACGACGAGGTCGCGGTGCTCGGCATCAACACGGCGCGTTCGCTCACGTGGAAAGCGGGCAGCGCATCAACGCGCGTCAGATCGCAGCACGCGCGCGCGCGCCTGTGCGCGCTTGCCGCGCGACGTGGTGAAGGTCGTCGTGACGCACCATCCCATTCGACGTCGCGCGACGCGTCGCGACGAGGACCAGGTCGTCGGCCGCGCCGGCATGGCGATGACGGCGCTCGCGGACTGCGGCGTGGACGTGCTGCTGTCGGGCCATCTGCACCGCGCGCGCATCGGCGACACCGAGCCGCTACTGCATCGCCGGCCACTCGGCGCTCGTGGTGCAGGCGGGCACGACGCTGTCGGAGCGCACGCGCGAGCGAGACGAACTCGTTCAACGTGCTGCATGCGGAGCGCGATCGCGTGCGCGTCGAGCATCACCTCTGGGACCGCGTCGAAAGGCACGCTTCAGCGTCGCCGGAACGGAAGACTTCCGGCGTGACGGCGACGTCTGGCGCAAGGCCTGACCGAAGGCCACCGTGTCGCCGCTTCAGGGCGATACGTCGAGCATGATCTTGCCGATGTGCTCCGACGATTCCATCAGCGCATGCGCCGCGGCCGCCTCGCCGAGCGGGAACACGCGATAGATCACGGGCTTCAGCCGGCCCGACGCGAACAGCGGCCACACGCGCTCGCGCAGTGACGCCGCCATCGCGATCTTGCGTGCCATCGGGCTCGCACGCATCGTCGAGCCGGTGACGGTCAGGCGCTTCATCATGATGAACCGCCAGTCGGCCTCCACGCGCCCGCCCTTCAGGAATGCGATCAGCACGAGGCGTCCTTCGAGCGCGAGGCACTTGAGGTTCTTCTCGATGTAGTCGCCGCCGACCATGTCGAGAATGACGTCGACGCCCTTCTTCGCGGTGAGCCGCGCCATCTCCGCCGCGAAGTCCTGCTCGCGATAGTTGATGACGTGGTCCGCGCCGAGCTCGCGGCACGCGGCGGCCTTCGCTGCACTGCCCACGGTCGTGTACACCGTCGCGCCCCACGCCTTCGCGAGCTGGATTGCGGTGAGCCCGATGCCGCTCGATCCGCCGTGGATGAGGATCGATTCGCCGGATTGCAGGCGCCCGCGCTCGAACACGTTGTGCCAGACCGTGAAGTAGTTCTCGGGCAGGCTCGCGCCTTCGAGCAGCGAAAGTCCCTGCGGGATGGGGAGGCAGGTGCCGGCCGGCGTCGTGCAGTATTCCGCATACCCTCCACCCGGCACGAGCGCGCAGACTTCGTCGCCGACGCTCCACCCGCGTGACGTCGTCGCCGAGCGCGGCGATGGTGCCCGCCACTTCGAGGCCGAGAACGGGCGAGGCGTCGGCCGGCGGCGGGTAGCCCCCGCTGCGCTGGATGCAATCGGGCCGGTTCACGCCCGCGTAGCGTACGTGCACCAGCACGTCGCCGGCGCGCGGGAGAGGCACCGCCATCTCGGCCACGCCGAGCACGTCCGGTCCTCCGGGCTCGCGCATCGACACGTACCGCATGCTCGCAGGCAGGGCAGACATCGTCATCTCCGAAGATTGGCTCCGTGAATTGTAGAAGACGCCCGAAGCGGCGCCTGTGCAATGCCGACGCACGCGCCCGCATGCGCATTCAATGCGTTGAATTGCCGCATAAAACCGCGCGGCGGACGCGCCTGCGAGCGCTGCGCAAGCGATGTCCTTCGGGCCGTTGACAGCGGTCAAGCGCGTTCCTGCTGCGCTGCGGGATGATTGCCTTAAAATGCAGCAGGGTTGACGCGTCGCCCGCGAGGTCCGACAACGATCTTGCGCTGCAGCAGGATGGCGCGCGTCGCTCCGAGCGTGCAGCATCCCACAACGACCATTCCAGGGACTGTCATGAAGATTGCGATCATCGGCGCCGGGGCGATCGGCGGGTACGTGGGAGTGAAGCTCGCGCTCGCGGGCGAGGACGTCACGTTCATCGTGCGCGGTGCGAACCTCGCCGCGATTCGCGCCAACGGCATCAGGCTCATCGATCGCGAAGGGTGCGAGCAGGTCGCACGCAACGTGCAGGCGACGGACGATTACGATGCCGCCGGTGCCGCACGATGTCGTGATCGCTGCCGTAAAGGGCCACCAGCTCGAGGACGTCGCCCCGTCGATGCCGAAGCTCTTCGGTCCGAAGACGTCGGTCGTGACCATGCAGAACGGCATCCCCTACTGGTACTTCCACGCGCACGGCGGCGAGCTCGAGGGCACGCAGATCGCGAGCGTCGACCCGACCGGGTGTCATCGGCCGCCACGTCCCGCCCGAGCGCGTGATCGGCTGTGTCGTGTATCCCGCCGCGGAGCTCATCGCGCCCGGCGTGATCCGGCACATCGAAGGCGACCGCTTCCCGCTGGGCGAGCTCGACGGCAGCACTTCCGAGCGCGTGACGCGCATCTCGGAGGCCTTCGTGCGCGCCGGCGTCAAGGCGCCGGTGCTCGAGGACATCCGTTCCGAGATCTGGCTCAAGCTCTGGGGCAACCTCACGTTCAACCCGATCAGCGCGCTCACGCGCTCGACGCTGGTCGACATCTGCCGCGATCCCCTGACGCGCGAGCTCGCCACCACGATGATGACGGAGGCGCAGGAGGTCGCCCGCAAGCTCGGCATCACCTTCCGCGTGTCGATCGAGAAGCGCATCGCCGGCGCCGAGAAGGTGGGTGCGCACAAGACCTCGATGCTGCAGGACATCGAGGCGTGTCGCGAGCCCGAGCTGGACGCGATCGTGGGTTCAGTGGTCGAGATGGGCCGGCTCACCAATACGCCGACGCCGCACATCGACGCGATCTATGCCCTCACCAAGCGCCTTGCCGCGGAGATCGTCGACGAGCGGCGCGCGGCGCCTGCGCAGGGCAGGTGATCGCGATGCGCGCGGCGAGCTAGGCAAGCGTGCTGCGAAAACCTGTCGGCGCCGCGCGGCAGGCCGCACGCGTGCGGCGGCGCGCCGGAACGATGCGTCCGACCGCGCGCCGGGCGGACGTTCAGCGTTGCGCGACGGGGCCGAACTGCTCGCGCAGCAGGTTCTTCTGCACCTTGCCCATCGCATTGCGCGGCAGCTCGGACACGACGAACACGCGCTTCGGCACCTTGAAGCTCGCGATCTCGCCCTTCAACGCGGCGATGATGTGCTCACCCGCCACGGTCTCGCCCGTGCGCGGCACCACGACCGCCGTGACCGCCTCGCCGAAGTCGGGATCGGGCACGCCGATCACGGCGCTTTCGCAGACTCCGGGCAGCGCATCGATGCGCTCCTCGATCTCCTTCGGGTACACGTTCAGGCCGCCGGTGATGATCAGGTCCTTCGCCCGGCCGACGAGCTGCACGTAGCCGTCCGGCGTCCACGTGCCCATGTCGCCCGTCCTGAAGTAGCCGTCGGGCGTGAATTCCTCCCGCGTCCTGTCCGGCATGCGCCAGTAGCCGGGGAACACGTTCGGTCCCTTCACCTGGATCGCACCCACCGTGCCGGGTGCGCAGCTCGCGCCGCTCTCGTCGACGATGCGGATGTCGACGCCGGGCAGGGGCGGTCCGACGGTGCCGGGCATGCGTGCACCCTCGAGCGGGTTGGACGTGTTCATGCCCGTCTCGGTCATGCCGTAGCGCTCGAGGATGCGTTGCCCGGTTCGGCGCTCGAATTCCGCGAAGGTCTCGGGCAGCAGCGGCGCCGAGCCGGACACGAACAGCCGGACGTTGCGGCAGGCGTTGCGATCGAAGGCGGGCTCCGCCAGCAGCCGGGTGTAGAACGTGGGCACGCCCATCATCACCGTCGCGTGCGGGAGCAGATGCGTGACCTCCGCGGCGTCGAATTTCGGCAGCCACAGCATGCGTGCGCCGGCGAGCAGCACGCAATGGATCGCCACGAACAGGCCGTGCACGTGATAGATCGGCAGCGCGTGCAGCAGCACGTCGTGGTTGCTGAAGCCCCATTCCTCGACGAGCGCGAGCGCGTTCGATGCGAGGTTGCGGTGCGTCAGCATCGCGCCCTTCGAGCGTCCCGTGGTGCCGGACGTGTACAGGATCGCGGCGAGATCGTCGGGCGCCGACGCGACGGTCGCGAAGGTCTCCGGCTGACCGCGCGCACGCTCCTCGAGCGACCCGCCCGCACCGCCGATCGTGAATATGCGCGCTGCGGGCGCGAGCGGCGCGAGCACGCCTTCGGCCTCCGGGCGGCACACGATCACCTTCGGCTCGGCGTTGTCGAAGAAGTAGGCGAGCTCGGCGCGCTGATAACCGGTGTTCAACGGCAGGTATACGCAGCCTGCGCGCAGGCACGCGAGATAGAGCGCGATCACCTGCCAGTGCTTGTCGGTCTGCACCGCAATGCGGTCGCCGGGCTTGCACCCGGCGGCCACCATCACCCGCGCATAACGCGCCGACAGCGCGGCGAGCTCGTCGTAATGCACGACCGGTCCGTCGGGGACGATGATGCACGGCTGTTCCGGCGCGTCGCCGAAGTGGCTCGCGAAAAGGGCGTACAGGTTGGCGTTCATCGGGGAAATGCGGGCGCAGCGTACTGGCCGGGGGCGACCATTATTCCACACGACCCGGGGTCGACCGCGGCCCGCGCGCGGCGCGGTGCGCGGCAGTGCGCGGCAACGGCATCCATGGTTTAATCCCGGACCCGAAAATCGGGAATCGCACGGCATCCTCTGCCGCGCCGCGGCGAGCGCATCAGGGAGGAGACCCATGAACGCGTCGCTCGCTGCGCTCACCCCGGCCGAGCGCGTCGCGGTCGTCGCCGACGCGGGCAGCCTCACCTACGCCACGGCGGAACTCGCGTTGCCGCGGGGCAGCCCCTATCTCGCGCGCTGGAACATCCGCACGCAGGCGGACGACGGCATCGTGTGCGCCGCGGGAACGCTGCGCGGCAGGCGCGTGCTGCTCGCGGCGCAGGACGAGCGCTACCTCCGCGGTGCCGTGGGCGTCCGGCATGCGGAGGCGTTGCATGCGTTGTGCGCGCACGCGCTCGCAACGCGGCCGTCAGCCGTCGTGCTGCTCGTCGCGTCGGGCGGCGTGCGGCTGCACGAGGCGAATCCGGCCGAGCTCGCACTCGCCCGCGCATTGTCCGCGCTGCTCGACGTGCGTGCCGCGGGCATTCCGGTCTTCGCCATTGCTACGGGCGACGTGTTCGGCGGTGCCTCGGTGCTCGCATGCGCGACGGATCGCCTGGCGATGTTGCCGCGTTCGCGCCTCGGCCTGTCCGGGACCCAAGGTGATCGCGACCGCACGCGGCAACGACGAGCTCGATCCTGCCGATGCGACCACCGTGGATCATCTGTTCGGCGCGCAAACGCGTGCGGCGCACGGGTACGCCGACCTCGTGGCCGACGATGCCGAGGTGATCCGCGCCTGGCTCGATGTGGCCACGCGCAACGCGCTTGCGTTCCCGGAGCAGGTGCGTGCGCGGCACGCGGCACTCCACTCGAGCATCGTGGATGCAGGCGCGCATGCGTGGTCGCTGCCCGACGCATGGCGCGGTGCGTTGCAGGCCGTCGCGCCGGATGCGGGGCTGTGGCGCGTGCCCGCTCGTCCGGCGTGGATTCTCGCGAGCTCGGGTCCCGCGCCGCTCGATGCGCCGCGCATTCATGCACAGGATGCGGCGCTGCTGGAGCACGTGCTTCCCCATGCGCGCACGCCGGGTGCGGTGCTGGTGCTCGTCGAGGACACGCCGGGGCACGATGTCTCGGTCGCTGCCGAGCGTGCGTGCCTTTCGCGCCACCTCGCGCATCACGCCGAGGTGCTCGCCTTGCTCCGCCACGAGGGCATGCGCCTGCGCGGCGTGCTCGCGGGACAGGGCCACAGCGCGGCGTTCTTCGTGAATGCGCTTCAGGCGCAGGAGCTCGTCGCTACGCGCGCCGCGCGCGTGATGGCGATGGACCCCGCAGCGGTCGCGCGCGTGACGCGCCTGCCCGCCGCGGCGCTCGCCGATGCCATCCTGCACGACGCGGTGCTCGGTCACGCGATCGCGTGCTTCGCGCACTGGGGCGGCGTGCGCGCGATCCACGATCACCTGGGGACGGCCGAGCTCGACGCGCTGACGCGCTGACCACAACCCCGTTACTCAGAGTAAATACTCCGAGTAACGACTCGGAGTATTTACTCTGAGTAAGAGGGCGAGAGGTGCGGGCGTGACGGGCGGCGGCCCACAGCCGTGCGACCTGCTCGATGCGATCCGCCAGTAGCGTCGGGGCGCGCTGCAGGCATTCGGACAACGAAAGCGGACCGTCGGGCAGCGCGAAGCATCCCGCGAACGCGCTTGCGAGCGCCGGCAGCGCGTCGCGTTCGATCGCGCCCGACACGAGCGTGGCGGGAACCCCTTGCGCACGCGCGCGCCTTGCGGCGACCCACGGGGCCTTGCCCGCGAGGGTCTGGGCGTCGCTCCTGCCTTCGCCGGTGATGAGCCACTGCGCACCGGCGAGCGCTCGGTCGAGGCCCCCGATGTCCGCAACGACTTCGGCGCCCGGACGCAGCTGACCGCCGAGCATCAGCAGCGCGAACCCGAGGCCGCCCGCGGCGCCCGCTCCGGGTCGCATGCTTGCCGTTCGGCCGAGCGCCGCCTCGAGGCGCTCGGCATAGCGCGCGAGCACGCCGTCGACGCGCGCGACCTCGTCGGCGCGCACGCCCTTCTGCGGCCCGAACACCGCCGTCGCGCCGTTCTCCCCGCACAGTGGATTGTCGACGTCGGACAGGATGCTGATCTCGCACTCGGGGAGCCGATGATCGAGCTGCGAAACATCGACGCGACCGAGGCGCGCAAGTCCCGCCGGCGTTGGCGCGACGGCTTCGCCGCCTTGGTCCATCAGCGCGACGCCGAGCGCGGCGAGCAATCCCGCGCCTCCGTCGTTCGTGCTGCTTCCGCCCAGCCCGATCATGAACCGCCGCACGCCGCGGTCGAGCAAGGCGCGCACCATCTCGCCCAGGCCCCGCGTCGTTCGCTCGTGCACGGGAACGCGTGTGGCCTGCGTGTCCACCAGGCCGACGACACCTGCGACCTCGAGCACCGCGATGCGACCCTGCGCATCGGGTACGATGCCGTAGGTCATCGCACGCGTGGCACCGTCCGCACCGGCGGCGTCGATCGTGCCGCGCTCGCCGCCGTGCGCGAGAATCGCGTCGAGCGTGCCGTCGCCGCCGTCGGCCATCGGACACGCACGCACGACGGCGCCGGGCCACACGCGCCGGAGCCCTTCCGCCATCGCGTCGCACACGGCGATCGCGGAGAGCGAGCCCTTGAACTTGTCGGGAGCGAGGACGACGACGGTCATGAGATAGGCGCGTGGGTCGCGTGCCGTGCCGCCGCGCGCTCGCAGTTTAGCTTACGTCGAGCGCTTGCCTGGTACAGCGCCGGGGAACACGGGAGTGACGAATGCATCGTAGCGTTTCGGGTCGGGCGTGGTCCTCGCTGCTCGCGGGTCTTGCCTGCATGGTCGTGCTGCAGGCCGCCCTGGCGGCCGCGGCGACCGACTATGCGCGCGAGGAGCGATGGGCGAAGGAGGTGGTCCCCGCGGTGATGGTGGGAGAGCCGGTGTGGCTCGCAACGGCGAAACGCCCGAGGGTGCTCGCCCTTCTCGCGCAGGGCACCGGTCGGCCGAAGGGCGGCATCGTGCTCGTGCACGGCCTGGGCGTGAATCCCGACTTTGGCATGATCGGCGCGTTGCGCGGAACGCTCGCCGAAGCGGGCTACGTCACGCTGTCGGTGCAGATGCCCGTGCTCGCCGCGGACGCGCCGCGCGAAGATTACGCGGCAACGTTCCCGGAAGCCGGGGAGCGCATCGCCGCCGCCGTTGCGTTCCTGCGCGACAGGAACGTCGGCCGCATCGCGGTCGTGTCGCACAGCATGGGCGCGTCGATGGCGGATGCCTATCTCGCGCAGCCCGGCGCGACGAAGGTCGACGCGTGGATTCCTGTCGGCATGCTCGCGCCGTTCAGCTCGCATCCGCGCATGCCGGTGCTCGACGTGATGGCCGAGGGCGATCTTGCGCAGGTGAAGGACAACGCGCCGGCGCGACGGAAAGCGTTGCCCGCGGATGCGTGCTCCGGCGCAGGTCACGATTGCCGACAACGATCACTATTTCGAGCGTGGCGACGCGGCGCTCGCGGCGGCGATCGCCAAGTTCCTGGAGCGCGTGAACGCGGGTCGCTGCTGACTCGCGGCCAGCGGTCCCGAACGGCCGACCGCTTGCCGCGCAGCGGCCCCCATCAGTCGATGTCGTCGTCGTCGGCGCCCGGATGCGTGGCGCGCTGCAGCCGATCGCGCACCGCGAACCACTGCGGATCGTCCGGGATGCGCTCGATCAGGATCGCGCGCACACCGGCGCGGTCGAGGTCGCGCAGGTTGGAATAGAGCGCGTGGGCATAGCCGGCGTGATCGCGAGGCGCATCGATCCACGCGCCTGCAAACGCGGCCGGTCGCGCGACGCTGCGCGCAAGCACCGCGACGGCGGGATCGTGTGCCGCCTGCCCGACGAGCTCTTCGGCGTGCACGAGCCGCGCCGGCGCACGCGGCGCGTAGTGCGAAGCGAGCGTGCCCGAGGCGCGCGGAACGGGGGTCGCATCGGCCCTTGCGCTCGCTGCGAATCCGCCCAGTCGCGGCGCTCGCCCAAGCACGCTCGCGAGCGCCTCGATGCCGATGATCCCGGGGCGCAGCAGCGTGGGACCGTCGTCGAGCACCGCGACGATCGTCGATTCGATGCCGACGTCGCACGCGCCGCCGTCGAGGATCAGCCGCACGTCGTCCCCGAGATCGTCGGCGACGTGCGCGGCGGTGGTCGGACTGATGCGACCGAAACGATTCGCGGACGGCGCCGCGACGCCGTGGCCGAACGCGCGCAGCAGGGCCTGCGCAACCGGGTGCGACGGCACCCGCAGGCCGACGGAATCCTGTCCTCCCGTCACGCTGTCGTCCACATGCGGTGCGCGCGGCACGATGAGCGTGAGCGGCCCGGGCCAGAACGCCGACGCGAGCTGGCGCGCGGCCGCGGGCACGCGCGCGCACCACGCGTCCATTGCGCTCGCGTCCGCGAGATGCACGATCACCGGATGATCCGCGGGTCGGCCCTTCACGCGAAAGATCGCGAGCACCGCATCGCGATTGCGCGCATCGGCGCCGAGGCCGTAGACCGTCTCGGTCGGAAACGCGACGAGCTCCCCGGCAGCGAGAAGCGCGGCAGCGCGTGCTATGCCCGACGCGTCGGCAGGGATGATCATGGAAGGGAGCCGTGCGTTCCGGCGCGCGTCTTCCCGCTGCGTGCGTGGGTCGGACGGCGCCCGACGCGCGTCCGGGGAGTCGGCGCCGTTCTGCTAGAATTCAAGGACTTTTGTGCGTCCGCCGATGCCGCGTCCGGAACCCGTGCGCGCGCAAGCCCGGAAGGCGCAGCCGACAATACGCAGGGAGCGAGCATGAGCGATTTTCTGTTCACATCGGAGTCCGTGTCGGAAGGCCACCCGGACAAGGTCGCCGACCAGATTTCCGATGCGGTGCTGGACGCGATTCTAGAGCAAGACAAGTACGCGCGCGTCGCGGCGGAAACGCTCGTGTCGACCGGACTCGTCGTGATGAGCGGCGAGATCACCACGGCGGTGGGCCACGATTACGCCCGCATTGCGCGCGAGACGATCCGCAGGATCGGCTACAACGATCCCGAGCTGCGCTTCGACGCCGACGGCTGCGCGGTGCTCGTGTGCTACGGCCGGCAATCGCCCGACATCGCGCGCGGCGTCGATCACGCGAGCGACGAATACCTCAACCAGGGCGCCGGCGACCAGGGCCTGATGTTCGGCTATGCGTGCGACGAAACGCCGGCGCTGATGCCCTTCCCGATCTACTACGCGCACCGCCTCGTGCAGCGCCAGAGCGAGGTGCGCAAGGATGGGCGTCTGACGTGGCTGCGTCCCGATGCGAAGTCGCAGGTCACGGTGCGCTACGAGAATGGCAAGCCGGCCTCGATCGACACCGTCGTGCTGTCGACGCAGCACCATCCCAGCATGAACGAGCGCCAGGGCGAGCTCGCGGAAGGCGTGATCGAGGAGATCATCAAGCCGGTGCTGCCGCGCGAGATGCTGAAGGGCACGAAGTATCTCGTGAATCCCACCGGCCGCTTCGAGATCGGCGGTCCGCACGGCGATGCCGGCCTCACCGGGCGCAAGATCATCGTCGACACGTACGGCGGCGCATCGCCCCACGGCGGCGGCGCGTTCTCGGGGAAGGATCCCTCGAAGGTCGACCGCAGCGCGGCCTACGCGGCGCGTTACGTCGCGAAGAACATCGTGGCGGCGGGCATCGCGCGCCAATGCCAGGTGCAGCTTTCCTACGCGATCGGCGTCGCGCGGCCGATCAACGTGACCGTGTACACCGAAGGCACGGGGAAGATTTCCGACGAGAAGATCGCCGCGCTGGTGAACGAGCACTTCGACCTGCGGCCGAAAGGCATCATCCAGATGCTGGACCTGCTGCGTCCGATCTACCTCAAGACCGCGGCCTACGGCCACTTCGGCCGCGACGAGCCCGAGTTCACGTGGGAAGCCACGGACAAGACCGAGCTCCTGCGCGCGGCGGTCAAGTAACGCCGCCGTCGGGAGCCGCGGGTGCACGGGCGAGCGAGCCCGCGCTCCGGCGGCCATCCCGGGCGCGAACATCGACGTGCGCGGCACGAAGGTAGTCCGGTAGTCCGATGACCACTTCCGTCGATCTCGGGCCGTGGCTGCGCCGGCTCGCAGGACGCTACGACCCGGCATGCTGGGCCGGCGTCGTGATCCGCGCGATCCCCGCCGCGACCCTCGAGCAGGACGGCGCGGTGCTGCGCACGCCCGATCATTTCCTCGGCGCCGCATGGGCGCCCGCCGCATCGGGTCCGTCGCGCTGGCCCGAGGTCGTGGTCATCGGCTCGCCCGGCGCGAACAACGCGATCGCCGAGCTCTTCCTGAAGCTACCCGCCGACGCGCGACTCTATCTCGCGAACCGCGAGCAGGTCGACGTCGTCCTCGCCGCAACCATCCTGCGTACGGGCGATCGCAACCTCGAGCGCTATCAGCGCGACGCGCTCGATGCGTTCATCGCCGAGGAATCGCGGCGCGAGCGCGACATCGTGGCGGCGCGCTACACCGATCGCGATGCGGGCTACGAGCGCTTTCGCGCGCAGGTCGCGCCGCCGGTCGCAGACAGCAAGCCCTGATCAACCGTGTCGGCTCTCGAGCGGTCTCGGGGGACATCGAACGTTCAGATGGTCACGGACCATCGCATTGAGGGAGTGATCAGCTTGCGCATGCAGGCGGGGGCGGGGTCATGAACGTCGTCGCACCGGTTGCGGGCGTGCTGCCTGGCCGCACGAGCGCGCTGCTCGATGCGCTCGGCGTCGCGCGCGAGCACCGTGCCGGCGGCGAGCTTCCTGCGCACACGCCGATCACGGGCGAGCACCTCGCCGCACCGAGGCTTGCCACGCGGGAGGACACGGAACGCGTCATCGGAGTTGCGCATCGCGCGTTCCAGCAGTGGCGGCGGATTCCGGCGCCACGCCGCGGCGAGCTCGTGCGCGTGTTCGGCGCGCTGGTACGCGAGCACAAGGCGCAGCTCGGCGAGCTCGTGTCGATCGAGACCGGCAAGATCCGCTCCGAAGGCGAGGGCGAGGTGCAGGAGCTCATCGACATGTGCGACTTCGCCGTCGGACTGTCGCGGCAGCTGCACGGCCTCACGATCGCGTCCGAGCGGCCCGGCCATCGCATGATGGAGACCTGGCATCCGCTGGGGGTGTGCGGGATCGTCACGGCCTTCAACTTCCCGGCCGCCGTGTGGGGCTGGAATGCGGCGCTCGCGCTCGTCTGCGGCGATGCGCTGGTGTGGAAGCCGTCGGAGAAGGCGAGCCTCACGGCGCTCGCCTGCCAGGCCCTGCTGGACCGTGCGCGCGCCGCGGTGCCGGAGGCGCCAGCCGGCATCAGCAACGTCGTCATCGGCGGCAGCGAGCCCGCGCAGGTGCTTGCCGACGACCCGCGCGTGGCGCTCGTGAGCGCGACCGGCAGCACCCGCATGGGCGAAGCGATCGCGCCTCGGATCGCGCAGCGGTTCGGGCGCTGCCTGCTCGAGCTCGGCGGCAACAACGCCGCGATCGTGGCGCCGAGCGCCGACCTCGAGCTCGCGCTGCGCGCGATCCTGTTCGCGGCGGTTGGCACAGCGGGGCAACGCTGCACGTCGCTGCGCCGGCTCATCGTGCACGAGTCGATCCACGCCACGCTGCTCGCGCGGCTGCAGCACGCCTACGCCAGCCTGCCGATCGGCGATCCGCTCGCGGCCGGGACGCTGGTCGGCCCGCTCATCGACGCTTCCGCGTACGCGGCCATGCAGCGCGCGCTCGACGAGGCGCGGGCGCAGGGCGGCCGCGTGGCCGGGTGGCGAGCGGGTGCCCTTCGAGGGCCTGCCGGATGCGTGGTACGTGGCACCCGCCCTGTGCGAGATGGACGCGCAGACGCCGGTCGTCCGTCGCGAGACTTTCGCGCCGATCGTGTACGTGCTGCCGTATGCGGACATCGACGATGCGATCGCCATGCAGAACGGCGTGCCGCAGGGGCTCGCGTCGAGCATCTTCACCAACGATCTCGCCGAGGCCGAGCGCTTCCTCTCCGGCGTCGGGAGCGACTGCGGCATCGCCAACGTGAACATCGGGCCGAGCGGCGCGGAGATCGGCGGCGCGTTCGGCGGCGAGAAGGCGACGGGCGGTGGCCGCGAAGCGGGGAGCGACGCGTGGAAGGCGTACATGCGGCGGGCCACGAACACGATCAACTTCTCGGGCGCCCTGCCCCTCGCCCAGGGGGTGAAGTTCGATCTGCCCGCACGCTGAATCCGGCACGACCGTGCGCCGGGCTATCGCGCACCCGTCCGATCGGCTAAAATGCGAAGTCTTTCAACGAATTGAGCCCGGAGCCCACGCATGGCCGAACGTACCCGCACCCGTCGCAACACGCTCGAGCGCCGCTGCCTCGGCAAGGCGTACAAGCGTCTCTTCAACGGTTCGCCGAAGGGCATCTTCAAGATGCTCGAGAAGATCAAGAAGGCCTGACGCCCGGCGTCGCCGCAGCAGCGCCAGATGAGGCCGCGCGAGCGGCCTTTTTTTCGCCTGCGCAGGGGCTTGCGGCTCGCATCGCGCTCGCGTTCCGATGCATGGGCGCCTGACGGCGATCGACGAAGCAAGCCTTCCTTCGCCCCCCGCCGCGGCTTTGCTACAATCCGCGTCCTCCCCGAGGAGCGTTGCAACCCGGCGAAGCGCGCCGGGCCAGGCTCGGGGCTCTACCTTGCAACCGCGCTCGTTGAACCGCGACTTCGTCGGGCTCACGAGTGCCGTCACCCGCACCTTGCCGCCCGCGAAGTCACCAACCGAGTGGAGTGACTTCATGAATGCCGTAACCGACACCAAGGGCGTCGCCGACTTCAAGGTGGCCGACCTCGCGCTCGCCGACTGGGGGCGCAAGGAGATCGCCATCGCCGAGACCGAGATGCCGGGCCTGATGGCGATCCGCGAGGAGTTCGCGCCCGAGCAGCCGCTGCGCGGCGCCCGCATCGCGGGCTCGCTGCACATGACGATCCAGACCGCGGTGCTGATCGAGACGCTGCAGGCGCTCGGCGCCGAGGTGCGCTGGGCGTCGTGCAACATCTATTCGACGCAGGACCACGCTGCGGCCGCCATCGCCGTGCGCGGCACGCCCGTGTTCGCGTACAAGGGCGAGTCGCTGGCCGACTACTGGGAATACACGCACAAGATCATGGAGTGGCCCGGCGCAGACGGTGCATGGCGGCCCGAACATGATCCTCGACGACGGCGGCGACGCCACGCTGCTCGTGCATCTCGGCGCGACCGCCGAGAAGGATCCGTCGTGCATCGCGCATCCGACGAGCGAGGAGGAGGCCGCGCTCTTCGCCGCGATCAAGGCGCGTCTCGCGAAGGATCCGACGTACTACTCGCGGCGCAAGGCCGGCATCCGCGGCGTCACCGAGGAGACCACGACCGGCGTCAAGCGCCTGTACCAGATGCACAAGGAGGGCCGCCTCGGCTTTCCCGCGATCAACGTCAACGACTCGGTCACCAAGAGCAAGTTCGACAACCTGTACGGCTGCCGCGAGTCGCTGGTCGACGGCATCAAGCGCGCCACCGACGTGATGGTCGCGGGCAAGATCGCGGTCGTCGCGGGCTACGGCGACGTCGGCAAAGGCTCGGCGCAGGCGCTGCGTGCGCTCTCCGCACAGGTGTGGGTGACCGAGATCGATCCCATCTGCGCGCTGCAGGCGGCGATGGAAGGCTATCGCGTGGTGACGATGGACTACGCGTGCGACAAGGCCGACATCTTCGTCACCGCCACCGGCAACATCGACGTGATCACGCACGAGCACATGAAGCGCATGAAGGACCAGGCCATCGTGTGCAACATCGGTCACTTCGACAACGAGATCGACGTCGCGTCGCTCAAGTCGTACACGTGGGAGAACATCAAGCCGCAGGTCGACCACGTGATCTTCCCGGACGGCAAGCGCATCATCCTGCTCGCCGAAGGCCGGCTCGTGAACCTCGGCTGCGGCACGGGTCATCCGTCCTACGTGATGAGCTCCTCGTTCGCGAACCAGACCATGGCGCAGATCGAGCTGTGGACCAACCCGTCGAAGTATCCGGTGGGCGTGTACGTGCTCCCGAAGCATCTCGACGAGAAGGTCGCGCGCCTGCAGCTGAAGAAGCTCAACGCGATGCTGACCTCGCTGTCCGAGAAGCAGGCGCGCTACATTGGCGTGGGCCTCGCGGGTCCGTACAAGCCGGAGACGTACCGCTACTGAGCGATCGCGAAGCGGCGCCGCATTCCGCGGTGCCGCCCGTGGTTCCTCGATTCCGGGAGCACGCATGCGCATCGCCATCATGGGCTCGGGCGGAGTGGGCGGCTACTTCGGCGCCCGCCTCGCCCAGGCTGGTCACGACGTCACGTTCATCGCGCGCGGCCGGCATCTTGCCGCGATCCGCGAGCACGGGCCTCACCGTGCGCAGCGGCCTCGGCGACATCCACTTGGCGCGCCCGACGGCGACGGACGACCCGTCGTCGGTCGCGCCGGTGGACGCGGTGCTGTTCGCGGTGAAGCTGTGGGACACCGAGGATGCCGCGAGGCAGGTCGCGCCGCTCGTCGCGCGCGGCGGCGTGGTGATCCCGTTCCAGAATGGCGTGGAGAGCATGCAGCGCGTGGGCGCCGTGGTCGGTGCGAAGCGCGTGCTCGGCGGCACCGCCCACATCGCCGCCTCGATCGGCGAGCCGGGGGTCGTCGTGCATCTCGGGGCCATGCAGCGCATTCGGATCGGCGCCGCCCACGGGGGAGGCGCCCGAAGTGGCGCGTGAGCTGGTCGCAGCGCTCAAGTCGGTCGGCGTCGACGCCGAGATCGCGCCCGACATCGAGCGCGCCCTGTGGGAGAAGTTCTGCTTTCTCGTCGCGCTCGCCGGGCTCACCGCGGCCTCACGCCAGCCCATCGGCGTGGTGCGTGCGGATCCCGACATGCGAGCCGTATTCGAGGCTGCGATCGGCGAAGCCTGGGCGGTCGGGCGTGCGCGCCGAGTGGCGCTCGCGGACGATTACGTCGCGAAGCAGATGCAGTTCGCCGACGGCCTGCCGCACGAGATGAAGGCGTCGATGCTGCACGATCTCATGGCGGGCAACCGGCTCGAGGCGCCGTGGCTGTCCGGGGCCGTCGTGCGCATGGGCCGCGAGGCAGGCATCGCCACGCCCGTCCACGCAACGCTGTACGCCGCGGTGAAGCCCTACGTGCAGGGCGCGCCGCGCTGAAGGAGAACGCCCATGCGTCTGTTGCTCGTCTGGCTCATCAATGCGGTCGCGCTGTTCGCGCTGCCCTACGTCCTCACCTCGATCCACGTGAGCTCGTTCACGGCGGCGCTCGTGGCCGCGCTCGTGCTCGGGCTCATCAACACCCTGATCCGGCCGCTGCTCGTGGTGCTGACGCTGCCGGTGACGGTGCTCACGCTCGGGCTCTTCATCTTCGTGATCAACGGGCTCCTGTTCTGGCTGGTGGGCTCGTGGATCGAGGGCTTCCGCGTGGACGGTTTCTGGGCCGGCGTGCTCGGCGCGATCGTGTACAGCGTCATTTCCTGGCTGCTGTCCGCCCTGCTCCTGCGCGACCGTGACTGACGCTGCCGTCACCGGCCCCCCGACTGCGGCGCCGCGCGAGCGGTTGTGCAGCTTCGAGTTCTTCCCGCCCAGGACGCCGGAGGGCATCGAGAAGCTGCGGGCTGCGCGCCGGCAACTCGCGCAGCTCGATCCCGCTTTCTTCTCCGTCACCTTCGGCGCGGGCGGCTCGACCCGCGAAGGCACGCTCGATACGGTGCGCGAGATCCTCGCCGAAGGCTTCCCCGCGGCGCCGCATCTTTCGTGCATCGGCGGCACGCGCGAGGGCATCCGCGAGGTGCTCGCGCGCTACAGGGCCGCGGGCATCCGCCACATCGTCGCGCTGCGCGGCGACCTGCCGTCGGGCTCGGCCGCGGCGGGCGAATTCCGCTACGCGAGCGATCTCGTCGCGTTCATCCGGAACGAGACGGGCGACTGGTTCCACGTCGACGTCGCGGCGTATCCCGAGGTGCACCCGCAGGCGCGCAACGCGCATGACGATCTCGCCGCGTTCAAGCGCAAGATCGACGCCGGCGCCGATTCCGCCATCACGCAGTACTTCTACAACCCGGATGCGTACTGGGACTTCGTCGACCAGTGCGCCGCGCAAGGCATCGTCGTGCCGATCGTGCCGGGCATCATGCCGATCTTCAGCTTCTCGAAGCTCGCGCGCTTCTCCGACATGTGCGGCGCCGAGATCCCGCGCTGGATCCGCAAGCGCCTCGAGAGCTTCGGCGACGATACGGCCTCGATCCGCGCGTTCGGGCTCGACGTGGTCACGGACCTCTGCGCGGGCCTGCTCGCGCGCGGCGCGCCGGGCCTGCACTTCTACACGCTCAATCAGGCGTCGCTCACGACCATCATCTGGCAGCGGCTGGGGCTCTGAGTTGCCGCGGCATCCGGCGATGAGCGTCGCATGCGCGTGCCCGGCGGCAGCGACCGCTGCCCGCGCCCGCAGCGCGATTGCGCTCCGGCCGGCGTGTCACGCCCCGGGCGTGAACGACAGCAGCTCGATGACGGCGTTCTGGCTGCGCACCGGCAGCGTGTCGAACTTGCTCGACTTCTCCTGGTACTGCGCCTCCTTCTCCTCGCGCACGGTGGCGCGCACGGCGGGGGCGTACCAGAGGATGTAGGTGCAGTACGTGCGCTCGCGCCAGAACTCCTCGTCGTCGAGGTGCATGTAGACGTTGAGCCCGATCGCATCGAACGTGCCGGCCGGCGTGGCGATCCGATGCCAGCCGTTCACCGTCACCCAGCGGTTGATCGTGCCTTCCTGTTTCGTGGTCTCGTTGTAGTTGTCGATCCACTGGTTCCACGTCTTGCCGCGAACGAGCGGGAAGTCGTAGCGCTTGAGCTCGCCCTTGAACCGGCGCGTCTCCTCGTCGAACACGGCACCGACGGTCACGAGGCCGGGTGCCGCCCAGTGCTCGTTGCGCACGACGTTGGTCGCCGGGCCGCGCTGCGTGACGCGCACGTCGATCCCCTGCGGGCCGATGGCGAGCACTTCCCAGGTCTCCTCCCAGCGCACGGGCGTCATGAAGCCGTCGTGGGCACGGTAGACCCAACGATCGCCCACCCGGTATTGCGGTGCGGGTACGGGCGGCCCATCCGCCCCGAACGGCAGGCCGGCGCAGCCGGCGAGGAGGCCAGCACCACTGGCGAGCAGGAAGCGCCGGCGCGAAAAGGCGAGGGGGACGTTCATGGCATCGGCTCCGTTGCACGCAAGGGTCGCACCAAAGCCTGACACGAACAGTTCCGCGCGGTTCCGGATTCCACCGGAGACCGAATGCCGCGCTCAGCGCTCCGACACCGCGACCAGCCTGGCGTCGTCCACCCACACCGTGCCTTCACCCATCAGCATCACGCCGACCTGCACTTCGTGCGTTCCGGGCGGGATCGTGAGCTCGACGACATGCCGCGCCCATGCGTGATCGCCGCGCAAGGTGCGGTCCGCCATCCGCTCGAACGCGAGCGGCACGCCGGCCTGCATGGCCTGCACCACCAGCACGGCGCCGCTGAAGCTCTCGTCGGTACCCGCGCGGGACGTACGCACGTCGGCCGAGAAGCGCAGGCGCTTGCCGACGTGGGCCGTGCCCGGGAATGAGCTGGTACAGGATGCCGAAGGGCTCGACACCGACGTTGTCGATGCGCGCGCTGTAGCGCCCGGCACGCGGCGCGACGTCGTCGACGCGGAACGTGTACGAGATCTCGCCTGCGTGCTGCGCGGCGAGCCAGCCCGCGGGAATGCCGGCGACGGCCGGCGCGCTCGACTCGAAGCCCGGATTCGCGAGCTCGATGGGCGTGCCGGTCGCGAGCTCGACCGCCGTGCGGGCAGGGAACTCCGGCTCCGCGACGACGGCTTGCGCAGGTCGGGGATGCGGCGGCTCCTGCCTCGCCGTCACCGTGCTGCAGCCGATGACGCTCGCCGCAAGCACGGCGAGCACCCGCAACGCAGGTCGCATCGCGCGCTCAGCCTTCCTGGTCCGTGACGGCGCCGCGACTGGCCGTGGACACGAGGCGCATGTACTTCGCGAGCGCGCCGCGCGTGTAGCGCGGTGCAGGGGGCTGCCAGCGGGCGCGGCGGCGCGCGATCTCCTCCTCGCTCACGTTGAGCTGGATGAGGAGCTTGTGCGCATCGATGGTGACGGAGTCGCCTTCCTGGACGAGCGCGATGAGACCGCCGACATAGGCTTCGGGCGCGACGTGACCCACCACCATCCCCCACGTGCCGCCGGAGAAGCGCCCGTCGGTGATGAGGCCCACGGATTCGCCGAGACCCTGGCCGATCAGCGCGGAGGTCGGGCGCGAGCATCTCCTGCATGCCGGGACCGCCCTTCGGGCCTTCGTAGCGGATCACGAGCACGTCGCCGGCGTTGATCTTCTTCGCCATGATCGCGTCCATGCACGTCGGGCTCGGAATCGAACACGCGCGCAGGGCCCGGTGATCGAGGGATTCTTGAGGCCCGTGATCTTCGCGACGCAACCTTCGGGCGCGAGATTGCCCTTGAGGATGGCGAGGTGGCCCTCGGCATACATCGGCTTGTCCCAGGGCCGGATGACCTCCTGATCCGCGCGCGGCACGCGCGGCACGCTCTCGAGCTCCTCGCCCAGGCGGCGTCCGGTGATCGTCATGCAGTTGCCGTCGACGAGGCCCTTGTCGAGCAGCATGCGCAGCACCTGCGGCACGCCTCCCGCGCGATGGAAGTCCACCGCGACGAAGCGGCCCGACGGCTTCAGGTCGCACAGGACCGGCACGCGCCGGCGCACGCGCTCGAAGTCGTCGATGGTCCATTCGACTTCGGCGGCCGCGGCAATGGCGAGGTAATGCAGCACGGCGTTGGTGGAGCCGCCGGTGGCCATCACCAGCGCGACGGCATTCTCGATCGACGCGCGCGTGATGATGTCGCGCGAGCGGATGTTCTTCTTGACCGCCTCGACCAGCACGCGTGCGGATTGAACCGCGGAATCCGCCTTTTCCGGATCCGGCGAGGCCATCTGCGAGGAGCCGAGCAGGCTCATGCCGAGCGCCTCGAACGAGGACGACATCGTGTTGGCCGTGAATTGCCCGCCGCACGCGCCCACCGTGGGGCACGCATTGCGCTCGATGCCGTCGTAGTCCTCCTTCGCCATCTTGCCTGCGCTGTACGCGCCGACCGCCTCGAACGCCGACACGATCGTGAGCGCCTCGCCCTTCCAGAAGCCGGGCTTGATCGTGCCCGCGTACACGAAGATGCCGGGGACGTTCATGCGCGCCATCGCCATCACGCTGCCGGGCATGTTCTTGTCGCAGCCGCCGACGCACACGACGCCGTCCATGAGCTGGCCGTTGACGGCGACCTCGATCGCGTCCGCGATCACCTCGCGGGACACGAGCGAATACTTCATCGCCTCCGTGCCCATGCCGATGCCGTCGGTGACCGTGGGAAAGCCGAACACCTGCGGCATCGCGCCGGCGGCGTGCAATGCATCGATCGCGCGATCGACGAGCGGCTGGATGCCGGCATTGCACGGATTCATCGTGCTGTGGCCGTTGGCGACGCCCACGATGGGCTTCTCGAAGTCGGCGTCACCGAAGCCCACGGCGCGCAGCATGGCGCGATTGGGAGAGCGGGGAATGCCCTGCGTGATGGTGTGCGAGCGACGATTGAAGGCCATGGCGGCTCCCGGATGAAGGCGGCGCACCCGAACGTGCGCGATAGGGGTTCTGCGTATAATCAACCGCCAATTCTAGCGTAGACGCATGCTCGTTCATCCGCAGTTCGATCCCATCGCCATTCATCTCGGCCCGCTCGCCATCCGCTGGTACGGGCTCATGTACCTCGTCGGCTTCGTGCTGTTCGTCGTGCTCGGCAAGGTGCGCGCACGGCAGAACCTGCTCACCGGGTGGCATCCGCGCGATGTCGACGACATGCTGTGGTACGGCATCTTCGGCGTGATCCTCGGCGGGCGCCTCGGCTACGTGCTGTTCTACAAGCCGCTCTACTACCTCGAGCATCCGCTCGAGATCGTGCAGGTCTGGACCGGCGGGATGAGCTTCCACGGCGGCTTCCTCGGCGTCCTGGTGGCGCTGTGGTTCTTCGCGCGCAAGCGGCACAAGCCGTGGCTCGGGGTCACCGATTTCGTTGCGCCGCTGATCCCGCTCGGGCTTGCGGCGGGGCGCATCGGCAACTTCATCAATGGCGAGCTCTGGGGTCGCGTCACCGACATGCCCTGGGGCATGGTGTTCGCGAATGCGGGCCCGCTCCCTCGTCACCCGTCGCAGATCTACGAATTCCTGCTCGAAGGCGTGCTGCTGTTCGTGGTCCTGTGGACCTACACCGGGCGCCGGCGTCCGCTCGGCGCCGCGTCGGGCATGTTCCTGCTGGGCTATGGCGCGTGCCGCTTCACGGCGGAGTTCTTCCGCGAGCCGGACAGCTTCCTCGGCCTGCTCGCGCTGGGGCTGTCCATGGGACAGTGGCTGTCGCTGCCGATGATCGTCGCGGGGCTCGCGCTGCTGGCGTGGTCCTACCGCCGCGCCGACAAATCGCAGCCGACCCTCATCGATCGCATGAAGTGAACCCTGCCGGGGTCAGCGCAGGCTCGTCGGCCGCGCGCGTCGACCCAGCGTGGACCCGAGGTCGGCGTGCAACGCGCGCGGCGCGCGATGGTCGAAGCGGACGGGATCAGTCGAGACGGCGGTAATCGCCGTCGAAATAGCTTTTCCGGCCGGCGTTCGGTCCCGCGTGCTGCGGCTGCCGTCCGAGGTTGAGCGGCAACGCGAGGAGCAGGAGCGCGAACACGTCGCTGATGAGGCCGGGCAGCAGGAACAGGAGGCCGGCAAGCACCTTCCGGCCGCTGTCGACGAGCCCGCGCAGCATGGGCTGACGGCCGTGCATGATCGAAACGGTAGCGGCGCGGAACGCGAGGCGCTCGGAGCGCATGAGCGAGAATCCCGCGAGCGTCGAGCACGTGAGCCACAGCCAGACGGGAATGCCGGTCCAGTGCGCGACGCGCACCGTGGTGTACAGGTCGGCCACGGGGAAAACCAGTACAATTCCGAGCAACAGGTAACGCATGGAACACTCCTTGGCCGGGGCGGCAATCCTCGTCCTGACGCAGCTGCCCGACCGGTCGGCCGCCGCAGAGCTCGCACGAGCCCTCGTGGAAGCCAGAATCGCCGCCTGCGTCACCATCGGCGCGTCGGTCGATTCACTTTATCACTGGCGCGGGCAAATCGAAACAGCCGCCGAGACCCCCGTGATCATCAAGACGCAGCACGCGCGTTACGCCGAGGTCGAGGCTGCCATCCGTGCGCGGCATCCATACGAGTTGCCGGAGATCATCGCAGTTCCCGTGATCGCCGGACTCGCACCCTACCTCGACTGGATAACGGCGGAGACTCCCGGAAAGTGAACCGTTTCCCCATCGTTCGCGCCGTTCGGTCGGCATGGCTCGCGAGCGCCGCCGCGTTGCCGGCGCGGCGCCGGCTTGCGCGTGTCGTCGCCCTGTGCGCGCTGCTCGCCGCGGGCACGCTGCACGCGGCGCTGCCCGGCACGACGGAGCTCCTCGAGCCCGAGCGCGCGTTCGCGCTGAGCGCCCGGGCGCTCGATCCCGCGACCCTCGAGGTGACGTACGCCGTTGCGCCCGGTTACTACCTGTACCGCGACAAGTTGCAGTTCAAGGTGGAGCCGGTGGCGATTGCCGGTGCGCCCGCATTGCCGCGCGGGCAGGTGAAGGAAGACGCGTTCTTCGGCCGCACCGAAACGTACCGCAACGAGGTCGTCGTGCGGCTGCCGCTCGCCGGCGCCGCGGCAGACAGGGACCTCACGCTCACGGCCGATTCCCAGGGCTGCGCCGATGCGGGCGTGTGCTATCCGGCGCAGCGCCAGAGGCTCACGGTGCACGTGCCGCGCGCCGGCGCGGGGCCCGTCGCTTACGCCGTGGAGCCGAAGCGGGGCTGGTTCAAGTGAACGCGGCAGGCCGTGCGGCGCGAGGAGGTCGGCCGTGAGCCGGCGCGGCATCCTGATCGCCGCGCGGCCGGCGTCGTGGCGCTGGCGGTCGGCGTCTATGCGGGCTGGCGCCAACTCGCGAGCGCGCCATCCGCCGAAGCGCTGCTGGCCGTGTCGCTGCCCGACGCTGCGGGACGCGAGCAGCCGATCGGGCAGTGGCGGGGCAAGGTGCTCGTGGTCAATTTCTGGGCGACGTGGTGCGCGCCCTGCCGCGAGGAGATGCCCGAGTTCGTGAAGGCGCAGGCGGACCTCGGTGCCCGCGGCGTGCAGTTCGTGGGAATCGCCGTCGACGACGCGGCGAAGGTGCGGCAGTTCGCCGACGACATCCACCTCAACTACCCCGCGCTGATCGGAGGCTACGGCGCGATGGAGCTTTCGCGCTCCTACGGCAACAAGCTCATGGCCCTGCCGTTCACGATCATCGTCGACCGCGGCGGACGTGTCCTGCACACGCAACTGGGACCGCTAGCTCCGGATCGCCTGCGCTCGATTGTGGGCAACGCGCTCTAACTTCAGCAATCTTCGGCGAGTCGCGCCATGGAGCCGGCGGGGCTCCGCGCCGCGGGTGGACACCGGCGCGAACTCGCGCGACTTCGGGACGCGCGACAGTGACCGCGCCCCGATCCGGCGCCCGCGGAGTGCGACGGATGCATCCAGGCCGCGCATCCGATCCCCGATGCCCCGCGCCGAACCTACCGACGGTGTCGGGCTCCCGCGGGGGCAGCCGCCGGCAACTCCCGCGATTGCTGGACAAACGACGGCAAACTGCGGCAAACTGCAGACCCCCACGACGTCCAAGACCGACCCACGGCAGCCACCTGCGAAGCCATGCAGGTCCGCCCCACCCGCGCGTGCGGCTCTCTCCCAACGAGGCTCCCTAGGTGATCGCATGGACCTGCGCAAACTGAAGACGCTGATCGAGCTGGTCGAGACCTCCGGCATCGGCGAGCTCGAGATCCAGGAAGGCGAGGAACGCGTGCGCATCACCCGCGCGGCCCCTGTCGCAACGCCGCCGACGATGCTGGTGCAAGCTGCCGCGGCGCGCGGCGCCGGCTGCGCCCGCGGTAGAAGCTGCAGCGGCGGCAGAGCCGGAAGGCCACGTCGTCAAGAGCCCGATGGTCGGGACGTTTTACCGTGCCGCCACGCCCGGCGCGAAGCCCTTCGTCGACGTCGGCGATTCGGTGCAGGCCGGCGACACCCTGTGCATCATCGAAGCCATGAAGCTCATGAACGAGATCGAGGCCGACAAGAGCGGCGTGGTGAAGGCCATCCTCGCGGAGAACGGGCAGCCGGTGGAGTTCGGTCAGCCTCTCGTCGTGATCGGCTGACGTGAGGGCGACCGTCCGGCCCCGCCGCCGCGCCGCTTTCGACGGTTCCGGAGCCAACGCGCGCGACCTGCGCCGCTGAACCGTGGCCGCCACCAAGCCCGCTCCCCTCTTCGGCAAGGTTCTCATCGCCAATCGCGGCGAGATCGCCCTGCGGGTGCAGCGCGCGTGTCGCGAGCTCGGCATCAAGACCGTCGTCGTGCACTCCGAGGCCGACCGCGACGCGAAGTACGTGCGTCTCGCGGACGAGTCGGTGTGCATCGGCCCGCCGTCGTCCGCGCAGAGCTATCTCAACATCCCCGCGATCATCGCGGCGGCCGAGGTGACCGATTCGCAGGCCATCCACCCCGGCTACGGATTCCTGTCCGAGAACGCCGACTTCGCCGAGAAGGTCGAGCGCTCCGGCTTCGTGTTCATCGGTCCGCGCCCCGACACGATCCGCCTCATGGGGGACAAGGTCAGCGCGAAGGTCGCGATGATCAAGGCGGGCGTGCCGTGCGTGCCCGGATCGGAGGGTGCGCTGCCCGAGGATCCGAAGGAAGTCGTGCGCATCGCCCGCGCGGTCGGCTATCCCGTGATCATCAAGGCCGCCGGCGGCGGCGGCGGGCGCGGCATGCGCGTCGTGCACACGGAGGCCGCGCTCGTCTCCGCCGTCACGATGACGCGCGCCGAAGCGCAGGCGGCGTTCGGGAACCCGATGCTGTACATGGAGAAGTTCCTGACCACACCGCGCCACATCGAGATCCAGGTGCTCGCGGACAGCTTCAAGAATGCCGTGTATCTGTTCGACCGCGACTGCTCGATGCAGCGGCGGCACCAGAAGATCATCGAGGAAGCGCCGGCGCCCGGCGTGCCGCCGCGGGCGCTCGCCCGTATCGGCGAGCGCTGCGCGGAAGCGTGCCGCAAGATCGGCTATCGCGGCGCGGGCACGTTCGAGTTCCTGTTCCAGGACGGCGAGTTCTACTTCATCGAGATGAACACCCGCATCCAGGTCGAGCACCCGGTGACGGAGCTCATCACCGGGATCGACCTCGTGCAGGAGCAGATCCGCGTGGCCGCCGGGCAGAAGCTGCGCTTTCGCCAGCGCGACATCGTGTGCAGGGGACACGCGATCGAGTGCCGGATCAACGCCGAGGACCCGTACACCTTCGTGCCCTCGCCCGGACGCATCACGTCGTGGCACGCACCCGGCGGACCGGGCATTCGCGTCGACTCGCATGCGTACCACAACTACTTCGTGCCGCCCTACTACGATTCGCTGATCGGGAAGGTGATCGCGTACGGCGACACGCGCGAGCAGGCCATCGCGCGCATGCGCGTCGCCCTGTCGGAGATGGTGGTCGAAGGCATCAAGACCAACATCCCGCTGCATCAGGAGCTGATGCTCGACGACAAGTTCGTGCGGGGCGGCACGTCGATCCACTACCTCGAAGAGCGCCTCGCCAAGCGCAAGGGATGAGCGCGCCGGGTGGCACAGCGGCCTGCTCCATGGCCACCGCGCCTCGGAGCACGTACCTGATGGCCTACATCGCGCTGCGCTTCGACGCCGACGCGCGCGCCGCCGATGCGTGGGGCGACCTGCTGCTCGAAGCCGGCGCGCTGTCGGTCGACACCGCGGACCCCGACGCCGACACTGCCGCCGAGACGCCGATCTACGGCGAGCCGGGCATGCCGCAGACGACGCGCTGGCCGGTGAACCGACTCACCGCGCTGTTCGCGGCGGACGCCGACATCGCCGCGCTCGTGCACGAGATCGAGGCCGCCGCGGGCGAGCCGCGTACCGCCGTACACGACGTTCAGCGTGCCCGATCAGGATTGGGTGCGCGCCACGCAGTCGCAATTCGGTCCGATCGAGATCACGCCGGCGCTGTGGATCGTGCCCTCGTGGTCGGCGCCGGTCACGCCCGGCGCGCTGAACCTGGTGCTCGATCCGGGACTCGCGTTCGGCACCGGCTCGCATCCCACCACGTCGCTTTGCCTGCAATGGCTCGCGGCGACACCGCTCGCGGGTGCGAGGGTGCTCGATTACGGATGCGGCTCCGGCATTCTCGCCATTGCGGCCGCGAAGCTCGGTGCGCGCGAGGTGACGGGCACCGACATCGATGCGCAGGCGCTCGTGGCGAGCCGCGAGAATGCGGTGCGCAACGCGGTGACCGCCCGCTTCGTCGGGCCGGATGCGTTGCCCCCGGCTGCGCAGTACGACATCGTCGTCGCCAACATCCTCGCCAATCCGCTGATGGTGCTCGCGCCTGCGCTCGCGCAACGCGTGCGCCCCGGCGGAGCGATCGTGCTCTCGGGTGTCCTCGCAGTGCAGGCGACCGAGGTGGCGGCGTGTTATGCGCCCTGGTTTAGAATCGGCGTCTGGAAAGAGGAGGACGGCTGGGTCGCGCTCGCGGGAACGCGCGAGCCCGCACGCGCCGCGCCGTGAGCGCGAGATCCTCCGAGGCCGCTCGAAGGCGATGCCCGATCCCCAATACACGCGTTGTCCCGCCTGCAAGACCGTCTTTCGCGTGACGGCCGAGCAGCTCGCGATGCGCGAGGGCCGCGTGCGCTGCGGGCATTGCAAGACCGTGTTCGACGGACGCGAGCAGCTCGTGCGCGTCGCGACCTCGCCGCAGCTTCGTCCCGACGAGACCTACGACGAAGCGGTTCACGGACCGCCGACGATGACCTTGCGCATGCCGCAGGCGGCAGCGTCCCGGCGGCGGCAGCGGCGGAAGCATCGGAAGCGCCGGAAGCATCGGAAGCGCCGCGAAGCGGCGGAAGCGCACATCGCGCCGGTCGCGGCATCGCGCCCCGAGCCTCCGTCATTTCCGTGGGCACCAGAGCAGCGGCGATCGAAGCGCGCCGCGATCGCGTACGGCATCGCCACACCGCTGCTGGTGCTGCTCCTTGCCGCGCAAGCGATCCTGCACTTCCGCGATCAGATCGCCGCGTGGCAGCCCGCCGCCAAGCCGATGCTGGTGCGCGTGTGCGACCTGCTGGGCTGCAGGGTCCGGCCGATGCGCGATATCGCGAGCCTGTCGATCGACGGCTCCGATCTGCAGGCCGATCCGGCCCATCGCGGGCTGCTCGTCCTGACGGCGACCATTCGCAATCGCTCGGGGTGGCCGCTCGCATATCCCCGCGTCGAACTCACACTGACCGACGCGCGGGACGCCGTCGTTGCCCGTCGCGCCCTGAGCCCGGCCGAGTACGCCGGCGGAACGGCGGATGTCTTCACCGGGATTGCCCCCAATACCGACGTGCCGGTGAAGCTCTTCATCGATGCAAGCGCCACCAGCCAGGCCGGGTATCGGCTGTATCTGTTCTATCCCTGAGCCGGCATTGCACCAATCAGGTGCTCGATGCTCGCGCAGCGACGCTTCGGACAAACCAGATACGCTTCAATGACTTGCCATCATGGGCGGCGCCGCGGGCACGCGATGACGCAGTCGCGTGGCGAGCGTCGGCGTGCTGCACTGCGGGCGATGGCGTATGCTGGCAAACCACGCCGGGCAGGACGCACCAGGAGCGTGCGCAGGCCGCGAGGCCGCGCACCCGGGCGGTGCAATCGCGCCCGGAGCGACCGGAGCCGCTGCGGTCGCGGTGCTAAGCCGTTGCTGCTGCGCGGCTTATGGCGTGCCGCTGCACGGGCATGCTTCTCGCTATTCCGGTTCCGCCATTTTCACGCAATGCATGATCGTCGGGCCGCTGCCTGACCCCACCCCCGAGGAGAGACCCCCCAAATGAAAACGCCCGCGGACGTCCTGAAGATGCTGAAGGAGAACGAGGTCAAGTTCGTCGACCTCCGGTTCACCGACACGCGCGGCAAGGAGCAGCACGTCTCCGTGCCCAGCAAACAGTTCACCAACGACAAGTTCGAGAGCGGCCACGCGTTCGACGGCTCCTCGATTGCGGGCTGGAAGGGCATCCAGGCTTCCGACATGCTGCTCATGCCCGACGCCGACAGCGCCTACATCGATCCCTTCATGGACGAGACCACGCTCGTGGTCACCTGCGACGTGGTCGAGCCCTCCGACGGCAAAGGCTACGAGCGCGATCCGCGCTCGCTCGCGAAGCGCGCCGAGGCCTATCTCAAGTCGACCGGCGTGGGCGACACGGCCTACTTCGGGCCCGAGCCCGAGTTCTTCATCTTCGACGCGGTCGAGTGGTCCGTCGACATGTCGGGCTCGTACTGCAAGGTGTTCTCGACCGAAGCGGCGTGGTCGTCCGCCGAGAAGTTCGAAGGCGGCAACATGGGCCATCGGCCGTCCGTGAAGGGGGGCTACTTCCCCGTGCCGCCGGTCGATCACCTGCAGGACGTGCGCTCCGCGATCTGCCTTGCGCTCGAGCAGATGGGCGTCGAGGTGGAGGTTCACCACCACGAGGTGGCGAACGCGGGCCAGTGCGAGATCGGCACCAAGTTCGAGAAGCTGGTGAAGCGCGCCGACTGGCTGCAGATCCTGAAGTACGCCGTGCACAACACGGCGCACGCGTACGGCAAGACGGCCACGTTCATGCCGAAGCCCATCGTCGGCGACAACGGCTCGGGCATGCACGTTCACCAGTCCGTCTGGAAGGACGGCAAGAACCTGTTCGCCGGCGACGGCTACGCGGGACTGTCCGAGCTCGCGCTGTACTACATCGGCGGCATCATCAAGCACGCCAAGGCGCTCAACGCGATCACCAATCCCGGCACCAACTCGTACAAGCGCCTGGTGCCCGGCTTCGAGGCGCCGATCAACCTCGCGTACTCCGCGCGCAACCGCTCGGCCGCGATCCGCATTCCGTACGTGCCCAGCCCGAAGGGACGCCGCATCGAGGTGCGCTTCCCGGATCCCACCGCCAATCCGTATCTCGCGTTCTCCGCGATGCTGATGGCAGGGCTCGACGGCATCCAGAACAAGATCCACCCCGGCGATCCGATGGACAAGAACCTCTACGACCTCGAGCCGGAAGAAGCCGCCAAGGTGCCGCACCCGTGCGCGTCGCTCGACGAGGCGCTCGCGCATCTGCAGAGCGATCGCGAGTTCCTGACCCGCGGCGGTGTGTTCACCAACGACATGCTCGACGGCTACATCGCACTCAAGATGGAGGAGGTCACGCGCTTCCGCATGACGACCCATCCGGTCGAGTACGAGATGTACTACAGCCTCTAAGCCGCAACGCGGGCGGGGCGGCCGAGCGCCCCGCCGGGAACCTCGCGCGAAGGGGCCGGTCATTGCACCGGCCCCTTCGTGCTCCGGGGCTTCTCCGGGAAGCTCCCGCGACCGGGGCTTTTTGAATACACTCGGCCTCATGCCCCCAGTGTCCCGCCGCCTCGCTCGTTCCCACCCCGGCCTCACCGCCTTCCTGTCGCCGATCCACGCTCGTTGCTGCCGCTGCGCTCGCCGCACACGCGGGTGCCGCCACGCTCGCCGAGAAGGCGAGGGAATCGGGGTGCACGAGCAAGCCGAAGCAGGTGGAGGGCGGCATGTACAAGTGCGAGACGGGCTCGGGCGGGTCCTCCTACTTCAATGTGCCCGACATGACCGGGCCGGCCGCCGCGCCAGGGCCGCGCGCGCCAGCGAGCGGTGGCGCTAGCCTCGGCACGGCGCGTCCGCCCGCGAACGGGTTTCCGCGCGTCGATGCCGAAACCCAGAAAGGCCGCGACGACATGCGGCGGCGCGTGCTCAAGGACGAGCTCGCGGCGGAGGAGAAGCTCCTCGCCGAATCGCGGACGGCTTATGCCGATGGCGCGCCGGTGCCGCTCCCCGAGGAGCGCAACAGCGCCGAGAAGTACCGCGAGCGCATCGCGCGCCTGCGGCAGGCCGTGGTGCTGCACGAGCGCAATGTCGAGGCGCTGCGCAAGGAGATCGCGGGGCTGCGCTGAACGCACGCCGCGCTGCGCGAAGCGATCGCGCGTCATACCCGTAGCTCGAAGTGAACCGCGCGCGGCTCGATCCGAGTTGGCGAGCGAGCGACCTGCGACGCGGGCGCACGCCTTGCCGCGATGCGCTGCGGACCCATTGAATTCGGAGCGATGGGCGCGGATATTGCTAAAGAAGCCCTCACGATGCTCCGACGCGTGCACGACGACCCTTTCGACGACGATCCGCCCGCTGCATCGGGCGCGGACCTCGACGTGCAGGTCTACGGCGGACTCGACCTTCTCGCCACCGCGGTACTCGTCCTCGACGCGAAGCGGCGCATCGTGCATGCGAATCCCGCGGCGGAGAATCTGTTCGAGATGTCGCGCAAGCAGCTCGTCGCGCATACGCCGACCGAGCTCTTCGGCGATGCGGCGACGCTGAACGCCGCGATCGGGAAGGCCATTGCAAGCGGCGCTTCGTACACCGAGCAGGAGCTCGAGCTCGGGCTGGGCGCTCGCCCCAAGCTGCACCTCGTCTGCACCGTTTCAGCCGTCGACGCCGGGCCCGCCGCGCTGCTGCTCGAGTTCCGGCACATCGACCAGCAGCTCAAGATCGCGCGAGAAGAGCGCCAGCTGCAGCAGCAGCAGGCCAATCGCGAGCTCATCCGCAGCCTCGCGCACGAGATCAAGAATCCCCTGGGCGGCATTCGCGGCGCGGCGCAGCTGCTCGAGCGCGAGCTCGAGCACGCGCAGCTGATCGAGTACACGCAGGTGATCATCGGCGAGGCCGATCGCCTGCAGTCGCTCGTCAACCGCCTGCTGACGCCGCATCGCCTGCCGCGCTTCCGGCGCACGAACATCCACGAGATCCTGGTGCGCATCAAGGGCGTCGTGCAGGCCGAGTTTCCGCAGGTCAACGTCGTCTCCGACTTCGACATCAGCCTGCCCGACTTCGAGGCCGATCCCGAACAGCTCACGCAGGCGATCCTCAACGTCGTGCGCAATGCGGCCCAGGCCGTCACGGGCCACGCCGCCGGTCCCGAGATCAGGATGCGCACGCGCGTCGCCCGTTACGTGACGCTCGCGAAGAAGCGCCATCGCCTGGCGCTCGCGCTGTCGATCGCCGACAACGGCCCGGGGATTCCGGAGTCGATCCGCGAGCGCATCTTCTATCCGCTGGTGTCCGGCCGCGAGGGCGGCAGCGGCCTCGGCCTCACGATCGCGCAGACGTTCATCGCCCAGCACCAGGGCACCATCGAGTGCGAAAGCGTGCCGGGCCATACCGTGTTCACCATCCTGCTGCCGCTCGAGAACGGGCGCGCCGCAGGCTGACCGCAAGGGGAAGGCGATGCAAGCAGTCGAAGCCAGCGCGGCACGCACGACGATCGCGAAACCGGTGTGGATCGTCGACGACGACCGCTCCATACGCTGGGTGCTCGAGAAGGCGCTCGCCCGCGAAGGCATCCCCTATCGCACGTTCGCGTCGGTGTACGAGGTGATGCAGGCGCTCGCCCACACCCAGCCGCAGGTGATCGTGTCCGACATCCGCATGCCGGGCGAGTCCGGGCTCGTGCTGCTCAACAAGGTGAAGGAGCAGTACCCGCACCTGCCCGTCATCATCATGACCGCCTATTCGGATCTCGACAGCGCCGTCGCTGCATTCCAGGGCGGCGCGTTCGAATACCTTCCGAAGCCGTTCGACGTCGACGACGCGCTGGCGCTGATCCGTCGCGCGAGCGCGCAGATGCCCGCCGGCGCGCGGCCCGCAACGCCCGCCAACGGCGAAACGCCGGAGATGCTCGGGCAGGCGCCTGCGATGCAGGAGGTGTTCCGTGCGATCGGCCGCCTGTCGCAATCGCACGTCACGGTGCTCATCACGGGCGAATCGGGAACCGGCAAGGAGCTCGTCGCGCGCGCGTTGCATCGCCACAGCCCGCGCGCGGCCGGACCGTTCATCGCCATCAACACCGCTGCGATCCCGAAGGACCTGCTCGAATCCGAGCTCTTCGGGCACGAGCGCGGTGCATTCACCGGTGCGCAGGCATCGCGGCGCGGTCGTTTCGAGCAGGCCGAAGGCGGCACGCTGTTCCTCGACGAGATCGGCGACATGCCGGCCGGATCTGCAGGTGCGGCTCCTGCGCGTGCTCGCGGACGGCGAGTACTACCGGGTCGGCGGACACGCACCGCTCAAGGCGAACGTGCGCGTGATCGCGGCGACCCACCAGGACCTCGAGGAGCGCGTGCGGCAGGGGCTCTTTCGCGAGGACCTGATGCATCGCCTCAATGTCGTGCGCCTGCGCCTGCCGCCGCTGCGCGAGCGGCAGGAGGACATCCCGCTGCTCGCGCGGCATTTCCTCGCCAAGAGCGCGCGCGACCTCGCGGTCGAGCCGAAGGTGCTGTCCGATGCGGCGCTCGAAGCGCTGCAGGCCTTCGCATTCCCCGGCAACGTGCGCCAGCTCGAGAACGTCTGCCACTGGCTCACCGTCATGGCGCCGGGCCAGCGCGTCGAGCCCGACGACCTGCCGCCCGAATTGCGCGCTCCGCCGGCCGCGGGCGGTGCGCCCGGCGAGCCCCATTGGGCGCACGCGCTCGATCGCGAGCTCGCGCAGGCGCTGTCGCGCGGCGAGCGCGCGGTGGGCCATCGCCTCGAGAAGGAATTCGAGCGCACGCTCATCCTGCGCGCCCTCGCGCACACCGGCGGCCATCGCATGGAGGCCGCGCAGTGGCTCGGCTGGGGCCGCAACACCCTCACGCGCAAGATCCAGGAACTGGGTCTCGAGCCCGAGTTGCGCAGGGGAGCGCGCGTCGGCAGCTGAGCGCATCGACGGGACGCGCGCCGGGTCGGCGGACCCGTTACTCAGAGTAAATACTCCGAGTAAGCGCGAGCGCGAGACGGCACGGTTGACTCGGAGTATTTACTCTGAGTAACGGGTTCGAGTTTGAGCGTCGCGCGCGCATCATGCCGGCGCGAGCTCGGCAATCACCGGAGCGTGATCGGACGGCTTTACGCCCTTGCGCGCGTTCCGGTCGATCACGCAGGCCGTGCAGCGCGCGGCGAGGTCGGGCGTGAGCAGCACGTGATCGATGCGCAGGCCGTGGTTCTTGGGAAACGCGAGCTGGCGGTAATCCCACCACGTGAACACGTTGCCCGTCTGCGCGAACAGACGGAAGCTGTCGACGAATCCCAGCGCGATCCAGCGGCGGAAGACTTCGCGCTCCGGCTCCGAGCACATGACGGCGCCGCGCCAGAGCTCCGGATCGTGCACGTCGCGATCCTCGGGCGCGATGTTGAAGTCGCCGGCGAGCGCGAGGCTCGGGTAGCGCGTGCGCTGTGCCGAAAGCCATTGCGTTGCGGCCGCGCACCAGTCGAGCTTGTAGCGGTACTTCTCCGAGCCGACCGCCTGGCCGTTGGGCACGTAGAAGCACGCGATCCGGATGCCGCCGACCGTCAGTGCGAGGGCGCGCTTCTGCTCGTCGACGTGATCGACGAAGCCGCGCTCGATGTCGGTCGCGGGCCCGAGCGCCGTGCGTGCCAGGATGGCGACGCCGTTGTACGTGCGCTGCCCGTAGCAGTGGCCTTCGTAGCCCGCCTCGCGCAATGCGTCGGCGGGAAAGCGCGCATCCTCGAGCTTGATCTCCTGCAGGCACAACACGTCGGGCGTGTTGGCCGCGAGCCAGCCGAGCAGGCGCGGCAGGCGAAGGTTCAGCGAGTTGATGTTCCAGGTGGCGATCTTCATGCGGCGAGATTATCCGCGCGCAACCGATGCGCGCCGAACACGGGTGCAGCGATTGCCTGAGGCGCGGCGCGGTGCCGGGGCCGCGGACTCGAGCCGCCTCGGGCAGTGCGCCGGGAGCGCCGGTCAGTTCGCCGGATACCCGCTGCCCGGCCGTGGGACGGCGGGTTGCGCGGGTGCCGCCGGCGGCTTGGCAGGGCCGGGCGCCGGGCGTGCAGGTTGCGGGGCGGCGGCCGCGCGCTTCACCGGACCCGACGGCGTCTTGGGATAGCCGGCTTCGTCGAGCAGCGCGTGCCAGCGCGCCTCGTTGTAGCCCTTGGCGATCAGCTTGTCGCCGACCTGCAGCACGGGCGCGGTCAACTCGCCCGTGAGCGCCTTGAGCTTCTCGGCTTCCTTCGCGTCCTCGACGTTGACGCTCGTGAACGGGCACGCCGCGCTTGTTGAGCAGGTCCTCCGCGTTCTGGCAGATCTCTCCGCACGCGAACGTGTACAGCGTGACCGGGTAGGCATCGACCGCGTTGCGGGTCGCGAGCGGCACCGGGTCGGTCTCGATGACGTTGCCGCCCATGCGCTTGGTCTGCACGTCCCTCGCCGATTGCGGCGGCGGCCGGTCGGAGTAGACCACCTTGCCCGTCGAGGGGTCGACATAGCGGTAGACCTGCTGCGCGCACGCGCCCGTTGCGATCGTGGCGGCCACGATGCCGATCAGCGCCAGAGCGCAGGTTCGTGCGATGCGTGCCATCGCTCCTCCGTGGGTCTTCAGCCCGGGGTCACCATCCCATTATGGCGCAGAAGCGCGTCGATGGTGGGCGGCCGGCCGCGGAACGCGACGAAGGACTCGATAGCCGGTCGGCTGCCGCCGCGCGCGAGCACCTCGCTGCGGAAGCGCGCACCGGCTTCGGGCGAGAGCACCCCGGCTTCCTCGAACAAGCTGTAGGCGTCAGCCGAGAGCACCTCGGCCCACTTGTAGCTGTAGTAACCGGCGGCGTAACCGCCGGCGAAGATGTGGCCGAACGCGTGCATGAAGCGATCGTACTCGGGGCGCGGCACGACGGCCACTTCCTCGCGCACGACGTCGAGCACGGCCTGCGGCGACGCCCAGCGGCCGTCGGCCAGCGGGTCGTACGCCGAGTGCAGCAGCATGTCGAAGAGGGCGAACTCGATCTGGCGCAGCATCGCGAGCCCGCTCTGGAAGTTGCGCGCGGCGAGCATGCGATCGAAGAGCGCGCGCGGCAGCGGCGCGCCGGTGTCGACGTGGCGCGTCATCGGCTCGACGACTTCCCATTCCCAGCAGAAGTTCTCCATGAACTGGCTGGGCAGCTCGACCGCATCCCACTCGACGCCCTGGATGCCGGACACGCCGGGCGCTTCCACTTGCGTGAGCAGGTGATGCAGCCCGTGCCCGAACTCGTGGAAGATCGTGATGACCTCGTCGTGCGTGAAGGTGGCGGGCTTGCCCTCGACGGGCGCCGACAGATTGCACGTGATGTACGCCACGGGATGCTGCAGCCTGCCGTCGATGCGATGGCGGTTGATCGCGTCGTCCATCCACGCGCCGCCCTGCTTGCCGGGACGCGCGTAGTTGTCGAGGTAGAACTGGCCGACGAGCGAGTCGTCCCGATCGAAGATGTCGTAGAAGCTCACGGTCGGATGCCAGGTCGGCGCGCTGCCCTCGCGGATCCGGATGCCGTAGATCTGCTCGCACGACGCGGAAGAGCCCCGCGAGCACCACCGGCTCGGGAAAGTACTGCCGCACTTCCTGCTCGGAGAATGCGTACCGCTTCGCCTTGAGCTTCTCCGACGCGTACGCGACATCCCAGGCCTGCAGCCCGTCGAGGCCGAGCTCCGCGCGTGCGAACGCCACGAGCTCGGCGTAATCCTTCTCGCGCGAACGGCCGCGCGCGACGGGCGAGATCGCGCAGGAACGCGAGCACCTCGTCGGCGGTGGCTGCCATCTTCGGCACGAGCGAGACTTCGGCGAAGTTGCCGTAGCCGAGCAGCGTCGCCGCCTCGTGCCGCAGCTTCAGGATGTCGGCGATGATCGGCGTGTTGTCCCATTCGGGCTTGACGCCGACCTCGGAGGCTCGCGTCGCGAACGCGCGATGCAGCGTCGCGCGAAGCGTGCGGCTGTCGGCGTACTGCATGACGGGCAGGTAGCACGGCATGCGCAGCGTGAGCGTCCAGCCCTCGCGGTTCTCCTTCGCCGCGGCGGCGCGCGCCTCGGCGACGACGTCGGGCGGAATGCCCGCGAGCTCGTGCTCGTCGGTGACGTGGAGCGCCCAGTCGTTGGTGGCGTCGAGCACGTTGTCGTCGAAGCGCGACGACAGTTGCGCGAGCTCCTCCTGCACGGCCTTGAAGCGCGCCTTCTCGCTCCTCCGGCAGCTCCGCGCCGCCGAGACGGAAATCGCGCAGCTCGTTGTCGACGACCTTCTTGCGCGCCGGATCGAGCGCCTCGAACGCGGGCGCATCGCGCAGCGCGCGATAGCGCGCATACAGCCGCAGGTCCTGCGCGAGATCGGTGTAGAACGCGGTGACGCGCGGCAGGCTCGCGTTGTACGCGTCGCGCAGCTCCGGCGTGTTCACGACGGCGTTGAGGTGGCGCACCGCGCCCCAGGCGCGCTCGAGATGATCGAGCGGCGCCGTGAGCGGGTGCAACCACGTTGTCCCACGTCGGCGGCGCCGCATCGGCAGCGACCGCTTCGACGGCGGCGCGCGCCTGCGCGAGCAGCGCGTCGACGGCGGGCCCGACGTCGGCCGGCACGATGCGATCGAAGCGCGGCAGGCCCGAGAAGTCGAGCAGCGGATTGGCGATGGCGGTCGTGTTCATGCGAGCGGAGTCGAGTCAGGAAAGGGTGATGCCGATGGGACTTGCGACGGCGGCTGCGCCGGCGAGCTGCAGCGTCGAGCGCCGCGAGATCCTCCGGCGTGCCCACGTTGGCCCATCCGCCGGCGTGGAGCTCGCCGGTGACGATCCCGGCGCCGATCCACTCGCCGGAACAGCGGCAGCAATTTGAGCTTCACGCCGCGCGGAAGTTCGCCGAACAGCGCCGTGTCGTAGAGCGCGATGTTGCCGAAGGTGAGGCGAGGCGCGCCGTCGAGCCGGATGCGCTCGCCGTCGAGCACGAAGTCGCCTCCGGGGTGATACGGCGGATTGGGCACCATCACGAGGTGTGCGCGTGCGTCGATGGCGCCGGACGCCATCGCCTGCGCACGGGGAATGAGGGCGCCGTAATCGTAGCTCGTCCAGATGTCGCCGCTCACGATGGCGACCACGCCGTGCCGGAGCAGCGGATACGCCGTGGCGATGCCGCCCGCCGTCTCCAGCGGATCGGCTTCGATCGACCACCGGAGGCGCACGCCGAGGTCGCGGCCGTCGCGAAGCGCGGCGACGAGCTGCTGCGCGAGGTGCGACGCATTCACGACGATGTCGACGATGCCGGCGCGGCGCAAGCCCTCGATCTGGTGCACGATGAGCGGCTTGCCGCCCGCCTGGAGCAGCGGCTTGGGCGTCGCGTCGGACAGCGGACGCATGCGCTCGCCGCGCCCTGCCGCGAGGATCATCGCGCCGATCGGTGCGCCGCCAGCGTCGGTGGGCTGCATTTTCCCGCCCCGCTTCAGAAGGTGTGGCGGACCACGGGCTCGATGCCTTCGAGCTCGTCCAGCAGGCGCAGGAGCGGCGTCAGCGCACCGTAGCGCGCGCATGCGCCGCGAAGGTACGCCATCACGCGCGGCATGTCGGCGAGATAGCCCGCCTTGCCGTCGCGGTGGTACAGGCGCGCGAAGATCCCGAGCACCTTGAGCTGGCGCTGCACGCCCATCCATTCGAAGTCGCGCCAGAAGCCGCCGAAGTCGGGGTCGACCGGAAGGCCGGCCTTGCGCGCGCGCTCCCAGTAGCGCACGGCGAGATCGATCTGCTGCTCCTCCTCCCACGCGATGTAGGCGTCGCGCAGCAGCGACACGAGGTCGTAGGTGATGGGCCCGATCACCGCATCCTGGAAGTCGAGCACGCCGGGGTTCGGCGTGCACACCATCAGGTTGCGCGAGTGGTAGTCGCGGTGCACGTACACCCGCGGCTCCCCGAGGTTGTTGGCGAGCACGCGCGCGAAGGCGTCGTCCAGGGTCGTGCGCTGCGCAGGGGTGAGCGTCACGCCGAGATGACGCGCGACGTACCAGTCGGGGAACAGCTCGAGCTCGCGCCGGAGCAGCGCCTCGTCGTATTGCGGCAGCTCGTGCTCGCGCGTGGCGGCCTGCCAGCGCACGAGCGCCTCGAGTGCATCGACGTACAGCGCACGTGCGCAGAGCGGGTCCAGCGCGGCGAGATACGTGCGGTCGCCGAGATCGGTGAGCAGGAGCAGGCCGCGCTCGATGTCCGAGGCGAGCACCTCGGGCGCGTTGACGCCCGCCTCGCGCAGCAGGTGCGCCACGTGAACGAACGGCCGGCAGTCCTCCTTCGGCGGTGGTGCGTCCATGGCGATGAGCGTCGCGTGCCGGCGCCACGGCGTCGCGAGGGTGATGCGGAAGTAGCGCCGGAAGCTCGCGTCGGACGAGGCCGGCGCGAGCGTCCACGCGCGCGTGCCGAGCGTTTCTGCCGCCCATTGGGCGAGCAGCTCGAGCCGCGTGTCGTTGCTGCTGCGCGATGGCGATTCCGCGGCCGAAGGTGCGGAGGAGACCGCCGGTGAGGAAGCGTGAGGCATGGGCCGCAGAATGTTGTGCCGGACGCGCCACCGCGCGACGCACGCGCCACGGCTCGCCGTTGCATGCTGCATCGGTGCGCGGCCCCGGCCACGATAGAATCGGCGAAGTGTAGCATCGCCTTCGGCCCCATTCCCCCATGCATTTCTCCCCGCCGTCGCTGGCCCTCGTGCTCGTCGCGTGCACGCACGTCGCGTGCGCGTGGGCCGCGGATGCGCCCGCGGACCCGGCATTGCCCACGCCCACGCTGAAGGCCGCGCCGGCGCTGACACCGCCGATCGCCCTCACGCCGTTGCGCCCCGGTGGCGCGGCTCCGGCCGTGGCGCCGAGCGCGCCGCCGGGCGGTCCGGCCCAGCGCGAGGACAGCGCCATCTTCCTGCGCGCCGACACGCTGACGGGCATCGAGGGCAGGCGCGTCGAGGCCGAGGGCAAGGTCGAGCTGCGCACGCGCCGGGAGACGGTGCTTGCGGATTGGCTGCAATACGATTTCGACAGCACGGAGATCTGGGGCAAGGGCAACGTGCTCATGCGCCGCGGCTTCGACTGGATCACGGGGCCGGAGGCGCGTTACAAGCGCGACACGGCGACGGGTGTCTTCAAGTCGCCGCGCTATTACGTCGGAGACAACGGCGGGGGCGGCAGCGCCGCGGAGATCCGGTTCGTGGGGCCGCAGAAGTACGAGGCCACCGATGCGAGCTACACCACGTGCATCGCGCCGCGACCGGACTGGTACATACGCATAGGCGAGCTCGAGGTGGACGAGCTGCGCAAGGTCGGCACCGGGCATCATGCGACCCTGTATTTCCTGAACGCGCCGGTCGCGTACACGCCGTGGATCGAGTTTCCGCTCTCCAGCGAGCGCAAGTCCGGCTTCCTCACGCCGATCCTGGGCTCCACCGGCACGCGCGGGCTCGAGCTCGCCACGCCGTACTACCTCAATCTCGCACCGAACTACGACGCGACGCTCACGCCGCGCGTGATGACCAAGCGCGGCGTGCAGCTCGGTGCGGAGTTCCGGTATCTGTTCACGGGGTCCTCGGGACAGGTGAGCGCCGAGGACCTGCCGCGGGATCGCGTCACGGACACGAACCGCTACGCGCTCGCGTGGCGCCACACGCAGGACCTGCAGCGATTGCTGCCCGGGCTCGCCGGCTACTGGAACCTCAACAAGGTCTCGGACGACACCTACTTTGCCGATCTCGCCGACCGCATCGCGATCACCTCGCAGACGACGCTGCCGCGCGAAGGCGGCTTCGTGTACAACCGCGGGCCGTGGCAGTTCCTCGCCCGCGAGCAGGCGTTCCAGACGTTGCAGGACCCCACGCAGCCGCCGCAGCCGCTGCCCTACAACCGCATGCCGCAGCTGCAGGCGGCGCTCGCGCAGACGCAGTGGCACGGCTTCGACGTCTCGGGCACCGGCGAGTACGTCCGCTTCCGCAACCCGACCCTCGTCACCGGCCAGCGGGTGTATGCCTATCCGACCGCGGCGTGGACAAGGCAGGCGCCGGGCTGGTTCGTCACGGCGCGCGCCGGCCTGCACGCGCGGCACTACGACCTCGATGCACCGGTCGACGGCCGCTCGAGCTTCGATTACGCGATCCCGATCGCTTCCCTCGACACGGGGCTCGTGTTCGAGCGCGACTGGCGCGTGTTCGACCAGGACGTCACGCAGACGCTCGAGCCGCGCGCGTTCTATGTCTACATCCCGTATCGCGACCAGAGCCAGGTTCCCGCGTTCGATACGGCGATCGACGACTACAGCTTCAGGCAGCTCTTCAGCGAGAACCGCTATATCGGCAACGACCGCATCGGCGACGCCAACCAGCTCACGCTCGCCCTTTCGTCGCGCTTCCTCGACCCCAATACCGGCGGGGAGCGCCTGCGCCTCGCCGTGGGCCAGCGCTTCTACTTCGCGGACCAGCGCGTGACGCTGAACGAGCCGCCGCGGTCCGCTTCCACTTCGGACCTGCTGATCGGGGCCGACGGTCGCCTGACGGACGCGTGGACGCTCACGACCCTGCTGCAGTACAACTTCGACCAGTCGCGCTCCGAGCGTGTCGACGCGGGCTTTCGCTATACCCCGGGGCCGGGCAGGATCCTGAGTGCGGCCTACCGGTTCCGCCGCCAGTCGCTCGATCCCGCCGCGGTCAACGGCGAGCTGAACCAGTACGACGTCGCGGCGCAGTGGCCCATCACCGCGCACTGGACCGCGCTCGGGCGCTGGAACTACTCCGTCGTCGACCGCAAGACGCTGGAGGCGGTAGCGGGCGTCGAGTACAATGCCGACTGCTGGGTGCTGCGGCTCGTGCTGCAGCGGCTCACCACCACGACCCAGAGCGCGACCACGTCGGTCTACCTGCAGATCGAGCTCAACGGCCTCGCCCGCTTCGGCACGAGTCCGCTGGATCTCCTGCGCCGCAGCGTCCCCGGATATCTGCGCACCAACGATCCTGCCGTCATGCCGCGCGACCGCGGTGACGACTTCCCCCTGTATTGAGGTAACGCATGGCTGTCCTGACCTCTGGCGCCCGCCGCGCCGGCACCCTCGTGCTGGTGATCGCGTGGCTCGCCGCGCTCGCGTCCTCCGCGCTCGCGCAACCGGCGCAATCCGCGCAGCGCCTCCTGCGTCGGCCCAGGCGAGCGCCCCCGGCGCAGCCGCGCCCGCGCCTTCGCGCGCGCCGTCGCTGCAGGAGGCTGTCCCGCTCGATCGCGTCGTCGCGATCGTGAACGACGAGGCCATCACGCGGTACGAGCTCGACGAGCAGAAGCGCGCGGCCCTCGAGCAGATGAAGGCGCAGAAGGTGACCCCGCCCGCCCCCGACGTGCTCGACAAGCAGGTGCTCGAGCGCATCATCACCGAGCGCGTGCTGCTGCAGCTCGCCAAGCAGACGGGCGTGCGCATCGACGACGTGCAGGTCGAGCGCACGATCGATCGCATCGCGCAGGAGAACAAGCTCACGCCGGAGCAGTTCCGCAATGCGCTCGGCCGGGAAGGCATCCCGTTCGCGAAGTATCGCGAGGAACTGCGCAACCAGCTCACGATCCAGCGCCTGCGCGAACGCGAGGTCGACGCGCGCATCCAGGTCACCGACGGCGAGGTGGACAACTTCCTGCAGACCTCGGCCGCGCAGGCGGGCGGCGACACGGAGTACCGCCTCGCGCACATCCTGATCCTCGTGCAGGACCAGGCCACGCCCGATCAGATCGACGCGCGACGCCGCCGTGCCGAAGAGGCGCTGCGCCAGGTGCGTCAGGGCGCGGACTTCGGGCAGGTGGCCGCTGCCTTCTCGGATGCTCCCGACGCGCTGCAGGGCGGCGTGCTGGGCTGGCGGCCGCCGGCCCGGCTGCCCTCGGTATTCGCCGACTCCGTCCTGAAGATGAAGCCGGGCGAGGTCTCCGGCGTGCTGCGCTCCGCGAGCGGCTTTCACATCGTGAAGGTGCTCGAGACGCGCAGCCGCAACCAGCCCACCGTCGTCAACCAGGCGCACGTGCGGCACATCCTCATCAAGGTCAACGAGATCACCTCCGAATCGGAGGCGAAGGCGCGCATCGATCGCATCAGGGAGCGCATCGAGGCCGGCGCCAAGTTCGAGGAGCAGGCGCGGCTCAACTCCGAGGACGCGAGCTCCGCCAAGGGCGGCGACCTCGGCTGGCTCTCGCCCGGGGACACGGTGCCCGACTTCGAGCGCGCCGTGGACAGCCTGAAGATCGGGCAGGTGTCCGAGCCGGTGCGCACGCAGTTCGGCTGGCACCTGATCCAGGTGATCGAGCGGCGCACGCAGGACATCACCGCGGAGCGCCAGCGCGAGCAGGCGCGCCTCGCGCTGCGCCAGCGCAAGTCCGACGAAGCGTTCGACGACTGGGTGCGGCAGATGCGCGATCGCGCCTACGTCGAGATCAAGGCCGACGATCGCTAGCGCGCGTGCTGCGCACTCGCGCGCGGCGGCGATGCCCCGCGCGTGCGTGCGAAGCGCATGATGCTCTCGCACGCGATCTGCCCGCACGCGGGATAGAGCGCGACGCGGCGCAAGCGCGCCGTCTTCCGCTGCGCGCCGAACTCGAGCTCGAGCCGCAGCTCGCGCACGTGCGCATCGCGCAGCAGCCATTCCCGCGGCCACGCGACGGGCACGCTGGCAGCACGCCGCGCTCCCCACCTTCTGCCACCGGCTGCCGTGCGCCGGTGCGCGCGTACACCGTCGCCCGCGTGACCCCGCTGTCGCCGGCGAGCCTCAGCTCGACGCTCGCGATGCGCCGCGTGCGCACGAAGAGATCGGCGGGCGAGAGGAGCGTCACGCGGCCGTCCTCCGGCGCGAGCTCCAGGTACCCGTTGCCGGGCACGGCGCGCCCGCGCACGGCGCTCCATCCGTCCGCGTCGGCATGCATCGCGCTGCCGAACGTCCACAGCTGCGCGCCGCGCGGCAGGTCCGAGTGGCTCACCAGGAAATCGCGCATCGCGTCCTCGCCCGACCGTGTTGCGCCACGACGTGTACGGCACGTAGCCCGGCTGGTCCTTGTAGATGCCGTTGGTGCCGTTCCACGCCATCGCCGAGACTTCGGACGCGTCGTAGTTGAACATGTCGCGCAGCGCGCGATACGCCTGCGCTGTAGGTCGGCAGCACGCTGCCGTGCCGCAGGTCCGTCGGGTTGAATTCGACGACGCCCCAGCCCGGTGACATGCGCGCGAACTCCGCGAACATCGAGCGACCCGTCTCCATGGTCACCTCGTTGCGCGCGGCGGGTCCGTAGATCACTGCGCCGAGATGCCCGAAGCGCGGCACCGCACCTTCGACGGAAACGCCCGCCGAATCGTAGTTCTGGCCGGTGCTCGCGACTTTCAGCGCGAACGGCTTCAACCCCGGCGCGGGGGCCATGAACCCCTGGGCGGAATAGATCCGATCGGCCGGGATGCCGGCGTCCTTCGCCCACGCGCGACAACTCGTCGTAATGCAGGTCGACGACGTGCTTGCGAAAGTGCTCCCACGCCTGCCACCACGGATCGGTCCAGATCGCACGCTCGCCCGGCTTGAGTGCCGGGCCGTGCATGCCGGGGAGCCGCCGCGGCGGCTGCACCTCGTCCCACGTGCGCCAGTGCGCGCGGGCCATCGCGTTCACCTGCGCGAGCGTGAGCGGACGCGGGCGCCGATACGCGGAGAGATCCGGCGCGCCGTCGCGCGTGTCGCCGGCATACGGTCCGCTGCCGCGCAGCCATTCGCGGAACTGGCGCAGCATGCCCGGGTTGTAGTCGAATACCTGCCGCTCCTCGAAGAACGGATTCATGTAGGTGTCGGAATCGAGCACCACGCCCACGAAGAGGTCGGGGTGCTCGCGCGCGAATCGGGCGACCACGCCCGCCGCGGCCTCGAGGTTGCGCCGCTTGTACGCGCGCACGGTCGCTCGCGTGCACGTTGTAGGTGAGCGAGCGCGCGAGCAGCGGCGAGGCCGTGGACCCCGAGAGGTTCTTGAGGTAGTCGTCGGGAAAGGTGCGGTTCTCGTGCGACCACTGCACGTTGGCGTCGTCGAGCTGCAGGTGATCCGTGAGGTCCCACTCGAGCGACTCGCAGCTCGCGTCGCCCCAGATGCCGCCGTTGAGGATGAACTGCACCGGGATGCGCGAGGCGATGGCGGTGGCGATCACGCCCTGCAGATTGTCGTCGGCGACGGGACGGTCGCCGCATTTGCGCGAGAGATCGAAGGCGGGATCGAAGGTCCAGTCGCCGCGCGCGCCCGTCGTCGTGCGCATGTACAGGATCGGCACCGACATGCCGACACGCTGCGTGCGCGAGAGGAGCGGCCGGTATGCCGTGGCGATCTCGGCGGCGCCGCCGTGCGCGACGCCGGAGGTCATCATCAGGAAGTCGAAGGGGCGCGCGGACTTGGCCGGCGAAGCATCGAGCAGGGCCGACCAGTCCTCGAGCGCGGCGGGCGGCACGATGCTGCGGCGACCGAGGACGCGCGTGCGGCCGTCGCGGGCCACGGCAACCACGGCGATCTCGTGCCGCTCCGGCTCCGCCGTCGCGAAGTCGCCGCGGAAGCGGAAGCCCGATGCCCGCGCCTGCGGATTGTCCGGGTGCACTTGCGCGACGTCGGGGCGCGGCAGGCCGTACTCTGCGGGTCGGGGTACGCCATCGAGCAGCACGTCGACGCGCGCAACACCCGACGGGTCGAGCGCCCAGCCCGTCACGGTGATGCTGTCCGCGACGACGGCATCGGCTTGCGGCGCATCGATGTAGCCGATCGGAGCGGCGTCGGCAGCGACGCTCGCCTGTGCGAGCGAGCACGATCCCCAGAGGATCGTGACCGCCGCGATCGCGAGCGCACGCGCGGACCGCAGAGGCCTACGCGATATCGGCAATGTCACCAGGATCGCGCTCTCGTCACGTGCCCGCAGGCGAGGCGCCGGGCGCGGACCGTGCGGGCACGACGCGCGGGTGCGGCTTCCACGCGAGTGCCGGACGCTCGATCACATGCCACGACGCGATCGCGATGACGAGTGTGACCGGCAGCGCAATGGCGAACACGAGCCTCGGATCGAGCATGGGCCACGTCATGATCACCACCTGCTGGACCGGGAACGCGTAGATGTAGAGGCCGTACGAGTAGTCGCCGCGGCGGTTGGCGCCGCGCCAGTAGAGCTTCGGATGCAGCGGCACGCTCAGCAGGAGATAGACGAACAGCGGCACGAACAGGAGGTTGATGCCGATGCGCGCGGGTGCAAACACGATGATGCCCAGCGCGACTGCCGTGGCGGCTGCGTCGAGCGGGATCCATGCCCGATTGACCCACGCAGAGGCGCCGAAAGCGAACGCGAGCCCGAGCTGACGTGCTGCCCACAGGCCGTGGCTCACCGGAAACCAGTCCGGATGCCACGCGAAGAACGCGACGCCCGCAGCGAATGCGAGGTTGAAGAGCCAGCGACGCCGGAAGAGACCCAGCATGCCGGCAGCGAGGCAGCCGACGTACATCTTGAGCTCCATCGGCAGGGTCCACAGCGATCCGTTCACCGAGTGCGGGTACGGATTCGACGCGAAAACGCCCGGCAGGTGATGGCGCACGTCCCAGCCGCTCGCGGTGTGCCAAAGGTAATCGCGCGTCATCGGGTCAGTGACGAACACGCCGAGCGGGAGCGTCGTCCGCGCCGCCCCGATCGCGATGGTGAAGAGCGTCGCAGCGACGAGGCCGGGGTAGATGCGCAGCACGCGTGCCGCGGCGAACGCGAAGGGCGAGTGGCGTTCGGCATAGCTCTTCGTGACCAGGAAACCGCTGATCGCGAAGAACGCGAGCACGCCGAGGAAACCCGTGTCGTACGTCTTCGACATCGCGTTGAAGGCCGGTTCCTCGTCTGCGCGCAGCGTCAGGGCAAAGCTATGGAACCAGATCACCGCGGCCGCCGCGAGGAAGCGCAGGACGGTGAAGCTGTTGTCGCGAGTGCGCGCCGCGTCGGCGAACGTTCGTCATCGCGTCAATGCAGCGCCGGGCGTGCCGGGGCCGTCGCGCCGCGAGCGTGGACGCCGTCGGGCAGCAGCACGATGCGATCGAGGCGGGCGGCCTCGATCCCGGGCGCGAACGTGAGCGTGATCCGCAATTGCTCCGCGATTTCGGCGCGCTTCACCCACGCCGGGGGCCAGGCCAGCGGCACCTGCCACCCTGCATCGCCCACGGCGAGCTCTCCGGCGGCGTGCGGGCCGGTGATGTCCTGCCACGGCGTGCCCGCATGCAGGCGCGCATCCACGCGAACGGACTGGAGCGGCGCGTCGCGCGCCAGGCCGAGCACGAGCCGCCGCACGCGCTCCGGCGCGCACGACCTGGTCCGGCGGCGACAGCAGCACGGCCTCGCGGCCCTTCCACTCGAGGTCGACGTAGCCGCCGCGTGCGGTGCACGAGCCCGCCCTCCATGCGCCAGCCGTCGGCATCGGCGTAACCCGCAGCGCCGAACGTCCACGAGCGCGAGCCCAGCGGCAGATTGGCGTGCGTGACGAGGAAGTCGCGCATCGCTTCTTCGCCCGGCGTGTTGCGCCACGACGTGTACGGCACGTAGCCCGGCTGCCCGACGTAGATGCCGTTCGAGCCGTTCCAGGCCATCAGCGTGACCTGTCGCGCATCGAAGTTGAACATCTCGCGAAACGCGTGATACCAGCGCGCGGAAGTCCGGGCGGCACCATCGGCTGCTTGAGGTCCGTCGCGTTCATCTCGACGATGGCCCACGACGGATCGAAGCGCGCGATCGTGGCGAAGAGACTGTGGCCGTTCGACATCGGATGCTCGTTCGCGGCGGCCGGGCCGTACAGGATCGTGCCGAGGTGCCCGGCGCTCGGCACCGAGCCCTCGATCGACACGCCGGCCGAATCGTAATCGGGCGTCTCGCCGCGGATGTTGATCGCGACCGGTCGCATGCCGGGATCGGGCGCGATGAACGCCTGCGCCGAGAAGATGCGCTCGCTGGGAATGCCGGCCTCGTGCGCCCACTCGGAGAGCTCGCTGTAGTGGAGCCCGACGATGTGGCGCCGGAAGGCGTCCCACTCGAGGTACCACGGGTCTTCCCAGAACGGCGTCTCGCCCGGACGCGCGCTTGCGCGTCGCACCCCGGGAACGTGCGCGGCGGATCGACCTCGGCCCACTTCGTCCAGTGCCGGTGCGCGAGCGCGTTGACCTCCCGCAGCGTGAGCGCGGGCTTGCGGCGATAGCGCGAGAGGTCCGGCACGCCGGGCTCGGGCTTGCCCGCATACGGCCCCGTGCCCGACAGCCATTCGCGAAACTGCCGCAGCATGCCGGGGTTGTAGTCGTACAACAGGCCCTCGACGCGGGAACGGGTTCATGTACGTGTCGGCATCGAGGTTGACGCCGACGAACAGGTCCGGGTGCTCGCGCGCGAACTGCGCGACGATCCGCGAGGCGGCCTGCAGGTTGCGCCGCTTGTAGGCGCGCACCTTCTTCGCGTACACGTTGTAGGTGAGCGTGCGGCCGAGCTCGGGCGACTCGGTGGATCCGACGAGGCCCTTCATGTAGTCGTCGGCGAGCACGGTGTTCGTTCTGCGTCCACTGGCAGTTGGCGATGTCCTTCTCCAGCTGGTCGTTGATGTCCCACTCGGGCGAATCGCAGCTCGCGTCGGCCCAGATGCCGCCGTTGAGGATGAACTGCACGGGAATGCGATGCGCGACGGACCAGTCGATCACCGTCTTCAGGTTGTCCTCGGCGACGAGGCGATTGCCGCACTTGCGGCGTGAGATCGAACGCGGGATCGAAGTTCCAGTCGCCCGAGGGACCTGTCGTCGTGCGCAGGTAGAGGATCGGAACGGCGATCCCGACGCGCGGCGTCGATCGCAGATACGGCGCGTACATCGTGTCGGCTTCCAGCGCGCCGCCTTGCGGGATCGCGGAGAGCGCCATCAGGAACGCGAACGCGGGATCGCCGGCACGCGGCTGCCCACCCTCCCAGAGCGCCAGCGCGCGCGGCGGCACGAGGCTCTTCCTGCCGAGCACGGTCGCGACGCCGGCGCGGTTCACCGCGACGACCTCGATGCGATGGCGCTGCAGGCTCGCGTCGTCGAGGGAGACGGTGTAGTCGAAGCCCGCGCGCACGGCGTCGGGATAGCCGGGCTTCGCCTGCGCGATGTCGGGCCGCGCGAGGCCGTAGCGCGCCTGCATCGTCCTGCCGTCGACGCGGATCTCGACGCGGTCGATGCCGCCGGGATCGAGCGCCCAGCCGGACACGCGCACGCTGTCGGCAACGACGGCTTCCGCCGCGGGCGTGTCGATCCAGCCGACGGTGCCCTGGGGAAGCTTCGCGTCCGCCGCCGGCCGCTGCGCGGCGACGACGGCGGGCGCCTTCGCCGGCGCGTCGCGTGCGTGTCGTCGCGCGGCCCCTGCGGCGAGCACGCGGCGACGCAGAACGCCGCGAGCAGCGCGGCCCGGGAGAGCGCGCGCATCAATGGCCGCTGCGGCGTAACGGAGTCGGTCGACGCCGGGCCGCAATGCAGCTCGCGCGCGGTCGCGGCCGACCTGCAACCGATGCGCTGCGCGGCGCGAGAACGCACGAGCCTCTCGTACGCTCGAAGGCCGCGCTAGATGTCGGTGCCGTAGACGTACGGCTTCTGCGCGACCTTGCCCTGGTCCATCTGCTGCCGCTCGGCGAGATCCCTGGGCACCTTGTCCCACCAGATCGCGCGGCCCTTCTGCTGCTCGCGGTCGAGCTCGGGCTTGCGGGACTTCATCTCGCGGATGAAGCGGGTGAATTCGGATTCGTAATGGCGCGATGGCAACATCGACATGGTGTCGCTCCTGATGAAGGTCGATTTTATCATTCGCGTCCGTCGCCCTCGGCCGCCGCCGGCCGGCTGCGTCCGGGCCGTCCGGCCACGATGTCGAACCGGAACAGCCGGCATTCGAGCGCGCCGTTGAACAGCGGCGTGCGCGCCGAGGGCTTGAGGCCGATGAGCTTCGCGAGGCGCAGGTCGCCCGTGAGGAGATAGGCGCTCCAGCCGGCGAAGCGCTGCTTGAGCGCATCGCCGAGGCGCGGGTAGAACGCGGCAAGGCGTGCGGATTCGTCGAGGCGCACGCCGTACGGCGGGTTCGCGATCAGCGTGCCGGCGGGGGCAGGGGCCGCGCGCTGCAGCACGTCCGCCGTCTCGAGCTGCAGCCATTCGGCGACACCCGCCTGCGCCGCGTTGCGCTTCGCCTGCGCGACTGCGCCTTCGTCGATGTCGCTTGCGAAGATCGTCGGCGTGGACGGCGCGGGCAGCGCGCGATCGCGCGCCTTCTGCCGGATGCGCTGCCAGGTCGGACCGTCGAACCATGCGAGCTTCTGGAAGCCGAACGTGCGCTGCAGTCCCGGCGCGCGGTGCGCCGCCAGCAGGGCCGCCTCGATCGCGATCGTGCCGCTGCCGCACATGGGATCGAGCAGAGGCGTGCCGGGTTCCCAGTGCGCGAGCGCGACGAGGCCCGCGGCGAGGTTCTCGCGCAGCGGAGCGGCATCGGCGTCGCGACGATAGCCGCGCTTGAACAGGGCCTCGCCGGAGGTGTCGAGGTAGATCGTCGCCGCGTCCGCGGTGAGATACGCGTGCACGCGAACGTCGGGGCGCTGCTTGTCGACCGACGGCCGGGCGCCGGTCTCGGTGCGGAAGCGGTCGCACACCGCGTCCTTCACCTTGAGCGTGGCGAACTCGAGGCTCGTGAGCGGCGAGCGCGTGGCGGCGAGATCCACGCGCAGCGTGCGATCGTTGCGGAAGAGCTCGGGCCAGCGCACCTTCTGCACCAGCCGGTAGAGGTCGTCCTCGCTGCGATACGCGCCGTGCGCGACCTGCCACAGCACCCGGCTCGCGAGGCGCGATTCGAGATTGACGTGATACGCGAGCTCGCGCTCGCCCGCGAACCCGACGCCGCCCTCGGCGGGCGTGACGAACTGCGCGCCCAGGGCGCCGAGCTCGGTCGCGAGCGGCGCTTCGAGGCCGCGCGGGCAGGGCGCGAAGAACCGATCGAGGCTCATGGAAAACGACCCCGTTACTCAGAGTAAAACGCCGGGCACCGTTTCGCCACGGAGGAGAGCAGCGCCCGGCGCTTTACTCTGAGCAACAAGCGTAGCGGCGATGCGCTCACTTCAGCAGGCGCCGGCGCGTGAGCACGAGCGCCACGTAATACGCGGCGAGGGCGTACGCCGTCAGCACCGCGATGTGCAAAGCGATGCCGCCGGGAATCTCGCCCAGCAGCAACGGCCGCGCGATGTCGATCGCGTGCTTGAGCGGCAGCACCGCCGCGACGGCCTGCAGCGCGGCGGGCATCTGCGCGACCGGGAAGAACACGCCGGACAGCAGCAGGCCCGGCGTGAGCACCAGCGTGAAGAAGTACGTGAAGAAATCGTAGCCGGGCGCGAGCGCGTTCATCACGAGGCCGAAGCCCCCGAACGTGAGGCCGATGAGGAAGCCCAGCGGAATGATCCAGATCGCGTACCAGGTGTGGCCGTAGCCGAGCGCCATCAGCACGAGCAGGATCGCGGTGGTGGAGACGATCGCCTTCGACGCGCACCAGATCCATTCCGCGAGCAGCACGTCGTCGAGCGACAGCGGCGCGTTGATGATGGCGTCCCACGTGCGCTGCACGAACATGCGCGAGAAGGCCGAGTACATGCCTTCGAAGCTCGCGGTGAACATCGCGCTCTGGCACACCATGCCCGTGCCGATGAAGGCGATGTACGCCATCCCGCCCACCTCCGGGACGAACGCGCCGATGCCGTAGCCCAGCGCGAGCATGTACAGCAGCGGATCGGCGATGTTGCCGAGCACGCTGGCGATCGCGAGCTTGCGCCAGACGAGCAGGTTGCGCTGCCACACCGGAATCCAGCGCAGGGAGATCTCGGGCAGGCGCATTGCGGCAGCACTCATCGTGGCAGCACCTCGTTGGCAACGCGGTGGTACGCGATCTGCAGTGCGTTTGCGGACATTCGCCCGGATCGGCGGGGTTCGAGTTGCGATTTTCTACTCTACACGCGCTTGACATCGCACGCGGCGCTCACTTACCGTGTCCTGGGCCCGAACCGGGAGTTCGCATGTCGCTCACGACGCTTGCTTCGTTGTTCCTGCGCACGATGTTGTTGCTGGTCGCGACCTGGTCGCCGCTTGCCGCGGCGGCCGACGGCGCCGCTGGATTTCCCGGTCGACCGCTGCACATCGTCGTCCCGTATCCTGCCGGCGCGCTCACGGACCTGCTCGCCCGCGCCATCGGCGAGCGCCTCGCCGCGAGCCTTCGCCAGCCGGTCATCGTCGAGAACAAGCCCGGCGCCGGCACGCTCGTCGGCGCGGAATACGTCGCCAAGTCGCCGCCGGACGGCTACACCCTGCTGATGGCCACCAGCACCACGCTCGGCATCAGTCCCGCGCTGTACAAGCCCTCGCCCGTGAATCCGGTGAAGGATTTCGCACCGATATCGCAGGTGGGCACCGTGAACTTCTTCCTTATCGCCTCGCCGTCGTTTCCCGCGAGCAACGTCAAGGAGATGATCGAGGCCATCCGACGCAATCCCGGCAAGTACAACTACGGCTCGGTCGGCAATGGCAGTCCGCATCAATTGTTCATGGAAGCGCTCAAGAGCGAATATGGACTGCAGATCCAGCACGTGCCTTACAAGGGCACGACGGCCGCGCTGCCGGATCTCCTGACGGGCCAGATCCAGGTGATGTTCTGCGATGCGACGGTGGCCGTGCCCAACATCCAGGCGGGCAAGGTCAAGGCGTTGGGCACCTCGGCGGCGCGCCAGAGCACGCTGCTCGCGAGCGTGCCGCCCATCGCCGCGACGGTTCCGGGCTTCGATTGGCAGGCATGGCAAGGCATCGTCGCGCCGGCCGGTACGCCGAAGGAGATCGTCGCCTTGCTGAATGCCGAGTTGCAGAAGATCCAGGCGACGCCGGGGTTCCGCGAGCAGCTGCACAAGTTCGGGATGGAACCGTTCCCGCCGCAGACCCCCGAGCAGTTCGCGGCCACGATCGAAGCCGAGCAGCCGCGCTGGGCGAAGGCCATCAAGGATTCCGGGGCGAAGATCGACTGAGCTGCCCGTCCCGCGCGCTGCGCCGGGTCGGACCCCGATTCGCCCTGCGGGGGTCGTGCGCCCCTTCCATCGTTTCACGCCAGAGGAGAACGTCCCGTGAGTCCCGTGATCGACGTGCACACCCATTGCCTGACGGAGGAGTGGTTCCGCCTGCTGCAGGAGCACGGCGGGCCGCGCTACACCGTCAAGACCGGTGCTCGGCGGGCTGCGCGCCATCCACCTCGACGGCGCGCCGTTCATGACGCCGGTGCCGGCCATGTTCGACTACGACCTGCGGCATCCGCACGATGAACGAGCACGGCGTCGACGTCGGCATCGTGTCGCTGACGTGCCCCAACTGCTACTGGGGCGGGCCGCAGATCAGCCTGCAGGCCGCGCGGATCATGAACGACGACATGGCGGCGGCGCAGCGGGCGCATCCGGATCGCCTGCGCTGGCTCGCTTCGGTGCCCTGGGAATACCCCGAGCTCGCGCTCCCCGAGCTCGGGCGTGCGTGCGACGCGGGCGCCGTCGGCGTGATGGTGCTCGCCAACATCAACGGCCGCCCCTTGACCGACCCGGCATTCGCGCCGGTGTGGGACGCGATCGACGCGCGCGCCCTGCCCGTGCTCGTGCATCCCACGGCGCCCCCCGGCGTTGCCGAGATGGACATGATGCGGTTCCAGCTCACGGCCTCGGTCGGCTTCACGTTCGACACCTCGCTCGCCGTGGCGCGGATGATCTTCGACGGCTTCTTCGATCGCTACCGCAAGCTGCGGATCATCGCGGCCCACGGCGGCGGCGCGCTGCCCTACATCGTGTCGCGCATGGACCAGTGCTTCGACAACATCCCCGCGTGCCGGGAGAAGATCTCGCGCCGTCCCTCCGAGTACATGCCGCAGATCTGCGCGGATGCGGTCGTTTTCGCCCCCGAGGTGCTCGACCTGTGCGTGAAGGTGTTCGGGGCGGACAACGTCATCTACGGCTCCGACTACCCGCACACGATCGGCGACATGCCGGGCTGCCTGCGTCGCGTCAACGGCCTGTCCGAGAGCGCGCGCGACAAGGTGCGCGGGCGCAACGCGCAAAGGGTGTTCAAGCTCTGACGCGTCAATCCCGCAGCTCGCGCCCGGTGAGCTTGATGAAGAGGTCCTCGAGGTTCGCGGGGCGGTGCAGGTAGCGCACGCCGCGCGTGCTCGCGAGAGCGTCGAGCAGCGGCTTCGGATCGCGCGTGTAGCAGAACGCGGTCTCGCCGGCGACCTCGAGCCGATCCGCGAGGCGCCGACCCATCCCTTCGGCCCACGCTTTCGCCTCGTCGCCGTACACCTCCACGACTTCCGGCTCGACGTGCGCCTGCAGCAGCGCCCGCGGCGTGTCGCACGCGATCATGCTGCCGTGATCGATCACGGCGAGGCGCGTCGCGAGGCGCTCCGCCTCGTCCATGAAGTGCGTGGTGAGCAGGATCGTCTTGCCCTGAGTGAGGAGCTGGCGCAGGCCGTCCCAGATGAGATGCCGCGCCTGCGGATCGAGGCCGGTGGTCGGCTCGTCGAGCACGAGGAGCTCGGGATCGTTGACGAGCGCGCGTGCGAGCGTGAGCCGGCGCTTCATGCCGCCCGACAGCGTGCGAATGCCGGAGTCGCGCTTGCCCGCAAGGCCGGCGAACTCGAGCAGGCGTGGAATGCGCTGGTCCGTGACGGCCTTCGGCAGCCCGAAGTAGCGACCGTAGATCTGCAGGTTCTCGACGACCGTGAAATCCGGATCGAGGTTGTCCATCTGCGGCACGATGCCCACGCGCATGCGCGCGCGCCGCGCGGCACGCGGTATCGGCTCGCCGACGAGCTCGATCTCGCCGGCGTCGGGATCGATGAGCCCGAGACAGCACCGCAGCGTCGTGGTCTTGCCCGCGCCGTTCGGGCCCAGCAAGCCGAAGCACTCGCCCTTGCGGATCTCGAAGTCGAGGCCGCGCACGACCTCGTTCGCCCCGTAGCGCTTGCGCAGGCCGCGCACGCGCAGCACGAGCCCCCGCGCGGTCTGCGCGACCGCGGCGGCATCCGAACGCGCGCGCTCGTCCGCCGCGAGTTCGGCGGCATCGGGCGGCGCGGCCGGAGGAACGCCGAGCATGTCAGGGCGCCCGGCCGCCCGAAGCCACTGACAAGCCCCTGGGGGGAGCGAGGAGCGAGTTCGGGGGGACGTTTCATCAGGCCGGGCGTCACTGCGGGTCGCGCGCGCCACATGCCCACGATCACGCGCTGCAGTTGCGGCAACCGGCCGTGGAAGAAGTGGCCGCAGCCCGGAAACACGACGACGGCAAGCTCCTGCGGGCGCGCCCAGTCGAACACGTCGGCCAGCGGCACCACGTCGTCCTGCTCGCCGTGGATCACGATCGTGTCGGGCGGCACGTTGCCGACCGGAAAGCGCTTGACCGCGGGGCCGACGAGCACCATGCGCTCGGGCGCGACGTGCTGCGCGACGCGCGTCTGCACGAACGAGCCGAACGAGAATCCGGCGAGCACGACGGGGAGCGCCGTGCCGCCGGGGTCGTATCGGCTGCGGGCGTGCGCGAGGGCCGCGAGCGCATCGTCGGTTTCGCCGATGCCGTCGTCGAAGGTGCCTTCGCGAAGCGCCCGCGCCACGAAAGTTGAAGCGCACGCTCGCATAGCCCAGCGCGAAGAACGTCTTCGCGAGCGTCTGCGCGACCTTGTTGTCGAGGGTGCCGCCCTGCACCGGATTCGGGTGCGCGACGAGCGCGATCCCGCGCGGATGCGACCCGGGCACGTTGTACGCGAGCTCGAGCGCGCCCGCGGGGCCGGCGATGCTGAGCCGCTCCGTGGTGCGCGGCGTCAAATGCGCAGCCTCTCGACGATCTCGCCGCCCACGATGTGGCGCTCGATGATCTCGTCGATGTCGCTCTTGTCGACGTAGGTGTACCAGACCGCTTCCGGGTAGACCACGATCACGGGGCCTTCCTCGCAGCGGTCGAGGCAGCCGGAGCGGTTCATGCGCACCTTGCCCTTGCCGGAAAGGCCCAGGGTCTTGATGCGGTCCTTCGCGTACTTCTGCATCTCGGACGCACCGTGGCACTCGCAGCACGCCTCGGGCGCCTCGCGCTGGTTGCAGCAGAAGAAGACGTGACGCTGGTAGTAGCTCATCGGGACGTTTCGAGAGGCGGGAACCGTGACGGGAGGAGTCCGCCGTTCCCTGGACGGACCAGGGATTATAGCGACGGTTCCGGCGGGCCTTCCCGCGCGGTCAGCGCGGCTGTCCCCATCCTGGCCGTCCCGCGAGCGCGAACAGGAACACGCTCGCCGCGATCGGCCACAGCAGCAGCACCGTGTGGGTGAGGCCGTTGAAGTGCAGCAGCTGGCCGTAGCTCCACTCGAAGATCGCGAGCGGCGCGCGGGTGAAGATCATCTCCGGAGCGAGCAGCGTCGACATGAGCGACGACAATAGCGCCGTGGCGGCCACCGCGACCTGCGCGGGACGGGGCAGCCAGATCGCGATCATGAGCAGCAGCGTGCCGACCGCCACGCCCGTCGCGACGCCGGGGCGCAGCCAGCGTTCCACCACCAACGGATTCAGCATGACGGCCGCGGCGATGCCTTTCACGGTCGCCGCAACGACGATGAGCAGCAGCACGATGCCGCCCACGAAGCGGCGCTCGCGCACGAGCAGCGCGACGAAGAGCGCCACGCCGAGCAGCTGGAAGGCGCTGTGCGCGGCCTCGACCAGGGCCGTCGCCACGTCGGGGCGAATGCCCGCCTGATTCACGCCGGGCATCGGCGGCAGGCCGGTGACCGGGTCGAACATCGAAGCGAACAGCGGGATCGCCGGATTCACCTGCACCACGAGCCACAGCGCGACGAGCGCGAGCCCGAGGTCGCCGAACTTGCCCGACAGGAACCAGCGCTCCCGCGCATGCAGCAGCACGCGCCGCGCGCGCGCGGCGCGTGCCATCAGCCCCGCGATGCCGCCGCCCAGCGCCGAGCCCGCGGCTATTGCTGAAGAGATCGAAGATGTTCGCGTCGCGGGGCGGCAGGTAGGTCTGCAGCGCTTCCATCGCGAAGGACAGCAGCGCGCCGCCGACGAGGGCGATCGCGATGCGCCGGGCGGGGCGCGCCTGCCGCGGCGACAATCCGAGGAAGAAGCCGAGCGGCACGTACGCCAGGACGTTGACGATGATGTCGTTGCGGATCGGCTTGGCCGGCAGGAACAGGAAGAACGGCGTGCCCGGTGCGGGCGCGATCCATGGCGAGAAGGGCTGCAGGCTGGCGTACACGATGGCGAGCGCATACAGCGCCGCCAGGAAGTGCGACAGCACCGAGCGCTGCGCGTGCGGCGTGCGGATCAACTCGATGGTCGGGGGCGGAGCCGCGCCGTTGGATTGCGGCGCGGTGGGGCTCTCGCTCATGGCGCGTCGAGCTGCCTGCGCATCACCGTGAGGTCGTCCGTCGCCGTGATCGGCACGAAGCCTTGCGCGTCGAACAACGCCCGCGGCCCGTGGTAGTGCGCGGTCGCTCGCGTGTCGTCACCGGCCTCGAACGGGAACGCGAACGCGCAGCGGATGCCGCGCTCCCGCAGCGATTGCAGCGCGCCGGCGAGCAGCGCGCGCGCGACACCGCGGCGCCGCTCGCCGGGGGCGATCACGAAGCACACGATCGCGGCGGCATCGGTGTCGGGCACGTCGAGCTGCGGACGCACCACACCCATGCGCGCCCAGCAATGCGGGAGCTTGTTGAACGGCTGGGCGTTGAGCCAGCCCACCACCGCGCCCGAACGGTACGCGAGAAAGCCGTCCATCTCGCCGACCTGGATGCGCGCCGTCATCGCGGTGCGATTCGCGGCGGCATCGAAGCTGCCCCACGGAACCGCCTTCGGCACGTGATAGTAGTGGCAGTAGCACTTCGCCCACTCCGGGTTGTCGGCGAAGGCGACGCCGTCGAAGAAGGCGAGATAGTCGCTCACGCGCGCAGGCGTGAGCGCAACGATCTCGAGCGGTCCGGACGTGGCCCCGGTGCGATCCATGCGGCAATGATCGCACGGCCCGCTTGCGTCGCGCTTGCCGTCCATCCGACCTCGCTGTCATCGGAGGGTTGCCGCTGGCGGACGTTGCGGCCCGCCGGAGCGTGCCGCTACCGGACCTTGATTTCCGTCCAGAGCCGGTTGAGCAGGCGCCGCTCCTTGCGCGGAAGATCGCGCATCATCTCGAGCCGCTTGCGATTTTCGGCGTCGGGGAACACGGCCGGGTTGTCCTTGATCGCGGGCTCGATGTACTGCATCGCTTGCGCATTGGGGTTCCCGGACCCCAGCATGTTGGAAAGCTCCGCGGAGTTGCGGCCCTCGAGCATGAAGTTGATGAACAGGTACGCGAGATCGGGGCGCGGCCCCGTGCGATGCAGCACCATGTTGTCGACCGCGAGCACCGCCCCCTCCCTGGGGGTCGAGTAGCCGATCGAGAACGGGCGGTGGGCCTTGGCCGCATCCTGCGCGGCCTGGAACATGTCGTTCGAGTAGCCGTGCGCGACCCAGATGTTCCCGATCGTGAGCTCCTTGATGTACGAGGACGCGTTGAAGGCCGCCCAGTACGGCTTCGCCTGCAGGATGAGGTCGCGCGCCTGCTTGAGGTTGGTCTCGTCGGTGTCGTTGACCGAGTGGCCCAGGTACTTCAGGGCCGCGGCGAAGAGCTCGCGCTGGCTGTCGAGCACCGTCACCTTGCCCTCGATCTTCTCGAGATATTTCGGCTCGAAGATGAGCTGCCACGTGTCGGTGGGCAGCCCGAGCTCCTTCACGCGCTCGTTGTTGTAGCCGATCAGCGTGACCGAGTAGGCGTACGGGACCGAGTACCGGTTGCCCGGATCGTAGAAGAGGTTCAGGAACTCCGGCTTGATGTTGGCGAGGTTCGGGCAGCTTCGAGTGATCGAGCTCGCGCAGGGCACCTTGCCTGATGAGCGTCTCCACCGCGTTGCCCGTGGGCACGAGGACGTCGTAGCCCGTGGCGCCTGCCGCGAGCTTTGCGAGCAGCTCCTCGTTGTCGGAGTAGTAGTCCTGCACCAGCCGGCATCCGCACGCACGCTCGAAGCGGTGCACGGTCTCGTCGGCGATGTAGTTGTTCCAGTTGTAGAGATGCAGCTCGTTGCCGCCCGCCGCCGCGACCGGCGCCGCGCGACGTGGCCGGCGTCTCCGGGCGAGGGTTCCGGCGCGTCGGAGCCGCGTCCGCACGCCGCCAGCAGCGTGGCTGCAGCCGTGCCCGACAGGGCGTTGAGAAACGAGCGACGGCGCATCGCCTAAGCCTGGCCGCGCAGCACGTCGGGCGCGATCTTGCCGGCCGCGACGATCATCGTGAGCGTGAGCAGCATCAGGAGCGCCGACACGGCGTTCACTTCCGGAGTCACCGCGATCTTGATCATCGTGTAGATCGTGAGGGGCAGCGTGGGCACGCCCGCGCCGGCCGTGAAGAACGTGATCACGAAGTCGTCGATGGACAGCGTGAAGGCCATCAGCGCGCCGGCGATCACGCCGGGCATGATGAGCGGCAGGGTTACCAGGCGAAACGTCTGCCAGGGTGTCGCGCCCAGGTCGCGCGCCGCCTCGAAGATCGACTCGTCCATGCCCGCGAGGCGCGCCCGCACGATGATCGCGACGAAGCCGATGCAGAAGGTGGTGTGCGCGATCATGACCGTCGCGAGCGAGAGCGCATTCTCGCCGAAGACCGAGATGAAGAAGATGAGCAGCGACACGCCCAGCAGGATCTCGGGCATGGCGACAGGCGTGAGCGTCATGAACGGCAGCAGGCGCGAGCGGAAGCGATGCATCGCGATGCCCGCCATCGTCCCCAGCACCGTGGCCGAAGCGGACGCCACGACGGCGATCAGGAGCGAGTTGAACGCCGCGCCCATCATCTCGCGGTTGTGGAACAGCTTGCGGTACCAGTCGAGGGTGAAGCCCACCCATTCCGCGTTGAGCTTCGAGTCGTTGAACGAGAACGCGACGACGACCGCGAGCGGGATGTACAGGAACGCGTAGACCCCCACCGCGGCGGCCCACAGGAGCGGCGACCTACGCACGGGCGACTCCGCGCCGCGCGAACCACGCCGCGCCGCCGGCGATGGCGAGCACGACGAAGGTCAGCATCAGCGAAAGCATCGAGCCGAACGGCCAGTCGCGGGTGCCGAGGAAGGACTCCTTGATCAGGTTGCCCACGAGCCAGTCGTCCTTGCCGCCGAGGATCTCGGGGATCGCGAACATGCCCAGCACCGGGATGAACACGAGCGCCGAGCCGGAGAAGATGCCGGGCAGCGACAGCGGGAACGTCACGCGCCAGAAGCGGTGCCATGCGTTGGCGCCGAGGTCCTGCGCGGCGTCGAGGAGCGTGGGGTCGTGCTTCTCGAGATTGGTGTACAGCGGCAGGATCATGAACGGGAGGTGCACGTACACCATGCCGACGATCACGGCGAAGCGCGAGAACAGCAGGTTGAACGGTCCCAGGATGATCATCCACGCGTACACCCGCACGAGGAAGTTGCTCGCGAAGGGCAGCACGCACAGGAGCACCATCAGGTCGCGGTAGCGCTTGGGCGAGCGCGCGATCAGCAGCGCGACCGGATAGGCCATCACGAGGCAGATGAGCGTCGTCGTGAAGGCGACGCCCAGGCTCTTGGCGAAGATCTGGGCATAGATCCAGTCGCCGAAGAAGACCCTGTAGTTCTCGAGCGTGAGCCCTGTTTCCTCGCCCGGCTTGCCGCCGAAGAGCGGCGCGAGGGCGCCGAACTCGCCGGGGTAGCGGAAGCTCGCCACCACCATGATCAGCGAGGGCAGCAGGAAGAACAGCAGCAGGAACAGGAACGGCGGGCCGCTGACGATCGCACGCAGCATCCGGCCCGAGCGCGTGCGGGTGGAGGTCTCCTGCGCCATCGCGATCAGGCGTCCAGGAAGGCGCCGGCCTCGGCCTTCCACGAGATGCGCACGGGATCGCCGACCTCGAAGAACTTGGCGCGTCCCGGCGCCGAGTTCGCGAGCAGCGCCTCGATGCGCTGCCCGTTGGCGAGATCGACGCCGTAGGTGGTGACGTCGCCGACGTAGATGAAGTCGCGCACGATCCCGTCGAACTGGTTGGGATCGGGGTGGCCGTCGCCGGGAGCGCGGATCGTCACCTGCTCGGGACGGATCACGAACACGCCGCGCGTGCCCACGCCCACGCCGCCGCGCGGCGGCGCCACCACGCGGCCCAGGCGCGGCAATTCGAGGCCGAGCGGTGCGCCCGCGTCCGTGACGACGGCCTCGATCATGTTCACGTTGCCGATGAAGTCGGCGACGAAGCGATTCACCGGGGCGCCGTAGATGCGCGCGGGCGTGTCCATCTGCTCGATGTTCCCCGCGTTCATCACGGCGATCCGATGCGACAGCGCGAGCGCCTCGGCCTGCGCGTGGGTCACGAACACGAACGTGACGCCGACGTCGCGCTGCAGCCGGATGAGCTCGAGCTGCAGCTGCTCGCGCAGCTTGGCATCGAGCGCGCCCAGCGGCTCGTCGAGCAGCAGCAGGCGCGGCCGGTTGACGAGGCCGCGGGCGAGCGCGACGCGCTGCTTCTGCCCGCCCGAAAGCTCGTGCGGATAGCTCGACCCCTTGTCGGTGAGCTTCACCTGCGCGAGCGCGGCCTTCACGCCGGTCGAGACCTCCGCGTCCGACTTGCCCGCCATGCGCAAGGGAAATGCGACGTTCTGCGCGACCGTCATGTGCGGAAACAGCGCGTAGCTCTGGAACACCGTGTGGATCGGACGGCGTTCGGGCGGCGTGTCCTTGAGGTCCACGCCGTCGAGCAGGATCGAGCCCGCGTCGGGGAGGTCGAAGCCCGCGATCATCCGCAGCAAGGTCGTCTTGCCGCAGCCCGACGGCCCGAGGAGGGTGAAGAATTCGCCCGCTTCGACGTTGAAGCTGACGTCGTTGACCGCGATGAAGTCGCCGAACCGGCGGGTGACGTTTCTGACTTCGAGAAGCGCCATGGCGGCGGCAATCCTCCGGGCGTGTTGGGCCGCAGCATTGTATCGGAAATGCCTTCCTGCCCGCGGGCGCGGGGCCGCGCCCCTGGCGGAGGAGCCGACTTCGCATCTCCTTGCGTTGCGCGGTGGTGCCCGGCGCGCGGTCGTGATAAGAACAAACGCGTCGACCCGGTCTCCAGGGTTACCGCGATGCCCTCCCACCCCAGCGACGTCCCCACCGGCCTGCTCGACCAGTTGCGGGCGCGCTCGATGGCGTCGCGCGTGTCGAGCAGGCAGGCGGCCGTCGAGCAGCGCCGACGCGAGCTCGACGAGTGTCTCTGGCGCGCCTTCAGGTGGCTCGACGAGGCGACCCACCACCTCGATCTGCTGCAGCCGCAGGTGCGCCACGCCTTCCGCATTCCCGGTGTGCTGGCGATCGACGCGCCGCGCTACGAGCGCGGCTTCATCACGTACCGTCGCCGGGCCATCGACGGCATCGAGCTCATCGAGCAGCTCGAGCTCGTCTATCGACTGTCGCTGCCGCGGCCGCTGGAGCTCGTCGTGCAGCCGGCGCAGCGGGCGGGCATCGAGCAGTGCCTGCGCGCCATGCACATCGCGTTCCGCTGCGACACCGCGCTGGACAACGCCCGCGCCGTGCGTGACGCCGTCTTCAGGATCACGCCGGCCATCAATGCCGGCGTGCGCTTCGAGCCGGACTATCAGCGCCACGCGATCACGGTCGCCTTGCGCAACGTCGACGGCTTCGGCTGCACCACCGTCGAGTTCACGCCGGCGGCGCTGAACGAAGCGGCGCTCGAGGATCTCGTCCGGCTCGTGCTCGGGGAAGGTGGCATGTTCATGAAGCGTGCGGTGGCGACGAGCGCTGCGGCAGCGACGACGCCGGTCGACGCGCAGGAGCGCTCGGCCGTCTGAGGGATCAGTTCAACCGCAAGCCGAGCAGCGCGATCGCCGCCGCGAGCAGCAGCGCGATCACGAACAGCAGGCTGTTGCGGTGACGCTGCGCGCGCGCGAGCTCCTCGAATCGCCGGTCCATGTCGACCGGCACGCTGAGCAGGCGCTGGTGCACGAGGCGCGGCAGCTCCGGCAGGTGATTCACGAGATACGGCGCCTCGGCGAGGAGGCGCCGCTGCAGTCCGCGCCAGCCGATCTGGTCGCGCATCCACCGCTCGAGGAAGGGCTTCGCGGTCACCCACAGGTCGAGGTCGGGATCGAGGTGCCGCCCGAGGCCCTCGATGTTGATCAGGGTCTTCTGCAGCAGCACGAGCTGCGGCTGGATCTCGACGTTGAACCGGCGCGACGCGCGGAAGAGCTGCATGAGGAGCTTTCCGAGCGAGATGTACTTCAGCGGCTGGTCGAAGATCGGCTCGCACACGACGCGGATCTCGGCCTCGAGCTCGTCGACGCGCGTGTCGGGGGGCACCCAGCCCGACTCCAGGTGCGCGGCGGCCACGCGGTGGTAGTCGCGCCGGAAGAACGCGAGGAAGTTCTGCGCGAGATAGCTCTGGTCGCGCGGGCTCAGCGTGCCGACGATCCCGAAGTCGAGGGCGACGTACTTGCCGAAATTCGCGGGATCGACGGCGACGAAGATGTTGCCGGGATGCATGTCGGCATGGAAGAACGCGTCGCGGAAGACCTGCGTGAAGAAGAGCTCGACGCCGGCGCGCGCAAGACGCTTGAGATCGATGCCGGCCTCGCGCAGGCGCTCGATCTGGGCGATGGGGATGCCGGACATGCGCTCCATCACCATCACCTCGCTCGTGCAGAAGTCCCAGTACACCTCGGGGACCTGCAACAGCGGCGAATGGAGGAAGTTGTGGCGCAGCTGCGAGCAGTTGGCCGCTTCGCGCGAGAGGTCGAGCTCGTCGCGCAGGTTGCGCTCGAACTCGAGGACCACCTCGCGCGGCCGCAGGCGCTTGCCGTCGGACCACAGCTTCTCGACCAGGAGGGCCGCCGTGTGCATGAGCGACAGGTCCTTGTCGATCACCTTGTCGATGCCGGGCCGCAGCACCTTCACCGCGACGGACGTGCCCGCATTGGGACCATCCGGCAGCTCGGCGAAGTGCACCTGCGCCACCGACGCGCTGGCGATGGGCGTGCGGTCGAAGGCGCGGAATACGTCGTCGACCGGACGGCGGTAGTTGCGCTCGAGGATCGCGACCACCGTTTCCGACGCGAACGGCGGCACGCGGTCCTGCAGCTTCGCGAGCTCGTCGGCGATGTCCGGCGGCATGAGATCGCGCCGCGTCGAGAGCATCTGCCCGAACTTGACGAAGATCGGCCCCAGCGCCTCCAGCGCGAGACGCAGGCGTACGGCGCGCGGGGTGGTGAAGTCGCGGCCGAAGCGCACGAAGCGCGCCAGCGGCCGCACCGCGGTGAAGCGCTCGTGACCCAGCAGGAATTCGTCGAGTCCGTAGCGCAGCGCTACGAACAGGATGCGGGCGAGGCGCGAAAGACGCATCCGCGGATTGTAAGGTATCCGCAGTGCCCCGCCGGGACGAGCCCCTCGGTGGCGAATTGCTGCAACGCGACCGATCCCCCGAGGGGATGAGCTCGCGCCTCGGGACGGCTCTTCGGCGCTCGCTTGGCCGCGTCAGAACACGAAGCGTGTGCGTCGCTTGCGCTTCGCCGGTGGCGCCGCGTGCGGTGCCGGATCCGGCGTGGGCGACAGGGGCGCGCGCACGCCGGGCACGGGAACGTCGGTACCCTCGGCGGGCGGCGACAGGCCGCGGGCGCGTCGCACTCCGGATGCGCGTTTCGTGCCTGGCCTTCGGCCGACCCGATCATTGGATGACCTTGGTGCTGCGCACGCCCGCGTGCGCGCTTGGGGCGCCACGCACTCACTGGACTACCTTCGTGCTGCGCACTCCGGTATTCGCCCTGGGGCGGCCCTCGGCCTCATGCGGTCGGCTGCGCCAGGTTGGCCCGCGAAGCGGCGCGCGTCGGCTCGGACGCATTCGCGTTCATGACGACGTTCACCGCGAACACGATCAGTCCGGCGAGGGTCACCGTCGCGCCGATGCCGACGAGCGGATCGAACGCTTCGTTGCCGAGCAGCATGAACGCGAGCCCGATCATGAACACCGGCAGGCCGATGTTGTGCAGCCAGAAGTGGATGCGTGCGAGGCGCGTCGCGGCGGCGGCCGGGTACAGGTGATAGATGAGGCCCGCCAGGGCGAGCGACGCCCAGCCGAGCAGGTTGACGTGCGCGTGCACGGGTGCGAGGGTGAACTGGCGGCTCATACCCATCACGAAGCCGAGGCTCGCGCCCAGCACGAGATAGATCGCGGCGATCTTCAGGAAACGCAGTCCCATGGTGTTCTCCTTGACGTCGGTTCGAATGCGCGCGTGGGCGCGCGCCAGGCACTGAAGGCCCCGGTCAGGGCCGCGGGAAACGCTGCGCAGTGTCGAGGACGCGGGCTTGCGGATCGCTGACCGATTCGCCACCCGACCCGGGGTCAGCTGACGAGCAGGCTTTCGCGGATCGCTTCCGTCTCGGCGGCCGGCTTGCGGCCGAGCACGATGGACAGCAGCTCGCGACAGCGCCGATAGGTCGTCAGCGCCCCGGCGGGATCGCCGAGCTCGCGCTGGCAGATCATGAGGCGTCGATAGACGCCCTCCGCGAGGTTGTCGAGCTCGAGCATGCGCTGGTACAGGCCGCGCGCGGCGCCCCAGTCGCCTGCCGCCTCGGCCGCCTCTCCCGCAGCGAGCACCGCGCGCTGCAACCGTGCCTGCAGGCGATCGCGCGTGGGCAGCATCCAGGGCAGCGTGGCGTCGAGGCCGAGGAAATGGCCGCGGTAGAGCGCCAGGGCCGCGCGGATGTCCGGCGGCTCGGGTTCGAGCGCGGCCTCGAAGCCCCACACGTCCGTCCACGCGACTGCGGGATTGAGCGAGAGCTTGCCCTCCGCGAGCTGCAGCGCGCCATCGACGTCGAGGAGCTTGCGCAGGCGATACAGGGTGCTGTCGAACGAGCTCTTCGCGTCGTCGCCTTCCGCGTCGGGCCACAGCAGCGCCGTGAGCGTGGCCGCATCGACGTTGCGGCCGCCGTGCGCGATCAGCGCCTTCAGCATCTCGAGCGGCTTCTTCTGCGCCTTGCCGCTCGAGGTCACGGGCACGCCGTCGCGCGCGAGCTCGAACGCGCCGAGCGTGCGGATGGCGAGCGGCCACGGCCATGCGCTCACCGCCAGCGATGGCGCCGCGATCCCGCGGTTGCGGATCAGCATGCGCACGTACTCCGCCTCGATGCCGTGCTCGAGCGCGGCGGCAAAAAGCGGCGCGCAGATCGTCGGCGAGTAGCGGAAGAAGCCGTTGTACGAGGCGGCCCGGCACGCGGGCAGCACCTCGCGCCAGGTGCCGGAGCATGTCCGCGGTGCGACCGTCGACGCGCGCGAAATGTGCGCGCACGAGCTCGCGTTGCAGCTCGAAGTTGCGCCGGTCGATCCCGATCGCCTCGGCGACCGCCGCGTCGTAGCACGCCAGCGTCGCGCGCGCATCGCCCGCGTGCAGGTGACATGTCGCCTGGCGCGCGAGGAAGTGCGGGATCTGGATCGAGGGCAGCCCGGTGTCGCGCGCAAGCTCGACGGCACGCGCCGCGGCGGCGGCGGCTTCGCGGGGCCGCCCCTGCAGCACGAGCACCCCCGCCTGCTGGTTGTGGAAGTACGCGGCGTCCATGCGGCGCGAGGGCGAGAGCACGGAGGCAAGACGTGCGAGCGCCGCAGTCGCGCCGGCGATGTCGCGCGCGGAGATGAGGGCGGTCGTCTCGCTGTGATAGATCTCGAACAGCACGCTCTTCAAGTTGAACTCGACCGCGATCGCCTTCGCTTCCTCCATGATCCGGCCCGCGCCGGCATGATCGCCGCCGATCTGGTGATTGAACGCGAGGTGCACGCGCCACCAGACCTGGTTGAGCGGCGTGACCTGCGGATCGCGCAGCCAGGGTGTCGCCCGCGCGACGAGCTGCGCTGCCGTGTTGCCCTTCGTGCTCCAGTTGTAGTAGTTGAACAGGATCGAAGCGGCGTGCAGGCGCTGATTGACGGGCGCTTCCTCCGAGAGCAGCCCTTCGACCGCTTCGGCCGCAGCGGCAAGGCGCGGATGCCCGGGGCGCCGGAAGAGCAGCGCGATGAGGAAGCACGAGTGCACGCGCAGCGCGTCGGCCGCGTGCTCGAACGGCGGCGCGGTGTCGAGCAGGCGCTCGAAGACCGCGATCCAGCCGTCGAGCGGCGCGAAGTCGGCCCATTCGAAGTAGTGGCAATCGACGGCGGCCGCGGCGGCGAGGAGCTCGCCGTGCACGTCGCCGGCGCGCTCGAACGCGGCGTGCGCGGCGGCAAGCATGGGCTTGGCGCGCGCGGGATCGGTGTAGAGCAGCGCGCTCGCGAGCCAGTAGGCGAGGCGCGGCTCCGCGTTGCGCTCTGCCTCGGGCATCCATTCGAGCCACGCCTGCAGCGTCTGGCTGCGGCCCTGCGCGAGCAGCGCCGGTGCGCATGCGAGCGCGTGCTGCGCGAGCCCCGCCCAGTCCTGCGCGTCGCGATGCAGGGCCGCGGCAGCCTCGGCTTCGCCGCGCCGGGCGAGCAAGGCGGCGGCGCGATGTTGCGTCTGGCGGCGCTCCTCCGCGGTCAGCCGGCGCTGCCCTTCGGCGAGCAGGAACTCGCGGAACAGCGCATGGAAGTGGTACACGGCCTCGCTGGAAGTCCTGCGGCGGTCGATGAAGAGATGCCGGCGATACAGGTGCTCGAGCAGGCGCTCGGCCTCCGCGTGATCGGCCAGCTCCTGCGCCTCGCGTGCGGTCACGGAAGGCAGGAATGCCGCGAGCATGAGCAGACGCTGGTTCGCAGGGCGCGCGCGCCCGAAGATCTCGCCGGTGAAGTAGGCGAAGACGGCCTCCTTGCCCTCGGGCACGAGCGCCTCGGCATCGCCGGTCCTGGCAAGCGGCGCGAGGTGCTCGCGCATCAGCACGATCCCCGCTGCCCAACCTTCGCTCAGGCGATGGACGGCCCGCGCGAGCGCCGGATCGAGGCCGGCACCGGCGGTGATGGCGACGGCCTCCTCGGGCGTGAAGCGCAGCGCCTCCCAGCCGATGCGGCGCATGGTCTGGTCGGCGAGGAAGCGGCTCATCTCGGGCGAGGGCTCCGTGCGTGCGAGGAACACCACGTTGAGGCCTTCGGGCAGCTCGCGCATGCCTTCCGCGAACGCGGCGCGCCAGGCGGCATCGCCGTTCGCCTCGTGCATGTTGTCGACCACGAGCAGCGCGGGCCGCGGAAACAGCGCGAAGAACGCGCGCAGGTACCGCCGCGTGAAATGCGCGAGATCGTTGGCGTACTCGGGCCCGAATTGCGGCAAGCGCGGCGACGGCCCGGCTGCGCCTGGGTCCCGCGAGCTCCGCGGCCGCGAGGCCGAGGTAGTGGAAGAACGTGGCGGGATCGCCGTCGCCCGCGTCCGCCTGGAACCAGATGCCGGGGAGCTTGCGCGCCTCGACGTAGCTCGCCACGAGCGTGGACTTGCCCGCACCGGGCGGGCCGGCAATCCAGATCAGCGGATGCGCGCGCGCATCGTCGAGCAGCGCGAACAGGCGCTCGCGCTTCTGCACGGCGAAAAGCCGCGGACGGCTGAACTTGGCGAGGGCGGGAGCGGACTTCGACATGAACGCGCGCGAACGGCTATCCGCCGTTTGAAGCGCGTCATCTTGACTGCGCTTCGCGCGCTTGCCAAGACCGCGGCGGCTCAGGGCCGCGCGGCGGCGATGTTGCGTGCGAGATTGTCGATGCGTTGCTCGAGCGCCGCCGCGCGCTCGGCGAGAACGGCACTCTGTTGGGCGAACACGCGGCCTTCCTCGCCGCTCGCGAGCCAGCCTGTCTCATCCCGTACGTAGCTCGCGACACTGTCCACGACCCGCTGTGCCGCCTGCTCCGGAAACGCCAGCAGCTGGCGTCCCGCGCCGGCCACGCGCTGACCGGCGATGGGTCCGAGCCAGCGGCTTGCGAACTGCTCGATCCAGAACGGTGTGGTTTGCGCGAGCTCGCGCAGCGTGGCGGCCAGTGCGGCGTCGCCCCGCGCCGTCACGGAACTGTCCCACCGACCCGGGTCCGCGAGCAGGCCGGGGATGGCCCACGGCATCACCGCGAGGCGAAGGTCGGGCGGACCGTCCGCCAGCGCATAGGGCTCCAGCAGGCCGGTCGCATCGATGCGCAGCGCGGAGACCACCGGGCCGGCGACGACGGTGAACGTTCGCCCTGCGTGCACGGCGAGACGCTGCCGCGCCCAGCTCTCGCGCTCGAGTGCGCGATTGGCAAACCCGGCGGCAGCGGCGTCCATGCGAATGGGTCAGTGTGCCGTCGCGGGCTCGTTCTGCTGGATGCCGGCGAGCAGCCAACCCGACGAATCGTCGATGGGCTTCACGAGATTCCACGTCTCGTCGAACGACCGCGACGGGCCGCCGTCTTCGCGCAGCACGCCCCAGAAGCGCACGCTCGCCCAGTGCTGGCGGGCTTCGGTGGTGACCTCGAGCACGTCGGCCTCGAGGCTCACCACGTCGGTGTCCTGGTGCACGCCGCGCGTGGCGAGGTCGCGGTCGATGTCGGCATACATCTCGGGCGTGGTCACGTTGGCGAGCGCACGCCGGTCGCCGGCATCCCACGCGCCCTGCAGCGAGCGGAACTGCATCTTGGCCTGGCGCACGAACGCGTCACGATCGAAGCCCGGCGGGAAACGGCCGTCGGTGGCGGGGACCGCAGCGACCGAGCCCAGCGCGGGCTCGGTGCGACCCCACGCGCGCTCGCCTGCAGGCGCCGATTCGGTCGAGCGGTACGCGTTGGGCGTCGAGAGCTGCGGGCGCGAGCGGCGCATGAGGAGCGCACGCACGACGAGGACGACGCCAACGGCGAGCAGCGCCATCAGCAGGAAGCTGCCGAACGCTTCGGACAGGCCGAGATGCGACATCAGCGCCGCGAGACCCAGGCCGGCGGCGAGCCCGGCGATCGGGCCCATCCAGCGCGAGAGCCCGCTGCGCGGCGCGGCTGCAGCGGCCGCACCGGGCGCAGCGGCGGCGGCCGCCGGTGCGGTGGCGCGCGGCGCGGCCGACGGGGGCAGCACCGGGTTCGATGCGGCGCCCGGCGCGGTGGCCGACGGGGCCGGCGCGCGAGCGGCCGGCGGCGCGAAACTGCGTTGCGCGCCGAAGCTGCGGCCGCCGCCGAGGCGAGCGGCATCCGCCGCGTCCGTGACGAGCACGGCAGCGAACACGAGCACGACGAGTGCGATCAATCCTTTGCGATGCAGCACGATGCAGCCTCCACGACTTCGGCAGTATCAGTACACGCGTCCGAGATGGAGCGCGACGACCCCTGCCATGAGATTGTTGACTTCGACCTCGCCGAATCCCGCTTGTTCCATCATGGCCTTGAGCGTTGCCTGGTCGGGATGCATGCGAATGGATTCGGCGAGATAGCGATAGCTCTCCGCATCGCCGGCCACCAGTTTGCCCAAGCGCGGCAAGACATTGAAGCTGTACCAGTCGTACGCGGGTCCCAATGGGGACCATACGCGCGAGAACTCGAGCACGGCAGCGACACCGCCGGGCTTGAGCACGCGGCGCATCTCGCAAAGCGCGCGCTCCTTGTGCGTCACGTTGCGCAGGCCGAACGCGATGCTCACGCAATCGAACGCGCGGTCCGGAAACGGCAGCGACTCGGCGTCGCACTGCACCGCGGGCACCGCAAGCCCCGAATCGAGCAGCTTGTCGCGCCCGGCGGCGAGCATCGCGCCGTTGATGTCGGTGAGCACCACCGTCCCCGTCGCGCCGACGCGATCCGCAAACAGCCGCGCGAGATCGCCCGTGCCGCCCGCGAGATCGAGCACCTTCATGCCGGGACGCACGGCCGTCGCGCTCACCGCGAAACGCTTCCACCAGCGGTGCAGGCCGGCCGACATGAGATCGTTCATGAGGTCGTACTTGCCGGCGACGGAGTCGAACACGCCGCGTACGCGCCGGCGCTTTTCCTCCTCGGAGACCTGCTCGTAGCCGAAGTGCGTCGAATCGCTCACGTCGTCGATCCTTGGCGTTGGCGGCGCGACGTCACGCCGGATCGCGGCTCGCGTTGGCGGCCGCAAGGCGGTCGAGATAGCGCTGCCAGAGCTCGTCCTGGCGCATCCCGAGGTCGTACAGATAGTCCCAGGCGTAGATGCCCGAATCGTGGCCGTCGGAGAACGTCGGCCGGATCGCGTAATGGCCCACCGCTTCCACGTCCTTGATCGCGACGTCGCGCTTGCCCGTCTGCAGCACTTCCTGGCCGGGACCGTGACCGCGCACCTCCGCCGAAGGCGAATAGCACGCGCAGGTACTCGTACGGCAGCCGGAATTCGCGGCCGTTGCTGAACGCGATCTCGAGCACGCGCGACTGCTGGTGCAGCGTGATGGAGGTCGGATGCGGCGTGGGGTCGGCCATGCGGCGCTCGTGCGGGAAGCGAAAGCGTAGCACAGCGTGCGAGCCGGGCCGCGTGCGGGTCCTCGGCGAGTGATGCGACGTGGAGGCGGCTTCGCGCGCCGGCCTACGACCGCGTGCGGCTAGAACACCTGCTGCGAGTTCGAGTCCTCGGGCACGATGCCGAGGTTCTCGAGCCCCGACATGACGTTGCGGTTCTTCGATTCCTTGCCGTGCAGCTTGATCTCGAGCCGCAGGTCGTTGAGCGAGTCCGCGTTGCGCAGCGCGTCCTCGTAGCTGATGAAGCCGGCCTCGTAGAGGTCGAACAGCGACTGGTCGAACGTCTGCATCCCGAGCTCGCGCGACTTCTTCATGATGTCCTTGATGCCGGGGATGTCGCCCTTGAAGATCAGGTCCGCGATCAGCGGCGAGTTCAGCATGATCTCGACCGCCGGCACGCGCCCGCGATCGCCGCGGCGCGGGATCAGTCGCTGCGCGACGAACGCGCGGATGTTGAGCGAGAGGTCCATCAGGAGCTGCGCGCGGCGCTCCTCGGGGAAGAAGTTGATGATCCGGTCGAGCGCCTGGTTGGTGCTGTTCGCGTGCAGCGTGGCGAGGCACAGGTGACCGGTCTCGGCGAACGCGATCGCGTGATCCATGGCTTCGCGGTCGCGCACCTCGCCGATCATGATCACGTCGGGCGCCTGCCGCAGCGCGTTCTTGAGCGCGATCTCCCAGCTGTCGGTGTCGACACCGATCTCGCGCTGCGTGACGATGCAGCTCTTGTGCTCGTGCACGAACTCGATCGGGTCCTCGATGGTGACGATGTGGCCCGAGCTGTGCTCGTTGCGATAGCCGAGCAGCGACGCCATCGACGTCGACTTGCCGCAGCCCGTCGCGCCGATGAACAGCATGATGCCCGCGCTTGGACATGATCACGTCCTTCAGCACGGGCGGCAGGCCGAGGTCCTCGAACACGGGAATCGTGGTGGTGATCGTGCGCAGCACCATGCCGACGCGTCCCTGCTGCAGGAACGCGTTCACGCGAAAGCGCCCGATGCCCGGCGGCGCGATCGCGAAGTTGCACTCCTTCGTCGACTCGAATTGCGCCGCCTGCTTGTCGTTCATGACGCTGCGCACGAGCTCGATCGTGTGCTGCGGCGTGAGCGCCGTCTTCGAGACCGGCTGGACCTTGCCGTCGATCTTGAGCGCCGGCGGGAAGCCCGCCGTGATGAACAGGTCCGAGGACTTCTGCTGGACCATGAGCTCGAGCAGCTCGTGGATGAACTTGGTGGCGCGCTCGCGTTCCATGCGTTCTCCCGGTGCGATGCCGTGCAGCGACGCTGCAGGATCAGGCGAAGAGGTCCTTGTTGACGGCGCGCACGCGCGCTTCCTGTGACGCGACTGCGTTGCGCCGCACGAGGTCGACGAGGCACTGGTCGAGGGTTTGCATGCCCATGCCCTGTCCCGTCTGGATCGACGAGTACATCTGCGCGACCTTGTTCTCGCGGATGAGATTGCGGATGGCGGGCGTGCCGATCATGATCTCGTGCGCAGCGAGCCGGCCCTGCTGGTCCTTGGTCTTGAGCAGCGTCTGCGAGATCACGGCGACGAGCGATTCGGACAGCATCGCGCGCACCATGTCCTTCTCGGCGGCCGGGAACACGTCGATGATCCGGTCCACCGTCTTCGCGGCCGAGCTCGTGTGCAGCGTCCCGAACACGAGGTGGCCCGTTTCCGCGGCCGTGAGCGCGAGGCGGATGGTCTCGAGGTCGCGCATTTCGCCCACCAGGATGTAGTCGGGGTCTTCGCGCAGCGCGCTGCGCAGCGCGTTGGCGAAGGACAGCGTGTGCGGTCCGACCTCGCGCTGGTTGATGAGGCACTTCTTCGAGTCGTGCACGAACTCGATCGGGTCCTCGATGGTGAGGATGTGGCCGTACTCGTTCTCGTTGACGTGGTTCACCATGCCCGCGAGCGTGGTGGACTTGCCGGAGCCGGTCGGTCCCGTCACCAGGATGAGGCCGCGCGGGCGCGTGGTGAGCTCCGCGAACACCTTGGGCGCCTTGAGATCCTCGAGCGAGAGCACCTTGGTCGGAATCGTGCGGAAGGCGGCCGCGGCCCCGCGCTGCTGCACGAACGCGTTGACGCGAAAGCGCGCGAGGTTGGGCACGGCGAACGAGAAGTCGCACTCGAGGTTCTCCTCGTAGTGCTTGCGTTGCGAGTCGCTCATGATGTCGTACACCATGGCGTGCACGTCCTCGTGCTCCATCGGCGGCAGGTTGATCCGGCGGATGTCGCCGTGCACGCGGATCATCGGCGGCAGTCCCGCCGACAGGTGCAGGTCGGAGGCCTTGTTCTTGACGGAGAAGGCGAGGAGCTCGGTGATGTCCATTTATAATCCGTTCCGGCCCGCGACGAGCCGCGGCGTGCGCTGCGGGCGCGCACCACCCGGTCCCTGCACGCATCCGCGGCAAGGTCCGACCGCTCGCCATGCAAAGGTCATGCCGTTGTCATTCGATTATGAGCCTGTACGAGAACGGGTGGCAAGGCACGATGGCCCGGGTGGCCGCAGCAGCGGCAGCTGCCGGTCGCGATCCTGCAACGGTGCACGTTCTCGCCGTCAGCAAGACGTTTCCCGCCGCTGCGGTACGCGCGGTCCACGCGCTGGGCCAGCGCGCCTTCGGCGAGAACTACGTGCAGGAAGCGGTGGCCAAGCAGGATGCGCTCGCCGATCTCGACATCGAGTGGCACCTCATCGGCCCCCTGCAGAGCAACAAGACGCGCATCGTCGCCGAGCGTTTCGCGTGGGTGCAGACCGTCGATCGGCTCAAGATCGCCGAACGGCTGGCGGCGGCGCGGCCGGCGGGCCTGCCGCCGCTGCAGGCGCTGGTGCAGGTGAACATCAGCGGCGAGGCGAGCAAGAGCGGCGTCGATCCCGGCCAGGCGGTGGACCTCGCCCGCGAAGTCGCTACGCTGCCGAACGTGCGCCTGCGCGGCTTCATGGGGATCGCCGAGCCGACGCCCGACGTCGCGCGGCAGCGGGCGCAATTCCGGACGTTGCGGGAGTGCCTCGCGCGTTGTCGCGCGGAAGGCCTCGCGGTCGACACGCTGTCGATGGGGATGTCGGCGGACCTGGAAGCCGCAGTCGCGGAGGGCGCCACATTGGTGCGCATCGGCACGGCGATCTTCGGCGCGCGGCCTGCGCACGAGGCGGCCACCGAAGCGCTACGCTAGCGCCCGCGACGACGCGCGAGAGGAGCGAGATGACGATCACGTTCGTAGGCGGCGGGAACATGGCGAGTGCGCTGATCGGCGGACTCGTCGCCCGCGGCGAGCCGCCCGAAGGCATGCACGTCGTCGAGCCGCTTCCCGAGCAGCGCGACAGGCTGCGCGCGCGCTTTCCCGGCCTCGTGGTGCATGCCGCGGTCGAGCGCGCCTGTGCGGACGTCGATCTCGTCGTGCTCGCGGTGAAGCCGCAGCAGATGCGTGACGCGGTCCGGCCGCTTGTGCCCTTTCTCGGCGATCGCCACCCGGGCGTGCTGTCCATCGCCGCCGGCATTCGTCTCGGCGATCTCGGGCGCTGGCTCGGGGGCTACGATCGCCTCGCCCGTGCGATGCCCAACACCCCCGCGCTCGTGGGCCGCGGCATCGCCGGCCTCTACGCGCTGCCGCGGGTCGACGCGGCGCTGCGCGAGACCATCGCGCGCGTGCTGTCCGCCGGCAGCGAGATCGTGTGGGTCGACGACGAGGCGATGCTCGATGCCGTGACGGGCGTGTCGGGCAGCGGCCCCGCCTACGTGTTCTATTTCCTGGAGGCGCTCGAAGCGGCGGCGCGCGAGGTCGGCTTCGATCGCGCGGATGCGCGGCGGCTCGCCTACGCCACGTTCGAAGGCGCGATCGCGCTCGCGAAGGCGAGCGACACCGAGCCCGCGGTGCTGCGCGCGCAGGTGACCTCCAAGGGCGGCACGACCGAGCGCGCGATCGCCAGCATGGAAGGCGACGGCGTGAAGCGCGCCATCGCGGCCGCCGTGCGCGCCGCCACCGAGCGCGCACGCGAGCTGGGCGACGCGCTCGGCCGGGATGCCTGACGATGGACCAGGCGCTTCGCTTTCTGGCCGACACGATCTTCGGGCTGCTCACGTACAGCTTCCTGCTGCGCTTCCTCATGCAGACGCTGCGCGCGCCGTTTCGCAATCCGCTCGGTCCCGCGCTGCTCGCGCTCACCGACTGGGCGGTGAAGCCGGTGCGGCGCATCGTGCCCGGCCTGCGCGGCGTCGACTGGGCGACGCTGCTGCTCGCCTGGCTCACGCAATGGCTGTGGCTCGTTGCGGTCGCCGCCATCACCGGTGCGGGCGTCGGCGCACCGGTGATCGGCATCGCGGCGGTGCTCGCCTGCATCGAGCTCGTGAAGGCGGCGATCTGGATCCTGATCATCGCCGTCATCGTGCAGGCGCTGCTCACGTGGGTGGCGCCGGACGGGCCGCTGTCGGGGCTGCTCAACGCGCTCACGTTCCGCTTCCTCGCTCCGCTGCGGCGGCGCATTCCCCCGCTCGGGGGCACGCTCGATCTCACGCCGCTCATCCTCATCGTGATCCTGCAGCTCATCCTGATGCTGCCGGTGCGCTGGCTCGAGCTCGCGGCGCTGCACGCGTTTCGCGGCGGCTTCGCCTTGTAGCGCATGGAACGGCCCTGGTGCCGCGAGGAGCGCGCCGGCGACGCGATCGCGCTGGTGCTCGCGGTGCATGCCCAGCCCGGAGCCAAGGCGAGCATGGTGGCGGGCGTGCATGGCGACGCGCTGCGCATCCGCATCGCAGCGCCTGCCGTCGAGGGCAAGGCCAATGCCGAGCTCGTGCGCTTCCTCGCGCAGGCGTTCGGCGTGGCCCGCTCGCGCGTGACGCTGGTGCGCGGGGACAGCGGTCGACGCAAGATCGTGCGCGTCGACGCGCCGGCGCTGCGGCCCGATCGCGAGTGGACGTAGCGGCGCGGGAGCCGATCGGGGCGCGCACCGTTGCGCACCGCTGTTCCCACCTCGTGCGCCCGAGACAACTGTTCGGTCCGAGCCAGCCGGACGGTCGGAGTCGCTACGTGCCGCGCCGCGAGCGCGTTCGCGAGGCGCACGAAATCGGCGGTGGCAAGCGTCTCGCCGCGAGCGCCGGGGTCGATGCCTGCCGCCTGCATCGCCTCGGGCGTGCACAGCGCGGCAAGCGCGTTGCGCAAGGTCTTGCGCCGCTGGTTGAAGGCTGCGGCCACGACGCGCTCGAACAGCCGCATGTCGGTGATCGCGGGCGCCTTGTCCCGCAACGGCACCAGCCGCGCGAGCGCGGATTCGACCTTCGGTGCGGGACGAAACGCACCCGCGGGCACCGTGAACAGCCGCGTCACCGCAAAGCTCACCTGGAGCATCACCGTGAGCCGGCCGTAGTCGGCGGTCGCCGGCGCCGCGGTCATGCGCGCCACGACTTCACGCTGCAGCATCACGTGCACGTCGCGCAGTTGCGAGGCATGGGCCGCGATGTGGAAGAGCAGCGGCGAGCTGATGTTGTACGGCAGGTTGCCGACGATGCGCAGGCCGGGGCCGAGCGCCGCGAAGTCGTACTCGAGCGCATCGGCAACGACGAGGCGCAACGCGTCCGGCGCAAATTCACCGGCAAGGCGCGCCGCGAGATCGCGGTCGATCTCGATCGCCGTGACGTGCCCGGCGCGCGCGACGAGCGAGCGCGTGAGGGCCGCGAGCCCGGGGCCGATCTCGACCACGTTGTCTCCGGGTTGCGGCGCCACCGCGTCGACGATGCGCGCGATGTAGTGCGGGTCGACGAGGAAATTCTGGCCGAAGCGGCGGCGCGCGACGTGGCCCGCATGCGCGCCCTCCCCGTCCGGCGCTCGCCTGTGTCCGCCGCGCTCGTGCGTGCTCACCGGGCGATCGGCGCGCGCGCCTGCCTGCCGGCGAGATCGATCGCGAGCCGCAGCGCGGCATCGAGGCTGCCGACGTCCGCGGTGGCCGCGCGCGCGGCGTCGACGGCGAGGTCGAGCGCCGTGCCGTGATCCACCGAGGTCCGGATGTACGGCAGCCCGAGCGTGACGTTCACGCCGCGGCCGAAGCTCGACGCCTTGAGCGTGGGCAGGCCCTGGTCGTGGAACATCGCGATGATCGCGTCGTAGTGCCGCGCGTGCTCGGGCACGAACACGGTGTCGGCGGGCACCGGGCCCTCGACATTGATGCCGTGCTCGCGCGCCGCGGCGATCGCGGGCGCGATGACCTCGATCTCCTCCCGTCCCATGTGGCCGCCCTCGCCGGCGTGCGGATTGAGGCCGCAGACCGCGACGTGCGGGACCGCGATCCCGAAGCGACTCGCGAGGTCGTGCACGGTGATCGCGATCGTCTCGTGCACCGCCTCGAAGGTGATCGCATGCGGCACGTCGCGCAGCGGCAGGTGCGTGGTCACGAGGGCGACGCGCAGCGGATGGTCCCCGCCCGGCGCCCACGAGGAGCATGACCACGCGCCGGGTGTGCGTGTGCTCCGCGAAGAATTCCGTATGGCCGGAGAACGGAATGCCGGCGTCGAGGATCACGCTCTTCTGCACGGGCGCGGTGACGATCGCGCCGAAGAGCCCCGACAGGCACGCGTCGCTCGCGTGCTGGAGCATCGCGAGCACGCTGTGTGCGTTCGTCGGATCGGGATGGCCCGGCACGGCCGGGGCCGCGAGCGGCTGCTCCCAGACCTCCACCGTGCCGTGCTGCGGCCCGAACGAGGCGCCGTCGTACTCGACATAGCGCACGTCGCTGCCGATGCGCAGCGCGCGATCCGCGAGCAGCTTGCGATCGCCGAGGAATACGAGGCGCGCGGGATAGGGTTGCGCACGATGCCGCGCGGCGAGCCGTGCGCACAGCTCGGGCCCGATGCCGGCGGGCTCGCCGGAGGTGATGGCGATGGTGTTGCGATCCATCATGAGGCCTGTGCGGTGAGGGATTGGATGGGAACGTCCGCCGCGTCGCCGAAGCGCTCGAGCGCGATCTCCGGCGCGACGCGCACCTGCAGCGCGCCGTCTGCATCCGGGGCGATCACCGCTTGCGCATGGCCCTCGAGCGCGGCGGTCGGACGACCGAACAGCCACAGCTGCGCGAGAGGACGCGCGCTGTCGATCTCGCCGGCGTGCTGGACTACGGAGCCCAGGGGAAGTGCGTGGCCATCGCGCCCGAAGATCGGGAACTGGTCGAGCGTGGCGCGATAGCGGATCACGCGCGGACCGGCAAGGCGCTGGCGCGAGTTGAGGTCGAACCATCCGCCCGGCGGCAGCGCGATGTCGATGCGGCCGCCGGGGTGCACGATCGGCGCGACCAGCAGCGCGTCGCCGAGCATGAACTGCGTGTCGTAGCGCTGCAGCAGGGGATCGTGCGGGAAGGCGAGCGGCATGGCGCGCATGATCGGCAGGCCGCTCTCCGCCGCCTGCGCGGTGCTCGCCGCGAGATACGGCAGCAGGCGGTAGCGAAACGACAGCCACTTGCGCGCGACCGGCTCGACGTCCGCCGCGCACAGCCACTCCGGGTCCGCGGCGCCCATCTCGATGCGCGTGTGCGAGCCGAAGAGCGCAGCCTGCAGCCAGCGCACGCAGAGCTCGGTGTGGCTTGCATCGCTCGGTGCCGGCGCGCGCAAGGCGTAATGGATGCCCCCGCTCATCGCCCACGACAACGCCCCGCGAATGCTTGCCGCGAGGCCCTCCCAGTCGAGCTGGGCGTCGCCGCCGCACGCGACAGGCACGCGGTGACTGCCGGTCCACCCTGCGCTCGCGCACGTCACGGCGGCGTGATCGTCGCCGGGTCGGAAGCGCGCGGTCGCGCCTTGCACGCAGCGATTGAACAGCAGCGGATACGCGTTGTGCAGGCGCACGCCCGTGTCGCGATTGCCGGCATGCACCTCGTTCGGGAGCTGCTCGCCGCCGGCGGTCTCGATGAGGTCCGCGCCGCGCGCGAACGCGATCTCGTGCATCTCGCGCCACCAGTTGCACGCCTCGGGCGAGGTGAAATCGAACACGGCCACGAGCGGCGATGCTTGCGCTGCCGACCCTTCCCCGTCTTCGGCCGCCGCGGCATCGGACACGCGAACGGATCGCGAATCCGGCGCGGCCTCGAACACGTACGCCTCGCCGGTGGGTGCGCGCAGGAGATAGCCGCTCGCTGCGAGCTCGGCGGCGAGCGGCGACGCAGCGGGCACGTACGGCGTCTCGCGCATGCCGATGCGCATGCCGCTCCGGCGCATCTGCGCGATCGCTTCGGCGTCGTTCGCGGGCTCGCTCGCACCCGGGACGAAGCTCGTCGCCGGACTCGCATCGAGTGCGAGCAATGCCACGTCGCACGGCAGGCGACGCTCGCGCAGGCGGGCAACGCTCTGCGCGGCGTGGGCCGCATCGGCGTGCCCGAAGCCGAGCCACGCGCCGTAGCTCCACGGTGGCAGCGACGGCACCGTCCCCGCGAGATCCGCAAACGCGTGCAGCACGTCCGCAGGCGTGTCGCCCGCGAAGAGGAACATGTCGAGCGCCTCGTCCTCGACGACGATCGCGTACGTGCGATGCGACCAGTCGGAGTGGCCGATGCCGTGGATCACCGCGCCGGTGGTGTGCACGAGCACGCCCCACGCACCGTCGCCCGCTCCGGGGCTCCATGCGAACGGCACGTCCCTCGCGCTCCCGCCCGTATTGACGCCCCGCGGCTCCTCGAGCCACGAGTGCAGCAGCTGGCCGCGCTTGTCGAGGGCGCCGAACTTCTCGCCCAGGCCGTACACGCTCTCGCCCGACGTCAGTGCCAGCGCGGCGACCCATTGCGCGGCGTGCCGGACCTTGCCGAACGCGGGCAGGCGCGTGCGCCCGTCGCGCATCTCGTCGGTGACGGACGACAGCACGACGCGTTCACCCCTCATCATGCGCACGCGCAAGGGGGAGCCGAAGAGCTCGAGCGAGGTGTCGCCGCAGGTGAAGCGCCAGGCCTCACCGACCTGGCTCGCGGCGCAGGCCTTCGCGCGCCCGGTCAGGAGCCCGTAATCGGGGCGCGTGCGGGCGCCGATGCGCACGCGGAACACGCCGGGACCGAACGCCGACACGTCGCACACGTCGCCGGTCGACGTCGCGAACTCGCCGCCGGAAGCGCTCAGCCCGAGGCTGTGCGGCGCATCGAGCCTTGTGTAGGAGGACGCATCGAAGGCCAAGTCGCGCTTTCAGTCCGGGACGTTCAACCGACGAAGAAAGGCTCGGGCAAGCCGGGCACGTCGACGCGCATCGCGAACAGCCCGCCGGAATGCGGGTAGTGCGCAAGGGCTTCGGCCGACTGCTGCTGGCGCGCGGTGGTGACGTAGAGCGTGCACAGGTTCCGTCCGCCGAATGCGCACATGGTCGGCGCGCGCGCGGGCACGGGATACTCGGCGGCGAGGCGTCCCTCCGGCGCGATGCGCACCACCTTGGCGGCGCCGTAGAGCGCGCTCCAGTAATGGCCTTCGCTGTCGACTGCGCCGCCGTCGGGGTGCTCGTGCGCGCCGGCGAACACGTGCAGCGGTCGCTTGCGCGACGGCGTGCCGGTGGCCGGATCGAAGTCGTACGCAAAGATCGTTCGCGTCGGTGTGTCGGCGTGATACATCGTGCGGCCGTCGGGGCTCCATGCGAGGCCGTTCGCGATCGTGATGCCGTCGAGCACGCGCACGAGCGAGGCGTCCGGATCGAGGCGCATGAGCTCGCCGGTCGCTGCGTCTTGTGCCTCGTTCATCGTGCCCGGCCAGAAGCGCCCCTGCGGATCGCATCGCCCGTCGTTGAAGCGATGCGTGCGCGTATCGTACGGCGCGGGAGCGATGCGCTCGCGCGGCGTGCCGTCGCGGCCGGCGAGCCACACGCCGTCGCGCAACGCGAGCACGAATCCGCCGCCGCGCCGCAAGGCGAAGCAGCCGATCGAAGAGGGCATCGGGATGACGTCGTTGCGTGCGCTTGCGGGATCGAAGCGGTTGAGCGACGGCGCGTTGATGTCGACCCAGTAGAGCACCTGCTCGGCGAGCGACCACACGGGTCCCTCGCCGAGGCTCGCGCGGGCATCGAGCACGCATTCGAAGGAGGCGCTTGCCAGCTCGATGCTGCGCACTCCGGTATTCGCGCTTGGGGCGGCCCGTGCTGCGCTCATCGGCATCGCTCGTGCACCGCGATCTCCATCGTGCAGGAGAAGGACTCGCCCGGCGCGAGGACGCGCGTGCCGGTCGCGGTCTCGCCGCGCTCGGCGCGATTGAAGGCGTCGGTCATGTGCGTCACCGGCTCGAGCGCGATGTAGTCGCTTCCGGCCGGGATGTACACGACCGTGAACGGCAATGCGCTGTCCCCGCGCACGAGCACGCGATAGCGCGCATCAGGGTACGTCACCTGCGTCTCGCCCGTCCATCCCGTGTACACGTTGTCGAGGGTCGAGGCGCCGATCGGACGCAGCGGATGGAATGCGTAATCGCCCAGGGCGGGCACGACACGGACGGGCATCACCGTCGAGTCGGTTTCCCACACGCCGGCGGCGTCGAAACCGAGGCAGGTCTCGCTCGTGCGAGGAAAGAACGGATGCCACCCGAGGCCGAACGGGAAGCGGGTCGAGCCGGTGTTGGTGATCGCGAGGCGCATCCGCAGCGCGCATCCGCCTTCGCTCGCGTCGCAGAGCTGGAACCACTGCGTGGCGCGAAAGGGCCAGGGCCACGCGCGACAGTCGGCGGCGGCCGCGCCATGGCCGTTGCCGCCATCGCCTGGACGATGATCGTACGCGAGCAGCGCGCGCGCATCGTCGTGCCTGATCACCCGCCACGGCCGCTGCCAGCCGACGCCGTGGATCGAGTGCGGGTGATCGCCGAAGTTGAGGTCCAGCGCGTACGTGCGGCCGTCGAACGCGAGGCGGCCCTGCCCGATGCGATTCGAATAGGGCACCAGCGGATAGCAGGCGTGGGCGCGCACGTCGCCGGCCGCGACCATGTCGTCGGGTGTGCGTCGAAGCACGTCGCGGCCGTGCCAGGTGAAGCGGGCAATCGCCGCTCCGGTCGCGGGTGCGAGTACGAGGCGCGCGTCACCGCGGGCGAGGGCGAGGGGTGCGGTCATGGATGCAGGGCGCGGCGTGCGATCGTCGGCAGGTGGATGGCCGGACATCGCGCCTTCATTCTACCGAAGCCCGGGTACCGGTCCCGAAACGCACGGGTGCGTCGAAGCCGGCGTCGCGATGATCCGGCCCGTATAATCCGTGCGGCCGGCAGGGCGAAGCTCCGCGAAGCACACCCATTGCGTCACCATGACTCCGCACACGCGGCCATGAGCCGCCGCTTTTCCACGGCGGAGTTCCGCGCCGGCTTCCTCGAGATGCTGCCCGCGTGCGTCGGGCTATCGCCGTTCGGGTTGGTCACCGGCATCGGCACGGCGGCAGCGGGGGCGGACTGGCTCGCCGCGCTGGGTCTGAGCGCGATCGTGTTTTCCGGGGCGGCGCAGATCCTGGCCACGCAACTGCTGGCCGCAGGCGCGCCCTTCGGCGTGATCGTGCTGACGTGCTTCGTCGCGGGGCTGCGGTTTCTCATGTACAGCGCGGCGATGGCGCCGTACCTGCGGCCGCTTCCGAAGCATTGGCAGCAGGCGCTCGCATTCCTGCTCACGGACCAGGCATTCGCGGCCTCGATCCGGCGCTTCGATGCCAGTGCGGACCCGCACGCGGCGGCCTCGCACTTCCTCGGCGGCGGCTTCGCGCTCTGGGTCGCGTGGCAGTTCACGACCATGGCGGGCTTCCTCGCGGGAACGTCGATCCCGGCGGGATGGTCGCTCGAGTTCGCCGTGCCGTTGTGTTTCCTCGCGCTCGTCGCCCCGGGGCTGCGCAGCGCCCCCGCCGTGCTGGCCGCCGCGAGCGCGGGCATCGCGGTGCTCGCGCTGCAGGGCTTGCCGATGAAGCTCAACCTCATCGTCGCGGGCATCGTCGGCATCGTCGCCGGCACCGCGGCCGAGCTTGCGGAGGCCGCATGGAAGCGACGCTGAAGATCTGGGCGATCATCGTCGTCGTCGGGGCGCTCAATTACCTGTCGCGCCTGTCGTTCATCGCGCTGTTCGCACGGCGCAGCATGCCCCCGCTCGCCGTGCGCGCGCTGCGCTACGTGCCCGCCGCGATGCTGACCGCGCTGATCCTGCCGATGATCGTGGGCGGCGCGACCGAAGCGGTGCACGTCGATGCCCGCGTGCCGGCCGCGCTCGTCGCCGCCGTGGTCGCCTTCCGCACGCGCAGCACGCTGTGGACGCTCGCGACCGGCATGGGCGTGCTGTGGCTCGTTCGGGCCGTGTTCCCGGCCTTGGGCTAAGATTCAGGGTGGCACACTACCCCGTTACTCGGAGTAATTACTCTGAGTAACGCTTCGCGGAGCTCCCATGCGTTTCGAAGGCACCGACACCTACATCGCCACCGCCGACCTCATGCTGGCGGTCAATGCGGCGATCGCGCTCGAACGTCCGCTGCTGGTGAAGGGCGAGCCGGGCACCGGCAAGACCATGCTCGCCGAGGAAGTGGCGCGCGCGCTCGGCCGGCCGCTCTACCAGTGGCACGTCAAGTCCACCACCAAGGCGCAGCAGGGGCTCTACGAGTACGACGCGGTCTCGCGCCTGCGCGACTCGCAGCTCGGCGACGGACGCGTGGCCGACATCGCCAACTACATCAAGCCCGGCGTGCTGTGGGAGGCGTTCGAGTCGGACGCGCCGGCGGTCGTGCTGATCGACGAGATCGACAAGGCCGACATCGAATTCCCGAACGACCTGCTGCGCGAGCTCGATCGCATGGAATTCTTCGTGTACGAGACGCAGCGCACGATCGAGGCGCGCCATCGCCCGCTCGTCGTCATCACCAGCAACAACGAGAAGGAGCTGCCCGACGCGTTCCTGCGGCGCTGCTTCTTCCACTACATCCGCTTCCCGGACAAGGAGACGATGACGCGCATCGTCGACGTGCACTTCCCGGGTCTCAAGAAGGCGCTGCTGCAGGAGGCGCTCGAGGTGTTCTTCAACCTGCGCGAGGTGCCGGGCCTGAAGAAGAAGCCTTCCACCTCCGAGCTCCTCGACTGGTTGAAGCTCCTGCTGGCCGAGGACATTCCGCCCGAAGCATTGCGCAGCGGCGATCGCAAGGTGCTCATCCCGCCGCTGCACGGGGCGCTGCTCAAGAACGAGCAGGACGTGCACCTGTTCGAGCGCGTGGCGTTCATGTCGCGCGCGGGCCGCGGATGAACCCGACCCGATTGTCCGAACAATGGCTCGGGACGGATGAGGTCGGACGCCATGATCATCGAGCCCGTCGTCCTCACCGGTACGCGCGTGAGCCTCGAGCCGCTCGAGCGCGGCCATGCGGAAGACATCCGCGCGGCCGCGAGCGACGGCGAGCTCTGGCGGCTCTGGTACACGTCGGTGCCCGCGCCGGAGAGCGTGCCGGCGTGGATCGACGCCGCGCTCGACATGCGCGAGCGCCTGGGCGCGATGCCGTTCGTCGTGCGCGATCGCGCGAGCGGCGACATCGTCGGCGCGACGCGGTTCTTCAACGTCGAGCCGCTGCACCGGCGCGTCGAGATCGGCCATACCTGGTACGCGAAACGCGCGCAGCGCACGGGGATCAACGTCGAAGCGAAGCTGCTGCTGCTCGGGCACGCCTTCGAAACGCTCCAGTGCATCGCGGTGGAGCTGCGCACCCATGCGTTCAACTTCGCCTCGCGCGAGGCCATCGCCCGCCTCGGCGCGAAGCAGGACGGCATCCTGCGCAACCACATGCTCCTGCCCGACGGCACCAGGCGGGACACCGTCGTGTTCAGCATCCTCGACAGCGAGTGGCCCGCGGTGAAGAAGCACCTCGCCTTCCGCCTCGCCCGCGCGCGCTGAAACGCCGATGCTGGTCGACTTCTTCCTGCATCTGAAGTCGGCACGCCTGCCGGTCTCGACGCGCGAGTTCCTGACGCTGCTCGAGGCGCTCAAGGAGCAGGTGGTCACGCTCTCGCTCGACGACTTCTACGTGCTCGCGCGCACGTGCCTCGTGAAGGACGAGGCCCACTTCGATCGCTTCGACCTCGCGTTCGGCTCGTACTTCAAGGGCGTGAACGCGGTGTTCGACGTCCGCGCGGGCATTCCGGAAGAGTGGCTGCGCAAGGAGTTCGAGCGCCTGCTCACACCGGAGGACAAGGCGAAGATCCAGGCCCTGGGCGGCCTCGACAAGCTGCTGGAGACGTTCAAGCAGCGCCTCGCCGAGCAGAAGGAGCGGCACGCGGGCGGCTCGAAGTGGATCGGCACCGGCGGCACGAGCCCGTTCGGCGCGCACGGCTACAACCCCGAAGGCATCCGCATCGGCCAGGACGGCGGCGGCAACCGCAGCGCGGTGAAGGTGTGGGACGAGCGCTCGTTCCGCAATCTCGACGGCGAGGTCGAGCTCAACACGCGCAATCTCAAGGTCGCCCTGCGGCGGCTGCGGCGCTTCGCGCGCGAGGGCGTGCCCGAGGAGCTCGACATGGAGGGCACCATCGAGGGCACGGCGCGCAACGCCGGCTGGCTCGACCTGCACCTCGTGCCCGAGCGGCGCAATCGCGTGAAGGTGCTGCTCTTCCTCGACGTCGGCGGCTCGATGGACCCGCACGTGCAGGTGTGCGAGGAGCTCTTCTCTGCCGCGAAGAGCGAGTTCCGTCACCTCGAGTATTTCTACTTCCACAACTGCGTCTACGACCACGTCTGGCGCGACAACGCACGGCGGCGCAGCGAGCGCAAGTCCACGCTGGAGCTCCTGCGCACCTACGGCCCCGACTGGAAGCTCATCTTCGTCGGCGATGCGGCGATGAGCCCGTACGAGCTCAACGAAGTCGGCGGCAGCGTGGAGTACACCAACGACGAGCCGGGCATCGTGTGGCTGAAACGCGTCGTCGATCACTTCCGCAAGGTGATCTGGTGGAATCCCGAGCCGCCCCGCGCGTGGGAATACACGCGCTCGACGCACTACATCCTGCAGGTGCTCGGTCCGCGCATGTTCCCGCTCACGCTCGACGGGGTGGCGCGCGGCATCGACGCGTTGCGGCACTGATCGCGCGATGAAGGCGCCGGCGCCGGCGGTGAAAGCCGCGGTCGAGGCGCTCCTGGGCGACCGCGCGGGCGCACGCTGGACGCTGCTCGGCGGCAGCGCCCTCAACACGCTCTGGCGCGTCGACACGAACGCCCGCTCGTGCTGCGTGAAGCTCAACTCGGCGATGCGCGGCGCGATGTTCGACGCCGAAGCCGAAGGCCTCGCCGAACTGGCGCGCTCGGGTGCGATCCGCGTGCCCGCGGTGCTCGGCAGCGGCACCGTGGACGACCACGCCTTCCTCGCATTGGAGTGGCTCGAGCTCGCGGGTCGCGGTCGCGACGCCGCGCTCGGACGCGCGCTCGCCGCCATGCATCGCACGACGGCGGCGCGCTTCGGCTGGCATCGCGACAACACCATCGGGACGACGCCGCAGGGCAACGCGTGGCTCGACGACTGGGCGGCGTTCTTCTGCGAGCGGCGCCTGCGCCCGCAACTCGAGCTCGCGCGCGCGAACGGTCACGCTCGATTCATTGCGGACGCGGATGCCTTGCTCGCCACCGTGCCCGCGCTGCTCGCGGACCACGCGCCGAAGCCGTCGCTGCTGCACGGCGACCTGTGGTCCGGCAATGCGGCTGCGCTGGCGGACGGGACAGCGGTACTGCTCGATCCCGCCGTGTACTACGGCGATCGCGAAGCGGACCTCGCGATGACCGAGCTCTTCGGCGGCTTCGATGCCGCCTTCTACGAGGCCTACCGCGCGGCCTGGCCGTTGCCCGCAGGGTACGAGCGCCGGCGCACGCTCTACAACCTGTACCACGTCCTCAATCACCTCAACCTCTTCGGCGGCAGCTACGGTGAAGCGGTGCAGCGGATGACGCGGGAGCTCCTCGCCCGCGTCGCCTAGGGCTGCCGGACGCCGGTCCGCGCCCGAGCCGGTGCTTCGGATCGCGTCCATCCCGCGGATGCATCCAGGCGGGCGGCGCGTTGCGTATTGCGTTCATCGTCCCCGTCGCTCACGCGAAGCATCGGGGCGTGCGCCGGCGCGTCCGCGCGCGGTCCCATCGCCGAACCAGGAGGTCCTCCATGTCAGCCATCGCCGCACCTTTGCACGCCTTGCGCAACGCCAGGCCCGGGTTGCTCGCCCTCGGACTCGCCAGCGCCTTCCTCGCCTCGCCGCCGGCCGCGCACGCCTCGAGCCATCGCGAAGCGCCGTTCATCGCCGGCCTGCCGCGCGTGGACGGCACCGACTTCTACATGTTCCGGAGCTACGAGCCCGGACGCGACGGCTACGTGGTGCTCGTCGCGAACTACATTCCGCTGCAGGACGGCTACGGCGGCCCGAACTACTTCAAGCTCGACCCGAATGCGCTGTACGAGATCCACGTGTCCAACGACGGCGGTGCGCGCGAGAACATCACGTTCCAGTTCCGCTTCCAGAACGCCAATGCCGACAACAAGCTGACGGTGGGCGGCAAGCAGGTCTCCATCCCGCTCGTGCAGAACGGCTCGAAGGACGTCGACCAGCCCAACGATGCCGGGCTCAACGTGAGCGAGCAATACACCATCGACATCGTCCGCGGCCCGCGCCGAAGCGGCACGCGGCAGGCGCTCACCAACCTCGACACCGGCACCACGACGTTCGCGAAGCCGGTCGACGACATCGGCAGGAAGACGATCGGCGACTACATCGCGTATTCGAGCAGGCACGTGTGGGACGTCGGCATACCGGGCTGCAGCGGCAGCGCTCGCGTGTTCGTCGGCCAGCGCAAGGATCCGTTCGTGGTGAACCTCGGCGAGACCTTCGACCTCGTGAACATCAAGTATCCGGCGGTCGAGCTGCAGCCCTACGCCGAGTTCGCCACGGTCGATTCGCTCGGCGACAAGAACGTCACGTCCATCGTCATGGAGGTGCCGACCGCGTGCCTCACCGAAGGCAAGGGCACCGTCATCGGCGGCTGGACCACCGCAAGCCTGCCGGCGAACCAGGTGCTGAGCGCGGCGCCCTCGGGCCTCGATGCGACCACCCAGAGCGGCGATTTCGTGCAGGTCTCGCGCGTCGGCATGCCGCTCGTGAACGAGGTGGTCGTCGGCCTCAAGGACAAGAACCGGTTCAACGCCAGCGAGCCGAAGGACGACGCGCAGTTCGCCGATTACGTGACCAATCCGACGCTGCCCACGCTCCTCGAAGCGCTGTTCGGCGGCGCTGGCGTGAAGGCGCCGACGAACTTTCCGCGCACGGATCTCGTCGCCGCGTTCCTGACCGGCGTCGACGGCCTCAACAAGCCCGCGGACGTCGTTCCCTCGGAGATGCTGCGGCTCAACACCGCGATACCGCCCACCGCGCGCCGGCAAGCAGAATCGCCTGGGCGTGCTCGGTGGCGACAACGCGGGCTTTCCGAACGGCCGCCGCCCGGGCGACGACGTCGTCGACATCGAGTTGCGCGTGGCGATGGGCGCGTTGTGCACGCTTGTCGATCGGCGGCTGCAAGCCGTCGGATGCGCCGGCCGGGACGCTCAAGTACACGGACGGCGCGTACATCTACGACGGCTTCTTCGCGGCGGGCTTCCCGTTCCTGCGCGCGCCGCTGCGCGGCTCGCCGAACACCGACAACGCGATCAAGGCGGCCGTCTCGAAGTGACGTCGACGCGATGCCTGCCGCGGCCGTGTACGACGGCCGTGGCGGCGCGAACGCGGTGGTTGCGCCCGCATCCGGGAGGTGCCGATGAACCCTGTCTTGCCCGCGCTCGCGCGCTCGATCGTCGTCGCGGCGCTGGCGCTCGCCGCGGTGCCCGTTCGCGCGGCACCTTACGTCCCGCCGTCCGACGACACCGTCCTCGAGCGGCTTCCGGAAGCGTCGGATCCATCGCTGCGCGAGCTCAGGCGCTGGCGCGCGGTGCTCGCGCGGCAGCCGCACAACGAGGACGTGGCCGCACGTTATGCCCGTCGTGCGATCGAGGCGAGCCGGGCGAGCGGCGACCCGCGCTTTCTCGGTCAGGCGCAGGCGGCGCTGGCGCCGTGGTGGACTGCGCCGGACGCGCCCGTGCCGCTGCTGGTGCTGCGCGCGACCATCCGCCAGAGCATGCACGCGTTCGGTCCTGCGCTCGCGGACCTCGATCTCGTGCTCGGGCGCGAGCCCGGCAACGTGCAGGCGAGGCTCACGCGCGCCTCGGTGCTGACGGTCGTCGGGCGGTATGGAGAGGCGCGCCGCGATTGCGCGCAGCTCGACCGGCGCGTGCCGGAGATCGTCTTCGCGACGTGCGACGCGGCCGTGAGCAGCGTCGACGGCGAAGCGCAGGCCGCGTACGCGCGCCTCGCCGCCGTGCTGACGTCCGGCGAAGGCCTGCCGCCGTCGGTGCAGGCATGGGCCGAGAGCGTCGCGGGCGACATCGCCAGGCGCCTCCGCCGCAGCGCGGAGGCCGAGGCGCATTGGCGGCGCGCGCTCTCGTTCGATCGCGACGACGCCTACGTGCGCAGCGCGCTGTCGGAGCTGCTGCTCGCGATCGGTCGCGCGCGCGAGGCGGCTGCGCTCGTGCAGGGCCGGGAGCGCAACGACGTGCTCCTGCTGCGCCTTGCGCTCGCGGAGAAGCGCTTGCCTTTGCCGACCGCCGCGGAGCGCGCGAGCTTCGAGCGGCACGCGGGCGAGCTCGCGGCGCGCTTTGCGGCGTTGCGTGCGCGCGGCGACGTCGTGCACCGGCGCGAGGAGGCGCGCTTCGCCCTCGACATCGAGAACGATCCGCGGCGCGCCCTGGCGCTCGCGCGCGCCAACTGGGAGGTCCAGCGCGAGCCGGCGGATCTCGACGTGCTGTCCGACGCGGCGCGCGCCGCGGGCGACGCGCGACGCTGCGCGCATCGCCGCGGCGTGGCGCGAGGCCCACCATTGGCCCGATGCCGCGGCGCGCATTGCGGGAGCCGCGTCGTGAACCGGGCGCTCTCGCCGGTGCTGGCCTTCGTGCTTGCCCTGCTCGCATCGCCGGTTGCGGCCCACAAGCCGAGCGACGCCTATCTCACGCTCGAGCGCGACGGTGCGCGCGTGAGCGGACGCTGGGACATCGCGCTGCGCGACCTCGATACCGCGATCGGGCTCGATTCCGACGGCAACGGCGAGATCACGTGGGGGGAGCTTCGCGCCCATCGCAGCGCCATCGGCGGGCTATGCGCTCGCGCGCCTGCATCTGCGCACGGGCGGCGGCGACTGCGCGCTGGACGCGCCGGACATGCTCGTCGACGAGCATGTCGACGGAGCGTATGCCGTGCTCGTGCTGCGCGCGACGTGCGCGGCATCCGGGCCGGCGCTCACCGTCGACTACCGGCTGCTGTTCGACGTGGACCCGCAGCACCGCGGGCTGCTGCGTTTCGTCGAGAACGGCGTGACGCGCAGCGTCGTGCTCTCGGCGGACGAGCCGCACCAGGTGCTCGGGAGCGAGCGCACGTCGGCCGCGACCCAGCTCGGCGCGTACGTGCGCGAAGGCATCTGGCACATCTGGCTGGGATTCGACCACGTGCTGTTCCTGCTGTCGCTGCTGCTGCCGGCGGTCTGGCGCAGCGATGGCGCGACGTGGCGGCCGCGAAGCTCGCTGCGCGGGGCGGTGGTCGACGTCGCCAAGATCGTCACCGCCTTCACCGTCGCGCACTCGATCACGCTCTCGCTCGCCGTGCTGGGTGTCGTGCAACTCCCGTCGCGCTGGGTGGAGTCGGCGATCGCGGCATCGGTGCTGCTCGCGGCGATGAACAATCTGCGGCCCGGTCGTGCGCGATTACCGCTGGGTCGCGGCGTTCGCGTTCGGGCTGGTGCACGGGTTCGGCTTCGCGGGCGCGTTGCAGGACCTCGGCCTGCCGGCGGGCTCGCTCGCGCTCTCGCTCTTCGGCTTCAACGCGGGTGTGGAGATCGGACAGCTCGCGATCGTGGCGTCGCTCCTGCCGGTGGCGTACGCCGCCAGGCGCACGTGGGTCTACCGTCGCGTCGCGTTCACCGCAGGCTCCGTGGTCATCGCGCTCGTTGCCAGCGCATGGCTGGTCGAGCGTGCGTTCGACGTGCCCGTGTTCGCCCCTGTCGCGGCCATGGCGCGCAGCGCGCGATCTGATGCTGCGCGCGTGGGCTCGCGGCGGGCCCGGTGAAGGGAGCCCAAAAGGCGCCCCGGGCGCGCCAACGCCCGGGGCAGCAACGGAGGAGTCGCAAGTCGCGCGTAGTGCGCGAGCGACATGGTCGCCCGGCGAGCTTTCAAATGCCTTGCGGACGATCGAGCGCGCGAACGGGCGGGGGCGATCCGCCGACGCGCGTTCAGGCACGCGCCGACGCGTGTCGTCGGTGCGCCGACTGTCGTCGGCCGGGCCCGGTGCCGGCATGAGATGAATGCTGCGGGCGAGCAGCGACACCGCGATCGGCTCGCCCTTCGCGATGCGGTTGCGCGCGGCCACGTGCGTCGAGATCGACGTGTGCAGCACCTGCTCGGCACGGCCGCCGACGTGAATCGCGATCTCGGTCTGCGCGCCCAGTGGAATGAACTCGCCGACGACGCCGCGCACCGGGTTCTCGAGCTCGCCGCGCGAGGGCCGGTCGCGGCGATGCACGATCACGGCATCGGACGGAATCGCCCATGCGACGCGGCTGCCGGCCGCGAATGCGGGCTGGAGCCGCGCTTCGAGGCGCTGCCCTTCCCACTCGATGAACGTCGCCGGCGGCTCGCTGCCGTGCGCGGTCACGCGAGCGGTGAACACGTTCTTGAGGTCGACCAGGCGGGCGACCAGCGCGTTCGCCGGCTGGGTCATCACGTGGAAAGGCGCGCCCGTCTGCAGCGTGCGTCCGCGATGCAGGATGCACAGCTCGTCGGCGAGCATCGCCGCCTCTTCCAGATCGTGCGTCACGAGCACGACGGGCATCTGCAGCTGCGCGCGCATCTCGGCGAGCTCCACGTAGAGCTTGCGCCGCGTCACGCGATCCACGGCGGCGAACGGCTCGTCGAGCAGCAGCACGGCCGGATCGCGGGCGAGCGCGCGCGCCACCGCCACGCGCTGCTGCTGGCCGCCGGAGAGCTCGCCCGGCCGGCGGCGGGCGAGCCCGTCGAGACGCACGCGGTGCAGCATCACGCGAGCGCGCCGCGGTCGCTCGGTCACCGGGACGTGGCCCATCGCGGCCATGACGTTCTCTTCGGCGGTGAGATGCGGGAACAGGGCGTAGTTCTGGAACACGAAGCCGACCCGGCGCTGCTGCGGCGGGAGCGCGATGCGCCGTGCCGTGTCGAGCCACGTCGCGCCACGACAATGCACGACGCCGTGCGCCGGCCGGTACAGGCCCGCGATGGCGCGCAGCAACGTCGTCTTGCCGCTGCCCGAAGGGCCCACCAGCGCGAGCACGCGGCCGGGGGCGCAGCCGAAACGCGCGTGCAGCGGGATCGGGCCGTCCTGCGTGATGTCGACCTCGAGGCCCGCGGCGTCCGTCATGCCCGTTGCGTGCTTTCGCGCAAGCTCATACGCTCGCTGCCCGCCGCCCCGTGCTCGCGTAGACCGCGAGGATCGCGACGAGCGAGATGCCGAGCAGCGTTGCGGCCATGATGCCTGCGGCGCGATCGTCGAACGCCTGCACGCGGTCGTAGATGGCGATCGCCACCGTCCGCGTTTCGCCGGGGATGTTGCCGCCCACCATGAGCACCACGCCGAACTCGCCGAGGGTGTGCGCGAAGGTGAGCACGAGCGCGGAAGCGATGCCCGGCCACGCGAGCGGAAGCTCGACGCGGGTGAAGATGTGCCATCGCTTCATGCCGCAGCAGGCGGCCGCATCGCGCACGTCGCGCGAGATCGCCTCGAACGCGCGCTGCATCGGCTGCACCGCGAAGGGCAGGTTGACCACGACCGAGGCGACGACCAGCCCCGAGAACGTGAACACCAGGGGGTGTCCCGCCAGCCAGTCGTGCACCCGACCCACGGGCGAGTGCGATCCCATCGCGAGCAGCAGATAGAAGCCGAGCACCGTCGGCGGCAGCACGAGCGGCAGCGCAAGCAGCGCTTCGACGAGCGTGCGGCCGCGGAATGCGCGCCACGCGAGCACGCGACCCAGCACGATCCCGACGGGCATCAGGATCGCCGCGGTCCACGCCGCGAGCTTCATCGAAAGGGCGAGCGCCGACCAGTCCATGCTAATGCACGGGCACGCCGAAGCCGTAGCGCGTGAGGATGCCGCGCCCGATCGGCGATTGCAGGTAGCGATAGAACGAGACGGCCACCGGGCCCGCGTTGCGCATCAGCACCATGCGCTGGCGCAGCGGTGCATGCCAGTCGGCGGGAATGAGCGCGAAGCGGACCTTGCCCTTGAGCGCCGGGCCTGCGACCTGCGCATACGACACGATGCCGCCCTGCGCGCTCGCGGACACCGCGAACTGCGCTGCCTGCGCCACGTTCTCGCCCATCACGAGCTTCGGGCGCACGCGCTCCCACAGCCCCGCGTGCTGCAGCGCCTCCCGAGCGGCGCGGCCGTAGGGCGCGTGCTCGGGGTTGGCGATCGCAAACCGGGTGACGGTTCCGGCGGCGAGGCCCTTGCGCAGTCCTTCGAGGTCGGCATCGGGGACGAGCGGCGAATTGATCGGCGCGATGATCACGATGCGTCCCACCGCGTAGATCGCGCCCTCGTCGCGGGTCTTGCCCTCGCGCGCGAGCGCCTGCACGTAGCCTTCGTCCGCCGAGAGGAAGAGCTCGAAGGGCGCGCCTTCGCCGATCTGGCGCCTGAAGTTGCCCGACGATCCGAACGTGAGCTTGACGGCGTCGCCCGTATCGCGGGTAAATGCGGTGGCGATCTCGGTCAGCGCGAACTGCAGGTCCGCGGCGGCGGCGACGTTGGGCACGTCCGCGGCGCGCACCGGGGTCGCGATCAGCATGGCGGCAAGAGCGATACAGGCGAGGCGCATTGCGCGAGGCGGGTGGACGACGAGCGCGACTATAGCCCACCTGCGGCGCGCGCGCTTCGGCCCGCAGGCGCCGCGAGCCTGCGGCCACGCCGGGCACGCATCGGGAGTGACGATGGAACGCATCACGATGTCGATCGAGGAGAGCCTCGCGCGCGAGTTCGACGCGCTCATCGCCGCGCGCGGCTACGCGAGCCGCTCGGAAGCGATGCGCGACCTGCTGCGTCGCGAAGTGGAAGCCAATCGCGTGGCCGCGGATCCGAAGTCGCATTGCGTCGCGAGCCTGTCGTACGTGTACGACCATCACGCGCGCGAGCTCTCCGAGCGCCTCACCGACGCGCAGCACGCGCATCACGATCTCACCGTCGCGAGCATGCACGTGCATCTCGATCACGAGCACTGTCTCGAGAGCGTGATCCTGAAGGGGCCCACGGGCGTCGTGCGCGCGTTCGCAGCGAAGATCCAGGCCGAGCGCGGCGTGCGGCACGGCTCGCTCAACCTCATCACGGTGCAGCCGGACGACAGCCACAAGCTGCCGGGCTATCACCACCATCATCACGGCCATCAGCACCTGATCCCGCGCAGCTGACGCGAGCGCATGGGGAGCGCCAGAGGTGCCCCGGAGGTGGCGGGCGGTAGGAAGTTCTGGCAAAATCTTCCTACGCCGTCACCGCCCGGCGGTTTTTGACCGATGGACCACCTTCCCGCTACCTGGACCGCGCTGTGCGCGCTTGCCTTCGCGCTGGGCGCGAAGCACGGCCTCGACGCCGATCATCTCGCCACCATCGACGGCCTGACGCGCTACAACGCGCGCGCCAACCCGCGCCTCGCCCGGCTCGCCGGCGCGCTGTTCTCGCTCGGCCACGGGGCCGTGGTGATGACGGTCGCCGTGCTCGCGACGTCGCTGTCGCGCGGCTGGGAAACCCCCGGCTGGCTGGAGGCGAGCGGCGTCGCCGTTTCGGTCGCCTTCCTGTTCGGGCTCGCATTCCTCAACGTGCGCGCGGTCCTGGTCACGCATCCCGATGACGTGGTCGCGCCGGTCGGATTCAAGGGCCGGCTGCTGGGCCGCTTCGTCACCGTGCGCCGGGCCTGGGCCGTGGCGGCGGTAGGCATGCTGTTCGCGCTCTCGTTCGACACGATCTCGCAGGCGGCGCTCTTCGCGCTTGCGGCCGGACGCTTCGGCGGCGCAGCGGACGCCGCGCTCGTCGCGGGCCTGTTCATCGCCGGGATGCTGTGCGTCGACGGCGCCAACGGCATGTGGATCAGCCGCCTCATCAGGCGCGCGGACCGGACGGCCGCCATGGCCTCGCGTGTGTTAGCGCTCACTGTCGCTGCGATCAGCGCAGCCGTTGGCGTGTTCACTGTGATGAAGGTCGTCGTCCCGGCCGTGGACGCCTGGAGCGCAGAGCACGAGCTTGCCGCCGGAATGGCGGTCATCGCGGGTGTGCTGCTGTCCTTTGCGGTGGCCGTTACGGCCGCGCGCCGCCGCTGCGGCGCTCGCCGCAGGCGCGTAGTTCGGTCGGGGAGGTCGCTGTTCGGAAGGACGCGTTTGGACGAAACGACGTCGCTGCGCGCAACCCGTTACTCGGAGTAATTACTCAGAGTAACGGCGTCGGGGAAGTCAATGTCCGTGGCCCTGCGGCGGGGCCGACGATCCTCCTGCCAGCGGACGCACCGTCGCCTTCACCTCGACCGTGCTCCTGTGGCCCGTCGCGTCCTGCACGGTCAGGGTGAGGGGCACCGCCTCGCCGTCCTTGAGCGGCCGCGTGAGCTCCATCAGCATGACGTGGTAGCCGCCCGGCTTCAGTTCGACCGGCTTGCCGGCGGGCAGCGGGATCCTCGGGATCGCGTGCATGCGCATCACGCCCCCTTCGAGCTTCATCTCGTGGATCTCGGCCACCTTCGCGACCGGCGTGCTCACGGCCACCAGCGCCGAATCGGCCGGCGCGGCGAGACGCATGTAGGCGCCGGTGGCCTGCTGACCCGCGACGGTACCGCGCACCCAGGCGTTGCTGACCTGGACCTGCGCCCACGCCGCTGCCGCGAACAACGAGGCGACGATCGCCGCGAACGCCCGCGATTTCTTCACACATCGGTGCAGCTTCGCGCCGGAATCCATTGAACCGACTCCAAGAGGGCGCGTTACCAGCCCGCGCCGAGTCCGGCATTGTACGCCACGCGATCCGACCGGCCGGGACTGGCGGGACATGCGCTACAGCCCTGCTTGATGCGCATCAAGAAAATTTCACGCCGCGCGGGATGGCGGTTGCGAACCTCATGATCTGGGCCTAGCCTGCATACCAGGCACTAGATATTGTGGTCTGCGGCCTCCAGCCGACCGACCCCCACCGAGGATTCCCCGATGTCGACCGAAACCGCGCTGGCGGCTGCAGCCCCCGTCACACTCCCGCGCCCCCCCGTCGCACCCCCGCCCGCGATGCCGCGCGCCGTGACCAAGCGCGACGGCAGCGAGGCCGCGTTCGACCTCGCCAAGATCGCCGCGGCGATCGCGCGCGCCGGTGCGGCCACGGGCGAGTTCGAGGAGGCCGAGGCGCAACGCCTCGCCGCCATCGTCGGGCGCGTGCTCGCGCATCGCTATCCCGGCGCGGTCCCCGGGATCGAAAGCATCCAGGACATCGTCGAGCAGACGCTCGCCGGATCCGGCTACTTCGATACGGCGCGTGCCTACATCGTGTATCGCGATCGGCATGCGCGAATGCGCGCCGACCGCAAGACGCTGGTGGACGTGGCGGCGAGCGTGGACGAGTACCTCGAGCAGAAGGATTGGCGCGTCAACGCGAACGCCAACCAGGGCTACTCGCTCGGCGGTCTCATCCTCAACGTGTCGGGCAAGGTCGTCGCGAACTACTGGCTCTCGCACGTGTATGCGCCGGAGATCGGGCGCGCGCATCGCGAAGGCGACGTGCACATCCACGACCTCGACATGCTCGCGGGCTACTGCGCCGGATGGTCGTTGCGCCAGTTGCTGCACGAAGGGTTGAACGGCGTGCCCGGCAAGGTCGAGGCGGGCCCCGCGAAGCACATGTCGAGCGCGGTCGGCCAGATCGTGAACTTCCTCGGCACGCTGCAGAACGAGTGGGCGGGCGCGCAGGCGTTCAGCTCCTTCGACACGTACATGGCACCGTTCGTCCGCCGGGACGCGATGAGCTACGACGAGGTGCGCCAGTGCATCCAGGAGCTCATCTACAACCTCAACGTGCCGTCGCGCTGGGGCACGCAGACGCCGTTCACCAACCTGACCTTCGACTGGGTGTGCCCCGAGGACCTGCGCGAGCAGGTGCCGGTGATCGCGGGCGAGGAGATGCCGTTTGCCTACGGCGACCTGCAGGCCGAGATGGACCTCATCAACCGCGCCTACATCGAGGTGATGACCAAGGGCGACGCCAAGGGACGCGTGTTCACGTTCCCGATCCCGACCTACAACATCACGCCGGACTTCCAGTGGGACCATCCCAACTGCGAGGCGCTGTTCGCGATGACGGCGAAGTACGGGCTGCCGTACTTCCAGAACTTCGTGAACTCGGAGCTGAAGCCCAACATGATCCGGTCGATGTGCTGCCGCCTGCAGCTCGACCTGCGCGAGCTCCTGAAGCGCGGCAACGGGCTGTTCGGATCGGCCGAGCAGACGGGGTCGCTCGGCGTGGTGACGCTCAACTGCGCGCGCCTCGGCTACCTGCACGCGGGCGACGAGATCGGCATGTACGCGCGCATCGACGAGCTCCTCAACTACGCGCGCGACAGCCTGGAGGTGAAGCGCAAGGTGATCCAGCGCCTGATCGACCAGGGCCTCTTCCCGTACACCAAGCGCTACCTCGGCACGCTGCGCAACCACTTCTCGACGATCGGGGTCAACGGCATCAACGAGATGATCCGCAACTTCACCAAGGACGCGGAGGACATCACCACGCCGGCCGGGCATGCGTTCGCCGTGCGCCTGCTCGATCACCTGCGTGCGCGCATGGTCGCGTTCCAGGAGATGACCGGCCACATGTACAACCTGGAAGCCACGCCCGCGGAAGGCACGACGTACCGCTTCGCGAAAGAAGACCGCAAGCGCTGGCCCGACATCCTGCAGGCCGGAACGCCCGAGACGCCGTATTACACGAACTCGTCGCAGCTGCCGGTGGGCTTCACCGACGATCCGTTCGAGGCCCTCGCCCGCCAGGAGCCGCTGCAGTCGAAGTACACCGGCGGGACGGTGCTGCACCTGTACATGAACGAGCGCGTCTCGTCGGCCGACGCCTGCAAGGCGCTGGTGCGCCGATCCCTCGAGCGTTTCCGCATTCCGTACATCACCGTCACGCCCACGTTCTCGATTTGTCCCCGGCACGGCTACCTCGCAGGCGAGCACGCATTCTGCCCGCGTTGCGACGAAGAAAAGCTGGCCGAAAAGCGCCGCAAGCTCGCGGCATGACGACCCGCAAACCCGTTACTCGGAGTATTTACTCTGAGTAACGGGTCTAGACAGGAGGCCACGACGCCATGAACACGATGACCGAAGTGCAGTACCTTTCCGCCGCCCTGACTCTCACCGACGAGGAACGCCAGCCCTGCGAGGTGTGGACGCGGGTGATGGGCTACCACCGTCCGGTCGCGTCGTTCAACATCGGCAAGAAGGGCGAGCATGCGCGAGCGCTGCTTCTTCCGCGAGGACCGCGCGCGCAGCTGAAGCCGTGGTCGGGCTCGCCACCGCAGCGTTGCCGCGCAATGCGCCCGTGCGCGAGGCGCTGCGCGTGGGCGGCCTCGTGCCGTTCACGACGACCGATTACCCCGGGCGCCTCGCTGCAGTGGTGTTCTGCCAGGGTTGCCCGTGGCGCTGCGGCTACTGTCACAACCCGCACCTCCTGCCGGCCGCCGACCGATCGACCTGGGCACGACTGGCGCGACATCGTGCGCTTTCTCGACACGCGACGCGGGCTGCTCGACGCCGTCGTGCTCTCCGGCGGCGAGCCGACCGCGCAGGAAGCGATCGTGGAGGCGATCGCGCAGTTGCGCGCAATGGGCTTCGGCATCGCGCTGCACACCGCGGGCATCTATCCGCGCCGCCTCGAGCGCGTGCTGCCGCACGTCGACTGGATCGGACTCGACATCAAGGCGCCGCCCTCGCTTTATCCTGCCGTGACCGGCATCGCACGCGCAGGCGCGCCTGCATTCGAGAGTCTCGATCTCGTGTGTGCCTCGGGTGTCGATTACGAAGTGCGCACCACGGTGCACCCGCAACTGTTGCCATTGCGGGAGCTCGAATCGCTGGCGCAGGCCCTTGCCGCGCGCGGCGTGCGGAAGTGGATGCTGCAGCCGTTCCGGCCGATCGGTTGCGCAAGCGCCGCGCTCAACGCGACCGCGCCGCGCGGCGCGATCCTCGATCCGACGTGGGTCGAAGCGCTGCGGCGGCACGTGCCTGGCGTCGCGGTTCGCGCGTGACGCGAGCCGCACGCGGGCTCGAACGAAGCACATGACGCAACGCGCTGCCTGGATCTACCGCGCCGTGATCGCGCTGCTCGTCATCGCGCTCGCGGCGATGGCGTACGTGTTCATCATCGCCGGATCGACGCGCAAGCAGGAGGACGGTCGCGTCGCCGTCGTCCTCACGAGCGACGAGCGCGCGCTCGTGCTGCAGGAGATGCGCGGGTTCGTGCAGGGCCTGCAGGCCATCACCGCCGGGCTCGCCGCGAACGACATGAAGGCGGTGGCCGCAGCCGCGCGCACGCAGGGCATGGCGCGCAGCCACGACGTGCCGCCGGGGCTCATGGGCAAGCTGCCGCTGGAGTTCAAGACGCTCGCGTTCAACGTGCACGGCGCCTTCGACACGATCGCGCTGGATGCCGAGGGCGATCGGCATGCCGTCGCACACGCTGGAGCAGCTCGCTCAGGCATTGCAGGGCTGCGTGGCCTGCCACGCCACCTACGCGATCGCGGTCAGCGCGCCGACGCCCTAGAGGTTCGCGCGAGCAGCGCGACCAGGTGCGCGGCGAGCGAGCGCTCCCCGACGCACCATCCGGGCAGCTCCACCGCGTCGAGCAGGTTCTTCAGGCGCAGCCCCGCTTCGGTGTCGCCCTCGATCACGAGCCGCCGCTCGAAGAAGAGCGTGTCGGGATCCGACTCGCGCGCGGCGATGCGCAGGAAATCGATCGCGTCGGCCGTGAACGTCACCCGCGCAGCGGCACCGGGATGAAGCGGCTCGATACGGCGTCCGCGCACGCGCAGGCCGACGGTGATGGCGGCATCGCGCACGACGATCCGCAACGCGAGCCCGTCGAGCTCGTCGAGCGCATCGCCGAGCAGGGGCGGCGCGATCAGCGCCAGGGCGCCCGCCGCGGCCCACGACGGCGGCGCCGGCGGCAGGCGCGAAGCAACGAGCCGTACGATGGCGGGAATTCGTGGCCAGGGGAGTGCCGTCCCCGCACGTTCGCGGTCGATCATGGCGCCTCCGCGGCCGTGCCCGTCGCCGCCGCGTCCTGCCCCGGACGGCCATGGAAGTAGCCGTTGCACGTTGCGCCCGGCAGCAAGGGCGACATCGCTGCATCGGCTTGCGCCGGCGAGATCGCAGCCGCGAGCGCGCGCGCGGACGACGTCGACGAGCTCACGCATGTGCGCGCTCTGCGGGCTCAACCGGATCGCGTCCACGCCGAGCTCGTCCAGCTGCGGCAGCGCCGGCACGAGGTTCAGCACGCGATGCGACTGCGTCTGGATGCCGTTGAGCACGAGGAACGGCTCGTCGTCGCGGGTGAAAAGTGCGAGACCGTCGGGGTCCTCGAGGCACGCAAAGCCGCAATCGTCCTTGGGTCGATCGTGATGCCGGGCCGTGAAGCAGCGTGCCGAGAACGCGAGCGGCATGCGCCCGACCGCGAACATCTCCACGGCGAGATGCGGCGGACGCGGGCGCAGCACGGCGCGGAGCGTGTCGCGCGTGATCTCGACCGGCGGGACCCACCGCATCGCGCCGAGACCGGTGAGCAGATCGAGCGTCGGCCGGTTGTAGACGTTGAGATGCGGTCCGGCGACGAACGCGGTGCCCGCGAGGAGCTGCACTGCCCCCATGTCGTTCGCCTCGACGGCGAATGTTCCGTTCCCCACGATCCGGCGCAGCGTCTTGAGATCGGATTCCGATTCCATGAGCGCCTGCGCTGACAGCACGACTTCCTTGCCGGCGGCGGCGAGGCGCTCCGCCGTCTCGAGCCAGTCGGCGAATCGGTACTCGTGGCGGCGCGAGCAGACGACTTCGCCCAGGTAGACGATGTCGACCGGCATGGCGGCGAGCTCGCGGTAGAACGCGTCGAGGCGCTCGCGCGGCCAGTAATAGAGAACGGGGCCGACGGCGATCTTCATGCGCGCATCACTTCCACGGCCTGTGATACGCGCCCAGCGTCGTCCGGCGCCCTTCGGACAGCGCCCCGAGCGCATCGCTCCAGGCCGGCTTCGGGACAAACGCTTGCGGGTTCGCCGTGCATGCGTCGATGGCGGCGCGCCACACGCGCGTGACGGCCGCGACATACGCCGGGCTGCGCTGACGACCCTCGATCTTCACCGCGGCGATGCCCATGCGCACGAGCTCGGGAAGGATCTCGAGGGTGTCGAGCGACGTGGGTTCCTCGATCGCGTAGTACGTGTCGTCGCGCACGCGAAACCGTCCCTTGCACAGGGTGGGATACCCCGCGGACTCGTTGTCGGCGTAGCGGTCGATGAGCACGCCGTTGAGCCGCACGGCGAGTCCCTGCGGCGAGGGCTGCCAGCGCACCGCACTCGCCGGCGAGCAGGCGCCGACGGTGTTGGGTCCCTGGCCCGTCGTGTACGAGGACAGCGAGCAGCGGCCCTCGACCATGACGCACAGGCTGCCGAAGCCGAAGACCTCGATCTCGCATTGCGCGTTGCGCAGGACGTGCTCCACCTGCGCGAGCGCGAGGACGCGCGGCAGTACGGCGCGGCGCACGCCGAAGCGCTGCACGTGGAAGTTGATCGCCTCGTAGGTCGTAGCGGAGGCCTGGACGGACAGATGCAGGCGCAGTTCCGGATGGCGCGCTGCCGCGTAGGCCATGAGCCCGGCATCGGCGAGGATCGCCGCATCGGCGCCGACCTCCGCGGCCAGGTCGAGCGCCCGCGTCCAGCGCGCGAAGCCTGCGCCCTGCGGGTACGTGTTGATCGCGAGCAGCACTCGCGCGCCTCGAGCGTGAGCGTACGCGACGCCCTGCGCGAGGCTCTTCTCGTCGAAGTTGAGGCCGGCGAAATTGCGCGCATTGGTGTCGTCGCGCAGTCCCAGGTACACCGCATCCGCACGCTCGTCGACCGCAGCCTTCAGCGCAGGCAGCGATCCGGCAGGACATACGAGCTCGATGCGGCGCGCGGCGGACGCTGCAGGACGCGCAACGATGGATCGCTCGTTCATCACGTCGCGCACTCTAGGGCTGCCATCCACCCGGCTCAAGTGACGGGAATCAAGGAAAACGAACCTGCCGGCTGCGTCTCCCAGCCACGGTCCCGCCGCGACAGTCGCCGCGCATCGATGTGGCAGAATGTGCACGATGCAGGATGCCGTGCTGTCTTCTTCCGCCATGCACGCCCCGACGACCGACGAAGCGCGCTCGCGCCGGCAGGTCGCGACGTGGCTCTTCGCGTGCTGCGTGCTCGTGTTCGCGATGGTGGTGGTCGGGGGCGTGACGCGCCTCACGCATTCGGGGCTGTCGATCACCGAGTGGCAACCGATCGTGGGCACGCTGCCGCCGCTCGACGAAGCCCAGTGGCAGGAGGCGTTCGTGCGTTACCAGCAGACGCCCGAGTACCAGCAGGTGAACAAGGGCATGGCCCTGGACGAGTTCAAGGGCATCTTCTGGTGGGAGTACTTCCATCGCCTGCTCGGGCGCCTCATCGGCGTCGTGTTCTTCGTGCCGCTGCTCTGGTTCGTCGCGAAGCGGCGCATTCCGCCGGGTTACGCGCCGCGGCTCGTGCTCATCTTCGTGCTGGGCGGGCTGCAGGGCGTGGTCGGCTGGTTCATGGTGAAGAGCGGGCTCGTCGACGATCCGCGGGTCTCGCAGTTCCGGTTGACCGCGCATCTCGGCCTCGCGCTGCTCATCTTCGCGGCGATGCTGTGGGTGGGACTCTCGCTATGGTTCGGCGAGCGGCGCGAGCGCCGACCGCCTGGACACGGCGCCGGCGCGGCCGTGGGCGTTCGGGGTGCTCGCGCTCGTGTTCTTCATGGCGTTGACCGGCGGTCTGGTCGCCGGCATCCGCGCGGGCTTCGCGTACAACACGTTCCCCTTGATGAACGGCCACTTCGTCCCGCCCGAGATCCTGATGCTCGAGCCGTGGTGGAAGAACCCGTTCTGGAACATGGCGACGGTGCAGTTCGATCACCGCATCGTCGCGTGGACGCTCGCGATCGTCGTGCCCCTCGCGTGGTGGCGCATCCGGCGCACGACTGCTGCGGGACCGCGCGCACGCGTCGGTGCGCATCTCGTGCTCGCGATGCTCGCGATCCAGATCGGGCTCGGCATCGCGACGCTGCTGCACGTCGTGCCGCTGCATCTCGCGGCGGCGCATCAGGCGGGGGCGGTGCTGCTCCTCGCCGCCGCCGTCAACGTCGCGCACGCGGTGCGCTGAAGGCGATCGTGGCGCGCGAGCGCCGTGCCGCTCAGCTCGTGTGCGCCCGCAGGCGGTTGACGTCGAGGATCTCGACCTCGCGGCCGTCGACGCGGATCAAGCCCGCCGCCGTGAGCTCGTGCAGGATGCGCGAGAAGTGCTCGGGCGTGAGATTGAGGCGCGAGGCCACGAGCGCCTTCGACACCGGGAGCGTGACCTTGTGCGGCCCGGGCTCGTCGCCCTCGTCGTCCTGGCGCAGCAGATAGCCGATCACGCGCTGGCTGCCGGTCTCGAGCGAGTAGCTCTCGACGTCGTGGATCAGCCGGTGCAGGCGCTGCGAGAGCCCGGCGAGCAGCGCCCGCGCGAATGCGGGATCGCGGTCGAGCTCGTTGAACACCGCGTCGCGCGAGACGTGCAACAGCATCGAATCGGAGAGCGTCTGCGCCATCACGACGTAAGGCTTGCCGGCGAACATCAGCGCTTCGCCGAACGAGTGCGTGGGCCCGACGATCTCGACCACCTTCTCGGTGCCCTGCTTGGTGACGAACGACAGCTTCACCTGGCCGTAGATCACGAGGTAGAAGCCGCGGCACGGATCGCCGCGCGTGAACAGGATCTCGCCGCGCGGCACGTGCAGCTCGGTCGTGCCCGCCGCGACGCGGTCGAGCACGGGCGCCGGCAGTTCCTTGAACAGCGGGAGATTGACGAGGAATGCCTGGATCTTGATGGGCGCGGTCGGCATGCGGCGGCGAGCTCCTGCAGTGCGACGCAAGCCTAACACGGAAGGTGGCAGCTTGCCGCTGCCCCGCCCGTGCTGCTCGGCGCAGCGCACGATGGCTGCGGCGCCGGCCGGCAAGGACCCGTCCAAGGGGGCGCAGGTAAGCGGCACCGGCGACCATCCGGGGTTACCCGCGTATCATCCGTGCAATGAACGAACCGCGCGCCCTCGACGAACCCCTGGCGGATGCCGAGCTCGACGAGCTCGAGGGGTTCCTTGCATCCGATGCGGTGCCGCAGGACTGCATGGACCTGGAGATGCTCGACGGCTATCTCACGGCCATCGTGTCCGGGCCCGACGTCGTGCAACCTTCCGAATGGCTGCCCCAGGTGTGGAGCGAAGGCGGCAAGAGCGCCTCCCCCGCGTTCGCCGACACCGAGCAGGCCCAGCGCATCATGGCGCTGATGTTGCGGCACCTGGTCGGCATCCAGCGCACGCTCGCCGAATCGCCCACGCGCTTCCGGCCGCTGCTGTACCTGCCCGACGAGAATGCGCGCAAGTCGGAGCGCACCCCGCCCGAAGGTACCGCGTGGTGCGAAGGCTACATGGCCGGGGTCAAGCTGCGCGACGACGAATGGCAGCCGCTCTACGACGCCGCGGATGCCCGCGACTGGATCTTTCCCGTCGAGGCGCTCGCGTTCGGCGACCGCGACGACGACTTCACGGAGTGGGTCGACACCGACGAGAAGCGCGAGGCGCTGATCGACGAGCTGCCCGTCGCCGCGGTGCTGATCTACCGCTTCTGGCAGGAGCGGCGCGCGTCGAAGTCCGCGCAGGGCCAGGGCTCGCGTCGCGGTGCGATGCCCGACGCCACGCGCAAGTCGCGCCAGCGCCTGCACTGACTCCCTTACTCGGTGCAGCGCGCGCAGGGGTTCGCCAACGCGCGAGCGTCCCTGCGCGTTACTCTGAGCAACGGGGTTGGCGTGTCGCCGCGCTCAGGCGGCGCAAGCCTTGTCGTCCACAGCTGTCGCGCTTTCCCGGTCGACAGCGGCCGCCGAACGCTCCTCGACCAGCGCGATGATCGAGCGGTACGCGAAGCCTGCGCGCTCCGACAGCCCGATCTCGCACGTGCGGCTCGTCGAATAACCCTGCGTGCAGCCCGGTGGAAGCGATGCCGCGAGATGGCGCAGCGCGTGCGCATTGAGCTCGGGCACCATGAAGCCCTTGTCGCCGGCGAACCCGCAGCACTGCACGTCCTCGGGCGCGATCACGCTCGCGCTGCACGCCCGGGCGACGGCCCCGAGCGCGTCGACGAGGCCCATCTTGCGCACGCTGCACACGGCGTGGATCGCGATCGGTGCGGGGCCGGGCGCGATGCTCACGCGCGGGAGCACCTCGTCGCGCAGGAACTCGATGCTGTCCTGCACCGCGAGCCGTCCCTGGAGCCAGCGCTTCATGCGATACGCGCAGGGGCTCGTGTCGAACACGATCGGCAGGCGACCGCCCTCGCTCGCTTGTGCGAGCGCGCGCTCGAGCTCGGCGGATTTGGCGTCGGCGACGTGCAGCAGGCCCTTGCTCTCGAACGGCTGGCCGCAGCACAGCCCCGCCATGCCTTCGGGATAGACGACGTCGAACCCCGCGCGCCGGAAGAGGCGCTCGGCGATCGCCGGCAACGCCTCGGTCGCGCGGCGCATTGCAGGCACCGCCCATCGCGCGCGCCGCGCAGCTCGGGAAGTACACGATGCGGCCGGCGCGTCCGGAATGGCCTGCGCTCGCGCCCGCACCCGGCGTGAAGCGCACCGGGCGCGGCCATGCCGGCGACCAGCGCGGCGTCGCACCGCCGGTGACGCGGCGCAGGCCCGCGCTCGCCTTCGTCATCGCACGGGGTCCGAGCAGCCCGTGCGCGACGGCCATGGCGCCGAAGACCCATGCGTACACCGGTGGTCACCGCGCCGTAATGCGCCGCCGCCGTAGCGCCGACGTAATGGGCGAGCGCCCCCGCACGACGCCCGCGCAGCGCCTTGATGAGCACGCCCGTCTCGATGCCGACCGGGCACGCCGTTGCGCACAGGCCGCACGCCGCGCAGGTGTCGATCCCCTGGTAGTCGTACAGCGCGCGCCAGGTTGCGACGACATCGCCGGGACGCCCCGTCGCGCTCGAGGCGACTCAACTCGCGCCAGCCCACGATGCGTTGGCGCGGCGACAGCGTGAGGCCGCGCGATGGGCACCTGGGCTCGCAGAAGCCGCATTCGATGCAGCGGTCGACGAGCGCATCCGCCGCGGGCAGGGGCTTCAGGTGCGCGAGATGCGCGCGCGGATCGGCGTTGATGATGACGCCGGGATTGAGCAGCCCCTTGGGATCGAACAGCGCCTTGATCCGGTGCATGAGCGCGGTCGCCTGCGCGCCCCATTCGAGCTCGACGAACGGCGCCATGTTGCGCCCCGTGCCGTGCTCGGCCTTGAGCGAGCCGTCGTACCTGTCCACGACCAGGTGCGCGAGCGCGTCCATGAACTGCGCGTAGCGCGCGACCGCGGCGGCATCGTTGAAGTCCTGCGTGAACACGAAGTGCAGGTTGCCCGCGAGCGCGTGGCCGAAGATGATCGCTTCCGGATAGCCGTGCGCGCTGCAGCAGCTGCTGCAGGTCGAGCGTGGCCTCGGCAAGGCGCGCGACCGGGAAGGCGACGTCCTCGATGATCACGGTCGTACCGGTCCGGCGCATCGCGCCCACCGACGGGAACATGCCCTTGCGCACGTTCCACAGCTTCGCGCATTCGGCCGGATCGGTGGCGAAGCGCAGCTCGCCGATGACGGGCATGGGCGCGAGCAGCGCGCTCACCTCGTCGACCTGCGTCTGCAGGGTCACGGCACTTCCCGCGCGCGTTTCGATGAGCAGCGCCGCGCCGTCCGGGCCGAGCGTGCCCAAGGCCGCCGGCATGCCGGGCTTGTCCTGCACCGAGCGCAGCGCGGCCCGATCCGCGAGCTCGACTGCGGCCACCGGCGCCTGCGCGAGCGCGGACGACGGCGCGGCACGCGCTCGCGATGTCCGCGAACAGCACGAGCGCGCTCGCCTTGTGGGCATGCTCGGGCACCGTCTCGTAGGTCACGGCCGAAATGAAGCCGAGCGTGCCTTCCGAGCCGATCATGAGATGCGCGGCGACGTCGATCGGGTCCTCGAAGTCGACCAGCGCATTGAGGCTGTAGCCGGTGGTGTTCTTCATCCGGAACTTGTGCCGGATGCGCGACGCGAGCCCGGGGTCGGCGCGGGCCGATGCCGCGATGCGCGCGAGATCCTCCAGCCATTCGCGGTGCGATCCCCGGAACGCGGCGCGGCTCGCGGCATCGCGCGTGTCGAGCACGGTGCCATCGGCGAGGATCATGCGCACGCCGGCGAGGGTGTGATAGCTGTTCTGCGCCGTCCCGCAGCACATCCCGCTCGAGTTGTTGGCCGCGATGCCGCCGATCATGGCAGTGTCGATCGACGCGGGGTCGGGGCCGATCTTGCGCCCGAAACGCGCGAGTGCCTGGTTTGCGCGCGCGCCGGTTACGCCCGGCTGCAGCGTGATGGTCTTGCCGTCATCGGCGACGTCGACGCGGCGCCAGCCCTCGCCGAGCACCGCCAGCACCGAGTCGCTGATCGCCTGGCCGGAAAGGCTCGTGCCCGCGGCGCGAAACGTCACCGGCGTGCGCAGCTCGGCGCACAGCGCGAGCAGGCGCTGCACTTCGTCCTCGCTGTCCACCACCACGACGAGCTTCGGGACGAGACGATAGAAGCTCGCGTCGGTGCCCCACGCGAGCAGCCGCAACGGATCGGTGACGAGCCGCTCCGGCGGCACGAATGCGGCCAGCGTGCGGTGCAGCGCGTCGTAGGGCGCGGGCAGCATGCGGATGCCTTGACGATCCCAACCCGTTACTCAGAGTAAATTGCGCGCAATTTACTCTGGGAGTAAGGAGGTTGGTGGGGGTGGTGACGCTCGCGATTGGGGCACGTCGCGCACGAGAGGCTCTCGCCGTTGGCGTCGCGCGCTTCCGGCCCGCCGCACGACCCGCGCAGGCAGCGGCCCGAGCCGATCACGCCGACGGCCATCGCGAGCATGCCGAGCGCGATGACGGCGACCGTGATCGCGAACACGAGCAGGAGCGTGGTCGCGCTCATGCACTCGCCCGCGTCGGCTGTCCGCGCGCGCTCATCCGGCGAACCGATAGCCGCCCAGCGCCGCGAACGCAGGCGTCATGCGATCGCGTGAGTGCGCCGCCCTTGCCGTCGCGCACGATGAAGTACGCCGCGAGCCCTTGCGCCTGCGCCACCGCGTACCCCGCCTGCGGGCCCGAGCACGATCAGCTTGGCGAGCGCGTCGGCGACCGCGCAGCGCGCAGCGACGATGCTGACCGACGCCATGCCGTTCGCGATGGGATGACCGGTTGCGGGATCGATCTCGTGGCAGTAGCGGCGCCCGTCGCGCTCGAAGTAGATGCGGTAGTCGCCCGACGTCGCGATCGCCACGTCCGTGAGCGGCACGACGTAGTGCGGACGTTGCGGCACGGCATCCGGCTCCTCGATGCCGATCTGCCAGGGCTGGCCGGCGCCGTTGCTGCCGCGCACGCGGACCTCGCCGCCCGCTTCGATCATGTAGTCGGCGATACCCAGGGCATCGAGCGCGGCGGCCGCCTTGTCGACCGCGTAGCCCTTCGCGATGCCGGAGAGATCCGCGCACAAATCGGCGCGCGCCTTGCGCACCGTGCGTGCATTGGCGTCGAGCTCGAGCATCTGCCAGCCGACGCGCTGTGCGAGCGCGTGCACCTCGGGCTCGGCCACGATGCGCTCCCGGCGTCCGGGACCGAAGCCCCACGCGTTCACGAGCGGCGCAACGGTGATGTCGAATGCGCCGCGGGTGGCCACGCTCATGTTGCGCGCGAGGGCGAACACCGCGAACGTGTCGTCCCCGAGCTCGAACGGCGTCGTCGCCGCATGCGCGTTGAAGCGCGACAGCTCGGAATCCGCCCGGTGCGTGGACATCGTGCGATCGATGGCCCCGAGCGCCTCGTGCACGGCGCGCCGCGCGTGCTCGGCCGCATCGGCCGCGAGCGCGCCGGCGAGCTTCAACGTGTAGACCGAGCCCATCGCCTCGCCGCGGTACTCGCGCACGGGCCGCAGCGCGAGGCTGCGGGGATCGCCACACGCGGCGACCGCGGCTGCGGCCGCGAGCGCCTGCAGGAGGGTGCGTCGGCGTGGTGAGATGAGTGTGTCCATGGTGAGCTCCTGGGCAGCACGCCCACCCTCGTTGTCCCGAACAATTGCTCGGGACAATGGGGTGGCGGCGGGCGGCTAATCGTTCATTCGTGCACTTCCTCGCGCACCGCCGCCTCGAACCGGCCTTCGCCGGTGCGGATCATGTGGTTCACGAGATCGCGCATCGAGACCATGCCCTTCACGTGCGGTCCGTCCATCACCAGCAGGTGGCGGCAGCGCAGGACGTACATGAACGCGAGCGCCGCCTCGATCGTGGTGCCCGGCGGGATGAAACGCACGTCGCGCGTCATCACGAGCGAGATGGGTGTGGCCTTCGGGTCGCGACCGGCGCCGAGCACGCGCGTGACGACGTCGCGCTCGGTGAAGATGCCGCCGACGAGGTCGTCCTCGGTCATGACCACCACGGCGCCGATGTCGCGTCCGGCCATCACCGCGACCGCGTCGGTCACGGTGGCCGACGCAGGCACCGAGATCAGCTCTTCGCTGCCCTTGTCGCGCAGCACCGTTTCGATCAGCTGCTTCATACGACGCCTCCGCTCAGCCGAAATCGTCGAGCATGATGTTCTCGCGATCGACGCCGAGCGAGAGCAGCATGTCGATGACCGCCTTGTTCATCACGCCCGGTCCGCACATGTAGTACTCGAGGTCCTCCGGCGCAGGATGCGCCTTGAGATACCGCTCGTACAGCACGTTGTGGATGAAGCCGGTGGACCCGGTCCAGTTGTCCTCGGGCAGCGGCTCCGACAGCGCGAGCTGCCACGTGAAGTTCGGGTTGTCGCGCGCGAGGGCGTCGAACTCGTCGACGTAGAACGCCTCGCGCAGGCTGCGCGCGCCGTACCAGAACGTCATCCGGCGCGTCGCGTGCAGGCGCTTCAGCTGGTCGAAGATGTGCGATCGCATCGGCGCCATGCCCGCGCCGCCGCCGATGAAGCACATCTCCTTGTCCGTCTCGCGGGCGAAGAACTCGCCGTACGGACCGGAGACCGTGACCGAGTCGCCCGGCTTCAGGCCGAAGATCCACGAGCTCATGATCCCGGGCGGGATGTCCTCCCGGTAGCCCGGCGGGAAGGCGATGCGGATCGTGAACAGCAGGATGCCTTTCTCGTTGGGATAGTTCGCCATCGAGTACGCGCGCTCGATGCGCTCCGGCGCGACGGACTTGAAGCGCCACAGGTCGAACTTGTCCCAGTCGGCGCGGAACTCCGGCTCGATGTCGAAGGACTTGAAGTCGACCGCGTGCGGCGGGCATTCGATCTGCACGTAGCCGCCCGCACGGAAGGGCACCTCCTCGCCTTCCGGCAGCGCGAGCTTCAGCTCCTTGATGAACGTCGCGACGTTGCGATTGGAGACGACGCGGCACGCCCACTTGCGCACGTTGAAGACCTCGGGCGCGATCTCGATCTTCATGTCGCGCTTGACCTTCACCTGGCACGCGAGGCGGCAGCCGCGCCGCGCTTCGCCGCGGCTGATGAAGCCCGTCTCCGTGGGCAGCAGATCGCCGCCGCCTTCCTTCACCACGACCTCGCACACCCCGCACGCGCCCTTGCCGCCGCACGCCGAGGGAATGAAGATGTGCTTGTTCGCGAGGGTGCCCAGCAGCGTCTCGCCTGCCGGGACCTTGAGCATCTTCGCGGGGTCGTCGTTGATCAGGATGCTCACGTCGCCGTGGGCGACGAGCCTGCGCTTGGCGCCGAGCAGGATCCCCACCAGCAGCAGGATCACGCCGGTGAACATCGCCACGCCGAGGACGATCTCGTTCATTTCACGGCACTCAAAGCTGGATGCCCGAGAACATCATGAACGCGACCGACATGAGTCCCGCGGTCACGAAGGTGATGCCGAGGCCCTTCAGGCCGTCGGGCACGTTGGAGTAGTGCATCTTCTCGCGGATCGCCGCCATGGCCACGATCGCGATCGCCCAGCCCAGGCCCGAGCCGACACCGTACACCACGCTTTCGCCGAAGGTGTAGTCGCGCTCCTGCATGAACAGCGACCCGGCGAGGATCACGCAATTGACGGCGATGAGCGGCAGGAACACGCCGAGGGTGTTGTAGAGCTTCGGCGCGAACCGGTCGACGCTCATCTCCACGATCTGCGTGGCCGCGGCGATGGTGCTGATGAACAGGATGAAGGCGAGGAAATCGAGGCTCACCTTCGACAGCGCCGGCGACAGCCAGCCGAGCGCACCCTCGGCGAGCAGATGCTTCAGGATGACGTTGTTGAGCGGTACCGTGAGCACCTGCACGAAGATCGACCGCCACGCCGAGCCCCAGCGCCGTCTCGACCTTCTTGGAGCAGGCGAGGAACGAGCACATGCCGAGGAAGAACGCGAGCGCCATGTTCTCGAGGAACACGGAGCGCACGAAGAGGTTGAGATAGTGTTCCATGGCGGCGCGCGACGCGGGTGGGCGATCAGTCCTTTTCCTGCAGCTCGGGCTTCAGCACCCGCAGCAGCCATACGAGGAGCGCGATGGTGAAGAGGGCCGACGGCGCGAGGAGCATGAGGCCGTTGGGCTCGTACCATCCGCCTTCGCTGCGCAGCGGCAGCACCGCGTAGCCGAACACCTTGCCGGCGCCCAGGAACTCGCGCACGAGCGCGATCAGGACCAGCACCAGCGAGTAGCCGAGGCCGTTGCCGACGCCGTCGAGGAACGACTGCCACGGCGGGTTCTGCATCGCATAGCCTTCCGCGCGGCCCATCACGATGCAGTTGGTGATGATGAGGCCCGACGAACACGGAGAGCTCGAGCGAGAGCTCGTACAGGTACGCGCGCAGCACCTGGTCGACCATGATCACGAGCGACGCGATGATCGCGAGCTGCACGATGATGCGGATGCTGCTCGGGATCCAGTTGCGCACGAGTGCTGACGGCGAGGTTCGCGCACGCGGTCACGATCGTCACGCCGATGCCCATCACCAGCGCCTTGTCGAGACGGGTGGTGACCGCGAGCGCGGAGCAGATGCCGAGCACCTGCACGCCGATGGGATTGTTCGCGATGACGGGCGTGATCAGCGCGGCGCGCTCGCTCTTGCCGAAGACGGGCCGGCGCGCAGCGGCGGCGCCGGCGGACACGGACGAAGGCAGCGAGCTCATGGATGCGGTCTCCTCCGGGGCGAGCCGCCTGGCGGACGCCGCTCGCTCGCGTCGAACGCTACTGTGTGCCTCATGTCGCGGCTCCTTCGCGAAAGCGCTTGAGGAACGGCCCGTAGCCGTCGTTGGAAAACCAGAACGCCATCATGCGCGAGATGCCGTTGCTGGTGATCGTCGCGCCGGACAGGCCGTCGACGTGGTACGGATCGGTCGCCGGCGGGCCGGCCTGGCCCTTGATGACGGTGATCTTCGGCTCCCAGCGCTCGTCGTAGGCCTTGCGGCCGTGCCAGAGCGCCTGCCACTTCGGGTTGGCCGATTCGCCGCCCAGGCCGGGCGTTTCCTTCTGGTCGTAATAGGTGAGACCGCGGATGGTGTTGCCGTCGCGGTCGAGCGCGATGAAGCCATACAGCGTGCCCCACATGCCCACGCCCTCGATCGGCAGCACCACCTGCTCGACGCGATCGCCCTTCGTCACGAAGTACACGGCGCCGTATTTCGGCAGGCGCGGGATCTGCGAGGCGTTGGGCGGCGCGGGCCGGCTCATCTGCGGGTCGTTGCGCGCCTTGCGCTGGTCGTACGTGCGCTCGTCGATCTTCCCCTGCTCGAGGAGCTGCCCGGTCTGCAGATCCACCAGGCGCACCTTGATGCTGGCGTCGAAGATGCGCAGCAGCTCGCTCCTCGAAAGATCCTGGCCGGGCTGCACGAGGTTGGCCGCGAGCAGCACGTTCTTCTGCCGATACAGCAGGGCGTTCGTCTCCTGGCGCTCGCGCAGGCCCACGGCCGACGCGGCCACGAGCAGCGCGCACACGAGGCACACCGCCGTCGCGAACAGGATCGTGTAGCGCGTGGAATCAAGCCTGGGCACGGCGTTTCGTCCTGCGGGTGATGTTGGCCCTGACCGTGAAGTAATCGATCAGCGGCGCCACCACGTTCATGAACAGGATGACGAGCATCATCGCTTCGGGATACGCGGGATTCACCGTGCGGATCAGCACGACCAGGACGCCGATCAGCGCGCCGTACACCCAGCGCCCGCGATTGCTGAACGGCGCCGTCACGGGATCGGTGGCCATGAACACCGTGCCGAACGCCCAGCCGCCCAGCACCATGTGCCACCAGAACGGCACGGCGAAGTACGGGTGCGCGGGGGTCGCGAAGGCGTTGAACACCAGCGACATCGCGATGGTCCCGAGCGCGACGCCGGCCATGATCCGCCACGAGGCGATGCCGGTGACGATCAGCATCGCGGCGCCGACGAGACATGCGAGCGCGGAGGTCTCGCCCATCGATCCCGGCTCGAGGCCGAGGAACGCCTGCATCCACGAGAACGGCTGGTCGGCGAACCCCCCGGTCATCTGGCGCATCTGCGACAGCAGCGTGGCGCCCGAGAAGCCGTCGACGGCGAGTCCGGGCGGCACCGCCGTCCACACCTTGTCGCCGGTGATGTCGGCGGGGTACGCGAAGAACAGGAACGCGCGCGCCGCGAGCGCGGGGTTGACGAAGTTCATGCCGGTGCCGCCGAAGACTTCCTTCGCGAGCACCACGCCGAAGCTGATGCCGAGCGCCGCCTGCCACAGCGGTGTCGTCGGCGGCAGGATGAGCGGGAACAGGATGCCCGGTGACGAAGAAGCCTTCGTTCACCTCGAGCCGGCGGACGACTGCGAACAGGGACTTCCCACGCGAGGCCGACGACCATCGTCACCGCGTACAGCGGCAGGAAGTACAGCGCGCCGTGCACGATGTTCGCCGTCATGCTCGCCGGCGAGAACCCTACGCCCAGCCAGCGGATCACGTCGTAGCGCCAGCCGGCGAGATTGCCGAGCCTTCGCCGGATCGAGCGCGAGGTTCGCCTGCAGGCCCGTGTTGTACAGCGCCATGTACACGCACGGCAGGGTCGCGATGACGACCGTCATCATCATGCGCTTCAGGTCCAGCGCGTCGCGCACGTGCGAGCCCGTGCGGGTGACCGAGGACGGCGCGTACAGGAACGTGTCCGCCGCTTCCCACAGGGGATACAGGCGTTCGAGGCGGCCGCCCTTCTCGAAGTGCGGGCCGATGCGGTCGAGGAGGTCGCGCAAGGCCATCAGGCTTCCTTCTCGATGCGCGCGAGGGTGGCGCGCAGCAGCGGGCCGTATTCGTACTTGCCGGGGCACACGAAGGTGCACAGCGCGAGGTCTTCCTCGTCGAGCTCCAGCGCCCCCAGCGTCTCCGCGCGCTCGGTGTCGCCCGTGATGAGCGCGCGCAGGAGGAACGTCGGCATGAGATCGAGCGGCATCACGCGCTCGTAGGCGCCGATCGGCACCATCGCGCGATGGCCGCCGTTGGTGCTGGTGTCGAGGGGGAGGCCGCCGTTGCGCTTCCAGTGCCCGAGGACCACGCCCCAGATCGAGAACTTGTGCGAAGAAGGCGCGATCCAGCCGAAGAGCTCGCGCTTGCTCGCTTCGGCAATCACCGCGACCTGCTGGTGATAGCGGCCGAGATAGCCGTGCACGTCGCCGGCGGCGATGCGGCCGTCGAGCACCGAGCCCGAGATGACGCGCACGCCGTCGCCCGCGATCTCGCCGTGCACGATCTCGTCGATGCTCGCACCGAGGCGCGAGCGGACGAGGCGCGGACGCTGCACCGGCGGTCCGGCGAGCGCCACCACGCGCTCGCACGTCGAGCTTTCCCGTGCGCAGCAACGCGCCGATCGCGGCGACGTCCTGATAGCCGATGTGCCACACGCTGCGCGCGAGATCGACCGGCGCGAGGGCGTGGATGTGCAGGCCCGCGGTGCCGGCCGGATGCGGACCGGCGAATTCCTCGACGGCGACATTCGCCAGCGCGGGGGCCGTGATCGTCGAGCCCGCGGCCTTGCACACGTACGTCTTGCCCGCGCACAGCTTCGAGAGCGCCGCCACGCCGGCGTGGAAGTCGTCGCCGCGTCCCGCGAGCACGACGTCGGGCGAGGGCGCGTGCGGACGCGTGTCCATCGCGGTGACGAAAAGCGCGTACGGGATTGCCGTCGGTGCGGGCACCTTGCTGAAGGGGCGCGTGCGCAATGCGGTCCAGAGTCCGCTCTCGAGCAGCAGCGCGCGCACGGCATCGGCGTCGAGCGCGCCGGCGTGCGTTGCGCGCGGGAGGCTCGCAAGGCCGACCTGCGCGTCGCGTCCGTCGTCCTCTGCGATGTCGATCACGACCGACTGCAGCGCGCGCTTCTCGCCGCGATGCACGACCGCGACGATGCCGGCCGCGGGCGAGGTGTGGCGCACGCCGGGCGTCTGCTTGTCCTCGACGAGCGGCGTGCCGCGCAGCACGCGATCGCCGGGCTGCACGAGCAGCGTGGGCTTCAGTCCGGGATAGTCCGCCGCGAGCAGGGCCACGCGCGAGACGCGCGCACCCGCCTCGATCGCCTGCGCGGGAGCGCCGGCGAGCGGGACGTCGAGACCCTTGGCGAATTTGTGCAGCGCCACCCGCACCCCTGTGGTGACCGCCCCCGCGGGGCGTCAGAACATCGGGGGCACCTCGGCGTGCCCCAGCCCTCGTGCAGTCTAGGAGCGCGCCTCGGCCGCGGGCTTGATTGGGGTCAACGTGCGGGCGCCGACAGCGCCCGCATCGGCGCAGCGGGCGCGACGCGCTGAACAGGCCGCTACAGGTAGCGCAGGTACAGGTAGACGTGACTCAGCACGATGCTGAGCAGCATCAGCGGGAACGCGACCTTGAGGTACGTGACGAAGCGGAAGTGGACGCCCGCGCGACCGGCGAGACCCGCGACGACGAGGTTGGCCGACGCGCCGATCAGCGTGCCATTGCCGCCGAGGCACGCGCCGAGCGAGAGCGCCCACCACAGCGGCAGGATCGCGTGCTCGCCGCCGAACGTCGGCGCCGTCGCCTTGAGCAGCGGGATCATCGTGGCGACGAACGGGATGTTGTCGATGAACGCCGACAGGATCGCGGAAGCCCACAGGATGGCGATGGCGGTGACCTCGAATTCGCCCGCGCGTCGCGGCGAGGAGCTCCTGCGCGAGCATGCGAGATCACGCCCGTCTTCACCAGGCCGTGCACCAGCACGAACAGGCCGAGGAAGAACATGAGGGTGATCCATTCGGCCTCCGAAAGCGCGCTCGCTACGTTGTGCGACTGCGTCTCGGCGTCCTTGCCGAAATTGTCCAGCAACAGCAGCACCGCCGCACCCACGATCGCCATGGTCGCCGGCTCGACGCCGATCACGCGCTGCGCCATGAAGCCGACGATCACCAGGAAGATCACCGTGAGCGACTGCTTCAGCAGCTTCGGGTCCGTGATCGCCTCGCGCTCGTTGAACGCCATCACCCGCGCCCGGTGCTCCTCGGTGGTGCGCAGGTGCCGACCCCATACGAAATAGAGGGGAATCAGAGTCAGCGCCATGACGACGACGATGACCGGCGTGAGGTGGTAGGCGAAGTCGTTGAACGTGAGCCCTGCGGCCGATCCGATCATGATGTTGGGCGGATCGCCGATCAGCGTGGCGGTGCCGCCGATGTTCGACGCGAAGATCTGCGCGAACAGATACGGGTACGGCTTCACGCCGAGCTGCTCGGTGATGAGCATCGTCACGGGCACGGTGAGCAGCACCGTCGTGACGTTGTCGAGGAATGCCGAGAAGACCGCGGTGACGAGCGACATCATCACCAGGATGCCCCACGGCCGCCCTTTCACCTTCTTGGTGGCCCAGATCGCGACGTACTGGAAGAGCCCGGAGCGGCGCGTGACGTTCACGATCAGCATCATGCCGAGCAGCAGGCCGAGCGTGTTGAAGTCGACGGCATGCATCGCCTCCTCCTGGCCGAGGATGCCGAGCAGGATGAGGAGCCCGGCGCCCAGCAGCGCGAGGATGGCGCGGTTCACCTTCTCCGTCATGATGAGGAGGTAGGTCGTCACGAACAGCACGATGGCCACCCACATCGCGCTCATCCCGAAGAGGAGGGTCGAAGTCGGCGTCGCGGGATGCATGTCACTCGCCCTCGCGCAACGCGGACAGCAGATCGCGGGCCGACACGAGCCCCACGAGCTGCCCGGACACGGGATCCACGACGGGCACGTTGTTCATGCCGCGATACAGCAGCAGCACGATCTCGAGCGCGGACGTATCGGGATGCACCACGTGCTCGGGCCGGACCACGTAGTCCAGCACGGCGTGATCCTCGATCCGGCGCATGTGCTGGCGCAGGTCGTCGACCGTCGACTGCAGGAAGCCCAGGTCCGGCATGCCGTAGCCGATCAAGGCGGCCTTGGGCAGCAGGTCCGCAAAGATCCGGTCGATGCGGAACATGCCGACGAACTTGCCGTCGGGGTCCACGACCGGCAGGTCCCCCACGCGATGCTGCAGCATCTGGCCGGTCGCGGTGCCCACCGTGTCGGTGGTCCGCAGGACGACGAAGTCGGTGGTGTAGAGCGTGGACCGGCTCATGGCAGCGCCTCTCGCGATGTCGGGGATGCCGGCCCAATCCGGCGTCCGGAGTGTACCGTACGTGCACTCCCGGATACGACGCCGGCGCGTTCGCGCGGGTGCGCGGCAGCGGCGGGTACGGTCCCGGGGCGTCGGCCATCATGCGCAGGCGGCAGCGGTGGGTACGATCCCGGCGCTTAGCGTCCGCGCGCGTGAGCGCCAGGATGGGTCCCGGCGTTCCTTCGCCTGCATCGTTAACGTTCATCAAGGCTGAGGGCTCGTCACGCCACCCATCCAGGCGCTCACGCCCGCTCCCGATGCGCGCCGGGACCGTACCCGCCGCTGCCGCCGGGGCAACGTGGCTGGTGTGCAGGGGAAACCATCGCACCGTTCGGCGCGTGCGCGATGGTGTTGCGCGACACACCGCGAGCGACGCCGGCGTTGGCGGGGATCGGCGCGGTCCGGGAGCGCATCTGAGGCGCGCGCGAACGCGTAGACGGGTGGCGCGACGAGCTCTCGGCGTCGGTGAACGTTAACGATGCAGGCGAAGGAGTGCCGGGACCCGTCTTCGCGTTCGCGCGTGCCGAAGCTAAGCGACCGGACCGCGCCGATCCCCGCCAACGACCCGCGGGCGACGACAGCCGCCAACGCCCCGCGCGTGACGGCAGGCGAAAAAGAGGCCTCGCATCGTCGCCGATACGAGGCCCGGAGGAGTCAACCGGTGTTCAGGCGCCGATGATGTACTGCTCGTAGTCCGGCGCGTACATCTGGGCCTTCACGTAGGCGAGCAGGTCGGCCGGGCGCGCAACGCCGGCGTGGCCCTGCCGGAACGCGACGTCGGCGACCGCGGCCGCGATGTGGGCCGATACGTCGCGCACGCTCTTGAGCGGCGGATAGAGGCTCCCCTGGTCGAGGTCGGCCTGCGTGACCTGCTCGGCGAGGCTCTTCGCGGCGGCCATGAACATCTCGTCGGTCACGCGCGCGGAGCGGCTCGCGATGGCACCGAGGCCCACGCCGGGGAAGATGTACGAGTTGTTGCCCTGCCGCGGCACGAACGTGCGGCCGCCGAGCGTCACCGGATCGAACGGCGAGCCGCAGGCGAAGAGCGCGCGGCCGTCGGACCATCGGTACGCCTGCTCGGCCGTGCATTCCGATTGCGACGTCGGATTGGACAGCGCGAAGATCATCGGGCGCTCGTTCAGTTGCGTCATCTTGCGCACGACGGCTTCGTTGAACGTGCCGCCCACCGCCGCCACGCCGATGATGCACGTGGGCTTGAGCGCGTCGATCGCCGTCACGAAGTCCCTGATCGCGTCGAATTCGTGCGCATACGGCTGCTTGTGCGAGGCGAGGTCGGTGCGCGACTTCACCACCAGGCCCTTCGAGTCGAAGAGCCAGCAACGGCGCCGCGCGGTCGCTTCGTCGAGACCGTCGGCCATCATCGCCGTGACGGTGAGATCGGCGATGCCGGTGGCCGCCTCGCCCGCGCCCATGAAGAGCACCTTCTGCTCGCGAAACCTTCTGCTTCGTGATGCGCACGCCCGAGAAGATGCCGGCGAGCGCGACCGCGGCCGTGCCCTGGATGTCGTCGTTGAAGGTGCAGATCTGGTTGCGATAGCGCTGCAGCAGCCGGAACGCGTTGTGCGTGGCGAAGTCCTCGAACTGGATCACCACGCCCGGGAACACGTTGGTGGCGGCCGTGATGAACTCGTCGACGAACGAGTCGTACGCGTCGCCGGTGAGGCGCTTCTGCGGGATGCCGATGTAGAGCGGATCCTTGAGGAACTCCTCGTTGTTGGTGCCGACGTCGAGGATCACCGGCAGGCACTGGTTGGGATGCACGCCCGCGCACGCCGTGTACAGCGCGAGCTTGCCGACCGGAATGCCCATGCCGTTCGCGCCGAGGTCGCCCAGGCCCAGGATGCGCTCGCCGTCGGTCACGACGATGATGGCGACGTGGCGCTCGGGCCAGTTGCGCAGCACCTGCTCGACCGAGCCGCGGTCCTTCGCGCTCACGAAGATGCCGCGCGGGCGCTGGTAGATGTGGCCGAACTGCTGGCACGCGAGACCCACCGTGGGCGTGTACACGATCGGCATCATCTCGTCGGGATAATCGATGAGCATGCGATAGAACAGCGCCTCGTTGCGGTCGTGCAGGTTGGTGAGCTGCACGTAACGCTCGAGGTCGTTGGGCTTCTTGCGGAAGTTCTCGAGGATGCGGCCCGACCTGGACGTCCTGCGTCGACACGCGCGCCGGCAGCAGGCCGCGGATGCCCAGCGCGTCGCGCTCGGCGTCGGTGAACGCCGTGCCCTTGTTGAGCGTCGGATCGCGCAGGAGCGAGATGCCGCGCGGAAACCAGGCGGGAACCTTGGCCCCGCCACGGGTCGGGTTGTGCAACATGGAAGTCTCCTTGAGAAGAACGAGGGCGGCCTTGGGCGGCCGCGCCTTCAGATCGTTTCGGGCACCGTCGTGATCGCTCCGCACGGACACTCGGAGACGCAGATGCCGCAACCCTTGCAGTAGTCGTAGTTGAAGCGGAAGCGCTGGCCCGGCCCCAGCTTGATGACGGCGTTGTCGGGGCACACGCCGTAGCAGTTGTCGCATTCGAAGCAGTTGCCGCACGACAGGCAGCGGCGCGCCTCGAACAGCGCGTTGGACTCGTTGAGGCCGATCACGACTTCCTCGAAGGTCGATTCGCGCCGCCGCATGTCGAGCACCGGACGCACGGTCTTCGGCGCATCGGCGTAGTACCACGGATTGAGGTACTTGAACTCCGCGAGCTCGTGCTTCGGCGGTGCGGTGTACGTCGTCCCCCGCAGCCACGCATCGATGTGGCGTGCCGCCTTCTTGCCGTGGCCGACGCCGACGGTCACCGTGCGCTCGGAAGGCACCATGTCGCCGCCCGCGAAGATGCCGGGATAACCGGTCATCATGTTGCTGCCCGACCTGCACCACGCCGTCCTCGATCGCGAGGCCCGGCACGCCGTCGAGCAGCGACAGATCGACGTCCTGCCCGAGGGCGAGCACGAGGGAATCGGCTCCGAGGGTCTCGAGCTCGCCCGTGGGCTGCGGGAAGCCCTTGTCGTCGAGCTGCATCCTCTCGACGGTGAGCGTGCCCTCGCTGCCCATCTGCTTGATGGTCGAGAGCCACTTGATCATGACGCCTTCCTGCAGCGCCTCTTCCACCTCGAAGTCGTGCGCCGGCATCTTCTCGCGCGTGCGGCGATAGACGATGACCGACTCCTCGGCGCCGAGGCGCTTGGCCGTGCGCGCGACGTCGAGCGCGGTGTTGCCGCCGCCGTAGACGACGACGCGGCGTCCGAGCAGGCGGCTTGTCCTCGCCTTCCATGCTGCGCAGCACCGACACCGCGTCGAGCATCTTGGCGGCGGTCCCCGCGGGGATGTAGGCCCGCTTGGCGATGTGCGCCCCGACCGCGAGGAACGCGGCGTCGTAGCCGCCTTCGCGCATCGTCGCGCGGATGTCGCTCACCTTGGTATCCAGCACGAGCTTCACGCCGGTGTCGAGGATGCGCTGGATCTCGCCATCGAGCACGTCGCGCGGCAGGCGGTACTTGGGAATGCCGAAGCGCATCATCCCGCCGGCCATCGGGCCCGCTTCGACGATCGTCACGCGCGTGGCCCATGCGACGCAGGTGATACGCAGCGGAGAGGCCCGACGGGCCGGCGCCGACGACCAGCACCTTCTTGCCCGATTCGCGTTGCGGGCGCGCGAATTTCCAGCCGCGCTTGAGCGCCTCGTCGCCGAGGAAGCGCTCGACGGAATTGATGCCGACCGCCTCGTCGACCTGAGCGCGGTTGCACGCGCCTTCGCACGGGTGATAGCACACGCGCCCCATCGTGGCCGGCAGCGGGTTGTCCTGCGTGAGCGTGCGCCACGCCGCTTCGTAGTCGCCGGACTCGGCGTGGAACAGCCACCCCTGGATGTTCTCGCCCGCGGGGCAGGTGCTGTTGCACGGCGGCAGGCGATCGAGATACACGGGCCGCGACGTGCGCCACGATCCCGTCTTGTTGGCGAGGCTCGACCCGACGTCGAGCGTAATGGCAAAAGGTTTTTCCATGTGGACGTTGCTCAGGCGGCGAGGCCGAAGCGGGCGATGTTGCGATCGGCGATGGCCTGGATGCGCGCGATGCGCTCCTCGTCGGGCGGATTGCCGAACAGATGCGCGAACCGCTTCTGCAGCTTGAGGTAATCCGTGACCGGCACAGTCTTCCTGATCGGCGTGCGGCCGGTGATCTCGCCGTGCTCCGCCTCGAACAGCGGGAAGAGCCCCGACTCGACGGCGAGGCGCGCGATGCGGATCGTGTCCGCGGGTTGCGAGCCCCAGCCCAGGGGGCAGGGCACGTGGATGTGCACGTAGCGCGCGCCGCGCACGGCCATCGCCTGGGTGACCTTCGCTTCGAGGTCGCGCAGGTTGGCCACGCTTGCCGTCGCGACGTACGGGATGTTGTGCGCCATCGCGATCAGCGGCACGTTCTTGCCGGTGCCGAACACGTTGCCGGGCTCGCGACCGATGGCCATCGTGGTCGCCGTGCGCGCTGCCGGAGGCGTGGCGCTCGAGCGCTGCACGCCGGTGTTCATGTACGCCTCGTTGTCGTAGCAGATGTAGAGCACGTCGTCGTTGCGCTCGAACATGCCGGAGAGGCAGCCGAAGCCGATGTCGGTGGTGCCGCCGTCGCCGCCCTGCGCCACGACCCGCGCGTCGTGATCGCCGCGCACGCGCATCGCGGCCGCGACGCCCGACGCCACGGCGGCGGCATTGCCGAAGAGCGAATGGATCCACGGAATCTGCCACGACGTTTCGGGATACGGCGTCGAGAATACTTCGAGGCAGCCCGTCGCGTTCACCGCGATCACCTTGTTGTTCGTGGCGCGCATGGCCGCGTCGATCGCGTAGCGCGCGCCGAGCGCTTCGCCGCAGCCCTGGCATGCGCGGTGCCCGGAGTTGAGCGAGTTGGTGCGGCGCATGTTCGCCTGCACCGAGCGCTCGTTTCGCGAGCAGGCGATCGCCGACGGTGAAGGTGCCGGTCTGGTAGAACTTGATGGGTTGGTCGATCGATCCCTCTTGCCGCCGTGGACTGCGATCCATCGTCGTCGGACCGGCAATGGTTCGGCATCTGGCGCGTCCGCGGATCCCGCCGAGTCGCTGCGGTCCCGCGCCGTGCCCGGGCATGCGGCCTGCGACGCGTTCGTGCGCCCTACGAGAATGCCCGTCCGTGAGCGTGTGGATGTTGCCGCAATTGCAGGGAAGGCCATTGACCTGAATCAACCCGCCCTGCGCGACGCTCCACATAATCTCCAACGACAGGTGTCGACGCGCGAATCCGGGTTCGACCGCTCGCTTCAGGGCGATCGATCGCTTCTCGACCCGATGCCTTTCCGCGGGTGCGGCCGGGGGCGCAGCAGGAGCGTCCCGTGCAGGCGAGCCCGGGCGCCGCTTTCGCGCAGGTGATTGCGCCCGCGGTTGTCACGACGCATCGTCGACGCGTTCGGCGGGATCCGAACAATTCGGGGCCGAAGCCGTTTCGGACTGCGGTTCCGATGTCTTGGGAATGGGAAGACGCTCCATGTATACGATCACGCGGCGCGAAGCCTTTTCGGACACCACGTTCCTGTGGGACGTGATGGCGCCCGACGTTGCGCGCGCAGCGCAGCCCGGGCATTTCGTGATGCTGCGCCTGCACGAGGGCAGCGAGCGCATCCCGCTGACCGTGGCCGACTACGATCCGGCCGCCGGAACGGTGACGCTGGTGATCCAGGCGCTCGGCAAGACGACGCAGGACATGCGCGACCACTACGGGGCCGGCGACAGCTTCGCCGACTTCGTGGGGCCGCTCGGCCTGCCGCAGCACGTGAGCCGCGCCGGGCACGTGGTCCTCGTGGGCGGTGGCCTCGGCGTGGCGCCCGTGTATCCGCAGCTGCGCGCGTTCAAGGCGGCTGGCAATCGCACCACCGGCATCATCGGCTTCCGCAGCAAGGACCTGGTGTTCTGGGAGGAGAAGTTTCGCGCCGCACTGCGACGAGCTTGTCGTGTGCACCGACGACGGCAGCTACGGCAAGCCGGGCTTCGTCACCGCGGCGCTGCAGGAGCTTCTCGAGCGCGACAAGCCGGACCTCGTGATCGCCATCGGCCCGCTGCCGATGATGAACGCGTGCGTCGAGACTACGCGGCCGTTCGGCGTGAAGACGATGGTGTCGCTCAACGCGATCATGGTCGACGGCACCGGCATGTGCGGATCCTGCCGTGTCACCGTCGGCAGCGAGGTCAAGTTCGCCTGCGTGGACGGGCCGGACTTCGACGGCCACCGGGTCGACTTCAAGGAGCTGATGCTGCGCCAGAAGCGCTTCAAGGGCGAGGAGAGCGAGGCCAACAGCGACTACGCGCACGTCTGCAACATCGAGAAGACGCTGTTCGAGCAGAACAAGAAGAACTACAAGAAGTACAAGGACCTCGCGCCGCACGCGACGAAGATGCCCGAGCGCGACGCGGTGGAGCGCTCGCGCAACTTCAAGGAGGTGAACCTCGGCTACTCGATGGCCGACGCGCTGCGCCGAGGCAGAGCGCTGCATCATGTGCTCGAAGGCGGCGTGCGTCGAGGGCTGCCCGGTGTCGATCGACATCCCGCGCTTCATCAAGCACCTCCTGGTGCGCGACCTCGATGGCGCGCTGGCCGCGATCAACGAGTCGAACCTGCTGCCGTCGATCTGCGGCCGCGTGTGCCCGCAGGAATCGCAGTGCGAGGCGCAATGCGTGGTGGGCCGCAAGCTCGAGTCGGTCGCGATCGGCCGGCTCGAGCGCTTCGTCGGCGACAACGCGCAAGCCGCGCCGAGATCGCGCCCGCCGCGCTTCGAGCGCCAGCTGGGCAGAGTGGCCGTGGTCGGCGTCCGGTCCGTCGGGCCTCGCGGTCGCGGCCGACGTCGTGCGCTTCGGCTGCGACGTCACCGTCTACGAGGCGCTGCACGTCGTCGGCGGCGTGCTTCAATACGGCATCCCGTCGTTCCGCCTGCCGCGCGAGATCATCGCCCGCGAGGTCGACAACCTGAAGGCGCTCGGCGTGAAGTTCGAGACCAACAAGGTGATCGGCAAGACGTTCTCGGTGGCGCAGCTGACGGGCGAGATGGGCTTCGACGCGGTGTTCGTCGGCGCCGGCGCCGGCGCGCCGTCGTTTCTCGGGATTCCGGGCGAGTTCGCCGGCCAGGTGTACTCGGCCAACGAGTTCCTCACCCGCGTCAACCTGATGGGCGGCGACAGGTTCCCGTACCTCGACACGCCGGTCGCGGTGGGCAAGAGCGTCGTCGTGATCGGCGCCGGCAACACCGCGATGGACTGCCTGCGCGTGGCGAAGCGCCTCGGCGTGCCGACCGTGCGCTGCGTCTACCGCCGCACCGAGGCGGAGGCCCCGGCGCGCATCGAGGAGCTGCGCCACGCGAAGGAGGAGGGCATCGAGTTCTTCTTCCTGCACTCGCCGGTGGAAATCCTCGTCGACGGCGACGGCAACGTCCGCGGCATGAAGGTGCAGAAGATGACGCTCGGGGAGCCCGACGAGCGCGGGCGGCGCAAGCCGGTCCCGCTCCCCGAGTTCGTCGAGCTCGAGTGCGACACGGTGATCTACGCGCTGGGCACGAAGGCCAACCCGATCGTCACCAAGTCCACGGCCGGGCTCGAGCTGAACAAATGGGGCTACATCGTCGCCGACCCGTACACGCAGGCGACGAGCGTGCCCGGCGTCTTCGCCGGCGGCGACATCGTGACCGGTGGTGCCACGGTCATCCTGGCGATGGGCGCCGGTCGGCGCGCCGCGCGCGCGATCGGCGCGTACCTCGCGGGCGGCAAGGCGGCCTGGCCGATCACGCAGGCCGATGCCGACGCATTCGTCCCGCCCACGCCGATGGGCGCTTCCCCGACCAACGTTTCCAGCGAGGTCCAGCCATGAGCACCAAGGACCGCTCCGAGGGCGAATACCGGAGCGCGCAGCGCGAAGGCAGTTCAATGAGCATCTGCCCGCGCTGCAAGCGCCCGCTCGAAGACGAGGAGCCGTACATCTGCTGCGCCGGGGTCGAGCTCACGTGGCGCTGCACGTCGTGTCACAAGGTCGCCGAGGGGTTCGCGTTTCCCTACGGCCTGTGCCCGTATTGCAAGGGGCGGCTGGAGCTCCTCGAGCGTGGCGCGATCGAGGGGGACGAGGCCATGGAGGCGGTCCGCAAGGCCTTCGAGATCGAGCTCGGCGGCCGCGCGTTCTACCAGCGCGCATCGCAACGACGCGACGGATCCGCAGCTGCGCGAGCTGTTCGCGCGCTTCGCCGAGATGGAAGACGAGCACATGCGGACGCTGTCGAAGCGCTACCACGCCGAGCTGCCGGCGCCGTCCGACGACTTCCAGATCGACCGGGCGGCGATCTTCGCCGGTATCGACCGCAGGCCCGAGGATCCGGCCAACCTGTTCCGGATCGCCATCGCGTTCGAGCAGCGCGCGGTCGACTTCTTCACCCGCGAGGGCGAGAAGGCGCCGGAGAGCTCGGTCGAGCGCGAGCTCTACCGCGAGCTCGCGGCCGAGGAGCGCGAGCACGTCGAGATGCTCACGACCGAATTCCGCCGCTGGCAGGCGGGCAAGCCCGGAATACTCTAGCGCCGCGCGCGGCCCGAGGCCGCGCCGGCACGCTCAATCGCCGCGAGATGACCATGACCGAACGCTCGCATGTGCTGGACGGCAACGAGGCCGCCGCACGGATCGCCCACCTCTCCAACGAGGTGATCGCGATCTATCCGATCACGCCCTCGTCGACGATGGGCGAGTTGGCCGACGCCTGGGCGGCCGCCGGGCGGAAGAACATCTTCGGCACGGTGCCCGACGTGGTCGAGATGCAGAGCGAGGCCGGCGCCGCCGGCGCGGTGCACGGCTCGCTGCAGGCCGGGGCGCTGACGACCACCTTCACGGCGTCGCAGGGCCTGCTGCTGATGATCCCCAACATGTTCAAGATCGCCGGCGAGCTGACGCCGACGGTCTTCCACGTCGCCGCCCGCACGCGTGGCCACGCACGCGCTGTCGATCTTCGGCGACCACAGCGACGTGATGGCCGCCGCACGACCGGCTGGGCGATGCTCGCCGCAGCCACCGTGCAGGAGGCGCAGGACATGGCGCTGATCGCGCACATGGCGCACGCTCGCGAGCGCGCGTGCCGTTCCTGCACTTCTTCGACGGCTTCCGCACTCGCCACGAGGTGAACAAGATCGAGCAGCTGACCGAGCGACGACGTGCGGGCGATGATCGACGAGGAGCTGGTCGCGGCGCACCGCGCGCGGGCGCTCAACCCCGAGCGGCCGATGCTCCGCGGCACGGCGCAGAACCCGGACGTCTTCTTCCAGGCCCGCGAGGCGTGCAACCCGTTCTACGCCGCCGTGCCCGGCATCGTGCACGAGCACATGGACCAGTTCGCGAAGCTCACCGGCCGGCAGTACCACCTGTTCGACTACACCGGCGCGCCGGACGCCGACCGCGTGATCGTGCAGATGGGCTCGGGCGTCGGCGCGTCGAGGAGACGGTCGGAAGCTCGTCGCGCGCAGGCGAGAAGGTCGGGCTGGTGAAGGTGCGGCTGTACCGCCCGTTCGACGCCGCAGGCGTTCGTCGGCGGCGCTGCCGCAGACGCGTGCGCGCGATCGCCGTGCTCGATCGCACCAAGGAGCCCGGGCGCCGATCGGCGAGCCGCTCTACCAGGACGTGCGTGACGGCGCTGGCCGAGGCGTGGCCGGCAGGGCCGTGCCGCGCCCCGCGTGATCGGCGGCCGCTACGGGCTGTCGTCCAAGGAGTTCACGCCGGCGATGGCCAAGGCGGCGCTCGACGAGCTCGACGAAGCCCGCAGCCCAAGCGGCACTTCACCGTCGGCATCGTCGACGACGTGACCCACCTGTCGCTTGACCGTGGGACGACGCGTTCGCCACCGAGCCGAGCGACGTGACCCGCGCGGTGTTCTTCGGCCTGGGCAGCGACGGCACGGTCGGCGCGACCAAGAACTCGGTGAAGATCATCGGCGAGAACACGCCGCTGCACGCCCAGGGCTACTTCGTCTACGACTCGCAAGAAGTCGGGCTCGGTCACGATGTCGCACCTGCGCTTCAGCCCGCGGCCGATCGAGTCGACCTACCTGATCCACCAGGCCGAACTTCGTCGCCTGCCACCAGTTCGACTTCATGGAGCGGATCGACGTGCTGTCGCTGGCCGGCCCGGCGCGACGTTCCTGCTCAACAGCCCCTACGGGCCCGAGCGAGGTCTGGGACCAGCTCCCGCGCGAGGCGCAGCAGCAGATCATCGACAAGAAGCTGAAGTTCTACGTGGTCGACGCGCTCGCACGTGGCCCGCGAGGCGGGGCTGGGCGGGCGCATCAACACGGTCATGCAGACCTGCTTCTTCGCAATCTCGGGCATCCTGCCGCGCGACGAGGCGATCGCCGAAGATCAAGGACGCGATCAGGAAGACCTACGGCAAGCGCGGCGAGACGGTCGTCAGCCGCAACTTCGCGGCGGTCGACGCGTCGCTCGCCGCGCTGCACGAGGTGACGGTGCCGGCGCAGCGCCGACTCGCAGCTCGCACCGGCGGCCGCCGGTGCCGCGCGCACGCGCCCGACTTCGTCCAGCGCGTGACCGCGATGATGCTCGACGGCAAGGGCGACCTGCTGCCGGTCTCGGCCATGCCGGTCGACGGCACGTTCCCGACCGGCACGACGCAGTACGAGAAGCGGAGCATCGCGCAGGAGATCCCGATCTGGGACCCGACGATCTGCACCCAGTGCGGACTGTGCTCGCTGGTCTGCCCGCACGCCGCGATCCGCATGAAGGTCTATCGAGCCCGACGCGATGCAAGGCGCGCCGGCGGGCTTCAAGGCCGAGCCCTGGACGCGCAAGGACGGCGGCCCGCTGCGACGGCTTGCTGTACAGCGTCCAGGTCGCGCCGGACGACTGCACCGGCTGCGGCGTCTGCGTCGACGTCTGCCCGGCACGCAGCAAGGAGGATGGTCAAGCACAAGGCGATCAACATGGAGCCGAAGCTCGAGCACCTCGAGGCCGAGCGCGCGCAACTACGACTTCTTCCTGACGCTGCCCGAGGTGCGACCGTCGATGGACAGCATCGACGCTGCTGCAAGGGCTCGCAGCTGCGCGAGCCGCTGTTCGAGTTCTCCGGCGCGTGCGCGGGCTGCGGCGAGACGCCCTACCTCAAGCTGCTGACGCAGCTCTTCGGCGACCGGCTGCTGGTCGCCAACGCCACGGGCTGCTCGTCGATCTACGGCGGCAACCTGCCGACCACGCCCGTGGTCGCAGAACGCCGACGGGCAGGGCCCGGCCTGGGCGAACACGCTGTTCGAGGACAACGCCGAGTTCGGCCTGGGCATGCGGCTGGCGGTCGATGCGCAGCGCGACCTGGCGCAGATGCTGGTGCAGCGAGCTGCGCGCGCGAGATCGGCGACGAGCTGGCCGCGGCGCTGCTCGACAGCGCCGCAGGACACCGACGAGCGAGATCCGCGCGCAGCGCGAGCGCGTGAAGACGCTCGAAGGAGATCCTGCCGCAGGCATGCGCTCGCCCGAGGCGGACGAGCTGCTGGCGGTGGCCGACAGCCTGGTCGTGCGCAGCGTCTGGATCGTCGGCGGCGACGGCTGGGCCTACGACATCGGCTACGGCGGGCTCGACCACGTGCTCGCCTCGGGCCGCAACGTGAACATCCTGGTGCTCGACACCGAGGTGTACTCCAACACCGGCGGCCAGGCGTCGAAGTCGACGCCGCGCGGCGCGGTGGCGAAGTTCGCCGCCGCCGGCAAGGCCGATCGGCAAGAAGGACCTGGGCATGATCGCGATGGCCTACGGCAACGTCTACGTCGGCGCAGGTGGCGATGGGCGCGAACCCGGTGCAGACGGTGCGCACGTTCCAGGAGGCCGGCGTCGTGGACCGGGGCCGTCGCTGATCATCGCGTACAGCCACTGCATCGCGCACGGCATCGACATGACCACCGGCGATGAGCCACCAGCGCGACGCGGTGAAGAGCGGCTACCTGACGCTCTACCACTACGACCCGCGGCTCGGGATGGGCGGCGCCGACCAGCCGCTGAAGCTCGACTCGCGCAAGCCGACGCATACCGCTCGAGCAGTTCGCGATGAAGGAGGGCCGCTACGCGATGCTGGCGCAGTCCGATCCGGCGCGCGCGAAGCAGCTGCTGAAGGCCGCGCAGCACGACGCCGACGCGCGCTGGCAGCTCTACGAGCAGGTGGCCGGCGTGCACCGCGTGGTGACGCCCGAGCACGGCACTGCCGCGTCCGCGGCGCCCGCCGAGGCGCTGGCCGCGGGCGGCGCAGATCCGCCGACGGCCGAGGGCGACGGCGAGGCGGCGACGGCGACGCGTTCCGAGGGGGCCACGTCATGAGCGTCGATCTCGCGCACCCGCTACCTCGGCCTCGAGCTCGCGCACCCGATCGTCGCGTCGGCCTCGCCGCTGACGGGCTCCGTCGACAGCCTGAAGCGGCTGCAGGATGCCGGCGTCGCCGCGGTCGTGCTGCCGTCGCTGTTCGAGGAGCAGATCGAGCACGACGAGATGGCCGCGCACAACCTGATGCTGTACGGCGCCGAGCTCTCGCCGGAGGCGCAGGGCTTCTTCCCCGAGATGCAGACTACAGCACCGGGCCGGACAAGTACCTGCAGCTGATCGCGCGACGCGAAGAAGGCGCTGTCGGTGCCGGTGATCGCGAGCCTGAACGGCCACACGCCGGGCGGCTGGACCTGCATCGCGCGCAAGTTCGAGGAGGCCGGCGCCGACGCGATCGAGCTCAACGTCTACTTCCTCGCGGCGAGCGTCGACGACACGAGCGCCGAGGTCGAGCGGCGCTACGTCGAGCTGGTCGAGTCGGTGACGCGGCAGGTGAGCGTACCGGTGGCGGTCAAGGTGGCGCCGTACTTCAGCGCGATGGCCAACATGGCGGCGCGCCTCACCCGGGCCGGCGCCTCGGGGCTGGTGCTGTTCAACCGCTTCGTGCAGCCCGACATCCTGCTCGAGGAGCTCGAGGTCGCGCCGCACCTGGTGCTGTCGACCTCCGACGAGCTGCGCCTGGCGCTGCGCTGGATCGCGATCCTGCGCGGCCGCGTCGAGCGCCAGCCTGGCGGCGACCGGCGGCGCGCACACGCGCCGACGACGTGCTCAAGCTGCTGCTCGCCGGCGCCGACTGCGTGATGCTCGCCAGCAGCCTGCTCGCGCAAGGGGCCGGCGCACGTGGGCACGCTGGTGCGCGGCGTGCAGGCGTGGATGACCGAGCGCGAGTACAGCTCGGTCGAGCAGATGAAGGGCTCGCTGAGCCAGCAGTCGTGCCCCGATCCGGACGCCTTCGAGCGCGCGAACTACATGAAGGCGCTGCAGCTCGTACACCAGCGAATTTGCATAGGCGCCGCGCGTCACGTAAGCGCCGCGCGCGGCAATTCTACCGACAACCAACGGGGGACCCCGATGGCACTCATCATCAACGAAGACTGCACCGCATGCGACGCGTGCGTCGAGCCCTGCCCCAACGACGCGATCGCCGTGGGCTCGCCGATCTACATCATCGATCCGGAGAAATGCACCGAATGCGTCGGCGCGAACGACGAGCCGCAGTGCATCACCGTGTGCCCGGCGGATTGCATCGTTCCGGACCCGAATCACGCCGAGACGAAGGAGCAGCTGCAGGCGAAGTACGAACGCCTGCACACCTGACGCGCGGTCCGTCCGCGGCGCCGCGTCGTCGCGTGCGCGCGAAGGTCGTTGAAAAAGCGCGAAGGCAGTCCCTGGGGCCGACCGCGGTCAGCCGATGCGCGACGCGACGGTGCCGAGGCGGCGCAGGATCGCCTCCGCCGTCGGGCCGGTGCGCCGCGCGAGCGATTCGCGCTCGAGCTCGGCGGCGACGACGTCGGCGTTGAGGTCGAGGAAGGTCACCTGCTCGAGCTCGTCGTTGCCGGCGTCCTCGAAGAGCTGACGCAGCGACGAGCGGGTGATCGCGCGGCCGCCCAGGCCGGCGATGACGGTGTAGCCCTTGAGCGGCACGCCCGAGAGCGACGTGCGCACGCCGTCGGAAACGATGCCGCCCGAGCCCGACCGCGAGGCACTTCTCGAGCACCACGACGCGCTTCGCCTTGTGGAGCGCCTCGCGCAGCGCGAGCAGCGGGAACGGGCCGAAACGAGCCGATGCTGACACGCACCCGATGGCCACGCCCGCCTCGCGCATCTCGTCGACGACTTCCTGCACCGTCCCGGTGATCGAGCCCAGCGTGACGACGATGGTTTCGGCGCCCTCGGTGCGGTAGGTCTTGATCGAGCCCGCCCGCGTCGCGACCGAACTGCTGCTTGAACGCGCCGACGAGCTGCGGAATGAGGTGCAGCGCGCGCAGCTGCTTGTGATGCGCGAGGTAGCGCACTTCCATGAATGCCTCGGGACCGACCATCGCACCGATCGTCACCGGGTGCGCGGGATCGAGCACCTGCCGCGGCTCGAACGGCGGCAGGAACGCGTCCACCTGCGCCTGGCGTGGGAATGTCGACGCGCTCGTACGCGTGGGTGAGGATGAAGCCGTCCATGCACACCATCACCGGACACGACAGCTCCTCCGCGAGGCGGAACGCCTGGATGTGCAGGTCGAGCGCTTCCTGGTTGGTGTCCGCGAAGAGCTGGATCCACCCGGCGTCGCGCATCGACATGCTGTCCGAATGGTCGTTCCAGATGTTGATCGGCGCGCCGATCGCGCGGTTGCCGATGGTCATCACGATCGGCAGGCCGAGGCCCGCGGCGTTGTACACCGCTTCGGCCATGAACAGCAGGCCCTGGCTCGACGTCGCCGTGTACGTGCGGGCACCCGCGGCCGAAGCGCCGATCGCGACCGAGAGCGCCGCGAATTCGGACTCGACGTTGATGAACTCGCAGCTCGCGCAGCGCGCCCGGATTTCACCATCTCGCCGAGGCCTTCGACGATGTGCGTCTGCGGCGTGATCGGGTACGCGCAGATGACTTGCGGGCGGCAGAGTCCGATCGCTTCCGCGACCGCAGCCGAGCCTTCGACTTGCTTAAGCATGCGCCGTCTCCTCGGCGCGAGCGCCGCACGACGTCGTACGCCTCCGTCGCGGCCGCCGCCACGTTCGGCTCCGCGAGTGCGGCCGGGAATTTCTCGCGTATCGCGGCGACGAGCGATTCGAGCCGGATCTCGCCCGAGAGCGCCGCGAATCCGCCGAGCAGCGCCGCGTTCGGCAGCGGCCGTCCGACGTGCTTGCGCGCGAGCTCGGTGGCGGGCACCGTGCACTTGCGGTCCTGCCGGAACACGGCGGCGAAGTCGCCGATGCCGAGCTCGTCGAAGCTGCGCGTCGAGTTGATGATGATGTAGCCGCCGGGCTTCAGACCCTTGAAGAGGTCGACCTGATGCAGCAGCGTCGGGTCCTGGATGATCAGCGCGTCGGGCTCGATGACCGGCTCGCGCAAGCGGATCTCGCGGTCGTCGATTCGGCAGAAGGCCATGACCGGCGCGCCCATGCGCTCGGAGCCGAAGCTCGGAAAGGCCTGCGCGAAACGGCCCTCGCGGAACGCCGCGACGGAAAGCATTTCCGCGCCGGACACCACGCCTTGCCCGCCTCTTCCGTGGATACGGACCTGGAACATCGCTGGTTTTCTCCTGAAGGGGTTTTCTGCGGACGCGAAGCGGCGTCGTGCGATTTTGGCGAGCCGACGGATGCAATGCTGAACGCACTGGGGCGGGACCCATTGACGCAAGTCAAGAGACACTTTCGCGAAGCGCGTACGCTCCTGTGCACACCAAGACACGACCGATTCGCCGCACCGCAACAGCGCGTCCGGCAGGCGAGCGTGTTGCATGGTCATGCAACCCAAGGGGGCACCATGGACGCAAGCTCTTCCCTGATCGCCGGACTCGGGGCCGATCTGCGGCGCAGCAGATGGCCCGCGCGCCTCGACGTGCTGCAAAGCGGCACCGGACTCGTGCTCGCGCTCTTCATGTGGGCGCACATGTTCTTCGTCGCGTCGATCCTGATCAGCCGGGACGCGATGTGGACGGTGACGAAGTTCATGGAGGGCTACTTCTTCTTCGGCCGCTCGTATCCGGTGCTCGTGTCGATGGCGGTGGCGGGCGTGATCACGCTGATCGTCGTGCACGCGATGCTCGCGGTGCGCAAGTTCCCGATCAACTACCGCCAGTTCCGCATCTTCCGCGCGCACATGACGCAGATGCGGCACGAGGACACGACGTTGTGGTTCTGGCAGGTGCTCACGGGCTTCGCGCTGTTCTTCCTCGCCTCCGTGCACCTGTACCTCATGCTGTCGCGGCCGGAGCGCATCGGTCCGTTCGAGTCCGCCGATCGCGTCTGGAGCGATCACCTGTGGCCGCTCTACATCCTGCTGCTGCTCGCCGTCGAAGTGCACGGCGGCATCGGTCTGTATCGCCTCGCGGTGAAATGGGGCTGGTTCGCGGGCGCGTCGCCCGACGCGACGCGGCATCGCCTCAAGTTGCTGAAATGGGCGCTCACGGTGTTCTTCCTCGTGCTCGGCTTTGCGACGCTTGCCGCCTACATCAAGATCGGCATCGAGCACAGCGGGCAATACGGCCAGCCGTACGTCCCCAGCTTCCAGCAGCAGGCCGTGCCGGCCCCAACCGTGAAATGAGGGAGCGCTGAAGATGAAGGTCGTCTATACCGATGTGCTGGTGATTGGCGGCGGGCTCACGGGCCTGCGCCTCGCCGTGGGCGTGAAGCGCCGCGGCCACGACGTCGTCATCCTGTCGCTGGTGCCGCCCAAGCGCTCGCACTCGGCAGCCGCGCAGGGCGGGATGCAGGCGAGCCTCGCCAACGTGATCAAGGGCGAGCACGACACCGAGGACGTGCACTTCGAGGACACGGTGCGCGGCAGCGACTGGGGCGCGGACCAGGACGTCGTGCGCATGTTCGTCAGCACGGCCCCCAAGGCGGTGCGCGAGCTCGCGGCGTGGGGCGTGCCGTGGAGCCGCGTGCGCCGCGGCGACCGGCAGGTCATCATCAATGGCCAGCCGGTGACGCTCACCGAGCGCGACGAGGCGCACGGTCTGATCGCGCAGCGCGATTTCGGCGGCACCAAGAAGTGGCGCACGTGCTACTGCGCCGACGCCACGGGGCATTCGATGCTGTTCGCCGTGAGCGACCAGGCGATCGCGAGCGCGATCCCGGTGCACGAGCGCATGGAGGCGATCGCGCTCATCCACGAGGCGGGTCGCTGCTACGGCGCGATCGTGCGCAATCTCGTGACGGGCGAGCTCATCGCGTACGTGGCGAAGGCCACGGCGCTCGCCGGCGGCGGTGCGGGCCGGATCTACCGCGTCACGACCAACGCCGTCATCTGCGAAGGCATCACCAGCGCGATCGCGCTCGAGACCGGTATCGCGACGCTGGGCAACATGGAGGCGATCCAGTTCCATCCGACGCCGATCTTTCCCGCGGGCATCCTGCTCACGGAAGGCTGTCGCGGCGACGGCGGGCTGCTCAAGGACGTCGACGGCACGCGCTTCATGCCCGACTACGAGCCCGAGAAGAAGGAGCTCGCGTCGCGCGACGTGGTCTCGCGGCGCATGGAGCAGCACATCCGCAAGGGCAAGGGCGTGAAGACGCGCTGGGGCGATCACCTCTGGCTCGACATCACGCTGCTCGGCAAGAAGCACATCACGACCAACCTGCGCGAGGTCAACGACATCGCGCACTATTTCCTCGGGCTCGATCCGGTCAAGGACTGGCTGCCCGTGCGGCCCGCCCAGCACTACACGATGGGCGGGGTGCGCACCAACTACACGGGCGAGAGCCCGACGCTCAAGGGCCTGTTCGCGGCGGGCGAGACGGCGTGCTGGGACATGCACGGCTTCAACCGCCTCGGTGGCAACTCGGTCGCGGAGACGGTCGTCGCGGGCATGATCGTGGGCGAGTTCGTCGCCGACTTCTGCGACAAGATCAGCAACGAGATGAATGTGCCGACCGGCGCTCATCCGCGAGGCGCTGGCAGCCGAGCAGGGGAAGCTCGACGCGATCTCGAAGGGCCGCGGCACCGAGGATCCGAGCGCGGTCAAAGCCCGCATGCAGGAGGTGATGACCGACAAGGTGGGCATCTTCCGTACCGGACCGGATCTCACGAGCGCGGTCGAGGAGTTGCAGCAGCTGCTCGCACGCAGCCGCGACTTCGGCCTCGGCTACAAGGCTACGGGCTCCAATCCGGAGCTCGTCACCGCCTACCGCACGCAGAAGATGCTCAAGCTCGCGCTCTGCGTCGCCTACGGCGCGCTGCAGCGCACCGAGAGCCGCGGCGCGCACTTCCGCGAGGACTACCCGCGCCGCAACGATGGCGACTGGCTCAAGCGCACGCTCGCGAGCTGGAGCGATTCCAACGCGACGCTGCCGACGCTCAACTACGAGGCGCTCGACGTCTCGAGGATGGAGCTGCCGCCAGGCTGGCGCGGTTACGGCGCGAAGGACTATATCGACCATCCGGACACGCCGGCACGGCAGGCGCAGGTGGATGCGATCCGCCAGCAGCTTGGCGGCACGGATCGCTTCAAGGTGCAGGAAGCGCTGCTGCCCTACGAATCCAAGCTGCCGGAACGCTATCGCGGCCGCAACGAGCGCATCGACGAGCCGCTGCCCGAAGAGCCGGCTGCCGCAGCCGTCGCGCACAACAGGGTCGCCGCCTGAGGGCGCCGCGTCCTGCCAACCTTAACGGAGACCGCGCAATGAGCGTTCCCCCCAATGACCACGCCGTCGCGACGCCCCGCGCCGCCACCACCGTCACCGTGCCCGTGCCCAAGCCGGGGGCGCGCGCCAACGGCAATGGCGCGGGCAAGTCGTCCGTGCCGCCGCGCGAGCTCGAGATCAGCGTGCTGCGCTTCAACCCGCAGGAGCCCGGCAGCGTGCCGCGCATGCAGGCCTACCGCCTGCAGGAAGACGAGGGCATGACGCTCTTCATGGCGTTGAACGAGATCCGCGAGAAGCAGGACCCGTCGCTGCAGTTCGATTTCGTGTGCCGCGCCGGCATCTGCGGCAGTTGCGCGATGGTGATCAACGGCCGGCCCACGCTCGCGTGCCGCACGCTCACGAAGAACCTGCCGCGCCAGATCTCGCTTGCGCCGCTGCCGTTCTTCGAGCTGATCGGCGATCTCTCGGTGGACACGGGCAAGTGGATGCGCGCCATGAGCGAGCGATTGCAGACCTGGGTGCACCGCGCGCAGGAGGAGATCGACCTGCGCAGGATGGAAGAGCGCATGGACCCGGACCTCGCCGAGAAGATCTTCGAGCTCGACCGCTGCATCGAGTGCGGCTGCTGCCTGGCCGGGTGCGGCACCGCGCGCATGCGCTCGGATTTCGTCGGGGCGGTGGGCATCAACAAGATCGCGCGCTTCCGGCTCGATCCGCGGGACAACCGCGAGGACGAGGCGTTCTACGAGGTGGTCGGCACCGACGATGGCGTTTTCGGCTGCATGTCGCTGCTCGGCTGTCACGACGTGTGCCCGAAGGAGCTTCCGCTCGCCACGCAGATCGCGTTCGTGCGGCGCAAGATGGCGAAGATGGGCTGGTGATCGGGTAACCGGACGCGGCAGCAGGGCGGCAGGCAGCAGCAGCGCCGGGCGCCCGCATTCGGTGTTCAAGGCGGTTGCGGCCGGGTCGTGCCCGGCCATGCCATACTGTCCTCGGTCCTCTGATACCTGATGCCCGAATGAGCCGCCGTCGCTTCCTCGCCGCCGCCACCACCGCGCTGGCCGCGCCCATGCTCGTCCTGCCGCGGCGCAGTCGCGCGGCGACCGGCGCGCGCGAGCTCGCCTTCCTGAACATCCACACCGGCGAAGCGCTGTCGATCCGCTACGCCGCCGGTGATGGCTACATCGACGTCGCGCTCGAGCGCATCAACTGGTTCCTGCGCGATTTCCGCACCGGGGACGTGAGCCCGATCGATCCGCAGCTCCTCGATCAGCTGCACACGCTCGCCGCCGTCACCCGCAGCAAGGCGCCGTTCCAGGTCATCTCGGGTTATCGCTCGCCACTCACCAACGCGGCGCTGCAGGAGCGCGGGCACGGTGTGGCCACGCACAGCCTGCACATGGAAGGGCGCGCGATCGACATCCGCCTCGGCGACGTGCCGCTGCCGGAATTGCGCGATGCGGCGCTGTCGTTGCGGGCCGGCGGCGTGGGCTTCTATCCGCAATCGCACTTCGTGCACGTCGACACGGGCCGCGTGCGCCGCTGGTAGGCCTCGACCCCGACCCTGGGTCGGACCCAGGGTCAGGGCCGGGTGCGTCGCGCCGCCAGGGCGGCGGCGAGCTTGCGGTCGTGGCCGTAGATGTCGGGCAGGAACATCGCGCGGCCCGCGCCGTCCACCATCGCGGTCGTGTAGAACACGATCACCGGCACCGGCGCCTTGAGCGTCACCACCTTCGTCACGCCCGCCGCCATCGCCGTCTCGATCGCGCTGCGCGTCCAGGCGGGATCTTCGCCCAGCACGAACTGCGCAAGCGCGACGGGGTCCTCCACGCGGATGCAGCCGTGACTGAAGTCGCGCCGCGAAGTCTGGAACAGCGACCGTGCGGGCGTACCGTGCAGGTAGATGTTCATCGAGTTCGGGAGCGTGAACTTGATGCCGTCGAGCGCGTTCCGCGTGCCGGGGCGCTGGCGCAGGCGATAGGCGCCGCTCGCGAGGCCCTCGAGCGCGCCGGCGTCCGCTTGGGTGCTCACGACGCGCGCATCGCGCGTGCCCACGATCTCCATGTCCTCGCGCACGAGATAGCCGGGATCGCGCCGCAAGCGCGGCAGCAGCTCGTCGTGCAGGATGCTCGGCGGAACGTTCCAGTACGGATTGAACTCGACGAAGCGCATCGCGCCGACGAACACGGGGGTCTCGGTGCGCATGGCACGGCCCACGATCACGCTCATCGCAAGATCGGGCTTCGGGTGCAGCACGCGCATCGCGTAGCGCCCAGAGCCGGAACGACGGGATGTTGATCGCGATCGCCGGTCCGGGCGCCAATTCGGGCAACCATCGCAGGCGTTCGAGCGCGAGCTCGATCTGCTGCACGCGCTCGCTCGGCGTCACCCTCAGCGCTGCAAGCGTCTGCCTGCCGAGCACGCCATCGGCCGCAAGGCCGTGCCGCGACTGGAACCGCTGCACGCCCGCCGCCAGCGCCGCGTCGTATCGGCCCTGCGCAGTGCCCGGCGGCTCGGCGCACGCGGCGCACAGATCGCCCCAGCGCTCGAGATGCGCACGCAGCAAGCCCGCTTCGGCGTAGGCATCGCCCGCGACGATCTTCCTGCGGTCGCTCGCCGGCGCGGGCAACACCTGCAACGGCGGGAGTGCCGCGAGCGCGCGATGATGGGCAAGCTCGCGCTGCAGCGTTCGGTAGAGCGGAAAGGCCGGCTCGGCGGCGTCGATCCACGCCGATACCGTGCCCGACGCCGCCGCAGCGCGCATCTGCGCTACGAAGCGAGCATCCTTCGGCTCGACGCGGAAGTGCGGCACGATCGCCTGCGGCCCCACGCGGCCGAATCGCGCGTCGGCCGCGAGCTCGAGCATCGCCGTGGAGAGCGCGACGTCGGCTCGTGCAACGGCCGCCGGCGTGCCGGGTGAGGCCGCGTCGATGGCTTCGACGAGCCGCGGCAGTCGATAGTCGTCCGGCGCGAGGCCGCGCCGTCGCGCATCGCGCAGCTCGGCGAGCGCGTCCGGCACGCAGCGAGAGCCGCCGTCGCGCTGCGAACCACACGGGCGCGTAGCCCGCGGCGGCATAGATCTGCTGCAGCCAGTCGCGAATCTCGGGCCTGCGTGCCGCGGCGGCCGAAGGCGCCTCGCCCAGCACGGCCGCGATCTCGTGCTCGATCGCGTCGGCTCCGCACGTCCCAGGCACCCACCCCACGATCGCCGCACACGCCGCGCACAGCAGCCAGCGCAACACGTCACCCCCCGCTTCCTCCGAGCCAGTGCTCGAACCAGCGGCACGCGAGGTCGACCACCTGCGTCATCGCGCCGGGCTCTTCGAACAGATGCGTGGCGCCGGGCACGAACACGAGCTCGTGCCGGCAATGCACGAGGCGTTCGCGCGCCTGCTCGTTGAGCTCGATGACGCCGTAGTCGCACGCGCCCACGATGAGCAGCGTGGGGGCCGTCACCTCGCCGAGCGCGGCATCGCCGGCGAGGTCGGGACGCCCGCCGCGCGACACCACCGCGGCGATGGCGTCCGGCCGGGCCGCGGCGACGCGCAGTGCGGAGGCCGCGCCGGTGCTCGCGCCGAAGAGGCCCACGGGCAGGCCTCGCGTGCGCTCGTGCTGCAGCACGAAGTCGACCGCCGCGGACAGGCGCGTGGTCAGCAGCGCGATCTCGAAGCGGTTTGCATACTCCACGTCCTCCGCGGGCGTGAGCAGATCGAGGAGGAGCGTCGCGAACCCGGCCTGCTGCAGGCGTGCAGCCACCTGCCGATTGCGCGGCGAATGCCGGCCGGAGCCGCTGCCGTGCGAGAACACCACGGCGCCCTGCGCCTGCGGCGGGACCTCGAGGATGCCCGGAAGCCCGACGTCGCCGGCGAGGATCTTCACCTCGGGCACGACGGTCATGGCGATCTTTCGTGATGTGGACGCACCGGCCCGTGCACGCACCCCCGCGCCGCGGCGCAGCCGTGCGCAGCCCGGCTACTGGATCGTCTTGCCCACGGCCGGCGCGGGCGCCGCGGTCGCGCGCTTGGCGACCGCGCGCGGCTTCACCGCCCTGCCCGCCGGCACGTTGCGCGACGTCGTGCGCACCAGCAGCACCGGCGCAGTCGCTTCGCGCAGCACCGTTTCGGCATCGCTGCCCATCACGATCCGCCGCAGTCCGCGCCGGCCGTGCGTGCCCAGCACGATGAGATCCGCATGCACCTTGCGCGCCTGCGCGAGGATCACCTGCGCCACGGCATGACCGCGCGCTTCGACCATGATCGGCGCGATCGCAACGTCGTGCGCGGCGGCGAGCTTCTCGGCCGCCGCGATGACCTTGCGCGCGGTGTCGCGCATGCCTTCGAGCATGCTCTCCATGTACGCCGGCGGCACGTAGGCGCTGCCTTCGAGCGAGGTGGCGAGCACCGCATCGTCGATGACGTGCAGCACGTGCAACGCGGCGTGCTGCTCCTTCGCGAGATCGAGCGCCATGCGCAGCCCGCGATTCGCTGTCGGGCTGCCGTCGATCGCTACCAGCATGTTCCTGAACATGATGACCTCCATCACGGGCGCGCGACGAGGACGGCGCGCGCATGGGTCGGGCGGGTGCAGGAACGCTACTTCCCGCGCTCCGGCGGTTCCTTTTCGGCGGGATTGAGCAGCACGTGATCGACCTCGGCCTCCGCTTCGCGCCAGTCGTCGTTCTCACCGCCCTCGTCGTAGCCGCGCTCGGCGAGATGCTTGAACGCGGTCTCGCTCACGATGCGATGGCGCAGGTCGGCGTCGAGCGTGTCGGCAGCCCCCGTCGCAAAGGGCTGGTCGGGCGTGCGTTCGGCGTCGTCCTCGGGCGCGAGCGTGGGCACGCTTTCCGGATGATGCAGCTTCGCGGCGATGCGTTCACGGCGTTTCATGATGGCCTCCGCCAGCCCCGGAGATCGCTTCCGCGCTATGCGGCGATGATCGGCACCTGCCGGAGCTTCGAATTCATTCTGGGCCGCGTGCGGGTGCCCGCGTTGACAACCGTCAACGGATCAGCCGCGTCATGACGCGCGCTTCACCGTGTCGTAGGCAGGGCCAAGGGCGGCAGGGTTACCCGGCTCGGGCGAGGGTCCGTCCTTGCATCCACTGCCGCGGCGAGAGCGCGAACCGGCGGCGCGATCTCGACCGGATACGCGCATGGCCCGTCGAGCGCGCGCAATGCCGCGGGCAGGGTCGCGAGCTCGCGCCGCGCGTGCGCGCGTGCTTCGTCGAGGGAAGGGAGCGGCGCGACGAGCCGCCCGGCGCGCAGCACGGGTTGCAGGAGCGGCGCGCCGGGCTCGCGCTCGCCTTCGAGCGTGACGAGGTCGCCCGCCATGCTGCCGTCGGCGTCGTAGCGCCTGAACACCTGCTTGCGCCCGGGCCAGGTGGCCTTGCCTTCGGAGCGCTTGCGGCGCGCGATGCCGTCGTATTCCTGCAGCTTGTAGGCGCAGTCGAGGAAAGGGGCATCCGCGGACGTGTTCATCCGGGTGCCCACGCCATAACCGTCGATGGGCGCGCCGGAGGCAACGAGCTCGTGCAGGCGATGCTCGTCGAGGTTGCCGCTCGCGAAGATGGTGATCGCCTGCAGTCCGGCCGCATCGAGGATCGCGCGCACGCGCCGCGCGTGCGCTGCGAGGTCGCCGCTGTCGATGCGCACGCCCCGGATCGCAATGCCGTCGCGAGCGAGCCTGCCGGCGAGCTCGACGACGGTGTGCGCGGCGCGCTCGGTGTCGTAGGTGTCGATCAGCAGCATCGCGTTGCTCGGCTGGGCGCGGGCGAAGGCTTCGAAGGCCGCGGCCTCGGTCGCGTGCGCCTGCACGTACGAGTGCGCCATCGTGCCGTACACGGGCACGCCGAACTGCCGTCCCGCCTCGACGGTCGCACTCCCGGCAAAGCCCGCGAGGTAGCTCGCGCGGGCGGAGAGCAGGCCCGCTTCTGCGGCGTGCGCACGCCGCAGGCCGAAGTCGACCAGCAGGCGCCCCGGTGCCGCGAGCACGCAGCGCGCCGCCTTGGTCGCGACCAGCGTCTCGTAATGCACCAGGTTCATCAGCCGGCTTTCGACGAGCTGCGCCTCGCGCAATGGCGCGCGCACGCGCAGCAGCGGCTCGTCCGCGAACGCGACGGTGCCTTCCGGCATCGCATCGAGGTCGCCGGTGAACGCGAGATCGCGCAGCGAATCGAGGAACGCGGGCGTGAAGCGTCGCGTCTCTCCGAGCCAGGCGAGCTCCGGCGCCGTGAAGCGCAGGCCGAGGAGATACGCGACCGCCTGCTGCAATCCCGCGGCGAGCAGGAACCGGCGCTGCACCGGGAGCGCGCGCACGAAGAGCTCGAAGACCGCCGTGCCGTTCATGCCTTCGGCGAAATACGCCTGCAGCATGGTGAGCTCGTACAGGTCGGTGAGCAGCACGCTCGTGCTGCCGTTGGCCGAAGGGGGCGTCGTGGTCATGTCACGTGGTCGCGGCCGTCGGCGCGCGCTCGCAGCAGGTGGACGCGACGTCGGGCTCGAGCAGCACCGCGCCCGTCCACGGCACGGTAGCGGCTCGCCCACACCTCCTGCGACAGCGCCAGCGTGAAAGGACCGGGATCCATCGCAGCCGCGCGGGTGCGCGCTTTCTCAGCGGGGAGGCATCACGCGGCCGGCCTGGCGTGCCGGCGCGCGGCCGCACGGCGATAGCGCCGGCGTGCGCTGCCGTTGACGAGTGCGGTGATGCGCAAGCCGAGCGCAACGCTGTCGGCGAGCGCCTCGCTCGCATAGTAGAGCTGCAGGTCGAGGAGCTCCGTCGCGTCGCGGCACGACAGCACGTGCGCGATGGCGTCGAGCTCGCGCTCGAGCCGCCGCTGCACGAAGCGCAGCGCTTCCTGCTGCATGCGCCCGAAGTCGTCGAACCAGCCGCCGACGCTGTGCCAGGCGGAATCGATGCCGTGGGTGATCGTTGCGATGGGCTCGCCTTCGGGGGCGGCCGCCGTTTTCGGCGTGGTGGTCACGCTGAATCCTTTCGTGTGCACCGCGCACACGCAATGGCCACGACGGACCACGCTGCGCGCGGCGTTCGGTACCCTCATGCTGACAGAAGGCCCCGAGCCGGATTTGACCGATGTCATCCCGTCCCGAAGGGCCGAGGCCCACCGGAGTGTCGGTCCGGTTCACCCTCATTGATCGGCGCAATCGTTCGGGACAATAGGGCTTCCAGGCCTGTCCACCACCGGCTGTTCGGGACAACTGTTCCGAACAGCGTGGCATGCGGTGGCGGGTGGGGCGACCGGAGCGCGTCCGCCATTGCGCAATGTCAGCATCCGCAGCGGGCATCCCGTGCAGACTGTTCGAGTATTCGAGTGCGAGCGCCTCGGCTGCGTTCCCTTCGTCCTCCCGGTCATGCCCGCTCCTGCCGATGTGGTGTTCGTGGCCCGGCACCTCACCAAGGTGTACCGGATGGGCGAGGTCGAGGTGCACGCACTGCGCGACGTGAGCCTCGACATCGCCGCGGGGGAGTTCGTCGTGCTGCTCGGTCCGTCGGGCAGCGGAAAGTCGACGCTGCTGAACATCCTGGGCGGGCTCGATCGGCCCACCTCGGGCGAGGCGCGCTGGCACGAGCACGATCTCGTCAAGGCGACGCGAAGCCGAGCTGACCGCCTATCGCCGCGAGCACGTCGGGTTCGTGTTCCAGTTCTACAACCTCATCCCGAGCCTCACCGTGCGCGAGAACGTGGCCCTCGTCACGGACATCGCTTCCGATCCGATGCCGGTCGACGAGGCCGTGCGCCTCGTCGGTCTCGCCGATCGGGCCGATCACTTTCCGTCGCAGCTTTCGGGCGGCGAGCAGCAGCGGGTCGCCATCGCGCGGGCCGTTGCGAAGCGTCCGGACGTGCTGCTGTGCGACGAGCCGACCGGTGCGCTCGACTACGTCACCGGCAAGGTGGTGCTCGAGGTCATCGCCCGCATCAATGCCGGGCTGCACACGACCGCGGTGGTGATCACGCACAACGCCGCGATCGCCGGCATGGCCGATCGCGTGCTGCACCTCGCGGACGGGCGCATCGTCGAGACCACCGTCAACGCGCGCAAGCTCGCACCCTCGGAGCTCGCATGGTGAGAGCCAAATGAGGGCCATCCACCGCAAGCTGCTGCGCGACCTGTGGGCCTTGCGCTCGCAGGTGATCACGGTGGCGCTCGTGATCGCCAGCGCGTTCTCGGGCTTCGCGGGCTCGATCGCGACGTATCTCGCCCTGGAGCGGGCGCGCGACGACTTCTATGCCACCGCGCATTTCGCGGACGTGTTCGCCGACGTGAAGCGCGCGCCGCGCAGCGTGCTCGCCCGTATCGCCGCGATCCCCGGTGTCGACGCAACCGAGGCCACCGCGGTGTTCGACGTTCGCCTCGACCTGCCGGGGGTGATCGAGCCGGTGATCGGACGTCTCGTCGGGTGGGCGCCGGACGGCGGGAGCGGGCTGAACCAGCTCGTCCTTCGGCGCGGGCGGTTGCCGCAGGCGAACGAGCCGGCCGAGGTGGTGGTGAGCGAAGGCTTCAGCACCGTGCGCAGGATCGGGCCGGGCGACGCGATCACCGCGCTCGTCAACGGCCGGCAACGCAGCCTCCGCATCGTGGGCGTGGGGCTCTCGCCGGAGTACATCTACGCCACGCAGGGCGGCGCATTTCCCGACGATCGCAACTTCGGCGTGCTCTGGATGGATCGCCGTCAGCTCGCCGCGGCGTACGACATGGAAGGCGGCTTCAATCACGTGAGCGTGCGTCTCGCGGCCGACAGCGACGAACGGGCGGTGATCGATGCGCTCGATCGCGCTGCTGGAGCCTTACGGCGGACTGGCGGCGCACGGCCGCGACGAGCAGCTTTCGCATCGCATCCTGAGCGAGGAGATCGACCAGTGGAAGGTGATCGGGACGGTGCTCCCCTCGATCTTCCTCGGCGTTGCAGCCTTCCTCCTGAACGTGGTTCTGTCGCGCCAGGTCACGACGCAACGCGAGCAGATCGCCGCATTGAAAGCGCTGGGCTACGGCAACGGCGCCATCGCGCTGCATTACCTGCTGCAGGTGGGCGTGGTCGTCGTTCTGGGGGTGGCGATCGGCATCGGCGTCGGGATCTGGTTCGGAAGCGCCGTGACCGCGCTGTACGCGGAATTCTTCCACTTTCCGTCGTACCGGTTCACGCTCCCCTCGAGCGTGGCCGCGGGGGCGGCCGCAATCACCGCAGCGGCGGCGGTGCTCGGTGCGCTGGGTGCCGTGCGCGCCGCGGTGCGCCTCGCCCCGGCGGAAGCGATGCGCCCGCCGTATCCGGGTCGCTACCGGCCCTGCGCTGCTCGAGCGCCTGGGCTTGCGGCGGCTCGCCCCCGCGGTGCGCATGACCGTGCGCAACCTGGAGCGCCGGCCGTGGCGCGCAACCCTGACCACGGTGGGCATCGCATCGGCGATGGCGATCATCATCTCGGGACTGTTCTGGCGCGACGCGATCGATTACATGATCGAGGTGCAGTTCGTGGCCTCGCAACGCGCCGACGCCTCCGTCGCGCTCACGGAGCCGCTCGCACCGGAGGTGGTGCGCGAGATCGCGCGCATGCCCGGCGTGCTGGTCGCCGAAGGCACGCGCGAGGCGCCGGTGCGTCTGGTCGCGGGCCATCATCGCTACCGGACGGTGGTGCTCGGCCTCGATGGCGACGCGCAGCTCCAGCGACCCGTGGACGAGCGCAGCCGGCCCGTGCCGTTGCCGGACGATGGGCTCGTGCTCTCGGGTCGCCTCGCACAGCGCCTGGACGTGGTGCCGGGCGACGAGGTCGTGGTGGAAGCGCTCACCGGCAGGCGCACGAGCGCGGCGGTTCGCGTTGCGGCGACCTCGCACGACCTCATCGGGCTGTTCGCCTACATGAACCGCGACGCCCTCGATCGCCTGCTCGGCGAAGGGCCGCGCGTGACGAGCGTCGGCGTGAAGCTCGACACGCCGGAAGGCGAGGCGCTGGTGCGTACGCTCAAGGGCTACCCCCGTGTCGCGGTGGTGGCGAGCCGCAATGCGATGCTGCAGAACTTCCGCGACACCACGGCGCGCAATCTGCTGTTCTTCACGGGCGTGCTCACCGCGTTCGCCGTGGTCATCGCGATCGGCGTGGTGTACAACCAGGTCCGCATCGTGCTGCAGGAGCGCACCTGGGAGCTTGCGAGCCTGCGCGTGCTGGGCTTCACGCGGGGCGAGGTCTCGACGTACCTGCTGGGCGAGCTCGCGATCGAGACAGCCATCGCGCTGCCCCTGGGCTGCGTCGCCGGTTACGCGCTGGCGTGGCTGATCGTGCGCCTCACGCACAGCGACCTGATCTCGATACCGGTGATCGTCGCGCCGGGGACCTACGCGTACGCGGCGCTCGCGATCGTGCTCGCCGGGCTCGCGAGCGCGCTGATCGTGCGCCGCCGCATCGATCGCCTCGATCTCGTCGCGGTGCTGAAGACGAGGGAATGAGATGGGAATGAGGCACTGGGATGAAACTCCCCCCGAACTCGCTTCGCTCGCTCCCCCGAGGGGGCTTGTAAGTGGCTTCGCGCGGCGGGCGCCACTGACATGGCCGGACCGTGGCGCAAGCGTGCGGGCTGGGGTATCGCGGTCCTCATCGCGGCGGGCGTTCTCGCGTGGGTGTTCGCACCGAAGCCCGTCGAGGTGCAGATGGCCGTCGTCGTCGAGGCGCCCTTCCGGCGCACGCTCGACGTCGAGGCGAAGACGCGGGTGCGCGAGCGCTATGTCGTGTCCGCGCCCGTGGCCGGGCGCGTGCAGCGCGTGACGCTCAAGGCCGGCGATCCCGTTGCCGCCGGCGCACCGCTCGCGCTGCTCGTCCCGAATGCGCCTGTATTGCTCGATGCGCGAACCGCGCGCGAGCTGTCCGAACGGGTCGGCGCCGCCGAAGCCGAGCTGGATCGCGCCCGTGCCGCCACGCAGCGCGGGGAGGCGGCCCTCGCTCTCGCGCGCTCGGAGCTCGAGCGCCAGCGCATGCTCGCCGAGAAAGGCTTTGCCTCGAAGCAGGGGCTCGATCGCGCCGAGCGCGAGGTCGAGTTGAAGCAGAAGGAAGCTGCGGCGGCGCAAGCGGACGAGCACGCGACATCGCATCAGCTCGCACTCGCCCGCACGGCGGCCTCGAGCATGAGCGGCCTCTCCACGTCGCGCAGCAGCGCGCGTGTCGAGCTGCGCGCGCCGGTGGCGGGTCGCGTGCTGCGCGTGCTGCAGCAGAGCGAGAATGCCGTGGCCGCCGGGGCGCCGATCCTCGAGCTCGGCGATCCCGACGACCTCGAGGTGATCGCCGACGTGCTCACCACCGACGCGATCGGCATTCCTTCCGGCGCGCCCGTGGAGTTCGCGCGCAGCCGCGACAGCGCTCCGCTGCAGGGGCGCGTGCGCCTCGTCGAGCCGGGGGCGTTCACCAAGGTTTCGGCGCTGGGGGTGGAAGAGCAGCGCGTGTACGTCGTGATGGACTTCGCGCCGTCCGGAACGCGGCCTCGCGGTCTGGGCGATGCGTATCGGCTCGACGCCCGGATCGTGGTGGATGCGCGCGAGCGCGCGCTGGTCATTCCGGCGGCGGCGCTGTTCCGGCATGGGAGCGGGTACGCCGTGTTCGTTGCCGAAGAGGGCCGCGCGCGCCGGCGGGCGATCGAAGTCGCGGCTCGCGCGACCGACACGGCCGCGATCGCGAAGGGCCTCGCTGCGGGCGAGCGGGTCGTCGTGTATCCGCCCGACACGCTGCGCGAGGGCATGCGCATCCGCGAGCGACAGGCGTCGCGCTGAGGGAGGTCGCGCCCCGCGCATCGGTCTCGCGCGGCATGAGGTCGCGCAGCCTCCGGCCAGCGCTCATTTGTCAACATCGCGTCTCGCCGTCGCTTCGAGAATGAAATCGTCCGCGCCGTTCGCGGCGCATTCTCGAAGGAGCGGCCATGAGCGTTGCATCGAGCGCGACAAGGCCCGCCGCCACGAGCGGCGTTGCGTTGTCGACGAAGCCCCACCTGCACGTACCCTGGCGAGCGATCGTCCCGCTCGCCGTCGCATTCCTGATCGCCGTCATCCCGCCGCCCGCCGGGCTCGCGCAGTACGCGTGGTGGTTCTTCGCGATCTTCGCCGGCGTGATCGTCGGGCTGATGCTGGAGCCGCTGCCGGGCGCTGCGATCGGTCTGATCGGCGTCACCGCCGTCACGCTGCTCGCGCCGTGGGTGCTCTACAGCCCGGCGGAGCTCGCGAAGGCCGGCTTCAAGCCCGCCAATGCGGCACTTGCGTGGGCGCTGTCCGGCTTCGCGAACAGCACGGTATGGCTCATCTTCGGCGCGTTCATGTTCGCCCTGGGCTACGAGAAGACCGGCCTCGGCCGCCGCCTCGCGTTGAAGCTCGTGAAGGCGATGGGCAGGCGCACCCTGACGCTGGGCTATGCGGTCAGCGCGGCCGACCTCCTGCTCGCGCCCTTCACGCCTTCGAACACGGCGCGTTCCGGCGGCACGATCTTTCCCGTGATCAAGAACCTGCCGCCGCTGTACGACTCGCTGCCGAACGATCCGTCGGCGCGGCGCATGGGCAGCTATCTGATGTGGGTCGCGATCAGCGCGACGTGCGTGACGAGCTCCATGTTCCTGACGGCGCTCGCGCCCAACCTGCTCGCGCTCGAGCTCGTGCGCAAGACCGCCGGTGTGGACATCGGCTGGACGCAGTGGTTCATCGCCTTCGCACCGATCGGGATCGTGCTGCTGCTCGCGATCCCGCTCGTCACCTACTGGGTGTATCCGCCCGAAGTGAAGGCGGGCGAGGAAGTGCCGAAGTGGGCTGCGCAGGAGCTCCAGAAGATGGGGCCGCTCTCCGGCAAGGAGATGGAGCTGACCGCGCTCGTGATCCTCGCGCTGCTGCTGTGGATCTTCGCGGGCGAGGTGGTCAACGCCACGACCGCGGCGCTGGTGGTGATCTGCCTCATGCTGATGATGGGCGTGGTGAGCTGGAAGGACATCACCGAGAACAAGCAGGCATGGAACACGCTGGCGTGGTTCGCGACTCTCGTCGCGCTCGCGGACGGCCTCAACAAGGTCGGATTCGTGAAGTGGTTCGCGGACGCGGTCGCGGCGCACATGACGGGCTTCTCGCCCACGCTCGCGATGCTGCTGCTGGTGGCGGTGTTCTTCCTCACGCACTACCTCTTCGCCAGCATCACGGCGCACGTGACGGCGCTGCTTCCGGTGATGCTTGCCGTGGGCACCACGATCCCCGGCCTGCACATGCCGACGTTCGCGTTGCTGCTCGTGCTGACCCTCGGGATCATGGGGATCCTGACGCCGTTCGCCACCGGGCCGAGCCCGGTGTACTACGGCAGCGGCTACCTGCCCACCAAGGACTACTGGCGACTGGGGACGATCTACGGCCTGCTGTTCATCGCCGTGTTCCTGATCGTCGGGGTGCCCTGGATCGCGTTCGTGATGTAGTGCGGACGATGCAGGCGAAGGAACGCCGGGACCCATCCAGGCGCTCACGCTCGCGCCCGATGCGCGCCGGAACCGTACCCGCCGCTGCCGCCGGGGCAACGTGGCTGGTGTGCAGGGGAAACCATCGCACCGTCTGCCGTGCGCAGCCCGGCGGTGACGCAGCGTTGTCGTTGTCACGTAGCCGACTGTTCGTTCGGCATCGCGGTGCGCATCACGGCCGGAGCGCGATGGTGTTGCCGGACATGCCACCGACGGTGCCGGCGTTGGCGGGGATCGGCGCGGTCCGGGAGCGCATCTGAGGCGCGCGCGAACGCGTAGACGGGTGGCGCGACGAGCTCTCGGCGTTGGTGAACGTTAACGATGGAGGCGAAGGAGTGCCGGGACCCGTCTTCGCGTTCGCGCGTGCCGAAGCTAAGCGACCGGACCGCGCCGATCCCTGCCAACGCCTGCCAATCGCCAACGCCAACGCCCGCGCCCCAGGGACGGCAAGACGCGTGCAACGCGAGTGTCGGCGCACCACGTGTGGCATTTCGCTCCATCCGGAATGCACCTTCCGGCCATCGGTTGATGGGGGTCAATGTGGCATTCCATGGCGGCGGCACAATCACATCAGGCAGTCGTGATACGGCTGCCGGGTCGGTCGCAAAAAATCTGTATCACGTTGCGGCCGTTCGTCGCCAACCGAGAAGATCATGGAACTCACGCTCGATCGTCGCCTCGTGAACGCATACGAGGACCCCACGGCCTCCAGCCGTCCGCCCCGTGAAGCCCTGGCGCCCAGCGCCGAGCCGCACGGTCTGTTCGCGCGCCTGATGACGATGCCCCCGCTCGACGAAGAGGAAGACGTCGTGCCGCGCGCGGTGGAGATGCTGCCCTTCGTGGCGGCCTGGGGCGACTGAGCGAGGCTGGGGCGTCCCCCGCGACTTGCGGAGGGACGCGACTGAGCGTCACGGGGGCCCGCACTGCCGGGCCGCTCGCCGTGCTCCGGTCGCCATGACGGCGGCCGCCGCGCTCATTCGCCCTCGCCGGGGCGCGTCATCGCCTCCGGCTTTACCCATCGATCGAACTCCTCGTCGCTGACGTAGCCGAGCTTGCGCGCGGCCTCGCGCAGCGACGTGCCGTCGCGATGCGCCGCGAGCGCGATCTGCGCGGCCTTCTCGTAGCCGATGTGGGGGTTGAGCGCCGTCACGAGCATCAGCGAATCGTCGAGATGTCGCGCGATGCGCTCGCGATTGGGCTCGATGCCCCGCGCGCAGCGCTCGTCGAACGAGCGCACGGCATCCGCGAGCAGCTCGATCGACTCGAGCACGTTGTGCAGGATCACGGGCTTGTAGACGTTGAGCTGGAAGTTGCCCTGCGAGCCCGCGAAGGCGACCGCGGCGTCGTTGCCGAACACCTGCACCGCCACCATCGTGAGCGCCTCGCATTGCGTCGGATTGATCTTGCCGGGCATGATCGACGAGCCCGGCTCGTTGTCCGGCACCGTGATCTCGCCGATCCCCGCGCGCGGCCCGCTCGCGTACCACCGCACGTCGTTGGCGATCTTCATCAGCGCGATCGCCAGCGTGCGCAGGGCGGCGCTCGCGTTCACCATGGCATCGTGGGCCGACAACGCCGCGAACGGATTGCGCGCCGCACGGAACGGCTCGCCGGTCATCGCCGCGATCACGCGTGCGACGGTGGCGCCGAACCGCGGATGCGCATTGAGCCCGGTGCCCACCGCCGTGCCGCCGAGCGCGAGCTCGCGCAGCGGTCCCTTGGCCGCCTCGATACCGGCGAGCGCGTCATCGAGCTGCGCGACCCAACCCGAGATCACCTGGCCCAGCGTGATCGGCGTCGCATCCTGCAGGTGCGTGCGCCCGATCATCACCACGTCGGCAAAGGCTTCGGACTTTCCCTGCAGCGTGGCGCGCAGGGCCTGCACCGCCGGCACCACGTCGTGCACGAGTCCCGTCACGCTCGCGACGTGCATCACCGCCGGGAACACGTCGTTGGAGGACTGGCTGCGATTCACGTCGTCGTTCGGATGAATGGGCGTCTTGCTGCCGAGCGCGCCGCCCGCGAGCTGGATCGCGCGATTGGCGATCACCTCGTTGGCATTCATGTTCGTCTGCGTTCCGGACCCCGTCTGGAACACGCCGAGCGGGAATTGCGCGTCGAGCCGGCCCGCGATCACGTCGTCCGCCGCGCGCACGATGAGGTCGACCTTGTGCGCCGGCAACGTGCCGAGCTCGCCGTTCGCGATCGCCGCGCAGCGCTTCACGATGCCGAGCGCGCGGATCACCGCACGCCGCCAGTGGAAACGCTCGAGCGCGATGGGAAAGTTCTGCAGCGAACGTTGCGTCTGGGCACCCCAGAGGCGATCCGCGGGTACGGCGACTTCGCCCAGGGCGTCCTTCTCGATGCGGGTGGTGGTCGTGGCCATGGTGCGCTCCCTGAGGATGCGGGCCGACGCGACCGGCACGGCGGCGGCAGGTCGGATTCACGACGCCCGCGTGACCGGAACCGGCCCGGCCGCTTGCGGTCTGATACGGCCGCGGGGGGGCGCGGTTCCTTGTCCTGTGCCGGACAGGGGGTCCGTCGGACTATGATTACCCGTAAACCGCGATCGCGGCCATGTCCCCCGATACGATCCCCCCCTCCCGCGTGCCGTTCGACCTCGGTATCCCGCCGGGCGTCGCCGACCCCGGTCGTGCAGCCGTCGATGCCGCCTATCGCATCCCCGAGGCCGCCGCCGTGCTCCCGCTGCTCGACGAAGCGCGATTCGCGCCCGACGAACTGCAGCGCGTACAGGCCCTCGCGCAGGATCTCGCGCGGAAGGTGCGCAACGCGCGGGCCCGCTCCGGTGGCGTGGATGCGCTCATGCTCGAGTTCTCGCTCGATACCGAGGAGGGGGTCGCGCTGATGTGCCTCGCGGAGGCGCTGCTGCGCATCCCCGATGCGGCCACGCGCGACCGCCTCATTCGCGACAAGCTCGCAGGCGGCGAGTGGCGCTCGCACGTGGGCGCCTCGCCGTCGCTGTTCGTGAACGCCGCCGCATGGGGCCTGCTCGTGACCGGCCACCTGATGGAGGAGCACGCCGACAGCCGGCTCGAGCAGGCGCTCACCTCGCTGCTGCGGCGCGGCGGCGAGCCGATGATCCGCGGCGGCGTCGATTTCGCGATGCGTCTCCTCGGCCGCCAGTTCGTGACCGGTCGGACCATCGAGGAGGCGCTCGCGAACGCGCGCGAGCGCGAAGCGCGCGGCTACACGTTCGCGTTCGACATGCTGGGCGAAGGCGCCGTGACCACCGACGATGCGCAGCGCTACGGCGAGGCGTACGAGCGCGCCCTGCACGCGATCGGCGCCGCCAATGCCGGCCGCGGCGTCTATGCGGGGTCCGGCATTTCCGTGAAGCTGTCCGCGCTGCACCCGCGCTTCACGCCGACCCAGCGCGAACGCGTGGCGCGCGAGCTCGGCCCTCGCGTGCTGCTGCTCGCCCGGCTCGCGAAAGAGTACGACATCGGCTTCAACCTCGATGCCGAGGAAGCGGATCGCCTGGGACTCACGCTCGACGTGCTCGCGTGGCTTTCGGGTCATCCGGAGCTTCGCGGCTGGTCGGGGCTGGGGATCGCGGTGCAGGCCTACCAGAAACGCGCGCGGCCGCTCGTCGACTGGCTTGCCTCGCTCGCGCGGCGCGACGGGCGGCGCCTGAACGTGCGCCTCGTCAAGGGTGCGTACTGGGACGCGGAGATCAAGCGCGCGCAGGCCGAGGGCCTCGTCGACTACCCGGTGTTCACGCGCAAGGTGCACAGCGACGTGGCGTACCTCGCGTGCGCGCGCGCGCTGCTGCAGGCCCGCGACGCGATCTACGCCCAGTTCGGAACGCACAATGCGTTCACCATCGCGGCGGTGCACGCGATGGCCGGCGACGCCGACTGCGAGTTCCAGCTCCTGCACGGCATGGGCGAGGCGCTCTACGATCACGTCCTCGGCCCGGCGAACCTCGGCCGTCGGTGTCGCGTGTACGCGCCGGTCGGGTCGCACGCGACGCTGCTGCCGTATCTCGTGCGCCGGCTGCTCGAGAACGGATCGAACAGCTCCTTCGTGCATCGCATCGTCGATCCGCGCGTCTCGATCGCCGAGCTGGTGGCCGATCCGGTCGCGCAGGCGCAGGCGACCGGAGGCTCGCCGCACCCGCGGATTGCGCTGCCGCGCGCCTTGTTCGGCGATCGCATCAACTCGCTCGGGCTCGACTTTTCAGATCCCGCCGTGCTGGCCTCGCTCGCCGTCGATCTCGCCGCCACGCCGGCGGAGCTCGATGTCGCGCCGGTCGTCGCGGCGTCGCACGCGGCGGCGCGGCGGGCGCTGGACCAGCGCCTGCTCGGCGGGCGCGAGCCGATCGAGATCCGCAATCCGGCGGATCGTTCGGATCGCGTCGGTACGGTCGCGCAGTCGAGCCTGGAGGACGTGCAGCGGGCGATCGCGCTCGCGGTCGAGCGCGGATCGTCGTGGGCCGAGGTCGCCGTGGAAGCGCGTGCGGCATGTCTCGACGCGGCGGCGGATCGCCTGCACGCCGCCACGCCGCAGCTTCTTGCGCTGCTCGCGCGCGAAGCCGGACGCACCCTCCCGAACGCGATGAACGAGGTGCGCGAGGCGATCGACTTCTGTCGCTACTACGCCCGCGAGGCGCGCACCGAGCTCGCGCGCGGCGACGCGTCCCCGCGCGGCCCCATCGTCTGCATCTCGCCGTGGAACTTCCCGCTGTCGATCTTCGTGGGCCAGGTCGCGGCGGCGCTCGTGACGGGCAATCCGGTGCTCGCCAAGCCCGCCGAGCAGACGCCCCTCGTGGCGAGCGTTGCGGTCGCGCTGTTCCACGATGCGGGCGTGCCGCCGGTCGCGTTGCAGTACGTTCCCGGGCGCGGGGAGACGGTGGGCGCGGCGCTGGTCGCGGATCCGCGCATCGCGGGCGTGATGTTCACGGGATCGACGGCGGTGGCGCGCGCGATCCACGCGCAGCTCGTGCAGCGCGACGACGATCCCGTGCTCGTCGCCGAGACCGGCGGCCAGAACGCGATGATCGTGGACAGCTCCGCGCTCGCGGAGCAGGTGGTCGCCGATGCGATCGCGTCCGCGTTCGACAGCGCAGGCCAGCGCTGCTCCGCGCTGCGCGTGCTGTGCCTGCAGGAAGACATCGCCCCCCGCGTGCTCACGATGGTCGAAGGCGCGATGCGCGAGCTCGCCGTCGGCGATCCGCGCCGGCTCGCGACCGACGTCGGGCCGGTGATCGATGCGCGAGGCGCTCGACCGGCTGCAGCGCCACCTGGACGCGATGCGCAACGACGGCTTTCGCGTGGTGCAGGGCGGTCGGGTGGATTTCGACGCGGAGTCGACGCGGAGTCGACTCGAGAGTCGACGACCCCCGGTCAGTCGCTGCCGCCCCGCTCGCAGCGCAAGCGACGGCGTCGGGCGGGTGCTTCATGCTCCCGACGCTCGTCGACCTCGGCGGCCTCGAGAACCTCGATCGCCTGCGCGAGGAGGTCTTCGGCCCGGTCCTGCACGTCGTGCGCTGGCGGCGCGACCAGCTGCCCGAGCTGATCGAGCGCATCAACGCCACGGGTTATGCACTCACGCATGGCATCCACACGCGCATCGACGCGACGTGCGAGACGATCCTCGCGCGCATTCACGCCGGCAACGTCTACGTGAATCGCAACATGATCGGCGCCGTCGTCGGCGTGCAGCCGTTCGGCGGGCATGGGCTGTCGGGCACCGGGCCGAAGGCGGGCGGCCCGCTGTATCTGCGCCGCCTCGTGCGCACGCGCGTGCCGATGCGCCTCCCCGTCGAGGGTCGGCTGACGCTGCCCGGCCCGACCGGCGAGACGAACGTCCTCGAGTTCAGGCCGCGCGGCCTGGTGGCCTGCATCGCGGACGACGAGCGCGCATTGCGCGTGCAGGCGCGCGCCGCGCAGGCGCTGGGCAACAGCGTGGTGATGCTGCGCTCGCATCACACGCACGGCATGCGGCACGCGCTGGACGCTACGCGCCTGCAGCTCGTCGATCGCCTCGACCTCGCGCACGTCGACGCCGTCATGGCCGACCTGCCGCCGGCGAGGCTGCGCGAGTTGCGTGCGGACGTGCTGCGAGAGGAGTGCGCGATCACGCCCGTGCTGGTGCCGGGCAGCGACGGCGAATACGATCTCGCGCAACTCGTGGTCGAGCGCACGATCACGGTGAACACCGCAGCCGCGGGCGGCAATGCCGCGCTGCTCGCACTCGCGGCGCGGGAAGGCTGAGCGCGCGTGCTGCACGTCGACACGGCCAGCATACGCAGGCACCTGCCGTGGTCGCGCATGCTGGCCTCGCTGCACGACGCGTTGCGCAGCGAGGCTGCCGCGCCGTTGCGCACGCCGCACACGATCCCCGTGCCGGATGGCGTGCCCGGAACGCTGCTCATGATGCCCGCGTGGCAGGTCGGGCAGCGCCTCGGCGTGAAGCTCGTGACCGTCTTTCCCGCGCGCGAGGGCGCGGGCCACTCCGTGGCCGCGGTCTATGTGCTGTTCGATGCGCGCGACGGGCGGCTGCTCGCGCTGTTCGATGGCGAGGAGATCACCGCGCGTCGCACTGCGGGGGCGTCGGCCTATGCGGCACGCGTCCTCGCGCGGCCCGACTCGCGGTACCTCGTGATGGTGGGAGCGGGACGCACCGCGCGTGCGCTCGCGGCCGCGCACGCGAGCGTGCTTCCGATCGAGCGGGTGTCGCTCTGGAGCCGGACCTACGAGCACGCGCTCGCGGCCGCCTCGGAGCTCGGGGATGCGGGCCTGCCGGTGAAGGCGTGTCGCGATCTCGAGTCCGCGGTGCGCGAAGCCGACGTGGTGTCGTGCGCCACCCTATCCACCCAGCCGCTGGTGCGCGGGGAATGGCTGCGTCCGGGCGTGCATCTCGATCTCGTCGGCGCGTTCAAGGCGACGATGCGCGAAACCGACGACGACGCGATGCGGCGCGCGGATCTCGTCGTGGTCGATCAGCGTACGGCCGCGCTCGCGGAAGGCGGGGACGTGGTGCAGGCGATCGCGAGCGGCGCGCTGCGGGCGAGCGACGTCGCCGCCGAGCTCGCGGATCTCGCGCGCGGGACGCACGCGGGACGCCGGACCGCGCGCGAGATCACGGTGTTCAAGTCGGTCGGTTTCGCGCTGGAAGACCTCGCGGCCGCCAACGCGGTGTACGACGCGCTCTGCGACGCGGCGGCTGCCGGGAAGGATCAGCCGAGCTGACGGGAGGGGAAGCGGGCGGCGCGACGTTCCTTGCGGACCGCGGGCCCACGCATGGCTCCCGTCGGGGTGTGCGATGCCTCGGGGGGCGCCTCGCGACGGATCTCGCCCAGCCCCAGCGCCGCGAGGATCAGGCCCACGACGAGCAGCGTCGTCGCCCCGACCATGAAGGGCAGCGCCCATTGCTCGAGCCCGGGCGTCGTCGCGGCGAAGACCGGCGTGACGATCGCGAGACCGATGAGCACGCCGGCGGCAAAGCCGCGTGCGCCCTGTTCTCCCGCGTTGGACATGAGCGTTCTCCGATGGCGAGCACGCGTCGACTATCCGGTCGGTGCCGCGCCCGCGCTATAGGCGGGCGCAGCGAAAGCTTGTCGGCCGAATCTCACACGACGTCGAATCGACGCGAGCTTCCGCGCAAGAATTGCACTCGGCGCCCCGGTCGCTGCGCGCCGGGCGGATCTTCCCGCAATCCGGGCGTGGACATTCATACGGTAACATCGCATCTCGCCGGGAGTCCTCGATGCCGATCTTTCGCCAGCTCTTCGATCCGCCGTCCTCGACGTACACGTACCTGCTCGCCGACGAAGCGACGCGCGAGGCCGTGCTGATCGACCCCGTGTTCGAGCAGGCGCGGCGCGACGCGGCGCTCGTGCACGAGCTCGGCCTCACGCTGCGGATGACGCTCGACACCCACGTGCACGCCGATCACGTGACCGGCGCGTGGATCCTCAACCAGATGCTCGGGAGCCGCATCGCCATCTCGGCGCAAAGCGGGGCGCAGGGCGCCGACCTCGAGCTCGTCGATGGCGACGTCGTGTGGTTCGGGAGCCGCCGCCTCGAAGCGTCGGCCACGCCGGGCCACACCGGCGGCTGCATGAGCGTTCGTGCTCGACGATCGCAGCATGGCGTTCACGGGCGACTGCCTGCTCATTCGCGGCAGCGGACGCACCGACTTCCAGCAGGGCGATCCGCACGCGATGTTCCGCTCGGTGCGCGAGCGCATCTTCGCGTTGCCCGACGCCTGCCTGCTGTACCCCGCGCACGATTATCGGGGCCTGACCGTGACCAGCGTGGGCGAGGAGAAGCGCTTCAACCCGCGCCTGGGCGGCGACATCGGCGAGGAGGACTTCGCCGGCTACATGAAGAACCTCGGGCTGCCGCATCCGAAGCAGATCGCGATCGCGGTGCCGGCGAACCTGCGCTGCGGGCGACCCGAGCACGAGACGGTGCCCGCCGGCGAGCCGGAATGGGCGCCGCTCACGTTCACGTTCGCGGGGATCTGGGAGATCGCGCCGCACGCGCTGACGGAGCTCAAGGAACCCGTGCAGATCGTCGACGTGCGCCAGCCCGACGAGTACACCGGTCCGCTCGGTCACATCCAGGGCGCGCGGCTGATTCCGCTCGCCGAGCTTGCGGCGCGCGCGAGCGAGATCGATCGCGCGCGTCCCGCGGTGATGGTGTGCCGCTCGGGTGCGCGCTCGGCCCAGGCGACGGTGATCCTGCAACGCGCCGGCTTCGAGCGCGTGGCCAACATGACGGGCGGCATGCTGCGCTGGCGCAGCGAAGGCCTGCCGGTCGCGCCGCCGTAGCCAGACCCGTTACTCCAGACCCGTTACTCAGAGTAAAGCGCCGGGCACCGCCGTGACTCCGAGCTAATTCGCCGCCCGGCGCTTTACTCTGAGTAATGGGGTAGCGAGAGGGGTTACGCCGGCCGAAAGAGATACGAGTCCAGCGCGAGCGCGCTTCCTTCGAACGCGCGCAGCAGCGGCTCGGGCGTCGCGCCCTCGCCGGCTGCGCCGAGCGCGACGAACAACGGCAGGAAGTGCTCCTCGGTCGGATGCGCGCGCACCGCGCCGGGCGCCTGCTCGCGATAGGCCACGAGCTCGTCGGTCGCGCCACGCTCGAGGCTTTCCTGCAGCCATTGCGCGAACGCCCGTGCATACTCCATCGGCTGCCCGCCTTGCCGGTTCGTCATCCAGTCGCGCAGGTTGTGGGTGGCGTGACCGGAGCCGACGACGAGCACCTCCTCGCGCGCGAGCGGCGCGAGCGCTCGCCCGACGCGCAGGTGATGCGCGGGTCCGAGCTCCGTCTGGATCGAGAGCTGCACGACCGGAACGTCGGCGTCCGGGTACATCTGCAGCAGCGGCACCCACGCGCCGTGGTCGAGTCCGCGCGAGCCGTCCACACCCGCCGCGATGTCCTTCCGCCCGCAGCAGCTCGACTGCGCGCTGCGCCACGTCCGGCGCGCCCGGCGCGCGGTACTCGATGCGATACAGCGCGTCGGGAAAACCACCGAAGTCGTGGATCGTCCCCGGGCGTTCGCTGCCGGTGAGCATCGGCACCGCGGTTTCCCAGTGCGCCGATGCCATCACGATCGCGCGCGGGCGCGGCAGCCGCTGCCCGAGCGCCTGCCAGACGCGGCCGGCCTCGCCCGACTGGATCGCGTGCATGGGCGAGCCGTGGGAAAGGAACAGGGTGGGAAGCGGTGCATTCATGATCGGCTTTCGGCGAGCGAGCGTTGCTGGAGGAGTCCTTCCTGCTCGAGCGCGGCGCGCACGGCAGGACGCTTGGCGATCTGCGTCACGAGGGCGCGACCAGCGGTAGCGCTTCCTGAGTGTACCCGAGCCGGCGGCATCTCTCGGCCAAGGTGCGCGCGTTCACGGACCATCTCGCCCAGGCGTTCGTCCGCCCGGCGTGGGCCCTCGACGGTTGAACGCGCTTCCCTGGGCCAAGCCCGACCGCTATCCTCGAGTCGTGAACCTCTTCGGCCTCGCACGCGGGCGCTCGCCGCGTGTCGTCATCGCCCTCGTGCTCGGCGCGCTGCTCGCGAGCGGCTGCGTCGTGCTCGAAACCAAGGAGCGCGAGCTCGTCTGGCGGCCCGTGCGCGCTGCCGCGAGCTGGTATTCCGGACTTCCCGACGAGGTGCAGGACCTGTACCTCAAGGTCGGGACCGCCGCCGACGCGCCGAGGATCCACGCGTGGTGGTGGCCGGCACCGACGGCGAACGCCCCGGCGGTGCTCTATCTGCACGGCGCACGCTGGAACCTCACCGGGCAGCTCCGGCGCATCCAGCGGCTGCACGAGTTCGGCTTCTCGGTGTTCGCGATCGACTACCGCGGCTTCGGCAAGAGCGACGGCGACCTGCCGTCCGAAACGACGGCGTACGAGGACGCGCAGGCGGCGTGGGACTGGCTGTCCGCGCGGCAGACCGATCCCGCGCGGCGGTACGTCTACGGGCATTCGCTCGGCGGCGCGGTGGCCGTCGATCTCGCGGCGAAGCTGTCGCGCGGAGGCAGCCCGGGGGCCGCGGGACTCATCGTCGAATCGTCGTTCACCTCGCTCGCCGACGTCGCGGCCGCGATGAGCTACGAGTGGCTGCCCGTCGGGCTGATCCTGTCGCAGAAGTTCGACTCGGTCGACAAGATGCGCGAGCTGCGCATGCCGGTGCTGATCGTGCACGGCGCGAGCGACGCCTACGTGCCGTCGCGCCTTTCCGAGGCGCTGTTCGCGGCTGCGCCCGAGCCCAAGAAGCTGCTGCTGGTCGAGGGCGGCAGCCACAACAACAGCATGTGGATGGGAAGCGAGGACTACCGCGAGGCGCTTGCCGAGCTCTTCGGGTCTGCAGATGGCCGAGGAGACCGTGCAGGTCGGCCGCCAGAGCCGGGCGCCGACGCGGCAGCTGATCGGCAGCGGGCTCGCACGGCAACGCCTGGGTCGACAACCTGGCTCGTTCGGCAACGGGCGCCGAACAACCGGGATTGAATCGGCGCTGCGGAACTCATGGCCCGTCAGGGCAGCTGGATCTTGCCCCCGCCGCCCAGCCCGCCGGCGCCCGGCAGGCCTCCGCCGCCCGTGAGCGCGGCCGCCGCGCCTGCGGGGGGCACGATCAGGGACGACGACGCCTGGCGGCGCAGTTCCTGCAACTCGCGGATGGCGCGCTCGATGCCCGTCTTCGCGGCGTCGCCGTAGCGCTCGACGGCGTCGGCGAGGTTGTCGGCATCGATCTCGAACGTGACCGGCAGCGGGCCCATGTTGGTCATGATCTGGGCTTCGCCGAGATAGAGCGTGGGCCGCGCCGTATCGGCGCTGCCGTCCGTCTTGACCGGCACCATCACGCGCATCGTCGCGGCGGCGCGGTCGGTGTAGACCTCTTCGCGATAGAGGCTCGCGGCGTCCATGCCGGTGTCGGGCGCGCGCGGGTTCGGACGATCGGCCATGGGCTGCTCCTTGGATCGAAACGCAAATGTTAACAAACCGGGCGGGGCGACCTGCGCCGGCCCGCCCCGGCATCCTTCTCGCAACATGAGGGCGTCCGGCGGCGAATAAAGGTTTCGCCGCCGCCGTTTCGCAGCGGCCGGCCCGGCTGCGCGCTGCGGCAGAGGCTCGCGCGCGGGAGGCTCCGCGGGTCGGGGGCCGAGCCTCGCGCGGTCGTAAGCGCGATTGTCACGGTCCGAGGCCGGTCCTGTACATTCGCGGACGCAACGCCCATCCCCGGAGGACATTCCCATGCTTCGTTCGACCGTCAGGCTCTGTGCCGGGCTGCTGCTCGCCCTCGTCGCCGCCGGCGCCCTCGCCCAGAACTATCCCGACAAGCCGGTAAAGATCATCGTGCCGTTCGCGGCCGGCGGTCCGGCCGACATCTACGCCCGCTACCTCGGCCAGAAGCTGCAGGAAGCGCTCGGCCAGCCCTTCGTGGTCGACGATCGTCCCGGCGCGGGCTCGATCATCGGCACCGACGCCGTCGCGAAGAGCGCGCCCGACGGCTACACGCTGCTGATGATGTCGAACACGCACACCGTGAACGAGTCGCTGGTGCCGAAGAAGCCGTTCGCCCTGATGAAGGACTTCGTGCCGGTCGCGCCGATCAACTACGCGGACCTCGTGCTGGTCGTGCATCCGTCGGTGCCGGCGAACAACCTGAAGGAGCTGATCGCGCTCGCGAAGTCGAAGCCGGGTCAGCTCAACTACGCGTCCTCGGGCACGGGCACGCCGTATCACATGGCCGGCGAGCTCTTCAAGGCGATGGCGGGCGTCAACATCCTGCACGTCCCGTACAAGGGCAGCTCGCAGGCGCGCACCGACACGCTGGGGGGGCAGGTGATGATGATGTTCGATGCCGTTCCCACCATGGCCGATCACATCAAGAGCGGCAAGGTGAGGGCCTTCGGCACGTCGGGCAAGACGCGCTCGAGCGTGCTGCCGAACGTGCCGACGATCGCCGAAGCCGGTGTGCCGGGATACGAAGCGACCATCTGGCTGGGCATCATGGCGCCGAAGGGCACCCCCGCGCCCGTGATCCAGAAGCTCAACACCGAGATCAACAAGATCCTCGTGCGCCAGGATACGCGCGACGAGTGGGCGAAGCAGGGCGTCACGCCCATCGTGATGAAGCCGGACGAGTTCGGGCGCTACCTCAACGACGACATCGTGAAGTGGGAGCGCGTCGTCAAGCTCTCCGGCGCGAAACCGGACCAGTGACCGGTTCGAAGGTCGGATCCGCGCGCGAGCCGGTGCGTGCGGGACGGGCGCGGGCGTGAACGCGAGCACCTTCACGCTGACCGTCAACGGCATCGAGCGCAGCATCGAGGCGGACGGCAACACGCCGCTGCTCGACGTGCTGCGCAACGCGCTTCGCCTCACGGGCTCGCGTTTCGGCTGCGGCCTCGACCAGTGCGGCGCGTGCAACGTTCTGGTCGACGGACGCGCGCTGGCCTCGTGCAGCACGCCGCTGTGGTCGGTGGCGGGCAAGCAGGTGGTGACGATCGAAGGCCTCGGCAATCCTGCGGCCCCGCATGCGCTGCAGACGGCGTTTCTCGACGAGCAGGCCGCGCAATGCGGGTACTGCACGGCGGGCATGATCGTGAGCGCGGCGGCGCTCCTCGCGAGCAATCCGCAGCCCGGTGCCGCCGAGATCAGGGCCGCGCTCGATCGCAATCTCTGTCGCTGCGGCGCGCACAATCGCATCGTGCGTGCGGTGCAGCGCGCGGCGCGCGCGCTCGCCGGCACCGCCGCATGAATCTCGCGTTTCGCCTTGCCGCCGGGAACGGCGACGACCCTCGGCCGCCGCTTCCGGGCAGCCTCCAGGTCAACCGCCGACTGGGCCAGTGGCTGCGCTTCCATCGCGAGGGCTACGTCGAGGCATTTCCGGGCAAGGTGGAGCTCGGGCAGGGCATCGCGACCGCGCTCGCCCAGATCGTGGCCGACGAGCTCGACGTTCCGCTCGCGAAGGTGCGCATGGTGCCGCGCATCGACGGCGATCAGTCCCGACGAGGCGATGACCTCGGGCAGCCTGTCGATCCAGGAGTCGGGCACCGCGCTGCGCCACGCGTGCGCCGAAGCGCGCGCGATCTACCTCGGCGAGGCAGCCCGCCGGCTCGATGTGCCGGTCGGGCAGATCACGCCGATCGATGGCGAGATGCGCGGCCCTGCCGGATTGCGCACGGACTACTGGACGCTCGCCGACGACGCATTGCTCGACCGCGACGCGACCGGTGCGGTCCCGCCCAAGCGCGCCCGCGACGTCTCGTTGTCGGCACGTCGGTGCCGCGCCTCGACCTGCCCGCGAAGGTGTTCGGCACGCCGCGCTTCATCCACGATCTCGTGCTGCCGGACATGATGCACGCCCGCGTGCTGCGGCCGTCGACCGCAGGGCGCGACGCTCGAGGACGTCGACGCTCGCGCGTGTCGTGCCGTCGGCCGACGACGTGCGTCGTCGTGCGCGACGGATCGTTCGTCGCCGTTCTCGCCGCGACCGAACGCGGCGCGGAGCTCGCGCTCGAGCGCCTCGCGGGCGCGGCACGCTGGCGCGAGGCGTCGCCGCTTCCGGACGCGAGCGATCTTGCGCGGTGGCTCGAGGGCGCAGCCCGCCGAGACCGGCGTGGTCGCGACCAGGGCGTCGCCGCAACCCGTCGCGGTCGCGCGTACCGTGCGTGCGCGCTACACCAAGCCGTTCATCGCGCACGCCTCGATCGGCGCTGTCGTGCGCGCTCGCGCGATGGCGCGACGGCCGGCTCGACGTGTGGACGCACAGCCAGGGCATCTACAACCTGCGCCGCGATCTCGCGCTCGCGCTGCGCATCGACGACAGCGCGATCGTCGTGCATCACGTCGAAGGCGCCGGCTGCTACGGCCACAACGGCGCCGACGACGTCGCGTTCGATGCGGCGCGTCTCGCGCTCGATGCGCAGGGCCGGCCCGGTGCGCGTGCAGTGGTCGCGCGCGGACGAGCTCGGATGGGCGCCGTTCGGCCCGGCGATGCTGGTCGAGATCGAAGCCGATCTCGATGCCGACGATGCGATCGTCGGCTGGCGGCACACGATCGTGGAGCAACGGCCACAGCAGCCGCCCCGGACGCGCGAAGTCGCCGGCACTGCTCGGCGCGTGGCATCTCGCGCAGCCGTTCGAGCGCCTGCCCGCGATCAACGCGCCGATCGCCGCGGGCGGCGGCGCCGAGCGCAACAGCGTGCCGTGCTACGACTTCCCGGCGTGGGAGATCGTCAGGCATCGCGTGCTCGGCATGCCGCTGCGCACCTCGGCGCTGCGCTCGCTCGGTGCGTTCGCCAACGTGTTCGCGATCGAATCGTTCCTGGACGAGCTCGCGCAGCGGCGCGGCGCGGATCCCGTCGCGTTCCGGCTCGCGCATCTTGCCGGACCCGCGCGCGCGCGCGGTGATCGAGCGCGTCGCGGCGATGGCGCGGATGGAGCCGTGGCAGCGCCGCGAAGGCGTGGGCCACGGCATCGGCTACGCGCGCTACAAGAACACGGGCGCCTACTGCGCGGTCGTCGCCGAGGTCGAAGCGCAGGAGCGCGATCCGCGTGCGCCGGCTGTGCATCGCGGTCGACGTCGGCCTGGTCGATCAATCCCGACGGCGTCGTCAACCAGATCGAAGGCGGCGCGATCCAGGCCGCGAGCTGGACGCTCAAGGAAGCCGTGCGCTTCGATGCGCAGCGCGTGACGAGCATCGACTGGGAGACGTATCCGATCCTGCGCTTCTCCGAGGTGCCCGAAGTCGCGGTCGAGGTGATCGACCGCGCCCGAATTGCCGTCCATGGGCGCGGGCGAAGCATCGCTCGGGCCCACGGCCGGCGCGATCGCCAACGCGGTGTTCGATGCGCTGGGCGTGCGCGTGCGCGACCTGCCGATCACGCCCGAACGCATCGTCGCCGCGATGCGCTGACGCGCGGCTTCGACCCCGTCTGTCCGGGTCCATTGCCCGGGCAAGTTGCATCCACGGCCGACTTCGTCCGCAAGGCCGTCGTCCCGAGCAGAGGAGTGACATGACCACACTTCACATCATCAGCGCCGGCGCCGCCAAGGGCCTGATCCAGGCGATGCAGCCCGGCTGGTGCGCGCGAACGGGCGCCACGCTCGACGGGAGCTTCGGCGCCGTCGGCGCGATGAAGGACGAGCTTCTCGGCGGCGCGGCGTGCGACGTGCTCGTGCTCACGCAGGCGATGCTGGAGGACCTCGCGCGCGAGGGCCAGGTGCGAGCGGATTCCATCCGGCCGCTCGGTCGCGTGTACACCGGCGTGGCCGTTCCCCAGGGCGCCGCGACGCCCGATGTCGGCACGCCCGATGCGCTGCGCAGCGCACTTGGCGCGGCCACCGCCATCTACTTCCCGGATCCGCAGCGCGCGACGGCCGGCATCCATTTCGCGAAGGTGCTTTCGACGCTGCGCATCGCGGATGCGGTCGCGTCGCGTCTGCGCCCGTATCCCAATGGGGCCACCGCGATGCGCGCGATGGCGGACGCGGGCGACCTGCGCGCGATCGGCTGCACGCAGGCGACCGAGATCCTGTACACGCCCGGCGTCAGGCTCGTGGCGCGGTTGCCCCCCGCATTCGAGCTGTCCACGGTTTATTCGGCCGCCATCTGCACGCGCGCGCAGCAAGCCGAGCTCGCGCGCGATCTGATCGAAGCCATCGCCGGAGCCGCCGGCGCGACGCTGCGCGAGCAGGGCGGCTTCGAGCGCCTCGCGTGATGCGCGCGTGGCGCACCGTTTCACGTCCCACCGCATGAACACGCATCCACCGTGCGGGCGCGCTAGAATGGGTCGACCCACACCACGTGCGAAGGCCCGCGATGTCCTACCAGTCCATCCTCGTTCATGTCGACGACAGCGAGCGCGTGGTCGTGCGCCTCGGTGCTGCCGCGCGTCTCGCGCGCAGCTTCGATGCGGAGCTGATCGGCGCGTACACCGTGCCGACGCCCGCGATGACGCCGTCGATGTCGGCCGTGATGCCGGATTCGATGGTTGCCCAGCGCGTGCAGGAGATGGGCGACGCGCAGAACGCCGCGGAAGCGCTGTTCCGCGCCGCGGCAACGCGGGCACGCGTGGCGGCGGTCGAATGGCGCGCGCCGGCGGGCGAGCCGATCCCGATGCTCGTTGAGCATGCCCGCTGCACGGACCTCGTGGTCGTGGGCCAGAAGGACCCCGACGACCCGCACGCCGACTTCACCGGCGATCTCGCGAATGCGATGCTGCTGCAGTCAGGACGTCCGGTGCTGGTGATTCCCTACACCGGCGCGCCGCAGGCGACCGGCAGCTGCGTGCTGATCGCCTGGAACGGCAGCCGCCAGTCGGCGCGTGCCGTCGCGGACGCGATGCCGATGCTCGCGCGCGCCGAGAAGGTGTTCCTGCTATCGATCGCGAAGGGCGGCGATCCCGACGACGAAGTTCATCCCGACCCGCGCGTGCTCGCATGGCTGCGCTATCACGGCATCGACGCGGTGCCGCGGCATTACCGCATGCCGGACGCGGACGTCGGCGAGCTGATCCTGTCGCAGAGCGCGGACCTCGGCGCGGACCTGCTCGTCATGGGCGGCTACAGCCACTCGCGGCTGCAGGAGATGGTGCTCGGCGGCGTGACGCGCCTCATGCTCGAGACGATGACCGTGCCGGTGCTGCTGTCGCACTGAGCCGCGTCGCGCAACGCAATCCCGTTGCTCGGAGTCGAACGCGCGCGTTCGAGTCCGAGCAATGGCTGGCGGCGCAAACGATCACGTCCCGCCGACGAACGGATTGCTCGCGCGCTCCTCGCCGAACGTGCTCTCGGGGCCGTGGCCGGGGATGAACACCGTGTCGTCCCCCATGGGCCACAGGCGCTCGACGATGCTCGAGATCAGCGTGTCGTAGTTGCCGCCGGGGAGATCGGTGCGGCCGATCGAGCCGCTGAAGAGCACGTCGCCGACGAAGGCGCGTTGCGCGCCGGCATCGTGGAAGACGACGTGCCCCGGGGTGTGGCCGGGACAGTGCCGCACGGCGAAGCGCACGTTGCCGAGCTCGACGGTGTCGCCGTCGACCAGCCATTGCGCCGGCGTGAAGCGACGCGCGCCGCCGAGCCCGAACATCTGGCCCTGGCGCTCGATGCCGTCGATCCAGAACTGGTCGCCCGGGTGCGGACCGATGATCGGCACGCCGTAGTGCTTCGACACCTCGTCGGCTGCGCCGGCGTGATCGATGTGCGCGTGCGTGAGCAGCACCTTGTCGATCGTCACGCCGACGGCGTCGGCCGCGCGATAGAGACGCGACGCCTCTCCGCCCGGATCGATGAACGCCGCACGCATCGTCTCGTCGCACCAGACGAGCGAGCAGTTCTGCTGGAACGGCGTGACGGGGATGGTCTGGTATCGCAGCATGTCGTCTGACTCGTAACTCCCTACTCAGAGTAACTACTCGGAGTCGTTACTCTGAGTAAGGGGCTTGGGTTAGGTGCCCTGCGCGAGCGCTGGCCGTGCTCGCGCGTGGCGTGGAAGCCGACCTTCGGCCAGCGCTCCATCGTCACCTGCAGGTTGTACTTGTTGGTGGCGAGGAACACGGGGTTGCCGTCGACGTCCGTCGCGAGCGCGGCGTGCTGCTCGCGCTCGAAATTGCGCCGCGTCGCCTCGTCCTCGAACGTGAGCCAGCGTGCCGTCGAGATGCTCGCCGCGTCGTAGATCGCGTCGACCTTGTATTCGCGCGCGAGGCGATCGGCGACCACCTCGAACTGCAGCTGACCGACCGCACCGAGCAGCAGGCTGTTGCCCTGCAACGCCTCGAACACCTGGATGGCGCCCTCCTCGCCGAGCTCCTGCAGGCCCTTCTGCAGCTGCTTCGACTTGAACGGATCGCGCGGACGGGCCACGCGAAAGAGCTCCGGCGCGAAATACGGGATGCCCTTGTACGCGAGGGCCTCGCCCTCGGTGAGCGTGTCGCCGATCTGCAGCTGGCCGTGGTTGTGGATGCCGATGATGTCGCCGGCGACGGCGTCCTCGCTCATCACGCGCTCGTTGGCCATGAAGGTGAGCGCATTGGCGAGCTTCATCTCGCGCGCGGTGCGCAGGTGGCGGACCTTCATCGCCGGCGTGTAGCGGCCGGAGCACACGCGGAAGAACGCGATGCGATCGCGGTGCCGCGGATCCATGTTGGCCTGGATCTTGAACACGAAGCCCGAGAACGGCGCCTCCGTCGGATGCACGACGCGCGCGGTGCCGTCGCGCGCCTGCGGTGGCGGCGCCCAGTCCACGAGCGCCTGCAGGATCTCCTGCACGCCGAAATTGTTGATCCCGGAGCCGAAGAACACGGGGGTCTGCCGGCCCGCGAGGAACTCGTCGAGGTCGAACGGATAGCTCGCGCCGCGGATCAGCTCGACATCGCGGCGCACGGCGGGCATCTCGTCGGGGAAGAGCTCGGTCAAGCGCGGGCTGCCGAGGCCCTCGATGCGCTCCGAGGCCTCGCTGCGCCGTTCCTCGCCCGGGGCGAACCGGATGAGCCGGTCGTGGATGAGATCGAACACGCCGCGAAACGCCTTGCCCATGCCGATCGGCCAGGTGACCGGCGCGCAATCGATCTTCAGCACGCGCTCGATCTCCTCGAGCAGCGACACCGGCTCGCGCACCTCGCGGTCCATCTTGTTGACGAACGTGATGATCGGCGTGCTGCGCAGCCGGCAGACCTCGAGCAGCTTGATCGTCTGCTCCTCCACGCCCTTCGCGGCGTCGATCACCATCACCGCGGCGTCGACGGCGGTGAGCACGCGGTAGGTGTCCTCGGAGAAGTCCTGGTGGCCCGGGGTGTCGAGCAGGTTGATCGTGTGATCGGCGTACTCGAACTGCATCACGGACGACGTGACCGAGATGCCGCGCTGCTTCTCGACCTCCATCCAGTCGGACGTCGCGTGGCGCGCGCTCTTGCGCGCCTTGACCGTGCCGGCGAGGAGGATCGCGCCGCCGAAGAGCAGGAGCTTTTCCGTGAGCGTGGTCTTGCCCGCGTCCGGGTGCGAGATGATGGCGAACGTGCGGCGCTTGGCGACATCGCGCACGAGATCGGGGAGGGAGGCGGGTGCGTTCACGGCTGGGCAGGTGGGGGCGAGGGCCCAGAAACAAAAGCCGCCGGCCGTTGGGCACGGGCGGCGGAGCAGCGATTATACCGCGACCGCAGCACGCGCCCTGCGGCAGCGCGTCCCCTCGGGGCGCGCGATGCGGCGCGTCGTCCAACCTCGCGCGCGACACGGCATTGAGGCACGTCAAGCGTCCGCATGCCCGTGCCCCGCACAGTTGACGCGCGAGCGTTCTCGCTTCGCTTCAAGTCGACCCTCCATGGCCATGAAAACGACCCTGCTACGTTCACTCCTGCTTGCAGTGACCCTCCTCGCCTGCGCCGCGGCCTATGGCGGCCCCGTGCGCGAGTTCGAGCGCGAGTTGCGCGATGCCTACGCCGATTACCGCGCCGCACTCTTCACCACCAATGGCAGCGATCCGGTCGCGGCGTCGAAGTCGCTCTCTGCGTTCGAGGCGAAGTGGGACGCGCTGACCGCGCGCTGGGGTGCTGCGCCCCCGCCGCAGTACGCGGACGATCCGTCGTGGCCCGGGGTCGTGGGCAAGATCAAGGCCATCGTGCTGGAGGCGAAGCAGGCGGTCGGCGCCGGCAAGCTCGCGGGCGCGCACGAATCGCTCGAAGCGATTCGCGATCGAGCTCGGAGACCTCAATCGTCGCAACAACGTGGCGACGTTCTCGGATCGCATGAACGCATATCACGCGCGCATGGAGCACGTCCTCGGCGCGAAGTTCGACCTCGCGACGCCCGCCGGACGCAACAGCGTGGGCAACGAGATCGCGGTGCTTGGCTATCTCGCCGCGGACCTCGGCAGGGAACCGCCGCCGGAAGTGGCGGGATCGGCCGAGTTCCGGGCGTTGTTCGGGGCGGTGGAGGCGTCGCTCGAAGCGGTGCGCACGAGCCTCGCCAAGGGCGATCCCGAGGCGATCCGCGCCGCATTGCGCAACCTCAAGCCGGCGTATTCGCGGCTGTTCCTGAAGTTCGGCTGAACCGCGAGCGGTCGCCGACGAACGCGACCTCGACGGTGCCGGTCTGACCCGGGGTCGACCCAGGGTCAGGAGCCCTTCTCGTACAGCGAAGGCGTGACGCGCGCGTGGGCGAGGTACTCGCGCAGGTGCTGGATGTCCTGCCGGCCGAGCGTGTTGCCGTGATGCGGGCGGTGCAGGATGCCCTCGTAGCCGTTGAGCTTCACCCGGATGCGCGCCCCGGAGAGCGACTCGATGCTCGCCTCGAGGTGACTGAGGAGCGACTCGACCTCGCGCCAGTGGATGTTGGCGCTGATGGGGTCATGGAAGATGGCGCGCAGGAGGTTCTCGTGCTTGTGGCTCATTGGACTACCTTCGTGCTGCGCACTCCGGCATTCGCGCTTGGGGCGGCCCGGCGCGCTCATGGCGGTCCCCGCAGTTTGGCTTAAGCTTAGCCGAGATCGGGCGCCGCCGGGATTGCGCTGCCGCAAGGGCCTGCGTTGCGGGTGTGGCACGATCGGCGCACGCCTGTGCCGCCATGCGCTTCATCGCCCACCTCGACATGGACGCGTTCTATGCGTCCGTGGAGCTCCTGCGCTATCCCGAGCTGCGCGGCCTGCCGGTCGCGATCGGCGGCGGCCGTGCGCACCAGCCGGACGCCTTCGTCGATCCCGGCACCGGCGAGATGCGCCGTCGCTTCCACACCTTGCGCGGCTACGTCGGGCGCGGCGTGCTGACCACCGCGACGTACGAAGCTCGCGCACTCGGCCTGCATTCGGCGCAGGGCATCATGAAGGCGGCCGCGCTTGCGCCGGACGCGATCCTGCTGCCGGTCGACTTCGACGCGTACCGGGCGGCCTCCCGGTCGTTCAAGGCCGCGGTGCGCGAGATCGCGCCGGCGATCGAGGATCGCGGCATCGACGAGATCTACGTCGACCTCACCGCAGGTCGTGATGCGCGAGCCGGGCGAGGCCGACGCGCACGCGGCGTCCTGCGCGCAGCGCTCGCCCGCGAGCGGCGACGCATCGGCTTCGCGTGCCCTCGGCTCGTTGCCCGAACGCGAAGCGTGGATTGCCGCCCGGGATGTTGCGGCGCGCTTGAAGGCCGCCGTGCGCGAAGCCACGGGACTGACGTGCTCGGTCGCCGTCGCGCCGAACAAGCTCGTGGCGAAGATCGCCTCCGAGCTCGACAAGCCCGACGGGCTGACGCTGCTGCCCGCCTCCGCGATCCCGGAACGGATCTGGCCGCTGCCGCCGCGCCGCGTCAACGGCATCGGACCGAAGGCCGCCGCGAAGCTGGAATCGCTCGGCATCCGCACCATCGGCGCGCTCGCTGCGGCGCAGCCCGCATGGCTCGTCGAGCACTTCGGCCCGCGCTACGGCGCATGGCTGCACGATGCGGCGCACGGGCGCGACGACCGGCCCGTGGTGACGCACAGCGAACCGAAGTCGATCAGCCGCGAGCTCACGTTCGAGCGCGACCTGCACGCCCGCCGCGACCGCGACGAGCTCTCGCGCATCTTCACCAGCCTGTGCGCCGGTGTCGCCGCCGACCTGCAGCGCAAGGGCTATGTCGCACGCACGATCGGCCTCAAGCTGCGCTACGACGACTTCCGCACCGTCACCCGCGACCAGACGCTCGCCTCGCCCACCGCGGACGCGCAAGTCATCCGGCGCGCCGCGGGATCGTGCCTCAAGCGCGTCGCCCTCGAGCGGCGCATCCGCCTGCTGGGCGTGCGCGCGGGCAACCTGGTCGCGGCCGGCGCCGCGCCCCCGGTCGCACTTCATGCGGCCGAGCCCACGCCATCGCTGTTCGAGTGAGGCCCTGCTGACTTTTGGCAACGCACAGTGCAGGGCGGTGCGCGAGGATGGACTACGGGCGCCGATGTCGTCCTTGCCTGACAACGGTTTCAGCCGGAGGCGGCGAATCCCCGCGCGTTCCTCCGCGCTCCAACCGATCGGTGGCTGTCGCGCGGTGCGCGAGGCGGCGATCCGTGCCGCGGACGCGAAGTCCGCGCGGAGCTCGAAAAGGAGTCGCGATGAAACGAGTGCTGGCATTGGGGGCGGTGGCGGTCGCGCTGGGAGGTTGCGCGGCAGGCTATTACGATGGCTATGGATACGGCGGTTACGGGTACGGCAACGACGCCTACGGCTACGACGCTTACGGCAACCCGGCCTATTCCGGTCCGGCCTACGACAACTACTATTACGGTCAGCCGTGGTATTCGGGGCCGTCGGGTTCGCTCGGGTTCTTCTACTTCGACAACGGCGGCAGCCGGCACTGGCGCGAACGCGACCCGCATGGCAGCTGGAGCGATCACCGTGCCGATGGCAACAACGGCCGCTGGCCCGGCGACGGAAACCGCGGTGGGAACTGGGTCGAGCGGCACGACGACCGGGGTGGGCCGGGCGCAGGGAATCGCGGAGGGAACGGGGCCGAGCGGCATGACGGCAGGGGGCGCGAAGACCCCGGCGGCTGGCTTCGCAAGCCCCTGCCTGGCGAAGGCCAACCCTAGCGCGTGGCGCACCCGGCGACGGGTACGCCGAGTGCGCGCAACACCGGCCGGGTCGAGCACCCGGATCGCGGCGGCCGCAATCGGTTAGTGGCGCCCGGAGAAGCTGCCGGAAGCTGACGACGGCAGTCGGGCGGTACGCGGGCCGGGCCCCGGGCTCGGGGTCCGGCCCTTTTGCATCCGGCGTGCGGTTGGTGACGGCGCGGATTTCGCCGAGAATCCGACGCATCGCCACTCGTTGCCCCGCCGTCATGACCCTGTCGAGAGAAGACCCCGGTTTCATCGCCGCGATCGCGGCCACGCTGTACACCGCCGTGCTGTCGGACGTGCTCGACGAGCTCGGATATCGCGAGCAGGCCTTCCCGCCGGGCGTGCGGCCGCTCGACGACCGGCGCACGCTCGTCGGCTTCGCTCGCACCGGGCTCTATCGCGAGGTGCACCACGTGGCGGCCGGCGAGAATCCGTACGAGCTCGAGATCGCGCTGGTCGACAGCCTCCGGCGCTTCGACGTGCCGGTGCTCGCCTGCGGCGGCTCGCGCCAGATCGCGCCGTGGGGCGAGCTCCTGTCCACGGCGGCCGTTGCGCGCGGTGCGAGTGGCTGCGTCACCGACGGTTACGTGCGCGACATCCGCGCCATCCGCAGCCTCGGCTTCCCGGTGTTCCACGGCGGCATCGCGCCCCTCGATTCGAAGGGGCGCGGCAAGGTCGCCGAAATCGACGTGCCCGTGCGCTGCGCCGGCGTGCGCGTCGATCCCGGCGATCTCGTGGTCGGCGACGCCGACGGCGTGATCGTCGTGCCGCGCGCCGCGGAACCGGTTGCGCTGGAGCGGGCATTCGCGAAAGTTGCGGGCGAGGACCGCACCCGCGAGGAGTTGCGCAGGGGGGCGAAGCTCGCCGATGTCTTCGCCCGCCACGGCATCCTCTGATCGCCTGGCCCGCGGTTTCGCGCGCCCGGTCGGTGCCGGGCGCGTGTCCGCGCGCGAGGCGCGCCGACGCGCTCGCGCAGGACAGCGTGTGATGCCCGGCTGGATCTGGATCCCGATCGTCCTTGCCGCGGCCGCCGCGCAGACGGTGCGCAACGCGGCCCAGCGCAGCCTCACGCGAACCGCCGGCACGCTGCCGGCAACGTTCGTGCGCTTCGTGTACGGCCTGCCGTTCGCGGCCCTGGTGCTCGCCGGTGCGCTCGCGCTGCACGGCGGCGATGCGCCCCGCGTGTCGGTTCCCTTTCTCCTGTGGGACGCGCTGGGCGCACTGGCGCAGCTCGTCGCGACGGCGTTCCTGCTGGCGGCCATGGAGCAGCGCAGCTTCATCGTCGCGGTGGCGTATTCGAAGACCGAGCTGCTGCAGATCGTCGTGTATTCGGCGCTGTTGCTCGCCGAGCCGGTCGGGGGCGCGACGCTGTTCGCGATCGCGCTCGCGACGATCGGCGTGCTGCTGCTGTCGGTGAAGCGCTCGGATGAGCGCGGCGCCGGGGCCGGCGTGGCGTCGTGGTTCTCGCCGGCGGCCGCGCTGGGACTCGCGTCCGGGGCGAGCTTCGCGTTGTCGGCGGTCGGCTATCGCGGCGCGACGCTTGCCTTGGGCGAGCAGCCGGCGTGGGTCGCGGGGCCCTATGCGCTCGTCTGGGCGCAGTTGCTGCAAAGCGTCGTGCTCGGTGCGTGGCTCGCGTGGCGCGACCGCGCGGGATTGCGCCAGGTGGTCATCGAATGGCGCGTCTCGACGCTCGCCGGCGCGATGGGCGCCCTGGCATCGCTGGGCTGGCTGACGGCGTTCGCGATGCGCAATGCCGCCGACGTGCGCACGGTGGGCCTCGTGGAAGTCCTCTACGGCTATGCGGTGTCGAGGCGCTTCTTCCGCGAGCGCGTGAGTGGGCGCGAACTCACCGGCATCGTGCTGATTGCAGCCGGCATCGCGGTCATCAGCGCGATGCAGTGATCCCTTCGGCCGCGGCGATCGGCGCGATGCAGACAGTGCGTCGCCGGGGCGATCAGGACGATGCAGCAAGGCAGCGGCCGCGCGATGACGAGCGGCGGCGGGCAGGAGATGTCGCCGTACGGCGCGTTCGGCGGCCCGGGCGGCGCGGGCGCTGCGCAAGGACAAGGCCTGCGCACGCTCTGGTCGCCGCACATCGAGGTGGCGCAGCGCGACGGGAAGCTCACGATCGAGGCCGACCTGCCGGGCGTGCGCAAGGAAGACCTCGAGGTGCGCATCGAGCCCGACGCGGTGATCCTGCAGGGCCACCGCCAGCAGGAGTCCACCCGCGACGAGCAGGGCTTCTATCACAGCGAGCGCAGCTACGGCAGCTTCTATCGCGCGATTCCGCTGCCCGAAGGCATCGACACGGAGCAGGCCCACGCGACGTTCCGCGATGGCGTGCTGTGCATCGAGCTGCCGGCGCCGCAACAGCGCCAGCGCGGGCGCAGGCTCGAGATCCGCGACGGCGGAGCGCCGATCGAGGGCTCCGCATCGGGCGCGTCATCGGGTTACGCATCGTCGACAAGCGGTAGCAGCGCGCACGCTGCGGCGCCGAAGCCGCGGGCGGCAACGCGTCGTCCTGAGCGGTCGCGCTCGGCGCGCCAGGGCCGGCGTCACGCGTCGGCCCTGCCGCGCCGCCTTTCGTTCGTGCCGGCGATCGAGCGTCGCGCGCACGGGCCATGGAGCGCAAAGGGCATCGCGCTGGTGTCATCGTCGTCGTCCGCTCGTGCGTTGTGAATCTTGCGCATGAAAGGAGGTACGGCATGAGGACCCTCGTTGCAGCCGGTGCGCTCGCGGTGGCGCTGACCGGATGCGCTGCGTATCCGGTGTACGATCCGTACGGATACGATTACGGCTATGGCGCGTATCCGTCTTACGGCGCCGCGCCTTATTCCTACTACGACTACTACGGCTATTACGGCCCGGCCTGGTATGGCTATCCGGCGTGGTGGTATTACGGCCCGTCGATCTCGCTGGGCTATTACGGCGGCGGGTACTACGGCCGTGGCGGTCACTGGAACGGGTCGCATGGCGGCGGGTACGGATCGCACCGCGGCGGCGGTCACTGGGGCGGCGGCCATGGCGGCGGAGGCGGTCACGGCGGCCGGCGCTAGCGCCGGCGTCGCGGCGGGGGCCGACGCGCGCGGCGGCTTCCGCCGTATCGCCGTGACACTGCTGCGCGGACTGCGACGCGCGCTGGGCCGCGCGACGGTCCCGCTGTATCTGGCATTGCGGGTGCAGGCGGGGCCGGATGCACGGAAACGCTTGGCATCCCGGCGGCGTTCCGGCGAGAATCCGGCGATGCACGAACGCGACATCACCCTCGGCTTCGCCTATCGCGCGGACGCGAGCGTACTCGCAGCGATGGCGCGGGATCTCGTCGAGGCGGGCCTGGGCTGGTCGTACCAGCCGCATCGCATTCGCGACCTCATCTCGGATCCGGAGGTGGTCACGCTGGTTGCGCGCGATCACGGCCGCGCCGTGGGCTTCGCGATCATGAAGTTCGCCGACGAGCGCGCGCATCTCGTGCTCCTCGCGGTTGCGCGCTCGCACCAGCGACGCGGCATCGCACGGCGCATGCTCGAATGGCTGCTCGAGAGCGCGCGTGTGGCCGGCACCGTTTCGCTGCACGTGGAGCTGCGCGCCGAGAACCGCCCGGCGTATCTGCTCTACCGCGCGATGCAGTTCACGGAGACCTTCCGCATCAACGGCTACTACCGCGGCCGCGAGCCGGCGCTGCGCATGGTGCGCGTGCTGCGGGTACCCACCGCGCAGCTGCGCAGCACGTAACCGCGTCGATCACCCCAGGGTAACCCGGAGGCGACGCCGCGAGGTGATCACGCGGGCTGCGCTATCGCCGCTGGCGCCGAGCGCGACCGCACGCGCTCGGCCATCCTGCGGATCTCGGCTTCCACCCGCGCACACAGGCCCGGCGGCGCGACCACCTCGACGTCGGCGCCGTACTTGAGGATGTCCATCAGGAGCTCGCGCATATCGGCGAACGGGACCTCCAGCCGATACGACCCGTCCTGCTCGAAGCTGCCGCGCTGCTGCGGATGCCACTGCTCCTGCGCGACCCAGCGTGCGCGCTCCGGCGTGAAGCGCAGCACGCCCCACTGGATTGCGTCGCCGGAAAAGATGCCGTAGCCGCTTCCGAGCCTGCGCTCGAGCGTGCTCATGTCGACGGCTCGGGCCTTGTCCGGCAGCAGCTCGGCGGCGGTGACCGCGTCGATCGCGAACTTGCGCAGGTCGTTGCGCACGTGGCACCAGGCATCGAGATACCAGTTGTCGCGATAGTGCACCAGGCGCTGCGGCGACACGATGCGCTCGGAGTCCTCGTTGGTGCTGCGGGCATGGTATTCGATGCGCAATCGGTGCCTGCGCAGCGTGGCGGCGGCAATCGTCTGGAAGATACCCGCCGGCAGCGGCCGCGCCGCCTGACGCACGATGCGGATGCGCTTGTGCACGTCGGCGGGCTCGACATCGCCTGCCTGCAGCAGGCACTCGAGGCGGGCGCGCAGCGGCTCGACGTGCTGCGCGAGCAGGCCGGGCTCGACCTCCGCCAGGAGCTGCTGCATGGTGAGCAGCGCGTACACCTCGGACTGGTTGAACCACAGGCCCGGCAGCGCATACGACGGACCCGCGCCGTCGGGCTTGCCGAACTCGTAGCCCTGCCGATCGGGGTTCCACACGATCGGTGCGTGAAACCGATCGCGCAGGTACTCGAGGTCGCGCTTGAACGTGGCGAGCGAGACGCCCAGCGCCTCGAGGAAATCGCGCCGCGGCACGCACTTGCGCTCGTGCAGCATGCGGTCGATGACATAGAACCGTTCGGTGCGATCCATCGCGCGCTCCTCTTCTCCCGCCGAGTGTAGCGCAGGGGTGGCTCAACGCGCGAGCCACCCCACGATGCGGCGTCGCAGCGCTGCGACGGCACAGGCCGCTTCCTTGGCGCAGAAGCCCGCCTCGCCGCGTTCGACGCGCCCGGGCAGGGTCCTTGCTTACCGCGCCTGCAGCCCCTTGCGACAGGGCCCCGCCAACCCCGTGCCCGCCCTCGGGAGGCGGGGCAGGCGATGCCGGGCTGCCGTACAAGCGGGAAATCTGCCCCGAGGCGGCATCATCACGACTGCACACGACAACTTGCGCTCCTCAACGCTGCAGACCCGCATCCTCGGACTGTTCCTGCTGCTGATCATCGCGGTGCAGGTCGGCGCCCTGCTCGTGATCGATACCGTCGGCGTCGCCACGTCGCGCAGGACCACGGGCGAGGACCTCGTTGCCGGCGCGCAGCTCTTCAACCGCTTCGTCGAGCAGGATCGGCAGCGCCTCGTCCACGGCGCGCGCCTGCTCTCGGCGGACTACAACTTCCGGCGCGCGATCGCCACCAACGATCGCGCCACGATGCGCTCGATCCTGCGCGCGCACGAGCGACAGATCGATGCCGCGATCTCGATGCTGATCGACCTCGGGCAGAACGTCGTCGCAGGCACGGTCGACCTCGGCAACAACCAGCCGTTCCTCTTCCCCAAGCTGCTCGCCGAGGCGCAGGAGCGCGGGCAGGCCACGTCGATCGCCGTCATCCAGGGCCGGCTCTACCAGCTCGTGATCGTGCCGGTGCTGGGGCCGCAGACGATGGCGTGGGTGGCGGTGGGCTTCCCGATGAACGACGCGTTCGCGCAGCAGCTCTCCACGCTGATGCGCATGCACGTCTCGTTCATGAGCCGCCTCGACGGCGGGAAGTGGAAGCTGCAGGGCTCCAGCGTCCCGGCCGCGGAACGCAGCGCGCTGCTCGAGGACGTGGAGGCGCGCCGGCTCGACGCCGTCGACGAGCGCGGCAATGCGCACGCCGATGCGCAGACGGTGACGCGCGTGCTCGAGCTGCCGGCGCACACGGACGACCGGGTGATCACCGTGCTGCAGCAGCCCGTCGCGATCGCGCTCGAGCCGTTCCGACGGCTGGAGAGGCAGCTCGCCTGGGTGGCGCTGCTCGCGGTCGTGGTGTCGATCCTGATCGGCGTGTTCATCGCGCGCGGCATCGCGAGGCCGGTGCGCGAGCTCGCCGGCGTTGCGGGGCGGATCGCGTCGGGCGACTACACGGCGACGCCGCCCGATTCGAGCACCAAGGAAATCGGCGAGCTGGGCGTGGCCTTCCGCTCGATGCAGGAGGACATCGCGCAGCGCGAGTCGCGCATCCTCGACCTCGCTTATCGCGACACGCTCACGAGTCTTCCGAATCGCGCGCTGTACATCGAGCGGCTCGAGCTGGCGCTCGCCGAAGCCGCCGAGCGCACGCAGCCGCTCGCCGTGCTGCTCATGGACCTCGATCACTTCAAGTACGTCAACGACACGCTGGGCCACTCGATCGGCGACTTGCTGCTGCGCGAAGTCGCGAAGCGGCTGGTGGCGGCGGCGAGGGGCAACGCCACGGTCGTCGCGCGCCTCGGCGGCGACGAGTTCGCGATCCTCGTGCCCGGCGAGAGCGCGGAGCAGGCGCAGGCGCTCGCGACGCAGATCTGCAAGGCGCTCGAGGTGCCGATGACGCTCGAAGGCCATCTCGTCGACGTGCGGGCGAGCATCGGCATCGCGCTGTATCCCGCGCACGGCCGCGAGCGCTCGACGCTGCTGCGCCACGCGGACGTCGCGATGTATGCGGCGAAGCGCAACAACACGAGCACGGCGTTGTGGAATCCGCGCTACGACGAGCACAGTCACGAGCGCCTGTCGCTCATGGGCGATCTGCGCAAGGCCGTCGACAACGACGAGCTGATGCTGATGTACCAGCCCAAGGTCTCGCTCTTCGGCGAGCCGCAGTACAGCGCGGAGGCGCTCGTGCGCTGGCAGCATCGCAGCCGCGGACTGGTGGCGCCCTCGGAGTTCATCCCGTTCGCCGAGCAGACGGGCTACATCCGTGCCATCACGCAGCGGGTCCTGGAACGCGCCGTTGCGCAGGTCGCCGCGTGGCGCAAGTCCGACCTCATGATGAGCATCTCGGTGAACATCTCCGCGCGCGACCTCATGGATCACGAGATGCCGGAGCGCTTCGCGGCACTGCTGCACAAGTACGGCTGCGACGCGCGCTGGCTCACGCTCGAGATCACGGAAAGCGCGATTCTCGACGACCCCAACCACGCGATGGAGACGCTGCGTCGCCTGCACGGACTCGGCTGCAAGTTCGCGATCGACGACTACGGCACGGGCTATTCGTCGCTTGCGTACCTGCGCAAGCTGCCGTTGCACGAGCTCAAGATCGACAAGTCGTTCGTGACCGGCATGATCGACGACACGAGCGACGCGGCCATCGTGCGCTCCACCATCGATCTCGCGCACAACATGGGGCTGTCGGTGGTCGCCGAAGGCGTCGAGAGCGACGCCATCCTGGAACGCTTGCGAGCGCTGGGCTGCGACATGGCGCAAGGCTACGGTGTGAGCATGCCGCTGCGCGCGGAAGACGTGCCCATGTGGATGCGAAGCGAGATGCTCGCCAAGGCGCGCAAGGGCGAGCTGCGGCGCGTGGTCTAGACCCGAATCGCCTTCGGGGTAACCCCAGCGGTGCCCCGGTCGTGCCCGGAGCCCGGCGGCGGGTGGCCTACAATGGCGGAAAGCGTCCGCACTTTCCAAGGACGCATCCACGCCCGCTGCCATGACCGCCTATCCGCATCTCACCGCTCCGCTCGACCTCGGCTTCACCACGCTTCGCAACCGCGTCCTCATGGGCTCGATGCACACGGGTCTCGAGGAGGCGGCGAACGGCTTCGAGCGGATGGCGGCGTTCTTCGCGGCGCGGGCGCGCGGTGGCGTGGGCCTGATCGTCACGGGCGGCATCGCGCCCTCCCTCGCCGGCCGGGTCGAGCCGCGCGCGTCGCAGCTCTCGTTCCCGTGGCAGGTCGCGAAGCATCGCCTCATCACGGACGCCGTGCACGCCGCAGGCGGCAAGATCGCGATGCAGATCCTGCACGCGGGGCGCTACGCGTATCACCCGTTCGCGGTGGCGCCCTCGGCGCTGCGCTCGCCGATCACGCCGTTCAAGCCGCGCGCGCTTTCGGCGTGGGGCGTGCGCAAGACGATCGCGAGCTACGCGCGCTGCGCCGCGCTCGCGCAGCGGGCCGGGTACGACGGCGTGGAGATCATGGGCTCGGAGGGCTACCTCATCAACGAGTTCATCGCGCCGAACACGAATCATCGCGACGACGAGTGGGGCGGCAGCTTCGAGAGTCGCATCCGGTTCGCGGTGGAGATCGTGCGGCGCACGCGCGAGGCCGTGGGCCCGAGCTTCATCATCGTGTTCCGGCTGTCGATGCTCGACCTGGTCGAGGGCGGCAGCTCGTGGGACGAGGTGGTGCGACTCGCGCAGGCGATCGAGGCCGCGGGTGCGACCATCATCAACACCGGGATCGGGTGGCACGAGGCGCGCATCCCGACCATCGCGACGATGGTGCCGCGCGCCGCGTTCACGTGGGTCACTGCGCGTCTGAAAGGCGCGGTGAAGATCCCGCTCGTCACGACCAACCGCATCAACGATCCCGCGGTGGCCGAGGCGGTGCTCGCGCGCGGCGACGCGGACATGGTGTCGATGGCGCGTCCGTTCCTCGCCGACGCGGAGTTCGTGAACAAGGCCGCGGCCGGCCGCGCCGACGAGATCAACACCTGCATCGCGTGCAACCAGGCGTGCCTCGACCACGTCTTCGAGCGCAAGCTCGCGAGCTGCCTCGTCAATCCGTTCGCGTGTCGCGAGACGGAGCTCGTGCTCTCGCGCACCGAGCGGCCGCGCAGGGTTGCGATCGTGGGCGCGGGTCCCGCCGGACTCGCCTGTGCGGTGACCGCGGCGGAGCGCGGCCATCGCGTGACGCTGTTCGAGGCGGCGGAGGAAGTCGGCGGCCAGTTCAACCTCGCGCGCCGCATTCCGGGCAAGGAAGAGTTCGCGGAGACGCTGCGCTACTACCGCGTGCGACTCGCCGCGCTGCGCGTCGAGGTGCTGCTCAATCGCCGCGCGACGGCGCAGGACCTCGCGGCCTTCGACGACGTGATCCTCGCGACGGGCATCGTGCCGCGGGTGCCGGAGCTGCCGGGCATCGATCATCCGAAAGTCGCGGGTTACGTCGACGTCATCCACGGGCGCAAGAGCGTCGGGCGCAAGGTGGCGATCGTGGGCGCGGGCGGCATCGGCTTCGACGTCGCGGAGCTGCTCACGCATCGCATGAACGGGAATCCGACGGCGTTCGCGCCCGGCGCCATCGCGGCGTTCCAGTCCGAATGGGGCATCGACGCCGAGGTGCGGGAACGGGGCGGTCTCAAGGCACCCGCCGAGGAGCCGCCCGCGCGCGAGCTGTGGCTGCTGCAGCGCAAGGACGAGAAGGTGGGCAGCCGGGCTCGCGAAGACGACGGGCTGGATCCGCCGCACGCTGCTCAAGAAGCGCGGTGTGCGGATGGTTTCCGGCGTCGTCGTACGAGCGCATCGACGACCAGGGCTTGCACGTCACGGTCGACGGCAAGCCGCAGGTGCTCGCGGTCGACAGCGTGGTGATCTGCGCGGGGCAGCTGCCGCGACGCGAGCTCGTGCCGCCGCTCGAAGCCGCCGGCATCAAGCCGACGCTGATCGGTGGCGCGGACGTGGCCGCCGAGCTCGATGCCAAGCGCGCGATCGAGCAGGGGACGCGCGTCGCGCTGGCGTTGTAGCGCGCTGCGCACCCAGACCCGTTACTCAGAGTAAATACTCCGAGTAAGCGGTACCTCACCTCGCCGCTCGTACTCGGAGTATTTACTCTGAGTAAGGGGTGCCGCGGGGGTTAGCGGGTCGCCCAGGCGGCGACCCCCGTCGCGAGCAGGATCGCCGCGGTGTACGCCATGAACACCTTCGAGATCCCGCCCATGCACGCGGCCTTGGTGGCGTGCGAGAAACCGCGCGCGTGCATCGCGCGCAGCTCGCGCCAGCCGATCGCCGCCACCAGCGCGAGTGGAATCGCCGTGGCGAGCGAGAGCACGCCGAGCGGAATCAGCGCCAGGGCAAGCACGAGCGTCGCGCCGCATTGCGCGTGGATCATCGTCTCGGCGCGCTCGCGCCCGAGCACGATCGCAAGCGTGCGCCGGCCCGCACGCGCGTCGCCCTCGATGTCGCACGCATTGTTCACCGACAGGATCGTGGCGATCAGCACGCTCGACGGCAGGCCGAGCCACCACACGCGCGCATCGAGCGCGTGCATCTGCACGAATGCCGCCACCGCGATGAGCACCGCGCCGAGCAGGCCGCCCGCGAAGACCTCGCCGACCGGCATCGACGCGATCGGCAGCGGGCCGCCGCTGTAGGCGAGCGCGATCAGCATGCACGCCGCACCGACCAGCACCACGCGCCAGTCCACGTAGGCGCCGATGGCGAGCCCGAACGCCGCAGCGAGCACGAACAGCAGCCACGCGAGCTTCCACGCGAGCGCCGGATCGACGTGTCGCTGCACCAGCGCCTTCCAGCGCTCCACGTCGGTGTGAACGGTGTCCACGCCGCGCAGGAAATCGTAGTAGCTGTTGAACCCGGTCGTGCCCATGTCCACGAGCAGTGTGGCGGCCAGCATCAGCAGGAACAGCAGCGGCGAGAACTGGTGGGTGAGCGAGTACGCGTAGACGGTGCCGATCAGCAGCGACGACACGCTGACGATCTTGGTGCGGATGTCGACGATCTGCAGGACGTCGAGGAACGAAACGCGCGCTGCGGCGCTCATTGGGCAACCTCCCCCGTGCTTGCCCGCTTCGCGTGCGAGCTTCCCCCTCCACGACGGAGGGGGCGAGCACCTTCGGGCGGCCGTGCGGTGCTCATGTGGCACCTCGTCGATGCGGCGATGGGCTGGCAAGCCGCGACCCAGCGGGGTGCCGGATTGCGGTATCCTCGACCGTAGCATCGCCGTCGCCTTGCCGGTGTGATGCCCGTCAAGGTTCGACCGCAGACCTTCGCGCCGCTTGCCCATGACCTGGTCCATCCTCGCCCGCAACGACGACGGCGCGTTCGGCATCGCCATCGCGAGCCGCTTCTTCGGCGTGGGCATCCTGTGCCCGCACCTGCGCAGCGGCGCGGGTGCCGTGTCCACCCAGGCGCTGGTGAATCCGATGCTCGGGCCGTGGGGGCTCGATCTGCTGAGCGAGGGACTGCCCGCCGCGGAAGTGCTGCGCATGCTGGCCGCGAGCGACGAAGGTCGCGACCATCGCCAGGTGCACGTGCTCGATCGTTCCGGCACGGCGGCGGCCCACACGGGCGCAGCGTGCATCGGCTGGTGCGGCCATCTCGCGGCCCCGGGCTACTCGGTCGCCGGCAACATGCTCGCGGGCCCCGACGTCATCGCCGAGACGGCGCGGGCGTACGAAGCCACGCGCGAGCTGCCGTTCGCGCAGCGGCTGCTCGCGGCGCTCGACGCCGGCGAGGCCGCCGGCGGCGACAAGCGCGGCAAGCAGGCCGCGGCGCTGCGCATCGTCACGACGGAGACGTATCCCACGCTCGACCTGCGCGTCGACGACCACGGGGCGCCGCTCGTCGAGTTGCGCCGGCTCTACGACAAGAGCCTGGAGCGCTTCCAGCCGTTCGTGTCGTGCCTGCCGTCGCGCGCGCGACCGGCGGGCATCACCGATCGCACGGAGATCGAGCGCGTGGTCGAACGCTTCAATGCGGCGCGGCGACGCGGGCAAGAGTCCGCACGGTGAGCTCGCCGGCACCCGAGGTATCCGAACGCGGCGCCCCGGCATCCCTCGGCCGGAGTGCCCGTTCCACTGCGCTGCTCGAAGTCCGCAACCTGCGCACGACTTTCGCATCCGATTCGGGCGAATTCACCGCCGTCGACGGCGTGAGCTTCACGCTCGAGCCCGGACGCACCCTCGGCCTCGTGGGGGAATCCGGATGCGGCAAGAGCGTGACGGCGCTGTCGATCATGGGCCTCGTCCCGCAGCCGCCCGGACGCATCGTCGACGGCGAGATCCTGTTCGACGGCGTCGATCTCCTGAAGCTCGACCGCGCCGCGATGCGCGAGCTGCGCGGCAACCGCATCTCGATGATCTTCCAGGAGCCGATGACCTCGCTCAATCCCGCGTTTCCGGTCGGCGACCAGATCGCGGAAGTGCTGCTGCGCCACGGTCGCGGCAACGAGCGCGAGGCGAAGGAGCGCGCGATCGAGATGCTGCGGCGCGTGCGCATTCCCTCGCCGGAGCGGCGCTACGACGATTATCCGCACCGCCTCTCGGGCGGGATGCGCCAGCGCGTGATGATCGCGATGGCGCTCGCCTGCGGACCGCGCCTGCTGATCGCCGACGAGCCGACGACCGCGCTCGACGTAACGATCCAGGCGCAGATCCTCGATCTCATGCGCACGCTGCGCGAGGAAACGGGCACCGCCATCATCCTGATCACGCACGATCTGGGCGTGATCGCCGAGGTGGCCGACGACGTCGCGGTGATGTACGCGGGACGCATCGTCGAGCACGCGAGCGTGGAGCGACTGTTCGCCGATCCGCAGCATCCGTACACCATCGGCCTCTTGGGCTCGATCCCGCAACTGCATCTGGAGCAGACGCGCCTCGCCGCGATCGAGGGACAGGTGCCGAACCCGGCCGTGAAGATCGCGGGCTGCCGCTTCCATCCGCGCTGCCCGTTCGCGGTGCAGCGATGCGTCGACGAGGATCCGCCGCTCGAAGAGGTGCGGCCGCCCGAAGCCGGGCTCTGCGATCCCTTCGGGGGATCGGTTGGGCAGCACTTCCGCGCAACCGCGGGGGCTCACGACATCTCGCGGCGTGCTGGCGCGCCCCGCTCGAAGCGAAGGCGGCGCATGGCTGAGTCGAAGGCCGGCGCGGCGCCGCTCCTGCGCGTCGAGGATCTCGTCAAGCACTTCCCGGTGCGCGGCGGGCTCTTCACGCGCACGTCGGGCGTCGTTCATGCCGTCGACGGCATCTCGTTCGACGTGGGCGTGGGCGAGACGCTCGCGCTGGTGGGCGAATCCGGCTGCGGGAAGTCGACCGCCGGGCGCTGCGTGCTGCGCCTGCTCGAGCCGACGTCCGGACGCGTGCTGTTCGAAGGCGAGGACCTCGCGTCGCTTTCCGACGGCGAGATGCGCGCGCATCGGCGCGCGATGCAGATCATCTTCCAGGATCCGTTCGCGTCGCTCAATCCGCGCATGACGGTGGGCCAGATGATCGCCGAGCCGCTCGGGTTGCACGGCCTCGCTCGCGGCCGCGAGCGCGAGCGCGTGGCGGAGCTGCTCGGTCTCGTCGGGCTCGCCCCGGGCCACGCGCAACGTTATCCGCACGAATTCTCCGGCGGCCAGCGCCAGCGCATCGGCATCGCGCGTGCGCTCGCGGTCGAGCCGCGCCTCATCGTGTGCGACGAGCCGGTGTCCGCACTCGACGTGTCGATCCAGGCGCAGGTGGTCAACCTGCTGCGCGACCTGCAGGCGCGCTTCGGCCTGTCGTACATCTTCATCGCCCACGATCTCGCGGTGGTGAAGTTCATCGCGACGCGGATCGCGGTCATGTACCTCGGCACGATCGTGGAGCACGCGGACAAGCGCGATCTCTTCGCGCGAGCCGCGACATCCGTACACGCAGGCGCTGCTGTCGTCGATCCCGATTCCCGATCCCACGCGCAATCGCAACCGCATCGTGCTGCAGGGCGACGTGCCGAATCCGATCGAGCCGCCGTCGGGCTGCCGGTTCCGCACGCGCTGCCCGTGGGCGCGCGAGCGCTGCGCGCAGGAGGTGCCGCCGCTCGCGGCGGAGGACGGCCACCTCGTCGCATGTCACTTCTGGAAGGAGATCGCGGCCGAGCGCGGACCGGCGATCGGCTACGCGCATGCTGCCGAGAACCCGCGCCTTGCCGCACTGCAGGCCGCATTCGTGCGGCCGCAGGCGCCAGCGGATGTCGCATCGTGAGTGCGACCGCAACCGTCGTGCGCCGCAACGTTCTCGAGCTCGTCCCCGTGCCCGCATTTGGCGCTACCATCGGCGAGGGGATTCACCACAGGGAGGCATCATGCGTTTGAATTCGTGGCAGCGGACGGCGATCGCCGTGTCCGCAGGTCTTATCGCATCAGTCGCCGGCGCGCAGACGCTGCGCTTCGGCCTCGCCGAGGACCCGGACGTCCTCGATCCCACGCTTGCGCGCACGTTCGTCGGGCGCATCGTGTTCTCGGCCTTGTGCGACAAGCTGGTCGACATCGACGAGAAGCTCAACATCGTGCCGCAGCTCGCGACGTCGTGGCAGTGGGCGCCGGACAACAAGTCGCTGGTCATGAAGCTCAGGCAGGGCGTCACGTTTCACGACGGCGAGAAGTTCGATGCCGCCGCGGTCAAGTACAACATCGAGCGGCACAAGACCATGCCGGGCTCGAACCGTCGGGGCGAGCTCGCGCCCGTCGCGTCGGTGGACGTGATCGACGACAACACGGTGCGGCTGAATCTCAACGCCCCGTTCTCGCCCCTGCTCGCGGCGCTTGCGGATCGCGCGGGCATGATGGTCGCGCCCAAGGCGGCGCAGGCCGAGGGCGACAAGTTCGGCGCCAAGCCGGTGTGCTCGGGCCCGTTCCGGTTCGTCGAGCGCGTGGCGCAGGACCGCATCGTGCTCGAGAAGTATCCGAACTACTGGAACAAGGCCAACATCCACCTCGACAAGATCGTCTTCCTGCCGATCACCGGACGCGACGGTGCGCCTCGCGAACCTGCGCTCCGGCCAGCTCGACTTCATCGAGCGCATGGCGGCTTCCGACGTGCCCGCGCTCAAGAACGACAACCGGTTCAAGATCTCCAAGATCACCGAGATCGGCTACCAGGGCATCACGATCAACGTCGGCAAGAGCGATCTCGCCCAGAAGAATCCGCTGGGCAAGGACGCGCGGGTGCGCGAGGCCTTCGAGCTCGCGCTCGACCGCGACGGCATCGTGCAGGTGGTGATGGAGGGCGAGGCGCAGGCCGGCAACCAGTGGGTCTCGCCCGACAATCCCGTACTATGCGAAGAACGTGCCCGTCCCGAAGCGCGACGTCGCGCGGGCGAAGGCGCTGCTCAAGGAAGCCGGCGTGCCGAACCCGAGCTTCACGCTGGTGACGCCCACCACGTCCGACGCGCAGAAGATCGCGCAAGTCGTGCAGGCGATGGTGAAGGAGGCCGGCTTCGACGTGAAGATCCAGTCGACGGAGTTCGCGACCTCGCTCGACATGGCCGACAAGGGGCAGTTCGAGGCCTACGTGCTCGCCTGGAGCGGCCGCGCCGACCCCGACGGGAACATCTACAGCTTCGATGCCTGCAAGCAGCCGCTCAACTACGCCGGTTACTGCAAGCCGGAGGTCGACGACATCCTCAAGCGCTCGCGCACGGAGAGCGATCCGGCAGCGCGCAGGAAGGCGTACGAAGCGCTCGCGGCGATCGTGCTGAAGGACCGTCCCATCGTGTATCTCTATCACCGGCACTGGCTGTGGGCGTACACGTCGAAGCTCTCGGGCCTGCGACCGATTCCCGACGGGCTCGTGCGCGTGCAGGGGCTGAAGCTGCAGTAGGCGCCGTCAACCCCGTTACTCGGAGTAACGACGCGCGCGTCGTTACTCCGAGTAACGAAGTCATCGCTTCGCCGATGATCGCCTTCCTCGTCCGCCGCATCGCCACGATCGTCCCGACGCTGCTCTTCGTGTCGATGCTGATCTTCGGGCTGCAGCAGCTGCTGCCCGGCGATCCGGCGGTGGTGCTCGCCGGCGAGGAGCGCGATCCCACCGTGATCGCGTACCTGCACCAGAAGATGCATCTCGACGAGCCGCTGCCGGTGCGCTACGTCTACTGGCTCGCCGGCGTGCTGCACGGCGATCTCGGCGAATCGCTGCGCATGCAGAAGCCGGTGACCGCGCTCATCGCCGAGAAGCTGCCGGTCACGCTCGAGCTCGCGTCCATCGCCATCGTCATCGCGCTGTCGATCGGCATCCCGGCGGGCATCGTGTCCGCCGTGGCGAAGGACACCGTGTGGGACTACGCCGCCAATGCGGTGGCGCTGTGGGGCCTGTCCACGCCGAACTTCTGGCTCGGCATCATGCTGATCATGCTGTTCTCGGTGTCGCTCGGCTGGCTGCCCGCATCGGGGTACGTCAGCCCGGCCGAAGACCTCGGCGGGAATCTCGCGGCGATGATCATGCCCGCGTTCGTGCTCGGCAACGCCATCGCGGCGGTGCTGATGCGGCACACGCGCAGCGCGATGCTGCAGGTGCTCTCGTCCGATTACGTGCGCACCGCGAGGGCGAAGGGCCTCGACGAGCGCGTGGTGGTCCTGAAGCACGCGCTGCGCAATGCGCTGACGCCGATCATCACGCTCGGGGCGCTGGAATTCGGGACGCTGCTGTCGGGCGCGGTGCTGACCGAGCAGGTCTTCACGATCCCGGGCTTCGGCAAGCTGATCGTCGACGCCGTGTTCAACCGCGACTACGCCGTCGTGCAGGGGGTCGTGCTGTTCACCGCGACCGCGTACATCACGCTCAACCTGCTCGCGGATCTCGCGTACTTCGTCGTGAACCCGAGGCTGCGCGGCTGATGGCAACGCTCGTCGCCGGCACGATCGAAGCGCCGCCGCGCGAGCTGAGTCCGGGCGCGCGCGCGCTGCGGCGCCTCGTCCGGCGCAAGGGCGCGGTCGCGGGCCTCGCGGTGATCGTGTTCTTCGTGCTGCTTGCGATCTTCGCGCCGTGGATCTCGCCGCAGGACCCGATCGCCACGAGCTGGGGTGCGATCCGCAAGGCGCCGAGCGCGGCCCACTGGTTCGGCACCGACGAGATCGGACGCGACGTGCTCGCGCGCATCATCTTCGGCGCGCGCGCGTCGCTGCTCGCCGGCATGGTGTCGGTGCTGATCGCGCTGTCGCTCGGGGTGCCGATCGGCCTCGCTCGCAGGCTACGCGGGCAAGTGGGTCGACGCGCTCATCTCGCGCATCGTCGATGCGATGCTCGCGTGCCCGTTCCTGATCCTCGCCATCGCGCTCGCCGCGTTCCTCGGGCCGAGCCTCACCAATGCGATGATCGCGATCGGCATCTCCGCCACGCCGATCTTCGTGCGCCTCACCCGGGCGCAGGTGCTGGCGGTGAAGGTCGAGGATTACGTCGAGGCCGCACGCGCGCTCGGCAACTCGCACCTGCGCATCGCGCTTCGCCACATCCTGCCCAACGTCGTGCCGCCGCTGATCGTGCAGGCCACGTTGGCTCTGGCCGCAGCGGTGATCGCCGAGGCGAGCCTGTCGTTCCTCGGCCTCGGCCAGCAGCCGCCGGAGCCGAGCTGGGGCAGCATGCTCAACACCGCGAAGAACTACATCGACAACGCGCCGTGGATGGCGGTTTGGCCCGGACTGTCGATCTTCCTGCTCGTGCTGTCGTTCAACCTGCTCGGCGACGGCTTGCGCGACGCGCTGGATCCGCGCCACCGCTGAGCGTCGCGACCCCGTTACTCAGAGTAATTACTCCGAGTAACGGGTCCGGAGTAGCGATGCGTCAGCGCTTGGCCACCGCCGCCGCGAAGGCTGGCCACGGCAGCGACGGACAGCACGATCAGCGCGACCAGCCACCCGAGCGATGCTGCGCCGGGCACCGCCAACCCCGCGCACGCGAGCGGCGCAACGGCGCGCGCCACGAGCGACGGCGCAGCGAGGCTGCCGAGCGTGCTCCCGAACGCGGTGCGTCCGAAGAGCTCCGCCGGCACGATGCCGCGCACGATGGTCAGCACGCCGTTGCTCGCGCCATACAGCACGCGCGAACGCAAGCGCCATCGCGACCGTCCCCTCCAGCGCCAGCAAGAGCGATGAGTGCGACGACGATGCCGGCGAGCGACAGCAGTCCGACGGTCCGCGACGAGAAGCGGCGCCCCCACGTGTACTCGGCGATGCGACCGGCCACCTGCATCGGGCCGATGAACGACGCGACCCACACCGCTTGCGCGAGCGTGAACGCCTTGCCCTGCAGCACGACGATGAGATGCACGGACAGGCCCGACACGACGAAGCCGTTGAGCGCGAAGGCCGACGCGAGCGCGACGAAGGTGGCTCGCCGGCGGCGCGCGACGGGCGGTGGATGGTGTGCGACCGCAGGCTTGCCGTCGCCCAGGGGTGCCGCCGCGCGCTCGCGCGCCGAGGGCACGCACGCGAGGTGCAGCGGCAGGCAGAGGCCGAGCTCCACGGCCGCGAAGATCGCGAGCGTCGTGCGCCACCCGAAGTGCTCGAAGCCGAGCAGCGACGCCGGCCAGAACACCGTGCTCGCGAGGCCGCCGAGCAGCGTCAGGGCCGTGAGTGCCTTGCGATACGCCGCGCCGGTGTGCTGGCTCAGCGTGGCGAATGCCGGCTCGTAGAGCGTGAGCGCCATCGCGAGCCCGGCGAGCGCCCACGCCGCGTACACCGCGGGCGACGCGTGTCGGCAGCCGCGATCGCCAGCAGCGCGAGCCCTGCGCTGACCGACCCTACGCTCATCACCGTGCGCCCGCCCCAGCGATCGATGGCGCGGCCGGCCGCGGGCGCGGCGAGTCCCGACAGCAGCAGGCTGAAGGAATAGGCGCCGAAGAGCGTCGCTTCGGACATGCCGAGGTCGGCGCGCATCGGCGCGCCGAGCACCGCGATCGAATAGTAGAGCGCACCCCACGACACGATCTGCCCGATACCCGAGCGCGGGCACGAGCCACCGCGCGTGCCTGGAACCAGCGTCGACGGGCATCGGCATGGGGTGTGGCATGTCGATCGCATTCTCGCATTGCATGCGGGAAGCGCCAAGCAGCGGCGCCGTGCCGTGCCGCGTCGGCGTCCGTCTATGCCGCGCGACGGCAGTCAATCCCGAGCGGAGTCAGGGGCTATGCGGCTTGCGCCGTCAGCGTGCGGCATAAGTTCGCATCGCCATCGCATTGTCGTAACCCAGCTGAGCCGGCAGGGGAATCTGCATTGTCGAAGGCTGCCGCCAAGCTGTTGCGGCGCTGGCACGGAAGGTGCTGTAAAGGGCTACGTCAAGCCGTCCGGGGCGTCCAGGAACCGTGCCCCGGCGGCTTCGAGAGCCCGAAAACAATGCTTACAGGACAAGAATGAGCGCTCGCCTCGCTACGAAGGCCTCGATCCGGCTGCTTGCCGCGGCCGGTCTCCTTGCCACTGCCGCCGCAACTCACGCCGCGACCGCCACCGGGACGTTCGCCGTGTCGGCCAGCGTCAACGCGAACTGCAACGTCACCGCCACCGCGCTGGGCTTCGGGACCGTCGACCCGCTCAACAGCCAGACCGACGCGACGTCGACCGTCACGGTCAAATGCACCAAGAACACGGCGTATACGGTCGGTCTCGATGCGGGCACGACGGCGGGGTCGACCGTGGGCCAGCGTCTGCTCGCCAACGGCAGCGACACGATGCAATACAACCTCTATACGACGAGCGGCCGCACGACCGTGTGGGGCAACGCCGCCGGTAGCTGGCAGTCCGGGACCGGCGCCGGCCTGGGCACCGCCAACACCCTGACCGTTTACGGACGCGTGGCCGCGGGCCAGGCGGACCTCGCGGTCGGCAACTTCTCCGACACGATCACGGTGACCGTGACGTACTGATCTTGCGCAAACCGATGTTCATGCGACGCCGCAGCACCCGCCGGGCCAGCGCAGCAACGTGTCCGACGGCGCCTTCCCGCCATTACAACGATCCTTGCAGAGGTGAAATGAAAACGTCAGCCTACAGGACCTCCGTGCGCGCAATGCTTGCCGCCGGTCTTCTCACCGTCGCCGGCTCCGCTTTCGCGGCGACGGCAACGAACACGTTCGCGCTATCGGCCAACGTCAACGCGAACTGCAGCGTCACCGCCACCGCGCTCGCGTTCGGCACGGTCGATCCGTTGAGCAGCCAGACCGACGCTTCGTCGACGGTCACCGTGAAGTGCACCAAGAACACCGCGTACAGCGTCGGCCTCGATGCCGGCACGACCAGCGGCGCCACGGTGGCGCAGCGCAAGCTCGCCAACGGCACCGACACGATGGACTACAACGTCTACACGGCCGCCGATCACGCCACGGTCTGGGGCAACAGCGCCGGCAGCTGGCAGACGGGGACCGGGGCCGGCATGGGCACGTCGAACGACCTCACCGTCTACGGGCGTGTTGCATCGGGACAACAGAATCTCGCGGTCGGCAGCTTCTCGGACACGGTCACGGTCACCGTGACGTACTGAACACGATCACCAGGTAACGCCCGGCAGCTTGCGCTTCGCAGATCGCGAAGTGCGCAAGCCGTCCGGAGTTGCCGGGAACGTGCGCCGGGGTCCTGGGTGATGCCGGCCCCGGTGCACGAGCTCCTGCAACCCGACGGCGCTGTCGTGCACAGGCGCACCGCGCAGTGCGGCGGCGCCGAGGACTCCGATTCGACGCGTACGCAACGCGACGAAGGATTGCGCTTGCCCCGGACACTCCGCACCTCCTATGATGAGCTCACATAACTTCAAATCCGCATCGATCGCGCGTGGCGTTCAATTGCGCGCGGCATGCGGCGGTTCCCGCGCGGAGGCGCGCGAGCCGTTGAGCGGGGGGCGGCGGTGGCGGGCGATATCGAGCGGCGCGATTGCCGGAACGTCGGGCGGGCAGGGAGCCGCCGCGACGCCGTGCGCCATGCCTGCGCCGCTGCCCCCCTCGTGGCTCGCGCACGGATGTAGCCATGACGCGGCGCGCGCATGCTGCATCACGCGCGCTGGCGGGCGGCCTCGGGCTCGCGTGCTTCGCCCTCGCGCTGCCGGCCTCGGCGGGCAGCGCGCGGGCCGCGATCTCCGTGTCCGGCGACGGTCGGGCAGAGCTGCGTGTTCACGACTTCGACCACCGGTGCGCTCGGGGTGCGATGCAGCTCCGGCGCCGTCGGCGGCGTGACGCTCGCGTCCATGCCGGCGCAGCCGCTCGCACTCGCCGCATCGGGCTTCCTGCCGGTCCGCGCGCAGCGGCGCGCGCCTGACGACGAAATCGCCCCCGGCTCATGCGCTTTCGTCCTCACCGGCCAGGGTCTTCGCAGTCCGGTCGTCACGGCTGCAGCCGCATGCACGCAGGCGCCAGCGCATGGCCGGCGGCGCACGTCGCGCATCCGGATCGCGTGATCGAAGCGAGCATCACCTTCTGACCCGGCTGTCGGCGCTGTGGCGTTCGCTTGCGAGCGCCGCGCCGTTCCTGCTCGCGCTTCTGCTCGCGCCCGCCGCGGTCGCGGGCTCGTTCTCCGTATCTCCGTTGCGCATCGAGCTCTCGCCCGGGCAGCGCACGGTCGCGCTCACCGTGCACAACCAATCGGAAGACGCCACGGTGGTCCAGGCGCAGCTCGTGGCGTGGACCCAGGCCGACGGCGAGGATCGGCTCGAGCCCACGGCCGATCTCATCGCGTCGCCGCCCATCTTCACGCTGCAACCGGCCGCCACGCAGACCATTCGCATCGCGCTGCGCCGGCCTGCGGATGGCGCGGTGGAGCGCACCTATCGCATCCTCGTGACGGAAGTGCCCGGACCGGCACAACCCGGCTTCACCGGGGCGCGCTTCGCGCTCAAGGTGAGCCTGCCCATTTTCGTCGAGGCGGCGACGGGCGGCACGGCACCGCACCTGCAATGGACCGCCAAGCGCCTGCCCGGCGGCGACGTGGCGGTGAGCGTGAGCAATGCCGGCAGCAAGCACGTGCAGCTGCGATCCCTGGAGTTGGCACCCGCCGCCGGCGAAGCGGACGCGCGCAGCGCCGGGCCTCTGGTACGTGCTCGCGGGCCAGCGCCGCACGATCGTCGTCAAACCCGTTGCGGGGCGCACCGTCGCTTCCGATCGCGTCGAACTCCTGGCCGATACGGATGCGGGTCCCGTTCGCGCCGATGTCGTGCTGGGCCAGCCTTAACCGCCGGCTCCTTTGCGGCTTCGCGCTCATGCTCGCTGCCAGTGCTTCAGCTGCCGACGCGTCGCCGCTGCCGCTCGCGGCGATGGTGGCGGGGTATAGCGAGGCGGTGCTCGTGGTGACGCGTCAACGGCCAGCCGCAGAGCGAGCCGGTGATCGCGCTGCGCGACGCTTCCGGCGCCGTGTGGATCGCGGCGGAAGACCTCGAGCGCTGGCGCCTGCGCCTGCCCGACGCCAATCCGATCGGCTTCCACGCCACGCGCTACTATCCGCTCGCCGCGTACGAGGGCCTCGTCGCACGCATCGACGAGCAGGCGCAGACGCTCGACGTCACGCGCGCCCGCTGCGCTGTTCCCGGCCACGCGCATCGATGCCCGGCCGACGCCGAGCCCCGTGCCCGATCGCGGCGCGCTGGGCGGCTTCGTCAACTACGGCTTGCTCGGCACGCACGATACGGCGGGCAACATCGGCTCGGCGTCCATCGAGCTCGGTGCGTTCAATTCCTTCGGCGCGATCAACTCGACCGGCGTCGCCGTCGCGGGCGAGGGCCAGCACAAGTACACGCGCCTCGACACGACGTGGACGTATCCGATGCCCGAGCGCCTCACCACCGTGCGCGCGGGCGACATCGTGAGCCGTCCGGGCGCATGGGGACGCTCGCTGCGCTACGGCGGGGTGCAGTACGGCACGGACTTCACGCTGCAGCCGAATCTCGTGCTGCTGCCCGGACAGGCCATCGCCGGGGCGGCGGCGGTGCCGTCCACGGTCGACGTGTTCGTGAACAACGCGCTCGTGGCGCAACAGCAGGTGCGCCCCGGTCCGTTCTCGATCGGCAACGTGCCGCCGATCACCGGCACCGGCGACCTCACGCTGGTCGTGCGCGACGAGCTCGGGCGCGAGCAGGTCATCTCGCGTCCGTTCTATGCGAGCGCATCGCTGCTGCGCGCGGGCCTCTCCGACTTCACCTACGAAGCGGGCTACCTGCGCGAGAATTACGGCGTGTCGAGCGACGATTACGGTCCGTGGTTCGCGCGGCGACTTATCGGCGCGGCGTGACCGATCGCTGGACGGCCGAGGCCCGGGCCGAAGCGCAATCGGGGGTGGCCAATGCCGGCATCGCCTCCGACGTGCAGCTGGGAACCTTCGCTACGCTGAGCGGGTCGGTCGCCGCCGGGCACAATCCGCGAGGGCTCGGGCGCGCGCGTCGCGCTGGGTCTCGATCACCAGTCGCGCGAGCTGTCCTTCAACGTGCAGGGCACGTGGGCCTCGCCGCGCTTTCGCCTCGCCGGCGAGCAGGACTTCACGTTCACGGTCGACCGCGAGTGGCTCGCCTCCGCCAGCTACGCGCTCGGGCCGCTACGGCAACGTCAGCGCCGCGTACATCGACCGCCACTATCGCGACCAGCCGGCGCTGAGCATCGCCTCGCTCGGCTACAACGTGAGCCTCGAGCGCTGGGGCTACGTCTCGGTGGCGCTGTCGCGCACGTGGGCCGACGATCGCTCCACGCAGCTCACCGCGAGCTGGACGGTGCCGTTCGGAACGGCGTCGAGCGCATCCGTCGGCGTGGATCGCGTGCGCGGCTCCGCCAGCACTCGCAGCTACGACGAGCGCTACGCCGTCGATCCAGCGCAACCTGCCGCGAAGGCGAGGGCTTCGGCTATCGCGCGCGGCTGTCCGACAACGGGCCGCGCACCGCGGGCGTCGAGTACCAGGGACGCTACGGCAGCTACGCGGCCGAGGTCTCGCAGCTCAACGGCGACACGGCCGAGCGCGTGTTCGCGAGCGGCGGCATCGGCCTCATCGCCGGCCATCCCTTCGCGAGCCGCACGATCAACGACAGCTTCGGCCTCGTGCGCGTGCCGGGCTATGCAGGCGTGCGCGTGTTCGCGCAGAATCAGGAGGTGGGACGCACCGACGACAAGGGCGAGCTCGTGGTGCCGCGGCTGCTGCCCTACCTCTCCAACCCGCTGCGCATCGAGCAGGCCGATCTGCCGATCGACGTGGAGATCGACACCCTCTCGCGCGACGCCGTGCCGTACTTCCGCAGCGGCGTGGTCGTCGAGTTCCCCGTGCGTGCCGCGCGCTCCGCGCTCGTCACGATCGTGCAGGAGGACGGCGCGCCCGTTCCCGCCGGCGCGCGCGGCCACCGTGGAAGGGCAGGCCGACGACATTCCCGGTCGCGCTCGACGGCGAGGCGTACCTCACCGGGCTCGAGCGCACCAATCGCGTGACGGTGAAGTGGCTCGACCGCCAGTGCGCGTTCGAGTTCGAGTACCCGCGCGCGGGCGATCCGCAGCCGCGCCTCGGGCCGTTCACCTGTCGGGCGCTGCACTGACGCGCCGTTCCGCCATGACGCTGCGCTACCGACGCGATCCGCGCTCGCGCTCTTCGTCGCTGCTCCTCGCGATCGGCACGGCGCGGCGCGCGCGCGCCGAGCACTTGCTCGGTGTCGGCGCCCGACCCTCGCGTTCGGCGCCTACGACACGCTGAACCCGACCACGTCCACGACGACGATCACCGTCTTCTGCACGGACCCCGACAAGACGCGCGACGTGATCAACTACACGATCTGCGCTGAGCGCCGGGCTCGGGGAGCTTCGCCAGCCGGGAGCTCTCGGGCACGGGCGACATCCTCACCTACAACCTCTACACGAACGCGACGTACACGACGGTGTGGGGCGATGGCTCCGGCGGGGACGCAGCACGCGTCACCGGCCGGATGATCATTCCGAGGAACATGCCTTCGAACGGCGGTACGGAGACGGTGTACGGCCGGATTCCGGGGCCGCAGAACGTCGCGCCGGGCAACTACTCGACGGCGATCCCGATCACCATCACGATCACCTACTGATCGTCGCCGGCAGGGTAGTCGCTGTACTTGCGGGCACTGCCGCGCACGCGATCGGCGGGATAGCGCTCCTCGTTGCGCGCGATCTTGGCCGCGACGGCCGCGAGCAGGTCGATGTCGAGCCGGTCGGCGAGGCGCACGAGATACGCGAGCACGTCGGCGAGCTCCTCCGCGACGGCCGCCTTCTTCGCCGCGTCGAGCTGCCTGCTCTCGTTCCTCCGTGAGCCACTGGAAGTGCTCGACCACCTCCGCCGCCTCGGCGACGAGCGCCATGGCGAGGTTCTTCGGCGAATGGAACTGGTCCCAGTCGCGCGCGGCCGCGAACGCGCGCAGGCGTTCGCGCAGTGCGTCGAGATCGCGGATGGGGGACGGTGGAGATTCGGACATGATCGGTGTGTGCAAGGGCCTGCGCGACCGCGCAGCGTCAGGTTTCGTGCGCGTCGAAACGATACGTGGCCGCGTCGTCCTGCCCGAGCACCCGCACGAGCCACGGCATGACCGAGCGCAGCACGTCGGCGAGCGTCCAGGGCGGATTGACGACGAACATCCCGCTGCCGAAGAGGCCGATGCGCTCGTCCCCGGGCGCGCGCACCTGCAGTGCGACGTCGATCCAATCCTTGCCGGCCGTGCGTGCGAGCTGCGACGGAAGCTGCGTGGCTTCCCGTCGCGCGAGCAGCGGATACCAGATCGCATACGTCCCGGTCGCAAAGCGTTCCAGGCCTTCGCGCAGCGCGACGACCACCGCCCGATAGTCCGCCGCGAGCTCGTAGGACGGATCGATCAGCACGAGCCCGCGGCGCGACGGCGGCGGCAGCACCGCCTTCACGCCCGCGAAGCCGTCGCCCGCGGTGACCACCACGCGCCGACCCGCACCGGCGAACTCCTCCTGGAGGAGCCGCGCGTCGGTCCCGTGCAGCTCGAACAGGCGCACGCGGTCCTGCGGGCGCAGCGTCTGCACGGCGATGCGCGGGGATCCCGGATAGCGCCGCAGGACTCCGTCGGGATTGAACGCGCGCACCTCGCCCACGTAATCGGCGACGAGCGGCGGCAGGTCCTTGCGCTGCCACAACGCGCCGATGCCGGTGCGGAACTCCGCGTTCTTCGCGGCGAAGCCCGCTTCGAGCGAATAGGAGCCCGCGCCCGCGTGCGTATCGACGAACAGCAGCGGCTTGTCCTTGCGCGTGAGCAGGCGCACGAGCGCGACGAGCACCACGTGCTTCAGCACGTCCGCATGATTGCCGGCGTGGAAGCCGTGGCGATAGCTCAGCATGGGCCGATTGTACCGGCCGCCTGCGCGCTCAGGCTTCTCCGATGGCGAGCGCGCCGAGCGCGCCGACGACGAAGAAGCTCGCGTTGTACACGGCGTGCACGATGCGTGGTGACGACGAACGCGTCGAGCGTCGAGCGCCGCAGCCACAGCACCAGCACGCCGGCGTAGATCAGCATCGGCCACAGCGTGCGCACGACCTGCCGCCAGTCGCCCCCGATGCGATGCGCCCACGCGCCGAGCAACGCCACGACGACGATGCGCAACACGACGTGACGCGGCGCGACGAGCCCCATGACCGACGCCACGGCGAGCATGACGGCCGTCTCGAGCGCGGGCGCGACCAGCAACGCGTACACGACGAAGCTCGCATCGAGCGCACCCGGCGGCGCGCCGCAGGGTATCGAGCCCAATCGCGACGAGCAGCGCGAACAGCGCGAGCGACGGGGACCACGGCGAGGAGCGAGGCCCGCCTGATCGACGCCCCGCGTCCCGCGCCGATCGCGAGCCAGCGTGCCAGGCGATCGGCCGCCGTGATGCGCAGCCCCGGTGGCGCGGTCACGTGCCCTCCCGCTCGCGCCCGTCCGCGAGGGTCGCCGCCACAACGCGCCCGCCCGTGCCGCGGCTGCGGAACGCGCTTCGCGGCCGTGACATCCAATGCCCCAGAGACCGCCGCAGGGAACATCGGGAACGCCGACGCCTGCGCCGGCTTCGGGGTCATGCACCGCACGGAGGAGATCATCATGAACGTCGCAATCGTTTCGCTGCTCGCAGCACTCGCTCTCGCATCGGCGCCCGCGTGGGCGCAGGGCGCGGCACCCACCGATCCGCAGATCGCGGCGATCGTCGTGGCCGCCAACCAGGTCGACATCGACGCCGGCAAGTATGCCAAGGCCCACGCGAAGAACAAGGAGGTCAGGGCCTTCGCGAACACCATGATCACGGATCACACGGGCGTGAACAAGCAGGCGAGCGCGCTCGTGAAGAAGCTCCACGTGAAGCCGGAGGCGAATCCGACGAGCGAGAGCCTGGTCGAGGGCGGCAAGCAGAATCTCGCCCAGTCTGAAGGGCCTCGAGGGCGCGGACGTTCGACCGTGCCTACGTCGACCACGAGGTCACGTATCATCAGAACGTGCTCGACGCGATCGACAAGACGCTCATCCCCAACGCGAAGAACGCCGAGCTGAAGGCGCTCATCGAGAAGGTCCGTCCGGCGATCGCCGCGCACCTCGAGCACGCGCAGCACCTGAAGGCGAAGCTGGGCTAGCATGAGCGCCAGGGAGGCATCGAGGGCCGGGACGGTGCAAGGTGGGGGTGAAACCATGACAGCGCAGCGCAATGCAAGGCGGGGGGTCGTGCGGGCGAAACTCCTGCATGCCGTGCTGGCAACAGCATTGGCGGGATGCTTCGCGATCCCCGCGATCGCGACGGCTGCGGACCCGGTGCGCACCGTGGTGATCGAGGGCATGGCGTACCAGCCGCCGACGATCACGGTGCGACGCAACCAGCGCGTGGTGTGGGTCAATCGCGATCCTGTCCCGCACACCGTGACGGCCGCCGCGAACGCAGGCAAGCCGGCGTTCGATTCGGGCAGCATCGCCTCCGGGAACTCGTGGGCTTACGTGGCGCGCACGCCGGGCACGCTACGATTACGGCTGCAGCTTCCACCCGGGCATGAAGGCCCGCTTGATCGTCGAGTAGGCCGGAGGCCCGGAATGGATGCGCGCGCCACGCTGGAACCCACGGTCGCTCGTGTCGACACGTCCGCGGTCGACGACGGCGCGGCGCTCGCGCGCCGGATCGCCGAGGGCGATCGCGGCGCGTTCGAGCAGCTGATGCGCCGCTACAACCGGCGGCTCTATCGCCTCGCGCGCGCCGTGCTGCGCAACGATGCCGATGCCGAAGACGCGTTGCAGGAGGCGTACATCGCCGCGTACCGAGGCATCGCGCGCTTTCGCGGCGACGCTGCCCTGTCGACGTGGCTGTCGCGCCTGGTGTTGAACGAGTGCCTCGGACGGCGACGCCGCGAGGCGCGGCGCGACAACATCATCCCGATCAGCAGCGCGCCGCACGAGACGGATCCCGACACCATGAGCAGCGACGATGCCGAAACGCCCGACACGGTCGCGATGCGCTCGCAGATGCGCTCGCTCATCGAGCGCAAGCTCGACGACCTGCCTGCGGACTTCCGCGTGGTGTTCGTCCTGCGCACGGTCGAGGAGATGACGGTGGAGGAAGTCGCGCAGGCGCTCGCGATTCCCGAAGCCACGGTGCGCAGCCGGCACTTCCGCGCACGCAGCCTGTTGCGCGCGTCGCTCGCGCAGGAGATCGATCTCGCCGAGCGCGACCTGTTCGAGTTCGGCGGCGCGCATTGCGATCGCGTGGTCGCGCGCGTCATGGCGCGGCTCGCGGGCGAAAGCTGAGCCCGGACCAGGCGGCAGCGGACCCGATCTGCGGTGGGCCGTCCGTTGCCGCGCGACCCCGGCACGCTATCGCCGCGTCGTCACGCTGCCCGCGCGAGCACGCTCGCCCGCTGCGCCCGCTCCGCGATCGCTCTCGCCATTCCGGGGAAGATCACGGCGTGCGCGGGCGCGAGCGCGTGCCAGTACAGGAGGCCGCGCACGCCGGCGGGATGGAAGTACGCGGTGATCGCCACGCGCGTGCGCGTCGCGCCTTCGGGGATCACCACGAACTCGAGCGCCGCCGATCCCGGCATCTTCATCTCGGCGAGCAGCGATAGCCGACGGCCCGGATCGACGTCCATCACGCGCCAGCAATCGACCACGTCGCCCGGCTTGAGATCGACGGGATCGGCGCGACCGCGGCGCAGGCCCACGCCGCCGATCCATTCGTCGGCGAGACCGCGCAGGCGCCACAGCCCGTCGAGGAAGTAGTAGCCGTTGCTGCCGCCGATCGCGGCGATCTCGTGCCAGACCGCCGCCGCAGGCGCTTGCGCCGTCGCTTCCGCGTGCATCGACTTCGCGTAGAACGCGAAATCCGGACGATCGCGGCGATAGCGCATCGAGCCCTCGTTCCAGCGCGCCGGGGCCTGCTGCTCGCGCTCGGCCGCGAGCGCGGCACGCGCGGCTTCGGCGTAGGTCTTGAGCGGCAGCGGGATGAGCGCGCGGATCGCGTGCGTGTCGGCGACGACGTCGTGCTCGAGGCCTTCGATCAACGCCCGCGCGACGTTCGTGGGCACGGACGTCACGAGGTCGAGCCAGTACGAGGACAGGCGCGGTGTGAGCACCGGCACCGGCAGGATGGCCGGATGACGGCCGACGAGCGCGCCGAACTGGCGCATCAGCGTCTCGTAGGTCAGCACCTCGGGTCCGCCCACGTCGTAGATCCGGCCCGCGGCCGCGGGGAGCTCGGGCAGGCGCACGAGATACTCCAGCACGTCGTCGACCGCGATCGGCTGCGAGCGGGTGCGCACCCAGCGCGGCGTGATCATCGCGGGCAGATGGAACACGAGATCGCGGATCACCTCGAACGCGGCGGAGCCCGGACCGATGATGATGCCCGCGCGCAGCTCGGTGACCGGAACGGGGCCTTCGCGCAGGATCGCGCCCGTCTCGGCGCGCGAGGCGAGATGCGGCGACGACGCGCCCGGCGGCTGGATGCCGCCGAGATACACGATGCGCTGCACGCCCGCGGCTGCGGCCGCATCGCGGAAGTTGCGGGCGGCCGTCGCGGTCGAGATCGGGGAAGTCGCGTCCGGCCGCCATCGAGTGCACGAGGTAGTACGCGACGTCGATGCCTGCGAGCGCCGCCTGCAGCGTTGCGGGAGCGAGCGCATCTGCCGCGACGAGCTCGACACCGGTCCAGCCGCGCGCTTCGAGCGCACCGATGCGGCGCGCGGCGGCGCGTACGGCGTGTCCCTGCGCGAGGAGTCGGGGCACGAGATGCGTGCCGATGTAGCCGGTGGCGCCGAAGACCAGAGTGCGCATGCGTCAGCTCGCTGCAGTTCGTCGGAAGGGTTGCGTGCGTCGCGACCGCGTGCGCCACGCTCGTCGTTCGGAGAGAGCGACGAGAGCACGCTCGCCGGCGGGCGCGAGCATACCGTCTGCCAGCCCCCACTGGCGAATGGACAAACGCGATATCGCGCGCTCGACTGCAATCCTGCGGCTCGCGCACGGTCGAAGGGGGGTACCCCCGGCCACCTGACTTTCGTCAAGCGCCATCCGGGGCCCTCTGTCACCATGAGGATCGGGTGCACCGGAGCGACGTGATGCCCGAGTCGAACCGGCACCGGGAAGCCTTCCCTGCGTTTCCCGCACGCGCCCGCCTTTGCGCCTTCCGGAGCCAGAAATGAGGTCCGATTCCCGATCCGTCGAAACCCACCGCGCGCGCGCTGCACGTCCCGCCGCCCGCAGCCGCAAGCGTGCCGTTGCCCTCGCCGCACCCGCCGGCGCTGTCGCCCAGCGTGAAGCGAGCGCCGCTGCGCCCGGCGCAGTGCAGGCGCGCAGCGTCATGCCGCATCAACTCGAGCCGGCATTCGTGCGCGACTCCTACGCCTCGACGGCGCTCGCCGAGATCATCGACCGCTCGGTGCACGGCGCCACGGCGCGCGTCACCGCCGGGTTGTCGCCGATGGCGGTTGCGGCGGCCTACCTCGACTGGGCCTCGAACCTCGCGTTCTCCCCCGGCAAGCAGCTCCAGCTCGTCGAGAAGGCATTCAAGAAGTCGCTGCGTCTTTGCACCTACGTGAGCCGGCGCATGGTGGCACGCGACGTTGCGCCCGCGATCGAACCCCTGCCGCAGGACCACCGCTTCGATCATCCGTCATGGCAGGGCTGGCCCTACAACGTCGAGTACCAGTCGTTCCTGATGCTGCAGCAGTGGTGGTACAACGCCGTCACCGGCGTGCGCGGGGTCACGCGCCAGCACGAGAGGATGACGCAGTTCGGTGCGCGCCAGCTCCTCGACGTCGTCTCGCCCTCGAACTCCCTGTGGACCAATCCGGTCGTGTTCGAGCGCACGCTCGCGACTGCCGGCGTCAACCTCATGCAGGGCGTGCAGAATTTCCTCGAAGACCACGAGCGCAGGCTCGGTGGCCACAAGCCGGTGGGCGCCGAGCAGTTCCAGGTCGGGCGCAACCTCGCCATCACGCCGGGCAAGGTCGTGTATCGCAATCGCCTGATCGAGCTCATCCAGTACGCGCCCGCGACACCGCAGGTGCGGCCCGAGCCCGTGCTGATCGTTCCGGCGTGGATCATGAAGTACTACATCCTCGATCTCAGTCCCGCCAACTCGCTCGTGCGCTATCTCGTCGGCCAGGGCTACACGGTGTTCATGATCTCGTGGAAGAACCCGGGCCCGGAGGACCGCGACCTGTCCATGGAGCACTATCGCAAGCTCGGGGTCATGGATGCGCTGGAGGCGGTGAATGCCATCGTGCCGCAGCGCAAGGTGCACGCCGTCGGCTATTGCCTCGGCGGGACGCTGCTCGCGATCGCGGCGGCGGCGCTCGCGCGCGATCGCGATACCCGCCTGCAGTCGACGTCGTTCTTCGCCGCGCAGACCGACTTCACGGAAGCCGGCGAGCTCATGCTCTTCATCAACGAAAGCCAGGTCACGTTCCTCGAGGACGTGATGTGGGAGCAAGGATTCCTCGACAGCCGGCAGATGGCGGGCGCCTTCCAGATGCTGCGTTCGAACGACCTCTTCTGGTCGCGCATGGTGACCGAGTACCTCATGGGCGAGCGGCGGCCGATGACCGACCTGATGGCGTGGAACGCGGATGCGACCCGCATGCCGTATCGCATGCACAGCGAGTACCTGCGCGGGCTGTTCCTCGACAACGACTTCACGGAGGGCAGGTACATGGCCGGCGGCAAGGCGGTCGCGCTGAACGACCTCACGCTCCCCCTGTTCGCGGTGGGCACCGAGGCCGACCACGTCGCACCGTGGCCGTCGGTGTACAAGTTCAATCTGCTCAGCGACACCGAGGTCACGTTCGCGCTCACCAACGGCGGGCACAACGCCGGCATCGTGTCGGAACCGGGTCACGCTCACCGGCATTACCGCATCGCCACGAAGCGCGGCGACGACGCGTATGTCGATCCCGAGCTGTGGGTGGCCGAGGCGCAGGTGCACGAGGGCTCGTGGTGGCCGGCGTGGGTGCAATGGCTCGACGCCCACTCCGGTGCGCTGGCCGATCCGCCCGCGATGGGCGCGCCCGCCGCGGGCTACACGCCGCTCGGCGAAGCGCCCGGAACCTACGTGCGCCAGGACTGAACGCGTGGCGAGCGCGACGCCGGTCGAGGCCATGATGGAACGGGCACCCGCAAGCCCGTCGAAGCCGCCTGCGAGGCCGTCGGCCCACGGCATGTCGTCGGCCGCGAAGGAGCGCGCCGCGTTCCTGTCCCGCCCGGAGAGCTACGGTGCGTCGGTCACCGCGGTCGACGCCATCGAGACGCACATGTCGCGGCTGTTCCTGACCGCGCAGGAGGCGTGGAAGCTCAAGAAGCCCGTGCGCGCGTCGGGCCTCGATCTCACCACGACGGCTGCGCGCCGGCGCAACGCCGAGCAGGAGCTCATGCTCAACCGCCGCCTCGCGCCCGACGTCTACCGCGAGGTGGTGGCGCTGCGGCGCAAGCCCGACGGCACGCTGCAGCTCGACGGCACGGGGCCCGCCGTGGACTGGCTCGTGCGCATGCGTCGCCTGCCCGGCGCGCTGATGCTCGATCGCATGCTCGCGCAGGATCGCGTCAGCGCCGCCGCGATCGATGCGCTCGTCGCGGTCCTGTGCCGCTTCCATGCCACCGCGGAGCGCGTTGCCATCACCCCCGATGCGTACGTCGAGCGCTTTCGCGCGGCGATCGACGAGAACGAGCGCGAGCTCGCCGACGCGCGCTACGATCTTCCGCTCGGCGAGGTGCACGCCGTGCACGCGCAGCAACGGGCCGCGCTCGCCGCGTGCGATGCGCTGCTGCGCTCGCGCGCGGCGGAAGGGCGGGTGGTCGAAGCGCACGGCGACCTGCGGCCGGAGCACGTGTGCCTCGAATCGCCGCCGGTCGTCATCGATTGCCTCGACTTCAGCCGCGCGCTGCGCGAGCTCGATCCTGCCGACGAGATCGCTTTTCTCGCGCTCGAATGCGAGCGCCTTGGCGCGCCCGTGCAAGCACGCATGCTGCTCGAGCGCTATTGCGCGGCTGCCAACGACCCGGTCGCGCCCGCGCTGCTCGATTTCTACGCGAGCTTCAGGGCGGGCGTGCGGGCACGGCTTGCCATCCACCATCTCGCCGATCCCGCGCTGCGCCAGCCGAAGTGGCGCACGCTCGCGCTCACCTACCTGCAGCTTGCGCAGCAGCACCTCGCGCGCCGCGATCCTGCGGCGGATTACGCCTCGAGCAACGCGACGATCGAGCCGTCGTCGTGAAGACAGCGCAGGGCCGCGCCCAGGAGCGGTGCGGTGTCGAGCACCGTGAGCTTGCGCCCGAGCGGCGCTTCGACCGCGCAGCGCGGCGCGACCGTGTCGGTGACCAGGATGCGATCGACCGGCGCGTCGCCGAGCGTCGCGTTCGCGGCCGCAGCGAAGACGCCGTGGGTCGCGGTCGCGATGATGCGCGCGGCACCGCGCGCCTTGCACGCGGCGGCCGCGCGGGCGATCGTCGTGCCGCCGCTGATGAGATCGTCGACGATCAGCGCCGTCCGGCCGTCGACGTCGCCGACGAAAGCGTCGCCCGTCACCACGCCCGCGCTGCGGTATTTCTCGGCGAAACCGGCGCCGACGCAGCGGCCCAGTTCGCGCGCCAGGCGCTGGCGCAGCGCTTCGGCCCGCTTGATGCCGCCGGCATCGGGCGACACGACCACCACCTCGGCCTCGCCGAGGAGCGGGACCAGATGCCGGACGAAGAGGCCTGCCGCCTCGAGGTGCGTCGTCCGGCAGCGGAAGGCGTTCTCGAACGCGGCGAGATTGTGCACGTCGATCGTTACCATGACGTCGGTGCCGACGGCCTCGAAGAGCTCGGCGACGTAGCGCGTGCTGACCGGATCGCGCGCCTTGGTGCGCCGGTCCTTGCGGGCGTACGCGAGATACGGGCACACGGCCATGATGCGGGCGGCTCCCGCATCGCGCAGCGTGCCGATCAGCAGCAGCATGCGCACGAGCTTGTCGTTGGCGCTCTGGCCGGCATCGCCGTAAAGCGAGTGCACGAGGGCCACGTCGCGGCCGCGTACGCTTGCGAGCGGTCGCGCCTTGTGCTCGCCGTCCTCGAAGTCGCGCTCCTCGAGCGGCGCGAGGGCCACCCCGGCATGCTGCGCGACCCGCGCAGCGTAAGCCGCGCTGGCAGCGGGTGCGTACACGAGCAGCTCGTCGCGCATCGATCTCACCTCACGCAAGCGGATGGGCTCCGGCCGCACCGGTGCCCACGACAGTCATGACCAGCTACGACGTCTTCAACGGCGATGCCGATGGGCTGTGCGCGCTGCATCAGCTCCGGCTCGCCGATCCGCGCGAGGCCGTGCTCGTCACCGGCGTGAAGCGCGACATCGCGTTGCTGCAGCGCGTGGATGCCCGCGCGGGCGATCGCGTCACCGTTTGCGACGTCTCGCTCGACACCAACCGCACCGCGCTGCTCGCGCTGCTGCAGCACGACGTGGCGGTGGAGTACTTCGATCATCATCACGCGGGCGAGATCCCCTCCGACGCGCGCCTTCACGCGCACATCGACACCGCGCCGGACTCCTGCACCGCCACGATCGTCGATCGCGCGCTCGGCGGCCGGCATCGCGCGTGGGCGATCGTCGCCGCCTTCGGGGACAACCTCGCGGCAACCGCGCGCCGGCTCGCGGCGACGCTCGCGCTCGGCGAGCCCGAGATCGATGCGCTGAAGGCGCTCGGCGAGGATCTCGCGTACAACGCGTACGGCGACACCGAGGCCGACCTCGTCATCGCGCCCGCGGACCTGTATCGGCTCATGCGCCCGCACGCGAGTCCGTTCGGATTCCTCGCGCGCGAAACGATCTGGCGGCGCATTCGCAGCGTGCGCCACGAGGACGCGGAGCGCGCGCGAGCGATCGCGCCGCTCTCGCGCGTACCCGGCGCTGCGGTCGTGCGCCTGCCGGCAGCCGCATGGAGCCGCCGCGTGCACGGCATCATCGCCAACGAGCTCGCGACCCGCGATCCGGACTGCGCGCATGCGGTGCTTACCCAGAACGCGGACGGCAGTTATCTCGTGAGCGTGCGCGCGCCGCTCGCCCGGCCGCAGGGCGCGGGCGAGCTTTGCCGTGCGTTCGCAGGGGGTGGGCGTGCGGCTGCGGCCGGCGTGAACGCGCTGCCCGCGGCCGAGCTCGATCGCTTCGTGCAGACGTTCGCGACCGCGTTCAGGCATCCGCGCCCCTAACCGATCATCGCCGACGATCAGGCATCCGCGGCCCTGGCCGGAGCCGATGCCGGAGCTCGCGCCGGCGGCGCGGCGAGGCAGGCGATCACCTCGTCGTCCTCGACCTGGCGGAAGTCGCGATAGAACTGCCCGACCGCGTGGAATGCGAACGGCACGTCGAGGCAGACCACCTCGTCGGCGTAGGTGCGGACCTTGGCGAGCGCATCCGCAGACGCCACGGGCACCGCACAGATCAGGCGCGCCGGGTTGTGTGCGCGCAACGCGTGCAAGCGCCGCGATCATGGTGGCCCCGGTGGCAAGGCCATCGTCGACCACGATCACCACGCGTCCCTCGGGATCGAGCGGCGGCCGCACCGGGGTGTATTCCGCGCGGCGCCGGCGCATCGTCGCGCGCTCGTCCGCGATCTGCTGGCGGATGTACGCGTCGGTGGCGCCGGTGGCCGCCGCGTAGTCGGCGAGATAGCACCAGCCGGTCTCGTCCACGGCACCCACGGCGAACTCGGGCTGACCGGGCGCGTGCAGCTTGCGCGTGAGCACGACGTCCACGTCGCCGTCCAGATGCTCGGCGATGATCTTCGCCATGGGCACGGCGCCGCGCGGGATTGCGCAGACGAGCGGGTGCGCGCCGCGCCAGCGCGCGAGCGCTTCGGCGAGTCGGATGGCGGCGTCGGTGCGGTCGGCGAACATCATGCGTTCCTCCTAGGGATGGCTGGGTGCAGATGAGCCTCTCGGTCGCGGCGAACCGCCATGCGACCGATCCGCCGTGAGGGCGAGCTCGGCCTCGGTGCGCCGATGCCGCAGCGGCAGGACGTGGCGCAGCTTGCCGCTTGCATCCTTGTGCGGCGAGGTGCGATCGAGCGCGAGCGCGACGTTGGCGAGTCCCTGCGCATCGAGCCAGGCGCGCAGCGCGGGCTGCGCGCGCGCCCATGCGGCGGCGAGCTCGACATCGCACGGCGGCTGCAGGCGCACCGCCAGCGCATGCGGCGCCGTCTGCACGATCTGGTAGGGACAGCCGCCGAGCGCCGTCTCGATCACCGTGTCGAAGGCGAGCGGCAGCAGCCGCACGCTCGCGTGGTGGGTGTCGGTCATCTGCAGGACCTCGTCGCTGCGGCCCTCCACGCGGATCGCCGGCAACGGGTTGCCGCACTCGCACGGTGCGGGCCGCACGAGCACGCTGTCACCGAGATCGTAGCGGATGATCGGCTGCACGCGATTGGCGAGATTGGTGAGCAGCACCGTGTCGGACGCACGGCCCGGCGGCACCGGACGATAGTCCCGGTCGACGGGCTCGAGCACCGCCCAGTCGGCATTGACGTGCAGCCATCCGGCGCTGCAGCGGAAGCCGAGATTCATGCACTCCGACGCACCATACTCCTCGACCACGCCGCAGTCGAATGCGCGCGAGATCTCCGCGTGCGCAGCGGCGTAGAGGCACTCGCCGCCCGACCAGATGGCGGCGGGACGCAGCGCGAGCCGTCCTTCGAGCTGCTCGCGGGCGAGGAGCTGCAGCACCGTCGGATACCCCGCGAGGAAGGCCGGATCGAACGCCGCCAGCTTCGCGCACAGCTCGGGCAGGGGCGTGAGGATGGAGAACACGCGCGCCTGCGCCCACGGCATCGATCGCGCGGTGCGCAGGAACGTGGCCACGCTTGCGTAGTGTCCGGTCGCGACCGCGACCAGCGCGGCGCGTCCGCCCGTGGTCCAGGCCTGCGATGCGCGATACGCGGCGCCGCCCGCGCACGCCTGCAGCGCGACCATCGCGTCGTACACCGCCATCGCGTCGAGATCCTGCACGTAGATGCCCGGTACGCCCGAGGTGCCGGAGCTCGTCCACACGAAATAGCGGTCGAGATAGCGTCGCGCGACGTTCGCGGGATCGGCGAGGAAGCGCTCGACGCCTGCACGCGTGACGCTCGGATCGACGACCCAGGCGTCGAAGTGCGCCATCAGCTCGCTGCGCGTGACCGGCGGCAGCTCGCGCAGCTCCGGCTCGTTGCGCACGCCTCGCCAGTGCGTACGATAGAACGGCGAATGCGCGCGCGCATGACGGATCATCGCGGCCGTGCGCGTCGCCTGCAGCCGCGCGATGTCCGCCGCGCCGGCGCGGCGCGCGAGCCATGCGCGCGGGACGTGGGCCCACGACGCGAGCACGTCGGGCATCGTTCGCACCGATTCGATCACGTCGCTCGCGTGGGTTGCCATTGCCTCACGCCTTTCGTGTCCGTTGCTGGACCATGGCGCTGCACCTGACTGCACATCAAGCGTGCACCGGCCCCGCGTCGCGCGCATTGATCATTTCGCAACAACTTGTCGTGGTCACGACAGCCGCCGGCACCGGTGAGGCCGCTTGCCCGTTGTCAAGGACGGGGGGCGACAGCCGCGTAGGATCGAAGGCGACAGGCTTTCGTTCGCGCTCAATGCAGGAGGCAGTCATGACAGTCCGAGCCCGCACACCTTCCCCCCTCACGCCCCCCGGGCGGCGTGACGCGCTATCGCGATCATATTCTGGACGAGCTTCGCCACGACCCGTATCAGGCGAAGAAGAAGTACGCGCACCTCACCACCTGCCCGACCTGCGGGCTCGTGTTCAAGGACGGACGCTGGCACCGCGGCGCGAGCGCGCCGGACGCCCTGCGCGCCGAATGTCCGGCGTGCCGCCGCATCGCCGACAAGCTGCCCGCCGGCTTCCTGACGCTCGCCGGGCCGTTCCTCGCCGAGCATCGCGACGAGCTGATGGGGCTCGTGCGCAACGTCGCCGCCGCGGAAGGCGAGGACCATCCGCTGCATCGCATCATGGCGATCGAGGAGGCGGGCGACGAGATCGAGATCACCACGACCGACCTGCACCTGCCGCGGCGCATCGGCGAGGCGCTGAAGCACGCCCACGGCGGGCGGCTCGAGCTCAAGTTCGCGCACGACGAATTCCTGGTCCGCGCGCGCTGGTTCGCGTAATCCCTACGGCGCTCCCTCGTTCCAAGCCATTGTCCCGAACAATTGTTCGGGACAATGGGTCGGGGACGGGCGGACAGCTCCGCGGTAGCCCCGTGGCCCCCGGAGGTGGTCAGGCGAACTCGGCTTCCTCGGGCTCGGCCGGGGCGTTGCCGATGTCGGCGATGACGCAGTCGGTGGTGAGGATCAGGCTCGCGATGGACGCGGCGTTCTCGAGCGCGAGGCGCGTCACCTTCGTCGGATCGATCACGCCCATCGCGACGACGTCGCCGTATTCGTTGGTCGCCGCGTTGTAACCGTAGCTGCCGGTTCCGGCGAGGACGCGCTCGACCACCACCGCCGGATCCTGTCCCGCATTCGCCGCGATCTGCCGCAGCGGCTCCTCGAGCGCGCGGGCGACGATGCGAATGCCCGCATCCTGCGCGAGATTCGGTCCCTTCATCGCGTCGAGCACGTGGCGTGTGCGAAGGTACGCGACGCCGCCGCCCGGGCCGATGCCTTCGGCCATCGCCGCGCGCGTGGCGTGCAGCGCGTCCTCGACGCGCGAGCGCTTCTCGCGCATCTCGGTTTCGGTCGATGCGCCGACCTTGATCAAGGCGACACCGCCGGAGAGCCGCGCGATGCGCTCGTCGAGCTGGCCGCGATCGTAGTCGGTGGTCGCCTGCTCGCGTTCGGCGCGCAGCTGCGCCGCCCGCGTGCGGATCGCTTCCGACGTGCCGCCGCTGCCGATCAGCGTGGTGCTGTCCTTGTCGATCTCGATCCGGCGCACGCGCCCGACCTGCGCGAGCGTGGCGGTCTCGAGCGTCATGCCCATGTCCGCGGACACGAGCGCGCCGCCGGTGAGGATCGCCATGTCCTGCAGCAGCAGCTTGCGCTGGTCGCCGAAGCCGGGCGCCTTCACGGCGCACGCGCGGATCACGCCGCGCAGCGTGTTGAGCACCAGCGTGGCGAGCGCTTCACCGGCGACATCCTCCGCCACCACCAGCAGCGGTCGGCTCTCGCGCGAGACTTCCTCGAGGATCGGGATCAGCGGTCCGATCGCGCTGATGCTGCCGTCGTAGAGCAGCACGCTCGCATCCTCGAGCACGATGCGGCGCTTCTCGGTGTCGGTCACGAAATACGGGGAGAGATAGCCGCGGTCGAACTGCATGCCTTCGACCACTTCCAGCTCGTTCGAGCGCCCGCGTCCTTCCTCGGACTTGATCACGCCGTTCTCGCCGACCTTCGCCATCGCCTCCGCGATCATCGCCCCGATGGCCGCGTCGCCGTTGGCCGAGATGGTGCCGACCTGCGCGATCTCCTGATTCGTGGTGCAGGGCTTCGAGTTGCGCTTGAGCTCGGCCACGACGGCAGTCACGGCGGCCTCGATGCCGCGCTTCACGTCCATCGGGTCGAGGCCGGCGGTGACGTACTTGAGGCCGTCGTTCACGATGGCCTGGGCGAGTACCGTGGCCGTGGTCGTGCCGTCGCCCGCGGTCTCGGACGTCTTCGCCGCGACCTCGCGCGCGAGATGCGCGCCGACGTTCTCGAAGTGATCCTCGAGCTCGATTTCGCGCGCCACGATCACGCCCGAGTTGATCACCGTGGGCGAGCCGTAGCCGCGCTCCAGGATCACGGTTCGCCCCTTCGGCCCGAGCGTCACCTTCACCGCATTGGCGAGGGTGTTGAGCCCAGCGCAGATCTTGTCGCGCGCCGAGGCGTGGAAGCGCAGTGCCTTGGGATGGTTCATGAACGATCTCCTCGGATCGCAACGAGGTGAGCGGCGCACCTCTTACTCAGAGTAACGGGTGACCGGGACAGCCGGCGTATTCACAGCGTCGGCATCGCTGCATGCGCGTACGTGCGCTCGTGCAGCTTCTGGCACTCGATGCAGCGCGTGGCCGTCGGGGACGCGGCGAGGCGCGCCTTCGCGATCGGCTCGCCGCAGTCGACGCACAGGCCGAAGCCGCGGCTCTCGATGCGCTGCAGCGTGCTGTCGATCTCGCGCACCTGCGCGAGCTCGCGCCGGATCATCGCGTTCTCGAAATCGCACACGCTGACGGCGACCGACTCGTCGCCTTCATCGGGTACGTCGCCGGCGATCTCGCTCAGCGGGTGCTCGTTGAGCTGCGCGATGTCGTCGCGCGCGCGGGCCAGGATGCGCTCGCGCTCGGCGAGCAGGTTGCTGCGCAGTTGCTGGGTCTGCTGTCGCTGGAGGGCTCTCATTTCTCTCACCATCGCCGTGATGTCGGCGTAACCCAGCCTACGCGGGGCGATGCTGCCGCGGTTGACGGTTATCAACGAAAGGCGCGTCGACGCTAGACCGTATACGCGTCGTGAAGTCGCGGCATTTGGGGGGCGGCGGGCAGGCGTGCCGCGAAGGCCGTCATCGCCTCCTCCTCGCCGTGCACCAGGAACGTGTGCTGCGGATGCCCCGTACGCGCGTGCCACGCGAGCAGCTCGGATTGCCCGGCATGCGCGGAGAAGCCGTTGATGGTGTGGATGCGGGCGCGCACGCGGATGTCCTCGTCGTGGATGCGCACCGTCGTGGCGCCGTCGATGATCTGCCGCGCGAGCGTGCCGGCGGCGGCATAGCCCGACGAAGATCACCGCGCAGCGCTCCTCGCCGAGCTGATGGCGCAGGTGATGGCGCACGCGGCCGCCCGTGCACATCCCCGAGCCCGCTAGGATGATCGCGCCGCTCACGATGCGGTTGATCGCCATCGACTCCGACGACTCGCGCGTGAAGTGCAGGTTGGGAATGGCGAACGGATCGTCGCGCATGCGGAAGAGCTCGCGCGTTTCCTCGTCGTAGCACTCGGGGTGGTGGCGGAAGATGTCCGTCGCCGAGATCGCCATCGGTGAGTCCAGGAACACGTGCGTGCCCGCCGGAATGCGCGCGTGCTCGACGCCCTGGCGGATGTGGAACAGCAGCTCCTGCGCGCGCTCCAGCGCGAAGGTGGGGATGATCACGTTGCCGCCGCGCGCGAAGGTTGCCGCGATGGCGCCGTGCAGCTCGTCGACCGACGACGCGAGCGAGCGATGATCCCGATTGCCGTAGGTCGTCTCCATCACGACGACGTCGGCGTCGGGCGGCGGCGCGGGATCGCGCAGCAGCGGCCGGCCGCTGTTGCCGAGATCGCCGGAGAAGAGCAGGGCGCGGCGCGAGCTGCCGTCACCGATCTCCAGCAGCACGCTCGCGGAGCCCAGGATGTGGCCCGCGTCGAGGAACGTGGCGCGCGCGCCTCCGGGCAGGGCGACCGGCCGCCCGTACGGCGCAGGATGAACGAAGCGCTCGAGCGTCTGCAGCGCATCGGCGACCGAGTAGAGCGGCTCGCTCAGGTCCTCGCGCGCGTGGCGCCGATGCGCACGATGGACGCGGTGCACCAGCTCCTCTTCCTGCAGGTGCGCCGCATCGAGCAGCACGAGACGCGCGAGATCGCGGGTGGCCGCCGTCGCGACGATCTCGCCGCGAAAGCCCTGGCGCACCAGCATCGGCAGGCGGCCGCAGTGATCGAGATGCGCGTGGGTCAGCAGCACGACGTCGATGTCGCGCGGATCGAAGCCGAACGGCCTCGCGTTCTCTTCCTCGATGTCGCGACCGCCCTGGTACAGGCCGCAGTCGACGAGCACGCGAAGCCCGCGCGTCTCGACCAGGTGACACGAGCCCGTGACGCCGCGGGCCGCGCCGTGGAACGAGATCTTCATGGCGTGCGCCCCGTACGCGCGTACCAGTCGACGATGCCCGACCACGCGCCCTGCGCAGTTTCGGCGAACCAGAAGAGCTCGCGGTCCTCGGGATCGATGGCGCCTTCGGCGACCAGGAAGTCGATGTCGAACACGCGCCGCCAGTACGCTTCGCCCACGAGCACGACCGGGATCGGCGCGATCTTGCGCGTCTGCACCAGCGCGAGCGTCTCGAAGAGCTCGTCGAGCGTGCCGTAGCCGCCGGGAAACGCGACCAGGGCGCGCGCGCGCAGCAGGAAGTGCAGCTTGCGGATCGCGAAGTAATGGAACTGGAAGCACAGCTCCGGCGTGACGTACGGATTCGGATACTGCTCCTGCGGCAGCACGATGTTGAGCCCGATGTTCGGGGCGCCGACGTCGTACGCGCCGCGGTTGGCCGCTTCCATGATGCCGGGACCGCCGCCCGTCACGACCGTCAGCGTGCCGCCGGCTTCCTTCGCCGCGGTGCCGACGAGGCGTCCGAACTCGCGGGCGACGTCGTAGTAGCGGCTGTTGGCGAGCACGCGCTCGGCGCGACGAAGCGCGGCGCGGGTGCCGTTGCTGTCGTCGCCAGCCGCGATCGCATCGCGCAGTGCGTCGAGGTCCCGCTGCGCCGAGGCGGGTTCGGCGAACCGGTTGCTGCCGAACACCACGATCGTGTGCAGGATGCCGTGCTGCTCGAGCAGCAGCTCGGCCTTGAGGAAGTCGAGCTGCAGGCGCACGCCGCGAGCGGCGTCGCGGTTGAGGAACGCGACGTCGCGATCCGCTTCGAGATAGCTCGGATTCGCCATGATCGCGCGCACGCGCTCCGGTGCGCCGGGATCGTCCGCAGCGGGCTTCGGTCGTTGCGCGGGCAACGACGCGCGACGCTCGATGGGATGAGGAGGCTCGGGCACGCGCGAAGCGGACGACGGTGGAGCGTTCGATGGGTCGATCATGGTCGACGCGATGGCGGCGAAACGCGAGTGTTGCCCGAGCCCGACACGCTACGCCATGGTGACAGAGGGCAGCGCCAGGGACTTGACACAGGTCACCCCCGATGCGCCAGCGCGAGCGCCGACCGCGTGAAGTTGACCATTCTCAATCCGACGGGCGGTGGCGCGTCTCATAGCATGGCTTCATGTCCATTCGTTCACGCGTGCAGGCGTTGCCCAGGCGGGCGGGCATCGCGTGGTTGCTGGGTTGTGCGCTGGTGCTGGCCGGGTGCGCCGAGCTGCTCCCGAAGGATCGCGCGGAGGTGCTGGGCTCGTGGGACAGCTTCGAGGATGCGCGCACCGCGATCGAGCGCATCGAGCCCTATCGCACGCGCGCCGGCGACCTCCCGGCCCTGGGCATCGCGCCCTACTCGACGCCCAACGTCACGCTGCTGACCTACTCCGATGTCGTCCTGCGGTTCCCGCTGGGCGCCACGATCTTCTCCGAGCGCCTCGACAAGGGCGTGCGCGAGTGCCTGTCCGCCGGCAGCGCGTGCTCGGGGTATGCGGTCAAGGTCGAGCACATCCGACGCGAGCGCGTGGGCAACTTCTGGCTCGACTCGCTCGCGTTCCGCCGGGAGACGGAAATCACGGGCTGGAACTTCAACGCGCTCGTCCTCCTCGTCGACGATGTCGTGGTGTACAAGGCCTACGGCGGCCAGCCGGTGATCCACGAATACCAGAACGCGCGCCAGCCGCTCGGACCGCTGCAGAGCTGGGGCGACACGATCCCGAGCCTGATCCACTACTGAGCGAAAGCCCCGACGCTCGGCTCGCCCGGGATGGTGAAGGGGTGGCTGATGCGCCGGTACTCCTTACTCTGAGTAAAACGCACGCGTTTTACTCAGAGTAAGGGGGTGGGGGCGTACGGCTCGTCGGGCTGCGTTGCCGTAGTGCAACGATCGTGCGGCATATGCACCCTGTCGAGGGGCATCCAATTGCATGCGCCCGGCCACGGACGTATGCTCCGCCGGAACTCGATCCCTGCGCGACAAGAGACCGGATACGGGCCCGCGCCGAAGGGATGGAGCCGCCCCCCGCCGGAACCTGCGTCTGAATCGAGCTTGCGAGACCTCACACCCGCGCCCACCGGTAACCCGACCGGATCCCCTCCGCCGATCTGAAGCTTCGCGCAACACAGGCCGGTCGCGCGTGGCGCACGCCCGGTCCCCGCGGTTCGTCACCGCAGGGCGAGCCCGCTTCCGAATTCCCCGCCGCCGCGCAGCATGGTGGCAGGTGCTGCTCGCGCTGCTGCTCGCCTCGATCTCGCTGCTCGGCGCACTTCCCGCGAGGGCAGGCACACCGACCGCCTTCGGCGCGGGCTCGATCATCGTGCCCATGGACGTCGCGTACCAGAACTACGGGATGTTCAAGGCGTACGGGCTCGTCTACAAGCTGCTGCAAAGCGGGATCCCGGTGCACTGGGCGATCGGCAGCGGCAAGACGTTCGGCGGCGCCGACTTCCAGGCGACCACGGTCAATCACTACAACGCCGCCCAGACGATCGGCTCGCCCTACACCTACACCGGTGGACCGTTCATCATCGCCAGCACCGACGTCGCTGCGGCGGACCCGATCATCACGGCGTGGCGCAATGCCAACGGCGCCAATCCCGCGCTCGCGATCCACGAGGCCACGGCGCCGTTCACGGCCAACGTCGACATCGTGCTGCGCCGCGCGCCACGCATCGCGCTGGAATCGATCAACGCGGGGATCGCAATCCCGTATTTCAACGCGGCCGGCATTCCGGACGCGAATGGCGGGGTGTGGACCGCGCTCTCCCCGAACGTGCTCAACGCCGGCCTGATCGCCTGCAACAACAGCTCGGCGGCGTCGTGTCCGGCGACCATCGGCGACAGCGCGCTCTACCAGACCAGCGCCTGCAGCGTGAAGAAGTACGACGTGTTCGTGACGCCGCACAACAGCGGCTACGCGTACTCGCTCAACGACCCGACCAACGTCGGCACGCAGGCCTACGCCGAGCTCGACAACTTCGTCGCGCAGGGCGGCGGGCTGGATTGCGATGTGTCACTCGATCCTGTCGAACGAGAACGCGATCGTCGACCTTTACGCGAATAGCGCGCCGGCCGTGCGCTCGCTCATGACGTCCGTCGTGGGCGGCGGATTCCTGACGAAGTTCGGCTTCCCGGCGATCGACAACGTCGGCGGAACGTGGACGGTCCCGCGACCGGACCTGCCGCTTGCGCAGGCGGTCCCGACCACGGTGACGAACGGTTTGCCCGGCGGGTCGGTGCAGACGTGGCACCAGCCCGACGGCACGCCCAATTACGTGCAGTACTGGCTGCAGACGGAGCGCGTTGCGCAGTTCGTCACCGGCGGGGTCGAGTACGACTGGGCGGTGAACGGCGTGTATCACAACGGCACCGGCCGCGGAAAGCTCACGTTCGGCGCGGCGGGCAGCTACGCGGGCTCGAGCAACACCGTCACGAACACGCTCGTCGCGGATCCGGCGGCCGTCGTCGCCAAGGCGCAATCGGTCGTACCGTCGCCGGATGCGAACGGCTTCATCACCCCGGGGAGCACGATCACCTACACGCTGACGGTGAGCAACCCGACGAACTCGGTGCCCGCCGCGAACGTCGTCGTCGCGGATGCGATCCCCGCCGGCACCACCTACGTCCCCGGCTCGTGCGCGGGGGCGACGTGCAACTACACGACCGGGCCGCCCACCGTGACTTTCAACGTGGGCACCGTGAATGCGGGCACGTCCGCGGCGCCGCTCGCGTTCCAGGTGACCGTGGACAATCCCGCCGTCGACGGCGGCCAGATCCTCAATGCCGCGACGATCAGTGGCGACGGCGGGCTCGCCGGGACCAGCAACCCGGTTTCGTATGCGGTCAAGGCCGCGCCCGCCATCAGCGTCACCAAGAGCGCGACTCCCGCATCCGGCACTACGGTCACGTCGGGCCAGGTCATCACCTACACGCTGGTCGTGAAGAACACCGGCGACGCCAACACCGCGTCGGCGTACTACAGCCTTGTGGTCACCAACAGTGGTCCGGCCGCGGCGGACAATGCGGTGGTCACCGATCCCGCGGTCGCCAACTTCACGGCAACCACGGTCAATTGCGGCAGTGCCAGCGGCGGGGCGGTGTGTCCGGCCAGTCCGACCGTTGCCGAGCTGCAGGGTGCCGGGATCACGATCGCGACGCTGCCGAGCGGTGGATCCTTGACGTTCACGGTGAGCGGCACCGCCGGCGTGACCGGCTCGATCGCCAACACGGCGACGATCACGGTCGCGAGCGGCATCACCGATCCGGACAACTCCAATAACACCAGCACCGTCAACACGAGCATCACCCCGCTGCTCGCCGACGTCGCCGTGCAGAAGAATGGGCCCGCACTTGTCGCGGCGAGCGCAACGCTCGGCTGGACGGTGCAGATCACGAGTGCCGGGCCGTCGGCAGCGGACGGCACGACGGTCACCGACACGTTGCCCGGTGCCGTGACGGGTGCCCAGGTCACGAGCTGCAATGCGAGCGCGGGCGCTGCGTGCCCTGCCGTTGCGCTTGCGCTCCCGATCGCCGGCACGCTCGACGTGACCATCCCGACGCTGCCGGCCGGCGGTCAGGTCGTGCTGACCATCAGCGCGACGGCACCGGCTACCGCGCAGACACTGGTGAACACTGCCAGTGCGACGGTGCCTGCGGGCATCACGGACACCGATCTCGCGAACAACACCGGCAGCACCAGCACCGCGGTCACGTCCAACGTGCCTCCGCCGCAGCCGGTGGATCTCGGCGTCGCGAAGAGCGGACCGGCTGCGGTTGCGGTCAACGCGGCCGTCACCTACGTCGTCACCGCGACGAACGCGGGGCCGGCGACGGCGAACGGCGCCGTGCTGACGGATCCCGTGCCGCCGGGCCTCGCCGGCGTCACGTGGACCTGCGTCGCAGCCGGCGGAGCGAATTGTCCGGCCGCAAATGGTATCGACTCGATCGGCGCGACGCTCGGCGCGGTGCCCGCCGGCGGGGTGCTGACCTGGACCGTGAGGGGTACGGCGCCCAACGCGCCGACGACGCTCACGAACACCGTCACCATCGCGCCGGCCGTCGGCGTGCCTGATTCCAACCCGGCGAACGACGCTGCGCAGGTGGTGACGCAGGTGCAGGCGAGCGCGCCGGCGATCGTGGCCGACGTGCTGCTGACCAAGACGGGTCCGGCGACGGTGCTGGCGGGGGCAGCGGTGAGCTACACGCTGACGGTGATGAACCTGGGTCCGGGGACGGCGGACGGCAGCCGGGTGACCGATGCGTTGCCGGTGGCGTTGAGCACCACCGCGCTGACGGGGTGCAGCGCGAGCAACGGCGCGGCCTGTCCGGCGGTGGGGTTGCCGCTGGCACTCGCGGGTGCGCTCGACGTGGTGGTGCCGACGCTGCCCGCGGGTGGGCGGGTGGTGCTGACGGTGAGCGGGACGGCGCCGGGGGCGGGGGCGAGCTTCGCCAACCTGGCGGTGGTGAGCGTGCCGGCGAGCGTGAGCGATCCGGTGCCGGGCAACAACATCGGCGGCCCGGTGCAGACCACGGTGGTGGCGCCGGACCTGATGGTCGCGAAGAGCGCGAGCAAGGGCAGCGTGGCGGTGGGCGAGGCCTACAGCTACACGCTGCGGGCGAGCAACGTGGGCTCGGCGGATTCGGTGCTGCCGACCACGGTAACGGACGACCTTCCCGCAGGGCTCACCCTCGGCAGCGTGACGGCCGGGGCGAGCTGGAGCTGCGGCACGGTGGGCCAGATGGTGAGCTGCGATCGCGCGAGCGGGTTGCCGGCGAGTGCGGCGGCGGAGCTGGTGGCGACGCTCAACGTCACGCCGACCAACGCGCTGTCGGGCCAGAACGTGACCAATCGCGCGACCATCGTGGGCGATGGGGAGACGCCGTCGTGCACGGCGCCGGTGGTGAACTGCGCCAGCGCCGACGTCGGGGTGGGTCTCGCGCCGATTGCGGTGAGCGGTGCGGCGTACGACGACGGCGACGGCAACGGCATCCAGGGCGGCGGTGAAGCGGGGACCGACGCGGGTGGTCTCAACGTGGTGCTCACCGACAACGCCGGGGTGGTGCTGGCGTTGAGCAGCGTCGGCAATGCGGGCAGCTACAACTTCGCCGGCGTGCTGCCGAACACGCCGCTGCAGCTCGTCGTGACGACGGCGAATCCGGCGTTGGGCAGCAGCTACAACCCGGGCACGCCGCCGCTGCCGGCGGGCTGGGTCCACACCACGGCGACGACGCTGGTGCTGACCACTGGCACCACCGACCTCACCAACCAGAACTTCGGCCTCGAGCAGTTGCCGGTGGCGGTCGCAGGCGCGGTGCGCGAGCCAAGCCAATCCGGGCGGGACCAACACGGTCGCGGTGCCGGCGAGTGCATTCACCGGCAGCACCGATGCGGACGGTACAGTCGCGTCGTACCGGTTCATCGCCTTCCCGTCGAATGCCACCAGCATCGTGCTCAACGGAACGACGTACGCGGCCGGATCGTTCCCGCCGGGAGGGATCGTGGTGCCGGCTGCAAACATCGGCTCCGTTGCGGTCGATCCCGTCGACGGCAGCGTGAGCGTCGGCATCCTGTTCAGGGCGATCGACAACGCGGGCAAGCAGAGCGTGAATGCGGCGACGGTGACGATGGCGTTCACGGTCGCGTCGATCGCCGACCTGCGCATCGTCAAGACCGGCCCGACCCGCGTCGATGCCGGTGCGCCGCTGACCTACCGCCTGGCGATCACCAACGGCGGCCCGAGCGCAGCCGACGGTGCGCTCGTCGCCGATCCCGCGGTCGCGAACTTCACTGCAACCGGCGTGACCTGCACGCTCGCATCGGGCAATGCGGCGTGCCCGCCGAATCCCACGGTCGCCCAGCTTCAGGGTGCGGGTCTCGTCATTCCGGTGCTGCCTGCGGGTGGATCGATCACGCTCGACGTGGCCGGCGTCGCAGGCGTCGCTGGCGACATCCAGAACGTCGCGACCGTGACGCCGCCCGCGGGCATCACGGATCCGGTGCTTGGCGACAACGCGAGCCGCGTGAACACCGGCATCCTGAGCGTCATCCCGACGCTTTCGCAGTGGGCGCTGCTCGCCCTCGTGCTGCTGCTCGCGGCGACGGGCGTGCGCTGCGCGATCCGCCGCCGCTGACGCAGCATTCCAACCGCATCGTCCCGAACAATTGCTCGGGACAATGCGGTTCGACGCTTCAGGACTTCGGCGGGATCGGCTGCGGCACCTGGTTCCTGATCGGCTTGACCGACTTCAAGTACGCGAACAGCGCGCGCATATCGCGGTCGTCGAGCGCCGCCACGCTGAACCACGGCATCGGGGGCAGGATGGGCCGGGCGACACCGAGGTGCTTGCCCGTGCGCATCGTCTTGATGAACTGCTCGGCGGTCCACTTGCCGAGCCCCGTCTCGTCGGGCGTGAGATTCGCCGCGAAACTCACACCCCACGGCCCCGCCCACGCGGTGAGGTGCTCGTTGGTGGCGGCCATCCATTTGCCCGGACCGAGCACCCCTTCGGGCGGCGGCGGCACCGCCGCGTCCGCCGGATGGCCCATGTACAGCCGCGACTTGTCCGGCTCGGGTCCGTTCGGTGTCATCACCTTCGGCGTGTGGCAGTCGTTGCAGCCGCCGAACAGCGCGAGGTATTCGCCGCGCTTCACCTGGCTCTTGCTCGCCTTGCCCTGCGCGAACGCGGGTCCGGCGATGGCAACGACGGCGACACAGGCTGCGGCAACGAGGGCGACGCGAAGACGTGACGTGCGCATGTGGGCTTCCTTTCCGGGGACGGTTGAGCGTAAGGGCGGCGTTCGCAACCGCATGGCGCGAACCGGCGTGCAACCGTAATACGCTTCGGCGCGAATCGCAATCCCGCGATGCGCCTTCGCGAGCCGCACCGGGGATTGCGCACGCCGAGTGACGCGCGCGGGCCCCGTCGTGGATCCGGCACGCCGAGCGAGGCGCGCGGGCAGCGCCGAGGATCCCTACGCCGAGTGAGCTGCCTTCAATGCGCCGGCTTGATCGCGACCATGTCGACCAGTGCCGACATGCCGCGATGACCGCTGCCCTCGTCGACGAGATCGTCGTGCTCGGCGAGATGCACGATCTCGAGCGCCGCGAAGCTCTTGCGCAACAGCGCGGGCGTGTACAGGTTCTCGAGCTGCTTCGGGCCGCCCGTGGCGTATTCGAGCTGCTTCGGTCCGTAGCCCTGCACGAGGAGAAGACCGCCCGGCTTCAAGGCGCGCACGATGCCGTCGAACATCGCGGCGCGCGCCTGCGGACCCACGAACTGCACGAAGATCGCGGCCACGACGTCGTACTGTCGCGCATCCCAGTCCCAGTCCGCGACGCTCGAGCGCCGCTGGTCGAGCGTGACGCCCGTCTCCTTCGCGAGCGCGCGCGACTTGGCGATGCCCACGGGCGAGAAGTCGAAGGTCGTGACGTGCAGGCCCGCCTTCGCCAGGAACACGCCGTTGCGGCCCTCGCCGTCCGCAATGCAGAGGGCGCTCATGCCGGGGCGCAGGCGATGGGCCTGCGCCGCGAGAAAGGCATTGGGCTGCTTGCCGAACACATAGTCGGTTGCGCCGAAGCGCGTGTTCCAGCGCTCGAGCTCCGGATCGGCGGCTTTGCGTGCGGTACCGGTCATGAATTTCGCCTACGGGTTGGAGACGCGAGGCCGCATGCGCGGCGTCGTGCGAGGCGTGCATTGTAGCGGGTGAGGGGTCAGGCGGCGCCCAGGCGCTCCCCGAGCCACGCGCGCAGCTCGCTCGCCGGCATCACGCCCGCGAACGAATCGACGGGGCGTCCGTCGCGATAGAGCACGAGCGTGGGCACGCCCTGGATGTGAAGGTCGTGCGCGAGGGCAGCCGATTCCTCGACGTCCACCTTCACGATCTCGAGCCGGTCCAACAGTTGCGCTCCGACGTCGTCCAGGACGCGCTCCATGAGACGGCACGGCCGGCACCACGTTGCCCAGAAATCCACCAGCACCGGCCTGTCGCACGCGCGCACCAGTGCCTGCATTTCCGCTCCCGTGATCGCCTTCATGATGGGCTCCTTGCGCGCGTCGAGTACGGATGATGCGCGTGCGCAAGCGAGCCTGTCTGTGATCGGCGTCACACGGCCCGGCTCACAGGCGTGGCGCGGTGAGCCGGAAGTCCGCGGCGCGCCACGCCTTGGCGAAGCGGGCCTCGACGGCCCGCGCATCGGCTGTGCGACCCTGGGCGCGCAACGCGGCCGCGAGGCCGAAGAGCGCCCAGCCGTTGTCGGGATAGTGCGCGAGGTCCTCCCGGAACACGGCTTCCGCCGCGGGGGGCCGCCGCGCCGCGAGCAGCGCGGTGCCCAGGGCGTGGCGCGTCGGCGCGAGCCAGAGGTGAGGCTCGTCGTACTGCAGCGCATCTTCCCGCGCGGTGGCTTCCTGCAGCAGGCTCACGGCGCCGTCGGCGTCGCCGCTCGCGGCCGCGATGTCCGCCTGCAATGTGAGCTGCGCGATGCGCACCAGGCTTGCGGCGAAATTGATGTTCTTGATCTTCGCCTGCGCGAGCGCCGGAGAGGCCGCCTCGCGCTCGAGCGCATCGAGCTCCCCGCGGGCGGCGTTCACGCGCCCGGTGCGCACGAACGCGGTGCCGCGGGCGTAATGCCAGATCGCGAGCGGATACGGCTCGGCAACATCGGGCGGCAAGGTGTCGGTGAGGATCTCGTGCCAGTGCCCGAAGCGCACCAGCGCATAGAGCGGCAGCACGTAGTAGTGCTGCAGGAGGCCCGTGCTGCGATCGCTGACGCCTGGCCCGCACGCGGTGCGATACGCCGCACGCGCCGCGGCGATCGCGACTGCGCTGCGGCCCTCCATCGCCGCCGAAGCCCAGAGGAAGTGACGGTTGTGGGCCGCGTAGCCGACGCGATACGCGCGACTCGCATCGACCTCGCCCTGGTAGCGCGTGTCCGCCGCGATCGAGGCCTCGTTCGCCTGCGTCGCGTCGGCGTAGCGCCCGACGCGCATGTAGATGTGCGCCGGCATGTGCAGCAGGTGCCCCGAGCCCGGCACCAGGGAAGCGAGCACGCGGGCGCTCGGCAAGCCGCGCGCGGGATGCGTCGAGCTCTCCTGCAGGTGGATCCAGTAGTGATTCGCACCCGGGTGACCCGGCTGCACGCGAAGCGCGCGGGCGAGGAGGCCCTCGATCTCGCCCGTCCATGGCCTGGCGGCGCCGTTGCGTTCCCACCAGTCGTACGGGTGCAGGTTGAGCAGCGCTTCGGCGGCGAGCGTCGCGATGTCCGCATCGTGCGGATAGCGCGATGCGAGATTGCGCATCGTCGTCGCGTACGCTTCCTCGTCGATGCCGGACGCGGGATGGCGTGTCGACAGCGCAGCGACGAGCGCACGCGTGCGGGGCGTCGAGCTCGTCGCCAGTGCGCGGGCGCGCGCCAGCGCGGCGCGAATGCGTACCTCCGCGCCGGGGGCGGCATCGGCGTTGATCGTCGGTCCCGATGCCCACGCGAGTCCCCACCAGCACAGTGCGCATCGCGGATCGAGGCGCGTCGCCTGCTCGAATGCGCGCGCCGCCTCTTCCGGATTGAAGCCCCACACGAGGCTCGTGCCCTGGCGGAAGAATTGCTGCGCCAGCGGCACGCGCGATGCGCTCGCGAGGCGGTAGGTGCCCATCCCCGAAAGGCGCGGGACGACGTCGCCCAATGCCGCGAGCGCGACGCGCGGGCCGCTCGTGCACGCGACCAGGACGAGAAGGAAGCAGAGCCGGACGAAGCGGAGCCGGGACATGAACGAGGGCCGAAGCGCGAAGCCTCAGCGCACGGCCGGAGATATCACGCGATGCGCGAGGCGGGCCCGCGCATCATAGCCCCGGGATGCGCGCCCGCGCCGTGCGGGCGCGCGCAGCCGGCGCGCCGCTACTTCGACCAGTCGGCCGGACGCAGGTGCGCGAAGCGCGTTTCCAGGCGCGACATGCCCCAGCCGGCGAGCAGCAGCACGACCACGAAGGCGGCCGCGTACCAGCCCATGCCGATGCCGGTGAGCGCGGGCAACGTCCAGTCGGGGTGTGCGCCGGCCGTGATCCACTCGTCGATGCCCGGCGTGAGCTCGGCATACGCGAGCACGCCGGCCAGCATGCCGAGCACGAAGGCGATGCCGTCCTTGCGTCCCGTAGCCATGGCGGCGACCGAAGTGCCGGGGCAATAGCCGCCGATGATGAAGCCGGCGCCGAACACGAGGCCGCCGAGGGTCTGCGCGGCGAGATTGGTCGGCTCGACGTACAGCTCCTTGAGATCGAGCACGCCCATGCCCGACAGCGCGGCGATGCCGACCATCGCGGTGACGATCGCGGTGAACATGACCTTCACCACCGCCATGTCGTGGAAGTAGAACACGGCCGTGAGCTTGCGCGTGCTGCCGAAGCCCGCGCGCTCGAGGGAGAAGCCGAAGCCGGCGCCGAGCAGGACGGCGATCGCGAGATCGACGCCGAGCGTGAAGTCGATGGAGGACGAAAGCGGAAGCGTCATAGCCATTCCTTGCGCACGAACCAGGCGAGCCCGTACGCTCCGGCGAACACCGCGAGCATGAACACGAGACTGCCCACATTGAGGATCGAGCCGCCGGTGAGCGCCTGGCCGCTCGTGCAGCCTTTGGCGATCTTCGCGCCGTAAGCGGCGATGAAGCCACCCGCGAACGCAAGCGCGATGCGCGTGCTCGCGCTCACCCGCGGACCGCGCTCGACGCTCCACTTGATGCGGCGACCCTGCACGCCCGATGCAAGCGCGCCGAGGAAGGCGCCGATCAGCAGGAACAGCGTCCACGATTGCAGCGGTGCGCCGTCGTTCCAGTACTTGACGTGAACCGCGTTCGCGGCGACGTGCTCGGGTGAAACGAGGCCCGCGAGCCACGCGGCCATCGAGCCGAAGGCGCCCGTTGCGCCGAGGCCGCGTCCGGTGATCGCGTAGGTTGCCAGAAGCACGAGGCCGAGCGCGAAGCCGGCGAGGTAGGGATTCCAATACGGACGAGGTCTTGCCTGCGCCTCGGTCTGGTTGCGCGCGCCTGCGCGCGGGTGCGTCAGTGTGCGTGCCATGGTGCGACTCCCTCCGAGATGAATGCGTCCCGACGGCATCAATGTCGCACTGCGTCATGTCCTCGAATGTGACTTTGGTCACAGAAGAAGTCGCCGGCAATGGGCCGCGCTTTGGCGGTCGCACGGCGGTTGCGCGCCGCAAGTAAATGGCTTGCCGCATAGAGCGAACGACCCGCGGAGCGACAAAGAGCCGCGAAATATCGGGGCCTTGTTTGCCCCAGCGCAAACGCGTTGCACCCCGTCGTCGCTGTGTGACGTGGGTCACATTGCGATGTTGCAGCGCGGGATTGCAATATGCGCATGAGTGACCGAGCCGCCACGCGGCGCGAAGCACCGGCTGCGATGGCGAGACTGGCACACGAGGACCCAACTCCTGGCAGCCATGACCCATCTCTCCCGTAGACGTTTCCTGAAGATCTCGGCCGCGACCTTCGGCGCCGCCGCCGTCGCCCCGCAATGGGAGGCCGTCTCCCGCGTCGCCGCGCAAGCGACGTCCGGCAGCCCGACGATCAAGACCATCCCGACGTTCTGCGAGACGTGCTTCTGGCGCTGCTCCGGCATCGCCCACGTCCGCGACGGCAAGCTGTGGAAGTTCGTGGGCAATCCGCGCGATCCGCTTTCGCAAGGCAGGCTGTGCCCGCGCGGCACGGGATCCGTAGGCTCGTACTACGATCCCGACCGGCTCCAGAAGCCGCTCGTGCGCCGCGGCGCACGCGGCAGCGAGCAGTGGACGGCGGTCACGTGGGACGAGGCGATCGCGACCATTGCCGAGCGCATGCAGAAGATCAAGGCGCAGTACGGCCCCGAGTCCGTCGCGATGTTCAACCACGGCATCGGCCAGCGCTTCCTGCAGCACGTGCTGAAGTCGTGGGGCGCGGTCAACTTCGCGGCCCCGGCGTTCGCGCAGTGCCGCGGCGCCCGCGACGTCGGGTTCACGCTGACCTACGGCACCGGGCTGGGCTCGCCCGAGCCGACCGACATCGCGAACACCAACTGCCTCGCGCTGATCGGCACGCACCTCGGCGAGAACATGCACAACAGCCAGGTGCAGGAGTTCGCGCGCGCGGTCGAGCGGCGCATTCCGATCATCGTGGTGGATCCGCGCTTCTCGGTGGCGGCGAGCAAGGCCAAATACTGGCTGCCGATCAAGCCCGGCACCGACCTCGCGCTGGTGCTCGCGTGGTGCAACGTGCTCGTCACCGAAGAGCGCTACGACAAGGCGTTCGTCGAGCAGCACGGTCACGGCTTCGACAAGTTCGTCGCCGCGATACGGGAGTGCACGCCCGAATGGGCCGCGACGCGAGACCGGCCTCGATGCGGACGTGATCCGCGCGACCGCCCGCGAGCTCGGCAACGCGCGGCCCGCAAGTCTCGTACATCCGGGGCGGCGCGTGAACTGGCACGGCGACGACACGCAGCGCAGCCGCGCGGTCGCGCTGCTCAACGCGCTGCTCGGCAACTGGGGCCGCAAGGGGGGGCTCTATCTCGCGGCCGGCATGAAGGTCGCGCCGTATCCGCTGCCGAAGTATCCGGAATCGAAGCTCGGCGTCGCGGACAACCCCGGCAACGAGACGTATCCCTTCGCCGACGAGGGCGTCACGACCGGCCTGCGCAACGCGACGATCACCGGCAAGCCGTACCCGGTGAAGGGATGGTTCGTGTATTCGACCAATCTCGTCTCCACGATGCCCAACATCGACGAGACGTTGAAGGCGATCGACGCCCTCGACCTGCTCGTCGTCGTCGACACGATGCCGAGCGAGATCGCCGGCTACGCCGACGTGGTGCTGCCCGAGACGACGTTCCTCGAGCGCTACGACGAGCTCCTCACCGGCTTCGGCCGCAACGGCTGGATGTCGCTGCGCCAGCCGGTGGTCGAGGCGCCGCACGACCAGAAGCCCGGCTGGTGGATGGCGAAGCAGCTCGCGGGGAAGCTGGGCATCCCGGAATGCATGCCGTTCGACGACATGGAAGCGTATCTCAAGTATCGCGTCGAGAAGACCGGCCTCGACTGGGCGAAGGTGAAGCAGGAAGGCGTGGTGATGGGCAAGCCCTCGCCCGTGTACGTGGAGGACGGTGCCGAGCTCAAGTTCGACACGCCCTCGGGCAAGGTGGAGTTCTTCTCCGAGCAGCTTGCGGAAAAGGGCTTCGATCCGGTCCCGAAGTACCGGGCGCCTCCCGCCGGTCCGGACGGCTACCTGCGTCTCGTGACCGGTCGTGCGCCCGTGCACACCTTCACGCGCACGCAGAACAACCCGTACCTCTCGGCGCTCATGGGCGAGAACGAGGTGTGGGTGAACGCGGACACCGCGCGCAGCGCCGGCATCGCCAACGGGCAGTACGTGCGCCTCAAGAACCAGGACGGTGTGGTCAGCAATCCGGTGAAGGTGAAGGCGACGCAGCGCATGCGCCCTGATTGCGTGTTCATGGTGTACGGCTTCGGGCACACCAGCAAGGCGCTGCACACCGCGTACGCAAAGGGCGCGAGCGTGGCGCAGCTCACGACGCGCTACGCGGTGGATCCGCTCATGGGCGGCACCAGCCTGCACGGCAACTTCGTCGCCTTCGTGAAGGAGGCCTGAACATGCCACGCTTCGGAATGGTGATCGATACGCGCAAGTGCGTGGGTTGCATGGACTGCGTGGTGGCGTGCCAGACGGAGTACGGCACCCCGCACGGCTACTGCCGCGACTGGATCGTGAACGAGGTGCGCGGAAGCTATCCCAGGATTGCACTGGAGATCCGGTCCGAGCGCTGCAATCACTGCGACAACCCGCCCTGTGTCGCCTGCTGCCCGACGGGCGCGAGCCACGTCGAGCCGTTCGGGAAGACGGTGCAGGTCGACGCCCGAGCGCTGCATGGGCTGCAAGGCGTGCATCTCCGCATGTCCCTACGGTGCGCGCTACGTGCACCCGGAAGGCTACGTCGACAAGTGCACGTTCTGCATCGAGCGCGTCAAGGCCGGCCAGGACCCGGCGTGCGTCGCGGTGTGTCCCACGCACGCGATGGCGTTCGGCGACCTCGACGATCCGAAGAGCAGCGTGAGCGAGCTGCTGCGCACGCGGCCCTCGCACGCGCTGCTGCCCGAAGCGGGCACGCGTCCGCGCGTGTTCTATCTCACCTAGGAGGCCGATCGTGATCGAGCTCACCACCAGCCGGCACAATCCCCTGATCGATCCGCAGCTGCACGTGTGGGGCTGGGAGATTCCGGTCTATCTGTTCGCCGGCGGCATCGTCGCCGGCATGATGGTCCTCGGCGGCATCGCCATGCTGCGCACCGCGCGCGGCGAGGACCCGAAGCGCTTCTTCTCGATGCAGGCGCCGCTGCTCGCCTTCGTGCTGATCAACCTCGGCATGGGCGCGCTCTTCCTCGATCTCGCGCACAAGCTCTACGTGTGGCGCGTGTACGTGACGTTCCAGCCCGGCTCGCCGATGTCGTGGGGCTCGTGGGTGCTGATCGTCGTGTACGCGGTGCTGCTCGCATCCGCGCTGGTTCGCCTGCACGAAGCATGGCCGTGGCTCGGTCGCATGCTGCCGCGTCCTGCAATCGTGGTCCGACGCGCTCGCTCGCGCAACGCGCGGCGCATGCGCGCGCTCGCCTGGGCGAACATCGTGCTGGGCGTCGCGCTCGGCATCTACACCGGGATCCTGCTCGATACGATGGTCGCGCGGCCGCTGTGGAACAGCGCGATCCTCGGTCCGCTGTTCCTCGTGTCCGGACTTTCGGCAGGCGCGGCGACGATGCACCTCGTCGCGCGCTTCCATCGCGACGGCGCGGCGCCGCAAGGCATGATCGGCGGTGCGCTCAACGCGCTGTGCCAGCCGCTCGGTGCCGTGCCGCCGGAGCGCAGCACGACCGACGCGCTGATTCGCGCCGACATCGCGTTCCTCGCGATCGAGCTGCTGCTCATCGGGTTGCTGATCGTCAACCTGCAGACCTCGTCGGCCTCGCACGCCGCGGCCGCGACGCTCGCTCATGGGCGGCGCGTACACCTGGGCCTTCTGGGGCGTCGTCGTCGCGGCCGGCATCCTGGTGCCGCTCGCGCTGCAGGCGCTCGAGCTCGACCATCGCATTCCGCACAGCGTCGCGCCGGCGCTGCTGGTGCTCGCCGGCGGCTTCGCGCTGCGCTGGATCATCGTCAACGCCGGGCAGGCGAGCGCCATCGTGCACGCCGCCGGCCTGTGAGCTCGGGAGTGCGCAGCACCAAGGCCATCCAATCCGTTTCGTTGCAACCCATGGAGTGACAACATGAAAGCCCGCATCGCCTCATCCACCCTCATCGCGCTCGCCGTCGCGAGCGGCAGCCTACGCGCAGGCTCCCGCGCCGGCGACGAAGCCCGTCATCGCGCAGATCTGCACGAGCTGTCACCAGGCGAAGCCCGGCAACGTGCAGGGCTACTTCGAGAACGTCGCGTTCAAGAGCCAGTCGATCCAGCTCAAGATCGACGCGCACACCGAGATCGTGCGCTTCGATCCGAAGACGCTGAAGGTGCTCGACGGCGGCGCAGGCCAAGCCGGTCGACGCCATGCGCGACATCGCGAAGGGACGCGAGGCGCGCATCGAGTACACGGACAAGGACGGGCAGAAGCTCGCCACGCTCATCTCCTTCAAGGGTCCGATCAAGATCGCGCCCGAGAAGCTCGTGCAGTATGCGGAGGTCGAGCGCCTCGTCGCGCTCGGGCCGCAGGAAGGCAAGTACACCCTGATCGACTCGCGGCCGCCGCCGCGGCTCGCGGAAGGCACGATCCCCACCGCGATCAACCTGCCGTACCCCGCGTTCGACAAGTTCGTCGATCGCCTGCCGCAGGACAAGAGCCGCCTCACGATCTTCTTCTGCCAGGGCGTCACGTGCATGATGAGCCCCAACTCGCTGCGGCGCGCGGAGGCGATGGGCTACACCAACGTGCGGGTGTATCGCGAGGGCTATCCCGAGTGGGTCGAGAGGAACGTCGGCGTGATCACCGCGAAGGACCTCAAGGAAGCGTGGATCGACAAGCAGATTCCGCACGTGCTCGTCGACGCGCGCCCAGCGGCCACGGCACGCGAAGGCTTCATCCCCGGCGCGGTGTCGCTGCCGCCGTCGGCACTGCGCGCGGCGCTCCCGAGCCTGCCGGATCCGAAGCTCAAGGCGCCGATCATGGTCTACGACGTGGATGGCAGCACGGCGGCGACGCACGTCGCGCGCGTCATCAAGGCGTCGGGCCAGCCGAACGTGGTGACGGTGATCGGCGGGATCGACGCGTGGAAGGCCGCGAAGTACCAGGTCGCGACGGGATCGCCGGCGGCGAAGGTCGCCTATGCGCCGAAGCCGCGGCCCGGATCGCTGCCCGCCGAGGAGTTCGTGCGGCTCGCGAAGGCCATGCCGGCCGACGTGGTCATCCTCGACGTGCGCAATGCCGACGAGGCGAAGAACGGCATGCTCAAGGGCGCGAAGCTGCTGCCCGAGGAAGAGCTCGGCGCGCGCATGGCCGAAGTGCCGAAGGACAAGCGCATCGTCACGCACTGCGCGACCGGCGTGCGGGCCGAGATGGCGTATCACCAGCTCAAGGAGAAGGGCTACAACGTCGCCTTCCTGAACGCCGACATCGCCATCAAGAAGGATGGCACGTTCAAGCTGACGCCGCACTGAACGGCAACCCCGTTACTCGGAGTAAAACGCGCGCGTTTTACTCCGAGTAAGGCACCGGCCGCGTGAATACACGGGGCGCTTCGATCCGCGCCCGCGCCAATGCCGCGCGTGCTCTAGCAGCCGCCCTTCTTTTCCTTCTTCGGCGCCGCGGCGGACTTGGCCTTGTCGCCCTTCATGGCCTTCTCGACGGCCTTCTTCTTGTCCGCGTCGGACATCTTGGTCCACGCCTCTTCGGTGACGCCGGCGGGCTTCACGAGCTTGGCTTCGGACTTCGCCATGCCCGCTGCCTTCGGTGCATCCTTGGTCATTGCGGTATCCGCCGCGAGCGCCGAGCCGGCTGCCAGCGCGAATACCGAGGCGGTGAGGAGGGTAACGAGCTTCTTCATCGGTCGACTCCAGTAGAGAGGGAACGGATTCGGCGCCTGCGCCACGCTGCGATCCGGCGACCCGGATCGCGCGAAGGCGCGATTGTGCCAGCGTTTGGAACTACGTTGTTGACCCAGCGCAAGCTGCGACGCGGCGCCGCGAGTGCGTTCGCACGCAGCCGCGCTGCACGCCTTGCGCCACGTATCGTGCATTCTGCCTCGGCGCCCGCCGGACGTTCGTGACGCAAGTCACGGACGCGCGACGTGCGTTGCCTATCATCGCTCCCGCCTGTTCAATCCCTTGGAAGAGGAGCAAAGCCCGATGCTGAAGAACATGATCCGTCTGACCGGCGCACTGGTCGTCCTGGCATTCGCGCATGGCAGCGCGCTCGCCGCAGGCGACATCGTCGACACGGCGTACGTCGTCGCAGCGATGAAGCGCGGCGCGATCCTGTGGGACGCGCGCGACGCGGACGCTTACAGGCAAGGCCACATCCCGGGCGCCGTGAACGTCGGCGACATCGGCCGCGCGCTGCGCGATCCCAACCGCGAGAACTGGCTGCCCACGCCGACCGTGGAGACCATCCTCGGCCAGGCCGGCATCGACATCGCGGGCAAGGAGGTCATCACCTACAGCCGAAAGGGCGATTCGTATGCGCACTTCGGGCTGACCACGATCCGCTATTACGGCGGCAAGCATGGCAAGGTGTACTACGGCGGCCTCGACGACTGGAAGGCGGCAGGGAAGCCGGTGGCGACCGAGCCGACGAAGCTCGCTCCCATTGCGCTGAAGCTCGCGCCGCAGACCGATGTCGTGATCTGGAACGCCGACATGCTGGCCCGGGTCAAGGCGGGCAACGTGCAGATCGTCGACGTGCGCACGCCGAGCGAGTTCAGGGGCGACGACATCCGCGCGATCCGTGGCGGCCACGTGCCTGGCGCGATCAACATTCCGTACGAGCAGAACTGGGCCGATCCCGCCACCGCGGGCAAGCTTTCGCGCGGCGAGGTGAAGACGCGCGACGGCATGGCGCTGCGATCCACCGACGAGCTCAGGAAGCTCTACGAGAAGCTCGATGCGTCCAGGGAGACGGTCGTTTACTGCCAGAGCGGGGTTCGCGCCTCGGAAACGGTGAACGTGCTGCGCGAGCTCGGGTTCGCCGACGTCAAGCTGTACAAGCCGAGCTGGCTCGGCTATGCCGCGATGCTCGACGCGCCCGCGGAGAACGAGACGTTCGTGAACGTCGGTGCCCTCAACGCGCGCATCGCGGACCTGCAGTCCCGGCTGGAGGACATCGAGGCGCAGTTCAGGAAGAACTAGCGCGCTCGAACGGCGCAGCTCCCGTCTCGACCCGGTCGCGCATCCGCGGCCGGGTTTTTTGCGGAATTACTGTGCTGATGCACCAAACTGCCCGGAAACCCGCGCCAACATTGGGTTCCGGCGCAGTTGCACTTGCATTAGGGTGCGGCCTAGCTAATTTGTTGGGCGCCTACACCACCAGTTCAGCATGCCGTCGCGCAGCACGCACAACGGCGAGGCTCTAGGGGCGTTGCGCTGCGTGCAAGCGCGAAACCGGCCGTTCAGCCCGGGCTCGTCAACCGACGCTATCGGCCAAAAGCGGACTCTGGAATCGCAACTCGAAAGCGGTCGTTCTGAGCGCAGTGCGAGGTCGGTCTCGACCTCGCAACGCCGACCGCCCAGGCATGGTCGGGACGCGACCTTCCAGGAACGTTTAACCTTCCATGGTCTTGAGCGGCATTACCTCGACAGTCGCTTGTGGGATGCCGAAGTGAGGATGTCCCACGAACAGCTTCGCCGCCTCATCGGCCGACCTCGCCTGCACGATCTGATACATCATGATGTCGTTACGGGAGTCCTTCACCCCCGATGCCGAAACGACTTTGGGCTTTCCCCGCCGGCCCCTTCTGTCCGTGACATTGCTGGCGTTTGCGCTCATCCATTTCTTCCATGCGTCCATCATCTTGGTTTCTTCTGGCTTGCGGTCGTCCTCGGGCTTCTTCATCCACTCATCGACGACCGAATTTGGCGCTTTGTAAAGCACGAGAAACTTGTCCATCGTTCATCTCCAATTTGGGGCTCCATGCGAAGCCAATTCGCTCCAACCGTAGGTCTACCCTATGGTCTCCCCGCGGCACGTAACGGTGAGGTGCTTTCTTCCCTCCCTACGAGAACTGCGTCGACCTTCTCTCAACTTGGCCGCACTGCTCAGCTTGTCGGCGTGTAGCTCTGGGCGGCCGGTGCCTTTGCGACAAGCGCATGAGCCTTATCTTCGACAGGCTATCCCCCCTCGGCAGTGCAAACGATACTTCGCGGTTCGGAGATCAACTAAATACGGTATGCGAGGTCAAGCCGCGCAGGAGGCAGACGCGGTCCTATTCGTATGTAGGACCGCGTCTTACGCCGGGCTTCCGGTAACGCAACTAGCCCACGCTCCTGTCATGCCTAAATGGTTGACGATGCGTCGACACGTCTGCGTTGACCATGATGGTTGTCTCGGCGAGGGGCGGCCCTTCGAAGAACAAGCCGAAAGCAGTCATTCGACGGCGCTACCGGCCGAAGTCGCGCACAGCAGTTTCTAGCCGGACTACGACATACGGCCCGGAGTTGATTCACTGCAACTGCTCATTGTCGCGTAACGATCTCGGGGCTCGGTCAGGACTCCGCGTCGAACATGATCTCACGGACCTCCTGTGCGCACCGACACGCGTGGGCGATTCGCGCGGCCCAAACCAGCGCTTCCTCCCGCGAGGACACCTCGATTATCGAGAACCCGCCTACCACCGCCTTTTTCTCCGGTACTGGTCCATCTGTAATGGTTCCGTCGATTGCTACGATGCTCGATCGCTGGCGCTGGACCCCGCCACCGAAGATCCAGACCCCGGCGGCCTTGGCCTCCCGGACCACTGCATGCGCCGACTCGCCCACGGCCGGCCAGTCCGGCTCGGGAATATGGTCCATCGAGCCGTCGTCGAATGAGATCAAGTATCGAGGCATTGGCGTTGCTCCTTCACGCAACGTTACAGCGGTTCGAGGGGTGACGCCAAGGCTCGCCACCGAGGCGACGAACGCATGTCGAAAGCGGTACTCCAGTCGGAAGTCTTGAAGCAACAGCCTCTGGCCCCCGACGTTAGGCGGAACGACCGCTTTGCGCTGTCCGGCGACCGCAACGGGTCGAGAACCGCACCTTCTATCCGAGCTCCCCGAGCCGCGCAAGGCCGGTTGCGCGAACCTGCCTTGTTCGACTTAGGGATCGACAGCAAACTACGGGCCTGCGACCTGGTCAAGCTGCGGGTCCGAGACGTGTGCCACGGCGACCGAATTGCCGCGCGGGCGATAGTGCTTCAACGAGAGACCCAGCGTCCAATCCAGTTCGAGATCTCGGCGCCAACTCGGGAGGCGCTTGAGGCGTGGATCAAGTCAGCTGGGCTGAAGTCGGATAGCTTCCTGTTTCCCAGTCGCGTGCACGAATCCCCGCACCTCGGCACGCGGCAATACGCCCGGATCGTGCGTGAGTGGGTCGATGAAATCGGGCTCGATCCGACGGCGTACGGCACGCATTCCATGCGTCGGACCAAGCCGACACTAATCTGTCGCCGCACCAAGAACCTCCGAGCGGTGCACCTGCTGCTCGGTCATAGCAAGCTCGAAAGCACCGTCCGCTATCTTGGAACTGACGTTGACGACGCGCTTGAGATCGCCGAGCAGACCGAGGTGTAGCCGCCAGACGAGAAAGTTGCTGGTCGGCGCCCGTTGCCAAAGGGCGCTGACCGGCCAGCTGCGGACGGTGTGGCTCGCAGTACAATTTTCCTGAAAGCCGCCATTCGCCCTGAAGTCTGGCGGATCGCTAGGAACGCCTGCCTCGTGAGTGGCTCACCGCGAACCAATCAATTGCCTCCGCACCTGCCCGCTGTGCGCGGTGGCCTGTTAGCGCTGATTGCGGCGGTGCTGTTCGGCATCAGCACACCGCTCGTCCAGAAGTTTGGGCCCGGCGTTGGCGCATTCGCGACAGCAGCACTGCTTTACGCCGGAGCCGCCGTGGCAGGTGCACTATTGCGCCAGCGTGTCGAGCGCGAGGCGCGCGTGGTGCGCGGTGACTTCCCACGTCTGCTGGCGATGGCCGCCGCCGGTGCAGTCGTCGGCCCGGTTGCGCTTGCTTGGGGCCTGCAACGTACCAGCGGAACAAGTGCCTCGCTGATGCTGACGCTGGAGGCGTTGTTTACGGCGGTGCTGGCTTGGCGGCTTTACCGCGAGACGATGGACCGACGGGTGTGGGTGGCGATGTTGCTACTGCTCGCCGGCGGCATCCTGCTCGTGCTCGATCAAGCGCGCGACGGCGGTGCTCGATTGTGGGGGCTGTTGGCCGTGCTGGTGGCGACGGCCGCATGGGGTCTCGACAACACGCTGTCGCGCACACTCGCCGAGCGCGACCCGGGTCAGGTTGTCCTCGCCAAAGCGGTGCTGGGTGCTACTGCCACCGCACTTCTGGCGGTGGGCTTCGGCGAGACGCCGCCGGCGCCGGGTGCGGCACTGGGCCTGTTCGCCGTTGGTGCCACCGGCTACGGGCTGAGCCTTCGCTTCTACCTGCTGGCGCAACGGGCCTTCGGCGCCGCACGCACGGGTTCGGTCTTCGCCTTCGCCCCCTTCATCGGGGCAGCGCTGGCCGTGGCGTTGGGCGACCAATCGACCAGTTGGCTGATGGCGGCGGGCTGCGCGCTGATGCTGGCAGGAGTGGTGCTGCACTTGGCGGAGTCGCACGGCCACGAGCATGGACACGACGTGGTGGAGCACGAACACGCACACCGCCATGACGATGGCCACCACGACCATGTGCATGTCCCGATGCCGACCGGTGCGCACAGCCACCTGCATCGTCACCAACCGCTGTGGCACATGCATCCGCATGTGCCCGATGCGCACCATGCGCACCATCACTGAGACTGCTCGCGATCCCCGTTCCAGCGTCAGGCAGACGCGGTTCGCGTAGTCGTTTCAGCTCGCCGTCGGACCTCGACAACTCTTTGGCGGCCAGTAGCGTATCTCGCACTGTCACAAGCGGCACCAAGCGTACAGCGCGTCGTACATCACCATGCCGTGGCGCAGCATCGCCTGGTCGTCGCTGAAGTTACGCGATAGACCGAGCGAGATGGCGTGCAGGCCAGCCGACTGCGGCGTGAGATCGAGCCGCGAGGTGTCGGCACCGCGCACGATGGTGGCGAGCTTTTGCAGTGCCGGGTCGTTGAGGCGGTACTTCGCGAGGAAGGCGTCGAAGCTGCACAGTTCGCCGACGTGTCCCATCTCGACGCCGGGAACGTCGTACGGGGTGGCGCCCACCTCCTGTGCGACCCGCAGCACGTCGGCGGCCGGCACATACAGAAACTCGGCCTCGTGGTCGATGAATCGCTGAATCAGCCAAGGGCAGGCAATGCGGTCGATCTTCGGACGCTCGCGGGTGACCCACTTCATGTTGAGGCTCCCTTGGGGTTGAGCGGTTGGCCGACAGGTGGCTCACCAGCAGTTTCTCCGACACGCCGTGCAGCGCGGTGGGGTCGAAGGGCAAGGCTTGAATTCGCGCATCCATCGTCACTCTTTCAGTGCAATTGTGGATCGGTCCAAGCCCTCAAGATCTCGGTGCCGAGGCAAGGATTGCCCGAAGCACACCCTCAGCGATCTTCTCGGGCCGCTCCCCGATCCCGGTGATTACGGCGTCATCGCCCCGCGGATCGACCTCGATCACCTTGGTGCCCGTGGTCACGGGCACGCCTGGTCGCGTCAGCCCGCGGATTCGGCCGCCAAGCGTCGCGGTCAGCGGGCGCGACCCGACATACGCGACAACCTGCCCGGCGACAACGTCGTCGCCGATGGCAAGATCGCTGGCAAATATTCCCTGTGCCGGCGCATAGACCACGCGCTCGATGCCAAAGCCCCCGAGGTTCCTTGGTGCGCCCGCCTGTGACGATGCGGAACCTTCGGCGATGACTGACCCCAACGCCTCGCCCCATGCGGTCTCGATGACGAGATGCGTGGTTTCCTGGGCGATGAAATTGGGGCCGAGTCCGACGGTGCATTGGGCCAAATGGATTTGGCGCTCTGGAGTGTTCCGCTTGCGCATACGTGCATCGATCAACACGTCGGGGTGAAGCGTTTTCAAGAGCGCGTCGAAATCGTGGACCGACACCCCAATCGTGGTCTTCCGCTCGCCGTCGCTCAGCGCCGAGAGCCGGTCGATGCGCAATGCACTCACACCAGCAAGCGAGGCTTCGCCATCGAAGACCGCGTCCGTAAACGCCATCTTGCGGCGCGTCCACGTTGGCAGCGGAATGTCGTGGATAACCACCGCATAGCCTTCGCAATGAAGCAGATGAGCGACGGTCGAACCGATGTCGCCGATCCCGCGAACGAGTACCGATGTCACTTGCGCTCGGCCTGTCCGTAAGTCGCCGCGCCCGCTCTGCTTCAATACATTGGGCTTGGACGGGACGCCGCATCGGCTTCGACCGTCCAGCGATGGGCACCGCGGCCGGTAACGCCGGCAGTCCAACTCGCGGGTGCTGTCCTTGCAGGATCTGCATCAAGATTGATCGTTTCCGCCATCGTCAACCCTCCCACCAAAGTACACCCCACGAAACCAGTGCCAATCGCAACCAGGATCGTGTTCATTGGGTATCAGCCTCCCACCACATTGCCCATCGTCGCGTTGCTACCCGTGTAAGCCCGGAAAGGCCACGAATCCGATGATCGCCGCGGCGGCAACAATGACGGGCTCCGGGAGCTTCTTCACTTTCCAGATCAGGCCAACCGCCGCCAGCGCCACCAGCGCGGTCGGTATATCCACAATCGACCGTCCGGCAAGCACCAGGACGGCGCCGGTAATCGCGCCGATGGCCGCCGCCGTCACGCCATTCACGAAGGCGATCAACCCCGGGCGCTTGCCATATTTCTTGAAATAGGGCGCGGGGAGCACGGTAAACAGGTAACAGGGCAAGAAGGTGCCCGCTGCCGCCACGGCAGCCCCGGGCAAGCCGGCGATGAGGTAGCCAATGAACCCGACGGTGATCACCACCGGACCCGGTGTAATCATCGCGACGGCTACGGCGTCGACGAACTGGCGCTCGGTCAGCCAATGATTGTCATTGACCACTCCTGCATAGAGAAACGGGACGATGGCAAGCCCGCTACCGAAGACGAACGCGCCGGCCTTTGCGAAGAAGGCTCCGAGCTGAGTGAGCAGCGACCAATCGAACGCGGTCGCGACGCCGCAGGTCGGGTGCCACTGCTGGCTGAGCGCCAATAGCCCCGGAGCCGCGTCCTTGGCGAACCAGCGCTTGGGCGGCGCTCGTACCAGCCACACCAGTACGCCCGCGCCCAGGAACAGCCAGACGCTTTCCGACTGCGTCCAGACCGTGATGGCCGCCGTCACCAGGTAGATGAGCCACAGCAGCTTGTCCTTGCCGATGTTCTTGGTGGTGAGCTTGTACGCGCTGATCGCGATGATGCCGATCACGGCCGCACCGACGCCATAGAACGCCGCTTGCATCCACGGCAAACCGCCGTAACGCACGTACGCCCAGCCTATCGCCACGACCATGAGGAAGGACGGGAGCACGAAGGCCATGCCGATCACCGTTGCGCCGACGATGCGGTAGTGCACGTAGCCGAGATACATGGCGAGCTGCGCCGCCAATGGCCCTGGCATCAGTTGCGCCAGCGCCAGGCCCTCTCGGTAATCCTCTTCCGTGATCCAGTGACGAGCCTCTACCATGTCTCGATACATATAGCCGACGAGCGCGACGGGCCCGCCGAAGCCGATGCTGCCGAGCTGCAGGAAGTACAGCGTGAGTTGCACCAGCGAGTAAGGCGCCGACTCGTTCATGGGGTCGCTCCTCGGGAGGAAGCCTGCGCCTTGATCGGAGTGAACGTCCCGGAAGAGACCTCAACGCCGTCACGCACAAATCTGACGTTGGTGGCGATGCGGTTCACGGTGAAACACTCTTCAGCGGCGGCGGGCCTCAACCACGTCCAGCAAAATTCCTCTGCCGTGGTTCGCCACTTGCCGCGGATCGCCTTCCCCATGTTGAATCCGGTCAGGGTGCCGTCGGCATGGAGTTGATACGCATAGTGCACGCCGTCGGCCAGTTCACGATCTGCCATGACCTGACGCAGCTCCGCGCCGCGCACGGCTTGCCAGGAGTCCGCGGCGACCGCGGGACTCACAGCCACCAGACCAGCCACAAACCCCGAGACGAGCGCAGTCAACGCACTTCTGTCGGGCTCGCACGGTCTCAGGCCGTGCCCCGGCGCTGATCCTATGGCACGCGAGTGGAGCTGACCGGCGACAGACCGCGGGCGATGCGAATCGCCGAAGGCAACATCGAGTCCAGGATTTCCTGCTGACGCGTCCAATACATACTCCCATTTGGGCAACCGGCCCAAACCAGGAGCAGAACTTGGACGCGGGGTGGCGTCTTGAAGCGGGGAGTCTGCTAACAATCCCCGCTGGGTGTGTTAGGGCGGATCATAACCAACTCGTAGCGCGGGTTCAAGAAGCGCGAGGCTGCGCCAATTGGAACGGGCTTAGAACTGCACGCGCCCAACGGCTCCCGTACCTTCCTCACCGGACATAGGAACCTCGAAGTCGGCGGGCTTATACCGGCCAATTCAAGACCGTCATCCGCACGGCCCCAATTGCCCGGAAGCAGAAATCCGTGGCTGCCGAACCGAATCCCGGAAGGAATCGGCATGGCTGACGACCGCAGTTTTGTCTACCTGCACTCTCCAACGAAGTTGTGCTCAGTTTGGTGTTAGGCAAGACATGCGCGGTGGTTCAGTTGTTGTGAACGAGGAGGTGGCCGAGCAGTGGGTGTCGAATGTCGCCACCGATGCCTACCCCAGCTTTCCTCCCTTGAAGACGTGCTCACGCCTGTGTGTGCGTTGGGTCCAGCCGTGCGAAAATTGGCACGCCGCGCCAGTTGCGGCACCACTGCCGCTGCCCCCGATCGGGCTCGACACGAAGGTCCGTGCACATGGCGTTGCAGTTGTCACCGAAATGGGGAAAGAACGCAGCGCGCATGCTGGGCTTGATCGCGGGGTTGTGCTTTGCGGCAGTGCCCGCGTATGCGGCCGAGAACGAAGCGCGCGTCCTGATCCTCAACGGGGCAGATCCCTATAACTACTCGTTCCTGGTGTCCGACGGCGCCATGCGCGCGAGCCTCGCAAACGAATCCCCAAGGCGTATCTTTTTCTTTTCCGAGCCGCTTGACGCGCAACGCTTCTCGATGGCGGCTCTGGAACCCGAGGTCGTGGCGTTGCTCACCAAGAAGTACGCCACGCTGCGCATCGACGTGGTCGTGGCGGTAACGCAGCCGGCGGTCGACTTCTTCAACCGACACGGGGAAAAGCTTTGGCCTGGCGCACGCCTCGTGTTCCAAAACATTTCGCGCGCGCAGATCGAAGCTCAGCCACTCCCACCCAACGCAATCGGGGTCACGACGCACGAGGACATTCGCGGCACCATCGAACTTGCCCGGCGCTTGCAGCCCGAGGCCCGCCGCATCCTCGTCGTGGCGGGCGTGTCGGAGTTCGACCGGAAATTGGAGAAGAATGCGAGACAAGCATTGTCGGCTCAAGCAGGACCGGCAGTTGTCGAGTTTCTCTCGGGTTGGCCGCTCCCGGAACTTGTCGCCCGGTTAGCGACGGAGTCAGCGGATACGATCGTCCTCTATCTCTCGCAGTTTCGTGACCGCGACGGGCGACCCTACCCGCCGCGTGAGATGCTGCGTGCGATAGGCGATTCGTCGGCGGTGCCGGTGTACGGCCCTTTCGACGCGTACGTCGGCGTCGGCGCTGCGGCGGGCAGTGTGGAGTCCTTCGAAGAAACCGGGCGGCTCGTTGGCGAGCAGGTGCACGTCGCGCTCAGTGGCAGGCCGCCTGCACCGGGTCGTGCGCTTCTCGAAGTGCCCAGCCAATGTATGGCTGACGCACGCGCACTTCAGCGGTGGAAGCTGGACGAGCGGCGACTCCCCGACGGCTGCGAGATCCGGTTTGCCGACCACCCTTACTGGCGTGAACATCTTTGGCAAATCGTCGCGCTGTTCGCCGTGATCATCGGGCAGGGATTGCTGATCACGGCGCTGCTCCTCCAGCGCCGCCACCGCCGCGTGGCCGAAGGCGCCGTGCACTTGCAGCGTCAACAGCTCGCACATGCCTCGCGGCTTGCCGTTGCCGGAGAGCTGACGGCGTCGATTGCGCACGAAATCAATCAGCCGCTCGGTGCGATCCTCAGCAATGCCGAGGCCGCCGAGCTCATCATCGAGTCAGGCGAGAACCGAGGTGACTTGCTGCGCCAGATCCTGGCCGATATCCGTCGCGACGACCTCCGCGCGAGCGAGGTGATACGCCGGCTGCGCGCGCTCCTGGCCAAGCAGGAGGTCGAGCAGTCGGCGTTCGACCTCAACGCGGCCGCGACGGAGGTTGCAGCGTTGTTACGAGGGGAGGCGGAACGCCGGCAGGTGACCATCGAAATGCGCCTGAATGCAGTCGCAACCATGCTTGGAGATCGCGTCCAGATGCAGCAGGTTCTGCTTATTCTCCTGCTCAACGCGATGGACGCGGTAAGCGATGTCGGCAAGGATCGGCGTACCATCATCGTGGCGGTCGATACCGCTGAAGGCCACATCAGGATCGAGGTGCGCGACCGGGGCCGGGGAGTCGCTGCGGAGGAATTGCCCAAGCTGTTCGACTCTTTTTACACCACGAAGCGCACGGGCATGGGGCTCGGGCTGTCGATCGCGCGTACCATCGTCGAAGCGCATCGCGGCCGCATCTGGGCCGAGAGTCGACCCGGCGGCGGCGCGGTATTCCATATCGAAGCTCCCGCCCTGGAACGGTTGGCGGAAGCACCGCGTGCCGGGGACACCTTGTGAGTGCGACGCCACTGATCCATGTCGTCGACGACGACGAGTCGCTGCGCACGGCGCTCGTGCGGCTGCTGACTGCCGCAGGCTTCGAGGCGCGCGGATACGCCTCGACCGGCGAGTTTCTGCTGCACCCGCCGCCCGACCGTCCCGGCTGCCTGCTGCTCGACGTTCGACTGCCAGGCCCTTCTGGTCTGGATCTGCAGGATGCGATGCACGAACACGCGATCCAATTGCCGATCGTATTTCTGACCGGCCATGCGGACGTGCCATCGACCGTCCGGGCGATGAAATCCGGCGCCGTGGATTTTTTGCAGAAGCCCGTTGACCGCGCCACCCTGCTGGAAGCGGTCACGCGCGCACTCGCGCGCGACCTGGAAGGCCGCAACCAGCGTGGTCACTCGCATCAATTGCGCGCCCGCTTTGCACTGCTCACCCAGCGCGAACGGGATATCTTCCATCGCGTTGTTGCCGGCAAGCCGAACAAGGTCATCGCCGATGAAATCGGGATCGCGGAGCGCACGGTCAAGCTCCACCGGGCGCAAATGATGACCAAGCTCGCCGTCAGTTCGACGGCCGAGCTTGGTGCGTTAGCCGAGCAGTTGCGCCACCTGCCCGATTGATCGCGCGCAGACGCGGGCGAGATGCTCCGCGTCGTGGTCTGCCCTTTGGGGCAGGCGGCGCTACCCGAAGGTCCAATTGCCTTGCCGTCGTTCTGGCGGGACCATTCATGATGGAAAGTTCCCGTTGGTGTCCAGAGGATGGCGGCGGACGAGGCCCCCAATTGTGACGGATGCAGGCCGAAGGGTCCTTGTTGTCGAGGACGACGAAAGCTTGCGTCGGGCGATCGAGCGCCTTCTGAACGTGGCCAACTTTTCGACTGCGGTGTACCAATCTGCCGAGGAGCTGCTGGCGGTTGGTCTGTTTGAAGGCGACGCATGCGTGGTATCGGACCTCAAGTTGCCGGCGATGTCCGGGCTCGACCTTCTGGCCGAGTTGCGTACTCGCGGCTGGCGGCGGCCGCTGATTCTGATTACGGCGCACGATTCGCCGCGTGTGCGCGATGAGGCCAAACAAAGCGGCGTCGCGGCCTATCTGGTGAAACCGTTCCTCGGGAGCGCACTGCTGGCGGCGGTCAAGAGCGCGCTCGAACCCACGGTCGCGCAATGACGAATCTCGTTGAGTACACTTCGAGTTGATGGCCCATCCAAAAATTGTTGCGCAGCTGCTGATTGATTCACTCTAAGAACAAGACGACCCGCCAGCAGTTGCCATGACGGGTGTTGGCACCTATGCCCATCCCAACGGAGATAGCTATGAATACAACTCAGAAGTCCTCGTCGTGGAGTCTCGCGGAGCATCTACGCAAGCCAAGACGGTTGCTGTCAGTGTTGGGCATCACGGCAGGAATAGCGCTCGCGGCCAGCGCTTTGCCATCGTCTGTGCTCGCCCAGGCGCCGGCGAAGAAGCCCAACATCGTCATCATCTGGGGCGATGACATCGGGCAATCCAACATCAGCGCGTACTCGCGCGGCCTGATGGGCTACCAGACGCCCAACATCGACCGGGTCGCCCGCGAAGGCATGATGTTCACCGACTACTATGCCGAGCAGAGTTGCACTGCCGGTCGGGCGTCGTTCATCACCGGCCAGTCCGGCTTGCGAACGGGCCTGACCAAGGTCGGCTTGCCGGGCGCTGCGGTAGGGCTGCAGAAAGAGGACCCGACGATTGCCGAGCTGTTGAAGGCGCAAGGGTATGCCACCGGCCAGTTCGGCAAGAATCATCTGGGCGACCGCAACGAATTCCTGCCCACGGTGCACGGCTTCGACGAGTTCTACGGCAGCCTCTACCACCTGAACGCCAACGAAGAACCGGAACTGCCGGATTACCCCAAGGACCCGGCGTTTCTCGCCAAATTCGGCCCGCGCGGCGTGCTCGATTGCAAAGCCCTGGCGACGGACGATGCCACGGTGGATCCGCGTTTCGGCAAGGTCGGCAAGCAGGTGTGCAGGGACACCGGCCCGCTTACCAAGAAGCGCATGGAGACCGTCGACGACGATGTCGCCGACCGCGCCGTGGACTTCATCAAGCGGCAGAACCAGGCCGGCAAGCCGGCGTTCGTCTGGGTGAATTTCTCCCACATGCATTTCCGCACCCACACCAAGCCGGAAAGCGTCGGCCAGGCGGGGCGTTTCCAGAGCACGTACCACGACACGATGATCGACCACGACAAGAACGTCGGCCAGATCCTCAAGGTGATCGACGACCTGGGCATTGCGGACAACACCTTCGTGATGTACAGCACCGACAATGGCCCGCACATGAACTCCTGGCCGGATGCGGCGATGACGCCGTTCCGCAGCGAGAAGAACTCGAATTGGGAAGGCGCCTACCGGGTGCCGGCGATGGTCCGCTGGCCGGGCAAGATCAAGCCGGGACAGGTTTCGAACGACATCGTGGCGCATCTCGACTGGCTGCCGACCTTTCTGGCGATGGCCGGCGACACGCAGGTGAAGGACGAGCTGCTCAAGGGCCTCAAGGTCGGCGACATGACCTACAAGGTTCACCTCGATGGCGACAACCTCATTCCCTACCTGACCGGCCAAGTCGCGAAAAGTCCACGGGAGTCGTTCCTGTACATCAACGACGACCAGCAATTGACCGCATTGCGCTACGACAACTGGAAGTTCGTGTTCCTGGAGCAGCGGGCTCCCGGGACGATGCTCATCTGGGCGAATCCGTTTACCAACTTGCGGGTCCCCAAGATATTCAACCTCCGGACCGATCCGTATGAACGGGCGGACATCACGTCGAACACTTACTACGACTGGCTTCTCGATCACGTCTTCCTCCTGGTGCCCGCGCAGGCCTACGTGGGCCAGTTCCTGACGAGCTTCAAGGACTACCCGCAGCGGCAGAAGGCGGACAGCTTCAATCTCGACGACGTCATGGAGAAGATGAAGGAAGGCGGGTCGAAGTAGGGCGCAAGGCGGGGCGCGTCGGTACAATTGCCCCGCCATCGTTCCGCATCAAGACGGACAAAGGAATGAAAGGCTCGCTGACGAAGGCTCTGTTCGGCCTATTGCTGTTCGCGAATGCGGCATTTGCCGCCGACCCGCTTCCATCCTGGAACGACGGGCACGCAAAGCAGAGCATCATCAGCTTCGTGGAGAAGGTGACGAAGGAAGGCTCGCCGTCCTTTGTCCCGATCCCCCAGCGAATCGCCACCTTCGACAACGACGGGACGCTCTGGTGCGAGCAGCCGGAGCCCGTGCAACTGTATTTCGCGCTCGACCGTTTCAAGACTCTCGCGCCGCAGCATCCGGAGTGGAAGACCAAGGAACCGTTCGCATCGGTGCTCAAGGGCGACATGAAAGCCGCGTTCGCCGACGGTGACCACGCGCTCCTCGAACTCATCATGGCCACGCACGCTGGCATGACTACGGTCGAATTCGAGCAGATCGTCAAGGATTGGATCACCACTGCGAAGCATCCGAAGACCGGGAAGCTCTTCACCGAAATGACCTATGAGCCGATGCTCGAATTGCTCGCCTATCTGCGGGCCAACGGGTTCAAGAATTTCATCGTCTCCGGCGGCGGCATCGAGTTCATGCGGCCGTGGACTGAGCGCGTCTATGGCATCCCGCCGGAACAGGTCGTTGGCAGCAGCATCAAGACGAAGTTTGAAATGCGCGACGGCAAGCCCGACCTCGTGCGTTTGCCGCAGTTGAACTTCAATGACGACAAAGCGGACAAGCCCGTCGGCATCAACCAGCACATCGGCCGCCGGCCCATCGCCGCCTTCGGCAACTCTCGTGGCGATCAAGAGATGCTGGAATACACGCAGGGAGGCAGCGGCGCGCGGTTCGAGCTGCTGGTGCTGCACGACGACGCGGCGCGCGAATATGCCTACGGACCGGCACTGGGATTGCCCAACCCCAAACTCGGGGCCTTTACGCCGGCGCTCTACGAAGAGGCAAAGAACGCGGGCTGGACGGTCGTCAGCATGAAGAACGACTGGAAGCAGGTCTTCCCGTTCGAGCAGAGCCCGGTCACGGCCATTGACATCCTGCTAGAGCCGGACGCTGCGATGCTCCAGCGTTCCGATGCCAACAACGCCCGCCTGCTCAAGGTCTTCCCGAAGGGTTTCGCGCTGGATGCGACGCACCGTCCGCACATCACAATGATCCAGCGTTTCGTTCGCACGGCGGACCTCGACAAGGTCTATGCCGCCGCCGGGAAAGTCTTGGCTGGCGCCAATGTGACCGGCTTGAAGTTGGAGGCTTTCAAGTACTACTACATTCCGAGCGGCAACATGGGACTGGCGGGCATTGTCGCAAAGCCGACTCCCGAATTGCTCAAGCTGCAACAGGATTTGATTGCCGCCGTGGACCCGTTCACGGTAGCGACCGGACCGTCGGCCGCCTTCGTCATCACGCCGGATGATCCCGTCATCGACCCGTCCCTGATCGACTACGTTTCTGCGTTTGTACCGAAATCTTCCGGCGAGCATTTCAATCCGCATGTCACCACAGGCGTCGCCTCGCGGGAATACCTCGACAAGATGCTCGCTGAACCATTTGCGCCGTTCACCTTCTCGCCTGCGGGCGCGGCGGTCTACCAGCTAGGCCAGTTCGGCACGGCTGCGAAGAAACTCAAAGAATGGGACTTGAAGCCTTGAGGCGCCCAAGGGCGAGCGCATCACTACGAGCGAGTCGATAGCGCGCCCGAACGAACGCTGTCGCTGTCTTCGTGGTACGGCCGATGTTCGTCGTCCAGCGAGTATTTCGCGATCCTCAGGCTCTACGGCGCAACCGAAGCCGCAATCGACAAGAGCTCGAAGCCGGGAGACATCGAGTTGCGGAAATTGCCAGGATGACCAGCCAACGACTTGCGATTTGGTTGGGCTTCGCGTCCACGAATTCGTCGAGGGGAGCGGTGTCGCCGCCCGTGCGATTGCCATCTGTGGAAGAAGACTCAGAGGCTGATCTGCCCCGAGGAACCCATGACTCGATTTCGCAACCCACTATTGCCGATACTGGCACTGGCGTCGCTGTTGCTGCTCGGCGGTTGCGCCACCCGCCCGATCAACCCGCCGATCACCCAGGCTGACCCGAGTTCCGGCTACCGTTTCGAGACGCGCCAGGCGCATGCCAAGGACACGGACAACCTGGTCATCCTCGCCTTCTCTGGCGGCGGCACACGGGCGGCTGCCTTTTCGTACGGCGTCCTCGAGTTCCTTCGGAAAACTGAGGTTGTCGGACCGAAGGGCAACAGGGTCCGCCTGCTCGATGAAGTCGGTGTCATCACCGGCGTGTCGGGTGGCAGTTTCACCGCGCTGGCCTATGGCATTTACGGCGACAAACTGTTCGCTGATTACGAGCAGCGTTTCCTGAAGCGCGATGTGCAGGGCGAGCTCATTGCACGCACATTCAGTCCGGCGAACTGGGGGAACCTGTGGTCGAGGGGCTGGGGCCGTTCCGAACTAGCGGCCCAGTTGTACGACGAAATCCTGTTCAACGGTGCCACGTTTGGCGATCGCGACCGTGGTACGGGACCGATGATCCTGGCGTCAGCCACGGACATCTCGACGGGCTCCCGATTCGTCTTCACCCAGCGCGTTTTCGACGTTATCTGCTCGGATCTCGACGCCGTCCCGCTATCGCGCGCTGCTGCGGCCTCGTCGGCGGTGCCGGTCGTACTTTCACCTGTCACGATCAACAACTATGGTGGCACCTGCAACAGAAGCACGCCCGCTTTGGTGAAGTTGTTCACCGACACGCACAATCCGCCGCGACCCGCCGCGCGAGCCATACGGTCGCTCAAGGCCGAGGAATCGTTTGGGGACAGTGTCCATCGCCCGTACCTTCACCTCGTCGACGGCGGCGTGTCGGACAACGTCGGGATGCGTGCCGTCCTCGATTCGTTGGAAATTCTCCAGGCGCTGCGCGAAGTTGGTCTGCCAACACCGCTCGACAGCGCGCGCAGGATCATTGTTTTCATCGTCAATTCGCTGTCTTCGCCCCCGACGAACTGGGACGAGTCCGAGAATCCGCCGAGCACCGTAAACGTCTTGCTCAAAGCAGCCGGCACTCCAATCGACGCCTTTTCCTACGAGGCGGTCGAACTGCTCAAAGACACGGCTACGCGCTGGCAAACGTTGCGGCTAATCGGCGACTCGGCGGCGATGAAGGCCAACAAGGATCAAGCAATTGCCAAAGCGCTACGCGTCCCCCAGGCTGAAATCTACGCCATCGACGTGTCGTTCCCCGCGCTGAAGGACAAGGCGGAACTCGACTATCTGAATCAACAGCCCACTTCGTTCGTCCTGCCCGCCGAGGCCGTTGATCGCCTGCGCGCCGCGGCGGGCACAATCATCATGGACTCGCCCGAATTCAAGCGTCTGCTGAAGGACGTGGGCGCCGACATAGTCGCGCAACCACCGGCTACTGGGAATCCAGCGACGGCGCACTAGATCGTCCGTGCCGTCGAAGTGGAGAAGACCTCCTTGCGGATCACGAATCGGATTGCATCGGTTTTCGTTTGGCGCGCGTGCCGCGCGTTCGCGCTCGTCGTTCTCGGATGGGTAGCAACCAATGTCCACGCGGCCGAGCCCAATGTAGCGCGATCGGCGCCGACGTACGCCGGTACGGCCGTGTGCGCCACCTGTCACGAAAAGGCATACGCAGCCTGGCGTGGCTCCCAGCACGATCGAGCGATGGCCGAGGCAAGCGAGAGCACGGTCCTCGGCAACTTCGCGAACGCGAGATTCACGAAGGGGTCCATCGCGACCCGCTTCTTCCGCCGCGACGGCAAGTACCTCGTCAACACCGACGGGCCCGATGGGAAGCTCGCCGACTTCGAGATCCGGTACACCTTCGGCGTCTACCCGCTGCAGCAATACCTGATCGCGCTGCCTGGCGGGCGCCTGCAGGCGCTCAGCATCGCATGGGACTCGCGACCGAAGGCCGAGGGTGGTCAACGCTGGTTTCACCTCTATCCCGATCGCCGGGTGAATGCGGGCAACCCGCTGCACTGGACCGGAATCGACCAGAACTGGAACTACCAGTGCGCCGATTGCCACTCGACGAACCTGCGCAAGAACTTCGATGAGCCGACCCGGACCTTCAGGACCGCCTGGTCGGAGATCGACGTTGGCTGCGAGGCGTGCCACGGCCCCGGCTCGAATCACGCCGCGTGGGCGAAGATGGCCGCGGACACACGACGCGCCGACGCGACGATGGGGCTGACCGTAGTGCTGAACGAGCGGAGTGGCATCACGTGGCCGATCGACCCGACTTCGAGCAATGCCGCGCGCTCGCGGCCGCGCACGTCGTACCTCGAGGTGGAGACCTGCGCGCGCTGCCACGCGCGTCGCGGCCAGTTCTCGGACACGTGGACGCCAGGACGACCGCTCGGCGACGGTTTCCGCGTCGCGCTGATCGAGCCGGGACTCTACTATCCCGACGGACAGATGCGTGACGAGGTGTACAACTACGGCTCGTTTCTGCAGAGCCGGATGCACGCGAAGGGCGTCACTTGCGCGGACTGTCACGAGCCGCACAGCCAGAAGCTGCGTGCTCCGGGCGACGCGGTCTGCGGCCAGTGTCACGCGCCCGGTCGGTACGCTGCCACCACGCATCACCACCACAGGCCCGGCACGGCCGGCGCCGCGTGCACCGCGTGTCACATGCCGACCACGACGTACATGGTAGTCGATCCACGGCACGATCACTCGCTGCGCATTCCGCGACCGGATCGGACGATTGCGCTAGGCACGCCCAACGCATGCGGCTCGTGCCACGCCAAGCAGGGCCCGAAGTGGGCTGCGGATGCCATCGCGCGGTGGTATCCGGAACGAAAGCCCGGCTTCCAGACCTTCGCAGAGGCTTTCGCTGCCGGCGACCGCGGCGCGCCGGGCGCATCCGGAAAACTCGCGGCGATCGTGAACGACGCGGCGCAGCCCCCGTTCGTTCGGGCCAGCGCCATCCCGCGACTTGCGCGCAATCCTGGTCCGGCCACGCTGCCCGCACTGACGAAGGCGCTCGGCGACGGTGATTCGCTGGTGCGCGAAGTCGCGGCGCGGACCTTGCGCGCGGCAGACCCGTCATTGCGCGCGCGGCTGCTTCCGCAACTGCTATCGGATCCCGTGCGCAGCGTCCGCATGGAGGCGGCGCTCGGTCTCGCCGGTGCTCCCGAACGTCGTCCGGGAGCGGACGTCGATCGGGCGCGCTTCGAGCAGGCACTCGAAGAATACAAGGCGGCGCTGCGTTTCAATGCCGATCGTCCGGAGTCGCAAGCGGAGATGGGAAGTCTGCTGCTCGCGCGCGGCCGCGCGGATGAGGCGATTGCTGCGTTCCGTCGCGCGCTCGAGCTGGACCCGACGTTCGCGCCGGCAGCGGTCAACCTCGCCGACCTGTTCCGCAGCCACGGGCTCGAGCCTGAGGCCGAAGCCGTACTGGCAAAGGCGGTGAAGGCCGATCCAACGGCCCCAGCACCGCGCCACGCGCTAGGACTGTCGTTCGCCCGCCAGAAGCGTACGCCCGAGGCGCTCGCGGCGCTGGGCGAGGCCGCGCGGCTCGCGCCCGACAACGCGCGCTACGCCTACGTGTATGGCGTCGCATTGCACGATGCCGGCCGGCGCGCGGAAGCCACGAAGGTGATCGAGTCAGCGCTTGCTCGCCACCCCTATGATCGCGAGCTGCTGGTCGCTGCTGCGAGCTACGATCATGAAGCGGGCAATGGCCCCCGCGCCACAAAGCGCGCACGGGTCCTCGTCGAACTCGATCCCGATGACCCGAACACACAGCGCTTTGCGCGCGAGATGGCCGGCGAAGCCTCTCGGCGACCGTGACGAGATCGGGGCCTATGGAAGCGACCTTGCCCGAGCCTCGGTTACGCGGCACGAGAGGGTGACGCACGCGGAGTTGCGGTTGCAGCGAGCGTCGGTCTCAGATCGGGCCAGGAGGAGCCATAGAGCGACGTCGCCGACAGCGGACGTTCGAAGGCGCTGATGAATATGCGGCGGGCTTAGCGGGTTGGTGAGATCGCTGTCCGCTGTTCCGACGGAATCCACGCTATCATCATAGAGGCCCGCGATCCCCGCTGCGCCCGAAAGCCGAACAACGCGGCGCAGCCTGATATCCTCCAAAGCCCCTCCGCGCCATCGATTCGCCCGCTGCCATCGCAGCCTCGCGGATCGCCCGACGAGCCACGAACTGCGGTCGAGAGATCCATGCCATCCGAGACCAAGACCGTAGCTTCTCCCACGACGACGAAGCGCACCGAGCCGACGGTTGCGCTGCAGCCGTTGCCGCCGGGGCTGAAGCATCGCTTCCACGCGATGGTCAAGCCCGTCGGCGCGCTCTGCAACCTCGACTGCAAGTACTGCTACTACCTGCACAAGGAAGAGCTGCTGCACCAGCCGCGCCAGCCGCGCATGTCCGACGAGATGCTGGAACGGCACATCCGCCAGTACATCGAGGCGCAGACCGGCGACGAGGTGGTCTTCAGCTGGCAGGGCGGGGAGCCGACGATCCTGGGGCTGGAGTTCTTCCGCAAGGTCGTCGCGCTGCAGGCCCGCTACCGCAAGCCCGGTCAGCGCATCGAAAACGACCTGCAGACCAACGGCACGCTGCTCGACGAGCAGTGGGCCCTGTTCCTCAAGCAGAACGACTTCCTCGTCGGGCTGAGCTGCGATGGCCCGAAGGAGCTGCACGACGTCTACCGCTACACCAAGGGAGGAGCGCCCACGCACGACAAGGTGGTGGCTGCCGCGCGCCTGCTGCAGAAGCACGACGTGCCGTTCGCCGCCCTGTGCGTGGTGAATCGCGAGAATGCGAAGCGTCCCCTGGATGTTTACCGCTTCCTGACCCGCGAGTTGGGCGCGTGGCGGGTGCAACTCATCTCGTGCGTCGAGCCGAAGGTCTTTCACAACGTGGCGCCGCAGCACTGGGATCCGGCCCTTCTGCCGATCGTGGGCACGCCGCGAGCGAAGCCCGGCGCGCCCGATTCGGTGGTGACCGACTGGTCGGTGGACCCGGACGACTGGGGCACGTTCCTGTGCGCGGTCTGGGACGACTGGTACGCGCACGATTACGGACGGGTGCACGTCGACCTGTTCGAGACGGCGGTCGCGCAGTCGATGGGCCTGCCTTCGCAGCGCTGCATCACCGCGGAGTTCTGCGGCAAGGGGCTCGCGGTCGAGCACGACGGCGACGTGTTCTCGTGCGACCACTACGTGTACCCGGAGTACCGGCTCGGCAACATCGCCGATGCGCATCTCGGCAGCGATGGCCTATTCCGAAGCGCAGAAGAAGTTCGGTTTCGCCAAGCGCAACACGCTGCCGCAGTACTGCAGGGAATGTCCGCACCTCAAGCTGTGCTGGGGCGAGTGCCCCAAGAACCGGCTGGTGCGCACGCCCTCGGGCGAAGTCGGACTCAATTACCTGTGCCCGGGCCTCAAGCGCTTCTATGCGCACATCGAACGGGACATGCCGCAGATCCTGAGCCGCATTGCAAGCCAGTGACCTTCCAGTCACTTCAACAAGACGGGACTGGAGTCTCGTGTCGCGTGCCCACCTCGATGTTCCGCGGCGAGAAGAACACCAATTGGGAAGGCGGCTATCGCGTGCCCACGGTCATGCGCTGGCCCGACGTCATCAAGCCCGGCACGATCATCAACGACATCGGTGCCCACGAGGACATGGTGCCGACACTGATGGCCGCGGTCGGCGACACGACGGTCAAGGAAGCCCTGCTCAAGGGCAGGAAACTCGGCGACGCGACCTTCAAGGTGCACCTCGACGGATACAACCTCCTGCCGGCGGTGAATTCCCGCCGCGCCAGAAGCCGGGCAGCTTCGATCTCGATCGGGTAATGGAGTCCATCCAGAAAGGGACGGGTGACAAATAGTCCATGCCGATACCGGCTGCGCCCGACGCGGCTGAGAAATGCGCCGCCCCTCCCGCAGGCGCGAGGGGCGGTTTGATTGAGCGACCTACCATCTGCAATGAAGATGGTCAGTGGCCCCGGCATTGCGCTGTGACCGGACCGCCCGGCCGACACCGGAGGCACCAGTTTGGGTGCATCAGCGCAGTAATTCCGGTCTTTTGTGTCCGGGGCGGTGCGGTGGAAGTCACCGCGCCCGTCGCTCGGCCAGCGCCTTGCGTCCCCAGAGCGCCACGTACTGCACCCCCGACGCGACGACCGTGGCGAACACCACCGCGAACAGCCAGTGCAGCCATGGGCCGGCCGTGATCCATCCCGCGGCCGCAGCCATCACGAGCAGCAGCGTCGCGAACTCGAGCACGGTGTTGGCCTTGGACAGCCGCGTCGGCGCCATCTCGAGATGCCCGAGCGCGGCGCGAAACGCGAGCGCACCCGCGACGATCACCACGTCGCGCGCGACGATCGCGATCCCGAGCGCGAGCGGCAGCAAGCCGTCCCAGGTGAGGAGCGCCGTCGCGACGAACATGTTGAGCTTGTCGGCGATGGGGTCCAGCGTCGCGCCCAGCTTCGAGGTGAGCGCGTACCGGCGCGCGATGTAGCCGTCGGCGAAGTCGCTGACCGCGGCGAGGAGGAACGCATCGAGGGCGAGCGCGTACGCGCCCGTAGCGAGGCCGTAACCCACCACGGGCACCAGGCAGAGCCGCAGCAGCGTAAGCACGTTGGCGGGATTGGGCATGCGCGAATTGTGGCATGCCGTCGTAGCGCCGCCGGCGCTCGTCGCGCCGGAACCGACGTTCGCGAGGCACGCGCGACGCATGGCGGCGCTGCGACATCATGGGATGCGCGACGATGGCGGCGGTATTCCCGCTGCACTGATGAAAAGTCAAACGGCGGGTACCTGTGCGGGCTATTCTTGCTATGAGCGTCGGTGGGTTTCGCTCATGAGCGGCGCGCGTTGCGCGGCACGTGATCGAGGATCCGGAGTGGCTTCGGACGGGCAGCGATGGAGGGCCCCTTCATGAAGAAGATCTTGATCGTGCTGGTTGCGTTGCTGGCAGTCGCACTGGCCGCTGATTCGGCGTTGGCGCAACGCGGCGGCTCGGGAGGTGGTGGGGCGTCACGCGGCGGCGGCGCTCACGGTGGCGGGGCCGCAGTTCACGGCGGCGGTGGATACCGAGGCGGTGGCGCCGCAATTCACGGCGGCGGTGCAACTTATCGCGGCGGCGGGGCGGTTCATCGAGGTGGCGGAGGCGCGTCCCGCGGCGGCGGTGCCGTCTATCGCGGTGGCGGATCGACGTATCGCGGTGGCGGTGCTGTCTATCGAGGCGGCGCAACGACGTACCGTGGCGGGGGCGCCGCGTATCACGGCGGCAGCACCTATCGCGGTGGCGGCACCGCCTATCGCGGCGGGCATTACGGCAGCGGGTACGGTGGCTATCGCGGCGGATCGCACGCGACGTACCACGGCGGATCGTACGGCCATCCCAACCACGGGTACGGCGGTTATCGCGGCTGGTACGGCGGCCACTATGGCGGCTACTACGGCGGCTGGTATGGCAGCGGGTGGTACGGCCCGGGCTACAGCGTCTATCTCGGCAACCCGCTCTGGTGGGGCGGATGGGCGTACCTGTACGGCTGGCCCTATACCTACGGTTGGCCATACGCGAACTATCCGACGTACTCGACCTACGAGCCGTACGCGACCTACGTACCGAGCGAGCCCGTCACGTACGTCGAGCGCGCGGATCCGGTCCAGTACTGGTACTACTGTCCCGATCCTGCGGGCTACTACCCCTACGTCCAGTCGTGCGCGCAAGCCTGGATCACCGTGCCGGCGAGTGCGGCGGCCGTCCCGCCGGACGTTGCGACGCCCGCGCCCTGAGCGCAGCGCGCTGCGGTTCCGCTTGCTCGCGTGGCCGAAACGCGCGTAACGTGATCGCGCTGCGCGCGCAGCGGGCCTGGCGCTGATCCCCGGCCTGCGTCCTGCGCGGCCGGGTTTATCATCGCGTCCGCCTTGAGTGTCGAGGACGCCGCGGATGCCGAAGCGCACGGCGCGGCTGTCCAGAATTGTCAGGATCCGCCCGCGCGATCGTTGCACGATCGCCTGCGTGGGCGCCCAACACCTGCGGAGAAGCCTTATGCCAGCGTCGATCAAGCGTATCGCCCTCGTCGTTGCCTTTGCCGTTGCAGGCTCGTTGCATGCCGCGTCGGCCGCCACGCCAGCCAACGATGCGGCGCTCATGGATGCGTTGCGCCAGGACCTCGCTGCGGGCAAGCGCGCCATCATCGAGAAGAACCTTCGGCTCACGCCGAGCGAAGCGAGCCGGTTCTGGCCGCTGTACGAACGCTACGAGCACGAGGTCGCGACGATCGTCTCGCGGCAGAACCGCGGAGTCCTCGACTTCGTGGAGGTGGAACCGTATCTCACCAACACCAATGCGAAGCGCATCGCGCAGGACATGCTCAGGGCCGAGAGCGACGAGCAACGTCTGCGCGACAAGCTGTTCCGCAAGGTGCTCTCGATCCTGCCCGGGAAGAAGGCCGTGCGCTACATTCAGCTCGAGACGCGCATCCAGACCCTCACGCGCTACGACATGGCGCAGCGCCTGCCGCTCGCGCAATGAGCGCATGCCGCTTCGACCCCCCTTACTCTGAGTAATTACTCCGAGTAACGGGGTAGAGCGGGCTTGACGGTTCGTCAGAACAGCATCTTGAGGAGCTGCTTCGCGATCTCTTCCGCGGGCAGCACGGTGAGGAGCAGCGGCGCCACGGGCAGCAGCGTGGCGCCGACGAGCATCACGACGGCGTCGCGCGTGACTGGCACCACGCGCGCGGCGCGCAAGCCTTCCATGCTGTTCGAAAGGTCGGCAAGCGACTGGATGTCGCCGGTGCCGAGCGGCGATGTCGCCGCCGGCGTGCCACCCGGGAGCCACGCAGCCTCGAAGTCCCGGACGTAGGTTTGCGCGAGGCGGCCGTAGGTGCGCAGCGCCGCGCGCTTCGCCTGTGCGAGCTGCGGCGCGAACACCAGCAGGGGAGCCAGCACGAGCACGCACAGGAATCCGACCACGGCGGCGACGAGGAAGCGCGAGTCGGCGAGCTTCGCACCTGAATAGAAGATGGGGTTCGCGATCGTGCCGCAAAGTATGGCGCCGTGCGCCATCGCCAGGGGAACGAAGGCGTAGACGGTCTGCGACACGAAGCCGAGCCCCCCCACGCGATCCGCGTGCATTGCCGAAATATTGAGCCGGATGCGCGATACCTGCCACAGGAAGCGGATCCAGACCAGCATGCGGAAGTACCAGCGCAGCATCAGGAACTGGAAGATCGGCACGCTCACGTACGCGTACCAGATGCCCGCGAGCTTCAGGCCGCCGCCGCTGTCGGTTGCCGTCGCGTACCAGGTCGTCACGTTCATCAGCGACGACTCGCGCCACACGATCGGAACGCCGATCGCGTAGATCACCACGATCATCATCACTTCGGCGGCGATCGAGTTCCTGAGCTGCATCGCCGAGTGGAGGCAGGCATGAAAGCGTTCGATCGCCTCTTCCGGAACCAGCTTGCGCGCAATGAATTCCTGGGCGACGGGGCGCAGCCGCAGGTGAACCACGAGCTCCGCGACGATCAGGAGCGGCATGGCCACCAGGAAGCGCACGTGCACCTGGATGTCCTTCAGGAACGGGATGGCCGCGTCGCCGCCGATCGCATCTCCGGCAACGGCGGACAGCACGAGCAGCGGCAGCCACGCGAACAGTGCGATGACGACCATGCGCTTGCGCACGAGGTGCAGCGCGTCGTCGGTGATGTGCGCCCGGCGCAGCAGCTGGAACAGCGGCCCGCCGAGGATGATCGAGAAATCCCTTGCCTCGGTTTCGAGAGGCGGGAGACTCGCGGACGGGTGGGCCATGCGGACCTCGGGTGTAGCACCCTGCCCGGAGAAGAAGTTGCCTATCGCTCCGAGCAACGGGCGTGGAGCGATTGCTCCGAGCCTCGTCGGGCCGGGCTCGCGCCCGGCCGCCGGGGCGATGCGCGACTACTTGCCGGAACTCGCGGCGGAAACGGCGCCGAGAAGCTTCGCGGCACCCGGGTTGCTCACGTTGTGCCGGACGAGGATGTCGGGCGGCAGGACCTGCTTGCCGTAGTACGCGCTGTTCCACTCATCCGACGTTTTCACCACCGTCCCGTCGAGGTTCAGCCCGCCGTACACGCCTTTCGCGCGGCTGAAGGTGACGAGGTCCGCGACCACGCTCGACTGCGCGCCGGCGCCGACCGGCCCTGCGGCGACGCTCGCGTCGCCGCCCATCTTGAACGACGTGGACAGCAGCGAGTTGAGGCCCTTCTCGGTCATGACGAGGGTCACGTTCTCGGACACGGACACGCCGGCCTGGAAGCCGACGCTGGCGGTCGCGAGCGTGTAGAACGCCGGGCCCGCCCACTTGCCCGTGGCTGCGTCGCGCGCGACGAACACGGCGCGACCGCCCGAGCCGCCCAGGATGAACCCTGCCTTGGTGATTTGCGGTGCGATGAGCACGCCCTTGGCGCGGTTGAGGTTCTTCTGGATCCACGACATCTCGGGATCGCGCAGGAAGTTGGCGAGTGTTCCTTCGGCCTCGGTGACGAGGGCCTGCTGCTCGCCCGCGGCTGCGACCGCCGGCGTTGCGGTGGTCATGGCGATGAACGCCAGTGCACCGATGATCGGGAGGGACAGGAATTTCTTCAGCATTTGAATCTCCTTGTTGTCGTTGCCAGGATTGCTGGAACCGGGCGCGTGTGCGGGCCCGTGGAACGTTGCGCCCGCCTACAGCGGCGGACGCCTGCATGCGGCGATGTCGTCGATCCTCACGACGACGGGGTCCCATTCCCGTCCGGCATCGCTCCTGAACTGGGCATTGATGAAGTAGCGCTTGCACGGTGTGACATCGAGCTCGTACGTCGCTTCGGATGCGGGCACGTTCCTGCGCGCCGGCGCGCGAACCACGAGCATGCGCCGCCCGGGCGCAATCCGGACCAGCGCGTCGCGCTGCGGCTTGCCGTCGACGCGCACGATTGCGGTGGGGGCGCGACTCGCCTCGAGCGGCCCGGCCAGCGCGCCGGTGACCTCGCTCCACGTCGCCTCCGCGGCGCAAGCGGGCCCCGCGCCCGCGACGAGCGCGAGCGCCAGGAGCGCCGGATGCAGGAGCGGAGTGCGGCTCACGATGGGCCCGTCGCGCTCATGCCGTCGTTACTTGGCTTTCACCGGCGACACGGCGATCGCGACGGCTTCGGTGTACGTGGCCTCGATCTGGTCGCCTTTGGCGATGAGCTTGAGCTGCTCCGGATCGTGCACGGCGAGATCGATCGTGCGTTGCGGACCCTTCACGGTGACCATCTGCGTCGCCCGGTCGACGGCGATGACGTCGCCGACCACGGTGACCTGCCGCGCACCCACCGCACCGGGTGTTGCGCCGGGCTTCGCGCTGGCGACGCCGGCCTGCTCGGTGCGCGCAACGGGCTTGCCGCCGCCCTTCTTGAGCTCGAGGACGAGCGCCTCCGCGTACTTGAGGCTCACCTTGTCGCCGATCTTGAGCTGCGCGAAGTTCTTGACCTCGGGCCCGGCCACGACGGTCACTTCACCGCGTGCGCCCTGCAGCGTGATGGCCCGCGACGCCGCGTCGATGGCCTTGATGGTGGCCGTCGCCTCGACCGTCTGCGCGACGCCGACGCGACCGGGCTCGCTCATGACGGCGGCCTTCTGCTGGGGCTGGGCCTGCGCGCCGAACGCGACGCCGGCCGCGAGGACGAGACAGGAAACGAGGATGGATTTGCGCATGCGTGACTCCGTGTTGTTGTAGAAACGTCGTGCCTTCGACTTCGATGCCACTGTTACTTGATGGTGTAGCCGCGACCTTCGAGGCACGCGGCGCGCGCCTTCGCGTAGTTCGCCTGTCCCGCCGATTGCGTCTGCTGTTGCTGCGCGGTCGCCTGCTGCTGCTGCGCGGCATTCTGGCGGCGGCTCTGCCCGCGTGCCGCAGCAGCGCCTACGGCCGCACCCGTGCTCGCATCGCCACCGACCACCTCGCCGACCACGGCGCCGCGTGCTGCGCCGCGCGCACCGGCGCCGGGCGTCACGCCGGTTGCGGTCTTGGGCGCGGCGGGGGCCGCTGCCGGCGGCGGCTTCGCGGGGTCGTAGCCGCTCTGGCCCTTGGCCCAGGTGTTGCACTCCGACTTCGTCCTTCTTCTGCTGGTCGGGCGACTGGCCCTTGGCGGGATAGACGTATTGCTGTGCGGATGCGGTTCCCGTTGCGAACAGCAGCGCTGTTGTCAGTGCGACGAGGTATCGGGTGCGATTCGACATGGTGTTGCCTCTTGGAGTCAACGGAGTGCGTAGACGAGGATGCGGGCCGCGATCAGCCGGATCCAGCCATTGGTGAGCGCGTCGCGCGGCATCGTCATCCCCGCTTGTCGGGCGGGGCTCCGGCCTGGCTTGCGTCGGCCGGCGGGGGCACCAGCGTCCCGCCCACGGCGAGATACAGGTTCACGCGCTGGATGCGGCGCTCGGTCTGCACCCTGACCAGCGTGGTGCGCGCCGCGTAAACCGCAACGCTCTGCTGCAGCACCGCGCGCACATCGCCGGAGCCGACGCGCAAACGCACCTGTGCGAGCTCCAGCGTGCGGCTGCTGCTCTGCACCGCGCGCGCGAGAATCGCTTCGCGGTCGTCGGCGGCAAAGCCCGAAGACAGCGCGGTCTCGACATCGCTGAATGCGCGCGCGGCGACGCGGCCGTACTCGGCGACGGCGACCTTCTGCTCCGCGGTGCGGATGTCGACCTGCGCCGCGAGGGCGTAGCCGTTGAAGATCGGCGCCAAGATGTTCCCCCCGAGGCTCGCGACCGGGTTGTCGTGATTCTGGAGCACGAAGAGATCGCTCGAGATCGCGGTCACGCTCGCCGTCAACGCGATCTTCGGCAAACGCGCGGCCTTGGCTTCGCCGACCTTGTCGAATGCGGCCGCCACGCGGCGTTCGGCGGCGATCACGTCGGGGCGGCGCTCGAGCAGCTCCGACGGCAGGCCGACGGGCACCGGCGCGGGCATGGTCGGCAGTGCAACCGGCACCTGCACGAGCGCGGCCGGATAGCGCCCGACCAGCGTCTCGATCGCGCGCAGCGCCTGTTCCTGCGCGAGTGCGAGCTGGCGCGCTGCGTCCCGCGCGGTCTCGAGGTTTGCCTGCGCGAGAGATACGTCGTATTCGTCGCCGGGGCCGACGCGCTGGCGCTCGCGCGCGAGTCCCGCGAATTGGTCGGACGAGCGGACGATGTCCTCGGCGAGGCTGCGTTGCAGGCCGGCTTCGATCGCGAGCAGCCAGCTCTTGGTCACGAGCGCTGCAATGGACTGGCGCGCGTATTCCGTGTCGAGCACGGCGGATTCGTACTGCAGCCGACCGGCTTCGCGCTCGTAGCGCGCGCGGCCCCACAGGTCGAGCTCCCAGTTGGCGAAGAGCCCCACCGCGGAGACGCCGGAGCCGTCACCGCCGGACTTGCCGCCGCCGTGCGCCAGCGCGTTCACCGTGGGATAGATGCCGGCTCCTGCGAGCCTCGCGTATCCGGCGGCCAATTCGACACGTGCAGCGGCCGTGCGCAGGTCGGTGTTGTACGCCAGCGCCTCCTGTACGAGCGCCTGCAGCTGCGCATCGTTGAAGTCGCTGGTCCATCCCTCGCTCACCGCGCGCGCCGCGGCGTCGCGCGCATTCCACGCTGCGGGCGCGTGCAGGTTGGGCAGCGCCTGCGCCTGCAGCTCGTCCCGTCTGGGTGCGGGATCGAGCGCGCAGCCCGTCAATGCGAGCAGCGCGGCGGGCAGCAGCACTCGTAAGGCTCGCGATGACATGGCGTGTTCAGTCCACTTCAATGCAGCTTCAGGATCAGGAAATCGAGCTTGGCGCCGACGCGCAGGAACACCTTGCGCAGGATCTGGATCGCTTCGACGTGGTCGGTGTAGATCGCGCCGTGACCGATGGCGCCGGCGGGAAGGAAGAGGTCCGCGTCCTTCTCCGCGACCTTGAGCTTCACCGGGAAGCGTCCCGGCGGCATCGGCCCGTAGCCCGTCATGGGCAGCTGCGTGGAATTGGCGACCTGCCCCTGGCCTTGCGCCCACACGATCGAATCCACGGTCGCCTTGATGATGCGGCCCGGATAGTTGTTGATCGAGAACTCGGCTTCGTTGCCGGGCTCGACCGCGTACAGCTCGTTCTGGTGGTACAGCGCGATCACCTGGTACGTGTTCTCGACGAACGTCATCGCCGGGGCGATCGGGAACGCAGCGGTATAGGAGCCTGGCCGCAGCTGGACATTGATCGCGTAGCCGTCGGCGGGTGCGTACACGGTGGTCTGGTCGAGCTCCCACCTGGCGCTCGCGAGCTGCGCCCTGACCTGTGCGACGGGCGCGTATTCGGTGCCGACCTTCGCACCCATCCGTTGGCGCACCTGGCGCTCGCCGGCTTGCGCCTGTCCTTCCGCAGCACGCGCCTGCACGATGCTGCTCTGCGCGACCTGCAATTGCGCCTCGGCTTCCGCGAGATCCGCTTCGGCGCGCTCGAGCGCGAAGCGGTCGCCCGCGCCCGTGGCGACGAGCTCGCGATGCTGCCCGACGCGGGTGCGCGCGAGCGCGAGCTTCGCCTGCACCTCGCGCACCTTGGATTCCGCTTGTGCGATCGCACCGCGCGACTCGGACACCTTGCCCACCGCTGCGGCGAGCTGCTCGTCCAGCTCCTTCGACGATCCGACGGTGTTGGCGAGCTGCGCCTCGAGTGCGCGAACGTTGAGCTCGTAGGGCTCCGGATCGATGCGGAACAGCACTTCGCCCTTCTTGACCGGACGGTTCGGCGCGACGGGGACTTCGATCACGCGGCCGCGTACCTGGGGCGTCACGTTGACCACGTACTTGATCACGCGCACGTCCGCGCTCGACGGCGCCACGACGTTGAGCAGCAGGATCAGCGCGGTAATGCCGACGATGGGGATGATGACCACCGTCACCTGGGTCCCCGTGTTCCACGGCAGGATCTTCAGCTTGACGAGGACCCAGACGATGGACGCGTAGATGCCGAGGAGGAGGACTTCCATCACGCCCTCCTGAGCTCGGGTTGTGGCGCGCCGGGGTCGGCCTGCGGGGCGTCAGCACTCGTAGCGCCAGCGGATGCCAGCCGCGCAATGTCCTCGCGCAGCTTGAGGAGCGGAGCGCTCAACCCGCCGCGACCGTGCATCGCGTCGAGCTCGGTCTTGAGCGCCGACAGCTCGTCGGGGCCGAGCTTGCCCGCACGCGCCTTCTCGCCCTGCTCGACGAAGTATTCCTCGCTGCGGTCGGTGCCGTACGCGAGCTTGTAGGTGACGGGTTTCGTGTATGCCCACAGCCATGCGAACGGCCACAGCATCCCGCCGAAGACGAGCGAGAGCAGGCACAGCGTCTGGATCGCCTGCGTCTGCGGATGATGGCGCTTATGTGCGATCTTCTCCGGCAGCACGTGCACCACCCAGAACAGCACGATGCCGATGACCGGAACGAGGATCAGCACGACCCACGCCAGCACGTCGGCCGCCTTGTCGAGCGCCTCGCCCGCCAGGAACGATGCCTGCGCGGACGTAGCGATGCCGGCGAGCGCAATCGGGATCGTGCGCGCAAGCGTCCCGATCGCGCAGCGTCCTCGCGCCCTTGCCAGTTTGCGGCTCACGTTGGATTCGACTCTGAAATAGCGTTGGCGGGCGCGACGCATCGCCTTGGCGCCCCTGATCGTCAGGGATCCATGGTGGATCGCCATGGGCGCTTTCGTCTTTGCATTTCTCGACAGGCGGGGATCGAGCAACGCGCTCTCTCCACACGCGCTGCGGGAGTGCGCAGCGGTCGCTCGTGCGCACGTCCGGCCGCGTGCGCGGGCAGCGATGGGAAACGATGATGCGGCCCGCCGGCGCCGCGCCGACGGCTCAGTGGCGCGGCGCCGGGGCGAGCGCCGCTGGCGTCGGCGCGTCGTGCAGTGCTGGCGTTGCTGCAACGCCGGGGAGCGGAGATCGTTGTGCCTGCGCGTTGCGCGCGCGTTCCCACGGCGGTGCATCTTTCGGGTCGCGTGCGCGGTCGGGCGAATTCCAGCGTCCCTGCGGTGCAACCAGCGGCAGCGCGGTGGGCGCCCCGGTTCGCAAGCGATCGGGCGCCTGGCTCGCCGACGCGAGGCGCTCGCGTTCCGCGTGCCGGCGCCACTGCCCCGGCGTGCTGCCCGTCCAGCGACGGAAGCTGCGCATGAACGTGCTCACGCCGGCGTAGCCCAGCGACGCACCGATGTCATCGAGCGGAAGCTCCGAGTAGGACAGCAGCTGGCGTGCCACCTCGAATCGCACCTCGTCCAGCACTTCCTGGAACGTGGTGCCGCACTCGCGCAAGCGGCGGTTGAGCGTGCGCCGATGCATCGCCAGCAGCTGCGCGAGATCGTCGCCGGAGCTCTTGCCGTTGAGCAGCAGCGTGCGCAGCGCGCGGTAGACCTGGTGCAGGAATCGCGGCTGGCTTGCCTCGTGCGCGCGCAGCAGCGCGGCGCGCCTGCGCTCCGGATCGGCGCCATCGACCCGGCGCTCCAGCCAGTAGGCGGGGAAGCGCATCGCGCAGAACTCCGAGTCGAAGCGCGGCAGCACCTTGAACACGCTGCGATACAGATGCGGGTCGCGTCCCTTGACGTGCGGCAGGAACACTTCGGTCGGTGCCCAGCCGGGACCGCACAGCTCGCGCATGTAGATTGACGCCGGTGGCGAGCGCGCAGTCGTAGATCTGGTCCGCGCCGGCGATGCCCGGGTGATAGATCGCGTACCCGAAGTCCACGATCGCGGCGCGCCGCACGACGAAGGCGAGGCCGCCACAGCTGTTGAGATGCTGGTACACCGTCATGACCTGCAGCGCCTCGCCCACGGTCGCGGAGTTGCGCACGACCTCGCCGACGAGCCCCAGATCTTCGAGGTGATACATCCGGCCCGCGAGCAGCCCGAACTGCGGGTAGTCGCTTGCCTCGGCCGAGCGCTCGAGCAGGGCGCCCAGCGCACCGTAGGGGATGCGCTGGCTCGGGATGGGTCAGCTCCGCGGTGGCGAGACCTGCGCTCGCAAGCACCGCGTCGGCATCGGCGCCGAGCTGACGCAGGAGAGCCGGGAACGTGCACGAGCGCGCCGATGCGCTGCTCGGACGGCTCGTCGAGAGTGGTATCGCGGTACCGGATGCTGCGATGGCGGGCGGCGGGCGCATGATCTTTTCGTTGTGTTTTGGGGCTACGCATCAGGATGCGGGAGACTTGCGTCGAGCCGTTGAGCGATGTCAAGAAATGCAAAGGAAGTCATCGTGTCGAACTCGACATGCGGGAATGACGCGACACGATAGCAGCCGTGCAGCTGGATTGTCGCGCAGGCACGTTGGACAACGGGGGCATGGCGACGACGTGACGCGCGTCACATGCGCGCGCTGCCAACGACACGTATCAGGTCACGACACCCGGCCCGATGCTGTCGATAACGAGCCGCTGGGCGCAACGTCGCCGGCCCCGAGCGCTTCGCGCGCGCGTTCCCTTTCGCGCGGTTC
>CAVZZN010000013.1:0-133046 GCA_963779805.1 uncultured beta proteobacterium
ACCGCGACGGCCACCGAGAGGTTGTAGCCCAGCCACCACATCAGCCACACCCCGCCCACCAGCGCGAACGGCACCGACAGCATGACGATGAGCGTCTCGGTGAGGCGGCGGAAGTTGAGGTACAGCAGGGTGAAGATCACGAAGAGCGTGAACGGGACCACGATCTTGAGCTTCTGCGCCGCGCGCTCCATGTACTCGAACTGGCCGCTCCAGCTGATGTAATACCCCGGCGGGATCTTCACCTGCTCCTCGACCGCCTTGCGCGCGTCGGCCACGTACGAGCCGATGTCGCGGTCGCGGATGTCGACGTAGATGTAGGCCGACAGCAGCGCGTTCTCGGTCCGGATCTGCGGGGCACCCTTCACGATCGAGAGGCGCGCGACCTGTCCGAGCGGCACCATCGCGCCGTCCATCGTGGTCACCAGCACCGAGCGCGCGATCTGCTCCGGGTTGCTGCGCAGCTCGCGCGGATAGCGCACGTTGACGCCGAAGCGCTCGCGTCCTTCGACCGTCGTGGTGACCAGCTCGCCGCCCAGGGCGGTCGCGATCACCTCCTGCAGGTCGCCCGGCGAGAGGCCGTAGCGCGCGAGGGCCGTGCGATCCGGATCGATGTCGAGGTAGTAGCCGCCGGTGAGGCGCTCGGCGAACGCGCTGGTCGTGCCCGGCACCGTTTTCACCACCGCCTCGATCTCCTTGGCGACCCTCTCCATGCCCGCCAGGTCCTTGCCGAACACCTTGATGCCGATCGGCGTGCGAATGCCGGTCGAGAGCATGTCGAGGCGCGCCTTGATCGGCATCGTCCACGCGTTCGACACCCCGGGGATCTGCAGCGCCTGGTCCAGTTCCGCGATCAGCTTGTCGATGGTCATGCCCTCGGGCCACTCGCTCTCGGGCTTCAGGTTGATCACCGTCTCGAACATCTCCAGCGGCGCGGGGTCGGTGGCGGTCTGCGCGCGCCCGGCCTTGCCGAACACGGAGGCGACCTCGGGGAAGCTCTTGATGATCTTGTTCTGCGTCTGCAGCAGCTCGGCCGCCTTGGTCACCGACATCGCGGGGAGCGAGGTCGGCATGTAGAAGAGCGTCCCTTCGTTGAGCGTCGGCATGAACTCGGTGCCCAGGCGCGAGGCGGGATACCAAGTGATCCCGAGCGCCACGAGGGCGAGCAGGATGGTGATCATGCGGAACCGCAGCACCGTGCGGATCACCGGCCGATAGAGCCAGATCAGGAACCGGTTCACCGGGTTCTTCGCCTCGGGCATGATCCGGCCGCGCACGAACAGCACCATCAGCACCGGCACGAGCGTCACCGACAGCAGCGCCGCGCCCGCCATCGCGAAGGTCTTGGTGTAGGCGAGCGGGGCGAACATGCGGCCTTCCTGCGCCTCCAGCGTGAACACCGGCAGGAACGACACCGTGATGATGAGCAGCGAGAAGAACAGCGCCGGGTCCGACCTCGCGGCAGGCGTCGATCAGCGCCTGCACCCGCGATTCGCCCTGGCTTCAGCCGCTCGAGGTGCTTGTGCGCGTTCTCGATCATCACGATGGCCGCGTCGACCATGGCCCCGATGGCGATGGCGATGCCGCCCAGGCTCATGATGTTGGAGTTCATGCCCAGCGCGCGCATGGCGATGAACGCCATCAGCACGCCCACCGGCAGCATCAGGATCGCCACCAGCGCGCTGCGCACGTGCAGCAGGAAGACCACGCACACCAGCGCCACGATGATGCTTTCCTCGGTCAGCGTGCGCTTGAGGGTCGCGATCGCGCGGTGGATGAGATCGGAGCGGTCGTAGACGGTGACGATGTCGACGCCCGGGCGGCAAGCCGGCCGCCACTTCCTTCACCTTGGCCTTGAGATTGTCGATCACCTCGAGCGCGTTCTGGCCGTAGCGGGCCATCGCGATGCCCGGCGACCACCTCGCCTTCGCCGTTGAGCTCGGTCAGGCCGCGCCGCTCGTCGGGCCCGAGCTCCACGCGCGCCACGTCGCGGATCAGCACCGGCGTGCCCTTGTCGCTCTTCACCACGAGGTTCTCGATGTCCTGCCTGCCGCGCAGGTAGCCGCGGCCGCGCACCATGTACTCGGTCTCGGCCATCTCGATCACGCGCCCGCCGACGTCGCGGTTCGAGTCGCGGATCACCTGGCCGATCCTTGCGAGCGGCACGCCGTAGCTGCGCAGGCGCACCGGATCGACCACCACCTGGTACTGCTGCACGAAGCCGCCGATGCTCGCGACCTCGGCGACGCCTTGCGCCTTCGCGAGCTGGTAGCGCAGGTACCAGTCCTGCAGCGTGCGCAGCTCGGCCAGGCTCTTCTGGGCGCCGACCACCGCGTATTCGTACACCCAGCCCACGCCGGTCGCATCGGGACCGAGCTGGGGCGTCACGCCCTGCGGCAGGCGACCCGCGGCGAAGTTGAGGTACTCGAGGACCCGCGAGCGCGCCCAGTAGATGTCGGTGCCGTCCTCGAAGATCACGTACACGAACGAGGCGCCGAAGAAGGAGAAGCCGCGCACCACCTTCGACTTCGGCACCGACAGCATCGCGGTGGTGAGCGGATACGTGACCTGGTCCTCGACCACCTGCGGCGCCTGCCCGCTGTATTCGGTGTAGATGATGACCTGCACGTCGGACAGGTCGGGCAGGGCGTCGAGCGGCGTGCGCACGACGGCGTACACGCCTGCAAGCACCACCAGCACCGTGGCGAGGAGGACGAGCACGCGGTTGCGCACCGACCAGTCGATCAGCTTGCCGAGCATGTCAGTGTCCTGCGTGCGCGCCGGTCGGCGCGCCCTTCGCCGATGCACTCGCCGCCGGTGCGGTCGTGGCCGGTGCGGCCGGGCCGGAGCCTGCCGCCCGCGGCTTGATCGAGGTGATGACCCACTCGCCGGGCTTGCGCTCCACGAACTCGAACGCGACCGGCGCTGCCCTGGCTTGAGGCCCTGCGATGAGGCTGGGGTTGGCCGGCACGAACTCCATGGTCATCGCCGGCCACTTGAGCGAAGGCGACGGGTCCGTGCGCGATCATGATCGCGCCGGTCGCCGGGTCGATCGAGTCGACCGTGCCTTCGGCCTTGTGGCCGACGTTCACCGCAGCGGCCCCCGCATCAGGCGCGGCAACTGCGGGTTGCGCCGACGAATCCTTGTCGGGCGCGGTGAAGGTGCCGATCGCGGCGCGCAGGTTGCTCTCCGCGTCGATCAGGAAGTTCGCGGACGTGACCACCGGCTCGCCTTCCTTCACGCCCTTCACGACCTCGACGTAGTCGTCGCTGCGATACCCGAGCGCCACCTCGCGCGGCTCGAACCGGCCCTCGGCCTTCTGCACCAGCACGATGCGTCGCGTGCCGCTGTCGATCACGGCGGAATTCGGGACGGTCAGCACCTTGCTGCGGCCGACGGAGGCGAGCTCCACCTGCGCGTACATGCCGGGCTTCAGCAGGTTGCCGGGATTCGCGAGCTCGAAGCGGACGGGGATCGTGCGCGTCTCGGGCTTGAGCGTGGGATAGATGTACGTCACGCGGCCATTGAACCGGCGATCCGGATAGGCGTTGATCTGCACCTTTCCCGTGGTGCCGGTGCGCACCTGGCCGATGTCCTGCTCGTTGACGTCGGCGATGACCCACACCGCGGAAAGGTCACCGATCTGATACAGCATGTCGCCGGGCATGAAGCGCATGCCCTGCACCGCCTTCTTCTCCAGAACGACGCCGCCCACGGGTGCGCGGAAGGTGAGGGTGCGTCGCGCCGGAGCGCCTTCGGAGATCGCGCGGATCTGCTCCTCGGACACGTCGAACGCGCGCAGGCGCGCGAGGCTCGCGTCGGCGAGGCGCTGCATCGGCGCCTGCGCCTCGGGCCCCGCCGCGGCGAGGCTCTTCACCGCCTGCATCGCGATCGCGTACTCGCGCTGCACGGACACGAGCTCCGGGCTGTACATCTCGAACAGCGGCTGGCCCTTCGCCACCGGCTGCCCCGTGGCGTTGACGTGCAGCGTCTCGACGTAGCCCTCGAACCGCGGCGTCACGCCGATCACGCGGCGCTCGTCGATCTCGACGCGTCCGGACGCCGTGACCGTCGACTGCAGATTGCGGATCGCGGCCGGCTCCGTGCGCACCCCGAGCTTCTGCACGCGATCGACCGCGATGCGCAGCTCGTTGCCGTTCGCAGGTGCCGAGTCCTCGCCCTCGTACACCGGGATGTAGTCCATCCCCATCGGGTCCTTCTTCGGCACCGGCGAGGTGTCGGGCAGACCCCATGGGATTGCGGTAGTAGAGGAGCTTGCGCTCCTTCGTCCCCGCGGCGGCGCTCGACGGCGATGCCGCGGCTGTCGCCTCGGCGCTTCCGGCGCGCCAGGGCCGGCGCGGTGGGCGTACCAGTATCCGCCCGCAGCGCCCAGCGCGAGCGTGATCGCCGCGACGAGCATGACCGAACCGGTCTTCACAGCTTGTCTCCCAGCAGACGTTCGATGTCGATCAGACGCATCTGCGCGTCCACCTCGAATTTCAGCGCGTCGATGCGCGCGCGCCGGATCTGGCGCTGCGCCGTCGAGCACGTCGGCAAAATCCACCTTGCCGTTCTCGTACGCCGCGAGCGCCGACGAGAAGGTCACCTGCGCCTGCGGGACCAGGTGATCGGTCGCGAGCTGCGCCTGGCGCCGCGCGAGCTCGTAGGAGGCGGCGCTCTCCGAGAGCTGCGCCACGGCCTCGATTCGCGGCGGCGTCGCGGCGCGCACGCGCGGCCGAGAGCATCGCCTCGGCTTCGCGCTCCTGCGAACGGCGTGCGCCCTGCTGCAACGGGATGCTCACTTCCAGCATCACTTCCCACATCGCCGATCTTCGTTGCCGGTCTGGATCGGCGAGACGCCCACGGTGAAGTCCGGGATAGCGATTGCGATACGTGAGCTCGCGGTTCTTCTCCGCCGCGCGCACGCGCGCTGCTTCGGCCGCCAGGTTGGGGTTGCGGTCGCAGGAGCCGCTGCTCGAGCTTCGGTCGCGTCCACGTCGGCGGCGCTTCGGCAACGGCGGCAGCTTTGCGGTGCGGCGAGTGGATCGAACGCGCGGCGTCCGAGCAGCGCGTTGATGCGCGCCTGCGCGTGGTGACGCTCGTTCTCCTGCATCAGGAGGTCGCTCATCATGCCCACCACTTCACCCTGCGCGCGCACGGCGTCCTGCTGCGGGGCGAGACCGCCCGCATAGCGCGTCTGGGCGATCTGCTGCAACTGCTCCATCAGCCCGATGATCTCGGTGGTGACCGCGGCGGTACGGCTGGTGAGGTAATACTGCGCGTACGCCGTCTTGATCTTCGCCGCGATCTCCGCCCAGCTCGCATCGACCCTGGCGCTCGCCTCGTCGGCCCCGGCCTCCGCCGCCTCCTCGCGCAACGCGCGCTTGCCGAAGAACGGGATCGGCTGCATCAGCGTGTACTTGGTCGATCCGACCTGGCTCGGCAGCAGGCTGGGCGACTTGTCCGTGCCCGCGTTGGTGATGTCCTGCAGCTCGACGCGCGCGATCGGGTCGGGCCACGCTCCCGCCGATTCGGCGCGCTCGCGCGCCGCGGTCACTTCGTGGCGCATGCCGGCGAGCTCGGGATTGTGCTCGCGGGCGTACTGCAGCAGCGATTCGAGGGAGCTGCCGAGCGTCATCCGGCGCCGTTGCCGACTGCGCCGCCCATCGGATGCGGCGAGGGTGGCGCTGCAGCGCCGCCCGAGCGAGCAGGCGCCGCGCCAGCGCCAGGCGCGCCGAGGCGCGAAGCGACCTGCGCGTGCGGCGGGCAATCGTCGTGCAGAGCCGTCGAGTCATCAATTGATCCTTCGTGCGGGCGACTCACTTGACCGGCTCGTAGGCCACCATCGTGAGCACGCCGTTGGGGTTCTCCGCGGCGAAGCGGATGCGGTCGCCTTCCTTGAGCTTGTCGAGCCAGGTCGGGTCGGTGACGCGGAAGGGCATCGTCATCTTCGGCATGTCGAGGTTGCGGATCGCCTCGTGCGAGATCGTGACGCGGCCGCTGGCCTTGTCCACGCGCTTGACGACGCCGTCCGTGTACGCGGCCTTGACCGAAGCGGTCGCGGTCGCCGGCGCCGACATGGCCATCGCACCGTGATTGTGTTGCGCGAAAGCAGGCGCTGCGAGTGCGGCGACTACGGCGAGGCTGGCAACGAGGGTGATCGGCTTCATCGTGGAGTCTCCTGGTCGGTTTGGGGTGCACACGCATGGTGCCGCGGCGAGCGTTGCACGAACCTGACGCGATGATTACAAGTCTGTAATCTGCGCGCACTTCGGCCGCGCGCTTGATCTCGCGCAAAGTTCGCCGTCCCCGCACCGATCTGCGCGAACGCCGAGCGGGCTTGCGCTGCATCAACGTGTGCCCGCTTCGATCCGGCATCATCGGCCGCGTCACCTCGCCTCCTTGCCATGACCCCTGGGGTACTCCAGAGGGACCCCGGAGGCGAACCCGGAGGTGGGCATACGAAGGGAATGCAAATGAACAGGAAACACGTAATCGGAATCGCGGCCGTGCTGCTCGTGGCGTGCGTCGCCGGCGCCGTCGGCCTCTATCGCACCGCGCAGGCGAAGGACGCAGCGCAGGTCGCCGCGCGCAACCAGACCTATCTCGCGCGGGCGCATGCGCCCACCGAAGGGGCCGCGACGGCAAGCGTCCACATCGTCGAGTTCATGGATCCGGCGTGCGACACGTGCCGCGCCTTCTCGCCGCTCGTGAAGCAGATGCTGCGCGCGCACCCCGGCGCGATCAGCCTGACCGTGCGCCACGTCGCGTTCCACGAGGGCTCCGAGTACGCCGTGCGCATCCTCGAGGCCTCGCGCGCGCAGGGCAAGTACTGGGAAACGATGTCCGCGCTGCTTGCGGCGCAGCCGAAGTGGGTGTTCAACCACCGCGTGCAGCCCGAGCTCATCTGGGGCGCGCTGCAGGGCGTGGGCCTCGACCTCGACCGCATCCGCAACGACATGAACTCGCCGGAGGTCACGCAGCGCATCGCGCAGGACGCGAGCGACGCGAAGGCGCTCAAGGTGACGATGACGCCGGAGTTCTTCGTCAACGGCAAGCCCCTGCCGAGCTTCGGCTACGAGCAGCTCAACGACCTCGTGCAAGGGGCGCTCGCCGAGCGCTCCTGAACGTCTTGTAAACTCCGGGCGTCGCGAGCGAGGCCGCAAGGCGCCCGGTGCCGTGCAGAACGGGCCACGCTCGCTCCACCCGTGAAGCGTGGCGCATGAAGCTCCTCATCGTCGAGGACGAGACCAAGGCCGGCGATTACCTGCAGCAGGGTCTCACCGAGGCCGGCTTCGGCGTGGATCTCGTGCGCAACGGGGTCGACGGCATGCACGCGGCGCTGACCGGCGAGTACGACCTCGTGATCCTCGACGTGATGCTGCCGGGCCTCGATGGCTTCAACGTGGTGCAGGCCCTGCGCGGCGCGGGGCGCAGCATGCCCGTGCTGTTCCTGTCGGCGCGCGACCAGGTCGACGATCGGGTGAAGGGCCTCGAGCTGGGCGCCGACGACTACCTCACCAAGCCCTTCGCCTTCGCCGAGCTTCTCGCGCGCGTGCGCACGCTGCTGCGGCGGGGCAAGGCCAAGGAACCGGGAATCCTGCAGGCGGCCGATCTCGAGGTCGACGTCGCTGCGCCGTCGCGTCACCCGCGCCGGGCGGCGCATCGAGCTCACGGCCAAGGAATTCGCGCTGCTGGAGCTGCTGCTGCGCCGGCGCGGCGAGGTGCTGCCGCGCTCGCTGATCGCCTCGCAGGTCTGGGACATGAACTTCGACAGCGACACCAACGTGATCGACGTGGCGGTGCGCCGGCTGCGGGCCAAGATCGACGAAGGCTTCGAGCCCAAGCTCATCCGCACGGTGCGCGGCATGGGCTACGTGCTCGACGACGGCGAGCCGGAATGAAGCGCCTGCGCAGATCGATGACGGTCCGGCTCACGCTGCTCTTCGCGGCGGTATCGAGCGCGGTGCTGCTCATCGTCGGCTACGTGATCGGCGTCGCCGTCGACGCCCACTTCGCCGAGCAGGACCGCGGCGATCTCGCGAGCAAGGTGGAGCTCGCGACGCGGGTCCTGTCGCGCGTCAGCGCATCCGGCGCAGCTCGACGCCGTGCCCCAGCAGCTCGACGACGCGCTCGTCGGCCAGCACGGCCTCTCGATCGCGATCGTGCGCCGCAACGGCGAGATCCTGTTCGCGACCTCCGGCGCGCCGTTTCCCAGGCCGATGCTCGAACCCGGGCGACGCGATGCGGATGGCACCCTGGCGACGTGGGAAGCCGGCGGCCATGCGTACCGCGGGCTCGTCGCCATCGTCCCGGTGGCGCTCGCGAGCGAGAACCCGGCCACCGTCGCGGTCGCGCTCAACATCGATCATCACCGCGCGTTCCTGCACCAATTCGCACGCACGCTCTGGATCGCGATCGCCGCCGGTGCGCTGGTGATGGCCTTCCTCGGATGGATCGCGGCGCGACGCGGCCTCGTACCGGTCGAGGCCATGACGCGGGTCACGCGCGGCATCTCCGCCACGCGCCTGGGCGATCGCGTCGATCTCGAGACGCTGCCGCGAGAGCTGGTCGGGCTCGGGAGCGCCTTCAACGACATGCTCGTGCGCCTGGAGGAAGGCTTCCGGCGCCTTTCCGAATTCTCGTCCGATCTCGCGCACGAGCTGCGCACGCCGATCAGCACGCTGATGACGCAGACGCAGGTGGCGCTCTCTCGCGCTCGCTCGGCCGAGGAATATCGCGAAGTGCTGTATGCCAATCTCGAGGAGTTCGATCGCATCGCGCGCATGATCGGCGACATGCTGTTCCTCGCCAAGTCCGAGAACGGCCTGATGGTGCCGCGCAACGAGCCGTTCGAGCTCGCCGACGAGGCGAAGCAGCTGTTCGATTTCTACGAGGCGCTCGCGGAGGAGAATGGCGTGCGCCTCGAGCTCGAGGGAAGCGGCCGCATTCGCGGCGACGCGCTCATGATCCGCCGCGCGCTGTCCAACCTCATCTCGAATGCGCTGCGCTACACGGGGCGCGGCGAGCCGATCCGCGTGAGCATCGGCACGACGCCCGGACACAACGTGCGCGTGGTGGTCGAGAACCGCGGCACGACCATTCCGCCCGCGCACCTGCAGCGCATCTTCGACCGCTTCCATCGCGTCGATCCCGCACGGCATCGCGCGTCGGAAGGCGCGGGCCTGGGGCTCGCGATCACCAAGTCGATCGTCGAGGCGCATCGCGGGACGATCGAGGTCGTGTCGCGCGAGGGCTGCACGCGGTTCATGCTCACGTTTCCCGGGATCGAGGAGCCCCGCCGGCCGGCGCACGCAAAGGCCGGCACGGTGCGCGAGCCGCGGTAGCGAGTGCGCGCCGCGATGTCCATGGCGCGCGGCGCCATGGGTACGGGCGACCGGGCGAGAGCGCGTCGGCGTGGCCCGGTGGTCCGGCCACTTGACCGCAGCCGGCGGCCCGCGCGTACAGTCCGCACGCGGCGCAACGCTGCCGCTCACCAGCGCGAGGCGGGCTCCGAGCCTGCCCGGGAGGAGACGCAACGTGCCACTGCAGGCGGTGCTTCCGCTGCGGCTCTATCGCCAGATTGCGGGCCAGATCCAGGATCTCATCGAGCGCGGCGAGTTCAAGGCCGGCTCGAGGCTGCCCGCCGAGCGCGAGCTTGCCGCCCAGCTCGGCGTATCGCGCACGTCGGTGCGCGAGGCGATCATCTCGCTCGAGATCGCGGGGTTCGTGGAGGTGCGCGTCGGCACCGGCATCTTCGTGCGCCAGCCGCCGCGTCCGGGTGCCGGGCCCGCGGAGGGCGCGAGCGACAGGGGCCCGGGGCCCTTCGACCTGCTGTCGGCCCGCGCGATGATCGAAGGCGAGATCGCGGCCGTCGCGGCGCGCAATCGCCGCAAGTCCGACGTGCAGCGACTGCGCGCCACGATCGAGCGCATGCGCGCCCACGCCGACGACGAGGATTTCGGCGAGCGCGACGCCGCCGATCGTGAATTCCACGAGCACCTCGCGGCGATGACCGGCAACAGTGCCCTGGTCTGGATCGTCGGCAGCATGTGGGACCAGCGTCGCAGCGACCTGTGGCGTCGCACCGAGGCGCACTTCCACACCCCCGAGCTGCGCGCCAAGACGCTGCTCGACCACGAGGCCATCGTCGCGGCGCTGCAGGCCGGCGATGCCGACGCCGCGCGCGAGGCGATGCGTCATCATCTGTCGCGCGTGGCGCGGGAATTCCGCCGCCGGATCGAAGCGGAAAGCGCCGGCGCATCCCGCAGCCGTGCGCGTCCTGCACACCCGTCAACCCACCGCCGCTCCGCTGCGCGGCGGGCCGCGTAGCAGGGAATCGCAGCACTGCCCCAGCACCGTCCGGAAGCCCGGGCCGCATTGCCCCAACGCACAGGAGGATGTCCATGCACGTCGAAACCCCCACCACGAACCCGCGCCGGCGCGTGTTGTGCAGCGCCGCTGCGGCCATCGCGACCGCCATGACCGGTGCCGCATTGCTCGCCGCTCCCGCCGTGGCACAGGTTCCCGCAATGCCGAAGAGCCCGGTGACGATCAACATCGTCGACGTCGCGGGCAACCTTGCCCTCACGCAGGATGCGATCGAGGCCTACCAGAAGGCGCATCCGAAGGTCGTTTCCAAGATCAACTTCACCAAGGCGCCGGCGCCGGAGCTTCCGGGCAAGCTCAAGGCCATGCAGGGCGCGGGGCGCAGCGACATCGATCTCGTGCTCACGGGCACGGACTTCCTCGCCGCGGGCATCGAGCAAGGCGTGCTGCAGCAGATCCTGCCCAACTACAGCGCGAAGTTCCCGAACCTGATGGCCAACTACGAGCCGGCGGCGGCGGCGATGCAGAAGCTCGCCGGCAACTACGGCATCGCGGTGACGTTCATGCCGGCCGGCCCGCTCGTCGAATACAACCCCGACAAGGTGAAGCAGGTGCCGACCACGCCCCAGGAGCTGCTCGCGTGGTGCAAGGCCAATCCCAATCGCCTCATCTATGCGCGTCCCGCCAACTCGGGGCCGGGGCGCACGTTCATCATGGGCCTGCCGTACATCCTCAAGGACAAGAATCCCAAGGACCCGGTCAACGGATGGGAGAAGACCTGGGCCTATCTCAAGGATCTCAACAGCTGCATCGAGTACTACCCGAGCGGCACCGGCGCGGTGATGAAGGAGCTGGGCGAGGGCTCGCGCGACATGACGATCACCATGACGGGCTGGGACATCAACCCGCGCGTGCTGGGCATCGTGCCGAAGAGCTACAAGGTCGCTCCGTTCAAGGGCATGACGTGGGTGAACGACGCACACTACATGGTGATCCCGAAGGGCGTCGCGCCGGAGAAGGTCGCGGCGGTGCTGGACCTCATGGCCTATCTCCTGACGCCAAAGGCGCAGGCGTACACGTTCGACAAGGGCTACTTCTACCCGGGCCCGGCGGTGAAGGGCGTGACGCTCGCGATGGCGCCGAAGGAGAGCCAGGACGCGATCAAGGAATACGGCCGGCCGGAGTACGAGCACTGGCTGAAGGAGTTCCCGCATACGCAGTCGCTCGAGCCCAAGGCGCAGGTCGAGGCGTTCCGCATCTGGGACCAGCAGGTCGGGGCCCAGAAGACCAAGTGATATGCATCACGCGTTCGCGTGATGCATATCTCGTCGCGTTGAAGCGGCGGCTGCTGCCGCCGCTTAACGCGACTGGGTCAATCGCATACGGTGGTGCCGTGTTCGCGGTGATGACGCCTTCGATCATGGTGCACTGCTGCTCGGCCGTGCCATGGTGCGAGCCTTGCTTCGCTCGGCTCGTTCTGCCACGTTCGCCCGGCTCGCCTGCATTGCGCACGGACCGCCATCCCCTTCGATTCGGGTCGACCCCGACGCGATGAACAGACCTCGCCGCATGCCGGCTCACGTGACTCCATGAAACAGGACTTCTCCGAGCTTCGGCTGGACCGCGTGACGCGCCGCTTCGCGGGCGCGGGCGGCACCGCGTTCGCGGCGCTCAACGAGCTCACCATCACCATCCGGCGGGGCGAGTTCATCGCGCTGCTCGGGCCTTCCGGTTGCGGCAAGTCCACCGCGCTCAACTGCATCGCCGGCCTGCTGCCGCTCTCGGGCGGCACCATCTGCCTCGACGACGCGCGGATCGATACGCTGCCGCCCGAGCGCCGCGGCTTCGGCATGGTGTTCCAGAATTACGCGCTGTTCCCGCACATGAGCGTGGCGCGCAACATCGGCTTCGGGCTGCGCATGCGCGGCGTGCCCTCCGCGCAGATCGCGACGCGTGTGGCCAACGCGATGAAGCTCGTGCAGCTCACCGGCCAGGAGCACAAGCTGCCTGGACAGCTCTCGGGCGGACAGCAGCAGCGCGTGGCCATCGCCCGCGCGATCGTGATCGAGCCGCCGCTGATCCTGATGGACGAGCCGCTGTCGAACCTCGATGCCAAGCTGCGCATCGAAACGCGGGCCGAGATCCGGCGCATCCATCGCGAGCTCGGGCGCGCCACCATCTACGTCACGCACGACCAGGACGAGGCGCTGTCGCTCGCCGATCGCATCGTGGTGATGAAGGACGGCATCGTGCAGCAGATCGCGACGCCGCCGGAGGTGTACGCGCAGCCCGCGAACATCCACGTCGCACGCTTCATGGGCTACCGCAACGTCGTCGAGCTGCCGATCGAGCGCGAGGAGGGCGAGCGCGTCGTGCTGGGCGGGCTCGACATGCACCTCGTCGGCACGCGCAAGCAAGCGCTTGCCGAGGGCCGTGCGCTGGTGGCGATGCGGCCCGAGGAGATCACGCTGCTGCGCCCCGGCGAGCCGGACGATGGCCTCAACCGCATCGAGGGCCGCATCGACAACGTCGAGTACGGCGGTCGCGACTCGCTGGTCGACGTGGTGACCGCGGGCGGCACGCGGGTGCACGTCCGCGCGGCGGGTCCGCACCGGCCGGGGGATGTCGTGCGCCTGTCGGTGCCGGTCGAGCGCGTGCTGGTGTATCCGTGTGAACCGAGCCCATGAGTAGCGTCGCCATGCCTGCAACGCGGGAGCCCCTCGCGCGCGCGCCGTTCGATCGCAGCCTGCTGCTCGTCGTCCCGGCGGCGGTCTTCATGCTGTCGCTGTTCGTGTATCCCTTCCTGTACGGCCTCCTGCTTTCGTTCGAGCCGAAGGAGGGCGGCGCGCTCGCGAACTACCGCCACTTCTTCACCACCGACAACCTGTGGCCGACGATCTGGACGACGCTGCGCCTCGCGTTGCCCGCGACGTTGATCAATGTCGGCTTCGCGCTTCCCATCGCCTATCGCTTGCGCGTGAAGTCGCGCTATCAGCGCTGGATCACGACCATCCTGGTGGTGCCGATCACGCTCGGCACGGTGCTCATCGCCGAAGGCATGCTGACCTACTTCGGGCCGAAGGGATGGCTGTCGCACTTCCTGCAGCTCGTGCACCTGTACGACGGGCCGATCCGCCTCACGCACAACTACTGGGGCGTGCTCATCTCGCTCGTGATCTCGGGCTTTCCGTTCGCGTTCCTGCTGATCCTGTCGTACATCACGGGCATCGACCCCGTGCTCGCGCGCGCGGCGTCGACGCTCGGTGCCGACCCCAAGGCGCAGTTCCGCGAGATCTACCTGCCGCTGCTCGCCCCCGGGCTCGCCATGTGCTTCTGCCTCGCCTTCGTGCAGGCGTTCTCGGTGTTCCCCTCGGCGGTGCTGCTCGGCTCGCCCGCAGGACCGACGCGCGTGATCTCGATTGCCGCGTACGAGGCCGCCTTCGAGCAATACGATTACTCGCTCGCCTCGGCGATCGCGATGATCATGGGCCTCGTGCAGCTCGTGATCGTCGCGGCGGTGCTGGGCCTGCGCAACGCCTTCTATCGCGGGCCGGTGGTGGGGGGCAAGGGATGAGCGCCGACGCGGGGTGCCGAGGCGCGAACGGCGCTGCTCGGCGAGATGGCGCAGCGGCACGCTGTTGCGTCGCAGGCGTGGGAGCCCTCGAATGAGCATCCTCGACCGCGCCTGGCGCGGCCTGCTGCTCGGGCTGATGACGCTCTTCGTCGTGAACATCGGCCTGATGATCGCGGCGGTCGCGACGAGCTCCTTCGCGCGGCGCTGGCTCGGGACGTGGCTGCCGGACGGATGGACCACGAGCTGGTACACCTCGGCCTGGAAGGAATTCCAGCTCGACTCCGTGCTGTACGTCACCATGGAGGTGGTGCTCGCGGTCGTCGTGCTGGCGTTGCTCATCGGGGTGCCGGCCGCCTACACCCTCGCGCGACGCAAGTTCGTGGGCAAGAAGGCGCTCATGCTGTTGTTCCTGCTGCCGCTGATGGTTCCGCCGATCACCTACGGCATTCCGCTCGCGACCGTCCTCTACAAGGTCCAGCTCGCGGGCACGCTGTGGGGCGTCATCCTCGCCAACCTCATTCCTGCGGCACCGTTCGTGATCCTGGTGATGACGCCGTTCATCGAGCAGATCGATCCGAATCTCGAATCCGCCGCCCGCGTGTTCGGGGCCAACACCGGGCGCATGTTCTGGCACGTGCTGGTCCCGTTGCTGGGGCCGGGTATCCTTGCGGCGTCGCTGCTCGTGCTCGTGCGCACGATCGCCATGTTCGAGCTCACGTTCCTCACCGCGGGCCCGGATTCGCAGACCCTCGTGGTCGCGCTGTACTACGCCGTGTTCGCGGCCGGCGTGCGCGCGCCGCAATCCGTGGATGCGATGGCGATGGTGTACATGATCGTGACGCTCGTGTGGCTGCTCATCGCGCTGCGGTTCGTGAACCCGACGCAGCTCGTGTCGCGCGTGAAGGAACATCCGCAACCGGCCTGAGCAGCTTCTGCCGCGACCGCGCGTTCGCCGGGCACGCCGACGGGACGACAACCCATGACGATGCTTTCGCTCGCTCCACCGATCCGCAAGCCATGACCACCCTCTCGCTCGCCACGCTCGGTGCCGTACGCGACGGCGTCGCCCGTCCGGACTACGACCCGGCGCGCGTCGGGCGTCGGCATCCTGCATCTGGGGCTGGGCGCGTTCCATCGTGCGCATCAGGCGGTGTTCGTCGATGCGATGCTCGCGCGCGACCCGCGCTGGGGCATCTGCGGCGTGAGCCTCAAGACGCCGCGGGCGACGCGCACGCTCGCCGCGCAGGACGGCCTCTACACGTGCCTCGAGAAGAGCGCGCAGGGCACGCAGGCGCGCGTGATCGGCTCGGTGCGCGAGCTGCTGTTCCTCGGTACCGACCGCGCAGCACTGATGGCGAAGTTCGCGGATCCGGCAGTGCGCATCGTGACGCTCACGGTGACGGAGAAGGGCTATTGCCACGATCCGGCAACGGGCAGGCTCGATCCGCAGCATCCGGAGATCGTGCACGACCTTGCCGAACCGCATGCGCCGACGAGCGCGCCCGGTGTCGTCGTCGCCGGCCTTGCGGCGCGGCGGGCGGCGAACGCGGGACCGGTCACGCTGCTGTGCTGCGATAACCTCCCGCACAACGGCCGCGTCGTGCAAGGGATCGTGCGCAGCCTGGCGGCGCAGCGCGACGAGGCGCTCGCGTCCTGGATCGAGACCAACGTCGCGTTTCCCTGCACGATGGTCGACCGCATCGTGCCTGCCACCACCGAGCGCGACATCGCGGAGGCGCGCGCGCTCGTCGGCATGGACGATGCTGCGCCGGTCGTCGCCGAGCCGTGGCTCCAGTGGGTCATGGAGGAGCGTTTCGCAGGCGGCCGGCCGGGGTGGGAAGCCGTCGGCGTCCAGTTCACCGACGACGTGGGCGCGTTCGAGACGATGAAGCTGCGCCTGCTCAACGGCGCTCACTCGACGCTCGCATACCTCGGTTTCCTCGCCGGCCACGACTACATCTGGCAGGCGTCGTCGGATCCGCAACTCGGAACGCTCGTCGAGCGGATGATGGCGGAGGAGGTCGCGCCGACGGTGAGGCCGCCGCCGGGCGTCGATCTCGCCGACTATCGCGCGCAGCTGCTCACGCGCTTTCGCAATCCGGTGCTGCCGCATCGCACCCGCCAGATCGCGATGGACGGCTCGCAGAAGCTGCCGCAACGGCTGCTGCAGCCCGTGCGCGAACGCCTCGCGGCAGGCGCCACGATCGCGCATCTCGCGCTTGCCGTCGCCGGCTGGATACGCTACGCGAGCGGTCGCGACGAGCAGGGGCGGACGATCGAGGTGCAGGATCCGCTCGCGCCCACATTCGCGCGCATCGCGGCGGGTGCGCAAGCCGATCCGGCGAAGCTCGCGGCAGGATTCCTGGATCTCGCAGCCGTGTTCGGCGACGACCTCCCGCGTCAGATGCGTTTTCGCGCCGCCGTTACCGCCAACGTCATCTCGCTCGTGCACAAGGGCGTGCGCGCGACGCTCGCCACGCACCTCGCCACGCCGCATTGAACCGGCTGCACGCCGGGCTTCGAGTGCTTCGGCCCGGCCCTTCGCTCACCTCTTCCGTCCCGACATCATGGCCACTCTCGAGCTCCATCCCGACCGGCTCTTTCCCGCGGATCCGGCGGTCCGTGCCCTCGCGCGGCGCCTGTACGAGACGGTGCGCGACCTCCCCATCGTGAGTCCGCACGGCCACACCGATCCGCAGTGGTTCGCCGACAACGCGCCGTTCCCCGATCCGGCCGCGCTGCTGATCACGCCGGATCACTACGTCTTCCGGATGCTCTACAGCCAGGGCATCGCTTTGGACACGCTCGGCATCCCGCGCGCGGACGGCGGCGCCGTCGGGACCGATCCGCGCGCGATCTGGCGCCTCTTCGCGCAGCACTATCACCTCTTTCGCGGCACGCCGACGCGGCTGTGGTTCGATCACGCGCTCTACACCGTGTTCGGCGTGCGCGAGCGCGTCGAGGCCGCTACGGCCGACCGCATCTACGATCGACTCGCGGACGCACTGCGCACGCCCGAATTCCTGCCGCGTGCGCTGTTCGAGCGCTTCAACATCGAGGTGATCGCGACCACCGAGTCGCCCCTCGACGGGCTCGTGCAGCACCGCAAGATCCGCGACAGCGGCTGGCCCGGGCGCGTGATCACCGCGTACCGTCCCGACCCGGTGGTCGATCCGCAGTTCGACGGCTTCGCGCGCAACGTCCAGCGCCTCGCCGAGCTCACCGGCGAGGACACGCGCACGTGGCGCGGCTATCTCGCGGCGCATCGGCAACGGCGTGCGTTCTTCAAGGGCATGGGCGCAACCTCGACCGATCACGGTCATCCCACCGCGCGCACGGCCGACCTGCCCGTTGCGGATTGCGAACGGCTGCTGCAGCGCGCGCTCGCGGGTGACGCGACGCCGGAGGAAGCGGAGCAGTTCCGGGCGCAGATGCTGACCGAGATGGCCGCGATGAGCGTCGACGACGGACTCGTGATGCAGATCCATCCCGGCTCGTTCCGCAATCACAATCCCGGCATCTTCCGCGCCTTCGGGCGCGACAAGGGAGCCGACATTCCCACGCGCACCGACTACGTGAGCGCGCTGAAGCCGCTCCTCGATCGCTTCGGCAACGAGCGCAAGCTGTCCGTCATCCTGTTCACGCTCGACGAGACGACGTATGCGCGCGAGCTCGCGCCGCTCGCGGGCCATTATCCGGTGCTGAAGCTCGGTCCGCCGTGGTGGTTCCACGACAGCCCCGAGGGCATGCTGCGCTTTCGCGAGCAGGCCACGGAGACCGCGGGGTTCTACAACACGGTGGGATTCAACGACGACACGCGCGCCTTCCTGTCGATTCCGGCGCGGCACGACGTTGCGCGCCGCATCGACTGCCGCTTCCTCGCCACGTTCGCCGCGGAGCATCGCATCGAGGAGGACGAGGCGTTCGATCTCGCGCCGAAGCTCGCGTACCACTTCGCGAAAGAGGCCTACCGCCTCTGAGGTACCCCGGAGGTGCGGCCAGGGATGCCTTATCATCCGGCCCATGCCATGCATCACCCCCATCTTCCGTGCACTGCTGCTGCTCGCCGTGTGCGTGCCGCTCGTCGCGCATGCCGCGCATCCGCTTGCAACCGAGGACGCGGGGACGCAGGGCGCGGGCCATGGGGAGCTCGAGCTCGGCTTCCAGCAGGCGCGCGAAAGCGGCGCGCGCGCGAGCGAATTCGGACCGCAGCTGAGCTATGGGCTCTTCGAGAACCTGGACCTCGTCGTGCGGCCCTCGGTGTTGTGGCTGAGCGGCACCGAAGATTCTGCCCGTGGCCTCGCCGGCACGGCGGCCGACATCAAGTGGCGCATCGCGGAGCTCGGTCCGGTACACGTCGGCGTGCGCACGGGCCTGACGTTTCCATCGGGCAACTTCGCCCGCGGTCTCGGTGACAACGGCACGTCGTTCCACCTGACGGGCATCGCGAGCTACTACGTCGACGAGGACACGTCGTGGCACCTCAACCTCGCGTACACGAACCTGCCCGCCGACGCAGTCGCTGCGGCGCGATCTCTATCACGCATCGGTCGCGGTGCTGCGCCAGGTTCACGAGCGCGCGCGCGTCTCGCTCGAGGCGACCGCCGACTCGCATCCCGACGCGTCGCGGTCGGATTGGCTCACCGCGGTGCGCGCCGGCCTGATCGTCGCCTGCACGAGCTGGGCGGACGCGGACGTGGGCGTGCAGACGCGCCTCGGCTCGGCGGGACCGGGCGTGGTGATCCTGGCGGGCGCTACGCTGCGTTGGTGACCGGCGCGGCTTCCGGCGTGGACGACGCAGCCGCACTCGGCGTGCGCTCGGGCAAGGGGAACCGGATCTCGCCGCGCATGCCCGCCGCCGGGCGCATCGAGGATCACGAACGTACCGCGGTGCGCGACGGCCACCTCGTTCACGATCGCGAGTCCCAGGCCCGTGCCTTCCGCCGAGGCGTGGTCGCCGCGATAGAAGCGCTGCACCACGCGCTCGCGCTCGGCCGGCGGGATGCCCGGCCCGTTGTCCTCGACGACGACCGTGGGTTGGGGCGTACGCGCGACGGAAACGGTGACCCGCGCGCCCGCAGGGCAGTACTTGAGCGCGTTGTCGATGAGGTTGTTGATCGCCTCGCGCACGAGCGCCTCGTCGATGTCCACCTCGACGTGCGCCGCGTGGTCGTCGAAGCCCAGGTCGACTTCCCTTGCCATCGCCTTCTCGATCCAGGCGCTTGCCGCGTCGAAGGCGACGGCGTGCAGGTCCGCGCGAGAGCGATAGCGGTCCGACTGCGCGTCGGGCTCGGCGCGCGACAGCAGCAGCAGCTGGTTGGCGAGCCGCGCGGTGCGCTGCGCCGCCGACTGCATGCCCTCGACCGACTTGCGCATGTCGTCGATCGTCGTGCAGTGCGTCGCCTGCTCGGCCTGCAGGTACAGCGCGGTGAGCGGCGTGCGCAGCTGGTGCGCGGCATTCGCGATGAAGGCGCGCTGCGCGAGCGCGGCCCGGTCGAGCCTCGCGACCATGCCGTTCAGGGCTTCGAGCAGGGGCTCGAGCTCCTCCGGCATGTCGTTGTCGGTGACCGCGTGCTGCTGCCTGTAGCTGTAGTCGCGCAGTGCCATGCTCATGCGATGGATGCGCTCGGTCTGCATCGAGATCAGGCGATACGCCACCCAGCCCACGAGCAGCATGAGCACGAGCTCCGGCAGCCACACGGCGAACATGATCTCGTCGGCGAGGTGGTCGCGCTTCTGCGTGGTCTCCCCGACCTGCACCGTCACGCGCTCGCTCCCGTTGCCCGGGTCGAGCGTGAGCGATACCCAGGCGCATCGGCCTTGCGTGCACGGGTGCATCGAAGAAGGTTGCGTTACGGAAGCGCTCCGCGTGCTCGCCTGTCGTGGGCAGGTCCGGCTGGCCGGCGATGGGACCCGAGCTCGAGCCGACGACGGCGAAGGCGGTCTCGTCGTCGTCGTCCCACTCGAAGATCTCCTGGGCGGCGCGCGGCAGCTCGATCTCGGCGCGCCCGCCCTGCAGCCGCACCTGGCGGGCGAGCGCCGAGGCGGAGTCGTAGAGCCAGCGGTCGTAGACGCGATCCGCGTAGTGCCGCGCGACCCAATAGGAAAAGCCGCCGCCGACCCCGAACAACACCAGCAACGGCACCGCGAGCGCCGTTGCGATGCGGCGGCGCAGGCTCGCCGTGCTCATGTGGCTGCGGCTGGGCTCGTCCGCATCGCCCGGAGCATGTAGCCGAAGCCGCGCGCGGTCACGATCTCGACGCCGGATCCCTGCAGCTTCGCGCGCAGGCGATGCACGTACACCTCGATCGTCTTGTCGCCGATGTCCTCGTTCAACGCGGCGAGCGTCTCCGTGAGCTGCTGCTTGGTCACGACGCGCCCGACATTGCGCAACATGCGCCGCAGCACGTGCAGCTCGCGCGGCGTGAGCCCGAGCGGTTCGCCGTGCACGAGCACCTGCAGGCCGTCGGGCAGCAGGCGCAATCCGCCGACGACGACGTCCTGCACCGGGGCGCCGCCGCTGCGGCGCAGGACGGCGCGCATGCGCGCATCGAGCTCGGCGAGGTCGAACGGCTTCACGATGTAGTCGTCCGCCCCCGCGCGCAAGCCGCCCACGCGATCCATCTGCTGGTCGCGCGCGGTGAGGCAGATCACGGGCAGCGTGTCGCCGCTCTCGCGCAACTCGCGCAGCAGGTCCTGGCCGTCGCGATCGGGCAGGCCGAGATCGAGCAGCATCAGCGCCGGCCGGAACGTGACGAGCGCCTCGTTCGCGGCGCGCGCGGTTGCGGCGGTGCTCACGGTGTAGCCGAGGCGGCCGAGCTCGAACGTGAGCAGGGACGCAATCTGGGTATCGTCTTCGACGACGAGAACGCGGGCTTGCATGGGGATGTCCTGGCGCGTGAACGAAGGGGATATTCAGGCACGCGCATTGTGACACCGCCGGCGCGCCGCGCCGGCGCGGGCATTACGTTCGCCGCGCGCGCACCCGGGCGTTGCGCGGCTCTCGGGCGCGCCGCACGTCCATCCCCGATGCGAGGTGCTGGCCGATGGACGAGCGCCCCACCGCTTCGATCCACCATTGCAGCGCCTTGCCGGGCTTTTCGCCACGCCACGCCACGTTGATGCGCGTGGGCGGGCGCGGATCCTCCACCTGCTTCACGACGAGCCGTCCGGCGCCGATGTCCTGGGCCGCGAGGTGCGCGGGGACGAAACCGCAGCCGAGGCCCAAGGCCTGCGCGGCGATCTTCGCGGGCAGGTCCGGTACCGCAAGCACGTCCTGCCCCTCGAGCAGTCCGATCGTGCGCGGCGGCAGGTGACGCGAGCTGTCCGCCGCGACCACGACGCGATGCTGCTGGATGACGGCGCGCGACAGCGGCTCGGGCGCACCGGCCAACGCGTGGCCGGGTGCCACGGCGAATACGGATGCGACCTCCGCCAGCGGTCGAAAGCGACATCCGCTGCCCGACGGCGGATCCCCGGGCGCGCCGATCACGAGATCCGCGCGACCGTCGACCAGGGCATCCCACGCGCCGCCGAGCACCTCGGTGCCGACGCGCAGCCGCGTGTGGGCGTGCTGGCGCTCGCGACAGTCGTCGTAGAACGCCGCGATCAGCGGCCAGATGGCCGCGAGCGGCACCATGGTGTCGACCGCCACGCGCAGCTCGTTCTCCCAGCCGGTCGCCACCCGGCGCACGCGCAGCTCGGCCTCGCCCGCGGCGCGCAGCAGCGTGCGTCCGGATTCGAGCAGCTCGCGGGCGGCGGGCGTCATGACGGCACGCCGGCCGTCGCGCTCGAACAGCACCACGTCGAGGTCATCCTCCAGCTTGCGCACGGTATAGGTGATCGCCGACGGCACGCGATGCAGCTCCGCGGCGGCCGCCGCGAAGCTGCCCTTCCGGTCGATGGCGTCGAGTACCAGGAGTGCGTCGAAGGTGAGGCGCATGGTTCAGTAAATATTGAATGATTGCCCCAGAATTATTTGCTTTTCGGCGTGAAACGGCAACCCTATGATGCGGTCTCAAGCAGGAGCAGCGCGGCAGGCTGCGCGAGTGCTCCGGCCAACAGGAGATTGCAATGATCGAGCTCAGAAGATCGGACGACCGCGGCCACGCGCAGCACGGGTGGCTCGATTCGCGGCACAGCTTCTCGTTCGCCGACTACTACGATCCGGCCCACATGGGGTTCGGGCCGCTGCGCGTGATCAACGAGGACTTCGTGCAACCGGGCATGGGCTTCGGCACGCACGGCCATCGCGACATGGAGATCATCAGCTACGTGCTCGAGGGCGAGCTGCAGCACAAGGACAGCATGGGCAACGGCTCCGTCATGGCGCCGGGCGATATCCAGCGCATGAGCGCAGGACGCGGCGTGCAGCACAGCGAGTACAACCCGTCGCGCGCGGCGCCGGTGCACTTCCTGCAGATCTGGATCGAGCCCGACGTGCGCGGCATCGCGCCCGGCTACGAGCAGACGCGGGTGGAGGCGGGCGCGAAGCGCGGCCGGCTCCATCTCATCGCGGCACCGGAAGGTCAGGGCGGGGCGGTCGGCATCCACCAGGATGCGCGCGTGTACGCGACGCTCCTCGACGGCGACGACAGCGTCGTTCACGCCATCGCCCCCGGACGCCGCGCCTACGTGCACGTCGCCCGCGGCGTGGTGCACGTCAACGACGTTCGCCTCACGCCCGGCGACGCCGCGAAGATCACCGGTGAAGCGAGCGTGCGCATGGATCGCGCCGACGACGCCGAAGTGCTGCTCTTCGACCTGCCGTGAAGCCGCTCACCGCCCGCATCGCATCGCGATTTCCATCGCATCCCATCGACCACCACCAAGGAGCATTCAGCATGGGCAGCACCGATCACGCACTCTCGCATTCGGATCGCGTCACTTCATCCCTCGGCAAAGGAGCATCCGTCATGGCCGGCACCAATCACGGCTTCGTTCTCGTCGGGCGCGTCGCGCTCGCCGTGCTTTTCATCTGGTCGGGGCTGGGCAAGCTGATGGGCGGGTTCGGCGGCACTGTCGGCTACATCTCGAGCCAGGGACTGCCCGTGCCCGAAGTGCTCGCGGCGCTCACCATCGCGCTGGAGCTCGGCGGCGGCATCCTGCTCGCGCTCGGCTGGAAGGCGCGCTGGATGGCGATCCTGCTCGCCCTGTGGCTGATCCCGACCACCCTCATCTTCCATCGGTTCTGGGGCGGCGTTCCCGCGGACCAGGTGATGAGCCAGCAGGTCAACTTCTACAAGAACGTGGCGATCTTCGGCGGCATGCTCCTGCTCGCGGGCTTCGGCCCGGGCCGCTACAGCATCGATCGCGAAGGCGCGTGATCGTTACGTCCGCTGGCGCGAGTCCATCACGATCGTCACCGGGCCGTCGTTGACCAGCCCGACGCTCATGTCGGCACCGAAGACGCCGGTGGGCACGGGGCGGCCGAGCTGGCTCGCAAGGCGCGCGACGAAGGCGCCGAAAGCGGGCTCGGCGATCGCGGGCGGTGCGGCGCCGGACCACGACGGCCGGTTGCCCTTGCGTGTGGACGCGAGCAGCGTGAACTGACTCACGGCGAGGATCTCGCCCCCGATGTCGCGGACCGAGCGGTTCATCACGCCCGCGGCATCGTCGAAGATGCGCAGGTTCACGATCTTGTCGGCGAGCCAGGCCCGGTCTTCGTCGGTGTCGTCGTCGGCGACGCCCGCGAGCACGAGCAGGCCGGGACCGATCGCGCCGACGGTGCTCCCCGCTACCACGACGGCGGCCTCGCTGACGCGCTGGATCACGACCTTCATCGCCGGGAGCTCATCGCTTGACGGTGCGGCGGTCGACGTAGATCACGATCCCGTTTTCCACGGAGAGGGTCGTCACCGTTTCCGCATCGCCGGGCACCGGCAGGTAAGTCCACAGCACCTTGCCCTTGCGGCCTCCGCCCGACCTCAGATCGGGCCGGCCGAGCTTCGCGAGCACCTTCCCTTCGCTCATGCCGACGTAGGCGTGCCTGCGCTCCGCGGGATCCGGGCTCGGATTCGTTTTCCACGGACCGGGCCGATCGACCCGGCGCGTGGATCCGGCTGCGCGCGTCTTCGCCGGCCTGGCGGCCTTCGGTTGCGGCGCGGGCGGCGGCGCGGGCACCACCGAGAGCGTCGGCGGCTCCGCATCGAGATTGCGCAGCTCGCTGCCGCGCGGACACGGTGCCTCCTGGTACACGGGGACGCCATCGCGCCCCGCGCACTTGTATAGCCCTGCAGCGGCCTCGGACGTCGCGCAGCATGCGCACAGGACGAGCACGGTCCTGCAAACGCCTGCGCGCGCACGTCGACACGTTGCTTCGAGCCGACGGTGACCTTTCCCGATCAGACAATTGCGCTCCGCCATGCGGCGACCGATCAAATACGTGTTGCCAATTTGATGGAGATCGTGCAAATCTTGCAACGGACCCCGGTACCATACCGCTTTTTTCACGGTACCCGCTCGCGCGAGACGGCGGACACCGCCCCCGACCCAGCCTTCATGATCACCGCGCCGTTGCGCATCGCTTGCACAGTATCGGCTCCGGCGCAGCCGGTCACTACCCCGTTCGATGGATCCCCGAAGTCCTGAGGTCGCCGCGCGCGTCGGCGATATCGCGCCTTTCCACGTGATGGAAGTCCAGACCGCCGCCCGGGCGCTGGAGGCGGCCGGGCGATCGGTGGTGCACATGGAGATCGGGGAGCCCGATTTTCCGACGCCGCCGCTCGTGCTCGAGGCCGCCCATCGCGCGATCACCGGCGGCGGCATCTACTACACCTCGGCGCTCGGGCTGCCGGAGCTGCGCGAAGCCATCGCGGCGCACTACGCGCGAACGCTACGGCGTAACCGTGTCGCCCGCACGCGTCATCGTCACCGCGGGATCGTCGGCCGCGCTGCTGCTGGTGCTCGCCCTCCTCGTCAATCGCGACGAGGAATTCCTGGTGACCGATCCGGGTTATCCGTGCAACCGCCACTTCGTGCGCGTGCTCGAGGGCGCGCCCGTCGGGATTCCCGTGGGCCCCGACACCCAGTACCAGCTGACCGCCGCGATGATCGATGCGCATTGGGGCCCGCGCACGCGCGGCGTGCTGCTCGCCTCGCCGTCGAATCCGACCGGCACGATGGTGCCCCCGGCCGAGATGCGCCGCATCGCGGACATCGTCGCGCGGCGCGGCGGGCGCCTCATCGTCGACGAGATCTACCTCGGCCTGTCGTACGAGGAGCGGGGGCAGGGCCGTGCGCCTTCCGCGCTGCAGGTCGCGGCCGAATGGGCCGACGACATGTTCGTCGTGTCGAGCTTCTCCAAGTACTTCAACATGACCGGCTGGCGCCTCGGGCTGGGTCATCGCGCCCGAGCGGCACGTGCGCGACATCGAGAAGCTCGCGCAGAACCTCTACATCTCGCCGGCCACGGTGTCGCAGCGAGCGGCACTGGCGTGCTTCGAGCCCGGCGACGATCGAGCTGCTGGAGCAGCGGCGGCAGGCGTTTCGCGAGCGGCGCGATCTGCTGGTGCCCGCCCTGCGGGAGCTCGGCTTCGGCATTCCCGTGATGCCGTCCGGCGGCTTTTTCGTGTACGCGGACTGTTCCGCGTTCGGCCCCGAGCAGCGAGGCTTTCTGCCGGGACGTCCTGCAGGGCGCGGGTGTCGCGATCACGCCCGGTATCGATTTCGGCGTTCACCGCGCCGATAACCATGTGCGATTCGCCTACACCATCGAGCGCGCCAAGCTCGAGGACGGGATCGCGCGGCTCGATCGTTTCCTGGCGCAACGGCGCCGCTGATGCACGAGGTTCGCAATGACGTTCTCCGGTCTCCGCCGTCTGGTCGCAGCCGCTGCGCTGGCGCTTTCCCTCGGCGGCTGTTCCGCCATCGACTTCTACTGGCAGGGGATGACCGGTCAGATGAACCTGATCGCCGGCGCCCGGCCCGATCAGCGAGGTGCTCGAGACCACCAACGATCCGTTGCTGCGCGAGCGTCTGCTGCAGGTGCAGCAGATCCGCAAGTTCGCGATCCACGATCTCGGCCTGCCGGACAACTCGAGCTATACGCGCTACACCGACCTCGGCCGGCCCTACGTGGTGTGGAACGTCGTGGCCACGCCGGAGCTTTCCCTCGCGCCGCGCAAGTGGTGCTTCGCCATCGTCGGCTGCGTGTCGTACCGCGGCTACTTCAACGAGGCGGATGCGCGCGCCGAGGCGCAACGGCTCGCCGCGCACGGCGACGACGTGAACATGGGCGGCGTGCCGGCCTACTCCACGCTGGGCTGGTTCGACGATCCCGTGCTCTCGAGCTTCGTGCGCTATCGGGAGACGGACCTCGCGCGCCTGCTCTTCCACGAGCTCGCGCACCAGATCGTGTACGTGAAGGACGACACCGCGTTCAACGAATCCTTCGCGGTCGCGGTGGAGGAGGAAGGCACTGAAGCGCTGGCTCAAGGCGCAGGATTCGCGCCGCGACGCGGCCCAGCTCGCCGACGAGGTCGCACGCGCGCGGCAGCTGCGCAACGATTTCCGGCGCCTCGTACGCAAGACGCGCGATCGCCTGCGCGACCTCTACGCCAGCCGGGTGCTCGGATGCGAAGAAGCGCGCCGGCAAGGCGGCCGCATTCGCCGACATGCGCGCCGAGTACGAGCGCATGAAGGCGGGCTGGGGCGGCATTCCCGCCTACGATCGCTGGTTCGCGACGGCCGCCAACAATGCCGGCATCGCGAGCGTGGGCCTGTACGCCGATCACGTGCCCGAGTTCACCGCGCTCATCGCGCACGACAACCACGACATGCGCCGCTTCTATCAGCACGTCAGGGAGCTTGCCGCGATGGCGCCGTCGCAGCGCCAGGCCCTTCTCGCGAGCTTCGCCCCGCCGTCGCCGGTGGCCTCGGCCGCGGATATCGTCCCGGTGGCTTCCGTGCCCGCCGCACCGCTGCTTGCGACGGGCAGCAGCCCGGGCGCCATCGCCCCCTAGCCGCGCCAGGCGCACCTCGGAGGCACGGGCGCCGTCGCCCGGCAGCCTCCGCGGCGCTGCCTGAGCGGGATCCCGACGATACGTTGAATTTGCTCGGGAAATAGCCTAGAATTGCGAGTTCCCTTGCCTCACCCGCCGCAGACGGGGAGGCCGCCCGACGGCACGCGGGCGAAGCGTCCCGGCAGTCCGGACGCATCGCCCGAGCGGACTTCCGTCCCACCCGCCGTCCAACCATGCCCAGAAGGAGTGCTCTGCATGCGTCATTACGAAGTCGTTTTCATCGTGCACCCGGACCAGAGCGAGCAGGTGCCCGCGATGGTCGAGCGCTACCGCACGATGGTCACCTCGCGCGGCGGCAGGATCCACCGCCACGAGGACTGGGGCCGGCGTCAGCTCGCCTACCCGATCGCCAAGATCCACAAGGCGCACTACGTCCTGCTCAACATCGAGTGCGATCGCGAGACGCTGCAGGAGCTCGAGCACGCGTTCAAGTTCAACGATGCCGTGCTGCGCCACCTCATCGTGGCGATGACCGAAGCGGTGCTCACGCCCTCGCCCATGATGCGCGAGGAGAAGCCCCGGCGCGAGGGTGATCGTGGCGATCGCGGTGATCGCGGCGACCGTGGTGATCGCGGCGACCGTGGGGATCGTGGTGACCGCGGGGATCGTGGCGGCGACCGCGGCGATCGCGGCGATCGCGGCGGCGATCGCGGCGAGCGCGCAGCGGAGAAGCGCCGGCCCCGCAGCAACGACGCCGCCCACGGCCTGACGCCGCATCGGCGACCGTGCCGGCGAGGTGGAAGCGAACCGGCTGGTGCTCGATGCGCAACTCGCCGAACGCGGCCCGTTGCGCTTCACCCCGGCCGGCGTGCCCGCCATCGACTTCCTGCTGCGACACGCGTCGCGGCAGCGCGAAGCCGGTGCGCGAGCGCTCGGTGGACTGCGAGCTTGCCGGCGTGGCGTTCGGCGATGCCGCCCGCGCGCTGGCCCGCGTGACACCCGGCGCGACGCTTCGCTGCAACGGCTTTCTCGCCCGTCGCTGGCGCACCGGCATCACGGTCGCGCTGCACGTGAACGAATTCGAACTGATCAACGCAACTGAAGGAAACTGAACATGCCCCGTCCTCAAGGAAGGTTCGGCAAGAAGAAAGACGGCAAGAAGCGCGAACGCGGTAACGCGCTCTTCAAGCGCAAGAAGTTCTGCCGCTTCACCGCCGAAGGCGTGAAGCAGATCGACTACAAGGACATCGACGTCCTCAAGGACTTCGTGCAGGAGAACGGCAAGATCATGCCGGCGCGCATCACCGGGACCAAGGCGCGCTACCAGCGCCAGCTCTCGACGGCGATCAAGCGCGCGCGCTACCTCGCGCTGCTGCCCTACACCGACCTGCACTGAGGGAGCGAACGACATGCAGATCATCCTGCTCGAGAAAGTGCAGAACGTCGGCAATCTCGGCGACGTCGTGAAGGTGAAGGAAGGCTACGCGCGCAATTACCTGATCCCGCAGGGCAAGGCGAAGCGCGCGACGGCGCAGAACATCGCCGCCATCGAAGCGAAGCGCGCGGAGCTCGAGAAGGCCGCCGGCGAGAAGCTCGCGGCCGCACAGGCCCAGGCCGCGAAGCTCGAAGGCCTCACCGTTCAGATCACGCAGAAGGCGGGCGTGGACGGGCGCCTCTTCGGCTCGGTCACCAACGCGGACATCGTCGAGGCGCTGAAGCCGCACGGCATCGACCTGCCGAAGTCCGCGGTGCACATGCCGTCGGGACCGCTGAAGCAGGTGGGCGAATATCCGCTCACCGTGACGCTGCACACCGACGTCGACGTTCACATCAACGTGAGCGTGCTGGGCGAAACCGTCGCAGCGTAAGCGCGCGAGCAACGCAGCACCGAAGAGGGCGCCGGGCGGCGCCTCTTTTTTTGTGAGCGCGCACGCGCGACCGCATTCGCGCGGATGATGGCCGGCGTTAGAATCATCGGCGAAGATCACGCCATGCCCGACGATCCCCAAGTCGAAGCCATCAAGCTGCCGCCGCACTCGCTCGAGGCGGAGCAGTCCGTGCTCGGCGGCCTGCTGCTCGACAACGAGGCGGCCGATCGCATCGGCGACATCGTCGCGCCGCGGACTTCTACAGCGAGGCGCATCGGCTCATCTTCGAGCACATCATCGCGCTCGTGGGCGACGGCAAGCCGGCCGACGTCGTCACCGTCGCGGAGACGCTGGGCTCGGTCAACAAGCTCGACTACGTCGGCGGGCTCGCGTACCTCGGCGCGCTGGTGCAGAACGTGCCCACCGCCGCGAACATCCGGCATTACGCCGCGATCGTGCGCGAGCGCTCGATCCTGCGTCAGCTCGCGGGCACGGCGGGCGAGATCGCCGACAGCGCGTACAACCCGCTCGGCCGCAGCGCCAAGGAGATCCTCGATCAGGCCGAAGCGAAGGTCCTGCACATCGCGGAGCAGGGCGCGCGCGGCCAGCAGGTGTTCACGCCCATCGGTGAGCTCCTGACCGGCGTGGTCGAGCGCATCGAGACGCTGTTCAATCGCGACGATCCTTCTGAAGTGACCGGCGTGCCCACGGGGTTCACCGATCTCGACCGGATGACGTCCGGGCTGCAGCCGGGCGATCTGGTGGTCGTGGCCGGTCGTCCGAGCATGGGCAAGACCGCGTTCGCGCTGAACATCGGCGAGCACGTCGCGCTCGCGGCGGGCTTGCCGGTCGCGGTGTTCTCGATGGAAATGGGCGCCTCGCAGCTCGCGCTGCGCATGATCGGCTCCGTCGGCCGCCTCGATCAGCACAAGCTGCGCACGGGGCGCCTCGGCAGCGACGACTGGGAGCGGCTGTCCTCCGCGCTGGGCCGTCTCAACGAGGCACCGATCCTCATCGACGAGACGCCTGCGCTCAACGGCATCGAGGTGCGCTCGCGCTCGCGTCGACTGATGAAGCAGTACGGCAAGCTCGGCCTCGTGATCGTCGACTACCTGCAGCTCATGCAGGCCTCGTCGCAGGGCGAGAACCGTGCGACCGAGATCTCGGAGATCTCGCGCTGCGATGAAGTCGCTGGCCAAGGAGCTCAAGGTGCCGGTGATGGCGCTGTCGCAGCTCAACCGCTCGCTCGAGCAGCGGCCCAACAAGCGGCCGGTGATGTCGGATTTGCGCGAGTGCGTCACGGGCGACACGCTCGTGTGCCTCACGGACGGCCGGCGCGTGCCGATTCGCGAGCTCGTCGGTACGACGCCCGAAGTGTGGGCGATCGATGCCGACGGAAGCGATCGTCGCGCAGCAGCGATAAGGTCTGTCGGGTCGGGCGTCAAGCCCGTGCATCGCGTCACACTCGCCAGCGGCCGGAACGTGCGTGCAACCGGCGAGCATCGCCTGTTGCGCGCGACGGATGGCGGCGGTCGGCGAGCTGGCGGCCGGGATCGGCTCGCGCATCGCGCGTCGCGTGCCGCTGCCGAGGCAGCCGCCATCGTGGCCGCGATGCCCAGCTGATCCTGCTCGGGCACCTCGTCGGCGACGGCAGCTATCTGACGCACCAGCCGCTGCGCTACACGACGGCATCGGAGGACAACAGCGCGGCGGTGCGCGGCGGCTGCGCGAAGCTCGGCAGCACGGTGACGCGCCATGCGGGGCGCGGCGAATTGGCACCAGCTGGTGATCGCGGCAACGGCAATCGCTGGCATCCCGCAGGGGGTCGGCGCATGGCTCAAGGCGCTCGGCATCTTCGGGCAGCGCTCGCACGAGAAGCGCTTGCCGCGGATGTGTTCCGCTCGGGGAACGATCAGACGGCGCTGCTGCTCCGGCATCTGTGGGCGACCGACGGCTGCATCTCGCTGCGCAAGCCCGGGAGCGAAGGGCTCGGCACGCGTCTACTTCAGCACCTGCAGCGAGGGTCTCGCCTACGACGTCGCCGCGCTGCTGCTGCGACTCGGGATCGTCGCGCGCATACACAAGGTGGTCTCACGAGACGCGCGCCACGGTGTACACGGTGGACGTCTCGGTGCGCCCGCGCAGCAGCGCTTCATTGCCAGCATCGGCGCGTTCGGGCCGCGGGTTGCGCCGGCGCGCCAGCTTCGAGCGGTATCTCGCGCGACATTGCTCCCAACACGAACGTCGACACGCTCCCGCAGGAAGTCTTCGCGCAAGTCGAAGACGGCGATGGCGAGGCGCGGCGTCAGCCAGCGCGCGATGGCGGCGCTGCGCGGCACGGCATACGGCGGTGCGGCGCACTTCCGGTTCGCGCCCAGCCGCGCGACGCTCGCGTCCTATGCCGAGCCTGCTGGAAGCGACCCGAGCTCACGCGCTGGGCCGAATCCGACCTGTACTGGGATCGCATCGTGGCCATCGAGCCGGACGGCGCGGAAGAGGTGTTCGACCTGACCGTTCCCGGTCCGCACAGCTGGCTTGCGGATGGCATCGTCAGTCACAACTCGGGCGCGATCGAACAGGACGCTGACGTGATCCTGTTCATCTATCGCGACGAGGTCTACAACCCCGACACGCAGGACAAGGGCAGCGCCGAGATCATCATCGGCAAGCAGCGCAACGGTCCCATCGGCACGATCCGCCTCACGTTCCTCGGCGAGTACACGCGCTTCGAGAACTTCGCACAGCCCGGCTCGTACTAGCGCGGCAGCGCAGCACGGCGCTTGCGCCGCGAATCTCCGTGTCGAGGCGCTCCGGCGGCGCGCGCCCGGATGTATGATCGGCCGCATGGCCGACGAACCGCGCTTTCCGCAGCTCACGCTCGCGCAGCTCCAAGGCGAGACTCGCGCACTCGCCGAGGAGATCATCAAGATCTCGAGCAGCGGCCTCGGCGGACCCTACAACGCCATGCTGCGCAGCCCGGTGATGGCCGACCGGCTCAAGCGCCTCCTCGATTACCTGCGCTGGGGAACGTCGCTGCCGATCCGCCTCAACGAGTTCGCGATCCTGATCCAGGCGCGGCTCTGGACCTGCCAGATCGAGTGGCACGTCCACCATCGCCTGGCCCTCAAGGCGGGATTGGCGCCGTCGATCGCCGAGGATCTGCGCAACGGTCGCCGACCAGCCGCCATGCAACCGGACGAAGCGGCCGTATACGATTTCTGCATGGAACTGTCGCGCGAGCACCGCGTGTCGGACACCACGTTCCGGACAGCGCGCGATGTCCTCGGCGAGCAGCAGGTGGTCGACCTCATCGCGCTGAGCGGAACCTACGTGACCGTCGCGATGTTGCTCAACGCTTCGCAGGCGCCGCTTCCGGAAGGCGTGACACCACCCCTGCAGCAGCTCTGATGCCGGGACGAGCACACGGGGCAGGACATGCAGACCACATTCGGCATCGGTGACATCACCATTCATCGCATCGTCGAGCAGGAGGTCGGCGTGCGCCCGGCACTGCAGTTCCTGACCGGTGTCACGCCGGAGCTGCTCGCCGAGAACGAGGCATGGCTCGTCGCCGCGGGGGCGTACTCGCCGCAAACGGTCGAGTTCATGTTCTGCTTCCAGTCGTATGTCGTGCGCACGCCCCATCACACCGTGCTCGTCGACAGCTGCATCGGCAACCACAAGCCGCGACCCACGCGCGGAAGCTGGCACCTCAAGAACGACGAGCCTGTACATGGACGCCCTGCACGCGGCGGGCCTTACCGTCGACGACATCGACATCGTCATGTGCACGCACCTGCACGCCGATCACGTCGGATGGAACACCCGGCTCGAGAACGGACGCTGGGTGCCCACCTTCCCCAACGCGCGTTACCTCGTTCTCCGGCAAGGAGTATCGCCACTGGCAGCAGCAGCACGCGCAAGCGCCGATCGAGTGCATTGCCGACAGCGTGCTGCCGATCGTCGAAGCGGGGCGCGCGCAGCTCGTGGACAGCGCCTGCGCGCTGGACGACCACGTACGCCTCCTGCCCACGCCGGGACACACGCCCGATCATTTCGCGGTGTGCATCGGTCGCGGTCGCGACGCTGCAGTCGTGTCCGGCGACCTCATGCACTCGCCATTGCAGGCGCGCTATCCGGAGCTCTGTGCACGCGTCGACTTCGACAAGGCGCAGTCGAGCGCGACGCGACGCAAGTTCCTCGAGCAATACGTCGAAACGGACACGCTGTGCTGCACCGCACACTTTCCTTCGCCCTCCGTCGGCCGCATCGAGCGCCGGGGCGACGCATTCCGGTTCAGGCCCGTGAACGCGTAGCGCAACCGACGGCCTCGCGCGCCGACGTGGGCTCGTCACGTGTTGACAACCGCGGACTGCGCCGCATACGATCAGTTCGCACGTTGTCGGTCTAGGGTTTCATGCGCTGGGAGCGACGCCGCGTGCGCCGCATGCTCCGTGCGCACCGTCAGCTCCCGCTGTCGCCCGGCTCGCACGTTCTTCGGATTGGATAGATGCCGGGTCCTCTCGCAGGTCTTCGCGTCGTCGACGTCAGCATCATGGCTGCCGGGCCGTGGGTGGGTGCACTGCTCGGCCAGCTCGGCGCGGACGTGATCAAGGTCGAGCCTCCGGCAGGAGACGGCACGCGTTGGGTCGAGCCGCTGCAGCACGGCATGGGCACGAACTACCTGTGCCTCAATGTCAACAAGCGCGACATCGTGCTCGACTTCAAGGTTGCGGAGCAGCGGGCGCAGGCGCTCGATCTTGCCGCCACCGCCGACGTCTTCATCCAGAATTTTCGCGGGGGCGTCATCGAGCGCCTCGGTCTGGGCTACGCGACCGTAGCCGAGCGCAACCCGCGCATCGTGTACTGCTCCGTGTCGGGCTTCGGCGAGACCGGCCCGCTCGCGCAGGAGGCCTGCGCCGACTTCATCATGCAGGCGTACTCGGGTTTCGCGCGGCTGAACGGACAACCCGGCGACGAGCTCGAGGCGTTTCGGTTCACCGGCTTCATCGACCTGACGACCTCCATCGTGGCGCTCGGAAGGTGTTCTCGCCGCGTTGCTCGAGCGCGAAAGCACGGGAGCGGGACAGAAGGTCGAGGTCTCGATGGTGCAGTCCGCGCTCGAGATGCAGTACACGCGGGTCGCGGAAATGCTCGGGACCTCGCTCGTCCCGCAGCCGCTCGGCAGCCAGTCGCCGGGGCTGGTCGCCCGACCGCGCGTACGCCGCGCTCGACGGGCCGGTGTTCGCGACGGTGCGCACCGACGTCGAGTGGCGCGGGTTCTGTCGTGCGCTCGACCAGACGGACCTCGCGAGCGATCCGCGCTTCGCGACCAACGCGTTGCGCGTGCAACATCGGCAGGCCCTCGACGCCGTCGTCGAGCCCGTCGTGGCCGCGCGTCCGGTGATCTGGTGGCTGCGCGCGTTCGAGCGCAACGGCGTCCCGTGTGCGCTGCCGCAGCACTTCGAGCAGTTGCGCTATCACGCGCAGGTTTGCAGCAACGGCGATGGTCGTGGAGCTCCCGACGCAGGAGTGGGGAACCGTGGTGGTCGGCGGCCTGCCGTGGCACTTCAGCGCGACACCCGGGGAGGTGCGACGCCCGCCGGTGCCGGGAGCCGACACCGCTCGCGTGCTCGCCGAGCTCGCGCCGCGCGCGCCTGCGCCGGGAGTCCCGTCGCAATGAGCGCCGTCGCGAATGCCGCCCCCTCGAAGGGTGAAGGGGCCGGTGCAAGCAACGCGCCGGTCCTGAGTGGTATCCGCGTCGTCGAGATTGCGTCGGGCGTGGCCGGACCGATGGCCTGCTGTCGACTGGGCGATCTCGGTGCCGACGTCGTCAAGCTGGAGTGGGGCGCCGGTGACTGGATGCGCGGCTGTCCGCCCTTCCTGCGCGACAACGAAGGTGCAGCGTTCTTCGCGCTCAATCGCGGCAAGCGCGCCGCGTACCTGGGAGAGTCCGCCGACGCGCGGCCGGAGCTCGTACGTGCGCTGGTCGCGCGTGCCGATGTTCTCGTCACCGACGAGTCCGCCGACGGCCTCCGGCTGCTCGGCGTCGATGGCGTCGCGGACGACGTCTGTGCCTGGCATCCGCGCCTCCTCGTGGCGCAGATCTCCGGCCTCGGCCGCGAGGGCCCGCTTGCCGGCAAGCCCGCCTCGGAGCTCACGGCCCAGGCGATGGCCGGTTACACGCGCTACGTCGGCGCCCGCGAGGCCCCTCCCGTGCGTCTCGGCGCCGACGTCGCCGGATGCGCAACGGCCATCTTCACCGTGCAGGCCATCCTCGCTGCGCTGATCGCGCGTCGCCGCACGGGTCGCGGCCAGCGGATCGACCTGTCGCTGCTGAACTCCCTGCTGTCGATGAAGACGGTGCATCTCGCCGCGCAGGGCGATCCCGACGCCTTCGAAGGTCCGCGCGTCGGCGGAGCCTACGATCCGCCCGAGCGCGGATGGGCAACGGCGGACAAGCCGATCACGTTCGCGTTCGGCGGCGCCGTGGGCGCGGAGGGGCGTCCGGGATGGGTCCAGTTCGTGCAGTCGGTGGGACTCTCGCGGCTGCTCGAAGACCCGCGATTCGACCGGACCGGGCGCAACACCACGGGCCTGGGGCCGCGGGCCCGCGAGCTCAAGTCCGAGTACGAATCGGAGTTCCGGAAGCGCTCCGCGGCCGACGTCGTCGCCAAGGTGCGCGAGTTCGGCGGCTTCGCGTCGGCCTACCTCACGCACGAGGAGTTGCTGCGCGAGCCGCAGGTCCGCGCGCTGAGCATCGTCGACGATGTGGCGTGCGGCGACGGCACCATGCGGGCGCTCGCGTTTCCATTGAAGCTATCCGCGAGCAAGCCGACCGTGCGCGGACGCGCGCCCGGCCTGGGCGAGCACACGCACGAGATCGCAGCCGAGCTGGGTCTGTAACGCTGCGGGCCGGCCCGATTGCGCACGCCGGGCCGGTGCAGGCAGACGCGTCACAAGGTGGACGGCGCACGCGCCGGCCGCTCGATGTTGGAACAACAGGGAGTGATCGCGCATGGGAAATCTTCGTGACCGGACGGCCATCGTCGGCGTCGGCAACAGCAAGTACGAACGCATCGCGCCGGAGGTGAGCCCGCTGGTGCCGCTCGTCACCGCCTTCAAGGCCGCGCTCGAGAACGCCGGCATCGAGCGCAGCCAGGTGGATGGCCTGCTCGTGAACATCGGAACTCCGTTCGGCGTCGATTACGATCAGGTCGGCGAGGCCTTCGGGCTCAACATCCACTTCTCGGACCAGACCTGGACCCACGGCCGGCAGATGGCGACGGTGCTCGCCCACGCCGCCATGGCGGTGGACGCGGGCCTCGCGAACTACGTCGCTTGCGTGTGCTCGATCAACTGGGCGCGCGTAGGCACGGTGGGCTCGCACGGGCAATGGCAGGACGACCGCGAGATCGGCGGTGCGCACTTCGAGCACCCGCATTACGGCATGACGTCGCCCGGCGGCGCGTGGGCGATGGCGGCGCGCAGGTATTTCCATCGCTACGGCGCGACGAGCCGCGACCTCGCCGAGGTCTGCGTCTCGACGCGCAATCACGCGCTGCTGAATCCGGCCGCCGTGATGAAGGAGCCGCTCACGGTCGAGGAGCACCAGGCGTCGCGCTACGTCTGCGAGCCGCTGCACCTGTTCGACTACTGCCTGACCGTCGGCGGCGCGTGCGTGGTCATCGTGACGAGCGCGGAGCGCGCCAAGGACGCGCCGCATCGGCCGGTCTACATCATGGGCATGCAGGGCATGTGCGCCGGTCGCGAGGAAGCCACGGGTGCGCGGCCGGGGCTCGGCATCCACCAGCAGGACCCGAACTATCCGGTGCCGCACCCCAACGACCTCGCCGTCTACCGCATGGCGGGTGTCACGCACAAGGACATCGACGCGTTCTACACGTACGATGCGATGTCGAGCATCGTCTGGATGTCGCTCGAGCGCTTCGGCTTCTGCAAGGCGGGCGAGGCGTGGCAGTTCGTGAAGGGCGGACGCATCGGCCCCGGCGGCGAGCTGCCCGTGAACACGAGCGGCGGGCTGCTCTCGGAAGTCCACGTCTCCGGCTGGAACCACGTCTGCGAGATGGTGCGGCAGCTGCGCGGCGAATGCGGTCCGCGGCAAGTGCCGCGATGCCGAGATCGTGCAGTGGGGCACGAACCGCGGCGATTCGCTCATCCTGAGGAGGTGATCATGGAACAAACGGTGGCCAAGCCGCTGCCCAGCATCTCGGATTTCAACCGTCCCTTCTGGGAGGGCACGCGAGCGCACGAGTTCCGGTTGCAGCACTGCAATGCCTGCGGCAAGTTCTGGGCTCCCAACGGCCCGGTGTGCCCGCACTGCTTCGCACAGGATTACCGCTGGGAGAAGCTGTCCGGACGCGGCACGATCGCGTCGTGGGTGGTGTTCCACAAGCTCTACCACAAGGGGTTCGCCAAGGACCTGCCGTACAACGTGGCGTTCGTCGAGCTCGCGGAAGGGCCGCGCGTCATCTCCAACATCGTCGGGGCCAGGAACGACGAGCTTGCCATCGGCATGCCCGTGGAGGTCGTGTTCGAGGACGTCAACGCCGAGATCACGCTGCCCAAGTTCCGGCCGGTGCGGTAGCCACGCCTGGCGCACAGATCGGGAGATCGTCCATGAGAATGACGGTGCGCGATGCGCGTGCGCTGGCCATAGCGGCATTGAAGGGCATCAAGTTCGATGAGGAGTCTGCCGCGATCACCGCGGATCACCTGGTCGATGCCGCGCTGCGCGGTGTCACGTTCGGGAGCCTGCCGCGCGTTCTCGCCATTGCGGAAAGAATCGCCGAGACGGGGGATCATCGGAGCCTCGATCACGACCGTGCGGGAGACGCCGGTGTCCGCCCTGCTCGACGGCGGCGACCAGGTCGGCTACGTCGTGGCCCATCGCGCAACGTCGCTCGCGATCCGCAAGGCGAAGGAGCACGGCATCGCCATCGTGGGCGCGAAGAACACCTACTACACGGGCCTCTTCTCCTACTACATGGAGATGATCACGCGCGAGGGCCTGATCGGCTTCGCGGCGGGCAACGGTCCCGCCGTCACCGCACCCGAGGGGGCCGTCGAGCCGCGCCTCGGCACCAATCCCATCTCGTTCGGCTTCCCGTCGACCGGAGATCCGGTGATCTGGGACATCGGCACCTGCGCGATCATGCACGGCGAGCTGCTGCTGCATCGCCGTCTCGGCGAGCCGCTCCCCGAAGGCGTGGCCATCGACAGCGACGGTGCGCCGACCCGCGATCCCGCTGCCGCGCTTGCGGGAGCCATCCGTGCGTGGGGCGGACATCGCGGATCCGGGCTCGCCATCGTCGTGCAGCTCCTGGGCGCGCTCTGCGACGGGCCGGTCATCACACCCGGGATGCGCGAGATGGCCTACCTCGTCGTGGTGATCGATCCGAAGCTCCTCATGCCGGACGGCGACTATCCCGAGCGGGTCGCGGAGCTCGCGACGGCGATCCGCAGCGCCCGACCGGCAGTGCCGGACCAGCCGGTGCGCATGCCTTTCGATCGTTCGGCGGCCGCGCGCCGCCGGCGCCTGGAGGAGGACGCGGTCGAGGTCCCCGATCGCGTGCACGAGGCTCTGCTGGCACTGGCCCAGCGCGCCTAGCATTTCGCACATGGCCGTCGAACAACAGGAGGAGATGATGAGGAAGACGACAAGACCCGGCGTTGCGACTCGCCGCGGATGCCTGCGCGCGCTCGCCGTTGCAGCCGCATTCGCACTCGGTGCGCCTGGCGTCTGGGCGCAACCCGCCGGAGTGGAGAAGGAGGTGGTGCTGGGCGGCTACGGAGGTACCTACGAGCAGCTCACGCGCTCGATCATCATCCCGGCCTTCGAGAAGGCAACCGGGATCAAGGTGAAGCTCGTGGTCGGCACCGCGCTCTCGAACTACTCCAAGGTGGTCGCGAGCCGCAACAACCCGGACATGGACGTCTACTGGTCCAACGAGCTCACGCACGCGGCCGGCAAGCAGCAGGGCCTCTACGAGAAGCTCGATCCGAAGGTGCTCACGAACCTCCCCGACATCTACGACTCGGCGCGGGATCCCGACAACATCGGTGTGGGCAGCCACGTCCAGGCCACCGGCTTCCAGTACAACTCGAAGGCATTGCGCGAGGCGGGCATCCCGGCGCCCACGTCGTGGAACGACCTCTGGGACCCGCGGCTCAAGGGCAAGGTGGCGCTCTATTCGTTCAACGTCGCGTACTCGCAGGACCTGCTGGTGATCCTGACCAAGCTGGCGGGCGGCACGGAGAAGGACGTCCGACCCGGTCTCGAGCGGCTGAAGGCGCTGAAGTCCTCCGGCAACCTCGCGATGTTCGCATCCAGCCCGGCCGAGCTCGACAACATGCTCGTGCAGGGTCAGGCATGGATCACGGTGAATGGCAGTGCGCGCGCGTACATACTGAAGGACCGCGGCGCGCCGATCGATTTCGCGTACCCGAAGGAGGGTGCCGGCTTCTTCACCAACTACTTCGACGTGGTGAAGAATGCACCGCACCCGAAGGCCGCGCAGGTGCTCGTCAACTTCCTGATCGGCCCGGAGATCCAGGAGGTGATCGCCAAGGACGTGGTCGCGGCGCCGGTCAACAAGAAGGTCGTCGATTCCCGAGATCGCTGAAGGGCAAGGCCCCGCTCGGCGAGGCCGAGATCAAGAAGCTCATCCGCATCGATCGCGTCGAGATGAACAGGCAGCTCGACAACTGGGCGGACATGTGGAACCGGGAGCTCGAAGGCAAGCGCTGACGGGGGACGCCCACCGTGAGCGCGGCCCCGCAGCTGTCGTCGCATCCGCCGCCCGATGCGGCGGCGGAGGCGCCGTCCTCACCCGTTGAGGGGAAGCGGGATCAGCGCACCGGCACGCGCGATCGTGTCGTCCTGCGCGTGCCCGTGGCGCTCCTGCTGCTGCTTCCCGCGCTGGTGCTGTTCGCGGCATTCTTCATCGTTCCCCTGACCGTGCTCGTCGATCAACAGCTTCCACGATTACAGCCGGATGACCGGCATCATTCCGGAGCTGACGCTGATCAATTACATCCGGGTGCTGGGCGATTCCTTTTACCTCGACATCGCCTGGCGCACGGTGCGCCTCGCCTTCGTGACGTCGGTGGTCACACTGCGTCATCGGCTATCCGATCGCGCTCTATCTCAACGCCGCCTCCGCCCGCCAGCGCGGCGTGGATCATCCTGTTCATCCTTTCGCCGCTGCTCGTCAGCGTCATCGTGCGCAGCTACGGCTGGGTCATCCTGCTCGGCTCCAACGGTCTCGTCGACAACGCATTCCAGGCGCTGGGCATCAAGGGCGCGGTCATTCTCCACACCGAGACGGCCGTGGTGGTGGCGCTCGCCAACGTGCTCCTCCCGTTCCTGGTGCTATCGGTGGCGACGTCGCTGCAGGCGATCGATCCGGCGGTCCCGCTCGCCGCGTCGAGCCTGGGCGCGAGCCCGTGGCGTGCCTTCCGCAAGGTCACGGTGCCGCTCAGCCTGCCCGGCGTGGTGTCGGGCCTGCTGATCGTGTTCTCGCTCGCCGCGAGCTCGTTCGTGACGCCGGCGCTCCTGGGCGGCTCGAGCTTCAAGGTGCTCTCGGTGATGGTGTACCAGGAGGCCATGGTCCTGCAGAACTGGCCCCTTGCCGCGGCGCTCGCCATCGTCCTCGTGCTCGTCGTGCTCCTGGTGCTGCCGGTGCAGACCCGGATCATCGAGGGCGGGAAGTACCGGGTGGTGTTCCATTGATCCCGCGAGGGCGCACGGCGGTGGCTCGGTGCATTCGCGCTCGTGACGTGCGTGTTCTCGGTCGCACCGGTGCTGGTGATCGTCATCGAGTCGTTCACCGCCACCGACTTATGTCGTCTTCCCGCCGCCGGGATTCAGCGTCAAGTGGTACGTCGAGATCCTGAAGCGCCCCGAGTTCATCGATTCGGCGATCGTGAGCGTCACGGTGGCGTTCTGCGCCGGCATCGCCGCGACGATCCTCGGTACCATGGCCGCCATCGCGCTGAATCGCCACGCGTTCATCGGACGCAAGCTCCTGAAGGCCCTGTTCCTGGCTCCGCTCAGCCTGCCGGGCATCATCCTCGGGCTCGCGCTGCTGCAGTTTCTCGCGCGCTACGGACTGCCGCGCAACGTGGTGTCGCTCGCGCTCACGCACATCATCATCACGATGCCGTTCGCGATCCGCTTCGTCGGCGTGGCGCTGCTCGGTGTCGACCCCAACGTCGAGCGAGCGGCGGCACAGCCTCGGCGCGAGCGCGCTGCGGACGTTCTGGAACGTGACGTTGCCGCTGATCAGGCCCGGGCATCGCCGCAAGCCTCGTCTTCGGATTCATCCTGTCGTTCGACGAGGTCGCCGCATCGCTGTTCGTGTCCAGTCCCGAGGCGATGACGCTGCCGGTGCGCATCTTCGTCTACATCGACCAGAACTACGACCCGCTGGTCACCTCGGTGAGCACGTTGCTCGTGTTCGCCGCGGTCGTCGGCGCTCGTCGGTGATCGAGCGGACGGTCGGCATGGGCCGATTGTTCGGATTGCGCTGAAGCGGGAACAGCCCCCCTCGGATCGATGGCTACCGTCGAGATCGAAGGCGTCAGCAAGAGCTACGGCGATGTCGTGGCCGTTCGCGATCTCTCGCTGCCACATCGAGCATGGCGAATTCGTGGCGCTGCTCGGGCCCTCCGGTTGCGGCAAGACCACGACGCTGCAGATGCTGGCGGGGTTCATCGAGCCCACGTCCGGCGAGATCCGTGTCGGCGATCGTTCCATGCAGGGCGTGCCGCCGCACAAGCGCAACATCGGCGTCGTCTTCCAGAGCTATGCGCTGTTTCCCCATCTGTGCGTGTTCGACAACGTGGCGTTCGGGCTCGCGATGCGCAACATCCCGGCACCGGAGATCGGTCGGCGCGTTCGCCGTGCGCTCGACCTCGTGCAGCTGACGTCGCTCGACAGCCGCTACCCGCGAGGAGCTCTCCGGCGGCCAGCAGCAGCGCGTGGCCCTGGCGCGGGCCCTCGTGATCGAGCCCGCGGTGCTCCTGCTCGACGAGCCGCTGTCGAACCTCGACGCCAACCTGCGCGAGCAGATGCGCTTCGAGATCCGGGAGATCCAGAAGCGGATCGGCATCACGACCGTATTCGTGACGCACGACCAGAACGAGGCCATGGCGGCGGCGGATCGCCTGGTCGTCATGTCCAAGGGGAGCATTCGCCAGGTGGGCACGGCGAGGGAGATCTACGAGACGCCGGGCGACCTGTTCGTCGCGGAGTTCATCGGCCAGGCGAACATGATCAACGGTCGCGTCGCGGCCGTCGCCGATGGCGAATCGAGGCTTGCCACCGGTGTCGGCGAGTTCGTCGTCGCGCATCGTCGCGGGGCCGAAGCGGGGCAGCAGGCGGTGCTGGCGCTGCGGCCCGAGGACCTCCAGGTCGCGATGGAGCGGCAGCCGGGCATGAACAATCTCGAGGGCACCGTGAGCCGCGTCAACTATCTCGGCGCGACGACGAACGTGGGCGTGCGCGCGGGCGAGCTGTTGCTCGCGATCGCCGTACCGCGCGGGCGGCGCACGGTCAGCGAGGGCGACAAGGTCGTCGTGTTCTGGCCGCCCTCGGCGGGCATCCTGCTGGCGCAGCCCGCCTGATCCAACCGCGAGGGCGCATTGCCGCGCCGGAGCGGTCGCAGGGCACCGGACACGATTCGACGATCCAGACGCCGAAAGGAGCGACGCAGTGGAAATGGGCAGATTCGAGGACCCGGTGGCGACCCGGCCCTATTACGCGCTGCTGGGCATACGTGCCGAGCCATGCGAGCAGCCTGGACATTCGAGGCTGGTCCTGGACTCCCGCGCCGAGCTCGAGAACAGCCGCGGCGAGATCCATGGCGGCGTGGTGGCTTCCCTGCTCGACGCGGCCATGGGCGTTGCCGTACGATCGTCGTGCGAGGCCGGACAGGGTGCCGCGACCGTGTCGCTGACGGTCAACTATCTGCAACCCGGGCGCGGCGGGCTGGTGGCGGAAGGGAGCGTCGTCCGCACGGGTCGCACCCTCGCGAGCGCGGAAGCGAACGTGGTCGACGCTTCCGGGCGGCTCGTTGCTCACGGGCTCGCGACGATGCGCATCGTCGCGGCCAAGACGTAGTACGATCGTGCCGGACGGGCGCGTGCATGGCGTACGCGGAGAGGGCGGTCGGTCCGAATAGCCGATAGGAGGAACCAGGCGTGCAAAAGTCGCTACATATCAGCCCCGACAAGTGCACCGGCTGTCTGCAATGCGAGATGGCGTGCAGCTACGAAGCGTACGGGGTGTTCAATCCGGCGCAGTCGCGGATCAAGGTCTTCGATTTCCACGTGACCGGCCGCAAGGTGCCGTACACGTGCACGCAGTGCGACGAAGCGTGGTGCCTGAAAGCCTGCCCGGTGGACGCCATTCGCGTCGACGCAGCCACCGGCGCGAAGATGGTCCTGCACGACGTGTGCGTCGGCTGCAAGGTGTGCACCATCGCGTGCCCGTTCGGCACGATCAACTACGTGCAGGCCACCGGCAAGGTGCAGAAGTGCGACCTGTGCGCCGGCGATCCGGCGTGCGTGGCGGCGTGCCCGACGGGCGCGATCACGTATGTCGATGCCGATTGGACGGGCTTCGGCCGCATGCAGCAATGGGCCGACCGGCTGGGCAACCAGGCGCAGGCGTAAGGAGGCGACGATGAGCTGGGCTGGAAAAATCCTGCGGGTCGATCTCACCCGTGGCACGTGCAAGTCCGAACCGCTCAACATGCAGTGGGCCCGCGAGTACATCGGGCAGCGCGGTCTCGCAACCAAATACTTCACGGAAGAGGTGGACCCGAAGGTCGATCCGCTCTCGCCGCAGAACAAGATCATCTGGGCGACAGGGCCGCTCACCGGCACGATCGCGTCGACCGGTGGTCGCTATTCCGTGATCACCAAGGGCGCGCTCACCGGCGCCATCGCGTGCTCGAACTCCGGCGGCTACTGGGGCGCCGAGCTCAAGATGGCCGGCTGGGACATGATCGTCTTCGAGGGCAAGTCGCCGAAGCCCGTGTACCTGTACGTCGAGAACGACAACGCGAAGCTGCTCGATGCCGACTACATCTGGGGCAAGTCGGTGTGGGACACCGAGCCCGCGATCAAGGCCCGTCACCAGGATCCGATGATCCGCGTGAGCTCGATCGGTCGCGCAGGCGAGACGGGCTGCCTGTATGCCGCCGTGGTCAACGATCTGCATCGCGCGGCCGGCCGTTCCGGCGTGGGTACGGTGATGGGCAGCAAGAACCTGAAGGCCATCGCCGTGCGCGGCACCAAGGGGGTCGGCAACATCCGCGATCCGAAGGCGTTCATGCAAGCCACGGTGGCGGCGAAGAAGGTGCTCGCCGACAACGCGGTCACCGGACAGGGCCTGCCCAAATTCGGCACGCAGGTGCTGATGAACGTGATCAACGAGATCGGCGCCATGCCCACGCGCAACCACCGCGACGTGCAGTTCGAGGGCGCCAAGGACATCTCCGCGGAAGCGATGCACGAGCCGCGCAAGACCGACGGCAAGCCGAACCTCGTCACCAACCAGGCGTGCTTCGGCTGCACGATCGCGTGCGGTCGCATCTCCAAGATCGACGAGAGCCACTACACGGTCAAGAACCGGCCCGAGTACTGGGGCGCTTCCGGCGGCCTCGAGTACGAGGCCGCATGGGCGCTGGGTTCGGCGAATGGCGTGAACGACCTCGAGGCGCTCACCTACGCCAACTTCATCTGCAACGAGCAGGGCTTCGACCCGATTTCGTTCGGCGCTACCGTCGGCGCGGTGATGGAGCTCTACCAGATGGGCGTGCTCACCAAGGAGCAGCTCGGCATCGAGGCACCGTTCGGATCCGCCCAGGCGCTCACGCATTTCGCCGAGATCACGGGCAAGGGCGAGGGCTTCGGCAAGGAGATCGGGCTCGGATCGAAGCGCCTGACCGCGAAGTACGGTCATCCCGATCTGTCGATGAGCGTCAAGGGCCAGGAGTTTCCGGCGTACGACTCGCGCGGCATCCAGGGCATGGGGCTCGCCTACGCCACGTCCAATCGCGGTGCGTGCCACCTGCGCGGCTACACGGTGGCCTCGGAGGTGCTCGGCATTCCGATGAAGACCGACCCGCTCGTCACCGAAGGCAAGGCCGGGCTCGTGAAGGCGTTCCAGGACGCGACGGCGGTGTTCGACTCATCGGGCGTGTGCATCTTCACGACCTTCGCGTGGACGCTCTCCGACCTGCAGCCGCAGCTCGCCGCGGCGTGCAGCGAGGACTTCACGCTGGAGAACCTCAACACCATCGGCGAGCGCGTCTGGAACATGGAGCGCGAGTTCAACAATCGCGCCGGCTTCACGCGCGACGACGACACGCTGCCCAAGCGCCTGCTGACCGAGCCCGCGAAGACAGGGCCCGCCAAGGGCCTCGTGAACCACCTCGAGAAGATGCTGCCCGAGTATTACGCGCTGCGCGGCTGGGACGAGCAGGGCCAGGTGAAGCCGGAGACGCGCGCGCGGCTCGGACTCTGACGTTTCTCGTTCCCCCACACCAGTCCGGAGCGGCTGCGAACGGTCGTTCCGGACGGTGAGTGCGAAGGGTACGTGCGAGGGCGGTTCGAGTTGAACCGCCCTTTGTTCTCGCCGGGCGGCGCTGCACGCGCGGCACTTTAGGTCGTGGAGACTTCGATGCACCATCTGATCCTCGGCAACGGACCTGCCGGCGTCATCGCCGCCGAAACCATTCGCAAGCACGCGCCCGGCGACAGCATCACGCTCGTGGGCGACGAGCCGGGACTGCCTTACTCGCGCATGGCGATTCCCTATGTGCTCTCCGGCGGCATCACGGAGCAGGGCACGTTGCTGCGCAAGGAGCCCGATTACTTCCGCGCGCAGCGCATCGATCTGCGCGTCGGTCGTGCGAGCGCAGTGGACGCCAAGGCGCGCACGGTGCAGTTCACCGATGGCAGCAGCCTCACCTTCGATCGCCTCCTGATCGCGACGGGGGCCAAGCCGGTGCGCCCGCCGATCCCCGGCTTCGACCTGCCGTGCGTGCGCACGTGCTGGACCCTGGCGGATGCGCGCGCGATCATGGAACGCGCACAGCCGGGTGCGCGCGTGCTGCAGGTCGGCGCCGGCTTCATCGGCTGCATCATCATGCAGGCGCTGGTCACGCGCGGCGTGCAGCTCACCGTGCTCGACATCGCCGATCGCATGGTGCCGCGCATGATGGGCGAAGGTGCGGGCGGAATGATCCGCCGGTGGGTCGAGAGCAAGGGCATCACGGTCCTCATGTCCACCAACGTGGCTGCGATCGAGCCGGCGAGCCCCTACGCTGCGCGCCTGACCGACGGTCGCGTGCTCCCGGTCGATCTCGTGGTCGCGTCGGCCGGTGTGCAGCCGAACATCGCTTTCCTCGAGCACTCCGGCATTCACTGTCTGCGCGGCATCGTCACCGACGAGCGCATGCAGACGAGCGTGCCGGGCATCTACGCCGCGGGCGATTGCGCCGAGGCCTACGACGTCCCGTCGGGGAAGACGATGATCAGCGCGGTCCAGCCGGCCGCGGTGGACGAGGGCCACTGCGCAGGCGTCAACATGGCCGGCGGCAAGGCGCAGCTTCCGGGCGTCACCCAGATCAACGTGCTCGACACGCTCGGCCTCGTCTCGAGCTCGTTCGGGCAGTGGCAGGGCGTCCCCGGCGGTCAGCACGCGGAACTCGTCGACGCTGCCGCCTATCGCTATCTGCGGCTCGAATTCGACCAGGACGTGCTCGTGGGCTCGAATGCGATCGGCCTCACCGACCACGTCGGTATCCTCCGGGGACTCACGCATTCGCGCGTGCATCTCGGCCCCTGGAAGGACGTCCTTATGCGCGACCCGTTGCGTCTGCCCGAGGCTTATCTCGCGAGCGCGCAGGCGCAGCACGTGCGGGCGCACTGAGGCTCCGTGGAGATCACGCTCAAGCTCTTCGCCACGCTCACCGATCTGCTTGCCGCGCGAGCGCAACGGCCGCACGCGCGAGGGCAATGCGCTCGCGCTCGACGTGGCCGACGACGTGACCGTGCAGCACGTCATCGACGAGTTCAAGGTGCCGCCGCCGATGGCGCACATCGTGCTGGTCAACGGGGTGTTCGTGCCGCCGCGGGCACGCGCGACGCACGCGCTGCGCGCCGGAGACACGCTGGCGATCTGGCCCCCGATCGCGGGGGGCTGAAGCGGGTGGATGATGGACGCGTCGCGGTCCGGCGCGAGATGACCTGCACCCGTGCCGAGTTCCTGCGCTGGCTGCCCGGCGCGAGCCGGGGCGCGACATGTCACATCGACGGCACGCGCATCAACGTGGACCTCGCACCCGGCGAGATCGACATCGCACTCGATGAACTGCCCCCGCGCAGGATCGGTGCGCTCGAGCTACCGAGACTTGCGGTCGAGTTGACGTTCAGCGGTATCGACGCGCAGGGGCGCGAGGCGTACCTCGCGTTCTTCGATCTCTACACGCGCCGCGGCGGCGGCTGAGGCGGCTGCGCTCGCACGACGTGTGCGAATCAACGGCGGCAATGCCGCGGCGCGCTCGCCTCGCTTGCGGGCGGGGCGGGCGCCGATCGCTCAGCGATGCGGCGCGACGCTCGCCTGCACCGGTTCGGGATGCCAGGCGGGCTGCGCGGCTTCCGCGGATCGGTCTTCGCGGCCAGGCGCAACGCCACGCGTGCGCGCCGCCACGCGTACAGCGCGAGTGCGCCGCCCGCGAAGGCAAGGCCGAGCGATTCGTCGACCGCTGCGCCCTGGCCGATCCCGCACGAATTGGCCGGCGAGCACGCTAATGCCGATGAAGCCGATGATGGCCCAGAAGCCGCTCGACCGCGATCTGTCGGCCGATGCCTTCGCGTGCGCGGCGGGGAAGCGTGGACGTTGTCATGATGCCGTTCCTTTGATGTTCTTCGACGGTTCGAATCTATGCCGATTCGCCGCGGTCATCCAATCGCATTTTCGGATTCGAGCGATTGCGCGCGCCGATGGGGTTGCGGAGCACAGATCGACCCTTGGGCACGACACCGCGCCCACGTTCGTGCAGCACAAAGTCCAGCTCGCGCATGGCGCAATGCGCCCCGCACCGGTCGGCATGCACTGCCATCGGCCGCGCCGATGACGCCCATCGGTTGTTGCGATGCCCTTCCTGCGTCGAGATGCCCGGCGTGCCGATAACCGGTGTCATCGATTCGAGCGTCGGGGCGAGTCATGGCATTCCAGAAAACGCTGGTGATCCGCATCGGCCGCGTCGGCGGCCGCGGGCCGGCGGCACCGCTGGATCGGGCTGCCGCCGATCACGTCGAGGACTTCCGCCCGGCCGCGACGCGCTATCGGCGGCACCTGCGCCGGTTCGTGCAGTGCGCCGTCCTCGGGGCCGCGCTCGTGTTCGCGGGTCTGCTGCTGCCGGAGCACGTCATGCCCTGGGTGGCCGGACCCGGCATGGCGCTCATCGGGGTGGCGCTGGTCGTGTTCTTCACGTTGCCGCCGCTCGGCTGTCCGGCCTGCACGCGGGCCGCCGACGGAGCGCTCGATTGCTACTGCCCCGCGTGCGGCAGCGAGCAGCTCAAGGTGAACCGCCTGTGGGGCTCGTATTGCAATGGCTGCGGCCGGCGGTTCGGGCACTACCGCTACCGCAATTACCCCATCCGGTATTGCACGCACTGCGGCGTGGTGCTGGACGAAGCAGGCGTGTGACGGCGTAACCACCGCGACCCAGAGTAACCGGCGAACCAGGGTCAACCAGGGTCGCAGGCGCTCGGCGGCGGCCGGCGCCCCGTTGCCACGGCCCGCGGCGTGCCACCCGCAAGCGTCGCGGGCGCATTCGCCATCCGCGCGCCCGGCGCGATAGTAGCTTCCCGTAGGGAATGTCCGGTATCATCACGCACTCGATTGCCGCGCGTCCAGCTGTCGTAGCGCCACGGACGATGCGGCTTTCCTCCGGTCGACGATCTAGCGTGACCGACACCGCGGGCGGGCATGATCGATACCAGCACGAACCCTCAGCCTTTTCCGCTGCCATCCGCGCCTTTCTCCGGCTCGAACGACGTTACCGTGCATCGTCACGGCGAGTGGGCCGGCGTCGTGGTCGAGATCATGCGGGCGACGCACGCGACTGGGTGCTGCAGCGGGCGAGTCACACCGTGAGCGTTCACCTGCGGGGCCCTGCGGAACTCGTGCAGGGACGCGATGGCCACAGCGTCAGGCGCCGCGTGCAGCGAGGCGACGTGATCGTCACGCCGGCCGGTGCGCCCAAGCACTGGCGCTCCGATGAACCGAGGGAATGGCTTGCGATCCGGCTCCCGCCTTCCTTCCTCCAGGCCATCGTGCCCGAAGATTCGCGCGACGGCAGCGCCATGCTGGTCGACAATTTCGGGACGCGCGATCCCGTTGTCGAGAGCATCGGGCAGCGCCTGCTGGGCGAGCTGGAGGACCCGGGCATCGGCAGCGACGTCTACGGTAGCGCGCTGGTGCACGAGCTTGGCGTGCATCTGTTGCGGCACTACTCGAATGCCCCTGCCACCATACCGGCGCGTGCGAAGCTACCCGAGCACAAGCTGCGTCGCGCGCGCGAGTTCATCGACGCGCACCTGGGTGAGGAGCTCACCGTCGGTCGCATCGCGGAGGTGGTCGCGATGAGCCCGTGCCACTTCGCGCATCTCTTCCGGGATGCAACGGGGCAGCCACCGCACAGCTTCGTGATCCAGCGCCGTATCGAGCGAGCGAAGTACCTGCTGATCGCCAGCGAGCTGCCGATGATGGAGATCGCGCAGCTGGTGGGCTGTCAGACACAGGCGCACTTTTCGGCCGTGTTCCGGCGGCATGCGGGCGTCAGCCCAAGTGCGTTCCGGATATCCAGGGGTACGGGGACGGCCCGCTGACGACGGGCGAACAGCGGCGGTCAATCGCGTCTGCGGGCCTCCAAAAGACTGCGGCGCCCGAAGGCGCCGCAGCTTCAGAACGGCGGTGCCGGCCTAGAGCGCGAGCGTGCCGATCGGCAAGCTCGTGACGCGCACGCCTACTGCGTTGAAGATGGCGTTGCCGATTGCGGCCGGGATCGCCTCGATCGTGGGTTCACCTGCACCCCAGGACGCCAAATCCGGCGTTTGGAGCAGTTGCTCGGGGTGGTCGAGCAGCGCGATCTCAATCGAGTCCGGCACTTGGTTGAAGTGGATCACCGGGTACGCGGGCGCCGGGTTGCCGGGCTGCGGCGCCCAGAGCAGGCTGGTGACACCGTTCGTGTCGAACTGCACCTGTTCGATCAGCGCGCGACTGATCCCCTGGATGACGTTGCCTTCGATCTGATTGCGGAGTCCGTCCGGGTTGACGATGAGACCGCAGTCGTGCGCGACGACGACGCGTCGGACTCGCACCGCGCCTTTCGGGGGATCCGACGAATTTGCGGGATCCGAGGTGGTCACCTCGACCTCGACGCAAGCCGCCACATAGGTCTCGACGGTCTCGTAACGGACATAGGCCACACCCCTACCAGCCTTCGCTCCAGCCGGCGCGGGTGCAAGCGGAGCATCCCACCCCGAGCGCTGCCTCACCGCGTCCAGCACTGCCACGGCGCGATGGTCGACGCCAGGCACTGGGGCCGACTGCGCGGTTCCGGAGTCTCCGCTCAAGGCACAGACATATCCCCTGCGGTACTGAATGGGATCCGCATGCGCCTTCAGCGCTAGCTCATCCATGAACGACTCGTTGGCGAACGTGTTCGACATTCCACCGAGACTGCGCAGTGCCGTCGAGCGCGGCAGGATGTTCACCAGCTCGCCGGTCGTCGTGTAGGAACTCACGAAGTTCCCGATCGTGTTCATATTCGGGAATGAATAGTTGACGGGGGCGTTGCGCGTGCCTAAGTTGACATTGGCGGTTGTCTGGGAAGGGATATTCCCTAGCTCCTGTCCAGCCAGCAGGTTCCATCCGCGCCCCGGCGGGCTGTTGCCGCCCGGGCGGCTGTTGTGCGGCGGCGTAAACACCGTGTGCTGCCAGGACACGACTTTTCCCTGCTTTTCCAGACCGCCTTGCAGCTGGTGCAGCATGGCCGGGCCGAGAGGCTCCCAACCGTGCTCGTCCTGTCGCATCCATTGCACGCGAACTGGTGCGCCCGCGAGCTGCGACATCAAGGCGGCGTCGACCGCGACGTCGTCCGCGCCATTGTGCCCGTAGCATCCGGCGCCCTCGACGTAGATGACTTGGACCGCCGTCTGCGCGATCCCTAGCACGTCGGCCACGGCGCCCTTGAGGTTGTACACGCCTTGTGTTCCTGACCACACCGTCGCTTGGATGCCCGTCGTTGGGTCGGGGGCCGCCTTGACATCCGCAACTGCGCAGGTGGGGCCCACACTAGCGTGCATCTGGTAGGGCGTATAGAACGTCTCTGTGACCTTTGTGGCCGCAGTATTGAATGCTGCCACGGCATCCCCGACAGTCTCCTGTGCTTTGTTCGGGGCGACAACATTGTGCGTCAGCGCATATTGAACGGTGCCGGGCGTGTTGACGTCGCCGGGCGTGGAGTCTGAAACGAGAGCGTGGCCGGCATTCCAATTGACCAGCAACGTTCTGGCTGCCTTGATTGCCGCCCATTCCGTTGTTGCCACCACACCGATGAAATTTTGCTTGCGCAAGACTTGAACATCGGAACCGATAGCCGCTAGCGAGGCTGGGTCGTAGCTGCCGAACGTCGCATTCTTCGGCTTCGGTACGTACGCCTTGGTTGGTGGGATGGTTGTCGAGTTCACCGTGACGAAGTTGTTGCGCATGACGCGGCCGTGCAGCATCCCGGGCAAAGTCCCGTCAAGAAATTTGTCCGAAATGTATGGGAACACGCCCGTGCACTTCTCGACCAGGTCGACGCGCGGTGTTGGTTGACCTACGACCGTGTAGGTACCGGGGTCCTTCAGAGGCGGCGGCGGCGACAGGGGATCGCTGTACAGCGGAGGGATCTGCTGCCCGGCGAAGAGCGCTGCGTATTTCGTGGCCTGCGTCATGTTTGGCCCGATACCGATCTGTCCGCCGCTCGCGTAGAGCCTATTGAACGGTACGCCAAGTTGTCCTGAAGCCAGGGTCAGCAGCTGCTGGAACGCCATAGCCGCAGCCCGGCGGAGCAACGGCCCCTGCACTTGAACCGACTTGCTGCCGGCGGTGAAACCTTGATTCGGAGTCAGGTTAGTGACGCCCTGGATGAACTCGATGGCGCTCATGTCCACATAGAGTTCATCTGCGACGATCTGCATGAAGGCCGTCTGGGTGCCGGTGCCAAGCTCGACCTTCCCGCTGTAGATCGTGACGATGTTCCGCTGATCGATGGTGAGCCACGCGTTCGTGTCATTCACACTCGTCAGAGGATCGAGAGTCGGATGCAGAACCCCGAATACGTCGAGTTCGGGAGGATAGAGATTCGCGCCTTGGCATCGGTGGCGACTAGTGCGGCCGGCAGCGGCGAAAGGCTGAACCCGACGGCGAGAGTGCTCTTGCCCAGCGTCGCGAAGAACTCCCGGCGTGTCATGCGCTTTTGTCCGATGCTCATGCTGTCATCTCCTGCGCCGCTTGCTGGATCGCCTTAATGATGCGCATGTGCGCTCCGCAACGGCAGAGATAAACGAATGGTGGGTTCTGGTTGATGCCGGACAGGAAGTCCTTTACCTCGCCATCGGTGGGAACCGCCGTGTTGCCATTGGCGAAGCGCTGCTGAAGCCAGTTCCACGATCCCATCATGATGCCGCTCGTGCAGTACGCGCACTGTGCCGCTTGGTTGTCGATGAACGCCTTCTGTATCCCGCGCGGGTTATTGGGCTGTCCCAGCCCTTCCACCGTCTTGACGTGCGCATTGGCTAGACTGGGTAGGTAGCTCGGCGCGACCGGGCTGTTGAGCGGGTATACGCACGACCGCCTCGTCACGCCATCGACAATGACCGTACAAGCGCCGCATTGCGCCACCCCGCAGCCGAATTTCACGCTTCGGGTTCCGACCTGATTCCGGAGCACGTACAGCAGCGGCTCTGACCCATCAGGCACGCTCACCGTCGTGAGCTGGTTGTTGACGTACATGTTCAAAGTTAATGGTCCAGCCATGTTGTGGGTTCTCCTCGACGTCACCGCAAGCGGCATGAACGAGCAAATCTATGTTCGTACGCCCGACTCCGCTTTCGAATTCCTGCGATCGCTTGCGCGATTCTGCGAAATAGATCGCGTTCTCACTACCATTCCCGGTGCCCGCCAGCGGTTCAATTGAAAGCGCTTTGCAAGCTGCGCCAGTCAAGCGAAGGCGCGCGCCCGGCCGCGCGCTTTGCGACACTTGCGCGACGAGCGCTCAATCGCGGGGGTGGCGAAACGCGTATCGCACCGGCGCGATAAGATCAGCGACAAACCGGACGAGGGAAAGCGATGAACAAACGCGAGCTGGGCACCACTGGATTCGAAGTCGCGCCGCTCGCCTTCGGCGGCAACGTGTTCGGCTGGACGGTCGACGAGCCGACGTCGTTCGCGCTCCTCGACGCCTTCGTCGCCGCCGGCTTCAACCTGATCGACACCGCGGACTCGTACTCCCGCTGGGTGCCCGGCCATCAGGGCGGCGAGTCGGAAACGATCATCGGCCGCTGGATCGCGAAGCGCGGCCATCACGACGACGTGATCATCGCGACCAAGATCGGCTCCGACATGGGCCAGGGCCACAAGTGCCTGCGGCGCGACTACATCCTCGAGGGGGTCGAGAAGTCGCTACGGCGGCTGCAGATCGACTGCATCGACCTGTACCAGTCGCACTGGGACGACGAGGACACGGCCTTCGAGGAAACGCTCGAGGCCTACGACCGCCTCATCCGCGCCGGCAAGGTGAAGGCGATCGGCGCGTCGAATCTCTCAGCGCAGCGCCTGGGCGAGGCGCTCGCCGCGAGCAAGGCGCACGGCCTCCCGCGCTACGCAACGCTGCAGCCGCTCTACAACCTGTACGATCGCGACGCCTTCGAAGGATCGCTGCAGGAGCTGTGCGTGCGCGAGAACATCGGCGTGATCACGTACTACTCGCTCGCGGCCGGTTTCCTCACCGGCAAGTACCGCTCGGAAGCGGACTTCGCCAAGAGCGCGCGCGGGCCCGGCATGAAGAAGTACCTGAATCCCCGCGGCATGCGAATCGTTGCCGCGCTCGATGCCGTCGCGCGCCGCTACGGCGTAGCGCCGGCCCAGATCGCGCTCGCGTGGCTCATGGCGCGCCCTGGCGTCACCGCGCCGATCGCAAGCGCCACCTCGCTCGAGCAGCTGCAGGAGCTCGTGCGTGCGGCGCAGCTCGAGCTCGACGCGGACGCGATGCGCGAGCTCGACCGGGCGAGCGCGTAGCCACGCGCACGGCACCGCCACCCCGCAGGTACCTCAGAAGTACCCCAGAGGCGCCCCAGCGGTACCCCCCACCACCCCGTAGGTACCTCCGCGGCACCTCCGAGGTACCCCAGAGGTACCTCGGAGCTGGCAGCGTGGGTGCGCGCTACAGCCCGCCCATTCGCGCACCCGGGAAGAAGGGCAGGCTGCGCACGCGCGTGCCCGTGAGGCGCGCATACGCATTCGCAAGCGCAGGCGCGAGCGGCGGCACGCCGGGCTCGCCCACGCCGCTCGGCGGCAGCGTGCTCGCCATCACCTGCACGCTGATCTGCGGCATCTCGTTGAGGCGCAGCACGCGATAGCTGCTGAAATTCTGCTGCACGGCCTTGCCCGCGACGAACGTCGTCTGGCCCCACAGCGCCGCGTTGAGCGCGTGCACGATGCCGCCCTGCATCTGCGCCTCGACCGAGTCCGGATTGATCACGGTCCCGCAGTCGATCACGCAGGCCACGCGGTGCACGGTGAGGGAGCCGGCGGCAGGCTGCGAGATCTCGACCACCTGGCACACCCACGTGCCGAACGACTCGGCGAGCGCAACGCCCCACGCATGCCCGGCACGCAGCGTGCTGCGCCACGACGAGCTCATCATGTCGGCCGCCCACAGCACCGCCCGCGCGCGATCGTCGGTCAGGTGGTTGTAGCGGAAGGTGAAGGGATCGATGCCCGCCGCAGCGGCGAGCTCGTCCATCATGCTCTCGACCGCGAACGCATTGATCGACGCACCCACGGAGCGCCAGAAGCCCACCGGAATGCCTGCCGTCAGCGGCACCCATTCCACGACGTGCGAGCCCAAGGCATAAGGCAGCCGAACCGCGCCTTCCACCGCCTGCGAGTCGACCGCGCCCGGCGGCAGCCAGCCGCGCTGGCCGAGGATCGCCTGCGAGACGTTGCGATACGACCACGCCTTGATGCGCTTGCCGCCATCGAGCGCGGCCTTGACGTTCACGAGCGCAAACGGACGGTACTGGTCGTGCGCGAAATCCTCCTCGCGCCGCCACGTGAGCTTGACCGGCCGCTTCACCGCGAGCGCGACCTGGATCGCCTGGCCGACGTAGTCGAGCTCGAACTTGCGCCCGAGACCGCCGCCGAGGAACGTGGTGTGCACGACGATCTGGACCGCGGGCAGGCCCGTGAGGCCCGCCGCGAGTGCTGCGACCATCGACGCGCCCTGCGTCGGCGCCCAGATCTCGCAGCGCTGCAGGACGTCGCCCGAGTAGGTCGGGCACACCGTGCAGTTCAGCACCTCCATCGTGGCGTGCGCGAGATACGGGAGCGTGTAGGTCGAATCGAGCGTTGGGGTGCCGAGGTCGGCCGCGACGATCGGATCGATCACGGCCGCGTAGGACGCCGGCGTGTAGCCCGTCGGCACGGCGGGTTCGGCCACCAGCGGCTGGCCGGATTGCATGAGCGTCTGCGCCTTCGCGAGGATCTGCGCGCTGTCGACGTCGCCGGTCGAAGCCGGCAACGACCAGCTCACGCTGAGCGAATTCGCGAGGCGCATCGCGAGCCACGTGTTGCTCGCGACGACCGCCACCGCGTTCACGCTGCCCGCCGCCACGTTGCCGCGCGTATCGGACGCCTTGCACGGCACGACCGCGATCGCGCTCGACGGCTTCGAAGGCGTGCTCTTCAGCGTGCCGCCGATGACCGGGCAGTGCTTGATCGCGGCGAACACGAGGCCGGGGAACCACACGTCGAGGCCGTACTTGGCGCTGCCGTCGACCTTGGCGGGCAGATCGACGCGCGGCACGCGCGTGCCGATGAGACGAAACCGTGCCGGATCCGTGAGGCGCAGATCCGCGGGAACCGCTTGCGTGGCCGCGCCGGCGGCGAGCGCAGCGTAGGGCCACGAGCGCCCGTCCGGGATGTACGTGACGACCGCGCGATTGGCACTGTAGGCATCGCGGTTCGCATCGCCCGTCAACGTCATCGCGGCCGCGACGAGGAGCTCGCGTGCGGCGGCCCCCGCGTTGCGCAGGCGCGTGTAGCGCCCGGCCACGGCGCTGCTGCCGCCCGTGACATAGGACACGACCGGATCGACCAGCGACTGCTGCACGCTGATCTGCGTCCAGTCGACCATCAGCTCTTCGGCGAGGATCTGCGCGAGGCCGGACATGGCGCCCTGGCCCATCTCGGCGCCGCCGAACGACAGCGTGATGCTGCCGTCGGTGCCGACGTGCACGTAGGCATTCGCGAGCGTGCCGGGTGCGGGCGGCGGTGCGGCGTGGGCCATGCCGCTGCGACCGACGAGCGGCGCAGCGAACGCCACCACGAGGCCCTTGGCGGCGAAGGTGAGGAAGCCGCGGCGATCCATGCGCGCGCCGGCGGTGCGGGAAGCGATGTCGGTGACGAGGTCCATGTGCGTTCTCCCGCTCACAGCGTCTTCACCGCATCGCGGATGCGCTGGTACGTGCCGCACACGCAGATGTGCTTCATTTCGGACAGGATCTCGCTGCCGTGGTGACCCGCCTTCATCGCGCCTGCACACGCCATCAGCATCCCGGGCTGGCAGTAGCCGCATTGCGGGACCTGGTGCTCGATCCAGGCCTTCTGCGCGGGATGGCTGCGGTCGGGCGAGAGGCCTTCGATGGTGACGACCTTCTTGCCGGCGGCGGACGACACGTCGAACACGCACGAGTGCTCGCGCTGGCCATCGATCAGCACCGTGCACGCGCCGCACACCTCGATGCCGCAGCCGTACTTGGTGCCGGTCAAGCCCAGGATGTCGCGCAGCACCCAGAGCAGGGGCGTTGCGGCGTCGACGTCGACGTTGTAGCTCTTGCCGTTCACGTTGAGTGCGATCACTTGAATCCTCCGTAGCGGCGCGGTGTGCGCATTCGAGAAGTTCCGTCCTGACTGGGTCCGCGCGGCGAAGTAGCGGCGGCGCGAGGCTCGCACGTTCGGGGAAAAATATGACATTGTCAAGTAAGATCGATAAACGTGGCTGTAGCGTGCAACCCAACGTATCCTGCCCCGCAGGTTGTATGCAACAGCACGCTAAACTCTTCATCGCCGTGCCGGCTTGGCTACGTTAGCCGTGCTCCGGTCGACCCGGCGTCCAAGGGCAAATGGCCCGAAAGCCATCGCCGATGGGGTCGCTGACCCGAATTCACCCGAATGGGGCTGCCCGCGTACAAATCCACTCGACCGCATCGTCCGTGCGGTACTTTTCGGTGCGGACGCGGTCAATAGCACTACCAGCGCGAGTTGCTCGCGCGGTCCGCCGCGCGCCCGAAGAGCGCGGGCGGGTTTCGTTTCTTTCGCAAAGGGGATTCCATGCGCTTGTCAGCGGTCGTGCTTCAGATCGTCATCGCCGCGGTTGCCGGTTACGCCGGTGCGCGCTTCGCAATGAACCGTGCGCCGGACCTGGCGCCCGTGCCGCCGGTGGCCATCGAACGCACCGTGCCCGAGCCTGCGCCGGAGCCGAAGGCGCCACCGCTTGCGCCGCCGCGCGTTGCGGCCAACGCTACCGGCACGGCGGCCGCGCTCAGCGTGAGCTATCGCACGGCGGTGGAGCGCGCGGCGCCTTCGGTGCTGACGGTCCACTCGGCCCGTACGGCCGCGCGCGGACCGCTGGGCCTCGGCGGCCGCACGCTGCTGAGCCAGGGTCTCGGCTCCGGCGTGCTCATCAACGACGAGGGTTATGTCGTCACCAACAACCACGTGGTCGCGGACGCCAACGAGCTTGCGGTGGCGTTGCCCGATGGCACGCTGCGGCCGGTGAAGCTCGTCGGCGTCGACCCCGATTCGGATCTCGCGCTGCTCAAGATCGATCCGTCGGGATTGAAGCCGATCGAGATCGGCAATCCGAAGTCGCTCGCGGTGGGCGACGTGGTGCTCGCGGTGGGCAATCCGCTCGGTGTCGGCCAGACGGTGACGCAGGGCATCGTGAGCGCGCTCGGACGCAAGGGCATCGGCATCAACCCGATCGAGAACTTCATCCAGACCGACGCGGCGATCAACCCGGGCAACTCGGGCGGCGCGCTGGTCGACACGGCGGGGCGGCTCGTCGGGATCAATTCAGCGATCCTGTCGCGCGGCGGCGGCTCGGAAGGCATCGGCTTCGCGATCCCGGCGGACATCATGCAGAAGGTGGTCGCGAGCCTGCAGAAGTACGGGCGCGTCGCTCGCGGCTATCTGGGCGTGTCGACGGGACAAGCGCAGAACGTGGACGGCGCGCTCGTCGTCGCGGTCCAGCGCGGCGGGCCCGCGGACAAGGCGGGCGTGCGTCCCGGCGACGTCATCGTGCGCCTCGGCGACACCGCCATCGCGCAGCCGGAGGATCTTGCGTCGGCCACGATGCAGCTCGATCCCGGCACGCGCGTTGCGCTCGAAGTGATACGCGACGGCAAGCGCGGGACCGCGGACGTGCAGCTCGGACAGCGACCGCCGCTGCGCCGCGTGCCGGGCTGACACGAAACCGGACCTTACTCTGAGTAAAACGCGCGCGTTTTACTCAGAGTAACGGGTTTCGCATCACTCGCGCACGGTGACGAGCCCGACCTTGTTCACGAGGCTGTTCGCCATGGCCGGGTCGCCGTCGCGCGTGACCGTCATGTTGCGCACGATGTCGCCGCCGCCGGGAATGGCCCACGTCTGGAACGTCTGCGTCTTCGGATCGAAGCGCACGATCGTGTTGGGCTTGGCGAAGGATTCGCTGTACCAGACTGCGCCCTTCGCGAACACGATGCCGTAGGGCTGTGACTTCGGCCCGCTCGGCGATGGCCATTCGGTGACCTTGCCGGTCACCGTGTCGAAGCGCCCGAGATGGCCGCGCGCGAAATCCGTGTACCAGATCGCATCGTCGGGACCGATCGCGAGCCGCCGCGGGCGCGCACCCGCATCCGGCAGTGGATACTCCGTGATCCGGAGCGAGACCTTGTCGATGCTCGCGATCTTGTTGCTCCCGAACTCGACGAAGAACACCACGTTCTTCGAATTGACCGCCATGCCGTACGGACGCGCCTTCGGCGTGGGCACGGTCATCAACCTCGTCTCCCCGCTCGCGGGATCGAGCCGGCCCACCATGTTGGCCTGCTGCACGGTAAACCACAGGATGCCGTCGCGATCGAACACCAGCGTGTGCGGGTCCCTGGCATTCGGATCCGGCAGGGCGTACTGCTTCACCTCGCCCGTGCGCGGATCGAGCCGGCCGATGTAGCCCGCGTTGTTGGCCGTGTACCAGATGTTGCCTTGCGCATCCTCGGCGAGCCCGTGCGGCCCCGAATGCGCCGGCCGCAGCGCGAACTCCTTCACGCGACCGGTCGCCGGATCCACGCGCCCGAGCTTGTTGCTGAGCTGGCCCGTGTACCAGAGCATGCCGTCGCGCGTCGCGAGCGGGTCGTGCGGGCGCGAGGCCGGAGTGGGCACCGGGAAGAGCTTCATCTCCACGCGCGCAGGGCCCTCGAGGAGCGCCGCCGCGGGCCGCGGGCGCTCCGGGAAGCTCCTGATCAGGTAATCCGTGACGACCTGCTGCTGCTTCGCCGGGATGTGCACGTCCATGTGCTCCATCATGCGGATCACCGTGCGCCACCCCTCGGGCGTGTAGCCTGCCTTGAGGCGGTTGACGTCGTGGCACGCGTTGCACGTCGCGACGACGTAGGGCTTGCCTGCACCTTCGGGAAAGTCGGAACCGGGTTGCGGCGGCTGCGTGCCCGCCGCGTCCGCTGCACGGACCAGCGCGAACGAAATCGCAAGCCACGAGGCGAAGGCAAACGGTCGATTCACGGGCGCTCCGTTCAGAAGGGAGCCGCGATGGTGCGCCGGCGGGCGCTGCGGCGCAAGCGCAGCGCCGGGCTCGACGCGCTAACGTATCGATCCTGTCAGAAGTGTCGTCGGCCGGCGCGCCGATCGTGCGCGATGGCGTCCCGGGCGCGCGTGTCCCGACCCTGTCGCGCCGCCGCCGGCGCACGCTCCCGCCCCATGAAACACGGTGGGAACGAGGTCGTTGCAGGAACGCCGGACGCCATCCGAATCCCTGCCTCGTCCGGATGGACGATGTGACTGCTGACAGGACATGCAGCGCCGCGCGTGCAGCTAACGTCGCGAGCATCGGGCGAGCACACGCCTGAAGCTGCAGACGCCGCGCAAGATCACGCGCGTCGTGCGCGTGTGCTCCCGATCTCGGGAGACCACGCATGTTCAGCGCCTGCACTGCCTCGCGGATCGCATCGTTCGTCGCTTCACTGCTCCTCGCGCTGCTCGCGACCGCGAGCGATGCGGACACCGAAACGCTCTGGTTCGACGACGCACTGCCGGCGGGTGGTGCCGCCGGAGGCAACTTCACGTGGACGAGCGTCGATCCGACACCGGTGTCGGGCCGATTGGCGCTGCAATCGGATTCCGCACCGGCGTGCATCAGCACTACTTCATCGACGCGACGTCGACGCTTGCCGTGAGCGCGGGCGACACGCTGTTCGCGTCGGTGTACCTCGATCCCGCGAATCCGCCGCGCGAGATCATGCTGCAGTGGTACGACGGCAACTTCAAGCATCGTGCCTACTGGGGTGAGAACCTGATCAGCTGGCTGGGCGTCGCCATGGGGCCGCTGCCGCCTGCAGGGCAGTGGGTGCGGCTCGAGGTGCCGGCCAGGCTGGTGAATCTCGAAGGCCGAACGCTCACCGGAATGGCGCTCACGCTGTACGACGGCCGCGCGACGTGGGATCGCGCGGGCAAGTTCGCGGGCACGGGCGCGTACACCTGGTTCGACGACGCATGGCCGAGCGGGGGCGTGGTGGTCGGCGGCAATTTCGCGTGGGCGAGCGCGAGCCCGACACCGGCCTCGGGCGCGCTCGCGTTGCAGTCGGATCTCGCAGCGGGGGTGCACCAGAGTTTCGTGTACGGCGCGGCGGCCACGCTCCCGGTCGCGGCAGGCGACACGCTCTTCGCGCACGTCTACCTCGATCCGGCGAATCCGCCGAGCGAAGTGATGCTGCAGTGGTACGACGGCGTCTTCGATCATCGCGCCTACTGGGGCGCGAATCTCATCAGCTGGCCCGGCGTCGCCATGGGACCGCTGCCGCCGACCGGGCAATGGGTGCGGCTCGAAGTTCCGGCGAAGCTGGTCAACCTCGAAGGCCGCACGGTGAGCGGCATCGCGTTCACGCTCTACGACGGCCGCGCCACCTGGGACCGCGCAGGCCTGATCCCCGCCCCCGCCTTGCAGGCGCAGACGATCGACTTCCCGGCACTCGCGCCGCGCACATTGGGCACGCCACCGTTCGCGGTGGGCGCGACGGCATCGTCCGGTCTCCCCGTCGCCTTCGGGACGCTCACGCCGTCGGTGTGCGCGGTCGACGCCAACATCGTCACGCTGATCGCCACAGGGAATTGCACCGTGCGTGCGGCGCAAGCGGGCGATGCCACCTACGCCGCTGCCGTCGGTGTCGACCAGACGTTCGCGGTCACTGCGCCGGTGCCTTCCGGCAATGCCAACGACGCGTTGTGGGTGGACGACGCGCTCCCTGCCGGCGCGACGGTGATCGGCAGCTTCAGCTGGGCAAGCGCGAACCCGACGCCCGCCTCCGGCACCGTCGCGCTGCAATCCGATCTCGCCGGCGGCGTGCATCAGCACTTCTTCTACGGCGCGACGGCAACGCTGTCCGTCGCGGCGGGAGACACGCTGTTCGCGTACGTCTACCTCGATCCCTCGAACCCGCCGAGCGAGGTGATGCTGCAGTGGTACGACGGCACGTTCGATCATCGTGCGTATTGGGGCGCCAACCTCATCCCCTGGCTCGGCGTCGCCATGGGCCCATTGCCGGCCACGGGCCAATGGGTGCGCCTCGAGGTGCCGGCGAAGCTCGTGGGCCTCGAAGGACACGTGGTGAGCGGCATGGCCTTCACGCTGTACGACGGTCGTGCCACCTGGGACCGCGCGGGACGTTCACCCGCGCCCGCACCGGCAGGGACGGCCGCACAGGCCATCACGCTGTCGTCCTTGCCGGATCAATTCGTCGGGGCGCCGTCCGTCGAGCTGTGGGCAAGCGCTTCGTCCGGCCTGCCGGTGAGCTTCGCGTCGCTGTCTCCGGGCACCTGCAGCATCGACGGCGGCAAGCTCGTGCCGCGCGCTCCAGGCGTTTGTACCGTGCGTGCGCAGCAGAACGGCAACGCGACCTACGCTGCGGCGGCGCCGGTCGAGCAATCGATCGCGATCGCCGCGGGCGTGACGAGCGCGATGCTTGCGGTGCCCGTGAACTACGCCGCCGGCAGGACGCCGCACGGGATTGCCGCGGGCGATTTCGATGGCGATGGCCGGCCCGATCTCGCCGTTGCGAACTGGTCGACGGGACTCGTGTCGGTGCTGCTCAACACCGGCCACGGCACGTTCATGCCCGCCGTGTCCTACGTCGCCGGAAGCGGACCGCTTGCCCTCGCGACGGGCGACATCGACGGCGACGGGAAGCTCGACATCGCGGTGGCGAACGTGCTGAGTCAGGACGTGAGCCTCCTGCTGGGTTCCGGCGCCGGCAGGTTCGCGACCGGACCGCGCATCGCGATCGGACGCGCGATCCACGCCGTCGCGGCGAGCCGACGTGAATCGCGACGGCAGGCTCGATCTCGTCGTCGCCAACGGCACCAGCAACGGCGTGCCGGGGCAGTCCGTGCTGGTGCTGCTCGGCAACGGCAACGCAACGTTCGGCCCACCGCTCGCATTCGGCACGGGCGCCGATCCCACGAATGTCGTGGCGAAGGACCTCAACGGTGACGGCAATCCCGATCTGCTGGTCGCGAACACCGATGACGGGACCGTGGCGCTGCTCCGAGGTACCGGCACCGGCAGCTTCTTCACCCATGCGCTGTTGCGCGCCGGCGTGAGCCCACGCGGCATCGCGGTGGGCGATCTCGATGGCGATGCCCGGCTCGACATCGCGGTTGCGTACAACGGCAGCCGGGACGTTGCGATATTCATCGCGCGGGCGGATGGCACGTACGCGCCGGCCCTGCGCTACGGAACCAGCGGCACGGCGGGCATGGTGGCGATCGCCGACCTCGACGACGATGGCGTTGCCGACATCGCCGTCGCGAACGAGCTGGAGAACACGATCGCGGTCCTGCACGGCAACGGCGACGGCACGTTCGCGCCGGCGGTCCTGCACGACGTGCTCGAGCATCCTTTGGGGCTCGCCGCTGCCGACCTCGACGGCGACGGCCGCGCGGACCTCGCGGTCACGACGATGGCGGACGATGCGGTTTCGGTGCTGCTTCGCCGTCAGCGCGCCGGCAATCCGGCGTCGGTCGCGATCGTCTCGGGCAACGGCCAGAGTGCGCGCGTGCAGACGGCGTTCGCCATCGACGCTCGCCGTTCGCGTGCTCGATGCCGCCGGCAATCCCGTCGTCGGCACGAGCGTGAGCTTCAGCGCACCGGCGAGCGGCGCCTCGGCTACGTTCGCGGGCGCGCAGGTCGCGCGGGGGTTCACCGACGCGCTCGGCGTTGCGACTGCCCCTGCCGCGACGGCGAACGGGATCGCCGGCGCATACGGCGTGACGGTCGCAGCGGGGGCGGCGTCGGCGACGTTCGCTCTCGCCAATACCGGTGTCTCGCCGGGCATCACGAGCGCGCCTCCACCCGGCGGGGCGGTCGACGTGGCGTACACGCATGCCGTCGACGTCACCGGCACGCCGCGTCCCAGCGTGTCCGCGTCACCGGGGGCGTTGCCGCCCGGGCTGGTGCTGAATCCGAGCACGGGCCTCATCAGCGGTACCCCCAGTCGCGCGGGGACGTTCGCCGGGATGCTCACGGCAGGCAACGGCGTGCCACCCGATGCCACGCAGGCGTTCGCGATCGCCATCGCGGCAGCGGGCCAGGCGATCGCATTCGGCGTGCTGCCGGACCGCTCGGTGGACAGCCTGCCGTTCGCGCTGAGCGCCGCGGCTTCGTCCGGTCTTCCCGTGAGCTTCGCATCGCTCGCCTCGACGGTGTGCCGCGTCGACGGCGTCCAGGTCACGCTCATCGCTGCCGGAAGCTGCACGATCCGCGCGTCGCAGGCCGGCGATGCGATCGTATGCAGCCGCAACGCCGGTCGATCGCACGTTTGCCGTCACGCCCAGCGGCGCGAACGGGCTCCCGACCGTGACGCTCGCCGAGCCGAGTGCGGGCACGCGATTCGCCGCGCCCGCGACCATCACGCTCGTGGCGCAAGCCTCGGACCCGGATGGCGCCATCGCGAAGGTCGAGTTCTTTGCGGGCACGGCGCTGCTCGCCACCGCGACGTCGCCGCCGTATCGCTACACCTGGTCCGCGGTGCCCGTCGGAACGTACGCGCTGCAGGCCGTCGCCACCGACAATCGCGGCGCGCGATCCGCCTCGGCCGTGGTGAATGCGTCGGTGACTGCTTCCGGGGCCGCCGATCACGTTGACTGGCGAGATCCCGTCCACGGCGACCAACATGGCCGAAGTTACAGCATCATCGCCACCCGGCTGAATGGCGACGATGACCTCGATCTGATCGTGAGCGAGCGGCACGGCCCGGCGACGCTGCTCAACTCGGGCAACGGAACCTTCACCGCGGGGGCGTACCGGGGGGGTGCCATCAGTCTGCGCAGCGACGCGGCCGTGGGTGACCTCGATGGCGACGGTCGCCTCGACTTCGTGGCGCTCGACTCCACCGGTCTGTTGGTCATGACGGGCACGGGAGACGGTCACTTCGAACGGCGTGCCGTTCATCGGCTTCGGCGGCAGCGTCGTCGATTTCGGCTTGGCCGATCTCGATGGCGACGGCAAGCTCGATATCGCAGCGATCGATCAGGAGCGCGAGTTGCTCATCGCGTTGGGCAACGGGGACGCGACGTTCCGTGCCGGCGCAACGATCGCGTTGCCGTTCCGGCCGGAGCGGCTCACTGTCGCAGACCTCGATCACGACGGCCGCGCCGATCTCGTCCTGACGCAGCCCGACGAGCATGCCTTCACTGTGTTCCGGAACGATGGCGCGGGAGGCTTCGTGCGCCAGCGCGAGCGTCGGCGATCGATCCCGAGCTATCCGGGACGCGTCACGATCGCAGACCTCAATGGCGATGGTCATCCGGATCTCGCGTTCGCGGAATTGTTCTTCCCGCGCGTCACGGTGCTGCTCGGCAAGGGCGACGGCACGTTCGGTCCCCGACGCGGTTTGCGGCGGGGAACAATGCCGGGAACGCATCGTGGCCGTCGACCTCAACGGCGACGGACGACTCGATCTCGCCATGAACGGGTGGGATCTCGACGGGCGAGCTTGCCGTCCTTGCCGGCAACGGCGACGGCACGTTCCAGGCACCGCTTCGCTTCCCGGTCGACACGACCACGGAGGGGATTGCCGCCGGCGACTTCAACGGCGATGGCCGGCCGGACCTCGCGCTCGCGACCGGCCGTGGCGCGTCCGTGTTCATGAACATCACCGGCATGGCGGTTCGGGCGCCGGAGTTCGTCAACGGACCGCCGCCCGACGGCTGGATGGCGACGCGCTACGGCTTCGAGTCTGCGGCGACGGGCGTGCCTGCACCGACGTTCACGGCTCGCCGGGCCTATCGAGCTCCGCGTCTGCACGATGACCCGATTGGGCAGGATCGACTGGCGGCCCGACTATGCCGGCGTCTACACGGGGCAGGTGATCGCAGCGAACGGCGTGGCCCCCGACGCGGTGCAGCCGTTCGCGATCATCATTCGCCGGCAGACGCAGCAAGTCGACTTCCCGCCGCCCACCCCGTGGCTCGGGAGCGGGGGGTGCGCGACCTGCTTCGACTACTTCGCCCCGCGCGAAAGCCTCGTCGGGCGGCAAGGTCGACCTCGTGTCGCTCACGCCCGACGTGTGCACGATCGACGAGACCGATCCGTCGATCGTCGACGGCCACCGCTTGGGCCGATGCATCGTGCGGGCGACCGGGCCCGGGGACCTCGTGGCGGCGCCCGCATTCGTCGAGCGCCGCATCGAGATCGGGACCAACCCGCCGGCGCTGGAGATCGCGGAGCCCGCGGAATGGGCCAGGATCGCGCCGGGCGCCGCTGTGACGGTTCGCGCCGTCGTGCGCGATCCGCGGCCCGGCCTCGGGCTGCAGCAGGTGGAGTACTTCGTCGACGGGATGCGCTTCGCCGTGGTCACCTCGGCACCGTATGGGGCCGTGTGGCAGGCAGGAGCAAGCGGACTGCATCAGCTCACGGCTCGCGCGACCTATCTCACCTACGTCGACGGGATCGCGATGCAGGTCGTGACCGAAGCGCTGCCGGCGACGGTCGTGGTGACGCCCACCCCTGACTCCTTCGTCGTGCGGCTCGACTCACCGCAATCGGGAATGCGCACGTTCTCACCGGCCACCCTCCAGCTTTCGGCGAGCGTGACCGGCAGCGCTGCGCGATTGCCCAGGTGGAGTTCTTCCAGGGCGATCTGCTGATCGGAAGCGCATCGGCAGCCCCTTACGCACTCACCTGGAATGCGGTGGGGCCGGGTCACTACCCGATACGCGCCCGCGCGACCGACACGCAAGGCGTCATGGCATGGTCGCCGCCGGTCGAGATCGAAGTGGACCACGATGCGGCGATGCCGGTCGCGTGGTATGCGTTCGAGGGCACGTGGACGAACGATGGCGTGCTGCGCGATGGCGTTTCGCAGGTGCACGGTCGCAAGCGCGGTGCGGTGGAGCGCGTCGCGGGCACCGGGTCGGGCAAACCGGATACGTGCAGCGCCGGGAACTTCGCGGGCGGCTTCGTGGAGATCGAGGGACTCTGGCCGCTGAAGGAGGCGGGCGATCGCACGACGGTCGCGTTCTGGATCGACTGGAACGGAGCGGACGATGCCGTGCCGCGTGGCCTGGCCGGGGCAAGGCCTCGCATTCGCCGGCGGCGGCTTCGGCTTCACCACCTTCAACGACGACCTCTTCGGCATGCCGTCGGCCGGCCTTGCGAACGGGTGGCATCACGTCGTCGCGCAGTTCACGAACGGCGATACCGGCGCCGGCGTGCTGTACGTGGACGGCGTGCGGCGGGATCTTTCGTGGCGATCCGGCAGCCCGTCGGCAGACCGCGCGTATGCGGGCTCGACGTTGCGCCTCGGGGGCCAATCCGGTTCGGCTGCGCGTCCGTTCCTCGGCATGCTCGACGAGGTCGTCGTGTTCGCGGGCGCACTGTCGCCGGCCCGAATCGCCGCGCTGCACGCGCGTTCGGCGCCGTGCGCTGCTTTCGGGATCGAGATCATCGCGCCTTCCGCCGTGGTTGGCGTGCCCGCAACGCTCGAGCTCGTGGGCATGGCAATCGACGATTCAGCCGCCGTCGCGAACTTCGACGTGCTCGCCGACGGCGTCAAGATCGGCAACGGGTCGCCTTCGTTCAACCGCGTCGTGTGGCCCAACGTGCCGGCGGGAACGCACACCATCACGGCGGTGGCTCGCGACATCGACGGGAATGTCGCCTCGGCCAGGCCCGTCACCATCACCGTCGAAGCGGGATCGACTGCGGGCGAGGCATTGCCGGAGGTGTGGCTGACCGCGCCTGCACCCGGCAGCGTCTACGCAACCCCCACGCCCGTCAGGCTCGAAGCGATCGCAGCGGAAACGGGCGGCAGCATCGCGCAGGTCGAGTTCCTGTCCGGCGCGACGGTGATCGGCACCGCGACCAGCGCGCCGTTCAGCATGGACTGGAGTGGCGTGCCACCCGGCACCTACTCGCTTCGGGCGAGGGCCGTGGATTCGCGGGGCAGGGCGGCGGTGTCCACGGCGGTGGACGTGATCGTGCGCGCGTCGGGTATCGCCATCACGAGCCCCGCGCGCGATGCGCAGTTCACGATCGGCGACAGCGTGACCCTGCGGGCGGAGGGCATCGCACCGGCGGCGGTCGCGCGGGTCGAGTTCCGCATGGACGGCACGGTCATCGGCATGGCGACATGGTCCGCGCAACCGGCGACGGACGGCGTTGCCAGCCTCACGTGGCAGGCGACGCCCGCGGGCGTGCATGCACTGACCGCGATCTTCGTGATGCGAAACGGCACGACGCTTGCGAGTGCGCCGATCACGATCTCCGTGCAGGACGTGGTCGTGACGCCACCGCCGGAGCCGCCCGTCACGCCTCCTGCGGCCTCCGTGACCGTCGCCGCGGGTGTGGACGGCAGCACCATCGCCGACGACACGCTCTCGTTCGCCGGCTTGGTGCAGGGCGTAGCGAACGCGGCGGTCCTGGTCAACGGTCGGCCGGTGCTGCTCGACACCGGCGGGATGGTTCTTCGCGGACCACGTGGAGCTCGCGCCGGGCGACAATGCCATCAGCGTCAGCGTGATCACGCCCGGATTCGATCCGATCGTGCGGTCGCTCCGAGTGACGAGTGCCGGCGTGCAGCCGTTCGCCGTTACGCTCGACAACGACGACGGACTGGCACCTCTGACAGTCAACGTCACGGTCGCCAATCGGGGTAATGTCGCGTTCAGGCGCATCGAGATCACCACGCGCAGCGATCTCGCGGCCCAGATCACATGGGATTCGATGCCCGACGGCGAGCGCACGGGGTCGTTCGTGTTCAATACGCCGGGCTTGTACGCCGTTCGCGTGCGGGTGTACGACGCGGGAGAGCAGGTCGATCTACGACACGACGCGGCACGTGGTCGTGCGTGATCCAGGCGATCTCGCGAGCCGTGCGGTCCAGGTGTTCGACACCATGCGCGACGCGCTGCGCCGCGGCGACGTGACCGGCGCACTGGCCAACGTCACCGGGGGCATGCAGGCGAAGTACGAGGCGGTGTTTTCGGCACTGAAGCCGCAGCTCCCGACGATCGTCGATCAGCTCGGGACGGTGCAGGAAGTGACGGTCACGCAGAACGTGGCCGAGATTGCGCTGCTGCGCACCGGCGCATCGGGCGACAGCGTGTTCCACGTGTACGTTATCAGGAGCGAGGATGGGCTCTGGCGCATCGATGGCATGTAGACGCGGACGCGGATGGGGCTGCGCGGTGCGGGCGGCAATTGTCGCCGGCATTGCGCTCCTGACATCCGCGTGCGGGATGACGGGCTTGCCGGTGTCAGGCCGCGTGTGGGACGCGAGGACGGGCAAGCCGCTGCCAGGCGCGATCGTGGTTGTTCGCTGGAACGGCGTGGCGTCGAGCATCGCGCACTCGCAGAGCGTGTGCATACACGTCGAGACTGCCGTCAGCGACGCGGAGGGCGCGCTACGGCACGCCGTGGTGGTGGCAGAAGCCGAACTTCTTCAGCAACGGGCTGCCGTTCGCCGACGCGTACCTCGCAGGCTACGAAAGCGTCCACGCGCACACGCCGGCGGCGGAAGCGCATCCGCATGACGTCTACATGCAGAAGTTCGTGGGGACGGACGCGGAGCGGTTCGAGTACATCAGCGGCCGAGTGTTTCAGCGGACTTGAACTGCCTACAGTGGGACGGCGAGTGAGCGTAGCTTGGTCCGCGCACTGAAGCCGGCGCACGCAGAAGCGAGGCGACTTGGCGCGACCCGCTGACAGTGAGGTCGGAATTTGCAGCGGACTCCGCGAAGTATGGCCGAGCGCATGGCTTGCCGAGCCCCATGACGCACCGTACGGGGGAGTCAATTTGAAGGACACTTCCAGATGAAGTTCGAAGGAGCTCAGTGAACAGTGACGCGGCATACTGTTTGCTGCCCGCTGGCTTAGGTTGCTCACGGCGGCCATGCGTTCGAACTTGGCGACGCATGCTGCTAACTCGACGCAGGCGTCTCTCGCGCGTTCTCAGGTCGAGAACGCCCGGACGTGCTTACGGAATCTCGGATTCTTCGGTACTGCGGCGGACCGGCTCTGCCGACATCCGTTTGGCGGTAGCGTACGTACGATATGGGTCAGCCGAGTTCGGCACCACCCACGCAGAGAGGCCAATCGGTTCGAAACAGGAGTCGATTCATGACGTCGACAAGCGAGCCTGTCCGTCGACGAGCATTACCGGTTGGCTGATGTCGGGTGCCATTCGCGAGGACGACTACGGTCCGATCGCACGATAATCCCCAGGACGACCCCTACGGTGCCACGCTCCGCCCGCTCAACCACTTCTACGACCCCGTCTACGACCGCGCGCTTACCGCTGCGGGTCAGCCGCTCGGCGCCGCGTCTCCGCGCTGGGCGATTGGCGCTGCGCAGCCGTTCACGCAGCCGGACGTCGAGGAAGCTGCGCGACACAATCACTTCACCATCGTGGACGTGAAGGAGGCCCTGTTCCGCGCGGTCACGCTCAAGACCGCCGGAGTGGACGGGTGGGTCGACCTTCCGCAATGGGACGATGCTCCGCGGAAGGACGCCCACCGCAAGACGTACTGGGCGACCGTATTCCGCGGCCTGGGCGATGTGCTGCATCTGGTGCAGGACATGGCGCAACCGCAGCACTCCCGCAACGACGCGCACGCCGGCAAGCCCTTCATGGGGCATGCCAGCACGTTCGAGGCTTACATCGAGGCGCGCGCTCGCAGGCAGCCCTCGTTCACGGTGCTGTGGCCATCCTTCACGGCTGTCCGCATAACGTCCAAGCCCCTGCCGTACCAGATCTGCGGGGCGGCGGGAAGCTGCGTCGACTATCCGACGCCGAGGTCGTTCCAGCGCTACACGGACTTCTGGAGCACCGCCCCCGGAAGTGCCATCGGCGGGCGCGGTCTGGCGGACTACAGCAACACGCAGTTCTTCTCTGCCGGGAAGAACCTCGGGAACAGCGACTACACGTCCCCGCCGAATTCGGTCGCGTCGTACACGGTGCGCACGGTGGCACCGACGCGGTGGGACGGCACCGCACCGACGACGACGCTCGCGAATGCTGCCGTGCGGCTGTACGAGCGCACGGCGGTCATCGACAACCTCGAGCCCGGATTCACCGCGGCCAACGTCCCGCTCACGAGCGTCAGCGCGTGGGACGAGTTCCTGAGTCGCGCTGCGCTGTCTCCGGGCTTCACGCTCACGCGCCAGAATTACGACGCACAGGCCGATCTGCTCTTGCCGCGGGCCGTCGCCTACAGCGCGGGAATGCTGAGCTTCATCTTCCGCGGCGCCATGGCGATCGGCGTGCCGGAGCAGGGCATCTACGGCATCATCGATCACGCGGCGTTCGGCAACACCGACGCTGCGAACGGATTCATCGGCTTCGGCAAGATCAAGCTGTCGCTCAGCAACGTTTCCGCGGTCCCGCCCAGCGGCAGCGGACCCGAGCCGATGCCCGCCGGCGCGCTGATCACCGCCCTCAAATTCCATCGCAACCTCTGCTATCGCGACACGCTGGATGGCGAGATCACCGATGCGGCGGCATACGAGCGCTGTCGCTCGCCGACAGAGGAAGTCGTCGTCTCCGAGCCGCTCATGGCGCAGTCGGTGCCCGCCGGCGGAGCACCGTTCACGTTCACGTTCAAGAAGCATCTCCCCGTGAATGCGTGGGACGTCGTGCTGCAGGTCGTGTATCGCGGGCAGCTCGGGAGCGAGAAGGATGCGGTGGTCGTCGCAACGCGCGACATCACCGAGCCCACGTTCGTGACGTCCTCCAACGACACCGATTACGTGCAGTTGCAGGGCCAGTGCTACAAGCCGGCGGCGGTGGAGGCGAATGCGACGCTGTGGAGCCAGCTCGAGCCGGGATGCAGGGATCCTTCGGGCCAGATGAAGGTATCGAGCGCGTGTGCGAATGTGGCGCTGCCCATCCGGTACACGTTCGGTACCGTTGCGCCCGCGATCGTCGAGATGACCAGCGCGACGACGGACAACCGCCTGCCGCCGCGGCGCTTCTCCCGGTTCGCCGTGCTCGCCGACCCGGAAGTCCCGCTGCGCCTCAAGCTCGAGCTCGCGGATTCGTCCATGCAAACCAACCTTGCAGGCATGCAGCCGGTCGACCGCTACGTTACCCAGATGGAGACGCGTGTCGTCGATTACTACGTTCCAAGGCGAGGCGTCAACACTTTCACCGGGTTCACTTACATGATCGACGCCGACCACCGATCCATGGCGTCGGCCTGCCGGTCGGGTCTGGATCCGCTCGCGGGTGCGGCGCGCCGGCCTGCGCCGGTCGTGATCACCGGCTGGAACTGAACGGACTTATGCCGCGGCCTTCTCCAGTTCGCTCACCATGCGCGCCACGCGCGCCTCGAGCGCTTCCGTCGACAGCTTGTCGCGAAACATCTCGACGAGGAGCGGGAAGGCGAAGGGCGTGGGCCGCGTCGGCCGTGTGAGCAAGGCCCGGCTGCGGCGCAGGCGATCGAGCGCCGCGTGCAACCGCGCCGCTTCCAGCCGGCGCTCCAGCACCTCGCGCACGGCCTGCTTCAGCAGATCGTTCTCCGGATCGTATTCCGCGAAGACGTCGTAGAGCAGCGAGCTCGACGCCTGCAGTCTGTCGCTGCGGATGCGGCTGCCCCGGATACCCCTGGAAAATCAGGCCGGCCACGCGAGCGATCTCGCGGAATTGCCGGCGTCCCAGCTCCGTTGCGTTCAAGCCCGCGAGAATGTCGGCCTCGACGTTTGGCGCCGCCATGAGCTTTCCGAGATCGCCCACCGCGAACGGCACCGGGGCAGGCGGACACGAGCCCGAACCCGTAGTCGTTCGCCGTCAGGGAGAACGTGCGCGGCTCGTCGCGCGAGAGGCGGTACGAAAAGAGCGTCGCCAGGCCGAGATGCGCAAGTCGACCTTCGAATGCATAGAAGAAAAGCCCGTGTCCTTCGCGCGTCGAGATCTGCTCGACGAGCCATTCGTTGTCCAGCGGCAACGCCGACCAGCGCGCCTGCAGTTCCAGCAGCGGGCGCACGAGCTCCAGCTCCGGCGACGCATACACGCCGCGACGCGCATCCGCGACGAGCTTCCGCGTGCCCTCGGCGAGCTGCGACGACAGCGCGAGCTTGCCGCCCATCCAGCGCGGCACCACCGCCGAGCGCGCGGTCGCGGGCTCTGACCCACGCGGTGAGCTCGCGCACGCGGATGAATTCCAGCACACGGCCGGCGAAGACGAAGCAATCGCCGGGATCGAGGCGCGCGATGAACTCTTCCTCGACCGTGCCCAGGCGTGCGCCATTCCTGAACTGCACGACGATGCTGTTGTCGCTGACGATCGTACCGATGCCGAGGCGATGCCTTCGCGCGATGTGCGCGTCGGGCACGTGCGCGATGCCGTCGGGCCCGATCACGACACGCCGGTACTCGGGATAGGCGTTGAGCGATGCGCCGCCGTGCACCACGAAATCCAGCGCGAACTGCCATTGCTCATCGGTGAGCGTGCGGTAGGCGTGCGTGGTCCGCACTTCGGCGAGCAAATCGGCGGGTCGGAAGCCGCCGCCGACGGCGCAGGTGACGAGATGCTGCACGAGCACGTCGATCGGATTCTCGAGCGGCACGCGCGCTTCGACGTTGCGCGCGTGGGCCGCCTCGCGCGCCGCGGCTGCCTCGACCAGCTCCAGCGCCTGCGCGGGCACCACCGACACGCGCGACACCGCGCCGGGACGATGGCCGCTGCGCCCGGCGCGCTGCAGCAGTCGTGCGACGCCCTTCGGACTGCCGATCTGCAGCACCTGCTCGACAGGCGCGAAGTCGACGCCGAGATCGAGACTCGACGTGCACACCACCGCGCGCAGGCGCTCGCTGCGCAGGCCGTCTTCCACCCAGTCGCGCACCTCGCGCTCGAGCGAGCCGTGATGCAGCGCGATCGTGCCGGCCCAGTGCGGACGCGCTTCGAGGATCGCCTGGTACCACGCCTCGCACGCCGAGCGCACGTTGGTGAAGACGAGCGTGGTCTTCGCACGCTCGATGGCGCGCACCACTTCCGGCAGCAGCCTGAGGCCGATGTGGCCCGCCCAGGGGAAGCGCTCGATCGTGGGCGGGCGCAGCGTGTCGATGCGGATGTCCTTGGCGTCGAAGCCCCTGACGATGCGCGCGCGCGGCGCGGCGCGTCCAGTCAACGCGGAGAGCGCATCGTCCAGGTTCGCGAGCGTCGCGGACAGCGCCCAGGTCCGCAGCGGCGGCGGTAATCCCGAGGGGCCGCCCCGAGGGCGAACGCCGGAGTGCGCAGCACGCAGGTCATTTGATAACCCACGCAATCGCGCGAGCGCGAGCTCCACCTGGACGCCGCGCTTGGTCGACAGGAGCTCGTGCCATTCGTCGACGACGATCGCCTGCAGGTGCGCGAAGCGCTCGCGCCAGTCGGGGCGCGAGAGCAGCAGCGTCAGGCTCTCGGGCGTGGTGACGAGCGCCGTGGGCAGGCGGCGTGCCTGCCGGGCGCGTGCGGCCGTGCCGGTGTCGCCGGTGCGCACGTCGATGGTCCAGTGCGGCTGCAGCGCCTTGGCCGCGCGCTCGAGCGCGAGACCCGTATCGGCGGCGAGCGCGCGCAGCGGCGTGATCCAGACGAGCTGGAGCGGCGCCGCCTCGTCGACGCTGCCCTGCAAGCCGAGCACCATCGGCCCGAGCGCCGCGGCGTAGGTCTTGCCCATGCCGGTCGGCGCGTGCACCAGGCCGCTTTCGCCGGCTGCAAATGCCGTCCAGACCGCCTCCTGGAAGGGAAAGGGCGACCAGCCCTGTGCCGCGAACCACGCCCGCGCCGGAGCGAGAAGCGGGTGCGGCTCAGGGGCGGAAGTGTCGCCGGATGGCGACGAAATTGTCGAAAACAGGGCCATTTCGTCGGGAATTCGGGAGAAAGCCAGTCTACAGCACGGTATGGGTGCGTTCCCCCTGTTGCGGCCGCGCGACTGCGAATCTTCCATTCGCGGCCGCACGCCGGAAACCGTGGGCAGATGGTGCGCACGATGGCTACAATGCACCCGAAGCCTGCTGCCGGCCAGAATCTGGCCGTTATCCCGCCTGATGCCCAAATCCATCACCCTGCTCTTCGCGGCCGCGCTCGCCTTGGCGAATCCGCTGGCCTGTGCGCAGGGCTCGCCGAAGGTCGTCGCGGCGCAGTCGGTGGACATCAGCGCCGGGGCGAATTGCCTCTCCAAGGCCGACATCGACGTGTCGTGGACGGGCGCCGGCAACCATTCCGAGTTCGGCCTCGTCACCGCCGAAACGTCCGGCTCGACGCCGATCGGCACCTTCGGTCCGAAGGACAGCGCCATCGACTCGTATACGGGCACCTACGCCAACCCGTTCGTCACGGTCCAGCCGGACAACACGCTCATCGGCAGCTATGCGTGGGTCGGCGCGAATCCGCCGAGCGCGGGCGCCACGGTCGAGTACATGGTCGTCTACAACTGCTCGACGCGCGCGGTGTTCTTCAAGTGCTACGGCCCGTACGGCAGTTGTCCCAGCACGGCGACGGCAGCGATCGCGCTCGTCACGGCGCGCTCGATGGTGCCGGCGATCTCGCCGCAACTGCTGCTGGTGCTGACCCTCACGCTGGCCGGACTCGGCGCGCTCGTGCTGCGCCGCCAACCCCGTTACTCAGAGTAATTACTCCGAGTAAGGCGGTGGGCGTCTGACGCGTCGCGCCGTCAGGCCGCCGCGAGCGCCTTGATCACCTTGCCGGGCGGCTTGGCGCCGCGGAAGGTCGCGAGGAGCTCGGCCTGACGTGCTTGCGCGGCCTTCACGTTGCGTTCCTTGACGTGGCCGTAGCCGCGCATCTGCTCCGGCGTCTGCGCGAGCTCCACCGCGACGGCGTGGTTGTGGGCCGCCATGTCGCGCATGACTTCCTCCATCAGCGTCTCGTACTCGCCGATCAGCGCGCGCTCCATGCGTCGTTCCGCCGTGCGCCCGAAGATGTCGAAGCGCGGTGCCGCGCAGGCCGCGCATCTTCGCGAGCAGGCGGAAGCCCTTGAGCATCCACGGCCCGTACGTCTTCTTCTGCGCTTCGCCGGTGTGCGGATCGCGCTTGCTCGTTAGCGGCGGCGCGAGATGGAACACGAGCTTGTAGTCGCCTTCGAACTGCTGCTCCACGCGCTGCAGGAAATCCGACTGGGTGTACAGGCGCGCAACCTCGTACTCGTCCTTGATCGCGAGGAGCTTGAAGTAGGCGCGCGCGACGGCGTCGGCGAGCGCGGTCGAGCCCGGCAGCTTTGCAGCTTCCGCAGCGCGCACGCGGTCGACGAAATCGGTGTAGCGCTTGGCGTAGGCCGCGTCCTGGTAATCCGTGAGGAATGCGGCACGCCGCGCGATCACCTCGTCGAGCGAGGTCGACAGCACCTGCGAGACGGGCTTCTCGTTCGGAATCGCAGCCGCGGACACGCGTGCCTGATCGACGGCCGCGAGGCGGCCCCAGCGGAAGCTCTGCTGGTTCGCGTCGACCGCGGTGCCGTTCAACTCGATCGCGCGCAGGATGGCGGCTTCACCCACCGGCAGCAGGCCGCGCTGGTACGCGAAGCCCACCATGAACAGGTTGGTGGCGATGGAGTCGCCCATGAGGCCCGTGGCGAGCCTGGTGGCATCGAGGAACTCGCACGCTCCGGTCCCCACCGCATCCTCGATCTCGCGCTCCATGGAGCCCAGCGGAAACGCGAGATCCGGATTGCGCGTGAAGCCTGCCGGCATCACCAGCGCGGTGTTGACGACCGCCTTGGTGACGCCCTTCTGCATCTTCGCGAGCTGCTCGTAACCCACACCCGTAAGGATGTCGCACGCGAGCACGAGCTTGGCGTCGCCCGCCGCGATGCGCGTGGCGTGCAGCGCTTCGGGCGTGTCCGCGATGCGCACGTGCGAGACGACGGCGCCGTTCTTCTGCGCGAGGCCCGTCATGTCGAGCACGCTGCAGCCCTTGCCTTCGAGGTGCGCGGCCATGCCCAGCAGCGCGCCGATCGTCACCACGCCGGTGCCGCCGATCCCCGTGACGACGATGCCGTACGGATCGCGCGTGCTCGCGAGCGCAGGCTCGGGCAACGCGGGGAATTCACCGGCTTCCGCCTTCCTGGGCTTGCGCAGGCCGCCGCCTTCGATCGTGACGAAGCTCGGGCAGAAGCCGTTCACGCACGAGTAGTCCTTGTTGCACGTGCTCTGGTCGATCGTGCGCTTGCGTCCGAACTCCGTCTCGACGGGCGCGACGGACACGCAGTTGGACTTCACGCCGCAATCGCCGCAACCCTCGCACACGAGCTCGTTGATGACGACGCGCTTGGCGGGATCGGCGAACTTGCCGCGCTTGCGCCGCCGCCGCTTCTCGGCCGCGCAGGTCTGATCGTAGATGAGGATCGTGGTGCCCGGCGTTTCGCGCAGCTCGCGCTGAACGGCATCGAGATCGTCGCGGTGGTGCACCTTCACGTCGGAGGCGAAGTAGCCGGGCGCATATTTGCCCGGCTCGTCGGTCACCACGACGACGCGTTTCGCGCCTTCGGCCGCCACCTGCTGCGCGATCATCGCGGGCGTGAGGGGGCCGTCGAACGGCTGCCCACCGGTCATCGCGACGGCGTCGTTGTACAGGATCTTGTAGGTGATGTTCACGCCCGCCGAGATTGCCGCGCGGATCGCGAGAATGCCGCTGTGGAAGTAGGTGCCGTCGCCCAGGTTGGCGAAGATGTGCTTCTCTTCGCGTGAACGGCGCCTGCCCGATCCACGGCACGCCTTCGCCGCCCATGTGGGTGAAGGTGCTGGTGCCGCGATCCATCCAGATCGCCATCACGTGGCAACCGATGCCCGCCGTCGCGCGACTGCCTTCCGGCACGTTGGTGGAGGTGTTGTGCGGACAGCCCGAGCAGAACCACGGCTTGCGCTCGAGAGTGATGCGCGGCTTCGCGAGCGCGGCTTCCTTGGCGTCGATCCATTCGACCCGCGCGCGCAGCTTCTCCATGCGCCGCGGATGCAGGCCGATGCGCTCGATGCGCTGCGCGATCACGTGCGCGATCATCGCCGGCGTGAGCTCCGACGTCGCGGGCAGCAGCCAGTCGCCGTGCGGGCGCACCCATTCGCCCTTCTCGTCGAACTTGCCGACCACGCGCGGACGCACGTCGTCGCGCCAGTTGTAGAGCTGCTCCTTCAGCTGGTACTCGACCATCTGCCGCTTTTCCTCGACGACGAGGATCTCCTCCAGCCCTTCGGCGAAGCTGCGCACGCCGTCGGGCTCGAGCGGCCAGGGCATCGCGATCTTGTAGAGGCGAATGCCCATCTCGACCGCGTCCTGCTCGGTGATGCCGAGGTCGTCGAGCGCCTGGCGCACGTCGAGGTAGCTCTTGCCGCTCGTGATGATGCCGAACCGCGCGGGGATGTCCTTGCCGCCGATCACGATGCGATTGAGCTGGTTGACGCGGCAGTAGTGCAGCGCGGCGTAAACCTTGTAGTTCTGCATCCGCGCTTCGGTCTCGAGGAACCCGTCCGGCCAGCGGATGGACACGCCGTCGGCCGGCAGCGGGAAGTCGTCGGGCACGATGATCTGCGTGCGCGACGGGTCGACGTACACCGAGGCCGAGCTCTCGACCGTATCGGCCACGCACTTGAACCCGATCCAGCAGCCGGAATAGCGCGACATCGCCCAGCCGTGCAGGCCGAGGTCGAGGATCTCCTGCACCGACGACGGATAGAGCACCGGCATCATCGCCGCGGAGAACATGTGGTCCGACTGGTGTGGCAGCGTCGAGGACTTCGCGCCGTGGTCGTCGCCGGCAAGCGCGAGCACGCCGCCGTACTTGGACGTGCCGGCGTGATTCGCGTGCTTGAACACGTCCCCGCAACGGTCCACGCCCGGGCCCTTGCCGTACCACATCGAGAACACGCCGTCGTACTTCGCGCCCTTGTACAGGTTGACCTGCTGCGAGCCCCAGATCGACGTCGCGGCGAGGTCCTCGTTCAGGCCGGGCTGGAACCTGATGTGCGCGCGCTCGAGGAACTTCTGCGCGTGCCACAGCGACTGATCGAGCGCGCCGAGCGGCGAGCCGCGATAGCCGGACACGAAGCCCGCGGTGTTGAGGCCGGCGAGGACGTCGCGCTGGCGCTGCAGGATGAGGAGTCTCGCGAACGCCTGCGCGCCGGTGAGATACACGCGCCCGGATTCGAGGGAATACTTGTCGTCCAGGCTGACTTCGCGCAGGGCCACGGCGGCAGCGGGCATCGGGATCACTCCAACGTCATCGTATGCGGTTGGAAAGCATGTCCCCGGTAGGGTACACGCGCTTCACGGCCTCGGACGATCGTGTCGTCGTCGACCGGCGGCGCGGATTCTAGCAGGTGAGCGTTGTCGAACCCGATGCGCCCCGGCGTGGCGTCGGACAGCGCCGCGTCTCGCGCGGTTGCACGGCCCATGCCGCGCCCGCGGGCGATTGCCGCACCGATCGTCGTTGTCGCACGGCACTGCCGCCATCGCGGGATTGCCGTCGCCACGTTCCCGCTTTAGGCTCGACCCGTGCTTGCGATCCACGACCTGGCGAAAGGCATCCCCGGCAGTCCCCGGCGCGAAATATTTTCCGGCGTGCAGCTCACGCTCGCGCCGGGGGAGTACGTCGCGGTCATGGGCGAGTCGGGCGTGGGCAAGTCCACGCTGCTCAATCTCATCGCGGGGCTCGACGTGCCGGACCGCGGCTCGATCGTGCTCGAGGGAACCGAGCTCGTCGGCCTCGACGACGACGCGCTGACGCGCCTGCGTCGCTCGCGCATGGGTTTCGTGTTCCAGGCCTTTCACGTGCTGCCGTACCTGACCGTGGCGCAGAACGTGGGCCTGCCGCTTGCGCTGATCGGCAGCCTGCGCGGCGAGGCGGCGGATGCCGCGGTGGATTCGATGCTCGCAGCGGTAGGGCTCGCCGACCGCGCCCGGAGCATGCCGCGCGAGCTTTCCGGCGGCGAGATGCAGCGCGTCGCGATCGCCCGCGCCCTCGTGCATCGGCCGCGGCTGCTGCTCGCGGACGAGCCGACCGGCAATCTCGATTCGGAGACCGCGGGGCAGGTCGCGACCCTGCTGCGCTCGCGGATCAAGGAGGCGCACGCGGCCGGCATCCTGGTCACGCATTCGCTCGCCGCGGCGTCCACCGCGGATCGCGTGCTGCAGCTCACGCCGACAGGCCTGGTGCCGCGATGCGATTGACCGCGTCCGTCCCCCGGGCGGTGCTCGCAGGCTCGCTCGCCCACGATCGGTTTCGCACCGTGCTCGCCGTGGCGGCGATCGCGCTCGGCGTCGCGCTGGGGTTCGCCGTGCAGACCATCAACGGTGCCGCGATCAACGAGCTTGCGCTGGGCGTGCAGGCGCTCTCGGGCGATGCGGACCTCGAGTTGCGCGGACCGCGCGCGGGCTTCGACGAAGCGCTGTACGCGCGCGTCGCGCAGTGGCCCGAGGTCGCCGTGGCGAGCCCTGTCGTGGAGGTCGACGCGAAGCTCGCGAACGGGGACGCGAGCCTGCGCATCCTCGGTCTGGATCTGTTTCGCGCCGCCGCGATCCAGCCGGCTCTCGTGCCCGAGGTGAGCGACCCGCTCGACGTGCTGCGCGGCGACGTGGTGTTCCCGAGCGCCGCTGCCGCACGCGCGCTGCATCTCGATACCGGAAGCACCATCGAGCTGCAAACGGCCTTGCGCCCGGTGACGCTGCGCGTGGGCGGCAGGCTCGGTGCTGCGATCTCGCCGCCGGTCGCGGTGATGGACATCGCGGGCGCCCAGCAGCAGTTCGATCGCCTCGGTGTGCTGACGCGCATCGATCTGCGCTTGCGGCCGGGGACCGACATCGTCGCGTTCACCCGCCGGGCGTCCGGGCAATTGCCGGCGGGCGTGGCCCTGGTGCGGCCCGACACCAGCGTCGCGGCAGGCGCGAGCGCATCGCGCGCGTATCGCGTGAACCTGCAGGTGCTCGCCCTCGTGGCATTGTTCACCGGCGGCCTGCTCGTGTTCTCGACGCAGGCGCTCGCCGTCGTGCGGCGACGCTCGCAGTTTGCGCTCCTTCGCGTGCTGGGGGTCACGCGCCGGCAGCTGGTGAGCGCACTCGTCGCCGAGGGCGCACTGCTCGGCACGGTCGGCAGCGTCGTGGGCATCGCGATCGGCTACGTGCTCGCACGCATCGCCCTGCAAAGCGTCGGCGCAGACCTCGGCTCGGGCTATTTCCGTGGTGTTGCGCCGTCCGTGGTCTTCGACCCGTGGCTCGCGCTGCTGTTTCTCGTCATCGGGATCGCCATGGCCGTGGCGGGCAGTGCCGTGCCCGCGCGCGAGGCGGCCCGTGCTGCGCCTGCACCCGCGCTCAAGGCCGGCGACGAGCAACGCGCCTTCGCGCCGCTCGGCCCGTGGCGACCGGGCGTGCTCGTGCTCCTCGCCAGCGCGTCGTCGGCATTCGCGCCGCCGGTGAACGGACTGCCGTTGTTCGGCTACTTCAGCATCGCGCTGATGCTCATCGGCACGCTGATGCTGCTGCCGCGACTGGCCACCCTCGCGTGGCGCGGCATCCCGCAGCCGAGGCAACCCGCCGTGAGTCTCGCGCTCACCCAGTTGCGCGGCGCGCCCGGGCAGGCGACCGTGAGCCTCGCATCGATCGTGGCGAGCGTCAGTCTCATGGTCTCGATGGGCATCATGGTGCACTCGTTCCGCGGCTCGCTCGAAGCGTGGCTCGAGCAGGTGCTGCCCGCGGATCTGTACTTTCGCGCGGGCCCGGTCGGCGACAGCGCGTACGTGCCCGCCGAGGTGCAGGAGCGCATTCGCGCGCTGCCCGGCGTGCGCCGCGTCGATTTCATTCGCGAGCAGCAGTTGCTGCTCGATCCGCAGCGACCGAGGGTGATCGTGATCGCGCGCGACATCGACCGGGCCGCGCCGCAGCGCACGCTGCCGCTGATCGCGAGCGTCGAGCCCGTGCAGGATCCTCCGCCGGTGTGGGTCAACGAGCCGGCGGCGGCGATCTACGGCTACAGCGTCGGGCAGGTGATCTCGATTCCGCTCGGCGGCGAGGCGGTGCGCTTCGCGGTGGCGGGGATCTGGCGCGATTACGCGCGGCAGCAGGGGGCGCTCGTGATCGAGCGCTCGCGCCTCATCGCGCTCACCGGCGATCGCACCGCGACGAACGCCGCGCTGTGGGTGCAACCCGGCACCGACGCGTTCGCATTGCGCGAGGCGATCGTGCGCGACATTCCCGGCGGCGATCGCCTCGACATCGGCGTGCCCGCGCAGATTCGCGCGTCCTCGCTGCGCGCGTTCGATCGCACGTTCGCGGTCACCTATGCACTCGAGCTCGCGGCCGTCGTGATCGGGCTCGTCGGGCTGTCGTCGTCGTTCGGGGCGCTCGTGCTCACGCGGCGCCGCGAGTTCGGCATGCTGCGCCACGTCGGCATGACGCGCCGGCAGATCGCGGCGATGCTCGCGAGCGAAGGATTCTTCGTGAGCGGTGTCGGCATGCTCGCGGGCGTGGGCCTCGGGTGGCTCATGTCGCTGGTGCTGATCCACGTCGTGAATCGGCAATCGTTCCATTGGGGTATGGAGCTCTCGATCCCGTGGACCGCACTGATCGCGGGAATCGCGCTGGTGCTGCTGCTGTCGATGGGCACCGCGGTGCTGAGCGGTCGCGCCGCCATGGGCGCCGAAGCGGTGCGTGCCGTGCGCGAGGACTGGTGATGCGCGCGGGATGGACAGTCGACGCGCGTCGATGCGCGATGCGCCGGAACACGCGATGAAGCGGCGCACGTTCCTCGGCGCCACGATCGCGGCGGCAGCGATGCGCGTGCGCGCGGCGTCGCTGCCGGACGCGACGTATCCCGTCGTCGTGCCCGGCCATGCGCTCGCGTTCCCGCGCGACTTCGGCGCTCACCCCGCGTTCCGGACGGAGTGGTGGTACATCACCGGCTGGGTCGAGCACGAGCGCGGACCGCTGGGCGTGCAGGTCACGTTCTTCCGTCATCGCCCCGGGATTGCGGAGCACAACCCGAGCCGCTTCGCGCCCACGCAACTGCTGTTCGCGCACGCGGCCGTTGCCGACCCGGAGCTCGGGCGGTTGCGGCACGATCAGCGCGTCGCGCGCGCGGGCTTCGGTCTCGCCTATGCGAGCGAGGAAACGCACCGACGTGCGCATCGGCGACTGGTCGTTGCGGCGCGACGGCGGACGCTATCGCGCGCGGGTCCTCGCCCGCGAGTTCACGTTCGATCTCGCCTTCGATGTGACCGAAGCGCCGCTGCTGCAGGGCGATGCCGGCTTTTCGCGCAAGGGCCCCGGGGCGGGACAGGCGAGCTATTACTACAGCGAGCCGCAGCTCGCGGCAACGGGCGAGGTGCGCATCGGGGAGCGTGCGCTGCAGGTGACGGGGCGCGCGTGGTGCGATCACGAGTGGTCGAGCGAATACCTGCCGCCGGACGCTGCGGGATGGGACTGGACGGGGCTCGATCTCGCCGACGGCGGCGCCTTGATGGCGTTCGTGATGCGCAGGAAGGAGGGCGGCGTGCTGTGGGCGGCCGCCACGCTGCGCACCGCGGGCGGGGCGGTGCTGACGTTCGGCCCGGACGCGGTGCGCTTCGTCCCGCGCAGGACGTGGCGCTCGCCGCGCACGCAGGCGAGCTATCCCGTTGCGATGCAGCTTGCCGTGGGCGACAACGAATACGCGCTGGAACCGCTGTTCGACGACCAGGAGCTCGACTCGCGTGCGAGCACCGGCACGGTGTATTGGGAAGGTGCGGTGCGCGCGCTGCGCGACGGCCGCGAGGCGGGGCGGGGCTATCTCGAGCTTACGGGCTACGGCGCGCCGCTGCGCATGTGACCGCGCGCGGCGTCACACCCATCGTCGCGCATGCAACGGGCCGCACGGCGCGGCAGCAATGCGTGCCGCGTGCCGGACGCGTGCGGGGGCTTGCCGCCTCGCTATGCCGGAAGCGCGGGCAGCACCTCGCCGACCGCTTCGCCGAAACCGACGCGCGGCTTGCCCGGCGCTTCCGCAGCGGCACGCAGGATCACCGCGTCGCCGTCCTCGAGGAACGTCCGCTTCTCCCCGTTGGCGAGCTTCACCGGCTTCTTGCCGCCCTCGGTCAGCTCGAGCAGCGAGCCGACGGCGTTCTTCGCGGGTCCGGATTGCGTGCCGGTGCCGAGCAGGTCGCCCGGCTGCAGGTTGCAGCCGTTGACGGTGTGATGCGTGACGAGCTGCTCGACGGTCCAGTACGAGTAGCGCAGGTTGCTCGCGGCGAGGCGCTCCGCGGCTGCGTCGGCCGTGCGCATCGCCGCCGTCTGCAGCCACACGTCGAGCCCGATGTCGAACGCACCTGCCTCGCGTTGCGCCAGGGAGTCGAGATAGGGCAGCGGCTGCGGATCGGCGGCGTCGCGAGTCCATGGCAGGCGATAGGGCGCGAGCGCCTCGAGCGTGACGATCCACGGCGAGATCGTGGTGGCGAAGCTCTTGGCGAGGAACGGCCCGAGGGGCTGGTATTCCCACGCCTGCAGGTCGCGGGCGGACCAGTCGTTGAGCAGGCACAGCCCGAACACGTGGTGAGCCGCCTCGTCGATGCCGATGCGCGTCCCGAGCGCATTCCCGGGGCCCACGAAGATGCCCATCTCGAGCTCGTAGTCGAGACGTGCGCTGGGCCCGACGACCGGAACCTCGGCGCCGCGCGGCAGGCGCTGTCCCACCGGGCGATGGAAGCGCTGGCCCGAGATCACGATCGAGGAGCTGCGGCCGTGGTAGCCGATCGGCACCCATTTGTAATTCGGCAGCAGCGGATTGTCGGGACGCATCAGCCGCCCGACGTTCGTCGCGTGATGGATCGAGGCGTAGAAGTCGGTGTAGTCGCCGATGCGCGCCGGCAAGGCGTAATCGACCTGTGCCATCGGCACGAGGCACGCGCGCACTTCGGCTACATTGCGCGTGTCGGTACGCAAGAGGCGCGACACGCCGAGACGCAGCGCCGACCACGCCGCCGGGCCTTCGGCCATGAACGCGTTGAGCGTGCTGCCGAGGCACTTGCCCGCAGCCTCGCGCGCGGTTCCCGACAGCAGATCGCGCTTGCAGACGGCCGCGAGATCGAGGACCTGATCGCCGATCGCCACACCGCCGCGCCAGGGCTCGCTGGTGCCGCGGCGCCGGAACACTGCGAACGGCAGGTTCTGCAGCGTGAAGTCGCAGCCCGGTGCGTGCGCCGACGCCACCAGGCAGCGCAGATCGGGATCGTGGGTCTCGTTCAACACAGTCATGGCCGGCCCGGATCGAAGTGCTTGCGCAGGCCCTGCCAGCACTGGAAGTACTGCGCCTGCAGCTCGGCGGATTCGAGCGCGAAGCGCGTGGTGCGGATCGGCAGCCGGGTCTCGAACATGAAGGCCATCGTGTCGCTCACGCGTTGCGGCGTGGACGTGTCGACGCGGCTCGCCTTCTCGAACGTTTCGGCATCCGGGCCGTGGCCGATCATGCAATTGTGCAGCGACGCGCCGCCCGCCACGAAGCCCTCGGCCTTGGCGTCGTACACGCCGTGCACGAGGCCCATGAACTCGCTCGCCACGTTGCGATGGAACCACGGCGGCCGGAACGTGTTCTCGCCCGCGAGCCAGCGCGGCGGAAAGATGACGAAGTCGATGTTGTCCACGCCGGGCGTGTCGGAGCGCGACTGCAGCACGAGGAAGATCGACGGGTCGGGATGATCGTAGCTGATCGAGCCGATCGTGTTGAACCGGCGCAGGTCGTACTTGTACGGCGTGAAGTTGCCGTGCCATGCGACGACGTCGAGCGGCGAGTGGTCCATCTCGGCGGCCCACAGGTTGCCGAGGAACTTCGCGACGAGCTCGCAGCGGCCGCTGCGGTCTTCGTAGGCCGCGACGGGCGCCTGGAAGTCGCGCGGATTGGCGAGGCCGTTGGAGCCGATCGGACCCAGGTCCGGCAGCCGGAAGCTCGCGCCGAAGTTCTCGCACACGTAGCCACGCGCCTCGCCATCCGGCAGCTCGACGCGAAAGCGCACGCCGCGCGGAACGAGCGCGATCTCCTGCGGCTCCACCAGCAGGATGCCGAGCTCGGTGGCGATGCGCAGGCGCCCGAGCTGCGGCACGATCAGGAGCTCGCCGTCCGCATCGTAGAAGAAGCGCTCCATCGAGCGGTTCGCCGCGTACAGGTGAATGCCGCATCCCGTCTGCGCACCGGGATCGCCGTTGCCCGCCATCGTGACGAGGCCGGCGAGGAAATCGGTGGGCGCGTCGGGTATCGGCAGCGGGTTCCAGCGCAGCTGATCGGGCGGCGTTGCCAGCGCGGCGAAGTCGCCCGTGACGCGAGCGTTGTCGATGCGGCGGAACGGGCGATGCTGCGCGGCGGGCCGGATGCGGTAGAGCCACGTGCGCCGATTGTCCGCAGCGCGGCGCCGTGAACGCCGTGCCCGACAGCTGCTCCGCGTAGAGGCCGTACGCGCAGCGCTGGGGCGAGTTGCGACCCACCGGCAGCGCGCCCGGCAGCGCTTCCGTGGCGTGCTCGTTGCCGAAGCCGGACAGATACGCGAGCGCGGCATCCGCCAGCGGCGACGGCGCGGCCGGGGGAGTGCGGGTGACCGGATCTGCCATGGAACTCCTTACCGCAATGGATCGCGCCACATGCCCGGGGCGCGTTGCTGCGAATTATGCGCGGTGCGACCGGGCGCCCGCGATCGGGGGCGTGGGCGCGAGTGCTTCTACCGCACCGCCGCGATGATGGCGCCGGCGGCGAGCAGCACGCCGTAGAGCAATTCCACCTTGACCGCGCGGAAGAGCAGCCCGTTCCATTCGGGTCCCGGAGGCGTGTGCCGGAAATCGCGCCACAGCGAAGCCCCAGCCGGGACCGCCGCCAGCGGCAGCGCGAGCCAGAGGCTGCGATCCACGGCGGCGAGCACCGGCGCGAGCACGAGTGCCGCGAGCAGTGCGGCCTCGAACAGGCGCTGCGACGCGCGCTCGCCGAAGGTGACGACGAATGTCTGGCGTCCGGTGCCCGCATCGTGGGCGCGATCGCGATGGTTGTTGACCCCCAGCACCGCCGCCGCGAGCGCACCGACTGCCACCGCCGCGAGCATCGCGCCAGGCGTGACGGTGCCCGTTTGCAGGTAGTAGCTGCCCATGACGGCGATGAGGCCGAAGAACACGAACACCGTGAGCTCGCCGAGCGGCGTGAAGGCGATCGGGCGCGGCCCGCCCATGTAGCCGATCGCGGCGAGGATCGACGAGAAGCCCATCAGCGCGGCGGGCCAGCCGCCGCGCGCGATCAGCGGCGCGCCGACGACGAGGGTGATCACGACGAGGATCGCGATGGCCCAGCGCACCTGCGCGGGCGACAGCCACCCGTTCGCCGTGGCGCGCGAGAGCCCGATGCGGGCGCCCGTTTCGGCGCCGCGGCTCGTGTAGCCGACGTCGTTCTGGAGATTGGTGATCGCCTGCAGCAGCAGCGATGCGAGGAGCGCGAGCGCCGCGACGCCGAGGTCGACGCTGCCCGCTTCGTACTGCGCGAGCGCGGTGCTGACGACGACGGGAATGGTCGCGATCCAGAATGTCTTGGGTCGCAACGCGATGCACCACGCCTGCCAGGAACCGGCGGGGATGGCGTAGCTCGCAGTAGCGTCGATGGGGGGCGATGCGTTGGTCATGAATCCTCGTGGCGCTCAGGCGGGATGCGTGCGGCGCGCAACGAGCGAAGCGCAGCGGCGGGCCGACGCGGCATTGTCCACGTCGCGACGCCGGACGCGGTTGACGGAGGTCAACGCGCCGAACACCGGAGTGCGCAGCGCGAAGGTGCTCCGATGCGCAGGTGCTGCGGCGACGGTCCTCGTGTGCCGCGCGCCTCGCGGGCGCTGCGCGCGCGCCTGCTGCATCTCAGGTCTTGGCGGTACCAGGGCCGGGGCCGATGCCCAGGTCGATCGCCATGCGGATGAGATCGGGCAGGCGCTCGATCTGCAGCTTGTCCATGATGCGGGCCTTGTACACCTCGACCGTGCGCACGCTGATCTCGAGGTCGACCGCGATCTCGCGGTTGTGGCGGCCGGCCACGACGGCTTCCAGGACCTGCCGCTCGCGGGGCGTGAGGCGCTCGAGCTGCGCCTTGACGGCCGCGGTACGCCCGGCGCGTTGCTGGATCTCGGCGTCGGCGCTGAGCGCTGCATCGATCGTGCCGGAGAGCGCCTTGTCGTCGACGGGCTTCTCCAGGAAGTCGAAGGCACCGTTCTTGAGCGCCTGCCGCGCCGACGCGACGTCGCCGTGTGCCGTGAGGATGATGACCGGCATGCGGATCGCGCGCGACGCGAGCTCGGCCTGCGCCTCGAGGCCGCTCATGCCGGGCATGCGCAGGTCGAGCAGCACGCAGCCGGGGGTGCCGGGCTTGATCGTCTCGAGGAACTCCTCGGCGCTCGCGTAGCGTCGGGTCGCGTATCCGCGCAGCCCGAGCAGCAGGGCGAGCGATTCGCGCACGGCGCTGTCGTCGTCGACGATGTGCACGGTCGGGATCATCGCGGTGGTGGTCATGTCGTTTTCTCGGCCACGGGCAAAGTGATGGAAAAGGAAGTTCCCTCGGGCAGCGCTTCGTATCGCAGCTCGCCGCCGTGCGCTTCGATCATCGAACGGCTGATGGCAAGCCCGAGGCCCATTCCTTCGGGCTTGCTCGACGCGAACGGCCGGAACAGGTGCGGAACCACCGAGGCCGGCACGCCGGGACCGTTGTCGATGACGCTGATCATCACCTGGTGCGATCCCTGCATGCGTGCGCGGACCACGATTCGCCGCTCGCCGTGATGCGGCGACGCGGAACGCAGGGCGTCGACGGCATTCACCAGCAGATTATGCAACACCGTGGCCGCCTGAATGGGATCGGCGAACACGTTCGGCAGCGCCGGGGCGCAGTCTACCGCGATGCGGACCTCGTGCCGCTGCAGCAGTGCCTGGACGCCCGCCACGGCGTTCTCGACGAGTCCCGGCACGTCCAGGGCTTCCTGGCGCACGGTGCCGCTCTGGAAGAACTCGCGCAGGCGGTGCATCACGTCGCCGGCACGCGCCACCTCGGCCACCGCCTTGTCCATGGCCGCCACGGTCGCGTCGACCTCGTGCCCCTGCGTGAGCAGCAGGCGCGCCGCGCGCACGTAGTTGGAGATTGCGGCAAGCGGCTGGTTGAGCTCGTGCGCGAGCGCCGAGGCGGTTTCGCTCGCGGCGGCAAGACGCAGCGTGCGATCGAGCTCGCGCTGCTTCGCCCGCAGCGCGCGCTCGATCGCACGCCGCGCGGAGATGTCGCGCAACACCGCGACGGTGAGCGCGGGCTCGTCCGCCGCCTTGCTCATCGTGACTTCGACCGGAAAGCGGCGGCCGTCGTGCGCCGTTGCCGTCATCACCTTCGGCTGCACCTCGGAATGGGGGCCGGGTGTCGCGTCGAGCAGGCTCTCGAGCCGGCGAGCGGTGAAGCGCGCGCGGGTTCATGCCGAACATGCGCTCGGCGGCCGGGTTGCAGCCGATGACGCGGCCTTCGGCGTCGATCGTGAGGATCGCGTCGGGCGCGGCGGCGAGCACCGTGCGCAAGGCCTGTTCCTGCGCGGCGAGTCGCGCCTGGCCTTCCTCGCGCTCGGACACGGTGACGGCGAGGATCACGCCCATCGCCGCCAGCACGGCCATGAGGCTCTGGAATTCGGTGAGCGTCTCGGTGTCGTGCCCGGCGAGCTGCAACGCGACGAGCAATGCGATCTGCAGGCCGACGATCGCGATCATCGTGCCGGGCAGGCCCTGGCGCATCGCGATCCAGATGAGAGGCACGAACAGGACGTAGAAGTGCCGCAGCTCGTTGCCCAGGCTCGACCAGAACACGAGGCACAGCGCAGCCACGACGGCTGCGGCCTGCAGGGAGAGCTCCACGCGACCGACCGTCACGTGCGGCCGCTCGGGACGCGTGAACACCAGCAGGACCGGCGTGATCACCACGATCCCGATGAGATCGCCCACCCAGTACTGGAGGATGCTCGGCCCGAGATCGGGGGCGGCGACCAGGCCGTGGTACCAGTAGAGCGCCACGTAACCCGCTCCGACCAGCCCCGTGACCACCGTCACGGTGGGCAGGAACACGATCGCGTCGCGCAGCGTGCGGAAATCGGGGTCGAAACCGAAGCGGCGCACGAGCAGGGCCGCACCCCCGTAGCCCCCGGCGAGCAGCGCCCCGATCGCGAGCGCGCTGGCGGGATTCACGAAGCTTCCGCGCAACAGCAGCTCCGAGAGCGCTCCGGCGACGAACAGCCACGGCCAGCCGCCCACACCCGCGCGCAGGAGATACGCGAGACTCACGCCGGTGGCCGGATTCCACGGGCCGAGGCCGAAATCGGCCGCGGGAAAGATCGTGCTCGTCCAGTCGAGCGTGACATACGCGGCGAGGTATGCCGTTGCAAGGATGGCTCGCGGCGGCGCCGGCAGCCATGCGGCGATTCGGGTGGCGAGGGCGGCCATGACGGAAGCGTATCCTATGCGAAGGCCCTGCCAAAGGGCCCGGCCGTCGCGCGAGGCGAAGCCCCGGCGTGCGCGCTGCGCTCGCCGGGCCGGCTCGTGCGCGACGGCGCCCACGACAAGGAGAACACGATGGGAATGCTCGATTTCGTGAAGGACGCCGGCGAGAAGCTGTTCCACTGGGGTGGTGCCGCGAAGGCGGCGACGCCCGGCGGCTACGCTCTCGCCGGAACAGGCCCAGGCCAACCTCAAGGCCGCCAACGACGCGGCAGGCGACGCCATCCTCAACTACATCCGCACCCAGAACCTGTCCGCCACCGGACTCACCGTGACGTTCGACGGCACGTCGTCGACGGCGTCGGTGTACGGCATCGCGCCCGACCAGGCTACGCGCGAGAAGATCGTGCTGTGCGCGGGGAACGTGCAAGGCGTGGCGAAGGTCAACGACATGATGTCGGTCCATCAGAGCGCGCCCGAAGCGAACTTCTACACCGTGGTCTCCGGCGACACGCTGTCGAAGATCTCGAAGGCGCAGTATGGGGACGCCAACCAGTACATGAAGATCTTCGAGGCCAACAAGCCGATGCTCAAGGATCCGAACAAGATCTATCCCGGCCAGAAGCTCAGGATCCCCCAGTGACGTTGCATTCGTCTTCCTGCGCTGCCGCCGCGGGCCTGCTCGAAGCCCGCGGCGGCACGTTGCCCCCGGCGGCGCCGCCGGCGCTCGATGGGCACGCCTTGGCGCTCGCGTTCGTGCTCGCGCTGCCGCGTCTCGCGAGCGATCCGCCGGTCGACGACGATGACGATCGACGACGACGACTTCCTGCGCAAGCGGGACACGCACGTCGACGACGACGAGGACGACGAGGGCAGCGAGGAAGACGGCGAGGACGACGAGGACGAGGACGACGACGAGGACGACACGATGTGGACGCGCGGGGCGGGGCCTGCTCGCGTGCTCGCGGCGCGTGATGCGCCGCCTTCACGCGCCGCGCCGAAGCACCTAAACTGGGCGGCTGCTGCCGCCATGCACTGCGCGATCGCGCGGCGGGGCGCCGGCGCTCTGCAGCGAGGTCTTCATCGTGCGCATTGCCATTCTCGACGACATCCACGACGCGTACGGCGTGACCGAAGGCGTGCGCCGCCTGCGCGAGCGCCACGACGTGCGCATCTTCAACGCGCCCTTCGGTGATCCGGGTGCGTTGCGCGGCTTCGATGCGCTGGTCGCCAATCGGGAGCGCACGCGCTTCACGCGCGAGCTGCTGCAACAGCTCCCGGACGTACGCATCATCGCCCAGACCGGCAATCACGCGTATCACGTCGATTTCGCGGCCGCCGAGGAGCAGGGCATCGTCGTTGCGAAGGCCACCGGCGGTTTCTCGGCGGGCGCAGCGGAGCTCGCCATCGGCCTCGCCATGTGTCTCATGCGCCAGATCCCGCAAACCGACGCCGCGCTGAAGCAGGGCGTGTGGCTGACGCCGATGACGCGCGTGCTGCACGCCAAGACGCTCGGCATCGTCGGGCTGGGCCGGGTGGGCCGGCACGTCGCGAAGATCGCGCAGGCGCTGGAGATGCGCGTGCTCGCGTGGAGCCCGCGGCTCACGGCGCAGACTGCGGCAGGCGTCGGCGTCGAATGTCGCGATCTCGATAGTCTGCTGCGCGACTCCGACGTGGTGTCGATCCACGCCACGCTGTCGGCGGAGTCGCGCGGCCTGCTCGACGCACGCCGGCTCGGGCTCATGAAGCCGGGCGCGTACCTCGTCAACACTGCGCGCGGCCCGATCGTCGACGAAACTGCGCTCGTCGAGGCGCTCGCGCAGCGTCGCATCGCCGGCGCGGGGCTCGACGTCTTCGACCGCGAGCCGCTTCCTGCGGGCCATCCCCTGACGCGATTGCCCAACGTCGTGCTCACGCCGCACATCGGCTGGCCCACGGACGAAGCCTACGAGCGGTTCTCGGAGTCCGTGGCCGACGTCCTGCTCGCGTTCGCCGAGGGACGCGACGTGCCCCGGTTCGTGCCGGGCCACTGAATTCGCTGCATCCGCCCTGCGTGCGCAGCGCGGCGGCGAGCCGCGGTACCGCCGGATTTGCCTAGCGCGGCAGCCCGCCGAAGCGCGCGTAGAAAGCGTCGCTTGCCGGCGGAAGCGCGCCGCGGGGGCCTTCGAGCGTGGCGACGAGATAACGCTCGGCCGCGCGATGCGTCAGGCGATAGAAATCGCGGCACAGCGCACCGGCTGCCGCTCCCGGCCAGTCGAGCGGAAGCAGCGCGATCGGCAGCTGCGGATCGCGCAGCAGCACGCGCCGATAGGCATGGATGAGGAGGGTGCGCACGACGAAGCACTGACGCCGGATCGTGCTCCTGCGGGCGGCGGTCGCGGAAGCGCTCGATCACCGCCCCGAAGCTCTTGAGGAAGCGGCGGTATTCGGCCGCGACGCTCTCGATCGGCCACGCGCGCATCACCGCCGACGACAGCGGCTGACCGCCGAGCGTGCCGTCCTCGCGGGCGCGCAGGGTGAGCACCCGATCCTCCACGCCGAGCGCGCCGGTAATGCGCGCCATCGCGCTATCCGGGCGCGAGGGCCTCGCGTAGACCCATGGCGCCAGCACGCCGAAGCCTTCCCACGACAGCTCGTCGCGCAGCGCCTTGCGCTCGTCCTGCGTGAGGCCGTCGCCCATCACCAGCTCCCAGTCGCCATCCCAGGCGGGCTCGCCTGCGGCGTAGATGCGGCGATACGCCTGCTCGAACCGGCGCGCACCGGCGCGGGTCAGACGATAGAGGCTGCGCCGGCCCATCGGCTTGGCCGTGATCCAGCCCTCGCGGGCGAGCCGGAATACGCTGGTGCGGACCAGGCGCTCGTTGATGCCGAACGGCTCGAGCAGGTCGATGAGCCCCGAAAGCATCACGGCGCCGCCATGCGGCGCGATGGCATCGCCCCAGACGGTGATGATCAGGGATGTCGCGCGGGGGGGAGAGGCGGCGAGGCGGCGGTCGATCCAGCGCCGCACGACGGGGTCCGCGACGGGCGCACGGCCCTTCGGGCCCGCGCGGACGGGCAGGATCGGCTGCGCAGTCATGATACAAACTTTACACCCGCGATTTGCGGCGTGTATCGTTTCAGCTCGGCGCGCGGCCGTGTGTCACAGACGCACCAACGTGCGCGCGGCGCGCAGTCGCAGCGGGGAGAACGACGATGTACGCACAGATGGTCGACACGGGCTTGAAGCAGGTGCGGCGCGACGACGACATGTCGCCCGAGGAGAAGGCATTTCAGGCGCGCATCGATGCCGACGTGCGCGTCGAGCCCAAGGACTGGATGCCCGAGGCCTACCGGCGCACGCTGATCCGGCAGATCTCGCAGCACGCGCACTCGGAGATCGTGGGCATGCTGCCCGAGGGCAACTGGGTGACCCGCGCGCCGAGCCTGAAGCGCAAGGCGATCCTCATGGCGAAGATCCAGGACGAAGGCGGGCACGGCCTGTATCTCTATTCCGCGGCCGAGACGCTCGGCGTTTCGCGCGACCAGATGATCGCCGACCTGCACGCGGGCCGCGCGAAGTATTCGAGCATCTTCAATTACCCGACGCTCACCTGGGCCGACATCGGCGCGATCGGCTGGCTCGTCGACGGCGCGGCGATCATGAACCAGATCCCGATCTGCCGCTGCTCGTACGGGCCGTACGCGCGCGCGATGGTGCGCATCTGCAAGGAAGAGAGCTTCCATCAGCGCCAGGGCTACGACATCATGCTGGCCATGGCGCGCGGCACGCGCGAGCAGAAGGCGATGGCGCAGGATGCGCTCGACCGCTGGTGGTGGCCCTCGGTGATGATGTTCGGGCCCTCCGACAGCGAGAGCGTGCACAGCGCGCAATCGGCCGCGTGGAAGATCAAGCTGCTCTCCAACGACGAGCTGCGCCAGCGCTTCATCGACCAGACGGTGCCGCAGGCGGAGTTCCTCGGCCTCACCGTGCCCGATCCCGCGCTGCGCTGGAATCCGGAGACGGGGCATTACGAGTTCGGCCCGATCGACTGGGAGGAGTTCTACAACGTGATCAAGGGCAACGGGCCCTGCAATCGCGACCGCCTGCGCACGCGTGTCAAGGCATGGGAGGATGGCGCCTGGGTGCGCGAGGCAGCGCTCGCCCACGCGCGCAAGCGGGCGCAGCGCGCAGCGAAGGCCGCGGCGTGAGACGAAACCCGTTACTCAGACCCGTTACTAAACCGTTACGAGTAAAGCCTGCGGCATCGCCGAGCCAATGGCGACCGCGCTGCCGCAGGTTTTACTCTGAGTAAGGGGGTTAGGGGGCGAACATGAACGAATGGCCGTTGTGGGAAATCTTCATCCGCAGCCAGCACGGGCTCGCGCACAAGCACGTCGGCAGCCTGCACGCACCCGACGCGGAGCTCGCGATCAAGAACGCGCGCGACGTGTACACGCGGCGCAACGAGGGCGTGTCGATCTGGGCGGTACGCTCCGCCGACATCGCGGCGTCGAGCCCGGGCGACAAGGAGCCGCTGTTCGAGCCCGCCAACAGCAAGGTGTACCGGCATCCCACGTTCTTCCCGATGCCGGACGAGGTGAAGCATCTCTGACCGTCAACCCCGTTACTCAGAGTAAAAGGCGCGCCTCTTACTCTGAGTAGGGGGCGGCCTGCCATCCCATGGATCGCGATCGTCTGCTCTTCGAATACCTGCAGCGCCTCGGCGATTCGCCGCTCGTGCTCGCGCAGCGCCTCGGCGAGTGGGTCGGCAAGGGCCCGATCGTCGAGGAGGACATGGCGCTCACCAACGTCGGCCTCGATCTCATCGGACAGGCGCGGCTGTGGCTCGCGCATGCCGGCGAGGTCGAGGCGCGGTTCGCGCCGCACGGCCGGAGCGAGGACGATCTCGCGTTCCGGCGCGATGCGCGCGAGTTTCGCAACCTGCTGCTCGTCGAGCAGCCGAACGGCAATTTCGCGGACACCACGATGCGGCAGTTCCTGTTCGATGCGTGGCACGTGCTCGCGTTGCGCGCGCTCACGCGCTGCGCCGAGCCGCGCATCGCGGAGATCGCGGCGAAGGGCGCCAAGGAGGCCGCCTATCACGTGGAACGCTCGGGCGACTGGGTCGTTCGCCTCGGCGACGGCACCGACGAATCGCACGCCAAGGCGCAGGCGGCGCTCGACGCCCTCTGGATGTACACGGGCGAGATGTTCATGGCGGACGACGTCGATCGCCTGCTCGTGCAGTCGGGCATCGCCGTCGATGCCCCTGCGCTGCAGGCGTCCTGGCGCGAGCACGTGAATGCCGTGCTCGCCGAGGCGACGCTAGCGGTCCCGCAGGAGACCTGGATGCAGGGCGACGGGGGGCGCGGCGGACGGCAGGGCGTGCACACCGAGCATCTCGGTCATCTTCTCGCCGAGATGCAGTTCCTGCCGCGGGCGTACCCCGACGCGCGATGGTGATGGCGCAGATCGACATGGTGACGCCCGAGCAAACCGCGCTTGCCGCGACCGCCGCAGCGGCCGCCGAGGGCCAACCGCGGCCGGGGCTCGGCGAGCTCTGGCGCGCGCTCGAGGGCGTGCCCGATCCCGAACTACCCGTGGTGTCGGTGATCGAGCTCGGCATGGTGCGCGCGATCGAGTGGGATGCCGCCGATCCCGCGCTGCTCGTCGTGAAGCTCACGCCGACGTATTCGGGATGCCCCGCCACCGAGCTCATCATGACCGGCATCCAGGATGCCGTGCTCGCGGCGGGTGCACCTGCCGTGCGCATCGATCTCGAGCTGTCGCCGCCGTGGACGACGGATTGGTTGAGCGCCGAGGCGCAGCGCAAGCTTCGCGCCTACGGCATCGCGCCGCCGGGCATGGCGCTTCCTGCGGATCCCGCCGCGCCGATGCCGATCGACGTCACGGGGATCAGCCCGCTGCGCCGCGCCGCCTTCGTCGTGCCGTGCCCGCGCTGCGGCTCGACGCGCACCCAGCTCGTAGCGCAATTCGGCTCGACCGCGTGCAAGGCGCAGTACCGTTGCACCGATTGCCTCGAGCCCTTCGACTTCTTCAAGCCGCACTGATGAGCCGGTTCTATCCTCTGGAGGTTGCGCGCGTCGAGCACGAGACGCGCGATGCGATCGCGGTCACCTTCGCGGTGCCGCCGGAGCTCGCGCCGCAGTTCCGCTTCGCGCCGGGACAGCATCTCACGGTGCGAGCGCGCATCGCCGGCGAGGACGTGCGCCGGTCGTATTCGGTGTGTGCCGGTGCGCACGAAGGCCGGCTGCGCATCGCGATCAAGCGCAATCCCGGCGGCCGGTTCTCCAACTGGGCGAACGACACGTTGCGTGCCGGCGACACGCTGGAGGTGCTGCCGCCGCTCGGGCACTTCCACGTGCCGCTGGATGCGAGCAACCGCAAGCACTACCTCGCGTTCGCGGCGGGCAGCGGCATCACGCCGGTGCTGTCGATCGTCGCGACCACGCTCGCGACCGAGCCGCACAGCCGTTTCACGCTCGTCTACGGCAATCGCGCGTCTTCGACCGTCATGTTCCGCGAGGAGCTCGCGGCGCTCAAGGACCTGTACCTGGAGCGCTTCAACCTCGTGCACGTGCTTTCGCGCGAGGCGCAGGACATCGAGCTCTTCCATGGCCGCATCGACCGCGACAAGACGCTCGCGATCCTCAGGCACTGGGTCCCCGCCGACGACGTCGACATCGTGTTCGTGTGCGGTCCGGAAGGCATGATGGAGGCCGTCACGGCGGCGCTGCACGAAGCGGGCATGCCCGCGGAGCGCATCCGGGTGGAGCGGTTCGCGACGAGCGTGCACAAGCACGAGCATCGACCGGCGACGCTGCCCGAGCCCGGCCACGCGCAGTGCAACGTGACCATCGTGCTCGATGGCGCGACGCGCAGCTTCCCGCTCGACAAGGCGAAGGAGAGCATCCTCGAGGCGGGCCTCAGGGCCGGCGTCGAGCTGCCGTATTCGTGCAAGGCGGGCGTGTGCTCGACCTGCCGCGCGAAGCTCGTCGACGGGGAGGTCGACATGGACGTCAACTTCGCGCTGGAGGACTACGAGGTGGCGCGCGGGTTCGTGCTCACCTGCCAGAGCTATCCGGTCACCGACAGCGTCACGGTCGACTACGACACGGCGTCCTGAACGCGAGCCCCGCGTGCTAGAGTTTCCTGTTGCCGTCGTTCGCCCGCGCTGGCGCTTGAGGAGTCCGTCGTGTCCCATCCCCTGTTCGAAAAGCACCGCGCCACGCTCGAGCGCGCCCTGACCGCCATCGCCGAGCGCGGCTACTGGTCGCCGTATCCGGAGTCGCCCAGCCCGCGCAACTATGGCGAGGGCGCGGTCGAGGCGGGCAAGGCCGCGTTCGATGCGATGCTCGGCAAGCCGTTCGAGCTCGAGCAACCCGGCACCGTGGGTCGCGTGGGCAGCGAGCGCTCGCCGTACGGCTTCGCGCTGGGCATCACGTACCCGAAGGTCGACCTCGACGCGCTGTTCGGCGCGATCGCGGTTGCGCAAGCGCCGTGGCGCAAGGCCGGCCCGCAGGCGTGGGTCGGCGTGTGCCTCGAGGTCCTGCATCGGATCAACCGCGAGACCCCGCTGCTGGCGCACGCCGTGATGCACACGACGGGGCAGGCGTTCATGATGGCGTTCCAGGCGGGCGGCCCGCACGCACAGGACCGCGGCCTCGAAGCGGTGGCGTATGCGTGGGACGAGATGCGGCGCATTCCCGAGAAGGCGCTGTGGGAAAAGCCGCAGGGCAAGAACGAGCCGTTGCGCATGGAGAAGCGCTATCGCATCGTGCCGCGCGGCGTGGGGCTCGTCATCGGCGTCTCCACCTTCCCGACGTGGAATGGCTACACGGGCCTGTTCGCCGATCTCGCCACCGGCAATGCCGTGGTCGTGAAGCCGCATCCCGGCGCGATCCTGCCGCTCGCGATCACGGTGAAGATCGCGCGCGAAGTGCTGCGCGAGGCGGGCTTCGATCCCAACGTGGTGACGCTCGTCGCGCACGAGGCGAGCGAGCCCGTCGCGCAGCAGCTCGCGTTGCGGCCGGAGGTGAAGCTGATCGATTTCACCGGCAGCCCGGCGAACGGCATCTGGCTCGAGCGCAACGCGCATCAGGCGCAGGTGTTCACGGAAAAGGCCGGCGTCAACCAGATCGTCATGGACTCGGCCGACGACTTCAAGGGCGCCGTGCGCAACATCGCCTTCTCGCTCGCGCTCTACACCGGCCAGATGTGCACCGCGCCGCAGAACATCTACGTGCCGCGCGACGGCATCGACACCGCGGAGGGCCATCTTTCGTTCGACCAGGTGGCGCAGGCCATCGCCGAGGGCGTGCGCAAGCTCCTCGGCGAACCGGCGCGCGCGGTCGAGATCCTGGGCGCGGTCCAGAGCGACGCGGTGGTGAAGCGCATCGAGAGCGCACGCAGGATCGGACGCGTGCTGCTCGACAGCGAGGCCATCGCGCACCCGCAGTTTCCGGAGGCCACCATCCGCTCGCCGCTCATCGTGCAGCTCGATGCGTCGGATCGCGGCGACTACCTGTCGGAGTGGTTCGGCCCGATCTCGTTCGTCGTGGCCACCGATTCCACGCAGCAGAGCCTCGACATCGCGGAGCACGCCGTGATGGGCCAGGGCGCCCTCACGCTGTCGGTGTACTCGCGCCGGCAGGACGTCATCGACCGCGCGGTCGAGGTCGCCGAGAATTCCGGCGTGGCCCTCTCGATCAATCTCACCGGCGGCGTGTTCGTCAACCAGTCCGCGGCGTTCTCCGATTTCCACGGCACGGGTGCCAACCCGGCCGCGAACGCCGCGCTGACGGATGCCGCCTACGTTGCCGGCCGTTTCCGCGTGGTGCAGCATCGCGTGCACGTGTAGCGCGCTCGCGCACCCGCCCGGACAGGACGCCATGACCTACGAAAACATTCTCTTCGAGCAGCAGGACGGCATCGCGCGCCTCACGCTCAACCGTCCCGACCGCCTCAACAGCTTCAACGACGCCATGCATGCGGAGGTGCGCGACGCGCTCGAGCGCGTGCGCGCGGACGCCGATGCGCGGGTGCTGGTGCTGACCGGCGCCGGTCGCGGCTTTTGCGCCGGGCAGGATCTCGGCGACCGCGCGGTGGCTCCGGGCGGCACGCCCGTCGACCTGGGCGCCTCGATCGAGCGCAACTACATGCCGCTGGTGCTTGGCCTGCGCGCGCTCCCGCTGCCGGTGGTGTGCGCGGTCAACGGCGTCGCCGCAGGGGCGGGCGCGAACCTGGCGCTGGCGTGCGACATCGTCATCGCCGCGCGCTCGGCGAGCTTCATCCAGGCGTTCTGCCGGATCGGGCTCGTTCCCGATTCGGGCGGCACGTACTTCCTGCCGCGCCTCGTGGGCACCGCGCGGGCGATGGGTCTTGCGCTGCTCGGCGACAAGCTCGAGGCCGAGGACGCCGCGGCATGGGGGCTCATCTGGGACTGCGTGGACGACGACGTGCTCGCCTCCGAAGTCGATGCGCTGGCGCGCAGCCTCGCGGCGGCGCCGACGCGCGGTCTTGCCGGCATCAAGCGCGCGATCGCCGCTTCGGCCACGAACACGCTCGAGCAGCAACTCGCGCTCGAGCGCGACCTGCAGCGCGAGCTCGGCTACAGCGACGATTATCGCGAAGGCGTCGCGGCATTCCTCGCGAAGCGTCCGCCCAACTTCACCGGACGCTGATGCCATGCCTGCGTTGCCCCCGAGCACTCGGATCGCGGTGATCGGCGCCGGCGCGATGGGCGCCGGCATCGCCCAGATCGCCGCGCTGCACGGGCACCTCGTGCAGCTGCACGACACGCGCTTCGGCGCGGCGGACGCGGCGAAGCAGGCGATGGCGGCCACGTTCGACAAGCTCGTGGAGAAGGGCCGCATGCAGCGCAGCGACGCCGCCGCGGCGCTCGAGCGCGTGCAGACGGTGGTGACGCGGCCGGATGCGTGCGTGGCCGGCCTCGTGATCGAAGCCATCGTCGAGGATCTGGCGGCGAAGCGCGAGCTCTTCGAGGCGCTCGAGAACGTGATCGCGCCCGACGCCATCATCGCCTCGAACACGTCGTCGATCTCGATCACCGCGCTCGCCGCCGGCTTGAAGCATCCGGCGCGTGTCGTCGGCATGCACTTCTTCAATCCGGCGCCGCTGATGCCTCTGGTCGAGGTGGTGCACGGCCTCGCCACCGCGCCCGAAGTCGCCGACACGATCTACGCAACCGCGGCCGCGTGGGGCAAGACGCCCGTGCACGCGACCTCCACGCCCGGCTTCATCGTCAACCGTTGCGCGCGGCCGTTCTACTCCGAAGCGCTGCGGCTCTTCGGCGAGCACGCGGGCACGCCGGCGACCCTCGACGCCATCTATCGCGATTGCGGCGGCTTTCGCATGGGTCCGTTCGAGCTCATGGACCTGATCGGCCTCGACGTGAATCTCGCCGTCACGCGCGGAGTGTGGGAAGCCTACTTCCACGATCCGCGCTACACCCCGTCGGTGGTGCAGCAGGAGCTGGTGGCCGCCGGCTTCTTCGGGCGCAAGACCGGACGCGGCTTCTACCGCTACGACGAAGGCGCCGAGCGCCCGCAGCCGGCGCAGGAAGCGGCCGCGGCTGCGCCGCGCAGCATCGCGCTGCACGGCGAGCCGGGCGGCCTCGCGCCCCTGGTGGCGCGCCTCGAGCAGGGCGCAACGAAGGTGAGCCGTGCGGCCGCCGATTCGCGCTTTCGGCACCGGCGTGTTGCGCGTGGTCGGGACCGACGCGAGCGCGACCCTCGTGCTCTGCGATGGCCGCAGCGCGACGGCGCGCGGCGGTGCAGGCGGGCGTGCCCGACGTGGTGGTGCTCGATCATGCGCTCGACTTCGGCGCCTGCACGCGCCTCGCGATCGCGTCCGCGGACACCTGCTCCGATGCGGCACGTGCCGCCGCAGTGGGTGCCTTGCAGAGCACCGGTGCTGCGGTCACCCGCATCGACGACGTGCCCGGGCTCGTGGTGCTGCGCACGGTCGCGATGCTGGTGAACGAGGCGGCGGATGCGGTGACGCAGGGGGTTGCCGAGCCCGCGGCGATCGACCTCGCGATGAAGAAGGGCGTGAACTATCCGCGCGGGCCGTTCGAATGGGCGCGCGCGCTCGGCACCGACTGCATCGCGGCCGCCCTCGCCAACCTCGCGCATCACTACGGCGAAGACCGCTATCGCACCTCGTCGCTGATCAGCCGGCGTGCGCTCACCGGACGCATGCTCGATGGGTGAGCATCATCCCGCCGCTGCTCCCGCCGAAGCGCAGGCGCTCGCCGAGCGCGTGGCGGCCGGCATGTGGGAGCGCGACGATGCCTCGAAAGGACTGGGGATGCGCCTCGTGCGCGTCGCGCCGGGGCAGGCGGAGCTCGAGATGGCGATACGGGCCGACATGCTCAACGGCCACGCGATCTGCCATGGCGGCTTCATCTTCACCCTGGGCGACAGCGCGTTCGCCTACGCGTGCAACAGCTACAATCTGAGCACCGTCGCGTCGGGCTGCGGCATCGATTTCCTGGCCCCGGCGCGCCTCGGCGACGTGCTGACCGCGCGCGCCCACGAGCGCAGCGCGAGCGGTCGCACCGGGGTGTACGACATCGAGATCACCAACCAGCGCGGCGACAAGATCGCGCTCTTTCGCGGCAAGAGCTACCGCATCAAGGGTCACGTCGTCGACCCGGTGTAGGGCGCCGCGACGGTGCTGCCTTTGCCGGCGCACCGGGCCATGGAGGAAACCGTCATGCCCGCACGCAAGGCGCTCCCCGAGGAGCTCGAGCCGATCGAAACCGCGAGCCGCGACGAGCTCGCCGCATTGCAGCTCGAGCGCCTGCGCTGGTCGTTGCGGCACGCGTATGCCCACGTGCCGCACTATCGCCGCAAGTTCGACGATGCCGGCGTGCATCCGGACGACGTGCGCTCGCTCGACGACCTCGCGCGCTTTCCGTTCACCACCAAGCGCGACCTGCGCGAGAACTATCCCTTCGGCATGTTCGCGGTGCCGCGCGAGAAGGTGGTGCGCGTGCACGCCTCGTCGGGCACGACGGGGCGACCCACGGTGGTCGGCTACACGGCGAAGGACATCGACACCTGGGCCACCGTGATGGCGCGGTCCATTCGCGCCGCGGGCGGACGCGCGGGCGACATCATCCACGTCGCGTACGGCTACGGTCTTTTCACCGGCGGCCTCGGGGCACACTACGGCGCGGAGAAGCTCGGGGCCACGGTGATCCCGATGTCGGGCGGGATGACCGAGCGGCAGGTGCAGCTCATCCACGATTTCAGGCCCGACATCATCATGGTCACGCCGTCGTACATGCTGGCGATCGCCGAGGAGATGCAGAAGCAGGGCCTCGATCCGCGTGCGTCGTCGCTGCGCATCGGCATCTTCGGCGCGGAGCCGTGGACGCCCGGCATGCGCGACGCGATCGAGGCGAAGCTCGACATGGATGCGATCGACATCTACGGGCTGTCCGAGATCATCGGCCCCGGCGTCGCGCAGGAATGCATCGAGACCAAGGACGGGCTCACGGTGTGGGAGGACCACTTCTATCCGGAGATCGTCGATCCGGAGACGGGCCGCGTGCTGCCCGAGGGCGAGAAGGGCGAGCTCGTGCTGACCTCGCTCACCAAGGAAGCGCTGCCCATGGTGCGCTATCGCACGCGCGATCTCACGCGGTTGCTGCCGCCCACCGCGCGCAGCATGCGGCGCATCGAGAAGATCACCGGCCGCAGCGACGACATGCTGATCATCCGCGGCGTGAACGTGTTCCCGACGCAGATCGAGGACCTCATCCTGAAGCAGCCGGAGCTCTCGCCGCATTACCTGCTCGAGGTCACGCGACCCGATCATCTGGACGAGATGACGGTCCACGTGGAGATGGGCCCCGAGCTCGGCCAGGGCAGCCAGGAGGCGCGCCACGCCGCGGCCGGCAAGCTCGAGCACAACATCAAGGCCTACATCGGCGTCACGACCACGGTGCGCCTTGCGCTGCCCGGAGGCATCGAGCGCTCCATCGGCAAGGCGAAGCGCATTCTCGACAAACGACCCAAGGACTAGAAAAGTGAACGAAGCCTTCATCTGCGATGCGCTGCGCACACCCTTCGGCCGCTACGGCGGCGCTCTCGCGAGCGTGCGCACGGACGATCTCGCGGCGATTCCGATCAGGGCCCTGATGGCGCGCAACGCGCGCGTCGATTGGGGGAAGCTGGACGACGTGATCTATGGCTGCGCCAACCAGGCCGGCGAGGACAATCGCAACGTCGCGCGGATGGCCGCGCTGCTGGCGGGCCTGCCGGACGAGCGTCCCGGGCGCGACCATCAACCGCTGTGCGGCTCGAGCCTCGATGCCATCGCGGTGGCGGCGCGGGCGATCCGGACAGGCGAAGCCGACGTCGTGATCGCGGGCGGCGTGGAAAGCATGACGCGCGCGCCGTTCGTGATGGGCAAGGCGGACTCCGCCTTCTCGCGCAGCGCCAGCATCTACGACACGACGATCGGCTGGCGCTTCGTGAATCCGCTGATGAAGGCGAAGTACGGCATCGATTCGATGCCGGAAACGGCGGAGAACGTCGCGGTGGAGTTCAAGATCGCGCGCGCGGACCAGGATGCGTTCGCGCTGCGCTCGCAGCAGCGCGCGATCGCAGCGCAGGAGAACGGCACGCTCGCGCAGGAGATCGTGCCGGTGTCGATCGCGCAGAAGAAGGGCGATCCGCTGGTCGTCGACAAGGACGAGCACCCGCGGGCGACGAGCCTCGACGCGCTCGCGAAGCTGAAGCCCATCGTGCGTCCCGACGGCACCATCACCGCGGGCAATGCCTCGGGCGTCAACGACGGTGCCGCGGCGCTGCTGCTTGCGAGCGAGGCAGGGCGCGAAGCGCTATGGCCTGACGCCGCGTGCGCGCGTGGTCGGCGCCGCGACGGCCGGCGTGCCGCCGCGCGTCATGGGCATCGGCCCGGCACCGGCGACGCAGAAGCTCCTGGGCCGGCTGGGGTTGAAGATCGGGCAGATGGACGTGATCGAGCTCAACGAGGCGTTCGCGGCGCAGGGTCTCGCCGTGCTGCGCATGCTGGGCGTCGCCGACGATGCGCCCAACGTCAATCCGAACGGCGGCGCCATCGCGCTGGGTCATCCGCTCGGCGCTTCGGGCGCGCGCCTCGCGACGACAGCGCTGCTGCAGCTCGAGCGCAGCAAGGGCCGCTACGGACTCGCCACCATGTGCATCGGCGTCGGGCAGGGCATCGCGCTGGTGATCGAGCGCGTGTGACGCAAACCGGACTCCTTACCGGAGTAGAGCTGCGCGCATCACCCCGTTACTCGGAGTATTTACTCTGAGTAACGGGGTTGGCGCTCGGCGAAGAGCTTCACGATGCGTTCGCGCAACCAGCGATGGCCCGGATCGCCGTCGAAGCGCCACGACCAGTGCACGCTGACGTCGAAGGCCGGCAAGCCCACGCGCGGGTGCCACACCGCGTAGTCGCCGAGCTGCTGGAACGCCTCGGCCAGGCGCGACGGCATGACCACCGCGAGATCCGAGTCCGCCAGGATGCGCGGCAGCACCATGAAATGCGGCAGGGTGAGGCGAACGCGCGCCGCGAGTCCCAGCGCGTCCAGCGCGCGCGCCGTCGCCGGGTGCGAGCGCACCACCGCGTAATGTAGTCGGGCGAGGGCGCGCCGCGTCGGCCGCGCGCCGGCCGCCGGATGGCTCCGCCGCATCACCACCACGTACCGCTCGTGCAGCAGGAACCGGCGCTCGACATGCGCGAGCACGGGCAGGTAGCCCAGCGCGAGATCGATGCGTCCGGATTCCAGCGCGGGCTGGATGTCCGGCTGCTCCAGCTGGAACACCTCGAGGCGCACCCCGGGGGCTTCGTCGGCGAGCGCCGCGAGCACCGGCGGCAGGAACACCGTTTCGCCGATGTCGCTCATGTGCAGGCGAAACGTCCGCGCCGACGCCGCGGGATCGTAGCGCTCGTTGTCGCGCAGCGCCTGCTCGAGCACGCGCAGCGCCTCGTTCACCGCCACCGCGAGCCGGTCCGCCGTCGCGGTGGGCGCCATGCCGCCCTGGCTGCGCACGAACAGCGGATCGCGATAGAACAGCCGCAGCGCGCGCAGGTCGTGGCTCACCGTCGGCTGGGACACGCCGAGCTCCTCGGCGGCCCGGCTCACGCTGCGCGCCGCGTGCACGGCGCGAAAGGTCCGCAGCAGGTTGAGATCGACGTCGGCAGTATTCATGGACTGAATGAGCGATATCGGCCATATCGTATCGACAGATGATACCGCGCTGTCCTAAAGTGGCGAACCCGCGCGGCGGACCCGCACTCGGTCCTGCTCGGAGTAAAACGCGCGCCTTCTGCTCCGAGTAACGGGTTTCACGTTTGGCCGGCGCCGGTTCCGTCGCCAAGGACAGCATGGAAGTCTCGTTCAGCAGGGAAGTCGAGGAATTGCGGCTCGGTGCCGGCGAGACCTTCCACGGGGAAGGGATCCTCGCGATCACCAAGGCGCTGCTGCAGTCGGGTGTGGCCTATGTCGGCGGGTACCAGGGTGCGCCGGTCTCGCACCTCATGGACGTGCTGGTGCAGGCGAAGGATTACCTGCGCGAGCTGGGGGTGCACGTCGAGGCGTGCGCCAACGAGGCGTCCGCCGCGGCCATGCTCGGCGCTTCGCTCGCGTATCCGCTGCGCGGGGCGGTGACGTGGAAGTCGATCGTCGGCACCAACGTCGCGGCCGATGCGCTCTCGAACCTCGCCTCGCCCGGCGTCCTCGGCGGTGCGCTCATCATCATCGGCGAGGATTACGGCGAGGGCGCGAGCGTCATCCAGGAGCGCACGTACGCCTACGCGCTGAAGTCCTCGCTCGTGCTGCTCGACCCGCGGCCCGACCTCGCGCAGATGGTGCGCATGGTCGAGCACGGCTTCGCCATCTCCGAAGCGTCCAACATGCCGGCGATGCTGCAGCTTCGCATCCGCGCCTGCCACGTGCGCGGCAGCTTCGAGTGCAAGGACAACGTCGCGCCTGCCGTTTCCACCCGGCACCTGATGGCGAGCCCGGCGCCCTTCGATTACGCGCGCCTGTCGCATCCGCCCGTGACCTTCTCGCAGGAGAAGCTCAAGTTCGAGCACCGCATTCCGGCAGCGCGGCGCTACATCCTCGAGCACGCGCTGAACGAGATCTTCCCCGGCACGCGCGACGACCTCGGCCTGATCGTGCAGGGCGGGTTGTACAACTCGGTCATCGGGGCACTGGGCGAGCTCGCGCTCGCCGACGCGTTCGGCCGCGCAGCGCTGCCGATCCTCGCGCTCAACGTGACCTATCCGCTGGTGCCCGAGCAGATCCGCGATTTCTGCATCGGCAAGAAGGCCGTGCTCGTGATCGAGGAAGGCCAGCCGGAATTCATCGAGCACGAGGTCATTGCCACGCTTCGCCGCAACGATGTCCAGACGGCGGTGCACGGCAAGGACATGCTGCCGCTCGCCGGCGAATACAGCGTCGAGGTGCTCGCGCAGGGACTGCTGGAATTCGTCGCGAGGCGCGCTCCGGATCTCGATGTGGCCGCAGGGCGCGAATGGATCGAGGCGACCGCGGCGCGGCGCGCCGCCGTGAGCGCCGCGCTGGGAAACCCGCTGCCGGCGCGGCCGCCGCAGTTCTGCATCGGCTGCCCCGAGCGCCCGGTGTTCGCGGCACTGAAGCTCGTACAGACCGAGATCGGCCCGGTGCACATCGCCGCCGACATCGGCTGCCATTCGTTCGCCACGTTCGAGCCGTTCCGCTCGGGTCACTCGATCCTCGGCTACGGCATGAGCCTCGCGAGCCGCGCCGGGGTGTCGCCGATGATGAAGCGGCGCGCGCTGGCCATCATGGGCGACGGCGGCTTCTGGCACAACGGTCTGCTCACCGGCGTGCAGTCGGCGCTGTTCAACGGCGACGACGCGGTGCTGCTGATCATGAAGAACGGCTACACGTCGGCGACGGGCACGCAGGAGATCATTTCGACGCCGAGCGAAGAGGCGAGAGAGCACGCGGCGGACAAGACTCGCAGCGTCGTCGCCGACAATCGCCTGATCGAGCAGACGCTGCGGGGCCTCGGCGTGAAGTGGCTGCGGTCCGTGGACAGCTATCGCGTGGACGCGATGCGTCGCACGCTGCGCGAGGCCTTCACGACGGACTTCGCGGGACTCAAGGTCGTCATCGCGGAAGGCGAATGCCAGCTCGAGCGGCAGCGCCGCGTGAAGCCCTGGCGCTCGCAGCTGCTGAAGCAGGGCAAGCGCGTGGTGCGGGTGAAGTATGGCGTGGACGAGGACACGTGCTCGGGCGATCACTCCTGCATCCGGCTTTCAGGCTGTCCGACGTTGTCGGTGAAGCCGGGCAGCGATCCGCTCAAGGTCGATCCGGTCGCCACCGTGCTCGACGGCTGCGTCGGTTGCGGCCTGTGCGGAGAGAATGCGCACGCCGCCGCGCTTTGCCCTTCGTTCTACCGTGCCGAGGTGATCCAGAACCCCGGTTGGCGCGATCGGGTGGCGGCCGCCGTTCGTGGCGCCGTGATGCGCGTTCTGCAGCCGGCATGAGTGCCGTCGGAACCGGATGGACATCGCGGCCATGAAGCCCGTGCGCATCCTGATCGCCGCCCTCGGCGGGCAGGGCGGTGGCGTGCTCGCGCAGTGGCTGGTCGATGCCGCAACCCGCGCCGGTTTTGCCGCCCAGGGCACGTCCATTCCGGGCGTTGCGCAGCGCACCGGGGCGACGACCTATTACGTCGAGATCTTCCCGGTGCCGGTGAAGGAGCTTGCAGGCGCGCGCCCGGTGCTCGGCCTCTATCCCGTGCCGGGTGCGATCGATCTCGTCGTCGCGTCGGAGTTGCTGGAAGCAGGACGCGTGCTGCAGGCCGGCATGATCGGGCCGCATCGCACGCACGTCGTGACGTCCACCAGCCGCACGCTGACCACCGCCGAGAAGCTTCCGCTCGGCGACGGCCGCTTCCCTTCGGAACGCCTGCTCGACGTGCTGCGCGGCAACAGCCGCACGTTCACCGCCTTCGACATGGATGCGTGCGCCGCCGGTGCAGGCACGGTGGTGAGTGCCGTGATGCTGGGCGCGATCGCGGCATCCGGCGTGCTGCCGTTCGGCAGCGACGTGTTCGAGGCAGTCATTCGCGCCTCCGGCGTGGGCGTGGATGCCAGCCTGCGCGGATTCGCGGCCGGTGCGGCGGGCGCAGGGGCGCCTGCGGGGGCGGATGCTGCGCCGTTGCCGGTCAGGACCGCGCCGCAAGGCAGCGCGAGTGCCGACGCCGAATTTCCCGAGGCCGCTGCACCGATGGTGGCGCTCGGCAGCGAACGCCTGCGCGAGTTCCAGGACGAGCGCTACGCGCAGCTCTATCGCGAGCGCGTGTTGCGCGTGCTCGCGGCGGAGCGCATGGCCGATCCCGCCGGTGCGCACGAGTATGCCCTCACCCGGGAGGCGGCACGCTTTCTGGCGCTGTGGATGGCGTTCGACGACATCGTGCGCGTCGCCGGGTTGAAGTGCCGCGCCAGTCGCTTCGAGCGCGTGCGCAAGGAGGTGAACGCCCGGCCCGACGACGTCGTGCACATCGTCGACCATTTCAGGCCGGGCGTGCCCGAGTTCGCGGGCATGCTGCCCCCGCGGCTCGCCCGTGCGCTGCTGCGCTGGGATGCGGGCCGACAGGTGCGCGGACGCGCGCCATGGTCGTTCCCGCTGCATCTGAAGACGCACTCGGTCGCGGGCATGCTTGCGCTGCGCGTGCTCGCGGGGCTGCGCGTGCTGCGGCGGCACAGCGCGCGCTACGTCGGTGAGCAGCGCGACATCGAGCGCTGGCTCGGAGCCATCGGGACCGCCGCGCGCGAGGATTGGCAGCTCGCGCACGAGATCGCGTTGTGCGGGCGGCTCATCAAGGGTTACGGCGAGACGAACCTGCGCGGAAAGGGTAATCTCGCGCACATCCTCGAGCACGTCGCCGCGGGCGCCGCTCCGGTTGCGGCGCGCGCGGCGCACGTGCGCGAGGCCCGCGAAGCCGCACTCGCGGACGAGGCGGGCAAGGCGCTCGACGCCGCGCTCGCGAAGCACGGCGCTCCGCCGCGCCCCGTCGTGGCGCAACCGATACGCTGGATGCGAAGGCCCGGCGCGCGCACGGCCGAGGGTGGCCGCGAGCGCGAGCCCTCGCGTGCAGGACGACACTAGGATGAAACTGCCCCCGAACTCGCTTTGTGCGGCTACGCCGCATCCCGCTTCGCGGGACCAGCCGTCGGCTGTCCTGCGGCCTTCGACCTTGTGCTCGCTCCCCCCGGGGAGCCCGTCAGTGGCTCGGGGCGGCCCTTCGCCCACTGACATGAGCAGGATCCACACGACGCGCTTCACCGTGGAGTTCGGCGACTGCGATCCCGCGCAGATCGTGTTCTATCCGAACTATTTCCGCTGGATGGACGCGGCATCGCTGCACTACTTCCGCGCGATCGGAGTGCCGAACTGGCACCAGCGCGAAGCTGCGGATGGCGTGCTGGGCATGCCGCTCGTCGACGCCCAGGCGACGTTCAAGGCGCCCGCCACCTACGGCGACGAGATCGAGGTCGACACCTCGATCCTCGAGTGGCGCCGCAAGAGCGTGGTGCTGCAGCACCTGATCCGGCGCGGCGACGTCCTGCTCGTCGAAGGGCGCGAGGTCCGCGTGTTCGCGCGCCGGCACCCCGACGATCCGAAGCGCATCCAGGCGGTGCCGCCGCCCGCCGACATCCGGGCGCTGTGCGAAGCGGGCGACGAGCCGAGCATCTGACGCGGCGGCGCAAGAGCAGCCATAGACGCGGCCTCGAGCCGCGCGAAAGGAGGGCAAGCATGGAGCAAGTCGACGACGGCCCGGTCGTCCTCGGCAGGACGCTCGGTCCTGCGGGGCGGGTGCTGTTCGCGCTGTCGAGGTACCTCGCGATCATCGGCGCCACCATCTTCACCGCGATCGTCGCCATGGAGATCGTGTCGATCGTCGGCCGCAAGCTTTTCTCCTGGCCCGTGCCCGGCGACGTCGAGATGCTGCAGATGGGCGCGGCGTTCGCCTCCGCATCGTTCTTCGCGTACTGCCACTTCGTGCGCGGCGACGTCAAGGTCGATTTCTTCACCCACAACCTGCGACCGGACCGGGTCGCGCTGCTCGACGCGTTCGGCTCGCTCCTGATCGGGCTCTTCGGCGCGCTGATCGCGTGGCGCGCAGGCGCGGGTGCGCTCGGCATCAAGGAGGCTGGCGAGACTTCCGCGATCCTGGGCCTGCCCGTATGGATCGCGCAGGCCCTGATGGTGCCCGGCTTCGTGCTGCTCGCGCTGGCGGGGTTCTACCAGTGCTTCAATCTCGCACACGCGGCCATGCGCTACCGCGGGCGGCCGAAGTCCGCCGCGACGGGCGCGTCCGCGGGTAACAGGTCATGACGGGGATCCAGCTCGGTTCGATCCTGTTCGCCATCATGCTGACGATGATGGTCGTGCGCGTGCCGATCGGCATCGCGATGTTCACCGTGGGTCTCGGTGGCTACACGTACATCACGGGCGGAAACATCGCCGTGCCGCTCAACTCGCTCAAGAATCTCGCCTACGCGCGGCTTTCGAACTACGACCTGATCGTGATCCCGCTCTTCCTGCTCATGGGCCAGTTCGCCACCCACGGGGGCCTGAGCCGCGCGCTGTTCCGCTTCGTGGGCGCCTACATCGGGCATCGCAAGGGCGGCGTCGCGATGGCGGCGATCGGTGCGTGCGCGGGCTTCGGCGCGATCTGCGGCAGCTCGGTGGCGACGGCCGCCACGATGGGCCAGGTCACGTTGCCCGAGCTGCGCCGGTTCGGCTACTCGGGCTCGCTCGCGACCGGTGCGCTTGCCGCAGGCGGAACGCTCGGCATCATGATCCCGCCGTCGGTGCCGCTCGTGATCTACGCGATCCTCACCCAGGAGTCGATCGGCAAGCTGTTCATGGCGGCGGTGGTGCCCGGCGTCATCGCGATGCTGGGCTACATGCTCGTCGTGCAGATCGTGGTGCGCGTGAAGCCGGGATCGGGGCCGGCAGGACCCCGGGTGTCCTGGCCGGATCGCCTGCGCAGCACGTTCGAGGTGCTGCCCGTCATCCTGGTGTTCGTGGTGGTGATCGTCGGCATCTACGGCGGCTGGGCGAATGTCACGGAAGCCGCGTCGATCGGCGCGGCGGCGTGCGGGATCCTGGCGGTGACCGTCGGGGGCATGCGCGGCAAGGGCCTCGTCGACAGTGCGCTCGGGACGGCACAGTCGACGGCGATGATCTTCCTCGTGCTGCTGGGCGCGGACATCCTGAACACGACGCTCGCCCTGTCGCAGATGCCGGTCGAGCTGGCGGCCTGGGTCAAGGCGAGCGGCCTCGCGCCGCTGGTCGTGATGGCCATGATCCTGGTCATTTACATCTTCCTCGGCTGCGTGATGGACTCGCTCGCCATGATCCTGCTGACCATCCCGATCTTCTATCCGATGATCATGGGCCTCGACTACTGGGGCCTCAGCGCGGAGGACAAGTCGATCTGGTTCGGCATCCTCGCGCTGATGGTGGTGGAGATCGGGCTCGTCCATCCACCGGTGGGCATGAACGTCTACATCATCAACCGGCTCGCGGGCGACGTGCCGCTCACCGAAACGTTCAAGGGGGTCGTTCCGTTCCTGCTGTCCGACTTCGTGCGCATCACGTTGCTCCTGTTCTTCCCGATCATCCCGCTGTACCTGGTCCACGCATTCAAATAACGCTTTTCCACGAGGAGGTTCCATGAAGTCACACCTGATCCGCTGGTTCGCGATGCCCGCCGTCGCGTTTGCGTGCAGCAGCGCGTTCGCCCAGGACGTCGTCCTGCGCATCCATCACTTCCTGCCCCCGGCGGCGACCATCCAGGCCGAAGTTCTTCACGCCGTGGTGCGAAAAGCTCGGCAAGGAATCGGGCGGGCGCATCAAGTGCCAGATCTATCCCGCGATGCAGCTCGGCGGAACGCCGCCGCAGCTCTTCGACCAGGCGCGCGACGGCGTGGCCGACATCGTGTGGTCGCTGCCGACGTACCAGGCCGGGCGGTTCACCAAGTCGGAAGTGTTCGAGATCCCGTTCATGGCCAAGAGCGCGGAGGCCGGCAGCCCGGCGCTGTGGGAATACATCCAGAAGAACGCGCTCGACGAGTTCAAGGGCACGCACCTCCTCGCCGCGCACCTGCACGACGGCTCGCTCTTCCACTTCTCGAAGAAGGACGTGAAGACGATGGAGGACCTGAAGGGTCTCAAGATCCGCGCTCCGTCGCGCATCGGCTCGAAGTTCCTCGAGGCACTCGGCGCGACGCCGGTGCAGATGCCGCTGCCGCAAATTCCCGAGGCGATCTCGAAGGGCGTGATCGACGGGGCGATGGTGCCGTGGGAAGGCGCGCCCTCGATCAAGCTCGCCGAGATCACGAAATACCACCTCGACAACGCGCCGGGACAGCCGAAGATGTCGAACTCGATCTTCGTGATCGCGATGAACCAGGCCAAGTACGACAGCCTGCCGCCGGACATCAAGAAGGTGATCGACGACAACAGCGGCCTCGAGACGTCGCGCCTGATCGGCAAGCTGTTCGACGCGACGACGGTGCCGAGCCGCAAGCTCGCGCAGGACGCCGGCGGCGTGTTCACGATCCTGTCGCCGGCCGAGTACGCGAAGTGGGAGAAGGCCGTCGCGCCGGTCGCGCAGGACTGGATCAAGGAAGCCAACGCCAAGGGCGCGAACGGCGCGGCGCTGCTCGAGGAAGCGAAGGCGCTGATCAAGAAGTACGGCGGCTGATGCCTTGCGCGGCCGGGCCGCGTGCCCGGAACGCGAGGCCGTGATCACGAGCCGGGGGGCTGCCCCCCGGCTCGCTCGATCCGCGTCGGGCCGGGAGACCGTCCGCATCGTCGTCGAGCGCCGCGCGCGATTAGTTGACAGCGGCAACGAAATGATCGAGATTGCCGCATGGACCCCGTCCCCGAGTCGCGGGTCGTGGCGGTGCGGCGCTTCAACCGTGTCTACACGCAGCGGATCGGCGTCCTGCGCCAGCGTCTCTACGACACGCCGTGGTCGCTCGCCGAAGCGAGGGTGCTCTACGAGATCGCGCAGGCGCCAGGGGCGATCGCCGCGGCCGACATCGCGCGCGGTCTCGCGCTCGATCCCGGATATCTCAGTCGCATCCTGCAGAGGCTCGTTGCAGGCGGCTACCTGCGCCGGACGACCGCCACGGCCGACGCGCGCCGGTTCCACCTGGCGTTGACGGCGGCCGGCAGACGGGCGTTCGCATCGCTCGATCGCGCATCGCACGCCGAAACGGCGGCGCTGCTCGCCCCGCTTGCCGATGCGGCGCAAGCACGCGTCGTCGAAGCGATGGCCACCATCGAGGGCCTGCTCCACGGCGCGGCGGCGATTCCCGCGCCAGTCGTGCTACGTGCGCACCGCCCGGGCGACATCGGCTGGGTCGTCGCCTGTCACGGCCGGCTCTACGCGCAGGAGTACGGCTGGGACTCGACGTTCGAGGCGCTGGTGGCGGAGATCGCCGCGCGTTTCCTCAGGCGCTACGACCCGGAGCGCGAACGGTGCTGGATCGCGGAGCTCGACGGGCAACAGGTCGGCTCGGTGTTCCTGGTCCGCAAGGCCGTCACCGTCGCCCAGCTGCGGCTGCTGATCGTCGAGCCCCACGCGCGCGGAGCGGGCATCGGCCGCCGGCTGGTGGCCGAGTGCATCGCATTCGCCCGCAGCGCCGGTTACCGCAAGCTGATGCTCTGGACCAACGGCGGACTCGACGCCGCACGTCATCTCTACGAAGAGGCCGGGTTTCGCCTGACACACGAGGAGCGCCACCACAGCTTCGGCAAGGACCTCGTCGGACAGACCTTCGTCCTCGACTTGCACCGCGCGACATCCGGACAGGATCCGGATCGTGCCCGCGGAAGGCGTGCGTAACGGCCGATGCCGCGGCGCCTGCCCGCTTCGGAGTGATTTCGCCCGTCAGCGTGCGACCGTCAGCCTGGCCATCATCCCGTCCTTGTAGTGCCCCGGCTGATTGCAGAACAGGACGTAATGGCCGGCCTTGAGGTTCAACGTCAGCGTGCCGGTCTTTCCCGGTGCGAGGTCGGAGATCTCGCCCAGGGAATGCGCGCGGCTCTCGATGACCCGGTCGGACTTCGCGTTGAACGGCAACTCCGCCTTGCCGGGATCGCGCGCGATCAGGACCTCGTGCACGAGGCTCTTCGACTGATTCTCGGCGTGGAGCGCGACGCGGCCGGGCTTGACCGTATCGTGGTCGAGGACGATCCGCATGTGGGCGATCGACGGGTCGGTCGACGAGTCCTGCAGCTTGATGCCCAGCGATTGCGAAGGGGCAGCCGCGTGGGCGCAGGCGGCACCGAGCCATAGCGAGAGCAGCGCAGGTCCAATCATTCGTGCAGTCATCGGGAGCTCCTTGGAAAGAAGGCGGGAGCAACTGTAGCATCATGCGGGGATTGCGACCCTGCACGGCTTGCCCGTGCAGGGTGGAGGAGAGTGTCATGGCATCGCCGACCTATACGTCCGCGCTGATCGTCGGGGCAGGCAGCGGATTGAGTGCCTCGCTCACGCGCTTGCTCGGGCAGGAGGGCCTCGCGGTCGCGGTCGCGGCGCGCGAGATCGCGAAGCTTGCGCCGTTGTGCGCCGAGACCGGCGCCCGCGCATTCCCCTGCGACGCCCAGGACGAGGCGCAAGTCCGGCGTCTGTTCGCCGACGTCGAACGCGAGCTCGGCGCGCCGGACGTGGTCGTCTACAACGCGAGCGCACGCACGCGGGGACCGTTCGTCGATCTCGTTCCCGCCGATGTTCAGCACGCATTGCAGGTGAGCGCGTTCGGAGCATTCCTGGTTGCGCAGCAGGCGGCCGCCCGCATGCTGCCCCGGAAGCACGGAGCGATCCTGTTCACCGGTGCCTCGGCGAGCGTGAAGGGGTATGCGCAGTCGGCGCCGTTCGCCATGGGCAAGTTCGCATTGCGCGGACTCGCCCAGAGCCTCGCCCGTGAATTGTCGCCGGAGGGCATCCACGTCGCACACTTCGTCATCGACGGAGGCATTCGCAGCAGGGCACGCCAGGAAGACCCGGATCGGCCGGACTCGCTGCTCGATCCCGACGCCATCGCGCTCACGTATCTCAACATCCTGCGCCAGCCGCGCAGCGCGTGGACGTGGGAGGTCGAGTTGAGACCCTGGGTCGAGCGCTTCTGACCCCGGCTAAAGGTCCGTCGGCGTGTCCACCGTCAGCGAGCCGCTTTCGAGCGCGCGTTCGGCCAGCACCTTGAGCCGCGCATCCTGGTTGCGCTCCAGTGCCCTCAGCGCGCGCCGCGTGCGACGCATCGCCATCGACACGAAGATGCGCGCGTTGTCGAGGTCGGCTTCCGCCTGCTCCGGGCTGCCCGCCTTCTCGATGGCCCAGGTCGCGCGCGAAAGCGTGGCCGTCGACAGGAAGATGTCGATCGCTGCGTTGGCGAGACGCTCCTGGTGGAACTGGCGCTCGATGACCTCCTTGCCATACGTGATCAGGAGCTTCTCGACGGCCAGCGCGAGGTCGTGCACGGCATCGGCCACCATGTTCGCTTCGGGCCGCAGTGTCTCGTGCACGCGCGTGAGATCGGGCTTGCCGAGCTTGCGCTTCACGCGCCCGCCGATGTAGGAGCCGATGGCGCCGAGTGAGCGCAGCGGGTCCCTGAACGCCTGGCCGAGCGCCTTCAGCTGTTCGCCCGGCTGTTGCAGCCCCGACAATGCGATGAGCGCACGGAGGATCTCGTTCGTGCCTTCGAAGATCAGGATGATGCGGCAGTCGCGCACCGCCTGCTCGTAGGGATAGTCCCTCGAATACCCGATGCCGCCTGCGATCTGCTGCGCATCGCCCGCTGCGCGGAACGCGAGCTCGGAGCCGAACACCTTGCAGGCCGCCGTCTCCAGCGAGAAATCGATGCCGCCGCGGTCCACCATCGAGGCGCAGGTCATCCACCCGGCGTCGAGCGCGTAGCAGTCCGCGGCGGCCAGCGCGAACTTGCGCTGGATCATCTCGAACGAGCCGATCGGACGCCCGAACTGCTTGCGCTCCTTGGCGTACGCGAGCGCGAGATCGAGCATCCTGCGCGTGCCGCGTCCGGATCCGGCGGCAAGGCCCAGGCGACCGGAGTTCAGGATTTCCAGCGCGATGCGGAACCCATCGCCGACGTCGCCCAGGCGATCCTCGACGGGTACGCGCACGTCCGCGAACGAAACGGACCGCGTGTCGCTCGCCTTGATCCCCATCTTGTCCTCGACCTTGCCCAGCGTGATGCCCGGGGCGTGGGCGTCGACGATGAATGCGGTGATGCGCTGCCGCGTCTTCCCGTTCTGCTCGACGGGAACCTTGGCGAACACGGTGAAGACACCGGCATAGCCGGCGTTGGAGATCCAGATCTTCTCGCCGTCGAGAAGGTAATGCGTGCCGTCCGCGCTCGGCGTGGCCGTCGTGCGCATCGCCTGCGCGTCGGAGCCGGAGCCCGGTTCGGTCAGGCAGAACGCGGCGATGAGCTCGCCCGTGGCACACCGCGGCAGCCAGCGCCGCTTCTGGTCATCGTTGCCGAAGAGCGTGATGCCCTTGCACCCGATGGACTGGTGAGCGCCGAAGTACACCGCGAGCGACGCGTCCGCCGTGGCGACTTCGCCGAAGACGCGGCCGAAGAGCAGGGCCGAAGCCCCGAAGCCGCCGTACTCCTGCGGGATGTTGAGCCCCATCATCCCGAGCTCCGCCATGCCGGCGCGCACATCGTCGCCGAAGCGGCCTTCGCGATCGAGCCGGGCGGTGTCCACCGTTGCCGACGCCCACGCCCGGAAGCTGTCGAGAATGGCGTTCAGGTCTTCCTTCTCCGACGGTGCAAGCTCCGGGAACGGAAAGACGAGCTCCTGGCGAATCTCGCCCAGGAATACGCCTCGCGTGAACGAAGGATTGTGCTCGGGGTCCGCCAGATGTGCGGTCATGGAGATTCGAAAGAGTAAGCGGTCTTTCGACTCTAGTCCGATTTCGGGGGCCCGGCATTGCGCGCGGCGAGCAGAAATGATCCAGCGCAATTTCCGCGGCCGTAGGAATCCGCGTTCATTGGTGGTAGCGTGTTCGCACCGGACTTGGCGGTGCGTGCATCCCGGGTCACGCCGATGGCATTGCTGCTCCTTCTCCTTCTCCCGCTGCTGCCCATCGTGGCGACGGCGAATCCCACGGTGACCGTGCTCACCATCGACGATGCGATCACGCCGGCCACCGCGGACTATTTCGCTCGGGGGGTGAAGCGCGCTGCCGAGAACGGCTCCAGCCTCATCGTCCTGAAGCTCGACACGCCCGGGCGGTCTCGACACTTCGATGCGCGACATGATCAAGCGCATCCTCGCCTCTCCCGTCCCGGTGGCGACGTTCGTCGCGCCCGGGGGCGCACGCGCCGCGAGCGCCGGCACCTACATCCTGTACGCGAGCCATGTCGCGGCGATGGCGCCTGGCACCAACCTGGGAGCTGCCACGCCGGTCGCCATCGGGCTCGGCGGACCCGAGCCCGAACCTCTCCCGGCCCCGTCATCCGCCCCCAAGGGCGACAAGGGCACCGCAGCGAAGGGCGCGCCCGCTGCCGCGAAGAGCACGATGACCGAGAAGCAGATCCACGATGCCGCGGCCTACATCCGCAGCCTCGCGCAATTGCGCCACCGCAACGCCGAATGGGCGGAGAAGGCGGTGCGGGAAGCGGTCAGCCTTCCGGCCGACGAAGCGCTCGCGATGCACGTGGTCGACTACGTCGCGCCCGACGTGCCCGCGCTGCTCGGGGAGGTGCAGGGCAAGCGCGTGTCGGTCGCGGGCAAAGACGTCACGCTGGACGTCGCGGGCGCGCAGCAGGTGCTCTTCGAGCCCGACTGGCGCGTGCGTCTGCTGTCCGTGATCGCATCGCCCAGCCTCGCGCTGATCCTGATGATGCTCGGGTTCTACGGCCTGCTGTTCGAGCTCGCGAGCCCCGGCTACGTGTTCCCGGGGGTGATCGGCGGCATCTGCCTGCTGCTCGCGCTGTTCGCGTTCCAGCTGCTTCCGTTCACCTACACGGGACTTGCGCTCATTGCGCTCGGCATGTCCTTCCTCGTCGCCGAGCTCTTCCTGCCCACCTCGGGGGTGCTGGGCGCGGGCGGGATCGTCGCCTTCGTCATCGGCGCGATCGTCCTCATCGACACGGACGTTCCCGGTTATGGCGTTCCATGGCCGCTGATTCTCGGTCTCGCTGCATCGAGCGTGCTGTTCCTGCTGCTCGTCGTGGGTGTGGCCGTGAAGGCGCGCCGACGCAAGGTGGTGACCGGCCAGGAGGAGCTGCTGGGCAGCCGCGGCGAGGTGATGGCCGATTTCGTGGGCGAGGGCTGGGCGCAGGTGCACGGCGAGACGTGGCGCGTGCGCAGCGGCGCGCCGCTGCGCACGGGCGAGCGGGTGCGGGTGGTCCGAATCGACGGCCTCACTCTCGAGGTCGAGGCGGAGTCATTGTCCGAAGGAGGCGCGTCATGATCTACGAGCTCGTTGCGGCAGGAGTCGTCGTCCTCTTCGGCTTCCTGGTCGTGTCCGCGGTGCGGATTCTGCGCGAATACGAGCGTGGCGTGGTCTTCACGCTGGGCCGGTTCTGGCGAGTCAAGGGCCCCGGTCTCGTGCTGCTCGTCCCCGGCATACAGCAGCTCGTCAAGGTCGATCTGCGCACGGTGGTGTTCGAGGTGCCCACCCAGGACGTCATCTCGCGCGACAACGTCTCGGTCAAGGTGAACGCCGTGGTTTACCTGCGCGTGATCGATGCGGAGAAGGCGATCATCCAGGTCCAGAACTATCTCGATGCCACCAGTCAGCTTGCGCAGACCACGCTGCGCTCCGTGCTGGGCAAGCACGACCTCGACGACATGCTGGCGGGCCGGGAGAAGCTGAACCTGGACATCCAGCAGGCCCTGGACGCGCAGAGCAATTCCTGGGGAATCAAGGTCTCCAATGTCGAGATCAAGCAGGTCGATCTCACCGAATCGATGATCCGAGCGATCGCCCGGCAAGCCGAAGCGGAACGTGAGCGACGCGCGAAGGTCATCCATGCCGAGGGCGAGTTGCAGGCTTCGGAGAAGCTGTTCCAGGCGGCGAAGGTGCTGGCGCAGGAACCCCAGGCGATCCAGCTCCGCTACCTCGAGACGCTGACCGTCATCGGCGCGGACAAGAACACGACCATCGTGTTTCCGCTGCCGATGGACGTGCTCGCGCCCTTCCTGCCGAGACGCACCGGCAACGCGACGTAGTCGATACGAGCAGGCGCCGAACGTCGGGCGCCCCGCGGACCGCGCGTTGTGGCTGCATGCCGCGGAGCCCGCCCGACCGAAGGTGCGTACGCGCAGTCGCACGTGCAGAAGAGTTCTTGAAACTCTTCGCGGCGCGGCGTAGTCTCACCTGCAGAGGGTGGATGGATGTCTGCGAGTGCGAGCGCCGGACGTCCGGTGTGGTGCGCAGTTCCGGGCAACCCGGTGGTGTCGCGAGCCGCGAGCCATCCCGATGCTGTACGCAACAGACGACGGGAGGTGCCTCTATCGATGACATCAACTACTTGTCGACCCCCAAGCCGGTGAACCACCGGCGGCACACGTTGCCGTGAGCAACGCAACCAGCCACGCAAAGTGGCGATCCTGCAAAGCCCCGCGCTCATCGTGGGGCTTTGCGTTTGTGCGGTTCCCGGGCCGGAGTGGCCCGGCTGCATGACGAACCATCATGACTGACGCTACCCGCATTGCGACCTTTCAATCCCTGGGCCTGCCCGGCGAGATCCTGCAGGTGCTCGACGAGCTGGGCTACGAAGAGCCCACACCCATCCAGTTGCAGGCGATTCCCGTGCTGCTTGCGGGACGCGACGTGCTGGGCAGCGCGGCGACGGGCACGGGCAAGACTGCCGCGTTCGCATTGCCGCTCATCGCCAGGCTCGATCGGAGGGTGCCCACCGTTCAGGCCCTCGTCATGACGCCCACCCGCGAGCTCGCGGTCCAGGTCGCGGAAGCCGTGCACCGCTATGGTCGGCACCTGCACGTCAGCGTGCTTCCGCTGTACGGCGGACAGCCCATGCAGCGGCAGCTCTCCGCGCTGCGACGGGGCGTCCAGGTGGTGGTCGGTACGCCGGGACGATTGCTCGATCACATCGGCCGCGGCAGCCTTGCGCTCGACAACGTGCGCTATCTCGTGCTCGACGAGGCCGACGAGATGCTCGACATGGGCTTCATCGAGGACATCGAGGCCATCCTCGAGGAGACGCCGAAGGATCGGCAGACGGCGCTCTTCTCCGCCACGTTCCCGGCACGCATCAGCGAGCTCGCGCGGCGTCACATGACGAAACCCGAGCGTATTGCGGTCAAGGCCGAAGTGCACGCGACCCCGCGCGTTCGCCAGGTCGCCTACGTCGTTCCGCGTCCGCAGAAGATCGAGGCGCTCGGTCGCATCCTGGACCTCGAAGCGCCCGCATCCGCGATCATCTTCTGCCGAACCCGGATGGAGGTGGACGAGCTCGCCGAAGCGATGGCAAGCCGCGGCTACAGTCCGGAGGCGTTGCACGGCGGCTTTGCGCAACAGCAGCGCGATCGCGTCATGAGCCGCTTTCGCGAAGGGACCGCGGATCTGCTGATCGCCACCGACGTCGCCGCACGCGGCCTCGACATCGAGCAGGTGAGTCACGTCATCAACTACGACATTCCCCAGTCGCCCGATGTGTACGTGCATCGCATCGGCCGAACGGGTCGGGCGGGGCGCGAAGGCACCGCGATCACGCTCGTTGCGCCGCAGGGAGCACGGACTGCTCAAGGCGATCGAGAGAGTGGTGAAGCAGAAGATCGAGCCGGCGCGCATCCCGAGTCTCGCCGACGTGCGGGCACGCCGGATCGCGGCGCTCACGGCCGCGATCCGCGAGACGCTCGTCGCGGATGCATTCGAGCCGTACCGGGTCGCGGTGCAATCGCTCGCCGAGGAGTACGACGGTCTCGACATCGCGGCCGCGGCGGCGAAGCTCGCCGCCGAAGCGACGCACGGCCAGCAAGGCGACGAAGTGCCCGAGGTGATCGACGCCGGCCCGGTGCGCGGTTCGCGTGAGCAGCGTCAGCCGCCGCGCAACGCCGCCGGTCCGCGGCGCGACGGCACGCGCGCGCCGAAGCGTCGCTCCGATGGCATGACACGCCTGGTCGTGACGATCGGGCAGCACCATGGCGTGCGGCCGAAGGACATCGTCGGCGCGATCGCGAACGAGGCGAAGATTCCGGGCGACGCGATCGGCGCGATCGAGATCGGCGACGAGTATTCGTTGGTCGAAGTGCGCGAAGCGCAGGCCGAGAAGGTCATTCGCGCACTCTCGCGCGCAACCATGCGCGGCCAGCGGGTGTCGGCGCGGCGCGAGAGCGAGAGCTAAGCCCGCAGGTCGACGCTACGCTCCTTCGCAGGGACCGCGAAGTCGCGCATGCGCGGGACCGGCGCTGCTCGGATCCAGCGCAACGGGCCCCGGCCTCGATGGATGTCAGGATGCTCGCGGATGCGGCGACGAAGCGGCATGCTCCATCGCCGAGAACACGCGAGCACGGCGCGGCAGATCCTGCGTGTCGGCGATGCCCGGCTGCGCGCACCATGCGAGCAGGCGTTCGCCCGCGCCGGCCGGGCCGCTGGTCGCTCCCCCCTGAAAGCGGTCGCGTAGCTGCTTCAACTGCAGCGTGCGTCGCTGCGCCTGGAGCTCCGGCGGTGATTCGAGACCGAGCTGCAGCTCGAGCGCGAGCAGCATCTCGCGCCGCGACTCGGCATCGCCTTCGATGCGCGCCCGGTACGCGGCTGCCGCCGCTTCATCGCCCAGGGCACGCAGCGCCGCATCCCGGCGGGCGAGCATGGCCTTCTCCCACGCGGCAGGCAGCGCCGGCAGCTCGGCCCACCGTGCATGGATGGTGGCCGAGTCCGGTGCCGCCGCCGTGCGAGCGCAGCAGGCGATCGAGCTCTTCGCAGACGCGTTCCTTCGCTTCGAGCGTCTGCCACACGGCGGCCTTGCGGGCTCGCGCACGTACCGACGACGCATCATCGATCGCCCTCCTCGCGGCGGCGAAGCGTGTCTCGAGGTGCCGCAGCGCGGGATCGGGCCGCTTCGCTGCGCGCGTCCACTGCTCCTGCAGATCCTGTGCGGCGCGACGCAACTGCTGCTCGTCCCTGTCCGTCGCCTTCGCGAGCTCCTCGAGCTGCACGCAGATGCTCTCGAGCGTGCCGCGCGCTTCGCGCTTCGCCTCGTCGTCCTGCTTGCGCTTCGCCGTGCGGGCCTCGAATACCGCATCGCACGCTGCGCGAAACTGCTCCCACAGCGTGCGCTCGTCGCGCTGCGTCAGCGTCAACGACTTGGCCTCGGCCTGCCAGCGGCCCTGGAGGGCCTTGACGTGCGCCGGCGTTTCGCGCTCCATGGCCCTCGCGGCCAGCGCGGCGACCTCCGCGATCAACGCGGCGCGGCGCGCCTTCGCTTCCTCGCGCACGGCGGACAGCGCATTGCGCAACGGCGCGAGCGCGCCGTCGAGTTGGGCCTCGAGCGCTTTCCACGCCTTGGGCTCGACGCTGCCGAGGTCGTTGCCGCGCCATCGCTCGCCCGTCTCGCGCAGCCAGCGCTCGATCGCGCGCCAGTCGCACGGCTCGGCGAGCAATGTCGGGGCGTGAGCTGCGGCCGCGGCGATGAATTCCTCGCGCTTGTGGCGCGCCTCCTTGCGCCGCAGCGCCTGCTCCGCGAAAAATCGTTTTGCGGGTGCGTAGGCCTTTTCGCAGGCGCGCTCGAAACGCTCCCGCAGGCTGCGCGGCACCGCGCCGTGCTGCTGCTCCAGCGCCTTCCATTCGTTGCGCAGCTTCTGCACTTCCGCCGCCACGTGCGGCGGGTCCAGCTTGAGACTCGCCGCGGCCTCCGCGCGCTCGCACATCTGGATGCAGGCCTGGTGCTGTCCGAACGACTTCCACTGCTCGATCTCGCGCAGTTCATGGTTCAGGCGGCCGAGCCGCTGCAGGGTCGGCTTCGGCAACAGCCCGGCGCTCGCCCTGTGCGCCTTGATCTCGTCGGTGGCGGCGCGGGCGCGCTGCAGCTCGCCCGCCGCAAGCGCCTGCTCCGCGGCGTGCAACAACGCGTGCACCTGCTGGCGCGCGACCTGCGTGGCCTGCTCCGCCGCGCGAGCCTGCGCGAGCCTGCGCTCCTCGACCACTTTCAGCGCCGTATCGAAGCGCTCCGTCAGCGCAGGCGTCCGAAGCGTCGGCTCGAGCGCCTGCCAGCGCTCCGGCAGCTTGGCGTCGTCGACCGACGTGCTCGCGGCGAGTTGCTCGGCCTCGATCACCATCGCTTCCGCCGCGGCCCGCGCCTCGACATCTCGAGCCCATTGCTCGATACGCTGCTCCGCCTCGTCGAGGCGGGACAGGAGGGACGGCGGCGCGAGGCCCTGCCCCAGTGCGCGCAGTGCGGCAAGGTCTTCGCGCCGGATCGCGAGCTCGTCCGACGTGGCGGGCGGTTGCGTCTGCCCGAGCCATGCTTCGACCGTGTGCTCGAACTCGGTGCGCGCGCGCTGCTCGGCGTGCTCGTGCGCGAAGCGTTCCTGCAGCGCCTGGCGGGCGGCTTCGCAGCGCGCGAGACGCGCCGCGTCGTCGACGCCGAGCGCTTCCCAGCGGCGGTTGAGCTCGATGACGCGCGTCAGGATCGGACCGGGCTCGCTCGCGAGCGCCTCGAGTTGCGCGAGGACGGCATCGGCTTCGGCCGTCTCGCGTTCGCGCGTCGCCATCGCATCGAGCTGCTTGCGCGCAAGCCGGGCCACGCCGCGGTCCTTGTCCCTCGCGCCTTCCGCAATGTTGCGCAGCCCCTCCGGCGTAGCCACGCGCTCGGCCGCGGCCATGCGCGTGTCGGCGTGCTCGGCAGCGAGCGCGAGCGCGACGAGCACGTCTTCCCCGCGAATCGACGCAATGGCGCTGCGGCGGCGCTGCGTATCGGCAGCGCGCTGCGCCACGTCCGCTCGGATGGCGTCGGTGCACTGCGGCCCCTTCGAGCAGGGTCGTCGCCCGGGCGCTATCCGGGGTTGCGGCGAGCAACGTCCCCAATGCGGTGGCGAGGGCAGCGCGCACTGCAGCATCGGACTCGTTCTCCCAGGCGGCGGCGAGGGCGTCGAGATTGCTGCAAGCGTTCACCGCAGCGATGCGCACTTCCGGCGCGGGATCGTTGGCGAGGAGCGCCGCGAGCTCGTCCGAGTCCGGCGGCAAGCTTGGCCACGGCGATGATCCGCCGTGCGGGGTCGTCGTCGTCCGACGGGGAACGAAACAGGCGTTGGATGAGCATAGGTTCGGTGCGTCCCGCAGCGTGCATCGTGCGGGGGGACATTCGAGGAGCCAGGACGCCATGGTAATGAAAAAGCGCTTCGTCCGGCGAAGCGCCGTGACAACCCGCGGGGAGGCTTGCGCCGGCCAGCGCGCGCACGCACCGGCCACCGCACCGAGCAGCCTTGGAAGTTGCTCAGCGCGTACGCGGATGATGCATCACCAGAGGCGGATCTGCAGGCGGGCCGTTGCGCGATATTCGGGGATCACCGAATCCACGGTCTCGTCCTCGAACAGCTTGATCTCGACGGATTCCATGCGCAGACCCGTGCGCTCGCAGAAGTCCTGTACCCATTTCTCGACATCCGCCGCGATCGCCGCTTCGGTCGATGCTGCGATTTCCTTGAGTTCGACGACTTGCATGGCTGCCTCCTATCGCGCGCAGTAGAGCCGGGCCGCAGGGCTGCCGCGGCCGTCGCAAACGCTCATGGTAAGGCAAACGATCACGCGACCGCTGCAAAGGGTCGCGGCCGTGCGACAGCCATGATGCACATCAAGGGCGCACGACGCCTGCGTCCTAGCCCCCGCCCTTGCCGGCATAGAAGGTCGCAACGCGGTCGATCGCGACGTTGCTGTACGCGGAGCTCATGTTGTGCATCGCGGAGCCCTCGCGCCTGCCGTCGCGGTACGCTCGCAGCGCTATCGCGAGATAGGCCCGGTCCTGGCCCTTGATCCTGGGGGCGGTAACCGGACCGTTGTCGCTGTCGTGGCAGCGGTCGCACTGCGTTGCGATGGCCTCGACCGACGCGGGCGTCTTCTCGGCCGCCTGGGGTGTCTGCGCGGCGAAGTACGCGGCGAGGTTCCTGGCGTCCTGGTCGCTGAGTCCGACCACCTGATATTCCATGCTCCAGCGCGTGCCGGCCGCCTGGTGCACCCGGATGGCCTTCGCGAGGTATTGCTCGTCCTGGCCCGCGAGGTTCGGGATCGAGCTGTCATGACTCACACCGTCGGCCCCATGGCATCCGCTGCAGGGGCCGCTTATCGCGCTGCCGGCCTGAGGATCGCCTCCGTGCGTCGTGCCGCGTGCCACAGGCGTTTGCGAGGCGAAATAGAGGCTCAGGCGTTCGAGCTGCATGTCGTCCGCGGTCGCCGATACGGCCTTCATTGCCCGATCGGCGCGTACGCCGCTATGGAATTCGTGCATCGCAGCGATCAGATAGTACGGCTGCTGTCCGGCGAGGCTCGGCACGCCGGGGCGCGTGCTGTTGCCGCCTTCGCCATGGCACTTCACGCAAGGGGCCGCCAGGGTCTGCGCGTCGTCGTGCCCGAGCGAAGCAGCCTTCGGCTCCGCGGGGGTTGCGGGCGGCGTGAGGCCCGCGTAGTACGCGGCGACGTTGCGCCCCTGCGGGCCGCTGAATGCCGTGACCATGTCCTGGCCGCCCGGATGGCGCCGCTTGCCTTGGCCGTACTCCTGCAGCGCAACGTCGAGATAGCGCTCCCGCTGTCCGGCGAGGGAGGGGATCCCCGGGCCGACGCCCCGGCCGTCGAGGCCATGGCATGCCTTGCACGTGCGCTCGGCGATGGCCTTGCCTGCCGACGCGTCGGCCGCGGGCGGGGGCGTGGCTGCGGCAGCCGGTGCGGCCGGCGGGGCGGGCGGCTCCTTCTGGCTGCAGCCCGCGGCCAGGATCAAGAGCACGGAGACCGCCGCGGTTGCCAGAAGTCTTCATCGCCATCCTCCTGATCGATGAGATGGGGGCGCTTCCGTTCGTGGAGCGGAGCTCTCGCGCGCACGAGCACGCTCGTGCGCTGTCCGAGCGCGGAATTCGCCACCAGGGAAACGCTTAAGCCCAACCCGCGACAATCAGCCTACGCGCGCGCCACACCGGGCTCTTGAGAATTATCAATCGTATGCCGCGCTGCATTCGACGCGGACGCAGCCCCTTCCACGTCCGGCGACGCTTTGATCAGCCCGGCGTCGGACCGTGCATTGCACTGCATCCCCTCCCTGTCTGTAACGGTCATGGTGGCAGTGGGTCATGGCCGTATCTCGTGCGCCACCTCCGGTGCTCTTCGCCGGGGCGTTTGATCTGGATCATATGTGTCGCACCCGTACGCGGATCTACACTGCCCGAACGTCGCTGCGACAAAGTTTCACATACTTGGCTCCAAGGGAGAATCATATGCGGTGGTCTCGCAAAATCATGATGTTAGGCGCCTGGCTGGCAGCATCGCTGTTCGCGACAGCGACGATGGCCGCGGAGCCGCCTGCGGCGAATCAAGCCGGGGAAAGCGCCGCCCTTAGCCGCGACGCGCTGTGCACGACGTGCCACGACGAGAATTGGCGCACGCCCATCCTCGCCATCTATCAGACCCCGCCACGGCAACCGCGCCGACGCGCGCGCGCCGACGTGCCAGTCGTGCCACGGCGAGAGCGACGCCCACCGCAACGATCCTGCCGGAGCGCATCCGGATGTCGTCTTCGGCGTCAAGTCGAAGAACGTGTCGCGCGCCGGATCAGCGCAACGGCGCGTGCCTGGCCTGCCATCAGACGGGGCTGCGGATGCACTGGGCCGGCAGCGAGCACCAGTCCCGCGACGTGTCCTGCAGCAACTGCCACACGGTGCACGCGACGCACGATCCGGTGCTGGTGAAGACGACCCAGCCGGAGGTGTGCTTCGCCTGCCACAAGACGCAGCGCGCGCAGATCCACCGGATCTCGCGGCATCCGATCCTCGAAGGCAAGGTGGTCTGCTCCGATTGCCACAACCCGCACGGTTCCACCGGTCCGAAGCTGCTGGTCAAGAACTCGGTCAACGAGACCTGCTACACGTGCCACGCAGAGAAGCGCGGCCCGTTCCTGTGGGAACACAGCCCGGTCGTCGACGACTGCACCAACTGCCATACGCCGCACGGCTCGAACAACTCGGCGCTGCTCAAGGTTCGCGCGCCGTGGCTCTGCCAGCAATGCCACTAGCGGCGACCACGGTGCGGCGATCAACAGCGGCGCGAATCTGCCTGGCGGCAATGCGACGACCGTCAACGGAATGCAGCCGTTGGGCAACCAGAGCCCGCGCGCCCAGACGAACGCACGCGCCTGCCTGAACTGCCATGTGCTAGATGCACGGCTCGAATCATCCGGCCGGCGCGAAGTTCCAGCGTTAGCCACCGCCCATCGGGGAGCAAGCAATGAGCAAGCAAGGACAACCATTCGCGATGCGCTCGTCGGTCATTGCCGTGCAGGCCGCGCTGGTCGCACTTGCGGCCGTGTCGGTCGCGCAGGCCGACGAAAGCCGCGGATGCCACCGCGCAACTCGACGAAGCCGACGAGCAGCGTCGAAGCCGGCATCGGCTACGTGAGCGAGGACTCGTTCAAGTTCGGCGAGTACAACGGGCTGTTCAGGAAGGGTGCGTATCGGCGATCTTCGACTTCGACGTGCGCGGCGGAGCGCTCGTACGACAGCAGCGATCCGACGCGCTGGCGCGTCACGGGAACCGATCTCGGCCTCGACGATCGCGAGATCGCGGTCCGCTACGGGCAGCAGGGCACGTTCCGGATCGACGTCGGCTTCGATCAGATTGCGCGCGCAACCGCTCCGATACGTACCAGACGCCGTACCTCGGCACCGGCACGAACAACCTCACGCTGCCGCTCGAACTGGGCGCGCCCGCTGCGTGCCGCAGGTCAGCGCCACCGGGGTCAATTTCCGCTCGCTGTCGCCGACGACGGGACTTGCGCCCTCGCTCGTCAGCGGGGTCGGCGACGCCACCGACGGCCGCGCAGCAGGCGATCGTCAACAACATCCTCACCAACGATCTGCCGAGCTTCCACAACGTCGATCTCGACACGAAGCGCAAGCGCTACGACGGCGGCTTCACCTACAACATCGATCCGAACTGGCAGGTCAAGGTCAGCGCCCGGCACGAGACGAAGGACGGACTCAAGCCGATGGGCACGGTCAGCTCGCAGGTGAGCGAGTTCGCGGCGATCCTTCCCGACGTCGATCGACCAGACACCGACCAGTACAACGCGAGCATCAACTACACGAGTGAGCGCGGCTTCGTCCAGGCCGCCTACTACGGCTCGGTGTTCAAGAACGACGTCGAGTCGATGACGTGGGCGGACGCCAACGACCCGACGCAAGTCGGCGACGATGAGCAGCGCAGCCGGGCAACGAGCTTCCACCAGTTGCTGCTGACCGGTGGCTACAACTTCTCGCCCGCGACGAAGCTGGTGCTGTTCGGCTCGTACGCGCGCAATACGCAGGACGAGGCGTTCGTCACCGTCGCGCAGAACAACCAGCTTCCGCTCGGCCTGCCGACGTCGTCGCTGCGACGGCCTGGTCGTCACGACGGCGTTCAACGCCAAGCTCACCGCGAAGCCGATCGAAGGGACTGAACCTGGTCGCCGCCTACAAGTACGACGACCGCGACAATCGCACGCCGGTGAACACCGTACGTCTTCCAGGACGCGAACGAGGCGCGAGCCACCGGCGCGTCGGCGTTCAACGCCGCGCTCGGCCTGCCGGCCGAACACCCTGGGCAGCAACATCAACATCTACGCGAACCGGCCGTACAGCAAGAAGCTGAACCAGTTCAACCTCGACGGCGACTACGACGTCGCGCCCGGCCACGCGATCGTCGCCGGCTACGAGTACCAGCAGATCGACCGCTCGTGCGAGGGTCCTGGATCAACTGCGCCGACGCGCCGAAGACCCGCGAGAACACGCTGAAAGCCGAGTGGCGAGCCGACGTCGTCGACAACGTCGACGCACGCCGGCTCTCCTATGCGTATTCGCAGCGCCGGGTGAACTACGACGAGAACGCGTTCCTCGCGCTGGTGCCGATGGCCAATGTCGTTCCCGCGGGCGGTGCCACGGCAAGCGCCTACGCGTATCTGCTGCAGACCAGGCTTGACCGGATTCGGCCCCGTCGCGGGCTTCCCGACCGACGCCGCTCACCGGCAATGCGGCGATCTTCTCGCCCAACAACAACATCCTGCCGCAGGCGCTGTACGGCAGCCGCAACAACATCAACGAAGAGGTCGGCATGCGCCGGTTCAACATGGCCGACCGCAATCGCAACAAGCTGCGGGGCAGCGTCGAACTGGGAGGCGAACGAGCGACTGTCGCGTGCAGGCCGGCATCGACTGAGCAACAACGACGACTACGACAACTCGGTGTTCGGGCTGACGAGCGCGAGAAGCTGGGCGCGTGAACCTCGAGGCCGGCTACGCGGCTGACCGACGACCTCGAGCGCCACCGCTGTTCTACACGCTACGAGGACCATCAAGTCCGAAGACGGCGGGCATTCGTACGGCAGCCAACAGCAACGCCGCGAACGTAGGCGGCGTGGCCGGCAACACCGTCGTCTCCGGGCGGCTGCTTCGCGACCGTGGCCGACAAGAACATCAACGCGAAGATCGATCCGTGCCTCAACTGGGGCACGGACATGCGCGACAAGGTCGACACTTTGGGCGTCGGCTTGCAGGCACAAGGGGCTCATGGCCGGGCAAGCTCGACCTCGGCGGCGGACCTCGTCTACACGGGCGCGACACGGACATCGGCGTGCAAGGCGGGATCGCTATGCGAACAATCCGTTCGCCGTCGCCGGGCAGCCGGCGGTCGATCCCGGCGGTGCTGTTCATCCCGGCGGCGGAACATGCCCGACCGTGACAACAACAGCGGTCGAGCTGCGGTTGAACGGGCAGTACGTCGATCGACAAGTCGTCGACGGTGCGTCTGCTGTACTGGTTCCAGCACCTGCACAGTCGAACGATTACGTCTACGACGGGATGCAGTACGGCACGGTGACGGCCGTCATGCCGACGAACGAGCAGTCGCCCAACTACAACGTGAGCGTGGTGGGCGTGTCGTACATCTATCGCTGGCAGTGAGTGCAGGGTGCAGCCGGCCCGCAAGGGCGGGGCTGCACGGCCACGGGCGCCGGACCTACCGTCCGGCGCCGGGAACACCGCAATTCGACGGCAGCACGAATCGCATGACCGACTGAACGCACCAGCAGTTACGGCCCACACTGGGAGCCGATTATGCCCAAGCACATCGCACGTCTCTTGCTGCTGCTCGTGGCGTTCGGGTTGGGTGCGTATGGCGCGAAGCTGTTCTTCACCAAGGACTCCTTCTATCGCTACGGGCACTACCGCGGCAATGCGGTCGCGGAGATTGCCTCCGACAAGCCGCGGTACATGGGTTCGCAGTACTGCGAGTCGTGCCATCCCGAGCGCTACGCCGAGTGGTCGCAAGGCGTCCACCACAGTACGCAAATGGGCAAGGCGGTGCAGTGCGAGGTGTGCCACGGTGTTGCCGGCGGCCGGGATGCCGGCGGCGAGTTCCAGCACGTGTCGACCGGCACGGATCATCCGGCGAGTGGCAAGCTCACCGTGCCGCAGGACACGCGCAAGCTGTGCCCGATCTGCCACGAGAAGATGGCCGGCCGGCCCGCCGAGCAGCGCAGATCGATGTGGCCACGCACGCGGGGACGCAGCAGTGCACGAGCTGCCACAACCCCCATTCACCCAAGCTGATGAAGACGGTCGCCGTCCCCGCGGGTGCAGCGGCCGGTGGCGCGACGGGCAAGGCGGCGGTGTGTGCCGGGTGCCACGGCGGCGACGGAATCAGCGCGAACGCGATCTGGCCCAACCTCGCTGGGCAGCATGGCGCGTACCTGCTCGAGGCACTCAAAGCGTACAAGACCGGAACGCGCAGCAACCCGATGATGAGCGCCACTGCGAAGGCGCTGAGCGAAAGCGACATGAAGGCACTTGCCGAACACTTCGCCGCGTTGAAGCCGGGGGCACCGAGCTCAGCGGCGCCTGCGAGCGGCAGCGCGGGCAAGGAGAAGTCAGCGGCATGCGCCGGATGTCACGGCGAGAACGGCATCAGCGGCAACCCGGCGTTTCCGAAGCTCGCCGGGCAGCAGAAGGACTATCTCGTCATCGCCTTGAAGGCATACCGCGACGGCACTCGCAAGAGCGACGTCATGAGCGGCATGGCCGCGGGCCTCGGTGACGCGGACGTCGACGCGCTCGCGGGGTACTACGCGAGCATTCGCAGCGAATGAACCAGCCCAATCGATTCACGAGGAGGGCCGGCACATGAAACCGAAGCCAGAGCGATCGCAACAGCCACGCCGGGAGTTTCTGAGGCGCATCGGCGGCGCTGCAGCCTGTGCAGGGGCGGCCGCGATCGGGGCCAAAGCGATGCTGCAGCCTGCCGGTGCAAGCGTCGGGGAGCCGTCTGCCGCGTCGCCCGTGCCAGGTTACGACTGGACCAAGCACCGCTGGGCCTTTGGTGTGGATGCAACCCGCTGCATCGGATGCTTGCGCTGCGTCGAAGCGTGCAAGACCGAGAACGACGTTCCGCTGGACGCTCATCACTTCCGCACGTGGGTGGAACGATACGTCTATCTCGAAGGCGAGGAGAAGCCGCGCATCGACAGCCAGAGCGATCCCGTCAACATCGCCGCGTCCGGGCTCGGAAGCGCAGTATCGCTTCGCCAATCGTTACCAGGGCGCCAAGGTCGAGAAGGCCTTCTTCGTTCCCAAGCTGTGCAACCAGTGCACGCATCCCGCGTGCGTCCAGGTCTGCCCGACGGGGGCGACGTTCAAGACCGTCGATGGCGTCGTGCTGATCGACCATACCTACTGCATCGGTTGCCAGTACTGCGTGCAGGCCTGCCCCTACGGCGTGCGCTACTTCAACGAGGAGAAGGGCGTCACCGACAAGTGCACCTGGTGCTATCACCGCATCACCAAGGGTGAGCAGCCCGCGTGCGTGGAAGTGTGCCCGGTCAGTGCACGCATCTTCGGCGACCTGAACGACAAGGAAAGTCCGGTCAGCCGCTTCGTGCGCGAGAACCGCGTGAGCGTGCTGAAGCCCGAGACGGGCAACGCACCCAACGTGTTCTACATCGGGCTCGACAAGGGGGTGAACTGATGGATCTGTTCGCCGGGCCCGCGCCGTTCACCGGGTATGTCTATCCCAACGAGACGATGATTCCGTGGACCGTGCTGGTGGCGGTCTATCCCTATCTCACGGGCCTCGTCGCCGGCTCGTTCACGATTTCGAGCCTGTACCAGGTGTTCCACATGCAGCGGTTCCGGCCGGTGGCGCACTTCGCGCTGCTGACCTCGCTGTGCTGCATGCTGATCGTGCCGGTCCCGTTGCTGCTCCACCTCGGCCACCCCGAGCGCGCGTTCAACGCGATGATCACGCCGCACACCACCTCGGCGTTCGCGATCTTCGGCTACGCGGCGTCGTTCTACACGATCCTGCTGATCCTCGAGAACTGGTTCGTCTTCCGGCCCCACATCGTGCGCGAAGCGCGGCGCAGGACCGGGTTGCTCGGCTGGTTCTACCGCATCCTGTCCCTGGGTTCGGACGACCTGTCGGAAAACGCG
>CAVZZN010000014.1:0-304865 GCA_963779805.1 uncultured beta proteobacterium
GGCGGATCAAGACCGGCGGCGACGTGAAGGCCGCGCTCGCGCTGATCCCGATCACGAAGCCGGTCTACGCGCAGTTCCGCGCGCTGCTCGAGGACCGCTACCCGCACCTGGTCGCGTAGCGCCGGCCTCGGCCGACCGATGCCCCGGGGAGCCCCGTCGCCCCCGCCTGAGCGGGTGAACGCCGCCGAGGTCGCGCGCCGCGCCGGCGTGACTCCGGCGACCCTGCGGCGCTGGGTCGCCGACGGGCTCGTTCCCGGAGCGCCGCGCAAGGCCGGCGTCGACTGGCCGCCGATCGCGGTCGCCCACGCGCGGATCGTCGCGCGGCTGCGCCAGCGCGGCCACTCGCTGCAGGAGATCCGCCGCGCGACGAAGGAGGGGCGGCTCGCCTTCGGGTACGTCGAGGAGCTGATGCCGACGGTCGACGCGACGCTCACGCTGCGCGAGGCCTCGCGCGCCGCCGGGCTCGAGCCGGCGCTCGTCGAGCGGATCTTCAGCATGCTCGGCTTCGCGCGGCCCGAGCACCTCGGCGCCGACGACGTCGAGATGCTCGAGCAGATGGCGGAGGTGCTCGATGCCGGGTTCCCGCTCGCCGCGTTCCTGCAGCTGCTGCGCGTCTACGGCCAGGCGCTGGCCCAGATCGCCGACGCCGAGGTGCGCCTGTTCCACCTCTACGTCCACGAGCCGCTGATGCGCGACGGCGTGCCCGGGCTGCAGGTCGCCGAGCAGATGGGGGAGCTGACCGCGCGGCTGCTGCCGTTCTCCTCGCCGGTGATGGATCACGTCCACCGGCGGCTCCTGCACCACTTCGTCGAGCAGGACATCGTCGGGCACATGGAGGCCGACCTCGGCAGCGCCGCGAGCGCCGAGCTCGGCCGGATGCGGACGGCGATCGCGTTCGCCGATCTCGCCGGCTACACGCAGCTCACCGAGCAGGAGGGGGACGAGGAGGCGGCGAGCACCGTCGAGCGCTTCGTCGCGGACGTGACGCACACGCTGCCGGACGAGGCGCGGATCGTGAAGACGATCGGCGACGAGGTGATGCTCGTCTCCAGCGACCCGGCCGCGCTCGCGGACTGGGCCGTCGGCTTCCAGGCACTCGCATCGGGCCGCAGCTGCCGCGGATCGGCATCCACGCCGGCGAGGTCCTCTACCGCGACGGCGACTACTACGGCCGCGAGGTGAACCTCGCCTCGCGCGTCGCCGCCCGCGCCGCCGCCGGCGAGGTGCTCGTGACGCGCGCGATCGTCGAGCTGGCCGAGAGCCACCAGGAGTTCGAGCGCATCGGCGAGGTGAAGCTCAAGGGCTTCACCGACGCCACCGAGCTGTACCTGGCGATCATCCCCGAGCTCGGCTGAGCGCTGCCGGCGACCGTAGACTCGCGGCATGTCGTCCGCGGCCGACGCGCTCGCCGCGCGAGTGCGCGAGACCGGGCTGCTGCCCGGCGGGAGCGCCCGTGGTCGTGCTGCTCTCCGGCGGCCGCGACTCCGTCGTGCCTGCTGGACGTCGCCGTCCTGATCGGCGGGCCGGACGCGGTCAGCGCGCTGCACGTGAACTACGGCCTGCGGCCGGAGTCCGGCGACGACGAGGCGGCGTGCGCGGCGCTCTGCCGGCGGCTCGACGTTCCGCTGCAGGTCGAGCAGGTCGCCGCGCCTGCGGGCGCCGGCAACCTCCAGGCCTGGGCGCGCGACGTCCGCTACGGAGCCGGGGCGCGCGCTCGCCGCGCGCGCAGGGGCCGGCTCGCCGCCGGCCACACGACCACCGACCAGGCCGAGACGATCCTCTACCGCCTCGCCGCCTCGCCCGGCCGGCGCGCGCTGCTCGGCATGCCGGAACGGCGCGGCCTGCTGATCCGCCCGCTGCTCGCCGCGGGCGTCAGCCGCGAGGAGACCGGCGCGTGGTGCGCGGCGCGCGGGCTGCCTGGGTCGACGACGCGAGCAACGACGTCGGACGCGTTCATGCGCGGCGCGGGTTCGCGCGCGGGCGCTCCCCGCGCTGCGCGAGCTGCACCCGGCCGCCGAGGCGAACCTGCTGCGCACCGCCGAGCTGCTGCGCGACGAGGCCGAGGTGCTCGACGTCGTGATCGACACCGCGCTCGCCGGGCGCGACCGCATCGCGCTCGGCCACCTCGCCGCGCTGCCGCCCGCGCTCGCGCGGCTCGTCGTGCGGCGGCTCGCCGAGGACGCCGCCGGCGGGCTGTGCCCGCGCGCCGCCGCGCGGCTCCCCGAGCTGCTGGCGCTGGGGAGCGCGGGGCGGCGCCGCGATGCTCGACGTCGGCGACGGCGCGCGCGCGGTCGTCGAGGGCGGCGTGCTGCGGTTCGAGCGCACCCCGCGCCGCGAGCGACCGGCCAGCCGCGACAAAGCCCTAGGCTCCAGCCGCGATGGCGCAGGCTCCACCGATCGGCGAGATCCTCGTCCAGCCCGACCAGCTCAAGGAGCGCGTCAAGGCGCTCGGCATGCAGATCGCCGAGGACTACGAGGGCCGCGACGTGCTGCTGGTCGGCGTGCTCAAGGGCGCGATGTTCTTCCTCTCCGACCTGATGCGCAACATCAGCGGCACGTGCGAGGTCGACTTCATGGCCGTCGCCTCGTACGGCTCGGCGACCGACTCCAGCGGCGTCGTGCGGATCCTCAAGGACCTCGACACGCCGATCGAGGGCCGCCACGTGCTGATCGTCGAGGACATCGTCGACTCGGGCCTCACGCTGCAATATCTCCTGCGCAATCTCGGCGCGCGCGACCCGGCCTCGCTCGAGGTCTGCGCGCTGCTGACGAAGCCCGAGCGACGCAAGGCGGACGTGCCGATCCGCTACGTCGGATTCGAGATCCCGAACCGCTTCGCGATCGGGTACGGGCTCGATCACAACGAGCGCTGGCGCAATCTGCCGTACGTCGCGGCTCTCGCCGCGCCCCGCGACGAGGGCTGACGGGTCGCCGGTGCCTCGGCGCCAGGGTGTCCATATCGGCGGAACAGCCCGCTCCGACTGGTAGTCTCACCTCCTTGACCCGTCTGACTTTTCCCGGCGCACGATGCGCCATGGACCTGGCATGAGCAGGTTCTTCAAGAGCGCGGCGTTCCCGATCCTGATCGTGGTCGTGCTGGCGTTCTTCGCCCAGCGCCTGATCAACACGGGGACGCAGGAGAAGCCGCCGACGTACAGCGACTTCATCACGCAGCTCCAGCGCGGCGAGCTCAAGTCCGTCCAGCTGAAGACGAAGGACAACACCGTCGTCGTCACGCAGCGCAGCGGGAAGACCTACGAGACCGGGTACACCGACGGCGGCGCCGACCGCCTCGACGCGCAGCTGCAGACGGCGGTGCAGGAGAACAAGCTCCCGCCGGGCGGCTACAACATCGAGGGCCGCAAGACGAACGGCTGGCTCAGCCTGCTCACGTACGTCCTGCCGTTCCTGATCTTCATCGGGTTCTGGATCTTCCTCATGAACCAGGTGCAGGGCGGCGGCTCGAAGGTCATGTCGTTCGGCAAGTCGCGCGCCAAGCGCATGAGCGTGGACTCGCCGAAGATCACGTTCCGCGACGTCGCGGGCGCCGACGAGGCGGTGGAGGAGCTCCACGAGATCAAGGAGTTCCTCGAGAACCCGAAGAAGTTCCAGGCGCTCGGCGCGCGCATCCCCAAGGGCGTGCTGCTCTTCGGCCCTCCCGGCACCGGCAAGACGCTGCTCGCACGCGCGGTCGCCGGCGAGGCGGGCGTGCCGTTCTTCTCGATCTCCGGCTCGGACTTCGTCGAGATGTTCGTCGGCGTCGGCGCGAGCCGCGTCCGCGACCTCTTCGAGCAGGCCAAGCAGAACTCGCCCTGCATCATCTTCATGGACGAGATCGACGCCGTCGGGCGCCACCGCGGCGCCGGCCTCGGCGGCGGTCACGACGAGCGCGAGCAGACGCTGAACCAGCTCCTCGTCGAGATGGACGGCTTCACGATGACGGACAACATCATCCTGATCGCCGCCACGAACCGCCCGGACATCCTCGACCCGGCGCTGCTGCGCCCGGGCCGCTTCGACCGCCAGATCGTCGTCGACCGCCCCGACCGCAAGGGCCGCGCGAAGATCCTCGAGGTCCACACGCGCGGCAAGCCGCTCGCCAAGGAGATCGACATCGACGCGCTCGCGGGCCAGACGCCCGGCTTCACGGGCGCCGACATCGCGAACCTGATCAACGAGTCGGCGCTGCTCGCCGCCCGCAGCGGCAAGCGCGAGATCACCCAGCACGAGCTGGAAGAGGGGATCATGCGCGTGATCGCCGGCCCGGAGAAGAAGACCCGGGTCATGGGCGAGAAGGAGCGGCTGATCACGGCGTACCACGAGATGGGCCACGCGATCGTCGGCCACTACCTCGAGCACGCCGACCCGGTCCACAAGATCTCCATCGTCGGCCGCGGCCAGGCGCTCGGCTACACGATCTCGATGCCGCAGGAGGACAAGTTCCTCACGACGCGCGCCGAACTGCTCGACACGATGGCGATGACGCTCGGCGGTCGCGCCGCCGAGGAGATCGTCTTCAGCGAGATCACCACCGGCGCGTCGAACGACCTCGAGAAGGTCACGCAGACCGCCAAGCAGATGGTCATGCGCTTCGGCATGAGCGAGCGTCTCGGCCCGCGCGTCTTCGGCCACGACCACGGCCAGCCGTTCCTCGGCCGCGAGTTCTCCTCCGAGCCCGACTACTCCGACGAGATCGCGCGCGAGATCGACGACGAGATCCGCCGGATCGTCGAGTCCGCGCACCAGCGCGCCAAGGACATCCTCAACGAGTACCGCGACTCGCTCGAGGTCACCTCGCTGAGCCTGATGAAGCGCGAGACGATCGAGAAGGAAGAGTTCGCCGCGCTGCTCGCCGGCAAGTCCGAGGAGGAGATCTGGGGCCCCGACGAGCCGACGACGCCGCCGGAGCTTCCGGGCCAGGCGCAGCCCGGCCGACGAGGGACGCCGCGAAGGCCCGCGGCCGCTCCCGCGCCCCGGCCTCGCCGGCGGCGGGCTCGAGGCCCGCGGCCTCGACCTCGCCCGAAAAGCCAGAGCTGGCGTAGCCGGCTCAGGCGCTCGCCCGGCGCTGCGCAGGTAGATCGACGCGGCTTCGACGCGGTTGGCTGCGCCGAGGCGGCGCAGGATCCGCTTGACGTGGGACTTCGCGGTGCTCTCGGCGATGACGAGGCGGTCGGCGATCTGGTTGTTCGTCGCGCCTTCGGCGATCAGCGCGAGGACCTCGAGCTCGCGGCGCGTGAGTGAGCTGATCGGGCCGTCGGCGGCGGGCAGCAGCGCTGCGGCGGCGCGGGCGGTCCCCGCCTCGCCGAGCGGCGCGCGACGCGAGCTCGACCTGCGCCGCGAGGTGCTCGGAGACGATCGCCTCGGTGCGCGCGATCAGCGCGCGGACCTCGTCGCCCTGCGCGCGCAGCCGCTCGAGCATCTGCATCCGCTCGACGGCGTAGCCGAAGCCCTCGGCGAACGCCCACAGCGCGTCGCGGTCGAGCTCGTCGACGCCGTGCGGGTCGCGCGGGGCTGCGCAGGCCCTTGTCGCCGTGCAGGAACCCGATGACGCGGCCCTCGGGCATGATCGGCGCCGCGACGTAGGCGTGGGTCCCGTAGCGCCGGATGAACGGCTTGTAGGACAGCGGGTTGTTGTAGGCGTCCTCGACGACCATCGGGCGCCGCTGGCGCAGCATCTGGCTCTCGAGCACCTGCTCGCGCAGCGACGAGCGGGTGCTCGCGGCTGAACGCCAGCAGCTCGGCCGCGGCCGCGTCGTCGCCGTCGATGAAGAACGCCTCCGCGACGAGCATCCCGTCGTCCACCCGGTAGATCGACGGCGCGGTCCATGTCGCAGGCGCGGGCGACCTCGGCGGGTGCCCGGGCGATCATCGCGTCGACCGAGCCGACGTCGCGCAGGCGCACGAGCGCCTCCTGGATCCGGCCGAACACCCGCACGCGCTCGCGCAACTCCTGCTCGCGCGCAAGCGCCGCCTCGAGCTCCTCCCTGCTCATGGGGCGAATCTACCTAGCGCTGCCAGCTGTGCAGGCGCAGGCGCTTCATGCCCTCGTACTTCACGCGGCCGTGCACGTTGCCGACGTGCCAGACGGCGTGGACCGAGATCGGCAGCAGCGAGTTCCAGAAGCCGGGCGGCATCGGATCGCGCGGCCGCGGCTCGGCGTCCATGTCGACGTCGGCGCAGATCCAGCCCTCGCCGTCCTCGTAGGAGAGGCGATCCAGCACGACGCCGTCGGCGTCGCAGATCGCGGTCTCGCCGACGCACAGCGACGGCCACGCGAGCCCGGGGACGAGCATCGTCTCCATCACGAAGTCGCCCGACGTGCGAGGGGTGGACGGCGGGCACGCCGAGCAGGCGCGCCATCCGCGGCGGCGTCTCCCGCGCGTACTGCACGAGCGCGAAGTGATCGCGGTCCCAGAACCACGGCTTCGTCGCCTTCCAGGTCGGGAACGACGGGAAGTGCATGCCGCCGGCGAGCAGCCGGACGCGGCCGAGCATCCGCCGCGCGGTGCGCGTGCGGCCCCACTCGAAGCCGTTGGCGACGCCGATCGTCCCGAGCGACGTGTCGCATCGACGCCGTCGTCCTCGCCCGCCGAGTAGTAGTTGTTCTCCCAGAACGACGGCTGGTCCTTGTCGTGGAAGCGGGCCGTGCCGTCGGGCTCGACGACGGCGTAGGTGCCGCGCGCGTCGTTCCCGCGGATCGCGATGAAGCCGCCGCCGACGACGCAGTCGTGCGCACGCGCGGCGCGCTGGAGCATCTGCAGCGGCGCCCCGTCGATCGGTCGCGCGACGTGCCGCATCCGGCGGTCGTAGACGTTCTTCGTCGTCATCGACTCCGGCAGGAAGATCGCCGTCGGGCGAATGCTCGCGCGCGGCCTGCCCGATCAGGTCCTCGAGGTGGTCCAGGCTGCGCTCGACCTCGCCGATCGGCACGTCGGGCTGGATCGCGACGACCCTCATGCGGCCGGCCGCGCGCGGGCGACGATCGCGCCGAGGTCGAGGCCCGGCGGCAGCTCGCCGAAGGTGCGGCCGGTGGGGTCGCCGAGCCGTGACGCGCAGAACGCGTCGGCGACCGCCGCGGGCGCGTGCCGCACGAGCAGGGACGCCTGGAGCGCGCGGGCGAGGCGGCCCGGCGAGCAGCCGCGCGGACGCCTCGCCGCCGGACGGTCAGCGACGTGCTGCGCAGCGCGCGTCAGCTCCGCGTCGAGCCGCGGGTCGGCGCCGGCGCCCGCGCCGATCTCGTCGAGCAGCGACGGCGAGCGCCTCGGGCTCGCGGTCCAGCGCGCGCAGGACGTCGAGCGCCTGCACGTTCCCCGAGCCCTCCCAGACCGACATCAGCGGCGCCTCGCGGTAGGCGCGGGCGAGCCGCGAGTCCTCGATGTAGCCGAACCCGCCCTGGCACTCGAGCGCCTCCGCGGCGTGCTGCGGCGCGCGCTTGCAGGTCCAGTACTTCAGGACGGGGGCGGCGATCCGGCGCAGCAGCTCGGCCTCGGCGTCACCGGCGTGCGCCTGCTCGTTGCGCGCGCGCCAGGCGCAGTGCGCCCGGCCGTCGCGGCCTCGGACTCGAGCGCGAGGTCGGCGAGCACCGCCTGCATCGCCGGCTGCGCGGCGAGCTCGCGGCCGAAGGCGCGGCGCCCGTCGGCCCAGTGGATCGCCTCGGCGGTGCCGAGCCGCATCACGGCGGCGGAGCCGAGCACGCAGTCGTGGCGCGTGCCGCCGATCATCGCCATGATCGCGCGGACGCCGCGGCCCTCCTCGCCGACGAGGGTGCCGCGCGCCCCGGCGCAGCTCCACCTCGGCGGTCGGGTTCGAGCGGTTGCCGAGCTTGTCCTTGAGGCGGTCGAACCGCAGCCCGTTGAGCTCGCCGTCGTCGTCGCAGGCGCGGGACGAGCACGAGCGACAGGCCGCCGCTCGTCTGCGCGAGCACGAAGAACGCGTCGGACTGCGCCGCCGACACGAACCACTTCGCGCCGTCCACGGTCCACGCGCCGTCGCCCGCGGGCGTCGCCGTCGTCGCGGTCCCGGCGCGCACGTCGGACCCGCCGCCGCGCTCGGTCAGCGCCATGCCGACCAGTGCGCCCGCGCTTGCCGGCGGCCGGGATCGCGCGCTGGTCGTAGACGCCCGCTCGTGACGAGCGGCTCCCAGCGCGCGGCGGCGTCCGGGCTGAGCCGCAGCGCGGGCACGCACGAGTAGGTCATCGCGAGCGGGCAGGTGATCCCGGCCTCGACCTGGGCGAGCATGATGAAGCGCGCGGCGCGGGCGACGTGGGCGCCCGGGCGCGGGTCGGCCCACGGCGCGCCCGCGATGCCGTGCTCGACGGCGAGCCCCATCAGGCGGTGCCAGGCGGGGTGGAACTCGAGGTCGTCGATGCGCCGGCCGGAGCGGTCGTGCCGGACGATCCGCGGCGGCGTGTCGTTGGCGTCGAAGCCCGCGGCGATCACGTCGGCCGCGCCGAGCACACCGCCGAAGCTCGCGGCAGCCGTCCTCGAAGCGCCCCGGCGCCCTCGCGGCGCAGGCCTTCGAGCAGCGCGAGATCGCCGTCGAGCAGGTTGTCGCCGCGTGCGCTCGCGCGGCAGCTGCGGGAACGGTGAGGTCGGCCTCGGCAAGGGTCATGCGGCCATCCAACCAGGGCGGGAGCGCCGCGTGAAGCGGGTTCACCCGGAAGGGGGGCGGATTGGATCATTCCGGGGGTAGCCGCGCGCTCCGCGGGCGCGTACGGTTGCGCGATGACCGTCACTCCCGCCCGTGAACGCGTCGACGTCGTCGTGGTCGGCGCGCGCTGCGCCGGCGCCGCTGCGGCGATCGCGCTGGCGAACGCCGGCCGCAGCGTGCATCGCGATCGACCGCTCGCCGTTCCCGTCGGACACGCTGTCGACGCACCTGAACTTCCCGTCGGCGGTCGCGGAGATGCAGCGCCTCGGCGCGCTGTCGCGCGATCCGCAGGAGCGGCGCGCCGGAGTGCCGCGAGGGCATGGTCGCGACGCAGACCGCGGAGGCGCGTCAGCCGCTTCGAGCCGGTCGACGGGATCGACTTCGCGCTCTGCAACCCGCGCCCGGCGTTCGACCTGGCGATGGTCGAGACCGCGCGCGAGGCCGGCGCGGACGTGCGCGAGCGCACGAGCCTCGTCGACGTGCGCTGGACCGGCGGGCGCGCGACCGGCGTGCGCGTGCGCGAGCAGGGCGGTCGCGAGTACGACGATCGACTGCGCGCTCGTGATCGGCGCCGACGGTCGCGGCTCGACGACCGCCGCGAAGGTCGGGGCGGCGCGTCCCTACCGCGGCTCGCGCAACGGCCGCGGCCTCGCGTTCGTCTACGCCGACGATCCGCAGGTCGGGACGGTCTGGCGCAATCGCGTGATCCAGCTGCGCGCGCGTGACACGCACACGCTCGTCTTCCCCTGTCCCGACGACCGCATGCTCGTGCTCTTCATGGGCCCGGCGGAGGAGATCCCGCTGTTCCGCAAGGACCCGCAGGGGATGTGGGACCGGATGCTCGCCGAGAACCCGATCGCCGCCGAGCGGGTCGGCGACGCGCCCGAACCGGACGAAGATGCGCAGCACCGGCAGCGTGTCGGCGTTCTACCGGCGCTCGAGCGGCCCGGGGTGGGCGCTCGCCGGCGACGCCGGGCACTTCAAGGACCCGGTGATCGGCCAGGGGATGCGCGACGCGATGCGCTTCGGCCGGCTGCTCGGGCGAGGCCGTCGCGCCCGTCGTCGGCGACCCGGGCGCGATCGACCGCGCCTGCCTTGCGACCGAGCGCCGCCGCGACGACGAGTGCCGCGCGAGCTACCACTGGGGCAACAAGGAGTCGCGGATCACGGAGCCGTCGGCGCTCTTCGACGAGGCGCTGCGCGCGTTCCACCGCTCCGAGCCGCCGTACCTGATGCAGCGTCTTCGACCGGGTCACGCCGGCCCATCACGTGCTGAACCCGATCCGCGGCACGAAGCTCGCGGTGCGCGCGGCGCTGCGCCCCGGCACCGACCGGCGCGCGCTGCTGCGCGAGCTGCGCGAGGAACTGCGCGTCGACGCCGACACCTGGCGCGAGGAGCTCACCCGCCCGTTCCGCCCGACCCGGGTGTGGGCGTCGGAGCGGCCCGACTTCGAGGTGCCGGGCGCGCCCGCGGACGCCGAGACGCGGGTCGCCGACGCCGCGTCGTCGGTGGCCGCGTGATGTCGAGACCCGCCGCGTCGTCGCGGTCCAGCTGGAGGTGAAGCTCGGCGAGGTCGAGCGCAACCTCGCGCACATCGAGGACATCGTCGGGCAGGCCGCGCGCGAGCACAGCCCGGACATGATCTTCCTCCCCGAGGTCTCGACGACGCCGAACCTCAACCACCGCGTGATGAAGGACGTGCGTGCGCCCGGTGGACGGCGCGCCGCTCGCCCTCTACCGGCGGCTCGCGCGCGAGCACGGCTGCGTCGTCGGCGCCGGCGCGCTCGCGATCCGCGGCCGCGACGCGCGCAACACGTACTTCGTCTGCGAGCCGGACGGCGCCGTGCACCTGCACGACAAGGACCAGCCGACGATGTGGGAGAACGCGACGTACGGCCCCGGGAACGACCCCGGGATCGCTGCAGCTCGCGGACGGGCCGATCGGCGTCCCGAACGGCTTCGAGTGGGCGCGCTCGCGCACCGCCGAGCGCCTGCGCGGGCGCGTGCGGCTCGTCGCCGGAGGCATGTGCTTCCCGTCGTTCCCGACGTGGCAGGCGACGAAGCCCTACTTCTGGGATCGCGAGCACCAGACGATGCTGCAGCTCGCGCGCGAGACGCCCGGGCCGGGTGGCGCGCATCGTCGGGGCGCCCGTCGTCCACGCCTCCCATGTCGGCGACGTCGTCATGGAGACGCCGTTCGCGCCGTGGCTCGCGTGGCCGACGATCATGGTCGGCGAGACGATCATCACGCGACGCGGACGGCGCGATCCTCGAGCGCCTGGCGTACGAGGACGGCGAGGGCTACGTCTGCGCGGACGTCGCGTGGGAGGAGCCGCGCCCGCGCGACCCGGTGCCGCCGACGTTCTGGCTCACGTCGATGCCCGTGAGCGTGCACGCCATCTGGTACGCCGAGAACGCGCGCGGCCGGCTGCACTACGTGACGAAGAAGGCGCTGCACCGGCACCCGTTCCAGCACGACCCCGCCTACGGACGCGATCTGCCGTACGACATCCCGGCCGCCGCGGACCCGGACGCCGTCGCGAAGTAGCCTGCGGCCATGGGCCGCGACGTGGACCGTCATGGGCGTCGTGAACGTGACGCCGGACTCCTTCTCCGACGGCGGGCTGTGGCTCGACGCCGGCGCGGCGATCGATCACGGCGTCGCGCTGTTCGAGCAGGGCGCCGAGATCCTCGACATCGGCGGCGAGTCCACGCGGCCCGGCGCCGAGCCCGTCTCCGAGGCGGAGGAGCTGCGCCGCGTCGTCCCGGTCCTCGAGGGCCTGCGCGAGCGGACGCTCGGCGCGGTGCTCAGCATCGACACGTCGAAGCTCGCGGTCGCGCGCGCCGCGCTCGCACGCGGGCGCGACCTACGTCAACGACGTCACCGCGTTCCGGCACGACCCGGAGCTCGCCGGGCTCGTGGCCGGCGCGGGCTGCGACTGCTGCCTCATGCACATGCAGGGCGAGCCGCGCACGATGCAGGCCGACCCGCGCTACGACGACGTCGTCGACGACGTCCGCGCCTTCCTCGAGCAGCGGGCGGCGTTCGCCGTCGCGCAGGGCGTCGCGCCGCAGCGCATCCAGCTCGACCCCGGCATCGGCTTCGGCAAGTCGCTCGAGCACAACGTGACGCTGCTGCGCCGCCTGGACGAGATCGTCGCGCTCGGCTTCCCGGTGGTCGTGGGCGTCTCGCGCAAGGCATTCCTCGGCGCGCTGACCGGCCGCGAGGTCGCGGCGGACCGGGTCGCGGCGACGGTGGCGGCGAACGTCATCGCCTACGAGCGCGGTGCGCGCGTCTTCCGCGTCCACGACGTCCCGGCGACCGTGGATGGCCTGAAGGTCGCTGCTGGTACGTTGCCGGACGATGACGCCTGACGAAGATCGCGAGCCGGACGAGGACTTCGACGACGACGACGAGCTCGACGAGGACGACGAGTTCGACGAGGGGCTCGAGCGCACCGCCGTCACCGTCGAGGTGACGGGGCTCTCGCTCTACACCCACCACGGCGTCACCGAGGCCGAGCGCGAGATCGGCCAGCGGCTGATCCTCGACCTGCGCTTCGACGCCGGCGCGTCCGACGCGACGGTCACCGACCGGCTCGAGGACACCGTCGACTACGCGCGTGTGTGCGAGGTCGTCGCGCTCGTCGCGCAGCAGCGCTCGTACAAGACGCTCGAGGCGCTCTGCACCGCGATCGCCGACCGGATGCTGGGGGATTTCGAGGCCTCGGAGGTCTGGGTCAAGGCGACGAAGCCCGAGCCGCCGATCGCGCTTCCCGTCGAGTCCGTCTCCGTCGAGGTCTGGCGGACCGGCGCGCTCGACTGACGTGACCGCGTTCGACGAGGCGACCGCCGTCACGGCGGCCCCGGACGGGTCCTACACGGCGATCGGCGATCCCGACTGGTCGGCCCCGAACGGCCCGAACGGGGGCTACCTCGCGGCGATCATCCTGCGCGCGATGGCGGGCGGCGCTCGACGATCCGTCGCGCCCGGCGCGGTCGATCACGCTCCACTACCTGCGCCCGCCGCAGCCGGCCGAGGTGCGCATCGACGTCGTCGTCGAGCGGTCGGGCCGCACGCTCTCGACGCTGACGGCGCGCCTGTCGCAGGGCGACCGGCTCTGCGTGATCGCCGTCGCCGCCTTCGCCGGCGCGTTCCCGCCCTCGCCCGCCCACTTCGCGGCGACGATGCCGCACGTCCCCCCGGCCCGCGAGGTCGAGCCGTACCCCGTGCACGAGCGGCTTCCGCCGATCGCCCGCCGGCTCGTGCTGCGCGGCGCGATCGGCGCGCCGCCGTTCAGCGGCGCGGACGAGGCGCTCACGGGCGGCTGGATGTCGCTGCACGAGCCGCAGCCGGTCGATGCGCCCGCTGCTGGCGCTCTACGCCGACGGCTGGCTGCCCGCGGCGTTCACGGCGCTCACCGGCGCCGGCGTTCGCGCCGACGGTCGACCTCACGATCCACTTCCGCAACCCCGCGGCGGCGGCCGCGGTCGCGCCCGACGAGCCGCTGCTCGGCGTCTTCCGCTCGCGCTGGTCGGCCGACGGGCTGATCGACGAGGACGGGGAGCTGTGGTCCCCGGACGGCGTCCTGCTCGCGCACTCGCGCCAGCTCGCGCTGCTCGCCCCGCTCGGAGACCGGTGACCGGCTACCTCGGCCTGGGCTCGAACGTCGGCGACCGCCGCGCGAACCTGCAGGCGGCGGTCGACGCGCTGCCCGGGTACGGGGTGCGCGTGACCGCGTCCTCGGCGACGTACGACACCGACCCCGTCGGTCCGGTGCGCGACCAGCCGGCGTTCCTCAACGCCTGCGTGCAGATCGAGACCGACCTCGCGCCGGAGGCGCTGCTCGACGCGTGCAAGGCGGTGGAGGGCGAGCTCGGCCGGGCGCTCCCGGGTGAGGCGGGCTACGTCCTCAAGGGCCCGCGCCCGATCGACGTGGACCTGCTGCTGCTCGGGGACACCGCGTACGCGAGTGAGCGGCTCACGCTTCCGCACGAGCAGGTCACGTCGCGGCGCTTCGTGCTGATCCCGCTGCTCGAGCTGGACTTCGAGCTGCAGACGCCGGACGGCGCAGCGCCTCAGCGACGCGCTCGCGCGCCTGCCGCTCGACGAGGGCGTGACGCGCGCCGGCGACGCGCTGACGCTGCCGCCGGCGGCCTGAGCGCCGCGCTCAGGCGGCGGCGGGCGTCAGCGGCAGGTACTCCGCCGGGATCGCGCCCGGGCGCGACGTCGCCCGGGAAGTCCGGGAACAGTCGCAGCGCGAGCTGGCCCGCGGGCCGGGCCTCGATCAGCGGCCGCAGGTCGGCCAGCGCCATCAGCAGGCGCACGCTCGTCGCGATCTGGAGGTCCGCGGCGTTCGGCTGCTCGCCGCCCAGGACGCCGTCCGCGATCCAGGCGTCGATCTTGCCGAGCACGTCCGGCAGGCTGCGCACGTCCGCGGGGTAGGTGTCGCGCGGTCGCCTCGTTGGCCTTCATCTCGATCCGCGTCGCGACCGGGGCGATCAGCTTGAGCACCGGGACCGGGACCGCCGGAAGCTTGCCGCCCTCGAACGTCGCCATCGCCTCCGGGTGGGCCTTGAACGTCGGCCACAGGATCCGCCGCACGAGGCCCTGCAGCACGTCGTCGCCCCAGGCCTCGGCCTGCTCGACGCTCGCGCGCTGCGCGGGGTCGGCCGGGTAGAGCGGCGGCTCGGGCTTCAGCTCGTCGAGGCGCCGCAGGATCGCGCGCGACCCGCTGATCTTCTCGCCGTCGAGCTTCAGCCCGGGGACGGTGCGCTGCCCGAACAGCACCTTCATCGCCGCCATGTGCATCGGCGGCGGGAACTCCACGATCTTGTAGGGGATCCCCTTGAGCTGCAGCGCACGTTCGACCGTGGCGCAGGGGTGGGACCCGTTGACGACGTAGAGCTTGGCGTCCATGCGCTGATCCTATGCGGTGGGGCGTCCGGCCGCCGACCCGCGTAGCCTCCCCCCGATGAGCACCACGCCTGTGATCCCGCAGGCTCGCAAGGGTTTCCTCGCGAGCCTCCTCGACACCTCGTTCACGACGCTCGTGACGACGCGGGTCATCAGCGTCCTCTACATGCTGCTGCTGATCCTCGCGGGCATCGGGCTGCTGGGCTTCGTGATCGCCGCGATCGCGAGCGGATCGGCGGCGGAGATCCTCGTCGCGGTCATCGTCGGACCGCTCGTCGCGCTCCTCTACGTGGTGTACGCACGCGTCATCCTCGAGGTGATCCTGGCGATCTTCCGGCTGCTCGAGTCCAACCGGGAGATCGCGTTCCTCCAGCGCCAGCAGGTCGGCCTGCTGCAGCAGCAGCTCGGCGGCCCGCCGCAGCCGCCCGCCGCGTAGGCAGGCGCCGATGCTGCTGGTCGTCGACGTCGGCAATACGCAGACGCACTTCGGGACGTTCCGCGGCGACACGCTCGTCGAGCACTGGCGCTTCGCCACCGTGCGCGAGTCGACGGCCGACGAGCTCGGCGCCGCGCTGCGCAACCTGCTCGAGCTGCGCGGCATCGGCCTCGCCGACCTGTCCGCGTCGATCGTCTCCTCGACGGTCCCGCAGCTCGAGCCCGAGTGGATGTCGATGGCGCAGCGCTACCTCGGCCACCGCATGCTCGCCGTCGGCCCGGGGCTGAAGACCGGGCATGGCGATCCGCATCGACAACCCGCGCGAGCTCGGCGCGGACCGGCTCGTCAACGCCGTCGCCGCCCACGCGCTGCTCGGCGGCCCGTGCATCAGCGTGGACTTCGGCACCGCCGTGAACTACGACGTCGTCTCGGCGGAGGGGGAGTACCTCGGCGGCGTGATCGCCCCGGGGGTCGAGATCTCGCTCGACGCGCTCACCTCCCGCGGGGCGAAGCTGCCGCGCATCGACCTCGCCGCGCCGCGGTCGGCGATCGGCAAGGGCACGGTGGACGCGATCCGCTCGGGCATCGTCTTCGGGTTCGCCGCCCAGGTCGACGGCATCATCACGCGCATCCGCGACGAGCTGGGCACGGAGGCGCCGACGATCGCGACGGGCGGGCTCGCCGCCACCGTCGTGCCCTCGACGACCACGATCGACGAGGTCGACGACCTGCTCACGCTGACCGGGCTGCGCCTGCTCTACGAGCACAACGTCTGAGTACCCTTGCGGCGTGCCGCAGCCCGCGCTCACCGAGCCGTTTCAGATCGACGGGATCACCGATCCCCAACCGCGTGCTGCTCGCGCCGCTGGCGGGCATCGGGAACTGGTTCGTGCGCCTGCAGGCACGTCGCTTCGGCGCCGGCATGGCGGTCAGCGAGATGGTCTCGAGCCACGCGATCCACTACGGCAACGAGAAGACGCTGACCGAGCTGCTGCGGATCGACCCGCGCGAGCGCACCGTCGCCGGCGTCGAGGGACCCGTCTCGATCCAGCTCTTCGGCCAGGACCCCGAGGTGATGCGGTCGGCCGCCACGACGGTCGCCGAGCGCGGCGCCGACATCATCGACCTCAACATGGGCTGCCCCGTGCCGAAGGTCTGCAAGACCGGCGCGGGCGCCGCGCTGATCAAGGACCCCGACACGGCGGTCGCGGTCGCGCGCGCGGCCCGCGAGGCGAGCGGGCTGCCGGTCACGGTGAAGCTGCGCTCCGGCGCGCGCACCGGCGAGACCGACGGCTACGCGCTCGCCCTGCGGCTCGTCGACGAGGCCGGGGTCAGCGCGATCGCCTTCCACCCGCGCAGCGCCCAGGTCCAGCACAAGGGCGCGCCGGACTACGAGCTCGCCGCCCGCCTCGTGGAGGAGCTGCCGGTCCCGGTGATCCTGTCGGGCGGCCTCGCGGACGACGAGCGCGTGCTCGCCGCCTACGAGCAGACGGGCGCCGCCGCGGTGATGCTCGCCCGCGGCGCGCTCGGCAACCCGTGGCTCTTCAGCCGCGTGCTCGGGCTGCGCGAGTCGGCGCCGACGCCCGAGGAGATCCTGGACGAGCTGACCTGGGTCGTCGACCGCGCCGTGGAGCATCTCGGCGCCGAGCGCGCGGGCCGCTACCTGCGCAAGTTCTACCCCTGGTACCTGGACCGTCTCGGCGCCGGGCGCGCCGATCAGGAGGCGTTCCAGCAGGCTGCCTCGGTGATCGAGGCGCGGCAGCTGATCGCCGCTCTGGAGCCCGCTGCGCTGGTGGCCTGAGCGACCTGGAGCGGTCGCTATACTGCCCGCCCTGCTGGCCGTTCCGGTCGGCAGTGCGCCCCGCTCCGAGCGGGGTTTTTAGCACCTCTTCCAGCCCGTAGGACGCGCCATGACCAAGGACGTCATCCTCACCCCGGAAGGTCTCGAGAAGCTCCAGGAGGAGCTGGAGACCCTGCGCACGACCCGCCGCCGCGAGGTCGCCGAGCGCATCAAGGAAGCCCGTGAGTTCGGCGACATCGCCGAGAACTCCGAGTACGACGACGCCAAGAACGAGCAGGCGATGGTCGAGTCGCGCATCGCGCAGCTCGAGGAGCGCGTGCGCGGCGCCCAGGTCATCGACAAGTCCGACATCCCCACCGACACGGTGCAGGTCGGCACGCTCGTGCACGTCAAGGACGAGAAGACCGGCAAGTCGGTCAAGTACACGATCGTCGGGTCGGCCGAGGCCAACCCGGGCGAGAACCGGCTCTCGAACGAGTCGCCGGTCGGCCGTGCGCTGATGGGCCACAAGCGCGGCGAGATCGTCTCGGTGCAGGTTCCCCGCGGCCCGGCGCGCAAGCTGAAGATCACGAAGATCGACGTCGGACTCTGAGATGAGCGAGGAAGAGCAGGTTTCCGACCTGCTCGCGGCGCGGCGCGCCAAGCTCGAGCGCCTGCGCGCGCAGGGCATCGATCCGTTCCCCCACAGCTTCCCCGGCGTGACGCCGGCGGCGCGAGGCGCTCACCGGCTGGGACGACCTCGAGCCCGGCGCGGAGACGGGGCGCGCGTTCCGCGTCGCCGGCCGTCTGGCGGCGCGCCGCGGCCAGGGCAAGATGGCGTTCCTGGATCTCGTCGACCGCTCGGGCAGGATCCAGCTGCAGGCGCGCGTCGACGTGCTCGGCGAGGAGCGCATGGCCACGCTGGTCGAGCTCGACCTCGGGGACCTCGTCGGCGTCGACGGGGAGATCTTCCGCTCGCGCCGCGGCGAGCTCACGCTCCGGGTCGACGACTTCACGGTGCTCGCCAAGAGCCTGCGCCCGCCGCCCGACAAGCACCACGGCCTCACGGACGTCGAGACGCGCTTTCGCCGCCGCGAGCTCGACCTGATCGCCAACGAGGAGACGCGCGCGACGTTCGTGACCCGCGCCAAGGTCATCTCGACGGTGCGCAGCTACCTCGACGAGCAGGGCTTCATCGAGGTCGAGACCCCGGTCCTGCAGCCGCTCTACGGCGGCGCGCTGGCGCGGCCGTTCGTCACGCACCACAACCAGCTCGACCGCGACTTCTACCTGCGGATCGCCACGGAGCTCTACCTCAAGCGCTGCATCGTCGGCGGGCTCGAGCGCGTCTACGAGCTCGGCAAGGACTTCCGCAACGAGGGCGTGTCGTTCAAGCACAACCCCGAGTTCACGATGGTCGAGTGGTACGAGGCCTACGCGGACTACGAGGACGCGATGGTGCGCGTCGAGCAGATGGTCGCCCAGGTCGCCGCGGCGTGCGGCTACGAGGGCGAGCTCGACTTCAGCGCGCCCTGGCGCCGCGTCACGCTGCGCGACGCGATCGCCGAGCACACCGGCGGTCTCGACATCCTCGCGAGCCGGGACCGCGACAGCCTGGCGCAGGCGATCCGGGACGCGGGCCTGCAGGGGTACGAGACCGATGGCCGCACCTGGCCGCAGCTCGTCGACGACCTCGTCTCCAAGGCGGTCGAGCCGAACGTCACCGACCCGGTGTTCGTGACGGACTACCCGAAGGAGATCTCGCCGTTCGCCAAGGACGCCCGCAGCGGCGACGACGGCCTCGTCGAGCGGTTCGAGGCGTTCTGCTCGGGCATGGAGATCGCCAACGCGTTCACCGAGCTCAACGACCCCGACGAGCAGCGCCGGCGCTTCGAGCAGCAGGCGCGGCTCGCGACCGAGGGCGACGACGAGGCGCAGCCGTACGACGAGGTGTTCGTCGAGGCGCTGGAGCAGGGCATGCCGCCGACGGGCGGGGTCGGGCTCGGCATCGACCGCCTGGTCATGCTGATGACCGGAAAGCGGTCGATCCGCGAGATCGTGCTCTTCCCGGCGATGCGCGACTGAGTGCCTCCGCGCCCGCTCGCAGGAAACGTCGCAGCGAGCGGGAACCCCGAGGTTCCACAGGCGCGGACTGGCCAAAAGGCCCGTCCCCGCCGTTGATAGACTGGCCTATGCCGTCGTCACAGACCCGTTCGCTCATCCGAGAGGCCGTCAGGGCCGAAAACTAGGATGGACGGGCGGGCTCTTTCCGACCCCGCACCCGCAGAGCAGCACACCGCAGCCACACGTTTTCCAGACCACCAGACTCGACCGACCAGCCAGAAACCGACGGCAGGAAGGATCAGCACCAATGTTCGAGCGATTCACCGAACGTGCCCGTCAGGTGGTCGTCCTTGCGCAGGAAGAGGCGCGGACGCTGAAGCACAACTACATCGGCACCGAGCACATCCTGCTCGGGCTGCTGCGCGAGGAGGAGGGCCTGGCGGCCCGCGTCCTCGAGTCCCTCGACATCACCGTCGAGCGCGTGCGTGCGCAGGTCGTGCGCATCGTCGGCTCCGGTGAAGAGGTCACGTCCGGCCAGATCCCGTTCACGCCGCGCGCCAAGAAGGTGCTCGAGCTGGCGCTGCGCGAGGCGCTGAGCCTCGGCCACAACTACATCGGCACCGAGCACATCCTGCTCGGCCTGGTCCGCGAGAACGAGGGCGTCGCCGCCCGCATCCTGCTCGACTTCGACGCGGACTCCGAGAAGATCCGCAACGAGGTCATCCGCATGCTGTCCGGCCCCGGCGGCCGGCGCCAGGGGTCCGGCTCGGGCTCCGGCGGCGCGCAGGCGGCAGCCGGCTCGGGCGAGGGCAAGAAGTCCTCGAAGCTGCTCGACCAGTTCGGCCGCAACCTCACCAAGCTCGCCGCCGACGGCAAGCTCGACCCCGTCGTCGGGCGCGAGACCGAGATCGAGCGGATCATGCAGATCCTCTCGCGGCGCACGAAGAACAACCCCGTGCTGATCGGCGAGCCGGGCGTCGGCAAGACCGCCGTCGTCGAGGGCCTCGCCCAGCGCATCACGAACGCCGACGTCCCCGAGCTGCTCAAGGGCAAGCAGATCTACACGCTGGATCTCGCGGCCCTCGTCGCCGGCTCGAAGTACCGCGGCGAGTTCGAGGAGCGCCTCAAGAAGGTGATGAAGGAGATCACCCAGCGCGGCGACATCATTCTCTTCATCGACGAGCTCCACAACCTCGTCGGCGCCGGCGCGGCCGAGGGCGCGATCGACGCGGCCTCGATCCTCAAGCCGGCGCTCGCCCGCGGCGAGCTGCAGACGATCGGCGCGACGACGCTCGACGAGTACCGCAAGTACCTCGAGCGCGACAGCGCGCTGGAGCGCCGCTTCCAGCAGATCCGCGTCGACCAGCCGACGATCGAGGAGACCGTGCAGATCCTCGAGGGGCTGCGCGACCGCTACGAGCAGCACCACAAGGTCGAGATCACGGACGAGGCCCTGCGCGCCGCGTCCGAGCTCGCCGACCGCTACATCTCCGACCGCCAGCTCCCGGACAAGGCGATCGACCTGATCGACGAGGCCGCGTCGCGCATGCGGATCAAGTCGATGACGGCTCCGCCCGTGTACCGCGACCTCGAGGAGAAGATCGAGACCGCGCGCCGCGAGAAGGAGGCCGCGATCGAGAACCAGGAGTTCGAGAAGGCCGCCGCGCTCCGCGACGACGAGCGCACGCTCACGCAGGAGAAGCGCGACCTCGAGGACCAGTGGCGCAGCGGCGAGGGCGATGGCCCGCGTCCCGCGATCGGCGAGGAGGAGATCGCCGACATCGTCTCGATGTGGACCGGCATCCCCGTCTTCAAGCTCACCGAGGCCGAGACGGCCAAGCTGATGCGGATGGAGGAGGAGCTGCACAAGCGCGTCATCGGGCAGCACGCCGCCGTCGAGGTCATCTCGAAGGCGATCCGCCGCTCGCGCGCCGGCCTCAAGGACCCCAAGCGCCCGACCGGCTCGTTCGTCTTCCTCGGCCCGTCCGGCGTCGGCAAGACCGAGCTCGCCCGCACGCTCGCCGAGTTCCTGTTCGGCGACGAGGACTCGATGGTCCGCATCGACATGTCCGAGTACATGGAGAAGCACGCCGTCTCGCGTCTCGTCGGCTCGCCTCCCGGCTACATCGGCTACGACGAGGGCGGCCAGCTCACCGAGGCCGTGCGCCGCAAGCCGTACTGCGTGCTCCTGCTCGACGAGATCGAGAAGGCCCACCCGGACGTCTTCAACATCCTGCTGCAGATCCTGGAGGACGGTCGCCTGACCGACTCGCAGGGCCGCACCGTGGACTTCCGTCACGCGATCGTGATCATGACCTCGAACATCGGGGCCCAGGAGATCGCGCGCAACACCCCGCTCGGCTTCGCCGTCAGCGAGGACGAGACGGGCATCACCTACGAGGACATGAAGACGCGGATCATGGGCGAGCTGAAGAAGGTCTTCCGCCCGGAGTTCCTGAACCGCATCGACGACGTCATCGTCTTCCACAAGCTGCAGAAGGACGAGATCAAGACGATCGTCGAACTCCTGCTGCGCCGCATCCGCGAGTCGATGGCGGAGCGCGAGCTCCAGCTCGACCTCACGGACGAGGCCAAGGACTTCCTGGTCGACAAGGGCTGGGATCCGTCGATGGGCGCGCGGCCGCTGCGTCGCGCGATCCAGCGCTACATCGAGGATCCGCTCGCCGACTTCGTCCTGCGCTCCCAGCTTCCGCCGGGTGCGACGGTCGTCGTCGACGCGGCGCCCGAGGGCGACGACTCCGGCGTCACGCTGTCGGTCGTCCAGCCCGACAAGGTGCCGGCGACGGTCGGTGGCGGGGAGCCGGTGGACGCCGAGGAGCCGGCGGCCGAGCCCGACGCGACGGGCGAAGAGCCCGCCGCGTCCTGAGCTCAGCCGGTTACGACGACGGCGGGATCGTCAGCGCGACGCCGTAGACCACGCACTGCGCGGTCGGGGCGTTGCGCCCGTCCTGCCGGACCACGCCGTTGACGACGTAGTTCGTGCCCGCGCGCTCGATGTGCATCGTGAACGGCTGCGAGCCGGAGATCTTGAACGACTGCGTCGCCGTGTTCGGCAGCGCGGCGATCACCGTCCCCGCGTAGTTCACGGTCCGGGCGAAGTTGACCGCGTCGCCCGACGTGTTGGCGAACGTGATCGTCGTCGCCGGGTCGAGCCGGCCGACGGTGGCGCTCTCGTCCTGGCACGTGGCGGTCAGGTTGCCGAGGCCGGGGACGTCGCCGATCGCCGACGGGCGCGAGCGCCTGGTTGTCGATCAGCTGGATCGCCTTGCCGAAGGTCGCCGTCGAGCCGTGCGCGAGCCCGCTCACGTCGAGGTAGCGCTGGGAGATCGTGCCCTTCCCGGCGCCCTTGCGCTGGGTGGCGACGAGCCTGCCGGCGGCGGTCTTCAGCGCCGCGCCGTCGGCGACGGCGCTCTTGCCGTCCACGGCGCCCGCGTTGCGCGCGAACGTCACCGCGGCGACGGCCGATCCGGACATGGCGACCGCGAGCGCGATCAGTGCGACGACCATCGCCGGCGATGGGAGCTTCAACTTCATGGGGAACAACCTCTCTTCTGGGGAACACACAACAGGTTCACGTAGGCTCCAACACGGCCGAGCACCCGATGGAGCGCATGTGACCGAAGAGTCAGACGACGTCGTCATCAAGGTCCGGGAGCACGGGCCCTACAAGGTCACCGGCCCGGTGACGCTCACCGACGCGCAGGGGACGCCGCTGCCCGTGCCCGAGGAGGGCTCGCTCGTCCTGTGCCGCTGCGGGCGCTCACGGACCAAGCCCTACTGCGACAGCTCGCACGCGCGCGGGGGCGGCACCACGTGCGTGCACGCGGGGCTCCCGCCGGTGCGCGAGGGCGACCCGCTCTTCCCGAGCCCCGTGTTCGCCGCGCCGTTCCACTTCTCCGGCGACCCGTCGAGGAGGCGGCGAGCCGTTCTACGGGCGCTACGCGAACCCGACGTGGGGCGGCTGGGAGCGGGCGATCGGCGACCTCGAGGGCGGCGAGGCGGTGGCGTTCGCCTCCGGGATGGCCGCGATCGCGGCGGTGCTGCTCACGACGCTCCAGGCCGGCGACGTCCTCGTCCTGCCGAGCGACGGGTACTACACGGTGCGCACGCTCGCCGAGCGGCAGCTCGAGCCCCGCGGCGTCGAGGTGCGGCTCGTGCCGACCGACGACGCGGCGATCCGCGAGGCGCTCCCGGGCGCGTCGCTGCTGTGGATCGAGTCGCCCTCCAACCCGTCGCTCGACGTCGTCGACATCGCAGCGCTCGCGGCCGTCGCGCAGGAGGCGGGCGCCCTCGTCGCGGTCGACAACACGCTGGCGACGCCGCTGCGGCAGCGCCCGCTCGAGCTCGGCGCCGACATCGCGGTCGCCAGCGCGACGAAGCAGCTGAGCGGCCACAGCGACGTGCTGCTCGGCTACGTCGCGACCCGCGAGCCCGCCCGCCTGGCCGAGCTGCAGTCGTGGCGCACGGAGACCGGGGCGATCCCCGGTCCCTTCGAGACCTGGCTCGCGCACCGCTCGCTCGCGACGCTGGCGGTCCGCGTCGACCGCCAGGAGGCGACGGCGGCCGAGGTCGCGCGCATGCTCGCCGCGCGGGACGACGTGCACGACGCGCGCTGGCCGGGCTCGGCTGCGTGATCGCGCTCGACCTGGTGACGGCCGAGCGGGCGCAGGCGTTCCTCGCGGCCTCGAAGCTCGTCGCGGAGGCGACGAGCTTCGGCGGCGTCCACAGCACCGGCGAGCGCCGCGCCCGCTGGGGCGGGGACGACGTCTCGCCGGGCCTCGTGCGGCTCAGCATCGGCCTCGAGGACGTCCGCGACCTCGTCGCGGACCTTGCTGCGGCGCTGGACTCCGCTACGGGATGAGCACCTGGTTGATCACGTGGATGACGCCGTTCGAGGCCTTGACGTCGGTCTTCGTGACCTGCGCCTTGTTGACGTAGACCTTGCCGCTCGTGACGCGGATCTTCACGGACTTGCCGTTCAGCGTCTTGACGGACTTGCCGTTCAGCGTCACGACCTTCGAGGCCGGGACCGCGCCCTTCACGACGTGGTAGGTGAGGATCGAGGTGAGCAGCTTCTTGTCGCTGCCGACCTTCTTGAGCGTCGCCTTGGGGAGCTTGTTGAACGCGGCGTTCGTCGGCGCGAACACGGTCAGCCTGCTCTTGCCCGACAGGGCGCTGACGAGCCCGGCCTTCTTGATCAGGCTGACGAGCGTGGAGAACTGCGGGTCGCCGGCGGCGACGCCGACGATGTTCTTGCTCGCGGACGCGCCCGCGGTGGCGGACGACGCGCCGGCCGATGCGGCCGGGACGGCGATCGCGACGGACGCGAGCGCCGCCACGACGAGGAATGCGATGCGCTTCATGGTTGTAGGGCCTCCTGGGGAGTGGTCGGATGAGCTGCGACGACCTACGCGAGCGCGCTCCGCGCTCCGGTTGCCGCGTGAGCGCCGCTCGCGGGCCGAGTTGGCGCCTTCGCAGTCGCGCTGACCCGCCGGGGGTGAGCCGTCCCCGCCGGTCCCTATGGTCAGCGTCCCGATGGCTCGCCCGACCTCGATCTTCGTCTGCTCCGACTGCGGCCACGTCGCCGCGAAGTGGCACGGCCAGTGCCCCGCCTGCGAGGCGTGGAACACGCTCGCCGAGGAGCGCGCGCCGGCCCCGCGCGCCGGGGCGGGGACGCGGCGGCGGGGGAGGCCGCGGGCTGCGCGCCGCCGGCCCGGCCGGGCGCCCGGTGCCGCTGCGCGAGGTCTCCGCCGACCGCGCGCCGCGGCTCGCGACCGGGATCGGCGAGCTCGACCGCCTGCTCGGCGGCGGCCTCGTCCCCGGCTCGCTGGTGCTGCTCGGCGGCTCGCCGGGCATCGGCAAGTCGACGCTGACGACGATGGCGCTCGGCCTGCTCCAGGGCGCGGGCCGCTCGACGCTCTACGTGTCCGGCGAGGAGTCGCCGGCGCAGATCCGCCTGCGCGCCGAGCGCCTGGAGGGCGGCGCCGCGCCGGGCGCGCTCGACGTCCCCGTCCTGGCGGAGACCGATCTCGACACGGTCGTCGCGACGATCGCCGCCGAGCGGCCCGACGTGTGCGTCGATCGACTCCGTGCAGACGCTCGGCGCGAGCGACCTGACCGGGCGCGGCCGGGACGGTCGGACAGGTGCGCGAGGTCGCGACGCGGATCATGGACGTCGCCAAGCGCAACGGCACCGCCGTGCTGCTCGTCGGCCACGTGACGAAGGAGGGCTCGCTCGCCGGCCCGCGCGTCCTCGAGCACCTCGTCGACTGCGTGCTGCAGTTCGAGGGCGAGCGCGAGCGCACCTACCGCACGCTGCGCGCGCTGAAGAACCGCTTCGGCTCGACGAACGACGTCGGCGTGTTCGAGATGAGGGACAGCGGGCTCGTCGAGGTGCTCGACGCGAGCGCCCGCTTCGTGGCCGAGGCCACGCGCGCGCCCGGGAGCGTCGTGCTCGCGGCGATGGAGGGCTCGCGGCCGCTCCTCGTCGAGGTGCAGGCACTCGTCTCCCCGAGCGAGCTCGTGCCGCCGCGGCGGGTCGTCAGCGGCATCGACCGCAACCGGCTGGCGCTCGTCCTCGCCGTGCTCTCACGCCACGCCGGCGTGAGCGTCGGGCTCGGCGGACGTCTTCGTCAACGTCGTCGGCGGCGTGCGCGTGGACGAGCCCGGGCGCCGACCTCGCGGTCGCGCTGGCGGTCGCCGGCGCCGCGCGCGGCGTGGTGGCCGGCGGTGAGGACGCGCGCGTGCCGGTCGCGGCGTTCGGGGAGATCGGGCTGACCGGCGAGCTGCGCTCGGTCGCGCATCACGATCGCCGCTCCGAGGAGGCGAAGAAGTTCGGTCTCACGCAGCTCGTGACGCCCGAGACGGCGCCCGACACTGCGGGAGGCGGTGCGGCTCGCGTTCGGGTCCGCGCGGAGCCCGTCCAGGCGCGCCGCCTGACACACCGTCAAACCCTAAAGCTCTGGTAGAATCATGCGTGATGGCGCACCGGAGCGGGGATGAGCTGACCGATCTGGAGAGTCGCCAGGAGCCTCGGCTCGTCAAGTCTCTCGAGATGGTCGCGCCGGGAACGGCACTGCGCGAGGGCATCGACAACATCGTGCACGCGAAGACCGGTGCGCTGATTCTCAGTGGTGATCCCGAGGAGCTGAGCTTCCTCTTCTCCGGCGGGATCAAGCTCGACATCGACTACTCGCCCGCCTTCCTCTACCAGGTGGCGAAGATGGACGGCGCGATCGTCACGAACCAGAACGCGACGAAGATCACCGCCGCCAACGTGCAGCTGATGCCGGATCCGACGATCCTGTCGCTGGAGACCGGCACCCGGCACCGCACCGCCGAGCGCGTCAGCAAGCAGACCGACGCGCTCGTGATCGCGATCTCCGCCCGGCGCGACGTCGTCTCGCTCTACGTCGACGGCGCCAAGTACATCCTCGAGGACATCCCGACCGTCCTCGCGAAGGCCAATCAGGCCCTCGCGACGCTCGACAAGTACCGCGTGCGACTCGACCAGGTCTCCACCCGGCTGACCGCGCTCGAGTTCGAGGGCGGCGCGACGCTCCACGACGTGCTCACGGTGCTCCAGCGCGCCGAGCTCGTCACGCGCATGGCCGTCGAGATCGAGCGCTACATCGTCGAGCTCGGCACCGAGGGCCGGCTGATCGAGATGCAGCTCGAGGAGACCATGGTCGGCACCGCCGCCGACAAGGCCGCCCTCGTCCACGACTATCTCGGTGAGGACGCCGACGAGGGGTTCGCGCAGGCGCTCGACCAGCTCGGCCGGCTCCCGCACCAGGACCTGCTCGACTTCGGGCGGCTCGCCGAGCTGCTCGGGTACGACCGCAAGCTCAACACCCTCGACTATCCCGTCTCGCCGCGCGGCTATCGGATCCTCGGGCGCATTCCGCGCCTGCCGAAGATCGTCGTGGCGAGCATCGTGCAGGCGACCGGCGGGCTCGATGAGCTGCTGGGCGCCGGCGAGGGTGAACTCGAAGGCATCGAGGGCGTCGGAGAGATCCGCGCCAAGGACATCCGCGAGGGCCTCCGGCGGCTTCAGGAGATCAACCTCGTGGATCGGTATCTGCAGACGTAGGACATGTGTGTGAGCGGGACGGCCGGGGCGGAGCCCCGCGTCGCTGAGAGCTGAGAGCGAAGGAGGACACCATTTCGGAGGAGAAGGACGACCTCATGACAGAGGATCTCGAGGCCGTTGTCGTCGAGCACATCGAGTTCGAGTTGGGCGACAGCGTGGTGTACCCGCACCACGGGGCCGGCAGGGTTCTCAAGAAGGAATCGAAGGTTCTGCTCGGTCAGGAGCGCATCTACCTGACCATCAAGATCCTGCACAACGACATGACGGTGATGGTCCCGTCGGAGAAGGCGACGCAGGTCGGCCTGCGCCGTGTCATCGACGAGGAGACGGTCGAGAAGGTTCTGGCGGTGTTGCGGGACGACCTCTCGGAGATGCCGAAGAACTGGAACCGCCGGTTCAAGCACAACCGCGACAAGATCAAGACGGGGGACATCTACGAGCTGTCCGAGGTCGTGCGCAACCTCGCCATCCGTGAGCACCAGAAGGGGCTCTCGACGGGCGAGAAGCAGATGTTCACCCGGGCGAAGAAGATCCTCGCGTCCGAGCTGATGTACGCGCTCGACATGGACGAGGACGAGGCGGAGCAGCACCTCGACGACCTGCTCGCCGAGTCGGCCGGCGCGAAGGTCTGATCGCGGAGCGGGAGCAGCAACTTGACGGCGGTCGCGCTGATCGTGGCCGCCGGGCGTGGCGAGCGTCTGGGGTCTTCCGCCCCGAAGGCGCTCGTCGCGCTTTCGGGGCGGCCGATGCTCGAGTGGAGCGTCGCGGCGCTCCACGCGGCGGACGGGATCGGCGCGATCGTCGTGGCGCTGCCCGGCGAGGCGCTGGACGCGGCGCCCGCCGGCTGCGTCGCGGTGGCCGGCGGAGCCCAGCGCTCGCATTCGGTGCGCGCGGCGCTGGCGGCGGCCCCGCGGGAGGCAGACGTCGTCCTCGTGCATGACGCCGCGCGCCCGCTGCTCACCCCCGAGCTCGTCGAGCGCTGCCTGCGTGCGCTGGACGAGGACGGTGGCTGGGACGCCGCGATCGCCGCGGCGCCCGTGACCGACACGGTGAAGCGCGCGGCCGACGGCCTGCGGGTGACCGAGACGCTCGTGCGCTCGGAGCTGTGGGCCGTGCAGACACCGCAGGTGTTCCGGCGCGCCGCGCTCGAGCGGGCCCTCGTCGCGCCCGGACGCGGAGCTGGCGGCGGCCACCGACGACGCGATGCTCGTCGAGCTGGACGGCGGCAGGGTGCGCGTCGTCGAGGCGCCGGCCGAGAACCTCAAGGTGACGACGCCGGTGGACCTGCGGCTGGCGTCGCTGCTCGCTGGAGGCGCGTCAGCCCTCGTGACAGACCGCCTCGACGCGATTGCCGTCGGGGTCGATGAGGAACGCGCCGTAGTAGTGCTCGTGGTAGTCGGGGCGTGGGCCGGGCGGACCGTCGTCCGTGCCGCCCGCGGCCAGCTCCGGCGGCGTGGAACGCATCGACCTGCGCGGTACTCGTCGCCCGGAACGCCCAGTGACGCGGACCGCCGGCGTGGGCGTCCGAGGCCTCGACGATCGAGAGGAACGTGACGCCGGGCGCGCCGGGCTCGCCGTAGCGGATGCGCGTCTCCGACCGCCGCAGCGCGCGCGACGCCGAGCGCGCCGAACACGGCGTCGTAGAACGCTCCCGCGCGGTCGAGGTCGGTGACGGTGATCGAGACGTGGTCGAGGAGGAAGGGCATGGGTTCGTACCCTAAGCCGCGTGCTCACCGACTACCACGTCCACCTGCGCCCCGACGGCCCGGACTCCGGTCCCGAGAAGTACTTCACCCAGGAGAACGCAGAGGCCTACCGCGCCCAGGCGACCGAGCGCGGCATCGCCGAGCTCGGCGTGAGCGAGCACATCTACCGCTTCCGCGAGGCGCTCCAGATCTGGGACAACCCGCTCTGGCGCGAGTTCGCGCATGACGACGTCGACGAGTACTGCGGCTACGTCCGCGACGCCACCGACCTGCGGCTCGGCATCGAGGCCGACTACATCCCGGGGCGCGAGGACCGGGTCGCGAGCTTCCTGCAGGCGCGCGAGTGGGACTACGTCGTCGGCTCGATCCACTTCGTCGGGGACGGCGCGCTCGACCACGAGGACTACGACATCTGGGGCATGGGCGTCGGCGTCGACAAGGTCTGGACGACGTACTTCACCTGGCTCGGCGAGATGGCCCGCACGGGGCTCTTCGACATCCTCGCCCACCCGGATCTCGTGAAGCACTGGGGCCGGCAGCGGCCGATGCCCGAGGGCGACCTGCGCCGCTACTACGAGCTCGCGATGGACGGCATCGCCGAGTCGCAGATCGCGATCGAGGTCTCGACCGCGGGGCTGCGCAAGCCGGTCGGCGAGCTCTACCCGGACCGCGCCTTCCTGGAGATGTGCCTCGACGCGGGCTGCCCCGTCGCGCTGTCGAGCGACGCGCACCACGCCGAGCACCTCGGCTACGGCTACGACCAGGCGCTGGAGCTGCTCGGCCGACGCCGGGGTCACCGAGCTCGCCGTCTTCGAGCGCCGCGAGCGGCGCCTGGAGCCGATCGGGCCCTCCTGACCGGCTCCGCAGGGATGATGGGGAACGGCATGCGCGTACGCACCGGCATCGGATGGGACTCGCACCGGCTCGAGCCGGGGCGGCCGCTGATCCTCGGCGGCGTGACGCTGGAGCATCCGGAGGGGCTCGGCCTCGCCGGGCACTCCGACGCCGACGTCCTCACGCACGCGGTGATCGACGCGCTGCTCGGCGCCGCCGGCCTCGACGACATCGGCACGCATTTCCCGGACACCGACGAGCGCTGGCGCGGCGCCGACTCGCTCGCGCTGCTCCGTGCGGTCGCCGCCATGCTCGCCGAGCGCGGGCTGACGGTCGAGCACCTCGACACGACGCTCGTGATGGAGCGGCCCAAGGCCGGCCCGCGCAAGCACGAGATGCGCGACAACATCGCCGGGGCGCTCGGGATCGCCCACGCCGCCGTCAACGTCAAGGCGACGACCGGCGAGGGCATGGGCTTCGTCGGCCGCGAGGAGGGCGTTGCGGCGCAGGCCGTCGCGACGCTCACCGAGGCCTGAGCGTCGTACGCTGCGGCCCGATGCGCACGATCCGCCTTCATGACACCCGCAGCGGCGAGCTCACCGAGCTGCGCCCCCGCGATCCCGGGCGCGTCGGCATCTACGCCTGCGGCCCGACGGTCTACAACCGCATCCACATCGGCAACGGGCGTCCGTTCGTCGTCTACTCGCTGCTGAAGCGGTTCCTCGAGCACGAGGGCTACGACGTCACGTTCGTGGCCAACGTCACCGACGTCAACGACAAGATCTACGACGCCGCGCAGGCCGCCGATCCGCCGGTGCCGAGCGAGCAGCTCGCCCGCGAGATGACCGCGGCCTACATGGCCGACACCGACGGCCTCGGGCCTCGGCCGCCCCGACCACGAGCCGCTGGCCGGCGAGACGATGGGGCCGATCATCGATCTCATCGCCGCACTGATCGACAACGGCAGCGCCTATGCCGTCGAGGGCGACGTCTACTTCCGCGTGCGCAGCGACGCCGCGCTACGGCGAGCTCTCGCACCGCTCCGTCGACGACATGGACCAGGGTGAGGGCGTCGAAGGCGCCGACCTCAAGGAGGACCCGCTCGACTTCGCGCTGTGGAAGGCGCAGAAGCCGGGCGAGGACACCGCCTGGGACGCCCCGTGGGGGCGCGGCCGGCCCGGCTGGCACATCGAGTGCTCGGCGATGGCGGAGGAGCTGCTCGGCGTCGGGTTCGACATCCACGGCGGCGGCAACGACCTGATCTTCCCCCACCACGAGAACGAGGCGGCGCAGACGCGGATGGCGCACGGCGCCGAGCTCACGCGGATCTGGATGCACAACGGCATGCTCCAGATGGGCGAGGAGAAGATGGCCAAGAGCGTCGGCAACACCGCGCTGCTCGGCGAGGTGCTCGAGCGGTGGGGGCGCGACGCCGTCGTGCTCTTCTTCTCCACGGGCCACTACCGCCAGCCGCTGCGGTTCAGCGACGACACGCTCGGCGCCGCGCAGGCCAGCGTGCGCCGGATCCGCGAGGCGGCCCGCCGGCTCGAGCCGGGGGGCCCGTCGCCGCAGGACGCTCGCGCCCGCTCGTGGAGCGCGTTCTGGGACGCGCTCGCCGACGACTTCAACACCCCGAAGGCCCTCGAGGCGCTCTACGAATGGATCCGCGAGGCCAACAAGCGCGAGGCGGCGGGTGACGCCGGACCTGCGCGAGATGCTCGACCGCGCTCGGGCTGGAGACGCTGCTGAGCGGCGCCGGCGGCGACGCCGACGTGCCGGACGAGGAGGCGAGCGCGCTGCTGGAGGCGCGCGAGGCGGCGCGCGCCGCCAAGGACTGGGCCGAGGCCGACCGCCTGCGCGACGAGCTCGCCGAGCGCGGATGGGAGGTGCGCGACGGCGGCGCCGGCCCGACGCTCGTACGCCCGTGATCCTCTACGGCCGCAACGCCGTGCACGAGGCGCTGCGCGCGCGGCGCCGGCGCGAGATCGGGAGCGCCGTCCCCGGATGACCTGGCCCCGCTGGTGGAGCGCTTCTGGGACGCCCTCGCCGACGACTACAACACGCCGAAGGCGCTCGAGGCGCTCTACGAATGGATCCGCGAGGCCAACAAGCGCGACGGCGCGGGTGACGCCGGCCTGCGCGAGATGCTGACCGCGCTGGGCCTGGAGACGCTCCTGGGCGGCGCCGAGGGTGACGCGGACGTGCCGGATGAGGAGGCGAGCGCCCTGCTGGAGGCCCGGGAGGCCGCGCGCGCCGCCAAGGACTGGGGCGAGGCCGACCGCCTGCGCGACGAGCTCGCCGCGCGCGGCTGGCAGGTGCGCGACGCCGCCGCCGGCCCGACGCTCGTGCGCCCGTGATCCTCTACGGCCGCAACGCGGTGCACGAGGCGCTGCGCGCAGGGCGCCGGCGCGTCTTCGAGATCTGGGCCACCTCCGCGGCGATCGAGGGTGAGGACTGGCTGCGGGACCCCGGCGTGCCGGTGCACGTCGCGACCACGGCCGACATCTCCCATCGCGCCGACAGCGAGGGCCACCAGGGCGTCTGCGCGAGCGTCGAGGGGTATCACTACGTCGGCGCGCACGAACTGCTGACGCAGCCCGCCCCGCTGATCGTCGCGCTGGACGAGGTCCAGGATCCGCAGAACCTCGGCGCGATCTGCCGGACGGCCGAGGGCGTCGGCGCGACGGGGCTCGTCATCGCCGAGCGCCGGGCGGCCGAGGTGACCCCGGCGGCGTGCAAGGCGTCGGCGGGCGCGCTCGAATGGCTGTCGGTCGCACGGGTGCGCAACATCGCCGACTTTCTCGGCGAGGCGAAGCAGGCCGGCTGCTGGTGCTACGGCGCCGACGCGGTGCCCGAGGCCGTCGACTACATGACCCCGGACTTCACCGGCGGAGTGGTCCTCGTGCTCGGCGCGGAGGGGAAGGGGCTGCGCCCGCGCGTCGCGGCCTCGTGCGATCAGCTGATCCGGTTGCCGCTGCACGGGCACCTGGACTCGCTCAACGTCAGCGCCGCCGCAGCGGCCCTGCTGTACGGAATCTTGCAGAGCAGGGTTGACAGGGCTCCATAACTGTGGGATAAACGCGGCGACCTGGGGTTCAACCTCAGGTCGAGAAATCATCAGCTTCACGTTCGCAGATGACGCCAGGGGAGGCGCGCGTCACTGAGATCGTCCATCTATTCCCCTGCAAATGGGGAGGAGGAACGACCTCGTGGCAAGACTTTCCGCATCCTCTCAAGGTCAGGTTCAGGTAGACGACGGGTACCTCATCGCGCTTGCGAAGACGGGGGATCCGACCGCCTACGACCGCCTTGTCCGCCGCTACTACGGCTTCGTCCGCCTGAAGGCGTCCTCGTACTTCCTGATCGGGGGCGACAGCGACGACCTGATCCAGGAGGGCCTCGTCGGCCTCTACAAGGCGATCCGCGACTACCGCACCGACCGCGAGTCGAGCTTCCGCAACTTCGCCGAGCTCTGCATCACGCGCCAGATCATCACGGCGGTGAAGACCTCGACCCGCAACAAGCACGTGCCGCTCAACCAGTACGTGTCGTTCTCCTCGACGCCCGCCGGCGCCAGTGACGGCGAGCCGACGCTTGACGAGGTGATCCCGGGGTCGACGGTCCACGATCCGGTCAACCAGGTGATCTCGTCCGAGGAGCTGCGCTCGCTCGTGGACTGTCTGTCCTCGACGCTCTCGGATCTCGAATCGCGCGTCCTGTCGCTCTACCTGGACGGCCGCTCCTACGAGGGAATCGGCGAGATCGTCGGCTGCGACACGAAGACGGTGGACAACGCCCTTCAGCGCGTGAAGCGCAAGGTCGGCGTCCATCTCGCCGCGCGGAACGTCGTTCTCTAGGAGCTAGCTGCGGTGTTCGCCGCGCGCGATGTGCGCGCGGCGAAACTGGCGCCCCTCGTCCCGGCGGGGCTCCGGCTGAGCCACGCGGCTGATCTGCCGCGAGGCCGCCGCTGACGCGGCGGCCATCAGCGCCACGACGAGGGCGGCCAGGAGAAGGATGAGGACCATCAGGTCCTCCGTACCCGCGGGCCGGGCTGCGTAAACGCGGGAAACTAGGTCGTCAGCGGGATCAGCACGAAGGCGATCACGGCGTAATGCGTCGCCGCGGCGCCCGTCACGAGCGTGTGGAAGATCTCGTGGTAGCCGAACACGGTCGGCGCCGGATTCGGCCGCTCGGTCGCGTAGATGACCCCGCCGACGGCGTAGAGCGCACCGCCGAGGGCGATCCCCGCGAACGCGAGCCATCCCAGCCCGTTCCAGATCTGCGGCGCCAGAACCGCGCCGAGCATCCCGAGCGTCACGTAGACGCTCACGGTGAGCCACTTCGGGGCACCGACCCAGACCAGCGACATGACGACGCCTGCGAGCGCCAGGCCCCAGGCGACGATGAGCATGGTCGTCGCCTGCGAGCCGTGCAGGACCAGCAGTGCGAACGGCGTGAACGACGCGGCGATGAAGACGAAGATCATCGAGTGGTCCAGGCGCCGCATCCACGCCCGCGCCCGTGGTCGTCGCCAGTTCACGCGGTGGTACAGCGCGCTGATCCCGAAGAGGCCGCAGATCCCGGCGGCGTAGATCGTCGTCGCGACGACCTGGCGGTCGCCGTTGGCGCGCAGCACCAGCAGCGCGCCGAGCGCGATCGCCGCGAAGAACGCGTATTCGTGGATCACGCCGCGCAGCCTCGGCTTGACCTTCGCCACGACCTCGGCGGCCTGCTCGCGCATGTCCGCGGCCTGCTCACGCACGTTCTCGACGCCGCGCGCGGCCGCATCCTGCGCTGCTCCGACACGCCCGGCCACGGCTTCCTGAGCGGCGACCGCGCGCCGCTGGGCGGACTCTGCCGCCCGCTCGATGCGCTCGGTCATCGATCGAAGGTACTCCGCTTTGCTTCGCGTGTCATCCGGAAGGCCGGCGGCCTCGCCTCGGTAGGCTCGCACCATGGCCACCTGCACGCACCTGGACCACGTGAAGATCACGCAGCTGCCCGAGGCGGTCGACGGCTGCGAGGACTGCCTGGCGACCGGCGATCAGTGGCTGCACCTGCGGATCTGCCTGGAGTGCGGGAAGGTCGGCTGCTGCGACGACTCGCCGAACCGTCACGCGACGGCGCACGCGCGCGAGAGCGGGCACCCGGTCATCCGCTCCCTCGAGCCGGGCGAGGTCTGGTCCTGGTGCTTCGAGGACGAGCTGCTCATGCGGATCCCGGAGATCCAGGGGCAGACAAAGATTCCGCCGTCGCCGCTGGGGTCGTGACTGCGGTGACCGAACCGGTCGTCGTGGACAACCCGGAGGCCTCGCGGTTCGAGCTGCGGATCGGCGACGAGCTCGCCGGCCGGGTCGACTACCTGCCCGCGGGCGACAGCGTGATCATCGCCCACACCGAGGTCGCTGATGGTCACGAGGGCGAGGGGCTCGGAGGTGTCCTGGTGCTCGCGGCGCTCGAAGGCATTCGGGCGAAGGGCAAGACTGCGATCCCCACCTGCCCGTTCGCGGCGGCGTACATCAGACGGCATCCCGAGCTTGACGCCTACGTCAAGCCGGCGCTGCGGGAGCACCGCAACATGACGGATTGATGACAGTTTCCACAGCGTCCAATGACAGTCGGGTATGGGCGCGCCGCTGTTTGTCATGAGATGACAAACCGGTCACTGGGGGGTGACGTCTATGACGACACGCCTCGACGTCGGCGTCGGGTTTCGGGCTCGCAGGCTACGGCTCCGGTGACACGCAGACGCGGACACCGCGACCGTCGCTGCTGCAACCGTGCGGGCCGCCAGTCCGGGGCCGGTTCCGTCGCTGGTCGCGAAGGCGCTCAGCGGTGCGGTCTACGGGTGGGGAGTCCTTCCGGGTGCGAGGCCGGTACGTGCCGGGAACGTGAAGCTGAGGTTTCACGATCTTGACCAGATCGACACGACTGGTCGTGATCAGGATGCCGGAAAGGCATCCGGCACTGGGATCGGGTGCCCGTCTTTCGGAGGCCGGTTGAATTGGTGAGATCGACGAGCTGAAGGCGAACGGGTCGGCGTCGTCACCGTCCGCTGACGCCCGGCCACTACGCCCTGATCTGCAACATCGCGGGCCACTACACCAACGGCATGCACGCGGACATCGACGTGGTCACGTGAGGCGGACCGCGGCTGAGTGCAGGACGGCGTCGCCCGACCGCCGGCCGGGGGCACCGGAAGGTAGAGCGACGCCGTGGGTCGACCCTAGGAGTCAGCGGCCCTCGCGCGCTACTGGGCCTTCGTTCAGGTCCGGGTTGATTTCGGCACCGCAGGGGGCGTAGGCTCACGTCGCGTCACGGGCGCGACAGGCTCGAACGCATTTTCGGGCGCGTCCGTGACGCGGTCCAGTTCGAGTCGCAAGCCGGAGAGGGGACTCGAACCCTGACCTATCGCTTACAAGGCGATTGCTCTACCAGCTGAGCTACTCCGGCACGGGGCGCCGAGGGTAACGCGCCAGGACGGGAAGGATGCGTGCCGGGGCGGCGTCTTCACAGACGACCGGATCCGCGACGGAGGAGCCCTCCATGTACGCACGAACCAACCGCCCACTCGCAGGCGCGGCGATCGTCCTGGCCTCAGCGCTCGCGCTCGCGGCCTGCGGCAGCTCGAGCAACTCGAGCGACTCCTCGACCGCCGCCAACACCGGCGGCGCCTATGGCTCCGCGAGCACCAAAGCCGCGACGACGACCACCACGGCCGCGCCCGCGGCCGGCGGCGCGTCCACCGTCGAAGCTCTCCGCGGACGCCGACGGCTCGCTCGCGTTCGACCCGACGACGCTCACGGCGAAGGCCGGCGAGGTCACGCTCGACATGGCCAACCCGGGCAGCTCGGGTGTCCCGCACGCGATCGCGGTCGAGGGCAACGGGGTGGACAAGGACGGGGCGACCGCGCAGCCCGGCGGCTCCTCGAAGGTCACCGTGACGCTGAAGCCCGGGACGTATCACGTTCTACTGCCCGGTTCCCGGCCACAAGGCGGCGGGGATGGAAGGGACGCTCACCGTCTCGTGACCGGCGGGCTCGGACATGCCGCGGAGTAGCATCGCCCTCGTGGCGGACCCGCATCCCGGCGGCGCGCTGCGCCGCCTGGATCCCGACGATCTCGGGGATCACCTGGATCGCCTGTACCGGGCGGCCTGGGCGCTGTGCGGCAATCGTCACGAGGCGGAGGACCTCGTGCAGGACACCTACGCCGGCGGTGCTTGCGCGGCCGCGGTTCCTGCGCGGGAGCGACGACCTCGGGTACCTGCTGCGGGCGCTGCGCAACACCCAGGTGAGTCGCGCGCGCGCCGCGACCGGCGGCCGCAGACGACGGAGCTGATGGACCGCCCGGACCACCGCACTCGCTGGGATCCGGGCGCCTCCGACGAGGTCAACGCGCTGTTCGACGCGATCGGCGCGCTGCCGCGGGACTTCCGCGAGGCACTCGTCGCGATCGACCTGATCGGACTGAGCTACCGCGAGGCCGCAGCGGGCGCTGCGCGTCCGCGAGGCGACGATCACGACGCGGGTCCATCGCGCACGGCTTCGCGTCGCCGCCGCGATGGGGGACGAGGGGGCGCGCGCATGACCGGTCGCGACGACCGCGCCGCCAGCGAGCGCGCGACGGGCCGGATCCGCGCGACCGCCGCGACGGTGCGCGCACCGCACAGCCTGCGCGCGGCGGTGGCACAGGAGCGGCTCGCCGTCGGGCAGCCGCCGACCGCGCCGCTCGCGGCCGCTCCTGTTCGCCGGGGCCGCGGCCGCCGCCGCGTTGGTGCTCGCGGTGGCCGTGGTGCTCATCGCCGGATCGACGGCACCCCGGGCGGCTTCGGTCGCCGACGCCGCGCAGGTCGCGCTGCGCGCGCCGACGGACGGGCCTCCCGCACGCTGAGCGACGGTCGCGTGCGCCTGTCGGTCGGTGGCGTCCGGTTCCCGGACTACGCGCACTGGAAGGGCTGGCGCGCGGTCGGCACGCGGACCGACACGGTCGCCGGGCGCGCCGCCGTCACCGTCGTCTACGGTCGTGGCGCGAAGCGGGTCGGCTACACGATCGTCGACGGCCATCCGCTGCGCATCCCGCAGGGCGCGAAGCGGATCACCTATGACGGCGTGGACGTCTGGGTTCTGCGTCGCGGCGATGCGCGCTACATCACCTGGCAGCGCGACGGGCGGACGTGCGTGCTGGCGACGCGCGAGACGAAGCTCGAGCGACTGCTCGAGTTCGCCGCCGGCATCTGATTCGAGGGTGGGCGGGACGGACTACGCGGGGGTGACGCCCGCAGCGTGCGCGATGTTGCCGTGGCCGTTCTGTGAGGCCACGTGCTCGAAGCTCGGGACCTCTTCGTCCTGCGGCGGGTTGAGCGCGCGCTCGAGTTCGCCGAGCGACGACCCGAACAGCAGGTGCCGCCAGGTCGCCTGCGCGAACGCGGCCATGTTGCCGCTGAGCTGCGGCAGCTCGTCGCGCGCGGGGTGGACGCGGTCGGTGACCGCGACGCCCGGCCACAGCACGGTGTTCTCGATCAACGCGGCGGTGGGTCCCTTGGCCCACGCGCGGCAGCGGCATCAGCGGCGCGACGTTGGCGTACATCGCGCCGAAGATCGCGCCGTTCGCCAGGTGCATCGCCGCGCCGACGACCGGCCATGCGCGGCCTCGCGTCACGGCCTTGCCGAGCAGTGCGGTGTCGTCGTACGGCACGCCGAACAGGCGGATGTCGAGCGGCTGCTGCGCCGCCCAGACCCCCGCGGCAGTCGCTCCGGCGAGGGCTCCGCGAAGCGTGCGCGTGCGATCGAAGGCCATGTCCAGCGATCGTACTCCCCGTCAGGTGTAACCCATGCGCCAGCCTGCGGTATCGCCGGCATGGATCAGCAGCAGCTGCTCGACCGTGCCGGCGAGCGCGGCGTCAATCGCCTCGTCCTCGGCATCGTGCGGCTGCTGTTCCTCCCGTTCTTCCTGATCTGGTTCCGTCAGGACCGGATCGGCCGCGAGCACATCCCGAAGGACGGCCCGGTCATCATCGCGGCCAACCACCGCTCGTTCCTCGATCCGTTCGTGATCGCGGCCTGCACGCGGCGCCCGTTCTATTTCGTCGCGAAGAAGGAGCTGTTCCTGAAGAACCGGCTCCAGACCTGGTTCCTGAATTGGCTCGGCGCGTTCCCGATCGACCGCGGCACCGGTGACGAGGCGTCGATGGCGACCGCCCGCCGGATCCTCGAGCGCGGCGACGGCGTGATGATCTTTCCCGAGGGCACGCGCGTGCGCCCCGGGCCGCTCGGCCACCCGCGCCGCGGCGTCGGCCGGCTCGCGCTCGAGACGGGCGCGGTCGTCGTTCCCGCTGCGGTGATCGGCAGCGCCGAGGTGCGCCGCGGCTGGCGCATCCGCCCGAAGAAGGTGCGCGTGCGCTGCGGCCCCGCCCTGCACTTCCCGAAGGTCGAGCGGCCCGTCCGCGGCGCTCGCGAAGGCCGTGACCGACCGGATCTGGCCGTGCGTCGAGGTGCAGTGGGAGTGGCTGGGCGGCACGCCGCCGCTGCGCCGCGTCGCCGTCATCGGCGCCGGCTCATGGGGCACGAGCCTCGCGATCGCGCTCGCGCGCGGAGGCACCCAGGTCGAGCTCGGATGCCGCACCGAGGAGCAGGCACGCGAGCTCGGCGCTGAGCGCGAGAACCGCCGCTACCTGCCGGGCGTGCGTCTGCCGGACACGATCCGCGTCGCCCGCGCGGGCACGCTCGCCTGCGTGAGGCCGACCTCGTCTGCCTCGCCGTGCCGACGCGCGACCTTCCCGTGGCGATGGGCGAGATCGGCGACCGGCTCGGCGCCCGCACCGAGCCTGCTGGTGCTCCTCGAAGGGCCTCGTCCCGCTGCCGGCCGGCGAGCTTCCCACCGTCTTCTGCTCGGGCCGTGCCGGTGGCCGCACCGTCGCCTGCCTCGGCGGCCCGGCGCACGCGGCCGACGCGGTCGAGCACGGCGCGTCGCTCGGTGCTGGCCTCGACCGACCCGGAGCTGCCCGCGCAGCCGCGGCGCCTCTGCGCCGACGCCGGGTTCGACGTGGAGACGACGAGCGACGTCGTCGGCGTCGAGCTCGCCGGCGTCGCCGAAGAACGCCGCGGTGCTCGCCGCGACCACGGCATCGGTCGGCGGCCCCAACGCGTCCGGCGCCGCCGCCGGCAAGGTCTTCTCCGAGATCGCCGCCGACATCGGGCGGGGCGCTCGGCGCGCGTCCCGAGACCTGGACGGGCCTCGCCGGCGCCGGCGACCTCGTCGCCTCGGTCGTCGCGGCCGGAGGGCGCAACCGCCGCGCCGGCGAACTGCTCGCGCGCGGCGTCTCCCAGCAGGAGATCCGCCCCGCGATCGGACAGGTCGCCGAGGCGCTCGATGCGCTGCCGCTGCTCGTGACGGCCCTCGAGGTCAGCGCGTGCGCGCCCCCGCCACGCGTGCACTGGCCGCCGTCGTGAGCGGCGAGGGCAGCGCACGGGCGTTCGCCGACGACGTCACCAAGCCGCGCCGCATCGTCGGCGCGCGGGTGGTCTGACGGGGCCGCAGGTAGGCTGGATGCGTGGACAAGGCGGAGCTCGACCGGCGCTTTACCGAGCTGTACAAGGCGCACCTTCGGGACGTCTACTCCTACAGCTACTACCGGGTCGGCAATCACCACGACGCCGAGGATCTGACCGAGCAGACCTTTCTGCAGGCCTACCGGCACTTCGAGCGTGCGCTGCGCGAGTCGAAGGGGAGGCCGCTGCGCCCCTGGCTGATTCGCATCGCGCACAACCTCGCAGCGAATCTCTATCGCGACCGTGCGCGCAAGCCGCAGACCGCCCTGGACTCGGTCGCGGAGCCCGAAGGCCTGCACACGACCGAGCAGCTCGTCGAGGGCCGCGACGAGCTGCGCCAGATCCTCGAGGGCGTGCGGCAGCTGCCGGACGACCGTCGGGAGGCGCTGATCATGCGCTTCGCACTCGGGATGGACAACAAGGAGATCGCCCGGGCACTCGGCCGCACGGACGGCGCCACGAAGGTGCTGATCCATCGCGCGATCAAGCAGCTCGAGGAGATCGTGCGAGAGCCGCAGGAGGTGTGAGCCGATGAGCGCCCAGCCGCACCGCACCGACGTCGAGGCTCTGCTGAGCCGTGCGCTCGCACCCGTCGACCCGCCGGAGCACCTGAGCGTCCGGCTCGAGGACACGCTCACGACGATCACGGCACTCGCGGCCGACGAGCTCGAATCCTGGGAGCTGCGCTCGCTGCACGATCCGCGCACGTGGGTTCGCCCGGCCGTCGCCGCGGGCATCGGCACGGTCGCCGCCGGCAGCCTCGCCGTCCTGCAGGCGCGTCGTCGCCGCGGCCGCCGGCGCACGGGCGACGCGGATCCGGTTGAGTTCGCCGCCGGCGCCGTCCGCACGATCGCGGACGAGGTCGAGCGTCGCCTCCGCGGCTGACGCGGCCATGCACGGATGAGCACCCAGACGGACACCACCTGCTACCGCCACCCCGGGCGCGAGACCCGCGTCTCGTGCTCGAGCTGCGGCCGCCCGATCTGCCCGGACTGCATGACCCCGAGCCCGGTCGGCATGCGCTGCCCGGAGTGCTCGTCGCAGACGACGAAGGTGCGTCCGCTGGCGACCTTGGGCGGCGGCGAGCCGCGGGCGACGATCGCGCTGATCGTGATCTGCTCGATCGTCTTCCTCGCCGAGGGCAGCCTCGGCGTGAACGGTGGCGGCAACGGCGCGATCTTCCGCGACGGCGCCCTCTTCGGACCGGCGGTCGCCGCCGGCGACTGGTGGCGGCTCGTGACCTACGGCTTCCTCCATGCGGGCCTGCTGCACATCGGCTTCAACATGCTGCTGCTGTGGCTGTTCGGCCGCGAGCTCGAGCCGCAGCTGGGGACGCCGATCTTCCTCGGCATCTACTTCTCCTGCCTGCTCGCGGGCGCCTTCGGTGCGCTCGTGTTCTCGCCGGACGCCCTGACCGTCGGCGCCTCCGGGGCGATCTTCGGCCTCATGGGCGCGGCGGCGGCGATCCTCTACGCCCGCGGTGTCAACCCGTTCCAGACGGACATCGGGATGCTCATCGTCTTCAACCTCGTCCTCAGCTTCGTGCTGTCGAACGTGTCGGTCGGCGGGCACATCGGCGGGCTCGTGGGCGGGATCATCGGCGGTCTGGCCGTCGCGGCCGGGGAGCGGCGCCGGCAGGCGTGGATCGGCTGGGCGGGCCTCCTGGGCGTCGCCATCGTCTCCGTCATCGGCGCCGAGATGGCCGCCCGCAGCGGCGGCACCGGCCTCGGGATCTAGTACCCGTGGCCTAGACCACCAGCGCGTCGAGCGCCGGTCCCGGCGCGTCGGGTACGGCGCGCGGGTGCAGGATGTGGGCGAGCGTCTCGAGCCCGTCGACCAGCCGCGGACCCGGTCGCGAGAACGTCGCCGACGCGTCGATCGCCACGACGCGTCTGGCGCCGAGCGACCGCAGCTGATCTGCGTGCGCCTCGGCCTCCTCGAGCGACCGCGCCGCGTCATACCCGCACGGCATCACGACGACGACGTCCGGCTCCGCTGCGGCGACCATCTCCCAGGTCGCCTGGAGCGATGGCTCCCCGGGCAGGCCGAGCACGTCGGTGCCGCCGGCCATCTCGATGAGCTGCGGCGTCCAATGGCCCGCCACGAAGACCGGGTCGAGCCACTCGAGCGCCGCGACGGTCACGAGCGGCTCGTCCATCACGGCCTCCTGAACCGCGTCGACGCGTGCCCGCTGCCGCGCGATCAGGTCGAGCGCGGCGCCCAGCGCGCCGGTGGCCTGCGCGACCGTCCGCACATCGACCATCGTCTCCCCGAACGTCCGCGGGTCGAGCGCGATGACCTCCGGGCACACCGGCAGCTTCTTCGCGATCGCCTGGACCTCGTCGTAGCTGACGGCGCAGACCGGGCAGAGTTCCTGGGTGACGATGAGATCGGGCTCGAGCTCGCGCAGCAACTGCTCGTCGAGGCCGTAGATCGCGTCGCCGCGCTCGGTCCGCTCGCGCACGGCGGCGTCGATCTGCGCCGAGCCCAGCCCCGGCGGCAGCTCGTCGCGCGTCAGGTGCGGCAGCGTCAGGACGTCCGGCGGGTAGTCGCACTCATGCGTGACGCCGACCACGTCGTCGCCGAGGCCGAGCGCGAACAGCAGCTCGGTGGCGTGGGGCACGAGGCTCACGATGCGCACCCGGGAATCGTAGACTCGCTCCCATGGGCACGCTCCCGCGCGATCAGATAGCGGCTCAACTCGGGGACGGGCCCTGGCGCCTGGAGGACGGCGCACTGGTTCGTGACCTGAAGCTTCAGGACTTCGCCGCGGCGATCGCGCTCGTCAACCGCGTGGCGGGCGCCGCCGAGGCCGCGAACCACCACCCGGACATCCTCGTTCACGGGTGGAACGGGCTCCGCCTCACGCTGTCCACACACAGCGAGGGCGGCGTGACCGAGGCCGATCTCGCGCTCGCGGCCACGATCGACGCGCTCGTCACCGAAGCCCAGGGTTGACCGCCCGGACACGGGGTACACTCGCCGCGGCGAACCAGCGTGCCGGACGACCTTCCTCGAAGTAGCGGCCCCCAGGCCATCTGCCTATGACCGCGCTGCTGATCGTCGGGGTGCTGGTGCTCGTTCTGGTGAACGGGTTCTTCGTCGGCGCCGAGTTCGCGCTGGTGCGCGCCAATCGCGGAAGGCTCGAAGAGCAGGCGCGCGACGGCGTTCGCGGTGCCGCCCGCGCGGCGGCGCAGCAGCAGGACCTCAGCCAGTACCTGTCCGCCTGCCAGTTCGGGATCACGCTCGCCTCGCTCGGCATCGGCTTCCTCGGCGAACCGGCCATCGCGACGCTGTTCGAGCCACTGCTGGGAGGCCCGCTCTCGCACGGCGCGTCGGTCGCCATCTCCGTCGCGATCGCCTACATCCTCGTCACGTCGATCCACGTGATCGCCGGCGAGCAGGTGCCGAAGATCTTCGCGATCGTCAACGCCGAGAGCGTCGCCCGGCGCTCGGCCCGCCCACTCGGCTGGTTCGAGCTGGGCATGCGCCCGTTCATCAACATGCTCAACGGGGCGGCCAACGGGATCCTGCGGCTGATGCGCATCGACCCGACCGCCGAGCTGGACGAGGGCGGCTCCCCCGAAGACTTCAAGCTGCTCGATCTCACAGGCGCAGCTCGGCGGCAAGCTCGACCCGGGAGAGGCGGGCATGCTCGCCGGCGTCTTCCAGCTCCACGAGCAGGAGGCACGGCAGGTGATGACGCCGATCCCGGCGGTCGTCACCGTTGACGTGTCCGACGATGTCGAGACGGCGCTCCGGCGCTGCGTGAGCTCCGGCCACACGCGCCTCGTGGTGACCGAGGACGGAAGCTCCGACCGCGTCCGCGGGACCGTCCACGCGAACTCGCTGGCCCGTCTCTACATGGCGGACGGGCCGAGGGCGTCGATCGAGGGGCTCGTGAAGCCGGCGCTGATCGTTCCCGAGACCAAACCGCTCGATGACCTGCTCGCCGACCTCCAGCGCGAGCGCTCGTCGCTCGCCGTCGTCGTCGACGAGTACGGCCGCACGGCGGGCATCGTGACCGTCGAGGACATCGTCGAGGAGGTCGTCGGCGAGATCGACGACGAGACGGACCCGGCGGGCGGGGCCGTCCGGCGCCTGGCGAACGGCGACTGGTTCGTGCGCGGGCACGTCGCGATCGGCGACCTGCTCGATCACGGCATCGCGCTGCCGGTCGACACCGACGCGTACAACTCGGTCGGCGGGCTCGTGTTCGACGAGCTGGGTCGCCTCCCCAAGCGGGGCGACGCCGTCGACGTGGACGGGTACTCGATCCGCGTCGAGTCGGTGCGCGAGAATCGCGTCGAGGCGGTCCGCATTCGCCCGCGCGCCGCGGTCCCCCGCGACGAGCGCTGACGAGGAGCCACAGAACGAAACCGGCCCGCTTGCGCGGGCCGGTCCGGTGCTTCTGGGAGGAGGTGCACTCTGTTGTGTGTGCGAGATGCGTTCGCAGAAAGAACCTTCCCGCGCCGCGCTCAACGCTCCCTAAAGCAGCCCTACGAAGTTCTTAAGACCCGGCGGGGGCCCCGGAATCGCCTCAGAAACAGGACCGGCCCGCACTCTGTGCGGGCCGGCTTGGTCCTGTGCATCGGGGGCTTTGGTGGCGGTGTCCAGTCGCCGGCCCCTAAAGCTTTGGGAGGAGGTGCTTCCCTGAGGTACGAGCATCTTGGACGACGGTTCTCAACGCTCCCTCAAGAGGCCCGAAAAGGTCCTTAACGTTCAGGCCCGCGGGAGCGCGTCGATGCGCCGGGCCCAGGCGTCGAGGCGCGGCAGCGCGCCGCCCTCGCGCAGATGCTCGTGCAGGATCCAGTGGAAGGGCTCCACGTCGCCGGGATCGGGTTCGACGATCCGGTACTTCAGGAACGGGAAGCACACGACGTCGAAGGCGCCGAGGGCGTCACCGAGCAGGAACTCGCGGTCGCCGAGCAGCGCGTCGAACCACGGCAGGGTCTCCTGGATCTCCCGCGAGCATGCGGCGATGACGTCCGCGTCCGGATGCGGGCGCGGCAGCTTCTCGTCGATCGCGTTCGGGGCGCGCTTCCAGACCTCGTTGAACCATGCGATCGCGACGTCCGTGACGGCGCGCTCCGCCGGGTCGGCGGGCCAGAGCGGCGGCTCGGGCACCACGTGCTCGAGCCAGCGCAGGATCACGGTCGAGTCGCTCACGACGGCGTCCGGCGTCTCGAGCACCGGGACGAGGTCCTGGCCGCTCAGCGCGCGCAGCGGCGCGCGGGCATCCGGGTCGACCTCCACCCAGTCCGCCTCCACGCCCTTGTACGCCAGGGCGAGCGCGACCCGCTCGACGTTCGTCGAGAACGCGATCCGGTGAACGCGCAGGCGCAGCCGCCCAGCCCTCAGCCGTAGTTGTAGAAGCCGCGCCCGCTCTTGCGGCCGAGCGCGCCCTCGGCGATCAGCGCCTGGACCTTGGGCGGGATCGTCGCGCCGATCTCGCGCCCGATCGCGGCGGAGACGTCGAGGCCGACGAAGTCGATCAGTGCGAGCGGGCCCATCGGGTGGCCGGCCCCGAGCTTCATGCACTCGTCGACGTCCTCGGGGCGCATAGCGTGCTGCTCCATGAAGTCCACGGCGGAGAAGAGGTAGGGGAAGAGCAGCTTGTTGACCACGAACCCGGGCGAATCCGGCACGACGACGGCGGTCTTCCCGAGCGCCTCGCACAGCGCCGTGGCGCGGGCGATCGTGGTCTCCGAGGCCTGTGTCGGGAACGCCAGCTCGATCAGCTGCATACGCGGGACGGGGTTGAAGACGTGCAGGCCGACGAACCGGTCGGGCCGGCCGCCGGCGACCGCGAGCTCCGACACCGACAGCGACGACGTGGTCGTGGCGATGATCGCCTCGGGGCCGGCGACGCTGTCGAGATGCCCGAGCACGCCGCCCTTGATGACCGGTTCCTCGGCGACGGCCTCGACGAAGAACGTCGCGTCGCTGAGGTCGGCCCAGTCGGTTGCGACGGTGACGGCGCCGGGCCCGGCCTCGTCGGCGAGGCGCGCGCGCTGCTTGTCGATCGAGGCGCGGGCGCGCTCGGCCGAGGCCTCGGAGCGGGCGTGGAGGTGGACATCGGAGAGCTTGGCCGCGACGACGGCGAGGCCGCACTCGATGGCGCCGCTTCCGGCGATGGCAAGACGTCTCATCGGACATGGGCGCGGCACCTTAGCCGGAAGGACGCTCAGCCGACCCTGCGGTCCTTCCTGGATATCCTCGGCGTATGGATCGCGGAGCACCAGTCGAGCTGGCTGGTCGCAGGCCCCGGCCTCGAGGTCGTCGCCTCTGACGGGGCCGTCGTCGGCAAGGTCCGGCACGTGCTCGCCGCCCCCGAGGAGGACATCTTCGACGGGCTCGTGATCGACCTTGCGTCGGGGCGTCACGGCTTCGGCCGACTCCGAGGACGTCGACGGAGTTCTTCGAACCACGCCGTCGTCCTGCGCCTGGACGGCGCCGAGTGCGAGCACCTGCCAGAGCCGCAGCCTGCTCCCGGAGGCCTCACCGCGACGGGCGACACGCCGCCGCCGGGGCCGCTCCAGCGCAAGCTCCACCGCGCCTGGGACCTCATCTCCGGCAAGGGCTGACCCGCACGTGGGCGTGCACGCCCGGCAGAGGCCCGCGCGAATCGGAGAGGATCGGCTGATGCGGCAGCTCACCAGCCTCGACGCGCAGTTCCTCGCGCTCGAGCAGCACACGGCAGACCGGCCACGTCGGCGGTCTCGCGATTCTCGATCCCTCGACCGCCCCGGCGGCACGATCTCCGCGGCGAGCATCCAGCGGGTGATCGGCGAGCGCATCTCGCTGCTGCCGCCGCTGCGCTGGCGCCTGGCCGAGGTGCCGCTGGGCCTCGATCACCCGTACTGGATCGACGACGCGGACTTCGACCTCGAGTACCACGTCCGCGAGATCGCGCTGCCCGCGCCCGGAGGCGACGACCAAGCTCGGCGAGCAGGTCGCGCGGATCTGCGCCAGGCCGCTGACCGCTCGCGCCCGCTGTGGGAGATCTACCTCATCTACGGGCTCGAGGGCGGTCATGTCGCGATGCTCACGAAGATCCACCACGCCGTCATCGACGGGATGTCGGGTGCGGAGATCATGGGCCTGCTGCTCGACCTGCAGCCCGAGGGCCGCGCGGTGCCCGAGGCGAGCGAGAACGGCTTCGGCGAGCGCGCGCCCGGCGAGCTCGAGATGCTCGGCCGCGGCCTGATGGCGCTGCCCCGTTACCCGTTTCGCGCGCTGCGGGCGCTGCCGCGCGCGGTCCCGAACATCGAGGACACGCCGTTCGCCACGCTGCCCGGGGCGGGGATCCTCGGCAAGCTCGCGGGGGAGGTCCAGCACGTGGTGCTGCGCGACAGCGGAACGCCCGACCGGGCGAAGCTCGTCGCTCCCAAGACGACGTTCAACGGCCGGGTGTCCGCCCACCGTCGGTTCATCTTCGGCCGGATCCCGCTGGCGGACATCAAAGCCGTCAAGAACGTGCACGGCTGCACCGTCAACGACGTCGCGGTCTCGATGTGCGCCGGCGCCGTGCGCCGCTGGCTCGTCGAACACGACGAGCTTCCCGAGGAGGCGCTCGTCGCGCAGATCCCGGTCTCGGTGCGCACCGGCGATCAGATGGGGACGTTCGGCAACCGCATTCTGCTGATGAGCGCGCCGCTCCACACCGAGATCTCCGACCCGGTCGAGCGCCTGCTGCGCACCCACGACGACATGGCGGACATGAAGGAGCGCCACCGCGCGCTGCCGGCCGAGCTACTGCAGGACGCGAACAACTTCATCCCGCCGGCGGTCTTCGCGCAGGCGGCGCAGCTCACGTTCCGCCTGTCGACGAGCCGCCCGGGACGGCCCGCCTGGAACCTCGTCATCTCGAACGTGCCGGGGCCGCAGGTCCCGCTCTACATGGCAGGGGCCCGGCTCGTGGCGAACTACCCCGTGTCGGTCATCACCGACGGGATGGGGCTGAACATCACGCTCATGAGCTACTGCGGGATGGTGGACTTCGGGATCGTCGCGGACCGCGATCAGATGCCCGACGCGCACCTGCTGATGGGCTGGCTCGAGGACGAGCTCGCCGCCCTGGCCTGATCAGTCCTCGCGCTCCGCCCCCTGCTCGCGCAGGACGGCGGCGACATCGTCCGGGAGCGCGCAAGGGCGACCGCCCACGTAGTCGTAGCCGACGAGCGCGCCCCAGCCCTCGGCGAGCAGGCGCCCGTCCTGCTCGCTCTCCATCAGGAACTCCATCCGCACGCTCGAGCGGCGCAGGTGCGAGGGTCGCACGTGCGTGCGGATCTGCTCGTCGAAGAACGCCGGGGAGCGGTAGTTGATGTGGCACTCGGCGAAGATGAGCCCCCAGTCGCCCTCGGGCTCGGCCGGCTGGTGCGACGGAACGATCGACCTGATGTACGCGATCCGCGCGGTCTCGAAGAAGCGCAGGAACTCGACGTTGTTGAGATGACGCATCGCATCGAGGTCGCCGAAGCGCACACGATCGAGGTAGGCGAACGGCCAGCCCTCACGGGTGGCGCCGCCGTGCGCGACGCCGGCGTCGCTCATCCCCAGCGCATCCCGGTGTCGTGGGCCTGGACCGCCAGCGGGCTCGCGGGCAGCCCGTCCGGCGGCTCGGGCTCGTTGTAGCCGGTCGGCGCGACGTCGTTCGGGCCATCCGGGTGGAAGATCGACGCGAGGTACTGGATCTGGCCACGGCCCGGCCCGAGCTCGAACTGCCCGCCGCCGTACATCCGGATTCCGCGCGCCGCGCAGGTGTCGTACATGCGGAAGAGCCGCCGCAGCGGGCCGAAGCGGCTCGGCTTGACGTTCACCATCTTCGGCGCGAACGGCAGGGCGTCCACGTCCTCGACGCTGTGGATGTTGGCGTCCCAGGTGATGCGGTCGCGGTGGGGCAGCAGCGCCGCGTCGGTCTCCGGCGTGAGCTTCGGATCCTCGATCCACGCGTCCGGGAACGCCTCCGCGATGCGCGCGTAGAACACCGGGTCCGCCGGGTTGTCGACGGCGGTGCCCTCGTAGAGCCCCTTGAAGTCGACGGAGTCGACCGCACCCGCAGCCTGCAGCCCGGCGATGATCTCGTCGTTCCAGTCGGGTGTCGGGTCGAGCTTGAACCGCAGCGTCGGGTAGCGGGCGAGCATGCCGGTGATGCGGCTGAGATGCGGCGGCTCGTCCGGGTCGTTCAGCCGCATCGAGCAGACGAACGTGACCGGCCGGGGCTCGAGGCCCAGATGCGCGTGCAGCGACGTGCCGGCCTGGCGCAGCGCGAGGTCGAGCGCGGCGGACTCATAGGCCCAGACGCGGTAGTCACGCGAGGGCGGGCGCAGCGGTGGCTGGGGCCAGAGGTCGAGCGCCTCGAGGTGATCGCAGAACGAGCCGAGCGTCCAGCGGCCGGCGAGCGGCTGCGTGGCTCCCGCCTGCTGCAGCGCCACCTGGTCCTCGGCGTCGTAGGTGATGTCCTCGCCCACGCCCTCGTGGCCGCCGCCGCGCAGGAGGAAGGTCGTCGAGAGGCGCAGGAAGCCGCTGGAGACGTTCTGCTCGCGGGTCTCGAGGTCATAGCCCTCGATCGTCAGCGGGAGGTCGGCGAGGCGGTCGAACGTGCTCATGGGCGCTGCTCCTCTTCGGCGGGTGGTGTCGCGGTCCCCTCGAGCCGGGCGACGAGCTCCCCGAGATGCAGCTCCTCGAGCCCCTGGCTGACGGCGTCGAGCTCGGCGGCGCAGTACTCGACGAGGCCGCGGCCCTCCTTCACGAGGTCGAGCGTCTCGCGCAGCCCGGCCTCACCGGTGTCGAGCCGGCGGATGATCTCCTCCAGCCTGGCGGTCGCGGTCTCGTAGGTGCGCTCGGCGTCAGTCATGTCTTCCCGTCCTGGATCGTCGCGTCGACGGAGCCGTCCGCGAAGGTCACGCGCACGTCGCGCGCCTCGCGAGCCTGGCTGGCGCTCGTCACGACGCCGCCCGCTCCGTCGTCAACCATGGCGTACCCGCGCTCGAGCACGCGCCGCGGCTCGTGGGCGGTGAGCGCGAGCCCGAGACTCTCGACTGCGCGGCGGCGCGCGTCCGCCTCGGCGCCGGCTCCCGCGAGGGCCTTGCGATGCAGCACGAGCGCCCGCGTGGCGGTCGCCGTGCGCCGCTCGCCCGAGCGCCGGCCGGCCGCCGCGCGCAGCTCGCGCAGGCTCTGGTGGAGATTGCGGCGGTGACGGGCCACATGGTCGCTCGGAACCCGCGCCATGCGCGCGAGGACGCGTGCGCGGTCGACCACCGCGCGGCGGCCGTGCCGTTCGAGCGCGACGGCCTCGCGCAGCGTCCGCGCCTGCTCGACGCGGATGTCGCGCGGCACGGCGGCCTCGGCGGCGTGCGTGGGGGTCGAGGCGCTGATCGCCGCGACGTCGTCGATCAGCATCCGGTCGGTGTGGTGGCCGACGCTCGCGATCACCGGCACGCGCAGGAGCGCCACCGTGCGGCAGAGCGTCTCGTCGCTGAACGCGAAGAGGTCCGTGAGCGAGCCGCCGCCGCGGGCGACGATGATCACGTCGACCTCGTCGATCGCCGCGAGGTCCTGCAGCGCAGCCGTGACGGCCGCCGCGGCGCGGCGGTCCTGCACCGGCGCGAACGCCCACACCAGTCGCCCGCCCCAGCCGCGCCGGTGCAGTCCGGCCAGGACGTCGTCGCGTGCCTTGCCGCCCTCGCCGGTGATGACCCCGATGGTGCGCGGAAGTGCGGTGAGCGGCAGCTCCTTCTGCGGGAGGAACAGCCCCTCGGTCTCCAGGCGGCGGCGCAGGTCGGCGAGCTGGGCGAGCAGGTCGCCCTCACCGGCGACGCGCAGGCCCGTGACGTCGAACGAGAAGCCGGGGGAGGCGGTGCGGCTGCCCGGGTAGTAGTCAGGCCCGCCCGCCACGACGACCTGGACGCCGTCCGCGAAAGCGCCTTCAGGCAGCTTGAGCGCGTCGAGCCGGTTGTTCCAGATCGAGCACTGCGCCGCGCCGTCGCCGTCTCGGAGCTCGAAGTAGGCCCTCGCCTTGGTGCGCCGCAGGTTCACGACCTCGCCGAAGAGCTGCACGCGCGGGCGCTCGCGCAGGAACTCCTGGAAGCCCTTGGCCCACACGCCGACGGGGAACGGGCCGGGCAGCGCGCTGCCGTCGAGACCGTCGGGACGCTGGGCGGCGGCGTCGGTCACGCAGTCACGCCGCCGAGGGCCGTCAGCGTGCGGTGGGATCGTTCACGGACGCGAGCGGGCGCAGGCCCGGCTCGGCGCGGTGGCCGCGCTGCTCGCCGTCGAGACCCAGCGAGGCGAGTCGCGCCATCTCCTGCTCGCCGAGCACGCGGGCCGGATGGCCGCCCGGCAGGCCGGCGATCAGCCGGGCGATCCGGTTGCGGAGCTGCAGCGCGAAGTGCGGGGTCGACGCGCCGCACAGCTCGCGCACGTCCTCGACGCTGACCTGCGGGGTTGCGCTGCGGGTGGGGTTCTCGGCTTCGCTCATGGCTTCTTGGCTGGGACCGGCGCAATCTCGAGCAGGCCGTCGATCGTGGCCTGTGCCGCGACGCCCACCGTCCGCGTGTCGCCGACGATCCAGCCGTGATTGTAAACGCCGCGCACCGGGTCACTGGAGTAGCCCGGCTTGACGTCGAGCAGATATTCCGCGACCGAGCGTGGAAGTGAGCCCCCCGGGCGCGGTCAGGAGCAGCGGCCCGTAGGTGCCGCTCGCTGACAGCGGGGCCGCCGCGCCGGCATCGTCCGGTCGCTTCGGGGAGACGAAGACGAACCCGTGTCCGGGTCGACGACGCCCCAGCCGAAGTTCCCGTCCTGGAATCGTGCGAAGGCGATCGCGGTGCTCGGCGCGTCGGCTGCGGCGATCCGGGTGACCGTCCCGAGCTGGGCGAGCTGCGCCTCGATGGCCGCCGACACGGCGCTGACGGGGCCCAGGACGTAGATGTGCGGGCGCCCGTGTGCGCGGATCGCCGCGCGCGTCGGCGCGGGCAGCGTGTCCCGCGCGGTGAAGAGCACGGGGTCGCCGGACTTCGCCGCGTACGCCGCGGCGGGCATGGCGAACTCGGGCCGGTCGGCGGCGACGACGATCACCGCGTCGCTGGGCCGGCCCGCGACACGCGAGCGGTAGTCGTCGATGCTCTGCGCGAGTGTGTAGGGGTCGGCGCCCGGCAGCGAGGTGACCCGCAGGCCGCCCGGGCCGGCGGCCGTGCCCAGCCGGATCGCCTGCGCGTTGTTCGCGCGCGGGGAGCCTGCGGGATGCAGGGCGTCGAGCGCCGCCTTCGTCACGTCGGGGAGTTCGCCGCCCTCGGTGTAGAGGAGCGGCGCACGCAGCGGGGGAGCCATCAGGACGGCCCCGGCGAGCGCGCCGCGCCAGTCACCGGCGTCCGCGAGCACGACGGCGTCCGGGACCTGACCGGGGCCGCCTCCCGGGAAGACGATACGTGCCACGGCGGCGGCCGTCTCGACGGACGAGGCGGTGGCGACCCGCGTCGTGTTCTTGGTCGCCGTCGCCGGGTAGGCCTGGGCTGGTGCGGCCACGGGTGCCTGCGCGGTCACCGTCGTGGCCGCGGGTGCGGAAGCGGTGCTGGACGGCGAGTCCCCGCCGCACGCGGCGACGCCGCTCGTCAGCGCGAGCACGGCGAGCAACGGCGAGCGGACGATGGACGGGGCGCATCGGGACGGCGAGCGTAGCGGGGCGCGCCGCCCGCAGCCTGCCGGTCCCGGATTTCCGCTACGAGCGGGCTTTCCGCGGGGGATGCCGGCGCACGACGGCCGTTCCGTCCGGCGACGTTCGATACAGTGCCGCGATCAACGACGCCGAATCCCCGCGCAACGTGGGGACCGGGGGACCCAGAGTTCAGGGGCGAGTCGTGCGGTGATTCCGCATGAGGCGCAATGCGCCAGCCCGTCAGCTAACCCCGGAGGCGGACGATCGAGATTTGATCCGAGTGCGATTCCGCGCAACGACCACGTGCATCCTGGCCGCCATGGCAGTGGCGGCGATGCCCGCTTCAGCCCTCGCGACGACCGCTCCGCGCGCGTCGTCGGTCACCCAGCAGGTGATCGTCGGAGGCCAGGAGTTCGGCGCCCCCAACGCCGCCGACGTGCAGGTCGTCGCCGGGACCAAGGCGAAGCTGCTGGCCAACGGCCAGGCCGCCGCCCCGGCTGACGCTCCGGCCGAGGTGCAGCAGGCGATCTGGGCGGCCAACCGCATCATCGGCCTGCCCTACCACTACGGCGGTGGGCACCAGCGCTTCGAGGACTCGGGCTACGACTGCTCCGGCACCGTCTCCTACGCGCTCCACGGCGGCGACCTGCTCGACACGCCGATGGACTCCAGCGACTTCATGAAGTGGGGCTTCGGCGGCAAGGGCGACTGGATCACCGTCTACACCAACCCCGGTCACGCGTACACGGTGATCGCCGGCCTCCGCCTCGACACGAGCGCCGCCGGCGACCCGAACGGCGGCAAGGGCCCGCGCTGGCGCCCGACGCTGCGGTCGAACCGCGGCTTCCGCGCTCGTCACCTCGCCGGCCTCTAGGCCGGTTTCGCGGGCGCACTTCGGGGTAGGGTCGGGGCATGAGCTCCGGCTACCGCACCCTCCACCTCGACGACATCCCGACCGTCCGGTTCGAGGACGGGCGGACATCCCGGCATGGAAGCCGGTGCGGCGGGAACTCGGCGTCAGCGCGCTTCGGGACGAACGCCTATGTCGCCGACGCGGCGGGCGACCTCGTCGTCGAGCCGCACGACGAGTTGCCGTCTCCGACGCACGAGGGGCCCGGCCATCAGGAGATCTACCTCGTGCTCGACGGCTCGGCCCGGTTCACCGTGGACGGCGACGACTTCGACGTCACCAAGGGCGGCATCGTGTTCCTGGAGGATCCGGCGCTTCAGCGGCAGGCCGTCGCGCTGGAGCCCGGGACGGTCGTCTTCGCCGTCGGCGCTCCCGCCCGGCGAGGTGTTCGTGCCCTCCGGCTGGGAGGACGACTTCCTGCGCCGCGGCACGAGCGACGCAGGGTAAGTCCGTCAGTCGGGGATCAGGCCTTCGCCGGTGAAGTCCTCGCCGGCCTCGTCGAACGAGAGGTCCGCGGGCGGCAGGATCACGTCGGACGGGTGCAGGTCGTCGCCGGCGAGCCGCTCGCCGTCGGCGCGCACCATCGAGAGCAGCGCATCGAAGGACCCGTGGAAGCCGGGCTCGTCGCCGGCATCGACCGCGGCGACCGCCGCGTTGTCGAGTTCGTTGACCCGGGTGCGCACGTCGTCGTCGAGCCGCCACTGACCCTCGCCGGAGATCCGGACGATCATGCCTTGCCCTCTTCGGTCGCGTCGCCGTCGACGGTCTCGGCGTCGGCCTCGCCTGCGCCCAGCTCACCGGTCGCGGGCGCCGCGCCGCTGCCGAGTTCGGCCTTCATCTTCGCCAGCTCGTCGTCGACGACGCTCGTCGTCGAGAGCTCGCGCAGCTGCTTGTCGATGTCGTCCTCGCCGCTGCCGAGCGCGGTGAGGTCCTCGAACGTTCCCGCGGCCTCGAGCTCGGACACGGCGTCGGCGCGCGCCTTCATCGTCTCGACCTTGTCCTCGGCCCGCTGCATCGCAAGACCGACGTCCGCCATCTCCTCGCCGACACCCGTCGCGGCCTCGCTGATGCGCACCTGCGCCTCGGCCGCCGAGTACTGCGCCTTGATGACCTCCTTCTTGGTGCGGAAGGCCTCGACCTTCGTGCGCAGCTTCTTCTCGGACTCGGTGAGCCGCTCCTGCTGCGCCTCCAGCTCGGTGACCTGCGCGTCGAGCGTCTGAAGCTCGCCCTGCAGGCCGTTCTTGCGCTCGAGCGCGACGCGCGCGAGATCCTCGTTGCCCTGCGCGAGTGCCTGGCGCGCCTGGGTGTCGAGCTTGACGACCTGCTGCTCGAGCTTGGAGGACTGCATCTGCAGCCGCTTCTTCGACGTCACGACGTCGGCGATGCCCTTCTTGACGTTCTGCAGAGCCTCCAGCTGCTTCTGGTAGCTGTAGTCGAGGGTCTCGGCCGGGTCCTCGGCCTTGTCGAGGATCTTCGAGACCTTCGCCTTGATGACGGTGGACATCCGTCCTCCGAGTCCTGCCATCGGGGTGCTCCTTCGCTCGTCGTGATCGGTCCTGGGGGCAGCCTATCGGCCGGGCGGTCTCAGATCGGGATCCCCCACAGGGGGAACCAGCGATCCAGCTCGGGCTCGATCGGGAGGTCCGCCCCGATCACCGCGCGCAGCCGCAGCTCGCGCTCGGTCGCGCGCTCCTGCGCAGCGGCGTCGCCGGCGGGGGAGAACGGGTACCAGGTGCCCCGCTTGTAGTTGTAGATGAAGTAGATCGGGGCGCCGGCGGCATCCTGGAACGCGAACACCGCGCACAGCAGGCGCTCCGCGTAGCCGTCGACGGCGAGCTGATCGCTGACGGCGTTGATCCCCACCGCGAGGTCCTCGACATCGGGGTCGCGGACGATCATCCAGCGGTACCCGAAGCTGTCCTCACTGGTCTCGATCGTCGAGCCGGTTTCGGTCCCGGTCCCGCGCAGGACCTCCTCCATGTCGGCGGCGATGCGCTCGAAGTCGCCGGTCGCCAGCGGCTGGAAGACGAGCGCGGCGACCCCGCGCGAGCTGATCTGGTGCTCGGTCTCGAGCGTGATGTAGGCCGTTGCGATCGCGAACAGCCGGTCGGGCGCCGGGGCGGCGATCTTCCGGCGCCCGATGATCGCGTCGAAGAGCCCCATCTACACCGTGACCGGGACCGCGCGGCCCGCGGTGCCCTGGAGCTCGGTCTCCATCCGTGCCAGAGCAGCGATGCGCTTGTCCATCGGCGGGTGGGTCGAGAACACGTTGCATGATCGAGTCCTTGGCGCCCACCGGGAAGATGTAGAAGGCGTTCATCTCGGCGCTGCGCAGGTCCTGCTTGGGGATGTGCTGCATCTCCCCGCCGAGCTTCATCAGCGCCGAAGCGAGCGCCGAGGGGCGCCCGGTGAGGATCGCGGCGCCGCGGTCGGCCGCGTACTCGCGGTAGCGCGAGAGCGCCTGCATCAGGAAGAACGAGATCGCGTAGACCATCATCGAGACCACGATCACGGCGAAGATGCCGGGGCTGTCGTCGTCGCCGTCGCCGTGTCCGCCGCCGAAGCCGGCCCCGAAGAAGAACGAGAACTGCACGATCATCGACGCGAGCGAGGCGAAGAAGCTCGCCAGCGTCATGATCGCGACGTCGCGGTTGGCGACGTGCGAGAGCTCGTGCGCCATGACGCCCTCGAGCTCGGCCGGCGTGAGCAGGTCGACGATCGCGGTCGTCGCGCACACGGTGGCGTGCTTGGGTGAGCGGCCGAGCGCGAAGGCGTTCGGCATCTGCGACTGCATCATCGCCACGCGCGGCTTGGGCAGATCGGCCTGGACGCAGAGGCGGTCGATCATGCCGTGGAGCTCCGGGGCCTCCTGCGGCGTGACCTCCTTGGCGCCCACCGACGCGAGCGCGAGCTTGTCGGAGGCGAAGTACTGGACGAGCAGCAGGCCGGCGGCGAACGCGACGATCAGCCCGAAGCCGGCGCCGGCGGCGAACAGGACGCCCATGAAGACGACGTAGAGCAGGCCCAGCAGGAACATCGTCAGGAGCATGCGCGCCTGGAGGCCGCGATCGCGGCCGATGACGGACGTGGAGCGAGACATGAAGGGAATATGACGGATCCGGTTCATGGGGCGCTAAATCCACCTGCGGCTGGTAGCCTCGAAGAGGCCGAATCTCCCTGCAAAGGCCGGGAGAGTGGGGGACCCAATGGGGGCGCGCGCCGCTCCGGGGGCGAATCCGGAGCACTGCCGCCCCGGTAGCGCGATCAGCGCGAGCCCGTCAGCTCACCTCGCAGGCCCGATTGCAGCCGTTGCCGATGCGACACCGCACCCATACCGTCCGCCGCCGCATGCCCCGGCGCCTGCTCCTCTCCAGCGCCCTGGTCGCGCTCGTCCTTGCCCTGTGGGGCGTGCTGCCCGTCGGCTCGGTGGCCATCACGAACCAGCAGAAGCTCGGCGATCTCCAGCACAAGATCGAGGCGACCCAGGGCAAGATCGGCCGCAAGAAGGGCACCGAGCGCGTGCTCTCGCAGGACATCGCGCAGTGGACGAGCCGGATTCGCAGGCTCCAGGGCCGGATCGGCTCGCTGCAGAGCCGCCAGAGCGCGATCCAGGCCGACCTCGACCGCGCCCAGGGCCAGCTCGACCGCACGCGCACGAACCTGCGGCTGCAGCGCGCGCGGCAGGTGCCGGATGAAGGCCCGTTCGCCGTCGGCCGTCGCCTGCTCGCCGCGCGGCTCGTCGAGCGCTACCAGGCCGATACGCCCGACGTCGTGTCGGTGATCCTCAGCTCGAACGGCTTCGCACAACTGCTCGAGCGCAGCGAGTTCCTGCGGCGCATCAACGACGAGGACGAGCGGATCATCCGGCTCGTCGCCGCGGCGCGCATCGACGCACGCGACAACGCGCAGCAGCTGGCCACGCTCGCGAAGCGCGAGACGACGCTCGCCACGCGGATCGCCGAGCGCCGCAACGCGGTTGCGAGCGTCAAGCAGGAGCTTGATCGACACGCGGGTAGGGTTCGACCGCACGCGCGCCGGCAAGGCGAACGCGCTCAGCCACGTGCGGGCGGTGCGGGAGAAGCTCGAGGGCTCGCTCTCGGCGATGAAGGCCACGCAGGCGAAGATCCAGGGGGATCCTCGACCAGCCCGGGCGGCGCGAACCTTTCCCGCCGGGCCGATCCGCGGCGGCTCCGGGGCGATGATCTGGCCGGTCAACGGGCCGATCACCTCGCAGTTCTGCGAGCGCCGCGCCTGGGAGTCCTGCCACCCGGGCATCGACATCGGCATCCCCTCGGGCACCCCGATCCGCGCCGCGCTCGGCGGCCGTGTCGCGCTCGCCGGGCCGACCGGCGGGTACGGGAACTACACCTGCATCCAGCACAGCGCGTCGATGTCCACGTGCTACGCGCACGCAGTCGAGCATCGGCGTCAGCGTCGGCCAGCAGGTCAGCCAGGGCCAGGTCATCGGCATCTCCGGCTGCACCGGTCTCTGCTTCGGCCCGCCATCTGCACTTCGAGGTGCGGATCAACGGGGCTGTGACGAACCCGCTGAAATTATCTGTAGGGCGGTCAGCGCCCCTGACCTCAACGCCGTGCAGCCGGAAATCGATCTCCTCGGCCTGCCGCTCAAGACGTTCGGGATCATGTTCGCGCTCGGCTTCATCGCCTCCGGCGCGGTCATCCATCGCCGGATGAAGGAGCTGCAGATCCGGGCGACTGGGCCTACGAGATGATCTTCTCGGCGCTGGTCGGCGGTCTCGTCGGGGCCCGGCTCTTCTGGGTCATCGAGAACCCCGACCGCGTGAAGGGCGCCGCCGACCTCGTGGGCGGGACCGGGCTGGTCTGGTACGGCGGGGTCCTCGGCGGGGCGCTCTTCGTCGTGCTCTGGGCGCGCTGGCGCGGCTGGCTCGGCGTGACGATGTTCGACGTCGCCGCGGTTCCGCTGGCGCTGGGCAACGCGATCGGTCGCATCGGCTGCCAGCTCTCGGGGACGGCGACTACGGGAAGGCCTGGAACGGGCCGTGGGCGATGGGCTACCCGAATGGGACCGTCCCGACCGATCCAGGCGTGACGGTGCACCCGACGCCGATCTACGAGACGGTCGCGATGGGCCTGATCGCCTGGTTCCTGTGGACCTTGCGCGACCGTGTGCGCCCGGGCGTGCTGTTCGCGCTCTGGCTGATCCTGGCCGGGCTCGAGCGCCTCCTGATCGAGTTCCTGCGGCGCAATCCCGTCGAGGCGATCGGGCTCACGCTGCCCCAGCTCCAGAGCGTCGCGATGATCGCGGGCGGGCTCATCTGGATCGCCCTGGTCCTCCGGCGCCACGGTTCGGCGCTGCTGCCGCGTGACGAGCCCTATCCGGGCGTCGCACTGCCGGCCTCGGCGTAGCGCTCAGGGGTCCGCAGGCCAGCGCCTTCAGGACGAAGCGCACGCTCAGGTCCTGAAGCTCGTCGTCGTGCTGGATCGAGCGATGGTCGCCGCCGGGAACCCGCACGAAGCGCGTCGTGAGCCCGGCCTCGTTCGAGCCGCCGCCAGCGCGGCGGAGTGGGCGATCGGCACCTGCTCGTCGCCTTCGGCATGCAGCAGCAGCAGCGGGCATGCGAGGTCCGCGGCGGCCACGAGCTCGTCGTGCTCGGCGAGGAAGGCGTCGAGCGAGGGTGCGTCGGCGGTGAACTCGAAGCGCCCCGCCCGCACCCCACGCGCAGGCCGCTGCGCTCGCCGGGCAGATCGCGACCACGGCGCCGGCGCCCGCCCGCTCGGCCGCCACGATCGCGAGGTATCCGCCCATGCTCGATCCGCGCAGGGCTCGCGGGATGCCCGGCTGGAGCAGCTCGGCGATGACCCCGACGTCCGCGGCCATGCGCGCGTCCATCGGAGCCGGGCCGTCCCGCGGCCACGCTGGTCGAATGCGACGGCGGCGAGGCCGTGCGTGCGCAGTGCGCGCGTAGTCGAAGTGCGCACTCCTTGCGGGAGCCCGCCCGTGCAGGACGACGACGCCGCCGAGCGGCTCGCCGTCGGGAGGAAAAGCGGCATACGCGAGCCCTCGCGCTCGCCCATCTCGGCTGGCGGTCGACGTTGACGGTGCGCACGGCGTGGCATGATCCGCCGCCGATGGCCGCAGCGAACAGCTCTCGCACGTCGTACCCGCTCGGGAGCGCGTCAACGAGATGGCCGGCTCGAGGTCGGGGGCTGCGACATCGTCGAGCTCGCACGCGAGTTCGGCACGCCCTGCTTCGTCGTCGCGGAGGACGACATCCGCGCCCGAGCCCGCGCCTTCGTGCAGGCGTTCGCCGCGCGCAGCGACGACTTCGAGGTCGTGTTCGCGTCGAAGGCTTTCCCTGCACCGCCGTCTACCGGCTGCTGTGGGAGGAGGGCATCGGGCTGCGACGTCGCGGGCGCCGGAGAGCTCGCGCTGGCGCTGGCCGCGGGCGTCGATCCCGAGCGGATCCACATGCACGGCAACGCAAAGTCGGCCGCCGAGCTGCGCTACGCCCTGGAGTCCGGCGTCGGCGAGGTCATCGTCGACAACCAGCGGGATCGACCTGCTCGAGGAGCTCGTCCGGTCGTGCGCGGCGGCCGCCGCAGCCGGTCGCGCTGCGGATCGCCCCGGGCGTCAGCCCCGAGACGCACCCGGCGATCTCCACCGGCGGCCCGAACACGAAGTTCGGCTTCGACCTGGCGCACGCCGCCGCGGCGGTCGAGCGCGCGAGCGCCAGCGCCGCGGTCGAGCTGCGCGGCCTGCACATGCACATCGGGTCGCAGATCATGGAGCTCGAGCCGTTCCGGCATGCGCTGCGCGCCCTGACGGCGCTCGGTGAGTTCGACAGCTACAACCTCGGAGGCGGGCTCGGCGTCGCGTACGGCGTCACGACCAGCCGCCGTCGATCGAGGACTACGTGGCGGCGAAGGTCGACGCCGTGAACGAGATCGTCGGCCCGGGGAAGCGCATCCTCGACGAGCCGGGCCGCGCGCTCGTCGCGAACGCGTGGGTCACGCTGTACGAGGTCCAGACGATCAAGCGCAACGTGGAGACGTACGTCGCCGTGACGGCGGCATGTCCGACAACCTGCGGCCGATGCTCTACGGCGCGCGCTACGAGGCGCAGGTGGCGAGCCGCCTCGGCGGCGGCACGCGCTGCCACGTCGTCGGGAAGCACTGCGAATCGGGCGACGTGATCATCCGCGACGCGGACCTCGCCGACCCGCGGCCGGGCGACGTGCTCGTCGTCCCGGCCACGGGCGCCTACGGTCACGCGATGCCCAGTCAGTACAACGGCGCGCTGCGGCCCCCGGTCGTCTTCGTGAAGGATGGGGACGCGCGCCTCGTCGTCCGCCGCGACACCTACGAGGATCTGCTCGCCCGTGACCTCTGAGAACCGTCCCTTCCGCATCGGCATGCTCGGCTGCGGACGGTGGGGTCCGCCTTCGCGGAGCTGATCGACGAGCGCGCGAGCGAGGTCGAGCGCCTCACCGGCTGCCGGCCCCTGATCAGCGGCGTGCTCACGCGCAGCCGCGGCGACGCGGCCGAGATCATCGCCGGCGCCGACCTCGTCGTCGAGGTGATGGGCGGCCGTGGACCCCGCGCGGGACCATGTGCTCGCGGCGCTGCGCGCCGGCAAGCCGGTCGTCACCGCGACAAGCAGCTGCTGAGCCGCCATGGCCCAGCTGTGGGAGGCGGCGCGCGCGGGCGGTGCGCAGCGGCGCTTCGAGGCCGCGGTAGGCGGTGTCGTCCCCGTCATCCGCGTGCCGTCCGAGTCGCTCGCCGGCGCGCACGTCGACCGCGTGCGCGGGATCGTGAACGGCTCGACCAATTTCATCCCCACGCAGATGGCCGCGACCGGCGCGTCGTATGAGGAGGCGCTGAAGGCGGCGCAGGACCTCGGGTACGCCGAGGCCGACCCGACGGAGGACGTCGCGGCGGCGACGCGGCGGCCAAGATGGCGGTGCGTCGCGCGCCTCGCATTCGGCGTCTGGGTGCATCTCGACGAGGTGACCTACGAGGGCAGTCGAGCATCTCACCGCCGACGACATGGCCTACGCGCGACAGTTCGGCCTCGCGCTGAAGCTGCTCGGCACGGCGGAGCGCATCGGCGACGGGATCGCGGTCGGCGTACACCCGCCGGTCCTGTACGCGGGGCACCCGCTGCGAGCGTCAGCGGCCCCTTCGACGCGGTCACGATCGAATCGCCCGCGGTCACCGAGGTGACGCTCTCCGGGCGGGCGCCGGGGCCGCAGACCGCGAGCGACATCCTCGGCGACGTGGTGCAGCGCGATCGTCGGGGACCGGTCACCGGCCGGGGGGGACGCGGTCGCGGCGAAGATCGTGCGCGACGTCCAGTCGGCCTCTATCTGTGTCTCGAGGTCGCCGATCGCCCGGCGTCCTGGCGCAGGTGGCCGAGCGCCTGGGCTCGAAGGCGTCTCGGTGCGCTCCGTGGTGCAGGAGGGGCTCGGCGAGCACCGCCCGCCTGGTGATCGTCACGCACCCAGTCTCCGAGTCGAAGTTCTACGCCGCATCGAGCTGATCTCGGCGCTCGACTTCATGCGCGCCGCGCCGCGGGCGATCCGCGTCATCGACGAGATCTTCGAGACCTAGGCCGGCCAGATGCCCGGACTCATCGAGCGCTACCGCGATCGCCTGCCGTTCGCACCCGACGATCCCGTCGTCAGCCTGCAGGAGGGTTCGACGCCGCTCGTTCCCGCGCTCGCGCTCGGCGAGCGCCTCGGCGTGCAGGTGTGGCTGAAGATCGAGGGGGCGAACCCGACCGGCTCGTTCAAGGACCGCGGGATGACCTGCGCGGTCTCGGCCAGCAGTGCGCGCGAGGGCGCGCAGGCGGTCATCTGCGCGTCGACGGGCAACACCGCTGCGAGCGCCGCGGCGTATGCGGCGCGGGCGAAGCTCAAGGGGGTGGTCATCGTCCCCGAGGGCAAGATCGCGACCGGCAAGCTCGCTCAGGCGCTGATGCACGGCGCACGCGTGATCGCGCTGCGCGGCAACTTCGACGAGGCGCTCGAGCTGGTCCGCGAACTCGCGGCGAAGCATACCGATCGCGCTCGTGAACAGCGTCAACCCGTTCCGGCTCGAGGGGCAGAAGACGGCATCGTTCGAAGATCCTCGAGGAGATCGGTGAGATCGACGCGCTCTGCATCCCCGTCGGCAACGCGGGAAACATCGAGGCGCGTACTGGAAGGGCTTCCAGGAGATGGGATCCGCGCCCCGGATGCACGGGTTCCAGGCCGCGGGCGCCGCGCCGCTGGTGACCGGGAAGCGGGTGGAGCACCCGGAGACCGTCGCCAGCGCGATCCGGATCGGCAACCCAGCGCGCTGGGAGGAGTCGATGACCGCGATCCGCGACTCGCGCGGCGCCGTCGAGGCCGTGACCGACGAGCAGATCCTCGACGCCTATCGCTTCCTCGCCACCCACGAAGGCGTCTTCTGCGAGCCTGCCAGCGCGGCGCCGGTCGCCGGCCTGCTCGTGCACGGCGTACCGGAGGGCGTCGAGCGCATCGTCTGCGTCCTCACGGGCCACGGGCTCGAGGACCAGACCGCGCTCGAGCAGGCGGGCACCGTCGTGCCGTGCGACGCGGAGCTCGCCGCCGTCGAGCAGGCGATCTACGGCTGATGCAGCGGCGCCGCCTCGTCCGCGTCCCCGCCTCCTCGGCCAACCTCGGGCCCGGGTTCGACACCTTCGCCGCCGCGCTGGCGCTGCACATGGAGCTCGAGGTCATCGAGACGCCGGGCACGTTCGCCGTCGAGACCGACCTCGCGATCGCGCGCGACCGCCGCAACCTCGCGGTTCGCGGCTTCGAGCGGCTGCACCCCGCGGACGGCTTCACCTTCCGCATCCGCTCGGAGATCCCGCTCTGCGGCGGGCTCGGCACGAGCGCCGCCGCGTTCGTCGCGGGCCTGGTCGCCGCCGACCATCTGTTCGAGCTCGACGCCGACCTGCTGCACATCGCGACCGAGCTCGAGGGTCATCCCGACAACGTCGCCGCGTCGCTGCTCGGCGGGTTCGTCGTCTGCGCCGACGGTGACGCCGTGCGCTTCGACGCGCCGGACGGCCTGGAGGCCGTGCTCGTCGTGCCCGAGGACCCCGTGCGCACCAAGGTCGCGCGCGAGGCGCTGCCGGGCTGAGGTGCCCCTGTTCGACGCCGTCTCCAACGTCGCCCACGGCGCGCTGCTGATGCTCGGCCTCTCGCGCGGCGACCTCGACCTCGTGTCCCGCGGGCTGCGCGACCGCCTGCACCAGGACCGCCGCGCGCACCTCTTCCCGCGCTCGATGGAGCTCGTCGGGCACGCACGCGAGCTCGGTGCCCTCGGCGCGACGATCTCCGGAGCCGGGCCGACGGTGCTGGTCTGGACCGGCTACGAGCAGACGGGTGCGGTGGTCGAGGCGCTGCGGGATGTCGTCGACGGCTGGGCGCATGTCGTGCGCACGCCGTTCGAGAGCGCCGGCGCCGACGTGCGCGAGCTCTGCGCACGCGTCAGGCCGCTTCGCCGAGCTGCGCGGCCACGCGGTCGCGCGCGCCGTCCAGCCCGAGGCGCCGCAGCAGCTCCTCCGCGACGCGCAGGTAGTCCGTGCCGAGGTCGGGCCGGTGGTCGTAGATCGAGATCGCCCGCTCGGCGGATTCGGCGTAGGCGATCGACTGGCGGACGTGTGCACGAGCAGCTTGTCGCCGAGCGTGCTCCTGCAGCGACTCGAACGCCTCGCGCGAGTGCACCGTCCGCATGTCGGCGATGTTCATCAGCACGCCGAGCCAGTTGAGGTCCGGGTTGAGGCTGTCGCGCGCGAGCTCGATGACCTCGAGGGCCTGCTCCACGCCCTGGAGCGCGAAGTACTGGGCCTCGCTGCTGAGCAGGGCGTGGTCCGCCGCGACGAGCGCGTTGACGGTCAGGAGACCGAGTGCCGGCGGGCAGTCGATGAAGATCACGTCGTAGTCGTCGCCCGACGCCGACGAGCGCCTTGCGCAGCGTGAGCTCGCGGCCGAGCTTGCCGGCGAGCGTCAGCTCCGCCTCGGCGAGCGAGAGGTTCGCGGGGATGACGTCGTCGTGGATCGCGTCCTGCGCGGCGGCGCGCCCGCTGAGGACGTCCCCGATCGTGGGATCGGCCTCGGGCTCGATGTCGAAGTAGTCCGACAGGTTGCCCTGTGGATCCAGGTCGACGGCGAGCACCCGCAGGCCGGCGTCGCGGAACGCCTCGGTCAGATGCCGCACCGCGGTCGTCTTTCCCGTTCCGCCCTTCTGTGAGAGCACCGCGATCGTCAAGGCCATCGCTGCGGCAGTCTACGTCGATGGGGTGGGGGCCCGCTGACGGACCCCCACCGACCTACCTCTCCTCGGGCCGGGCAGGGCCCGTCGGGTCTCAGGCCTCGGCCTCGAGCGGCGCGGAGGCCGGGTCGATCGCGCCGCCGCCGCCGAGCGCGGCGCCGGAGACGACCTCGACGTAATGCAGGCGGTAGCGCCCGACGACGATCTCGTCGCCGTCGCTGAGGGCGCGCCATTCGACGCGCTCGCCGTTGACGAACACGCCGTTGAGGCTGCGGTCGTCGAGCACGCGGACGCCGTCGGCCTGGCGCACGATCAGGGCGTGCCGGCGCGAGACCGTGGGGTCGTCGAAGCGCACGTCGGCGGCCAGGCTGCGGCCGATCCGGGTCCACTCGCGCGCGAGCGCGACGACCAGGACGCGGTCGCTCTCGCGGTAGACGAGGTACTGGCCCGGCTGCTCGAGCTCGCGGCTCGGCCTCCTCGAAGAGGCCGCGCACGTCGTCCTCGTCCGCGGCGTCGGCGCCCGGCGCACGGGCGATCACGTCACCTGCGGTGAACAGCGAGGCGCGGCCGAAGCGCTCGCCAGCCGCAGCTCGGGCACGGGGGCATGGTGTCCTCCCGCGCGAGTGTCAGGACGAATCCACACTGATCACAGCGGAATGACCCGGTCCCGGCAAGTGTTCCTGCGACTAGCGATTTCATGGTTGCGCTCTCCATATCGGTCCGACCCGCAAAGCGCCTCCTCCTAGACGACCGTACAGGCCAGCATACTCCCGCTGTCAATGCGATCTTGGGCGGATTTGGCGGATTTTGCAGCTTTTCCTACCCCTGAAGGACGACGTTTGAACATGGCGAATCCTGGAGGATGCTCCGCTTCGCCCCGACCCTGTCCGAGCCCGATCTGGAGCGCGAGCTGCTCCGCAAGGGCGTGACGGAGCGCGACGTGAGCGAGCCGCGCTGCGGCGACTGCGGCCGCCGGCCGCTGATCGGGGAGACGGTGCACCGCTACGGGCGCGTCGAGGTCTGCGAGCTCTGCTCGGGCGAGCGGGCGCAGGTTCCGACCGCGCGTCGCCTCGTGCTGCACGCCGAGCACGGGCTCAGCGTGCGGCGCCTCGCGGCCTGAGCCGGCCGCCGCCCGCGGCCGCGCCCCGCGCGCGACTAGACTCCGCGCCCGGATGCACCCGTTCACCGTCGAGACCCAGATCGCCCGCCCGCGCGAGGAGATCTTCGACTACGTCGCCGACGTCGCGAACCATCCCGAGTTCACCGACCACTTCCTGACGGAGTGGCGGATGACGCGCGAGGACACGTACGGCCTCGGCGCCGGCGGCCGGTTCCACGCGGACCTGCCGTTCTCGCGGTTCGGGTGGGGAGACTGGACCGATCGTGGACGCGACCCGTCCCGACGTCCTCGTCCTGCAGGGCCGCGCCGGCAAGTACAACCGCATCCGCACGCTCACCGTGTTCGAGCTGCGCGAGGGGCCGGACGGGGCCACGCGCGTGTCGCTGACGGTCGAGACGCAGCCGCGCTACCCCACCGACCGGTTCCTCGAGTCGCTCGGGCAGCGCCGGTCGCTGAAGCGCCACTGGCGCAAGGCGCTGCGCCGCCTGCGGGCGATCCTCGAGGAGGACCGTGACCGCGGCGCCCGCGCGACCATCGCCGGCGGCCCGCGGAAGCCCGCGACCGGGCTGCGGGTCCGTGAGCCCATCACGTAGACTGCCGCACCGCATGAGCCGACGCCTGCTGTTGATCGCCCTCGCCCTCCTCTGCGCGTCCCTCGGGCTGAGTGCCTGTGGGAACAAGGAGGAGACCGTCACCCGCGGCGAGTCCGAGGCGATCTACGTCACCCTCGGCGAGGTGCAGTACCAGGTCCAGCTCTCGCGCCAGCTCGACCCGTACTCGCCCGGCGACCGCGACCTGCTGAAGGGCGTCGCGCCCACGGATCGCGCGCTCGCCAAGAACGAGATCTGGTTCGGCGTCTGGGTCGCCGCGGTCAACGGGACCGACGGACCCGCAGAAGCTCGCCGACGCGTTCCGCATCAAGGACACGACCGGCAAGGAGTTCGAGCCGACCCCGCTCGGGGCGGACAGCCCGTTCGCCTACCGCCCCGTCGACATCGCGGCGGACGCCGTGTACCCGCTGCCGGGCAGCGCGTCCGGGCAGTCGCCGACGACCGGTGGCTTCCTGCTCTTCCGCATGCCGCGGGAGACGCTCGACTTCCGCCCGCTCGAGCTCGAGTTCGCCAGCACCGCGCTGCCGGGCAAGGGCTCGACGATTCGCCTCGACGTCTAGTTCTGCGCGTTTCGGGAGTTCGCCCGGCCGCCGAATCCCCGCAGAACGGGCTGCCGGCACTCGTGCGGCGGGCTCAGCCCCGCTGCAGGCCCGCGGCGAGGATGTCGTGGGCGACGGGGGCGGCGGAGTCGCCGCCGGCGCCTGCGCCGACGAGCAGCACGCCGACCGCGATTCGCGGCGTCCGTCCGGGCGCCGCCGGCGCGTAGGCGACGAACCAGGCGTCCGTGTCCTGCGGGTTCGTCGTCGTGTCGCCCGGGTCGCGCGACTTCAGCTCGGCGGTCCCGGTCTTGCCCGCCACCGGGACGCCGGGGATCTGCGCCGCCGTGCCCGTCCCGCCCGCGACCACCGCGAGCATCAGGCGCTGCATCCGGCGCGCCGTCCGCGCGCTGATCACGCGCTCGCCCGTGCCGGGCTTCGCCTGCCGCGCCTGGGCGAGGTCGAGGGTCAGCGGACGCCGGCGCCCGCGGTTGGCGATCGACGCCCGCCGCCTCGGCCATCTGCACCGCGGTGGCCTGCACCTGGCCCTGGCCGATCGCCGACGAGCCGACGGCGAGGTCGTCGCCGATCGCGTCCGCCTGGGGGATCGTGCTCTGCGCGACGATCGGGAAGGCCGGCGGGACGGTTGAAGCCGAACGCCTCGGCCGTCTCGACCAGGCGGTTCGCGCCGAGCTTCGCGCCGAGGGGGGCGAAGACGGAGTTGCAGGAGACGGCGAACGCCTGGACGAGCGTCCCGCCGCAGACCTCCCCGCCGGCGTTCGACAGCGGCACGCCCGAGAGCACGGCCTGGCTCTCGAACGGGAACGTCGAGGTGATCTTGGTGACGCCGGCCTCGAGCGCCCCGGCGGTGCGTGATCACCTTGAACGTCGAGCCCGGCGGCTGCAGCAGGGAGAACGGCGCGCCCGCGTACGCCAGCACCGCGCCGCTGCGCGGGTCGAACGCGACGGCGCCGCCGTAGCGGCCCGCGAGCGCGGTCACCGCGACGCGCTCGAGCGCCGGGTCGATCGTCGTGCGCACGCGCTCTCCGGCGCGGCCCTCGGCCCGTGCGATCACGCGGGTGCCCGCGAGCAGGACCCCGGAGGGGAGTCCGCCGAGACGGTCGTCGAAGACGCGCTCGAGGCCGCCGGTCCCGACCTGGGCGGTCGGCGGCACGCCGAGCTGTGAGACACGCTGCGCCTCGACGTCGGAGATCGGGCCCAGCTTCCCGACGACCTGCCCGGCGACGTCCGGGATCGGGGACGCGCGGTCCGCGCCCTGCGCGAGCGGCGTGCCGTCGCGGGCGGTGAGCGTTCCGCGCTCCGGCATCGTCGGTGCGGCGGGTCAGGCGCTCGCCGTCGCGCAGACCCGGGAAGACGAGGCGCGGCTTCCAGTCCACGCGGCGCGCGTCGCCGTCCTGGGCGACCGGGATCACGACGGTGCCCTTGACCGTGCCGAAGATCCGGGTGCGCACGGTGACGGGCACCCGCCAGCGGTCGTTCCCGAGGTCCTGCGGCTTCCCGGTGGTGACGGACCGCTCGCCCGCCGTGGCCGTGGCCAGCGCCGACCGCTCGGCCGCGGCGAACGGGAGCAGGCCGATGCGAGCCTTCGCCGCGGGCGTCAGCTGCGCGTGCATCGCGGCCCAGTCCCCGGAGGTCCAGGCGCGCGCATAGGCCGTCACGGCGTCGCGCCCGTCGTCGCCGCCCGAGCCGACGATCAGGCCGACCGTGAACGCGGCGGCGGCCAGCACGGCCGCCGGCAGCGCGCGGCGCCGCAGCCGCCCGGAACGCTGCGGCCGGACGGGGGGAACCGGGCGTGCGCAGGACCGCCGCGCCTCGCGTGAGGCGCAGCCGGCGCACGGTCCCCACGCGTGGTGTCGGTCAACTCTTGTGGCTCTCCTCGAAATGCAGGGTAATCGCCTTCGTGTTGCGATTCGGCGCCGGATTGCAACGTCCCTGCACAGGGATGTACGACGGACTGCCGCGTCGGCTGACACGCTCAGGCCGAGCGCTATGGTGCGCCGCAATGGGGAAGACGCTCGTCATCGCGGAGAAGCCGTCGGTCGGACAGGACCTGGCGCGCGTGCTTCCGGGTCCCTTCCAGAAGCACACGGGCGCCGGCGAGCGGACCACCCGGTGGCTCGAGGGACCCGACCACATCATCACCTGGGCGGTCGGCCACCTGGTCGGCCTGGCCGACCCGGACGAGTACGACGAGAAGTTCGCCAAGTGGAAGATGGCGGACCTGCCGATCGTCCCGTCGCCCTTCAAGCTGGTCGTGCGCGACGAGCGCTCGCAGAAGCAGATGACCGTCGTGCGCAAGCTCCTGCGCTCGGATGAGGTCGACCGCGTCATCAACGCCTGCGACGCCGGCCGCGAGGGCGAGCTGATCTTCGCGTACGTGTACGAGAAGTCGGGCTCCAAGAAGCCGGTCGAGCGGCTCTGGCTGAACTCGATGACGGAGTCCGCGATGCGCGAGGCACTCGCGCACCTGCGTCCCGCCGAGGAGCTCCACCAGCTCGAGGAGGCCGCCCGGTCCCGCTCGGAGGCCGACTGGATCGTCGGCATGAACGCGACGCGCGCCGCGACGATCCGCCTGCGCTCGTCGTTCGACGGCGCCGTCTCGCTCGGCCGCGTGCAGACGCCGACGCTCGCGATCCTCACCCGGCGCGAGGAGGAGATCCGCGCGTTCAAGCCGGAGGCCTACTGGCTCGTGGACGGTGCGTTCCGCGCCGACGAGTCGCGCGCCTACGAGGGCCGCTTCCACGCCGGGAGCAAGCCGCGGATCGCGACCGCCGCCGAGGCCGAGGCGATCGCCGCGGCCGTCTCGGGCCAGCCGGGCGAGATCACCAAGCTCGAGAAGACCAAGCGCACCGAGAAGGCGCCGCTGCTCTACAACCTGACGGCGCTCCAGCGGGAGGCCAACACGCGCTTCGGCTTCTCGGCGCGCCGCACGCTCGGTGCCGCGCAGCGCTGCTACGAGGAGCACAAGGCGCTCACCTACCCGCGTACGGAGTCGCGCTTCCTCCCGGGCGACCAGGTCCCCGAGCTGAAGTCGACCGCGGCGAAGGTCGGGCGCAACCCCGAGTACGCCGCCGCCGCGGCCTACGTGACCGGGCTCGACCTGCTGCCGCTCGGCCGCGTCGTCAACGACGAGAAGGTCGGCGACCACCACGCGATCATCCCGACGAACGCCGAGCACAAGCTCGCGAAGATGAGCGACGACGACCGCCGCATCTACGACCTCGTCGCCCGCCGCTTCCTCGCCGTCTTCCACCCGGACGCCGAGTTCGAGAACACGCGGATCGAGACGACGGTCGCGGAGCACGTCTTCCGCACACGCGGCAAGGTCCTGATCGTTCCGGGCTGGCGCGGGGTCTACGGCGAGCTCTCCGAGGGCGAGGGCGACGACGACGAGGGCCGTGACCAGCAGCTGCCGGTTCTCGCCAAGGGCGAGAGCGTCGTCACGACCTCCGTCGAGGTGCTCGCGAAGGAGACCAAGCCGCCGCGGCGCTACTCCGACGCGTCGCTGCTCGGCGTGATGGAGGCGGCCGGCAAGCTCGTCGACGACGAGGAGCTGCGCGAGGCCATGACCGACTCGGGGATCGGCACCCCGGCGACCCGCGCGGCGATCATCGAGCGCCTGATCGACGTCGGCTACGTCGATCGCGACGGCCGCGCGCTCGTGCCGACGGAGAAGGGCATGAACGTCATCCGCCTGCTCGGCGATCACCCGCTCACGCAGCCCGACCTCACCGGGAACTGGGAGCAGCGGCTGGGCGCGATCGAGGCGGGCACCGAGACGCGCAAGAAGTTCATGAGCGACATCGCGAAGTTCGCCGGCGAGACGGTCGGCATGCTCGACACGACGCTCAAGGACGTGCGGATCCCGCGCGCGAACCTGGGCCCGTGCCCGGTGTGCGGCCAGGACATCATGGAGAACCGCAAGGGGTACTCCTGCTGGTCGCGCGAGGATCCGGGCTGCGGGTTCGTGATCTGGAAGTCGAAGGTCGGCAAGCAGCTCCCGCCGGCGGTCGCCAAGGAGCTCATCGCGACCGGGCCGGACCGTCAAGCCGGTGACCGGCTTCCGCGCCCGCAGCGGCAAGTCGTTCCGCGCGCGCCTCGCGCTGCAGCAGAACGAGGAGGGCCGCTGGCGCGTCGAGTTCGACGAGCCGTGGGCGCAGGAGGGCGCGAAGGCCCCCGAGGTCGACGACGCCGAGCGCGAGACGGGCACCGCGGACGCCGCAGCACCCGCCGGCGACGCGGCAGCCGCCTGATCCGGCTGCGCGCCGGTCCGCTGTCGGCCGCGCCACGGACCGCGGTCAGATCCGCCGCCGCGTACGCGACCCTGAACAGCGATGCCTCTGGAGCTCGTCACCGGTCCGGCGAACGCCGAGAAGGCAGGAGCGGTCCTGGACCGTGTCCGAACGCTGGCCGCGGCCGGGTCGGACCCGATCCTCGTCGTCCCGACCGGTCCCGACGCGCTCGCGTTCCGCCGGGAGCTCGCAGCGGGCGGGCTCGTCTTCGGCGTGCGCGTCGAGACCTTCAACGCCCTGCGGCGCGAGATCGCGGAGCGCACCGGCGTCTCCGCCGGCGCAGCCCCGGAGATCGTCCGCCGCCGCGTCGCGCAGGCGGCGATCGCGGCGACGCGCCTCGACGCGCTCGCGCAGTCGGCGTCGACGCCCGGCTTCGCCGCGGCGTTCGCCGGGCTCTGCGACGAGCTCGCCGAGGCCCGGATCGGTCCCGGCCTCTGGTACACGGCGATGCGCGCCTGGGGCGCCGCGGAGCCGGGACGCGCCGGCGTACGCGGAGGAGCTCGCAGCGCTCTACGGCGCCTATCGCGACCGGGTCACGCCGCTCGGCGGCGATCCCGCGACCCGCGACTTCGCGCTGAACGACGCGCTGCGGCTCACCCCGCTCGCCTGGGGCGCGGTCCCCGTGCTGTTCTACGGCTTCGACGACCTGACGCCGACGCAGCTCGACACCATCAGGACGCTCGCCGAGATCGGGGCCGAGGTCCTCGTGTCGCTGCCGTACGAGGACGGGCGCGACGACATCTACCGGGCGCGCTCGCGCACCCTCGGCGAGCTGCTCGAGCTCGCCGGCGAGCGGCACGTGCGCCTCGCGCACGGGGAGGAGGACGTCGCGGCGCTCGGGCACCTCGAGCGCACGCTCTTCACGAACGAGCCGGAGCGCCCGGACCCCGGCGACGCCGTGACGCTGCTCGTCGGCGGCGGCGAGCGGGCCGAGCTCGAGCTGATCGCCGAGGCGGCCCGCGCGGCGATCGCCGACGGCACGCCGCCCGAGGAGATCGCCGTCGCGCTGCGCGACGCACGCCGCGCCGCGCCGCTCGTGGAACGCGTCTTCGCCGAGGCAGGCGTTCCGATCGCCCTGGAACGCCGGGTCCCCGTGGCGCACACGGCGCTCGGGCGCACGCTGCTCGCGCTGCTCGCGGTGGTGCTGCCCGGCGGGTCCGCGGAGGACCTGCTCACGTGGCTGCGCGTCCCCGGACGGCTCGACCAGCCGGAGCTCGCGGACGTGCTCGAGCGCACGCTGCGGCGCGGCGGCATTCACGGACGCCGAGGGCGCACACGCCGCCTGGGAGCGGACCGCGGGCTTCCGCTTCGGCGAGCTCGACGACCTGACCGCCGCTCGCCGGGGACCCGGTGCGCTTCTGCGAGCGCCTCGCCGTGCGCGCCGAGGAACTGCTGATGCTTCCCTGGCGCGGGAGCGGGGGCCATCCTGCCGCCGGCGAGCGAGGCGGACGCCCGGGCGCTGCGCGTCGTGCGCTCGTCGCTCGCCCAGCTCGTGCGCCTCGGCCGGGACGGAGCCGTCGCTCGCACCGGACCCCGCGACGCTCGGGGCGCTGCTCGGGGAGCAGGAGGTGTGGGTCGGCCGCGAGCCCGCGCCGGGCCTGGTGACCGTCGCCGACCCCCTGCGGCTGCGCGCGCGCCGGGTGCGCCTGCTGCTCCTCGGTCACCTTCAGGAGCACTTCCGCATCCTGACGCGCCAGGGCAGTCATGCCCCGGGCGGCGCCTACAGCTACGTCATCAACGGCCGCATGATCGCGGGCTTCGCGATGATCGCGTATCCGGCCGAGTATGGCCAAAGCGGCGTCATGACTTTCATCGTGAGCCACAACGGCAAGGTCTACGAGAAGGACCTGGGCAAGCACTCCACCGCACTCGCCGCCAGGATCGCCACCTTCGACCCCGGTGCCGGGTGGGAGGAAGTCGCACCGTGAGCGATGCGTCGATGTCCGATTCCGTCACCGGGTCGACGTGCTCGCAACCCGTTTGGTGATGCCAACGTCAATCCAAGGAACAACATGAATCGCAAAGAACTGCTCGCCGCCGCGCTCGCCGGGGCCATGACGCTCGTCGCAACGCCGGCGCTCTCGCAAACCGCCGGCCCGTGGCGCTACCAGGCCACGCTGTACGGCTATCTCCCCTCGATCGGCGGCAGCACGAGCTTTCCCGAGCCGGCCGGCGGCAGCGTCACCGTCGATGCGGACAAGATCGTGGACAGCCTCAAGTTCGCCTTCATGGGCTCGCTCGAGGCCAACAACGGCCGCTGGGGGATGTTGACGGACATCATCTACATGGACCTTGGCACGACGAGATCCGGCTTCCGTGACTTCAGCATCGGCGGTTCGCCCCTCCCGGCGGGTGCCGAGGGCAACCTGAACTACGACCTCAAGGGCTGGGCCTGGACGCTCGCGGGCACCTGGCGCGCGTACGCCACTCCTTCGTCGACCCTCGACGTCCTCGCGGGCGCGCGCATGTTCGACATCGAGCAGAAGCTCGCCTGGGAAGTCACCGGCAACGTCGGCTCGATCTCGCAGCCGAGCCGCCGCGGCGACGCGAGCACGAGTCTCACCAATTGGGACGCGATCATCGGAGTGAAGGGGCGGCTCGCCCTCGGCGACAGCCGCACGTGGTTCGTTCCTTACTACCTCGACGTCGGTACGGGCGACTCGGACCTGACGTGGCAGGCGATGGGCGGCCTCGGCTACTCGTTCGGCTGGGGGGATGTCATCGGCGCGTGGCGCTATCTCGATTACGACATGAAGTCCGATAGCAGGATCCAGGACATGACCTTCAACGGCCCCGCGATTGCCGTCGCCTTCCGCTGGTAACCAACGGCGTCGCGAAGCGCTTCCGCCACCCGCGCAAGTGCCTGCCGGCGCTGGCGATGCTGCCGGGCTTCACGCTGCTCGGCGCTGAGTGCACGATTTGGTAGAATGACGGACTTTCGCGCTGCACGCGCTTGCACGTGTGCGGTGCGATGTGCAGATCGACCACCGCAAGTGGTTGATTTCACGACGGCCAAGTAGCTCAGTTGGTAGAGCAGAGGACTGAAAATCCTTGTGTCGGTGGTTCAATTCCGCCCTTGGCCACCAAATCCTCCAATAGCGCGCATGCGCGGCCAAACTGCGGACCCGGTGACGCCCCGGCTCGCGGCTCGCATGTTCGAGCGGCCACGACGAGAAGCCGAATCGCGCGCGTGTGTTGAATCACTATTGGATCTTGCGCGCAAGCGTGTGCGCGACGTGCGGCACGACAACAAAGAGCCGAAACGGATGAAGTGGAAGTACTTCGATCGATCGCGCCGCATCCGTTTTTCCGAATCGGTTGTCTCAGTCCACTAGCCAGCCGCAACGCGCGTGCAAGCAGAGTCTCACGGCGGCCCCGCAGCACCTGGCGGGCGAGCTCCACTCCTGGATGTCCTGCGATGCTTTGCGGTATTTGCCGTGCTCGTCGAACACTTCGGGGTCCGCCATTGGTTTGCGCCGATCGGATTGGAAGGCGTTAATTTTGGAGCTGTCGGCGTACGATCGTTCTTCGTCCTGAGCGGATTCCTGATCACCGGCGTCCTGCTGAACTACCGGGATTTGGTCGAGCAGGGCTCGTTGACTGCACGGACGGCAATCGGGACATTCTTCGCACGTCGCGTGGTGCGGATCTTTCCCATCTACTTTGCGGTGCTGTTCGTCTGCTGGTTCTTGGGTGTCGAGGCTGCTCGCGCTCACCTGGGCTGGTTCGTTTTCTTCCTGAGCAACTTCGAAAGGGCGCTGACCAACAACGATCTGTTCCCGCTGGGCCACTTCTGGTCGTTGGCCGTCGAGGAGCAGTTCTACCTCATGTGGCCGTTCTTCATTCTCAAGGCACCGAAGCGCTATCTATTGATTGGCACGCTGATCGCCGTGTTCGTGGGATTGTTCACCCGAATCGGGCTGATGCTTTCCGGCTATGGCCCGCTTGTCTGGCCCAGTGTCACGCCGTCCTGCTTCGATTCCCTGGGTATCGGCGCGATCACGGCACTGGTGAGGCGGGACCCGACGTGGCTTCGACAGTGGAGGGTTGTGATTGCGGTTCTCGGTTTGGGCGTCGGCCTGCCCGCGCTGATCTTCCATCTCTTCCGATTTCAAGGGGGCCTCGGGTTCTTCTTTGCAAACTTCTTCTACGCGGCCATCATCGACCGCTGCTATGACCTCAGGCTCGCTGCCCCGAGCATGCGCGCGGTTGCGAAGCCGCTGGTCTATCTTGGCACGATCAGTTACGGCATCTACGTCATTCACCTTCCGGCATGGAGCGCGTTTCACTGGGTGATGCAGGTTTCGGGCTACGCCGTACCCAAGCCGTTGCAGGCGCTTGTCGGTACGGGAATCGTCGTCGCACTTGCATCCATTTCGTGGCATTTGATGGAGCGCCCCCTGTTGCTTGCACGCAAAGATGTCTCGGCCAGGACACAGCCGCGCCTGGAGCAAGCGTCGTGATCATCAGCGTCATGTGCTCCGAGTCTGGCAAACCGTATCGCGCGGGCCGCGCCTGCGCATGACGAACAACCTTTGAGGTTCGATGGACGTCCTAGGATGCTTGACGAAGTACGGCCAGCGGCTCGATTCCGAGATCGCTGAAGAGCTGCGCATGCCGGTTGCGACGGTGCGCATCCGGCTCGCTGCACTCGCGAAAACCGGGCAGATCATCACCTGTCTCGTGACCCGGTTCGACCGCGACAGCAATCCGCACCAGTCGTGGCAATGCCGGGTCTCGGGGTACTCGCCGCCCAAGGCGGTGGGCCGAAAACCCAGCGGCCTAGCGCGCGCTGCGCGCGGTACGCTCGCGCGCAATCAGCGGGGCGCAGTCGTGGCGTCTCGCGTCGTGCTGCCCACCTCGTCCCCGATCAGCTCGAGCAAGCACGTCGAGCCCCATGAGATACGAACGCACGCCGAAGCCGGCGATGGTGCCCCGCGCAGCACAGGCGGTGACGGACTTGAGCTCGCGCTTCTCGATGTTGCTCATGTGGACTTCGACGCAGGGAAAATGCATCGCGCGCACGCAATCTCGCAGCGCATAGCCGGTGTGCATGAATCCGGCGGGGTTCATCAGCAAGCCGTCGACTCCGTCCTCAGCCGCTCGGTAGATTCGCCCGATCGCCTCGCCCTCGATGTGCGTGTAGAAGATCTCCAGCTCGACCTGGCGCTCGTGTGCGCGATGCTGCAACAATGCGTCGAGCTCGGCGGCCGTCGTCGTTCCGTAGATTTCCGGCTCGCGCTTGCCGAGATACGCCATGTTGGCGCCTTGAACGAGAAGAATCCTGGTCATCCGTACGTCCGCTGTGTGAGCTCGCCCGCGAGGACGAAGAACGGCGCGGCGAGCGGGGAAAGGTTCGTCTGCCCCGTTGACCGGGTTCCGCGCCAGGATCCGCGTGTCGAAGATGCCCATGTGCAGCATGAATGCCTTCGTCGTTGCCGCTGATCATACGGCTGGCCTGCTCCCCGGGGAACTAGGTAATTCCTCGAGTGGCTATAAGCCGTACCGATAACCCGCGGGGGCTGATTGCGAGCACCGACGCGGACTCCGGCGCCTTGCAGCCGGTTGTTCCGCCGGAAGGCGTCCTTGGGCCCGGTTGCTATAATTCGCGAACGCGGCGACCGCAAGGCGTATGGATTGCAGACGGCGCCGGCACGATGGCTGCTCGAAGCGGAGCACCGACGCTCGCCCAGTCCATCGAGATCCTGACCTCCATGAGTCCTGGTTGATGCAACTTGATCTGGCGGGTCTGCGGCAGTGGCGCGCGACGCAACTGGCCCGACTGACAGACCGCGCGGCGCCGCGCTACCTGCTCGCGGCGCTCGTCGCGATTCACCTGCTGCTTCTTTACCCGCCTTGGCGCTTCACGACCCCGGCCGCAGGCCTCGATGCGTCGTGGATCCTGGTGATCAACCACGCCGCCGCCGCAGGCTGGCAATGGGGGCGCGACATCGCGTTCACCTATGGGCCCCTGGGCTACATACGGCATCCCATTTTCGATGAACGCCTGCTCGGGTCGGTCCTGCTCTGGAACGGCTTTCTGCTCGTTGCAGTCGTCGCCGGCGTTGTCGGTTCTTCTACGCAACGCGACCCCGGCCGGCGCGGGAGTGTTGTACGTCGGCATCGTACTGGCGAGTGCAACTCCCGGCGGAAAGAGTGTGTACGTGCTGTTGCCGCTGCTTGCTGCCTTGCTGCACTTCCGTTCGCCCGACGAGCGTCCGCGCATCACCACGATATTGCTCGTGATCGCGACCGGCGTGCACGCGAATGCGTACATGGCGACGCTTCCGCTTGCGATGGCGATCTTCTTGCTCATGGACGCGAGCCGGCTGCTGCGTCGACGCGTGCCGCTCTTCTTCCCGCTGTTCGCGGGCGCGGCGATCGCAACGTTCCTGATCGCCGGGCAGCAACTCGGTTCGTTGCCTTCGTTTCTTCGCTCCGTCTTCGAGATCATTGCGGGCTACGCGAGCGCGATGTCCCTTCCCGGAGACGACTACCGGACCGTGGTCTTCGCGTCCGTTGCGCTCATCGCGCTGTCGGTCGTGATCCGCTGTGAATGGACGCGCACTGACCCGCGTCGTCGCATCGATGCGGGCCTGATGATCGCCGTGATGAGCGCGTACTTGTTTCTCGCCTGGAAGAGCGGCGTCGTTCGGCAGGACACGGCGCATCTCGTCGAGGCTTACCGCGCCGCGGCCATGGGACTGGTCGCATACATCGCCGCTCGATGGACGGTGGCAACGATCGCCCAGCGCGGTGCGATCGTTGGCCTCGCACTGGTGTTGTGTCTTTCGATCTACGTCGATGCCGGGTCGAGGACACTCCCGGCAAATCGCGACCAGTGTGAAGGCGCTGGCTGTCGACGCCCCGCTGGCGGCCATGCGCACGGGGCTGTTTGCGGCCTCCGACCCGACGGAGTGGAAGAATCGACGGCGGCAGGCGAGGGACGAGGCATTTCGCAAGATGCGGGCCGCATTCCCGGAGTTCGCCGGTCAAGGCACTGTGGATCTGATAGGCGTGCAGCAAGGTGCGCTGCTTGCACACGGGCGCGACTACCGCCCGCAGCCGGTCTTCCAGAGCTTCGTCGCGTACACGCCCTGGCTGCTCGGTCGCAACCAGCAACATTTGCGCAGCACCAGCGCTGCCCAGGAGCTGTTCGTCTCGATCAATACCATCGATGCCCGGTATCCGCTGTCCGACCTGGGTAACGGCATCGTCGATCTGTTGTCGACGTACCAGCCCGACGACGTTGGCAGTGATTACGTACGGTTTCGACGTCGCTCTGCGCCGATCGGGGTTGCTGCAACCCCAGCGGGTGATGTGGACGCCGCTCTTGGCGCGTGGGTGCCCGTCCCTCGCGGTACGGGCGCCCTGCTGGTGCGGGCCGACCTGCGGCCGAGCGCGCTCGGTTCCCTGGTGGCCTTCGCGCTGCGACTGCCTCCCGCGCACCTGATGGTTCGGTTCGCTGACGGCCAGGAGCTGCCTGCGCCTCACCGCATCGTGCCGGCCGTTGCGGCGGAGGGTTTCCTGCTCAGTCCATTCGTCGATGTCCCCGCAGCGCTGGCGTCGCTATCGATGGGCCGACCAAGCACGATGCCGGGGAAGGAAGTCGTGGCACTGAAGCTGGACGCGAGCGATGGGATGTCGCGCGCGTTCTTTCAATCGCGGCTGCGGGTGCACATGATCCGTCTGAACGTTCCGAGTTCCGGCGCCGAGGCGTTGTCGCCGCAGATGCGCGAGTATTTCCGCCGCGAGGACACCGCTGTCCAGCTCGCGCGCTCGGTGGCGGGTTCGGGGCAGACGGTCGAGGCACGTGGAGGCCCGTTGTTGTTTGCGCATGCGCCAGCGAGCCCGGAAATCGCAATTTCGGGTCCGAGCAGCGTTCGCGTTCGGTACGGCATCCTGAAGGGCGCCTGGACGAAAGGTAACCACACGGATGGCGTCTGCTTCAGGATCCGGATGACCGCAAGCAACAGTGCGAGCAGGACGCTGCACGAGAAGTGTCTCCAGCCTTTCGAACATCCGGAAGACCGGGCCGAGCAGGAGACCACGGTCCGCGTCGATGCGAGCGGTCCCGTGACGCTTGCATTCGAAACCGAGTGTCGCGCCAACTGCTCGTGGGACTGGTCGTACTGGAAGGACATCGATGTCGTTCCACCCGCGGGCGACGTCGCGACCCCCACACTGGCGCCGCTGCTGGACCGGGAGGCGGCGGTCACCCGCCTGGCGCAGTCGGTAGCCGGCACCGGGCAGATCGTGGAGGCTCGCGGCACGCTGCTGTTCGCGCACCCGCGCTCGAGTGCGAGGCTCGAGCTCCCCCGCATCCAGTCACTGCGGGTGTCCTATGGCATGTTCAAGGAAGCGTGGACCGATGGCCGACACAGCGATGGCGTTTGCTTCCGTATCTTCGTCGTGCCAGCGGGCGGCAAGACGCGCAAGCTTCACGAGCAGTGTCTCACCCCGCTGGAACGCGCAGCGGATCGTACCGACCAGCAGTTCGCGATACGCCTGAACATGTCGCATCCGGCGACTCTCGTCTTCGAAACCGATTGCCGCAACAACTGCTCCTGGGATTGGGCTTACTGGAAGGACATCGACGTAACGCAGTAGACGACCTCGAGCGACGTCTGCCTTACGGGCCGACCGGCTTTCTTCCCACGATGACGAACTGCCGGCCGAGGATGTGCCAGACGGGTCGCGCCGCCAGGTAGGCCCGCACGAGCAGCGGGTGTTGCGGCAATCGGCTGGCGGTGGAAAACGGCACGAACCGTGGGATCAGCTCGTCGATCTCGAAGCCCGCTTTCGCGAACGCCTCGCGACACGACAGGTGCGTCAGGGGCAGGACGTGATCGTAGTAGTCCCAGTATTCGCCGGGCGCGTAACGCAGATTGGGCTGCATCGCGACGTACGTGCCGCCCGGCTTCAGTACCCGGATCGCCTCCTGGAGCACCGCATCGAGCACTTCCCTGGACGGGAGGTGCTCGAAGAAGTTGCTGCTGAAGCAGACGTCCACGCAGTTGCCGGGCAGAAAGCCCAGATCCGCGGCACTCCCGAGGTGGAACTCGATCTCCGGGGGCAGGCATGACCGGGCTTCGGGATTGAGGTCCACCGCGATCTTGCGCCGCGCCGCGATGTGGCGGATGAACTCGCCGTAGCCGCAGGCAAGCTCCAGCACGGCGGCATCGTGCCTGACGTAGCGCTGGAAGAACCGCTCGCACAGAACCTTCCAGATCGCGTCCTTGCGCATCCGGTCCGCATCGGAAAAGCGCACCCGATAGAGCTTCTGGATCTCATCCATGGCCGCGCATCCGCTCGCGGCTCCGGTCCTCCGGCAGGTGATAGCTGTCGGAGAAGATCTCCCGGCGCACGCGCAGCATGTCCCGGATCGTCGAAACGATGTTCTTCACCGTGGTCGACGAACCGCGTCCGAAGGTTCGCGGGAATGTCTGGATGCCGATCTCGCCGACGGGATACCCGCGAAGCATCGTCTTGATGGCGAGCTCGGCGCCGATGAAGGGACTGTCGCTCGTCAGCTCGATCTCGTCCAGGATCGAGCGGTGGAACATCCGGATGCCCGTGGACACGTCGCGGAAGGGCGTGCGGAACAGGTGGCGCAGCACGAGGTTGTAGACGAACGAGATGAAGATCCGGGTGGTCGAGTACATCTTCTTGTAGCGAAACGCGATCACCAGACGATAGAACGATCTGATCTGAAGCATCTTGCCGAGATCCGAAACCGCATACTCGTTGTCGCCGTCCACCATGCAGATCCATTCGTACTTGCAGGCGGCCACGCCGGAGCGCAGCGCCGCGCCGTAGCCGCGGTTGCGCCCGTGGTGGATGACGCGGATCGTGCCGGGATGCTCGCGCGCGAGCTCGTCGGCAATGGCGCCGGAACGATCGGGCGAGCCGTCGTCGACGATGATGAGCTCGTAGCGCGAGGCGTTCGCCTGCAGGAGTCTCAATCCCTCCTCGGCAACGATGCGCACGGTCGCCTCGTCGTTGTACACGGGAAAGAAGAGGCTGACATCGACATCGGTCATGAAGGCCGGCCTAGAACGAGAGTCTGCGGAAGATGAACCACGGCACTGCACGCAGAGCCGTGCAGACAGGCCTCCAGAAACGCGGATAGTAGGCCACCCCGAAGTCGGCGCGGCGGCGCCGGTAGACCAGATCGGCCAGCGCGGCCGGCGACCCCTTGGGCAACGGCGTCCGCTGCCCGAACGCAAGGTTGGTGTCGAGATACCCGAGCACGTAGAACTGCACGACCACGCTCGAACCGGCCAACGCGTGCCGCAGGCTCTCGAAGTAGCTCTGCAGCCCGCGCTTGGCGGCGCTGTACGCGGCGTTGCGAGTGCGGCCGCGCGCGGCCGCAATGCTGCCGAAGCCGACCACGAGGCCCTCCGGTGCCGAGCGAAGCGGCGCCAGCAAGTGCTCGACGATGCTGCAGGGCGCCACGAAGTTCGCAGCCGTCAGTGACATCAGCACGCCGCCACCCTGCCCAGGGACGTCCCGTGCGTGATTCATCCCCGCCGGTAGCAGCACTCCGGCTATCGGTGGCAATCGCGAAAGGGCATCGTCGATCGCCGCGTCCAGTCCCGCTACGTCTGCGAGGTCCCATGCAACCGGCTCGGCCCGCACGCCGTGCCTCAACGCGAGATCGGAGGCGAGGGCCGAAGTGTCGCGCAGGTCGGTGGAGACGAGAGCGAGCGAGTGTCCTGCCGCCGCAAAGCGCTCCGCGAGATGGCGACCCAAGCCGGACGACGCTCCCACGATGAGGTAGGTCGAGCCTGGGCCGCGGGCTGGCTTGTCGATGGGATCACAGCTGCAGGCGCGTCGAAAGCTCGGATTCGTACAGACGTTCGGGATCGATGCGCAGCAGCGAGCCGCGAAAGCGGCCGTAATGAGGCAGCGCGCGCGCCGCGACCGATGCCGGCAAGCGGGAATCCTTGGTCAGGTTCGGCTGTGCGCCGGAGTCGACCACGAGCGCATCGAATTCGGACAGGAACCGTTCCGTGCCGTGCGCACGGGCGAGGTCCAGCGCGACGAGCGTGCCCGTGCCCGACATGCTGAGGGAGGTCTGCCGGCCGCGGAAACGCTTCATCGACATCATGATCGCTGGAGGATCGAGGCGCTCGACGAGACGGGCGAGTTCGCGGACGAAGTCGTCCGTGCCTGCATCGGGCACGAGCACCTGCACTTCGGCGAGTCCCGTGCGGCCGTACAGTCGATGGTAGATCGTGCGCTTGGCGAACGGAAAGGCCGCCTCGAAGACGCTCTGGTGTCGGGCACGTCCAGCACCCGAGAGCCGGCGGAAGCACGCATTCGCCGCACGCGCCGTCCATCGATTCCAGAGCGACACCGGCCATCCCGCACGTCCGCGGGCGGTCATGGGGCGGTATGAATCGCGGCTCCTGCCGCATCTCGCTTCGGCCCAGCGACCGAAGAAGACGAGTCCGCGCCCGAATGCGCTTCCTCTTCCCGCGCCATCGTGCCAGCTGTAACCGAAATCGACCTCGGGATCCGCGCGCAGCACATCGAGCGCGTGCGCAAGTGACAGCGCGGGCACGATCCGCACGTCGACCGCGGGGGCGGGCAGGCATGCCAACCGCAGCGTTGCGCAGACGATCGTTCCCGTGAGACCGAAACCGCCGCACGTCGCGGCAAACTGCTCGGCATGCGTGCCGGATTCGATGCGACGAGATCCGTGGGCCGGGTGAAATAGCGTGAGCGACTGGACCCAGTCCGCGAAGGTGCCGTCGCGCGCAGGGTTCTTGCCATGCACGTCGGCTGCGATGCAGCCACCTACCGTGATCGAGGGATATCCAGGCAGCACGGGAAAATACAGCCCCTTGCTCACGGCCCATTCGAGCAGCCGGCCCACGGTCAAACCCGCCTCCACCGTGACGGTCCGGCACGCCTCGTCGAACGCGAGGAACCGGTCGAACGCGGTCATTTCCTGGACGACGACCCCGGTCCCGAAGCTCGCCGCCGAATACGAAAGCCCCGCACCGCGGGGAATGCGCTTGGCCGGGCCCAGGTCCGCTTCCAATTGGCGATAACGATCCGGTCGCTGGTGCATGGTCGAAATCGCCATCGCGCCATCGAAGGACACGAAGCGCGAGATCCGCAGCGGCGCTGCCTCGCTCACGCTGCGCCAACCCGTGCCGCAGGGCGGCCGCGCCATGACCAGATCGCATACAGCAATGCACCCACGGCGGTCACGCTGCCGAGAAAGAAGAACTGGATGAGCGAAGCTGCCGCGAAGCCCGACGACTTGGAATAGCCGGCGACGGCGCCGACCGTGATGAACGCGAATTGCAGCGTGCCTATGCTCGCCGGCGCCGAAGGTATTGCCGCCGCGATGCCGGCGATGCCGATCACCAGCATCACGAGCTGGGCCGATGGTGTGATGCCGACCGACTGCAGGATGATCCACATTTCGAGGCCGTTCACGAGCCAGACCAGCGCGGACAACGCGCCCACGCGCGCCAGCGTCCGAGGCTGCTTCAGGGACACGATGCCGGTCCTCACGGCCTCGACGGCCGCGCCGATCCATGGAAACCGCACCCGCAGGCGCCCGGAGGATTGACGCGGCAGCAGATACACGAACAACAGCGCCCCGCAGACTACCATTGCAACGAGAAGGACGCCTGCGATCACGTTCTTCGCGAGCGGGGATGCGGCATGCCCCGCCTCGTCTGCGAGCTGCGATCCGATGCCGACCGCTGCACAGAGCAGGACCACCAGCATGTCCAGCAGCCGCTCGACAAAGATCGTGGCCAGGGCGGAAAGGCGCGAGACGCGATAACGTCGCGCGATGAAGTCGGCGCGAAACAACTCGCCCAGGCGCGCAGGCAGCACGTTGTTCGCCGCGTACCCCACCAGCAGCGCCTTCGCCACCTGCGGGAACGACAACGCCTTCACAGAACGCAGGATGGCTCGCCACCGACTCGCGCGCAGCGCCAGTTCAACCCAGTAGCACGCCAAGGCCACCGCCACCGAGCTCATCGATGCCGATGCTATCGATGCCCGCAATGCCTCCCACCCGATCGACCGCAGGGCAAGCCAGAGCAGTCCGCCGCTCACCGCCACGCCGAGGATGATGCGATTGCGATTGTGCCGCAGCAGTGTGGACAGGTGCGCGGGCCGCGGCCCCTCTCCGGATGCGCTGGCCGCGTTCAGCGGCATCGGCGCGGCCTGCGAGGGGCCGGCTGCGTCGGGATCGGTGGGCTGCATCGGCGTTCACCCGTGCGCCGGGGCGGCGGCACAATGCCGCGACAGCATGATCACCCGGCGATTCGAGCGCGACCCCCAGGCGCTTGCCCGGAGAAGGGCTGCTCGCGGCGCGATGGGAGGTGGTGCGCTCGCCGGGCGCGCAGCGCACCGCGAGGCAGCGCCGCAGCGCCGATTTCCGGCATGCACGAACATCGACCGCCACACCGAGCTGATCGGAAGCGTCAATGCTAGCACGCGGCGACGGTCTGCCAGGACGCTGCAGGCGCGCCGTTACGCAGGTCGACCGATCCTCGCGTGCCCCGTGCGCCACGGTATCCCACGCTTGGCGCCTCAGCCCCGCCGGGGTAGCATTTCACATTTCCCCACGGCTCAAGCAAGTGCGCTTCAACGTCATTCAGACTCTGCGGTTCTGGGCCGCGCTCATCGTGATGCTCGGGCACGTGCTGATCTTCCTTTCGGAGCAGGCGCCTGCCGTGCCGAAAGAACTGACCGAGTTCGTTTCGTGGGCGGGGGGCACATGGGCCGTATCGCTCTTCTTCTGCATCTCCGGCTTCGTGATCACGCATGCCGCCCAGCAGGTGTCGGCGCGCGACTTCCTCGCCCATCGGCTGTTGCGCATCTACCCGGGCTACCTCGCCGCCGTGGCGGTCGTGCTCGGCGTCAAGTACATGCTCGCGCGCGATTCCCGAAGGCCATCTCACATTGTCCGCGCTTTCCCTGACGCCGCAGGGTCACATCACGTATCCGCTGGGCATCGAGTGGACGCTGGTCTACGAAGTGTTCTTCTACGTGCTCTTCGCGCTGCTTTGGACCAAGCGCTCCAACCGCGTCGTGCTCGCCGGCGTATCGATCTGGCTGGCCTGCATCGCCGCCGCTGCGTTGCTGCGTCCCGAGTGGGCTTCGGAGCGATTCCCGACGCTGTCCACCGTGTTCTTCTCGGCGCGCAGCGTGCCGTTCATCTTCGGGATCTACGCGTATTTTCTCTATCGACGCGTGACGCCCACCCTGCGCTACCTGCTCTATCTCGCGGTACCGGCCGGTGGATTCGGCATCGCGCTCGTCGGCTCGACCGAAGCGATCATGGCCATGACCACCGTGTCGGTGTTCGCGTTCCTGCTGCTTGCCGCGGATCGCGCGATCCGGCACGACGTACCGTCGGATTCGCTGCTCGTGCATTACGGCAACTACTCGTACGGCCTGTATCTCATGCACATACCGGTGATCACCATCCTCCTGGTGATCACGCAACTGGCGCAGCGGCCGGTTCTCCTGTCGATCGTCGTGCTCGTGGCGATGAGTCTCGCTCTCGGCCTCGGCTTCGGCGCCGTCGAGAACGCCATGTATCGCACGCTGAAGCGCTGGTATGCGACCCGCGCCAGGGCCGGCTGGAGGAGCGTCGTCGCGCGCGGCCCCCTGTCGAAGGCGTGAGCGGGCAGCGCCACCGCGAGCGCGTACGCCGGAGCGCGCAGCACGCAGGTCGTCGTGCACCCGCGACGGTCCGCCCCGCCGCATTGGCCATGCGTCGGCCCATGGCCGGGGTGTGGCTTCCGAACCAAACACACGCTGTAGAGTCCGTCCCTCGCGGCCGATAATCAGAACGCCGGCAATGTGCGTGCCGGGCGCGCCGTCGGGGAGCCAGCAAGTTGCCACGAATGATCGTCATTCTCGGGATGCACCGCAGCGGCACGTCGGCGCTGGCGGGGCTTCTCGCCGCCAGCGGCTTCGGTAGCGGCGCCCCGCTGATCCGGCCCGACGACGGCAATCCGCGGGGATACTGGGAGCTCGAGCCGCTCGTCGCGCTGAACGACGCCGTTCTCGCGCGCCTCAAGCGTGGCTGGCGCGACTTCACCCCGATGAAGCCCGGCTGGGACAGTGCTCCGGAGGTGCGCGAGCTCGCGGCCGATGCCGCCGAGATGCTGCAGCAGCAGTTCGGCGCGGGCGATCTCGCGATGCTCAAGGATCCGCGGCTCTGCCTCACGATGCCGTTCTGGCGTCGCGTGTTGCACGGCCTCGGGTGGCCGGTTCACGTCGTGGCGATCGCCCGCCCTGCAGGCCAGGTGATCCGGTCGGTCCAGGCGCGTTACGAGCTTTCCGCGGTGCATGTCGCCTACCTGTGGACGCGCTACACCCTCGAGATGGCGCGTTCTTGCCTCGCCGGTCCCGCGCAGGTGTTCACGTACGACCAGGTGCTTGCGGATCCCGCGGCAGTGCTCGGCGCCATCATGCGCAGCGTCGGCGTGCGCCGCGGCGCACGCGCGAAGGCGAATGTCGTGGACACCGCGCTGCGTCATCACCGGACGACACGGCTTACGGACGTTCCCAAACCGCTCGCTGCGCTGTGTCGCGAGCTGTACGGGTACCTTGCCGACGCCGCGCAGGACGCGACGTTGCCGGACGAGGTGCGCCTCCGGCAAGTCGCCGCGGATCTGCAGAGACTCGATCGAAGCATGCTCGTCGAGTTGATGCAGGAGGCAGTCTGGACGGGTCGAACGGCGGTGGAGCAGCTCGTCGGCGAGCTCGCCGCCGCACGGGTCAGCCACGACAATCTGCAGGCACAGATCCGGCTCGCCCGCATCAATTCCGAAAGTGCCGCTGCGGATATCGCGAACGCGCGTGCAAGTCACGACGCACTTCAGCAGCAACTCGATGCCGCGCGCGCCAACCAGCGAGACCTGCAGCGCCAGCTCGACGCCGCCCGTGCAAGCCAGGACGATCTGCAGCGGCAGCTCGGGGTGGCGGCGATAAGCCAGGCGGACCTGCAACGGCAGCTCGACGTCTCCCGCGCGAGCCAGGCAGACCTGAAGCGACAACTCGATGGTGCGGCCGCAAGCCAGGCCGACTTGCAGCGGCAGCTCGATGACGCGGGCGCAAGCCAGGCCGACTTGCAGCGGCAGCTCGACGCTGCGCGGGCAGGGCAGGCGGACCTGCAACAGCAACTCGATGCTTCGCGCGCCGGCCACACCGACCTGCAGACACAGCTCGATGCTTCGCGCGCCGGCCACGGTGACCTGCAGACACAGCTCGATGCTTCGCGGGCAAGCCAGGAGGGCCTGCAGCAGCAGCTCGAGGTCGCCCGTTCGATTCAGGCGGACCTGCACGAGCAGCTCGAAGGCTCGCGCGAGAGTCAGGGCGACCTGCAGCGCGAGCTCGAGGCCGCGCGTTCGAGCCAGGTCGACCTGCACGAGCAACTCGACGGCGCACGTGCGAGCCAGGCCGATCTGCAGCGCGAGCTCGATGCGTCGCGCTCCAGCCAGGCGGCCCTGCAGGAGCAGCTCGAAGCATCGCGCGCCAACGAGGTCGACCTGCACGCGCAGCTCGAAAGCTCGCGCGCAAGCCAGAGCAGGTTGCAGCGCGAGATCGAGGGAGCGCGTTCGAGCCAGGCGGACCTCCAGGGCCAGCTCGACTCTGCGCGCACCGGTCAGGCGGATCTGCAGCGACAGATCGAGGCCGCACGCGCAGGGCACGCGGAGCTGCAGCGGCAGCTCGCGGACGCATGCGCCAGCGCGCATCGCTTCGAGGCGCAAATCGCATCCGCCCGTGCAGGCCAGGACGACCTGCAAGCGCAACTCGAAGCTGCCCGCATCCGCCAGCAGGATGTCCTGCGGCAGCTCGAAGCGTCGCGCGCGAGTCACGAGGCCCTGGAGCAGCAGATCGCATCCTCGCGCGCGAGTCACGAGGCCTTGCAGCAGCAGCTCGAGGCATCGCGTGCGAGTCAGGACGACCTGCTGCGCCAGGTCGAAGCCGCGCGCTCCGGCAATGACGATCTTCAGCGCCAGCTCGAGGTCGCGCGTTCGAACCAGCTCGAGCTCGAGGGGCAGCTGGAAGGAGCACGCTCGAGTGAGCAGGACCTCGAGCAGCAGCTCGAACGCGCGCGCTCGAGCCAGCACGCGATCGAGCGCGAGCTCGAAGCTGCGCGAGCGAGCGCCGAGCACCTCGAGAACGAGATTGCGGCCGCGCGCCTGGCGCAGGCCGACCTCAACCGCCAGCTCGATGCGGCGCGCTCCGGGCAGGAGAGCATGGCGCGTGAGCTGAGTGCTGCCCAGGCGAGCCGGATCGACCTGCAGCGCCAGCTCGATGCGACGCGCTCCGGGCACGAACAGATGGAGCGCCAGCTCGATGCTGCGCGTGCCGGCCAGGAAGACATGCAGCGGCAACTGGGTGCTGCACGGTCGAGCCAGCAGGACCTGGAGCGGCAGCTCGGCATCGCGAAGACGGGTCAGGAGGCGATGCGGCGCGAGCTCGACGACGCCCGGGCCGGTCACGAGAACATGCGCCGCGAGCTCCTGCAGGCGCGGGCGAGCCTCGAGGACCTGGAGCGCCAGCTCGTGGCTGCGCACGCGAGCCACGAGGAGATGCAACATCAGCTCGTCGGCGCGCGCGCGAGCCAGGAAAGCCTGCAAGGCGAGATCGTCGAGGCCCGCGCCAACTCGGAGCGTCTGCTCACGGAGCTCGCCGCTGCGCGCGCAGGACAACAGAACTTCACCCAGCAGCTCGACGCCGCGCGCGCCAACATCGGTGCGCTCGTGGCGGAGGTCGCGTCCGCTGCGGCGAGCCACGACAAGCTCGAGCATCAGCTCGATGCGGCACGTGCAGCTATCGAGGCGCTCACGGGCGAGATCGCGGCCGCGCGCGCGGGCGAGCAGCAGACGGAGCACGAGCTCGCCGACGCCCGTGCGACGATCGGTGGCCTCGTCGACGAGATCGCGAAGGCGCGCGCGTCGCAGGAAGACGTCCTGCGGCAGCTCGATGCGGCGCGCTCGATCTCCGCGCGACACGACGCGGAAATCGCCGCCGCGCGTGTCGCGCAGGACGAGTTGCTGGAGCAGCTGCGGGCTGCGCGCGCCGCGTCCGGGCAATCGGCCGCGGAGATTGCCGCGGCCCGTGCGAGCCAGGAAAACTTGCAGGGCCAGCTCGATCGCGCCCGCGCCACGATCGAGGGGCTCGTCGCGGAGATCGCGCAAGCGCGCAACAATCAGGAGCGCTCGACGCGCGAGCTCGGTGAGGCGCGCGACACCATCGCACGGCTCGTGGCGGACAACGATCGGGCCAGGACGAATCAGTTGGAGGTGCTCGGGCAGCTCGACGCGTTGCGTATCGAGCGCGATCGCCTGGCCAACGCGCTTGCCGCAGCCGCGAGCCGCGAGCCATCGCGCGAGGCGCTCGACGGGGCGCGCAGCAGCATCGCGGCGCTCGAAACGGAGATTGCGCAGGCGCGCTCGAGCCAGGAGCGGCTGGAGGCGGAGCTGCAGGCTGCGCGCGTGGCCTCGGGCCGGTTCGAAAAGGAGATCGGCGGGGCGCGGCGCAATCAGGAGCGGCTGTCACGCGAGCTGGAGCAGGCGCGTACGACGATCTCGCGTCTCGGGGCGGAGATTACGGTGGCGCGCGAGAGCCAGGATCAGCTTCAGACACAGCTCGAGCACGCGCGCAGGACCATTGCAGGTCTCGTCGCCGAAGTCGAGCGCGCACGCGGCGCCCATCTCGAGCGGGACCGCCGCGAGCAGGAGCTTCGGATCCGGCTCGAGCGCCTCGAGCATGGCGCGCTGGAGCCGCAGACGCGCCCGACGTGAAGTCCCGGGACCCGTTCGCGCTCAGCCGGCGCGCCGCAAGACGCAGAGGATTTCCGTCCCGGTGAACTCGAAGTACCGCACCTCGAAGGCGCTGCGCAGGTACGAGCGCGCGCGCACCAGCAGCCGCAGCCAGGCGTTCGCATCCCACACGTGGAAATGGATCGAGTAGCGCTCGCTCGAACCCAGCTCGGCGTTCTCGCGCGCGGCGCGTTCCTCGGCGATGCCGTTCACCAGCGTTGCCCACTCGAGGTAGTGCCCGAAGCGCGACCCGGCGCCGTGGTCGCGATCGTCCTCGACGAGGTGCTTGAACGTCGTCAGCGGACGCGCGTGATCGAACGTGAGCCGCCGATCGGGCACGGCGTAGAACAGCCATCCGGCCGGCTTCACGACCGCGAGATGCCGGCGCAGCGTGCCGAGCGGGTTCTCGCAATGCTCCAGCATCTGGTTGGCGATGAGGAAGTCGACCGATGCCGCATCGAAGGTCTCCAGGCGCTCGCCATCGTCGATCACGTCGACGCAGGCGAAGGTCGACGCGTCGAGCTCCGGATACTGCTTCGCGAGCTCCGCCGTCGAGCGGAAGTCGACGTAGCGCACGACCGTTCCGGCAGGCACCGGCGTCGGCTCGTCGAGCGCGCCGATCTCGATGCCATGACTGTTGTTTCCGAGAATCATCGCGGCAACGCGGGCGCGCTCCGCTCGAACGTGATCAGGTATGGGCATGTTGCGGGTGGGCCGGCAGGAGCCTGCTCCGGGCAGGCGTGACTATACCGCAAAGCCGAATTTGGCCCGGAGGACTACTCCCGGAACAGGTAGAGCACGAGGCACAATCCGGAACCGATCGCGTAGATCATCCACGTCTGCGGGACGAAGTAGGGATAGGCCATCAGCCCCGCGCCGATGACCATCGGTTTCCAGGCCAGCATTCGCTTGCCGTAGGCGAACGCCGCGAAGCCGATTGCACCGAACAGGACGGAGGCGAACAGGGCGGCGGGACTGGGGAACATCGTGATCCTCGTGGAATGGAGCGGATGAGCGTGGTGGAGTTGGTGATCCTGGCTGATGCTTGCCGCAGGCGGCTGGTTCGTGTGGGACAGCCTCAAGGCGCGCGAGGCGGCGAACGCCGCCATGCGCGCCGCCTGCGAGGCCGAGGGCCTGCTCTTCCTCGACGACACCGTCGCGCTCGCCTCGGTGCGTCCCATGCGCAACAGCGACGGTCATCTGACGTTCCGGCGCGTGTATGCGTTCGAGTTCAGCGACACCGGACACGATCGCCGCGATGGCAGCATCGCCGTGATCGGCACGACAGTCGACATGCTCGATCTCGGCGTCTTCGCCGTCTCGCAGCACACCACGCTCCACTGACACCGCCCGGTGAGCGCGGCGCCGCCGCGTGCACAACGGCGGTATGCAAATTTTTCACGTTCCTTCGACCGCGGGCGCGGCGCCGAACCGGCGCGACGTGGGCCGGTCTAAATGCCCGGGCCGCGCACGCGGCCTTCCGCGCCGCCCGCATTGACCGCAGTCGCATGCTGCGCGGCGCAACGTTCGCAGCCCGGATGCCCACACCGCGTGTTCGAGGAAGGATATGCGCGACGACGAGCACACGTCCAGCCCACCGCACCGAAGTCCCGTTGTCGCGCGCGATACGTGGCGGCGCTTGCCCGTGGGCGCGGAACCCGCGCCGGAGGGGGGCGTGCACTTTCGGGTGTGGGCACCCGATCATCGATGCGTCGAGGTCGTGCTCGACTGCGGGACGGCCGGCGGCGCGAGCGAAGCTGCGCGACCCCACCGTGCTTCGAGCGCGCGGTCGCCGCGTGCGGTCGGCCTCGGGCGCGAACCCGACGGCTACTTCTCGGGCACGGTCGCCGACGCCGCTGCCGGTACCCTCTATCGCTATCGCCTCGACGGCGGCGACGCGCTTCCCGATCCGGCCTCGCGCTTTCAGCCCGAGGGGCCGCACGGGCCCTCCTGCGTGATCGACGCGCGCGCGTTTGCCTGGACCGATGGGGCGTGGCCCGGCATTTCGCTCGAAGGCGCGGTCATCTACGAGCTGCACGTCGGCACGTTCACGCGCGAGGGAACCTGGAAGAGCGCGATGCGCGAGTTGCCCGCCCTCGCGGACATCGGCATCACCGTGCTCGAGGTGATGCCCATCGCGGACTTCCCGGGACGGTTCGGCTGGGGCTACGACGGCGTGAGCCTGTACGCGCCGACGCGCCTCTACGGCACGCCCGACGACTTCCGCCGCTTCGTCGATCGCGCGCATGCGCTCGGGCTCGGCGTGATCCTCGACGTCGTCTACAACCACTTCGGACCCGACGGCAACTACCTCCCGCACTTCGCATCGGCGTACTTCCGCAAGGACGAGCCACCGAATGGGGCGACGCGATCAACTTCGACGGCGAGGGCAGCGCGCCGGTGCGCGAGTTCTTCGCCGGCAACGCCGCGTACTGGATCGACGAGTTCCACCTCGACGGGCTGCGCCTCGATGCGACCCAGAGCATCCACGACAGCAGCCCGACGCACATCGTGCGGAGCTCGCGCAGCGTGCGCGCGCGGCCGCCGGCGCGCGCCGCATCCTGATCGTCGCCGAGAACGAGCCGCAGGAGGCCATGCAGGTCCGCTCGCCCAAGGACGGCGGCTTCGGCCTCGACGCGCTCTGGAACGACGACTTCCATCACAGCGCCACGGTTGCCGCCACCGGCCGCGACGAGGCGTACTACATCGACTACCGCGGCACGGCGCAGGAGTTCGTGTCGATGGCGAAGTACGGCTTCCTGTACCAGGGCCAGTGCTACACGTGGCAGCAGGCGCGGCGCGGATCGCCGCGTTCGGCATCGCGCCCGCGCACTTCGTCGGCTTCCTGCAGAACCACGACCAGGTCGCGAATTCGGCGCGCGGATGCCGGCTGCACGAGCTGACCAGCCCGGGCCGGTATCGCGCGCTGACCGCGCTGCTGCTCCTCGCCCCGCAGACGCCGATGCTGTTCCAGGGCCAGGAGTTCGCCGCGTCCGCACCGTTCCTCTTCTTCGCCGACCACGATCCCGAGCTTGCGCGACGCGTGGCGCAAGGGCCGGTTCGAGTTCCTGGCGCAGTTCCCGAGCATCGAGGCGCCGGAGATGAGCGGGCGATTGGCCGCGCCGCACGAGCCGCAGACGTTCGGGCGGTGCGAGCTCGATCACGCGGAGCGCGAACGCCACGCGCACGTCGTCGCGCTGCACCGCGACCTGCTGCGCCTGCGCCGCAGCGAGCCCTGCTTCCGGCAGCAGAAGCTCGGCGGCCTCGATGGCGCGGTGCTTGGGGATGCCTCATTCGTCCTGCGTTTCTTCGGACCGGGCGGCGACGATCGGCTGCTTTGCGTGAATCTCGGGCGCACGGTGCACCTCGATCCCGCCCCGGAGCCGCTGCTCGCGCCTCCGGCGGGATCGCGCTGGCGCATCCTGTGGTCGAGCGAGGCACCCGAGTACGGCGGCATGGGCACGCCGCCCGTCGATGCGGCAGAGGCCGACCGGCGCATCGCTATCGGCAATCGCATGCGCCTGCGTCCGCTCGAGAACTGGCGCATTCCCGGCGAGTGCGCCGTGGTGCTCGCGGGGCGCAAACCCGCATGAGACCGATGGGCCGCCCCGAGGGCGAACACCGGAGTGCGCAGCACGAAGGTAGTCCAGTGAGCGTCGCAGCACAGGCGAACCGGGTGACGGCCCGGTGCTCGCCCGATCGAAGCGGGACGACACCATGAGCTCCGGCGACGGCATGCAGCAGCGCGAGTTGCTCGACGGCCTCGTGCGGCGGTTCCCCTGGGATCCCGGCTCGGGTGACCCGCAGGTCATCATCGACGGCGAGTGGCTGGTGACCAATGGCCTCGGCGGCTACGCCTCGGGCACCGTCGCGGGCCTCAACACGCGCCGCTATCACGGCCTTCTGGTCGCTGCGCTGCCGAATCCGCTCGGACGCGTCGTGATGCTGAGCCGGATCGAGGAGCGTGTGCAGCGCGCGGACGGCACCAGCGCGCGCCTGGACGTCGAGGAACGCACCGACGGCCTGCACGCGCAAAGCGCGAGGCACGTGGCGGAGTTTCGGCTCGAGGCCGGGCTGCCGGTCTGGCGCTATGCGCTCGACGGCATCGAGATCGAGAAGCGCGTGCTGATGGCGCACGGACAGAACACGGTCTACGTGCGCTACACGCTGCTCGCGGGCGAGGAGCCGGTTGCGCTCGCGTTGCGTCCGGCCGTGCATTTCCGATCGTACGAGGCGCCGGTGAGCACCCCGTCGAGTGCCCGCTACCACCTCGTCGACGACGGCGAGCACATCACGCTCTCCGCCGGCGATGGTCCGTGCGTCCGCTTTGATGTGGTCGGCGAGAACAGCACCTTCGAACTGCGTCGCGAGCGCATCGACGGCGTCGTGTACCGGCTGGAGCGCGCGCGCGGCTACGATTTCGAGGGCGCCCTGTGGAGCCCGGGTGAGTTCGGCGATGGCGCTGACGCCGAGGACGCCCGGTGACGTTCATCGCCTCGGCAGAGAGCGCGGAGATCGCCCGCGCGGTGGCGCCGGAGGACGCGCTGCGCCTCGAGCTCGAGCGACGTCGACGCCTGCTCGCGCTCGCGCCGCCTGCGGCCCGATCGGCGGCGGCCGCCGAGCTCGTGCTCGCCGCCGACCAGTTCCTCATCGCCCCGGTCGGCCGTCACGCCGAAGCGACGCGCGCACGGGCCGTCGGCGACGAAGTGCGCAGCGTCATCGCCGGCTACCACTGGTTCACCGACTGGGGCCGCGACACGATGATCAGCCTCGAAGGGCTGACGCTCGCGACCGGACGGCATCGCGAGGCCGGCTTCATCCTGCGCACGTTCGTGCGCTACGTGCGCGACGGCCTCATTCCCAACATGTTTCCCGACGGCAGCAACGAAGGCCTGTATCACACGGCCGACGCGACGCTGTGGTTCTTCCACGCCGTCGATCGCTACGTGCAGCGCACCGGCGATACCGACACGCTCGTGCTCATGCTCCCGGCGCTGCGCGACATCGTGCAGCGGCACGTGCGCGGCACGCGCTTCGGCATCGGCGTCGACGAGCGCGACGGCCTGCTGCGCGAAGGCGCGGAAGGCTACCAGCTCACGTGGATGGACGCGAAGGTCGGCGACTGGGTCGTGACGCCGCGGCGCGGCAAGGCCGTCGAGATCAACGCGCTCTGGTACAACGCGCTGCGACTGCTCGCACGCTGGCTGTCCGAGCTTGGCGATCCCGGGGAGGCGCAGGAGATCGCGCGCCGGGCCGAGCGCGTGCGGGCAATCGTTCAACGCGCCGCTTCTGGTACGCGCAAGGGCGAATACCTGTTCGACGTGGTCGACGGCCCGGAGGGCGACAGCACGGAGTTCCGGCCGAACCAGATCTTCGCGATCTCGCTGCCCAATCCGGTGCTCGATCCGTCGCGCTGGCGAGCCGTCGTCGACAAGGTGGAGCAACGCCTGCTGACGCCGGTGGGGTTGCGCTCGCTCGCGCCCGGAAGCCGGGACTATCGACCGCGCTACGACGGCGATCTGCGCGCCCGCGACGCCGCCTATCACCAGGGAACGGTGTGGGGCTGGCTGATCGGGCCGTGGATCGAGGCCTGGTTGCGCGTGCATCCGGACGATCGCGCCGGCGCGCGCCGCTTCCTCGACGGCATGCTGCAATCGGTCGGCGAGTTCGGCATCGGCAGCATCGCCGAGGTCTTCGACGCCGAGCCGCCGTACACCCAGCGCGGCTGCATCGCCCAGGCCTGGAGCGTCGCCGAGACGCTGCGCTGCCTTGCGCGACTGCAGGACGCCGCATAGCGCAATCCGCGGCTGGCGTGCGCTCGGGTTACGGCGCGCTCGCGCGTGCAGCGCGTTCAATTCACACGGCGCTTGACATGAGACCGATTGTCGCCTTAAGGTCGGGCGAAATGATTTAGATCAATTGCACCTTCACCGCATCCGGAAGAGGTTCCGTGTCGAGCATCCCCAGCCGTAGCGCCGCCGCAATCGGGGAGTCGCGCGCGAAGCCCGGCGAGATCGTGTTCGAGGAAGCGTGCGCGAGCTACGGCTCGTTGCTCGCGATGGGGCCCACGTCCATTCGCGTGCGGGCCGGCGAGTTCCTCGCGATCATCGGCCCGAGCGGTTGCGGCAAGTCGACGTTCCTGAACCTGGTTGCCGGGACCCTGAAGCCTTCGTCGGGGCGCGTGCTGTACAACGGCAGCCCCGTCGACGGACCCAATCGCGACGTGGGGTACATCACCCAGAAGAATTTCTGCCTGCCGTGGCGCACGGTCGAGGCGAACGTCCGCCTGCCGCTCGAGTTCCGCAAGCTGCCGCGCGACGAGGCGAACGCACGCGTCGCCACCGCGATCAGGAAGGTCGGCCTGCAGGGCTTCGAGCAGGCCTATCCGCGCCAGCTGTCGGGCGGGATGCTGCAGCGGGTGATGATCGCGCGCACGCTGGCGTACGGCCCCGCGACGTATCTCATGGACGAGCCCTTCGGCAGCCTCGATGCGCAACTGCGCACGCGCATGCACGCGGAGATCCTGAAGCTGTGGCAGGAAACCGGCGCGACCGTCGTCTTCGTCACGCACGACCTGCACGAGGCGATCACGCTCGCGGATCGGGTGGTCGTCATCTCGCGGCGCCCCGGGCGCGTGAAGCTCGTGCTCGACATCGATCTGCCGCGCCCGCGCGACGTGATCGATACCCAGGCGCGACCGGAATTCGGCGCCTATGTCAAGACGCTGTGGAACGCGCTCGACGTGCACTGAACGGCGAGCGGCGCAGAAGCGGAGCAGGCGATGGATGCATCGGCAATGGATCGCGCGAACGCCGCAGCGAATGCTTCGGACGTGGCTGGCACGCCGGCCGGCGAGGAGCGCGGCGCGCCGCGCCGTTCGCGCGCGCCGCGCCGCGGAATCGTCTACCTGCAGTTCGTGGTGCTCGTGGTCACGCTCGTGCTCTGGGAAGCAGTGGCGCGCGTGTTCAACACGAGCTTCTGGACGAGCAGCCCGATCGCGGTCGTGCAGGAGATGGAGCGCTGGTATGCGTCCGGGGATCTCGTGGGGGATCTCAAGGTCACGCTGTTCGAAGCCGGTGCCGGATTCCTGCTCGGCAGCATCGCGGGCGGGCTGGTCGGGTTCGTGCTCGGATGGGTGCGTCGCCTGGGCGATCTGTTCGAGCCGTTCATTCTTTCGCTGTACACGCTGCCCAAGATCGCGCTCGCACCGCTGTTCGTGCTGTGGTTCGGCATCGGCGTGTCGAACAAGGTCATGTTCTCGGCGCTGCTCGTGTTCTTCATGGTGTTCTTCACCACGTTCCAGGGCACGCGGCAGGTGGATGCCGACCTGGTCGAGAACGCGCGCCTGCTCGGCGCGAGTCGCTTCGACACCTGGACCAAGATCGCGATCCCGTATTCCGCCGTGTGGGTGTTCACCGGCCTGCGCATCGGCCTGCCGTACGCGCTGATCGGCGCGATCGTCGGCGAGTTCGTGGCGGCCGACTCGGGCGTGGGCTTTCGCATCAAGGAGGCCACGGCGTTCTTCAACACGGCCGGCGTGTTCGCGGGCCTCATCCTGCTGATGGCGATCAGTATCCTGCTGCTCGCATTGCTCAGGCTCGTCGAGCGGCGCGCACTGCGCTGGCAGACCGCCGAAACCGCCAATCCGACGACGCTCGATCCGAGCTGATCCCGCACCCCAGGAGGAGACCGATGTCGCATCCCGTTCGCCTGTCCCGCCGCCGTTTCCTGTCGACGCTGCTCGGATCCGCCGCCGTCGCGGCGACACCGTTCGCGCTGCACGCCGAGGAAGCGCTCACGCCCGTGACGGTGGCGCTGAGCTCGCGCGCATTTCCCTATGGCGGCCTCTTCATCGCGGAGAAGGCGGGCCTGTTCGCGAAGCACGGCCTGCAGCCGAAGCTCGTGGTGATGGACAGCGGCAATGCCGCGATGACGGCCCTGATCGCCGGATCGGCGCAGTTCTCCGGGTCGGGCCCCGGTGAAGTGCTCGCGGCGCGGGCGCGCGGACAGAAGATCGTGATCGTCGCCAACTTCTATCACGGCCTCTCCGCGTCCGTGATCCTCGCCAAGGCCATCGCCGACAAATCGGGTGTCGCGCCCACGGCCCCGGTGAAGGACCGCCTGCGCGTGCTCGACGGCCTCACGGTGGCGGCCCCGAGTGCGACGTCCGCCTACCTGCATCCGGTCAAGGCGGCGACAGAGGAGATCGGCGCCAAGGTCAAGTTCGTCTACATGGCCCAGCCGGCGATGGTCGCGGCGCTGCAGACGGGCGCCATCCAGGCGATGGTCGCCGCCTCCCCGTTCGCGTCGACGCCGGTGGCGAAGGGCTTCGGGGTGCAGTGGATCAGCGGTCCGCGCGGCGAGTTTCCGGCCAACGTGCAGCCGAGCAGCTCGGCGTGCCTGCAGGCGTCGGAGAGCTTCGCCGCCGCCAATCCGGCGCTCGTCGGGCGCATGCGCGCCGTGCTCGCCGACGTCGCGCAGTACATCAAGGACAAGCCCGAGGAGGCGAAGCGCAATCTCGCCCAGGCCTACCCCCAGGTCGACCCCGCCACGATCGATCAGGTGTTCGCCCAGGACGCGGCCAACTGGACGCGGCCCGAGCTGACCGAGGCCGAGATCCAGCAGGAGATCAGCATCCTCGCGCGCACCGGGCTCGTGGCCAACGTCACGGCCGTGAAGCCGTCCGATGCGCTGTGGAAGAAGTGATGGCGACAACGCAGGTCGTTGCCGCGGAGGCGTCCCCCGACGCGGCGGAGCTCATTGCCGCGCACCTCGCGCGTGTGCGGTTCGAGGACCTTTCCGTCGACGTGATCGCGGCCGTGAAGCGTTGCGTGCAGGACACGCTCGCGTGCCTGCTCGCCGGAACCGGCACGCCAGAAGCGCATGCCGTCGCGTCGCTCGTCGCCGAACGCGGGGGCCGCCCGTCGAGCACGGTCATCGGTCGCAAGCTCAAGGTGCCGGCCGAAGCCGCGGTGCTCGCCAACGCAGCGGCCATCCATCAATACGATTTCGACGACACCCACGACGTCGCCGTCTGCCATCCGACGTCTGCGAGCCTCATCCCCGCGCTGGCCCTGGCCGAGCAGCGCGGCGGCGTCACCGGACGCGATCTCGTCACGGCCATCGCGCTCGGCAACGACATCACGAGTCGCATCGCACTCGCCATCAAGGGCCGCCTCGTCGAGTATCCCTGGTTCCGCGCGCCGGTGGTCGGCATGTTCGGCGCGACGGCGGCGGCGTGCAAGGTATTGGGCGCGACCGCGGAGCAGCACGTGAATGCGATCGGTCTCGCGCTGCCGACGATCGGCGGAACCCTCGCCAGCCTGCAGCACGGCGACTCGAACGTGCGTGCGATCCGCGACGGTCTCGCCTATCGCAACGCGGTGCTCGCCGCGGAGCTCGCGGTTCGGGGCGTGCGCGGCGACAAGCGGGCGATCGACGGTCCGTTCGGTTTCTACCAGGCGTTCTTCCGCGGCGAGTACGACCGCGACAAGCTCGTGGGCGGCCTCGGGAGGCGCTATGAAACGAGCAACGTGTCGCTCAAGCCCTGGCCCGCGATCCGCCATCTGCATCGCACGCTGTCGTGCATTGCGGATCTCGTCGCGGAGCACCGGCTCGGCTTCGACGACATCGAGCAGGTCACCGTGCACGTGGGCGACATCAATCGCGACCGCTGCCGTCCCGTCGAACCCGGCGCCATTCCGCGCTATCGCATGGATCTTCTCGGCAACATGCTCTACGCGGTCGCGGCGCTGATCCGTCACGGCGGGATTCCGCTTGCGGTGTACCGGGACACCGCGGTTGCAGACGATGTCATCCGGCGCGCGATGCCCAAGGTGAGCTCCACCTACGACGAGCGCATGAACGGCCCGTGGACGTTCGAGCCCGCGCGGGTGGAGCTGCGCACGCGCGACGGACGCGTCCTGCGGCGCTCGCGCGAGATCGCGCTCGGCCATCCGTCCGATCCCATGTCGCGCGCGCAGTGCGAGGCGAAGCTCCGGGACTGCGCGGCCGCGGCAGCGAGTCCTCCGGATCCTGCGCGCATCGACGCGATTCTCGCGTGCGTCGACCGGCTCGAACGCATCGACGACGTGGGCGAGCTGTCGGCGCTGCTCGCGTGAGCCCATGCGTCGCCCGACCCTGACGTGATGCCCACCGCCGTCGACATCTCCGAGTTGCGCTTTCGCGACTACGTGCGCGAGGGCAATGCGATCTCCTGGCCGCAGGGGCCGGGCGAGCCGGTGGGGCTCACGCGCGCCCTCATAGCGCAGCGCCGCGACCTGAAGCGAGCAACGCTGCTGCTCGGCATGCTCGTGTCGGATACGCTCAGGCCGGAGCATGCCGACGTGTTCACGATGCGCGGCATCAACGCGTCCGGCGCGGGGCGCCGCCTCGCGGCCGCTGGCGTGCTCGACATCATCCCCGTGCACGGCTCGGCCATGCCGGGCCTGCTCACGAGCGGGCGCCTGCACGTGGACGTGGCGCTCGTGCAGGTGCGACCGCATCCGGCGAGCGGCCGGTACACGCTGGGCGTGATGTGCGACTACACGCAGGCGCTCATCCGCAGCGCCGCGCATCGTCATCGCGCAGCTCAATCCGCGTCTGCCCCTCACTGCGCACGATTCACTGGTCGACGAGTCGGATCTCGACGTGCTCGTGAGCGCGCCCGACGACGTGGTCGACATGCCCGACCCCACGCCGCAGCCGCAGGAGGAGGCTGTCGCGCGGCACGTCGCGGAGCTGATCCCGGATCGCGCGACGCTGCAGCTCGGCATCGGCACGCATGCCGGTCGCCGTGGCGCGCGCGCTCGCCGGTCATCGCGATCTGGGCGTGCACAGCGGCGTCGTATCCGACGTCGTGGTGGACCTCGTCGAGCGGGGTGCCGTCACCAACGCGTTCAAGGGGGTGGACCGCGGCTGCATCGTCACGGGCGGGTTGTTCGGCACGCGGCGGCTGTACGACTTCGCCGACGACAACCCGCACGTGCACCTGCGCGCGATCTCGTACACGCACGACCTCGCGGTGCTCGCGAAGGTCGGTCGCTTTCACAGCATCAACTCCGCCGTCGAGGTCGATCTCACCGGCCAGGTGAATGCCGAAGTCGCCGCCGGCCGTTACCTGGGCGCGGTGGGCGGCCAGGTCGACTTCGTGCGCGGCGCAGCGGCGGCCGCAGACGGGCGCTCGATCATCGCGCTGCGCTCCACCACCGCCGACGGCGAGCAGACGCGCATCGTGCCGCGGTTGCAGAACGCTCCGGTGACTACCGCGCGCAGCGACGTCGATGTCGTCGCGACCGAGCACGGCATCGCCGACCTGCGCGGGCGTTCGTTGACCGAACGCGCGCAGCTGCTCATCGCCATCGCGGATCCGGCCTTCCGCGAAACGCTCGAGCGCGAGTGGGCGCTCGTTGCGCTGCCGCACCGCGGGTGACGATCGGCATATGAGTCGACATCCATGACCCGCCCACGACCTGGCATGAGCAGCCGTTCCGTCGCGGCGTATCCAAGCAAGTCGCAGCAGGTCGCGCAGGAGCTGCTCGCGCGCATCGCCGACTCGGCGCTCGGGCCGGGCAGCACCTTCGCCACCGAAGCGGAGCTGCTCGAGCAGTTCGGCGTGAGCCGCCCGACGCTGCGCGAAGGCATCCGCATCCTCGAATCGCAAGGCATCGTCGAGCAGCGGCCGGGGCCCGGCGGCGGCATCGTCATCAGGCGACCGAGCCTCGACATGCTCGCGCACAGCCTGTCGATCTACCTGCGCTTCAACGACGTGCCGTTCGCGACGGTGCTCAAGTCGCGGGAAGTGATCGAGCCAGCGCTCGCAGGCGAGGCCGCCCTGCAGGGCACGGAGGAGCACTTCGCGGCGATGGATGCCTCGATCGTGCGCATGGAGAAGGCGGGCGAGCAGCAGGATGCGTTCGTCGCGGAGAACCGCGTGTTCCACGGCATCGTGGCGCAGGCGAGCGGCAACAAGGTGCTCGAGATCTTCTGGGGCACGATCAGCCTGCTCGCGAGCGGTGAGCATCACGGCGTGCGCTATTCGTTCGGCAACCGCCAGCACGTCGTCAGCGCGCATCGCGCGATCCTCGCCGCGTGCCGCGCGCGCGATCCGGCGGCGGCAGCAGCCGCGATGGCACAGCACGTCGGCGAGCTCGAGCACCTCGTGCGCGACCGCTACCAGCACCTGCTCGTCGAGCCGACGCGCGTGCGTGCGAAGTCGCGATAACGCGCGATGAATCCTCCTGCAGCATCCGGCAAGGGGATGCCCGCCGGGCCCCCAACGGTCAACGCAGTGCCGCACCCGCCGTCGGCGAGCACACCACGGCGGTGCTGCAGGACATAGGCATGAGCCCCGACGAGATCGCGCAGTTGCGTCGTTCGGGAGCCATACGATGAAGGGCGCGACCCGCGCGCCCGTAACCCCGAGGTCGAGATGAGATCCCAATTGACGAGCGAGCGGCGAGCCCACGGCGGCTCGGACCTGGTGCCGGCTTTCGACGTACTTGCCCGCGGCGGGAACGCTGTGATGCCGGCCGCCAGCAAGGCAAGGCCGCAGCAGCGCGGCGCCAAGGGCCATGAAGTGCGCTCGCAGGCTGCGGCGGACGCGGGCCAGGGTTACCCGCTGCAAGGCGTCGTCGTCATCGACCTGTCGCACATCTACAACGGACCGTACGCGACGTACCTGATGGCGCTCGCGGGTGCCGCCGTGGTCAAGATCGAGCCGCACGGCGGCGAGCACCTGCGCATCCGCGCCGGGCTCGGCGGCGCGGCCCTGCCGTTCGCGATGCTCAACGGCAACAAGAAATCGGTCACGCTGAATCTGAAGAGCGAGCGGGGTCGCAAGCTCCTGCTCGAGCTGATCCGGCGTGCGGACGTGATGGTGGAGAACTTCGCGCCCGGCGTCACCGAGCGACTGGGCATCGGCCCGGACGTCGTGCGCGCGATGAATCCGCGCCTCGTCTACGCGTCGAGCTCGGGGTACGGCCGCTCCGGGCCGTATCGCGATTACCCGGCGATGGACCTCACCGTGCAGGCGATGTCGGGCGTCATGAGCGTCACCGGGTTCCCCGACCGGCCGCCGGTGAAGGCGGGCCCGGCGCTGTGCGACTTCTTCGCGGGCATTCACCTCTACGCGGGGATCGTGACGGCGCTGTACGAGCGCGAGAAGACCGGCAAGGGGCGCCTGGTCGAAGTGTCGATGCAGGAATCGGTGTACGCGTCCCTGAGCTCGAATCTCGGGATGTACTACGGCAGCGGCGGCAAGCTCCCGCCGCGCATCGGCAATCGTCACGGCGGCCTCGCGGAAGCGCCGTACAACGTCTATCCGACCAAGGACGGTCACATCGCGATCATCTGCAACAACAACCGGCACTTTCACGCCCTGTTGAAGGCCATGGAACGCGACGATCTCAAGGAGGATCCGCGCCTCGCGGACCTCAAGACGCGCGTGGCCAACATGGACTACGTGGACGAGCTCGTGGGACAGTGGACCGCGGGCTTCGCGCGCGACGCGCTCGTGGAGCTGCTGCTGAAGCACCGCGTGCCGCACGCGCCGGTGCGCAACCTGGCGGAGGTGGTGAACGATCCGAACATGCACGCCCGCGGCAGCCTGCAGTGGATCGATCACCCCGAGTATGGCCGCATCGTGGTGATGCACAGCCCGATGCGCTACGAGGGCACGCCCCTCATGCCGCTCACGCCGAGCAGCCGCCTTGGGGCACAGAATGCGGAAGTCTTCGGGCAGTGGTTGGGGGTGGGGGCCGACGAGTTGCGCCAGCTCGAGCAGGACGGCGTGATCTGACCGGCCCGACGCTTTGCTGCGCGAGTCGGCCTAGTGCCGGGCGCGCGAGCCGTGCACGCTCTTCGCGAGCGCCGCGCCGAGGTTCCAGATGCGGTCGATCATCGCTTCGATCTGCACGTACTCGGCCTTGGCGCGGGCGCGTTCGCGCTCGGCCATGCCGATGTTGTCGAACGCCGCGAGGATAGGGTCGGGCCTGCGGGCGGGGGTGCGGGCGGTGCTGCTCATGGTCATTCTTCCTTGTGGCAGGAAACGACGGGTTCGGCGCGGATCGCGCGGCTCGAGCCCGGGCGCGACGGCGGTTGGCCGCCGCACCGGAAAAAAAAGGGGCGCGACCGGAGCCGCGCCCACAGGATTCCACCCTAGGAGGAGGAAGGGAGGAATAGGTGTTTGTCGGCGCCGGGCGCTCAGGGCGACAGGCGCCGTTCATCAGATGGCGCTGCGCATCGAGCGCCGTTCGAGGTCTTGCATCCGGTGCTCGAGATCGTAAATATCCGTGGCTTGCGCGAGCCAGCGTTCGCGGCGGTTGCGTTCGCTGTTCTCCAGCGCATCCCAGAACTGCTCGGCGAGGTTGCCGATCACTGCGGCGATACGGGCAGCTACGGACGGGGCCGTTTTCGTTGTGCGTTGCACCACCTCGCCGTCATATCCGGCGCTCGGAGCCGACTGGTGCGGTGGGCGGCAGCAGGTACCGGGTGGGGCCGACGACAGCTTGGTAAAGGAACGTGGTAGACTTCATAACTGTTTGACCTATTGGTCTTTTCTTTCGATGTTTGAAGTCTACGCCGGCCTTTCCGAGAGATCCAATCGTCTTTTCGGATCGGGTTTATCGGCCGAACCGATGATACATACTGTGTAATACTGCACCGCAACAAAGGCGCCCCGTGCTTCTCGACTTCAACCAGCTGAGATCCTTCATCGCCGTGTCGCGGCTGGGTCATCTCACGCGTGCGGCGGAAAGCCTCCATCTGAGCCAGCCGGCCCTTTCGGGCCAGATCAAGGCGCTGGAGGAGTCGCTCGGGGTGATCCTGTTCCGGCGCTCGTCGGCTGGGATGACCCTGACGCCGTCGGGCAAGGTGCTCCTGGAGGACGCGCTGCGCACGATGGAGGCCGTGCAGCACATGCAGGAGACCGCGCAGGGCCTGCGCGGCACGCCCACCGGCCGGGTCGTGCTCGGCACCGTGCTCGACCCCGGCTTCCTGCGCGTCGGCGAGCTCCTGGCGAAGGCCATGGAGCGTTACCCGCAGATCGAGCTGGAACTGCACCAGCAGGTCTCGAACGAAGCCCTGGAGGGCGTGCGCGACGGCTCGCTCGATGCCACCTTCTATTTCGGCGCGCACCCGGAAGGGGACCTCGAGTCGGTGCATCTGCGCGACATGCGCTACGTCATGGCGGTGCCGATCGGGTGGAAGGACGAGGTCGTCGATGGCGACTGGTGGAAGCTCCTGTCCGATCGGCCCTGGGTCACGGCGCCCGTCCTCAGCACCCATCGCCAGCTCGTGATGCAGGTCATGGAAGGGCGCAGTCCGCTTCCTGAACGCCTGGTCGAGGCCGACAACGAGTACGTGATCGTGAACCTCGTCGAATCGGGCGTGGGCGCGAGTCTCGTGCGCGAGGTGATGGCGATCCCGTCGGCCCGCGCCGGGCGCATCGCGATCGTGCCCGACATGTACGTCGACACGGCGCTGTGGCTCGCCTACCCGGCGTCGCGCCGCGACGATCCGCTGTTGAACGCGGTCCTGGACGTGCTCGCGCGAGGTGTGGCACGGCGAGCGCGAGGACGATGACGCGGCCGGCGGCGACGCGCCGCGTGTGGCGGGGGCGCGTTCTTTGGAGTGACAATCGCGGCATCGTTCTCCTGACCGGAGCTGCCGTGCAGATCACCACGCAGGTCGGCATCGTCGGAGCAGGTCCTGCGGGCCTGCTGCTCTCGCACCTGTTGCACTTGCGCGGCATCGACTCCGTCGTCCTGGAGACGCGCTCGCGCGAGGCGATCGAGGGCACCATCCGCGCCGGCGTGCTGGAGCAGGGCACGGTCGACACCCTGATCGAGTGCGGCGTCGGCGAGCGCATGCAGCGCCAGGGCTTCGTGCACCACGGGATCGAGCTCCGATTTGGCGGCCGCGGCCATCGCATCGACATGCACGAGCTCACGGGCGGCCGCGCGATCACCGTGTACGCCCAGCACGAGGTCATCAAGGACCTGGTGGCTGCGCGCGTCGCGGCCGGCGGTGACCTCCGGTTCGAGGTCGACGGCGTGAGCGTGCGCGACTTCGACACGCGGGAGCCCTCGATCCGCTTCCGCAAGGACGGCGAGGTGCACAGCCTGCGCTGCGATTTCATCGCGGGCTGCGACGGCTTCCACGGCATCTGCCGCCCCGCCATGCCGGCGCGCGAGCGCACGGAATTCACCCGTGTCTATCCGTACGGCTGGCTCGGCATCCTCGCCGAGGCACCGCCGTCCGCGAAGGAGCTCATCTACGCCTACCACGACCGCGGCTTCGCGCTGCTGTCGATGCGCTCGCCGGAGATCCAGCGTCTCTACATCCAGTGCGATCCGAACGACGACATCGCGAACTGGCCCGACGAGCGCATCTGGGGCGAGCTGCACGCGCGCCTCGCCACCGACGACGGCTGGCAGCTCGCGGAGGGGCCGGTGCTGCAGAAGGGCATCGTCGCGATGCGCAGCTTCGTGGTGGAGCCGATGCAATCGGGACGCCTGTTCCTCGCCGGCGACGCCGCGCACATCGTGCCGCCCACCGGGGCGAAGGGGCTCAACCTCGCCGTCGCGGACGTGCGCGTGCTGGTCGCCGCGCTGGAGGCCTTCTATCGCGAGGATCGCGAGGACCTGCTGAGCGGCTATTCGGCGAAGTGCCTGCGGCGGGTCTGGCGCGCGGAGCACTTCTCGTGGTGGATGACGTCGATGCTGCATCACGCGGCCGGCGAAGACGCCTTCGCACAGCGCCTGCAGCGCGCGCAGCTCGAGTACGTGGTGAGCTCGCGCGCGGCGGCCACGAGCCTCGCCGAGAACTACACGGGCCTGCCGTTCGACCTGCCCTGAGCAAAGCGCCCGCGCCTTGCTCAGGGCGGCGGGGACGTCACTTCGCCTTGTACGGCCCGAGCTCCTTCAGCGCCGCGGCCACGAACGAGTGGTCGATCACCTGCTCGACTTTCACGTCGCCCTGGATCAGGCCGCGCTCGCGGAAGAAGTCGAGGTCGCGCCGCATGCTCGCCTCGTTCACCTTGCCGTCGGGATCGCAGCCGTTCGGCGTGATCGACGCGTAGACCTTCGGGTCCTTGATGTTGGTGTACTTCGTCAGGATGCCGATGATCTCGGTCGCGTTCGGGCCGGCCAGCCTGCCGCCCTTGAGCGCCTCGTTGTAGTCGCGCACGGCGCGGATGTACGCGCGCATGAACTTGCGCCCGATCTCCGGCTGCTCCTTGATGAACTTGCCGCCGTACAGGATCACGGCCACCTGCTGGTTCGGATACGCGACGTCGCCGGTCATGTAGCGCACCGCGGCGCCCATCTGCTCGGCGCGCGTCGCGGAAGGCTCGGTGGTGACGCTCGCGTCGACCGCCTTGTTCTGCAGCGCGATCGACGTGCTGCGGAAAGCCCATGTACGTGACCTCGACGTCCGTCCACTTGAGGCCGCCCTTCTTGAGCGCCTCGTTGAGCGTCGCATCGGTGCTGGTGCCCTGCGCGGGCAGCGCGATCTTCGCGCCCTTGAGATCGGCGATGCCTTTCACCTTGCCGCTGTCGACGAGGTCCTTGCGGATCATCAGCGCCGAGATAGCCGTAGCCCGGTGGCATCGAGCCCTTGTCCGCGACCATCCGCACGTCGAGGCCGCGCGCCACGGCGTTGTAGAAGCCCGCCGTCGGCGAGCCGGCGCCCACCTCGAGCTGGCCCGTGCCGAGCGGCGCGATCATCTTCGCGGCGGAATCGAACGACGTGAACTCGACGTCGATGCCCTTCGGCCTTGAAGTAACCCTTGGCATCGGCGATGAAGAGCGGTGCGTCGCTGCTGCTGTTGGTGGTGCCGATGCGCACCGGCGCCGCAATCGCGCCGAGCGCGAGGCCCAGCGCCACCGCGCCGGCGATCGACGCGCCACGTGTTCAGGATGTTCATGGTCTTCCTCCGGGAAAATGTCGTTGTCGGGGTGAAGCAAGCGCTGCGCTGTGCCTGCGGACGCGCATCGCCGCGCCGCGCAAGGAGGTCGGTCAGATGCTGACGGGACTCGTGTCCGGCACGCGCGATCAGCGCTTCGCGCGCGCCGTCCTCGAACGCGACGCCGTGCGGCAGCAGCAGCGACGCCGAGCGCACGCGCTGGGTGACAGGATCGAGTCCCGGCGGCGCCTGCCTCTCCAGGTTGCGCGCGGCCTTCATCAGGCGATGGCGCGCCATGATGATGCCGTTGTCGGTCGACACCAGGTTCTCCTTCGTGCGGTCCTGGATCGGCGCCCGCGCTTTCCTGGATCGACGCATCCTGCATGCTGATGCCTTTCACGCCGGAGAAGGTCCTGCGCGCCTTCTGCGCCGCGCGATCGATGAGGTAGTCGTTGTCCTTGTTCGCGAGCGGCCGGAACGTGCCCGGGATCAGCTCGCAATGGATGCCGCCGCCGGCACGCATCGGCGCGAGCTCCTGCTCGGTGAGCTCACGCGTCGGATGCCAGTTCATGCTCCACGTCCAGCAGTTCTCGTCGTCGATCGGCACCCACGCGTGGCCGCCCAGCGATGCGGTTCCGAACGGCGGGATGATCGTGTACCACGGCATGATCCACTGCGTGATGCGCCAGTAGTAGCTGTCGGCTTCACCCTCGCGCCGGGCACCGATCAGCAGGCCGCCAGTCGGATTCCGCCACCTCGAACTTCGGGCTCTTGTCCGCGAGATAGCGCGCGCTGCGCTCGTTGCCGAGCCAGCTGTCGTGATGCAGGTCGAACGAGTGCAGGACGGAGACGTGGCTCGAGTCGATGCCGCCTTCCATCGCCTGCAGCCAGTTGCACTCCTGCAGGCGCTTCGAGAGGTAGCGATGCGTCGGCGGCACCGTGGCCCACTCGAGCTCGGGCAACGGCGGCTTCGCGTCCGGCGGACCCATGTACGTCCAGACGATCCCGCCGCGCTCGATGCACGGGTACGACGCGAGCCTCACCTTCGCGCAGAATCCGCTCTCCACCGGCTCCGACGGCACCTCGGTGCATTGACCGGTCACGTCGTACTTCCAGCCGTGATACGGGCAGCGCAGGCCGCCGTCTTCGTTGCGTCCGAACCAGAGCGAGACGCCGCGGTGCGCGCAGAACTCGTCGATGAGACCGACCCGACCGGCAGAGTCGCGGAAGGCGACGAGACGCTCCGACAGCAGCTTCACGCGCACGGGCGGACAGTCCGGCTGCGGCAGCTCCTCAGCGAGCAGGGCGGGAATCCAGTAGCGGCGCAGCAGCGCGCCCATGGGCGTGCCGGGGCCGGTGCGGGTGAGCAATTCGTTCTGTTCGCGCGTCAGCATGCGGTCGACCTCGAGAGAGGCGCCCATGATAGAGGGGCGGGCTTCGTGCGCCAACTGGAGGGGCCGCCTCTTGCGGCACCACGGCGGGTTTGCATCGCCGGTGCGTGCTCGGGCACGCAGCGCGCCGCGGCCCAGTGGAACGCGCGTTGCTACGGTCAGCGCATCCCGTGTCCATCGCGACACGACTCCCATGCAAATCCATGGGACGTAGGCTGCTCGATAGCGTCGCCGTGCGGCCATCCCGGCCGGCGCGCGCGCTCCGGACGGCGACGCCGCGCCGCTCGCCCCCGCGCACGCCGCCGAGGGCGCAGGTCCGGGACGCCAGGCCCGGGACGCCGGGCCTGGACCACCCGGCCAGGGACGCTAGGCCTGGGAGGTAGCGGTCCCGCACTCCCTCAGGCCCCGGGCGCAGCCTCACCTGCGCGCGTCCGCCGTACGTAGCGCTTGAGGAACGTGCGCGTTTCGCCATTCGGGAAGACGACGTCGATGTGCTCCGCGCGGGCGGCCACGACCTGACCTTCGCCGAAGCGGCGCACGCTCACGGCGTCGCCGATGCCGAGCGCGCTCGCGCTGCGCCGTGGTCTCGTCTGCGCGTCGGACGCTGCGTCCGCCGCCATCGGCGCGAGCCGGCTCGCGGGCGGCTCGAGGCAGTTGTCGCACGTTCCGCAGCAGCCCGACTCGAGGTGCTCGCCGAAGTACTCGAGCAGCACCTGCCAGCGGCAGAACCCGGTTTGCGCGTAGGAGATCATGCGCTCGAGCATTTCGCGGTCGTGCTCGCCCTTTGCTTCGTACTCCTGCGCAAGGCGCAGGAAATCGCGTGCACCCGCCTCGCGCGCTGCGAGCCGGTACCGCAGGTTGCGCGACTGCACCACGAACCGCGCGTCCTTCAGGAGCTTCAGGGCGACGCGGGCCTTGTTCCGCGGCACGTCGGCCAGACTCGCGAGCAGTTGCGCAAGGGGCAGCGGCGACTCCCCGGCCCTCTGGGCTACGAGGGCCGCGTGCACCGCGCCGACTTCGTCCGCGCTCGGGTAGCGGCCCGCGAGGAAGAACTGCTGCACGCGCTTGTCCTTCAGATCGTAGAGCAGCGTGCAGCACGCGAGGCCGCCGTCGCGTCCCGCGCGCCCCGATTCCTGGTAGTACGCCTCGAGGCTCGCCGGCACCTGGTAGTGCACGACGAAGCGGATGTCGTTGCGGTCGATCCCGAGCCCGAACGCATTCGTCGCGATCATGACGCGTTGCTCGCCTGCCATGAACGCGTCCTGGTTGCGCTTGCGCTCGTTGGAGGACAGGCGGCCGTGATAGCGGGCCACGCTCTCGCCCGCTTCGCGCAATGCATCATGGATCTCCTCCGCGGCCTTGATGGTGGCCGTGTACACGATGCCCGCACCCTCGCTCTCGTGCAGGATGCGCTTCAGGCGCGCGAGCTTCTCGGACTCGCTCGTGACCTGCACGACGCGATAGTGCAGGTTCGGCCGGAAGATGCCGATGTCGATCACGCGCATCCTGGTGCGGCCGAGCTGGGTCGCGATGTCCTTCACCACTTCGGACGTCGCGGTGGCCGTCAGCGCGAGCACGGGAGGATCGCCGAGCGCGCGCACGGCCGCCGCGAGCTCCAGGAAGGCGGGGCGGAAATCGTGGCCCCATCGCGAGATGCAATGCGCCTCGTCGACCACGAAGAGCGCGACGCGCTGCGACTCGAGCGCTGCAATGAAGCGCTCGTCGGTGAGGCGCTCCGGCGTCGTGAACACGATCTGCAGGTCGCCGGCCACGATGGCGTGGAGCGCGGCCTGCTCCTCGCGCACCGGCAGCGAGCTGTTGAGCTGCGCTGCGCGCACGCCGGCTTCGGCAAGCTTGTCCGCCTGGTCCTTCATCAGCGCGATCAGCGGCGACACCACGATGGTGAGTCCGTCGAGGTGCAGCGCGGGCAGCTGGTAGCACAGCGACTTGCCGGCACCGGTGGGCATGATCGCGAGCACGTCCTCGTGCCGCAGGACGTGCGAGATCACGTCCTCCTGGCCGGCGCGCAGCGCCTTGATGCCGAACGTTTCACGCAGGGTCTTGGTGAGGGCGCGGTTGGCGCTGGGCGGCGTCATGGGTGTGGGATCGGGGCTCGGTTGGGCATGCCGGCGTGTCCGCCGCACCGAATCGCGGGCGTCGGGCGACGGCGCGCGGGACAGGCAAAAAGGGGCGGCGGAAGCTGAAATCTTTTCCGGGTTCGCGCCGCGCGGCGCGAACCCTCATGTCGCCAGGCGAATACCGGGTCGATCAGCGACGACCGGGGTTGCGCCCGCTGCCGGGGCCGGTCTTGCCGCCGAGCCGGCGCGTGCCGCCCGGGCCGCCGGTGCCGCCCGGGATGAGGCCGGGCTGCGCGCCGCCCTCCGGCGCAGGCTGCTCGTCGAGGCTCTCCAGCCGTTCGATGGCGTCGTCGTCCATCGCGTCGTCGAGCGATTGCGTCGTGACGCGATCGGGGTGGCGCCGGTCCGAGAAGTCGTGGGGCGTCTCGTCGGACCTGTCCGGGCCGAGCGCGCGTTCGCGCATGATCTCGTCGGTGGGCAGCGTGGAATCGCGCCCGGCAGCGGCACGCTCGCCGGTACCGTAGCGGTCCGTGTCGCTGTCGAGGTCCGCGTCGCCGAGGTCGGCGCCTGCATCCGCGCCGGGTCCGTCCACGTCCGGGTCCGAGGTCGTGCCGCGATCGAGGTCGAGACCGTCCTCCTCGTTGAGGCCCGGACCGCCGGCGATGTCGCTGCCGGTATCGCTGGAATCGCTCGGGCCGAGCGCGCGCGTGCCGTGCCCGCGAGTGACGACGGGCTCCTCGTCGCCGGTGCGTTGCAAGCTGCTGTTCGCCATGTTTCGTCTCCTGTCGGACGAAAGAGCGCAGCAAGCCACATGCCATCGCGCCGAGCGCACGCACGGCGTTCGGCGATGAAGAGGTGCGTCGGCTCAGGGCGGCAGCGCACTCGGCGACGGCACGAAAAAAAGCCCCGCCGAAGCGGGGCATTATCTCGAGTTGCCGAAAGCGTCGTCGACGCTCGCGATGACTCTTCGCGTGAGGCGGATCGCCTTACGCCGACTGGATGTTGCTCGCCTGCTTGCCCTTCGGGCCGGTGGTGACGTCGAACTGCACCTTCTGGCCTTCCTTCAGGGTCTTGAATCCCGGCATGTTGATCGCCGAGAAATGCGCGAACAGGTCTTCGCCACCGCCATCCGGGGTGATGAAGCCGAAACCCTTGGCGTCGTTGAACCACTTCACAGTACCAGTTGCCATTGTCTATTTCCTCAAGAACAAAAAATAACGGGACGACACGAAACTGCGCGCCCCGGCCAATGTTTCGATCTCAAGGAAGAGAACGGCGTACGAACTGCTGTGCTCTGAGCGGTCGTACAAGGCCTAATTGCTGCCTTGGGACAAAACACGGCCGCGAGCATACACAAGAGCGGCCATTTGTGCTACAAATTTTTTCAAAAGGTAACCGACGCCAACTTGTCTTTTAATTTCAGTGCGTTGCATTGACCACAAAGGCGGGTCGGCTACCCCAGCTCGCGCCGCACCAGGGCGGCGCCCGCTCCCAGCGCTTCGAGCTTGCCGCGCGCCACGCGCCGGGCGAGGGGAACCATCCCGCAGTTCGTGCAGGGGTAGAGGCGCTCCGCGGGCACGTACTTGAGGGCCGTTCGAATCGTCGCGGCCACGTCGTCCGGCGTTTCGATGCGATCGGTCGCGACGTCGATGCAGCCGACGAGCACGTCCTTGCCTTCGAGCATGCCGATCAGCTCGATCGGCACATGCGAGTTGGCGCATTCGAGCGAGACCTGGCGGATGGCGGAGCGGGCGAGCAGCGGAAAGGTCTGCTCGTATTGCCGCCACTCGCTGCCGAGCGTCTGCTTCCAGTCGACGTTGGCCTTGATGCCGTAGCCGTAGCAGATGTGCACGGCGGTGCGGCAGGGCAGGTCTTGCGCCGCACGCTCGAGCGTGGCGATGCCCCAATCGCGCACCTCGTCGAAGTAGACGTTGAAGGCGGGCTCGTCGAACTGGATCACGTCCACCCCGGTCGCCGCAATCGCGCGCGCTTCCTCGTTGAGGATCTCGGCGAAGGCCCACGCGAGCTTCTCCCGGCTCCGGTAGTGGGCGTCGTAGAGCGTGTCGACCATCGTCATGGGACCGGGCAGCGTGTACTTCACGCGCCGTGCCGTTTGCGAGCGCAGGAACTTCGCGTCCTCCACGAACACCGGGCCGCGGCGCGCCACGGCGCCGACGACCACCGGCACGTCGGCGTCGTAGCGGTTGCGGATACGCACCGTCTTGCGATTGCTGAAGTCCACGCCGTCGAGCTGCTCGATGAACGTGGTGACGAAATGACGCCGCGTCTGCTCGCCGTCGGTGAGGATGTCGATGCCCGCGCGTTCCTGATCGCGCACGACGAGGCGCACGGCATCGCGCTTGCCTTCCTCCAGTGCCGTCCCTTCCAGCAGCCAGGGCGCCCACAAGGTGTTCGGCTGCGCGAGCCAGGCGGGCTTGGGAAGGCTTCCGGCGATGGTCGTCGGCAACAGGTACGCCATGACGTGCTCCTGCGGGGGTGAGAACGAGCCGGTCGATTATAGGCGTCGCATCGGTGCTTGCGTCGGCGCCTGATTGCGCAAAGCAAAGCGCGTCGACGCCCGGTTGCGCAAGGGGAAGCGCGTCAACGCTTGACGCGGCAGCGGCGGGCCACGTAAGTTCTCGCCTTGCAACGACTCCGCCGTATGTCCCGCGTCCTCTTCTCCGATCACGATTTTCCCGATATCGACCTCGAGCGCCGGCTGTTCGAAGCCGCCGGGGTCGAGCTCGTCGTTGCCCAATGTCGTACCGAGGGCGACGTCGTCGCAGCGGCCGGAGGCTGTCGCGCCATCCTGCTGCAGTACGCGCCCATCGGCGAACGCGTGCTCGCGCAATTGCCGGAGCTTGGCATCGTCAGCCGCATCGGCGCAGGGTTCGACACGGTCGATACCGATGCGTGTGCGCGCCATGGCGTGTGGGTGGCCAACTCCCCCGATTACGGCGTCGGCGAAGTGGCAACGCACGCGCTCGCGCTCGCGTTGGCCTCGATGCGTCACGTCGTGGCCTACGACCGCGACATCCGCAACGGGCAGTGGCACTATCTCTCGGCGGGCGAGATCCGCCGCGCGACGGGCCTCACGCTCGGCATCGTCGGGCTCGGCCGCATCGGCAAGCGCATGGCGCATGTGAGCCGCAACGTGTTCGGGCGCGTCGTCGCGTGCGATCCGTACATCATCGACGGCGACTTTCCGGCCTATGTCGAGCGCAGCGACCTCGCGGGCGTGTTCGCGCAAAGCGACGTCGTCTCGCTGCACGTGCCGCTCACCGACGAGACGCGCGGCATGATCGACGCCTCGGTGCTGCGGCTCATGCGTCCGGGCAGTCATCTCGTGAACACCGCGCGCGGCGCGGTCGTGAACGTGCCGGATGCGCTCGAGGCCCTCGAGCGTGGCACGCTTGCGGGCCTCGCGCTCGACGTGCTGCCGCAGGAGCCCGTGCCGGCCGACTCGCCGCTCGTCGCGCACCCGCGCGTGATCCTGACGCCGCACGCGGCGTTCTTCTCCGTGCAGGCGGAGCGGGAGTTGCGCGAGAAGGCGGCGCGGAATATCGTCACGTGGCTCAGGACGGGGCGGCCCGATTACGTGGTCACGGCCGGCAGGCGCAGTCCTTAAGACAATCCCGCGCGGAGCCGGCACGCAAGATGCCGGACCGCGCCCGACTAGACAGCGGAAGGAGGGGCATGGCTGGCGTCAGCATCCGCGGCGTGCACAAGCACTTCGGCTCGACGCACGTGATACGCGGTGTGGACATCGGCATCGCGGACGGCGAGTTCTGCGTTCTGGTGGGGCCGTCGGGCTGCGGCAAGTCCACGCTGCTGCGAATGATCGCGGGGCTGGAGGAGATCACCGAAGGCGAGATCGCGATCGGCGGCACCGTCGTCAACCGCGTGCCGCCCAAGCAGCGCGACATCGCGATGGTGTTCCAGAACTACGCGCTGTATCCGCACATGACGGTGCGCGACAACATGTCGTTCTCGCTGATGCTCGCGAAGCTCCCCAAGGCCGACATCGAGCAGCGCGTGCGCCGGGCGGCGGACATCCTCGGACTTGGCGCCTACCTCGACCGCTATCCGCGCCAGCTCTCCGGCGGGCAGCGCCAGCGCGTGGCGATGGGCCGCGCGATCGTGCGCGACCCGCAGGTGTTCCTGTTCGACGAGCCGCTGTCGAATCTCGACGCCAAGCTGCGCGTCCAGATGCGCACCGAGATCAAGGAGCTTCACCAGCGCCTCAAGACCACGTCGATCTACGTCACGCACGACCAGATCGAGGCGATGACGATGGCCGACAAGATCGTCGTCATGCGCGACGGCGTCATCGAGCAGACCGGCGATCCGCTCACGCTCTACGATCGCCCGGCCAACACGTTCGTCGCCGGCTTCATCGGATCGCCCGCGATGAACATGCTGCCCGCCACCGTGCGCACCACCGCGGGGACGCCGCAAGCCGTGTTCGCGGGCGGTGCGGCATTGCCGCTGCCGCCCGATGCCACGGCGAGCGACGGCCAGGCCGTGCTGTACGGCATGCGGCCGGAGCATTGCTCGCTCACCGGCAACGGCGGATTGCCCGCGGAGGTCGTCGTCGTCGAGCCCACCGGCGCGGACACGCAGCTGTATTGCCGCATCGGTGGCCAGGACGTCACGGCCACCATCCGCGATCGCACCCATTGTCGCGCGGGGGACCGCATCGTCCTCGCGCCCGATCTCGCACGTGCCCACGTCTTCGATGCGGCAAGCGGACGGCGGCTCGCGGCCTGAATCCCCTCATGCGCAGAAAAAGCAGAGCGCATCCACCCAACCCTAGGAGGCATGCATGAGCAACACGAAGCGTCGTGATTTCCTGAAGACATCCGCCGCGGTTGCCGCGGGCGCCGCGGCCGGTCCGTTCATCTGGGTCAAGGACGCCGAGGCGCAGCAGTGGAGGAACACGCCGGAGAAGGGCGCGAAGCTGCGGGTCCTGCGCTGGAGCCAGTTCGTCCAGGGCGACTGGGACCGGTACATGGTCAACGTCAAGAAGTTCCAGGACAAGTACGGCATCGAGGTGCGCGTCGACAAGGAGGGCTGGGAGGACGTGCGCCCGAAGGCGGCCGTCGCGGCGAACACCGGCGCCGGGCCGGACATCATCCTGTCCACCAACGACGACGCGAATCTCTATCCCGAGAAGCTCGTCGACGTGAGCGACGTCTGCAATTACCTCGGCGCCGAAGTACGGCGGCTTCTATCCGGTCTGCGACCCCTACCTCAAGCCGAACGGGAAGAATTGGATCGGCGTGCCGCTGGGCGTGGCCGGCGTTTGCATGGTCTATCGCGAAAGCGCCATGAAGGCCGCGGGCTTCGAGACGTTCCCGAAGGACACCGACGGCTTCCTGAAGCTCTGCAAGGCCCTCAAGGAGAAGAACACGCCCTCGGGTTTCGCGCTGGGCAACGCCACGGGCGACGGCAATACGTGGTGCCAGTGGCTGGTATGGGCGTTCGGCGGCAAGCTCGTCGACCAGAACAACAAGGTGGTGATCAACAGCCCCGAGACCGATCAAGGCGCTCGAGTACGCCCACGAGCTGTACGGCACGTTCGTGCCGGGCACGCTTTCCTGGCTCGACCCGAACAACAACAAGGCGTTCCTGGACGGGCAGGTCTACCTCACCAACAACGGCATCTCGATCTATTACGCGGCGAAGAACTCGACCGATCCGAAGGTCAAGGCGATGGCGGCGGACATCAACCACGCGCAGATGCCGATCGGACCTGCGGGCAAGCCGACCGAGTTCGAGCTCTTCTTCAACCAGATGATCTTCAAGTACACGAAGTACCCGAAGGCCGCCAAGGAATTCCTGCGCTTCATGATGGAGCCCGAGCAGATGGATCCGTGGGTGGAGGCAGCCATCGGCTACGTGACCCCGGCGCTGCGCTACTACGAGAAGAACCCGATCTGGACGTCGGACCCGAAGCACACGCCGTACCGCGACCTCATGAAGAACATGCTGCCGAGCGGCTACGCCGGGAAGATGGGCTACGCCTCGGCCGGCGCGCTGGCCGACTTCATCGTCGTGAACATGGTGGCCGAAGCCGCATCGGGGTCGAAGAGTCCGAAGGAGGCCGCCGAGCGCGCGCAGAAGCGCGCCGAGCGGTACTACAAGGTCTGATCGCGGCGACCGCCACCGTACCGCGTCCGTGCGCGATGCCCGGGGCGATCCGGCCCCGCCATCGCGCCGGGCCGGCGTCGCGCCGAACGGTTCGGCATCGCCCGGGCACAGCTTCGCGCGCACCCGCCGACGCATGCCGCATTCGCAGCGGCGGTCGTTGAACGAGGATTCATGGCGACACCCGTAAATGCAAGGCTCGATGCGACGCGCACGGCGCCATCGGCGCTCACGCGTGCGCTCGACAACCGGCACTTCCTCGGGGTGCTGTTCATGGTGCCGGCGGGTCTGCTGCTGGTGCTGTTTCTGACGTACCCGCTCGCCCTCGGCACCTATCTCGGCTTCACCGACACCAAGATCGGGCGCGGGGGCGAATGGGTCGGCCTCGACAATTTCATCTACCTCTGGGGCGACGACGTTACCCGGCTCGCGCTGTTCAACACCCTGGTGTACACGAGCATCGCCAGCGTCATCAAGTTCGCGCTCGGGCTGTGGCTCGCTCTGCTGCTCAACAAGCACCTGCCGTTCAAGTCGTTCTTCCGCGCGGTCGTGCTGCTGCCCTTCATCGTTCCCACCGCGCTGTCGGCGATCGCGTTCTGGTGGATCTACGACGCGCAGTTCTCGATCATCAGCTGGGCGCTCGTGAAAATGGGCGTGCTGCACAGCTACATCGATTTCCTCGGCGATCCGTGGAACGCGCGGTTCTCGACCATCGCGGCCAATGTCTGGCGCGGCGTGCCGTTCGTCGCGATCTGTCTGCTCGCCGGTCTGCAGACGATCTCGCCCTCGTACTACGAAGCCGCGAGCCTCGACGGGGCGAACAGCTGGCAGCAGTTCCGCTACGTCACGCTGCCGCTGCTCACGCCCATCATCGCCGTGGTGATGACGTTTTCCGTGCTGTTCACGTTCACCGACTTCCAGCTGATCTACGTGCTCACGCGCGGAGGACCGCTGAACGCTACCCACCTCATGGCAACGCTCTCGTTCCAGCGCGCGATCCCGGGCGGCAGTCTCGGGGAGGGCGCGGCGATCGCCACCGCGATGGTGCCGTTCCTGCTGGCCGCGATCCTGATCTCGTACTTCGGGCTGCAGCGGCGGGCGTGGCAACAGGGAGGGGACGACCGGTGAGCCGAGCGAGCGCCAACGCGGCACCCGATACCGTCGATTCGCAGGGGATGAACTACCTCGTGTCGCTGCCCAGGCGGGTGGTGACGGTGTACCTGCCGCTCGCGGCCTTCCTGGTCGTGCTGCTGTTCCCGTTCTACTGGATGGTGATCACGAGCGTGAAGCCCAACGAGGAGCTGCTCTCGCGCGAGGGCAACCCGTTCTGGGTGATCAGCCCCACCCTGGCGCACGTCAAGAAGCTGCTGTTCGATACCGATTACCCGCAGTGGCTGTGGAACACCATGCTGGTATCGGTGGTCGCCACACTCCTGTCGCTTTTCTGCAGCGTGCTGGCGGCGTATGCGATCGAGCGGCTGCGCTTCCGCGGCTCGCGCTATGTCGGCATGGCGATCTTTCTTGCCTACCTCGTGCCGCCTTCCGTGCTGTTCATCCCGCTCGCGGCCATGGTGCACCAGCTGCACCTGTCCGACACGCGGCTGGCGCTGATCCTCACCTATCCGACTTTCCTGATCCCCTTCTGCACCTGGCTGCTGATGGGCTATTTCAAGTCCATCCCGTTCGAGCTCGAGGAATGCGCGCTCATCGACGGGGCGAGCAGGATGCAGATCCTGGGCAAGATCGTGCTGCCCCTCGCCGTGCCGGGCCTGATCTCGGCGGGCATCTTCTCGTTCACGCTCTCCTGGAACGAGTTCATCTACGCGCTCACGTTCATCTCGTCGTCGGAGGTCAAGACCGTGCCGGTTGCGGTCGTCACCGAACTGGTCGAGGGCGACGTCTACCACTGGGGCCCGCTCATGGCAGGGGCGCTGTTCGGGTCGTTGCCGGTGGCCCTCCTGTATTCGTTCTTCGTCGAGTACTACGTTTCCGGGCTGACGGGCGCCGTCAAGGAATGACCGGCGGTCCGAAAGGGTTGGCCTGAACTTCCCTTGCATCCGGGCGGTCATCCCCCAGATAGGTACAATGCGCCCACATTCACGGAGCAGGCCATGAGCATCCAGGACACGATTCGCGAGCAGGTCACCGGCAACCGCGTGGTGCTGTACATGAAGGGCACGCCGCAATTCCCGCAGTGCGGTTTCTCCAGCGCTGCCGTCCAGATCCTGAAGGCGTGCGGCGTTTCCAATTTCGCGGCGGTCAACGTGCTGATGGAGCCCGAGATCCGGGAAGGCATCAAGCAGTACGCCAACTGGCCGACGATCCCGCAGCTCTACGTCAACGGCGAGTTCGTCGGCGGCGCGGACATCATGCGCGAGATGTACGAGTCCGGCGAGTTGCAGCAGCTGCTGGCCAAGACCACGGCCTGAGCTGCCTCGACCGCGCGCTCCGGAGGGCCGCCCCGCGCGGCCCTTTTTCTTGCGCGCGGCCATGCGCGTCTGCACCATGAGCGCCCGTCGAACGCACCGCGATGGTGCGCGCGCTGGGCGGGTTCGAGGTCGACGGCGTGGCAGACCGTCGCAAAATCATACACTTGACTCGCTGGCATGGACGCTGCTCCTTTTGGGGGCGGGCCGCGACACTGCCGCCCCACACCAGAGCAGAGCCCGGCGTCCCGAGCGGGCCGCACATCTCGACAGCCACGAGGAAATCCGATGGACGCTTTGAAGGCGGGCGGCGACACGCTCTTTCTACTGCTTGGCGCCGTGATGGTGCTTGCGATGCACGCTGGCTTCGCCTTCCTGGAGCTCGGCACGGTGCGCAAGAAGAACCAGGTGAATGCGCTGGTCAAGATCCTGGTCGACTTCAGCGTTTCCACCGTCGCGTACTTCTTCATCGGGTACGCGGTCGCCTACGGCACCAGCTTCTTCACCGGTGCGCAGGCGCTCACGGCCCGCAACGGCTACGAGCTGGTGCGCTTCTTCTTCCTGCTGACGTTCGCGGCGGCGATCCCCGCGATCGTTTCCGGAGGGATCGCCGAGCGTGCGCGGTTCAATCCGCAGCTCGCGGCGACCTTCGTGCTGGTCGGCTTCGTCTATCCGTTCTTCGAGGGCATCGCCTGGAACCAGCACTTCGGGATCCAGGCCTGGCTCAAGTCCGCGTTCGGCGACGAGTTCCACGACTTCGCGGGCAGCGTCGTCGTTCATGCGGTCGGGGGCTGGGTCGGCCTCGTCGCCGTGCTCATGCTCGGCGCACGACGCGGGCGTTACCAGCGCGATGGCGGGATCGCCGCGCATCCGCCGTCGTCGATTCCCTTCCTCGCGCTCGGGGCGTGGGTGCTGTCGGTCGGCTGGTTCGGGTTCAACGTGATGTCGGCGCAAAGCCTCGACAAGATCTCGGGCCTGGTTGCGGTGAACTCGCTGATGGCCATGGCGGGCGGCACCCTCGCGGCATTCCTCGCCGGTCGCAACGACCCGGGCTTCGTGCACAACGGCCCGCTCGCGGGATTGGTGGCGGTGTGCGCGGGCTCGGACGTGATGCACCCGCTGGGGGCGCTCGTCACCGGCCTCGTCGCCGGCGGACTCTTCGTGTACCTGTTCACGATCACCCAGAACCGGCTGCGCATCGACGACGTGCTGGGCGTCTGGCCGCTGCACGGCATGTGCGGCGCGTGGGGCGGCATCGCGGCCGGGATCTTCGGCGCTCGCGCGCTGGGGGGCCTGGGGGGCGTTGCGTTCATGCCGCAATTGCTCGGGACCCTGCTCGGGATCGCCGTGGCGGTCGGCGGGGGTGCGATCGTGTACGGCACTCTCAAGCTCGCCGTCGGCTTGCGCCTCGACCCCGAGGAAGAGTTCAACGGCGCCGATCTCACCATCCACAAGATCACGGCGACGCCGAGCGCGAGCCCAGCTGGTAACCGGCGCTTTACTCAGAGAAATCTCCGAGTAAGCGCCGGCTGCGCCGTCCTTACTCGGAGTATTTACTCTGAGTAACGGGTTTGGCGTGTGCTACGTGCGCGCCCGCTGCACGCGTCGCACGTCCGGCACGCGCTTGAGCCCCCGGATCACGCGGGCGAGATGGCGGCGATCGCGGACCTGCACGCTGAAGAACATCGCGAGCGTGCCGCCGCCGTCGGGGCGCTCCATCGAAACGTTGTCGATGTTCCCCTGCGCGTCCGCGATCGCGGTGGCGAGATCCGCCAGCAGCCCGCGCCGGTCGTTGACGATGAGACGCACGCCGGCATCGAACACGCCGTCGATGTCGGGGGCCCATTCGACATCGATGAGCTGATCGGGATCCGTGCGCTGCTTGCGCAGGATCACGCAGTCGCGGTTGTGCACCAGCAGGCCCTGACCCTTGCGGAAGTGCCCCACGACCTTGTCGCCGGGGATGGGTCGGCAGCACTTGGCGTACTGGATCGCGACGCCCTCGACCCCGCGCAACGTGAGTGCGCCGGCCTTCACGCCGGGTAGCGCCGGACCCGTACCTTCGTCGGCTTCGCGCTCCGGCGCGCGCGTGAGCGCCTGCGCCACGACGAAGGACAGGCGCTTCCCGAGCCCGATGTCCGCGAGGATATCGAGATGGCTCTTCGCGCCGTACTCGCGCGCGAGGGCTTCCCAGCCCTCCCACGTGATGCTCTCCGGGTTCACCTTGAGCGTGGCGAGCGCCTGGTTGAGCAGCCGCTCGCCCAATGCCGCCGATTCCTTGAGCTGCAGGCCCTTCAGGAAGTGCCGGATGCGCGAGCGCGCCTTGCCCGTGGCGACGAACGACAGCCACGACGGATTCGGCCGCGCCGTGGGCGAGGTGAGGATCTCGACCTGGTCGCCGTTCTTCAGCTCGGTGCGCAGGGGCATCTGCTCGTAGTTGATGCGCGCCGCCACGCAGTGGTGCCCGATGTCGGTGTGCACCGCATACGCGAAATCGACCGGCGTCGCGCCGCGCGGCAGGGCCATGATCTTGCCCTTGGGCGTGAACACGTAGATCTCGTCCGGGAAGAGGTCGCCCTTGATGTTCTCGAGGAACTCCTTGGAGTCGCGCGACTCGGACTGGATCTCGAGCAGGCTCTGCAGCCAGCGATGCGTCTCGCGCTGCGCTTCGGCGATGTCGAGCTCGCCACCCGACTTGTAGAGCCAGTGCGCGGCCACGCCGGCCTCCGCGATCCGATGCATGTCGTGGGTGCGGATCTGCGCTTCCAGCGGGGTGCCGAACGGACCGAACAGCGTCGTGTGCAGCGACTGGTAGCCGTTCGCCTTCGGGATCGCGATGTAGTCCTTGAACTTGCCGGGGATCGGCTTGTAGAGGCTGTGCAGCACGCCGAGCGCCGCATAGCAGGCGGTCGCGTCGTGCACGAGCACGCGCACGCCGTAGATGTCGAACACCTGCGAGAAGCTGTAGCGCTTCTCGCGCATCTTCTTGTAGGCCGAGTAGATCGTCTTCTCGCGCCCCGACACGTTGGCGGCGATGCCGGCACGCGAGAGGCCGTCGCGGATGACGTCGAGGAGGCGGTTCATCACCTCGCGCCGGTTGCCGCGCGCCGCCTTGATCGCGCTCGCCAGGATGCGGTAGCGCATCGGGTTGAGGTGCTTGAACGCGAGGTCCTGCAGCTCGAGGTACAGCGCGTTGAGGCCGAGTCGGTTGGCGATCGGCGCGTAGATGTCGAGCGTCTCGCGCGCGATGCGCTTGCGATGCGCGGGCGCCATCGCGTCGAGCGTGCGCATGTTGTGCAGCCGGTCCGCGAGCTTGATCAGGATGACGCGCACGTCCTGCGCCATCGCGAGCAGCATCTTGCGGAAGCTCTCCGCCTGCGCTTCCTCGCGCGAGTTGAACTCGATCTGGTCGAGCTTGGAGAGCCCGTCGACCATGTCGGCGACGGGCTTGCCGAACGAGCGCTCGATCTCGTTCTTGGACACCTTGGTGTCCTCCATCACGTCGTGCAGCAGCGCCGCCGCGAGCCCCTGCGCGTCGAGGCGCCATTGCGAGAGGATGCTCGCGACCGCGAGCGGGTGCGTGATGTAAGGCTCGCCCGACTTGCGGAACTGGCCGCGGTGGGCGGATTCGGAGAATTCGAACGCGCGCTCGACGAGCGCGACGTCGGGCGCCGCGAGATAGTGACCGAGGTGTCGGGTGAACTCCGCTATTTCCGACATGCCGGGCCCTGCGCACCGCCGAGTGCGAATGGCAAGCCTGTACTGTCGGGCGCCCTCGATCGGTCGGCGACGCGCCCTTCGGACCTCTCCTGCGGCCGCCTCGCTCATTCGCCCGCGCTGGTGATGCAGGGGATCAGCTCTGCCCCTTGAGCAGAAGCTCGATGCCGACCTTGCCGGCGGCGATCTCGCGCAGGGCGATCACCGTCGGCTTGTCGCGATCGGCGTCGACGAGCGGCGCCGATCCGGCGGAAATCTGGCGGGCGCGGTTGGTTGCGGCAAGCGTGAGCTCGAAGCGGTTGGTGATCCGTTCGAGGCAATCGTCGATCGTGATGCGGGCCATGGTGTTCTCTCCCGGGTGGGATTCAGGGAGCGAGCAGCGACGCGAACAACGCGTCGTGTCGCGTACGCTGCTGAGCGGTGCGCAACCGGCTCGCCCGGACGATCGCGGCGAGATCCTCGACTGCGGCAGCAAAGTCCTGATTAATAATAACATAGTCGAACTCGCCGCAGTGACGCATCTCTTCGCGCGCGGCCTCGAGCCGGCGCGCGATCACGGTGGCGGCATCCTGGCCCCGTTTCTCCAGCCGTTCGCGCAGCAACGCGAGCGACGGCGGCACGATGAAGATCAGCACCGCGCCCGGTATCAGCCGCCTGACCTGGGCGGCACCCTGCCAGTCGATTTCGAGCAGCACGTCGTGCCCCGCCTCGACCTCGGCCTTCAACCAGCGCGCCGAAGTCGCGTACCAGTTCCCGTGGACATGCGCGTGCTCCAGGAATTCCCCGGCCTCGCGCATCGCATGGAAACGATCCTCTCCGACGAAGTGGTAATGCACGCCGTCCGCCTCGCCCGGGCGCGGTGAGCGCGTGGTGTACGAGACGGAAAGCCTGATGTCGCGCTCGCGTGCGAGGAGCGCGTTGACGAGGCTCGTCTTGCCGCCGCCCGAGGGCGCGGCCACGACGAAAAGATTGCCGGTAGGAACCTTGGCCGTGGACACCGTGTGCATCGAGGATTGCCGTTGCGCGCCGTGGCAAGCGGCGCAGTCACTCGAGGTTCTGCACCTGCTCGCGCATCTGCTCGATCAGCACCTTGAGCTCCAGCGAGGCCTGCGAGAGCTCCGCGTCGACGGACTTGGAGCCGAGCGTGTTCGCTTCGCGATGGAGCTCCTGCATGAGGAAGTCGAGGCGCTTGCCGGCCGCGCCGCCTGTCGCGAGCACCCGGCGCACCTCGGCAACGTGCGTGGCAAGGCGCGCCAGCTCTTCCGCGACATCCACCTTGTTCGCGAACACGGCGAGCTCCTGCTTCAGCCGATCCTGATCGGGATCGAGGCCGGCCTCGCGCAGGCGCGTCCCGAGCTTCTCGACGAACGCCGCGTGCACCGCGGGGATCCGCGGCGCAACGCGCGCGACCTGCGCTTCGATCGCGATGCAGCGCTCCTCGAGGGTTTCGACGAGCTTCGCGCCTTCGCGTGCGCGCGATGCCGCGAGCTCGCGCAGCGCCTCGCCGAGCAGCGTGTGCACCTTCGAGGCCAGCGCTTCCGGCGCGATCGTGGGCTCGGCCAGCACGCCGGGCCAGCGCAGGATTTCGGCCACCGACAGCGGCGCTGCGCCGGGCGCGTGCCGCTGCACCTCGGCGGCTGCGTTGGCGAGCTGCTCGACGCGTCGCGCATCGATGGCGAGCTCGGCCGCACCGGGGGCCGTTCGGTTGAGGCTCACGCGGCAGTCCACCTTGCCGCGCTTCAGCTCCGCGCCGATGCGCTCGCGCAATGCGGGCTCGAGCGCGCGCAACTCGTCCGGCACCCGTATCTGCAGGTCCAGGTAGCGGTGGTTCACCGCTCGCAGTTCGACCGAGAGGGCGACGCCGGGCAACTCGGCGCCCACGGCGGCGAAGCCCGTCATGCTGAGGATCATCGACGTTTTCTGGCAGGTTTGTGCACGTTTCGCCGCTATACTCTGGGCCATTGGGCTGTCCCGAATGTATGCGTTATCCCCCGCGGGCGCAAGCCGGATGCAGGCCGCTGGCACGCGAATTGCGGTCTAGTCGACCGCCCCGCCTCCCACAACCAGAATGGCCGTCACCAACCAGGCGCTCGCCCCGGGTTACCAGCTGCTGAACTACCGGATCGACCGGCAGATCAGCCGTGGCGGTTTCTCGATCGTCTATCGCGGTTTCGACGAGACCGGCGCCGCCGTCGCCATCAAGGAGTATCTCCCGGCTTCCCTCGTGCTGCGCACCGAGGGCGACATCGTGCGCGCGAGCTCGGTCGAGAACATGACGTCCTTCCGCTACGGGATGAAGTGCTTCTTCGAGGAAGGCCGCGCGCTCGCCAAGATCAACCATCCCAATGTCGTGCGCGTGCTCAACTTCTTTCGCGCGAACGAGACGGTGTACATGGTGATGCGCTACGAGCGCGGGCGCACGCTGCAGCAGCAGATCCAGATGCGCCAGGACCAGATGTCGGAACGGCTGGTGCGCCACGTGTTCATGCACCTCCTGAACGGGCTGCGCGAGGTGCACACGCACAAGCTGCTGCACCTCGACATCAAGCCGGCCAACATCTACCTGCGCACCGACGGCGCGCCCGTGCTGCTCGACTTCGGTGCCGCGCGGCAGACGCTCACGACCAATCGCCCGAAGCTCGCGCCGATGTACACCCCCGGGTTCGCGGCGCCCGAGCAATACCGCGAGCCCGATCGCCTGGGACCGTGGACGGACGTGTACGGCGTCGGCGCGTCGATGTTCGCGTGCCTCGCGGCATTCGCGCCGCAGGCGGCCGATGCGCGCCTGCAGGCCGATCATCTCGTCCCGGCCAAGAAGATCTGGGCGGGTCAATACTCCGACAACCTGCTCGAGGTGATCGACTGGTGCCTGCGGCTCGACCCGCTCGAGCGTCCGCAAAGCGTGTTCGCGCTGCAGAAGGCGATCCGCGACATCGCGCCCAAGAAGCGCAAGCTGACCTTCCTCGGCTCGCTCAAGCGCAAGCTCTTCTCGGAAGCGGGTGCTTGAGCGGGCGGTCCGCCGCGGTCGCACCTACTGCAACGCAATGCGCTTCACGATCTTCCAGGAAAGCCGCAAGGGCGCGCGCAAGGTCAACCAGGACCGCATCGCGTACACCTACAGCCGCGACACGCTGCTGCTCGTGGTCGCCGATGGCATGGGGGGCCATGCCGGCGGCGAGATCGCGGCCCAGATCTGCACCCGGCTTTTCGTGGAGCGGTTCCAGCAGGAGGCGAAGCCGTTCCTGCGCAACCCGCTCAAGTTCCTGCAGGAATCCATGGTGCGCGCGCATGCCGCGCTGCTCTCGTACGCGAGCCAGTTCTCGATGCTCGAAACGCCGCGCACCACGTGCGTGGCCTGCATCGTGCAGGGCAACAGCGCGTGGTGGGCGCACGTCGGCGACTCGCGCCTGTATCTCTTTCGCGAGGGCACGCTGGTCGCGCGCACGAAGGACCACTCGAAGGTGCAGTACCTCGTCGACCAAGGGCTGCTCGAGGCGGGCCAAGCCGCGAATCACCCGGATCGCAACAAGATCTTCAGCTGCCTGGGCGGAGTGGTCGAGCCCGTCGTCGATCTCGGCCGCCGCACGCCGTTGAAGCAAGGCGACATCCTCATGCTGTGCACCGATGGCTTGTGGAGCGTGGTGTCGCAGGACGAGCTCGCGACGTGGCTGACGTCGACGCCGATCCTGCACACGGCTCCGCAGATGATGAAGGAAGCCGAGAAGCGCGGCGGCGCGGAAGGCGACAATCTTTCGTCGATCATCGTGCGCTGGGGCCCGGAAGCAACCACGGAAGGTCCGGCTACCATCACCGAGACGCTCGCGCTCGGCGAGTTCGAGACGCAGCTCGATCGCACCGACTCCGTGGACGGCCGCAAGGGCGCGCAGCGCGATCTTTCGGAAGACGAGATCGAACGCGCGATCGAGGAGATCCGCGAAACGATCCGTCGCTATCGGCGCTGAAGGTGCCCGCGTTGCGCTGGTCGCCGGCGTCGATTGCGCGTGCGGCGCGCGCGGATGATGCGAGCGCGGCGCTGCGCGGTTAGAATGACGGCACTGCCGTTCCCGGTACGTCCCGCATGCGCCAGATCATCCTCGATACCGAAACGACGGGTCTCTATCCCGAGCAGGGGCATCGCATCATCGAGCTCGCCGCGGTGGAGGTGGTCGACCGCCGGCCCACCGGGCGCACGTTGCACCTGTACCTCGATCCCGAGCGCGAGATCGATGCCGGCGCCACCGAAGTGCACGGCATGACGTGGGACGACCTGAAGGGCAAGCCCAGGTTTCGCGACGTCGCGGCCGAGTTCCTCGACTTCGCGCGCGACGCCGAATGGGTCATCCACAACGCGCCCGTTCGACATCGCGTTCCTCGACAGCGAGCTTCGGCTCGTCGGTCTCGGGCCTTGCGCGCATGCATTCAGCAACGTCATCGACACGCTCGCCCTCGCGCGGGAGGCCTTCCCCGGCAAGCGCAACAACCTCGACGCGCTGTGCGAGCGCCTCGGTGTGGACAACGCGCACCGCACGCTGCACGGGGCGCTGCTCGATGCGCAGCTGCTCGCCGAGGTGTATCTCGCGATGACGCGCGGCCAGGAGACGCTCACGATCGACATCGCGTCGCCGGCGCCGATCGCGACGCTTGCGGCCGGGCTGGGCGGCAATCCGCTGCGCCTCGCGCTCGCCGTCATCGCACCCACCGAGGAGGAGATCGCGGCGCATCGCGAGTACCTGGAAGCGCTGCAGAAGGATTCGAAGGGCCATTGCATCTGGCTCGCGCTCGAGGCCGAGCCGCGCCCGCAGCCCGCAACGTCGGACGCCATCGCGGCGTCGACGGAAGCCGTTGCCGCGTAGCCGCGCGCAGGGCCGAGGCGCTTCCGGCGCCCGCCCGGGCCGTCGCATCGTCGTCCAGCGACACAACACCGACGCAACAACGCATGGATCTCATCTTGTGGCGCCACGCCGAGGCGGAGCACGGTCGGCCGGACATGGCGCGGCGGCTCACCGACAAGGGCGTCGAGCAGGCAGCCCGCATGGCGGCATGGCTCGACGCGCACCTGCCGTCCGAGACGCGCGTGCTCGTGTCGCCGGCGCAACGCGCGCTGCAGACCGCGCCGGTGCCTGCGTCGCCACGCGCACACGGATCCGGTGCTCGCGCCGGGCGGCACGGTCGCGGCGCTCCTGTCCACTGCGGGGTGGCCCGATGCGCGCCATCCGGTGCTCGTCATCGGTCACCAGCCGACGCTCGGCGGTGTCGCATCGTTCCTGATCGCCGGCGAGGAGGACTACTGGACCGTGAATCCCGGCGGCATCTGGTGGCTCACCAATCGCGACCGCGGCGGCGAGACCGCGGTGCAGTTGCGCCTGGTGCTGAGCCCCGAGTTCCTTTGATGCCCGTTCGCTGAATGCCCGACTACCTGCAGAAGATCCTGACCGCCAAGGTCTACGACGTCGCGGTCGAGACGGCCCTCGACGAGGCGCCGCTGCTGTCGCGGCGCGTGGGCAATCGCGTGCTGCTCAAGCGCGAGGACGAGCAGGCGGTGTTCTCGTTCAAGCTGCGCGGCGCCTACAACAAGATGGCGCATCTGTCCTCGGAAGAACGCGGCCGCGGCGTGATCGCGGCCTCCGCCGGCAATCACGCGCAGGGGGTCGCGCTCGCGGCGCAGCGCCTCGGCTGCGAGGCGACGATCGTGATGCCCGTGACCACGCCGCAGATCAAGATCGCCGCGGTCGAAGCGCGTGGCGCGCATGTCGTGCTGCACGGGGACTCGTACAGCGATGCGTACGCGCAAGCCATGGAGCTGCAGCAGCGCACCGGCGCGGTGTTCGTGCATCCCTACGACGATCCGGACGTGATCGCGGGGCAGGGCACCATCGGCATGGAGATCCTGCGCCAGTGCCAGGGAGCGCTCGAGGCGATCTTCGTCGCGGTGGGCGGCGGCGGCCTCATCAGCGGCGTCGCCTCCTACGTGAAGCGCGTGCGCCCCGAGATCAGGATCATCGGCGTGCAGCCGGAGGACTCCGATGCGATGACGCGCTCGCTCGCGCTCGGGCGGCGGGTGACGCTGCCGCACGTCGGGCTGTTCTCCGACGGCGTCGCGGTGAAGCAGGTCGGCAAGGAGACGTTCCGCATCGCCCGGGAGCTCGTCGACGAGATGATCCTGGTCGACACCGACGCCACCTGCGCGGCGCTCAAGGACGTGTTCGAGGACACGCGCTCGGTGCTCGAGCCCGCGGGCGCGCTGTCGGTGGCGGGCCTCAAGACGTGGTGCGAGCGCAACCGCGTGCGCGATCGCACGCTCGTCGCGATCGCGTGCGGGGCGAACATGAACTTCGATCGGCTGCGCTTCGTCGCCGAGCGCGCGGAAGTGGGCGAGCAGCGCGAGGCGATCCTCGCGGTGACGATTCCCGAGCGGCCGGGCAGCTTCCGCGAGTTCTGTGCGCTGCTGGGCCGGCGCTCGATCACCGAGTTCAACTATCGCTACGCCGATCCCGCGACGGCGCACATCTTCGTCGGCCTCGAGGTCGCGAACCGGCACGAGACCGAGCGCCTGCTCGCCGACTTTCGCAAGCACCGCATCGACGCCTTCGATCTCACCGACAACGAGATGGCGAAGCTGCACGTGCGCCACCTCGTCGGCGGCCACGCACCGAAGGCGGAGCACGAGATCGTCTACCGCTTCGAGTTTCCGGAGCGACCGGGCGCCCTGATGGGGTTCCTCGACGCGATGAGCTCGGGCTGGAACATCAGCCTCTTCCACTACCGCAATCACGGGGCCGACTACGGCCGCGTGCTCGTCGGCATGCAGGTCCCGCCGCACGACAAGGCCGAGTTCCGCGCCTTCCTCGATCGCCTCGGCTACGACTACGTGGACGAGACGGCGAACCCCGCGTACCGCATGTTCCTGGGCCGCTGAGCGTCGCCGGAGCCCGCGTCGAGCAAGCCGCGACGTCGCGGCGGGGGTGGGCCGCGGCGGCATCGTGTGCCGTTGGACGGCACTTCCGCACCCTGGGCGGCAGCATAAAACTTGTCGGTTGTTGCAAAAACCGCGTCGGCGCGCGGGCAACCGCTATTCCGGCAAGCTTTATGCTCTATCCACGCGCCGCCGCACGTGGCAGACTTCTTGCCGTGAGCGCGCAGCACGAAGGCGGTTCATCCGCGCGCGGGGCCGCCCCAGGCGCGAACACCGGAGTGCGCGGCACGAAGGTACGTTATCGGGGTGGGGGCGGGAAGGAGCACCAACCGTGGGCGAGCACAATCCGATGGCCGGCGTAAGGGTGATGGTGATCGACGACTCGAACACGATTCGTCGCAGCGCCGAGATCTTCCTGCTCCAGGCGGGATGCACCGTCATCCTGGCGGAGGACGGCTTCGACGCGCTCGCCAAGATCGCGGATCACCAGCCGGCGATCGTCTTCGTCGACATCATGATGCCGCGCCTCGACGGCTACCAGACGTGCGCGCTCATCAAGAAGAATCCCAAGTTCAGGGCCACCCCCGTGGTGATGCTTTCGTCGAAGGACGGGCTGTTCGACCGGGCCCGCGGGCGCATGGTCGGCTCCGACCAGTACCTCACGAAGCCGTTCACCAAGGACAGCCTGCTCAAGGCCGTCGCGAACCACGTCCGGGTCGCGGCCTGAAAACGGACTGCGCACGACAAGCCGGAGCGGGAGCCGCACGCATCGCCATGGGCATCAAGACAATCCTGATCGTCGACGACTCGCCGACCGAGCGCCACGTGCTCAACGACCTCCTGACGAAGGCCGGCTTCAAGGTGATCGCCAGCGACAACGGGGAGGATGCGATCCGGAAGGCGAAGCTGGCCCATCCGGACCTGATCCTCATGGACGTGGTGATGCCCGGCCTCAACGGCTTCCAGGCGACGCGCGCGATCAGCCGCGATCCCGACACGCAGCGCATCCCGATCATCATGTGCACGTCGAAGAGCCAGGAAACCGACAAGATCTGGGGCCTGCGGCAGGGTGCGCGGGACTACGTGGTGAAGCCCGTCGATCGCGACGAGCTCCTCACCAAGATCGCGGCGATCGCCTGATCGGGACCGCCATGGCGCGCGCAGCCAAGCTCGATCTCCGGCAGTTCCAGCAGGAACTCGCGTCGCGGCTCGCCAGCAAGACCGCGGCGCAGGTCGAATCGTCGCGGCTGGGCGTGACCTGCGCGGGCGAGCACTGGCTGGTGCGTCTCGCCGATGCGGCGGAGGTGCTCGCCGTCCCCGCGATCACTTCCGTTCCGCTCACGAAGCCGTGGTTCAGCGGTGTCGCCAACATTCGCGGCAACCTCTACTCGGTGGTCGACTTCGCGCGCTTCATCGGGCGCGAGGCGGCACCGGCAACGCCCGGCAATCCCAATGCGCGTCTGCTCGTGTTCGGTCCGCGTGCCGGCGAGCTGCGCGCCGGCATCGTGGTGGAGCGCGTGCTCGGCTTGCGCAACCTCGGCGAGCTCGCGCCGGCGCCGCGAACCGAGGACTTGCCCGCCTGGTACGGGTCGCGCTGGACCGATGCCGGCGCTACGGTGTGGCAGGAAATCGATCTCGCGCGCCTCGCGCAGGATCCCGCGTTTCTCTCGGTGGGGCTCTAGATGCGCTCGACGAAACGCGGCGTGGGAGGCTACATGGCATTGACGCTCAAGCTGCCGCGCATCATGGGCAACGACAAACCCGAGCCGACGCGCGGCAAGGGCGGGACGCCGCTCGGGCTTCCGACCAACTCCAGGCTCGCCGGCTACGATCCGCTGACGGTCGACGGTGGAAGCGCGCAGCGCGAGGCGAGCGTGCCGCGCCAGCTGCCGCTCATCGGTCATCTCCCCGTAGCGAAGCAGCAGCAGATCGTGTTCGTCGTGATGTTCGTGCTGTTCGCGATCTCCGGCGTGATGTGGTGGGTGGATGCGCGCAGCAATGCGCAGCGGGGCGCGGCGGCTGCAACCGCCACCGAGATGCAGATGCTCTCGCAGCGTCTCGCCCGCGGCGCAGCGCTCGCCGCGCAGGGCGAGCTCGCCGCCTTTCCTGCCGTGCGCGACAGCCGCGACCGCTTTCGCGCCGACCTCGACGCGCTCGCGAGCGGCGGCTCTGCGAAGGGCGTGAGCCTCGACGCCGTCACCGACGGTGCCGCGGTCAAGGTGCTGCAGGACCTGCGCACGCGCTGGGACCGCGTCGACGCGAGCGTGGGCCGGGTGCTCGACAACCAGGAGCCGCTCACCGCCCTCGCCAAGGGTCTCGCCGCGATCAATCAGGGCAACAACGCCCTGCTCGACCTCTCGCAGCAGGTCGGCGCGCTCGTCGCGCAGTCGGGCGGAAGCCTGCGCGAGGTGGAGTACGCCAACCAGCTCGCGCTGCTGTCGCAACGCATCGCCAAGAACGCGAATGCCCTCGCGTCGGCGGACGAGGTCGATCCGGATGTCGCGTTCCTGCTCGCGCGCGACACGGCGCAGTTCCGCGACGTGAACGCCGCGCTGCTCAAGGGCAGCGACGGCCAGCGCATTTCCGCGGCGCGCAACGAGGACACGCGCAGCGCGCTGATCGACCTGCAGAAGCGCTTCGCGGCCTACGACAGCGGCGTCACCGCCATCGTGCAGAACATGAGCCGCCTCCTCGCGGCGAAGCACGCCGCGCGCGCCATCAACAACGAATCGGAAGCGCTGCTCGCGGACAGCACCAGGCTCGCCGCGCGCTTCGAGATCGGCAGCCGCGCCGCAGCGTGGACGGCGCTGCTGTTCGGGGTGCTCGCGCTCGGCTTCCTCGCCCTGCTCGGCAAGGTCTCGCGCGATGACGCCGGCGTCCGTGCCTTCGAGAGCGAGCAGGAGAACAAGCGCAACCAGGAGGCCATCCTGCGCTTGCTCAACGAGATGGGCAATCTCGCCGACGGCGACCTCACGGTGCAGGCCTCGGTGACCGAAGACGTCACCGGCGCGATCGCCGACTCGATCAACTTCACCATCGAGGAGCTGCGCACGCTGGTGAAGGGCATCAACTCCGCGACCGACGAAGTGACGCGCGCGACGCAGGATGCGCAGGCGATCTCGAATCGCCTGTTCGAAGCCTCGCAGCGCCAGAACCGCGAGATCCAGCAAGCCTCGGCGTCGGTGCTGCAGATGGCGCACTCGATCGAGGAGGTGTCGTCCTCGGCGGAGCAGTCCGCCAAGGTCGCGCAGCAGTCGCTCGCCGCAGCCGAGGCCGGCGCGCAGTCGGTGCAGAACCAGATCGCCGGCATGAACGACATCCGCTCGCAGATCCAGGACACGTCGAAGCGCATCAAGCGCCTCGGCGAGAGCTCGCTCGAGATCGGCGAGATCGTGGAGCTCATCTCCGATCTCACGGAGCAGACGAACGTGCTCGCGTTGAACGCCGCGATCCAGGCCGCATCGGCCGGGGAAGCAGGACGCGGCTTCACGGTCGTGGCCGAGGAAGTGCAGCGCCTCGCGGAGCGTTCGGCGGAGGCGACCAAGCAGATCGATGCGATCGTGAAGACGATTCAGGCCGACACGCAGGACGCCGTGGCGGCCATGGAGAAGAGCACCGCGGGCGTGGTGGAGGGCACCAAGCTCTCCGACGCGGCGGGTCAGGCGCTCGAGGAGATCCGCCACGTTTCGCGCGAGCTCGCGGCGCTGATCGGCGCGATTTCCGCCCAGACGCAGCGGCAGTCGGCCTCCGTTTCGGACGTGACGCGCGCGATGCAGGGGATCCTGCGCATCTCGGAGGAAACGACCGAGGGCACCGAGCAGACGAACGTGTCCATCGGCCAGCTCACGCGGCTTGCGGCCGAGCTGCGAAGCTCCGTCGCCGGCTTCAAGGTCTAGGCGCCGGCGACCTGCGCGGAGCGCGGCAGGTGCTCCGGGCCCCGATCTTGCTCCAGCACAAGCGTTAGCCACCCCGGCGAAGGAGCCATGGCAGCAGCAACCAGCACGGCGGCGCAGTCCGCTCCCGATTTCGACGCCGGCCCGCTCTCGTGGGTCCAGGGCGAGATCGACCACGCGCTCGCGCGCGGGCTCGATGCGCTCGCGTCCTTCGTAGCGCACCCGCACGACCACACGTACCTGCGCCAGGCTCGCATGCACGTGCATCAGGCGGCCGGGGCGCTGCAGATCGTGGGTCTCGACGGCGTCGTCGCGTTCGTGGACGAGATCGAGCGCCAGCTCGCGCACCTCGAGGAGGTCGCGGAGAACGACGTCGCCGCGACGAGCGACCCCGTCGATCGCGCGTGCCGCAAGCTGCAGATCTTCCTGCGCGACGTCGTGAACGGCGCAGCCGCCGGTGCCGCTCAAGCTCTTTCCCGAATACGAGGCGATGCAGCGCGCGCGTGGCGTGCGCGCGGCCGCGCCAACGGAGCTGTTCCATCCCGATCTCGAGCGCCAGGCCGCACGCCGGCGGCAGGTGTCAGCCGTAGCGAAGCCGCATTCGTATCTCGTGCGCCAGCGCCGGCAATACCAGAGCGGGTTGCTGGAGTGGCTGCGCGGCGAGGAGAACGGCGCGCGGCAGATGCGCGATGCCATCGCCGCGATCGAAGAGGCCACCGAGCCGGGCAGCCTGCGCACCTTCTGGTGGACGACATGCGCTCTGCACGACGCGCTGCTCGAGGGCGGGCTCGACGCGAGCTTCGGCGTGAAGCAGCTCACGGCGCGCATCGATCTGCAGATCCGCCGGCTCGTGGAAGGCTCGCCCAAGGTGGCGGACCGTCTGCGGCGGGAAGTGCTGTATTACGTCGCGATCAGTGCGCCGGTCGCGCCGAGCGTCGCGGACGTGCAGGACACGTTCGGGCTCGCGGGCCTGATTCCTTCGCCCGAGGTGCTGCACGAGGACCTCGTGCGCATCCAGCCGCACGTGCGCGATGCGCGCGAGCAGCTCGCCCACGCGAAGGACGCATGGCTGAAGCTCACGTCCGGTCGCGCCGAGAACCTGCCGCAGTTGCGCGAGACGCTCGCGGCCGTGCACGGCCACGCCGCCGAGGTCGGAAACGCGGCGCTCGTTCATCTCGTCGGCGGCCTCGCGGCGCGAATCGACCACATGGCGAACGCGCACGTGCCCGAGCCCGTCGCGATGGAGTTCGCGACGGCGCTGCTGCTCGCCGAGAACGCGTTCGAGAATCCCGCTGCACTTCCCGCGCAGTTCGCGGCCGACGTGGACACGATGCTCGCCCGCCTCGATGCGGCCCGCGACGCGCGCGTGATCGAAAGCGCGGCGCCGGCGCCGGTAGTCGACGAGATGTCGCGCCGTGCACAGGAGCGGCTGCTGCTCGCCCAGGTCGGGCGCGAGATCCAGACCAACCTGCGGCACATGGAGCAGGTGCTCGACGCCTTCTTCCGCGATCACGGCAAGCGCGGCGAGCTGCAATCGCTCGCTCGCGACAGCGACCAGATCCGCGGGGCGCTGCGTATGCTGGGCCTCGATACGGCGGCGGAGCTGCTGGCCTTGTGTCAGCAACAGATCGACGCGTATGCCGATCCCGCCACGCCGGTGAACGACGAGGATCTCGAGCTGCTCGCCGAGTCCCTGTCGGGTCTCGGCTTCTACGTCGAAGCCGTCGAGCAGCAGCGTGCGGATCACGAGCGCCTGATCGCACCCCTGCTCGCGAAGCGTCGGGGCGAGGCGCCCTGCGCCGCCGAGACCGGCGAAACCTCGGTCGAGGCCGCCGTCGCGGACACGCAGGCGAAGCTGCCCGAGCTCGTCGCCGCCTGGGAGTCGGCCGAGGCGGGGAGCGCCGCGCGCGCGACGCTCAAGGCACGTCTCGCCGAGCTCGGCGACGACGCCAGGCTCATCGGCGACGACCAGCTCGCAGGCCAGGCGAGAGCAGCGCTGCGCGAGGTCGAAGCCGGTGCGCCCGGCCCGGTGCTCGCCGAGATGATCGGCGCCGACGAGGTCGCATCCGCGCCCGTGTCGGACGAGACGCAGCGCATCCTCGCCTCCGACGACCGCGCGATCGATGACGAGATCCTCGAGGTGTTCATCACCGAGGCGCGCGAGGTGCTCGAGACCGTGGGCGAGCAATACCGCGGCCTCACGCTGAACCCCGGCGACCGCGAGGCCTTGCGCATCGCGCGCCGGCAGTTCCACACGCTCAAGGGCAGCGGCCGGATGGTGGGACTCGCCGAGCTCGGCGAAATCGCGTACGAACTCGAGAAGATGCACAACCGGCTGCTCGAGGAGGATCGCCCCGTCACGCCTGCCGTGCTGGCGATGATCGCGGCCGGCGAGTCGGAATTCCGGCGCTGGGTCTCGGAGCTGGCCGCACACCGTCGCGTTCAGCCCGATGCTGCGAGCATTCGGGCCGCGATCGAGGCGGTCGAGCGCGGGTTGCCGCGCCTGCGCGAATCGGCGGCTCCTGCGCGGGTGCAGAAGCCTGCTGTCGCGCCGGCGCCTGCAACGGTGGAGCCGTTCGCGGCTGCACCGTGGGACCGGGCTGTCGGGGAGCCGGTGGCCGCCGCGACGCAGACGCCCTTCGCCGCGGAAACGCAGGCGGTTGCGCCCGCGGCGCCGACCCTTATGGCCGTCGAGCCCGCTCCGGCCGTCGAGCTGGTCGCCGCCGCCGAGATCGCTCCCACGCCCGAGCCGGTCGCCGCCGCGGAGGCCCCACCCGATGCGTTTGCTGCTGCGTCGCAGCTCGCGCCCGAACCCTTGCTGCCCATCGGCGCGATCGACGCAACCGAGTCGTTCGATCGCGCGATCGAGACTGAAGAGGCTTTGCACGACGCCATCGATCGCGAGCTGATGCCCACCGACGCGATCGCGACGGAGGCTGCGTGGGCCGCGCTGCCGCCAATCGGGCTCGAGTCACGTTCGGCACCTGTGCCGGCAGCAGCCGCGCAAGATATGGCTGAATCGGATGCGGTGCATCTGTCGGTGGTGGAGCGGGCCGCGCAATGGATGGATCAACCGGCTTCGGCGCATGCCTCGGTGACGGAGCCCGACGCGCGAGACGCGATGCGATGTCCGGGAGTTGCTCGACAGTGCCGCGATCGACGAGGTCACGGCGCAATTCGAAGCGGCGCTCGAGGAGGGTCTCGAAGCTGTCGCCGAATTGCCGGACCTCGGAACGCCGCCTGCGCACCCGCCCGAGATCACCGAGCTGTTCGCAATCGAACCCGACGCGCCCGCGAGCGCTGCCGACACCGCATCCCTCACGGACCTGCTGCACGAGCTCGAAGCTGCAGCTCCGACACTGCATTCGACGGCGAGCACCGATGCACCGGTCGAAGCTGCACTGCCCGAGGCCGAAGCACGCGACGACGAGCCGCCGGCTTTCGTCGAGTTCGTCGAGCCACCGCCTGCCGTCGGGCCGCCGCCCGTGGCAGGCACGCCCGAGGCGGCAGCCCCGGATGCCACCGTCGTGCGGCTGCACCCCGAGGTTCCCGCGGGGGAGCCGACCACGGCCGATGCGGGCGCCACGCAGGACGATGCGGCCCACGCGGCTCCCGAGCTTCCGCGCATCGAGGCGGCCGAGCCGCCGCGCCCTGGCACGCGCGACGCCATCGTCATCGAGTTGCCGATCACGTCGCGCTCGCGCGATGCCGCTCCTGCGGGCGACGAAGCCGCGTTCGGCACCGATGCCGCGGCGCGCGGGCCCTCCGACGATGCCGGCGAGGACATCGCGATCGGCGACGTGTCGCTCTCCCGCTCGCTCTACGAGGTGCTGGTCGCCGAGGCGGACGGACACCTCGACGTGCTCGCGCACGAGCTCGCCGTGCTGCAGTTCGATCCGGGGTATCTCCCCGGCGACGCCATGGTGCGCGCGAGCCACACGCTGTGCGGCATTCATCGCACCGCCGGATTCCCGGCGGTTGCGGCCACGGCGAAGTCGCTCGAGGACTGTCTCGCCGCCCTGCGGGATGCGGCATTGCCGCTGAGCGCTGCGTCGCTCCCGATCCTCGCACGCGCGATCAACGGCCTGTCCGGACTCGTCGCCATCCTCAAGTCGCGGCAGGCGTTCGGTCCAGCCGATCTCGAGGAAGCCGATGTCGTCCAGCGCGAGCTCGAAGCGCTCCGGCAGCAAGCGCAGATGCGGGCGCAACCGCACGCACTTCCGGGCTCCGCCGTCTCCTCCGTCGCGCCGGAGAGCGCAGCGACCGCGGCGCCCATCGACGTCGCGGAACGCGCGAGCGCTGCGCCCGCCGTGACGGCGCCGGCCCGCGCGCCGCTGCGGACGTCGGGCCGGCTCGCGAAGGCGTCGCGACGGCCGATGCTGCCGTCGCGCCCGCTGGCGCCCGCGCACACGGACGAGATCGCCGTCGAGCAGATGCGCGACGACGTGGACGAGCAACTGCTGCCGATCTTCCTCGAGGAAGCGGAAGAGCTCTTCCCGCACGCGGGCGAGCAGCTGCGCGCGTGGCAGCGCAATCCGGCCGACGCAAGCCACGCGCTCGCGCTGCGCCGCACCCTGCACACGTTCAAGGGCAGCGCGCGCATGGCGGGCGCCATGCGCCTCGGCGAGCTCACGCATCGCATGGAATCGCGGCTGCTCGACGGCGACGCCGTGCGCGCCGGAACGAGCGGTCTCTTCGAGGCGCTCGATGCGGATCTCGATCGAGTCGCTTTCGTGCTCGATGCGCTGCGCGAGGGCCGCACCGACGTTCCTCTGCCGTGGAGCGACGAGACGGCTGCGGCAACGGCTGCACCGGCGATCGCCGCGACGGACACGGCGAGCGCGGCGCTGCACGCGCCATCGGTCGTGGTGCCGATGCCCGGGAACGCTGCAGCCGCTGCAGGGCGCACGGCGGAAGCAGCCGCGCAGGGTGCGCAGGAGCTCGACACCGCGCAACGTGCCGTACTGCGGGTGCGGGCCGACATCGTGGATCGCCTCGTCAACGAAGCGGGCGAGGTCGCGATCGCGCGTGCGCGCATCGAAGGCGAGCTCCGAGCGCTCAAGGCAAGCCTGCTCGAGCTCACGACCAGCGTGATCCGCATGCGCTCGCAGGTGCGCGAGATCGAGATCCAGGCCGAATCGCAGATCCAGTCGCACCTCTCGATGCGCCAGGACAGCAACCCGGATTTCGATCCGCTGGAATTCGACCGCTTCACCCGCTTCCAGGAGCTGACGCGTTCGCTCGCGGAAGGCGTGAACGACGTGTCGACGGTGCAGCAGGGCCTGCTGCGCAACATCGACGAAGCCGACGCGGCGCTCGTCGCGCAGGCGCGCCTTTCGCGCGACATGCAGCAGCAGCTCTTGTCGATCCGCACCGTTCCGTTCGGCAGTCTCGCCGAGCGTCTGTATCGCATCCTGCGGCAGGTCGCGAAGGAGCTCGACAAGCGCGTGAACCTCGATATCCAGGGCGCGCAGGTCGAGCTCGATCGCTCCGTGCTCGAGAAGCTCTCGGGCCCGCTCGAGCATCTGCTGCGCAACGCGCTCGATCACGGCATCGAGACCCGCGAAGCCCGCGAGCGCGAGGGCAAGTCGCCGACCGGCCAGATCGTGGTCGCGGCGCGCCAGGTCGGCAACGAGATCGCGATCGAGCTCACCGACGACGGCGCCGGCCTCGATCTCGAGCGCATCCGCCAGCGCGCGATCGCGCAGGGACGCCTCGCCCCGGACGTAACGCCGACCGAAGCGCAGCTCGTCGACTGCATCTTCGAAGCCGGCTTCTCGACTGCGGCGAAGGTCACCGCGGTGTCCGGACGCGGCATCGGGATGGACGTGGTGCGCAGCGATATCGCGGCCCTCGGCGGGCGCGTCGAGGTGAGCACCCGCACCGGCGCCGGCACGACGTTCATGCTGTACCTGCCGCTCACGCTGGCGGTAGCGCAGGCGGTGCTGGTGCGTGCCGGCGGACGGCTTTGGGCGTTGCCCGCGCCGATGGTCGAGCAGGTGCAGCAGGTCAAGTCCGAGCAGCTGCTCGCGCTGTACGCGGCCCGCGTTCTGGAGTGGCAGGCGCCGGGCCTACCCGCTGCACTATCTCCCGCGGTTGCTCGGCGACACGCAACACGTTCCGCCGACCGCGCGCTTCAATCCCGTGCTGTTGTTGCGCACGGGGCAGGGCACGGCGGCGATCCATGTGGACGAGATGGTCGGCAACCAGGAAGTGGTGGTCAAGAACATCGGTCCGCAGCTTGCGCGCGTGTCCGGCATCGCGGGCGCGACGGTGCTCGGGACCGGCGAGGTCGTGCTGATCATCAATCCCGTGCAGCTCGCGCAGCGCGGCAACCTGCCCGTGTTCGATCCGCACGCGGAAGCGCGGGTCGCGCAGCCGTTGCGCGCGAGCGCCGAAGTGGCCGGACCGCCCGTCGTGATGGTGGTCGACGACTCGCTCACCGTGCGCAAGATCACCTCGCGCCTGCTCGCCCGCGAGGGCTTCGACGTGCTGACCGCGAAGGACGGGCTGGACGCGCTGCAGGTGCTGGCGCAGCGCGTGCCCGACGTCATGCTTCTCGACATCGAGATGCCCCGCATGGACGGCTTCGAGCTCACCAAGACGCTCAAGGCCGACCCGCGACTCGCTCACATTCCCATCGTGATGATCACGTCGCGCACCGCGGAGAAGCATCGGAACCGCGCCCGCGAGCTGGGCGTCGACCTCTACCTCGGGAAGCCGTTCCAGGAAGACGAGCTGCTGCGCCACCTGCGCGAGATGCTCGCGGTAGCGGCCTGATGCAGCAAGGGGCCGTCCCGGGGCCCGCGCTGGCGTTGCGTGGATCGGCGGCGCCCCGCGGTTGAGCAAGGCCAGAAAAAAGCGCCGGATGTCGTGAGACACCCGGCGCCCAAAGCAGCTCGCCGAACCTAGCGATTCGGGGCTGCTGCCCGCCTACGATTTGACCTTGAGCTGATCGGTGACCGAGGTGACGCTCGCCACCGACGATGCAATCCTGCGCGCCCGAACCCGCGCGCCTGGCGACTCGACCGTTCCCGACAGGATCACCTCCCCGCCGCTCCCGGAGGCGACCCGAATCGCGCCGGCTTCGGCGCCGACGCGCGCAAGGAGCGCCGCCTTGACCCGCGTGCCGATGCTCGTCTGGTCGCGCGCCTTGGAGGCGCCGTTGCGCACGCGCTCGGCCGGATGGCCGCTGCGAGGCGCGAGGCGCGCGGTGCCGCGATCGGTGGGTGCAGGGCGCTCTTCACACGCCGCGAGCAGGGCCGCCGCCGCGAGGGGAAGCACCACGCGGCGCGGTACGGCTACGGGACTGGACTTTTTCATGGAACTCGAGTGGCCGATCAACAGAGCTGGGAGCCGTGCTCCCAGTAGGGACGGGTGCCGAAGTACGAATGCGCGAAGGTGGCGAGCTCGCCGTCGAGCCCGTGCACGGCCACCTCGGCCGGCACCAGCGGTGCCGACTCGATGTGCTCACGCTCGGCATTGACGGTAAAGCGGTCGGCGTCGCTGTCCTGGAACAACGCGTTCCAGGGGATGACCACGACGCGCTCGCCGTCCGGCCGGGCGCGCCGGAGCTCGACGGCCGCGTAGGCGATGCGGTTGCGGCGCAGGTCGAGCAGAATGTCGTGCAGGTGCCCCACGACGCTGCCGTTGCGGTCCACGACCTCCGTGCCCAGGAGGTGGTCGGCGCCGACCATGCCCATCAGCGCCACCCGTGAGCGCTGAGCCAGTCCCGCCGCCTTCGCCTGCCGCACCTTGCCCCCTGCTGCCGTGTTTCGGTATGGGTGCCATCATGAGGCCCGCGACCCTTCCGGAACATCGGAATAGGACTACAAGCATGTAGGATCTGCGGTAATCGCATGTAGGACATACCCTACAAAGGGAATGGCTTGACAGCAGGACTGTTGGCCGATGCGGTGGTGATGCTCCATCTCGCCTTCGTCGTGTTCGTGATGACGGGCGCGATCCTGGTGGCGTGGCGGCCGTGGATCGCGTGGCTGCATCTGCCGGCGGCGGCGTGGGCGGTCCTGGTGGAAGCGACGGGGTGGATCTGCCCCTTGACGCCCCTCGAGCAGGACGCTGCGCCGGGCCGCGGGCGAGGCGAGCTACAGCGGCGGTTTCGTGGAACGCTACGTCCTCCCCGTGCTCTACCCGACAGGGCTGACGCCGCGCATCCAGGTCGTGCTGGCCGCGCTCGTCGTTCTCGTCAACGCGGCGCTGTACGCGTGGGTGTGGCGACGGCATGGACGAAAGATCGAAGCCGATGTACCGCCGCGGGCGTAGAGCGCAGGCTCCCCGTGACCAACGGCGCCGGCGCTGCATCACGCGTAAGATGGCCCGCCTCCCGCACGACCAACGGCAGGCTCGTTGCCGATCGAAGGAGAATCCATGCTGCGCCGAAACTTTCTGTGGACGCTCGGAGCCACCGGAGTCGCCTGGGCGACCGCGCGTGCCGTGGCGGGACCCGCTGCGCGCGTCACGCCCGCGGACGTGGAGGACATGCGTCGCAACTGGCGCGCGCTGCTGCGCCCCGGCGTGCAGGTCCCCGGTCCCGCCGATGCCTTGACGCGCTCGAAGGACGAGTGGAAGAAGAGCTTCACCGCGCTCGAATACGACGTGCTGCGCGAGGAAGGCACCGAGCGCGCGTTCACGAGCCCGCTCAACGACGAGAAGCGCGCCGGCATCTTCTCGTGCAAGGGCTGCGATCTGCCGCTGTTCACCTCGCGCATGAAATTCGACAGCGGCACCGGATGGCCGAGCTTCATCACCAGCATCCCGGGGCATCTCGCCACCAAGCGCGACACCTCGTTCATGATGGTGCGCACCGAGTATCACTGCGTGCGCTGCGGGAGCCATCACGGCCATCTGTTCGACGACGGCCCGCCGCCTACGCACGAGCGTTGGTGCAGCAACGGCATCGCGCTCAAGTTCGTTCCCGCGCGCCTCGCCTGACGCGGATCAACCTGTCCCGGCCGCGGCAGTGTTATGCGCTGCCGCGGCCGCCTGTCGCGAACGGCGCCGGCATTTGGCAGGAAGGATGAGGGCAGGGTAAATTGATGCCTTGTTCATGGAGGAACAAGGCATGGCGCAATTCGCCACTGAGAACATCCGTACGCTTGCGCTCGTGGGTCACGGCGGCGCCGGCAAGACCACGCTCGCCGAGGCGCTGCTCGCCAAGGCCGGCGCGATCCAGGCCGCCGGCTCGGTCGAGCGCGGCACCACCGTCAGCGATTTCGACCCGCTCGAGAAGACGTTCCAGCACTCGCTGCGCGCATCGGTGCTGCACCTGGAAACGGGCGCCACGCGCGTGCACATGGTCGACACGCCCGGGTACCCGGATTTCATCGGCCAGGCGATCGGTGCGCTCGATGCCGTCGAAACGGCGGCGGTGGTCGTGAATGCGCAGGCCGGCGTCGAGCTGATCACGTCGCGGATGATGGATTGGGCGGCCACGCGGCGCCTGTGCCGGCTCGTCATCGTGAACAAGATCGACGCGGAAAACGTCGACCTGCCGGCGCTGCTCGCGGCGATCCAGGCGACGTTCGGCAAGGAATGCCTGCCGATCAACCTTCCGGCCGATGGCGGGAAGAAGGTCGTGGACTGCTTCTTCAACCCGGCCGGCGAAGCCGATTTCTCGTCCGTGTCGGCTGCCCACGGTGCGCTCGTCGACCAGGTGGTGGAGGTGGACGAGGAGCTCATGGCGCTCTATCTCGAGCAGGGCGAGGTCGCCCCCGAGCAGCTGCACGCGCCGTTCGAGAAGGCCTTGCGCGAAGGTCATCTCGTGCCGGTGTGCTTCGTGAGCGCGAAGAACGGCGCCGGCGTGCAGGAGCTGCTCGACGTGATGGTGAAGCTCCTGCCGAATCCGAGCGAAGGCAACCCGCCGCTCTTCTACAAGGGCGAAGGCGAGGCCGCGCAGGAGTTTCGCTCCGAGCCCGACCCGAAGAAGCACGTGCTCGCGCACGTGTTCAAGGTGGTCATGGACCCTTTCGTGGGCAAGCTCGGCGTGTTCCGCGTGCACCAGGGCACGGTGAGCAAGGACACGCAGCTCTTCGTGGGCGACGGGCGCAAGCCGTTCAAGGTGGGGCACCTGCTGATGCTGCAGGGGAGCAAGAGCGTCGAGATCGATGCCGCGGTGCCGGGCGACATCGCCGCGGTCGCGAAAGTGGAGGAGGTGACGTTCGATTGCGTGCTGCACGACTCGCACGACGAGGACCAGATCCACATGCGCCCGCTGGAGTTTCCGACGCCCATGCAGGGCGTGGCGCTCACGCCGAAGAAGCGCGGCGACGAGCAGCGCATCTCCGAAGTGCTGAATCGCCTGATCGCCGAGGACCCGACGCTTTCGCTCGAGCACGATCCGACGTCGAACGAGACGGTGCTGCGCGCGCTCGGTGATCTGCACCTGCGCTCGGTGCTCGAGCGCATGTCGAGCCAGTTCAAGGTCGAGGTCGATACGCGCCCGCCGCGCATTCCCTACCGCGAGACGATCACGGCGAACGCCGAAGGCTTCCATCGCCACAAGAAACAGACCGGCGGTGCGGGTCAGTTCGGCGAGGTGTCGCTGCGCATCGAGCCGCTGCCGCGCGGCGGGGGTTTCGAGTTCGTCGATGCCACGAAGGGCGGGGTCATTCCGCACAACTTCATGCCCGCCGTGCAGAAGGGCGTGGAGCAGGTGCTCGTGGGCGGCGCGGTCGCGGGCTTCCCGCTCCAGGACGTGCGCGTGGTGGTGTACGACGGCAAGCACCATCCGGTCGACTCGAAGGAAGTCGCGTTCATCGCGGCAGGCAAGAAGGCGTTCCTCGACGCGATCGAGAAGGCGCGCCCCATCGTGCTCGAACCGATCGTCAGCCTCGAGATCACGTGCCCGGAAGCGAGCACCGGCGATATCGCAGGCGATCTGTCGTCACGCCGGGGGCAGGTCACCGGCACGCGCGCGATGCAGGCGGGCACCCTCGCCGTCGAGGGTGTCGCACCGCTCGCGGAGCTGGAAGGCTACTCGGCGCGCCTGAAGTCCGTCACGGGCGGCCACGGCTCCTGGACGATGGCGCTGTCGCATTACGAGCCCGCACCGCCGCAGCTGCAGCAGAAGCTCGCCACGGAATACCAGAAGCACCGCAAGCACGAAGAAGACTGACTGTCCCATCCCTTACTCGGAGTAATTACTCCGAGTAAGGCGCAAAGCAGACCCGTTACTCGGAGTAATTACTCTGAGTAAGGGGGTTGCGGTGCCTCGGTTTTCACCTCCCCGAACGCCTGCAGCGTGCGCTCGCGCGCGAGCGCGTGGTCCACGATCGGTTCCGGGTACGTGCGGCCGAGGCGGATGCCCTTCGCTTCGAGGCAGCGCGGGAGGTACGCGCCACGGCGCGTGAATCTCGCTTGCGTCGAGCGCCGCGAGCGCCGGCACGCGGCTGCGGATGTAGGTGCCCTCGGGATCGAAGCGCTCCGACTGCGTGACGGGATTGAAGATGCGAAACCACGGCTGCGCATCGCAACCCGTCGAGGCCGCCCACTGCCAGCCGCCGTTGTTCGACGCGAGCTCGTAGTCGAGCAGGCGGCGGCGAAGTAGCGCTCCCCGCGGCGCCAGTCGATCAGCAGGTCCTTCACGAGGAAGCTCGCGGTCACCATGCGCAGGCGGTTGTGCATCCAGCCCGTCGCGTTGAGCTCGCGCATCGCGGCATCCACGAGCGGATAACCCGTGCGTCCCTCGCACCACGCCGCGAATCGCCGCTTCGTCGTCGCGAAATCGCACGCGACGATATTCCAGCCGGAACGGATCGTCGACGACGCGCGGGTAATGCCAGAGGAGCTGCGAGTAGAACTCGCGCCAGGCGAGCTCGTTGCGCCACGCGCCGGCGCCCGCCGAGCCTCGTTCGGCGCGCGTGTGGGCCGCACGCGCGAGCTCGCGGATCGACACCGTCCCGAAGCGCAGGTGCACCGACAGGCGCGACGTGCCGGATTGCGCCGGGAAATCGCGCGCGTCGGCGTACGCATCGATGCGATGCATGAACTGCTCGAGCGCACGACGTCCGCCGTCCATGCCCGGCTCGACGCCGGATGCGTGCAGATCGCACCCTTCGAAACCGATCGCGGACAGCTCGGGGACGCCGTGGTCGCGAGCCGAAACCGGCGCTGCGAGGTGCGCCCAGGCGCTCTCGATGGGGTGGGCCGAAAGCTGCGCCTCGGTCAGGCGCTTGAGCCAGGCGTTGCGATACGGCGTGAACACCGCATACGGCCGTCCGCCCTGCGTCATCACCTCGTCGGTGTCGAGGACGACGTGGTCCTTGAGCGCGTGAAAGGCGATGCCGTGCGCACGCAAGGCGCGCTCCACCGCGGCGTCCCGCTCGCGCGCGGCCGGCTCGTAGTCGCGATTGCAGAACACCTCCTCCACGGCGAGGGCGCGGGCGAGCGCCGGGATCGCGCGCTGCGCATGATCGTGCAGCACGACGAGTGCGCCGCCGCGTGCGCGCAGCGCGGCATCGAGCTCGACGAGACTCGCCCGGATGAATGCGACGCGGCGGTCGCTGCGCGACGGCAGCGCATCGAGGATCGTGCGATCGAATACGAACGCGCAGTGCACCCGGTCATGCGCATGGAGCGCGGCGGCGAGCGCGGCGTTGTCGAAGTCGCGCAGGTCGCGCCGGAACCACACCAGCGCGCCGGTCACGGCTTCGCGCGCGGGAACTGCAGGTCACGCACCGCGACTTCGTGTCGCCAGAGCAGCACGCCGTTGCTGTCGTAGCTCTCGAACGCGAGGCGGCGCGCCGTGCCGGGCCCGCTCACACGCAGCAGTCCGAACTGGCGCTGGGTGTCGCAGGGTGTCGGGCACGAGGTCGGGATTGTCGCGCTCGGCGGCGTCGGGCTTGTCGCGCGCAACGCTGGTGAGCGGCGAGGACGTGAACTCGTAGAGCGGGTAAGCCCCGGCGCGCTCGACGCGCAGCAGCTCGCCCAAATGCAGGTCTCCCGAAAGGAAGACGACGCCGTCGATCTTCTGCTGCGCGAGCCAGTCCGCGAGCTGCTTGCGCTCCTGCGGAAAGTCGTGCAGCCCTTCGAACCGCTGCGCCCGTCCCCACATCTGGCTTCCGTTGGCGACGATCTTCACGTGTGCCTTCGAATACAGCAACGCCTCCTTGAGCCACTCCAGCTGCGCCGCGCCGAACATCGACTTCTCGGGTACGTCGGGGTAGCGGTCGGGATAGCGGTAATAGCGATCGTCGAGCAGGAAGATGTCCACGTCCGCAAGGCGCACCCAGCCGAAGATGCCCGGCACTTCCGGCAGGCCGAACGACGGATTCGGCCAGTAGCGCTTGAAGAGCTTGAGCGTCTCGCCCTTGAACACGTACGAGCGGTCCGCGTCGTTGGGGCCGTATTCGTGATCGTCCCAGATCGCGACGTGCGATGTGGCCGTGAGCAGCCTTTGCAGCGGCGCGAACGCGCGATCGCGCCGGTAGTGCGCCGCCATCGAGCCGGGATCGGTGAAGTCCGGCGTGTCGAGGTAGAGGCTGTCGCCGAGCCAGAGCATGAGGTCGGGCGACTTGGCGGCGATCGCGTCGAAGATCTGGTAGTCGCCGCCGGTACCGCGGAACCGCGGATCCGGATTCGCAACGCGGTGGCACGAACCGAGCGCGATCGTGAGCTCGGGCGCCTCTCTTGCGCGTCGCGCGTGGCGTTGCGTGCGCAGGACGCCTTCGCGCACGTCGCCTTCGGCCGCGACGCGGTAGTGATACGCGGTGCCCGGGCTGCAACCCGGGCACGCGGAACGTTGCGACGCCATCGGCCTCGGCCGTGCTGTCCACGGCGAAGTGCGCTGCGGGCCCGCCGGCTTCCGGCATGACGTCGATGCTGATCGCAGCCGGACGCTCCGTCTGCATCCACAGGATCGCGCTCGTGTAGTCGGCATAGCCGTGCATCACCACGAGCTTCGCCTGCGCCGATGCAGCGCACAGCGCGCACAACAGGGCAAGGACGAGGCGCACGGGCGGTTGGACGGGATGCGGGAGGACCGACGCGATGCGGTGCGTGCGTCAAGGGCTCAATTGTGCCGGCCTGACCCCCCGATTACAATTGGACGCGAGCGATCTCGTGACGCTTGCGCCGCGCGTCGCGAGCGGCGCAGCGGTGCGCGAGCGTCCGAAAGGTCAGCGATGTCCGTGCAGCAGCCTCCCAACTTCAGCAACCATTTCCTGATCGCGATGCCGGGGATGACCGACCCCAACTTCGCGCACACGCTCACCTACGTCTGCGAGCACAACCAGGACGGGGCGCTCGGCATCGTCGTCAACAAGCCCACCGAGATGACGCTCTCGGCGCTGTTCCAGCAGATCGACGTTCCGCTCGCCGATCCCGGCCTGGCGGCGGCACCCGTGCACTTCGGCGGGCCGGTGCAGGTCGACCGCGGCTTCGTGCTGCATCGTCCGCTCGGCAACTGGCAATCGACGCTCGCCTGCAGCGACGACGTCGGGCTCACCACTTCCAAGGACGTGCTCGAGGCCGTTGCCCGAGGTCGGGGTCCGCGGGAGGTGCTGGTGTCGCTCGGCTATGCCGGATGGTCGGCGGGCCAGCTCGAGCAGGAGATCGCGCAGAACGCGTGGCTCACGGTCGAGGCCGATCCCGACCTCCTGTTCGACGTGCCACCGGAGGGGCGGCTTCCCGCGGCGATGCATCTGCTCGGCATCGACTTCTCGCGCCTGTCCGACGATGTCGGGCACGCCTGACCCGACCGACTTTCCGCCGGCTGCGGCCGGAACCGTACTGGGACTCGATTTCGGCACGCGCAAGATCGGCGTCGCGCTCGGCAACACGATCACCGGGACGGCCGAGGCGCTCGTGACCCTGCACGAAGAAGCGAAAGCGGCGCGCATGGCGGCCATCGCTGCGCTCGTCGAGGCGTGGCAGCCGATCGCGATCGTCGTCGGCCGCCCGGTGCACGCCGACGGCACGCCGCACGAGACCACGCGGCTCGCCGAGCGCTTTGCGCGCCAGCTGCGTGCGCGCTTCGAAGTGCCTGTGGCCGAGGTCGATGAGCGGTACACTACGCAGGTCGCCGAGACCATGCACCGCAACCTGCGACGAAGCCGCGCCTGCGATCCTGGCCGCGATGCGCTCGCCGCGCAGGTCATCCTCCAGGCCTGGCTCGATGCCCGCCCCCGCACGTCACCATGACCTCGTCCACTCAGCTCCCCGACGCCGAAGCCGTCCTCGAGTCGCTCGCCGCATCCATGCGCGGCGCCGTTGCCCACGACGCCTGTCTCGTGGGGATCTACTCCGGCGGCGCCTGGCTTGCCGAGCGCCTCGCCCGGATGATCCCCGGCGAGCATCCCGTCGGCCTCATCGACGTGTCCTTCCATCGCGACGACTTCGCCCGCACGGGCCTGAAGCGCGGCGTCAAGCGTACCGATCTGCCGTTCGAGGTCGCAGGCGCGACCATCGTGCTGGTCGACGACGTGCTCTACACCGGCCGCAGCGTGCGCGCCGCCATCAACGAGCTGTTCGACTTCGGCCGGCCCGCGAACGTGGAGCTCGCGGTGCTCGTCGATCGCGGTGGCCGCGAGCTGCCGATCGAGGCGACGTACGTCGGCACGCGCCTCGCGGTGGCGAAGGACCTGTCGATCGTGCTCTCGAAGGGCGAAGGCGATCGGCTGCTGCTCGCCGCCGAGCCCGCGACGGGAGTGCACGCCGATGCGTAATCCCCAGCTCGACGCCGACGGCGCGCTGATCCACCTGCTCACGCTCGAAGGCCTGCCGGCGGACGTGATCCGCCACATCCTCGACACCGCGGTGCCGTTCACGTCGATCTCGGAGCGCGAGGTGAAGAAGGTGCCGCTGCTGCGCGGCAAGGGCGTGTTCAACCTGTTCTTCGAGAACTCGACCCGCACGCGCACGACGTTCGAGATCGCGGCCAAGCGCCTGTCGGCCGACGTCATCAACCTCAACATCGGGGCATCGTCCACGACCAAGGGCGAGACGCTGCTCGACACGGTCGACAACCTCGTCGCGATGAACGCCGACATGTTCGTGGTGCGCCACTCGCAGTCCGGTGCGCCGCACCTCATCGCGCAGCATCTGAACCGGACGGGCCGCTCGCACGTGCACGTGGTCAATGCCGGCGACGGTCGCCACGCGCATCCCACGCAGGGCCTGCTCGATCTGTTCACCATCCGGCACTACAAGAAGGAGTTCACGAACCTCACGGTGGCGGTCGTCGGCGACATCCTGCACTCGCGCGTGGCGCGCTCGCTCATCCACGGCCTCACGACGATGGGCGCGCCGGAGGTGCGGGTGATCGGCCCGCAGACGCTGCTTCCCACCGCGCTGCAGTCGCTCGGCGTGCGCGTGTTCCACGACATGCGCGCGGGTCTCGCGGGCTGCGACGTCGTCGTGATGCTGCGGCTGCAGAACGAGCGCATGAAGGGCGCGCTGCTGCCTTCGGCCGGCGAATTCTTCAAGCACTACGGCCTGACCCCCGAGAAGCTCGCGCTCGCCAAGCCCGATGCCATCGTGATGCATCCCGGGCCCATGAATCGCGGCGTCGAGATCGATTCGGCCGTGGCCGACGGCACGCACGCGGTGATCCTGAACCAGGTGACCTTCGGGATCGCCGTGCGCATGGCCGTGCTGGCCATTCTGGCGGGGAACTAGAGTGCGTATCGAGATCCGCGGGGGCAGGGTGGTCGATCCGGCGAGCGGGGTCGACCGGGTGGCGACGCTGTACGTCGCCGACGGCAGCATCGCGGGCATCGATGCGCGGCCGAAAGAGTGGCAGGCCGAGCGCGTGCTCGATGCTGCGGGCCTCGTCGTCGCACCGGGCCTGATCGACGCGGCGGTGCGCCTGCGCGAACCCGGATTCGAATACAAGGCCACGCTGGAATCGGAGATGGCGGCCGCGGTCGCGGGCGGCGTGACGAGCCTCGCGTGTCCGCCGGATACGGATCCGCCGCTCGACGAGCCGGGCCTGGTCGAGATGCTCAAGGACCGCGCGCGATTGTTGCGGCAGGCGCGGCTCTATCCGGTCGGCGCGCTGACCGTCGGCCTCGCCGGCGAAACGCTCACCGAGATGGGCGAGCTCACGGAGGCCGGCTGCATCGCGTTCTCGCAGGCCGAGCGTCCGCTCGCCGATACGCAGGTGCTGCTGCGGGCGTTGCAGTACGCCGCCACGTTCGGGCATCGGGTGTGGCTGCGGCCGGAGGATCCGTATCTCGCGCACATGGGCGTCGCCCACGACGGCGAGGTCGCGACACGCCTCGGGCTTCCCGGTATTCCGCGCGCGGCCGAGACGGTCGCGCTCGGCACGATCTTCAACCTCGTGCGCGAAACCGGGGCCGCGGTGCACGTGTGCCGCCTGTCGACGGCCGAGGGCGTGACGATGGTCGCGGCAGCGAAGCAGGAGGGCCTGCCGGTGACGTGCGACGTCGCCGTGCACCACCTGCATCTGTCCGATATCGACATCGGCTGGTTCGACACGCGCTGCCGGCTGGTGCCGCCGCTGCGCAGCACGCGCGACCGCGCAGCGCTGCGGGCCGGCCTGGCCGAGGGCACGATCGACATGGTGTGCTCCGATCACACGCCGGTGGACGACGACGGCAAGCAGGTCCCGTTCGGCGAAGCGGAAGCGGGCGCCACGGGCGTCGAATTGCTGCTGCCGCTCGTGCTTGTCGTGGGCCGAGCGCGACGGCGTCGCGCTCGCCGATGCGCTCGCGCGCATGACCGTCGGTCCGGCTGCCGTGCTGAACATCGACGGGGGGCACGTCGCGGCGGGACAGCCTGCCGACCTGTGCGTGTTCGATCCCAAAGCGCCGTGGGTGATCGATGCGGGCTCGCTGCGCAGCCAGAGCAAGAACACGCCGTTCTTCGGCCACGAGCTCGTGGGCAAGGTGCGCTACACGATCGTCGGCGGCGAGCTCGTGTTCGAGGACGCGCCCCGCTGATCCGACCCTGGGTCGACCCGGGGTCGTTACGTCGGCTTCGGTGCCTTCGGCAGCCGGCCGAGCGTGAAGAACTCGTCGTTCGGCCGCATGCTGATCATGTTGGCCATGCGATTCGACAGCGCGAAGAACGCCGCGATGGCCCCGATGTCCCAGATGTCCTCGTCGGAGAATCCGTGCGCGCGCAGCGCGGCGAAGTCGGCGTCGACGATCTGCGCACTGTGCAGCGCCACCTTCAGCGCGAACTCCAGCATCGCGGCCTGCCGCGGCGTGATGTCCGCCTTGCGGTAATTGGCGGCGACCTGGTCGGCGACGTACGGGTTCTTGGCGTACACGCGCAGGATCGCACCGTGCGCGACGACGCAATACACGCATCCGTTCGCACCGGATGTGGCGACGACGATCATCTCGCGCTCGGCCTTGGTGAGTCCGCCTTCTTTCAGCATCAGCGCGTCGTGGTAGGCGAAGAACGCGCGGAACTCGTCCGGCCGGTGGGCGAGCGTCAGGAACACGTTGGGCACGAAGCCCGCCTTTTCCTGCACCTCGAGGATCCGCGCGCGGATGTCCTGCGGAAGGCTGTCGATGCTGGGCACCGGGTAACGCGAGATCGCGGGCTTTGCGGTGACGTCGGCCATGGCGCTACTCCGAGGGCGGCGGAACGTAGCCGGCGGGCGCCGCCGAGCCGTCGCCGAAGAAATGCTGCTCCATCTGCTCCGCGAGCCACTTGCGCGCCCGTGCATCGGCGAGCGACAGGCGGTTCTCGTTCACGAGCATGGTCTGGTGGCGCAGCCACTGCTGCCATGCTTCCTTCGACACGTTCTCGTAGATGCGCTTGCCGAGCTCGCCCGGGTAGGGCGGGAAATCCAGTCCTTCGGCCTCGCGGCCCAGCTTGACGCAGTTGACCATGCGCGCCATGACGACTCCTTCCGTTCGATTCAGAGCTTCTTGCGATAGACCTGCGACTTGCGCTGGTAGTTGTACAGCGCCTGTTTCTGCTTCGGCAGATCCGCGACCGTCGCGTTCCGATAGCCGCGTTCCAGGAACCATTGCGAGGTGCGCGTCGTGAGCACGAAGAGTTGCGCGAGCTTCAGCTTGCGCGCACGCGCCTCGATCTCGTTCATCAGCGCTTCGCCGTAGCCTTCGCGCCGGAAATCCGGGTGCACGGCCAGCGCCGCGAGCTCGCCGACGTGCTCCTCGGGAAACGCGTACAGCGCGGCGCAGCCGATGATCGCGTTGTCGTGCTCCGCGACCACGAAGCGCTCGATCTCCATCTCGAGACGCTCGCGCGACCGGCGCACCAGCACGCCTTCCTCTTCCAGCGGCTCGATGATCGCGAGGATGCCGCCGACGTCGTCGATCGTCGCGCTGCGCAGGTGCGCGAGCGGTGCCGCCGCCACCATCGTGCCTACACCGTCGCGCGTGAAGAGCTCGAGCAGCAGCGCGCCGTCGAGATGACGGCTGATGAGGTGGGCTCGCTTCACGCCGTGCTCGCACGCGCGCACCGCGCACGGCAGGTAGTGCTGCACGTCGGGCGGCAGCTTCGCGGGCGCCGCGAGGATCGTCCTCGGCATCCTTGGTGGAGAGCTCGGTGAGCAGCCGCCGGCGGCCGTTGCGCACGCCTTCGGTCTCCATCAGGAACACGAGCTTGTCGGCCGTGAGGCGCACGGCCACCTGCGTCGCCACTTCCTCGAGCGACAGATTGAAGATCTCGCCGGTGGGCGAGTACCCGAGCGGCGAGATCAGCACGATGTCGCCGTCGTCCACGCGCTGCTGGATCGCATCGACGTCCACGCGCCGCACCTCGCCGGTGAGCTGCATGTCGACGCCCTCGATCACGCCCAGCGGCTTCGCCGTGATGAAGTTGCCGCTCGACACCCTGATGCGCGCGCCGGCCATCGGCGAATTCGCGATCCCGAGCGAGAGCATCGCCTCGATGCGGCTGCGCACCTGGCCGGAGGCTTCCAGCACGCAATCCATCGTCTCCGCGTCGGTGACGCGCAGGCCGAACGCATACCGGTTCTCGATGTTCTGCTGCGCGAGGATCGCCTCGATCTGCGGGCGCGAGCCGTGCACGACCACGAGGTGGATGCCGAGGCTGTGCAGCAGGTTGAGATCGTGCACGATGCCGAGGAACGTATCGTCCGCCACCACCTCGCCGCCGAAGGCGATCACGAACGTCTTGCCGCGAAACGCGTGGATGTAGGGCGCCGCGAGCCGGATCCATTGCACGAACGCGCGCGTCGTGGCCGAGTGGGCCGGGGGCGTGGCGGTGGGATCGTTGCGCATCGGATGACGCAGCCGCGTGAGCGCGCCGCGTGCGCACGATTATACCGGCGGCGCTCCCGCCGGGCTCGGCACCCGCCGTATAATGCGACGTTCGATGCGCTCGCCGCGACGTTCGACGACGCGCCCGCCGAGCACCGCGCCGGTCCCGGTGCAACTCCTCAGCGCCTTTCGCCGCATTCGCGGTGCGGCGAGCCGATTCCCGACTGCCGTCCACCGCCCGACGATGTCACTTCTCGACAACCTCAATCCGGAGCAGCACGCGGCCGTCACGCTGCCGCACGAGTCCGCGCTGATCCTCGCCGGCGCCGGCAGCGGCAAGACGCGCGTGCTCACGACGCGCATCGCGTGGCTCCTCGCGACCGGGCAGGCCTCGCCGCTGTCGATCCTTGCGGTGACGTTCACCAACAAGGCCGCGCGCGAGATGCTCACGCGCCTCTGCGCGATGACGCCCATCCACACCCGGGGCATGTGGATCGGCACCTTCCACGGCCTGTGCAACCGCATGCTGCGCATGCATTATCGCGAGGCCAATCTCCCGCAGCTCTTCCAGATCCTCGACACGCAGGACCAGCTCTCGCTCATCAAGCGCATGTACAAGGCGCACGACATCGACGAGGACCGCTTCCCGCCGCGCCAGCTGCAGTACGCGATCGCGGACTGGAAGGAAGCGGGGCTGCGCCCGGCGGCCGTGGAGGCCGGGGACGACTTCACGCGGCGGCAGGTCGAGCATTACGCGCTGTACGAGGCGATGTGCCAGCGCGAAGGCGCGGTCGACTTCGCCGAGCTCCTGCTGCGCAGCTACGAGATGCTCGCGCAGCACGAGCCGCTGCGCGAGCACTACCGGCGGCGCTTCTCCCACATCCTGGTCGACGAGTTCCAGGACACGAACATCCTGCAGTACAAGTGGCTGCGGCTGCTCGCGGGCGAGCACACGGCGGTATTCGCGGTGGGCGACGACGACCAGTCGATCTACGCGTTCCGCGGCGCCAACGTCGCGAACATGCAGCACTTCGAGCGCGACTTCGCCCGTGCCGACATGCCCGTGCGTCTCATCAAGCTCGAGCAGAACTACCGCTCGCACGGCCACATCCTGGACGCCGCGAATGCACTCATCCGGCACAATCAGGCGCGCCTCGGCAAGAACCTGTGGACCGAGGAGGGCAAGGGCGAGCCGGTGCGGGCGTTCGCCGCACCGAGCGATTTCGACGAGGCGTCCTTCATCGTCGACGTGGTGAGGGGGCTCGTGAACGACGGCATCGCGCTGTCGGACGTGGGTGTCCTCTACCGGTCGAACGCGCAGTCGCGGGTGCTCGAGCACGCGTTGTTCAATGCCGCGCTGCCGTATCGCGTGTACGGCGGCATGCGCTTCTTCGAGCGCGCCGAGATCAAGCACGCGCTCGCGTACCTGCGCCTCGTCGCGTCGCCGGACGACGACGGCGCCTTCCTGCGGGTGGTGAATTTTCCGCCGCGCGGGATCGGCGCCCGGTCGCTCGAGACGCTGCAGGACGCGGCGCGCACGCGCGGCACGACGCTGTGGCAGGCGGCGTGCTCGGGCGCGGTGGGCGGCAGGAGCGGCGGCAGCCTCGCGGGCTTCGTGAAGCTGATCGAAGCCGTGCGCACCGCAACGCACGGGCTGCCGTTGCCCGAGGTGGTGGCACACGTGATCGAAGCCGCGGGCCTGCTTGCACACTTTCGCAACGAGAAGGACGGCCAGGATCGCGTCGACAACCTCGAGGAGCTCGTGAACGCCGCGCAGGGTTTCGTCCAGGAGGCCGATGTTCCCGCCGAGGTCCCCGCGCAGGCGGCGATCGGCGCCGGGACTGCCACGGCGACGGACGCGTCCGCCGCGCCCGATGCGGCGGCCGGCGGTGCGCCCGCCGATGAGCGCGAGTCCGTGCTGACCGCGTTCCTCGCGCACGCGGCGCTCGAAGCCGGCGAAACGCAGGCGGCGGAAGGCCGGCCCGCGCTGCAGCTCATGACCGTGCACGCGGCGAAGGGCCTGGAGTTCCACACGGTGTTCGTCACCGGCCTCGAGGAGGGCCTCTTCCCGCACGACAACGCGCTCTCCGAGTACGAGGGTGTGGAGGAGGAGCGGCGCCTCATGTACGTCGCGATCACGCGGGCGCGGCGCCGGCTCTATCTCACCAACGCGCAGAGCCGCATGCTGCACGGACAGGTGCGCTACAACGTGCCGTCGCGCTTCCTGGACGAGGTCCCGGCCGGGTTGTTGCAGTGGCTCTCGCCGCAGCGCCAGGGCCGCTTCGGCGGCGCGGTCGATGTCGATACCGCGGAGTGGGGACGGGGGCCGCTTTCACCCCGCGCGGGCAACCCGATGCCGGCGAGCGCCGGGGCCGGCATGGCGTTCCGAGTGGGCCAGAGCGTGCGTCATGCCAAGTTCGGCGTCGGCGTCATCGTCGATGCCGAAGGTCGCGGCGCCGATGCCCGGGTGCAGGTCAACTTCCGCGAAGCCGGCGTGAAGTGGCTTGCGCTCGAGTACGCGAAGCTCGAAGCCGCCTGACTCCGGGTTACTGCGAGTCGGGCGACGCGTCCGGCTTCGCTTCCCCGGGATTCTCGTCCGCATGGAAGATGTCGCGATAGCTCACGTAATCGGAGATGTGCAGCGTCGCGACCATCAGGAACAGGTAAGGTGTCAGCAGCAGCACCGACAGGAAGAGCGCGATGTTGGGCGGCAACACGAGCACGGCGATCCCCATGACGGTGCCGGGCACGATCACCGCGTAGAACGCGACGAGGATGCCGTAGACGGCAAGCGGCCGCCAGTTGGCGAGCGATGCACGCAGGCTGAGCGAGAGCGCCTGCAGCGCGTTGCAGCCGTGGAACACGACCAGCGCGGGCGCGTACCACAGCGCGAGCAGGACCGGCAGCGCGCACGCCGCGCCGAACAGCATCGCGCGCTGCAGCTCGCCCGATGCCATCATCTCCTCGTCGAGCTTCGTCCTGCCGGACAGGACGTCGAGGAGCTTGCCGTCGTCGACGAGCGCCGTCGCGAGCACCGACAGCGTGATGCCCACCAGCAGCACGACGCCCAGCGGAAGCAGCGCCCACAGGTTCGCTCGAAAGCCCTGGAACAGCATGCGCAGCTCGGGGCGCTTGCCGCGCTCCTGCGCCCACGCCGCCGCGAGAAAGCCCACGCCGAACACGGGTTTCAGCACGGGCACCGCGAGCTGGCCCACGAACGGCACCAGGTCGATCAGCGTCATCGCCAGGTAGTACGCGAGCAGCAGGAACATCCACTGCAGGCGCGCCGCGGAGAGCATCACATAGGCTTCGCGCAACCACGCGGCGCCGCGCGGGGCGGGATAGCGCGTGATCTTGATCATGGGTCCACCCGCAGGCGCACGGCGCTGGAGCTTGCCGCTGCGCTGCCCCCGCAGTGCGCGCGAGTCGCGCCTCGGGGCAGCCCTGCGGTGCTCGTGCTCGCGGTCACGGTCGCGCGCCCCGCCGCCGCTCAGGCGGGCGATCCTGCAGCGTTGCCGAGGGGCGGCAGCACCGCCGGTGCGTTCACCCGGTGGCGCAGGATGCGCTCGAACTGCATCGGGTCGTGCGCATGCGTGAGCTCGCCAGGCCGCGGCAGGAAGAGATCGTACAGGCGCGAGAGCCAGAAGCGCAGCGCCGACGCGCGCAGCATGGCGGGCCAGTGCGCCTGCTCCTCGGCGCTCAGTGCGCGGCGGGCGTGATACGCCTGCACGAGCGCCTGCACGCGCTCGTCGACGAGCGCACCGGCCTCGGGACCGTTGCGCAGGATGCACCAGTCGTTCACGGTGATCGCGAGGTCGTACACGAAGTAGTCCGTCGCGGCGAACCCGAAGTCGATGATGCCGGACACGCGATCACCGACGAACAGCACGTTGTCGCAAAACAGGTCGCCGTGGATCGCGCCCTTGGGCAGCGTGACCTGGTGAAAGCGTGCCTGGTAGGCGAGCTCCGCCGCCAGCAGATCGTTCTGGCCGGGATCGAGGAAAGGCCGGACGGCGCGCGCGGCCTGGCGCCACCAGGTGGGTCCGCGGCGATTCGGGAGACGCGCGCGATAGCCATTGCATGCGAGGTGCATGCGGCCGAGCGCATCGCCCACGGCCGCGCAATGCAGCGCATCCGGATCGAGCATCGGCGACACCGTCCACGCGCGCGACGAGACCCGCGGGCTTGCCGTTGAGCATGCTGAAGAGCGCCCCGGTGCGGTCCGGAGCCGGCGCCGGGACCTCGACGCCCGCACGCGCGAGATGCGCCATCAGGTTGAGATAGAAGGGCAGCTCCTCCGCCGGCAGGCGTTCGTAGAGCGTCAGCACGAACCGGCCCTTGCTCGTGGTCAGGAAATAATTGGTGTTCTCGATGCCCGCGGCGATGGGCTCGAGCGCGGCAAGCGTACCCACGCTGTAGCGCGTGAGCCACGCTTCGAGATCGGCGGCGGTGACGGTCGTGTAGACAGACATCGGGAACGAGGCGCGTCTTCACGCGCGCCATCGCACGTACGGGATCGGAGCGGTCAGATCAGAACGAGAACAGCACCCAGAGCGGCACCCGCAGTCCGCTGTCCTGCGCGTCGCGAATCATGCCTTGTCCACTCGGATCCGGGATCAGGTAGTACGACTTGCCATGCACGGGCGTCACCCGGACCCACTTCAGCTTGCCGTTCACCCGTGCTTCCTCGACCACCTCGCCGCCGCGCCGGGTGATCGTCACCTGCGGCTCGAGGTCCGCATCGCCGGCAGTCACGCCTGGCGGAGGCGGGATCTCCGGCAAGGGCTCGAGCTTGGGCGGCGGCGGGGCGGGCTGCGCCAGCGCGAGCGATGCGCCGAAGCACAGGGCCAGCCAGGGCGTGATGCGGGCGATTCGACGGGCGTTCATGAAAGTCCCCGGAGCTGGGCTGGCGGCGTCCTTCCCGCGATGCGGAATTGGCTGACGAGCCCGATTCCATTCTACTGCGTCTCGGTGACGCCCGCGTGCTCGCGCCGCCCGCCAGCCTGTTTGCGGCGGCGCGAGTGTGGTGATTCCGGCGCGACGGCGCGTGTGGCGATCTGTCGCCGCGAACGCGATGGCGGGATCGGTCGCTCAGAGATTGAGCATCTTCTCCCGATCCGCACGCGAGGGCTCGAACCCGCGGTTCTCGTAGAACGTGAAGATCGCTTCCACGATGGCCTCGGGCTCCTCGATCACCTGCATGAGGCCGAGGTCCTGCTCGCCGATCATCCCTTCCGGCACCAGCGAGGCGGCAAGCCAGTCGAGGAAGCCGCGCCAGAAGGGCCCGCCGACGAGAATGATGGGGATGCGCCGGCTCTTGCCCGTCTGCACGAGCGTGAGGCATTCGGAAAGCTCGTCGAGCGTGCCGAATCCGCCCGGCATGACGACGTACGCGGACGCGAAGCGCACGAACATCATCTTGCGCGCGAAGAAGTAGCGGAAGTCGAAGCTCACGTCCTGGAATGCGTTGCCGCCCTGCTCGTGCGGCAGCAGGATGTTGAGTCCTACGGCGGGCGACTTGCCGGCGAACGCACCGCGATTCGCGGCCTCCATGAGCCCCGGCCCGCCGCCGGAGATCACGCCGAAGCCCGCATCCGAGAGCAGGCGTGCGATCGTCTCGGCCTTTTCGAAGTACGGATGACCAGGCTTGATGCGCGCGCTGCCGAACATCGACACGGCCGGACGGATGCCGCGCAGCCGCTCAGTGGCCGCAGCGAACTCTGCCATAATCCCCAGCACCCGCCAGGCTTCCTGCCCGTTGGTCGTGTACATCGCCTGCGGATCGATGAGTTCGGGAATCTTGGTGTTCTGATACATGTCCAGGCTCGTGTTGGTCGATGGCTCGTCGTACCTGTATCGGGCGTTCCACGCGCTGCCCGATCTGCGCACGTCGCAGGGCGAGCCCACGGGCGCATTGCGCGGCGTGCTCGCGATGCTGCGCCGTATGGTACAGGACGAGAAACCGGACTATTTCGCCGTCGTCTTCGACGCGCCGGGCAAGACGTTCCGCGACGACTGGTACCCCGAATACAAGGCGCATCGGCCCCCCATGCCCGATGCGCTCTCGGCGCAGATCGAGCCCCTGCACCGCTGCGTGCGCGCGGAAGGTTGGCCGCTCCTGATGATCGAGGGCGTCGAGGCGGACGACGTCATCGGCACCATCGCCTGCATGGCGCGCGAGCGCGGGATCGACGTGACGATCTCGACCGGCGACAAGGATCTCGCGCAACTGGTTCGACCCGGCGTCATGCTCGTCAACACGATGAGCAACGAGAAGCTCGACGAAGCCGGCGTGATGGCCAAGTTCGGCGTGCGTCCGGACCAGGTGCTCGATCTGCTCGCGTTGACCGGCGATGCGATCGACAACGTGCCGGGCGTCGACAAGGTCGGCCCCAAGACGGCCGCGAAGTGGCTCGCGCAGTACGGCTCGCTCGATGCCGTCATGGCGCACGCGAACGAGATCGGCGGCGTGGTCGGGGAGAACCTGCGCAAGGCGCTCGACTGGCTGCCCCGAGGCAGGCGCCTGCTCACGGTCAAGACCGATTGCGAGCTGCCGCTCGTCGATCTCGAACCGCTGCGCCTCGCGCAGGCCGATCGGGCGGCGCTGCGGGAGCTGTACACCCGCTACGAATTCAAGACGTGGCTGCGCGATCTCGCGGCGGTGGCGCAGGGGGAGGATTCCCAAGCCGCCACGGTGGACACGCTCGCGCGCGAGCAACCTGCTGCATCCGTACCGGGAGCCGCGCCCGCTGCGTCGCCGCGCGCCTACGAGATCGTCGCCGACGAGGACGCGTTCGAGCGCTGGATGCGAAAGATCGCCGGCGCGGATCTCGTCTGCCTCGCGATCGGGACCACCAGCGACGAGCCGATGGAGGCGCGCATCGTCGGGATCGCGTTCGCGGTCGCGGCAGGCGAGGCGTGCTACGTGCCGCTCGCGCACCGTTACGCCGATGCGCCCGCGCAGATCCCGCTCGAGCGCGTGCTCGCGCGGCTCGCACCCTGGCTCGCGGACGACGCCGCGCGCAAGGTCGGCCACAACCTCAAGTTCGCCGAGCACGTGCTCGCCAATCACGGCCTCGCGCTTCGCGGCGTCGCGCACGACACGCTGCTCGAGTCCTACGTGCTCGAGTCGCACAAGCCGCACGACCTCGACAATCTCGCGTGGCGGCACCTCGACGTGAAGCCCGTTGCGTACGCCGACATCGCGGGCAAGGGCGCGGCGCAGATCCCCTTCGACCAGGTGAGCGTGGAACACGCCCGCGATTACGCCGCGCAGGCGGCGGATCTCGCGCGCGAGCTGCACGGGCGCCTGCATCCGCGCATCGCGGCCGATGCGGGGCTCGCGCGCGTGTACGCGGACATCGAGATGCCGGTGCGCGAGGTGCTCTATCGCATGGAGCGCCACGGCGTGCTGATCGACAGCGCGCTGCTCGGCGTGCAGGCGAGGGAGCTCGGTGAACGCATCCTCGCGCTCGAGCAGGAGGCGTACGCCGCCGCCGGCCAGCCGTTCAACCTCGGCTCGCCGAAGCAGCTTTGCACCGTGCTGTTCGAGAAGATGCAGCTGCCCGTGCGCAAGAAGACGGCGACGGGCCAGCCATCCACGGACGAGGAGGTGCTGCAGGAGCTCGCCGCCGACTACCCGCTGCCGAAGCTCATCCTCGAGCATCGCGCGCTGTGCAAGCTCAAGTCCACGTACGCCGACAAGCTGCCGCAACGCGTGAATCCGCGCACCGGGCGCGTGCACACGACCTACAGCCAGGCTACGGCGGTGACGGGACGGCTCGCTTCGTCCGAGCCCAACCTGCAGAACATCCCGGTGCGCACCGCGGAAGGACGGCGCATCCGCGAGGCGTTCATCGCGCCGCCGGGTCACGTCGTCGTGTCCGCCGACTACTCGCAGATCGAGCTGCGCATCATGGCGCACCTCTCCGAGGATCCCGCGTTGCTGAAGGCGTTTCGCGAAGGCGCGGACATCCATCGCGCCACCGCGGCCGACATCTTCGGAGTCGCCCCGGAGAACGTCACCGCCGAGCAGCGCCGGTACATCAAGGCCGTGAACTTCGGCCTCATCTACGGCATGAGCGGCTTCGGTCTCGCCGCCCAGCTCGGCATCGAGCGCGCGGCTGCGCAGCAGTACATCGACCGGTATTTCGCGCGCTATCCGGGTGTCGCGGCCTACATGCAGCGCACGCGCGAGCTGGCGCGCGCGCAGGGCTATGTCGAGACGGTGTTCGGGCGGCGGCTGTGGCTGCCCGACATCAAGGCGGCGAGCGGTCCGCGCCGCGCCGGTGCGGAGCGCGCCGCCATCAACGCGCCCATGCAGGGCACGGCGGCGGATCTCGTGAAGCTCGCGATGCTCGCGGTCGACGCGTGGCTCGCGGGCGAGCGGCTCGGCACGCGTCTCGTCATGCAGGTGCACGACGAGCTCGTGCTCGAGGTGCCGGAAGGCGAGCTCGATCTCGTCCGCGCGGAATTGCCGAAGCGCATGGCCGCTGTCGCGCAGCTGTCCGTGCCGCTCGTGGCCGACGTCGGCTCCGGGCCGAACTGGGAACGCGCGCACTGACGGGCGCGTCGCCCGCTACTTCGTCGCCCGCTACTCTGAGTAATTACTCTGAGTAACGGGTGGGGGCTACTGGCCGAAAATGTCGCGATAGCTCGTGTAGACGCTGACCACGAACACCGGCCCGAGCACGAGCCAGCCGAGGCCGAGCGGGATCGTCGCGAGCAGCCCGAGCGCGATGCCGACGAGGCTGTAGACGAGCATCGGCGGAACGTTGCGCAGGCTCGCGGTGAAGCTCGCCTTCATCGCCGCGACGGGCTTGTCCCCGCGCAGCGCGATCAGCGGCGGAGCGAACCAGTACGCCATGATGAGCGGCGTGCCCAGCGCGAGCACGATCAGGAGCGCGAGCAGCGCGACCATGCCCATCGTCGTCAGCGCGGTGAGTCCCATGTTCGACGGATCGCTGTTCATGATGGCGGCGAGGCTGCCGATGCCGAACACCGCGGCGCAGATGCCGATCGCGATCAGCCACACGACGAACCAGCCGAGGAGGTAGAGCACCGCCGCGATGAGCAGCGGCCCGAGGCGCTGGTCGAAGCAGGTGAAGAGGTGCCCGAACCCGACGGGCTCGCCCCGGTCGCCCGCCCGCGCCGCGACGAGGAGACCGGCGCCCAGCACCGGATAGAGCATGGTCGATGCGAGCTGCCCGATGACCGGGATCATGGCCAGCACGAACATCAGCACCACGACCAGCAACGTCATGCCGATCCACACGAACGGCGCGCGCCGGAAGATGCGCCAGCCGTCGCTCCACCAGGTGACGCCGTGACCGGCCGCAACGGCCCACCCTTCGGGCGGGGGCGCCGCCGGGGCGCGCTCGGCCGTTGGCGGTGGCAATGGCGCGGCGGGGAACCCGCTCGGCGTTTGGGAATCCATGGTGAGGCGTGGCAGTCGCGGAGGAAGGCTACGTTAGCACAGCGTTACCCGGCTCCGCGTACCGAGTCCGCGCGCGGGTCATGGACGCGCCGACGCGTGCGTGCGTCGTTTCGGTGCGTGGCCGCGCTTTTGCGCGACATGCGCCGCGATCAGCTCTCCCGCGCGCCGGCGCACGCTCGATCGCGGCCCCATCAGGAGCGCCATGCGCAGCAGGCCCACCATGAAGATGCAGCTGTCGAGCGCCGCGAGATCCGGTGCGAGGCCCTCGCGCAGCGCCCCGCTCCGCTGCGCGCTGGCGTACAGGGCCTCGAGCTTGGCGGCGAGCTCCTGGCAGCGCGCGGCCTGCACCGCGCGCTGCGCGTCGAGCTCGTCGACGTACTCGCACTTGAGGTTGAGGATCTCGAACGTGTCGCGCGTGGGCGCATCGCGCAGCACGGTGTCGACCAGCGCGCGCATGAAGCGCTCGATCGCCGCGAGCGGGCCGCCCTCGGCGGCGCTCGATGTCAGGAGCGCGAATTCCGTGCGGTCGAGCAGGGGCACCGAGACCTGCTCGCGCATGGCGTTGAAGAGGGCCGCCTTGTTCGCGAAATGCCAGTAGATCGCACCGCGCGTCACGCCGGCAGCGCGGGCGATGTGCTCGAGCGACGTGCGCGTCACGCCGCGGCGGGCGAATTCCGACCGCGCCGCGGCCAGGATCCGCTGCCTCGTCTGCTCGGATTCGTCCTTGGTCCTGCGCACGCTTTCGCTCCGGTGCCGCGGCGCGCCAGGCTCGGCCGCCCGGCGCCAAATTTACATACACCTTTGATTGTATATAATGTCGCGGCTTGCCGCAGTCCCTTCCCCGTCACATCTTCCGCGGGCGGTCCTTCACCGGGCCCCGAAGTCATGAACAAGAGCCTCGCGCGCATGTCCCGTTCCTTCCCCTTTTGCGGTGTTGCGCCGCGCCTCTTCGCGCTGCTGCTCGTCGCGCTCGCGCTCGGTGCATGCAGCAAGGCCGAGTCGCCGGCGGGCCCGGGCAAGGCGCCCGCCGGTCAGGCCGGGCCCGGCGCCGGCGCGGCCCCGCCGCCCACACCCGTGCACGTGATCACGATGTCGCCGCAGAACGTGCCCCTCGCCTTCGAGGCGGTCGGGCAGACGGAAGGCTCGAAGCAGGTGGAGGTACGCGCGCGCGTGTCCGGCATCCTGCTCAAGCGCCTCTTCGTGGAAGGCACGTCGGTGCGCGCCGGCGCGCCGCTGTTCGAGATCGACCCGGCGCCCTTCGAGCTCGCGCTGCAGCAGGCGCGTGCCGCGCTCGCGCAGGAGCAGGCGCGTGCCGCGCAGGCGCGGCGCGAGGCCGATCGGCTGAAGCCGCTTGCGGACGAGAAGGCGATCAGCCGCAAGGACTACGACGACGCGGTGTCGAACACGCAGCTCACGAGCGCGTCGGTGGCGCAGGCGGCCACTCGCGGTGAAGGAAGCCGAGCTCAATCTTTCGTACACGCACGTCACGGCGCCGGTGGGCGGGATCACCGGTCGCGCCGAGCGCTCCGACGGCAGCCTGATCACGACGGACCAGAACGGCAGCCTGCTCACGACGATCAACCAGGTGAATCCGATCTGGGTGCGCTTCAGCCTGTCCGAATCGGATCTCGCGAAGATTCCCGCGGGTCGCGTCGGACGCGCGGCGACCAGCGACGTGCAGCTCGTCCTGGGCGACGGCGCGCGCTATCCGGCGAAGGGGCGCATCAACTTCACCGCGACCCAGATCGATCCCGAAGCTCGGCACGCAGCAGCTGCGCGCCGAGTTCGCGAATCCGCGCGAGCAGCTCGCTGCCCGGGCAGTTCGTGCGCGTGCGCATCGTCGCCGGCCAGCAGCAAAACGTGTATCTCGTGCCGCAGACGGCCGTGATGCAAACCGAGAAGGGTCACTTCGTCTTCGTCGACGATGCGGGCAAGGCGGCCATCCGGCCGGTCGAGACGGGCGAGTGGGCCGGCACCAACTGGATCATCCGCTCCGGCCTCAATGCCGGTGACCGCGTGATCGTCGACAACCTGATCAAGCTGCGGCCCGGCGCGCCGATCGTCGTCGCGCCGCCCGCGCCCGGCGCACCGGGCGTGCGCCTGCCGGGTGCGACGCCGCCGGCGGCTGCGGCGCCGGCGAAGGGCGCGTCCGCGGCTCCTGCAGGAAGCAAGTAATGTCGCGCTTCTTCATCGCGCGGCCGATCTTCGCGTCGGTCATCGCCATCATCTTCGTCATCGCGGGGCTCGTCGCCTCGCGCGTGCTGCCGATCTCGCAGTATCCCGAGATCTCGCCGCCGACGGTCACGATCACCGCGACGTACCCCGGCGCGAGCGCCGAGACGCTCGCCCGCACCGTCGCGGCGCCGATCGAGGAGCAGCTCTCCGGCGTCGAGAACCTGTCGTACTTCAGCTCGACGGCGGCCTCGAACGGCCAGCTCACGATCACGGCCACGTTCGAGATCGGCTCCAATGCGCAGCAGGCGGTGATCGACGTCAACAATCGCATCCAGGTCGCGTTGCCGCGCCTGCCCGACGAGGTGCGCCGCAACGGCGTCTTCGCGCAGAAGCGCTCGGCCGACATCCTGCTCGTCACCGCGCTCAACTCCGACCGATCCGCGCTACGACACGCTCTTCCTCAGCAACTACGCGACCGTCAACCTGCTCGACGAGCTGAAGCGCGTGCCCGGCGTCGCCGATGCGTTCATCTTCGGCGCGCGCGACTACTCGATGCGCATCTGGCTGCGGCCCGACAAGATGGCGCAGCTCGGCGTGACGCCGGGCGACGTCGCCAGCGCGATCCGCGCGCAGAACGCGCAGTACGCGGCCGGCAAGATCGGCCAGGATCCGGCGCCGCCGGGCCAGTCGCTGGTGTACACGGTGACGACGCGCGGGCGCCTGCTCGAGCCGGAGGAGTTCGGCAACATCATCCTGCGGGCGAGCGGACCCGTCCGGCGTGCTGCGGGTGAAGGACGTGGCGACGCGTCGAGCTCGGCGCGCAGAGCTACGAGGCGATCACCTCGGTCGACGGCAAGCCGACCATCGGCATCGCGGTCTTCCTGCAGTCGGGCGCCAACGCGCTCAACGTCGCCGACGGCGTGCGCGCGCGCATGGAGGAGCTGAAGGACGGCTTCCCCGAGGGCGTGTCGTACTTCATCCCGTTCGACACGACGCGCTTCGTGCGAGGCGTCGATCCACGAGGTCGATCACCACGCTCGCTCGAGGCGGCGATGCTCGTGCTGTTGGTGGTGTTCATCTTCCTGCAGAGCTGGCGCGCGACCCTGATCCCGTTCATCGCGGTGCCGGTGTCGCTGATCGGCGCCTTCGGGGGACTCTATCTGTTCGGCTTCTCCATCAACACCCTGACGCTGTTCGCGATCGTGCTCGCCACCGGCATCGTGGTGGACGACGCCATCGTGGTGCTGGAGAACGTCGAGCGGCTGATGGCCGAGCGCAAGCTGAGCCCGCGCGAAGCGGCGATCGAGTCGATGCGCGAGGTGACCGGCGCCATCGTCGCCATCGAGCTCGTGCTCGGGCGCGGTGTTCATCCCGGTCGCGTTCCTCGGCGGCATCGCCGGCAAGCTCTACCAGCAGTTCGCGGTGACGGTGGTCACCGCCGTGACGATCTCCGGGATCATCGCCCTCACGCTCACGCCGGCACTGTGCGCGCTGCTGCTCAAGCCCCAGCACGTCGAGCACGGCATCTTCCGCCCGTTCAACCGGGGCTTCGCCTGGCTGACGCGCCGGTATCAGGGCACGGTCGCCCGCGTGATGCGGCACGCGTTCATTTCGCTGCTCGCGTTCGCGGCGTTGATCGGCGCCGTGGTGGTGCTGCTGCGCATCGTGCCGACGAGCTTCGTGCCGCCGGAGGACCAGGGCTACATCATCGGCGCGATCATCCTGCCCGACAACGCGACGCTTGCCCGAACGAATGCATCCGGGCAGGTGATCCAGCGCGCGCTCAACGAGAATCCGGCGGTCGAGCACGTGTTCCTCGTGGCGGGCTTCGACCTGATCGGCGGCGGCAACAAGACCAACGCCGGCACGATCTTCGTCACGCTGAAGCCGTGGGAGCAGCGCACCGCGAGCTCCGAGGACGTGGTCAAGTACGTGTTCATGAAGGGCGCCGCGATCACCGACGGCATGGTGCTCGCGTTCAATCCGCCGCCGATCCGCGGCCTCGGCACGGCCGGGGGCTTCGAGGTCTACGTGCAGGATCGCACCGGCGGCGATCCGCAGAAGCTCAACGCGGTGCTGCAGCAGTTCATGGGCGAGTTGCGCAAGCGCAGCGACCTCACCGGCATCAACACCTTCTTCCGCCCCACCGTGCCGCAGCTGCAGGTCGACGTCGATCGCGAGAAGGCGCTCGCCTCGGGCGTGCCGCTGAACGACGTGTTCGACGCGCTCACGAGCACGATGGGCTCGCTGTACGTGAACGACTTCAACAAGTTCGGCCGCACCTATCGCGTGCAGATGCAGGCCGATCCCGCGTTCCGTGCGAAGCCGGAGGACATCGGCAACGTCTACGTCCGTTCGCAGGCGGGCGACATGATTCCGCTCAAGAGCCTGCTGCGCGTGAAGTCGGTCATCGGCCCGGAGCAGCTCGACCGCTACAACGGCTTCCTTGCCGCGAAGGTGCTCGGCAGCGGCGCGCCCGGCGTGAGCTCGGGCCAGGCGATCGCGGCGGTCGAGCAGGTCGCGGCGGCCACGCTGCCGGCGGGCTACTCGATCGCGTGGACCGGGCAGGCCTTCCAGGAAAAGCGCATCGGGGCCGCATCCACGCTCGCGTTCACGTTCGCCCTCATCATGGTGTTCCTGATCCTCGCGGCGAACTACGAGCGCTGGTCGCTGCCGGTCGCGGTGCTGCTCGCGGTGCCGTTCGGCCTGCTCGGCGCCCTGGTGTTCGTGTGGCTGCGCGGCATGACCAACGACATCTACTTCCAGATCGGGCTCGTGGTGCTGATCGGCCTCGCGGCGAAGAACGCGATCCTGATCGTGGAGTTCGCGGCGCAGCAGCAGGCCATGGGCAAGCCGCCGGACGAAGCGGCATCCGAAGCGGCGCGCCTGCGCTTCCGGCCCATCATCATGACCTCGCTCGCGTTCGTGCTCGGGGTGACGCCGCTCGCCGCCGCAACCGGCGCGGGCGCCGCCGCGCGGCGCTCGATGGGCAGCGGGGTGTTCGGCGGCATGCTCGCGGCGACGTTCGTCGCGACGCTGTTCATCCCGTTGTTCTACGTGCTGCTGACCCGTTGGCAATGGCGACGCGAGCAGGCGAGGCAAGCGCGCGCGCAGTCGACAGCCGAGCCGCTCACCGAGGGAGGCGCGTCATGAGCACGCGTGGAGCGCCCTGGCGCGTGCGCGGTGCGCTGGCCGTTTTCATCGCGACCTCGCTTGCCGGCTGCATGGTGGGACCGGACTACCAGCGCCCGCAGGTGGAGCTGCCTGCGGCGTATCCGGAGGCCTTGCCCGGCGGGCACTGCGGTGCCGGGGCCGGAAGCGCTCGCGGCGGACTGGTGGACGCTCTTCGGCGATCCCGACGCTGAACGATCTCGTGCAACGCGCGCTCGCCGGCAACGAGGACATCCGGCAGGCGATCGGGCGCATCGAGGAAACGAACGCGACGCTGCGCGCGGTCAACGCGGCGTTCCTGCCGGAGGTGGACGTGACGGGAGGCGCTGCGCGCGCCGCGATTCCGCGTGCGTCAGGCGATCTCCGGGCAGTCGGTCAACAACGCCTGGCGCCTCGGCCTGTCGTCGACGTTCGAAATCGACTTCTGGGGCCGGCTCCGGCGCGGGGCCGAGTCCGCGACGGCGACGGCGATGGCTTCGCGCTATGCCGCGGAGGTCGTGAAGCTGACCACCGTCGGGGTGACGGCGCAGACGTACTTCGCGCTGCGCTCGCTCGACGCGCAGATCGCGACGACGCAAGCGACGCTCGGCTCGCGCACCGAGGCGTTGCGCCTGATCGAGCGCCGCGCGGAGGCGGGCCTCGTGTCGGATCTCGACGTCAACCAGGCGCAGCTCGCCCGCGCCGATGCCGCGGCGCTGCTCCACGACCTGGTGCGCCAGCGTGCGGTCGCACAGCACGCGCTCGGCGTGCTGACCGGCAATCTCGATCTCGTCGTGCCCGCAGCGGGCCTGATGCGCATGCCGGTGCCCGCGGCGCCGCCGCCGGGGCTGCCGTCGACGTTGCTCGTGCGCCGGCCCGACATCCGGCAGGCCGAGCAGGAGCTGATCGCAGCCAACGCGCGCATCGGCGTGGCGCGCGCCGACATGTTTCCGACGATCTCGCTCACCGCGGGATTCGGAACGCTGAGCACGGCCCTGACGCAGTTCGTGGATACGGAGAATCGCACCTGGGCGGTCGGCGGCAACCTGCTGGGGCCCATTTTCGATGCCGGCCGTCGCCGTGCGCTCACCGAAGCGGAGGAGGCGCGCACCCGCCAGCAGGTCGCCAACTATCGGCGGGTCATCGAGCGCTCGTTCCGCGAAGTGGCGGATGCGCTCGTCACGGTGCGCGAGTCCACGGCCGCCGAGACGGACCAGGAGACGCGCGTGCGCGCGGCGACCAACGCGCTGCGCCTCGCCAATCTGCGGTACGAGGCGGGCTATTCCGCGTTCCTGGAAGTCCTCGATGCGCAGCGCAACGCCAACGACGCCCGGCTCTCGCTCATCCGCAACCGCCAAACGCTGCTGTCGGCGCAGGTCGATCTGATGCGCGCGCTCGGAGGCGGCTGGTCGCCCGACCAGCCGTTGCTGCCGGTCACGGCGTCCGCTGGCGGCCCTGCGCCGGACGCGGCGGCACCCGCCCCCGCTGCGCTGCAGGAGCCGCCCGGCGCGGGCCCGGGCGCACGCGGCGCCGCGGCGGCAGCGTCTGCCGTCAGGCGCCGGATCCCCGCCCCGCTGACGACCGTCGTGCTTGCGCCAGAGCCCGCGCGCGCCGGCCGAATCGCCGGCGCGGCCCGCGGATCCGCAGCCATCCGGGCAAATTTGTCGCAAGCAAGACCGTGCGCGGCCTTGATTTGCGCCCGCTCCGTCCGTATTATTAGCACTCGCCTACGGTGAGTGCCAGCAGCGTCTGCCTGCCCGCGCCGGTAGCCGCAAGGCGCTCGTAGTCAACCCCTTACGCAGGAGTGAGTACCAACTATGAAGATCCGTCCGTTGCACGACCGAGTGATCGTCAAGCGCGTCGAAGAGGAAAAGAAGTCCGCCGGCGGGATCGTGATCCCCGACACCGCGGCCGAGAAGCCGTCGCAGGGTGAAATCGTTGCGGTGGGTCCGGGCAAGACCGACGACAACGGGAAGATCGTTGCCATGGGCGTGAAGGTGGGCGACCGCGTGTTGTTCGGCAAGTACTCCGGCCAGGAATTCAAGATGGATGGCCAGGATCTGCTCCACATGCGCGAAGACGACATCATCGGCATCGTCGCCTGATCGCTCACCGAACACCCATCCGCTAGAGACTCAGGAGATACAGCTATGGCAGCCAAAGACGTCCGCTTCGGCGAAGGCGTACGCAACAAGATGATGGTCGGGGTGAATGTCCTGGCCAATGCCGTCAAGGCAACCCTCGGCCCCAAGGGCCGCAATGTCGTGCTCGAGCGCAGCTTCGGCGCCCCGACGATCACCAAGGACGGCGTGTCCGTCGCCAAGGAGATCGAGCTCAAGGACCGGTTCGAGAACATGGGCGCGCAGATGGTGAAGGAAGTCGCGTCCAAGACCTCCGACGTCGCCGGTGACGGCACCACGACGGCCACGGTGCTCGCGCAATCGATCTGCAACGAAGGCTTCAAGTACGTTGCCGCCGGCATGAACCCGATGGACCTGAAGCGCGGCATCGACAAGGCGGTGATCGCCGTCGTCGAGGAGCTCAAGAAGATCAGCAAGCCGTGCAGCACGAGCAAGGAAATCTCGCAGGTCGGCGCCATCTCCGCCAACGCGGACGAAGCGATCGGCAAGACGATCGCCGAAGCGATGGAGAAGGTCGGCAAGGAAGGCGTGATCACCGTCGAGGACGGCAAGGGGCTCGAGAACGAGCTCGACCTCGTCGAAGGCATGCAGTTCGACCGCGGCTACATCTCGCCGTACTTCATCAACAATCCGGACAAGCAGGTCGCGCTGCTCGAGGATCCGTACATCCTCCTGCACGACAAGAAGATCAGCAACATCCGCGATCTCCTGCCGCTGCTCGAGCAGGTGGCGAAGGCCGGCAAGCCGCTGCTCATCATCGCCGAAGACTGCGACGGCGAAGCGCTCGCGACCCTGGTCGTGAACAACATCCGCGGCATCCTGAAGACCACCGCCGTCAAGGCGCCGGGCTTCGGCGATCGTCGCAAGGCCATGCTGGAGGACATCGCGATCCTCACCGGCGGCACCGTCATCGCCGAAGAGCTGGGCCTCAAGCTCGAGAACGCGACGCTGAAGGACCTCGGCCGCGCGAAGAAGATCGAAGTCGGCAAGGAAGACACGACCATCATCGACGGCGCCGGCGAAAAGGGTGCCATCGAAGCGCGGGTGAAGAACATCCGCAAGCAGGTCGAGGAAGCCACGTCCGACTACGACAAGGAAAAGCTGCAGGAACGCGTGGCCAAGCTCGCGGGCGGTGTCGCCGTGATCAAGGTCGGCGCTGCGACCGAAGTCGAGATGAAGGAGAAGAAGGCCCGCGTCGAGGACGCGCTGCACGCGACCCGTGCGGCCGTCGAGGAAGGCATCGTGCCGGGCGGTGGTGTCGCTTACCTGCGTGCGCGTGCGAACCTGAAGGACCTGAAGGGCAGCAACCCCGACCAGGACGCCGGCATCAAGATCGTGCTGCGCGCGATCGAGGAGCCGCTGCGCCAGATCGTGGCCAACGCCGGCGACGAGCCCTCCGTGGTCGTCAACAAGGTCGTCGACGGCAAGGGCAACTTCGGCTTCAACGCCGCGACCGGTCAGTACGGCGACATGGTCGAGATGGGCGTGCTGGATCCGACCAAGGTCACGCGCTTCGCGCTGCAGAACGCCGCTTCCGTCGCCGGTCTGATGCTCACGACCGATGCGATGGTCGCCGAACACCCGAAGGACGAGAAGGGTGGCGGCATGCCTGGTGGCGGCATGGGTGGCATGGGCGGCATGGGCGACATGGACATGTAGCGTGACGGGCACGCGAGTCACGGTGCCCGAGTCCGGATGCAGGAACAGGAACCCCGCTTCGGCGGGGTTTTTGTTTGCCCGGCGCATGCGGCCACGAAGCGCTCGCGCTCGGTGCAAGGCTGCCACACCTGTGCAACACATGCCGACGTACAGTCGTCGTCGCCCGACCGTCGTCGGGACCGCCAGCGCCATTTCCTTTAGACTAGGACCGTGACTGTGCGCCACGAGCGCGCGTGCCGCCGGCACTCTCGCTACCAGCGCTAGCCTCGGGATCGGAAAATCGACAGCCTGCACCTGTCTTCCGGATTGCTGTTCACGCTCGCGATGACCGCGCTGGCGACGGCGATCATCGTGGGTCTGGTGCGCCGCAATCGCGTCGCGGCGCGCGCCGGCTCGGGCGACGGCACGATGGCGCAGTGGACCGAGGGCGAGACCACGCGCCTGCTTTCGTCCGCCGAGCTGCCCGGCCTGTATCTGCTTCGGCCGCGCTTCCTGAGCAAGGGCGAAAGCGTGGTGTACCTGCTGCTCAAGGCGGCGTTCCCGCGGCACGAGATCTTCGCGCGCGTGCGGCTCGCCGACGTGCTGCAGGTGAAGATCGGTCCGCAGGGCATGGAGCGCCTGCGCGCGTTTCGCAAGATCGCGAACCAGCCCGTCGGGTTCGTCCTTTGCGATCGCGACATGACCATCCTCGCGATCATCGATGCGCGCGAGGCCGAGCAGGTCGCCAATCCACGCGATCAGAAGCTCGAGATCATCAAGCAGCGCTGCCTGCAGGCCGCGCAGGTGAAATACATCTGCGTGTACCCGCCGAAGCTGCCCCGTTACCGCGAGCTGCGCACCCAGGTGCTCGGGCCCGCCGGCGACCTCCTGTAAGCTGCGTGACCATCGTCGCAGGCGTGCGCGGTGCAGAACGGCTGGCACGAGCAGCTCGTCGGTGATTCGCCCGACGTAGCGTGCGCGTCACGCCGCGTGAGACTTGAAGTCGCGGCAGTCAATGGTCGTGTTCTACGGTGCGGCGTCCCGCGCGAGAATAGGGCGCCGCCCCTGCGCTGCCGTTCGATGCGGGCACGCGCCCTCCTGGACTGCCCATGACCGCCACCCTCGCTCCGAACTTCAAGCTCACCTACTCGACGATGTTCGATCCGCCGGACGCGTTGCACGCGCACTTCGACGCTGCGGTCGCGACCGTGCGCAAGGCGCTCGGGGCGGAGCACGCGATGCTGATCGACGGGCGCAGCGAGCGCGCCGCGCAGCGCTTCGAGGTGCGCACTCCCATCGACCACCGCATCGTGCTCGGGCGCTTCCAGGCGGGTGATGCGACGCACGCGGCTGCTGCAGTGGAAGCCGCTCAGCGCGCATTTCGTCCGTGGTCCGCGATGCCGTGGGCCGAGCGCGTCGCCATCCTGCGCCGGGCCGCGGCACTCATCGAGGAGCGCGTGTTCTTCATCGGGGCCGTGCTCGCGCTCGAGGTCGGCAAGAACCGCATGGAATCGCTCGGCGAGGTGCAGGAGACCGCCGACCTGATCGCGTACTACTGCGATCAGATGGAAGTGAACGACGGCTACGCGCGCGACATGCAGCGCGATCCGCTCGCGGGCTTCGCGAGCGAGAACCGCAGCGTGCTCAAGCCGCACGGCGTCTGGGCCGTCGTCGCGCCATTCAACTTTCCGTTCGCGCTCGCGGGCGGGCCCGCGGGCGCCGCGCTGGTCGCGGGCAATACCGTCGTGTTCAAGGCGGCATCCGCGACGCCCTGGAGCGGCCTGCTCCTCGCGGAAGCGTTGCGCGACGCGGGTGTCCCGCCGGGTGCGTTCAACTATGTCACCGGCCCCGGCGGCTCGATCGGCGACGCGCTGGTGCGCCACGGCGGTGTGGCCGGCGTCACCTTCACCGGCAGCTATCAGGTGGGCATGCATCTCTATCGCTCGTTCGCGGACGGACGCTGGCCGCGGCCGTGCATCGCCGAGATGGGCGGCAAGAACGCGGCCATCGTGAGTCGTCGGGCGGATCTCGACGATGCCGCGCTCGGCGTGATGCGTTCCGCGTTCGGGCTGTCCGGACAGAAGTGCTCCGCGTGCTCGCGCGTGTACGTCGAGCACCCGGCGTTCAACGATTTCGTGTCTGCCCTGCACCGCGCGACCGGGAAGATCGTCGTCGGCGATCCTACCCTGCGCCAGCACTGGATGGGTCCGGTGATCGATGCCGCCGCGACCGCGCGCTTCGAGGACGCCGTGGCGACGATCAATGCCCTCGGCGACGCCGGCGCGATCGTGCACGGCGGCGAGCGTCTCGATCACGGGGACCTCGCGCACGGCCACTACTGCGCGCCCACGATCGCGCGTGCGCCGCTCGATCATCCGCTTTGGCAGCGCGAGCTGTTCGCGCCCTTCGTGCTCGTTGCGCCGGTCGACAGCGTGGACGATGCGATCACGCTCGCGAACGGCTCCGAATATGGCCTCACCGCCGGTTTCTACGGCTCGCCTGCGGAAACGGAAGCCTTCTTCGCAGCGATCGAGGCGGGCGTATGCTATGCGAATCGCCCGCAGGGTGCCACCACGGGTGCGTGGCCCGGACATCAGCCGTTCGGAGGCTGGAAGGGATCGGGTTCCACGGGCAAGTGCGCGGGGTCGTCGTACTACCTGCCTCAGTACTTGCGCGAGCAGTCGCAGACGCGCGTACGGCGCGACTGAGGGGCGTTCGATCGCGTAGCGGTGGCGACGCCGATCGTGTCGCCCCGATCAGACCTGGAGCGAGCGGCATGCTCGAGTTCCTCCGGCGGCTCGTCTACCTCACCTTTCGTCCGACGGAGGAGTGGCGGCGCATCGCGCACGAGCCCGCAACCGCCGATGGCCTGCTGCGAAGCTACATCATCCCGCTCGCGCTGCCGACGCCGGTGGCGACCTACACCGGGATGAAGGTGTTCGACGGCCGGTGGGACCGCGTGCACGGTTACCTGGTGCCGGCCGACCAGGTGTTCGCCACGGCGGCGATGACGTTCTTCGGCATCGTCGCGTCGATCCTCCTGCTCGCGGCCATCTTCTGCGCCGTCGCGCGGATGTACCGGGCGAAGCCGGACTTCCTGGCGTCGCTCAAGGTGGCCACGTTCGGCGCCATGCCGCTCCTGGTATCGGGCGCGGTCCTGGTGTTTCCCGATCTCGTGATCATTCCGCTGGCGGCGCTCTGCCACACGGTGTTCCTGTATTACAAGGGGGCAAGCGCCGTGCTCGACGTGCGCGCGGAGCAGGAGGAATTCATCGGCATCTCGTTCGTGCTGCTCGCGCTCGGATCGCTGCTCGCCGGCGCGGCGGTGGCGAGCGTGGGGATTCTCTAGCGCTACGCGGAGCCAGCGAGAGGCGCTTCTCGACGGCTGTCGAGCGCGCGCACGTACACGTCGCGGTCGACGTTGCCGCCCGACAGGATGACGGCGCAGCGCGCTCCCGCGCGGTCGCCGTCCTGGAGCAGCGCGGCGAGCGGCGCCGCCCCCGCACCTTCGGCGACCTGGTGGATGTCGTCGAAATAGATGCGCATCGCGCTCGCCACCTGCTCGTCCGTGACTTCGACGATGCGTTCCGCGCCGCGCAGGATCACGTCGAGCGCGGCGGGCACCGGCACCCGCACCGCCATGCCGTCGGCGAGCGTGTCGGCGCTTGCGGTGGCGATCGGGGTGCGCGCAGCGAAGGATTGCGCATAGGCATTGGCGCGCGTCGACACGACGCCGACGATACGCGTGGCAAATCCCAACGCGTCGCGCGCCGAGATGAGGCCGCAGATCCCCGACCCGCAGCCGATCGGCACGTACACCGTGTCGAGGTTGCGCGCTGCGCGAAAGAGCTCGAGCGCGTACGTTGCCACGCCCGCGACGAGCTCGGGCTGGAACGGCCCGACGAACTCCAGCCGTTCTTCGGCAGCGAGCCTCGCGGCGTGCTCGCGCGCCTCGTCGAAATCGCGCCCGAACTCCACCAGTTCGGCGCCGAAGGCTCGCATCGCCGCATTCTTGCCCGGCGAGTTGCCGAAGGGGACCACGATCACGCACCGCATGCCGTAGCGTGCGGCCGCGTACGCGAGGCTCTGGCCGTGATTGCCGCGCGTTGCGCTCAGCACGCCCCGCGGGCGCGGCGTGCGCGCGGCGAGCGCAGCCATGAGGTGCAGGCCGCCGCGCACCTTGAATGCGCCGGTGGGCGTGTGGTTCTCGTGCTTCACCCACACCTCGCGACCGGTGCGAGCGCGCAGCAGCGGCCATGCATACTGCGGCGTGGGCGCCATCGCGGCGTACACGTCGCGCGCAGCCGCTTCGATCCGGTCGAGTCCGATCACGTCTGCATCGCCGTCAGACCGGCGTGCCTCCCGCGATGAAGTGGTTGTAGGCCCACAGCAGCAGGATCGCGCCGAGGATCGACAGGATGAAGCCGGCCGGATGGAACTTGCCGTCCGCTCTGCGGAACAGCAGGCTGCTGACGATGCCGCCGACGATCGAGCCGCCGATGCCGAGCAGGCTCGTGAGCCAGAAGCCCAGCTTTTCCACTCCGGGCATGATCTTGGTCGCGATCCAGCCCACGATGAAGCCGACGATGATGGTCCAGACGATGCCCATGATGCCCATGCTCGACTCTCCTTTCGGCGCGTGTCCGTGTCCGTTGGAAACCCGTCGGTCATCGTAGCACGGGGTCGTGGGCCGCGCGGCGAGGCCTCCGGTGTGGTGTCCTTGCCGTTGCCTGCGCGAGCGCGGGCGCGATCCCGTCGTCGTCGCCTTCGTGCAGGATCGTCGCACGGGCGAGATGCTGCAGTCGGTGCAAGCGGTCTGTAAATTCGATTGAGCGCGGACCCCGGTGCAGTTAGCATCGGGGCCACCATGCGTTGCCGACAGCGTCGTTTTCGCGAACCGATCTGCCGCTGTCCGCCTCGCAGCGCGTGGCGTGTTGCAGCATGCCCGCGAGGACGCGAATGAAGCGCCCCCGCGGGTGGTGGCGCCAGCTCGGCCCCGGCCTCATCACGGGAGCCGCGGACGACGATCCGAGCGGCATCGCGACCTACTCGCAGGCCGGCGCCCAGTTCGGCTACCAGCTCGGCTGGACGCTCGTTCTCACGTATCCGCTGATGGTCGGCATCCAGATGGTGAGCGCGCGCATGGGGCGCGTGACCGGGCACGGGCTCGCGTCGAACATCCGGTCGCGTTTCCCGCGTGCCCGTCGTGTATCTCATCGTGCTGATGCTGGTGGTGGCGAACACCATCAACGTCGCGGCCGACATCGCCGCGATGGGGGATGCGCTCAATCTGCTGGTCGGAGGCGACTCGCACGCGCCCGTGGTCGTGATCGGCCTCACGTGCCTCGCGTTGCAGATCTGGCTGCCGTACCAGCGCTACGTGCGCTATCTCAAGTGGCTGACGCTCGCGCTGCTCGCGTACGTCGCCGTCATGTTCACGATCGCGGTGCCCTGGCGCGACGCGATCCTCGGCATCGTGTGGCCGCGGGTGAAGCTCGACTTCCGAGGCGCTGACCGTGATCGTCGCAGTATTCGGCACCACGATCAGTCCGTATCTGTTCTTCTGGCAGGCGGCGCAGGAGGTCGAGGACCTGCAGGCGGATCCCGAGGCCGAGCCGCTCAAGCGCTCGCCCGAGCAGGCGCGCGGCGCATCTGCGGCGCATCAAGATCGACACCTACCTGGGGATGGGCTTCTCGAACCTCATCGGCCTCTTCATCGTGCTCTCGACGGCGGCGACGCTGCACGCCGCGGGCGCGGTGCAGATCACGAGCTCCGCGCAGGCGGCGCAGGCGCTGCGCCCGCTCGCCGGAGATGCAGCCTTCCTGCTGTTCAGCCTCGGCATCCTGGGCACCGGCCTGCTCGCCGTGCCGGTGCTCGCGGGGTCGGCAGCGTACGCGATGGCCGAAGCATTCCAGTGGCGTGCCGGCCTCGATCTGAAGCTCGTGCAGGCGCGCGAGTTCTACGCGATCATCGCGCTCGCAACACTTGGCGGCGTCGCCATCGACTTCGCGCCGATCGATCCCATCCAGGCGCTGTTCTGGAGCGCGGTGATCAACGGCGTCATCGCCGTGCCGATCATGATCATCATGATGCTGCTCGCCGACGATCCCGTCGTGATGGGCGAGTTCACCATCACGCGGCGCCTGAAGCTGCTCGGCTGGATGGCGACGTGGACGATGGCCGCGGCAGTGGTCGCGATGTTCGTCACGGCGTAGGTCGTTCCTTCGTCACCGCGCGGTCAGGCGCCGACGCCCTGCCAGCGGCCATCGCGCGCCGAAGCGAAAAGGGCCTCGATGACGCGCAGGGTGAGGAGCGAATCCTCGATCGGCCAACTCGGCACCGCATCGCCGCGCAGGAACCTCGAAAACCGCTCGACCTGCAGCGTGTACTGATTCACCGGCTCGAATCCGTAGGTCGTGGTCTCGACCGCCCCGTGGCTGGTGTGATCGCCGACGTAGACGTGGGACGGCGTGGGTCGCGCATGCGCATACGGAAAATCGCAGCGCAGCCAGCCGTTGCTCCCCAGGATCGAGAACTGCTGGTGCGTGGCCCAATCCGAGGGTCCGCCCTGCGTCGCGACCGTGAAGCTGGCGTGACCGTCGCCGTAATCGAGGAGCGCCGTCGACAGGCGATCGATCCCGAAGGCGGGGTCGCGATCGAGCGCGGCGACCACCCGGACCGGTGCCCGTCCGAATGCCGCGGTGCACGCGCTGATCGCGTACGAGCCGAGATCATAGAGCGCGCCACCGCCCTGCTCGGGATCGTTGCGGATGTCGTTCGGATCGAGGAACTGCTTCGCAAGCGTGCACTGCACGGCACGTACCGTCCCGATCGCGCCCGAGGCCAGCAATTCGCGGATTCGCGTCCACTGCGGATGATTGCGATACGAAAAGGCCTCCTCGATGTGCCGCCCGCTGCGCTCGCGTGCCGTCTTCAGCGTGACGACGTCCGCAGCAGTCAGGCAGAGCGGCTTTTCGCAGAGCACGTGCTTGCCCGCTTCGAGCGCTCGAACGGACCACTCGAGGTGCAGGTGGTTGGGCAACGGAACATAGAGCGCCTCGACGTCCGGGTCGCGCAGCAGCTCGTCGTACGAGCCGTAGCAACGCGGCACGCCGAATTGCCGTGCCACCGCCTTCGCCTTGTCGGCGTCGCGCGACGCCACGGCCACGAGACGCGCGGCAGGCGCCTGCGCCATCGCCGGAATGAACCGCGACGTGGCGATGGCCGCGATCCCCAGCACGCCCCATCGGACCGGAGTCACGGCCGTCTCCCGCGCCGCTGGCGCAGCGCTCAGCCCTTGTATCCGACCGCCCGCGGCAGCCACAGGACCGTCTCCGGCACGAAGCTGATGAGCGCGAGGACGAGGATCGCCGCCAGGATGAACGGCGCAGCCTCGCGCACGATGGCCATCAGCGGTTGCTTGGTCATGTTCGCAACGACGAACAGCAACAGTCCGAACGGCGGCGTCAGCAGCCCGATCATGATGTTCACGACCACGACGACACCGAAGTGGACGGGATCGAGGCCGAGCGCCTTGGCGGTGGGAATCATGACCGGAACGACCACCAGCAGGATCGTCGTCCCTTCCAGGAGGCATCCGAGGACCAGCAGGATGGCGTTGACCAGGAGAAGGTAGGTGAACGCCGAGAGGTGGAATCCGGTGATGAAATGCTGGACCGAAAGCGGAATGTTTTCTATGGTGACCACATAGTTGAAGACCATCGCTCCGCCGATCAGCATGCCGATCGACGTGGTCGACTTGGCGCTGGAGAGCAGCACGGCATACAGCTGCTTGAGCGGCATGGCCCGGTAGATCAATGCCGCGGCGAGCAGCGCGTAGGCCGCCGCGGCCGCCGCGCCTTCGGTCGGTGTCATGACCCCGCCATAGATGCCGAACAGCAGCACCACCGGCAGCATCAGTGCAGGAAAGGCGTTCAGCGCAATGCGCGGAATCTGGCGCAACGGGACGGGCTGCTCCACCGGATAGTTCCGGCGCCGGGCGATCACCGTGTTCATCACCATGAAGGCCGTGCCGAGCAACAGTCCGGGGACGACGCCGCCCAGGAAGAGGTAGCCGATCGACGTGTCCGCCACCAGCGCGTAGACCACCATCGGAATCGACGGCGGAATGATCGGACCGATGACGGCCGCCGACGCGCTGATCGCGGCGGCGTACGCGATCGGATACCTTCCCTCGCGCGTCATCATGGGGATGATGATGCGGCCGATGCCCACCGCGTCGGCGATCGCCGATCCCGACATGCCGGCGAAGATGACGTTCGCCACGACGTTGACGTGCCCGAGGCCGCCGCGGAAACGCCCCACCAGCACCAGACAGAAGTTCAACAGGCGGTCGGTCAGGCTCCCGGTGTTCATCAGGTCGGCGGCGAGGATGAACAGCGGGACCGCGAGCAGGACGTAACTGTTGAACAGGCCGTTCAGCAGCTGTTCGGCCGCCGTGCCGGGATCGAGGCCCGCCATCAGCAGGTAGAAGATCGAGGCGCCGATCATCGACAGGCCGATCGGCAAGCCCAGGGTCGCGAGGCCGACGAGAACGATGATGCACAGCGTGAAGGCGCTGGGCATCATGAGAGGGCCTCGTGCTGCTGCGACGCTTGCGAGCTCGACGGCGTCCGGCCGGTGATGGCGTTCCATGCGAGCTGCGCGTGTCTCGCGATGCAGGCAACGGCGAAGATCACGTAGATCGAATACAGGAAGTCGAAGCGCATGTGCAGGTAGGCGGAATGCTCGCGCTTCATGAAGATCACGTAGCGCCACGTGGCAGGAAGCGAAGCCGCGAACAGGACGATCAGCGCGATGCTGCTGATCACGGTGAAGGTCCGCCGAACGGGCGTGGGAACCGCTGCGCAGACGAGGTCGAAGCGTATCTCCTCGTCGTCGGTCAGGATGAACGCCGCGCACCACAGCACCCCCCAGAGCCAGCAGAGGAGGATCACTTCCTCGGTCCAGCCCAGCGGCTGGTTCAGCAGATAGCGGAACCCGATCTGAAGCAGGAAGCAGGCGAACATCGTCGCGATCAGCGCGACCGCGACGTTCTCCGCCCTTCTACGGAGCCATTTCACGACCGCGAAACCGCCGGCTGTTCGCATCGACATCCTCGCTCACCTTCGCGCGATCGGGGACGCAAGCGCCCGAATGCTGGGTTCCGGGACGCGCCGACCATTCGGGAATGATCGGCGCCGGTGGCACCAAGACAGGCGACAACGACGCCCGCCTACAGGGCGTTGATGCGCTCGAGCGCGCCCTTCGGCCAATCCGCGCCGTACTTGTCGACGTATTTCTTCTGGGCGAAGGTCCGAAACGCGTTCAGGTCGGGCGGGTAGACCTTCTTGCCCTGCGACTTGTAGAACTCGATGGTTTCCTTCTCCTGCGCGTTGTACCTGGCGGTATTGTCGTCCATGGCCTTGTCCGCGGCCGCCTGGAACTTCGCCTGCTGCGCGGGCGTCATCGCGTCCCAGATCTTCGTCGTGATCGACAGCACGTCGTAGCCGACGACATGGCCGGTGAGAACGAACTGGCTGGTGACTTCGTAGAACTTCATCTGCCGGCTGGTGACGAGCGGATTGTCCTGGCCGTCGATCGCTCCGGTTTGCAGCGCGGTATACACCTCGGTGAACGGGACGGGCGTCGGGTTGGCGCCGATCGCCTCGCCGAGAAACTGCCAGTATTCACCGGGCGGCATGCGCAGCTTCATGCCCGAAAGATCCGCCGGCGTCCTGATCGGCTTGTCCGGCTTGAGGTTGACGTGACGAGATCCGAAGTAGACGGGGCAAATGACCTGGATGCCGAGCTGGTCCCGGGCCATCTTGATGAATTCCCTGCCGACGTCGCTCTTGAACGTCTTCTTCATGTGATCGGAATCGCGGAACAGGTAGGCCGAGGTCATCAGGGACCAGGCGGGGATCTGCTTCGAGATGTCCGCGGGCGCGAGATTGCACAGCTCGAGGTTGCCGCGCTGCATGGCGACGAGCTCGGCACCCTGCTTGAACAGGGTGTTGCTCCAGTACGGCTGAAAATCGAATTCGTCCTTGATCGCCGCCGCGAAAGCCTTGTAGGCGTCGGCGCGCAGGTCCTGCTCGTTGAAGGCGCAGCTGAACCGCAACTTGGTCTTCCCCTGGGCGTGGACCGATGGCAGGGCGCCGAGCGCCAGCAACGAGGCGCCCGCGGCGAGCACTGAACGGCGGGTCATCTTGGCGTGCATGAGATTCCTCCTGGTGATGTTGCGTGGGCAGATCGAAAGAACGGGCAGGCTAAACGATAAACGCCAACCTGACACAACTGAAGTGCAGGATGGATGCTGCTGTGATCGAGAAGAAGCCTCCTCAGTAGGTGGCACGGCCGCCGGATACGTCGAAGACCGCGCCGGTGCAGAACGAGCATTCGTCAGAGGCAAGCCAGTTGACCAGGTCGGCCACCTCTTCGGCGCGACCGAGCCGCCCCATCGGAATCTTGGAGACTACGAGCGCCTTGAACTCCGGCGTCAACTGCGAAAGTATTTCGGTGTCGATTGCCGCCGGTGCGACCGCGTTGACGCGGATGTTGGTGGTCGCGAGTTCCTTGCCGAGCGACTTGGTGAGGCCCATCACGCCCGCCTTGGCTGCCGCGTAGCAGGACGCGCCGGGGTTGCCTTCCTTGCCCGCGATCGACGACATGTTGACGACGCGTCCGTAGTCGCCCCGCTGCATGACGGGAATCACCGCGCGGCAGCAGTGGAAGACGCCATCGAGGTTGAGCGCGATGGTCCGCCGCCAGCCATCGAGCGGGTACTCGACGAGCGGGGCAATCGGCCCATTCGCGCCGGCGGAGTTGACGAGGATGTCGATCCGGCCGAAGTCGCGCACGACGTCCTCGGTGGCGCGTGCGACCGCTGCGTAATCGGTGACGTCCACGCGATACGCGCGCGCTCCCGGCAGTTCCGCGGCCGCGGCGGTCGTCTTGGGGAGATCGATGTCCCACAGGGCGCTTGCGACCCCGGCACGTGCCATGCGTTGCGCGATCGCACGCCCGAGTCCGCCCGCACCTCCCGTGATCACGGCCACCCGCTTGGGGAAGGCGTCGGAGCTTTGCTGTTGCGCCTGCATGGATTAGTCGCCTAAGGGTGTTGCATCGTTTGAACGGGTGCGGTGCGCCTCAGTGCAGCGGGTCCACGGAAAGCGCAGCGGCCCCCCGGCGAGCGGCGACGGCCGCAAGCAGCGAAACTACCGCGGCCCGTCCCCGTTGCGCGCGTTGGACGGGGGTCAGGCTGCCCGCAAGCGACTGCACCGGCGCCTCGAGGCTCAATGGAATCGACTCGCGCAGCGCGCACAGCATCCCGACGAGGTCGAGGTTTCCCTCGCCGGGGAAAGCGCGCTCGTTGCGCGCCTGATGGATCATCGTCTCGAAATCGGTCGGGCGCGGCCCCTTCGCATCGCAGACCTGCACGTAGTCCACGAGCGCCGCCGGAATGCGCGCGATATCGGCCGGCGTTGCGTTCGCGCGGTCGACGTGGATCGTGTCGATCATCACCCGCGCGCCGGGATGCCCGCAGGCCTGCACGACGCCCAACGCCGCCGCGAGCGTCGGGATCCCGGTCCACGGCGTGGGCTCCAGGTTCATGACGATGCCGTAGCCGCGCCCGAGCTCGCAGAGCCGATGCAGCAGCTCCGCGAGCAGCGTCGGATCCGGTTCGTCGCCGTTGACGACGGCGCGCCTTGCGCCCAGGACCGCGGCCGATTCGAGCACCGGCTCGAAGGCCGCGACGTCGACCCCGCGCTTCAGCCGGAAGACGCCGAAGTCGAACGCAGACACGCCCGTGTCGCGCATGCGTGTCAGCGTCTCGCGGCGCATCGGCGAGTCCCCGATCATCGGATGCTGCCGCTCTCCGGGCGGAGCTGCCGGGTTGAGCCGGAATCCGACGTGGGTGAATCCCGCGGCTGCGGCGACTCCGACCAGTTCGGGCGGGGTCAGCTCGAACAGCGTCAGATGATCGAGCGAGAGAATGGGCATGGCCGGAAACGATGTCATGACGGCGCGGCGATCGCGCGATCGCCTCCGCCGGGTGCGCCCGGCTTGCCCGGGATGGTGCCGAGCAGCCGGTCGCCGAGTCCGCCGTCGACGCGCAGATCGACGCCGGTCACATAGCCGGCATCCGGTCCCGCCAGATGGACGATCGCGCCGGCCACGTCTTCCGGAGCGGCAATCCGTCCGAGCGGAACGCACGCCTCGCGCTGGCGCAGCAAGGTTTCGTCGCGATAAACGGGTTCGGTGAGCGGCGTGCGGACAAGGCCCGGCGAGACCGTGTTGACGCGAATCCCCTCCGCTGCCCATTCCTGGGCGAGCTGTCGGCAGAGCATGACGAGCGCCGCCTTGGCTGGCGAATAGGCGCCGAGGCCGGGGAACGGATACGACGCCGAAATCGAGGCTACCGCGACGATGGCACCGTGGCTGTACGCCAGTGCAGCGCGGCAGGCCCGCGCCAGCAGCCACGTTGCGCGGACGTCGACGGCGAAAACGGCGTCCCATTCGGCGGGTTCGAGGTCCGCCAGTGGCGCGCTGCGCACGATGCCCGCGTTGGACACCAGCACGTCGAGCCCGCCGCAACGCGCGACGGCGTCGGCCGCAAGGCTCGCGCAGATCCCCGTGTCCGCCAGATCCCCGTGCAATCCGAAGGCTCGCACCCCCTGCGCCGAAAGCTCCGCGATCAACCGTCTCGAGCTGCGGCCCCGGTTCGGACGCGGCGGCAGCCAGCGCGAGCGGGAGGCCGCGCGCGCGGGCCGACGCCGCCAGCGCGAAACAGGTCGCGCGGCCGATGCCACCGGTGGCCCCGGTCACCAACGCTCGCCACGTTCCTGGTCCGCCCATCGTCGAGTTCAGCCCTTGTAGCCGAAGACGCGCGGAACCGACAGGATGACGAAGCTCGTCATGTGCTTCGGACGCGCGCTGGTACCTCAGTTGAATGGATTCAGGACCTCTTGTCAACTGCGGTCAACTGCGGATCGACCCCGCTGCCAGCTCCTGTCGCGGCAGGCCGGCGCGAACGCGTCCAGCCGGCTCGTCGGCTTGACAACGTCTGGCCGTTGCAGTCCACTGAGGTACCAGATTGCCGCGAGCGGAGCCCGGCGCGCGCGGGTCCGTCGCGGTACTTCTCACCTCGCGTCACCGAAGCCGCGGAAGCATCGGTGACGACGTCGGCGGCCCTCGGAAGGCCGGATTCCGACGCGTTGCCCGGAGCCTTGCGCATGCGCTTTCCCCATCTCTTCCAGCCGGGCCGCATCGGCCGCATGGAAGTCCGGAACCGGATCATCGGCTCGCCGATGGAACGCAACTACTGCACGGCCGAAGGTCGGGTCACGCAGCGCTACATCGACTACATGGCAGCGCGCGCGCGTGGCGGCGCGGGCCTCCTGTATACCGAGGCGACCTACGTCGACCCCCGCGGCAAGGGCCGCACGCTGCAGATGGGGCTCTACGACGACGATCTGCTTCCCGAGTTCGCGCGCCTGGTCGCGGCCGTGCACCGAGGCGGCGGCGTCATCGGGCCCGAGCTCAACTATGGCGGCCGCGTCGTGCAGCCATGGATCAGCGGTCTCGAGTCGCGAGCCCCTTCCGTGGTGCCGTATGCAGGAGCCGGGGGTTACGCGCCGAAGGCCCTGGACCGCGGCGAGATCGCCGCCATCGTCGAACGCTTCGGCGACGCCGCGCGCCGCGCCGCCGAAGCCGGATGCGACTTCATCGGCATCCACAGCGCGCACGGCTATCTGCTGAGCCAGTTCCTGTCGCCCTGGTGCAACAAGCGCGAGGACGAATACGGCGGCGATCTGGCAGGCCGCATGCGCTTTCCGCTCGAGGTGATCGCGGCCGTCCGGAAAGCGGTCGGCACGACACTGCCGATCCTCTACCGCATCAGCGGCGACGAACATCAGGAGAACGGCCTTGGCCTCGCCGACGTCTGCGCAATCGCACCGCATCTCGTTGCCGCAGGCGTGGATCTGATCGACGTTTCCGCCGGCATGTACGAGACGAACTGGTGGATCACGCAGCCGATGGAGATGCCGCAGGGCGTGCTCGCGCCGCTTGCACGCGAGGTGCGCAAGCACGTCGACGTTCCGGTGAGCGTCTCCGGGCGGATCACCGATCCGAGCGTGGCGGAGCACCTCATCGAGTCAGGCGCCTCCGACTTCGTGACGCTCGGGCGAGCGCTTCACGCAGACCCGGAATTCCCGCGCAAGGCGCGCGAGGGGCGAACCTCCGAGATCTGCACGTGCATCGCCTGCAACCAGGGGTGCAGCGACATGCATTCCCGCGGGCTGCCGATCGTGTGTCTCGTCAACACGACGACCGGGCGCGAGCGCGACTACGCGATCGTCCCGACGCCGGCGCCTAAGCGCATCACGATCGTGGGCGGCGGACCGGCCGGCCTGGAAGCCGCCCGCATCCTCGCCTTGCGCGGACACAGCGTCACGCTCTTCGAGCGCAACGATGAGCCCGGGGGCCAGATGCTGCTGAGCCGGCGCCTTCCCGGACGCGAGGAACTTGCCGGTCACCTGCCGTGGCTCGCCGGCGAGGCGGCGCGCGCCGGCGTACGCATCCATCTGGGGGTCGAGGCCGACGCCGATCGCGTGCTCGCCCAGGATCCCGATGTCGTCATCGTCGCGACCGGATCCGTGCCCGGTCTTCCCGCCATTCCCGGTATCCTCGACAGCCCCGTGGTCGATCCCTACGAGATTCTCCGGCGACCCGTGAGCGACATCGGCCGCGCGCTCGTGATCGGAGGCGAGATCCGCGGGGTGGGGATCGCCCGCATCCTCGCGGAAAAGGGCACCCGGGTCCTGCTCGTCGAAGCGAGCCGCGAGCTCGTCACCGACATCGGCATGCGGTCACGGCGATTCCAGATCGCCGCGCTCCAGGACCGACCGAACGTGACCGTCCATCTCGGCACGACGGTGGAAGCCCTCGGCGAACGAACGGCCACGCTCTGGAACGGCAACGAGCGTTGGGAGGAAGACGCGATCGACCTCGTGGTGCCGACGCGGATGCTGCTTCCCGTCACGACCGTGGCCGACGCGCTGTACGAGCGCGCCCCGACGCTCGCAGTGCACGTGCTCGGCGATTGCGCCCAACCGCGCACCGCGCTGGAAGCGATCCAGGACGCGGCCGCGCTCGCGCACCGCCTGTAGCCGTCGCGGTCCAGTCGAAACCGAGACAACGATGCCAAGACAGTCGATCGCACAGCTCAGCAATGCACTTCCACGACGACGCGCCCGGCCGCGCGCCGCGCAGCCCGCCGGCTCGCTCACGACCCAGGTCACCGAGGGGATTCGCGAGGCCATCATGGAAGGTCGCTTCGCGCTCGGTGATGCGCTGTCCGAGCTCAAGCTCGCGGCTGCCTTCGGCGTCAGCCGGACGCCGGTCCGCGAGGCGCTCACTGCCCTGCAGCTGCAGGGGCTCATCGACATCCGCCCCCAGTCGGGCAGTTTCGTCTTCGTGCCTTCGGAGGAGGACGTGGGGGAGCTTGCGGAGTTCCGCCGGATCATGGAGGTGAGTGCCCTGCGCTTCTGCTTCGCCCGCCGCCGTGACGAGACGCTGCGCCAATTGCGCGCGGCCAACGACGAGATGGAGCGCGCGCGGGACGCCGACGACCGGCTCGGCGTCGCACGCGCCGACACCGCCTTTCATCAGGTCATCGCCGAGAACAGCGCGAACGAGTACCTCATCGGTGCCTATCGCCTCATCTCCGGCCGTGTGGCGGCGCTGAGGACGCACAACCTGATGGCGACCGACGCGATCCGCAACAAGTCGCTCAGCGAGCACCGCGCGCTGATCGCCGCGTTCGCGAAGGGCGACCTCGAGCGCGCCGAGGCGATCCTCGCGGAGCACGTCTGGCACATGCGAATACGCTACCGCGCCAGTCAGGGTCGCACGCCGGCCGAGGACGCGGCATGACCGACCACCGTTACGCGAGCGACTACTGCACGAGCTGCGCGAGCTTGCCGTTCTTGTACTTCGTGGCCATGGCGTCCAGCGGCTCGGCCTTGATCTTGCCCGCCATGCCCGCGGCGCCGAACTGCTCGTAGCGCTGCTTGCAGATCGCCTTGGCGGCCTGCATCGCGGGCTTGAGGTATTCGCGAGGGTCGAACTTCGACGGATTCTCGGCAAGGAATTTCCGGATCGCGGCCGTCATCGCGAGGCGGATGTCGGTGTCGATGTTCACCTTGCGCACGCCGTGCTTGATGCCTTCCTGGATCTCCTCGACCGGCACGCCGTACGTTTCCTTCATGTCGCCGCCGAACTTGCGGATCTCGGCGAGGATGTCCTGCGGCACCGACGAGCTGCCGTGCATCACGAGGTGCGTGTTCGGGATGCGGCGATGGATCTCCTTGATGCGCTGGATCGCGAGGATGTCGCCGGTCGGCTTGCGGGAGAACTTGTACGCGCCGTGCGAGGTGCCGATCGCGATCGCCAGCGCATCGACCTGCGTGCGCTTGACGAAATCCGCGGCCTGCTCGGGATCGGTGAGCAGCATCTCGCGCGTCATGGTGCCTTCGGCGCCGTGGCCGTCCTCCTTGTCGCCCTTCATGGTCTCGAGCGAGCCGAGGCAGCCGAGCTCGCCTTCGACCGTGACGCCGTACATGTGCGCCATGTCGACCACCTGCTTGGTCGTGCGCACGTTGTAGTCGTAATCGGAGATGGTCTTGCCGTCCTCGCGCAGCGACCCGTCCATCATGACGCTCGAGAAGCCGAGCTTGATCGCCGACTCGCACACCGCCGGCGATTGGCCATGGTCCTGGTGCATGACGACCGGGATGTTGGGATAGCTTTCGACCGCCGCCTGGATGAGGTGCCGCAGGAACAGCTCGCCGGCGTACTTCCGCGCACCGGCAGAGGCCTGCATGATCACGGGGCTGTCGGTCTCGGACGCAGCAGCCATGATGGCCTGCACCTGCTCGAGGTTGTTCACGTTGAAGGCCGGGAGGCCGTAGTTGTGCTCGGCGGCGTGGTCGAGCAGTTGACGCATCGAAACGAGAGGCATGAGGGGCTCCGCGACAGGACGAACGGGGACCGTTTAGTTTACTCCAGCCTCAGCCGTTCGCCGTCGCGCGCTTGGGCGCGACGAGCATGCTCGCGACGACCGCGACCGCGAGCACCGCGGCGACGGCACCGAGGGAGAGCAGCACCGGGATCTTGTAGATGTCCACGAGCAGCATCTTGGCCCCGACGAACATCAGCACCACGGCGAGACCGTACTTGAGCAGGTGGAAGCGGTCGGCGACGTCCTTGAGCAGGAAGTACATCGCGCGCAAGCCCAGGATCGCGAACACGTTGGACGTGAGCACGATGAACGGATCGTCGGTCACCGCGAAGATCGCGGGAATGCTGTCGACCGCGAACACGAGGTCGGTGAGCTCCACCAGCACCAGCACCAGGAGGAGCGGCGTCGCATGGCGGATGCCGTCCTTTCGCACGAAGAAGCGCTCGCCCGCGAACCCGGTCGTCACCTTGAGATGGCCGCGCATCCAGCGCAGCGCCGGATTGCGCTCGAGGTCCGGCGTCGCATTGGCGAAGACGAGCATCTTCACGCCCGTCGCGACCAGGAACAGGCCGAAGAGGTACAGGATCCAGTGGAACTGCGCGAGAAGCCATGCACCCGCGAAGATCATCGCGGCCCGCATGACGATCGCGCCGAGCACGCCGTAGAGCAGCACGCGCCGCTGATATTCGGCCGGCACCGCGAAGTAGCCGAACAGCATCAGCCAGACGAACACGTTGTCCACCGCGAGGGCCTTCTCGATGAGATAGCCGGTGAAGAACTCCAGCGCCTTCGCATTGGCGATCTCGCGCCCCGCGCTGCCGTCGAGGTACCACCACAGTGCGGCGTTGAATGCGATGGCGACGGCAATCCACACCACCGACCAGCCGGCGGCTTCGCGGAAGGTGACGCGGTGGGCCTTGCGGCCGCCGAGCAGGAACAGGTCGACCGCCAGCATCGCGATCACGATGCCGGCGAATCCGGCCCACATCCATCCGTTTGCGATCGTTTCGGGCATCGTTCCGGTGCGTTTGGCGGGAGACTGACGAGGGGCCAGCATAAGCGGGCACAAGGTTCGCGTAAATGCGATTATTATTGTTGTTAACTTCGTAGAAAACGAATCGTCATGGCCCTGAACTACAAGCACCTGCGGTATTTCTGGATGGTCGCGCACGAAGGCGGCGTGCTGCGCGCGGCGCAGCGTCTCAGCATCACCCCCCAGACGATCAGCGGCCAGATCGCGCTGCTGGAGGACGCGCTCGGCACCCCGCTGCTGCGCAAGAGCGGGCGCGGCCTCGCGCTCACCGACGAAGGCCGGCACGTGGTGCGCTATGCGGACGAGATCTTCGCCCTCGGGGGCGAACTCGAGGAAACGATGAAGCGCGGCGTCGCGGGCCGCGAAGCGCTCGAGTTTCGCGTCGGCATCGCCGATGCGGTGCCCAAGTCCATCGCGTATCGGCTGGTCGAACCGGCCACGCGGGTCGATCAGCCCGTGCGCATCGTGTGCAGGGAAGGCAAGCTCGCCGGGTTGCTGGCCGAGCTCGCGATCCACAAGCTCGATCTCGTGGTGGCCAATGCGCCGATGCCGCCCGCCATGAGCGTGCGCGCGTTCAACCACGCGCTGGGCCGTTCCGGGCTCACGTTCTTCGCCGCGCCGGCATTGCACCGGCGCTGCCGCGGCGCCTTCCCCGCCTGCCTGCAGGACATGCCGATGCTCATGCCCGGCGAGGATTCACCGGTTGCGCCGCGCCTTCGCGCGTGGTTCGCGCGCCACGACGTGCGGCCGCGCGTCGTGGGGGAGTTCGACGATTCCGCGCTCGCGAAAGCGTTCGGGCAGCACGGGCAGGGCATCTTCACCGGGCTCACGGTGCTCGAAGCCGAGATCGAGCACCAGTTCGGCGTGAAGGCGATCGGCCGCACGGCGGACGTCACGGAGGAGCTCGTCGCGATCTCGGTCGAGCGTCGCCTGCGCCACCCGTGCGTGGTGGCGATCACCGATTCGGCGCGTGGCGAGCTCTTCGTGCAGCAACCGGAATGACCCGGCGCAGCGTCTTGATCCGCCCCCCGATTGTCCCGAGCCATTGTTCGGGACAATCGAGGGGCGGCTAGGTCACCTCGGCGTGCCTGAACCTGCAGGTGACGAGCACCTCGTCGGGATCGCGCTTCCACCAGTTCGTGGCGGAGAGGATCTCGACCTCGTGCGCACCGCGATAGCCCGCTTCCTCCATCCACGACCGGATGAGCGGCAGGTCGATGACGCCGTCGCCCATCATGCCGCGATCGAGCAGGAGATCGGTGGTGGGCACCAGCCAGTCGCAGATGTGGTACGCGAGCAGGCGCGAGGGCGTCGATCCGGCCGCGCGCTCGATCTCGCGCTTCAGGTTCGGGTCCCACCACGTGTGATACACGTCCACCGCGATGCCGACACCCGCGCCGAGCTCGTCGCAAAGGTCGTTGGCGTGGGTCATCGTATTGACGCACGCGTGATCGGCGGCATACATCGGATGCAGGGGCTCGATGGCGAGCGGCATGCCGGAGGGCCGCGCATACTCGAGCAGCTCGCCGATGCCGTCGCGCACCATTTCGCGTGCGCCGACGAGGTCCTTGGACTGCACGCGCCCTTCGCGATCGGCGGGCAGGCCGCCGACCGCGAGCACGAGGCATGGCGCGCCCAGCGTCAGCGCTTCGTCCACCGCGCGGCGGTTGTCGTCGAGCGCCGCCTTGCGCCCCGCGCGGTCCACGGCCGGAAACATGCCGCCGCGACAATAGCCGGACAGCGTGAGGCCGGCATCGCGGATGCGGTGTGCTGTGTCCTTGAGCCCGGCGGCAGCGACCTGATCGCGCCACGGACTGATGATGCGGATCCCGTGCCGCGCGCAGCCGTCGATGATCTGCGGCAGCGTCCATTGCCCGCGCACCGTCGCCGTGTTGAGGGAGAGCAGGTTCGAGTCGGGTGCGTTCATTGGTGATTGCGTGCAAGGAGCCGACTCGGAGTCGACCCCGAGTCGTGGTCAGCTGCGGTGCTCGCCGACGCGAACGATCTTGAGGGTGTTGGTTCCGCCCGACTTGCCCATCGGCTCGCCGACCGTGAGCACGATGAGATCGCCCGGCTTCACCTGGCCCGCTGCGAGGAGGAGGTCCTCCGCACCCTGCAGGACGGCATCGCGCTCGCCGCCCTGCTCGTAGTACAGCGGGCGCACATTGCGGTACAGCGCCATCTTGCGCTGAGAGCTCACCTCGGGCGTGAGCGCATAGATGGGGCAGCCGGAGTTATGACGCGACATCCACAGGGCGGTCGACCCGGACTGCGTGAGCGATGCGATCGCGGTGGCCTTGAGGTGATACGCGGTGAACAGCGCGCCCATCGCGATCGACTGGTCGATGCGCGTGAAGGTGCGATTGAGGAAGTCGCGATCGAGCTCGCCGACGTAAGACTTCTCCGCTTCGAGGCAGATCTGCGCCATCGTCTCGACGGTCTCGACCGGGTACTTGCCCGTCGCCGTCTCCGCCGAGAGCATCACGGCGTCGGTTCCGTCGAGGACCGCGTTGGCCACGTCGGACACTTCGGCGCGCGTCGGGATGGGGTTGTTGATCATCGACTCCATCATCTGGGTCGCCGTGATCGTCACCTTGTTGCGGTCGCGCGCCATGTTGATCATGCGCTTCTGCAGGCCGGGCACCGCCGCATTGCCGACCTCCACCGCCAGGTCGCCCCGCGCCACCATGATGCCATCGGACGAGTCGATGATCTCCGCGAGCGCCGTGATCGCTTCGGCGCGCTCGATCTTGGCGAGCAGCATCGCGCGGCTGCCCGAGGCGCGCAGGAGCTGGCGCGCCATGTACATGTCTTCCTTGTTCTTGGGGAACGACACGGCGAGGAAATCGGCCTGGATGTGCGCCGCCGTCTTGATGTCCTCCATGTCCTTCGCGGCGAGCGCGGGCGCGGTGAGGCCGCCGCCGAGGCGATTGATGCCCTTGTTGTTGGACAACGCGCCGCCGACCGCCACGCGCGTCACGATCTCGGTGCCGCGCACGGCCTGCACCTCGAGCTTGATGAGGCCGTCGTTGAGCAGCAGCACCGAGCCCGGGCCGACGTCCTGCACGAGCTCCTTGTAGTCGAGGCCGACGCGCTCCGCGTTGCCGAGCTCGCAGCCCGCGTCGAGGATGAAGGTCGCGCCGGGCTCGAGATTTACGCGCCCTTCCGCGAACTTGCCGATGCGGATCTTGGGTCCCTGCAGGTCGACCATGATGCCGACCTCGCGCCCGAGCTTCTGCGAGCATTGGCGCACGAGCTCGGCGAGCGCGACGTGGTCGCTCGGGCGCCCGTGCGAGAAGTTGAGGCGCACCACGTCCACGCCTGCCGCGAGCGTGCGCAGCAGCGTCTCCGGTGCCGCGCACGCGGGGCCGAGAGTGGCGACGATCTTGGTATTGCGCTGCACGCGATCGTTCCTGGAACGAAAGCCGCCAATGGTACGTGAATTCGCGTCGTGCGAAGCGATTGCGTGCGGGCGCCGATTCCGGCCCGGATGCCGACGCGAACGCCGTTGCGGGGCGGCTACGCCTTCGCGTTCGCGCGGGCTTCGAGCGCCGCGACGGCAGGCAGCGTCTTGCCCTCGAGGAACTCGAGGAACGCTCCGCCACCGGTGGAGATGTAGCCGATGCGGTCCTCGATGCCGAACTTCGCGATCGCCGCGAGCGTGTCGCCGCCCCCGGCGATCGTGAATGCGGGCGACGCCGCGATCGCCTCGGCGATCGCATGCGTGCCGCTCGCGAAGGCATCGAACTCGAACACGCCGACGGGGCCGTTCCACACGATGGTTCCCGCGTGCGCGATGGCGGGTTTCAACAGCGCAACGGACTGCGGACCGATGTCCAGGATCAGATCGTCGGGCTCGATGTCCTCGATGGTCTTGGTCGTCGGAGTCGCATCCGCCGCGAACGACTTCGCGCACACGGCATCCACCGGAACGGGGACCTTTCCCGGGAACGCTTCGAGGATGGCGCGCGCTTCGCCGACGAGCTCGGGCTCGGCCAGCGACTTGCCGACATGGCCGTGCGCGGCGAGGATGAACGTGTTGGCGATCCCGCCGCCGACGATCAGGGTGTCGACGCGCGCGGCGAGCGCCTTGAGGATCGTGAGCTTGGTCGAGACCTTCGACCCGGCCACGATGGCGATGAGCGGTCGCGCCGGATGCGCGAGCGCCTTGCCGAGCGCATCGAGCTCAGCCGCGAGCAGCGGACCCGCGCACGCGACCGGCGCGAACCTGGCGATGCCGTGCGTCGTGGCCTCCGCGCGATGCGCGGTGCCGAACGCATCGTTGCAGTACACGTCGGCGAGTGCCGCCATCCTGCGGGCGAGGCCTTCGTCGTCCTTCTTCTCGCCCTTGTTGAAGCGGCAGTTCTCGAGCAGCACGACCTCGCCCGGCTTGAGGTTGCGCAGCCATTCGCCGCCGTCGACCCAGTCGCGCACGAGCGGCACCGGACGACCGAGCAGCTCGGAAAGCCGCGTTGCGATCGGCGCCAGCGAATCGGCCTCGCTGAACTCGCCTTCCTTCGGCCGGCCGAGGTGCGAGGTGACCATCACCGCCGCACCGCGCGCGAGCGCATCGCGGATGCCGGGGATGGAGGCACGGATGCGCGTGTCGTCGGTGATGCGGCCCGAGTCGTCCTGCGGCACGTTGAGGTCGGCGCGGATGAACACGCGCTTGTTCCTGACGTCGAGATCGGAGAGGCGGAGGACGTTCATGGTCGCACCCGTGGTGTCGGGAGAGGATTACTTCGCCTGCATCAGCGCGACGGTGGTGTCCAGCATGCGGTTGCTGAAACCCCACTCGTTGTCGTACCAGGCCGAGACCTTCACCAGCCGTCCCGAGACCTTGGTCAGCGTGGCGTCGAACGTCGAGGAAGCCGGATCGTGGTTGAAGTCGATGGAAACGAGCGGCGCCTTGTTGTACTGCAGGATGCCGGCGAGCGGGCCGGACTCGGACGCCGCCTTCATGACCGCGTTCACTTCGTCGACGGTGGTGTCGCGCGCGGCGATGAACGAGAGATCGACCAGCGAGACGTTGATCGTCGGAACGCGTATCGCATAACCGTCGAGCTTGCCGTTGAGCTCGGGCAGCACCAGCCCGACCGCGGCCGCAGCCCCCGTCTTGGTCGGGATCATGCTCATCGTCGCGGAGCGCGCGCGCCGCAGGTCCTCGTGATAGACGTCGGTGAGCACCTGATCGTTGGTGTAGGCGTGCACGGTGGTCATGAGGCCGTTCACGAGGCCGATCTTGTCGTGCAACGGCTTCACCAGCGGCGCGAGGCAGTTGGTCGTGCACGACGCGTTGGAGATGACGGTGAACGAGGACTTGAGCGTCTGGTGATTCACGCCGTAGACGATGGTCGCGTCGACGTCCTTGCCGCCGGGCGCGGAGATGATCACCTTCTTCGCGCCGCCTTTCAGGTGCGCGCCCGCCTTCTCCTTGGAGGTGAAGAGGCCCGTGCATTCGTGCACCACGTCGACTCCCAGCGAGCCCCACGGGAGCTGGGCGGGATCGCGCATCGCGAGCACCTTGATGCGATCGCCGTTCACCACCATCGAATCGCCGTCGACCTCGACCTTGCCCGGGAACTTGCCCTGCGCCGTGTCGTAGCGCGTCAAGTGCGCGTTGGTCTCGGCATTCCCGAGGTCGTTCACCGCGACGATCTGGATGTCGTGCTTCTTGCCGCCTTCGTAGTGGGCGCGAAGGATGTTGCGGCCGATGCGGCCGTAGCCGTTGATGGCGACTTTGATGGTCATGGCGTCTCCCGTCGTAGCGGTGGTTTGGCGAAGGTCAATGCGGCGTGCTGGCGTACGTTGCGCGGGCCGCTGCGAGCGCGGCGAGATCGCGCCACACGTAGCCGTCTTCGATGAGGTCCATGCCGTCCCACTGGAACGGCTGCTCGACGGCGAGCTCGGCGCCGAGCGCTTCGTAGAACGCGCGCGCGCCGCGGTTGGCGGCGATGACCCACACCACCATGCCGGTCGCGCCGTGGGCGCGCTGCGCCGCGACGATGGCGCCCACGAGCGCACGGCCGACCCCCGCGCGCTGCTGGCCGGGACGCACGTAGATGGCGGAGAGCTCGGCGTCCATGCCGAGCTTCGGCGGATCGAGCATCATGCCCGAGGCGAAGCCGACGAGGCCCATGGCGTCCTCGGCCACGAACGTGCTCGTGCGGTTGGGCGCCGCCGCGAGGATGCGCCGCCACAGTTCCGTGCTCGCTACGACGCTCATCGCATCGAGGTAAGCGTCGGGAATCATGCCGCGGTACGTCGCGCGCCAGCTGTCGATCCGCAGTTGCGCTATCGCAGCCGCGTCGTCTTCGAAAGCGGGACGGATGGCAGGGGAGGTCATTGAAGAACAGTCGCGCTGCGCGCTCCGGGACTCGCGCTCGTAAAGCCGCGGCAAGTTCCGTCGCTCGGGGCATCGCAACATCGAGCCGCGGTGCACGGCATTTTACCGCGTTGCCCGCGTGTCTCCCCGGAACGGATTACCTGCTCGCGGCCGTCACCACCGAGCGCGCGGCTTCGACCACGTTGCCGGCGGTGAAGCCGAAGTGCTTGAACAGGATACCGGCCGGCGCGGATTCGCCGAAGCGATCGATGCCGATCACCGCTGCGCCCGGGTCGTCCGCGGCGCCGACGTACTTGCGCCAGCCGTCGGTCGAGCCCGCTTCGATCGCCACGCGCGGCACGCGGTAAGGCAGCACGCTCGCGCGATAGTTCGCGTCCTGCGCGTCGAACACCGTCGTCGAGGGCATCGACACGACGCGCGCGGCAATGCCTTCCGCGGTGAGGCTCGCGCGTGCCTCCATCGCGAGCGCGACCTCGGATCCGGTGGCGATCAGCACGACGCGCGGCGAGGTGTCGTCGGGCCAGTCGGCCAGCACGTAGCCGCCGCGGCGGATGGCCGCGATCTGATCGTGACTGCGCTTCTGGAACGGAACGTTCTGGCGCGTGAGCAGCAGGCACGTCGGCGCATGCGCGCTTTCGATGCGCTGCCACCCACGCCGCGGCGGTTTCCACCGTGTCGCACGGCCGCCATACCGTCATGCCCGGAATGAGGCGCAGGCTTGCGGCGTGCTCGATCGCCTGGTGCGTCGGGCCGTCCTCGCCGAGGCCGATCGAATCGTGCGTGAACACGAACACCGCGCGGAGCTTCATGAGCGCCGCCATGCGCAGCGCATTGCGCGCATAATCGGAGAAGGTCAGGAACGTTCCGACATAGGGAATGAATCCGCCATGCAGCGCGAGCCCGTTGGCCATTGCGCACATCGCGAATTCGCGCACGCCGAAGTTGACGTAGTTGCCCGCGGCCTCCGCAGTGACCGGCGTGCTGCGCGACCAGTTCGTGAAGACGGAGCCGGTGAGGTCGGCGGAGCCGCCGATCATCTCCGGCAGCGCGGCGGCGAACGCCTCGATCGCCTGCTGCGAGGCTTTGCGGGTGGCGACCGTTTCGCCCTTGTCGACCTGGCGCGACACGAATGCGCGCGGCGATGTGCGACCACTGCGCGGGCAGCGCAGCCTGCATGCGGCGCTCGAACGCGGCGGCGAGATCCGGGAATGCCGTGCGATAAGCCGCGAAGCGCGCGTCCCAGTCGCCCTGCAGCGACTTCCCGCGCTCGCGCGCGTCCCAGCTCGCGTAGATCTCGGCGGGAATCGCGAACGGTGCGTGCGTCCACGCAAGCCGGGTGCGCGTGCCCGCGACCTCCTTCTCGCCCAGCGCGCTGCCGTGACAATCGGCGGTGCCCGCCTTCGTGGGCGCACCCTTGCCGATGACGGTCTTGCAGCAGACGAGCGTCGGACGATCGCTCGCCTGTGCCGCCTTGACCGCACGATCCACGGCATCGACGTCGTGGCCGTCGACGTTGCGGATCACGTGCCAGCCGTACGCTTCGAAGCGCATCGGCGTGTCGTCGGTGAACCAGCCCTTCACCTCGCCGTCGATCGAGATGCCGTTGTCGTCGTAGAGCGCGACGAGCTTCGCGAGGCGCAGCGTGCCCGCGAGCGAGCACGCCTCGTGCGAGATGCCTTCCATGAGGCAGCCGTCGCCCACGAAGACGTACGTGCGATGGTCGACGATGGCGTGGCCCGGTCGATTGAATTCGGCGGCGAGGAGGCGTTCCGCCAGCGCCATGCCGACCGCATTGGCGAGCCCTTGTCCGAGCGGGCCCGTAGTGGTTTCCACGCCCGGTGTCGCGCCGAACTCGGGATGGCCCGGGGTCTTCGAATGCAGCTGCCGGAAGCGCTTCAGCTCGTCGAGCGGCAGGTCGTAGCCCGTGAGATGCAGCAGCGCGTACAGCAGCATGGAGCCATGGCCGTTGGAGACGACGAAGCGGTCGCGATCGGGCCAGTGCGGCTGCGCCGGGGTTGTGCCGCAGGTTGCGATTCCAGAGCGCAACGGCGATCTCGGCCATGCCCATCGGCATGCCGGGATGTCCGCTCTTTGCCGCTTCGACCGCGTCCATGGCGAGCGCGCGAATCGCATTGGCGCGCAGCACGTCGGCGGTGGCGGATGCGCTCGCGGACAGTGCGGCCGCAGCGTTCATGGGATGGTTGGCGAGCTCGTTCATCGTGGGATCGTTGACGGATGTGGCGCGAGGGAAAGCCGACGTCGGCGGCGGGATGCGAAGCAAAGTGAGAGGAATGCTTCGACGACAAGCGAATGCGCAATCGAAAATTATCGCGTGAGCGCAACTTTTGTGCAATAATTCAACGTTTGGCTTTCCGGCCGCAGCCGGACCTGTGGGTGCCCTTCTGCCCGTGCGAGCGGGGGTGGGGCTTTTTATTTGTCGGCGTCATTCGAAGACCCCCGCCATCGAGCAGCGGCGCGGGTCCGCAAGCGGCGCCATCCCGGGGGCGACTAATGGACGGAATCCATCTGTTAGGCGAGTGGTACGGCTGCCCGGCCCACACGCCGGAGTTCACGCGCGCGGAAAGCCTGCGTGCGCTTTGTCTCGAGATCACCAAAGCAGCGGGCCTCACGATCGTCGGCGACAGCTTCTATCAGTTCGAGCCGCAGGGCGTCACGGGCACCGTGCTGCTTGCCGAATCGCATCTCGCCATCCACACCTGGCCCGAGCACGGCTTCGTCACCGTCGACGTGTACGTGTGCAATTACCAGTCGGACAACTCGGCCAAGGCCGAGGCGCTCTTCTCTGCCCTGAAGGCTGCGCTCAAGCCCGAGCGCGCCAAATTCCACGCGATTCATCGCGGAGGAAAGGATGACGGCTGAAGACGGCGCGTCGGGTCCGGATCTCGGTGCGGACCTGATGACGGAGTACCTCACGGACGACTGGGGCTTCTTCATCCGCTCGAAGGCAGCCTTCGCCCGTTTCCGGTCGCAATACCAGGCCGTCGAGGTGCACGACAGCGCTGCGTTCGGACGCCTGTTCCGGCTCGACGGCCACTTCATGACCTCCGAGCGCGACGAGTTCTTCTATCACGAGAACCTCGTGCACATGGCCGCGCTGCCGCATCCGGCGCCCGCACGCGCGCTGGTAGTAGGCGGCGGCGACGGCGGCTCGGCGGAAGAACTGCTGAAGTATCCGACGGTGCAGAAGGTCGTCCTGTGCGAGATCGACGAGGCGGTCGTCGACATCTCGCGCACGTATCTGCAGCGCGTGCATCGCGGCGCGCTCGACGATTCGCGCCTCGAGCTGCGCATCGGCGACGGCCTCGCGTTCGTGCGCGACGGCCGCGATCTCTACGATCTGGTCGTGCTCGATCTCACCGATCCGGGCGGTCCGTCGACGCCGCTCTACACCGCCGAGTTCTATCGCGCCTGTCGCGCGCGCCTCGCTCCGGGCGGCGCGTTGACGCTGCACATCGCGAGCCCGGTCGCGCACCCGTCGCGCATCCGCGACGGGCTTGCCAACCTGCGTGCCGCGTTCGCGCGCGTGACGCCGTATCTCACGTCGATCCCGCTCTACGGCGGCATGTGGATGATGGCGTGCGCGTCGGAAACGCTCGATCCGGCAGCGTTCACGGCCGCCGAGATCGATCGGCGCATCGCACAGCGCGGCATCGGCGACCTGCAGTACTACAACGGGGCGATGCACTGCGCCGCCCTGGCGCTGCCCAACTTCGTGCGCGAACTCGTCGTGTGAGGCGGACGGCGGCGGCGCCGTCTGCGCCTTCGCGCTCTCCTGTAGGCCGGCTCCTGTTTTTGCTGTCAGGCTTGCCCGCGCGGGCAGCGGCGTTCGCCTGCAAATCAGTTGCTTAGACCCGATGCCATGTGCTTTCGGCGGCGCGTTCGGGCCGAACCTCCGCTTCGTCCCGTCGTCTGAATCGGCGAGCGACGCAATGCGGAACAGGGGTCCCGGAGCTCGGCTCTTGAACCGCCACCGCACGGCCGCATGTTGGAAGTGGACGGCGACGATGGCGGGGGTGAGAGCCCCGGGCGCATCGATCGAATCGACCTCGGGAGGTGACGAAGTGTTCAAGGCTGCGCAAGCAATGCACGACGCGGATTTCGTGTTGGTGAACGGGGTCGTCTTCGTCACCGAGTACCTTCGCGTGCCGGACGAGAACTGCGTTGCGGACGACGTGATCCTGGAGGCGAAGCGCGGCGAGGACGAGATCGCGCTCACGCTCGACGACATGGACAACGCGGAATGCCTGGGCGAGGGCGTGTACCGGCTCAAGTCCGGCGCGATGCTGCGTTTCCTCGCGAGCGCCACGATCCACTGAATTCGCGCACGGCGCGTCGCGGATCGTCCGGAGCGTATGCGCCCAAAGCGATAACGCACCTGCATGGCTCTCCTCGGCCGCCTTCGGGCGGCCTTTTCTTTGCGTGCGTCGCGTCGCGGGCCTCTTTTCGCTGCTCGCGCGGAGCCTCGCTGGTGCAGCGGATCTCGCCGGCGCCCAGGGGCCATGAGAGGCATAACGCAAGAACCACGGGGTATTGGCAGCCGGCCGCCAACTACCGTATACATTAGCCGTGTTTTTTGGGGCAGGTTCAACCGAAGGAGGAGGCTACCGTGGACATGAAGCGCAGGGATGCATTGAAGACGAGCGGCGGCTTCACGCTGCTCGCGCTGGTCGCAGCGGCCGGCTGGCTCAAGCCGGAGCACGCGCATGCGGCGGACTGGAACAAGGCCGCATTCGATACCAAGACGCTCGACGACACCTACAAGGCGCTGGGCGGCAGCGCGCCGACGCAGAGCAAGGACGTCGTGTTCGTCTCCACGCCGGACATCGCGGAGAACGGCGCCGTCGTGCCCATCGGCATCACGAGCTCGGTCCCGAATACCGAGTCCATCGCGATCCTGGTCGAGAAGAACCCCAACACGCTGGCGGCTCTGTTCGACATTCCGGCCGGTACCGTGCCGGCGATCACGACGCGCATCAAGATGGGACAGACGTCCAACGTCTACGCCCTCGTGAAGGCGGACGGGAAGTTCCATGTCACGTCGAAGGAGATCAAGGTGACGCTCGGCGGTTGCGGCGGCTAACGAGGAGAAGACCATGGCAGATCCGATGAAGATCCGGGCGAACGTCGTCGGCGATTCGACCGAGGTGAAGGTGCTCATGGCCCACGAGATGGAGACGGGCCAGCGCAAGGACGCGCAGGGCAAGACGATTCCCGCCTGGCACATCACGAACGTGACCGCCACGCACAACGGCAAGACGGTGCTGTCCGCGCAGTGGGGCCCGGCCGTGTCGAAGAACCCGTTCATGTCGTTCAAGTTCAAGGGCGGCGCGAAGGGCGAGAAGGTCCAGATCAGCTGGGTGGACAACCGCGGCGACAAGAGAACGGACGAAGCAACGATCGGGTGACGCGCGGGGCAGGGGTGCGGTGCCGTCGACGACCCGGACTCGAGCGGCACCCGAGGTTGCGCTCGGCGCGGCGTTTGCTACCTGCGGCCATAACGCAGGAGCGTGGACGGGCATAGCGGGCGCGCGCGTGGCGCCCGAACACATGAGGAGGAGGGATGAGGATGCGTGCGAATTACGCAGGAGCGGTAGCGTTCGTGCTGGGGATCGCCGCTGCGCCCGCCGCGAGCGGGCAGGCGGGGAGCGATACGGTCCGCGAGATCGAGAAGTACCGCGAGGCACTCGCCGACGGCAATCCCGCCGAGCTGTACGAAGCGAAGGGGGAGGAGCTCTGGAAGACGCCGCGAGGCCCCAGGAAGGCAAGCCTCGAACGGTGCGACCTCGGCAAGGGGCCCGGCGTGGTCAAGGGCGCGTGGGTCGAGCTCCCGCGGTACTTCGCCGACACCGGGCGCGTGCAGGACGTCGAATCGCGGCTCGTGACGTGCATGTCCACGCTGCAGGGTTTCGACGCGGAGCAATTGGCCAAGACCCCCTACGGCAAGGGCGAGATGGCCAACATCACGGCACTTGCGACGTGGATCTCCGGCCAGTCGCGTGACATGGCTTTCGCGCTGCCCCAGACGCATCCCAGGGAGCGGGAGTTCTACGCCCTGGGCAAGAAGTTCTTCTACTATCGCGCCGGGCCGATGGACTTCGCCTGTTCCAGCTGCCACGGCGAAGAACACAAGCGCATCCGCCTCCAGGACCTGCCGGCGCTCTACAAGAATCCCGGCGACGGTCTCGGCATCGCGGCGTGGCCGGCCTATCGCGTGTCCAACGGGCAGATGTGGAGCATGCAGCATCGCTTGAACGACTGCCTGCGGCTGCAGCGCTTCCCGTACCCGACGTTCGGCTCCGACGTCACGATCGCCCTGCTGACGTACATGGGCGTGAATGCCCAGGGCGCGAAGTCCATCGCCCCCGCCCTCAAGCGCTGAAGGAGACGACACCATGAAGACCAGCCTCCACCATCTCTTCGCGGGCGTTGCCGCGGCTGCGCTCGTGGCCGGTTGCGCGGGCGGGGATACGCGCGGCGACATCGACACCGACTTCGCGGCCATGATCAAGAGCTCGTTTCACGACCAGGGCATCGCCACGACGGATCGGCTCAAGCAGGACCTGGGTCAGTCCGCCTGCTCCGCGGACAAGCCGCCGTCCGCCGAAGTGGCGAAGCGCATCGAGTCCGAAGCGGTGGCGTCGATCAAGTGGCCTTCGGGCGGGCAATACATCGGCGACTGGAAAGCCGGCGAGAAGCTCGCGCAGAGCGGCCGGGGCATGACCTGGAGCGACAAGAGCGCCGATCCGAAGGGCAACGGCGGCCAGTGCTACAACTGTCACCAGATCGACAAGAAGGAAATCTCCTTCGGCACGATCGGTCCGAGCCTCTACAACTACGGAAAGCTGCGCGGCGTGAAGGATCTCAACGACCCCGCGGCGGCGCCCGTGATCCAGTACACCTGGGGCAAGCTCTGGAACAGCAAGGCCTATGCGGCCTGCTCGAACATGCCGCGCTTCGGGCACATGAAACTGCTCAACGAGCAGCAGCTCCGCGACATGATGGCGTTGTTGCTCGACCCGCACTCGCCGGTCAACAACTAAGGCGGGGAGGCCGCAGCTCCGTCCCGCGTCGCGAGCGCTGGACGGAGCCCCGGGCCATGCGTTGCGCTCCGGGGCCGACGCAGCTTCCGGGCCGCCCCACGCTCACCTCGCGTCACGAAAGCGCGGTCCCGGCGCCCTCCGGCGCAACGCACTCTTCAACCATCCGATGCCTTTCCGCCATGCTTCGCCGTGAATTCCTCCAGATGCTCGCTGCCGGCGCCGCGGCAGGGCTGCCGCTCGCAAGCCGTGCCGCCCTCGACGGGGCCGCGGAAGGCCTGTACGACGCTGCCGCAGCGCCGTTCGGCAACGTCAGCCTGTTGCACTTCACCGACTGTCACGCGCAGCTCGTCCCGGTGTATTTCCGCGAGCCGAGCGTCAACATCGGCGTTGCCGATGCCGCGGGACGCCCGCCGCATCTCGTCGGCGACGCCTTTCTCAAGCAGTACGGCATCAGGCCCGGCTCGCGGGAAGCGTACGCGTTCACGTATCTCGACTTCGAAGCGGCGGCACGGACGTACGGCGAGATCGGCGGCTTCGCGCATCTCGCCACCCTGGTGAAGAAGTTGCGCGCATCGCGTCCCGGGGCGCTGCTGCTCGATGGCGGCGATACGTGGCAGGGCTCGGCCACCGCGCTCTGGACCAAGGGCCAGGACATGGTCGACGCCGCGAAGCTGCTGGGCGTGGACGTCATGACCGCGCATTGGGAGTTCACGCTCGGCGCCGAGCGCGTGAAGGAGATCGTCGAGAAGGACCTCGCAGGCAAGATCGACTTCGTTGCCCAGAACGTGAAGACAGCCGATTTCGGCGACGCCGTGTTCCCGCCGTACGTCGTGAAGCCGATCAACGGCGTGCCTGTCGGCATCATCGGCCAGGCCTTCCCGTACACGCCGATCGCGAACCCGCGCTACTTCGTGCCCGAGTGGACGTTCGGGATCCAGGACGAGAACCTGCAGAAGATGGTCGACGAGGTGCGCGGCAAGGGTGCGCGCGTCGTGGTCCTGCTCTCGCACAACGGCATGGACGTCGACCTGAAGCTCGCGAGTCGCGTGCGCGGCATCGATGCGATCCTCGGCGGTCACACGCACGACGGCGTGCCGCAGCCCGTGGCGGTGCGCAATCCCGGCGGCACGACGCTCGTCACCAATGCGGGAAGCAACGGCAAGTTCCTCGCCGTGCTCGATCTCGACGTGAAGGACGGCCGGATCGCGGACTGGCGCTATCGGCTGCTGCCCGTGTTCTCGAAGCTGCTGCCCGCCGACGCGGCGATGGCCGCGCACATCGAGAAGGTGCGCGCGCCCTATCGCGACAAGCTTGGCGAGAAGCTCGCCGTCACCGAAGGCCTGCTGTATCGCCGCGGCAATTTCAACGGCACCGCCGACCAGCTGATCCTCGATGCGCTCATGGCGGAGAAGGACGCGCAGATCGCGTTCTCGCCGGGTTTCCGCTGGGGCACGAGCCTGCTGCCCGGACAGGCGATCACGTTCGACCACGTCATGGACCAGACGGCGATCACGTATCCGTTCGTCACCGTCAACGAGTTCACCGGCGAGATGATCAAGACGATCCTCGAGGACGTCGCCGACAATCTGTTCAACCCCGATCCGTATTACCAGCAGGGCGGGGACATGGTGCGCGTGGGCGGCCTCGCGTACGCCATCGATCCGAAGGCGGCGATGGGCAGGCGAATCACCGCGATGTCGCTCGGCGGCAAGGCCATCGAGCCTGCGCGCAAGTACAAGGTGGCCGGTTGGGCGCCGGTGTCGGAGGAGGCGAAGGCCGCGGGCGGCGAGCCCGTGTGGGACGTCGTCGCGCGTTACCTGCGCGCGCAGAAGAGCGTGCGGCCGCGCAAGCTCAACCTGCCCACGGTCGTGGGCATCCGCGACAATCCCGGGGTCGCGAACGACGGCTCGGCCTAGCACCTCCTGCGCGGAGCACCGACTCCGAGTCGTCACTCCGCGTGGCGGGTCGCCCTTGCTCAGACCAGCGTCACGCGCGCGAAGCGGCGCTTGCCGGCCTGGATCACCACGGTGGCGCCTGCCGCCAGCACCAGCGCCTTGTCGGTCACGACGTCGCCGTCGATCTTGAGCCCGCGCTGCGCGATCAGCCGCAGCGCCTCCGACGTCGACTCGACCACGCCGGCCTGCTTGGCGGCCTGTGCAACCGGCAGTCCGGCTCCGGCGGAATGCAGGGTCACCTCCGGCATCGATTCGGGCATCGCACCCTGCCGGAAGCGCGCCTCGAACTCCGCCAGCGCGTGCTCCGCGGCTGGGCGCGAATGGAACCGCGTGACGATCTCCTGCGCCAGCATCACCTTCGCGTCGCGCGGATTCCGGCCTTCCTCGCACTCGCGCCTGAGCGCCGCGATCTCGCCCATGGGGCGGAAGGACAGCAGCTCGAAGTAGCGCCACATCAGCGGGTCGGAGATCGACATCAGCTTGCCGAACATCTCATCCGGCGCCTCCGTGATGCCGACATAGTTGTCGAGCGACTTCGACATCTTGTTGACGCCGTCGAGGCCTTCGAGCAGGGGCAAGGTGAGGATGCATTGCGGCTCCTGCCCGTAATGGCGCTGCAGCTCGCGGCCGACGAGCAGGTTGAACTTCTGGTCGGTCCCGCCGAGCTCGACGTCGGCCTTCAATGCGACCGAGTCGTAACCCTGGGCGAGCGGGTAGAGGAACTCGTGGATGGCGATCGCCTGGCCGCCGGCATAGCGCTTGGCGAAGTCGTCGCGCTCGAGCATCCGTGCGACCGTATAGCGCGCGGCGAGCCGGATCATGCCATCGGCCCCCAGTGCCGATAACCATTTCGAGTTGAACGCGACCTCGGTCCGTTCGCGGTCGAGGATCAGGAAGACCTGGTCGGTGTAGGTCTTCGCGTTGGCGGCGATTTCTTCGGGCGAGAGGGGCGGGCGGGTGACGTTGCGTCCGGTCGGGTCGCCGATGAGTCCCGTGAAATCACCGATGAGGAAGATGATGTGATGCCCGAGGTCCTGCAGCTGCCGCAGCTTGTTGAACTGGACGGTGTGGCCGAGGTGCAGGTCCGGCCGCGTCGGGTCGAAGCCTTCCTTGATGCGCAGCGGCGTACCGCGGGCGAGCTTGGTGGCGAGCTCGGACTCGACCAGGAGCTCATCGGCGCCGCGCTTGAACACGGCAAGGTGGTGGGCGACGTCGACAGCCATCCGGACTTCCTTCAGCGGGCGCTCGTTGGGGTTTCCCGCCAGGTCATTCCCGACGGGCGGGCGCCATCAGCAGGTGCCGGAACTTTGTGTAGGGCAAATGCTCACGGCGGACAACTTTGGTAGAATCGCCGCCTCCCCTGCGTCAACCGCATCACTCCATGGCCGCGACCCCAGCCCGGATTTTAGCTCAAAGGCTCCCCGCCACCGCCCGCCGCGCGGTGTCGTTCCTGTCGACGGGGCAGTGGATCGCGATGGCGGTGCTGGCGCTTTCGGGCATGGCCGCGTTCGGCATCGCCCCGGATTCGTCCCTGGATCTCAACGTGCCATTGGCCGTCGTCCGGGAGTTGCCCGCGCCGCAAGTGACGTCGCTCGACCCCGCGAGCGAGAGCTACTGGCGGGAAGAGCGGGTCCAGCGCGGGGACACCCTCGGGCGCGTGCTCGCCCGGCTCGGGGTCGACGACCCCGACGCGCTCGAATTCGTGCGCTCCGACGCGACCGCCCGGACGCTCTTCCAGCTGCGCCCCGGGAAACCGCTCCGCGTCGAGACCGACGACGACGGCCACCTCCTCGCGCTGCGTTTCCTCACCAACGCCGGCGAGATGCTCGCCATCAACCGCGCGAACGACGGGCTCGTGGCCAAGCTGGGCCCGGCGCCGACGACGGTGCGGTGGAAGATGGCGGCCGGCGAGATCCGGTCGTCGCTGTTCGCGGCCGCCGACGAGGCCGACCTGCCGGACGTGGTGACGCGCCAGCTCGCCGACGTGTTCTCCGGCGACATCGACTTCCACCACGACCTGCGGCGCGGCGACCATTTCGCGGTCGTCTACGAGATGCGCTACGTGGACGGCGAGCCCGTCGGCGCCGGCAAGATCATCGCGGCGGAGTTCGCCAACGACGGCGAGAGCTACCGCGCGTTCCTGTGGCGCGGCCCGGACGGCTCGGAGAGCTACTACGACGAAGATGGCAGTGCCTTGCGCAAGGCCTTCCTGCGCTCGCCCGTGGAGTTCTCGCGCGTCACCTCCGGCTTCACGCAGGCGCGCTTCCATCCGATCCTGCAGGAATGGCGCGCCCACAAGGGCGTCGACTACGCCGCTCCGATCGGCACGCCCGTCCGCTCGGTTGCCGAGGGCAAGGTCGTCTTCGCCGGCGTCCAGAATGGCTACGGCAACGTCATCCACATCCAGCATCAGGGCGTCTACAGCACGCTGTACGCGCACCTGTCGGGCTTCGGGCCGGGGATCCACCTCGGCGCCCACATCGCCCAGGGCCAACTGATCGGCTACGTCGGCCAGACGGGCTGGGCGACGGGTCCGCACCTGCACTACGAATTCCGCGTCAACAACGACCAGCGCGATCCCGAGACGCTGGCGCTTCCCCATGGCGATCCGCTGACCCCGGCCCAGAAGGTGCTTTTCGCCGAGGGCATGGCGTCGGCACGCACGCAGCTCCAGCTCGCCGAATCGATGCCCGCGGCGCTGGTCGCGGGCGGCGACTGACCGGACGGGGCGTCGCCCCGGCTCGCCCCCATCCTTCATGCGCCGCGAACTGTATGTCGGCGTGATGTCCGGCACGAGCCTGGACGGCATCGACGCCGTGCTCGTGGACTTCAGTCCCATTCGCGCCGGTCGGCCGTGCCGGATCGTCGACGCCGTCCACGTCGACTTCGACCCGATGCTGCGCGAAGCCCTGCTGGAGCTGCAGCAGCCCGGCGAGGACGAGCTGGCGCGCGCCGCGCGAGCCGCGAATGCGCTTGCGGACGCTTACGGGGACGCGATCACCGAGCTGCTCGCGAAGGCGCATGTCCCGGCGGACGACGTGGACGCTGCCGGCGTGCACGGCCAGACCATCCGCCACCGGCCCGAGGAAAGCTGGACCTTGCAGCTCAACAACGCGGCGCGCACGGCCGAGCGCTGCGGCGTCACCGTGGTGGCTGATTTCCGCAGCCGCGACATGGCCGCGGGGGGGCAGGGTGCGCCGCTCGTGCCGGCGTTCCACTCCGCGATGTTCGGCGGCGTGACGGATCGGGTCGTGGTCAACATCGGCGGCATCGCCAACGTGACGGACCTCCCGGTCGACCGGCCGGTCCGCGGCTTCGACACCGGGCCGGGCAACGTCCTCCTCGATCACTGGTACGCGCGGCACCGCAGCGGCACCTACGATCGGGGCGGTCGCTGGGCGCGATCGGGCCGTGTCGACCAGCGCCTGCTGCGGATCATGCGCGCCGAGCCTTTCTTCGACCGCGACCCGCCCAAGAGCACGGGCCGCGATCTCTTCAACGGCGCTTGGCTCGACGCGCGCCTTGCCGAAGCGAATGTCGACGGCGTGCACCGCGCAGCGGCGGACGTGCAGGCGACGCTGGTGGCGCTCACGGCCGGCACCATCGCCGATGCCATACGCAGCCATTGCAGCACGGGCACCGAGGTGCTCGTCTGCGGGGGCGGCGCGTACAACCTTGCGCTGCTCGATGCGCTGAGCGCGGATCTCGCCCCGCGCGTGGTCAAGACCACCAACGCGCTGGGCATAGCCGCGGAGCACGTCGAAGCCATGGCGTTCGCGTGGCTGGCACGCCAATCCCTCGCCGGACGCACCGGCAACCTGCCCGAGGTCACCGGGGCCAAGGCGCCCCGCGTGCTCGGTGCGGTCTACCACCGCTGACGTTCCTCAGGGCCGCGACAGGCTGCGGAAAAGGAAACGGGGCCGCGCGGGCCCCGTTCCGGAACGACAGGATGAGACGGCGTCAGACGGAGAACGACGAGCCGCAGCCGCACGTGGTCTGCGCGTTCGGATTCTTGATCACGAATTGCGCGCCCTCGAGGCCTTCGCTGTAGTCGATCTCGGCACCCACGAGGTATTGGTAGCTCATGGCGTCGATCAGCAGCGTCACGCCGTTCTTCTGCATTGCAGTATCGTCGTCGTTCTGGACTTCGTCGAACGTGAAGCCGTACTGGAAGCCGGAGCAGCCGCCGCCCGTCACGAAGACGCGAAGCTTGAGCTCGGGATTGCCCTCCTCGTCGATCAGCGCCTTGACCTTCTCGGCGGCACTGTCGGTGAAGACGAGCGGGGCGGGCATGTCGGTCATGTCGTTCATTCGTAGGCTCCTCGCGCGATCGCAGCGCGGATTATCGAAGTTTTGCAGGGACCGGGCAACCCCGTGTGGCCAAGGGTCTCGCCTGTCCGGCACGCGCCGTCGCGGTCGCTTCGGCTGCTCAGGGCGGCGGGCCGGATATCCTTTCGTTCTCTGCGCTTGAGTTGGGGGCGCGCCCTCCCGGACGCAAGTGCCGCGCCAGCTCGCACGAGGCCGCGCCGACGCCGTCGATGGCGCCGGCCAACCGGCCGCGCTAGGGCAGCACCGGCAGGGCGGTGAGCCCCGTCGTTTCGGGCAGGCCGAACATCAGGTTCATGTTCTGGATCGCCTGTCCCGCCGCGCCCTTCACGAGATTGTCCTCGACCGCGAGGATGACGGCCATGTCGCCGTTCTGCGGCCGGTGCACCGCGATCCGGCAGACATTGCCGGCACGGACGGAGCGCGTGTCCGGCATGCTGCCGGCCGGCATCACGTCCACGAACGGCTCGCCGGCGTAGCGGCGTTCGTACACGGCCTGCAGATCGACGCCCGGCTGGACGAGGCGCGCATAGAGCGTGGCGTGGATGCCGCGGATCATCGGCGTGAGGTGCGGCGTGAACACCAGCCCGATCGGCGTGGTGCAGGCGTCGGCGAGACCCTGCACGATCTCCGGATGGTGACGGTGGCCCTTGAGGCTGTACGCCTTGAAGTTGTCCGAGGCCTCCGAGAACAGCAGTCCGATCTCCGCCTTGCGGCCAGCGCCGGACACGCCGGACTTGCAGTCGGCGATCAGATGCCCGGTATCGACCACGCCGGCCTCGAGCAGCGGCAGGAAGCCCAACTGGACGGCCGTCGGATAACAGCCCGGGTTGCCGACGATCCTTGCCGTGCGGATGGCTTCGCGGTTGACTTCCGGAAGGCCGTACACCGCTTCGGCGAGGAGGTCCGGGCAGCCGTGCGGCATGCCATACCATTGCTCGAACACGGCGGGGTCGCGCAGGCGAAAGTCGGCCGCGAGATCGATGATCTTGACCCCGGCCTCGACGAGCTCGCGCGCCTGGGCCATGGCCACGCCGTGCGGCGTGGCGAAGAACACGAGCTGGCAGCCCTTGAGATCGGCGTGCGCGGGGTCGCTGAAGGCAAGCTCGTAGCGCCCGCGCAGGCTCGGGAACATGTCGGCGACGCGCGTTCCCACGTCCTTGCGCGAGGTGATGGTGCGCACCTCGGCTTCGGGGTGCTGCGCGAGCAGGCGGAGCAATTCGACGCCCGTGTAGCCGGTGCCGCCGACGATGCCGATGCGGATCATCTCGAGTCCTCGCAGGTGAACCGGGACATTCTAGCGAAAGGACGGGCGTCGTGCTGCAATGCAGCGGAGTCGATCCGGCCGGGCAGGTCGAGCATCGGCCATTGCGTTTGATCGCGCGCCAGCGAAAAGGCCGCCCGCGGGCGGCCTTCCGTTCGGGCGCGCAGCGCGATCAGCGCTTCGAGAACTGCTTGCGGCGGCGTGCCTTGTGCAGGCCGACCTTCTTGCGCTCGACCTCGCGCGCATCGCGCGTTACCAGGCCGGCCTTGGACAGCGTCGGCTTGAGCGCCGTGTCGTAGTCGATGAGCGCGCGCGTGATGCCGTGGCGCACCGCGCCGGCCTGCCCCGATTCGCCGCCACCCGCGACGTTCACCATGATGTCGAAGGTGGCGTCGTGGTTGGTGAGCTTCAGCGGCTGGCGCACGACCATGCGGCCGGTTTCACGCGCGAAGAATTCGTCGACGGGCCGGTCGTTGACGATGAACTTGCCGGTGCCCTTCTTCAGGAAGACGCGCGCGACCGCGCTCTTGCGGCGTCCGGTGCCGTAGTAGTAGTTGCCGATCATGGCTTAGCTGATGTCGAGAGTCTTGGGTTGTTGGGCGGCGTGCGGATGGGCGCCGCCGGCGTAGCACTTGAGCTTCTTGATCATGGCGTAGCCGAGGGGCCCCTTGGGCAGCATACCCTTGACGGCCTTCTCCAGCGCGCGACCGGGGAAGCGCTGCTGCATCTGGGCGAACGTCGTGGTCGTGATCCCGCCCGGATACCCGCTGTGGCGGTGATAGAGCTTGTCGTCGGCCTTGTTGCCGGTGACGCGCAGCTTCTCGACGTTGGTGACGATGATGAAGTCACCGGTGTCGATGTGGGGCGTGTAGATCGGCTTGTGCTTGCCGCGCAGGCGCAGGGCGATCTGGCTCGCGAGGCGGCCCAGCACCTTGTCGGTGGCGTCCACCACGAACCAGCCGTGCTGGACGTCCTGCGGCTTGGCTGAAAAGGTCTTCATCGGGCTATCCTCGGGCTATCGGGGTCGGCGGCGGGCGGAAGTTGCGTCCGCGGTTGCGGGTAGGGGGCGCGGCGGCCGACTCGAATTCAGCAAAGTCTTGGATAATAATGCGTTGCGGTGGTTACTGTCAACGCAAAGCGCCCTCGGCGACAGGCGCCGCGCGACGCGAAACCGCCATTGTCCGTCGGAATGCGCGCTGGGCCAAGCCGATGTGCCTGCGCAGCAAATGCGGCGGCCGGAACCGGGGTGCGCGCGCCTCGACACACAAAAAACGGGCGCGACTTCTGGTCGCGCCCGGAGGATTCCTGCCCTAGGAGGAGGAAGGGAGGAATGACCTGCAGGGGGAGAAGGAGGACTTGCTCCGAACCTGCAGGACAGGCTCTATGTTTCCATATTGCAGCGCACAATGCAACCGGCCGTGCGGCCTAGCCCGGGTGGACAGGGCGCTTGGCGCACACTGCGCGATCGGTGCGGGGGAAGGACAGGGATGAAGGCGCGGGTGAAGTGGGTGGAGGGCGTGAGCTTCGTGGCCGAGGCCGGCAGCGGGCACGCCGTCGTGGTCGACGGGGCGCCGGAGCACGGGGGGCGCAACCTCGGCCTGCGGCCGATGGAGCTCGTGCTCGCCGGAGCTGCGGCGTGCACGGCGTTCGACGTCGTGCTCATCCTGCGTCGTGCGCGCCAACCGGTGAGCGATTGCGTGGTGGAGGCCGCGGCGGAGCGCGCCGAGACCGAGCCGAAGGTGTTCACCCGCATCCACCTGAGCTATACGGTGGCGGGCCACGGGCTCGATCCGCACCAGGTCGAGCGGGCGGTCAAGCTCTCGAAGGAGAAGTACTGCTCCGCCACGATCATGCTGGCGAAGACCGCGCAGATCACGTTCGAGGTGACGATCGTCGAGGGCGACGCCGTCCCGCCGGCCTCGCCCTGACCGCACCTCAAGCGGAGCGGGGAATTGCGCCGGAGAGCTATCGCCGGCGTAGCCGGGGTAAACGGAATAACCCGGAGTAACCCGGAGTACAAGGAGATGCAGGTCAGGCGCGGCGGCGCAGCGCGCGGATGAGGCTGGACGTGTCCCAGCGGCCGCCGCCCATCGCCTGCACCCGGGCGTAGAACTGGTCGACGAGCGCGGTGACCGGCAGCTGCGATCCGTTCGCACGCGCTTCGGCGAGGCAGATGTCGAGGTCCTTGCGCATCCAGTCGACCGCGAACCCGAAATCGAACTTGTCCGCGTTCATCGTCTTGGCGCGGTTGTCCATCTGCCACGACTGCGCGGCCCCCTTGCTGATGACGTCCAGCACCCGCTCCACGTCGAGCCCGGCGCGACCGGCGAAGTCGATGCCTTCGGCGAGTGCCTGCACCAAGCCCGCGATGCAGATCTGGTTCACCATCTTCGTGAGCTGACCGCTGCCGCACGCACCCATGAGCGTGACCGCGCGCGCGTACTGGGTGAGCACCGGCTCGGCGCGCGCGAAATGCTCCTCGCTTCCGCCGACCATGACGGTGAGCTTGCCGTTCTCGGCGCCCGCCTGTCCGCCGGACACGGGCGCGTCGAGGAATCCGACGCCCTTGCCCTTGGCGACACCCTCCACCTCGCGGGCCACCTGAGCCGACGCCGTGGTGTGATCGACGAGGATGGTCCCGGCCTGCATGCCGGCGAGCGCACCGTCGGGTCCGCACGCGACCTGCCGCACGTCGTGATCGTTGCCGACGCACATCATGACGAGCTCCGCGCCCGCCACCGCCTCGGCTGGCGTGGGCGCGCTGCGTCCGCCGTGCTGCGCCACCCACTGCTGCGCTTTGGCGCTGGTGCGGTTGTACACCGTCACCTCATGACCCGCGCGAGCGAGATGCCCGGCCATGGGATAGCCCATGACGCCGAGTCCGAGGAAAGCGACCTTTTTCTTGTCCATCAGCAGTTCCTGTCGTGTGGGGGAATGACGAGCCGCGGTTCTGCCGGACCCGCCGGGCGAGCCTCGGCGCCAGGGACGTCACGTCCGTAGCGCCATTTCAGAAGCAGGATCGTGCACGCGAGCACCAGCGTGACCACGTTCGCGGTGATGAGCGGCCACGCCCCGAGCCGGATGCCGTACCACAGCCAAAGCACGACGCCCACGGTGAAGATCCCGAACATCCACCACGAGATGTCGTGCGCGGAGCGTGTGCGCACGATGCGCACCACCTGCGGCACGAAGGCGATCGTGGTGAGCGTGCCCGCGACGAAGCCCAGCAGCTCGTTCGCCGGCGGCGCGACGGGCGTCATCGCGCGAGGGCAGCCCGAGCGGCGGCGATGGCCGCGCGCACGCGTGCGGGTGCGGTGCCGCCGGGATGATCGCGGCTCGCCACGGAGCCCTCCAGCGTGAGGACGGCGTGCACGTCGTCGCCGACCTGCGGCGCGAACGCTTCGCAGCTCGGCGACGGACAGCTCGGCGAGATCGATGCCGCGTTGCTCCGCCGTGCGCACCGCGCGCGCGACCGCTTCGTGCGCATCGCGGAACGGCATGCCCCGCTTCACGAGGTAATCGGCGAGATCCGTGGCCGTCGCATAGCCTTCGCGCGCCGCCGCGCGCATCCGGTCCGCGTTCACGGTGATGCCGGTGGCGACGAGATCGGCCATGATCGCGAGCGTGTCGTCGAGCGTGTCGACGGCATCGAACAGCGGCTCCTTGTCTTCCTGGTTGTCCTTGTTGTACGCGAGGGGCTGGCCCTTCATGAGCATCAGGAGGCCGACCAGGCTTCCGACCACGCGTCCGGTCTTGCCGCGTACGAGCTCCGGCACGTCCGGATTCTTCTTCTGCGGCATGATCGACGAGCCCGTGCAGAAGCGGTCCGCGAGCGCGACGAAGCCGTAGCGCGGGCTCATCCACAGCACGAGCTCCTCGGCCATGCGCGAGAGATGCATCATCGCGATGGACGCGGCGGCCGTGAATTCGATCGCGAAGTCGCGATCCGATACCGCGTCGAGCGAATTGCCGCAGAGGCCCTCGAACCCGAGCTCGCGCGCGACCTGCTCGCGATCGATCGGATAGCTCGTCCCCGCGAGCGCCGCGCTGCCGAGCGGCAATCGGTTCACGCGCTTGCGGCAGTCCGCGAGGCGCTCGGCATCGCGCGCGAACATCGCCTCGTACGCGAGCAGGTGATGACCGAACGTGACCGGCTGCGCGACCTGCAGGTGCGTGAACCCGGGCATGATGGTGTCGGCGTGGCGCTCGGCGAGATCGAGCAGCGCGCTGCGCAGAGCAGCCAGCCTGCGGGCGAGGTCGTCGATCGCTTCGCGCAGCCACAGCCGCACGTCGGTCGCGACCTGGTCGTTGCGCGAGCGCCCGGTGTGCAGGCGCTTGCCCGCATCGCCGACGAGTGCGGTGAGTCGCTTCTCGATGTTGAGATGGACGTCCTCGAGCTCGATGCTCCACTCGAACGCGCCTTTGTCGATCTCGTCCCGGATGATCGCCATCCCGCGCTCGATCGCGGCGAGATCGGCGGCCGAGACGATGCCCGTCGCCTGCAGCATGCGTGCATGGGCGAGCGAGCCGGCGATGTCCGCACGGGCGAGCCGGCGATCGAAGCCGACCGAGGCCGTGTAGCGCTGGACGCGTGCGCTCACCGGCTCGCTGAAACGGCCCGACCAGCCGCCCGAGGGGGTGTCCGGTGGCGAGGAGGCGGATTCGGGCATGGCGCGTGCGCTTGAGGCCTGAATGGTCGTAAAACGTTCGAAAGCGACGAAGATGAGACAGTGGGCCGGGACCGGTGGCGCTCCGGAGCGGCATCGCCTTGCCTCGCGACGCCCCGGTTGCCGACAATGACACCTCGCAGGCATGAGCCCGAAGGGGCGTCCCGAGGGCGAATACCGGAGTGCGCAGCACGAAGGCGGTTTTCCCCGGACGCGATCGCTGAGCCCGTCGGCACGAAGCTTGCGTCGAGCCTTCCTGATGCAGCCGATTATAAGACAAAAGCCTGAGCAACCCGCCCTGCCGGACTTCCGCAACCTCGGGACGATCCTGCGGATCCTGATCGCGGTGAACGCGATCGGCGCCGTGGGTGCGCTGCTCGGCGTGAACGACTGGACGCTGTGGTCGAGCGCGTGGCTCGACGCCGTCGGCCTGCTCGAGCCGCATCTGCTCACGGCGGTGATGCTGCTCTACATCCTGCAACCGGTGCTTGCGCGCCAGGCTTACCGCGCCGGCGTCGCGATCGTCATCGGCGTCGTGATCGGGGTGACCGGGGTGCTGCACGTGCTGCTCCAGCAGGTCATGCCGCTCACTTCCGAGCAGCTCGCGCGGCACGTCTTCCTTGCCGTGCTCCTCACCGGCACGCTGCTCGGCTACTTCCAGCTGCGCGCCAAGGCCCTGTCGCCGGCGATCGCCGAGGCGCGCCTCCAGGCGCTGCAGGCGCGCATCCGGCCGCACTTCCTGTTCAACAGCATCAATGCGGTGCTGTCGCTGGTGCGCTCCGAGCCCAAGCGAGCGGAGACCGCGCTGGAGGACATGGCCGACCTGTTCCGGGTCCTGATGCGCGACAACCGCGAGCTTGCACCGCTCGCCGACGAGGTCGAGCTCTGCCGCCAGTACCTCGCGCTCGAGAAGCTTCGCCTCGGCGAGCGCCTCCACGTGGAGTGGCACCTCAACAGCATGCCGGGCGATGCGCTCGTGCCGCCGCTGCTGCTGCAACCGCTGCTCGAGAACGCGGTGTATCACGGCATCGAGCCCTCGAGCGCGCCCGGTGTCATCACGGTCAACATCTTCTACAAGGGCGGCGACGTGCACGCGATCGTGCGCAATCCCTATCGAGTGAACGGCGGACGCCACCACGCCGGCAACAAGATGGCGCTGGGCAACGTGCGCGAGCGCCTCGCCCTGCATTTCGATGCGGAAGCGTCGCTCTCCTCGCAGGTGAAGGCCGACGCGTACGAAGTGCAGATCACGATGCCGTACCGCGTTGCGGCGCAGCCGGGCGCAGCCGCCGTCGCGGGACAGCGTGCGGCGGGGACAACCCCCAAGGCGGCCTCCGACATCGTGGCGCGTGCCGGCCAGCGGCCCGTCGCCTATCCGAGAGACACCGTAATCCCGCGGCCGGAGGCCACACGTGGCTGAGAACCCACTTCGCATCCTCATCGTCGACGACGAATCACCCGCGCGGCGCCGTCTGCGCGAGCTGCTCGACGACTGCTCCGCCGCGCTGCCGCTGGTCGTCGTCGGCGAAGCGGCGAACGGCCGCGAGGCGATGGACCTCCTGCACACCGTATCTGCCGATCTCGTCCTGACCGACATCCGCATGCCGGACATGGACGGGCTCGAGTTCGCACGGCACCTGCTGAAGTTGCCGCAGCCGCCGGTGCTGATCTTCACGACGGCGTTCCACGAGCACGCGCTCGAAGCGTTCGAGGTGAACGCCATCGATTACCTGGTGAAGCCCGTGCGCGTGCAGCGGCTTCTCGCGGCGCTGCAGAAGGTGCCGCGCCTGAAGCCCATCACCGCGACCAAGCTCGACCAGCTTCCGGCCTCGGCACGACGCTTCCTCTCCGTCACGGAGCGCTCGCGCGTGATCCTCGTTCCGGTCGAGGACATCATCTATCTGAAGGCCGAGCTCAAGTACATCACGATCCGCACCGCGCAGCGCGAATACCTGCTCGAGGAATCGCTCACGCGGCTCGAGGACGAGTTCGGGCCGCGCTTCGTGCGCGTGCATCGCAACTGCCTCGTCGCGCGCGAGTTCATCCGCGGCTTCGAGCGGCGCTCGAGCGACGATGGCGATGCGCATTGGGAAGTGCTGCTCAAGGGCGTGGCCGAGACGCTGCCGGTCTCGCGCCGGCAGCAATCGGTCGTGCGCGAGATCGGGCGCGAGACGGCGGTCTGAAGCCCGCGTCCAAAGCCTCGGTCACGCTCGCGTCGCGGTCGGCGGCGACGATGGACACGGCTCGCGAACGCATGGCGCTCGCTCCTGTGTTCCAATACCGGTTTTCCACGCCGTCCCTCATTCATGAACGACAAACGCGTCCTCATCTGCGGCTCGCTCGCGTACGACACCATCATGGTGTTCCCCGACCGATTCGCGCGTCACATCCTGCCCGACCAGGTGCACGTGCTCTCGGTCTCGTTCCAGATCCGCGAGATGCGGCGTGAATTCGGCGGCTGCTCCGGCAACATCGCCTACAACCTGAGCGGGCTCGGCGGCACGCCCGTGGTGATGGCCACGATCGGGGATGATGGCGACCCGTATCGCGAGCGCCTCGGATCGCTGCGCATCGCCACCGACGGCCTCACCGGCGTCGAAGGCACGTACACCGCGCAGGCGTTCATCATCACCGACCTCGACGACAACCAGATCACCGCCTTCCATCCCGGGGCGATGAACCACTCGCACCGCAACGACGTGCGCGAGGTGGGCAATGTGGCGCTCGGCATCGTGGCACCGGACGGCCGCGACGGCATGCGTGCGCACGTCGAGCAGTTCGCGGCGGCGCGCATTCCGTTCGTGTTCGATCCCGGCCAGGGGCTGCCTCTGTTCAGCGGCGAGGAGCTGGTGGAGATGATCGATGCGGCGACGTATCTCGCGGTCAACGACTACGAGGCGCGCCTCCTGTGCGAGCGTACCGGCCTCGGCCTGGCGCAGATCGCAAGCCGCGTCGAGGCGCTGTTCGTCACGCGCGGCGGCGAAGGCTCGGAGATCCACGTCGACGGCCGCACGATTACGGTGCCGGTCGCGACGCCGGACGCGCTGGTGGATCCCACGGGCTGCGGCGACGCGTACCGCGCGGGCCTCCTGTACGGCATCGCGAGCGAGTGGGATTGGGAGCGCACGGGCCGGCTCGCCGCGACGCTCGGGACGCTCAAGATCGGAGCCCGCGGCGGCCAGAACCATGCGGTGACGCCCGACGCAGTGGCGAGGCTGTACTCGAAATGCTTCGGCGAGGAGGTCTGGTGAAGCCGTGTGCGCACGGCGGCCGAAGGCGAGGCGCGAAGCGCGCGTCGATGGGCGAGCGCACACGCGGCCGGCGGCGACGTGCTGCATGCCGCGGCGACGGTCATCGAGGCCGGCCGTCATGACAGCCGGGTGACGCCGTTTGGACGCGGTGACCCGCTCGGCACCGAGGCCCGTGGGGCGCACGCCGCTGCCCGTGCGGATCTACCGCGTGGGCCGCGCAAGCGTTCATGTCGTCGAGGGTCTCGCGACGATCGTCCTCGTGTTCCCGCTCGTGCGACGGCACCGGCGCAAGGCGCTGATCGCGCGCTGGTCGGCACGCCTGCTGCGTCACTTCCGCATCGAGACGCGCATGCACGGCGCCCTGCCGCAGGAGCGCGAGCGCGGCCTGCTGCTCGTCGCCAATCACGTGTCGTGGCTCGACATCTTCGTGCTCAACGCCGTGGAGCCGTCACGGTTCATCGCCAAGGCCGAGCTGCGCCGGTGGCCGCTGATCGGGTGGCTGATCGCGGGCGTGGGGACGCTCTTCATCGACCGTGCGCGCCGAGTGCATACGCATGCTGTCGCGCGCGCGGCGAGGGATGCGCTCGCGCAAGGCGACGTCGTCGCCGTTTTTCCCGAAGGTCAGGTCAGCGACGGCACCGACGTGCTGCCTTTCCACGGTTCGCTGCTGCAGCCGATCGTGGAGGTCGAAGGCTACCTGCAGCCGGTCGCGATCCGGTATCGCTCCGCGGATGGCGATTCGACGACCGCAACCGCGTACCTCGGCACGTTCCTGGACTCGGTGTGGCGCGTCACGCGCGAGCCTCGGCTCGTCGTCGAGCTGCACGTCACGCCCGCGCTGCCCACCGCGGCGCGCCATCGTCGCGAGCTCGCACGCGACGCGGAGCGCGCGATTCGCCGCGCGCTGGGGCTGGCCGTTGCGGAAGACGTCAATCGGCGGGCTTCGGGCTGACGGGCTGCCGGCTCGGCACCTGGAACACCGCGCGATCCTCGAGCCTGATCGCGGTGAGCGTGCCGCCCCAGAGGCATCCCGAATCGAGCATCGTGAGGTTCGGCGCGAGCAGCAGCTCGAGCGTCGACCAGTGGCCGCACACGACGTGCACGGGCGCCGACGCGCGCTCGGGGTGCCGGAACCACGGCTTGAACCCCGCAGGCGCCTGATCGGGGCCGCGCTTCTCTCGAAACTCCATCGTCCCGTCGGCCGCGCAGAAACGAAGGCGCGTGCAGGCATTGACCACGACGCGCAGGCGGTCGAAGCCTTCGAGGTCGTCGCGCCAGCTGCGGGGCTCGTCGCCGTACAGCGCCCCGAGGAACGCGCTCGCCCGGGGGCCCGCCAGCATCGCCTCGACTTCGCGCGACAGCGCGAGCGCCTGGGCCGAAGTCCACTGGGGCAGCAGGCCCGCATGCACCAGCAGGCTCTCGCCTTCGGTCACGACGAGCGGCCGGTGCTGCAACCAGTCGACGAGCTCGTGACGGTCGGGCGCGGCGAGGATAGCCGCGAGGGTGTCGTCGCGATGCATGCGCCGGTGCTCGTGCGCAATCGTGAGCAGGTGGAAGTCGTGATTGCCGAGCACCGTGACCGCTGCGGCGCCGAGGGCCTTGACCTCGCGCAGCACGCCGAGCGAATCGGGGCCGCGGTTCACCAGATCGCCGACGAGCCAGAGCCGGTCGCTCGCGGGCGCGAAGCCGATCAATGCGAGCAGCTGGCAGAACTCGGCATGACATCCCTGGATGTCGCCGATTGCATACAGGCTCATCGGGAACGATGCACGTCGCGCGGCCGCGACGCGCGACAGCGCAAGTGCCGAGGTAGAATCGCCGCGCATTGTAGCAGCAGGATCTCCTCCCGCTTCACCCGCGTCCTCGTCCCGAATCCGTGTTCCCCCTGAATCCCGCGCAGCGCGAGGCGGTGCGCTACGTCGACGGCCCCCTGCTCGTGCTCGCCGGCGCCGGCAGCGGCAAGACCCGCGTGATCACCGCCAAGATCGCGCGCCTGCTCGAGTCGGGACTCGCACCCGAGCGCATCGCCGCGATCACCTTCACGAACAAGGCTGCACGCGAGATGCGCGAGCGCATCGGCGCGCTGCTCGCGCAGGCCGACAAGCGCGGCGTCGCCGCGAAGCTCACGATCTCGACCTTCCACGCGCTGGGCCTGCGCATCGTGCGCGCCCGCGCGGCGGATGTCGGATTGAAGCGCGGCTTCTCCATCCTCGATCCGGACGACATCGAGCCGATCGTGGCGGAGCTGATCCAGACGAGCGATCGGGCCCGGGCCCGCGCGGCACAGTGGAAGATCAGCCAGTGGAAGAATGCGCTGGTCGCGCCTGCGACGGCGCTCGCGGGCGCGAAGGACGACGACGAGGCTGCGGCCGCGCAGGCGTACCAGCGCTACGACGATACGCTGCGCGCGTACCAGGCGGTCGACTTCGACGATCTCATCGCATTGCCGGTCACGCTGCTGACGGCGAGCGACGAAGCACGCGCCGAGTGGCAGGAGCGCTGCTCGCATCTCCTGGTCGACGAGTACCAGGACACCAATCCCGCGCAATATCGGCTGCTCAAGCTTCTCGTCGGCACGCAGCCGTTCACGGCCGTCGGCGACGACGACCAGGCGATCTACGGCTGGCGGGGCGCGTCGCTCGACAACCTCGCGCAGCTCCCCGCGGATTTTCCCGCGCTCAAGGTCGTCAAGCTCGAGCAGAACTATCGCTCGACCGTGCGCATCCTGCGCTCGGCCAACGCGCTGATCGCCCACAATCCGAAGCTTTACGAAAAGAAGCTGTGGAGCGAGCTCGGTCACGGCGACGTGATTCGCGTCGCGCCCGCGCCCGACGACGAAGCAGAAGCCGAAGCGGTAGTGCGCCGGCTCGCGGGCCACAAGTTCGAGCACCGCGGCAAGTACTCCGACTACGCGATCCTCTATCGCGGCAATCACCAGGCGAAGCTCATCGAGCAGCAGCTTCGTGCGCAGAACGTGCCGTACGTCATCTCGGGCGGGCAGTCGTTCTTCGAGCGCGCCGAGGTGAAGGACATCGTCGCGTACCTCCGACTCATTGCGAACGACGACGACGATCCGGCCTTCATTCGGGCGGTGACCACGCCCAGGCGCGGCATCGGCGGGGCCACGCTGGAGAAGCTCGGCGCCATCGCCGGCGCCCGGCACGGGAGCCTCTTCGCGGCGGTGTTCGACGATGCGACACGCGAAGCGGTTCCGCATCGCCAGCACGAGATCCTCGATGCGTTCTGCACGCTCGTCAACGGCCTGCGCTATCGCGCCGAGCGCGAGCCGGCGGGACGTCTGCTCGACGAGCTCGTGCACGCCATCGCTTACGAGGACTATCTCGTCGCCAGCTGCGATCGCAAGCAGGCCGAGACGCGCTGGAAGAGCGTGACCGACTTCACCGGGTGGCTTTCGCGCAAGGGCGAGGAGGAAGGCCGGAACCTGCTCGAGCTCACGCAGACGATCGCGCTCATCACGATGCTCGAAGGCCAGGAGGGCGTGGAACCGGACGCGGTCAGGCTGTCGACGCTGCACGCCGCGAAGGGCCTGGAATTCCCCCACGTGTTCCTCGTGGGCGTCGAGGAAGGCATATTGCCGCACCGGGAAGCGGTGTCGCTGGGCAACGTGGAGGAGGAGCGGCGGCTCATGTACGTCGGCGTCACGCGCGCCCAGCGCAGCCTGCACATCTCGTATGCCCGCAAGCGCAAGCGCGCCGGCGAATGGTCCGATTGCCAGCCCTCGCGCTTCCTCTCCGAGCTCGCGCAGGAAGACCTGCGCTGGTCCGGCGCGCCGGTGCCCGCGGAGGACGCGGCGGCGGCGAAAAGCGCGGGCGCCGAGCGCCTGCGTCAGCTCAAGGCTGCACTCGGGCGCTGAAGCGACCTGCCATGCAACACGGCGCGGCGACCGGCGGGCCATGCACACGGCGCAAATCGGGTAAAGCCAATCCCATCGTGCTACGATGGCTTTGCCGTCGTGGACCACAAATGCGACAACTCCCGGGCTTCGGGCCCCCGTCCTGGTCGCGGGCGTTGTAAAGCCGAGCGGACTCTGGTTACGATGAAAACCCGGCATCGGGCATTCAATACGTTCCTAACGAAGTCGCGTTCCGGGCCAGGCGCTACCCGCCCCCGGCCTGCCTGCCTTGTTTCTATGTAGTGCTCAGCTGCGGAACAACATCTCTGTGCATCAACCTGGGAGTATCTAATGAAAGCAAAAATCCTCGTCGCCGCTCTCGCGGCGGCTGGCTTGGTCTCCGGTTTGCCGCAAGCGTTCGCCGACACGATCACGCCGCCTGCGGTCGTGCCGCCCCAGGCGAATCCCACGACGACCCCGTCGAACTACACGGCCACGTATCCCGTGAACGTGACGATCGGTAGCACCGCGAGCAACTTCAACGCGATCTACAACGCCTCCAACGGCACGTGGACGACGAGCAACCCGGCGTGGACTTACAACGGGCCGCTCAACCAGCAGGCGAACACGGCCGTGTTCACGACGACGGTGAGCGGGGTGAGCTACGCCGTCGCGTTGTCGGGTGCGGGCACCACGGGCGGTTTTTCGCCGACGCTGGTCAACCCGGTCACCGTCCCGCCGTCGGTCGGCGTCGCCCTCAATGGCGCGCCCGTCACCGCCACGACTATTCCCGGCTTCACGACCGCAACGGCGACGGGTACGGTCACCGGCGTCGGCAACACGACCGCCACGCTGCAACCGGTGGCTGTCACGGTGCAGCCGGTCGGCACGAACCCCGGTGGCCAACCGATTGCCGTGAGCCTCGGTGGCAGTGCCACGGCTTCCCCGACGACCGGCAGTTCGGGCCCGGGATCGGCTGGCGGCTCGGTCGCTGTCAGTTCGACGCCGGCCGGACAGAGCACCGTCAATCCGGTCTCGTACGGCGGCTACACCATCACGTTCCCGACGACACCCACTCCGGCGGGTACCGCCAGCGTCAACGGAACCATCTCGGGTAGCGCGGGCTATGTGAACAACACCGGGATCAACATCGGCGGAGTGACGGGAACCGCGACGTACGACACGGCCACGGGCGTCATTACCGCGAATCCCGCGCTGCAGAACGGGTTTAACGTGAACACGGCCGGTAACGTGACGATCGGTTGCGACACCAATACCGCCACGACCGCAGGGTTGGTGGTGTGCTCCGGCATCAACCGCGGCGGTCAGCCGCTGACGATCGGCTCGTCCGGCGCGCCCGGCCCGGTCACCATCAACGGCCAGACCACGATGAATGGCACGGTCACCGTCAACGGTCCCGGAATCATCGTCAACGGCACCGTCCTGTCTCAAGGGGTCCAGACGCAAGGACTCAACGTCACCGGTAATGCGACCGTCGCGGGGACACTGACCACCAACGGCATTACCAATACCGGCAACATCACCAACACGGGCAACGTGACCAACACGGGCAACGTGTCGACCACCGGCAACCAGACGGTCGGCGGCACGCTGGGTGTCACGGGGGCCACGACGCTCAGCAGCACGCTGGCCGTCACGGGCGCCACGACGCTCGGCTCGGCTTCGGGCACGGCCGGGCAATTCGGCGACGATCAACAGCAATGGCGTGACCCTCGCGTCCGGCGAGAGCGCCACGTTGGCTCTGACCAGCGCGGGCGCCACCATGCGCGGTGGTACCAGCAGCCTTGCCATGTCGTCCAATGGCGCGCGCTTCAGCGGTACGGGCGGCGACCCGATTCGGGTGACGGGTGTGGCCAACGGCAGCGATCAATACGATGCCGTCAACTATGGCCAATTCAACGATGCCCGCGAGAAGCTCAACAAGGGTATCGCGGCCGCTTCGGCACTGGCGAACATCCCGCAGGTCTCGGAAGGCAAGCAGTTCCAGATCGGCGTGGGCCTCGGCGGGTTCGACAGCGACACGGCACTCGCGATCGGCGGCAGCATGCGCGTCGGCGCCGCGGGCATCCTCAAGGCGAGCGTGGGTACCGGCACGAGCGGCGGCAACAATTCGACCGCATGGGGTATCGGCGGCGGCTGGTCCTGGTAATACCTGAAGTGCACGATTCCCCCGGCCGCGCCGGGGGAATGGCAGGTCCGATGGTCGGTGGTGCGCCTGGCGGTTGGCAGTTCGGGGCGCGTCAGCCGGCCATCGTTGTTTTCGGCTCGCCGGGTGCGCCGTTCCGCCTGCGCGGTATGCTCTCGCCTTGAACTCTCGGCGCGCGTCCATTGCGCGCGCGCCCGGTCCTGATTCCCGTCGTTCCGAGGTCCCGACGTATGAAATCCAAGCTGCGTCTCGTGCTCGCCGCCACCGTGCTCGCGTGTGCCGCGGGCGCGTGGGCCGCGCGTGCCGCCGAAGAAAGCGCGGACGTCGGTCCGGTCCGGTTGCTGCGCAATCTTGCCGCGCTCCCGACGAATCCCGTCGCAACGATGCTGTTCGGGGCGGGCGTGCGCAATTGCGCGCCGCGCGCCGACCAGGTCGTGAGCTTCCTCACCAAGAACACGCATGCGAGCGCGCTCGTGTTCCTGCCCGAGCACGAGCCCGACAGCAGCATGACGTCCGTGTCGCTCGAGGTTCGGGCGCCGGGCGTGCCGCTCGCATACGCCAGCGCGACGCTCTCCCCCAACACGGCGATCGGTTGCGCCGCCGAGTACGAGACGGTCCAGTACTGGAGCGAGTCCTGCAACGCGGTGGCGGCCAAGACGTTTCGCGGGGCCACCCCCACGGGCAACCTCGGCTCGGAGATCGGGATCCTGATGATCGGACCGTCGGCGCGCGTGTTCCTGATGCGCAGCAGTCCCACCTCCTGCGTCACCATCAAGAAGGAAGTGCTGAAGTGATCCGTCCTGCGAAGGCGGGGGTGCCATGAGCGAAGCTCCGGCGCGCGGCTTCACCACGGCCATCCTGCATTCCGACCGCGAGGGCGGCGTCGAGCACGGCGCGCTGCACAAGCCGCTGCACGTGTCGGTTGCGTACGGCTATCGCGATGCGCGCGATCTCGCCGCGGTGTTCCAGAACCGCATGGCGGGCTACGCCTACGGACGGCAGGGCAATCCCACGTCGGCCGCGCTCGAGGCGAAGGTCACGCGCATGGAGGACGGCGTGGCGACCGTGTGCTTCGCCACCGGCATGGCGGCGATAGGCTCGGCGATGCTCTCGCTGCTGCGCGGCGGCGATCACCTCGTCGCCAGCCGCTTCCTGTTCGGCAACACGGTGAGCCTGTTCAACACGCTCGCCGCGCACGGGCTCGACGTCACCTACGTCGACGCCACCGACGTCGCGCAGGTCGAGGCGGCGCTCAAGCCGTCGACGCGCATCGTGTTCGTCGAGACGATCGCCAACCCGCGGGTGCAGGTCGCGGACCTCGCGCGCATTGGCGAGCTTTGCCGCGCGCGCGGGATCCTGTACGTCGTCGACAACACCATGACCTCGCCCTGGCTCTTCCGGCCGAAGAGCGTGAACGCAGGGCTGGTCGTGAACGCCCTGACCAAGTACATCGGCGGTCACGGCAATGCCCTCGCGGGCAGCATCACCGACACCGGCCTCTTCGACTGGACGCGCTATCCGAACATCGCCGAGGGCTACAAGTCGGCGAAGCCCGCGATGTGGGGCATGACGCAATTGCGCAAGAAAGGCCTGCGCGACTGGGGCGGGACGCTATCTCCGGAGCAGGCGCACCACATCGCGGTCGGCGCGGAGACGCTCGCCCTGCGCATGGATCGGACCTGCGCGAATGCGCTCGCGCTCGCTCGGTTCCTGAGCGCGCAACCGCAGGTGCAGGCCGTGCATTACCCGGGCTTGCCTTCGCATCCGCAGCACGCGCTGGCGGGGTCGCTGTTCCGCGCTTACGGCGGACTGATGTCGTTCGAGCTCGCGCCGGGGCTCGACCTTTTCGATTTCCTGAATCGCCTGCGCATCGTGGTGTCGTCCTCCAACCTCGGCGACAATCGCACCCTCGCGATTCCAGTCGCGCACACGATCTTCTGGGAGATGGGACCGGAGCGGCGCGCGGAGATGGGCATCGCCGAGTCGCTGATCCGGGTGTCCGTCGGCATCGAGGACACCGACGATCTCATCGGCGATTTCGCCGCTGCGCTGGCGCCCGCCTGAGCCAAACAAGGGTCAACGCAAGTTCAACCCAGGGTCAAGTCCGCGTCGCGAGCGCCGGTGCTCGCGCCGCGAGCCGACGGTGCAGTGCGATCGCGGGCGGGATCCAGCCGACCCACCGCACCAGGTCGATCAGCTCGTCGTCCCAGCGCCAGTGCTCGAGCAGGTTGAAGTGCACGCCCATGCGATCTTCGATCCAGCCGAATACGCCGAGCCACGCGACCATGAAGAGCAGGACCGCCGCCAGCGCGCGGCGCTCGTGCGACAGCGAGTGCCATAGGGGAATGGCGACCAGCACCGTCGCGAACGCCACCTGCAGCAGCGTGCGCGCGTGAGGGTACACGTCGAGCCACTGCGCGAGCAGAGGCTCGCCGGCGATCATCTTCGCTGCCGTCCAGCCCAGCACGCCGGCGCCGATCCACAGGATCGCGGGAAAGCGCTCCACCCACTTCACCACGAGCGTCGAGCCGCCGATCACGATCGGGATCGACACCGCGAGCCCGATGAGCACGAGCAGCATGCTGCCCTGTGCCGCACCGCCCACCGCAAGCACGTTGTCGATGCCCATCACGGCGTCCGCGACGATGATCGTCTGCACCGCCGCGCGCACCGATCCCGCAGCCTTGATGCCGTGGCTGTCGTCGCCTTCGGCGTCGCGCGTGAGCTTCCACGCGATCCACACCAGCGCGATCCCGCCCACCAGCATGAAGCCCGGAATCCGCAGCAGCCACACGACCGCCGCGGTGAGTGCGACGCGCACGGCGATTGCGCCGAACGTGCCCCACAGGATCACGCGGCGCTGCATGGCGGGCGGCACGTGCCGCGCCGCGAGCCCGATCACGATGGCGTTGTCGCCCGCGAGCACGAGATCGATCAGGACGATGGCGAGGAGTGCGGACCACCACTCCGGCGAGAACAGCACAGGCATGCGGCCTCCGGCAATGCGTCGTCGGTCGACCCGCGAGTCGACTTGAAACATTCAAGTCTAGCCGTGCTGGCCGCGTGTGCCGACCGGGAGATCCCTAAGGGGACGATCGGGCATCGCGCCGGCGCACACAGCGCATAGGCCAGCGACAGCGGATCCGGCCGGCCGGGCCCCGAACGGCAGCGGCATCAGCCGGCGATGTCGTGCGTGGCGTATCCCTGCGGACCGAATTCGAGATACGAGCCCTTGCCGTACCAGTCCGCGAGCACGAACCGCTCGCGCGCCTTGCCGTCGACGACGAGATCGTGCCGCGCGGGACGGTGGGTGTGACCGTGCACCATGCGCGTCACGCCATGGGCCCGGAAGGCCTGTGCGACGGCTTCCGCGGTCACGTCCATGATCGCTTCGGGCTTGATCGCCGCTGCACGCCGGCTCCTGCCGCGCAGCAGGCGCGCGATGCCGCTGCGCACGGGCCACGGCGTCGCGGCGGCGATGCGCTGCAGCCGTGGATCGCGCATGCGCGCGCGGAAGCGCTGGTATTCGATGTCGGCCGTGCACAGCTCGTCGCCGTGCAGGAGCAGCGTGGGCACGCCCGCCACCTCGACCACGATCTGCTCGGGCAGCAGCGTTGCGCCCGCGGCACCGGCGAAGCGCTCGCCGATGAGGAAATCGCGATTGCCGCGCATCACGTGCACGGCAACGCCGGCATCGCTCACGGCGTGCAACGCTTGCGCAACGCCGACTGCCCACCGGATCGCGCAGCTGATCGTCGCCCAGCCAGACGTCGAAGAGATCGCCCAGCACGTACACCGCCGCAGCCTTGCGCGCCGGGCCGGCGCAGAAGGCGTGAAAGGCCGCGACGAGCTCGGGACGCGCGGCCGCGAGATGCAGGTCGGAGATGAAGAGCGTCGGCCGCATGCGTCGGCAACCTCCGAGCGCGCGCTGCGGCCGCGCTATGCCGTCACGCCTGGACTTCCTCGGCGCGCGTGATCACGACGTCGTCGCGCGGCACGTCCTGATGGCCGCTGCTGCTGCCCGTGGGCACCTTCGCGATCGCGTCGACCACGTCCTGTCCCGACACGACCTTGCCGAACACGCAGTAGCCCCACCCTTGCGGGCTCGGGCCCTTGTAGTCGAGGAAATCGTTGTCCTTCACGTTGATGAAGAACTGCGCGGTCGCCGAGTGCGGGTCCGACGTGCGCGCCATGGCGAGCGTGTACTTGCGGTTCTTGAGGCCGTTGCCCGCTTCGTTGGCGACCGGCGCGCGCGTGCGCTTCTGCTTCATGCCCGGCTCCATGCCGCCGCCCTGGATCATGAAGCCGTCGATCACGCGATGGAAGATCGTGTTGTCGTAGTGACCTTCGCGCACGTACTGCAGGAAGTTCTCGACCGTCTTCGGCGCGTTCTCGACGTCGAGCTCGATGCCGATGTCGCCGCGATTGGTGTGCAGGATGACCATGGCTGCCTCACTTGGGCGCGTCGAGCACGACGGCCTTGTTGATGATGACCTTCTGCGTCGGCACGTCCTTCGGGAACGGGCCGCCGGAACCGGTGGGCGTCTTGGCGATCTTGTCGACCACGTCCATGCCCGAGACCACCTTGCCGAAGACCGTGTAGCCGTAGCCCTGCGGGTCCGCCGAGCGGAAATTGAGGAACTTGTTGTCGGCGACGTTGATGAAGAACTGCGCGGTGGCCGAATGCGGATCGCCCGTGCGTGCCATCGCGATCGTGCCGGGCACGTTGAGCAGCCCCGCCTTGCTGGACTGCTCCGCCTCGTTGCGGATCGGCGCCTTGGTGGGCTTCTGCTGGAAGTCCGCGGTGAAGCCGCCGCCCTGGATCATGAAGCCCGGGATGACGCGGTGGAACTGCGTGCCGTCGTATTGACCGGACTTCACGTACGCCAGGAAGTTCTCCACGGTCTTCGGCGCCGCTTCGGGATGGAGCTCGATCACGATCTTGCCGGCGGTGGTGTCCAATTCGACCTGCGGATTCGCGGCGAGCGCGGGCAGCGCAGCCAGCGTGAGTGCAGCGAACGACGCGACCATTGCACCCGTGAACAGCGACCACATGCGACGAACCATCATCACTCCTGCTTGGTGGGGAAAAGGTAAATAGTGGGGAAGTGCGGGAAACGTGCGCGGCGGCGCTACCTGGCGGCCGCCGTCGGCCCCGGTGCGGCGCCACCGCCGTAGAGCTGGCGCGCGAGCTGCAGCTTCGCGGCGGCGGACTTCGATGTCTTGTCGAGAGTCGCCGCGCGGCTGTAATGCTCCGCCGCGATGCGGACGTAGATGTCGCCGAGGTTCTCCTGCGCCACGGCCCAGTTCGGCGCAGTCTTCACGGCGAGCTCCAGCATCGCGCGCGCATTCTCGATCTCGCCCTCTTGCGCGTACAGCACGGCAAGGTTGTTGTACGGCTCCGGTATCTCGGGATAGTCCGCGATCAGGGCTTCGAAGGTCCGCATCGCGGCATCGCGCTGTCCTTCCTCGCTTTGCACCACGCCTTTGAGGAAGCGCGCCTGCGCTTCGCGCGGGCGTTCGGCGATGAGCCCGTCGAGGCGCGCCGCGGCCGCGCTCCACTGCTTGTCCGCCACCAGCTTGCGAGCCTCGTCGAGCCCCTGGTTGTAGGCGCGGCGCTGCTCCGCGGTGAGGTCCTCCTGCGCGAAGGCAGCGGGCGCCGCGAACGCCGTCCATGCGAGCAGCACCGAAGCGAGCAGCGTGCGCAGGGCGGGACGGCGAAGGGGCATGGCGAACGCGAATGCGAAAACCATAATTCTAGCAGGCCGCACGGGGGAACCTGACCGCGGAGCGGGCAGCACGGAGGAGGCTACCCTTCGCGGACGCCCGGTTCAGCGCGGCAACGCGGCGAGCCGCGCGACGGTGGCATCGATCAGGCGACGGGCGATCGAGATCGGCATCGGGATCTGCGGCAGTGCTTCCGGCTCGAACCAGCGCGCATCCGCGATCTCCGTCTGGTCGGGTCGCAACTCGCCGCCTGCGAACTCGGCGGTGAACGCGATCATGAGGGAGTGCGGGAACGACCACGACTGGCTGCCGAAGTACGCGGGCTCGTGGACGTCGATGCCGACCTCCTCGCGCACCTCGCGCCGGATGCAGTCCTCGATCGTCTCGCCGGCTTCGACGAAGCCGGCAAGCGCGCTGTACATCGGGGTGGGAAAGCGCGTGGCGCGCGCGAGCAGCAGCGTGCGACCGCGGGTGATGACCACCATCATCGCCGGCGACACGCGCGGATACGCGGTGTAGCCGCAGGCCGGGCATTCGCGCGCCCGCTCGCCTTCCTTCGCGCGGGTGGGCGTGCCGCAGTAGCCGCAGAAGCGGTGCGTGCGGTCCCATTCGACGATCTGGAACGCGCGGCCGGCGAGCGCGAGGATCGGCTCCGGCAACGCGGTGAAAAGCGCGCGCAGGCCGCTGAAGCGCCATCCGGCGGGGGCGCTCAGCGTGGCACCCATCGCCCGCACCCGCGCGAGCGCATCGGGTTGCGACGCATCCGGCGACGCATGCTCGTCTCCCGCGTCGATCGCGCGCGGAACCGCCGGATCGAGGTTGACCGCGAGGCAGACGATGCCGTCGAGGTTGCCGAGGTAGTGGGCTGCGCCGGCGACTCCCGCGTCGCGCAGCTCGCGCCACGTCGGCACGTGCGGGGTCGAGGCGAGGCCCGCGCCGTCGCCGCTCACGAGGATCTTGCCGCCGCTGAACGCGAAGGCGAGCGCCTCGTCCGGGACGAGGGAAGGCAGGACGTGACCGGGCTCGAACCCGGCGGGCGTGTACATCCGGCGCTTCGCTACGAATGCTCGCGCTGCATCACGCGAGCTTCATCGGCAGCGTGCGGATGCGCTTGCCCGTAGCTGCAGCGATCGCATTCGCCACCGCCGGCGCGATGACGGGCGTCGCCGGCTCGCCCACGCCCGTGGGCTTGGCGGCGGACGGCACGATGTGCACCTCGACCTTCGGCATCTCGTTGATGCGCAGCACGGGATAGTCGTGGAAGTTCGACTGCTCCACCGCCCCGTCCTTGAGCGTGATCGCGCCGTACAACGCGGCAGAGAGGCCGAAGCCGATCCCGCCTTCCATCTGCGCACGCACCACGTCGGGGTTCACGGCGATGCCGCAGTCGACTGCGCAGACCACGCGATCCACGCTGAAGCTGTCGTCCTTGCGCACGGTCACTTCGGCCACCTGGGCGACGACGGTGTCGAACGATTCGTGCACCGCGATGCCGCGGCCGCGCTGTTCGCCTGCCTTGCCGGGCGCAAGCGGCGAGCCCCAGCCCGCCTGCTTCGCCGCAAGCTCGAGGACCGCGAGATGGCGCATGTGCCCGGCGAGGAGCGCGCGCCGGAACTCGAACGGGTCCTTGCCCGCGGCCTTCGCGAGCTCGTCGATGAACGTCTCGGTCGAATACGCGGTGTGCGTCGAACCCACCGAACGCCACCACTGCACGGGCACGGCGACGCTGGGCGTGTGCAGGTCGACCATCAGGTTGGGAATGGCGTAAGGCAGGTTCGCGGCGCCTTCCACCGACACGGGATCGATGCCGTCCTTCACCATGCCCTGCATCGGTGTGCCGGCCATGATCGATTGACCGACGAGCCGGTGCTGCCACGCAACGACGTTGCCCTTCGCATCCAGCCCCGCCTTGAGGGTGTGATAGAACGCGGGCCGGTAATAGCCGCCGCGCATGTCGTCCTCGCGAGTCCAGACGAGCTTGACCGGTATCCCGGGCTTGCCGGCCTTCGCCAACGACTTCGCGATCTCGACGGCTTCGAGCACGTAGTCGGAGTTGGGATTCGCGCGTCGACCGAAGCTTCCGCCCGCATACAGCATGTTGAGCGTGACCTGCTCGGGCTTGAGCCCGACGGCCTTGGCCACGGCGCCGTGGTCGAGACCCTGGAACTGCTCGCCGTTCCAGATCTCGCAGCGATCCACGCCCGAGCTTGACGACGCAGTTGAGCGGCTCCATCGCCGCGTGCGCGAGATACGGAAACTCGTACGCCGCTTCGATCGTCCTCGTCGCCCCCGCGAGCGCCTTGCCCGCATCGCCGACGCTCTTCGCGACGCTGCCCGGCTTCGCCGCGAGGCGCTTGTAGTCGGCGAGGATGTCGGACGACGAGTACTTGAAGCCGGTGCTGTCGTCCCACGCGATCTTGAGCGCGTCGCGGCCCTTCTTCGCGGCCCAGAAGCTGGTAGCCAGGACGGCCACGCCATTCGGCACCTCCACCACGAACCGGACGCCGGGCACTTTGGACGTGGCCGTCGCATCCAGCGACTTGAGCGCGGCACCGAAGCGCGGAGGATGCGCAACGACGGCGGTGAGCATGTCGGAGAGCTTCACGTCCTGCGTGAATTGCGCCGTGCCGTTCGACTTGGCGCGCGCGTCCTTGCGCGGCGCCTTCTTGCCGATCAGCGTGAAGTTCTTCGGATCCTTGAGCGGCACGTTCTCCGGCACCGGCATCGCAGCCGCCGCGGCTGCGAGCTGGCCGAAGCTCGCCTTGCGCGCGCCCGCGCTGAGCACGCCGTCCTTGACGGTGATGCTCTGCGGCGACACGTTCCACTGCTTGGCGGCCGCGGCGACGAGCATCGCGCGCGCCGTGGCACCTGCGTTGCGCAGCTGGTCCCATGAATTCGCGATCGCCGTGGACCCGCCCGTGCCCTGCATCCCGAAGGCGAGGTTCTTGTAGCGCTCGTTGTCGGCGGGCGCACCTTCCACGCGCACTTGCGGCCACGCGGCATCGAGCTCCTCGGCGACGATGGTCGCGAGGCCCGTGTACACGCCCTGGCCCATCTCGAGGTGCTTGGCGATGACGGTGACGGTGCCGTCGGTGCCGATGCGCACGAAGGCATTCGGCTGGAACGGCGCACCGCTCGCGGTTGCGCCCGCACGCGCGGCTTGCGCGCCGGCTTCCGGAATCCACACGCCGAGGGTGAGGCCCGCACCCGCGATCGCGGAGACCTTGAGGAAGCCGCGGCGGCCGGCGTCGACGACATCGCTGTCGAGGTTGTCCATGTCGCGATCCCTTTAGCCGAGCGCCTGGGCGGCGTCCTTGATGGCCGCGCGGATGCGCTGGTACGTGGCGCAGCGGCACACGTTGCCCTGCATCGCGGCGTCGATGTCGGCGTCGCTCGGACGCCTGTTCTTCGCGAGCAGCGCTGCGGCCGACATCACCTGGCCCGACTGGCAGTAACCGCACTGCGGTACGTCGAGCTTCTCCCACGCGGCCTGCACCGCGGCGCCTTCCTTCGTCTTGAGGCCTTCGATCGTCGTGATCTCCACGCCTGTCCTGAGCGACGACAGCGGGGTGGTGCACGCGCGGATCGGCTGGCCTTCGAGGTGCACGGTGCACGCGCCGCACAGCGCCATGCCGCAGCCGTACTTGGTTCCGGTGAGATTGAGGTGATCGCGCAGGATCCACAGCAGCGGCGTGTCGCCCGGCACGCTGCCTGGAATGTCCACGCGCTCGCTGTTGACGAAAACGGTTGGCATGAGAGGGTCCGAAAGGATCGCGGCCAGGCGGCCGAAACCCGCAATGATAACGGTATAATTCTCGTTTGCCCGAAAGCGCCCGAACATGGAAGCCGAACAGCTCAATCAGCTTGCCGCGAAGCTCGACGGCCTGCGGGAACGCACCGCCGGCATGCGGAGGTATCTTTGACTTCGAAACGAAGTCCATCCGCCTGACCGAGGTCGAGCGCCAGCTCGAGGACCCGAAGGTCTGGGACGATCCCGAGCGCGCGCAGGCCCTCGGCAAGGAGAAGAAGACGCTGGAGGGCGTCGTGCTCTCCATCCGCCGGCTCGACACCGGCATCGCCGACAGCGCCGAGCTCTTCGAGATGGCGCGCGCCGACGGCGACGATGCGACGCTCGAGTCGATCGCGCACGACCTCGACGGGCCTGGAGAAGATCGTGGCGGACATGGAGTTCCGCCGGATGTTCAACAACCCGATGGACCCGAACCCGTGCTTCATCGACATCCAGGCCGGCTCGGGCGGCACGGAGGCCCAGGATTGGGCGGCGATGCTCGAGCGGATGTACCTGCGCTATTGCGAGCGCCGCGGCTATCAGACCGAAGTGCTCGAGGAATCCCCCGGTGAAGTCGCGGGCATCAAGAGCGCGTCGATCAAGGTCAGCGGCGACTACGCGTTCGGTTACCTGCGCACGGAGACCGGCGTGCATCGCCTCGTGCGCAAGAGCCCGTTCGATTCGAACGCGCGGCGGCACACGTCGTTCGCGAGCGTGTTCGTGTACCCGGAGGTGGACGAGTCGATCGAGGTCGACATCAACCCGGCCGACCTTCGCATCGACACGTTCCGCGCGTCGGGCGCGGGCGGGCAGCACATCAACAAGACCGACTCCGCGGTGCGCATCACGCACCTGCCGACCAACATCGTCGTGCAGTGCCAGACGGACCGCTCGCAGCACCGCAACCGCGCCGAGGCGATGGCGATGCTCAAGTCGCGCCTGTACGAGCTCGAGCTGCGCAAGCGCCAGGCGGAGCAGCAGAAGCTCGAGGACTCCAAGACCGACATCGGCTGGGGTCACCAGATCCGCTCGTACGTGCTCGACCAGTCGCGCATCAAGGACCTGCGCACGAACGTGGAGACCGGGAACACGCAATCCATACTCGACGGCAACCTCGACGAGTTCATCGCCGCGAGCCTGAAGCAGGGCGTCTAGAGCCGTGAGCGTCGAAGGGCCGTCGCCAGACGCGGACTGCATCCCCTCGGGGGGCAGCGAAGCGGCAGGCATCCTTGCCGCGAGCCTGGGCGCGCATTGAGATGGCCGCATTCATCTTCGACATCGACGGCACGATCATCGACTCGATGCCGTTCCATGCCCGCTCCTGGGACATCTTCGTCGAGCGGCACGGCGTGGCGCCGGTGAGCGAAGTGTTCTTCCACAACACCGCCGGGCGCACGGCCGTCGAGGTGATGCGCGCGATCTTCGGCACGATCTCGGATGCGGATGCGCACGCGTTCGTGCTCGAGAAGGAGGCGATCTATCGCGAGCTCTTCGCCTCCGAGTTCCGCGAGATCCGGGGCTTCGCCGAGTTCGCGCGCGCTGCCAGGGCGGCCGGCCTCAAGCTCGCGTGCGCGACGGCCGGCGATCTCGACAACATCGCCTTCGCGCTCGCCCATCTTGCGATGACCGATTTCTTCGACGCGGCGGTCGGTGCGCACGACGTGGCGCGCGGCAAGCCCGCGCCCGATCTCTTCCTGCTCGCCGCGGCGCGCATGGGTGCTGCGCCGCAGACGTGCCTCGTGTTCGAGGATGCGCCGCTCGGCATCGAAGGCGCGCGTCGCGCCGGCATGCGCGCGGTCGCCATCACGTCGACGATGCCCGCGCACGAGCTCGGCGCGCCGGAGCACGTCGTCGCCACCGCGGCCGACTTCACGACGCTCGACCCGCGCATCCTTGCGGCGCACCTCGCCGCCACCTTCGAGACCTGACCCCATGGACGACAAGCGCCCCGCATCGCCTCCCGCCGCCGACGAGAACCAGATCATCGCCGAGCGCCGCGGCAAGCTGCGCGCATTGCGCGAGCGCGGCCAGGCCTTTCCGAACGACTTCCGGCGCGATGCGCTCGCGGGCGACCTGCACGCGCGTTACGGCGAGGAGCCGAACGATACGCTCGAGCCGAAGACCATCGACGTGACCGTTGCCGGCCGCATGATGCTGAAGCGCGTCATGGGCAAGGCGAGCTTCGCCACGCTGCAGGACATGTCGGGACGCATCCAGCTCTACGTCACGACGGACGGCGTCGGCGCGGATGCGCACGCCGAGTTCAAGCACTGGGATCTCGGCGATCTCGTGGGCGCCCGGGGCACGCTGTTCCGCACGCGCACCGGCGAGCTCTCGGTGAAGGTGAGCGCGATCCGCCTGCTCGCCAAATCGCTGCGACCGCTGCCGGAGAAGTTCCACGGCCTCGCCGACCAGGAGCAGCGCTACCGGCAGCGTTACGTCGACCTCGTCACCAGTCCCGAATCGCGCCGCACGTTCGTCGCGCGCTCGAGGATCGTGCAGGCGATACGCGAGTTCTTCGTCGCGCGAGGCTATCTCGAGGTCGAGACGCCGATGATGCATCCGATCCCGGGCGGCGCTGCCGCGCGGCCGTTCACGACGCACCACAACGCGCTCGACATGCAGCTCTTCCTGCGCATCGCGCCGGAGCTCTACCTCAAGAAGCTCGTGGTCGGCGGGCTGGAGAAGGTGTTCGAGATCAATCGCAACTTCCGCAACGAGGGCATCTCCACCCGGCACAATCCGGAGTTCACGATGCTCGAGTTCTACGAGGCGTATCAGGACTACCACTACCTGATGGACCTCACCGAGACGCTGTTCCGCGAGGTCGCGCAGAAGGTCGTGGGCAGCGCGAGCGTGCAGTACCAGGGCACGACGATCGATCTCGGCAGGCGGTTCGACCGCCTGACGATGGCGCAGGCGATCGCGAAGTACAACCCGCAGTACCCGCTCGAGGAGCTCGCGAAGCCCGCGTACCTGCGCGTCGCGCTGGCGCCGTTCGACGTCGAGGTGTTCGCGACCGACGGGCTGGGTCTGCTGCAGTTGAAGCTGTTCGAGGCGACCACCGAGGACAAGCTCGTGCAGCCGACCTTCATCGTCGCGCATCCCACGGACGTGTCGCCCCTCGCCCGCGCGAACGATGCGAACCCCGCGGTGACGGATCGCTTCGAGCTCTTCATCACCGGGCGCGAGCTCGCGAACGGTTTCTCGGAGCTCAACGATCCGGAGGACCAGGCCGCGCGGTTCCGCTCCCAGGTGGAAGCGCGCGAGGCGGGCGACGAGGAAGCGATGTACTACGACGCGGATTACATTCGCGCGATGGAGTACGGCCTGCCGCCCACCGCCGGTGAAGGCATCGGCATCGACCGGCTCGTGATGCTCCTGACCGACAGTCCGTCGATCCGCGACGTGATCCTGTTCCCGCAGCTCAAACCCGAATCCTGACCCAGGGTCGACCCGGGTCAGGGCGGAGGATCCATGGCCACCGATTTCCGCAGCGACACGATCACCCGTCCCACCGCGGCGATGCGCGCCGCCATGGCCTCCGCGGAGGTCGGCGACGACGTCTTCGGCGACGATCCCACCGTCAATGCCCTGCAGGAGAAGACGGCGGCGATGCTGGGTCTCGAGGCGGGCCTCTTCGTGCCTTCGGGCACGCAAGGCAACCTCATCGCCGTGATGACACATTGCGGGCGCGGCGACGAGGTCATCGTCGGCCAGGAAGCGCACACCTATCGCTACGAGGCCGGCGGTGGCGCGGTGCTCGGCAGCGTGCAGCCGCAGGCGATCGCGAACATGCCCGACGGCACGCTGCCGGTTGCCGAGATCGAGGCGGCCATCAAGCCGGAAGACGCGCACTTCGCGCGCACCCGCCTGATCGCCCTCGAGAACACGATCGGCGGCAAGGTGCTGCCGCAGGCCTATGTGGCGTCCGTGCTCGAGCTTGCGCAGCAACGCGGCCTCGCCACCCATCTCGACGGGGCGCGGCTGTGGAATGCCGCCGTGCAGCTCGGGGTGGCGCCGCGCGAGATCGCCCGCGGGTTCGATTCGGTCTCCGTGTGCCTGTCGAAAGGCCTCGGCGCGCCCGTGGGCTCCGTGCTCTGCGGCTCGCGCGACTTCATCCGCGCGGCCCGTCGCTCGCGCAAGATGCTGGGCGGCGGCATGCGCCAGGTCGGCATCCTGGCCGCGGCGGGGCTCCATGCCCTCGAGCATCACGTCGAGCGCCTCGCGGAAGACCATGCGAACGCCGCGCGCCTCGCCGCGGGCCTCGAGCGTCACGTGGAGCTGCGCGTGCAGCCCACGCCGACGAACATGGTGTTCGTGAACGTGCCGCAGGACATCGCGTTGCCGCTCGCGAACCACCTCGCCCGCGAAGGTGTCGCAATCACGGGGACCACCCGCCAGCGCTGGGTCACGCATCTCGACGTGACCACGGCCGACGTGGACGCCGCCATCGCCGCCGTGGACCGTTTCTTCGCCGCGTAGACGCGCGAGCCTTCGTCGTTCGCGCCTTGCTCGCGGCGCCGTTACTCAGAGTAACGACTCCGAGTCGTTACTCTGAGTAACGGGTCTGGGGTTGACATATACCCTAGTGGGGTATAAGATGCGCGCCATGGATCACGCTGCCGTTCACCCGCAAATCGCGCCTCCGCGCACCCGGCCCGATGCCCGGCCCGGGCCGGTCGAGCGCGTCGAGCTCGGGCTCGAGGGAATGACCTGCGCCGCCTGCGCCGCCCGCATCGAGAAGGTGCTCAATCGCGTGCCGGGTGCGCGCGCCAACGTCAACTTCGCCACCGAAACGGCCGTCGCCGAATACGATCCGGCGCAGGCCGGGCCCGACACGCTCGTCGCCGCGGTGGAGCGCGCCGGCTATCACGCCCACGTCCGCCACGATGCGGCGAAGGAGCGGGCCGAGGACGAGGCGCGCAAGGCGCGCGAGTATGCGGCGCTCAAGCGCGAGTTCATCGTCGCCGCGGTGCTCACGGTGCCGCTGCTGCTGCAGATGGTGCCGATGCTTGCGGGCGGTGCCGGTTCGCACGAGGACCTGCTGCCGCGCTGGCTGCAGTTCGTGCTCGCCACGCCGGTGCAGCTCTACATCGGCCGCCGCTTCTACATCGGCGCCTGGCACGCGCTCGCCGGCGGCGGCGCCAACATGGACGTGCTGATCGTGCTCGGCACGACGATGGCCTGGGCCTTCAGCGCGATCGTCACGCTGCTCGGCATGCACGAGCACGTCTATTTCGAAGCGGGTGCCGCGGTCATCACGCTGGTGCTGCTGGGCAAGCTGCTCGAGGCGCGCGCGAAGGCCGGCACGTCCGCGGCGATCGAGGGCCTGCTGCACCTGCAGCCACGCGTCGCGCACGTCGAGCGCGACGGGCGGATCGTCGACGTCGCGCTCGAGGACGTCGTGCGCGGCGATCGGCTCGTCGTTCGCGCCGGCGAAAGCATTCCGGTCGACGGTGTCGTGCGCGACGGCCGTTCCACCGTGAACGAGAGCATGCTCACCGGCGAAAGCCTCCCCGTCGCCAAGGAAGCCGGCGCGAAGCTCTTCGCGGGCACGCTCAACCAGGACGGCCTGCTGACGTTCGAAGCCACCGGCGTGGGCCGCTCGACGCTGCTCGCGAGCATCATCCGCCTCGTCGCGGAAGCGCAGGGATCGAAGGCGCCGATCCAGCGCCTCGCGGACCGCGTCTCCGCGATCTTCGTGCCGGTCGTGGTCGCGATCGCCGTGCTCACGTTCGTTGCGACGTGGCTGATCGCAGGCGACGCCGTGCAGGCGCTGGTGCACGCGGTGGCCGTGCTCGTCATCGCGTGTCCGTGCGCGCTCGGTCTCGCAACGCCCACCGCGATCATGGTCGGCACCGGACGCGGTGCGCAGATGGGCGTCATCATCCGCAACGCGACCGCGCTCGAGCAGGCCGGCCGCCTCACCGCCCTGATCGTCGACAAGACCGGCACGCTGACCGAGGGCCGTCCGGTGGTCACGGCGGTCGTTCCCGCGGAGGGGGCCGCGCGCGCCGACGTGCTCGCGTTGGCCGCCGGCCTCGAGCACGGCGCGAACCATCCGCTGGCGGCGGCGATCGTCGAGGCCGCCAAGACGGAGAACGTCCCGCCCGTGGCGATCACGGCGTTCGCCAACGTCCCGGGTCGCGGCGTGAGCGCGAACGTGACGGACGCGCAAGGCACTCATCCGGCATCGCTCGGCTCGATCGCGTTCCTGCAGGAGCAGGGCGTGGCCGTCGATGCCGGCATGGCCGATCCCCTGCTCGACGCGGGCAACACGGTGGTGGGCGTCGCGCGCGACGGCACGCTCGTCGGCCTGATCGCGATCGCCGACCGCATCCGGCCGACGTCCGCCGCCGCCGTGCGGCGCCTGCGCGACGCGGGCATTCGCGTCGTGATGCTGACCGGGGACAACGCCCAGACGGCGCGCGCGGTCGCCGCGCAGGCGGGCATCGAGGAATACGAAGCAGGCGTGCTGCCGGCGGACAAGGCGCAGGCGGTGGCGCGGCTCAAGGCGGGCGGCGCGATCACGGGCATGGCCGGCGATGGCATCAACGACGCGCCCGCGCTCGCGGCCGCCGACGTGAGCTTCGCGATGGGGGCCGGGTCCGACATCGCGATCGAGTCCGCGGACATCACGCTGATGCGCAACGATCTCGGGGCGGTGGCGGACGCGATCCTGCTGTCGCGCGCGACGCTCGCGAAGATCCGGCAGAACCTCTTCTTCGCGTTCGGATACAACGTGCTCGGGATTCCGCTCGCGGCGATGGGCATGCTGAACCCGGTGATCGCCGGCGCGGCGATGGCCGCGAGCTCGGTGTCGGTGGTGAGCAATGCGCTGCTGCTGCGGCGCTACAGACCTTGAAGTCACACGAGGAGCAAGCATGGAAACGCTGGCAATGAAGGTGCAGGGCATGACGTGCAATGGCTGCGCGGCGACCGTCGCGCGCGTGCTGAAGGGTGTGCGCGGGCGTGGAGCAGGCCGAGGTGACGCTGCAGCCGCCGCAGGCGAAGGTCACGTTCGATCCGGGCAAGACGAACCCAGCCGCGCTCAAGACGGCGGTCGAAGATGCGGGCTATGACGTCGTCGCGGGCTGAGCACGCCGCGCACGAGCACGAGCATCGGCACGTGCACCGTGCCGACAAGGGCGCGCTCGGCAAGAGGCTCAACCGCATCGAAGGACAGGTGCGCGGGATCGCCAAGATGGTCGAGGACGATCGCTATTGCGTCGACGTCCTCACCCAGATCAGCGCCGTGCAGGCGGCGCTCGACGGCCTCGCGCTGCAGATGCTCGAGTCGCATCTCAAGGGCTGCGTGCAGGACGCCGTGCGCTCGGGCAAGGGCGACGACGCCATCGGCGAAGCGATGGCGGTGATTCGCAAGTTCGGTCGCTAGCGGCCGGTGATCGTCCGCGTCGCTCGCCTCCACGCGCGTCGGGCTGGCCTGCAGCGATCGGCCGCGTCGGCATGCCGTCCTTGGCTACCGAGCCGGGACAAGGCATAATCCCGCCTCTCGGGGTGTAGCGCAGCCTGGTAGCGCGCTTGCTTTGGGAGCAAGATGTCGGGAGTTCAAATCTCTCCACCCCGACCACCCATCGCGATCGATGTCCGCTTGTGATCGTCGGGCGGGCGAATTGCCGGCGAGCGTGCCGTCCGACAGGGCGCCCGTAGCTCATCTGGATAGAGCACCGGCCTTCTAAGCCGGCGGTAACAGGTTCGAGTCCTGTCGGGCGCGCCAGCAAGGCGTAGCAGCTTGTAGTGCGATCCCAAAGCGCGCGCAATGCGCTCCAGCAGTTCCCGGTGGTGGCTGTAGCTCAGCTGGTAGAGTCCCGGATTGTGATTCCGGTTGTCGTGGGTTCGAATCCCATCAGCCACCCCATTCACTTCGCCCCGAATGCGACGCTCGCCCGCGTCGCGTTCCATCCGGCGCCTGCCCCCGATGCAAACGATCGCGACTGACTACGTGGCCCTCGCGCAGCGGATCGCCGCACGACTCGGCTCACCGCGGGTACGCGCACTCCACCTGCCCTCGGCGCAGGCCTTCACGCAAAAGGATGCCGAATTCTGCGCGATCGAGCTGGAGGACGGCTCCGTCGGGCTCTCATTCGTGCTTCTCGGTGCGCTCGAACCCTTGTTGACTGCGCGTGGGGAATTCCACGCCCTGGCGGGCATGGAAGCGGCGGCGCTCGCGCGTCGCTACGCCGAGGCCGATCCGGCTGCGAAGGCACTGGGTTTCGCCGCGATCAACGCGCTTTCGCAGCAGCTCTTCTCGCGCGCGAACTGGATCCCGAAGCCCGCCGGAGATTCGATCGGCGATATCGACCCGAAGCCGGGCGAGCACATCGGCATGATCGGGCTCTTTCGTCCGCTCGTCGCGAGCATTCACGCGGCGGGTGCGCGCCTGACCGTGCTCGAGTTGAGGTCGGACCTCGCGGGCGAGCACGACACGTTTCGCGTGACGCTCGATCCTGCGGATCTCGCTTCGTGCGACAAGGTGGTGAGCACGTGCTCGGTGATGCTCAACGACACGCTGGACAGCGTGCTCGCCGCGTGTCGCAATGCGCGCCATTTCGCGATCGTGGGCCCGACGGCCGGGTGCGTTCCCGATCCGTTGTTCGCGCGCGGCGTGGATTCGGTCGGCGGCCGACGCGTCGTGGACGTGGACCGATTCCGCGGGCCCTTCCGTACGGGCGAGAAGTGGGGGACATCGGCAATGAAGTACGTCATCGCGCGCCGCGATTACCCCGGCATCGATCGGCTGCTCGACGCAGTGCGCTGACGGCTCGCGACGCGAGCCTGCGGTCGTTGCCGCACCCCGGTCCAAATGCCGCGCGATGCCCGCGCAGGCGAGCCGACATCCGTCAACCGCGGTTGCCCCTGCCCGCTCTACCCTGAATGGGTGGCGCGCCAGTGAAGTCCGACCGGTCGAGTGCCACGCTCTCGTTCACGCAAAGGAGTGGCCATGGGATTCTTCAGCAAGATTCTGGACAAACTGGGCATGGGCGGCGCCAAGGCCGCTCCCGCCGAGGCCGAGGTCGCGACGGCAACGGTGGCAACGGCCGCCGCGCCAGCGGCTGCAGTCGCGGTTGCGCCTGCGCCACCGAAGGCGATCGCCGTGGTCGACGTGGTCGCGCAACTCGAGCAGCGTGCCGCGGCCAATGCGCAGAAGCTCAACTGGCGCACCTCCATCGTCGACCTGCTCAAGCTGCTCGACATCGACAGCAGCTTCGCCGCACGCAAGGAGCTCGCCACCGAGCTGGGTTGCCCGACCGAGCTGATGGCCGATTCGGCGAAGATGAACATGTGGCTGCACAAGACGGTGCTCGCGCGCATCGCCGCGAACGGCGGCAACATCCCCAAGGAGCTGCTGGACTGAAGCGGCAGCGACGCAAGCCGTCGCGCACGCACGCTTCGACTCATTCGAGGAGTATGGATATGGGCTGGATCGTATCGTTGATCATCGGTGGCATCGTCGGCTGGATCGCCAGCATCATCATGAAGACCAACGCGCAGATGGGCTGGGTCGCCAACGTCCTCGTGGGCGTGGTGGGCTCGCTCCTGGGCTTCTGGGTCGCGGGCCTTCTCGGCGTCGGTGCCGCGGGCGGGATCGTAGGCTTCCTGATCGCGGTGGCAGGTGCCGTCCTGCTGATCTTCGTCCTGCGCATGTTCGGCATGTTCGGCAGGACGTAGTCGCTTCCGTCGGCCGGCGCCGGTCAGGGCCCCGCAGTCAGGGCTGCTTCCGCGCCGGCTGTTGCGATGCGTCGCGACAGGTGCTCACGCGAAAGGGCAGGTAGAACGGGCACCAGCGCAGCAATCCCGTCCACAGCGGCCACAGGCCGAGCAAGCCCCACGCGCGTGCCGGACTCTCGCCGAAAAGCGCCCACGCGACGAGCAATGCCCCGGCGGCGATACGCACCCCGCGCTCGAATCCGTCGACGTTGCACCGCATGCGAATCTCCTCCATGGCAGGCGGACCGGTGCGCGCACGTGCCTCGCGATCCTGCATCGTCTTTCGCCGGTCCCGTGCGGGCATGGTCGCGCACGCTGCGCCGCTGCGTCTGTGACCGCGATCACAGCGGCCCGCCGGTACGAAGATCGCGCCGCGCCGGCTTCGCGCGGCCGCGGCAGTGCGGTGCATGTCATGCCGCAGGCTTCGGCGCCACGGCCGGAGTCTTGAGCAGGATCGCTTCCGCGCGCTCGAGCACGAAATAGCGAAACGCCTCGGCCGCCGGCGAGAGCAGCTTCGCGCGCATGTTCACGATGTGCCAGCGCCGCACGAGCGGAAGGCCGTCGATTTCCAGCACGGCGATGAGCCCCGTGGCCAGCTCCAGCGCGAAGGTGTGCATCGACAGGAAGCTGACGCCCATGTTCGCCATCACCGCCTGCTTGATGGTTTCGTTGCTCGGCATCTCCACCATCGTCGCCGGCACGATGCGCCGTTCCTTGAAGAAGATCTCCATCGACGCGCGCGTGCCGGAGCCCGGCTCGCGCACCAGGAACACTTCGTTGCCCAGGAGCTCCGGCGGGACCTGAGGCAGCTGCGCGAGAGGATGCTCGGGCGCCGCGATCATCGCGAGCGGATTGGCGGCGAACGGCTCGGCGCGCGTGTCGAGCTCGCGCGGCGGCGTGCCCATGATCGCGAGATCGACCTCGTTGCCCTGCAGTTGCGCCACGAGCGCCTGCCGGTTGCCGACCTCGAGGCGCAATTCGACGCCGGGGTGCTCGCGCCGGAACTGCGCCAGCAGCCGCGGCACGAAATACTTCGCCGTGCTGACGATCCCGATCGTCAGGCGCCCGCTCTGCACGCCTTTCATGCGCGCCATCGTGTCCTCGGCGTCCTTCAGCGCCGAGAGCATCCGCCGCGCATGCAGCAGGAAGTACTCGCCGGGCGTGCTGAGGGCGAGCCGCCGTCCGCTGCGATCGAACAGCGGCAGCCCTACCGCGCCCTCGAGCTCCTTCACCTGCATCGACACCGCCTGCGGCGTGAGGTGCAGCTCCTCCGCGGCGCGCGCGAAGCTCAGCTGCCGGGCGGCGCTCGCGAACACCTGCAACTGCCGGATCGTGATGTTCAACATCAGCTTTTACTTACGTAAGTCATCAGAAGAACTGACTTTACCTGATCTGTCTCGACTCCGTACAGTGCCCCAACGCCAACCGTCACGAGAGCCTTCCCCATGAACGCACCCACCGACCACGCGCTCCTCGAACCCCGCCAACGTTATTCCGCAGGCGTCCTCAAGTACCGCCAGATGGGCTACTGGCAGCCGGACTACACGCCGCGCGACACGGACGTCATCTGCCTCTTCCGGATCACGCCGCAGGAAGGCGTGGACGCCGAGGAAGCGGCCGCCGCCGTCGCCGGCGAGTCGTCGACCGCGACGTGGACGGTGGTCTGGACCGACCGCCTGACCGCGTGCGAGAGCTATCGCGCCAAGGCGTACCGCGTCGATCCGGTGCCCAACACGGGGCCGGGCACGCCGAACCCGCAGCAGTATTTCGCGTACATCGCGTACGACCTGATCCTGTTCGAGGAAGGGTCGATCGCGAACCTCACGGCATCGCTGATCGGCAACGTGTTCGGGTTCAAGCCGGTGAAGGCGCTGCGCCTCGAGGACATCCGCATCCCGGTGGCGTACGTGAAGACGTTCCAGGGGCCGCCGACGGGCATCGTGGTCGAGCGCGAGCGCCTCGACAAGTTCGGCCGTCCGCTGCTCGGCGCGACGATGAAGCCGAAGCTGGGGCTCTCGGGCCGCAACTACGGCCGCGTCGTCTACGAGGGCCTGACCGGCGGCCTCGATTTCACCAAGGACGACGAGAACATCAACTCGCAGCCGTTCATGCACTGGCGCGATCGCTTCCTCTTCTGCATGGAAGCGGTGAACCGCGCGCAGGCGAACAGCGGCGAGGTGAAGGGGCACTACCTCAACGTGACGGCCGGCACGATGGAAGCGATGTACGAGCGCGCCGAGTTCGCGAAGGAGCTCGGCTCGAGCATCGTGATGATCGACCTCGTCGTCGGCTGGACCGCGATCCAGTCGATGTCGAGCTGGGCGCGGCGCAACGACATGATCCTGCACATGCACCGCGCGGGGCACAGCACGTACACGCGCCAGAAGAACCACGGCGTGTCGTTCCGGGTGATCGCGAAGTGGCTGCGTCTCGCCGGCGTCGATCACCTGCACGCCGGAACGGCCGTCGGCAAGCTCGAAGGCGATCCGATGACGGTGCAGGGCTTCTACAACGTGTGCCGCGATGCGGTGACGCGGGAGGACCTGCAGCGCGGCCTGTTCTTCGATCAGGACTGGGCGGACCTGCGCAAGGTGATGCCCGTCGCGTCCGGCGGCATCCACGCGGGCCAGATGCACCAGCTGCTCGATCTCTTCGGCGACGACGTCGTGCTGCAGTTCGGCGGCGGCACCATCGGCCATCCCGCGGGCATCCAGGCCGGTGCCACGGCCAATCGCGTCGCGCTCGAAGCGATGGTCAAGGCGCGCAACGAGCGTCGCGACATCGTGACCGAAGGGCCCGCAGATCCTCGAGGAGGCCGCGAAGTGGTGCCTGCCGCTGCGGCAGGCGCTCGATACGTGGAAGGACGTGACCTACGACTACGCGTCCACCGACACGCCCGACTTCGTCCCGACCGCCACCGCATCCGTCTGAAGGAGACTCTCATGCGCATCACCCAAGGCACGTTCTCGTTCCTGCCCGATCTCACCGACCGGGAAATCGCGGCGCAGGTGCAGTACGCCCTCGACCACGGCTGGGCCTGTGCCATCGAGCACACCGACGACCCGCACCCGCGCAATACGTACTGGGAGATGTTCGGCACCCCGATGTTCGACGTCGCCGATGCGGCAGGCGTGATGGTCGAGCTCAACGCGTGCCGGCAGACGTTCCCGCGCGACTACATCAAGGTGAATGCGTTCGACTGCCACGCGCGGCATGGAATCGGTGCGCCTCTCGTTCATCGTGCAGCGGCCGGAGCACGAGCCGGGCTTCGCGTTGGTGCGCCAGGAGGCCGAGGGACGCCGCGTGCGCTACACCACCACGAGCTACGCGACCGCGCGCCCCGCGGGCGAGCGCTACTGATCGAAGCCAGGAGACCCAGGCATGAACGACGGCGCCACGCCACCCGCGCTCGAGCGGCTCGACCTGCACGCGCTGTGCGCGGAGGCGGGCGTCTACGAGCTCCTCGACGGACTCGAGCGCGACCTGGTGGGCCTCGCGCCGGTCAAGACGCGCATCCGCGAGATCGCCGCGCTGCTCGCAGTCGACCGCGCACGCAAGGCGCTGGGGCTCGATGCCGAGCCGCCGTCGCTGCACATGTGCTTCACCGGCAATCCGGGCACCGGGAAGACCACCGTCGCGCTGCGCATGGCGGCGATCCTGCACAAGCTGGGCTACGTCCGGAAGGGCCACCTCGTCGCGGTCACGCGCGACGATCTGGTCGGCCAGTACATCGGCCACACCGCGCCCAAGACGCGGGAGGTGCTGAAGCGCGCGATGGGCGGCGTGCTGTTCATCGACGAGGCGTACTACCTGTACCGCCCGGAGAACGAGCGCGACTACGGCCAGGAGGCGATCGAGATCCTGCTGCAGGTGATGGAGAACCAGCGCGACGATCTCGTCGTCATTCTCGCCGGCTACAAGGAGCGCATGGACACGTTCTTCGCCAGCAATCCCGGGATGTCGTCGCGCATCGCGCACCACATCGACTTCCCGGATTACGGCGAGGACGAGCTGTTCGCGATCGCGCAGCTGATGCTCGAGCGCATGCAATACCGGCTCTCCGACGATGCCGGGCGTGCGCTGCGCGAGTACATCGGGCTGCGCAAGGCGCGGCCGAACTTCGCGAATGCGCGCTCGATCCGCAATGCGCTCGATCGTACGCGGCTGCGCCACGCCAATCGTTTGTTCACGACGGGCGAAGGACCGGTGACGCGCGAGGCGCTGCAGACGATCAGCGCCGTCGACGTTCGCGGCAGCCGCCTGTTCGCTTCGGACCCGGCCCCGGCGGCGATGCACGAGGGAGGGTGCCTCGAGCGCTGCGACCGCGAGCACGACGCCGGCGAGGACCGCGAGTTCGAGTCGCCGCTGTTCAACGCGCGGTCGCTGTTCCGCGCCGCCTGACGCCAGGGAGGCATCATGTCCGTCCATCATCCGGTGATCGCGATCACGGGCTCCTCCGGCGCCGGCACGACCACGGTGACCCGGGCGTTCGACCACATCTTCCGCCGCGAGGGACTCGACGCGGCGGTGGTGGAGGGCGATGCCTTCCATCGCTACGACCGCAAGCAGATGAAGGCGCGCATGGCCGATGCGACCGCGTCCGGCAACGTGCACTTCAGCCACTTCGGTCCGGACTCGAATCTGTTCGAGGAGCTCGAGACGCTCTTCCGCACGTACGGCGAATCGGGGCGCGGCCGGTTGCGGCGCTACCTGCACGACGAGGCCGAGGCCGCGCCCTTCAAGCAGGAGCCGGGCACGTTCACGCCGTGGGAGGAGATCGCGCCGGGCACGGACCTGCTGTTCTACGAAGGCCTGCACGGGGCCGTCGTCACGCAGGGTGTGGACGTCGCACGGCACGTCGACCTGCTGATCGGGGTCGTGCCGATCATCAACCTCGAATGGATCCAGAAGCTCCATCGCGACAAGACGCTGCGCGGCTATTCGCAGGAGGCGGTGGTCGACACGATCCTGCGGCGCATGCCGGACTACGTGAACTACATCTGCCCGCAGTTCTCGCGCACGCACGTCAACTTCCAGCGCGTGCCCACGGTCGACACGTCGAACCCGTTCGTCGCGCGCGACATTCCGACGGCGGACGAAAGCATGCTGGTGATCCGCTTCGCCAATCCGAAGGGCATCGACTTCCCGTACCTGCTGTCGATGCTGCACGACTCGTTCATGACGCGCCCGAACGTCATCGTCTGCCCCGGCGGCAAGATGGCGCTCGCGATGCAGCTCATCTTCACGCCGATGATCCTGCAGCTCATGGACCGCAAGCGCCGCGCGCAATGACGAAAGGGACGCAACCGATGACAGCCGAACGCATCGAAGCAGGGACTGCCGGCGTAGTGGGCGACGCGCCGGAGATCGCATCCACCGCCACGGGCCACGCGTGCGCCCACGGCACGCCCGCCCACGCGCAGCCCCACCCGGAAGCGGGCCCTCCCGCGTTGCTCGCCAACGCACTGCGCGTGCTCGCCATGGATGCCGTGCAGGCGGCCAACTCCGGGCACCCGGGCATGCCGATGGGCATGGCGGAGATCGCCGTCGCGCTGTGGACGCGGCACCTGCGGCACAATCCCGGCGAATCCGCACTGGCCCGATCGCGATCGTTTCGTGCTGTCGAACGGGCACGGCTCGATGCTGCAATACGCGGCGCTGCATCTTTCGGGCTACGCCGTCACGCTCGACGACCTGAAGCGCTTCCGTCAGCTGCACTCGAAGACGCCGGGCCATCCGGAGCTCGGCGTCACCCCGGGGGTCGAGACGACCACCGGCCCTCTCGGACAGGGGCTTGCGAACGCGGTGGGCATGGCGCTCGCCGAGAAGCTCCTCGCCGCGGAGTTCAATCGACCCGGGCACGTGCTCGTCGATCACTGCACGTATGCATTCCTGGGCGACGGCTGCCTGATGGAAGGGATCTCGCACGAAGCGTGCTCGCTCGCCGGCACCTTGCGTCTCGGGAAGCTCATCGCGTTGTACGACGACAACGGCATCTCGATCGACGGGGACGTGCGGGGCTGGTTCACCGACGACACGCCGAAGCGCTTCGCCGCTTACGGCTGGCACGTGATCGCCGACGTGGACGGCCACGACGTGGACGCGATCGATGCCGCGATCCGCGCGGCGCGCGCCGTCGCCGATCGGCCGAGCCTCGTCTGCTGCAGGACCATCATCGGCAAGGGATCGCCGAACAAGGCGGGCACCGAGGCCGTGCACGGGGCGGCGCTGGGCGCGAAGGAAGTGGCGGCCACGCGCGCGGCGCTCGGCTGGCCGCATCCTGCCGTTCGAAGTGCCGCAGTCGGTCTACGACGGCTGGGATGCACGGGAGCGCGGTGCGCGCCTCGAAGGCGAATGGAACGCGCGGTTCGCGACGTACCAGGCCGCGTATCCGGACCTCGCTGCGGAATTCGCGCGCCGCGTTGCAGGCGAGCTGCCTCGCGACTGGCGCAGCTGCGCGGATGCGCTCGTGGCGCGCGCGAATGCGGCTGGCGAGACCATGCCCACGCGCAAGGCGTCGCAGGTCGCGCTCGAGCATCTCGTGCCCGCTGTTGCCGGAGCTCCTCGGCGGTTCGGCGGACCTGACCGGCTCCAACAACACGCACGTGCAGGGGATGCAACCCGTGCAAGGCGAGCGTGGCGGTCGCTACGTGCACTATGGCGTGCGCGAATTCGGCATGGCCGCGATCATGAACGGCATCGCGCTGCACGGCGGCTACATCCCGTACGGCGGCACCTTCCTCGCGTTCTCGGATTACGCGCGCAATGCGATGAGGATGGCGGCGCTGATGCGCCTGCGCTCCATCTTCGTGCTCACCCACGACTCGATCGGACTGGGCGAGGATGGACCGACGCACCAGCCCATCGAGCACGCGGCGAGCCTGCGTCTCATGCCCAACCTGGACGTCTGGCGGCCGTGCGACACGGTGGAAACCGCCGTGGCGTGGTCGTCGGCGATCGCGCGGCACGACGGTCCCAGCGCGCTGCTGCTCTCGCGCCAGAATCTGCCGTTCGTTCAGCGCAGTCCGGGCGCGATCGCCGGAATCGGCCGCGGGGGTTACGTGCTCGCCGAGGCCGAGTCGGCCGCCCGCGCCACCATCATCGCGACCGGATCGGAAGTCGCACTGGCGCTGCTGGCGCGCGAGCGCCTCGCGTCGGAAGGCATCTTCGTGCGCGTCGTGTCGATGCCGTCGACCTCGGTGTTCGATCGCCAGGACCGCTCGTATCGCGAGGGTGTATTGCGTCCGGAGCTACCGTGCGTCGCGATCGAGGCGGGCGTGACGCGCGTCGTGGCACAAGTACGTCGGTGCCCGCGGCGTGGTGGTCGGCATCGACCGGTACGGCGAGTCCGCGCCCGCAGACGCGGTCTACGAAGCGCTGGGACTCACGGTCGAGCACCTGATGGCGAGCGTCCGCTACGCGATGCGCTGAGCGCTCAGGCGGTTTGCTTCGGGCCTGCGCAATCCCGGCGCTTGGCGTCGACATACGCGACGATGTCGTCCAGCGTGACGAGCCTGGCGTAATCGGCCTCGGGGATGTCGATCGCGAGCTTCTCGGTGCAACGCGATGAGAAAGTTGAGCCAGTCCATCGAATCGAGATCCACCTGATCGCGCAGCGGCAGCGAGGGTCGCAATCCCCTCGGCCGACACCTCGGGCGCGATCCGGCGCAGCGTGTCGAGCACGATGCGCGCAGCGCTCTGCTGTCGGGATCGGCGGAGGTCATGGCGTGCCTTCGTCGAGCTTCTCGGGCTGCTGCAGCAGGCGATCGAGCTCGTTCAGGAACAGCGCACCGCGATGACCGTCGCTTGCGCGGTGATCCGCGGCGAGACTCGCGGTGACGAGCGGCATGGCGGTGACTCGCCCTTCGTCCACCCACGGCCGGACGCTCACGCTGCCGAAGCCGACCAGCGCGACCTGCGGCGGATAGATCACGCCGTGCACGAGGCGCACCCCCTGCTCGCCGAGGTTGGTGACGGTGATCGTGGCATCGGTCATCTCGGAGCTTCTGAGCGTCAGCGCACGCGCGCGGGCCACGAGATCCGTCAGGCGCTGCATCAGCGCGTCGATGCGAAAGCGTGTCGACATCGCGTATCGCGGGCGCGATCAATCCGCCCTGACGCAGCGAGATGGCGACACCGACGTGGATGCCGGCGCCGGGAACGAACGCGTTCTCGCGGTAGTAGCCGTTGAGCTCGGGGAACTTCCGTAGCGCCAGCGCGACGGCCTTCAGCAACGGGACGGCCATCAGCACGCGGTCGGTGACGGGGCGCTCCTGGTTGCGCGCGGCAAGCCACTGCGTCACGCGTGCGAGCGCGATGTCCGTCGCGAGGTAGTAATGCGGGATCTCGCGCTTGGAGCGCGCCATCGCCGCGCCGATCGCGGCACGCATCGCCAGCGCACGGTCCGCGGGTGTCGCCTTCAGGGCCGCCGTCTTCTCCACGTCGTCGAGCGTCACGACGCCCTGCGGACCGGTACCGGCGACGCGCTCGAGATCGATCCCGAGCGCCTGTGCGCGCTGGCGTGCCGCCGGCGACACGCGACGGCGTGCTTCGACTGGAGCCGCGGGAGCCGCTGCAGGCGCAATGGCGGCCGAGGGCACGCTCGCCGCGGGCTGCGCCGCCGGCGCGGCGGGCACCCTCGCCTGCGCGCGTTTCTGCGCTTGCGCATGCTCGGGCGTTTCGCCGGGCTCCAGCAGGCGCAGCATGACCGTCCCGACCGGCATCGTCGCCTGGAGATCGGCGACGAGCTCGTAGACCGTGCCCTCCTGCCAGATCTCGACGTCGATCGCCGACTTGCTCGTGTCCACGATGGCGACGACGTCGCCCTTGTGCACGGCGTCGCCGGGCTTCACCTTCCACTCGAGCAGCGTGCCTTCGTCCATCTCGGCACCGAGCGAGGGGAGCTTGAACTCGAGCATGCGTTTGCCTCAATGCCTCGCGAGCATCTGCTGCGCGGCGGCGACGATCTTCGCCGGCTGCGGCAGCGCGGCGTCCTCGAGGTGCTTGGCGTAGGGCATCGGCACTTCCTCGCTGCACACGCGCGCGACGGGAGCGTCGAGGTCGTAGAGCGCCTGCTCCATGATGCGCGCCATCACTTCGGCAGCGAGGCTGCCGGAGCGCCAGCCCTCGTCCACGATCACGGCGCGATGCGTGCGGCGCACGGAACCCATGATCGTGGCGTCGTCGAGCGGCCGCAGCACGCGCAGGTCGATCACCTCGGCGTCGATGCCCGCCGCGGCGAGCGTATCGGCGGCCTCGAGCGCCTTCCACACCGTACCGCCCCAGGCGATCAGCGAGACGTCGCTGCCGCTGCGCAGCACCCTGGCCGAGCGCAGGTCGACGCTGCGCCACGCGTCGGTCAACTCGCCCTCGAAGTTGTAGAGCAGCGCGTGCTCGAACATCACCACCGGATCCTCACATTCGAGCGCGCGGGCGAGCATGCCGCGCGCGTCGTCGATCGTCGCCGGGGCGAGCACCGTCAGGCCGGGGACGTGCGCGTACCAGTTCTCGAGGCTGTGCGAGTGCTGTGCGGCGAGCTGGCGGCCGGCACCGGTCGCCATGCGGATGACGACGGGCACGTGGAACTGCCCGCCCGACATGTGCCGATACAGCGCCGCGGTGTTGACGATCTGGTCGAGCGCAAGGAGGCTGAAATTCACGGTCATGACTTCGACGATCGGCCGCATGCCCCCGAGTGCCGCGCCGATGCCCGCGCCCACGAACGCCAGCTCGGACAGCGGCGTGTCGCGAATGCGCTCGGGACCGAACTCGTCGAGAAAGCCCTTCGACACCGCGTACGAGCCGCCGTACTTGCCGACGTCCTCGCCCATCAGGAAGACGCGGGGATCGCGCGCGAGCGCGTCGTGCAGCGCCTCGCGCATCGCTTCGCGGTAGGTCGTCTTCATGCTGCGGGCTCCGCGCAGAGGTCGCGCGCAAGATCCTCGACCGGCTCCCACGTGCCGGCTTCGGCGAAAGCGACGGCGGCTTCGACTTCCTGCATTGCAGCCGCGTCGATCGCGAGGAACGCGTCCTCGGTGAGCTTGCCTTGCGCCTTCAGGCGCTGGGTGAGGTTGTGGATCGGCCCGCGCTTCTTCCACGCCTCGATCTCGGCCTTGTCGCGGTAGAGATCGGGATCGAACATCGAGTGCGCGCGGTAGCGGTAGGTCTGGAACTCGGCAAAGAACGGCCCGTTCCCGCTGCGAACGCGGTCCACGGCTTGGCGTGCGGCCTCGTGCACGGCGACGACGTCCATGCCGTCGACCTTGGCGGTGGGGATCCTGAACGCGGCCGCCTTGGCGCAGAGGTCCGTCTGCGATTCGGAGCGCGCGAGGGCCGTGCCCATCGCGTAGAGGTTGTTCTCGCAGAAGAACGCCACGGGCAGCTGCCACAAGGCGGCGAGGTTCAGCGATTCGTGGAACACGCCTTCCGCAACGGCACCTTCGCCGAAGAACACTGCGCTGACGCGCGGCCTGCCCTGCATCCTGTCGGCGAGCGCCAGTCCGACGGCGAGCGGCAGGCCGCCGCCGACGATCGCGTTGCCGCCGTAGAGGCGCGTGCGCGCGTCGAACAGATGCATCGAGCCGCCGCGGCCGCGACAGCATCCTTCGCGCTTGCCGTACATCTCCGCCATGATCGCGTTCGCCGAGATGCCGCGCGCGAGCGCATGGCCGTGCTCGCGATACGTGGCGACGATCGCGTCGTCGGGCGCGAGCGCGTGAACCGCCCCCACGGCCACGGCTTCCTCCCCGATGTACAGGTGCAGGAAGCCGCGGATCTTGAGCTGCCCGTAGAGATCCGCGCAGCGCTCCTCGAACCGGCGAATGCGGACCATGTCGGTGAGGAGCCGCAGCGCCAGCGGGCCGGCGAGGGCGACGGGCTTCGATGTCGTGGGTGCAAGTGCCGACTCAGTCATGGCGGGAAGCTCCTGCAGTGCGACGCACGACGCTCATCGGACTGCCTTCGTGCTGCGCACTCCGGTGTTCGCGCTTGCGGCGGCCCGCGCTCATGCCCCGCCTTCGAGGGTCGAGATGTCGCCCTCCGGCAGACCCATTTCGCGCGCCTTCAGGAGCCTGCGCATGATCTTGCCGCTGCGGGTGCGGGGCAGCGCGGGCAGGAACGCGATCTCCTTCGGCGCGACCGCCGCGCCGAGCCGCTTGCGCGCGTGGCCGAGGAGCTCGAGCGCCAGTTCGTCGCTCGGTACGTAGCCCGTCCGCAGCGATACGAACGCCTTGACGGTTTCGCCCACGATCGGATCGGGCTTGCCGATGACACCGGCTTCGGCCACCGCCGGGTGCTCCATCAGCGCACTCTCGACCTCGAACGGCCCGATGAGATGGCCTGCCGACTTGATCACGTCGTCGGCGCGCCCGACGAACCAGAAGTAGCCGTCCGCGTCGCGCCTGACCAGGTCTCCCGTGAGGTAGAGATCGCCGGCAAAGCATTTGCGATAGCGCTCTTCCTGGTGCAGGTAAGCCCGGAACATGGACGGCCATCCCGCGCGCAGCGCGAGCTCGCCCTGCACATCCGGCGCTCGAATCTCCTCGCACCCGCCGTCCTGGCGGCGCTCGACGACGAGCGCCTCCACGCCGGGCAGGGGCTTGCCCATGGACCCCGGCTTGATGTCCATCGCCGGCGTGTTCGCGATCATGATGCCGCCGGTTTCCGTCTGCCACCAGTTGTCGTGAATCGGCAGCCCGAGCGCGTCCTGCCCCCACCACACGGCTTCCGGATTGAGCGGCTCGCCCACGCTCGCGACGAAGCGCAGCTGCGCGAAGCGGTGCTCGCGGGCCAACGCCACGCCGGCCTTCATCAGCATCCGGACTGCCGTCGGCGCGGTGTACCACACGCTGATCCGGTGCTGCTCCAGGAGCCCGTACCAGCGTTGCGCGTCGAAATCGGCTTCGTCGACCACGCTCGTCACGCCGTGCAGCAGCGGGGCGATGATCCCGTACGAGGTGCCCGTCACCCAGCCCGGATCGGCGGTGCACCAGAACACGTCCTCGTCGTGCAGGTCGAGCGCGTACTTGCCGGTCGCGTAATGCATCAGCGCGGCCTGGTGCACGTGCAGCGCGCCCTTCGGCGTTCCCGTCGTGCCACTGGTGAAGTGGAGGAGTGCGGGATCGTCCGGGCGGGTGGGCGCGACCTCGATCGCATCGGTCGCGCGCTCCATCAGCGTCGCGAGGTCGTGCGTGCCCGGCGTTCGCGTCGCGGCGCCGTCGTGGCCGACGAGCAGCACGTGCTCGAGGCCGGGAACGTCGCGCCTGATGCCCGCGATCTTGCGCGCGTAGAGCGCTTCGGTGGTGACGAGCGCCTTCGCTTCGCCCAGCGTGAGGCGCGTCCTGATCGGCTCCGGCCCGAACGCGGAGAAGAGGGAGAGACGACGCTGCCGTTGCGCAGCGCGCCGAGCGCAGCGACGTAGAGCTCGGGAATGCGACCGGCGAGGATGAAGACCGCATCACCCCTGCCGATGCCGAGGTCTTGCAGCACGCTGGCAAAGCGACGGCTCGCGGCGGCGAGCTCGCCATAGGTCATGTCGCGCCGCGCCAGATCGCGGCCGATGAAACGAAAGGCCACGCGGTCGCGAACCGGCGTGGCGAGATGGCGGTCCAATGCGAGCTGCGCGATGTTGAGCGGGGCGCCCGCCGCGAGGCCGAGCTCGCAGGCGATCGCATCCCACGTGAACTCGCGCCGCACGGCATCGTAATCGGCGAGATGCGGCGCGAGCCGCAGCTGCGATTTCGGCTTGTGGATGACCGACGCTCGCTCGACCATTCATGCAATATGCGCGCCGGTTCGCGGAGCGGTCATTGCCAAAACGCAAGTACCCGGACGCCGCCGGACATTGCGGCGTCAAGTCGCAAAGCTGTCGCTGGACTTTCGGCGCGGCGAGCGCGACATTGGAGTCATGCACATCGCGAATCCGACGTCAGTGGATATTTCGGGGGAGGATGTCATGCGAGTTCGAAGCGAGGTCGTTCACCACTGCGCGCACCGCGTGTTCGACCTGGAATCGTACGAGCGAACGGCCGAGTTCGGCGAGTTGCTGCGCGACCGCGACTCCGGATATTACGTGCTGATCTCGATGTCCGAAGCCGGCGCTGACGGCGCGTGCGACTTCAGCATCTTCGGGCCGTTTCCGCACGTACAGGCTGCAGACGCGGTAGCCGATAGCGCATCGCGAGGTGCGGCGGTCGCCACGGCCGTTGCGCTCTGAAGCAGGACTGCGCGTTCACATCTTCAGGACGGGAGCGGCGTCGAGGATCCGTCGCTTTCCCGCTGTATCGTGCGGCACTGGCGTTGGAACCACGCGCGCACGGCCACGATCGTGACCACCAGGAACACGGCCGCGCCTGCAAGCAGGCCGTGATTGACGCCCGACCGGCCCTCGAGCACGAACTTCAGCTGGCCGCCGAGGATGCTGGTCGTGAGCGTGCCGGGCACGTGGCCCAGCAGGACACCCGCAATGTAGTGCCGGAACCTCACCCGCATGGCGCCGGCGGCGGAGCCGACCGCGATGAACGGTGCCACCGGCACGATGCTGATGGCGAACATCGCGACGAGGCCGCGCTTCTCGACGATGGCCCGCACGGCCCTCAGCCGGTCGGAGACGAAGCGCTCCACCGTTTCCTTCGGTAACGCCGTTCCGGCGTAGGAGGTCGCGCTGGCGGAGGTGAACACGCCGAGCATCGCATACAGGAAGCCCACGAGCGGGCCGAACGCGATCACCGCGAACAACGTGATCAGCGGCCGCGGAAACATGACCACGGCCGCCACCGGGTACGCGACGATCACGGCGAGCGGTGTCCAGCGCGCGTGGGCGGCGCGATGCGCCAGCGCCGATACGTGCTTTGCCGTCGCGAACTGCGCGAGCGGCGTGTAGCGCCAGGCGAGCGCGAGCGCGGCGAGCAGCAGCGCGGGCCCCGCGACCCACGCGATCGCACGCTTGCGCAAGCGCCACGCGTGCGCATCGTCCGGGCTGCTGCGGAGGAGGGACCAGTGGTGCACGTCGCCCAATCCGCTGCGTACGCGCTCGAACGGATGCTCGACCACGGCATGGATATTGCCTTCCAGTCGATCGGCCGTCTGGACGGCTGCTCCAGTGACGAGGCGCTGCACGAACGACATGGATTCCCCCATCGAGAACATGGACCGATGATGTTGGATGGCTCGAGCGCCCGATATCGGAGAGCAGGCACTCCGGTTGTGGGACGCGAACCGACCGGCGGCGCCGGTCGCCATGCGCGAGGGCAGGCAGCGACCGCCCAGCGCGCGCCCGCGCGGCAGCGGTTCGGGAAGCGCTGGCGAGGCGGCAATCGCGTGCGCCTCCTCGAGAACGGCGACGCGTTCTTTCCCCGCGTGTGCGCCGCGATCGACGCGGCGCAGTCGGAGATCCTGCTCGAAACGTTCATCCTGTTCGAGGACGACGTCGGGACCGAGCTGCGTTCGCATCTCGTCGCCGCGGCGCGTCGCGGCGTGCGGGTCGACGTCACGGTCGACGGCTACGGCTCGCACGACCTGTCGACGCAGTTCGTGGCAGGCCTTGCCGAGGCAGGGGTTGCGCTGCACGTGTTCGATCCGTGTCCGAAGGTCTTCGGCGTGCGCACCAACGTCTTGCGCCGCATGCATCGCAAGATCGTGGTGATCGACGGCGCGCGCGCGTTCGTCGGCGGCATCAACTTCAGCGCCGAGCACCTCACGTCGTTCGGCCCTCGCGCGAAGCAGGATTACGCCGTGGAGATCGACGGCCCGATCGTCGCCGACATCGCATCGTTCGCCCGCTCGTGCCTGCGCCAACCGCCTCGCGAGCGAGCGCACATGCCGTTGCGCCCGGCGTGGTTGCGCCGGTTCGCGCAGCGCCATCGCGCGCCTCGCGATACGGCAGCGCCAGTCGCCGACGACGGCGCGCACGCGCTCTTCCTCGTGCGCGACAACCTCGCGCACAGGACGGCGATCGAGCGCCACTACCGGGCCGCCATTCGCGCCGCAAAGAGCGAGCTGGTGATCGCCAACGCCTTCTTCGTCCCGGGCTATCGGCTGCTGCGCGACATCCGCAACGCGGCGCGACGGGGCGTTGCGGTCACGCTGATCGTGCAGTCCAAGCCGGACCAGAAGATCGCCATCCGCGCCGCGCGCATGCTCTATCGCTATCTCGCCGATGCCGGCGTCCGGATCCACGAATACAGGCGGCGCGCATTCCACGGCAAGGTCGCCGTTGCCGACGACACGTGGTCCACCGTCGGATCGACCAACTTCGATCCGGTCAGCCTCACCTTGAACCTCGAGGCCAACGTGTTCATCCGCGACCGCGAGTTCGCGCAGGCGTTGCGCGCGCGCCTCGAGGCGCTGCTCGAGCACGACTGCGTGCCGGTGGACGCGAGCGCGCTGCCGCGACCCACGCGATCGCAGGCGCTGTTCACGCAGGTGCTGTTCCAGGTCCTGCGCCGCTTCGACCGCTGGGCCGCGCTGCTGCCCCGGCATGCGCCGCGACTCGCACCGGCGCAGCCCTCGGACGGTGCGCAACAGTGAGCGCGACGGGCCGCCCCGAGCGCGAGCACCGGTGTGCGGAGCACGAAGGCATTCTCATGAACGCGAGCCCGACCCGGGAATGGATCGGGCGGGGACTCGCCGTCCTGTTCGTCGCGGTCGTGAGCGTGCTGCTCTACCGCTACGCAAGAGCGGTGCGCTGGCGCGATGTCGGCAATGTGATCGCGAGCTACGACGCGCCGCTGCTCGCGGGCGCGCTGGCGCTGGTCGCCGCTGAGCTACTTGCTCTATGCGACGTACGATCTCCTCGCCCGGGCGTACACCGGGCACCGCCTGCCGCCCCGGCGCGTGCTGCTGGTGGCGGCGGTGAGCTATGCCTGCAATCTCAATCTCGGTGCGCTCGTCGGCGGGGCGGGGTTCCGCTACCGGCTGTACACGCGCTCGGGCCTCGATGCGGCAACCATCACGCGGATCCTCGCGTTCAGCGTCACCACCAACTGGCTGGGCTATATCGCCGTGGCGGGCGTGGTGTTCGCCGCTCGCGACGTCGACATTCCGCCGGAGTGGCTCGTGGGCAGGACGGGTCTGCAGGCGGTCGGCCTCGTGCTGCTGCTCGCGGCACTCGCCTACGTGACCGTCTGTGCCGTCACCCGACGACCGCCCGTGGTACGTGCGTGGCCACGAGATACGTTGGCCGCCGCTGCGACTCGCCATCCTGCAGCTCGCGGTTTCGGCGGCGAACTGGCTGACCATCGCGGCGATCGTGTTCCTGCTGCTGCACCGACGCGTGGCATTTGCCGACGTCCTGGGGGTCATGCTGGTCGCAGCGATTGCCGGCGCGGTGACGCACATCCCGGCGGGTCTCGGCGTCATCGAGATCGTGGTCCTCACGATGCTGGACGACCGGCTGCCGCAGGCGGAGCTGGTCGCGGCGCTGCTCGCCTACCGCGCGATCTACTACATCGGGCCGCTGCTGCTTGCACTGCTCGCGTACGCGCGCCTCGAGACCGCGAGGCCGCTCTCGCGTGCGCAGGCCGGCTGAACGAGCCCGGGCACGCGTTCACCGACGAGGTGTGCGCGGTGCCGTCCGTCTGGCATCATCTGCAGGATCGAGCACGTCGGCGGCTGCAGCGCTCGCGTCGGAGGCATGGCATGCAACTCATCGAATGGCTCGAAGGCCTCGTGGCCGACGAGCAAAGCTACTTCCGCGCGCAGCTGCTGCGCGAGGACATCGCGCGGGTGAAGCGCCTGCAGGCGCTCGCGCACGAAGCCGCCGATTTCGACGCGTTCGCGCGCGCCGGCATGCGCATCGGCTGGACGCAGGGCGACGCGCGCACGCAGGAGTTGCGCGCGCCCTTGCAGCGCCTGCTCGAGCTCGTGTATCGCAGCGAGCGAGGTACGCCGGACGCGAAGACCGGGCGCGAGCTGCAGGATGCGTGGACGACGCTCCACAACTTCCGCATGGAGCGCCTGGTCGGGTGTCTCTCGACACCGGTCCCCAAGCCGGAGGACTGAGGCGGGCGTGCAGCGCCCCCGGGCTCGATGCCCGGGCCGGACAACGCGGCCGCACCGAGCGCGTCGAATACCCTCGCGCGTGCGAGCCGCGGCAGCTGCGCTAGGCCGAAGCGCGGCCGCGCTTGGTCGCGGGGATGGTGCCTGGTCGCGGTCGTCTTTTTCGCTGTCCTGCGACAGAACACGGTGTAGAGCGCGTCGATCATGACCACGGTCTCTTCGCCGGCCAGCGAATAGAGGATCGTCTGTCCGTCGCGACGCGTCTTGGCGATGCCCTCGCGGCGCAGGACGGCGAGATGCTGCGACAGTGCGGATTGGCTGATGCCGACGACACGTTCCAGCTCACCGACCGCTTTCTCGCCGCTCGCGAGCTGGCACAGCACCATCAGGCGACTCGAGTTCGCCATCGCCTTGAGAAAGCGGGCAGCGCGTGTCGCGTTGGACTGCAGCTGCGCGGCGGGAGGGACCTGATGCTTGCGGGGCGGGGTGCCGTCGACGGGGACCACGGCTGCGAAACGATGTCGGGAAACGAAGCGTTGAAGGCTGCGCAGAACCGTCTTCAGGGACTGCAGGCGCAACCCGCGAAGCCGTCGGCATCCATCTTGGCTTCGTACTTCGCGCTGACCTGGCTGCCGGGCGTGAGGCGGCCCTTCACCGCAGCCCAGTCGGCGGGCTTGATGATCACCATCCAGCCGGCCTCGTAGGGGTCGTCGTTCGCGAGCGACGGCTTGTTCACGAGCGCGTCGTTCACTGCCACCACTTCGCCGCCCGCCATCGACTTCGCGGGACCGACCCACTTGCCGGATTCCACCGTTGCGCAGGACTTGCCCGCATCGACGGTTCGGCCGACCTTCTTGGGGGTGAAGGCGACGAGCTGTCCGGCCATGGCCGTGGCAACCGTCGTCATGCCGAGCTTCACGTTGCCGTCGGGAAGCTCCTTGAACCAGATGTGATTGTCGACGTCGTACAGCAGGTCGTCGGGCATGTGGCAGCCGCGCACGGTAGGCACGTGAGGCTCCCTTCTTATATGAGCAAACGGTGATTCATTTTACATCAGCCGCGTCGCGCAGGGGGCGCGAGGCGCAGCAGAAGTCGCCGAGCGCTTCGACCTCCAGCTTGCCGCGCACGAACAGCAGCACGTGCCGCACCAGCATCTGCATCATCCGCAGCTGCTGCGCCGCTCGCTCGTCGTCGGGCGCGAGCGCGAGCAGGTTGCAGTGATACGCAACCTCGCGGCACGTCTCGCGACAGGCATTGAAGCTCGGCACGCCTCGCGTGCCCTGGTGATGCAGGGCGAGAAGGCGAAAGCCTTCGCGTGCGTTCGTCGTCGGCACGTCGCCGCGCGCGCGCACCCAGTGCTCCAGCACCTCTTCGGCGATGGCGAGGAGGCGCCGCGCCTCGGCCTGCGGCGCGGCGGCGATCCACGCGGACGTCGAGCGCGGCCTCGAGCTCGGCGAAGGATCTCATCGCCGCTTCGCGCCGTGGGCGACGGCACGCCGGGTCGCTGGCGAACGCCCGCCGCGCGTCACGCGAGGCCCTTCGACTTCAGGAACGGCAGCGCCTCCGAGGCGTTCTCGTGCACCCCGAGCTTGCGCGCGGAGACGCCGAGCGCGATGCCGATGAGCTGCGTGAAGTACAGCATGCGCACGTTCGTCTTCACGCCGAACACTTTCTCCGCCCGCACCTGATGCATCTCCAGGCCGGAGTGGCAGGTCGGGCACTCGGTGGCGATGACGTCGGCGCCGGCGGCTTCCGCCGCCTGCAGGATGTTCAGCACGAGGCGGGTGGACGTGTCGCTGTCGGAGAGGGTGTGCGCGCCGCCGCAGCACGCGGTCTTGAGCGGAAAGTCGACGTTGGTCACGCCCGCCGCCTGCAGCAGATCGTCCATGAAGTGCGGCTGCGACGTCGACTCCGTGCCGGGGCCCTGGTCCTTCTCCGGAAAGATGTGCCGCGGCCGCGTGTACATGCAGCCGTAGTAGTTCGCGACCTTGATGCCCTGCAGCGAGTTCTTCACCCGGCGCTTCAGCTCGTCCTCGCCGACGCCGTGCTTGATCCAGTCGAGCGCGTGGATGGTCTCCACCTCGCCCGCCTGGTAGGCGGGGTGGCCCGCCTTGCCGGAGATGCGCTCGACGACCTCGCGCGAACCGGCGTCGTGGGCGAGGTCGTGCTCGGCCTTCTTGAGGTTGTGATAGCAGCCGTTGCAGGGCGCCATCACCACCTTCGCCTTCATCTCGTTGGCGGCGATCGACATCACGCGCGACGAGAGGTAGGTCTGCACCTTGGGATCGATGTTCTTCACTTCCATCGCCCCGCAGCAGTTCCAGTTCGGCACTTCCTCGACCTCGAGCCCGAGCGCCTTGCCGACGGCCTTGGTCGAGCTGTTGTAGGCGTGGCCGGTGCCTTCGAGCGCGCAGCCGGGGTAATAGGCCACGCGCTGGTAGCGCTGCTTGCGGTCGTCGCTGCTGCCTTGTTCCATCGCTCGCTCCGGTGACTCAGGCGCTCTTGGCGCTCGGACCGCCCGCCGCATCCTGGCGCGCGGTCGCGATCAGCTCGTCGAGCTTCAACGCCTTGCGCTGCCGTGCGTGCTGCTCGTCGACGTATTCGTTGATGGCGCTGCGCGCGCGATCCCAGCCCTTCGTGCGCGGACGCAGCAGCGCGGCGCGACCCATCAGCAGCCCGAGCTTCACGGGCAGGCGCCGGGCCACGCGCTTCGCCATCTCGACCAGCCAGTCCTGCTTGAGCGGCTGACCGGTCTTCGCGAAGAAGTTGCGGATCACGCGGCCGTCCTCGATCTTGCCGGTGGCGATCACCTGGTCGGCGAACTCCTCGTCGAAGATCGTCGAGCGCGACTTCGGCGTGTGGCCCTTGAGCTCGAGCCAGTGCGCGGTCGCCTTCATCACGCCCTCGGGAAAGACGTCGCGCGGGCAGGCATACGTGCACTTGTTGCACGACACGCACTGCCAGATGATGTCCTTGTCGCGCAGGAGCTCGGACTCCATGCCGATGCGGATGAGGTAGATCCAGTAGCGCGGGTTGAAGTCCGGATTGACCGCGTTCACGGTGCACGAGTTGGTGCACGACCCGCACTGCCAGCAGCGGTGGATGTGCTCGCCGCCGGGCAGGGCCGCGATCTCCTCCTGCAGCGCCTCGTTGTAGTCGGTCACGACGCGCGAATGGATGAACGTGCTCCAGTGCCCGGAGACGTCGATGCCGTCGATGACGAGCTTGTCGTGCGTCTCGAGGTTCTCGGGCCGGATCAGCGATTGTTCGTGAATGGGCATCGGATCTCTCTACGTGGCTGCGCGCATCAGTTGCCGAGCCGCGGGTCGTCGACGACGAACACCTCGCCCGCCGCGAGCTTCAGGCGCGTGCGGCCCTTCGCGTCGACGCCGTCGAGGCCGAGCATGCGTCGCACGTGCACCATGGTGTCCTCGGGCATGGCGAAGTCGGTGCGCAGGTAGCTGCCGCCCTGCTCGCCGATGTACGTCGGCGTACACCTGCGCCGCGAGCAGATCGACGTAGAACAGCACGTCGCGGAACACCCCGTTGGCGGCGAGGAATTGCGCGAGCTCCTGGCGCAGCATGAGGAAGGTGTCGTAGCGGTCGGGCACCGCGATCATGATCTGGTCGACGTCGTCGGCGTGCCAGATCTCGCGCAGCACGCCCGTGTTCGTCTTCACGTCCCACACCCAACGCGTCATCAGCGGATAGCGCTCGGGATCGACGTTGTGCAGGATCTCCGCCGCGAGGTCGCGCACCCAGCGATGGGCGCGATCCAGCGGGTAGCGCGCGCAAAAGGCCGCGATGCGTGCGTCGGCGCTGCCCGTCTCTTCGCAGCCGTCGACGAGCTCGGCGATCGCGGTGCGCAACGCCTCGAACCGCGGCGGCTCGAGGTACGGTCCGACCCGCCGGCGCGCGGTGGCGACGAGCGCGCACAGCGCCTTCAGCGCGCCGCTCTCGACGCTGCGCGCCTTGCCGTCGCCGAGAAAGTCGCGGAACAGCTTCGACTTCACGCGCAGCGCGTCGACGTAGCGTTCGACGCCGCCGTGCTCCTCGGCGCTCGCGACCAGCGCACGCAACGCCTCGCGCAGCTTCGGCCCCGAGAGGTCGAGCTGCGGCAGTGGCGCGGATGCGGCCGGCGCGGGGACGCTCGCCCGTGGCACGAGCATGGTTGCGTTCAATCCGCCGCGAGCGTCGCCGGCATGCGGTGGACGAGCGCGAACGCCGCCATCGCCGCCGCCTTGCCCTGGGCGATCGAGTCGTCGATCGTTTCCGGGCCCGCACGCGGAGCCGGCGACGAACACGCCCTCGCGCGAGCTCTCGCCGAGGTTGGCGTACGAGGTCTTGCGCGCGATGAAGCCGTGGCGCTCGAGCTCGATGCCGAACGCGCCCGCGATCGCCTTGTTCTCGACGTTCGGATCCATGCCGATCGCGTGCACCACCATGTCGAAGGGGATCGTGATCGGCCGCTTCACCAGCGTGTCCTCGCCCTTGACGATCAGCTTCTGGCCGTCGGAGGTCACCTCGGCGATGCGCGCCTTGATGTACTTGACCTTGAACTCCTCCTGGCTCGCCCAGTAGTAGCGCGTCTCGTACAGCCCGAACGTGCGGATGTCCATGTAGTAGATGTACACGTGACAGTCCGGCAGCTCCTCGCGGATCTCCATCGCGAGGTTGCACGACACCGTGCAGCAGATCTTGGAGCACCACTCGCGTCCGATCTGGCGGTCGCGCGAGCCCACGCACAGCAGGATCGCCACGCGCTTGCGGCTTGCGGCCGTCGGAGGGACAGCGCACGCCCTTGCCGGACGAGATCATCTGCTCGACCTGGGTGGTGGTCACCACGTCGGGGTACGTGCCGAAGCCCCATTCGGGCTTGTTCACCGAATCGAAGTGGGTGAAGCCGGTGCACAGCACGACCGCGCCGACCTTGGTGGTCGCGCCATCGGAGAAGCCGACCTCGAAATTGCCCGCCTCGCCCTCGAGTGCGGTGACCCGACGCCCCTTGCGCACCGAGACGAGCGGATTGGCTTCGACCCGGCGCACCATGCCGCCGATCGCATCCCTCGCCCATTCGCCCGACGGGACGAGCTTGGCGTAGCCGGAGAGGATCGGCGCCCCGCCGAGGCGGTCCTCCTTTTCGACCAGGATCGCGTGATGGCCGATGCTGGCGAGCGCCTCGGCGGCGGCGAGCCCGGCGGGCCCGCCACCGACGATGAGAATCGAATGACTCATGCGTTCCTCGCGATCGGAATGTAGCCGCGACCCGAGGTGATCATGCGCCGCGGGTCGTAGAGGTTGTCCTGCTTGCCGGCCTTCACCTCGTCGAGGTACGCGACGAACTCGGCCTTCTTCGCTTCCCAGTCGATGCCGACCTTCTCCATCAGCTTCTCGGTGGCCGACGCGTGCCAGTGCAGCTGCACGATCTTGTACGGATGGGCGCCGCACATCAGCGCGGCGAACTGGCAGTCGGCCATCACCGGGAGCTCGACCGGCTTGCCGGCGGCCTGGCCGATCCACTGGTTCTTGTCGAGGGTGGTGATGCAGCCGGTGTCGTGGCCGATCATCACGTCGGCGCGGGCTTCCTCGACCGCGACGCGGATCTTGCGGTCGATGGCGAACGAGCGGGTGAACTCGCGCTCCGAGATGATGTGGCGGAAGCCGAAGCCGCAGCAGTCGTACCAGGTCGAGTAGTCGATGACCTGCGCGCCCAGCGCCTGCATCAGTCCGGTGGAGACCGCAAGGCGGTTGCCGCCGTTGATGTTGTCGTCGTAGATCGCGTCCTGCGGCACCATCTTGTAGACGTGGCACGCGGGATGGATCGTCGCGCGGATGTTGCTGCAGTCGACCTCCTGCATCGCCGCGATGCGCTCGCGCATGACGTGCACCCACTCGGAGTAGTGCACGACCTCCTCGGGAATGAGGAGCTTGCCGTCGACCAGCCGCCCGAGCTTGCCGAGGATCTTGCGCACGCGCTCGCGCAGCGTGGCGGAGTGCAGCAGGTACGAGCGCACTTCCTTGTAGTTGCCGAACGACGTGCCGCAATGCACCAGCGGGTAGTAGTAGCCCTCGGGCAGCCCTTCCGCCTTGGCGGCGACGTAGGCCTGGTGGAAGTTGCGCAGGAACACGGCGGCGAGGCTTTCCAGGTTGCCGATGCCCGAGCCGTGGTAGTTCCACGCCGTGCACGAGGTCTGGTCCGTCTCGTCGAGGTACTTGACGTCGAGGCGGTTCATGAGCCACAGCAGCGACGTCGGGTAGCCCGGGATGTTGCCGCACTGGCCGCACGACTTGTGGTGCCACAGCCGCTGCGTCGGGATGCGCTTGTCCCAGCCGTACAGCGTCTTCGCGATGATCGGCTCGTGCTCGTCGGTGATCCGGTGCACGAGGATCTCGCCGTCCTTCTCGAGCTGCCACATGACGTCGCGCACGTCCTCGACGCGATCCTTCTGGGTCAGCATCGAGCGGCGGTCGATCTTCAACTCCACCCACGAGGTGGCGATCTTCGCCTCCTGCGGCGTGAGGTTGGAATCGCGCCACTCGGGGCCGTGCCCGGTGAAGCGCTCGCCCGCGGGAATCGGTGGGTTGGCCATGCTCTCCTCCTTCGAATCAAACTCGTCACGCACCTCAAACCCGTTACTCAGAGTAAATACTGGCGTTATTTACTCTGAGTAACGGGGGTGAGCAACGGGGTTAGTCGCTTGCGCGATCCTCTTCTTCCTCGAGCCAGTCTTTCCAGTCCTCGCGCTTCTCGTCCATGATGTCGGTGATCACGTCGAAAAGGTTCTCGTCGATGCCCTCGAGCTGCTTCAGCACGCCGGTCTCTTCCCAGATCGTGTAGAGCTCGACGGAGGTCTTGAGGTTGACCTCCCACGCCGTCGCCGTGGTGTTGAGCGTCGGCATCGGGAATCGCCTTGCGCAGGATCTTGAGCGGCGCGTCGATCTTCGAGATGTTCGGGCCCCAGTCGGCGAAGTGCTGCGGATTGATCATGTCCGGCGCGAGCTGGTTGCCGGTGGAGATGAGCTTCAGCATCACGCGGCTGAACGGCCGCAGCACGTTCTTCGCCGATTCCATCTGGTGCTTGATGGCGGTCTCGCGCATCAGCATCACGAGCCCGCCGGGCGAGTTGCCGAACGGGCAGCGCGCGGCGCAGGTGTAGCACTGGGCGCAGGCCCAGATCTTCTCCTGCATCGCGTCGTAGATGCCCTCGAGGTTCTCCGTCCACAGCAGCTGCACGATCTCGCGCGGGCTGAAGTCGTAGTAGTGCGCGGCCGGGCAGGTGGCCGTGCAGATGCCGCAGTTGAGGCAGCCGTTGAGCTCGTGGTCGTAGCGCAGGTCCGACTGGATGTCCTGGAAGATCGCCTCGAGCTCTGCGCGCGTCGACCGGGGGCTTGGCGGAGACCGGGTCGCCGACGTGGTGCTGCACGCGCGTGGCTACGGTTGCATCCATCACGTTTCTCCGGCGAGCGTGGCTCAGTACGTCAGCACCTTGCAGTCGTCGTCCATCACGTGCTCGACGAGGTACGCGCCGCCGACGACGCCCGAGCACTCGGGGATGAGGTCGCCTTCCTGCATGTTGAACAGGTCGAGGTTCGGCGAGCAGCAGTAGAACTTGACGCCCGCCTCGTGCGCGTCCTTGATGAAGTCGTAGACCGACTTGGGCGAGCCTTCCTTGACGAAGAGCTTCTCGGCGACGCCCTTCTTCATGAGGCGCCCCGAAGTGGCGGTGCAGATGACCTCCACCTCGTATTCCATCGCCGCGGCCACCGACGCCTGGAAGATGGGTGCGCCGAGCTCCTCGCCGTTGCGCGGGTCGGTGTTGGCCATCACGATCACGAGCTTGTTTGCCATGGGCTGCCTGCCATCCTGGAGTGGGTCGACTGCTGCACCGTGCGCGCGGGAGTGCGCGGTGCAAACGACCAGTATATTAGGAAATTCTAAAACGACAAGCGGGGACAATCCCCTTCGCGCGACGTGCGCCGGCGTGCTGCGCGGCAGGCGATTCGCGCGCCGGAAATTGCAGCGTCGATGGTGCGGCGCATCATCGGATGTCGTCCATCCATCGCGCCGCCTGCACGAGGCCCGTCATGATCGGCACGAGCGCGTCCTCGATCGCGCGCTGGGCAGCGCGCATGGCCGCGAGTCCGCTGTCGAGATCCTCGGGACCTTCCTCGAACTCCATGACGAGGTCCTCGATCATGCCGAGCTTGAACCCCGGGTGGCCGGCGAAGCCGAATGCCGCCTCGCGCGTCTGCCACAGCAGCGGCCGACCGTCCGCGGCGTGCGCGAGGATCGTCGCGTTCGGCGGCGGCACCGGCCAGTCGCGCATGTACATCGCAACCGGCCAGGTTGCCGGAAGATACCCGTGCAGCGCATCGGGCGAGGTGCGCTGCGCGGCCACGATCTCGAAGCGCAGCGGCGTGGCTTGCGTCGCTGCCGCCTTCCGCAAGCGCGAGGATCTGCGCGCCGAGCGCCGATGCCGATCACGGGCACGTCCCTGGCGAGGCAGGCGCGGGTGAGCGCGATCTCCGCCGCGAGCGTGGGCAGGTCGCGTCCGCCGGCACTGCCCCACGGTCCGCCGCCGAGCAGGATCAGCCCGTCCGCGATCGACGCGGCGTCGGGCAGCGCCACCTTGCCGGTGAAGGGGCGGTGATAGCGAAAGCGAAGGCCGCGGCCTTCGAGGTGATCCTCGATGAGGCCGAGATACTCCGCCGACGTGTGCTGGAGACGTGCAGGACCTTCATGCAGCCTCGGTCAGGGTCACCCGGACGGGATTGCTTTGTCGGCGGCGTGCGCGCTCACGCCACGGTGGGGGCAAGCGCCGCTTCGATCACCTCGCGGAAGTCGCGGGCGGTCGCGCTGAGCATGCCGACCTGCGCCGACGCGAAGAAGCGGTCCACGGCAGCGCCCGCTTCGGCGACGTTCACGCCGCGCAGCGCGGCCTCGAGGTCGAGGATCGTGCGCGGCGGCGTGACGAAGAAGTCGCCGGTGACCAGCACCTCGCGAATGCGGTCGCCGCGCGGTCCTTCCACGCGCACGTAGGCCGTGATCGTGCCGCCGGGCCCCGTGCGCGTCGCCGACAGCGTGCCCGCGTCCGCTTCCGGATCGTCGATCTCGGCGACGAACGCGTCGGTGCCGATCTCCTCGTCGTGATACCGCGTCGCGAGCGCCTCCTCGTCCGTCCGAGATCGTGCCCGCGAATCGGGTCGATGCGCGAGGCGCTCGGCAAACCCGGCGAGCAGCGCTTCCTGCACTTCGCTCACGGGCGGAGCGGTCCCGAGCAGCTCCTTCAGCGTGACCACGCGCTGCGCTGCCGAATCGAGCGCGCGCTTGGCGAGCTTCGCCTCCGGGACGTTGAGCGCCTTCAGCATCTCGGCCGCATCCATGTCGACGAGCACGGTGCCCTGGTAGAAGAGCGTGTTGCCGTCGAAGAAGCCGCCGGTGCCGCTGATCTTGCGCCCGTCGACCTCGATGTCGTTGCGCGGACGATAGCGCGCGTCGACGCCCAGGCGCGACAGCCCCGCCGCGGCGGCTTCGCAGATCGCCCGCGCGAGCTCCGGCAACGAGTGGATGCCGAGGGTCGCGCGGTCGAACACGATCTCCCAGCCGAGCTGGCCTTCGTCGAAGTAGAGCGCGCCGCCGCCGGTGATGCGGCGCACGATGCCGATGCCCTCGCGCCGGCAGTGCTCGAGCCTGATCTCGCGCGACAGCGCCTGGTGGCGCCCGATCAGCACCGTGCGCGGAAAGCGCAGGAAGCGGATCGTGTCGGGACTCGTTCCCGCGCGGTGCAGGTCGATCAGCGCCTGGTCGAACGCGATCTGCCGGCGGCCGTCGCGCACGCCGGTGTCGATCACGCGGAACGCGCGCCGCGGGGTCGCCTCGAGGCGCGAGTCGGGCGCGCCGACGGGACGTCGGGGCGCGTCCGAGTGCGACACGATCAGCGCTTCTCGACGATGCGCAGCTGGCGCCGGATCGTGCGCAGGTCCGTCTTGTTCGGCTGGAACGGATAGCTCGCGATGTTCGACGGCGGCGAGTCGCCGTACGGCCGGTCGCAGGCCGAAACGTCCTCGGCGAACTTGCCCGGACAGCCCGACGTGCGGAAGGCGACGCCCGCGTCGATCACCGCATCGAGCTCGCCCTGCGGCAGCCCGAAGTCGACGACGCGGCCTTCGCCATCGAACTTCATGTGCTCGACGCGCACGCCGCGGTAGTCGATGAGGTAGCGCGCGAGCTGCACGCGCCGCCACTGGTCGCGCGGTGTCGCGGGCAGGTGGTCCATGAGCGAGCCCTTCTCCGGGAAGAAGCAGAACATGTGGCTGTGGCCGCCGAGGTCGACGAGCTGCTGCACGAGCTCGAGCACGTCGCGCTCGGTCTCGCCCATGCCCACGATGATGTGCGCGCCGAATTTCTGCGGCCCGAAGATCTCGCGCGCGTCGTGCAGGATCTCCCAGTACTTCGCCCAGGAGTGCGGGGACTGCACGCCGCGGCCGCGGGTGCGCTCGAAGATCTCCGGCGTCGCCGCGTCGAGCGCGACGGTGAAGATGTCCGCACCGAGGTCGCGCAGGCGCTGCACGTCCTCGCGCGACATCGTCGTCGGGTTGGACAGGATCGACACCGGGATCGCCGCGGGATCGATGCGCGAGGTCCATTCGCGCAGCACCGTCACGGTGTCGGCGTCGGAGCGCGGGTGCGTGATCATCGAAATGCACATGCGATGGAACGGGCTCGCCGCGGCATCGCGCGCGACGATGTCGATCGTCTGCGCGAGCGGCACGGCGGGCCAGTCCACGCGGATGAAGTTGCGATCGGCGTAGTCGCGCTCGGCTTCGCGGTGGCGCGCGAGGCCGCAATAGGCGCAGTTCGCGCGGCAGCCCTTCGGGATACGTGAGCAGGAGGTTCAGGCAGCGCGTGCAGCCGCAGCGATGCATCTTCCCCGGCATGATGCCGAGCGTGATCGCCGCCGCCGTGGACATCTGCACGTACTCGGGCGAGCGCATGTACGGCGTCAGCACGTTGTAGTTCGGGCGATAGACGCCCTGCGGCGCCAACGGCATTCGCCTTCACGCGCGCGCCGTTGCGCATCTCCTTGGGAATCGCGGCGGGCGCGCGGGGCTGCATGAGCGCGGACGGATTGTGGTCGCGCGTCGGGTCGGCTGCGGGCGCCACGGCCACCGCGGCGTCGGGACGATGACAGCTCATTGCACGTTTCTCCGTCAGGCGGGCGCGCTCGCGGCCCAGTATTGCGGATAGGCGATCCATCCGCGACGCAGCAGTGCCTTGTCGGGACGGCCGTCGCCCTGCCATGCGGCCTCGAGGGTGCGCCGGTGCTGCAGCGCGCGCCCGAGCGAGGCTGCGAAGAGCGCCTGCAGCTCGTCGCGGTAATCCGCGGCCGCGTGCGCATCGCCTTCGACTCGCGCCGCCGCTGCGCGCCCGGCGAGCCGACCCGAGATCACCGCGGAGGCGATGCCCGCGCCGGTGATGGGATTGGTGAGCCCCGCGGCGTCGCCGGCGAGGAGCACCAGCTGACGGTCGAGCGCGTGCGCAGGCGACAGCATGCCGCCGACGGGGATGGCGCCGCCCGTGAGCGCGAGCACCTCCGGCTCGATGGCCCCCGCGCGTGCGAGGCGATCGACGAGCGCCGCGAGGATCGGCTTGAGCTCGTCGCGCCGCGCCTGCGCCACACCCACGCCGACGTTGGCAACGCCGTCCTTGGGGAACAGCCACGCGTAGCCGCCGGGAATGCTCCCCGACAGGAAGACATCCGTCGAGCGCTGGGGCCGCAGCAGGCGTACGGTGACCTGCCGCGTTTCGACGAGCTCGGTGTTCACCGCGGAGAGCGCACGGCCCACGACGGAGCGCGGGCCGTCGGCGCCGATCACGACGTCGGCCGTCACGATCTCGCCATCGGGCAGCTCGGCCACGAGCATGGCGTGCTCCATCGAAATGCGCGCGCCGGCGCCGAAGCGGCACTGCACGCCCAGCGCGTCGGCCTCGTCGACGAGCGCAGCATCGAAGGCTGCGCGATCGAGCATGTGGCCGGGGAAGTTCGGCTCGACGTCCGGCGGATCGTCCTCGACGAACGTGCGCATGCTGTCGATCGGCTGCCGCACCGTGCGCGCGATCGCCGGCACCTCGGTGCCGAGGATCGCCGGCACGAACTCGGCGCATTGCATCGGCTGACCGGCGACGCGCTTGCGGTCGACCGCGAGCACGCGATGGCCGCGACGGGCGGCTTCCGCAGCGGCTGTCGCACCGGCCGGACCCAGACCCACCACGAGCACGTCGACGTGGGTGCTCATCGCCCGCTCCGACCCGGGGTCGACCCAGGGTCCACCCTGGGTCGCGAGGGCGCGCTGCGCACGCCGGCCGTCATGATGCCCTCGCGATCGGCACCACCGGTCGCCGCTGCAGCGTGATCGTCTGCCCGGCCTTGATCGAGCAGCAGCTGTGCTCCTGCGCAGCCGGCCGGCCGACCGCGTGCGCCACGGCGAGCGCACCGTCCGCGGGATACGCGATGCCGTCGAGCCCGGCCATCACCGCATAGGCATCGGTGATGCGCCGGTGCATCCCCGGCGGTCGCGCACACCCCAGCAGCACGGGACGATCGGGAATGCGCTGCCGCGCTTCGAGGAAGATGCGTCCGACGTCGCGGGTCGAGGGCGTGGCGAAGGTGCCGGGCTTCGCATAGAACGGCATGATCACCACCAGCACGAGGGAGTGCACGGGATGCCGGCTCACGATGTCGAGCGCCGCTGCCTCGCCGCGCAGCTCGCCGTAGTGCAGGCCGATCACGATGTGCGGCACCACTTCCATCCGCGTTGCGCACAGCGCGGCCAGCGTGGCTTCGAAGTCCGCGACGGGGCGCTCGAGGTGATACACGTCGCGAATCGTTTCCTGCGCGCCGATGACGTCCATCATCACCGTGTCGACGCCGGCGGCTTCCATCGCACGTGCGCGCGGGCCGTCGAGCAACGCGGAGTGGATCGCGATCTTCAGCTCCGGGAAGTCGCGCTTGAGCTTCTCGATCACCGCGTAGTAGCGCTCGTAGCGGATCTCGTTGCGGCGATTCGAGCCGCCCGAGAGCAGGAAGCCCTTGAGCTCCTGCGTGGCGACGAGATCTCGCACCGCGCGGTCGAGCGCCTCGGGCTGCGTGGCGGGGATCATCGGCTCCAGGATCTTCGCCTGGCAGTGATCGCAGTCGAGCGCGCACGCGCCGCCCGTCACGGAGAACGCCGGGAAGCTGTTCTTGCCGCAGCCTTCCATCTCGCAACTCGAGTACGACTTGAACGTCGGCGTGGAGAAGCGGATGGGTCGGCCGATCACGTGCGGCGCGAGACGCTCGCACGCCTGCACGATGTCGGCATCGAATGTCGCATCTTCGAGCGGCTCGATGGCGGCGAGGCGGTCGAGCCAGGGCAGGGTGAGCGTGTCGTCGGGCATGGTCAGGAGGCGAGTGCGAATGTAGAGCGTTGCGGCGGCAGGCGCCAGATCGCGCGATCGATCAGCGCGAGGGCCGTGTCGACGACGCGCCGCAGCTCGGGACGCACCGCGGCGGGCTGCGCGGGCTCGGGATCGGCGAGCGTGGTGAGCCAGTGCGGGTCCACGTCCTCCGCGTCGACGAGATCGCATTCGAGGCGCTGCAGGATCGTACACGCAGCTTGCGGAAGCGCATCGGGAATCGCCCGCCCGGTGAGGCGCCCCCAGAGCCCCGTCCAGTAGCGCGCCACGAGCCATGGGTTGTACCCGCCTCCGCCCTGGACGACGGCCGCGGGCGCGAGATGCGCGAGCTCGACGGCGCACGCCCACAGGGCGCGATTGCTGAAGGCGAGCTTGGCGAGGGGATCGCCGGCGAGCGCATCCGCGCCGCAGGTGAGCACGATGGCCTCCGGCGCGAGGGCGAGCGCGATCGGCCGCAGCACGTCGTCCATGACGAGCGCGAGCTCGGCATCGTGGCAGCGGCGCGGGACGGGGAGGTTGCACGCGCGTCCGGCGCCGCGGTCGTCGACGGCACCCGTGTGCGGCCAGCGGCCCGCCTCGTGGATGGAGACCGTGAACACGCGCGGGTCCGTGCGCGAACGCGTCCTGCACGCCGTCGCCGTGATGCGCGTCCAGATCGACGTAGAGCACGCGCTCGAGGCCCGCGTCGAGCAACGTGAGGATCGCGAACACCGGGTCGTTGAAGTAGCAGAAGCCGCTCGCGCGATCGGGCCGGCCATGGTGCGTGCCGCCGGGCGGGTGATACGCGATGCGACCGGCGAGCGCAAGGCGCGCCGCGTGCATCGCGCCGCCCACGCTCGTCGCGGCACGCTCGAAGAGGCCCTCGAACAGCGGATTCTCCATGGTGCCGAAACGGTAACGCTCGCGGACCTCGCGGTCCACCTTGCCGTGCGCGCAGGCGTCGCGCAGCGCCTGGATGTAATCGCGGCGGTGGAAGCGCGCGAGCTCGTCCTCGGTCGCGCGCGGACTCGCGTGGAATTCGCCTGGGCCGAACCAGCCGAGCGCCTCGCAGAGGTCCATCACCGGACCGACGCGCGCGATGCCGAGCGGATGATGGCCGGTGTAGCCCGCGCGCCGGTACACGTCGTGGCCGACGAAGGCGGGCGAGAGGCGCGCAGGGCTCATGTCGGACAGCTGGGTCGCAGTTGACAACGGGTTCGGTTAAGCCTTCAAATGTAGCGCATATTCGAAGTTTCTAATAACTCGACCGAATCACCGGCACGTGCGGCAAGCACGGTGCGTCCTCAACGAGAAGGAGACCGCGATGGCTGCTCAGCTGCTCGACGCCAAGGGACTCAACTGTCCCCTGCCCATCCTCAAGGCCAAGAAGGCCCTCGGCACCCTGGCCGTGGGCGAGGTCCTGGAGATCCACGCCACGGATCCCGGTTCGGTGAAGGACTTCGAGGCGTTCTGCCGCCAGACCGGCAACGAGCTCGTGAGCTCGACGAAGGACGCCAACGTCTTCAAGTTCGAGATCAAGCGCCTCAAGTAGCTGCGTGCGGCACGGTGTCTCGTGCCGAGCTTCTCCCCAGTATTCACACCCCAGCTTTGACGCAGCATCGCGTTGACGCAACACCGCGGTCGCGATTGCGGCCGAAGCGCCCCCGACGCAGCCGTACGTGCAGCGCGGGGACTGGCGATATCACCCCGTGCATGAGGAGACGACGATGGGTGCGACACCGGACATCACGCTGATCGACGAGATCATCAGGCAGCGCCTCGACGAGCTGCTGCCGGCGAAGCTCGAGGAGAAGCTCGCGGCGATGAAGGCGGCGAAGACGCCTTCGATCACCATCATCGCGACCAAGGGCACGCTCGACTGGGCGTATCCGCCCTTCATCCTGTCGTCCACCGCGGCCGCGCTGGGCTGGGACGTCTCGGTCTTCTTCACGTTCTACGGCCTGCAGCTGCTGCGCAAGGACATCTCGCACCTCAAGATCAGCCCGCTCGGCAACCCGGGCATGCCGATGAAGATGCCGTTCGGGCCCAAGGCTGGTTCCGCAGCATCAACTGGAACATTCCGAACATCCTGCAGGCGTCGATCCCCGGGTTCGAGTCGCTCGCGACGACGCTCATGAAGCAAGACGATCAAGAACAACGGCGTCGCGGACATCACCGACCTGCGCGCGATGGCGCTCGAGGCCGGCGTGAAGATGATCGGCTGCCAGATGACGGTCGATCTGTTCGGCTTCACGCACGACGATTTCATTCCGGAAGTGCAGGAATACTGCGGCGCGGCGACGTTCCTGCCGATGGCGCAGGAAGCCGACGTCTCGCTGTTCATCTGAAGCAAACGCAAGGGCCCACAACTACACACTAGGGAGCAAGCATGAGGAAGTCCCTGTTATGGGCGGCGACCGTCGCCGCCCTGGGCGTGCCGCTCGCCGCGCACGCCACCGACGGCTATTTCTCGCACGGCTACGGCATGAAGGCCAAGGGGATGGGCGGCGCATCGATCGCCGTCGCCGGCGACGCGTTCGGCGGCGCCAACAATCCGGCGACCATGGCGTTCGCCGGCAACCAGTTCGCGATCGGCGTCGACCTCTTCAGCCCCTGGCGCAAGGCCGAGCGCACCGGCGGCGACGCGTTCGGCCTCTCCGGATCGGCCGACAGCGACAGCAACTACTTCGCCATCCCCGAGCTCGCCTACAGCTCGCATGTGGCGACCCGACGTCGCGCTCGGCATCACCGTGTACGGCAACGGCGGCATGAACACGGATTACCCGGGCGGGCAGTTGCCCTCGCCGGGCGCGTGCGGCCCCGCCACCGGTCCCGGCAGCGGCTTCAATCCCGCACCGGGTCCGTACAACCTCTTCTGCGGCAACGGCAGGTTGAACATGGACCTGTCGCAGCTCGTCATCGCGCCCACGCTCGCCTGGAAGTTCAATCCCAATCACTCGCTCGGCATCTCGCCGCTGTTCGCGTACCAGCGCTTCAAGATGGACGGCCTGCAGGCATTCGACACGAATCCGGGGTTCTCGACCGCGCCGGGCAGCGTCACCAACCGCGGCTACGACGACTCGATGGGATGGGGCGTGCGCGTCGGCTATTACGGCCAGCTCACGCCGCAGGTCGCGATCGGCGCGACGTACCAGTCGAAGATCAGCATGGACAACTTCGACAAGTACAAGGGCCTGTTCGCCGAGAACGGCGGATTCGACATCCCGTCGAACTGGGGCGTCGGGCGTCGCCGTGCGGCCGGCGCCGCAGTGGCTCGTCGCGCTCGACTACGTTCGCATCAACTACAGCGACGCGAAGTCGGTCAGCAACCCGAGCAACCTGATCCTGCAGTGCGCCGGCGGCGACGCCTCGGCGTGCCTCGGCGGGTCGAACGGCACCGGGTTCGGCTGGCAGGACGTCGACGTGTTCAAGCTCGGCTTCCAGTACGAGCTCGATGCGCGCTGGACGCTGCGCGCCGGCTACAACCACACCGACAATCCGATCCGCTCGAGCGATGTCACGTTCAACATCATCGCTCCCGGCGTGGTGAAGGACCACGCGACGCTGGGCGCCACGTACAAGTGGGACGCGCACAGCGAGATCACCGGCGCGGCCATGTACGCCTTCCAGAACGACGTCCAGGGCCCGAGCCTGCTCAACGGCTTCTTCCCTCCGCAAGCGCAGGCGAACATGCAGGAGAAGATCCAGATGTACGAGTGGTCGCTCGGGGTGCAGTACGCCTACCGGTTCTGACGACGGTCCGGCCCGCGCATCGCGCCGCTGACGTCATACAAGGGTCGATTGCGCTGCGGCGCGCGTGACCGCCCACACGAGGAGAGCGTTCATGGCACACGTCGTCATTCTGGGGGCCGGGCTGGGTGGCATGCCGATGGCCTACGAGATGCAGGCAGCCCTGCGTCCCGGGGACAAGGTGACCGTCCTGGGGAACGGCCCGAACTTCCATTTCGTGCCGTCCAACCCCTGGGTTGCGGTGAACTGGCGCAAGCGCAAGGACATCGAATTCGCGGTGGCGCCGTGCCTCGAGAAGCGCGGCATCGCCTTCAACCCCGCGGGGGCGAAGCGCGTGCATCCCGAGCGCAACGCCATCGAGCTCAACGACGGCGGCACCCTGAATTACGATTACCTCGTCATCGCCACGGGTCCGAAGCTCGCATTCGAGGAAGTCGAAGGCCTCGGGCCGCAAGGGTTCACGCAATCGATCTGCCACATCGACCATGCGGAGCGTGCTGCCACGGCGTGGGACGCGTTCGTGACAGCGCCCGGGCCCATCGTCGTGGGAGCCGTCCAGGGCGCTTCGTGCTTCGGACCGGCCTACGAGTTCGCGTTCATCATGGACACGGACCTGCGGCGGCGGAAGATTCGCGACCGCGTGCCCATGACGTTCGTCACCGCGGAGCCGTACATCGGACATCTCGGCCTCGGCGGCGTGGGCGATTCGAAGACGATGCTCGAATCGGCGCTGCGCGAGCGTCACATCAAGTGGATCTGCAACGCCAAGGTCGGCAAGGTCGAGGACGGCAAGATGCACGTCGTCGAGCACGACGAGGACGGCAAGCCGAAGAAGGAGCACGTGCTGCCGTTCAAGTACTCGATGATGCTGCCCGCGTTCAAGGGCGTGGACGCGGTCGCCGGGATCGAGGGACTGTGCAATCCGCGCGGCTTCATCCTCATCGACGAGCACCAGCGCAACCCGAAGTATCCGAACATCTACGCCGCCGGCGTGTGCGTCGCCATCCCGCCGGTGGAGGCGACGCCGGTGCCCACCGGCGCGCCCAAGACGGGCTACATGATCGAGTCGATGGTGACCGCTGCCGCGCACAACATCCGCGCCGTGCTCGATTCGAAGCCGCCGGTCGAGAAGGCCACGTGGAACGCGGTGTGCCTCGCCGACATGGGCGACACCGGCATCGTGTTCGTGGCGCTACCCCAGATCCCCCCGCGCAACGTCAACTGGTTCGCGGAGGGCAAGTGGGTGCACATCGCGAAGATCGCGTTCGAGAAGTACTTCCTGCGCAAGATGAAGAAGGGGACTTCGGAGCCGTACTACGAGAAGTTCCTGATGAAGGCAGCCGGCATCCAGAAGCTCAAGTCGCGCTGACGCGCGCGGGGTTGCCGGATCTCGCACCCGCCGCGCGCGATCAGGCGGGCAGCTCGCGCGAGCGCAGCGTCAAGACCGCATCTCATCAAGGGCCGGTTGCGACGTCGTCTGGGCAATGCCGTTCGCGCCGGGCGCTACAATGCCCGCTTTGCACGCGCCGACCCACCATGCCCAAAGTCACCAAGTCCGAAGCCGAATGGCAACGGCAGCTCACGCCGCTGCAGTTCCAGGTCACGCGCCGCGCCGCTACCGAGCGGCCCGGCACCGGCGAGTACGCCTACCACGGCGAGCCGGGCATCTATCGCTGCGTCTGCTGCGGCACCGAGCTCTTCGCGTCGGACACCAAGTTCGACGCGGGCTGCGGCTGGCCCAGCTATTTCGAGCCGATCGATCCCGCCAACGTGCGCGAGAACGTCGACACCTCGCACGGCATGGTCCGCACCGAGGTGATCTGCAACGTGTGCGACGCGCACCTCGGCCACGTCTTCAACGACGGACCGCCGCCGACCGGACTGCGCTACTGCATCAACTCCGCGTCGCTCAAGTTCGAGCCGAGGTAGGGCCCCGATGGCATCCGACCGGATTTTCGAGGCCGGTGCGCTCACGCGCGCCATCGCCACCGTGCTCGCTGCAGCGGGCAGCCAACAGGGCGAAGCCGACCACGTGGCGGTCTCGCTCGTCGAGGCGAACCTGCGCGGCCACGACTCGCACGGCATCGGCATGGTGCCGCGCTACATCGGCGCCGTGCTCGATGGCGGCCTGCGCCCGAACCAGCAGCTGCGCCACACGTTCGACGCGATCACCATGCTCGGCTTCGATGCCAATCGCGGCTACGGCCAGGTGCTCGGCGAAGCCGCGATGCAGCTCGCGATCGAGCGCGCGCGCGACCTCGGCACCTGCGTGCTCTCGCTCGCGAACGCGCATCACCTCGGGCGCATCGGGCAGTACGCGGAGCTCGCGGTGGCGGCCGGCTTCGTGTCGATCAACTTCGTGAACGTGCTGTCGACGCCGGTCGTCGCGCCGTGGGGCGGATCGGATGCGCGCTACGGCACCAATCCCGTTTGCATCGGCATTCCGCTGCCCGGCCAGGAGCCGTTCGTGTTCGATGCGGCCACGACGGCCGTCGCGCAAGGCAAGCTGCGCGTCGCCCACAATCGCCACGAGGAGGTGAAGCCGGGGCTGCTGCTCGACGATCGCGGCCGGCCGACCACCGATCCGCGATATGCGGTGATCGATCCGCGCGGCGCGATGATGCCGTTCGGCGAGCACAAGGGCTACGGCCTCGCGGTCGCGTGCGAGCTCCTGGGCGGCGCGCTCACCGCGAGCGGCACCGAGAACGGCAAGTCGCGCGGCGATTCACGCGTGACCAACGGCATGCTGTCGATCGTGATCGATCCCGCGCGCATGGGCGAGCGCGATGCGTTCGCGCGACAGGTGCAGGGCTATCTCGACTGGATGCGCGCGTCGCCCGTGCGCGAAGGGTTCGATCGCGTGCGCATCGCGGGCGACCCGGAGCGCGAATCGCGCGCAGAGCGCCTCGTGTCCGGCATTCCCGTCGACGAAACCACCTGGCGCGAGATCGGAACCGCCGCGGAAAAGGTGGGTCTCACGCGCAGCGCGGTGGACGCGCTCGCGAGCGGCTCCGAAGCTTGAAGCCCCACCCAGGGTCGCCCCAGGGCCGACCCTGGGTCGGGGTGGCGCGGTGGCGATCGAAGGAGGCGAAATGCGCAGGGTCTCCAACGCAGTCTTCGGCTTGATGCTTGCGGCCATTGCGGGTAGTGCGTGTGCGCAGGGTGCGCCGCAAAAGATCGCCGGCACGGTGCTTCGCTACAATGCGGGATCGCTCCAGATCACGACCGCGGCAGGTGCCCAGGAAACGGCGAGCGTGACCGATCGCACCCGCATCAGCTGGCGCGCAGCCAGCGATGTCTCCCAAATCCGGCCCGGCAGCTTCGTCGGCGCGACCGCCGCGCCGCGCGCCGACGGCACCCTCGTCGCGAGCGAGGTGCACATCTTTCCCGAGAGCATGCGCGGCACCGGGGAAGGACACCGCCCGATGACGGGAGCCAACAGCATGACGAATGCGACCGTGGCCGGCGTGTCGGGCGCTCGCGCGCCGTCGAGCAGCATGACCAATGCGACCGTTGCCAACGTCGGCGGGGCGGGCGCAGAGCTGAAGCTGTCGCTCACGTACAAGGGAGGCGAGCAGCTCATCGTGGTGCCTCGTGGCATCCCGATCATGACCCTCGGCGTCGGCACGGCGTCCCTGCTCGTGCCGGGTGCGCACGTGATCGTCTACGGCTCGACGCAGCCCGACGGCAGCATCGCCGCGGACCGGATCAGTGTCGGCAAGGACGGCTACGTTCCGCCGCTGTAGCGCGGCCGGGTCCGGCGCGATCGACATCGCGAGGTGGTGGTCAGCGTCGCGACATCTCGAACATCGCTCAGGCTGCGGCAGGCTCACGCTTTCTCGACGCGGCTCGGGGATGGCCACGTTGCAGCCACGACATGAGCGCCTCCACGCTACGGGTGTTGAGCACGTCCTCGCGCCGTATCCAGCCTCGCCGCGCCTGCCCGATGCCGTAGCGCAGGTTGGCGAACTCGTTCGCGCCGTGCGCATCGGAGTCGATGGCGAGCAGCACACCCTCGTCGCGCGCCATGCGGCATGCCGTGTCCGTCAGGTCGAGGCGCTCGGGATGGGCGTTCACTTCCAGCGCGATGCGCCGCTCCTTCGCCTTGCGGATGACCTGTTGCATGTCGATGTCGTACGGCTCGCGCTCGCCCAGGAGCCGCCCGCTGGGATGCGCGAGGACGCCAACGCACGGGTGGTCCATCGCTGCGAGGACGCGGGCCGTCTGCTGCGCCCGCGTGAGATTGAACCTGCTGTGCACCGCGGCGACGACGATGTCGAGCGAGGCGAGCACGTCGTCGGCGAGATCGAGGCTGCCGTCGTCGAGGATGTCGACCTCGATGCCGCGCAGCACGCGCAAGCCGCCCGACGAGCGGTTGAGCCGAGCGATCGCTGCTGCCTGCCGTGCGAGGCGGCGGGCATCCAGTCCGTGGGACATCGTCTGGCGCCGCGAATGATCCGTGATCGCGACGTACTCGAAGCCGAGCGCCCGGGCCGCGGCGACCATGTGCTCGAGCGTGTCGCGGCCGTCCGTGGCGTCGGTGTGCACGTGCAGGTCGCCGCGCAGGTCCGCGGCTTCGATCAGCACCGGCAGCTTGCCTTGGCGCGCGGCGTCGATCTCGCCGCGGTCTTCGCGCAGCTCGGGCGCGATCCAGGGCAGGTCGAGGGCCGCATACACGGACGCCTCGGTCGCGCCCGCGAGCTGCCGCGTGCCGCGGAAGACGCCGTACTCGTTCAGCTTGAGCCCGCGCTCCTGGGCGATGCGGCGCAGCGCGATGTTGTGCGCCTTCGATCCGGTGAAATACGCGAGCGCGGCGCCGAAGCTCTTCTCGGGCACGACGCGCAGGTCCACCTGCAGGCCGCCGCGCAGCCGCACGCTCGCGCGCGTGCTGCCTTGCGCCATGGTCTGCTCGACCTCGGGCAGCTGCGCGAAGGCGGCCGTGATCCGTGCGCCGTTCGCCGCCGTGACGAGGAGGTCGAGGTCGCCGACGGTCTCGCGCCGCCGTCGGAAGCTGCCCGCGACTTCGACCTGTCCGACGCCCGGCAGACGCCGCAGCTGCCGGACGAGCGCGTCGGCATATTCGCCCGCGACGGCGAGCTTCACGCGGCGTTCCTTCGCGACGTGCGCGCCCACGGCCTGCGCGATGTTGCGCTCCATCGTCTCGCCGAACCCGTGCAGCGCGCGGATGCGGCCGTCGCGCGCCGCGCGCAGCACCTGCTCGGGCGTCTGCACGTCGAGCTCGTGCCAGAGCATCTTCACGCGCTTCGGCCCGAGGCCCGGCACCTCCAGCAGCTCGGTGATCGCGGCGGGCATCTCGCGCCGCAGGCGAACGAGAACGTCGCACGTGCCTGTGCGTGCGATCTCCGCGATCTTGCCCGCGAGGTCCGCGCCGATCCCGGGCGTTCCGGCGAGGGTCTCGCCGCGCCGGGTCATCGCGGCGACGTCCTGCTGCAGCTCCTGCACCACGCGCGCGGCGTTGCGGTAGGCCCGTACGCGGAAGGGATTCGCGTCCTGGATCTCGAGGCGATCCGCGATCTCCTGGAGGCCGGCTGCGACGGCGATGTTGCTGATCGGCATCTCTGGGCATCGAGCGCTGCGTCGATCGATCCATTCTCCGTCGCGCGGCAGGGATGTCGTTGATGGTCGTCAAGCAGGGCGGCGGGCGATGGCATCGCGCGTTCCGTTGACAACGCGCAACGCGCGCGCACGCGGTCGCGCTACCTTGAACTCGTACGCCGGCTCAGCTCCGGGGCGCCTCCGGGATGCCCGGGAGGTGTTGCCCACGGCGGTTGCACGTTGTGGAGGTAGCGATGACGGACCTTGAACGCTCCCGCAAGCGGCTTGCTGCGGATTTCAATGCCATGCTCGGAGACGTCAACGACTTGCTCGCAGCGGTGAAGAGCGGATCGAACGCCAAGGCCATCGGATTGCGCTCGGACGTCGACGATGCGCTGTATCGCGCGCGTCGGCGGGTGGCGGATCTGCGTGCGGTAGGCAAGGCGCGCGCGCGCCGCGCGGCGGCCGAGGCGGACCTGTACGCGCATCAGCATCCATGGCAGCTGGTGGGCTACGCCGCGGCGACCGGCGTGGCGCTCGGCGCGATCATCGGCGTGGTCGGCGCGCGCCGCTAACGCGCCCGACGACAAGGGATCGTCCCAGGCTCGACTCTCGGTTAGTGCGGGGCTGACCGAGGGTCGACGGGCAAGTCAGCCTCGATTCAACGCGCAGTCGCGTGCCGTCGCACGCACTTGTCGTACAGGTCGCCCAGGGTGCCTTCGGGATCGTAGCGCGCCTTGAGCGCGCGGTACGGCTCGCGCCCGTAGTGCCGCCAGAACTCGTCCTCGGGGTAGTAAGCGTCGGAGTAGAGCGACTTGATGCCGCCGAGATCGGACACCTTCTGCTCGAGCAGGCGATTGAAGTGGCCCGCCTCGTGCGGCTCCCGCCGCGTGACGACATCCCAGAAGCCGAAATTCACGTACAGCCTGCCTGAAGGAACGGCATAGAGCGTGAACGGCTGCGGCGTCGCCGGTGCCACGATCGGGCACAGCCAGATCGGGAGGATGCCGATCTCCCGGTGCATGAACGCGAGGAACTCCGACGCGCGCTCGATGGGAATGTCGACGTCCTGGATCACGGACTCGGCGTGCACGCCGCTCGCCTTGCGCAGGAGGCGCGTGAAGCCCCAGCGGGTGTTCCAGCGCATGATCTTCTGATACGTGATCGAGTTGAGGCGCTTGCGGCCGAGCAGGCGGCGCACGAGCGGCCGGTCCGCGAGCACGTGCTTCGAGCACCAGAACCAGTCGGTGTCCCAGCGCCACAGGTAGTCGTTCGCGGTGAGCCAGTCCTCGCGCTTCGTGCGCAGCGAGCGGTAGTAGATCTGCTCGAACGTGTAGTCGCTCGCAGCAGGCGCGTCGTCCACGAACGTGCCGCAGCTCACGTAGTGCTCGTCGGGGCCGAACACGACGCCGTCGACGAAGTCCACGCCCGGATCCGCGCACGCCTGCGCGAGCCGCGCAAAGCACTCGTCGCGATCCTCGACGTGCGTGTGCACGACGTGCACGAACCGCTTCACGGGCAGCGTGGCCACGCTTGCGCGGATCACGTAGCCGAGCGTGCCGTAGGAATTGGGAAAGCCGAAGTAGAGATCGCGATGCTCGTTGCCCGGCGTGCAGGTCACGATGCGCCCGTCGCCGGTGAGGACGTCGAGCGTGCGCATCGTGTGATGCACGAGGCCGTGCCGGAACGAGGTGGCCTCGATGCCCACGCCCGCGATCGCGCCGCCCACCGTGATGGATCGCAGCTGCGGCACGACGGCCGGCATCACGCCGTGGGGCAGGCATGCATCGACCGCGGCGGCGTACGTGGTCATGCCTTCGACGGTGAGCGTCTGCGCACTCGGGTCGACGGCGATGACCTGGTCGAAGCCGCCCACGTCGACCCGGGCCGGCGCGCGCCTGGCCGTCTCGCGAAACAGATTCGACGTCGGCTTCGTCTGGCCGATCCAGCGCGGCCCGCGTGCCGGCAGCGCGGCGATCGCGGCCTGCAGGGCAGCGCGCTTCGCCTCGTGCGCGGCAGCCGTCATGGTTCGATCGCCTTGGCGTCGGCCCCATACAGGAACGCGCGACTCATCGGATAGTTGCGTCCGAGGTTCCCCTTGGCAGACCAGCACCTGGAACAGATGCGTGCGGCCGTTGGGCGAGCGGAACATCTCCGCGCACGCCCACAGGTAGGTGCGCCACGCGCGCCGGAAGTGCTCGTCGAAGAGCTCGGGATCGAGCGCCTGGATCTGCGGCCAGTGCGCATCGAAGCGCGACGCCCACGCATCGAGCGTCAACGCGTAGTGGCGGCGCAGGTTCTCGACGTCGATCACCTCGAGGCCGTGGCGTTCCATCGACGAGAGCGCCTGCGCGAGGCTCGGGATCCATCCGCCCGGGAAGATGTGGCGCCGGATGAAGAACTCGGTGTCGAACACGCCGACGTGCCCGATGAAGTGGATGACGCCGAGGCCGCCGGGCTTGAGCAGCTTCGCATGCGCGGCGATGACCTCGTCGAGCTGGTCGCGGCCCGCGTGCTCCAGCGTGCCGATGGACAGCATCTTGTCGAACTGGCCTACGGAATCGCGGAAATCCGCGTCGACGACCTTCAGGCGATCGGACAATCCGCGGCGCTCGATCTCGCGTCGGGTCCACTCGTTCTGCTCCGTGGTGCAGTTGACGCCGGTGCCGAGCGCGCCGAAGCGCTCGTAGGCGTGGAAGAGCAGACCGCCCCAGCCGGAACCCACGTCGACGAACGTCTCGCCCGGCGCGAGCTGCACCTTGCGGCAGACGTGGTCCATCTTGTTGCGCTGCGCTTGCTCGACGGTGGCGGTGCCCTCTTTCCAGTAGGCGCAGGTGTACATCATCGCCTCGCGGTCGAGCCACAGGCGATAGAAGTCGTACGGCAGGCCGTAGTGCGCGCGGGCGTTGATCCGGGCCTGCGCGTGCGTGCGATTGGAGAAGCGCAGTTCGTGCCACCAGTTGCGCACGCGCACGAGCGGCGCCACCTGATCGGAGAACGCGGCATCGAAGGCCGCGCGGAAGGCGAGCTGCAGGTCGCCTTCGATGTCGATGTCGCCGTCGAAGTAGGCTTCGAGCAGCCCGACGTGGCGGAACCACAGCACGCGCCGCCTGGCGTGGGCATTGCGGAAGACGACGCTGAACGCGAGCGTTCCGTCGTGGCTGCGATATTCGTCGCCGTTGGCGAGCACCACGCGGAACGGGATGGTCGTGCGCGACGCGACGCGCTCGAGCACGCGCAGCAGCCGACCCGTGGGCGACGGGCCCGCGGCGGCCGTTGCGGCCGCGAGGCTCCCCGCCGCGCCGGTGGTCGACACGTGTGCAGGGGAGTCGTGCTCGCGTCGATGCGCCGGATGGCCGCTCGTGGTCATGACGGTCATGTCTCCATCGTTCGCGCCGGACCGGCGCAACGGTTGACATTAGACAAGGTCGGACGATCGAGTTGCGTGCTCGCCTGCATGGCGCCCGAACCGTAACACGTAATGCGGGGTCCCGACCTCCGGCCCGGGCCCGCGGGCGTCGGCCGTGTCGCTGCGCGCCTGCGACTTCGCGCCATCACTGCATGCCACCGGCGGTTGACCGCCATCAATCCCGGGCCGGTTCGGGCGCCTAGCATGAAACCAGATCCCGTCCTCAACGGAGCTCGATCATGCAAGCGCACGGAATCCTGCGGTACGCGCCCCGGGGCGCCGGTCTCACGGCGGCCGTCATGTACGTCAACGCGGGCGACGACGTCTACGGCTGGTACGTCGGCGCAAAGGGCCAGGGCTTCACCGCCACGTACTTTGCGCTCGAGGCATTCTATTCGACCCGCGACACGCGCCTCTTCCGCAGCGTGGAGGACGATCCCTACGGGCCGTGGGTCGAGCACACGCCGCGCGGCGTGGTCGAGATCCGCACGCCGATCCCCGAGGCGTGGGTGCACGAGCTCGATCGCCTGCAGTCCGCTTTCGTCGACGAGTGGCTGTTCTTCGAGAACGCACCGGGCGCCGCGGCCGAGGTGGAGGCGTATGAGAGAGCTCGGGCTCCCGGTGCGCGACGTCAACGTGCAAAGCCGGCAATTCGGCCGCTTCGACCGAAGCCAGCCGGTCTGGCGGTACGTGGTGCCAGGCACGGACATCAACGTGATCGAGGAGCTCGCGCAGGTGTGGACGCTCGACGACACCTGCGAGACCGTCCCGCTCGTTTGACGTCCCTTGACGGCCGACCCTGGGTCGACCCAGGGTCGGCTGTAGGAGTCGGCCGTCAAGGGCGATCGGTGTCGTCCGGCGTCATTCCCGCCCAGCGCTTGGCCGTTGCGATCGCGATGCGGATCGATTGGCCCTCGTCGTGGCCGCTCTCGAGCAGCGCGTTGGCGATCTCGATCGCCTTGAGGCGAACGATCTCCGGCAGGTTCTGCATCGCCGGAGGGTAACGGTAGGCGTTCCAGGGCATCGTCGCGACCGTGCTTCGTCCACGCGGGACATCGGCAAGGATGTGCATGCTCCATCCTGCGCACGAGACCGTCGCCCCGCGCTTGACCCTCGTCAAGACCGCGGCCGCAAGGTGTCATAGCATCGAGCCTGCGAGCACCGCCGGACCCATAACCAACACCAACCCGGCGGCGCACCGACGCTCGTGCCCATCGTGACCCACCCCGTCCGTCTCGATCCTGCTCAACTGCGCCGCCGCTGCGAGCCCGGCGAGTTCGCGTTCGCCACCACGGCCGACCTCGAGGACCTGAAGGAGCTCTTCGGCCAGGAGCGCGCCAAGCGCGCGGTCGAATTCGGCATCGCGGTGCCCCACGAAGGCTACAACCTCTTCGTGCTCGGTCCCACGGGCTCGGGCAAGTGGACGCTGCTGCGCCAGCTCGTCGAGCGGCAGGCCGCAACGCTGCCGCGGCCGCCGGACTGGTGCTACGTCTTCGATTTCGAGCGCCCGCACGTGCCGCGCGCCCTGAGGCTGCCTCCGGGCATGGGCACGCGCCTGCGCGACGACATGCGTCATCTGCTGGAGGATCTGCTCGCCGCGATTCCCGCCGCGTTCGAAGGCGACGAGTATCGCGCCAAGCTCGAGCAGGTGGATGCCGAGTTCAACGAGCGCAACGAGAAGGCCTTCGGCGAGCTCGGCGAGCTTGCCGCCAAGGAAAACATCGCGCTCGTGCGCACGCCCACGGGCATCACGCTCGCGCCGCTGCGCAACGGCGAAGTGCTGGGGCCCGAGGAATTCGCGGCCCTCGACCAGGCGCAGCGCGACCAGTACGCCAAGGACATCGCGGGCCTGCAGGAGCGGCTCGAAGCGCTCCTGCGCGACATGTTCCGGTGGCATCGCGAGCGCCGCGAGCGCATCCGCAGCTTGAATCGCGAGGTCGCGAGCTATTCGGTGAACGTCGCCGTCGACGAGGTCCGTCGCGGCTACACCGAGCTGCCCGACGTGCTCGCGTACCTCGAAGGCGTGCGCAAGGATCTCGTCGACAACGCCGACGTGTTCCGCCGCGGCTCGGAGTCGCCGTCGCAGCCGGGCGAATCGAGCGATGGCACCGTCTCGCCGCTCACCCGCTATCGCGTGAACCTGCTCGTCGAGCAGGGCAACGCCGCCGGCGCGCCGGTGATCGACGAGGAGCATCCGACGCACCAGAACCTGATGGGCCGCATCGAGCACATGGCCCAGCTCGGGACGCTCGTCACCGACTTCATGCTGATCAAGCCCGGCGCGTTGCATCGGGCCAACGGCGGCTTCCTCCTCCTCGACGCGTACAAGCTCCTCACCCAGCCCTTCGCGTGGGATGCGCTGAAGCGCGCGCTGCACACGCGTCGCCTGCGCATGGAATCGCTCGGCCAGCTCTACGGCCTCGTGAGCACGCTATCGCTGGAGCCCGAGCCGATTCCGCTCGATCTCAAGGTCCTCCTGTTCGGCGAGCGCCACTGGTATCACCTGCTGTACGCGCTCGACCCCGAGTTCGGGCAGCTCTTCAAGGTGGCCGTCGATTTCGACGACGACGTCGAGCGCACGCCGCAGAACCAGCAGCTGCTCGCGCGCCTCGTCGCCACGCTCGGTCGCGGCCGCAACCTGCTGCCGCTCGATCCCGCGGCGTTGCGCGCATCGTGGAGCAGTCCGCACGCGAGGTCGAGGACAGCGAGCGCCTGTCGACGCACGTCGAGGCGCTGCTCGAGCTCCTGGTCGAAGCCGACTTCCAGGCGCGCAGCGCGGACGCGACGGTGATCAGCGCCGGTCACATCGATGCCGCGATCGAGGCACAGATCGCGCGTTCGGATCGCATCGATCAGCGCCTGCGCGAGGAGATCCTGCGCGACACGATCATGATCGACACGGCGGGCACGCGCGTCGGCCAGGTGAACGGACTCGCGGCGTACTGGGTCGGCGCCCACCTGTTCGGCAGGCCCACGCGCATCACGGCGACGACACGCGTCGGCGACGGCGAGGTGATGGACGTGCAGCGCGAGATCCAGCGCGGCGGGCCCATTCACTCCAAGGGCGTGCTGATCCTCGCCTCGTTCCTCGCTTCGCGGTTCTCGGCGCTGCGGCCGCATTCGCTGCGCGCGAGCCTCGTGTTCGAGCAGACCTACGAAGAAGTCGAAGGCGACAGTGCGTCGGGTGCGGAGTTGTGCGCGCTGCTGTCGTCGCTGTCTGGCTATCCGCTTCGGCAGTGGATCGGGATGACCGGCTCGGTCAACCAGAACGGCGAGCTGCAGCCGATCGGCGCTGTCAACGCCAAGATCGAGGGCTTCTTCTCGATCTGCAAGGCGCGCGGACTCACGGGCGAGCAGGGCGTGCTCATTCCGGCCTCGAACGTGAAGCACCTGATGCTCCGCGACGACGTGGTCGCCGCCGTCGCGGCAGGCACGTTCCACGTGTACGCGGCCAGCACCATCGACGAAGCGATCGAGCTGCTGACGGGCGTCGAGGCTGGTGTGCCGTCCACGATGGGCAACTATCCGCCCGACAGCGTGAACGGACGGGTCGCGCTGCGCCTGCACGAGTTCGCTCGCCTGCGCGAGCCCGTCATCGCGGCGCGCGGCGTTCTGCAGCGCCGTCCGGGCATGAAACGCCTGCGCGACTGACGCCCCGTTGCCAGACCCGTTACCGGAAAACCCGTTACTCGGAGTAAATACTCAGAGTAACGGGCGACGACGCCCTTCGGGCCTGGCCTGCGGCCGCCGCGCTCATTCGTCGGTGCGCATCTCGCCCTGGCGCACCCACACGCCGCCGTCCTCGCAGCGCAGCAGCTCGGCGCCGCAGCGCACGACGTCGCCGACATTGAACACGACGTCGTTGAAGTAGCAGATCCGATTTTCCATGTCGAGCTCGGGATCACGCTCTTCCTGCTCCTCGAGGATAGGGGAGGTGTTGCGTTCCGGATCGGGAGCTCCGAGTTGAGGCAGATGGGTCGTCATGATCGGTCCTGATCGAAGGGGTGCGCTCGCATGCGCGATGGACCACGTCTGCACTATAGCGCGCGCGTCGGGTCGCGACGTTGACAAAGCTCAGCGGCACTCGGCCGCGGGTGCCTCGACGTCGAACCGCGATGGTCGAACGCGCGCGCGCAGTTGAGGCAAGCGGCGATCACGCGATGTCGTTCGCGGTCACCTCGACGACGCCGGCGGCGCGCATGCGCGTCCACGCCCGCGCGAGCGATCCGCCCGTGTCGATCGCGCGGCACGCATCCGTGACGACGACCGCATCGAAGCCGGCGCCGCGGGCATCGACCGCGGACCACGCGACGCAGAAGTCGGTGGCGAGTCCGGCGAGGAACACCCGTGTGAAGCCGCGCTCGCGCAGATACCCGCCGAGACCCGTACGCGAGACACCATCGGCCTCGCAGAACACGGAGTAGCTGTCGATCGCGCGACGGTAACCCTTGCGGATCACGAGCTGCGCCTGCGGGATGTGCAGTGCGGAGGCGAATTCGGCGCCGAACGTGCCCTGCACGCAGTGATCCGGCCACAGCACCTGCCGACCGTACGCGAGCTCGATCTCCTCGAATGCGCGTCGCCCCGGATGGCTCGACGCAAAGGACGCGTGGCCCGCGCAATGCCAGTCCTGCGTGAGCGCGACGTGCGCGAAGCGCGTCGCCAGGCCATTGGCGACGGGCACGATCGCGTTGCCGTCCGGCACGGCCAGCGCGCCGCCGGGAAGGAAATCGTTCTGCACGTCGACGACGAGCAGGATGTCGCGTTCGGTGGGATGGATCGGCATGGGCGATGGTTGCGGTGACGGCAGGTACCGGGCGGGTCGTTGCGGGCGCAGCGGTTCACGATAGCACGGCCTGATCGAGCCTGCGATCTGCAGTGGGATCGACGGTAGGCGAATGCGCCGGCGGTGGCGTGGATCAACGGCGCGTGATGCGCCCGCGGTTTGCCTATCGTCAACGACATCGTTTTCGCCGTGCGCACAATGGATTCAAGTGTCGTAGCTGCGCAGCGCAGGCGTGGCCGGCGCGCCGCCATGAACGACCTCTCCAGCGTGCGGGTCGAGAACCATGCGATCGCGCAATCGTTGCGCGAGGTCGCGGAGATCCTGCAGGCGCAGCGCGCCAATCCGTTCCGCGTCGGCGCGTATCGCAAGGCGGCCGACAGCGTCGAAGCGTACGCGGGCAGCGTGCGCGAGCTCTTCGTGACGCAAGGGGCGGCGGGACTCGATGCGTTGCCCGGCGTCGGTCCGGGCATCGCCGCCGCGATCGCCGAGATGCTGCGCACCGGGCGCTGGAGCCAGCTCGATCGCCTGCGCGGCAGCCTCGATCCGGCGAGCCTCTTCCAGACGGTGGCGGGCATCGGTCCCGAGCTCGCGCACCGCATTCACGATGCGCTCGGCGTCGACACGCTGGAAGCGCTGGAGCAGACGGCGTACGACGGGCGGCTCGAGTCGGTCGAAGGCGTCGGGCCGCGGCGCGTCACGGCGATCCGCGGCGGCGCTTGCCGAAATGCTCGGCCGACGCATGCGTCGCGCGCGCCCGCGGCGACGCCAGCGCTCGAGCTGCCCACGGTCGACGTGCTGCTCGACGTCGACCGCGAATACCGCCAGCGGGCCGCGCGCAACGAGCTGCCGACGATCACGCCGCGCCGCTTCAATCCCGACGCGAAGCCGTGGCTGCCGGTGCTGCACACCGCGCGCGACAAGTGGCACTTCACGGCGCTGTTCTCGAACACCGCGAAGGCGCACGAGCTCGGACGCACGCGCGACTGGGTGGTGCTGTACTTCGACGACAATCACCACGAGGAGCGGCAGTGCACGGTCGTGACCGAGCAGCGCGGCGTACTGGCGGGGAAGCGGGTGGTGCGCGGTCGCGAAGGGGAGTGCCGCCGGCACTACGGATTGCCCCTGCGGTACGCCGGAGGTGAGCTGACGCATGGACGATCGAACCGCTCAGGTCTCGGCTGATGCGATGGCCTCTGCGCCGGCCGCGAGTTGCAAGCGGCGTGATCCGTCGCGTGCCTAGCAGCTGATCGAAGTATTCGATCGTGGCCTCGAGCCCCTGGTCGAACTCGACGCGTGGCTCCCATCCGAGCTTGCTGCGGGCGAGCGTGATGTCGGGGCACCGTCGCGCGGGGTCGTCCTGCGGTAGCGGCTCGTGCACGAGGGCCGAGCGCGAGCCGGTGAGCTTCAGCACCTTCTCGGCGAGCTCCTGGACCGTGGTCTCGACGGGGTTGCCGATGTTCACCGGACCGACGAACTCGGCCGGCGTGTCCATCATGCGCACGCAGCCCTCGATCATGTCGTCGACGTAGCAGAAAGACCGCGTCTGGGAGCCGTCGCCGTACAACGTGATGGGCTCGTTCTTCAGCGCCTGCACGATGAAGTTCGACACCACGCGGCCGTCCTGCGGATGCATGCGCGGCCCATACGTGTTGAAGATGCGCACGACCTTGATCTGCAGGCCGTGCCGGCGGTGATAGTCGAAGAACAGCGTCTCGGCGCTGCGCTTGCCTTCGTCGTAGCAGGAGCGCGGCCCGGTCGGATTGACATTGCCCCAGTAGCTCTCGGGCTGCGGGTGCACCTGCGGATCGCCGTACACCTCGCTCGTCGACGCCTGCAGGATCCGCGCGTTCACCTGTTTCGCGAGCCCGAGCATGTTGATGCTGCCCAGCACGCTGGTCTTCAGCGTGTGCACCGGGTCGTACTGGTAGTGACACGGGCGAGGCGGGACACGCGAGGTTGAAGATGCGGTCCACCTGCAGGAACAGCGGATCGGTGATGTCGTGTTCCTGCAGCGAGAACGAGTGGTTCCCGAGCAGGTGGGCGACGTTCCTCTTCATGCCCGTCTGGAAGTTGTCGACGCAGATCACCTCGTGCCCATCCCGGAGGAGGCGATCGCACAGATGCGACCCGAGGAATCCTGCGCCGCCCGTTACGAGCACGCGGTGGTTGTCGGCCATGAGTTGTTGGTTTCGCCCCGGTCTCGACAGGGCGGAAGCGGGACGGCAATTCTACAGAAGGACGGGTGCGGAAAACATCGAATTGGCGCGTCTCGATTGCCGCGCCTCTGGAGCATTCGCCGTACCAAGCGCCCGACCCCACGCGAGTTGGGTCGGATTGAGAAGGTTGGCGCGGTCGCCGGATCGCTGGATACGACTCCGTGCGTGGGCGCGAATTCCCGCCGGCGTGCGCTCGCCTCACGTTCGAGCGAGCATCGGCGCCTTGCGCGTCGCTGCACTGCGGCAAGACGGCCCGAAACGACCGTCAGCTGCGCTGGCTGCAGCGCGTTTCCGCGCGATGCGGCTGCGTGCGTCGGCCGGCACGCGCCGATGCAGGACAAGCGTCAGGCGCCACTCCAAGGTGCGAGTGCCCCGAGGTGCGCGCGCTAGCGCGTTTCCTTGGCGACTTCGGGCATGCCGCGCAACAGCGCGACGAGCTCCGACTGCCGCGACACGCCCGTCTTCGCGAAGATCGACTTGATCTGCGCGCGCACGGTCGAGATCGCGATGCGCCCCGCGGCGGCAATCTCGTCGGGCGACTTCCCGCGCGCGAGCGCGACGGCCACCTTCGCTTCGGCCGGACTGAGATCGAACATCTCGGCCACGATGAAGCCGTCGAGCTCCGCCTGCTCGCGCGGGTTGTGGAAGATGAGCAGCGCCACCGGCTGTTGCCCGAACGCGCCGAGCGTGGTCTCGGGCCGGATCGCGACCGCGAACAGCCCGACGGGCGCGCCGTTCGGGCGCTTCAGGCGCGCGAACTTGCGCGATGGCAATGCGCGCAGGGGCGTCTTCGCACCCAGATCGAGACTGCGGATCACCGTCAGCAGGGCGGCATCGCACTCCGGATCGCGGCACGTGAGAATGCCCGCCTTCTCCTGCAGGTAGTCGCCGGACTTGAGCAGATCGTCGGCGAGACCATTGCGAAAGCGCACGTGGCGCTGCTCGTCGACGAGGAACATCGGATACTGGAAGTGATTGAGCAGTCGCTTCGCGGCGCCGGGTTCGCCGAACGTCGAGCCGAGGTACACGTAATTCTGCATCGCGCGGATGAGATGCAGCTTGATGCGGTCGAGCACCTCCATGTCCGCATGATTGAGCGGCTGCTGACTGACGCCGCGCAGCGCGCCGAACAGGACCAGGGCGAGCGAATCCTCGTACAGCTTCGTGCCGGAGAGATACCGCGCCCCGTGCGGAATCATGAACTCCTGGTAGAACGGATGCCGCGCCACCGTGGCGTCGTCGAAGAGCTCGTGCGAATGCATCCATTCGCCCACCGGCAGCGACATCGCGGGTGCGATGTGCGGATTGATCGCGTGATAGCGCCTGAGGTAGTCGAGCGTCGCCTGCGGGGGCGTCGGCCCGGCCTCGTGGCTGAAGAGCAGGCTGCAGCTCTGCTTGTCGATGCCGAGCACCTGCACGCCCCAGAGGTTGAACTCGCGGGCAAGCGGCTGCATCGCTGCAGACCACGATCCCCTGCCTACTGCGGCATCGTAGAACGTGGCGACAAGCTGGTCGTAGACGTCCTGGCGCATGACTTCTCCGAGCCGATGACGAGCGGTTCGCGAGCTGCGGCTCTCCAGACTGATCGAATGGCCGCTTCCGCACAACAAACCAGCAGCAAACCCATCCTGAAGCGGCGGCGCGATGTTGCGAGACGGCCAACGCGCCCGCGCCTCTACGGACGGACAGACGACTTCCGCGATGCGGCTTCCGGCTGGGCCGTAGCGACGATTTGCCTCGGCGCAGGAAGACGCGGGTTCGACTGTTCTGCGGACAGGTGCGCGCGTTGACCGTGCCGGCGCCGGAGAGCTGCGGCGCTTCGATCAGTGAGTGATCACTTGCGACCGATAGCCTCACCGCGGCCCAGCTTGCCCCGGACCTCCCTTGGCCCGAACGCGAATTCAGGGTGCCCGATGGAGATCTTGGGGCAACCCTGCGCTGAAACGCATCCCCCAAATGGGGGAAATCGTTCACGAATCTGAATGTCGACACCGTCAGGGTGCGGCTGCGAAGACGCACCGCAGGCCGATCGCAGGCGGGCTTTGGACCGATTGCATGGAATCGCCGGAATCGCGCCCGTCCGGCCGAAAGCGCCGGCTTTTACGATCGGACGGCTTTCCGGGCGGGCACGGCCGACTCGCCGACGGGATGCGGCACGTTTGCGAACCCGCCGGGCTGCGGCGCACGGTTGCCGTCGGCAAGGCGCGTGACGAGCACGAAAGCGATCGCGAGGGCCAGCAGCGACAGGAGGATGCGAACGAGCACCATGAGTGTCGGGCGATTCGACGAAACGCTTGCAGGAGCACCCTTCGACGAGGGCGCGCATCGCGCGCGCAGCGCACGCAAAGGGCTATCGGCCGTCCGTCGCGCAACTGAAGGAGAGCCGCGTGCCGACCCGCCGCGTTTCGCGCATGCGCCGTGGCTCCTCCTCAAGATTGAGGATGCGGGCGTACGTCCTGCGCGCTCAAAATCCTGCAGGCGCCGTTGAGGTCATGCCGTCACGCGCCGGCGATCGCGATGCGCGGTGTGGCGCGCATGTTCAGGATTCCGAAAGGCTCATGCCCGACATCGACGACGCCATCATCCGCGATCTGTACGAAGCCGCGGCCGGCTTGCGCTCGTGGCAGGAACCGCTCGCGACGTTGCACGTCCACTTCCGGCTCGCGGGCATCCAGCTCGTCACCGTCGACAAGACCACCGGGCGGCTCGTCTTCTCGGAGCAGCCCGTGGCTCGCTTCGACCAGCGCACGCTCGACGCCACGTTCGAGCACGTCCGCGAATGGCATCGCTGCGATCCGCACATGGCGCACGTCGCGCGCCTGCCGGTCGGCGAGATGATGCACAGCGCAGACGTTTTCGGCCCCGAGCAGCGCGAGACGCTGCCGTTCTACCGCGACTACTGGTCGGCTTACGGCGTGCGCTCCATCCTCGCCGCGAAGGTCGCCGAGGACGATCGACACGTCGCGATGATCGGCATGAGCCGCACGTTTGCCGAGCCCGCGTTCGCGCCGGACGAGATCGCGATCGCGCGCCGCTACGTCGGTCACCTCGCATCCGCGTTTCGCGTCGCGCAGCACTTCCGGCTGCTGCGCGCGAGCGCGTCCGCGGGAACGGTGATGCTGCACGCTTCCGCGCGGCCGATGATCCTGCTCTCCCTCGAGCGCACGATCCTCACCTGCAATGCATCGGGGCAGCAGATTCTCGCCGCCGGCGACGTGTTGCGCAGGGACGGCGCGCTGCTGGCGGCATCGACGGCCTCGGCGCACAGGATGCTCGAGCAGGCGCTGCGCGAAGTCGGCGCCCGCGAAGCCCCGGGCAGCAATCCGCAGCGCATCGGGCTTCGCCTTGCGGGCCTCGCCGGCAGGACGCTGCTGTGCAGTGTCTGGGCACTGCAGCCCGACGCCACGATGGGCGCGTTCGGCCCGCAACCGGCCGCGATGCTCACGGTCGTTCCGCTCGGGCATGCCGGGGCGGTCGATCCCGTGTTCCTCGGTGCGCTGTTCGATCTGACGCCCGCCGAAGCGCGCCTCGCCATCGCGCTGATGGCCGGCAAGGACTTGAGCGAGATTGCGAGCGAGCGACGGTTGTCGGTGCAGACCGTGCGCTCGCAATTGCGCTCGCTCTTCGGCAAGACCGGCACGCGACGTCAGGCGGAGCTCGTTGCGGTGCTGATCCGCGCCACCGCGGCTTGAACTCGCTGCGCATTCGCCTCCGCGGCTGCCTCGGAGGCCGATGCGGCAACATCAAAAAGCATCATTGACGGTTCGAAACGCCACCGCATATCGTCTTGCAACAGCGCGAGACGTGCTGCGCGAGCCGGCAACGATGGTCGAGCGCACCGCTTCGCGAGTTGCTCATGATCCGCAGCGTCGTGGCGGTCTGCCAGCCACGACGTTACCGGTGTCATCCATTCGGCGCGACGCATAGAGTCCCTTCGGGCCACCGGGTCGCTCCAGACCAAAGGAGGAAAGCATGGATCGTGCGCGTCGGCGCATCACCCAGGGCCTGGTTGCAGCAGGTCTCGCATCCACCGTTCCGTCCGCGTTCGCCCAGGGGCAGATGCGGCTCACGCTGGCGCACAACCTCACGCCGACCAGCCCGAAGGGCATCGGCGCGCAGACGTTCGCCGACATGATGAGCAAGAAGACGAACGGCCGCATCACCGTTCACGTCGCCCACTCCGAGCAGCTCGGCAGCGAGAACACCAACATGTCGGCGCTGCGCACCGGCACGCTCGACTTCGGCGCGCTCGGACTGGGCGCGCTGCTGTCGGTGGCGCCCGAGTGCGCTGCGCTGGGCCTGCCGTTCCTGTATTCGAACCTCAAGACCGCGTGGGCCTCGCTCGACGGTCCGATCGGGCAGGATCTCGCCAAGCGCATCGAGGCGAAGAACCTCGTGTTCCTGGGCTGGTGGTGCAACGGCATCCGCCAGACCACCAACAGCAAGCGGGCGATCAACAAGCCCGAGGACCTCAAGGGCCTGCGCATCCGCACGCCGCTCGATCCCTCCACGGTCGACATGTTCGCCGCGATGGGCGCAACGCCGCAGCAGATCAACTGGGGCGAGGTGTATCTCGCGCTGCAGACCGGCGTGGTCGACGGCCAGGAGAATCCGCTCGCCAACATCTATGCGGCGAAGCTCTACGAAGTGCAGAAGTTCCTGAGCTTCACCAATCACAAGTACGAGCCCACGGCGCTCCTGATGAGCACCGCGACCTGGAACCGGCTGTCCGAGGCCGATCGCAAGATCGTTCGCGACGCCGCCAAGGAAACGCAGCCGATCCAGCGCAAGTCGATGGCCGACTCGGACGAAGCCCTCGTGGCCGAGTTCAAGAAGATGCCGAACTTCCAGATGAACAGCCCCGACACCGCGCCGTTCAAGCAGGCGACGGAAGTGGTCTGGGACCAGTGGGAGAAGAAGCCCTTCGGCGACTTCGTCAAGAAGCTGCGTGCCGTCCGCGCCTGACGGGGCGCGCACCGCTGGACAGGCCATGCAGGGCCGCGCACATGCCGGCGGCGGCCACGCCGCCGGTGCGCCGGAGCGATCGATCGGCTGGCGCAATCCCGTGGTGTCCCTCGCGCGCGCCATCGAGCGCGGGATCGAGGTCGCGTGCAATGCGCTGATGCTGGTCTCCGGCCTCGGGCTCCTGCTGCTTCTCACGATCGTGGTGGTGATGCGCTACGCCTTCGAGTCGGGCCTCGAGTTCGCCCCGGACCTCTCGGAGCTCATGTTCGCGATCCTGGTGATGGCGGGCATCGCGCAGGCCGCGCGCCGCGGCGTGCACGTCGCCACGCAGCTCCTGATCAGCACGCTGCACGGCAAGTGGCGCATCGCCCTGGCGGTGCTCATCCACGCGGTGACGGCCGCGCGTATACCTCCTGCTCGCGTGGTACGCCGTGCAGAACGCGATCATCGCCAACGACCAGACCACGCCGGTGCTGCACATCCCGTGGAGCGTGGGCTACGGCTGCCTTGCCGCGGGACTTGCACTGGTCGCCGTGTGCAGCATTGCGGCGATCGTGCGCTACACGCTCGGGAGAGAGCCGGTGACGGTGAACCTCGCCGACCCGGGTGCGGCGGCGGTATGAGCGGAGCAGGCGCATGAGCGCGATCCTCGCGGGAGTCTTCCTGCTGCTCGTCGCGCTGTCGTTTCCGATCGCGCATGCGCTGGTGATCGCCACGACCGCCGGGCGTGTTCTGGTCCGGGCAGCCTCTGTTCGCGGTGATCCAGCAGCTGTACACGCCGACGCAGAACTTCCCGCTGATCGCGATTCCGATGTTCATCATGGCCGCCGAGCTCATGATGACGGGCAAGCTCGGGAAGCATCTCATCGATTTCGCGACGGACCTCGTCGGCCGCTTTCGCGGCGGCCACGCGCAGGTCAGCGTGCTGGGTTCCACGCTGTTCGGCGGCGTCTCCGGATCCGCCGTCGCCGATGCGACCGCGCTGGGCTCGCTGCTCGTGCCGTGGCAGATCAAGGTCGGCTATCCGCGCGCATTCTGCGGCGCGACGATCGCGGCGGCGTCGACGATCGACATCCTGATCCCGCCGTCGATCCCGCTGATCCTGTATTCGCTCGTGTCGAACGCGTCGATCGGCGCGTTGTTCCTGGCGGGGGTCCTGCCGGGCCTGCTCGTCGCCGGCGGCTTTCTCGCCGTCTGCAACATCAGTGCGCGCCTGCGCGGGTTCCCGTACCACAAGGAGCCGGTGGCGTGGGGCCTCATGGCGCGACGCGGGCTCTACGCGGCCCCGGCGCTCGCGATGCCCGCGCTGGTGCTGATCGCGCTGCGCTTCGGGATCATCACCCCGACGGAAGTCAGCACCAGCGCCGTCGTGTATGCGCTGCTCGTGTCGGCCTTCTTCTACCGGGACCTCACGTGGAGCCGGATCAAGACGTCGGTGTACACGGCCGGTGTCGCGACCGGGGTGGTGATGCTGCTGATCATGGCCTCGACGGCGGCGGGGTGGGTGCTGACGATCGAGGAGGTGCCGCAGCGGTTCCTCGAGTGGGCCCAGGGACACTTCACCACGGCCGATTCCGCGCTGCTGCTCATGAACGTGATGATGCTCGGCGTGGGCATGTTCATCGATTTGCCGGCAGCCATCCTCATCCTGACCCCGCTGTTCCTGCCGCTGGCGCAGACGTTCCACATCGATCTCGTGCAGCTCGGGATCATCATGGTCGTCAACCTCGCGATCGGGCTGTACACGCCTCCCGTGGGCACGACGCTCTTCATCGGCAGCATGATCTCGAAATCGTCCATCGGCGCGACCGTGCGCGAGCTGTTGCCGTTCTACGGCGTGGCTTTGCTTGTGCTGGCGCTCATGACATACGTGCCCGCGCTGACGATCCACTGAGCGGCGGCGTCGAATGGCATCACCGCTGACCCGCGTCGTCGACGCCCATCACCACCTCTGGGATCTCGCGGCCAACTACTATCCGTGGCTCGCCGATCGCGTGGGGCCGCGCATGTACGGCGACTACGCCGCGATCCGACGCAATTATCTCGTCGCCGACTACCGGCGCGACGTCGGTTCGATTCCGGTGGCGAAATCGGTGCACGTGCAGGCCGAGCACGACCACGCGGATCCGGTGCGCGAGACGCGCTGGCTGCAGGCGCAGGCGCAACGCGAGGGCTTTCCGCATGCGATCGTCGCCTACGCCGATCTCTCCGCCGCGCAAGCGGAAGTCGAAGCGGTGCTCGACGCGCACTGCGCGTTCGCCAACGTGCGCGGGATCCGGCAGATGGTGCACGAGGTGCTCGTGCCGGAGATGGGGCACGCGGTCGACTTCCTGGCGGACGCGCGCTGGCAACGCAATCTCGCCTTGCTGGTACCGCGCTCGCTGCTCTTCGAGCTGCAGATCCTGCCCTCGCAAGCCGCGGCCGCGGCGCGGGTGGTGGCGATGCATCCGGAGCTGCAGTTCGTGCTGGCGCACAGCGGACAGCCCCGCGATCGCAGCGATCAAGGCAAGGCGTTGTGGCGCGCGGCGATCCGGCAATTGTCCCGACTGCCGAACCTGGCCATCAAGCTGTCGGGGTTCGGCATGTTCGATCCCGAGTGGACCCCCGATTCGTTGCGTCCGCTCGTGCTGTGGGCGATCGATTGCTTCGGCCCGGACCGCGTGATGTTCGGCAGCAACTTTCCGGTCGACGGCCTCATGCGCGATTACGCGAGCGTGTGGCGCGCCTACGACGAGATCACGCAGCAGCGCACCGACGCCGAGCGCGACGCGATGTTCTTCGGCACGGCGTCGCGCCTGTATCGCATCTGAATTCCGACCCGGGTCGACCCAGGGTCGACGTTTCGAACGAGGAGATTTTGTGAAGTACGACATCGCAGTGGTCATGGGGGACGGCATCGGGCCGGAAGTGTGCTCGGCCGCCATCGAGGTGCTGAAGGCCGTTCCGGGCCTTGCCGACAAGCTCGCCTTCCGCGAATACCCCGCGGGTGCCGAGCACTTTCGCAAGACGGGCGACGCGTTTCCGGAGTCGACCTTCGAGGGCTGCCGGGACGCGCACGCGATCCTGCATGGCGCGGCGGGCTTGCCCGGCGTCACGTATCCCGACGGGACCGAGGCGGGCCTCGACTTCGGGCTGCAGCTGCGCTTTCGCCTGGATCTCTACGCCAACGTGCGGCCGATCAAGCTGCACCCGGGCGTCGTCGGTCCGCTGCGCCGCTTCAAGGCAAACCAGATCGACTACGTCATCCTGCGCGAGAACACGGAAGGGCTGTACGCGTCGCGCGGCAGCGGCACGAACCTGCGCGGCGAAGTCGCGTCCGACACGCTGCTGGTCACGCGCAAGGGCGTGGAGCGCATCTCGAAGATGGCGTTCGAGCTCGCGCGCAAGCGCAACGGCGCGCCGCGCGACGGCAAGCGTCGCGTCACCCTGTGCGACAAGGCCAACGTGCTGCGCAGCTACGCGTTCTTCCGCAAGGTGTTCACCGAAGTCGCGGCGGGCTATCCGGACATCGAGGTCGACTACTCCATGGTCGACGCGATGACCGTGCACCTCATCGAACGGCCGGACTTCTACGACGTGATCGTGACCGAGAACATGTTCGGCGACATCATCTCCGATCTCGGTGCAGCCACCGTCGGGGGCATGGGCATGTCGCCCTCGGCGGAGCTCGGCGAGAGCAACGGCTTCTTCCAGGCATCGCACGGCTCCGCGCCCACGATCGTCGGCCAGAACCTTGCGAATCCGCACGGGACGATCCTGTCGGCCGCGTACATGCTGCGCTGGCTCGGCGAGCGCCACCACGATGCCGCGCTCACGAGCGCTGCGGATCGCGTCGAGAGCGCGGTGGCGAGCGTGCTGGAGAGCGGAGCGGGGTTGACGCACGACATCGGCGGCAAAGCGGGCACGAAGGAGGCGACAGCGGCGGTGTGCAGGGCCGTGCAGTCGGCCTGAAGCACCCGGGGTTGACCGAGGGTCGTGGTCAGGGGAGGTTTTCGCGTAGCACGACGGTGATCGGCACCGGCTCCACGTCGGCCATCGGATCGCGGCGATCGCGCAGGTTGGTGAAG
>CAVZZN010000015.1:0-31404 GCA_963779805.1 uncultured beta proteobacterium
CGAGCGCGACGTCGTTGCGCTCGCCCGTCGGGCGCCCCTCCCCATCGACCATCAGGCGCGGCACGACGAACAGCGAGATGCCCTTCGGTCCGGGAATTGGCTTGCCGTCCGGGCCGGGAATCTTCGCGAGCGCGAGATGCACGATGTTCTCGGTGAGATCGTGCTCGCCGCCCGAGATCCACATCTTGTTGCCCCTCAGGCGGTAGCGCGGGCCCAGGGCATCGGACTCGAAATCGGCGCCGTCGGGCACTGCGACGGTGAGGATGTCGCCGAGGCTCGACCCCGCTTGCGGCTCGCTCAGGCACATCGTGCCGAGATAGCGACCTTGCAGCTCCGGCAGGGCGAACACCTGGCGCTGCCGGGCCGTGCCGCACGCCATGAGGAGGTTGGCATTGGCGTAGGTCAGCATCCCGAAGGCGTGGACGCTGACGCTCGCCATCGCAAAGAACGTCTTCGCCGCCATGTCGACCACGAACGGCAGCTGCATGCCGCCGGCTTCGTAATCGTGACCCGCCGCCAGCAGTCCCGACTGGGCGTAGGCCAGCACCGCATCGCGCGTCGCCGGCGGCAGGTGCACGCGGGCACCGTCGAACGTCGGCTCCTCGGTGTCGGCGCGACGGTTGACCGGGGCGAAGCGCTCCCGCGCAATCCGCTCACTCAGGTCGAGGACCGAATCGAAGGTTTCGCGCGAGTGCTCCGCAAAGCGCGGCCGCTCGATCAGCGACTCGACGTCGAGCCAGTCGTACATCAGGAAGTCGAGCGTTTCCCGCAAGGACATTCAGCGCACGTTCACAGGGAATTGACGAGTTGCCCGCCGTCGACCGCGAGCACCGCTCCGGTCATGTAGCGCCCTGCGTCCGAGGCGAGGAGCAATGCCGCGCCGGCGAGATCCTCGCTCTGGCCGAAGCGCCGCTGCGGGATGCGCTTCCGCAGCGCGTCGGCAAAGCCGAGCTCGACGAAATCCTCGTGCATGTCGGTTTCGATGTTGCCCGGGCACAGGACGTTGACGCGAATGCCGTGACGCGCGAGCTCGAAGGCCATCACCTTCGTGAGGTGGATGAGCGCCGCCTTGGAAGCGCCGTAGCTCGCCAGGTACCCCCCAGGCCGCAGACCCGCCGTCGACGCTACATTGATGATCGATCCCCGGCCGAGCGCCACCATGCCCGCGGCGGCGCGCTGGGCGACGAAGAAGGCGCCGCGCAGCCCGCCCGGGGGGGAAGCGATCGCGCATCGCCGTCGACGCGACCGAAACGTCCCGTCGCCAGGCCGATGCGGCCTAAGCCACGAACACGTGCTCCTGCGTGAGCACCGTCGGCGACCTGTCCTGCGCGACGAATTGCTCGACCTCCGCGCGTAGCCGCGCGAATTCCGGCGTGGGCGCGGCGGCGCGCAGCGCGTCCATGCTGTCGAACCACGTCATCGCCGCGCCATCGAAGGCAGGCGTTCCGCCGCTGTCGTAGATCGACCGCCGCGTGGGGTGCTGCACGTAGCGCCGTATCGCGGGTACGGCCGCGCACGACGGACCGTGCACGTCGAGCCAGTAGGCGCGAAACGCATCGATCGCCATGCCGTCCTTGCGCGTCATGAGGGTGATGCTCTTGATCGCGTTCGCCGGGGCCGGCAGGTCCTTGATCACGTGCTCGTCGGTGATGATCGACTGCATGGTCGAGCGGTCGATGAAGTTGGTCTCGTCCGCGAGCACCTCGGCGTACTCGGGGCTTGCGGCGAGCGCCTTCATCGCCTGCGTGTCGTCGAACAACGATTCGGCGACGGCGTCGAAGGCCGGCGCGGAATTTCTGTAGCTCGAGAGCAGGTCGGCATCGGCACCGCACAATCGCGGCACATCGAAGCCGGCCCCGCGCCTGCTGCGTACGGTCCCGGATTTGGCGCGCAAGCACGCTCTTGGTGCACCGCCCACGCGGGCACGGCCGTCCAGCCGCGTCGCAATGCCGCGCGGCTTTATGTCACCGCAAGGGACGTGCATTCTCCAGACGCCACGTTGCGAACCCTCTGCTACCGTGTTGCCGACCGGCCCGCGGGCGGAAGTTGGCACTTCTCGACACGCTGCAGCGGCGCGCGCGGGCCGGGAGCGAAGCTCGATGCGTTTGTCCCATAAACATAAGCAAGAGCCCGATCGCCATGAGCCGACGTCTCGACCCGCAGGATGCGCTCGCGCGCGCGCATCCCGACGCCTCTGCGCTTCAGCGCGTGGGCGCGTTCGCGCGCATCCCCGAACTCGTGCGCGCGCTGGGTGCAGACCCGGACGCCGTGCTTTCGCGCGCGGGCGTTTCGCCCGGCGACATCCGCCACCGTGATGATCGGGTGCCCTACGCGGTTCTCGGCAAGCTGCTCCTGTGCGCGTCGCGCGCCACGCAGAATCCGCAGTTCGGCTTGCTCGCCGGGCGGCTGTGGCACCTCGACGATCTCGGGCTCGTGGGCAGCATCGTGCGCAACTCGGCCACGGTCGGCGACGCGCTGCGGGTGTGGACCGTGTACCAGCACCTCAACAGTGGCGGCGGGGTGACGGTCCTGGTGCGCCGGGCCGCGGTGGTCGATTTCGGCTACGCGATCTACCACCCGGACGTGACCGGCGCGGACCAGATCTGCGACGCCGTGCTCGCGGGCGGCGTGAACTTCATGCGCGAACTGTGCGGCCCCGGCTTCAGTCCCACCGAAGTCTTCCTGGCGCACGACAAGCGCGGCAACACGCGGCTCTACCGCGACATGTTCAAGGTGATGCCGCACTTCGATGCGGAGCTGTGCGCCCTGCGCTTTCCGGCGTACTGGCTCGATCGCAGGATCGAAGGCGCCGACCCCGAGCGCCTTCGCGCCGCGCTGGCGGCGGCTCATCGAGCGGGTCCGCCGCAGCTTTTGCAGCAGGTCTACCGCGCATTGCGCACGCTCCTGCTGACCGGGAAGAGCTCGGGCGACGATCTCGCCCAACTGCTCGCCATGCACCGGCGCACGCTCAACCGTCGCCTGCAGGCCGCGGGAACGACGTTCCAGAAAGTTCTCGACGAGGTGCGCTTCCAGGTGGCGCGGCAGCTGCTCACCGACTCGGAGCTTGCGCTCGACGACATCGCGGGAGCGCTCGGCTACGCCACCGTGAGCACGTTCATGCGCAGCTTCCGCCGGCACACCGGCAGCACGCCCGGCAAGTGGCGCCGGATTGCACAACGCGAGCGCGCGGCAATCGCTGCGCCTGTCGCAAGCGGGCCGCGGCCGACGTGTCCGATGCCGATGCCGAGCCTCGCGCCGCTGCGCCCGTGGATCGGCCCGACCCGCGCGCCGGAAGCGCAGGACAACCTCGCCCGGGACGACAGGCCGGATGCGCAGGCATTGCGCGGCGCCATGCCCGGGCCGGCATCGTCGAGGCCCCGCAAGCCGACACGAGCCGCGCTCGCGCCCGCACGGAGATCTCGAGCGTAGCCGCGCGCCGAGTCGGCTCATCGCGATCGCAGACGCCCCCGAGCGCGGGCGTCATGCTCTTCCGAGCGCGACGTGCCGAAGAATGCGGGCTGCGTCTGCCTGCGCTTCCGCGGGGCCGATACCGTGCACGAGGGGTGTCGCGCCCTCCTCGCCCAGCCACGAGCGGAGGTCCCCGACGGTGTCCACGTCGTGGCTCAATCGCGCGTTGACGTGGATCGTAGGATTCAGTCCCGCCCGCAACGCTTCGTCGAGGTGAAGGGCGAGGCTGCACGCTCCGAATCAAATCGCATCGCCACGACTGGATGACAAATGGAAAGCACCGAAACGCGGCTTCTGGAGGAGTGGAAGGCCAATAACGAGCTGCTCAAGTTCTACGAGGACCTCAAACAGAAGCGCTTCGCCTATTTCCTGACGATCCAGACGGCGTTTCTCGCCGTGTTCGGCCTCGTCGCCAAGGATGCGACAAGCCGATTGTCGATGGCCAGCCTGACGGCATTCGTGCTGATCGCGATTCCACCGCTCCTGATCTCGTATTACTTCAGGCAGGTCGATCAGCGCTCCCGCGCGTTCATCGACACGTTCAACACGCACCTGCTCCTGATCGAGGAAGAGTGGGCGCGCCGGTTTCCGGAGAACCATTTCTCCACGTACCAGGAGCTGTTCGCCATCCTGGCTCGCAAGGACGCGGATACCATCGCCAGGTATGCGGGCGGTCGAAACCTCGCTGGGGACGTCTACACCACCCTGGTCCGCTCGAAGTCCGCTCACAGGGGCGAGCACGCGATCCTGCGCCTCTTCTGGTATCTGTGGCTCGTGCTGCTGACCGCGTCCGTCGTCATCCACGTCGCGTGGCATTTGATGACGGGAAGCTGGGCGGTCGTTTGAGCGCGATGCCGTTGCCGCTACACGCGCACCTGCCCTGCGTCGCGCCCGGGCGCGAATGCATCAGCCGATCCGGCCGATGAGCGCAAGCTTGAGATCGTTGACGTTCGTTCCGGTGGCACCCGTCACGATCGCCTCGTCGAGACGCGTGAGCGCATCGGTCACGTCGTGGACGCGAAGATGGCGTCGCAGGTCGATGCCCGCACGCCGTGCGCGCTCCAGCGTGGTGCCATCCACGATCGCGCCCGCGATGTCCGTGGGCCCGTCCGTGCCGTCGCTGTCGAGCCCCGCGACGACGATGTCGTCGATCCCCGCGAGCGCGATCGCCGCAGCGGCCGCGAACTCCTGGTTCGGCCCACCCGCCCCCGCCTCCGCGCCGTGCAGATGCACGATCGTCTCGCCACCGCCGATCAGCAGCGCCGGGGGGCCGACAGGACGCCCCTCGCGCGCAACTTCGAGGGCAATCGCCGCGAACGTCCGACCGAGCTCCTGGCTGTCGCCCTCGAAGCGCGTCGATAGGATGACGGTCTCCAGCCCCAGCGCTTTGCCGCGCCGTGCGGCCGCCTCGCAGGCAATGCTCGCCGGAAGCAGGAGCACGTCGTGATGCCGGGCATGCGCAAGCCGCTTCGGGGTCTCGGGCGCACCTCCGCCTTCGCGCAGGAACCGCGCGATCGTTGCGGGCACGACGTCCCACAGATCGTAGCGGTTGAGCGTAGTGCGCGCGTCCGCGAGGCTCGAAGTGTCCGGGACGGTTGGATCGGTGATGTAGTCGAGCGGGTCGCCGATCACGTCCGAGACGGTGAGATTGACGAGCATCGCACCGGGGTCGATGCGCTGGGCGAGCTTGCCGCCTCCCACGACCGCGATGTGCTTGCGCACCGCATTGATCTCGATGATGTTCGCGCCGCAACCCAGCAGCAAGCGGTTGAGCGCGCCGTAGTCGGCGAGCGATACCGGCGCGAGCGGAAGGCCCATGAGCGCAGAGCTCCCGCCGGTGATGCCGGCAATGACGACATCGCCCGAACGTACGCCGTCGACCAACGCGACCATGTCGCGAGTCGCGCTCGCGCCTGCTTCGTCGGGGATCGGATGCGCGGCGTGGACCATTCGAATCCGGCGCAATGATCCCTGCTGACCGTACTTGCAGATGACGAGGCCGCCTGCGAGGCGTTCGCCCAGCAACTCCTCGACCGCCTTCGCGATCGGGAACGAGGCCTTGCCGGCACCGATGAAGAGCACGCGGGCATCGCGGGCGAGCGGCACGCGCTGGCCGTCGATCACGAGCGCATCCCCCTGGAACGCGACGCGCTCGCGCACGGCGCCATAGGGATCCGACGGCGGCAATCGCGTGCTCGATGACATCGAGCACCTGCCCGCGCAGCGCGCGCTCACCATGGGACGCGAGCTGCTCCGCGTTGCGTACCAGCCGCGTGACGCTCATGACGCGGTCAGAAGGGCACTTTGAAGTCGTTGCCCGCGTAACGCGCCCGCGCGCCGAGTTCGCGCTCGATCTCGAGCAGCCGGTTGTACTTGGCCGTGCGTTCGCTGCGCACGGGGGCACCTGTCTTGATCTGTCCGGCGTTGATGCCGACCGTGATGTCCGCGATGATCGGGTCCTCGGTTTCGCCGGAGCGCTCGGAGACCATCACCCCGTAGCCGCTTCGGTAGGCGAGGTCCGCGGCGTCCAGCGCCTCGGTGAGCGTGCCGATCTGGTTCACCTTCCAAAGCATCGCGTTGCCGGCGCCGGCCTTGACGCCGTTGCGCAGCCGCTCCGAGTTCGTGCAGAAGAAGTCATCACCGACGATCTGCATGCCGAGCTCGCGAGTCGCCGCGACGAAGCCCTCGACGTCGTCCTCGGCGAACGGGTCCTCGATGCTCGCGATCGGGAACTTGCGCGCGAGCGACCGAAGGAACTCGAGCAGCTCGGCCGTCGTGAGCTGCTTGCCTTCGAGCGTGTACCGATTCGTACGCACGTCGTAGAGGTGCGTGGCCGCGCAGTCGAGGCCATAGACGATCTTGGACGCGTAGCCGGAACGCTCGACCGCCTGCTGCAGGCACGTCAGGGCCTCGAGCACGCCCGAGACCGGAGGTGCGAACCCGCCTTCGTCGCCCACGTTGGCGGCGAGCTTGCCGTACTTTGCGATCACGATGTCGCGCAGCACGGCGTTGACGCGATGCGAGATCGCCATCGCCTCGTCGAACGTGTCGGCTCCCACCGGGAAGATGCACACTTCCTGGAACTCGAGGTCGTTCGACGCGTGCTTGCCGCCGTTGATCAGGTTGACCAGCGGCACCGGCAGCACGTGCGCGTTGAGATTGAGGTAGCGATAGAGCGGCACGTGCAGCGACTGCGCGGCGGCGCGAGCCGCGGCGAGCGAGACGCCGACGATCGCGTTCGAGCCGAGGCGCGACTTGTTGGGCGTGCCGTCCAGCTCGATCAACGCTGCATCGAGCAGAGCCTGGCTCGCGGCGTCCATGCCGGCGACGCGCGAGGCGATCTCCTCGTTCACGTTCCTGACAGCGCGCGCGACGCCGCGCCCGCCGTAGCGGTCACCGCCATCGCGAACCTCGGCGGCCTCGTGCGCCCCCGTCGAGCGGCCCGCCGGGACGTCGGCCCAGGCCATCGTGCCGTCGGCAAGGCCCATGCGTACGCGCAGCGTGGGCTCGCCGCGGCAGTCCAGGATTTCCAGGGCATCGACGCGCGTGATGGCGGTGGGATTGCTGCGGGAGGGGCGGGCGCTGGGGGTATCCACGGAAGTTCCTCTCTGGTGAGAACGCCGGCGCGCCAACGTCGGTATCGCGCGGGCAGCGACAATTGATGCCAATGGTCGATTGTTGACAATCAGCGATTGACAACCTTACCATCAGGTCGCATCGATGTAAACGACACCGCAGATGACTCGCCGCCCCGAAAACGCACTGCGCAACGCGCCAGCGCCCTCGCTCGAGGTCGCCGCGGTCGACCTTGCGATCGACAAGCGCCCGCTCGACAAGCTCGCGGCGGAAGCTCTTCGCCAGCGCATCGTGAGCGGTGGACTCGCGCCGGGTGCGCGACTGGTCGAAAGCCAGCTCTCGGAGCAGATGAGCCTGTCGCGCGGCACGATCCGCTCGGCATTGAACGATCTCACGCACGAGGGTCTCGTCACGCAGACGGCGTACACGAAGTGGGTCGTGACCGAGTTCTCCGCCGAGGACGTGTGGGAGCTCTTCACGCTGCGGAGCGCGCTCGAAGGCCTCGCCGCGCGGCTTGCGGCTGAACGCATCGGCGCCGAGCAGGAGGTGCGCCTGTGGAAGGCGTTCGACGATCTCGAGAGCGCGTCCGGATTCGGGGACTGGGCGCGTCTCACCGACGCCGATTTCCAGCTGCACAAGACGATCGTGGAGATTGCGCGTCATGGTCGGCTCGCGCAGCAGTACCGTCTGCTCGAGCAGCAGGTGCGCATGGTGATCGGCTCGTCCAATGCCCTCGTGCCGACCACGAGCGAGGTGGTTGCCCAGCACCGGCCGCTCGTGGAGGCGATCGCCGCCGGGCGACGCGGCACGCGCGGAAAGGCTGGCACGTGCGCACAACCTCGAGGAAGGGCAGCTGCTGGTCGAGCACGTCGACGGCACGCGGCGCCACCGGCAAGGCGACGCGCGCGCCGCCGCGCAAACGCAGCCCGCGGCGCAACGCGCGCAAGACGGCCTCGCCGCGTGCCGGCAACTGAACTGCCTGCCTGATCACGGTGCGTCGCCACGCCGGGCGTGCACGCCCACAGGAACGACCATCCATGCTTGAACAGCCGAGGAGAGTGCGATGAAACTGGTCCGATACTACGGACAAGGGGGACTGCGGGTTGGCGCGATCGATGGCGAGGAAGTCGTCGACGCGATGGCTGCGCTGCGGATGAAGCGCAGCCTGTCGGACGTGGAGTCCGCGATGCTCGCGGACATGGTGCCGCTGATCGAAGGCGGTCCCCGTGGGCTCGATCTGGTGACGGAGGCCGTCGCCTCGAGCCGCACCCGCACCGCGGCACGGCAGAAGCTCGCCAACGTCCGCCTGCTTGCGCCGCTCACCCCCGGACTGATCCTGGCGAGCGGCGGCAACTACAAGGACCACCGCGACGAGAAGGACGAAGCGCCGCTCGCCGGACGCGAGCCGGAATACTTCTTCAAGACGCCGCGGTCGGTGATCGGCCCGGACGACATCATCGAGCGCGATCCTCGCGTCACCAAGAAGCTCGACTACGAAGTCGAGCTCGCGGTCGTCATCGGCCGGCAGGGCCGTCACATCAGCGACGAGCGCGCGCTGGAGCACGTCTTCGGCTACACGATCCTGAACGACGTGACCGCGCGCGAGCGGCAGGTACGCTTCCGGCCCGACGGCTCGTACTTCTACGAGGCCGGATCGAGCAAGAACTTCGACACCTCCACGCCCATGGGACCGTACATCCTGACGGCCGACGAGCTGCCGGATCCGCAGACGCTCGCACTGCGCACGTACGTCAACGAGGAGCTGCGCCAGAACAACAGTACGTCGAACATGATCTTCCCCGCGTCGCATCTCGTGAGCTTCTTCTCGACATTCCTCACGCTCTATCCGGGCTACGTGATCGCCACCGGCACCCCCGGCGGCACGGCATGGGGCGGCGACAAGGAGCTGGGTGGCCGACCCTACACGCGCAACGACGTGGTGCGCGCCAAGGATTATCTGCAGATCGGCGACGTGGTGCGCTGCGAGATCGAGACGCTCGGCGTGCTGCGCAATACGGTAGGCGGCCCCCAGCATCCCTGAGAGGAAGCCATGGCAGCCATGCATCCGACGGTGACGCTGACTCGGGATCTGGTCCGCATCCCGAGCGAGAACCCCGCGTCGACCGAGAGCGGCGTCAGCGACTTCGTGCATCGCTGGTGTGCGGCGCTGCCGGCGGTCGAGGTGGAGCGGCAGCAGGTGCAGCCCGGACGCGACAACGTCGTGGCGCGGCTTCGGTCCGGTGCCTCCGCGCCTGCGTTCGTGATGCTGGCGCACATGGATACCGTTCCGGTGGGCGATGGCTGGACGCACGATCCGTTCGGTGGCGAGATCGTCGACGGGCGGCTCTACGGCCGCGGCTCGTGCGACATGAAGTCGGGGCTCGCGGTCGCCATGGCGGTGCTCGCAGGGGCAGCGCGCCAGGGGCGCAAGCCCTCGCGCGACATCGTCGTGTGCGCCACGGTGGACGAGGAAGGAAGCCAGATGCTGGGCGGCAACGACCTCATCAGCCGCGGCGTCGTGCAGCGCGACAGCCTGATCGTTGCGACCGAGCCGTCCGACCTCCAGGTCGTCGTGGCGCACAAGGGCCTCGTGTGGATGGAGGTGAAGACCACCGGCAAGCTCGCTCACGCCGGCAATCCGCACGTGGGCATCGATGCGGTGCGCGTCGCGGCGGAATTCGTGACGCGCTTCCACCGCGTGATCGCGAAGCTGCCGTACACGCACGAGATGCTCGGTCCGGCGACCGTCACGTTCAGCCATGCGAGCGGCGGGATCAAGACGAACGTCGTCCCCGAGCACGCGCGCCTGGAGCTCGACATCCGCCTGCCGCCTCCGATGTCGATCGCCGAAGTGCACACGCTGGTCGGACGTTGCGCCCGCGAGGTCGAGTCCGAAATCCCGGGCTGCAGGATCGCGTTCGCGCAGTTCAACAACGAGCGGCCTCCCGTCGAGGCGGACCGTGCCTCCGACATCGTGCGGGTGATGACAGAGGCGGCGCAAGCCGTCACCGGTCGCTCCGACGTCGTGGCCGGATTCCCGGCATACACCGATGCGTCGGTGGTGCAGGCGCGCACGGGCAACCGTTCCGCCGTGGTGTTCGGGCCCGGGCGGCTCGCGCAGGCGCATACCGTGGACGAGTACGTGCCCGTGGATCACATCGAGAAGGCGGAAGCTCATCCTGACTCGCACCGTCGACCGGCTCTGCTTCGGATGAGCGCCTCGCCCAAGATCCTCGTGCACTCCCCGCGCCACGGCGAGGCGCAGCGCTATGCGGATCTCATCCGCGCGCAGTTCCCGGACGCGCGCATCGCGCAGTCCACGAACGGGGAAGATGCGCAGCGCGAGGCTGCCGATGCCGAGATCCTGGTGGGCTGGTTCTTCCCGCGCTCGGTGTTCGCGCAAGCGCCGCAACTGCGCTGGGTGCACAAGGTGAGCGCCGGCGTGGAGGACGTGGCGTTCCATGCCGACCTTCGCCCGGACGTGGTGCTCACGCGAACCGATGGCGCCATGATCGCGCCGCGGATGATCGAGTACGTCCTGGGCGCGATCTTCGCGATCGTGCAGCAGTTTCCCCGTGCATGGCGGCAGCAGCGCGAGCGGCACTGGCAGTCCTTCCCTGTCGGCATCGCGCGGGGCAGCACGGTGGGGATCGCGGGCATGGGCGACATCGGCACGGCGATCGCGCAGGCAGTGCAGCGCAACGGCATGCGCGTAGTCGGCTGGCGTCGCTCCAACATCGCCGCGGATGCGGTCGAGCGACTGTACGTCGGCAACGCCGAGCTCGAGTCCTTTGCCGCCGCCTGCGATTTCCTCGTCATCGTGCTGCCCGCCACCGCCGAGACGAAGGGCATCTTCGGAAGCGACGCTTTCGCGGCGATGAAACGATCGGCCTGGCTCATCAACGTGGGTCGCGGGGCCGTGGTGGACGAAACCGCACTGGCGCAGGCCCTCGGCGCCGGACAGATCGCGGGTGCCGTGCTCGATGTCTATGCGCGAGGAGCCGTTGCCACAGGCGAGCCCCCTCTGGGCGCTGGACAACGTGCTGATGACGCCGCACGTTTCCGGTCCGATCGTCCCGGAGGACGTCGTCGGCTGCTTTCTCGACAACTATCGGCGTTACCTGCGCGACGAGCCGCTGCAGCGTCGCATCGATCGCAGTCGCGGCTACTAGGCCGTCGCCGTGCAGCACGCGGGAGGAGCCCATGAAGATCACCCCGATCCATTCGCGTGAACCGAAGCCGGAATACAACATGCCGTTCGTGCCGGCGGTGATGGTCGAAGGCGCCAGGCTCGTCTTCGTCGCCGGATGCGGTCCGATTCCGCCCTATCACAAACATCCGCACGTCCCGGCCGAGGAGGCCGAGTGGATGAAAGGCGGCATCCGCGAGCAGACGCAGAGGACGTTCGAGCACATCCGCGAGGTGCTCGCCGCGGCCGGCGCGGACTTCGGCAACATCGTGAAGCTCACGATTTACCTTCGCGATGTCGCGGACCAGAATGTCGTCAACGAAGTATCGGCCGTCATCTTCGGGCGGGACAAGGCGCCGCCCCGCACGGTCGTGCAGGTTGCCGCGCTCAACCACGAAGACATGAAGCTGGAAATCGATGTGATCGCCGCAGTCTAGTCGGCTCACGCTCGCCGGCTCGCAGGGCCGGCGAGACGACAGAGCCGCCAACGCTTCAACCAGAGGAGGTGCACCATGCCGTTCGACTCCATGAAATCGCGTCCGATGCAGGCCCTGTTCGCGGCTGCATCGTTCGCGGCCGCGATGCTGGTCGCCACACCCGCAGCCGCCCAGACCATCACTGCGGTGATGCAGTCGGGGCTGCGCGTCACCGATCCGATCGTGAGCTCCGCCGCGATCACGAACATCCACGGCTACATGATCTACGACACGCTTCTCGGCACGGACGCGAACTACAAGGTCCAGCCGCAGATGGCGGAGAAGTGGCAGATCTCGCCGGACGGCAAGACGTACACGTTCACGCTGCGCGACGGCCTCAAGTGGCACGACGGCGCGCCCGTGAAGGCCGAGGACTGCGTGGCCTCGATCAAGCGCTGGGGCGAGCAGGACGTCATGGGTCAGCTCCTCATGAGCCACATGGCGCAGATGAAGGTCGTCGACGACAAGACCTTCCAGATCGTGATGAAGGAGCCGACGGACCTGGTGCTGACCTCGCTCGCGAAGATCGGCACGCGCACGGCCTTCATGATGCCCAAGCGCATCGCCGAGACGCCGTCGTCGCAGCCGATCAAGGAGTACATCGGCTCCGGGCCGTTCAAGTTCGTGACGGCGGAATTCAAGCCCGGCGTGCGCGTGGTGTACGAGAAGAACAAGGACTACGTGCCGCGCCGCGAGCCGCCGAGCTGGACCGCAGGCGGCAAGGTCGTCAACGTCGACCGGGTCGAATGGGTGTCCATGCCCGACGACCTCACGGCCGTCAACGCGCTGCTGAACCACGAGATCGATTACGTCGAGGTGATGCCCTACGACCTGCTCCCCATGCTGGAGGGCAAGAAGGACGTGAAGGTCGAGATCCTGGACAAGCTCGGCCTCTGGACGTATTACCGCTTCAACTTCCTCTACCCGCCGTTCAACAACCGGCTGATCCGTCAGGCCGCCATGTACGCGGTGGGGCAACAGGACGTGCTGAAGGCGCTCGCCAGCGATCCGAAGTACTACAAGACCTGCGCTGCGGTGTTCGGCTGCGGCACGCCGTACGCGAGCACCTACGGCGAGATCGATCGTGCTGCAGCCCAACATCGACAAGGCGAAGCAGCTCCTGAAGGAGGCCAAGTACGACGGCACGCCGGTGGTGATCCTGCATCCGACGGACAACAAGCAGGTCAGCTCGCAACCGGTCGTGATCGCCAACGCGCTGCGCAAGGCCGGGTTCACCGTCGACCTGCAGTCGATGGACTGGCAGACCCTGACGACGCGCCGCGCGAGCAAGAAGCCGCCCAGCGAAGGCGGTTGGAACATCCACACCACGACCGGTCCGCTCGTGGGGATCTCGGACCCGTTGCGCAACCAGGCGGTCGCCACCAACGGGGCCAAGGCGTGGTTCGGGTGGCCCGACTTCCCGCAGATCGAGGCGCTGCGCGACAAGTTCGCGGTGCACGAGCAATCCCGCCGAGCTCAAGAAGATCGCCGACGAGATCCAGAAGCAGGTCATCGACGAAGGCGTGGTCGTGCCGCTCGGCCAGTTCGTGATCCCGACGGGCTACAGCACGAAGCTCACCGGCGTGCTGGAGGCGCCCGTCGCGGTGTTCTGGAACGTCAGGAAGGCTCCGTAGGCATTCCGATGCTCGCGTACGTCGCGCGACGGCTGGCGGCGACCCTCCCGGTGATGGGAGTGGTCGCCCTGGTCGTCTTCGCGATCCTGCGCCTCACGCCCGGCGATCCGGCCGCGATCATCGCCGGCGACAGCGCGACCAGCGAGCAGCTGCAGCAGATCCGCGTGCACATGGGGCTCGACAAGCCTGTCCCCGTGCAGTTCCTGCTGTGGATCGGGCAGATCCTGCGTGGCGACTTCGGCACGTCGCTGATCTCGGGCGTGCCCGTGTCGGCGATGATCGTCGACCGGATGGGAGCTACCGTTAGCGCTCAGCACGACCATCATCATCTTCAGCGTGCTCGTCGCCCTGCCGCTTGGCGTGCTCGCGGCGTGGCGCCAGGGCACGCTTTCTGGACCGCTCCGTCAGCGCGTTCTCGGTGCTCGGTTTCTCCGTGCCCGTGTTCGTCACCGGCTATCTGCTGATCCTGCTGTTCTCGATCACGCTGGGCTGGCTGCCGGTGCAGGGCTACAAGCCGGTGGCAGCCGGGTTCTGGCCCTTCCTCTCCCGCCTGATCCTGCCGACGCTGGCGTTGAGCACGGCCTACATCGCACTGATCACGCGCATCACCCGCACCAGCGTCCTCGAGGTGATGGGCGAGGATTACATCCGCACTGCGCGCGCGAAGGGAGTCAAGGAGAGCGCGGTGCTGGTCCGGCACGCGTTGCGCAACGCCGCCGTGCCGATCGTCACGATCATCGGCGTGGGCATCGCTCACCTGATCGGGGGCGTGGTCGTCACGGAGTCGGTGTTCAATCTTCCTGGACTGGGGCGATTGGTGGTGGAGGCGGTGCTCGCGCGGGATTACCCGGTCATCCAGGCGCTGATCCTGCTCTTCTCGTTCCTTTACATCCTCATCAACCTGCTGGTCGACGTGCTGTACACGGTGTTCGATCCGCGCATCCGGTACTGACGTGGCGTCCACCCTGGACCACGACGGCCCTCGACGCCCCGGCGCAAGACGATGCCGCGCCGCCGTCCTCGCTTGCCCAGTTCAAGCGCACCCTGCGCAGCGGGCCGGTCGTCGTCGCGATCGCGATCCTCGTGGTGGTGGCCCTGGTCGCCCTGCTGGCGCCGTTCCTGTGGACGGGCGATCCGACCGCGATCAATCCCGGCGAACGGCTGAAGCGCATGTCGGCCGAGCACTGGCTGGGCACGGATGCGTTCGGCCGGGATGTGTATTCGCGCGTGATGTATGGTGCGCGCATCTCGCTGCTGGTCGGCCTCGGCGCCTCGATCGCGAGCCTCTCGCTCGGGCTGTTGATCGGGGTGATCGCCGGCTACGTGCGAGCGCTCGACTCCGTGATCATGCGGGTGATGGACGGCCTGATGGCGATCCCGGGGATCCTGCTCGCGATCGCGCTCGTGACGCTGTCCGGCTCCGGACTGAAGACCGTGGTGATCGCGATCGCGATACCGGAAGTGCCGCGGGTGGTTCGGCTGGTGCGCAGCGTGATCCTCACCATACGCGGCGAGCCCTATGTCGAAGCCGCAATCGCGCTCGGCACGTCGGTGCCGGCGCTGCTGTTGCGGCACATGGTGCCGAACACGTTTCCACCACTCATCGTGCAGGGGACCTTCGTGTTCGCGTCGGCGATGCTGACGGAAGCGGCGATGAGCTTCCTGGGCGTCGGCCTGCCGCCGGAGCTTCCCTCCTGGGGCAACATCATGGCCGAAGGGCGCACGTACTTCCAGCTCATGCCCGGCCTCATTCTTTATGCCGGCATCTTCCTCGCGCTGACGGTGCTGAGCGTGAACCTCCTCGGCGACGCGATGCGCGATGCCCTCGACCCGCGCATGGCACGCAAGCTATGACTGCGGCGGTGCTCGATGTGGACCGGCTCTCGGTGCACGTGACCGGAGCGCACCGCCCGCAGCGCATCATCTCGGAGGTCAGCTTCTCGGTGCACCGCGGCGAGACGCTGTGCGTCGTGGGCGAATCGGGATCGGGCAAGTCGGTGACCGCGCTTGCCGTGATGGGCCTGCTGCCCCGCGGCATCCTCCGCGCAAGCGGGGAGCACGTCCTGCTCGAGGGCGAGAACGTGCTGACGGCGACCGACAGGCGTTTGCGGTCGCTGCGCGCCACGCGCATGGCGATGGTGTTCCAGGAGCCGATGACCGCGCTCAACCCGGTGCAGACCGTCGGGAAGCAGATCGACGAGGTGCTGCGCGTGCATCGCAGGCTCGGCAAGCGCGGAGCGCCGGGAGCGCGTGCTCGCGATGCTCGACGCCGTGCACCTGCCCCACGTGCGGCAGATCTACGACTCGTATCCGCACGAGCTGTCGGGTGGCCAGCGGCAGCGCATCGTCATCTCGATGGCGCTCGTGCTCGAGCCCGGGCTCCTGATCGCCGACGAGCCCACGACGGCCCTGGACGTCACGACGCAGAAGCAGATCCTCGCACTCATCCGCGAGCTGCAGGAGAAGCACCACACGGCCGTGATGTTCATCACGCACGATTTCGGCGTGGTCGCCGAGATCGCGGACCGCATCGTGGTGATGCATCGCGGCAAGGTTGTCGAAATGAGCGCACGCGACGAGATCCTCACCCGCCCCCGCGAAGACTACACGCGCATGCTGGTGTCGGCCGTACCCAGCCTCATTCCGCGCACGCGGACCGTCCCGGAAGGCGACGTGGTGCTGGAGGTGGCCGGGCTCAACAAGACCTATGGCGAGAAGCGGCTCTTTCGCGCGGCGCGCAATGTGGCTGCGGTGCAGGCCGTCGACCTGCAAGTCCGGCGTGGCGAGATCGTGGGTGTCGTGGGCGAATCGGGGTCCGGCAAGTCGACGCTGGCGCGCTGCATCGTCCGCCTGATCGATCCGACCTCCGGGGTGATCCGCATCGACGGCACGGACATCGCGCGCACGAGCCGCCACGCCTTGCGCCGCGCTCGCCGGCGCTTCCAGATCGTGTTCCAGGACCCGTACCGGTCGCTCAATCCGAGACGGCGCATCGGCGATTCCGTGATCGAGGGACTCGTCAACTTCGGTGTGGCGCGGGAGGAGGCGCGCAGGCGCGCGAAGGACCTCCTGGGCCTCGTGGGGCTCGACGCGACCGCGATGGCACGTTACCCGCATCAGTTCTCCGGCGGGCAACGGCAGCGCATCTGCATCGCTCGTGCGCTCGCCCTCGGGCCCGATCTGCTCGTGGCCGATGAAGCGGTCTCGGCGCTCGACGTGTCGGTGCAGGCCCAGGTCCTCGCGCTGCTGGAGGACATCCGCGATCGCACCGGCGTCGGCGTGTTGTTCATCACGCACGATCTGCGCGTCGCCGCCCAGATCTGCGACACCATCATCGTGATGCAGAACGGCCGGATCGTCGAGGCTGGCCCTGTCGACCGCGTGCTGACCCGTCCGCAGCAGGAGTACACGCGCGCACTCATCGCGGCCGCACCCGGGCGGCACTGGGACTTCCAGAATTTCCGGCCGGTGGACGTGCAGGCGAGTGCGCCGACGCGCGCGGCGGGTGCAGCGCAGGCGGATTAGCAAGCAGCGCCGGTCTTGCGCGCCGCCCGGCTTGCCTCGGCCGAAAATTGCTGTCATCGTTCACGAGGATCGATGCCGGTTTCATTCCGCCGGCACTCGCAAGGAGGAGGATCCGCCCATGAATCGAGAGACGCCACACGCGATTCCACAAGCCGCGCAGGGAGCGGGCGAGCGATGAGCAAGCCGGCACGGTCAGCGAAATCGGACGTGGAACGACGCGAGGCGATCGTTCGACGCGGCGAGCAACGGCGCGGATTCGTGCCGTATTGGCTGCGCGTGATGGCCGAGGTCGACATCGACTTTCTCGAGGCCTACGAGCGGATCTACGAGCTCACGGCCGTGCGCGAACGGCATCTGCCGGCGAAGTTTCGCGAGTTGATCGTGGTCGCGGCCGTCGCGATCGGCGGCTACGACTCCGGTCTCAAGGAGCACGTCCGGCGCGCGCTGCGCCTTGGCGCCACGAAGGAAGAGATCGTCGAGGTGCTGCAGAGCGCCTACTTCCACACGGGTGCGCTCACCCTGGTGCACGGCATGATCGCGCTCATCGACGTGCTGAAAGAGACCGAGCAAGCCGCTCCGGCGAAGAAGAGTGCCGGGACCACCCGTGCGCCCAAAGCCAGGCGCCCGCAGCAGCGCTGAGCGTGCCGGCCCGGATCGCCATCGATCGTTTCGTCCCGCAACCCGCCCACACCGGCGCGCCATTGGTGCCGCGTCTCGATCCACGGAGGAGCCAATGAGATTCGGATTCGCACTGCTCGCGAGCATCTTCGCCGTCGCCCTGTCGAGCCACAGCGCGGTCGCCGCGGAGAGCTACCCGTCACGCCCGATCAAGATCATCGTCGCCTATCCGGCCGGCGGCGCCAACGACATGGTGGCGCGGAGCCTCGGCGAGGAGCTTGCGAAGGACCTGGGCCAACCGGTGGTGATCGAGAACAGGAGTGGTGCTGCCGGAGTGGTGGGCGCCGAAGCCGCGGCGCACGCCGCACCCGACGGCTACACGCTCCTGATGGCGGCGGGTGCGCATACCCTCGCTCCGAGCCTGCACGAAAAGCTGCCGTACGACATCGTGAACGATTTCGAGCCGATCAGCCTGGGAGCGATCGGAACCTACCTGCTCGTGGTGCATCCTTCGGTGCCGGCGCACTCGGTGAAGGAACTCGTTGCTCTCGCGAAGGCCAAGCCCGGCAGCCTGGCGTTCGCCTCGTCGGGAGCCGGCGCGCCCCCCCATCTTGCGGGCGTGCTGTTCCAGAAAATGACCGGCACCGAGCTCAATCACGTTCCGTACCGCGGCGACACGCCCGGCATCGCCGATCTGGTCGCGGGTCACGTGCAGCTCGCGTTTCTTTCGATCTCGCCGCTCATCCCGCAAGTGAAGGCGGGGGCCGTGCGCGCGCTGGCGATCACGAGCGGCACGCGCTCGGCGGTCATGCCCGATCTGCCGACGCTCGCCGAGTCCGGTCTGCCGGGCTACGACATCGGCACGTGGTGGGGCCTCATGGCGCCCGCGAAGACACCACGACCGATCATCGACCGGCTCGCCGCGGCGATGCGCAAGGCCACGAGCGTGCCCGCCATTCGCGAGCGGTTCGTCGCCGCGGGCATCGAAGCCAAGAGCAACTCGCCCGAGGAGTTCGCGACGATGGTCAAGTCCGAGGTGGCCCGGTGGCGCGAGCTCGCAAAGTCGGCCGGGGTGGAGCCGGCGAAGGCAGGCGCGGCCGCGACGAAGTGAGCTCCCGGACCCGCGCGCCGGCGCGGTGAGCTTGCCGTGCACCCGCCGCTTCAATGCGGACCGATGCCGGGCCCGTAGTGTTTCATACGCAGCGCCTCGAGCTCATCCAGATTGTGCAGCCCGCGGGTACGTCGCCCCTGCTCGAGTTCCTTGACCTGTCGCACGAGATGCTCGTTGAGGGGCAACGCGAGGCCGTGCGCGCGCCCCTGCTCGACCACCCAGCCCACCATGTGATCGACCTCCGTTGGTCGGTGGCGCACCGCGAGGTCGCGCCAAGGTCCTGAGCGCACCTTGACCCGATCATGGAGTAACGCGGCGAAGCGATCCAGCACGGCGCGCGCCTCGGCCTCCCCAGCGGGGGTGCGCGGCCGCATCTTCATCGGCTCGAATACGTCGAATCCCTGCAACCGCACGCGCGCAGCCAGGGCGACGCCGACGCCATGCTCGATGTGTCCCGGGCGCCCTGCCAGTCGGCGGGAAAGCTCACGAACGCCGCCACGACCTGGTCGGGGTCGAGCCGCGCAGCGATGCGTGCCGGATTCATCCCGTTCTGCAGCGATACAGATCGTGGTGGCGGGCACACACAAGGGGACACAAGGGGACCGGGGTGTCGAGCGCCGCCTCGGTGTCCTGCGACTTGACGGCGAGGAACACCAGGTCGAGCGCACCGCGCAAGTCAAGGCGATCGGCAGCGCGATCAGGTCGCGCAGCACCGCGATCCATTGCGGGAATCCAAGCGCGGCCAGCACCGTCAGCCGCCAACCCAGCGTGACGAGCACGTGCCGGTCGTCTGACATTGTTTGTTCGATCCGCACCGGGTCGAGATATCAAGCTTGCCCAAGCAGCACCACGCCATCCGCGGCGCGCACCCCCTGTCCCTCCGGCAACACGAAGAGCGGGTTGATTTCCGCTTCGATCAGGCGATCGCCGAGTTGCGCAACCATCTGCGCGAACGCGACGATCGCTGCCGCGAGCGCAGCGACGTCGGCCTTGGGCCGACCGCGGAACCCATCCAGCAGCGGCCACGTGACGAGCTCGCGCGCCATGGCGAGCGCTTCCTCGCGTGTGAGGCCGCCCGCCGGGGGAAGCAGGCGCATCGTCGTGTCCTTGAAGAGCTCGGCGGTCACGCCGCCCATGCCGAGCAGGATGGCGGTTCCAAGCGCGTCGCGATGCATGCCGAGGATGAGCTCGGTTCCACCGCTGACCATCTGCTGCACGAGAAAGCGGTGCGGTCGCACGCCCGTTTTCGCCTCGACCTCGTCGGCCATGATCGCCAAGCGCCCCTCGACCGCATCGGCAGTGAGATTGACGTGCCACGCCGCCGACATCGCTCTTGTGCGTGATCTCTCCCGAGAGGATCTTGAGCACCACGCGATCACCGAAGCTTGCGTGCCGCGGCCTGCGCCTCCGCGGGCGTCGAGACGACCTCTTCGCGTGCAACGGGTACGCCGAACCGAGCGAAGAGCGCCTTCGCCTGTGCCTCGTCGAGCGAGCCCACGGGGACGTCGTCGACGTTCACCTCGGCGCGGGTACCCGGCTCCTGTTCCTGTCCCCGCGCTGTCCCACGTTCGACCTGCAGCATGCCTGCGAGCGCCGCCGTGCAGCTCTCGGCATCGGCGTAGGCGGGCACGCCGCGCGCAGTGAGAATCGCGCCAACGTCGGGCGCGTGCGGGCTGACGTACGCGATGACCGGCTTGTCGGACGTCGGCAGGCAGTCCTGAATCGCGTCCGCCATGAGCTCGGGTACGGCGAGCCCCGACGAGCCGACGATGATGGCCAGCGCATCGTAGGTGGGACTCGCGAGCAGCGTCTTGATCGCGCCGCGCAACAAGGTCGGCTGCAGGCCGGCCAACGTGACGTCGATGGGATTGCGGTCGAGCGCCGCATGGCTGCCCGTCTGCAGCGCACGCAGTGCGGCGGCAGTCTCGGCATCGGGCGCTGGCGTCTCGAAGCCGGCGACGCCGAGGCTGTCGGATACGAGCGTGCCGGCGCCGCCCGTGGAGGTGAGTATCGCGACGCGCTTCCCGCGCAGCTTGCGGCCGGTGGCGAGCGCCGCAGGGATGTCGAGCAGGTCCCCGAACGTCTGCGCACGGATCACGCCGAGCTGCTTGAACAGCGCGTCGTACATCCGGTCCGCGCCCGCCAGCGCACCCGTGTGCGACACCGCTGCCTTCGCGCCTGCTTCCGATCGCCCGATCTTGAACGCGACGATCGGTTTGCCCGCACGTCGCGCCTTGAGTGCCGCCGCGCGAAAGGCTGCCGGATTGCGCACGGCCTCGATGTAGAGCGCGATGACGCTGGTCGCGCTCGTCATCGGCAAGATGGTCGATGAAGTCGGCCAGCTCGAGGTCGACTTCGTTGCTCGTGGACACGAGCTTCGAAAGCCCGATGCCGCGCGCGGCCGCGCGCGACAGCAGCGCAGCCGAGGATGCCGCCGCTTTGCGAGACGACGCCGATCGACCCGATGGGAAAGTGATCCATCTCCAGTGCGCCGGTCGCCGACAGCACGATGTTGTCGGTGAGGTTCACGAGTCCGATCGTGTTCGGCCCGAGGATCCGCATCGAGCCCGCAGCTTCGAGGAGCTGCGCTTGCCGTCTCGCACCTTCCTCGCCGGTTTCGGTGTAGCCGCTTGCGAGCACGATCGCGGCTGCAGTCCCTCGTCGCGGCGAGCTCGCGCACCGCCAGGTGCGCGCGCTCGGCGCCGAGCAGGACGATGCCGACGTCGGGCACGGCGGGCAGCGAGGCGATGTCCGGATAGCATGCCAGGTCGCCGATCGCCCGCACCTTCGGATTGACCGGATAGATCTCGCCGGCGAAGCCGTGCTTCAGGAGATACGAGACCGGACGGCCCGACGTCTTGCTCGGATCGGCCGACGCACCGATGACCGCGACGCTGCGTGGACTCAGGAGCTTCGCGATTGCATCCATCGCTTCATTCCTTCGAAGCGGACTTTGCCGAGGAACGCCATCACCGACTCCCGGTGCTCCGTCGCTCGTGTAGCAGATGCCCTGCGCCTGGCTGCCCTGCATGAAGATCTGGTGCGCCGACGACTCGAAGCTCTGGTCGAGGATCGTCTTGCCCAGCGCGAGCGCGGTGGCGGAACCCTGGGTACAGCTCGCGTGCCCACGCTCGCGCATCGTTCACCAGCGTGTCGGCACTCGTCTTGCGGTCTGCGATGCCAAGCGCGAGCGCCTCGTCGGCATCGACCTTGCGTCCGCTGAAGATCAGCTCCTTGGCCTTCGACAGCCCGACCCGGCGCGGGCAGGAAGTACATGCCGCCGCCGTCCGGAACGATGCCGCGGATGAATGTAGGACCAGGTGAAGGTCGCCCATTGGCTTGCGATGATGAAGTCGCACGCGAGCGCGGTGTCGGCGCCAAGGCCCGACGCCGCGCCGTTGACCGCCGCGATCGTCGGCTTCGGCATCGTGTGCAGCAGGGCCTGGGTGTGATGAACGCGCTGTTGCCGATGCCAGCCGTTGAAGGCGATCTCGCCGGTGGGCGCCTGCATGCGCTGCTCCATGCCCGCAATGTCGCCGCCCGCACAGAAGCCCTTGCCCGGCACCGGTGAGCACCAGCGCCCGAATGGCCTTGTCGGCGGCGATCGGACTCCAGCGCTGCAGTGAATTGCGCGCGCATCTCGTCGCTCATCGCATTGCGCTTGTCGGGCCGGTTCAGCGTGAGCGTCGCAATGCCGGCCTGCACCTCCAGTGCGATCAGGTCGTTCGTCATGGCTGCCTCCCGCCCGCGAGTCATTCCGGCTTGATGTTGTTTTCCTTGACGACCTTGCGCCAACGCGCCTCCTCCGCGCGGACGAACTCGTCGAGCTCAGCGGGTGCGCCGGCGCTGATGACCAGGCCCTCGGGCTCCACCCGCTTGCGGAATTCGTCCGATCTTCGCGACCTTGCCGATCGCGCGCGTTCAGCTTCGCGATCACGTCGGGCGGCGTGCCCGCGGGCGCGTAGATGCCATACCAGCTTTCCACCTGGTAGCCCGGCACCGTCTCCGCGATGGCGGGAACGTCCGGAAGCGAGGGCGATCGCTGCGGGCGACGTGACGCCGATCGCACGCAGCTTCCCGCTGGCTCACGAAGTCCCGCCACGGCGGCCGCGGTGCCGAAGATCATGTCCACCTGGCCACCCAGGATGTCGGTAATCGCGGCGCCCATGCCTTTGTACGGAACGTGCGTCATCTCGCACGTGTGGCGAGATTCGTGAACATCTCACCCGCGAGGTGTGCGGAAGTGCCGTTGCCGTACGACGCGTAGGTCAGCTTGCCGGGATTGGCCTTCGCGGCCGCGATCACATCCTTGATCGCTCTTGTACGGGCTGTCGGCGCGCACGACCAGCACGTTCGGCCCGCGACCGATGAGGATCACCGGCGCGAACGCCTTGTCCCACGCGTACGGCAGCTTGGGCTGCATGCTGGGGTTCACGGCGTGGGCGAAGGTCGCCACCAGCAGCGTGTAACCATCGGGTGGGCTCTTCGCTACAGCGTCGGTGCCGATGACGGTGCCGCCACCGGGCTTGTTGTCGACGACGATCGGCTGACCCAATTCCTTCGACAGACCGGTGCCGAGCGTGCGCGCGATGATGTCGGTCCCGCCACCCGGGGTGAACGGCACGACGACCCGCAGCGGCTTGTCCGGATACGCGGCGAACGCCACCCCCGCGCTCAGTGCCATGGCCGCCGAGGCGATTGCGACCAGTGGCGATCGCGGGAAAGGCCGCCAGTGTATCGACGAAAGACGTTCGACATTTCTCCTCCTTGCATCATCAGACTTTTAGCGTCGCGCAAGCCGCTCATCACGGCTTGACCATTGCGCCAGCAGCTTAGGGGTAACACACTCGCCTGAAAAGCGGCGATTTCCAGCTGGTGGAAATGACTCCACCGGACAGAGGAGGTTCGCGTGACCAGCCCTGTACCTGCGCGTGGGGACCGCAGCCGTTCGCTCCGGCGCGGCATCGAGATCCTGCGAGCGTTTCGACCCGGTTCCGATCTGTACGGCAATGGGGAGCTTGCGGAGCGCACAGGGCTGTCGCGCGCCACCGTGAGCCGTCTTGCGCAGACGCTGGTGGATTGCGGCATGCTCGAGCACGACCGCAGACGGCGCGCCTATCGCCTCGCACCGCTCGCGTTATGCCTTGCGCAGGCAATGCGGACGGGCTCTCCGGTGCTCGCCGCCGCTGGTCCGCTGATGCGCAAGCAGGCGGAACGTCACAAGATCAACATCGGCCTCGCTGCGGCCGATCGCGACGAGATGGTCTACCTGGAGTCGGTGCGGTACAGCCCACGCGTGTCCTGGCGCACCGTCGTCGCGGGTCAACGTGTACCGATGGAGTTGACCTCGCTGGGCCGAGCGTTTCTCGCCGCAACCTCCGATGAGCGCCGCAACGCGTTGCTCGCGCATTTCCGCTCCCGCCGCCGAACAGGGATGGCGCGCGCTTTCGCGCGAGATCACCAGCGCGATCGAGAATGTCCGTGCACATGGATATTGCTGGGCTTCCTGGCAACCGGAGGTCGTGGCACTCGCGACGCCCATCTTGATTCCCGACTATCCGATTTACGTGCTGAACATGAGCGTCGGCGGGAGCTCGGCGCCGGACCGATTCGTCGAGGCATTCGCCACGCCATTGCTGAACCTGGCGCGTCGGATCCGGAGCGAGATCGAGAAGAGATAAGTCTCCGCGACAGGTACGATGTGGTGGCGAAGGTGCGCAACTCGCTCCATGAGTGGGATGCGACTGCTGGCAACGCATCGCAAAGCAAAAAAGCCCGACCGTTCGCGCCGGACGGCTTCAACCCACGTAGAACACCGATGACCGATGTCAGGATGGCACTTACGCAGCTGCTTGCGAAGGGGTCCGCCGCTGATCCTTTGCGCGAGATGGCCGGCTACGTCGCGCAGCGCCTGATGGAGCTCGAGCTGGCAACGCCGCCGACGCTCGCGTGAATATTCTGCACGAATGTCCCGGATTGCTCCCGCTCGCGAAGGACGCGCGAAGCCTACATTGATCTCCATCGGCAGGCCGCACTGCGCGCCGCCACCGCGCACCAGGCAGTTGCCGTGTGCAACCACGCAAGGAGATCATCTATGAAGCCGCTCAACGTGAGTATCGTCCTCTCGCTGTTGGCGCTGATCGCGGTGATCGCGACGCAAACGCCGCTGATGCACGAAGCAACGACGGGCGCCCAGACGGCGGCGACCGCGCCGACCACGACCGCTCCGACCAAAGACGCGGCGCCGTCGTACTACCTCCCGTCCGAATTCGCCGAATCTGAGCGCAACGCACCGGAGTCGGGCGAACCCGCCCCGACGTTCTGATGAGAACTGGCGTCCTCCACTCCCCCCGCCTCCTTGACGGGGGCTTTTCTGCCTTCGTTCGCCTGCTCTGCGACTGCGACCAGGTCCTGCTCGAGTCGGTGCTGCACGACGACGAGCTACCGCAGGCAGGTGCGCGTTCGCCATCGCAGGTCGCGCGCCCCCGCGGCCGCAGAAGCCCGGCGCGTCCTTCGGGGCCGGCCGGGCTTCGCGTGCGGGTCAAGGCAAGCAGTCATCGACCCGCAACAGAACAGGTACATGATCTTTGTCGGGTCCGGGTGGCCGCGGGATCGGAAAATGCTAAGTATTCCCGCGGTCGACGATGCGAGTGACTCGCAGAGCAGGAGCAAAGATGGCGTATTACCGCTACCCGGTGTCAGGGGGCGAGTTCGTATTGCTAGGTAGTCGCTACTGGCAGCTCACGTTCAATGGCGTGCAGATCGGTGGCCTGTACCGAACACCGCAAGATGCGCTCGAGGCCATCAGCAGACGGCGGCAAGGGCATATTCCCGGGGCGCATCTGGACGGCATCATCGACCCACCGCCCGATTTGGCGCGCTGGGACACCCGATCGAGAGCGCCGGCCGACCAGGTCTCGCCAGTTTCTTGATCTAGCCCAACTCGCCGCGCGGCATTTCAGGCGCAGGATCGCCCCTGTGGTGCACACGTCGTGGGGGCGTCGATGAACATTGGGTGGATCTTGCTGGGGTGTGTCGGCTGGACGCTCGGACTGCTGTTCCTGATGCTCTTGATGCGGATGGCCAGCTATCAGGATCGCGCCGCACGCCACGAACAGAAGCGCCTTGCCCCCTACTCCGACGTCACCATCACGCAAGTGCGCCCAGTCTGAACTGCAAGCTGCTGCTGCCCGCTTACGCCCCCGGCCTCTTCCCAACTGCGCGCGTCGCGCGGTCCGTAGTACTCGGTCGCAAGGGACGCAGCGGTGCGTGCGGCCGATGTCCCGCTGCGATCCTCGTGGCCCTCATGGCTCATGCTCCATGCAGTTGAACCACAGCGCCTCGACTGGATCGATTTCACAGGGAAGGCCCAAGCTGATGTGACCGCGGCCTCGCAGCAGCAGCTCTTCGTGGCGCAGAACGAACTCGCGCTCTCCCTCGAATGTCACGTAGGTCCCGTTGGAGCTCTCGTCGATGAGCACGAACTTGTCGCGACGGCGCTCGATCCTGCCGTGGTGCCGTGATGCCAGCTTGGCTGCGACCACCACGTCGTTCTCGGCGTCGCGGCCGAGCATGAGCACCGCGGTGTCCGCGTTCAGACGGATCGTGCGCGCCCCGTGCTGGAGCTCGAGTTCGGTGCCCCGGAACGACGGTCGCGTCGCCAACGTGGTGAGTTCGGCCGGGTCCTGCCATATCAACTCCGAGATGCCGATGTCGCGTTCTTTGCCCTTCACCGTCACCACGTCGAGCTCGCGCAGCTGCCGGTGCAGATAGGGCGACAGTGCTTCCGCGGTGGATGCGGACAGAATGATCTGGCCGCCTTTCGCCAGCGCGACCATCCGCGCAGCGACGTTGACCGAATCGCCGAACACGTCGCCATCCCTTTCGATCGCGTTACCCGCATGGAAACCAATGCGAAGGGCGAGGTGCATGTCATCGCTGCGCGCGAGCTTGGCGATCTTGCTCTGGATCTCCGCGGCGGCCCCCGCGGCCTGGTCGGCCGTTGGAAAGACGAGCATCGCCTCGTCGCCGATCGTCTTCACCAGCCGCCCACCGTAACCGGCAGCGGTGTCCCGGGCAAGGTCGAGACAGCGGCTGATCGTGCGCAGGGCCTGCGCATCGCCCAACTGCTCGTAAAGATGGGTGCTGCCTGCGACGTCGGCGAACAGCACGGCAATGATTGCATCAGTGGAGCTCACTTCGGCCGCTCAGACACCAGTGATCCAACGACTATGGTGAACCCGCGGGCGGCCATTGTCACTTCGGTGCGTACAAAGGCGTCGTGCTGCGCACCGAGCGCCTCAAGCGCAACACCGGGTTCGATGGCAGGCAGCCGCCGGCGACGGGTACGGGCCCGGCAGGAAGGCTCGGGATTGCCGCGCAAGGGTCCAGCCGCTACTATGCCGCCTTCCGCTCATCGTCGCCGGGAGCATCGCATGTCGCGCCTGCCACTGCTGCTTGGACTGTGCTTGTTCTGTTCGTCTGCAATCGCCGGGACCGTCGTGACCGGATCGATGACGATCTTCAATCCCACCAGCCTCATCGATTTCGGCGCGCGCCCCGTCGGCTCGCCGACACCACTCACCATCGGCCTTGGGGCTCCATCCTCCAACACGGCGCCAGTTCAGGTGACCAGTGTCGTGCTGGCGAGCCCCTCGTTCACGCAGACGAATTCCTGCTCCGGCGCCGTGGCCCCTGGGGGGTCGTGTCCGCTCAATGCAACGTTCACGCCGATCGCCCCGGGGTCGGCCAGTGCCACGCTGGCGGTCACCTGCATCACTGTTCTGGCGCCGCTCGTAGCCACGTTCACGTTCGCCTGCGATGGGCTTCCACACAACCTCACGCTGACCGGACAAGGACTGCTGCAGGCAGTGGTGCCGACGCTCGATCCGACGTCCGTGGGCATCCTCGCGATGATGCTGCTGGTGTGGGGGATACTTTTCCTTCGAGCCCGGCAGCCCCAGCAGCGCGGCTGACCTCGACTAGCGATCCGGCGCGCCTATCGCCGGCTGAGTGCGCCTGAGCTGCCACGGTACGCGCAGCATGCCGCGCAATGTCTTCGCCTGCGGATCGTCCACGGTGTCGAGCCCATAGCGCACCGGCTGGCCAGGCTCCGGCCTCAGGTACGTGCCGAATGCGCGATCCCAAAACGAGAAGAAGCCGCCGTAGTTCGAATCCGTCTGGGCGGCGACCGGCGAATGATGGACGCGGTGCATCGCCGGGGTGACGAGGACCGCGCGCATCCAGCGATCCAGTCGGTCCGGGAAGCGGACGTTGGCGTGTCCCCACAAGGCGATCGGCAGCGCGATCAGGTCGCGCAGCACCGCGACCCATTGCGGGAAACCCAGCGCGGCCAGCACCGTCAGCCGCCAACCCAGCGTGACGAGCACGTGCCCCGGATGCGCGCGGATGTTGGTTGAAACGTCCAATCGGTCGTCAGCGTGGTGGAGTGCGTGCAGGCGCCACAGCCAGTACGCCTCATGACTCAGACGGTGGAACAGGTAGTCCGTAGCGTCCAGCAGCACGATGCCCGCGAGGGCGAGCGCCCAAACGGGAAGGGGTACGGCGAAGAACACGCCGACCCGGTGCGCTTCGAGCCAGTGTGCTGCCGGCACGATGACGGCGCCCAGCAGTAGGGCGACGGCGAGTGCACCAATGAGCCAAACGCCTGCATTGCGGAGCAGGTGTCGTCCGCGTCCACGCCCGTAGTCGCGCACGCGCAGTCGCGGCATGGATTCGAGCGCGAACAGCAGCACTGTGGTGGCGCCGAGCAGCAGCGTCTCGATCTGCTGCAGGTGGCCGGCGAGTTCGAACGATGCGGCGAGCGGATCCATGGGCAGCTGCGCGGGAGGCGCGCGATTCTAGCATTCGAGTACTTGCAGCGTTGATCACCGTTCGGCTGGGGAACAAGATGCATCGACAAGCACCCGCCAAGTCCCGGGTCGGCTGACCTACCGGAGCATGCTCGCGATCTCACCGATAAAGGCTCCAGCAGGACCGGTCACCTCGTTGCTTTCGCGACGTCAGCGAGCAGGGCCGCAGACTTCGGACTCGTAGCGGTCTTGCGGATCAGAATGTCGGGCGGCAACACATTGGTCCGGCCGTAGTACGCGTCGTTCCATGGGGTATTGGTATGCACGACCGTGCCGTCGAGATTGAGGCCGCCATACAGCCCCTTCGCTCGCGTGAACGTGATCAGGTCCGCCATCACGTCCGACTTGGCCCCGGCACCGACCGGCCCCGCCGCGACGCTTGCATCAGCGCCCATCTTGAAGGAGCTGGCGAGCAGGGAATTCAATCCTTTGTCCGTCATCACGACCACGACTGCCTCGGACACTTCGACCCCAGCCTGAAAGCCGACGCTGGCGGTCGCGAGATCGTAGAAAGCGGGTCCGGTCCAGGTGCGTCCGTCGCGAGCCAACAGCACGGCCCTGCCGCCTGATCCACCGAAAATGAAGCCGGCCTTGACGATCTGCGGTGCGATCATGACCGCCTTCGCTCGGCTCAGGTTCGCCTGGATCCATGTCTGATCGGGGTCACGCAGAAAGTTGCTCAGCGTGGTCCGCGCCTCGGACACGAGCTTCTCGGGTTCGGAAGGGGAAACGGCCTGCGTGGCGCATCCGGCCAGTGTTATGGCGACCAGAACGGCCAGCGCGGCACGGCGCGATGGGTTCGGAAGGCTGATGATTCGTTGCATCGTGACCTCCATTCGGATTGTCTGATAACTCGGGTGACCCGCGGGTTGCACGGAATGAAACGCCAGGTCGCCTATGCAATGGTCAGTTCAGCTGGCGTAACCAGCAGGCGCATCACCCACCAAAATCGCAGCAATTTGCTGCGAGCCTACCGTCGAGCGCGGCCGGCTGCTCGAGGCTCAAATGCTAGCGTGGGGACCTCGCCCCCAGTTTGACCGTTGACATGCAACGGCGTATTTCCATCGCGCGTGGCGCGATCATCGGCGCACTGACCGAACGCGGTACCCGTGAGTCGACACTTCCGCGATACTGCCGCGAGTGCGACGTGCTGGACGCATGCTGGGCGGATGTCCCAAGCACCGGTTCACGAAGTCGCCCGCCGGCGAACCGGGGCTGCACTACCTCTGCGCCGGGTACAAGAGGTTCTTCCGCGGGTTATTGTGCGGCTGTTTCGACGGGCGCCGACCATGGTAGCGTCGGCGGCAAAGTGCTGCTCGCGTCACACGTCCCACGGATCGGGAACGACTCTCGAATATCCCTTCGCTCGTGCAACCACGTCGAGGTGCAGCGTGGCGAGATCTTCCATGCAAGCGTCCGGCACCTCGAGCGCTCTCAGATCGATCGTCTTGATGTAGTGATGGCAACTGTCGCAGCAATCGATGCGGCAGGCGATCTCCCCCTCGGCGTAGAAGTACTGGAGAGAATCCTGGTCATCGTTGCCGCAGATGGAGCAGGAAAGCCTGTCGACCTGCCACTGGCAGCGGCAGCAAGAACAAACCGAATGACGTAGCGCAGGCTCTCCCTTCAGAACGCTCGTGCCGGGTGCCGAGCCGCAGATCGGGCAGGACGGCTTCCTCCACGCTTCAGGTATGGGATGCTCGAGCAACCGGTCTCTCGCCGCTTCGATCGAAGGCAACCTGCTCTGGAGCACGAGAAAGGAGAGGATGCGAGCATCCAAGCCTCGTTCGCTGGCCACCCGCTCGGCAATGCCTTCCCCAGCGCCTCGCACCAACAGCGTCCCCAGGTTCAGGAGCCCGTCGACCACGGCGCGCTCGATGCGCTCGGCTTGTGCCGCGAAATGAGGGTTGGCGGCCTTGCCCAAACCGCACAAGGCGCCGAACAAACTAACGGAGGAATTGCTGTCGATTGGGAAACCGGCCTCGCCGATCAGCGGGAAGCCGTTCGCTAACGGACGACCACTCACCGCCTTCACGCGAGCAATGCGAATGCGGGGCTTGGATTCCTGCTGCGCCTCTCGCACAGCGACGTAGAAATCGAGGAGCGGCGCATACGCGGGGCGTTTCTGCTTGAGCTGCTGCAGCCTGTTGCTCAGGACTCCCATCGCGTCACGTCCGCTCCGAAGCCGCCGCAAACGAGGCGAGACCAAGGAAGCGTCTTCGCGTGGCCACCGTCGGGGGCTGATCGGAGGGACGCGCCGAGGCGAACTCGTGGTACTTCTCGGGCGCATCCTTGACCAGGTAGATGACGCGCACGAATTCGCGATGCAGCAGCGAGGCATGCCGGTGAACCAGCTGGACCTCGTCCAGCCGGTTGCGTGCCATCTTGACGATGTCGTCACGTTCGCCAAAATTCATCGCCCCCGTGGGACAGGCTTGCACGCAGGCCGGAAGCAATCCTTCCCGGACGCGATCGATGCACATCGTGCATTTGCTCATGCTGCCCAGCGTCTCGTCGTAGCGCGGGATGTCAAAGGGACAGATCTCGCGGATCTGCTTGAACGCATCGGCCGACATCTTCACTTCGGGGTTGAAGATGACCGCGCGCGTTCTTGAATCCAGCGTGACGGAACCACGCGCAACTTTGTCCGCCTGCATCTTGCACAGCGGATAGAGGCAGTGCCTGCATTGGTCGGGAAAGAAGTACCAGGCCAAGTCCTTTCCGCGTACGCTTTCCTCGCTGTATCTGACCACCTTGAAGGTGGCCGCGGACAGGTCGGGCGGATTCTGGTAGGTGCCCTGCTGGGTCGTCTTCGTCCCGGGATTCTGGTTCCACTGCTTGCAGGCTGCCTGGCATCCCCGGCATGCCGTGCACCGGCTCGTATCGATGAAAAAGGATTTGCCGGGCATGTCCTTACCTCCCCTGGCTCTTGGCG
>CAVZZN010000016.1:0-565636 GCA_963779805.1 uncultured beta proteobacterium
CCTTACCTCGCACCGGCCCGTTTCTCGGAAAAAAATGCTGATGAGCCGATAAATGGATGCATGCGCTCGCTGGTGGTGAGCGCCGGTGCTGCTGGCCGGCTGACGGCGGGATTCTCGCTCATCGTCGCCAGCGACTCCAGACTCACGTAGCGCTTCTGGATGGCGTGCATGTCTGGCGTCAACTACATTTGCCGGTGACGACAATAGAAACTGCTGCCCTTTACCCTGCCGCCTGCTCAGCGGCGACGCGTGTCCTCGACTCGACCAGGGCGTGGCCGAGCGCACTGACGAGGCTTTTCCCCGCGCCCGGTCGTCCAATGGCGACGACGTTGACCGCCTCTGACAGACTGCTCAAGTCGTGTGACGTTGTTTGTTCGATCCGCACCGGGTCGATGTTCGAGCCCATCCTACGTCGGCCAGGAGATCGACGATTGGCTACCCGCGGCGACCCTGCCGGCCACTGCGCCGCGCAGGGTCGAAGCACGTCCCTGGAGCCATCCGGGCCCGCGATCGCTTCACCTGCGTTGAATGCGCCAGCGCGCGGGCCGGCGTGACATCCCGGCGGCTCGACAGGGCCGGGAGTCGCGGCGCATCGTAGGCTATCCGCACCCCAACAGAGGAAGTCCATGCGCATCGTGATCATTGCCGCCTGCCTGGCGATCGCGGTCCCGGCGGCAGCGACGGACGTGTACCGCTGCACCGACGCGAACGGCCACGTCGAGTACCGGGACAGCCCGTGCGATCGCAACAGCGCCAGCCAGCGGGTCGAATTGGCGCCCAACGGCAACGCGGTCCGCGAGATCGATCAGCGAGCCGCCCGCGCTGCTGGTGACGCCATCGGGGCGCGGGCGGCTGCGCGCATCGCAGCCGATGCGGCAGAGGACGAACGCCGGCGCGCCGACGCTGCGCTGGAAGCCGAACGCGCAATGCAAGTCGGCCAGGCCGAGTCGGCACCGCTGCCGTATTACTACGGCTCGGGCTACGTCGCGCCCCGCGTGCACCACCACAAGCCGCGGCCTCCCGTCCTCGCGATCAAACGCCCGCCGCAGTCGGTCCCCGTCGACGAGAGGAAGCGGCGGTTCTGACCGCCCGGGCCCAGGCACACTGCGGGATGGTGCGCGACGGCGACGCGCCAGCCCGGATACATGAGCGCGCCATCCTGATGGCCGCGCTCGCGAACGAGTTGCAGCACGTGATGAAAAGTGCGATCGGTGCGCAGGGCGCGGACGTGCTCACGGCGGCGCTGATCGAGTGTGCAAGGCAGATGTGAGCCGACCGGCGACCATCGTCCTCCTCGCCGCTGCGGCGGCCGCATCCAATGCGCTGCGGTCGACAAGCAGACCGAGGCCATGTACGTCCGGATTGCCAAGATGCCATGGTGGGACGTTTGCGTCGCCTACGGCAAGGCTTTCCGCGCGACAGGCACGGACCGGCGCTGGGAAGCGGTTCACTGCTGAGCCATCCTCAAGCAACAAGTGGTCCGAAATTGCGGGGGCAGGTCACACGAGCAAGCGCACGCGGACGCCGCGTTCCGGCGGCGCGCAGCACTCGGTACATCAACATCTGCGTCGTTGCGCTCTCGCGGACAATGTAATACTGCAGATCAAGCGTGTGCTCGGCGAGTTGGGCCAGCGCCCCACGCGCCCCAAGTGCATCCAATCCGGAGTCGAGCAGCAGGAAGCCGGAATCCCCACGCGCTGTCGCAAGTGACGCCGCTGCGCTCCTCCCCAATGCAGTGTCTTCGGGATGTGGCCAAGCCTGCGACGGGACACGTTCGACATCGGTGCGCAACGTTGCGCACCCGGCGATCAGCAGAGCACATGCCAAGAGCGCAGCCTGGCGCAGGCCGGCGACGACGGTCCGCCGTCCTTCCATCGGTGCCGGTGGGTAAGTCAGAACCTGCCGATCCGAAAAGCTTTGGAGAATGGAAGCGAGAGCGGAGCCACCGTCCGTTTACTCTGCTTTGGCGTCGGCACCATGCTCAGACAATTGAGCCCCAAACCACCGATGTATTGCTGTCAGCAGGTGGGGATCGCGGGTTTCGAACTTGATCTCTGCGCCGTCGGGCAGTGCGGCGTATGAGACTTTCACGCGCTTCGCGCCATGCTCTAGTTCCTTGAGTCCGGGCATATTGCTTCCGTGCAGCATCGCCGGGTCCGAATAGTTGCCGTGGCGAAAGCGATCGGCCTCCCCGCTCAAATGCTGTTGGATGAGCGTGACCTGATCGGCATCGCTCCGATCCCTCACGACGACACGTTGGACGCCCCCCGTTTCGGTCATCTTGAAGATGTGCACGGTCTTCGCCATGTCGAAGGGCATCACGCTATGCGCCATCTGGTGCACATGCTCCTGCTGCGTTTGCGCGACCACGCTGCCGCAGCTGAGCAGAAACAAGACAGCAAATGGAGCAACGAATGCACGATGTTTCCGGAAATGTTCCCTCATCTCATTCCCCAAGTTCGCCTACCAATCATGCCGTGGGTGGCAGTACGCTACCCATTCACTTTCCAACTCACCTCGCAGACCTTCATCTGCTGGAGTCGACCGGCCGCCCGCAACGACTTGGGTGTGCGGCCGCTCTAAGCCGCAGGTCACAACGTCGACAGTCTCGCTTCGACCGTCTTCGGGGGGGCGAGTTTCAACGAGCCATTGCCTGGCCCCTTTGTGAGGCCGTTGGCGTGCGGAGAACGTCGCAATGGCGAGCGTACCTGGCACCGGCTTTGGCAACGGGCAGGTCCACCGCCAGTCAGCCGTCCCCGAGCCATCGTTGCAACGCTCGCCGTTAGGCAGGCGCTCGTCGTCCCAGTAACGACGTGCCCAGGAGCAGCGCGAAGCCCAGGAAGATGGCCAACGACGCCTGGGCCAACGTGAGCCCCAGCACCTTGAAGGACGTATCGGAGCAGTCTCCGGTCGCATGGAGCAATCGGGCCAGTACTTCAGTGACGGCCATGGTGTCCAGCATGTAGGACAGGCTGGCACTGCAAGTCGCGACCAGCGGAGCCGGAGAGATAATCCGCGAGATCTTCAAGCGCTACGCCGCCGGCGAGAGCCTGCAGCGCATCGCCGCCGACCTCAACGTGCGCAAGGTGCGTGGTCCTGGACGGAAGGCGAGCAAGCCGAGCACGTGGTCGGTGGCCGCCCTGTACGGAACCCCGAAGGCCGGGTCCGGGTTGCTGAACAACGAGCTCTACATCGGCCGCTACATCTGGAATCGTCGCGAGTGGGTGAAGGACCCCGACGATGCCACGCGGCGTGTGCCCCGCATGCGGCCCGAGAGCGAGTGGAAGGGCGTCGAGCGCCCCGACTTGCGGATCATCGACGACGAGCTGTGGACCGCCGTCCGCGTGCGCATGGATGCGCCACGGAAGAGAGGCGGGCAGCGTGGACGCGGCCGCGTCCCCGCGAACGCTGCTCGGCGGATTGCTCCGATGCGGCGTGTGCGGCGGAGCGATGATCGCGGCAAACAAGCGTTACTACGGATGCGCGGCGCACAAGGATCGCGGACCCGCGGTTTGCACCGGCACCTTCGCGCCTCGCGGCGAGACCGAGCGGCGGCTAGTCTCCGAGCTGCGGGATCAAGTGCTCGGCCCCGACGCCGTCGCACGAATCGGCGAACGCGTTCGTCAGCTGCTCGCGGATCTCGAACGCCAGGCGATGAGCGACATCGAGGCGACGCCGGCACGTATTGCGGCCGCCGAAGCCGAGGTTGCCCGGCTCGTCGATGCGGTTGCAGAGATGGGCCTGTCGGACGCGCTGAAGCGCCGCCTCAAGATCGCTGAGGATGAACTCGAGGCCTTGAAGAAGCAGCGGACGACTTCGAAGTCGTGCGCCGTGCCTGACCGAAAGCAGATCGAGAAGCGGGTGCGCGATGTCATCGACCCGAATCGAGACCGAACTCGCGGCCGACGTCGACAGGGCGCGCAAGATCCTCGCCGAGAAGCTCGGGCACATCACCGTCGAGGAGCGTGACGACGGTGTCTATGCCCAGATGGACATCGGCCCCGTGCTGCTGGAAGCAGTCGGGGCCGATGCTGCTAAGAAGGGTTGCGGGGGCAGGATTTGAACCTGCGACCTTCGGGTTATGAGCCCGACGAGCTGCCAGACTGCTCCACCCCGCGACAGAAGGTGAATTATAGCGAATAGCGGCCCCGCCGGTCAACGATGGACACGCTCGAGCGCCCCGTGCCGCAGCCTCTCCGAGCGGTCCGCCGAGCAGTAGCCGCGGCCGCCGCACGGGCGTCTCGGCTTCGGGCTGCCCCGACCGCCGAGCCGGCAAGCGCGACCCGATCCGGCTGACGATCCAGTCGAGCAGCAGCGCCCGCACGCATCGAGCACGAGGATGCCCGCGAACAACACCGTGCGCCTCACTTGAACCGCTGCGCCGCCTTCTGCTGGAAGATCATGTTCACGGTGCGGTTGAGCTCGATCTTCGCGCCCTTCATCGTGGGATCGAAGGCGACGAGATCGTGCTCGACGTTCCTCTGCGCCTCGAGCGGAATGGACCCGTCGTGGCGAAACGTCTCGAGGTTCTTCTCGAGGGCTGCCTTGTACGCCGCGCGGTCGCTGTAATACGACGTGGGCACCGCATCCACGATCTGGTCCGGCGTCGAGCTCTGGATGAAGCGCAGCGCACGCACCATCGCGTTCACGACCGCCTGTGCCGTCGTCGGATATTTCTTGCCGAAGTCGGTCGGCGCGTAGATGCATCCCGCCGCGTACGCCCCGCCGTACACCTCCTGCATGCCCTTCGCGCTGCGCGTGTCCACCACCGGCACGAAGTTGCCCGTGGCTTCGAGCTGCGAGATCACGGGATCGAGGTTCGCGAGCGCATCGAGCTCGCCGCGCTGCATGGTCGCCACCGCGCCGTCGGTCGCGCCGGCGCCCACGATCGACACGGAATCCGGCGGCAGGCCGTCCTTCGCGAGCAGGAGGTCGACGAACGCGTTCGTCGACGAGCCTGTCGCCGTCACGCCGATCTTCATGCCCTTCAGGTCCTTCGGCGACTTGTACGCGCTCGCCTTGGCTTTCGGCATGAGCAGCACGATCGCCGAATACCTGCCCTGCAGCACGAGCGCTTCGAGGCTCTGCCCCTTGGCCTGCTGCGAGATCGTGTGCTCGTACGCGCCCGACACCAGGTCGACGCTGCCGCCGAGCAGCGCCTGCAACGCACGGTCGCCGCCGGGAAAGTCGCGGATCGCGACGTCGAGTCCCTCGGCCTTGAAGTAGCCCTTGCTCTCGGCGATGGTCAGCGGCAGGTAAGAGAAGAGCGATTTGCCGCCCACGCCGATCGTGAGCTTCGGCTTCTCGGGCGCCTGCGCCCACGCGAGCGGCGCGAACGACAGCGCGACCGCGGCGACGAGGGCGAGCAGGGACCGGCGTTGCATCGGTTGACTCCTCTCGGTGCTACGAATGGCCGACGCGATCCTGCGTCCGCGCCGCGCCGGGCTTCGATTCGACGCACGCTGCGCAGACGAGGCGTCCCGCGGCGCGCGATGCGTTGCCGCGCTCGAGCTCCTTGAGCTTCTCCGTCATCGCTGCGCCGACATAGATCTGCGGCTCGGACGGCGGCGAGAAGTGCTCCGCCTGCTCGCGCTGCGCGATGCGCGCACGCGCCTTGTCGAACGCCGCCGTAATCGAATCCGCGCGCGCCATGCCGTGATCGAAGAACGCCTCGCCAAAGTACGTGCGCTCGCTCCGGTATCCGCACCCGAACGAGGTGCGATCGGCCCGCGCGGCGGTGATGACGAGCGTGTTGTCGTCCTGCAGCGCCGGGATGAACGAGCCCGAATAGCACGACGAGACGACGATGATCCGCCACTTGATCCCGCTCTCGTCGAGGAGCGCGCGCAAGCCGGTCGGCGTTACCGGCGTGAGCTCCAGCGGCGGCAGCGAAACCTCCAGCTCCTCCGGTCGACCGTGGCTCGCAAGATAGAGCATGAGCACGTCCTCCTCGGGATTCATGGCGCCCGCGATCTCGGTGAGCGTCTCGCGCAGGTTCGTGAGCGAGGCGATCGGGGTCTCGAGCAGCGTGCGTGAGTTGTTGAGCAGCACGATCGAACGATCCGCGGTGTCCCAGCGCTCGTCCATGACCTTGCGTGCGCTCTCGACGTCGTTGCGGAACACGTCCTCGCTCGCGACACCGCCGAACGCGACGAAGTAGAGATCGGTCACGTTGGGCCGCTCGTCGTCGAGATCGGACAGCGCCTGGTCGAGGAGCTTCGCCTGGATGGCGAGGACCGGCTCGGCTGCGGGGCTCGGATAACGCGGGTCGACGCCGCCGTGCAGCGCGGGCTGCCTCCACCACGGTTCGTTGGGCGCGAGTGCGGGGGCAAGCCACAACGGCGCTGCGAGCGCGAGAGCGCCGGCGAGCGTGCGCACCCAGCGCCGTCGTCCTCCGGGCAGCAACGCCACCGCCGTTGCGCGCACCAGCACGACGACGAGCCACGCGAGGAACAGCCACTCGATGTCGCCCAGCGCCCGCATCGGTACCGGCCACCAGCGCACCGCCGCATCGTGCAGCGAGTGCACGATCTGCACGAGCGGCAACGCCGAGAGCACCACGACGGGCAATGCGAGCACGAGCGCGGGCTGCCGGAACGCGAGCCCGAGCACCGCCGCCGTGAACACGAGCAAGCCGCCCGAGAAGAGCTCGCTGCCCGCGCCCATCAGCGAGAAGTACGCGTTCGGACCGTAGCGGATCCAGTCGCTCGCGAAATCGAGCACCGCGGAGAGCACGAAGAGCGCGAGCGCCTCGCCGATGCCGATGCGGAAATCGAGCCGGCGCACGGGCATGAACGCGGCGAGCCGCGTGCCGGCGCGGACGTTGAGCAGGAGCTGACGCAGGTGATGGCGCAGCGAGGACACGGCCGCGCGGTGGGACGTCATCGGCGAGCGCGCGCGGTCAGGCCGTCGAAGCGGCGCTCGCGTGCGTCGCGATGAACTGCTTCACGCGCTCGACGTCGGCCGGCAGCACCGTGCAGCGTTGCGGGCGCGTTTCGAGATCGGCATAGGCGGCGGGACGCTCCGGATCGCGCCCGAGCGCTTCGCGGATGGTGGCCGCGAACTTGGCCGGCAACGCCGTTTCGACGCACACCACCGGCACGGACGCGTCGCGACGCTCGCGCGCGACCTTCACGCCGTCGGCCGTGTGCGGATCGATCACGGTGCCGCATCGCTGCGCGCAATGGCGGATGGTGGCGATGCGATCGGCGTGCGTGCTGACACCGGACACGAACCCCGAGCGCGCGACACGCTCCCAATACGTCGTGCCGCGCAGGTCGAAGCCGCCGTCGCGCGCGAGCGTGGCGAACAGGCCCTGCACCACCGCCGGATCGCGGCCCACGATGTCGTACACGTAACGCTCGAAATTCGACGCCTTCGAGATGTCCATCGACGGGCTCGACGTCGCGTGCGTTTCCTTCGTCGTGCGCGGACGGTAGCGGCCGGTGCGGAAGAACTCGTCGAGCACGTCGTTCTCGTTGGTCGCGAGGATCAGGCGCCGGATCGGCAGGCCCATCTCGCGCGCCACGTGACCGGCCAGGATGTTGCCGAAATTGCCCGACGGCACCGCGAAGTCGACGGGGTCGCCGACCTGCCGCGCGACGGCGAGATAGCCGCGGAAGTAATAGACCACCTGCGCCGCAACCCGCGCCCAGTTGATGCTGTTCACCGTGCCGATGCGCCAGCGCGCCTTGAACGCGGCATCGGCGCTCACCGCCTTGACGATGTCCTGGCAATCGTCGAACACGCCTTCGATGGCGATGTTGTGGATGTTCGCGTCCGGCAGCGAATACATCTGCGCCTGCTGGAACGGGCTCATGCGGCCGTGCGGCGAAAGCATGAACACGTTCACGTGCGCCTTGCCGCGCATCGCGTACTCGGCGGAGCTGCCGGTGTCGCCCGAGGTCGCGCCGAGCACGTTGAGGTCGCGGTGCTCGCGCGCGAGCGTGTACTCGAAGAGGTTGCCGAGGAGCTGCAGCGCGATGTCCTTGAACGCGAGCGTCGGCCCGTTGGAGACGTGCAGGAGATGCAGCCCCGGCTCGAGCTCGCTCACCGGCGTGATCGCGTCGGTGCCGAAGGCGGCGGGCGTGTACGTGCGCTCGACGAGACGTGCGAGATCGGCTGCGGGAATGTCGTCGACGAACGTGGACAGGACGCGCAGCGCAACGCCCGCGTACGGCAGGTCGCGCATCGCCGCAATCTCTTCGCGCGTGAACGAAGGGTAGCGCTCCGGCACCGCGAGGCCGCCGTCGGGCGCGAGGCCCTCGAGCAGGATCGCGGAAAACGATTGCGGCGCGTCCGCCCACGCGCCGCGCGTGGAGACGTAGCGCATCAGGAAAGGTCTTCCAGGCGGATACGGACGATCTTCCCGCGCACGGTGGTGAGCGCCTCGATCCTGGCGATCGCATCCACCACGTTCTTCTCGACCGTGCGATGCGTGAGCAGGATGATGTCGGTCTCGTCGACGCCCTCGGGCGGCTCTTTCTGGATGACGGCTTCGATGGAGATCTCGCGATCGGCGAGGATGCGCGTGATGTCGGCCAGCACGCCGGGCCGGTCGAGCACCCGCATGCGCAGGTAATAGCTCGTCACCACCTCGCCCATGGGCAGGATCGGGATGTCGGAGATCTGGTCCGGCTGGAACGCGAGATGCGGCACCCGATGCTCCGGGTCGGCCGTGTGCATGCGCGTGACGTCCACCAGATCGGCGATCACCGCGCTCGCCGTCGGCTCCGCACCGGCACCGGCGCCGTAGTAGAGCGTCGGCCCCACGGCGTCGCCCTTTACCAGCACCGCGTTCATCACGCCCTCGACGTTGGCGATGAGGCGCTTGGCCGGAATGAGCGTGGGATGCACGCGCAGCTCGATGCCGTTGGGCGTGCGGCGCGTGATGCCGAGAAGCTTGATGCGATAGCCGAGCTCTTCCGCGTACTTGATGTCCGCGGGGTCGAGGCGCGAGATGCCCTCGGTGTACGCCTTGTCGAACTGCATCGGCACGCCGAACGCGATGGCCGACATGATCGTGAGCTTGTGCGCGGCGTCGATGCCCTCGATGTCGAAGGTCGGGTCGGCTTCGGCATAGCCGCGCGCCTGCGCCTCCTTCAGCACCGTCGCGAACGCGGCGCCCTTGGCGCGCATCTCGGACAGGATGAAGTTGGAGGTGCCGTTGATGATGCCGGCGATCCACTCGATGCGGTTCGCGGTGAGGCCTTCGCGCAGCGCCTTGATGATCGGGATGCCGCCGGCGACCGCGCCTTCGAACGCGACCATCACGCCCTTCGCGTGCGCGGCGGCGAAGATCTCGTTGCCGTGGCGCGCGAGCAGCGCCTTGTTCGCCGTGACGACGTGCTTGCCGTTGGCGATCGCTTCCAGGATGAACGTGCGCGCGGGCTCGATGCCGCCGATCAGCTCGATGACGATGTCGACGTCGGGATTGCGCGAGCACGACGCGCGCGTCGTCGGTGAGGTTGACGCCCGTCGCGCCTTTCGTGAGCTCGCGCGCACGATCGAGCGCGCGCTCGGCGATCCACGTGATGCGGATCGGGCGCCCGGCGCGGCGCGTGATCTCTTCCTCGTTGCGACGCAGGACGGTCCAGGTGCCGAGACCGACCGTGCCGATGCCGAGCAGGGCGACGTTGATGGGTTTCATGTCCGTCATGTGGCGTAGCGCCGGGGATAGCCGTCGAGGAAACGGGCGATGCGCCCGATCGCGTCGGTCAGATCGTCGGCGTTGGGCAGGAACACGACGCGGAAGTGGTCGGGCCTGGGCCAGTTGAAGCCGCTGCCCTGGACGACGAGCACCTTCTCCGCCTCGAGGAGATCGAGCACGAATTGCTGGTCGTCGCGGATGGGATAGCGCGCGGGGTCGAGCCGCGGGAACAGGTAGAGCGCCGCGCTGGGCTTCACGCAGCTCACGCCCGGAATCGCCGTGATGAGCTCGTATGCGAGGTCGCGCTGGCGCGCGAGCCGGCCGCCCGGCGCCACGAGCTCCTTGATGCTCTGGTAGCCGCCGAGCGCGGTCTGGATCGCGAACTGGCCCGGCACGTTCGCGCACAGGCGCATCGAGGCCAGGATGTTCAGCCCCTCGAGGTAATCCTGCGCGTGGCGCTTGTCGCCCGAGATCACCATCCACCCGCTGCGATAGCCGCAGGCGCGGTAGTTCTTCGACAGCCCGTTGAAGGTCACGAACAGCACGTCGTCGGCGAGCGAGGCGATGGAGGTGTGCGTCGCGCCGTCGTAGAGCATCTTGTCGTAGATCTCGTCGGCGAAGACGATCAGCTCGTGGCGGCGGGCGATCTCGACGATCTCCCGCAGCAGGTCCGGCGGGTACAGCGCGCCGGTCGGGTTGTTGGGGTTGATGAGCACGATCGCGCGCGTGCGCTCCGTGATCTTGCCGGCGATGTCGCCGAGGTCGGGCAGCCACCCGGCGCCCTCGTCGCAGATGTAATGCCGCGGCCGTCCGCTCGCGAGGCTGACCGCCGCCGTCCACAGCGGGTAGTCCGGGGCGGGCACCAGCACCTCGTCCCCGTCGTTGAGGAGCCCCTGCATCGCCATCACGATCAGCTCGGACACGCCGTTGCCGACGAAGATGTCGTCGAGCCCGACGTCGGCGATGCCCTTCTGCTGCGTGTACTGCATGATGGCCTTGCGCGCCGCGAACAGGCCCTTCGAGTCGGAGTAGCCGGAGGCCTGCGGCAGGTTGACGATCACGTCGTGCCGAACCTCGTCCGGCGTGTCGAAGCCGAACGGCGCGAGATTGCCGATGTTGAGCTTGATGATGTGGTGCCCTTCCTCCTCCATCAGCTTCGCGCGGGCGAGCACCGGCCCGCGGATGTCGTAGCAGACGTTGGCGAGCTTCGCCGACTTGGGGATCGCCTTCAGCATGGTCATGCGGCCGCGGCGAGGCCGTCCTCGCGCAGCATCCTCTTGATGCTGAATACGTACGGAGGCAGGCGGGTCAGACGATAGAATTCGGGCATGGCGTAAGGCTTGCGAGCCGGCTGACGGCAAAGGCGGTGCGCGCGCTCGGGTCGGGTGGAGTAAAAACGCATAATCCTAGCCGAAGCAAGACCTTGCCGCAACGCACAATCACAGGTGCGGCGCGCGTTTCGTGCTTGCCGCACCTCGTTCGGGGCTGTCGATGAAGTTTCATCTCTCCACTGCGACGGGCAACGTCGTCACGGGCACCGGACCGGGGTGGGTGCGCGTGGGCGCGGTCGAGTACCGCGAGAACATCGTGCTGACCCCCGAATCGGTCGGGGTGGGCTGGGCGGCCGGCGGCTTCGAGGGGCTCACCGAGGCGGATTTCGAGGCGCTGCTCGCGGGCAAGCCGGAGGTCGTCCTGCTCGGGACGGGCGCCAAGCTGCGCTTCCCGCATCCGCGGCTGTCGCGCGCCCTCGCCGAGGCCCGCATCGGCCTCGAGGTGATGGATACCCAGGCCGCCTGCCGCACGTACAACATCCTCGCCGCGGAGGGCCGCAGCGTCACCGCGGCGCTGCTGCTCGAGCCCGCGCTGACCCGGCGTCGACCCCGGGTCGACCAGTCGCTACTCGCCCATCTGGAACAGCGCGCCGCGGTTGCGCGCGTGCCGCACGGCCAGCGCGAACAGCGCGATGCCGATCGCGAGATACAGCGCGTCGAGCCACAGCGCCGAGCGAAAGTGATCCCATCGGAACTCGCCCGCGAGGAGCACGCCGCGCATGCCCTCGAACACGTGCGCGGAAGGCAGGGCATACGCGATCGCCTGCAATGCCGGCGGCAGCACCCCGATCGGGTAATACACGCCGGACACCGGCGCGATCAGGAAGATCGCCGCCCACGCGAGCTCTTCGGCCCCCAGCCCCCAGCGCATGATCATCGCCGAGACCGCGAGCCCGATGGCCCAGCCGAACACGAGCAAGCCGAAGAAGAACGCGATCAACGGAAAGCCCAGGGAGAAGATCGAGTAGCGAAACAGCAGCCACGCGAACAGGCACGCGCCGCCGACGCCGATCAGCGTGCGCAGGATGCTCATCGTGAGCTGCGCGGCGATGAACTCCGGCAGCGTGAGCGGCGACACGAACAGGTTGCCGAGGTTGCGCGCGTAGACCTCCTCGACGTAGGTGAGCGACACGCCGAGTTGCCCGCGAAAGAGCACGTCCCACAGCAGCACCGCGCCGATGAAGAAGCCCGGCGCGCTCTGCAGGACGCTGTTGGTGGGCCGCAGGTAGACCGTGAGGAATGCCCACAGCACCATCGTCACCGTCGGGTAATACATCATCGACACGATGCGCGGCCACGACTTCAGCAGGAGATACGCGTGCCGGCGGATGAGCGCAACGACGCGTCGCAGCGACGCCGGAGCGCCGGTGAGCCGGGCGACCGACCTGGCGTCCCCTTCGCGAGGCGGCGCCGGCGGTCGCGCCTGACCTTCGGCCGGCGCCCTCATGCGGTCACCTCCTCCGCGCTGCCTGCGCCCCGCGCGCCCGTGCCGCGACCGCGCGCGATGTCGAGGAACACGTCCTCCATCGTTTCGCGGCCATAGCGCGCGAGCAGCTCCTGCGGCGAGCCCTGGTCCACGACTTCGCCCGCGCGCAGCATGATCACGTCGTCGCACATGCGCTCGACCTCGCCCATGTGATGCGACGCGAGCAGCATCGTGCAACCCGTGCGGCGCTGGTAGGTTTCGAGATACGTGCGCATGCGGTCGGCGACGTCGGGATCGAGCGAGGCCGTCGGCTCGTCGAGCAGCAGCACGTCGGGCTCGTTGAGGATGGCCTTCGCGAGCGACACGCGCGTGCGCTGTCCGGCCGAAAGGTCGCCGTACGCACGATCGAGGAACGCCGTGACGTCGCAATCCGCAGCGACCGCCGCGATGCGCGCACGCGCACTCCTCACGCCGTAGAGGTCCGCGAACACGCGCAGGTTCTCGCGCACGGTGAGCCGCTTCGGCAGGTCCACGTAGGGCGAGGTGAAGTTCATGCGCGGCAGCACGCGATGACGGTGCCTGCGCATGTCGCAGCCGAGGACGGTGATCGCACCCGCGCTCGGCGTGAGCACGCCGAGCAGCATCGACAGCGTGGTCGTCTTGCCGGCGCCGTTGCCGCCGAGGAGCGCCGTGGTCGTGCCGCTGCGCACCGCGAACGAGATGCCCTTCACGGCCTCGACCTTGCCGTACGACTTGAACAGGCGCTTCGACGACGATGGCGGCCTGACCCGGGGTCGACCCCGGTTCGCGACCCTGGGTCGACCCGGGGTCAGGGGCGCCGTTCGGCACTCGATCGTCTGCCGGCAGGATTGCGCGAGCTTGCGTCAGGCTGCGATCAGCTCGCGCAGATGCTCGGCCACGCTGCGACCGAGCGCCGAGAGCGAATAGCCGCCTTCGAGGCTCGACACGATCCGCCCCTTCGCATGCCGGTTGGCGACGCGCGATGAGCTCGCGCGTGACCCACGCGTAGTCGGACTCGGTGAAGCGCAAGCCCGCGAGCGGGTCCTCGCGGTGCGCATCGAAGCCCGCCGAGATGAACACGATATCGGGCCTGTGCGCTTCCAGCGCCGGGAGCCAATGCTGCGTCACTGCGGCGCGAAACGCCTCCGAGCCGCTGCCCGCCGCGAGGGGCACGTTCACCATGTTCGGCGCCGGATTCTCGGTGCCGGAATACGGATACAGCGGATGCTGGAACGTCCCCACCATCAGCACGCGCTCGTCGTCGCTGAAGATGTCTTCGGTCCCGTTGCCGTGGTGCACGTCGAAATCGACGATCGCCACGCGACCGGCGCCGTGCGCCTCGATCGCGTGGGCGACGCCGACGGCGACGTTGTTGAACAGGCAGAAGCCCATCGCGCGGCGCCGCTCCGCGTGGTGGCCGGGCGGGCGCACCGCGCAGAACGCGCGCCGGCACTCGCCGCGCATGACGAGATCGGTGCCCAGCACGACGGCGCCGGCAGCGTGGCGGGCCGCCGCAAGGGAGTGCGGGTTGAGCGCCGTGTCGGGATCGATGAAATACAGCCCCGTCGCGGGGCTGGCGGCCTCGATCTCGTCGACGTACGACGGGCGCGTGCACCCGCTCGAGATGCTCACGCGCGGCGGGGACTGCCGTGAAATGGCGCAGGTAAACGTCGAGCCCGGCGCTGATGAGGCGATCGCCGATCGCATGCAATCGGTCGGGACACTCCGGATGGTACGGCCCCATGTCGTGCAGCAGCGACGACGGATGCGTGATGTAGGCGGTGGGCACGAACGTTGCTGTTGAAGTTCCGGACGGTGAAACCCCGCGGTTGAAGTGGACAACGCGTCCAGCACGGGGCCCCGTTGGCGCAGTGTAGCGTGGCATCGGCGCAGATGACTAGCCGCGGCCGCCCCGGTAAAGTGAACGACTTTTTGTCCAATCGGCCCGGCGAAGAACAATGAGCGTACGCCCTCTCACCGAAGCTCCCGTTCCCATCCCCGAGCGTCTCGCGGGCGTGCTCGCCCAGCTCGACCGCGTGGTGGTCGGCAAGAAACGCACGCTGCGCCTCGCACTCGCGTGCCTGCTCGCCCGCGGTCACCTGCTGATCGAGGACATCCCCGGCGTCGGCAAGTCGACGCTCGCGCAAGCCCTCGCGGCAACCCTCGGTCTCAAGTACGCGCGCGTGCAGTTCACGAGCGACCTCCTGCCGGCCGACGTGCTCGGCGTGTCGATCTTCGACAGCAGCGCGCAGACGTTCCGCTTCCACGCGGGCCCGGTGTTCAACTCCGTGCTGCTCGCCGACGAGATCAATCGCGCACCGCCGAAGACGCAAAGCGCGCTGCTCGAAGCGATGGAGGAGCGGCAGGTCTCGATCGACGGCCAGACGCGCAAGCTGCCCGAGCCGTTCTTCGTGATCGCAACCCAGAATCCCGTCGAGCAGATCGGCGCGTATCCCCTGCCCGAATCGCAGCTCGACCGCTTCCTGATGGCGATCGAGATCGGCTACCCCGATGCCAACGCCGAGCGCGAGCTGCTCGCGAGCGGCGACCGTCGCGCGCAGGTCCCCAACCTTCCGGCGCTCTGCGATCCGCCGACGCTGCTCGAGTGGCAACGCGCCGCTGCGGACATCCACGTCTCGCCCGCGCTGCTCGATTACGTGCAGGCGTTGCTCGCGGCGACGCGCGGCTCGACGGGCGACACCGCCACGCAGGCGGTCGACGCCGGCATGCGCCGCGGCCTCTCCCCGCGCGCCGGGCTGCTGCTGCTCGCTGCCGCGCGCGCATGGGCGCTGCTCGCCGCGCGGCCGATGGTGCTGCCCGAGGACGTGCAGGCGGTGTTTCCGTCCGTCGCGGGCCATCGTCTCGCCTCGGGTGCCCGCTCGGGCGCGCTGCAGGCGCAGATGCTGCTGAGAAGCGTGGCGATCGCCTGAAGCGGGCGCCGCCGCACGCGTTGTCCGGACACGTCGTCCGCTGAATGTCGATCGCTCAAGCCCTGCCGCAACGCAAGCTCTCGTGGCGCGAAGCCCTGCGCCAGCGCCTGTGGCGCACCAAGCCGGTGGACGTCGCGCCCGGTCACGCTGCAGCACAGCCGCATCTACGTCCTGCCGACGCGCCGCGGCCTCGCGTTCCTCGCGAGTCTCGTGATCATGCTGCTCACGTCGCTCAACTACTCGCTGTCGCTCGGCTTCGTGGTCGTGTTCCTGCTGGCGGGATTCGCCGCGAGTGCGCTCCTGCACACGTTCCGCAACCTGCTCGGCGTGAGCATCCGACCGCTCGCCGCGGGCGAAGCGTTTGCGGGTGGAACGCTGCCGTTCGTGGTCGCGGTGATGGGGGGCGCGGGCATTCGCCGCGGCTTCACGCTCGAAGCGGCCGACGGCAATGGCGCCCGGTTCGACGTTCCCGCCGGCTCCGCGCTCGCCGTCACCGTCGATCGCGCCGCGCCGCACCGCGGGCGTCTCGCGCTCGGCCGCGTCGCCCTCGCGTCGGACTATCCGGTCGGCCTCTGGCGGGCGTGGGCGTACGTGCACTTCACGCTCGACGGCATCGTGTATCCCGCGCCGGAGCCTTCGCCGCCGCCGCTGCCCGACGGCATGCATGCCGCGGACGGGCTGCCCGGGCGCAGCAACGAGGACGCGGATCTCGCCGGCCTGCGCGAATACCAGCGCGGCGATCCCGCGCAGCGCGTCGCGTGGAAGACCGTTGCCCGCGGCGCCGGCTGGTACACGAAGCAGTTCGAGGGCGGCGCCGGTGGCGGACCCGTCGCGTTGTCGTGGCAGGCCCTGCCGGCCGGCATGGGACGCGAAGCGCGCATCGCCCGCCTCACCGCGTGGGTGCTCGCCGCCGAGCGCGTTGCGCGGCCGTTCTCCCTCGAGCTCCCGGGCCTTCGGGTCGGTCCCGGCCAGGGTCGCGATCAGCGCCGCACCGCGCTCACCGCGCTCGCGCTGTTGCCCGACGACAGGCCATGAAGCGCCGCAGCAGCAAGCCCCGGCGACGCCGGCAAGCCCGGCAGCGGCAAGGCGGCCGTGCAACGGCTCGACACGCGCCAGATCGGCTGGCTCGGTCTGCTGCTGCTCGCGGTGCAGCTGCCGCAGATCACGTACATGCCGGCGTGGGTGGGGCTCGGCGGCATCGCGTTCGTGCTGTTCCGGCTCGCGCTGCTGCGCCCGGGCGCAACGCGGTTCGAGCGACGCGTGGGACAGGCGCCCTCGTACGTGCTCGCGCTCGTGGCGCTGGGAACGGCAACGGGCATCTCCGAGTCGTTCGGCTACTTCCTCGGACGCGATCCGTGCGTGGCCTTCCTGTACGTGCTGGTGGGCATCAAGTACATCGAGGCGCGCACACCGCGCGACGGCACGCTGCTCGTGTGCCTCGCGTCGTTTCTCGCCATCACGCCGTTCTTCTACGACCAGTCGCTGCTGAGCGCGCTCGCCGTCATGCCGGCCCTGGTGCTGCTCGCATCGTCGCTGCAATGGCTCGCGCCGCCCGTGGGCCTGCGCTCGCCCGTGATGCGACTCGCCGATCCGCTGCGGCGCTCGCTGCGCCTGCTGGTCGAAGGCGTTCCGCTCGCGCTGCTGCTGTTCGTGTTCTTCCCTCGGGTGTCGGCGCCGCTGTGGGGTTTGCCCGCGGACTTCACCGGCAAGACGGGCCTGACCGATCATCTCGCGCCCGGCACCATCAGCGAGCTCATCCTCTCCGATGCCGTCGCGTTCCGCGTCGATTTCGCCGGCACCGCTCCCGCGTCGCCGCTGCGCTATTGGCGCGGCCCGGTGTTCTCGCTGTACGACGGCGCGCAGTGGGTGCCGCGGACCGCCGACGAAAGCCGGGTGCTCGCCCGCCCGGGTGTCACGCCCACGATCGCGTACACGGTCACGCTCGAGCCGAACTTCAAGACTTCGCTCTTCGCGCTCGATCTTCCGGCGAGCCTGCCGCGCCTTGCCGATCCCGGAGCCGAGGACACCACGACGGAGCTCGCGACGCTCACCAGCGACCAGCAGCTCGTATCGCGCTCCATCATCACGCAGCCTGTGCGCTACACGCAGGTCTCGGCGCTCCGAGCGTCGTATCCGGCCGCGAGCGGCGCGGCAGGCGAGCTCGAGCGCGCGAACAACCTCGCCTTGCCGCCCGGCAGTCCGCGCACGCACCGCTTCGCACGCGAGCTGCGTGCGCGTTATCCGGACGATGCGACGCTCGTGCGCGCGGTGCTGCAATGGCTGCACGACGAGCCGTTCACGTACACGCTGGCGCCGCCGCGCCTGACGCGCGATCCGGTCGATCAGTTCCTGTTCGACACGCGCCGCGGCTTCTGCGAGCACTTCGCAAGCTCGTTCGTGGTGCTGCTGCGGGCGGCGGGCATTCCCGCGCGCGTGGTGACCGGCTACCAGGGTGGACAGGTCAACCCCAGCGGCGGCTATCTCATCGTGCGCCAGTCCGATGCGCACGCGTGGGCCGAAGCGATCATCGACGGCCAGTGGCAACGGCTCGACCCCACCGCGGCGGTGGCGCCGTCGCGCATCGAGGGCGGCCTCGGGGCGGCGCTGCCGCAGGATGCGCGCGTGCCGCTGCTCGCGCGCATGGAGCGCGGCTGGTTCACCAGCGTGCAGCTCGCCTGGGACGCGATCAACTACGACTGGCGGCGGCACGTCGTCGGCTTCAGTTACGCGGAGCAGCAGTCGCTGTGGCGCTACTGGCGCATGGACGACTGGGCCGCGTGGCGCTTCGTGCTGCTCGGCGCCGCGCTCACGACGGTGTGGGGCGGGGGCCTCCTGCTCTGGTTCCGGCTGCGCCAGTATCAGCGCGACGATCGCGTCGCGGCACTGTGGAATGCGCTTTGCCGGCGACTCGCGCGCGCGGGCCTGCCGCGCGAGCCGCACGAGGGACCGCTGGCCTACGCCGCGCGCGCCGCCGCGCGCTGGCCGGCGCTCGAGGCCGCATTCGCGGTGATCGGCGAATCGTACGCAGCGCTGCGCTATGGCCCGCGCGGAACGGATGCGCAGGCGCGCCTCGCGCACCAGACGACGCTCGCACGTCTCACCCATGCGATCAAGGTGCTGCCGCGGGCGCGAGCGCTGCGCTCGAGCGCGGCCGCGGCCCGGTCGGCGTGACGCCTCGGGGCCGACCGATCACAGCAACGCGTCGCGATCGACGCCGCCGCGCTGCAGCAGCTTGCGCAGCTTGTCGAGCGCCTCGACCTGCACCTGGCGCACGCGTTCGCGCGTGACGCCGATCTCGCCCGCGAGCTGCTCGAGCGTCGCGATCTCCAGGCCGTCGAGGCCGTAGCGTCGCTCGATCACCCAGCGCTCCCGCTCGGAGAGCTCGGCGAGCCAGCGGCGCACCCACACCTCGATCTCGCTGCTGTGCAGGAGCAGCTCGGGCGCGACGTTGGCCTCGTCGGGCACGCTCTCCACGATGGAAGCGGCGGCATCGCGATTGGCGGGCGCGTCGAGCGACGTGACGTGCTCGTTGTAGCCGAGCACGCGGCGCACGTCGTCGACCGGCTTGCCGAGCAGGTGCGCAACGTCGTCGAGCGACGGCTCGCGTCCGTGCGGGGCAGCGTGCATCTCGAGATGGCGCAGCGCACGCAGCACGACGTTGAGCTCCTTCACGATGTGCGCAGGCAGGCGGATCGTGCGCGACTGGCACATGATCGCGCGCTCGATCGCCTGCCGGATCCACCAGGTCGCGTACGTCGTGAAGCGGAAGCCGCGCTCCGCATCGAACTTGTCGAGCGCGTGCATGAGCCCGAGGTTGCCTTCCTCGATCAGGTCGGGCAGCGCGAGACCGCGATTGGCGTAATGCTTGGCGATGCTCACCACGAGGCGCAGGTTGCGCTCGATGAGCGTCTGGCGCGCGGAGAACTCCCCGGCGGCCATCGCGCGGGCGAGCGCAAGCTCCTCGTGCGCGTCGAGCAGCGCGTGCTGTCCGATCTCGTGCAGGTAGATCTGCGTGACGTCGTTGACGAAATCGGCAGCGAGGCCGTGCTGCGGCTCGTCGAGCGCGAGCTCGCGCGTCAGGTGATCGACCTCGGGCGCGTCGTCGAGCGCCGGCGCCGCGTCCGCATCGAGGTCGTGCACGGGAGCTTCGTCGGGCGCCTCGAACCCCGGGAGCACGCCTTCGGGATCGTCTTCGGCCGGCCGCGGGATCATCGGGACGCCGGTTCTGCTCGGAGGACGCGATGCGCCGTCGGCACGCGTGCCGCAGGCAGCCGGCACGACGCGCACCTGCGGATCACGCGGGCGGCAGGTACTTGAGCGGATCCATGGGCTTGCCCAGCCGCCGGATCTCGAAGTGCAGCTTGTTCTGGTCGGCGTCGGTGTTGCCCATCTCCGCAATCTTCTGGCCGCGCGCGACCTGCTGTCCTTCCTTGACCAGGATCTCCTTGTTGTGCGCGTACGCCGAGAGATACGACTTGTTGTGCTTGATGATGATGAGCTTGCCGTAGCCGCGCAGGCCCGAGCCCGCATACACCACCTTGCCCGCGGCGCTCGCCACCACGGGCTGGCCCGACTTCCCGGCGATGTCGATGCCCTTGAGGTTGGCCGTGTCGGAGAAGCCCGTGACGATCTTGCCCGTTGCCGGCCACACCCACGCGAGCTTTTCGTCGTCGTCGGCCGCCGCGCCCTTCCCGTCCGACGGTGCGGATGCGCCGGGCGCCGTTGCTCCGGGGATTGCCGTCGCCACCACCGGCGGTGCCGCGGCGGGCGCTGCGGGTGCGGCAGCTCCCGCAGGCGACTGCGCAGCCGGCGGGCCCGCGGCTGCGCCGGACGCCACGGGCGAGCCTGCACCTGCAGGCGGGGGGGTTGCCGCGACGGCGCCCATGCCCGGGGCCGCAGCCGCGGCAGCCGCGCGCTGCATCTCGCGCAGCGCGTGCTCGGAGTACGGCTGCTTGAGCGCCTTGGGCTCGGTCTTGTAGGTCTCGGAATTCCGGCTCGCCGGTGCGCTCGCGACCGTCGTGCGAGTCTCGCCGGGCGTGGCCGGCGTCGGTGTCGCTCCGGGCGCGGTGGTGGCGGTGGTCGCACCCGGCGTTGCCGGCGTGGCCGGCGTGACCGGCGTCGCCAAAGCGCCCGGCGCACCGGCCACACCCGGCGTCGCCGCCGCTATCGGCGGAACCGTCCGCAACGGCGCAGTCACGACGCCGCCCGCACCGGCCGTCGTTGCCGCGCCGCCAGGCTCGCCGGGCGGCGACAGCCGCAGCACCTGCCCCGCGTAGATGCGGTCGACGTTCGCGATGTTGTTCCACACCGCGAGCTCGCGGTAGTCGAGGCCGTGGTCGAGCGCGATCAGGTACAGCGTGTCGCCGCGCTTGACCGTGTACGTGTTCGGACGCGTTTCCGCTTCGGGTGCCGGTGGGGGCGGCACGGGCCTCGGAGCCGGTGCGGCTGGTAGCGCCGGTGCAGCGGGACGCGGTGCACGCTCCTCGACCGGCGCCGGCGTGCGCGTCGCACACGCCGAAACGAGCAGGACGAGACCGAAAGCGGCAAGCCGGGCGAGGGGTCGCCGGAGAATGCAGGGCGGGATTTTCAGGTGCGATACCGTCATCGTGCAGCGTGCATGCGCCTCAACCCAGCCCATGCAACAACGGCACGAATCGTACCGCATCGTAGGTTTGTTCGCGGTAACCGCCTTCCCTGGCGGTGACCACCGTCAGGCGCTGCACGCCCTCCACCGCGTCGGCGTGCTGCGCGAGGGGAATGACCATGCGGCCGCCGGGTTTGAGATGCCGCAGCAGCGACGTCGGCAATACCGCGGTGCCGGCGGTCACGATGATGGCGTCGACCTCGAGATCCTCACCGAGATCCGCCGAACCGTCGCCGTGCTTGAGACGCACGTTCGTGCACTTCAGGGTCTGCAGGTTGCGCCGCGCCTTGTTCACCAGCGCTCCGATGCGCTCGACCGAATAGACCTCGTCGGCGATCTGCGCCAGCACGGCGGTCTGGTAGCCGCAACCCGTGCCGATCTCGAGCACGCGATGCAGGCGCTGCCCGCTGCGCGCGAGCTCGGTCATGCGCGCCACGATCCACGGCTGCGAGATCGTCTGGCCGTGGCCGATCGGCAGTGCGCTGTCCTCGTAGGCGCGGATCGCGAGCGCCTCGTCGACGAAGATGTGGCGCGGCACCGTGTTCATCGCCTCGAGCACCACCTCGTCGTGGATGCCCTGCTCGCGCAGGCGCTCGACCATGCGCGCCCGCGTGCGCGGCGAGGTCATGCCGATGCCGGACATCTTTTCGCTCATGACCCGAGCCATTGCGACACGATGCCCATCTGGTCCCGGTTGGTGAGGTCGATCTGCAGCGGCGTGATCGACGCGTGCCCCTGCTCCACGGCGTTGAAGTCGGTGCCCTCGCCCGCATCGGCCGCGGGCCCCGCGGCACCGACCCAGTACACCGTCTCGCCGCGCGGGCTCTGCATGCGGATCACGTTCTCCGCCTTGTGGCGCCGGCCGAGGCGCGTGAGGCGATAGCCGCGCAGCGCCTCGCGCGGGACGTCGGGCACGTTCACGTTCAGGAGCCACGCTCCCGCAGGGGCCCGCGCGTGCCGCTGCACCAGATCGACCGCGATCGCCGCGGCCGTCTCGAAATGCTTGGCGGTCTTCGATGTGAGCGAGATCGCGACGGAGGGAATGCCCAGCAGGAAGCCTTCGGTGGCCGCCGCGACCGTGCCCGAGTAGATGGTGTCGTCGCCCATGTTGGCGCCGAGATTGATGCCGGATATCACCATGTCCGGCAGCTGCTCGAGCAACCCGGTCACCGCGAGGTGGACGCAATCGGTCGGCGTGCCGTTCACGAACAGGAAGCCATTGGGCGCGCGGCGAACCGTCAGCGGCCGGTCGAGCGTCAGCGAGTTCGATGCGCCGCTGCGGTCGCGCTCGGGGGCGACCACGGTGATGTCGGCATGCGCAGCGACGGCGCTCGCCAGGGCTTCGAGACCGGGAGCGAAATAGCCGTCGTCATTCGAGAGGAGGATGCGCATCGAGGGCCCGCACTTCGCCTGGTGGACGCCCGCGAAGATCGTTCGATTATAAACGCTGTTATGCTGCCCCGATCCTGACCACGCGCCGCGCGAACCACCCATGTCGACCGACCGTACTGCGCCTGCAACGCCCTCCCTCGCCGACCATGCGCGCCTCGCCGCGAGGCGAGCGTTGCCGGAGCTCTTCCGCGCGGAGCCGGATCGCTTTCGCCGGCTGTCGTTCACGTGGGATGGCTGGCTCGTCGACCTCTCGAAGGAGCGCCTGGCGGCGGACAGCCTGCCCGCCCTGCTCGCGCACGCGCGCGACATCGGCCTCGAGCGCTGGATCGGCGCCCTTTTCGCAGGCGAGAAGGTCAACCTCACGGAGCAGCGCGCCGCGCTGCACGTCGCGCTGCGGCAGCAGACGGACACGCCCGTGCGCGTCGACGGCCGCGACGTGATGCCCGACATCCGCGCGGTGCAGGCGCGGATGCAGGCGATCGCGTCGCGCGTTCGCGGCGGCGTGCGCGTCGGCGCGACCGGACGCCCGTTGCGCGATGTCGTGAACATCGGCATCGGCGGCTCCGACCTCGGGCCGCTGCTCGCGTGCGACGCCTTGGGCTTTCCGGCGCGCGAAGCGAAGGGCCTGCGCGTTCAGTTCGTGTCGAACGTCGATCCCGAGCACCTCGCGCGTGCCCTCGCGCCGCTCGATCCGGCGACGACGCTGTTCGTCGTGACCTCCAAGACGTTCACCACGCAGGAAACGCTCGCCAACGCGTCGGCGGCCAAGGCGTGGCTCGCGTCGGCGTTCGGGCCGGGCACCGATCCGGGCCGCCACTTCATCGGCGTGACGCGCGAACACCGCCGCGGCGCGCGCGTTCGGCATCGCGCACGAGGACATCCTGCCGATGTGGGACTGGGTGGGCGGACGCTATTCGCTGTGGTCGGCCGTCGGGCTCGCCATCGCGCTGCGCCTCGGCTGGGAGCGCTTCGCTGCGCTCCTCGCAGGTGCGGCGAGCATGGACGAGCACTTCCGGACGGCGCCCCTCGAGCAGAATCTTCCGGTGCTGCTGGGCGTGCTCGGCTTCTGGAACGCGCGCCTGCTCGGCCGCAGCGACCGGGTGGTCGTGCCGTATGCGCAGGCGTTGGCGCGCCTGCCTGCCTACCTGCAGCAGCTCGTGCTCGAGAGCAACGGCAAGCGCGTCACGCGCGATGGCCGCCCGGTGGACGGGATGACTTCGCCTTCGCTCTGGGGCGAGCCTGGCACCAACGGCCAGCACGCGTTCTTCCAGTGGCTGCACCAGGGCACGCGCGAGGCGCCCGTCGAGTTCATCGTCCCGCTGCACGCCGCGCATCCGATCGACGAGCAGCACGCGATGCTCGTGGCCAATGCGATTGCCCAGGCGCAAGCACTGCTGGTCGGACGTTCCGGGGAAGAGATCCGCGCCGAGCTCGCGGGCAGCGACCTTTCCGGCGCGGAGCTCGAAGCCGCCGTTGCGGCGCGGGTGTGTCCCGGCAACCGGGCGTCGACGATGATCATGCTGCCCACGCTCGACGCCCGCTGTCTCGGCCAGCTGCTCGCGCTCTACGAGCATCGCACGTTCGTCGAGGCGATCCTGTTCGGGATCAACCCGTTCGATCAGTTCGGCGTGGAGCTCGGCAAGACGCTCGCAAAGCCGGTGCTCGCGGCGCTGTCGGGAACGGGCGCGTTGCCGCCGGGCACCGATGCCTCCACTGCCGGGCTCACGGACTTCGCGCGCACGGCCCGCCTGACGGGCTCCGGCCGGGCACCGGGCCACGCCTGAGCTTCACCCCGTGGATGGCGCGACCGCTGCATGCCGCGCGGCACGCGGACATCACCTCGCGCCGTTGGCGGATACGCGATACGCGGCCTTGATCGCCTGTGCGAGGTTCCACACCGCCGCGGCATAGAGCCGGCTGCGGTTGTAGCGCGTGAGCACGTAGAAGTTGTTGGCGGCGATCCAGTAGCTTCCCTCGCGTGTCCGATTCCTCGAGCATGAGCAGGCCCACGGGATCGGATGCGAGGCCCGCCGGCGACTCGCGCGGCGCCACGCCATCGGCGAGCCACGCCTCGAGCGCGCGTCGCTCGCTGATGCCGCCGTCGAGACGCCGCAGCACCTCGGCCTTCTTCTCCTCGGCGATGGAGGCGGGCATCAGCACCGGCTGCCCGCGCTGCCAGTCGTGACGCACGAGGAAGTTGGCCACGCTGCCGATCACGTCGTCGGTGCTCTCCCACAGGTCGACGCGGCCGTCGGCGTCGAAGTCGATGGCGAAGTTGCGATAGCTGCCCGGCATGAACTGCGGCAGTCCGATCGCGCCCGCGAACGATCCCTTCGGCGCCGCGGGCGACACGCCCAGATCGCGCGTCAGCAGCAGGAAGTCGCGCAGCTCGCCGCGGAAGAAGGCGGCGCGCCGGGGGTAATCGAACGCGAGCGTCGAGAGCGCATCGAGCACGCGATACCGCCCCGTGTTGCGGCCGTAGAATGTTTCCACGCCCACGATGGCCACGATGATTTCCGGCAGGCACGCCGAGCTCGCTTTCGGCACGCTCGAGCGCCCGTGCGTGGGCGGACCAGAACGCGACGCCGCCGTCGATGCGCGCGGGAGAGAGGAACGACGGGGCATACTCGAACCACTTGGGCGGCTCGAGCAGCGGCCGCTGCATCGCCGCCACGATCTGCGGCTGATAGCGCGCGCTCGCGAACAGGCGGCGCAGCGCGGCGCGATCGAAGCCGTGCTCGACCTTCATCTCGGCGATGAAGGCCTGCACCTCGGCGCGGTCGGCATAGGTGGGGGCCGCCTTCGCGCTCGCGCGCTTGGTGGCCTTCGCGTGTCGCGCATCGTGCCTCGACGCCGTGCCGTTCGCGGCGTGCGCCGCCGGCAGCGCGAACACGAGCGCGCTCGCGAGCGCGATTGTCATCCATCGTTTCATGCGAGCTGCCACGCGTGCTGCGTCCGTCGATGCGGGATGCCACTGCCGGCCGATGGTATCATCGCCGCACGTCCTGCGCTCGAGCATTGCGCGCAGCAGTTCACTCCCCTGATGCTCTATCCGCTTTTCCGACCGATGCTGTTCGCGCTCGATCCCGAGCGCGCGCATCGCGCGGCATTCGGGAGCCTCGACATCGCCGCGAAGTTCGGCATGCCGCAGCTGTTGCTGCCGCGGGTACGCAGCGATCCCGTCAAGGTCATGGGGCTCACGTTCCCGAACCGCGTGGGCCTTGCCGCGGGCCTCGACAAGAACGCCGCGCACGTGGATGGACTCGCGACGTTCGGCTTCGGTTTCATCGAATGCGGAACGGTCACGCCGCGCGCACAGCCCGGCAATCCGAAGCCGCGCCTCTTCCGTCTGATCGAGGCGCGAAGCGCTGATCAACCGCATGGGCTTCAACAACGACGGCGTGCGGCGCTTCGTCGACAACGCGTCGCGTGCATCGTGGCGCGGCGTCCTCGGGCTCAACATCGGCAAGAATTTCGATACGCCGAACGACCGCGCGATCGAGGACTATCTCACGTGCCTGCGAGCGGTCTACCAGCGCGCCTCGTACGTCGCGGTGAACATCTCGTCGCCGAACACGAAGGGCTTGCGCGAGCTGCAGCTCGCCGATGCCTTGGCGCCGCTGCTCGGCGCGCTCAAGCGCGAGCAGAGCGCGCTCGCCGACGCGCACGGCAAGTACACGCCGATCGTGGTGAAGATCTCGCCGGATCTCGAGGACGCGACGATCGACGGCATCGCGCGGGTGCTCGTCGCGCAACGCATGGACGGCGTGATCGCGACGAACACGACGGTCTCGCGCGCCGCCGTGTGCGGACAGCCGCTCGCCGAGGAGGCGGGCGGGCTGTCGGGACGGCCGTTGCGCGCGCAGGCGACGGCCGTGGTGCGTCGCCTCGCGCAGGCGCTCGACGGCGCGCTGCCGATCATCGGCTGCGGGGGCATCATGTCGGGCGAGGATGCGCGCGAGAAGATCGAGGCTGGCGCCGCGCTCGTGCAGATCTACACGGGGCTCATCTACCGCGGGCCGGAGCTCGTGAGCGAGTGCGCAAACGCCCTGGCGGGAACCGAAACGCGTCGCGAAGCGGCGATGGCGCGCTGAGCGCCAGCTCGGCCGGGGCGCGACATCGCACTCCTGCGGTGCAGCTGTGCGAGGCGAGCGCATGCTGCGCTCGCCTTGGAAGGTGGACGCGCCGCGCCGCTTCAGGCGCCCTGCTTCGCGCCGATCGACGTGGCGCCGCCGTGCTCGCCGGACCACTTGGCGGGATGGTCGAGGAAGGCCTCGACCCGGCCGATCGCGGTGCTGCTGAAGTAGTTCATCTGCTTCGCCACGCGCAGGACGTCGCGCCAGGTCGCGAGCGAATGCATCTTCACGTCGAGGTCCGCCAGGATCTGGCGCGTCTCCGGGTAGATGTCGTAGTTGAACAGCACGAACACGTGGTTCACGACTGCCCCGGCGTTGCGCAGCGCCTGGACGAAGTTGATCTTGCTCTGGCCGTCGGTCGTGAGGTCCTCGACGAGCAGCACGCGCGAACCCTCGGGAAGATCGCCCTCGATCTGCGCGTTGCGCCCGAAGCCCTTCGCCTTCTTCCGGATGTACTGCATCGGCAGCATCATGCGTTCGGCGATCCACGCCGCGAACGCGATGCCCGCGGTCTCGCCACCCGCGATGGTGTCGACCTGCTCGAAGCCCACGTCGCGCAGGATGGTGGATTCCGCGAAGTCCATCAGCGTGCGCCGCACGCGCGGGAACGAGATCAGCTTGCGGCAATCGATGTACACCGGGCTCGCCCAGCCCGAGGTGAAGATGAAGGGCTTGTCCTCGCTGAAATTGACGGCCTTCACTTCGAGCAGGCAGCGGGCGGTGATGTCGGCGATGACCTGGCGGTCGGAGACGATCATGGCGGCGTTCCTTGGCAGACGGCGGGCGGGATGCGAGCAAGGCGCGCCGGACGGCGTGCCTCGATCCGTCATGATACAGGGACGCAGCGACCGCTGCCCCGAGCAGGCGGCGCGCAACCCCGTCTACTCTGAGTAAAACAACGCGCGCGTTTTACTCAGAGTAGAAGGGTTCCCAGCGGAATCCGCCGGCTTCCACGCCCGCGACGATGCGCGTCATCGCGGCGTCGAGCGCGGAAGGGTCGCCGCGCACCCCGAGCTCGAGCCGGCGCGTGCCGTCGGCCACGAATGCCGGGAGGCTGAAGAGCTTGAGCTGCGGAAACGCGGCGACGATCTCGTTCATGAGCGGCAGGAGCTGGCTTTCGCCGGCGCCGTGCACGACGATCGCGCGTTCGGCTTCCGGCGTCTTCGACAGGTCCGCGTAATGGCGATCGAGCACCCAGTCGAGCATCGGCCATGCCATCTGCGGAAAACCCGGGAAGAAGTGGTGACCGCGAATCGAGAACGACGCCACGTCGTTCACCGGATTCGGGATGATCGCGGCGCCCTGGGGAAACTCCGCCATGAGCACGCGATGCGGGTAAGCCTCGGCGCCGAACTTCGCCTCGAGCGCGCGCACGGCCTCGGGGTGACGCTCGAGCGCAACGCCGAGCGCGGCGGCAGCGGCCTGCCGCGTGTGATCGTCGGGGGTTGCGCCGACGCCGCCGAACGCGAACACGATCCCGCCCTCGGCAAAGGACTCGCGCAGCACCCGCGTGAGGCGCGCGCGATCGTCGCCCTCGTAGCGCGCCCACGCGAGCTTCAGGCCCCGCGCACCCAGCGTGCCGATCACGTGCGCGAGATGCCGGTCCTGCCGCTTGCCCGACAGGATCTCGTCGCCGATGATGAGAGCGCCGATGCGCACGGCGCGTTCAGGCCGCAGCCGGCTCGGGATACTTCTCGCCGATGTTGGCCATGACGCTCGAGAACGCGCGATCGACGAGCGGCTCGGCTTCCACGAGACGCGCGCGATCGCTGCGGAAACGCTCCGCAAGCTCCTCGGCCGTCATCGAGATCGCCTTCTGGCCCTGGCGGTTGGTGAACAGGTACGTGCCGCGCAGCGGCGAGAGCCACGCGAGCTTGGCGAACGAGAGCTGCCCGCCTTCTTCCTCGAACTCCACCCACGTGCCGCGTTCGAGGCTCTGCGCGATCTCGAGGAACTGATCGGCGACGACCTCGTGCACCTCCGGCTTCGCCGCTTCTGCAGGAGCCATTGCGGCGGCGAGTTGCTCGGCCCTGGCGGCTGCCGCCTCGTCGCCCGCGGCCTTCGCATAGGCCGCTTCCGCGCGCGCCTGCTCGGCGATCGCGGTGGTCGGCGATGCGACGCTCGCGAGCGCGGGCTTCACGGCCGCCGCATGCGCTTCGACGAGGTTCGCCATGAAGCTGTCGCGATCGTCGGGCGACCACGGCACCTCGCGCATGCCGACATTGAGGCGCTTCAGCATCGCAGGCAAGGACGCGACGAGGCGCTTGCGTTCGTCTGCCGTGCGCTTGGGCTGCACGCTCCACGCGAATTCGTCGACGGTGGCGAGCGCCTCCTTCCACGGCTCGCCCTCGCTGCCCTCGGCGTAGTACGCGGCCTCGAGCACGTGGCTCCACTTGTCGCGCAGGAAATCCGCGAGGAAGTTGGGCAGCACGTTGGAGGCGATGCGGTTCTCCGTCTCCGCGCGCGCGACCGATTGCGCGACGTGACGCCGGTCGCGGTCGTTGACCTCTTCGGCCGAGAGCTGGATGTTGATCTCGGCGGCGGTCTGCTCCTCGGCGAGGTACGCCTGCAGCGTCTCGCGCGCCTCCTCGAAGATCGCGAGGTCGTCCGTGAAGCCGTCGAGGATCCGGTGGACGATCTCCTCGAGCTTGCGATAGAGCTGGTCCTGCGGCCCCATCTCGGGCGACCAGCCGAGGCCCGCCTGCGCGAGCTCGTTCACCAGCAGCCGCGCCGGGTGCGTCTTCTTGGCGAAGAACGCGCCGTCGAGCATCGACGCCTTGAGCACCGGGATCTGCAGCCGCGCGAGCAGCGCCTTGATGCCGTCCGGGAGATCCTTGGTGTCGAAGATGTAATCGAACAGCATCGCCACCAGCTCGATCGTCATCGACTCGAGCTGGTTTGCGCGCTGGCCGAGCGGCGATTCCTGCAGGTCGCGCAGGACGTTGTGCTGTCCTTCGGGAATGCCCGCGAACTGCACGATCGTGCCGCCGCCCGCGTCGAAGCCGGTTTCGCCGCGCTGCAGGCGATACAGCCCTTCGCCGAGCTCCGGCGTCACCATGATCGGCGCCCCGGGCACGTAACCCGAGGGCGTGGTGGGCAGCGCGCCGAGCTTCAGATGCGGATAGGCGACGGGATCGAACCCGACGCCCGGCGCGGCCGCACCTGCGCCGGCGTACGCACCGGCGACGACCTGCGCCGGCGTAGGCGACGCCGGGAGCGCCTTGCGCGCCCGCCGGCACACCGAACGAGACGCCGAGGCCGGGCACTGCGCCGCCGGGCATCGCGCCGCCCGGAATGCCCGTGCCCCCGGGCACGCCCACGTACGCGGCGCGCACCTCCTCCGCCAAGCGCGGGAGCCGCAGCAGGCGAGCCGAACATGCGCCGGAAGACCGACATGATGTCGACCTCGGCCGAGGGCGCACCGGCGACGTGGCCCGGTGCATAGTCGCCGACCTGCCCCGGCGCTCGAGCACCACCGCCCGTGGACTGCGCTGCGTGCCTGCGCCCGCCCGCACCGCCTCGGCCCGTCACCCGTGCGGTTGCGCTCGGCATGACGCGCAGCGCGAGGAGGTGCTGGTTGAGATCGGCGTAGATGGCATTGATCTCGCCGAGCGAGGAACGGTTGAGCTCCTTCAGGATCGCGTACTTCATGCGATCCTCGCCCTGCACCGTTTGCAGGGCCTCCGCGAACGCCTCGACGATCGTCGTGGGCGCGAGCGGATTGGCCTCGACCTCCAGGTCCGGGTTGCCGAGGAGGTGGCCCATGCCGCGATTGAAGGTCTGCAGCTCCTCGTAGCAGAGGTTCTCGACCACGCGCACGATGTTGCTCGTGATCACCGACTCGTCCATCTTGTTCGGCTCCACGAGCGCGAGGCTCGCGGCATCCAGGGTGGAGAAATCGGCCTTCGGCTCTTCCTTGCCGCTGATGCGGTCGTCGACGCGCCGGCGCAGCTTCTCCTCGAAGGCCGCCATGACGCTCGCGCGCTGCGAGAGCAGCGCCGCGCGCGCATCGAGGTACATCATCTGGTCTTCGCGCACGTCGGTGTTGCTCGCCCGTTCCATCAGCATGGCGCACACGCTTTCCAGCATGCGGGCGAACGACAGCATCAGCCGCTGCACGGCGCGGTCGCGGCATTCGCCCAGGATGCGCGACGTCTCGGACGGCGGCGGGCGGCGAGCCGGGGCTTCGGTCGTAGTCTCGTTCACGCTAGGGCGACCAGTACGCGGGCAGGCAGCGCCGCATCGGCGGACGCGCTCGTCCGGCGGATGACGGCCGGCGCCGGGCGAGCATCGATGTGAATATGCGAATTCACGCCGACCTAATGTAGCACGCCCGTTCGGGGCCGCCAACGCGATGGCGGACGCCTCGTCCCGGGCGCGCCGCACCTGTCGGCACGAACGCCACGCGCAGGGCAATCCCGGAGCGCAGGCGGCGGCGCTCAGCGGCCGATCTCGCTCCAGGCCTTCTCCACCCGCTTGTAGGATACGGGGAACGGCGTCTTCAGCTCCTGGGCGAAGAGCGATACCTGCAGCTCCTCGAGCAGCCAGCGGAACTCGGCCAGCGCGGGATCGGCGCGTCCGGCCTCGCGGTCGCGCTCCTGCCGCTCGCGCAGGCGCTGCCACCACTGCGCCATCGCCGCGGCGTGCTTCGCGTCGCGCGTCGGATTGTCGGCGTACTTCGCGAGCCGGCGCTCGAGCGCCTTCAGATAGCGCGGCACCTGCGTGAGGTGCGCCCACGGCGTGCCCGCGAAGAAGCCGGGATGCACGAGCGCATCGCGGCGGGCGCGGATCTCCGCCCCCAGGCGCGAGAGCGCGGAGGGCAAGGCGGCAAGTCGCTGGTTGAGCGCCTGGTATTCGGAGGCGATGCTCGCAGAGGAGGCCGAACGCGGCGTCGGCCACCGCCGGCAACCGCGCACGGGCCCGTTTCACCTGTTCGGCAAAGGCCTGCTCGGAGCGCGGCAGCGGATCGTCGCCGACGAACGCCCGGTCGTACGCCGCGGCCCGCACGTCGTCGAGCAGCCGGTCGGCGGGAACGGCCGGCTTGAACACGAGCGCGGTCGCCGCGAATCCCGGCGGCCCCTTCTCGTAGCGCGCGAGCACGTCCTTGAGTGCGATCCGGATCAGGCGCACGACCCCCGCACGCGTCGATGCGGTCGCGACGTCCTCGCGATCGAGTAGCACGATCGATACGCTGTCGCCCGTCGTCGACGAGCGCAGGATAGCCGGTCAGCCGCTGCCCGCCCTTGCGATGCGTCAGCGTCGGCGGCAGGTCGCCGAAATTCCACGCCTTGAGGCCGCGCCGTTCGAGGGCCGGTCCGCTGCCGGCGAACGACAGCTGCGCCGCTTCGCCGAGCTGCTCCCGCAGTGCGGCGAGATCGCGGCCTTCGCCGAGCTCCTTGCCCGCCGCATCCACGACGCGGACGTTCAGCACGAGATGCGGCGGCAGCTCGACGCCGTCCCACGCGTCCGCCGGGCGGCGCTTCGCGCAGGCGCTGCCGGATGAAGTCGCGCAGCGCATCGGGCAGCGGCGCCTCCTGCGAGGGCTCGGTCTCGAGGAATGCCGTCACGAAATCCGGCAGCGGCACGAGGCGATTGCGGAAGGCCTTCGGCAGCGCCTTCAGGTAGAACGTCGCCTTCTCGCGGATCATGCCCGGCACGAGCCACGTGAGGCGCGCCGCGTCGAGCTGGTTGAGCAGCGCGAGCGGCACCGCAAGCGTGAGGCCGTCGCGCGGGTGCCCGGGCGCGAAGCGATACGCGAGCGCAAGCCGCGCGCCGGCCATCGTCAACGCGTCGGGGAACCACGTCGGCGTGACGTTCAGCGCGGCGTGCCGCATCAGCGCTTCGCGGGTCATGAACAGGACCTCGGGATCGCGCGCTTCCGCGTCCGCGCGCCAGCGCTCGAACCCCGCCGTCGAGTGCACGTCGGCCGGCACGCGCGAGTCGTAGAACCCCGCGATCGCCTCGTCGTCCACGAGCACGTCCTGCCGCCGCGCCTTGTGCTCGAGCTCCGCGACCTCGGCGACGAGCCGCCGGTTGTGCGCGAGGAAGGCGCCCTTGGTCCGCAGCTCGCCGGTGACGAGGCCCTCGCGTATGAACACCTGCCGCGCGACCACCGGATCGATGCGTCCGAAGCTCACCCGCCGCCGCGCGACCAGCGTGAGGCCGTACAGCCGCACGCGCTCGCTCGCGATCACCTCGCCGCGATCGGCGTCCCAGCGCGGCTCGAAATAATCGCGGTCGACGCGCTCGCCGGCGACCGCCTCGATCCACTCGGGCTCGACGCGTCCCGCGCAGCGCGCGTACAGGCGCGTGGTCTCGACGAGCTCGGCGGCGAGCACCCAGCGCGGGGCCTTCTTCGCAAGCCCCGAACCGGGATGAAGATGAAACCGGATGCCGCGCGCACCGGCGTAGCCTTCGCCGTCGTCGCGCGTGCCGACGTTGCCGAGCAGGCCCGACAGCAGCGCCTCGTGCAGCACCTGGTAACGCGCCGCATCGATCGTCGGCGCGAGCTCGTCGCGTCCACTTCCAGCCCTGCTCCTCGAGCACCGCGACGAGTTGCCCGTGCACGTCGCGCCATTCGCGCAGGCGCAGCCACGACACGAACTGCGCGCGACAGGCATCGACCCGCTTGCGATGCGATAGACCTTCCTTCTGCTGCGCGTCGAAGAATTCCCACAGCGCGAGGAACGACAGGAAGTCGGAGCGCTCGTCGCGAAAGCGCAGGTGCGCCTGGTCGGCCGCCTGCTGCTTCTCGAGCGGCCGCTCGCGCGGATCGGGCACCGACAGCGCGCTCGCGATGACGAGCACCTCCGCGATGCAGCCTCGCGTGCGCGCTTCGAGGATCATGCGCCCGATGCGCGGGTCGACCGGCAGGCGCGCGAGCTCGCGACCGAGGGGTGTCAGGCGCCGTTCGCGACCGACCGCGCCAAGCTCGTCGAGGAGCTGGTATCCGTCCGCAACGGCACGTGGCAGCGGCGGCTCGAGGAACGGGAACGCGTCGACGTTGCCGAGATCGAGCGCCGCCATGCGCAGGATGACGGCGGCGAGCGACGAGCGCAGGATCTCCGGATCCGTGTACGCGGGCCGCGCGGCGAAGTCGTCCTCGCTGTACAGGCGCACGCAGATGCCGGCCGCCACGCGCCCGCAGCGTCCCGCGCGCTGGTTGGCCGCGGCCTGCGAGATCTTCTCGATCTGCAGCAACGTGGTCTTGTTGCGCAGCGAATAGCGCTTCACCCGCGCGAGGCCCGCATCGATCACGAAGCGGATACCCGGAACCGTGAGCGAGGTCTCCGCCACGTTGGTCGCGAGCACCAGGCGGCGGCCCCGGCTCGGCGCGAACACGCGCTGCTGCTCGGCCACCGACAGGCGCGCGTAGAGCGGCAGGATCTCGACCTCGGACCCGTACGGGCGGCGCGCGAGGCTGCGCCGGAGCAGCTCCGCGGTTTCCCGGATCTCGCGCTCGCCGGGCAGGAACACGAGGATGTCGCCGCGCGCGCCGCGCCACAGGTCTTCGGCGGCGGCGACGATGGCGTCCTCGAGCTCCTCCTCGTCGTCGCTCTCCTCTTCGGCGGCGCGCAGCGGGCGATAGCGGATCTCGACCGGATACGTGCGGCCCGACACCTCGATGACGGGCGCCGGCTTCTTCTCGCCATCGCCATCGGTCGCGAAATGCTGCGCGAACCGCTGCGCATCGAGCGTCGCCGAGGTGATGATCACCTTGAGATCGGGGCGGCGCGGCAGGAGCTGCCTGAGGTAGCCCAGCAGGAAGTCGATGTTGAGGCTGCGCTCGTGCGCTTCGTCGACGATGATCGTGTCGTATGCCGCGAGCATGCGGTCGCCCTGCGTCTCGGCGAGCAGGATCCCGTCCGTCATCAGCTTCACGAAGGCATCCGGCCGCGTCTCGTCGGTGAAGCGCACCTTGAAGCCGACGAGATCGCCGACGCTCGTGTCGAGCTCCTGCGCGATGCGCGTCGCGACGGCGCGCGCGGCCAGCCTTCGCGGTTGCGTGTGGCCGATGAGGCCGCGCTCGCCCCGGCCGATGTCGAGGCAGATCTTCGGCAGCTGCGTGGTCTTGCCGGAGCCGGTCTCGCCGCAGACGATCACGACCTGGTGCTCGCGAATGGCGGCGCCGATCGCGTCGGCACGTTGCGAGACCGGCAGCTCGGGCGGGTACGCGACGCCGGGCCGGCGCGCCGCGCGTGCCTCGCGGCGCCCGACGGCCGCGTCGACCGCGCGTGCGAGACGCTCCCACTCGGGGCCGGGTGCGCGCTGCCGCTGCGCGCGATCGATGCGGCGCATGAGCGCCTGTGCATCGACGCTCATCGCGCGGGCAAGCGCGTGCTTGAGGCGGTTCGCGGGGGATTCGGGCATGACACGGAATCGCGGCGTGCGGGCCGCGGGGCGCGCATTCTACCGCGCGCCCACCTCGGAGGTCCCCGCGTAAACGTACCGCTGGGGGGCTCTGGGGTTACCCCGGAGGTGACGTGCTACTCCGTGCCGCGCGCGTGCCCGCCGTGAGATAGCGTGTCGCGATCATACCGACCGCGATCGCGATCGCGCTCGCGACGGCGGCCTCGACGTAGCTCGCCGTCGTTGCGTTGCGTACGCCGCTCTCGACGAAGCCCAGCACGGCACCCGTCACGACATACGCGGGGACCGTGCGCAGGTCGAGGCGCAGGGCACCGTAGACGGTCACGGCCGCCACGGCCCCGGAGAGCAGCCCCGCAGCGATGGCCACGAACGGGTTCGCCGCGCCGATCACCGCGACACCGGTGAGCACGACCATCAGCACGACACCTGCGAGCCACACGTGCCGATGCCACTCGTGCGTGAGCGCGTCGAGCCAGGTGAGCAGGAACAGCCCCGCGCCGATCGCACCCAGCACCGCGGCGCCGGCGAGCGCGGCACCCAGCAGCGGCAACGCCTGGCTCGCGACGCCGTAGGTCGGCCACACCGGTGCGGTCTCGGGCGCGAGCGCGCCGAGCGCCCCGCCGAGGCCGGCCACGAGCAACGCCGCACTCGCGCCGATCACCCACGGCGGCCAGCGTCGACCAAAGCGGTAGGGTGCACGCGTCACCGCCCCCCACGCGCCGATCGCGCTGAGAAAGCCGACGGCGAGCGCCGCGAACACCGCGCCGGCGAGGCCGCCCAGCATCGACAGCGCAACCTGCGATGCGATCGGCTCCGTGCTGCGCAGGCCCATCGCCGTCGCGGGCCAGTTGTTGCCGATCCCGACCACCGCCAGCACGAAGGAGACGAACGCGACGATGCGCAACGCACGCCGATCGTAGTGGCGGCGCGTCCATTGCATCGCCGCGTATACGATGCCACCGACGAAGGCGACGCCCACGAGCCCGAGCAGCGCGAGCTTGGCGAACAGCATCTCGCTCTCGCGCTCGCGCTGCTGGCGCTCCCACGCCTCGGGCACGAAGATGTAGCGGCCATAGGCGCTGACCTCGTCGCCCGCAACGAGCACCTGCAGCCGCGATTCGCCGCCATCGCCGACCTTGGCGCTCGGGTCCGCGAACTCGAACATCCAGTCGCGGCGCGCCGGCTGCTGCTCCTGGCGCGCGGAGACGAGGCGCACCGCAGCGGGATCGACGTCCATCCGTTCCTTCAGGGCACGCTGCGCGACGCCCAGCGCCGCCTCGCGGTCGAGGCTGGCGCCGGGGCGGCCTTCAGGCAACGCGTGGCGCACCTGCCGGATGCGGCGCTGACCGTCCACCGTGACGCGCCACTCTTCCGCACGCTCGGCGACGTCGCCTTCGAAGCGTGCGAAGCGCACTTCCCACAGCGGCGGTGCGAGCGCACTTGCCGATCAGCGCGCGATAGGCCTGCGCTCCCGCCTCGCGCCAGACGAACTCGTGCCCCGTCCAGGCCGAGCCTTCCTGCGGGACGAGGCGCACGCGCGCGAAGCGCCGCCATTCGGGACCGAGCGCATGCCCCTGCGCCGCCAGCGCCTGCTCGGCGGTCGCGATCGCGTCGGCGCGCGAGACCGGCAGCGGCGGCACGTCGGCACGAAAATCGGCCGTGAAGAGCCACAGGGCGAGGCCGGCCACGCCGAGTGCCGGCAGGACGCGCTGCAGGCCCGCCACCCAGCGCGAGACGGGGGCTGCGGTCTCGCGCTTCGGCGCCACCGGAGCGAGCGTGTGCGTGCGCTCCCAGCCGGCATTGCGCAGGACGTCCGGCAATTCGAGCCAGGCACCCGCGGCGCGCCTGCGCAACAGCGGGATCGCGAGCGGCACCAGCCCGGCGAGGATCACGATCGCGCGCTGCAGGTTGGCGCCGGGTGCGTCGACCAGGAACAGCGGGATGGAGAACAGAGCGAGGTCGAAGAGCGCGTGCAGCACGATCGTCGTGAGCAATCCGAAGCGCATGAAGAGCAGCGCCCAGACGAGCGACGGGATGAAGAGCTCCACCGGACGCGAATAGGCGGGGAAGCCGGGATAGTTCGCGTGCGCGCTGCCGAAGATGATCGCCTGCAGCACCACGGCAATGGCAAGCGCAAGCCCGCGACGGCCGAAGCGCGCGCCGATCAGCGCGGCGAGCGACAGCGGGACGGCGCGGAACAGGCACTCTTCCATGAAGCCCGCCTGCAGCGATATCGCGATGGGCGCGAGCGCCGGCACCGCGCTGCCGAGGATGTTCGGGTCGGTGAGCGCTTCGGAGGGTTGCCACCACCCGAGCCAGCGATTGGTCGCGTAGTAGAACAGCGCGATGAAGGCGAGCTCGATGCCGACGAACAGATACCCGCCGACGGTGCGTCCGAGCACCTGCACCGTGGGCGCGCCCTCGCGGCTCCAGAGCTTCCACAGTTGCGGGTGCCGCGGGAACGCGCGGCGCGACAGGCTCTCCGCGGCCATGAACACCAGCGCATACGCGAGACCGCCGCCGACGAACACGACGAGCGCGCCGCCGATCTGGCGCGCCCAGAACGACAGCACGGGATCGGCGGTGTCGTAGCCGAACCACGCGGCGGGCGTGCCGGCGAGCGACGCCGCCCCCATGAGGCCGCCGACGACGAGGCCGGCGACGACCGCGGGACGCCACGCCAGCGCATGTTGCCGCAGCAGCCACAGCACGCCGAGCACGCAGCCGCCGAGCCCGTACAGCACGCCTGCCGCAAGTCCCGCACCGCCGGCGATGGTGTTGTTCGCCGACCGCAGCTCCGCGTACCGACGACTGAAGGCTTCCGGCACGAACACGAACGGCGTCACTTCGGTGAGCTCGTCGCCCGACACCACGAGGCGTACGCGAAAGCGCGCGTCCGCCACGCGCGCGTCGGTGCGCTCGTAGACGAACGCGTGATCGACGCGGCCCGCGGTGCGCCGCTGCTGCGTCTCCTCGAGCGGACGGTAGTGCGCGAGATCGACGCCCCAGTCCGCCGCCCCCGTCTCCGCGATCCTGCGCGCCTGCGGTGCGGGCAGCGCCGCTGCGGCGCGATCGGCCGGCACGTACGTCTCGGGAAGCTTCTTCACGAAGCCGTCGGGCGCACCGTCGGGCCGCAGGCGCACGAGCGCTTCGCGGATCTCGCCGGGCACGAACAGGCGCACCTCCCACCAGTAGGGCGCGTACACCGTCGCCCGACATGAGATTGGCGAACGCCTTCTTGCCGCCGCCTTCGAGCTCGACGTAGTTCTGGATGGCGTCGTCGTGCGCGAACCGCACGGCGGTGCGTGCACCTTCGGGCGCGAGGTCGTGCTTTGCAGCGAGTGCACGCGCGGCATCGAGCGCCTCGTGGCGCGCGAGCTTGATGTCGAGGTTGACGAGCGGAATCGCGAGCGGAAAGAGCCGCCACGCGAGCGCGAGCGCGGCAAGCGCCAGCAGCGCATAGGCGATCCAGAACCCGCGCCGGCGGGTCCAGGCCGTCATCGCCGCGCTCCCGCGGTCGGGCGCGAAGCCGCCGCCGCGCGCGTGGCAGCGCCCGGCGAACGAGGTTCGAGCTTCGCGCTCATGCGAATGCGCCCGGGCCGCTCGCCGGGATGCCGATGACGCCGCGCTGCGCGAGCGTTTCGCACTCCGCGGCGGACAGGCCCAGCCGTTGCGTGAGCACCGCGAGCGTGTGCTCGCCGAGCAGCGGCGGTGCGCGATCGTACTCGAGGGGCGTGCCGGAGAGCTTGAGCGGCGCGATCACCTGCGGCACGGTGCCCGCGAGCGGATGCGCGAGGTCCACCTTCATCCCGCGCGCGGCGAGCTGCGGATCGGCGAACACCTGGTCGAGGCGATTGATCGGGCCGCAGGGCACGGCTTCGGGCTCCAGCGCGTCGAGCCATTGCCGCTGGGTGCGCGTGAGCATGACCGCCGCGACCATCGGCACGAGCACGTCGCGATTGCGCACGCGATCGACGTTCTTCGCGAACCGCGGATCGCTCGCCCATTCGGGGCGGCCCGCGATCGTGCAGAACTTCGCGAACTGCCCGTCGTTGCCCACCGCGAGGATCATGTGGCCGTCGGCGCACGCGAACACCTGGTACGGCACGATGTTCAGGTGCGCGTTGCCCGCGCGTCCCGGCGGCACGCCGCTCACGAGGTAGTTCATGTCCATCACCGCCATCATCGCCACCGTCGTGTCGAAGAGGCACGCGTCGATGTACTGGCCCTTGCCCGACACTTCGCGGTGGGCGAGCGCCGCGAGGATCGCGGTCGACGCATACATGCCGGTCATGAGATCGGAGATCGCGATGCCCGCCTTCTGCGGTCCGCCGCCCGGAAGATCGTCGCGCTCGCCGGTGACGCTCATGAAGCCGCCGAGGCCCTGGATCATGAAGTCGTAGCCCGCGCGCGGCGCGTACGGGCCATCCTGGCCGAAGCCGGTGATCGAGCAGTACACGAGGCGCGGGCACTCCGGGGCGACGCTCGCGTAATCGAGGCGGTACTTGGCGAGCCCGCCGACCTTGTAGTTCTCGACCATGACGTCGCTCGAGCGCGCGAGACGCATGACGAGCTCGCGCCCCTCGGGCCGGGTGAAGTCGAGCGCGACCGAGAGCTTGCCCCGATTGCACGCGAGGTAGTACGCGGCCTCGTGCGTGTCGCGTCCCGCGGTGTCCTTGAGGAACGGCGGGCCCCAGCCGCGCGTGTCGTCGCCGCTCCCGGGCTTCTCGATCTTGATCACGGTGGCGCCGAGATCCGCGAGCAACTGCGTGCACCACGGCCCCGCGAGGACGCGCGAGAGATCGAGAACGGCGAGATGCGAAAGGGGGCCCGACATCGCGCGCCGTCCCTGCCCGCCGGCGATCAGGACTTCAGCGCGACGAGCACCTCGTCGAGCATCTTCTTCGCGTCGCCGAACAGCATCCGGTTGTTCTCCTTGTAGAACAGCGGATTGTCGACGCCGGCATAGCCCGAGGCCATGCTGCGCTTCATCACGATCGACGTCTTCGCCTTCCAGACCTCGAGCACCGGCATGCCGGCGATCGGGCTCGTCGGGTCCTCCTGCGCCGCGGGGTTCACGATGTCGTTGGCGCCGATCACCATCGCCACGTCGGTGTCGGGAAAGTCCTCGTTGAGCTCGTCCATCTCGAACACGATGTCGTAGGGCACCTTGGCTTCGGCCAGCAGCACGTTCATGTGACCGGGCATGCGGCCCGCGACCGGGTGGATGCCGAAGCGCACGTTGACGCCCTTCTCGCGCAGCACCTTCGTGATCTCGTAGACGGTGTGCTGCGCCTGCGCGACCGCCATGCCGTAGCCCGGGACGATGATGACGTTCTTCGACTCGCGCAGGAGCTCGGCGGTGTCCGCCGCGGTGATCGGGGTCACTTCGCCCGCGGGCTGCACGGCGCCGGCCGCCGCGGGAGCGCCGCCGTCGGTGCCGAAGCCGCCGGCGATCACGCTGAGGAAGTGGCGGTTCATCGCGGCACACATGATGTACGACAGGATCGCACCGCTCGAGCCGACGAGCGCGCCGACCACGATGAGGAGGTCGTTCGAGAGCATGAAGCCCGTGGCCGCCGCCGCCCAGCCCGAGTAGCTGTTCAGCATCGACACCACCACCGGCATGTCGGCACCGCCGATCGCCATGACCATGTGGATGCCGAAGAGCAGCGCGACGATCGTCATCACCAGCATCGGAAGCATTGCGTCGGCGAGGCTCTCGGCGTGCACGAACGCGTAGCCGAAGTAGACGACGAGCAGCAGCCCGGTGAGGTTGATCCAGTGCCGCCCGGGCAGCAGGACCGGCTTGCCGCTGATCTTCGCGGAGAGCTTGCCGAACGCGATCACCGAGCCGGAGAACGTGACCGCGCCGATCAGCACGCCGACGTACATCTCGATCTCGTGGATCGACTGCTCGGCCGGCGTCATGCCGACCGCGACCGCCGGGTCGATGAAGTTGGCATAGCCCACCAGCATCGCCGCGAGACCGACGAGGCTGTGCATGAGCGCAACCAGCTCGGGCATCTGCGTCATCTTGACGATGCGCGCGGCGTAGAGGCCGATGGCCGCGCCGACCACCATCGCGCCGAAGATGTACGGCAGCCCGGCGGCGGTGACGTGCGGGCCGAAGATCGTCGCGAGCACGGCGATCGCCATGCCGATCATGCCGTAGAGGTTGCCGCGGCGCGACGTCTCCGGGTTGGAGAGACCGCCGAGGCACAGGATGAAGAGGATCGTCGCGCCGAGGTACGAGACCGTGGACAGGCTGGGCGTCATGTTCTCTTCTTTCTCGTTCTATTTGCGGAACATCTGGAGCATGCGCTGGGTCACCGCGAAGCCGCCGAACATGTTGATCGTGGCGAGCGCGATGCCGGCCACCGACAGCCACCGTATCCACTCGTTCGGGCGCGAGAGGTCGGCGGAGATCTTCGTGAGATCGGGTGCGATCTGCACGAGCGCGCCGATCGCGATGATGCTGCTGACCGCGTTCGTCACGCTCATGAGCGGCGTGTGCAGCGCGGGCGTCACGTTCCACACGACCATGTAGCCGACGAAGCACGCCAGCACGAACACCGTGAAGTGGCCGAGGAAGCTCGCTGGTGCGTAGAGGCCGATGAGGATGAACAGGAGCGCGCCGACGCCGAACACGACGGCCGTCTTGCTCCCGGGCATCGGGCCGCTCGCCGCGCCGTGTCCCTTCGCCTTCGGCGGCGGTGCAGCCGGCTTGGCGGCAACGGCCGCCGGCGCCGCGGAGAGCTTGGGCGGCGGCGGTGGCCAGGTGACCTCGCCCTTGTCGATCACCGTGGTGCCGCGCAGCACCTCGTCGTTCATGTCGACCTTGACGACGTCGCCCTCGATGCTCTTCGTCTTGACGAGGTCCTCGGTCAGCCGCAGCAGGTTGTTCGCGTACAGCGTCGAGGACTGCTTCGCGAGGCGGCTCGGCAGGTCCGTGTAGCCGATGATCGTCACGCCTTCGCGCACGACCACCTCGCCCGGCACCGTGAGCTCGCAGTTGCCGCCCTGCTCGGCCGCCATGTCGACGATGACGCTGCCCTGCTTCATCGACTTCACCATGTCCGCGGTGATGAGGCGCGGCGCGGGCTTGCCGGGAATGAGCGCGGTGGTGATGATGATGTCGGCCTGCTTCGCCTCCTTCGCGAACACCTCGCGCTGGGCCTTCTGGAAGCCTTCGCTCATCACCTTGGCGTAGCCGCCGACGCCGCTGCCCTCCTCTACGTAGTCGACGCCGACGAAGTCGCCGCCCATCGACTTCACCTGGTCCGCCACTTCGGGGCGCGTGTCGTTCGCGCGCACGATCGCGCCTAGCCCGGACGCGGCGCCGATTGCCGCGAGCCCCGCGACGCCGGCACCGATGATGAAGACCCTTGCGGGCGGCACCTTGCCCGCCGCGGTGATCGATCCCGTGAAGAAGCGGCCGAACTCGTGCGCAGCCTCGATCACGGCGCGGTAGCCGGCGATGTTGGCCATCGACGAAAGCGCGTCGAGCTTCTGCGCCCGCGAGATGCGCGGCACGCTGTCCATCGCGAGCACGGTGGCCTTGCGCGCGGCGAGCTGCTGGAGCAGCGCGGGATTCTGCGCGGGCCAGATGAAGCTCACGAGCATGGCGCCCTCGCGCAGCAGCCCGATCTCCTCGGGTGCGGGCGCGCGCACCTTGAACACGATGTCGGCCGCGGCCCACAACCGTGTCCGGTCGTCGACGATCTCGGCGCCGGCGCTCCGGTACGCCTCGTCGCCGATCTGCGCCCCCTCGCCCGCGCCGGCTTCGACGGCGACCGTGAAACCCTGCTTGACGAGCTTCTCGACGACCTCCGGCACGGTCGCGACCCGCTTCTCGCCCGGAAAGATCTCCTTCGGGACTCCAATTCGCAATGCCATACGGTCCTCCCTCAAGACGGCGTGAAGCCAGCCGTTCGGCTTCTCGCCGTTAAACGACGTGCGATCAGATCCGCGCGGCGATCGCCGCACCGACATCGGCCGTGCGCGCGCTGCCCCCCATGTCGGGCGTCCGGGGCGCAGCAGGGTCGCGCAGCATGCCCTCGATCGCGTCGACCACGGCCGCGCCGGCTTCCGGATGGCCGAGGTGATCGAGCATCATGCCGCCGCACCAGATCTGGCCGATCGGATTGGCGATGCCCTTGCCGTAGATGTCCGGCGCGGACCCGTGCACGGGCTCGAACAGCGACGGGAAATTGCGCTCGGGATTGATGTTCGCGGAAGGCGCGATGCCTATCGTCCCGCACACCGCCGGACCGAGGTCGGACAGGATGTCGCCGAACAGATTGGAGCCGACGACGACGTCGAAGCGCTCGGGCCGCTGCACGAAGTGCGCGGTGAGGATGTCGATGTGATACTGGTCGATGCGCACGTCGGGGAAGCGCGCGCTCATCGCCTTCACGCGCTCGTCCCAGTACGGCATCGTGATCGAGATCCCGTTGGACTTGGTGGCCGAGGTGAGGTGCTTCTTCGGACGCGACTGCGCGAGCCTGAACGCGAAGTCGAGGATGCGGTCCACACCCTTGCGCGAGAACACGGACTGCTGGAACACGATCTCGCGCTCGGTGCCCTCGTACATCCTGCCGCCCACGGACGAGTACTCGCCCTCGGTGTTCTCGCGCACGACGACGAAGTCGATGTCGCCCGGCTTGCGATTGGCGAGCGGCGACGGAATCCCGGGCATCAGCCGGCACGGGCGCAGGTTGACGTACTGGTCGAAGTCGCGCCGGAACTTGATGAGCGAGCCCCACAGGGAAACGTGATCGGGCACCGTGGCCGGCCAGCCGACCGCGCCGAAGTAGATCGCATCGTGATGGCGGATCTGCTCGAACCAGTCCTCCGGCATCATGCGTCCGTGCTGCGCGTAATATTCGCAGCTCCAGGGGTAGTGGTCCCACTGGAACGCGATGCCGAAGCGGCGGGCAACCGCCTCCAGCGCCCGCAGTCCCTCCGGCACGACTTCCCGGCCGATGCCGTCGCCGGGAATGACGGCAATGCGATAGCTTCTCGACATGACGGCGCTTGCCTCCTTGGAGCGCGATTCTAGCAGTCCGGACGTGGCATCGATCGCGCCCGCGGGCAGCGCGCGCACGCCGTTGAACGTCTACACCTGCAGCCGGCGGCGTGCAATGATGCGAGTCGTGGCGCGCGCGTTTCGTGTATCGCAACCGGGCGCCGCAGCCCGCCTGAAAGCCGCCCGCCATGCGCTCGATCGTGCTCGTCGCGCTGCAGTTCGGATTGCTCGCCGTCCTCGCCTGGCCGCGCGATCTGCACGCGAGCTGGTCGGCGGCCGAGATCCTGCTCATCGCGATCGGCGCCGCGCTCGGCGTGGCTGCGCTCGTCGCCAACCGGCCCGGCAACTTCAACATCCGGCCGGATCCGAAGCGCGGCGGCACGCTGGTCGAGCACGGAATCTACCGGTACGTGCGACATCCGATGTATCTCGCCGTGCTCGTCATCGCCCTCGGATTGCTGTGGCACGACGTCGTCGCCTGGCGCGCGCTCGCGTTCGGCGCCCTCGCCGTCGTGCTGCACGCCAAGGCTGCCGTCGAGGAAGCCGCCATGCAGCGCCTGCATCCGCAATACGCTGCGTATCGCGCACGCACGGCACGCATCATTCCGTTCGTCTGGTGATCGGCATCGCTTGACTTCAGCCGTCTGCCCTCGGCCATCCGTGCAATAGGCCGCTGTATCCGCGCTCCCTAAAGTTTCGCCGTGCGCGCCACCTGTTGGCACGGGCGCGCTGGTGATCCCCCGTGCGATCGGCATCGCGATCCGGCACGCGGGGCCGCAAGGCAACCGCACCGCGCGCGGTGCCCATCGGGAGCAAGGCATGACACGCAATCTCTATCTCGGCACCCTCGCGTTGCTCCAGGCGGCGATGATGTGGCAGGTGCTGCCGGCGATCGTGGGCGTGCTGCAACGCAACGTGCCGCTCGGCACGGCCACCGACTTCTGGACCAGCACCATCCAGCTCGGAGCCGCGCTCACCTGCATCCTCGCCTCGGCCGTCGTGCTCGCGTTTCCGACGATCGCGCTGCTGCGGCACTTCGAGCACGGTGCTTCGCGGTTCATGCTGCTGCCGCCGTGGGCATGCAACACGGCCATCGCGGGTGCAGCGGTGTTCGTCGCCGCGCTGCTGCCCCGGCTGCTCGGCGATGCCGGCAGCACCGACGCCGCCCGCGCTACGGCAATGCCCCTCGCGCTCACCGGCTTCTCGGTCATGCACGCCGGCGCCCTCGCGGCGGAGCTCCTGCGGCGCAACCCCTACGTCCGCCGCAGCGATGCGGCGTTCGATGGCGGATCGGTCGCGCCCTCGCGCAGCAAGGTCGCGGCATGGCATCGCGCAACGTGAAGCATTCACCCGGGGAGACGAAATGGCAGAGCGTCAATACTGGATCGCCGTGGTCGCGGCCGACACGGTCGCGCGTGCGCGCGTCGGCGGCTACGCCGAGCTCACCCATGGCCAGCCCGGCTTTCTCCCGCGCGTACGCGCCGGCGACTGCATTGCGTTCTACTCGCCGCGCGCTTCCGACCCGCGCGGTGCGAGCCTGCAGGCCTTCACCGCACTGGGCCGTGTCGTGGACGGCACGATGTACCGGGTCGAGCGCGAGGACGCCTCGCAGGCCTGCCGCGTCGCGGTGACATTCGCCCCCGGACTTGCGGCACCGATCAAGCCGATGCTGGACGAGCTGTCGTTCGTTCGCAGCAGGGAGCACTGGGGCGTCGCCTTGCGTTACGGCTCGTTGCGCATCCGTGCGGAAGATTTCGGGCGCATCGCCGCCGCCATGGGCTGCCGGGAGGTGGCAAGCGCCGCGGCGCTCGCAGCGCCCGCGCACGGCGGTCCCGAAACGCAGGCCGCGTCATGAGCATGCGGCGTCCTCCGGGCATGTCTCGACCCGGCACCGCCGGTGCGCTATGTTCGGCGCATGGACGATCTTCGACGTGGCCCGGCGCGAAACGCGGTGGACGCTCGTGCCGGCGCAATGCCGTGTCCCCCGGTGCACTGGCAGTGGAGCGGCTTCGATTCGCTGCAGCCGCGGGAGCTGCATGCCGCGCTGATGCTGCGCGCGGCGGTGTTCGTGGTCGAGCAGCAGTGCGCGTTTGGCGATCCGGACGTCTACGATGCCGACGCCTGGCACCTCCTCGGCTGGTCGGTGGACGCCGCACCTGCACGTGAGCTCATCGCCTACGTCCGCGTGCTCCCACCGGGCAAGTACGCGGAGCCCTCGATCGGGCGCGTGGTCACCGCCGCCAGCCATCGCGGCCTCGGCCTCGGCCGCGCCGCCATGATCGAGGGCATGCGCCGCGCGCGGGGGCTGTTCCCCGATAGCGCGATCCGCATCGGAGCGCAGCAGCACCTCGAGCGCTTCTACGCGAGCCTGGGCTTTCGCCAGGCATCGGCCCCCTACGACGAGGACGGCATTGCCCACATCGAGATGCTGTGGGAGCCCCACCCGGGCTCGCGCTAGGATCGCGCGCGATCAGCCACGGGACGCAGCGCTCGACAGCCGAGCACGCGACGCCGGATTGCAGCGCAGCCGTTCCTGCGTTACGCTTGCGGCTACTCAGCAGCCGGTGGAGCGATCCGCCGGTATTTTTTTGCCCACCGACGCGCGGGCATGCGCGGCGTCAATGTCGCGCGTCATAAATCGGCTAATGTGCGTGCGTCATGAGTCACGCTTCATCCGTCGCCAGCCGCGCCCACGCCCGCGCCGTGGCAATGATGGTCATGGCGGCCGTGTGCTGGTCGACGGGCGGCATCCTCGTGCGGCAGGTCTCGCTGCGCGATCCGTGGGAGATCGTGTTCTGGCGCTCGCTCGCGATGGTCGCGTTCGTCGCGATCACGCTCGTGGTCCTGCACGGCCGCGGCATGCCGCGCGCGGTGCGCGCCGTCGGTCTTCCCGGGCTGCTCTCGGGCCTGTTTCTCGCCGGCTCGTTCTTCTTCTTCATCGCGTCGCTCACGCGCACGACGGTGGCGAACACGTTCGTGCTGATGAGCATGTCGCCCTTCCTCGCCGCCATCGCCGCGCGCCTGATCCTGCGCGAGCGCGTGCCGCCGCGAACGTGGGTCGCCATGGCCGCGGCGATCGGCGGCGTGATGGTCATGTTCGCGGATTCGCTCGACGCCGGCCGGCTTTCGGGCAACCTCCTCGCGCTCGGCGTCTCGTGCTGCTTTGCGATGCAGGTGACGACGCTGCGCAAGTTCAACGCGAACGTGAGCATGCTGCCCACCGTCATGCTGGCCGGCCTGCTCTCGCTGCCGCCCGCGTTCATCCTCGCAGGGCCGTTCGGCGCGACGGCGCACGATCTCGCCGTGCTCGGGTTCATGGGCTGCATCCAGCTCGGTGCCGGGTGCCTGTTGATGACCGCGGCCTCGCGGCATCTCGCGGCCACCGAGCTCGGGCTCCTCGCGTTGCTCGAGCCGATCCTCGGTCCGGTGTGGGTCTGGGCGCTCGGCACCGAGGAGCCGTCGACGTACACCCTGATCGGCGGTGCCGTCGTGATCGGCGCGGTGGTCGTGAATCAGGCGCTCGGCTTCCGTCGAGCCGACTCGCTGGCCCCGATCGCGACCCCTACCGCAACCCGCGAGGCATGAGCGCCGCCGGGCCGCCCCAAGGCGCGAATTGCGCCCCCCTGGGGGGTGTGGGGCCGCAGTGATCTGGCCCCATTTCCCGCTGGGCTTCTATTTCGCCACCGTCGTGGCACTCATGCTCACCGGGATCGGCAAGGGCGGATTCGGCACCGGTGCCGGCGGCATCGCGGTGCCGCTGATGTCGATGTTCGTTTCACCCGCGGAAGCCGCCGGCATCGTGCTGCCGATCCTGTGCGCGATGGATCTGTTCGGCCTGCACGCGTATCGCGGCACGTGGTCCGCGAAGCACCTGCGCGCGCTCGTGCCGGGCGCGCTCGTCGGCATCGCCCTCGGTGCGCTCGTGTTCGGAACGCTGCCCGTGAACGCGCTGCGGGCGTTGCTCGGCATCATCGCCGTCGCATTTGCGCTCAACCGCTGGTTCAGGGTGACGGAGCGCATCGCCACGATGCTGAGCGCGAGACAGCGCAAGCCCGGCGCCGTGGCGGGCACGATCTGGGGCGGCCTCTCCGGCTTCACCAGCACGCTCGCGCATGCGGGCGGGCCGCCCTTCGCGATCTACATCCTGCCGCAGCGGCTCGACAAGACGCTCATGGTGGGAACGTCGGTCGTGTTCTTCCTCATCGTCAACTACGTGAAGCTGGTGCCGTACTACTTTCTCGGCCAGCTCAACCCGGGCAATCTCGTTGCGTCGCTCGTGTTCTCGCCGCTCGCGCCGATCGGCATCTGGCTCGGCGTGTGGCTGCACCGGAGGGTGAGCGAGCGCGCGTTCTATCAGGTGAGCTATACGCTGCTCATGATCAGTGGCGTGAAGCTCCTGTGGGACGCAATGGGACTGCATTAGCCCCTCGGAGGATCGGCCGCTCGGCAGCCGCCCGCGGCCGAGGGGCACCGCAGCCCGCCGCACGGCCGCCGCCTCAGGGCCCCGCCATCGACCGACCGCAACCCCGCGCCCGGGGGTAAGCTATGATGCGCGCCAATCCAGGGTTCCCCGCGCCAGCATGAAGCAGACCTTTCTCGATTTCGAGCAGCCGATCGCCGAGTTGCAGGCCAAGATCGACGAGCTGCGCTACGTCCACGAGGACTCCGCCGTGGACATCTCCGACGAGATCAACCGGCTGCAGAAGAAATCGCAGCAGCTCACGCGCGACATCTACGCGAAGCTCACCTCGTGGCAGATCGCGCAGGTCGCGCGTCACCCGCAGCGGCCCTACACGCTCGATCACATCGGCGCGCTGTTCAGCGATTTTCGCGAGCTGCATGGCGATCGCTCGTTCGCCGACGACCCCGCCATCGTCGGCGGGCTCGCGCGCTTCAATGGCCAGCCGTGCATGGTGATCGGCCACCAGAAGGGCCGCGACACCAAGGAGAAGATCCGGCGCAATTTCGGCATGCCGCGGCCCGAGGGCTATCGCAAGGCGCTGCGGCTCATGAAGCTCGCGGAGAAGTTCGGCCTGCCGCTGTTCACGTTCGTCGACACGCCCGGGGCCTATCCCGGCATCGGTGCGGAGGAGCGCGGGCAGTCGGAAGCGATCGGCCGGAATCTGTACGAGATGGCGGGATTGCGCGTGCCGATCATCGTCACGGTCATCGGCGAAGGCGGCTCCGGCGGTGCGCTGGCGATCGCGGTGGGCGACATCACGCTCATGCTGCAGTACTCGACGTATTCCGTGATCTCGCCCGAAGGCTGCGCCTCGATCCTGTGGAAGTCCGCCGAGCAGGCGCCCGAGGCCGCCGAGATCCTGGGCATCACGGCCACGCGTCTGAAGCAGCTCGGCCTCGTGGACAAGGTCGTGACCGAGCCGCTGGGCGGCGCGCATCGCGATCACGCGGCGATGATGGTCACGCTCAAGAAGGCGCTCACGGAATCTCTGCGCCAGCTCCAGGACCAGCCGCTCGAAGCCCTGCTCGAGGCGCGCGAGGACAAGATCCTCGCCTATGGCAAGTTCAAGGAAATCACCGCCGGCTGACGTCGAGGGCGGCCCTCGCGCGGTGCGGACCGGCGCGGAGGACCCGCAGGCGCACCCGCACGCCGAGCAGCCCGAAGCATCGTTGCGCCGCGCGCTCGCCCGTGCGCCTCGCGTCGAAGCCCAGGGTCGCGCTGCCGCGCCCATCGCCCCGGCCGCGCCACGACGCGTCGCCATTGCGCTCTCCGGCGGCCGCGACTCCATGGTGCTGCTGCACGCGCTGGCCCGCGTGCGTGCGGAGCTCGGGATAGAGCTCGCGGCGATCCACGTTCATCATGGCCTGTGCGCCGACGCCGATGCATGGGTCGCGTTCTGCGAGCGCGAATGCGCGGCGCGCGGCATCGGGCTCGAAGTCGCGCGCGTACACGTCGCGACGCGCGGCGGCGAGAGTCCCGAAGCCGCTGCACGCGAGGCGCGCTACGCGGTGCTGCTGCGCGCGCGCGCCGACGTGGTCGCGCTTGCGCATCACGCCGACGACCAGGCGGAAACCGTGCTGCTGCAGCTTCTGCGCGGTGCCGGTCCGCACGGCCTCGCCGCAATGCCCGAGCGGCAGCAACGCGACGGCGCTCCCGTACTGCTGCGCCCCTTCCTCGGCCTGCCCGCAACCGTGCTCGAAGCGTACGCACGCCGGCACGCGCTCGCGTGGGTCGAGGATCCGTCGAACCGCGACACCGCCCTGCGCCGCAACGCGCTGCGCCACGTGATCGTGCCGCGCCTCGCCGAAACCTTTCCCGGCGTTGCGCAAACGCTCGCGCGCGCGGCGTCGCATCAGGCGGAAGCCGCGCGGCTCCTCGACGATCTCGCCGCGCTGGATGCAGCGCAAGCCATCGTGCAGGACGCGCGCTACGGCCCGACGCTCGATCGCGCGGCGGTGGCGGCGCTCGCGGCTTCGCGGCCGGAGCGCGCCCGCAATCTCCTGCGCTGGTTCCTGCGCCGGCACCGCCTGCCTGCGCCGTCGACGGCGCGGCTTGCGGCGCTGCTCGCCCAATGCGTGAGTGCGCGCAAAGATGCGCGCGTGCGTGTCGTCCACGCCGGCGCCACGATCGAAAGCCATCGCGGCCGGCTGGTGGTTCACGCCCACGCGTGCGCGCCGTACGACATCGCGTGGCACGGCGAGGCGCGGGTCGAGCTTTCGTGCGGAACATTGAGCGCGAGTCGCGAGCTCGCCGCGGGGATCGCGCCCGACGCGCTGGCGCACGGACCGTTGCGCCTCGTCCCTCGACGCGGCGGCGAGCGGCTGCGGACCGAACGCGACGGCAGCGCACGCAACGTGGCCGCACTCTTCGCGAATGCAGCGGTTCCGGTGTGGGAGCGGGATAGCTGGCCGCTGCTGTGGCGGGGGGACGATCTCGTCGCCGTCCCCGGCATTGCCGTCGACGCGGCATTCCGGGCGGGCACCGGCGAGGCCGGTTACGCGTTGCAGTGGCAGCCCCGCACCGCCAGAGCGTCGATTGCGCGGCTAGGAAGGAGCCCTTCGCGCGCCGCGCCGCGGGCTCCCCCGGATGGCCGGTTGACCCTGGTCAAACGGAGGCGTTGCGCGGTTGACAATGCGCGGGAGGCTTGTGCTTAATGCTCCGCATCCCGCCGTCGGCGGCGACGGCTGCGATTCTCTTGGAGGAAACTCATGAAGTTTCGTTTCGCGTTGGCCTTCGCGGCCTCGGCGTTGCTCGCCTTTGCCGGCACCGCCGGCGCACAGCAGCCCATCGTCATCAAGTTCAGCCACGTCGTTGCGGTCAACACGCCCAAGGGCCAGGGCGCGGAATACTTCAAGAAGCTTGCCGAGGAACGGACCAAGGGCCGGGTCAAGGTCGAGGTCTATCCCAACAGCCAGCTGTACAAGGACGGCGAGGAGATGGAAGCGCTGCAGCTCGGGTCGGTGCAGATGCTGGCGCCGTCGCTCGCGAAGTTCGGACCGCTGGGCGCGCGCGAGTTCGAGGTGTTCGACCTGCCGTACATCTTCGACGACTACGCCGAGCTGCACAAGGTCACCGACGGCCCCGTCGGCGCCTCGCTCATGAAGAAGCTCGAGTCCAAGGGCATCCACGGCCTCGCGTACTGGGACAACGGCTTCAAGGTGATGAGCGCCAACAAGCCGATCCGCGTGCCCGCGGACTACAAGGGCCTCAAGATGCGCATCCAGTCGTCGAAGGTGCTGGAATCGCAGATGCGGGCGCTGGGCGCGATTCCGCAGGTGATGGCGTTCTCCGAGGTCTACCAGGCGCTGCAGACCGGCGTGGTGGACGGCACCGAGAATCCGCCCTCCAACTTCTACACCCAGAAGATGTACGAGGTGCAGAAGTACCTCGCGCTCACCAATCACGGCTACCTGGGCTATGCGGTCATCGTGAACAAGAAGTTCTGGGACGGCCTGCCCGCCGACATCCGCACCACGCTCGAGGGCGCAATGAAGGACGCCACGAAGTACGCGAACGAGCTCGCGAAGAAGGACAACGACGACGCGCTCGCCGCCGTGAAGGCATCCGGCAAGACCGAGATCCTGACGCTCACGCCCGACCAGAAGGCCGCGATGAAGAAGGCGCTCATCGTCGTGCACAAGGAGAACGAGGGCCGTATCGGCAAGGACCTGATCCAGTCGATCTACAAGGAGACCGGCTTCAAACCGTGATGTGAACCACGGGACGCCGCTTCACGCGTTCAGCAGAGCGCCACTGCCGGCCCGAGGCCGCAGTGGCGTTTTTCTTGGCGCAACTGACCCGGGAGAGCACGCGATGAGATTTCTGGACCACCTCGAGGAATGGCTCATCACCTTCCTCATCGGTGCCGCCACGCTGGTGATCTTCGTGGCGGTCGTGCATCGCTATGCCTCCGGCTGGCCCATCCCGGTGGTGCAGGACTGGCTGCTGTCGCTCAATCTGAGCTGGGCGCAGGAGCTTTGCATCTACATGTTCGTGTGGATGGCCAAGTTCGGCGCCGCCTACGGCGTGCGCACCGGCATCCACGTCGGCGTCGACGTGCTCATCAACCGGCTGCCCGGGAAGATCCGCGCCGCGTACGTCCTGTTCGGCCTGCTCGCCGGCGCGTTCTTCACCGGGATCATCGGCACGTTCGGCGCGGATTTCACGTGGGAGATGGCGCACACCGACGCGACCTCGCCCGACCTCGAGCTGCCGAAGTGGATCGTGTACCTGTGCATCCCGCTGGGGTCGTACCTGATGTGCTTCCGCTTCCTGCAGGTGGCGTGGGGCTTCTGGCGCACCGGTGAGCTGCCCAAGCACGAGGTCGCACACGTCGAAGGCATCGAGGAGCCGATCAGCCCGTTCATGGCCGACGACCTCCATCCCGCGGACCTCAAGGAAGGGGGCCGGCCATGAAGCTCGCCGGTCTCCGCTGCATCGCGTCGGCGCCGATGAGCCCGTGGCTCAAGTTCGCGATGTTCCTGCCGGCGCTGCTGGTGATCGTGCCGCTCGGGCTGCACGTCGCCGGCACCGCGATTCCGACGCCGTGGATCATCTTCTGCCTGCTGTTCGGCCTGATGCTGACCGGCATGCCGGTGTCGATCTCGCTCGGCCTCACCGTGCTCACGTTCCTCTTCCTCATGACCGACATTCCCGATCGCGTCGGTCGCGCTGAAGCTGTTCACGGGCATCGAGAAGTTCGAGATCATGGCGATCCCGTTCTTCATCCTCGCCGGCAACTTCCTCACCCACGGCGGCGTGGCGCGGCGGATGATCAACTTCGCGTCGGCGTGCGTCGGTCACTGGTACGGCGGCCTCGCGCTCGCGGGCGTGATGGCGTGCGCGCTGTTCGCGGCGGTGTCGGGCTCCTCGCCCGCAACGGTGGTTGCCATCGGCTCGATCATCCTGCCGGCGATGCTGAAGCAGGGCTTCCCCAAGCGCTTCGGTGCCGGCGTCATCACCACCTCCGGTGCGCTGGGCATCCTGATCCCGCCCTCGATCGTGATGGTCATGTACGCCGTGGCGACCAACACCTCGGTCGGGCAGCTGTTCATGGCGGGCGTGATCCCGGGCCTCGTGCTCGCCAGCATGCTCGGTCTCACCACGTGGTGGCGCGCGCGCAAGAACAACTACCCGCGCCTGCCGAAGGCCTCGTGGGGCGAGCGCCTGCGCACGTTCCGCGAGAGCATCTGGGGCCTCGCCCTGATCATCGTCGTCGTCGGCGGCATCTACATCGGGCATCTTCACCCCGACCGAAGCCGCGGCGATGAGCGCGGTGTACGCGTTCTTCGTCGCGGTGTTCGTGTACAAGGACCTGACGCTCGCGAAAGTGCCGCGCGTGCTGCTCGACTCCGCCAACATGAGCGCGATGCTGCTCTACATCATCACGAACGCGGTGCTGTTCTCGTTCCTGATGACCAACGAGCAGATCCCGCAGATCATGGCGCAGTGGATGCTGGACAAGGGTCTCGGGGTGGTCACGTTCCTGCTGGTGGTGAACGTGCTGCTGCTGCTCGCCGGCAACGTGATGGAGCCCTCCTCGATCGTGCTGATCCTCGCGCCGATCCTGTTCCCGGTGGCGATCAAGCTCGGCATCGATCCGGTGCACTTCGGGATCATGATGACGGTGAACATGGAAGTCGGCATGTGCCACCCGCCGGTGGGCCTCAACCTCTACGTCGCATCCGGCATCGCGCAGATGGGCATCACCGAGCTCACGGTAGCGGTGTGGCCGTGGCTGCTGACGATGCTGGTCTTCCTCGTGCTCGTCACCTACTGGCCGCCGCTGTCGCTGTGGCTGCCGAAGGCACTCGGGATGATGAGCTGACGCCGTCCCACGCTCCGCGGCGGGAAGCCGGAGCCGCGGCGATGCGTGGAACGGGAACGGGGCGCCGCGAGCGCCCCGTTCGGGCGTGCACGCCCGGGAAATGGGTCCTGAATCGCGTTCCTCGTGGTAGAATTTCGAGTTTTCTGCAATTTATCCAAGCCGGAGTCCAAGCATGGCCGTGGAGCGCACCCTTTCGATCATCAAGCCCGATGCCGTCGCCAAGAACGTCGTCGGCCAGATCCTTTCCCGTTTCGAGGCCGCGGGGCTGCGCATCGTGGCCGCCCAGATGCGCTGGCTGTCGCGCGCCGAGGCCGAGGGCTTCTACGCGGTGCACCGCGAGCGGCCGTTCTTCAAGGATCTCGTCGCGTTCATGACCTCGGGCCCGGTCATGATCCAGGTGCTCGAGGGCGAGAGCGCCATCGCGAAGAACCGCGAGCTGATGGGCGCCACCGACCCGCGCAAGGCGGACAAGGGCAGCATCCGCGCGGACTTCGCGGAATCGATCGACGCCAACGCGGTCCATGGGTCGGACGCGCCCGAGACGGCGCGCGTCGAAGTCGCGTACTTCTTCCCGGCCCTCGCGATCTACAGCCGCTGAAGCGCCGGGCCTGCAGGACGGCACGCAGCGACGATCGCGGCGCGTTGCCGGCCCGCATCCCGCACGTGGAATCATCGTGATCAACCTGCTCGACCTCGATCTTGCCGGCCTCGAAGCGCTTTTCGCCGAACTTCGCGAAAAGCCGTTTCGCGCGCGGCAAGTCGCGCGCTGGCTGCACCAGCATCTCGCCGACGACATCGGCGCGATGACGGATCTCGCCAAGCCCGTGCGCAGCCGCCTCGCCGAAGTGGCGCAGATCCGCGGCCCTTCGGTGCTGCGCGACACGACGGCCGCGGACGGCACGCGCAAGTGGCTGCTCGACGTCGGCAACGGCAATGCGGTCGAGACGGTGTACATCCCGGAGGACGATCGCGGCACGCTGTGCATCTCCTCGCAGGCCGGCTGCGCGCTGGAGTGCGCGTTCTGCTCCACCGGCAAGCAGGGCTTCAACCGCAACCTCACCACGGCCGAGATCGTGGGCCAGCTCTGGCACGCCAACCGCGCGCTCCTCGCCGACGGCCAGTTGACGAACACGCGCGCACCCTGGGTCGAGCACGGCCGTGCGCCGATCACCAACGTGGTGATGATGGGCATGGGCGAGCCGCTCGCGAACTTCGACAGCGTCGTGCGTGCGCTCGCGCTCTTCCTCGACGATCGCGCCTACGGCCTGTCGCGCCGGCGCGTGACGGTGTCGACATCGGGACTCGTGGCGCAGATGGACCGGCTGCGCGACGCGTGCCCGGTCGCGCTGGCGGTGAGCCTGCATGCGCCGGACGACGCATTGCGCGACGCGCTGGTCCCGATCAACCGGAAGTACCCGCTCGCCGCGCTCATGGCCGCGTGCGTGCGGTATCTCGAGCGCGCGCCGCGCGATTTCGTGACGTTCGAATACGTGATGCTCGACGGCGTGAACGACCAGCCGCGGCACGCGCAGCAGCTGATCGAGCTCGTGCGCGACGTGCCGTGCAAGGTCAACCTGATCCCGTTCAATCCGTTTCCCGGCACCGAGTTCCGCACGAGCCCGCGCAGCCGCATACTCGCGTTCCAGAAAACGCTGATGGACGCCGGCATCGTGACCACCGTGCGCAAGACGCGCGGCGACGACATCGCCGCCGCATGCGGGCAGCTCGCGGGCGAGGTGAAGGATCGCCGGACGCCACGCCGGAGCGTGCGCATCGAGCCCGCCGCGACGATGCACGCGTCCCGATCCGCTACCGCACACCGGAATCCCTGATGCGAAAGAGGCTTGCGCTCGCCCTCGCCGCCGCCGTGGTCGTCGGCGGCTGCTCCACGCCCAGGGACCCGTCGCAGGCCGCTGCAGCCGCGCAGCCGACGATGCAGCCGCCGCAATCGGTCGCGCTCGCACCGCAGCCGGAAGCGACCCCGCAGCAGCGCTCGCAGTTGCGGACCGATCTCGCGGCGGGCTACTACGAGCGCGGGCAGTTCGACGTCGCGCTGGAAGAGCTCGGGGAAGCGGTGCGCCTCGATCCCGCCAACGCACGCGCGTACAACATCTACGGGCTGATCTACGCCGTCCTCGGCGAGGACGCCAAGGCCGAGCAGAATCTGCAGCGCGCGCTTTCGCTCGCGCCGAACGATTCGGAGATCCACCACAACTGGGGCTGGTATCTGTGCACGCACGGCAAGGCGCGCGAATCGCTCGCCGAATTCGAGACCGCCTTGCGCAATCCGCTCTATCGCTCGCCCGAAATCGCGCTCGTGAACGCCGCGCGCTGCGCGACGTCCATCGGCGACGTGAAGGCCGCGGAAGCCTACTACCGCCGCGCCCTCGCGGCGGCGCCCGGCGGAGCCCAACGCGTCGTACGGCCTCGCCCGTCTCGCCTACGAGGGTGCGCGCTACCAGGAGGCGCGCCAACGGCTGCGGCCCGCGGTCATGCAGGCCGCGCCGAGCGCCGAAGCGCTGTACCTCGGCATGTGCATCGAGCGCCGGCTCGGCGACAAGCAGAGCGAGCTTTCGTACGTCTCGCAGCTGCGCAACCGCTATCCGGATTCGGCCGAGACCAAGGCGATCGCATCGGGAACCTGCGAGTGAGTCAATACGAACCCGCGCCGCAACCCGGCGCCGACACGTCTCCCGCGCAGCAGGGCCTCGCGGGGAACATGCTGCGCAACGCGCGCGAGGCGGCGGGCCTGTCCATCGACGAGGTGGCCCATCAGCTCAAGCTCGCGCCCAAGCAGGTCGTCGCGCTCGAGGAAAACGACTTCACGCATCTTCCCGGCCGCACCTTCGTGCGCGGCTTCGCGCGCAATTACGCGCGCCTGCTGCAGCTCGATCCGCAGGCCGTCATCGACGCGCTTCCCGGAGCGAGCGGCACCGGCGGCCTCGAATCCCCCGCCCTCCACGCCACGACGGTGTCCATCGGCGAGCTGCCTTCCGAAGCCAAGGCGCGCGCGGCGTGGCTCGGCTGGCTCGTGCTGGCGGCCGTGATCGCCGCGGCCGCATACACCGGCTGGCAATACCTGCAGGGCCAGGGGCTGCGCAGCGCGCCGACGCCGGCCGCGCCGGACCGGTCCACCGCGCCTGCCGCAAGCGCACCCGCCGCACCGCCGACGGCCGCCTCGGCGCCCGATGCGGCGGGAACGTCGGGCGGGGGCGTTGCGCTGCCGAACCCGGTGGCGAGCACGGTGCCGGGCGGCACGGCCGCAACGAACGAGCGCACGGCGCCCGCCGAATCGACCGCGCCCGCCGCCGGCGCGACCACCGACGCGGCCAATGCGTCCCTGACCGTCGCCGTGCGCACGTCGTCGTGGATCGAGGTGAAGGATGCGACGGGCACGGTTGCGCTGTCGCAAACGCTCGGTCCCGGCCAGAGCCAGTCGATCGCGGGCACGCCACCTCTCGACATCGTCGTCGGCAACGCGTCCGACGTGACTCTGACGTACCGCGGCCAGCCCGTCGACCTCGCGCCGTACACGCGCGCGAACGTCGCGCGGCTCAGGCTGCAATAGGAAGCCACCGATCATGTCCCCCAGCAGCCGGCGCGCCACGCGCCAGGTCGACGTTGCAGGCGTGAAGGTCGGCGGCGGCGCGCCCATCGTCGTGCAGTCGATGACCAACACCGACACGGCGGACGTCGACGCCACCGTCGCGCAGGTGAAAGCGCTGGCCGACGCCGGCTCCGAGCTCGTGCGCGTCACGGTGAACACGATGGAAGCCGCCGCGGCGGTGCCGTTCATTCGCGAACGGCTCGACGCGGCGGATTGCGCGGTTCCGCTGGTGGGCGACTTCCACTTCAACGGCCACAAGCTGCTCGTCGCGCACCCCGCTTGCGCTCGGCGCACTCGCCAAGTACCGCATCAATCCCGGCAACGTCGGCAAGGGGGCGAAGCGCGATTCGCAGTTCGCGGTGATGATCGAGCAGGCCCTGTTGCACGATCGGCCGGTGCGCATCGGCGTGAACTGGGGCAGCCTCGACCAGGAGCTGCTCGCGCGCATGATGGACGACAACGCGGCGTCGGCGCAGCCGCTGCCCGCCGAGGCGGTGATGCGCGAAGCCCTCGTGGTGTCGGCGATCGGCAGCGCGCAGCGCGCGGTCGAGCTCGGGCTCGCGGCCGAGCGCATCATCCTGTCGTGCAAGGTCTCCGACGTGCAGGACCTGATCGCGGTCTATCGCGAGCTCGCGCGGCGCTGCGACTTTCCCCTGCATCTCGGGCTCACCGAAGCCGGCATGGGGACCAAGGGCATCGTGGCCTCCAGCGCGGCGATGGCAGTGCTGCTGCAGGAAGGCATCGGCGACACCATTCGCGTGTCGCTCACGCCCGAGCCCAACGGCGATCGCACGCGCGAGGTGATCGTCGCGCAGGAGCTGCTGCAGAGCATGGGCCTGCGCTCGTTCGCACCGATGGTGACGGCGTGCCCCGGCTGCGGACGCACCACCAGCACGACGTTCCAGACCCTCGCGGAGCGTATCCAGGATTACCTGCGCGCGCAGATGCCGGTGTGGCGCGCGCGATATCCGGGGGTGGCCGACCTGCACGTGGCCGTGATGGGCTGCGTCGTGAACGGACCGGGCGAATCGAAGCTCGCCCACGTCGGCATCTCGCTTCCGGGCACGGGTGAAACGCCGGTCGCCCCGGTGTACGTCGACGGCCAGAAGACCGTGACGCTCAGGGGCGAGCGCATCGCGGAGGAATTCCAGGCCATCGTCGAAGCGTACGTGCGCGCCAGCTACGGCGGCGAGCCGCGCATTCCCGCGCTCGATCCGGAGCGCAGGACGATACCGGTCAAGGTTTCGGCATGACTGCAGAAGCGGGCACGGTCCCCCGCACGCCTGCGCGGCCCGCCGCGGCGGGCAAGGTGCAGGCGATCCGCGGCATGAACGACGTGCTGCCGGAGGAGGCCGTGCTGTGGGAGGAGCTCGAGGACGCCGTGCGCGAGGTGTTCCGGCAGTACGGCTATCGCAACCTGCGCGTGCCGCTCGTCGAGGCCACGCCGCTGTTCGTGCGGGCGATCGGCGAGGTCACCGACGTGGTCGAGAAGGAGATGTACACCTTCGAGGACCGCCTCAACGGCGAAAGCCTGACGCTGCGGCCCGAAGCGACGGCCGGCATCGTGCGCGCCGCGATCGAGCACAACCTCACCTACGAGCGACCGCAACGCGTGTGGCTCGCCGGCCCGATGTTCCGGCACGAGCGGCCGCAGAAGGGGCGCTACCGCCAGTTCCACCAGTTCGATGCCGAGGCGCTCGGCTTTGCGGGCCCCGACGTCGACGCCGAGCAGATCGTGATGCTCGCGCGCCTGTGGCACCGGCTCGGGCTGCACGACGGCGTGCGCCTCACGCTCAACTCGATCGGCGACCCCGAGGAGCGGCGCGCGCATCGCGCAGCGCTCGTCGCCTACTTCGAGCAGCACGCGTCGCTGCTCGACGAGGACGCGCAGCGGCGGCTTCACTCCAATCCCCTGCGCATCCTCGACAGCAAGAATCCGGCGATGCAGGAGATGCTCGCCGGCGCACCGCGGCTTGTCGACCAGCTCGGTTGCGCATCGCGGGCGCATTTCGAAGGCCTGCAGCAGGCGCTCGCCGATCACGGCATCGCGTTCGAGGTCAACGCACGCCTCGTACGCGGCCTCGATTACTACAACCGCACCGTGTTCGAGTGGGTCACCGACCGGCTCGGTGCGCAGGGCACCGTGGCAGGCGGCGGTCGCTACGACGGGCTGTTCGAGCAGCTCGGGGGCAAGCCCACGCCCGCGTGCGGCTTCGCGATGGGCGTCGAGCGCCTGATCCTGCTCATGCAGGAGTCCGGCGCGCGCGCGGCGCATGCGCCGGCGGCCTACGTCGTGCACGACGGCGCAGCCGCAGCACCGGTCGCGCGCCGGATCGGGGAGATGCTGCGCGATGCGGGCCACGCCGTCGTGGTCAACGCCGGCGGCGGCAGCTTCAAGTCGCAGATGAAGCGCGCCGACGCTTCGGGCGCCGCGTACGCGCTCATCATCGGTGAGGACGAGGTCGCGCAGGGCACCGTCGCGGTCAAGCCGCTGCGTGGCGGCGAGCAGTTCGCAGTGCCCGTTGCGGACGTCGTCCGCACGTTCGACCCGCGCGCATAGCGCTACAAAGGAAAAGAAAGCATGGCCGTCTACGACCTCGAGGAGCAGGAGCAGCTCGACGATCTCAGGGCATGGTGGAACCGCTGGGGCGGCCTCGTCACCGCGGCGCTCGTCGCCCTCGCGATCGCGGTGGTTGCCGTGCAGGGCTGGCGCTGGTGGAAATTCAAGCAGTCGGAGGAGGCCGGGACGCTGTACGCGGCCGTGCAGACCGGCCTGCGCGGGCAGGAGCTGCCCAAGGTGCGCGATGCGGTGACTCAGCTCGAAGACCGCTTCGCCTCGACGCCCTATGCGCCCGCAGGGGCGATGATCCTCGCGCGCATGCTGCTCGAGAACGGCGACAAGGATGGCGCGCGAACGCACCTGCAGTGGGCGACCGATCACGGCGACGACCAGATGCGCCAGGTCGCGCGCTATCGCCTCGCCGAGCTGCAGTTCGACGCGAAGCAGTACGACGACGCGCTGCGCACGCTCGATGCCAAGCACGACGAGAGCTTCGACGGGATCTATGCCGACCTGCGCGGCGACATCCTCACGGCCGCGGGCCGTAGCGCGGACGCGCGCGCGGCGTACGAGATCGCCGTGGCCAAGCTCGATCCGAAGTCGCCGTACCGCGCCTACGTGCAGGTGAAGCTCGATGCCGTGGGCGGGCCACCGACTGCCGCCGCGTCGGCCCCTGCGCCCGCTGCCGCCGCGTCGGCCGCTGCGCCCGCTGCCGCCGCGCTCGGCCCCTGCGCCCGCTGCCGCCGCCTCGGCCCCTGCGCCGGCTCCTGCAGCAGCCCCGCCTGCAGCACCTGCAGCGCCCGCCCCCGCAACGACTCCCGCGCCGACCTCCGCTCCCGCCAAATGATCCGACGTTTCCCCTTCGCTCGCGCCGCGTCGCGCAGCCGGTCCTCCGTCGCCGCGGCCTGGGTCGCGGCCGTGCTTGCGTCGTCGCTGCTCTTCGGCTGCGGAACGATGACGTCGTGGCTGCCTTCGCCGCCGAGCTTCGGCTGGTTCGGCAAGTCGAAGAGCCCGGGGCCGTTGCCCGCGTACGAGGCGAAGGCCACGGCAACAGCGTTGTGGCAGGTGCAGATCGGGAAGGCAGGCCCGGGCTTTTCGCCGGTCGTCGTGGGCGACGCGATCTATGCGGCGGCGCGCGACGGCACGCTCGTGCGCATCGACGCCCGCACCGGCGCCACGGCGTGGCGCATCAACGTGGGCAAGAATCTCTCCGCCGGCGTCGGTGCCGACGCCACCGTCGTCGTCGTCGGCACCGACAAGGGCGACGTGCTCGCGTACGACACGCAGGGCAAGGCGCTGTGGCAGACGCACGTCTCGAGCGAGGTCATCGCGCCTCCGCACGTGGCCGACGGCATCGTCGCGGTGTGGTCCGGCGACGGCCGCCTGTTCGGGCTCACGGCGAGCGATGGCAAGACGAAGTGGGTCAACTCGCGCGCGAATCCGCCGCTGGTGGTGCGCAACTCGTCCGGCGGCGTGACGAGCCGCGGCGGGCTCTTCACCGGCACGCCAGGCGGCAAGCTGGTCGCGCTGGATCTCGCCTCGGGCACGGTCGGCTGGGAAGCGAGCGTCGCCGTGCCGAAGGGCGCGACGGAGCTCGAGCGCATCGCCGACGTGACGAGCCTGCCGGTGGTGGAGGAGCGGCGGGCCTGTGCCGTCGCCTTCCAGGGCCGCATCGCGTGCTTCGAGCTCACGCGCGGCGTGCTGGAGTGGTCCCGCGACATCTCCAGCCTGACGGGCATCGCCTCGGACGACCGCTACTTCTTCCTGACCGACGACGCCGGCAACGTGTACGCGCTGGACAAGTCGACCGGCGCGTCGGTGTGGAAGCAGGACGAAGCTCGCGCCGCGGCATCCGGGCGGACCGCAGCTCGCGGGCGGCTATCTGGGCATGGTCGACGTCGAGGGCTACCTGCATCTGCTCGACCGCAACGAAGGCACGCTGGTGGGCCGCCTCGCCACCGACGGTACGCCCGCGACCGCCCAGCCCGTGCGCTCCGCCGAGAACATGGTGTGGCAGAGCGAAGGCGGCACGGTGTACGCGGTCAGCGCGCGCTGACGCGAAGCGCCGACGCGGCGCCCGCCGCGCCGGCCACTGCTCCCATGCTGCCCACCATTGCCCTCGTCGGACGACCGAACGTCGGCAAGTCGACGCTGTTCAACCGCGTCACGCGCTCGCGCGCGGCGCTCGTGGCCGATTTCCCCGGCCTCACGCGGGATCGGCACTACGGTCGGGCGCGCATCGGCGAGCGGGCGTTCCTCGTGGTCGACACGGGCGGCTTCGAGCCGGTGGCGAAGGACGGCATCCTGCACGAGATGGCGAAGCAGACCCGGCAGGCGATCGCCGAAGCGGACGTCGTCGTGTTCATCGTCGACGCACGCGGCGGGGTGACGTCCCAGGACCAGGCCATCGCCGACCTCCTGCGGCGCTCGGGGCGCCCCGTGGTGCTCGCCGTGAACAAGGCCGAAGGCATGCAGGGCGAGCGCGCCGTCGCCGAGTTCTACGAGCTCGGCCTGGGCGAGCCGCACGCCGTCTCGGCCGCGCACGGCGAGAACGTGCACGACGTCATGGAGCTCGCGCTCGATCGAGTGCCCGCTGCAGCCGAAGCCGAGGCGGAGCCCGCGGCGGCCGCGGACCGGATCAAGGTCGCCATCGTGGGCCGGCCCAACGTCGGCAAGTCGACGCTCGTGAACACCCTCCTCGGCGAGGAGCGGGTGATCGCGTTCGACCAGCCGGGCACCACCCGCGACTCCATCTACCTCGACTTCGAGCGCGGCGGCCGCGCGTACACGCTCATCGACACCGCAGGCGTGCGCCGCCGCGGCAAGGTGTTCGAAGCGGTCGAGAAGTTCTCCGTCATCAAGACGATGCAGGCCATCGAGGATGCGAACGTCGTCATCCTGCTGCTCGACGCGCAGCAGGCGATCACGGAGCAGGACGCGCACCTCGCGGGCTACATCCTCGATGCCGGCCGCGCCCTGGTGGTCGGCATCAACAAGTGGGACGGCCTGCCGGCGGACCGGCGCGAGGACATCAAGCGGGAGCTCTCGCGCAAGCTGGCCTTCCTCGACTTCGCCCAGCAGCACTTCATCTCCGCGCGCGACAACCGCGGCGTGCCCGGTCTCATGCGAGCCGTGGACGCGGCGTATGCAGCGGCGATGGCCAAGCTTCCGACCCCCAGGCTCACGCGCTTGCTGATGCAGGCCGTCGAGCGCCAGCAGCCGCCCCGCGCCGGCATGGGGCGCCCGAAGCTGCGCTATGCCCACCAGGGCGGGCAGAACCCGCCGCTGATCGTGATCCACGGCACCGCCTTACAGCACGTTCCGGACTCCTATCGACGGTACCTGGAACATTTCTTCGCGGACGCGTTCCAACTGCGCGGCACCCCCCTTAGGGTAGAATTCAAGACTGGCGCGAACCCGTACGCGAAGGCATCCGCACGCCGCCAGACTCGATAACGCAGCACGGTCCCCCGGCTTCACGGGAGGCGGACCGGCCGCCGCAAGGCAAAGGCCGGCCGCGAGGGCACCGTTGACAACAACCGCGGAGCAAGCGATGAGCAATAAAGGGCAAATGCTACAAGACCCGTTCCTGAACACCCTGCGCAAGGAGCACGTTCAGGTTTCCATCTACCTGGTCAACGGCATCAAGCTCCAGGGCCAGATCGAATCCTTCGACCAGTACGTGGTGCTGCTCAAGAACACCGTCACGCAGATGGTCTACAAGCACGCCATCTCGACCGTCGTGCCCGCGCGTGCCGTCACGATGCCCCACCACGCGCCAAGCGCCGACAGCGACGGTTGATCTCGCCGCCGCGCCATCCGTCCCGCTACGGCTCCTGCCGGCGATGAGCCCCGCACCTGCAGGGGTTCTCGCCCCACCCACGCGTCGCATGTTCGAGCGCCCGACCGGCGGTAATCGGGCCCTGCTCGTCGTCCTCGATCTCGGGGACGGGGCACTCGGCGAGCGGCTCGCCGAGCTGGACGCGCTCGCCGTCTCGGCGGGCGCCACCATCGCGGGCAACGTCACCGGTCGCCGGCAGCGTCCGGACGCGGCCACCTTTGCCGGCAAGGGCAAGGTGGAGGAAATCGCCGCCCGCCGCCTCGAAACGCAAGCCGACCTCGTGATCTTCGCGCACGCGCTCACGGGCGCCCAGCAGCGCAATCTCGAGCGCGCGCTGGAGTGCCGCGTGGTCGACCGCGTGAGCCTCATCCTCGACATCTTCGCCCTGCGCGCCCGAAGTGCGGAGGGCAAGCTGCAGGTCGAGCTCGCCCAGGTGAAGCACCAGATGACCCGCCTCGTCGGCGGCTGGACTCACCTCGAGCGGCAGAAGGGCGGCATCGGCCTGCGCGGCCCCGGAGAAACGCAGCTCGAGACGGACCGGCGCCTGCTCGGCAACCGCGAAAGGATCCTGCGGGAACGCCTGCGCCACGTCGCGCGCCAGCGCGCCACCCAGGGCCGTACCCGGCGCCGCGCGCACGTGCGCACCGTGGCGCTCGTCGGCTACACCAACGCCGGCAAGTCCACGCTGTTCAACCGCATGACGGGTGCGCACGCGTACGCCGCCAACCAGCTCTTCGCCACGCTCGACACGACGCTGCGCCGCATCCACGTGCCCGACGCCGATTCCATCGTGCTGTCCGACACCGTCGGGTTCATCCGCGAGCTGCCGCACGATCTCGTCGCCGCCTTTCGCGCGACGCTCGCCGAAGCCGCCGAAGCGGACCTCGTGCTGCACGTGATCGACGCGAGCCATCCCAACCGCGACGAGCAGATCGAGGCCGTCGAGGGCGTGCTCACGGAGATCGGGGCCGATGCCGTGCCCCAGATCCGCGTTTACAACAAGATCGACGCGGCCGGCTTGGCGCCGGGAGTCGAGCGCGATGAGTCTGGTATAATTCGGGCCGTTCATTTGAGCGCCCTGACCGGCGACGGCTGTGCCGAATTGCGTTCGGCGCTGGCCGAACGCTTCCCGGCGAGCGCGCCGCGACCACCCGCCTCCCCGGTGCAGCTCAACGCATAAGGGGCGACAATCCAGCCCTTCGGCTCGTCCACAACAACGCCAACCGGCCGCGATCTCATGCGCTGCCTCGATCCCAACGTGTCATGTCGCTGAACGATCCTCAGTGGGGCAAGCGCGGCAGCGGCGGACCGCCGGATCTCGACGAGATCTGGCGCAACGTCAACCGCAAGATCAACGACCTCTTCGGGCGGCGCGGCAGCTCCGGCGGTGACGAGGGCGGCGGACCGCCGCGGCGGCTGCGCATCGTGCCGGTCGGCGGCGCGGGGCTGCTGGCCGCGCTCGTGCTGCTGGTGTGGCTCGCGAGCGGCTTCTACATCGTGGACGAGGGCCGGCGCGGCGTCGTCACGCGCTTCGGCAAGTACACCGAGACCACGCTTCCGGGACCGCGCTGGCATCTTCCCTTTCCCGTCGAATCGGTGGAGCTCGTCGACTTCTCGCAGGTGAAGACGATCGAGATCGGCTATCGCAACACGCCCAAGAACAAGAACGAGCGCGAGTCGCTGTCGCTCACGGATGACGAGAACATCATCGACATCCAGTTCGCGGTGCAATACAACGTCAAGAGCGCGGACGCGTACCTGTTCAACGTGCGGCGACCCGACCAGATCGTCGCGTTCGTCGCCGAGACGGCGATGCGCGAGGTCGTGGGCAAGGCGAAGATGGACTTCGCGCTGTACGAGGGCCGCGAGCAGATCGCGAAGTCGGCCGAGAAGCTCATGCAGGAGATGCTCGACCGCTACGGCACCGGCGTGTACGTGCAGAAGGTCACGCTGCAGAACGTCCAGCCGCCCGACAAGGTGCAGGCGGCGTTCGACGATGCCGTGAAGGCCGGCCAGGATCGCGAGCGCTTCCGCAACGAAGGCCAGGCCTACGCCAACGACGTGGTGCCGCGCGCACGCGGCAACGCGGCGCGGCTGCTCGAGGAAGCCAACGGCTACCAGGCCGAGGTCGTGCAGCGCGCCGAGGGCGATGCCTCGCGCTTCCGCCAGATCCTCGTCGAATACTCGAAGGCTCCGGGCGTCACGCGCGAGCGGCTCTATCTCGACATGGTGCAGTCCGTGCTCGGCAACACGCCCAAGGTGCTCGTCGACCAGCAGAAGGGCGGCGGCAATCTCCTCTACCTGCCGCTCGACAAGCTGATCCAGCAAAGCGGCCAGGCACCCGCGGTCGTGCCCCAGTCCAGCACGACGCCGGACCTCGCGGGTGCGCGAACGTCGACGACGACGACGTCGCAGGATTCGGGCGCCGCCGATGCGAGCCGCTCGCGCGAAGCGCTGCGCAGCCGCGACCGGGGAGACGCGCGATGAAGCTCACGATGCCGCTGCTCGCGCTCGTCGTGGCCCTGCTGCTCGTCGCGTCGCAGTCGCTGTACACCGTCGACCAGCGCCAGTACGCGATCAAGTTCCAGCTGGGCGAGATCGTCGAGGTCAAGCCGCAGGCGGGCCTCTACGCCAAGCTGCCGCTCGTGCAGAACGTGCGCTATTACGACAAGCGCATCCTGCTGCTCGACAACGCCGAGCCCGACCGCATCACGACCTCGGAGAAGAAGCCGCTGCTGGTCGACTTCTTCGTGCTCTGGCGCATCACGGACGTGAAGCAGTACTACGTCAGCGTGGGCGGCGACGAGGAAGCCGCGCGCCGGCGCCTGTCGCAGACGGTGCGCGCGAACCTCGCGGAGGAGATCAACAAGCGCACGGTGCACGACGCGATCTCCGCCGAGCGCGACAAGATCATGCAGACCACGCGCCAGAAGGCCGACCAGGACGCGAAGTCGATCGGCGTCGAGATCGTGGACGTGCGCCTGCGGCGCGTGGAGCTGCCCCCGGACGTGACCGGGCCCGTGTATGCGCGGATGGAATCCGAGCGCCGGCGCGTGGCCAACGAGCTGCGCTCGCTCGGGCAGGCGGAGTCGGAGAAGATCCGCGCCGACGCCGATCGCCAGCGCGTGGTGATCCTCGCCGATGCGTACAAGCAGGCGCAGACGGCGAAGGGCAACGGCGACGCCAAGGCGTCCTCGATCTACGCCCAGGCGTACGGCGCCAATCCCGAGTTCTATTCGTTCTACCGCAGCCTCGAGGCGTACCGCGCCTCGTTCCGCGGCAAGGGCGACGCGATGGTGCTCGACCCGACTTCGGAGTTCTTCCGCTACTGGCGTGGCGCCGGCGGCCAGACGCCGAAGCCCGGAAAGTAAGCGCGGCCGAAGCGAGGAGGCCACGATGCCGGACGCATTGCTGGCGGCATTCGCGCTCGTCTTCGTGGTCGAAGGCTTCCTGCCACTCGTCGCACCGCGCGTGTGGCGGCAGGCCGTGCAGCGCATGCTCGCGTTGTCCGACGGCCAGCTGCGCTTCGTAGGGCTCGCTTCGGCGCTCATCGGCCTTCTCGCGTTCCGGCTCGTATCGTGACGCCGGCGGCCCTGTCGTCCCCATGAACATGCGCAAGTGGATCCTGCCCGAGCACATCGAGGACGTCCTGCCCGACGAGGCGGAACGGCTCGAAGCGTTGCGACGCACGCTGCTCGATCACTTCGCGGCTCACGGCTATCGCCTGGTGCAGCCGCCGCTGGTCGAGCATCTCGACTCGCTGCTCACCGGCACCGGACGCGACCTCGAGCTGCAGACGTTCAAGGTGGTCGATCCGCTGTCGGGTCGACTGCTCGGCGTGCGCGCCGACATCACGCCCCAGGCCGCGCGCATCGACGCGCATCTGCTCAACCAGGCAGGCGTCACCCGGCTGTGCTACGCGGGCAGCGTGTTGCGCACGGTGCCCGACGGTCTCAACGCGACGCGCGAGATCATGCAGATCGGCGCGGAGCTCTACGGCGACGCCAGCATCGCCGGGGACGAGGAGGTGGTCCGGCTGCTGCTGTCCTCGCTCGACGCCGCCGGCGTGCGCGGGCTGCATCTCGACCTCGGTCACGTGGGCGTCTATCGCGCGCTGGCGAGCGCCGCGGGCATTTCCGGCAACGGCGAGGACAGCGAGCTCTTCGCCGCGCTGCGGGGCAAGGACGTGCCCACGATCCGCGATCTCACGGCGAACCTGCCGGCCGCGTGGCGCGACGCGCTCAATGCGCTGCCGACGCTCTACGGTCCCGCGCAGGAAGTGCTCGACGCGGCCAGATCGCGCCTGCCGGACACGCCCGCGATCGCCAACGCCCTCGCCGCGCTGGAGGCGCTCGCGCGCTCGGCGCAGCCCCGGGTCGAAGCGCTGCACATCGATCTCGCCGACCTGCGCGGTTATCATTACCAGAACGGCGCCATCTTCTCGGTGTTCACGAGCGGCGCGGCAGTCGCCGTCGGCAACGGCGGACGTTACGACGGCATAGGCAAGGCCTTCGGACGCGCGCGCCCGGCCACCGGCTTCACGCTCGACCTGCGGCAGCTCGCGTCGCACGTCGCCCGTCATCCCTGAACCACGGGCCGGCGCGCGCGATAACGCAGCCCGGCCTCCATCCAGCATCCTGACCGCTTCGGAAGGCAGCATGGGCAAGAACGTAGTCGTCATCGGCACCCAGTGGGGTGATGAAGGCAAGGGCAAGGTCGTCGACTGGCTGACCGAGCACGCGCAAGGCGTGGTGCGCTTCCAGGGCGGGCACAACGCCGGCCATACGCTCGTCATCGGCGGGCGGCGCACGGTGCTGCGCCTCATCCCTTCGGGCATCCTGCGTCCCGGCGTATCGGTCTACATCGGCAACGGCGTGGTGCTGTCGCCCACGGCGCTGCTGCAGGAGATCGGCGAGCTCGAGGCCGCGGGTGTCGACGTGCGCAGCCGGCTCAAGATCTCGCCCACCTGCCCGCTCGTGCTGCCGTACCACGTCGCGCTCGACCAGGCGCGCGAAGGCGCAGCCCAAGGCCAGAAGATCGGCACCACCGGACGCGGCATCGGCCCCGCGTACGAGGACAAGGTCGCGCGCCGGGCGATCCGCCTGCAGGACCTCTTCTATCCCGATCGTTTCGCCGCGAAGCTCGAGTCGCTGCTGCAGTTCCACAACTTCGTGCTCACGCAGTATTTCAAGCGCGATCCGGTCCCGTTCGAGAAGACGCGCGACGAAACGCTCGCGTTGGCCTCGCAGCTCGCGCCGATGGTCGCGGATGTCGCGGAACTGCTGCAGAAGGCGCGCGCCGACGGCCAGTCCCTGCTGTTCGAGGGCGCGCAGGGCTCGCTGCTCGACATCGATCACGGCACGTATCCGTTCGTGACCTCGTCGAACTGCCTCGCCGGTGCGGCCTCGCCCGGCGCCGGCGTCGGTCCGCAGTTCCTCGACTACGTGCTGGGCATCGCCAAGGCGTACACCACGCGGGTGGGCTCCGGTCCCTTCCCCACCGAGCTCACCGACGAGATCGGCGCGGGCCTCGCCAAGCGCGGCAACGAGTTCGGTTCCGTCACGGGTCGCCCGCGCCGCTGCGGGTGGCTCGACATCGCCGGGCTCAAGCGCTCGCTGCAGTTGAACGGCGTGACGGGACTTTGCATCACCAAGCTCGACGTGCTCGACGGCATGCCCGAGATCAAGCTCTGCACGAGCTACACGGTGCGCGGCGAGACCGTGCCGCTGCTGCCCTCCGGCGCGGATGCCGTGGCCGAATGCCAGCCGGTGTACGAGACGCTGCCCGGCTGGAGCGAGAGCACCGTGGGCGTGCGAAGCTTCGATGCACTGCCGGCCAATGCGCGCGCGTATCTGCAACGCATCGAGGCGCTCACCGGTGTCCCGATCGCCATGATCTCCACCGGCGCTGACCGCGAGGATACGATCCTGCGGCATCATCCGTTCCGTTGAGAGTCTGGAGCCGCGCGATGATCCTCGACGTCGACTGGGACCAGTACCACACGCTCGTCGAGCGACTCGCGCTCTCGGTCCACGAGTCCGGCTACGAGTTCAACCAGATCATCTGCATCGCCCGCGGCGGATTGCGCGTGGGCGACATCCTTTCGCGGATCTACGAGCTGCCGCTCGCGATCCTGTCCACGCATTCGTATGCGGCCGGGGGCGGCACCATCCGCGGCGAGCTGGTGATTGCCGAGCACATGACGATGACCGCGCCGAGGCTCGGCGACCGCGTGCTGCTCGTCGACGACATGGTAGATTCCGGGCACACGCTGGAAGCCGTCTACCGGACGCTGCCCGAGCGCTACGCGCCCATCCGCGCCGTGAAGACGGCCGTGCTGTGGTGGAAGGCCTGCTCGGTGTTCGCGCCGGATTACTACGTGGAGTACTTGCCGGAGAATCCCTGGATCAAGCAGCCGTTCGAGGTGTACGACACGCTGCGGCCGTCGCAGCTGCGCGGGCGGCTCGCGGCGCACGCTGTCGCGGCGAAAATCTGATCGGCGCGGCGTCGAGGCGCGATGCGTGCGCCGGAAGCGCCCGCGCGGAACCGCGCCTGCGGGGCGGAAGCCTGACCGATCCGGGCCGCGGTCCCTGGTGCCCACGCGAGGCGTCGGGGAACACGCTCCAGCGCCGCATCGGACAAACGAAAACGCCCGCAGGTGCGGGCGTCGTGATGCGTGCAGTGTTGGTGCCCAGAAGAGGACTCGAACCTCCACAGTCTTGCGACCGCTAGGACCTGAACCTAGTGCGTCTACCAATTCCGCCATCTGGGCAACTGCAACCGATTATTTTACGTTTCGAGCGACCCCTTGTCAAAAAAACACTCCCGAATCCAGGCACTCGAGACCCCCTCGCGCGACGCGCGCCCGGCCGACGCAAAACACCCGCTCGGCGCAGCCGATTCGGCACCGACGCGCGGTCTGCGCAAGCGCGACGACGTCCGGCCGCGGCGGCACGCCGACGTCGATCCCGATCTCGTGCCCTCGCGCGCGGCCGCGCTCGACGCGCTGCAGGCAACGCCGATGCCCGCCGCCGAGCTCATGCGCGCCCTCGATGTCGACCGCAAGGCGCGCGAGGCGTTTCTCGCCCGCCTCGCCGCGATGGAGCGCGACGGCCAGATCCTGACCAACCGCAAGGGCGAGCTGTGCGCCATCGCGAAGCTCGATCTCATTCCCGGAGCGGTGCAGGGCCACCCGGACGGCTACGGCTTCCTGCGGCCCGACAGCGGCGGCGCCGATCTCTTCCTGTCGGCGAAGGAAATGCACAAGGTGCTGCACGGCGATCGCGCGGCGGCGCGCACCATCGGTGTCGACCGTCGCGGGCGACCGGAGGGCGAGATCGTCGACGTGCTCGAACGGCATAACCACGAAGTCGTGGGTCGGCTGTACGAGGAGCACGGCATCTTCTTCGTGGTCGCGGAGAACCGCAGGATCAACCAGGACCTGCTGGTGCCGCCCGACAAGCGCGGCAAGGCGCAGCCCAACCAGGTCGTGGTGGTGCGCATCGTGCAGCAGCCCTCGCCCCAGCGCGAGGCGGTCGCCGAGGTGATCGAAGTGCTCGGCGCGGTCACCGATCCCGGCATGGAGATCGAGATCGCGCTGCGCAAGCACGATCTGCCGTTCGAGTTCTCGAAGGGGGCGAAGCGGCAGGCGAAGGCGCTGCCGCACGAGGTCGTGCCCGAAGATATCGCGGGCCGCGAGGACCTGCGCGACCTGGCGCTCGTCACGATCGACGGCGAGAACGCACGCGACTTCGACGACGCCGTGTATTGCGAGCGCAAGGGCCGCGGCTTTCGCCTCATCGTCGCCATCGCCGACGTCTCCCACTACGTGCGCGACGGCGATGCGCTCGACGCCGACTCGCGCGAGCGCGGCACGTCCGTGTACTTCCCGCGCCGCGTGATCCCCATGCTGCCCGAGGCGCTGTCGAACGAGCTGTGCTCGCTCAAGCCCGACGTCGATCGCCTGTGCATGGTGTGCGACATGGAGGTGAGCGCGCAGGGCCTCGTGAAGCGGTACCGGTTCTATCGCGGCGTCATGCACTCGCATGCGCGTCTCACCTACACCAAGGTGTGGAACTGGCTGTCGGCTGCGGAGCGCGGCGAGGACGTGCCGCCCGAGGCACAGCCGCTGATGCCGCATCTTTCAAACCTCTACGCCGTGTATCGCGCCCTCGCGAAGTCGCGGGTGCAGCGCGGCGCGATCGACTTCGACACGGTCGAGCTGCAGCTCGAGTTCGACGTGCACGGCAAGATCGTGCGCATCGTGCCGGCGCTGCGCAACGAGGCGCATCGCCTGATCGAGGAGTGCATGCTCGCGGCCAACGTGTGCACGGCGGAGTTCCTCGCGAAGCACGAGCACCCCGCGCTCTACCGGGTGCACGAGGGACCCACGCCCGAGAAGCTCGCCCTGCTGCGGGAGCTGCTCGGCACCAACGCGCTGTCGCTCGGCGGCGGCGACGAGCCCACCGCCGGGGACTATGCGCAGCTCATCGAGCGCATCCGTCCGCGTCCCGACTTCGCGCTGCTGCAGACGGTGCTGCTGCGCTCGCTGCAGCAGGCGCAGTACCGGCCGGAGAACGTCGGGCACTTCGGCCTTGCGTATCCGGCGTACGCGCACTTCACTTCGCCGATCCGCCGCTATCCCGACCTTCTCGTGCATCGCGCGATCAAGGCGGTGCTCGACAACCGCCGCTACAAGCCGAGCGGCGCGTCGTGGGACGAGCTGGGCGCGCATTGCTCGATGACGGAACGTCGCGCCGACGAGGCCACGCGCGACGTCGAGAACTGGCTGAAGTGCTACTACATGCAGGACAAGGTCGGCGAGAGCTTCGACGGCACGGTGAGCGGCGTCACGGGCTTCGGCATCTTCGTCACGCTCGACGAGCTCAACGTCGACGGCCTCGTGCACATCACCGAGCTCGGGCGCGACTACTTCCACTTCGAGCCGGCGCAGCATGCGTTGATCGGCGAGCGCAGCGGTCGCGTGTTCCAGCTCGCCGGGCGGGTGCGCGTGACGGTCGCGCGGGTCGACCTGGAGAGCACCAAGATCGACTTCACCCTGGGGCCGGGCGAGCCGGCGCCGCGGCTCGCCGCGATACCCGAAGCGACCCCCTCGGACAGCGCGAAGGCTGCGACCAAACGCACCAAGCGCAAGGGCACCTCATGACCCCGCGCGACGCTGGACTGCGCGCCAGCGGCTTGGGAGCAGCGCAGCATCCACGGGCTTCACCCGCGGGGAAGAATCCCATGTTGCGCTGCGCAAACTGCTAGAATGGACGAAGCGGCCGGCCTGCCACGGGGCGGCCGGCCCGCGACGACGACCATGCACATCGGCACGCCCCATTCTCCTTCCGCTACGCGGGTCATGGTGCTCGGCAGCGGCGAGCTCGGCAAGGAGCTCATCATCGCGCTGCAGCGCCTGGGCGTCGAAGCGATCGCGGTGGACCGCTACGCCAATGCGCCCGGCCACCAGGTCGCGCATCGCGCCCACGTGATCGCGATGACCGATCCGGCGGCGTTGCGGCGGCTGATCGAGCAGGAGCGTCCGCACTTCGTCGTGCCCGAGCTCGAGGCGATCGCCACCGAGGCGCTCGCCGGCGTGGAGCGCGACGCCGTGTCCCGGGTGATTCCGTGCGCGCGCGCCGTGCAGCTCACCGCCAACCGCGAGACGCTGCGCACCTTCGCGGCGGAAACGCTCGGCCTGCCGACGTCGGCGTACCGGTTCGCGGACAACCTGCAGGAGCTGCAGCGCGCGATCGAAGGCACGCGCGAGGCGCCGGGCATCGGTTATCCGTGCGTGGTGAAGCCGGTGATGTCGTCGTCGGGCAAGGGCCAGTCGGTCGTGCGCTCCAAGGCGGAGATCGCGGCAGCGTGGCAGTACGCGGAGAGCTCCGCCCGCGTGCGCGGCAGCCGCATCATGGTCGAGAGCTACATCGAGTTCGATTACGAGATCACGCTCCTGACGGTGCGCTGGACGACGCCGGACGGCGCGATCGCGACCTCGTTCTGCGAGCCGATCGGCAACCTGCACGTGAACGGCGATTACGTCGAATCGTGGCAGCCGCAACCGATGGCCGCGATGCCGCTCGCGCGTGCGCACGCCATCGCGCAGCGCATCACGGACGAGCTCGGCGGCGTCGGCGTGTTCGGCGTCGAGCTCTTCGTGCGCGGCGACGACGTCTGGTTCTCCGAGGTGAGCCCGCGCCCGCACGACACGGCGCTCGTCACGATGTGCTCGCAGATGCAGAACCAGTTCGTGCTGCACGCGCGCGCGATGCTCGGGTTGCCGATCGACGTATCGCTGCGTGCGCCGGGGGCGTCGGCGGTGATCTACGGCGGCATCGAGGCGCGCGGGGTGCGCTACGAAGGCATCGCGCATGCGCTCGAGGTCCCGCAGTCGGACCTGCGCCTCTTCGGCAAGCCGGAAGCCTACAAGCGTCGCCGCATGGGTGTCGCGCTCGCGATCGCCGGCGACATCGCGGAAGCGCGCGATCGCGCGAAGGCCTGCGCGTCGCGGGTCAAGCCGCAAGCCTGATCGCGACCCGCAAGCGGTTCCATTGGACCTGATCGTCCAGGCCCCGGAGATCGACACGAACGAGCTCGGCGCGCTCGCCGATCTCGCGAACGCGCAAGGGTTGCGCGTGCTCGATGGCGGCGGGCAGCAGGCCTTTCGCCTGCTGCGCATCGCATCGAGCGACGGCGTCGCCGAAGCTTGCGCGCACGCCGCCTGGGACTGGGCGTTCGTGGCGCCGGACCTGCGGCGCGAGCGCGTGAGCGTGGTGGCGCTGGACATGGACTCGACGCTGATCACGATCGAGTGCATCGACGAGGTCGCGGACATGCTCGGCATCAAGCCGCAGGTGGCGGCGGTAACCGAGAGCGCGATGCGCGGCGAGATCGACTTCGCGGACAGCCTCACGCAGCGCGTCGCATTGCTGGCGGGTTTGCCCGTATCCGCGCTGCGGGAGGTCTACGACACGCGCCTCGAGTTGTCGCCCGGCGCGCAGCGCATGCTTCAGGGCTTTCGAGCAGCGGGCGCCAAGACGCTCCTCGTGTCCGGCGGCTTCTCGTTCTTCACGGACCGGCTGCGCGAGCGCCTCGGTTTCGATGCGACCCTGTCGAACGACCTGGAGATCGAGGACGGCAAGCTCACGGGACGACTGCTAGGGCCGCTCGTCGACGCGGCGGCGAAGGCCGCTCGCCTGCAGCAGATGCGGGCGGAGCACGTGGCCGAGGGCACGCTGGTCGTTGCGGTCGGAGACGGCGCCAACGACATTCCGATGCTGCGCGCGGCCGACGTCGGCGTCGCGTACCACGCGAAGCCGGTCGTGCGCGCGCAGTCGAGCTACGCGATCAACTACTGCGGGCTCGACGCGGTGCTGAACCTCTTCGCGTAAGCGGCGCCAGCCCCGTTACTCAGAGTAATTACTCCGAGTAACGGGTCAGTCGCTTTCTTCCATCCAGGCCATCTGGATCGCCTCGAGGATCTTCTCGTTGCTGCGCTCCGGATGGTCCTCGAAGCCGGGCAGGCCGCACACCCACTGGTGCAGGTCGGTGAAGCGAATCGTGCGCGGGTCGATGTCGGGATAGGTGTCGGCGAGCTTGATCGCGATGTCGCGGGAATCGGTCCACTTCATCTCGCATCTCCTCGACGAGTGAACGCGCGGGCGCCGGGCTAGCGGCGCTCCTTCGCGTAATTGATCGTGTAGCGCGGAATCTCGATCACGAGGTCCTCCGCCGCAACCTTGGCCTGGCACGACAGCCGCGACACGGGCGTGAGGCCCCACGCGCGATCGAGCAGGTCGTCTTCCTTCTCGGTCGACTCCTCGAGCGAATCGAAGCCTTCGCGCACGATCACGTGGCACGTGGTGCACGCGCACGATTTCTCGCAGGCATGCTCGATCTCGACGCCGTGCTCGAGCAGGCTGTCGCAGATGGACGTCCCCTCCTTCGCCTCGAAGGACGTGCCTTCGGGACAGATCTCCGGATGCGGCAGGACTTCGATGCGCGGCATGGCGTGACGTGATGTCGGATCAGGTGAGCGCGTCGACGCGCCGACCGGTGAGCGCCTTGCCGACGTCGCGGTTCATGCGTCGCGCGGCGAACTCCCCGGTGGCGCGATTGAGGGTATCGGTGGCGGCGACGAGCGCGCGCTGATCGGCACCCTCGCGTGCGCCCTGGAGCACCGCAATCGCGCGGGCGATCTGCGTGCGCTCCTCCTCGCCCAGCAGGTCGCCGTCGAGCGCGATCGCCGCGTTGGTGGCGGCGACGAGGCGGTCGGCCTCGACCTGCGCCTCGGACAGCGCGCGCGCAGCCATGTCCTCCGCGGCATGCACGAACGAATCCTGCAGCATGCGCGCGATCTCGCCGTCGGAAAGGCCGTAGCTCGGCTTCACCGTGACCGCCGCTTCCACGCCCGACGTCTGCTCGCGCGCCGACACGGACAGCAGGCCGTCGGCATCGACCTGGAACGTCACGCGAATGCGCGCCGCGCCGGCGACCATCGGCGGAATGCCGCGCAGCTCGAAGCGCGCGAGCGATCGGCAATGCTCGATCTTCTCGCGCTCGCCCTGCAGCACGTGGATGGCCATCGCGGTCTGGCCGTCCTTGAACGTGGTGAAGTCCTGCGAGCGCGCGACCGGGATCGTCGCGTTGCGCGGCACGATCTTCTCGACGAGACCGCCCATCGTCTCGAGACCGAGCGACAGCGGAATGACGTCGAGCAGGAGCCAGTCGTCGTCCGCCGCGGTACGGTTGCCGGCAAGCACGTTGGCCTGGATCGCAGCGCCGAGCGCGACCACCTGGTCGGGATCGAGATTGGTGAGCGGGGGCTGTCCGAAATAATCGGCGACGGCCTTCTGCACCTGCGGCATGCGCGTGGCACCACCCACCATCACGACACCCTTGATGTCCGCCGGCGTCAGCGCCGCATCGCGCAGTGCGCGCTTCACCGGTCCGAGCGTCTTCTGCACGAGATTGGCCGTGATCTCGGTGAATGTCTCGGCGGTCAGCGTGAGGTCGAGCTTGTGGCCGGTCGAGAGCGTCGCGACGATCGGTGCCGTCGGATGGATCGTGAGGTTCTCCTTCGCCTCGCGCGCCTTCAGCATGAGGAGGCGCGTGTCCTCCGGCGAATGCGGCGGCAGCCCGGCGGCCTCGATGATCCAGCAGTACACGCGATGATCGAAGTCGTCGCCGCCGAGGGCGGAATCGCCGTTCGTGGCGAGCACCTCGAACACCCCGCGCGACAGCCGCAGGATGGAGATGTCGAACGTGCCGCCGCCGAGGTCGTACACCGCGTACGTGCCTTCGGCCGCGTTGTCGAGGCCGTATGCGATCGCCGCGGCCGTCGGTTCGTTCAGCAGGCGCAGCACGTTGAGACCCGCGAGCGTCGCCGCGTCCTTCGTCGCCTGCCGCTGCGCATCGTCGAAGTACGCGGGCACCGTCACGACGGCACCGACGAGCGATCCGCCGAGGCTTTCCTCGGCGCGCTCGCGCAGCACGCGCAGGATCTCCGCCGAAACCTCGACCGGGCTCTTGATGCCGGCGCGCGTGCCGAGCTTGACCATCCCGGGCTGGTCGATGAAGCGGTAAGGGAAACGGCGATCGTCGGACAGGTCCGCGAGGCCGCGGCCCATGAAGCGCTTCACCGATACCACCGTGTTCTGGGGATCGTTCGCCTGCTCCCGCTGCGCCGCGTAACCGACGTCGACCTGTCGGCCGTCGCGGTAGCGCACGATCGAGGGCAGCAGCGGCCGACCCTGATGATCCGGCAGCACGACCGGAATGCCGTGCCGCACCGTGGCGACGAGCGAGTTCGTGGTGCCGAGGTCGATGCCTACGGCAAGCCGGCGCTGATGCGGCGCGGGTGAAGCATCCGGCTCCGAGATCTGCAGCAGCGCCATCAGGTCTCCGTCTCGGCAATGGCGTGGTCGATGTCGGCGGCGAGCTTCGACAGGAACTTGAGCTCGCGTACGCGCAGGCGCGCCGTGTCCCAGTCGTGCGCCTCGTCGAGGAGCTTCGCGAGCTCGCGCTCGCGCTCGCGCGACTCGGCACGCACCCCGTCGAGCAGCGTCTCGAGCGTCGCCTCGTCTGCGGCAGCGGCCGCGCCGGCGACCTGCTCGCGGCGCTCGAGCTGCTCCTCGAGGAAATCGAGCGGCAGCGCCGTGTCGCGATCGTCAGCCGCATCCACGCCCTGCAGCGCCAGCAGGTATTGCGCCCGCAGCACGGGATCCCTGAGGGTCCGATAGGCCTCGTTCACGCGAGCCGAGGACTGGAGCGCGACGCGTTGCGCGGCGTCGTCGCTCGCTGCGTGCCGATCGGGATGCACCTCGGCCTGCAACGCGCGATACGCGCGCTCGACAACGCCGAGGTCGACTGCAAATCGCGCCGGAACGCCGAGAAGCTCGAAGTGACTGCGGGAGAAGTCGATCATGACAGGGCTCTTGGAACTGCGGCGACCCTCTTGGAATGGCGTGGACGAAGAGCGAAGCTCGGCATTGGCGGCGGTGCGGACCACGCGCATCTCTCGCGAGACGCAATCAGCCGTGACCACCCCTTGCCTCGCGCGAGCCCGCACATAAGACGCACCAGGCGAGGCGCGGGGCCGCAGACCAACCCGACTACGGCAAGGCCCCGCGACGAAGCGCGGCGCGGCTTCTCGTGGCAGCTACACGTTGAACGATTCGCCGCAGCCGCACGCGTCCTTCACGTTCGGGTTGTTGAACCTGAACCCCTCGTTCAGCCCCTCCCGCGCGAAGTCGAGCTCCGTGCCGTCGAGATACGGCAGGCTCTTGGGATCCACGACCACGGTGACACCGTGACCGTGGAACTGCGTGTCCTCGGGCCGGATCTCGTCCGCGTACTCGAGCTTGTACGCGAGGCCGGAGCAACCCGACGTGCGTACGCCCAGGCGCAGGCCCAGGCCCTTGCCCCGCTTGGCGAGATTGCCCGCAATGTGTCGTGCCGCGTTCTCGGTGATGGTGATCGTCATGACGAAAGAGTGTGGATGAATCAGTCGGCGGTGGCGGGCGCGGCCTCGGCCGGGGTCGGCTGCGCACGCCTGCCCGCATCGTCGCCGCCGTGCTTCTTGCGGTAGTCCTCGACGGCGGCCTTGATGGCATCCTCCGCCAGGATCGAGCAATGGATCTTGACCGGCGGCAAGGCGAGCTCTTCGGCGATCTGCGTGTTGCGGATGTTCATCGCCTCGTCGAGGGTCTTGCCCTTCACCCACTCGGTGACCAGAGAAGACGACGCGATGGCGGACCCGCAGCCGTACGTCTTGAACTTGGCGTCCTCGATCAAGCCGTCCTTGCCGACCTTGATCTGCAGCTTCATCACGTCGCCGCACGCGGGCGCACCGACCATGCCGGTGCCCACCCCTTCGGCATCCTTGCCGAACGTGCCGACGTTGCGCGGGTTCTCGTAGTGGTCCAGGACCTTGTTGCTGTATGCCATTGCGTCTCTCCAATTCCCCAGCCGCCCGCTAGTGCGCGGCCCACTGCACCGTGTTGAGATCGATGCCTTCCTTGTACATTTCCCATAGCGGCGACAGCTCGCGCAGCTTGGCGATCTTTCGCTTCAGGAGATCGACCGTGCAGTCGATCTCCTCCTCGGTCGTGAAGCGCCCGATCGTGAAGCGGATCGAGCTGTGCGCCAGCTCGTCGCTGCGGCCCAGCGCGCGCAGCACGTACGACGGCTCCAGCGACGCCGACGTGCACGCCGATCCCGACGATACGGCGACATCCTTGATCGCCATGATCAGGCTCTCGCCCTCCACGTAGTTGAAGCTCACGTTGAGGTTGCCCGGCACGCGATGGTCGAGGTCGCCGTTGACGTACACCTCCTCCATTTCCCGGATGCCCTTCAGCAGGCGATCGCGAAGCATGCGGATGCGCTCGTTCTCGACGGCCATCTCGGCCTTCGCGATGCGGAACGCCTCGCCCATGCCCACGATCTGGTGCGTGGGCAGCGTTCCCGAGCGCATGCCGCGCTCGTGTCCGCCGCCGTGCATCTGCGCCTCGATGCGCACGCGCGGCTTGCGGCGCACGAACAGGGCGCCCACGCCCTTCGGGCCGTACGTCTTGTGCGCCGAGAAGGACATGAGGTCGACCTTCAGCTTCGCAAGGTCGATCGGCATCTTGCCCGTCGCCTGCGCCGCATCGACGTGGAAGATGATGCCGCGCTTGCGGCACATCTCGCCGATGCTGGCGATGTCCTGGATCACGCCGATCTCGTTGTTGACCGCCATCACCGAGACCAGGATCGTATCGGGACGCAGCGCCGCCTCCAGGGCGGCAAGGTCGAGCAGGCCGTTCGGCAGCACGTCGAGATACGTCGCCTGGAAGCCCTCGCGCTCCAGCTCGCGCACGGTGTCGAGCGTTGCCTTGTGCTCGGTTCCCACCGTGACGATGTGCTTGCCCTTGTCCTTGTAGAAGTGGGCAGCGCCCTTGAGCGCGAGGTTGATCGACTCCGTTGCGCCCGAAGTCCAGACGAGTTCCTTCGGGTCGCAACCGACGAGCGCCGCAACATTGGCGCGCGCCTCCTCGACCGCTTTCTCGGCATCCCAGCCGAACGAGTGGGAGCGCGAGGCCGGATTGCCGAAGTGCTCGGTGAGGTACGGAATCATCTTGGCGGCCACGCGCGGGTCGACGGGCGTCGTGGCCGAGTAGTCGAGGTAGATGGGGGTCTTCATCGCATGGGGGTCTTCATCGCAGAGGTGTCGTAGGTTGCGCTTTCGATCGCTTCGAGGCGGGTCCCGGCACTACTGCGTGATCGCGGCCGATTCGGGGGAACGTCCGCCGGACCGATGGTCCTGCAGCACCGCCGTGTCGGATTCCGCGTCCTGCTGACGGACGAGCTGCTCCAGCGTGACCGAGCGCAGGAAGGTGAAGATATGGTTGTTGAGGCCCGCCCACAGCTCGTGGGTCATGCAGCGGCGGTCGTCGCGGCAGTTCTCCTGGCCGGCGCATTGCGTGGCATCGATCGGCTCGTCGACGGCAAGGATGATGTCCGCGACCGAAACGGTATCGGCCGGGCGCGCCAGATGATAGCCCCCGCCCGGCCCGCGCACGCTTTCCACGAGGCCATGGCGTCGCAGCTTCCCGAAAAGCTGCTCCAGATAGGAGAGCGAGATGCGCTGCCGTTCCGAAACGCCGGCGAGCGTGGCCGGGCCCTTGGTGCTGTGCATTGCGATGTCGATCATCGCCGTGACGGCGAATCTTCCCTTGGTCGTGAGGCGCATGGTTCACCACTCCGTATTCATGCCGCGCCAGTGGCGCGGCGTCGGTCAGTGGACCCCGGTCCCGCTGGGCCGGGTATTCCCGACAAGTTTAGTCGACTAAGCGCGCCCAAAGTTCCATTCCCCAGTCAATCGAGCATCCGGTTGAGGCGCTTCGGGTCGAAGCGCTCCGCCGTGGCCTTGGCATCCGTCAGCTCCACCCCGTCGCGCCGCAACTCGGCCAGCAAACCCTCGATCCGTGCGTCGGTCTCGGCAGCGTGATCGATGAGGCGGTGAATCGCCTGGACCATGGGATCGTTCATGTCCGCGCCGATGCCGTAGGCCGAAAAGCCCATCTTCGCCGCCTGGCCTTCGCGCCGCTCGGCATCGTCGCCCACCACGACGCGCGCCGGTATGCCAACCGCCGTAGCGCCCGGCGGAACGTCCCGGACGACGACCGCGTTGGAGCCGATCTTGGCGCCCTCACCCACGTTGATCGGTCCGAGCACCTTGGCGCCGGCGCCGATGACGACGCCGCGCGCGAGCGTCGGGTGGCGCTTGCCCTTGTTCCAGGAGGTCCCGCCGAGCGTCACGCCGTGGTAGAGCGTGCAGTCGTCGCCGATCTCCGCCGTTTCGCCGATGACCACACCCATGCCATGGTCGATGAACACGCGCCTGCCGATGGTGGCGCCCGGGTGGATCTCGATGCCGGTCAGCCCGCGCCCGATGTGGGCAAGAAAGCGCGCCAGCCAGCGCCAGCCTCCGCGCCAGAGCCGGTGGGTGACGCGGTGCCAGACGAGCGCGTGAAAGCCCGGGTAGCAGGTCACGACCTCCCACCGGGTGCGCGCCGCCGGATCCCGATCGAACACGACGGCGATGTCTTCGCGCAACCGACTAAACATGCCTCATTCTGCCATTTCCGACCAATTCAATCAAGTATTCGCCGAGCCAATCGGCTGGCCAGTACCCAGCCCGCTCGCGGATGATCGCGCAGCGGCACGGCGCGCGCCTTGATCCGCGTCGGCCTCGGAGGGCATCGCTCGGGGTACCTCCGGGGCACCCCGACGGTGGCACGAGCTAGTCGCGGCGGGCAGCAAGCAACGCGTCGATGCGGGTGAGGATCCCGCGCAGGATGTTCACCTCTTCCTTTTCCAGGCCGCGGCGCGCGAACAGGCGCTTCAGGCGCGGCAACAGCCGACGCGGACGGCGCGGATCGAGGAACCGCATGGCCGCGAGCGTGCGCTCGGCGTGGGCATACAGCGCGCCGACCTCGTCGGCGGTGGCCGGCTCGAAGCGCGGCGCGCGCCAGACCTCGCCGCCGGTGGCCGCGACCCGCAGCTCGTACGCCGCCACCTGCACCGCCGCCGCGACATTGAGCGAGCCGTACTCGGGATTGGCCGGGATCGTGGCGACCACGCCGCAGTGCGCGAGCTCGGCGTTGGAGAGGCCCGACATTTCCGTGCCGAACACGAGCGCCACCTCGCCGCGAGGCGCGTGCGCGATCGCCTCGCGGCACGCGTCGCGCACCGCAAGCACGCGCCCCGCGAATTCGCGCGGCCGCGCCGTGAGGCCGATGGTCAGCACGCACCCCGCGAGCGCCGCGTCGAGCGAGTCGACGACGCGCGCGGCGTCGAGCACCGCGGCAGCGCCCGAGGCAAGCGCGGTCGCCTCCGCGTGCGGGAAATGGCGCGGCCCGACCAGCACGAGCTGCGCGACACCCATGGTGTGCATGGCGCGCGCGGCCGCCCCGATATTGCCGGGGTGGCTCGTGGCCATGAGCACGATCCGCACGCGATCCAGGGGCGACATTGCAGCGATGGAACGAAGGAAGAGGCCGCGAAGTTTACCGCGCGCCACGATCGCACCGCGGCTCGCGGGGCCGGTTGCTACAATGGCGGCTTTCCGCTCGCAGCGCGACCCTCGCGGCGAGCTTGCGCTCCTTTCCATCCGCCATGCATCCCACGCTCACCATCGCCGTGAAGGCAGCCCGTCGCGCCGGCAACATCATCAACCGGGCTGCACGCGATCTCGATCTCCTGACCATCAAGGTCAAGGGTCCGAAGGACTTCGTGAGCGAGGTGGACCACGCGGCGGAAGCGGCGATCGTCGAGACGCTGCTCGACGCCTACCCCGATCACGCGGTGCTCGCGGAGGAAGGCACGGCGAAGGGCAACAATGCCGACGCCGAGAACGTCTGGATCATCGATCCGCTCGACGGCACCACCAACTTCCTGCACGGCTTCCCGCAGTACTGCGTGTCGATCGCGCTGCAGCATCGCGGGCAGATCACGCAGGCCGTCATCTACGATCCCGTGCACAACGATCTTTTCACCGCTACGCGCGGCCGCGGCGCATTCCTGAACGATCGTCGCATGCGCGTGTCGCGTCGCGAGCATCTGCGCGATTGCCTGATCGGCACCGGCTTTCCGTTCCGCGACGGCAGCCATCTCGACACGTATCTCGGGATGATGAAGACGATGATCGAGCAGACCGCGGGCCTGCGCCGCCCCGGCGCCGCGGCGCTCGATCTCGCTTATGTGGCCGCGGGTTACTACGACGGGTTCTTCGAGCTCGGATTGAATCCGTGGGATGTCGCCGCGGGCAGCCTGCTGGTGCAGGAATCGGGCGGGCTCATCGGCGATCTCGCGGGCGACGCCAACTTCCTGCACGGCGGCCAGGTGATCGCGGCCAACGCCAAGGTGTTCGCGCAGATGGTGAATGCGTTGAAGCCCTATCGCGACGAACTCGCGCGCAAGCGCGCCGTCGCGACCCCGCCCGCAGGCCAATAGCGCCGCGGTCCGCTTGCGCGGGCTGCCGCTGCGCCCGCGCTGCGCGTCGTGCGGGCCGCTTCGGGCCTGCGTCCCTCGAACGTCGCCGCGCCCTGCCGCATCCCGCTTTGCCGCGTCCGTCTGACCGCGGATCCCCTAGCGACGTCACTCGCGCGTCGCGGTGTCGCGACGGGTGCGTGCGGTCGTCTCCGCGTCGCTCGCGGCGCGGCTGTCCGGAAGCCCCGCGCCCGCGTCATCGCGCTCCGATGCGAGGTCGGACTCCTCGCTGGCGATGACGGCCCATTCGGAGAGGAGCGCCACGCCGAGCGCGAGCAGCACGGGCCCGAGGAACACGCCGATGAAGCCGAACGCGACGACACCCCCGAGCACCCCGATCAGCACCAGGATGAAGGGCAGATTGCTGCCGCGACTGATGATGAGCGGCTTCAGCACGTTGTCGACCGTCGATACGACGAGCCCGCCCCACGCCAGCAGGAAGATGCCCCAGCCGATGCTGCCGTGGTAGATCAGCAGGAGGCCCGCGGGCACCCACACCAGCGGCGGACCGATCGGAACGGGCGACAGGAAGAACGTCGCGAGCCCGAGCAGCGGCGCGGCCTTGATGCCGGCGATCCACAGGCCGATCGCCATCAGCACGCCCTGGGCGACCGCGGTGCCGAGAATCCCGTACACCACGCCGCGCATCGTGCCTTCCGCGAGCGCGAGCAGGCGCTGGCCGCGCCGTGGCGCCAGCCGCCCGACGACGGCGCGCAACCGCAGCACGGCCGTGTCGCCATCGCGGAAGAAGAAGAACGTGAGCAGGATCGAGAGGACGAGCTGCAGCACGCCCTGGGCGAAGCTCGTGCCACCGGCGAGCAGCCACGCCTTTGCCGGCTCGATCGCCTTGCCGAGCTCCGCCGTGAACTGCGCGGTGTCGTGCGCGAAGCTCGACCAGTACTCGGCCGCGGTGGGTCCGATGAGCGGCAGTCCGGCCACCCACGCGGGGGGATCCGGCGGCCCGGTCTCCATGAAGCTACGCACGAACTGCGCCACGCGATCCGAGTTGTCGGCGAGCGACATGCCGACGATCACGAACGGCGCCACGAACACGGACGCGATCAGCAGCGCCATCACCGCCGCGGCGAGGTTGCCGCGCCCGCCGAACAGGAGGCGCATTTGCGAGAACAGCGGCCACGCGGCGACGCACAGGACCACGGCCCACAGGATCGCCGTCAGGAACGGTCGCAGGACCAGGAAGCAACCGGCGATGACGATGGCGAGCACGGCCATCGTAAGGGCCTGATCGATGCGAGTGGGCGATGGCGGGCGGTCCGGAGTGGCCACGATCGAAGAGCGGGCTGGTCGCGCCGCAGTCTAGCATCCGGATCGGGGTCGCCCTGGATCTAGGAGCGGTCCTGCAGCGTCGATGCACGGCGCGTTGGCAGGGCGTCGCCGCTGGGCCACAATGCATGTCCACTCCCGCTTCCACCTGCGCCCATCATGACCGACACGCCCTCTGCCGCGGATCGCGCGGCAGCGCGGGGCGAGCTCATCACCGATCTCGTCCTCGCCAATCACATCCTGTTTCGCGAACGCGTGCTCGACGGCTTCGGCCACGTGAGCGCGCGCGATCCGGAGCACGCCGATCGTTTCCTGATGTCGCGCAATCGCGCGCCTGGCAACGTGACGGCCGAGGACATCCTGGTCTACGGCCTCGACGGGGAGCCGGTGGACCCGCGCGGGCACAAGCTCTATCTCGAGCGCTACCTGCACAGCGCGCTCTACGCCGCGCGACCCGACGTGAACGCGATCGTGCACAGTCATTCGCCCGCGGTGATCCCGTTCGGCATCACCGATGTCGGCATGCGTCCGGTGTGTCATACCGCCGGGTTCCTGGGCGGGACCGTTCCGGTGTTCGAGATTCGCGAGGTCGCGGGTCCCGCGTCCGATCTCCTCATCCGCACGCAAGCGCTGGGCGTTTCGCTCGCCAAGGCGCTGGGCAACCGTCCCGTCGTGCTCATGCGCGGGCATGGCAGCACGGCGGTGGGCAATTCGATCCCGCAAGCCGTGTACCACGCGATCTACACGGAGGTGAATGCGCGCCTGCAGTCCGATGCGCTGCGCCTGGGCGCCGTCAACTTCCTCACGCCCGAGGAAGCGAAGGCGACCGCCGCCACCAACGACGGCGTGATCCCCCGCATCTGGGAGCTCTGGAAAGCGCAGGCGCAGCAGGGCCGCTAGCGCGGGACGCGCTCTCGGGGCCTCGAGTCCGGCGCAGCAGCGTCACGCCGCGTTCCCGCAGGACGACACCCTGTTCGAATGACCTCCGATTTCGCCTGGCTCACCGCGACCGAACTGCGCGAGCTCATCGCGCACAAGGCGGTCTCGCCCGTGGAGCTGATGCGCGCAACGCTCGCGCGCATCGACTCGCTCGAGCCGCGGATTGAACGCGTTCGCCACCTTGACGCCCGAGCGCGCGCTCGATGCGGCGCAAGAGGCCGAGCGCGCCGTCATGGCCGGCGAGCCGCTTCGGCATCCTGCATGGGCTGCCCGTTTCGGTGAAGGACCTCGTGGCCGTCAAGGACGTGAAGCTCACGTTCGGCTCGCGCACCCTCGCCCACAACGTTGCCGAGGTCGACGCTCCGGCCGTCGAGCGCCTGCGCAGCGCGGGGGCCTGCATCGTCGGCAAGACGACGACGAGCGAGTTCGGCTGCAAGGCCGTCGGCGATTCGCCGCTGACCGGCATCACCCGCAACCCCTGGGATCCACGCAAGACGCCGGGTGGATCGAGCTGTGGCGCGGCGGCAAGCGTCGCGGCGGGGATGACGCCGGTTGCGCTCGGCACGGATGGCGGAGGCTCGATCCGCATTCCCGCGGCGCTCACCGGCCTCGTCGGCGTCAAGGCGCAGTTCGGACGCGTTCCCGTGCATCCGATGGCCGCCACGCCGACGCTCGCCCACGTCGGTCCACTCGCGCGAACCGTGCGCGATGCCGCGCTGCTCCTGCAGGCGATCAGCGGCTACGACGAGCGCGATCCGTTCGCGATTGCGGGGCCTGTCCCCGATTACCTCGGCGCATGCGAACGCGGCGTGCGCGGCATGCGCGTCGCGTGGAGCCGCACGCTGGGCTACGCCCGGCCCGATGACGAAGTCGCCGAAATCGCGCAGCGCGCCGCGCAGGTCTTCGACGGCGCTGGGCTGCGAGGTGATCGACGTTGCGCACGTCATCGAGGACCCGGCCGACATCTGGGCATCCGAGTTCTATGCGGGCGTCGGCGTCACGCCTTGCGGGCACGCTGGAACGCCAGCGCGAGCTGCTCGATCCGGCCGTTGCGAATCTGCTCGACCTCGCGCGCGCCCAGTCGAGCGCCGACTATCACGCGAGCGTGTTGCGGCGCTACGCATTGCGCGAGACCCTGCGCGCGTTCTTCACGCGCTTCGACCTGCTGCTCACGCCCACGCTGCCGTGCGCGGCGTTCGACGTGGGCGAGGACACGCCGCCCGGCCTGCACGACCGCGGCCCGGTGTCGTGGGTGTTCTACACGTATGCGTTCAATCTCACCGGCCATCCGGCGGCTTCGGTGCCTGCGGGATTCACCCGCAGCGGATTGCCGGTGGGACTGCAACTCGTCGCGCGTGCGCACCGCGAGGTGGATCTCTTCCGTGCGGCGGCGGCGTTCGAGTCGGCGCAGCCGTGGGCGAGCGCGCGACCGGGCGTGAGCCGCGACTCAATGCGCTGCCAGGCTGCTCGCACTAGCGCAGGATCTTCCGCCACGTGATCCGACGCACGTTGCCCGTCGCGTTGATGGGCAGGCGGGTGGAGATCACACTCGTGGTGGACGCGTGGGTCAGTCCACGCATCTCGCCTCCGGGCATCTCGACAACTACGGGCTCCGCGGCCAACGCGTTGCTGATGACCTTGCCCGCCCAGACGACCTCGCCGGAAGCGAAGTTGGCGCTCGGCATCTGTCCGCCCGTCGCAAGGCCTACGACGTACAGGTAGCTCGTCGTGGTGCACGCCGTGGTCGACGGCTGGTTGGTCGAGAAGACGACGGCGCCCGGCGCGAGGATCGGATCGGTCGTGCCGCGCTCGCCGGCGCCCGGGAAGTCGAAGTACCAGCCCTTGTAGGTTTGCAGATCGACGAGGTCGCTGGGAATGGTGCGGACGCCGCCTGCACCGATCGTCACCGTCTTTCTCGCGAGCGCGATGCGCGGCGTTGCGATCAGCGGCGTCGCGCTCGCGTCGTCGACCAGCGCATACACCGACTGGACTTGGGTGTCGGTGATGTCCGGCTGACCCAGCAGGCGACCGGTCGTGACGACGACCACGCGACTGGAGCCGACGAGCCCCAACTCGGGCCGGCTCGTGATCGGCTGCGGGATTCCGGCAGGGTCCACCAGCGACGCGAGCCGCGTCACGGTCCACGCTGCCGTTGTCGCGCCGGAGAGATCGAAGCGCCAGACGTTGCCCAGCAGATCGCCGCCGTACACGAAGTCGATCAGCGGATCGCGCTGGGGGTCGGCGGAGTAGGCGGCGATGTGCGCGAGGCCCGATGGCGTCGCCGCCGTGCCGGCGGAGGTCGCAATGTCGCGGACGAGCGCGCCGGTCGCCGGGTCGAGCACGTACAGGTGCCCGCGGCCGTCGCCACTCGTGTTGTTGTACCCGGACGTGACCAGGACGACCCAGCCGTACGCCCGCGTCTTGGCCAGGATCGGGCGGCCGAAGCTCAGCCCGAGGTTGTTCCTGATCGACGCGCTCGTCGTCGCGTTCGGGAACTCCCACAGCACCTTGGCCGCAAGGTCGGTCTCGGTCGACGGCCCCGGGCTCGTCACGTCGAGCGCGTAGTAGCCCACGCCCCCCGCGCGCATTCCGCCGACGAGCAGCGTCCGCCACCCGCCCGCCTCGACGTCCGCGATCGTCGGCGCGGCATCGACGAAGTACTCGTGCGTGTAGGCGGGGTCCGTCAGCCTGTTGAGCCTGGCGAGCACGCCTCCCGGGATGTAGCTCCAGAGCTCGGCGCCCGTCGCGGCATCGAACGCATGGAGCATGCCGTCGTTGGCTGCTTCGAACACGACGCCGCTGCGCGAGCTGACCGATGCCGCGAACGACGCATAGCCCGGATCGGAGAAATTCGCGGCCGCGCCGCGCATCACGACGGGCGGAGCGCTCACGATGTCGCCGAGGAGGTATGCCCGCGTGCGGTAGGTGGAGCCCTCGAGGGAACGGTCGCCGCGCAGGTATGCGAGCACACTCGCGCCGTCGGGGGGCACCGCGCTCGGGGTGTTCAGGACGCTCAGCAGGCCGGCGGTCGTCATCGGCGCGACCTCGAACGGTATCCCTCCCGCACCGTCGTACGTCGCGATGAGACGCGAACCGGCGTGCGCGCCGTGAGCTGGCTGCGCGCGCCCCACAGCCGCGCCGCGTCGGTCAGCGATACCTGCCCGGTGGTGAGGTCGATGGGATAGGCCGCGAGCTCGCCCGTCCAGTATTGGCCGTTGTAGCTCGACACGTAGACGGCGTTGTTGCCCGTCGACACGTTCACGTTCGACACGGCGACCGACGCGTCGGCACCGGCCTGCGAGAGCAGCGCTGCCACCATCTGGCGCAGGTTGGTGGTGAGCGTCTGCGGGTCCGCCGCGGTGTACATCGACCCACGGCCGTTGATGGTCGCGTGCCAGAGATCGTCCACGGCGGTCGGGCTGTAGTTGACCGTGGGGTTCGGCCACGCGGGATAGTTCAGGAACGGGTTCGTGGCCGCCGGCGAGCCCGTACCGTAGATCGTGCCCAGCGCGCCCAGCGTGAGCCCATAGGTGTTGACGTGGAGGTTCGTGTTGCGATCCGCGTTGGGCGACGTGTCGGACGGATCGTATTGCAGCAGCCCGGTCGGCAGGTCGGGGCGCGGATTGTTGGTGTAGTACGCACTCGCGAGCGCGGCAAGCGACGGCGTGAAGATCGTGGTGTAAGGCTTCTTGTTCTCGTACAGCGCCGCGTTGTACGACGGCGCCGACACCGAGCTCGCTTCGGCGTAGCCGTCCGTCAGGATCATCGCGTTGTTGCGCTGGCAGCCGTACTGGACGATGCTCGTATTGTTCTGGTATTGCTGCGCGATGTAGCTCAACGTCTCCCGCGTCGGCGTGCCCCCGGCCGACGCGTTCATGTACACGCTCCCGAGCACGACCTTGCCGTTGGCGCTGTCGGCCGTCGCCGCCATGTCGTACATCGTGATCGGCACGAGATTGTGGAAGTACACGGACCCGAGGCGCAGCCCCTTGACCTGCTGCATGGCGGCCCCGAACGCGCCGGCGAGGAACAGCTTGCGCTTGCGGTAGTACTGGAACCAGTTGGCGAAGTTCTGCATCTCGTCCGCGTAGCTGCGCCCGCCCGGATACGAGGGCTGGCCCGCCGGGGGCACTGGCCTGATCTCGAACTTCACCAGCTTCGAGGTGCCGTCCGGCGCCGTCGCGCACGTGGCACCCGCCGGACACGCCGCCTGCTTCATCCAGTACGTAGCGGGGTAGTACGGAATGGCCACGTCCCATTCCTCGCCGCTCGGAATCGTGTAGTCGGCCACCGTCGATCCGCTCGGCTTGTTGGTCCACGGATTGCCCGACGACCAGTTGCCGCCGCTCGTCTTCTTCGCCATCGTCCCGGCGATCGAGGCGAATGGGATGCTCATCCCGGGTTTCATCCGGAAGGTCCAGTCCTGCTTCTGCCAGTTCGCATTGGTGGAGTCGAACGCCTTCGTGAGGTCGAAGGTGATCGGCGTGCCCGAGGTGGGGAAATACGGATGGCTGCGCGCCGCCGTCGGCGCCGCATTGGCGAAGGCGACGGTCGTGCCCGCGAGATACGCAGGAGCCCACGGCTTGTACGTGATCGCCGGGTTGTAGTACATCGGGTTGTACGCGGGACTGCGGGCTGCCGCGTACGCGTTGACCGGGGGCAGCGCGTAGCCCGAATTCGGATCGTCGCGGTAACGCCGCCTGTCGTCCGTCGCGCTGGTTCCGTACGTGATCGGAAACAGGTACTCGTAGCCGTGATAGCTGTTCGACGCCGTCCCGCCCGCGTTGAAGTTGAGCTTCCCCGTCGCGTCCCAGAACCGCTTCGCGGACGTGTCCCACCAGAATTCGCCGCCCGAGCCGCTCGTCAGCACTTCGTAGTCCATCGACCCCGAGTCGTCGATGCCGAAGATCACGTTGGGCGTCGCGCTCTGGGCGAGCGACGACATCGGGATCGTCGAGATGTCGGTTGCCGCGGGCGAGGCCGGGCCGGCCCGCGTGCACACGAGCGCAAGGACCACCAGCAGCGAACGACGGATCGAACCAGGTTCCATGAACGTTGCCTCAGTGACTGAGCACGGCCTGCGTGAAGAGCTCGAGGTTGCGGGCACCGGTCACGCGAACGGTCGCGCGGTAGTACCGCTTGCCTGCCGTTGCGTAAGCGGCCGATCCCACGCGGTGGCTGGCGGTTGCGTCGAGATTCGGCCCGATCGAGCATTGCGCCGCGGGATCGGCGACGGGGAGCGGCGGATCGCACAGGCGCTCCAGCACGTACTGCACGGCGAACGCGCCGGTCGCCTGCGTCGGCACGGGCCCCCACCCGATCGCCGGCAGCCCGTTGCCGTCTTCGGGCTGCTGCACGGCGAAGTAACGGTTGGGGTCGCTGGTGTCCGGCGTGCCGAGCGCCACCAGGTAGCGCGTGGCGGCATTGACGCCCACGTCCGCTGCCGCAGTGGCGGCCTGCTGCTGTGCGATCGCGCCCGACGCGAGCATGGTCGTCTGCGCGGACTGGTACAGCGCAAGGCCGCCGATGATGAGCATCGACAGCGCGACGAGGACGACGAGCAGGGACGTGCCGCGTTGACGTGGCATGGGATCACGCACCGAAGGCGACGTTCTTGAGCGGCACCGCCAGCGTCAGCGTGCGATATCGGTAGCATTGCCAGCGCGGATTGGCCGAGAGGTCCAGCACGGGACCGCCCGGCCACGACGCGGGCGGCTGCGTGGTCGCATCGCAGGCGCCGCCGCTTACGGAGGGCTTCTCCGGCACGGGCGCGCGGGTCACGAGAACGACGCGGATCGCGCGCACGGCCGCGACATGCGCGGCATCGAGCGGTGCGCTCCACTCGTTGGCCGCCGGCGTCCACTGCTCGATCGCAGCGGAGGAGCCGTCGGTCGTGCCGTACCACGCCTTCATGAGAACGACGTTGTCGGCGAGCACGTCGACGGTGCCGCGCAGGAGGTCGACGCGCTCGAGCCGCTCCTGTCGCACGCGGTACGCGGTCCACTGGAAATCCCCCAGGTACAGAAGCTCGCTCCCGGCCGGATACGCAGGTCCGCTAGCGAACGTGGCGGCGGGATCGGGCGCGTTCCATTCGCCGGCAGCATGGGCGACGTCGCCGCCGTACGCCTGTGGCGCCAGCGCCGTCACCTGGCCCAGCGTGCAGGTCGCGTTCTGCGAAGGATTCGCGGCAAGGTACATGCCGCCCCCGCTCATGCCGCGGATCGAGCTGACCTTGTAGACGGCCGCAGCGCTCGTCATCTGCAGCACTACCGTCGTGCCGATCCCCGCGGAGCTGGAGGTCGCCTGCGCAATCGTGATTTGGTCGGACGCGGCGGACGAACCGGCATCGGCGATGACGACGGGAGCGATCGCGGCGCCGTCGGCGACCACGCTCCCGGCGTGATACACGTTGATGCCATTGCACAGCGCAGCCCCGTTCTGCACCAGGCCTCCACCCGCGTTCTTCGCGTCGGTCTGCATCATGAACAGGCCTGCCATGCCGTTTCCGAACGCGCCATTGCTCCCCATCGCGGACCGGCGTCCGGCTTCGCCCACGATGAGCGTTCCGTACACGGCAAGCACGACCAGGAGCGCGATGAGGATGCCGACCATGAGCTCGACCAGCCCGAACCCGCGACACGTGGCGATGGCACGCGGGCGCATCATGGCCCCGCGTAGATGTTCGTCGCGCCGACGAAGCGGTGGGCGACGGGCTCCGGCGGGCGCTGCCACGCTACCGTCACGGCGAAGTCGCCCGTCGCGGCGTCGTAGGTCACCGTGGGGTGCAGCGCAGCCGCGCCCGGCAATGCCGCCTCGATGCGTGCGATCCAGTCCGTCACGGCCGCCTGCGCGATCGGACTCGGACACGTCGGCGCCGTGCCGTCGGTGGTCGCGTAGCAGCCAGCGTGGCCGCTGTCCGCTTGCGCGAGCGCGACCAGCTCCTCGGCCATGTACGCGGCCTGCACGCGATAGCGCGACTGCATGTTGTGCTGGATGACCGTCGTCTGCAGGCGCAGCAGGCCGACCACCCCGAACAGCAGGACGGTCAGCGCGACGAGGCCGTCGACGAGCGTGAAGCCGCGCTGCATCCGGGTGTCCATCAGAAACAGCCGCCGACGGTGTCGGATTGGGCGGGATCGCACACCCGCACGTCGCCGGCCCCGGTGACCGTCACCCGCAAGCAGCGCAACGAGCCGCCGCTCGCCATGCACGTGCCGCGTGCACCCGTTACATCGGCCGAGAAGCTGGCACCGCCGGCGACCCATCCCGAGCCGTTGAAGGTCAGCTTTGCCGGTGCGGCGGAGGCGACGATGCTTGTCTCGGCCGCGAGTGGCGCACGCGTTGCAACCGTGACCGCGGGATTGACGCCGCTGGCGGGCACCGCGACCGTCCAGCCCGTGCCCGCCGGAACGAAATCGACGGCGACGTTGCGTTTGATCGCTTCGGTGCGCGCCCTCAGCACGCCTTCCCGCATCTGATCGGCGGTCGCGCGAATGCGCATGTTGGTCAGGTATTCGGCGAGGTCGGGCATCATCGCGGCGATCACCACTGCCACGACGGCAAGCGCCACGAGCAGCTCGAGCAGCGTGAATCCGGAGCGCTTCATCAGCAGTCTCCGACGCGGCTCAACCAGCAGCTCGCAGGCAATCCGCTCGCGTCAGGAAACGCGGTCGTCGACTGCACGCCGTCGTCGCTCACGGCGTAGGCATAGCCAGGCATGGCGGCGGTGCTTGTCGCCGTCGCCACGAACGTCATGCCGCCGTTCGCGAGAGCGCATGCGAACGTGAAGTACTTGGTGGGGGCCGGCGTGGCGACCGTGCAAGCGGCCGTCCCGTAGCTGCCTCCGTCCTGATAGGCCTGCTCCATGCGCAGGCGGTAGTTCGCCAGCCCGTCCCACGCATCGGAAAGCCGCGCGCGCGTGACGTAGCCCGCGTACGAATTGAGGGCGATCGACGCGAGGATGGCGGCAATCGCAACGGCCACCATCAGCTCGAGCATCGTGAAGCCTCGCGCCAACGCAGTGCGCAGTTGCCACCGTGCTCCGTCGGTGCGTCCGTCGGCGTTCACCGGGGCTGCGCTTTCGAGACGGATCGTCGTCATCTGCATGTTCCTTCCGGGTACGCTCGACATCGTTCGACGCGCTGGCCGAGCCGGCTGCCGTGGGCGGGCACTCGTGTCGTGAACAACTCGCGTGCAATGCCGGCGCCCCCGGTGCAGCCAGGAGGTGCAATGCCCGTGCCGCATCGAAACGGAGCATTGCGATGCGTGTGTTGTCGAGCACACGCGGGAGCGCCAAGCCGTCGGCCGGAAAGGAAATGCCGAGGAACGGTCGCGCCAGATTAATGACGATGTCATGCGCGCCAACTCGAACACGACAACTCGGGTTTCGCGCGGTGTAGTCGACACCGCGGGACAGCCGTTGCGCGGCAGTTGATGACGCGCGGCGGCAGCACTGGAACGCGCCGGCGCGCGTACGCTGCCCGGCGCGCGCAATGACGGACGAAATCCACCGGATCGATGGAGTGAACTGAGCGCGCACGAGCAGCGTGGTGCGCGTGGATCACCGAGTACACGCGGCGGTTCTCCTCGCGATCGATCGTCCCGCGCCGCGCGGACTGTCGGGCGCTGCGGTCGGCAGGAGACCCTGCCACGCAACCGCGACCACATACACGTTGGCGTTGAGACTCGGATTGGTGACGCAGCCAAGCGCGGCCATGTGCGCGCTAATCGCGGTGGTGCCGTCGAGCACCTCGACGCCGCGCAGACGGTTGCCCCAATCGCAGCGGTCGCGCTCGGCAACCGTCGGCAGCGCCGTGCAGTCCTCGGCGGGTCCCGTCACCGTGTAGGTCGCGACGTAGGACAGCGCGTTCTTGCGGTTGGCGTTGATGCGATCGGCCATGTCCTGTACGAGGCTGATGGCCTGCGCGCGCTGGAAGGCTTCCATCTCCTCCTGGGACGACAGCGCGAGCGTGCACGCAACGCTCAGCAGGCCGAAGGCGAGCATGAGCAGTGCGACCAGGATCTCGAGCAACGTGAAGCTGCGCGAGCGGTCATGCGCAGGCTCCGCGCGCGAGCTTGGGCAGGCCACTCGTGTCGATGCTGACGCAACGACCCACTTGCGCGGGATCCGCATAGGGATCGCGCAACTCGATCTGGATCATGCCCGGAATCAGCGGGCGCCCGCCGCCGCCGTACACGATGTTAGTTGGCGCGCGGGACACCTGCACGCGATACCCGAGCGCGCCGCGCGCGTCGATCTGGCTCCCGCCGTTCACCACGGTAACGCGCCATCCGGTCGTCCAATCGCCGCTCGCTTGCGGAACGATCTGCACGAGCGCGTTGCGCTTCACGGCTTCGCTGCGCGCAAGCACCAGGGACGACACGAGGTCGGTCCCCGCCACCCTGACCCGCTGCGCCGCGAGCGCATTGGACAAGGCGGGAACCGCCACCACCGCGAGCACGCTCACGACGAGCAATACGGCGAGGGCCTCGATCAGGGTGAATCCGCGTGGCGGTGCGTGCTCGTGCATGGCTCTACGGTTACGTTGCGCGCGGCCGCTCCCCGCGGCAGCACGTGTCGGGAACTACCAGCACGCCGCCGGCGAACGGTTACCCTGGCTGTCGATCGACAGCGTTCCGCAGCTGTCCGCGGCCTGGTCGCCAGCAGGTGTGGCACTCAACAGGAACGTAGGCCGCGGGCCACCGGCGGCGAGGACCGCAATCGTGTATTTCGCGGTGACGTGCGCAGAGGGCGTCACGCCCAATGCCGTGGTGCTGGACGCGTAAGAGCGGCGATCGACGAGGTACTGCTGCTGGCGCGCGGCGGCATCCATCATGAAAGCCTGCGTCTCCGTGCGCGCCGAACGGCGCACGTGCTGCACGTACGAGGGGATGGCGACCCCGAGCAGGATGGCGATGATGAGCACGGTGATGAGGACCTCGAGCACCGTGAACCCCGCCGTCGGGTGTCGCGTGCCGGCAGTCGTGTGCTGCACAATGTCGGGCCGATCACGACTGCTCATGGTGCGAATCCTCGGTGCAACGCCCATGCCGTCGCTCAGGAGCTCGTTCGAGCGGGAGCGCTGTCGAGCACATCGCAGTGCGCCGATCCGCCGGCCGGAGAGCGAAAACGGCCGAACGGTATGCCGAACGCATATGACGACGGCATGGACTCCGCATGAACACCACAACCGTCTCACTCGTGGCTTGTGGTCGACATCTGCCGGGTTGCGGGTCGCGGCTCTTTGTGACGCTGCGCGGCAGCGCGTGCCGAACTATGCCGCAGACTGGCGCAGAAGGAAGGGCGCAACCGGAGCGCGCGCGGTCATGTGATGTGAGGCGCGTCGCCCAGGTGCCTCTCGAATCCGGCCGCACAAACGCTTGCGCCAGCCGGTCGAGGCCGTTGGTGCCACGTGCATTGCCCGCGAGCTCGTGGCCACCGAGCTCCCCGACGGATGGGTTCGAGACGACGGCCGGCGCTCGGGCCGTCGAGATCATGTGCAGCGCGCCGCGGCCGGAACGGACCTGAGGGGAGGTACACGCCGAGAGCGTGTGGACCGACGGCGCCGCCACTGGAACGGCGCGGGCGACGCTCGAGGCGTTTCGGCGGGTAGCCGCTATTTCTGCAGCTTCGCTTCCTCGACCAGCACCTTGTAGGCGTAGCCGTGGCCGAGATCGACGTCGGTCCGGACGATGCCCTTCGCCAGCACGACGTCGCCGACCTTCACCTCGTCCTTCGACGTGACCAGCACGTCGTTGGTGTTGTCGCTCGCGGAGCCGGAACCGTCGCGCAGATGAATCCAGTTCTTGCCCATGACCTCGGGCGTGAACTTCACGACCTGCCCGCGCACCGAGACGGTCTTGTCCTTCAGGTCGGCGCGCTTGGTCACGATCTCGGCCACGGTGCGTGCGTCCGGCCCTTTGGCCTTCGCGACCTTGATGTTGGCGACATCCACCGGCTTGGCGAAGCCCGCGTGCATCTCGCCCATGCTGGGCCCGGCCTTCTGCGCCGTATCGGCCGCGAACGCAACGCTCGCGAGCACCGCAAGGGACAGTGCGACGGACACTCTCTTCATTCCCATTCCTCGGTTGAGCCGCGTGACGGCAGCGGGTGCAACTCTCGCACGCCGCACCAAGCGACGGTTTGACGTAGGTCGCATTCGGTGCGGCCCCGCCTCCTTGCGACAGCGAGGGAAAGCGTCAGCGCGGCTTCTCGGGGCCGAGCTGCGTGATGGTGATGTCCGAGTACGGATCGAGGCGCTTCTGCGCATGGCGCGCAGCGCGATCCTGATCCCCGGACATCCTGAGCAATGCGAGAACGACCATGAGTCCGAGCGCCCAGGCGATGAGTCCCAAGACGATCCAGCCGAACGTCATGCGTGCCCTCGGTCGAGAGACCCTGCGGAAGTGGCCGGCGCTGCGCAACGCACGGCGCCCCAGGGAGCCGTGGCCGGTACGAGGCAAGCATAAACTGCCCTCGACAGGGACGCAAATCGTCGCCCGCCGGCTCGCGGCTGCGGGACGTCGGGCAGGCCTCGCGTCGCGCATCGCACGAGGCTCCCTTGCCCGGGCTTCGGGCCGCCCGGCGGCCGGGTCCGACGGGTCACCCCGCCCCGGGCCGCGCGTGCACTCGCATCAATCCGCAGCGGCGAACACCAGCAGCAGCGCGGCGGCGATGGCGCCCGGGATGCCGTAGCGCTCCCACTTGGACATCGAGTCGCCCGCGATCACCTCGACGGGCACCGAGGTGAGCTCCAGCACCTTGTTGGTGACCGAATTCTCGACGAGGCGCGTCAGCGAGTTCTTGCGTGCGGTGCTCATCAGGATCAGATCGCACCGCAAGCGATGGGCGGTGTCGGTGATGCACTGCGCCTTGCGGCCCACCATGCGGTGCACCGAATACGGGACGCCGAAGTTGTCCAGCATCTGCGTGCAGGGAAGCAACGCCTCGTCGGCCTGCGTTCGATGGTAATCCTGCAGGTTGGCCTTGCTGAAGAACTGCGAGATCTCGCGGTTGAACGGCGGCTGCACGTTGAGCAGATGGATCTCCATCGCGGTGTTGTTCATGAATTCCCTGACGACGTGCCGCAGCGCGAATTGGCAATTGGGAGACTGATCGACCGGAACGAGGACCTTCATCGCTTTCCCTCCTGCAAGTGAGCGGGACACCGAAACATCGCCGACCGGCTGCGGCGCTGCCGCCGGCGCGCGTTCGCCCGACGTGCCCAGGCCGAACGCGCCGCGCCGCAGCGCCGCCTTGGCGAGCTCGATCGTAATGAGCACTCCGACGCTGACGGCCGCGGCCAACGCCACTTCGTTCCACGCAGGCATCCGGATTCCGAATGCCTCGCGCACCGACGGCAGCTGGATGAGCACGACAAGCAAGCGCGATCTCCCAGCCCATGGCGATCAGGAGCCACTTGTGCGGGGGCGCCTCGAAAATGCTGTAGCGCAGCGAACGGAAGCTCATGACGATGGTGAGCTCGATGAAGACGAGGAGCAGGAACATCTCTGTCCTGGCGGTCTCGAGGTCGGCGTAGTTGTCGAACCAGACCCACAGCAGGATCGGGCACTCGATCAGGAGGCCGAGCAGGACGAGCACGCGTACGTCCTTCGAGAACACGCTCTCGGACGGGTTGCGCGGCGGCCGCTGCATGATGTCGCGATCCGGAGGCGCAAGGCCGAGCGCCAGCGCGGGCAGGCCGTCGGTGGCGAGGTTGATGTACAGGATCGCGGCCGGCAGGAGCGGCAGGTATTCGGGCCCCGCCGCGATCACGACGCCGCCCAGCACGACGACCTCGGTGATATTGGCCCGCAGCAGGTACGTCAGGTATTTCTTGATGTTGTCGTAGATCCAGCGCCCGCGCTCGATCGCGCTCACGATGGTCGCGAAATTGTCGTCGCCGAGGACCATGTCGGCGGACTCCTTCGCGACGTCGGTCCCGCTGATGCCCATGGCGATGCCGATGTCCGCGTGCTTGAGGGCCGGCGCATCGTTGACGCCGTCGCCCGTCATGGCGACGATCTCGCCGCGGTTCTTCCACGCGCGCACGATCTTGAGCTTGTCCATGGGCGAAACGCGCGCGTACACGCTCACGCGGTCGACGATCCGCCCGAACTCCTCGTCGCCGAGGCGCTCGAGCTCTTCGCCCGTCAGCACCATGTCGCCTTCGCGATGGATGCCGATCTCGGCGGCAACCGCGACCGCCGTGAGCCTGTGGTCCCCGGTGATCATGACGGGACGGATGCAGACCTCGCGGCAGATGCGGACCGCTTCCTTCACCTCGTCGCGCGGCGGATCCATCATGCCGACGAGGCCGAGGAACACGAGGTCGCGCTCGAGCGCCTCCTCGTCGCATTCGTCGCCTGCGGCAAGCGGCTTGTAGGCCACCGCGAGCACACGCAGCGCGGAGCTCGCCATCGCTTCGTTCGCGGCCAGGATGCGTGCGCGCTCGGTGTCGGTGAGCGGCTCGTCGCGCGCTTCGCACTGCTGCGTCACGCAACGGTCGAGCAGCACCTCCGGAGCGCCCTTGACGAAGGCCAGCTGGCGGCCGTCGGGCATGCGATGCACGGTCGTCATGCGCTTGCGCTCGGAGCTGAACGGGAATTCCGCAATCCGCGGTGCGTCGCGCCGCGTCTCGTCCTGCGCGATGCCAGCCTTCGCGGCGACCACGGCGAGCGCACCCTCGGTGGGATCGCCCTTCACGAACCAGCGGCCGTCGTCGTTCGCGAGCTGTGCGTCGTTGCACAGCAGGCCCGCGGTCAGCATGAGGTTCAGGGCCGGATCCTCGGGTGCGTTCGCCGGCTCGAAGGCGCCGGTCGGCGCGTATCCCGCTCCCCCGACGTCGATGCTCCGTCCGCTCACGAACATCCGGCGCACCGTCATCTCGCCCTTCGTCAGCGTTCCGGTCTTGTCGGAGCAGATGACCGTCGTGCATCCGAGCGTTTCGACGGCGGGCATGCGGCGCACGAGCGCGTTGCGCTTCGCCATCTCGTGCATGCCGACCGCCAGCGCGCCCGTCACGATCGCGGCGAGCGCTTCCGGGACGGCGGCGACCGCGAGCGCAATGGCGAACATCGTCAGCGTGAGGAGGAGCTGCCAGTCGAGCTCGTTGCCGAGCCAGGCGCGGCCCACGCCGACGACGATGGCGATGGCGCATACGCCCAGCGCGAGCAGCCCGAGCGAGCGCCCGATCTCCGCGGTTCGCTTCTCGAGCGGCGACAGCTCCCGCTCGACGCTCGATACCTGCTCCGCGATCTGGCCGAACTCGGTCTTCATCCCGGTGTTGGTCACCACGGCCTTGCCCCGGCCATAGCTCACCACCGTGCCGGCGAAGACGATGTTGCGGCGATCGGCGAGCGCGACGTCGGTCGCCACGGGCGCAACCGACTTGTCCACGGGAAACGATTCGCCGGTGAGCGCCGCCTCGTCGCACTTGAGCGCGTGGATCTCGATCAGGCGCGCGTCGGCGGAAATGCGATCGCCCGCCTCGAGCAGCATGATGTCGCCCGGGACGAGATCGGCGGAGGGAATGCGCATCTCGATGCCCTCCCGCAGCACCCTGACCGTCGGTGCGAGCATCCGCTTCAGCGCGTCCAGCGCGCGTTCGGCGCGATACTCCTGCACGAATCCGAGGATCGCGCAGAACAGCACGATCGCCAGGATGATCGCGGCATCGACGATCTCGCCCAGGAACGCGGACAGCACGGTCGCGGCGAGCAGGATGACGATGAGGGTGTTCTTGAACTGCGCCGCAAGAAGGCCCAGCGCCGAGGCGCGTTCCTTCTGGGCAAGCTTGTTGGGCCCGTGCTGGGCGAGCCGGGCCGCCGCTTCGGCCGGTGTCAGGCCGTGTGCCGCCTGCACGTCCGAGCTGGCTCAACGCGGAATCGACTTCGATCGAATGCCAGGGCATCGTTCCTCCTTCAGTGCGCTGCAACCCGCGGTCTCGTAACCCCGCGATTCGAGTATCGGCGTGCACGGCAGTCCCGGAAAGTGCAACGTTGTGACGCTCATGTTTACGAAACGCAAACGTCTGTCGCGATTCCTGACGCGGATGTCGTTAGTTCGTAAGGGATGCCCGTTTGACGGCCGCGGTCCCTGGGCCGAAAATGAATCCGTCTCTGTAGTCGGAGACCCCCCAAAGGGGAGTAGCTTCGGCAGCGCAAACAGCTGCTACGACGCGATCGTCATGACGGGCGCAAGCCCCGGTCGCGGCGGCATTGCACCAGCAATGCGAGCGAGACCTTTGCCCACCGGTGAAGGTCCGGATTTCCAGGCGGCCTTCACCCCGGGGTGAAGGCCGCTGTGCATTCTGGCAGCGGCAATGGCCATGATCTCCACGAAGGAGCCGCCATGCCGCAAGTCGATATCCGACGTTACGTCAAGCACGGAACGCTGCCGCAGCTCAGACTGTTCGAGGCAAGCGCCCGCCTGGGGAGCTTCGCCCGCGCGGCGCACGAGCTGCACCTCGCACCGCCCACCGCGTCGGTGCAGATCAAGAAGCTCACCGAGACGGTGGGCTTGCCGCTGTTCGAGCAGATCGGCAAGCGCATCTATCTCACCGCCGCCGGCCAGCAGCTCTACGCGAGCTGTCACGACGTCTTCCGCGCGTTCGGCGACCTCGAGCAGAATCTCCTGGCCATGCGCAGCCTGGGCGCCGGTCATCTGCGGCTCGGCGTCACGTCGACGGCCCGGTACTTCGTTCCGCGGCTGCTGGGCGCCTTCATCGAGCGTCATCCCGGGATCGAGACGATGCTGCAGATCCACAACGAGGGCACGCTGCTCGAACGGCTGTCGGGCAACGAGGACGACCTGTACGTGTTCGCCAACGTCCCCGACGGACGCGAGGTCGTGGTGCAGTCCATCCTCCCCAATCCGCTCGTCGTCCTCGCGCGCAACGATCATCCCCTGGCGCGGCAGAAGGACGTCCCGTTCGCACGTCTCGCGGCCGAGCCTTTCCTGATGCGCGAGCCGGGATCCGGCACGCGCGACGTCACGCTGAAGCTCTTCCGCCAGCACGGCTGCACGCCCAAGGTCAGGATGGAGCTCTCGAGCAACGAGGCGATCCGCGAGGCGATCCTCGCCGGCGTGGGCGTGTCGGTGCTCGCGCGCCACATGCTCGGGCTCGAGCCGGAGCCACGCGGGCTCGTGTGCCTCGACGTGGAAGGCTTCCCGCGTCGAGAGCCATTGGCAGTTCGTGTACCCGGTCGGGAAACACCTCTCGCCGGCAGCGATCGCGTTCATGGACTTCACGCGGCTGGAGGCGAAGGCGCTCGCCCTGCAGAAGTCGGCGCCGGTGGCGCATTGAGACGCTCGGGCGGCGTCCTGCTGCGGCCAGTGCAACGGCCCCTCAGCGCGCGTGCTACGCTTTCTTCTCGCCGTCGCGCTGGCCGCGCCGATGGCGAATCTCCTGGTCGGCAGGCGCGAAAGGGCACCGTTGCATCCCGAGCTTCGGGCATTGCACGCGAGCAAGATGGCGGCACGGTATCGGGCAGCGGCTCGCACGCTGGAGAGCCGCCGGTCGATGCGCAACGCGTCGACATTCTCGCGCGCGCCGGCGGTCGGAATCTTCGCCCTCAGGCGCCAGAGCTGATGCATCGATGCACGTCAGCACAGGAAGGGGCCCGACGTTGCCTGATACGCGGCACCGGAGACATCGGCTCCGCAATCGCAGTGGCGTTGTTTCGCGCGGGCTACCCGGTGATCCTGCACGACGTTCCACGCCCGAGCTATTCGCGGCGCGGAGCGGCCTTCGTCGATGCGCTCTTCGATGGCGAGGCGACGGTCGACGATGTGGTCGGTCGCCTCTGTCGGGATGTCCCGCAGATCGAAAGCGCGTTGAACGCTCACGATGCGATCCCCGTTTCCTGCGGCGAGTTCGCAGCCGTGCTCGCCGCATCGGGCCCGCGGGTGCTCGTCGACGCCAGGATGCGCAAGCGAACCACACCCGAGCCGCAGCGCGGACTCGCCGGGCTCACGATCGGCCTGGGACCGAACTTCGTCGCCGGCGAAACGACGGACGTGGTGATCGAGACGGCGTGGGGCGATGCGCTCGGCGCGTGCATCGAGTCGGGGCGATCCCTGCCACTCTCGGGCGAGCCCAAGCACGTGGACGGCGTCGGACGCGAGCGCTACGTATACGCCGCGGCAGGTGGCGTGTTCACGACGAGCCGGCGCATTGGAGACGCCGTCTCCGCGGGCGAAGCGATCGCCCACATCGGCGGGCACGTCCTCGCGGCACCGCTGGCTGGACGGCTGCGCGGACTCACGCGGTCCGGCGTTCAGGTGAGCGCCGGCACCAAGGTGATCGAAGTCGTTCCCGAGTCCGCCGCCCACCTCGTATGCGAAGTCGGCGGGCGGCAGCGCGCGATAGCCGAGAGCGTATTGCGCGCGGTGCGGCGACTTGTTTGATCGTGGAGTGTCTGCGCCGCCTGAGTCGCGGCTACGGCCCCGATCGCCTTCATCGGCTGCACCGGAAACGGGGTCCGGTACACGATGCCGCAAACCACCATGCCCAATCCGAAGGAGAACAGGACGCCGAACGGCGGCAACCCGAGCACGCCGAGGTAGGCGACCACGAACGGGATCAGCGTTCCCAGGTCGCCGAATGCACCCGCCCACTCCATCCGGTCGAAGCGGTTGCGCGGCGGTTGCGCGTGCGTCGCTTCCTCCCGAACGGGGTCGGGATCGCTCATGGCGCGGCATCCGCGATCACACGCGCTCCCTGACACCGATCGCATCGACGCCGACGATGGAACCCGCACCCTCCGTCCGGTACCCGACGAAGCCGCGCGCGATGCGCGCGAAAACGGGGCTGCGCAGCGCTTCGGTGAGCTGCGCGACCGCCGTCGTGTCGATCGCCTTCGCGCGAACGACGAGGAAGTAGCGTTCCTGCACGAGCGGAACGAACGCGAGTCGATGCTCGGCGGCGGCCGCGCGCAACCCGAATGCAGCATCGGCCCCGCCGGCGGCCACGGTTGCCGCAACAGCGCGATGGGTGAACTCCTCGTTCGCGTAGCCCACGATCGCGGACGGATCGATGCCCTCTTCGCCGATGATCCGATCGATCAGCAGCCGAGTGCCCGAACCGGGCTGTCGATTGATGAACCGCAACTGCTGGCCCGCGATGTCGCGAAAGTGCCGAACCTTTTTCGGGTTTCCGGCGGGAACCATCAGACCCTGGTCGCGATCGACGAAGCGGATCAGCCGGTCTCGACTCGCCCGCAAGCCGCGCAAGGATGCAGCGCCGTTCGCGGCTGCGCCCCGACAAGCGGGAACGTGAAAGCCCGCGACCTCGGCCCGCCCTTCGACGAACTCCTTGACGGCGTGCAGGCTGCCCATGAACGACAGGTCGAGCGTGAGGCCGAATCGCGCCGGCAGCTCGCTCGACAACGCAGCGAGGACGAGGTCGTGGCTCGCGGCGACTCGCAGTCGTTGCCGCGGCGCCCGCACACTCGTTGTCGACGCTGCACCGATGTCGGCTGCGAGCCCCGGCAGGATGCGCGCCAGGCGCCGGCTCGCGGCGCGCTCCACGGCGACCAGCCGTTCCCCCGCGGCGGTCAGGCTTGCACCCCGGCCGCGCTCGAGCAGCACCAGCGGCTCGCCCAGCTTGCGCTGGTAATCGCGCAGCAATCCCCAGGCCGCGCGATAGGAGACGCCGCACTGGCCCACGGCCGCCGCGAGCGATGCCGATCGCGGCAATCGCTCGCAGCAGCGGCAGCAGCCGCGCATCCAGCGGTTCCACCGACGGCGCCTTCCAGTTGCCAGACGATGACCGGCGCCATCTTCATTATGCAAGTGTCCGCATATTTTTGAAGCGACATGCGTTCCGTTATTATCGCAGTCCGTAGCATCGCTGACTGCCGCTTCTTTGCACATGCTTGCATATCATGACGGGCCCCGCAAGCCCGCCGCCACGCCGTGAACGACATTGCCGCGGCCGCTGGTCAAGCCGTCGGGCTCGTGTTGGCCGCCGATCCGCACCTCGTGGGAATCGTGCTGTTGAGTCTCGAGATGAGCCTCGCGTCGGTGACGATGGCTTGCATCATCGGATTGCCGCTCGGCGCTGCGATCGCCGTGAACGAGTTCTCCGGCAAGCGCACCGTCATCGTCGTGCTCAATGCGCTGATGGGCCTGCCCCCCGTCGTGGTCGGCCTGTTCGTGTACCTGATGCTGTCGCGCGCCGGCCCGCTCGGCGCATTGGGAATTCTGTTCACGCCCACGGCGATGGTCATCGCGCAGACGATTCTCATCGCTCCGCTGCTGGCCGCGCTGTCGCGCCAGGTGGTCGCCGATGCGTGGCTCGAATATCGCGAGCAGCTGCGCTCGCTGGGCGAAACGAAGCTGGGCGCGGCCGCAACGCTCTTGTGGGACCTGCGCTTCACCCTCGTCACCCTCGTCATGGCCGGGTTCGGCCGTGCGGCCTCGGAGGTGGGTGCCGTCATCATCGTCGGCGGCAACATCGACGGCGTGACGCGAGTCATGACCACGACCATCGCGCTGGAGACCAGCAAGGGGGACCTGCCGTTGGCCCTCGGCCTCGGCTTCATCCTGCTGTTTCTCGTCCTCGTGCTCAATGCCGGTGCCCACGTCGTCAAGGAGACGGCACGGCCGCGTCACGGGTGATCGCGGCGTGGACATGCGTGCACCGCTCTCGTTGTTGCCGCTGCGCCTTGCCGACGTCGTGTTCGCGGTCGGTGCGCGGCGCATCATCGACGGCGTTTCGCTGGAGCTCGCGCCAGGGGTGCGCACGGTCATCGTCGGACCGAATGGCGCGGGCAAGAGCGTGCTGTTGCGACTCTGTCACGGCTTGCTCGCGCCGACCGCCGGCGCCATCACCTGGAATGCACCCGAAATCACGGGCGGACCGCGCCGGCAAGCCATGGTCTTCCAGCGGCCCGGTCCTGCTCCGTCGGTCGGCAATGGGCTAACGTGACGTACGCGTTGAAGCTCGCGGGTGTTCGCTCGGCGTGGCGGGAGCAGCGCGCGATGGACGCGCTGCACAAGGTCGGTCTCGCAGCGTTCGCCAATCACTCGGCACGGGTGCTTTCCGGCGGCGAGCAGCAACGGCTGGCGCTCGCCCGGGTGTGGGCGCTACGACCGGAAGTGCTCTTCCTCGACGAGCCCACTGCAAGCCTCGATCCCGGCTCGACGCACGAGATCGAGAACATCATCGCCGCCCTGCACGCGGCCGGAACGAAGATCGTGCTGGTGACGCACCACCTGGGTCAGGCACGTCGCCTCGGGGACGAGATCCTGTTCCTGCACCAAGGTCGGCTCGTCGAAAGGGCACCTGCCGATCGTTTCCTGAAGCACCCGGCCTCGCCCGAGGCTGCCCAATTCCTGGAGGGAGAATTGCCATGGTGATTGCCCGTCGTATCTTCGTCGCGCTGATCCTCGCGCTGACGGCGCTGGCGGCCAACGCGCAGCAACGGTTCATCACCGTTGCGTCGACCACGTCGACGGAGCAGTCCGGGCCTGTTCGGCTATCTGCTGCCGATCTTCGAGAAGAAGACCGGCATTCAGGTGCGTGTCGTCGCGCTCGGAACCGGGCAGGCGCTCGACCTTGCCCGCCGTGGCGACGCCGATGTCGTCTTCGTTCACGCCAAGTCCGCCGAGGAGAAATTCCTGGCGGAAGGCCAGGGCGTCAGGCGTTATCCGGTGATGTACAACGACTTCGTGCTGATCGGGCCGAAGTGCGATCCCGCCAAGGTGGCCGGCAGCAAGGACATCCTCGCGGCGCTCCATACGATCCAGGCGGCGCAGGCCCCGTTCGTCTCGCGTGGCGACAGGAGCGGGACGCACATCGCCGAGCTCCAGCCTGTGGAAGGAGGCCGGTATCGACATCGAGAAGAGCAAAGGGCCGTGGTATCGCGATACCGGCCAGGGCATGGGACCGGCACTGAACACGGCAGCATCGATGAACGCGTATCTGCTGGCGGATCGCGGCACCTGGCTGGCATTCAAGAATCGCGGCGATCTCGGCATCGTGGTCGAAGGCGACAAGCGCCTCTTCAACCAGTACGGAGTGATGCTCGTCAATCCGGCAAAGCATCCGAGCGTGAAGAAGGAGATGGGCCAGACGTTCATCGACTGGCTCGTGTCGCCGGAGGGCCAGAGCGCGATCGCCGGCTACAAGATCGGCGGCGAACAGCTCTTCTACCCCAACGCCGGACAAGCGGGCGCCTGACGGTGCGCCGGTTCATCCTGGGTATCGCGCTCGTGGCAAGCACCGCGGCCTGGGGCCAGGACGCTGCCGTCCAGCTGTACGCGGCGGGCAGCCTGCGTGCCGCGATGACGGCGATGACCCAGGCGTTCAAGGCGGCTGGGGGCCCCGCGGTCATTGCCACGTTCGGCCCCGCGGGATTGCTGCGGCAACGCATCGAGAAGGGCGAACCCGCCGAGATATTCGCCTCGGCCGACATGGGCCATCCGCAGGCGCTCGCAGCGAGCGGCCGGGCCGCGGCGCCCGTCGTGTTCGCCCGCAATCGGCTGTGCGCACTCGTGGCGCCAGGCGTCGAGGCCACACCGGAAACCCTGCTCGATCGCATGCTCGAACCGCACGTCAAGCTCGGGACATCGACACCCAAGGCCGATCCTTCCGGGGACTACGCGTGGCAGTTGTTCGAGAAGGCGGAGCTGCTCCATCCCGGTGCGTTCAGGACGCTCGATGCAAAGGCGCTGAAGCTCACCGGAGGCCCGAGTTCACCGGCGCCGCCTCCCGATCGTTCGATCTACGGTGTCATGATCGCCGAGCACAAAGCCGACATCTTCCTGACCTACTTGCACCAACGCCATGGAGGCGGTCCGCGAAGTACCGGGCGGTCGAATGATCGCGGTTCCCGAAGCGCTGGCCGTCGGGGCCGATTACGGCCTCGCCGCGGTGAAAGGCGCCTCGCCCGGAGCGGAGCGACTGGTCGCGTTCATTCTGTCGCCGGAAGGCCAGGGAATTCTGACGCGTGAGGGTTTCACCGCCGCCGGGACACGCTAGAGGAACATCGGTCGATGTCGATCCCTTTTCCCCTCGTGGGCTTGGCCGCGGCGAGCGGCACCGGCAAGACGACGTTGCTGCTGAAGATCATTCCGCTGCTGAAGGCGCGCGGCTTGCGCATCGCGCTTATCAAGCGCGCTCACCACACGTTCGACACCGACAAGCCGGGAAAAGACAGCTATGAACTGCGCAAGGCCGGTGCCGCGCAGGTCCTTGTCGGATCGGACCACCGGTGGGCGCTGGTGGTGGAAAACGAGTCCCCGAAAGAACCGACGCTGCTCGACCTGCTCGAGAAGCTGCGCCCGGAGGCACTCGATCTCGTCATCGTCGAAGGATTCAAGTCAGCGGCAATACCGAAGATCGAAATCCACCGGCCCAGCCTTGGCCAGTCGCTGTTGGCAGCTTCCGACCGGCACATCATTGCGGTGGCGACGGACATGGCCGATGCAGTCCGAATCGGCATTCCCGTGCTCGATCTCAATCGACCGGAAGAGATCACCGCATTCATCTGCGAGCGCTTCGTGCCGCGCGCAATGGCCGGGCTGCCGGCCTGCGCGCGGGCGTCCAGGGAGGCACACTCGCTTCGACGCCAGTCGTGAATGCGGCGGATCTCGCGTGATATGGCCGGCAATCGACATCCTTCCGCGCGCCGCTGGACGAGCTCCGGGCGCGCCGGGCATCTTTCCGGGTACGCCGGGCAGAGCCTATGGCTCGATCGCTTGAGCCGCGCCACGGTCTTCCGGCAGCAGCCGCACCGCAGATGCACGCGTTCTAGTCTTGTAGCCGCATTCGCATCTGACGCGCGGCCTCCGCGAAGCGGGCTTCGTCGATTTCCCGCATCACGGCCTCGAGGTCGACGGCCCGCTCGTCCTGCTCGAACCGTCCGGTGAGCTCCACGTCCGGGTGCAGTCGGCCGGTCTCGTAGAGAGCCCAGATTTCCTTGCCGTAGTCGGTGGCCAGAAGCGCAGGCGCGGCCCGCCCGAAAAAGCGCCGCAGATTGTCCACGTCGCGGACCAGCATCCGCGGCGCGTGGTTGTTGCCCGCAGCGTCGACCGCCTGCGGCAGGTCGATGACCACAGGGCCGTGCTCGCCGAGCAGGACGTTGAATTCGCTGAGGTCGCCGTGCACCACGCCGGCGCTGAGTATTCGCACCACCTCGCGCAACAGCAGTTCGTGCAGCTCGATTGCAGCGGCGGGGGTCAGCTCGACGTCGTTGAGCCGTGGCGCCGCATTGCCCTCGTGGTCCGTGACCAATTCCATGAGCAGCACGCCGGCGTGGAAATGGTAGGGCCGCGGGACGCGCACGCCGGCGTCCGCGAGCCGGTAGAGCGCGGCGACTTCAGCGCTTTGCCACGCCTTCTCCTGCGCCTCCCGGCCAAAGCGCGTGCCCTTGGCCATAGCGCGCGCGTGCCGGCTGTTCTTGGTGCGGCGGTTTTCGGTGTAGTCGACGGCCTGACGAAAGCTCCGCTTGTCCGCTTCCTTGTAGACTTTCGCGCAACGCACTGCCGTGCCGCATCGCACGACATAGACGAGCGCCTCCTTGCCACTCATCAGCTGCCGGACTACCGAGTCGATCAGGCCTTCGTCGACGAGCGGCTCGAGTCGCTTGGGGATCTTCATCCGACCCAATATACGCGACGCGGCTCGTCACGGGTCACGTCTTGCCAAACACGCCGAACATGCGCAACGTGACGATCAGCCGCGCCTGGCAATGGCATCAACGCGCGCCGCGGCGCGCGGAACAGTCGCTTATCCCTCACCGGCCATCGGCAGGGGACGCAGGCGATAGCCGTCGCGCGTCGTGCAGCATTGACGCCACGCCGGATCGTGGCGGTGATGCCCTCGACATCGAACGCGCGGCCAAGCGAGCCCGATCGTTCGTGCACGGAGCTTGCGCGATGCGCCCGGAAGCGCCAATCATAGGTCTTCAACTTGGATCCCTTCCTTGGAACTTCAAAGAATGCGATCGGCGAGAGCGCTACGCACCGCCTCGGTCGCGCGGAACGCGCCCAGAACCGTGTTGCAGCCCGAGCGTGAGGGTGCGGCGGATGACCATCCGCTTCACCTCGTCCGCGTGCACCGACAACTGGTTGCGGATCGCCGTCCGGATAAGGTCGGTGCGGTTGGAATGGAAACCTTCCTGGACGAGAAGGTCGATCTGGCCAGCTCGACCAACCATATGGATGTCTTCATGGAAGCACGTTCAACGACTGCGCGCGATAGCCTTGCAGTCATGGTGAGGCGCGCTGCGCGACACGCGCGGCCTGGCGGCTAGCGCCGTGCGTTTCGACGTCGTGGTCATCGGGGCGGGCGCTGCGGGGATGATGTGCGCGGCGGAAGCGGGACGGCGCGGACGGCGGGTGCTGCTGATCGAGCACGCGGCGAAAATCGGCGAGCGCATCCGCATCTCGGGCGGAGGTCGCTGCAACTTCACCAACCGCGACGTGTCCCCCGCGAACTTCCTGTCGCGCAATCCCGACTTCTGCCGATCGGCGCTTGCCCGCTTTACTCCACAGGACTTCGTCGCGCGAGTCGAACGGCGCGGCATCCGCTATCACGAGAAGACGCTCGGCCAGCTCTTTTGCGATGGATCGTCACAGCAGGTGATCGATCTCCTCGTCGATGCGGTCGCCGACGCCGACGTGCAGTGGGCGCATCCGTGCGCGGTGCAACGCGTTGCCGCGCATGTCACCGCTCGGGGCGCAGCCGATCGCTGCATCGGTGCGCGACGAGGGCGATGCAGCGAACGCGGCAGCGGGCGGTGGGCCCCGCCACGACAGGTTCGAGCTCGCCACCGATCGCGGCACCGTGCGCTGCCAGTCGATCGTCGTCGCCACCGGCGGCATTGCCGTGCCCAAGCTCGGCGCCACGCCCTTCGGCTATCGCCTCGCCGAGCAATTCGGCCTTCGCATCGTCACGCCCCGGCCCGGACTGGTTCCCCTGGCGCTCCCGCCGCAGATGCTGACCACACTCGCTCCGATCTCCGGCGTCTCGCTCGACGCCGAAACGTCACTCGCGCCGATTGATGGGTCGCGTTCCACGAGCGCCCATCCGCGCTTTCGTGAAAAGCTGCTGGTGACGCATCGCGGTTTGTCCGGACCGGCGATCCTGCAGATCTCGAGTTACTGGCAGATGGCGGATCGCGAGCGTGGTGCATCGCGCACGCGGTCCGACGTGGTCATCGATCTCCTCCCGGGCGACGATGCCGCGGCCTGGCTTGCGACGCACGCGCGCTCCAGGGCCCTGCTGTCCAATGTGCTCGCCGAGCGCCTGCCGCGCAGCTTCGCGCAGGGCTGGTGCGCGTTGCACGGCTGCGACAAGCCGGTAACAGAGCTCGGCCACGAGGAACGGGGGCGCGTGGGCGCGACGCTCAACCGGTGGGCAATCTCGCCGTCGGGCACGCTCGGCTTCGGCAAGGCCGAGGTGACGCTCGGCGGCATCGATACCGACGAGCTGTCTTCGAAGACGATGGAGGCGCGCCGTGTCCCCGGCCTGTATTTCGTCGGCGAAGTGGTCGACGTCACCGGCTGGCTCGGCGGCTACAACTTCCAGTGGGCGTGGTCCTCCGGGTGGGTGGCCGGACAGTTTGCCTAGCGTTTCAGCTACCCCGTGCCCAGCAACCGTGCGAAGGAATCGGCGGTGACCGGGCGACTGAAATAGAAGCCCTGTACCTCGGGACAGCTCTGCTCTTGCAGGAACGCCAGCTGTTCGGGCGTCTCCACGCCTTCTGCCACGACCTGCATGTGCAGTCTCTTGCCCATGCCGATCACGGCGCTCACGATGCTGGCGTCGTCCCCGTCCGTTGCGAGGTCACGCACGAACGACCCGTCGATCTTCACCGTATCGATCGGAAAATGCTTCAGATAGCTCAGGCTCGAGTAACCGGTCCCGAAGTCGTCGAGCGCGAGCTGCACACCCATTTCCTTCAGGGCTCGCAGCACTACGGAGGTCGACGTCGCATCCTGCATCAGAAACGTTTCGGTCAGCTCGAGCTCGAGATAGCGCGGCTCCAGGCCCGTATCGCTCAGGATCGCGCGCACCCCCGCAACGAAGCCGTTGGCGCGCAATTCCACGGGGGATACGTTGATCGCGATGCGCATCGGTCGCAAGCCAGCCTCCTGCCACGCTCGGGCCTGGCGACAGCCTTCACGCAGAACCCACCGGCCGATGGGCACGATGAGGCCGCACTCCTCTGCAATCGGTATGAATTGCGCAGGAGACACGACCCCGCGCTGCGGGTGACGCCACCGGACGAGCGCCTCGACGCCGACGATCGCTCTCGTCGCCATGTCTATTTTCGGCTGGTAATGCAACACGAATTCTTCCCGCGCAATGGCATGCTGGAGATCACTCTCCAGGGACTGCCGCTCGGCCGCGCGCACGTTCATTTCCGGCTTGAAGAACTGGTAGCTGTTCCGGCCATTGTCCTTGGCGTGGTACATCGCAGAATCCGCACTCTTCATCAGTGTCGGCGCGTCCGCCCCGTCACCGGGGTAGGTGGCGATGCCGATGCTCACCGTAAGGCGCGGCTGGTGCTCTTCGACGCCGTAAGGCCCACTCAGGGCCAGGAGTATCTTGTCCGCAATCACAGCGGCATCCTGGGCATGCGCCACTTCCGAGAGCACGATCACGAACTCGTCGCCTCCCTGGCGGCTGACCGTGTCCGAGCTGCGCACGCAGCCGAGCAGCCGCTGCGCCACCGATCGCAGCACCTGGTCGCCAAACTCGTGGCCCAGCGAGTCGTTGACGTTCTTGAACCGGTCCAGGTCGAGGAACAGCACCGCCAGTTGCTGCCGGTGGCGTTGTGCCAACGCGACCGCGCGGGCCAGTCGGTCCATCAGCAGCACTCGGTTCGGCAGCTCGGTCAGGCTGTCATGCTGGGCCAGGAAGGACATTCTCACGGCCATTGCCCGAGCCATGCTGACGTCGCGGAAGACCATGACCGCGCCGATCACCAACCCGCGGCGATCATGGATCGGCGCAGCGGAGTCTTCGATCGCTGCCTTGGCTCCGTCGCGCCGGACGAGGACGCAGTTCGGAGTGAGACCGACGGTCTTGTTCTCCCGAATCGCCAGCGCCATGGGGTTGGGCGCGGCTTCACCCGTGGTGGCGTCGATGATATGGAACACGTCCTCGATCGGGTGCCCTGCAGCCGCCTCCCGCGACCAGCCCGTCATCGTTTCGGCAACCATGTTGAGATAGGTCACCGCGCCCTGCACGTCGGTGCTTATCACCGCGTCACCGATCGAGTTGAGCGTGACTCGCGCACGCTCCCGTTCCTCGTACAACGCGTCGGCGATGGCTGCGCGCTCGACCATGCTGCGCAAGGCCTTCAGGAGCAGGTAATCGTCGAGGCGCGGCTTCAGGAGATAATCCTGCGCACCACGCTGCACCGCCAACTTGGCGAGATCCTCATCTTGCGGTGCACTGAGCACCAGGATCGGAGTCTGCGGCGCTGCGCGAAAGAGCCGATCGAAGGTTTCGATTCCGTGGCTGTCGGGCAGGAAGAGATCGACCAGGACCGCTGCTACGCTGTCCGTTGGTTGGTGTTCCCGCGTTCCTTCGCCGACCAGTCGCGCGAGACCCTGGGCGCAGCTCCTGACCCACTCGACTTCGAACGGCTCATCGGTCGAGTTGATCAAGGCCTCCTGCACGGCCTTGGCATTCGAGGGCTCGTCCTCGATGAGGAGTATGTTTCGCGGCATGAGGTCCCCCGCGGACAATTCAACCGCCGGAACCTCATTCAACCAAGCTCACGCGCAGGGGTCGGTTCGCTAACGCACATAGCGTCTTCACCGCCCCCGCGAGCGGCACGACACCGGCGCCAGCAGACGATCGAGCGTGCGGCCGGCGTTTCCGGATCACGGACAACCCGCACGCCTACATTCGCGGCTCGCCCGCCTGATTCACGGTGATCGTCGCACCCGGTCGCGAATTCATCTGCACGCGATGCTCGCGTCCGCGGAAGACATACGTCACGTCCCAGTAGTCCGGCCGCACGGGACCACTGACCGACTCGCACCGTTGCACGCCCTGGCTTCCACCCGCGCCGCGCCCCACGTTCGCGCCGACGGCAGCGCCGCCGACCGCGCCTAGCGCAGTCGCGACGTCCTGGCCGTGTCCGCCACCCATCTGGTGGCCGAGAATGCCACCCAGAATGCCGCCCACGATCGCACCGGGAACGTTGGCGCCGGTGTCGCCCCCGACTTGCGCCGGCTCGACCCAGCATCGTTGCTCGGGCTGGCTCACCACCGCGCGCGCGGCCGTCACGTTGGCGGTATAGAGCTTCTCGCCATAGCGCGGATAGTACGCATACCGTTGGTCGAGGGCCGGCGGCTGCGCGACCCGCTCCGGCGGGGCTCGTGTGCCCGCGGGACGCACGGACGAGATCCTGTCGTTCAAGCCGGTCGAGGCGAGCGAAGGGTACTGCCCCGGCTGCAGGATGAAGCAGCGGCCACTGAACCGCGCGTCCTCGCACACCTCCCAGCGGCCGCGATCGACGATGACCGACGATGCCTCGTCGTTGAACCCCGACCGTTGAAAATCCTGAACCTGGCGGTTCGTGCTGAAGTTGCGGCCCTGGAAACCTTCGTGTTCATAGAACGTCAGCTGGGCGGCCGCATTCGTCCCGAGCACGATGCCGGCAATGCCAATGACGGTCTTAAGGATTGTTTTCACTGTTCCTCCGATTGGGTTCGGTACGTCACGCCCCGACGCACCATGACGACGCATCCAAGCCCCACCGTACAACCCCGACCCGCCGGCCCGAATGACAAAAAGCAATGCGTGCCAACCTCGCACGCGTAATCTCGTAGTCTGTATCGACGTGGCCGCGCAAGGAGCAGAACGACGTGTCCTATCGCGCCGCATGACTCGTTGCGCAATGAACCATGGTGCAACGTCGAAGGTAGGGACAACACTCGGAAGCCAAGCTGCGGTGTTCACGCTGCCTGATGTGATCAACCGCAGCGCAACCAATGGAAGCGAGACGTCAAATGACTACGCACACTGCAGCGACGAGCACGAGGGTCCGGCGCACGAGCAAGGCGAAGCCCTCGAAGCCGGCAGCTTCACAGCGCCGACTTCGGCCAGCCCTGCCGCCTGAAGTTCCACCGCCGTTGGGCCGGGCGGGGACGACGGTCCGGGATGGCATTGCCGGCAGCCTTACGACCCTGACCAGGATCGAAGAGGAGATTGTCGTTCTCGTCAGATCCGCCATCTCGACGAGCCTGGGTGCCGCGGGAACCGTTACCGACGAATTGCTGACCGTGGTACGCGACGTCGTGGCGGGCGCTGTGCAGGCGAGCGAGCAAGTGGGCGCGGGCCTGGTCGTGAGCAGCAAGAGCATTGCGAAGGGCGTCGTGCTGGGAGTGAATGAGGTCGGGGGCGACATTGCCAAGGCTGCCGCCGAAACCGTCAAGACGGTCATCAGCCATGCGGCTGCGGCGGGTGCGGACCTCCGCTCCGTGGCAAGACGTACGGTCGACGGTGTCGTCGAGGCCGCAGCCGAGACGGGTGGAAACGTGACTCGTGTTGCCAAGGCTGCCGTGCAGGGTGCGATCAAGGCGGCAGCGCAAGCTCGGCACCAAGTCCGCACGCCTGGTCACGGACGTGCTGGCCGGCATCGCGCGTGGCGTCGGCGAAGGGGTTGGCACTGGTCCAACCCGTCTCCCCGCCGGGCCGAAGAAGAGAGCGGCCAGGAAAGTCGCCAAGACCGTGCGCAAGGCTGCCAAGCCGGCGGCGAAAAAAAGTGCGAAGAAGGTGACGAGGAAGCCGGTCAAGAAGGCGGTGAAGAGATAGGATGTCCGAACCGCCGTAACGTCGCCTACTGTCGGAGACTCCCATGAAGCTTTGTCCGATCGCGATCGCCGCCGGCTGCAAGAAGTGCCCCGTATTTGGCGTATGCCCCTTGAAAGGCATCATCGGCGACTACGTGCCGGGCCCTCCTCCGAATAAGGTGAAGCGCCGCTGACGTGGTGGAAATGGATGCCGGTGCGCAGGATTCGGCGATGCTCTGTTGCGCCATTTGTTCCGTTGTCAACTGACGATAGAGGAGAGAAGCATGTCCAGCGTTGGCTATCACGAGCCCATTGACGAGTTGTCGGACGCAACACGCGACATGCACCGGGCAATCGTGTCGTTGATGGAAGAGCTGGAAGCCGTCGACTGGTACAACCAGCGCGTCGACGCGTGCAAGGACGAGGCGCTGAAGGCCATCCTTGCGCACAATCGCGACGAGGAGAAGGAGCATGCGTCGATGGTGCTGGAATGGATCAGACGCAAGGATCCCGTGTTCTCGAAGGAATTGAAGGACCATCTGTTCACTGAAGGCGCCATCGCGCACGAGTAAGCATGCCGGAGCAATCGCGCATACCGTCCGACGCACGTCGAACCGTGATCGCTACGAGTTGCAGATTCCTTCGATGAGGCAGGATTGCTGCGCTTGCCCGGGTAAGTCGGATTGACGTCGCCTCGAAGCCGCACGGATTCGCTCGGCAGCGATTCCAACTCGGCATCGACCATGGCTGCGTCGGTGTCCATGCCTTCACCGGACATCGGTATCCGACGACAACTCAGTCGTCACCGAACCGACTGCTCGCGGAGACGCCGGTAGCGCCGGATCAACGTGTTGGTCGAGCTGTCGTGCGCGACCATTGTCTCTTCCTTGCTCTGGAGCTCCGGAGCGATGCGCCGTGCAAGCACCTTGCCTAACTCGACCCCCCACTGATCGAAAGAGTCGATATTCCAGATCGTTCCCTGCGTGAAGACACTGTGTTCGTACAGTGCGACCAGCTGTCCAAGCGTTTCTGGAGTCAGGCGCTCGGCGAGAATCGTGTTGGTTGGACGATTGCCTTCGAAGACCCGGTGCGGCACCAGCCAGCGCGGAGTCCCTTCGGCTTGAACTTGTGCTTCCGTCTTGCCGAATGCCAGCGCTTCGGTCTGCGCGAACAGATTCGCCATCAACAGGTCATGCTGCTGGCCAAGCGGATTCAACGCCTGGCAGAAGCCGATGAAGTCGCAGGGGATCAGCCGCGTCCCCTGGTGCATGAGCTGGTAGAAGGAATGCTGGCCGTTGGTGCCCGCCTCACCCCAGTAGATCGGTCCGGTCTGATAACCGACGCGTGCACCATCGAGCGAGACGCGCTTGCCGTTGCTCTCCATCGTCAACTGCTGGAGATACGCCGGAAAGCGCTTCAGGTATTGCTCGTAGGGGAGCACTGCGACCGTCTGCGCGCCGAAGAAGTTGCTGTGCCAGATTGCGAGCAATCCCATGAGCACCGGCAGGTTGCGCTCGAACGGTGCGGTTCGGAAGTGCCGATCCATCGCGTGGAAACCGGCAAGCATGGCGTGGAAGTTCTCCGGCCCGATCGCGAGCATCGTCGACAGGCCGACCGCGGAATCCATCGAATAGCGGCCGCCGACCCAATCCCAGAAGCCGAACATGTTGGCGGTGTCGATGCCGAACTTCTCGACGCCCTCCGTGTTCGTCGATACCGCGACAAAGTGCCGGCGTATCGCCCGCTCGTCGCCGAGCTTGGCAAGGCTCCAGGCGCGCGCCGCGTGCGCGTTGGTCAGCGTCTCCTGCGTCGTGAACGTCTTGGAGCAAATGATGAACAGGGTCTCCTCGGGATCGAGGTCGCGCGTCGCCTCTGCGAAGTCGGTGCCATCCACGTTCGAGACGAAGCGAAAGCTCATGTCGCGCTGACTGTAATGGCGCAGGGCTTCGTAGGCCATCACCGGGCCGAGATCGGAGCCGCCAATACCGATGTTGACGACGTTACGAATGCGGCGGCCGGTGTGCCCGAGCCAGCGGCCATCACGGATTTCATTGGCGAATGCCGCCATGCGCTCGAGCACCTCGTACACGGCGCGGACGACGTCGACGCCGTCGACCAGAATCCGCTCGTTTGCCGGCGCCCTCAGGGCAGTATGGAGCACCGCGCGTTGCTCGCTCACGTTGATCTTGGCCCCGCTGAACATCGCGTCGATGCGCTCGGCAAGACCGCATTCCGCGGCTAGGCGCAGCAGCAGCACGATCGTCTCGTCGGTGACCCGATTCTTCGAATAGTCGAGATAGAGATCGGCGCCCTCGGCCGCCAGGCGCTCGCCCCGCAGGGGATCGCTGGCGAAGAGCTCGCGCAGATGCATGTCGCGCACTTGATCGTAGTGCGCCGCCAGCGCCCTCCACGCCGGACGCCCGATCAGCGGTTTCACTTGCGCGGTGGGCTTGGTCATGATGGCAACTCTCCTCCGTCTGCGTTCCAATCCGTGGGGCAGCGCACACAAGGCTGCATCATCGCGTATTTGTGCTTCACGCTCATGTTGTAAGCTGCTGATCAGGAGTCATGGCTTTTGACTGCGCTGCGAATGCGCGGCTGTCGAGGCAGACTACATGCACATGCCATCCATCTGGACGCTCGGCGGGCTGAGCTGGCAAGAATTGCTCAGGCGCACCTGGCGCCAATTCTGGAAGGACCGCGTGCTGGATCAGTCCGCCATGCTGTCATTCTATTTCCTGCTCTCGATATTCCCCCTGCTGCTCTTCCTGATCGCGCTGCTTGGCATCCTTCTTCAATCCGGCCCCGTGCTCCAGGGGACGCTGCAGCAGTATCTCGCGGCAGTCGTACCCGCGTCGGCCACCACGCTCATTGCCTCGACCCTCGGCGAAATCAACCGGGGCGCCGGCGCCCTCAAGCTTTCCTTTGCCCTGCTCTTTACATGGTGGTCGGCCTCCCAAGGCATGCTTGCCATCGTGCAAGGTCTGAACATCGCATACGAAGCCGGCGAATCGAGGCCGTGGTGGAAGAAATACCTGGTGGCATCCGGATTGACCATAGTCTGCTTGCTGCTATTTGCGTGCGCGTTGCTGCTCCTGATCTACGGCAGACGCTTCAGCGAAAGCATCGTGAGCCATCTTGGCTACGGCGGCTTCATCGCCGGCACGTGGCATGCTGTTACCTGGCTTCTCCTGCTGGCGTTCGTCCTGATGGCCTTCAATGTTCTCTACTTTTACGCGCCGAACGTCAGACACCGCCGGTGGCACTGGCTGATGCCCGGCACGGTCGTAGGCGCGGCGCTTTGGCTGCTCGGCTCGTTCGGCCTCCAGCTCTATCTCGGCCTCTTCAACCGCTTCACCGTCGCTTATGGATCCATTGGCGCGGTGATCATCCTTCTGTTGTGGTTCTATGTGTCGGGGATTGCCATTCTGGTGGGCGGAGAAGTGAACTCCGAAATCGAAAAAGCATCGGGCCAGGTGGAGAGAGACGGAGCCGCGTAGGTGCAACCGCCCATCTGCGGTATGTGCGACTGTTTCGAACCCGTGACCGTTGGTGCCCTAAGCCGGAGCCGAATTCACGTCTCCCCGGTCCGCACGGCCGCTGGACAACGAGGTGTCATGTTCGACGCAGCAACGCGCGCTTCGTTGCTGCGCGTCCCGCCCCACCGACAGCATTGGAAAGACTGCGTGCGGAACCGTACAGACGTGATTTCAGGAAGCGTCTAGTCTTACCAACGTATCGTGAAGGCGTTGCGTCGGTCGCTCGCGCCCGACGTTTCAACCTGTCGAACATTTGGCGTTCGACACTCTGCGAGGAGAAGGACACATGTTACGCAGCATGAAAGATCTGGCGGACTACGCCATCCGCGCGACCGACGGCACCATTGGTCACGTGACGGATCTTTATTTCGACGACGAAGCGTGGGTCATCCGCTATCTCGTTGTCGAAACTGGCGGCTGGCTTTCGAGTCGAAAGGTATTGATCTCGCCGATCGCGATCGGTCACCCGAACTGGGCGGAAAAGGTACTGCCCGTCTCGATCACGAAGGAGCAGGTGAAAAACAGCCCCGATATCGACACCCAGAAGCCGGTTTCGCGGCAGCATGAAATCAGTTATCTCGGATATTACGGCTATCCGTATTACTGGGGTGGTGCCGGGCTGTGGGGCGCGGGAGCTTACCCGAACATGTTGCTGCCGGGCTACCCTGGCCTCGTACCGACACTGCCTGCCGTTGAGTCGGAAGCGGAGAAAGCTGATGCACAGGCCGAACTCGCGCGGCATCAGGATGATGATCCCCACCTGCGCAGTTGCAAAGCGGTAATGCGCTATCACATCCAGGCAACCGACGGCGACATCGGCCATGTCCAGGGCCTGCTCGTCGACGAGGAGACCTGGGCCATTCGATACCTCGTTGTGGACACGAGCAACTGGTGGCTCGGTCATCAGGTCCTCATCGCTCCGCAATGGATTGAGGACGTGAGCTGGTCCGATGCCACGGTCTCGGTCAATCTGACTCGGCAAGCAGTGCAGGATGCCCCGCCGTACGATCCGGCGGCGCCGCTGGATCGAAAGGTTGAAGTGGGCATCCACGAACATTATGGGCGTCCCGGCTATTGGGCGGACGAGGTGAAGCGCGAAGGCCCATCGCCGACAAGGGTCGAGAGCACGTGATCCTCCGCTGAAAATGGAGGATTGCTCCTCATGGAAGCCCACGCCGGCCAGCCCAAGACGCCCGGATCGACGCCGCCGCAAGACGAGATCGCCAAGGAGGCGTACGCCATCTATGTGAAGGAAGGGCGGCCGCGGGGACATGCCGAGCAGAATTGGTTGGAGGCGGAAGCTCATTTGCAGCACGCCGGCTCGATCCCTCCTGGGCGCCATGACCATCCGGACCACCACGCCCACATGGCGGCGGATTTCCGCAAGCGGTTCTGGATCTCGCTGGCTCTGACGCTGCCGATTCTTCTCCTCTCGCCGCTCCTCCAAAAGCTGGTGGGCCTGGGTGGAGCGATCCGTTTTCCCGGCGACTTGTACGTCCTGTTCGCCTTGGCCTCGGCGGTCTTCTGGTATGGCGGCTGGCCATTCCTGACAGGCTTGTTCAGTGAGCTCAAATCCCGGCAGCCCGGGATGATGACGCTGGTCGCCGTTGCCATTGCGACCGCCTACCTGTACAGCGGCGCCGTGGTGTTCGGCCTGACCGGCAAGACGTTCTTCTGGGAGTTGGCCACCCTCGTCGACATCATGCTGCTCGGGCACTGGATCGAGATGAGGTCGGTGATGGGCGCATCGAAGGCCCTTGAGGAATTGGCGAAGCTGATGCCTTCCGACGCCCACAAACTCATGCCCGACGGCAGCGTGAAGGACGTGCCGCTGAGCGAGCTGGCGGTGGATGACAAGGTCCTGATCAAGCCGGGCGAGAAGATCCCTGCGGACGGTGTCGTCGTCGAGGGAGAGAGCTCGGTCAACGAGGCGATGCTTACCGGAGAATCGACTCCGGTCACCAGAAAGGCCGGCGGCAAGGTCATCGGTGGCTCCATCAACGGCGAAGGCTCGCTGACCATCGTGGTCAAAGGCACCGGCAAGGATTCGTTTCTGTCGCAGGTCATCGACCTGGTCAAGCAGGCCCAGGAAAGCAAATCGAAGACGCAGAACCTCGCCGACACCGCTGCGATGTGGCTGACCCTCATTGCGCTCGGCAGCGGCGCGCTCACCTTCGTGCTCTGGCTCGTATTCATGAATCACGAGTTTGCCTTCGCGATCGAACGCGCCGTGACCGTGATGGTGATCACCTGCCCGCACGCGCTCGGTCTGGCCGTGCCTTTGGTCGTGGCCGTCTCGACGGCCCTGGCTGCAAGCAACGGCCTGCTCATCCGCAATCGCGCTTCTTTCGAAGGCGCCAGAAAGCTCCAGGCCATCATTTTCGACAAGACCGGCACGCTCACCGAGGGCCGCTTCGGCGTGACCGATACATTGGTGCTTGCGCAGGACATCGACGAACAGACGCTGCGCAAGTACGCGGCGTCGGTCGATGCGAATTCCGAGCATCCCATCGCGAGGGCGATCGCCGCATCGTCGGAAGCGAAGCTGCCCGTCGAAAACTTCAAGAGCATCCCGGGCAAAGGCGCCGAAGGCAGGGTCGAGGGCAAAGAGGTCAAAGTGGTCAGCCCGGGCTTCCTGCGCGAACAGAACAGCGACCTCGCCGACACGCGCGTCGAGCCGCTGCAAGCCCAAGGCAAGACGGTCGTGTTTGTGCTGGTCGACGGAGAGTTGAAAGGAGCGATCGCCTTGGCCGACATCGTCAGGCCCGAGGCGAAGCAGGCCATCGCGGCCCTGAAGGCGCTGAACATTCGTTGCATGATGCTCACCGGCGATAACAAGGCGACGGCCAAATGGGTCTCGGACCAGGTCGGACTGGACGAATACTTCGCCGAAGTCCTGCCCCAGGACAAGGCCGCCAAGGTGAAAGAGGTGCAATCGCGCGGCGTGCGGGTGGCCATGACCGGCGACGGCGTGAACGACGCCCCGGCGCTGGCGCAGGCCGACGTGGGCATTGCCATCGGCGCCGGTTCCGATGTCGCGGTGGAAACCGCCGACGTCATTCTGGTGCGGAGCAATCCGCTGGACGTCGTGGCCATCGTGCAACTCTCCCGCGCGACCTATCGCAAGATGATTCAGAACCTTGTCTGGGCCACGGGCTACAACGTCGTCGCCATTCCTCTGGCGGCCGGCGCGCTTTACGCGTGGGGCGTGGTGCTCACTCCCGCCCTGGGTGCGGTGCTGATGGCCGCCAGCACGGTGATCGTGGCCATCAACGCGCGGATGCTGAAACTGAAATGACGAGGCTGCGAGTGGATTCGAACACGATGGAATCAGGCGCCCGGACTCTTTCGCCGGAGCTGCTCCGGAAGATGGATGCGTACTGGCGCGCCGCCAACTATCTGTCGGTCGGACAGATCTATCTTTACGACAATCCGTTGCTGAAGCGGCCCCTGGCACTCGCCGATGTGAAGCGCATGCTGCTGGGACACTGGGGCACCACGCCCGGGCAGAACTTCATCTACGTGCACTTGAACCGGGTCATCACGAAATACGACCTCGACATGATCTACGTCGCCGGCCCCGGGCACGGCGGGCCGGCGGTCGTGGGCAACACCTATCTCGAGGGCACGTACAGCGAGATCTATCCCGACATCAGCCGGGACGAAGCCGGACTGCAGAAGCTCTTTCTTCAGTTCTCGTTTCCCGGAGGCATTCCCAGCCACGCGTCGCCGGAAACGCCGGGCTCGATCCACGAGGGAGGCGAACTCGGGTATTCGCTGAGCCATTCGTTCGGCGCCGTGTTCGACAACCCCGATCTCGTCGTCGCCTGCGTCGTCGGCGACGGCGAGGCGGAAACCGGGCCGCTCGCCACCGCGTGGCATTCGAACAAGTTTCTCGATCCGGCCACCGACGGCGCGGTATTGCCGATCCTGCATCTCAACGGCTACAAGATTTCCAATCCGACCGTCCTCGCCCGCATCACCCACGACGAACTGGAGCAGCTGCTGCGCGGCTACGGTTGGACGCCCATCTTCGTCGAAGGTCACGAGCCGGCGTTGATGCATGAAGCCATGGCCACGGCCCTCGACACCGCAGTCGAGCAGATCAAGACCATCCAGGAGAAGGCGCGCGCACACGGCGACATCACCCGTCCGCGCTGGCCGATGATCGTCCTCGATTCACCCAAGGGCTGGACCGGCCCGAAGATCGTCGACGGCCTGCAGGTGGAAGGCACCTTCCGCTCGCACCAGGTGCCGCTCCAGCCGGCCGCGCATCCCGAGCACCTCAGGCTGTTGGAAGAATGGCTGCGGAGCTACCGGCCGGAAGAGCTCTTCGACGCGCAGGGCCGCCTCCAGCCCGAACTGGCCGAACTTGCGCCCAGGGGCGAGCGACGCATGGGCGCCAATCCGCACGCCAACGGCGGCATGCTGCTGCGCGACCTGCGGATGCCGGATTTCCGCGACTACGCCGAGGCCGTGCCGACGCCCGGGGCGCGCGGCATCGGCGATACGCGTGTGCTCGGACCGTTCCTGCGTGACGTCGCGAAGTTGAACCAGGAGCAGCGAAACTTCCGGATCTTCGGCCCGGACGAGACGCTCTCCAACGGTCTGGGAGCCCTGTTCGAGACGACCGAGCGCCAATGGGACGCCGCGACCGTGCCGAACGACGAATTGCTCGCACCTACCGGACGCGTGCTGGACTCGATGCTGAGCGAACACCAATGCGAGGGCTGGCTCGAGGGCTACCTGCTCACCGGCCGACATGGACTGTTCAACTGCTACGAGGCGTTCATCCACATCGTCGATTCGATGTTCAACCAGCACGCGAAGTGGTTGGAGGTCACGTCGCACCTGCCGTGGCGGCGCAAGATCGCTTCGCTGAATTACCTGCTGGCCTCGCATGTCTGGCGCCAGGATCACAACGGGTTCACCCACCAGGATCCCGGTTTCATCGATCATCGTCATGAACAAGAAGGCGAGCGTCGTGCGGGTCTACCTGCCGCCGGACTCCAACTGCCTGCTGTCGGTGATGGATCACTGCCTGCGCAGCCGCCACTACGTCAACGTCGTGATCGCGGGCAAACATCCCGCGCCGCAATGGCTGACGATGGACGCCGCCGTCAAGCATTGCACCCAGGGCATCGGCATCTGGCAGTGGGCCAGCAACGACCAGGGCGCGGCGCCCGACGTGGTGATGGCGTGCTGCGGCGACGTGCCCACGCTGGAGACGCTCGCCGCCGTTTCCATCATGCGCGAGCATTTGCCCGAACTGAAGATCCGGGTGGTCAACGTGGTCGACCTGATGAAGCTGCAGCCGCAATCGGAGCACCCGCACGGGCTGAGCGACGTGGATTTCGACGAGCTCTTCACCAGGGACAAGCCGGTGATCTTTGCCTACCACGCCTACCCCTGGCTGATCCACCGACTGACCTACCGCCGCACCAACCACGACAACATCCACGTCCGCGGCTACAAGGAAGAGGGCACCATCACGACACCGTTCGACATGACGGTACTGAACGATCTCGACCGCTTTCACCTGGTGATGGACACCATCGACCGCCTGCCGCAGACCGGCGAGAAGGGCATCTACCTCAAGCAGCAACTCAAGGACAAGCTGGTCGAGCACAAGCAATACATCGAGAAGCATGGCGAGGACTTACCCGAGATCCGCAACTGGAAGTGGGGTCGGAGCGAGGCGCAGGAAGCCAACCGACCGGGGTAGGCGACGCATGCGCCTCGACCTACGCTGACGTGATCCGCGGGAGCAAACGTGTAAGCATCTCGACCGCAATCGAATTGACGGAGTCAACAGATGTCCATTCAACTCATCGAAGAAAGCGACGGGAAGATTCTCGTCGTCCACGTCAGCGGGAAGCTGGTGACAGCGGATTACACGGACTTCGTGTCCGAGTTCGAGCGACTCGTCCGGCGCACGCAACTGCCGCGTCCTGTTCGACATGACCGGTTTCCACGGCTGGGAAGCCGGCGCGCTGTGGGAGGACAAGTTCGCATCAAGCACTTTGCCGACATCGAACGGCTCGCGATGGTCGGGGAAAAGAAGTGGCAGCGAGGCATGGCGACTTTCTGCAAGCCGTTCACGAAGGCGGCGATCGACTGACCACACCGACGCCGCCGAAGCCCGGCGGTGGTTGATCGAAACGTAGCAGGTTGCGGTCATCGCGTTTGATGACCATCTGACCCGATCCACCGGGCGCCGCTTGCGGGAGATCCGGAAGCGGAACAACGATGGCGCTCCCTTTGTCAAATATCGACGATGGGGGAATCCCACCCGGCATCACTCGCTATGAGCGAAGGCGGCTCCGTTATGGCCAATCAACGTTTGGTTTCAAATGTCACGTCCCAATTCGACGACTTCCTGTTTGCACCGATATGCGACGAGCCCGGCGGAATGCGGCTCAGCGTCATTTCCGCATTGGCTCGCATGAACGTCGATCCCTGGGAGGAGGCGGCCCGTCTGGCTGCACTGTCCACGCCGGTCGCTGAAAGCACTCTCGTCTCGACACTCGATCGTTTTCCCGGCAAGCGAGAGAAGTCGGCGGAAACACAGATTCTTGCTGCCCAATTGGTTGCGCTTCTGCCAAAGGCACGCGCAGCCACGCCCGCCCATGCGGCAACGATCGGGGGCATCCGCGAGCAGCGAAAGAATTACTGGCTCTTGTGGCTGTGCTTTGCGATCGCAATGACGTTCCTCTCGCCGCGCCAGCATGCACCGACGCCAAGCGAGGGGGCTTCGGCGCCCACCTCGAACGCCGCTCCCATAGCAGGAGGCAGCAACGCAAAGCCAGCGCCTTCTGATGTGCACAGTAGACCAACGTAGGGGTGGATCACCCGCCAACAAGTTCCCGGCCGCGGGATTGACAGCCCGGTCGCCTCGGCCGTTGATCGCAGCGACCGATTCGAAGCGAGCGCATTGTCGCCTGACTTGAATTTGCGCAGCAGACGCGTTCCTGCTCCGTTCCTCGCGCTCCCCACCGCCCGTGGCGGCCGGGGACTTCGTTGCATTGGAAGAGATGAAGATGACCGATGAATCGCTAGCGAAGCCAGCATCAGCAATGAACCCGTTCGGCATCGGTTTGCCCACGTTTCCGAGCGGCTCCAAAGCGTCCTCCGGCAACTTCATGACTTCCTGGTCGGAATACCTGACCGATGCGCTCCAGCGCAGTGTTCTCTTCCTCGAACTGCTACGTCGGCGCGGCAACGAGGAGGTCGAGATCACGTCCCGGCCGATGGCAACCGTTCTAGGTTTCGGCCATGAGATCTTGATGAGCGGCCGGTCGCTGCCTCGGCCGATCAACTACGCGCTCTCGCGCATCGTGCCTCCGCCGGGGGTCGTGATCGACCCGCGCAAGCGACCGGTCGTGGTAGTGGACCCGCGGGCCGGCCAGGGACCGGGAATCGGCGGCTTCAAGGCGGAGAGCGAGATCGGCGATGCCCTGAACGCGGGCCATCCGGTTTACTTCATCGGCTTCAGCGCGATACCGGAGCCCGGCCAACAATTCCTCGACGTCGTCGAGGGACAGGTGACGTTCTTCGAGCGCGTTGTCGAACGCCATCCGGACGCACCGCTTCCCTTTGCCATCGGCAACTGTCAGGCGGGCTACCAGACGCTGATGGTGGCCATGCTGCGGCCGGACCTCTTCGGACCGTGCCTGGTCGCGGGCGCGCCGATGTCCTACTGGCAGGGCGTGCACGGAAAGAACCCGATGCGCTATTCGGGCGGCCTGTCCGGCGGCAGCTGGATCACCGCACTGACGAGCGACCTCGGCAACGGCAAGTTTGACGGGACCGGGCTGATCCAGAACTTCGACAACCTGAACCCGGCCTATTCCTTGTGGGGCAAGCAGTACGAGATCTACGCCAACATCGACGAGGGCGCGGAGCGCTACCTCATGTTCGAGAAGTGGTGGGGCGACTTCATCCAGCTCAACGGCGACGAATTGCAGTTCCTCGTGGACAACCTCTTCATCGGCGACAAGCTGACACGCAATCAGCTCCAGTCCAGCGATGGCACGACGTTCGATGTTCGCAACATCACTTCGCCGATCATCGTGTTCACCTCGCTGGGCGACAACATCAGTCCGCCGCAGCAGTCGCTCGGTTGGATCCTCGATCTCTATCGCGACGTCGACGACATCCGTGCGACCGGTCGGACGATCGTCTACTGCCTGGAGCAACAGGTCGGGCACCTTGCCATCTTCGTCTCTGCCAAGGTGGGTGCGAAGGACGACGAGGAGTTCGTGCAGCTGATGGACGTCATCGACTGTCTGCCGCCGGGTCTCTACCAGATGGTCATTTCGCCGCGGCCGGCCGACGTGCCTCGGGGCGGCTTCGTTACCGGCGACTGGACCGCCCGCTTCGAGGCTCGCTCACTCGAAGATATCCGCGCGCTCGGGCGCAACAGCCCCGAGGACGACCGTGCTTTCGCCGCCGCGGCGCGGCTGTCGGAACTGAACCTCTCGCTCTACCGAACGATGATGCAGCCGATGGTGCGTGCGCTCGCCAACCAGCCCGCGGCGGACTTGGCCCAGGCTTTGAACCCGCTCAGGCTCAGCTACCGGATCTTCGCCGACAGCAACCCCTGGATGCAGGGCGTGCACAAGCTCGCTGCCGGCGTGGTCGCGGCCCGCAAGCCGGCGGCGGCCGACAATCCTTTCCTCGCAATCCAGGCCCAGGTCTCGGACCGGATCACTGCTGCCCTGGACGCCTACCGGGTGGCGCGTGACCAATGGGCCGAGCATGCATTCTTCGGCTTCTATGGCTCGCCCCTCGTGCAAGCGCTCCTCGGGCTCAACGCGGGCAGCGAGGTGCGGCCATTCCCAGGCACTTCGCCCGAGACGGTGGCGGCACGACGGGCACAGGCCGACGCCTACGCGGCGATGCTGCAGACTGGCGGCTTCAACGAAGCGCTGACCCGGGCGGTGTTGTACGTGAACGCCGCCGACCGGACGCTCGACCAGCGCTGCGCGCTCGCGCTCAACGTCGCGCGCCAGAAGCTCATGAAACTGTCGCTTGCCAAGTTCAAGATGCTGGTGCGCGAGCAGTTCTTCGTGCTGCAGCTCGACGGTGAGCGCGCGGTGGCGGTGCTCGCCTCCATGGTGCCGGAGGCGGACGCGCGGAAGGCGTTGCTGCAGCAGGTGCACGCGATCGTCGGCGCGGGTCCCGCCCCGGACGCCGCCGAGCGTGGCCGTCTGGCCCGGCTCTCGCAGGTGCTGTCGCTTCCGATCGAAAAGACCGTGGCTCGTGCGACGGCCGGCCGAAGCAGGCCCACCGCCAGGCCAATGGCCGAGCGCCTGCCACGCGCTCGCGTCGCGCGTTAGCGGCGGCGGTCGGAGACATCACCATGCCTTCGGTCCAGAACAAGACGTTCGACGAGATCAGACTCGGCGACACCGCATCGCTGCAACGCAGCCTGCAGGCGCGTGACGTGCGCGCCTGGGCCGCCGCCTTCGGCGACGTCGGCCTGCTCGCCGACGCCGGCGACACACAAGGCGCGGCGGGGATCGTCACCGCCCTCCTGTCCTCGCTGGTCGGGGCGCAACTGCCCGGCCCGGGGTCGTCTGTCCGCTCGACCGCGGTACAGGTACTGGCCGCCTTGCCCATCGATACCGTCCTGACGGCGCAGGTGGTGGTACGGGAGAAGCGGGTGGGCCAGGGGCTGGTGATCCTTGCGGCGTCGTGTACCGACCCGACGGGGAAGCAGATCGCCACCGGAACGCTGGAGGTCGTGGCACCGACCACGCGGCTGCGGCGCGAGGTGCCGGAACATCGACTGGAGGGGCTGTTGGAGCGCTGCCACGGCCTCGAGCCGATGCTCACCGGCGTCGTGCACCCGTGCAGCGCCGAGGCGCTCTCCGGCGCGGTCGAGGCGGCCGAGGCCAGGCTGATCGTTCCGGTACTGTTCGGGCCGGAGGCGGAGATGCGCCGGGTCGCCGCGACCGCGAAGCTCGACCTTTCCGGCTTCCGCATCGTGCCGAGCACGGGCCCGGAGGACTCGGCCATGAAGGCAGCGATGGCCGCCGGTGCCGGCGAGGTGCAGGCGCTGATGAAGGGCAGCCTGCACACCGACGTGCTGCTGCACGCAGTCATGCAGAAGGAAGCCAACCTGCGCACGGGGCGCCTCCTCAGCCACTGCGCCATGGTCTCGGTTCCGACCTACGCACGCCGCTTCGTCGTCACCGACGTCGCCCTGAACATCGCGCCCGATACCGACCAGAAGCGCGATATCTGCCAGAACGCGATCGGTTTCGCGCGCGCGCTCGGCATCGGGCTGCCGAAGGTGGCGGTGCTCGCCGCAGTGGAGACGGTGCGCACGAAGATGCCGGCCACGCTCGACGGCGCAATCCTGGCCAAGATGGCCGATCGAGGGCAGATCGTCGGCGGCATCGTCGATGGGCCGCTCGACCTCGATGCCGCAGTGGACGCGGCGGCGGCGCGGACCAAGCACATCGCCTCGCCGGTGGCGGGGGTCGCGGACGTGCTGATCGTGCCGAATATCGAAGCCGGCAACATGATCTACAAGGATCTCGCGTTCATGGCCGACGCCCAGACCGCTGGATTGGTCGTCGGCGCGCGAGTCCCGGTGGTGCTGACCAGCCGTGCCGATACCGCGGACGCGCGCCGCTTCTCGGCCGCTGCTGCCGTGCTGTATGCCGACGCGCTGGCGCGAGATCCCGCTGGCATCCTGCCCGAGCCCACGGAGTGAGCAGCCGTGACCGACGCCATCCTCGTCGTCAACGCAGGCTCCACCAGCCTCAAGTTCGGTGTCTATGCGGCGGACGCGGCGCGGTCGCTACCGCTGCTCTGCCGCGGCCAGATCGACGACATGCAGGACGACCCCCACTTCGTCGCCAGTAATCCAGCCGGCAAGCCGTTGCACGCGCACGAGTGGGGCAAAGGCCACGCGATCGACCACAGGACCGCCCTGCACTTCGTCATCACCTGGCTGGAAGCCAACGTCGCCGCCATGAAGGTGGTGGCGGCCGGCCATCGCATCGTGCTCGGCGGCGCCCGTTTCGAAGCGCCGGTCCTGATCGATGGCGACGTGCTCGACTACCTCGACTCGCTCGCGGCGATGGAGCCATCCCATCAGACCTTCAACGTGCGCGGCGCGCGGGCGCTCGCAGAGGCGTTCCCGGGCCTGCCGCAGGTCGCCTGCTTCGACACCTCGTTCCATCGGACGATGCCCGAGGTGGCGCAGAGCTATGCACTCCCAAAGGATGTGCGCGACGCGGGCGTACGCCATTGGGGCTACCACGGCATCTCCTACGACTACATCAGCCGCCAGGTTCCCAAGCTCGCGCCGCAGGCGCGGCGCGTGATCGTCGCGCACCTTGGCGGCGGCGCCAGCATGTGCGCCATGCTGGACGGGCACAGCGTCGACACCACGATGGGCTTCGCCGGTCTCTCCGGCCTGCCGATGGCGACGCGATCGGGCGACGTGCCACCGGACGCGCTGTTCTACCTGCTGCGCCGCAAGCTGTTCGACGACGCGTCGCTGGAAAAGATGCTGTACGAGCGCGCGGGGCTCATCGGTCTATCCGGCAGCAGCGGCGACATGCGGGAGTTGCAGGACAGCAAGGATTCGCGGGCGATCGCGGCGGTGGAGTATTTCGTCTACGCAATGGCCAAGTACGCCGGCGCGTATGCGGCGGTGCTCGGCCGGCTCGATGCCTTCGTGTTCACCGCCGGCATCGGCGAGCACTCGGTCCCGGTGCGGGCGTCGCTGTGCCGCAAGCTGAGCTGGCTCGGCGTAACGTTGGACGAGCAGGCAAACGAGGCTGGCGGCCCACGCATTTCCACCCACGACAGCAACGTGTCGGTGTGGGTTATTCCCACTGACGAGGAACTCATGATCGCACAGCACACTTTGGCGCTCGTTCGCCCTTGATGGGGATTTGCAAAGCTGGCAACGGGACGAGGCCCAAGCGCAGGGAGCGCAGCAAGCGTAGTGTCGTCACGCGTTGAGCGACCGGGGTCTGCGCCGTCGCCGATTCAAGACCGCGACGGAAGGCACACGAGGCTGACCAAGGATATCGCGGGAGCTCACGAAACCTGCGGCATAGAACAGACGGAAGGATCCCGCTATGAAACCCGCCGCCGAACCGCCCAAGGGTTCCGATTCGAAGCCCGACTCGAAGCCCGATGCGCAATCCGATCCGAAATCGCCGCCCCCGCGCGCGGTGGAGAAAAACCCGGCGTCGTCATCGGACGGCCTCACTCAAGCCGACGCGCAGCGGCGGCTTGAGAAGTTCGGCCCAAACGCGATGCCGGATACGAGCGTGCACCCGGTTCGCATGGCGCTCGAAAAATTCTGGGCGCCGGTTCCGTGGATGCTCGAGGCAGCGATCGTTCTGGAACTGGTGCTCGGCAAGTATGTCGAGGCCGCGATCATCGCCGGTCTCCTGGTGTTCAACGCCGCACTCGGACTGTTCCAGGAAAGCCGTGCCCAGGCTACCCTTGCCGCGCTGAAGTCGAGACTCGCGCTGACCGCGTCCGTCCGGCGCGACGGCGTGTGGAAAGCCGTACCCGCGGCCGAGCTCGTGCCGGGCGACGTGGTGAAGCTTTCCCTCGGCGGCGTCGTTGCCGCGGATGTGCAACTCATCGGAGGAGAGGTCCTTCTCGACCAATCCATGCTCACCGGCGAATCGGTACCCATCGAAGCCGGCGCGGGTGTGCAGACCTATGCAGGGACGCTGGTACGGCGCGGCGAAGCGGTGGCGGAGGTCACGGCGACCGGAGCACGTACGAAGTTCGGCCGCACCGCCGAGCTGGTCCGCACCGCCCACGTCGTGAGCTCCCAGCAGAAGGCCGTTCTGCGTGTGGTGCGCAACCTCGCCGCATTCAATGGCGTCGTCATCGTCATGCTGGTCGCCTATGCGTGGTCGCTCAGCATGCCGCTCGCCGAGATCATCCCGCTCGTACTGACGGCAATCCTGGCGTCGATACCGGTCGCGTTGCCGGCCACGTTCACCTTGGCGGCGGCGCTTGGCGCGCGTGCCTTGGCAAAGCTGGGCGTACTTCCGACTCGCTTGTCGGCGGTGGATGAAGCAGGAACGACGGATGTCCTGTGCGCCGACAAGACCGGCACGCTGACCCGGAATGCGCTGACGGTAAGGACCGTTCATTCCATGGCTGGCTTCGACGAGGCGCATGTCCTGGCGCTGGCCGCCCTCGCGAGTGCGGACGGTGGGCAGGACCCGGTCGATGCAGCCATTCGCGCGGCCGCTTCGAGCAAGGCTGTTTCCGACGCGCCGACCTTGGTCAAGTTTGCGCCCTTCGATCCGGCAAAGAAGATGTCCGAGGCAACCGCGACCGATTCGACGGGGGCTACGCAACGTATCGTGAAAGGCGCCTTTGCCGTGGTCACCGGGCTCGCACAAGCGTCACCGACTGCGACGGCTGCGGCGAGCGAACTCGAGGGCCAGGGCTTCCGGGTTCTGGCGGTCGCGGCGGGGCCGCAAGGCACGATGAAGCTGGCAGGGCTCGTTGCGCTCAGCGACCCGCCTCGGTCGGACTCAGCGGCACTCGTTGCCGAATTGCAGGGTTTGGGCGTTCGTACCGTAATGGTAACGGGCGACGCACCGGCAACCGCCGTCGTCGTCGCTCGAGCGGTGGGGCTCGCCGGCGCTGTCTGTCCGCCCGGCCCAATCCCCGACAGCGTCGATCCCGAGCAATTCGCGGTCTTCGCCGCCGTCCTGCCGGAGGACAAGTACAAGCTCGTCAAAGCGTTCCAGAAGGGTGGCCATACCGTCGGCATGTGCGGCGACGGCGCCAATGACGCGCCCGCGCTGCGCCAGGCGCAGATCGGAATCGCGGTCTTCACGGCAACCGATGTCGCCAAGTCGGCTGCCGGCATGGTGCTGACCGAGCCTGGACTTGCCGGAATCGTCGCCGCGGTCAAGGAAGGACGGGTGACGTTCGAGCGCATCCTGACCTACACGCTGAACTCCATCATCAAGAAGATCGTGACAGTGCTCTTCCTGATCGCCGGCCTGATCATGACCGGGCACGCCATTCTGACCCCGCTGCTGATGGTCATTGTGATGATCACCGGCGATTTCCTCTCCATGTCTTTGACGACGGACAACGTGCGGCCGTCCCCGATGCCAAATGTATGGCGCATCGGCCGCTTGACGATTTCCGGCATGATCATCGGTATCTGCCTGCTGGTCTTCTGCATCGGTGTCCTCGGCATCGGCAGATTTGCAATGAATCTCGGAACCGAGGCGCTGAGAACCCTGGCCTTTGTTGTCCTCGTGTTCGGTAGCCAGGCGACGCTCTACGCCATTCGTCAACGTGGGCGCTCGTGGGGCTCTCGTCCAAGCCTCTGGCTTGCGGTGTCGTCCGTTGCCGATATCGTGATCGCTTCGACGTTGGCCATCGGTGGAATCGCCATGACAGCCCTGCCGCCCTTGGTGGTGGCCGGTACGCTTGCCGGAGCGGCTGCCTTCGCACTCGTCTTGGGTGTTGTGAAGGTTCCGGTATTCGCTCGTCTCGGGATCGCCCAGAGCGAGCGCGATCGCCCGTCGACGCACAAGGCCTTGGGCATAGGAAAGATGGAACGCACACCGGTGACGGAGCGGAGTGCCGGCCAGTCCAAGAATTCCGACTCCAAACCTGACACCAAGGCTGAGCCGCTGCCTGACGCCAACACCGCGCCCAAGCCTGCAGCCACGGCCGAATCACCGTCCGATCTGGCGCCGCAGATCGCCAGGCGCGCCTATGACCTCTACGAAGCGCGAGGCCGCCAGGAGGGTCGAGCGGTCCAGGACTGGGAGCAGGCGGAGCGGGAGATCCAGCATGAGAAGCCCGAGCCCGAGTCGCACAAGTGACCGAACGCGAACCATCGAGCCCGGACGACCGAAAGGACTCAAGATGAATATCAAGTCCAGCGATTTCCGCGTGCCCCCGGGGAAAGACGTCAACCTGAAGAAGTGGCCGACGCGGGTGAAGCCCGTGTACAAGTCGAAGAAGCAATATCGAAAGCTGCTGGAAGAGCACGTTGCGCAATTGAGGATGCTGCAGCAGCTTCACTATGCTTCGAACCGCTACGCGTTGCTGCTGATCTTCCAGGCGATGGACGCCGCGGGAAAGGACGGCGCAATCAGCCATGTGATGTCGGGTGTCAATCCACAAGGCTGCAAGGTGTTCAGTTTCAAGCATCCCAGCGCTACCGAGCTGGAGCACGATTTCCTGTGGCGCACCACCCGCGATCTGCCGGAACGCGGTCAGATCGGCATCTTCAACCGCTCCTATTACGAAGAAGTCCTGATCGTTCGCGTGCATCCGGAGATTCTTCACAGTGAGGGCTTGCCGCCGGCCTTGCTTGACGAACCAGCCGTCTGGGACGAACGGTATCGGTCGATTGTGGATCTGGAGAACCATCTCCACCGCAACGGAACGGTGATCATCAAGTTCTTCCTTCATCTCTCGGAGGAAGAACAGCGCAAGCGCTTCCTCCAGCGTATCGATGAGCCGGACAAGAACTGGAAGTTCAGCATGGCGGACGTCGAGGAGAGAAAGTTCTGGGATCAGTACATGAAGGCCTATGGGAAATGCCTGGGCGCGACGAGCACACGCAACGCTCCCTGGTACGCGGTTCCAGCCGACGACAAGGAGAACGCACGTTTGATCGTTTCGCGGATCATCCTCGACACGTTCGAGGGTCTGAAGATGGCCTACCCCAAGCCCAGCGACGAGCGCCTGAAGGAACTGCGGGCGATCCGCAATCAGCTCGCGAGCTAGAACGGCGTGCTCGGGCGCCGCTGTCGCGTGACGATGTCGCACCGACGCGTGGCATCCTTCCCGAGCGCTCGAGCGCAGCCGTGACCATCCACCCGCCGGAAGAGTTTCGCCACTGAATGGCCGAATCAAGAATTGCGGTCTATGGCGCGATCGCCGCGAATTGCGCCATAGCACTCACCAAATTCGTCGCCGCCGGAATTACCGGAAGCTCCGCGATGCTGTCCGAAGGGATCCATTCGACGGTGGATACCGGCAACGGCGTGCTGTTGCTCGTCGGCATGAAGCTGAGCCAGCGGAAGGCCACATCCGAGCATCCCTTCGGGCATGGCAAGGAGCTCTATTTCTGGAGTCTCATGGTCGCGGTGCTCATTTTCGGGCTCGGCGGCGGGATATCTGCCTACGAAGGTGTGCTGCACATGCTCCACCCGGAGCCGCTGCGCGATGCGACCTGGAATTACATCGTGCTCGGCGCGGCGGCGTTGTTCGAAGGCGGCAGCTTCGCCGTTGCCTTGCGCCAGTTCCTCGGAACAAAGCGGGACATTCCGCTCTGGCGCGCGCTCGAGAGGAGCAAGGACCCCACGACCTTCACCGTGCTTGCCGAAGACGCCGCCGCACTCGCAGGGCTGGCGATAGCGGCCATCGGCGTGTACCTGAGTCATCGCCTCGACCTGCCCGTCATCGATGGAGCGGCGTCCGTCGTGATCGGCGTTTTGCTTGCGGGCGTTGCGGTGCTGCTGATCCGCGAATCGCGGGGCCTGCTGATCGGCGAGGGTGTCGCGCCGGAGACGGCTGCAGCAATCCGCGACCTGGCCTTGCGCAATCCGCGCGTACGCGACGCTGCTTGCCCGCTCTCGATGTATCTCGGACCCGACGAAATATTGCTGACGCTCGACGTGGACTTCGAGCGCGATTCGACCGCCGATGAGATGGTCGGTGCCGTTGCGCACATCGAGCACGACATCCGCCTGCGATACCCGAAGATCACCCGCATCTATATCGAAGCGCGGTCGATCGGCGCAGCAACTCGGTCAGCTGATCGGCCCCCACCGCGCGAGGCGCGCTGATCCCGCAGATCATGGCGGCTGCCAGGCGAGCACGAGCGGTGCCCCGCGCCGCGCCGGAATATCGAAGTCGACGCCCGCGCTGCGAAGGTCCCGTTCCAGGACCTGCAACGGCGCCCGGAAATCACTTTCCGTCCGAACCAGCGCGAGCAATCCACCCGGATGGACGAGACGCTCGCGAGTCACCATTCCCATCCATAGCGAGCTCCTGTGCCCCGGGTGCGCGACATCGACAACCTCGAGGCTGGACCAGACCCGGATCACGATGCGCTCGCGCTCGTTCACTGGCTTGACCCACGTGCGCATTTGCGCATCGCCGTGGTCGAACTTCGGCAGCACGGGAAGATCGCCGATCGGCGTGCTGGCCAGCAGCCACAGCAGCATCGTCCGCGAGTCCCAGGGGCGTGGGACCTGCCAGCCCGCGGCACCCAGCGTGGACATCAGCTGGGCATCGGTCGCGACCCACTGCAGCGAGAACGGCTCTTCGATCTCGCCGCCCAGTTCGGAACGCGCCGCGGGCAGGTTGCGCCAGCCACCCGACTTCCAGTCCTCGAACGACACGATCGCCCGCGTCGGTTGATAGGCATAGCGCAATACGTCGCCGGGCACCTGATTCCTGACGTACAGCACGCCGACGAGCGCCAGCGTCGACGCGACGATCAGCAGTATGGGTCCCGTGCGCAAGGGCTCCTCGCGTACGTGATGCGTATAGGCAATCGCCAGCAGCGCAACCCAGGCAATGCCCAGGCTGAGACTGGCGACGACATCGGAAAACCAGTGGACGCCGAGGTACAGGCGCGAGACGGCGATCAGAACTACGCCGATCGTCACGGGCAACACCACGATGACGCGCACGCCAGGAGGCTTCCCGCGCGCCAGCAGGAACGCCAGGAATCCGTACGTCACGACCGCAAGAGCGGCGTGCCCGCTCGGAAAGGAAAACTGCTCCACGCCGGCATACAGCGTGTTGGGACGCGCGCGGCCGAGGGTGTATTTCAGGATCCACACCGTGATCTCGGCGAATCCGGCCGCCGCCAGCCAGTAGGCGAGCGTGCGCCAGCGGCGCTTGAACGCGAGCCATGCAGACGTTGCAGCAATGACCGGAAGCGTCCCCGGCGTGCCGCCCAGCTCGGTGACGAAGACCATCAGTCGGTCGGCCCACGCGGTCCGCACGTTTTGCAGCGACTCGTAGACCGATTGGTCGAACCGGACGAGCGGATCGTTTGCAAGGACATCTTCCATGACGCCCAGGAACAGCCAAGCGCCGCCGATCAGGACCATCGCGGCCACCAGGAGACCGCGAGACTCCGGTCGTGCCGGATCCAGCAGCGAGAGTGCGACCTGCGCAATCGGTCCCGACCCGCGCCGGGCGCGCTCGACCCACCGATCCCGCAGCAAGGTGATCCACGGCCAGGTCCGGGCAAATGCGAGGCGCACGAGTTTGCTGATGGCCCACAGGGCGAGCATCACGACGACCAGCATCAAGGCGAGCCGCTCGCTCACCGCTCCCGCGAGCTGCAGCGATGCGCCAAACAGCCATCCCGGAAGCAGATGGGCGGCCGCCCAGGCGATTGCCGAAAGGACGTTCACGACGTAGAACCGAGCTGCCGGCATGCTCGACATGCCGGCAGCCACGGGGACGACCGCCCGCAGCGGGCCGAGGAAGCGGCCCAGAAAGACACTCTTCCCGCCGTTGCGCTCGAAATAGGCCTGCCCGCGCGCGAGCAATTGCGGGTACCGGCGCATCGGCCACAGTTGCGGCAGCCGTTGCCGGTAATGATGGCCAAGCCAATAGCTGATTCCGTCGCCCAGGATCGCTCCGCACACGGCCGCGGCGGCCGTGTGCCACGGATCGAGCGCTCCGAGCCCGATCAGGACGCCACCGATGAAGACAATCGAACTGCCCGGGATCACGGTCCCGACGACGGCGAGCGCTTCGAGCAGTGACGCCGCAAATACGGCACCTAGCGCGACATTCGGGTGCGCCGAAAAGTAGACGATCAGCGAATGCAGATGGGGTTCCAGCACCGCCCTGGGTCAGGATCAGCCGTGTCTCAACTTCTCGCGCTGCTCCGGGGTGAGTACCGCGTCGATCTGCCTCCGGGCGCTGAGTGACAGGTCAAACATCTGATGCCTCAGCTCCGACATGTTGCGATAGCTCTTGCTGAGCGCCGGGTCGTCGCGTTGGTCCGAGTCGTACTGCTCGTTCATCTGCGATTGCTCGTCCTGCATCTTGCCCATGAGCTCCCACTGCTTTCGCCGTACGTCGTTCTGGATCCCGGCAATCTTGCCGCGCTGCTCTGCGGTCAGATTGAGATCGGCTCTCGAACCGTAGCGGCCGATCGTGCCTGAACCGGTCCCGGAGTCCTGGCCGTACATCATGCCGGGGCCCATGTCATAGCCGGGGCCCTGCCCACCCGTCGTGCCGGGCCCCGCACCGTAGCCGCCCATCATGCCGGGTCCCATGCCGTAGCCCGCACCGTCGCCACCCATCATGCCGGGTCCCATGCCGTAGCCCGGGCCGTAGGTGTCTGGCGGCGGGTCGGCCAGTGCGTTGGCTCCCAAGAGCATTCCGCCTATCAACGTGGCGGTGCTCAATGTCCTGCTGAGGTTCGTGGGCTTCATGGCTGAACTCCAATTGAAAGTTAAACTGATCACACGACGACGATGCAAAGAAGGGACACGACGCGTACGACGACGCGGTTTGCGCATACAAGCAACCGATTCACTTGCCCTTCTGCTTGACGAACCACGCCACGACGCCGGCAACCACGACGATGAGCAGGATCGGCACCAATATCCCGCCGTATCCACCCATGCCGCCGTATCCGCCCATCCAGCCGCCGCCCCACCCGCCGCCGTTCATCATGCTTCCGTTCTGTGCCAAAGCGATGCCGCTGGTGAACAGGGGAACCGCACCAAACATGGCAACGTAGGTCTTCATATATTTAATCTCCTAGCAATATCGAGCAGGAACCCTGCAGGCCCGCCAACCACTCGAGCGCTCGGCAGGGCAGCACAAACGCTTCCGCTTCAGTGAAGCGACTATGTGCCGCGATGGTGCCCTCGTCCGTACGGCAGCGCACCTAGCGCTGCTTCGATGGGGTATTTTCGGGCGAGACGTGCGGCGCAGATGGATCCGGCAGCGGCACTGCGGCATGAGCAAGCACACGATTGACGACTGTCAAGTGCGCCGCACGCGCGTGGTGGTTTGATATCGACACCACCGCGACTGCTGCCGGCTGGAAGAGGTCAGCAAGGCAAACCAACAAGGAGAAAGCATGACCACGCGTCGCACCACGATGAGAAGCCGAACTGGCACCAAGCTCTATGCCGTGCGTGACGAAAGCGGCCAGTTCAAGGACATCCAGACCTACAAGCGCGCTCACGCCGCGGACTTGCGCCACAAGTCGAAAGCCGAGAAGGAGGCCGCGCAGGGCGCCATCGAGAAGACGGTCAGGAAAGCGGCAAACGATGCCGTGAAGTCCGTCAGGAGCTCGTTCAAGGGTGCGGTCGCCGCCGTACAGAAAGCAGCGAAACGAGCCGTGAAGCAGGTTTCCAATCCGCAGCCCACGGGCAAAAGAACACTGAAAGGGGCCGCCGGCAAGACGACCAGCAAACCGGCGGCGAAAAAGACAGCGAAGACGATAGCGAAGAAGACAGCGAAGAAGGCCACCCGGAAGCGCGCTGCGAAGAAGGCCTGAGCGGGAACCGGGAACGCAGCCGTCGCTCGCACTCGCCCCGTCCACGCGCGACGGTGCATCCGTGCGACCGACGCGCTGGAGGATAGGCGTGCGCGCAGTCGCTGAAGCGTGATCCCGCGGAAACGCAATGGCCATGCAGAAGGCAGGCCAGACAACGCAACGTGACGTCTCGGAAGCCGAGCGGGCCCACGACACGGTGCTGGCGCTCACGCAACAGTTGCTCGCCGATCTGCATCCCGGCACGCAACGGCGCCACCCCGTCGTGCTCGACAGCGCACTCGAACGCGACCTGGGCCTCGACAGCCTGAGCCGGGTGGAACTCGCAGTGCGCGTCGAGCGCGCGTTCGGGATCAGCCTGTCGGAGCAGACGCTGGGCGGGATGGTCACGCTGCGAGACCTGCTGGCGGCTTTGCCGGATGCGCCGGCGATTCCCCCGGCCGCCGCGCAACCTGCCCTGCCCCCACGATGGGCCGAGCCGACGCAGGCGGTTCCGGTCGAGACGCGGCGCCTATCGGGCAGCGACGGGCTCGACTCCGGCGCGCAACGTGCAGCCATGGGCGGTGTGCGTGTGCTCTACGGAGCCTACGCATGGCTGGTGTTCGCGCTGCTTGCGCCGCCGACGTGGCTGCTGACAGCGCTCGCCCCGCATCCCACGGCCGCGTGGCGCGTCAACCGGCTTGCAGCGCGCATCATCCTCAGCCTGGCCGGGATCAGGCTCACGGTCCGCGGTCTCGAGCATCTGCCACGCAGGCCCTGCGTAGTGGTGGCGAACCACGCCAGCTATCTCGACGGCATCGCGCTGCTTGCCGCGCTTCCACCGCACGTCGGCTTCGTCGCCAAGCGCGAGTTCCTGGATCAACCGGTGGCGCGCATCTACCTGAGTGCACTCGGGGCACAGTTCGTGGAGCGATTCGACACGCGGCGTAGTGTCGAGGACGCACGGCGGCTCGTCGACGTGGCGAAGGGCGGCATGTCGCTCGGCTTCTTTCCCGAAGGCACGTTCCGGCGAACGGCAGGGTTGGGCCCCTTCCGCCTGGGCGCCTATGCCACCGCCGTGGCGGCGGCGGTTCCCGTGCTGCCCGTTGCGATCCACGGCAGCCGGGCGTTGCTGCGTGCCGAGCAGTGGCTTCCGCGACACGGCACCATCACGGTCACTCTCGGCCGCCCGGTGTTTGCGCCGGCAATGGACGCCTTTGCCGCTGCCGTCGCCCTGCGCGACGCGTCCCGCACGCACATCCTCGCGCACTGCGGCGAGCGCGACGTCGAGTCGGGCTGAGCAAGGCGCTCGCTCAGCAGCGGCGGGAATCCCATTGCACGCACCATCTCGTGGACCACGGCGAAAAGTTCAATGCGGTCTCGCACCTTGTCGGGGCCGTTCTGGCACTCGCGGGCGCGATCCTCCTCGTCGTGGAGGCATCGTTGGCAGGCGACCGATGGAAAGTGATCGGCGTCGCCATCTACGGCGCGACGCTCGTGTCGCTCTACAGCTTCTCCACGCTCTACCACGCCGTGCGCGGACGCGCGAAGGACATCCTGCGCGAGCTCGATCATCAGGGCATCTATCTGCTCATCGCCGGTAGCTACACGCCCTTCTGCCTGGTGACGCTGCGCGGTCCCTGGGGCTGGTCGCTGCTCGGGGTGGTGTGGGGGCTTGCACTGCTGGGTGGTCTGCAGGAACTGCGGCCGAGAAACGGCGCCCGCATCCTGTCGGTGGCGATATACGTCGCCATGGGATGGATCGCGCTCGTGGCCGTGGTACCCATGCTGCACGCGCTGGGCCCGGCGGGTTTCGCCTGGGTGGCCGCGGGGGGCGTGTTCTACACCGCCGGCATCGTGTTCTATGCGCTCGACACGCGGATTGCCAACGCGCACGGCGTCTGGCACCTCTTCGTGATGGCCGGCAGCCTGAGCCATTACTTCGCCATCCTGTACTACGTGCTGTGATCGGCCGGATCCTGTATGTGCGGTAGCGCGCAGACCGCGCGGCCGCGGCGCCGTACGCTCCTCGTCAATCGGGGGCCTCACCCGACGGCAGCAGGCCCGTCCCTCCCGCCGCTTCGGCCAGCGAGGCATCCCTTCCCGGCAAAACAATGCCAACGACCGGTGATCACCAGATGCTGCACGAATTCCTCGCGGGCGAACGGGCTGCGTTGATCGACCGATGCAGATCGAAGGTCGCGCTCCGGCTCGCGCCCACCGCGGGCGACGGAGAGCTCGAACACGGAATACCGCTCTTCCTGAACCAGCTCGTCGAGACGCTGCGGCTCGAGCAGACGTCCGACCCGGTGCGCAGCCGCAGGATCTCGGGGTCGTCGGGGGGCGGCGCACCGGCGACGTCCGACATCGGAATCACTGCCGCGCAGCACGGGCGCGAGCTGTCGCGGCACGGGTTCACCGTCGACCAGGTCGTGCACGACTATGGCGATCTTTGCCAGGCCATAACGGAGCTCGCCTCCGAGCGAGGCATGACGATCGGAGTGGAGGAATTCCAGACGCTCAATCGCTGCCTCGACAACGCGATCGCCGATGCCGTCACCGAATTCGCTCGCCAGCGCAATCTCGCCATCGCGGACAGGCAGCGTCAGACCTTCAACGAGCAGCTGGGCGTGCTCGCGCACGAGCTTCGCAATCACATTCAGACCGCCACGATCGTCGTTGCCGCCATCAAGTCCGGTCACGTGGGGCTCGCCGGGTCGACGGGCGCTGTCCTCGATCGCAGCCTGATCGGGATGCGCAATCTCATCGACCGCTCGCTCGCCGAGGTCAGGGTCAGCGCCGGGATGCCGGCGACACGCCAGCGGATTTCCGTTGCCGACTTCATTGCCGAAGTCGAGCTCTCGGTTGCGCTGGAGGCGAAGGCTCGGGAATGCACACTCACCATCCCCGCCGTCGACCCGAAGCTCGCGGTCGATGTCGACCCGGACATCCTCCTGTCGGCACTGGGCAATCTGCTGCAGAACGCATTCAAGTTCACGCGGCACGGCACGGACGTACGATTGAACGCGTACGCCGCCGGCGATCGCGTCCGGATCGACGTCGAGGATTGCTGTGGGGGCCTGCCGGCGGGGGACGCGGAGCACCTGTTCCTCCCCTTCACGCAAGCCGGCGCCGACAGGTCGGGGGTCGGACTCGGACTGTCGATCTGCCGGCGCAGCGTCGAGGCGAACGACGGAGTCCTGAGCGTTCGTGATCGCCCGGGCTCGGGATGCGTGTTCACCATCGACTTGCCACGACACGCGCTGGCCTGATCGCGGCTCCACGCGCCCCTGTAACACATGTTCGCTGTGAGAAGTAAATGGCTACAACGATCGACCCAAACAAGCGCAGCCTGCTGCGCGCGGCGCCGCGACTAGCGCAGATTCTGCGCGTGCTCGTCCGACACAAGTTCCTCGGCGCGCTGCTCGGGAAGAAACGCTGGCCTTCGCCGAAGGAGGTAAGGGAAACCTTCGAGGAGCTGGGGCTGGTCTTTCTCAAGTTCGGACAAGTGCTCGCGATGCGGCGCGACTTGCTGCCGGCCGCCTACATCGATGAGCTGGAGTTGCTGCACGACGAGTTGCCGGCGATGGGCATCGACGTGGTTCGCGCCAGGGTCGAAGGCGAACTGGGCGCTGCGTTGACGGTGTTGTTCTCAACGTTCGGCGAAACGCCGCTAGCCGCAGCGACCATCGCCCAGGTCCATGAGGCCACCATGCAGGACGGGCGGCACGTAGCCGTGAAGGTACAGCGGCCCGGCCTTGACGCAATCATCGCCACGGATATCGCGGCACTGACTTACCTGGTCGGGCTGGGAGAAAGGCTCTTTCCCAGTCTGCGCGCACTCGACCTCCCTGTCGTGGTGAGTGAATTTGCCAGCAGCCTGAACCGCGAAACCGATTTCCGGCGCGAAGCGCGTTCGGTCGTGCTGTTTCGCGCCGCGCTGGCAGATGTCCCCGACCTCTGGATTCCAGGCGTCGTGGCGGAGTGTTCAGGCGGCACCGTGCTCACGCTGGAGTTCTCGGCCGGCGAACGCATCGATCACTACGCCAAGCTGCACCCCGAAGCGATGCCGCGGTCGATGAACACCCTGGTAACGCTGATGCTGCAATCGATCTTCGAGGAAGGGTTGTTTCACGCCGACCCGCATCCGGGCAATGTCTTCGTTCTGCCGGATGGGCGGCTCTCGCTTCTGGACTTCGGGAATACGGGCGAGCTCGACGAAGCGATGCGCGACTCGCTGATACTCCTGCTCGAAGCAGTCGTCAAAGGCGACGCGCGAGCTGCGACCGAGGCGTATCTCGAGATGGCACCCGCGAGCGAAGACGTGAACCGTGCGGCACTGTTGGTGGACATGAAGGCCGCGCTCTATGAAATCCGCAGGGCCGATCTGGCGAACGTCTCCATCGGGGCTGCGTTCGATTCGCTGATGAGTGCGGGAACCCGGAACGGCGTGCACAATCCGGCCGAGTTCGTCCTGCTGACGCGTGCCTTCGTCATTCTGGAGGCGTTGATACGCGAGCTCGCACCGGCCCATGACTACATGGCATCGTTTCGCGAGGAGATCTCACGCCTCACCGCGAAGCACTTCGCACCGGCGCGGATAAAGGAAAAGACCACCACGCTTGCGCGCGAAATGGAGCGCTTGATCATCAACGCGCCCGGCGATACGCGACGCGTCCTCCGACGTATGGCCGACGGCAATCTGGGGCGACTTCCAGGGCTGGAGGCCCTGGGCGGTCGCTTCAGCCGCAATCTCGAGCGGCTCACGAGCGCCATCGCGTTCGCGGCGCTGGTGATCGGCGGCTCGATGCTCCTGATGACCCCGATGGGCAACTGGCACGACATCCTTGGCGACATCATGATCATCAGCGGGCTTGGCGGGATGCTGGTCACCGGCATTCGTGCAGTGCGTCGCGACTCTGGGCAACGGTGAGGCTCGCCTTCTGTACGCCCCCCGGGTCGAAGCAAGGCTGCGTTCGCTGCCGCACAGACGTCGGCAGTTGTCCGGCCTAGATTCAAACAAAAGTCGTTTCCGGGTTTCACCGTCTTGTCCTGCTCAGGAAAATTCATGAAGACCTTGCTTGGTGTGGTTGTTGGTGCACTACCCCTGTTGACCGCCGACGTCGCTTCGGCGCAGAACGGAAGCATGATGAATGGCGGCGGCGGGATGTGGGGTGGCGGCTGGATGGGCGGATACGGCGGGTCATGGGTGCCCATCCTGCTTGTCGTCGTGGCCGTCGGCCTCGTGGCGTGGTTCATCAAGCAGAAAGGCAAATGAGGGGCAAGTGAGGGGCAAGCGAGCGCCATGTGCATCGCTGGCCGGGCGTGCTGCCACGGATCGCCCAGCCTGGCGGAAAGTTCGTGACCCCGGGAACGGGCCAAGCTGCAGAGCGTCAAAGCGACGGGGTACGGTCGCACCCCGATCGCGACCCGGGACGATCCCTTCGAGCGGCAAGGACAAGCTCGCATGAACTCAAACTCAGCGGCTGCCACGGATACCTCGGCCTTCGCGTTGGATGATCTGTGCATCGATACCCTGCGCTTCCTCTGCGGTCGATGCGGTGCAGAAGGCCAACAGCGGCCACCCTGGGCTCCCGCTCGGTGCGGCGCCAATGGCCCATGTGCTGTGGACCCGGTTCCTCAAGCACAATCCGGCCAATCCCCACTGGTTCGACCGCGATCGCTTCGTGCTTTCTGCGGGACACGGGTCGATGCTGCTGTACAGCCTGCTCCACGTGACGGGCTACGAAGTGTCACTGGAGCAGATCAAGCAGTTCCGCCAATGGGGCAGTCTCACGCCCGGCCACCCGGAGCGCGGCCTCACGCCGGGCGTCGAGGTCACGACGGGGCCCCTCGGACAGGGCTTCGGCAACGGCGTCGGCATGGCGATGGCGGAGGCGCATCTGGCTGCGCGCTACAACCGCGACGGCTTCGAGATCATCGATCATTGCACCTACGCGATCGTGAGCGATGGCGATCTGATGGAGGGCGTCGCATCGGAGGCCGCATCGCTCGCCGGCCATCTCGAGCTCGGCAAGCTGATCTATCTCTACGACGACAATCGCGTCACGCTGTCGGCGGGCACCGACATCACCTTCAGCGAGGACCGTGCCCGGCGCTTCGAGGCGTACGGCTGGCACACGCAGTCGGTCGACGACGGCAATGACCTGGCCGCTCTCGATCAGGCGCTGCGCGCCGCCCGGGCCGAGACCGGGCGCCCGTCGTTGATCCTGGTGCGCACCCACCTCGGCTACGGCTCGCCCAACAAGCAGGACACGTTCGAAGCGCACGGCTCGCCCCTGGGCGAAGAGGAAGTGCGCGCGACCAAGCGAAATCTCGGCTGGCCCGCAGAGCCCGCGTTTGTCGTGCCCGAGCGGGCGCTTGCACATTTTCGCCAGGCGCTCGACCGCGGCGCGCAAGCGGAAGCCGCCTGGCGTGAGCGGTTCTCCGCCTACGCGCGGGCCTATCCCGAGCTCGCGCGCGAGCTCGAGCAGCGCATGAGCGCCGACATGCCGGCCGACTGGGATGCGGACATTCCGGTGTTCCCTGCCGACGCCAAAGGCATGGCCACCCGGGTCGCGTCGGGCAAGGTCATGAACGCGATCGCCCCGCGTCTGCCGGCGCTCATCGGGGGCTCGGCCGATCTCGATCCGTCGACCCACACCGCACTTGATCGGGCTGGGCGACTTCGAGCCGCCCGGCGTGAACGCGCGCGATCGGCAAGGCTCGGACGGTGGCGGCTGGAGTCGCGCAGGACGCAACCTGCACTTCGGCGTGCGCGAGCACGGCATGGGCGCGATCCTGAACGGCCTCGCGGCGCATGGTGGAACCGTGCCTTTCGGCGCGACGTTCCTGGTGTTCTCCGACTACATGCGGCCGCCGATCCGCCTCGCCGCGCTGATGGGGCTGCACGTCGTCTACGTCTTTACTCACGACAGCATCGCCCTGGGCGAGGACGGCTCCACGCATCAGCCGATCGAGCAGCTCGCCGGCCTGCGCTCGGTTCCGCGTCTCATCGTCATCCGTCCCTGCGACGCCAACGAGACGGCGGTCGCGTGGCGCGTCGCACTCGAAACGCGCGATCGGCCGGTGGCGCTGATCCTGACGCGGCAGAACGTGGCCACGCTCGACCGCACGCAGTTTGCCGATGCCGACGGGCTGCGCCGCGGCGCTTACGTGTTGGCCGATGCACCGGAGGGCAAGCCCGACCTGATTCTCATCGCGACGGGATCGGAGGTCGGCCTGATCGTCGCGGCAGCGCAGACGCTGCTGGCGCAAGGCATCCGCGCGCGCGTCGTCTCGATGCCGAGCTGGGAGCTCTTCGACGCGCAACCGAAGGCATACCGCGACGGCGTGCTGGCGCCGTCGATCCGCGCCCGCCTCGCGGTGGAAGCAGGCGTCACGCAAGGATGGCATCGCTACGTCGGCGACGACGGCGACGTGCTCGGGCTCGACCGTTTCGGCGCCTCGGCACCCGCCGATGTCCTGTTGCGGGAATATGGCTTCACCGTCGAGAACGTGTGCAAGCGGGCGCTCGCCCTGATGCGCTAGTTCGCAGGCGCTCCGTCGTGGCCCGCGGGTCGCCGGCGCGCACTGTCGAGGGACTTCGTCGATCGAGAGTCGCTTCCGCCATGCCCGACGTGCATCTGCTTTCCAACGGCGCTTATCACGTGATGGTCACGGCGGCGGGCGGCGGCTACAGTCGCTGCGAGGGCCTCGCGGTGACGCGCTGGCGCGAAGACGCGACGCTCGACGACTGGGGCACGTTCTGCTACCTGCGCGACTGCGCCACCGACGCTGTCTGGTCGACCACCTTGCAGCCCACGTTGCAGCGGCCGGACGACTCCGAAGCGAGCTTCAGCCCCGGCGTGGCAACGTTCTCACGTCGCGACCACGACATCGAAACGCGCACCGAGATCGCGGTATCGCTCGACGCCAACGTCGAGCTGCGCCGCGTGCGTATCACCAACCGGTCCGAGCGGCGCCGAACCCTCGACGCGACGAGCTACGCCGAGATCGTTCTGGCCGCTCCGGGCACCGACTCGGCGCATCCGGCGTTCAGCAAGCTCTTCATCGAAACGCAGATCGACCCGATACGCCACGCCATCTTCGCGACCCGGCGTCCGAGCGCATCGGACGATCCGACACCGTGGCTCTTCCATCTGGCGCTCACCGCCGATGCGGACGCGGGAGAAATCTCCTACGAGACGGACCGCATGCGATTCATCGGCCGTGGCCGCAGCGTCGCCGATCCGCAGGCGCTGGAGAGCGGCGCCGTGCTTGCGGGCACCGCCGGTCCGGTGCTCGACGCCGTGGCCGCCATCCGGGTTCCTTTCGCGCTCGAGCCCGACGCTTCGTTCACGATCGACTGGATCACCGGCATCGCGGCAGTCGCGTAACGACTGCGCCGCGCTGGCGGACAAGTGTCGGGACAGCCGCTGGGTCCAGCGCATTCTCGACCGGGCAGCGGAGTACCGGCAGAGCACCTTGCGAGAGCTCGGTGCGAGCAGTGCCGACGCGCTGCTCTTCGAACGCATGGCGGCGTCGGTGATCTATGCCGGCGCAGCGCTGCGCGCCGACGCACGCGTCGTCGAGCAGAACCGCCGCGGACAGTCCGGTCTCTGGGGGTTTGGCATCTCCGGCGATTGGCCCGTCGTGCTGCTCTGGATGACCGATGCCGGCCGGATCGAGCTGGTGAGGCAGATGGTTCAGGCCCACGCGTATTGGCGTGCGCACGGCATCGAGACCGAGCTCGCCATCATCAGTGCGCAACCGGACGGTGGCGAGCCGGGTCTGGTCGAGACGATCAGGCAATCGGTCGACGCGAGTGCCGGCGCCGACCGCGTCGACAAGCCCGGCGGCATCTTCGTCCGCGACAGCGCGAGCCTTGACGACGGCGATCGCATCCTCCTGCAAAGCGTCGCCCGCGTCGTCATCACCGACGCCGCCGGCATGCTCGCCGAGCAGCTCGAGCGGCGCGGCAGCGTGACGAATGCCTCTGGCGTACGCGCCACTGCCAGGATGCCCGTGGGCTCGCCTGCCGCCGTCGAGATGGGCCGCGGCAACGTTGCGCCCCCGATCGCGACGAGCTGCCCGCAAGCACGCGACCTCTTCGCCTTCAACGGCCTCGGCGGCTTCACGTCGGACGGGAGCGAATACGTGATCACGACGTCGACGGCGCGAATGACGCCGGCGCCATGGGTCAACGTGCTCGCCAATCCGGAGTTCGGAACACTTGGTGTCGGAGAGCGGAAGCGCGACGACGTGGAGCGAGAACGCGCACGAGTTCCGCCTGACGCCGTGGTCCAACGATCCGGTGGTCGACGCCAACACGGAGGCGCTCTACATCCGCGACGAAGCGACCGGCCGCTTCTGGTCGCCGACCTTGCTCCCGGCGCCCGGCGCGGCCCCGTATGTCACGCGCCACGGCTTCGGCTACAGCATCTTCGAACATGCCGAGGACGGCATCGAATCGGAGCTATGCGTGTACGTCGCGATCGACGCTCCGGTCAAGTTCTCGGTGCTGACGCTGCGCAACCGCTCGAATCGACAGTCGGAGCCTGTCCGTGACCGGCTACCTCGACTGGGTGCTCGGCGACGAGCGCGCGAAGACGCTGATGCATGTCGTGACGGAGCTCGACGCGGAAACGGGCGCGCTGTTGGCACGCAATGCCTACAACACCGACTTTGCCGGCCGCACCGCGTTCTTCGATGTCGACGACGCGACCCGCAGCGTGTGCGCAGATCGCGGCGACTTTCTCGGCCACTGTGGGACGCTCGAGGCGCCGGCGGCGCTGGCCGAAGCGCAGCTCTCCGGACGCGTCGGCGCGGCGCTCGATCCCTGCGCGGCGCTGCGCGTCGCGTCGATTTGGCCCCGGGCCAACAACGCGAAGTCGTCTTTCGACTCGGCGCCGGCAAGACGGTCGAGGAAGCACGCGGTCTCGTGCGGCGCTGGCGCGGGTCCGACGCCGCGCGCGCCGCGCTCGATGCCGTGCACCGGTACTGGCAGCGCACGCTGGGCGCAGTCCGCGTGCGAACCCCCGACGCGGGGTTGAATGCACTGGCGAACGGCTGGCTGATCTATCAGGTGATCGCGTCGCGCCTGTGGGGCCGCACCGGGTTCTACCAGTCGAGCGGCGCATACGGCTTTCGCGACCAGTTGCAGGACGTGATGGCCCTGGTGCACGCCGCGCCGGATCTGGTACGCGAACACCTGTTGCGCTCGGCTTCGCGTCAGTTCGTCGAAGGCGACGTGCAGCACTGGTGGCATCCGCCCTCGGGCAAAGGCGTGCGCACACGCTGCTCCGACGATTACCTGTGGCTGCCGCTCGCCGTCTGCCGCTACGTCGAAGCCACCGGCGACACCGGCGTTCTCGACGTGTCGTGCCCCTTCCTGGAGAGCCGGCCGCTGAAGGACGGCGAACAGTCGAACTACGAGCTGCCGCAACTGTCCACCCAGTCCGGGAGCCTCTATGAGCACTGCGTGCGCTCGATTCGCCGCGGCATGCGCTACGGCGACCACGGTCTGCCGTTGATGGGCTCGGGCGACTGGAACGACGGCATGAACCTGGTCGGAGCCGGCGGCAAGGGCGAAAGCGTCTGGCTGGCGTTCTTTCTGGTCGCGGTGCTGACCCGGTTTGCACCGTTGGCGCGAAAGCGCGCGGACGGCCCGTTCGCGGATCTCTGCGCAAGCGAGGCGGCGCGGTTGCGCCAGCGCATCGAGGAATCGAGCTGGGACGGCGCGTGGTACCGGCGCGCCTGGTTCGACGATGGCTCGCCGCTCGGCTCGGCGAGCAACACCGAGTGCCAGATCGACTCGATCGCGCAGAGCTGGTCGGTGCTCTCGGGGGCCGCCGACGGCCGAACGTGCGCGCCGCGCAATGGAGGCCGTCGACCGCCGCCTGGTGCACCGCGATACGCGCCTCGTCCAGCTTCTCGACCCGCCGTTCGACAGCTCCACGCCGACGCCAGGCTACATCCAGGGCTATGTCCCCGGCGTCCGCGAGAACGGCGGTCAGTACACCCACGCTGCCGTCTGGGCGACGCTCGCATTCGCGGCGCTGGGCGACGCGGAGCGCGCCTGGGAACTGCTCGCGCTGCTCAACCCCGTACGCCACGCCGGCAGCGCCGGCGACATCGCCACGTACAAGGTCGAGCCTTACGTCGTCGCCGGCGACGTCTATGCCTTCGCGCCGCACGCCGGTCGCGGCGGCTGGACCTGGTACACCGGGTCTGCCGGCTGGATGTATCAGTTGATCGTCGAGTCGTTGCTGGGTCTGCAAGCGCAGCGGGAACAAGCTGCTCGTGCACCCTCTGCTGCCTCGCGATTGGGATGCCTTCGAAATGCAGTACCGATTCGGCGCGTCGACCTACGACATCGTGTGTCGCGCAGCCGAATCCCCCGGCACGCCGAGCGTCACGATGGATGGCATCGAGATGTCCGACGGGACGGTCGCGCTCGTCGATGACGGCCAAAGGCATGCGGTCGTCGTGAATGTCACGCGAGAGACGTCGGCACCGACCATGGAGAAAGCGCAATGCAGCTCGGAATGATCGGCTTGGGTCGCATGGGTGCGAGCATGGTGCGACGCCTGATGAAGAAGGGCCACGAGTGCGTCGTCTACGACCCGCGGATCGCCGCGGTCGCCGAGCCTCGAGCAGGAAGGTGCTCGCGGCGCCGGGTCGCTCGGGGAACTGGTCTCGAAGATGGCGCTGCCAAGGGCGATCTGGATGATGGTGCCGGCCGGTGTCGTCGACCAGGCGCTCGCCGAGCTGGTCCCGCACCTCGACGCGGGCGACATCGTGATCGACGGCGGCAATTCGAATTATCGTGACGACATCCGACGCGCAAAGGCGCTGACCGCGTCGGGCCACCACTACGTCGACGTCGGCACCAGCGGTGGCGTCGCCGGGCTCGAACGCGGCTATTGCCTGATGATCGGAGGCCAGGCCGATGTCGTGCAACGCCTCGACCCGATCTTCTCGGCGCTCGCGCCCGGAGTCGACGCGGCAGCGCGCACACCCGGACGAAGCGGGGAGGTCGCCAGCGCCGAGCAAGGCTTCCTGCATTGCGGTCCGCACGGCGCCGGCCACTTCGTCAAGATGATCCACAACGGCATCGAATACGGCGTGATGGCGGCATATGCCGAAGGGCTCAACATCCTGCGCAACGCCAATGCGGGCAAGCGCGCGTCCGCGAGCGACGCCGAGACCACGCCGCTTCGCAACCCCGAGCTCTATCAATACGACATGAACCTGCCCGACATCGCCGAAGTCTGGCGTCGCGGCAGCGTGATCGGCTCGTGGCTGCTCGACCTGACCGCCGCCGCGCTGCTGAAAGACCCGCAGCTCGAGGCCTTTGGCGGGCGCGTCTCGGATTCCGGCGAAGGTCGCTGGACCCTCCAGGCGGCGATCGATGAAGCGGTGCCGGCGCACGTCCTCAGCGCGGCGCTGTACGAGCGCTTCGCGTCCCGTGGCGAAGCCGACTTCGCGAACCAGGTGCTGTCGGCAATGCGCCACGAATTCGGTGGCCACGTCGAAAAGGCGCGCGAGGTTCGCGAAGTGAGCGCGGCGACGAACGCACGCCGTGCAGCGGACGAGCCGCCTTCCGATGCGTTGGTCATCTTCGGTTTCACCGGCGACCTCGCCAGCAAGAAGATCTTCCCGGCCCTCTATGCGATGGTGAAGACCGGCGCGTTGACGGTGCCGGTCATCGGCGTCGCATCGTCCAAATGGACCGCGGAGGAGCTGCACCAGCGCGTCCGCGACAGCGTGGGCCGCGAAACCGGGATCGACGACGAGCCCGCATTCGCTCGCCTGTTGGCGCTGCTGCGCTACGTGAGCGGCGACTACGAGGATCCGGCGACCTTCCGGGCGCTGAAGAGCTCGCTCGGCCAGGCGCAGCGCCCGGCGTATTACCTGGCGATACCGCCGTCGTTGTTCGCGACGGTGATCACGAGCCTGGGCAGCAATGGGCTCGCCGAGCATGCCCGCCTCATCGTCGAGAAGCCCTTCGGCCGCGACCTGGCCTCTGCGATCGAGCTCGGCGCGATCGCGCATTCGGTGTTCCCGGAATCGTCGATCTTTCGCATCGATCACTATCTCGGAAAGGAGGCGATCATGAACATCCTCTATTTCCGCTTCGCGAATTCGTTTCTCGAGCCGATCTGGAACCGCAACCACGTCGCCAGCGTTCAGGTGACGTTGGCCGAGAGCTTCGGCATCGGCCAGCGCGGCTCCTTCTACGAAAGCGCGGGCTGCCTGCGCGACGTGATCGAGAACCACCTGTTCCAGATCGTCGCGCTGCTCGCGATGGAGCCGCCTGCGTACCAGAGCTATGCCGCGGTGCATAGTGAAAAGGCGAGCGTCTTTCACGCCATGCGCGTGTTGACACCCGAGGACGTGGTGCGCGGCCAGTACGTCGGTTACCGCAACGAAAAGGATGTCGCGGCCGACTCCGACGTGGAAACCTTCTGCGCACTGCGCCTTTTCATCGACTCGTGGCGCTGGGCCGGCGTGCCGTGGTACCTGCGTGCGGGCAAGCTGCTCCCGAACACCGCGATCGAAGTGCTCGTTCAGTTGCAGCCGCCGCCGCAGAGATTGTTCGACGACTCGGCACCGGCCGAGGGCCGCGCCAACTACCTGCGGTTCAAGCTGCAGCCCGCATCGGCGATTGCGCTCGCGGCTCGCGTCAAGCGGCCGGGCAAGGAATTCGTCGGTGACCAGCGCGAGCTCTACCTTTGCGAAACCGCACAAGACGGGGACTCGCGGCCCTACGAGCGGCTGCTCGGCGATGCCATGGCCGGCGACGGCGCGCTCTTCACCAGCCAGGACGCGGTCGAAGCGGCCTGGGCCGTCGTCGACCCGGTGCTCGCAAAGCACGACCCCGCACTTCCGTACGCGCCAGGAACATGGGGCCCGGCCGCGGCCGATGCCCTGATCGCCGCCGACGGCGGCTGGCACAACCCGTCGCCCGAAAACAACGCTGCTCACGAGGGATGCGCGTGACATCGGACGTGGTGTTCCTGCTCGACGTCGACAACACGCTGCTCGACAACGACCGCATCGTCGTCGACCTGAAGCGCCATCTCGAGCGCGAGTTCGGCGTCGACCAGCGCCGATCGCTACTGGGCGATCTTCGAAGGCCTCCGCAGGGAACTCGGGTATGCGGACTATCTCGGTGCGTTGCAGCGCTATCGCTCCGTGGCCGAACAGGGTGGCCCGGACGACCAGCGGCTGCTGCTGATGTCGGGCTTCCTGGTCGACTACCCGTTCGCGCGAGCGCCTCTTTCCGCGCGCGCTCGAGGTCGTCGAGCACCTCGGCAAGTCCGGCCCGACGGTGATCCTGTCCGATGGCGACGTCGTCTTCCAGCCGCGCAAGGTGCAGCGCTCGGGTCTGTGGGATGCCGTCCGACGGCCGCGTCCTGATCTACGTGCACAAGGAACAGATGCTCGACGCGGTGCAGCGTCACTATCCGGCCCGCCGCTACGTCATCGTCGACGACAAGCTGCGGATCCTGGCAGCGATGAAGCGGCAACTGCAGGAGCGCCTCACGACGGTGTTTCCGCGCCAGGGCCACTACGCCTTCGATCGCGTCGAACGTAGCCAGCTATCCGGCGGCGGACCTGACGGTCGAGCGCATCGGCGACCTGGTCGATCTCGATGTCGCGAAACTATTGGAGCGATGATGAACCTCAACACCCGGAAGCTTCATGACCTCGGCCAGAGCCTGTGGCTCGACAACATCACCCGGGAGATACTGGCGAGCGGCACGCTGGCGCGCTACATCTCGCGAGCTGTCGGTGACGGGCCTCACCTCGAACCCGACGATCTTCGAGCACGCGATCGGAACGGGCGGCGCGTACGACGAGGCGATCGGCAAGCTCGCGCGCCAGGGGGTGTCCGGCGAGGATCTCTTCTTCGCGCTCGCGCTCGAGGATCTGCGGCAGGCGGCCGACCTGTTCCGACCGGCCTTCGAAGCGACCGCTGGAGTCGATGGCTGGGTCTCGCTCGAGGTGTCGCCGCTCCTCGCCGACGACACGGCAAAGACGATCCGCGCCGCGGCGCGACAGCACGCAGCGGCCGCACGACCGAATCTCTTCATCAAGATTCCCGGAACGCCCGCCGGCATCCCGGCGATCGAGGAATCGATCTTCGCCGGCGTGCCGATCAACGTGACCCTGCTCTTCTCGCGCGAGCAGTACCTCGCCGCCGCCGAGGCGTACCTGCGCGGCATCGAGCGCCGCATCGCTGCCGGTCTCGATCCGAAGGTCGAGTCGGTCGCCTCGCTGTTCGTGAGCCGCTGGGACGTCGCGGTGAACGGAGCAGATCTCAGCGCCTTTCCATAACCGCCTCGGCATCGCCATCGCGCTGCGCACCTACAAGGCGTACCGCGATCTGCTCTCGTCGGTGCGCTGGCAAAGGCTCGCGGCGGCCGGCGCCCGTCCCCAGCGGCTGCTCTGGGCCAGCACCGGCACCAAGGACCCCGCCGCGCCCGATACGCTCTACGTCGAGGCGCTCGCGGCGCCGGATACGATCAACACGATGCCCGACAAGACCCTGCTGGCGTTCGCCGATCATGGCAAGCTCGGTGCGGTGATGCCGGTCGACGGCGGCGACGCCGAGGCGGTGCTCGACGCATTCAGGCGCGAAGGCGTCGACGCACGACGCGCTCGCCGCGCGCCTGCAACGCGAAGGCGCCGACGCCTTCTCCAAGTCGTGGAACGCCCTGCTGTCGCGCATCGAAGCGAAGCGCGTGCAGCTTCTTCGGTGACCTTCGAATGCCATCGCCGACTCCCTCCTTGCACCTAACCGCATCGCCGCACTGACATGGCCACCCGAATCAGTCCTCTCGCCGGCAAGCCGGCACCGCTTTCGTTGCTGGTCGACGTGCCCAGGCTCGTCACGGCGTATTACACCGAGGTTCCCGATCCCTCCGTGCCCGCGCAGCGCGTCGCGTTCGGCACCTCGGGACACCGCGGCTCGTCGTTCGACGTCTCGTTCAACGAATGGCACGTGCTGGCGATCACGCAGGCGATCTGCGACTACCGCAAGGGCCACGACATCGACGGGCCGCTGTTCCTCGGCATCGACACCCACGCGCTGTCGCAACCGGCGTGCGCCAGCGCACTCGAAGTGCTGGCGGCCAACGGGGTCGACGTGATGCTGGCGACAAACGACGAATACACGCCGACGCCGGCGATCTCGCACGCGATCCTGACCCACAACCGCGGCCGCACCTCGGGGCTTGCCGACGGCATCGTCGTGACGCCCTCGCACAATCCACCCGACAGCGGCGGCTTCAAGTACAACCCGCCGAACGGCGGCCCCGCCGGCGAGGACATCACCGGCTGGATCGAGGCCGCGGCCAACCGCTTTCTCGAGCACCGCCTGGATGGCGTGAGGCGCATCACGCACGCGCAGGCGCTGCACGCGGCGACGACGCATCGCCACGACTTCGTCGACGCCTACGTCGCCGATCTCGGCAACGTCATCGACATGGACGCGATCCGCGCCGCGAAGATCCGCATCGGCGTCGATCCGCTCGGCGGCGCGGGGGTGCACTACTGGGCGCGCATCGCCGAGCGCTACCGGCTCGACCTGACCGTCGTCAGCGACGAGGTGGACCCGACCTTTCGCTTCATGACCGTCGACTGGGACGGCCGGATCCGCATGGACCCGTCGTCACCCTACGCGATGCAGCGCCTGCTCGATCTCCAGGACCGCTTCGACATCGCGTTCGCCTGCGACACCGATCACGACCGCCATGGCATCGTCACCGCGAAGTACGGCTTGCTGCCACCGAACCATTACCTCTCGGTCGCCATCGACTATCTGTTCGCGCATCGGCCGCGATGGGGGGCGAAGGCCGCCGTCGGCAAGACCGTCGTCAGCACGCGCCTGATCGACCTGGTGACGGCGCGCCTCGGCCGCACGCTCTACGAAGTTCCGGTCGGCTTCAAGTGGTTCGCCGCCGGCCTGCTCGACGGTTCGCTCGGCTTCGGCGGCGAGGAAAGCGCCGGCGCAGCCTTCCTGCGTCGCGACGGATCGGTCTGGACCACCGACAAGGATGGCATCGTCCCGGCGCTGCTCTCGGCCGAGATCACCGCGTGCCGCGGGCGCGACCCCGGTGCGTTGTACGACGAGCTCGCGCACGAGTTCGGCAACCCGGTCGCCGACCGCGTCGAGGCGCCCGCCACGCCACAGCAAAAGAAGCAGCTCGCGGCGCTCGCACCGCAGCGCATCGAGGCCGACCGAGCTCGCCGGCGAAAAGATCGCGAGCATCCTCGGCAACGCGCCGGGCAACGGGGCGCCGATCGGCGGCATCAAGGTGATCGCGGCAAGCGGCTGGTTCGCCGCACGGCCGTCGGGCACCGAAGACATCTACAAGATCTACGCCGAGAGCTTCAGCGGCGCCGATCATCTGCAGCGCATCCTGGCCGAAGCGCAGGCGATCGTCGACCGGGCGATCGCGTCGCCCTCCTCCGCTGCACCGTCCGGCGTCGGGCGCGGATAAGGCTGACAGGCGCATTCGCGCATGGCCGGCCACCCTCGCCCGGACCGTCGTCGCGAACTGCAACGCGCAGGAGCTGCTTCGCCGGGGCAAGCCGCACACGAGGCGGCCGACGACGCGCTGCTCGACCGTCTGCAGCGGGCTGCCTTCGACTATTTCCTGCAGACCGCGAATCCGCACAATGGACTGATTGCCGACACCACGCGTGACGGTGCGCCGTCGAGCATCGCGGTGGTCGGCTTCGCGTTGTCGGCGTATCCCGTCGGTGTGGAGCGCGGCTGGATCGAGCGCGCCGACGCGGTCCGGCGCACGCTCTCGGCCTTGCGGTTCTTCATGGGGAGCGACCAGTCCGGCGAACCGGACGCCACGGGCTATCGAGGCTACTACTTCCACTTTCTGGACATGCAGCGCGGGACGCGCGTCTGGCGCTCCGAAGTGTCGCTGATCGACACCGCGTTCCTGATCGCCGGCGCACTGACCGCTGCGATGTACTTCACCGCCGACACGCCCGCCGAGACCGAGCTGCGCCGTCTTGCCGACGCGCTGTACCGGCGCGTCGATTGGCGTTGGGCCCAGCGCGACGGCTCGGCCTTGATGCACGGCTGGAAACCCGAGTGCGGCTTCCTGCATTACGGCTGGGAAGGCTACAGCGAGGCCCTCCTGCTCTACGTGCTGGGCCTCGGCTCGCCGACGCATCCGCTCACCACGGGCAGCTTTCGCGCCTGGACCGTGACCTACCAGTGGGAGAATCTGTACGGCTACGACTTCCTCTACGCGGGTCCGCTTTTCATCCACCAGTTCTCGCACGCGTGGATCGATTTTCGCGGCATCCGGGACGAATTCATGCGCGAGAAGGGCTGCGATTATTTCGAGAACAGCCGCCGTGCGACCTACGTGCAGCGCGAGTATGCGACGCGCAACCCGCGCGGGTTCACGGGCTACAGCGCCGACTGCTGGGGGCTCTCGGCAGGCGACGGCCCGACCGCTGCGCCCCGGCTCGTCGCCGGGCGCCGCCAGGCGTTCTACGGCTATGCCGCGCGCGGCGTTCCGTACGGACCCGACGACGGCACCATCGCCGGGACGTCGGCGCTCTCGTCGCTGGTGTTCGCACCCGAGATCGCGCTGCCTGCATTGCGCAGCATCATGGCGCGCGGAAGCGACGACGGCGACTTCGTTCGCGCCAGCGGCTTCAACGCGACCGTCAGCGAAGCCGGTCCGAAAGGCTGGATTGCGAAAGGCCAATTTGGCCTCGACCAGGGCATGATCGTGCTGATGATCGAAAACCACCGCTCGGGACTGCCGTGGCGCCTGGGCCGGGACAATCCGTGGATCCGTGCCGGCCTGCGCCGTGCGGGGTTCCGCGGCGGCTGGTTATAGTCGCGCACGGCGCTGCCCGCACGCATGCTGCACGGTCATCCACCCCTTGCACGCCCAGGCGAGGGTCCTCACGACCGCGAGCTCTGCGACAACGCCCGCCCGCCGGGCTGGTGCAACCCGCGCCCGCGCGACCCGTACCACCTGCTCGTGATCGGTGCCGGGCCCGCAGGATTGGTGGCCGCGCGGGGCGCCGCCGCCCTCGGGGCGAAGGTCGCCCTGGTCGAATCCCATCTGCTCGGAGGCGACTGCCTCAACTACGGCTGCGTGCCCTCCAAGACGATCATCCGCACCTCGCGCCTCTATGCCGAGATGCGCAACGCGGCCAACTTCGGCGCCCGGGCGCCGGACGACATCCAGGTCGATTTTCCGATGGCGATGGAGCGCATGCGCCGCATCCGCACGCGCATCAGCCGGGTCGATTCGGCGGCGCGCCTCTCGGCCGAGGGCATCGACGTGTTTTTCGGCACGGCACGCTTCGCGAGCGGCGATGCCGTCGACGTCGACGGCACCCGCGTGCGCTTCAGGAAGGCGATGATCGCGACCGGCTCACGGTCGCTGACTCCGTCCATTCCGGGACTGGCGGAGGCCGGGTACCTGACCAACGAGACCGTCTTCGACCTGACGGTGCTGCCTGAAAGCCTTCTCGTGATCGGTGGCGGGCCGCTCGGCTGCGAACTGGCGCAGGCTTTCGGTCGCTTCGGTTCGCGCACGGTGATCGCCCACGACGAGCCGCTGTTCCTGCCCAAGGAGGAACGCGATGCCGCGCAGATGGTCTCCGATGCGCTGGCGCGCGACGGCGTGGAAATCCACCTCAACACCACCGTGGTCAACGTGCGCGTCGAAGGCGGCAAGAAGCATGTCGATACGCTCAACGACGGCAACAGCGCGACGATCGTCGTCGACCGGATACTGACCGGCATCGGCCGTGTTCCGGCGGTCGGCGGTTTGAACCTCGAAGGCGCCGGCGTGGTCTACGATGCGGTTGCCGGGATCCAGGTGGACGACTTTCTGCGCACCACCAACCCGCGCATCTACGCCGCGGGCGACGTCTGCCTCGAGCACAAGTTCACCGACACCGCCGATGCAACGGCCCGAATCGTCGTGCAGAATGCGCTTCTCCGCGGCCGCAAACGGGTGAGCGCCTTGACGATCCCGTGGTGCACGTACACCGACCCGGAAATCGCCCACGTCGGCATCTACGTCAAGGAGGCCCGCGAGCGCGGCATTCCGGTGAAGACGTTCACGGTGCCGATGCACGACGTCGATCGCGCGGTGGCCGACGGGGAGGAAGACGGCTTCGTGAAGCTCCACATTCGCGACGGAACCGACACGATCCTCGGCGCGACCGTGGTTGCGCGTCACGCCGGCGAAATGATCAACGGCATCTCGCTGGCGATGGTCGCCGGCATCGGCTTGCGCACCGTCGCGCGCGTCATCCACACCTATCCGACGCAGGCCGAAGCCATCAAGGAGGCAGCGAATGCCTACATGCGAACGCAGCGGTCGCCGTTCCGCAGCTGGCTGTTGCGCAAATGGATCAACCGGTGAGCAGCCATGATTGAATACGCACGAGTCAGTCACCCCAAGGAGCTCCTGTCATCGGCGGACATCGAGGGATGGGACGCGCTCGCCGAGCTCGCCCTGGACATGCGCTCGTCGTGGAACCACGCCACCGACGAGGTGTGGCGGCAGCTCGATCCGGTGCTGTGGGAGCTCACGCACAACCCGTGGGTCGTCCTGCAGACGGTCTCCCGGGACAAGCTCCGGCGCGATCTGGCCGATGCCGCTTTCCGCAGGAACGTCGACGATCTGGTGAAGGCGAGGCGTGATGCTGCGGAGGCGCCGCGCGTGGTTTCAGCAAACCTACCCGCAATCTCCACTGAGCTGCGTTGCGTATTTCAGCATGGAGTTCATGCTGAGCGAAGCGTTGCCCATCTACTCGGGCGGACTGGGCAATGTCGCCGGCGATCAACTCAAGGCCGCCAGCGATCTGGGCGTCCCGCTCGTCGGCGTGGGACTGCTCTACCAGCAAGGCTATTTTCGACAGGTGATCGACAAGGACGGCGCCCAACAGGCGCTCTTCCCTTACAACGACCCGGGACAGTTGCCGATCACGCCGCTGCGCAAGCCGAATGGGGAGTGGTTGCGGCTGGAGATCGCGTTACCCGGTTACTCGGTCTGGCTGCGCGCGTGGCAGGTTCAGGTCGGTCGCGCGAAGCTGTACCTGCTGGACAGCAATGACGCGGCGAATTACCCCGCGCATCGGGGGATTACCAGCGAGCTCTACGGAGGCGGGCCGGAGCTTCGCCTCAAGCAGGAGATGCTGCTCGGTATCGGTGGATGGCGACTCCTTGCGGCGCTGGGCATCCAGCCGGAAGTCTGCCATCTGAACGAAGGTCATGCGGCGTTTGCGGTGCTGGAGCGCGCCCGAAGCTTCATGGAGCAAACGGGCCGGCCGTTCGAAGTTGCGCTGGCCGTCACCCGAGCAGGCAACCTCTTCACCACGCACACCGCCGTGGCCGCGGGCTTCGATCGCTTCGCGCCAACACTCGTCCACCAGTATCTCGTCGGTTATGCGCGAGCGCAGCTCGGCATCACCTTCCATGAGCTGCTGGCCCTGGGCCGTCAGGATCCGAACGACTCGTCCGAGCCTTTCAACATGGCTTATCTGGCGATTCGCGGGAGCGGCGCGGTGAACGGCGTGAGTCGCTTGCATGGGGACGTGAGCCGGCGCCTCTTCCTGCCGCTCTTCGACCGCTGGCCGCAGGAGGAAATTCCGATCGGACACGTGACCAACGGCGTCCACATGCCGACCTGGGACTCGGCGGACGCCGACGATCTCTGGACGCGAACCTGCGGAAAGTATCGCTGGCTAGGGACGGGTGAGACCCTGGAGCAGGACATTCGCTGCATATCCGACGCCGAGCTCTGGCGATTTCGCGCCGCTGCGCGCCAGTCGCTCGTCGAATACGCTCGCGAACGATTGTCGCGGCAACTGGCGGCGTCGGACGCCTCGCCGGAAGAGGTCGATGCGGCGAGGCATCTGTTCGATCCCGACGCATTGACGCTGGGCTTTGCCCGGCGCTTCGCGACGTACAAGAGACCGAACCTGCTGCTGCATGATCAGGAGCGACTCCTGCGGCTGCTGGACAACGTTGAACGCCCCGTGCAGCTCATCATCGCGGGCAAGGCCCACCCCCGCGACCAGGCGGGTCAGGCGATGATCCAGGAATGGATTCGCTTCATTCGCCAGCGCGGATCGCGCCAGCGTGTCATCTTCCTCGGCGACTACGACATGCTCCTGACGGAGCACCTCGTGCAAGGGGTGGACGTGTGGCTCAATACGCCGCGACGCCCGTGGGAGGCATGCGGAACGAGCGGCATGAAAGTGCTGGTCAACGGCGGCATCAACGTGTCCGAGCTGGACGGCTGGTGGGCCGAAGCGTACACGCCGCAAGTGGGATGGGCGTTGGGGGACGGCCGGGAGCACGGCGACGATGCGGCCTGGGACGCGATCGAAGCGCAAGCGCTCTACGACCTGCTCGAACGCGAGGTGATTCCGGAGTTCTACGCTCGCGACGAAGAAGGCATGCCCCGCGCCTGGCTGGCCCGGATGCGCGAAAGCATGGCGCGATTGACGCCGCGGTTTTCCACCAACCGCGCGGTATGCCAATACACCGAGCAGCACTACCTGCCGGCAGCCTCGGCTTATCTGAAGCGGGCCGCCGACAAAGGCCGAGTCGGCGCGGAGATCGTCGAGTGGCGGCACGCTCTCGCCCATGCATGGAGCGCACTGCGCTTTGGCGAAGTGAAGCTCGAAACGCGCGCAGAGCAACACGTCTTCGAAGTGCAGGTGTATCTCGATGGGCTCGATCCCGACGCGATTCGGGTGGAACTTTATGCCGACGCCGTCATGGGCAGCGCCCCGGTGCGACAGGAGATGAACCGCGTCCGCCCACTGGAGAGCGCCACCGGCGGCTACGTCTACAGCGCGGCTGTGCCTGCCGCGCGCCCACCGGCCGACTATACGGCGCGCGTGATACCCCATTACTCCGGCGTACCGGTTCCGCTCGAAGCCGCTCGAATTCTCTGGCAGCGGTAATGCGAGCGCGCCCGAAGCAACCTCTACCTCACGTGCCGATGCCAACACCAAGAACCGGCAAGAGAGAACTCCAAGGCATCGCGCACCAGGCGATGCTCCAGCGCGGGTTGCTCCCGGACTTTTCATCCGCCGTCATGGCGCAGACCGACAGCATCACGCACGCTGCCCCGCCGTCTGGCGCGGCCGTTCGCGATCTGCGCGGCCTGCTCTGGGCATCGATCGACAACGACGATTCCCGCGATCTCGATCAGCTCTCGGTTGCCGAGCCCGCGCCCGATGGTGCGGTGAAGATCCTCGTCGCCATCGCCGATGTCGACGCGCTGGTCGCCAAGGATTGCGCGATCGACGGCCACGCGCGGACCAACACCACCTCCGTCTACACGGCCGCCGAGATCTTTCCGATGCTGCCGGTGAAGCTGTCGACCGACCTCACGTCGTTGGGCGAGGGTCGGGAGCGGCTGGCGATCGTGATCGAAATGGTGATTGCCCCCGATGGCACCGTGACGGCTCCGGACATCTACCGCGCAGTGGTTCTCAACCGCGCCAAGCTCGCCTACAACGCGGTCGCCGCGTGGCTCGAGGGCACAGCGCCCGCGCCGCCACGGCTTGCGGCCGTGCCGGGACTGGATGAACAGCTGCGCACGCAGGATCGGGCCGCGCAGGCGCTGCGGCAGGTGCGCCACGCGCATGGCGCGTTGCGATTGGAGACGCTGCAGGTTCGGGCCGTGTTCGATGATGGCGCGCTGGCCGATCTTCTGCCGGACGAAAAGAACCGCGCGAAGGAACTGATCGAGGACTTCATGATCGCGGCCAACGGCGTGACCGCAAGGTATCTCGACAGGAAGGGACTGTCCTTCGCTGCGGCGGGTGCTGCACACCCCCAAGCGCTGGGACCGCATCGTGGCGTTGGCCGCCGAGTCGGGGGAGCGCTTGCCGCTGACACCGGACGCCGCTGCGCTGGATGCTTTCCTGACCCGACGCCGCCAGGCTGACCCGGTGCGTTTCCCCGACCTTTCGCTATCGGTCGTGAAGCTGCTCGGCTCGGGCGAGTATGCCCTCGAAGTGCCCGGGCAGGCGACCGCGGGACACTTCGGGCTGGCCGTGAAGGACTACACACACTCCACGGCACCGAACCGGCGGTTTCCGGATCTCATCGCCCAGCGCCTGCTGAAGGCGGCGCTCGCCGGGCAGCCTTCGCCGTACACGAACGACGAGCTCGCGACCCTCGCGCGCCACTGCACCGAGCAGGAAGACAATGCGGCCAAGGTGGAACGGCAGGTCGCGAAGTCGGCGGCGGCGCTGCTTCTGGCATCGCGCATCGGTGCGCAGTTCGACGGCATCGTGACCGGTGCGTCGGCGAAGGGAACGTGGGTGCGCATCTCCGGGCCGACGACCGAAGGCAGAGTCGTCCGCGGATTCGAGGGCCTCGATGTCGGCGACCGGGTCCGCGTGGAACTCGTCGACACCGATGTCGCGCGCGGCTTCATCGACTTCTCGGCAGTGCGCCGGCGAACATGACTTCCATCGATCAGCTGCACAAGCCACTCGCCTACAAGAACGACGCGTTCCTCGACAGCGACGATGGGCGTCCGCTGCGCATCCTCGCCGAATACCTCGAGCCGCTGCACGCTTTCCAATGCGAGCGCATCTGCGACACGATCGTGTTCTTCGGCTCCGCGCGGCTCACGCCCGACGGTCCGCTGGCGCATTACTACGCCGCGGCGCGCGAGCTGGCGCGCCTCGTCACCGTCTGGTCGAAGAATCTCCCGTCGCACGCGCACAGGTACGTCGTCTGCACCGGCGGCGGCGGCGGCATCATGGAGGCCGCCAACCGCGGCGCGTCCGACGCCGGCGGCAAGACCATCGGCCTCAACATCGGACTGCCGCACGAGCAGCAGCCGAATCCTTACATCACGCGCGAGCTGATGTTCGAATTCCACTACTTCTTCATGCGCAAGCTCTGGTTCGCACACCTGGCGCGCGCGCTGGTGGTGTTTCCGGGCGGCTTTGGCACGCTCGACGAGTTGACCGAGATCCTGACGCTGATGCAGACCCGGAAGATCGATCGTCGCATTCCGGTCCTGCTGTACGGATCGAGCTACTGGAACGAAATCATCGAATTTCGACGCCCTCGTCCGCCACGGCATGATCAGCCGCGAGGATCTCGCGCTGTTCCAGTTCGTCGACGATCCGGCGTACCGCGCTCGCACTCCTGCAGTCGGGGATCGCGGCGGAGCTGGAGGAGGCAACACCGGCCATCGCGCACTCGAAGACGCCCCGATGCTGAAGCGATCTGCGCGTCGCCAGTGCCGCGGCGACGCTCGCAGGATCAGTTGCTCCACGCCTCGATGACCTGATCGAGCCCTTCCCGGTAGTCCGGGAACTTGGGCTTCCATCCCGGCACGCGCGGCGTCGGCGCCCGAGGCGGCATCGAGAGTGCCGTTTGCTGCATGTGCTCCTCGCGAATGATCACCTTGGCCAGGAGCTTCGAGTACAACGGCAGATGCAGCGGGCTTCGCCGCCCAACCCGGCGCGCGAATGCGTCCATCAGCTTCCGGAACGAGACCGCGTGCCCGTCCGTGGCGTAGAGGATCCTGCCTGCGTTTCGCGGTCTGGCAGCGGCGAGCAAGGCGGCGGCGGCATCGAGCTGATGGAGGTGGTATTGCAGCGCCCTGGGTGCGCCGGACCAGTACGGACGGCCGAGGCGAAAGGCCGTGCGGTACGCGCGCAGGTCGGCGCTCTGCGGGCCGTACAGATAGCCGAGGCGTACGACGCACGCGGGCACCGGACCCGACAGCGCCAGCGCCTCGCATTCGAGGATGACCTCGACCGCACGAGCGCAGCGGCTCCTTCAGCCTCGCCCCATGCTCCACGGCGTGCACGAAGGCGAAGCTCGCGTGAACGAGCATCGGCGCGCCGTCCGCTTGGGCCGAGCGCATCGCGCGGCGCGTTCCCGCTCGCGCGGCGCGGGCAAAGTCCTTCCAGGCGTGCCCATCGTGCAGCAGCGTGTTCGCCTGCTGCCCGGCCACGTTGATGTGGACGCCCTCGATGCCGCCTGCCCCTCGCCGCCGCGCGAGGACGCCACCCAGTTCGGAGCGTATTCCGGTGATCGACACGTTCATGACGTCGCATCCACAGCCGTCATCCCGTGATCCCGACCACCCGACACTGAAATCGCGCCGGCGCGCGACGGATGCGCGCTCGTTCCCGGGGCGCGGTCATTGCTTCTCGACGATCACGCGCCCCTGTGCGTTGAGAAAGACGTGGTAGCGGTTCCCGTCCTTGCACGTTGCAACGTGATCGTTCTCGGCTCGCGTCGTGACGCTGACGACCTCTCCGCAGGGCAAGCCCTGCAAGGTGATCACGGTGAACAAGTCCTTCCTCAGCGCTTCGTCATCGGCCGCGAGCGAAGGTGCTGCGAAGCACGTCGCCGCCAGCAGGGCGAGCCCGAAAGTCGTGCCAGGTATTCTCATTGCGTCTCCCGCCTCACGTCAGATCGTCGCGAACTTCGCCGGATCCGAAAGAATGCCCCAGATCGCCTCGCGCGAGGCCGCGATCGCGCTCGCCAGCGCCTGGTCGCTGTCCTGCAGAAGCGAGAGCACTTTCAGGAGCAGCAGATCATACGACCGCCGGAGATCGGCCAAGGTGGTCTTGTGCGTCCCCTGGTAGAACGCGCGAAATTGACTCAGCAGGTCATCGACCTGATTCTTGAGCGTGATCTTGGTGAGTACGCCGATGGCTTTCGTGTCCTTGAGGCGCTGCTCCAGGGATGCGAGATCGAGCGGCGGCGCTTTCGGTGTTGCGATGTCCGGAGGGATGCTTTTCTGGTGGGCGGCTGCGCGGCGGGAGCGGGAGACGCGGCGGCTTCGCGGGCTCGGGAGCGGCGGGGGTCTTCGCCGGCGCCTTTGCGACAGGTTGGGCGGGCTCGCTCGCCATCTTGCCAGCGGTCTGGCCGGTGGAAGCACCCGCCGATGGCGCGGCAGAACCGCTCGCCGGCTCGGCCGCAGCCGTCGCGGCTCGCGGCGCAGCCGTTCCGCGGGGGCAACGGTCGGACGCGATGCGCTGGGCACCGAGGGCTGAGCGACCACCGGGGCGACGCTCTCCGTCGCACCGCGCGGGCTGGGACGACGCGTCGGGTGCCGGGGTTCGCAGCACCGCGCAGCCCGATGTCAAGAGGAGAAAGACAAGTCCAACGATGCGCGCCATGTCGACAAAGGTTAATGTTGATACGCGGTCCTGTGAACCCGAACAGCATATCGCTCCGGCGGCGCCGAGCGCCAGCGGCTGGCGACCGAGCCAGGTCTCGTCCCATCCCGAGGCTGCGGGCGGAGTGACACAATGCAATGCGTGCCGCCGTGCTACGCGTCATCTGCATCGGGATCGCCGCGCGAGGCGGCGAGGGAGCAGTGCTCCATCGCGTCGTGCCACGGGACGACCAACCGACGAGAGCGAGACTTCAAATGGCTTCCGGGCGACGTTGGCTCAACATCGCGCTGCGTTCATTCCACCTGATCGGGGTCGTGCTGACAGGTGCCGGGCTCTTCGGCAACGGCGCGCATGCGCAGACCGGCGCGGCGGTGATGCTCGTCACCGGGCTCGCGCTGTTCGGCCTGGACTTGCGGCACCATCCGGGGCTGTGGAGGGAAGTCGCCGGCGCGTTTATCCTTGTCAAGCTGCTGGTCGTGCTGACGATGGTGCTCGTGCCCGGCATGGCCGGACCTCTGTTCTGGCTGCTCCTCGTTACATCGTCCGTGGTGTCGCACGCGCCGCACGCCTTCCGGCACAGAAGAATCCTGGGTTAGCACGACGATCGAATGGCGATGAGCATGCATCTGGCTCCTGCAAGGAAACGGCTGGCCGATCTGCTCGACCGGCTTGAGCACGGCCTGGTCGAGCGGCGACGCCAGGTGCGCCTCGCGCTGCTCGCCGCGCTCGCCGGCGAGCACACCCTGCTCATCGGTCCGCCCGGAACGGCCAAGAGCGAGCTCGCGCGCCGACTGCATCTCGCGTTCGAGGACGCGCGCTACTTCGAGCGCCTGCTGACGCGCTTCTCGGTACCGGAGGAATTGTTCGGGCCGCTCTCCATCAGCGCCCTCGAGCAGGACCGCTACGAGCGCCAGACCGCGGGGTACCTGCCGCGAGGCCTCGATCGCGTTCATCGACGAGGTGTTCAAGGCCAACAGCGCCATTCTCAACGCGCTGCTCACGCTGCTGAACGAGCGCAAGTTCGACAACGGTGCCGGGCGCGTCGCGCTGTCCGCTGATCAGCGTCATCGGCGCAACCAACGAAGTGCCCGCGGGCGAGGTGGCGGAAGCGTTCTTCGACCGCTTTCTCGTGCGCCTTCCGGTGGGGCCGGTCAGTGCCGAAGGGTTTCGGGAGCTCATGGCCGCTCGACGGTCGGCGCACCCCGGAGGTCGCGGGCGCGCTCACCGAGCGCGAGCGCGACGCGATCGCGCAAGCCGCCGGCGAGGTGAAGGTCACGGACGAAGTGGCGACGCTGCTCGCGCAGTTGCGCCAGCACCTCGAGGAGGCGCAGGTCTACGTTTCGGATCGGCGCTGGATGAAGATCGTATGGCTGCTGAAGACCGCGGCGGCGACCGAAGGACGGGACGAGCTCTGCCTCTGGGACCTGTGGCTGCTGCCCTGGTGCACGGCCCACGATGTCGAAGGTCAGGCGACGGTGCGCGACTGGCTGTTGACCCGGCTCGGTGTGCGCGAGGCTCTCTCGCCGCCGCGGCTCGCGCGCGTGGTGGAAGCCTTCGAGGCACAGGCCTCGCTCGAAGGTGAAGCCGACGATCTCGATTACGATTCCGCGGGGCGGCTGAAATTCAGCACGGAGCTCGATCAGCGGGTGCCCGACGCCAAGGGGGCATCCCAGGTTGCGCGCCTGCGCTACACGCGCCGCCGCCGTTACGGCGACACGCACGTCGGCGCCAGAGTGCGCCAGATCGACGAATTGCTGGCACGCATCGCCGGCTATGCGGAAGAGCTCGGTGCGCGGCGTGCCGATCTCGCGGCGTATGCCGGGCAGAGCCTGTGGATCGATCACGAGTTCGTGACGCGCATCGTCGACAATCTGGACGCGATCGCAGCGTGCGCTCGCCGACCTGGCGTGAGCGCGCCGCGAGGGCAAGGGCCGCGTTCGAGGCGCTGCCGCGCCTGCCGGTCGATCCCGGCACCCGACCCGAGCCCATCGCGCACGAGCTGCTCGAGCTGTGAGCCACGGACCGCAGCATGGGCTCGATGCTGTTCGCGCAGCGGGAAGCACGATTGGCAGCGCTCGACTCGCTGCCACGCAGCCTCTGGCTCGGCAGCATGATCAACTCGCACGGATCGCTCGAAGCGAGGCTGCACGCGCTGCAGGCGCTGCGCGAAGCGCTGCTCGCGGGGGACGCACCCGCGCGCGCAAGCGCGTGCTGGCCCGACGCGGCGCTCGCACCCGGGCTGCATGCCACGTTCGTCGCACTGGACCTGCCAGCGCTGTGCCGCGATCACGGCGAGCTCGACCGACCAGGTCCTGAGCTCGATGCTGTGGCACCTCGATCGGATCGTCGACTATGTCGACCGCGGCGACAGCGCCGACGCCGCGATCGCGAGAGCGTTGGCTGCGTTTGCCGAGGAATGGCAGGAACGCCTGCGGGCTGGTGGACGAGCTGGAGGCGGTCTTCGGCACGACCGGGGACATCCTCAAGAACACCCACTGGGACCTGCTGCGCGGCGTGCTCGCGAGCGACGGCTGGCAGGACGTGCTGCGCATTCGACGCCTGATCGAGACGCTGCCCGAGCTGTCGGGCCTGATCCGCCGGCTGGGCCGCGCGCAGGCCTGTCGCCGACGAGGACGAGTCGCACGCGATCGAGCTGCCGGCCCACCGAGCAGTCCACCGCGCTCAGCTCGCGCATCGTGGTCACGCAGGTTCCCGACATGCCCGGCGAGACGCGCGGCGTCTATCGCTCCGGCCGCATCGCGCGCATGCTGCCTTCGGAGTCCATGCAGTTGACGCACCCGCGCCTTCGCCTGGTGTGGCATGCGCATCATGCCGAGCGCAGCCTGCTCACCTACGAGGAAGACGATCGCATGCACCAGACGGTGCAGGAGCGCGTGCCCATTCCGCGGCCAAACCCGCAGCGCAGCCCCGACACGCGCATGGAAGCCGGGCCGATGCTGATCTGCGTCGACACGTCGGGCTCGATGCGCGGCGGCGCCGAGGCGGTCGCGAAGGCGGTCGTGCTGGAAGCGATGCGCACCGCGCACGCGCAGAACCGCGCCTGTCACGTGTTCGCCTTCGGCGGACCGGACGAGATCGTGGAGCTGGAGCTCGATCTGGACGTGGCCGGCATCGAGCGGCTGGCGCAGTTCCTCGGCCAGGGCTTTCGCGGCGGAACCGACATCTGCGGCCCGCTCGAACGCGTCCTCGCGCGACTTGCCGAGGAGCGCTGGCAACTCGCGGACCTGCTCATCGCTTCGGATGGCGAGTTCGGCGCCACACCGCAAACCGCGGCGGCGACGGCGCGCGCCAAGGTGGACCTGGGCTTGAGGGTCCAGGGCGTGTTGATCGGCGACCGCGAAACGATCGGGATGCTGGAGCTCGCCGACGACATCTTCTGGGTGCGCGACTGGCGTCGCTACGGCGGATCCGCCGCGGATTCGCCGGTGCCCACGAAGAGCCTGACTGCGATGTATTTCCCCGGCGCGCTTCGCTCGCCGGGGAAGCCCTTGACCGCAGCGGCCGATCGAGCCGGCGGCTCGTCCAGCACGGCGAAGCCGCAGGAGCGGGACCCGACAACGTAAACCGAGGCGGGGGTTGCGCCGCAACTCGCCGGAGCACGTTCCTTCTATGTCGACGATCCGGTGTCGGTGCGGGCGCCGCTGCCGCCGTCCGTGTGCGTCGCCTCGCCTGCGCTCGATGCCTGTGCCTCGGCGGCGCCGTCGTAATGCATCGGCCAGAGGCGCTGCACGACTTCGCGATCGCTCGCATAGGCATAGCAGCTGTCGATCTTGCGCGGCCTGCCATTCGCGTCGACGGCAACCGGCCTGGCCTGTCGCACCGGGGACAGCGTCTGAAAGGCGACCGTGCCCAGCGGCCTGAGCAGCTCGACGAGATGCGTGCAGCCGTCTCGGCCCGAAAGCCGCTGACGTATGACCGTCGACCAGCCCGCCCCGATGCGCGTTCCCTTGATCGACTGCAGCGTCTGCGTTGCCTCGCAACAGACATCGAACGGCGAAGCGTCCGTGGAGGCCACGATATCGATCACGTTGAGGTCCTCGTCCACGACCAGTCGGATCGACATGTCGTGCACGGGCGCCTCGGGCGGCACGACGCGCCCGCCGCCCAGCCTCAGCTCGTGTTGCTTGGTGTCGACCATTCGCGCCTCGATGTCGTACAAGCCGTCGGCGCGGCGATACCCGCGCAGCTCGATGCGCCGCAGGTGGAGTTCATCGCGGGGTACTGAGGGCGGCAGAGGCATGGTCGATGGCCCTCAGATGACCCCGTGCGCCTTGTAGGCCGACAGCTCCTGCTCCGAATGGCCGAGCCAGTCGCCGAACACGGCGTCGTTGCTGGCGCCCAGCGGCAGGCTGGGCTCGATCGGCCGGCGCTGCGTCCCCTCGAACACGAGGGGCGAATGGGGCAGGACCACACGGCCAAGCTGCGGATGGTCGATCCATTGCAGGCTGCCGCGTGCGTGCATGTTCTCGTCGTGCATCACCTCCGAAAGGTTGCGCACGGGCGCACAGGGCACCTTCGCGGCCAGCATGCGTCGCGCCACCTCGTCCTTGCCGAGCGTCTTCGTCCAGCCCTCGATGAGCTCGTCCACGGCGGCAAAGTTGTCGACCCGCGCCGAGCGGGTGAGGAAGCGCGGATCTTCCTTGAGGTCGGGCCGGCCGATGACATCGAGGATCGAGCGGAAGTGATGGTCGCCCGGCGCGTTGAGCACCACATAGCCATCGCTCGTCGGATACACGTTGTACGGCGAGATGCCGAGACCGCCGTGGCGGTTGCCGGTGCGTTCCGGCGCGGCAGCGCCACGGGCGTGCAGCATGCCGAGATTGGAAGCGAGCGAGGCATAGGTCGCGTCCTGCATGGAGACTTCCACGACGCGGCCCTCGCCGGTGCGCTCGCGCTCGTACAGCGCGGTCATGATCGCGCCATAGAGATGAATGCCGGCCATGAAGTCGCATATGGCGGCGCCCGCCTTGACCGGCGGCTGATCCGGAAAGCCGGTCGAATTGATCACGCCGGACATCGCCTGCATCACCAGGTCCATCGCAGGATAGTCGCGATAGGGACCGGTCTTCCCGTAACCCGAGCTCGACCCGTAGATCAGTCGCGGATTGATCTTGTGCAGATCCGCAGCCCCGAGCCCCAGGCGGTCCATGACACCGGGCGCGAAGTTCTCCACGAGGATGTCGGCGCGCGCCACCATCTCCCGGAGCAGCTCGCGACCTTGCTCCGTCTTCAGATTGAGCGTGACCGAATCCTTGTTGGAATTGAGCATCGCGAACGGAAGCGCAGCCCCTCCCATGTCGCCTCGGCTGCGCAGATGCTCGCCGGTGAGCGGCTCGATCTTGACCACGTGCGCGCCTGCCATCGCCATCAAGAGCGTCGCGTAGGGCCCGTTGTAGACGTGCGAAAGGTCGAGGACCGTGATGCCCGCAAGCGGGTAATGGGGATTCAGGTCGCTGTCCACGCTCGCTCCCGCTGCGGACGTGCTGCCGGTGTCGGACGGATGTTCCCGGAGACGGCCGGCATCAGAAGGTCCCCATCGCGAGGAATCCGTCCACCTGGTCGAAGTCGCTCATCAGCTTCTTGCCGACCAGGTCCTTCAGCGTTTCCGTCGTGCCACCGCCGAGCGTGCCATAGCGCGCGCCGCGGTAGAAGCGGGAGACCGGGAACTCGTCGGTGAAGCCGTAACCGCCGTGCACCTGGATCGCTTCGCTGGTGACCCGTATCGCCATCTCGTTGCAGTACATCTTCGCGATGGCCGCCTCGTACGGGTTCGGAAACGGATTCGCGGTCAGGCACGCGCGGTAGAGCAGGCTGCGACCGGCCTCGATGTCGCGATACATGTCGGCGAGCTTCCAGCGCATGCCCTGGAATTCGCCGATCGGACGCCCGAAGGCGGTTCGCTCGCGCGCGTACTTGATCGCCTCCTCGAACGCGCCCTCGGCGAGACCGAGCGAGACGCTCGGGTTGAGGCAGCGCTGGGTGTTGAATGCGGAAAGGAGCTTGCGGAATCCGTCCTCGCGCAGGATCACGTTCTCGAGCGGCAGCTCGCAGTTCTCGAACTGGATCTCGGCGAGGTTTTCCCCGCCCATGGTGTGATAGCGGGCGGTCACGCTGAAGCCGGGCGTGTTCCTGTTGACCAGCACGCAGCCGATGCCTTCGCGCCCGGGCTTGCCGTCGACGCGGCTGAACACCACGAACCACTCGGCTTCGTCGGCCCGGCTGATCAGCGTCTTGACGCCGTTGACCGTGGCGCGGTCGCCCTTGATCGTCGTGTTGGTCCGGTAGTTCGCCACGTCGGTGCCCGCGTGGGGCTCGGTCATGCATACCGCGAGGAGCGCGTCGCCCGAGCACACCTTGGGCAGGATCTCGCGCTTCATGTGCTCGGGGGCATAGGTGGAGATCACGCGCGCCTGCACGCCGACCTCGCCCATCAGCGCCATCGCCGTCACGTAGCAGACCTTCGCGACCTCCTCGATCACGAGGGCGGTGTCGAACACGGGAAGACCCGAGCCGCCGTATTCCTCCGGGATGGACATCCCCAGGATCCCGAGCTCCGCGAGCTCGCGCATGTTCTCCCACGGGAAGGTGCCGTCCATGTACTTCACGACGCGGCCGCGGAACTTGCTGCGCGCGAGATCGCGAATCGTGCCGACCAGGGCGCGTTGCTCGGAGGAGAGTTGCATCTTCATGTCGCTCATGCTCTGTCCTTTGGTTAGGCAATCGCGCCTTCGGCGTGCAAGTCAGTGGCGCTCGGCCGCCGAAGCCACTGCAAGCCCCCTGGGGGCGAGCGAAGCGAGTCGACGTCATCAGCGCACGCCGCGGTGGTCGCGCACGCGCATGGGCTGGCCCAGCAGATGCTGGTAGCGATCGCGCACGAGATGCTCGAGCTCGCCGACGTGCGCCGACATCGCCTGCGCGGCCGCGCGTGAATCCCTTCGACGACACGCGTCGAGGATCTGCTGGTGAGCGGCGATCACGTGCTGGCGGTTGCCGATGGTGTAGCGCACGCCGTGATGCTCGCCGTGCGCCAGCAGGCTGATCGTGCCCCAGAACGTTTCCAGCACCTTGTTGCCGCTGGCGCGCGCCACGATGCCGTGGAACACGCGGTTCTCGGCGATGAATGCAGCCTGGTCCTCGCCTTGCGTCTTCATTCGCTCGATCGAGTCGGCCATTTGGCGAAAGTCGTCGTCGGTGCCCTGCAGCGCCGCCTCGGCCGCGAGCGCGGGTTCGATGACCTCGCGCGCCTTGAGCACGGTCACGAACGGCACGTCGTTGAACCGCAGGTAGATCGAGAGGCTGTCGGCGAGCATGTCGAGGCTCGGCCGGCGCATGACGAGGCCGCCGCCGGGACCCGGACGCTGCTCGATCATGCCCTGCGACTCCAGGATGCGGATGCCTTCGCGCAACGTCGGCCGGCTCACCTTGAACTGCTGCAGCAGCTCGGTCTCGGTCGCGAAGGTCTCGCCCTCCTGGACCTTCGAGTCGGCGATCCGCGCGAGGAGGTCCTGCGCGACCTGCTGGGCCTTGCTGAGGTACGCTGCCGCCGGGCGCGAGCTCATTGCAGGTCCTGCGTGAACCGTGGCGCTCGCCGCTCCGCGAATGCCGCCAGCCCTTCTGCATAGTCGGTCGAGCCGAGAATCTCCGGCAGCGCGGCGCGCTCGATGCGCAGCCCCTCGGCAAGCGGCAGCTCGATGCCCTGGTAGACCAGCCGCTTGAGCGTCGCAACGGCCGGCGCAGACCGGCCCGACAGCAGAGTGGCGAACGCATGCGCCCGCGCTTCCAGTTCTTCGGGCGCAACGACTTCGTTCACGAGGCCGATGCCGAGCGCGTATTCGCTCGTCACGGGTTCGCCGCTCAGCATCATGTGCAGCGCCCGGCTCACGCCGATCAGCCGCGGCAGCCGTTGCGTGCCCCCCGCTCCGGGAAATGCACCCACCCGGCTCTCCGTCAGCCCGAGCTTGATGCCGGCGGCGGCGATCCGCAGATCGCAGGCGAGCGCGAGCTCGAGCCCTCCTCCGAGCGCCAGGCCGTTCAGCACGGCAATCGTGACGAAGCGGGCGCCCGCGATGGCCTCGATCGCCGCGCGGATGCCGCCGTTGTGCGCGAGGCGCGCGGCGAGGTCCATGCCCTGGCGTTCCTTCAGGTCGGCGCCGGCGCAGAACGCGCGGCCGCTGCCGCGCAACAGCAGCACCCGGGCCCGCTTCGCAGCAGCCTCGGAGACGGCCTGCTCCAGTGCCGCGACCGTCGCCACGCCCAGTGCGTTCATGCGCTCGGGACGCTCCAGCCGGATCTGGAATACGTGGTTGCCGAGCGCATCGAGGAAAACGTCCTGGCTCACAGCAATCCTTTGCAATTAGTGGCAACGAGGCTCACGCGGAGGCGCGCGCACCGAGGTTCATTTGTCCGCACGGCTCTCGTGCATCGCGCGCAGCAGCGATTCGCGATGGTCCGGATGGGCGATCGCGATCAGGCGACGCGCACGTTCGCGTAACGGGCAGCCGCGAAGCTGCGCGGCGCCGTACTCGGTCACGATCACGTCGACGTCGCTGCGCGCCGTCGTGACAGGGCGACCCTGCAGCGATGCGACGATGCGTGAATGCTTGCCGTCCGGGGTCGTGGACGGCACGGCAATGATCGAACGCCCTCCCGGCGACGCCATGCCGCCGCGCACGAAGTCCACCTGGCCGCCGACGGCGCCGAGATAGCGGTCGCCGGCGATCTCGGAGTTGGCCTGTCCCGACACGTCGATCTCGATGGCCGAGTTGATGGTGTGGAATCGTGCAATGGCGGACGTGACCGCGATGCAGTGCGTGTACTCCACGCTGCGCATGTCCACGAGCCCGCTGCGTTCCGCGAAGTCGCGCAGGCGTTGCGTTCCGAACAGGCCGCCGGTGACCGTGCGTCCCGGGTCGCAGCCCTTGTGCGCGTTCGTGACCACCCCGCGCTCGACCAGGTCGACGAGCACATCGGAGACCACGCCGCTGTGCACGCCCAGCTCGCGATGATTCGAAAGCGCACCGGCCACCGCCGCCGGCAGCGTGCCGACTCCAAGCTGGACCGTCGCGCGATCGGGAATCAGCGCCGCCACCTGCGCCGCCACCGCGCGCTCCACCGCGGAGGGCTCGGGATCCGGCATGTCGATGATCCGGTCATCGCTTTCCACCAGAACGTCGATGTCCTCGCTCGCCACCAGCGCATCGCCGCGCGTAACCGGGAGGCTGGGATTGACAAGCGCGATGACCACGCGCGCCGCTCTGATCAGCGCCTGCGTGAAGTCGGCGATGACCCCGAGCGTGAAGCCGCCGGTGGGCAACGGCCTCGACCTGAACGAGTGCGACATCGACATGCAGGTCGCCGCTACGCAGCAGCGCAGGCACCGTGCTGACGTGGCATGGGACGATGTCGGCGAGACCGGAGATGCGCCGATTCGTGCCCGCGCCGTTGAGCGCGCGAAATGCGAAGTGCTCCGCGTGCTCGGGGCGCAGCGTGCCCGACGCGGACAAGCCGAAGAACAGCACCGGCGACTGCAGATCCGCACGCTGCGCCACCAGCGCTTCCGTGAGCCCGAGCGGCTCGCCCGGCCCCTGCGGCCAGCCGATCACGTCGTGCGGACGCAGGTAGTCCGCAAAACGCAACCGGGCAAGCGAAACGTTCTTGCGCATCGCGCTCACTCGACCTGGATGTGGGCGTCCTTGATGAGCTTGCTCCAGCGCGTGAAGTCGGACGCGATCTCCTTGCCGAAGGCCTCGGGCGTGCTGGGCCGCGGCGTCGCGCCTTCGCGCGCAAGCACCTCCCGGATCTCGGGCAGCGCGAGCACGGCGTTCAACTCCTCGTTGAGCCGCTTGACCACCGCAGCCGGCAACCGCGCGGGACCGACCACGCCCCACCACACTTCGAGCTGGTAGCCGGGCAGCCCGGCTTCGGACGCCGTCGGCAACTCGGGCGCGAGCGGCGAGCGCTGCGGGCCGGTCACCGCGAGGCCGCGCATCTTGCCCGAGTGGATGTACTGCGCCGCCGAGGCGAGGCGTCGGCAGCGCCATCTGCAGCCTGCCCGCCATGAGGTCGGTGAACGCGGGACCGATGCCCTTGTACGGCACGTGCACGAGCTGGATCTTGGCCTCCGAGGCGAGCAGTTCGGTGCCGAGGTGGTTGATGCCGCCGACGCCTGCGCTGCCGTAGCTGATGCTGTTCGGCTTCGCGCGCGCGATGTCGATGAATTCGCGCAGCGTCGTTGCCTTGAAGTCGTTGGACACGACGACCACGAACGGCCCGGCGGCCACCTCGCCGATCGGTTGCAGGTCCTTCTGCACGTCGTAGGGGAGATTCTTGCCGCTCGCCGCGTTGGTCGTGAGCGAGGTCGAGACGAACAGCAGGGTGTAGCCGTCCGGTGGCGACTTGGCCACGGCGTCGGTGCCGATGGTCCCGCCGGCGCCGCCCTTGTTCTCGACGACCACCGGCTGGCCGAGTCGCGGACCGAGCTTCGTCGCCAGCACGCGCGCGATGATGTCGTTGCTGCCGCCGGGCGCGAACGGCACGACCAGCCTGATGGGTTGGCTGGGCCACGCGGCCTGCGCGCTCGCAGCCGCGGGAAGCAAGGCTGCCGCGACGGCGGCCGCAGACGCGACGAGCAGGGCCCGGCGAGTCACGTGTTTCGAGAATGGCATTTCGTCTCCTCCATGGATGGCAGTGCGGGCGCTGACGCCGCTGCCGGTGGGTCGGAATCGATCCGGACGTCGTGCCGCGCCGGCCTTGCCGCGCGCGGTCACGATGCAGGATCCATGACGCGCGCGAGCGAGCGGACGTCGTCGAGCGACTCGAGCCGGTCGACGAGGTCGCGCAGTCGACGCGACGCGTCGTCAGCGAAAGGGGCGCGCGGCGGCGCGAAAGCAATCGACGGCCTTGGCGTCGAAATCCGCGGCCGACATGGGACGGCGTGGATGACCGAGCGGCCAGTCGACCCGCACGCCGTGCGCGGTCCCGTCCTCCATGTCGACGTGCAGGTGGGCGGGCGAGATGTTGCGACTCCATTCGCGCTCGATCTCCGGATCGACGAACGCTTCCACCCGCTGCGCGAGCGACGAGGATCTCCTCGCGATGGAGCGAGGCTTCGGCGAAGTGCCCCAACCTCACGCAGCCGTCCGTCAGCGCAGTCGCCACGGTATAGGGGATGCTGAACTGCGCGTGCACGATCGTGCGTGGCGCCTTGCGCACTTCGACGGGTGTGCACACCGCCTCGTACGCCTGTCGGTTCACGCCGACCCGAACGCGCCGCACGTCCCCGGCGCGAATGCCTGCGGACGATCGCAACGCGAGCGCAGCGTCGATGGCCGCATGATTGAAACGGCAGCACGGATAGGGCTTGTAGCTGAGCTGGGTGAATTCGTAGTGCTCGCCCAGCCGATCGCGCAACGCGTCGCGGTCGCAGCGCTCGCGCAGGTACACGCGCAGGAAACCGTCGATCCCTTCGAACGTGGCTTGAGCCCCACGCACGTTTCGCTGCGCGAGCTGCACCGAGAGCGAGTGCCGCCTGCGCGGCGAATCCCGGTTGCATGCGCTTCGTGAGTGCGCCGTCGCGTGTGACCTGGTGGTTGCCGGCAACCTGCGAATAGGCGATGCCGATCGCGTTGACCATCTGCGTGACGTCGAGCCCGAGCACGCGTCCCGCCGCGACGGTTGCGGCGAAGTAGCCGAACAGCGAGGTGTAGATGAAGCCGCTTTCGATGATGCCGATGCGGGTTGCCACGCCGAGCCGGCAGATCGTCTCCAGACCGGCGGCGACGCCGGCGACGAAGTCCGCGCCGTGCGCACCGCCGCGCAGCTCGGCGGCGGCAAGCGCTGCCGGCACGACCGATACGCCCGCATGCAGGACGGCCGCGTCGTGCGTGTCGTCGTAGTCGCGGGCGTGCGCCATCGTGCCGTTGACCCACGCCGCGTGGTGCGCCGGCACCTTGTCGCCGAAGGCAAGGATCGTCGCCTGGGGGGCACCGCCCCACTCCACCGCAAGCTCGCGCGTTTGCGCCACCGCAGGCGCGCTCGAGCCGGCGGCCGCGCACGCCAGCGTATCGAACACGTTGGCCTTCGCCGCAGCGATCACCGGCTCGGGCAGGTCACGCAGCGCGAGGTCGCAGGCGAAGCGAGCGAGCACGGTTGCGAAGTCTTCGCCCGCGTCCGGGACGGACCGGGGCGTCGAGACAGGCGAAGCGGTATTCGCTGCGGTGGCCACGGATGTCCTCCGGACTGGCGCGCTCCGCGCAGGCTGTGGCGCGGGGCTGCTAAACAATAAAACCATCTAAATGATTTCGCATCCTAGGCCCGCTTCACGCCTGCGTCAAGTTGTTCGAGAGCTACCGGAGCGATTCGCTCGCGTCCGCGAGCCGGGTCGAACGCGGGTTCGACCGTACCGCATCTGTGCACCGGCGCCGCTCAACTGAACCGAGGGGCACGCTTTTCGAGGAAGGCGTCGACCGCCTCGCTGTGGTCCGGCGTCTTGTGCGAGATGGCCTGGAACGCGGCGGAGAGCTCCAGGACGGTGTCCAGGCTCGAGCGGATGGACTCGCGCAGCAGACGCTTGGTCAGGCGCACGCCGTGCGAGGCGTGTCGCGTGATGCGACCTGCCAGCTCGCGCGCGGATGCCATCAGCTCGTCGTGCGGCACCACGCGCGAAACGAGGTTCCAGGCGAGCGCCTGCTGCGCATCGAGCATGTCGCCGGTGAAGGCGAGCTCGGCGGCGCGCGACATGCCCACGATACGCGGCAGCAGCCAGGCGCCACCGTCGCCCGGAATGATGCCCAGCTTGATGAAGCTCTCCGCGAACTTCGCCCGTTCGGACGCGATGCGAATGTCGCACATGCAGGCGAGGTCGAGCCCGGCGCCGATCGCGTGGCCGTTCACGGCGGCGATCACGGGGACCTCGAGGTTGAAGAGGTTCAGCGTCAGGCGCTGGATGCCGCGGTATTCCTGCCGGATGTCCATCTCGCTCACCTCCGGCGCGGCCTGCCGCTTCATCTGGCGGATGTCGCCGCCGGCGCAGAACGAGGGACCGTTGCCGGTGAGGATGACGCAGCGCACCCCGCGGTCGTCATGGATGCGCTCGATGGCCGCGAGGAATTCGGGCACCGCGCTGTTGCCGGTCAGCGGGTTGCGCTGTTCCGGCTGGTTCATGGTCAGCGTTACGACGGCGTCGTCTTGCTCGTAGATCAGGAAGTCCGGCATGTCTTCGCTTCTCCAACAGTGGTGGCCCTCGCCAAAGCGGCGTGTGATCCGCGGATACCTCGTCGGCCAGCAGGTCGAGCTGGCTCGGCGCGGCTTCCGAGCTGTCACCGTGCGGTACCGCCACGGAGCGCGTCAAACGATGTGGGCCGCACCGAGCATCGCGCCCGCCGCGATCAGCAGGACCGGGTTGAACCGCGTGCGCACGACGATCAGTGCGCAGATCAGGGTGAGCACATCCGCGCGCCAGCTGCCGTTCAATGCGCCCATGAAGATCCACGCGACCGCGACAAGCAATCCGATCGCCATCGGGAGGAAGGCATCCCGCAGCGCGCGCGCAAACGGATGCTCCGTGCGAAGAATCGGGGTCCTCAGGAGTGCCAACGTGAGCACCGTCGGCGGCACGATGACCGCCAGCGTCGCTGCGATCGCTCCCGTCCATCCTGCAACGAACCAGCCGATGAGCGAAATGAACAGCAGGTTCGGGCCCGGCGCCGCTTGAGCGATTGCGTAGGCCGCCGCAAATTGCTCGTCATGCAGCCAGTGCTTCGCGTCGACCACATACGCGCGCACCTCCGGCGCGATCATCACCAGGCCCCCGCCGACCGCCATCAGCGACAGCAATGCGAGATGCGCGCAGAGCGCGACTACTGGCGACCCGTCGTCCATCTGCTTTTGCAGCCAAAGGAATACGACGGTTCCGAGGGGCGCGAGCACGAAGACCACGACGATGAGCGGCCACTGCAGCACGCCAAGACCGCAGAACGCCAGGACCGCGAGCACCAGCTGCGCCGCCGAGCGGCGATGCCTTCCGCGCGATTCCCTGAACGCCGCGATGGCCATCTTGATGCCGGTCGCGAGGATGAGCCCGGCCGCCACGGCCGTCATGCCTCTCAGTGCGGACCGAAAGACCTCGAGCTCGCCGAAGCGCTGATAGAGCACCCCGAGGGCGATCACGATCAGGAACGGCCCGCCGACGAGTCCGGCGATCGCCGCCAGGCCACCGCGTGCTCCGGCATACCGATGACCCACCATCAACGCAATGTTGCAGATCGTGGGTCCCGGAAGCAGCTGGCAGATGCCGAGGTGCTCGGCGAATTGGGCGGGAGTCAGCCAGCGGTGGCGCTCGACCAGCGCCCTGTATGCGAAAGGCAGCACGCCGCCGAAGCCTTGCAGCGACAGTCCGGAGAACACCAGGAAAAGCTGCGAGCAGGGCAGCCGTGGCGCGGCCGCCTCCACGCCCTCGGCCGTGGCGTCAGGCGGCACGTGGCAGTCGCGGGGGTGCGCCGCGTGTCGGCTGGACTGCGCGGGCGCGCGAACGTCTTTGCATGCGAGCGATTCTAGCGCCCATCACCTATTCGCGCCGTCGGCAACTCGACCGCGCAAGCCTTCAGAAGCACTCCAGCAGCGCCACGAGCGCCGGGTTGCCGAGACTCGCCTCGCGCCAGACCAGCGTCACGGCAGCGTCCTCGCCGACCCCAGTCCATCGGCAGCAGCACCAGGTCGAGCACCTCGCGCACCGCGAGCGCGGCCGAGCGCGGCGCCACCGCGAGCAGGCTGCCCTCGGCCGCCAGGCGCAGGTTGGCGTGGAAGTTCATCGAGGTGATGGCTGCGCGCGGGCCCTTGAGCCCGGCGCGCAGGAACGTCTGCTCGATCGCCAGCCGCGTGTAGGAGCCCTCGGGCGGCAGCACCCAGTCGTACTCGCGCAGCAGCGCAAGCGCCGGCTTGCGCCGGCGCGCGACCGGATGGCCGCGGCCGCAGACCAGCACCAGCGATTCGTGGCCTACCGTCCGGTGCGCCACGCCCGCGGGCAGGCGCTGTTGCTCGCTGAGCGCAGGCAGCCGGCAGACGATCGCATCGAATTCGCCCGCCTCGATCTGCCGCCAAAGGTTCGGCACCGTGTCCTCGCGCAGATGCACGTGCACCTGCGGCAGGCGCTTGCGCAGGCGCGCGAGTGCGTCGGGCAGGGGCTGCACCAGCGTGAGCGGCAGCGCGCCGATGCGCAGCTCGAGCGTGCCGGGGTCGGCCGCGGCCGCCAGCGCCGCCTCCAGTTCGTGGCGCGCGACGCGCAGGTGCATGAGCGCGGCCGCGCCGGCGGGCGTGAGAGCTCACGCCGCGCTGGCCGCGACGCCCACGCGCGACCAGGGGCCGGCCGAACGCTTCCTCGAGCGACTGCAGCGCCTGCGTGATCGCCGATTGCGTCACGTGCATGCGCGCCGCGGCCTCGGTGAGCGAGCCGAGTTCCTCCAGGTGTTCGAGCAGCATCAGGTCGCGCAGCCTGAGCTGCGCGAAACGAGCGAGGCAAGGCGCTGGTCGTGATCATGGCCCGATTCTCTAATGACTCGATTAGAACATTTCAGTTTTGCTTATGCCACCGCGCGCCTAGACTTGCCCTCGCATCACCACCTCACAGGGGAGACTGCGCCATGCCCACTCGCCGCCAGTTCCATCTCCAGGCCCTCGGTCTCGGCGCCGCGGGCCTGGGCCTGCCCGCGCTTGCGCTCGCGCAGGGCAGCGACTACCCGAACCGCCCCATCAAGATCATCGTGCCCTTCGCGGCCGGCGGCGGTCCCGACGTGCTCACGCGCAAGATGGCGGTCAAGCTGGCCGAGGTGCTCGGCAAGGGCAGCGTCGTGGTGGTGGACAACATCGTCGGCGCCGGCGGCATCCTCGCGGCCCAGAACGTCGCGCGCATGGCGCCCGACGGCTACAACATCCTCGCTGGGCGCCTCGTCGCACGTCGTGCAGAAGGCCATGGAGCCGAGCGTGAAGTTCGATCCGATGAAGGACTTCGCGCACATCACGCGCACCACCTTCAGTCCGTCGATCCTCGTGGTCAGCGCCGACTCGCCCTACAAGACGGTGGAAGACCTCGTCGCGGCCGCGAGGAGGGAGCCCGGCAAGCTCAACTACGCCTCCGGCGGCGTCGGCAGCGCGGCGCACCTGTGCGGCGCGGCGATGGCGCTGCAGGCGAAGATCGACGTGGTGCACGTGCCCTACAAGGGCTCGGTCGAAATCGTGCCCTCGATCATCACGGGCACCACGCAGTTCGCGTTCCCGATCGCCTCGACCGCGATCCCGCAGATCCGCGGCGGCAAGGTGCGCGCGCTGGCCGTGTCGAGCGCGCAGCGCATGCCGGCCCTGCCGGACGTGCCCACGCTCGTCGAGGTGTTCAAGACGCAGGACCTCGCACTCGACGCCTGGTTCGGCCTCTGGGCGCCGGCCGGTACGCCGCCGGAGGTCGTGGACATCCTGTTCAAGGCGGTGGTCAAGACCTATGGCGACCCGACCCTGCGCGCCGACAGCGAGGCGGCTGGCGCTCTGGTCGCGCTCAGCAGTTCGCCCGCCGAGTTCACGAAGTTCATGGAAGCCGAGACCCTGAAGCTGGACAAGATCGTCAAGGCCGCCCACCTGAGCGTGTACAAGTAATGACCGCTGTACCCCATCTGCCTCCGCGGGCACTGCGCGGCATCCGCGTGCTCGACTTCAGCCATGTGATCGCCGGTCCGTTCGCGACCTTTCACCTTGCGCAGATGGGCGCCGAGGTCACGAAGGTGGAGAAGCCCGGTGGCGGCGACGTGATGCGGCGCACGGCCGTCCGGCGCCCGCGCCTTCACGGCCTTCAATGCCGGCAAGCGGATGCGCGAGATCGACATCGCCTCCGAGACCGGCCGCGCCGAGGTGCTCGCGCTCGCGCGCGAAGCCGACGTGATGGTCGACAACTATCGCCCCGGGGTGCTGCAACGTCACGGGCTCGGCTACGAAGACGTCAAGGCCGTCAACCCGCGGATCATCTACTGCGCGATCTCGGGCTACGGCTACAGCGATCCGGCGCGCACGCCGCTACGGCGCCTACGATCACGTGATCCAGGCCTTGACCGGCATGACCATGCTGGCCGGCACGGAGGGCGATCCGCCGGTCAAGACCGGTTTTCCGGTCATCGATGCGGCCACCGGCATCATCGGCGCGCTCGCGATCGTGATCGCCCTGCGCGAGCGCGAGCACACGGGCGCGGGCTCGCTTTCTCGACGTGAGCATGTGGGCCAGCGCGCTGCAACTCATGTATCCGTTCGCCTGCGAGACGCTGGCGCATCCGGACCAGGAAATCCCGCGCGTGGGCAACAAGGGCTATTCGGGCAGCCCGGCGGCCGATACCTTCGCGTGCCGCGACGGCTGGCTCGCGATCGGCGCCAACACGCCGGCGCACATCGACGCGCCTGATGCAGGTTCTCGGAGTCGCGCCCGCGGAGGTCGCGCCGCTGCTCGAACCCGCGTGCCGAGGGTGGCGCCCGCCTTCGCGCGTGCGCGCGATCCGCAAGGCGTTCCGCGAACTGCTCGCGGCGCGCCTGGCCGGGCACTCGGCGGTCGATCTGGAACAACGCCTGAACGCGAGCGGCGTGCCGGCCGCGCGCGTGCGCACGTTGCGCGAGTTCACGCTGGAAGCTGTCGACAGCGGCTTGCTGCAGCCGGTCGTGCTCGGCGAGGGCGAAGCCCAGGCCATCACTCCGGGACTGGGCTGGCGCACGCTGGGCTGACCCCTCGTACGATCATTGCACGACGCGCCTCTACCGGCCGATCGTGATCAGCTTCAAGGCACCCATGAGCGCACAAGGCACAGTCCGGCTGCAGCGGCGGGGCGAGGTTTCCCTGCTCGTCATCGACAACCCGCCGGTGAACGCGCTGTCGGTCGACGTCATCGAACAGCTCGGCGCCGCCGTGGATGCCTTCGGGCAGGACAGCGAATCGCGCGCGCTGATCATCGGCTGCGCGGGTCGCAGCTTTGTCGCCGGCGGCGACATTGCGGAATTCGACGACCCCGCATTTTCGGCCGCGCCCTTGAACCGGATTCTCGCGCGCATCGAGCAGATGGACCGCCCGGTCGTCGCAACGATGCACGGCTTCGCGTTCGGTGGGGGACTCGAGCTCGCGCTCGCCTGCCACCATCGCATCGCCACCCGCGATGCGCAATTTGCCTTTCCCGAGGTGAAGCTCGGACTGCTGCCCGGCTCCCTGGGAACGCAGCGCCTTCCCCGGCTGGTCGGCGCCGAGCTGGCGCTGGACCTGATCTCGACGGGGCGGCGCATGGACACCTCTGCTGCACTCGAGTGCGGCCTCATCGACGCGATCGTCGACGGTGATCCACTCGAGCGCGGCATCCGCTTCGCGTTGGAACTGCCTGCGCTCCGACACCGCTCTGCGTCGCACGAGCGAGCTGTCGGTGGACACCGGCCGAGTCCCGCCGGACTTCTTCGCCGTCGCTCGCGCGCGCGCCCGCCGCGAGTTCGCCGCGTACCCGGCGGCCGTCGCGATCGTCGATGCAGTCGAGGCGGCCGCGTTGCCGTTCGATGAGGGCGCGCAAGTCGAGGCTCGCGCATTCGAGGCGCTGCGTGCGTCGCCGCAGTCGAAGGCGCTGCGCTACCTGTTCTTCGCCCAGCGCGAAGCCGCGAGGATCCCCGGGTTGCCCGCCGGCGTCGCGCCGCGGTCGATCCACACGGCGGGCGTCCTCGGCGGCGGAACGATGGGACGCGGCATCGCCATCAACTTCCTGAATGCGGGAATCCCCGTCGTGCTCGTCGAGGCCTCTGAGCGGGCCCTCGACGCGGCGATGCGCGGCATCCGCCAGGTCTACGAGACCGGCGTTGCCAAAGGAAGACTCGCGCAGCGCGAACTCGAACGGCGCATGAGCTTGCTGCACCCCACGCTGGATGACACGGCGCTCGCAGCTTGCGATCTCGTCATCGAGGCGGTGTACGAAGACCTGTCGTTGAAGCAAGGGGTCTGCAAGCGCCTGGGGGAGGTCTGCAAGCGTGGCGCGATCATCGCGTCCAACACGTCCACGCTGGACCTGGACGTACTGGCGCAGGCGACCGGCCGGCCGCGCGACGTGATCGGCATGCACTTCTTCAGCCCCGCCCACGTGATGCGCCTGCTGGAGGTGGTGCGCGGCGCGGCCACCTCGCCTGAAGTGCTGCTCACCGTGATGAAGCTGGGCCGGAGCATCGGCAAGGTTCCTGTCGTGTCCGGCGCGTGCTGGGGGTTCATCGGCAATCGCATGCTCGAGCCCTACCTCCGCGAGACCGAGTTCCTGTTGATGGAAGGTGCGACTCCGTTGCAGGTCGATGCTGCGGTCGAGGCGCTCGGCATGGCGATGGGTCCCTGCCGCATGCTGGACATGGCCGGTATCGACGTCGGGGCGCAGGTCGTGATCGAGCAGGCCAAGGCCGGTCGCCTGCCCGCCGACGACACCTACCGGGTCGTCGTGCAGAGGCTGTTCGAACTCGGACGGATGGGCCAGAAGACGGGCCGCGGTTACTATCGCTACGAAGGACGCAAGGCGCTCGCCGACCCTGAGCTCGAAGCGATCACCCGCGATCTGGCTCGTCAGCACGGCATCGCGCGCAGAGCCGTCATCGATGAGCGCGAGATCGTCGAACGCCTGCTTTACCCGTTGATCAACGAAGGCGCCCGAATCGTCGACGAGGGGATCGCGTATCGCGCTTCCGATGTCGACGTCGTGTGGACGAGCGGGTACGGATTTCCAGACCACCTCGGCGGCCCCATGTTCTTCGCCGATGCAACCGGGCTGCCGCACATCGTCAGCCGTCTTGCGCATTACGCGGATGTCCGCGGCAATGCACACCGATACTGGACGCCGTCGCCGCTGCTGACCCGGCTCGCCGCCAGCGGCGCGAGGTTGCAGGATCAAAAGACGCGATCATGAGCGAAGCCATCAAGGCATCGCCGCCGGCGATGCGGGTCGACTATCCGACTGAGCGTTGTTGTCACGGTTGAGTGCGATTCCCTTGTGCTCCACAGCGCGCGCCCTTGCACGGACCGTCGCCGCTTGCTAAACATCAAGTACAACCCTCTCCAACCCTTCTAGCATCGTGCGGAGCCCATCGTGCGTGCATTGGGTCGCCAACGCATTTCTGCGAGACCGCCCACACAATGACCCGCCTCTGCATCGCACTCTGCGTCACGTTTCTCGTCCTTGCCGGTTTGTCGGGCCGCGCCGAAGCCACCATCGCCACCACCGTGGCGCTCACCGCCAGTGCGAATCCGGTGACGGGTGATGTCGGCCTCAGCGCCGCCGTGGAGTCCTGCCCGATCCCGGCCAACGCGCCGAATCTGGGCGGCACCGTCCAGTTCTTCGAGGGCTCAACGCCAGTGGGTAGCGCGAGCGCCCGGCGGTTTGGCATCGGCACGAACTCCTGCGGAGGTCCCTACGTAATCGGCCAGATCCTCGTGGCAGGTGCAAGCCCGGGGAACCACACGTACACCGCGGTATTCAGCGGGGACAGCTACTATGGGCCGAGTACTGCGGTCGCAGTCACCGTCACGATTCCACCGCGGGCAAGCCCGATCGCCACCGCGACGGCATTGACTGTGCACACCAACCCCGCGACGGGCGACGTAGCTCTGGTTGCCGCGGTCGAGGCCTGCCCGCGGCCCCCAACCGGCACGCCCGATCTGACGGGCACCGTGCAGTTCTTCGAGGGCACGACGCTCGTCGGCAGCTCGTCCATCGCTCGTTTCGGCATCGGAACGAGCTCGTGCGGGGGCAGCTACATTCAGGGTCAGGTAACGCTCGCCGCGGTGAGCCCCGGTACGCACACGTATACGGCGGTCTTCGGCGGCGATGCCTATTACCTGACCAGTACGTCGGCCTTGCAGCCGGCGACGGTTCCACCCCGCCCGACGCCCATCTCCACGCTGACGAGTGTCACCGCCTTCGGCAATTCGCCGACCGGCGAAGTCGTGCTCGTGGCCGCGGTCGAGGCGTGCCCGAGACCCACCGCGGGTACGCCGGACCTGACTGGCACGGTTCAGTTCTTCGAAGGCGCCGCGCTCGTGGGAAGTGCAGCCGTCGCGCGTTTCGGCATAGGAACGAATTCATGCAGCGGGCCCGATATCAAGGGCCAGATCACGCTGACGGGCGTTCCCGCCGGCACGCATGCGTACACCGCCGTCTACGGAGGCGACACGTATTACGCCGGAAGCGCGTCGACGACGGCGAGCGTAACCATTACCGTGCTTCCCGCCCCGATTGCTACAGCGGCAACGTTGACTGCGATACCGAACTCGACGACGCAGCAAGTGGGGTTGACCGTGGCGGTCGAGGCATGTCCGAGGCCCGCCGAGGGCACGCCCGACCTGACCGGCACCGTGCAGATCTACGAAGGCACCACGTTGGTCGGAAGCTCGCCTGTCGCGCGTTTCGGCATCGGCTCCAACTCGTGCGGCGGCAGCTACATCCGAGGCCAGCTCACGCTCACGTCGGTCGCTCCGGTAACGCATGCGTATGTCGCCGTGTACGGCGGCGATACCCACTATCTTGGAAGCACGACTCCAACCGCAACAGTCACGATCAATCCGGCACCGATCCCTGTTGCAACCACAACCGCGCTGACGGCGCATAGCGATGCCGTCACGGGTGACGTGTACCTGTCCGCGCCGATAGAGGCGTGTCCGACTCCATCCAACTGGCCCGACATCACGGGAACCGTTCAGTTCTTCGAAGGGGCAACGCTCGTGGGCGCCAGCGCCGTCGCCCGCTCGGGTATCGGAACGAGCTCCTGCGGCGGTTCGTTCACGGTGGCGCGGCTCAGTCTGCCGGCCGTAGCGCCGGGGCGTCACACCTACTCGGCATCATACGGAGGCGCCGATCTGTACAACGCCAGCGCGTCTTCCGCGGTGGCGATCGACGTGACGGCATTGCCTGCCACCGCCCCAGGTCAATCGTTTGGTGGACCGACGTCGACGCTGAGCGGCAACGCGACCCTGCAAGTGGGCGGAGGCGGCCCTTTGTGCGGGTTTACGCGCGGCGCGTATTTCCCCGTGAGCGGCTCCGTCTATTCGCCGCCGACGGGCTCCTCACCGCCGGATCTCGCTTTCCTGCACGGTCTCGTCGGCTTCTCGACGAGCGGCTGCACGCCGGGATCGACACTGACGTTCACGCTGACACTGCCGCCCGGTGCGGACGTGCCAAGCGCGTACTGGAAGTACGGGCCCACCCCGGATGACGCCAATCCGCACTGGTATCGCATCCCGGCGGTAATCATCGGGAACGTCGTCACCTTCTCGATAACCGATGGGCGTCTGGGCGACGACGATCTGACCGCCAACGGCACAGTCACGGACGCCGGCGGACCCGCATTCGTTGCGGCACAGGCTCGCACGCGCGTGTACTGGTACCGTGATGCAGGCAACGGCGCGGCTACAGCGGCGTGGCAGTTCAGCGCCGGAACCGACGGCCGCCCCGCGCTCGGTCAGACGCAGTTCCTCGCTGGCCTTGATATCAGCATGAGCGGTCCAGGTGCGAGGATCGGCCCGGTGGCCGACGTCACAGGCGACTCGGTTCCCGACGTGCTGTGGTGGTCGGGCACTGGCGACCTGTGGTTGTGGTCCATGGGCGTTGATGGGCGCATCGTGCGCTCGGAAGTCGTCGCGAATGGATTGCAGCCCGATGTGATTCCCAACTGGTCACTCGTCGGCGCAGGCGACCTCAATGGTGACGGGCGCGCCGACCTGGTGTGGCAGGCAGGGACCACCGGACAGGTCGTCGTCTGGTACATGGCCGCAAATGGCACCATCGCCGGATCGCGTGACTATGGAACTATTGCGAAGGAATGGCGGCTCGTCGGCATCGGCGACGTGAACGGCGACGGCATATCGGACCTGGTATGGCATCGTGCTTCGGACGGAAGCACGGCCGTATGGATCATGAACGTTGACGGCTCCTGGACGCCCGCGTTCCCTGGCAGCGCCGGTCCAGGAAGCTGGCGCCCGTATAGGGTGGCCGATCTGGACGGGGACGGAAAGGCCGACATTTTCTGGCGAAATGAGGCTGACGGTACCACCGCCGTGTGGTACATGAACGGCGGCACCGTGGCGGATGTCGACTTTCCCGCGGCCGCGCCGCTGTCGGAGTGGACGCTTGGCACTGCGATCGACCTCGACCTCGACGGTCGTTCGGAATTACTGTGGTACGCGCCCGAATCCGGCGCGGTCGTGCGCTGGACCATGCAAGGCCGGCACGTCGCCCCCGCTTTCGACGTGCTCCCCGCCGTCGGCAGGGGATGGAGGATGCTGCCCTAAATCTGCGCCGGAGGCCAAGCTCGCACGGCGCCGCAAATTCTCGCGGCAGTGCGCAACGACCGCGTCATTGCGGTAGTGATGGCGGCATCAACATCGACTACGCCGCGGCGCAGTCAGGCCACAGCAAGACGGTGTTCCTGAAGAAGTTACGCGCGGTGGGCGGAGGGGAGGGGAGTGGGCTCGCGAAGCAGGAAGCGCAGCGCTTGGTGAACGCGTCTGCCCCAAGCCGCCCCCAGGGTCCGTGAAACAGAGCGCACGCAGTTCGAGCGGACGCCGATCTGCGCTGCTGTTCCCAGTCGGCGCTTCCTCGGCGCGGCCGTTCGGCGCCGCCAGCGATCACCGTGCGCTACACGAAAATCGACATCCATCGAACTGAGGTTAGAGGTGAACTTGTGAAGCACTTGTTGAAGCTGTTCTGTGGGGTGGTTTTGATGATCGTATTCCGATGCGCCAGCGGTGCTCCGTTTGCGTACATCACGAACTTCAACTCAGGCACTGTTTCCGTCCTCGACACAGCCACAAACATCGTTGTGGCAACTATTCCCGTCGGTTTGGGACCATTGGGCGTGGCGGTCACTCCCTCGGGACATTACGTGTACGTGACCAACCAACTATCTGCCACCGTCTCCGTCATCGACACTCGAACCAATTCGGTAACTGCAACGATCTCTGGCGTCGGTGTGGTTCCAATCGGAATCGCCATCGAACCCAGTGGGATGCGTGCGTACGTGGGCGATGCCGGGACTCGGCTGATAGCAGTGATCGACACGTCCAGTAACGCTGTCATCACGCAGTTTCTTCTCAGTAACTCGGCATCCCAAGGCATCGCGGTCAACCCGGCTGGCACTCGACTGTACGTCAGCAACACCTTCGGAGCAGGGCTTTCCGTGGTTGACACATCAACTTACGCAACCGTGGCGCTAGTAAACGTGGGGTCGTCGCGGGGGGTGGCCGTCAATCCGACAGGTACCCGTGTCTACGTTGCGAGCGTATGACACGCTGTTCGCCACAACTTGGATCGCGCGCTTCCCGCTTTGATTTGGCGCAATTTGCGGCGCTGTTTTCTTCGGATCGCGCAAGCGAGGGCGGACAATTCACTGTCGAAGGAAACTGCCCGAATCACTGTTGGATTGCGCACCATGAGCGCCCGTCTGCTTGGCAACGCCGTTACCGCTGTCGTGATGTTGCTCGTGGCCGAGGTTGCCAGTGCTACGGGATACGCCAGGCTGATCGCGACCAGCGACCCCGGCGACTGGGTGGGGCAAGGCGTGGCTATAGACGTGACGTACACGAACGGCACGGCGCTCGCCTTTAAGGGACTATCGGGCTGGATGCTCGGAAGTCAGCCGGCCTCGGTGGACTTCTTGCTGGCTCCTCCACTCCCGGCGGACAACCGGTCTACGCTGAGCTTCGACGCGAGTGCGATCCCGGCGCCGTTGGTGCCGGGGACCTACAACAACGCGGAACGCGCAAATGTCGCGAGTGCGGGTCATCCCGGGCTCGCCATCGCGTATCAGGGGCGTGCCTGCGGCAGCGTGACAGGGAAGTTCGTGGTGGACGAACTGACGTATGGTGCGCCCGACCCGCTTTGGAACAATCAACCACCCGTTCTCAAGTTCCGGGGGAGCTTTGAGCAGCACTGCGAAGGCGCGGCCCCTGCGCTGCGTGGCACCTTTGTCTACGATGCGCTCTCAAATGCACCCGTCGCGGCACCGCGTTTTCTCGCGGTGCCTGCGAAATCTGCCACCGTGGGCACGTCGCACCCGCGCAGCATCAACAACGCAGGCGAGATCGTCGGCGATGACGGCTATCACACGCGCGCGTTCCTGTTCTCGGGCGGAACCGTCAAGGACATCGGCACGCTGGGCGGCTACATGCGTCCGCGCACGCGATCAACGACAGCTCGGTCATCGTCGGCTGGTCCAACGCGACACCGAATGCCGATCAGGGCGGCGCGGCGTTCATGTATGAAGCCGGCCAGATGACGAACCTCTACACGTTTGACAATCGTTTTGGCTCCGCCGATGCGATCAGCGCGTCGGGTCACATCACGGGCCAGCGCTGGACGAGCGATTTCCTCGCTGTTCACGCCGTGTTGTACTTCGGCGGCGTCGTCACCGACCTCGGAACCCTAGGTGGCAACGTCAGCGCCGGCTGGGCGATCAACGCATCGGGTGACATCGCCGGTTCCTCGGAGGTCTACCCGTACTCGTCCGTGCATGCGTTCCGGTATTCGGCAGGCGTGATGACGGATGTCGGCACGCTGGGGGGCGACGAGAGCATCGCGTTTGGCATCAACGATGCTGGGGACGTTGTCGGCAAATCGCGCATATCGGCGAGCGGCACCGCGAGTCATGCATTCGTCCACTTCGGCGGAGTCATGCACGATCTCGGCACCTTGGGCGGCAGCGAGAGTGCAGCCTACGCGATCAACAACGACGGACAGATCGTGGGGTACGCGGACACGCCGAACGCCAGCCATGCGTTCCTCTACGACGGCGCGGGAACCATGTTCGATCTGAACGAGCGCGTCGTCGGCGGGCTGGCGGGCGCGACGCTGGTGAGCGCTGCAGCGATCAACAACCAGGGGCAGATCGCCGCGGTGGGCTGCGCTCCTGCGGGGTGCCAGACGTATCGCCTTGATCCGATCGTGCTGTCGCCGGCGCGAGTCTTCTGGCGCCACAGCTCGGGCATCAATGCCATGTGGCACTTCGACAGCGCGGGCGCCTTCGCGGCCACGTCGTTCCTACCGTTCGCCGGTACGCTCTCAGCGCCGATGGGCGTGGGTGACGTGAACGGCGACTCGTTGACGGACCTCGTATGGCAGGAGGGCAACAGCGTTTCGCGCTGGCTGGTGAGCGCCGGCGGAGCCGTGCAGCAAGGGAACCTTGTTGTCGTCGGCCCCGGCTGGACCCGCACGCATGCCGGCGATCTAAACCACGACGGCCGCGCCGATCTCGTGTGGCGCAACACGTCTACGGGTCAGCTTGTCGTGTGGTACATGGGTACAGACGGCAACATCGCAAGCTCGCGCGATTACGGCATGGTGCCGATTGAATGGGAGTTGCGTGGGGTCGGGGACATGAACGGCGATGGTGTTGCGGACCTTGTATGGTTCCATGCCGTCGATGGCGTGGTGGCGATCTGGCTCATGACTTCCGACGGCACCTACGTCGCCACGTTTCCCGCTGCCGTGGGTCCGGACGGTTGGCGACCCTATCGAATCGCCGACCTCGACGGTGATGGCCGCGCCGACATTTTCTGGCGCAACGAAACCAACGGCATGACTGCAGCCTGGTACATGAACGGCGGCGCCATCGTCGATTTCGATTTCTTCGTCACCGTTCCCGCCGATGCGTGGACACTCGGCTCTGTCGTCGATCTCGATGGCGACGGTCGCGCGGACGTGTTGTGGTACGCACCAGCCGACGGCAGCGTATTGCGCTGGTCCATGCACGGCCCGCACGTATCGCCGACGTACGAGGCCTTGCCGAACGTCGGCCCCGGCTGGCAGATGATTCAGTAGTCCGGTTGACCGAGAGGCTCGCGTCTTCATGTGTGTGCGAGTGACCGCCACTATCTCCGCCGCCGATCTCTGCGATCCGACGCCAAGCGGGAAGCCCTTCACCGCTCCCGGATAGGTCTTTGAAGCCAAGCGAGGGCGTCGTCGCCAAGCGCATGGACGCGCGCTACGCTGCCGTGCGACAGTCGTCTTTGGTGAAGGTCAAGCACCACGGGTACTCGCGACAGGAGGCGCTTGTATTCAGGCGCTAGACCTTGACGTGCAATGCCACGCGCCACGCACGTACACGCCGAGCCAAAGCTATTGAATGCGCGCCGAAAGAATGATCGTGCTTGACGAGCGGCGCACGCGGGGCGGGTCTACGGAGTCGCTGCGAAACCGGTTCGGGTAACAGATGCCGTTTTGAAGCCGCTCCCCAGAACAACACGCAGCATAATCATGGCGTTGCGCATTTTGAATTGGCGGAGAGATAGGGATTCGAACCCTAGATACAGTTCCCTGTATACCTGATTTCGAGTCAGGCGCCTTCGACCACTCGGCCATCTCTCCGGACCGCGGATTATAGCGCGATCCGCGGCGGCCGACCCACGCCGGCCTGACCCGCTCGCCGGGTGTGCACGCAGCGCACGGCGCATTCCTACACGCCATCGCGGGCATGCCCTACGCCCGCCGTCGAGACGCTCGCGTAGAAGAGGAACTTCGGTCTTCATGCCCGAGGGTCCCCTCTTGAATTCGATCAGGTTCTTCGTCGTCTGCCTCGCGGCGGCGGTGCTGGCAGGATGCGCCACGCTGCCGCCGGGCGCGGACTATCCGCGTGAGCGCTCCGTCGCGCTCGCGACGCCGCAGCAGACCGCACTCGGCAAGGCATTCGCCGGTCGACTGTCCGAGCACGCGGGCCTGTCCGGGTTTCGTCTGCTCCCCGCGGGGACCGACGGCTTCGTGCTGCGCGCGGAAATGGCGGCGAGCGCACAACGCACGATCGACGTGCAGTACTTCATCTTCCAGACGGACGACACCGGCAAGCTGCTCCTCGACGAGTTGCTCGAAGCGGCCGATCGAGGCGTCCGGCTTCGCATCCTGCTCGACGATCTCAACCTGACCGGACCGAACGCGCAGATCACCAAGATCGCCGCGCACCCGAACGTCGAGATGCGCCTGTTCAATCCGACCTTTTATCGCGGCGGATTCTCGCCCCTGCGCGCAACCGAGTTCGTGCTCGACTGGAGCCGCCTCACCTATCGGATGCACAACAAGCTGTTCCTGGTCGACAACATGATCGGCATCGCGGGCGGCCGCAATGTCGGCGACGAGTACTTCTCGACCAGCAAGGATTTCGAGTTCGGGGACTTCGACGTGTTCACGGTCGGCCCGACCGTGAAGCGCCTCTCGGCGAGCTTCGATGCGTACTGGAACAGTTCGCTCGCGATTCCGGTGAGGGCGCTGGGCAGTGCACCCGACGCCAAGGCGCTCGAGAAGTATCGCGCCGAGCTCGACGAGCATCGCGAGCTCAATTCCGACGTCGAGTACATGCGCAGGGTTGCGGCCGGCGATCCGCTGGGCAAGATCGTGTCCGGCAAGGATCCGCTGGTCTGGGCGCGCGCCGAGGTGCTCTACGACAGCCCGCAAAAGGAGAAGGTGGAGAACGGCGAGCTCGACGGCCGCCTGCTGCGGCAGCGGCTGCTCGAGTCCATTCGCAACGTGAAGAACGAGTTGCTGATCGTGACGCCGTATCTCGTGCCCGGCCCGGAGCAGATCGCGCTGCTGCGCGACCTGCGCGCGCGCAACGTGCGCATCCGCATCCTGACCAACTCCCTCGCATCGACCGACGTGCCCGCCGTGCACGCCGGCTACCGCAAGTACCGCGTGCCGCTGCTCGAAATGGGCATCGACCTCTACGAGGTCCGCACCGAGCTCGGCAAGCCGACCGTGCGCGGCGCGAAGCTCAAGGGCGACGAAGCCGACGGTTTCGCGCTGCACGCGAAGGTGTTCACGTTCGATCGCAGCAAGGTGTTCATCGGCTCTGCCAATTTCGACCACCGGTCGTTCCGCCTGAACACGGAGGTCGGCCTCATCATCGAGAGTCCGCAGATCGCGCAGCAGGTCGCGCAGCGCTTCGATGCGATCACGCAGCCCGCCAACAGCTACCAGGTCATGCTGGAGCACGGAGCGGACGGCAAGCCGACGCTCGCGTGGCACACCGAAGAGGACGGCGAGGCCGTCGTCTATCGCAAGGAGCCCGGAGACGAGCCGATGCGCGAGCTGGCGGTCGACCTCCTCTCGCTGCTTCCGATCGACAGCCAGCTCTGAGCCGCACGCAAAAACGGGGAGCATCGCGCTCCCCGCTTGCCGGTCGGCCCCCGCCTGCGATTACTTCTTGGCCGAGTCCTTGGCGGCATCGGCACCGGTTGCGGGCTCGCTCGCCCCTCCGGGCTTGGTAGCCGCCTTGGCGTCGGCGGATTGCCCGGTCGCGGCACCGGCCGGCGTATTGCCCTGGGCGGTGGTCACGGCCCCCCGCGCCGGAGCTGCACCTGCCGGCGGACCCACGACGGCATTGGCCACCGTCGGCGTGATCGGCGTCGGATTTACGGTGACGCCCTTCGCCTTCTGCTCGGCGATGTAGCGCGCGGCGACGCGGTCCTCGGCCCGCGCGAGCGCAGCCTTCTCGGCGGCGGCCGCAGCCGCGTCCTTGGCCTTCTTCTCCTCGGCGGCAGCCTTCTGCGCTTCCGTCATCGGTGGCGGCGGCGGCAGCTTGGCCACGGCCACACTGAAGCTCGCCACCACCAGACCGGCGGCGAGCAATGCACGTAGTGTCGTCATTGCGTTGGCTCTCCCATAGCTCAGGTGGCGCGATGCGGTGCGACCCCGGCGGCTTCGTGACGCGCGGCCTTCTCCGCCACCACTTCCTCGTACCAGTACAGGTGATGCTCCTTCGCCCAGGTTTCGTCGACGTAGCCGTAGCGCATCGCCTCGTATGCGCCCTTCATGCCGATGGTGCCGAGATAGATGTGCCCACTCGCGAGGATGATGCCGATCATGGCGGCCACCATGTGGATCACGTTGGCGAGCTGCATCGTCTGGCGGGTCTGGTTGAAGTTCGGGAAGTCGAGGATGAGACCGGTCACTACCAGCGTGAGGCCGGCGAGCACGACCATCAGCCAGAAGAGCGCCTTCTGACCCGCGTTGGCCTTGCCCGACGGCACCTCGCTGCGACCGCTGCGATCCGTCATGCCGCCGAAGCGCTTGATCCACGGCCAGTCGTACGAGCGAAACAGGTTCTCGCGCAGGAACGTGACGATCATGACCGGGCAGCGCCATCGCGAACACCGGCCCGACGAAGTTGTGCAGGTTCTTGGCGATGATCGCGAGCCACGAGAAGAGCGTGTAGCCGATGAGCGGCAGCAGCACGCCCTTGCCGAAGGTGATGATGAGGCCGGTGATCGCGAGCGTGACGAAGCTGATCGCCACGGTCCAGTGGACGATGCGCTCGCCCGCGGTGTAGCGCCGGATCACGTTTCCGGTGGGCGGGCCGTGCACGACGATCGGTCCGCGCCACATGTAGAAGCCGGCGATGCCGAGCAGCGCGAGCGCGAACAGGAAGCCGCCGGTCGTCGACAGCGGCACGCGAGCGGCGCGCCACGTCTGCCCTTCCGGCTGGATCAGGACGTTGGTCTCGCGACCCGGAATGCTCGTGTACTGCGGGATCCCCGAGCGGACTTCCTTCCACACCGGCGCGTTGTTGTACGGCTGCACGAGCTGCCGCTCCTGCTGCGCCTGGGCGAGATCGGGGCTCGGAGGCGTTGCCGCCGACGGCTGCGCGGCGGCAAGCCCCGCGAAGCAAAGCGCGACCGCGAACACGGCAGCGGCGCGCGTGATGAATGTGCTGCGCATGCGCCCTCCGCGACCGTCAGCCGGTCCGTTTGTACTCGTTCTGGAACTGGTTGCGCGTCTTGATCGCGTCGTCCCACTGCTGGCGATTGCCGTTGAACGGCGCGGATTGATAGGGCGGCGTGTCGGGCTTGCCCTGGTACTCCCCCTGCTTGTATTGCACGACCTGCGGACGCTCGCCGCAGGCGCTCAGCGCGAGCGCCGCGATCGCGACGATCAGAAGCGGTGCTACCGAGTTGCGCATCATGTCTTGGGTCCTCCGGCGGGATTCTGGGGGCTCTGCGACGTCGCGGGAGCCTGGACGGCACCGGGCTTCTGCGCGTCGGGCTTGCCGTAGGCCGTGGCCCAGCCCCACACCTCCGCCGCCTTGCCGCGCGTCATCACGCGCTGGCGATAGATGTCGGCGACCGCATCGCCGTCGCCGCCGAGCAGCGCCTTGGTCGAGCACATCTCGGCGCACGCGGGAAGCTTGCCTTCGGAGAGACGGTTGCGGCCGTATTTCTGGAACTCCGCGTCCGATCCGTCGGGCTCGGGACCGCCCGCGCAGAACGTGCACTTGTCCATCTTGCCGCGCACGCCGAACGCGCCGGCCTGCGGAAATTGCGGCGCGCCGAACGGGCACGCGTAGAAGCAGTAGCCGCAGCCGATGCACAGGTCCTTGTCGTGCAGGACCACGCCCTCCTCCGTCCTGTAGAAGCAGTCCACCGGGCACACCGCGGCGCACGGCGCGTCCGAGCAGTGCATGCAGGCGACGGAGATCGAGCGCTCGCCGGGCACGCCGTCGTTGATGGTCACCACGCGCCGGCGATTCACGCCCCACGGGATATCGTTCTCTTGCTTGCAGGCCGTGACGCAGCCATTGCATTCGATGCAGCGCTCCGCATCGCACAGGAACTTCATTCGAGCCATTGTTCCTTCTCCTCTGGCTGGCCGCGGCGTCAGGCGGTCGTCTTGGCGACCTGGCAGAGCGTCGTCTTCGTTTCCTGCATCATCGTGACCGAGTCATAGCCGTAGGTCGTGGCCGTGTTCACGGCCTCGCCACGCACGATCGGATGCGCGCCCTTCGGGGTAGTACTCGAGCATGTCCTTGCCCATCCACCAGCCGGCGAAGTGGAACGGAATGAATGTCGTGCCGGCGCCCACTCGGTCGGTGACCATCGCCTTGACCTTGATCTGCGCCCCGGTCGGCGACTTCACCCATACGTATTCGCCGTCCCTGACGCCGCGGTCGTTGGCGTCCTTCGGATTGATCTCGACGAAGTTCTCCTGCTGCAGCTCGGCGAGCCACGGGTTGGACCGCGTTTCGTCGCCGCCGCCCTCGTACTCCACCAGCCGTCCGCTGGTGAGGACGAGCGGAAACTCCTTGGAGATGTCCTTGTTCTTCTCCTGCACGGTCTTGAACAGCGTCGGCAGGCGCCAGAAGGCCTTCTTGTCGTCGTGCGTCGGGTACTTCTCGACGAGATCCGGCCGCGGCGAGTAGATCGGCTCGCGGTGCTGCGGAATGCCGTCGGGGAAATTCCACACGAGCGCCCGCGCCTTCGCATTGCCGAAGGGATGCGCGCCGTGCTTCATCGCCACGCGCTGGATGCCGCCGGAAAGGTCCGTCTTCCAGTTCTTGCCTTCGGCCGCCTTCTTCTCCACGTCGGTGAGGTCGTCCCACCAGCCGAGCTTCTTGAGCAGGACGTGGTCGAACTCCGGGTAGCCGGTGGTGAGCTCGCAACCCTTCGGATACGAGCCGTCCTCCGCGAGCAGGCTGACGCCGTCGCGCTCGACGCCGAAGTTCGCGCGGAAGCAGCCGCCGCCTTCCATGACGGGGCGGTCGAGGCTGTACAGGTTCGGCGATCCCGGATGCTTGATCTCCGGCGTGCCGTAGCACGGCCACGGCAGGCCGAAGTAATCGCCGTCGCACGGGCCGCCCTTGGCGCGCAGCGTCTTCACGTCGAACGTGTTCATGTTCTTCATGTGCAGCTTAAGGCGCTCCGGCGACTGCCCGGTGTAGCCGATGGTCCATGTGCCCTTGTTGATCTCGCGCAGGATCGACTCGGGTTCCGGCTCCTCGAACTTGGCGTCACCGTCCGGCTTCACGATCTTGTAGTTCTTCACGAACTCCGCGCCGAATCCGAACTTCTTCGCGAAGGCGTACATGATCGCGTGATCCGTCTGCGACTCGAACAGCGGGCTGATGACGCGCTCGCGCCATTGGAGCGAGCGATTCGACGCCGTCACCGATCCGGAGGTTTCGAGCTGCGTGCACGCGGGCAGCAGGTAGACGCCGTCCTTGCGCACCATCGCGGCCATCGCGGCCGTGGCGGACGGATACGGGATCGACGACGACGATGAGGTCGAGCTTCTGCATCGCCTCGACCATCTCCTTGCCGCGCGTCTGGCTGTTCGGCGCATGGCCCCAGTACACGATCGCGCGCAGGTTCGAATCCTGGTCGATGAGATCGTTCTTCTCGAGCACGCCGTCGATCCAGCGCGACACCGTCATGCCGGGCTTTTCCATCATGCCCGGCGCGAACTGCTTCTGGATCCATTCGTACGGCACGCCCCACACCGCGGCCCAGTGCTTCCACGAACCGGCGGCGAGACCGTAGTAGCCCGGCAGCGAGTCGGGGTTGGGGCCGACGTCGGTAGCGCCCTGCACGTTGTCGTGGCCGCGGAAGATGTTGGCCCCGCCGCCCGACACGCCGATGTTGCCCAGCGCGAGCTGCAGGATGCACGACGCCCGCACGATCGCGTTGCCGATCGTGTGCTGCGTCTGGCCCATGCACCACACGACGGTCGACGGCCGGTTCTTCGCCATCATCTCGGCGATCTTGTACACGGTGGCCTCGGGCACGCCGCACACCTCGGTGACCTTGTCCGGCGTCCACTTGGTCATGATCTCGTCGCGGACCTTGTCCATGCCGTACACCCGGTCGTGGATGTACTGCTTGTCCTCCCAGCCGTTCTTGAAGATGTGGTACAGCATGCCGAACAGGAACGGGATGTCCGTGCCGGAGCGGATGCGCACGAACTCGTCCGCCTTCGCCGCCGTGCGGGTGAAGCGCGGATCGACCACGATCAGCTTCGCGCCGGTTTCCTTCGCGTGCAGCATGTGCAGCATCGAGACCGGGTGCGCCTCGGCCGCATTGGAGCCGATGTACATCGCGCACTTGGTGTTGGCGAGATCGTTGTACGAGTTGGTCATCGCGCCGTAGCCCCAGGTATTGGCGACGCCGGCGACGGTGGTGGAGTGGCAGATGCGGGCCTGGTGATCGCAGTTGTTGGTGCCGAAGTACGACACGAACTTGCGCATGAGATAGGCTCTGCTCGTTGCTGTGCTTCGAGCTCCCGACCCAGAACACGCTGTCCGGTCCCGCGTCCTTGCGCAACGCGAGCAGCTTGTCGCCCACCTCGGTGATGGCCTGGTCCCAGCTGATGCGCTGCCACTTGCCGTTCACGAGCTTCACCGGCGTCTTGAGCCGGTATTCGCCGTGGCCGTGCTCGCGTATGGCAGCGCCCTTCGCGCAGTGCGCGCCGAGGTTGATCGGCGAATCGAACACCGGCTCCTGGCGCACCCACACGCCGTTCTCGGTGATCGCGTCGATCGCGCAGCCGACGGAGCAGTGCGTGCACACCGTACGGTGGACCTCGCGCTTGACCGCCTCGCCTTCCTTGGCCGCCTCGGCCTTGCCGATCGTGCCGTACGGCAGCTGGCTGGCGAACGCCCCTGCCCCCGCGACGAGACCGGAGCGCTTGAGGAACGTGCGGCGATCCATGGTCGCGAGCTTGTTCGCCGCGAGCCGACGCAGGCGCGGACCGCCGACGGGAACGCCGTCGTTCTTTCTCGTGAGCAGCATCGCGACTCTCCTACATCCGCGCCGTGCGGTAGTACTCGCGCACGTGCTGGGTTTCCTGGTAGCCCTTGCTGTCCGGAGCCGGCTCAGCGACGGGCGCCACGACGGCAGCCGCAGGCGACGCCGCGACGGCTGCAACCGCCGCTCCCGCTCCGCCCGCACCGAGCGAGAGAAGGAAGCGACGACGTTTCGGATTGGCGGCGGAGGACGAGGGGGAAGAGGGCGTGCCGGAGCCCGGCTTGCCCGACGATTGACGCATGCTTACCTCCAGAATGACGTGACGTTATTGGACGAATCCGCCATTGCCGGTCGTCATTCGATGGCGAACGAGTCACGTTCGAGCGCCACGAAGCATTCGGTAAATTGTGCTACCCGGCGGTAGTAGTTGGCAATAGAACAGCCGTGCAATGCGATACAAAATTGATCCACCCAAGGCGAAATGTGTCTCGAAAAGAACATTTGCTGCTGTGCAACAGATGCCGGCGGTCGCGCTTCGTGTCCTGCTACCAGCAGCCGCATGGTCTCGAACAGCGCGGCGATGTGATCCTCGACCATCGTCGCGTCGGGTCGACGCGCGAGGCCGAGGGACGCGAGGGTCGCCCTCACTTCGGCGAGGGGCTTTTCCATCATGAAGCCCGTCAGCCAGTGCGAACCGTGCGGGTTCACCTCGCTCTTGCCGACCCCCACGAAGACGTCGACGTACTCCTGGACGGCCGCCTGCGCATCCATCGACGCTGCTCGCCGCGCGCAGCGCGTCCCAGGCCGGCTGCAGTCCGGTGGCCTTGCTGTCGCTCGGTGAGATCAGGGTCGGCAGGCCGAGCGCCGGCGCTTCGGCGATCGCGTGCAGCAGCGCTGCGTCGGGCGCATCGGCGTACAGCCGCGCGAGCAGCGCGTAGAAGTTGGCGCGCGCCTGCTCTTCGGGCGGCAGCGGCGTTGCGAGCGCGACGGCGCCGGCGGCGAGATCGGTCTCAGACATCGCGGATGTCCACGCTGCGCTCCTGCTGCATCAGGTCGATCACGCGGCAGTCGGCGCACATCTTGAGGCGCTCGAGCGCGCCGGGCTCGCTGAACATCGAATGCCCCGCGAGCTTCGCCAGCATGGAGCCGATGAGCTTCTCGGTGCCGAGCGGCTTGCCGCAGCGGATGCAGTTGAAGATCGCCGCTTCGTTCACGACGCGCGGCGCCTTCGCCTCCGGCGCGAGATCGAGCCGCGGCGACAGTGCGATCGCGTGCTCGGGACACGTCTCGGCGCAAATGCCGCACTGCACGCAGCGCGATTCGATGAACCGCAGTTGAGGCAGATCCGCATTGTCGAGCAGCGCGTTCTCGGGACAGCTGCCCACGCACGCGAGGCACATGGTGCACGCGTCGCGATTCGACCACGATCGTGCCGAACGGCGCACGCGCCGGAAGTGCGATCTGCTGCCGCGGAACGGGCGCGTGCCGCAACAGGTGCTCCACGGCAAAGCCGACGTTCGCCCGCTTGTCGTTCGTCAGTGCGAACACCGCAGGCGCGCGCACGGCAAGGGCCGGCCTCCCAGTTCCAGAGCGCGTGATCGAGCGCGTTCGCGTCGCCCGCCTCGAACAGGCGGAAGTGCTCGCCCTGATAGCCGAGGCCCTGCGCGATCGCGTCGGCGATCGCCATCTGCCGCTGCAGCGCCTCGCGATACTCGGGCGCCTCGCTGCCGGTGAGCAGCACGGCCACCTGGCTCGCGCCGTACGCGAGCACGGCAAGCCAGGCGTCGATCCCGAGCGACGCGACGTGATGCACTTCGTGCGGAATCGTGCGCGCGGGCAAGCCGCGGTAGCGACGCGCCTGCTCCGCGATCACCGGGCGCGCGTCCTCGGCGTGGATGCAGCACGCACGCATCCGTCCCGCCCGCGCGGCGCATACGTTCCGACGAGGGTACGCAGCTCGCGTCCCGTGTCCGTCATGGAGGGATACGCGTACGTCATCGCCCCCGATGGACACACCGTCGCGCAGGCGCCGCAGCCCATGCACAGGTACGGCTCGACGCGCACGTGATCGCCGTCGGCCGCGATGGCTTCGGTCGAGCACACGTCGATGCACTGGTTGCAGCCGGTCTTCTTCGCGCGGCTGTGGGCGCAGATCGAGGGCTTGTACGCGAAGAACTTCGGCTTCTCGAATTCGCCCACCATCGCGGCGAGGCCCGCCACGGCCTGCGCCTGCGCGAGGGGATCGGCGCCGGGCGCGAAATAGCCCTGCGGCGGCTGGTGCATGCGCAGCTGCGGCGTGCGCTGCAGGTCGAGCACGAGGTCGAAGCGCTCGCCGCGTGCAGCATCGCGCCGATCGAAGTCGATCGCCCCGATGGCGGCACACGCGGCCACGCACGCGCGATGATCGCGGCAGCGCTCGAGGTCGACCTGATAGCTCCAGTCGATCGCCCCCTCCGGGCATGCGCGCACGCACGCATTGCAGCGCGTGCACAGGTCGAGATCGATCGGATTGCGCTGCCGCCATTCCACGTCGAACGCGCCGAGCCAGCCGCGGATGGCCGTGACTTCGCCGGAGTAGACGGGAAAGGCGCGCTCCGCGGGAAGCTCGCTGCCGTTGGCACGACCGGTCGCGAGCACCGTGACGGAGAGTTGGCCCGACAGCACGCGCGCCCAGTGCAGCGCCGCGTCCAACGGGCCCACGATCAGCAGCTCCCCGCCCGAGCGATACGTCACGCCCGGCACGGGGTCGGGATCGGGCAGCGCGGCGGTCGCGAGCAACGCCGCGATCTTGGGCGTGGCCGCGCGAGCCTGGGCCGACCAGCCGCCCGTCTCGCGAATGTTCACGAAGCGAAGCGTGTGGGTGCGCCCGCCCTCCTCCGCGACGTCGCCCAGGAGACGCGACTCCTGCGTGCACGCCACGAGCGCGTCGCCCGACACGCGATCGGCGAATTCGCCGAGTTGCCGTTGGCAGAGTGCGTAGCCCGGCGCGGGCACGGCGGGAAGCTCGAGCGCGGCGGCGATCGCGGCCGCGTCGAGCGGCATCGTGCCGTTGCACGTGCACAGGTGAAGGTTCTTGTCAGCGATCGTCATTGCGTTGCGACAGCGGCGGCGCGGCAGGCACCGCGGCGTCGGTGCGGCTCGTTTCTATGCCGTCGTCATCGGGTGTGGCCTCCGCGCGAGCCGCGTCGGTCTCTTCCGGGGGTACGTCCTCGACGTGACCCGCCGCGTTGATGCGGGTTCGTGGCGGATCGAGCGTGAACCGCGCGTGCACCATCTCGCGCAGCAGGTCCGGCGAAACGGGGCTCGGGATGGAATAGTCGTCGATGTACACGTCGAGGCCATCCATGACGTTGAAGCGCGGATCCCGGAAGAGCCTCTTCAGGGCCCGACGCTTGAGCGCCTCCTCCACCTTGGGCTGCAGGAACGCACCGAAGTCCGACTCGAACGTGAGCGTTTCGACCGGCGGCAAGGCCGGCGCGTCCTGCGCCGTGACGACCGGGACCGCGCTCGGCTCGGGCGACGAGGCGGCCGGCGGCCGGCGCCGACGCCACGGGCGTTGCCTCCGGTGGCGCGGGCGCGCGCGTCTCCTCGCGGGCAGCCTCGAGCTTGCGCTGCGACCAGCGCTTCAGCGAGAACCGCGGCAGCGGGGGCTTATTCCCGGCGTCGGTCATCGCGGTGTCTTCGACCCGGATCGTCCGGCGTGCTTCCAGCTTCGACAGCGCCATCGCGCAACGGATCGCGCCGCCTGATCTTGCGCTTCGGCTCCGGCTTGTAGTGCTCCGCCACGAACGGTTCCATCCAGGCCCGGATCTGCGGGAGCAGCGGCACCGCGTCGACCTGCTCGCCGCCGTCGAGCATGCGCGCCGCCTCGTTGTAGCTGACCGTGACGACGTGGGGCCGCGCCGCAGGCTGTCCCGGCACGAGGTCTTCGGGCTCCACCATGCGCCACATCACGAACACCTTGGGCTCGGGCGCAGTGAGGTTGAGGTGATAGCCCTCGGCCTCGCTGCGGTGCAACTCGAGGACGTGATCGCCGAAGACCCACTCGGCCGCGGCTCGTGCGGCGACGGGCTGCGCCCGCCGCTGCGGACCGCGGCTCGACCGCCACCGGCTCCCACCGCGCGTCGACCCACCGGTTCGCAAGCGGCGTACGACGCATCGTCACCGCAACCGGAAGCTGTAAGGCAGGCATGGTCTTGTCTCGATGGCGCGCGAGCACGGCAATACGATACAGGTTCCGCACGCGCGCGAAGCCCATGATACGCGCGTCGACGTCCGCCACTGGCGCGAACCATGAACGCGCGGCGCATACGCGCGGCTCTGCTAGAATTATCGGTTCACCGGCCGTCTCTCCCGTCCAACTCATGGCCACCGTCATTCCGCTGCACGACGCACGCACCGCCGGCCCGGCCGACGCGCAGGCGCTTGCCCGCGCGGTGAGCGAGGCCATGGCCGCGCCCGACAGCGCGGCCGGACCCGTCGCGGACACGCGCGGGCGCGCGCTGCACGACCTGCGGATCTCCGTCACCGATCGCTGCAATTTCCGCTGCGTCTACTGCATGCCGAAGGACGTGTTCGGCCGCGACTATCCGTTCCTGCCGCATTCCGCGCTGCTGACGTTCGAGGAGATCGTGCGCATCGCGCGCATCTTCGTCGGCCACGGCGTGCGCAAGATCCGGCTCACCGGAGGCGAGCCGCTGTTGCGCAAGAACGTCGAGCGCCTGATCGAGATGCTCGCGCCGTCTGGGCGACATCGACCTCACGCTCACCACGAACGGCGCGTTGCTCGCGCGCAAGGCCGCGAGCCTGCGCGATGCCGGCCTGAAGCGCGTCACCGTGAGCCTCGACTCGCTCGACGATGCCACGTTCCGCGGCGATGAACGACGTGGACTTCCCGGTCGCGCGCGTGCTGGAGGGCATCGACGCCGCGGCCGCCGCGGGGCTTGCGCCCATCAAGATCAACATGGTCGTGAAGCGCAGCGACAACCTCGCGAGCATCCTGCCCATCGCGCGCCATTTCAGGGGCACCGGCCACATCGTGCGCTTCATCGAGTACATGGACGTCGGCGCCACCAACGGCTGGCGCATGGACGAGGTCGTGCCCGCGGCGCGAGATCGTGCGCATCATCGACGCCGAGCTGCCGCTCGAGCCGGTCGATCCGAACTACACGGGCGAAGTGGCGGAGCGCTGGCGCTATCGCGACGGCGGCGGCGAGATCGGCGTGATCGCGTCGGTCACGCAGGCGTTCTGCCGCGACTGCACGCGCGCGCGGCTTTCCACCGACGGCAAGGTGTACACGTGCCTGTTCGCGGATCACGGCTACGACCTGCGCGCGCTGGTGCGCGAGGGCCGCAGCGACGAGCAGATCGCGCGCGCGATCGGCGCCGTGTGGTCGCTGCGCGGCGATCGCTATTCCGAGATCCGTACCGCCAACACCAATCGCGCGGCGTCCCGCGTCGAGATGAGCTACATCGGCGGCTGACGCCGTCTTCGTGGTCCGTCCGTGAACGCTTCCGAGCAGCCCTTCCGGCCGGTCCTCACTTCCGCCGCGCGTCCGGCGACGTACGTCGTGCACGCAATCGACGAGCACGGCGAGGTGCGCGAGACGTCGATCGCCGGCGAGCATCCGCTCACGCTCTACGTCGACAAGCAGGAAGTCGTCACGCTGATGACGCTCGGCGCCGCGCCCGAGGCGCTCGCGATCGGCTACCTGCGCAACCAGCGGCTGCTGTCCGCGATCGAGGACATCGTGGCCGTGCAGGTCGACTGGGACGTGAACGCGGTCGTCGTCACGACGCGCAACGGTCTTGCCGATCTCGAGGAGCGCCTGCGCAAGCGCACGCAGACCACCGGCTGCGGCCAGGGGACGGTGTTCGGCGATCTCATGGACGAGATCGACGCGATCGCGCTGCCCAAGGATGCGGTGCTCACGCGCGAGACGCTGTATGCGCTGCTCGAGAAGGTGCGCGTGCACGAGACCATCTACAAGCAGGCCGGCGCGGTGCACGGCTGCGCGCTCGCCACGAATGCCGGCGCCGCGACCGACATCCTGATGTTCGTCGAGGACGTGGGCCGCCACAACGCGGTGGACGCGATCGCCGGCCAGATGTGGCTCGACCGCATCGAAGGCGCGCGACAAGATCTTCTACACGACGGGCCGGCTCACCTCCGAGATGGTGATCAAGGCCGCGCAGATGGGGATCCCGTTCCTGGTGTCGCGCTCGGGCCTGACGCAGATGGGCCACGAGATCGCGCTGAAGGTCGGCATGACGATGATCGGGCGCGCGACCAACCGGCACTACCTCCTCTTCACCGGTGCGCAGCGGTTCCGCGTCGGCGAAGGCCCGGCGGCGTAGGCGCGGCGGCCCGCAGCGGGATCGCGATGACGGCAGGCATCACGGGGATCGTGCTCGCCGGCGGACAGGGTCGGCGCATGGGCGGCGTCGACAAGGGCCTGGTCGAGCTCGACGGCAAGCCGATGGTGCAGCACGTCATCGAGCGCTTCGCCCCGCAGGTCGAGACGCTCGTCGTCAACGCCAACCAGAACGTCGAGCGTTATGCGGCGTTCGGCTATCCGGTCATCGCCGATGCGGTCGGCGGCTTCGCCGGCCCGCTCGCCGGCCTGCACGCCGGCATGAGCGCAGCGCGCACGCCCCTCGTCGCCACGGTGCCGTGCGATTCGCCCTTCCTCCCGGCCGATCTGGTCGCGCGTCTCGCGCGCGCCTTGCAGGAGCGCGACGCGCAGCTCGCCGTCGCCCGCACGCTCGATGGCGCGCATCCCGTGTTCTGCCTCGTGCAGCGCAGCGTGCTCGCGCACCTCGATGCGTTCCTGAAGGGCGGTGGTCGCAAGTTCGACGCGTGGTACGCCACGCTGCGCGTGACGGAAGTCCCGTTCGACGACGAGCTGGACGCGTTTCGCAACGTCAACACCCGCGACGAGCTCGCGGCGCTCGCGGCCAGGCCCGGCGGCCGCTGACGCGTCTCATGCGCCGGCGGGCCATTACAATCGTCCCTTTCCCCTGCCAAGCCCCGCCATGAGCCAGCCTCGAACCCTGCGCGAGCTCTCCTGCGCCGACGACTACGATCCCGACTCGATGCCCGTCGACACGGCGCGCACGCTGATCCGGCAATTCCTCACGCCGGTGGGTGCGATCGAGCGCGTGCACGTGCGCGCGAGCCTGTCGCGCGTGCTTGCCGAAGACGTCGTTTCGCCCGTGGACGTGCCGGGCCACGACAACTCCGCGATGGACGGTTACGCGGTGCGCTTCGCCGATGTCGTTGCCGGCGAGGAAACCACGCTCCGGCGCGTCGGCGAGTCGTTCGCGGGCAAGCCACCGACGGTTGCGGTCGGACCGGGCGAATGCGTGCGCATCTTCACGGGCGGCGTCATGCCCGCCGGTGCGGATACCGTGGTCATGCAGGAGCGGGCGAGCGAAGCGGCCGGTCGCGTGAGCGATCGCCGCCGGCGCGGTCAGCAGGGCCGGACAGAACCGGCGCTTCGCAGGCGAGGATCTCAAGCGCGGTCAGGCGGTTTTCCGTGCGCGGGCAGCGCGTACGCCCCGCCGAGCTCGGGATGATCGCCTCGCTCGGGATCGGCGAAGTGAGCGTGTATCGCAGGCTGCGCGTCGCGTTCTTCTCCACCGGCGACGAGCTCAAGTCGATCGGCACGCCGCTCGCGCAGGGCGAGATCTACGACAGCAATCGCTACACGATCCACGGCATGCTCGCGCGCCTCGACTGCGAGATGCTCGACATGGGCGTCGTGCGCGACGTGCCCGGAGGAGCTCGAGCGCGCGTTCGCGGAGGCCGCGCGCGCGGCCGACGTCGTCATCACGTCCGGCGGCGTGTCCGTCGGCGAAGCGGACTTCGTGAAGCAGCTCCTCGACAAGCTCGGCGAGGTCCTCTTCTGGAAGATCGCGATGAAGCCCGGACGTCCCCTCGCCTACGGCCGCATCGGCGACGCGCACTTCTTCGGGCTGCCCGGCAATCCCGTGTCGGTGATGGTCACGTTCTACCAGTTCGTGCGCGACGCGCTGCGCGTGCTGCAGGGCGAATCGAACGTCGCGCCCGTTCCGTCGTTCAAGGTCGCGCTCGCCGCACCGATCCGCAAGGCGCCGGGACGCACCGAGTTCCAGCGCGGCATCCTGCAGCGCGATGACGATGGCGCGTGGACGTGCGCACGACGGGCGACCAGGGCTCCGGCATCCTGTCGTCGATGTCGCAGGCGAACTGCTTCATCGTGCTGCCCGCGGAGTGCGGGAACTGCGCCCCCGGCGACCTGGTCGACGTGCAGTTGCTCGAAGGGATCGTCTGATCCGCGGGGTTGGCGGCACGGGCGCTAGAGCTGTGCGCCGAGCAGCGAGGCGGCGCTCCTCGATCAGCTTCTCGGTGTACGGCCGCGCCTCCCATTGCTCGAGGCGTGATGCGCCGCGAGTGCGCGAGGTCCTGCCGGAACACCTCGACCTGTCGCGCCGCGAACGCCGGCATCGAACACGTTGAGATTCGCCTCGTCGTTGAGCCGGAACGAGCGGTTGTCGAAGTTGGTCGATCCGATCGAGACCAGCAGCGAGTCGACGACCATCACCTTGCAGTGGAACATCGTCGGCTGGTACTCGTAGATCTCGGCGCCGGCGCGCAGCAGGTCGCCCCAGCGCGCCCGCGACGCCTTGCGCACGACCTCGGTGTCGATGTCGGGTCCCGGGGTGATGATCTGCACCTTCACGCCGCGCTTCATCGCGGCGACGAGCGCATCGACCGCGAGGTCGTCGGGCACGAAATACGAGCTCGACAGGTGGATCGTGCGCTGCGCCGCGGTGATGGCGAGCAGGTACATCAGATGCATGCTCTCGCTCCCGCCCGAAGGCGAGCTGCTGAACATCTGCGCCGGCGAGCTGCCGATCGCGGGCAGCTGCGGAAAGTACTCGCCGCCGTGCAGCACCTTGCCGGTGGCCTTCGTCCAGTTGTCCATGAACACGGCCTGCATCTCCGCGACGACGGGACCTTCCGCGCGCACGTGCGTGTCTCGCCAGTGATCGCGGGTCCTGCGCGTGTCCGGTCCACTTGTCCGCGATGCCGACGCCCCCGGTGAAGCCGATCGCGCCGTCGACGACCAGGATCTTGCGGTGCGTGCGGTTGTTGAGGCGATGCAGGTTCCACCAGCGCGGCTCGTGATAGCGCTCGATCTCGACGCCCGCGCCGCGCATCTCGTCGAGCAGCTTCCGGTCCATCTTGGCGCTGCCGATCCAGTCGAGCAGCACGTGCACCTTGACGCCGTTGCGCGCGCGCTCGGCGAGCGCATCCGCGAACGACTGGCCGATGTCGCCCGACCAGTAGATGTAGGTCTCGAACGTGATCGACTTCCGCGCGCCGCGGATCGCCTGCAGCATCGACGGAAAGATCTCGTCGCCGTTGACGAGCGTCTCGAAGCGGTTGCCGTCGCGGATGGCGGCGCCGAGGAGCACGCCCATCGAGCGCATGAACTGCGGATCGGACGTGCCGTACAGCCGCGGCACCTGCTGCTCGATCTTCTTCTCCGCCGGGCAGGAGATTCGTGACCAGCAGCACGGCCACGACCGTGCCCGCGAACGTCGCGAGTACGATGCGCAACACGCCCCGTCGCCCCGGCGGGCGCGTGCGAGTCATCGCCGCACCTGCCTACGCGGTGCGACGCGGAGCATCGCTGCGGCGCGCGACGGCGCGGAACGTCGCCGGAGTGCGGCGATCGAATCAGGCAAACCGCTCATGGCTGGAACCATTCGCATCGGCATCTCCGGCTGGCGCTACGGACCATGACGCGGGGTGTTCTACCCGCGTGGCCTGCCGCAGCGTCGCGAGCTCGCATTCGCGTCGCGCGCCCTTTCCACCATCGAGATCAACGGCTCGTTCTACTCGCTGCAGCGGCCGGAGTCTTACGCCGCCTGGCACGCGGATACGCCGCCGGGCTTCGTGTTCGCGGTCAAGGGCGCTCGCTACATCACGCACATGCTGAAGCTCCGGAACGCCGAGCAGGCGCTCGCGAACTTCTTCGGGACGCGCGCCTCAGCTCCACGTCGCCTGCGCCGATACGTGCCGAGCGCGACGTCTACTGCTACTTCGACAACGACGCCAAGGTGCACGCCCCGTTCGACGCGCAGCGCCTGGCCACGATGCTCGGCGTCCGCGTGGGCGAGCCCGACGACGACCGCTACGCCCGACCACTGCAGTAGCGCAAGGCGCGTGCCACCCGGGCTCGGCGCGCTGCGTTCGGAAAAAGTGACACGCCGACGGCGCAAAACCGGCAAGGACGACACACGATGCGCGCTTCGCGTCCGCCGATGCAAGACCCGGGGGCGCAAGGTTGTCGCCGGCGACGCGAAAGTTTTGCCCGCCTGCTTCACGCGGCCGAATGACGGCACGCGCGGAGCATCGTCGGCGTCAGCGCCGCGCGGCGCCGAGCACCCCGGGCACTTCCCTCACGATGCCCAGCGCCCGGTGCAGCGCGTCGAGGCCCTTGACCTCGACCGTGAAGGCCATCCGGCTGTGCATGTTGCGCGTCATCGTGTTGGCGGCCGTCACGTTGATACGCTCGCGCGACAGCACTTCCGTGATGTCGCGCAACAACCCCGTGCGGTCCGTGGCCTCCACGACGATGTCGACCGGGAACACCTCGTCGCGCGGCGCACCCCAATCCGCGGCGAGCAGGCGCTCGGGCTCGCGCATGCGCATGCGCTCCACGTTCGCGCAGCGCTGGCGATGAATCGTGACACCCTTGCCGCGCGTGATGAAGCCGACGATCGGATCCGGCGGCGCGGGCTTGCAGCAGCGACCGAGCGAGGTCAGCAGCCGATCGACACCGACGACGAGGATGCCGCTGCCGGCACCGGCGGCCTTGCTCTCCCTGGGCGTGACCTCGGGCTCGACCTGCGCGGGCGCCGCCGCACCGGGCGCGACGACCGCGCGGATCGCGAGCTGCAGCTGACGCGCGTTGATCTCCTCGCGCCCGAGCGCCGCGAACAGGTCTTCGGCTCGCGCGAAGCCCGCCTGCGCGGCAACGGCGTCGAGATTGACCGCGGTCGCGCCCGCACGCTGCAGCTCGCGCTCGAGCACCGCGCGTCCGTGCGCAACCGTCTCCTCGTGCTGCTGCGCCTTGAACCACTGTCGCACCTTGGCGCGCGCACGCTGGCTGTGCACGTAACCCAGCTCCGGATTGAGCCAGTCGCGCGACGGGCCGCCCTGCTTGACGGTGAGGACCTCGACCTGCTGGCCGTTCGCGAGCGGCGTGTTGAGCGGCACCATCGCACCGTTCACGCGCGCACCGCGGCAGCGGTGGCCGAGGTTCGTGTGCACCGCATACGCGAAGTCGACGGGCGTCGCGCCGCGCGGCAGGTCGATGACCTTGCCCTGGGGCGTGAGCACGTAGATCGTGTCGATGAAGAGGCTGCTCTTGAACGCGGTCAGCCACTCGGAGGCATCCGCGACGGCATCCTTCCAGTCGAGCACCTGGCGCAGCCACGCGATGCGGTCCTCGTAGGCCGGATCGCGGCGACCCGCACGCGTCCCGCCTTCCTTGTAGCGCCAGTGCGCCGCCACGCCGTATTCCGAGTGCTGGTGCATGTCGAAGGTGCGGATCTGCACCTCGAGCGGCTTGCCCTCGGGGCCGATCACGGCCGTATGCAGCGAGCGGTAGTCGTTGGCCTTCGGCTTCGCGATGTAATCGTCGAACTCGCCCGGCAGCGGCGTCCACAGGTTGTGCACGATGCCGAGCACCGCGTAGCAGTCCTTGACGTCGGGAACGATGATGCGCACCGCGCGGATGTCGTACAGCGCGTCGATGCCCGACTGCTTGCGGCGCATCTTGTTCCAGATGCTGTAGATGTGCTTGGGCCGTCCGCTCACCTCGCCGCGGATGCCCGCGCGCTCGAGCTCGCGCCGCAGCACGGCCACCACGTCCTCGATGTAGTGCTGGCGATCGAGGCGCCGCTCGTCGAGCTGCCGCGCGATCGTCTTGTACACCGCGGGCTCGAGCACGCGCAGCGACAGGTCCTCGAGCTCCCACTTGAGCTGCCACACGCCCAGGCGGTTCGCGAGCGGCGCGAACAGGTCGAGCACTTCGCGCGCAGCGGCCTCGCGACCTTCCTGCGCGGATTCGACCGCGAGGAAACGCAGCGCCTGCGTGCGCTCGGCAAGCTTGATGAGGACGACGCGAATGTCCTCGACCATGGCGAGCAGCATCTTGCGCAGGCGCTCGGCCTGCGCCGCGCGTTCCTCGCTCGTCGCCGCCGTGGGCACGGCGCGGATCTCGTCCATGCGCGCAACGCCCGCGACGAGCGCGGCGACGTCGGCACCGAAGCGCGCGGCGAGCTCTTCCGCATCGAACGCCTGTGCCGCGGGCAGCCCGACGAGCAGTGCCGCGCAAACGCTGGCGCCATCGAGACGCAAGCCGGCGAGGATGGTGGCGGCGCCTACCGCGCGGTCGAGGAGCAGCTCGCCGTCGCGACTCCGGGCGTCCCCGCAGCGCTCGCGCGCGTACTCGAAGGCAGCGCCGATCGCCGCGATATCGCCCTCGGGATAGGACCCGCGCAGGCCGTCGAGCCACGCCGCAATGGCTTGCGGGGCAGCGGTGGACGGAGCAGCGTGGAGGACGGCGACCATGACGGGCTTGCGGGCGATGCAGGGAGCGAGGCCACGCTGGAGCGAAGCGTTCCTGCGCCCATGTTGCCACGAATGAGCGCGTGGCGCAGCGCCGGCCCCGCAGCAAGGCGCGCTGCGCATGGGCGGCAACGAGCACGGGCGGTGGCGCCGACCCGCGTCCTGCCGACGACCTACGCGGTGGCTGCCGCTACCGCATCCGCGAGCGCACGCGCGTGGCGCTCGGCGAGGGCGAGCTCGCGCGCTTCCACCATCACCCGCAGGACGGGCTCGGTGCCCGACGGGCGCAGCAGCACGCGCCCCGCTGCGCCGAGCGCCGCGACGGTGTCCGCCTGCGCGGTGCGAATCGCTTCGTTGCGACTCCAGTCGTAGCCGCGCGGCACGCGCACGTTGATGAGGCGCTGCGGGAAGAGCTCGACCTCGCGGGTGGCTTCGGCGAGCGTGGTCTTCTGCTCGATCAGGGCGCGCAGCACGGCCAGCGCGGCGATGATGGCGTCGCCCGTGGTGTGCTTGTCGAGGCAGAGCAGATGGCCCGAATTCTCCCCGCCGAGCTGCCACTCCTTCGCGACCAGGCGCTCGAGCACGTACCGATCGCCCACCGCCGCGCGCTCGAAGGGAATCGCGCGTCGCGCGAGCGCCTGCTCGAAGCCGAGGTTGCTCATCAGCGTGCCGACGACGCCGCCGCGCAGCGTGCCGCGCCGCAGATAATCCATTGCGATGACGTACAGCAGCTCGTCGCCGCCGTAGATGCGACCCTGCGCATCGACCATGACGAGGCGGTCGCCGTCGCCGTCGAGCGCGACCCCGAGATCGGCACCGTGCTCGGCGACGGCCCGCACGAGATGCTCGGGATGCGTCGCCCCCACGCCATCGTTGATGTTGATGCCGTTCGGATCGGCGCCCACCGCGATCACGTCCGCACCGAGCTCGTGGAACACCGGCGGCGCGACGTGATAGCCCGCGCCGTGCGCGCAATCGACGACGATGCGCCAGCCCCTGAGGTCGAGCTCGCTCGGATACGTGCTCTTGCAGAACTCGATGTAGCGCCCCGCCGCGTCCGCGACCCGCCACGCCTTGCCGAGGGACGCGGAAGGCACGCAGGCGAGCGGTGCGTCCATCGCGCTCTCGATCGCATGCTCCATCGCGTCCGGCAGCTTGGTGCCGCCACCGGCGAAGAACTTGATGCCGTTGTCGTCGAACGGATTGTGGGACGCGCTGATCACCACGCCCGCGGAGAGCCGGAGCGCACGCGTGAGATACGCGACCGCAGGCGTGGGCAGCGGGCCCGACAGATAGACGTCGACGCCGGCCGCGGAAAAGCCCGCCTCCAGCGCCGCTTCGAGCAGATACCCGGAGATGCGCGTGTCCTTGCCGATCAGCACGGCCGGACGATCGTCCGCGCGCTGACCGCTGCCGGCGAGCACGCGCCCCGCGGCCCAGCCGAGCTTCAGCACGAGCTCCGGCGTGATCGGCGCCTCGCCCACGCGCCCGCGCACTCCGTCGGTCCCGAAATACTGTCGTTTCATGCCGGTGCACCGTTCATGTGAGGCCTACAAGGATGCCACGATCGCCGCCTGCCGCGCGACACCGCGGGTCATCCGCGGCGTACCGTCCGACGCGCGCTTCGCGCGTTGCGGCGACCGCGAACACGACGTGACGGGCACGACGTGTACGGGCACGACGTGCGCCACAGGCGGCGTACCGGCGTGCGCCGGCGCATCGCGCTCGGGAGATCGCGTCACGTCGCCTGCTCGATCGCCGTCCACACCTTGAGCGCGTCGACGGTTTCGCGCACGTCGTGCACGCGCAGGATCGAGGCGCCGCGCGCGATGCACGCGAGGCCCGCGGCAAGGCTCGCCGCAAGCCGCTCGTCGACGGCGCGCCCCGTGAGCTCGCCCAGCGACGACTTGCGCGACACGCCCATCAGCACCGGATAGCCCGTGGCCGCAAGCACCGGGATGCCGCGCACGAGCGACAGGTTGTGCCCGAGGCGCTTGCCGAACCCGTAGCCCGGATCGAGCACGATGCGCTCGCGCGCGATGCCCCTGGCAACGCACGACTCGGCACGCGCGACGAGGTAATCGCGCACCTCCCGCACGACGTCCTCGTAAGCGGGCTCGGCCTGCATCGTCTGCGGCTCGCCGCGCATGTGCATGAGGCACACGCCGACGTCGCTGTCCGCAATGGCGTCCACGGCCCCGGGCTCCCCGAGCGCGCTGACGTCGTTGATCAACGCGGCCCCGGCGCCGATCGCGGCGCGCATCACGGCCGGCTTGCGGGTGTCCACCGACACCGGCACGTTGCCGGGGGCGAGCGCTTCGACGAGCGGCAGCACGCGCGCGAGCTCGTCCGCTTCGGACACCGGCAGGGCACCGGGGCGCGTGGACTCGCCGCCGATGTCGATGAAGTCCGCGCCCTCCTCGATCATCTGCCTGGCGTGCGCGAGGGCACGTGCGTGCGTGAAATACCGTCCGCCATCGGAGAACGAATTCGGCGTGACGTTGAGGATGCCCATCACGCGCGGGCGCGACAGGTCGATGGTGAAGCGGCCGCAGCGAAGCGCCGGGACGTGTTGTGCGGAATCGGGCATGCGAGAGGAAGCGCGTGTCGCGCGCAAAGCAAATGGGGGCGTGCCGCGGCACGCCCCCGGAAGACACCGGCGAGGCTTACGCCGGGTTGGCGGACGGCGCGGCGTCGGGACCGGCGCCCGGGCCGATGGTGGTGGAGCCCGACGCGGACGATCCGCTCGGCTTCGGCGGACGCGGCGGCTTGCCGGCGATGATGTCGGCGATCTGGTCGGCGTCGATGGTCTCGAACTCGAGCAGCGCCTTGGCCATCGCCTCGACCTTGTCGCGGTTGTCCTCGATCAGCTTGCGGGCGACGGCGTACTGCGTGTCGATGATCTTGCGGATCTCGCTGTCGACCTTGCGCATCGTCTCTTCGGACATGTTCACCGTGCGCGTGATCGAACGGCCGAGGAAGACCTCGCCTTCGTTCTCGCCGTACACCATCGGGCCGAGCACGTCCGACATGCCGTAGCGCGTGACCATGTTGCGCGCGATCTCGGTCGCGCGCTCGAAGTCGTTCGAGGCGCCGGTGGTCATCTGGTTCATGAAGATCTCCTCGGCGATGCGTCCGCCGAAGAGCACCGCGATCGTGTTCAGCATGTGGTTGCGGTCCATGCTGTAGCGATCGGTCTCGGGAAGCTGCATCGTCACGCCCAGCGCGCGGCCGCGCGGGATGATCGTGACCTTGTGCACGGGGTCCGTCTTGGGCAGCAGGCGCGCCACCAGCGCATGGCCGGACTCGTGGTACGCCGTGTTGCGGCGCTCTTCCTCGGGCATGACGATCGAGCGACGCTCCGCGCCCATGATGATCTTGTCCTTCGCCATCTCGAAGTCGTCCATGTCGACGAGGCGCTTGTTGCGCCGCGCCGCGAACAGGGCCGCTTCGTTGACGAGATTGGCGAGGTCCGCACCGGAGAAGCCCGGCGTGCCGCGCGCGATGATGTCCGCCTTCACGTCGGAGGCCATCGGCACCTTGCGCATGTGCACGAGCAGGATCTGCTCGCGGCCGCGGATGTCCGGCAGCGGCACCACCACCTGGCGGTCGAAGCGGCCCGGCCGCATGAGCGCCGGGTCGAGCACGTCCGGACGGTTGGTCGCCGCGATGACGATCACGCCCGCATTGCCTTCGAAGCCGTCCATCTCGACCAGCAGCTGGTTCAGCGTCTGCTCGCGCTCGTCGTTGCCGCCGCCCAGGCCCGCGCCGCGCTGACGGCCGACCGCGTCGATCTCGTCGATGAACACGATGCAGGGCGCGTTCTTCTTGGCCTGCTCGAACATGTCGCGCACGCGCGCCGCACCGACGCCGACGAACATCTCGACGAAGTCGGAGCCGGAGATCGAGAAGAACGGAACCTTCGCCTCACCGGCGATCGCCTTGGCAAGCAGCGTCTTGCCGGTGCCCGGCGAGCCGACCATCAGCACGCCGCGCGGAATGCGTCCGCCGAGCTTCTGGAACTTGGACGGATCGCGCAGGAACTCGACCAGCTCGGAAACTTCCTCCTTCGCTTCGTCGCAGCCCGCGACGTCCGCGAACGTGACCGTGTTGTTCGCCTCGTCGAGCATGCGCGCCTTGCTCTTGCCGAAGCTGAACGCGCCGCCGCGGCCGCCGCCCTGCATCTGGCGCATGAAGAAGATCCACACGCCGATCAGCAGCAGCATCGGGAACCACGAGATGAAGATCTGCGCGAGGAACGATTGCTCCTCTTCGGGCTTGGCCTCGACCTTGACGCCGTACTTTCACGAGGTCGCCCACCATCCAGATGTCGCCGGGGCTGTACGTGACGTAGCGCTTCTTGTCGGTGGACATCCACTTGATCGAGCGGCCTTCGATGCTGGCCGATTCGACCGTGCCCGCCTTTGCGCGCTCCATGAATTCGGAGTACGGGACGGCATCCTTGGTCGCCTGGCGCGAGTCGAACTGCTTCACGACCGTGAGCACCACGAGGCCGATCACGAGCCAGATGCCGATGTTCTTCAGGAGATTGTTCAATGTGACTCCTTGCGGCGAATTTGGCGGGTCGCCGCTATTCCCGCACTTGCGCGCATTCACGCGCATCTCACGTTTTCGACCGCCACGAATGCATGGGCGGACCGTCGATTTTAGCCCTTCACCCCTCCCGGGGCCAGTTGCACGAAGCTCGGGCGTCGCCTGTGGACGACAACGCCTTCGCGCATGACCAACCCTTCCCGAGGCGTTCGGTCTCCCCTGCCGTGGGCGGCCGGCGAGCACATCAGTACGACGGCCCGGCGGCGCTCATCCGCTTTCCCACCAGATAGACCTCGGAGCTGCGACTGCGTGACGCCTTGGGCTTGCGTACGTAGACCTTGTCGAAATGGCCCTGCATCTGCGCGCTGGAATTCAGGAAACCCCGACCCCTGGAATGCTTTGACGACCAGGTCTCCCCCCGGTTGCAGCCATTCCCGTGCGAATTCGAGCGCAAGCTCGGCGAGATGCACGGCGCGTGCCTGATCGGCGCTCGCGATCCCGGACAGATTGGGGGCCATGTCGGAGAGCACAAGGTCGGCCTTCCGCCCGTCCAGCGCATGGACGAGGTCGCGCAGCGTGGCTTCCTCTCGGAAATCGCCCTGCAATGTCGCGACGCCCCGCAGCGGCTCCATTTCGAGCAGGTCGAGCGCGACAATCCGCGCCGAGGCGCCCACGCGCTCGCGCAACACCTGCGCCCAGCTGCCGGGCGCCGCGCCGAGATCGACCACGCACAGCCCGGGGCGGAAGAGCGCATCCTTTTCGGCGAGCTCGAGCAGCTTGAATGCCGCGCGCGAGCGATAGCCGAGCCGTTGCGCTTCCTGCACCCAATGGTCGTTGACGTGCTCGTGCATCCACGCCTTGGTGAACCGATGCTTCTTCGTCGCCTTGAGGGCCATGGACACTCAATGGGGGCGCCGCGGCGGTTTTCGAGAGCGACGCGACAATCGTGGTCGACCGCCCTTCGCATCGGCGCCGGCACGGACCAACGCCCGGGCGCGTGCGACCCTCGCCCGCGCACGCTAGACTTGACGCATGAAAACCCTCGACCCGGCGCAACGCCGCGCCCTGCGCGCCCAGGCGCATCACCTGCATCCCGTCGTCAGCATCGGCCACCAGGGGCTCACGCCCGCGGTCTTGCACGAGATCGACCTGAGCCTGCTCGCCCACGAGCTCGTGAAGATCCGCGTGTTCAGCGACGAGCGCGCCGAGCGCGAAGCCCTGCTGCAGCAGGTCTGCGAGGCGCTCGACGCCGCGCCGGTGCAGCATCTTGGCAAGGTGCTCGTCCTGTTTCGCGCCGCGCCCGCCGAGGCGCGCGAGGAGAAGTCCGCAACCGCCCGCCACCGCCGCCCCGGCCCGGCGGATGCGCGTCGGCGCGAGTCCGGACCGGCGCGGCCGGGCGCGGCGGCAGGCCGGGCGCAACCGGCCGCCGCAAAGGCCCTCGCACCCGCGGCCACCAAAGCCGGGCGGCGGCACCGCATCGAGCCGCTCACCGCGGGCAAGGCGCGCGAACTGACGGGGAATGGCGGACGCAAATCCGGATCCGGCAGCACGGCCGAGCGGCGGTCCCCCCTCGGTGCCGCGAAGGGCAAGGCGGCTCGCGGTGGCGCCGGGTCGAGGCGATCGGGCGCCGGCGCGGCGCCGAAGGGCAGGACCGCGACCGGCAGTCCGGCCGCGCATCGCCGCTCGCCCGCAGCGCCGCCCACCGGTGTGCCGCGCGCCCCGCGCGTCCGGCGTCGGCGCGGTTGAGCGCTCCCGCTCCCGCCCGTGCGCCGCTCGACGGCACCGCGGCGGCGACGATGATCGTGCTGTGCCTGTCCTGGGGCTTCCAGCAGGTGGCGATCAAGCTCGCGGCGCCGTACGTGCCCGTGTTGATGCAATCGTCCATCCGGTCGGCGAGCGCAGCAGTGCTCGTGATCGCGTGGGCCGCGTGGCGGCGGATTCCGCTGCTCGAGCACGACGGCACGTTCGTGGCCGGGCTTCTCGCCGGCGCCGGCTTTGCCGCGCGAATTCGCGCTGATCTACGGCGGCCTCGCGCACACCACCGCCGCGCGCATGATCGTCTTCCTCTACACCGGTCCCTGCCTCACGGCGCTGGGCGTATCGCTGTGGGTGCCCGGCGAGAAGCTCGGTCCCGTGCAATGGCTCGGCATCGCCCTCGCGTTCGCCGGCATTGCGACCGGGTTCGGGGATGCGGCGCTGCACGGCTCATCGACGCTCGTCGGCGACGCGATGGGCGTGGGCGCCGCCGTTTTCTGGGCGGCGACCACCGTGCTCGTGCGCGCGACGGCCCTGGCGCACGCATCGGCGACGAAGGTGCTGTTGTACCAGCTCGCGGTGTCGGCGCTCGTGTTGCCGGCAGTCTCGATGCTGCTGCACGAGCACGCGAACGACCCGTGGAACGCGACCGCGCTTGCGAGCCTCGCCTTCCAGACGATCGTGGTGGCGTTCGCCAGCTACCTCGCGTGGTTCTGGCTGCTCACGCGCTACCTCGCGGCGAGGCTCGCGGTGTTCTCGTTCCTCACCCCGCTCTTCGGCGTGCTGTTCGGGACCTGGCTGCTCGGCGAGGCGCTGACGCCGGGATTCACGGGTGCGGTGGTGCTCGTCGCCACCGGCATTGCCCTGGTGAACGCGCGTCCGCGCGCGGCGCGCGCAACCGCCTGAGCGGGCCGGTGCGCGGTGCCTGCACGGCACGGTCGCATCCGAGTCGACGATGCGTTCGCGCGAGGGCGCGCGAGGATCGCCTTCACATCTCGTTGGCACCCGGCTCGAAGCCTCCCGCTTCGTGGTAGACGACGCTCGCCGCTGCCTCGTAGGCGCGCACGGTGGGAATGCGTCCGGGCAAGCCGAGCGCGCTCCAGCGCGCGGCCACGCGGTCGTAGACCTCGCGCCGCAGCGTCGTGCGCTTCGAGAACACCGGCAGGTGGCGGTGCTCCTTGCACGCGTTGATGAGCGCCTTCGATCCGTACGGCCGGTTCTGCGGCGGGTTCTGGGTCGGGTCGAGCCACGTGCTCCAGGTGTTGCGCAGCACGTCGATGTCGTCGATCGGATTGCATCGGCTCGCCATCGCCCAGATCACCTGGTCCATGTCGGTGGGATCGACGTCCTCGTCGACCGCGATGATCCACTTGGTGTAGTACGCGCCGCCCGGAACCTGCGCCGCGAGCGCCAGCACCTGCGCCGCATGGCCCGCATAGCGCTGCTCGAGGCTCACCACCGTCATGCCGAAGCCGCCTGCGGCTGCAGGATGGCTGTAGACGCCCTTGATGCCCGGAATGCCGAGCCGATCGAGATCGTCCCAGATCTTCGCCGAACGCATGACGGAGAAGAACCCGCTCTGCTCGCACGACGGGTAATCCGCCATGAGGGCGTTGGTCAGGATCGGGCGGTCGCGATAGTGCACGGCCGTGACTTCGACCAGCGGACATCCGGCTTCGGGCCGGCCGTAATAGCCCGGAAACTCGCCGAACGGCCCTTCCGCGCGCACCGCGTTGGGACGAATGATGCCCTCGATGACGAGCTCCGCGTTGGCGGGCAGGAGCAGGTCGGTCGTCGTGCCGCGCACCACGGGGATCGCCTCGCCCTTGATCCCGCCCGCGAATTCGTACTCCGAGACGTTCTTGGCAAACGTCTGCGAGCCCACGAGCATGAACAGCGGATCGATGCCCCATGCCGCAGCGACCTCGAGGGCCTTGCCCTGCTGCCAGGCGCGCGTGATGTGCAGTCGCGCGTCCTTGCCGGGTGAGAGATACAGAGCCCGACCTCGCTCTTGCCCTGCAGCATCATGCGGTACGTGCCGACGTTGAGATAGCCGCTGTCGGGATCGCGCGTGATCACCGCGTCCGCGGTACCCGCGTAGCGGCCGCCGTCGAGCGGCCAGTGCCGCGGGATCGGCAGCAGATCGAGGTCGATGTCCGCGCCCGTCAGCGTGTGCTCGTACACCGGCGCGTCCTCGCGCGCGATCTCGCGCGGCGGAATGCGGCGCTTGAGCTTCTCCTTCGCCCGCACGATCAGCTCGCCGACCGGAGTGTCGACGGGCTCTTCGAGCGTGAGCGCGACCCGGCGGAAGCTCGGGCCGAGGATGTTCCACAACAGCCTCGCCCCGATGGGACTCGCCTCGAATCCGCGCGCCGACTCGAACAGGATGGCGGGCGACGGCACCTGCTTCGCGACGAGGTAGCTGATGGCGCTCATCTCCTCGTCGCGCTCGACCGCATCGGTGACGGTGACGAGCTCGCCTATCGCCTCCACGCGCGCGAGCCAGTCGCGAAGATCCTGGATGGGGCGGCGCGTCGGCGCCTGTTCGGATGCACGCGCGTGCGCTGGCGCTTCGACGATGCTCATTGAGCCTCCGCAGTGACCGATCCGGACCGCCGGCATGCGCCGCTCGCGAATCGCGCGGGCGTGCCGGGTCACGGGCTCAAGTAGCGCCCGACGCCGCTGCCGAAGCCTTGATGTCCATCAACCGGCGCCAATGCGGTCGCCGAATCGCCTGCCGGTCAGACGTAGCGCACCGCGAGCACCTCGTACTCGCGCAGGCCGCCGGGCGCCTGCACTTCCGCGGTGTCGCCCTCGTGCTTGCCGATCAGTGCGCGGGCGATGGGCGAGCTCACCGAGATCTTGCCGTGCTTGAGATCGGCTTCGTCGTCGCCGACGATCTGGTACGTGACGTGCTGGCCGGAGTTGCTGTCCTCGAGCTCGACCGTCGCGCCGAACACCACGCGACCGTCCGCATCGAGCCGAGAAGGATCGATGACCTGCGCGTTCGCGAGCTTCGCCTCGAGCTCCGAGATGCGCCCTTCGAGGAAGCCCTGCCGCTCCTTGGCCGCGTCGTAATCGGCGTTCTCGGAGAGGTCGCCATGCGAGCGCGCCTCGGCGAGCGCCGAGATCACCTTCGGGCGCTCGACGGTCTTCAGGCGGTGGAGCTCTTGCTTGAGGCGCTCGGCGCCTGTCACGGTCATCGGTATCTTCATCGTCGCACTCAAAAGAAACGACCGGGGCGGCGCTGCCGGCCCCGGCCAGTCGCTAGATTACTCTCAAACGGAGATCGACGCAGTCAACGCGCGATCAATGCAGGCGCCGGTGCAGGACCTGGATCGCGTACGGCACGAGCTGCTCGCGCATGCCCCGCATCCCGGAGGTCGCCGCGCGGGCGCCCGCCAGCGTCGTGTAGGTCGGGATCTGATCCGTGAGCGCCTCGCGCCGGATCACGTAGCTGTCCTGGATCGCCGTGCGCTTTTCCTCGACCGTGTTGATGACGAGCGCGATCTCGTCGTTCTTCATCATGTCCACGATGTGAGGACGGCCCTCCGCGACCTTGTTCACGGGCGTGACCGGGACGCCGGCGCCCGCGAGCGCTGCAGCCGTGCCACGCGTGGCGACGAGCTCGAAGCCGAGCTCGACGAGATCGCGCGCGAGGTCGACCGCCCGTGCCTTGTCCGCGTTCTTGAGACTGATGAACACGTTGCCCTTCGCGGGCAGCTTCACGCCGCCGGCGAGCTGCGACTTGAGGAACGCTTCGGCGAAGGATTCGCCCACGCCCATCACCTCGCCCGTCGATTTCATCTCGGGACCGAGGATCGTGTCGACGCCGGGAAACTTGATGAACGGGAACACCGCCTCCTTCACGGAGTAGTACGGCGGCACGATCTCGCCCGCGACCCCCTGCTCGGCGAGCGAGCGCCCCACCATGCAGCGCGCCGCGATCTTCGCGAGCGGGCGTCCCGTGGCTTTCGACACGTACGGCACGGTGCGCGACGCGCGCGGGTTCACTTCCAGCACGTACACCGTCCCGTTCTGGATCGCGAACTGGACGTTCATGAGGCCGCACACGTTGAGCCCATACGCCATCTCGACCGTCTGCCGCCGCAGCTCGTCCTGGATCTGCGGCGGAGAGCGAATACGGCGGCAGCGAGCACGCGGAGTCGCCGGAATGCACGCCGGCCTGCTCGATGTGCTCCATGATCCCGCCGATCACGACGTCCTTGCCGTCGCACAGCGCGTCGACGTCGACCTCGATCGCGTCGTTCAGGAAGCGATCGAGCAGCACCGGCGAGTCGTTGCTGACCTTGACCGCCTCGCGCATGTAGCGCTCGAGGTCGCGCTGCTCGTGCACGATCTCCATCGCGCGACCGCCAAGCACGTACGACGGGCGCACGACGAGCGGATACCCGATCTCCTCGGCTGCCGTGATCGCCCCGGCCTCGGTGCGCGCCGTGCGGTTGGGCGGCTGCCTGAGATCGAGACGGTGCAGCATCTGCTGGAAGCGCTCGCGGTCCTCCGCCATGTCGATCATGTCCGGCGAGGTGCCGATGATCGGCACGCCGTTCTTCTCGAGGTCGCGCGCGAGCTTGAGCGGCGTCTGCCCGCCGTACTGCACGATCACGCCGTACGGCTTCTCCACGTGCACGATCTCGAGCACGTCCTCGAGCGTGAGCGGCTCGAAGTACAGGCGATCCGACGTGTCGTAGTCGGTCGACACCGTCTCCGGGTTGCAGTTGACCATGATGGTCTCGAACCCGTCCTCGCGCAGCGCCATCGCGGCGTGCACGCAGCAGTAGTCGAACTCGATGCCCTGCCCGATGCGATTCGGTCCGCCGCCCAGCACGATCACCTTCTTGCGATCCGTCGGCTCGGCCTCGCACTCCTCCTCGTACGTCGAGTACATGTACGCGGTGCGCGTCGCGAATTCCGCGGCACAGGTGTCGACGCGCTTGAACACCGGACGCAGGCCCAGCGCATGGCGCCGGCCCCGGATCTCGCTCTCGGTGACCTTGAGCAGATACGCGAGTCGCCGGTCCGAGAAGCCCATGCGCTTCAGGCGCCGAAGCTCCTCGGGCTCGAGATTCTCCAGCGTGCGGGTCTCGAGCGCGAGCTCGACGTCGACGATCTCCTTGATCTGCGCGAGGAACCAGGGATCGATCTTCGTGTAGCGGTGCACGTACTCGAGGCTCATGCCGACGCCGAACGCATCCGCCACGTACCACAGGCGCTCGGCCCGCGGGATAGGCGAGCTCGTCGCCGATCTTGTCCATGTCGACGGTCTTCAGGTTGAAGCCGTCCACGCCCACCTCGAGGCCGCGCAGCGCCTTCTGCAGCGATTCCTGGAACGTGCGCCCGATCGCCATCACCTCGCCCACCGACTTCATCTGCGTGGTGAGGCGATCGTCGGCCTGCTTGAACTTCTCGAACGCGAAGCGCGGGACCTTCGTGACGACGTAGTCGATCGTCGGCTCGAACGACGCGGGCGTGGCACCCCCCGTGATGTCGTTGCGCAGCTCGTCGAGCGTGTAGCCGACGGCGAGCTTGGCCGCGACCTTGGCGATGGGGAACCCGGTCGCCTTCGACGCGAGCGCGGACGAGCGCGACACGCGCGGGTTCATCTCGATCACGATCATGCGCCCGTCCTTCGGGTTGATCGCGAACTGCACGTTCGACCCGCCGGTGTCCACCCCGATCTCGCGCAGCACCGCGATCGAGGCGTCGCGCATGATCTGGTATTCCTTGTCGGTGAGCGTCTGCGCCGGCGCCACCGTGATCGAGTCGCCGGTGTGCACACCCATCGGATCGAGGTTCTCGATCGAGCACACGATGATGCAGTTGTCCTTGCGGTCGCGCACCACCTCCATCTCGAACTCCTTCCAGCCGAGGAGGGATTCCTCGATCAGGAGCTCTCTAGTGGGCGACATGTCGAGACCGTGCTTGCACATCTCGACGAACTCGTCCTTGTTGTACGCGATGCCGCCGCCCGTGCCGCCCAGCGTGAACGACGGCCGGATGACGGCGGGGAAGCCGATGGTGGCCTGCACCTCGAGCGCCTGCTCGAGGTTGTGCGCTGTCCCCGAGCGTGCGGAGCCGAGGCCGATGCGGGTCATCGCGGCCTTGAATTTCTCGCGATCCTCGGCCTTGTCGATGGCCTTCTTCGACGCGCCGATCAGCTCGACGTCGTGCTTGTTGAGCACGCCTTCGCGCGCGAGGTCGAGCGCGCAGTTGAGCGCCGTCTGGCCGCCCATCGTCGGCAGCAGTGCATCCGGACGTTCCTTCTCGATGATGCGCGCCACCATCTGCCAGGTGATCGGCTCGATGTAGGTGACGTCGGCCATCTCGGGATCGGTCATGATCGTCGCCGGATTCGAGTTGACGAGGATCACCCGATAGCCTTCCTCCTTGAGCGCCTTGCACGCCTGCACGCCCGAATAGTCGAACTCGCAGGCCTGCCCGATGATGATCGGACCGGCACCGATGATGAGGATGGACTTGATGTCTGTTCTTCTCGGCATGTCTTGCCCTCGTCAGGCCCGTGCCCGACGCATCCCGCTTTCCGCGTTGTTGCGCAACCTACTCCGCTCCGTAGAGCGAGCCCGGCCGCTCGAGCATGCGCACGAAGCGGTCGAACAGATACGTGACGTCGTGCGGCCCGGGGCTCGCCTCCGGATGACCCTGGAAGCAGAACGCCGGCGCATCCGTGCGCGCGAAGCCCTGCAGCGTGCCGTCGAAGAGCGACACGTGCGTCACGCGCGCATTGCCCGGCAGCGTATCCGGATCGACCGCGAAGCCGTGGTTCTGGCTCGTGATCAGCACCTGCCCCGTGTCCTTGTCGAGCACCGGATGGTTCGCGCCGTGGTGGCCGAACTTCATCTTGACCGTGCGACCGCCGGAGGCGAGGCCGAGCAGCTGGTGCCCGAGGCAGATTCCGAACAGCGGCGTCCGGCGCTCGATGAACGCGCGGATCGCCGCGATCGCATACGTGCACGGCTCCGGATCGCCGGGGCCGTTCGAGAAGAAGACGCCGTCGGGATTCATCTCCAGCACCGCCTGCGGCGAGGTCTTGGCCGGCACCACGGTGAGGCGGCAGCCGCGCTCCGCGAGATGGCGCAGGATGTTGTGCTTGATGCCGTAGTCGTACGCGACCACGTGAAAGCGGCGTGCGCGTCGCCTGGCGATAGCCGGCGTCGATCGCCCACGTGCTCTCGTTCCAGGTGTAAGGCGATGCGCAGGTCACCGTCTGCGCGAGATCGAGCCCCGCCATCGACGGCGTGGCCCGCGCGCGGGCGACCGCGGTCTCGATGTCCGCATCGCCGATCGTGCTCGCGGCGAGGATGCAGCCGTTCTGCGCGCCGCGCTCGCGCAAGATGCGCGTCAGGCGCCGCGTGTCGATGTCGGCGATGCCGACGATGCGGTTCGTCTCGAGATACGCGCCGAGCGTGCCCGCGGCGCGCCAGCTGGAGCACACGCGCGGGAGGTCGCGGATCACGAGGCCCGCGACGTACGGCAGGTTGGCTTCCGCATCCTCGGGATTGACGCCGACGTTGCCGATGTGGGGATACGTCAGCGTCACGATCTGGCCGGCGTACGAGGGATCGGTGAGGATCTCCTGGTAGCCCGTCATCGCGGTGTTGAACACGACCTCGCCCACCGCAGCGCCGAGCGTACCGATCGCGCGCCCGCGGAACACGGAGCCGTCGGCGAGCGCCAGCACCGCGGCCGTCGCGGGCGGGAACAGCTGCACGGGCGCGGCGCGCGTCTCGGGGGCGGAGAGGGAGGCCATGGCGTGTGGGAGCGAAAGGAGGGTTCTTCGTTCCGGGCAGGGTCTTTGCGTGCACCGGCTCCGGACGTGCGAAGCGGGAACGCCCGATGGAGGCTGTTCCCGCTTTGAAGCACGCAATTATAGCCGTAAAGGCATCCCTTCCGCCACCCCGACGGCCGCGTCGAGGCGCGTGACGAGGCCTCGTAAGAAGGCCCGCGGCAGGCGGCGAGCGAGTCCTCGTCAATACGCCGCGGTAAAGCCCCCGTCGACGTACAGGACATGCCCGGTGACGTAGCTCGCCGCGTCCGCGGCGATTGACGCCGGCGTTGTTGACGAGGATGTCGATCGGGCCGTGCTGCTGCTCGGCCGCTGCAACGGCCGCGGTGCGCCGCCTGCGCATCCGCCGCGTCGAACGCGCTCACTCGCGACGTCGATCCCGCTCGCGGCGAGCCGATCGCGTGCGGCGGCGAGCCGATCGGGGTGGCGGCCGTTGAGGACGACCCGCGCGCCCGCATCACCGAGCGCCTCGGCGATGGCGAACCCCAGGCCGGCGCTCGAGCCGGTGACGAGCGCGCAGCGGCCGGAGAGATCGAACGGATGTGCGCGTGCGCCCACGCCGCCAGCGCTCAACGCAGCCCGAGGACGTCCTGCATGTCGAAGAGGCCGGCGACGCCGGCGGCGCGATGCTCGCCCACGAAATGCGCGGCGCGCAACGCGCCCGCGGCGAAGTTCTGGCGCGATGCGGCGCGATGCGTGAGCTCGATGCGCTCCCCGGTGCCTGCGAAGATCACCGTGTGCTCGCCGACCACGTCGCCGCCGCGCAGCGTCGCGAAGCCGATCGTCCCCGCCTTGCGCTCGCCGGTGTGACCCTCGCGGCTGTACACCGCGGCGGAAGCGAGGTCGCGGCCGGCACCGCGTGCAGCCGCGTCGCCCAGTGCGAGCGCGGTGCCCGACGGCGCGTCGACCTTGTGCCGGTGGTGCATCTCCAGGACCTCGATGTCGTAGCTCGGGCCGAGCGCGCGTGCCGCAACGGTGACGAGCTGGGCGAGCACGTTCACGCCCACGCTCATGTTGGGCGCGAACACGATCGGCACGTGCCGGGCCGCAGCCGCGATGGCCTCGCGCTGCGCCGCGTCGAAGCCGGTGGTGCCGACCACGGCCGCAACGCGATGGCGCACGCAAGCGTCGAGGTGCGCGAGCGTCCCCTGCGGGCGCGTGAAGTCGATCAGCACCTCGCTCGCCGCGAGCGCGGCGTCGACATCCGCAGCGATGCGGATGCCGGTGGCGCGACCGATGCGCTCGCCCGCATCGCGTCCGATCACGGGGCTCGCATCGACATCGAGCGCCGCCGCGAGCGCGAGGCCGCCGTCCGCGAGCGTCGCCTCGATGAGCGCCTGCCCCATGCGGCCGCCTGCACCGGCGATGGCGACGGCGATCGGCATCAGCGACCGAAGATGCCGCGCAGCACCGGGCCGAAGAAGCTGTCGTCGTTGCTCTTGGGCTCGCGCATGGACTTCTCGGCGGCGGCGCGATTGGCCTCCACCACGGATGTGGGCATCTCGTCGCCTTCCCAGCGCGCGAGCTTGTCCTCGTTGAAGTAGACCGTGAACGTGCGATGCTCCGTCACGTGACCCTGGCGGATGAACTCGTACACGTAGTCCCAGCGGTTGTCGTGGAAGATGTCGGTGACGAGCGGCGTGCCGAGGATCGTGCGCACCTGCTGCCGCGACTGGCCCACCTTGAGCTTGTCGACCTGGTCCTGCGTGATGTAGTTGCCCTGGTTGATGTCGAGCTTGTATACGCCGAACGAGCGCGCCGAGGGCAGGTACGTGTCGACGGTCGAGCAGCCGGCGAGAAGCAGCACGGCAAGAGTAGACGCCGCTGCGGCGCGCAGCCGGCAGGAATGCAAAGAGCGGTGCAAGAGGTAGGCCACGTGCCTGTAATTCCGCAGAGCAAATGGCTATTATAGCCGTGCGGCCCGCGCTTTCCGCGCCATTGCTGCGGCCTCGGTCGCATGCCGCAGCTCCTTCTCCTCCATGTCCGCCGCGAGCCCGTCATGACCTCCCCCAAAGATCTCAAGAATGCCGGACTGAAGGCCACTGCACCGCGGCTCAAGATCATCAACCTGTTCGAGACCTCGCGCGTGCGCCATTTGAGCGCCGAGGATGTCTACCGCCAGCTCCTGTCGGAGGGCCTGGACATCGGTCTCGCCACCGTCTATCGCGTGCTGACGCAGTTCGAGCAGGCGGGGCTGCTCGCGCGGCACCACTTCGAGTCGGGCAAGGCGGTGTTCGAGTTGAACGAAGGGCATCATCACGATCATCTCGTGTGCATGCACTGCGGACGGGTCGAGGAGTTCTACGATCCCGAGATCGAGAAGCGGCAGAACAAGGTCGCGCGCGAGCGCGGGTACGAGATCAAGGAGCACGCGCTCTACCTCTACGCCGAGTGCGTCAAGGCCAACTGCCCGCATCGCAACGAGGGCGGCGGCCACAACAACTAGCGGCGATCGGCGAAGCGAGCCGGCGGGAGTGCGGGTACCGCCTGCGCGTCAGCGCTCGTCGCCGGCCGAGGCGGCCGTAGCCGGCAGGAGCTCGGTGGTCTCGGCGTCGCGGCGATTGAAATCGGCGACGCGGAAGCCAAGCAGCCAGAGCGAGGCGAAGTACGCCGCCGCGCCCGCGACGCACACGAGCGCGAGCCTTGCAGCGCGCGACCAGAGCGTCGCGTGCAGCCAGAGCGCGGAGGGCCCGCTCGCCGCATACAGCACGAGGCCCAGCACGCCGAGCGCGATCACGAGCCGCGCCGCGAAGCCGCCCCATCCTGGCTGCGGGCGATAGATGCCGCGTCGGCGCAGCAGCACGAACAGCAGGAATGCGTTGAGCGTGGCGCCGATCGAGGTCGCCAGCGTGAGCCCCCCGTGCCCGAGCGGCACCATCAGCAGGAGGCCGCAGGCGAGGCCCACGAGCACGGTCACGAACGCGATCTTCACCGGCGTGCGAATCTCCTGCCGCGCGTAGAAGCCCGGCGCGAGGATCTTCACCAGGATCAGGCCGAGCAGCCCCACCGAATAGCCCAGCAGCGCGAGGCGCGTCTGGAGGACGTCCGCCGGCGTGAAGCGTCCGTACTGGTAGAGCGTGCTGATGATCGGTGTGGCCAGGATCCAGAGCGCGATCGCCGCGGGCAACGCGAGCAGGAACGCGAGGCGAATGCCCCAATCGAGCAGCGACGCGTACTTGCCCGGATCGGCGTCGGCGTGGTGACGCGAAAGCTGCGGCAGCAGCACCGTCCCGAGCGCCACGCCGAGCATCGCCGTGGGGAATTCCATGAGGCGGTCGGCATACGTGATCCACGAGATGCGACCGTCGCCCAGCGATGCCGCAAGCTGCGTGTTCACGAGTATCGTGATCTGACCCGCCGACACGCCGATCACCGCCGGCGCCATCGCGCGCAACACCCGCCGCACGCCCGGATCGCGCCAGTCGAAGCGCAGCCGCGGCAGCATGTGCAGCCGCGAGAGCGGCCGGATCTGCACCGCGAGCTGTGCCACGCCGCCGATCAGCACGCCCCACGCGAGCGCCTTCACGGGAGGATCGCAATAGGGGGCGAGGAACAGCGCCGCGCCGATGATCGCGAGGTTCAGCAGCACCGGCGTGAGCGCGGGAATCGCGAAGCGCCGGTAGACGTTGAGCACGCCGCCGGCGAGCGAGACGAGCGACACGAAGAAGATGTACGGAAACACGATGCGTATGAGCTCGGCCGTGAGCTCGACCTTGCCCGGCGTCTTCGAGAAGCCGGACGCCAGGGCGTAGACGAGCCACGGTGCGGCGAGCACGCCGGCCGCCGTCACCACGAGCAGGACGAGCGCGAGCAGCGTGCCCACGCGGCTCACGAGGTCGTGCGTCTCGGCCTCCCCGCGCTGACGGCGATATTCGGCGAAGATCGGCACGAACGCCTGCGCGAACGCGCCCTCCGCGAACATGCGGCGCAGGATGTTGGGAAGCCGGAAGGCCGTCTCGAAGGCGTCCATGGACGCACCCGCGCCGAAGGCGACCGCCTTGACGCTCTCGCGCGCGAGGCCGGCGATGCGCGACAGCAGCGTCATGCCGCTGACCGTGCCTACCGCTCGCAGCAGGTTCACGCGAATGGGCGCGCAGACGATGGCGCGAGGAGGAGGCGGCGGCGGCGGGACATCGAGGTTGCGGGTGGGCGGCGGGGGGACCGGCGGTTGCGGGCCTGCCGCCAAGCTGCTATTATGCTTGGTCTTTTTCCGCGCCTCCAGCCTCCGGAGCGGCGACCCCAAGCAAAGGATTCCTTAGAACATGGCCAACTCAGCCCAAGCCCGCAAACGCGCCCGCCAGGCCGAAGGCACGCGGCAACGCAATGCGAGCCTGAAGTCGACCCTGCGCACCGCGGTCAAGAAGGTTCGCAAGGCGATCGCCGCCGGCGACAAGGCCGCGGCAACCGCCCAGCTGCAGCATTCGCAGGCGATCATCGACCGGATCGCCGACAAGAAGATCATTCACAAGAACTCGGCGTCGCGCACGAAGTCGCGTCTCGCGCAGGCCATTCGCGGCCTGGCGTGACCCGGGGCGCAGGCGAACTGCGCGCCTGAGCCTGCAGAACCAGGAAAGCGCCTTCGGGCGCTTTTTTGTCGTCCCGCGTTACCACGCTCTCATGGGAACGCGATGGGGCGGAAAGCGGCGAAAATGGGAAGCGTGAGCAGGCGCGACATGCTACCTGCCGAGCGAGCGGCGCCTGCGTCGGCGGGCCGGCGCGCCGAGCGGGACGGGTGTCGCGCCGTGCGAGTCCAGGCCGGGCCTATGACACGGGCATGAGCCTTGCTGGGTGGGACGGGAAACGCCCCCACCGACATGGTGCTGCCGGGCCTGCTCTCGGCCGCAGCGCGCCGCGGCAGCGCGGTGAGCGTCGCGCTCATCGATCTCGATCACTTCAAGCGCGTGAACGATCGCCACGGCCACCCGGTGGGCGATCGCGTGCTGACCGCCATCGGGCAGCTCTTCGGGCATTCGCTGCGCCCGAGCGACCTCTCCTGTCGCTACGGCGGCGAGGAGTTCTGCATCGTGCTCCCGGACACCACGGCGCAAGGCGCGAAGCGCGCGATCGAGAATCTCGCGCAACGCCTGCGCGCGCTCGTGATCGACTGCGGCGGAGGGATGCAGATCGGCAACTTCACGTTCTCCGCAGGGATCGCCGAGTACCCGATCCACGGCCGCACCGCGCCCGAGCTCATCGCCGCCGCGGACCGCGCCCTGTACGCGGCAAAGAACGGCGGACGCAACCACGTGCTGCTCGCGCCGGCCGCAGCGAAGCGCGCGAGCTGAGCGTCGTCGTTGGCGCGGCCTGCCGTCGGGCAGCGGCCGCCATGCGCAGCGCCGGCCGCCAGCGGGTGGCAGTCAGACGAAGGCGTGCGGCCGCGTTCCGGTCATCAGGAAGGACAGCAGGTCGCGCACGGGGCGGATCTCGCTGCCGAACGGCAGGGCGGCAGCGCCGCGGAAGAACAGGCCCTTGGCGACGTCGCCGCGCAGCGCGGCAGCGAGCTGCGAGTCGATGCAGAACTGGCCGATCATCGCGATGCCGTCGCGCAATCCGCATTGCGCAAGGCAATCCCACTTGAGCGTGCACCGCGGCTTGCGCCGCGCCGCTGCCTGCAGCTTGGGCAGGTAACGCAGGTAGGTGTCGAGCCACGGCGTGCGCACGGCACGCGCGGGCAGCCCCGCGACGCTCACGAACTCGACGATGTCGGCCGGTTGCGCAGTCGCGAGCACGGCCTTGAAACGCGGGTCGGCATCGCTTTCCTCGGTGACCGCGAACGCCGTTCCGAGCTGCACGCCCGACGCGCCCAGGGCGAGCAATTCCCGCACGCGCTCGTGCGTGTTGATGCCGCCTGCGGGGATGAGCGGAATCGCGCCCGCGGCGATGCCTTCCGCGCGGAAGAACGCGAGCACGTCCGGAATGACGCGCTCGAACTCGAATCTCGGATCCTCGAGGTCGGCGATCTTGCTCGCACCCAGATGTCCGCCGGCGTAGCGTGGATGCTCGATCACGATCGCGTCGGGCAGCCGCCCGCGCCGCGCCCACTTGCGCACGACGAGCTGGATGCCGCGCGCATCCGACAGAATCGGAATGAGCGCCACGTCGGGCCACGGCGAGGCGAGGTCCGGCAAGTCGAGCGGCAGGCCCGCGCCGACCACGATCGCGTCGGCACCGCTTGCGCACGCCTGGCGCACGAGATCGGCGTATTGCGTGAGCGCGCGCATGACGTTCACCGCGACGAGCCCGCGCCCCTGCGCGATCTCCTTCGCGGCCCTGATCTCGCGATCGAGCGCCGTCAGGTTGGCCTGCTCGATCTGCGCCTTGCCCTGCCGCCGCGCAGGGTCGACGAGGTCGGGATGATGGCGGCGCAGATCCACGCTCGCGATCGTGCCCACCGCACCGAGGCTCGCCACGGTGCCCGCAAGGCGGTGCGCGGACACGCCCACGCCCATCCCGCCCTGCACGATCGGCAGCACCTCCCGGCCCCGGATCACGAGTGGCGGCAGCGACGGGAGCACGGGATCGGCGGCAGGCAGGAGCGCCATGCCGCGAGCAGGCGGAGGATCGCCGGCGATGCCGGCTGAGGGAATCGACACGTTTGAGCGCTCGTCGAAGGGAATCGTGCGAGCCTACGCGCAGCGCGGCGGGCCTCCTTGATGCGCGTCAATGGCTTCTGCACGGCGTGATAAAATGTTGATTTTGCGGGCGCAAGCCCAACCGTCGCACCCACGCCCGCAACGCCGCGATTCCGGCTCATGACGTCACGCACGCCCAGGCATTTCCTGCAGATCCGGGACTTCCCGCTCGCGGAGTTCGAGTACCTGTTCGCGCGCACGCGCTGGATCAAGGAGCGCTTCAAGCGCTACGAGCTCTACCAGCCGCTTCGCGATCGCACGCTGGCGATGGTGTTCGAGAAGGCGTCCACGCGGACGCGGGTGTCGTTCGAGGCCGGCATGAACCAGCTCGGCGGCATCGCGATCAACCTCAACCGGCACGACACGCAGCTCTCGCGCGGCGAGCCCATCGAGGACGTCGCGCGCGTCATCTCGCGCATGGTCGACGTCGTGATGATCCGCACGTTCGAGCAGACGATCATCGAGCGCTTCGCGCAGCACTCCCGCGTGCCGGTGATCAACGGCCTCACCAACGAGTACCACCCCTGCCAGATCCTGGCCGACATCTACACGTACATCGAGCATCGCGGCGATATCCGCGGCCGCACGGTGGCGTGGATCGGCGACTCGAACAACGTCTGCAACACGTGGCTGCAGGCTGCGGTCGTGTTCGGGTTCAACGTGCACGTTTCGACGCCGCCCGGGTACGAGGTGGAGGAGGAGCGTGCGGGCATCTACGACGACAGTCACTACGAATCCTTCGCCGACCCGATGGATGCGTGCCGCGGCGCGGACCTGGTGACGACGGACGTGTGGACCAGCATGGGCTTCGAGGCCGAGAACGAGGCGCGCCGGCGCGACTTCGAGAACTGGCAGGTCGATGCCGAGATGATGCGCGTGGCAAGACCGGATGCGCTGTTCATGCACTGCCTGCCCGCGCACCGCGGGGAGGAAGTCACCGCCGAGGTCATCGACGGCCCGCAGAGCGTGGTGTGGGACGAAGCGGAGAACCGCCTGCACGCGCAGAAAGCGTTGCTGGAATACCTCGTCTGCGGCCGCGTCGAGACCTGACGAAGGCCCGAACCAAGGAGAACCGAAAGATGAAAGTCCGCCGCCTGTTGGCTCCCCTGCTCGCCGTCTTCACCCTGACCACGATCGCGCCCTCTGCGCTCGCGCAAGGCGCCGCGTGGCCCGAGAAACCGATCCACTTCCTCGTCTCCGCCGGACCGGGGAGCTCTCTCGACACGCTGGCGCGCGTGATCGGCGACAAGCTCAAGGACCGGCTGGGACAACCCGTCATCGTCGAGAACAAGCCCGCCGCCGGCGGCACCGTGGCGACCGCCGAAGTGGCGAAGGCCGCACCCGATGGCTACACGATGCTGCTCGGCTTCCCGGGCCCGCTCGCATTCGGCCCGCTGATCCAGAAGCTTCCCTACGACGTGGCACGCGATCTCACGCCGGTGATCATCACGTCGAACCAGCCGAGCGTGCTCGCGGTGAACGCGCAGCTGCCCGTGCACAATCTGAAGGAGCTCGTGGCGTACGCGAAGGCGAACCCGGGCAAGCTCAACTATGCATCGGTCGGCAACGGCAGCTCGTCGCACCTCGTGATGGAGCTGCTCAAGAGCACCGCCGGCTTCGATGCCGTGCACGTGCCGTTCAACGGGTCGCCGCCGGCCGTGACGTCGACGGTGCAGAACGAAACCCAGATGATGTTCGCCGTGATGCAGCCGCTGCAACCGCAGATCAAGGCGGGCAAGCTCCGCGCGATTGCGGTCACCACGGCCAAGCGCTTCCCGCTGTTCCCCGACATTCCGGCGATCGCGGAGACCTATCCGGGTTTCGAGGCGCAGGCCTGGAACGGCATCATGATGCCGGCCGCGACGCCGAAGCCGATCGTGGCGCGACTCAACACCGAGATCGACGCGATCCTCAAGCAGCCCGAGGTCGTGAAGGCCATGAACGCGCAGGGCTTCGACCTCATCGGCGGCCCGCCGGAGGATTTCGGGCGGCTGCTGAAGAGCGAGGTGGAGCGCTGGACGCCGGTGATCCGCAAGCTCAACCTGAAGGTCGACTGAGCGAAGCGCAACCCCTGTGGCGTATCGAGCACGGCGCGCCGAGCCGCGGGCGCGTTGAACCGGCGACGAGCTGGGCATCAGGACCCGACGACTGCTTGCGCCGCGCCGGTTAACACGCCCACGGCCCGGGCACGCATCGGGGATTTGCGACGGCCCTTCGTCGGTACGCGTTGCCTCACTCGTCCGTAGCGGTGCCGGAGCCCTTTTCGCTTCCCGTGAGCCGCGGTAGCGGCGAGCCTTCGGTCGGGGCGATGAGGCCCGTCCTGACGTACGTCATCAGCTTGTCGCGGGTGTCCACGATGTCCAGGTTGCGCATCGTGAGCTGGCCGATGCGGTCCTGCGGCGTGAAGAATGCCTCGCCCTTCTCCATCGTCAGGCGCTCCGGCTTGTAGGTGAGGTTGGGGCTCGTGGTGTCGAGCAGCGAGTAGTCGTTGCCGCGACGCAGCTCGAGCGTCACCTCGCCGGTGATCGGGCGCGCGACCCAGCGTTGCGCGGTCTCGCGCAGCATCATCGCCTGCGAGTCGAACCAGCGGCCCTGATACAGCAGGCGACCGAGCCGCCGGCCGTTGTCGCGGTACTGCTCGATCGTGTCCTCGTTGTGGATGCCGGTGATGAGACGCTCGTACGCGATGAACAGCAGCGCCATGCCCGGCGCCTCGTAGATGCCGCGGCTCTTCGCCTCGATGATGCGGTTCTCGATCTGGTCGCTCATGCCGAGGCCGTGCCGCCCGCCGATCGCGTTGGCCTCGAGCATCAGCGCGACTTCGTCGACGAACGTGCTGCCGTTGAGCGCGACGGGGCGGCCCTCGTCGAAGCGCACCGATACCGTCTCGGGCTTCACCGCGACGTCGTCGCGCCAGGACGCGACGCCCATGATCGGCTCGACGATGCGCATGCCCTTGTTGAGGAACTCGAGGTCCTTCGCCTCGTGCGTTGCGCCGAGGATGTTGGAGTCCGTCGAGTAGGCCTTCTCGGTGCTCATGCGATAGCCGAAGCCCGCCCGCTCGAGGTACTCCGACATCTCCTTGCGCCCGCCCAGCTCGTCGATGAATTGCTGGTCCAGCCACGGCTTGTAGATGCGCAGGCTCGGGTTGGCGAGCAGGCCGTAGCGATAGAAACGCTCGATGTCGTTGCCCTTGAACGTGCTCCCGTCGCCCCAGATGTGCACGTCGTCGTCGCGCATGGCGGTGACGAGCATCGTGCCGGTCACGGCGCGGCCCAGGGGCGTGGTGTTGAAGTACGTGGCGCCCGCGGTGGAAATGTGGAACGCACCCGCCTGCAGCGCCGCCATACCTTCGGCGACGAGGGGCGCCGCGGCAGTCGATCAGCCGCGCTTTCTCCGCGCCGTATTGCAGCGCGCGGCGCGGGATCTCGTCGTAGTCCGGCTCGTCGGGCTGGCCGAGGTTCGCCGTGTACGCGTAGGGAATCGCGCCCTTGGCGCGCATCCAGTGCAGCGCGGCGCTGGTGTCGAGGCCGCCGGAAAACGCGATGCCGACCTTCTGGCCGACGGGTACGCCCTGGAGGATGTGGCTCATGGGAACCGGGAAGACGCGCGTGGTGCGCGGAATTCTCGATTTTACCCGAGCCGAAGGCCGGCACCCCAGGTGCGTGCCGACTCTTCGACCGGGCGAGGAGCGGCTAGCGCGAGGACTTGCGCGCGCCGCTCGTCTTTCGACCGCTGCTCGTCTTTCGTACCGCTGCTCGACTTGCGTGCGGTGCTCGACTTGCGTGCGGTGCTCGACTTGCGTGCGGTGCTCGACTTGCGTGCGGTGCTCGCTTGCGTGCGGCCGACTTGCGCCCGGCGCTCGTCCGCCCTCCGCTCGTCTTGCGCCCAGTGCCCGACTTGCGACCGCTGCTGCTCTTGCTCGCACTACTGCGCTTGCGCGCTGCGCTCTTCTCGCCCTTCCGCCCGCCCTTGCGCTGGGGTTCCTTGTTCTCGCTGCGGCCCTCGCCCGATCCACCCTTGCGCCCGCCGCCGGAGATCTTGTTCTCGGTCGCCCACGCGCGGCGCTCCGCTTCCTTTCGCGGCACGCCCCGCTTCTCGTAACCTTCCTCGATGTGCTGCACCTGCCGCTTCTGCTTGCCGCTGTACTTCGACTTGTCGCCGCGTGGCATTGGGACCTCCTTCCCGGTGCGAAGACTCGCGCGTGGAGAAGCAAGTCCCGTTCCGCTGATGCGAGCGAGTCGCCGGCTGACATGGCCGCGACGGATCTCGCGCTGCCGGTGCGCGCTCGCGAAGACACGTCCGCAGGGCGCGGCGCACGTGCCCGAGCCGACGTGCATCGCGCAACGCGGCGGCAGTATGGATACGCACAATGCAATAATTGCCTGTCACGCGGCACGGGGTACGTCTTGCGGCGCTTCGGTCGATGCGCTTGCCATGCCGTTGCGAAATCGCCTCCCGTTCATCGTCCTGCAGGAGTCAGCCATGCCCTCTTTCGACATCGTTTCCGAAGTCAACCAGGTCGAGGTGCGCAACGCACTGGACCAATCGAACAAGGAGCTCTCCACGCGCTTCGACTTCAAGGGGTCGGATGCGCGCATCGAGCAGGCCGAGAAGACGCTCACGCTGTTCGCGGACGACGAATTCAAGCTCTCGCAGGTGACCGACATCCTCACGGCCAAGCTCGCCAAGCGCGGTGTCGACATCCGTTCGCTCAAGTACGGCGACGTCCAGAAGGTGTCGGGCAACAAGGTGAAGCAGGTCGGTCACCGTGCGCGAGGGCATCGAGCAGGAGCTCGCGAAGAAGATCGTGAAGCTCGTCAAGGACAGCAAGCTCAAGGTGCAGGCGAGCATCCAGGGCGAGGCGGTGCGGGTGTCCGGTGCGAAGCGCGACGACCTGCAGAGCGCGATCGCGCTCGTGAAGAAGTCGATCACGGACTTCCCGCTGCAGTTCAACAATTTCCGCGACTGAGCACGCGCGCGAAGCCGGCTCCGCCATGGTTCCCGTTCGGCTCGGCTACGAGCGCGTGCTGCTGCGCAGGTTCGTCGCCGCGGATGCCGACCGGGTGGCGCTGCTGTGCTCGGACTGGGCGGTGGCGGGCACGACCGCGCTCATCCCGCACCCGTACACCCACGATCTCGCGCTGGAATGGATCGCGAGCCAGGAACCGCCGACCATGTCCGCGGCCGAACACGTGTACGCCGTCACGCGCCGCGCCGACGAGCTCCTCGTCGGCGCCGTCGGATTGCGCAACGGCCCCGGACCCGATGCGAACGACCTCGGCTACTGGATCGGCAAGCCGTATTGGGGGTGCGGTTACGCGACCTCGGCAGCCGCTGCGGTGATCGGCATCGCGTTCGCGCACCTCGCCCTGGAAAGGATCGCGGCATCGCACCTCGCGCGCAATTCCGCGTCCGGACGCGTGATGGAGAAGTGCGGCATGCTGCTTTCGCGCGAAGAGATGCGCCCGCATCGCGGCGGTGCGCCGGAGCTCTTCAGGGTATGGACGATCGACGCGCCGCGCTGGCAGGCGTGGACCGGGCGCTGACCGGAGTAGATGCTCGGAGCAACCGGCGCCGTCGGCGTCGGCGCGTACGCCGAGCACTTACTCCGAGTAACGCGGCGTGCTGCGCGATCAGGCGAGATCGGCGACGAGCGCGTTGCGCGTCGCGTCCGGGAGCGACGGTACGCTCGCGTGATAGGCCGGATGGTCCACGCCGGCCCCCAGCGCCGCGCCGCTCTTGAGCGAAGCGATCATCGCGGGCGCAAGCTCGAAGCGCAGGAAGTGCACGGACGAGGTCTTCTGCTCGTTCTCGCGCTCGAGATCCTCGTCGGCGATGGCATACACCGGCGCGAAGCCTTCGACCACGACGTAGACGCGATCCTCGACGCCCTTGAGCTTCTCGAGCGCTGTCTTGCGCTCGTCGACGTCCTCGTACTCGATCAGCATCGTCGCCTTGAGGTTCGTGCCGTCCGGAACCAGCGGGTTGTAGGCGTCGAGCTCGTCCTGGATGCCCGCTTCCTCGAACGTCTTCTCGATCCGCAGCATCTCCTGGATCTGATAGCGGATCGTGAGCTCGTCCTCGAACAGCAGCGTCACGTGCGCGCCGAGCGCAACGGTGCGCGGCTTCTTGTGCTCGAGCACGCGGGCGCGGAATTCCTTGCGCGTCTTCGCATAGGCCTCGAGCGTCAGCAGGCTCTCACGGGTGATATGCGGCATCGGATCCTCCGGCAGCCTCATTCGAGCCCGTAGGCCATGCGCAGCAGCGTGAGCGGATGCTCCTTGCGCTCGTTGTGCGGCATGCCCGAGAGCTCGATCCCGTGCTGGATTCGCCGGCCGGCGATCGGGCAGTCGGAAGCGATGTAGTTCGGCTCGCCTTCGGCCATCCGGCGGAACACGGGCTTGCCGATCTTCATCGAGTCCGCGTAGAACTCCTTCTTGATGCCCCACGTGCCGTCGTGGCCGGCGCACCGCTCGACGGTGTTGACCGTCGTATCGGGAATCCATTCCAGCACTTCGCGCGTCTTCTGGCCGGTGTTCTGCACCCGCGAGTGACAGGGGATGTGATAGCTCACCCGGCCGAGCGGATGCTTGAAGTCCTTCTTGAGCAGCCCGTCCTTGTCGCGCAGCACGAGATACTCGAACGGGTCGTACATCGCCTCGGCCACCGCCGCACGTCGGCATCCTCGGGGAACATGAGCGGCAGCTCCTGCTTGTGCATCAGCGTGCAGGAAGGCACCGGCGTCAGGATCGCGTAGCCCTCGCGCGCGAGCGCCGCGAGCTGCGGCGTGTTCGCGTCCTTGAGGCGCTCGACCGCTTCGAGGTCGCCGAGCTCGAGCTTCGGCATGCCGCAGCACACCTCGCTCTCGAGCAGGCGGTACGGCACCTCGTTGTGGGCAAGGATCGCGAGCAGGTCGCGCCCGATGCCGGGCTCGTTGTAATTGACGTAACAGGTCGAGAACACCACCACCTTGCCCGGCGTGCGCTCGCCGTTGCGCACGGGCCATGCGAGCGACGCCGGCGCGCTGCGGCGCAGCGGATGCGGGTCGTACGGCGGCAGCCGCGCCTCCGAGGCCACGCCCAGCGTCTTCTCCATCGCCTTGCGCGCCGCCGGATTCCGGTTCACCGCGTTGACCATCTGCACGACGACGGGAATCGTCGAGAGCTTGCCCATGCGGTCGGTGCTGGTGAGCATGCGATCGCGAAAGCGCGCGCCCTCGTCGCGGAACTTCTTCGCCTTCGCGCGCAGCATCAGGTGCGGGAAGTCCACGTTCCACGGATGCGGCGGAACGTACGGACACTTGGTCATGTAGCAGACGTCGCACAGGTAGCACTGGTCGACGACCTTCCAGTAGTCGTCCTTGGCCACGCCGTCGACTTCCATCGTCTTGCTGTTGTCGACGAGGTCGAACAGCGTCGGGAAAGCGTTGCAGAGGCTGACGCAGCGCCGGCACCCGTGGCAGATGTCGAAGACGCGCTCCATTTCGGCATAGAGCGGACCTTCGGCATAGAACTCGGGATTGCGCCAGTCGAGCGGATGACGCGTGGGAGCGTCGAGGCTGCCTTCGCGTACGGCCATGGATGGATGGAGATCGCGGACGAGGCGTCGTGCGAAGGAGAACGCCGGGGGAGGATCGCACGGGCGGGCGGCAACGCGCCGCCCGCCCCGGGTGCCGCGGCCAGCGCGGCCGCGGCGGGTTGCGCTCAGTCGGCGAGCGCGTCGAGCGCCTTCTGGAAGCGGTTGGCGTGCGAGCGCTCGGCCTTGGCCAGCGTTTCGAACCAGTCCGCGATCTCCTCGAAGCCTTCGCCGCGCGCGGCCTTGGCCATTCCCGGATACATGTCCGTGTACTCGTGCGTCTCGCCGGCGACGGCAGCCTTCAGGTTCTGGCGGCTCGAGCCGATCGGCAGGTCCGTGGCCGGGTCGCCCACCTGCGCGAGGTAGTCGAGATGGCCGTGCGCGTGGCCGGTTTCGCCTTCCGCCGTCGAGCGGAACAGCGCGGCGACGTCGTTCTGGCCTTCCACGTCGGCCTTGTTCGCGAAGTACAGGTAGCGACGGTTGGCCTGCGATTCGCCGGCGAACGCCGCCTTCAGGTTGTCGTGAGTCTTCGTGCCCTTGAGATTTGCCATCGGTACCTCCTCGTCGAATAGCGGGACCGCTCTGGGACCGGCGGCCCCCGGTAAATGCGCGGAAAATGCGGCCGAGCACTGTCCACTGTAGGCGCGCGCCGCGCGCCCGTCCAATCGATTCTCTGGATTCTACCGATAGGATAATTCGATCGCGCCGCGCGTCTAAACCCCGCCGGACATCAGGTCGCACTCCCGGGAGACAAGCCCCCTGCCCCTCGACGGACATCGCGCGTTCGCGAAAGCTCCCAGGATCGAGTGACCGGCATGCGGGCGGCTCCGTACTGCCGCGCCACGCCGCGGCGTTCCATCGGAGCGGGCGACGCGCTTTCCTGCTCCGCGTCAAGCTTGCGCGACGCGCTGCCCCCATAATGCTTGCGTTTCAAACCAACGGCGGCGGCGGAGGCCTATGGGCAGCATTGCAGCGACGGAGCGCGAGCGGACTGCTCGAGCCCATCGATCGCATCTCGGAGATCCTGTTCGGCCTCATCATGGCCGTGACGATCGTCGGCTCGATGTCGGTTGCGACCGCAGGAAGCGGCGAGGTGCGCACCGCATTGGTCGGCGCGCTGGGCTGCAATCTCGCCTGGGGCCTGGTCGACGCGGTGATGTACCTGGTGCGCACGCTCACCGAGCGCACCCGCAATCGCTCGCTCGCCCGCGCGCTCGCGGATGCGGACCCCGTCCTCGCGCACCGGCTGCTCGTGCGCTCGCTGCCGGAGCACGTGGCCGCGATGGCCGGTCCCGAGGAGATCGAAGGCATGCGGCGGCGTCTGATGGCAGCGCCCGTGCCGGATGGACGCATCCTCGGTCGCGACGATTACCTCGCCGCGCTCGGCATCTTCCTGCTGGTCGTGCTCGCGACGTTTCCGGTCGTGATCCCGTTCGTCGTGATCGGCGACGCAGCGCGCGCGATGCTCGCGTCGCGCGTCGTCACCGTCGTGATGCTGTTCCTGGCGGGTTTCGCGCTGGGGCGCTACGGGGGCCACCCGTATCCGTTCCGGACGGGTGCGCTGATGGCGTTGCTCGGCGTTGCGCTCATCGCCGCCGTCATGGCGCTCGGCGGATGAGGCCGCGCGCGTCAGCGGCGATGCTCGCCGCATTGGCGGTCGCCGCGTGGAGCGGCGTCGCACACGCGAGCGAAGACGACAGCGCGCCGAAGCTGTCGGGGAGCGTGACCGGGTACGGATACGCGATGCGCGATCAGCCCGACTTCGGCGTCGGCGTCGCCGCGATCAATCGCGGGCCGCTGCGGTTCGAGGCGCGGTACAACTACGAGGCCAAGAACGCGACGTCGGCGTTCCTCGGCTGGAAGTTCGCCGGGGGCGACGGCGTGCAGTACGAGCTCACGCCGCTCGCGGGCGTGCTGGGCGGCTCCGCGCACGCGGGCATCGCCGGACTCGAAGCCAGCGTCGCGCACAAGGCCTTCGATGTCTACGTCGAAGCGGAGTACGTGATGCCCTCCGCGTCGAGCGACGACAACTACTTCTACGTCTGGTCCGAGCTCGGCTGGCGCCCGGTCGAGTGGTTGCGCGTCGGACTGGCGGGACAGCGCACGCGAGTGGTCCACAACGATCGCGACCTGCAGCGTGGCGCCTTTGCACAGGTTACCGTCGGAGCGGCCACCGTCAGCGTGTACGCGTTCAACCCCGACGCCGCGAGCCGCTACGCGATCGTGTCGCTCGGGCTCGCGTTCTAGCCCTCACCCCTGCGAGGCCATCTCCCGGGGTGACTCGGTGGCGGGGTCAGTCGATCCTTTCGTACGCCGGCAGGGTAAGGAACTCGATGAACGGATCGCGGTTCACGAGCTCGGCGAAGATCTGCGCCGCTTCTTCGTAACGGCCCTCGCCGAACGCGGAGCCGAGCAGCGCGCGGATCTTGGTCATCTCCTCGGGGATCATTGCCGCGACCATCTCGCGCGTGACCTTGCGGCCGTCGTCGAGCTTGCCCTTGGGCGAGCGGATCCACTGCCACACCTGCGAGCGCGAGATCTCGGCCGTGGCCGCGTCTTCCATCAGATTGAAGATCGGCACCGCGCCCTGCCCCGCGAGCCACGCCCCGATGTACTGGATCGCGACGTTGATGTTGAGGCGCAGGCCCTTCTCGGTGATCGGCTGCTCGGGCTCGAAGCGCAGCAGGTCGGCGGCGGTGACGCGCACGTCGTCGCGCTTCTTGGTGGCGATCTGGTTCGGCGTGGGCATCAGGCGGTCGAAGGCCTCCTTCGCCACCGGCACGAGCCCCGGATGCGCGACCCACGTGCCGTCGTGGCCGTACGTCGCTTCGCGCTCCTTGTCGGCCTTGACCTTCGCGAACGCTTCGGCATTCGCGGCTTCGTCGTTCTTCACCGGAATCTGCGCGGCCATGCCGCCCATCGCGTGGATGTTGCGCCGATGGCAGGTCTTCACCAGCAGCTCCGCGTAGCTCTTCATGAAGTGCGTCGTCATGGTGACGAGCGTGCGGTCCGCGAGGCAGAAGTCGCGGTTGTTCCGGAATTTCTTGATGCAGCTGAAGATGTAGTCCCAGCGGCCGGCGTTGAGGCCGGCCGAGTGATCGCGCAGCTCGTACAGGATCTCGTCCATCTCGAACGCGGCGACGATCGTCTCGATCAGCACCGTCGCCTTGATCGAGCCCTGCGGAACGCCGAGCTCGTTCTGCGCCATCACGAAGATGTCGTTCCACAGCCGCGCTTCCAGATGGCTCTCGAGCTTGGGCAGGTAGAAGTACGGCCCCGTGCCGCGCGCGAGCAGCTCCTTCGCGTTGTGGAAGAAGTAGAGCGCGAAATCGAAGATGCCGCCCGACATCGGCTGGCCGTCGATCTTGACGTGCTTCTCGGGGAGATGCCAGCCGCGCGGACGCACGAACAGCACCGCGAGCTTCTGCGCCGAGCTGGTAGCGCTTGCCCTCCGGGCGAGGTGAACTCGATGCGCCGGCGCACGGCGTCGCGCAGGTTGATGTGGCCCTGGATGTTGTTGTCCCAGCGCGGCGTGTTCGCGTCCTCGAAGTCCGCCATGTAGACCTGCGCGCCCGAGTTGAGCGCGTTGATCACCATCTTGCGGTCGACGGGACCGGTGATCTCGACGCGGCGGTCCTGGATGTCGGCGGGCACGGGCGCGCATGTCCAGTTGCCTTCGCGGATGGCGCGCGTTTCCGGCAGGAAATCGGGCAGCTTGCCGGCGTCGAACTCGGCCTGCCGCGCCGCCCGCTTCGCCAGAAGCTCGTCGCGACGACCGCCGAACGCGCGCTGGAGCTTGGCTGCGAACGCCATCGCTTCGGGCGTGAGGATGGCGGCGAAGTCCGGCGTGATGCGGCCGGCGATTTCGATGCCGGGGCCGTACAGGGGCTGATCGGCGACGGCGGGCGAGGAAGGCGTGAGCGTGGAGGTGGCCATGATCGGGTTGTTCGAGAGAGGGGCGCAGGACGCGATTGGAACCTGTGCTGCAGTGCGGAAATATAGCAGACCCGGACGCCTGCGGCCGACCGCGGAGCCCACGAATTTCAATCGCTTGCGTGCGCGGCACGGAGCCGCGCCCCCGGAGCCTGACCCTGGGTCGGCCCTGGGTCAGCCTGGGCGCTCGTCAGGCGGCTGGCGATGGCGCCGGCTACCGTGGGAGTCGCCCAGCCGAGCGCGCATGCGCGGTTCGCGGCACTCACGACCGCGCGCAGCGTCGCGGTCACGATGTTGGGATCGAAGCCGACGCCGTACACCGCGCGGTCGCGACCGACGCGAAGCTGCACGTACGCCGCCGCCATCGCCGCCTCGCCGCTGCCCACGCCGTGCTCGTGATAGTTGAGCACGTGGGCGTCGATGCCCGCCTGCTGGCGCAGCGCCTGCACGAACGCATCGACCGGGCCGTTGCCGCTGCCCGTCAGCGTGCGCTCGACGCCGTTGATCTGCAGCCGTGCCGAGAGATGCTCGACGTTGCCCGCGCCCGACGCGTGGCGCGCGCTGTGATCGATGTAGCGCAACGGTGCCGTCGAGTTGACGTACTCGCGCTCGAACACCTCGTGGATCTGGTCGGACGACAGCTCCTTCCCGGTCGCGTCGGCGAGGCGCTGGATGGTCTGGCTGAACTCGATCTGCAGCAGGCGCGGCAGCGCGAGACCGTGATCGCGCTCGAGCAGGTACGCGATGCCTCCCTTGCCCGACTGGCTGTTCACGCGAATGACGGCGTCGTAGGTGCGGCCGAGGTCGGCCGGATCGATCGGCAGATACGGCACGTCCCATACCTGGTTGCCCTTCGCCATCGCGCTGTCGCGCCACGCGAGCCCCTTCTTGATCGCGTCCTGGTGCGAGCCCGAGAACGCGGTGAACACGAGATCGCCGCCGTAGGGATGACGCGGATGCACGGGCAGCTGGTTGCAGTGCTCGACGGTGCGCACGATCTCGTTGATGTCCGAGAAGTCGATGCCGGGATCGATGCCCTGCGTGTGCAGGTTGAGGCCCATCGTGATGAGGCACACGTTGCCCGTGCGCTCGCCATTGCCGAACAGACAACCCTCGACGCGCTCGGCGCCCGCGAGCAGCGCGAGCTCCGCCGCGGCCACGCCGCAGCCGCGATCGTTGTGCGGATGCACCGACAGGATGAGGCTGTCGCGCCGCGCGAGGTGCCGCGCCATCCACTCGATCTGGTCGGCGTACACGTTCGGTGTCGCCATCTCGACCGTTGCCGGGCAGGTTCACGATCATCCGGCGCTCGGGCGTCGGCTCCCACACCGCGCTCACCGCGTCGCACATCTCGACCGCGAAATCGAGCTCGGTGCCGGTGAAGCTCTCGGGCGAATACTGGTAGACCCACTGCGTCTCGGGCGCGGCTTCCGCGCACTCACGGATGAGGCGCGCCCCTTGCACGGCGATGTCCTTGATGCCTTCGCGATCGAGCCCGAACACCACGCGCCGCTGCGTCTCGGACGTCGAGTTGTAGAGATGCACGATCGCCCGCTTCACGCCCTTCAGCGCCTCGAAGGTGCGCCGGATGAGCGGCTCGCGCGCCTGCGTGAGCACCTGCACCGTGACGTCGTCCGGAATGCGCTTCTCTTCGATCAGCTTGCGCACGAAGTCGAAGTCCGTCTGCGACGCCGCCGGGAAGCCGATCTCGATCTCCTTGTAGCCCATGCGCACCAGAAGCTCGAAGAAGCGCAGCTTGCGCGCGGGGTCCATGGGCTCGATCAGGGCCTGGTTGCCGTCGCGCAGGTCGACGCTGCACCACACCGGCGCACGCGTGATGGTCATGGAGGGCCAGCGGCGATCGGGAAGATCGACGGGCCTGAAGGCGCGGTACTTCGCGGAAGGGGCAATGCTCATGGCGGGCATCCTTGGCTCGAGGGAGCGTAATGGCTGACGGCGCGACGACTCCGCCCTGGGGCGGTTGCGCGGGGTACGACTCGGCAGGAGGGGGTGTGATTTATCTGCGCGCGGGGCGCAGCAGGAGCAGCAGGCCGCCCAGAAGGGAGGTCGGCGCGAGGGACGCGCGGCGGGCGAAATGGAGATCGCTGCTCATGACCGCATACTCTAGCGGCTGGGCCGCCGTTTGGCAAGCTTGCGCGCCGCCCGCGATCAGGACGCGGCCTCGCGCGTTGCGTCGCCCGCCGCAGCACGCGCGCCCGGCCACCTCACCCGCCGCCACCCGAACGGCAGCACGAGCAATGCGATCAACCCCGCGACGGCCAATCCCAGCCCCGTGGTCAGACTCCGCGGGCGGTAGTGGAACTCCACCACGCGATCCCCGGCCGGGATGCGCACCGCCATCTGGTTTCCGTTCACCCGGAAGACGGAAGCCTTCCTGCCGTCGAGCGTCGCCCTCCACGCGGGCTCGAGGAACTCGTTCAGCACGAGCACGGCGTCGACCGGACACGTGATCGAGATGCGCTCGCGGGAATTCGTGCGCGCGAGCTCGCGCGCCTTGCAGGCTGCGGCTGCGTCGCGCGAGCGTCGCCTCGAGGTCGCGCAGCGCTGCGGGCTTGGTGAAGAGGATGCCGTTGCGCAAGCGCAACGCCTGCGGCCCTGCCCTTGAAGTCGGCCAGGTCGCTGAATTCGCCGTCCTTGCGCGTGACCACGTACCAGCGGGGAAGCGCCTCGTCCGCTTCGTAGATCTCGTATCCCGCGACCGACTCCACGCGACGGTAATCGCGCACCGCCTCGGGCCCGCACGCGCGGCAGATCAGGTATCTCGCGCCCAGCACACGGAAGTAGTTGCCGGGCTGGGCCGCGTGATAGTAGAGCTCGTCGAACTGGCGGCTGGGCGCCGGATTGATGTAGGCGTTCAGCGTTCGCACGCCCCGGTACGAAGCCAGCATCGCGGCAGTCTGCTTCTCGATGCTGCCGTCGAAGAGCAGCCGGTACTCGCGCGAGGGATCGCGGGCAGCGACGCGGGCGATCGCGGCGTCGAGATCGGCCATTCGCATCGTGACGTACTGGCTGCCGGCGATCTCCGGCACCTGCGGCGCCACCTGCACGGCGAGGAGCGCGAGCGCGGCTGCGCACCACGTCGCCTGCACGAGGATGGTACGACCGCGAAACCGGTAACGCGCCGCGAGGATCGTCGCCACCACCAGCGCGACCAGCACCGCGAGCGAAAGCTTCGCGCGCGCCGGATCGGCCACGCGGTCGAACTGCAGCGCAAGGACGACGCTTGCGACCGCGGCCACGATCGCGAGCGTGAGCAGCGCACGCCGTGCTCGCGCCCGGTCCGCTCCGTCGAGCACCGTACGCGCCAGGGCGTCGATGCCGAACGCGGCAAGCGTCCCCATCGCGAACTGGAACAGCACGAAGAAGCGCCCGGCCTCGCGCACTTTGCTGAGCAACGGCAGGTAATAGTTGAGGTACGCGAGTCCCGAATGCCGGCCGGTGGCCGACAGCAACGCGTATGCCGCGATGAACGTCATCGCCGCCACGATCCAGGCGCGATAGCCGCACGCGATGCCGATCGCCGCGAGAGCCACGGTCACGACGCCGACGTAGGGATCGCCGACGACGGGACCGGTGAACCGGTACAGCACGCCCCCGAGATCCGCGAACGAAAGCTGGTCGAAGTAGAACGCCTCGAACGGGATGCGCTGGCTGCCCCGGATGGGGGGAAAGGGGCCGATCCAGCGCTTCATGCTGGGGAAGTCGACCACGGCCGGCAGCAGCACCGGCGCACAAAGCAGCACGGCGACCAACGCGATCGCGGCGATGCTGCCCACCGAGGCACGAACGCGCGGTCGACCGGCGCGGCCCGCGCGCACGGCGTACACGACCACGAACACGAGGGTGACGTACACCGCGTGGATGAGCGGCTGGGCGGGCGAAGCGAGCGTGAGGAGCACGATGCCCGCGAGCGCCGTGATCGCGGCGCGCCCGCTGCCCGGCGACTCGAGCATGCCGACGACGCCCGCGAGGTACAGCGGCAGCCACGCATAGGGCGCGGTGATGTTGATCCAGACGGCGTACTGGAAGGCGTTCGCGCTGAACGCGATCAGCGCGGCGCCGGCGATGGCGGCGGGACGGGAGGTGCCTGCAGCGCGCAGGAACACGTAGGTCGTGATCTCCAGCAGCACCATGTGACCGAGCACGAGCCAGTGCATCGAGTGCATCGTCTCGCCCGGAGCGCCGAAGATCGGCAGTGCCGTGAAGTAGAACGGGTAGAACGCGGAGAGCTGGGTGAAGTTGTAGAGCGGAAAGCCGCCGAGGAACGTGTCGGTGCGCAGCGGCCACTCGCCCGCCGCGATCATCCGCGAGATGAGGCTCAGGATCGGGCCGAGCAACGCCTCGTTGTCGGAGTACACCGCGAACGAGCGGCCGGGCTGCAGCGCGACGTGCAGGAACGCATAGGCGAGGCCGACGAGCGCAAGCGCCGTGAGCGCCGCCGCACGCAGGCGCACGGGTGCGTCGCCCCTACGCACGACGCCGCGCATCGTCGGCGCTCCGGAACACGAAGTGCTTGTTCATGAGGAACGCGGCCACGACGTACACCGCCCCGGCGATGAACTGACTCGGCGCCGCGTGCACACCGAGCGCGTACACGAGCAGCAGCAGGCACCCGAGATTGAGGCCATAGGCAATGCCGAAGACGATCACGAACCGGAGGAACTCCCGACCCACGTGGCCGCGACTGGCGAAGGTGTACCTGCGGTTCAGGACGAAGGACGTGACGAGCCCCACGCCGTAGCCCGCGGCATTGCTGGTTTCCGGCCGCATCCCGAGCCAGTACATGCACGCGAAGATCACGGCGTACCCGAGGGCGGTGTTGAAGACGCCCACCAGGAAGAAGCGCGGGAACTCCTTCATGCGGTCCGGCGCGCGCGTACCCAGTATTGCCCGCCGAGCGGGAGCCATCCCAACGCGCGCTCGATCCCGGCAAGCCACCGCAGGCGCGGCGGCACGAAGAGGCAATAGCCGCGACGCTCCACGGCAAACCCGGCGCCGCGCAGGATCCCCGTCAGCTCCCCCGGCTTGAGGAGCACCGCGTCGGCGTCGTACGGGCATTCGCTGACGATGCGTCGCGTCACCGGATTGAACGGGTTGTGCTCGAAGACGAACACGCTGCCCCCGGGCGCAAGGCGTGCGAGCAACGTGGCCGCGACCTCGCCGCGCGCGACCGCAGGCACATGGTGAAACACGCCGGCGACGAACACGAGATCGAAAGGTCCGCGCAGCGCGGGATCGTCCGCGCCTTCGACGAAGAACGACACGTCCGGCGACGCGCCGCGTGCGACCTCCACGCTCGCGGCCGAGATGTCCGAGCCCACGATCGTCGCGCCCGGGAACGCCTGCTGCAGGAACGGAATGTTGCGACCGATGCCGCAGCCGTACTCGAGCAGGCGGCGCACCGGGCGCTCGCATTGCCCGCGCACGATCTCGACCTTGTAGCGCGCGAAGAACGACTCGTCGGACGAGAAGAAGCGCGTGCTCTCCTGCAGGAGCCGGTTGTAGTCCTCCGTGTACTCGTCGAAGTCGACCGATTTCTTCACTTGCCTGCGATCCGCTCTTCGATGATGTAGCGCGGCCGGCCCTTCACCTCCTCGTAGATCCCGCCGATGTACGCGCCCAGGATGCCGACCACGATGAGCTGCACGCCGCTGAAGAGCAGCAGGAGCACGACGAGCGACGTCCAGCCGCTCGGCAGGCTGCGGTCGACGAACCAGGTTCCGATGATCACCAGCGTGTAGATGAACGCGAGCGCCGCGAAGCCGACGCCGATGAAGATGCCCACCTGCAGCGGCTTGGTGCTGAACGACAGCACCCCTGCGCTGGCGAGCTTCATCATGCGCCCGAGGTTGTACTTGGATTCGCCGGCAACGCGTGCCGCGGCGATGAAATCGACCCGGGCCTGGCGGAACCCGATCCACGCGATGAGGCCGCGCAGGAACATGTTGCGCTCGCGAAAGCCGCTCGCGATGACGTTCGCCACGCGAGCGCTGATCAGGCGGAAGTCCGCGGCGTTCGCCCGGATCTCCACTTCGGACACGGAGCTCAGCGCACGATAGAACAGGTTGCCGGCAGACTTCCTGATCGCGCCGAGATTCTCGGTGTCGCTGCGCACCGTGTAGACCACCTCAAAGCCCTCGCGGTACTTCGCGACGAGCTGCGGGATCAGCTCCGGCGGGTGCTGCAGGTCGCAATCCATCATGACGATCGCGTCGGCATCGAGCGACTGCTCGATGCCGGCAAGGAGCGACATCTGGTGCCCGAACCGGGAGGACAGCACGATCGCGCCCGCGCCGGGATCGCCGGCCACGATGCGACGGATCACCTCGACGGTATTGTCGGTGCAGCGGTCGACGACGAAGAGAATCCGCGCGTCGACGTCGTCCAGCGTGTCGAGCACCTTGCGGGTGCGCGCGTGGAAGGTCGCGACCGTCTCCTCCTCGTTGTACACGGGCGTGACGACGACCAGCCGCGTCCTAGGCACGGGCCCTCCAGGCCGGCAGCCGCGAGGTTCGCGTCATGTCGGCGTAAATCACGGGAACGTCGACGCCGCGATGGCCGGAGAGCTCGGGGCGGCTGCGCACGATGGAGTGATCCAGTCCGCTTTGCGCGAGGTAACGCATCAGCACTTCGCGAACGGTGACCGGGACCCCGCTCGCCACGTGATACACGCTGCCGGGAATGCCGTGTCGGGCGATGGCGAGGATCTGCTCGACCGCGACGTCCATGGCCACGTAATCGCGCGTGGCCGAGAGGGCGCCGAGCTCGATCGTCGTCCGGCTCCCGCGGCGGATCTCCTCGATCTGCTTCTGCAGGCGCCCGATGAACAGCGCGTCCGAGAGCCCCGGACCTTCGAGGTTGAACACTCGCGCGACCACGACCTCGACGCCGCGTGCCGCGAAGTAGGGCGCGAGCGTGCTCTGCCACGCCTTGGTGAGGCCGTAGATCGACACCGGCGCGAGACTGCGGTCTTCGCGCACGGGGTTGTCCTCGGGCCGAACGGCGCCGTACTCCGCCGCCGAGCCGAGCAGGACGACCCGCGGACGCCGGCCGGATCGCTCGATGCACTCGAGCAGCGACTGCGCGCCCTGCACGTTGGTCGCATAAGCCTCCGCGAAGTCGTCGCCGAAGCTCGCCGCGAGCTGCAGCACGACGTCGGGCCGCGTGCGCGCGAGGAGCGCCTCGATGTCGTGACGGTGGTGCAGATCGAGCGACAGCAGCTGCGGTCCCGCAGCGCCGCGCGTCGTGCCCAGCACATCGCAGTCGCCGTCCTCCCGCAGCCGTGCGGTGATCGCGCGGCCGAGAGCTCCCGTCGCGCCGATGACGAGCACCGTGGTCATCATGCGATACCCAGCTTGCGCGCGAGCTCCGGGTAATGCTCGTTGGCGTACTCGTAGTCGTCCGGCCGGCCGATGTCGAGCCAGTAGCCGCCGAACGGCTCGACGTGGATCTCCTGGCCGCCGGCAAGACCGTCGCGCATGAGATCGTCGAATCCATAGGCCGTGTTGCGGGGCAGGCGCCCGATCACGCTGCGGTTGAGACAGTAGATGCCCATGCTCACGTCGAGCTCGAGCACCGGCTTCTCCTCGAACCCGGTGAGACGCCCCTCGGCATCGAAGCGCAGCACGCCGAAGTCGATTCGGGCCTGCCGGCGAAATGCGGACACCGAGACGCGCCGCCCGGTCGCGACGTGCTTGTCGAAGAATGCGCGATAGTCGAGATCGCACAGGATGTCGCCGTTCATCACCAGGAAGTCCTCGGGCAGGTCGTCGATGAGCGTCAGCGGGCCGATGGTGCTGAGCTCGCGATCCTCCAGCGAGTAGTCGATGGTCACGCCCATGCGCGAGCCGTCGCCGAAGTACGCCATGATCAGCCGCGACAGGTGGTTCACCGTCAGCGTGATGCGCGTGAAGCCGGCGCGCGCGAGCTGGATGATGATGATCTCGAGGATGGAATACTTGTCCCCGACGGGCACGAGCGGCTTCGGGATGAGGGTGGTGAACGGCCGCAACCGAGTGCCCTTGCCGCCCGCCAGGATGACTGCCCTCATCACGGACACCTCAGAGGTTGTACAGCCAGGCCTTGTACCGCGCGAGATTCTCCGGTCGGCGGAACCACTCGACGGTCTCGCGCAAGCCCGCGCTCGAGATCGAATCGCGGCGACCAGTCCGTGAGCTCGCGCAGCAGCGCATTGTCGCCGACCAGGCGGAACACTTCGGACGCGTCGGGTCGCAGGCGCTGGGCGTCGCCCACGATGCGCGCCTGCGGATTGAGCTCCTCGACGAGCTTGCGCGCGACATCGCCGATCGAGTACTCGCGGCCGGAGGCGATGTTGACCTCCCGACCCACCGCGGCGTCGGCGAGGGCGAGCGCGATGAAGCCCGCCGCGATGTCCTCGACGTAGTTGAAGTCGCGCGTCGGCGCGAGATTGCCGAGGCGCAGCTCCGTGTGCCCGGCGAGGAGCTGCGTGATGACCGTCGGGATCACGGCGCGCGCGGACTGGCGCGGGCCGTACGTGTTGAAGGGCCGGACGATCACCACGGGCAGGTCGAACGAGCGGTAGAACGACTCGGCAAGCCGATCCGCGCCGATCTTGGTGGCACTGTAGGGCGACTGGCCCTGGAACGGGTGCTTCTCGTCGATGGGCGCGTACTGTGCCGTTCCGTACACCTCGGACGTGGACGTGACGAGCACGCGACGCGTGCCGAGCTTGCGCGCGGCCTGCAGCACGTTGAGCGTCCCCCGGATGTTGGTGTCGACGTACGAATCCGGGGAGTGATACGAGAACGGGATCGCGATCAGCGCGGCGAGATGGAACACGACTTCGCAGTCCTTCATCGCCTCGTGCACGCCGTTGGGGTCGCGAATGTCGCCGGCGAAGACATCGATGTCGGCGAGCACGTCTTTGCGGCAGCGTATCCAGCCAGCCCCAGCTGTTGAAGGAATTGTAGAAGACGAACGCACGCACGCCGGCAGCCCCGCCGGTGCAGCGCCTCGACGAGGTGGCTGCCGATGAAGCCGTCGGCGCCGGTGACGAGAACGCTCTTCAAGTCGGATGGCATCGGGTCCGCCGTCGGTCGGTCACGGCGCCCCGGGCCGCGGGCTGCGCCGCCGCAGCGTCATCCACGCCCACCCGACGTACCCCGAAATGCCGTAGATCACGAAGCCGGCGAAGAGCACCAGCGCGGGCTGATACGACACCAGCGCCATCACCAGCACGATCAGGAAGATCGCGAGGAACGGCACGCTGCGCTTCAGGTTGATCGCCTTGAAGCTGTAGTACTTCACGTTGCTCACCATCGTGAGCCCTGCGAACACCGTGACGCCCCACGCCCACCAGCGCAGGTTCGCGGGATCGATCGCGTAGTCGTCGATGATCCACACGAAGCCCGCGACGAGCGCGGCTGCCGCCGGGCTCGGGATCCCGGTGAACCAGCGCTTGTCGGCGACCTCCAGCATCACGTTGAAGCGTGCGAGCCGCAGCGCTGCGCCCGCGACGTAGACGAACGCCGCGATCCAGCCGAGCTTGCCCATGCCCTTCAGCGCCCACTCGTACACCACGAGCGCAGGGGCGGCACCGAACGACACCATGTCCGCGAGGCTGTCGTATTCCGCGCCGAATGCGCTCTGCGTGCGCGTGAGCCGCGCCACGCGCCCGTCGAGGCTGTCGAGCACCATGGCGATGAAGATCGCGACGGCCGACTGGTCGAAGCGCTCGTTCATCGCCTGCACGATGGCGTAGAAGCCGGCGAACAGCGCCGCGGTCGTGAACGCGTTGGGCAGCAGGTAGATCCCGCGGCGGCGCACGCGGTTTTTCTGCAGGGCGCGCTGGGTGTCGAAGTCGGCCATGGCGTGTCGAAGCCGGCGGGTTCGGTCAGCCCGCCGGAAACTCCGCGAGGATGGTCTCGGTCGCGTAGACCTTGTCCCCGATCGCGACCCGCGGCCGCGCCTCGGGCGTGAGGTAGACATCGACGCGCGAACCGAAACGGATGAATCCGAAGCGCTGCCCTCGCGTGAGCACGTCCCCGGGTTTCACGTAGCAGAGAATGCGACGTGCGACGAGTCCCGCCACCTGCACGCACGTGACGTCCTGCCCCGCGGGTGTCCGGATGTGCAGACCGTTGCGCTCGTTGCCGCTGGACGCCTTGTCGAGCGCGGCGTTGAGGAAGCTGCCGGCGTGATACCACGCGTTCACGACCGTGCCGTCGACGGGGCTGCGATTCGAATGCACGTTGAACACGTTCATGAACACGCTGATCTTGAGCGCGTCGCGGTCGAGGAAGGGATCGCGGCCGCGCTCGACCCGGAGCACGCGTCCGTCGGCGGGACACAGCACCGCAAGCGGCTCCGCCGGTATGTTGCGGGCCGGATCGCGGAAGAACTGGATGACGAAGATCGCGACCAGCCATACGAGGATCGCGGGGATCCACCAGCCCAGCACGGACAGCACGACGGCGACGACGACCGCCAGTGCGATGAACGGCCAGCCTTCGCGGGCGAGGATCGGATGCGGATAGTTGGACACGACGCGGTTGTTCGGCGGGCGCTTAGCCTGTCGATGTTAACACCGGGGCCCGGTCCGTCCCCGGCTAGCGAAAATCGCGCCGGGCCGCGGCACGCCAGTTCGTTCGACGGCGGCGCACGGCACGACCGCGAGCACGAACCGCCTGGCCGCAACCGGCCGTCCGGCACCCGTTACTCGGAGTATTTACTCCGAGTAACGGGGCATCGGCGCCGCCGCGTGAATCTATTTCTCGGTGGCGTCGATCCGTTGCCGCACGTCTTCGGCGTTCTTCAGGATCTCGGCCTCCACGCCCTTCGCGCGCTGCACCGCGGTGGCCGGCGCGCCGGTCGTGGCATCCGCTCGCCGCCGGTCCGCGCCGCAGGCTCGGCCGGCGCGAGCTGCCGCAGCGCGACGCGCGCCAGCCAGCCGGCGATCACCAGCGCGATCAGCAGCAGGACGAGTCCCGCCCACCCGGTCTGGCGCCGGCGCGACGAGATGCCCGTTCTCCTGGGCTTCATGCCGCGATCTTCAATTGCGCGTCTGGTCGACGAGCTTGTTCTTCTTGATCCACGGCATCATCGAGCGCAGCTTCTCGCCCACGACCTCGATGGAGTGCTCCGACATGAGGCGCCGATTCGCGTTGAGCGTCGTCGCGCCCGCGCGATTCTCGAGGATGAAGCTCTTCGCGTACTCGCCGGTCTGGATGTTCTTCAGCGCTTCCTTCATCGCGCGCCGTGCCTCGTCGCCGATGATCTTCGGGCCGGTGAAGTACTCGCCGTACTCCGCGTTGTTGGAGATCGAGTAGTTCATGTTGGCGATGCCGCCCTCGTAGATGAGGTCGACGATGAGCTTCAGCTCGTGCAGGCACTCGAAGTACGCCATCTCGGGCGCGTAGCCCGCTTCCACCAGCGTCTCGTAGCCGGCCTTGATGAGCTCGACGGTGCCGCCGCACAGCACGGCCTGCTCGCCGAAGAGATCGGTCTCCGTCTCCTCGCGGAAGTTGGTCTCGATGACACCCGCACGCGCACCGCCGATCGCGGCGGCATACGACAGCGCGACGTCGCGCGCCTTCTGGCTCTTGTCCTGGTGCACGGCAATCAGCATCGGCACGCCGCCGCCCTGCGTGTAGGTCGAGCGCACCGTGTGGCCCGGCGCCTTGGGCGCGATCATCACGACGTCGAGATCGGCGCGCGGCATGACCTGGCCGTAATGGATGTTGAAGCCGTGCGCGAACGCGAGCGTCGCGCCCTTCTTGATGTTGGGCTCGACTTCCTCGCGATACACGGCGGCGATGTGCTCGTCGGGCATCAGCATCATCACGAAATCGGCGCCGGCGACGGCCTCGCCCACCTGCTGCACCTTGAGCCCGGCGGCCTTGGCCTTGTCCCACGACGCGCCGCCCTTGCGCAGGCCGACGGTGACCTTGACGCCGGAATCGTTGAGGTTCTGCGCGTGCGCGTGGCCCTGCGAGCCGTAACCGACGATGGTGACCTTCTTGCCCTTGATCAGCGACAGGTCGGCGTCCTTCTCGTAATAGACTTTCATGCGTGGCTTCCTTTCGTGGCCGGATGTGCGTTGATGCGATACGAGGCGCGAGCGCCCCGTGGAGCGCCACGCCGAAGTGGATGTACGGGAGCGCGACTATACGCGCAGGATGCGCTCGCCGCGACCGATCCCGGAGGCGCCGGTGCGCACCGTCTCGAGGATCACGCCGGGCTCGATCGCCTGCAGGAACGCGTCGAGCTTGGAGCCCGTGCCGGTCAGCTCGATCGTGTAGCTCTTGTCGGTGACGTCGAGCACGCGGCCGCGGAAGATGTCGGCGAGGCGTTTCATCTCGTCGCGGTCCTTGCCCGCGGCCCGCACCTTCACCAGCATGAGCTCGCGCTCGATGTGATTGCCTTCGGTGAGGTCGACGACCTTCACGACCTCGACCAGCTTGTTCAGCTGCTTCGTGATCTGCTCGATGACGTCGTCGGAGCCGACCGTGACGATCGTCATGCGCGACATGGTGGGATCCTCGGTCGGCGCGACGGTCAGCGACTCGATGTTGTAGCCGCGCGCGGAGAACAGGCCCGAGATGCGCGACAGCGCGCCGGCCTCGTTCTCCACCAGGATCGAGAGGATGTGTCTCATGGTCGGGGTCCCTTAGAGTTCTTCGGCCAGGATCATCTCGGTGAGGCCCTTCCCGCCCGGCACCATCGGGAACACGTTCTCCGTCTGGTCCGTGATGACGTCGAGGAACACGAGGCGCTCCTTCTGGGCGAATGCCTCGCGCAGCGCGCCTTCGACATCGCCCGGCTTGTCGATGCGCAGGCCGACGTGACCGTAGGCTTCCGCGAGCTTCACGAAGTCCGGCAGCGCGTCGACGTACGACTCGGCGTAGCGGCTGCCGTAGAAGAACTCCTGCCACTGCCGCACCATGCCCATGTAGCGGTTGTTGAGGTTCACGATCTTGATGGGCAGGTGGTACTGCTTGCAGGTGGAGAGCTCCTGGATGCACATCTGGATCGATGCTTCGCCCGTGATGCACGCCACCGTCGCGCCGGGGTTCACCATCTGCACGCCCATCGCAGCGGGCAGGCCGAAGCCCATCGTGCCGAGGCCGCCGGAGTTGATCCAGCGCCGGGGCTTGTCGAACTTGTAGTACTGCGCGGCCCACATCTGGTGCTGGCCGACGTCGGAGGTGATGAAGGCGTCGCCCTTGGTGAGCTCGTAGAGCTTCTCCACGACGTATTGCGGCTTGATGAGCTTGCTCGCGCGGTCGTAGCGCAGGCAGTCCTTGCGCTGCCACTCCTTGATCTCCGCCCACCACGCCTTGAGCGCCGCGGGATCGGGCTTCTGCGGCGAGCCTTCGACGAGCTTGATCATCTCGTCGAGCACGTCGGCCACGTAGCCCACGATCGGCACGTCCACGCGCACGCGCTTCGAGATCGACGACGGGTCGATGTCGATGTGGATGATCTTGCGGTCGGCGCGGAAGAAGTGCGTCGGGTTGCCGATCACGCGATCGTCGAAGCGTGCACCGACCGCGAGCAGCACGTCGCAGTGCTGCATGGCCATGTTCGACTCGTAGGTGCCGTGCATGCCGAGCATGCCGGTGAACTGCGGGTCCGTACCCGGGAAGCCGCCCAGGCCCATGAGCGTGTTCGTGCACGGGGAACCGAGCAGGCGCACGAGACGCGTGAGCTGCGGTGCCGCATCGTTGAGCACGACGCCGCCGCCCGCATACACCATCGGGCGCTTGGCATCGAGCAGCAGTTGCACGGCTTTCTTGATCTGGCCGGCATGGCCGCGCGTGACGGGATTGTAGGAACGCAGCGACACCGTCTTGGGATAGCTGAACTCGGTCTTCGCCTGCGTGACGTCCTTCGGGATGTCCACGAGCACGGGACCGGGCCGGCCGGTCGCGGCGAGATAGAACGCCTTCTTGATCGTGAGCGCGAGGTCCTTCACGTCCTTCACGAGGAAGTTGTGCTTCACGCACGGACGCGTGATGCCGACGGTGTCCGCTTCCTGGAAGGCGTCCTGGCCGATCGCGTGCGTCGGCACCTGGCCCGTGATCACGACCATCGGGATCGAGTCCATGTACGCGGTCGCGATGCCGGTCACCGCGTTGGTCACGCCCGGACCCGAGGTGACGAGCGCGACGCCGATCTTCCGCGAGGAGCGGGAGTAGCCGTCGGCGGCGTGCACGGCGCCCTGCTCGTGGCGCACGAGCACGTGCTTCACCTTCTCCTGCTTGAAGAACTCGTCGTAGATGTTGAGGACGGCGCCCCCGGGGTAGCCGAAGACGTATTCGACGCCTTCTTCCTGGAGACAGCGGAGGACGATTTCTGCACCCGTGAGTTGCATGGCAATGCCTTATGCAGGTTGGCGACGATCGCGCACGGACGCTTGCCGCGTGCGGATGCTCGGTGCTGCTCGGCGCGCTTCAGGATGGACGCGCCCACCAAGGCCTTGGATCGGGTAGATAGCCGCGAGTGGGAAAAGCTTCGGCACGGTCCCGTGGGATGTTTCCGTTGACGCTTGTGGCGCCGCAGGAGGGACATGAATGCCGGTTGTTGCAGCACAACGTCGGCCATCATCGGCCGACAGCGTAAGGTACCGCCGCCGCGGGGCGCCGGTCAAGCGCTGCAGCGCACAATGCCGGTGCGCCGGCGCGCCCCTATAATGCCGCGTTCTTGCGCGATCGGACGTCCTCTGGCCTCAGTTCAGGAAATCTCCGCGTTTCTCGCCGGTGTCGAGCGCCGCGCCTTCAAGCAGGCGATGTTCGCCGTCCGCGACGAGGACGCCGCACTCGACATCGTCCAGGACGCGATGCTCAAGCTGACGGAGAAATATGCCGACAAGCCGGTGGCGGAGCTGCCGATGCTGTTCCAGCGCATCCTGCAGAACACGATCCACGATCATTTTCGCCGCACCAAGGTGCGGTCGACGTGGACGACGCTGCTGTCGGCGCTGGGCAAGGGAGATGAAAGGGACGAGGATTACGATCCGCTCGAAACCTTGCAGGCGAAGTCCGGTTCGAATGCGGCTGCGGATCCGGCGGAGCAGTTCCAGCAGGCGGAGACCGTGGGTGCCATCGAGGATGCGTTGGCCCGGCTCCCGGCGCGTCAACGGGAAGCTTTTCTGTTGCGTTACTGGGAAGAGTTCGACGTGGCGGAAACCGCCGCGGCGATGGGCTGTTCGGAAGGAAGCGTGAAGACCCATTGCTCGCGGGCGGTGCACGCCTTGGCCGAGATGCTGTCGGCCAAAGGAATCAAGCTATGACAACTCAAGACGAACAATTCGCGCGCAGGATCAAGGGACACCTGGATCAGGGCACTCGGGCCATGCGCGCCGGCACGGCCTACCGGCTGCAGCTCGCGCGGCAACAGGCGCTCGCCCGGCTCGAACCGCAGCGTGCGGTCGCTTCCGCGCTCACGCCAGCCCTCGCGGGCGCAGGTGGCGGCGTCGCCAGCGGCGGCTCGGGTCGGAGCATCTGGAGCACCGGCAAGTTCTGGATCGGCGTGGGGCTGATCGTCGCCGCCGGCATCGGCTACCAGGGGTACCAGCAGTGGAAAACGCAGGAGGACCTGAAGGAGGTCGAGGAGACCGACGCCGCGATCCTCACTTCCGACCTGCCGATCGACGCCTACCTGGACCGGGGATTCCAGAATTGGCTCAAGCATCTGGACGAGTAGCGAATGAGCGCAGCGGCCGCAGGCGAGGCCCGAAGGGCGGCGTCGCCGCGCGATTGAGGGGCGCCTGGCCGCGCTTGCGTCATCCTGCAAGACCGCCGTAGAGGGCGCGGCTCGCGTCTTCGCCTGCCGCTCCTGCTGCTTCTGTCTTCCTGCTGACCGGCGCCAGCGGCGCGGCCTTCGCCGCTGCCGCGGCGCCGGCGGTCCCGCGTGGTCGCAGCTTTCGCCGCAGGAGCAGCAGGTGCTGGAGCCTCTGCGCAGCGACTGGGACGCCCTCGATCCGATCCGCAAGGAGAAGTGGCGGGGCATCGCGCAGCGCTACCCCACCATGCGTCCCACCGACCAGCAGCGGATGCAGAAGCAGATGCGGGCCTGGGCGGAGCTCACGCCCGAGCAGCGGCGCGCGGCCCGCGAGCGATACAAGAGCCTCCACGCGCTCCCACCCGACAAGAAGCAGGACGTTCGGCAGAAATGGGAGCAGTACCAGACACTTCCTCCCGAGGCCAAGCGCGAGCTCGCCCGGCGCCAGCCCGCAGCCGCTGCGCACGCCGGGTGCCGGTGGCGCACCCGCAGCGGCGGCGCCCACGGGCCCCGGCGGCGCGACCGCCCCCGGCGCCCCCGGAGGGGTGCCGCCCGCCAGTCCGCCCGGTGCAGCTGCACCACCGACTGCCCGCCCCTGCCGCGGTGGGCGCCCCTGCCCGGCGGCGCCCCTCCGGTGGCGCCCCTGCCCGGTCGGCGCCCCTGCCGCGGGGCGCCCCTGCCCCGGTCGGCGCCCCTGGCCCGGCTGTCGCGCCAGCACCGGCGGCGACTCCCGCAACGCCGATGCCCCCTCCGCCCGGCGCCAGCCCGTCGCCCGCACCCGTTCCGGCAGGATCGCCCCCTGCCCCGGCAACGCCGCCGCGACCCCCGGGGCAGTGACCTGACGGGCGAACCCGCACCGGCCGGACTGCCACTGCCACGCGCCGGCCTCGTGCGGCGCCTCGGCGCCGTGGTGTACGAGGCCCTGCTCCTGGCGGCCGTCCTGTTCATCACAGGCTTCGTGCTCCTGCCGCTTACGTCCGGCCGGGCGGCCGACGCGATCGTCGTGCCCACGGCCGCTGTCCGCTTCGTTACGTTCGTCGTGCTGTTCGCGGTCGTCGGCCTGTATTGCGTGACGCTGTGGTCGCACGGACGCCGGACGCTGCCGATGAAGACGTGGCACCTGCGCCTCGTGTGCAGGGATGGCTCCGCCCCGGACCGGGGCACGGCGCTGCGCCGTTACCTCGCGTGCTGGATCGGGCCGGCGCTCGCTCTCGGCGCGTACTTCCTGTTGCACGCGCGTGGTACCGGCACCCACGCCGCCTGGTTCCTCGCGTTCAACTTCGCGTGGGCGCTCGTCGATCGCGATCGCCAGTTCCTGCACGATCGCCTGGCCGGGACCGTGGTGCTGGACGAGCGTCAGCGCTCGCCGAGTGCCGGCTGAGCGGACCCCCCGTCGCGGGGGCCGGCGGCTCGGCCGGACGCGCGAGCGCCACTCCGACCGCGATGAATGCCATGCCAATCAGCGCCAACAGCCCCAGCGTCTCGCCGAACATCGCGAACGCCATCAGCGCCGTCACCGGCGGCACGAGATAGAACAGGCGCGCGACATTCGCGGCCGCGCCGTGCCGCAGCAGCCAGTAGAGCAGGCTGATCGCGCCCACCGAGAGCACGACGACGGACCACGCGAGCGCGAACACGAATTCGGCGGTCCAGCGCACGGGCTCGTGCTCCAGCATCGCAAGCGGCGCATACAGCAGCGCACAGGCGACGAACTGGATCACGGCTCCGCTGCGCAGATCCACACGCCCGCAGAAGCGCTTCTGGTACAGCGTGCCGGCGCTGATCCCGATGAGAGCCACCGCGATCGGCACGAGCGCTGCCGCGTTGCCGGCGAAGCTCACCTTGTGCCGCACGACCAGCCACACGCCCGCGAGGCCCAGCGCGAGTCCCAGCCACTGCCGCCCGACGACGCGCTCACCAAGCCACGCCCGGGCGAGGAGCACCGTGAGCAGCGGCTGCAGGCCCACCAGCATGGACGCCGTTCCCGCCTGCATCCCCATCGAGAGCGCGACGAAAACGCCACCGAGGTAGGCGCCGTGCACGAGCCAGGCCGCGACCGCGACGTGCAAGACCTGCTGCCGGGTCGCAGGCCATGGCGCATGCGTGGCGAGCGTCACGACCGCCATCAGCACTGCGACCAGCATGAAGCGGTACCAGAGGAAGGTGAGCGGCGGCGCGTAGGGCAGCCCGTACTTGGCCGCGATGAAGCCCGTCGCCCAGAGCACGACGAACAGTCCGGGAAACGCAAGCTGACGACGCGCATGTGCGAGCTCCGCGGCCGTGCGTGCGACCGGCGCACCGGAGGGGTATCGAGGGGGGCAGCCTGCGTCATGGCCGCACGATGGGGCGCGTTGCCGGACACTCGCGGAGCTACGCCGCGCCGGCGCTCACGCCTTCGGAGCGGCCGCGGTCTCGCGGAAGCGCACGACGCTGTCCATGATCTCCTGCTTCGCCTCCTCCGGGCCGGTCCAGGTCGAGATGCGCACCCACTTGCCGGGCTCGAGATCCTTGTAGTGCTCGAAGAAGTGGGCGATCTGCTGCGTCCAGAGCTCGGGCAGATCGCGCGGCGACTGGATGGCGCGGTAGAGCGAGGACAGCTTGTCGACGGGCACGGCGAGGATCTTGGCATCGCCGCCGGCCTCGTCGTCCATCTTGAGCATGCCGATCGGCCGGCACCGCACGACGACGCCGGTGATGAGCGGCACGGGCGAGAGCACGAGCACGTCGCAAGGATCCCCGTCCTGCGAGAGCGTCTGCGGGATGTAGCCGTAGTTGCAGGGGTAGTGCATCGCCGTCGCCATGAAGCGGTCCACGAAGACCGCGCCGGTCTCCTTGTCGACCTCGTACTTGATCGGATCGCCGTGCATCGGGATCTCGATGATCACGTTACAGTCGTTGGGGACGTCCTTGCCGGCGGGAACGCGATCGAGGCTCATGGTTCGGTGCGATGGACGGTCGAAAAGTCCGGCATTATCCCGCGAAACGCATCCGGCCACGACCTGCCAGCCCCGCCGCAGCGCAGACGGCGACCGACGGTGAATCCGGACCACGCTGCGTGCGCATCCAAGTTGTGTTTACCGGAGGTGATCGATGAGGCGCAGGGCGGTCGTTGTCGGGTTCCTCGTGCTCGCGGGCGTGCTCGTCGCCGCCGCAGGAGCCTGGTTCGCGTTCTCCGGAGCGGGTGGTCGGCGCAGCGAGGCGGTCATCGAAAGCGTCGCCGTCGGCCCGTTCTCCGGCGTCGCGATCGACGGCAGCGCCCGGGTTACGCTCGTGCAGGGCACCGACGAATCCGTGACCGTGGAGCTCCCGCCCCGCAGCCGTGGTCGCGTGCGGGTCGACATCCGCGATGGCGTCCTGCGGATCAGCTATCCCGGCGGCAACCCCTGGTGGGACGAACTGTTCGGCGAACGTTCCAGGCCGCCGCGGATCGCGGTGCACTACCGCAGCATCGACCGCGTCAGCACCGCCGGTGTCGTGCAGCTGACGCGCTACGGGCATGCGCGTGAACGACCTCGAGCTGAGAGCCACCGGTGCCGGCACGCTGAACCTCGCCGACCTGCAGGCGCAGAGCCTGAGCGGTGCACGGGTCCGGAGCATTGGACGCGACGGTGAGCGGGCGCGTCGATCGCCAGACGGTGCGAATTTCAGGTGCCGGCGAGTATCGCGCCGCGAACCTCGCCAGCGCAGACGCGAGCGTGCGCGTCAGCGGCGCCGGACGCGTCGTGGTGAATGCGCAGCGCACGCTCGAGGTGTCGCTTTCGGGCGCGGGCAACGTGGAGTATCTCGGCAACCCGCGCGTCATCGAGCACGTGAGTGGCGTCGGTCGGGTGAAGCGACGCGACACGCCGGCGGGCTGAAGGAGCACGTCCGCGGGGCGACGCTTGAGGCTGGCCGCGCAGCGGAACTCGGTCGCAACCCGTTCTTCCGCGGCAGCTCCGCTTCGCCGCCGGGCAGCCGCGCTCAGAGGCCGCCCGCTCGGCCTACTGCAGCAGCCCGGCCTCGTCGCCGGGCACCGTGTCGGGCTTGAACAGGAGCGGCATCGCGCTTCCGGGCAGGCGATCCGGATGCACGCCCGCGACGACGCGCACGTCGGTGACGCGGCAGTCGTGCATCAGATCGACGAGCATCGCCGCGACATCGGCCACGCGCTCGATCGCGAACACGGGGCAGCGAAAGCCCTCGGCATCGCGCGGCTCGAAGGGCGAGGACAGCGACAGCCGAAGCTCGCCTCCTGCCGGAGCATCCGGCGCGACGTGGGCGCTGATCACGGCCTGCGGCTCGCCTACACCGGCGCGGAGCTTGCGAATCGCATTGGACGCGAAGAGCTGGGCGCCTACTTCGCGCTGAGCGGCGAGCCCCCGATGCAGCGCGGGGAGCGGCGGGCCGGGCGGGCGTGGCAGCGCGAGCAGCGAAAGACCGGGTGCACCGAGCTCGCGATGCAATCGGCGCGCGAGCGCCATGCCCCATGCGCCCACGCTGGCGCCATGCAGCAGGTCGACCCCCGGCGCGTGGATGGCGCGACCGCAGAGGAAGCGCAGATGCACGCCCTCGGTCGTCCCCGACACCCGCAACGCCGCCGGTGCGAGGAGATCGGCGACTTCAGGATCGCCGATCCCGCCCCGGCGCACGGCGAGCCAGCGCGGCAGCATCGTCACCGCCAGCGCACCCGCGCCGACGAGGGTATTGGCGAGGGCGAAGTTCTCGTTCGCTCCCAGGACGCGGCCCTCGCGCAGAACGCAGGTGATGTTCCCGACGCCGTCGAGCACGCCCGGCACGACCGCCTGCGCGCCGGCGCGCTCCATCGCCGCAACGATCACCAGCGGGATCGCGAAAACGGTTGCGTCCAGCCCCGCGGATGCCCCCATGCCCAGCCACGCCGCATCGAGCTCGCGCCACAGCACTCGAGCGACCGCCGGCGACGGCGCGGCGTTGATCGCGTCGTCCAAGGCAGCGACCTGGCCGGCGAGCGCCTGGCGGAATGCGGCGCGCAATGTCGCGGCGGCCCGGTCCGCGAGCCGACCGGTTTCGGCGCCGAGCGCTTCCTCGGCGAGCGCGTACCACCCTTGGGCGATCGGGGGCGCGTCGGCAGCCGGCCGGAACGCGCGCGGATCGGGTACGGCGCCGAGGTTTTGCCCAGCCATGCGCCGGATTTTCGCACGCGCGGCGCGCTGCCCGCCGCGCTCCCCTCAGCGCACGATGCAGAACGGCCCCTGTGCGAGCCCCGCGGGATCCGCAATCGCGCGCCAGATCCCGAGCGCGGCAAACGCGACGAGGACGAGCGCGGCGACCCAGCGCAGCGCCGGCCGCTCGAGGTAGCGCCGGGCGCGGCCGAGGATCCAGCCGGCGGCGAGCAGGTTGGGTAACGTGCCCACGCCGAAGGCGAGCATGACGAGGGCGCCCTGCAGCGCATCGCCGGCAAAGAGCGCGACCGTCAGGATCGAGTAGGTCATGCCGCAAGGCACCAGCCCCCAAAGCGTGCCGAGCGCGTATTGCGAAGAGGGTCCCGTGCGTTGCGACAACGGACCGAGCGCTGGGGCAACGCGGGCAAACGCTCGCCCGCCCGCCGCCTGCACCCAGGCGAGGCCTTCGCGACGCGTGGCCACCAGCCATGCAAGCGCGAGCAACGCGATGTTCGCCACGACGTACAGGCCCCGTTGCACCGGCAGCAAGTGCGTGGCGCCCATGAGCACGCCGCCCACGCCGCCGGCGATTGCCCCGAGCGCGGTGTAGGTGCTGATGCGGCCGAGGTTGTAGGGAACCTGTGCCCACGCGAGCGCGCTTGCCGATCGCAGCGGCGCGGTGGTGGCGCGCGACGACAACGCCGCTACGAAACCACCGCACATCGCGAGGCAGTGCACGCCGCCGAGCAGGCCCGCGAGAGCGGCAGCAACGATTGCCGACCACGCCATCAGACCGCTCCTGCGCGTCGCGTGGGAGCGCGAAATTTCGTTGGTATGGTGGCTTGCCGCATGTGCGGATATGACCGCGTTGGGTGTGTGGGTTGTATCACTTCGTACCCCTCGACAATCCACCCTGGCGACACGGAAAAACGCTGTTCATCGCAGTGCCGAAAGATTAGAATGTCGCAGCTTGACATAGGTCAAATTGCACCTTCCGCCCCAGGGGTCGACTCCTGCCCATGCCTCTCCCGATAAAGAAATCCGGCGCCGGTCCCGCTTCCGTAGCGCTCGGGAACACCAACCGCGCAGCGAATCACGCTGCAGCGGTCATTTCGATTCGCGACCTCAAGAGCCACTGCTCGACGTGCAGCATGCGCGAGCTCTGCCTTCCGGTCGGCTTGTCCACCGACGAGCTGAAGCAGCTCGACGCGCTCGTCGGCCATCGCATCAAGCTCAAGAAAGGCGACTCGCTGTACCGCGCGGGCGATCCCTTCACCGCGCTCTACGCCACCCGCCTCGGCTCGCTCAAGACCACCGTGCTCGCCGAGGACGGCCGCGAGCAGGTCTCCGGGTACCACATGCTCGGCGACATCATCGGCCTCGACGGCATCGGCACCGACCAGCACGGTTGCCAGGCCGTCGCGCTCGAGGACACGGAAGTGTGCGTGCTCCCGTTCGAACGCCTCGAGGCCCTCGCGCGCGAGTTGCCCGCACTGCAACGCAACCTCTACCAGTTCCTGTCGCGCGAGATCTCGCGCGACCACAACATCATGCTGCTCCTCGGCAGCATGCGCGCCGAGGAGCGCCTCTCGGTGTTCCTGCTCAACCTGTCCGATCGCTACCGTCGTCGCGGCTACTCCTCGACGGAGTTCGTGCTGCGCATGACGCGCGAGGAGATCGGCAGCTATCTCGGCCTCAAGCTCGAAACGGTGAGCCGGCTGTTCTCTCGGTTCCAGGAAGAGGGCCTGATCCAGGTCCAGGGTCGCGCCGTGAAGCTCCTCGACATCGCCGCGCTCAAGGAACTCGTCGGCCAGCGCGGCTGACAGTCGCACCAATCGCACGCCCGGCCTCCGGGCTTCCAACGCCCGACCTTCGTCATCTGCGTTCGTCGTCGCAAGCGGCGTCGTTCGGGCCTTCGTCGTCGCAAGCACCCGCGGTGCGTCCGGTCAGTTGCGGACCGGATCACCCTTGTCCGGCTGCAGCGCGCACGACTGCTCCTCGCGCTTGGGGCATCCCGAAGGACGATCGGAGGCATCCAGCGGACACCGGTTGACTTCCCAGGGCGAGCGCTCGAGGAACACCGTGAGCGCGGAAGACGCGATGCACAGACCCCAGAATACGAAAAAACCCAGGGTGTAGACCGCCTGCCGCGACATGTCGAGCGGCGCGCCGAAGAAGTGCAGGTCGAGCGGATCGAACACGGTGAAGAAGATCGTCTCGGCGACGGCCGCGATCAGGAACGCGGGCCACATCACCCACATGATGCGTTGCGCGAGATAGCCTTGGGCCACCATGGGAACCCCTCCTTGTACGTGCGCGGAGCGCGTCCCTAGCGCGTCCCCGCCTCGATCCCCAGGCGCAGGTCCGAAAGCGGCGTCGTCGCCTCCACCGCCGGCAGGCGCCAGGCATCCGTTTCCACACTGACCAGCCAGCGCCCCGCCGGGAGCGGCTCCATGCTACCCAGGTAACGGCCGTCCGCGGCGCGATTGAGCGTGACCACGCGATCGAGCCCGGCACGCGTCGGGTGCGCGAAACGTGCGCGCACGCTTGGCGGCGCGTCCTGCGCGCCGGCACCCGTCAAGCGGATCTCGACGAGGCCGTCGGCGCGCACCGTCGCCAGCGCGCCGACCGCGGCGCCGCGCCCCGCCTTCTCGAGCTGCCGATTGATGAGCAGTCCGCGCTTGTAGTAATCGTCGGCGACGAGGCCGTCGTCGCTCGCGACCGCGAGCCAAAGCGTCACGAAGCCGGCGACGACCACGATCGCGGGACCCGCCATCAGCAGCCAGGGCCAGCGCTGACGGTACCACGGCGAAGAGGTTGCGGCGCGCACGTGCGGGATCGGCAGGGTCTCGGTGTTCATTCGCGCATCAGTTGGGACTCAGTTGGGATAGACGAAGCTCGACTTCTCGCGGCGCACCACCCGCGCCTCGTCGACGGCCTGCACGACGATCTCGATGGGCTTCGTCTTGGCATGCGCTGCGTGGCGCTTCTCGCCGCTCTCCGGCGCCGTTTCCGGCGGGGCCTGCAGCCGCAGCGGCACGAGGCGCGTCGCGGCCGGGTCCAGGGTAAGCGGCTGGTCGACGCCCACCACCTTGAGGCCCGGAATGCCGATGGCCTCGATCGTGTACTGGCGGCGCGCCTCGTCGGTGTTCATGATCTGCAGGCGATAGACGTTCTCGATCATGCCGTTGTCGGCTTCGCGCGAGAGCGCACCGCGATCGCGCATCACGTCCACGCGAAGCGGATTGCGCGCGTACAGCGACACGCCTCCCGCCGTCGCGACGACGAGAAGCAGGCCCGTGTAGATCAGCGTGCGCACGCGGAACACGCGCTTCCAGATCGCGGCCTTGTCGAGATGCCGCGCGAGCGCGGTCTCCGTCGTATACCGGATGAGCCCGCGCGCGTAGCCCATCTTGTCCATCACCTGGTCGCAGCCGTCGATGCACGCCGCACAGCCGATGCACTCGTACTGCAGGCCCTTGCGGATGTCGATGCCCGTGGGGCAGACCTGCACGCAGATGTTGCAGTCCACGCACGACCCGAGCCCGGCCTTGGCGGGATCGACCTTGCGGCTGCGCGAACCGCGCGGCTCGCCGCGCTCGGCGTCGTAGGTGATGACCAGCGTGTCCTTGTCGAACATCACCGACTGGAAGCGGGCGTACGGGCACATGTACTTGCAGACCTGCTCGCGCATGAAGCCCGCGTTGCCGTACGTCGCCAAGCCGTAGAACAGCACCCAGAACGTCTCCCAGCCGCCCAGCTGCCAGCCGATGGCACGGATCCCGAGGTCCTGGATCGGCGAGAAATAGCCGACGAAGGTGTAGCCCGTCCAGAGCGCGATCGCGAGCCACGCGGCGTGCTTGGACGTCTTGCGCGCGAGCTTCTCGAGCGAGAACGGCGCATTGTCGAGGCGCATGCGCGCGACGCGCTCGCCTTCGATCTTGCGCTCGACCCACAGGAAGATCTCGGTGTACACGGTCTGCGGGCACGCGTACCCGCACCACAGCCGCCCTGCGAGCGCGGTGAAGAGGAACAGCGAGAGCGCGGCGAGGATGAGCAGGACCGTGAGGTAGATCACGTCCTGCGGCCAGAACACGAGGCCGAAGATGTAGAACTTGCGCGCGCCGAGATCGAACAGCACCGCCTGGCGATCGTTCCACGAAAGCCACGGCAGGCCGTAGAAGATCAGCTGCGTGAGGAACACGAGCGCCCAGCGCCAGCGCGCGAAGACGCCGGTGACCGCCCGCGGATAGATCTTCTTGCGGATCTCGTAGAGGTTGACCTCCTCTACGGGCGGCGGCGCTGGCGGAGTCGAAGCGGCGGGGACCGGACGCACGGGGATGATTTTCTGTGCAGCTTCCAAGATGAGGAGAACGCGTAATGATCGGGGTGGGGATCGCGGCCGGTCAACGCGCCGCGCGGCATGCAGCGCTTCCGGTCAGGATCCTCGCCCAAAGCCTACCGCGGGCGCGGGCGGACGCTCTGTGACTTCGGTACCACTGCCCCATGATCGCGCAACCGTGACGCACCGGCGCGCGGCGGTTGCGTCCGGACGACCCGCCTCTACTTGTTCGCGCCGGCAGCCGGGTTCGACAGGCTCCACACGTACGCAGCGAGCACCTGTACCTTGCCTTCGCCGAGCTTGTCCTTCCACGCCGGCATGGCGCTCTGGCCTTCCGCGAGGCTCGCGGACCCTCGGCCCTTCATCACGGTCTCGGTGATGGTCTGCTCCGAGCTGCCGTACAGCCAGACCTTGTCGGTCAGGTTCGGTGCGCCGACCGCCTTGTTGCCGGTACCGTCGGCGCCGTGACAGGCCGAGCAGTTCTGCATGAACACGGCCTTGCCGAGCTGCGCCTTGAGACCGTCGCTCGGCAGCCCGGAAAGCGAGCGCACGTAGCTCACGACGTTCTTGACGTTCTCCTCGCCGAGGCCGGGCCCGAGCGGGGGCATCACGCCGTTGCGGCCGTTCATGACGCTCGTCTTGATCATGTCGGCCTCGCCGCCGTAGAGCCAGTCGCTGTCGCGCAGGTTGGGGTAGCCCTTCCCGCCCGCGGCGTCGGAGCCGTGGCACTGCGCACAGTTGTTGAGGAACAACCGCTCCCCCATCGCGTGCGCCTGCGGATCGCGCGCGACCTGCTTCAGGTCCATCGCGAGGTACTTGTCGTAGATCGGCTTCAGCGCCGCCTCGGCGGTCATCCGCTCGTCGTTCCATGCGGACGACGACGTCCAGTTGAGCGCACCCTTGTGCGTGCCGAGCCCCGGATAGAGCGCGAGGTACGCGAGCGCGAACACGATCGTGATCCAGAACAGCCACATCCACCACCGCGGCAGCGGATTGTTGTACTCGGCGAGATCGCCATCCCACGTGTGCCCGGTGAGCTCGGCCGTCTTGCCCCCGGGGCCCTGGGCCGGCGTGGCCTGCCCGGCGGGCAGCTTGGCCTTGCTCATCTTCCACAGCAGCCACGCGCAATAGCCGATGGAGCCGAGCGTCAGGATCGTGACGTACCAGCTCCAGAAGTTCGAGGTGAAGTCGCTCATGACCGCCGCTCCGTGGAGGTTGCGCCGTGCGTCGCGTCCGGCGCGCCGTCGTCAGGCAGCGCGAACGGCGCGTTCGCCGCTTCCGCGAACGCGGGCTGGCGCCGCTTGCTGTACGCCCACGCGACGATCGCGAGGAAGACGACGAAGCTCACCACCGTGGTGATGCTGCCGAGGATGCCGTAGATGTCCATCGCTCACCTCGCGCTCTTCATCGCCACGCCGAGGTTCTGCAGGTACGCGACGAGCGCGTCCTCCTCGGTGCGGTCCTTGAGCTCGCCTGCGGCCTTGGCGATCTCGTCGTCGGTGTACGGCACGCCCACCTTGCGCAGCGCCTGCATCTTCGCCTGGATGAGGGAGGCGTCCGCGGGCGTCTTCGCGAGCCACGGATAGCCCGGCATGTTCGACTCCGGCACCACGTCGCGCGGATTGTTGAGGTGCGTGCGATGCCAGTCGTCGGAATAGCGCTGGCCGACGCGCGCGAGGTCCGGGCCCGTGCGCTTGCTCCCCCACTGGAACGGATGGTCGTAGACGAACTCGCCCGCGACGGAGTACGGGCCGTAGCGCTCGGTCTCCGCGCGGAACGGGCGCACCATCTGCGAGTGGCAGTTGTAGCAGCCCTCGCGCAGGTACACGTCGCGCCCGGTGAGCTGCAGCGCCGTGTACGGCTTGATGCCCGTCACCGGCTCGGTGGTCGACTTCTGGAAGTACAGCGGCACGATCTCGACGAGACCGCCGACGCTCACGACCAGGACGATCAGCACGATCATCCAGCCGATGTTTCGTTCGATGAGTTCCTGGTTCAGTTTCATTGCGCGCTCCCGCATCCGGACGTCACGCGTGCGCCGGCGCGCCGAGCGCCGGGATCGGCGCCTCGACGGCCTTGCTGCCGGCGGCGGTGCGGATGACGTTGTAGGCCATGATCAGCATGCCCGTGAGGAACAGCACGCCGCCGAGGAGCCGGATGGCGTAGAACGGATAGGTCGACTTGACGCCCTCGACGAAGGCGTACGTCAGCGTGCCGTCCGGATTCACCGCGCGCCACATGAGGCCCTGCATCACGCCGGCGATCCACATCGAGGTGATGTAGAGCACGACGCCGATCGTCGCGATCCAGAAGTGCGCCGTGATGAGCCTCACCGACCACATCGCGGTCTTGCCGAACATGCGCGGGATCAGGTAGTAGATCGCGCCGATCGAGATGAACGCGACCCAGCCCAGAGCGCCGGAGTGCACGTGGCCGATGGTCCAGTCGGTGTAGTGCGAGAGCGCGTTGACCGTCTTGATGGACATCATCGGACCCTCGAACGTGCTCATGCCGTAGAACGACAGCGAGACGATGAGGAACTTGAGGATCGGGTCCTCGCGCAGCTTGTGCCACGCACCCGAGAGCGTCATCATGCCGTTGATCATGCCGCCCCACGACGGCGCGAGCAGGATGAGCGAGAACACCATGCCCGAGCGACTGCGTCCAGTCCGGCAGCGCCGTGTAGTGCAGGTGGTGCGGCCCCGCCCACATGTACGTGAAGATCAGGGCCCAGAAGTGCACGACGGAGAGCCGGTACGAGTACACCGGCCGGCCGGCCTGCTTCGGCACGAAGTAGTACATGATCCCCAGGAAGCCCGCGGTCAGGAAGAAGCCGACCGCGTTGTGGCCGTACCACCACTGCACCATCGCGTCCTGCACGCCGGCATAGGCCGAATACGACTTCATCGGCCAGGAACGACACCGGCACCTCCGCGCTGTTCACGATGTGGAGGATCGCGACCGTGAGGATGTACGCGCCGAAGAACCAGTTGGCGACGTAGATGTGCGGCGTCTTGCGCTTCATGATCGTGCCGAAGAACACGACCGCGTACGACACCCATACGACTGCGATGAGCAGGTCGATCGGCCATTCGAGCTCGGCGTACTCCTTGCCGGTCGTGTAGCCCAGCGGCAGCGTGACGGCCGCGAGCACGATGACCGCCTGCCAGCCCCAGAACGTGAACGCGGCGAGGCCGTCGGAGAACAGCCGCACCTGGCACGTGCGCTGCACGCAGTAGTACGAGGTCGCGAACAGCGCGCAGCCGCCGAACGCGAAGATCACGGCGTTGGTGTGCAGCGGCCGCAGCCGTCCGTACGACAGCCACGCGATGTCGAAGTTGAGCTCCGGCCAGAGGAGCTGGGCGGCGATGATCACGCCCACCAGCATGCCCACGACGCCCCAGACCACCGTCGCGATCGAAAACTGGCGCACGACGTTGTAGTTGAAGGTCCCCGCCACCCCCGCCGGATTACTCATGTCGGCACTCCATGGTGATGTATCGCTCCAGTCTTCGTTTTCGAAGGCATGGCTTCAGGAACCGGTAAGCCACCGGCGAAGCCGTTGCTGGTTGCGGCAGGCCCGTGTAACGGGCTCCGTGCCGATTGGAAGCTGGAATGCTATCGGGCGGGAGGTGCGCCGGACTTGACTGAGGTCAAAGCGCCGGGCTCCTCGTGCTGATGCGGGGGAATCACGTCCGACGTGTCGTCGTCGGCGAGGATGCGATGCGCGGGGCCTTCGAGATCGTCGAACTGTCCGCTGCGCACGGACCACCAGAACGCCGCGGCGATGAGGAGCGCGAGCACGACGGACATCGGAATGAGCAGGATCAGGATGTCCATGCGCTCACGCCTTCGCGCTTTCGTTCGCGAGGGTGCACGCAAGGCCGGTTGCGTGTCGCCGCACCGGCATCCGCAGGTGCGGCGCCATCCGGCCCGCGCTGCGCACCCACGCGGGCGGCACGCAATGCATTGAGCACCACGATCACCGACGATAGCGACATGCCGGCCGCGGCGACGAGCGGCGTGACGAAGCCCAGCGCCGCGGCCGGGATCGCCACGGCGTTGTACACGAACGCCCATGCGAGGTTCTGGCGCACGATGCGCATGGTGCGTCGCGCGTGCGCGATCGTCTCGCCGATGCGCGGCAGATCGTCCGCGAGCACCACCACGTCGGCGGTCCATTGCGCGAGCGCCGTTGCGCTGCCGAGACTCATCGACACCTGCGCCTGCGCGAGCGAGGGCGCGTCGTTGATGCCGTCGCCGACCATCGCGACCACGGCGCCCCGCGCCTGCAGCGCGGCGATCGCCGCACGCTTGTCCTCCGGCAGCGCGTCGCCGCGGGCCTGCATGATTCCGAGACGCCCGCGCAGCGCTTCCACCGCGCGCGCACGGTCCCCGGAGAGAAGGACCGTGACGAGCCCCAGGGCGTGCAGGTGCTCGATCAGCGTGCTTGCGCCGGCTCGCAGCGGGTCGTCGAACGCAAAGAGCGCGAGCAGGCCGCGCCGCTCGTCGCCGAGCGCCACGAGCGTTGCCGCGGGATCGACGTCCCGCGGTATTTCGACGGTCCGCTCGCCCGCACGCCACGATCGCGGCCACGAAGTCCGGTCGGCCGAGGCGCACGCGGCGGCCGTCCAGCAGCGCCTCGATGCCCTGTCCCGGCACCGTCCGCAGCGAAGTCAACGCCGGGCGCGACAGTCCCGCGCCTGCATCGCGCAAGGCGCGCGCCAGCGGGTGCTCGGATTGCGCTTCCATCGCCGCGGCGAGTGCGAGCGCGGCGGGCACATCGCTGCACAGCGAGGTCGACGCGAGCGCAAGCCGCCCCTGCGTCAGCGTTCCCGTCTTGTCGAGCACCACGTGCGTCGTGCGCGCCAGCGTCTCCACGGCATCCGCGCGCGCGAGCACGACGTTGCGCCGCGACAGCGCACCGCTCGCGGCGGCGATGGCAGCCGGCGTGGCGAGCGACAACGCGCAGGGACAGGACACCGCGAGCACGGCGAACGTGACTGCAAACGCGCGCGTCGGCTCCACCTGCAGCCAGACGAGACACGTCACCGCCGCGATCAGCAGCAACGCGAGCACGAACCACGTGGCCACGCGGTCGGCAACGCGTGCCGTGCGCGGCCGCTCGCCCGCCGCGCGCTCGACCAGGCGCTCGATGGCGGCAAGCCGCGTATCCGCGCTCGCCGCCGTCACGCGCATGGTGAGCGCACCGTCGCGCGCGACGCTGCCCGCGAGCAGCGCGTCGCCCGCGGCTTTCGCGCGGGGCTTCGGCTCGCCGGTGAGGACCGCTTCCTCCACCCCCGCCGCGCCGTCGAGAACCACGCCGTCGGCAGGCACGACGCCGCCCGGCCGCACCAGAACCACGTCGCCTGCGACGAGCGATGCCGCGGCAACGGACGTCGTGTCGACGCTGCCCGGCCACGACGCGAAGCGCTCGGCGGTCACCGGGCGCGCGCGCGCCACGGTTTCGACGGCATCGCCCGCGCGCCTGCGCGCCGAGAGCTCGATGTAGCGTGCGAGCAGCAGCAGCGCGATGAACATCGTGATCGAGTCGTAATAGACGGCGCCCCCGCCGGTCAGCGTCGACCACGCGCTCGCCGCGAATGCCGCGGCGATGCCGATCGCGACGGGGACATCCATTCCCGGCCGGCGCACGGCGAGATCGCGCCACGCGCCGCGGAAGAACGGCCATGCGCCGTAGAGCAGGGCCGGCAGCGTGAGCGTCAGGCTCGCCCAGTCGAGCAGCCGCTGATGGATCGGCTCGACCCCGTCGATGGTGATGTAGGTCGGCACCGTGAACATCATCACCTGCATCATCGCGAGCATCGCCACGGCCATCCGCAGCAGCAGCGTGCGCGACTCGCGCCGCGCGAGGGCTTCGCGCCGATCGGGATCGTAGGGAAAGGCGCGATAGCCGATGCGGCTCACGGCGCGCAGGAGCGAGGAGAGCCGCCCTCGCGCCGGGTCCCACACCACGCGCGCACGACGGGTCGCGTAATTGACGCTGGCGCTCGCGACCCCCGGCTCGCGTGCGAGCCATGTCTCGATCAGCCACGTGCACGCGCCGCAGTGGATGCCCTCGAGGAGCAGCGAGACCTCCGCGTGGCCGTCGGCGCCCGCGCGCACGAAGCCGGACTGGACGGAGGGATCATCCCAGCGCGCGACCTCGTCCGCGTGCTGCTCATCGGTCTTCGCCGCCGCACCGGCCGCGGTGCGCTGGCGATAGAAGGCGTCGAGACCGGCGCCGTGGATGGCCTGCGCGATGCCGAGGCAGCCCGCGCAGCAGAAGGCGCGCTCGCGCCCGTCGAGCACCGCGCGCCAGCGGCTGCCGGCCGGGTTCGGCTGCTTGCAGTGGTAGCACCAGCGCTGCGCCTCTGCGGTGACGGCGGTCGGCGCGCGATCGCTGCTGCGGCCGAGCGAGACGTCGGGAGAAGGCGCAGTGGGACTCGACATCGCGCGGAGCGTACGGAGGCCACCCGGCGAGGTCAAGCACGGCCCGACGCGGCGTTGACCCCGCGCAAGCCGCGCTGCCCCGGCCCCTGCACGCCGGAACATTCCCCCGCGACCGGGGTCGCCCCGGGGCGACGAGCGAAGCGGATCCTTCCGCGCCGCCGGGCCCGGAGGGCAAGAAGCGCGTTGACTTCCATCAACCCAATGCCGCGCTCAGGTATTACCATGGCATGGTCAGCCCCGCGCCAAGCCCTGGAGGGTTCATGTACAAGCACTTGCTGGTAGCAACCGACGGCTCGAAGCTTTCGGACAAGGCCGTCGCTCATGCGCTCGATCTCGCACAGGCGCTGAAGGCGAGCGTCACCGCTTTCTACGCGGCGCCGGACTATCCGATGCCGGCGTACGCGGACGGCGTCGTGTACGAGCCCGTCAGCAAGAAGGAATACGCGAAGCTCGCCGCCAACGACGCGCAGCAGATCCTGGAAGCCGTCGCCGACAAGGCGAAATCCGCAGGTGTCGAGTGCAAGACCTCGTACACGATCGCGGCGGCACCGTGGGAAGCGATCCTCGCCGCGGCCAAGAAGAACAAGTGCGACGCCATCGTGATGGCCTCGCATGGCCGGCGCGGGATGTCCGCCCTGCTTCTCGGCAGCGAGACGCAGAAGGTGCTCACGCACTCGAAGGTGCCCGTCATCGTCGTGCGCTAGGACCCGGTTCACGCCGAACGAGGGCGCCCGCGTGGCGCCCTCGGCGTTTGGTGCCGGTGCGCAAGGCGCGACGGGCGACGGACGGCCGCTTTCGACCGCGCTGCGCACGCGCGCATCGGCCCGATGGCGCAGCGGAGCGCGTGCCGGCAAAGGGTACAATTGCGCGCCGCGCGACGTGCCCTGAAACGCGCGCTGCCCGCCGTCGCGCACGCCGAGTCCGAACGCCGGTTCCCGATTCCCGATCTCCGACCCCTGACCTCCGACATGCTCGCCTCCCGCTTCTACCTCGCCACGCTGAAGGAAGCACCCGCCGAAGCCGAAGTGATGAGCCAGAAGCTCATGCTGCGCGCGGGCATGATCAAGAAGGTCTCGTCCGGCATCTACACCTGGATGCCCCTCGGGCTCGTCACGCTGCGCAAGGTCGAGGCCGTCGTGCGCGAGGAGATGAATCGCGCCGGCGCGATCGAGTGCTACATGCCGCACGTCGTGCCCTCGGAGCTGTGGCAGGAGACGGGGCGCTGGGACAAGTTCGGACCGCAGCTCCTCAAGATCCGCGATCGCCACGAGCGCGATTTCCTGTTCGGCCCCACGCACGAGGAGGTGGTCACCGACATCGTGCGCAAGGACATCCGCAGCTATCGCCAGCTGCCGGTGAACCTGTACCAGATCCAGGTCAAGTTCCGCGACGAGATCCGGCCGCGATTCGGCGTGATGCGCGGGCGCGAGTTCCTGATGAAGGACGCCTACTCGTTCGACGTCGACCGGCAGGCGCTCATGAAGAGCTACGGCGCGATGTACGACGCGTACGAGCGCATCTTCACCCGCCTCGGCTTGCGCTTTCGCGCCGTGGAGGCCGACACCGGCGCGATCGGCGGCTTCGCCTCGCACGAGTTCCAGGTGCTCGCGGAATCCGGCGAGGACGCGATCGCGTGGTGCCCGCAGTCCGACTACGCCGCGAACGTCGAGCAGGCGGAGGCGCTCGCACCTTCGCATGCCCGGCACGACGGCCACGAAACGATGGCGCGCGTGCCCACGCCGGGAATGTCGACGTGCGAGCAGGTTGCCGATCTGCTCAAGCTGCCGCTCAGCCGCACCGCCAAGTGCATCATGATCGTCGCCGGCGAGAAGGTGCACATGCTGCTGATCCGCGGCGATCACATGCTGAACGAGGTCAAGGTCGGCAAGGTGCCGGGGCTGAGCGACTGGCGCTGGGCGTCGGAGGCGGAGATCCGCGACGCGACCGGTTGCGCGCCCGGCTACCTCGGGCCGGTAGGGATTCCGAAGGACATGCCCCTGATCGCGGATCGGTCGGTCGCCGTGATGGCCGATTTCGTGTGCGGCGCGAACGTGGTCGACTATCACCTGCGCGGGGTCAACTTCGGCCGCGATGCGCGCGAGCCCGACGTTGTGCTGGACATCCGCAACGTGGTGGAGGGCGACCCCTCGCCGGACGGCAAGGGCACGCTGTCGATCCAGCGCGGGATCGAGGTCGGCCACGTCTTCGCACTCGGCACGCGCTATTCCGAAGCCATGGGTGCGTCGTATCTTGACGCGCAGGGGCAGTCGCACCCGATCGAGATGGGCTGCTACGGCATCGGTGTCACCCGGGTCGTGGCGGCCGCCATCGAGCAGAGCCACGACGAGAAGGGCATCGTGTGGACGGAGGCGATGGCGCCCTTCCGGGTGGCGATCGCCCCAGTGGGGTATGATCGCAATCCGGCGGTACGGGATGCGGCGAATCGCCTGCATGCCGAGCTCGAGGCCGCGGGCGTCGAGGTGCTGCTCGACGACCGGGGCGAGCGTCCTGGCGTGATGTTTGCAGACCTCGAATTGATCGGCATCCCGCATCGGATTACGATCGGCGAGCGCGGCCTGAAGGATGGCCGCGTGGAGTACCAGGCGCGCCGCGCCGCAAGCCCGGTGGAGCCCGTACCCGTCGATGCCATTGCCGCCTTCCTACAACAACGCCTGACCGCTTGATGCTTCGACGTTTCGCTGCCGCGGCGCTCTGCTGCGCCGCCCTGGTTACCGCCGCGCCGGTTTTCGCCGGCGCACAGGTCGAGGAACAGCTCGCGCCGTCCGTGGCGACGCTGCTGTCGCGCTCGATCTCGGACAACCCCGTGCCTTCGCGCTACGCGGACGAACCCGCCGTGCGCTCGTGGCTCGACGCGATGTCGCCGCGCCTCGCGTCGCGCATTCCGGATGCCGGCGAGCGCCTCGACTTCCTCGCCACTGTGCACTACGAAGCCATGCGGGCGGGGCTCGATCCTCAGCTCATGCTGGGCGTGATCCAGCACGAAAGCGGCTTCCACAAGTACGCCGTGTCGACCGCCGGGGCGCGCGGCTACATGCAGGTGATGCCGTTCTGGGTGAAGCTCATCGGCAGCAGCGAGCAGAACCTCTTCCACCTGCGCACCAACCTGCGCTACGGCGCGGTCATCCTGCGGCACTACCTCGACATCGAGAACGGCGATCTCTTCCGCGCGCTCGGGCGTTACAACGGCAGCCTCGGCCGGCCCGAGTATCCGCAAGCCGTGTTCGCCAACATGACGCGCAACTGGCAATACGCGCCGGTGCGCTCTCCCGTGCGCGTGGGCAGCGCGCCGCTCGGGGCGATGACCTCGGCACCGGTCACCCGGTAGGCACGGTCCGCGCGGGGCGCGTTGCAGCCGCCCTCTCGCCCGGCGCACGCGCCCGCCGCACACCGCCCGCGATGACGTACTGCGGGCGCTTCGCTCCCTCCCCCACCGGGCCACTCCACTTCGGCTCGCTCGTCGCCGCGCTCGGCAGCTATTGCGATGCCCGCGCCGCGCGGGGTCGCTGGCTCGTACGCATCGAGGACGTCGACCTGCCGCGCGCACGCGCCGGGGCGGAAGCCACGATCCTGCACACGCTCGCGCGTTACGGCTTCCGCGTGGGACGGGCCCGTGCTGCACCAGTCGGCGCGCACCGCGCGTTACGAGGCGGCGCTCGCGCGTCTTGCCGCCCAGGGCGATGTCTACGCGTGCACGTGCTCGCGGCGCGAGCTTGCAGTCGGCGCGCATCGGCGCCGGCGGCGAGCCGGTCTATCCCGGCACGTGCCGCGAGCGCGCCCACGACGAGCGCGACGGCGCCGGTCGCATGGCGGCTGCGCGTCGATCGCGAAGGCGAAGGCGAGATCTCCTTCGCCGATCGCCTGCAAGGCGTGCAGGTGCAATCGCTCGCGCGCGACGTGGGCGACTTCGCCGTGCGCCGGCGCGATCGGCCTGTTCGCCTATCAGCTCGCGGTGGTGGTCGATGACGCCGAGCAGGGCGTGACCGATGTCGTGCGCGGCGCGGACCTCCTCGCCTCGACCGCGCGGCAGATCTATCTCCAGCATCGGCTGGGCTATCCGACGCCGCGCTATCTGCATCTGCCCGTCGCCGATCGATGCACGAGGGGAGAAGCTGTCGAAGCAGACTCGCGCGGCACCGCTGCCGGACGATGCGCGGCCTGCACTGCGCGCGGCGTGGCGCTTTCTGGAGCAGCCCGTCCCGGACGCGACGTGGCCCGACTCGGTGTCGAGGTTCTGGGCGTGGGCGCTGCAGGCCTGGACCCCCGACCGCCTGCCGCCCGTGGCGATGCTGCCCGCAGCGCCCGGGCTCTAGCGACGCGCCGGCAATCCGACTGCGGTACGCGCAGCCGGATTGCCGCAGTGCAGGGGCGTATAATGCGCGGTTTTCCCGCGGCCCGCCCGCACGTGGCCGCGCGGCCCGACAAGGACCCCGCTTCCCTCGATGACAACGCTCGTTGCCGTTCGCAAGAACGACGAAATCGCCATTGCCGCGGACTCGCTGACGACCTTCGGCGACACGCGACTGGCCGCCCAATTCGACCGCAGCTTCGACAAGATCGTGCACCACCGCGGCACGTACGTGGGCCTGTGCGGCAGCGCCGCCCATCAGCTCGTGTTCGAAAGCCTGCTGCGCAAGAATCCCGATCTCGACTTCTCGACCAAGGCCGCGATCTTCGAGACCTTCAGCAAGCTGCATCCCATCCTCAAGGAGCAGCACTTCCTCAACCCGAAGGAGGAGGAGGACGATCCCTACGAGTCGACGCAGGTGACCGCGCTCATCGCGAACGAAAGCGGCATCTACGGCGTGTACTCGATGCGCGAGGTGTTCGAGTACACGCAATACTGGGCGGTCGGCTCGGGCCGCGAGTTCGCGCTCGGCGCGATGTACTCGCAGTACGGGAGGCTCAAGTCCGCGGCCGCGATCGCGCGCGCCGGCATCGAAGCGGGCTCGATGTTCGACAAGAACTCGGCCCTGCCGATGACGATCTACACCCTGACGGCGAAGGCACGATGAGCGCGCCCGAAGCCGCGTTCGAGGACGTGCTCGCGCCATTCGTGTTCGAGCACGGTGCCGTGCGCGGCGCCGTCGTGTCGCTCGACGACGCGTGCGCCGAGATCCTCGCGTGCCACGACTATCCGCGCGCGCTCGCACGCCTGCTCGCTGAGCTGCTCGCGGCCTCCACGCTGCTCGCGTCCACCCTCAAGTTCAACGGCACGCTGATCGTGCAGCTTCAAGGCGACGGTCCGGTGCGCCTGCTCGTCGTCGAGTGCGATGCGAAGCTGACGCTGCGCGCCACGGCGCAGTGGTCCGACGAGATCCACGCGCTGCCTGCCGACGCGGACCTCGCGACCCTCGCCGGCGGCGCCGGCCGCGGTCGTCTGGCGATCACGCTCGATCCGAAGGACGGCGGCCCGATGTACCAGGGCATCGTCGCGCTCGAGGCGGCGAGCATCGCGACGCTGATCGAGCATTACCTCGAGACCTCGGAACAGATCCCGAGCCGCATGGTGCTCGCGGCAGCGGGCGCGCAGACGCGAGGCCTGCTGCTGCAGCGGTTGCCCGGCGGCGGGGAGGCCGATACCGCATTGTGGCTGCGGGCGGTGGCGGCCCTGCGCGAGATGCCTCCCATGCGCCTGCTCGATGCGCCGACGCCCGCAGCGCTCCTGGCCGCGCAGTTCGACGAGGACGACCTGCGTCTGTTCAGGTCCAAGCCCGCGCGCTTCGGCTGCAGCTGTACGCGCGAGCGCGTCGACAACGCGTTGCGCATGGTGGGACGCGAGGAGGTCGAGGACATCCTCGCCGAGCAGGGCGAGGTGAGCGTCACCTGCGAGTTCTGCAATCGCGAGTACGGCTTCTCGCCGGATCAGGCGCGCGCGCTGTTTGCCCCATTCCCGCAGGGGACGGCGCGGTCGACGCTGCGGCACTGAAGCGAGCGTCGCGCATGGCGCTGTACGTTCCGAAGCCCTTTGCGATCGCCGAGCGCGCGGCCATCGCGCGCCTGCTGCACGACTATCCGTTCGCCACGCTCGTCACGCCGCAGCCGGGCGAGCCGATGATCACGCACCTGCCACTGGTGCACGTCTGCGATTGCGAACCCCACGGCACGCTGCTCGGTCACTTCGCACGCGCGAATCCGCACAGCCGCGACAGCGGCCGACGCGGAGTCGATCGCGGTGTTCCACGGTCCGCACGCGTACGTTTCCCCTTCGTGGTACGGCGATCCGGCGGCGTCGGTGCCGACGTGGAACTACGCGGTCGTGCACGCCCATGGCGCGATCGAGCTCGCGGAGGATGCCGCGGCGACCCGCGCGATGCTCGATCACATGATCACGCGCTTCGAGTCGATGCGGCCGGCGCCATGGACGCTCGGGCTCGATCCCGCGCGCCTCGACGCGATGGTCGGTGCGATCGTCGGGTTTCGACTGCGGGTGAAGCGCATCGACGCCAAGTTCAAGCTGTCGCAGAACCGCACGCCCGAGGACGGGCGGCGTGTGGCGGCCGGGCTCGCGGGCGCGGGCTACGCGGAAGCGGACGCGACCGCCGCGTGGATGCGCGCATACGGACACCTCGATGACAACGCGTGACGCCGGGGTTCGCCCCGACGACGCGCCGGACGTCCCAGCGGATCGGGTGCGCTTCGACAAGTGGCTCTGGGCCGCGCGCTTCTACAAGACGCGCACGCTCGCAGCCCAGGCGATCGAAGCGGGCCAGGCGCGCATCGGCGACGAGCGCGTGAAGCCGGCGCACGTCGTACGCATCGGTGACGCGATCTGCGTGCGCAAGGCGGGAACGGTGTGGGACGTGCGCGTGACCGGCCTCGCGGACCGTCGCGGTTCGGCCACCGATGCCGCGGCGCTCTACGCCGAGACCGAGGAAAGCCGGCGCGCGCGCGAGGAAGAAGCGGCGCAGCGCAAGGCGGCGGCCGCAATGGACACGCGTTTCCCCGGACGGCCCACCAAGCGCCAGCGGCGCAAGCTCGAGGATTTCCTCAACGAACCGTGAGGCCGCAGCGCGCCTAGCACAGGCGCAACGCGGCCAAGTCGAGCAACAGATCGGGATTCTGGTATCCGCGCCAGATCGCATACGCGAGCAGCGCGGCAAGCGCGATGCGCACGAGCTGCCACAGCGGGCGGCTCCACAGCGGGAACGACCGGCGCGTACGCGGGGGCCGCCCGTGCGGGCGGTGCGGTTGCGGTAACGCGCCGGAGGGATCGGAAGCTGCGTGCATCGTGCGAGCTTACGCCCGCACGACTTCCTCCGGCAACACGACCTTGACCTCGCCCGACCCCACGACGCCGAGCTCGCGCATCGACGACATGATCGAGCTGAAGTCCGCGGCCGTGCGGACTTCGGCGATCGGCTTCGCGAGCAGGTTCACCGCGCGTCCGCTCACGATCAGCGGAATGCCGCCCGGCAATTCGCTGCGCAGCGACCGGATCTCCTGGCCGGCGATCTTGCCGGAGATGCCGCGATCGAACAGCAGCACGACCACTGCAACGTGGTAGGCGCTCGCGGCACCCGCGATCTCCTGCGCCGGCACGCCGGCCCCGAGCGACAGGCAGTTGATGCCCTCCGTGAAGAGCAGCAGCTCGAGGATCGCGAGGCCGAGGTGGTTCGGGTCGTTGGGTGGTGTCGCGAGCAGCACCTGGCGCGCATCGCGCGTCGGACGCACGAGTCGCGTCACGTCGCGCAACAGTCGCTGCGCGAGGTCCGCAAAGCGCAGCTCCTGGAAGTTCTGCATGTCGCCGCGAACGACGCGATCGTGCACGGCTTCGTTGAGCGGGATCAGCGTCGATTCGAGGAACTTGCGCAGCCCCTGCCCCACCAGCAGCTTGGAGAGATGGTTCTGCAGCTCGCCGATGCGATGATCGCCGAGCAGGCTCACTGCGATCTCGATCTCGTCCGGCAGCGGCACCGGGTCTTCGACGGTGAGGCCCAGCATCGACTGCAGCGCCGATTCGGCAAGCGGCACCACCGCCCCGGCGCGCCAGCCTTCCGACAGCAGCTGCTTGATGAGCTTCAGCCGAGCGACCTGATCGGGAGGGTAAACGCGATCGCCGAACGGATCGCGCAGCGGAGCGGGAAAGCCGTAGCGCCGCTGCCACATGTAGAGCTGCTCGCGACGCAGGCCGGTGATCCGCACGACCTCTCGGATGTGAAGCGCGCTGCGCGTCTCGTGCATGGCGCCGGGCGCTTCCGCCGCCGCTCCGTTCGGCTCGCGCCGGCGGCTCGGGGCGTTGATCAGGATGCCCATGTTCGTCCTTCCCTATCGTTTTTCGTCAGTTGCGGGGCGGATTCATGTTCTGAACAGCCGGTGCATCGCTCGGCCTTGCTGCAATGGACGGGCGTGCACGTGCCGAACACGCCTTGGTAGACCGTGTTCTGTGCAGCACGCGGCGTACCATGCACGATGCATGCCAAGCGCTTTGCGCATCGTCGCTGCCGCCTTCGCTCACGTGCGCATGCACTGCAGCCGCAGCCGTAACGCCACGCACGGCGGCCGCGAGCGCACGCACGGCATGACATCGGCGCGAATGCCGCCGGCCGAAGGGTGTCGACCGCCGAACGGTAGGCCGGCAGCCGACATGGCGCGTTAAGGTTCCGTCACCCGCGCACGCTATAAAGAAGACATGTTCGGTTTCGCGAAAACCCAGCAGAAGGACGTCCTCGGCGACGTGAAGTCCGCCGAGCGCTGGCTCGCATCGTTCGCGCGCGTCGAGCCTCTCGCGTTTCACGCCGAGCTCGTGGCCGAGCTCGACCGCATCGCGAACGCCGACCCGCGTCGGACGCCGAACGGCCTCGAAGCGCTCTTCCGCGTGGATGCGGCCGCGAACGAGCTCCGGTCCACTCTCACCGCGCAGTACCTCGAGCACGCGGGCCGCTCGGGCAAGATCGAGCAGCAGCTCTGGCAGTCGCTCTACGACCTCGCGCACGCATTCCTGTCGGCGTACGCCGCGTACGCGCGCACGCTCGCCGACCACACGCACGATGAGCGCTGGAACGGCATGCGGGCCGAGCTCGTCGTGCGCCAGCTCGCGCACATGACGCTCGACGCCAAGGTGCGCATGTTCCGCTGCGAGCAATGGATCCCCGCGAAGTGGAGCGCCCTGCACGAGCTCTTCGGGCAGGCGTGCGGCCGGCGCATCGAGCGCCAGGCGATCGACCTTCGCGAGGGCAAGGAACCGGTCACCATCGAGCAGAAGTACGTCGAGACGCTCGTACTGCAGCTCATGAACACCGGCAATCTCAAGCCGGTGCACGTCGAATGGCTCGCGCGCCAGCTCGAGCAGTGGTGCGTGCCTTTGCGCGTGACGCTCGAGCCGCCGTCCGCGATCTCGTTCTACGTCGATCTCACCCAACGCCATGGCCTGCGCCGGCGCACGCCCGATCCGCTGCGCGGGCGCGTGCTGTTCGTCGACACGAGCCCCATCCTGTCGCTGCTGCAGCACTACGTGCTCGCGCTGGAGGGGAGGATCAAGAGCCAGCCGCTGTCGCAGAGAAGCCTGAAGCGCGTCGAGCAGATGGCGCTCGTGAGCAAGCTCGCGGCGCAAGTCGATCCGCAGTTCCGTCCGATCGCACGCCGCGGCGAGCGCGTCCGGGCATCGGGCAATACGGAGGCCGTCGTCGGTTTCGCGAACATCACCGCGTCGATGCGCGAGGACGATCGCGTGCCCTCCAGCGAGCTCGACACCAAGGCGACCTTTGGCGATACGCTGGAGCTCGCCGTGTTCGGCCGCCGGCGCGGGATGGACGCGCCGCTCGCACGCCGGCGCCTGAGCGCGTACGGCGCCGCCGGCGGCATGTGGGACCTCAAGGACATCAGCGATACCGGCCTTCGGATCGAGGCGGCCAATCCCACCCAGAACGGACTTGGCGTCGGAACGCTGGTTCTGGTGCGCCCCGACGGCCAGCTCGTGTGGACACTCACCGTGTTGCGCCGCATGAAGCGCCTGTCTGCGGAGCGGGCGGAAGTCGGCCTGCAGGTCATCGCCGATTCGGCCGTCCTCGTGGACCTCGTGCCGGAGGGCAACGCCGGCGTCGCAGCGTATTCCGTGAACGGCGAAGCGATCGCGCCCGGCGCGCGCGCGGTGCGCGCGCTATTCCTGCTCATGCGCCGCCGCGGCGAGGGCAGCGCCGTGCAGTCGGTGATCGTGCGCGGGTCGGACTACCAGTCCGGGAAACGCTACACTGTGCGCACGAGGAAATCGTCGTATGGCGTTCGCTTCGGCCGGCTGATGGAGCGACAGCACGATTGGACGTGGGTGGTGGTGGAGCCGATCATGCTGGGCCCGGAGGAAGCGAAGGTTTCGCTCGCCACGCCAGGCTAGCTGCGCACGCGCCGTCCGCGTGTCCGCGCCGGCTACGCGCGGCACGTCGGAGGTTCCCTGATGAGCGTCGACCGTTACGCCGATCTCGCCGCTGCGCATCGCTGGGACGTCCCGCCGGACTTCAACATCGCGCACGCGTGCTGCGGCCGCTGGCACCGCGACCGCAGCCGCTTCGCGCTGTACTGGGAAGACGAATCCGGCGCGACCGCGGCGTTCACGTTCTGGGACCTGCAGCAGCAGGCGAACCGCCTCGCGAACGCACTGCGCCAGCGCGGCGTCGGTCGCGGCGACATGATCGCGATCGTGCTGCCGCAACGCCCGGAGACGATCGTCGCGCACCTTGCCGCGTACCAGCTCGGCGCGATCACGGTGCCGCTGTCGTTCCTGTTCGGGCCGGACGCGCTCGAGTTCCGGCTGCGGGATTCGGGCGCGAAGGTCGCGTTCGTCGATGCCCAGTCGCTGCCCAACCTGGTGGACGTGCGCGAACGCTGCACGGCGCTCGCGCACGTCGTGGCCGTGGCCGGCGCTGCAGCGCCGTTCGCGACGCCGTGGGCCGAGTTCGTCGCCGGCGCATCGCGCGACTTCGAGCCGGTCAGCACGCGCGCCGACGATGCTGCCGTGCTCATCTACACGAGCGGCACGACGGGCCCGCCCAAGGGCGCGCTCATGCCGCATCGTTGCCTCATCGGCAATCTCTCGGGGTTCCTGGCGTCGCACGACGGCTATCCGCAGCCGGGCGATCTCTTCTGGTCGCCGGCGGATTGGGCCTGGACCGGCGGCCTCATGGACGCGCTCCTTCCCACGCTCTACTTCGGCCAGCCGATCGTCGGATACCGCGGGCGCTTCGATGCGCAGCGCGCGTTCGAGCTGATCGAGAAGTACCGGATCCGCAACACGTTCCTGTTTCCCACTGCGCTCAAGCTCATGATGAAGGCGTTCCCGCGACCGCGCGAGCGCTTCGACGTCGACCTGCGCAGCATCATGAGCGCGGGCGAAGCGGTGGGCACGGCCGTGTTCGAGTGGGCGCAGTCGGCGCTCGGCGTGACGATCAACGAGATGTTCGGGCAGACCGAGATGAACTACATCGTCGGCAACTCGCACACCCAATGGCCCGCGAAGCCCGGCTCGATGGGACGCCCTTACCCCGGCCATCGCATCGAGGTGATCGACGACGACGGCAATGTCGTTGCCCCGGGCGAGATCGGCGAGGTGGCCGTGCATCGCATCGCCCCGGACGGCCAGCCGGACCCGGTGTTCTTTCTGGGCTACTTCCGCAATCCCGAGGGCACGGCACGCAAGTTCACGGGCGACTGGTGCCGCACGGGCGATCTCGCGACGCGCGATGCGGACGGGTATCTCTGGTATCGGGGTCGCGCCGACGACATGTTCAAATCCGCGAGCTATCGCATCGGGCCGTCCGAGATCGAGAACTGCCTCGTGCGCCATCCCGCCGTGGCAAATGCAGCGGTGGTGCCCTCGCCCGACGAGACCCGCGGCAATGTCGTGAAGGCGTTCATCGTGCTCGCGGCGGGATGCGAACCCACGCCGGCGCTGGAGGAAGACATCCAGCGTCACGTGCGCAAGTACCTCGCGGCCTACGAATATCCGCGCGAGATCGAGTTCATCGCCGAGTTGCCGATGACCACCACGGGGAAGGTGCAGCGGCGCGTGCTGCGCGAACGCGAGCGCGAGCGCAAGCTGGCGAAGCCGACGCCGACGCCGAGCTGACACGCCGTGGTCGCGGACCCCTGACCCAGGGTCGACCCTGGGTCGGGATGCGACCGGGCGCGGACCCGATCGAGCGGGGTCAGGCCGGTCCTGCGCGCGTGCGCAGGCGCTCGAGGAACGTCCGGTGCGTGAGCACCCACGTCGCCGCAGGCACCACCGTCGGCAGGATGAGCGACCCGAACTGGAACGCGAAGGCAATGAGGTCGCGCTGGGCGGGCGAGAAGCCCGCCTGCGAAGCCACGAGCGGCCCCGCCGTGATCGCGACGTTCTTGAGCAGGTCGGCGACGACACCCCACGCGATCACGGGCAGCAGGACGACGTAGCCGATCGCCAGCACGCGCCCGCGACGCGGCTCCCGCGCCGCCAGCGTCAGCGCCGCGAAGAGCGGCCAACCGACGGCGTAGAGCAACGCATTCACCTCGACGGTGACCCGGGCCGCGCCGACCGACGTGCCCGGACGCAGTCGCGTCACGAATGCGAACACCGATCCCGCCTGCTCGACGCTTTCGACGAGATCGCCGAGGCTCCCATGCGCGAGCGCAAGCAGCAGCCAGCGCACGGGCCAGAGCATGACCGGCGCAACGAAGTACCACAGCGCAAAGCACACCGGCAACCACGCGATCACCCTCGGGACGAAGCGTGCGACGGGGCCCTGGTGCATGCGCGCCTTCGACGAAGCGCCCGTTTCAGCCGGCTGCCGGCATCGCCCGTCCGCCGCCCGGCGCCGGCGGTCCGCCGGATGCGGGAGCAGCGCGCGGCAAGGTGCGAATCCAGACGAGCCACACGATCAGCACGTCGAGCATGATGAGCGCCTGCCACACGTACAGATGCGCCCACTCGAACACCGCGAAGCTCCACTGGCCGATGTAGAACAGGCTGATCACGCGCACGATGTTGAGGCCCTGCACCGCAACGACGCCCGCGGCGAGGCCGACCAGCTTGTTGCGCCACGGCGCCGGAAACGCGAGCACCGCCGCGAGCAGCACGATGGTCGCCTCGACCCCGTTGCAGCCGGCCTCGATGCGCACGGCGAAGCCGCTCGCGTTGCTGCGCAGGACGTTGCCCACCGCGACCACCGCGGGATCGAACAGCGTGATCAGGTAGGCGCTCACGCGCGCGATGGCATCCGTCCAGGGCGCCACGAGATGCGTCTGGGCCCAGGGCAGCAGCTCGCCGGCAAACAGGCCCGCCTGGATGAGCACGAACAGGACGAAGAAGCGGACCATGCGCCGATTCTACCGGAGCGCTTCGCGCACGGCGCCGGCAGGCGCCGCATCGGAGTCGCGCCTACGCCGTGTCGGTGTCGCGCCGCGCGAGCGGCGGGTTGTTCGCGAAATAGCGAAGGATGCCGTCGTTCATCGATTCCGCGAGCCGGAGCTGGTGGCGCGCGCTGCGGAGCTTCCGCTCCTCATCGGGATTCGAGATGAACGCGGTCTCGACCAGGATCGACGGAATGTCGGGCGCCTTGAGCACCGCGAAGCCCGCCTGCTCCACGACGGACTTGTGGAGGGGGTTAACGTTCCCGATGCCTTCGAGCACCTGCTGCCCCACCTTGAGGCTGTCGCTGATCTGCGCCGTCTGCGAGAGGTCGAGCAGCGTGCGTGCGAGCAACGGATCGCGCGCGCCGAGATTCACGCCGCCGATCAGGTCGGCGGCGTTCTCCTTGCGCGCGAGCCACCGCGCCGCCGCGCTGGTGGCGCCGTGCTCGGACAACGCGAACACCGAGGATCCGCGCGCGGTCGGCACGCTGAAGGCGTCCGCGTGAATGGACACGAAGAGGTCCGCCTGCACACGCCGCGCCTTTTGCACGCGCGCGCCGAGCGGCACGTAATAATCCGCATCGCGGGTGAGCAACGCACGCATACCCGCCTGGGCGTCGATGAGCCGCTTCAAGCGGCGCGCGATGGCCAGCGCCACGTTCTTCTCGTACGTCCCGCGCCGGCCGATTGCGCCGGGATCTTCGCCGCCGTGGCCCGGGTCGACCATGACGATGATGGGCCGCCGCGGCGCCCTGCGCAGCTCGAGCTGCGGGGGCTGCGGCGCCTGCGCCGGTGCGGAAGCCGCGCGTTCGCCTGCGGCCTTCTCCTCGAGCAGCGCCATCAGCGGATCGACCGGCGTGAGCGGGTACAGGTCGAGCACGAGGCGATGGCCGAAGCCGGCGATGGGCTGCAGCGCAAAGAGCTGCGGGCTCGTGTCCACCTTGACGTCGATCACCAGCCGCAGCACGTTCGCGCCCTGTCGCCCAAAGCGGATCGCCGCGATGAAGGGATCGCTCGCCTGCACGCGTGTGGGCAGCGACGCGAGCTCCGTGCCGAGCTCGATGCCGTCGAGATCGAGCACGACGCGCTCGGGATCCTTGAGCTGGATGAGCTGATGGGCGATCGGCTCGGGCGCTTCCAGGATGACGCGCGTGTATTCCTGCGCGGGCCACAGGCGCGCCGATGCGATCCGGCCCATCGCCCCCCACGCCGACGACGAGGCGAGCAGCGGACCGGCCACCGGCAGCAGGCACCAGCGCAACACCCGCCGCCGCTCGACGCTGACGCGCGTTATGTCGGGGCGACCACCGCTCTTGCGCATCCTGCACCCGCCTCCGTCCTCGCGATCAGAGTCATCAGCCGCCCCGCATCCGGTCCGCTGGCCGGGTACTCCAGGCGGATGTCGACGTCGGCCGGCGGCAGGCGATCCCCCGCGCGCTCCGGCCATTCCGCGACGCACACGGCGTCGGCGCGGAAGTACTCCTCGAAGCCGGCGGTCGACCATTCTTCGGGGTCGTTCAGCCGATACAAATCAAAGTGATAAAAGTATAAGCTCGACAGCGGATAAACTTCAACCAGCGTGTAGGTAGGGCTTTTCACCGGACCCATCCAGCCGAGCGCACGCAACATGCCGCGTACGAGCGTCGTCTTGCCCGTCCCGAGGTCGCCGGAGAGCGTGACCAGCATGCCGCCGCGCAACGCCGTTGCGAGCTGCGCGCCGGCGCGTGCGGTGGCTTCGGCATCGGCGAGCGCGAGCGTGCGCACCAGCGGCAGTGAAGCCGCATCGCCGGACGGGCCCTGCGGGTGCGGTACGCTCGACGTCATGGGCTCAGCACTCGATTGCACGCCCGCTGCCGGGACGGACGCTGCGCGCGATTACGCCGCGCTCGCGCAGGACATCGTGCGCTGGGGACGCGAGCTCGGATTCCAGGAGATCGGCAGTCGCCGACACCGATCTCTCGGCCGACGAGCAGCGCCTGCTGCAGTGGCTCGATGCGGGGCGGCACGGGGCGATGGATTATATGGCACGCCACGGCACGCGCCGGTCGCGCCCGGGCGAGCTCGTGCCGGGCACGGTGCGCGTGATCAGCGCGCGTCTCGACTATCTTTCAGGCTGCGGCGCGCGACGCGCACGCCGTGCTTGCGGATCGCGAGCGTGCGTACGTCGCACGCTATGCGCTCGGGCGCGATTACCACAAGGTGCTGCGCAATCGCCTGCAGCAACTCGCCGATCGCGTTCGCGCGGCGGCGGGTGACTTCGGCTATCGCGTGTTCACCGACAGCGCGCCGGTGATGGAAGTCGCGCTCGCGACGAAGGCGGGCCTCGGCTGGCGCGGCAAGCACACCTTGCTGCTCACGCGCGACCGCGGATCGTGGTTCTTCCTCGGCGAGATCTACACCGACCTGCCCTTGCCCGTCACGCAGGCCGTCACGGCGCACTGCGGAACGTGCGAGGCGTGCATCGCGGCATGCCCGACCGGGGCGATCGTGGCCCCTTACGAGCTCGATGCGCGGCGCTGCATCTCGTATCTCACGATCGAGCTCGACGGATCGATTCCGGAGGAGCTGCGGCCGCTGATCGGCAATCGCGTGTACGGTTGCGACGATTGCCAGCTCGCGTGCCCGTGGAACCGCTTCGCGCAGGCAACGCAGGAGGACGACTTCCAAGTGCGCAACGGCCTCGACGGCGCGTCGCTCGTCGCGCTCTTCGCGTGGTCCGCCGCCGAGTTCGAGACGCGCATGCAGGGCAGCGCGATCCGGCGCATCGGGTACGAGCGATGGTCGCGCAACCTCGCGGTGGGGCTCGGCAACGCGCCGTGGTCCCCCGATCTCGTCGGCGCTCTCGAGGCGCGTGCGAACGATTCTTCCGCGATCGTGCGCGAGCACGTGGCTTGGGCGCTCGCCCGGCAGGCGAGACGCGCACCGGCCTCGGGTGGCTGACGCGTGGATCCGGCAGCCGGGGTGAATCCGCAGGCGCCCGCCGGCGCATCCAAGGCATGAAGACCCGCCCCAACGGAGAGTTCATGAACCCCACCGTCTCGCCCGTGTTCCGTCGCGTCGTGCTCGGATGCGCGTTCGCGCTGGCGCTGATCGTGGCGCTGCCGTCGCGTCCGCCGGCTGCTTACGCCCAGCCGGCGCCGCCACCCGCGCCCGGCGCGCCGGCCATCCCCGCGCCTCCGGCCGCCCCTGCCGCGCCGGCATCGACGGCGGCGGAGCCCGCCTCCGCGGCCCAGTCCGCCCCGGACAAGCGGCACCGAACCGCGATCGAGATCACGGCGCGTGTGCGCGACAACGCCGCAGGTGCCAGCGCGGAGGATACCGGCAAGGATGCTGCCGGCCAGGACCGCTCGGTGGTGATCGAAAAAGGCGGCCGCCGCGTGCACGTGCGCGGCCTCGGCGCGGACCGCGACTACGACTCGGTCGGCGAGATGGTGGACAAGGATCCCGAGATCGCCGGCATGGTGATCGGCGTCGTCGCAATCGTCTTCCTCACGCCGGTGCTGATCATCATCGCCGTCATGAGCTATCGCATGCGCAAGGCCCGCATGCTCAACGAGACCCTGCTCAAGCTCGCGGAAAGAGGGGTCGCCCCGCCGGCGGAGCTCATGCAGGCGGTCGCGAGCGGCGATGCCGCGCAGGCGCTTGCGGCGAGCCCGTCGACCGCGCCGCTGCTGCAGCAGGCGCAGACCCTGCGTCGTCGCGCGGCGTGGTCCGACCTGCGCAAGGGCGTGATCCTCGGCGGGCTCGGCATCGCGTTCAGCGTGCACGGCCTGTTCGAGGAACGTTCGCCCGGGATGGTCGGGCTGATCCTGCTCTTCCTCGGCGTCGCGTACGGCGTGCTCTGGTGGTTCGAGAACAAACAGCCCGCGCCGGGCACGCCGGCCACGCCTGGGGGACCCGCTGCACCGGGGAGCGGCGCGTGAACTGCGGCAACACGTCATGGGATGCCCACTGATCGAGGCCAATGGCAGCGCCCGCCGTCACCGACGCCCAGCTCATCGCCCGGGTGCTGGTCAACGACGACCGGCACGCGTTCTCGGAGCTGGTTCGCCGTTACCAGTCCGGCGTGCGTGCGACGCTGCGGCGGCTGACGGCCGGCAATCATGCCCTCGCGGACGATCTCGCGCAGGAAACCTTCCTCCTCGCCTATCGCAAGCTCGCGTCGTTCCGGCAGGAAGCGAGGTTCTCGACATGGCTGTACCGCATCGCCACCAATGCCTTTCTCGCCGACGCCCGCAAGCGCAAGGAGGAACTGCTCGGCGATCGCGACGGCGACATCGCGGAGGATGCCGATGACATTTCCGCAGGACACGACGAAGGTGTCGCGGGCGATCACGCGCGCGGTACGAACCTCAGGCTCGACATGGAACGCGCGCTCGCCGTGCTCTCCGAGGCGGAACGGGCCGCGATCGTGCAGTGCTACCATAACGATCTGTCGCACGAGGAAGCAGCGTACGTGCTCGACTGCCCGGTCGGCACCGTGAAGACCCACATCCTGCGTGCCAAGCAGAAGCTCAAGGCGAGCCTCGCCGCCTGGGCTCCGGATACGAAAGACGCCGCGCAATGACGACAGACCATCGCCAAGACGAAAGCAGCATCACAGTGGGCCGCGACTGGCTCGACGACGTCCTGCACGACGATGCGCGCGAGCACCGCGAGCACTACCTCGCGGACGACGGCTTCACCGCGCGCGTCATGGGCGCGCTCCCGTCGCCGGCCGTGGCAAGCGCAGCACTGCCGGCGTGGCGCAAGCCGGCGATCGCCGGGATGTGGGCCCTCGCGGCGCTCGGCGTCGCCGTGGCCCTGCCCGACGCGGCCGCCGATGCGGCATTGCAGATCCTGCGCGCTGTCAACCTGCAGCGCGTTTCGCTCGTAGAGATCGGCGGGGTCGTGCTGGCGCTCGGTGCCGCGACGTGGGCGGGGATGGGCTACGCGCTGCGGAAGGTGTGAAACCGAATCCCGTTACACCTGACCCCGTTACTCGGAGTAAAACGCGCGCGTTTTACTCCGAGTAAGACGAGTGAAAGCAAACGGCCGCCCTCGGGCGGCCGTTTGCCTGGGACTGTTGCCTAATCCTTGAGCGTGAACGTCACCTCGATCTCGCCCACGTACTTCTCTCCCTCGGGCTTGAACTTCCATTTCATCAGGGCATCGATCACCGCCTGATCGAACACGCCGCGCCGAGGCTCGGACGACACGATGTTCACGCTCGTGACGTTGCCCTTTTCGTCGATGTTCACGCGCGCCAGCACGCGTCCCTTGTCGATGCCGGCGCGAATCGCGGAGCGCGGATACTCGGGATCCTCGCGCTGGATCGGCGTGATGCCGCGCCTCACGGCCGGCTTGGGCGGCGGTGGCGGCGGGCGCCGGCGGTGCTACGACCACCGGCTGCGGTGCCGGCGGCGCCGGCGGCGCGATCACGTACGGCACCGGCGGCGGCGGCGTGGGCGTCACGGCCGTGATCGTCGGCGCCGGCGGCGGCGGAGCGGGCGGTGGCACGTCCGGCGGCGGCACGTACGGCTGGATCTTGAGCTGCTCGACCTTCGGCATCTCGATCTTGCGCGGGGGTGGCGGCGGCGGGGGCGGCGGCGGCTTGATCTCCTGGATGATCGTCGCGGTCATCGGCTTCTTGATCACCTCGACCGCCTGCTTGGCGAGACCCGTCATCAGCGCATACACGACGAGGGCGTGCAGCAGCACGACCAGAGTGAAGCCCACCAGGTGGCGCTTCGGGTCCCTCTGCTGACGTGCGAAATCCATGGCTGTCGACCTATCGCTCGATGAACTGCTCGCTGCCGATGATGCCGATCTTGGTCAGCCCGAGGCGCTGAGCGGAGGCCATGACACCGGCGACGACGTCGTACTTCGCATACTTGTCGGGCCGCAGGTGCACTTCCGGCTGCGTCGGCTTCGCGGCTTCCACCTTGAGCTTCGCTTCGAGCGCCGCGCGATCCGGCAGCTCTTCGCCGTTCCAGTACAGCTTGCTCGCGGCATCCACGTCGATCTTCACGACCTCGGGCTCGACCAGCGGCGGCGGCGGATTGCCGACGGGCATGTTGAGGCTCACCGAGTGCAGCTGGATCGGGATGGTGATGATGAGCATCACCAGCAGCACCAGCATCACGTCGATCAGCGGCGTGGTGTTGATGTCGATCATCACGTCCGGCTCGCTGCCGCTGCCGGATCCTACGTTCATGGCCATGATGCGTCTCCGTTCGCTGCCGTGATCAGCCGCCGCGAACCGGCGGCTCGGTGATGAAGCCGACCTTGGCGATCCCCGCACGCTGGCACGCGTAGATGACCTTGCCCACGCCTTCGTAGAACGCGCGGCCGTCGCCGCGGATCTGCACTTCGGGCTGCGGCTTCATCTGCGCGACCTTCTTGAGGCGATCGATCAGCGCGTTGGTATTGGGGAGGCGCAGGTCGTTCCAGTAGATCTGGCCGTTGACGTCCACGGAGAGCGTGATGGTCTCCGGCTTGGTCTCGCGGACCTCGTTGACCTCCTTCGGCAGCTGCACGGGGATCGACGTGGTCACGACGGGCACCGTGATCAGGAAGATGATCAGCAGCACCAGCATGACGTCGACCAGAGGCGTGGTGTTGATCGCCGAGATCGCTTCGTCTTCGTCCCCGCTGGCGGGGCCCACGCTCATCGCCATGGCGTCACGCCTGGGCCGCGGTCTTCGGCGCCGAGAGCAGCACGGCGTGCAGGTCGGCCGCGAAGCCGCGCACCGTTTCCATCGCCGACTTGTTGCGACGCACGAGCCAGTTGTAGCCGAGCACCGCGGGCACCGCGACGGCAAGGCCGATGGCGGTCATGATGAGCGCCTCGCCCACCGGGCCTGCAACCTTGTCGATCGACGCCTGGCCGGCGATGCCGATCGCGGTCAGGGCGTGATAGATGCCCCACACGGTTCCGAACAGACCTACGAACGGGGCCGTCGAGCCGACCGTGGCGAGGAACGCGAGGCCATCCTGCAACCGGCTCGCGACGTTGTCGATCGCACGCTGGATCGACATCGAGATCCAGTCGTTGAGGTTCACGTTGCCGAGCAGCCCGACGTGTCGATTCGACGCCTCGAGGCCGGACTCGGCGATGAACCGGAACGGGCTGCCTTCGGCCAGAGCCGCCGTACCGTCGCGCACGGTGGGCGCGTTCCAGAACGACTCGTTCGCCTTGCGGCCCTGGCGGTTCAGCTTCGCCTGCTCGTAGATCTTCACGAAGATCACGTACCAGCTGCCCATCGACATGAAGACGAGGATGCCCAGCGTGGCGCGCGCGACCAGGTCGCCGCCTTTCCACAGCGCTTCGAGGCCGTAGGGGTTTTCGACGACTTCGGTCACGCGCGCCGCCTTGCCCGTGCCGGCGTCGGCCGGCGCAGCCGCGGGGGAGCCCGAGGCAGTGGCGGGTGCAGTCGGCGCTGCGGGCGCTGCTGCCGGCGCCGGGGCTTGAGCCTGCGCGAACGCGGCAAGCGGCGCCGTCGCCGCCACGCCCAGCAGCAGCGCGGCGGCCAGGGCGGCGCAACGGGTGATCTTCAGCATGGTGTCTCCAATTTTGAATTCAGTCGGAAAGGCGAAAGAACGCACGCACAGGGGCAGGCCTGGCGTTCCGCCGTACGTCTGCGGAAGCCGCGAGCAACACCGGATCGAGTGGCCTGGCGCGGATGCACTCGGCGAGCGAGGGACGGATGCCGCGAACTCCACAAGAACGCGGCGCGGCGCCCGGGACCCGAACCCGCCCCGGCACAGGGGCCAGGAAGGTCGCGCAACCGGCGAGCGCTGCGCCAGCGTGGTGCTTCTGGCCGCCCGCACGCGCGAGCCGCAAGGCGACCGCGACAAGAAGGCGCTGGATTTTCCCACTCCCGGGGGGGCTAAGTCCAGCGTGCCCGCGGTTTAGCCGATCCGGGCCCCGGCGGACACGAAAAGGGGCCCGAAGGCCCCCTTTGCCATGCGGCGGACGCGGCCTACTTGAACTTGTACGTCGCGTTCATGAAGAAGAACCGTCCGCGCGAGGTGTAGAGCGGGGCGTAGCCGACCTGCTCGTACTGGTTGTTCACCGCGTTGGTCTCGCTGAACGGCGGCATGCGGTTCATCAGGTTCTTGATTCCGCCGTACAGCTTGAGGTTCTTGAACCCGGAGTAGCCTGCCGCGACGTCCCACTCGTCGTGAGTGGACACGTGCCGGACGTCGCTCGGCGTCGGCTCGCTCTCCGTCCACGGGTTGGGCGTGTCCGCGAAGCCGCCGACGGAGCGCACCGCCATGTTGACTTCCCAGGGGCCATACTCCGTGGTCGCCACGAGCGTGTTCCTCCACCGCGGCAGAGCGTAGGTGCCGTTGAACTCGCCCCACTCGCCACCGACCTCCCGGGTGCGCTGCTTGAGGTAGTAGGTGCCAGCATCGCGGAACGTCACGGTGCCGATCGCCGTGTTCGGGAAGCGCAGCCTCAAGTCGGCGTCGATGCCCTCGTTCTTGCTCTCGGCGACGTTCTGCAGGTTGGTGTAGACGTACAGGCGGCCGAGCACCGGATCGCGCGACGTGAGGCCCTGCTCCAGCGCGGAGGTGATCGTCGGCGTCGTGATCGCGTCGTCCTTGTCGATGCGCCACCAGTCGAGCGTGCCCGAGAACGGCCCGATGTCGGTGATGATGCCGAAGTTGTACGTCTTGCCCTTCTCGGGCTTGAGGTTCGGGTTCGAGCCCTGGACCTGGAAGAAGGCGACGTCGCAATCGGCCGGCTGCCCGATCAGCAGGCAGTCGCTGCCCGTGATGTCGCCGGCGCCCTGCTCCTGAGCACCGTAGAGCTGCTTCAGGCTCGGCATGCGGAAGCTCTCGGTGTACGACGCACGCAGACCGATCGCCCTCATCGGCGTCCACAAGGCGGCGATCTTCGGCGAGGTCTTGCTGTTGCCGTCGGGATACGAGTCGTAGCGCAGCGCGCCCGAGAGCTCGAGGTTTTTCAGCACCGGCACGGACACTTCGGCGAAGGCCGCCTTGGCCCGGCGCGAGGCATCGACGGCGGACTGCTGGATGCTGCCGACGACGAGGCCCTGCTGCGTGAGCGGGTCCGGCTGGTCGCTCAGCGATTCCTTCCAGAGCGAGCCGCCGACGGCCCAGCCGACCGGGCCGGCGGGCAGGTTGAACGCCTCGCCGCGCACGCGCAGATCGAGGTACGTCACCTTCGACTTGCCCTCGCGGACCGGGCTGACCTTCAGGCTCTCGACGAGCGCCGGATCGTTGTCGTTGCGCGTGGGATCGATGGTGCCGTTTTCGGTGGCGGGTATCCAAAGATCGGCGTTGTAGTAGTTCGAGTCGCTGTTCTTGACCTTGCTCTCGCCCTGGCCGACCGCGATGTTCCAGTTGATCGATCGCCAGTCGCCTTCGAACCCGCCGTTGACGTCGTAGAGCTCGCTCGTGCGATCGGTCATCCGCGGTCCGCCCTGCATGAAGCGGCCCGCGATCAGGCCGCTGCCGCTCGGCACGACGAAGTAGTCGGGCACGGGATGGGCATCGAAATGGTCCTCGGCCTTCCCGTACATCAGGGTGCCGAACGCCTTCACGTCCTTGGTGATGCGCAGATTGCCGACGGCCATGCCGCTCCAGCGATCGGCACCGTTGTACGACGTGAGCAGGCTCGCGTTGAAGTCGTAGCGGCAGGCGCGGTTGTTGAAGACTTCCGGCGGACACGGTTGACGGAGGTGCCGAGGAACGCGCCGGTGTTCGGGTCGACGTAGTTGCCGTACGGCGAGAAGCCGCTGCGGCCATCGCGGGCGCCATAGCGCCGGAAGTCCACCGAGCTCGAGATCTCGCGGTCCTTGCGGTAGATCGGGTCGCGCTTGAAGTAGTCGAACGCGGCCATCACGTTGAAGCCCTGCTTCTCGTAATCGCCCCAGCCGAGCGCGCCGCTCGCGCCCCACTCCTGAGCATCCCCCTCGCTGCTGATGCCGTAACGGCCCGAGACCTCGGCGCCCTGGTAGTCCTTGCGCGTGATGAAGTTGACCACGCCCGCGACCGCGTCCGCACCGTAGATGGCGGAGCCGCCGTCCTTCAGGATTTCGACGCGCTCGATCGCGCTCACGGGGATCATGTTGATGTCCACCGCGCCGCCCGCACCGGAGGCGTCGTACAGCGCGTTGACCGGGAGGCGCCGGCCGTTCAGCAGCACGAGCGTGTTCGTCTCGGCGAGGCCGCGCATGCGAATCGTCGTCGTACCCGATCCCGACGGGCTGTTGGACGCGATTTCGCCCTGGTTGTAGATGTCGATCGTCGGAATGTAGCTCAGCAGCTCGTTCAGCGTCGTCGCGCCGGTACGCTGCACCTGCTCCTTGGTGATGACCTCGACGGGTGCCGGCCCTTCGATCGACGTACGCGGAATGTTCGAGCCAGTGACGTCGATGCGGATGTCCGCCGCGTGCACGGTGCTGGCAAACAGCGTTGCGCCGCCTGCCGCGAGCACGCAGGCGATGGCCGCCGCGAGCTTGTTCTGCTGGAGCTTCATCGTGATGATCCCCTGATTGATGGAAGCCGCCGGTTGTCCGGCAGAAGAAATGTTTAACCAGGCGAGCCGCTTGGCGCTTCAGGCCCGGGTAGCGGCTAGAAAGTAACCTTCCGCCGCTCGCCGCGCAACAAAGTGCCGCAGTTGATACAATGCAAGCGAGGACACCTGTTGCAAATCCGTCAATCGTGCCGATCCGCCTGGCCGCACCTGACGATCTGACGCGGGTCGTCGCGATCTACAACGCGTCCATCCCGGGTCGCATGGCCACTGCCGACACCGCGCCCGTGACGGTCGACTCCCGCCGTGCATGGTTCGCGGAGTTCACCCCGGACCGCCGCCCGCTGTGGGTCTTCGAAGACGCCGACGGGAGCGTCGTCGGGTGGCTTTCACTGCGTTCCTTCTACGGACGGCCCGCGTATCACGCGACGGTGGAGACCGGCGTGTACTGCGCGCCCTCGGCGCAGCGGCGGGGCATCGGGCGGGCGTTGCTCCACACCGCGCTGCAAGCCGCGCCAAGGCTCGGGATCCGCACGATGCTCGGCTTCATCTTTGCGCACAACACGCCTTCGGTGCGCCTGTTCGAGGGTTGCGGGTTCGAACGCTGGGGCCTGCTGCCGCGGGTGGCGGAACTCGACGGCATCGAGCGCGACGTCACGATCCTCGGGCGGCGAGTCGGATGAGGGAAATCGTTCCGCAAAGCGGCACACCGGCAACGCCGTTCGCGATCCGGTCCGCGGTGCCGGGCGACCTGCCGGTGGTCCATCGCATGATCCGGGCGCTCGCCGAGTACGAGCACCTTGCGCATCTCTGCGTCGCGCGGCGGGAGGATCTCGAGGAGGCGCTGTTCGGTGCGCGTCCCGCAGCCGAAGTGCTGCTCGCCGAGAAGGACGGCGAGAACGCCGGTTTCGCGCTCTTTTTCCACACTTTCTCCACCTTTCTCGGCCGGCGCGGATTGTGGCTCGAGGATCTCTTCGTCGTTCCCGCGCACCGGAGGCAGGGCTGTGCGAAGGCGCTGCTGCGCGCGCTCGCCGCCATCGCGCGCGAGCGCGACTGCGGCCGCTTCGAATGGACCGTCCTCGACTGGAATGCGCAGGCGATCGCGTTCTACGAATCGCTGGGGGCGACGGTCCTGCCCGACTGGCGGGTCGTGCGCGTCGTCGGCCCGGCACTCGCCACGCTCGCCGGCGAGACGGCTGTAGACGACAGCCTGCCTGCCAACGGGCGCTGAGCGACCTCGCGTCGATCCCGCTCTCACCGATTGCTCGTCTGCAACGCGTCGCGCTTTTCGTTGTCTTCCCCCTGGCGCGAATGTCCCGCTGCCAATGAATCGCCCTTTCCTCGCACCCCTTCTCATGCCCGACGCCGACCGCCTCGCCTTCGATCCTCTTGCTGCCATCCCCGCCGGCTCCGACGCGGACTTCTGGTCCATTCGCGTGGTCGACGAGCGCGCCGAATCGTTTGCCGTGCGCAAGAACGTGCCCTTGCCGATGCACGCCGAGACCGACGCCGGCGCGATGGTCACCGTCTATGCCGGCGGCGGTTACGGCTACGCGGCCACGAGCGATCTCTCGCGCGCCGGCCTGCGGGCGGCCTTCGATCGCGCTGCGGCATGGGCCCGGGCGACGGCACGCCGGGCGATCGTCGATACGCGCTCGCTGCCGCGTCCCGACGTGCGGGGCACGTATGCGTCGCCGGGGCTCGACACGCCGGCGGTGCGGCCCGATCGCTGGTATGCGCTGTTGCGGGACGAGTCGCGCAGCGCCGCGATCGATCGCGCGAATCGTCGACTGGGAAGCGAGCGTCGAGATCCGGCGCGCCACGCATCGGCTCGTGACCTCGACGGGCGGCGATGTGGTCCAGCAGTACCGGTTCGTCTATCCGGGCTTCGCCGCAACGGCGTACGCCGACGGCGACGCCCAGACGCGCACGCTCAACGGCTATCGCGCCATCTGCCAGCAAGGCGGCGCGGAGGTGCTCGCGCGGTTCGGCTTCGTCGGTTGCGGCCGGCGCATCGCGGAAGAGGCGCTCGAGCTCGTGCTCGCGCCCAATTGCCCGAGCGCACGCATGCACGCGCTGCTCATGCCCGACCAGATGATCCTGCAGATCCACGAATCGATCGGTCATCCGCTGGAGCTCGATCGCATTCTCGGCGACGAGCGCAACTTCGCGGGCACGAGCTTCGTCACGCCGGAGATGTTCGGCACGTACCGGTACGGCTCGTCGCTGCTCAACGTCGCGTTCGACCCGACGCGTCCCGAGGAGCTCGCGAGCTACGGCTGGGACGACGACGGCACGCCGGCCGCCAAGGTCTACCTCGTTCGCAACGGCATGCTGGAGCGGCCGCTGGGCGGCGCGATCTCGCAGCTGCGCGCAGGACTGCCGGGCACCGCGAACGCGCGCGCCGACAACTGGAACCGGCCGCCCATCGACCGCATGGCGAACCTCAATCTCGAGCCGGGGGACGCGCCGCTCGACGCGATGATCGCGGGCATCGAGGACGGCATCGTGATGGAGACGAACCGGTCGTGGTCGATCGACGATTCGCGCAACAAGTTCCAGTTCGGCTGCGAGCGCGCGCGCCTGGTGCGCAACGGCAAGCTCGGAGCCGTGGTGAAGAACCCGAACTATCGCGGCATCAGCGCGAGCTTCTGGCGCAGCCTCGTGCAGGTCGGCAATGCCGACACCATGCAGGTGCTCGGCACGCCGTATTGCGGCAAGGGCGAGCCGTCGCAAGTGATTCGCGTGGGTCACGCGTCGCCGGCGTGCGTGTTCAGCGACGTCGACGTGTTCGGAGGCGTGCAATGAACGCCCGCGACGGCCATGCCGCGCCGGCGCACGTCGGCGAGCACTACTTCGCCGACATCGCTGCAACACTCGATCGCCTGCTCGCGCCGGGCGAGCACTACACGGCCTCGCTCGCGGGCGAGCGCTCGGACTTCGTGCGCTTCAACCGGGGCAAGGTGCGCCAGCCCGGGAGCGTCGCGCAGTGCTATCTCGAGCTCGACCTCATCGCCGGGCAGCGCCACGCGACGCATCGCCTCGCGTTGACGGGCGAACGCGCGCGCGACGACGCGGCGATCGCACACGCGGTCACGTCGGCCCGCGCGGCGCTGCCGATGCTCGCCGACGATCCGTATCTCCTGTATTCGACGGACGTGCACTCGACGCGCAGCGTGCGCGAGCACGCGCTCCCGGCGGCCGAAGCGATCGTCGAGGAGGTGCTGGCATCCGCGGCTGAGCACGATCTGGTCGGCCTGTATGCCGGTGGCAGCGTCGTGCGCGGCTTCGCCAATTCACTCGGGCAGCGCAACTGGCACGAGGTCGGATCGTTCAGCCTCGAGTGGAGCCTCTATCATCGCGCCGACAAGGCGGTGAAAGCCGCGCTGTCGGGATTCGAATGGAACGGCGCGGCGCTCGCGGCACGCATGCGGGAGGCCGAAGCGCAGCTCGCCTTCGTCGCGAGGCCGCCGCGCACGCTCGCACCGGCTGCGTATCGCGCCTACGTGGCGCCCGCGGCAATGGAGGAGATCGCGGGGCTGTTGTGCTGGGGCGGATTTTCGGGGCGCGCCCTCGCGACGCATCAGAGCCCGCTCGCGCGGATGCACGACGTCGCCACGCGCGAAGAGCTCGACGCGCGCGTCTGCATGGCCGAGGACACGGCGCAGGGCATCGCGCCGCTCTTCCAGGGCGCGGGCTTCATCCGGCCGTCGTCGGTGCCCCTGATCGCGAACGGCGCGCTCGTCGGCGCCCTCACCTCGCCCGCCACCGCGAAGGAGTTCGGCGGCGAGACGAACGGTGCGAACGCCGGCGAAGCGCCCGAGGCGCTCGCGATGGCAGGCGGTTCGCTCGCGTCGTCCGAGGTGCTCGCCGCACTCGACACCGGGCTCTACATCGGCAACCTGTGGTACCTCAACTACTCCGATCGCCCCGCGTGCCGCATGACGGGCATGACCCGCTTCGCGACGTTCTGGGTCGAGCACGGCCGCATCGTGGCACCGGTGAACGTGATGCGCTTCGACGACACCCTCTATCGCATGCTCGGCAGCAACCTCGAAGCGCTGACGCGCGAGACCGAGCTGCGGCTCGACACCAGCACCTATCGGCAGCGCTCGCTGTCGAGCATGCGCCTGCCGGGGGCGTTGCTGCGCGAGCTGACGCTCACGCTCTGACCCCATTACTCAGAGTAACGCGCGCGAGGCGTTCGAGGTTACCGGAGGGGGTTGCGAGCGTTACTCTGAGTAACGGGTTTGAGCCATGGGCTCAGCGCGACTGCGGGTTCCAGCCCTTCGGGATCGACGCGATGAGGCGCTGCGTGTACGGCTCGCGCGGGTGCCGGTACACCTCGTCGGAATTGCCGATCTCGACGATGCGCCCCTCGTTCATCACCATGATCTGGTCGGAGATGTACTTCACCACGGCGAGATCGTGCGAGATGAAGATGTAGGACAGGTTGTACTCGTCCTGCAGATCCTGCAGCAGGTTGAGCACCTGCGCCTGCACGGAGACGTCGAGTGCGGACACCGACTCGTCGCAGATCAGGATGTCGGGGCGCATCGTGAGGCAGCGCGCGATGGCGATGCGCTGCCGCTGGCCGCCCGAGAACTCGTGCGGATACTTGTAGAAGGACGCTTCCGGCAGTCCCACGCGTTCCAGGAGCTCGAACGCGAGGTCCGTGCGTTCCTGCGCATTGGCCCCGATGCCGTGGATCTCCATCGGCTCGGTGAGAATCTGGCCGACGATGAAGCGCGGGTTGAGCGAGGCATACGGATTCTGGAAGATGATCTGGATGCGCCGCTTGTACGCCATGAATTCCGCGGGCGACATCGACAGCAGGTCGCGGCCCTCGAACAACGCCTCGCCCGACGAGGCCTGGTGCAGGCGCATCAGCGTGAGGCCCACGGTCGTCTTGCCCGATCCGGATTCGCCGACGAGGCCGAGCGTCTTGCCCTTCGGCAGCCGGAACGACACGTCCTTCACCGCCTCGAACTTGCGCTTGCCGAACAGGCCCTCGCGCGAATAGAAGTCCTTGCCGAGGTTCCTCACGTCGAGCACGATCGGATCGCCCGACGAGACGCCGCGCTTGCGCTCGGGCAACAGGTCCGCGCGCTCGGCGTGCCCGCTCATGAAGTCGTCGATCACCGGCAGGCGCGCGAGGCGCTTGTCGAGGCGCGGCCGGCACTTGAGCAGCGCCTGCGTGTAGGTGTCCTGCGGCGCCTCGAAGATCTGCCGCGCCGCGCCCTGCTCGCGGATCGTCGCCGTCGCGCATCACCACGACGTAGTCCGCGATCTCGCCGACCACCGCGAGGTCGTGCGTGATGAACAGCACCGACATCTGGTGCTTGCGCTGCAGCGCGGCGATCAGATCGAGGATCTGCTTCTGGATCGTGACGTCGAGCGCGGTCGTGGGCTCGTCCGCGATCAGCAGCTTCGGCTCGCAGGCGATCGCCATCGCGATCATCACGCGCTGCTGCTGGCCGCCCGACATCTGCGACGGATAGGCGTTGATCTTGTACTCGGGATCCGGAATGCCGACCTCGTCCAGCAGCTCGATCGCGCGCCGCCGCGCCTGCGCGGGACGCATCCCCATGTGCAGGCGCAGGACCTCCGTGAGCTGGAACCCGACCGTGAACACCGGGTTGAGCGAGGTCATCGGCTCCTGGAAGATCATCGACAGGTCGGCGCCGCGCAACTCGCGCATCTGCCGGCCGGAAAGCGCCAGCAGGTCGCGGCCGCCGTAGACGATGCGACTCGCGGGATCGACGATCGAGTTCTCCGGCGGCAGCAGGCCGAGCATCGCGAGCGCGGTCACCGACTTGCCGCTGCCGGACTCGCCGACGAGCGCCACCGTCGCGTTGCGCGGGATGTCGAAGCTCACACCGCGCACGGCCTCGTACGTCTGCTCCCGGCCGATGCGAAACGACACGCGCAGGTCGCGCACGCTGACGAGCGGGTCGCTTGCGGCAACGCTTGCGCGCGCGCTTGCCGGAGCTCACAACCCGGCCCTCCCGCGCAGCTTGGGATCGAGCGCGTCGCGCAGCGAGTCCGTGAACAGGCTGAATGCCGTGACGAGCAGCGCCATCGCCGTGGTCGCGGCCACGAGCTGCCACCACTTGCCGAGGATCAGCTCGTTCTGCGCTTCGTTCAGCATCGAGCCCCACGACACCACGTCGACCGGCACCCCGAAGCCGAGGAACGACAGGATCACTTCCGACTTGATGAACGCGACCACCAGGATCGAGAGCTGCACCAGCACGACGTGGCTCACGTTGGGCAGGATGTGCACGAACATGCGCCGCAGGTTGGACGCGCCGATCGCATCGGCCGCCTGCACGTATTCGCGCGCCTTGTGCTTGAGATACTCGCCGCGCACCAGGCGGAACACGCCGCTCCAGCCGGTGAGCCCGAGGATGAGGATGATCGTCACGGTGCCCTTCTGCTGCAGGACGGCGGCCACGGTGAGGATCAGCAGCAGGTAGGGAATCGAGCTGAAGATGCTGTAGAACCAGTTGAAGAAGTCGTCGACGCGGCCGCCGTAATAGCCGGCGAAGGCGCCCATTATCGTGCCGATGAAGGTGGCGAGCGCAGCCGCCGCAAGCCCGACGAAGATCGATGTCTCCGAGCCTTTGATCGTCTTCTTGACGACGTCGCGACCCCACTTGTCGCCGCCGAAAGGCAGCGTGGGCAGGCGCGCATCCGCACGTGCCGCCGGCTTCGCGGAGCGGATGTCCTTCATGGCGTCGGCGAGCGGATCTTCGGTGCCCTCGGCGGGCCGCGCCGCGCTCTTCTTCTCCTTGGCGATGTCGGCCATGACGTCGGCGAGCGGGTCGGTGACGCCGTCGGCGGCCGCTCCCGCGCTGTCCGGCGTCGTGCCCGGCACAGCCGCTGGCCGAAGGCTTCTCGCCGCGCAACTCGGCGAGGTCCTCCGCCAGCGGATCGACGATGCTCGACTTGTACTCGGGCTCCGCGTTGGCGGGCTCGGTGGCGGCGGCGACCGGTGCGGCTGGCGCCCGCGTGCGTGCCGCGGGCGGCGGTGCGGCGAACGTGGGCGGCGCGTAGTTGACGCCCACCTCGCGTGCCCAGTCGCTCGCGATGAGTCCCGTGCCCGACAGGATCATCATCACGATGAATGCGAGCACGATCGCGAGCGAGATCATGCCCACGTAGTCCGCGCGCAGGCGACGCCAGGCGAGTGCCCACAGGCCCGGCGAAACGGTGTGCGGCACGACGTGGTGCTGGCGCGGGAGCTGCTCGGCCGTGGCGCTTGTATGTTGTCCACTCATCGGGAGACTCCGAGAATGGACGCCGACGGAATCCGGGAGAGGGTCGCCGCAGCGCGCTTGAGGCGCCGTCCTCGGCAATGAGATTGGCGCCCTCGACCGGTGCTCAGAGTCCGAACGGTATCCCGAGGCCGGCACTGCCGTGTCCTCGCATGCACAAGCGTGGACCAGAGCACCGGCTCCGAGGCTCCCGACTTCCTCCGTCGCCAGGAGGTCGTATGCGCTTTGCCGGAATCGACATCGCGTCCGCAACGCATGTGCTGGCCATCATCGGCGCCGACGGTGCTGTCGAGCTCAAGGCCACGCCGTTTGGCGAAGACGCCGCGGGCTATCAGAAGGCGCTGGCGTTGCTGGGCACGCCCGACGACCTGCTCATCGCCATGGAGGCCACCGGGCATTACTGGAAGAACCTGTTCGCCGCCTTGACCGCGGCTGGCCATCAGCGTGGCCTTGCTCAACCCGCTGCGCACGCATCGCTTCGCCAGCGAGGATCTCGCAACGCACCAAGACCGACGCCATCGACGCGCTCGGCATCGCGCGCTTCGCGGCCCAGAAACGACCGCCGCCCACGCGCCTGCCCGATCGCGCCACCGAAGAACTGCGCGAGCTCGTGCGGCTGCGCGAGCGGCTGCTGCAAGACTTCGGCGATCGCGTGCGCCAGCTGCATCGCCTGGTCGATCTCGGCTTCCCCGAATTCACCCGCTACGTGCGCAGCCTCGAGAGCGAACTGGCCAGCGCCATCCTGCACGACTACCCCAACGCCGCCGCCTTGCACGGCGTGTCGGTGCGGCGGCTGGCGGCACTGCGCTACGACGGACGGCATCAAGTCGGCCTCGATCTCGCCCGTACCCTCATCGATGCCGCGCGCCATTCGGTGGGCCACCATCACAGCGCGGCCTACCGCATCCAAGTCCGCTACGCCTGCCAGGACCTCGACACGCTGCGCCGCCGCCTGCGCGATCTCGATCGCGACATCGAAACCAAATTGAATGAGCACGACGTCGGTCGCTTGCTCACCACCATCGACGGCATCGGCCCCAACACCGCCGCGTCGCCTGATCGCCGAGCTCGGCGACCCGGCGCAGTTCCGCAGCGCCCGCGCGCTCGCCGCCTACGTCGGCACCATCCCGGGACTCAAGCAGTCCGGCAAACGCAGCAGCAACCGCGCCGCATTGACCCCCATCGGCAATGCCCGCTTGCGCGCCGCGCTGTGGATGCCGACGCTGGCCGCCGTGCGCTTCAACCCGTGGCTGCGCGCGCATTACCAGCGTCTGCGCGCTCGCGGCAAGTTGCCCAAGGTCGCCTTGGTCGCCTGCATGCACAAGCTGCTGCTCGCCATCTACAGCGTGGCGAAGCACCGGCGCCCCTTCACCGTGGAAGTCACACCATGAAGCAGAAACCGCTTGACAGACATCACGGTATCTCACTTGAACTGGACGCGCGGGTCGACGGCCTTGTACATCAGGTCGGCGAGCAGGTTGAACACCAGAGTCGCCATCGCGACATACACGGTCATCGCCTTGATCACCGGGAAGTCGGAGCGCTCGACGGCGAGGAGCACCTCGCGCCCCATGCCGGGTATCGAGAAGAAGCGCTCGATCAGGAACGCGCCGAGCAACAGGCTCGGCAGCCCGGCCATGACGTAGGTGATGATCGGTATCGACGCGTTGCGCAGCACGTGCACCCACATGATGCGGTTCTCGGACAGGCCCTTGGCACGCGCGGTGCGCACGTAGTCCTGGTTGATCTCGTCGAGGAAGAACGTGCGGTACAGCCGCAATGTCGGTGCGATGCTCACGGCGAGGCCGATGAGGATCGGCAGCGACGCATACCGGAACAGGTTCTCCGCGAAGCTGTCGCCCCAGCCCTGCACCGGGAACCAGCCGAGCTTGTAGGCGAAGACGTACTGGAACACGATGATGTAGACCAGGATCGAGATCGACAGCCCGATGGTGCACACGATCATCACCATGCGGTCGGTGAGGGAGCCGCGCACGTACGCCACGCCGAGGGCGAGCCCGATCCCGATCAGCGTTTCCAGCACGAGCAGCGGGACGAGCACGGTCATCGACGGCCCGAGGCGCGTGGCGAGGATGTGCGACACGCGCTCGTTCGTGCTCCAGCTCGCGCCGAAGTCGGCCGTGACGATCTGCTTCACGAAGATCCAGAGCTGGACCCAGTACGGCTGGTCGACGCCGAGCTGGCGCCGGATGTTGTCGATCTGCTCCTGGCTCGAGATCTTGCCGGCGAGCACGTAAGCCGGATCGCCGCCGACCCAGTTGAACAGGACGAACACGAGCAGCACGACCCCGAGCATCGTCGGGATCATCTGCCAGACGCGACGGACGATGTAGGCGGTCATGGGGACTTGGCGGGCGTCCGGCCGGACGCGGCGGACTGCAACGCGCTGCGCCGTGGCGGACCGGCAGGTCTGCTGCGCACGCGCTGCCGATTCGTCGGCACGACGGGCTCCTGCACGGCTATGGCGGATCCAAGAAGGTCCGCCCCGGTGCCCCGGGGCGGCCCCCGTTTTTCTCCTCGCTGCTGCGTTGCTGCCTTCCTCCTCCTACTTCCTGCGCCGCACCCGCGGCCGCCGCGGGCGCGTCGTTTCACTGGCCGGGCGCGACATCGATGAACTGCCACTCCGCGTGCAGGATCGGGTGCTTCTTGTAGCCGAGCACGCGCCCCTGCACGAGCATGTTGCGGTAGCGGCTCACGTCGAGCCGCCACGGCGCGTAATTCTCGATGATCCGGGTCATCTCGTGATACAGCCGGTCACGCTCCGGTCCCGCCTTCATGCGCACCGTCTGCTCGTAGAGGCGATCGTACTCCGGAATCTTCGCGCAGGCGTTGTTGCTCTGGTAAATGTTCTTGCCGTACAGGAGCTGCATGAAGTTGTCCCCGTCCGGATAGTCCGCGATCCACGCGGCGGTGCGCATCTGCAGCTTGCACTGCTTCTCGAGCTTGAGGAGCTCGGGGAACTTGTCCTTCTGCACCTCCATCCGGATCCCGATGCCGTCGAGCGCCTTCTTCCACATCTCGTCCTGCTGCCGTCCGAGCGAGTCCGGGCGCGAAGCATAGCGGATCACGAGCGGCTTGCCATCCGGGAGCGTCCGATAGCCGTCGGGGCCCTTGCGATAGCCGAACTTGTCGAGCAGCGCGTTCGCGGCGCCCGGATCATAGCGCATGCTGGACCGGTACTTCGGATCGTGGCCGACGACACCCGGCGGGATCGGGTAGTACGCCTCCACGGCCTGACCGTTGCGCACCACCCGGATCTCTTCCTCCACGTCGTAGGACATCGCCATCGCCCGGCGCAGCGCGATCTTCTCCCTGCTCATGCCGCCCACCACCGGATCCATCATGTTCCAGTAGTGATAGGTGATCTCGGGATCGACGAAACGCGAGAGCTTCACGCCCTTGCGCGCGAACTCCGGCCGCAGCTTGCCCGCCATCGAGCACGTTCGGTGCGAGCGGGCCCTCGAGGTTCATGAGGTCGAGGTCGCCGCTCTGGAACGCGAGCAGCCGCGCCTGGTCCTCCTCGATGATGCTGATCTCGACGCGGCCGATCTGCGGCATCCTCTTGCCCTTCATCTCCTTCACGAGACGCTGGTCGTCGGCGTCGGCCGCCTTGAAATCCCACACGAAGCCGCGGTAATCGGGATTGGCCTCGAGCACGATCTTCGACGAGCGCACCCAGCTCGCGAGCTTGTACGGCCCGGTGCCGACCGGGTTGTTCATGATGCGGCCGCCTTCGTCGGCGTACGCCTTCACCACCTCCCGCGCCACGGCGGAGGTCGGCTCGTGCGCGAGCACGTACGGCAGGTTGTAGTCGGTGTCCTTGAGCCGGATCCGCAGGGTGTAGCGGTCCGTCGCCTCGAGGCCGGCGACCTTCGCGTCGTAGTCGAACTTGCCCGACTTCTTCGCGGCGTCGATCTGCTCGTCGAGGCCGACGATCTTGTTCTCCAGCAGGAACGCATACGGCGAGCGCACCTTGGGATCGACGAGGCGCTTGTAGCTGTACACGTAATCGGCGGCGGTGAGCTCGCGCCTCTGCCCCTTGAAGGCCGGATCCGGAGTGAAGTAGATGCCCTTCCTGATGTGGAAGACGTACTGCCTGCCGTTGTCGCTCACCTCGGGCATCGCCTCGGCGGTCAGCGGGACGAGCTTCGACGGTCGCGCGAGATAGTCGTACGTCAGCAGGGTCTCGAACACGGCCTGCACGACGGTGCCCGAGTACAGATCGCTGATCGCCTGCGGATCGAAGCCCGTCTCCGCCACCGGGAACACGTGGCGGATCACCTTGTTCATGTCCGCGGCGCACGCGGACGCGGCGAGCGACGTCGCGACGACCAGCAGGGCGAAGGCGCGGCGCAGACGGCGAAGCGAAGCGTTCATCTCGGGCGATCCGAAAGACCCTGCGCGGCGGTTGGGATCGGCTGGCGCGGATCGCGCGCGTCGGTGCTCATGGCTGTCTCGGCTCGAGATCGAGATATTGCCACTCCGCATGCAGGATGGGGTGCTTCTTGAATCCCTTGACCCACGGCCGGATGAGGTTATTGCGCATGCGCGACACGCCGAGGCGCCAGGCGCCGTCGACTTCCATCTGCCGCGTCATGTCGAGGTAGAGGTGGTTGCGTTCCGGCGAGTCGGGCAGGCGCAGCGCCTTCTCGTAGAGCGCGTCGAAGGCCTTCGACTCGTAGCAGCCGTTGTTGCTCTGGCCGGTGTTGGGTCCGTAGAGCAGCTGCATGAAGTTCTCGCCGTCCGGATAGTCGGCCGTCCAGGCCTGCCCCCAGATCTGCAGCTTGCAGGCCTTGGCGGCCTTCACGTTGTCGGCGAACTTCGACGCGTCGAACTGCACGCGCACGTGGATGCGGTCGAGCGAGCGTTGCCACACTTCGTCGAATTCGCGGCCGAGGCTCCCCGTTTCCGTCGCGATGTGCAGCAGCAGCGGCTTGCCGTCGGGGAGCGTGCGCCAGCCGTCGGCACCGACCTTGTAGCCGAAACGGTCGAGCAGCTTGTTCGCGAGATCCGGGTCGTACTGGTTGATGCTGCGGTAGCGCCGATCGTGCCCCACCACGCCCTCCGGAATGGGCATCTCGACGTGCACCGCGAGTCCGCGACGCGCCACCTTGATCTCCGCGTCGATGTCGTAGGCCATGATCAGCGCGCGCCGCAGCGCGATCTTCTCCTTCGAGAAGCCGCCGACGATCGGATCGCGGAAATTGAACGCGGTGTACGTGATCTCGGGATCGAGCGCCTGATAGAGCGACACGCCCTGCCGCGCGAGATCGGGCAGCAGGCCGTTCTCGTCGTCGAGGGCGCGCTCGCGGAAGCTGGGCGGCAGGTTGATGTAGTCGAGCTCGCGGTTCTCGAACGAGAGCCACACCGATTGCGGCTCGTCCATGATGCTGATCTCGATGCGGCCGATCTGCGGCATCGACTTGCCCTTCATCGCGGCGACGAGCGTGTCGTCCCACGGATGATCGGTCGCCGCGAAGTCCCACGTGAAGCCGCGATACGCCGGATTGGCGACGAGGACGATCTTGGCCGCGCGCGTCCACTCCTTGAGCATGTACGGCCCCGTGCCCACGGGATGCGCCATGGAGTCGTCGTAGCCTTCGATCACCTCGCGCGCGACCGCGCCGTAGCTCGTGTGCGCGACCTTGAACGGGAAGTTGTAGTCGGTCTCGCGCAGGCGGAAGCGCAGCGTGTAGCGGTCGATGACCTCGATGCCCGGCACCTTCGCGTCGTAGTCGAAGCGCCCGCTCTTCTCGGCCTTGGCGCCGAGCTCCTTCAGGCCGATGATGCCGTCGAGCATGAAGGCGTAAGGCGAGCGGTTCTTCGGATCGTAGAACCGCATCAGGCTGTACACGAAGTCCTGCGCGACGAGCTCGCGCCGGCGCGCCCTTGAACACGGGATCCGGCGCGAAGTAGATGCCCTTGCGCAGGCGGAACGTGAACGTGCGGCCTTCGTCCGCGATCTCGGGCATCGCCTCGGCGGCCATGGGCACGAGCTTGGCCGGACGCGCGAGATAGTCGTAGGTCAGCAGGCGCTCGAAGATGACTTCGCAGATCGAGCCGGAGTACGTGTCGCTCGTGCGCGCGGGGTCGAAGCCCGTCTCGGCCGCGGGGAAATACACGCGCAGCACCTTGTTCGGATCCGCTGCGGCGTGCGCCGGACTCGAAATCGCCAGCGCGAGAAGCAGCGCAAGGACGCCTGCCAGCGCGGCCGGCATCCCCCGGACTTTCAGCACACTCCCATCTCCATTCCGCAGCTCCCTATGGTATGAAGGGCCCGCGCGGGGCGGCGTAATGTACCATCTTCCCGCTGCGCGGCGCCGCCCGACGAAGCCGTTGTCCACGACTGCGCGTCCGCACCGATTTCCGCCTGCCATGCGCCCTCCCGATTCGCTGCATCCGCTCCCGCCGTCCTCGTCGGTCTGCGTCGACGGGCACGCACGGCAGCCGCATGCCGCGAAGCCCGCCCTGTCGCGGGCGAAGCCCTTGAGGCCCGCGTACTGGGACGAGGCGTCCCGCCAGCTCGCGCGCGGCGACAAGGTGCTCGGGCGCATCATCCGCCGCCACCCCGACGTGCATCTGAAGCGGCGAAGCGATCCGTTCACCACGCTCGCGCGCGCGATCGTCGGCCAGCAGATCTCGGTCAAGGCAGCGGACACGATCTGGTGGCGACTGGTGGCGAGCGTCGCGCCGACCGCGCGGCGGACCGGGTTTCCGCGCCTCGATCCCGCGCGCGTGCTGGCACTCGACGGCGCCGCCCTGCGCGCGGCCGGGCTCTCGCAAGGCAAGGCCGCGTACCTGCGCGATCTCGCCGGCCACTTCGACAGCGGCAGGCTCGATCCGCGGCAATGGCGCCGCCTCGACGACGAGTCGCTCATCCTGCTGCTGACGGACGTCAAGGGCATTGGCCGCTGGACCGCCGAAATGTTCCTGATCTTCCACGAGCTTCGGCAGGACGTGTTCCCGGTCGACGACATCGGCCTGCAGCGCGCCGTGGCGTTGCACTACAACGACGGGGAGCGGATGGCGCGCAAGGCGCTGCGCACGTTCGGCGAGCGCTGGCAGCCCTACCGCAGCGTCGCGACGTGGTACCTCTGGCGCTCGCTCGATCCCGTGCCGGTGGAGTACTGACCGTTCGACCCGGGTCGGCGACCGGGCGGGTCGGGGCTTGGGCGCACAATGTCGGCGTGAACGACGAGCACGCTCCTCCCTACGCCGGGCTGACGCCCGATTGCGTCCTCGACGCGCTGCAATCCGTCGGTCTCGACGGCGACGGGCGCCTGCTCGCGCTCAACAGCTACGAGAACCGGGTCTATCGCGCCTCGATCGAGGATGCGGCGCCGGTCGTCGTCAAGTTCTATCGCCCCGATCGCTGGACCGACGCCCAGATCCTGGAAGAGCACGCGTTCGTTGCGCAGCTCGACGGCGCCGAGATTCCGGTCGTCGCTGCCGCTCGCGCTGTCGTCGTGCGAGCCGCCCGGCGATCGCTCCACGCTGCAGCGCCACGCCGGCTTTCGCTTCGCGGTGTATCCCAACCGCGGCGGCCGCGCGCCCGAGCTCGAGGATCCCGCGACGCTGGAATGGATCGGCCGGTTCATCGGGCGCATCCATGCCGTCGGCGCCGCGCAGCCGTTCGCGGCGCGCCCGGCGCTCGAGGTCGAGACCTTCGGCCGCGAGCCGCGCGATTATCTGCTCGCGAACGGCTTCCTGCCGCCGGACCTCGAGCCCGCGTATCGCACCGCCGTCGACCTCGCGCTCGAGGGCGTGCGGCATTGCGAAACGCGCGCCGGGCACGTCAAACGCCTGCGGCTGCACGGCGACTGCCACGCCGGCAACATCCTGTGGACCGACGCGGGACCGCACTTCGTGGACTTCGACGACAGCCGCATGGGCCCTGCCGTGCAGGACCTCTGGATGCTGCTCGCGGGCGAGCGCAGCGAGATGAACGCGCAGCTCGGCGCGGTGCTGCGCGGCTACGAGCGCTTCTGCGCCTTCGACCGCAGCGAGCTGCATCTCGTCGAGGCATTGCGCACCTTGCGTCTCATCCACTATGCGGCGTGGATCGCGCGGCGCTGGGACGATCCGGCGTTTCCGGCGGCGTTCCCGTGGTTCAACACCCAGCGCTACTGGCAGGAACGCATCCTGGAATTGCGCGAGCAGATCGCGCTGATGCAGGAGCCCCCGCTCGAGCCCTGATCGGCCGTTCGCGCAAAGCGCGTGAATTGGCCAGTCGTTCGGAACGAATTGCTCCGAACGACTGACGCAGGGTGTTGAACTCATCTCAGCTTGCCGTCGACCAGATGCAGCGTGCGATCCGTGCGCGCGGCGAGCTCCGGGTCGTGCGTGACGATCACGAGGCTCGTGCCGACCGCGCGGTTGAGCTCCAGCATGAGCTCGAAGACCTGCGCCGCCGTACGGCGATCGAGGTTGCCCGTAGGCTCGTCCGCCAGCACGCAGCGCGGCTGCGTGACGAGGGCCCGTGCCAGCGCCACGCGCTGGCGTTCGCCGCCCGACAGCTCGCCGGGCAGATGCCGTACGCGATGGCCGAGGCCCACGCGCTCGAGGATGGCGCCCGCCGCCGCGCGCGCCTCGCGCTCGGGCTCGCGCCGGATCACGAGCGGCATCGCGACGTTCTCGAGCGCGGTGAACTCCGGCAGCAGGTGATGGAACTGGTAGATGAACCCGAGCGCGCGATTGCGCGTGAGGCCGCGCTGCGCTTCGTCGAGTCCGCTCAAGGCGACGCCGTCGATCAGCACCTCGCCCGCGGTGGGCGCGTCGAGGCCGCCGAGAAGATGCAGGAGCGTGCTCTTCCCCGATCCGGACGCGCCGACGATCGCCACCCGCTCGCCGTGCGCCACCGCGAGATCGACGCCGGTCAGCACCTGCACCTCGAGCGGACCGCTGCGATACGTCTTGGCGAGACCCCGGCACTCGACGACGGGAGCGCCGGCGGCCGCGGACGCCTCATTCATAGCGCAACGCCTCCGCGGGATTGACGCGCGCGGCGCGCCAGGCCGGATACAGCGTCGCGAGCAACGCCAGCACCAGCGCGATCGCCGCGATCGTGATGACGTCGCCGCGCTGCAGGTCCGAGGGCAGCTCGCTGATGTAGTACACCGACTTGTCCAGGAACTGGATGCCGAACGTGCGCTCGATCGCGGGCACGACGACGCCGATGTTGAGTGCGAGCAGCACCCCGCCGATCACGCCGATGGCGGTGCCGATCAAGCCGATGAGCGCGCCCTGGATCACGAAGATCGTCAGGATGGAACGAGGCGATGCGCCGAGCGTGCGCAGGATGGCGATGTCCGCCTGCTTGTCGGTGACCGTCATGACCTGCGCCGAGACGATGTTGAACGCGGCGACCGCGATGATCAGCGTGAGGATGATGAACATCACGCGCTTCTCGATCTGCACCGCGCGAAAGAAGTTGGCGTGGCTGCGCGTCCAGTCGCGCACGTCCACGTCGGCGGGGAGCACGCGCAGCAGGTCGCGCGCGACCTCGGGCGCGGCGAACATGTCGTCGAGCTTCAGGCGCACGCCGGACACGCCGTCGAGGCGATAGAGCACGCGCGCGTCGTCGATGTTGATGAGGGCGAGACCGCTGTCGAACTCGAACATGCCGATCTCGAAGATGCCCACCACGCGAAAGCTCTTCAGGCGCGGCAGCATGCCTGCCGCCGTGACGTTGCCCTGGGGCGTGATCACCACGACGGTGTCGCCGCGCGTGACGCCGAGCGCGCGTGCGAGCTCGGCGCCCAGCACGATGCCGAACGCGCCGGGCCGCAGGTCGGCGAGCGTGCCCGACGCGCATGTGCGAGCCGATGTCCGCCACGCCCTCCTCCTTGGCGGGATCGACGCCGCGCACGATCGCGCCCCGGTTCACGTCGCCCGTCGACAGCATCGCCTGTCCGGCGACGTAGGGAGCGGCCGCTCTTCACGTGCGGATTGCGCAATGCGATCGCCGCGATCTCGGCATCGTTCTTCAGCACCGGCATGCCCTGGATCTCCACGTGCGAAGCGACGGCGAGGATGCGGTTGCGCAGCTCCTGCTGGAATCCGTTCATGACCGACAGCACGACGATCAGCGCCGCGACGCCGAGCGCGATGCCCGACATCGACGTGAGGGCGATGAACGAGATGAACGAGTTGCGACCCGAGCCGCGGCGCGCACGGGTGTAGCGCAGGCCGACGGCGAGCTCGTACGGTGACATCTAGCGTCCGGGCGCGCCGCCGGCGATGAAGATCGGCATGAGAGGGGTGTGGCGGGAAGGCAGCAAGTTGAAGCATTATCTCATCCTCGCCTTCGCGTCCCCGCGCATGCAGCGCTGCCAGGATGCGATCGCGGTCGAACACCGTCCCGCCCGAAGCACAAGCACCCACGCCGGCTCGCCGCGCCCTCTCTTCGATGCACATCACGCTGGTCCTGCCCGAGCTCGCGACCGCACTCGCGCGCGACGATGCTCCCGCGAAGGCGCCGTCGCTCGCGCGGATCGTCGGCCGCGGCGCGTTGCGCGTCGAGCCGGAAGGATGGGCGGCGGCGCTCGCGCCCCTCTACGGCGTCGCGCGCCAGCAGGACTGGCCGCTCGCGCCGCTGCGCGCGCTGCGCCACGGCCTCGATCCCGGCGGTGCGTACTGGCTGCACGTCACGCCGGTGACGATGGTGCCCGGCCGCGACGACGTGCGTATCGCAGGCGCCGCCACGGCCCTCGCGGCAGAGGATGCGCAGGCCTTGCTCGCCGTGCTGAATCCGCACTTCGCGCCCGATGGTCTCGCGTTGCTCCCGCTCGCGCCCGACGAGTGGCTCGCGCGCCTCGCCCGTGCGCCATCGCTTCTCACGCGTGCGCTCGAAACGGTGGTGGGGGAGCCGCTGCGGCCGCTGCTACCGACCGGGAACGACGCCGGCGAGTGGCGGCGCTGGGAGCAGGAGATGCAGATGCTGCTGCATGCGCATCCGGTCAACGCGGCGCGCGAAGCGGCCGGCAATGCGCCCGTGAACGGCCTCTGGTTCGACGAAGGCGGAATCCTCCCGGCCCCCTCGGCGCGTGCCGACGTCGCCACGTTCGGCGCCGATGCGCGCATCGCCGCCCTCGCCCGCTTCAACGGGGCCGACGCGGTGCCCCCGCCGTCATCGCTCGACACCGTGCTCGCGGCGAGCGCCGTGCGCGAGCGCGCGGTGATCGTGCCCGGGATCGCCGACATCGCCGCGCTCGATGCGGCGTTCGCGCGTCCCGCGGACGCGGCGTTGCGCAGCGGCACGGTCGCGAGCGTCGCGATCATGACCGCGCTCGCGCGAGGACGGATCGCGACGTGGACCGCGGGCGCCCCGCGCATGCTGGAGCGTGTCTTCGGCGCGCGAGCGGGCGACTTGCGCACGCTCGTGCACGCGGCGCTCGGCGTGGCGCAGCGATGATGCAGATCGTTCGCCGCGACGTTCCCGCCGCAGCGCAGGCGCTGATCGCGGCCGGCATGCATCCGGTGCTCGCGCGCATCTACGCCGCCCGCGGCATCGGCGGTGTCGCGGAGCTCGACCAGAATCTCGCGACGCTTCCTTCGTTCGATTCGCTCCTCGGCATCGAGGCCGCCGCCGAGCGCCTGGCGCGCGCGGTCGAGCACGGCGAGCGCATCGTGATCGTCGCCGACTACGACGCCGATGGCGCGACGGCGTGCGCGGTGGCCGTGCGCGGCTTGCGCGCACTCGGCGCGGACGTCGACTTCGTGGTGCCGAACCGGTTCGAGTACGGCTACGGCCTCACGCCGGAAATCGTGCGCGAGGCGGCTGCCCGCGCGCCACGGCTTCTCGTCACCGTCGACAACGGCATCGCGAGCCACGACGGCGTTGCGGCGGCGGCGGCGCTTCGCATCGACGTCGTCGTCACCGATCACCACCTGCCCGGCCCCACGCTGCCGGCGCCGGCCTGGATCGTGAATCCGAACCAGCCGGGCTGCGGCTTCCCGTCCAAGCACCTCGCCGGCGTCGGCGTGATGTTCTACGTCCTGCTCGCCACGCGGGCGGTGCTGCGCGCGCGCGGCCGCTTCGCCGGACGGCGGACCCAACCTTGCCGGCCTGCTCGATCTGGTCGCGCTCGGCACCGTTGCCGACGTCGTGCGCCTCGATCGCGTCAACCGCACGCTCGTCGCGCAGGGGCTCGCCCGCATCCGCGCCGGCCGCGCCCACCCCGGCGTGCTCGCGCTCTTCGCCGCGGCCGGGCGCGATCCGAGCCGCGCCACGGCGTACGAGCTCGGATTCGTCGCCGGGCCGCGTCTCAATGCGGCGGGGCGTCTCGCCGACATGGCGCTCGGCATCCGCTGCCTGCTGGCGCAAAGCGCGGCGGAGGCGCTGCCGCTCGCCGCCGAGCTCGATCGCCTCAATCGCGAACGCCGCGACGTGGAGGCGCAGATGCACGCCGCCGCGCTGGCCGATCTCGACGCGCGCACGGACGGCGAGAGCGTCGCCGAGGACGCCTGGACCGTGTGCCTGCACCGTGCCGAGTGGCACCCGGGCGTGATCGGCATCGTGGCCTCGCGCCTCAAGGACCGCCTGCACCGCCCGGCGGTGGTGTTCGCCCGCGGAACCGCGACGGAGCTCAAGGGCTCGGGCCGCTCGATTGCCGGATTCCACCTGCGCGACGCGCTGGATCTCGTCGCCAAGCGCTGCCCGGGCGTGGTCCTGCGCTTTGGCGGACACGCGTTCGCCGCGGGGCTCTCGATCGCCGAGGACGGCCTGCCCCGCTTCGCCGCCGCGTTCGAGGCGATCGCCCGCGAGCAGCTCTCGCCGGCCCAGCTCAAGCGCAGCCTGGAGAGCGACGGTGCGCTCGCGCCCGGGCGAGCTCGACCTCGACCTCGCGCTCCGGATTCGCGATGCGGTCTGGGGACAGGGCTTCCCTGCGCCGGTCTTCGACGACGTGTTCGCGGTGGCCGGTCAGCGCATCGTCGGCGAGCGCCATTCGCGGCTCGCCCTCGACCCGGGGCGGCGAGCGCTTCGAGGCGATCCTGTTCAACCATGTCGAGGCCCTGCCTGCGACCATCCGCGCAGCCTACCGGCCCGAGGTCAACGAGTGGAACGGCAGCGCGGCGATCCAGCTCGTCGTCGAGCACTGGTCTGCGGTCGCGTAGGCACCGGCCCGCCCTCCCCCACGCCCGCCGCCGCTTCGGCTGGATTTCGGCCAAGGGTTGCCCGCCGTGCGACGCACCTGCAGCACGGGTAGGCGAAACGTTCCCTGTCAGCGGCCGGCGCGACTGGCATCGATTGCCGTAAGCCATTGATGCTTTTATGGGACTGCGTGCGCGACCTTTTGGGAACGCCGGTGCAGGCACAGGTTGTGCATTGCACCAACGTCGCTATAATGCGTGGGTTCTGCGCCGCACTCGCGGCGCCATCATCGGAGGCGCTGTCATGCGGTTAGTGGACAAGGTCGCGATCATCACCGGTGCCGGCCAGGGCATCGGCCTCGCGACGGCCGTCAAGTTCGCGCACGAAGGCGCGAAAGTCGCGGCCTGCGACATCAACGAGGCCGCCGCCAAGGCTGCCGCAGCCTCCATCACACGAGGCCGGCGGCGAAGCTATCGCGTTCCGGGTCGACGTCACCGACAAGGAAAGCATCGCGCAGATGGTCCAGGGCGTGATGGCCAAGTGGGGCCGGATCGACACCCTGGTCAACAACGCCGGCATCGTCCAGGACGCGCAGTTCAAGAAGATGACCGAGGACCAGTTCGACCGCGTGATCGACGTCAACCTCAAGGGCGTCTACAACTGCACCAAGGCGGTCGTGAACGTCATGCTCGAGCAGAACTCGGGCTGCATCCTCAACGCATCGTCGATCGTCGGCCTGTACGGCAATTTCGGCCAGACGAACTACGCCGCGACCAAGTTCGGCGTCATCGGGATGGTCAAGACCTGGGCGCGCGAGCTGGGACGCAAAGGCATCCGCGCCAATGCGATCTGCCCGGGCTTCGTCGAGACGCCGATCCTCAAGAGCATGCCGGAGAAGGTCATCCGCATGATGGAGGACAAGGTGCCGCTCGGCCGGCTCGGCCGGCCGGAGGAGATCGCCGCCACCTATGCCTGGCTCGCGTCCGACGAGGCGAGCTACATCAACGGCGCCGTCATCGAGGTCTCCGGCGGCGTGACCATCTAGCGCTGCACCCCGCAGCGCATCGGCGCGCACGCCGCGCGTCGTCCGGGGATGTCGCGCCGTCGCAGCGCGGCCCTGCCTCATCCGCCGCAGGTTGTAGTTGAGCCGGGGGTGCCCGCGCGCTAGCATTGCCGCTTCCCCCTGGATGTCGCCGGACCATGCCCTCCACGATACGCGCTCGCCCGCATCCCGGGCCGCCTCCTCGCTCCCGCGCTCGTCGGCCTGGCCTGTGCCGTTGCGGCCCCCGCCGCCGCTGCGGTCGAGCGCGCCGACGCGCCGCCGAAGCCGGAAACCTACCTTTGCCCGCACACCCCCAAGCTCGGGGTGGACTGCTTCCTCGAGGCGGTCGAGCATCTGTATACGATGTGCCGGGTCGTGAAGAGCATCGAGATCATCGAGTTCGGCTACGACAAGGCCGACGAGGGCACCAACGGCGCGAAGACGCAGTACTGCATCGACAAGCACAAGGCGTCCATTGCGCGTCCCTTCCAGGCGGCGCTGCGCGAGGCCGCGAAGAGCCGCCCCGCCGTCGCTGCGCTCAAGAGCCTGCACGAGACAGTGGCTGCACGCGCTCGTCGATCTCAAGTGGCGCCCGCCCGAGACCGACGAGGAATACAAGGGCCGCGTGACCAAGCCGTACGACGACTTCCGCGAGCGCGCGGGTGTGGTCCGCACCGCGCTCGCGACACCTCCTGCTCCTGCCCGTGCACCCGCACGGGCGACCTCGCATCCGCCGCGCAAGACGGCGAGCGCGCAGCACTGATTTCGATCGTGCCGGAAGGCGCAGGGCACGGCAGCCCGGATCCCCTGCTCGTCGACGCCTTCGGCGAGCGCGGCGCGTTCGCGCGCGCATTGCCCGGGTTCCGGCTGCGGCCCCAGCAACTCGCGATGGCGCAAGCCGTCGCCGACGCCATCGCTCGCCGCAGCAGCCTCATCGCCGAGGCCGGCACCGGCACCGGCAAGACCTTCGCCTACCTCGTTCCCGCGCTGCTGTCCGGCGGCAAGATCATCCTGTCGACGGGCACCAAGACGCTGCAGGACCAGCTCTTCGGCCGCGACCTGCCGCTCGTGCGCGCGGCGCTCGGCGTGCCCGTCACGCTCGCGCTGCTCAAGGGGCGCGCCAACTACGTGTGCCATCACCATCTCGCGCGCACCGCGGCCGATGGACGCCTGCCTTCGCGCGAGGATGCGCGCCACTTGCACAAGATCGTCGCGTTCGCCAAGGCGAGCGCCACCGGTGACCGCGGCGAGCTCGCCGACGTGCCCGAGCAGGCCTCGATCTGGCCGCTCGTCACGTCCACGCGCGACAACTGCCTCGGCGCGGAATGCGCGCATCACGCGCAGTGCTTCGTGCTGCAGGCGCGCAAGGCCGCGCTGGAGGCCGACGTCGTCGTGGTCAACCATCACCTGTTCTTCGCGGACGTGATGCTGCGCGACGAAGGTCTCGCCGAGCTCCTGCCGGCGTGCAATACCGTGATCCTCGACGAGGCGCATCAGCTGCCGGACACCGCAACGCTCTTCTTCGGGGAGCAGGTTTCGGCGGGCCAGCTCGCGGAGCTCGCGCGCGATGCGGAAGTGGCGGCGCGCACGGAGGCGAAGGAAGTGCGCGAGCTCCCGGATGCCGCGGCGGGGATCGCGCCCGCGGTGAAGAAGCTCAAGCTCGCGCTCGGCGAGGTCCCCGGCAAGCTCCCGCACGCCGCCGCGCTGCAGAAGCCCGGGTTTCGCGACGCGCTCGACGAGCTCGCAGCCGCGCTCGACCGGCTCGCGACCGAGCTCGGGCTGTTCGCCGAGCGCAGCGAAGCGCTGGGCCAGTGCGCACGCCGCGCGGAAGCCGCGAGCGACCTCGTGGTGCGCTGGCGCGAAGGCGCACCGGTGGCGAGCGAAGGCGACGCGTCCGGCTGGATCCGCTGGGTCGACATCACCGCCAGCGGGTTCCAGCTGCAGGCCTCTCCGCTCTCCGTTGCGAACATCTTCGCAAAGCAGGTGCGCGATTCGGGGCGCGCGTGGATCTTCACCTCGGCAACGCTCGCGGTCGGCGGCGACTTCGCCCTGTACCAGCGCGAGCTCGGGCTCTCCGACGCCGCGACCGGCTGCTGGGAAAGCCCGTTCGATTACGCGGAGCAGGCGCTGCTGTACGTGCCGCGGGACCTGCCGCCACCGAATTCGCGCGAGCACACGCAGGCCGTGGTCGATGCCGCGATCCCGGTGCTGAAGGCGAGCGGCGGACGGGCGTTCATGCTGTTCACCAGCCTGCGCGCGCTTGCAGCCGCGCGCGAGATGCTGGCCGACGCGATGCGGCAGCAGGGCTTGTCGTGGCCGCTGCTCGTGCAGGGCGAAGGCTCACGCTCGGAGCTTCTCGCCCGCTTTCGCGAGCTCGGCAATGCGGTCCTGCTGGGGAGCCAGAGCTTCTGGGAAGGCGTGGACGTACCCGGCGATGCGCTGTCGGTGGTGATCATCGACAAGCTGCCGTTCGCGCCGCCCGACGATCCGCTCCTTGCCGCGCGCCTCGAGCATCTGCGCGCCGCGGGCGGCAATCCGTTCTTCGACTATCAGCTGCCGCAGGCGGCGATCAGCCTGAAGCAGGGCGCGGGGCGCCTGATCCGGACCGAGACCGATCGCGGGGTGCTGATGCTGTGCGACCCGCGGCTCGTCGACAAGCCCTACGGCAAGCGCATCTGGCGCAGCCTGCCGCCGATGCGGCGCACGCGCGAGCTCGCGGCGGTGCAGGCGTTCTTCACCACAGCTTCCACCACGGACGCGACGGAGCCCCGCCCGCGAGATACGGACTGTTCGGAAAGGTGCTCTTGAGCACGCGCGCGGAATCGTCGCGCAGCTGCGTGAGGCCGAGCTTGTCGTAGCTCCTCACCAGCAGGTCCAGCGCGTCCTCGTTGGCGGGCGTGCGCGGATAGCTCTGGATCGCAAGCTGCGCGCGATTGGCGGCGGCCACGTAGGCGCCGCGGTTGTAGTAGTAGCGGCCGACCTTCACCTCGTACAGCGCGAGGGAGTTGATGAGAAATTTCATGCGCGCTTCCGCGTCCGGCGCGTACTTGCTCTGCGGGAACTTCGCCACGAGTTCCTTGAATGCGTCGAAGGACTCGCGCATCGCCTTGGGCTCGCGTTCCGACAGGTCGGGTTCGTACACGTAGCCGAGCAGCCCCTGGTCGCCGCGGAAGTTCACGAGGCCCTTGAGGTAGTACGCGTAATCGACGTTCGGGTGATTCGGATAGGTGCGGATGAAGCGATCGCAGGCCGCCACCGCCGCCGCGGGCTCCCCCGAGCGATAATTGGCGTAGGCCGATTCGAGGATCGCCTGCTGGGCGTAGCGGCCGTAAGGAAAGCGCGTTTCGAGCGTCTCGAACAGCTTGATCGCCCGCGTATAATTCTGCGATGTCAGCGCATCGTGCGCTTCGCTGTACAGCTTCTCCGCGCTCCAGCTCGCCGTCTCGTCCTTCACCTCGGGCAGCCAGCTGCACCCGCCCACCGCGATGGCAAGCAGCAGGGCGACGAGCCACGTGCCGGGCCGCACGCGTCCCGTGGTGAAGCGGAAGATTCCGAACTGCGGGAAAGAGGCGGACATCGCGCGACCTGAAGCACGGGGGAAGCGCGAATTATAACCGAGCGCACGACCACTCCATGACTCGCGCACCTGCCCTCCCCGCTCCATCGGTCCGCCTTGCTGTGCGCGAATCCGATCGCCCGGCGGCCAGCCGAGCGGCCGCCGGCGTCGCACCGGAGGAGACTCGCGCTGCGGGCGAGAACGTGCAGTGGTGCGAGCTCCCGGCCGATGCCGCGGGCACGCGCTTCGATCAGGCCCTCGCGCGCGCATTGCCCGCCTACTCCCGCAGCCGCCTGCGCACGTGGATCGACGAAGGCCGCGTGCGCGTGGACGGCGTGGGCGTCGACGCGCGCTACAAGGTGCATGGCGGCGAGCGCGTGGAGGTGCGCGCCGCGCCGGATCCGCAGGAGACCGCCTTCGCGGCGCAGGCCATCGCGCTCTCCATCGTGTACGAGGACGACGCGATCCTGGTGGTCGACAAGCCTGCCGGCCTGGTGGTGCATCCGGGAAGCGGCAACTGGGAGGGCACGCTGCTCAACGCGCTCCTCCACCACGCCCCGCAATTGCGCAGCGTGCCGCGCGCAGGCATCGTGCATCGCCTCGACAAGGACACGAGCGGGCTGCTCGTCGTGGCCAAGACGCTCGAAGCGCAGACCGACCTCGTGCGACAGCTGCAGGCGCACAGCGTTCACCGCGAGTACATCGGCGCTCGCCACGGGCGACATCGCGCGCGACGGCGACGTCGATGCGCCGATCGGCCGGCATCCGACGCGGCGCACCGTGATGGCCGTCGTCGCGACGGGCAAGCCCGCGCGCACGCACTATCGCGTGCAGGAGCGCTTCGGCCGCGCGACGCTGCTCGTCTGTCGCCTCGAGACGGGACGCACGCACCAGATCCGCGTGCATCTCGCCTCGATCGGTCACCCGCTGGTCGGCGATCCCGCGTACGGACGACAGCAGCCGATCGCGTTCGGCCGCCAGGCATTGCACGCCGCGCGGCTGGGGCTCGTGCATCCCGTGACGCGCGAGGCGATGAGCTGGACCTCGCCGCTGCCCGACGATTTCGGCGCGCTGCTCGCGTCGTTGCGCGCCGGGTTCGCCGCCACGCAAGGGCGATGATTTGCGCTTCGACCACGGACGGCAACCGCGCAGCGTACGGGCCTCGCGCGCGCATGCCATGACCACGCTGCGCGAGCGCATCGCCGCTGCAGGCCTCGACTGGATCGTGCCGGACTGGCCGGCACCCGAGTGCGTGCGTGCGCTGGTCACCACGCGCAACGGCGGCGTGTCCACGCTCGCTCGCGCGAGCCTCGACCTGGGCAGCGCGGACGCGCGCAACGCGGACGTGCTCGAGAATCGCGCTCGCCTGCGCAGGTTCCTTCCCGCCGATCCGCACTGGATGCACCAGGTGCATGGCGCCGCGGTCGTGCGTCTCGATGCGGGCTCGCCGACGCAGCCGCCGCCCACTGCCGATGCGGCGGTCGACCGCAACGCCGGGCGTGGTGTGTGCCGTGCGCACGGCGGATTGCCTGCCCGTGTTCTTCGCCGACCGAAACGCCAAGGCGGTCGGCGTCGCGCACGCGGGCTGGCGCGGGCTCGCCTCCGGCGTGCTCGAGGCCACCCTCGATGCGCTCGGACGATTCGGGGCCCGCAGCGTCGACGTCGCGACGTGGCTCGGGCCCGCCATCGGTCCCGCCGCGTTCGAGGTCGGCGATGAAGTGCGCGCCGCATTCGTGGCCCGCGATGCGGCCGCGGCGGGCGCATTCACGCCCGGCGCACCGGGCAAGTGGTACGCGGACCTTTACGCGCTCGCTCGGCGGCGCCTCGCTGCGCGCGGCGTCACGGCGATCGGGGGTGGCGGATACTGCACGCGCACCGACGAGGCGCGGTTCTTCTCCTACCGCCGCGCCCACGACGCGGGGCGCATGGCCGCGCTGATCTGGATCGCGCTCGACTGACGTCCTCCATGCCGATGTCGCCCCTCCTCGCCACCGTGCTTGCCTGCCTCGCAGGCGGCGTGCTCGCGATCGTCGCGGCTGCGGGCACGCTCGCGTTGCATCCATCTCGCATCGGACGTCTCGTGAGCTTCGCCGTCGGCGCACTGCTCGGCGCGGTGTTCCTCGAGCTGCTGCCGCACGCCCTCGAGCACGCGCCCGCGCAGCGGGTGATGATCACCGTGCTCGCGGGCCTGCTCGCGTTCTTCCTGCTCGAGAAGCTCGTGCTGTGGCGGCATAGCCACGGCGAGGACAGCGAAGCCGATGCGGCAGCCTCGGATGGGCACGAGGCCGCGGATCGACACCTGGCCGTCGGCCATGGTTCGACGGCAGCCCGGCCATCGTCACGGCGTCGGCGGCCACGACTTCGGGCGCTCGGGCCTCATGATCCTCATCGGCAACAGCGTGCACAACTTCTGCGACGGCATCGTGATCGCCGCAGCGTTCCTCGCCAATCCCGCGCTGGGCCTCGCCACGACCGTCGCGATCGTCGCGCATGCCATACCGCAGCAGGTCGGCGACTTCGCGGTCCTGATCCACTCCGGCTTCCGTCGCCGCAAGGCGTTCGGGTTCAACGTCGCGACGGGCCTCGCCACGCTCGCGGGCGGTCTCGCCGGCTACCTCGCGCTCGCGGCGATGCAACAGGCGCTACCGCTCGTGCTGGCGATCGCGGCCGCCAGCCTGCTCTACGTCGCGGTCGCGGACCTCATCCCCAGCCTGCACCGGCGTCCCGAGCCGATCGAGACGGCGAAGCAGCTCGTCCTGATCGGGCTCGGCATCGCGATCATCGCGGTCGTCCACGTCGTGCTCGAGGGCTGATCCCGGCCGGGCATGGCTTCGCGACGCGACGCGCCGGCGTGCGCGGGCACCGAGCCACGCGATCACGCAAGAACCGGAGCCACTCCGGCGAGGACAAAGAGCACGAGGCCGGCAGAGCGCGCTCGGCGTCGTGAGGGCCATCATGCCGATGACGTACAGCCACGCGATCAGGATGAGGTGCATGGGGGCGAGGGCCTCGGCGTGGCGCGTGCCGCAATGCGATTGTCCGCGGCACCCGTGCACGATACCATCGCGCTTCCTCGCTTCCGGCTTCGCGAGCACGTCCGCAAGCCGGGCTTCGGCAAGCCTGTCTTGCCACCGTCCGCCATGAATGACGCTTCAGATCCGCTCCAACCCTGGCTCGCGCTCGCGGCGCAATGGCAGGAAGCCGCGCAGCAGTGGACCCAGTGGTGGACTCAGGCACAGGGCACCCTGCTGATGGGCGCTGCTGCCATGCCGGATTGGACGCAAGCGGGCATTTGCGCGGATGTTGCGCAGCGCAAGCCGGCTTCGAACCGCGCCTCCGAGCGAGCGGAGCGCACCGACGCGGCCGCAACGGGACTTCGCTGCCGCCGACCTCGCAAGCCACGCCCAGGACGTCGCGGCACTCAACGCGCGCTATCAACCGCGTTTCGAAGCGCTCTGGCTCGCGCTGCAGCAGGGCGCGCTCGATCCCGAGGGACCGCACGCCGTGCCCACGATCGCGGAGCCTGCGCCCGGCGATCGCCGCTTCAGCGCGCCGGAGTGGAGCACGCTGCCCTACTTTGCGCTGCTCAAGCAGCATTACCTGCTCACGTCCGAGTACCTGAAGGAGCTCGCGGCGCTCGCGCCATTGCCGCCGGCGCAGATGCGGCGCCTCGGCTTCGTCACGCGCCAGCTCGTCGACGCGATGGCGCCGACCAATTTCCCGGCGACGAACCCGGAAGTGTGGAAGCGCGCCCTGTCGACCGAAGGCCGCAGCCTCGCGAAAGGGCTCGAGAACCTGGTCGCGGATGCGCGCAAGGGCCGGATCTCGATGACCGACGAGAGCGCGTTCGCGCTCGGACGCAACATCGCGCTCACGCCCGGCGACGTCGTGTTCCGCAGCGAGCTCGTCGAGCTCATCCAGTATCGACCGACCACGACGCAGGTTCACAGCGTGCCGCTGCTGATCGTGCCGCCGTGCATCAACAAGTACTACATCCTCGACCTCCGGCCGGAGAACTCGTTCGTGCGCTGGGCCGTCGAGCAGGGTCACACGGTGTTCATGGTGTCCTGGCGCAACATCCCGGCGGAGCTCGGTCACCTCACGTGGGACGATTACGTCGAGCGCGGCGTGCTCGACACGCTCGAGGCGGTGAAGGCGATTGCGCGCTCGAAGCTCGTCAACACGCTGGGATTCTGCGTCGGCGGCGCCATTCTCGCGTGCGCGCTCGCCGTGCTGGCCGCGCGCGGCGACACGAGCGTCGCGAGCGTGAGCTTCCTCACCGCGATGCTCGACTACGAGGATCCCGGCGAGATCGCGGTGTACGTCTCCCGCGAGCTCCTCGCGGCGCGCGAGCCCGCGCTCATGTCCGGTCAGCGCGTGCACGGCGGCGAGCTCGCCACCGCCTTCGCGAGCCTGCGCGCGAACGAGCTCGTGTGGAACTACGTCGTCAACAATTACCTCAAGGGCGACGTCCCGCCCGCGTTCGATCTCCTGTACTGGAACAGCGATTCGGCCAACCTGCCGGGACCCATGTACGCGTACTACCTGCGCAACATGTATCTCGACAACAGGCTGCGCGAGCCGGGTGCATTGAGCGTGCTCGGCGTACCCGTCGATCTTCGCCGCATCGCGATGCCCGCCTACGTGTACGCGTCGCGCGAGGATCACATCGTGCCGTGGCATTCGGCGTACCGCACCACGCAGCTCGTGGGCGGCGAGGCGACGTTCACCCTCGGCGCGTCCGGCCACATCGCGGGCGTCGTCAATCCACCGGCGCAGGGCAAGCGCAGCTACTGGACGCGTGCCGACCTGCCGCCCGATCCGCAAGCGTGGCTCGCCGGCGCGGACAGTCATCCGGGCAGCTGGTGGCCGCACTGGGGTGCGTGGCTCGCGACGCATGCGGGCACGCGCAAGGCGGCACCGCGCAGGCCGGGCAATGCACGGTACGCGCCCATCGACGACGCGCCGGGCCGCTATGTGCGCGAGAAGGCGGCGTGACGAATGCGTGCGGCACCTGGACGCGTTGGTCGCGCAGCGGCATCCGCTCGGCGCTGCGCTAAGATGGTCGCGCAACGCCCTGCACGACGAACACGGGCGCCGGCACATGCGGTGACGACACCGCCGCGCTGCCGGCGCCGTGAACAACGAAGGAGGATATCGACATGGCAGCGGAACAGCATCGCGTGGCACTGGTAACCGGCGGCATGGGCGGCCTCGGCGAGGCCATCTGCCTGAAGCTCGCGGCACTCGGCTATACGGTCGTCACGACGTACTCGCCGGGCAACACGAAGGCGCAGGAGTGGCTTTCGTCCATGCGGGCGCAGGGCCTCAACTTCCACGCCTACCCGTGCGATGTCGCGGACTTCGCGAGCTGCGCGCAATGCGTGGCGACCGTGGTCAAGGAGGTCGGCGCGGTCGACGTGCTCATCAACAACGCGGGCATCACGCGCGACATGACCTTCAAGAAGATGGACAAGGTCAACTGGGACGCGGTGATCAAGACCAACCTCGACAGCTGCTTCAACATGACGAAGCAGGTGGCCGACGCGATGGCCGATCGCGGCTGGGGCCGCATCATCAACATCTCGTCGGTCAACGGCCAGAAGGGCGCGTTCGGCCAGACCAACTACTCCGCCGCCAAGGCCGGCATGCACGGCTTCACCAAGGCCCTCGCGCTCGAGCTCGCGCGCAAGGGTGTCACGGTCAACACGATCTCCCCCGGCTACATCGGGACGAAGATGGTGATGGCCATCCCCCAGGACGTGCTCGACTCCAAGATCGTTCCGCAGATCCCGATGGGCCGCCTCGGCAAGCCGGAGGAAGTCGCCGGCCTCGTCGCGTACCTGTCGAGCGAGGAAGCTGCGTTCGTGACGGGCGCCAACATCGCGATCAACGGCGGCCAGCACATGTTCTGACCGGCTCGTCGCGAGCTGCGGACGGCGGCTGCGGCCGCCGTTCTTGCTTGCGGGGCACCGACGACCGGTCCTGCGCGACGGCACTGCCGGAGCACTCCCCGTTACTCGGAGTAATTACTCCGAGTATTTACTCTGAGTAACGGGGTTCGAGGATTCGATGAGCGAACCGCTGCGGCTCCTGTGCGACGAGATGCTCGGGCGTCTCGCCCGCTACCTGCGCGCGGCCGGCCACGACACCGCGCTCGCGTCGGGCGGCACGCAGGACCGCGATCTGCTGCAGCGGGCACGCGACGAGCATCGTCGCTTCCTCACCTGCGATCGCAGGATCGCCGAGCACAAGGCGGCCGCGGGCATCGCCCTCATCCTGCCGCGCGGATCGCTGGATGCATCGGCCGCGGCATTGACCGCCGCCCTTGGCGTGGACTGGCTGCACGCGCCGTTCACGCGCTGCCTCGTCGACAACGAGCCGCTCGTTCCGCGTGCCGCGTCGCACGAAGCTCGCGTGCCGCGCGACGTTCCGGTGCCCGAGGCGCGACATTGCCCGGCTTGCGGCCGCATCTACTGGGCGGGCTCGCACCACCGCCGCATGCGCGCGCGCCTCGCGGCGTGGGCCGGCGGGCACTTCCACCCGACCGGGACGCGAACCGGCGCCCGCGCGCCGTCTATAATCCGAATTCTTCACGCCGCCCAGTCGCGGCATCGCCCGGCGAGGGACAGCCGCCCAAGACGGCACTCTCTCGCAACCTTTCCGGAGGAACAATGCGTCGATCTCTTGTCACCGCCGTCGCGGCGAGCGCGCTTGCGCTCGTCGCCCTCGCTGCGCCTGCCGCTGCGCAGGATGCCTATCCCACCAAGCCGATCACCATGATCGTGCCGTTCCCGCCGGGCGGCGTCGCCGACATCGTGGCGCGACCGGCTGCCGATGCGATGAGCCGCTACCTCAAGCAGCCGGTGGTCATCGAGAACAAGCCCGGCGCGGGCGGCGGCATCGGCATGGGGTCCGTGGCCAAGGCCAAGCCCGACGGCTACACCATCCTGCTCGCGCTGTCCTCGATCTCGATCCTGCCGGAAGCGGACAAGGTCACCGGGCGCCCGACGATGTTCACGCTGAACCAGTTCGTACCCATCGCCCGCCTCACCGCGGACCCGACGGTGCTCGCGGTGCGCGCCGACAGCCCGTGGAAGACGGTGCAGGATTTCGTGGCCGATGCGAAGAAGCGGCCCGGGCGCGATCAGCTACGGCTCGTCCGGCAACTACGGAACGATGCACATGCCGATGGAGATGTTCGCGCAGGCCGCGGGCATCAAGCTGCTGCACGTGCCGTACACCGGCGCGGGTCCCGCGGTGGTGGCGCTGCTCGGCGGCAACGTCGACGCGCTGTCGACGGGCCCGTCGACGGTGATCCAGCACGTGAAGGCCGGCAAGGTGCGCGTGCTCGGGAACTGGGGCGACAAGCGGCTCGCGTCGCTGCCGGACGTGCCGTCGCTGCGCGAGGCGGGCTACAACGTGACGTTCTACCAGTGGGCCGGCGTGTTCGCGCCCGCCGGGACGCCGGCGGCGATCCAGACGAAGCTGCGCGACGCAGCGCGCGCAACGGCGACCGATGCAACGTTCGTGTCCACGCTCGGCACGGTGCAGACGCCGGTGCAATACCTCGATGCGCCCGATATGCAGAAGTTCTGGGACGCCGACGCGCGCACGCTCGCGGAAGCCGTGCAGCAGGTGGGCAAGCTCGAGTAGCTCACGCGGCGAGGCCCAAAAAAGGACCCCGCCTTGCGGGCGGGGTCGGAGGCTGTATCTTTTAGGAGGAGGAAAGAAGATACAGAGGAGACGTCAACTACATGGCGACGCCGAGCCGGGATTCAAGCCGGCGTCGCCCGGGCGCGCGCACTGCGTGCGAGTGGACGCGGCCTTGCGCCAGCTTCAGGCGGCCTTGCGACCCTTGCCCGTCGCGGCGGCACCGGTAGCGGCATTGGTAGCATTCGCCGCAGCGGCACGCATGCCCGCGTCGGCGAGGCTCACGACCTGCTTGGTGGCCTTCTGGAACTGGTCGAACGCGGCGGTCGTAGCGGCAACCGTCGACTTGAACGCGTTCATGGCGACGTCGGAACCGGCCGGCGCATTCTCGCCCGCCTTGTCGACCCACGACGCGAGGCCCTTGGTGTAGACCGCGAAGGCTTCCTCGGCGAGCGCCGTGTACTGCGCCTGCGTTTCGGAAACGATCTCGTACAGGCTGCGCGAATAGCCCAGCGCGCCCTGCAGGCCGTTCTCGGCGTACTTCGCACGAACGGCGTTGAGCTCCTGGACGTCCTTCACGCCCGCGGCGGCGGACGCGCTTTCGACACCCTGCGACAGCGCGAACTTGGCGGCGTCGAGGTTGGCCTGGAACAGCTTCTCGACGTTCTGCAGCGCAACGGCGGCGAGCTTGGTGGCTTGCTCGACGTTGGTCTTGTTCAGTTCAGCGAACTGCTCGGTAGCGTTGTACATGGCGATCCCTTTCGTGACGAGTGGTGGCCCGCGGCGGCCTGGAAGACGGTTTGGCGGCAGCTGCCCGAGGGCTTTTTGCTGCAGCGCACAAACCCAATAATAGGATCGGTCGCGCCCGACGTCAAGGGGTTTTTTGTGCACTGCACCAAAAATATTTTTTGGCGCCGCAGCAATTTCCAAAGCGACGTGAAATCAGCGGGTTATAATGGGCGCCAAGCTCGATGGAGAATGGCCATGCCCGACGCGCCAAGGATCATCAAGAAGTACCCGAACCGCCGCCTGTACGACACCGCGAACAGCGGCTACATCACCCTCGCCGACGTGAAGCAGATGGTGCTGGAGAACATCGAATTCCAGGTCATCGACGCCAAGACCGGCGACGACCTCTCCCGCGCCATCCTGCTGCAGATCATCCTCGAGGAGGAGTCCGGCGGCCTGCCGATGTTCTCGTCCGAGATGCTCGCGCAGATGATCCGCTTCTACGGCACGGCCCAGCAGACCATCATGGGCAGCTACATCGAGCAGAACGTGAAGGCGTTCCTCGGCATCCAGAAGAAGCTGCAGGATCAGGCCAAGCAGATCTACGGCGACAAGATGATGATCACGCCGGACCTGTGGAAGCAGTTCATGCAGATGCAGGCGCCCGCGATGCAGGGGATGCTCGGCAACTATCTCGAGCAGAGCGCGAAGCTCTTCATGGACATGCAGCAGCGCATGCAGGACCAGACGCGCGGCATGTTCGCGGCGTTCCCCTTCCCGAACTTCACGCCGCCCGGCCCGTCCGAGGACGAGAAGAAGGGCTGACGCCGCTCCGTCCGCCGGCGCCGAGAACCCGTCATGCGGCACCCACGCGAGCCTCGCGTCGGCTTCGTCTCGCTCGGCTGCCCCAAGGCTCTCGTCGATTCGGAGCAGATCCTCACGCAGCTGCGCGCCGAGGGCTACGCGATCAGCCCGAGCTACGAGGGGGCCGATCTCGTCGTCGTCAATACCTGCGGGTTCATCGATGCCGCGGTCGAGGAGTCGCTCGATGCGATCGGCGAAGCACTCGCGGAGAACGGCAAGGTGATCGTCACCGGCTGCCTGGGTGCGAAGGAAGGCGGCGAGTTCGTGCGCGCCGCCCACCCGCAGGTGCTCGCGGTGACGGGTCCGCACGCGACCGCCGAGGTGATGACGGCCGTGCACGCGCAACTCCCCCGTCCGCACGATCCGTTCACGGACCTCGTGCCGCCGCAGGGCATCAGGCTCACGCCGCGCCACTACGCGTATCTCAAGATCAGCGAAGGCTGCAACCATCGCTGCACGTTCTGCATCATCCCGGCGATGCGCGGCGATCTCGTGTCGCGACCGGTGGGCGACGTGCTCAACGAGGCGCAGCGCCTGCTCGAGGCGGGCGTGAAGGAGATCCTGGTCGTGTCGCAGGACACGAGCGCGTACGGCGTCGACGTGCGCTATCGCACCGGCTTCTGGAACGGTCGTCCGGTGAAGACGCGCATGCACGAGCTCGCGGCTGCGCTCGACCAGCTGGCGCGCACGGCTCGCGCGTGGGTGCGCCTGCACTACGTCTATCCGTATCCGCACGTGGACGATGTCATTGCGCTGATGACGCGCGACCCGGCAGCGGGCGGGCTGCTGCCCTATCTCGACGTGCCGTTCCAGCACGCGAGCCCGCGCATCCTGAAGCTCATGAAGCGGCCCGCAAACGCCGAAGGCACGCTGCGACGCATCGAGGCGTGGCGCGCGCAGCGTCCGGATCTCGTGATCCGCAGCACGTTCATCGTCGGCTTTCCCGGCGAGACGGAAGCCGAGTTCGAGGCCCTGCTCGGTTTCCTGCAGGCCGCGCAACTCGACCGCGTCGGCTGCTTCGCCTATTCGCCGGTCGAAGGCGCCGCGGCCAACGATCTGCCCGATCCCGTCCCCGACGAGGTGAAGGAGCAACGCCGCGCGCGTTTCATGCAGGTGCAGGAAGCGATCAGCGCAGCGCGCCTCGCGCGTCGCGTGGGCACCACGATGACCGTGCTCGTCGATGGCCGCGCCGCCGACGGCACGATCGTCGCGCGCAGCGCCGCGGATGCCCCGGAGATCGACGGCACCGTGCGGGTGCTCGATGCGGGCGACGTCGCCACGGGCGATTTCATCGACGTGCGCATCACGTCGTCGGATGCGCACGATCTCACCGGCACGCCCGCTCGAGCGCCCAACGCCGTCGCCTGAGCCCGCAACGCCGCGAGCCAAGGCGAAGCCCGCCGGGTCGTCGGCGCGGCTGCGCGCGGCGGCCGATGGGTCGCCGGGCTCCCGAGCCGGGAACGCGCCGGCCTGCTCGACCAGGACGCGTCAGGGCTCCCGGCGTCGCCCGGCTACCGGAAGGCTGGGTGGCTTCGCCGGCTTCTGCGGGCCCCATACGCGGCTGTAGTAGCTGTCCGCGAGGTGCAGCGCCGCGACGGGGTTGTGGCCGAGCACGCGATCCTTGGCGACGAGCACGGTGGTGAGCCCCTTCGCGTACTTGAAGAACAGGCTGTCGTGCCCGATGCACAGGCCCATCAGCACGTTGAACTCGCACCCATGCTCGTTCAGCAGCTCGCGCCTGCGACACCGGGTTGCACAGCGCCTCGAACTGTCCCGGCCGCACCTTCTGGGCGTCGCTGAGGCCGACTTCCTCCTTCGGGATGCTGCCGTGCTTGCACGCGACCGAGACGACGTCGAAGCCATGGCTTTCGAGGATGCCCGGAAAGCACCTTGGCGTGGTCGACGAAGCTGATGCAGTTCGCGATGCCGATCTTGCGGAAGCCCATGCGCTTCGCGAACTGCACGACCTCCTCCACGCGCGTCCACTTGCAGTAGCCCTCGGACTCGACGATGGCGGCGACACGCGAGATCTCGCGCACGACGGGGTCGGCATACACGCCATGCGCGCGCTCCACGGTGTCCGCGTCGACCTTGACTGGGACAGAACCCGGGGCCACGCGCTTCCGATTCGCCGCTGCGGCACGCGCGCACCGTGGGGGGGCAGTAGGCACAGGCAGGATCAACGTAGCTCATTGCCGATCTCCCGATGACGGATCGATCCAGCGTAATCGCGCCGAATGCAGGCGTACTGATCCAGGTCAAGGCAGCGATGAGCCTCGCACGTGCGCAGCTTCGGCTGTGGCGCGATCGCCGCTGGACCATCGAGCGCCGACGGTGCGCGAGCGCGGTGGAAGGCAATGCCTGCGGCGGCGGCTGCGCGGTCAGCGCCTGAGCGTCGCGGCCGCGAGATCCTTGGCGAGCTCCTGCGCGACAGCCCCCACCGCGGCATTGAAGGCCTGCGCGAGCGCTTCCGGCGTATCGGCGGCGAGGCTCGCACGCTGATGGTATTCGTGCGTCCACACCGGCGCGCTGCCGAGCTCGGCCATGGGCGTGACGTAGAAGGTGACGGCGAACTCCGCCGTCGGCTTGCCCGGGGTACGCACGTCGCCGTACATCGCGGACACGAAGCCGTCGAGCAGGAAGTCGCCTTCGTTGCCCGCAGCGCCCGCGGGCACCACGCGCTCGAACACCCGCGCGGCCGACAGCGAGCGCGCGAGCACGTCGGCGAGCATCGTGCCCGGCGGCACGAAGAACTCGTTGTAGTAGTCAGCTTCGTAACCGAGATCGCTCTTGCGGTACACGAACGACTTCGCGCGAAACGGCGCGGCCACGTTGATCGCGCCGATGCGCAGCACCGCGGACTTCGGTGCGCCGCCGACGGCTGCGGGCAGCGGCGGATCGAGCAGGAACGTGCCCTTCACCGGCGCCGGCCGCGAGATGATCGAAGTGCACGCGCCCTGCAGGAGCAGCAGGACGAGCGCAAGCAGCGCAACGGCGAGCTTGCGGGTCGACGCCGTCGCATCGAAGCTGGTCGGCATGGCAGGGGCCCTCATTTGCCTCGCTCCGGCGGCGCGGGCGGCCGGCCGAGCAGCACGTTCGCGGGATAGCGTCGCGCGTCCTCGGTGAGATCGCGCAGGTTGTCGGTGATCTCGCGCAGGTTCTCGATGGTCGTGGCGAGATCGGCCTCGCCGCCACCCAGGATGCGATCCAGGCGGCCGAGCGTGCGCGACATCGACGTCAGCGTCTTTTGCAGGTTGGGATCGTCGAGGAGCGTGCGCACGCGCGCGACCGCGGCGGCCGTGTCCTCGGGAATCTTCTGCAACGCGGGATTGGCGAGCGTGCGGCGCAGCTCCTCGTTGGTGGCGCGCAACTCGGACAGCAGCGCCGTGGCCTCCGAGCTCACCTTGCGCGTGTCGAGCCCGGCGAGCGTGCTGTCCAGGCGATCGAGCGCGCGCTCGGTGCGCTGGGCGATGCCCTTCGCGTCGATGTCGCCGACGCGCTGGTTGAGCGTGGTGAGCAGCCGGTTCAGGTTCTGCACCGTGCCCTCGATGTCGAGGCGATGCAGGCGCTCGACGATCTCGGAGGCCGCGTTCACGAACTGCGTGACGGTCGACGGCGCGCTCGGGATGTACGCGTTGCTCGGCACCCAGTCGATCGGGAGCGGCGTGGGGATCGGGTCCGCGTAGTCGATCTCGAGGTAGTTGGTGCCGGTGATCCCCTGCGGCGCGAGACGGATGCGCAAGCCCCGCTCCACCTCCAGCGCGAGGTTCTCCGGGCGCGTGATATCGCCTGCCGCGCGGCCGCCGATGAGACGCGGCTGCACTTGCGCTTCCACGAGCACGTAGCGTTCGCGCTGGCTGATCGGCTTGTCGAGCTGGTACTCGACGTACGTGAACGTGATGCGCGTCACGCTGCCGATCACCACGCCGCGGTACTTCATCTGCGAGCCGACATCGAGGCCCTGCACCGATTCGTTGAAGTAGGTCTCGATGGTGAAGCGCGGCTGCAGCCAGCGCCCGGAGCCGATGATGAGCAGCACGGCGATGCCGGCGAGGATCCCGGCGGTCACGAAGATGCCGAGCTTGAAGTAGTTGGCCTTGGCGCTCATTTCGTGGCGGCCTCGCGTCAGCCGTTGGCGGTCGCTGCGGCGCCGTGATGCGCCATCTCGCGGTGGAAGAACCGGCGCACGAACGGGTCGGTGCTCGTGTCGCGCAGCTCCCTCGGGTCGCCCTCGGCGACGATGCCCTTGCGCTGCCTGTCCAGCATGATCACACGATCCGCGATCGCGTAGATGCTCGGCAGCTCGTGGCTCACGATGACGAAGGTGATGCCGAGGCTGCGCGCGAGACGCAGGATCAGGGCGTCGAGCTCGGCCGAGGTGATCGGATCGAGGCCGGCCGAGGGCTCGTCCAGGAACAGGATCATGGGGTCCAGTGCCATGGCGCGCGCGATCGCCGCTCGCTTCTGCATGCCGCCGGAAATCTCGGCCGGAAGATGGCCCGTGAAGGGCTCGAGGCCCACGAGGTCGAGCTTCAGGCGCGCGACGAGATCGATCGCGTCGCTGTCGAGCCGGGTGTACGCCTCCAGCGGCAGGCGCACGTTCTCGAGCAGCGTCATGGAGCCGAACAGGGCCCCGGACTGGTACATGACGCCGATCTTGCACAGGATCCTGCGCCGGTCGTCGCCTTCCGTCGCCACGAGGTCCTGGCCGTCGATCAGCACGCGTCCGGCAAGCGGTTCGTTGAGGCCGATCATGTTCTTGAGCAGCGTGCTCTTGCCTCCGCCCGAGCCGCCGAGGATGACGAAAACTTCGCCGCGCCGGACTTCGAAGTTCACGTTCTGCATGAGCACCGTGTCCTCGTAGCCGGCCGCGAGATTCTCGACGCGGATGACGACATCGCTCTCGCGTGCATCGCCGCCGGAGGCTGCCGCGCCCTGCGTGCTCTCCGCGACGCGAGGCTCGCTCGCGCTCATATGTCGAGCACCCAGTAGATCACGGCGAAGATGCCGTCCACGATCACCAGCAGGATGATGCCCGAGACGACCGCGCGCGTGGCCGCATCGCCCACGGCCGACGCGCCGCTCTTGGTCTGCAGCCCGCGCAGGCAGCCGATGCCGGCGATCAGGACGGCAAAGAAGAACGACTTGATCCACCCGGCCATGAAGTCCTGGAACGACGCGATGCTGTCGACCTCCTTGACGAACGTGACGAACGGGATCGAGAACGACTGCATCGTGATCGCACCGCCGAGCAGGCCCACGAGGTCCGCGAACAGCGTGAGCAGCGGCGTCATCAACAGCGCTGCGATGACGCGCGTCACCACCAGGAACCGGACCGGGTCGAGGCCCATCGTCGTGAGCGCATCGACCTCCTGGTTGACCCGCATCGTGCCGATCTCCGCGGCGAACGCGGCACCCGTGCGGCCGGCGAGAAGAATGGCCGTCATCAGGGGCCCCAGCTCGCGCAGCATCGCGAGACCGACGAGGTCCGCGACGAAGATCTCCGCGCCGAACCGCTTCATCGGCACCGCGCTCTGGAACGCGAGGATGAGGCCCATGAGGAAGGCGACCAGCGCCACGATGGGCAGGGCATCCACGCCGACGCGCTCGCAGATGGCCCAGACGTCGCGCCAGCGCACCACCGACGGATGGCGCGCGGCGTGCATCAGCGCAGCGAACGCCTCGCCGACGAACGTGGTCTGCTCGCGCATGTCGCGCCCGATCGTCGCCGCCATGAAGCCGATTTCCTCGATCGTCTTGCGACGCGGCTGCGGCGGGTCGTGGTCCTCCCGCAGCACGGCGGGATCGAACTGGTCGAGCAGGGTCTGGAACTGCGGCCGCAGGTTGTGCACGGCGACCGGCGCCGATTCGGGCCGCGGCATGCGCAGGAGATCGACGAGGAGCGCGATGCCTGCGCCGTCGCAGTAATCGACGGCGGCGGCATCCACGACGACGGGTCGTGCAGGTGCTGCGCTCACCGCGGCGCGCGCCTGCCTCCAGACTTCTGCAATCGAGAACGCGTCGAGGCGGCCGGCGAATGCGAGCCGGCGCGCGCCCCCCGGCGTGTCGGTGATGTCGAGCGAGGTCATCGGGTGCGTGCGCGGTTTCGTCAGCGATAGCCGGAACCCGCCCGCACCTTACCGCGAAAGACCCAATAGGACCAGCCGACGTACGTCAGGATGATCGGCAGCAGGAAGAGCGTGCCGATCATCAGGAACGCCTGCGACTTGGGCGTTGCCGCCGCATCCCACAGGTCGAATGCATACGGCACGACCATCGGGAAGATGCTGATGGCGAGGCCCAGGTACGCCATCGCGAAGATGGCGAGCGCCGCGATGAACGGCGTGCTGTCGCGCCCCCGGCGCAGCGAGCGCCACAGCAGCACGAAGAGGCCCAGCGTGATCAACGGCACGGGCGCGAGCGCGATGACGTTGGGCCAGCCGAACCAGCGCGCCCGGATCTGCGTGTGGGCGAGCGGAGTCCACACGCTCACCATCACCACGAACGCGGCGACACCGATCAGGAATGTCCGTGCGCGCTCGCGCGCCCAGTCGCGCAGCGCGCCTTCCGTCTTCATCACCAGCCAGCACGCACCGAGCAGGCCGTAGCCCGCGATCAATCCGACCCCCGTGAGCAGCGCGAACGGCGTCGCGAAATCGAGCGTGCCGCCGGCGTAGGTGCGTCCCGCGACGGGAATCCCCTGCACGTACGTGCCGAGCACGACGCCCTGGCTGTAGGTCGCGACGAGCGAGCCCACGAAGAAGGAGCGGTCCCAGTAGTGGCGGCGGCGCGACATGTGCCGGAACTCGAACGCGACACCGCGAAAGACGAGGCCGATCAGCATGAACAGGATCGGGAAGTACACCGCCGGAATCACGATCGCGAAGGCGAGCGGAAACGCCGCGAGGAGGCCGATGCCGCCGAGCACGAGCCAGGTTTCGTTGCCGTCCCAGATCGGCGCGACCGAATCCATCATGAGGTCGCGGCTCGCGGCGTCCGGTGCGAACGGGAACAGGATGCCCACGCCCAGATCGAAGCCGTCGAGCAGCACGTACATGAAGACGGCGAACGCGAGGATCGCGGCCCAGAGCGGAACGAGGTCGAGTGCCATCGCTCGAGACCTCAGTCGATGTGCGTTGCCGCCGAGAGCGGACGCGCGGGCGTGGCGACGGGATGCGGCCCGTGCTCTTGCGCATCGCCATCGCCGAACCCGGCGCGCACGAGGCGCGCCATGAAGAAGATGCCCGCGCCGAAGATCAGTACGTACGCGACCATGTACACCGCGAGCGACACGCCCACGTCGACCGGCGCGAGGCTCGGCGTCACCGCATCGCGCGTGCGCAGCAGGCCGTACACGACCCAGGGCTGCCGCCCCACTTCGGTGGTCGCCCAGCCCGCGAGCACCGCCACGAAACCCAGCGGAGCGGCGAGCACGCACAGGCGCTGGAATGCGCGTGCCGTCGCGAGGCGACCGCGCCACCACAGCACCACGCCGACGAGCGTGACGCCGAGCATCGCGAGCCCGATGCCGACCATGATGCGAAACGAGAAGAACGGAATCGCCACCGGCGGGCGATCCTCCGGCTTCCAGTCCTTGAGGCCGCGCACCTCGCCGTCGATGTCGTGACGCAGGATGAGCGAGCCCGCACCGGGAATGCCGATCTCGAACCGGTTGCGCTCGGCCCGCTCGTCGGGCCAGGCGAAGAGCAGCAGCGGCATCCGGCGCATGGTGGTCCAGTTCGCCTCCATCGCGGCGATCTTCGCCGGCTGATGCTCGAGCGTGTTGAGGCCGTGCAGGTCGCCGACGAGCACCTGCAACGGCACGAGCAGTGCGAGCAGACCGAGGCCCATCTTCTGCATCGTGAGGCTTTCGGTCACGAAGCGGTTGCCGCGCAGGTAATAGCCCGCCACGCCGACCACCACGAATGCGGTCGTGATGAAGAATGCCATCGCGGTGTGCACGAGGCGATAGGGAAACGAAGGGTTGAAGATGACGCGCAGCCAGTCCTGCGGCAGGAAGCGGCCGTCGGCGATCACGTGACCGACCGGCGTCTGCATCCAGCTGTTCACGGCGAGGATCCAGAACGTGGAGAACAGCGTTCCCGCGGCCACCATGATCGCCGCGCCGAGGTGCATCCAGGGCGGCACGCGCTTGCGCCCGAACAGCAGCACCCCGAGGAAGCCCGCCTCGAGGAAGAACGCCGTCAGCCCTTCGTAGGCCATGAGCGGGCCCACGATGTCGGCGGTCGCGTCCGAATAGCCGCTCCAGTTGGTGCCGAACTGGAACGGCATCACGATCCCCGACACCACGCCCATCCCGAACGACACGGCGAAGATGCGCAGCCAGAACTGCGACAGGCGCAGGAATACCTCACGCCGGGTAAAGAAATGCACGCCCTCGAGCACCGCGATGTAGGCCGCGAGACCGACCGTGAATGCCGGCAGCAGGATGTGCAGCGCGACGACCCACGCGAACTGCAGCCGCGAAAGGGTGAGGGCATCGAGCATCAGCGTCCCCTGGACGTGAACCCCGCCATGGTACCGCGCAACCCGGCTGCGCCCGGTGCGCACGGCAACGCGAGGGGATGGCCGGCGGGCATGTTGGCATAATCGCGGGATGACGACCTCCCCGCCGTACAGCCCGCACGACCGGCACGACGGGGCACGCCTCCAGCTCGCGGGCATCACCAAGGTGTACCCCTCGGTGATCGCGAACGACGGCATCGATCTCGAGGTGATGCCTAGCGAGATCCATGCCGTGCTCGGCGAGAACGGCGCCGGCAAGTCGACGCTGATGAAGATCATCTACGGCGTCGTGCGCCCCGATGCAGGCACGATCCGCTGGAACGGGGAGCCCGTGACGATCGCCAATCCGGCGCGTGCGCGGCGGCTCGGCATCGGCATGGTCTTCCAGCACTTCTCGCTGTTCGAGTCGCTGACCGTCGCGCAGAACATCGCCCTCGCGCTCGAACCGGCGGCGGCGAAGGGCGACCTCGCTTCGCGCATCCGCGACGTGTCGGCGCGCTACGGCCTGCCGCTCGAGCCGCACCGCCACGTGCACGGGATGTCCGTCGGCGAGCGGCAGCGCGTGGAGATCGTGCGCTGCCTGCTGCAGGATCCGCAGCTCATCATCCTCGACGAGCCGACTTCGGTGCTGACGCCGCAGGCGGTCGAGAAGCTGTTCGAGACCCTGCGCCAGCTTGCATCCGACGGCTGCAGCATCCTCTACATCAGCCACAAGCTCGACGAGATCCGCGCGCTGTGCCAGCGCGCGACCGTGCTGCGCGGCGGACGGGTGACGGGCACGTGCGATCCGCGCCGCGAGTCCGCGTCCTCGCTCGCGCGCATGATGATCGGGAGCGACCTGCCGCGTCCTCAGCACCGGAGCGCGCAGCCCTCGCCCACGCCGACGCTGGAGCTCGATGCGCTCTCGCTCGACGCCGACGATCCGTTCGGCACGAGCCTGGTCGCGCTGCGGCTTGCCGTGCATGCGGGCGAGATCGTGGGCATCGCGGGCGTGTCCGGCAACGGCCAGCGCGAGCTGCTCGCCGCACTGTCGGGAGAGCGTCGCACGAACGCCGCGGCGGTGCGCATCGGCGGCGAGCCCGTCGGCCACCTCGACGCGAACGCACGGCGCGCACGCGGGCTCGCGACGATTCCCGAGGAGCGTCTCGGCCGCGGCGCGGTCCCCCAGATGACGCTCGGCGAGAACACGCTGCTCACGTCCGCGCGCCAGGGGCTCGTTCGCCACGGCCTCGTCGACATGGGCGCAGCGAATGCGCGCGCCGCGCGCGTCATCGACGCGTACCGTGTCCGCGCGGCCGGGCCCGCCGCACTGGCGGGGAGCCTCTCCGGCGGCAATCTGCAGAAGTTCATCGTCGGTCGCGAGATCCTGCAGCAGCCGCGCGTGCTCGTCGCCGCGCAGCCGACGTGGGGCGTCGACGTCGGCGCCGCCGCGCTCGTCCGCCAGTCGCTGCTCGACCTGCGGGATGCGGGTGTCGCGATCCTCGTGATCTCGGAAGAGCTGGACGAGATCTTCGAGATCGCGGATCGCATCGCCGTGATCGCGCAGGGGCGCCTGTCCGAAGCGCAGCCGATCCGCAGCGTGGATCCCGAAGCGATCGGCATGCTCATGAGCGGTGCGTTCGGCGCGCCCGGTGCGCACGCGCATCCGCACGCTTCACCTGCCGGCCACGTGGACGGCTGATGCTCCCGCGCTTCGAGCCGCGTCCCGAGCCGTCGCGCCTGGCGGGGTGGCTCGCGCCGCTGTGGGCGGTACTCGCGACCGTGGTCGTGGGGCTCGTGCTGTTCTCGCTGCTCGGCAAGGACCCCGCAGAGGCGCTGTACGTGTTCTTCGTGAAGCCGCTCGCGACGCGCTACGGCGTCGGCGAGCTGCTGCAGAAGGCGGGGCCGCTGATGCTGTGCGCGGTCGGCCTCGCAGCGGGTTACCGCGCCAACGTGTGGAACATCGGCGCCGAGGGCCAGCTCACCATCGGCGGACTCGCGGCCGGCGCGCTGGCACTCGCGTTCGCAGATGCGCCCGCCGCACTGCTGCTGCCGGCGATGTTCGTCGCGGGCGCGCTCGGCGGCATGGCGTGGGCCGCGATTCCCGCGTGGCTGCGCACGCGGTTCAACGCCAACGAGATCCTCACCTCGCTGATGCTCGTGTACATCGCGACGTACCTGCTTTCGTACTGCGTGAACGGCCCGCTGCGCGATCCGGAGGGCTTCAACTTCCCGCAGTCGCGGCTCTTCGCGCAAAACGCGCTGCTGCCGAACATCCTGTCCGGCACGCGCCTGAATGCCGGGTTCGTCGTCGCGCTCGCCGTCGTGGCGATGCTGTGGCTGTTCATGCAGAGGAGCTACGCGGGCTTTCGCATGCGCGTCGCGGGGCTCGCTCCGGCGGCCGCGACGTACACGGGGATCTCGCTGCGACGCACCGTGTGGATGGCGCTGCTGATCGGCGGTGCGTGCGCGGGCGTCGCGGGAACCAACGAGGTCGCGGGCCCGCTCGGGCCAGCTGCAGCCCTCGATCTCGCCGGGCTACGGCTTCGCGGCGATCATCGTCGCATTCGTGGGGCGGCTGCACCCCGTCGGCATCGTCGGCGCGAGCCTGCTCATGTCGCTGCTCTATCTCGGCGGCGAGTCGGCGCAGGTGACGCTTGCCCTCCCGAGCGCGGTCACGGGCCTGTTCCAGGGCACGCTGCTGTTCTTCCTGCTCGCGGCGGACGTCTTCATCCACTATCGCGTGCGCCTCGGCGCGCCGGCGGCGACCGCGATCGCGCGAAGCTGAAGCGATGGACACGTTCGCCGAGCTCGTCGTGCTGACCCTCGCCGCGGGCACGCCGCTCGTGTTCGCGGCATTGGGCGAGCTCGTCGTCGAGAAGTCCGGCGTGCTCAACCTGGGCGTCGAAGGCATGATGCTCGTCGGCGCCGTGGCCTCGTTCATCGTCGCAGCGAAGACGGGACAGCCGTGGCTCGGCGTGGGCGCGGGCCTGCTTGCGGGCGCGGCCCTGTCGATCGTGTTCGCCGTGCTCGCGCTCACGCTGATGGCCAATCAGGTGGCCTGCGGCCTCGCGCTTTCGCTCTTCGGCGTGGGGCTATCCGCGTTCATCGGGCTGCCGTACGTGAGCGTGACGGTGTCGGGCATCAAGGCCTTGTCGCTGCCGGGCGTGAGCGACCTGCCGGTGATCGGCAAGCTTGCTGTTCGGACACAACCCGCTCGTGTACGTCTCGCTCGCGCTGTTCGTCGCCGTGCACCTGTTCCTGAACCGCACGCGCGCGGGCCTCGTGCTGCGCGCCGTGGGCGAGTCGCCCGAGTCCGCGCATGCGATCGGCTATCCCGTGATCAGGATCCGCTACCTCGCCGTGCTGTTCGGCGGCGCGTGCGCCGGACTGGGGGGCGCCTATCTCGCCCTCGCGTACACGCCGATGTGGGCGGAAGGGATGACCGCGGGCCGCGGCTGGATCGCGCTGGCGCTGGTCGTGTTCGCGACGTGGAAGCCGGCGCGCGTGCTCGTGGGCGCGTATCTGTTCGGCGGCGTCACGCTCGCGCAGTTCCAGGCGCAGGCCTCGGGCGTGGCCGTGCCGTCGCAAGTGCTGTCGATGCTGCCTTACGTCGCGACCGTCATCGTGCTCGCGCTCATCTCGCGCGACGCGACGATGATCCGCCTCAACGCACCGGCATCGTTGGGCAAGCCGTTCCGACCCGAAGCGTAATCGACCCAGGGTCGACCCTGGGTCGAAGCCCGCAGCCGCGTAAAATGGCGGCCGAGCCGCATCCTCGCGCGGCACCGCCTTCTCCAGGAGACGCCATGTCCTTCGCTTGCCCGAAGTCGCTTCTCGCGCTCGCTGCGCTCGCCGTCGCCACCGCCACCGCCTGTCCGGCGTTCGCGCAGCAGAGCGCACCCGGCGCGCCGTACAAGGTCGGCTTCGTGTACGTGAGCCCCATCGGCGACGCCGGCTGGACGTTCCAGCACGATTCGGGTCGGCGCGAGATGGAAAAGGCGCTCGCCGGGAAAGTCGTCACGAAGTACGTCGAGAACGTGCCCGAGGGCGCCGATGCCGAGCGCGTCATCCGGGAGCTCGCGCAGAGCGGCAACCAGCTCATCTTCACGACCTCGTTCGGGTACATGAACCCGACGCTCAAGGTGGCGATGGCGTTTCCCGACACCAAGTTCGAGCACGCCACCGGCTACAAGACCGCCGCGAACGTCGGCACGTACAACGCGCGCTTCTACGAAGGCCGCTATCTCGCCGGCATGGTCGCGGGCAAGATGACCAAGTCGAACATCGCCGGTTACGTGGCGGCGTTTCCGATTCCCGAGGTGGTGATGGGCATCAACGCGTTCACGCGCGGCATGCGCGCCGTGAACCCGAAAGCCGAGATGAAGGTCATCTGGACGAACTCGTGGTACGACCCGGGCCGCGAGCGCCAGGCCGCCGACACGCTCGTGTCGCAGGGCGCCGACGTCCTCACGCATCACACCGACTCGACCGCCGTCGTGCAGGCCGCGGAAGCCGACAAGGTGTGGGCGGTCGCGTACCACTCCGACATGTCCAAGTACGGCCCGCACGCGCAGCTCACCGCGGTGACGCACCAGTGGGGCGCGTACTACACGAAGGTGGTGAGCGATGCGATCGCGGGCCGCTGGAAGCCCGACCACGTCTGGGGCGGCATCAAGGAAGGCATGATCAAGATGGGCCCCTTCAACGCTGCCGTGCCGAAGGACGTGCAGGATCTCGTGAACAGGACGGCAGCGCAGATCGGGGCCGGCAAGTTCCATCCCTTCACCGGTCCGATCAAGGACAACGAGGGCAAGGAGCGACTCGCGGCGGGCAAGGTCATGCCCGACGACGTGCTGCTGAAGATGGACTACTACGTCGAAGGCGTGCAGGGCAAGTTGCCCAAGTAGCAGACGTCTCTCCGGTCGTCGTTGGCGCGGCCCGCTCGTCGTGCGCCACGAGGTGACTTGCAGCCGGGTCACCGCGCTCGCGCCGCAGCCGGACGCTCAGCGATCAGGTGTTGAGCTTGCGCAGCAGCCAGAGCACCTTCTCGAAGGTCGCGCCGTAGGGTGGCTGCAGCAGGCTCGTGAGCGCGAGCCGGCGCTGCACGAACACCGGCTTTTCCTGGCTGAAGGTGAGGAAGCCGTACTCGCCGTGGTACGCGCCCGCCCCCGAAGCACCGACGCCGCCGAACGGCAGCTCCTCGTGCGCAAAGTGCCACATCGTGTCGTTCACGGTCACGCCGCCGGCGAGGGTCTGCTGCAAGACGCGCTCGCGGTTCGCCGCGTTCTCGCCGAAGTAGTAGAACGCGAGCGGCCGCGGCCGGCGGTTGATCCGCTCGATGGCATCGTCCAGACGTTCGTACGTCTCGATGGGCAGCAGCGGACCGAAGATCTCCTCCTGCATCACCGCCATGCCGTCGTGCGCGTCGAGCACGAGCGTCGGCGGGAACTTGCGCGTCGCCGGGTCGGGGCCGTCGGCTTCCAGCGTGACGATGGTCGCGCCCTTCGCGCGCGCCTCTTCGACGAGCGAGAGCAGGCGGCGGTAATGCCGTTCGTTGACGATGGTCGAGTAGTCCGGATTGCTCTGCACCTGCGGATACAGCCGCGCGACCGCGCGCTTCAACGCCTCGACGAGGCGATCGCGCTGGGCGACGTGCACGAGCGCGTAATCCGGAGCGATGCAGGTCTGGCCCGCGTTGAGCAGCTTGCCGGCCATGAGCCGCGGCGCGACGACGTCCACCTTGGCGTCGACGTCGAACAGCGCCGGCGACTTGCCGCCGAGCTCGAGCGTGACGGGCGTGAGGTTCTCCGCCGCGGCGCGCGCCACCATGCGGCCCACCGCCGTCGAGCCCGTGAAGAACAGGTGATCGAACGGCAGCGCGCTGAACGCCTCGCCGAGCGCCGCGTCGCCCTGCACCACCGCGAGCTCGTCGTCGCGAAAGTGCTCGTGCACCTTCTGCGCGAGCATGGCGGCAAGGTTGGGCGTCAGCTCGGATGGCTTGAGCAGCACGCGATTGCCGGCGGCGAGCGCGGCCGCGACCGGAGCGAGCGCAAGCTGGAACGGATAGTTCCACGGACTGATGACGCCGACCACGCCGACCGGCTGGCGCAGCAGCATCGCCTTCGCCGGCATGAGATGCAGCGGTGTGGGCACACGCTGCGGCTTCATCCATAGCGCGAGGCTGCGCATCGCCTGCCTGATCGCCGCCGCCACGATGTAGCACTCCGCGATGCGCGTCTCCTGCGGCGAGCGATGGCCGAAGTCGCGCGAGATCGCGTCGACCCATGCCGACTCGTGCTCGGTCGTGAGCTCGAGCAGGCGTCGCAGCCGATCCCATCGGATCGCGTGATCGGGATAGCGCTCGCCTTCGAATGCTGCGCGCTGGGCATGGAAGACGCGCTCGAGCTCCGCGCGTGACGTCGACGAAGCGGACGAGGCAGCTCCGCCCGTGGTGCCGGTGGGCGTGGAAGTGGCTGGAGCATTCATGTGACGAAGTCGCGCATGCTGCGCGGCCGGATCGGAGGGGTCGGCACCGGGCGGTAGCCGGGGCCACCGCCGCATTCTACGCGCGGCGCGCTTGCGCGAGCATCGACGCCGAAGCCGGCCGCTTGGGCGCAAGCGCCGAGCGTACCGCGCGGGCTTCGAGCGCGAGCAACGCGCGCTTGCGCTCGATCCCGCCCGCATAACCCGTCAGCGCGCCGCGCGCGCCCAGCACGCGATGACACGGTATGAACACGCACAGCGGATTGCGCCCGGTCGCGGCCCCGACCGCACGCGCCGCCCGTGGCACGCCGACGGCCGCGGCGATCTGCGCATACGTCGCGGTATGTCCGGGCGCGATGCAGGCGATCGCGCTCCAGACGTTGCGCTGGAACGTCGTGCCTGCAGGCGCGAGCGGCACGTCGATGGCGAAAGCTTCGCCGGCGAGGTAGCGCTCGAGCGCCGCGCCGGCGCGCATCAGCACCGGGTGGCGCGCATCCTCGATCGCGCCCAGCGGCGGCTCGACGACGCGCCGATCGACGAACTGCGCGTACACGAGGGCATCGGCTCGCGCTGCCAGCAGCATGTCGCCGAGCGGGGTGGTGACGCGCGCAAAGAACGTGGGCTCGTTCATCTCGATCTCCAGAGGTGCATGACGGCGTAGGAACGCCAGGGCTGCCACTGCGCGCTGCGCGCCGCCGCGCGTGCGATGCCGGGCTCGCCCATCGCCTTGCGCAGCGGACCGTCGCCCGCGGGAAACGCATCGGGCCACGCCAGCGCCCGCATGGCGATCATCTCCGCGCTCCACGGCCCGATGCCGGGAATCGCACGCAGGCGGTGCATGGTTGCCGCGACGTCGCTGCGCGGCTCGAGCTGCAGCTCGCCCGCAACGAGCGCCTTCGCCAGCGCGATCAACGAACGCGCGCGACCGGGCGTGATGCCGAGCGCACGCAACTGCGCGGGCTCTGCGCTCGCCACGCGTGCGGCCGCAGGGAAAAGCCGGTCGAGGTCGCCGCGCGCCTCGCCGCACGCTCACCGAGCGCGCGGACGAGACGCGCGAGCAGCGTGCGCGCACTCGCCACGCTCACCTGCTGTCCGAGCACGACGCGGACCGCGAGCTCGAAGCCGTCGACCGTGCCCGGCACGCGCAAGCCGGGCGCGCCCGCCGCGAGGTCGCCGAGGACGGCGACGACCGCGTGGGGATCGCAATTCGTGTCGAAGGCATGGCGCACCCGCGCCAGGACGGACGGAACCACGCGTGCGAGCGTCGGCGCGAGCTCGACTTTCAGCGCGTCGCGCCCGCGCGCCGGGGTCACCGCGATCCAGCCGGCGTGCTCGCGCCCGTCGTGCGCAAGGCGCAGCGTGCGCACGTAGCCGTGCGGCCCGACCTCCTCGACGCCGGGGATCGCACGGCGCGCAAGGAATTCGAGCATCGCGGGCCAGTCGTACGGCGGTCGGTACGCGATCTCGAACCGCAGCGGCGCGGGTGTGGCTGCAACCAAGGCGTGTCGGCGCAGTGCCGCGGGCGCGAGCCGGTAGCGCGCGTGAAACAGCGCGTTGAAGCGGCGAACGCTGCGGAATCCGCTCGCGAACGCGATGTCGGTGACGGGCAGCGCCGTGTCGGTGAGCAGGCGCTTCGCGAGCAGCAGCCGATGCGTCTGCGCATATTCGACCGGCGACACCCCGAACGTGGTGGCGAAGATGCGCCGCAGATGCCGGCTGGTGACGCCGAGCCGCGCCGCGAGCGCCTCCACGCCGCCTTCGTCGGGCACGCCGTCGTCGATCAGCGCGACGGCGGCCTGCGCGAGACGCGCCGTTGCATCGGCCGCGGCGCTGCCCGGCGCGAGCTCCGGGCGACAGCGCAGGCACGGCCGGTATCCCGCGACCTCGGCGGCCGCGGCGCTGCGGAAGAAGCGGCAGTTCGCGGCCCGCGGCGTGCGCGCGCGGCAGACCGGCCGACAGTAGATGCCGGTCGTCGCCACGCCGACGAAGAAGCGGCCGTCGAAGCGCGCGTCGTGGGTGGCGAGCGCCCGATAGCAGCTCGCGGTGTCGAGATCCATGGCCGGATTATGCGCGTCCGCCTGGCGCGGGACTCGCCGTTTCCGGACATGGAACCGCGCTCAACCCTTCACGCGTGCTCCACCTGTGTTTCGTGCGGCTCGACGTGAATGGTCACCGTCGCGTGCGCGAGGCGGCGAGCGATGCCCGCCTCCATGCGATCGCACAATGCGTGCGACTCCACGACCGACATCGCGCCCGGCACGGTGAGGTGGAACTCGATGAAGCGCCGTGCGCCCGCCTTGCGCGTGCGCAGGGCGTGGAAGCTTGCCGTGTGCGGCAGGTGCTCGCGGATCGCCTCCTCCGCCTTGCTGATCTCGGGCGCGGGAAGCGCTGCATCCATGAGACCGTCCGCGGAGCGCCGCAGCAGATGCACCCCGGTGAAGATGATGTGGATGCCGACCGCGACCGCCATGATCGGGTCGAGCATCGCCCATTCGGGCTTGAGCATCACCACGACGAGCCCCGAGATCACGCCGACCGACGTCCACACGTCCGTCATGAGGTGATGCGCGTCCGCTTCGATGGTGATGCTGTCGTGCTGCTTGCCCACGCGCAGCATGATGCGCGACGTGGTGTAGTTCATCGCGCCGGCCAGCACGGCGACGAGGATGCCGGGGCCCAGGTGCTCGAGCGCCTGCGGTGCGAGGAAGCGCTGCAGAGCCGACCAGATGATCGAGATGGCCGCCACCAGGATCAGCGCGCCCTCGACGCCGCTCGAGAAGTACTCGGCCTTGTCGTGTCCGAACGCGTGGTTCTCGTCGGCCGGGCGCGCGGCGAGCGTGAGCGCACCGAGCGCCACGAGGCCGGCGGCGAGGTTCACCAGCGCTTCCAGCGCATCCGACCAGAGACTCACCGAGCCGGTCAGAAAGTACGCGCCGAACTTGAGCGCGAGCGTCGCGATCGACGTGGCGATCGAGAGCCACGCCATGCGGGTCGTTGCGCGCATGCTCAGGCGTGCGGCGGCGGCTCGCCGGAATGCGCCGACTGGAGGATGGCGTCGGCGAGAACGGTCGCGGACTGCGCGCCGGATACGGCCAGCCTGCGATTGAAGATGAAGAACGGCACGCCGGTGATGCCGAGCTCTCGCGCGCGCCGATCCGCGGTGGCGATCGCGTCGATCCCCTCGCTGGAGGCGAGATGCGCGCGCGCCGCCCCGCCGTCGAGGCCCGCTTCCTGCGCAACGGCGACGAGCTCGTCGACGTCGCCGATGAAGCGACTCTCGAGGAAATGCGCTGCGAAGAGGCGCTCCATCAGCGCCGACGCGTCGTGCCCCGAGCCCTGCGCCCACGAGACGAGCCGATGCGCGTCGCGGGTGTTCGGCTGGCGGGCGATGCGCCCGAAGTCGAATTCGATCCCGACGGTTCGGCCCGCCTCGCGCACGTGATCGAACGTGCGCGAGGCGTCGCCGAACTTGGCTTCGAGATACGCGCGCCGATCCATGCCTTGCGCGGGCAGGTCGGGGTTGAGCTGGAACGGATGCCAGCGCACGACGACCGATGAGGCCATCTCGCCGGGCAGTTGCGCGAGTGCGGCTTCGAGGCGCCGCTTGCCGATGAAGCACCACGGACACACGACGTCGGAGACGACGTCGACATAAGCGGAAGGGCTCGACATGGCTTGCGACTCGTGCGTGCGGCAGCAGCGCCTGCCGACATTATCGCGCGCCGGAGCGGTGGCCGTCGCGTGCGCGCAATAGACGCGATAATTCCGCCATGCCCGCCGCATCCGCGTTCCCGTGATCTCGCCGCCCTCGGCAACGTCCCCGTCGCCCGCGCCGGCGCGATGGGACCTCTTCTGCCGCGTCGTCGACAACTTCGGCGACGCGGGCATCGCGTGGCGTCTCGCGCGCGAGCTCGCGGACGAGCATGGCCTCGACGTGACGCTCTGGATCGACGAGCCCGCCGCCCTCGTCCGTCTCGTGCCCGGGCTCGCGCCGGATGCCGCGGACGGGCGACTCGCCCACGTTCGCGTGCGCCGCTGGCCCGTTGCGTGGCAGGAGGTGCCGGCGCCGGATGCGGTCGTGGAGATGTTCGGGGCGGGCCTGCCCGAGGCCTACATTGCGGACCTGGGAGCGGCCGCCGCATCGCGTGGAGTGGTTCGTCCTCGAGTACCTCAGCGCGGAGCCGTGGGTCGACACGAGTCACGGCCTGCCCTCGCCGCATCCGCGCGTTGCGGTCCGACGGCGTTTCTGGTTCCCCGGCTTCACCGCGGGCACCGGCGGACTGCTGCGCGAGCGCGATCTGCTCGCCCGGCGCGACGCATTCGCGCGCGATGCCGCGGCACGGGCTGCGCTGTGGCGCGACCTGAACATCGCCCCGATCGAGCCCGGACTTTGCGTGTCGCTGTTCTGCTATCCGTCCGCGCCCGCGGTCGCGTTGCTCGACGCGTGGTCGCGCGGGGCGCAACCCGTCGTGTGCCTGCTGCCCGAGGGAATCGGGGGCGATGCCGTGCAGGCGTGGCTTGCCGCGACCGAGCGCGCGAGCGGCACCGTGTTCGGGTGCGGAGCGCTGACGGTGCACGTCGTTCCCTTCCTGCCGCAGGCGCGCTACGACGAGCTGCTGTGGGCCTGCGACTTCAACTTCGTGCGCGGCGAGGACTCGTTCGTGCGCGCGCAATGGGCTGCGCACGCCTTCGCCTGGAACATCTACCCGCAGGCCGAACGCGCGCACGTGCCCAAGCTCGAGGCGTTCCTCGACCGCTACCTCGAGGGGTGCGATGCGCGGGCGGCGGAGGCTCTGCGCGGCTTCTGGCGCGCGTGGAACGGCATCGACGGCGCGGGCTCCGTCGCGGCGAGCGTGGGCGACGCTGCGGCCGTTGCTGCCGCCGCTTGCGGCCCATGCGGCGGCCTGGTCGCAGCGCCTCGCGACCCTGCCGGAGCTCGCCGCCGGCTTGGTCGCCGCTGCCGCGATCGGGGTATAATCGAGGGCTTTTTCGGCTTCGCGTGAAGCCGCACGAAACCCACCGCCAGCGGGTCCACGGCCGCTGCAAGAGGCGCGCGAGGCCACGGCGGACACTCTCTCAGGTGCAGCGATGAAAACCGCGCAAGAACTGCGTGCCGGCAACGTGATCATGGTCGGCAAGGATCCGATGGTCGTGCAGAAGGCCGAGTTCAACAAGTCCGGCCGGAACGCCTCCGTCGTGAAGATGAAGCTCAAGAACCTGCTCACCGGCTCCGGCACGGAGACGGTGTACCGCGCCGACGAGAAGTTCGACACGGTGCAGCTCGAGAAGAAGGAAGTCACGTACTCGTACTTCGCCGATCCCATGTACGTGTTCATGGACGCCGAGTTCAACCAGCACGAGGTCGAGCAGGACAACATGACCGACGCCCTGCCCTATCTGGACGACGGCCTGCCGTGCGAGCTCACCTTCTACGAAGGCAAGGCGATCTCCGTCGAGCTGCCCGAATTCCGTGGTGCGCGAGATCACCTACACCGAGCCCGCCGTGCGCGGCGATACGTCGGGCAAGGTGCTCAAGCCCGCGAAGATCGCCAGCGGCTTCGACGTGCAGGTGCCGCTGTTCGTCGAAACCGGCGACAAGATCGAGATCGACACGCGCACGGGCGAGTATCGCCGGCGCGTATAGGCGCTGCTGCCCGACGGTCGGGCGCAACCCGGCGCGACCGCTGCTGCACACCTGACGGGCACCGCGACGGTGCCCGTCGTGCTTTCCGGCCGCGCGGCTTCTACGCGCGGCCGAGGGGCACCAACCCTCCACTCAGGCGCGCGCGGGGTGCTTGCGCAGCTTGCGCTGCAGCGTGCGCCGATGCATCGACAGCGCGCGAGCCGTGGCCGACACGTTGTCGTTGTTCTCGCGCAGCACGCGCTGGATGTGCTCCCACTCCAGGCGCTCGACCGACATCGGCTTCGCCGGGATCGGCACCGAGTCGTCGCCGCCTTCGCGCTGCAGCGCGGCGACCACCTCGTCCGCATCGACGGGCTTGGTGAGGTAGTAGCTCGCGCCGAGCTTGACCGCCTCGACGGCGGTGGGAATGCTGCCGTGCCCGGTCAGCACGACCACGCGCATCTTCGGCGAGATCGTCTTGAGCGCGGTGATGAGCTTGAGACCCGACTGGTCGGGCAGCCGCAGGTCCACCACGGCGAACTCGGGTGTCGACGCCTCCGCAAGCGCGATCGCATCGCGCGAGGTATGCGCGGTCCGCACGGCGTAGCCACGCGCCTCGAAGGCCCGCCCGAGCACTTCGCACAGCATCTCGTCGTCATCGACCAACAGCAGGTTCCTGCCCGGGAGTTTCGTGTTTTCCATGGCGTCTCTCAGTGGGTGTTGCGTTGAAGGCTCGAAAGCGGGACGCGCAACTCGGCTCGCGCGCCGCCTTCGGGTTGGTTGGACCAGGTCACGGTGCCGCCGAGGCGCGCGACCGTGGACGCGGTGAGCATGAGCCCCAGGCCGGTGCCCTTGCCGGGCGGCTTGGTGGTGAAGAACGTGCGGCCCAGTCGCCCCAGCGTCTCGGGCGGGATGCCGCTGCCGCGATCGGCCACGACGAGGCGCAGGTGCGTGGGGTTGCATTCCAGGCTCATGAGCACGTATTCGGGGGACGCATCCGCCGCGTTGTTGAGCAGCACCAGCACCGCCTGGGCGAAGCCCGGGTCGGCCGCGATCGTGGGCGCCGGCGTCGCGCATTGCGAGCGGGTCTCGAGGTGCACGCCCGGGCGCATCGTCCGGAAGCGCTCCGCGAGCTCCTCGAAGACGCGGTCCACGGACTGGACCTTGTCGTCCTCGAGGCGCGCCTGTCCCGCGGCGGCGCGCAGGTGCAGGAGCGCCTCCTTGCACGCCGCGATCTGGGCGGCGAGGATCCTGGCATCGCGCGCGTAATCGACGTTGGCACCTTCGCGCTGCCATTCCTTCACCACCACCGACATCGTCGTGAGCGGCGTGCTGAGCTCGTGCGCCGCACCCGCCGCGATGGTGCCTATGCGCAGCATCGCCTCGTCGTTGAGCGCCTTGCGGGCGGCCTCGGCGAGCAGCAGCTGATGCGCCTGCAAGGCCGCGCTCGCGCGCGAGACGAACCACGCGATCATGGCGGTGGAGATCAGGAATGCCACCCAGCGGCCGGCCTTGATCCACAGCGGCGGTATGGCGCTGCCGTCCTCGAGCTCGAGGGGCAGGCCGTAGTGCAGGCACAGCCACCAGCCCGCGATGACGACGAGCGTGCCGATCAGCGCGAGCCGCGGCGGCAGCAGCAATGCGACCAGCGCGACGTGCAGCAGATACAGCATCACGAACGGATTCGACGTGCCTCCCGACAGCAGGAGCAGCGCGGTGACGATGCCGATGTCGAACGCGAGGTTGCCGAGCACTTCGGCGTGCGTCGCGCGCGTGCCCAGACGCAGCCTGCGCAGCATCCAGACGTTCGCGACGACGAGCGCGAGCACGAATCCGCTCATCGGCGCGAGTGGCAAGCTCACGCCGTTCAAGTACGCGATCGCGATCGCGGTCACCTGACCCGACGATGGCAATCGTGCGCAGGTGCTGCAGCTGCCGCAGGCTCGCGAGCGCGACACCCGATGTCTCGGCGCGGCGAGCTGTCGTATCCGCGGGCACGAGCGCTTCTGCAGGCAAGGTCGTGTCTGCAGACGACGTGCGCTCGCCCGGTGCCGCATCGGCAGCGGTGCGCTCGGCGCTGGTGATTCGCAATGCGGACGGGTTGCCCATGACCTTGATTTGTTGTCGCGACGGATTGCGTTGCGCCGCGCGGCACGGTGTCGCGATCATTGTGCGCGACATTGCATGTCACGCCTTGCGATTAAGCAAGAAAACCGCACCCGCCGCAGGCTGGACGAAATGCCTTCCCCAGTCTGGGTACGAGTATTGCGTACGTCACTGGCGGCAAGGAACGTTATATGCGACTATTTGCCGCATAACCGGCAGCCGGCCCGGAGGGTTCGGCTCGGCCGCAGGAGGGCCACCGGTGGTCGTCGGGTGCTCTCGCTCGTGCCGCGACGCCGTGAGCGCGGCGGTGTCGACCGGCAGCGCTCGAAGCGCGCCGCGGTCGCGCGCATCCCGATCGCCGTCGCTGCTGCGCGCGAGGAGCGAAGAACCCAAAAAAAGCCGGCTCGGTGGCCGGCTTTTCGGTGCAACGGACGACGCGCTCTACTTGATGTCGTCGACGATCCAGTTGACGAGCTTCGTGACGTCTTCCTTGCTCGCCTTCACCTTCATGTGACCCTTGCCGGTCGTGAGCTTGGTGACGAGGCCTTCCTTGAATTCCTTCTTCTTGGCCGCATCGGCCGGCGCCTTGGCGCCGACGTCCTTGAACGCCGGACCGACCTTCTTCGTGTTCACGTCGTGGCACGACGTGCAGCCGCTCGCCTTCATCAGTGCCGATTCGTCCGCCGCGAGTGCCGCGCCTGCCGACACCATCGCCACACCTGCCGCCAGAGCGACTACGATCGATTTCATTGCTTGCTCCTTCCTTTGTTGGACCCTTCCCGGGCATTGACACGGCCGCGAATTCTGCTCGCGGCGCGACTATTAACGGGCGATGCGGCGCGGCGTTGACGCCGCAGCGTGCCGCCCGTCGACTGGATGCGAATTCACGGTGATGGCACGGGGCATGCCGTCGTATCGACCTTGCCGGTGTCGCTGCGCGACGACGGTACGAGCCGGCGATGCAGTGCGAGGTGGGGTGGCGTGCGCGAGCGCGGGACCTTCGCGACGAAGTTGTAACGCGCCACGTGATAGCTCGGGTCGAAACCGTAGAAGTTGAGCTTCATGTGCCGCAACTCCTCCTCCCGGTAGGACGCGAGCGGCTTCACCGCTTCGTCCTGCGCGCGACGCGCATTGCGCGCGGCGAGCCGGGCCGCGAAATCCGGCGCGCCGGCAAGAGCTCCCGCACGCAGGCGCACCTTCGCCATGAACGCCTCGCGCGAGGCGCCGAAATGCGCGTCGACCATGCCGAGCCGGACCGCCTGCTCGGCGCCGATCGGCAGCCGGTTGTCCACGATGCTGCGCACGCGTTGCGGCGACACCCGCCGCGGGAGCAGGTAGGTCCAGTACTCCGAGCCGTACAGGTTGCCCATGCCCCTGTAATGCGGATTGAGCACGATGCCGCTGCGCGCATAGACGTGGTCCGCCGCGAGCGCGAGGAACGCGCCGCCCGCGCCTGCGTTGCCCCGCATCGCGGCGATCGTGAGCTGCGCATCGGTGCAGACGATGTCGCGCACGAGGTCGTTCATGGCGTTGATGTTGCGCCACGACTCCTCGGCCGGATGCGCGTGCGCCTCGATGAGATTGAGATGGATGCCGTTGGACCAGAAGTCCTCGCCCCCGGTGAGCACGATCACCCGCGTGGGCCGCGAGCGCGCGTGCGCATAGGCGCAGCGCAGGCGCTCGCAATGCGAGGTGCCCATCGCGCCGTTGTAGAACGGGAAGTGCAGGTAGCCGACGGCGCCGTCCTCCTCGTAGACGATGTCCCGCCAGGTCGCCGCGTTCGCGCCGGCTTCCGGCGCGAGCGGCATCTCCGGCACGCCGTTCAACCGTTGCCCGAGCACCATCGCCGCCGGCAGCTTGAACGCGGCCGGATCGCCGTCCGCGCGCTTCAGATGCGTGATCCACACGGCAGCCGTCGCGCGTCGCACGGCACACCGCACCGGCGCGCTGGGCGATCGGCGTCCCGGGTGATACGTTTTTCGGCGGGCGCAGTATCGCTTCGGGATGGGCGTCGAACAGCAGGCAGGCGAGTCCGGCGATCTCGTCGCGCACGCCGGGGACGCCGTCGGCGGCCTGCACCTTGCGCACGATGGCCGCGGTGTCGTCGCGCTGCCAGTCGATCGCCCGATCGGCCTGGCGCACGGGCGGACGCCACCGGCCGCGCACGCCGGGGCGCGCGTGATCCTGCGGGCGCGGCGCGCCCCCGCTGCGGATGGAGTCCAGGGTCCGGCACACGGCTTCGACGGCGGCCTCCGTGACCTCGTTGCGATACAGGCTCGCCTTGCTGCCGTATCGCATCGGGAATTCTACGCTTGCCCAGACGGGACCGGCGTCCATCTCGCCGGTGGCTTCGAGCACCGTCACACCCCAGCGCGCCTCGCCTTCCATGACGGCCCAGTCGAGGGCCGACGGGCCGCGGTCGCCTTCGATGCCCGGGTGCACGACGAGGCAGCGCCGCGTCTGCCACACCGACGCCGGGATGGCGCGCTTCAGGAAGGGCGCGATCACGACCTCGGGCCGATACAGCGCGACGGCCTCTTCCGTGATGCGATCGTTGATGTCGAACTCGATCGCGACCTCGTGACCCCGCGCCGTGAGCTCGACGAACAGCCGTTGCGCGAGGCTGTTGAACGCGTGGGTGAGGAACAGGATGCGCACGGCGGCCTTCAGCAGATGCGCGGCAGCTGCTCGCCGGTGAGCCAGTCCACCACGCGCCGGCCGCCGAAGCTCGTGTCCATCTGCACGAAGCAGTGCGGGTCCGCGGTGACTTCGCCGATCATCGCGGCCTCGCGCCCGAGCGGATGCGCACGCATGGCCGCGAGCAGCGCCTGCGCGTGCTCGGGGGCGCAGATCGCCACCAGCTTGCCTTCGTTGGCGACGTAGAGCGGATCGAGGCCGAGGAACTCGCACGCGGCGTGCACCTGCGGTCGCACCGGAATGTCGGCTTCGCGAATCAGCATCCCGCAGCCCGACTGGCGGGCGAGCTCGTTGAGCGTCGTCGCGAGACCGCCGCGCGTGGGGTCGCGCAGGCAGTGCAGTTGCGGCACGGCCTCGACCATCGCCGCCACGAGGCCGTTGAGCGATGCCGTATCCGACTCGATGGTGGTCTCGAAGGACAGGTTCTCCCGCATGCGACATGATCGCGACCCCGTGGTCGCCGAGCGTCCCGTTCACGAGGATGCGATCGCCCGGTCGCGCCCGATCGCCGGAGATGTCCACGCCCTCCGGCACGATGCCCACGCCGGTGGTGGTGATGAACACGCCGTCGCCTTTCCCCTGCTCCACCACCTTCGTGTCGCCCGTGATCACCGCGACCCCGGCGTCGCGCGCGGCGGCGGCCATCGATTCGACGATCCGCTTCAGATCGGCGAGCGGAAAGCCTTCCTCCAGCACGAACCCCGCCGCGAGATACAGCGGCCGCGCACCCGACATGGCGACGTCGTTCACCGTGCCGTGCACCGACAGGCTGCCGATGTCGCCGCCCGGGAAGAACAGCGGCGAGACGACGTGGCTGTCGGTGGCCATCACCATGCGCCCCGCGTCGACCGCGAAGCGCGCCTGGTCGTTGTGCTGGCGCAGCCATTCGTTGTCGAAGGCGCGCAGGAACAGCTCCTCGATGAGCTGCGCCATCGCCCGGCCGCCCGCGCCGTGGGTCATGTCCACACGGCCGTGCCGGAAGTCCATCGGCCGGACGTAGTCCTTGCGAGCGTTCATGGTCGAGGCGATCGGGCGCAGAGGGGTACGAGTTCCATGCTCGCGAGGCGATCGTCGCGCGCCCGGGCCATCACGTCGCGTCCGCAAAGCGGCCGTAAGTGTAGTGCGCGGCGCACGCCCCTTCGGAAGAGACCATGCACGAGCCGAGGGGATGCTCCGGCGTGCAGGCGGTCCCGAAGACCCTGCACTCGGTCGGCTGCTTGACGCCCCGCAGGATCGCACCGCACTCGCAGGCCTTGTGGTCGGGCACGCAGCGGTAGGTGATGCCGTAGCGCGCCTCGGCGTCGAACGCGCGATAGCGTTCCTTGATCCGCAGCGCGCTGTACGGCACCTCGCCCAGGCCCCGCCACTCGAACGTGCGCCGGAGCTCGAACACGTCGGCGACGACCGACTTGGCGTGCACGTTGCCATCGCGCGTGACGGCACGCGTGAACTCGTTCTCCACTTCCGCCCGATGCTCGTTGAGCTGCCGCACGAGCATCAGGATCGCCTGCATGACGTCGAGCGGCTCGAAGCCCGCGATCACCACGGGCCGCTGGTACTCCGCCGCGAAGTATTCGTAGGGCTGGCTCCCGATCACGGTGCTCACGTGCGCGGGGCCGATGAAGCCGTCGAGCGGCACGATCCCCAGCTCGCGCACTTCCGGCGACTCGAGGATGTGCGCGATGGCCGAAGGCGTGAGCACGTGATTGCAGAACACGCTGAAATTCGCGAGGCCCTCGGCTTCCGCCGCGCGGATCGCGAGCGCCGTCGGGGGTGTGGTCGTCTCGAATCCGATCGCGAAGAACACCACCTCGCGTTCCGGGCTCTCGCGCGCGATGCGCAGCGCATCGGCGCTCGAGTACACCATCCGCACGTCGCCGCCCTGCGCCTTCGCCTTGAACAGCGACAGCCCCTTCGACGCCGGAACGCGCATCGTGTCGGCGTACGTGCACAGGATGAGTCCGGGCCGGAGCGCGAGCTCGATCGCATTGTCGATGCGTCCGATCGGCAGCACGCACACCGGGCAGCCGGGGCCGTGGATCATGCGCACGTTGCGCGGCAGCAGGTCCTTGATGCCGTAGCGCGAGATGGCATGCGTGTGCCCGCCGCAGAACTCCATCAGGTTGTAGCTGCGCTGCGGATCGGCTTCGGCGTGCACGGCCGCGGCGAGCTGCCGTGCCACGGTGCCGTCGCGGAATTCGTCGACGTACTTCACGCGCCATCCTGCGCGACGAGGCCGGCGCTCGCGAAGAGCTCCAGCGTGCGCTGCGCCTCCTCCGGGTCGAGCTTCGAGAGCGCATAGCCCACGTGCACGATCACGTAGTCGCCGGGCACGGCGTCGGGCACGAGCGCGAGCGAGATGACCTTGCGCACGCCGCCGAGGTCGATCACGGCGTCGTCGCGCGTCGCGGCGCTCGACGATGCGTGCGGGAATGGCAAGGCACATGTCAGGGGCGCCCGGCCGCCCGAAGCCGCTGACAAGCCCCCTTGGGGGGAGCGAGCGGAGCGAGTTCGGGGAAACGTTTCATTTCAGTGGTTCCTGTCCGGCGCGGCGTCGCCGGCGAGCGCCTGGCGTGCAACCCACGCCTGGCCGAGCGCGAGTCCGCCGTCGTTGGGCGGCGCCTGCTCCGCCTCGAGCACGGCGAGGCCGCGCGCCTGCAGTGCGCGCCGAACGCCCGCCGTGAGGATCGCGTTGAGGAAGCAGCCGCCACCGAGCGCCACGGTGGTGATCGCCGACGCGATGGCAGCGCGCGCCACCCACTCCGCGATGCCGGCGACGAGCGTGGCATGGAAGAGCGCCGCGCCATGCGCCGCATCGCTGCAATCCGCGAGCCGCGAGAGCAACGGCGTGAGGTCGAGCGTGCCGTCGCCGCGCAGCACGAAGCCCGCGTCGTCGGGCGCGACCGGCCCATGCGCTGCAGCGAGTCCCTCCAGCAGCATCGCGGCCTGCCCCTCGAACGCCATGCGCCGGCGCACGCCGAGCAATCCCGCCGCGGCGTCGAACCAGCGGCCCGCGCTGCTCGTCTCCGGCGCGTTGAGACCGCGATCGAGCATGGTGACGGCGACCGCAGCCGCGGGCTCGTCCGCGAAGCGGGTTGCGATCTCGGCACCGCGGCCCGCCTGCCAGAGCGCGGCTGCGGCCATGCGCCAGGGCTCGCGCGCCGCGCGGTCGCCACCCGGCAGCCGCAGCGGCTGCAGGCGACCGAGGCGTTGCGACGACGCACCGGCCACCAGGAGCAGCTCGCCGCCCCACGCCGTGCCGTCGTCGCCCAGCCCCACGCCATCGAGCGCGACACCGAGCGCGGGCGCAGTCCAGCGATGCTCCGCGAGCACTGCCGCGATGTGCGCGTGGTGGTGCTGCACGCCGTGCAGCGGCACGCCCCAGCGCTGCGCGAGCGAAGCGGCGAGGCGCGTGCTGAAGAAATCGGGATGCAGGTCGTGCGCGACGATCGCGGGACGCACTTCGAGGATCGCAAGCAGATGCTCGACCGCCTGCTCGAGGGCGTGACACGTCGGCGCGTTGTCGAGATCCCCGACGTGCTGCGACAGGAAGGCTTCGCGCTTTCGCAGCACGCACGCGGTGTTCTTGAAGTAGCCGCCGGTCGCGAGCACCACGGGGCCGTCGCTCGCGACCACGATCGCGCGCGGCGTGTGCCCGCGCGCCCGGCGGATGAACTGCGGCGCGGGGTCGGCGCTTTCCGGCAGCATGCGCACCACGCTGTCGTCGCAGCGCACGACGATGTCGCGATCGTGCGCGAGATACGCGTCGGCGATGCCCTGCAGGCGCTCGATCGCCTCCGCATTGCCGGTGACGAGCGGCTCGCCGCCCGGGTTCGCGCTCGTCATCACCAGCGCGAGCTCCTGGCTGTCCTGGAGCCACAGCGTGCCTGCAGGCCGCCCGGCGTGCTCGTGGAAGAGCAGGTAATGCAGGGGCGTGTAAGGCAGCATGACGCCGAGCCACGCGAGTCCCGGCGCAACGTCGGCGAGGAGCTCGTCCGCCGCGGCGCGCTTGCGCAAGAGCACGATCGGTCGTCCGGGTCCGTTGAGCACGCGCTCTTCGCCCGCGTCGAGCGATGCGAATGCGCGCGCCGACGCCGTGTTGGCCAGCATCACCGCAAAGGGCTTCTCTTCGCGCTGCTTGCGCTCGCGCAGGCGCCTCACGGCGCCGGCGTTGCGCGCGTCGCACGCGAGGTGGAACCCCCCGAGGCCCTTGATCGCGACGATGCCGCCGCCTGCGCGATCAGGCCCATCGCCTGGGCGACGGGATCGCCCGCGGCGTGCGGCTCGCCCTTGGCGTCGAGGTACGCGAGCGCCGGGCCGCATCCGCGGCAGGCATTCGGCTCGGCGTGAAAGCGGCGGTGCTCGGGATCGAGGTACTCGGCCATGCAGCGCGGGCACTGCGCGAAGCGGCGCATGCTCGTCATCGCGCGGTCGTACGGCAGGCCGCGGGTGATCGTGTAGCGCGGGCCGCAATTCGTGCAATTGATGAAGGCGTACCGATAGCGCCGGTTGGCCGGGTCGAGCATCTCCGCAAGACACGCGTCGCAGATCGCGGTGTCGGGTCCGATCATCGTGCTGCTGCGCGTCGTCGCGCTGTCGAGGATCGCGAAGCCCTGGTGGCCCAGCGGCGCGAGCCGCTCCACGACCGCAACCGCGTCGACCCGAGCCAGCGCCGGTGCCTCGCGGGCGATGCGCATGGCCATGGCCTCCACGTCCGCAACGGCGCCCTCGATCTCCAGCGTCACCCCGGCGCTGTCGTTGCGCACCCAGCCGGCGAGATGGAGCTCGCGCGCGAGGCGATACACGAACGGACGGAAGCCCACGCCCTGCACGACGCCGCGCACGGCGAGCGCGATGGCGCGCCTTGGCGTCGGGACGGATGGCCGCGAGCGTCATCGCACGTTCCTATGCCGGTGTCGCCGTGGCGCGTGCCGGCGTCGCCGCAACGGCCACGTCGGTCGCGATGCCGGCCGCACGGCGTTGCAGCCACTCCACCCACGCCGGCATGCCTTCGCCGCTCGTCGCCGATACGCGCATCACCTCGATGCCGGGGCGGATGCGCCTTGCGTTCCCGATCGCGGCCTCGACATCGAACGGCACGTACGGCAGAAGGTCGACCTTGCTCACGATCACGACGTCCGCGGCGCGGAACATGTCGGGGTACTTGAGCGGCTTGTCCTCGCCTTCCGTGACCGACAGGATCACGACCTTGTGCGCCTCGCCGAGGTCGAACGCCGCCGGGCACACGAGATTGCCGACGTTCTCGATGAAGAGCACCCCGCTCGACGGCAGCTGCAGTGATCCGAGCGCCTCCTCCACCATGCGGGCGTCGAGATGGCAGCCCTTGCCGGTGTTGACCTGGATGGCCGGCGCCCCGGTGGCCCGGATGCGGTCCGCATCCCGCGAGGTCTGCTGGTCGCCTTCGATCACGGCGACCGGGAGCACGCCCCGCAGCAGCTCGATGGTGCGCACGAGCAGCGTGGTCTTGCCGGAGCCGGGACTCGACACGAGATTGAGCGCGAGCACGCTGCGTTGCGCGAAGGCCGCCCGATTGCGCGTCGCGATCGCATCGTTCGCCGACAGGAGATCGCGCTCGATCTGCACGATCCGCTCCGGCGCGACGCCGGCCTCGTGCACCGCACCGAGCGGACCGTGCGCGTGCGCAACGTCACCGTGCACAGGGGGCTGCCCGTGGCGACGGCCCGCGTCGTTTGCGTGGGAGCTCGCGCCATGCGCATGCATCGGCAGCGCCGAAGGCCCCCGCGGGACGATGGGACGAAGCAACGCGCCGTGCTCGGGCCGTACCTCGATTCTCGCCTTGCCTGCGCTGCAACCGCACGTCGTGCACATGATGTCCCGATCCCCGTCACGCGATCTCGATGTCCCGCACCCGCATTGCTTCGCCCTGCGTGACCTCGAGCTGATAGCCGCCGCACTCCGGGCACGCTTCGCCGAGGCGCTCCAGGGTCACGCCCTTGCCGCACGGCATGCACCACGCGCGCCCCGGCGTGGTGTCGATCTCGAGCGCAGCGCCGTCCGCGATCGACGAGCGCTTCACGGCCTCGAAGCAGAACCGCAGCGCCTCGGGCGCGACGTGCGAGAGCGCGCCGATCTCCAGGCGCACGCTCGTGACGCGCGCGGCTGCGTGCTGCCGCGCCGCCTCTTCCACGATGGCGAGCACGCTCTCCGCGAGCGCCATCTCATGCATGCGCGACCTCCACCCGGCAGGCGACGCACGGATCGATCGCCTGCGCCACGAGGCGCGCGTCGCGCGCGAGCGCGTCCGCGTCGTCGGTCTCGATGCGGGCCAGGGCGCTCGTCAATGCCCCGTCGGCGCGAAAGTTCCACTCCGTCGGGGCGAGAATCGCGTAGTCGCGGATCACGCCGCGCTCGACCGCGGCGCGATGCACGAGCACGCCGCGCGCGGTCTGCGTGACGGCGCAGCCGCGAGCCTCGTGAGCGAACGGCACCACCGCACTCGCCGCAACCGCGTCGCCGGGAGCAGTTCCAGCGGCCGCCCGACCGGGGCGGGCGGCGAGCAGGGCCGCGAGCTCCGTAAGGCGCGCGATGAGACGCACCGCCACGCTGGTGCCGTTGCGTGCGAGGAGATCGGCCACGAGGGGATGCGATGCCATTCGCGCGATCGCACCGGTTTCGACGGCGATGCCGTTCCACGCAGGGCGGGTCGCGAAGCGAGGATCCTCCTGCCACGCCGGCAGCACCGCCAGGCGAAGCGCGTTCGCGTCGACCGCGGGCATCAGCGCAATCGCGCTCGCGCCGAGCGTCGCGTGCTTCGCCTGCAGCGTCGCGTACCAGCGCGCAGGCGCGACGCCCGTCGTCGCCCACGACTGCAGCGGGGCAGCGCCGGCCTGCGCGAGCCACGCGTGCGCCTGCATGCCGAGCAGCGCACGCTCCACGGCGGGCCGAATCTCGGCAAGCGCCTCCCGTTCGGCGCGATCGACGTCGAGCGCGGGGCCATCGCGCAATGCATGATCGAGGAGCCTCGCGATCGCCGGACCCGCGATCGCGCGAACGCTTCGCACGAACGCAACCCGTGGTGGTTCGCCCATCGCCTGCGCCCAGTCCATGCCGATGCGCTGGCAATGCTCCTGCACGGTTTCCAGCCGGATCGCCGCCGCACGAGCGGCCTGCACGCTCGCATTCGCGCCCGTGTGCTGCGCCGCCTCGAGCGCTGCAGCGGCCACGGCGCCCTGCGCCGAGCCGCAGATGCTGAACAGGCGCGTGACGAGGTCGACGGCGGCCGCGGGCGTGCGGCCGCAAAGCAGGCGCTGCACGGCGTCGGGCCGGGTCGACCGCACGGCGACGCCCTGCACGCGTTGGCCGTTCCAGCGCATCGTCACGGCAAGCTCACCCTCGATGGCCATCGCCGGGATCGACCAGGCGGCCGCGCAGGAAATCGCGCTTGGACAGCGGCGCATCGAGCCTCGCCTCGAGCTCGCCGAAGGGCCCGGGCGCGCGCGCGGCGGGCGAGAGGTTCGGCTCGGGGTATCGCGGCACCTCGGCATTGCCGGGATCGAACAGCGCGTCGCGGGCAAGCGTCGCGACCAGACGCGCGGTCGCATGGTCGGCAAAGTCGAGCACGGGCGAGAACAGCGAGCAGCTTTCGTACGAGCCGATGCGCTCGTCGTCGCCGCCGATGAATTCGTATCGTCCCGCCGGAAACACATACGCGCGCTTGGCCCCGGTCGGCAGTGCCGCCCACGCTGCCGGATCGAGCGGGACCGCCATGAGGTTCATGAACCACGGCGTCAGCATCACGCCGAGCCAGCGGCCGTTCCACGGCGCGAAGCCGACGGCCTCGACCTCGAGCGCCGGATTCACGAACGGCAGGCCGCGCATGCGCCGCGCGAGCACGTCGCGATACGCGGCGACGAGGCGCGGCGAGGGATCCATGGTGAGGACGGGATCAGGCATCGTCGAGCAGCAGGAACTGGTCCTTCGTGGTCGAGCAGTTCGGGCACGTCCAGTGCTCCGGCAGCGCCGCGAACGGCGTGCCCGGCGCGATGTGCCACACGTCGTCGCCCCGCACGGGATCGTAGACGTACCAGCACACCCTGCATTCGAGGCGCGCCGAATCGTGCACCGCGGCAGTGGAGCTCATGAACGCGCGCTCAGGCCGGACACGACTCGCTCATCCAGTCCACGAGCTCGGCGAGGCGCGTCCTGCTGTCGGCGAGATCTTCCGCCGCTGCGAGGGCCACCTCGGGCACGTCGACGACTTCGATCGTGTCGAGGATGAGCGTGTTCATGCTGTTGAAGTACTGCACGCGCCACACGTCGCGCGCACCCGTGGACGTGATGCGGCAGTTGCCGAACCCGCGCGACATCATCGCCACCGGACCGACCGGCAAGGCGCGCACGAGCACGTCGTGGTCGTCGGGCGTCATGGGGAACAGCGTCAGGTTGAGCACGTGCGCCCGATCGCCGGGCTTGCGCGCGGCGAGCTGACCGTCGATCTCGTGCAGCAGTGCAGGCGAGTTCATCGCGCCCGCGGGGATCGCCACCGGCAGCGCGCGCCCGGCGCCCGCCGCCCGCGCTGCCGCGATCACGACGTCGGGAACCGGCGCCGCCTGCAGAGTGTCCGCCGCGAGCGTGCGCGAGGGATCCACGGCGCACACGCGCCAGATGCCCGTGAAGACGCTTTCCTGGATGCGCAGCGGTTGCGCGCCCGTGACCTGGATCGACACCTCGCCTTCGCCGAGCATCTGGTTCAGGACGGTGACGGCATCGGCCGGCAGCGACGAGAAGTCGAGCCGCGGCCCGGCCGTGCGCGATGCCGGGTCCCAGCGGTCCATCAGGCGCAGGAATTCCGCGAGCACGTCGCGCGCGACGGTGAGCGATGCCGGCGGCGCCGCGTCGGGCACCGACGGCATCGCGAACGTGCTCATCTCGCGGGGCATGTCGAGGTACTGCAGCGGCTCCTCCTCCGGCTGGCTGCCGGAGCCGGTCATGCGCACGGGGAGCGGGAACGGCTTCATCACTTTCTCCTGGCCTTTCGTTACGCCTGGGTATTGCGGAGGTCCGGATCCGGAGCGGCGGCAACCGCAATGCCGATGCCCGGCGCTCGCGTAACCGGAGCTTCGAGCAATTGCGCGATTGCCGTCACGTACTCGTCCCAGTTGCGCAGGCCGTCGATCGCTCCGACGTAGCCGCCATCGCGCAGCACCACCAGTGCGGGCCAGCGCCGGAAGCCGAATCGCGCCGCCATCGCACGCGCGTCGTCGGGCAACAGCACGCCCGTCGTGAAGCGTCCCGGAAAGGCACGCATGAGCTCCGGCACGATCACCGCGAGATCGAGCGTTTCGCGATAGCGCACCGGGTCCTCGGTGAATACGAGGAGCCGCACGCCGGCCGCTTTGCAGAATGCGTCGGCCGCTGCCGCATCGAGCCGCGTTGCGCCGTGGCGGCTCACCAGCTGCTCGACGAGCGGATGCGGTGCGAGCGCATTGGCTGCGTCGGGCATGATCATCGGGCCTGCGGCCTTGAGGTGGGCGGGAAGCTCCGGCTCGCGATCGACCAGATCGGCAAAGAACGACTCCATCCGCGACTCGCCTGCAAGCGCGGCTTCGAGCGCCTGGAGCGCGGCTTCCGTCTGCTGCGCTTCTTCCTCGGTCATCGCGCGCACGGCGGAGCCCTGGAACGCGAGCACCCAGGCGCCGACGGCCGGTTCGCCCACGAGCAGGACGTTGATGCGCTCGCGCACGCCGCGTCGTTCGGCGACGGCCATGCCGTCGCTCACGCTGACGATGCGCATGGGCACGCCGATGCACACGTCACGTCTCCTCGGTGCGCATGCGGGCGAGCACGCGCGGATCGCCGATCCGGCAGGCGGCATCCGCCGACGGCCGGTCGGACTCGTACGCCGCAAGCGACAGCGACCGTGCATTGAGCGGCTCGAACTCGACGCCGGGAGCGCGCTCGATGCCGGCGAATCCCCAGCGCGCGAGCTCCTGCGCCCCGAGCGCGATCGCAACGGGCAGCTGCGCCCTCACTTCATCGCGCAGGCTGCCGCCGAAATCGGCGAGCTCGACCGGCTGCACGCCGATGGCGACGATCGTATCGGGCGCGCGGCCCTTGAGCTGCGCGAGTGCGAGCACGTCGTTGAAGCCCGTCTGGTGCGGCGAGAGCTTGCGCGCCCCCCACGCCGGCACCTGCGCGTCGCGCAGCACGCGCAAGGTCCCCGGAGGCAGGCCGAAATCGATCGCATCGAACACGAGCACGCGTCGCGCGGCCATCACGGGATCGAGCAGATTGAGACCGAGCGTGCCGCCGTCCATGAGCAGCACCGATTGCGGGAACTGGAAGCGCGCGTGCAGCATCTCCACCGCCCGCACGCCGAATCCCTCGTCGGCCCAGAGCACGTTCCCGATGCCGAGCACCAGCGCTTCGATGCGTTCTTCCTTGGGGATGTGCACGGTGTGCGGCCGGTACGCGATGCCGATCAGGAGGTGTTACGCGAGGTGTAACAGCGCGCAGGTTACGCGCGTGCACGGCGGACGTATTGCTTTAAGTCAATCCGGCAGGTCACCGCCGCCCCACCCCGTTACTCAGAGTAATTACTCCGAGTAACGGGGGGAGCTACCTGGCCTTGCGGCGCGGCGGTCGCACGCGCTGCGCGGCCGCGCGCATGTCCCACGCGACCTGCAGGTGCATCCAGAACGCGGCGTCGTTGCGGAAGTACATGGCGAGCCGCACCGCCGTGTCCGGCGTGATCGCGCGGCGCCCGTTCACGAGCTCGTTCACCCTGCGGCGCGAGATGCCGAGCGCTTCCGCGAGCTCGGTCTGCGAGATGTGGAGCGGCTTCAGGAAGCGCGACTCCAGGAACTGCCCCGGATGCGGCGGGGTGCGCCCCGGCAGCGACAGGCGCGCCGGGCGTTCGGTGTCGGCGCCGTTGCCGCCCGGCGCCGACCGATCACTGCGTGTCAGCATCGCGTCAGGCCACTCGGCGCTCTTCGCTGCGCGCCGGGATGGCGGACGGCGCGCGCTCCCCGCGCGGGCGGACGCTTGAACATGCGGATGCCGTTCACCATCGTGCCGATCACGGATTCGCCGCTCATGATGTCCTCGCGGAACACCATGTACATGTGCACGACGCTGAACAGGACCAGGTACCACATCGCGAGGTGATGCCAGAAGCGCACGTTGGCGGGATCGCCCAGCACGACGAAGACCCAGCCGAAGAGCCTCATGTAGCTCGTGCCCCAGCCCCACTGCTCGGCGTAGAGCGCGAACCCGGTCACGATCGCGAAGATCGTGCCGAGCGTGAACATGAAGAACATGGCGGCCTGCGCCATCGGATTGTGCCCCGTCCAGAGCTCCGACTCCTTGCGCATGAAGAGGTAATAGCTCGCCTGGCCGAAGAGGCCCTTCCACCACGCCGCGCTCCACAACGGCGGCACGAAGATCGAGCGGGAGTGGTGATTGCCGACGATCGCCCAGTACACGCGCACGATGAACATGACCGCGAGCAGGTAGCCCGCCACCATGTGGATCATGCGGATGTAACCGAACATGAAGCTGTTGACGGCTTCCCCGCCGATCGAGGGCGGCGGGCTGCCGATCAGGTACCCGGTGCCGGCCAGCACGAACATGCACAGCATCGTCACCCAGTGCCAGAGCCGCACCGGCGCTTCGTACACGTAGAGCGGCTCGAGCGGGCCCTCGAGGACCCGTCCGGAAACACGTTCGACTCGCATGTTGGCTCCTTTGCTAGCGCACCTGCACGGAGACGATCTCGTCACCTTCCGGCGACAGCACGTGGGTCGCGCAGGCGAGGCACGGGTCGAAGCTGTGGATGGTGCGCAGGATCTCGACCGGCTGCTCGGGGTTCGCCATCGGGGTGTTCAGCAACGCCGCCTCGTACGGGCCGATCTGGCCCTTGGCATCGCGCGGTCCCGCGTTCCACGTCGTGGGCACCACGCACTGATAGGACTCGATCTTCGTGTTCTTGATCTTGACCCAGTGCGCGAGCGCCCCGCGGGGTGCTTCGACGGGCGCGACGCCCTTGCACTCCGCGGGCCAGGTCGACGGCTCCCATTTCTCGACGTTGGCCACCGCGAGGTCGCCCGCCTTGATGTTCGCCATGAGCTGGTCGTAGAAGTAGCGCATCTTGTGCGCGGCCCACTGGCACTCGAGGCCGCGCGCCGCCGTGCGGCCGAGGGTGGAGAACAGAGCCGTGACCGGGACGTCGAGCGCCTTGAGCGCGCCGTCGACCTGCTCCTTGATCTCCTTGTTGCCGCGCGCGTAAGCGACGAGATACCGGGCAAGCGGACCGACCTCGACCGGGTTGCCCTTCCACCGCGGCGACTTCACCCACGAGTACTTGGCGCCTTCGTCCACGTTCTCGATGTTCGTGCGCGAGCCCTTGGTGTTCGGGCCGAGCACGAAGTTGGGTTCCGTGACACCGTCGAACGGATGCAGCCCGCTGTCTTCCTGGGGCTGCTTGTACCAGGAGTGCGTGACCCATTCCTGCACCTGCGCCGGGTCCTTGAGATCGACGTCGTACACCTTCGAGAGATCCCCGTTGAGGATGACGCCCGAGGGCAGCAGCATGCTGGCGTTCGAATAGTCGTTCGGCTTGTCGGGGAACTCGCCATAGGACATGACGTTCTTGCCGGCGAGACCTCCGCCCCACTTCGCCCAGTCCTTGTAGTAGCCGGCCACGGCGAGGAGGTCCGGGATGTACACCTGGTCGATGAACTCCGCGGTGCGATTGCAGATGTCGCCCACCATGTTCAGCACGGCCATGTTGATCGCACCGACCGCTCCGGTGCCGTCGACGTTCAGCGCCGCGGGCACGCCGCCGACCAGCCAGTTCGGGTGCGGGTTCTTGCCGCCGAAGATCGTCTGGATCTTCACGATCTCCTTCTGGAAGTCGAGCGCCTCGAGGTAGTGGGTGGTCGCGAGCAGGTTGACCTCGGGCGGCAGCTTGTACGCCGGATGACCCCAGTAGGCGTTGGCGAAGATGCCGAGCTGGCCGCTCTCGACGAACCTCTTCAGCCGGTTCTGCACCTCCCTGAAGTAGCCGGGGGAGGAGTTCGGCCAGGGCGAGATGCTCTGCTGGATCTCCGACACCTTCTTCGGATCGGCCTTGAGCGCGCTCACCACGTCCACCCAGTCGAGCGCGTGCAGGTGATAGAAGTGCACGAGGTGATCCTGCGCGTACAGCGTGGAGTGCATCAGGTTGCGGATCGTGTTCGCGTTCTTCGGGATCTTGATCCCGAGCGCGTCCTCGACCGAGCGCACCGACGCGAGCGCGTGCACGCCCGTGCACACGCCGCAGATCCGCTCGACGAACGCCCACGCGTCGCGCGGGTCGCGGCCCTTGAGGATCACCTCGAGGCCGCGCCACATCGTGCCGGTGGAGACCGCATTGCGGATCACGTTGTCCTTGTCGACGTTCACCTCGATGCGCAGGTGACCCTCGATGCGCGTGATGGGATCGACAACGATGCGCTTGCCGCTGTTGTCGAGGGTAAAGCCTTGGGTTTGGATGGTCGCCATGATTACCTCTCGACGTCGCTCACCTGGTCGTTGCGGCCCTTGCTGCGCGCCTGCTTGATCGCGCTCACCGCGGCGTGCGCGGCGATCGCGACACCTGCCGCGGCCAGCGCCGTGACGCCGATCCTGTCGGCCGTGCCTTCGGCGCCGGCGATGCCCGGGATCTTGACCGTGGTGAGGTGGTCGTAGAACGAGCCGCGATCCCAGAAGTCGGCTTCGGAGCAGCCGATGCAGCCGTGGCCGGACTGGATCGGGAACGAGGTGCCCTCGTTCCAGCGCGTGGACGAGCACGCGTTGTAGGTGGTCGGACCCTTGCAGCCCATCTTGTACAGGCAGTAGCCCTGCCGCGCGCCGGCGTCGTCGAAGTGCTCGACGAACTGGCCGGCGTCGAAGTGCGGCCGGCGATAGCACTTGTCGTGCACGCGCTGGCTGTAGAACATCTTCGGCCGGCCCTGCGCGTCCATCTCGGGCAGGCGATCGAACGTCAGGATGTAGGTCACGACGCCCGTCATCACCTCGGCGATGGGCGGACAGCCCGGGACCTTGATCACCGGCTTGTCGGTGATCACCTGGTGCACGGGCGTCGCGCGCGTCGGATTGGGCTTCGCCGCCTGCACGCAGCCCCACGACGCGCAGGAGCCCCACGATATGACGGCTTTGGCATCCTTTGCGGCGTGGCGCAGCTTCTCGACGAACGGCTTGCCACCGGGGATGCAGTAGATCCCGTCGTCGGCGAGCGGCGGATTGCCCTCGCATGCGAGGATGTAGTTGCCCTTGTACTTCTGGATCGTCTGCTCGAGCGCGGCTTCGGCCTGGTGGCCGGCCGCGGCCATGATCGTGTCGTCGTAATCGAGCGACAGCATCGAGAGGACGACGTCCTTGGCGAGCGGATGCGCCGAGCGGATGAAGGACTCGGTGCAGCAGGTGCACTCGAGGCCGTGCAGCCAGATCACGGGCGTGCGCGGCTTGGTCTGCATGGCCTGCGCGATCTGCTGCGCGCCGGCATCGCCCAGGCCGAGCGATGCGGCGGTCAGGCTGCAGAACTTGAGAAAGCTTCGCCGCGAGATGCCCTGCCGGCGCATCGAGTCGTAAAAGGTATCGAACATTTCGCTGCCTCCACTTCCGAGGTTTCGCCCGTCCGCTGCGCGCTGCGCAATGCGACGGCCCGTACGCAACACGCTCATTAGGAACCTGCGAATTTGGCCCGCCGTTGACATGTATCAACGTGTCTGCCTCGACGGCGGGCGGCGCAGCCGGAACACGCGTTTCGGGGTTCGAAGCGCAGCGAAGGTGTAACGGCAGCCGTTACACCCCGCATGCCTTCGCCGCGCCGCGGGCAAGCCCGCGCGTCCGGAACGATCGCCGGATCGATCGGGCCATCTCGCGCCGAACGACGACGTTTCGTCCCGTCCGGCGGCTCGGGGGATGCGCAGCCGCTGACGTATGTCAACGTGGCCGCGCGGCGGGCCGGGCAGACTCAGCAGCGTGTGGAGGTCGTCTCGGCGCGCGAGAGTCGACCCACCTGTCGGCGCCCGCGAGCCGGCATCGCTTTCGGTAGCGCGGCACGACCATGCCCATCGCCCAATCGCTCACGCCCCACAACGCGGTCGACGCGGCGATCACCCGCGTGCTGCAGGCCGAGTCCGCCGCCGCCGCTGCGGTCGCGGCGGCCGAGCAGGAGGCCGCCGCGCTGACCGAAGCCACGCGCGCCGCCCTGCGCGCCCTCGACGAGCGCACGGAACGGCGCATCCGCGCGGTTCGCGCTCGCTTCGAGGAAGCGCACGGCCGCACGGGTCGCAGCGCTCGATGCGCAGACGGCGGCGAGCGCCGACGTCGTGCTCGGCCCCGCCGATCTCGAGGCCGTCGAGGCGGCGGTGCAGGCGCTCGCGAGCAGCCTCACGTCACCGCCATGACGCGCCGATGCGGCAGCCTCGAGTATGCGCAGGCGCGCATCGGCGCGCGTCACGGTGAACGGGCGGACGAGGCGCTGTGGCGGCGCGTGGAGCACGTGCGCGAGTTCGCGGGCCTGCTCGAGTTGCTGCGCGCGACAAGCCTCGGGCGCTGGACGCGCGGCATCCTGGCGTCGAGCGATGCTCACGCGATCGAAGGCCTGCTGCGCGGCCGCTGGCGCGAAGAAGCTGCCGCCGTCACGGACTGGATGCCCGAGCCATGGCAGCCCGCGTTGCGCTGGTTCGCGACCTGGCCGGACCTCGCGATCGTCGCGCACAGCGCGAGCGGCGGCACCCGATGGCCCTGGCTCGCGAGCGATCCCGTGTATCGCGAGCTCGATGCAGCGCGCGCGTCGCACACGCCGGAGCAGCGCGGGACGCTCGCGCTGCTCGACGCGCAGCGCTCGCTCGCGACGCACCAGGACGCCGTGCGCGCGTGGTGCCGCGAGTGGCACCGGCGCATGCCCGGCGGCAGCCTTCGCGATCCGTGCCTGCGCGCGCTGTCGGCCGCGTTGACGCGCGAGCACGCGGTATCCGCTCGCCGGCGACGCGGCCGGAAGCGCGTTGCGGCGCCGCGCGCTGCGGGACCGGCTGCGTACGCTGTTCCGCGCGGCAACCCTGAGTCCGGCGCTCGCGTTCGTCCATCTCGCACTCGAAGCGCTCGAGATCGAGCGCCTGCGCGGCGAGCTGGTGTGGCGGGTGACGTTCCCCGCCGCCGATCGCGGCCTGAACATGAAACGTCCCCCCGAACTCGCTCCGCTCGCTCCCCCCAAGGGGGCCTGTCAGTGGCTTCGGGCGGCCGGGCGCCACTGACATGAAACGTCCCCCCGAACTCGCTCCGCTCGCTCCCCCCAAGGGGGCCTGTCAGTGGCTCGGGGCGGCCCTTCCCCACTGACATGCTGCGTCCCCAGCCCGCCCGCTGGTTCGAGATCCTCGCCGCGCGCGACGACGCAACGCTCGCGCTCGAGGCGCTCGCCGCGACCCATGCCGTGGAGCTCGAGACCCGAACCGGTTGCAGCGCACCCGCGCCCCTCGAGCCCGCGCTGCAGCCGCTGCTTGCGGAATACGGCGAGCTCGCAGCCCGCTATCGCGCGTACTGGCCGCAAACGCGCCATCGCTGCTCCGCCTTCCCGGAGGCACCGGTGGCGACGATGCAACGCAGCCTCGCCTGCATCCGCGCCTGGGCGCCGGCCGCGGAGCCGATCATCCTGCGGCTGCAGGCCGTCGAAGCCGAGCGCTACGAGCTCCTGGTGTGGCAACGCGTGCTCGCCGCGCTCGCGGGCAGCGCGCTCGATTTCACGCAGCTCGGCCAGCCGGGCCCGGTGATGCACAAGCGCCTGCTCGTGTTCCCGGCCGATGCGCAGCCGGAATTGCCGCCCGGCGCGCTCGTGCGACGCTTCGACGCCGAAGGCGACGTCGCGGGGCTCGTGGTCGGCAGCGACGACGCATTGCGCAATCTCGAGCAGCAGGCCGCGGCCACGCGCGGGCGCGCCTACGATGCGCCCGGCTGGCTCGAGCCGACGGCCGCCGCCAGCCTCGCCTACGTCGAGCCGCGCCTGCATGCGCTGGAACGCGAGGAAGCCTCGTTGCGTGCGGCGCTCGAATCGCTGCACGAGCAGCACGAGCTGCATCGGGCGCTCGGCGACGCGAGCCGGCTGCAGTGGGTGACGGAGAACGTGCGGGCGCTCGAGCGCAGCGAGCTCTTCTGCCGCATCACCGGCTGGACGAGCGACATGAGCGGACATCGTCTCGCGAAGGCCATCGACGGCAGCGGCGCCCGCGCGTTGCTGCACTTCCCGCCCACGCCGCAAGGCGCGCGCGCCCCGCTGCTGCTCGAGAATCCGTGGTGGGCACGACCGTTCGAGATCTTCGCGCGCGCTCTCGGCATGCCCTCGCGCGACGAGGCCGATCCCAGCGCCTTGCTCGCGCTCGCCGTGCCGCTGATGTTCGGCTACATGTTCGGCGACGTCGGTCAGGGCCTCGTCATCGCCGCGGTGGGCTTCCTGCTGCGCGAGCGCTTCGAGGTCGCTCGCCTGCTCGTGGCCGGCGGTCTGGCGGCGGCGATCTTCGGCGTCCTGTTCGGCAGCGTGTTCAGCCTGCACGCCCTGCAGCCGCTCTGGGTGGCGCCGCTCGATGCGCCGCTCGCGGTACTGATCGCGCCGCTGGCGGGCGGCGCCGTGCTGCTCCTGCTGGGGCTGCTGCTCGACGCGGTGGAGGCGCACTGGCGCGGCGAGCTCCTGCGCTGGCTCACCACGGATGCGGGCTTCCTCGTCGCGTACGTCGCCATTCTCGCGATACCGTTCGCGCCCGGCGCATGGGCGGTTGCCCTCGCGGGCGCAGTGCTGTTCTGCGCCGGCCATGCGGTGCACGCGCAGCGCGCCGCCGCGGGACTCACCGCGATCGCGGAGCTCGCCGAGCGTCTCGTGCAACTGCTGATCAACACGCTGTCGTTCGCGCGCGTGGGCGCCTTCGCCCTGGCGCATGCGGGGCTGTCGTCGGCGATCGTCGCGCTCATGGCAGCGAGCGACAGCATCGCCCTGAAGGGCGCGGTGCTCGTCATCGGCAACGTCGTGATCCTGGTGCTCGAGACGATGGTCGTCTCGATCCAGACGACGCGCCTCGTGCTGTTCGAGTTCTTCACGCGGTTCCTGAAAGCGGAAGGCCGCGTGTTTCGTCCCCTGCCGCCACCGCCGTCCACGGCAGCTCGCGTGTCCGGCGCGAGCGACACCGCATCCACCTCGGCCGCGCCCGATCGCGCGCGCCCTGCCGGCCTCGCCTTGGGCCCCGGCACGCCCTCACTACCCAGGAGATCTGAATGAAGGCTTCCCATCGCTTCGCGGGCGCTCTCGTCGTGATGACGCTCGCTCTGGCCCTCGCGGCCACGGCACTCCTGCTCACCGCTCCCGCGACGTTCGCGGCCGCGGCACCGGTCGCGTCCGCGCTCGGCGGCGAGGTGTGGAGCATGGGCCTGCTCGCGGCGGCGATCGCGACGGGCATATCGTCGGCCGGGGCCGGATACGCGGTGGCGAAAGTCGGCACCGCCGCGGTCGGCGCGCTCGCGGAGAAGCCGGAGCTGTTCGGGCGCCTGCTGATCTTCGTCGGTCTGGCCGAGGGCATCGCCATCTACGGCCTCATCGTGTCGATCCTGGTGCTGAACCGCCTGGTGTGAGATGGAGTCGGCGTGAGCGTGCGTGCGGCCTACGTGGGCGACGAGGTGAGCGCGGCGGCCTTTCGTCTCGCCGGCGTGGAAGCGCTCGTGCCGAACGCGGGCGACGAAGCCACGGCACTCGCGAGCGCGTTGGCGAAGGCGTCGCTCGTGCTCCTGGCGGCGAGCGTCGCGGCGCGCCTCCCGGAGCGCACGCTGCGCAACGCACAGGCCGCGCTGCATCCGCTGTTGCTCGTGGTGCCGGATCTCGCCGGCGGCATGGCCATGCCCGACATCGTGCGTCGCCTGCGCGTGCAGCTGGGACTGGAAGCATGAGCGCGAGGAACGCGCCGCGAATGGACAGCATGAGCGCGGGCGACGCACCGCCGCTCGGGAGACCGTTGCGCATGACGATCGAATCGCGCGCCGAGCAGCTGCTCGCCATGATCGAGGCGCATCGCGATGCGCGCAGCAACGCGATCCTCGACGAGGCGCGGGAGCGCTGTGCACGCCTGCGCGGCGAGGCGGCTGCGTCGGCGCACGCCCGCATGCGCGCAGCCTTCGCCGAGGAACGGCGGCACGCGGCGGAGCGGATCGGCGCGGCGCAGGCACGCCTCGATACGCGGCGACGCATCGTGGCGCAGCACCGCGCGCAGGCGCTGCTGGCAGCCGCGTGGCAGCAGTTTCCGCCCGCGCTGATGCAACGCTGGGCCGATCCGGTCACGCGCAGGACGTGGATCGCACACGCGATCGCCACCGCGCGCGAGGTGCTGCGCGACGGGGCATGGCGCATCGTGCATGCCGCCGACTGGGACGCCGCCGAGCGGGAAGCGCTCGCGCGCGAGCTCGCGCCCGCGGGCATCGCGCTCGCGTTCACGCCCGACGAGGGCATTCGCGCCGGGCTGCGCATCCATGCGGGCGCGAACATGATCGACTGCACGCTCGACGGACTCCTCGCCGACCGCGCCGACATCGGCGCGCGCCTGCTCTTCGCGCTGGAGCATGCATGAGCGCGGCCGGCCGTCCCAAGCGCGAATACCGGAGTGCGCAGCACGAAGGTCGTCGCATCAGCGCCCGGCGTCGGGTGCACCGATGACGCGCGCCGTCGTCACCTGGGTGAGCGGCCCGGTGCTCCACGCACTATCGGAGCAGCCGTTCGCGTTGCGCGAGGCCGTGCACGTCGGTCCGGCCGCATTGCTGGGCGAAGTGGTGCGCATCGACAACGACGAGGTCGTGATCCAGGTGTACGAGGACACGACAGGGCTGCGTCCGGGCACGGAAGTGATCGGAAGCGGCGCGCCGCTTTCGATTCCGCTCAGCCCGGCGCTCCTCGGCAACATCTTCGACGGCCTGTTGCGCCCGCTGTCCGACACGGGCTCCGCGTTCGTGCAGCCGGGCATGCATCACGCGATGCGCGGCCGCTTCGCCTTCGCGCCCGCGGTCGCGATCGGCGCAGCGCTCGCCGGCGGCGCGATCATGGGCCACGCCACGAACGCGACGGGCCGCAGGCAGGCCTGCCTGGTCCCGCCGGGCGTGCGCGGAACCGTCACGCACACGGCTGCGCCCGGCGAGTATGCCGACGACGAGCCGGTGGTCACGCTGCGCGCGGACGACGGCTCGACGTTGCCGCTCGCGATGCGGCACCACTGGGCGGTGCGCACGCCGCGCCCGGTGCTGCGGCGCCTGCCTCCGGGCGCGCCGCTCGTCACGGGGCAACGCATCCTCGACTGCCTCTTTCCCGTGGCGCTCGGCGGCAAGGCGGCCATTCCCGGCGGCTTCGGCACCGGCAAGACGGTGCTCCTCGAGGCGCTCGCCAAGGGCTGCAACGCCGACGTGATCGTCTATCTCGGCTGCGGCGAGCGCGGCAACGAGATGGCGGGCGTGCTCGACGAGTTCCCGCAGCTCACCGACCCGCGCACCGGACGGCCGCTGATGGAACGCACGGTCATCATCGCCAACACCTCCAACATGCCCGTCGCCGCGCGCGAAGCGAGCATCTATTCGGCGGTGACGGTCGCCGAGTACTTCCGCGATCAGGGCCTGCACGTCGCGTTGATGGCGGACTCGACCAGCCGGTGGGCGGAAGCGCTGCGCGAAGTGTCGGGACGCTTCGGCGAGTTGCCCGGAGAAGGCGGCTACCCCGCCTACCTGTCGAGCCGGCTTGCGGACTTCTACGAGCGCGCGGCGATCGTGGAGCCGCTGTGCGGCGGCGAAGGCTCGGTGACGGTGATCGGTGCGATCAGCCCGCCGTCGGGCGACTTCTCCGAGCCGGTGACGAGCCACACCAAGCGCTACGTGAAGGCGTTCTGGGCGCTCGACGTGAAGCGCGCGCAGGCGCGGTTCTATCCCGCCATCCACCCGCTGCAGTCGTACGCGGAGGACGCGCACCAGTTCGCACGCTGGTGGACCGAGCACGGGAACAGCCAGTGGCTTGCCTTGCGCCGGCGCTTTCTCACCCTGCTCGACGAGCAGGCGCGCCTCGATCGCATGGCGCGCATCATCGGCAAGGACGCGCTGCCGTTGCGGCAGCAGCTCACGCTCTTCTGCGCCGATCTCGTGAACGAAGGCTTCCTGCGCCAGTCCGCGTTCTCCGAGATCGATCGCGTGTGCGCACCGGCGCGGCAGGGCGCGATGATGCGTCTGCTCGGTCGCTTCATCGATCTTGCCGAAGCCGCGCTGGCCGCGGGCGTGCACCCCGAGCGTCTCGCGAGCATGCAGTGCGTGCGGCCGCTGCAGCGCATGGGCGAGGAGATCGCGGACGACGCGCTGCCGCGGATCAACGAGCTGCAGGCCGCGATGGAAGCCGAATTCGCCGCCATCACCGAGAGCGAGCATGCGTCTCACCGTTAAAGGCGCCGCCACGCGACTGGCCGGCCCCCTGCTCTTCCTCAGGCGCACGCTCGACGTCGGCCTGCACGACGCGGTCGAAGTGCGCGGGCGCGACGGCGCGCCCCGTCTCGGCCGCATCGCGGCGATCGATCGCGAGTTCATGACGATCGAGGTGCTCGAGTCCACCGCCGGGCTGTCGTTGCCCGAGACGGTCGTGCGCTTCATCGGCGAGCCGCTTTCGTTCGGCCTCGGGCCGGGCATCCTCGGGCGCGTGTTCAACGGCGTCGGCCAGACGATCGACGGCGGCCCGCCGGTCGCCACCGCCGAGCGCTATCCGATCGACGGCCTGCCGATCAATCCCGTCGCGCGCGCGATGCCGCGCGACTTCATCGAGACGGGCATCACCACGCTCGATCTCATGAACAGCCTCGTGCGCGGGCAGAAGCTGCCGCTGTTCTCCGGCGGCGGACTTCCGCACGACCGGATCGCGGTGGAGATCGCACAGCACGCGCGCCTGCGCCACGGCGCGGCGGGCGACTTCGCCATCGTGTTCGCCGGCATCGGCGTGCCGTACGACAGCGCCGAGTTCTTCCGGCGCAGCCTCGAGCAGGGCGGCGCGCTGCAACGCACGGCGCTGTTCCTCAATCTCGCCAGCGATTCGAGCACGCAGCGCCTGCTCACGCCGCGCTTCGCGCTGACCGCCGCCGAGTACCTCGCGTTCGTGGAAGGCAAGCACGTGCTTGCGATCCTCACCGACATGACCAACTACGCGGAGGCGCTGCGCGAGGTGTCGTCGAGCAAGGGCGAGATCCCGAGCCGCAAGGGCTTCCCGGGGTACATGTACTCGGACCTCGCGACGCTGTTCGAGCGCGCGGGGTGCATCCGCGGCGGCAAGGGCACGCTCACGCAGCTCTCGATCGTGACGATGCCCGCGGACGACATCGGCCATCCGATTCCCGACCTGACGGGCTACATCACCGAAGGCCAGATCGTGCTCTCGCGCGACCTCGACCGCCGCGGCGTGTATCCGCCCGTGAACGTGCTGCCGAGCCTGTCGCGTCTCATGAAGGACGGCACCGGCGGCAAGTACACCGATCCCGATCACCCTGCGCTCTCGAGCCAGCTCTACGCGGCGTATGCGCGAGCGGTGCAGGCGCGCGTGCTCGCGAGCGTCGTCGGCGAGGAAGGGCTCGCGCAGACCGATCGCCAGTACCTGCGCTTCGGCACGCGCTTCGAGGAGGATCTCGTCAACCAGGGCGAGCCGCGATCGCTCGAGGAAAGCATGGCGGTCGGCTGGAAGCTCCTCGCCGAGCTGCCGCTCACGGAGCTCACGCGCCTTTCCGACGCGCAGATCGCGCAGCACCTGCGCAACGCGATCGACAGCGCGAGTGCGCACGTCAACCCGCCGGCCATCCTCGGCGCGGTGTAGCGGCCATGAGCGCCGCCGGACGCTCAAGGCGCTCGCCCCCTCCGCAGGGGGGGCTTGCGCGCGAAGCGGGCGATGGGGGAGGTTACCCGATGACGGACGTCACCCCGACCCGAAGCGCCGTGCTCGAAATGAAGGACGAGCGCCGCGCGATGCACGAGGGCTACGTCTTCCTCGACGAGAAGTGCCTGCTCCTCGCGGGCGAGATCCTGCGCGAGCTCGGGCAGTACACGGGCCTGCAGGCAGCGCTTGCGGACGCGTATCGGGAGGCGCTCGCCGCCCTGCAGGCCGCGATCCTGCGCCACGGCCTCGAGGGCCTGCAGGTGTACCCGCCGCACGCACCGGAGGCGGCCGCGCTCGAGCGCACCGAACGGGTGCTGATGGGCGTGCGCCTGCAGGATGCGCAGTGGCGCGACGCTCGCGTGCACGCGAGCGCGAGCGTCGATCGCTCGCCCGAAGCCGAGGCCTGTCGCGAGCGCTTCATGCAGGTGCTGGCGGCAGCGGCGCCGCTCGCTGCAGTCGCGGGGAATCTCGAGCGCCTGCATCAGGAATATCGTCGCGCCGTGCGGCGGGCGCGCGCGCTGCAGGACGTGCTGCTGCCCGAGCTCGACCGCGAGGTGAGCGAGATCGAGACCCGCCTCGAGGAGCTCGAGCAGGAGGACGCGATCTGGATGCGCAGGGGGACCCGCGCGCAACCCGACGGGGCGTGACGATGAGCCCCGGAACACGTACCCTGCGCACCCATGGAAATCCGCCGAACCGTGCTCGTCCCCCACTCCGCCGAACGCATGTTCGACCTCATCGAGGCCGCGGAGCACTATCCCCGTTTCCTGCCGTGGTGCGCGAACGCAACGATCGTGACGCGCGATCCGGACGTCGTCGTGGCGGACATCACCGTCAACTACCATGGCGTGCGCTTCGGCTTCACCACGCGCAACCCGAAGCGGCGCCCCGAGTGGATGGCGATCACGCTGGAGCGCGGCCCCTTCCGGCGCTTCGAGGGCGAGTGGCAGCTGCGCGCGCTCGGCGAGGAAGGCAGCCACATCGTGTTCACGCTGCGCTACGACTTCGAGAGCGGCGTGATGCGTACGCTCGCGGGGCCGGTGTTCGAGCGCATCACCAACACGCTGGTCGACGCGTTCGTCGCGCGGGCAGACGTGGTGTACGCGGGCCTGCCGCCCGCTGCGCCGACGGCAGTCGAACCGACGCGCGTCGCATCCGCTGCGGCGCCCGCCTCGCCCGGCGCGCCTGCGCCGGTGGCGCCGCCCGCCGGTCCCCTGCCGCCCGAGCCGAGCCTCGGAGCGCCGCTACCCGGCACACCGCCTGCGAGCGATGCGCCGCTCCCCTCACCGCCGGTGCCGTCCAAGGAGTGAAGCAATGAAGGAAATGACGCTCGTCGAAGCGCTGCGCGACAGCAAGCTGTGTCCCGAGCTGACCGACGCCCAGTGCGAGCGGCTTGCGCAGGTCTGCACCATGCGCACGCTGGAGCAGGGCGAAACGCTCGTGCACGAAGGCACCCCCGACAGCCACCTCTACATCGTCGTGCACGGTACGCTCGGTGTGGTGAAGAACGCCGGCACGCCCGATGCCGTCACGCTCAACACGCTCACCACGCACGATCTGGTCGGCGAGCTGGGATTCATCGACGGCCTCGAGCGCTACGCTTCGCTGATCGCCCTGGGCGAGGTGCAGGTGATCGGCCTCGAGCGCGAGAAGCTCGAGTCGCTGCTGCATAGCGAGCCGGACATCGTTTACCGCGTCATGCGCGCGATCATCCGCACGGTGCACCAGATCCAGCGCCGCCTGTCGATGCAGTCCGTCGAGCTCAGCAACTACATCTACAAGCAGCACGGGCGGTACTGACCCCCGCCCCGGCCACGACCCGTTGTCCCGAACAATTGTTCGGGACAACGGGGTAAGCGCAGGGCGACGGGCGTTGCGCTGCGGCATCGGGTCGCCCTTGTGGGTCGACGAAACCCGGATTTCTTGAGCCAGAACAAGTTCCGCCGGGCCCGTGGCTGGTATAAGATGCGAATGATTCGCATTTGGATTGCCGCCCGCCATGCCTCATGACACCCTCTGCCTCTCGACCCCGGCCGTGAGCGACGCCCTCGCGGCGCTGCGGCCCGCGTCGCTGTCGCTCGCCGACCTGCCGCTGGGCAGCACGGCGCACGTGCTGGCGGTCCGGGCCGGGCAGCACGCGCACGAACGCGAGCTCACGCAGCGCCTGCTGGAGATCGGCTTCATCGAAGGCGAGCCGGTGCGCGTGATCGCGCACGGTCAGCCCGGGCGCGAGCCGATCGCGGTGCGGGTGGGCGGCACCACCTTTGCGCTGCGCCGGTTCGAGGCCGAGCGCGTGCTCGTGTCCGCCCCGTCGCGCGCGGCCGTATCGCGATGACTGCCGCGGCTTCCGCTCTGCGCGTCGCGCTGCTCGGCAATCCCAATTGCGGGAAGACCGCGCTGTTCAACCTCCTGACGGGCAGCCGGCAGAAGGTCGCCAACTTCGCCGGCGTCACCGTCGAGCGCAAGGAAGGCGTGTTGCGCACGCCGGCCGGCCAGACCGTCACCGTGCTGGACCTGCCCGGCGCGTACAGCCTGAAGGCCACCAGCGCCGACGAGGCGATCACCCGCGACGTGGTGCTCGGCGCATTGGCCGGCGAAACGCAGCCGGACCTCGTCGTGTGCGTCGCCGACGCGACCAACCTCAAGCTCAACCTGCGCATGGTGCTCGAGGTCCGCCGCCTCGGGATTCCGATGGTCCTCGCGCTCAACATGGCCGACGTTGCGCAGAAGCGCGGCATCGACATCGACATGGCGGCGCTCGAGCGCGAGCTCGGCATCCCGGTGGTGGAGACTGTCGCCATCCGGCGCGGCGGGGCCGACGACCTGATCGAGACGCTCTCGCGCATTCGGCCGCAACCGCGCGCGGCTGCCGGCGCAGGCGCCGCGCAAACCGAGGCTCAGGACGTGGCCGCGACCTTCGCCGAAGTCCGGCGCATCCTGGCGGCGTCGGTGCGCTATCCCGCAGTCGACACGCGCCTCGACGACGCCCTCGATCGCGTGCTGCTGCACCCGCTCTGGGGCATGCTGATCCTCGCGGCCACGCTGTTCCTGATGTTCCAGGCGGTGTTCAGCTGGGCCAGCGTCCCCATGGACGCCATCAAGTCGGCGGTCGAAGCCGCTGGCAGCTTCCTGCAGGCGCACATGGCCGAGGGCCTGTTGCGCAGCCTCCTCGTCGACGGTGTGATCGCCGGCGCCGGCAGCGTGCTCGTGTTCCTGCCGCAGATCCTGATCCTGTTCTTCTTCCTGCTGTTCCTCGAGGATTCCGGCTATCTCCCGCGCGCCGCGTTCCTGCTCGATCGCGTGATGGGCACCGTCGGCCTGTCGGGGCGCTCGTTCATTCCCCTGCTGTCGAGCTTCGCGTGCGCCGTGCCGGGGATCATGGCGACGCGCACCATCAGCAATCCGCGCGATCGCCTCGCGACCATCATGATCGCGCCGCTCATGACCTGCTCGGCGCGCCTGCCCGTGTACGCGCTCGTGATCGGCGCGTTCATTCCCCATCGCACGATCGCGGGTGTCCTCAACCTGCAGGGCATCACGCTCTTCGTGCTGTACGTCGCCGGCATCGTGGGCGCGATGGCCGTCGCATTCGTCATGCAGCGGCTCGCCGGCAGGAAGGCGCAGCACCCGTTGCTGATGGAGCTGCCGTCGTACCGCTGGCCCAACCCGCGCAACCTCGCGTTCGGATTGTGGGAGCGCGCGCGCATCTTCGTGGAGCGCGTGGGCACGATCATCCTCGCGCTGATGATCGTGCTCTGGTTCCTGTCGACGTTCCCGGCGCCACCCGCCGGCGCCACGGGACCCGCGATCCAGTACAGCTTTGCCGGCATGCTCGGGCACGTGCTGGAATCGCTCTTCGCGCCGATCGGCTTCAACTGGCAGATCTCGATCGCCCTCGTGCCCGGCATGGCGGCGCGCGAGGTCGCCGTCGGTGCGCTCGGCACCGTCTACGCGCTCTCCGCCGCCGACAAGAACGTCGCCGCGCAACTCGGCCCGATGATCGCGTCGGGCTGGTCGCTTGCAACGGCCTTCTCACTGCTGGCGTGGTACGTGTTCGCGCCGCAGTGCATCTCGACGCTCGCGATCGTGAAGCGCGAGACGAACTCGTGGCGCTATCCCCTGGTCATGATGACGTACCTGTTCGTGCTCGCGTACGCGGCCGCGTTCGTGACGTACCGCCTCGCGCTCGCGCTCGGGGCCTGAGGACCGCGAGGACAGCATGAGCCAGCAGATCGCCGTCTTCGCCATCGTCTTCGTCGCGCTCGTGTACGCAGCGTGGAAGCTGCTGCCGGCAGCACTCACCCGGCGGCTCGCGTCCGCGTTGATCTCGCGCGCACGCGCGGCGGGCGTTTCGGGCGAGCGCCTCGCTCGCTGGGACCGGCGCATCGCCGCCAAGGCGTGCGGCGCCTGCGATGCATGCAACGGCTGCGCGCCGCCCCCGGCGAGCGCAAGGAACCCCGACTCCGTGATCCGCATCGAACGGATCTGATGCAAAAAAATGGCCGCACTCACGTGCGGCCGTCGAGGAGGAGAGGGTAAGGGTTGGCACCCGAAAGCGGCGCGCCCGTCGTGGATGTTGTCGGTGGCACCGACCCCTTGGACGCACGCGGCACACGGTTCCGGTGCGCTGCTGCGGTCTTGTTGGTGCCAGTATCGGAGCGCGGCCGATCGGCGCTTTTGATCTTAAGCAATCAGGCGCCATTGCGTCCGGACGCGCCGCCGACATCGCCGACGCCGTACACCGCGGATAGCAGGCCAGGCCTGGACTCCGATCGGAACGCGTGCCCGGCACCGGCGAGCGCGCCGCACCGGGCTCGGTCGCTGCGAATCCGTCGAATGGAGCCGTTACGCGCTCGAGCGCTCGAGCATCGAGCGATACGCCGTGACGAACTGGGCGAGCGCTTGCGGTTCGACGGGCGGCGCCTGCAGCCCGACGATGTTGGGCGCGCCGTACAGCACCAGCGGACGGGCGTACTCCATCCCGGTGAGGCGCGCCGTGACCTCGAAGGGCCGCAGCAGCTCGTCCATGGCGTAGAGGTTGTAGCCATCGGGGCGGTAGGCGCTTTCCGGAGCGCCGGTGGTCACCACGAGCTGCAGGACCTTGCCCTTGAGATGCGTGCCGCCCGGACCGTACGCCCAGCCGAACTCGAGCACGTCGTCCATCCAGCGCTTGAGCATCGGCGGCGCCGAGTACCAGTAGAACGGAAACTGGAACACGACGCGCCCGGCCCACTCGAGCCGCGACTGCTCCGCGGCGACCTCGATGCCGCCCCCCGGATACAGGCTCTCGAGGTGTCGCGCCTCGACGTGGGGAATGCCCTGCACCGCCTCGTACAGCGCCCGATTCGACTTCGAGCGTTCGAGTGAAGGATGCGAGACGATGACGACGGTGTGCATGGCGGCTCCGGATGGGATCGCAATGCGTGTCGCGTCTCCTGCCGCGTTGCACACGCGACGCGCAGCGCGGCACGCTGCCGGACGATCATCGAACGGTCGCCGTCGCGTCGCTTTGACCTAGGTCACGCCGCGCGACCGGGATCGTCACCCGGTTGCACCGCGCGGGCGAGGCGCGCCGCGCCTGCACGCGATCTACGGGGCCGGAATGACGCGCCCGGTTGCCGGATCGACGTACAGGCGACCCGCGCGCTGCCAGATCGTGCCGGTGACCGGATCGATCATGCGGTCGCCGGCGGGTGCCAGCACCTGACCTGTGGCGGGGTCCGCGACCGGGGCGGGGCGGCCCGCCGGCGCGAGCGGCGGCGCCGGCGGAGCGACGACGAGCGGCCCCTGCGTTCCTGGCGCGGGACGCCCGAGCGGGCCTTCCGGATACGAATCGCGCAACGGCCTCAGCGGGGCAACGAGCGCGGGAGGCACCTGGCCGCGCGGGCGCGGGGCAGCGCGATAACGCGCGTAGATGGCCTGCCATGCGCGCAAGGCGCGCTCTCGCGTCTGCAGGTCGGCCACGGCGAGATCCGGGCGCAGCGCTTCGAGCTTCTGCCGGTCCTCGGGTGCGAGCGCGTCCTCGACGCCTTCGCGCACGGCAGCGATCTCGATCTGCGTTGCGATGCGCGCCTCGCGGGTGCGCCCCGGCTCCGCGTTGCGCAACTGCGCGATGCGCCGGCTTTGCTCCGGCGTGAGCGCGTGTGCGGCGGGGGCAACTTCGCTGCGTGCGCGGGCTTCGGCGTCGTGCGGATGCTCGGCTCGCGCCGGCGACGCGCGTTGCTCCGGCTCGATCCGATCGATGGCCATCGGCGGCTGCCCTTGCACGCACGGCGCCGCACTGTAGCCGGGGACGCCCCTCGCGTCGAGGCACGTATAGAGCGTGGCCGCGTGAACGCCGGTAGCCGTGCCGAGCGCGAGACAGACGAGCGCGAAGCCCCAGCGCGCCGGGCCGCCCCGAGCGCGAATGCCGGAACTCTCAGCACGAAGGTGCGCCAACGAGAGCGCGACACGCAGACGCCAGGAGCCGGGTTGCGATCGTGCGGCCATGCGGGTTGGACCGGCGCACCGCTCCCGGGTTGCGTCGGCGCGTCGATCGCGGCCGCGTCGACCGCGCACCCCCGAACGCGAGCCGCACCGGGCCCAAGTATCATTGGGCAATGTCGAACTCCGTCGCTGCGCCATCCGCCGGACTCGTGCACCCTTCCGTGCGCGAGCTCTTCCTCGCCTTCCTGCGTGTCGGCATCTCGGGCTTCGGCGGCGTGCTGCCGTTCGCGCACCGCATGCTGGTCGAGAAGGAACGCTGGCTCGACGAAGCCGAGTTCGTCGACGTGCTCTCGCTGTGCCAGTTCCTGCCGGGGCCCAACATCGTGAACATCTCCATCGTCGTCGGACGCCGCTTTGCCGGGGTGCGCGGCGCCATCGCGGGATTCACCGGTCTCATCATGATGCCATTCTGCATCATCGTGACGCTCGGCTTCCTCTACATGAGCTTCGGGCAGCTGCCGCACGTGCGGGAGGTCTTCGGCGGCGTCGCGTCGGGCGCGGCGGGCCTCGTGATCGCCATGGCCGTGCGCATCGCGCGTCCGTTGCGGGCATCGAAGTGGCAGGTCACGCTCGCGCTCGTGGCGTTTCTCGCGGTCGCGGTGCTGCGCCTGCCCCTGGTGTGGGCGCTCGCGGGGCTGATCCCGGCCGGTCTGTTGCTCGCTTCGCGGGAGAAGGCGTGACGGCCGGTCACGACGTGCTCGCCGAGCTCGGTCGCCAGTTCCTCGTCCTGTCGCTGCTCTCGATCGGCGGCATCAATGCGCTCATCCCCGAGATCCATCGCGGCATCGTGGAACTCCACGGCTGGATGACCGATGCGCAGTTCAGCGAGCTCTTCGCCATCTCGCAGGCCGCGCCCGGGCCCAACTTCCTCGTGGTCACCCTCATCGGGCTGTTCGTCGCGGGCATGCCCGGCGCGATCGTCACCACCATCGCGATCTGCGGACCGTCGTCCGCGCTGACGTATGTCGTGGCGCACGTGTGGGACCGCTTTCGCGAGGCGCGCTGGCGGATGGTGATCCAGCGTGCGCTGGCGCCGCTCACCGTGGGCCTCATGTTCTCCGCCGGCTACGTGCTGACGCGTGCCTCCGACCACGCGCCGCTCGCGTATGCCGTCACGGCGGCGAGCGCCGCGCTGATGATCTGGACGCGCGTGCATCCGCTGGCGGTGCTTGTTGCGGCGGCGGTGGTCGGCGCAACGGGGATGCTCGGATGAACAGCGAACGTTTCTCGCGCTGGACGGCGCAACCCTTCGGCTCGATGGTTCGGCTCGCATGGCTGGTGCTGTCGGCTGCAGCGCTCGCGCGACCCGCGTTCGCGGTCGAAGACGCGCAAGCGCTCCTCGAACGGCATCGATGCGCCATCTGCCACGACGAGCAGGAGACGAAGGCCGGTCCGTCCTACCGCGAGATCGCGGCCCGCCACCGCGGGGATCCCCGCGCGCAAGCGAGCGTGGTGGCCGTCATCGCGCAAGGCAAGCACGGTGCCGCGCTGTGGCCCATGCCGCCGAGCCAGGTTCCGCCGGACGAGGCACGCGCGATGGCCGCCTACATCCTCTCCCGTCCGCCGCGCCCGCAATGACGGGCGCCGCCTGGGCTCGGCGTCGCCTGCGCGTTCCAGCCGCCTCCCGAAGGGCCTCCTGGCTGCAGCCGCCGCCACCGCGTCAGCGACCGTTGAGCAGGTTCGAAGGCGAGTACTGGTCCGTCAGCACGCGTGCGTCGGTGCGCCACTTGCGCTCGGTGGAGAAGAGCGGCAACAGCCACTCGCGCTCGACGCCGAGCGGACGCAGCTTCGCATCGAGTGCCGCCGCGCTGCGCGCGAGCGCGTCGCGCGGAGGCAGGCCTCCGGTGCGCCACAGGATGACGCGATTGCTCTGCTGGAGATTGAAGAACGTCCCGAAGACCGCTTCGTAGGTGACCGACTCGTGGTCGTAGAGCCGGCTGCTGGAGAACGTGTTCGCCGCCAGCACGCCGTGGTCGCCGAGCAGGCCCTTGACCTGCTGCAGGAACTCGCGTGTCAGCAGATGCTCCGGGATGTACTCGTGATCGAATGCGTCGAGCATCACGAGGTCGTAGTGCGCGCGCTCGCGCAGCGCGCGCTTGACGAACACGCGCCCGTCGTCCTCGTAGACGCGCATGCGCGGTCCGGGCTTGAACCCGAAGAAGCGCTGGGCAACGCGCACCACCGCTGCATCGACCTCGACGACGTCGATCTGCGCCTCGGGCACGACACTCGCGAGCGCGGTCGGCAACGATCCACCGCCGAGCCCGATCACCAGGATGCGGCGCGGCGCGGGATCGAGATACAGCGAGCCCATCATCATCCGCGTGTAGGTGAACACGAGCCGCGCGGGGTCCTTGAGCGACTGGCAGGTCTGCCGGCCGGAGCTGTCGAGGCGCGTGAACTTCATGCACTGCACGTCGTCGTCGACATAGACGAGGATGTTGCGGTACAGCGAGCGCTCGGTGTGGATGAGCTTCTGCTCGGCCCCAGCGGGCGCCGCGAGCAGCAGGATCAAGCCTGCGAGCAGGAGCTCAGCGCAGCGGCGCATGCGCGGTCCTCGTCATCGACAGCGTGAGCAGCGACAGGACCGCGGAGATCGCGACGAGGCCGCCGAGGATCTGCTGCACCTCGAACAGCAACACGAGATAGAACGACGTGAGCAGCGTCCCCGCCGCGCTGCCGAAGGTCGAGACGAAGTACAGCAGCCCGGCGAAGTGCCCGGACAGCCGGTACTCGGCCACCAGCAGCCGCACGGCATACGGCGACACCATCCCCGACAGCACGATCGGAACGAAGAAGAGCAGCGTCACGGACACCAGCGAGCCGTAGCGCGGGTCGTGCACGAGATCGAACACGCGATCGAGCGTCGCGTTGCCGACGAGCACGACCGGCAGCGTGGCGAGCGCGCTCGCGAGGAGCAGCAGCGCGAGGCGGGCGAGACTCGGATTGCGGATCGACCAGCGTCCACCCAGGAGATAGCCGAGGGAGAGCGCCAGCATGAACACGGTGATCACCCCGCCCCACACGTAGATGCTGTTGCCGAAGCTGGGGGCGAGCACCCGGCCGCTCAGGAGCTCGATGGCCATCACGAAGAATCCCGACCATCCCGCGATGGCGAATACGAGCGCGCGCTGCATGTCCTCTCCGGTCCTTGCGCCCCGTCCGTGCCCTGCCGGCGGCCGCGACCCGGCATTATCACTCAGCCCCCCGCAGCGCCTGACCCGACGCGCATGATCGGACCCGGTGGTCGCACGGCGTCCAGGGCTGCAGTTGCACGGGGCCCTATAATCGCCGATCCCCCCGCACGCGCGAACGCCATGAACGCTCCCGAATCGCCTCCCCTTCGTCTCACGCAGTTCAGCCACGGAGGCGGCTGCGGATGCAAGATCGCGCCCGGGGTGCTGCAGGAGATCCTCGCCCAGGCCGGCCCGCGCGCCGTGCCGCCGCAACTGCTGGTCGGCATCGAGACGAGCGACGACGCCGCGGTGTATCGCATCAACGATCGGCAGGCGATCGTCGCGACCACGGACTTCTTCATGCCGATCGTCGACGATCCCTTCGATTTCGGCGCGATCGCCGCGACCAACGCGATTTCCGACGTCTACGCGATGGGCGCGACACCGTTGTTCGCGCTCGCGCTCGTCGGCATGCCCGTGAACCGGCTGCCGCTCGACGTCATCCGGCGCATCCTGGAAGGCGGCGAGGCGGTCTGCGCACGCGCGGGCATTCCGGTTGCGGGCGGGCACACGATCGACTCGGTGGAGCCGATCTACGGGCTCGTTGCGATCGGGATCGTGGATCCGGAGCGCGTGAAGCGCAATGCGGGTGCGCGCACGGGCGACGCGCTCGTGCTGGGCAAGCCCCTCGGCGTGGGCATCTACAGCGCAGCACTCAAGAAGGAGCGGCTCTCCCCGGCGCAGTATCGGGCGATGATCGCGAGCACGACCCAGCTCAACACGCCCGGGATCGCGCTCGCTGCACTGGACGCCGTACACGCGCTGACGGACGTGACGGGCTTCGGGCTGCTCGGCCACCTGCTCGAGTTGTGCCGCGCCTCGAGCCTCGCTGCGGACGTCGACTTCGCGCGCATCCCGCTGCATCCCGGGGCGCTCGAGCTCGCGCGCGAAGGCGTGGTGACCGGCGCATCGGGGCGCAACTGGGCCGGCTACGGCAAGGACGTGGCGCTCGCCGCAGGCGTGGACGACGCGCAGCGCGCCATGCTCACCGATCCGCAGACCTCGGGCGGCCTGCTGGTCGCGTGCGCACCGGATGCAGTGGACGACGTGCTGCGCATTTTCGAGCGCGAGGGTTTCGGGAGCGCCGCGGTGATCGGCACGATGGCGGACGGTCCCGCGCAAGTTCGCGTGCGCTGAACGCTTTCCCACACTTGTCCCCCAATTGTCCAGAGCAATGGTTCGGGACAACTGCTGTCGGGCAATGGCTCGTTGCGGGCTGCGCTATCGCCGGTCAGGTATCCAGCAGCTCGAGCACGCGCTCCCCGATCGCGAGCGATGCCGTGAGCCCCGGCGACTCGATGCCGAACAGGTTCACCATTCCGGGCACGCCGTGATCGCGCGGCCCCTGCAGCATGAAATCCCGCGCGGGCGTGCCGGCCGGACCGAGCTTCGGCCGGATGCCCGCATACGCCGGCATCAGCGCTCCGTCGGGGAGGTCCGGCCAGTACGTGCGGATCGCGGCGTAGAACGCGTCGGCCCGGCACGGATCGACCTGGTAGTCGATGCGGTCCACCCACTCGACGTCGGGCCCGAAGCGCATCTGGCCGGCGAGATCGAGCGTGACGTGCACGCCGAGCCCGGCCGCTTCCGGGATCGGGTACACGAGGTGCGAGAACACCGGACGTCCCGCGAGCGCGTAGTAATTGCCCTTGCAGAAGTACGCCGCCGGCACCGCCGCACTCGGGAAATCCTGCAGCGAGCCCGCGACCCGCGGTGCGAACAGGCCGGCGCAGTTGACCACGGCGTGCGCGCGAAGCCGCATCGGTTCCGCGCCGCCGACGTCGAGCTCGATGCCTTGGTTCGTGACCCGCCCGCCCGCGACCGGACTGTGCAGAGCGAGAGCGGCGCCGGCCGCTTGCGCATCGCCGAGCAGCGCGAGCATGAGGCCGTGACTGTCGACGATCCCCGTCGACGGCGAAAGCAGCGCTGCCGTGCATCGCAAGGCAGGCTCCATGGCCATCGCTTCGTGCGCGCCGAGCCACTCGAGGTCCGTGACGCCGTTCGCGGCGGCCTGCGCGTGCAAGGCGCGCAACGCACTGTGCTGCTCGGCGCGCGTTGCGACGACGAGCTTCCCGCAGCGCCGGTGCGCGATGCCGTGGCTCGCGCAATACGCGTAGAGCATCTCGCGGCCGCGCACGCACAGCGCCGCCTTGAGCGATCCCGGCGGGTAATAGATGCCGGCGTGAATGACCTCGCTGTTGCGTGAGCTGGTCGCGGTGCCGATCGCCTCGGCGGCTTCCAGGATCACCACCTCGCGCCCGGCGAGGGCGAGCGCCCGCGCCACGGCGAGGCCCACGACACCCCCCCCGATCACCGCTGCTTCCACCTCGTCCATGTACACCGTCCCTGCGTTGCGTCCGCAACCCGCGCAAGACGCGAAGGATACCGTTGCGGTGACACCGGACGCAGCGACCCGTTACACTTGCGCGATGCTGATCGGTTGCATCGCCGACGACCTGACGGGGGCCACCGACCTCGGCGTCACCCTTGCGCGCGAGGGCTTCGCCGTGATCCAGGCGAACGACGTGCCGGGCCCCGAGCTCGCGCTTCCGCGCCGCCGACGCGGTCGTCGTCGCGCTCAAGTCGCGCACGATCCCGGCCGCCGATGCGGTTGCGAGGTCGCTTGCGGCCCTGCAGTGGCTGCTCGAGCGCGGCGCCCGGCGCATCTACTTCAAGTACTGCTCCACGTTCGATTCGACGCCTGCGGGCAACATCGGGCCCGTGGCAAACGCGCTGCTCGACGCGCTCGGCGACACGCTCACGGTCGCCACGCCGGCCTATCCGCGCAATGCGCGCACGGTTTATCTCGGGCACCTCTTCGTCGGCGACGTGCTGCTGTCCGAATCGGGGATGCGCGACCATCCGCTGACGCCGATGCGCGATGCCAATCTCGTGCGCGTGCTGCAGCAGCAGGTCGAAGGCCGCGTCGGGCGCGTGAGCTATCCCGTCGTCGAGCGCGGGCGCGATGCGATCGCGACTGCGCTGCGCGACCTGCGCAGCGACGGCACGCGCTACGCCATCCTCGACGCCACGCGCGACGAGCATCTCGTCGCGCTCGGCGAAGCCTGCCGCGACATGCCGCTCACCACCGGTGGCGCAGGTCTCGCGATGGGCCTCGCGCGCGCGTTGCGCAACGAGGCGCGCGGCGCGAGTGCGGCGCTCGCATCGTCGCAGGACGCGGGTCGCGGCTGCGGCCGTGCTCGCCGGAAGCTGCTCCGTCGCCACGCGCGCGCAGGTTGCGGCCGCGCGCGGCACCATGGCGGCGGTACGCATCGATCCGGTTGCGCTGCAATCCGCGGCGGCACTCGCGCAGCTGCGCGATGCGGCCGTCGCCGCCGTGCAAAAGGATGCGCGCGTGCTGGTGTACGCCACGGCCGAGCCGGACGAGCTCGCGCGGGTCCATGCTGCGCTCGGGCGCGAGCGCTCAGCCGAGATCGTCGAGAACGCGTTCCGCGACGTGGCCCGAGCGCTTGCCGCCGCCGGCGTGCGCACGTTCGTGGTGGCCGGTGGCGAGACCGCCGGCGCGGTGGTCGAAGCGCTTCGGCGTGCGCGCACTCGCGATCGGGCAGGAGATCGATCCGGGCGTGCCGTGGACCACGGCGGTGGGCGGCGAGCCGTATCGCCTCGCGCTCAAGTCGGGCAACTTCGGCGCACCGGACTTCTTCGCGCGCGCCCTTGCGATGGTAGGAATCGATGACGGAGCAGCCGCCTGCGCGACGCCCTCGTGGAGCACGGCCGCTCGCTCTACGATCGCGGTTATGCCCACGGCCGCACCGGCAACCTGAGCGTTCGCCTGGCGGATGGCATTCTCGTGACGCCGACGGGAGGCTGCCTCGGTCGCCTCGATCCCGCGCGCCTCGCGAAGGTCGATCCGGACGGGAGGCACCTCGACGGCGACCAGCCATCGAAGGAAGCGTTCCTGCATCTCGCGATCTACGCCGAGCGCCCGCGCGCCGGGGCGATCGTGCATCTGCATTGCACGTGCGCCGTCGCGATCTCGTGCCTCGTGCACGACGATCCCGGCAACGTCCTGCCGCCGCTCACGCCGTACTCGGTGATGCGCGTCGGACGCCTGCCGCTCGTGCCCTACTTCCGTCCGGGCGATCGCGCCCTCGCGAGCGCGGTACGGCAACTCGCACGCGACCATCGCGCGGTCCTGCTCGCGAACCATGGGCCCGTCACGTCGGGCCGCGATCTCGAGGACGCCGTCGACAGCGCCGAAGAGCTCGAGGCGACCGCGCGTCTCGCGCTCGAGCTCGAAGGACGCAACGTGCGCCGCCTCACGCCCGAGCAGGTGGCGCAGGTGGAGCAGGCGTTTCCGAGCTGAATCGAGGGACCGGGCGGCCGCGATCGCGGCGCCGCGGCGCCGTGTGGCTTGCGCAGTCCTGCGCCGTCACTCGGACGCCAGCGCACCCGGATACAGCGCCTCGAGGAGCTCGCGGGCAAGCGCGTGGACCTGCGCCTCGAGCTGCGCATCGTCCGCCGACTCGCCGTCGGTGTCGCGCAACGCAGCCCAGACGCGCGCGAAGCGCCTCCTTGCGTGGCGCAAGGTGCTCCGCGACGAGGCTGCGCCAGAACACCGGATATTCCGACTCGCGCCACTCGCCGCGGCCACGCCCGTAATGCGCGACGGCGAGATAGCGCAGCAAAGCGTCCTCCACGAGACCCGTGAGGAATTCGTCGCTCCAGCGCACGACGCTGTCCGTGCGACCGCGTGCGATGTTGTAGCCGCGGGCGAGCCCCGCCCCGCCGAGCGCGCCCAGCACCCCGCCTGCGATCATGCCGGCCCCGAGGGTGAGTCCGCCCGCCGCGAGATCGGCGATGAGCCCCGAGAGCGCGCCCGACACGATGCCGCCGAGCATGGCGGCCTTGCGCTCGTCGGTCGGCGCTTCGGTCGTGACGGTGGCCGCAACGCGAGCAAGGATGTCGCCCGTTGCGCGTCCTTCCAGGCCGTTGACGGCGATCAGCGCTTCGGTGGCCGTGCGCAAGCGCGCTTCGAGCCGCTGCGCGAGCTCGCGCACCGCCTCGCTCTCGGCCGGGTTCGGCTGGGTATCGAGGCCCACCATGCGTCCGACGTCGCGCCACGTCGCCGCCGACGTGCGCGGCGCCAGCACCGTGCGATCGCGTGCGCTCTCGGCGATCGGCCCCGCGAGCGCGTGCATGGAAGCCGCAAACTGCTCCATGCGCCGCGCCTGCCACAGCGACGCAAGCCGATGCATGACGTCGCGCTGCGAGTCCTCCAGCAGCGCCGTCACGGCGCGCAGCAGGGTCGTCTCCTGGACCCAGCAGCGCGCGAAGGCGTCGAGCGTCATCACGCTGCGCACCGGAGCATTCGCCGCGACGGCCTCGCGCCAGCGGGCTTCCTCGGCGGCCTCGTCGGCACGGGGTCGCGCCGCGCCCGTCTGGTTGAGCAGCATCAGCACCGGCTTGCCGATCCAGCGCAGGACCTCGAGCTCCGGCGCGAGGTAGCCCGCATCGCGCGGATCTTCCGCGGCGTTGACGAGATACAGCACGACGTCGGCGTGATCGCGCACGTTGCGCACCGCCTGCTGCGACAGCCACAGCGGACGGTCGCGGAAGCGATCCCAGACCTGGGTCAGGAACCAGCCGATCGGATTGCCCTGCTGCCGCAAACGGCGCGCGAGACGCACGCTGTCCCCGAAGCCCGGGGTGTCCCACAGCTCGAGCCGATCGCCGGCCGGCGTCTCGATCATCGTGTAGGCGGTGGCCTCGAGCGTGACATGCGCCGCGTCGCGCACTTCGCCGACGTCGCGTCCGAGCAGCGTGCGCGCAAGCGTCGTCTTCCCGGCATTGGTGTGCGAGATGAGCGAAAGCGCGATGCGCGACGCGCCGGCAACCCGCTGCGCAGCGGATGCGCCCGCGGCCCGATCCGCAACGGGCTCCAGCACGCTCATCGTCGCGTTGCCGGCGTCGCGTCCAGCGCGCGCATCAGGGCGCTCTCGACGGCTTCGGGATCGGGCGCGCCGAGATCGACGAATACGACGTCCGCGCCGCTCGCGCTCAACACGTCGCGCCATGCGGCACGTCGGCCCTCGCGCTGTGCGGGATCCGGGCCCCAGCGTTCCCGCAGCAGCGATTCATCGACCAGCGCAACGGTCGCGGCGCGACGCTGCGCAGTTGCGCCGGCGAGCCCCGCAGCGAAGGCGCCGTGCGCCTCGCGCTCGGGTGTGGCGGCCGCGTTGAAGAGCGCGACGACGACGTCGGACCCGCCGCGGATGGCATCCGCCGCGAGCGCATCCTCACCGCCGTAGGGCACGACCGGCCGCAACGCGAGATCGACGCGTGCACCCAAGGTACGGGCGATGAGAGCCTCCAGTGCTGCCGCGCGCTCCGGTGGAAGGGTGTAGCTGTACGGCACGACCGCGATCGCGATCGGCGTGTCGCGAAATCCGCGGAGCAGCTTGCGAAAGTACGGCTCGTCGAGATCGATGCGCATCCGCTTCGCCCGACGCTCTTCCAGCCACCCGTCCCATGCCGCGAGCGCGAGCCGGGGCACGATCACGACGATCCCGAGCGTCGCAGCGAAGAGATGCAGCCAGCGCGCCGCATTCTCGCCGTTGCTCCCGGGCGAGCGAATGGATGCGATGTGCTCGGCCGTAGGCACCCCGAGGCCGGTGAGCCACGCCCCCGGGGCGAGCACGAATGCGAGCATCCGGTGGACCTGCGCGGGATCGAGGAACGTGCTCTCCCAGGTGGCGCGATATTCGAACGCGATGCCGCGCAGGTAGAGCCCCGCAATCACGCCGGCCGCGAACAGCGCTGCACCGGCGTGCAGCAGCCGTGCGGCACGCGCCACGTAGATCGGCGCCGCCATGCGCGTCCACTGCGTCGCGAACGCCGTCAGCGCGCCGGCAAGCGGGCCCTTCTTCGGCGCGGGGCGCCAGGTGATTCGACCGGCGCCGAGCGCGAGCACCACATCGCGCACCGGGCCCGTGAAGCGCGCGGTCCCGCGGCGCACGACCGGGCGCAGCAGGAGCAGCGCATACACCGCGAGGTTCCAGGCGAGCACGCCGAGCACGGGTGGCGCGAGGATGTTGATGCGAGCAGCGCCGTCGATGCGCTCGGCCATCACACCCGCGGCGAACGCGATCGCCAGCAGCACCGGTGCGATCCAGCCGCGCCACGTGAACGCCGCAAGGGTGCGACGCAGCGCGGGTGCGGTGACGGCGAGGCGCTCGACGGCGCGGGCCGCGCGAGCGGCGAGGAACGCGTCGGGCCCGGCGCGCTCGCCGACATCGCGCGCGGCGACTTCGCTCGCCCACGCGCGGTCGGCATCGCTCCACAGCGCGCGCTCGCGGTCCTCGAGCTCGATCGCCCGAACGGCCATCAGTTTGCGCGCAGCGGATTCGTCCATGTCCCCGAACGGTTCGCCCCTGAGGCACCCCGGAGGCACCCCAGAGGTTACCTGACGCGCGTTGACGCCGCCCCTGCGCGCGAAGGCCTCAGCGGACAACCGTGGCGGAGCCGGACTCGGGCGTACCGGCGAAGGGCTCGTCGTCGAAGCGCGCACCGAGCTGCCGCATGCGCGAGGCATCGACCGGCCGTGCCGGCTCGTTGTCGTTCACGGTGCACTGGGGGGCGGCGCAGACGCGAAGGGCGCGGGAGCCGTGCGTTGTCACCAATAGAGGGAAGTCATGCCTGCCGGGAATCGGCGGGCATCGAGGGACGTGCGGTTGCTGCCGACCTGCTAGGGCTCGCGGTCGTCACACCACTGCTGAGCCTGGGCCTTGGCGATGACATCGCGCGCGATGGCGCCGGCCTCGTGATAACGGTCCACGTCGCGCTCCGTCAGCTTGAGCGTGCGCGCGAGCTGCGCAGCGAGCGCAGCAGCGAGCTTGACCTCGTGGTGGAGCCGTTCTCCGGATTGCCCGGCCACGATCATCTGCCGCGCGTCTTCCGTGGTCATCGCAATCAGCCGGGCCAGGCGATTTACCGCGCCCTGATCGATTCCTTTCATCGCACAACCCCCTGATCAATGCTTGCGGCCAGGCACCGTCGGGCCCGACTGGCCTCTGTTCTTCCCTGCGCCAGGACAAAGCAAGAATCGTGGCATTGGCAAAACGTCCCCATGAATGAAGGGTTTGCATGCGCGTCATCCGATTCGCTGTAAGTTAGCTCGACACGTCGGAAGCCATTCGCGGTTTCGATCTGCGAACGCGCCGGGCACGATGTGGACGTGCGGGCACTCGGTGCTGCGATGAGCGTGCGCGCCATCGCCGTAGGCGCGGCGCGCGAGCTGTTGCATACATTCGAGCGAAGGACTCGCGCCGTCGAGTGCGAGGTCGCACTCGCGCGAGCGGAAGCGCACGCGGCCGCAGACGAGGGGAGCTTCCCGTGCGCGCAGGTCCCGGGCGGACACCGCGCGGGACAAGGCGTGGGTCAGGCCCGCGCGCGCACCCAGTGCGATTCGACCCAGCGCAGCAGATTGGGCAGCCGCGGCGGCGCCAGAAGCCAGCCCGCGGCGATGCCGATCGCGTCGGCAAGCATGTCGGCCACCTCGAAGCTGCGATAGCCCGATGCGCGCTGCAGGAACTCGATCACTACCCCCATCGCCACGAACGCGGCCGCGCCCAGCACGCGTCGGCGCAACGCGGAATGAATCTGCGCGAACCAGAACATGAGCGCTGCGTAGGCAACGGCGTGGCCGAGCTTGTCGCCTTCCGGCATCGGGACCTGGACCGGATTGGGCGTGAGCGACAGGTAGAGGATGGCCGCGATCAGCACCGCGCTCATCGTGTTCCACAGGGGCAGCAGGCGCAGACTTGTGTCGGCGTCGCGCATAGCGGGAAGAGGTGAAGGGTTCGTCATCAGCTCGGCCCCGGGACGGCGGCGCACCTCAGGCGGCGCGCTTCGGCTGCCCGGAAGCGCCCGCGAGCATCCCCCACGGTCGCGCGAGGAGCGCGATGCCGGCAGCGTAGCTCGCGAACACCACCTGCTCCTGGCAATGCAGGACGCCGAGCAGCGGCGACTGCTGGATGCGCGCGAGGCCTTCGCGGAATTCGCGCATCGCGAACGCCCAGTACTCGGACGAGCCGCGCTCGTCGGCGCGAAAGTGCGCATCGGCGTCGCGCACGACCACCTGCCAGGTCTGGCACGCTACGCTCTCGGGAACGTCGAAGCGCTGCGCCAGCCACGGCAGCACTTTCGGCGCTCTTGCGACGATGTCCATTGCAATCTCCTCACGCTCCGGGTGTCGCCGCGGAACGCTCCGCGCAGGCCCGGCCACATCATGGTGCGGTGCAACTATACCGGCGATATTGCGCTCATCTGGAGGCGCGATCAACGCTGTGCAAGGGCAACATTGACGCACCGCAACATGAACATCCGGTAGCCCACACCGGAGACGTCTCCCTGGAAACCACCCCGGCACGGCGGGGCAGGACCATGCCGACGGAGTAGACCGCCGTGCGCCTGACGCGAGCCCTCGGCTATACTTCCGACGGGAGATGGCATTCTCCTCTAGGCGCCCTTCGGGGCTGACGATGCCTACGTTGCGACCGGGTCCGGGTTGGCGTGTAGGCATTTTTCTTGGCACGCGCGCCGCGAACCCCTGACGCCCTTCTACTTCATCCGGGCGGGCTCGTTCGTGTCGGTGCCGGCGCTCATTGCCGCGCCCGGCGCGTTCGTCATCCTCCTGCTGGCCAAGATGGGCTCGAAAGTCCTTGGCGTGTACCCGATGACCAAGGTGTTCGGCTCGCCGACCAAGGAGGGCGTCTATACGACGCTCATGATGTCCACCGGCCTCACCTTCGGCAGCATCTCCGCCCTGTTCGGATTGACCCACGGCATCATCGACGACGCGCAGTACTCTTACCTGATCGCCGCCGTCGTCGCGAGCGCAGTCGTCCCGACCCTGATTGCCAACGCTTTCTTCCTGCCGCGGCACCTGTTGCCGGCCGCGGGTCAGGCGGCGCAACCTGTCCCGGCGCCCGCCGTGGTTGCAGTGGAAGGAGAACCGGAATGAACACCAGGATCCTGTGCGCCTACGACGGTTCGGCCGCGGCGGAGAAGGCCTTCGATTTCGCGCTGACAATGGCGTCGGCGTTCAAGTCGGAGCTGCGCGTGCTCGCGGTTGCGCAACCGCCCGAGCCGCCGAGGATGTCGAGACCGAAGCGCTGCTCGAGTCGGCCCAGGACCACTTCGAGAGGCAATTCGCGCCGCTTCGCGCGAAGGCGACTGCGGCCGGAGTGAGTCCCGCGTTCGAAGTGTCCGCGGGACATCCTGCGGAGCAGATCCTGTATCACGCCGACAGCTGGAACGCCGACCACATCGTGCTCGGCCATCGCGGCAAGAACTTGTTCCGGCGCTGGCTGATGGGCTCGGTGTCGAATCGAGTCATCGCGTACGCGATCTGCACCGTCACGGTCGTGCGCTGACGCCGGCGATGCTCGCTGTCGACATACCCGGGTTCGGCGACCTGCGGCTCGAGCACCTGGTGCTGGACTTCAATGGCACGCTCGCCGAGGACGGCAGGCTGCTCGATGGCGTGGCACTCATGCTGCGCGAGCTCTCCGCCAGGCTGACGATTCATGTCGTCACCGCCGACACGTTTGGCCGAGCCGCCGAAGAACTTGCCGGCTTGCCGCTGGAGCTGGTCGTCGTGGGCGGTGCTGACCAGGCCGAAGCGAAGCTGACGCTGGTACGGGGGCTGGGCCTCGGCAGCGTCGTCGCGATCGGCAATGGCCGCAATGACCACAAGATGCTCGACGCGGTGGGCCTGGGAATCGCCGTGGTGCAGCGCGAGGGAGCCGCTGCGGCCACGGTGGGCGCGGCCGACGTCGTCGCACTCGGCATCGTCGACGCGCTGCAGTTGCTGCAGCACCCGTTGCGCCTCGCGGCGACCTCGGCATGACCGCCGACGATCGGAGTGCGCGGGCAGTGAGCGCGCCGAGCGCCAGCGCGAATACCGGAGTGCGCAGCACGAAGGTAGTCCAGTGAGCTCGTCTCGCGCCTACTGAGACCGGCTCGGTGACGGGCTCGTACGGTGAGACGCTTTCCTCGCGCACGGGCATCGGCTTGGCGGCGGAACTGGTCTCGAGCGAGCGTGGCAGCCGCACCGAGAAGCGGTTCGGTCCGCGCCGGTCGATGCGCCAGTCGGGGGGCCCGTGATAGTGCTGTGTCTTGCGTGCCCGCCCCGGATCGCCCGGGAATTGTCCCTCGAGCACGAGCCCGGCGGCGATCAGCGCGTCGCGCGTGCCGACGTAGATGCAGGCCCACGAGAGGGACTCGAGCAAAGGCGCAGCGAGCTCCTCGTCCGGCTGCGGCAGGGGCGCGTGAGCCCACTTCTGGTTAGGCATGGGCGGCCTCCGCGCGCGGAGCTCGCGCTTTGGTTCAGTGCGCGCGCATCTGGCGGTGACACTGCGGGGGACGCCGGGGAATCAGGACTGAGGCTTGCGCAAACCTGGGTCTTGCCGTGCCGCTGCGGATGTCGGGCCGCCGACACGCTGGAACGAAGTTGCATCTGCTCGCTTGCCGATCGTTGTCGCCGTGGTTTGCCGCGAAACGCGGCGGATTCGGTGCGCGTTGCTCCGAGCGACGGAAGCAGCGCACGCTCGGATGATGCGGCCAAACGAGGCACGGTCGTGCGCAATAGGCACAGACATTCAAAAATCGAGCGTTCGCTGTTGCAAAACTCGCACAGCAACGATTACCCCTGCGCGCAGCACAACTGTGGACTACGCGAACGTTTGGTGTGCGCGAAGTGCGCGATGTGCGCCGTCGGGGGCGACGCGCAGGCGCGCCGCGCGGCCCTACGCGCGGGTGTGCCCGGGCAGCCCGAGGGCATCGAGCGACGCAAGCCATTCCTGCGCGCGCCGATCCCAGGACCACGCGCGCACCACGTGCTCGCGGCGTTCCCAGTTGGCGCCCAGCCAGGCGAGCGGATCGCACTCGCGGCGCTGCACCTGCGCGACCGCGGCTTCGCTCCAGCGTCGGACCAATCCGTCGCGGTCGGGCGCAACGAACGCGCCCCAGCCTTCCAGCGTCTCGGGCAGCGCGCCCAACGCCGTCGTCACCGGATACAGCCCGGCAGCGACGGCCTCCGAGGGCCGAGATGCACGACGTCTCGGTGAACGTGCAGGGATAGCCCCAGAAATCGTGTTCCGCGAGCACGCGGGCGAGCGCCGCCTGGCCCATCGGCTGCAGTCGCTTCATGCCGGGCGTCGCCGCGACGGTCGCGAACAGCGACTCGAAGTCGGTATCGCCTCGTCCGTAGAGGCTGCATGCCGCTCACCACCGTGCACGACCAGTGCCTGCGCGCCCCGAGATCCCCCCACGCCGCAGCGAGGACATCGAGGCCACGAAACGGCGTCGAGGTGTACACGAAGCGGGTTGTCGCGCGATGCTCGCGCTGCAGGCGAAACTCGTCCCAGTCCGCGAAAAGACGCGCGAAGTGCGGACCGAGCGCGTTGCGCATGATCCAGTGCCGCTCGGGCCGGAGCTGGAACGCCCGCTCCATGCCCGCGTGATGAGTCGCGCTCACGCTCACGACGGCGTCCCAGCCGTCGCGCACCGCTGGATCCCCGAGCGCCGCCAGCGACGGCTGGTCGGTCCAGTGATGATTCCAGAGGATCCACGGTCCGTTCCACGCGATCCGCGGGCGCAGGGCCGAGAGGTTCGCGGAGCTCACCACCACGAGGTGAGTCACGCCTTCGTCGTGCAGCGTTGCAGCGAAGCGCTGCTGCATGCGCGCGAGATTGCGCCATGCGATCCGTTCCTCCAGCACGTCGTCGGCCCTTCGGTTCGCAACCATCACGCCGACGCCGGCGCGTGCGAGCGCCAGCGCGAGATAGGTCACGGCAGACTGCGTGCCGCCGAGCGGTTCGTCGGCGCAGGTTCGGGCGCCGTAGCTGCCCAGCGGATCGAGGAAGAGGATCTTCATGCGCGCGGGCCCACGTGCGCCGGACGCGGTACGCAGGCGTTCGCCGCAGCCTGCCGGCCCGCGATTGCGCTATGACACCGGCGCGGATGGCGGACGCCTTCCGAAGCTTGCGCATGCGCGCAACGTTGCCTGATTCTACAGGGTGCAAGACGCGGAGCTGTTGCAGAGGCGATCGCGGACCCATCCGTTGCGAATGCAGCATCGCGCGACGCGTCGGCCTTGTGGCTGCCGCGACGGCTCGATTCTCCCGTGTCGCCGATGCTGCCCATCCCCAGGATTGGGGATAGGCGGCGGAATTGAACAGACATCCGGAGTTCGGTCGTTCGCGCGTTGATTTACCTCAATGGCAAAGTCGCGCGCTGCTGGCCAGATGCGGAAGCACCCGCTCAGTCCCGCCGACGAAAACGATGCCCCCACCCGCCGAGCGCACGCGCATGCCGGAATCCAGCGCGGTGTGGCGGGTGCGCTGTGCGCGCTGCAACGACGTCATCAGCAGTCGATGGAAGCGCGCACTGCGATTCAAGTGGTTCCTGCATCGCTTGAGATGCTGGTGACGAGCATTGCGGGCCATGCGCGCGAAGCGGCTGCGCACCTCGCGCCGTAGGGCTACGAAGCAGCGTCGACGTATCGCTCCATGATGCTCGGAGGCGTTTCCCAGCACCGGAAGTCCGAGGGCGGATCGTCGATGCCGCCGAGATCCGGCCCGGGGATCAGTCCTCGCCGGAGCCTGGCGAGTGCGTCGAGCGCGTCCTGCGGTGCGCGGAACATGCCTCCGATCTGGGTACCGTTGAACGTGATCTGCCAGTAGCGATCGCCCTGGACGACGAACTCGCCACCCTCGACCCGGTATCGGAAATAGCCCATCTGCGCCGCCCCCGTCGTTACGTCGTCACCCATCATCGACCGCAGCGAAGAAATCCTTAGGGTGGTCGATGCGGCTTCGGTACGACGCGCATGGTCCGGGTGCGCAAGCCGACGAACGCTGCCGCGTCCATTCGTCGTCGATCGCCTGTGGACGACAACGCGACGACGGGACTCGCGCCCATGGTGTCGCAGACGGTCACGATTCCCGCGACGGCGCCGTTGAAGCATTCGATCGGTTGCACGTACATGGGCCGATTCACCGACCTGGATCCGACCGTCCCCTAGCCCACCTGGCCGCTGCCATTGCGCGCGCCGTCGCTGCGGCATAAGCTGAGCGCCGCACCTCACAAGGAGTTTCCATGGGTAATCGGGACCGCCAGCGCAAAGAGCCGAAAAAGCCGAAGCAGCCCAAGCAGCCGAAGAAAGGCTGAGCACCTCCGGCACACTTGCCCCGGGTCAGGCGGACCGGGAGTACCGGGTCGCGACGTCGCTGTCGCCCTCGGGCCGCAAATGGTTTCGGATTCCGAGCGGCGCCTCACCGCGCCCGCGCGGTCAGCCGCTTCCGGGCCTTCTCCCGAACGCCCCGTCTCGTCGCCCATTCAACGCACCCGTGCGCCGGAAGCTCGTCGCCGAAATCTACGAACTCGCCTGGCCGGTCCTGATCGCGCAGTTGGCCGTCATGGCCTACGCGGTCATCGATACGATGATGGCGGGTCGCTACGCTACGGACGATCTGGCGGCCGTCGGCATCGGCGCGTCGATCTACTTCAGCGTCTTCGTGGCGCTGATGGGCATCCTGCTGGCGGTCACGCCCATGGTCGCGCAACTCCTGGGCGCCGGCCGCCACGCCGAGATCGGCGAGCAGGTGCGCCAGGCGATGTGGCTCGCGGCCGCGTTGGCCGTCGTGTCGGTGCTCGTGTTCCGCTATCCGGAGCCGCTGCTGGCGCTGAGCGAGGCGCCGCCTGCCGTCGCCGAGAAGGTGCGGTCCTACCTCGCGATCGCGGCGTGGGGCGCGCCGGCGGGGCTCGCGTTCCGGCTCTTCGCGAGTTACACGACGGCTGTGTCGATGCCGCGCATCATGATGGCGCTGAACCTCTTCGGACTCGCGCTCAAGGTGCCGCTCAACTGGATGTTCATCTTCGGCCACTGGGGCGCGCCGGAGATGGGAGCGTCGGGGTGCGCGCTGTCGACGACGCTCGTGAACTGGTTGATCTGCATCCTCGCGTGGCTGCGCTGCGGCATGGCCGAGGAATACCGGCGCCACGGCGTGTTTTCGCGCTGGTCATGGCCACGCTGGCACGACCAGCGCCGGCTCCTGGCGCTCGGCGTGCCGATCGGCGGGACCTTTCTCGTCGACGTGACGGCGTTCACCTTCATGGCGCTCTTCGTGGCGCGCCTCGGCGCGGTCAATTCGGCAGCGCACCAGATCGCCGCCAACGTCGCGGCCGTGATGTACATGCTGCCGCTCGCCATGGGCAACGCGGTCGGCGTGCTCGTCGGGCAGGCGATCGGCGCGCGCAAGTTCGCCCTCGCGCGCTCGACCGGCATCACGGGCATCGCGCTCGCCCTCGGCCTCGCCGGCGTATCGGCCCTGACGCTCGCGGCGGGGGCGAGCGTCGTGGCGGCCTTCTACACGATCGACACAGGCGTGCAGGCCGTCGCCGCGAGCTTGCTGGTGCTCGTGGCCGGTTACCACGTATTCGACGCGTTGCAGGCGGTGTCCGTGAATGCGTTGCGCGGTTACAAGCGCGCGGTCGTACCCTTGCTCATCAACGTCGTCGGCCTATGGACCGTGGGCCTTGCCGGCGGCTTCGTGATCGGCTTGACGGACATCGTCAGCCTTTCCGGGTTGGGTCTCGCCACTCCGCTTGGCGTGCGCGGCTTCTGGTTGGCGGCCATCATCGGCATGCTGTTGGCGAGCGCGGGCATCGTCATCTACTTCCTCCTGGTGAGCGCGCCGCACCATGCGCGCGCGCAAGGCGAGACCGTCGCACTCCGGTGAGCGCAGGCCGGCGTCATGCCCACCACGCAGCCGCCTTTGGAAGATTCGCGTGAGCACCTCCCAGAACGACACCTCGCAGCCATCCACCGGTGACCAGGCACGTCGCCAACTGCGACTCGGCATCGTGGGCTATGGCGAAGTCGGACATGGCTTGGCCCTCGGGCTGGGCCAGGCCGGGCTCGCATCCATCGCGGCGTATCAGCGCAACGGCGGCAGTGCACTCACTCGCGCCCGCGCGCACGCATCGGGCGTGCGCCTCGTCTCCAGCCCGGCGGAGCTCGCGGATTGCGCGGATCTCATCATTGCGGTGACGCAGGGCATCGAATCCGTGAACGCCGCTCGTGCCATCGCGAATTCGCTCGGCCCGGATCACTGCTACGTCGACCTCGCATCGACCACGCCGCAAGCCAAGCACGACATCGGCGCGATCATCGCAGCGCGCGGCGCGCTCTTCGCCGACGGCGCCATCGAAGGATCGCCGCTCGAGCACGGGCATCGGATTCCGATCATTGTCAGCGGACCCGCCGCGGCCGCCTTTGCACGAGCGTTGATGCCGTGGGGCATGCGAATCACCGTCGTCGGCCCGGACATCGGCAGGGCGACCGCCATCAAGGCGTTGCGCCATATCCTGATGAAGGGCCAGATTGCGCTGCTGATCGAGTGTCTCGCGGCGGCCAGGCGGTATGGAATCAGCAACGAGGTGCTCGCGTCGGTGGCCGAGTGGTACGACGCCTTGCCCTTCATGGACAACGCATCGCGCCTGCTGCGCACCACCGCCATCCATGCAAAGCGCCGCTGCGAAGAGGCCGAGGTGGCGCTGAGCGTCCTCGACGAGTTGGGCATCGAGCCCATCATGACCCGCGGGACCGTCGCGCTGCTCGGCCAGGTGGCGAAGCTGGGTTTGCGCGAGAGGCTGGGAGGCGTGATCCCGGAGTCGCACGACGTGGCGATGGAGCTCATGCAGCCCTATTGCGAGTGCAGTTCGCGCGTCGGCAGGAACACAGAAACGGCGAACCCCGCCGAAGCGGGGTCCGTTGGCTCTCCAGGAGCGCCTAGCGTTTGAAGCTGTCCGCCGGCCCCGGATCGTAGGTCATCACCCCGGCGCGCGTCCCACGACCGACCAGATTGGTACCACGCACGTACACACCGGCATTCGACCTTGCGATCACGCCGAGCATGCCGAATTGCACCGCATTGGCACACACGAAGGTATCTGCCACCGACTCGATGCGCATGTAGGCCGTGCGTGTGCCCAGCGACGAGTACTGCGCGAGGGGCATCCCGATGAACGGACCCGGATTCGGCGCAGCACCATTGCCACTCAGTGCTGGCAGCGTGGTTTCATAGTAGCTGTCGCCGCACTCGTGCGTACCGGTGCGCGAGAACTCGTCTTCGTTCCAGAACGTGTAGGTGTACTTGGTAATGAAGGGCTGCGCACGTTGCGTGAGGTCCTGATTGCAGGCCGCAATCGAAATCTGCGTCGATGACAGAGCGGTCGCGGGGGCAGGGGCGGCGGCGGCAAACAACAACGCGAAGTTGTCATAGTTCACGTCAACGGTGCCCTTCGCGCCGGAATTGCCGACTCCAACGCCGAACGCGGTCGTGGTGGCCCCGTCGAAGACCGGGTTCAGCGGCCCAGCGCCGATCACGCGCGTAAATGCGTCCGGATCGAAAATGCCGGTGAACGTAAGGGCCGTCCACGCAAACGGCGGCACCGGCGTCGTGCCGATCGACATGGCGTAGGTAGTGCCTGCCTGCTTTACGATCAGCTGGATCGCTTCGCCAAACCCCGCCGTCGACGAGTTGCCGAGCGCGTCCAGGTCCAACGAGAATGGAGCGCCAGCGCTGGGTGCAGCAGCGGTCGTTGCCGCAAGCAGCGCACCGAAAGCCGAACTGGCCGCACCTGTGGTCGTGACGCCGACCTCGACGCCAGGGGTTGGGTTGCCGGCTGCGCCGGAAACGATGCTCAGAACTGCCGGACCAACGCCGCTATAGAACCCGCCGAAATGGGCTCCCAAATCGGCCTCGACGATCGCAACGACAGGGACACGTCCGGGGAAGATGGGCGGCGCGCCTCGGGGCTGAAACGCGCCCACCAGGATGTTCGGGCACATGTCGTAACCGTTCAGCGTGCCGTCGAGGTTCAGCACGCCCGGCGTGTTGCCGACCGGTTGCCCTTGCGCGAGCGTGCCGCCCAGCGCCTGGAACGCCCAGGCGTTGTATTCGTAAGCCTGCCCTGCAGCCCCGAACGGCGCGCCGACGATCGCCGCAGTGCCGAATAGCTGGTTGAAGTTGATCTGCGTGACGTTGCCACTCGGATCCGCGCCGATCGCGAAGCACTTCAGCTCGCCGCGCGTGCGCGCCGTACCGTCCGGCCAGTTGGTGAACGCCTGTGCGATTTGCCGTCCGCCCCCCAGCACCACGCCCGTCGCCGCCGACCACGTGAGCGGCTGATTGCGCGTCAACGTGAGCGTGAAGTCCATCGTGTGCTTGATCGCCGACGTGTCGAACTTCGACGACAGCGGGGTAGGCACCGGCTCGCTCGACCGGTAGTAGCACTTGACCTGGACGTCGGTTGCGCTGTCGTTGACCAGCGTGATCAGGGTGTCGACACCTGGACTCACGTCGATGCGCGGGAAGACCAGGATGCTGCCCTTGTTGCTGTTGTTCGCCATCATCGTGGCCGCACTGGCGGAACCGCCAAGCAACGCCAAGGCGAATGTCGTGACCACGCACCGCAACGTGCTGCGCTTCATTGGTGTCCCCCTCGCAACTATTGGGCTGCGGCCTGTTGTCATGCACACGCGCCTATTACGTGCGTGGCTCACTGCTGCAAGCACGTGCCATGCCCTGCGCCAAAACCCGTGCGGGTACAGTCGCTTACGTTCGATCGGCAGGAGGGAGCGGGCCGTCGTGTAAGGCTCGCCGACAGCTCACTCGACGTTCACTGTCGCACTAGCGTGCCGGCGCGCGCTAGTGCGACATCAGAACCGGCACCGTCATCGCGTCCAGCATCGTGCGCGTCATCCCGCCGAGCACCATCTGGCGCAGTCGCGCATGCGCATAGCCGCCCATCACGATCAGGTCGCTGGCGAAGTCATCCGCGCGCGAGAGGAGAAGTTCGCCGGCTTCCGCCGCGTCGGGAGCGAACACCTCGATGCGCGGCTCGATGCCGTGGTCGCGCAGCCATGCCGACAGGCGGCCGCCGATCTCGCGCCAATCTTCCTCGGTGCCGTCGCGCGCGCCCACGAGCACGTCGACACGCTGCGCACGCTCGAGCAGCGGCATCGCGTCCGCGACGGCCCGCGCGGCTTCCCGGCCGCCATCGGAGGCGATCAGCACGTTCTGACCGAAGGTCTTGGCAGCACCGATGTACGGAACGACGAGCACGGGTCGGCCGCTCGCGAGCAGCACCGTCACGACGAAATCGTTCAACTGCGTGCCGCCAGCCCGGCGATCTTCCTGACCCGCCACGAACAGGTCCGCGCACCGGGCATGCGCGACGGCAGCATCCAGCGGATCGCCACGCGGTGCACGCCACTCGACGGCCTTCAGGTTGGCGGCCGCGGCGGCGGCACGGAACGCCTGCTCCGCGGCGTCCTGGGCTTCCCGCCTCGCATGGAACTGCTGCTTCGCCCTGTCGTCCGGGAGCGCCGCGTTGAACGCATCCGGCTGGGGGATCAGGTAAAGGCCCACCAGACGCGCGCCGAGATCGCGCGAAATGCGAACTGCGGTAGCGACGCGAGCCGCAGCGTGCGGGCTCTCGTCGACGTGAACGAGCAGTGTCCTGAATGACATCCGGCACCCCCTTGGCCTCTTTCGGCAGGCGCGTGGTCCTGCGCCATCGCCCGGTTCCTGCACGCGTCGCCCGCCGACGCACTATCGGCGGGCACCGTTCGACACCCACCCGAGTCACGCTACCCGTTTCCGCCGGAGTCCGCTTGACGCTCGTCAAACGCATCCCGGAGGACGGGCCCGAACCGATCCAGTGAAGGCGGTCGGCACACCCGCCTCGGTCGCGGGATCGAAATCTTCTACCCTCGACCTCCCTGGCTTCCGGCGTGCAAGGCTAGACGTCCGAACGAAAGCCGATGCGTGCGTGCGAGCCATCGCAGAACGGCTTGTTGCCGGAGCCGCCGCAGCGGCACAGCCGTGTCGACTGCGTCCGCAGCACCGTTCGTCCGGTGCCGGTGCAGATCTCGACGTTGCCGTGCACCTGCAGCGGACCGTCGGCGACGGGCGTGATCTCGAGCGGCCCGCCGCGCTCGGCGAGCGGCTCCGAAGCCTGCGTGGCGGGTTCGCCGGTGGCCGCGAATCGGGCCTCGCTGTGGCTGCCGTCGCAGTACGGCTTGCGGCGTGACTGGCCGCAGCGGCACAGCGTTGCCCGCAACCCGGCGCCGGCCAGCTCGATCTGCGCGTGCACGGCGTACGGGCCGTTCTCGCGCACGCGCACCACGTTGACCGCGGGCGCCGTTTCCTGCGGCCCTGCCGTCGTGCCGCTCGTAGGTGATCGCGCCGGAGGGGCAATTGTGTGCGACGCGCACGCAGTGCTCCACGGTGGTCGTTTCCGGATGCAGCCAGGCGCCCGGGGTGTTCGCGAGAAATACCGTGGGCGCCTCCAGCACGCAATGGCGCGAGTGGATGCAGCGATGGCCGTCGAAGCGCAGCGTGATGTCCTTGGTGCGGACGACATCGGGCGCCGCGTCCGCGTTGCCGGCGGCATGCGGCAGCTCGGTCGGGGCCGAAACGATCCCGGCCTGCGCTTCCGGTACGACGAGTTGCGCGACGCGATCGACGGCGGCACCGAGCGGCGCTTCGAACCGATGGTGCAGCTGATCCAACCGCTTCGCGAGGCCGTCGAGATGGTCCGCGACATCGGCGAGCGGTGCGGCGCGCGTGAGCCGGCGGGCGGCGGCGGCCAGCTCGGCGGCTCGTTCACCCAGAATCCGGGCCGCGCACTGCTGAACCAGCTGGCCCGATGAGCCCGGCAGCTCGAAGTTCGGCGCCGCGGTCGATCCGGGGTGCGTCGAGTCGAGCGGCAAGCGCGTGGCAACGTCCGCGACACGGCCCAGCACGGACATCAGCGCAGTTGCCGCTTCGGCGAGCTCGAGGCGCAGATCGGGCGGCAGCGGCGCCGGTGCCAGCACCTGCGACAGCATCCTGATCATCAACGCATAGGTCGCGTTGCCGAGGTCGACGACTTGCGCAGTCACCGGCTCGACGATCCGCACGCCGTCGTGCGCGATGCCGGTGTCGCCCAGGACGGGGTTGCGGACCACCGGGCGCGCGGGCTCGAATCCGGGGCGCATGCCTCGCAGCTGCGCGAGCTCGCTGCGGATCGCTTCGAAACGGGCAAAGTGCGAATTCTCGCGGTGCGCGGGTGCGCCTTCGCCCTGCCGCACGATGGCCTCGACCGCGCGCTGGGCCGAGGCGAGATCGGTGATCTTGAACAGGCCCGGCAGCGCGAAGGCCTCGACGCCGACCTGGGCTTCGCCATGGCCGACGAACACGCGCTCTTCGCCGAGCTGGTCCACCAGGCGCGTCAGCCCCTGCAGCACGCCGTGATACAGGTGGCCCTGGCTGACGTAATCCTGGGGCGAAGGCGCAAGCAGATCGCGACGCACGACGCGCTCGTAGTGCGCCGGGTGACCGAATCCGGCGCCATCGACGAGCTGGATGCCCTCGGGGCGCTCGATGAACATGAAGTGATCGAGCGTCGCCTCGCAGAAAGGCGCGAGATTCATCACGACGTCGGCCGGAAAGTGGCCGGGCCGCACCGGAAACGCGGGCCGCCACAGATGCGGCGCCGCGCCGATCGCCGCGAGCAGATTGTTCACCAGCGAAAGGTGCAGCATCTCTTCGCGCGCAACCCGTGCGAGCGAAAGGCGCCAGCGGTCGATCGCCGCGAGCTCCGTCGGCGTCACGCCCTCGCTCTCGTCGCGCTTGAGCGACCACTGCGCGTACAGATACGAGCACATGACCGTGTGCTCGAACTCGGCCGCCTCGCACAGCAGATAGATCAGCTCTTCGCGATCCTGAACGACGATCTCATCGGGCATGAGCAAATTCCTCGCACTGCGGCTCTCGATCGCGTCGTGATCGAACACCGTCCGGCGCTAGGGTGCCCCAGTCCATGCGCGGGTACAAGCCGTGCCGGCGACGGGCGCTGCCCGGCGCCCGCGCGCAGAACATCCTCGGCGGCCGGCGGCCGCTGCTAACGGGGGACTATCGCACGCTCTGAATGGAGCGGCGAATGGGCGGCATGTTGACGAGTTGCCCGAGCTTGCAGTACTGCAGCCCGCCGATGCGCCCGATGGGATTCAGCTTCGCGATGTCCACCTTGCCGTTGACGCACACGCCTTCACGGAAGTGGAACTGCACGACCTCGCCGACGATGAACTCCGCGCGGGTGTCTCCGAACTCCTGGATGCTGTGCAGCCTGCACTCCATGCTCGCGGGCACGTCGCGCAGGCGCGGAGCGAAGATCAGGTCGCTGGTGACCGCCGCGAGACCCAGCAATTCCGTTTCGCTCTCGTCGGGCCCGTACTCGTCGGCACTTTGATGGATCGACGCGAGCATCGATTCATCGCCGATGTTGACCACGAACTCCTTCGTGTCGCGGATGTTGCGCGCGGTGTCCTTGCGCTCGCCGTTGCGCAGGCCGATGTTCACGCCAACCATGGGCGGCTTGGTGCAGACGAACGTGTAGCAGCTGAACGGCGCCAGGTTGACGAGGCCGGCCGCGTTTCGCGTGCTGATCCATGCGATCGGCCGCGGCACGACCAGGCCGCTCAGCAGCCTGTAGCACGCCTCCGGGCCGAGGTCGGCCGGGCGCAGCGCCGTCGGCGTCGATGCCGGCGCGTCACTCATTCTTGAGGTTGAGCTGCTTCACGATGCCGCCCCAGCGCAGGGTTTCGTCGTGCATGGTCTTGGCGAGCGAAGCCGGGCTGTCGGCGACGATGATGAGCCCCTGACCCGCGATCTTCTCGACGGCTTCGGGAGTCTTCAGCGCGGCCACGGCAGCGGCGTTCAGCGTCTTGATGATCTCGGGCGGCGTGCCGGCAGGCACGAAGATGGCCTGCATGTTGTTCGTTTGGAAACCGGGATACCCGCTCTCGGCCACGGTGGGCAGGTCGGGCATCGAGTTCAGTCGCGTGCGACTGGAAACAGCCAGCGCTATCACCTTCCCGGAATCCACCAGCGGCTTCACGCCGATCGCGGACAGCATCATCGCGTCGATGTGGCCCCCGATCAGGTCCTGGATGGCCGGTGCATCACCCTTGTACGGAACGTGCGTGAGCTTCGTTCCGGTGGCGACCGCCAGGAGCTCGCCGGTCAGGTGACTCGGAGTCGCCGTGCCCGGCGAGCCGAACGTGACGCCCGGATGCGCCTTCGCATAGGCGACGAAGTCCTTCAGCGTGTTCACACCCAGCGAGCTCCTGACGACGACCACGAACGGCTGGTCGACGACATGCGTGACCGGCACGAGATCCTTCTCCGGGTTGTAGGGGACCTTCTGGATCATGGGCAGGATGACCATCGCGCCAAGGGTACAGAAGCACAGCGTGTAGCCGTCGGGAGGCGCCTTCGCTACCGCTTCGGTGGCGATGACCGCCGAGGCGCCGGGCTTGTTCTCCACGATGACCTGCTGCCCCAGCTGCGCCGACATCTCCTTGGCGACGATCCGCGCGACGATATCCGTCGACCCGCCAGGCGCGAAGCCGACGATGATCTTGATCGGCTGCGTGGGGAATGGCTGCGACCACGCAACCTCGAACGGGAGCGCCATCAATCCCAGGCAAAACAGTGCATACCGAATTCGCGCAAAGCGCCCGCTTATTTTCATTTTCGTCCTCCTGTAGTTTCGATCGCCAGTCGCCGGATCGGTTGCCGGAGCTCACTCCAGCTTGACGTGACCCTCGCCCAGCAACTTCGCCCACTTCGCCGCTTCCGAGCGCATCAGCGCGGCGAATTCATCGGGCGATTTGCTGTACGTGGGATCCGCGCCCCACTTCGTCCACTGTTGCTTGACATCGGCGCCCTGCATGATGCGCACGATCTCCCGATGCAGCTTGTCCACGATGGGCGCCGGGGTGGCCGCCGGCGCAACCAGGCCGTACCACGGGGTCACCTCGTACCCCGGCAGGCCGTCCTCGGCTACGGTAGGCAATTCCGGCGCGCTGGACGAGCGCGCGAGGCTCGTCACCGCAAGCGCGCGCACCGTGCCCGCCCTGGCGTGCGGCAGCGCGATCGGCGCGCCCGCAAAGGAGAACTGAACGCGGCCCGCCATCAGGTCGGTCAATGCCTCGTTGATGCCTCGGTATGGAACGTGTGTCATCTTCAAGCCCGTCATCTGGTCGAACAGCGCACCCGCGAGATGGGTGAGGCTGCCGTTGCCCGACGAGCCGAAGTTCACCTGGTTCGGACGCTTGCCGACGTACGCAATCATTTCGCGCACGTTGTGCACGGGAAGGCTCGGATTGGCGATCAGCACCAGCGGGAAGCTGCCGACGAGCGAGATGCAGGCGAAGTCCTTCAGGTTGTCCGCAGGCGTGCGTGCGCGGGTGCTCGACTCGATCAGCATCGACGACGCCGCGAGGAACAGCGTGTAGCCATCGGGCGGCGACTTTGCCGCGTAGTCCGCGCCGATCACCAGGCCGGCGCCCGGCTTGTTCTCGACCACGAACGGCTGGCCCAGCGAAGCCGTGAGCTTCGCGGCCACGTAGCGGCCGAGCAGATCCGCGGGCCCGCCCGGGCTGTACGGAACGACGATCTTCACGGGATGGTCCGGATACTCCGCACGAGCGGCCGGCGAGCTGGCGAGGAGCATCCCCGCGCATGCGGCCAATCCAAGCAATCGCGACAGGTACGCTCGCATCGCTTACTCCATGGTCGAGAAAAGTTTCGAGATGCCATAGAGCTCGGTGAGCTCCTTGACCCGTTCGCGCGGCGGAATCGCCTGGTAGTACCCGCGCGTGCAGCGCCACGTGCCGAGCTGCTGCTTCATGTCGACCAGCATCTCCGCAGTCTTCAGGGTGGCGGCAACGCCATCGATCACGGGCACGTCGTCGACGCGAGAGATGCCCGCCCGATGCAGGAGGATGCTGAGCGGCGCCTCGCCCGGGATGATCACGTCGGCGCCGTCGGCAATGAGGCGTCGCGCGTTTTCGTAGAAGACCTCGAGCACCTGCGCGGGCGCTTCCGTGGCCGGGAGCACCGCCGAAGAGAGGAACCCCACGTAGCGGATTCCGGCGCAGCGGCTCGAGAGCCCCAGGCGTTCGACGTTGCTCGCGATCATCGGGATCATCTCCCTGATGAACAGGAGCACGCCGAACTTCTGACCGAGGTGCCCCGCGAGCGCCATCGAGCATTCGCCGTACCCGACCACCGGGATGGTCACGAGGCTCTTGATCTCGCGCAGTCCGGGCTCGGGAAGCGTGGTCAGCGCGAACGCGTCGTAGCCGCCTTCCTCCGCCAGGATCGCCGCGTACGCGAACTGGTGCGAGTGCAGCGACTGGAAGTACGCGAAGCCAACATCCGTGCTGGGTCCGTCGCCCTTGCGATGGCCGTGCGTGCCGGCATGCGTGCCGTGCACGACGACCTCGGTGTCCGGCCGGACTACCTTCCTGATGTGCGCGCGCAGCGTCTCGTTGTACTCGGGTACGCGCGCGAGCGTCGTGAAACTCTGGTGCCAGATCTTCATCGCCTTTCTCGGTGGGTCGGTGGAAGTTTCATCACTGGTCCGGGGGAACGGGCTGCAGGCACGCTGCTACGCGCGCCTGGTCGGCGAGGCTCGCGTCCAGCACCCGCGCCACCACCGCGTCGACGTGCGAGCCGCGGCCGGAAAACTCGAAACAGTCCCGCGCCTTCGCCGCGAGCTCGTCGTCGGTCAGGGGATCGGGAGCGTCGCCGTGGGCGACCTGGGTTCGACGCGTCCAGCGACGAGCGTCCCGGTGCACGAGGGTCACCTCGGTCCACCTGGGCAACACCGGACCCTGCGCTTCCTCCAGCTTCACCCTGCACATCAGCTCGCGCACCGACGCCCGGTCGAGGCAGGCCTCGGTGAACGTGCGCATCGACACGCCGGCGTCCACGATGGCCGATGCGAGCGCATATTCCATGCTGAATTTCGCCTGCAGGCAGTCGTTCGGAGCACCGCTGATGAGCGCCTCGCGTCCGCGTGCGCTGGTGAGCACGTCGATGACCGCGATGTCGTCCGGTTCGAGTCCGTTCTCCTTGCGCAGTCCGATCACGCCATCGAGCGCGCGGTGCACCCCGTAGCAGCACGGATACTTCTTCTGGTCGATGCCCGTCGCCTCGATTTCCAGCGGGGGCCGGCCGAGCTCGGCGAGCGCATCGTGCACGTCTTCGCTGTCCGCGTACAGCCGCATGTACCCGCTGCGCCCATCGATCGCCGCAGGTGAAGCGGTGAAGCCGCTGCCCGCGAGCAATGCCGCGCGAACGGCTCCGGCTGCGCAGACGCCCGCCTGGAACGACTTGGCCATCGAGCCGAAGTTTTCGCGGGTTCCCGCGGCCTGCGCCACGGCCAGCCCCAGCGCGTTCACGGTGCTCGGCTCGTCCAGATCGAGCAGGACGCAACAGGCGGTGGTGACACCGAGAATGCCGAGCGCGGAGGTCGAGTGCCAGCCCTTGCTGTAGTGGTTCAAGGCCATGACTCGCGCAAACTTGGCCATGACTTCGAAGCCGGCGATGTACGCGAGCGCGAACCCGGGCGTGGATGCGGGTGCCCTGTCGTGCAGCGCAAGCAGGGCCGGAACCAGCGTGGCACTGACGTGAGCCCGCATCGGAGTGAGCACGTCGTCGTAATCCAGGACGTGCGCCGCAATGGCGTTGAGCCAGGCTGCCGTCTCGCAGGGCAACCGTTCACCCGTGACCCAGGCCCGACCGCGTCCGGTGCCCGCGACCTCGGCCGCGTAGTCGCGAGCGAGCTTCACCGTCGCATCGTCCTGCGCGGCGACCGCGACGGCAAACGTGTCCAGCAATGCACGGAACGCGATCTGTCGCTGCGCCGCGGTCAGCGGACTCGACCGGAAGCGACGCGAGAACCGCGCGATCGCCGCGGCGGCGGACGTTTCCACGACTGCTCGCGCTGCATCGTTCATGCGCTATTCGGACTGGATGTGGGCGGCCTTCACCACCCGCCCCCACCGGGCGAATTCGCTCTCGACGTATTGGACGAACGACTGCGGGCTTGCGGTCGCCATCGGCTCGAGGCCGTGCGCGGCGAGCTTTTCGGCGTAGTCGGGCGAGTGGACCACCTTGACGAGCGCAGCGTCGAGCGTCTGCACGAGCGGCTGCGGCATCTTCGCGGGACCGAGCACGCCATACCAATTGCCCGCCGTCATCTCGGGCATGCCCTGCTCGGCCATCGTAGGCAACTCGGGCAGCTTCGGGTAGCGGCGTTGCGACGTGATGCCGAGGCCGCGCAGCTTGCCCGACACGAGGAATGAATAGAGCGCGGCCAGGTCCACGGCGATGCCGTCCACCTGCCCGCCCAGGATGTCCGTGATCGCCGGTGCCGCACCTTTGTAGGGGACGTACTTGATGTCCACCCCTGCAGCCGACTTGAACAGCTCGAAGAAGAGGCGCGTGGAGCCGCCCGTTCCGACGGTCGCGAAGTTGAGCGTGCCGGGCCGCGACTTGGCGAGCGCGACCAGCTCCCGGATCGTGTTGACCCGCAGATCGGGTCGCACGGCAATGACGACCGGCCCGGACGCAACGGCATTGATCGGCGTGAAGTCGATGAGCGTGTCGTAAGGCAGCTTCGCGTACGTGAGCGGGTTCAGCACCAACGGGGTCATGCTGGCGAAGAGCAGTGTGTAGCCGTCCGGCGCGGATTTCGCGACGGCCTCGCAGGCGATGATGGCGTTGGCCCCCGGGCGGTTCTCGACCACGACCTGCGCGTTGAGGACCTCGCCGAGCTTGGCTGCGACCAGGCGCGCGACGATGTCGTTGGCGCCCCCCGGCGGATAGCCCACGACCAGGCGGATCGGCTTGTCGGGATACGCGGCAGCGAAGCCGCGGGGAAGCGCAAGCATGCCGGCTGCCGCAAGAAGAAACTGCAGTGTGCGTCTGCGCGAGGTGCACACGGACTCGCATCGGCCGCCGCTCGCACCACGAGAGCTGATCATCGGCTGCTCCATCGACGTGATTTGATGTCTGCCAAACTGCATCAGGCGCCCGCGGCGCGGCGCGCCGCGTCGGCGCCGGCAAGCCGCCCGAACACCAGCCCCTTGAGCACGGATGTCGCTCCGGTGTACGAGCCGTAGTAGAGGCCCTGCGTCTCGCCCACGGCATAGAGCCCGGGGATCGCGTCGCCCTGGTGGTTGACCACGCGCGCCACGGGATCCGTCTTCAGGCCGCCGAACGTGAATACGATCGACGAGATGATCGGATACGCCTTGTAGGGCGGCGAGTCGATCGGCCGGGCCCAGTTGGACTTGCGCGGATGAAGGCCCGCGGTGGCGAGGCCGTCGAGCGCCAATGGGTCGAAGGGGCCGGATCGGCAGGCGGCGTTGTAGTCGCGCACGGTCTCGCCGAGCATGTCGGCGGGAACGCCGATCTTGCCGGCGAGCTCGGCGAGCGTCGCCGCCTCGATCGCAGGCTGCTCGGTGCGGATCGCTACCGACTGGTGCGGGATGTCTTCGAGCTTCGCGTCGAGGATCGTCCACGCGATGCCGGAGGGCTGCGCGAAGATCGTCCTCGTCACCGACTCGTACGTTTCGTCGGTCGGCCCCGGCCCCTCGTCCGTGAAGCGCATCCCGTCCTTGTTGACCAGGATGCCGTACGGATAGATGTACATCGAGGGGCCCGCCCGATTCGACCGCGGGTCGATCGGGGACGCGTGGTAGCTGCCGAAATCACCGCACGGCGCGGCGCCAATCGCGAGCGCCATGCGGATGCCTTCGCCCTTGTTGTAGTAGCCGCCGCGGGACATCGCACGCAAGTGCACCGACCGGGGGCCGAGATAGCGGTTGAGCATTTCCGCGTTGCCCTGGAAGCCGCCGCAGGCGAGGATCACCGCGCCGCTGCGCATCGTGAACGGCCGGTTGCCGGGCCCGACGCCGCGAACTCCGTCGACGCAACCGTCATCGGCAACGCACAGGTCGTACACCGCCGACTCATACCGAATCGTGCCGCCCTTGGCGAGGAACGCCGGGACGAACGCCTCGAGCAGAGCCAGCCCGCCGCCATTGGGGCTGATGCGCGGCTGTACCGAAGTCGGGAACGGCACCTCCAGCGGCACGAACTGCACGCCGAATGTCTTGATCCAGGCAAGCGTCTCGGCCGCGTTGTCCGATAGCGCCGCGATCACGTTCGGGTCGACGAAGCTTCCCGCCCTCGCCGCGGCCGACCAGGCCTTCGGATCGCGCGATGTCTCCTCGATGATGGTCGGATCGAGGTAGCCGCCCGCGTTGCCGGCAAAACGGTCCTCGAAGTCCGACGACAGCTCGGCCGGCGACTTCATGCGCATCCACGCGCCGGTGTAGCGCGTGTTCCCGCCGGACTCGTCCTTCGACGCACGCTCCAGTATGCACACGCGTGCACCCTTCTCCTGTGCCGCGAGCGCCGCCGCAAGCCCCGCTCCACCGCAGCCGACGACGATCACGTCGGATTCGCGCACTGCATTCATCACCTTCCTCCGCTACCTTGCGTTCTTCTCTTCCGCGGCGTGCGCCGGCGTCAATCCATCCACGATCCGCCGTTCACGTCCAGCACCTCTCCGGTGATGAAGCCCGCGGAGTCCCCCGCTAGAAACACCACCGCATCGGCAACCTCCTCCGGGGTGCCCATCCGGCCGACGGGAATCAGGTCCTGCAGCGTCTTCGGGAAATTGCGCGTCATCTGGGTCGCGATCGGGCCGGGTGCCACGGCATTCACCGTGATGCCGTGATGCGCGTTCTCCTTGGCGAGAAAGATGGTGAGCGCATTCATGCCCGCCTTGGCGGCGCCGTAGGCGACGTTGCCTGCGCGCTTCTGCTCGCCCGGGTCGATCCAGGGGCGCGGATTGCCGCCGTTCTTGGCGAGGATCGAGCTGATGTTGACGATGCGTCCGTACTTCTGCGAACGCATGAGCGGGAGAACGGCCTTGCAGCAAAGGAACACGCTCGTGAGGTTGCAGGACAGCACGCGGTTCCACAGCTCCTCGGTGACGTCGTCCGACGATCCGTGCGAGCTGATGCCTGCGACGTTCACGAGGATATCGATGTGTCCGAATTGCGCAGCGGCTCTTGCCACCGCCGCCCCGACTGCGCTCGAGTCGGTAACGTCGGCGAGCAACTCCATCGCCGTCGCACCGAGCGCTTCGACATCGGACTTCACCGCCGAGACCGCGAGGCGGTCGAGCAGGCAAAGGTGGGCGCCTTCCGCGGCAAGGCGATGCGCAATCGCGCGCCCCAGTCCGCCTGCTGCGCCGGTGACGAGTGCAACCCGGTCGGGCATCCGTCTCATCGTCGGTCCTCCGGCTCTTCGCGTCGCTCGCTCACTCGGCAGCGACCGGCATCGTGAGCAGACGCGATTCGAGCGCGCGCATCTCGCCGTAGCCCATGAGCTGCATGATGTCCTCGATCCCCGCCAGCAGGTCCGGCCGATCGATCGCCTCGCCCGTCTCGACGACCTGCCGCATCAGCGACAGCGACAACTGCATCGCGCGGATGCTCGCCGCCGGCAACATGCGCGGCAGCGTGATGCGGCGCACGCCCAGCGCCTTCAGGCGCGGGATCGCGAACAGGGGCGTCGTGGGTCGCGACCGGATGCCGAAGCCCATGTTGATCGTGACCGGGATGCCGCAGGCGTCCACGAGGCGCGCGATCTGCTCCTCGGACTTCACCGCGTCCGGGAAGATCATGTCCGCGCCTGCCTTCGCGTATGCCTTGGCGCGCCTGACCGCGCCCTCGATGCCCTCGACGGCGATGGCGTCGGTACGGGCGATGATCGCGAAGGCGGCGTCCTTGCGAGCGAGGCAGGCCGCCTCGATCTTGCGCACCATCTCTCCGAGCGCAACGACATCCTTGCCGGGCATGTGCCCGCAGCGCTTGGGGCTGACCTGGTCTTCGATATTGACGCCGGCGATTCCCGCCTCCTCGAACTGCTGCACCGTGTAGTGCACGTTCATCGGGTTGCCGTAGCCGGTGTCGGCGTCGGCGGTCAGCGGAATGCTCACCGAACGGGCGAGATGCCGACAGTGATTGACGTTTTCGGTGAGGCCCATCACGCCCGCGTCGGGGACGCCGAGCAGCGCATTGGAGATCGCCGCGCCGCTGGTCGATGCGGCTCGATAGCCGGCCGCTTCGACGAGGCGCACGGAATACCCGTCGTACACGCCGGGTGAAACGATGAACGTGTCGCTCGCGAGGAGCTGACGAAACTTCTGTGCTTGCTGGCCCATGGTCCGTGATGGTCGACGACTCAGCCTTGTGCGGGTGTGCCGCCGGTTCGTTGAGCGGTGAGCAGCATCTGGTTCGCCCGGCCGATGTGCGCGCGCATCAGCGATTCCGCGAGCTGCCCGTCGCGCGCCTGCAACGCCCGCAGGATCTGCCAGTGTTCCTGGAAGGCCTGGCCTTTGCGGTCGGGCACGGCACCGGAGCGCTTGCGGTAGATGCGAAGCAGGTGATACATGTCCCCGCACAGCATGTCGGCGATACGTTCGTTCCCGCAGCCGCGCACGATGCGCTCGTGGAAGTCGAACGCTTTCTCCTCGACCGGTGCGCCGGAGGAACCGGGGATCACCGCTCGCATGCGATATTCCTCGAGCTCCTCACCGATTCGCCGCAGCTCTGCGTCCGACATGCGCTGCGCAGCGAGATTGCACGCCATGCCTTCGAGGGCCATGCGCACCTCGAACAGCTGGCCGACGGACTCCGGTGTCAGCAGGACTACGCGGGCACGCTGATAAGGCTCGCGCGTGACCAATTGAAAACCCTGGAGGCGACGGATCGCCTCGCGCACCGGCCCGCGGCTGACCCGGTACTCCTCGGCCAGCGCCGCCTCGTTGAGCAACGCCCCGGCCGCGAGCTGGCCATCGTAGATCTGGCCGAGCAGACTGCGAAAGATAGCTTCCGCCAACGGACCTTCGGCGGTACTTCCCTCGGGTGCGAGCAAGGCTGCATCGGTGCGGTCCATGCGCGCACTCTAGCCAGTACCCCTCAATGTGTCAACACTTCGGCTCGACTAGCGACCAGCACCCCGGGGCGCGTAGTGGTTGCACTCTCCCTTGAAAACATGCTCGAATGCGATCCTGACTCCGCGCCACAGCATCACTCCCGGACGAGACAAGTGTCAACAGTTAGTTTATTACGTCGCAGCCTGATCATCCCGACCACGGACTTCGAGGTGGACGGACGGCGGTTCCGGAGGGTGGATCTCGAGTCCGCGCTTGGCGGCCTCGGCGCGTCGCTCCACGACATGCCCTACACCCTCCGCGTCCTCGCGGAGAACGTGCTTCGCGCACATCACCTGCGCGGCCCGGGTGCGGTCTCCACGGACGAGATCGCGAGCGTCATCGACTGGGCGCGGCACGTCGGCGATGACCTGCCCTTGTTCGTGCCGCGCGTGATCCTGCCCGATTCCAGCGGCGTGCCGGTGCTGCAGGATCTTGCCGCGCTACGCGAAGCCGTCGCGGATGGCGGCGGCGATGCCGGGCGTGTGGACACCGTCGTGCCGCTCGACTTCGTCGATCGACCATTCCCTGCAGGTCGATCGCTGGGGCAGCGCCGATGCGCTGGCGCACAACATGACCCGCGAGCGCGAGCGCAACGCCGAGCGCTACGAGTTCCTGCGCTGGTGCCAGGCGAACTTCAGCGGCATCACGATGCATCCGCCGGGAACCGGCATCATCCACCAGGTCAACCTCGAGCGCGCCGCGCGCGTCGTGTGCACGTCGACGGTGGACGGCGACACCTGGGCGTTCCCGGATTTCGTCATCGGCGGCGACTCGCATACGCCGATGGTCAACGCACTCGGCGTGCTCGGGTGGGGTGTGGGCGGCATCGATGCCGAGGCGGCGCTGCTTGGGCTCGCCTACGTGTTCCCGATTCCCGAAGTGGTCGGAGTCGAGCTCGAAGGCGATCCCCCGCCAGGCGTCTACACCACCGACGTTGCGCTCCTGATCACCCAACGGCTGCGGCAGGAGAGGGTCGTCAACTGCGCGATCGAATTCTTCGGCTCCGGCGTCGCGCACATGTCGGTTCCCGAGCGCGCCACCCTTGCCAACATGGCGCCCGAGTACGGCGCGACATGCGGCTTCTTCGCGATCGATGGCGCGACGCTCGAGTACCTGCGCGCGACCGGTCGCAGCGCGGCCCACATCGCGCTCGTCGAGCGCTACGCGAGGCTCGCGGGATTGTTCCGTGCCCCCGACGCCCCGGTGCCTCGCTACGCACGCATCATCCGGATCGACCTGGCGGACGCCTCTCCCACCGTCGCAGGTCCCTCGCGCCCCCAGGACGGCATGCCCCTTGTCGGATCTCGGTGCCGGGACTTCCGACGTCGGTTGTCGCTCCCGATCGCCGACGGCGGCTTCGTCCGCCGCACGACGGATCGACCCGCCGAAACCTCGCAACCCGCCGACGGCGCGGTGGCGATCGCGGCCATCACCTCGTGCACCAATACCTCCAACCCTTCCGTGATGATTGCCGCCGGGCTGGTGGCTCGCAACTGCGTTCGGCTGGGATTGAAGCCGCCGCGCTGGGTGAAGACATCGCTTGCCCCCGGCTCGCAATCGGTCACGCGCTATCTCGAAGCCGCCGGACTGATGGCGCCGCTGCGCGCGCTCGGCTTCGAGATCGTCGGGTATGGATGCACCACCTGCGGGGGAAAGTCCGGCCCCCTCGTGCCGGAGCTCGCGCAGCTGATCGAGAGGGAGGGGCTGGTCGCCGCAGCCGTGCTGTCCGGCAACCGCAATTTCCCCGGTCGAATCCACAAGCTCGTCCAGGCCAACTACCTGATGGCACCGCCGCTGGTCGTTGCCTTCGCGGTCGCGGGTCGTGTGGATTTCGATCCCGATCGGGAGCCGCTCGCCACCGATGCGCAAGGCAAGGCCGTCTACCTGCGCGACGTGCTGCCGGCCGACTCGGAGATCGCGGCACTGGTTGGGCAGGTCAGCGACCCTTCGCACTACGCGAGGTCGAAGCCGATCGGTCCGTACCCGGAGGGCTTCTGGGAGAGCACAGGCTCGGCGCACGCCTTCGGCATTCGCGTGGAATCCCGATTCGACTTACCTCGTCAAGCCGCCGTTCTTCGAGCGCGCGCGCGAAGGCGAAGCCCGTGGCATTTCAAGGCTGGCCGGACAGCTGTGCAACGCACGGGTGCTGGTGCTGCTGGGTTCGTCCGTCACGACCGATCACATCTCGCCCGGCGGCGAGATCCCGGCCGATTCGCCCTCGGGCCGTTACCTGCTCGCGCGCGGCGTTGCGCAGAAGGACTTCAACACGTACGTCGGCCGTCGCGGAAACCATCACGTGATGGTGCGCGGCACGTTCGCCAACGTCCGGCTGCGCAACCAGCTCACGCCGGAGCTCGAGGGCGGCTGGACGTTGCTGCTCCCCGAGCGCAAGGTCGTCACGATCTTCGATGCCGCGAGCCGCTATCGCGAGCAAGGCATCGGCACGATCGTGATCGCGGGTGCCGACTACGGCAGCGGCAGCAGCCGCGACTGGGCCGCCAAGGGCACGGCGCTGCTCGGCGTCAAGGCCGTCATCGCCGAATCGTTCGAGCGAATCCACCGCGCCAACCTCATCGGCTTGGGCGTCCTGCCGCTTGCCTTCGAGGCGGGCCAAAGCTGGAAGAGCCTGGGTCTCACCGGCGAGGAAGAGTACCGCTTCGACGGCATCGAGGAAGGCGTGATGAGCGCACGCCCGATTCGTGTCACCGCCGCGGGCAAGTCGACCGTCGAATTCGAGGTGATCGCGCAGGTCTTCACCGAGTCCCAGCGCCAGTTGCTCGCCGCCGGAAGCATGCCGCGCCAGGTCGTCGACACCTTCATGCAGCCCAGCCCCGGGGCGTCGTGACGGAAGTATCGCTCGCGTGGACCGGCCGCGCCGCGCGATTCCCATCGCAGTCGAGTTCACGGTCACGTGAGACCGCGCGAAACGAATGAGGAATGACGATGAGCACTGCACAACTCACTCTCGACCCCGCGACGAGCGCACTGGTCCTGATCGATCTCCAGTACGGGATCGTCGCGATGAACGTCCATCCGCAATCCAGCACGGAAGTCATCGCCCGCGCCAAGCTCAAGTTCACGTTTCCGCGCATCGGGCGTACGCGCACGACGCAGGACGTGTTGACCGCGCTGCAAACGCGATGACCGCCGGGCACTCGACCATGGAACGGCCCAAGATCGCCATCATCGACGACTACCAGGAGCTTGCTCTGGCGTCAGCCGACTGGAGTCGTGTCTCGGCACGGGCCGACATCAGCGTGTTCACGCGACCGTGGCGCGACGAGGATGAAATCGCGGAGAAGCTCGCGCCGTTCGACATCGTCGTACTGCTGCGCGAGCGCACGCCATTCCCGGCGCGGCTGATCGAGCGATTGCCGAGCCTCAAGGTGGTCGCGATGACCGGCAATCGCACCTCCACCCTCGACATCGCGGCGTGCAAGGCGCGCGGCATCCTCGTCACGCACACGGAGTCGAATCCCCCGATTGCGCCGGCCGAGCTCGCGTTCGCGCTGATCCTCGCGTGCGCGCGGTCGTTGCCGCGAGGTCACGCGAACGTCGTGGCGGGGAGGTGGCAGGACGGCATCCCGATGGGCATCACGCTCGATGGCAAGCGCCTCGGCATCGTGGGGTTGGGCAAGCTGGGATCGAAGGTCGCGCGCTATGGCAAGGCGTTCAACATGGACGTGGTGGCATGGAGCACCAACCTGACCGACGACGTGGCCTCCGCGCACGGCGTGAGGCGCGTCGACAAGCGCACGCTGTTCGAGACGTCGGACGTGATCTCCGTTCACCTCGGGCTGTCCGATCGCTCGCGCGGCATCATCGGCTCGCCCGAGCTGGAGGCGATGAAACCCGGCGCGATCTTCGTCAACACCTCGCGCGGCCCGCTCGTGGACGAGGCGGCGCTGATTTCGGCATTGCGAAGCGGGCGCATCACGGCCGGCCTCGACGTGTTCGACGTCGAGCCGCTTCCGGCAGGCCATCCGTTCACGACGCTGCGCAACGTCGTGCTGACGCCGCATCTCGGCTTCGTCGACGCCGATTCGATGAAGCGTTTCTACACGCAGAGCGTCGAGAACATCCTGGCATACCTCGACGGCGCACCGATCCGAGCCAACCGGTAATCGGATTCCTGGCGGCATGATCACGCACACGTCACCATGGCATTCGGACAAACACGCTGAAGATCAGGAAGCGCAGGGCAGCAAGGTGGTGGCGCGGCCGGCTCGACGACGGCGTGGTGGACAGCGGCAGCGAGATCGCCCAGTGCAAGGGCGCGCGCCAGCGCCTCCAGCCGTAGCCGGCACCGAAGACGACGATGGCGCGTGCCACCTGCGGGAAGGCGAGGAAGTTGGTCTCGTTCTCGGTGACGAACACCCGCTCGACGGGTACCGCAAGCGCGGCAAAGCTCGCCGCATCCAGAGTGAGATCAGGCAGCCCATGACAGCCGGGCAAGCTCGGTATCGCTGGATCGAGCAGTCGGAACCGGATGCGAACCGGTTTGTCCAGGAAACCGAAACGGCGGGCGAACTGCGTAGTCCCGCTCGCGAGGGCGTCGATGGCCTCGGGAGGTAAGGCCAAGTCCAGCAGCTCGATCAGCACGCCCCGGTGGGCCTCGATGAACTTGCTGTCCACCCCCGGCGGGTCTACCTGGCGCAGGTACACGCCCGGACGAGGGTGGGCCTGCAGCCACGCGACGACGGACATGAGGCGCTCCCAACGGTCAGCGAGGTCCAGGGCCTGGAGCGGACGTCTGGACATCCACGCCAGCAGCGCCGGCTGCACCTCGGCCGTCTGTTGCCACAACGCCTCGAAGCGTTGCGCCTGACGCGCCCTCCCGATGAAGGCCAAGGCCTCCTGCAGCGTGTCGACCCAAACGACGGCCGGTAGTCGCTGCGTTCCCTGAACCCGGTGATTCCACTCTTGCCAGTCGATCCGCACATGCGGGGTGTCGGCGACTGCGCGCACCCAGTCGCGCACCGCCTCGAAGCGGTCGGACAGATCGGCGGCGCCCGGTGCCTTCAAGGTCAGGCGCACTGGCCAGGGCACGGCATTCGAAACCGCCGCACGCAGCAAATCGCCGCGATCCCACAAGCGCTGGACTTGCGCGCGCAGTTCTGCCGGCATGGTCCAGCTCATGGTGCGGCGCCTGAAGCGGACTTCTGCGCGCGGTACTCCTCGATCGACAGGCAGCGCAGCCGCGAATCCCGTCCGCCCTCGTTGTGCACGAAGCCCACGCTGGCCACGAAGGGCTCGATGATGTGGATCTTCTGCAGCGGCGTGACGATCAGCAACTGCAGATTGAGCTGCTGGAACAGAGCGCAGCCCGTAGCTGCGCCGACTCGTCCGACCCGCGCCCGAAGGCCTCGTCGATGACGACGAAGCGGAACGACCGCGAGCGCACGGCGCCCCACTCCAGGCCGAACTGGTAGGCCAAGCTCGCGGCCAGCACGGTGTAGGCCAGCTTCTCCTTCTGGCCGCCCGACTTGCCGCCGGAATCCGAGTAGTGCTCGATGCTCGCGCGCCGTCGGCGCGCCAGCGCTCGCTGGCCGAAAACAGGAACCAGTTGCGCACGTCGGTGACCTTGGCAGTCCACCGCCGGTCGGCATCCGACAGTCCTTCGCGGCCACGGAAGCGGTCGATGATGGCCTTGACCTGCAGGAACTTGGCTTCCGAATACTGCTCGTCGGCCGAGCCGGTGAGCGCGCCCTCGGTGCACGCACGCAGATCCTGCTGGAAGTCGCGGATCTCGGCATCCGGACTGGGCTGCGCCACAAGCTCGATGTAGCGGCCGGGGTTGTAGTCGATCGCTCGAGCGACTGGTTGATGAAGTCGATGCGTTCCTTGATCGTCTCCCGCTCGCGGGCGAGCTGGGCGTTGAAGTTGGCGATCTCGTTGATGGTGTTGACGTTGAGCAGCTCCTTGAAGCGCGTCTCGAACCGCGGCAGGTCATCACGCTTCAAAGCCGTCGAGCATCCGCTCGTACTCGCGCAGCGCCGCCAGGCTCACGTCCATCTCGACGGTCTCGAGCCTTGAACTCCTCCTTGAAGCCCGCGCATGGCATTGACGATGCGCTCCGTCAGCGCGGGCCAGGCGCTTGTCCTCGGCGTCGATGCGGTCCTGCAGCCACTTGCGCACCTCCTGTTCGCGGTTGTCGCAGGATTCGACCGACAGCTGATGCTCGCCCAGCGCCTCGGCGCGCCAGCCGTCCAGGCGCTGGACCTGGGCCGCGTCGAGCGGCACGGCGTCAGCAGACGACGCTGGCCTGATCCGCGCAGATCCTGCGGCGGCTTCTCGCTTGCTCTTCGACCTCCGCACGCTTGCCCAGCGCTTCACCGCGAGCCTGCTCTCGGTCTCGTCCAGCCGGTCGCGCACGCGCCTCCGAACTGCCGCCCCAGCTTCTTGCAGGATGTTCGAGGCGGCTTCCAACCGCGCGCGCTCCTCGGTCGAGCGCCGCAATCTCGCGCGCCAGCGCTGCGTCCAGTCGAGGTCCGCGAAAGCGCGTGAACTCCTCCAGCCTGGCGAGCGTCTCGCAGTCGGCGTCGCAGTTCCTTGCGCGCTTGCTGGACCTCGCCGATGCGCTGACCCAGCGTGGCCAACTGCGCCGTCCAGGCGCTCGCCGTTGGTCCCGCAACGCGCGCAGCTTGTCGGCGATTGCTCCAGCCGAGCACGTAGCGGCTGCGGTCGTCGATGCGGCTGCGGTCGTCCTTCTCGTGGCGGCCCGACGGGTCCTTGATCTGCCCGGCGCGCGTGATGGCGCGGGCCTCGCGGCGGAACTGCTCGCCGCGTGTCGCAGCAGGCCACGTCGAAGCGATGTGCCGAAGTTCCTGCTCCAGCCACTCGTAGAGCGGCGAATCCGGCTTGATCGACGAGCTTGCTCACCAGCGACTGCGAATGCAGGCTGGCGGCCCTGTACGCGCCTTCTTCGCGCCACGCGTGAAAGTAAACCAGACGCCCGCCCAGGTGCGTGGCGGTCCACCCATCGCGCGACGGCCTTGTAGTGCGCGTCGGGGACCAGCAGCGCGAGGCCGAAGCCGCGCAGCAGCGCGCTCGGCGGCGCCTTCCCAATCGCGCTCGTCGTCGCGCACCTGGATGAGCTCGCCCGCGAACGGCAGTTCGTCCTCGCCAATCGCCAGCGCCGCGACACAGCGCGTCGCGGATGCGAACCTGGGCGGCGTCGATGTTGCTCTTGCGCCGCTTGCAGGCTGTCGATCTCGCTCGGACAGAGCCGTCGTGCTGTTCCTCGCACTTGCGAAACGCGAACGTCCTCCTCGCGCTCGCGGTCGTCCAGGTCTGCGATGCGCTGGCGCAAAGACTCGGCGTGGCGTGCGCGATGGCCTGCTGCTGCGCCAGGAAGGCCGCCTCATGCCGGCGGTGGCTCGTCGATGCGGCAGAGCCAGCGCCGTGTGGCGCTCGGCCTTCTGCTGGCGCGCGCGCACGCTTCTCGGCGTCGCTTGTCGGCGGATCTCGGCGGCTGACTGCTCTCGATGCGGTCGCCGCCGATGTCGCGCGATCGCGCTGCTCGAAGTCGGCACGCTGGTGCGTTCAGGTCGTCGCGCTGCGCGTCCAAGCGCTCGATCTCGGTGTCGAGCTGGGCCGCAGCTCCGTCCGCCAGCATTGGCCAGGCGCTTGTCGAGCAGCTCGCCGCTTGCAGGCGCGCGAACCACGGGCGCAGCGCCTCGCGGCACGCGCGCAGCGTCCTGCCATCTCCGCGCCAGCGACGCGTGCGCTCGTCGCAATCGGCGCACCAGCGGCGTCAGCAAGCTCGAGCTGCTCGCTTGCGCCTTGAGCACCGCCTCGTGCGCGCGGTCCAGGTCGTCGAAGTGCGCGATCGAGGCGGCGATGCGCTCCTCCACGTCGAAGGGCTCCAGCATGTGGCTGCGCACGAAGTCGGTGAGGTTGCCGACCGACTTCATCGAGACCGTCTGGTGGAACAGGTCGAGCGCCTGGTCGTTCTCGATGCCGAAGCGCCGGCGGAAGGCCGGCGCCGTAGGGCGGGAACGCTGTCGTACACTTCGCACGTCCGCAGCGCGCGAGCTTCTTGCGCAGCGCGGTGATGTCGCTGCCGAAGCCGGAGAAGTCGCTCGGCGATCGACAGCGCGCTGGTCGGCGACGACGAAAGGCGCGCGGGCTGACCCTGCGGCTCCTTCATCCAGAACACCTGGGCCAGCGTCACGTGCCTGGCCCAAGCCCTCGTTGAAGAAGCGCGCCGAGAATGCACCGAGTAGCTGACGCGATCGCGCAGCGCCACGGGCCGGGCGCGTGCCCGTCACCTCGTTGCGCTCGGTCTTGTAGTGGCCCGAGGACGTACGAGCGCAGGGTGCGCTCTCGCGGCATCCGCGCCGGCGGCCTTGTTGAAGGCGACGCGCTGCGCGGCACCAGCAAGCGTGGTGATGGCATCGACCAGCGTGGACTTGCCCGAGCCGATGTCGCCCGTGAGCAGGCCGTTGCGGCCGTCCAGCTCGTAGCGCCAGACGCGCTTGTCGAAGGTGCCCCAGTTGAGTACCTCGAGCCGCTGCAGGCGAAAGCCCACGCGGCTGTCGTCGGCCACGAAGTCCAGGCCGAGCGTGGGCGCCTCAAGCATCGGCCACCTTCGTGGGTGCAGATTTGCTCGAGGACTCGGACGGGGCAGCAGCCTGTGCAGCAGAGAGCGCCGTGCGATAGACCTCCAACCGCGCGTCGAACTCCGCCAGCCACTGCGCGTCAACGAAGGCCTTCAGGATGCGCCGCACTTCGTAGTGACCCTTGTCCTGGCCGCTGCCGGCTGCAGGCTTGAGCCGGCGCAGAAAGCCGAGATCAACCACCTTGGAGATCGTCGCGTCCACTTGGTCGATCAGCCGGGCCTCGTTCGTCCCATCGGGCAGGAACACCCGCATGAGCTCGGCGATCTCGTCGCGCGAGAGCACCAACCGGGTGTCGCCGCCGCCGGCGTCGAACTCCGCCATGCGCTTGCGCAGCAGGCGAGCATCAAGCTCACCGGGTAGGACAGGGGCCGGCGTGCGACGAGCCGCGGCAGGCGCGACGCACCCTCGGATTCGTCTGGGTCCGGGCGGCTTTTCAGGAAGGCGTGGCCCTCCGCCTCGTCCAGCACCAAATCGAGCAGCAGCACTGCTGCCTGTTCCCGAACCCGCGCCTGCAAGCGCAAGAGGCTCTCCCACAAACGCTCGTCGTCCTCGCGGTAGAGCACCCCCTTGAGCAGGTGCACCATCAGCTGCGATAGCTCGGGCACGGCCGGCAAGACAACGGACTCGATTTCGACCGAACCGGTCTCGCGCAGGGTGTCGTTCATGTTCTTCTCCTCTGGCCGTCGTGCATCAGCGCGTGAAGATTACACGAGGCAAGTGAGCCTCGCGCGTCACCGCTTCGCCCGCTGCGTTGCTGGCCTGCCAGCGGATTGATTCTTCGACAGCCTCATCGACGAGCGCGCGAATGCCGTCCAGAGCGTCGCTGCCAGGGCCGGCGTGGGCCAGCTCCAGATACGCCACCAGTTCGGCGAGACCCTGGTGCAGGGGGTCGACATCCAGCAAATCGCGCAGCGTGATCTGGGGCAGGCGGCGCAGTGCACGCTGGAGAGGCTGCGCAGGCGCGTCTTGTCCACGACGATCTGGTCGAACAATCGAGCGGTGTCGATGTCGTCCTCGCCTGCAACGAGTTGCAGATCGGCGAGGCGCGGCTTCAAGTTGAGCGTAAACAGCGGCCGCTCCAACGGCAACTCGATGTCCGCACCCATAGTGGCGATCACCATCGGGGTTCGCCGTGGGCGGCGACTCGCGCAGCGCCAGCGCCTTGCTCTCGACGCCGTGCAACAGGTCCAGGATGCGGCGGTTTTCCAGGAAGGCCCGATCGTCCAGAAAGCGGCGCAGCTGCTGCGACAGTTGAGCCACGGTGCGCTGCGTGTGTTCGCCGGCTTCCAGCCAGTCGTGGTGCACGCGGCGCGTGCGCGGCTCGGGCTTGAGATCGCGGCCACCGCGCGGCAAGGCCAGCACTGATCCAGCGGCTCGGTCAGTTCCTCCTGCCGGCGGCTGGACATGAGGAAGTCCCAGAAGGCGCGGAAGCTGCGGCCCTGGTCGGAGTCGCCGATCGCATCGCGCTCGCCCATGATCTCGTCGAGCAGCGCGCCCTTGGCGCCCTCCCATAGCGCGATGCTTCTCGCGCACCTTGCGGTCGAGCTGGCGGAAGTTGTGCTCCACCTCGCGGAAGTCGGCCAGCAGCTCGCGCGCGAGTTGCATGGAACTGCTGGAAGCGGTCCTTCACCGCCGTGTCGTCGAGCAGCGGCACGTCGCCAGCCAGCACGCGTGCGATCTCGGGTCGATCTCGTCGCGCTTCTTGCGCAGGTCGGCAATCACGCTTGGCCGGGTCGGACTCAGCTGCCAGCGCTGATCTGCTCGAGCAAGTGCGAACAGCGTCAGCAGGCGCGACTCGGTGCCGACGAACGGCCGCTCGGTGAGCGACACTAGCCAGGGCTTCGTCCAGCACCGGCCTGGAACTGGCGCCCCTGGGCCTCGGCAGTCTGGCGCAGCGCGGCCAGCACTTCGGGGCGGCTTCGGAGGAAAACTTTTCAGCGCTGGCCTAGTTCAGCCGGCGTCTGGAAGCACTCGATGGCCGTGGTGCGGCTGATCTCGGCGGCCTCGACCATGGCGGCGTCCGCCGAGTCGCTGGTGACCGATGCTTTGAGCACTTCGGCCTCGTCCTCGGTCAGCGGTGCGCTGATTGTCAGCGTGTTCAGTTTGCCGTCCCAGCTCACCTTATCCCGCACCGGCTTCGGCACACTCTTGCCTTTGGTGAACCCGATCACTTGCGACATCGCATACTTCGGCGGAATCGAAATCATCATGTGCACGTGATCGGGCATCAGGTTCCCCTCCTCGATCTGGCTCTCCTTCGGCGCAGCCAGCTGCCAGAGGTTACCCAGTGAGCCTGCTGTGGTTCGAGCGGAACCCTCTGCCGATCGACTGGGTGGCGCAGCGGGCGGTGGTGGCAGCGTTCGATGCCTGAATCAGGCCATCACCACCTGCGTGCGCACTTCGACCTTGAGCGCGCGCTTGATGGCAGCGAAGACCGCTGAGATGTTGCTCATGGTCGGGTTGCCCGACTTTGACAGCATCCGGTGCAGGCTCTTGGCTCGCTTGTGGATCTCGTCGGCCAGCGCCTCGAAGCCCACGGTGGCGTTGACGAGGTCGCGCAGGATCAGCTTGGCGGACTCCGGCTCGCCGTTGACGAACAGGGTGATTGCCTCATCCAGCAGCGCTTGGGCGAAGGCCGGATCGTTCTGCACGCGTGCGGCCACGGTCGCTTTGAAGTCACGGGTCAGTGCCATGTCACTTCGCTCCTTTCCGGATTGATGCCTTGCGGCGCTTGTAGTCCTCCCACAGCGCCACCGCTTGGCCGATGTCTTGCTGCTGACGCTTCTTGGTGGCGCCGCCGATCAGGATGATGATCTTCAGGCCGATCCAATTCAGGGTGGGCATTCAATGATCCTTTGGCGGTTCGTGTGATGATGAACCTTGGGTCAGCCCGATCCACTTGGCGCCCCGACCCTTGCCGGTCGAGGCAATGAGCCCTTCGGCCTTCATGCTGCGCAGCACCAGCCTGACCATGTCGCGGCTGACGCCCGGGCAGGCCTGCTCGATGTCGGAAATGGAAAACGGCTGTTGGCGCTTCAGGACCTCCGCGCGGACGCGCTCGCCCTTGGCGCCGCGCCCGTGCGTGAGGGTTCCGACGCGCTCCTCGAACTCCTTGTAGGCGCGCAGCAGGACGCCCCAGAAGTAGGTGAGCCAGGGCGCGATGTCGTGCGCCGCCTCGTGCCAGCCGTGCGAGCTGGCTTCGAGCGTGTCGTAGTAGCTCTCCTTCGACTCCTCGAAGATGCGCTCCAGGCTGATGTAGCGGCCGACATCGTAATCGAAGTGGTAGAGCAACTGGAGGGTCAGTAGCCGCGCCATGCGACCGTTGCCATCCGGGAACGGGTGGATGCAGAGGAAGTCCAGGATGGCCAGCGGCACCAGTACCAGCGGGTCGGCCAGGTGCTGGTCGAGCGCGATGCGGTAGCGCGCGACCAGATCGGCCATCGCCATGGGCGTGAGGTGTGCTGCGACGGGACGGAAACGGATGCGCGAGGTGCCGTCCGGGTGGCGTTCGACGATGTCGTTGTTGGTCGCCTTCCAATGCCCCCCGGACTGCGGCATGTAGCGGTACAGCATGCCGTGCACCTGCAGCACGGTGCCCTCGGAGAACGGTATCTGCGGGCCGCTCTCGTGAATCAGCGCGAGGGCGTCGCGGTAGCCGGCAACCTCTTGCTCCGAGCGGCTCTTCGGAGCGGCATTCTTCAGCACCAGCGACTTCAGTCGGCTTGGGGCCACCACCACGCCTTCCAGGCGGTTGGACGACTCCGTGGACTCGACCGCGGCGACCTGGCGCAGGTCGCTCAGTACCTCGGGAGACTGGGCAACGTAGAGGCGCTGCTTCCCCTGATACTCACCCAGTGCGCGCAGTGTCGCCAGTTGCCGAGCGTCGAAACGCAGCTTGGCGAGGTAATCGGGCGAGAGTGAGTGCACGGCGGCATACCTATGGCGCAAATGGGGTAATCGTACTCTATAAAGGGGTATAACGTCACGTTTTTACCCCAATTAGGCGCCACATTACCCCAATTCGTCGCGACAGGCCGGCGCTTGGCTCCCCGGTGGATCAGCGCGTGAATCGAGGCGTCATCGATCAACGAAAGGATATCTCCATGAACATCTTGACCAAGCTGACCCCGATGCAATCCACACTGCTTCGGGCCGCCGCCCGCCGATCCGAAGGACGCATCCGGATGCCGGACACCCTGCGCGGCAGCACACGGTTGCGCACAGTGAGCAGACGAGAAAACGGCCCCGCGTGGGGGCCGTCATTCTTCGTGATTGGTGGAGGTGGGCGGAATCGAACCGCCGTCCGAAGGCACTCCACAGTCGGGACTACATGCTTAGTCGCGTCATTTGATCTCGCCCCGCCACCGCGGCCGGACACGCTGCGGCGGAACCAGTCACCTTGGTTTAACGTGCTTCCCAAGTGACCCGGGAGCACGCGATCGCTCTAAATGTCCTTGCCGTGACTTGCCGTTTTACCGACTCGTCACCCGGGCCGAGCGCTGCCCGGTGCAAGGTCCGGCGGGATTAAGCCGCCAGAGCGTACGTTTCGTCGTTCGCAGTTAAGTTTGCGATTGCTCGAGTTTTACGAGGACAAGCGCCTCGGCATGCCCCGCGCTGTTTTGCAACCCCCGTCGAAACCAGTTCACCCCCGGTAATCGTCGTGGTCCAGCCGAAGAACGGCTGAAGCGCTGGAAAATCTATGATAGCACCGCCCTTCGCTTGGTTCCGCGCTGCGGCGTTCCGCTCGTGCCGGACTGCGCGCCCGTCGGGCGACCGGCCGGCGTCTATCTCAGTCAACGTGGGGTAGACTCGGCCCCACTTCAAGAGCAACAGCCCGCGATTCCATGTCGACCGTTCTCGTTCCCGTGATCCTCTCCGGCGGCGCCGGGACGCGCCTGTGGCCGCTGTCGCGCGAGGCGGCACCGAAGCCCTTCATGCCCCTGCCCGACGGCGAGACGCTGCTCGGCAAGACGGCCGCGCGCGCGATGGCGCTTCCCGGCACCGCGGCCCTGCTCACCGTCACCAATCGCGATTACTACTTCTACACCAAGGACGTGTACGCGGGCGTCACGCCCGCCGTCGGCGAAGCGCTCGTTCCTGCTCGAGCCCTTCGGCCGCAACACCGCCGCCGCAGTAGCACTCGCGGCGCTGTGCGTGGAGGCGCAGCACGGCGCCGACGCCGCGCTACTCATCCTGCCTGCCGATCACCTCATCCGCGACCAGCAGGCGTTCTCGGAGGCCGTCGCGCGCGCCGTGCACATCGCCGAGACCGGCGCGCTGGTGACCTTCGGCATCAAGCCCGCGCATGCGGAAACCGGTTTCGGCTACATCGAATGCGGCGATGCGCTCGACGCCGCGGCGGGGCGTCTTCCCGTGCAGCGCGCGCGGCGCTTCGTCGAGAAGCCCGCGGCCGCGCTGGCGCAGGAGTACGTCGCGTCCGGAAACTACGTGTGGAACTCGGGGATGTTCTGCTTCACTGCGCGCGCGATCGTCGACGCGTTCGCGCGGCACGCGCCGGCGGTGCTCGACGCCGTGCGCCCGGTGTGGTCCGCGATCGCCGCAAAGGGCAAGCGCGGCATGCTGGAGATCGATGCGGCCCTCTTCGCCGGCGTGCCCGACATCTCCATCGACTATGCCGTGATGGAGCCCGCAGCGGCCAATGGCGAAGTGGCCGTCGTGCGCGGCAACTTCGACTGGAGCGACGTCGGATCCTGGCTCGCCATCTCCGAGCTGACGGAGCCGGACACCGCGGGCAATCGCGGCAGCGGCGAGCGCATCGCGATCGCGACCAAGGGTACGTACATCCACGCGGGCGATCGCGTCGTCGCGACGATCGGCATCGAGAACCTCGTGATCATCGACACCGCCGACGCGGTGCTCGTCGCGCATCGCGATCACCTGCAGCGCGTGAAGGAAGTGGTCGGCGAGTTGAAGGCGCGCGGCCACGAGGCCTACAAGCTGCACAAGACGGTGGCGAGGCCGTGGGGCGCCTACACCGTGCTGCAGGACGGCACCGGCTTCAAGATCAAGCGCATCGAGGTGAAGCCCGGCGCATCGCTGTCGTTGCAGCTGCATCACAAGCGCAGCGAGCACTGGGTGGTCGTGCACGGCGTGGCCGAGGTCACCTGCGGCGACAAGGTGTTTCGCATCGGCGCCAACCAGTCGACGTACATTCCGGTCGAGACGCGCCACCGCCTCGCCAATCCCGAAGCGACTCCGCTCGTGATGATCGAGGTGCAGTGCGGCGACTATCTCGGCGAGGACGACATCGTGCGCTTCGACGACCAGTACGGCCGCGTGCCGGCCTGAGCCCACGGGCGGGCTGCAAAGCGCGAAGCCGCCACCATCTCTGATCCGGCCGCGTCTCACGGCAGCGATGGAGCGCGCTGCGAACCCCGTGGGTGCACCGGGTCCGGTTGGTATAATTCCCCGCTGTTGATTCGTTCCGATGTCGCCGGCCCCTACCGCTGCCGGGACGGCCACCGCGCCTTCCGCGCCTGAAGCGGCGTCCGCCGTCCCCTCCAGTTCCAGCCCCGCCGCCAGCGCAGCCGCGCTTGCCGCGCTGCCCCCGCTCGTCCCCGCGTTGCCGACGGACGGCCAGCGCACGCGACTTCCCGCCGAGCAAGGATCGGCGGATGCACTCGCCCTCGCGCAGCTCGCGGTGCGAGAGGCCGGATCGAAGCGGCTGTTGACGGTGCTGTGCGCCGATGCGCTCGCGGCGCAGCGCATCGCCGAGGAGGTGGCGTGGCTCGCGCCCGGCTTGCGGGTGGCAATCCTTCCCGACTGGGAAACCCTGCCGTACGACCACTTCTCGCCGCACCAGGATCTCGTCTCGGAGCGCCTGTCCACGCTGTATCGCGTGTCGCGCGGAGAGTGCGATGTGCTGCTGGTCGCGGCGACGACCGCGCTGTATCGCTTCGCGCCACCCGAGTACCTCGCGGCGTTCACGTTCTTCCTGACGCAGGGCGAGCGCCTCGACGTCGACCGCCTGCGCGCGCAGCTCGCGCTCGCCGGCTACCAGCACGTCACGCAGGTCGTCTCGCCCGGCGAGTTCAGCGTGCGCGGTGGCTTGATCGATCTGTTCCCGATGGGCAGTGCCCTGCCCTACCGCGTGGATCTCTTCGGCGACGACGTCGAGACGATCCGCACGTTCGACGTCGACACGCAACGCACGCTGTATCCGGTGCGCGACGTGCGCCTGCTGCCCGCGCGCGAGTTTCCGCTCGACGAGGCGGCGCGCACGAAGTTCCGCGGTCGCTTTCGCGAAGCCTTCGAGGGCGACCCGTCGAAGTCCGCGCTGTACAAGGACGTGAGCAACGGCATCGCGCCGGGCGGGATCGAGTACTACCTGCCGCTCTTCTTCGACCACACCGCGACGCTCGCCGACTACCTGCCGGCGGCCACCGCGATCGTGCTGCACGGCGACGTGCAGGAGGCGATCCGTCACTTCTGGGAAGACACCGAATCGCGCTACAAGCTCATGCGCGGCGACAAGAGCCGGCCGCTGCTGCCGCCGCCGGCGCTCTTCCTCGCGCCCGATGCGTTCAACGGGATGGTGAAGGCGTTCGCGCGGCTCGAGTTGCCGGTCGCGATCGACGGCGAGCGCAGCGACGGCGCGCACACGGTGCCGCTTGCGTCGGTGCAGGTCGACCGCCGCGCGGACGATCCGCTCGTCGCGCTCAAGCGTTATCTCGCGCGGCTCGGCAGCGCGCGTGATCGTCTGCGCGGAAAGCGCCGGCCGCCGCGACACCATGCACCAGTACTTCGCCGAGTACGGCCTGCAGGTGCCGCTCGTCGACGACTGGGCGGCATTCCTCGCCGACACGCAAGGCGCCGGCGGCGGCGCTCGTCGTATCGCCGCTGCACGCGGGCTTCGCGTGGCCCGACGCCGCGCTCGCGTTCGTCACCGAGGCGGAGCTCTACGCCGGTGTGGTGCGCCGCAACCGGCGCGAGGCGGGACGGCGCACCAACGTCGATGCGATGCTGCGCGACCTCTCGGAGGTGCGCATCGGCGATCCCGTGGTGCACGAGCAGCACGGCATCGGACGCTATCTCGGGCTCGTCACGATGGACCTCGGCGAAGGCCCCACCGAGTTCCTGCAGCTCGTGTACGCGAACGACGCGAAGCTCTACGTTCCCGTTTCCAATCTGCATCTCATCGCGCGCTACAGCGGAGCGGCGCCCGAAGCCGCACCGCTGCACGAGCTCGGCGGGGGGCAGTGGGAGAAGGCGAAGAAGCGTGCAGCCCGGCAGGCGCACGACACGGCGGCGGAGCTCCTCAACCTGTACGCGCAGCGCGCCGCGCGCAAGGGCTACGCGTTCAAGTTCAATCCGCACGATTACGAAGCGTTCGCGTCGGGCTTCGGCTTCGAGGAAACGCCCGATCAGGCCGCCGCGATCGAAGCCGTGATCCACGATCTCACGGCGGGCCAGCCGATGGACCGCCTCGTGTGCGGCGATGTCGGCTTCGGCAAGACGGAGGTCGCGCTGCGCGCCGCCTTCGTCGCGCTGGCCGACGACAAGCAGGTCGCGGTGCTCGTGCCGACCACGCTGCTCGCGGAGCAGCACTTCCAGGTGTTCTCGGATCGCTTCTCGGAGCTGCCCGTGCGCATCGCCGAGCTGTCGCGCTTCCGCTCCGCCAAGGAAGTGAAGACGGCGCTCGAGGGCCTCGCCAACGGCACCATCGACCTCGTGATCGGCACGCACAAGCTCATCCAGTCCGACGTGCGGTTCAAGAACCTGGGGCTCGTGATCATCGACGAGGAGCACCGGTTCGGCGTGCGCCAGAAGGAGCAGCTGAAGAAGCTGCGCGCCGAGGTCGACGTCCTCACGCTCACCGCCACGCCGATCCCGCGCACGCTGGCGATGTCGCTCGAGGGCATCCGCGATTTCTCGGTGATCGCGACCGCGCCGCAGCGACGGCTGTCGATCAAGACCTTCGTCGCGCCGTTCTCGCCCGGCATCGTGCGCGAGGCCGCGCTGCGGGAATTGAAGCGCGGCGGCCAGATCTATTATCTGCAGAACGACATCGCCACGATCCGCACCACCGCCGAGCGCCTCGCCCAGCTGCTGCCGGAAGCGCGAATCGCCGTCGCCCATGGCCAGATGCCCGAGCGCGAGCTCGAGCACGTGATGCGCGAGTTCTACCAGCAGCGCTGCAACCTGCTCGTGTGCTCGACCATCATCGAGACCGGCATCGACGTCCCGACCGCGAACACGATCATCATCGATCGCGCCGATCGTTTCGGCCTCGCGCAACTGCATCAGCTGCGCGGTCGCGTGGGGCGCTCGCACCATCAGGCGTACGCGTACCTCATGACGCCGCCGGAGGAAGGCTTGAGCGCGCAGGCGAAGAAGCGCCTCGAGGCGATCCAGATGATGGAGGACCTGGGCTCCGGCTTCTTCCTGTCGATGCACGACCTCGAGATCCGCGGCGCGGGCGAGGTGCTGGGCGAGTCGCAGTCGGGCGAGATGCAGGAAGTGGGCTTCCAGCTCTACGCCGACATGCTGAAGTCCGCGGTGAAGGCGCTCAAGGCCGGCCGCGAGCCCGATCTCTCGGCCCCGCTCGGCGTCACCACCGAGATCAACCTCCACGTCCCCGCGCTGCTGCCCGGCGACTACTGCAGCGACGTGCACGAGCGCCTGGTGCTCTACAAGCGCCTCGCCAACTGCGAGACGCAGGAGGAGCTCGAGCTCATGCAGGAGGAGCTCGTGGATCGATTCGGTCGCCTGCCGGAGCCGGCGCAGGCGCTCATGGCGTGCCATCGCCTGCGCGTGCTCAGCAGGCCGCTGGGCGTGGCTAAAATCGACGCCGGTCCGGAGCGCTCCACGGTCCAGTTCGTGCCGCAGCCGTCGTTCGATCCGGGCAAGCTCATCCTGCTGGTGCAGCGCGATGGCCGGATACGCTTCGCGGGGCCCGACCGCGTGCGCATCGAGCGTGCGGCGCCGGAGCTTTCCGAGCGCGCGGCGATGATCCGCGAGTTCCTGCAGAAGCTCGCGTGACCTGGACCGGCCGTCAGCCGCGGCGAACAGGCCCCCGATGATCCGCCACCTCTTGCCGCCGCAGGTCCACGTGTTCGTGCGCGACTGGCTCTCGGCCAATCACGTGCTGCTCAAGAGCCGCGACGGCAACGTGCTCATCGACACGGGCTACGTGCGGCACCTGCCGCTCACGCTCGCGCTGCTGGCCTCGCCGCGCGGCCTCGGGGACGAGCCGCTCGCCGCGATCGTCAACACGCATTGCCACTCGGACCACATGGGCGGCAATGCGGCGATCGCGCAACGCTACGATTGCCCCATCTACATCCCGCAGGGCGAGGCCGCGCCCGTCGAGGCGTGGGACACGAAGGCGCTGCTGCTCGACTACGCGGGCCAGCACGCGGAGCGCTTCACGCCCGACTTCCTGCTGCCGCCCGGCCACTCACGGGTGTGGGGCGATCTCGACTGGGCGTTGATCGCAGCGCCCGGCCACGACAACGGCGCGCTGATGTTCTACAACGCGGAGCACGGGATCCTGATTTCCGGCGACGCGCTATGGAAGTACGGCTTCGGCTTCGTGATGCCGCGCGAGGTGGATCCCACCGCGCTGCCGGCCGCACGCGCAACCCTCGACCGCATCGCCGCGCTCGATGTCCGCGTGCTCATTCCCGGCCACGGCGAGCCGTTCACGGACGTCGAAGGCGCCCTCGAGCGCGCGTACAAGCGGCTGGAGACGTTCGAGCGCGACCCGGAGCATCTCGCGCGTCATGCACTGAAGGTGATCTTCGCGTTCGTGCTGCTCGATCGCCAGCGCATGGCGGTCGCCGACGCTGCCGCAGTTCGTGGGGGAAACCGGCATCTTCCGCGATTTCAACGCGCAGTTCCTGAAGCTCACGCCGGATGCGCTCGCCGCGTTTCTCGTCAAGGAGCTGCTCGCCGCGGGCGCGATCCGGCGGGAGGACGGCTGGCTGATGCCCGCGTCGCGGACCTGACAGCGCGCACGCTTGCCGACCGCAGCCGGCAGGCGCGACGAGCTATTCCCGGTACGCTTCGATCGGGAGCAGCAGCGTGACCTCGTCCGCGGGATTGCCGATGTTGAGGCCGTTGGTCATCCCCCAGTCGGAGCGCTTGATGGTCGCGGTCGCATCGGCGCCGCACATCGGCTTCTTGTTGAACGGGTTCTCGCCGCACGCGAAGCGGACCACCTTCAGGCTGACCGGCTTCGTTACGCCGACCATCGTCAGCTCGCCGTCCACGCTCGCCACCCGGTCACCGTCGAACACCATCGCCGTCGACTTGAAGGTGATGGTCGGATACTTCTCGACGTTGAAGAACCGCTCGCCCTTGAGGATCGCGTCGAGCCTCGGGTCGTAGCTCTTGATCGACGTCGCGTCGATCGTGATGTCGACGGTTCCGCGCTTGGCCGCGCGATCGAGCGTGATCTTGCCCGTGGCCTTGCCGAACGATCCGTGCTGCGCGGCCATGCCGATGTGGCGGGCCTCCCACGTCGGCTGCGAGTGCACGGGATCGACCACGTACGTCTCCTGCGCTGCAGCGGGAAGCGCGATGGCCAGGACGAAGGCTGCGGTCGGGATGCGGAACGTCATGTGGGCTCCTCGTTCGTGTTGTTGCGGCGGGCGCGTTGCAGACGCGCAGGACATCGGCGCGCGCAAGCGCCGCTCGTCCCGCGGGATCCTACGACTGCGGCGGCAGGACCATGCGGAAGCGCACCAGGATCGTCTCGGCGATCGTGTCGGTGTCCGACCACAGTCCCTCGCCGATCTTGAAATCGAGGCGCTTCACCGGGAACGCGCCCTGCGCAACCCAGTTGCCGCTCGGATCGGCGGCCATCGTCACCGGCACCACCAGGTCGCGGGTCGTTCCCTTGATCGTCAGCCGGCCGAGGACTTCGTACTTCCCGGCACCGACTTCCTTGAAGGATGTCGACGTGAAGCGCGCGACCGGAAATCGCGCCGTATCGAACCAGAGCGGTCCCTTGACCTCCTTTTCCGAGTCTTCGCTCGCAAGGTCCACGCTCGCGAGCTCGATCTCGAAGTCGGCCTTGGACGTTGCCAGCGCCTTCGGGCGGAAGACCACGTTCGCCTTGAACTTCCGGAAGCGACCCTCGACGTTGACGCCGAGCTGCTTTGCCACGAAGCGGATCTCGCTCTTGTCGAGCAGCACGCCCTGGGCCGCGGCCGGCCCCGCGAGGAGCAGGCCCACGCCGGCGACCGCGGTCACTGCTGCCAGACAGCCGCATCAGCCTCATCCTCTCGATCTCCTTCCCCTCAGCCCGGGCACCATCCGGGCGAGCACCTCGTCACGATCGAAGAAGTGGTGCTTGAGCGCCGCCGCCACGTGCAGGCCGACCAGCGTCACCATCGTCAGGTTGAGCGTGACATGCCAAGCTTTCAGCACGCCTGCCAACGCCTTGTCCTTCGGCACGAGATCGGGCAGCGGGACCAGGCCGAGATACACCACCTGCACGCCGGTCGCCGAGCTGTACAGCCAGCCCGAGACGGGAATGACGATCAGCAGCGCGTACAGCAAGGCGTGCGACAGTGCCGCCGCACGGCGTTGCCATGCCGGCATCGGCACGGGCGCGGGCACGGGGCAGTACCAGCGCCACGCAAGCCGGATCCACGTGACCAGGAAGATCGTGATGCCGATCCACTTGTGCCAGGCGTAGAACTTGAGCTTGCGCGGGCTGATCGGGAGCGGAACCATCGACAGGCCGAGCATCAGGTTGGCGACAATGAGCACGGCGGTAAACCAGTGCAGTGCCACGATTATTCCGCTGTGTTTCTCGTTCACACGCCGTGCCCGGTCGATCCAGAACGGCCCTTTTAAGTGACGGCTCGAGGCACTGTCAAGCCGCGCGCGATCACCGGGCAAGATCGGCGATGAACGTCCGCACGCCCGCGAGCAGCATCTCGACGGCGATCGCCGTGAGCACGAGGCCCGTGAGCCGCTCCACCGCAATCACGAGTCGCGGCCCGAGCAGCCGCTGCAGCGAACCCGCGGCCGCGAGCGCGATGGTCGTGAGCAGCATCGCGGCCGAGAGTGCGAGGATCCAGACCCCGAGCCGCTCCGGGTCGCGCGTTGCGAGCAGCATGACCGTCGCAAGCGCGGAGGGGCCCGCGATGGCGGGAATGGCGAGTGGCACGAGGAACGGTTCCTCCGTCGGTGCCGTCGCCGAACACCTGGTCGACACCTTGGAAGACCATGCGCAGCGCGATCAGGAACAGCACGATGCCGCCGGCGATCGACAGCGAGGTTTCCGACAGGCGCAGGAGCTCGAGGAACTTCTTCCCAACCAGCATGAACGTCAGCAGGATGGCGTACGCGAACACGCATTCGCGCAGCACGACCCGCAGGCGCCGCGACGCCGGCACGTTGCGCAGCACCCCGTTCACGAGCGGCACGTTGCCGAACGGATCGAGCACGAACAGCAGCAGCAAGGTTGCGGAATAGACGTCGGGCTGCATCGTGGAGGCGCGAGTGATGGGGCCGAGTATAGCCGCCGCGCCGTGCGCGTCCGCGTTGGCATAATGCGGGGTCTCTCTCGTCCCGCCCCGAGGCCGCATGTCGCCGCTCCGTTCCCTGCTCGCCTGCCTGCTCATCGCCATCGCCGTCGGCGTTCGCGCCGAAGACGCCGCCGCGCCGCCGATCCTGCCTCGGTCGGGCGTCGAAGCCCGCTATTTCGACCGCGCCGTGCGGCCGCAGGACGACTTCTACCAGCACGTGAACGGCGGCTGGATCGCCGCCACCGAGATCCCGCCCGACCGCGGCGCCTACGGACCGGGACACGAATTGCACGACCGGACGCTCGCGCAACTGCGCGAGATCGTGGAAGTCGCGGCCGACAACCGCGATTCGCCGCCCGGCTCCGACGAGCAGCGCATCGGCGACCTGTACGCGAGCTACATGAACGAGGTGCGCCTCACGGATCTGGGTCTCACGCCGCTCGAGCCCGCGCTGCATCGCATCGACAGCCTGCGCAACAAGCGCGAGCTCGCCGCGCTCATGGCGGCGCTCGAGCGCATCGGCGTCACGGTGCCGTTCGAGGTCTCCGTCGACCAGGACGCGCGCCAGTCGCAGCAGTACGCGGTCACGCTTGGCCCAGTCCGGATTGGGCCTGCCGGATCGCGACTACTACCTGCTCGCGAAGGATGCGAAGCTCGGCGCGATCCGCAAGGCGTACGTCGCGCACGTCGAGCGCATGCTCGCGCTCTCAGGCGACGGCGAGGCAGCGACGCACGCGGGCGCGATCATGACGCTCGAGACCCGGCTCGCCAGGCTGCACTGGACGCAGGTCGCCAATCGCGATCCGGTGAAGACGTACAACAAGGTGCCGCTGCGGGGGTTGCCGCGCCTCACGTCGGCATTCGCGTGGGACGATTATCTCGGGCGCACCGGGCTCGGCAAGCGCGTGGGCTACGTGATCGTCGCGCAGCCGAGCTACTTCCGCGGCCTCGCTGCGGTCATCGAGAGCACGCCGATCGAGACGTGGCGGGCCTACTTCCGCTGGCATCTGCTGCAGTCGTACGGCCGCCTGCTCGACGCGCGCTTCGTCGACGAAAGCTTCGCGTTCGAGGGCAAGGTGCTGCGCGGGGTGCCGGAGAACCTGCCGCGGTGGAAGCGCGGCATCGGGGTGGTCGAGCGCGCGGTCGGTTTCGGCCTGGGCAAGGTCTACGTCGAGCGGCACTTCCCGCCCGCGAGCAAGGAGCGCATGGAGAAGCTCGTCGCGAACATCCGCGACGCATTTCGCGTGCGCATCGATGCCCTCGACTGGATGGGTACGGCCACCCGGCGCGAGGCGCAGGCGAAGCTCGCGAAGATGACGGTGAAGATCGGGTATCCGGCCAAGTGGCGGGACTATTCCGGGCTCGTCATCCGGCGCGACGATCTCGTCGGCAATGTCATGCGGGCGTCGTCGTTCGAGTACCAGCGCAACATCGACAAGCTCGGCAAGCCCGTCGATCGCGACGAGTGGTTCATGACACCGCAGACGGTGAACGCGTACTTCAACGCCAGCATGAACGAGATCGTGTTCCCGGCCGCATTCCTGCAGCCGCCCTACTTCGATCCCCAGGCCGACGATGCAGCCAATTATGGCGCGGTCGGCGCCACCATCGGGCACGAGATGAGTCACGCCTTCGACGATGCGGGCTCGCAGTACGACGGCGACGGCAACCTGCGCAACTGGTGGACGCGCGCCGATCACGTGCGCTTCGATGCGAAGACGCGCGCGCTCGTCGCGCAATACGACGCGTTCGTTCCGGTGCCGGGCTATCACGTGAACGGTGCGCTCACGCTGGGCGAGAACATCGCCGACGGCTCCGGCCTCGAGATCGCGCTGCACGCGTATCGCCTGTCGCTCGGCGATGCCGCGGCACCGGTGCTCGACGGCATGACCGGCGAGCAGCGGCTCTTCCTGAGCTTCGCCCAGAGCTGGCGCCAGAAGATCCGCCCCGAGCAGCTCATCCTGCAGCTCAAGGCCGACGAACACGCCCCCGACAAGTTCCGCTGCAACGGCTCGCTGCGCAACGTGGATGCGTTCTACGCTGCGTTCGGCGTCGAGCCGGGCGACGGGATGTACCTCGCGCCGGAGAAGCGCGTGCGGATCTGGTGATCGCCGGCGCGACCACGCGCGCTGGCGCTGGCGGCATCCGCCCCTGCCCACGGCCCAGACGCGCGCCGTCAGCCAGCGTAACGCTTGATCGCGAGATAAGCGACGGGAAAGACCACCGCAGCCACCACGCCGTGCAAGCCGAACGCAAGCCCGGAATACGCGCCGGCTTCGGCGTTGACCTGGAATGCGCGCGCCGTGCCGATCCCGTGCGCCGCGATGCCCAGCGCAAAGCCCCGCACGCGCCAATCGGCGATGCGCAGTGCGTCGAGCACGAACTTGCCGGTCGCGGCGCCGATCACGCCCGTGGTGACGGCGAACACGGCCGCGAGCGCGGGCAGGCCGCCGATCTTCTCCGCGATGCCCATCGCGATCGGCGTTGTCACCGACTTGGGCGCGAGCGACAGCAGCGTCGGCGTGGACGCGCCGAGGAGCGCAGCGACCGCGAGAGCCACCAGCAACGCGGTCGACGAGCCCGCGGCGAGTGCGCCCGCGATGGGCCACGCCATGCGCTTCACGCTGTCCCACTCGCGTGCGAGCGGCACCGCGAGCGCCACGACGGCAGGGCCGAGCAGGAAATGCACGAACTGCGCGCCATCGAAATACGTGCGGTACTCGGTGCGGGTGACGAGCAGGATGACGACGATGATCGCCACCGCGACGAGGACCGGATTCACCAGCGGGTGGAAGCGCGCCCGCGCATAGAGCGCGTACGCCGCCTGGTACGCGACCAGCGTGAGCGTGAGCCCCAGCAGCGGCGTGGCCGCGAGGTACACCCACAACTCGGTGAAGGGCGCGCTCGCCACGTCTCAACCGTCCTCTCGGTTCGCCGCCGATCCGGACGTCGCCGCGAGCAGCCAGCGCATCGTCAGCGCCGTGACCGCGATCGCGGCCACGGTGCTCACGATCAGCGCGCCCGCAATGGCGACCCATTCCTGCGCGAGTCGCGACGCGTGCAGCATCACGCCGACACCCGCAGGCACGAAGAGCAGCGACAGATGCTGCAGCAGGCCCTGCGCCGCGCCGGCAAGTCCCTCGGGGGTGGCGCGCCGCACGCGCAGCGCCACGAACAGCAATACCATCCCCACCACCGGACCCGGGATCGGCACGTGCGCAAGACGCACGAGCACTTCGCCGATGCATTGGAACACGAGCAGCCAGGTGAAGCCGGCGAGCATCAGTGCAGCTTCACGCGCGGCACGAGCCGCCGGCGCAGGAAGCGACCGAGCGTGTCGAGCACGACGTGGTAGTAGCCGTGGACGGAAATCTGGTGCAGCTTGTAGAGCATCGCGTACATCCAGCGCGCGATGAGCCCTTCGATCAGGAGGCTGCCGCCGATCAATCGCCCCATGAGGTTCCCTACCGCGGAGACTTCGCCAAGCGAAACGAGCGAGCCGAAGTCGCGATAGCGAAACGTCGGCAACGGCTTGCCGGAGAGGCGCGCGGTCATCGACTTCGCGAGCAGCGTCGCCTGCTGGTGCGCCGCCTGCGCTCGCGGCGGCACGATGGCGCCCGGCCTGCCCGCCTCGGGCCATGGACACGCGGCGCAATCGCCGATCGCGAAGACGTCCGGATCGCGCGTGGTGACAAGCCGCGTGTCCACGACGAGCTGGTTGGCTCGATTGACCTCGAGCCCGTCCATCTCCGCGAGCCACGGCGGCGCCTGGATGCCTGCCGCCCAGACGACGAGATCGGCGGGAACGAGCGTGCCGTCCGCGATGTGGACGCCGTGGGCATCGATGCCCGTTACCTTGATGCCGGTCTTCACGGCGACATCGAGGTCCGCGAGCAGTCCCGTCGCGGCAATCGGCGATGCGATCCGTGAGCGGCGGCAGGATGCGCGGCGCCGCTTCGACGAGGGTCAATCGAATGTCGCGCGCGGGATCGAGGTGATCGAGTCCATAGCCGGCGTGCGCGCGCGTGGTCTGCCGCAGCTCGGCCGCGAGCTCGACGCCCGTTGCGCCCGCACCGATGATGACGATCTCGACGGTTGCGCGCTTGCCCTGCGCGGCGCTTGCGTCCGCGCGCACGCAGGCCGCGAGCAGCTTGCGATGGAAGCGCTCGGCGTCCGCGGCCGTGTCGAGGGAAATCGCATGCTTCGCCACGCCCGGAATGCGAAAGTCGTTGCTGACGCTGCCCACCGCGAACACCAGCGTGTCGTAGCCGACGCGCCGACGCGGCAGCATCTCCTTGCCGTCCTCGTCGTGCACGGCTTCGAGCTCGAGGTAATGCTCGCGGCGATCGAGGCCCGCAACGGCGCCCTGGCGGAACCGGAAGCCGTGCCAATGCGCGAGCGCGAGATAGTCGACGCCGTGCGCATCGGCATCCATCCGTCCCGCGGCGACCTCGTGCAGCAACGGCTTCCACAGGTGCGTGGGGCAGCGATCGACCAGCGTGACCTCGGCCCGGCGCCGCTTGCCCAGCGTTTCCCCGAGGCGCGTCGCGAGCGGCAGGCCGCCGGCGCCACCGCCGACGATCAGGATGCGATGCAGGCCGCGACTCGTCCCGGCGCGATCGGCAGCGGCGTTCATCGCGCGCTTCCGTCGAGCCTCACGACGCGCTCCGCAACACGAACGCGCAGTGCACGCGCGGATCGCGAAAATCCTCTGCCCGCGTCTCGCCCGTGATGTCGGTGCACCCGGGATCGCGCGCGAGCGACGCGTCGAGCGCGAACGTGCGCAGGTTGGTCGAGAAGTAGAGCTCGCCGCCGGGTGCGAGCAGCCCGCGGGCGGCGCGCACCAGCGCGACGTGATCGCGCTGCACGTCGAGCACGCCCTGCATCGCCTTCGAGTTCGAGAACGCCGGCGGGTCCAGCACGACGAGATCGTAGCGCCGCCCGGCGTCGCGTGCGGTGCGAAGCCACTCGGTCGCGTCGGCGCGGATCAGCCGGTGCCGCTCGGGATCCATCGCCGTTCGCCGCGAAGTTGCGCGCGGCCCAGTCGAGATAGGTGTGCGAGAGGTCGACCGTGTCGGATCGAATCGCGCCACCGGCCGCCGCATACACCGTGAAGCTTCCGGTGTATGCGAAGAGATTCAGCACCGCCTTGCCGGCCGCGCGCGACCGCACCCGGGCGCGCAGCGCGCGATGGTCGAGAAAGAGGCCGGTGTCGAGATACGCCTCGAGGTTGACCCAGAACCGGAGCCCGCATTCGACGACGAGGAAGGCCTCGCCGGCGCGGCCGGTCTTCGCGTGCTGCGCGCCGCCCGTGCGCCGCGGCCGCTGCTTCTGCACGATGCGCGCGAGCGGTATCGCCCGTGGCCTCGGCGACAGTCTCCGCGGCGTCGCGCCACCATTGCGCGTGCTCCGGCGCATCCTGCACCCAGCCCGTCTCCACTTCCTGCACGTGCAGGCGCGGCTCGTCGGGCGCATCGGCCGGCACGTAGCAGTCGATCGCGAGCGGGAATTCCGGGATGTCGCGGTCGTAGCAGCGGAACGCGCCGTAGCCGCGGCGGCGGGCCCAGCGCGACCAGTGCCGCCAGTTCTTCGCTACGCGATTGCGCAGCGCCTCGCGCGCGGCGGGCGCGGTGCCGTGACGCTCGACGGAAGGCGCAGGCGTCATGGCGGGCGCGCTAGTTCCCGCGCACGATGCCGTCGCGACGCGGATCGGCGCCGCCCAGCCATCCGTTGCGCGTGCGCACGATGAACTGCGATCCGCTCGGCTGGTCCACCAGGCGCGTCGGATGACCGAGCGCACGCAGCTTGGGCGCGAGCGCCACGGCGGCCGTGCCACGCTCGAGCTCCGTCGGGCCGTTGCGGCTGCCGACATGCGGCAGCGCCACCGCCGCCTGCGGATCGAGCTTCCAGTCGATGATGCCGATGAGCGCATGCGCGACATAGTTGATGATGCCGGGCCCGCCTGCGGAGCCGCCGACGATGGCCACGCGTCCGGCACGATCGTACACAATCGTGGGTGCCATCGACGAGCGCGGGCGCTTGCCGCCTTCCACCCGATTCGCAACCGGCATGCCGCTTTCCGTCGGCTGCCACGAGAAATCGGTGAGCTCGTTGTTGAGCAGGAAGCCGCCGCGCGTGAGGAGCCGGCTGCCGAAGGCGTCCTCGATGGTCGTCGTCATCGCGAGCGCATCGCCGTAACGATCCACGATCGAGATGTGGGAGGTCGACGGAAACTCCAGCGCGTCGGCCACCCCGAATGCCTGCCTCGCCGGATCGCGTGCCGGCGTACCGGGCTGCGCCCGCACCATGCTCGCGAACGGCGAGATGCGCTGCGAGCGCGCGTGCAGGTAGTTGCGATCGAGCAGCCCCGGCGGCGGCGCAACGTAGTCGGGATCGGCCATGTACTTGTCGCGGTCCGCGTAGGCGAGCCGCCCGGCCTCGCTGATGAAGTGCACGCTCCAGAAGGTGTCGCGCCCCATCGCGGCGAGATCGTACGGCTCGAGGATGCCGAGGATCTGCAGCAGGGTCGGACCGCCCGACGAGGGCAGCGGCATGCCGCACACGCGGTAGCCGCGGTACGGCCCGCACACCGGCGTGCGCACCTTCGCGCGGTAGTGCGCGAGATCCGCCAGCGCGAGGTCGCCCGGGTTGTGCGCCGCCGTTCGCACGGTATCGACGATGTCGCGCGCGATCGCGCCGGTGTAGAAGGCGCGTCGGCCCTGCACTCGCGATACGGCGCAACGTCGCCGCCAACGCGGGGTTGCGCATCGTGTCGCCCACGTCGGGCGCGCGATCCGCATCGCCGCGAAAGAATGCACGCGCTGCCGGCGTGAAGTGCGTTTCCGCGGCGACGAGTGCCGCCATGCGCGGCGCGACCGGGAAGCCGTGCTCGGCCAGCGCGATCGCGGGCTCGAACAGCGCGCGCCAGGGCAGGCGACCGTGCTTCGCATGCGCTTCGTGCAGGAGCGCGAGCACGCCGGGCACGCCGACCGAGCGCCCGCCGATGACGGCATCGTAGAACCGCAGCGGACGGCCATTGGCGTCGAGGAACCGATCGGGTGTCGCCGCCGCCGGCGCGGTCTCGCGCCCGTCGTAGGCGTAGAGCCTGTGCCGTCGCGCATCGTGATACAGCATGAACGCGCCGCCGCCGATGCCGGAGCTTTGCGGCTCGACGAGATTGAGCACGAGCTGCATGGCGACCGCCGCATCGGCCGCCGTTCCGCCGCGCTCGAGAATGCGGTAGCCGACGTCGACCGCAACGGGATTCGCGGCTGCGATCATGAAGTGCCGGCTTGCGACAGCGTGCTTTTGCGTCCACGTCGTCGCCGCTTCGGGAACGCGATCCTGTGCGCGGGCAGCCGATGCAGCGCATGCGAGGACAACGCACAGCGTCGTCGCAATGCGCCGGAAGCGCCCTGCACGAACCGGCGTGGCGCATCCGGCACCGAAACGATACGCAACGATGAACGACGATCGAGACGGGCTCATGGCTCGGACGGGTGCAGGCGTGCTGCGGAAGGCGTTGCGCACCGGCGATGACGTGCCGCGAGTTTAAGCGAACGCGATGCGCCGCGACCGACGCCGTGAACGCGATCGGCACTTTTTCCCGATCCCGTGTAAGCCTTGGAAGTGGCCGCGCACGCGCGTCACCCCTGCGGTACCGCCGAGGTCGCTCTGGGGGAGCTCCGCGCGGACAGCGGGATCGCCGGCGCCGGTCAGACGTCGCCCCCGGCCTGGAACCAGGCGATGGTTCGTCGAAGGAGCTCCTTCTCGGCCTGCGTGCATCCGCCGTGGGGCATCGGCGACAGGTGGTTTTCGGACCGGATCACGTTCCCCTGCCGCATGATGGCCACCGAGCCGCGACAGTAGCCCGGCCCCTCCTCGCGGCAGTCGACCGTGATGCTGAACTCCCCGGATTGCCAAGTGAGCACCTTGTCATCCCGCGTGTCGTGAGGCGACGTTCCGAGCTTGCGGAAGCGTCGCGCTGCAGTTGAGGGAACGCGCCTTGCTTCGTCCACCCGCATCGGCGCGTACAGAAGCGCGCAAACGCAAGCACGAGGAATGCCATGGCGAGCACAGACAACGTGAAGTCCACGATCATTGCCGGAAGGCTCACCACGCAGAACGAGGCCGAGGCCGCGCGCGCGGCCCTGATGGACGCCGGGTTTCGCATCGAGGACATCACGACGTTCTTCAACAATCCACCGGGCATGCACGGCGAACTGCCGATGGGCGGCGACGAGACCGCGGATCCGCAGGCGAGACAGGCCCACAAGGGCGCCGCATCCGGCGCGGCGATCGGGGCCGGCGTGGGATTGGTGGCGGGGCTCGCGGCCGGCCCTGCGGCGCCTGCCGTGGCGGGTGTGGCCGCCTACGTCGGCGCGCTCGCCGGCACGGCACGAGCCACCGAGGACGAGCGCGCGGGCAGCGCGCGGCGGCCGCCGGGCATGATGGTGGCGGTGAACGTACGCGATGCGGATCGCGAGCGCGAGGCGGTACGCGTGCTGCACGAATGCGGCGCCGACAACATCGAGCGCGCGCAAGGGCTGTGGGAGGCCGGCGCGTGGACCGACTTCAATCCCGTGGCCGAGCCGCTGCTCGTGGAGCAGACGAAGCTCAACGCGCCCGGGACGAAGGCGTGAGCGTCGCGGCCACACCCGTTACTCGGAGTAAAACGCTCGCGCTTTGCTCTGAGTAGGAGTCCGATCGCGGCTACTTCACATGGCCAAGCAGGGGGACGATCATCAGCGCGACGATGTTGATGATCTTGATGAGCGGATTCACCGCCGGACCGGCCGTGTCCTTGTAGGGATCGCCCACGGTGTCGCCGGTCACCGCCGCCTTGTGCGCGTCGGAGCCCTTGCCGCCGTGATGCCCGTCCTCGATGTACTTCTTCGCGTTGTCCCACGCACCGCCGCCCGTCGTCATCGAGATCGCGACGAAGATGCCGGTGATGATCGTGCCCATCAGCAGGCCGCCGAGCGCACGCGGACCGAGGATCAGGCCGACGACCACCGGGACGAGCACCGGCAGCAGCGACGGCACGATCATTTCGCGGATCGCGGCCTTGGTGAGCATGTCCACCGCAACGCCGTACTCGGGCTTGGCCGTGCCTTCCATGATGCCCTTGATCTCGCGGAACTGGCGCCGGACTTCGACCACCACGGCGCCCGCCGCGCGCCCCACCGCTTCCATCGCCATCGCGGCGAAGAGATACGGGATCAGCCCGCCGAGGAAGAGGCCGATGATGACCATCGGATCGGACAGATCGAAGCTCGCGCTGATGTGCGCCGTCTCGAGTGCATGGGTGTAGTCGGCGAACAGCACGAGCGCCGCGAGACCCGCCGAGCCGATCGCGTAGCCCTTCGTGACCGCCTTGGTCGTGTTGCCCACCGCGTCGAGCGGATCGGTGATCGCGCGCACGGAGTCGGGCAGGTCGGCCATCTCGGCGATGCCGCCGGCGTTGTCGGTGATCGGACCGTAGGCGTCGAGCGCCACGATGATGCCGGTCATCGAGAGCATGGCCGTCGCGGCGATCGCGATGCCGTACAGGCCGGCGAGGTAATACGAGCCCAGGATCGATGCGCACACTGCGATCACCGGCCAAGCCGTCGACTTCATCGACACGCCGAGGCCGGCGATGATGTTGGTCGCGTGCCCGGTGGTCGACGCCTGCGCGACGTGACGCACGGGGCTGTACTCGGTGGCGGTGTAATACTCGGTGATGACCACCATGGCCGCCGTGAGCGCAAGGCCGATCAGCGACGCGCCGAAGAGGCGCACCGCGCTCAGCTCGGGATAGCTCGCGCTGATGTTGCCCATGAAGTACTGGGTGATGAACCAGAAGCCCACCACCGAGATCGCGCCGGCCACCATGAGGCCGCGATAAAGCGCGTTCATGATCTTGCCGCCCGGGCGCGCCTTCACGAAGTACGTGCCGACGATGGACGCGAGGATGGAGAAGCCGCCGAGCGCCAGGGGATAGATCACGGCGCTTTCGGCCACCGTGCGCAGCATCAGCGCGCCGAGCAGCATGGTCGCGACGATCGTCACCGCATACGTTTCGAACAGGTCCGCGGCCATGCCGGCGCAGTCGCCGACGTTGTCGCCCACGTTGTCGGCGATCACCGCCGGATTGCGCGGATCGTCTTCGGGAATGCCCGCTTCCACCTTGCCCACGAGGTCGGCGCCGACGTCCGCGCCCTTGGTGAAGATGCCGCCACCCAGCCGCGCGAAGATCGAGATCAGCGAGCCGCCGAAGGCGAGACCCACGAGCGGCTGGATGATGCCGTGCAGTCCTTCGCCGGTGGGATTGGGCGCATGCGCCGCCGATCCGGTGAGGAACCAGTAGAAGCCCGCAACGCCCAGCAGGCCGAGGCCGACGACCAGCATCCCGGTGATCGCACCGCCGCGAAACGCGACCGCAAGCGCTTCGTTGAGACCGGTGCGCGCCGCTTCCGCCGTGCGCACGTTCGAGCGCACCGACACGTTCATGCCGATGAACCCCGCGAGACCCGACAGGATCGCGCCTACCGCAAAGCCGCCGGCCGTGGTCCACGACAGGAACACGCCGATGATGACGAACAGGATCACGCCGACGATGCCGATCGTCATGTACTGCCGGCTCAAGTACGCCTGCGCGCCCTGCTGGACCGCGAGCGCGATCTCCTGCATGCGCGCATTGCCCGCAGGCTTGCGCATGATCCAGCCAATCGAAGCGACGCCGTAGACGATCGCGGCAAGCGCGCAGACGAGCGCGAAGATGAGCCCTGGTGACATGTGGATCTCCCTGAATCCGATGGACAGCGAAAGCTGAAGTGAACCGCGGGCCCGTGGCCGGCCCTGAAGGCTCTCGGGCCGCCGCTCCCCTCACCGGGCGACCCCGTGTTCCGCACCGTGGAACCGCGCCTGCAGTGTGCTATCTGGTCGCGGCGCGTGCTCCCGGCAAACCGCGCTATTGTGCCAGCGCGCGGTCCAGAAAGTCGAGCCGGTCTTGTCCCCAGAAGGGCTCGTCGCGGTAGATGTAGGTCGGCGCCCCGAACACCTGGCGCTCGATCGCTTCGCGCGTGAAGGCGGCGTACATCTCGACCGCGCCCGGGGCCGCGGCACGCGCCTGCAGCACGGTCGGATCCTGTCCGAGCGCGCGCGCAATGTCGGCGAGCGTCGCTTCGTCCGCGGTGTCGCGTTCCTCGGCCCAGCGCGCGCGCAGCAACGCGCCGGCGAGATCCATCGCCGCGTCGGGGCCGTCCTGCAAGGCCGCGATGATCCAGCGGCTCGGCGGCTCGGCCGATGCGGCCACGAACCGCGGTTGCAGGTTGAGCGGCATGCCGAGGTAATCGCGCCAGCGTTTCAACTCGAACAGGCGATACGCCTGCCGCTGCGGCGCGCGCTTCGCGAGCGGCAGCCCGCCCGAGACGGGGAACACCTGTCCCAGGTCGATCGGCTTCGGGTTGATCGAAGCGTCGTGACGTTTGGCGATGACGCGAAAGCGCTCGTGCCCGAGATACGTCCAGGGCGACGAAGGGCTGAAGTAGTAATCGACGACCTTGTCCATGCGTGCGCTCCGTCGCGACCCGTTACTCGGAGTAATTACTCTGAGTAGCGGGTGGGGTTGGTCAGGGGATGAAGGTCGTCGAAAGCTTCTTCGTCGCGAGCACGTTCTTCAAGCGGACGTAGCGCGGCACGCCATCGCGATACGGCGGATAGTCCTCGCCGCGGATGAGCGGTGCGAGGTACATGCGCGCCTTCGCGGTGATGCCGAAGCCGTCCTCGGTGATGTACTCGCGCGGCAGCTTCTTCTCGACGTTCGCGACCTTGGTGAGCGGCGCTTCGGTGATCTTCCACCGATACGGACGCTCGCCGACGCGGGTGATCGCCGGCATCACCGCATTCTTGCCGGCGAGCGCGTACTCCACGGCGGCCTTGCCGACGGCGTACGCCTGCGTCACGTCGGTCTTCGAGGCGAGATGGCGCGCGGCACGCTGCAGGTAATCGGCGACGGCCCAGTGGTACTTGTACTTGAGGTTGTCCTTCACGAGCTTCGCGATCAGCGGGCCCACGCCGCCGAGCTGCGCGTGCCCGAACGCATCGCGCGTGCCGGCCTCGGCCATCAGCTCGCCCTGCGGATTGAGCAGCCCTTCCGAAACCCCGACGCAGCAATAGCCGAAGCGCTTGACGTTCGCGTCGACGAGGGCGAGGAACCTCGCCTCGTCGAACGGAATCTCGGGGAACAGCAGCACGAGCGGGATCGGCGTCTCGGCGTCGGCCGCCATGCCGACCGCCGCGGTGATCCATCCGGCGTGCCGCCCCATGACCTCCAGCACGAACACCTTGGTGGAGGTCTTCGCCATCGACGCAACGTCGAACGCCGCCTCGCGCATCGACGTGGCGACGTATTTCGCGACCGACCCGAAGCCCGGGCAGTTGTCGGTGATCGGCAGGTCGTTGTCGACGGTCTTCGGCACGTGCACCGCGTTGAGCGGATAGCCGAGCTCGCGCGAGAGCTGCGCGATCTTGAGGCACGTGTCGGCCGAGTCGTTGCCCCCGTTGTAGAGGAAGTAGCCGATGTCGTGCGCGCGGAAGACTTCGATCAGGCGTTCGTAGTGCGCGCGATTCTCGTCGAGGCCCTTCAGCTTGTAACGGCAGGAGCCGAACGCGCCCGCCGGCGTGTAGCGCAGCGCGGCGATCGCCGCCGCGGATTCCTTGCCGGTGTCGATCAGCTCCTCCGTGAGCGCGCCGATGATGCCGTTCGCACCGGCGTAAACCTTGCCGATGCGGTCGCGATGCTTGCGCGCCGTCTCGATCACTCCGGCGGCGCTCGCGTTGATGACGGCGGTGACCCCGCCGGATTGCGCGTAGAAGGCGTTGCGTTTGATCATGATGGGTTCCGGTGGGCGGGCATGTGCGCGATGAGCGCGCGCGTCGACGCCACGACGTCTCAGGTCGAGAGCGCGGTCATCACGGCCGCGCGGATCGTGTCCACCGATCCGGTGCCGTCGACCTTGCGGTACTTCGGCGCCTGGGGATCGCCGCGACGCGGTCCACTGCGCGTAATACGCGACGAGCGGCTGCGTCTGCGCGTGATAGATCTCGAGGCGCTTGCTTCACGGTTTCCTCGCGATCGTCGTCGCGCTGGATGAGGTCCTCGCCGGTGACGTCGTCCTTGCCCGGCACCTTCGGCGGATTGAACGCGACGTGATACGTGCGTCCCGACGCGACGTGCACGCGCCGCCCGCTCATGCGCTCGATGATGGCGGCGTCGGGCACGTCGAGCTCGAGCACGTAGTCGAGCGGCACGCCGGCGTCGCGCAGCGCCTGCGCCTGGGGGAGGGTGCGCGGGAAGCCATCGAACAGATATCCCTTGGCGCAATCGGGCGCGAGCAGGCGTCCGCGCACGAGGCCGATGATGATGTCGTCCGAGACGAGGCTGCCGCTGTCCATGATCTTCTTGGCCGCGAGCCCGAGCGGCGTGCCCGCCTTCACCGCGGTGCGCAGCATGTCGCCGGTGGAGATCTGCGGAATGCCGTACGCGTCCTTGATGAAATTCGCCTGCGTGCCTTTGCCGGCGCCGGGCGGGCCAAGCAGGATGAGTCGCATGATGGGGATCTCGCGAAGGTGGACGTACGGTGGATCCGAAGTGAACCGAGAGCAAACCGGGCGGAAGGACGATGCACCGGGGATTGTCCGCGCTAAGCGCGCGCCGGGTCAACCGGCGGCCGCGCGCCCGAGCGCCGAGCTCGCGGCGAATGCGGCGCGCACGCGCTCGAGGTCCTCGGGCGTATCGACGCCGGGTGCGGGCGCGCTCTGCGTGACCGCGACCGCGATCCGATAGCCGTACCACAACGCACGCAGCTGCTCGAGCGCCTCGAACGTTTCGAGCGGCGACGGCTGCAGTTGCGCATAGGCGCGCAGGAAGCCCGGTCGGTAGGCATACAGGCCGTAGTGCCGGTAGATCGGCATCTGCGGCGGCAGCGTGGCGCGCGTGCGCGCGAAGGCATCGCGCGCCCAGGGAATGGTGGCGCGGCTGAAGTACAGCGCATGGCCGCGCCGATCCAGCACGACCTTCACCACGTTGGGATTGAAGGCCTCGTCCGCGTCGTGCAGCGGATGACATGCGGTGGCGATGGCCGCGTCGGCGTCGCCGGCAAGGCACTGCGCGACCTGCGCGATGAGCTCGGGTGCGAGCAGCGGCTCGTCGCCCTGCACGTTGACCACCACGCGATCGTCCGGCAGCGCGAGCTGCGCGACGGCTTCGGCGAGGCGATCGGTGCCGGTCGGATGATCGCTGCGCGTCATGCACACCCGGACCCCGTGCGCCGCAGCCGCGTCCCGCACGCGTTCGTCGTCGGTCGCGATCGTCACGTCGACGGCGCCCGACTGCAGCGCGCGTTCCGCGACGCGCACCACCATCGGCTTGCCGGCGATGTCGGCGAGGGGTTTGCCGGGAAGCCGCGTCGAGGCGAAACGCGCCGGGATGAGAACGCTGAACGGGACCGTGCATGCCATGGACCGGACCCGCGGGTCGGAGCTGGGACGATGCGAAAGCGGTGCAGCCCGCTACTCGCACTCCTCCGGCGTGAGCTTGCGGGCTTCGTCTTCCAGCATGACGGGAATGCCGTCACGGATCGGATAGGCGAGGCGCGCCGACTTGGACACGAGCTCCTGGCGATCGCGGTCGTAGATCAGCGGGCCCTTGGTGACGGGACAGACCAGGATTTCGAGCAGTTTCGGATCCATCGAGGTGTCCTTCAGTGAGCCGGAGCGCGCTTCGCATCGCGCGCCTGCGCGGCGCGCGTGGCGAGCTTCGCGAGCACCCGATCCACGAGCGCCGGATCGAGCTCGGCGCGCACGGGCAGGAACCAGCAACGCGCATCGGCGATCGCGCTGCATTTTACCGCATCCTTCTCGGTCATCACGATGGCCTGCGCGTCGGGCAACGCGAGATCGCTCGCGGTGAACGCGTAGTGGTCGGGAAAGGGATGCACGACCGGCGCCAGGCCGAGCCCGCGCAGATGCGCGAAGAAGCGCTCCGGGTTGCCGATGCCAGCGACCGCGTGCACGCGCATGCCGCGCAACGCCTTGGGCCGCAGGGTGCGTTGCGGGTCGTTGACCGCGTGCAGCAGGTCCCCATTGAGCCACATGCCGAACTTCGGCACGCTCGTCGAGAGGGCGACGCTGGTGCGCGGGCCGTTCACGACGATCGCGTCGGTCGTGTCGAGGCGGCGGACCGGCTCGCGCAGCGGCCCGGCGGGGAGGCGCCAGCCGTTGCCCAGGTTGCGCGCGGCATCGAGCACCGCGATCTCGACGTCGCGTTCGAGGGCGTAGTGCTGCAGCCCGTCGTCCGCGATGATCACGTCGCAGTCGGGATGCGCGACGAGGAGCGCGCGTCCGGCGGCGGCGCGATCGCGACCCACGGCGACCGGAAAGCCGGCGCGCGCGAGCAGGAGCGGCTCGTCGCCCACGCTCGACGCCGAAGCACTCGCATCGATCACGCGCGCCTCGCGGGTGTCGGCGGCGCCATAGCCGCGGCTCACCAGGCCCGGATGCCAGCCCCGCGCCGCGAGCGCGCGCGCGAGCGCCATCACCAGGGGTGTCTTGCCCGTCCCGCCGACGGAAATGTTGCCGACGACGATCACCGGCACGGGAAGCCGATGGCTGGCGAGGACGTGTGCGCGGTAAAGCGTTCGGCGGATGGCCGAGGCGGCGGCAAACAGCGCGGACAGTGGCGTCAGCGCCAACGTCACCAGGCCGAGGTGCGGCCTGTACCACGCCCGCGCGAGGCGCGTTGCGAAGCTCGAGGGCGTCACGCCGGGACCCGTGTCAGCGCCTCCCGCGACTCACTTCGGCGGCGACTGGGTGGCGAACGTGATGTGGATGAGCCCGGCGGCGCGTGCGGCCTCCATCACCCGCACCACGGACTGATGCGTCGCGTTCGCGTCCGCATTGATGATCACGACCGTATCCTTGGCGTCACCGGCAGCCCGGCGCAAGGCCTCGGTGAGCGCGTCGACGGTGTTGGTGGGCAGCACCGTCTTGTCGATCGCGTAATGGCCCCGGGTATCGACGCCGACGTTGATCTCCTTCGGCCGGTCCTTCACCTGGTCGGCTTCCGCCTCGGGCAGCGTGATCTGCAGCTCGGCAAAGCGCTGGTACGTCGTCGTCACCATGAGGAAGATCAGGATGACGAGCAGCACGTCGATCAGCGGAATGAAGTTGATCTCGGGCTCGTCCCGCGGCCGTGAGCCACGCAGGTTCATCGCGCATCCCCCACCCTTCTGGCCTTGCCTTGCGCCGCCGCGTTCGCCAGCGAGGATCTCGAGCGCACCAAGACCGACGCCATCGATGCGCTGGGTATCGCGCGCTTCGCGGCGCAAAAACGACCGCCACCCACGCGGCTGCCCGACGCCACCACCGAAGAGCTGCGCGAGCTCGTGCGTCTGCGCGAGCGGCTGCTGCAGGATTTCGGCGATCGGGTGCGTCAGCTGCACCGCCTGGTCGATCTCGGCTTCCCCGAATTCACCCGCTACGTGCACAGCCTCGACAGCGAGCTCGCCAGCGCCGTCCTGCATGACTACCCCACTGCCGCCGCCTTTCACGGCGTGGCGGTGAAGCGCTTGGCGGCATTGCGCTACGACGGGCGCCATCAGGTAGGTCTGGATCTCGCCCGTACCCTCATCGACGCCGCGCGCCACTCGGTGGGCCACCATCACAGCGCGGCCTACCGCATCCAAGTCCGCTACGCCTGCCAGGACCTGGACACGTTGCGCCGCCGCCTGCGCGATCTCGATCGCGACCTCGAAACGAAATTGAAGCTCACTTGCGCTCGTTGTGCGCGAAGTCCACGAGCCGGATCGCTTGCTGCTCCATCTCGACGATGTAGCCGTCGACCTTCGCGCGGAAGTGGCGGTAGAAGATCATGCTCGGAATCGCGACGATCAGGCCGAACGCCGTGTTGTAGAGCGCGACCGAGATGCCATGCGCGAGCTGGATCGGATTGGAGCCCGCGGCGCGTCTGCGAACCGAAGATCTCGATCATCCCGACGACGGTGCCGAACAGACCGAGCAGCGGCGCCATCGCCGCGATGGTGCCGAGCGTCGTGAGGAAGCGGTCGAGATCGTGCGTCACGCCGCGACCCACCTCCTCGATGGCTTCCTTCAGCACCGGACGCGGGCTGCGGATGTTGGCGAGGCCGGCGGCGAGGATGCGTCCGAGCGGGCCCTGGCGCGCGGTCGCGGCGATGAGCTCCGGCGTTGCGCCGTGCTCGCGATACGACACGAGGACCTTGTCGACGAAGCCGAGGGGAGCGACCACGTTCTGGCGCAGCGACCACAGCCGCTCGAAGATGAGCGCGAGCGCAATCACGGACGCGAAGATCAGGAGCCAGATGGGCCAGCCAGCTGCCTGGATGATGGACCACATGTCAGGAGTCGGTAATCGGAAGTGGGAAATCGAGGTCGTTGCCGAGTCGCCCGGTCGGGCGCACCCGATCGAGAACGCAGGGGAACCGATCGGTCGGGCCGACTATAGCAGGAGTCATGTGCGGTGGCAGCATGCCGGGCGCGCGCTGCGTCGTGGCCGGCAACGCGCCGCGTGTCATGCCGGCCGCCGACGGTCGTCGCGCTGCCGGCCATCGCGATCGTATCCGGTGGCGACGGGCTCGGTGAGCGTGGCCGTGACCGCCGCACCCGCGAGCACGATGATCCAGCACAGATAGATCCAGAGCAGGAACACGGGCAGGGCTGCGAGCGCGCCGTAGATCACCTTGTAGGTCGGCACGGAGGTGAGATAGAACGCGAAGGCCTGCTTCGCGACCTCGAGCGCGACGGCCGCGGCGAATCCGCCGGCCGCGGCATGACGCCACGGCACGCGACGCGCAGGCACGACCGCGTACAGCAGCATGAGGCCGAGCGTCACCACGATCACCGGCAAGGGGCGCACCCCCGCCGAGAGCAGGAGCTCGCGGACCGGAATCGCGACGACGGCGCCGGCGATGATCGTGGTGAGGAACGATATCGAGGCGCCGACCAGCACCGGTCCCGCCGTCAAGCCGAGCGCATACACGACGATGCGCTGACCGAGCGGGCGCCTGCTGCGGATGCCCCAGATCAGGTTGATCTCGCGCTCGACCGTCGCGGTGGCGAGGATCGCGGTGACGACCAGGAACACGATGGAGATGCCCGTGAGCCGCGCGGCGTTGTCGACGAACTCGACCAGGTAGCCGTGCACGACGCTCTGCGCGCTCGCGGGCAGCATGTGCCGCAAGAGGAAGGACTCGAGGGTGTTGACCCACACCTCGAACACCGGGAAGCGCGCCACCGAAGCGAAGGCGACGGTGACGAGCGGCACGAGACCGAGCAGCGTGGTGAACGAGAGGGCGCTCGCCGTGCGGGTGAGGCCCACGTGACGCAGGCGCTGCGCCACGCGCGCGGCGAAGCGGAATGGGCCGGCGCTCACCGAACTCGCTTGGTGCTCTGCACTCCGGCGCACGCCCTTCGGCGGGCTCACGCCGAACGCGTGTCGCGCCAACCACCACGCGATGGCCGAGATGAACGCGGTGCACGGGATCGTCAGGATCCACGCCCACACGATCGACTGCGCCACGCCCCAGCGCACCGCGGAAAGCTTGTTGACCGCGCCCACGCCGATGATCGCGCCGGTGATCGTGTGCGTGGTCGAGACCGGGATGCCGAGCCCCGTCGCGAGAAACAGGGTGATCGCGCCGCCGGTCTCGGCGCAGAAGCCGCCGACGGGCTTGAGCTTGGTGATGCGCATGCCCATCGTCTTCACGATGCGCCAGCCGCCGAACAGCGTGCCGAGCGCCATCGCCGCCTGGCACGCGATGACGACCCAGAACGGCACGTGGAACGTCGGCCCGGTCATGCCCGCGGCGAACAGGAGCATCGCGATGATGCCCATCGTCTTCTGCGCGTCGTTGCCGCCGTGGCCCAGGCTGTAGAGCGCGGCCGACACGAACTGGAAACGGCGGAACCAGCGGTCGACGCGATGCGGCGTGGTGCGAAAGAACATCCACGCGACGATGATCATCAGGATCATGCCGAGCACGAAGCCCAGCATCGGCGAGAGCACGATCGCAAGGCTGATCTGGAAGAAGCCGCTGCCCACCAGCGCGTGGAAGCCGCCTTTCGCGACGGCCGCACCGGCCAGGCCGCCGATCAACGCGTGCGAGGAGCTCGACGGCAGGCCGTACCACCACGTGATCACGTTCCAGGCGATCGCGCCGACGAGCGCGCCGAGGACGACGTTGTGGTCGACGATCGCGGGATCGACGATGCCCTTGCCGATCGTGTTCGCCACCGACAGCCCGAACACGAGGAAGGCGACGAAGTTGAAGAACGCGGCCCATGCGACGGCCCACTGCGGGCGCAGCACCCGCGTCGACACGATCGTGGCGATCGAGTTCGCCGCGTCGTGGAAGCCGTTCATGAAGTCGAACGCGAGCGCGAGCACGACCAGGAACACGACCATCTCGAAACCGACGCCGCCGGTCATGAGGCCCCGCGGTCGCGGCTCGACTGCTGCTGCGCACCGATCCCTCGCGCAGCGCCGATCGGCCGCGCGCGCACTCGCGGGTCGGCGCGCGCTTCGGCTGGCCGTCGGCGCGACGCCGCTCATGCGTTCTCGAGGACGATGCCCTCGATCACGTTCGCCACGTCCTCGCACTTGTCGGTCACCGCCTCGAGCAGCTGGTAGACCTCCTTCAGCTTGATGATCTCGCGCGCGTCGGCTTCCTCGCGAAAGAGCTTGGCGAGCGCGGCCCGGAACACGTGGTCGGCCTCCGTCTCGAGGCGATCGATCTCGCCGCAGATGCGCAGGATCGCGTCGGCGTTCTGCATGTTCTCGAGCTTGGCGACGGCGTCCTTCACGCGCATCGTGCAGCTCACGCAGATCTCCGCGAGCTTCTGCGCCTCGACCGTCACCGCCCGCACGTCGTAGAGGAACAGGCACTGCGCCGTGTCCTCCATGAGGTCGAGGATGTCGTCCATGTTGGTGATGAGATCGTGGATCTCGTCGCGGTCGAGCGGCGTGATGAACGTCTGGTGAAGCAGCTGCACCGTCTGGTGCGTGATCTGGTCCGCCATCTTCTCGTTCTTCTCGATGGCGCGGCTGCGGCGGTCGAGCTGGGAGAGGTCGGCCAGGAGCGCCTGCAGCTCCTGCGCGGCGCGCGTTGCGAGCTCCGCGTGCTGGTTGAAGAAGTCGAAGAACTTGCCTTCGCGCGGCAGCAGCCGGGCCATGCTGTCCTCCCTGCGGTGAGTGACCATTATCGCATCCGGGGCGTGCGCGCCCGGGCGAGCGTTGTAAGCTTCCGGCACGCACGGCCGACGAACCGTGCGTACGCATCCGATGAGCCGCAACCACGGGAGTGCCACGATGACTGGTGAAGCCAACGCTGTCCGCACCGAATCCGCCGTGCTCGGCGGCGGCTGCTTCTGGTGCCTCGAAGCGGTGTTCGACGACCTCGCAGGCGTGCTGTCGGTCGAGTCGGGCTACGCTGGGGGAAGCCGGGCGAATCCGTCCTACGAGGAAGTGTGCAGCGGCCGCACGGGGCACGCCGAGGTCGTGCGCGTCACGTTCGACCCCGCGGTGCTGTCGTATCGCGACCTGCTGCGCGTTTTCTTCAGCATCCACGACCCGACCACCCGCGATCGCCAGGGCAACGATGTCGGGTCGCAATACCGCTCGGTGATCTTCTGCCGGACGCCCGAGCAGCGGATCGTTGCGAACGAGGTGATCGCCGAGCTCGCGGCCGCGAAACTGTGGCGCGATCCGATCGTGACGCAGATCGCCGACGACGCGCCTTTCTACGAGGCCGAGGGCTATCACCAGGAGTACTTCGCGCGCAATCCCGGACAGCCGTACTGCCAGGTGGTCGTAGCGCCCAAGGTGGCGAAGTTCCGCAAGCACTACATGGAGCGCCTGAAGCGCTGACGTCGGCGCCGCCGCGGCGCCGGATGCGCCGCGCGCCGATTCCGAGTCGCAGTCGGCTCCGGGTCGGGTGCTCGATCGGCCCGGCGGTCAGCGCTGGCGCGCGAGCAACCCGCCGCCCGCAATGCCGATGCCCACGGCGATGAACACCGGCGCGAGGCCGAGCGTCGTGCCCAGCGCGCCGAACGCGAGCGGCACGAACACCGACGACGCCTGGACCAGCGCCATCCGCAGGCCCACCGCCTCGCCCACCCGACCGGCTGGCGAATTGTTGTGCAGCAGCGACATGACCATCGGCTGCCCGCTGCCGAGCCCGAGCCCGAGCACGAACGAGAGCGCGGCCATCGCTAGCGCGCTCGCCGCGAGCGGGTAGACCACGTACACCGCCCCGGCGACCACCAGCGCGCCGACCAGCACCTGTTGCTCGCTGCGATAGCGCATCAGCGTCGGCATCGCGAGGCGCACCACGAAGGTTGCGGCGGCAAACGTCGAAAGCACCGCGCCGATCTCGGATGCCGAGAGGCCGATCTTCGCGCCGAAGATCGGCACGAAGATGGTGTGCAGGTCCCAGCCCATCGCGAACAGCACGTTGATGAGCAGCACGCGACGCAGGATCGGCTCGCGCAGGATGATGCGCACGCCGCCGGGTGCGAGCCGGCCCGCAGCGGCGCGCTCGGGATGCGGCAGGCGGATCTGCCCGGTCGACAGCATCACGGCGGGGATCACGGGCAAGGCCGCGAGCACGCCGAACGCGACGCGGAATCCCCACTGGTCGATGGCGAACCCGGCGATGAGCGGGCCGATGAAGCCCGAGACCGAATAGCCCATCGCGAGCATGCTGAAGTTGCGCGAGCGGTCCGCCGGTCCGCCCAGCGCCCCGGTTCCCTTCTGCGCGGCCACCTGGTAGCTCATGAACGAGATGCCGAGGATCGCGGCGCTCACGAACAGGATCGGCGTCCACGGCAGCACCGCGGGCAGCAACGCCCCGATCGCGAGTCCGACGCAACCGAGGCGCATCGGCAGCAGCATGCCCTTGCGATCCACGAGACGTCCCACCGCCACCGCGAGCAGCATGGGCAGGAGCGCGTAGAGCGCGAGCAACGCGCCGACGGTGAACGCGGAGGCGTGCTGCGCGAGCGCCGCGAGCGAAACGACCACGCGGCTGCCCCCGAGCACCGAGTGGCACGCAATGCCCAGGGCGATGAGCGAGGCGAGCGTGCGCCCGTCCCCGGAGCCCGGGGACGTCACGGCGCGAGCCGTTCGACCGTCCAGGCCACGGCGTAACCCGCGTCGAGCGTCTCCCGACGATCGTCGGTGCGCAGGTCGGAGATCTTCACGGCGTGGGTGGGATGCGGGGCGACGTGGCGATTCTACGCCTTCGGTCGCACCGTGCCGCAGCACGCACCGTGAGGCGCCGCCTCAGCGCGACCCGCCCTCGGCGCGTATTCGGTACCCCTGCGCCTCGAGCAGCGCGATGAGGCCGTGCTTGCCATGCAGATGCGATGCACCGACCGCCACGAGCACGCGCCCGGCGCGCAGCGGCACGAACAGGCGGTGCGCGAAGAGGGCCGTCCGTCCGGTCACGATGCTGCGCTCGAGGGCGGCGAAGTGCGGGGCGAGCTCGGGATGTCGACGCATCGGAGCGTGCACGGCGCGCGCCAGGGTCGCAGCGTCGCCGCGGAGCCAGGCTTGCACCGCGCGGGCATGATCGGCTGCCATCTCGGCGCGGTGCTCGAGGGCGTATCGCAGCAGCGCGATCTGGCTCTCCTGCGGAACGGTATCGAATGCGGCGACCTGTTCCTCCGGCAGCTCGAGGCCGAGCAACGCCACGTGGCGCTCGCGAGCGCGTTCGCGCAGGAGCGCATCGAGCGGCGGCCCGGCCTGTCCCGGCGCTTCGGCGACCTTGAGCAGCACGGCCCAGGGCTTGAGCCGCGCCACCACGCTCGGCTGCACCCTGCCCTCGAGCGCCTGCTCCACGGCAGCCATCGTCGGGGGATCGAGCAGCGCGTCGAGCCGCCTGCCGTCGGCAAGCTCGGCGCCCTCGAGGATCTGCGCGTCGTCCCCGGGACCCGCCTGCATCTCGACGGCGAGCGTGCGCGCGGCCGCGAGCGCGCGTGCGAGAGGTCGGGACTGCGCCACGGCCGTCACGCGCGGATCCGCCGAGTGCAGCGTGCCGAAGAGCCACGACGGCGGCACTCCGGCGCGCTCGATGCGGTAAAGGAAGCCTCCGTGCGCTTCGCTCGGGCGCACTGCAGGCGCCCTCGGGGAAGCGGCCGCGGGCGTGGCGGCGGATGCCGATGGAGTTGCCACGGGCGCCGTGACGACCGCCCCGGCCGCAATCACGCATGCCGTGCCTGCCGAGCAGGCGATGAGCACCGTTGCAACACCCCGCGGTTTCCCTATGAAAAAGCGCTTGCGCCGAGCACTCTCCCTCTGGGAATGCGGTATAGTTTTCGCCGATGGAGCAGGGGGTACCCGTGACAGGAGGGTCTGCTTCAGTGGGTTCGGCGCCGACTGTGTCGCGCATCCAATCAACGGAAGGAGAACTATGGCTACTGCCAAGAAAGCTGCAAAGAAGCCCGCCGCGAAGAAGTCCGGCGCCAAGAAGCCGGCCGCCAAGAAGACAGCAGCAAAGAAGAGCGCAGCGAAGAAAGCCCCGGCGAAGAAGGCCGCTCCCAAGAAAGCTGCAGCCAAGAAGTCCACCACCAAGCGCAAACCCAACGCTGCGTTCATGAAGGCGATGACGCCGTCGTCCGCGCTTGCTGCCGTCATCGGCAACATCCCGATGCCGCGCACGGAAGTGACCAAGAAGATCTGGGACTACATCAAGAAGAACAAGCTGCAGGACGCCGTCAACAAGCGTCTCATCAACGCGGACGAGAAGCTCAGGGCCGTGTTCGGCGGCAAGAACAAGGTGTCGATGTTCGAGATGACCAAGCTCGTCTCGAATCACCTCAAGTAACCGCCAGCACCGGCAACTCCGAACGGCCGTGGCGCCACGAGCGCTGCGGCCGTTTTGTTTGGTCGTGCATCATCGCGCTTTGTGCTCGGCGGCGGCAATGGGCACGCGCGACCGCATCGGCGAGGCCCTACGCCGCCTGCATCGCGCGACTGATCGCCGGGCGTGCGCCGAGCGCTTCCATCCAGCGCGTGAGGCGCGGCAGGTCCCCTGCTCCGTCGATGATCGAGCGGCGCACCGCGCACAGCGGATACAGCGCGAAGTCGGCGATCGACAGCTCCTCGGCGAGGTATTCGCGATTCGCGAGCTGCGCATCGGCGAGCCGCAGGAAGCGCAGCATGCGCTCGGTGAAGAACGCGACGTTCGCGTCCGACTTCTCCGGCGCGAGGCGCGACAGCAGGAAGATGCTCATCGACGCCGCTGCGACGTCCGACAGCGTCTGCATGAGCCATTGGTAGGCGATCGCGCGCCGGTACGGATCGGCGGGCAGGAACCGGCCGGTCTTCTCGGCGAGGTACAGGAGGATCGCCCCGGATTGCGCGAGCGCGAACGGCTGGCCGCCCGGACCGTCGGGATCGACGATGGCCGGGATCTGCCCGGCCGGATTGATCCGCAGGTACTCGTCGCGCTGCTGCTCGCCGCCGAAGAGGTCGAGCGCGTGCAGGCGATACGCAACCCCGCACTCCTCGAGCATGATGGCGACGCGCTGCCCGTTGGAGGTCTGCGCGGTGTAGAACTCGATCATGGGATCTGCCCCAGGCGCCGGCGGCGCGAGCCGCGGGTCCGCGCGCGGTCAGTGCCGCGTCACTCTTCTTCTTCCAGGATGCGGATGACGCGCGTGCGCTTGCCGCCCGCATAGCGCTCCATCTGCACGAGCACCGGGAAGCGTTCCGCCAGCGCCTTGCGCGCGTCGTCCTCGGAGCTGTAGGTGAGGACCGTGCCGTCGTCACCGCGCACGTCGTGCCACAGCCCCCGGTCGTCCTGCACCTCGATCTTGAACAGCATGCGTGCTCCCGTTTCGCGTGCCGCCGTTCCGGCAATGCCGGGATTATGCGCGCTGCGCCTGCAGCGCGGCGATGCGCGCTTCAATCGGCGGGTGCGATGCGAACAGCGCCATGAAGCCGGAGGGCGGGCTGTTGATGCCCAGCGTCTGCACCGATGCGGGCAGCTGCCCCGCGGGAATGCCGCCCAGCCGCGCGAGCGCGTTGATCATCGGGCGCGGCGAACCGAGCAGGCGCGCGCTGCCCGCATCGGCGCGGAACTCGCGCAGGCGCGAGAAGTACGCGACGATGATGCTCGCGAGGATGCCGAACACGATCTCGCACACGAACACGGTGATGTAGAAGCCCGGCCCGATGCCGCGCTCGGTGCGGAAGATCGTGCGATCGACGAAGTAGCCGACCACGCGCGCGAAGAACACCACGAACGTGTTCACGACGCCCTGGATGAGCGTGAGCGTCACCATGTCGCCGTTGGCGACGTGCGAGATCTCGTGGCCGAGCACCGCCTCGGCTTCCTCCCTGTTCATCGACTGCAGGAGGCCGGTGGAGACTGCGACGAGCGCGGAGTTCTTGAACGCGCCGGTAGCGAAGGCGTTCGGCTCGCCTTCGTAGATCGCCACTTCCGGCATGGCGATGCCCGCGTTCGACGCGAGGCGCTGCACCGTCTGCAGCATCCACGCTTCGGCGTCGTTGCTCGGCTGCGTGATGACGTGTGCGCCGGTGGTCCACTTGGCCATCGGCTTCGACATGAGCAGCGAGATGATCGCGCCCATGAATCCGACCACGAACGAGAACGCGAGCAGCGGCCCGACCTGGATGCCCTGCGCCATCAGCGCGCGGTTGAGGCCGAGCAGGTTCAGCACGACCGACAGCACCAGCACGACGGCGAGGTTGGTGAGAAGGAACAGGACGACCCGTTTCATCATGATCTGACCCCTACGGTGTTCGAGAGCGCGGGATGACACGCGCGGCGTCGCGCGCTGCCGAGCCCTCGGCTGCGGGCGGAGCGCATCTTAACCGCGACCTCCGCACGCGGCAAACGCGCCGGCATCCTGCAAGCACTCTGCAACCTTCGCCCGCGCCACGCTGCCGGCGCAAGCCTAGTTGGCGGCGCATGCCCCGGTTTGCAAGTCGGTCGAAGCGCGCGTCGAGTGCGTGCACGCTCGGCACGCATCCGCGAAGGAAAGCGCGTACGGGTCACCGGGTATGCAGCCGCGGCCGCGGCGCAGAACGCTACTTCGCGCCGGCCCAGGAGTCGCGCAACGTCACCGCGCGATTGAACACCGGCCGGCCGGGCTGGTGATCGGCGAGGTCCGCGACGAAGTAGCCGTGGCGCTCGAACTGGAAGCGCTCCTCCGGCTGTGCCCCCGCGAGCGCAGCCTCGACGTAGGCCGTGATGACGCGCTTGGAATCGGGATTGAGATCGTCGAGGTACGAGCGCTCGACGGGCTCGATGGATTCGTCCTCGTCTTCGTCGGCGACCGCGGCGAGGCGCCCGCCTGCACCGGCCGGCGGCGCCTCGGCGGGGCGGTCCTCGACGCTTGCCGTGCCCGGAAACGGCACGCCGAAGAGTCGATCGTACAGGCGCACTTCGGCGGGAACCGCCTGCGCCGCGCTCAGCCAGTGGATGTTGCCTTTCACCTTGCGCACGTCGGCCCCCGGCGTGCCGCTCCGGGTCTGCGGATCGTAGGTGCAGTGCACGACCGTGACGTTGCCTTGCGCATCCTTCTCCACGCCGGTGCATCGCACGAGATACGCGTAGCGCAGGCGCACCTCGGTCCCGGGGCTCAAGCGGAAATAGCCCGGCAGCGGCGCCTCCGCGAAGTCCTCGCGATCGATCCACAGCTCGCGCCCGAACGGCATCGCGCGCCGGCCGAGCTCGGGATGCTGCGGATGATTGGGTGCGTAGCACTCCTCGCTCGCGCCCTCCGGATAGTTGTCGATCACGAGCTTCACCGGATCGAGCACCGCAATGCGCCGCTGCGCATGCGTATTGAGATCCTCGCGCATGCAGTCCTCGAGCACGCTCATGTCGATCCACGAATCGGACTTCGACACGCCGATCCGCTCGGCAAAGATGCGGAAACCCTCGGGCGTGAAGCCGCGGCGACGCGCGCCGACCAGCGTGGGCATGCGCGGGTCGTCCCAGCCGTCGACGTAGCCCTTGGTCACGAGCTCGATCAGCTTGCGCTTCGAGAGCACGACGTAGGTGATGTTGAGGCGCGCGAACTCGTACTGCTGCGGCAGCGGACGCTCGAGCAGCCCGCCGTCGGCGAGCTTGTCGATCACCCAGTCGTAGAGCGGCCGGTGATCCTGGAACTCGAGCGTGCAGATCGAATGCGTGATCCGCTCCAGCGCATCCGAGATGCAGTGCGTGTAGTCGTAGAGCGGATAGATGCACCACTTGTCGCCCGTGCGGTGATGCGAGGCGTGGCGGATGCGGTAGATCGCCGGATCGCGCATGTTGAGGTTCGGGCTCGCCATGTCGATCCTGAGCCGCAGCACGTGCGCGCCGTCGGGAAACTCGCCCGCGCGCATCCGCCGAAACAGATCCAGGTTCTCGCCGACGCTGCGGTCGCGGTACGGGCTCGGGATGCCCGGCTCCGCGAACGAGCCGCGCGAGGCACGCATCTGCGCCGCCGACTGGCTGTCCACGTACGCAAGCCCCTGCTCGATGAACCACTCGGCGAAGGTGTAGAGCTGGTCGTAGTAGTCCGACGCGTGATAGCGGTGCTCGCCCCAGTCGAAACCGAGCCAATGCACCGCATCGGCGATGGAGTCCTCGAACTCGACGTCCTCCTTCACCGGGTTGGTGTCGTCGAAGCGCAGGTTGCAGCGGCCGCCGAACTCGGCGGCCAGCCCGAAGTTGAGGCAGATGGACTTGGCGTGGCCGTAGTGGAGGTAACCATTCGGCTCGGGCGGGAAGCGGGTGATGACGCGGCCGCCGTGCTTGCCCGTGCGCACGTCCTCTGCGACGATGGCGCGCAGGAAGTTCGACGCCGGCGTCGCGGCGCGTGCCGCACTTGCGCCGCCCTTTGCCGGCGGGTGCGGCGCCATCGCGGCGGGGACGCGCAGACGTTTTTTGCGGCGGTGCAGCAGTCATGGACGTTTGTTCATGAACAAGCGATGGCGCATCGCCATTCTAACCGCAAGGGAACCCCCCCGCCACGACCGCTTTCCCTCTGACGCGGGTCCGGCATCGCCCGAAGCCGCGCCGCGCAAGGCTTCCGGAGAGGCAACATTTTCACGATCCGGTCCCTTTTCCACAGATCCTGTGGATCGATTTGTGGATATCTTGTAAATTTCGGCGCTAAGTGGCCCGCCCACCGCGAAAATCGTTGTCTTGCCCAAATTCACGCCTTGAAAAAACTCTTGCGAATCATATTATTGCGTGCTCGTTCTGCCGTCGGTTGGCCGACTCGGCCGGATGGCCTAGACCGCGTCGGAACTTTTCTGGACGCGTGGTGCCTCCGCTCGGTTGTCCTCGACAAATACCCCCCGCTGCCTGTCCTCGTCCAAGGGACCGCGAGCCCGATGACCCGCCCTGCACCACCGGTTCTTGCTGCGGACGCAGCGACCGCCCCGGACTCCCCGGCGAGCCCCGCGGTGCTGCCGGTGTCGCTGCTCGTCTCGTCCGCCCGCCTCATCCTGGAGCGCCATCTCGGGCTGTGCTGGGTGAGCGGCGAGATCTCGAACTTCACCCGCGCGGCGTCGGGTCATTGCTACTTCAACCTGAAGGATGACCAGGCACAGGTGCGCTGCGTCTTCTTCCGGCACAAGGCGCAGCACGCCGGGTTCGCGCTCAAGGACGGACTGCAGGTCGAGGTCCGCGCCACGCCGTCCATCTACGAGGCGCGCGGCGAGTTCCAGCTCAACGTGGAGGTCGTGCGCCTCGCCGGGGTGGGCGCGCTGTACGAGCGCTTCGCTCGCCTCAAGGCGCGCCTGGAAGCCGCCGGCTGGTTCGCCGAGGAGCGAAAGCGGCCGCTGCCGGCGCACCCGCGCGCGGTGGGCATCGTCACGTCCCTGCGCGCGGCCGCGTTGCGCGACGTGCTGACGACCCTGCGGCGACGGTGGCCGGCTCTGCCCGTGATCATCTACCCGGCCGGCGTGCAAGGCGCCTCGGCGGCGCCGGAGCTCGCAGCCGCGATCCGCACGGCGAACGCGCGAGCCGAGGTGGACGTGCTGATCGTGTGCCGCGGCGGCGGCTCGATCGAGGATCTCTGGCCGTTCAACGAGGAGATCGTCGCGCAGGCGATCTTCGACTCGGCGTTGCCGGTCGTGAGCGGCGTCGGGCACGAGACGGATTTCACGATCTGCGACTTCGTGGCCGACGTGCGAGCGCCCACGCCCACCGCCGCCGCGGAGCTCGTGTCGCCCGACGGCGATGCGCTGCGCCGCGCGCTCGGCACGCAGTGCGCCCGGTGGCGGGCGAACGTGTATCGGGGCGCTCGAGACGCGCATGCAGCGCGTGGACGGCCTCACCCGGCGCCTCGTGCATCCGGCCGTCCGGCTGGAGGCGCAGCAACGCCAGGTGGCGCAACTCGCGCAGCGCCTCGCGCGCTGCCAGGCGCATCGCCTCGCCACGCTCACCACACGACTCGATACGGCGCAGCGGCACGTCACGTGGTTGTTGCGACGGCCCCTGCCGCAATGCGCCCCGCTCGCGCGTGCGCGCGACGCGTTGCTGCGCCACGGTGAAGGCAATCTCGAGCGCATCGGGCACCGGCTCGCGCGCCTGCAGCAGAGCCTCGCCCACCTCAATCCCAGGGCGGTGCTGGATCGCGGCTACGCCATCGTGGCGAAGCAGACGGGCGCGATCGTGACCGATGCCAACGCGGTAGTGCCCGGCGACGACGTGCAGCTCACGTTTGCGCGCGGCGGCGCGGCGGCGCGGATCACCAAAACCCGTTACTCAGAGTAAGAACGGCCACCGCGGCTCGAAATACCTTCCATGACCGACCGGCCGTTCTTACTCTGAGTAATTGGGTTGGCGGTCAGGCCTCGTCGGGCTCGGGATCGTCGACCTTCGGGGCGCCGCGCAACGCCCGCACGACGTGCTCGGGCGCCTGCGCGTCGATGCGTGGCGTGCTCGTGGTCACGTCCGCGTTCTGCGCACGATGCCGCAACGCGTGGTCGATGAGCACGAGCGCCATCATCGCCTCGGCGATCGGAGTCGCGCGAATGCCGACGCACGGATCGTGGCGGCCGTGCGTGTTGACGATCACCGGCTGTCCCGCCTTGTCGATCGAGCGACGGTCGAGGCGCACCGACGACGTGGGCTTCACCGCGATCGAGACGCGAATGTCCTGCCCGGTGGAGATGCCGGCGAGAACGCCCCCGGCCTCGTTCTGCAGGAAGCCTTCCGGCGTCATCTCGTCGGTGTGCTCGGTGCCGCTCTGCGCGACGGCCGCGAAGCCCGCGCCGATCTCCACGCCCTTCACCGCGTTGATGCCCATCATCGCGGCCGCGAGATCCGCATCGAGGCGACCGTACACCGGCTCGCCCCAGCCCACGGGCACGCCCGAGGCGATGACGTTCACGCGCGCACCGCACGAATCGCCGGACTTGCGCAGGCGATCCATGAAGCGCTCGAGCTCGTCGACCATCGATGCGTTCGCGACGAAGAAGGGATTGCGCTCGACGTGCTCCCAGGCCTCGAAGGGCACGACGTTAGGTCCCATCTGGGCAAGGTAGCCGCGGATGACCACGCCGTAGCGCTCGTGCAGCCACTTGCGCGCGATCGCGCCCGCAGCCACGCGCACCGCAGTCTCGCGCGCGGACTGCCGCCCGCCGCCGCGGTAATCGCGGATGCCGTACTTCTGCCAGTACGTGTAGTCGCCGTGGCCCGGCCGGAACGTTGCCGCGATGTTCGCGTAGTCCTTGCTGCGCTGGTCCTCGTTGCGGATGAGCAGCGCGATGGGCGTGCCGGTGGTGCGGCCCTCGAACACGCCGGACAGGATCTCCACGGAGTCCGACTCGCGGCGCTGCGTGACGTGGCGCGACGTCCCCGGCTTGCGCCGATCGAGATCGCGCTGGATGTCGGCCGCGTCGAGCGCCATTCCCGGGGGGCAACCGTCGACCACGCAACCGATCGCGGGACCGTGCGATTCGCCGAACGAGGTGACGCAGAACAGCGTGCCGAGGGTGTTGCCGGACATGGCGCGAAGGCGAAAGCGTTGTCGCGTGCACGCATGGGTGCACGCCGTTGCGCGCGGGCTGCCCGCGGTGCTGCCTGCATCCGCACGCGGTGACGGCCCGCACGAGTCGAGCGAGTGTAGCATGCGCCATGCGCGACTCCTGGCGCACCACGGTGCTGCATCGCTCATGACCGCCGATCCCCGACGGCTCACGGCTCTCGCGCAGGCGCTGCGCGAGGCCGGTGCCGTGACCGTGCTGACGGGCGCGGGCGTGTCCGCCGAATCGGGCGTGCCCACGTTTCGCGATGCGCAGACGGGCTTGTGGGCCCGGTTCGATCCGCACGACCTCGCCACACCCGGCGCATTCGCGCGCGATCCCAAGCTCGTGTGGGACTGGTATGCATGGCGCCGCGCGCGCGCCGGACAGGCGCAGCCGAATCCGGGCCACCGCGCGCTCGTCGCGATGGAAGGCCGCGTGCCGCACTTCACGCTCGTCACGCAGAACGTCGATGGCCTGCACGCGCGTGCCGGCAGCCGGAACCTGATCGAGCTGCACGGCAACATCGCGCGCGTGAAGTGCTCGCGCGAGCACAGGATCGTTGCGGCGTGGGACGACGACGGCGAGCACGTGCCGCGTTGCCCGCGCTGCGGCGCCCTGCTGCGTCCGGACGTGGTGTGGTTCGAGGAGGCGCTGCCGGCAGCGGCGTTGGCGGCCGCGGATGTCGCCGCACGCGAATGCGATCTCCTGCTCGTGGTCGGCACGTCCGCCGTGGTGTATCCCGCCGCCGCCCTGCCGTCGACCGCGCGCGAGGCCGGAGCGAAGGTCGCCGAGATCAACCCCGAACCGACGCCGCTCACCCCGCTCGCGGACTTCGTGCTGCGCAGCGCAGCGGGTGTCGCGCTGCCTGCGCTCGTGGCCAAGGCGTGGCCCGATCAGGCCGGCGGATCGGCGGCGCCCGCAGACGCTTCGCGCGACTCGCCCGGCGGCAGCGGCGACAGGTAGCCGATCAGCAGGAGCAGCGAGCCGACGCCGAGGAACGCGACCACGCGCGGCAATCCCGAGAGCGTGGCGAGGTCGATGGCGAACAGCTTCACGACCACGACCGCGAGCAGCACGGCGCCGACCATCCACAGCGAGCGCACGCGCCGCCGCGAGGCCGCGTACATCAGGATCGCGCCGGTGATCGTCCACACGAGCGTGAACGTCGCCTGCAGCGGCCGCGAATCGAGCAGCTCGGCGAGATCCCACGGGATGTCGCCCCAGTGATGGCCGACGCGCAGGACGAGTCCGTTGAGGCTCGCGAACAGTCCGACACCCAGTGCCGCGTAACGCAGCCGTTCGGTGACGCGCGGGATGCACGGCACTCCAGCGGAAGAGCGCCCAGAGCGCCAGCGCGAGGGTGACGTCGAGCGGGTTGAGGAGCGGCAAGTACGGCACCGGATACGGCTCGCCCGGCGAGAGCACGTTGACGGCGAGCACCCACACCGCGAGCAGCAGCGCGATGGGCGCGGCAGCGCGAACGAGATACGCGTCGCGGTGCCGCGCGAACGGCCAAGCCACGCGCTGCGTCAGCGCTTCGATCTCGCCGAGATACAGCATGGCCGGCAGCGCGGCGGCGCACGCGGACCACACGGTGTCCCCGGCGGTGACGCGCGCCACCCACTCGCTCGCCTCCCACGCGATCTGCGCGAGCAGCGCGAGCGCGCCGACGGCGTGCGCGCCATCGAGCCAGATCCCGCTGCTTCGCCCGGCTCGTGGTCCCGGGCGGACTCGCAGCGAGTCGAGACGGATCCGGGTTCGCCGCCGAGTCGAGACTCCGAGTCGACTCCGGGTCGGCGCCAGGCGAGTCCGCGCCAAGAGCTGGCGCAAGCGCGGCGCCGACGCCATCCGCGACGCGCAGCAGATAGACGTAGACGACCCACGCGAGCGGCCACACCAGCCAGCCCACGTGGGTGAGCGTCGTATGCGCCCGCTCGATGTCGCGCATGCCGACGAACGCCATGGTGACCGGCAGCGCCCACGCCATGGTCTCGAGTCGCCGCCACGCGAACGGACGCCGCAGCAGGAGCGCGAGCGATGCGCAGGCCACGACCCATGCCAGCACCGCGTGCCCTTCGCGTGCGCGCGGCAACTGCCGGATGAGCTCGAAGGTGCCGCCACCGAGCCACCACAACGCGCCCCAGGCAAAGAACAGCGGCAGCAGCGTGCGCTCGCCGGCGGTCAGCCGCTCCGGATCGCGGTCGGCGATCCACACCGTCGCCAGTGCCGCGACGCTCACGAGCGTGGTCCCGGTGAAGAACGCATTGGCGAACAAGCGATCGTCGTCGCCCGCAATGCCCGACACCGCGAACAGCGGCGCCGGCGGCGATCTGCAGCAGGATCGCGAGCGCCCGCATGACCGGGTGCGCTGCTTCATGCCGAGCCAGAACACGAGCGCCGCCTCCACCGACCACAACGCCGCAGTCCAGCGGTTGTCGAGCGCGAACGGGATCGCGATGGTGGCGAAGACGACGGCAAGCCCGGTGAACACGCGCGCGAGCAGCTGCAGCGCGGCTTCGCTTCGACGCCGCAGCACGAACGCGAGCGCGCCGTACAGCAGCGCGACCACGAGCGCGCTGCACGCCGCGCCGTATTCGCGATCGCTCACGAGCGCCGCTTGCAGGGCGAAAGCGACCAGCGGCACGCCGAACACGAGCAGCCCGTCGAGCGGCGCGGAAGGATTCACGGCGGCGAGCCGCGCCTGCAATACCGCGATGGCGACGTAGATCGCGAAATACAGGGCCAGGAAGGGCTGCACGACCGCGTAATGCTCCGGCCGGTAGTAGGCATTGCCCCAGACCAATGCGAGCAGGAACGTGAACGCGGCGCCGAGCAGATACACGGCGCGCCACGGTCGCGACCAGGCCACGGCGAGAACGACGAGATCGACGAGCGCGAAGTACCCGAACAGGATCAACGGATCGTGCTCGACGCCGGTGAGCATCGGCGCGAGGAAGGCACCGGCGAGCGCGAGCCCGGCGAGCGGCTGCGCATCGGCCTCCAATGCGAGCCAGATCGTCAGCGCCGCGACGATCGCGAGCAGCGCGAAGCCGGCGCCGGCGCCGATCACCGCGTACTCGCGGAATGCGGCGAACGCGGTGAGGTAGAGCACGCCCGTGCCCGCGCCCTGCAACGACCAGCCGTACGCGGGACGCGCGGCCGCCATGCGCAGCCCGAGCAGCACGAGCGCCACGCCCACGGCAGCGACGGCGAGCAGCTTCGCTTCGACGGGGATCGTGAAATGCTCGGCGAAGTAGCGCAGCAGGAACGCAACGCCGAAGAACAGGACGATGACGCCGATGCGCGTCATCGCATTGCCGCCGGTGAACCATGCCCAGAGTGGATTGGGCGGGCGCGCGGTGAAGGCTCCGGCGGGCGATTCGGCCGCGGGCATCACCGGGGCATGCGTCGGAACGGTGGGCACCTCGGCAATCGGGGCTCGAGCGGCAGGCGCGATCGCGGGCGTCGGCACGCCTTCCCGATCCGCAGGACGCCCTTCTCGCAAGGCCGTTTCGAGCTCGCTCACGCGTTGCTCCAGCGCGGCGATGCGAAGCTCCGTCGCGCTCGCGTCGAACGCATCGACGGGAGACGCGATGCGCGCTGCGTCCTGGCCGAGCCGTGCCGCATCGCTGCGGCCGGCATTGGCAACAGCTTCGGGCTGGCGATGCGCCGCGCGCTGCCGCTGGGTGCTGACCATCGCGCCCGCGATGAAGCCGACGAGGCCGCCGACGACGGCGCCCCACTCGCCCCACGCCACGCGTCCCGCGAGGGCACCGACGACCAGTCCGACGAGGGCGAGCATGCCGGTCAGCGCCTCGGCCCGCGCAGCTCGAGCACGATGGCGCGCAGGCGATCGGGCGTCACCGCAGCCGGTGCGAGCGGGGGCGCAACGACGAGCGCGATGCGCGAGAAGAAGCCCCGGATCCTGCGCATCGCGACGCCCTTGTACGCGCGACTGAAGAAGCTCCCCCACAGCCCCGACAGGGCCATCGGCACGACCGGCACGGGCTGCCGTTGCAGGATCTCGTGCAGCCCGCCGCGGAAGCTGTCGAGCTCGCCGTCGCTGGTGAGCTTGCCCTCCGGAAAGATCCCCACGATCTCGCCGGCCGCGAGCGCGCTCGCCGCTTCGTCGAAGGCGCGCGCCTTGAGCTCCGGATCTTCGCGCGCGGGCGCGATCGGGATCGCCCCCATGGTACGGAACACGAAGGACAGCAGCGGGACCCGGAAGATGCGGTGATCCATCACGAACCGGATCGGGCGTCGCACGCACGCCGAGATCACGACCGCGTCGACGTAGCTCACGTGATTGCAGGCGACGACGCAGGGCCCCGTCTCGGGAATGTTCTCGAGCCCGCTCTTCTCCACGCGGTACATGGTGTGGATCAGCAGCCACGCGAGGAAGCGCATCGTGAATTCCGGGACCAGCCTGAAGATGAACAGGGCGACCGCGGCGTTCATGAGGCCCGTGACGAGGAACAGGTCCGGGATCGCAAGCCCCGCCCGCAGCAGGCCGATCGCGACGAGCGCCGATGCGACCATGAACCCCGCGTTGAGGATGTTGTTGGCCGCGATGATGCGCGACCGATGCTCCGGATCCGAGCGCTCCTGGATGAGCGCGTACAGCGGCACGATGTAGAACCCGCCGAAGAGGCCTATCAGCAGCAGGTCGACCGCGACGCGCCAATGCGCCGGCGAGGCGGCGAATGCCGACAACCCCGCAACGCTCGCGGCCCGCAGGTTGCGGCTGGCGAGCCACAGGTCGATCGCGAACAGCGTGAGACCGATCGCCCCGAACGGCACCAGCCCGAGCTCGACCTTGCGCCCCGACATCCGCTCGCAGAGCAGCGAGCCCGCGCCGATGCCGATCGAGAACAGCGCGAGCAGGAACGTGACCACGTGCTCGTCCCCGCCGAGGTTGTCGCGGCTGAACCCGGCGAACTGCGCGAGGAAGGTCGCGCCGTAGAACCAGAACCACGAGATGCCCAGCATCGAGAGCCACACGACGCGCTCGCGCTGGGCGAACACGAGATTGCGCCACGTTTCGCTGAACGGGTTCCAGTTGATGCGCAATCCGGGCGCCACCGCGGGGGTCAGCGGGATGCGCCGGCTCGCCGCGTAGCCCGCAATGGCAATGCCCACCACGGCCACGCCCGCGATCTCGGGTCCGGTCGGCTGGATCGCGACCAGCAGGCCGCCCGCGATGGTGCCGAGCAGGATCGCCACGAACGTTCCCATCTCGACCAGGCCGTTCCCGCCCACGAGTTCCTCGTCCTTCAGATGCTGCGGCAGGATCGCGTATTTGACCGGCCCGAACAGCGTCGAATGCACGCCCATCAGGGCGAGTGCCAGGAACAGCAGGTACAGATCGCGCCGATAGAACCCGAGGAAGCCGATCAGCATCACGACGATCTCGAACACCTTGACGAAGCGGATGAGGCGCGACTTCTCGTACTTGTCCGCGAGCTGCCCGGCGGTGGCCGAGAGCAGCACGAAGGGCACGATGAAGATCGCGCCCGCGAGATTGACGAGCGCGTTCGGATCGAGCGCGGTGAGGCTTGCCGCATGGAACGCGACGAAGATCACCAGCGCGTTCTTGTACACGTTGTCGTTGGCCGCCCCGAGGAACTGCGTCCAGAAGAACGGCGCGAAGCGGCGCTCGCGCAGGAGGTCGAACTGGTTCGGCTGATGCGGCGTGGTCATCTCGGACTCCCGACGTAGTCGAGCGCGGTCGCGAGCGCGTCGCGCACGGCGTCGAGATCGGGCCAGTACCACACTTCCTTCCCGACCTTCTCGCAATGCAGCACGCCGGCCTCGCGCATCACGCGCAGGTGGTGGGCGACCGCGGTGCGCGAGAGCGTCGACGCTGCCACGATGTCCCCCACCGTCAGGCGCTCGCCCGGCTCGAACATGAGCAGGATGCGCTGCCGATGGGTGTTGCCAAGGGCGACGAACAGCGCGGCGGTGTGCCGCCACGCCTTCGGGATCGCACGTGCATAGCTCGCCCGCATGTCAGGTGACCTGGATCGGCTCTCGAAACGAGACTACCGGACTAGTCATATGGCCGCATCTTGCAGGCCGCGCGGAGGCCTGTCAAGCGCTCGGCGGGCAGCAGGCCGCCGGCATCAGGGCCTGCACGCCGTGCGCCCTGCGGTGACGACCCGGCGCAGTACAATGCCGCGTCGGCCCCGTTGCCGTGCTTCCCGTCCGGTCCGCCCCACGCCCTTCGTTCACGATCCTGCACGTATGTCCCCGCGTCCGCATCCCGAGTTCCAGTATCTCGATCTCGTTCGCCACGTGCTCGACAAGGGCGATCGGCGGGTCGACCGCACGGGCGTGGGCACGCTGTCCGCCTTCGGCGCACTCGTTCGCTTCGACATCGCGCAAGCCGCGCCGATCCTCACGACGAAGCGGGTGTACTGGAAGACGGCGGTGAAGGAGATGCTCTGGTTCCTCACCGGGGGCACCAACCTGCAACCGTTGCTGCGCGAGAACGTGCGCATCTGGACCGACTGGCCGCTCGCGCGCTACCGCAAGGAGACGGGCGAGGCGATCGCGCAGGAGGCCTTCGAGCAGCGCATCGTGGCGGACGACGCATTCGCGGCGCGCTGGGGCGAGCTCGGCCCCGTCTACGGCAAGCAGTGGCGCCGCTGGCTCGGACCCGACGGGCGCACCTACGACCAGATCGCGGCGCTCGTGCACATGCTGCGCACCAATCCTGCGAGCCGGCGGATGCTCTTCCACGCCTGGAACGTGGCCGAGATCGACGCGATGGCGCTGCCGCCCTGCCACATGGTGTACCAGTACCACGTCGCGAACGGCAGGCTGTCGTGCCTGTTGTACCAGCGCAGCGTCGATCTCATCCTGGGTGCGCCGTTCAACTGGGTCGGCGCCACCGCGCTGCAGCTCATGCTCGCCCAGCAGTGCGATCTCGAGCCCGGCGAGCTCGTGTGGGTCGGCGGCGACGTGCACGTGTACCTCAATCACGTCGAGCAGGCGCGCGTGCAACTCGCGCGCGAGCCGCGAGCCTGGCCGGCGATGCGCCTCGGGCGGCGGCCGGCCACGATCGACGGCTACCGCATCGACGACTTCGACGTGCAGGGCTACGACCCGCACCCGCCGATCAGGGCCGACGTCGCAGTGTAGCGACGCAACGCTACGGTCGGCCGAGATAGAGGTAGAAGCTGCTGTTGTTCGTGGCCGTGCGGCCGTACGCGACATAAAGCGGCCCGAGCGGCGTATCCGCACCGAGGAACGCGCTCGCAGACTTCTGCCACGCCTGCGTCATTGTCGACACGAGCGGATTCGTCACCCGGCCCGCCTCGAGGGAAACGCCCGCGTACAACCCCTCGAGCAGCGACTGGCGCAGCACGCGCTGGTAATACACGAGACGGCCGAACGTGATTCCCTCGCCGAGCAGCGCACCGGTCCGATAGCCCGACTGCTGCAGGAAGCCGCCCCACGTGAAGTAGTCGTTGACGGGCAACGGTGCCTCGCCCAAGGTGCCGCCCAGATGCACGCCCAGCTGCAGCGTATGCTCGCGAAGCGACGTCGCACCGACCCAATCGGCTTCCCAGCGCGTGTACGAGCGCTCCGCGCCGAGCACGCCGCGCGGCGCATTGATCGTGGCACTGCCCGCGTACCCGTGTCGTGGAAAGATCGCGCTGTCGACGCGATAGTTCACGTGCTCGAAGTGACCGGTGCCGTAGATGCGGCGCATGTCGGCGTCCACGGTGTCGCGCCGGAGCTCGGTGCCGGGCTGCGTCGCCATCACGGACTGCGCGGCCGCGGGATTGACGCGCTTGAGCTCCGAGAAGCGGATCTCGTCGATGCGAGGGAGCGCCGGCGGGGTGTCAACCGTCTGGCGCGCACGCAATTGCGCATAGGCCTGGGGCGCCAGCGCGAGCGGGGCAAGGCGATCCGCGACCTTGCGCGCTGCGGCCTCGCCGATCGGCACGGTCTTGGTGATGTTGTCGAAGTCGGCGGCCGAATATTCGCCGAGCTCCGGCTCGATGAGGATGTCGGTCGACTCGAGCGCGGCGAGCGAGCGCTGCACGTTCTGCTCGGTCAGGATGTTGATCATCTGGCCCACGACTCCCAGCACCGATCCCAGTGCTGCTCGGGCTTGAGCAGCGGTGTGCCGAGGTTCACCGCGATGACGATGTCGGCCCCCATCGCACGGGCGGCATCGACTGGCAGGTTGTCGGTGAGACCGCCGTCCACGAGCACCTTGCCGTCGAGTTCCGCCGGTGCGATCGCGCCCGGCACGGACATGCTCGCGCGCATGACGTTGGCGAGCTCGCCCCGGCTGAACACCACCGGCTTGCCCGTGACGAGATCGGTCGCGACTGCGCGATACGGGATCGGCAACTGGTCGAAGTCGCGGTAGCCCGCCGCCCGCGCCAGGCGCCGCAGCACGGTCTCGAGCTGCACGCCGCTGACCGCACCCTTCGGTAGTCCGATCGACAGGTCGTCCTTGAGCCCGATCTCGGGGCCGAGGAAGATCGAGCGGTCGTCGAGCTTCCGGCGGATCGTCCGCTCCGCGCGCGGGGGCTGCTCCCTGAACAGCACCTCGGTGCTGATGCTCGCCAGGAGCTGCTCCATCTCCGGCACCGTCATTCCGCTCGCAAACGCGCCGCCCACGAGCGAGCCCATGCTCGTGCCCGTCACGCAGTGGATGGGAATGCGCATCTCCTCCAGCACCTTGATGACGCCGACGTGCGCGGCGCCGCGTGCACCCCCACCGGAGAGCACGAGACAGATGCGGGGTCGCGGGCCCGCCGACTCCTGTGCGAACGCCGGCGCGACCGCGGCGCCTGCGATGATGAGACCGACGAACGCTGCGACGAGCAGGCGAACGGAATTGGCCATGACGATGCCTTGGCTTGCGGTAATGACGATCGACTTCGAGATCCTGATGCTCGTCGAATCCCTGCACGGTGGCAGCCGCGCGCGCGAATCGATTGCGCTTCAGGACAGCGCAGGTGCTGCCGTCGTGGCCGGCGCGTCGGGCACGCCCGTCGGCCAGCCGCCGCCGAGGGCGCGGTAGAGTTGCACGCCTGCGAGATAGACGGCGGACGTCGTCTGCGACAGCGAGAGCTCGTTGCTGAACAGATCGCGCTGCGCCTCGAGCACCTCGGAGTAGCTGGTCACGCCGTTCACGTAACGCAGGTTCGACAGGCGCAGGCGCTCGCGCCCGGCGGCAACCGCGGCGACCAGCGCCTCGTGCGCCTCGCGCTGCCGCCGGTACGCGACGAGGGCATCGTCCACCTCGCGAAACGCAACCTGCACGGCGGAGCGATAGCTCTCGAGGGCGATGCGCTGGCTCGCTTCGCTGGCGTCGACGTTGGACTGCAGCCGGCCCGCCGTGAACAGCGGGAGCGTGATGGCAGGCTGCGCCGACCACGCATAACGGCCCTCGACGATCTCGCGCAGCTCCGGGCTGATGAAGCCGAGGAAACCCGTGAGCGACACCGTGGGCAGGAACGCCTTGCGCGCCGCTTCGGTCTGCAGCGCGGCCGCACGCAATCCCTCCTCCGCCGCGAGAAGATCGGGCCGGCGCTCGAGCAACGCGACCGGCAGCCCGGCGGGGACCTCCAACGGCAGCGCGCGCTGTCCCAGCGACGATGCGCGGTCGATCGGCTGCGGGTTGCGCCCCACCAGCACCGCGAGCGCGTTCTCGGTCTGCGCGCGCACGCGTTCCAGGTCGGCGATCGTCTGGCGGTTGGTCGCGACCAGCACCTCGGCTTGGCGCACGTCGAGCGCGGACGCGACACCGCCACGCCAGCGCGCCTGCACCAGCCGCAGCGACGCCTCGCGCGATTCGAGCGTGCGACGGGCGACGGCAATCTGCTCGTCGTTGCCCACGAGCTGGACGTAGCCCTGGGCCACCTCGCTCGTGAGGGTCAAGCCCAGCGCGCGCCGCGCGTACCCGGTACGGAGCAAGTCGCGCCGGGCGGATTCCGACAGCGTGCGCAGGCGACCCCAGAAGTCGATCTCCCACGTCGGCAGGGCAAGGCCCAGCGTGGCCAGCTCGCTCCCCGTGTTGCTCGAGCCGGCGCCAGGTGCGCGCTGGCGCTGGTACGAGGCATCCGCGGCGAGGGTGGGATAGACGTACGAGCGCTGGATGCCGTACTGCGCGCGCGCAAGCTCGACGCGTTCGGTCGCGATGCGCAGATCGTGATTGTTGGCGAGCGCTTCGACGAGCAGCGCTTCCAGCTTCGGATCGCCGAAGAATGCGCTCCACGACAGATCCGCAAGCGTTGCCTGCGCCTCGGACGGCGTGCGCCACGCCTGCGGGACGGGGACCTCGGGCCGCGGTGCAACGGAAGGCGCGGCGCATCCCGCCAAGGCCAGCACCGCGGCGGCGAGCGCGACGCCCGCTCTCACGTCGCGCGCGCCGGCACGACCGGCACCTCCGGTTGGGGCGGCATTGCTGCCGGCGACGGCTTGCGTGCGCGCGACAGCCACGTCTGCGCGATCAGGAAGAAGAGCGGCGTGAAGAACACGCCGACGAGCGTAGCCGCCACCATGCCGCCGAGAATGCCCGTGCCCACCGAATGCTGCGTCGCCGCGCCGGCGCCGTTCGCCCGCACGAGCGGCAGCACGCCCAGGATGAACGCGAGCGAAGTCATCACGATCGGCCGCAGGCGCAGCTTGCCCGCCTCGACGGCGGCATCGAATGCGGAGAGGCCCGACTCGTAGCGCTGCTTCGCGAACTCCACGATCAGGATGCCGTTCTTGCCCGCAAGGCCGACGAGCGTGACGAGGCTCACCTGGAAGAACACGTCGTTGGGCGTCCCGCGCAGGAGCAAAGCGAGCAGCGCACCCGCGATGCCGATGGGCACCACCATGAACACCGCGACGGGCAGAGTCCAGCTCTCGTAGAGCGCGGCAAGGAACAGGAACACGAAGGTGAGCGACAGCGCGAAGATCAGCGCCGACTGCGCCCCGGCCGCGCGCTCCTGCAGCGATTGCCCGGACCACTGGTACGAGACCCCTTCGGGCAGCGTCTGCGCGGACAGCGTCTCCATGGCCGTGAGTGCTTCTCCGGAGCTTCGCCCCGCCGCGGCCGTGCCGTTCAACTGCACCGACGGATAGCCGTTGTAGCGGGCGAGGGCGATCGGCGACAGGCGAAAGTCCGTCTTGGCGAGCGTGCCCAGCGGAACGAGATCGCCCTTCGCATTGCGCACGTAGAAGCGCTGCAGGGACGCGGGATCGGCGCGGAACGACTCTTCCGCCTGCAGCTTGACCTTGAGGTTCGTTCCGAACTTCGTGAACTGATTGATGAAGCTCGATCCGAGCAGGCCGCCCACGGTCGCATAGAGATCGGTCAAGGGCACCCCGAGCGTCTTCGCCTTGTTGCGATCGACGTCGAGGAAGAGCGTCTGCACTTCCGGCGCCGCGACGTTGCGCACGCCGGCGAGCACCGGATCCTGCGCGGCGGCGGCGACGAGATCGGCAGCCGCGCGATCGAGCTTCGCGCGATCGCCGTCGAGCGAGACGAGGCGGTAATCGAACCCGGCGATGTTGCCCATGCCCTGGATCGGCGGCTGGTTGAGCGCGAACACCTGCGCTTCGGGGATGGCGAAGAACGCGCGGTTGAGCCGGCCCAGGATGGCTCCGACGTGGTCGGCCGGGTCCGGGCGCTCCTTCCAGTCCTTGAGCGTCGTGAAGATGAACGCCTGGTTCGCGTAGTTGTAGAAGATGGAGAAGCCCGCGATCGTCACCATGTCGGCGACGTTCTTCTCCCTGGCCACGATGGCCTCGACCTGCTTCACGACCGCCAGCGTGCGATCGGGCGACGCCCCGGACGGCAGGTCGACGACGACGAACACCGTGCCCTGGTCCTCCTCGGGCACGAAGCCGGTCGGAATCGTCTGGAACAGGAACACGAGCCCGGCGATGATCGCGCCGTACACGACGATGAAGCGCACGCTGCGCTTCATCATGCCCGCCGCGCCGGCGGTGTACGTCGCGGTGATGCGCTCGAACGCCCTGTCGAAGAGCTGCAACGGCTTCGGCTTGCGCATCCCGGGCTTGAGGATCAACCCGCACAGCGCTGGCGTGAGCGTGAGGGCCATCAACGCCGAGAGCAGCGTCGAGATGGTGATCGTCATTGCGAACTGCTTGTACAGCGTGCCGGTCACGCCGGGCATGAACGCGATCGGCACGAACACGGCGCAGATCACCGCGGTGACGCCGACGATCGCGCTGCCGATGCCCTGCATCGCCTTGCGCGCGGCTTCGCGCGGCGGCAGCCCTTCGTCGTGCATGATGTGCTCGACGGACTCCACCACCACGATGGCGTCGTCCACCACGATGCCGATCGCGAGCACGAGCCCGAAGAGCGTCAGCATGTTGATCGAGAAGCCGAGCAGCAGCATGCCGGCGAAGGTGCCCACGATGGACACGGGGATCACCAGCATCGGGATGAGCGTTGCGCGCAGGCTGCCGAGGAACAGGTACACGACGACCAGCACGAGCACGAACGCTTCGACGAACGTGTGCATCACGAGCTCGATCGACGCGTTGACGAAGGCGGTCGTGTCGTAGGGCACGGTCCACTTCACCGCGGCTGGGAACTGCTTCGCGAGCGTCGCCATCCGGGCGCGCACGTCGCGCGAGAGCTGCAGCGCGTTCGCGCCGGGGCGCAGGTACACGCCGAACGCGACCGCGTCCTTGCCGTTGAAGCGCGAGCTGAACTGGTAGTCCTCGGCGCCGAGCTCCACGCGCGCGACATCGCGCACGCGCACCACCGAGCCGTCCGGCAATGCGCGCAGGATGACGTCGCGGAACTGCTCGACCTCCGTCATCCCGCCCTGCGTCTGCACCGGGAAGGTCAGCATCTGGCCATTGCCCGCCGGGATCTGGCCGATCTCGCCCACGGCGAAGTTCTGGTTCTGCTCGCGGATGCCGGTCACCACGTCGCTGACGGTCATCCTGTACTTCGCGAGCTGGTCGGGATCGGCCCACACTCGCATCGCGTACGGCGAGGCGAACAGCGTGACGTCGCCGGCACCATCGAGGCGCTTCAGCTCGTTGACGATCTGGCTGTTCGCGAGGTTCGCGAGATACGTGCGGTCGAAGCGCGGATCGTCCGACTGCAGCACGGCCATCAGCAGGATCGAGGGATTGGCCTTGTCGACGCGCAGCCCCTGCCGGAGCACCTCCTCCGGCAACGTGGACTCGACGCGCTTCACGCGGTTGTTCACCTCCACCGCCGCGATGTCGAGGTTGGTGCCGGGCTCGAACGAGACCAGCAGCTGCATCTGCCCGTTCGCGGCGCTCGTGGACTGCATGTAGAGCAAGCCCTCGATGCCGTTCATCTCGCGCTCGATCGGCGCCGCGACGGTGGACTCGAGGATCTCCGGACTGGCGCCCGGGTAGGTCGCGACCACCTTCACCTGCGGCGGCGCAACGTTGGGGTACTGCTCGACGGACAGCTGGCGCACGGTGAGCCCGCCCACCAGCGAGAGGAGGAGCGCGATGACGACCGCGAAGACAGGACGATCGACGAAATAGCTCATGCGAAGCTCAGCGCCTTGCGGCAGGCGCGGGGGCTGCGGGAACGGCCGCCGTAGTCGGGGCGCTCGTCTGCGCGCCGGCACGTGCTGCCGTTGCCGGCGCAGCGCCAGCCACGGTCGCGGGAGGAGGCGCATACGCCGCCACCCGCACCGCCATGCCGGGTTGCACCTTCTGCACCCCGTCGACGATCACCGCTTCGCCCGCGCCGAGTCCCTTCTCGACCACCCACCCGTCCTTGTAGAACGGGCCCATCACCAGGTCGCGCCGCTCGACCTTGCTGTCGGCGGTGACCACCCACACGGTGTGACCGGTGGGACCCTTGATCACCGCCGCCTGGGGCACGACGATGGCGCCCGGTCGGGTGCCGACCATCATCGCGACTCGAACAAACATGCCAGGCAGGAGCTCGCGCGCGCGATTGGGCAGCAGCGCGCGCAGCGTGATCGTGCCGGTGTCGGGGTTGACCTGCTCGTCCGCGAAATCGATGCGCCCACCCTGCGCATATTCGGAGCCGTCCGGCAGCAGCACCTTCACGGTGCCGGCTGCGGGGTCCAGCGCCTTCGCGCCGCCGGCGTTGTCGCGCGTGACGCGAATGCGCCCGCTCTCGATCGCGCGGCGCAGCTTGAGCGCGTCGGCATCGGACAGCGTGAAGATCGCGTACACCTGGTCGATGCGATCGATCGTAGCGAGCTGCGTCGGTCCATCCTTGCCTACCAGACGGCCTTCCGGCACGAGCGTCTGCCCGATGCGCCCGGACTCGGTTGCGATCACCTTCGTGTAGCCGAGATCGATCTCGGCCCGATCGAGATTTGCGCGGGCGGCCGCGACGTTGGCCTCCGCCTGCTTCACCGCCGTGACCGCGTCGTCGTAGTCCTGGCGGCTGATCGCGTCCTCCTGCACGAGCGGCGCGAGCCGAGCCTCCTTGCCGCGCGCGCTGTCGCGATCGGCCTCGGCGCGCGCGAGCGCCGCCCTGTAGTTGTCGACGGCCTTCTGGTATTCCCCCGGCTCGATGACGTAGAGCAGATCGCCCTTCTTGACGTCGCTCCCTTCGCGGAACACACGCTGCTCGATGATGCCGGCCACCCGGGCACGAACTTCGACCGACCGATATGCGGCGATGCGGCCGACGTACTCGTTGACGACGGGAATCGCGTCGGCGCGCGTACGGATCACCTTCACTTCCGGCGGCGGCGGAGCGGGTTTCGCGGGCGGCTCCCGGTTGCACGCGGCGAGCGCGAAACCGAGAGATATCGCGAGCGCGGCGATGATGAGCGGGCGCGCGACGCAAGGCGCGCCAAGTCCAGCGCCCTGGATCGAAGAGGACGGCAAGATCGACTCCGGAGGAAGATGATCGCGGCCGCCGGAGCGGCATCAGCGTGAATTGCGCAAGCAGGCAGAACGTGTCGATCCGATGATACGGCGATGCCCCGAGGCCTACGTGCGGCGCGTTGTCTTACTGCAGCCGTTTTGCAGCCGCGAAGCGGCTTCCGGGCCGTTTGTCCAACCTTCCCCAGAACGCAAAAGCCCGCCGGACGGCGGGCTTCAGGTTGCAGCGCTACACCCGCGCGTTCGCACGCGCCAGGCGCACGCGAGCGTGCAGACGCTAGACGATGCTGCGCGCGGCGTTCACGCGATCGACGAGCGCTTCCAGGGCTTCCTGCTGTGCGGGCGACAGCGATTCGTCGTCACGCGACGTGACGGCGGACTCGCTCGCCGATTCCTGGTCGACGACCCATTGCGGCGCGAACTCGGGCGAGAACATGATGCGCATCCTTGCGGGACGGTGATGACAGTCTCGCTAGAGCAAACACCATGCCACCCAACGGGAGATCGCGTGATCGCCTAGGCGAATGCGCCTTTCTCCCTATGGAACGTGCCGGCACGCGCACCGCAGTGTCAGTCCGGCCGACAGGGCTCCCGGCGAGCAAATGTCTCATTCGGCCGACATGGTGTGTTTCATTTCTGCTAACACACTGAATATACGACGCATTTTTTGTCGTCACGCGGCGACAAGACGGGCAGCCGACTGGCATCGGTGAAACGCGGTGTACATCCGTTCGACGGTCCGATTCCGCGGCAATCAGTCGCTGATCTCGGGCCCGTTGCTTGCGGTAACGCGCGCGCCTCAGGCCCCCTTGCCCTCCTTGAACATCGCGGGCTCGAGGTGGTGGCGCTGCAGCAGCTTGTAGAACTCCGTCCGGTTGCGCTTCGCCATCGCGGCCGCCTGCGTGACGTTGCCGCCGGTGATCTTGAGCAGGCGCACGAGGTAATCGCGCTCGAAGGCCTTGCGCGCTTCCTCGAACGGGACAAGCGCGCTGGCATCCTCCTGCAACGCGCTCTGGACGAGCGAGGCGGGGATGACGCTCGTCGTCGCGAGCGCAACGCATTGCTCCAGCAGGTTCACGAGCTGGCGCACGTTGCCCGGCCAGGGCGCCGCGATGAGCAGCGCCATGGCGTCGGGCGCAAGCGACGACACCGGTCGCTTGTAGCGCTCGCCGAGCTTGCGCAGGAAGTGCGTTGCGAGCAGCGGGATGTCCTCGCGCCGTTCCGCGAGCGAAGGCAGCTTCAGCGACACCACGTTCAGGCGATAGTAGAGGTCCTCGCGAAACTGCCCGCTGGTCTTCGCGCTGTCGAGGTCGCGATGCGTCGCCGACACCACGCGCACGTCGACCGGGATCGACTGCGTGGCACCGACGGGCCGAACCTCGCCTTCCTGCAGCACGCGCAGGAGCTTCACCTGCAGCGCAAGCGGCATGTCGCCGATCTCGTCGAGGAACACGGTGCCCCCGTCGGCGGCCTGGAACAATCCCTTGTGCGCCTGCACGGCGCCGGTGAAGGCGCCGCGCGCGTGGCCGAAGAGCTCGGATTCGAGCAGCGGCTCCGGAATCGCGCCGCAGTTGACCGCAACGAACGGCTTGTCGCGCCGGGGACTCGCGCGATGAATGGCGCGGGCGAGCAATTCCTTGCCCGTGCCCGAGTCGCCGTAGATCAGCACGCTCGCGTCGGAATCGGCGACGAGACGCGCCTGCCGCAGCACGTCTTCCATGCGCGGACTGCGGGTGATGATGCCCGCACGCCACTCGCCTGCGGGATCGCGGTCCGATTGCGATTCGCCTCCCGACAACGCCACCGCAGCGGCGACCTTCTGCAGCAGCTCCTGGCTGTCGAAAGGCTTCGTCAGGAAGCCGAACACGCCCTTCTGCGTCGCCGTGACCGCATCGGGGATGGTGCCGTGCGCGGTGAGGATGATCACCGGAAGCGCGGGATGCTGGCGATGGATCGCCGCGAAGAGCTGCATGCCGTCGATGCCGGGCATGCGCAGGTCGGTGATGACGGCGGCCGGACGCTGCACGGCGAGCGTGGCGAGCGCAGTCTCGCCGCTGTCGGCGGTGCGCACGCGATAGCCGGCCGAAGACAGCCGCAGCGAGATGAGCTTCAGGAGGTCCGGATCGTCGTCGACGAGGAGTATCTCGCTTTGCATCGTCATTCCTTTAGCCGCCACCGCCGCCGCTGGAACCGCCGCCGGCGCCGCCGCCCCCGCCACCGCGGACGCGATCGCGAAGCAGACTACGTTCGAGGCTGCGCAGCGCCTCGAGTTTCTGGATCGCAGCGGCAGCCTTTTGCTGTTCTTCGCGCACGACCCGCACGCGCTCGGTGATCTGGGCATGGAGCACCCCGGCGAGCTGCTTCACGCCCGGCGGCGCGGAGCTCGACTTGATGACCGTTTCGAGAAGCTGCAGCGCGCGCTGGTCGTCCTGCGCCGCGCGGCTCAGGGTGTAGAGCATGGCGAGGCGAACGCGGTTCGCGTCAGTGCGCTGGCGGCCGAGCGTCTGCGTCACGGTATTGACCTCGCGGCGCGCCTCGTCCGGCGGCAGGCTCGAGTAGCGGGCGAGATCGGCGACCAATGCGGACAACTGCTGCTCCTCCACCGACTCCGGCGCCTGCGCGGGTACGAGGGCCGCCACCGGCGGCGTCGATGGCGGCGTCGATGGCAGCGCTTCCGGCGCCGGTGCGGGCGCAGCCGCCGGCGGCTCGGGCTCGGGAGGCGGCGCCTGCCGAGGAACGACCGGCTGGACAGGCTCGACCGGCGGATGTTCCACCATCGGCGCGGGCTCGCGTTCGGGCGCGGGCACGGGCACCGCCGGCTCGACTCGCGGGACGACCGGCGGCGATGGCGTCACGATCGGCGCAGGAGGCGCGGCCGCGCAACCCGCCAGCGTGGCCCAGACGAGCAGCGCGACGGCGCGTTTCGTCATTTCGACTCCGCGAGCTTCACCCGCGAAGGCTTGCCGGCCGCGATGCGGGCCGCACCGCTGGCCTCGACCGGAGCGCCGTCGAGCGGCAGGCGAAGCGTGAACGTCGCGCCGCGCTCGCCATCGTCCCGATCGCGCGCGTCGATGCGCCCGGCGTGACCGATCGCATACTCGCGCGCGATCGCCAGGCCGAGGCCGGAGCCCTTGATGCGGCCGCCGCTCGGCGGCTTGCCCTGGTAGAACGAGTCGAAGATGCGCTCGCGCTCGCCCTCGGGAACGCCGTGGCCCTGGTCCATCACGTCGAGCACGGCAGTGCCCCGATCCACGCGCAGTCGCACGCGGATCTCGCCGCGACGCGGCGAATACTTGATCGCGTTCGACACGAGGTTGTCGACGATCGTGCGAATGCGTTCGGCATCGCCGTCGACGACCGCCGGCGCAAGATCCGTATCGAAGCTGATCATCCTCGCGAGCGCGGCGAGCTTGTGCTCGCGGATCACGCGCCGCACGACATCCGGGATCGACACCGGCCCGCGCGCCTGCGGTTCCGTCGCGCGCGTCTGCTGGTAGCGCAGGAGATCCTCGATGAGCTTCTGCAGCTGCAGGCAGTTCTCGCGCACGATGCGCACGATCTCCTGCTGCTCGCGCGAAAGCTCGCCGCCCACGCGATCGCGCAACAGCTCCGTGCCTTCGCGCACGGCCGTGAGCGGCGTCTTGAGTTCGTGCGAAACGTGACGCAGGAAGCGGTTCTGCTGCTCCTCGAGCTCCGACAGGCGCGAGCGCAACCACTCGAGACGCTGGCCGAGGTAGCGCAGGTCCTGCGGGCCGTTCACCTCGATCGGATGGGTGAAGTCGGCCGTGCCCATCTGGCGTATCGCCTGGTCGAGCTGGCGGATCGGTCGTGCGATCAGCACCGCGAAGATGATCGCCAGCGTGAGCGCAATGCCCACCGTCGCTGCCGCGAGGTAGATCCACTTCTGGCGGCCCTCGCTCGCAATGGACTGCAGCCTCTCGATCGCGCGCTCGGTGAGGCCGTTCGCCGCCGCGAGCATCGACTGCGCCCCGTCCGCAAGCCGCGCATAGCCGTCGGCGAGCTGTGCCTGTGTCTCCGCCGTGCGCTGGCCCGCGTTCAGCACGCCATGCAGGCGCGTCTCCGAATCCGTAAGCCCGGTCAGCACCTTCTGCTGAGCGGGCTCGAGCGGCAGCAGTGCGAGCTGGCCTGCCGTCTGCCGGAATTCCTGGCGCACGCGGGCGTAATCGTCGAGCAGCGCGGGATCGTCGAGGATGAGGTACTGGCGCACGACGCGCTCGAGCGTGACCGCCTGCTCGAAGAGCTGCCGGCTCGCGCGTCCCGCCTGCGCCGCCTGCTGCACCGCCTGCTGTCCCTGCAGCTGCAGGCGATCGAGCGACAGGATGAGCTCGGCGAGTGCATAGACGAGCGGCAGGCTCACCAGCAGGAAGCCCAGCAGGATGAACTTGAGGAAAGAGCGCGGGTAGTACACGAAAGAGGCGGCTATAATCGCCGCCGGCTTATGACGACGCCATTCGACGCGACGAGAGCAAGCGATTGAAGATACACCACCCCCAACAGGTGCGCCAAGCGTGACTCACGAGCCTACGGCGGCCGCCCGCGCCGCCACGCTGGAACTGGTTGTCGCGATCGCCGCGAACGGCGTGATCGGCAACGGCAATCGACTGCCGTGGCACTTGCCCGCGGATCTCAAGCGCTTTCGCGCACTCACGACGGGCCACGCCATCGTGATGGGACGCAGGACGTGGGAGTCGATCGGCAGGGCGCTGCCGGACCGACAAAGCATCGTCGTCACGAGGCAGCGCGACTTCGCGGCGCCCGGGGCGGAGGTCGCGCCGTCGCTGGAAGACGCGATCGCGCGCGTGGTGCGGCCGGACCCGGTGTATTGCATCGGCGGCGCCGAGATCTTCCGCGCCGCGCTCGAGCTTGCGACGCGCATGCACGTCACCGAAATCGACGCGGACTTTCCGGGCGACGCGCTCTTTCCCGAGTACGACAGGATGGAGTGGCGCGAGGCCGCACGGGAAGTCCATCCCGCCGGGACCGACGCAGCGTTCGCGTACGCGTTCGTGACGTACGAGCGGGCGCATCCACGCCCGTAGCCAAACGGAACCGGGCCGCCAGGCCCGGCGCCGCGGCGCGCGAAGCGCAGGAGCAAGGCGAAGCCGCGACGCGCCGGCGCCATCGCTTCGCTTTCGTTGCGCCGTCGCGAAGCGCTGGGCGGGCGCTCGCGCTTACGCGATAATGTCGCCGCCCGCGCAACGCCCGTTGCGCGCATTGAAGCCGGGATGGCGGAACTGGTAGACGCAGCGGACTCAAAATCCGCCGGTAGCGATATCGTGGGGGTTCGATTCCCCCTCCCGGCACCAACAGCCAGGTCGAAGCGCTGCTGAAGGGTCCGGTCCATCCGTGGGTCGCCGCGGAGCCGAGGATCGTGAAGGCGCCACACCCTTGCCGGTCGGCTGGCACTTCCCGTGGGGGGTGCGTAGAGGAATTCCATCGCTAAGTACGTGCGCCGTGCCAAGCGCACGAAGAAAAGGCCCGTGGCGTTGCCCCCACGGGCCTTCGACTTCACGCGCGCCGCGTGCACGACGTCAGTAGTTTTCCATCGGGCGCGCCCGACCCCGAGACATGAAGCGGGGGAGCGCTGTCCCAGAGGCTGTTGGCTGGGGGTAGCATTCAAGGCGGTGCCGGCAAGGTCGGTCTCTCCTTGGTGGCACGAACCCGTTCAGTAGTTGGACCCGCAGCCCCGCGAGCACCCCGAATTGTGATGATGGGCAGCAACGCCCGAGAGCACGCCTAGTAGATTTCGATGACGGGGGCAGCTGCCAACACCGCTCACGATGGCAGGAGGCCCTATGCAAGTGCTCTATCCACGCTGCGCCGGGCTGGACGTGCACAAGGCCACGATTGTGGCCTGCGTGCGTTGTGTCTCGTCGCCGGCGCATCATGCCGTTCGCAGTCTCGACAGTACCACTCGGGGCTTGCTCGACTTGGCCGATTGGCTGGCTGCGCACGTTGCACCCGCGTTGCGATGGAAGCCACCGACGTGTACTGGAAGCCGGTATGGCACATGCTCGAAGACGGCTTCGAGTTGGTGTTGGCAAACGCGCCGCACATTCGCAACGTTCCCGGGCGCAAGACCGATGTCAACGACGCGATGTGGATTGCCGATCTGCTGGCGCATGGGCTGATCCGCTCCAGCTTCGTGCCACCGCCAGCGATCCAGGAGTTGCGCGATCTCACCCGCACCCGCAAGCAGCTCGTCCGCGGGATCTCCCAGCACAGCCTGCGCATCCAGAACGTGCTCGAGGACGCCAATCTCAAGCTGGGCAGTGTGCTTTCCGACGTGCTCGGGCGCAGCAGCCGGGCGATGCTCGAGGCCATCGTCCCTGGCGACAGCGATCCGCAACGGTTGGCCGACCTGGCTCCGGGCAACGCCCGCAAAACGACGGCCGAACTGCGGGAAGCTCTGCGCGGGCGCATCACCGCCCACCACCGTACGATGCTCAAGCTGCATCTGGACCTGATCAAGGCTGTGGAGCGGACCCTCGCCGAACTGGATGCCACCGTGGGAAAAGCGTTGACGCCGATCCGGCAAGGTTGCCGTCTGCTGACCACGATCCCAGGGATCAGTGACGTAACCGCGCAGGTTATGGTGGCCGAGATCGGTGTCGATGTGACGCGCTTCCCCGGGTCGGGTCATCTCGTATCCTGGGCGGGCCTGTGTCCGCGCAACGTGACGGTGGAACTATCCGCCAGGACCCTGAACGAGTTGTGATACTTCGTCCCGTCTCCGTACCCGGCGGGCTCGTCACGTCCGTGTGCGTGCCGCTCGTGTCTCAGATGCGCATCTGCGCCTTGTGACTGTAGGATCGCGTGCCATTCCAGCCAGACCAGGTCGAGTACGAGTCTCGGTCATCCTTGGCCGGCAGGTACGTGAACTTCGTCTTCCCGTCGCTACGGTGCTCGACGGTGAGCGTGCCGCAAGTACTTACGCTCTTGCACATCGGAATCGGCGGCGTCAGCGTTCGCGTGAACGTAGACGACGCGCCCGGAGCGAGCGATGCGATCGTACCGACCGTGACGTCATCACCGGGATAGGGCGGCGTCGCGCGTCCGTGACCGTGATATTGGTCAGCGTGATCCCGCCGGTGTTCGTCACGACGTAGTTGAACGTCACCGCGCCCCCGGTAGCGATCGACGTCTTGTCGACCGACTTCACGAGCTTCAGCCCCGGCGCCGGCGGATTGCAGTAGCTTGACGGATCGCTGGCCGAGGCCCGGGATCGTCACCGTGCCGATGTTGGTGTACGCCGCGTGCGGCGGCAGGGTCCCGCTGGCGGTGCAGGAATCGGCGACCGTGTGGACGCCCGCGGGTGCCGGCAACTCAGGTTGAGCGCCGTACCCGTGGCCGCCATGTTCGGCACGCCGGCAGCGTTCGGATCTTTGGCACCCCCGCCGTTGGTCCGCTTCACGATCGTCACGGCCGGCGTCGGCGGGTTGCAGTACGCCGACGGATCGGTCGCGCTGGCGCCGGGGATGGTCACCTTGCCCGTGTTCACGTAACCGGGGCGCGGCGACTCGCTGCCGTTGTGCGTGCACACGCCGGCCACGATCTTGCCCAGGTCGGGGGGCAGCGCCAATGAGCAAGCGCGGGTCCAGCATTCGCCGAACCCGCGCTTATTGGCGCTACACGCGAACTGGTCAATCGACCCAGTCGCTTCCTCAGCCTACGGGCACTTCAGATTCAACTTGGAGATCTTGAACGCATCCTCCGGAGTTGTGTCTGTGGCGAGCGCCGAGATCACGAGCACGTTGCCTGACACCTTCCCGGCGTTGACGTCCGCCCACCGCGATGTAACCGTTGTCGACGTCAGATTCTCCTCATACAAGCCAAGACTGCTCAAGAGCGAATCACTCAACGTCTGGTGGTTGTTGAACGGATCCGTCTTAGTCCCCACCCACACCGACATGTCGCTATCGGCTCCGATCGAGTCCAGGAACGTCCGGGTCACGATCACCGGCTGCGTGAATTCGAACAGCACGTAATTGTTCGTGCCGCCGATGTTGTCCACCTTGTGCTTCGGGCTGGCGCCGTCACCCTCGGTGTTATCGGTCACGCCCAGGCCCGGTCCGTACACCCCCAGGTAGGCCGCTGCCCACGCCCCGTTGGTCCCATTGACCCGGCTGAACGCACTGGCCTTCACCGACACGCCGTTGTCGAACGCGAACTGCCGAATGTTACCCAACGTCCCCGACGACGCCGTATTGCCCGTGAACTGGTAGCTGGTTGCCACGCACGATCCTGCCGAGCACTTGGTGTCGAGCTTGTTGATCTTGAACGAGTCGTTGGTGCCGCCCTCCCTCGCCCCAATGATGAGCACGTTGCCCACCACGTTGCCAGCGTTGAGGTCGGCCCACCGCGACCCGGACCCGACCGTAGTGTCGTTGTTCTCCTTCACCGCAAGGCCGGCCAGCAGCGCATCACTCAACGTCAGATGGTTGTTGAACGGATCCGTCTTCGTTCCGACCCACACCGTGATGTCGCTATCGGCGCCCAGGTAGTCCAGGAACGCACGGTCCACAATCACCGAACTGGAGAACTCGAACAGCACGTAGTTGACCGTGCCGCCGATGTTGTCCACCACGTGCCGGTTGTTGCTGCCGTCACCTTCGGTGTTGTCGGTGACGCCCAGGCCCAACGAATACAGCCCAAGGTAGGCGTTTGACCACGCGCCGGTGGTGGTATTCCGGCTGAAGCCACTGGCCTTCACCGAAATGCCGTTGGCCGTGAACGTCCGAATGTTGCCCGCCGTCCCCGACGTCGCCGTGTTGCCCGAGAACACGAACTCACTCGGCGCGCACACGCAAGTGTAGTCGCCGGTGTCCGTCTTCGTCCCGGCATCGTTGGTCGTCACCGCCGCCGTGTTGGTGATCTTGCTCCCGTCGCACACGCCGGCCGGCATGCCCGTGGTCGTCTTCACCACGATGGTCCGAACCTGCCCGCCCGCAAGGTCGCCAAACGGACAGTTCACGACATCGTTGACGATGGTGCAAGCATTGCCGGGGTTGCCGCCGGTGTCGAACGTCCAGCTCAGCACTCCACCCTTGGTCGGCAACGGATCGTTGACAACCACGTTGTGTGCCACACCGGGACCACCGCTCGTGACGACGATGGTGAACTTCATCGTGTCACCAGGGTTGAGACTTGCGTTGTCCGGCGTCTTCACGATGGTGATGCTGGGTGGCTGACACGTGTAGTCGCCGGTATCGATCCTGTTGGACAGCCCCGTGCCTGTCAGCGTCGCGGTGTTGTTGAGCTTGGCCCCGGTGCACGCAGTGGCATTCGCTCCGGCCGCCGCGTTGGTCGCGACGACCACCGTTCTAGTCTGCCCGTTGGCGAGATTGCCGAATGGGCAATTCAGAACGTTCGATACGATGGTGCACACTGCGCCAGGATTGGTGGAAATGGTCCAGGTGTTCAGATTGCCCAACGTCGGCAGCGGATCGTTGAGCACGACGTTGTTCGCCGTTCCGGGACCCGTGCTCGTCACCACCATCGTGAAGCTGATGTTGTCGCCGATGTTGTAGGTGCCGTTCTTCGGGCTCTTCGTCAGCGTAAAGCTGCCCAGCGGCGTGCAATTGAGCGAGCCGCTGTCCCGCGCAGTCAGCCCGCCGTCCGCGGCAGCGATCGCCGCCGGATTCGACTGCAACTGGCAGGCGCCAGTCGGCGTCGTTGCGGCGGTCTTCACCGTGACGGTAACCGATCCTTGCGGCGCGATGTTCCCCAAGCTGCAATCCAGGGCGTTGCCCACGATCGGGTTGACGCACGTGCCCTGGGTGGTCGTCGCGGTCGTCCAAGTGAGCCCACCGTTCACAGGGAGCACGTCGGCGAGCTTCACATTGGTCGCCGTTGCCGAACCGGCAGGCGCGGGATTGCTGACCACGATCGTGAAGGTGAGCTGGGACCCTTGTGCAAACGTGTCGCCATCCGGGGTCTTCACGACCTTCAGTTGCGGCGGCGGGTTGCAGTAGCTCGACGGATCGGTGGCGGATGCACCGGGGATCGTCACCGTGCCGATGTTGGTGTACGCCGTGCGCGGCGGCTGCGTGCCGTTCGCCGTGCAGGAGTTGGCGACCGTGTGCACACCCGCCGGCGGCGCCAGCGTGAGGTTCAGCGCCGTGCCGGTCGCGGTGTACAGCCACACCTCGCCCGGATTGAACGTGGTGTCGCCGTTGCCGGTGATTTCCGAGGTATACGTGGGCGTCACGCCGGTGGTGTTGTCGGTCACCACCACATTCGCCCGCGGAATCGACGTGTTACCGGTGTTGGTGACCTTGTACGTCCAGGTCACCGTTGCGCCGGAAGCGACGTTCGGCACACCGGTCGCGTTCGGATCGTTCGCGTCGGAACCGTTCGTGTACTTGACGATGGTCACGGCCGGCGCCGGCGGGTTGCAGTAGCTCGAGGGATCGCTGGCGGAGGTACCCGGGATCGTCACCGTGCCGATGTTGGTGTACGCCGTGCGCGGCGGCTGGGTGCCGTTCGCCGTGCAGGAGTTGGCGACCGTGTGCACACCCGCCGGCGGCGCCAGCGTGAGGTTCAGCGCCGTGCCGGTCGCGGTGTACAGCCACACCTCGCCCGGATTGAACGTGGTGTCGCCGTTGCCGGTGATTTCCGAGGTGTACGTGGGCGTCACACCGGTGGTGTTGTCGGTCACCACCACATTCGCCCGCGGAATCGACGTGTTACCGGTGTTGGTGACCTTGTACGTCCAGGTCACCGTTGCGCCGGAAGCGACGTTCGGCACACCGGTCGCGTTCGGATCGTTCGCGTCGTAACCATTCGTGTACTTGACGATGGACACGCCCGGCTTCAAGCAGTCGATCGAGCCGAAGTCTTGAGCGACGAGACCGCCGTCCGCGAAGGCAACCGCGGCCGGGTTGGGCTGCAGTTGGCATGCGCTTGCAGGTGTCTGTGCCGTACTGAGCACGGTCACCGTGACGGAACTGCCCGCCGCGATCGAGCCGAGGTTGCAGGACAGCGCGTTCGCCGCGATCGGGTTGACGCAGGAGCCTTGGGTGGTGCTCGCGGACGACCACACCAGACCGCCATTGTCAGGCAACGTGTCGAACAGGCCCACATTGGCCGCGATGCCCGTGCCCGGGTTGGTGACCTTGATCGTGAAGCTCACCTGCGTGCCCGACGTGAAGGTCCCGTTCTTCGGCAGCTTCTCGACCTTCAGTTGCGGCGGGCACGTCAGGTTGATCGTGACGGGGCCCGCCGTGTTGTTTTCGCTGTTCGCGTCGTTGCCGGAGGTGACGATCGCACGGTTGTTGATGGCCGGACAGCTCGCCGACGTCGTGGTCGCGGACAGCGTGATCGTGCGGCTCGTCCCGGCAGCCATGGTCGGCCACAAGCAGGAGAGCGTGCCCGCAGTGATCGAGCATGCCCCTTGATCGGGACCGCCGATCGTCCAGGTCAGGTTCGGGGGCAGCGGATCCGTCAGGATGACGTTGAACGAGTCATCGGGCCCGTTCGCGGTCACCGTGATCCGATAGGTGGCCGTAGCACCAACGGTGAGGTCCGGCGTGTCGGTGGTCTTCGTGATCGACACGTCGCCGCGCGGCGCGAACGTCACGTGCTCCCACTGCCTGATCACCTGGATGCCGGAATCGGGGGCGAATTGAAGCGGGGTGACGACCGGCGTGTTGCCCTGGAAGCTGACCACGTACAAGCCTGGTGTCGGGTGGTTGGCGCCGGAGCAGGCTGTCTGGATGTCGCTGCTCGGGCTGCCGCACGGGAATTCCTGCGTGATCAGGATCTGGTTCGCATAGGGCGCGAAGTCCGCGGCCGGTACGCGCAGGACGTGGTCGTCCTGATACGCGATGCCGAAGAAATCGGCGCCGGGCTTGATGATGTCGATGTCTTCCGCCTTGACGGGATAGCGCACGCCGTCCGGCCCGGTGAAGGAGAGGTCCCATTGCGTGACGGTACCGTCCGGCTTGATGGTGTAGATGTAGCCGTTCCTGTCGAGCTGCAGGTTGAACGTCTCGGCGCCGGCCACGATGCTGCCGGCCCACGGACCGTAGATCGCGTTGTTCGGCAGCGTGATCATGCCTTCGAGGGCCTTGCCCGGAATGGTCGCGACCTTGACAGCGCTGCCGTCTGCGCTGATGCGCCAGACGCCGCCGCCGTGCGGATCGTCACCATTGCCGGTCACGACGATGAGGTCGCCACCGAACGCACAGCCGCGATCGATGTAGAAGCTGCCGCGCAGCAGGTAGGGCTCGCCCGGCAGCGACACCCAGCTCGAGTTGGCGGCAGTGCCTGGGTTGTTGAGCGCGGGTGGGAGGATGTTCCCGGCCGGGTCCATGCGGACGATTTCGCCCGGGTGACCATTGCCGGTGAACACCGTCCCCACGGGATACTGCTGGCACCCGGCGGAACTGCGCGTGCTGGCGATCTTGAGCTCGTCGGTGAGCCCGTGCAGGGCCGAGAACTGCTGGACGGTGCCCGTCGCGACGTTGATGAGGTTGAGGTTCCATGGCTCACCGCTCGGGTAGTTCGCAGAGAGGATGAGGTTGCCCCCGTTGGGCTCGTGATAATCGATCCCGATCGGCGCGTTGCCGTTGAAATTGGAGAACGTATTGAAATGGAGGCCTTGAGCTCCGACGCCCGCCGCCCAAATAAGGAGGGTGAGGATCAGCATTAGGCCGGAGGCCATGCCAGTAGGCTTAACGGCTCGCTTCATTGTGTTCTCCCTCGATTCGAGTTATCGGGCCGACTGCCTGGTGTTTGGCCGACGCCGGGTTGCACGCATCCGCGCTCCCATGTCTTGACATGGATGCGTTCTCACGGAAGTCGGAAAGGCAACGATCGTTCCATGAATCGCAACCCTTTGTGATGCCTAGCATTTGGCGCACGACATGTCCCTGAGGTCGAGCACTCCTGTAAGGTTGGTCGACACTGCATCGGCGCGCAACTCAGCGCTTCGTGGCGACGACGCTCTACACACGTGCACTTGGTAGACGACAACCCGTGGTCGCTTTCTCTGGCTGTCTGGAGCAGTGGAGGATGGTCTCGGCGTTCGCGACGCGAGCACGCGGTTGCGCAATGCACGCCGTTCGGTGCGCAGAGAGTGGCCCGGGCCCACTTGCACGGAGACGGCCCATGGCGTTCCCTGAAGAACGCGGCCGGCCGGCGGAGCGTGCGCTGGCCGCGGTGGTGCAGGAAGCCCACGTGGACGGAACGTCGACGCGCTGTCTACGAATGCGTAGAGGCGCCCGGATCGACAGGCGCCGGGTGGCGCGGAGCGCCTGGCGGCGACATCCCCCCGCCGTGGCGGAGCCGCTGTTGGCGATCGCGTTCCCGCGGCGTGAGCGTCTGGGCAAGTCACCGTACCCGGCGGCCCAGCTTAGGTCAGACGCGACGCCGGTACCCAACTCTGGGGTAGCAGGTCGTGCACCCGGCTCGCAGGCTGGGTGGGCTGCCGCTCGAGGACATCCTTGAGGTACTGGTAGGGATCGTGGCCTCGAGCGCCTCAACGCGATCGGCCGGATCCGATTTTCCACCCAGTTGTTGTCGATTGGCAGAGCACCGTCATCGAGGAATCGCGTCAGCGCAGGCCATCGGCCCAAGCTTGTACTCGATGGCCTTCATGTCGGTTCCGGCCGTCGCTTTCTGCCACTGCACCAGCAGCCATTCGCGCAACTTGTCCGCGATAGGCTCCGACTCCAGTTGTCGCAGCCGCGCTCTTCGACACCGAGCTCCCGTGCCCGACGTTCGACCTCATAGAGTGCACCGAACAACTTCAGTGCCTCCTCCGCCAACGGGCTTGTGTGGTTGATCCACAGCTCGTTGAACTTTCTGCGTGCGTGGGCGAGGCAGCCGACCTCGGTCACGCCGGCCGCGATAGCGCTTTGTATCCGGAGCAGTCGGCGCAAGTCAGCTTGCCCGACCGAGGCTCGAGAAACGCCTTCGGATGCACCGCGCCGCGGCCATCCGCGAAGTCGTACACGACCACCTGGTCGCGACCACGCTCGGCATCGAATTGGGTCGAGCTATAGCTCCAGATGAACGCCCGGTGCGTTCGGCCCTTGCCGGGCGTGAGCATCGCCACCGGCGTTTCGTCGGCGTACAGCACCGCTCGGGTGCGCAGTGCGGGTGCGCAGTGGCGCCGTTACGGCGAAACCAGCCCCCAGCTGATGCGGTGCCGGCTTGCCGTACCCTGGCCCAGATTGATGTTGTAGCTCTGCACGCCGCCGCTCATCGTCGTGACTTGAACCGAGACCGGGGGCGTGGAGACGCTCGCCGTCGGATCCGCCTGCACCATCGCCACGCCCGCGATGCCGGCGCCGATGCTGACGCTCGCGACAGCCGCGCCGCCGGAGGACAGGAGCGCCGAATTGCCGGTGGTCAGGTCGCGTGCGTACAGCGTCGACGTCAGCGCGGCGGAACACGGGTCCGACCCCGGTTTCGAAAACGCGTACGCGACGACATTGACATCCGAATAGACGTCGCTGTTGATCTTCTGGCTTGAATCGATCGCGTCCTGGTACCAACCGCGGCCGGCCCCGCCGGCGCCGAAGCCCGAAACGCTGATGGCAGACACGGCGTTGAGGTCGGCCCGCGAGTAGGGTGTGGACGGAGCCGGCTCCGGTGTCGCGATGGTGCCGTCCTTGATCACGTACAGCGTATTGGTCATCGATGTGTCGGCAAGGTCCGGCTGATCGAGCAGCTTGCCGGTGCCGACGAAGATGTAGCGATCGACGTAGTTGTTCTGGTCGATTTCGATCCGAACGCCGGTCGTTATCGGCTGCACCGTGCCGCTGGCATCCTTCAGCGTGGCGATCTTCTCGGCCTTCCACTTGCTCGGGTCGGCGTTCGAAAGATCGAACCGCCACACGTTCCCCTTGAGATCGCCGCCGTATGCCTGCAGCACGTAGGGATTCTGGCGGCTGGACGTAAAGGCGCGGATGGTGCTGAGCCCGGTCGGGCTGGTGTCGGTGCCGGTATCGCCCGGCAGCGCGATCTTCTTGAGCAGCTCGCCAGACTTGCCTCCCGCGTTCGGGTTGAGGACGTACAGGAAGCCCTTGCCACCTGGATTGTTGTATCCCGAGGGAACCAGCACGACCCAGCCGTAGGCCGCAGTTTTCACCAGCGTCGGCGGGTCGAAGACGTAGCCCAGGTTGGTCTCGGTGAATTCCCACAGCACCTTCGTGGCGGCCGTTGTCTCCGTGTCGGAGGACGAAGCCGGCGGCGGCAGCCCGACCGGGTTGGTGACGTCCAGGGCGTAGATCGCGCGACCGCCGGCACCAAGGCCGCCCACCAGTATCGTGCGCCAATCGTTACCGCTTTGCGGGGGGGTGGACGTCTTGGTGTTCTTGAAATCGACATCCACGACGCGCGGCGTCGCATTGACGTAGAACTTGTGCGCGTACGCCGGAATGCCGCCGCGACGGAAGGCGAGAGCCCCGAGCTGGAACGCCGGGGCGGGCGCGTGGGCCGAATCGTTCGGGTCGCCTCCGCTGTACAACGCCTTCGGGATATAGGCCCAGGTCTCCACGCCGCCACCGGTCGTCGTGTCGTTGAAGGCATGCAGCATGCCGTCGTTGGCGCCGACGTAGACCGTCGGCGCGCGCGACGCATTTGCGGCCTTGAACGCGTTGTAGCCGGGATTGGGGGAGCCCGCCGCCCCGCTGTCGTAATAAGGCCCGTTGGGCGGACCCACCGGGACCGCGGCCGAGTACACGATGTCGCCGAGAATGTGCGATCGGATCCGGAAGCACGCCGTGCACGGCCCCTCGTTCGACTGGTCGCCACGCAGGTAATTCAGGACGGATTGCGCCGTGGGCGGCGACGGGACGCTGCTCCAACCGGCGACGAGGGACGACTGCTGCGCCACGGACAGGTTGGCGCGCCGGAACGGCACCGCATTGTTGCTCGAATCGTTGATGGTTACGATCCGGCGCTGCGTATCCCAGCCGTTCATGGTGCCGACGACGGCCGCCTGCGCATCCAATTGCGTCGCGGCCGACCAGACCGGTGCGTTGATGGGATTGCCGTCGGCATCGACGGGAAGCACGCCGGTGGTGAGGTCGATCGCGTACTTCTTCACGTCGCCCCACAGGCCCGCTTCATAGCTCGTCTCGTACGCGTACTGGTTGCTCGTGCTCAGTTGCGGCCCGCCGAGGCCCACCGCCGTGCCGGTGCCCGACTGATCGGTGAAGTCGGCGAGCGAAGCGACGAGGGTCTCGGCCAGCTGACGCGAGTTGTCCGCGTTGAAATACTTGCCCCGACTGTTGATGGCCGCATGCCACATGTCGTCGACGCTCTCCAGTCCGCCCGCTCCCGTGGCCGGCGGCCACTTCGCGGTGCCGGCGGTGATCGCGTTGATCCCGTCCGGATAGCTGATCGAGCCTCTGGCGCCAATCGTCAGGCCGTAGAAGGTGAGGTGTTGCCACGGTGCAACCGAGTCCTTCACCATGTTGGGGACCGACGGACGCAGGTCCCGGATCCAGTAGTACATCGTAAGGTCCGCCATGCTGTTCGTGGTCGCGGTCGAGCCCTCGTAGTACGGCCGCGGGAAGGTCGAGCCGGGAGTGAAGCCCGTGTTGCCCGGTAGGTTGGGCAGCGCAGGGACGGTCTTGTCGTTGTCGCCCCGGCTCGTGGAGCCGAGCGTGGCGTTCCAGTACCCGTCCGTCGACATCAGGTGATAGTTCGGCTGGCACCTGCCCGTGCTCGGGTCGAGCGGATCGGTGGCGCCCGGTAGCCCCGTCGCTGCCAGGTTTCCGGAGAACAGCTCGCCGATGCGCCACAGCGCATCCGGCAAGGGCGTGCCATTGGTCGGAGACACCTTGTACAGGTTCGTGAACCACGACGTCTTGTTCGCCGTCGTGAAGTCGTTGACGTTCGTGAACAGCGTGCGGTTCTCCCACAGCGTGTGAAAGCCGACCCGCGAGTTCTGGTCGAGGGCGGAGAAGGCGATGCCGGCGGCTCCCTTCATCGCCTGGACCCGAGTCCGGTAGAACGCGTACCACTTGGCGAAATTCGCCATCTCCTGCGCGTACGTGCGCCCGCTTGGATTCGATGCCGCCACGCCGTTCACGAGGATGCCCGACGACAGGATGTCGACGCGCGTGAAGGCCGTCGGATCGAAGGTCAGCGACGAACTCGTGCCGTAGCGGACATACTTGCGGCTGGTCGAGGTCCAGAGGTTCGAGCAGGGGGTGGTACCCCAGCCGGAAGAGTCCTTGGCCGCGCAGAACTGGACCTGCGAAATCCTGTAGTAGTACGGAGCGCCGTTGTAGGTGATCGGTTTGGTGAATCTGCACGTCTGGCCGCTCGAACAGGTTTGGGTGCTGTTTGGGTAGTTGTAGCCCGCGGCGACCGCCTGGTAGGTGGTTCCGCTGACGGTTTTCTTGTTGTAGCGGCGGCCGTTGCGGCGACAGTACGATCCGTCGCCGTCCGCCGTGGCCTTCTGGGCCGTCGTCGGTGCCGAGCCCAGGCACCAGATGGTATCCGGATACCCTGTGAGCAGATTGATCGTCGTTCCGCTGTTCCCGCCCGGATAGCCCGCATAGGCGTCGTCGTACACCGCGCTCCACGGGCCCGAGCAGGCGGTGTTGGTGCCCTCGCACGGAAGGTCGGTCCCGTCGGCCTTCTTTCCAGGCGTGAAGTCGGTCGTGGGATCGTAGTAGAGTTGGTTGTAGTCGGCGCTGCGGATCGGCGGATCGTACTTGCTGATCACATAGCCGGAATAAAGCGCCGAGGTCGCCCCACCACACTGGTCTTCACGGCAATGGTAGACGGGCGTGAAACCGTCCGGCGGTACGTAGCCGACGTAGTCCGGCAGGAAATCCCAACCCATGCTGCCCGAGTCGTCCATGGTGAGCATGATGTTCGGCTTCACCGGATTGAGTCCCTGGATCGGGACCTCGGCCAGGGTCGGCGATATCGTGGCGGCGAGGACAGCCATCGGCTCGAGGAGCAGCATGGCGGCCACGATGGCAGCGCAGAGGTTCCTGCTTGCGGATTGGCGGAGAACGATCATTGTGGAACTCCTGAGGACTCGAGGCGCCGGGTGGCCTACCTCAACAGCGCCTGCGCGTAGGACACGGTGTTGCGCGGGCCTTCGACTCGAACCGTGACGCGGTAGTACGCGTCGCCAGGCCGGACCAGGCCGGTGTAGTGCTGCGTTCCTGCGTCGGCGCCAAGGGTGCCGGTGGACACGTTGCAGTTGCTGCGCAGCGCCGGCCCGGTGGTGAGGCACATCCGCTCGATGACGTAACAGCTCTTGTTGCTGGCGGCGTCGGCGGCCACCAAGCCGGCAGCGAGGCCCGTGCCGGAGCAGCCGTTGTCGCTCAACAGCAAGTCGGGAATCTTCGGCACGGCGGTGTTCGCAGCCAGGCAACTGCCCGTGGTGCTGCGAACGCAGGCGTAATAGTTCTGCGCCGGCGCGTGCCGGGTCCGGTCGAGCGTCGACGAAGCGTCCCACAACGCGTGAATCGCGCCCTCGATGCCGCGGTCCGCCGCCGATGTGGCTGCCTGCTTCAGCACGAGGTTGGCTGTCGCCGTCGTTGCCGCATCGGTGGAACGCAGCAGCGCGATGCCGGCAACGGCCATCACCACCATTACCAGCAGGGCAATGAACAGCACGATGCCCTGTTGCCGCTGCAGGCCTGGTGCGCGACCACCGGTGTGCCGATCCGATGCGAGCCTCGGGCTCATGATGCGTTCCATATGGCGTTTCGCAATGGAACGATCGTTTCCAGCACCTTGTAGCGATAGTGCTGCTCATCGTCCGTGAGCGTCATCGAAAGTGCGCACGGGGACGGCGAACAGAACATCCCCAGCGGACCCGGCGTCACGGCGCCGGTTTCGTATGTTTCGCTGCGGGTGACGATAGCCACGCGCACTGCCCGGATCTGCTGCCACGTCGCCAACGGCTGAGACGGGAGGTTGGCAGCGGACCAGATCCCTGTTGCCGGCTGCCACGTGTCCACCGTTCCGTCGCTGTCGGTGTCGAGGCCGTACATCGCCTTCAGGTTGACGACGTCCGCGACCACGGCGGTCGCCTGCTGCGCGGTGGGAAGCAGACTCTGCGTCGTCAGCGTCGCGTTGGTCGGATCGACCGAATACAGGATTCGACCGAATCGGCCCGGCTGTCCCAGGTTGACCAGCGACGCGGTGACCGCGCTGTACGTCGCCGACGTATTGTTGCCGGGTGTCGATGTGGGCGTGTGCGAGATCGTCGCGATGCCCGACGTGGGCGAGACGGAGATCCCGGCGGAATTGATGGTCGACAGCGTGCAGTTCGTGCCCTGCACGGCGACGATCAGGTCCTTCGTACTGAAGGCGGCCGGTCCCGACACCTGGTACGCGTCGGGGGGTGAATTGCCCACCACGGCATTGGTCAGAAACGGCGTCGGGGTCGGCAGCGGGCTGCCGCCGTAGAACACCGTCACCGTGTCCGGGTCGTTGTCGGTGGCGCCCGCGGACACGGTCACCGGAATCGGACGCGCTGCCGCGCAGCCGCTCAACGCCGTGGCCGATGTGGCGATGACGTTTCCGGCCATCGAGAGATCCTGACCGAGCACGTACAGTCCGTAGATCGCGCTCTGCTGCGCGTCGCTGCCCGCCGTGATCGTACGTTTCCGGCCCTCGCTGACCTGGTAGGCCTGCAGGATGATCATCACGACCAGCATGCTGATCACGAGGCCGACCATCACCTCGACGATGCCGAATCCGCCCTCGTTCGACGACCTTGGCGAAGCGCGCGCGCTCACGTGTTCTTTCCTATCTGTGCCGAGATCAGGTACGTGTGCGGCGTCGACTCACCGGGAGCCTGCCAGAAGACGGTGACGACGACGGTGCGGCTCTGCGACGACAGTCCCGGCTGGGAGAGGTCGATCCGGGGTGCGTTGTTGCCGGTCGCGTACGGAAGCAGGCTCGCCACCTGGCTCTGCCAGGCCGTCAGCTGCGTGCCGCCAGAGCCGAAGCTCGCGTCCAGATTGGCGGCAGCCGTCCCCCACATTTCGGCGATGACCGCGTTGGCCAGATTGGCGGCTTCGGCCCGATAACGCGCGTCGTTGGTCGCGCGGACGGACTTGGAGGCGAGGTCGACGAGGCCGAGGATGCCGAATGCGAAGACGAGGATCGCGAAGAGCACCTCCAGCAGATAGCTTCCCTTCTGCCGGGCACGAGAGCGTTTCACCTGAGCAAGACTCCCACTCATTTCAACAAGCCTTCGGGTTGGGCGGAACCTGCCCCGCGAGGGCCGGATCCGGGTCGCACATCCGGATGCCATGCACGTCGTCGACGTAGACGCGCAGCGTGCGGGCCTCGCCGGCGACTATCGAGCCGACATCGAGCCGCTGCAGATTCGGCGTCGCCAACGGGGAGGGAGAAATGATTCGCCCCAGGCCGTTGAACGTAACCGAAATCGCGCCTCCGGGCGTTGTCGCCACCTTCGCATTTCGTCCCGCCTCCAGCTTGGAGTACTGCTGGATGGGCGGCTGGATCAGCGAGGTTGTCGTCAAGCTGAATGCGTTGATGGCCCAGCTGGGGTCGCCGCCGCCGGCGATGAACGTAAAGGTGATCGGCACGTTGCGGTGGGTGGCTTCCGCACGGGCCGTGCGCAGGCCGTTGGCGATGGATTCGGCCGTCGAGCGGATCTCGCTGTTGCGCAGGAAGGTGGTGAATGAAGGTGCTGCCTGCATCATCAGCAGCACGGCGATCCCGATCGCGATCATCAGTTCGATCAGGGTGAAACCGCGGGAGAACGATGGCGTGCGCATCTCAGCAGCTCCCGTTCTTGCGCATGACCCAGCAGGTGCTGGAGCCGCCTGCACCCGACCAGCCGCTAGGCAGGCCCGTCGTCCGGCGGTTGTTGCTTTCGTCGATCGTGTAGACGAAGCCGCCCATGCCCCTGCTGGAGTTGCCGGTGGCGGTCACCGTGTACGTGCTTGCGGTCAGGATGCAGCTGTAGGTGAAGTTGCTGCTGCCGCTCGTTGCCGGCAGATAGATCTGTCCCGCCGGTGCGGCGTCCGCCGCGAACGCGACGCACGACGTGGGGTACTGCCGGTTGTCGGCAAAGTACTGTTCCAGGCGCACGCGCATGTCGGTCAGGCTGGACGTGGCCTCGACGATCTTGCTGCGCGTGACGTACTCGGTGTAATTGGGCACCGCAATCGAGGCGAGGATCGCAATCACTGCCACGGTGATCATCAGCTCCATCAGGGTGAATCCGCGTTCGCGCCGCCACGCGCCGGAACGAGGGGGCGGCGCTTTTGTCGCCGCGCGAGGAAGTTCCGATCGCTCGCGCGGTCCTGTGAAACTCGTCAACGTCATCGCTGTTCTCGCTGTTCGCCTTCGTCGGGTTCGTGTCGCACAGCGGGCATTGCGCTGTGGCCAACAGAACGTTGGGCGTCACGCGCAGTGGATGCACCTGCCTCCGCTGGACACTGCCGAAGCGCAATTGACGTGCCACGGCTCGTGGATACAGCGGCGATCACTGCCGAGTGGTCGGATCGCGAGACCAAGTGGTGGCGGTCCGCCGCTGAAGCTCAGGAGGAGTCCGCGGGCGGGCGGACGGCGTCGCCGTGCTACTGCCCCCGCGGTGACAGAAAGTGTCGGGTTCGAGCGCGGAGGGCCATCGGCGCGAGCACGATTCCGAGCAAATTGTTCACTACGAGGTGTGCGGCGGAATCGGCGCGGCATCCCACGCGACGGGCGAAGTGGCGCTTAGCGATCTTCGAGACGTCGCGTGTTCGCGGCCCGGCCGCGTGACCGTCCCGATTGGCGGCATCGCTCACGGAATCGCGCATGGGTAGCGTGAATGCAGGGATCGTGCCGGTCGGGTACGCGCGGGATGCGACAATACCCGGTCGTCCACTTCCACTTCCGCCGGCGTGCGCCGTCAGCACCGTCGCACGATCCGGATCCGCTCCCGTGCCGCATTCCCGTTCCGCTCCCGTTGCCCCAGCCCGAGACGCGCTCTCGCACGGCGACTCTGCAGGCGTGGCGCGGCTGGAACACGACGGTCCGCTCGCAGGACCAGCGGCCGTAACGGCGGTGCGACCCGGCGGTCCGCACACGGGGTCCCCCGACGCGGGGCGCCACTTACGCACGTCGGACTTCGACTTCGAGCTGCCGCCCGAGCTGATCGCGCAGCATCCCGCGCCGGTGCGCTCGGGCAGCCGCCTGCTGCATGTGACCGCCGACGCGCTGCACGATCTCGCCTTCTCGAACCTGCCGGACCTGCTCGACGCGAACGATCTTCTCGTCCTCAACGACACGCGGGTGGTGAAGTCGCGCCTGATCGGACGCAAGCCATCCGGCGGTCGCGTCGAGCTCCTGCTCGAGCGCGTGCTCGCGCCGGACCGCGGGCGCTTCCAGCTGCGCGCCAGTCATCCGCCGCGCGCCGGAGGCGTCGTCGAATTGCCGGGCGACGTGCGGGCCACGGTGCTCGCGCGCGACGGCCGCTTCGTGGATCTCGCGTTCAAAGGCGTGGCCTCGCTCACCGCGTATCTTCAAGGGCACGCAAGTACGCCGTTGCCGCCGTACATCGCGCACGCCGCCGCGGCCGAGGACGACGAGCGCTACCAGACGGTGTACGCGCGCGAGCCCGGCGCGGTGGCGGCGCCGACGGCAGGGTTGCACTTCGACGAGGCCACGCTCGCCGTGCTCGACCGCAAGGGCGTGCAGCGCGCGTGGGTCACGCTGCACGTGGGCTCCGGGACGTTCCAGCCGGTCGCGACCGAAGATCCTTTCGAGCATCGGATGCACGCGGAATGGTTCCGCATTCCCGCGCGCACCGCGGCGGCGGTCGCCGGCGTGCGCGCGCGTGGCGGCCGCGTGGTCGCCGTGGGCACGACGTCGTTGCGCGCGCTCGAGGCCGCCGCCGACGAGAACGGCGAGGTCCGCAGCGGCGAAGCGGAGACGGCGCTCTTCATCACGCCGGGATATCGCTTCCGCGTGATCGATCGCCTGCTCACCAACTTTCACCTCCCGCGCTCGACGCTGCTCATGCTGGTGTCGGCCTTCGCGGGCTGCGAGCGCATCCGCAGCGCTTACGCGCATGCGATCGCGCAGCGCTATCGCTTCTTCAGCTACGGCGACGCGATGCTGCTCGAACGCCCGCCGACGTCACCCCATGGTCCCGAACAATTGTTCGGGACAACGCGGGCCCGGGCGTGACCGCGCGCTTCACGCTCCTCGCCACCGCCGGTGCCGCGCGCCGCGGCCGGCTCGAGCTCGACCACGGCATCGTGGAGACCCCGGTGTTCATGCCCGTGGGCACCTACGGCACGGTGAAGGCCATGGCGCCGAACGAGCTCGAGGACATCGGCACGCAGATCCTCCTCGGCAATACGTTCCACCTGTGGCTGCGCCCCGGTCCGGAGATCATCGCCGCGCACGGCGGCCTGCATCGCTTCATGGGCTGGAACGGGCCGATCCTCACCGACTCGGGCGGCTTCCAGGTCTGGAGCCTCGGCGCGTTGCGCAAGGTGCGCGAGGACGGCGTCGCGTTCGCATCGCCGGTGAACGGCGACAAGCTCCTGCTCACCCCCGAGGTGTCCATGCAGATCCAGCGCGCGCTCGGCTCCGACGTGGTGATGGTCTTCGACGAGTGCACGCCGTATCCCGCCACCCACGACGAGGCGGCAGCCTCGATGCAGCTCTCGCTGCGCTGGGCGAAGCGCTCGCGCGATGCGTTCGATGCATTGCAAGACCGCAATGCGCTGTTCGGCATCGTGCAGGGCGGGATGTACGAGGACCTGCGCGATGCGTCCCTCGCCGGCCTCGTCGACATCGGGTTCGACGGCTACGCGGTGGGCGGACTCTCCGTCGGCGAGCCCAAGGAGGAGATGATGCGGGTGCTCGAGCACATCGCGCCGCGCCTCCCCGCGGACCGGCCGCGCTACCTCATGGGCGTGGGCACGCCGGAAGACATCGTGGCGGGCGTGCTCGCCGGCATCGACATGTTCGATTGCGTGCTGCCCACCCGCAACGCCCGCAACGGCTGGCTCTTCACCCGCTACGGCGACATCAAGATCCGCAACGCCCGCCATCGCACCGAGCTCGTGCCGCTGGACGAGACCTGCCCCTGCTACACCTGCCGGCATTTCACGCGGGCCTACCTGCACCACCTGCAGCGCGTGAACGAGATCCTCGGCGCACGCCTCAACACCATCCACAACCTGCACTACTACCTCGCGCTGACCGCCGAGCTGCGCGCGGCGATCACCGACGGGACCCTCCCGGACATGCTGACGCGCTTCCGGCGAGACCGCGCCCGCGTGGTAGAATAATCAGTTGCTTTGCGGTGTCATCGAACGCCCCGCGGAGCGAGGCGGCGTACCCGGTTCCGTGCTTCGGCGCGGCAGGTCGCCGCGTGAAGCGCACCCGCCACGACCCACCCGCTAGCCTGCCCCCGAAGGAGCTAACGTGCTGCTCGATTTCATCCCACCCGCGTATGCGCAAGCCGCGCCGACCTCGCCCGGCGGCGACTTCATGGCGTTCCTGCCGATGATCGCCATCTTCGTCGTGTTCTATTTCCTGCTCATCCGGCCGCAGCAGAAGAAGGCGAAGGAAACCCGCGCCATGCTGGAAGCGCTGCAGAAGGGCGACGAGGTGGTTACCTCCGGCGGCGTCGTCGGCCGCATCGCCAAGCTGAACGAGCAATACGCCGTGGTCGAGATCGCCCCCAACATCGAGATCAACGTGCAGCGCGGCGCCATCTCGCAATTGCTGCCCAAGGGCACGATCAAGTCGCTCTAGAGCGTTCCCGACGCCACGCAGCGAGAGACTGCGCGTCACCCCTGCTAACGGCCCCCCATGAATCGCTATCCCGTCTGGAAGTACGTCCTCATCGTCATCGCGCTGCTGGTCGGCTTCGTCTACACGCTGCCGAACTTCTTCCCCGAGGCGCCGGCCGTGCAGATCTCGTCGTCGAAGGCGACGGTCAAGATCGATGCCTCGACCCTCGGCATGGTCGAGGAGACGCTGAAGGCGGCGAACATTCCGTATCGCGGCGAGACGCTCGATCCCACCGGCGTGAAGGTGCGCTTCGCCGATCCCGACACGCAGCTCAAGGCCAAGGACGCGCTGCAGGCGAAGCTCGGCGAGAACTACATCGTCGCGCTGAACCTGCTGTCCTCCTCGCCGGAGTGGCTCACCGCGATCGGCGCACTGCCGATGTATCTCGGCCTCGACCTGCGCGGCGGCGTGCACTTCCTGCTGCAGGTGGACATGAAGGCCGCGCTCGACAAGGCGGCCGACCGCTACACCACGGACATCCGCTCGCTCCTGCGCGAGAAGAAGGTGCAGTACAGCGGCGTGGGCCGCGAGGGCTCCAGCGTCGTCGTGCGCTTCCGCGATGCCGCGCAGCGCGATGCCGGACGCACCGCGGTCGAGGTCGCCTATCCCGACCTGCTGGTGCGCGACGCGGATACGGCGGGCAGCGGCGAGTTCCGGCTCATCGCATCGCTCAAGCCCGAAGCGCAGAAGCGCATCCAGGACGGCGCCGTCGCGCAGAACATCCAGATCCTGCGCAATCGCGTGAACGAGCTCGGCGTGGCCGAGCCGATCATCCAGCAGCAGGGCGGCGACCGCGTCGTCGTGCAGCTGCCCGGCGTGCAGGACACCGCGCGCGCCAAGGACATCCTGGGCCGCACCGCGAGCCTCGAGATCCGCATGGTGAACGACGATCCGGGCGCGCTGGAGCAGGCGCTCGCGGGTCAGGTGCCGTTCGGCAGCGATCTGTTCACCGAGCGCTCCGGTGCGCCGGTTCTGGTCAGGCGCCAGGTGGTGCTCACCGGCGATCGCATCAGCGACGCCCAGCCCGGCTTCGACAGCCGCACCAGCGAGCCGGCCGTGCATGTCAACCTGGACGGCGCGGGCGCGCGCATCTTCAAGGAAGTCACGCGCGAGAACGTCGGCAAGCGCATGGCCATCGTGCTGGTCGAGAAGGGCAAGGCCGAGGTCATCACCGCGCCGGTGATCCGCGAGGAAATCGGCGGCGGCCGCGTGCAGATCAGCGGCCGCATGAGCACCCGCGAAGCGAACGACATCGCGCTGCTGATGCGCGCGGGTGCGCTGGCCGCGCCGATGGAGATCGTGGAGGAGCGCACCGTCGGTCCGAGCCTCGGCAAGGAGAACATCACCAAGGGCTTCCACTCGGTGACGTACGGCTTCATCGTACTGTCGCTCTTCATCTGCAGCTATTACCTCGTGATGGGCGTCATCTCGACCATCGCGCTGTCGATCAACCTCCTGCTGCTGGTGTCGATCCTGTCGATGCTGCAGGCGACATTGACGCTGCCGGGCATCGCAGCCGTCGCGCTGGCGCTCGGCATGGCCATCGACTCGAACGTGCTGATCAACGAGCGCATCCGCGAGGAGCTGCGCTGGGGCGCCACCCCGCACGCGGCGATCCAGGCCGGCTACGAGCGCGCGTGGGGCACGATCCTCGACTCGAACGTCACCACGATGATCGCCGGCATCGCCCTGTTCATCTTCGGCACGGGGCCGGTGCGCGGCTTCGCGGTGGTGCACGTGCTCGGGATCCTCACCTCGATGTTCTCGGCGGTGTTCATCTCGCGCGGACTCGTGAACCTGCTCTACGGCCGGAAGAAGAAGCTCGAGAAGATCTCGATCGGCCAGGTGTGGAAGCCGCAAGGCTCCACGGCCTGATCGTCCGAACGAGGCACCGAGCGCTCGCCCCGCCCTCCCGAAAGCCCGCCCATGGAATTCTTCCGCTTCAAGCGCGACATCCCGTTCATGCGGCACGCGCTGGTGTTCAACGTGATCTCCGCGATCACGTTCCTGCTCGCCATCGTGTTCCTCGCCACGAAGGGCCTCAACTTCGGCGTGGATTTCCGCGGCGGAACGGTGATCGAGGTCGCCTACCAGCACCCGGTCGACTTCAATCGCCTGCGCGAGTCGATCGACAAGCTCAACCTGGGCGAGTATTCGGTGCAGAGCTTCGGCACCGCCACCAACGCGCTCATCCGCCTGCCGTTGAAGGAAGGCGTCTCCAGCGCGCAGCTTTCGGAGCGCGTGATGGGGGCGCTCAAGGCGGACGATCCCACGGCGACGCAGCAGCGCGTCGAGTTCGTCGGACCGCAGGTGGGCAAGGAGCTCTACGAGAACGGTGCGCTCGCGCTGCTGCTGGTGTCGCTCGGCATCGTCGGCTACCTCGCGCTGCGCTTCGAGTGGCGCTTTGCGGTCGCGGCCATCATCGCCAACCTGCACGACATCGTCATCATCCTGGGCTTCTTTGCGCTGTTCCAGTGGGAATTCTCGCTGCCGGTGCTCGCGGCCGTGCTCGCGGTGCTGGGCTACTCGGTGAACGAGTCGGTCGTGATCGCCGACCGGATCCGCGAGAACTTCCGCAAGATGCGCAAGGCGAGCGTCACGCACGTGATCGACAACGCGATCACCAGCACGATCTCGCGCACGATCATCACCCACGGCAGCACGCAGCTGATGGTGACGTCGATGCTGGTGTTCGGCGGCGAGACGCTGCACTACTTCGCGCTCGCCCTCACCATCGGCATCCTGTTCGGCATCTACTCTTCGGTGCTGGTGATGGCGCCGCTCGTGATGTGGATGGGCGTGTCGCGCGAGGACCTCGTCAAGCCCGAGAAGAACCGCGGCGTCGGGGGCGAGAAGATCCTGCCCTGAGCGGCGCATCCGGTCCGCTCGCGGATCGACGCCGCCGCTGCGGGAAAGCATCGTGACGGGTCGCTGACCCCGCTGCCGCGATGCTGACCGCCATCCTCTATTCCCTGTTCTCGCTCGACCCGTCGGTCGCGGGGCTCGCCACCGCGTACGGCCACTGGCTCTATGCGCTGCTGTTCCTGATCATCTTCGCGGAGACCGGGCTCGTCGTCTTTCCGTTCCTGCCCGGCGATTCGATCCTGTTCATCGCCGGGACGATCGCGGCCGCAGCGGATCTCAACATCCACCTGCTGTTCGTCACGTTGTCCATCGCGGCCATCGCCGGCGACACGGTGAACTACTCGATCGGCCACTTCGTCGGCCCGCGCGTATTCGAGAAGCCCGACTCGCGCTTCTTCAAGCAGGAGCACCTGCGGCGCACGCAGGGCTTCTACGACAGGTACGGCGGCGTGACGATCATCATCGGCCGCTTCATCCCGATCATCCGCACCTTCGCGCCGTTCCTCGCGGGTGTCGCGGGGATGCGCTACGCCAAGTTCCTGTCGTACAACGTGATCGGCGCGATCGCGTGGATCGGATCGCTGACGTACGGCGGGTATCTGTTCGGCAACATCCCGTGGGTGAAGCAGCACTTCGCGCTGATCGTGGTGGGCGTGGTGGTGGTGACGCTCGCGCCGACGGCGATCACGTTCATTCGCGAGCGCAGCGCCCGCAAACGCAAACCCGTTACTCAGAGTAAATACTCCGAGTAAGCGCTTGCACGCGGCGTCGACCGCTTTACTCGGAGTATTTACTCTGAGTAACGGGGTGGGGGTGGCACCGTCAGATGCGGCGGGCGAGCGCCGTTGCGAGGCCGATGTAGCTCGCGGGCGTGAGCGCCTTCAGCCGCGCCTTGGCGTCGTCGGGCAGCGCGAGGCCGTCGATGAACGCGTGCAGCGACTCGCGCGTGATGTCCGTGCGCCCGCGCGTGAGCGCCTTCAACTGCTCGTAGGGATTGGGCACGCCGTAGCGCCGCATCACCGTCTGGATCGGCTCGGCGAGCACTTCCCAGTTGTGGTCGAGATCGGCCGCCATGCGCGCGCGATCGGCCTCGAGCTTCCCGAGACCCTGGCGCAGCGACACCCAGCCGAGCAGCGTGTAGCCGAGCGCGACGCCCATGTTGCGCAGCACCGTCGAGTCGGTGAGATCGCGCTGCCAGCGCGAGATCGGCAGCTTCTCGGCGAGATGGCGCAGCATCGCGTTCGCGAGGCCGAGATTGCCTTCGGAGTTCTCGAAGTCGATCGGATTGACCTTGTGCGGCATGGTCGACGAGCCGACCTCGCCCTCGCGCACGCGCTGGCGGAAGTAGCCGAGCGAGATGTAGCCCCACACGTCGCGATCGAGGTCGATCAGCACCGTGTTGATCCGCGCGATCGCGTCGAAGAGCTCCGCCATGTAGTCGTGCGGCTCGATCTGCGTCGTGTAGGGATTCAACTCGAGGCCGAGCGCGGTCACGAAGCGCGCCGCGAAACGCTCCCAGTCGAGCTCCGGATACGCGACGACGTGCGCGTTGTAGTTGCCGACCGCGCCGTTCGCCTTGCCCTTGATCGGCACGTGCTCGACCGCCGTGATGCCCCGCTCGAGGCGGGCGACGACGTTCGCGATCTCCTTGCCGAGCGTCGTCGGCGTTGCGGGCTGGCCGTGCGTGCGCGCGAGCATCGGCGCATCGGCCTGCGCGTGCGCCAGGTTGCGCAGCACGACGATGATCTCGCGCAGCACGGGCAGCACGCCGTCGTGCAGCCCGGCCCGCAGCATCAGCGCGTGGGAGAGATTGTTGATGTCCTCCGACGTGCACGCGAAGTGGATGAACTCCGACACGCGCGCGACGTCGGGCGAACCGGCGAAGCGTTCCTTGAGCCAGTACTCGACCGCCTTCACGTCGTGGTTGGTCGTGCCCTCGATCGCCTTGATGCGCTCGGCATCGGCGACGCCGAACTCGTCGGCCGCCTGCTTCAGCGCGGCGCGGGCCTCGGCGCCGAACGGCGCGACCTCGGCGATGCCCGCTTCGTCCGCAAGCGCGAGCAGCCACGCGATCTCCACCCGCACGCGGGCGCGGATCAGGCCGAACTCGCTGAAATGCTCGCGCAAGGCGGCCACCTTCGCGGCGTAGCGGCCGTCGAGCGGCGACAGTGCGGTGACGGGAAGATCGGGAAGGGAGGAACTCATCGGAGCACCCGCGGCACGGCGTGAGAGGTGCGCCATGAACCGAGGCGCGCGCCGAGTTTAGCACCGGCTAGGGCGGGCTCTTAACGCCCGCCGGCTGCACTCGCGCTCCGGCACGCTGCGCACGCCGACGGTCGCCGGGTTGCGCGCGTGCTGCCCGCAACGCCTGCCGATCGCCTACTTCAGCAGCTTGCGCACCCGATCGCCGAGCCGGTCCGCTTCGATGTCGCCGGCAACGTGCGCAATGGCGCGCTCGTAGTCCGGCAGGGCGGATGCGAGCTCCACGACGCTGCGACAACCCTCGATGCGCGCGGCGAGCTCCGGCCGGCCGGCAACCGCCACGGCAGCCAGCGTCTGGCACATGAGCGCCTTGGCGGGCGCGAGCCGCGGGTCGGCCTCGTCGATGGAACCCCCGGACGCGTCGTCATGCGGCACGACGGAGGCGGACGATGCCGCAGGCGCGGGGCGGCCGCGTACCACGGCCGGTTCTGCCGCGATGCGCGCGATCCCGTCCGCCGGCGCGATATAGCCTTCGCTCGCCATCACGTCGAGGCAGTCCGGCGGCAGTCCCAGGCTCGCCGCGTGCCACAGCAGTTGCTCCGCGCCTTTGCTCGGATCGACGAGGATCAGCATCATGCGCATCTTGCCGCGCAGATTGTTGCGGCGCTCCGCGATTTCCTCGATCCCCTTCGCCGTTTTCGCGTAACGCGCCGCACCCGCGACGACCATAGCCTGCCCTCCGTTCATGTCGGCCTGATGATAGCAAGCCTCATGCCAATGTCATCGACACGAGCAACCCGCTGTGGCAATGGCGGATTGGCCGCTGCCCCGCCGCCCGGCGGTGCGCGCACAGCGTCATTACCCGGCGAAACAGGCCAGCAGCACGCGCCCCTGACGCCGATCGCAACCGCCGCCCCTCACGGCCCCGCAACGGCCGCGCGGACCAGGTAGACCTTCGCGACGATCAGCGCGACCTCGGCCACGAGGAGCAGGAAGAAGGCGAAGAACGGAACGTGCTCGTCGAGCACGAAGCGCGGCGCGAGCACCCGTCCGGCGCGCATGACGGGCGAGGTCAGGACCTTGAACAGCGAGTAGATCAGGTTGGTGTCGCGCTTCGTGCCGGCCAGCACGAACAGGGCGGCCTGCCCGAGGCAGGCGATGAGCGCGACTTCCACCAGCGCCTTGAGGATGACGACCAGCTGGATCATGAGCGTCTCGCCGCCACGCCCGCATCCTGCTCGAGTCGAGCCGTCATCTTCGGATCGAAGCCCCGCAATCGCTCCACGATCTTCTCCACCTCTTCGTGCTTGCCCATGGCGTGATAGGCCATGCCGAGGGCGTAGAACGCGTGCGGGTTGAGCGGCTGGAGCTTCGCGGCAACGCGCAACGCGGCCGCGGCCTCCTCGTGCCGCCCCAATGCCGCCAGCACGTGACCTCGACCGAACCATGCCCGGTCGAGCTTCGGATCGAGCCGCACGGCCTCGCCGAAGCTCGCGAGCGCAGGCTCGAGCTGACCCGCTTTCTCCTGCACGAAGCCCAGGTTGAAGTGCACGTTCGCATCCCGCGGAGTGAGCTCCAGCACCCGCCGGAACAGCTCCGCCGCACGCGCGTAGCGGCCCTGCACGCCGTGCAGATGCGCGAGGTGATTGAGGGCCCGCACGTAACGCGGATCCTCCGCCACCGCGGCTTCGAATGCCGCCTGCGCGCGGTCCGGCCTGCGCAGCAACTGCGCGAGTCGGCCAAGCTGGAGCTGCCACTGCGCCGCGACATTCAACGCCATGCCTTGCTCACTTCGCAACGGTGGACAGCGCGAGGCCCGCCGAAGCGGGCCCCGCGAGCCGAGGTTCGGCGCGTCCTGTCCTCGTCAGGTCGCAACCGTGGAGATGTCCCCGCGCAGGCTCGGGTAGCGCACGTGCTCGACCAGTTCCTGCACCTTGGGGCCGGGCGCGGGCGTCAGCATGCTCACCACCAGGATCGTGATGATGCCGACCGGAACACCGAACACCCCCGCCGAGATCGGCGCCATGTCGAACCACTGGTTCGCCGCCACGCCGCCGAAGAACGGGTAGGTCTGGACCATGTAGTACATCGCCGTGCCGAGCCCCGCCACCATGCCGGTGATCGCACCCCACTTGTTCGCGCGCTTCCAGAACACGCCGAGTACGAGTGCCGGGAAGAACGCGGATGCGGCGAGGGAGAACGCGGCGCCGACCAGGAACAGGATGTTGCCCGGCTTGAGCGATGTGACGTAGGCCGCGATCAGCGCCACGACCAGGAGCAGGGCCTTGGAGATCGTGACCCGCTTCTTGGTGGACGCATCGGGATCGATCATCTTGTAGTACAGATCGTGCGAGAGCGCGTTCGCGATGGTGAGCAGCAAGCCATCGGCGGTCGACAGCGCCGCGGCAAGACCACCCGCCGCGACCAGTCCCGATACGACGTACGGCAGGCCGGCGATCTCGGGCGTGGCGAGCACGATGACGTCCGTGCCCAGCACGATCTCGGCGAGCTGCACGATGCCGTCGCCGTTCAGGTCCTTGATCGACAGCATGCTCGGATCGACCTGCGCCCAGTTCGCCGCCCAGGCCGGCAGGGTCGCGAAGCTGCTGCCGACCAGGAAGTGGTACACGTCGTACTTGGCGAGGACCGCCAGTGCCGGTGCGGTGAAGTACAGCAGGAAGATGAAGAACAGCGACCAGAACACGGAGCTGCGCGCCTGCCTCACGCTCGGCGTCGTGTAGTAGCGCATCAGGATGTGCGGCAGCGCTGCCGTGCCGAACATCATGCAGAACACGATCCCGAGGAAGTTCTTGCGCGCGATGTTCTGCGCCTCTTCGGTTGCGCCCGGGAAAGGCGTGGCATGCGGCTTGGGCGGTGCGGCCCGCGCCGCGAGTCCCTTCTCGCCCGTCCACTGCGTCTTGGCCGCTTCGGCGTTTGCGGGGAACGCGGCGAGCTCGGCATTGAGCTTCGCCACCTGATCCGCGGGCGCGTTCGCGGCCTGCGCATCGGCGATGCGCTTCTGCAGCGCCGCCTTGGCCGTGTCGTACGACCCCGGCAGGCCTTTCAGGTTGGCGTCGGCCGCGGCCGCCTTCGCCTTGAGGATGTTGCGGACCTCGATCTCCTTCGGATCGTTGGTCAGCACCTTCTCCCGCTCGGTGACCTTCTGCAGCACCTGGCCGTAAGCGATCTGCGGAATCGGGTTGCCCGTGTATTTGAGCGACAGCCAGACCACCGGCGTGAGGTACGCGATGATCAGGATGATGTACTGCGCGACCTGCGTCCACGTGACCGCGCGCATGCCGCCCAGGAACGAGCAGACCAGGATGCCGCCCAGGCCGACGAACACGCCCGTCCCGAACTCGAGCCCGGTCATCCGGCTGGTGATGATGCCCACGCCGTAGATCTGCGCGACCACGTAGGTGAACGAGCAGAGGATGGCGGCGAAGATGCCGACGCTGCGAACGATGTTGCCGCCGTAGCGCTCGCCGAGGAAGTCCGGAATGGTGAACTGGCCGAACTTGCGCAGGTAAGGCGCGAGGAACAGCGCAACCAGCACGTACCCTCCCGTCCAGCCCATCACGAACGCGAGTCCGTCGAAGCCGGCGAGGTACAGGGTGCCCGCCATGCCGATGAACGACGCCGCGCTCATCCAGTCGGCGCCCGTCGCCATGCCGTTGAAGATCGCGGGGACGCGCCGTCCGGCGACGTAGTACTCGGCGGCGTCCATGGTGCGGCTCATGATGCCGATGCCGGCGTACAGGCCGATGGTCGCGATCAGGAACCAGTAGCCGATCCATCGACGCGACATGCCCATCTGCTCGGCGAGCGCGAGCGCCAGGAGGAACAGCAGGAAGCCGCCGGTGTAGAAGGCGTAGTACCTCTTGAGCTGATTGAAGAACGCGCGCTGGGTGCCCGCGGCGCCCGGCGTCCGTCCTGCAGTGGTGGCGGCAGTCGTCATGCGTCCTCTCCTTCGTCGACGTCGTACTCGCGATCGAGCTCGTTCATGTACCGGGCATAGATCCAGATGAGCACCACATACACGATCAGCGATCCCTGGGCGGACATGTAGAAGCCGAGCGGAAAGCCGAGAAACGTGACGCTGTTGAGCTCGCGGGCGTACCAGCCTTCGACGAACGTGACGACGAACCAGATGAGAAGAAGAATGCCCGTGACGACAAGATTCTTGTGCCAATACTCCCGGTGCCTTGCGCTTAGCTCCATCGACCCCTCCTCCTTGGAACGACAAGTGGCTGTCAGGCGTTGGCCGGCCGCAATATGCGAACTGCTTTGGCCGACATCATCGAGACGCATCGCCATTGCGCGGCGACGCGACAGTATTACCGCCCGTGATGAAAGCGTCCAGAGTCGGCGAGTCAGTACCTGATGCGAGCGAGGTAATTCTGCCTCGATGCAACAAGCGCGTCGCCGAGAGTGCGGATGCCCTGCGCAGCGAGAAGCGGAATCAGCCGGATGAAAACTTCCCCGGTCAGGATGGCGTCGCCCAATGACGTATGGCGTCCCAGTACGGGAATCCCGAATCGGCGCGCATTGCCGTCGAGCGTGTTGTCGTCGAGGTTCGGGTGCACGATCGCCGACAGCAGCATCGTATCGAGCACCGGTTGGGTGAACCGGACACCGGTCGCGGCTTCCTTGAGCTCGAGGAAACGCAGGTCGAACGCGACGTTGTGTCCCACGAGAATCGTGTCCTCCGCGAAGCGGGCGAAGCGCGGCAGCACGCGATCGATCGTCGGCTGGCCCTCGAGCATGCGCCGCGTGATGCCGTGAACAGCAGTCGATTCCTTCGGCAACGGCCGGCGCGGGTCGACCAACTGATCGAACGTTTCCTGGCGAAGCAAACGCCCATTCACGATTCGCACCGCGGAGAGCGAGACGATCTCGTCGCCCGCCGAGGGGTCGAGCCCCGTCGTCTCGGTATCGAAGACGGTGTAGCTCAACTTCCCGAGCGCCTCGCGCTCGAGCTCGCCGCCGCGTGCGATGTGCGCGAAGAGATCGAAGTCGTAGAACTCCGGGCGAGCCGGTTCCGTCGCACGGGCGGCTTCCGCCGGTTCGCCGGCGGCGAGCGGCAGGAGCATCGTGTAGCACGCCCGGTCGGCGCCGTCGGAGCGCATCCAGTGCTCGCTCCCGTGCCGGCGCGCCACGTCGCGCAGCGTCAGCTCGCTCTCGGTACCGGCACCGCCGAGCGGCGCGGTCTCCCAGCCGGCAAAGCGCTCGGCATCCACGGCAACGCCTTCCCAGGCGAGCTCCAGCCGCGCGAATGCGCCGCTGGGCACGAGTGCAATCCGCAGCGTGCGCGCACCGGCGTCGCGCAGGCGCCGGCCGAGCATCCGGATCGCAGCGGCGAGCGCGAAGCTGTCCACGCTCACCCAGCAGGGCGACAGCTCGGCCGCGATGCCGATGCTCCCCTCGTCCGCCGGATCGATCGCCCGTCGCAACGTGTAGCAGCAGATCGGCGCCCTGGACCTGCTGCAGCGGCCACGCCTTGCCGCCGCCGGCGGGTGCAGGGCGGCGCTCGTTCAGGCGTTCGGTGAGGCGCACGGATTCGTCGTGGATGATCGCCAGGAACCGCTGGCGATCATCGCCGGGCATCGATTCGTACTGCAGCAGGTTCTCGATGGCGGCGCGGATGCTGGCGAGCGCGGCGCGCGTCTCGCGCTCGAGGGTTGCGAAGGCCCGGTCGTGGCCCACGGCCGTTTCGATCGCATCGGTCACGTCGTGGAGCGTCAGCACGAAGCCGTTGATCTCCGGCTCCTCCGGATCGGCGAGCGTCGCGAGGACCGGGGCCATGCGCGCACGGATGAGCCCGCCCGCGGGCGCGGAGGTCACGAACTCCGACACCGGTCGGGCTTCCCCCTTGTGCAGGCGCTCGCGTATGAGCTCGAGCCCGTGGGCGATCAGCGCGCGATCGATGAGGCCGAACACCGACCGCCCGAGCCCGATCAGTCCGGCCGCATCGTTGCCCGCGGCGCGCGAGAAGAGCGCGCGCGCCGCGCCGTTGTAGAGCAGGATGAGACCGTCGCGATTGCACACGAGCACGCTTTCGGTCAGCTCCGACATGAGCGCAGCGAGCCGATGCCGTTCCTGCTCGAGCTGTCCGCGCGCCTCGCGCACGCGCAGGTCCACTTCCGACTGCAAGCCTTCGTTGCGATCCGCCAGCCGGTTGATGAGCGCGGCGAGATCGGCGCCCTCCGCTTCGGCCTCGGGATCGAGACGGTGCGCGGGGTTCGCGTCGAGGAGGACCCGCGTTTCCTGCGTCATCCGATGCACCGGATGGGCGAAGCGACGGAACAGAATGCCGACGAGAAACCCGAGCACCGCGACCAGGAAGCCGCCGAACAGCAGCACGAGCCCGGCTTCCTCCTCGACCAGCGCCCTCAGCGCTTGGCGCAACGGCGGCTCGGCACGCGAGGCCAGCACCGTGGCCAGCGCCGTCACCATCGCGGCGATCGCGACGAAGAGCACCGCCACCGCGACGCCCTGCTTGACGCCCAGCGACAGCCGACGCAAGCGTGCGGCGACGGGCGGCTGCGAATCTGCGGCGGAAGCCTCGGGCATGCGGCGCTAGCGTGGGTAGTCGAGCGCGAGCCGGGTCTGGAGGTTGCGCGCCTGCCGGAACGCTTCCTTCAGGATCACCCGGTCGAGCTCGTTCAAGCGCATCGGATCGATGCGGTTGGGCAGCTGCGCGGCATCGGCATCGAACTGCTGGTGCCGCAGGCGCAGCATCTGGATGAAATAGAACGAGCCGACGAGCGCCTCGACCTCGTCGGCCGACATGCGCAGGCGCGGTGCCGCGAGACGCAGGCGTTGTCCGGTGTTGGTGTGGGCGATGCCGAGCTGCAGCGCGTAGATGCGCGCCGCCTCGACGAAGGGGCGCAGGCCGTACAGCTTGAGATCGATGGTGTGCGGATATTCCTTCGGCTTGTCGTAGCGGAAGTCCCGGAAGAAGCCGAGCGGCGGCGGTGTCGACAGCGCGCCCCCGGCCATGTGGTGCAGGAACAGCGGCGTCGCCTCGGTGCTGCCCACGAGCCACGCGCGAAGTCGCGCGGCGAGGGTCTCGTCGCCGAACACCGCGCGAAAGTCGAAGAACACCGTCGAGTTCAGGAGCGCCTGCGGGTCCGGATTGCGCATCCAGCTGCTGAACTGGCGCTCCCACTCGGCGAGCGACAGGCACCAGCTCGGGTTGCCGGCCATGATCCCGCCCTTGCACAACGGGAACCCGCAGCGGTCCAGCGCGGCGTTCACGGCCTGCGCGAACGGCAGCAGGCGCGCGCGCGCCTCGTCCGCGGCGAGGCCCTGCGCCTCGAAGATGAGGCCGTTGTCCTGATCGGTCGAAAGGGTCTGCTCGAGGCGACCTTCGCTGCCCAGCGCGATCCAGCAGAGGCGCATGCCCTCGAGGCGGTGCCGGACGAGCTCGATGTCGATCAACCGGTGGCTCAGGCGATCGTTGAGCGCGGCGATGAACAGCGTCAGCCGCTCGGCCGCGACGCCGTTGACCAGCATCTCGCGGGCGAGCTCGCGGATGTCCCGTGCCGCCTGCTCGAGCTCCGCGATGTCGGTGGCCGCGGCGATCGTCTCGGGCAGCTGCCGCAAGGTGACGCGCTGAGCGGAGAACAGATCGCGCTGCGAGACGAGGCCGATCACCTTGCCTTCCTCGAGCACGGGCACGTGCCGCGCCCGATGGTGGGCCATCAGGAGCGCCGCGTCGTAGGCGCTCGCGTCCGCCGGAAGCGACAGCGGCTCGCGCGTCATCACCGTCTCGATCGCCGCATCGAGCGGCACGCCGTCGAGCACCACGCGGTTGAGCAGATCCTGCAGGGTGAAGATCCCCACCGGCGCGCCATCGTCGCCGGTCACGACCATCGAGCCCACGCCGGCCGCACGCATCGCGGACAAGGCGGCGCGCAGCGACGTGGCCGTGGTGCAGGTGACCGGCGCAGTGCGGACCAGCGCCCGCAGCGGAGCGCCCATCGACTGCTGCTCGGAGGTGAGGTGCGTCTTCTCGGCGAGTGCTGCTGCACGCGCGTGGCGGACGAGCCGCGCGAGGCGCTCCATCGCGTGCGCAAGAAAGGCCGGCGAGAGCGCGAGAAGGCTCCGCACGTCCGCGGCGCCGAGGGCGAGACACACGGTGGGCTCGAGCGCACGGTACGTCGCCGTGCACTCGACGCCCGCAACGACGGCGGCGAGCGGGAACATGGCGCCCGTCTCGAGCGTCGGATAGGGCTCCTCGACGAGCTCGTAGGCGCGCGACTGCGTGGCGTGCACCACGCCGCGGGTGACGATCCGCAGCGATGCGCCTGCCTGCGAAGGCGCGAGGATCTCGGTGCCCGCCGCATGCTCCTCGCGCAACGCGTGCGCCGCGAGAAACGCGAGCGCCGCGGCATCCATGGCCGCGAACGGTGCGCACGCGCGCAGCCGCTCGAGCTCGCCGGTGTCGGAGGAGCCTATCGGCGCGGGCTCGACGGCTGCCACGCTCGGCATCCGCAGCAGGGGCGCGGCAGCGCGCGCGGCCGCGCCGCCGGATGCTGCGTCAGCTCACTTCCTTGAGCTGGTCGAGGATCGCCGGGTTCTCCAGCGTGGACACGTCCTGCGTGATCGCCTCGTCCTTCGCGATCGAGCGCAGCAGCCGGCGCATGATCTTGCCGGAGCGCGTCTTGGGCAGGTTCTCGCCGAAGCGGATGTCCTTGGGCTTGGCGATCGAGCCGATCTCCTTCGCCACCCAGTCGCGCAGCTCCTTCGCGATCTTCTCGGCTTCGCTGCCGGTCGGGCGCGGCTGCTTCAGCACCACGAACGCGCACACCGCCTCGCCCGTCATGTCGTCGGGCCGGCCGACCACGGCGGCTTCGGCCACGTGCGGATTGGCCACCAGCGCCGACTCGATCTCCATCGTGCCGAGGCGGTGACCCGAGACGTTGAGCACGTCGTCGATGCGGCCCATGATCCAGAAGTAGCCGTCGAGATCGCGGTTCGCGCCGTCGCCGGCGAGGTAGAGCGTGCCGCCCAGATCCTCGGGGAAGTAGGACGTCTTGTAGCGCTCCGGATCGCCCCAGATCGTGCGGATCATCCCCGGCCACGGCCGTTTGATGACCAGGAAGCCGCCCTTGCCGAATTCGACCTCGTGCCCGGTCTCGTCGACGATCGCGGCCTGGATGCCCGGCAGCGGATTGGTGCAGGAGCCGGGCTTCAACGCCGTCGCCCCGGGCATCGGCGAGATCATGTGCGCGCCGGTCTCGGTCTGCCACCACGTGTCGACGATCGGGCAGCGCGAATCGCCGACCGTCGTGTAGTACCACATCCACGCTTCGGGATTGATCGGCTCGCCCACGGTGCCGAGGATGCGCAGGCTCGAAAGATCGTGCTTGCGCGGCAGGTCGGCGCCCATCTTGATCAGCGAGCGGATCGCGGTCGGCGCCGTGTAGAAGACCGTCACGCGGTGGCGCTGGATCATCTCCCAGAACCGCGATGCGCTGGGATACGTCGGCACGCCTTCGAAGATGAGCTCCGTCGCCCCCGCCGCGAGCGGCCCGTAGGTGACGTAGGTGTGGCCCGTGACCCAGCCCACGTCGGCGGTGCACCAGAAGATGTCCGAGTCCTTGATGTCGAACGTCCACTTCATCGAGCACACCGCCTGCAGCAGGTAGCCGGCGGTCGAGTGCTGGACGCCCTTCGGCTTGCCGGTGGAGCCCGACGTGTACAGGATGAACAGCGGATGCTCGGCCTCGACCCACGTCGGCTCGCATTCGTTCGGCATGCCGGACTCGAGGTCGTGCCACCACATGTCGCGCTTGGCGTTCCACGCCACCTGCGAGCCCGTGCGGCGATACACGACCACGCCCATCGACCGAATCGCAACCGCCCATGCCGAGCGCTTCGTCGACGGCGGGCTTGAGCGCGATCTCCTTGCCGCCGCGGAACTGGCCGTCGGCGGTGATGACGAGCTTGGCGCCGGCGTCGGCGATGCGCTCGTTCACGCTCTTCGCCGAAAAGCCGCCGAACACGACCGAGTGGATCGCGCCGATGCGCGCGCAGGCCTGCATCGCGATGATCGCCTCCACCGACATCGGCAGATAGATGAGCACGCGATCGCCCTTCTCGATGCCGAGCTTCTTCAGCCCGTTCGCGAACTGGCAGACGCGGTGATAGAGCTGCTTGTAGGTGACGCGGGTGACGGCGCCGTCGTCGGCCTCGAAGATGACCGCGACGCGATTGGGGATCGTGTAGAGGTGGCGATCGAGGCAGTTGTACGACGCATTGAGCCTGCCGTCGCTGAACCACTTGTAGAACGGCGCCTTGGACTCGTCGAGCACCTGCGTGAACGGCTTGTGCCAGACGAGGTTGTCGCGGGCGAGTTTGGCCCAGTAGCCGGGATAGTCGGCCGCGGCCTTGGCGCAGAGCTCGTCGTAGTCGGCTTTCGTGAGGTGCGCACGGGCGACCGTTTCGGGCGAGGGCTCGAAGACGCGGTGCTCCTGCAATACGGATTCGATCGTCGTGGACATGCTGCTCCTCCTGAAGCGCGGCTTGGATTTTGGCGGTGCTGCCTAAGGATCGATGCCGGCACGCGGACGCGTGACCGGGGCAGTCTAACGAAACGGGTGCGCAACGCGCAACGCATCGCCTTGATGCAGCGCAACCCGCCAGCCGGGCGGCGGCGCTTGAATCGGGGGCTGGCGGTCGGCAGCGGCGCCCGACTCCGTGTGGCCGGCGGGGTGCGCCACCCCGGCGCACCCATGTCGGAATGCTAAAATCGCATGTTTTCCGCCACGTCGATTCCAATGCCCGCTTCCCCGCTCAAGCCCATTCCCCAGCTCATCTTCATGAGCCGGTGGCTCCAGCTGCCGCTCTACGTCGGCCTCATCGTGGCGCAGGGCGTCTACGTCTGGTACTTCTGGGTGGAGCTCGCGCACCTCGTCGAGGCGGCGTTCGGCAGCCAGGCCGCGCTCAACAGCATCCTCGACAACGTCGCGATCATCGGCGCCGACGGCCAGAAGCTGAAGATGGCGAAGGAAACCGTCGTCATGCTGGTCGTGCTCGGCCTCATCGACGTGGTGATGATCTCGAACCTCCTGATCATGGTGATCATCGGCGGCTACGAGACCTTCGTGTCGCGCATGAACCTCGAAGGCCACCCCGATCAGCCGGAGTGGCTCTCGCACGTGAACGCGTCCGTGCTCAAGGTGAAGCTCGCCACCGCCATCATCGGCATCTCGTCGATCCACCTGCTCAAGACGTTCATCAGCGCGCAGGCCTACGACGAGAAGACGCTCATGTACCAGACCGTGATCCACGTCGCCTTCCTGCTCTCGGCGATGGCGGTCGCGGCCGTCGATCGCATCATGCCCGCGCCCTCCAGGCGACGCGACATCAGCAACGGCCTCGAGGGAGGCCGATCCACCCACTAGCACTTGCCACTGGCATTTGCCATCAGCCCCGAAGATCGCATCGAGTCTTTCGAGGCTCTCCACAGGAGCCCACCATGGCCGTGATCCGGCAACAGGACGTGATCCAGAGCGTCGCCGACGCCCTCCAGTACATCTCGTATTACCACCCGATGGACTTCATCGACGCGCTCGGTGAAGCGTACGCGGCGGAGGAGTCGCCCGCGGCCAAGGATGCCATCGCGCAGATCCTCACCAACTCGAAGATGTGCGCGGAGGGCCACCGCCCGATCTGCCAGGACACCGGCATCGTCGTCGCGTTCGTGAAGGTCGGGATGGACGTGCGCTGGGAAGGCGCGACCATGAGCGTCACGGACATGATCAACGAAGGCGTGCGCCGGGCCTACACGGACCCCGACAACACCCTGCGTGCATCGATCCTCGCGGACCCCGCCGGCAAGCGCAAGAACACCAGGGACAACACGCCCGCCGTGGTGCACTACGAGCTCGTGCCCGGTGGCGAGATCGAGGTGAAGATCGCCGCGAAGGGCGGCGGCTCCGAGAACAAGAGCAAGTTCGTGATGCTCAATCCGTCGGACTCGGTCGTCGACTGGGTGATGAAGACCGTGCCGACGATGGGCGCGGGCTGGTGTCCGCCGGGGATGCTCGGCATCGGCATCGGCGGCAGCGCGGAGAAGGCGATGCTCCTCGCGAAGGAATCGCTGATGGATCCCATCGACATCCACGCGCTGAAGGCGCGCGCGGCCAAGGGCGAGACGCTCACGCGCACCGAGGAGCTGCGCCTCGAGCTCATGGACAAGGTGAATGCGCTCGGCATCGGCGCGCAGGGCCTCGGCGGATTGTCGACGGTGCTCGACGTCAAGATCCTCGACTACCCGACGCACGCCGCGAGCCTGCCCGTCGCGATGATCCCGAACTGCGCAGCCACGCGTCATGCGCACTTCGTGCTCAACGGCTCCGGGCCCGCGCACCTGGAAGTGCCCGATCTTTCGCGCTGGCCGAAGGTGGAGTGGACGCCGTCGGCCGAGGCGCGGCGCGTGAATCTCGACGCGCTCACGCCGGCCGAAGTCGCGAGCTGGAAGCCGGGCGAGCGGCTGCTGCTGAACGGCAAGATGCTCACCGGCCGCGATGCCGCGCACAAGCGCATCACCGACATGCTCGCGAAGGGCGAGAAGCTGCCGGTCGATTTCACCAATCGCGTGATCTATTACGTCGGTCCGGTCGACCCGGTGCGCGACGAAGTCGTCGGACCCGCGGGCCCGACCACGTCCACGCGCATGGACAAGTTCACCGAGACGATGCTTGCGCAAACGGGCCTCATCGCGATGGTGGGCAAGGCCGAGCGCGGCCCGGTCGCGATCGAGGCGATCCGCAAGCACAAGGCCGCATACCTGATGGCGGTCGGCGGCGCGGCGTATCTCGTGTCGAAGGCGATCAGGCATTCGCGCGTGGCGGCCTTCGGCGACCTCGGGATGGAAGCGATCTACGAATTCGACGTGAAGGACATGCCGGTGACGGTGGCGGTGGACGCGCAAGGCTCGGCGGTGCACAAGACGGGCCCGCGCGAGTGGCAGCAGCGCATCGGCAAGATCCCCGTCACCGCCGAGTAACCGACCGCACCATCACCTCAGCCCCGACCCTGGGTCGACCCAGGGTCGGGTGTGGGAGGGGGTCGAGGCGTGTGCGGCCGTCGACCGATCGTCGGATGGCATTGCGCACGACAACGCGCGACCACGCAAGGCATTCCGCGCGGGTGCATCGTTCTCGACGTGCCAACGCATGCCTTGCTGCGGCCCGCGGCGGAAGCCTACAACCGCACTCGTGTTCGCACATTCGAGCATCGTGGTGTGCAAAGAACATCCCCGATGACCCTTCCGAAGCACGCGGCGCGCTGGCTGCCGCCGCGCGCGCCGCAGTAAACTACGAGCGCGCCTCCCTGCGATGCCTCCAGGCGCAGGCTCGATTCACCGCCCGACGAACAGGAAGCACGTGCGTTCATCGCGACACGGCATGGCAACGATCCGTGCGCGCGGCCACCATGCCGGCGCATGGATGCTCGCGGCCACGCGAGTCGGAGTGGCGCGAGTGGAGTGCGCACGCAAGTCGAAGTGCGCACGCGGGCCTTCGTGCGCTGCCGGCGAGGAGTGGCGCCGTGATCGACGCGATGCGCAGCTTTCGCCGGCACCTGTCCCCGCTCGCCGGCGAGACCCACCATCCGACCAATCTGCCGCCGGTCCGGATGGGACTGCTGACCAAGCTCAACGTGCTCACCGTCGGCCTGATCGTGCTCACGGCCGTGATGACGACGGGCTTCTATCTTTGGCAGCAATGGAATGACGGCGACCAGCAGCTGCGGGGCGAGGCCGCCACGATCTCGACGATGGTGGCCGAGCTTTCGCAGCGGGGCACGACGCCGGCCGATCGCGCCTATCTCACCGGCGTGCTCGAAGGCCTGCGCCGCGACGGCGACGTCGCCTACGTCATCATCCTCGACGCCAACCGGCAGGTCGTGGCCGGGCGACGGTACGCCGAGGCATTGCAGAGCGTCGACGTGCCGGCGCTGCCCCGCGGTGTCGCCTCGACCGCACCCACGACGCTGCGCCACGTCATCGACGGCACGCGCTACGTCGAGATCGCGTCGCCCGTGTTCCGCAGCAAGGCGGCGCCGGCCGCAGCGCAAGCGCAGGACACCAACGGCGCGCCCGCGCTCGCAGCATCGAACGCCCCGATCGGCTTCGTGCGCGTGGGCATGACCTTCGCGCGCCAGGAGCAGCAGTTCCGGCGTCAGCTGGCCGGCGCGCTGTCGGTCCTGGCCGCCATCGTGCTGCTGTCGATCCTCACCACGCTGCTGCTGACGCGCCGACTGGTTGCGCCGATGCGGCGCCTGATGCGCGCGGCGCGTGCCGTCGGCTCGGGCAAGCTCGACGTGTACGTTCCGGCGCGCTCGGCGGACGAGCTGGGCCTGCTCACGCACGCGTTCAACCAGATGACGCAGCGCCTCGCCGAATCGCAGGCGGAGGTCGCCAATTACCAGCGCACGCTGGAAGACAAGGTCGCGCAGCGCACCAAGGAGCTCGAGGTCGCGACGGCGCACGCGTACAAGCTCGCGCAGCACGACATCCTCACCGGGCTGCCGAACCGCTCGCTGCTCAACCAGCGCCTGAAGCAGATCCTCGCGCAGGCCGCGCGCGACGGCACGCACGTCGCGTGCCTGTTCATCGACTTCGACGACTTCAAGCGCATCAACGACACGCTCGGCCACGACAGCGGCGATCAGCTGCTGCAATCCATCGCCCAGCGCCTCACCAGCGCGGTGCGCGAGGCCGACGTCGTGGCGCGCCTCGGCGGCGACGAGTTCGTGCTGGTGCTGCCCGGGCCTCGATCCCTCGCACGCGACGTTCGAGACGATGACGGTGCTTGCGCGCGTGCGCGAAGCGTTCCTCGCGCCGTTCCGGCTGTCGGACCAGATGCCGACGCTGACGTGCTCGATCGGCGTGTCGATGTATCCGCTCGATGCGAGCGATCCGGGCACGATGATCAAGCAGGCCGACACCGCGATGTACGCGGCCAAGGATGCGGGCCGCAACGCGTACCGCTTCTACACCGCCGACATGAACGCGCGCGTGCAGCTGCGCCTGCAGCTCGAGACCGACATGCGCCGCGGGTTGATGGACAACGAGTTCTTCCTCGTCTTCCAGCCGCAGCTCGACATCCAGTCCGGCCGGGCGTGTGGCGTGGAAGCCTTGCTGCGCTGGCGCGATCCGGATCGCGGCGTGATCGGGCCGGCCGAGTTCATCCCGATCGCGGAAGAGTCGGGCATGATCCAGGCGCTCGGCGCGCGCGTGCTGCGCGATTCGTGCCGCCAGGTGATGCAATGGCATCGGCTGGGGATGCTGCTGCGCCTGTCGGTGAACCTGTCGGTGCAGCAGCTGCAGCACGACAGCTGGCTGTCGATCGTGGAGGATGCGCTCACCACCAGCGGCCTGCCCGCGCAGTACCTCGATCTCGAGATCACGGAGAGCGTGATCATCACGCATCCGGAGCGCGCGGTCGACACGCTGATGAAGCTGAAGCAGCGCGGCGTGTCGATCACCGTCGACGATTTCGGCACCGGGTATTCGAGCCTCTCGTATCTCGCGCGGCTGCCGATCCAGAGCGTGAAGATCGATCAGCGCTTCGTGCACGGGCTCGAGCAGAACCGCAACGACGAGGCGATCACGCAGGCGATCATCGCGCTGTCGCATTCGCTCGGGTTGCGAGTCATCGCGGAAGGGGTGGAGAATCCGGCGCAGTTCGCCTTCCTCAAGGCGCATGGCTGCGACGAAGCGCAGGGCTACCTCATCTCGCGGCCGCTCGAGGCCAACGACCTCGCCCGCTGGTGGCGCCAGCAGGAGGAGGATCACCGCACGCTCGGTCGTCAGCGCGACATGTGGAGCACGCCCAGCGCCGCGTGATGCGATGCGGAAGGAGGATGCCATGCCCGATTCCGACGAAGCGCTCGCCCACCAGAACCGCGCACTCACACGCCAGATGCTGGAGTGGATCGCGACGCGTTCACCGACGTACGCGGAGGTGCTGGAGACGTGGCACAGCTCCTGTCCGCGGCACACGATCTGGGAGGACGCGGTGCTGGCGGGGCTGGTCGATCACGACGGCCGGCGCGAGGGCGTCGTGCGCCTGACCAGCACGGGCGCGGCGCTCCTCGGCTCTGAACGCACTCGCAAGCGTCGACCCTGGGTCCACCCTGGGTCGACCCTGGGTCATCAACGGCGGGGCCCCATCAGGTCGGCAGGCGTGTCCACGTCGCGCAGCACGCCGGGATCGTCGACGTCGATGCGCTGCAGCTCGCGCGCGTGGCGCATCACCACCGCGCGCGCGCCCTCGTCGCCGGTGAGCGCGGCGAGCTCGCGGTAACACGCACGACCGAAGCCCACCGGATGCCCGCGCCGGCCATCGTGAAATGGCGCGGCGAGCAATGCGCCGCCCGCGATCGCATCGCGCACCGACGCGATCGTGGCGGTTGCGACCCAGGGCATGTCCGCGAGCGCGATGATCCAGCCGTCCGCGGCGGCGGCCGCCTGCACGCCGCACGCGAGGCTCGCTCCCATGCCCTCGTCTGCGCGCTCGCACTCGATCACGCGCGCTCCGGCAGCGCGCAGCGCATCGGCCAGGACGCGCGTCGCCCGGACGGACGACCGCGATCGTCTCCGGCAGCACCGAGCGCAGCGCCGCGCACGCGGCGACGCCGATCGGGAGCCCGGGGCCGCGTTGCGCAGTTCCGGCATCGTCGCGCCGGATCGAGCGCTCCGGCAACGGCACCAGCAGCTTGCCTCCGCCGAAGCGCTCGGCGCGCCCCGCGGCAAGCAGCACGCCCGCGATCGCCATCAGCGCGCGACCCGGCCGCGTGCGCGGCAAACGCCGTTCACCGGCCGCGCCGCTGCGGGCCTGTCGCTTCGGCGAACCCGCGCGATCACTCGCGCAGCAGCCGGAACTTGCCGTCCTTCACCGTGACGAGCACGCGCGCACGCTCGTCCATGCCGTTGTGATTGGTCGGCGACATGTTGAACACGCCCTGGCAGCCGACGATCTCGCGCTCCTGCTCGATCGCATCGCGCAGCGCCACGCGGAACGCTTCGGTGCCCGGCTTGCCCTTCTTCAGCGCCGCGGGAATCGCGCGCTCCAGGATGAGGCCCGAGTCGTACGTGTTCGCACCGAAGGTCGCGGGCTTCTGCCCGAACTTCTTCTCGTATTCGTTGATGTAGCGGAGGGCGACCTTCTTGATCGGATTGCTGTTCGGGATCTCGTCGATCACGAGCATCGGTCCGGCGGCGAGGATCGTGCCCTCGACCTTGTCCTTGCCGAGGCGGATGAAATCGTCGGTGGCCACCCCGTGCGTCTGGTAGATCGTGCCCTTGTAGCCCTGGTCGCGCAGCGTGATCTGCGGCAGCACGCCGGGACCGCCGACGCCCGCGACCAGCACCGCGTCGGGCTTCGCCGCCATGAGCTTCAGCGCCTGGCCCGGTCACGCTCTGGTCGGTGCGCTGGTAGAACTCGGTCGCGACCTGCTTGATGCCGGCCTTGTCCGCCATCGGCGTGAACACCTTCTGCCAGTTCTCGCCGTACGGATCCTTGAAGCCGATGAAGCCGTAGGTCTTCACGCCCGTCTTCACCATGTGCTTCACCAGCGCGGCCGCGATGAGGTCGTCGTTCTGCGTGGTCTTGAACACCCACCGCCGCTTGGCATCGAGCGGCTCGACCACGCTCGACGTGCCGACGGTCGCCATCAGCGGGACCTTGGCCTCGGCGATGAGATCGAGGATGGCGAGCGCGTTGGGCGTCGTCGACGGGCCGATCAGCGCGTCGATGTTGTCGGTCTGGATGAGCTTCTTCGCGTTCTGCACGGCGTGCGTGGTGTCGCCGCCGTCGTCGAGCTGGATGTACTGGATCGTGGTGTCGCCGATCTTGCGGGGCAGGAGCTCGCCCGTGTTCTTCTGCGGAATGCCGATCGCGGTGGTCGGCCCGGTGGCCGAGACCATCAGCCCGATCTTGACCTGCGCGAATGCGCTCGTGGCGCCCAGCAGCGCCAGTGCGGCGCACGCGAACCATCTTTTCATCATGCTTATCCCCTGTTCAAGAATGGGCGCAAGCTTATGCTGCGGCGCACCCCGGGGGCAAGCCGGCGCCGAGCGCGCTCTCACCCGCCCACACCCTTGCGCCCGGTCCGCTGTCGAAGCCCATGGGGTGCGCGCGGTTGCACAGGCCACGCGGCGAGCCTAGGCTGGAAACCAGGTGCGTGCCGCGCCATCGACCCGGGGTCGACCCGGGTCGCGCAGGTGCGCCGGTGCTCCCGACCGAATCCTCTGGAGGTGAATCATGCGGCGTCGGATTCTGTACGTTGTTCCGGACCTGGCCAGCGCGCGGCGGATGATGGACGACCTGCTGCTCGCGCGCATCGAGGAGCGCCACATCCATTTCGTGGGTGCGCCGGGCACCTCGATGGCCGGCCTGCACGAGGCCAACCTGCTGCAGACGAGCGATCTCGTGCACGGGGCGCAGATGGGACTCGTGCTGGGTGCGCTGCTCGGCACGGCGGTCGGCGTCGTGGTGGTGTTCGCCTATTCGCAGGCGGGCACGCTGCCGCTCGGGACCGTGTTGCTGGGGGCGCTGCTGGGCGGCCTGTTCGGCGCCTGGGTGGCGAGCATGATCGGCTCGTCGGTGCCGAATACGCGGCTCAAGCCGTTCCAGGCCGCGCTGGCGGAAGGCAAGCTCGTGCTGATGGTGGACGTGCCCGCGCATCGCTGCGAGGAGATTCGCGAGCTCCTGCGCTCGATCCATCCGGAGATCGAGGACCGCGGGCTGGACCCGAACGTCCCCGCGTTCCCGTAGCCGCGCAACCCTCTACTCAGAGTAAATACTCAGAGTAAGGAGCGCGGAGTGGGAGCTACTCGCTGAAGAACGCGCGCACCTTGTCCATGAAGGACTTTTCGCGCGGGCTGTGCGCGCCGGGATCCTTCTGGTTGATCGCCTCGAACTCGCGCAGCAGTTCCTTCTGGCGCGAGGTGAGCTTCACGGGGGTCTCGACCGCGACGTGACAGAAGAGATCGCCGGCGGCCGACGCACGCACGGGCTTGATGCCCTTGCCGCGCAGGCGGAACACCTGCCCCGTCTGCGTCTCGGCCGGGATCTTGATGCTCGCGTGGCCGTCGAGCGTGGGGATCTCGATTTCCCCGCCGAGCGCGGCCGTGGTGAAGCTGATCGGCATCTCGCAATGCAGATCGCCGCCTTCGCGCTGGAACACCGGATGCTGCTTGAGATTGACGACCACGTACAGGTCGCCGGACGGCCCGCCGTTCATGCCGGCCTCGCCCTCGCCTGACAGGCGAATGCGATCGTCCTGGTCGACGCCCGCGGGAATCTTCACCGACAGCGTCTTGTACTTCTTCACGCGCCCGTTCGCATGGCAGGTCGGGCACGGATCGCTCACGACCTTGCCCGTGCCGTGACATTGCGGGCACGTCTGCTGGATCGAGAAGAAGCCCTGCGAGACGCGCACCTCGCCGCGGCCGCCGCAGGCCGCACATTGCTTGGGCTGCGTGCCGGGCTTGGCACCGCTGCCGTGACAGGTCTCGCATTCCTCCATCGCGGGAATGCGGATCTTGGCCTCGGTGCCGCGCGCCGCGTCTTCGAGCGAGAGCTCGAGGTTGTAGCGCAGATCCGCGCCGCGATACGCACCGCCGGGACGGCCGCCGCGCTGCTGGCCGAAGATCTCGCCGAAGATGTCGCCGAATGCATCGGCAAACCCGCCGAAGCCCTGCTGCCCGCCCGCGCCGAAACCCGCGCCCTGCGAAGGATCGACGCCGGCATGACCGAACTGATCGTAGGCCGCGCGTTTGCGCGAATCGGTGAGGACCTCGTACGCTTCCTTGGCCTCCTTGAATTTCTCCTCGGAGCTCTTGTCGTCCGGATTGCGGTCCGGATGGTGCTTCATGGCCAGCTTGCGGTAGGCCTTCTTGATGTCCTCCTCGGACGCGTCGCGGGTGACGCCGAGGACGGTGTAGTAGTCGCGCTTGTTAGCCATAGTGATTCGCCGATCAGCTAGCAGCGCCGCCGACCCTGTTCCCCAGATTCACGCAGGCGGCAGCCACGCCGCCCGGTCCGACCGCGATGTTACGTGCATGCGCCAAAGAAAGCACCGCGCCAAATCAAACATCCGCACCCGCGGTGGCAGGCGAGCGAAGCGAAGCCGGCAAGGTCCGCGTTAAGCGTCGCGGGGTTCGCGACGCTTAACGCGGACAGACATTCCGTCGGGCGTCGAGCCCGACGGAATATCACTTCTTGTCTTTGACTTCCGTGTACTCGGCGTCGACGACCTTCTCGTCGCCCGCGCCGCCGCCACCACCAGCACCCGGACCGCCGGCACCCGCACCGCCGCCACCGCCCTGCCCGCCCGCCGCGCCTTGCGCCTGGGCGTACATGATCTCGCCCAGCTTCTGCGCGGCGGTCGACAGCGCGGTGACCTTGGCATCGAGGGCGTCCTTGGCCGCGTCCTTCTGCTTCAGCAATTCTTCGGCATCCTTCAGCGCCGCTTCGATCTTGTCCTTCTCGTCGCCGCCGATCTTGTCGCCGTACTCGGTGAGCGACTTGCGCACGCTGTGCACCAGCGTATCGAGCTGGTTGCGCGACTGCACGATCTCGAGCTGACGCTTGTCTTCGTCGGCATGCGATTCGGCGTCCTTCACCATGCGCTGGATCTCGTCCTCGGAGAGCCCGGAGCTCGCCTTGATCGTGATCTTGTTCTCCTTGCCGGTCGCCTTGTCCTTGGCCGACACGTGCAGGATGCCGTTGGCGTCGATGTCGAACGTCACCTCGATCTGCGGCATGCCGCGCGGCGACGGCGGGATGCCTTCGAGGTTGAACTGCCCGAGGCTCTTGTTGCCCGAGGCGACGTCGCGCTCGCCCTGCAGCACGTGGATCGTCACCGCGGACTGATTGTCGTCGGCGGTCGAGAACACCTGCTGCGCCTTGGTCGGGATCGTCGTGTTCTTCTGGATGAGCTTGGTCATCACGCCACCGAGCGTCTCGATGCCGAGCGACAGCGGCGTCACGTCGAGCAGCAGCACGTCCTTGACGTCGCCCTTGAGCACGCCGCCCTGGATCGCGGCACCGACGGCCACGGCTTCGTCCGGATTGACGTCCTTGCGCGGCTCCTTGCCGAAGAACTCCTTCACCTTCTCCTGCACCTTCGGCATGCGCGTCATGCCGCCGACGAGGATCACGTCGCTGATGTCGGAGAGCTTCACGCCCGCATCCTTCATCGCGATGCGGCACGGCTCGATCGTGCGCTCGATCAGCTCTTCCACGAGCGACTCGAACTTCGCGCGCGTGATCTTCATCGTGAGGTGCTTCGGACCGGACTGGTCGGCCGTGATGTACGGCAGGTTGATCTCGGTCTGTTGCGTCGACGAAAGCTCGATCTTCGCCTTCTCGGCGGATTCCTTGAGACGCTGCAGGGCGAGCACGTCGTTCTTCAGATCGACGCCCGCTTCCTTCTTGAACTCGGTGACGATGTAGTCGATCACGCGCTGGTCGAAGTCCTCGCCGCCGAGGAACGTGTCGCCATTGGTCGAGAGCACCTCGAACTGGTGCTCGCCTTCGACCGCCGCGATCTCGATGATCGAGATGTCGAACGTGCCGCCGCCGAGGTCGTACACCGCGATCTTGCGGTCGCCTTCCCTCTTGTCGAGCCCGAACGCGAGCGCGGCCGCGGTCGGCTCGTTGATGATGCGCTTCACCTCGAGGCCCGCGATGCGGCCGGCGTCCTTGGTCGCCTGGCGCTGCGAGTCGTTGAAGTACGCGGGCACGGTGATCACGGCTTCGGTGACCGCCTCGCCGAGATAGTCCTCGGCGGTCTTCTTCATCTTGCGCAGGATCTCGGCGGAAACCTGTGCCGGCGCGATCGCCTTGCCGCGCACCTCGACCCACGCGTCGCCGTTGCTGTGACGCGAGATCTTGTACGGCATCAGGCCGATGTCCTTCTGCACTTCCTTCTCTTCGAAGCGGCGGCCGATGAGGCGCTTCACCGCGAAGATCGTGTTCTTGGGATTGGTGACCGCCTGGCGCTTGGCCGGCGCCCCCACCAGGATCTCGCCGTCCTCCTGGTAAGCGACGATCGAGGGCGTGGTGCGCGCGCCCTCCGAGTTCTCGATCACCTTCGGCTGCCCGCCTTCCATGATCGCGACGCAGCTGTTGGTGGTGCCGAGGTCGATGCCGATGATTTTCGATGCCATGTGGGTGGTCCTCCGGAATCAGGATGCTGTTGCCTGAGCCTCAGGTGGGGTTTTGGGATTGCGAATCAAGCCAATCGGCACCGATTCAGCTCTTGCCTTGCGCCACCACCACGAGCGCCGGGCGCAGCACCCGGTCGGACAGGCGATAGCCTTTCTGCATGACCTGCACCACCGTGTTGGCCGGCTGGTCGCTGGGGACCATCGCCATGGCCTGGTGGAAGTGCGGGTCGAATTTCTCGCCCATCGGGTCGATCACCGTGAGCTGTGACTTCTCGAACGCGGCACTGAGCTGGCGCAGCGTGAGCTCGACCCCTTCGCGCAGCGCCTCCGGGGCTGGCGTTCCGGGCGGCGAGAGACTGCTCGAGGGCGTCCCGCACGGGGAGCAGGAGCTCGGCGAACTTCTCGATGCCGTACTTGTGCGCCTTGCTCACCTCGGCCTGCGACTGGCGGCGGACGTTCTCGACGTCGGCGCGCGCACGCAGGTAGGCGTCCTTCATCGCCAGGGCTTCGTCCTCGGCCTTCTTGAGCAGCGCCACGAGGTCGGTCTGCGCCTGGGGATCGGCCGCAGCCGGGCCGTTGAAATCGGGGTCCATCTCGGCGGGGCCGACCGGGATCGGATTGGTCGATTCGTGCGGCTGCGACGGATTGCCGGAGCCCTGCGCGGCGCCGCCTTTGAAAGCGTCTGCGTTGGTCATGGATGGTGAGTGGGATTCGGAGCAAAACGGCACGGAAGCCCGCGTTCGGGCCGGTCGAATGGACAATGGGGATGCTTCCGGGAACTTTCAACGCCCCGCCCCGTCACGTCTGACCCTGGGTCAGACCCCGGGGTCCGTCCCGGGTCGACCTTGGGCTCAGCGGGCGGCGCCGAGCGCCTTCGCCCGCATCTGCGTCAGCTCGCGGTCGGCCGCCGCGGGCGGGGCAGCCAGCCAGCCCTGCAGATTGCGCCAGACGAGGTCCGTCAGCGCCTCGATCCAGCGCGGGTGCTCGTTGAGGCAGGGAAGCGCGTGGTACTCCTGGCCGCCCGCCTTGACGAAGGTGTCGCGCACCTCCATCCCGATCTCCTCGAGCGTTTCGAGGCAGTCGCTCACGAAGCCGGGACAGACGACGTCGACGCGCCGCATGCGCTCCTTCCCCAGCGCCTCGGCCGTGACGACCGTGTACGGCTGCAGCCATTCGGCCCGGCCGAAGCGCGACTGGAAGGTGACGACGTACTGCTTCGGCGTCGAGGCCCAGTTCGGCCGCCAGCAGGCGGGCGGTCTTCTGGCACTGGCAATAGTACGGATCGCCGAGATCGAGCGTGCGCCGCGGCACGCCGTGGAAGCTCATCACGAGCTTGTCGGGGCGGCCATGTCGCACCCAGTACTCGTTGATGCCGGCGGCGAGCGCCCGGATGTAGCCGGCGTCGTCGTGGAAGGCGTCGATCGCGCGCAGCGCCGGCATGCGCCGCATGCGCATCGCCTGGGCGTAGACCGCATCGAGCGCGGTGGCGGTCGCGCTGGCGGCATACTGCGGATACAGCGGCACGACCAGGATGCGATCGCAGCCCGCGTCCTTCAGCCGGCCCATCGCCTTCGCGATGGACGGATTGCCATAGCGCATCCCGATCTCGACCGCCGCGAAGTCGGCGGGCAGCCCTGCGGCCTTCATCCGCTCGCCGAGGAGACCCGCGACGAGCGAGCGCTGCTTCACGGTGTGGATGAGCAGCGGCGAGCCGTCCTTGGTCCAGATCTTCGCGTACTTCGCCGCCGACTGCTTCGGCCGCACGCGCAGGATGATCCCGTGCAGGATCGGCAGCCACGCGGCCCGCGGGATCTCCACCACGCGCGGGTCGGCGAGGAATTCGGCGAGATAGCGGCGCACGGCGGGCGCGGTGGGCTCGTCCGGCGTGCCGAGATTGACCAGCAGCACGCCGATGCGGCGCGGCGTCGAGTGATCGTGGGCGGGCTCGGGAAGGAAGGCGGACATGGCGGGGGATGGCATCATCGCGCGGCGCCAACCCCGTTACTCGGAGTAATTACTCTGAGTAACGGGTCTGGGTTTCAGCCGTTGCGCTGGTAGGTGAGTGCGTTCGACAGCAGCTTCGCCGTGATATCGACGATCGGCACCACGCGCTCGTACGCCATCCGCGTCGGCCCGATCACGCCCAGCGTGCCGATCACGTGCCCGTCGCGTTCGTACGACGCGGTCACGACGCTGCACTCGTCGAGCGGCCCCAGCCCCGACTCGCTGCCGATGTAGATCTGCACGCCCGCGGCCTTCTGCGAGGCATCGAGCAGATGAATGAGCCCGGTCTTCTGCTCGAACAGATCGAAGAGCTGCCGCAGGCGAGTCATGTTCGACGCGAGGTCCTGCGCGTTGAGCAGGTTGCGCTCGCCGGTCACGACCAGCGCCTCGTTCTCGTGCAGTGCCTGGCCGCCGACCTCCACCGCCGCGGTCATCAGCCCGACGATGTCCTCGCGCAACGACCGCAGCTCGTCCTGCAGCAGCGAATGGATCGCCTCGAACGGCTGGCCCGCGTAGTGCTGGTTGAAGAAGTTGGTCGCTTCCTGCAGCTGGCTCTGCGAATACGAGCGGTCCATGTGCAGGATGCGGTTCTGCACGTCGCCGTCGGCCGTCACGATGATGAGCAGCACCCGCCGCTCGGACAGGCGCAGGAATTCGAGGTGCCGGAAGCCGGCTTCGCGCTTGGGCGTCATCACCACGCCCGCGAAATGCGTGAGCTGCGACAGCAGCTGCCCCGCGGCACTGACGAGCTGCTGCGGGTGATCGGCGATGAGCCGGTCCTCGAGCTGATGGATCTGCACGTCGTCGAGCGACTGCACCACCATCAGGCTGTCGACGAAGAAGCGATAGCCCTTGGCCGTCGGCACGCGCCCGGCGGAGGTGTGCGGGCTCGTGATGAAGCCCATCTCCTCGAGGTCCGCCATCACGTTGCGCACCGTGGCCGGCGAGAGGTCGAGCCCCGACTGGCGCGACAGCACCCGCGAGCCGACGGGCTGGCCGTCCTCGATGTAGCGCTCGATGAGCGTCTTCAGCAGGTGTTGGGCACGCGAGTCGAGCATGGATGGATTCTAAGCGACGGAGGCGGCGCGCGGCGATTGCCGCCCCTGGGTCGGGCCGGCGCCTGCTGCGCGCACAACACGGAAGTTGGGGCCGGTATCGGCAAGCGCAACGCCGCCTCGACCGTTCGGCCGGTTGGGGAAGGCTCGCGCCGTATGCTTTAATCGGGCCCATGCCCGCTCCCGCCGCGCCGTCCGGCTTCCATCGGATCGCCCTCATCGGGCGTTACGGCACGCCCAATCTCGTCGAGCCGCTCACGCGCCTGGCCGGTTTCCTCGCCGATCGCGGCCACGAGGTGGTGATGGAGGCCGAAACCGCGCGCTCGATCGCTCTCGCCGACTACCCCGCCGCGGCGGCCGAGGCGCTCGGCACGCGCGCCGATCTCGCGATCGTGCTGGGCGGCGACGGCACCCTGCTCTCCATCGCCCGCCAGCTCGCGCCGTTCGACGTGCCGCTGATCGGCGTCAACCTCGGGCGGCTCGGATTTCTCACCGACATTCCGGTCGGGCACATGGAAGTCACGCTCGACGCCATGCTCGGCGGGCGCTACATCGAGGAGCGGCGCACGCTGCTCGAGGCCAACGTGCAGCACCAGGCCGGCAACGTGAGCTCCGCCCTCGCGATGAACGAGGTCGTGGTGAGCCGCGGCGGCATGGGCGGCATGATCGATCTCGCGGTCGAGATCGACGGCCGGTTCGTGTACGCGATGCGCGCCGACGGCCTGATCGTGGCGACGCCGACGGGCTCCACCGCATACGCGCTCTCCGCGCAGGGCCCGATCGTGCAGCCGCAGGTGCCCGCCGTGCTGCTCGTGCCGGTGGCGCCGCATGCGCTCACCAATCGCCCGATCGCGATCAGCGAGTCGTCGCGCATCAGCGTGACGGTGCTGCGCGGCAAGGATGCGGCCGCGCACTGCGATGGCCAGGCGCATTTCCCGCTCGCCGAGGGCGACCGCGTGCTCGTCCAGCGCGGGCGTCATCCCGCGCGCCTGCTGCATCCCGAAGGCTACGATCACTTCGCCATGCTGCGCGAGAAGCTGCACTGGAGCGAGACACCGGAGCAGGTGCGGCCGGCGTCCTGATCTTCCGTGCTACGGCTGCTCTCCATCCGCAACTTCGTCGTCGTCGAAGCGCTCGAGCTGGAGTTCGACGGCGGGTTTTCCGTGCTGACGGGCGAGACGGGCGCCGGCAAGTCCATCCTGCTCGACGCGCTCGCGCTGCTGCTCGGCGATCGCTTCGAGCTTCGCCAGCTGAAGCCCGGCGCGGAGCGCGCGGAGCTGTCGGCGTCGTTCGATGCGGGCGACGCGCCTGCTGCGCTGGCGTGGCTCGAGGACCAGGGCCTGCGCGAGGACGACGATGCCGTGCTGGTGCGCCGCTCGCTCGATGCGCAGGGACGCAGCCGCGCGTGGATCAACGGCCGTCCGGCGACGCTCGCGCAATTGAACGATCTCGGCGCCGCGCTCGTCGACCTGCACGGCCAGCACGCGCACCAGTCGTTGCTCGCGGCCGATGCGCAGCGCGCGCTGGTCGACGGGTTCGGCGGGTTCGTGGCGCTCGCGCGCGAGGTGAACGCGGCGTGGCGCGAATGGCGGGCGGCGGTCGAGGCGCGCGATGCGGCGAGCGCGTCGGCGGCCGCGAGCGCGGCCGAGCGCGAGTCTGTTGCACGCGCGACGCGAGGAGCTTGCGCGCCTGGCCGTTGGCGCCGACGAGTGGGCCACGTTGAGCCAGGCGCAGACGCGGCTCGCGCATGCGGCGAGCCTGCTGGAGACCGCGAGCGCAGCCGAGGATGCGCTGACCGAAGGCGACGATGCGATCGCCGCGCGCCTGGGCACGATCGTGTCGCGGCTGCAGGCGGGCGTTGCGCACGATCCGGCGCTCGCGGACATCGTCGCGCTGCTCGAGCCGGCGTCGATCCAGTTGCGCGAGGCATCGCGCGAGTTGCGCATGTATCGGCAGCGCCTCGATCTCGATCCGGGCGAGCTCGCGCGGGTCGAGGAGCGGCTCGGCGCGATCCACGACATGGCGCGCAAGCATCGCGTGCGGCCGGAGGCGTTGCCGGAGTTGCTGGCCGATACCGAAGCGCGAATCGCGCTGCTTGCGGCGGCTGCGGACTTCGACCTGCTCGAGCGCAAGGCCGCGCAGGCGCAGGCGAGCTATCGCGCGTTCGCCGAGCAGCTGTCGGCCAAGCGGCGCGAGGCGGCGGTGGAGTTGGGGCATCGGGTCACCTCGGCGATGCAGGAGCTCGCGATGGCGGGCGGCCGGCTCGAGATCGCGCTCGTGCCGTGCGATCCGCCGTCGAGCCATGGCCTGGAGTCGATCGAGTTTCGCGTGGCGAGTCATCCCGAAGCAGCCGCTCGGGCCGCTCGCGCGCGTGGCGTCGGGCGGCGAGCTCTCGCGCATTGCGCTCGCCATCCAGGTGGTGACGAGCGAAGTGGCCGACGTGCCGACGCTCGTCTTCGACGAAGTGGACGTGGGCATCGGCGGCACCGTCGCGGCTACCGTGGGTCGACTCATGCAGGCGCTCGGCGAGCGACGCCAGGTGCTGTGCGTCACCCATCTGCCGCAGGTGGCCGTCGTTTGCCGACGCGCACTTCCAGGTGGTCAAGCACGGCGACGAGGCGAGCGTGCGCACCGAGGTGACGCCGCTATCGAGCGCCGAGCGCGTGGAGGAAGTGGCCCGCATGCTCGCCGGCAGCGCGATCACCGCCAAGACGCGTGCGCATGCGCGGGAGTTGCTGGCGCAACATCGCCGGCAAGGCTGAGCGCGAGCGGCGACGGCGCCCGCGCCGAGTCGCCCAAGGCGGCTCAGCCCTTGACCGCGATCAGCACCTCGAGGGGACCGCTCAACGCGAGCGCGCAGCCGGTGAACAGCGCGGCCTCCGAATGGCCGTTGATCAGGCTGATCGCGGTCAGCGAAAGCAGCAGGAGCGTGATCATGCTTCGCGCGCGCTTGCTCAGATCGTGATGTTCCGGCGACACAGCAGGCACTTCCAGACCTGACCCCCGGCCCAACCCTTCACGAGGGCATGGCGCGTCTCGACGCGACACGTCCGGCACCGGAAGACCTCGACCTGCTCGGGCCCGCTGGGCGTTCCCTGCGCGCGTTCGACGGCGGCGGCAACCACGTTCGCGCTGCTCGATTCCAGGGCCGTGCTGTCCATCCCCGGGACCGATACGGTGCGCTCGTTGCGCCACACCGAGCTTTGCGACCCGATGCGTGTGACCAGCGTCCTGACGCGATACGAGTTGCCGTTGACGTGCTTGGCGTCGACCCGGATCTGGTATTCGCTTGTCGTGCGTACCTGCATGGATGTCCCCTACATGGCCTCGCGGCTTGCGGCGGCATTGAAGCCGTGCAACTTTGACGCCACGCGCGATAAGCGCTTGATGGCATGCGGCCCCGGGATTCGAAGGCGGCGTCCCTGTCAGTCCTGCCGACAGGGATCTCGTGCACGCGGGCCGAACAGCTTGTGCTGTACGTCAAATGCCGCCCGCCCCTTGCGTTGACACCTGCCGGTAATTGATATTAACTGGATTAACATGAATAAGCCGAAGCGCACGTATTCGATGCAGCGCCGGGCCGCGAGCGCGGAGGCGACCCGGGCGAGCATCCGGGACGCGGCGATCGGCTTGCACGCGGAGCGGCTATGGGACGACTTCACCCTGCAGGAGGTCGCGCAGCGCGCCGGGACGACGGTGCAGACCGTGCTGCGCGCCTACGGCAGCAAGGACGCGCTCGAGCTGCTCGCGATGGAAGCCTCGGCCGTCCCGCGTCGCAAGGCGTGCCCGCCCGGCGATACGGCCGCAGCGGTGCGCGTGCTCTACGATGACTACGAAGCCGTGGGGGATCGCGTCGTCCGGTACCTCGCCGAAGAGCTGCGGCGTCCCGCCTTGGCGTCGCGGGTCGAGCTCGGGCGCCGCGCGCACCGCGCGTGGGTACGCACCGTGTTTGCCCCCGAGCTCGAAGGCCGGCCGAAACGCGCGGCGCAGGACCTCCTGCGCGCGCTGGTGGTGGCCACGGACGTGTACGTGTGGAAACTGCTGCGCCGCGACATGCACCTCGACCGCGCTTCCGCCGAGCGGGTGGTCAGGGGCATGATCGCCGCAATCGCGCACGGAGGCGCACATGGCGAAGTTCCTGTGGGCGTGCTGGGACGGCGGCGGAAACCTGCCGCCAAGCCTCGGGATCGCGCGCGCCCTTCTCAGGCGCGGGCATAGCGTCGTGCTGGCCGGCCGTCCGCAGATGGTCGATCGCGCACGTGCCGCCGGCGTGTCCGCAATGGCGCTGCAGCGATGGTCCGCATTCGTGGAGCGGTTCGCGGGCCACCCGCTGCCGGCGATCTTCGGCTATCTCGCGTCTCCGGCCGTGGGCGAGGAGCTGGTGCAGCTCGCGCAGGCCGAGCGTGCCGATGCCGTCGTCATCGATGCCATGTTCAGCGCCGCGCTCGAGGCTGCGGACGCGTTCGGGCGGCCAACGGCGGTCGCGCTGCACACGCTGCTGCGCCGGATCTATCCGACGTGGCAGGCGAATTTCCAGCGCCAGAGCGCTGCCCGCGTCGCTGCCGGCTTCGCCCCGCTGCCGCCGCTGGATGTCCTGTGGGGCGCACGCGACCTCGTCCAGGTGAACACCCTCGCCGCGTTCGACACGCCGGGCACGACCCCGCTTCGGCAACGTCCGGCACGGCGCGCCGGTGCTCTACGAGGAGCCCACGGCCGAGGCGCCGCGCCTGCCTTGGCCGGCCGAAGATCCGAGGCCGCTCGTGCTGGTGAGCTTCAGCACCGTGTTCGAGCAGCGTTCGGCGTCCATGCTGCAGCGCGCGCTCGACGCCCTGTCCCCACTGCCGGTGCGCGTCGTCGCCACGACGGGTGGCGTGCTCGCGGCCGACGAAATCTCGCCGCCGCCCAACGCGCTCGTCCTGGGCTGCGCGTCGCACGAGGCCCTGATGGCGCGCGCCGCGCTCGTCCTGACCCATGGGGGCCACGGCACCGCGATGCGCAGCTTGAGCCACGGCCTGCCGATGGTCTGCGTTCCGGCGCTCGCCGAAGACCAGCCGCTCATCGCGAGCGCCGTGCAGGAACGCGGGGCCGGCATCGCGCTCGCGCGCGAGGCGGGGAGCGCCGACATCCGCGAAGCCGTGCGCGCGGTGCTGGACGACCCCGCCTACGCCGCCGCCGCGCGGCAGTGGATGGCGCCGCTCGCCGCGAACGACGGCGCCGAATGCGCCGCCGACAGCTTCGAGCAGCTCGCAGCGTAGGCGCGCACGACCGGCGGACCGCAAACCGCACCACCTTGCCGAGCGCGAGGCCGTGCACAGGAGACGACCATGGATGCAGCGTTTGATCTCGACGCCTACCTCGACCGCATCGAATGGGGCGGGCCGACCACGCCGACCTACGACACGCTCGCCGGCGTGCTGCGTGCCCACATGCAACGCATCCCGTTCGAGAACCTCGACGTGCTGCTGGGCACGCCGGTCTCGCTCGACGTCGAGCGGCTGCAACGAAAGCTCGTCCGGGACCGGCGCGGCGGCTACTGCTTCGAGCACGGAACGTTGTTCGCCGCGGCGCTCGAAGGGCTTGGCTTCGCGCCCACGCGGCACACGGCGCGCGTGGTCGTCGTGCTCCCCAGGGCGGCGGCTCCCCGCGCGCACATGTTCCTGACGGTGACGTTGCCCGAAGGCCGATTCATCCTCGATCCCGGCTTCGGTGCCATCGCACCCCGCGTTCCCGTCCCCTTGGCCGAAAACGCGGAGGCGCAGGCCGGGCACGACGTGCACTGGATGGCCCGCGACGGCAACGAGTGGATGCTGCGCACGCGCGTCGGTGACAAGACGATCGATTGCTGGGTGTCGCCGATCGAGCGCGACAATCTCGTCGACTTCGAGATGGGCAACTACTGGACCTCCACCCACCCCTCGTCGCCGTTCGTCAACCGGCTCATGATGCGCGCCCTGACCGACGATGGCCGCATCGGCGTGATGAATCGCGATCTGACGGTATGGCGCGGAGCGCAGTCGACCGCAACCCAGCTCGCCGATCGCAGCGCGCTGCGCAGCCTGCTGACGGAGCACTTCGGCTTCGACCTGCCGGAGGTCGAGCGCCTGCGGGTGCCGACCATCCCCGAGTGGGCGTGAGGTCGCGCGCCCTGATCGCGTCTGGAATCGGCGGCAGCCCACGATCATCGCACTGCAAACGAAAACGCGGCCAGCCGGCCGCGTTTTCCGCTGACGACGACGCGCCGCTACCTACATGCGCGGCTTGGCGCGCTTGTGGGCCGGCGTGTACCGGACCTGCTTCACGGTGGCGGCCGGGGTATGGCGCGCCCGCAGCGAACCCTTGACGCGGCTCTTCGCCTTGCCGTGCGCCGAGACGCGGATCAGGCGCGGCTCCCTGGGCTCGACCGCGCCGGCGGAATCGCCGGTCTCGAGCCACTGCTTGACGCGCTGCGCGTCCGCCACGCGGGTGTACTTGCCGAGCGAATCGAGCAGCACGATCACGAACGGCTTGCTCGACACGGTGGCCAGCATGACGAGGCACTTGCCCGCCTCGCGGATGTAGCCCGTCTTGGAAACCTGGATGTCCCACTTCGGACTCTTCACCAGCATGTTCGTATTGTTGAAGCCGAGCACCTGGCCGGTGGGCTGCACCTCGACGAAATGGCTGCCGGTGGTGCTGTACTCGCGGATCAGCGGATATTGCGCGGCCGCGGCGACCATCTTCGCAAGCTCGGTCGCCGTGGAAACGTTGGAGGCCGTAAGCCCGGTCGGATCCTCGAAGTGCGTGTGCGCCAGACCGAGGTCCTGCGCCTTCCTGTTCATGGCGGCGACGAACGCCGGCATCCCGCCCGGATAGTGGCGCGCGAGGCTCGAGGCGGCGCGATTCTCCGAGGCCATGAGTGCCAGGCGCAGCATCTCCTGCCGCGACAGCAGGGTGCCCAGGCGCAGGCGCGAGCTGCTGCCCTTGAGGAAGTCGAAATCCTGCATCGTCACGTCGAGCACCTCGTCCATCGGGAGGTTGGCATCGAGCGTGACCATCGCGGTCATGAGCTTGGTGAGGGACGCGATGGGCGTGACCTCGTCGGCGGCCTTGGCGTAGATCGGCTGACCGGCCTCGGCGTCCAGGATGAGCGCATTGGCGGACGACAGCCGGAGCTTGCTGGCATCCAGGGCACCCACGACGGGCTGGGCGAAGGCCGTGGTGGCCGCGAGCAGCCCCGCAAAAACAACGAGAAGGCGAGATTTCATGAGGTGTAGGCTAAAGTCAGTTTGTCTTATAGCACACGGTTTTCGCAGCCGCCAATAGCCCGGCGCAGGGAATTTGATCCCGTCGGTTCGGGCGACCCCGCTGTAGAGGACAGGTCATCGTCCTACAAGCAACGGGGCGCGCGTCCGACAGCCGCACTGTCGCAAAGTCTGTGCCCGGCGAAAATGGGCCTGCGCAGCCTGCTCCGACCCGTACCCTCAGGGCGTCTCTGGGGACCTCCGCGGTGGTCGATCGATCGCCCGATCAACGCACCAGCGCCCCATCCTCTTCACTATCGGCGCCCGCCGTCGCAGCTTTAGGCGCCTGGCGCTGCTCGTCCTGCTGCAGTCGCCACATGCGGGCGTAGATCCCGCCGCGAGCGAGCAGCTCGGCATGCGTGCCGCGCTCGACGATCCGTCCGCGATCGAGCACCAGGATCTCGTCGGCATCGACGATCGTCGACAGCCGATGCGCGATCGTGAGCGTCGTGCGGTCCTGCGCGATGCGCTTGAGCTCGCCCTGGATCGCCTTCTCCGATTTCGAATCGAGCGCGCTCGTCGCCTCGTCGAAGATCAGGATGCGCGGATTCTTGAGGATCGCACGCGCGATCGCCACGCGCTGCTTCTCGCCGCCGGAGAGCTTCAATCCACGCTCGCCCACCGGCGTGTCGTAGCCTTGCGGCAGGCTCGCCACGAAGTCGTGGATCTGCGCGAGACGCGCGGCGGCGATGATCTCGTCCTTGGTGGCACCCGGGTGGCCGTACGCGATGTTGTACTCGATCGAGTCGTTGAAGAGCACGGTGTCCTGCGGCACGATGCCGATCGCCGCGCGGACGCTGTTCTGCTGCACGTCGCGGATGTCCTGGCCGTTGATCAGGATGCGACCGCCGGTGACGTCGTAGAAGCGGAACAGCAGTCGCGCGAGCGTCGACTTGCCCGATCCCGACGGCCCCACCACCGCCACCGTGCGCCCGGGCGGAATCGTGAAGCTCACGTCGAACAGGATCTGGCGATCGCTCTCGTACGCGAACTGGACGCGATCGAAGCGCACCTCGCCCGCGCCGACCGCGAGCGGCTTCGCACCGGGCGCATCCGACACCTCGGTGTGCTCCGCCGCGAGCTGGAACATGCGCTCCATGTCGGCGACGGCCTGCTTGATCTCGCGATAGATCACGCCGAGGAAGTTGAGCGGCACGTAGAGCTGGATCATGAACGCGTTCACCAGCACCAGGTCGCCGATCGTCATGGTGCCGGCCACCACGCCGACGGTCGCGCGCCACATGATCAGCGTCACCGCGACCGCGATGATCGCGCTCTGCGTGATGTTCAGCACCGAGAGCGAAGTCTGGCTCTTCACCGCCGCGCGCTCCCAGCTCTGCATGCTCTGGTCGTAGCGGCGCGCCTCGAATTCCTCGTTGCCGAAGTACTTCACCGTCTCGTAATTGAGCAGGCTGTCGATGGCCTTGGCGTGCGCGCGCGAATCGAGCTCGTTCATCTGGCGGCGATAGCCCGTTCGCCATTCGGTGATGTAGATCGTCGCGGCGATGTAGAGCGCCAGCGCGGTGAGCGCGATCGCGATGAAGGTCCAGTCGTAGCGCGTCACCAGGATCACCGAGACGAGGCCGATCTCGACCAGCGTGGGCAGGATCGAGAAGAGCGTGTAGCTGATCAGGCTGGAGATGCCGCGCGTGCCGCGCTCGACATCGCGGGTGAGGCCTCCGGTCTGGCGGGCCAGGTGGAACCGCAGGCTGAGGGCGTGCAGGTGTCGGAAAACTTGCAGGGCGATCGTGCGCACGGCGCGCTGCGTCACCTTCGCGAACAGGAATTCGCGCATCTCGGTGAACGTTGTCGTCGACAACCGCAGGATCCCGTAGGCCACCAGCAGCATCAGCGGGACGGTCAGGATCGCCGATCGCGGCGTCGAGCGAATCGACGATGTGCTTGAGCACGATCGGCACGCCGACGTTGGCGACCTTCGCCCCGATCAGCGCCAGCATCGCGGCGATCACCCGGGCCTTGTAGGCCCAGAGGTAGGGGAGGAGCTTGCGAACGACGCGCCAGTCGCTGCCTTCGGTGGGACCGGGCAGCGGCAGGTTGGCTCGGGAATGGCCGCGCATGGGGAAAACCCGTTACTCAGAGTAATTACTCAGAGTAAGGGGGTTGGGGCGAAAAGCAAGCCCCGGCCCGGGGTCAGGGGTGGGGGTCGCCGGCGTCGGGCGGTACCTGGCCGGTCATCGGGGCCTCGCCGGTCGGCGGGCCCATGCGCGTGGCCGGACCGGGCGTCGGGGCTGCGCGCCGCGTGCCGCGGAACCACTCGTTGCCGCCGTAGCCCAGCACGCCCATCATCAGGCGCACGATGCCGTACGCGACCCAGTTGATCGCGCGCAGCACCCGTGGGCGCGCCTTCCACTTCTGCGGCGGCACCGGACGCGCGCCGGCGTCGATCATCTGCACGAGCTCGAGCCGGAGCTGATCCGCGAAGTACGGATCGCGCACGAAGATGTTCGCCTCGCGCGCCATCAGCAGGCTGTAGGGATCGATGTTGGACGAGCCCACCGTCGCCCAGCGATCGTCGATCACCGCGACCTTCGCGTGCAGGAACGAGCGGTGGTACTCCTGGATCGAGATCCCCGCCTGCAGCAGCTGGCCATACAGCGCACGGATCGCGTAGTGCAGCAGCCGATATTCGACTCGCGCCTGCAGCAGCAGGGTCACGCGCACGCCCCGCCCCGCGGCCGCGATCAGCGCGCGCCGGAACCGCATCCCCGGGAAGAAGTACGAGTTGGCGATGATGATCTCGCGCTTGGCCGTGCGAATCGCCGCGAGATACGCTTGCTCGATGTCGTTGCGATGGCGGAGGTTGTCGCGGATCACGAACTTCGCCGTCTGCGCCCCGGCGCGCTCGCCGCGCCGCGGCGGCGGGAACAGCGGCACGGGCGTGGAGCCCGCCTGCACCAGCTCGTTGATGGCCCACACGCGTTGCATCGTGCGCACGATGCCCGGCAGCACCGGACCTTCCACGCGCACCGCAAAGTCGACGCGCGGCGGCTTGTGCCCCGGCGCGTGCATGTCGTCGATGATGTTGATGCCGCCGACGAACGCGACCTTGCCGTCGACGTGACACAGCTTGCGATGCAGCCGGCGCAACCGATGCGCGCGGAAGTGCCATGGCCGCACCTGCGGCCGATACTTGAGCAGCTTGATGCCGCCGCGACGCAACGTGCGCTCCATGCGACGCGTGAGGTAATGCCGCGCGCCCCAGCCGTCGACCATCACGCGCACCTCGACGCCCCGCTCCACCGCGCGCAGCAGCGCCGCGGTGACGAGGCGCGACGTGCGATCGTCGGCGTAGATGTACGTCTCGATCCAGACCTCGCGGTCGGCGCGGTCGATGGCCGTGAGCAGCGCCGGGAAGAACTCGGTCCCGCTGCGCAACAGCGTGAGCCGATTGCCCGGCGTGTATCGGTTCATCGAGCAGGCTGGATCTTGAGCTGCGCTTCCGGCAGACGCGGCAGGATCGCCCAACGCGCAACACAGGTCACGCGCCGCCCCCGGCGACCGACGACCCTGGATCGACCCCGGGTCGACCCAGCGTCAGAGGTGGGCCCGGGGACCCTTGCGGGAACCAGTGTAGCGGTTTCAGGCCGCGAGCTCGAACGTCGCGGCGAGCGCCGCGTGATCGGACATGCGCGCCGCGGGAAACGCGTAGTGCACGCGTGCGTCGAGGATGCGCAGTCCGCGCGCATAGATGCGATCGAGGCGGAACACCGGCAGCACCGACGGGAACGTGCGCGCCGGACGGCCGCGCACTTCCTGGAACACCTCGTCGACGCCGAGCTCCGCGACCAGCATGCGATTGGCCTTGTGCCGCCAGTCGTTGAAGTCGCCGGCGATGATCAGCGGCTCGTCGTCGGGCACCTTGTCGCGGATGCGCTCGCACAGCGCGCGCAGCTGCCACTGCCGGCCGCGCTCGAACAGCCCGAGATGCACGTTGATGCAGTGAAGCGTCGGGCAGGCCCTTGCCCAGCGCGATCTCGACGTGCAGCAGCCCGCGGCTCTCGAACTGGTGCGCCGAGATGTCGACGTTCTCGTGCGTCGTGATCGGAAACCGCGACAGCAGCGCGTTGCCGTGATGGCCGTGCTCGTAGATGCAGTTCTTGCCGTAGCAGACTTCCTGCCAGCGCTCGCCGGCGATGAACTCGTGCTGCGGCTTGGCCGGCCAGTCGTTGAAGCGATCGGCATGGCGCTCGTGCACCCCGACCACCTCCTGCAGGAAGACGATGTCCGCCGGCAGGCCGTGCAGGCGCTCGCGCACCTCGTGGATCACCATGCGGCGACCGAGGTGCGAGAAGCCCTTGTGGATGTTGTACGTGGCGATCGTGAATTGCATGTGTCCTGTGCGATGGCGCCGGGCAACGTCGTTGCGGTGGCGCGCTGCCCGTTGCGGGCCGAGAAGCTTCTCGCCGAGGCGCGGCCAGAGAAAATCGGCAGTGCTCATTGGTCCTTTTCTGGCGTCGACGGCCCCGACCCGGTTACGGATAGAGCCCGCGCAGCTGCCGCGCTTCGAGCACGCGCTTGCAGGCCACGATGAAGGTCGCGGTGCGCAGCGTGACCTTCTCGCGCGTCGCCGTCTCCCAGATGGCCTGGAACGCGTCTTCCATGATCTTGTCGAGGCGGCGGTTGATCTCTTCCTCGGACCAGAAATAGCTGGAGAAGTCCTGCACCCACTCGAAGTAGCTGACGGTGACGCCGCCGGCGTTGGCGAGCACGTCGGGCACCACCAGCGATGCCGTCGGTCGTTCAGGATGTCGTCGGCCTCCGGCGTGGTCGGGCCATTCGCGCCTTCGAGCAGGATGCGCGTGCGGATCCGGCCCGCGTTCGCCTCGGTGATCTGCGCCTTCCAGCGCGGCGGGAATCAGGAATTCCGAGTCCACGTCCCAGAACGCGTCGTCCGGGATGACCTGGCCCTCGTCGAATTCGGCGATGGGCCCCCGCGTGCCTGCTGCGCGACGAGCTTCTGCGATGTCGAGCCCGCGCCGTTGTGGATCGTGCCCTCCACGTCTGCACCGCGATCACCTTCGCGCCGGCCTCGGCGAAGCAGCGCGCGGCCGCGTTGCCGACGTTGCCGAAGCCCTGGATGCACACGCGCGCGCCGCGCATGGCCAAGCCGATCTTCGCCGCCGCCGCGCGGCCGCACGACGAACACGCCGCGACCGGTCGCGTCGCGCCGCCCGAGGCTGCCGCCGAGCGAGATGCGGCTTGCCGGTGACCACCCCGTCGAGGTCGCGCCGGCTCATGGAGTAGGTGTCCATCATCCAGGCCATGATCTGTTCGTTGGTGTTGACGTCGGGCGCGGGGATGTCCTTGTCCGGGCCGATGAGGATGCCGATCTCGCTGGTGTAGCGCCGCGTGAGGCGCTCGAGCTCGTCCATCGACAGCTTGCGCGGATCGCACGCGCACGCCGCCCTTGGCGCCGCCGAACGGCACGCCGATGACGGCGTTCTTGATGCGTCATCCAGCCGGCGAGCGCCATCACTTCGGACGAGCGTCACGTCCTGGTGGAAGCGCACGCCGCCCTTGCCCGGGCCGCGCGAGGTGTTGTGCTGCACGCGATAGCCCTCGAAGTGCGCGACCGAGCCGTCGTCGCAGCTTGATCGGCACGTCGACGATCAGGATGCGCTTGGGGCGCTTCAGCGTTTCGACCAGATAGGCGAGCTCGCCCAGATAGGGAGTGACGCGGTCGACCTGCTGCAGGAACACGCCCCACGCACCCATGCGGTCGGGGGAGAGATACGAGGGGAGCTCGTGCAGGACTTCGTGGGGGATCATCGGGGCGCTCCCGGAGAGGGATGCACCATGTTACCGCGCCGGGGTTGATCGACCCTGGGCATCGACCCGCGGGCCGACCCGGGTCGACTCTGGGGTCAGCCGGGTCAGCCCTGGGTCGAGGCTTCGCGGCTGATCTGGTCGTGCAACGCCGCATAGCGCTGCGTTACCGCGCCCCCGAACAGCGGATCCTCGAGGTGCTCGATGGCCGCGGTGATCTCGTCCCAATCCTTGGCCGACAGCACGCGCCGCGCGGCCGGGAACACCGCCTGCTCCTCGACGCTCATGTGGCCGCGGAAGCACTCGAGATAGGCGCGGCCCGCCCCTTCCACGCTTTCGCGCGAGCAGATGCTGCCGTTGATGATGTCGTCGAGGTTCTCGACCAGCGCCGTCCCGTCACGACGCAGGAGATCGTGCTGGCGCATGAGGTCGTCGATCACGGCCACGACCGCCGGCTCGCGCACCTTGATCTTCTCGAACGCCAGGTCCTCGCGCTGGTGATGCAGCAGGTCCGGGAAGTGCGTCATGTAGTACATCACGTCGAGCATGAGCTCGTAGTTCGGGATCTCGCCGGTGTGGAACTGGTCGAGCTGCTGCTCGAGCAGGTCGAGCAGCCGGCCGAAGTTGACGTGCTCCTCGTGCCATTTCGCGATGGGGTCGTTCATTCCTGTTGCCTCGCAGATGCTGCGCGGCAGAGCCGCCGCGCCGAATGCCGTGGGCCCGATGCGGGCCCCCAGGCGAAACGTTCGCGCCTATGGGCCACGGGCCCATTGACGCAAGTCAAAGGCAGTCCGGCTGTTTCACGACAAGACGGGCACGCCGGACGGGTTCATCGTCGAAATGATGATCTGGAGGCCGCCAGCGAAGGACGACGAGCGGTTGGCGCTCCCATTGTCGTATATCGGTAAACGATATACACTGGCGGGGTGATCCAATCGTTCCGCTGTCCGGACACCGAGTCGCTCTTCGTCTCCGGCAAGTCGCGGCGCTTTGCCGCCATCAAGGCGGTCGCCGAGAGGAAACTGCAGCAGCTCGATAGCGCCGCCACGGTTTCCTTCCTGCGCTCACCGCCGGGCAACCGGCTCGAGGCGCTCTCGGGCGATCGGACCGGACAGTACAGCATCCGGATCAATGACCAGTGGCGGCTGTGCTTCGAATGGACCGAGCGTGGTCCGGCCCAGGTTGAAATCGTTGACTATCACTAGAGCAGGCCTTGGCCTGCGGGACCGACGACATGGCTAAAAACGGAATGCGGCCGGTGCACCCCGGTGAAGTGCTGCGGGAGGATTTCCTGCTCCCTCTGGGGCTGTCGGCCAATCGCCTCGCGCAGGCCTTGCGCGTCACCACAACGCGCATCAACGACATTGTCCGCGAGCGTCGCGGTATCACGCCGGATACAGCGTTGCGGTTGGCGCGCTATTTCGGCGGCGACGCGCAATCCTGGCTCAATCTGCAGCAGGCCTACGACCTCAAAGTCGCCGAGAAGGCGGCCCTGCCGGCGATCCTGAAAGAAGTTCGACCGATGGATCGAGCACACCGTGAGCGCACGGAGACCGTCTGACCCGGAAACGTCCATGCTTTCCGGCGCGGGCGCTATCCAGAGCGCTCAGTTGACGCGCGAGCTTGGGGGCGTGGTGCGGCCGGATGCCGGCTTTCGACCCGGTCTCAAAGAACTTTGGCAATCCGCGGGACATTCTGCCCGCTTTCGCCATCCCTTCAGCGCAGGTCGTACCACACCCCTCGGCCACCGCCGTGCTGGTTCAGCGTGCCGCGTTCGACCAGTGCCCGGAAGTGCTGCTTGAGCGTGTTGCGGCTGGCGCCGGTCAGCTTGATCGCCTCGCCGATGGTGACGCGGCCATGCTCGCGGGCGAACTCGACGATGTGAAGCGACAGCGCGGGTATCGCGGCCAGCACGATCTTCTCGCGCTCGACCTTCTTCTCCAGTCGCCGCACCTGCTCGGCCAGCGACCGCAGGAAGAACACCAGCCACGGCTGCCAGTTCGGCGACTGCGTGCGAATCGTCCCTTGCGTCTGTCTCAGTGCCCGGTAGTAGGCCTCCTTGCTCTGCTCGATCACGCTTTCCAGCGAGCTGTAGGGCGCGTAGGCGTAACCCGCTGCAGGAGCATCAGCGTCGTCAGCACCCGACTCAGGCGTCCGTTGCCGTCCTCGAAAGGATGAATTTCCAGAAACACGACGACGCACAGCGCAATGACCAGCAGCGGATGCAGGTGCGCCCTATCTTGACTTTGGCGCTCCTGGTTCACCCAGGCCACCAGTTCCGTCATCAGCCGGGGGGTGTCGAAGGGTGACGCCGTCCGGAACACGATACCGATCTGCGCGCCAGATTCGGCAAAGGCCGCGACGCTGTTCGAGTGGGTCTTGTAGTTGCCGCGATGCCAGGCTGTCTTTCTCGCTATGGCGCAGCAGGATCTGGTGCAATTGCCTGATGTGATTCTCGGTGAACGGGATGTCCTGCCAAGAGGAAACACCAGGTCCGTCAGCTCGGCATAGCCGGCCACGTCCTGCTCGTCGCGGGTGGCGAAGGACTTGATCTCCAGGTTCGACAGCAGCTGCTCGACCTCCCGGTCGGAGAGCTTGCTGCCCTCGATGCGGGTGGAGGAGCCAATGCTTTCGATGGTGGCGACCCGTCGCAGCGCCGACAGGCGATC
>CAVZZN010000017.1:0-10540 GCA_963779805.1 uncultured beta proteobacterium
ATCCACATCTTCTTCCAGTCGGAGAACGGCCTCATCGGCACCGGGCCGATTCCGGCGGACGGCCTCGCACAAGCGCGTCTCACCGACGCCGGCGGCAAGCCGGTGACCGCGATGCCCGGCGCATGCACGTTCGACAGTGCCATGTCGTTCGGCCTCATCCGCGGGGGCCACGTCGACGTGACGGTGCTCGGCGGCTTGCAGGTCGACGCCGAGGGTCATCTCGCCAACTGGATGATTCCCGGCAAGATGGTGCCCGGCATGGGCGGCGCGATGGATCTCGTGACCGGCGCCAAGCGCGTCATCGTCGCCATGCAGCACAGCGCGAAGGGCAAGTCGAAGATCGTCAAGCGCTGCAACCTGCCGCTCACGTCGTCGCGCGTCGTGGATCTCGTCGTCACCGAGCTCGCGGTGATCGGTTTCCCGAATGGCCGCGCCACGTTGCTCGAAACGGCACCGGGCGTGAGCGTCGAGCAGGTCGTCGCGGCGACCGAAGCCGAGCTCGCGATCGCAGCGTCGCTGCGGTCCACCTCTACCCGATGAATTCCCCGGAAGGCACATCATGACCGTCACCATCCCCCGCCCCGTCCTCACCGGAAGCAAGGCGCTCATCATCGGCGTCGCCAACGAGTCCTCGATCGCGTACGGCTGCGCCAAGGCGATGCGCGAAGTCGGCGCCGACCTCGCCCTCACCTACCTCAACGAGAAGGCGAAGCGCTTCGTCGATCCGCTCGCGGAGGAGCTCGGGACCGACATCTACATGCCGCTCGACGTCGCCAAGCCCGGCGAGCTCGAAGCCGTCTTCGAGCAGGTGAAGGCGAAGTGGGGCAAGCTCGACATCCTGGTGCACTCGATCGCGTTCGCGCCGAAGGAAGACCTGCAGGGACAGTTGCTCGACTGCTCGGCGGAAGGGCTTCAAGGTCGCCATGGACGTGTCGTGCCACTCGTTCGTGCGCATGGCGAACCTCGCCGCGCCGCTCATGACGGACGGCGGCACGATGTTCGCGATGAGCTATCACGGCGCCAACAAGGTCGTGCCCACCTATAGCGTGATGGGTCCCGTCAAGGCGGCGCTGGAGGCGTGCTGCCGCTACCTCGCGTACGAGCTCGGGCCCAAGGGCATCCGCGTGCACGCGATCTCGCCCGGACCGCTCAAGACGCGTGCCGCATCGGGCCTCAAGGACTTCGACCTGCTGCTCAACGAGGCCGCCCAGCGCGCGCCGATCGGCGAGCTGGTCGACATCATGGACGTCGGCTACAACTGCGCGTTCCTGTCCACGCCTTACGCGCGGCGGATGTCGGGCGCGACGCTCTACATCGACGGCGGCGTCAACATCATGGCGTGACGGCCGGCGGGCTCGAGCGTCGGAGCGGCGGCAGAAGGCGAGGTTGCGCATGGCGAACGCCAAGGAAATCCGCGTCAAGATCAAGAGCGTGCAGAGCACGCGCAAGATCACCAAGGCCATGGAGATGGTTGCTGCGTCCAAGATGAAGAAGGCGCAGGACCGCATGCGCGCGTCGCGGCCCTACGTCCTTCGCCTGTTCCAGATCGTCATGAACATCTCCAAGGCGAGCACGGAATACCGGCATCCCTTCCTCGAGAAGCGCGACAGCGTGAAGCGCGTGGGCGCCATCGTGGTGACCACCGACAAGGGCCTGTGCGGCGGCCTCAACACCAACATCCTGCGGCTCGTCATGCAGGCGCACAAGGAGTGGCGCGGCCGCGGGCTCGAGGTCGATTACGTGGTGATCGGCGCGCGCGGGCTGGGCTTCCTGCAGCGCATGGGCGCGAACGTCATCGCGAGCGTCGTGCAGCTCGGCGATCGCCCGCACCTCGACCGCCTGGTCGGCCCGGTGAAGCTGCTGCTGGACGAGTTCGTGGAAGGCAAGGTCGACGAGGTGCACGTGTTCTACACGATGTTCGTCAACACGATGCGCCAGGAATCGCGCCACGGCACGATGGTGCCGATTCCGGAAGAGTTTCGCGCACCCATGGGCGAGGTGCGCGCCTCGGCTCCGGAGCACACGTGGGATTACATCTACGAGCCGGACGCCCGCGAGCTGCTCGACGGCATGCTGCGCCGCTACGCGGAGGGCGTCGTGTTCCAGATGATCAACGAGAACATGGCGTCCGAGCAGTCCGCGCGGATGGTGGCGATGAAGGCGGCCTCGGACAACGCCGCCAACATCATCGACGAGCTGCAGCTCATCTACAACAAGACGCGCCAGGCGGCGATCACCAAGGAGCTGGCGGAGATCGTCGGCGGCGCGGCAGCGGTCTAGCGCAGCGGTCGGGCGGCACGTTCGCTGCGCGGGCGCAGGCAGGCGCGAATGCCGGCCCTCTCAGGGCGGCGCATCGAGGGCGAGGGTCAGGTGCACGATACCGCCCTCCGCCTTCTGCGTCATCGGCAAGCCGCTGCGCGCGAACACCCGGAGCATTCCCTTGTTCTCGCGCAGCACCTCGGCCTCGAACCGCGCGATGCCGAAACCGCGCGCGATCGCCGCGAGATGGTGCAGCAGCCGTCCCGCGAGACCGATGCCCTGGTAGTCTTCCTCGATGATGAAGGCGACTTCGGCGACCGCTGCACCATCGGGCCCATCGTGCGCCGCATACCGTCCGCTGCCGATGACGATCTCCGCGTCTGCCGTCGGAATCGTCGCGATCAGCACCACGTCGCGCACGAAATCCATGGTCTCGAGGCGCGCGAAATCCGCGTCGCCGAGCGCGCTCCTGTACGTGAAGTAGCGGAAGTACACCGATTGGCGATCGAGCAGCCTGAAGGCGTCCTCGATCCGTTTGCGATCGTCGGGACGCGCCGCACGGATCGTCACGACGGTGCCGTTGCGCAGCGTGTCGGTCACCGCGAAACCGCGGGCATTGCTCATGGCTCCTCCTCGAGCCGTCTCGGCGGCCCGGGTTGCTGTTGGGGCGCGCATGCCCGTGGTTCGGCACGCGCCCGCCGGGGCCGCAGTCACGCGCCCGGAATGGCCCGCGCACCCGACGAGCCCCCGAGTCCCTGCGAATCCGGACGACGCGCGAGCGCAAGGTCCGCGGGAATCCGGTAATGTTCCTCGAGCACGATGTCGAGGCGGTCGCGTTCCTCGATCAATGCCGCATGCCTGTGTGGCGGCAGGGAGCGCTGCAGGTTCTCGAGCATCGCCCGCAGCCGGCGTGCGATCTGCACGTTGTTCGCCCCGCAGGCGCGAATCTCGGTGCAGGCGACGTGCACGAAATCCTCCCAGTTCGGCGTGCGATAGATCACGCGCGGCGTTCCTGTCGCATCGGCGATCACCTCGCCGCGCAGCCTGCGCTTGCCGACGGCGCGCAGGAACCGGTGGATCTGGTCGATGGCGAGCACGCCGGTGGTGGGATCGTTGATCGCGGGCGAGAGCGCCTTGAGCGCGATGTCCGCCATGATGCGCAGCGCGAACATCGGGTCCTGCTCGAGCGTGCGCTCGGAGCCGAACGCGACGGTGGCGAACAGCGTGCGGTCGCGAATCCGGGTCGCCCCGCCGTAGAGCGCGAACAGCGGCTCCTCCTGCGCGACGAAGTCGCCGACCTGCGGGACGAACTCGATCACGCCCCCGGCCCGCTGCGCCTCCATGACGAGCGTTTCCAGGTCGACTGCGAGCACGATCTCGGACCGGCCACGGTGCTGGACCACGCGCTGCAGCGGTCCGGGATCGAGCGTCGCAGACGGGTCCTCCGAGTGGACTGCGGCGCGAGCGGGATAGACGGACTCGACGACCTTCAGTCCGTCGTCCCCGATCTTGGCGAGGATGCTCACCGGACGCAGCAGTCGCGCGGCGTAGTCGATGAGGAACAGGAAGGCTGCCATGCACCCGATGCCGAGCAGCGCAGTGATGAATGCGACCAGTTCGGGCACGTCGTTCTCGAGCCGATTCAGCGCCATCACCGCGAAGATCAGCGTGAATACGAACAAGCCTACGCTCGACCTCACCACGTTGTCGCGCAGGAGCGTGGTCGCGATGATGCGCGGCGTCAGCTGGCCGCCCGCGATCTGGATCGCGACCAGCAGCGAGCCGAAGGTGAACACCATGAACGACAGCGTGAGCGTGATGACGGTCTGATACAGCGCCTGTGCGCCGTTCACGGCGAGGCCGGTGAAGCGCCAGCCCAGCCACGCGTCGAGATCCCGGATCAACGGCGCCACGGCCAGCACGAGCAGGAGCGCGAACAGCGGCGCGATCCACAGGGCGGAGCGCACGTAGCTCATGGTGCGGTAGAGGCGATGCCACATGAGCCGCGCCTTCACGTAGCGCTCGAGGCCGCGAAACCGGATTGCGCTTCGGAGGATCCGCGCCGAGATCAGGCCCGACGTGCGCGCGGGAACGTCCTCGGCTCGTTTCGCATTCATAGTCCTGCGCCCCAGCGGTGCTGCCACCCGATCGAGACCAGGTCGAAGTCGTTGCCGGTCCGTGAGGCAGCGCCGCTGCTCCCGTGCAACTTGATCGAGTTGCGCCGATCGATCGGGAACGCGAGCGTCCCGCCCACGCGCCAGTTCTGCTGCAGGTTGCTATCGAGGCTTCCGTTCACCGTCGTGCGGCCGCCGGCGAAATACGTCACGTCGAGCGAGCCCCAGATGCCGGACGGAAAGTTGTAGATGGCGCTCGTTCGCACCGCATAAAGCGGCTTCTGCTCCCGCCGACTGCCGCCGTAGAAATCCGTGTTGTCGGTGAAGAACGTCACCGCGCCCGTCGCCTCGAGCGTCCACGGCCCCAGGGCCTTCGAGACGCCCAGCTCCGGCTTGAAGTACCAGCGGTTCGTGCCGAGGTTGACCAGCCGGGTCGAGTCGTACTGCCCCCACGGCGCCTGGACCTGCAAGCTGGCGCCGATGATGAGATCCTGGCGATACGCTGCGAAGTCCGGCAGCGACAGCGCGGGAGCGCCGTACAGGTTCACGGACAGCCGGAAGCGCGGGTCCACGAAGCCGTCGACCTCGCGCGTCACCGGGTCGCCATGGTATATCGCCGAACCCGACAGGAACGTGTACGGCGCGATCACGTCGAACTTGCCGGAGAACCCCCGGAAGTCGAGCGTGCGCGCGTACGCGAACACCCCGCTGTTGGTCTCGAGGTGCTCGTTGTCGATCGGCAGCGCAGGATCGAACGAGATGCCGCCGCGGGTGTACGCGTAGCCCGCGATGAGGAAGTTCACTCCGACCGGCGCGTTGGAATACGCGCGCGGCTCGATGTCCTGCGCCGACAGCACCGCGGGCCATGCCACGCATGCCAGCAGCAGGAGCGGCGCGCCGCACGCGCGATCGCGACGGCGCGAACCCGAAGAATCAGAACAGCAGCTTCGCATACAGGCTGACGCTGTTCATCCTCCAGTTCACGTTGCCGTTGAAGTTGGTCTTGGTGACGTCGACGTCGACTTCCGAGTACATGTAGCGCAGGCCGGCGCCGAGATTGCGCGCGAACATGTATTCGGCGGCGGCGCCGGTGACGAAGATGCTTCCGTCCACGTCGCCGATATTGGCCTTCATGCCTTCGGCGAAGCCCGAGAGCTTGAGACGCGGGCTCGCGTACCAGTCGAGCGTCGCACCGACGACCGGCAATGGCACCGTCGTGGAGACGGAAGTCGACGAGCTGCGGGAAGTGCCGGAGCCGGTGGCCACCGCGTCGGCGTTGAACTTGAAATGGCCACCGTAGAAGCCGAGCGCGCCCGCGAGCTCCACGCTGTCGGTCTTCATGAACGAGTAGCGGTAGTCGGCGAGGAAGAACTGGGTCTCGGAGGAGGCCGACACCGTGGCCCCGAGCGGATATGTGTTGTCCCCGATCGTGATCGAGTCGCTGTAGGTGCGCGAGCCGGAGCGCTTGGCAGAGAAGTAATCGGCATCCAGGCGGTGGCGGGCGGCGAAGCGCCAGGTGCCGGCGGCGAAGAAGCTCGACTGCGTGTCCTTCATGCCGTTGTTCTCGAGGTTGATGTCCGTGCCGGTCGTCGTCTGGCCATTGACCCGCATGCGCGTGTCGAACTGGTTGAGGATGCCGCCGAGATTGAGCGTGAAGGTCTCGGTGCCGGGCTTGATGAGGTTCTGGCTGAAGAAGTCCTGGGCCGATGCAACGGCCGGCCCCGCGATCAGCGGGGCAGCCAGGACGAGCGGTCGGATGACGCGATAGGCGCGTTGGCGGGTAGGCATGCGAGCTCCGTCGGGTTATTGGGTTGCGACTTGGCGCCGCGGCACTGTCGCTCCCTGCGGCTCGATGCCATCGTGCATGGCCACTCGAGCCTTCGTCTTTGCAAATCGCGACACGTGCGGTGCAATCGTACGCGGATCGCGGTGCGGCAGTCGAGGCTTCCGGCGGCAGCCGGCATCGTGTAGCGTTGCCGCCGCGCGGCGAGTCGCCGGCCAGCGGAGGAAGGTCAAGCGCATGACACACGGCGTTCGCGACACCCGGCACGTGCCGCACCCCCTGCCAGCGGCAACGTTCCCGGCACCCGACCGCTGCGCCTGGGCGATGTTCGCGGTCCTGCTCGCGCTCATGGTGATCGACTACGTCGACCGCCAGGTCGTGGTCTCGCTGTTTCCCCACCTCAAGGGCGAGTGGCAGCTCGCCGACGTCGAGCTGGGAGCGCTCGCGTCCGTCGTGGCGATCATGGTGGCGGTCTGTACGGTTCCGCTGTCGTTCGCCGCGGACCGGTGGGGGCACGTGCGAAGCATCTTCGCCATGGCCATGGTGTGGAGCAGTGCCACCATCGCCTGTGCCTTCGCACCCGGCTACGCGAGCATGCTCGCCGCGCGCGGTGTCGTCGGGGTCGGCGAGGCCGCCTACGGATCGGTCGGGGCCGCCTTGATCGGCACGCTCTTTCCGGAGCGGATGCGCGGGACCGTGCTCGGCGTCTTCCTGGCGGGCGGCGTGGTCGGATCGGTGATCGGGATCGCGGCGGGCGGCATGCTTGCGCGCTCGTGGGGGTGGCAGGGCGCCTTCGGTGTGGTGGGCGTGCCCGGACTCGGGGTCGCGCTCGCGCTCCTCGCCATTGCTCATCGCTGCAGGACGCACGCGCAACGTCCGGCGTCGCAGCGCAACCCGATCACGTTGCTCGCTGCGCTCGCGACCGTGCGAAGGACGCGGACCATCGTGCTCGCCTCGATCGGCGCGGGCCTGCAGATGCTCGGCACTTCGGCCGTGTACGCGTGGCTGCCGAGTTATCTGCACCGCTATCACGACCTCGCGCCGGATCGCGCCGGTGCGTGGACCGGCGGCGTCGTCATGATCGGCCTCGCGGGCATCGTCGGCTGCAGCAGCCTGGCGGATCACCTCGCGCCGCGCATCCCGCGCGCGAGGCTGCTCGTCCCGGCCATCGCGGCACTGGCGACCGCCGCGTGCATGGTGCCTGCGTTCGCGCTCATGCAGCCCGATTCGACGCAATTCGCGCTCATCATCGGCGGCGCCGCGATGATGACGGGCCACATCGGCTCGCTGGCCGCGGTCGTCATCGACGTCGTCGACCCGCGCGTACGCGCCACGGCCGCGTCGGTGCTGGCGCTCACGCAGAACCTGCTAGGCCTGGCCGCCGGTCCGGTGATTGCGGGCGCGATATCGGACCGGTACGGACTCGACGTCGCGCTCGCGATCACGCCTCTGTTCTGCATTCCCGCGGCGCTCTGCTATCTCGCCGCCGGGCGCAGTTATCTGCGCGAAAGGGAACGGGCGCGCGCAGCGCTCGGGGCCGGTAGCGTTGCGTCCGGCGGATTGCTCTCGACAGCATCGGGCCGGGTGTCGTGACCCGATACGTGTCGTTGGCGGCGCGCGCATGTGACGCGCGTCGCATCGTCTCCATGCACCCCGTTGTCCAACGCACCTGCGCGAAAATGCAGCGGCACGGCTGCTATCGTGGCGCGTGATTCCTGCAAGGTGAGTTCGACACGACGACTCCTTTTTGCATTTCTTGACATCGCTCAACGGCTCGACGCAAGTCTCCCGCATCCTGATGCGTAGCCCCAAAAACATAACGAGAAGATCATGCGCCTGCCGCCCGCCGTGCAGCATCCGTTACCGCGACACCATCTGGACGAGCGCTCCGACCAGCGCGTCGGTGCGTTCGTGCACGTTCCCGCTCTCCTGCGTCAACTCGGCGCCGACGCCGACGCGGTGCTTGCGAGCGCGGGGCTCGCCACCGCGGCGCTGACCCATGCCGAGCAGCGCATCCCCTACGGTGCGCTGGGCGCCCTGCTCGAGCGCTCGGCCCAGGCAAGCGACTATCCGCAGTTCGGGCTGCTCGCGGGCCGGATGTTTCAACTCGAAGACCTGGGGCTCGTCGGCGAAGTCGTGCGCAATTCCGCCACCGTGGGCGAGGCGCTGCAGGTCATGACGGTTTACCAGCACCTCAACAGCTGTGGCGGCCTCGCCTTCGTCGTGCGGCGCGCTGCGATCGTGGACTTCGGGTACGCGATCTATCACGCGGGCATCGACGGTGCGGACCAACTCTACGACTGCGCGCTGGCCACCGGCGTCAATCTCATGCGCGAGTTGTGCGGTCCCGGCTGGGCGCCGACCGAAGTGTTCCTGCCGCACGTCAAGGGATGCGACCCGCACCTGTATCGCAGCGTGTTCAAGGTGCTGCCGCGCTTCGACTCGGAGTTCTGCGCGCTGCGCTTCCCCGCCTACTGGCTGGAGCGCCGGGTCGATGGCGCCGATCCGGACCGCAGGCGCGCCGCGCTGCTGCGCGCGCACGAGGCAAGCCAGCCCCAGCTCCTGCATCAGGTCTGTCGCGCCCTGCGCACGCTTTTGCTCAACGGCAAGAGCTCCGGGGACGATCTCGCCCAGCTGCTGGCGATGCACCGGCGTACGCTCAACCGCCGCTTGCGCGAGCACGGCACCACGTTCCAGGAAGTGTTGGACGAGGTGCGGTTCGAGGCGGCGCGCCAGCTGCTGTCCTACTCGGAGCTTCCGCTCGACGACATCGCGGCGTCCTTGGGTTACGCCGGCGTGAGCACGTTCATGCGCAGCTTCCGTCGCTGGACGGGCAACACGCCGGGGCAGTGGCGCCGGCAAGCCCAGCGCGAGCGCGTCGCGTCGACGAGCGATGCGACCGATCGCTTCCGGACGGCGGTGCCCACTGCCGTGCCGCTCGTTGCGCCGCAGGGCCTCTGGAACGCATCCGATCGCGCACGCGACCCGAAGCATGCACCGCCGTGGGCACGCGTGCGCAATGCGCACGCGCCAGGAGCCCCGCTCGCTGGTGCGGCGCCTTCGTCGCTGCACCAGCGAGCGACCGCCGACGCTTCCGCACCGCGTCGGCGCGCCTGACCGACCAGCACAGCGCCGGCGCCAGCAGTCCGTCCGCCGGTTGTTCCCGATCGCTGCCGCGCACGCGTCGGGCGCGAGGCTCCATCCGCCCGGTCCCGGGCGCGCGCGCAACGCCCGCACTGCGCCAGCCGCGCCATGTCGAGAAATGCAAAGACGAAAGCGCCCATGGCGATCCACCATGGATCCGTGACGATCAGGGGCGCCAAGGCGATGCGTCGCGCCCGCCAACGCTATTTCAGAGTCGAATCCAAAGTGAGCCGCAAATCGGCAAGGGCGCGAGGGCGCCGCGCGATCGGGATGACTGCGCGCACGATCGCGCTCGCGCTCGCCTGCATCGCTACGTCCGCGCAGGCGTCGTTCCTGGCGGGCGAGGCGCTCGACAAGGCCGCCGACGTGCTGTCGTGGGTAGTGCTCGTCCTCGTGCCGGTCGTCGGAATCGTGGTGTTCTGGATGGTGCACGTGCTGCCCGAAAAGATCGCGCACAAGCGCCATCACCCGCAGACGCGGGCGATCCAGACGCTGTGTCTGCTTTCCCTCGTGTTCGGCGGGCTGCTGTGGCCGATCGCGTGGCTGTGGGCCTACACCAAGCCGGTTGGCCACAAGCTCGCGTATGGCACCGACCGCAGCGATGAGTACTTCGTCGAGCGCGGTGAGAAGGCGCGCGCCAGCACGCTGAATGCGAGCGAACTACGGGCGCTCGAGACCGAGCTCGATGCGATGCACGCTCGCGGCGGGATGAGTCCCGAGCTGACGACGCTGCGCGACGAGGTTGCGCAGCTGCGGCGACAGGCCGAGCAGAGCGCAGCGCCGACCGATGCCACGACGGCGCAGGGCGAGCTCAGGAGCGCGTAATGGAAGTCATCATCCTGTGCATCTACGCCGCGATCGTCTGGGTACTGGTCAAGCTCAGGATCCTGCCCTGGAATACCGGGACACAAGTCGCGGTCGTCATCATTCCGATCGTCGGCATCACGGCCCTGATCCTGCTGCTCAACGTCGTCGCGCCTTCGAGCGCGGACGTGCGGGTCATCAAGTACGTCGTGAACGTGACGCCGCAGGTCCGCGGCCGCGTGATCGCGGTTCCCGTCGAGCCCAATCGGCCGGTGAAGAAGGGCGAGGTGCTGTTCCAGATCGATCCGGAGCCCTACCAGCTGAACGTCCGCGCGCTCGAGGCGCAACTCTCGAACAGCGTTGCATCGTCCAAGGAGCTCGACGAACAGCTTGCAGCCGCGGCCGGCAAGGTGTCCGAAACGCGTGGCGCAATCAC